>NC_022247.1:0-5202500 GCF_000463015.1 Variovorax paradoxus B4 | reverse complement strand
GAAACCGCGTGCTTACAAAAAGTAGGAGCCTCGTAAGGGGTGACTGCGTACCTTTTGTATAATGGGTCAGCGACTTACATTCAGTGGCAAGGTTAACCGAATAGGGAAGCCGTAGAGAAATCGAGTCCGAATAGGGCGATCAGTCGCTGGGTGTAGACCCGAAACCAAGTGATCTATCCATGGCCAGGATGAAGGTGCCGTAACAGGTACTGGAGGTCCGAACCGACTAGTGTTGCAAAACTAGCGGATGAGCTGTGGATAGGGGTGAAAGGCTAAACAAACTTGGAAATAGCTGGTTCTCTCCGAAAACTATTTAGGTAGTGCCTCAAGTATTACCATCGGGGGTAGAGCACTGTTTTGGCTAGGGGGTCATGGCGACTTACCAAACCAAGGCAAACTCCGAATACCGATGAGTACAGCTTGGGAGACAGAGCACCGGGTGCTAACGTCCGGACTCAAGAGGGAAACAACCCAGACCGCCAGCTAAGGTCCCTAAAATTGGCTAAGTGGGAAACGAAGTGGGAAGGCTAAAACAGTCAGGATGTTGGCTTAGAAGCAGCCATCATTTAAAGAAAGCGTAATAGCTCACTGATCGAGTCGTCCTGCGCGGAAGATGTAACGGGGCTAAGCCAGTTACCGAAGCTGCGGATTTGCAATTTATTGCAAGTGGTAGGAGAGCGTTCTGTAAGCCTGTGAAGGTGCGTTGTAAAGCGTGCTGGAGGTATCAGAAGTGCGAATGCTGACATGAGTAGCGTTAAAGGGGGTGAAAAGCCCCCTCGCCGTAAGCGCAAGGTTTTCTACGCAACGTTCATCGGCGTAGAGTGAGTCGGCCCCTAAGGCGAGGCAGAGATGCGTAGCTGATGGGAAACAGGTCAATATTCCTGTACCGTTATATAGTGCGATGTGGGGACGGATCTTAATAGGTCATCCGGGTGTTGGATATCCCGGTTTAGTTGGATGTAGGCGTGCATTAGGCAAATCCGGTGCACATATACCGAGGCCAACGATCGAGCGAGCTTGCTCGCGAAGTGACTGAACGAGGTTCCAGGAAAAGCCACTAAGCTTCAGCTATATACGACCGTACCGCAAACCGACACTGGTGCGCGAGATGAGTATTCTAAGGCGCTTGAGAGAACTCAGGAGAAGGAACTCGGCAAATTGACACCGTAACTTCGGAAGAAGGTGTGCCCTATTAGTGTGTAGTGAACAACGAAGCATGAATGGGTTGCAAAAAATCGGTGGCTGCGACTGTTTATTAAAAACACAGCACTCTGCAAACACGAAAGTGGACGTATAGGGTGTGACGCCTGCCCGGTGCTGGAAGATTAAATGATGGGGTGCAAGCTCTTGATTGAAGTCCCAGTAAACGGCGGCCGTAACTATAACGGTCCTAAGGTAGCGAAATTCCTTGTCGGGTAAGTTCCGACCTGCACGAATGGCGTAACGATGGCCACACTGTCTCCTCCTGAGACTCAGCGAAGTTGAAATGTTTGTGATGATGCAATCTCCCCGCGGAAAGACGGAAAGACCCCATGAACCTTTACTGTAGCTTTGTATTGGACTTTGAACAGATCTGTGTAGGATAGGTGGGAGGCTTTGAAGCAGGGTCGCTAGATCTTGTGGAGCCAACGTTGAAATACCACCCTGGTGTGTTTGAGGTTCTAACCTAGGTCCATTATCTGGATCGGGGACAGTGCATGGTAGGCAGTTTGACTGGGGCGGTCTCCTCCCAAAGCGTAACGGAGGAGTTCGAAGGTACGCTAGTTACGGTCGGACATCGTGACGATAGTGCAATGGCATAAGCGTGCTTAACTGCGAGACTGACAAGTCGAGCAGATGCGAAAGCAGGACATAGTGATCCGGTGGTTCTGTATGGAAGGGCCATCGCTCAACGGATAAAAGGTACTCTGGGGATAACAGGCTGATACCGCCCAAGAGTTCATATCGACGGCGGTGTTTGGCACCTCGATGTCGGCTCATCTCATCCTGGGGCTGTAGCCGGTCCCAAGGGTATGGCTGTTCGCCATTTAAAGAGGTACGTGAGCTGGGTTTAAAACGTCGTGAGACAGTTTGGTCCCTATCTTCCGTGGGCGCTGCAGATTTGAGGAAGCCTGCTCCTAGTACGAGAGGACCGGAGTGGACACACCTCTGGTGTATCGGTTGTCACGCCAGTGGCATTGCCGAGTAGCTAAGTGTGGAAGAGATAACCGCTGAAAGCATCTAAGCGGGAAACTCGTTTCAAGATGAGATCTGCCGGGGCCTTGAGCCCCCTAAAGAGTCGTTCAAGACCAGGACGTTGATAGGTCAGGTGTGGAAGCGCAGTAATGCGTTAAGCTAACTGATACTAATTGCTCGTGCGGCTTGACCCTATAACTTTGATCAATCAGATCAAGGTGTTATGCCAAGTTGACGCATTCAAAATAATTCGCCAAAAGCTGATTCCAAACTCTATGAATTCGTTTGCCTGATCATGTGATCAGACAGACAACAAGTTATGCCTGATGACCATAGCGACGTGGTACCACTCCTTCCCATCCCGAACAGGACAGTGAAACGCGTCAGCGCCGATGATAGTGCGGGTTCCCGTGTGAAAGTAGGTCATCGTCAGGCTCTTACAGCCAGGAAAAGCCCAACACAGCGTGTTGGGCTTTTTCCTTTTTGTGTGAGCACCCCAAAAGTGCTCACACAAAAAGGCAAGCGACACGGCGCCCCTCGGGGCGCTGCGAGCAGCTCCAGGCCGCAGGCTCCCAGTGAGCCGGCTGCCAGGAGGCCTGAAGAAAAAATCTTCTTCGAAGTTGACGCGGTTTGAAAAAACAGTGCATAATCGAAGGCTCCGCTGAAGCAGCTTCAGCGTCTCGCAGCGAAGGTTGCGGGGTGCGAAAAGAAGTTGAAGAAAGCGAAAAAAGTTTGACGGTACTTAAAAAACCGTGATAGACTACAAGGCTTCGCTGATCACAGCAAGCAAGACGAAGTAAACGAAAAGTTGCTTCGGGGTTCGTTAAAAATTTACAGCCGATAAGCGTGGGCGTTTGAAGGTAATTGCGTAAGTTCTTCGGAACAAGTCGCAAGACTTAAAACGCTCATGAGAATAGAAGTGAAGTTCACTTCAATTCCGTTTTTATGAGTTGCTCGAAAGAGCGAAAAAAATCAAGATCGAACTATAGAGTTTGATCCTGGCTCAGATTGAACGCTGGCGGCATGCCTTACACATGCAAGTCGAACGGCAGCGCGGGAGCAATCCTGGCGGCGAGTGGCGAACGGGTGAGTAATACATCGGAACGTGCCCAATCGTGGGGGATAACGCAGCGAAAGCTGTGCTAATACCGCATAAGATCTACGGATGAAAGCAGGGGATCGCAAGACCTTGCGCGAATGGAGCGGCCGATGGCAGATTAGGTAGTTGGTGAGGTAAAGGCTCACCAAGCCTTCGATCTGTAGCTGGTCTGAGAGGACGACCAGCCACACTGGGACTGAGACACGGCCCAGACTCCTACGGGAGGCAGCAGTGGGGAATTTTGGACAATGGGCGAAAGCCTGATCCAGCCATGCCGCGTGCAGGATGAAGGCCTTCGGGTTGTAAACTGCTTTTGTACGGAACGAAACGGCCTTTTCTAATAAAGAGGGCTAATGACGGTACCGTAAGAATAAGCACCGGCTAACTACGTGCCAGCAGCCGCGGTAATACGTAGGGTGCAAGCGTTAATCGGAATTACTGGGCGTAAAGCGTGCGCAGGCGGTAATGTAAGACAGTTGTGAAATCCCCGGGCTCAACCTGGGAACTGCATCTGTGACTGCATTGCTGGAGTACGGCAGAGGGGGATGGAATTCCGCGTGTAGCAGTGAAATGCGTAGATATGCGGAGGAACACCGATGGCGAAGGCAATCCCCTGGGCCTGTACTGACGCTCATGCACGAAAGCGTGGGGAGCAAACAGGATTAGATACCCTGGTAGTCCACGCCCTAAACGATGTCAACTGGTTGTTGGGTCTTCACTGACTCAGTAACGAAGCTAACGCGTGAAGTTGACCGCCTGGGGAGTACGGCCGCAAGGTTGAAACTCAAAGGAATTGACGGGGACCCGCACAAGCGGTGGATGATGTGGTTTAATTCGATGCAACGCGAAAAACCTTACCCACCTTTGACATGTACGGAATTCGCCAGAGATGGCTTAGTGCTCGAAAGAGAACCGTAACACAGGTGCTGCATGGCTGTCGTCAGCTCGTGTCGTGAGATGTTGGGTTAAGTCCCGCAACGAGCGCAACCCTTGTCATTAGTTGCTACATTTAGTTGGGCACTCTAATGAGACTGCCGGTGACAAACCGGAGGAAGGTGGGGATGACGTCAAGTCCTCATGGCCCTTATAGGTGGGGCTACACACGTCATACAATGGCTGGTACAAAGGGTTGCCAACCCGCGAGGGGGAGCTAATCCCATAAAACCAGTCGTAGTCCGGATCGCAGTCTGCAACTCGACTGCGTGAAGTCGGAATCGCTAGTAATCGTGGATCAGAATGTCACGGTGAATACGTTCCCGGGTCTTGTACACACCGCCCGTCACACCATGGGAGCGGGTTCTGCCAGAAGTAGTTAGCTTAACCGCAAGGAGGGCGATTACCACGGCAGGGTTCGTGACTGGGGTGAAGTCGTAACAAGGTAGCCGTATCGGAAGGTGCGGCTGGATCACCTCCTTTCTGGAAACAAGCAATTTAATTTAAACGCCCACACTTATCGGTTGTTGGAAGAAGTCGAAATCTTCGTTGATTCTCGATTGGGTCTGTAGCTCAGCTGGTTAGAGCACCGTCTTGATAAGGCGGGGGTCGTTGGTTCGAGCCCAACTAGACCCACCAAATCTTCTGATTTCTCGTGTGAGAGTTTTGGGGGATTAGCTCAGCTGGGAGAGCACCTGCTTTGCAAGCAGGGGGTCGTCGGTTCGATCCCGTCATCCTCCACCAATAATGCGATACTTAAATTCAACACCAAAGCGGCTTCCTGCTCAGGCATGAGGCTTCTTTGTTGTTGATCGAGATCTCTTGATCAATCGGCTGTTCTTTAAAAATTCATAGAGTCGAATCAGCGTTGCTGATGGAAACTGCACATTCGTAAAGGTTTAGTGCAGACCGTGCCATCAGCAACATAGAATTTTTGATTGCGTCAAAAGAAACTTCAATTTCGAGTCAAATCGAATTGAATGTAACGGCATAACGCGTCAGGTGAGAGGCCTGACATATTCCTTGTGATGATTTTGTAGTTTCGAAAGAAACGTCAAAGTTATAGGGTCAAGTGAATAAGAGCACGTGGTGGATGCCTTGGCGATGATAGGCGACGAAGGACGTGATAGCCTGCGATAAGCTTCGGGGAGCTGGCAAATTAGCTTTGATCCGGAGATTTCCGAATGGGGAAACCCACCGAAAGGTATCGCATGATGAATACATAGTCATGCGAGGCGAACCGGGTGAACTGAAACATCTCAGTAGCTCGAGGAAAAGACATCAACCGAGATTCCGAAAGTAGTGGCGAGCGAAATCGGAAGAGCCTGTTAGTGATAGCACAAGACATAACGGAACAGCTTGGAAAGGCTGGCCATAGCGGGTGATAGCCCCGTACGTGAAATGACCTGTGTGGTACTAAGCTAACGACAAGTAGGGCGGGACACGAGAAATCCTGTCTGAATATGGGGGGACCATCCTCCAAGGCTAAATACTCATCATCGACCGATAGTGAACTAGTACCGTGAGGGAAAGGCGAAAAGAACCCCGGGAGGGGAGTGAAATAGATCCTGAAACCGCGTGCTTACAAAAAGTAGGAGCCTCGTAAGGGGTGACTGCGTACCTTTTGTATAATGGGTCAGCGACTTACATTCAGTGGCAAGGTTAACCGAATAGGGAAGCCGTAGAGAAATCGAGTCCGAATAGGGCGATCAGTCGCTGGGTGTAGACCCGAAACCAAGTGATCTATCCATGGCCAGGATGAAGGTGCCGTAACAGGTACTGGAGGTCCGAACCGACTAGTGTTGCAAAACTAGCGGATGAGCTGTGGATAGGGGTGAAAGGCTAAACAAACTTGGAAATAGCTGGTTCTCTCCGAAAACTATTTAGGTAGTGCCTCAAGTATTACCATCGGGGGTAGAGCACTGTTTTGGCTAGGGGGTCATGGCGACTTACCAAACCAAGGCAAACTCCGAATACCGATGAGTACAGCTTGGGAGACAGAGCACCGGGTGCTAACGTCCGGACTCAAGAGGGAAACAACCCAGACCGCCAGCTAAGGTCCCTAAAATTGGCTAAGTGGGAAACGAAGTGGGAAGGCTAAAACAGTCAGGATGTTGGCTTAGAAGCAGCCATCATTTAAAGAAAGCGTAATAGCTCACTGATCGAGTCGTCCTGCGCGGAAGATGTAACGGGGCTAAGCCAGTTACCGAAGCTGCGGATTTGCAATTTATTGCAAGTGGTAGGAGAGCGTTCTGTAAGCCTGTGAAGGTGCGTTGTAAAGCGTGCTGGAGGTATCAGAAGTGCGAATGCTGACATGAGTAGCGTTAAAGGGGGTGAAAAGCCCCCTCGCCGTAAGCGCAAGGTTTTCTACGCAACGTTCATCGGCGTAGAGTGAGTCGGCCCCTAAGGCGAGGCAGAGATGCGTAGCTGATGGGAAACAGGTCAATATTCCTGTACCGTTATATAGTGCGATGTGGGGACGGATCTTAATAGGTCATCCGGGTGTTGGATATCCCGGTTTAGTTGGATGTAGGCGTGCATTAGGCAAATCCGGTGCACATATACCGAGGCCAACGATCGAGCGAGCTTGCTCGCGAAGTGACTGAACGAGGTTCCAGGAAAAGCCACTAAGCTTCAGCTATATACGACCGTACCGCAAACCGACACTGGTGCGCGAGATGAGTATTCTAAGGCGCTTGAGAGAACTCAGGAGAAGGAACTCGGCAAATTGACACCGTAACTTCGGAAGAAGGTGTGCCCTATTAGTGTGTAGTGAACAACGAAGCATGAATGGGTTGCAAAAAATCGGTGGCTGCGACTGTTTATTAAAAACACAGCACTCTGCAAACACGAAAGTGGACGTATAGGGTGTGACGCCTGCCCGGTGCTGGAAGATTAAATGATGGGGTGCAAGCTCTTGATTGAAGTCCCAGTAAACGGCGGCCGTAACTATAACGGTCCTAAGGTAGCGAAATTCCTTGTCGGGTAAGTTCCGACCTGCACGAATGGCGTAACGATGGCCACACTGTCTCCTCCTGAGACTCAGCGAAGTTGAAATGTTTGTGATGATGCAATCTCCCCGCGGAAAGACGGAAAGACCCCATGAACCTTTACTGTAGCTTTGTATTGGACTTTGAACAGATCTGTGTAGGATAGGTGGGAGGCTTTGAAGCAGGGTCGCTAGATCTTGTGGAGCCAACGTTGAAATACCACCCTGGTGTGTTTGAGGTTCTAACCTAGGTCCATTATCTGGATCGGGGACAGTGCATGGTAGGCAGTTTGACTGGGGCGGTCTCCTCCCAAAGCGTAACGGAGGAGTTCGAAGGTACGCTAGTTACGGTCGGACATCGTGACGATAGTGCAATGGCATAAGCGTGCTTAACTGCGAGACTGACAAGTCGAGCAGATGCGAAAGCAGGACATAGTGATCCGGTGGTTCTGTATGGAAGGGCCATCGCTCAACGGATAAAAGGTACTCTGGGGATAACAGGCTGATACCGCCCAAGAGTTCATATCGACGGCGGTGTTTGGCACCTCGATGTCGGCTCATCTCATCCTGGGGCTGTAGCCGGTCCCAAGGGTATGGCTGTTCGCCATTTAAAGAGGTACGTGAGCTGGGTTTAAAACGTCGTGAGACAGTTTGGTCCCTATCTTCCGTGGGCGCTGCAGATTTGAGGAAGCCTGCTCCTAGTACGAGAGGACCGGAGTGGACACACCTCTGGTGTATCGGTTGTCACGCCAGTGGCATTGCCGAGTAGCTAAGTGTGGAAGAGATAACCGCTGAAAGCATCTAAGCGGGAAACTCGTTTCAAGATGAGATCTGCCGGGGCCTTGAGCCCCCTAAAGAGTCGTTCAAGACCAGGACGTTGATAGGTCAGGTGTGGAAGCGCAGTAATGCGTTAAGCTAACTGATACTAATTGCTCGTGCGGCTTGACCCTATAACTTTGATCAATCAGATCAAGGTGTTATGCCAAGTTGACGCATTCAAAATAATTCGCCAAAAGCTGATTCCAAACTCTATGAATTCGTTTGCCTGATCATGTGATCAGACAGACAACAAGTTATGCCTGATGACCATAGCGACGTGGTACCACTCCTTCCCATCCCGAACAGGACAGTGAAACGCGTCAGCGCCGATGATAGTGCGGGTTCCCGTGTGAAAGTAGGTCATCGTCAGGCTCTTACAGCCAGGAAAAGCCCAACACAGCGTGTTGGGCTTTTTCTTTGCAGCTTTAAAAGCGCGTCATCTCCCGGTGACGCGCTTTTTTATTGCTGCGGCAAAGGATCAGGTATTGCGGATACCCGAAGAGTCCATCTCGGCCGCACCCGCAACGATCAGCTCGTGCAAGACATCTCCTGCCAATTGCTCCAATTCCGCATCGGCAAAGAAGCGCGAGCGAATCGCATCCAGATACGGCGTGCTCCGAATCCAGGCTTTCCAGTCGTCAAGGGCAATGGACTGGACCTCCAGCAGCTTGAACTTCATCAACACCTTGATGGCGTGCCGCGCGTGCTTCACAGGATCGCGCTGAAGACCCTCGAGCCGTCGACGCGCGGTGGTCAAGGCGCTGCCGACTTCATTGAAGACGCGCCCGTGCCCAGGGATCACCTGCAGCGGCCCCAGCATCTCGATCCGATCCAGCGTGGCAGCAAGGTCCCCGAACGAGGGTTCGCCCGCGAGTTCAGGGAAGGCAATGCCAAAACCGCTCTCCCACAAGGCATCTGCCGAGATCAGCGTCCGTGAAGCGGGGTCGAACAGGATGACCGAATGAGGATCGTGGCCAGGTGCGCCGTGCACCTGCCACGGGCTGCCGCCGAGCACGCATTCCGTCCCTGGCTGCAGCAGGCCGGTGAATCGGAACCGTGGACAGGTCTGTCCCGTCGCAAGAAAGCTCAGCCCGCGCTCATCCCACTGTTCCACCAGCGCCGCCTCTCCGGGTGGAATGTCCGTCAGGAGCGCCGGATAGCGCTGCTGCAAGGCCGCGTTGCCACCGCAGTGGTCGCTGTGCAGATGCGTATTCACGATCCGGTCGAGCGGCCGGATTCCCAGAGACGATTCGACCAGCGCCAGGGTCTGGTCGGCATGCGTGGCATACCCGGTGTCGACCAGCGCGGTTTCGTCGGCCCCAATGAGCAGGATGTTGTTCGAAGAAAGCCAGCCGCGCTCGAAGACAACGAGATTCGCCGGCAGCCCGGCCGCGGCACCATCGCTCATTCAGGCGCTCGCGCCGGCGCGCAGCTCGCGCCGCAGGATCTTCCCGACATTGGTCTTCGGCAGCGAGTCCCGGAATTCGATGTGCTTCGGTCGCTTGTAGCCGGTGAGCTGTCCATTGCAGTATTGAAGCACGGCCTCTTCGGTGAGCGCCGCGTCCCTGCGAACGACAAAGACCTTGATCGCTTCGCCCTGCTTTTCGTCCGGGACACCGACGGCGGCGCACTCGACGACGCCAGGACACAGCGAGATCACGTTCTCCAGTTCGTTTGGAAAGACGTTGAAGCCGCTCACCAGAATCATGTCCTTCTTGCGGTCGACGATGCGGCTGTAGCCGTCCTCCTGCATGACGGCAATGTCGCCGGTGCGCATGAAGCCATCGGCCGTGAAGGCCGCCGCGGTTTCGGCGGGCTGGTTGTAGTAGCCGGCCATGACGTTGGGGCCCCTGATGCAGAGCTCGCCCGGTGCGCCCACGGGCAGGGAGTTGCCTTCATCGTCCTTGATGGCGATCTCGATGCTCGGCAGCGGCAAGCCGATGGTGCCCGTGAATTGGGTGTTCGACACCGGGTTGTTGGTGCCGATCGCGCAGGTCTCGCTCATGCCCCAGCCTTCGATCATCGGGCAGCCGGTGGCCTCGAACCACCGCCGCGCCGTGCCCTCGGATGCGGCCATTCCGCCCGCTTGCGACACGAACAGCGTGGAGAAATCGATCGACTTGAATCCGGGATGCATCAGGAGCGCATTGAAGAGCGTGTTCACCGCGGGCAGCATGTGGAAGGGACGCTTCTTGAGCACCGCGATGAACTTGTCGAAGTCGCGTGGATTGGGGACCAGCGTCATGTGCGAGCCCTGGCGGATGACCAGGAGGCAGAGCGTCAGCGCGAAGATGTGATAGAGCGGAAGCGCCGCGATGCTGTTGACCTTCGACAGGTCGCCCGCCCGCGACAGCGCCGGCGTGAACCAGGCTTCCGCCTGCAGCGTGGCCGCGACGATGTTGCGGTGGGTCAGCACCGCGCCCTTGGACAGACCCGTCGTGCCGCCGGTGTACTGCAGGAATGCGACCGAATCGAGGGTGCTCTGATCCGGCGCAAGCCCACGTCCACGCCCGTCTTCGATGACCTTGGAAAAAGGCGTGACGGTACGACCGTTGCCCAGAGGCAGCTTGTACGGCGGAACCATCTTCGCCAAGTGGCGAACCGCGACCGTGATCCACGCGCCATAGAGGCCGCCCAGCAGATCGCCCATCGAAGTGACGATCACATGCTTGACCGGCGTGCGCTCGACCACCTGTTCCAGCGTTGCGGCGAAGTTCTCGAGGATGACGATGGCCGTGGCGCCCGAGTCCTTGAGCTGGTGCTCGAGTTCGCGCGCCGTGTAGAGCGGATTGACGTTGACGCAGGTATAGCCCGCGCGCAGCACGCCGCACATCGTGACGGCGAACTGGGGCACGTTGGGAAGCATGATGGCGACCCGTGCGCCAGGCGCGAGGCCCAGCGACTGGAGCCACGCGCCCAAGGCCTTCGACAAGGTGTCGAGCTCTCCATAGGACATCCAGCGTTCCATGCAGACCGAGAACGGCCGCTCGGCATAGCGGGCGAATGCCTCGTCGAACATATGAGGCAGGGACCGGTACTGCTCGGGATCGATCTCGTGCGGCACGTCGGCCGGGTAGTTCTGTCGTCGCGCGGATGTCTGCATGCAAGCTCCTTTTGCGCGGATTGTGGGAGCCAGACACACTCAGCCGCCAGCGGGCTTGTCCTAGGAGCAGGGCATGCGCTGTCGCGCACGCGATAGTGCACGGCAGCGCATGCATGCCGCGGCAGTCAGTTCGCAAGGAGCGATTTCAGGCCTTGCCGGACTCGCCCGGCAGCAGCACCCCAGGCGGAATGTCGGGCAGGACCTCGAGCGCCTGGTAGAGCGGCGTGAAATCGGGTGCCGTGAGCTCGAAGAGCTGCGCGAAGTTCTCGATCACGAAGTAGTTGGCCTGATACGTATCGATCTTGTAGCGCGTGCGCATGGCGCGCAGCAGGTCGAGCGGCAGCCGGTGCGGCTCGCCGCTGCGCACGGCATGCTGCAGCTCGCCCACGGAGCTCAGGATGCCGGCGCCGTATGCGCGCAGCCCGTCGGTCTGGCGGATCAGGCCGAACTCGACCGTGTACCAGTAGAGCCGCGCGAGCTTCTCGCCCGCGCCGAGCTCGTGTGCCTTGATGCCGCCCTGGCCATAGCGCTGCACGTAATCGGCAAAGACGGGGTCGAACAGCATCGGCACATGGCCGAACAGGTCGTGAAACACGTCGGGCTCGACGATGTAGTTGAACTCCTCGGGCTTGCGGATCCAGTCGGTCACCGGAAACTTGCGGTTCGCAAGCAAGGTGAAGAACGGCAGCTCGGGAATCAGCCCCGGCACCGCGACGATTTCCCAGCCGGTGGCGCGGTGCAGCCGCACGTTGATTTCCTCGAAGCGCGGGATGCGTTCCTTCACGCCCAGCGAGGGCAGGGCCTTGATGAATGCATCGCAGGCCAGGCCCGGCAACTGCGCGGCCTGCCGCTCGTAGAGCCGCTTGTAGGTCTCGTGGTCGGCCGGCGTGTAGCTGGCCCAGTCCTGCGGGCAGGTGTAGTCGGCATGCACCGCGCCGCCGCGCGAGTAGTCGCCGCGCGGCGGACGGTCCGAAGCGCCGTAGACGGCGGGCGTGACGACAGCGGCTGCTGCAGGGGTGTCCATAAGAATGCTCTCTGATTACTTGAGCCAGCGGTTCATCACGCGCTGGAAGTCGCCGCCGGCTTGCTGCAGGTGCAGCCATTGGTCGACGTACGCCTTGAAGGCCACGTCGTCGCGCGGCAGCATCCAGGCCATTTCGCCGTATTGCAGCGGCTTGTCGGGGTTGATCGCGCACAGGCCCGGCTTGAGCTTCTGCTGCGTGATGGCTTCCGCAGACTCGGTCACGAACACGTCGGCGCGATTGGCAAGGATCTCGTCGAAGATCGTCACGTTCTCGCCGTGCAGCGTGAGCTTGGCCTGCTTGAAGTTGGCACGCGCAAAGCGCTCGTTGCTGCCGCCCGGATTGAAGATGACCCGCGTCGACGGCTTGTCGATGTCGGCCACGCTCTGGTACTTGGCGACGTCGGCGCAGCGTGCAATGGGCGCCTTGCCGTTCACCATGTAGGGCGCGCTGAAGAACGCGCGCTTCTGCCGGTCGGTGGTCACGGAAACACCGCCCACCGCAATGTCGCACTTGCCGGCGCCGAGGTCGGGCAGCAGGTTGGCCCAGGTGGTCTTGACCCATTCGGGCTTCGCGCCGAGGCTGGCGCTGAAGCCCGTCATGAGATCGACGTCGATGCCTTCGAACGAGCCATCCGTCTTCTGGAAGCTGAAGGGCTTGTAGTCGCCCGGCGTGCAGATACGCAGCGCCGCAGCCTTCTGCACCGTGTCGAGGTGCGAGCCGGCCGCGGGGGTGGCCGGCGCCATTGCGCAACCGGAAAGAACGGCGGCTGCCGCGATGAGGGTCAAGCCGATCGAAAACGTGCTGCGCATGGGGGCTCCTGGCCAGTGAAAGAGGCGCCTATTTTGGGGCCGACAGCACGCCGCGGCGCATCTGGTCGAGCTCGATGCTTTCGAACAGCGCCTTGAAGTTGCCGTTGCCGAAACCGTCGTCGCCCTTGCGCTGGATGAACTCGAAGAAGATCGGGCCGAGCTGGTTCTCGCTGAAGATCTGCAGCAGCAGCGCGTCCTTCTTGCCGTCGATCAGGATCTTGCGCTTCTGCAGCTCGGCCACGCTTTCGCCGTGGCCGGGAATGCGCTTGTCGACCAGCTCGTAGTAGGTGTCGATGGTGTCGAGCAGGGTGACGCCGTTGGCGCGCAGCGCGTCGACGGTCTCGTACAGGTTGTTCGAGCCCATCGCGATGTGCTGGATGCCTTCGCCGTGGTACATGTCCAGGTACTCCTGGATCTGGCCCGCCTGCTCCTTGCCCTCTTCGTTGATCGGGATGCGGATCTTGCCGCAGGGGCTGGTCATGGCCTTGCTCTTCACGCCGGTCACCTGGCCTTCGATGTCGAAGTACTTGATCTCGCGGAAATTGAAGAGCTTCTCGTAGAAGCCGGCCCAGACGTTCATGCGGCCGCGGTACACGTTGTGCGTGAGGTGGTCGATGTAGGTCAGGCCGTTGCCCTTGGGCGCCAGCGCATCCTGCGAGGCCACGCCCGGCAGCGGCTCGAAATCGACGTCGTAGAAGCCGATGTTGCCGATGTCGCCCGGCTTCGCGCCGTTCTTGCCGGGCCAGCGGTCGACCAGGTAGATCAGGCTGTCGCCGATGCCCTTGATGGCGGGAATGTTCAGCTCGCCAGGTCCGGCCTTGTCGGCGAAGCCCCATGCGCCGAGCGAGATCGCCCGTTCGTAGGCCTGCTTGGCGTCCTGCACGCGGAAGGCGATGGCGCAGACGCTCGGGCCGTGTTCGCGCGCAAAGCGCTGCGCGAACGAGTCGGGCTCGGCGTTCACGATGAAATTGATCGTGCCCTGGCGGTACAGCAGCACGTTCTTGTGGCGATGCCTGGCCACGGCCGTGAAGCCCATGCGCTCGAACACCTTGCCCATCGCGACCGGATCCGGTGCCGCGTACTCGATGAATTCGAAGCCATCGGTCCCCATGGGGTTCTCCCAGGGCGTGAAGGCGGGGGCGTCGATGTGGCTCATGTGTGGGGTCTCCAGAAGTGGGGCTCGAATGAATGAGATAGCGAACGAATGGGCGAGAACGGCCAGTGCTGCACTGTAGAGTGGATGCCACTCACGTTTTCAGCGTTATTGGGCGCTGAAGATGGGCCGGACGCAGTAAAACTGCGAAAATCAAAGGATGGAAGCACTCGACAAGATTGATAGGCTTATTTTGCGCACGCTGCAAGCAGACGGACGCGCCACCTACGACCAGATCGCCGAGCAGGTCAGCCTTTCTCCCAGCGCCGTGCTCCGGCGCGTCAAGCGGCTGGAGGAGAGCGGCGTCATCGACCGCTACGTCGCGCTCGTGCGCCCCGAAGTCATCGGCCTGGGCCTGACCGCCTACCTCAACGTGCGCCTCGAAAAGCACACCGAGAGCCACAAGCGCAATCCCATGGACCTATTCCGCGCCAGCGTCCAGACCTGGCCCGAAGTGGTCGAGTGCGCGGCCCTGACCGGGGACATGGACTACCTGCTTCGCGTGGTGGTCGCCGACATGGGGCACTACAGCCGCTTCATCATGGATACCCTGCTCAAGCACCCCAGCGTGGAGGATTGCAAGACCAGCTTCGTGCTCGACCGTGTCAAGGCCACAACGGCTGTACCGGTTTAGCCACGAATTGGTTGCGTGAACGACACGCCCTCTGGTATTGATTCACGAATGTGGCCCCAAAGTACCCCTGCTGGCTTGGTGTTTAAGGGAAAACCCTTATATTTGAGCCATGCTTACCGCCAAGACCCTTCTGAAGGCGTCTCTCGGCCTCGGCTCTTTCCTGAAGGCGCCGATGGTTGAGGCGCAACCGCGCGCGACCTTCGCGCCACAACCCGTCATGGTGCCGATCCGCTCGATCGGCCCGCGCGAGCGCGACCGCATCGCGCAGCACCTGCTGGCGCTGACCCCGCACGACCGCTACCTGCGCTTCGGCTACGCCGCGGGAGACGAGCAGATTCAGCGCTACGTCGACGGGCTCGATTTCGAGCGCGACGAACTCTTCGGCATCTACAACCGCCGGCTCGACCTGATCGCCATGGCCCACCTGGCGTTCGCGCCGGACGAGCAGCACAGCGACTGCGCCGAATTCGGCGTGTCGGTGGCTGCGCATGCGCGCGGCCGCGGCTACGGGGCCCGCCTGTTCGAGCGTGCCGTGGTCGTGGCGCGCAACGAAGGCGTGGGCATGCTGTTCATCCATGCGCTGAGCGAAAACGCCGCCATGCTGAAGATCGCCCGCAACGCCGGCGCCACCGTGGTGCGCAGCGGTTCGGAATCCGAAGCGCATCTGCAGCTGCCGAGCGCCACCTTCGACAGCCGCATGAGCGAAATCGCGCTCGAACAGTACGCGGCGGTCGACTACCACCTCAAGACCCGCGCCAAGCAGTTCTGGGCCTTTCTCGCCAGCCTGCAGGAAGTGCGCAGCGGCATGCGGGACGCGCGCAGCAAATCTGCGCCCTGAATACCCGAAAAAGGCCTGTGACGGCCGCGCGGTAGAGCCTGTCACGCGCAATCCGGTATCCTTGTATCTCTTCAACTAAGCCTCCCGCAGTGGCCGAACCTCACCCTGAACGCGCACCCGTTGAACGGGAAGACAAGCGCGGCTTTCTCCAGAAGCTGGCCGAATTCATCCACCCCGGTCCCGACTCGCGCGACGAGCTGATCGAAACCCTCGCGGACGCCGAGGACAACGAGGTGATCGGCGCCGAGTCGCGCGTCATGCTCGAGGGCGTGCTGCGCATGGCCGACATGACGGCCGGCGACGTGATGGTCGCGGCCCCGCGCATGGACCTGGTGAACATCGACGCGCCCTTCGACGCGCTGCTGCACCTGGTCATCGATACCGCGCACTCGCGCTTCCCGGTGTACGAGGGCGAGAAGGAAAACATCATCGGCATCCTGCTCGCGAAGGACCTGCTCAAGCTGCAGCGCGCGCCGGGGCTCAACATCCGCGCGCTGCTGCGACCGGCCACCTTCGTTCCCGAGAGCAAGGGCCTGAACGACCTGCTGCGCGAGTTCCGCGGCAACCGCAACCACCTGGCCATCGTGATCGACGAATTCGGCCGCGTGGCCGGGCTCATCACCATCGAGGACGTGCTCGAGCAGATCGTCGGCGAGATCGAGGACGAGTTCGACATTGCCGAGGACGAGGGCGACATCTTCGGCCTGGCCGACCACACCTACCGCGTCTCGGGCGACACGCCCATCGAGCGCGTGGCCGAGGCTTTCGGCATCGTCTTCGACGAAGAACAGCTGAGCGAAGACTTCGACACCATCGGCGGGCTCATCGCGCACGAGATGGGCCACGTGCCCAAGCGCGGCGAGCACCACGCCATCGGCGGCTTCGACTTCGTGGTGCTGCACACCAAGGGCGGCGCCGTGCGCTGGTTCAAGGTGTCTCCGGCCCGCGGCAGCGACGCGGCCGACTGATGCCGCTGCCCGCAGCGGCCACGCTCCGCACGTCGCCCGCCTTTTCCGCCGTGGGGCTGCTGCGCCTTCTCGGATTTGCCTTCGCGGGCCTCGCGCAGGCCGCGGCCATTGCCTGGCCCGCGAACGGCCGCCCGCTGTGGTGGCTGCAGCTGATCTCGCTGGCTGTGCTCGTCGGCCTCCTGGACCGGCTGCGCGCCGAAGGTGCCGGCTGGCGCCGCGCCGGCCTGCATGGCTGGCTTTTCTCGACCGCCTGGCTCACCGGCAGCTTCTGGTGGCTCTTCATTTCGATGCACACCTACGGCGGGCTTGCGGCGCCGCTCGCGGCCATCGCGGTGCTCTTGCTGGCGGCCGCGCTCGGGCTGTACTACACGGTGGCCTGCGCCTGGTTCGTCGTTCGCGGGCCGCGCGGGCCCGTGGCCGGCGCGCTGGTGTTCGCCGCACTGTGGACGTTGGCCGAACTCGTGCGCGGCAGCTGGTTCACGGGCTTGCCCTGGGGCGCGGGCGGCTATGCGCACGTCGAGGGGCCGCTGGCGGCCTGGGCGCCGTGGATCGGCGTGTACGGCATTGGCGCCGTTGCCGCGCTGGTGGCCGCGCTGGTGGCGCTGACCCGGCCCGTGCGCGGCATCGCACTCGCGCAGGCCCTGGCAATTGCCGCCGCTGCACTCGCCGCGCCGCATCTCGTGGCACCGCTGCCCGGCGACGCGCAGGGCGCCAAGGGCTCGAGCGGCAGCCTGCAGCTGGCACTGCTGCAGGGCAACATCCCGCAAGACGAAAAATTCGTTCCCGGCGGCGGCATCGACCTGGCGCTGCGCTGGTATGGAGAACAGCTGCGCGACGCCAGGGCCTCGCTCGTGGTGACGCCGGAAACCGCATTGCCGCTGCTGCCGCAGCAACTGCCCGCCGGCTATCTGGAGGCGATACAGGCGCGCTACAGCCAGGGCACGCAGGCCGCCATCGTCGGCCTGCCGCTGGGCGGCCAGGGCACCTACAGCAACGCGGTGCTCGGCTTCCAGCCCGGCGCGGCGCAGCCCTACAGCTACAGCAAGCACCACCTCGTTCCCTTCGGCGAATTCATTCCCCCGGGCTTTCGCTGGTTCATCCGCATGATGAACATCCCGCTCGGCGACTTCGCCCGCGGCGGCCTGGCGCAGGCGCCCTTTGCCTGGCAGGGCCAGCGCATTGCGCCGAACATCTGCTACGAAGACCTGTTCGGCGACGAGATCGGCGCCAACTTCAAGGACGAGGCCACGGCGCCGACCATCCTGCTCAACGTGAGCAACATCGCATGGTTCGGCAACTCGGTGGCCATCGACCAGCACCTGGCCATCTCGCGCATGCGCTCGCTCGAATTCGCGCGGCCGATGGTGCGGGCCACCAACACCGGCGCGACCGTGGTCATCGATGCCGAAGGCCGCGTCACGCACCAGCTGCCCCGCCTCACGCGCGGCGTGCTCGAGGCGTCGGTCGAAGGCCGCAGGGGGCTCACGCCCTATGCGCGCTGGGTGGCACCGTTCGGGCTGTGGCCGTTGTGGATCGGGACGATCGCCATCGTGGCCATCGCCTTCGTGCTGCGCCGGCGCCGGGGCTGACGCGGCGGCGCCATCACCGTCAGGCCGCTGCCGGTGCGGCCTTCACGGGCCAGTCGCGCAGCTTGCCCGGGTTCAGCAGGCCCATCGGGTCGAAGCGCTTCTTCATCTCGATGACCTCGGGCGGCAGCGGCCCGCCCGCCTTGCCGTCTTCCACGATGTTCACGTGCGGATTGTTGATGTGCACGCCGTGCGCGCGGTGAATGTCGATGATCTCCGCGAGCCGCTCCTCGGTGCTGAAGCGCACCAGCTGGAGCCCGCTGCAGGTCATGAGCCCTGCCACGTTGCGGATGAACTCGGTGTGCATCATCACCTCGCCGCCGAGCAGCTGCTCCATCTCGATGATCTGCTCGACGTGCCGGCCCGGCCCGAAGCCGCTCTGCAGGTAGGTGAGCGTCGGATCGACCTTGAGCGCGTGCAGCGTGGTGTGGTTCCAGGTGAATTCCATCAGCGTGCGGTTGCTCTTCTGCACCTCGGCCGCCGTCCTGCGGTAGCTCACGGTGCCGCCGTGCGCCTCGGCCAGCTGCAGCATCGCCGCTTCGCAGGATTCGGCCACCAGCGACAGCACCGTGTGGCAGCCCCTGGGCAGGTGCGCGGCGAGCTGTGCCAGGTGGTCCGAGATCGGCGCGGCGAAGAAAGCGATTTCCCGCTTCACGATCCCGGGCGCATTCGCCAGCTTGTCGGCGAAGTGCAGTGCGTCTGCAAAACTGTCGAAAGTCACCAGCGTCTCGAGCCAGGGATGCGCCGGTGCGAGTGCGATCTCCAGTTCCAGCACCAGGCCGTTGGTGCCCCAGAGGTGGTGCATGCGCATGGCCTCGGCACCGCGCAGCTCGATCATCTGCGGCTCGGCCTCGATGGTCATCGCGCGGATGCCCAGCACGTTGCCGGGCGCGCCCAGCGGCCCGTAGTTGATGGAGCCCACGCCGCCGAAGCCGCCGCCGAACAGGCCGCCGAGCGTGGCGCTGCGGTAGGTGGAGGGCACGCTGCGCATCTCCTGCCCCGAGGGCCTGGTCTGCTTCTCGAGCTCGCCCAGGCGAATGCCGGCCTGTGCGCGGGCGACGCCGGGCTTTACCCACAGGAAGGCGTTGTAGCCCGTCATGTCGAGCACCACGCCACCCGCGAGCGGCGTGGTCTGCCCGTAGTTGCCAGTGCCGCTGCCGCGGATGGTGATCGGCAGGTTGCGCCGCGCGCAGGCGCCGACCACGGCGCGGATCTCGTCCTCGGTGCGCGGACGCACGACCACGTCGGCGCGCTTGTCCTTCAGTCGTCGGTTCAGCACCGGGCTGAACCACGAGAAGTCCTGCGACAGGCGCGCCACGCGGCTTTCGTCGGTGATCCAGTCGAGGTCGGGCAGTTCGAACAACAGCTGTTCGATGGCGGAAATGGAAGCGTTCATGGTCAAGGGTTCAATCCTGGGAAAGTTCGCTCGCGTGCCACGAGCCCAGCGCCAGCTTGGTGAGCCAGGCCATCAGCACGAAGAGCGCGACGCCGGTCAGCGAGATCAGCAGCAGGGCCGCGAACATGCGCGGAATGTTCAGCTGGAAGCCGGCCTGGAGGATCTGGTAGGCCAGCCCCGCGCCGGAGCCGCCCGTGCCGGCCACGAACTCGGCCACCACCGCGCCGATCAGCGCCAGGCCGCTCGAGATGCGCAACCCGCCAAAGAAGTACGGCAGCGCGCTCGGGATGCGCAGCCGCACCAGCTGCTGCCAGCGCGTCGCGCGGTTGAGCTTGAAGTAGCTCTGCAGATCGGGGTCGATGCTGCGCAGGCCGAGCGTGGTGTTGCTGATGATCGGGAACAGCGCCACCAGCGCGGCGCACACCGTCATCGCCGCCGTCGGGTTCTTCACCCAGATGATGATGAGCGGCGCCACCGCCACGATGGGCGTCACCTGCAGCAGCACCGCATACGGAAAGAGCGCAGTCTCGATGCGCTTGCTCTGCACGAACAGGAACGAGATCAGCACCCCGGCCACGGTGGCCAGCGCGAACGACAGCAGCGTGATCTTGAGCGTGACCAGCAGTGCATTGCCGAGCGGCGCCCAGTCGGTGACGAGCGTCTGCACCATGAGGAAGGGCGAGGGCACCAGGTAGGGCGGCAACTCCATGGCGACCACCATCCATTGCCACAGCGCGACCAGCACCACGCCGATGAGCACGGGATAGACCACGCGCTGCACGCGCGGCTGGCTCAGGAGGGGCGGGCTTTTCATCGTGCGTGCTCCTCGTCGGCCTGGCTGGCGCGCAGCAGGCTGTCCTGCAGGCGCCTGGCATGGCGCGCGAATTCCGGCGTCACCATGAAGTCGGGTGTGCGCGGGTAGGGCTCGTCGATGTGGAACTGCTCCACCACGCGGCCCGGCCGCGCGGCCATCATCACCACGCGGGTCGACAGGAACACCGCCTCGTGGATCGAATGCGTGACAAAGATCACCGTGAGTTTCTTCTTGCGCCAGAGGTCGAGCAGGTCGGCATCGAGCTTGTGGCGCGTGATCTCGTCGAGCGCGCCGAAGGGCTCGTCCATCAGCAGCAGGTCGGGCTGCGTGACCAGCCCGCGCGCGATCGACACGCGCATCTGCATGCCGCCCGAGAGCGCGCGCGGCAATGCATCGGCAAACTTCTCGAGCCCCACCAGCGCGAGCGATTCCATCACCCGAGCGTCGGCGTCCTTGCGCGGCACGCCGGCCAGGTCGAGCGGCAGCCGCACGTTGGTGCGCACGCTGGCCCACGGCATCAGCGTGGCCGACTGGAACACGAAAGACAGCTTGTGCGGGCAGCTGTGGATCTGCGCCACCGGCTTGCGCCACACGAGCAGCCGCCCGTCGCTCGGTTCGAGCATGCCCGCCACCATCTTGAGCAGCGTGCTCTTGCCGCAGCCCGAAGGCCCGAGCAGTGTGACGAATTCGCCTTCTGCGATCGACAGGTCCACCGGCAGCAGGGCCTGCGTGCCGTTGGGATAGGTCTTCTCGGCCGAGAGCACTTCCACCGCGGGCACGGCAGGCGCCGCGGGCGGCGCGAGGGTGTGGGGTTCGATGCGGTTCATGGATGGATGGCTCAGGGCAAAACCTTGGCGTCCTTCACGAACTCGGTGGTGTAGGTCTTGGCCAGCTCCACCTTCGCCGGGTCGAGCAGCTTGGCGCTCACGAGAAAGTCGTAGCTCGCCTTGGAGCGCGCGTCGGTGATCACGCCGATGCCGAGCTTGGCCGCATCGCCGCCGGTGACCATGCCCATTTCCTTGAGCTTGGCCACGCTGTAGGCCAGCTGGTCGTCGGTCATGTTGGGGTTGTCCTTCTTGATCAGCGCGTTGGCGGGCGCCGGATCGGCGAGGTAGCTCTTCCAGCCCTCGGCCGATGCCTTCACGAAGGCTTCCACCTGCTTGCTGCGGTCCTTGACGGTCTTTTCCATGCACGACACCGTGGTGGCGTACGCCGGGAAGCCGTGGTCGCTGAACATCAGCACGGTGCTCTTCACGCCGGCCTTCTGGATCGCGTAGGGCTCCGAGGTCAGGTAGCCCTGCTGCGCGGTGTTCTTGTCGGCCACGAAGGGCTGGATGTTGAAGGTGTAGGGGCGCGTCTGCTCGTCGGTGAGGCCGAACCTGGCCTTGAGCCACGGCCAGTAGCCGCGGTTGGCCTGCGCGCCGATCAGCAGCGTCTTGCCCTTGAGGTCCTCGAACTTCTTCACGTCGTCGTGCGCGATCAGCACCTGCGGGTCCTTCTGGAAGAAGGCCGCCACGTTGACCACCGGCACGCCGCCTTCGCGCACCTGCATCATCTGGATGTCGCTCGAACCCATGATGCAGTCGGCCTGGCCCGCGGCCATCATCTGCGTGATGTTGACCTGCGGGCCGCCCATCTTGATGGTCACGTCGAGGCCGTGCTTCTTGTAGATGCCCTGGGCCACCGCCTGGTAGAAGCCGCCGTGCTCGGCCTGCGCATACCAGTTGGTCATGTAGGTGAACTTGTCTTGCGCCTGGGCCGGTGCGGCAGCGGCGAACAGTGCGAGCGCGGCGGCGCCGGCCATGGAAAGAGCGAAGGAGCGCATGGTGGGAACCTCTCGAAGGCTGGTGAAGGAACGGGTGGAAAAAAGGGCGATGAACCGGATGCAAGTAGCGCGCCTCAGGCGGCCTCGAAGGACTGCTGGATGAAGCCCTGCTGGTGGCCGCGCTCCCAGGTGGCTTCCTCGCGCACCACCCAGCGCAGCGCATGCAGCTCGGTCAGCGCCTGCGCCCAGCTGTCGGACAGCGTGTCCAGGATCTCCTGGCCCTGTTCGCGCGTGGCGCTGGTCGGGTCGCCGATCACGCCGCTGGGGCCGAAGTCGCGCGCGGTCCAGGCGCAGGCCGGGCGGCCGTCGGCCGACAGCAGCTTGATCGGGAACGGCGGCGGAAAGTTGGCGGCCGCGCGCTCCATGTGCACGGTGTCGGGCGCGAGCGCGAGCATCAGCGCGGTCTCGGAATGGCCGGCGTGCATCGACAGGCGCTTTTCCTGCTCGCCGATCTGTTTGCTCGATGCGTTCGGCAGGCGCGACACGCCATGCGGCACCACCACGAAGTCGCCATGGCGCAGGCGCAGCTCGCGCGCTGCCATCTCCAGCACCTGCGGCTGGCCGCCGTGGCCGTTGGCAAACAGCAGCTTGCGAAAGCCCGCGCGGTAGACCGACTCGCCGATCTCGGTGACGGTCGACAAGAGCGTGGTGCCGGTGAGCGTCATGGTGCCGGGAAAGTGCAGGTGCTCTTCCGACTTGCCGTAGGTGATGGTGGGCAGCGCGAAGGCGCGCACCTCGGCCGGCAGCTTCTCGAGCGCCTTGCCCATCACGCCCGAGGCGATCACGCTGTCGACCGAGCACGGCAGGTGCGGGCCGTGCTGCTCGATGGCGCCGCAGGGCAGCACGATGACCGTGTTCTCGCGGTCGGGCAGCGCGGCGATTTCGGTCCAGCTCAGGTAGGGCAGGAAGCGGTGGGGCGGGATGTAGCCGTGGAGCATGGGTGTCCTTGTTTGTCAGCGGGGAAGGAAGGGCGCCGCATCGCCGTGCGTGACGCGGCCGTCGCGCAGCACCACGCGGGTGGCGCTGCGCGAGGGCCAGCCATGGCGGTCGGCTTGCGTGAACAGCACCAGGTCGGCCCTGGCGCCGACCAGCGTCGGCGCCGTCGTGGCGGAGGCGCGCTGCAGCCAGTCGCCGCGGCACAGCGCCTGCGACCAGTCGTCGAAGGGGGCGTCGAGCTGGGCGACCAGTGCGGCCGTGCCCAGCGCCTCGACCGGGTCGAAGCTGCCGAGGCGGCAGAACGGGTCTTGCACGTTGTCGCTCGCGAACAGCAGCGCAATGCCGCGCTCGCGCGCTTCCTTCACCAGCGTGATGCCGCGCATGCGCGGCGTGCGGCCCGTCACCGCATCCTGCAGCAGCAGGTTGGTGGCGGGCAGCGAGACGATGGTGATTGGCGCGCGCGCCACCGCATCGAGCGTGGCAAGGGCCTGGGCTTCGGGTTGCGCGGCCAGCGCGCAGACGTGGCCGCAGACCACGCGGCCTTCGAAGCCGATCTCGCGCAGGATGCGGGCGGTGGTCTGCAAGCCGACCGCCGCGGAATTCAGTTCTTCATCGACGTGCAGGTCGACATCGAGATCGCAGGCCTGCGCCGCCACCAGCAGGTTGCGCAGCGCGTTGCCGCTCCAGTTGGTGGAATGCACGAAGCCGCCGAGCAGCGCATGCGGCCCCGTGGCCTTCACCTGCCTGGCGAGCCGCCGGGCCTGCGCGGCGTCCTCGAACAGCGGCAGCTTGATGAGGCTGACTTGCTCCAGCCGCACCCTGCCGGCCCATTCCTGCGCCAGCTCGGCCATCACGGGCCAGGCCAGCGGGACCGTATCGGGCTCCCACCAGTCGACATGCGTGCGCAGGTGCGTGGTGCCGCATTCCCAGGCCCACTGCAGGCCGCGCGCGGCGCGCTCGTGCACGTCGCTGGCGCTCCAGTGCACGCGGTCGGCCAGCATCGCGTCGATGGCGCCGAGCAGGCCGGGCTGCACCTCTTTCATGCGCGGCAGCGTGAAGGCCTTGTCGAGGTGCGTGTGGGCGTCGACGAAGCCCGGCAGCACGAGCGTGCCGGCGAGGTCCCAGTCTGCCGGATCGGGCTCCTCGCCGTCGGAGGCGGGCCGCACCGACTGCACGCGGCCGGCCTCGAGCGCCAGGCGCGCCAGCACGGGCACGCCGTCGCGCTCGGGCCAGCCGGCGGGCAGCAGCCAGCGCGGCAGGCGCGCGTTGTCGAGCAGGGCGGGCGCCTTCATGCGAAGCGCGCCATTGCGGCGCCGACCCGTGCCATGAAGCGCTCGAGCTGGGGCTCGGTCGCCACGTTCATGTGGTAGTGGGCGTGGTAGTCCACGCGGGCGCGGCGGCCCGTGAGCCGCAGCATGTAGCGCGTGACGATCTTGCGCGGCGGATCGCCCATGTACCACGCCATCCAGCGCGGCCGTCCGTAGGTGACCACGGCGCTGATGCGCTTGATGTGCGTGAGCATCGGCTTCACGTTGGCCGGATCGCTGATGTCGAAGGCCACCCCGGGCATGAAGAGCCGGTCGAAGTAGCCCTTGAGCATCGCGGGCAGGCCGAAGCACCAGGTCGGAAAGCAGAACACGATGCCCTCGGCCCACTGCAGCCGCTCCACATAGGGCTTGAGCGGCAGCTGGTTGCCCGGCACCTCGTGGTAGCCGAGCCGCTCCTCGCGCGAGAGCACCGGATTGAAACCCTCGGCATACAGGTCGCAGTCGTCCACCTCGTGCCCGGCCGCGCGCAGGTTCTTCAGCACCTCCTGGTGGAGGGCGGCGTGGAAACTGGTTTCGACCGGATGGCAGTAGACGACGAGCACGCGCATGGTGTTTGACCGCTTAATCAGAGCAAGTGGTCAGGTTATGCAAGCGACGTGCCAGTCCGGATGCACCAGCCTGGGGAGATGGGGCGGCTCTGCGGCGACTGCCGGTTTTCAGTTTGAATTTGCGCTGCGGAAGGACACTGGACCTGCGAGTGCGTGCTGACCGACGATTGCTCACAATGAGCATGCGGACCGGTCCCCGTGCACCGGCGCATTCAAGGAGTTGCACCGATGCTGTCAAATCTGTGGGTTGTCATCGCGATTCTTGCCATCGTGGCCGTCGCCGTATACGGATGGTGGAAGTGGTTCAAGATGTTCAATTCCCCCGACGGGGAACGCTACTCGCGTGCAGTGACCCAGGGGCCGATGGTCCCCCTTTCACCCGAGGACATCGAGGCTGACGCCAAGCGCCGCAGCGACCGGACGGCGAGCCAGTCGTTTGGATGAAATGTGATCCGCTGTTGGAAGCTGCGTTGCAGCATGCTCTTCTTGCTCGCCGCTTTGGTCCCGATGACACAGGCTCAACGGCCTGCCGAATGGAGGAACGCCTCGGCAGCCGAGCAGGCCCAGGACACGGTTGCGTTCGCGGGGATCGATCAGGCAATCAGGGAAGAGTCTCCCGACGTGCAGAGCGCGGTTGTCGTGTGGCAAGGCCGCGTCGTCTACCAGTTCTACCGCGACGGCTCGCCTGACACACTGCGCAATGTGCACTCGGTGTCAAAGAGTGCGCTGTCCACGTTGACGGGCATCGCATGGGGCCAGGGGCACCTCGCGAGCCTCGACGAGCGTATCGTCTCGCTGGTGCCCGAGTGGGCAGGGCTGAACCCCGACCCGCGGGCTGCGGCGATCACGGTGCGTCACCTGCTGACGATGACCGCGGGCTTCGAGGTCAACGACCCGACCGGAACGGCCACGGCGGGGCACCCTCAAGACGCGTGGAAGCGGCCCATGCGTGACGATCCGGGCCGAGCGTTCGCCTATGACAACGCGTTGATTCCAATGCTGTCGGTCGTGCTGGAGAGGGCCACCGGCATGTCCGTTCCCGACTACGCCAGGCGGCACCTGGTCGGGCCGCTGGCGCTGGGCGAGCCCTCCTATCAACAGGGGCTGAGCATGCGCACGCTCGACATGGCGAAGCTCGGCCAGCTGTATTTGCAGAACGGCGTCTGGGCGGGGCAGCAGATCTTGCTCGAGGCCTATGTCCACGATGCAACGCGCCCTCAAAGTGCGGGCGGCTTGCCCCTGTCCTTGCCCTACGGCTACATGTGGTGGGTCGTGCGCTCCAATGCCGTCCGCCCGACCTTCATGGCGGCGGGGTACGGCGGGCAGTTCGTCTGGGTCTATCCGCCTCTGGACCTGGTGATCGCAACCACATCGGCGGTGTCGCGCGAGAGCCTGCAGCGCTTCCAGGCCATGAAGTTGATCCGCGGGCGACTCTTCGCGGCAGCGCAACAGCGTGCGAAGGAGCCATCCCGTTAGGCGTCACGTCATGTCGGCGCGGGGCCCTGACCGGTGTTCCGGCCCGCCCCGCCGGCCGACAGCTACGCTGCCTGGCGCGGCCAGAGCCGCACGGCCAGCGCGGCGGCGGCCGTGCCGGTGGCCAGCCAGGTCACGCCGGCCCAGCCCCACTGTGCGAGCGCCAGTGCGCCCAGCGCCGAACCCGCCGCCATGCCGATGAACATGCTGGTGAACAGCACCGCGTTGAGCCGGCTGCGCGCACCGGGTTCGATGCCGTAGACGATGGTCTGGTGCGCAATCAGCGCCGCCTGCATGCCCAGGTCGAAGCCGACCGCGGCGAGCGCCAGCAGCCAGAGCTGCGCCTGCGGCGGCATCAGCGGCGCCAGGCCCATGGCCGCGAACGACGCCACCACCAGCCCGGCGCCCAGGCGCGTCACCAGCTCCGGCCCGCGCCGGTCGGCCAGCCGCCCGGCCAGCGGCGCCGCCAGCGCGCCCGCCGCGCCGGCCAGGCCAAAGGCCCCGGCTGCTGCGCTGCCCAGGTGGAAGGGCTCGCCGTGCAGCATCACGGCCAGCGTCGACCAGAAGGCACTGAATCCCACCGCCAGCAGCGCCTGGGCCAGCGCGGCGCGGCGCAGCGCGCCGTGGCGCGACCACAGCGTGCCCAGCGAGCCCAGCAGCGCGCCGTAGGCCAGGTGCGTGGTGGGCCGGAAGCGCGGCAGCCCGCGCCAGGCGGCCGCGCCGATGAGCGCGATGCTGGCTGCGGCCGCGATGAACATCGCGCGCCAGCCGAAGTGCTCGGCCACGAAGCCGCTCACCACGCGCGACAGCAGGATGCCCAGCAGCAGCCCCGTCATCACCGTGCCGACCGTCTTGCCGCGCGTGGCCTCGGGCGCCAGCGTGGCGGCGGCGGGCACGATGTCCTGCGCCATCGTGGCCGCCAGGCCGATGGCCAGGCTGGCCGCGAGCAGCACGCCGATCGACGGTGCGGCGCCGGCCACCAGCAGCGCGGCGCACAGCGCGGCCGCCTTGGCCAGCACGATGCGGCGCCGGTCGAAACGGTCGCCCAGCGGCGCCAGCAGCAGGATGCCGAGCGCGTAGCCCAGTTGCGTGAGCGTGGGAATGAAACCCACCGAACGGGTGGAGGCGCCGATGTCGGCGCCCAGCACCCCGAGCATCGGCTGGGCGTAGTAGAGCGACGCCACCGACAGGCCCGCGCCGGTGGCCAGCAGCAGGACCAGCGATGCCGGCAGGTCGCGCCCCTCCGGCGCGGCGCCCGTCGCTGCATGCACGGTTTGAATGGAGGACATGGTATTAACCCTTGAATATCGAGCGAGGATTGAAATGTGCACCCACGGAGCTTGGCTTGGTAGTCCCGTGGATCGCACAATGTCCATACGCTCAACGTATAAACCAGGCCATGTCGACTCCTGCTCCCGCCGCCGACCGCATCGAGCTGATGCAGACCTTCGTCCATATCGTCGAGGCCGGCAGCCTCTCGGCCGCCGCGCTCCAGATGGGGGCGACGCAGCCCACGGTGAGCCGCCGGCTGCAGGCGCTGGAGCGCTCGCTGGGGGTGCGGCTCTTGCGCCGGTCCACGCACGCCATGAAGCTCACTGAAGATGGCGAGCGCTGCTACGAGCGCGCCCGGGAGCTGATCGCGGACTGGCACGCCTTCGAAGCCGACCTGCGCGGCGTGGGCGACGAGCCCGAGGGCACCCTCCGCGTGGTGGCCCCGCATGCGCTGGGCCAGCTGCTGCTGGTCGGTCCGCTGGCCGACTACCTTCGCGCCTATCCGCGGGTGGCCGTCGAATGGCTGCTGAACGACCGCCGGCCCGACTTCATCGCCGAAGGCGTCGACTGCGCGATCCAGGTCGGCGAGCTGACCGACACCATGGCCGTGGCGATCAAGCTCTCGGAAGTGCCGCGCGTGGTGGTCGCCGCACCCTCGGTGCTGGCCGGGCGCACGCCGCCCGCGCATGCCGCGGAGCTGGCCGAGTTGCCGTGGCTCGCGCTGCGCACCTTCTATCGCAGCGAGGTGCTGCTCACGCACCGGCCGACCGGCGAGATCGCCCGGGTGCAGATCCGCCCGCGCATGAGCACCGACAGCCTCTATGCGCTGCAAAGCGCCGCCCGCATGGGCCTGGGCGCCTGCGTGGCCTCGGCCTGGCTCATGAACGAGGATATCGCCGCCGGCCGGCTGCTGCAGCTGGTGCCGCAATGGCATGCAGCGCCGCTGCCGGTGTACCTGATCTATCCGCCGTCGCGCTTCCAGCCTGCGCGGCTGCGCCGCTTCATCGAGACGATGCGGCTCGCGCTGGCCGACCCGGCGGGCCGTGCATGGGAGGCCGGCGCCTCCTGAACGCTGCCGTGCGCGGCGTCAGCAGGCCCGCCGCGCCGCATGCGCGGCATCGGCGAACCACGACAGGAAGTGCAGCAGCCAGCTCATCATTTCATCCCGGAAGCGCGGCGTGAGCCGTACCTGCGCCCGCCCTGCGTCGTGCGCAAGGTGGCCCGCCTCGATCGCTTCCTTCAGCACGCCGCGCACATGCGAGTGCGAAAGTCCCAGTCCCTCGGCGAGCTCGCGTGCGCGCAACGGGAACGCCACCAAAGGCGAGCATGGCACCGGGTTCGCCTCGAAATGGTCTCGCAGCAGCAGCATCGCGAGCCGCCCGCCGCCGTCGCGGTCGTCGAACCAGGTCCAGCCGCCGAAGCGGCCGCGGTGCAACGCCACCTGGTCCAGGATGCGGCCGGCCCGGCTGACGAAGGCGCTGAAAAAGGCGGGATCGTCCGAGAGCCTTGCCGCATGGCCGGCGTCGAGCAGCCCCAGCGCCTCGCAGCAGCGCAGGTGGTGGGCAATCCAGGCGCGCAGGCCGGCGACCAGCCGTTCCTGCGGCACCAGGTAGCGCACGCGGCGATCACCCGCATCGGCCTCCGCCGTCACCATGCCCGTGAGCCGCAGCACGGCGACGAAGCTGGCCAGCGTGCGCGTGCCGCGGCTCGCATTGCGCTGCAGCAGCGCCAGCGTGGGGCGCTCGGCGCCTTCCTCCTTCCAGCGGTAGTGCTGCACCACGATCCGGCCCGCGGCGTGCGACTGCATGGCGCGGCCGAAGATCTTGTTGATGAGCCGCTCGCCCCAGTGCATGCGCACGATGGCATCGCAATAGAGCGCCACGGCCTTCGCGCGGGCCTCGTAGGAGATCGAAAGGGCCACGTCGGGCGGGGGCAGTGGATCCATGCAATGTTTGGACTTTGTTGTTCTCGATACATAGCGTAACAATTCGTGCGCCGGTGCGAAAGCCCGGCATTTCCTGCCGGGTGACCGGCGAACTCGACAACCACCAAGAACGGAGTTCCACATGTGTGATTGCCTACCTTCCGCCGCGGTGCCGGCAACCTCGCGCCGCCGGCTGCTGAGCGGCGCGGCCGCTTTCGCCGCCCTGGCGTCCGGCGCCGATGCGTTCGCTGCCGACACGCCGCTGCCCGACAACCGCATCGGCGGCGATGCCGCGCTCCAGCGGCTGGTGCAGGGCAATCTGCGCTATGCACAGGGCAAGCAGACGCAGCGCGATTTCAGCGTGGGCCGCGTGGCGCGCACCTCGGGCCAGAAGCCGTTCGCGGCGATTCTTGCCTGCGCGGATTCGCGCGTCGCGCCGGAGCTCGCCTTCGACCAGGGCCCGGGCGATCTCTTCGTGGTACGGCTGGCCGGCAACTTCGTCAACGACGATGCCATTGCCAGCATGGAATACGCGGCCAAGTTCCTCGACGTGCCGCTCATCATGGTGCTTGGCCACAGCAACTGCGGCGCCATCTCGGCCACCATCAAGGTGCTGCAGGAGAACGCCGTGCTGCCCGGACACCTGCCCGGGCTGGTCGCGTCGATCCGGCCTGCCGTGGAGGCCGCGTCGCGCCGCAAGCCCGCGTCGCTGCTGGAAGCCGCCACCGAACAGAACGTGCGGCAGAGCGTGGCGCGCCTGGCCACTTCGGCGCCCATCCTCGGGGGCATGGCTTCCAGCGGCGCGGTCAAGGTTGTCGGCGGGGTCTATGACCTGGCGACGGGCCGAGTGAGCATCGTCTGATCGTCACTGCGTCTGGCCCATCCGAGGCGGGGCGCCCGGGCGCGGTCAGCTGCTGCCGTCTTCGATTTCCTTGCCGTCGGGCGATAGGCACAGCGGCCCGGTGCAGTTCAGCGACCTGAAGAAGATCGGCGAATCGGGAAGCCCGAAGTAGCGCAGCCCGATCGCGGTCTGGCTGTTCGCCTGCACCGCGTTGGCCTCCTGGATGTCGAAGACCGGGTCGGGGTTCTCGAGGAATTCGTACTCGAAGCTGCTCGACTGCGTCGTGTCCTTGAGATAGAAGATGAAATCCTTGCCGTCCTCCATGAAGCGCGACTTCAGCAGGCGATAGCCCGTTGCACCCTGCGCGCGGATCTGCACCTTGACGTCTTCGACCGTCCCGCCGACCACGCTCAGCGGGCTGACGACCGCCTTCAGGTCGTAGCGGGCTGCGCTGCCCAGGTCCTTGATGAAGAATTGCTGCGTCAGGCCCCTCAGCACCGGCGTGGCCCATGGCCTGAAGCCGTTGGCGCCCTGCGCATTCGCCAGGTTCACGAAATCGGCGGAGGTGGGGGGAATGTCGGCCGCCGTGTAGTCGTAGGTGGCCGACGATCCGGCGTCCTTGCGGTAGAGCACGGCGAACTCGGCGTTGTCGTTCACGCTCAGGCCGATCACCCCGAGGATCTTGACGTACACCATGCCCTTCGCGCCCTGCGCCTTCATCTGCTGCAGCAGGCGCGGCAATCCGTCGCTCGACAGGATGTCGACTTCGAAGCGCTTGTATTCGTAGGTGTAGGTCGTCTCGATGTCCTTGACCATCATGAACTGGTCCCGCAGCGTGACGATGGTGCCGCCAGTCACGCCGTCAAGGTAGCGATAGCCTGCGGCACCTTCGCGATTGAGCAACGCGATGTAGTCGTCGTAGCGCTTCTCGGCCGTCTCGGTGTCTGGGTTCCTGTCCTGCTGGAAGCTCAGGAACTTGTAATGCGCACGGATCGGGGAGGGATTGGGCGAGGGATTCGGATTCGGATTCGGGGCCGGGGCCGGGGCCGGGTTCGGACCGGGATCGGGTTGCTGGCCGGGCGGAATTCCGCCGATCGGCAGCCCGCTGTAGCCGCCCCCCCCACCACCACCACCGCCGCCGCAGGCCATCAGCAACGCCGTCGCGGCCACTGTCAAAAGCAACTTTGTCTTCATGTTCTCCCGCCTCCTTCCTACGGGCTCGCCGCGACGGACCAGCCCGGCGGCGAGCGTGCGAAGTTACGGTCGCCGCCGCGGGCGAACCAGTGTCGAAAGTCACGAAGTGGCAGGGCCAGGCGTCCTGCGGATGCAGGCAGCCGGACGAGAGAGAACTTAAGTTTCGATGCCGCAGCCGGCGAGCACGAAAGCCACGAGCTCGCGCGCAATCGGCTCGCGGTCGATCGGCGCATCGGGCGGCAGGCCGAGCATCACGCGCGTCTGTATCGCATAGTCGGCGTAGCTCTGGGTCATGGCCCAGATGTGCATCAGGAGCAGGCGCGCATCGAGCGGGCGCATCTGCCCGCGCGCGATCCAGCCGTTGATGATGTCGACCTTCTTTTGCGTCCAGGCCCGCGCGTTGGGCCAGTAGCGGTCGAGGTTGCGGCCGCCGTCGAGCACTTCGCGCGTGAAGATGCGCGAGATCTCCGGGTTGTCGAATGCGTGGTCGAGCTTCTTGCGGATGTAGTCGCCCAGCACGGTGGCCGGATCGCTGGCGTCCTCGAACGAGAACACCACCTTCCAGGCATGCAGCACCTGCATCAGCAGCTCTTCGTAGAGCTCTTCCTTGCCGGCGATGTAGTAGTGCAGCTGGGGCTTGGTGAGGCCGGCGCGCGCGGCGATGGCCTGGGTGGACGTGCCCTTCAGGCCATGCAGGCTGAACTCGGCCACGGCCGCGGTGCGGATCGCCGCCATGATGCGCTCGCGCCCCGGCCGCGCGCGCGACAGCGGGCCGTCGGGGGCGGGCATTTCCTGGGCGGTACTCGGGGAAAGGGCGGCGGGATCGGCGTTCATGGGATGACGGGTTTGCGGCGGTGCGCCCGGCGATGGTAATCCTTGGCGCATGGCCGCATGCCATGCCGGCATGGAAGCGCAGGGCATGCGGGCACGGTTCATGTATCTTCTCGCCGCTTCCGGAAATTCATCCAAGACAAGGAGTTCCCTTCATGTACCTTTCCCCCCGTTTCAGGGCCTTCGCGGCCGGCGCCGCGCTGTTCGCGGCCAGCGCCCTGGCGCAAGCCCAGCAGGCATTGCCCAATGTGGTGATCCTGGCCACCGGCGGCACCATTGCGGGCGCCGGCGCCTCGGCTGTCAACAGCGCCACCTACGCAGCCGCCAAGGTCGGCGTCGAGAAGCTGATCGCCGGCCTGCCCGAACTCTCCAAGATCGCCAACGTCCGCGGCGAGCAGGTGTTCCAGGTCGCTTCCGAAAGCCTCACCAACGACAACCTCCTGACGCTCGCCAAGCGCGTCTCCGCGCTGTCGAAGCAGCCCGACGTGGACGGCATCGTCATCACCCACGGCACCGACACGCTGGAAGAAACCGCCTTCTTCCTGACGCTCACCGTGCACACCAGCAAGCCGATCATCGTGATCGGTTCGATGCGCCCGGGCACGGCGCTTTCGGCCGACGGCGCACTCAACCTGTACGACGCCGTCAGCGTGGCCGGCAGCAAGGACGCGGCAGGCAAGGGCGTGCTGGTGACGATGAACGACAACATCGACAGCGGCCGCGACGTGAGCAAGAACGTCAACATCAAGACCAGCGCCTTCTCGAGCCAGTGGGGCCCGCTCGGCATGGTGGTCGAGGGCAAGAACTACTGGTTCCGCGCGCCGGTCAAGCGCCACACCATGAACTCGGAGTTCGACATCGACAGCATCAATGCGCTGCCACCGGTCGAGATCGCAATGGGCTACGAGGGCGTTTCGTCCATTGCCATCGACGCGTTCGCCAAGAGCGGCGTGAAGGCGATCATCCATGGCGGCACAGGCAACGGCTCGGTGGCCAACCGGATCGTGCCCAACCTGCAGAAGGCGCGCAGCGACGGCGTGATCGTGATCCGCAGTTCGCGCGTGCCCGACGGCTTCGTGATCCGCAACGCCGAGCAGCCCGACGACAAGTACGACTGGGTGGTGGCGCACGACCTGCGCCCGCAGAAGGCGCGCATCCTGGCGATGGTGGCTCTTACCAAGACCAGCGACACGAAAGAACTCCAGCGCATCTTCTGGGAGTATTGACCCACCCCCGATGCGGCTCACTTCGTGTGGCCGCCTCCCTCTCGAGGGGGCAACACCTGCGGCCCGGCAAAGCCGGTTCCGCGGTGTTCCTGGCGAAGACCTCCTCGATCGATGCCGCTCAGGGACGGATGCGCCGGCGCTTGCGGTGCCGCGCGTATTCGAGGCTGCTCACGCACACGAGCAGCCAGGCGAGGCCGGTCAGCAGGCCGGCCGCCACGTCGCTTGCGAAATGCACCTGCAGGAACACGCGGCTGCACGCGATGGTGACGATGGCCGCCGCCGCCGCCATGGCTGCCGGCACATGCCAGCGCGCCGGCAACAGGCGCAGGGCCAAGTACAACAGCATGCCGTAGCTTACGATCGCGCCCGCGCTGTGGCCGCTCGGAAAGCTGAAGCTCGTCTCCAGCGCGAGCCCGTGGTCGTGCAGCGGCCGGGCGCGCGCGAAGATGCGCTTGAGCGCCGGGTTCAGCAGCACGATCCCTCCGAGCGCCATGACCCAGCCCAGCGCCAGTCCATGGTGCGCGCGGCGCCACAGCAGCAGGGCCACCACGAAGCACACCGGCGCCAGCAGTTCGGCGTCGCCCAGGTGCGTGAGCCAGCTGAAAGCCACGAGCGCCGCCCACGGCACGTGGTTGCCGACCGCGTCGGCCAGTGCCTGGTCGGCCAGCCCCAGCAGCCGGCCGTCGCCGAGCTTCGATGCAAGGTACGCCACCAGGCTCGCCGCCCCGAGGATCGACAGAAAGCCGATGGCCAGCCCCGCGGCCAGCCGCGGTTCGTCGGGCTCTTCGGCCGATGATCTCCTGATGCGCCGCCGCTGCAGCGCCCGGCAGGCCATGCCGGCGCCGAGCACCGAGACGGCGAAGATGCATGCGAACCAGGCCAGGGAATGCTCGCCCAGCTGGCGGGCGAAAAGAACGAGGGCAGGGGCTTCCAACGGCATGCGGCGCACCCTAAGCGGGCGGCGCAGCGCTGGCAAGCGGAAGCCGCAATACTTTGGCGCATACGAAGGCCTTGTCGGCAGCCGAATGGTCCCACCGCTCGGCCTGGCACGCGCGGACGCCTTCCGGCGTGCCCAGGCGCAGCACGTTCACCGAATTGGGATGCCCCGCGCGCACGCGCGACGACACGGCCGTGCCGGCCTGCACCGCCCATGCGGTGCGCGGGCAGCCGGCGTACGCGTCGTGCAGCGAACGCACGAACGGCAGGTGGATGTGGCCGCCCAGGATCAGGTCGGCGCCGGCCGCGCACCAGCGCGCAACGGCGGCATCGCGCCCGTGCAGCCGGTTCGACATGTCTTCCTGCCGCGTCACCATCACCGGCTGGTGCGTGACCACCACGCGCAATTGCGACGCCGAAGCGGCCGCCAGCCGGGCTGCCACCCGCTCGATCTGCGCCGGCGAAACCTCGCCGTCCGCATGCCGGTACCAGCGCGTGGTGTTGACCGCGACCACCAGCCATTCGGCGGATTCGAACACCGGCTCCAGGTCGGTGCCGAAGGCGCCGGCGTACCGTTCATAAGGCGCGAACAGGCGTGCCCCCAGCTGGAAGAGTGGAATGTCGTGGTTGCCCGGAATGGCCAGCACGGCCGGCGCGGCCAGCCTGTCGACGAAGGCGCGCGCGGCCGCGAACTGCGCCCGCGTGGCGCGCTGCGTGATGTCGCCGGAGAGCACCACCACCTGCGGCGACAAGGCCTTCGCGAGCCGCTCGAGCGCAGCCATCACCTCGGGCTGCTCGGTGCCGAAATGCGTATCGGAGATCTGCAGCAGGCAGCTCATTGCCTCGCGGCCTCCAGCTCCGGCGCGATGTCGGGCCGCACCAGCCACAGCGGCTCGGGCGAGACCCGAAACAGCAGCGGCATCTCGGCCCAGGCGATCTCGCCGTCGGTGGCCACCTTCACGCGGCGCGGCGGGTGCAGGCGGCCGGCCTTCACCGTCATCGATTCGAACGCGAAGCTCAGCACCTCGTCCGTGCTTCCCAGCCGGCCGAGCGCGCCGCGCACCAGCAGGCCGGGCATGGCCAGCACCCCCATCGGCTTCAAGGTGATGGCGGCCAGCTGGCCGTTTTCAGGCGCATCGGCATGCTCGATGCCCACCTGCAGCAGCTGCAGCGGGTTGTTGCCCACGAAAAGCGTCGTCGTGCGGATGTCGCGCTCCACCCCGTGCGAGGCGATGCGCAGGTTCCAGTGCCGGTGGCCGCGCATCACGGTGAGCAGGCCGGCGAAGAACGCGACCCAGCGGCTGCGGCCGTAGCGCACCTTGTAGCTCTCGCGTTCCTCCAGCAGTTCGGCATACAGGCCCATGCTGGCATTCACCAGGAACAGGCGGTCATTGACCAGCCCCACCTGCACCGGCCGCGGCTGCTCGGTCAGCAGCACCTGCAGCGCCTGCGCCGTATCGCGCGGAATGCCATGGGCGCGGCTGAAATAGTTGAAGGTGCCCTGCGGCAGCACGCCGAAGGCCAGCCCGCTGCCGAGCGTGGCCCGCGCCACCGTGTTGATGGTGCCGTCGCCACCCGCCGCAACCACCACCCCGTCCACGGCGCGGGCACGTTCGACCGCCTCGCGCGCGAGCGCCTGCACCGTCGCGCGCTCGTCGACCAGGAAGATGCGCAGCCTCCGGCCCGCCGCGGCACAGCCCTGCTCGATGATTTCGCGGGTTTCGGCGGCGTCCGCGCTGCCGGAGCCGGCGTTGAGAACGATGAACAAGGGAGAGCTCGGACCGAGGGGAGACGGCTGCATGTCGATGGAAACCGGAAAAAGGAGGGGAAGAGCCCGGCGGGCTGCGAAAGTTCGGGCGCGCGGGGCAGGACGCCTCGGAAAAGCGCGGTGCGCGCCCCCGCCCCGCGGTTGTCGCACGGCCGGCCGGCCCGCGCAGGCGGCCGGTATCCCGGCCTGCTGTGGGAGAGCGGCCCTCCGCCCGTAAAATCGTCTGCTTTCGCGGTGCTTCATCGCGCTACCGTCCAACGCCCGGTCACGCCGGCCTGCTTCATGTTGACCTTCCAGCAAATCATTCTCAAACTGCAGTCGTACTGGGCCGACAAGGGCTGTGCGCTGCTGCAACCCTACGACATGGAAGTCGGCGCGGGCACCTCGCACACCGCCACCTTCCTGCGCGCGCTCGGCCCCGAGCCCTGGAAGGCCGCCTACGTGCAGCCCAGCCGCCGCCCCAAGGACGGCCGCTACGGCGAGAACCCCAACCGCCTGCAGCACTACTACCAGTACCAGGTGGTGCTCAAGCCCGCGCCCAGCAACATCCTGGAGCTCTACCTCGGCAGCCTCGAAGCGCTGGGCTTCGACCTGAAGAAGAACGACATCCGCTTCGTGGAAGACGACTGGGAGAACCCCACGCTCGGCGCCTGGGGCCTGGGCTGGGAAGTCTGGCTCAACGGCATGGAAGTGACGCAGTTCACCTATTTCCAGCAGGTGGGCGGCATCGACTGCAAGCCCATCACCGGCGAGATCACCTACGGCCTGGAGCGGCTGGCCATGTATCTGCAGGGCGTGGACAACGTCTACAACCTGACCTGGACCGAGGGCCTGAGCTACGGCGACGTCTACAAGCAGAACGAGGTCGAGCAGTCGACCTACAACTTCGAGCACAGCGACGCCGAGTTCCTGTTCACCGCCTTCGCGGCGCACGAGAAGCAGGCCAGGCACCTCATGACCGAGCAGCTCGCGCTGCCGGCCTACGAGCAGGTGCTCAAGGCCGCGCACAGTTTCAACCTGCTCGACGCGCGCGGCGCGATCAGCGTGACCGAGCGCGCGGCCTACATCGGCCGCATCCGCAACCTCGCGCGCAGCGTGGCGCAGAGCTACTACGAGAGCCGCGAGCGGCTCGGTTTTCCGATGGCGCCTCGCGAGTGGGTTGCACAAATCACGAAGAAGGCGGCCTGAGCGATGACGAGCGTGCAAAAGAACCTGTTGGTCGAACTCTTCGTCGAAGAGCTGCCGCCCAAGGCGCTGAGGAAACTCGGCGATGCCTTCGCCGGCGTGCTGCGCGACCAGCTCGTGGCCCAGGGCCTCGCCGAGCCCGCCTCGGTGCTGACCGCCTACGCATCGCCGCGCCGGCTGGCCGCGCACCTCACGCACGTGGCCGAGCGCGCCGCCGACAGGGCCGTGTCGCAGAAGCTCATGCCCGTGGCCGTGGGGCTCGATGCCTCGGGCCAGCCCACGCCCGCGCTGCTCAAGCGCCTGGGTGCGCTGGGCGCCGACGCCTCGGCCGTGCCCGGCCTGAAGCGCGCGATGGACGGCAAGGCCGAAGCGCTGTTCTACGAAAGCACCGCCAAGGGCGCGACGCTGGCCGAAGGCCTGCAGAAGGCGCTGGCCGAAGCAATCGCCAAGCTGCCGATTCCCAAGGTCATGAGCTACCAGCTCGAAAGCGGCAGCGAGCTGCCGGGCTGGAGCAGCGTGAGCTTCGTGCGCCCCGCGCACGGCCTGGTGGCGCTGCATGGCGACACCGTGGTGCCGGTCGAGGCGCTCGGCCTTCATGCAGGCCGCGAAACCCACGGCCACCGCTTCGAGGCGGCCGTTGACCCCGTGGTGCTGCGCGACGCCAACAGCTATGCGCTGCAGATGCAGGACGAGGGCGCGGTCATCGCGAGCTTCGAAGCCCGCCGCACCGAGATCGCGCGCCAGCTCGCGGCCGCGGCCGTGCAGGTCGGCGGCGCCACCGTGCCGATCCAGGACGACGCGCTGCTCGACGAAGTGACGGCGCTGGTCGAGCGGCCCAACGTGCTGGTCTGCAGCTTCGAGCGCGAATTCCTCGAAGTGCCGCAGGAGTGCCTCATCCTCACGATGAAGGCCAACCAGAAGTACTTTCCACTGCTCGACGCGTCGAACAGGCTCACCAACAAGTTCCTGGTCGTCAGCAACATCAGCCCCGAGGACGCGAGCGCGGTGGTCGGTGGCAACGAGCGCGTGGTGCGCCCGCGCCTGGCCGACGCCAAGTTCTTCTTCGACCAGGACCGCAAGAAATCATTGGCCTCGCGTGTCGAATCGCTGGGCAAGGTGGTCTACCACAACAAGCTCGGCACCCAGGGCGAACGCGTCGAACGCGTGATGCACATTGCGCGCGGCATTGCAGAGAAGCTCGGCGACGCCACGCTCGCCGCACATGCCACCCAGGCCGCGCAGCTCGCCAAGGCCGACCTGGTGACCGACATGGTCGGCGAGTTCCCGGAACTGCAGGGCACCATGGGCCGCTATTACGCGCTGCACGACGGTTTGTCCGCCGAAGTGGCCGACGCGATCGAAGACCACTACAAGCCGCGCTTCGCCGGCGATGACCTGCCGCGCCACATGGCCGGCATCGTGGTCGCGCTGGCCGACAAGCTCGAGACGCTGGTCGGCATGTTCGGCATCGGCAACCTGCCCACCGGCGACCGCGACCCCTTCGCACTGCGCCGCCATGCGCTTGGGGTGATCCGCATGCTGATCGAGAAGGACCTGCCGCTGGGGCTCGACGCACTGCTGCAGGATGCCGCCGCGCAGTTCAAGGAGATCGACGGTTTCGACAGCGGCAAGGCCACCGTCGAACTGCAGGACTTCATCCTCGACCGCCTGGCCGGCAGCCTGCGCGAGCAGGGCGCCAGCGCGCAGGAAGTCGACGCCGTGCTGGCGCCGCGGCCGCAGCGCCTGGGCGAAGTGCCCAAGCTGCTGGCGGCGGTGCGGGCCTTTGCCGCGCTGCCCGCCGCGGCCGCACTGGCCGCTGCCAACAAGCGCATCGGCAACATCCTCAAGAAGGCCCCCGAAGCCGATGCGCACGTCAGCGAGCTGCTGCTGCAGGAGCCGGCCGAGAAGGCGCTGCATGCCGCCATGGCCGAGGTCGTGCCCGCCGCCAATGCCCTGTTCGATGCCGGCGACTACACCGCTTCGCTGCAGACCCTGGCCGCGCTGCGCGAGCCGGTCGATGCGTTCTTCGACGGCGTGATGGTCAATGCCGAACAGGCCGACCTGCGCCTCAACCGGCTCGGCCTGCTGATGTCTCTGCACGCTGCGATGAACCGCGTGGCGCAGCTCGAGCGGCTGGCTGCCTGATCCCCCTGGCGACCTCACGATGGGCGGCACTGCCATGAAACTCGTCATCCTCGACCGCAACGGCACGATCAACGTGCACCGCGAAGATTTCGTCAAGAGCGACATCGAATGGACGCCACTGCCCGGTGCGCTCGAGGCCGTTGCCCGGCTCAATCATGCGGGCTGGCACGTGGTGGTCGCGTCCAACCAGTCGGGCCTGGGCCGTGGCCTGTTCGACATGGCGTCGCTCAACGCCATGCACGCCAAGATGCACAAGATGCTCGCGGCCGTGGGCGGACGGGTCGATGCGGTCTTCTATTGCCCGCACAGCCCCGACGAGGGCTGCGAATGCCGCAAGCCCGCGCCGGGCCTGTTCCGCCAGATCGGCGACCGCTACGGCATCGACCTGAAAGACGTGCCCACCGCGGGCGACAGCCTGCGCGACCTGCAGGCCGGCGCGGCCGCCGGCTGCGAGCCGCACCTGCTGCTCACCGGCATGGGCGCGGCCTGCCGCGGCGTCCATCCGCTGCCTTCCGAATTCCCGGCGAACACCCTGGTTCACGAGAACCTCGCCGCCTTTGTCGACTTCTTGCTTGCGCGCGAAGCGCAGGCTGCATTGCAGGTGGCTGTCTGATGGCGTTTATCCGTTCCGTTCTCCATGCACTCTGGATGCTCGTCACCGTGGTGCCATGGGGCATCATCATGTGCGTCAGTTCGCTCTGGAAGCGCGGCATACCGCTCTACTGGATGGCGGAGCAGTGGCTCAGCTGGGCCATCGGTGGTGCGCGGGTGCTGCTGGGCATCCAGACCCGCGTGACCGGCATGGAAAACCTGCCCGCCGACAAGCTGGCCGGCGCGGTCCTGCTGGTGAAGCACCAGTCGACCTTCGAGACCTTCCTGATGCCCACGCTGATGCCGCATCCGCTGGCCTTCGTGTTCAAGAAGGAACTGATCTACGTGCCCTTCTTCGGCTGGGCGATGGCCCGCCTCGACATGATCCACATCGACCGCAGCCAGCGCGCGCAGGCCTTCAACAAGGTCGTGAACCAGGGCCGCAAGCTGCTTGCGCAGGGCATCTGGATCATCATGTTTCCCGAAGGCACCCGCATCCCGCGTGGCCAGAAGGGCACCTACAAGAGCGGCGGCACGCGGCTCGCATGCGAGACCGGCGTGCCGGTGATTCCCATTGCCGTCACCTCGGCCAAGGTCTGGCCGCGCAAGGCCTTCATCAAGCGCCCCGGCGTGGTCGACGTGTCGATCGGCCCGGCCATTCCCAGCGTGGGCCGCAAGCCCGACGAACTGATGCGCGAAGTCGAAGCCTGGATCGAATCCGAGATGCGCCGGCTCGACCCCGAGGCGTACCGCGACAGCCTGCCGCTGCCGCAGGCGCCGCAAGAAGTGCGCTGAAGAAAAAGAAGAACAAGGAAAGAGCCCGAAATGCGGGGACTGCTCCAGTTCACGATGGACCTGTTCGAAGGGCTGGGCAACGAGTTTGCGCCGGCCAAGCCGACCGAGCCCCGCGCAAAGAAGGTCAGGAAAAAGGCGGCGCCGCCTGTCGTCGTGGCGCCCGTCGTGGCCGATGCGCAGTCACGGGAAAGGGCCGACCTTGCCGGCCCCGCGTTGCCCGCCATTCCGCTGCGCGATACGCTCGCGCTCGCGAGCTTCGTGCACCCCCAGGCCACGCGCGAAGCGGTGCTGGGCTCGGCGCGTGTGGCCTACGAGTTCAAGCGCGGCAAGCGCAAGACCATCGGGTTCCTGGTGGGCGCCGAAGGCCTGTCGGTGCGCGCGCCGCGCTGGGTCACGCTGCGCGACGTCGATGCCGCCATCCAGGAAAAGGCCGACTGGATCCTGCGCAAGCTGCTGGAGACACGGCAACGCCACGCGCGCGTCGAGGCCACGCGCATCGAATGGAAAGACGGGGCCGAGTTTCCCTTCATGGGCGAAACGGTCGTGATCCGCCTCGATCCGAAGCACGGCTTCGCAAGCGTCGGCGGCACGCTCGATGCGAGCGACGACGGCGCCGCACCGCGCACCCTGCGCCTGGCCGTGGCGCAGAACGCCGAGGCTTCGCAGATCCGCGATGCCGCCCAGGCCTGGCTCATGCGGCAGGCGCGGCGGCTCTTCATCGAGCGGCTCGACCACTTCGCGCCCCGGCTCGAGGTGCGGTGGCAGAAGCTGTCGTTGTCGAATGCCGCGACGCGATGGGGGAGCGCGAGCGCGGATGGGTCGATCCGGCTGAACTGGCGCTTGATCCACTTTCGCCTGCCGGTGATCGACTATGTGGTGGCGCACGAACTGGCGCACCTGCGGGTGATGGACCACTCGCAGCGCTTCTGGAGCACGGTGGAGAGCGTGGTGCCGGACTATGACCTGCTCCGGCAGCAGCTCAAGGACGAGGCTGTGCCTCGGTGGTCCTGAGGGGGCTGCTTCGCTTGGGCCCCGGGGAGGCAATCCCTACGACACGGCCCGAATCGGTATGTACATCTCTCCACCGGCTGCCGCGAACTCCTGCGATTTCTCGGCCATTCCGGCCGCCATGGCTTCCGACTCGGCCACGCCCTTCTTCGCCGCGTACTCGCGCACTTCCTGCGTGATCTTCATCGAGCAGAACTTCGGTCCGCACATCGAGCAGAAGTGCGCGACCTTGCTCGAATCCTTGGGCAGCGTCTCGTCATGAAATTCGCGCGCCGTGTCGGGGTCGAGGCCCAGGTTGAACTGGTCCTGCCAGCGGAACTCGAAGCGCGCCTTGCTGAGCGCGTCGTCGCGCGAGCGTGCCCCCGGATGCCCCTTGGCCACGTCGGCCGCATGCGCGGCGATCTTGTAGGCAATGATCCCCTGCTTGACGTCGTCGCGATCGGGCAGGCCCAGGTGCTCCTTGGGCGTCACGTAGCAGAGCATCGCGGTGCCGGCCCAGCCGATCATCGCGGCGCCGATGGCGCTCGAGATGTGGTCGTAGCCCGGCGCGATGTCGATCGTCAGCGGGCCGAGCGTGTAGAACGGCGCCTCGTGGCAGTGCTTGAGCTGCTCGTCCATGTTGGCCTGGATCATGTGCATCGGCACGTGGCCCGGCCCTTCGATCATGGTCTGCACGTCGTGCTTCCACGCGATCTGCGTGAGCTCGCCCAACGTGCGCAGCTCGGCGAACTGCGCTTCGTCGTTGGCATCGGCGCCCGAGCCCGGGCGCAGGCCGTCGCCGAGCGAGAAGCTCACGTCGTAGGCCTTCATGATGTCGCAGATGTCCTCGAAGCGCTCGTACAGGAAGCTCTCCTTGTGGTGCGCGATGCACCACTTGGCCATGATCGAGCCGCCGCGCGAGACGATGCCCGTCATGCGGTCGGCCGTCAGGTGGATGAACGGCAGGCGCACGCCGGCGTGGATGGTGAAGTAGTCGATGCCCTGCTCGGCCTGCTCGACCAGCGTGTCGCGGAAGATCTCCCAGGTCAGGTCCTCGGCCACGCCGCCCACCTTCTCCAGCGCCTGGTAGATCGGCACCGTGCCGATGGGCACGGGACTGTTGCGCACGATCCAGTCGCGCGTGGTGTGGATGTTCTTGCCGGTGGAAAGATCCATCACGTTGTCGGCGCCCCAGCGGATCGCCCACACGAGCTTTTCCACTTCTTCCTCGATGCTGGAGGTGACGGCCGAGTTGCCGATGTTGGCGTTGATCTTGACCTTGAAGTTGCGGCCGATGGCCATCGGCTCGACTTCGGGGTGGTTGATGTTGGCCGGAATGATGGCGCGGCCGCGCGCCACTTCCTCGCGCACGAACTCGGGCGTGATGATGCGCGGAATGCTGGCGCCCATGGGGTTGCCGGCCACGCGCTTTGCGCGCTCCTCGTTGGCGAGGTATTCGGCCATCCACTCGCGCTTGCCGTTCTCGCGCAGTGCCACGTATTCCATCTCGGGCGTGACGATGCCGCGGCGCGCGTAGTGCATCTGCGTGACGTTGGCGCCCGACTTGGCGCGGCGCGGCGTGCGCTGCAGGGCCGAGGCGCCGGCGCGCAGTTCGGCCAGGCGCTGGGCATCGTGGTCGTGGGCGTGCTTGAGGCCCTCGTCGAGCGCCTGGTGCGAGCGGCCTTCGTAGCTTTCCGTGTCGTTGCGCTCGGCGATCCAGGCGCCGCGCACGCCGGGCAGGCCGCGGCGCACGTCGATCTCGACCTTGGCATCGGTATAGGGGCCCGAGGTGTCGTAGAGCGACACGGTCTCGCCGTTGGTCAGCAGCACGTCGCGCACCGGCACGTTGAGGTCGGGCCGGCTGCCCGGGATCAGGCACTTGTGCGATGCGGGAAAGGGCTCGCGCGTGAGCGAGAGCAGGGAGGTGAACTTGTCTGGGGCATTCATGCGGGGCACTCCTTGTTGAGGGAAAGGGTGCTCCGCAATCGCTCTGAGGACTTTGGGCCGCCACGGTGGGTGGGTGGCGGGACCGGAGTCGGGGAGTGCAGCTCTTCTTACGCCGGTATGACCCGGATCAAGTTCGCGGGTCGGCACTTTGCCATCTCAGCACGCCACTTGCGTGCACCCCGGAGCGGGGTTCATTGTGCGGGCCGAAGCCCGGTGCGTCAACCGGGGGTCTGCAGGTCGCCCTCGAGGTAGAACCAGCGGTCCCCCTCGCGCACGAAGCGGCTGCGCTCGTGCAGGCGCGTGGCGGCGCTGGTGCTGCTGCGCTGGCGGGCGACGAATTCGACCTCGGCATGGTCGGCGTCGAGCACCGAACGCGAGCGGATGTCGAGCCCGAGCCATTTCACGCCGGGTTCGAACTCGATCGACGCCGGACGCGTCGACGCGTGCCAGGTGGCGAGCAGGTAGGGGCCACGCTCCAGCACGAACGCGGTATAGCGCGAACGCATCAGCGATTCGGCGTCGGGCGCGGGCGTGCCCTCGAAATCTTCGAGGTAGCGGCCGCAGCACAGGGCATAGCCGATGGGCTTGTCTCGGCGGTCCGTGCGGCCGCAGGGGCAAGGTCCGGTGGTGGGATCGGTGGCACTCATGAAGAACGCTATTGGAACATCCTCCGGGGCCCTTCGCCGATGGGGCAAGCCCGGGGCCCGGCCGACGGCCGTGCAAGACGCCCGGTTCAGGCCAGCGCGCGCTGGATGAGCAGCTTCTGGATGTCCGACGTGCCCTCGTAGATCTGGCACACCCGCACGTCGCGGTAGATGCGCTCGAGCGGAAAGTCGTTCACATAGCCGTAGCCGCCCAGCGTCTGGATCGCGGCGCTGCAGACGCGCTCGGCCATTTCGCTCGCGAACAGCTTGGCCATGGCGGCTTCCTTGAGGCAGGGCCGGCCGGCATCGCGCAGGCTGGCGGCGTGCCAGATCAGCTGGCGGGCGGCCTCCAGCTGCGTGGCGCACTCCGCCAGTCGAAAGCCCACGGCCTGCTGGTCGAAGATCGCCCCGCCGAAGGCCTGGCGCTCCTTGGCATAGGCCAGCGCCACGTCGAAGGCGCTGCGCGCCATGCCCACGCTCTGCGCCGCAATGCCGATGCGGCCGCCCTCGAGCGCACCCAGGGCGATCTTGTAGCCCTCGCCCTCGGCGCCGATGAGGTTTTCCGCCGGGATGCGGCAGCCGTCGAAATTGATCTGCGCGGTGTCGCTGCTGTGCTGGCCCAGCTTGTCCTCGAGCCGCGCCACGCTGTAGCCGGGCGCGTCGGTGGGCACGATGAAGGCGCTCATGCCGCGCTTGCCGGCGCCCTTGTCGGTCACCGCGATGACGATCGCGACCTGGCCGTTCTTGCCGCTGGTGATGAACTGCTTCACGCCGTCGATCAGGTAGCCATCGCCATCCTTGCGTGCCGTGGTGCGCAGGCTCGATGCATCGCTGCCGGCCTGCGGTTCGGTGAGGCAGAAGGCGCCGAGCATCCGGCCTTGCGCCAGCGGTTCGAGCCACTGCTTCTTCTGCTGCGCATTGCCGTAGCGCATGAGGATGGCGTTGACCGGGCAATTGGTCACGCTGATGGCGGTGCTGGTGCCGCCGTCGCCGGCCGCGATTTCTTCCAGCACCAGCGCGAGCGTGAGGTAGTCGAGGCCCGCACCGCCGTGTTCCTCTGGCACGCAGATGCCGTAGGCGCCGAGCGCCGCGAGGCCCTGGTGCGCTTCCTTCGGGAAGCTGTGCTCGCGGTCCCACTGGGGGGCGTTGGGCCAGAGTTCGGCTTGCGAAAAATCGCGCACCGCGTCGCGGATGGCTTCCTGGTCGGCATTGAGCAGCATGGCGTGTCTCCTGTCTTTTTTCTGGCGTGCCTACGTGCTCACTTGCCGGAGCCCAGGTCCATGATCAGGCGCGCGGCCATGTAGAGGCGCCTCGGAATGGCGCTGATGTCGACGTACTCGGCCTTGTCGCTGTGATAGCCAAAGCCCGGCAGGCCCAGGCTTTCGATCACCGGCTTGCCCGAGAGCGCCGCGTAGGCCGCGTCGGTGCCGCCGCCGGTGCGCTCTTCCACGCCCAGCGTGCCGCCGGCTTCCTTGTAGTAGGCCACGGCCTTTTCGACCAGCTTCCTGCCGCCTTCGCCCGCATTGAAGGCCGGACGGCCGCGCGTGACCACCACCTTGACATCGGATTCGGGCAGCTTCTTCTGCTGCGCCCTTTCTTCCAGCGTCTTCATGGCAGCCTCGAAGTCCTCGTTCTGCGCGTAGCGCACGTCGGCGTTCAGCGTGGCGCTCGCCGGAATGATGTTCGACACGTTGCCGGCCTTGGCGATGGTCCAGTTGAAGCGCAGGTGCCTGGCCTTGTCGTCGATGCTCATGGTGCGCAGCACGAGGTCGGACGCCTCGACCAGCGCGTTCACGCCCAGGTCGGGCGCGGCGCCCGCATGCGAGGCCTTGCCGGTGATGTTGACCTGCACGTAGGCAATGCCCGAAGTGCCGAGCGAAAGCTTTTCGTCGCCCGCGCTCGTGGGTTCGAAAGAGAGCACGTAGTCGGCCTGTTTCGCTTCTTCCTGGATCAGGTCGCGCGAGCCGAAGGAGCCCTTTTCCTCGTCGGTATTGAACAGCACGGTGATGGTGCCGTAGTCGCGCACGCCATAGTCCTTGAGCAGCTTCAGCGTGTGCAGGATGACGGCGTTGCCGCCCTTGTCGTCGGCGATGCCGGGGCCGTAGGCCTTGGTGCCTTCGACGCGGAACGGCGCCTTGGCGAGCGTGCCCTTCAGGTACACGGTGTCCATGTGCGACATCAGCAGCAGGTTCTTGCCACCCCGGCCCTTGAGCTTGCCGACGATGTTGTCGCCCACCACGAGGCCGGCGGACTTGCTGCGCGTGACGGTGAAACCGAGATTCTTGAGCTCGCCCTCAAGGTAGTTGCCAGCGGCCGCGATGCCTTCGGCATCGCCCGTGCCGGTTTCGATGTTGACCAGTTGCTCCAGCGTCTTGAGCACTGCGGGCTGCGCATCGGTGGCGGCCTGGAACAGCACGTTGTCGCGCTTTTGCGCCCAGCCGGCGGCGGGCGCCAGGAAGGCGGTCGCCAACAGGGCAGCGAGGACGGTGCGTTGATTGAATGGGCGCATGAAGAATCTCCTGGCGTCTGCAGTATTCGTAGAGAAAAAACCACAAGCGCCCCGGCAAGGGGCGCTTGTGGCGGTTGTTTCTTGCTAAAGCAACTCGAGTGCCACGGCCGTGCCTTCGCCGCCGCCGATGCACAGCGTGGCCACGCCGCGCTTCTTGCCGCGCGCCTTCAGCGCATGGATCAGCGTGACCATGATGCGCGCGCCGCTGGCGCCGATCGGGTGGCCCAGCGCGCAGGCGCCGCCGTTCACGTTGACGATCTCGTGCGACACGTCGAGCTCGTGCATCAGCGCCATCGGCACCACCGCGAAAGCCTCGTTCACCTCCCACAGGTCCACGTCCTTGACCGTCCAGCCGGTCTTCTTGAACAGCTTGGCCACGGCGCCCACCGGCGCGGTGGAGAACCACTCGGGCTGCTGCGCATGCGTGGCATGGCCGACCAGGCGCGCAATGGGCTTGGCACCGATCTTCTTCGCGTGCGATTCGGTCATCATCACCAGCGCGGCGGCGCCGTCGTTGATCGACGAGCTCGAGGCGGCGGTGATGGTGCCGTTCTCCTTCTTGAACGCGGGCTTGAGCGTGGCGATCTTGTCGAGCTTGACCTTGCCCGGGCCTTCGTCGATGGAAATGACGGTGTCGCCGCCGCGGCCCTTCACGGTGACGGGCGTGATCTCGTCCTTGAACGCGCCGGATTCGGTGGCAGCCTTGGCGCGCTGCACGCTGGCAATGGCGAAGGCGTCCTGCTGCTCGCGCGTGAACTTGTACTTGGCGGCGCAGTCTTCGCCGAAGGTGCCCATCGAGCGGCCCGGCTGGTAGGCGTCTTCCAGGCCGTCGAGCATCATGTGGTCGAAGATGCGGTCGTGGCCCATGCGGTAGCCGCCGCGGCCCTTGAGCATGAGGTAGGGCGCATTGGTCATGCTTTCCATGCCGCCCGCCACCATCACTTCGTGCGTGCCGGCCAAGAGCAGGTCGTGCGCGAGCATCGCGGCCTTCATGGCCGAGCCGCACATCTTGCTGAGCGTGACCGCGCCCGCGCTGTCGGGCAGGCCGCCCTTGTAGGCCGCCTGGCGCGCCGGCGCCTGGCCCTGGCCGGCCATCAGGCAGTTGCCGAACAGCACTTCGCCCACGCTGTCGGGCGCAATGCCGGCACGCTCGACGGCGGCCTTGATGGCGGCGCCGCCGAGGTCGTGCGCCGAGAGGGAAGAGAAGTCGCCCTGGAAGCTCCCCATGGGGGTGCGGGCGGCGCCGACGATGACGATGGATTCAGGCATGGTGGTCTCCTTCGGAAAGTTGAAAGAAAGCGGTCGTCGTGGACCGGGGCTCAATCAGAAATGGGTCGCATGGCCCTCATGCGGAAAGCGCTGCGACTCTTCGTACGGGAACACATCGAGCATCTGGCCGGCCCGGATGCGTTCCTTGTGGTGCTGCCAGAAGGCAGCGTCGAGCAGGTCGGCATGGTGCGCCATGAAGGCTTCGCGCACCGCGTCGTTGCCGAGCAGGAAAGGGCCGAAGGTTTCGGGAAAAACGTCCTTCGGGCCCACCGAATACCAGACCTCGCCGCTCATCTCGTCTTCCTCGTTGCGCGCAGCGGGCACCTTGCGGAACTGGCAGTCGGTGATGTATTCGATCTCGTCGTAGTCGTAGAAGACCACCTTGCCGCCGCGCGTGACGCCGAAGTTCTTCCACAGCATGTCGCCCGGAAAGATGTTGGCTGCCACCATGTCCTTGATGGCATTGCCGTATTCGACCACCGCGTGCTCGAGCTGCTCCTTCGCGCGCTTGGCATGCGCCGGGCTTTCCGGATCGGCGAGCGTGTCGAAGGCCTCCTGCAGGAAGATGTTGAGCGGGATCATGCGGCGCTCGATGTAGACGTGCTTGAGCACGAGCTCCATCTCCCCGTTGCCGTCGCGGTCGCCGATCTCGAGCTGGCTGGGCGCGAACTTCCGGATTTCCTCGATCAGCTCGGGCTCGAAGCGGTCGAGCGGAAAACCCACGTCGCTGTACTCCAGCGTGTCGGCCATGCGGCCCACGCGGTCGTGCTGCTTCACGAGCATGTACTTGCCCTTGATCTGCTCGCGCGTGGTGTCCTTCTGCGGGGGATAGAAGTCCTTGATGACCTTGAACACGAACGGGAACGAGGGCAGGTCGAACACCAGCATGACCATGCCCTTGATGCCGGGCGCAATGCGGAAGCGGTCGCTCGAGTAGTTCAGGTGCGAGAGGAAGTCGCGGTAGAACAGCGTCTTGCCCTGCTTGGCCAGGCCCAGCGCGTTGTAGATTTCCGCCCGCGGCTTGCGCGGCATGAGCGAGCGCAGGAACTGCACGCAGGCCGAGGGCACTTCCATGTCGACCATGAAGTAGGCGCGCGCAAAGCTGAACAGCATCTGCAGGTCGTCCTCGCCGAAGAGCGCCGCGTCCACGTAGAACCGGCCCTGGCTGTCGTGCAGGATCGGCAGGGAGAACGGGAGCTCGACGAAGCCGTTCATGATCTTGCCGACCACGTAGGCGCCCTTGTTGCGGTAGAACAGCCCCGAAAGCACCTGCAGCTGGAAATTGGCGCGCAGCTTCACCTGGTGGAAGCGCCCCATGATGGCGTGAGCCACGCGCTCGGCATCGCGCCGCTTGTTGGCAAAGCTGCCCTGCAGGCCGTAGTCGCCCAGCATCTGCTCGATGGTGTCGGCCAGCGTCTCGTGCGAAGGGTAGTAGGGCCTGTACGTGGGCGCGCCGCGCGGCTCGATGTACTCGGTACTGATGGCCGGGCGAACGAAGATGAAATCGTTCTGGAAGTACGCCCGGTGCAGGATCTTCGTGGTCACCGAATTGAAGAAGCTCTCGGCCAGCTCGGGCTGGTGGTGGTCCACCAGCAGGCCGATGAAGTGCAGCTTGACCTGGTGCCACACCTCCATCGGCTGGTCGCCGGCCTTGAACTCCTTTTCGAGCCGGGCCACGGCCTCGTTCACGCGCAGGTCGTAGAACTCGATGCGCTCGCGCTGCGCGCGCTGCTGGCCATGCCAGTCGGCCGTTTCGAAGCGGTGCTTGGCGCGCGCCGATTCGGCGCGGAACAGGCTGTAGTGGCGATTGAATCCATCGATCATCGCCTTGGCGATGTCGTAGGCCAGCGGTGAATCCAGACGCTGCGGGAACATGGGCTCAGCCGGTTTTCGTTCCAGTGCTTTCGCCGACCTGGCCGATCGGGCTCGCTTCGATGGCCTCGGTCCCGTCGGCCCCGGCCTGCGCCGACGGCGAGGCTCCCGCGGGCTTGCTCCACTTGTAGCGGATGCGCTGCACCGCGGCCTTGTAGACCGCGTCGAGCGGCTTGGCGCCGTCGACATTCAGGCCCAGGTCCTGCAGCAGGCCGTCGTGCACGCCGAAGGTCCAGCCGTGGATCTTGACCTTCTGGCCGCGGCCCCAGGCATCGACCATCACGGTGCTGACGGCCACGTTGACCACCTGCTCGGCCACGTTGAGTTCGCACAGCGCATCGACGCGCACGTCCTCGGGCAGGGTGTCGAGCATCACCGAGTGGCGGTCGCGCACGTCCTGGATGTGGCGGATCCAGTTGTCGGCCAGGCCGATGCGCTTGCCGCTGAGTGCCGCCTTCACGCCGGCGCAGCCGTAGTGGCCCACCACCATGATGTGCTCGACCTTCAGGTGCTCGACCGCGAACTGGATCGCCGAGAGCGCGTTGAGATCGGAATGCACCACGATGTTGGCAACGTTGCGGTGCACGAACACCTCACCTGGCTCCAGGCCGGTGATCTGGTTGGCAGGCACGCGGCTGTCGGAGCAGCCGATCCACATGTAGCGCGGCGTCTGCTGCTTCACCAGGCTGGTGAAGAAGCCAGGCCGGTCGCGTTCCATCTGTGCGGACCAGGCACGGTTGTGGGCAAACAGGTCGTCAAGGTTGTCGGACATGGGAGTGATTGTCGATGAGTCGTGGTTCGGTCTGGAATCTCAGGCCGCCCTGGCCGCTTTCTGTGCCTTGGCCAGGGTCGCGCGGCCCTTTTTCTCGTGCTCGCGCACTTCCGCCAGGTTGGCCTGCAGCTCGGCCAGCTGCGCCTCGAGCTGCGCACGGTGGGCGCCCAGCACGCCAAGGAACTTCTGCAGCTGCGCCACGGTGTCGCGCGGGCTGTCGTACATGTCGAGGATTTCCTTGGCCTCGGTCAGGCTCAGGCCCAGGCGCTTGGCCCGCAGCGTGAGCGTGAGCCGCGCCCGGTCGCGCGCGCTGTAGACGCGCTGCATGCCGGCGCGCTCCGGCGTCAGCAGCCCCATGTCTTCATAGAAGCGGATGGCGCGCGTCGTGAGGTCGAACTCCTTCGCGAGCTGGCTGATGGTGAAGGTCTGCGCGGACATGTGGGTGCGGGTTGTCGAAAAGCCGTCTGAAGGGGGCGTTGCAAGGGCGACAGCAGGTTTTCTCCGCTCTCCCTACAATGATGCCCTCAACCTATGACGTTTACGTAAACGTCAATCTTACATGAACCTCCTCGAACGCGAACTCCACTACCCCCTGGGCGACACCCTGCCCGCCGCCGGCGAAGCACTGGAAGTCGCGCCGGGCGTGCGATGGATCCGCATGCGGCTGCCGTTCGCGCTCGACCACATCAACCTCTGGCTGCTGCGCGACAGCCTCGACGGCGTCGAGGGCTGGACGGTGGTCGACTGCTGCATTGCGCACGACGAAGCCCGTGCCCAGTGGGAGCAGATCTTCGAAACCCAGCTGCAGGGCCTGCCGATCCTGCGCGTGATCGTCACCCACATGCACCCCGACCACATCGGCCTGGCCGAGTGGCTGTGCACGCGCTGGAACGCGCCGCTGTGGATCAGCTCGACCGACTACCACGTGGCCCGCGTGCTGAGCACCGCCGGCGACACGCTGGCGGGCGGCGACGCGGCGGCGCGCTTCTTCGCCTCGCACGGCCTGACCGACCCCGGGGCGGTCGCCAAGATCCGCGCGCGCACCAACTACTACGCCAACATGGTGCCCTCCGTGCCCGACCGCTTCACGCGCATGATGGACGGCGACACCGTGGCCATCGACGGCCACGCCTGGCGCTGCATCAGCGGCTACGGCCACGCGCCCGAGCACATCGCGCTGTACTGCGACGAGCTGAAGCTGCTGCTGGGCGGCGACATGATGCTGCCGCGCATCTCGACCAACGTGAGCGTGCACGCGGGCGAGCCCGAAGCCAACTCGCTGCGGCTCTTCCTGGACAGCATCGACAAGTTCAAGGCGCTGCCGGCCGACACGCTGGGCCTGCCTTCGCACGGCAAGCCGTTCACGGGCATTCACCGCCGCGTCGACCAGCTGCAGGAGCACCACCGCGACCGCCTGGCCGAACTGCTCGAAGCCTGCACCGCGCGACCGCTGACCGCGGCCGAGGGCCTGCCCATCCTGTTCAAGCGCGAACTCGATCTGCACCAGATGACCTTCGCGATGGGCGAGACCGTGGCGCACCTGCACCTGCTGTGGTTCGCGGGCCAGGTCAGGCGCGAGCTGGGCACGGACGGCATCTACCGTTTCGGCGCCGGCAGCGCAGCGGGCCAGGGACTTTAGACTCGGTGGATGGACACGCTTGCTGAGCTGCGCGCGGGCCGGCTGGCAGGCGCCACCAGGCTCGACCTCTCGTGCGGACTCACCGAGTTCCCGCGCGAAATATTCGACCTGGCCGATTCGCTCGAGACCCTGAACCTCTCCGGCAATGCGCTCGACGCGCTGCCCGCCGACCTGGGCCGGCTGCATCGCCTGCGCGTGCTGTTCTGCTCCGACAACCGTTTCACGCAACTGCCCGAATCCGTCGGCCAGTGCCAGGCGCTGGAGATGGTCGGGTTCAAGGCCAACCGCATCCGCACCGTGCCTGCCGCCGCGTTGCAGCTGCGGTCGCTGCGCTGGCTGATCCTGACCGACAACCAGATCGAGACAATGCCCGAGTTGCTGGGCCAGTGCACCGCAATGCAGAAGCTCATGCTCGCCGGCAATCAACTGCGGGCGCTGCCGGAATCGCTGGCGGCCTGCGGCCGGCTCGAACTGCTGCGCATTTCAGCCAACCGCTTCGAGGCGCTGCCCCCATGGCTGCTCTCGCTGCCGCGCCTGTCGTGGCTCGCGGGCGCTGGCAACCCCTGCGACACGCAGGCCGAGGAAGCAGCCATCGCCGCGCAGTCGGTGCCGCATGTCGACTGGCGCGACCTGGCGCTGGGGCAGAAGCTCGGCGAAGGTGCTTCGGGGGTCATTCACCAGGCGGCGCTGGGTCCCGCGTCGCAGCCGGTGGCCGTCAAGCTGTTCAAGGGCGCGGTCACCAGCGACGGCTGGCCGCACAGTGAAATGGCCGCCAGCATCGCGGCCGGCGCGCATCCGACATTGATTGCCGCGCAAAGCCGGATCGACGGACATCCGGACGGCACCCAGGGCCTGGTCATGGCGCTGGTGGATCCGTCTTTCCGCACGCTCGCCGGGCCGCCGAGCCTCGCGTCCTGCACGCGCGACGTCTATCCGGCCGATGCGCAGTGGACTTCCGCCGTGGCATTGCGCATCGCCCGCGACATCGCTGCCGCCATGCAGCACCTGCATGCGCGCGGCATCCTCCACGGCGACCTCTACGCACACAACATCCTCTGGAACGCACAAGGCGGCGGTTTGCTCGGCGACTTCGGCGCGGCCTGGATGACCGGCGCGCTCGGCCCGGTGCAGGCCCGGGCGCTGCAGCGGCTGGAGATGCGCGCCTTCGGCTGCCTGCTGGAAGAGCTGCTCGAGCGTTGCGGCGATGCGCCGCCGCAAGCCATGGCCGCATTGAAAGACCGCTGCATGCAGGCCGACGTGTCCGCGCGGCCCTCGTTCGCCGAAGCCTTGGCGCTGCTCCAGGGCGAGCTCTCGCAATGACGAGCCAACGGCTGCCCCTGCCCACGCGCGACGGCGTCGGCCCGAGTTGCGTCGGCCTTCCGCAAGGCCCCTGGCCCACCATCGCCGAGTTCCTGGTCGAACGCTTTCCCGCGATCACGCGCGAGGCATGGATGGCCCGCATGGAAGCCAGCGACGTGGTCGACGAGCACGGCGTGCCCGTGACCGCGCAGCGCCGCTACCAGGCGCCATTGCGCGTGTACTACTACCGCACGCTCGATGCCGAGGTGCACATTCCCTTCGACGAGCAGGTGCTGTTCCAGGACGACCAGCTGGTGGTGGCGGACAAGCCCCCGTTCCTGCCCGTGACCCCCACCGGCAAGTACCTGCAGGAAAGCCTGCTGGTGCGGCTCAAGCGCAAGCTGAAGCTCGACGACCTGGTGCCGCTGCACCGCATCGACCGCAGCACGGCGGGGCTGGTGCTGTTCTCGGTGCGCCCCGAAACGCGCGGCGCCTACCAGGCCATGTTCCCGGAGCGCCGCATCGCCAAGCACTACGAGGCCGTGGTGCCATGGCGGCCGGGCGTGTCGTCGGTGCCCGGCACCTACCGCAGCCGGCTGGTCGACGACGACCACTTCATGCGCGTGAAGGAAGAGGCCGGCGAGCCCAACTCCGAAACGCGCATCGCCGTGGAACAGATGGCGGGCGGCCACGCCTTGCTCAGGCTCTCGCCGGTCACCGGCCGCAAGCACCAGCTGCGGGTGCACTGCATGGCGCTGGGCATGCCGATCGTGAACGATCCGTTCTACCCCGTGCTGCTGCCGCCCGACAGCGACGACTTCGACAAGCCCCTGCAGCTGCTGGCCAAGTCGGTGGCGTTCCAGGACCCGGTGAGCGGCGAGCTGCGCAGCTTCACGAGCCCCCGGAGCCTGGCGCTGCCGCCAAGGTGACGCCTCGCGGGCACGCCGCGCACTAAGCTCGTTTCCTGGAGAAATCCCCCAGCATCATTTCATTCAGGAGACACCCGCACCATGGACACCACCCAACTCTTCTCGCTGAAGGGCCGCAGCGCCCTGATCACCGGCGGCTCGCGCGGCATCGGCCGCATGATCGCCGAGGGCTTCCTGGCCCAGGGCGCGCGCGTGTACATCTCGGCCCGCAAGGCCGCAGCCTGCGACCAGGCCGCCAAGGAGCTTTCGGCCTTCGGCCATTGCGTGTCTCTGCCGGCCGACGTGTCCACGCTGGAAGGCGCGCAGGCGCTGGTCGATGCCTATGCGAAGCATGAAGACGCGCTCGACATCCTGGTCAACAACGCCGGCGCGGCCTGGGGCGCGCCGTACGACGAGTTTCCCGAGAGCGGCTGGGACAAGGTGGTGGACCTGAACCTCAAGACGCCTTTCTTCCTGACCAAGGCGCTGACGCCGATGCTCAAGAAGGCCGCGACCGATCATCTGGCGAAGGTGATCAACATTGCTTCCATCGACGGCATCTCGGTGAATCCGCAGGAGACGTATTCCTACGCGGCGAGCAAGGCCGGCCTGATCCAGCTCACGCGGCGCATGGCGCTGCGGCTCGCGCAAGACCGGATCGTGGTGAGCGCGATTGCGCCGGGGGCGTTTGCTTCGGACATGAACAAGCTCGCGCGCGATCATGGCGACGAGGTGAAGGAGCGGATCCCTGCGGGGCGCATCGGGGTGCCCGAGGACATGGCGGGGGCGGCGATCTATCTCGCCTCTCGGGCGGGGGACTATGTGATGGGGTCTACGTTGGTGGTGGATGGGGGGGTGACACACGCGCGCTGAGTTTCTTGAGTTCCGGGGCCGGGTCTCGCCCCGGCCCCGGAACTAAAAAGCCCCCAATTGCTACCATCCCCCAACCCCCAGATACAGCACCCCCCATAAATGCCTCCATTCCCCTTCGCCGCAGTCCTCTTCGACTGCGACGGCGTCCTCGTCGACTCCGAACCCATCACCAACCGCGTCCTCGCCGAAATGCTCGGCGAACTCGGCTGGCATCTCACCACCGAAGAGTCGATGAACACCTTCACCGGCAAGGCGGTGAAGGACGAAGCCGCGCTCATCGAATCCAAGACCGGCGTCAGGATCACCGAGGAGTGGCTCAAGGCATTCAGGGCCCGCCGCAACGAAGCCCTCGAGCGCGACCTCGCGGCCATTCCGCACGCCCCCGCGGCCATCCGCGAAATTCATGCGCGGCTCAGGGGCCGCATCGCGTGCGCCTCGGGCGCCGATCGCCACAAGGTCGAACTGCAACTGGCGAAGGTCGACCTGCTCGATTGCTTCGAAGGCCGCATCTTCAGCGGCCACGAGATGCCGCGCTCCAAGCCGCACCCCGATGTGTACCTTGCCGCCGCCGAGGCGCTGGGTGTCGATCCAAAGCGCTGCGCGGTGGTCGAGGACACCGTCACCGGCGCGATGGCCGGCGTGGCCGCGGGGGCCATGGTGTTCGGCTACAGCACCGGTGAATCGGGCCACAGCGGGCCCGAGGCGCTGCGCAGCGTCGGCGCACTGCAGGTGTTCAGCGACATGAGGGAACTGCCCGCGCTGCTCGCTTCGCACGGCCTGCAGCCGGCCTGAAGAGAGGGCCTGAAGACCAAGCCCCTGCCGGGAGCAAGCCTGCAGGGTTTCTGCTGGAATGGCATCCGGCAAGCAAGTCCACAAGGAGCCCGATCCCATGACTTCCGAATACAAGACCGAGCAGCCCGACCGCGCCGAGATCGATGCCCTGAAGGGCCCGGCCGTGGTCGAGTTCGGCACCAACTGGTGCGGCATCTGCAAGGCCGCGCAGCCGAACATCGCCGAGGCCTTTGCCAAGTACCCGGACATCCCGCGCATCAAGGTCGAGGACGGCAGCGGACGACCGCTGGGCCGCTCGTTCAACGTGCGGCTGTGGCCCACGCTGGTGTTCATGCGCGACGGCACGCAGGTCGCGAAGCTCGTGCGTCCGGAAGACAGCCAGTCCATCGCCGATGCGCTGGCCCTGATCGCGCAGCCGGGCTGACGGCGCGCCGGATCCATCAGCCGATTCGCTGCTACAGCCCCTGCTGCCGGAAGTCGCGCGGCGCATGCCCCGTCCATTGCAGGAACGCACGCGAAAAGCTCTTCTCGTTGCGAAAGCCCACCGCCAGCGCCACCTGCTTGATGGGCCGGTTGGTGCGGCGCAACTGCTCCACCGCCATCTCGTGGCGCACTTCGTTCTTCAGCGTCTGCAGTGACGTGCCCTCTTCATGCAGCTGCCGGTGCAGCGTGCGGCTCGATACATTGAGCAGCGTGGCCAGCGCCTCCGCCGTGGTGGCCTCGGCGGCGCGCGAGCGCAGCAGCTCGCGCACGCGCTGCCCCAGCAGGCGGTCGCGCCGGTACTGCAGCACCGTGAGCGGCAGTGCCCGCTTGAGCATGGTGCGCAGCGCACGCTCGTCGCGCTGCAGCGGCAGGGCGAGGTAGCGCTCGTCGAAGCTGATGCTGGCCCCGGAGGCATCGAAGCGCACGTCGGGCGTGAACATCAGCGGATAGGCGTCGCCGTGCGGCGGCGCTGCAAAGGGAAAGGTCGCGTCGCGCAGCGAAATGCGCGAGTCGATGGCCCAGCAGACATACCCGTGCAGGAAGCGCAGGCTGGTCACCAGGCAGAACTCGCGGAACGCCTCGTCCAGCGGGCGGTGCTCGGCGATGCGCAGCGTGGCCACGCCGCCCGACACCTCCAGCGCCAGCGTGATGTCCTCGGTCAGCAGGCGGTGATGGCGGCACCAGCGCTTGATGGCCACGCCCAGGTCGGGCGAGCTCAGCGAGGCGCGGCACAGCATGCCGTAGCTGCCCCAGGGCAGGCGCCGCGAGAACCAGCCGAGCGCCTCGTCGTCGAGCTCCTGCATCGCGTGGTCCGACAGCGCCTCGAACTGCGCGGCCGTCACCCGCGCGCCGGGCCGGGCCAGCTCGCGCGGCGTGATCTGTGCCGCTTGCAGCGCCCCCGAGGGATCGATGCCGTAGCGCTCGTAGCCCTGCACGATGGCTCTCACAAAGGCCATTGGCGTGACGGCGCGGGCGGGTCGGAGGAAGGACGGGGACGACATGGTCGGTTGGATCTGGCGTGGCGCAATTTGCAACCATTGTGGCGCCAATTGCGGCGCGGCGAGGCGTAAGCTGCATTCTTCCAAGCGCCAATACGCGTGGGACAACCTGCGCGCCGACCCCTCAGAGGAGACAAGACACATGCACGATCCCGGCCTGAACTTCGACCTGGGCGACACCATCGACTCGCTGCGCAGCGCGATCCAGGACTTCGCCGCGAACGAAATCGCCCCGCGCGCTGCAGACATCGACCGCGACAACCTGTTCCCGCACGACCTGTGGCAGAAGCTCGGCGAGCTCGGCCTGCACGGCATGACGGTGAAGGAAGAGTTCGGCGGCACCGAGCTGGGCTACCTCGCCCACATCGTGGCGATGGAAGAGGTGTCGCGCGCCTCGGCCTCGGTGGGGCTCTCCTACGGCGCGCACTCCAACCTGTGCGTGAATCAGATCCACCGCAACGGCAGCGACGCGCAGAAGAAGAAATACCTGCCCAGGCTCGTGAGCGGCGAGCACGTGGGCGCGCTGGCCATGAGCGAGCCCAACGCCGGCTCCGACGTGGTGAGCATGAAGCTCAAGGCCGAGAAGAAGAACGGCTACTACGTGCTCAACGGCGGCAAGATGTGGATCACCAACGGCGGCGACGCCGACACGCTGGTGATCTACGCCAAGACCGAACCCGAGATGGGCGCGCGCGGCATGACGGCCTTCATTGTCGAGAAGGGCTTCAGGGGCTTTTCGGCCGGCACCAAGCTCGACAAGCTCGGCATGCGCGGCTCCAACACCTACCCGCTTTTTTTCGACAACTGCGAAGTGCCCGAAGAGAACGTGCTCGGCGGCGAAGGGCAGGGCGCGAAGGTGCTGATGAGCGGCCTCGACTACGAACGCGCGGTGCTCTCGGGCGGCCCGCTGGGCATCATGGCCGCGTGCATGGACGCGGTGCTGCCCTTCATCCACGAGCGCAAGCAGTTCGGCCAGAGCATCGGCGAGTTCCAGCTGATGCAGGGCAAGCTGGCGGACATGTACTCGACGTGGCAGGCCACGCGCGCCTACGTGTATGCCGTGGGCAAGGCCTGCGACCGCAACGACCACGCGCGCACTTTCCGCAAGGATGCGGCCGGCGCCATTCTCTACTCGGCCGAGAAGGCGACGTGGATGGCCGGCGAGGCGATCCAGGCGCTGGGCGGCGTGGGGTACACGAAGGACTTTCCGGTCGAGCGGCTGTGGCGCGATGCCAAGCTGTACGAGATCGGTGCGGGCACGAGCGAGATCCGCCGCATGCTGATCGGGCGCGAGCTGTTTTCGGAAACTGCATAGGATGAAGCGCGCCGTCCCCTCTTCCTCCCTCTCCCTCCGGGAGAGGGCTGGGGTGAGGGAAACGGCGATCGAGCCGAGCGCGGCGCTTCATCCAGGGCCGAGCGCCCTCACCCCAACCCTCTCCCAAAGGGAGAGGGAGCAAGACAAGGAGACAAGACGATGCCACTGACGCAGAGCCTGGCCCAAGGTGCCACCGACGTCCCCCTCATCGAGCAAACCATCGGCGACTTCTTCGACGACATGGCCGCGAAGCAGCCCGACCGCGAGGCGCTCGTCAGCCGCCACGAAGGCAAGCGCTTCACCTACCGCGAACTGCAGGCCGAGTCCGGCAAGCTCGCCAGCGCATTGCTGAAGCTGGGGCTCGCACCCGGCGACCGCGTGGGCATCTGGTCGCACAACAACGCGCCCTGGGTGCTGATGCAGATCGCGACCGCCAAGGCCGGCCTGATCCTCGTCAACATCAACCCGGCTTACCGCACCTCCGAGCTCGAATACGCGCTCAACAAGGTCGGCTGCAAGGCGCTGGTGACGATGGCGCAGTTCAAGACCAGCGACTACCTCGGCATGCTGCGCGAACTCGGGCCGAAGCGCCTGCCGCTGTTGCGGCACACCTTCTGGATCGATGGCAAGGCCGCAGCCGATGTGGAAGAGCCGGGCATGCGGCGCTTCAGCCAGCTGCTCGCGAGCGGCGATGCAAGCGACCCGCGCGTGGCGCAGGTGCAGAAGACGCTCAAGGCCACCGACCCGATCAACATCCAGTTCACGAGCGGCACCACGGGCTTTCCCAAGGGCGCGACGCTCACGCACCGCAACATCCTCAACAACGGCTTCTTCATCGGCGAATGCATGAAGCTCACGCCCGCCGACCGGCTCTGCATCCCGGTGCCGCTTTACCACTGCTTCGGCATGGTGCTCGGCAACCTCGCCTGCCTCACGCATGGCTCGGCCATCGTGTATCCGAACGACGGCTTCGATCCGCTCACCGTGCTCGAGACCGTGCAGGCCGAGAAATGCACCGGCCTGCATGGCGTGCCCACGATGTTCATCGCAGAGCTCGACCATCCGCGCTTCAAGGAGTTCGATCTTTCCACGCTGCGCACCGGCATCATGGCCGGCTCGCCGTGCCCCATCGAGGTGATGAAGCGCGTGGTGAACGAGATGCACCTGGGCGAGATCACCATCGCCTACGGCATGACCGAGACCAGCCCGGTGAGCTGCCAGAGCAGCACCGACACGCCGCTGGACAAGCGCGTCTCCACGGTAGGCACCGTGCAGCCGCACATCGAAGTGAAGATCATCGACCCGGAGACCGGTGCGGTCATGCCGCCCGGCCAGTCGGGCGAGCTCTGCACGCGCGGCTACTCGGTGATGCACGGCTACTGGGAAGACGAGCCCCGGACGCGCGAGGCGATCGACGCCGAGCACTGGATGCACACCGGCGACCTTGCGACCATGGACGCCGAGGGCTACGTCAACATCGTCGGCCGCATCAAGGACCTCGTGATCCGCGGCGGCGAGAACATCTACCCGCGCGAGATCGAGGAATTCCTCTACCGCCACCCGAAGGTGCAGGACGTGCAGGTGGTCGGCCTGCCCGACAGGAGGTACGGCGAGGAGCTCTGCGCCTGGATCATCGTCAAGCCCGGCCAGGCCGCGACCGAAGACGAGATCCGCGATTTCTGCAAAGGGCAGATTGCGCACTACAAGGTGCCGAAATACATCCGCTTCGTCGCCGAGTTTCCGATGACCGTGACCGGCAAGATCCAGAAATTCAAGATCCGTGATGCGATGGCCGAGCAACTCGGCTTGACACAAGAAAAGACCGCATGAGCAAACTCGAAACCAAACTCAACGCCCGCTCGGCCGACTTCCAGGCCAATGCCGCCGCGATGCGTGCGCTGGTCGACGACCTGCACAAGCAGTTCGCCAAAGTGGAGCAGGGCGGGGGCGAGGCCGCACGCGCCAAGCACACGGCGCGCGGCAAGCTGCTGCCGCGCGACCGCGTGGCCGAGCTGCTCGACCCCGGCACGCCGTTCCTCGAGATCGCGCCGCTGGCCGCGCATGCGATGTACCTCGATGCCAAGGGTGCGGAGTCCGCGCCCGGTGCGGGCCTCATTGCGGGCATCGGCCGCGTGAACGGCGTCGACTGCATGATCGTCTGCAACGACGCGACGGTGAAGGGCGGCACCTACTACCCGATGACGGTCAAGAAGCACCTGCGCGCGCAGGAGATCGCCGAGCAGAACCGCCTGCCCTGCATCTACCTCGTCGACTCGGGCGGCGCCAACCTGCCAAACCAGGACGAGGTGTTCCCCGACCGCGACCACTTCGGCCGCATCTTCTACAACCAGGCCAACATGAGCGCCCAGGGCATTGCGCAGATCGCAGTGGTCATGGGCTCGTGCACGGCGGGCGGTGCCTATGTGCCGGCGATGAGCGACGAGTCGATCATCGTGAAGAACCAGGGCACCATCTTCCTGGGCGGCCCGCCGCTCGTGAAGGCAGCCACCGGCGAGGTCGTGACGGCCGAGGACCTGGGCGGCGGCGACGTGCACACACGGCTCTCGGGCGTGGTGGACCATCTGGCGCAGAACGACCTGCATGCGCTGGCGCTCGCACGTTCGGCCGTGGCCAACCTCAATGCGAAGGCCGCGGCGCAGCCGGCGGCCGAGGCCGCTGCGGCGGTGCGCCCACCCGAGTTCCCGCGAGAAGAGCTCTACGGCGTGATCCCGACCGACACGCGCAAGCCCTTCGACGTGCGCGAGATCATCGCCCGCATCGTCGATGGCAGCGAGTTCCACGAGTTCAAGGCCCGCTTCGGCGCCACGCTGGTCTGCGGCTTCGCCGAGATCGAGGGCATGCCGGTGGGCATCATCGCCAACAACGGCATCCTGTTCAGCGAATCGGCGCAGAAGGGCGCGCACTTCATCGAGCTGTGCTGCCATCGCAAGATCCCGCTGGTGTTCCTGCAGAACATCACCGGCTTCATGGTGGGGCGCAAGTACGAGAACGAGGGCATCGCGCGCCACGGCGCCAAGATGGTGACGGCCGTGGCCACGGCCAACGTGCCCAAGTTCACCATCATCATCGGCGGCAGCTTCGGCGCCGGCAACTACGGCATGTGCGGCCGCGCTTACAGCCCGCGCTTTCTCTGGATGTGGCCCAACGCGCGCATCAGCGTGATGGGCGGCGAGCAGGCCGCGAGCGTGCTGGCCACGGTGAAGCGCGACGGCATCGAACTCAAGGGCGGCAGCTGGAGCAAGGAAGAGGAAGAAGCCTTCAAGGCACCGATCCGCCAGCAGTACGAAGACCAGGGCCACCCGTACTACGCGACGGCGCGGCTGTGGGACGACGGCATCATCGATCCGGCGGATACGCGGCGGGTGCTGGCGCTCGGTTTGGCCGCTTCGCGCAACGCGCCGATTCCCGAGCCGAAGTTCGGCATCTTCCGGATGTAGCAAATGGCGAAGTTTTCTTGCGCATCGAGTCGAGACGGGCATCGCATTCCAGGGCGTGCTCCCGCCGACGGAGTACCCGGTGGCCTGTGCACACGCCCCGAACAAACGCGCACCGCGTCACGGATGACTGACATGACCTTCACCAAACTGAAACTCGAAATCCAGGACACCATCGCACGCATCTGGCTCGACCAGCCCGATGCGCGCAATGCCTTCGACGATGTGGTCATCGCCGAGCTGACGCAGGCCTTTGCCGAAGCCGGCGCTGCGCCGCACATCAAGGCCATCGTGCTCGGCGCCAACGGCCCCGCCTTCTGCGCGGGCGCGAATCTCAACTGGATGCGCCGCATGGCCGACTACACGCGCGGCGAGAACATCGCCGACGCGGGCAAGCTGGCCGCCATGCTGCGCACCATTGCCGAATGCCTCAAGCCCACCATCGCGCGCGTGCAGGGCGATGTGTATGCGGGCGGCATGGGCCTGGTCGCGGCCTGCGACATGGCGGTGAGCGTGGACACCGCGTGGTACTGCCTGAGCGAAGTCAAGATCGGCCTCGTGCCCGCGACCATCAGCCCGTATGTGCTGCGCGCCATGGGCACGCGCGCATCGCAGCGCTACTTTCTCACGGCCGAACGCTTCACGGCCGCCGAGGCGCACCGCATCGGCTTCGTGCATGAGGTCGTCGCGGCCGATGCGCTCGATGCCAAGGTCGACGAACTCGTGAAGGCGCTCACCGCTGCCAGTCCCGCCGCGGTGCGTGCCTGCAAGCAACTGATCGCCGACGTGGATGGCCGCGAGATCGACGACGCGCTGATCGCCAAGACCGTCGAAGGCATTGCCGACATTCGCGCCAGCGACGAAGGCCGCGAAGGCGTGCAGGCCTTCCTGCAGAAGCGCAAGCCGTCCTGGCTGGGCCGCTGAGCGCACGTCATGAACGCGCTCGACATGCCCCAGCTGCTTGCACTGGCCGCGGCCATCGGCTGGGCCAGCGGCGTTCGGCTGTACCTGGTCGTGCTGCTGACCGGGCTGGCCGGCTACTTCGGCTGGGTGCCGCTGCCCAGCGGGCTGCAGCTGCTGGCGCATCCGGTGGTCATCGCGGCCAGTGGCTTCATGGTGTTCATCGAATTCTTCGCCGACAAGATCCCGGGCCTCGATTCGCTGTGGGACGTGGTGCACACGGCCATCCGCATTCCCGCCGGCGCGGCGCTCGCGGCCAGCGTGTTCGGCGCCGATCATGGCGCGATGGCCATCGTCGCCGCGCTGCTCGGCGGCAGCTTTGCCGCGACCGCACACGCGGCCAAGGCCACGACGCGCGCGGCCATCAACACTTCGCCCGAACCGTTTTCCAACGTGGGCGCCTCGCTGGTCGAAGACTCGATGGTGCCGGCCGGGCTGTGGCTCTCGGTGGCGCACCCGCTGGTCTTCCTGGTGCTGTTCGTCTTCGTGCTGGTGCTCAGCGTGTGGCTCATCCGCAAGAGCTGGCGCTTTCTCAAGGCGCTGTTCACTCGCGTGGCCCGCATCTTCAGCGGGCGGCCCGATCCGGGCGTCACGCCTGCATTCCAACTGAAAAAGAATCCTCCGGGAGACACTCCGAATGTTTAAGAAGATCCTCATTGCCAACCGAGGCGAGATCGCTTGCCGTGTGGCCGCTACGGCGCGCCGCATGGCGATCCGCACCGTGGCCGTGTACTCCGATGCCGACGCGCACGCCAACCACGTGCGTGCCTGCGACGAGTCGGTGCACCTCGGCGGCAGCGCGCCCAAGGACAGCTACCTGCGCTGGGAAAAGATCCTCGAGGCCGCCAAGGCCACGGGCGCCGAAGCCGTGCACCCCGGCTACGGCTTCCTGAGCGAGAACGAAGAGTTCGCGCAGGCCTGCGCCGACGCGGGCCTGGTCTTCATCGGCCCGCCGCCCTCGGCCATCAAGGCGATGGGCCTGAAGGCCGAGTCGAAGCAGCTGATGGAAAAGGCCGGCGTGCCGCTGGTGCCGGGCTATCACGGCCACGACCAGAACCCGCAGCTGCTGCAGCGCGAGGCCGACCGCATCGGCTACCCGGTGCTCATCAAGGCCAGCGCGGGCGGCGGCGGCAAGGGCATGCGCGCGGTCGACAAGGCGGAAGATTTTGCCGCTGCGCTGGCGTCGTGCCAGCGCGAAGCCATCAACAGCTTCGGCGACGACGCGGTGCTGATCGAGAAGTACGTGCAGCGCCCGCGCCACATCGAGATCCAGGTGTTCGGCGACACGCACGGCAACTGCGTGTACCTGTTCGAGCGCGACTGTTCGGTGCAGCGCCGCCACCAGAAGGTGCTCGAGGAAGCGCCCGCGCCCGGCATGACCGAGGCGATGCGCAAGCAGATGGGCGAGGCCGCCGTGGCCGCGGCGCGCGCCGTGAACTACGTCGGCGCCGGCACGGTGGAGTTCATCGTCGAGCAGCGCGAAGGCGGCGAGATGAACTTCTTCTTCATGGAGATGAACACGCGCTTGCAGGTGGAGCACCCGGTGACCGAAGCCATCACCGGGCTCGACCTCGTCGAATGGCAATTGCGCGTGGCCTCGGGCGAGACGCTGCCCGCGAAGCAGCAGGAACTGCAGATCCACGGCCACGCGATCGAGGCGCGCATCTGCGCCGAGAACCCCGACAACAACTTCCTGCCGGCCACCGGCACGCTGCGCGTATACCGCAAGCCCCAGGCCACCGCGTTCCAGCGCAGCCGCGTGCGCATCGACGACGGTGTGCGCGAGGGCGGCGAGATCTCGCCCTTCTACGACTCGATGATCGCCAAGCTGATCGTGCACGGCAGCACGCGCGCCGAGGCGCTGGCGCGGCTCGACGCAGCGCTGGCGCAGGTGCAGATCGTGGGTGTGTCGACCAACGTGCAGTTCCTGCGCGGCATCCTCGCGACCGAATCGTTCTCCAAGGCCAACCTCGACACCGCGCTGATCGAGCGCGAGCGCGCCGTGCTGTTCGACCGCGAGGCGCTGGGCCTGCCGCTGGCCGCGGCCGCCGCCATCACGCGCACGCTGATCACCGAACGGCCGACCGGCTTGCCCGATCCGTTCGAGCGGCGCGACGGCTGGCGCTCGCATGGCGAGTACCGGCGCCACTTCGACTTCGAGTTCCGCGGCGCCGAGCAGACGGCCCTGCTGACTTACAGGCGCGACGGCAGCCTGTGGCTCGAAGCCGGTGGTGTCGAGGGTCCGCTGGTCGTGGGTCAGTTCCCGTCGGGTGAGTTCGAGGTCGAATTCGCCGGCACGCGGCAGACGCTGGACGTGCATCTGGACGGCGCCACGGCCCATGTGTTCGCGTCGAAGGGCGCCACGAAGATCACGGCCATCGACCGCCTGGCCCACGCGGGCGATACCCACGCCGAAGCCGGCCGCCTCACGGCGCCGATGCCCGGCAAGGTCGTGTCCTTCGCTGTCAGGGCGGGCGACAAGGTCAGCCGCGGCCAGCCGCTCGCGGTGATGGAGGCCATGAAGATGGAGCACACCATCGCGGCGCCGGCCGACGGCACGGTGGAAGAACTGATGTTCGTGCCAGGCGAGCAGGTGGCCGAGGGCGACGAACTGTTGCGAATGGCTGCGGCGGCGGCTTAACCAATCACCACTTCGCTGATCTGCATGACGGGCGCGATGTCGGTGTAGTTCCTGATGTCGCCCAGGATCTCCTTGGCATGCGGGCCGAACGCCGCCTGGAACGCCTCGGCCGAGTCGCAGAACACGTGGCACATGCCGACGTAGGTCGGCGGGGTGCCGGGCGCGCCGCCCGCCAGCCCCTTGTCGATGGTGTACGACTTGCAGGCATCGCCCATGCGCGCCTTCAACAGCGGCATGTGCTTGTCGCGGTAGTAGGCGTGGTCGAACCGTGCGCCTTCGGTGTAGGGGTACATCACGCTGACTTTGATCATGCTTCGTCTCCGGGTGTGTCGAGGTCTTTGGGGGGCGCACGAGCATAGAAGAAAGGCACCCGGAGGCACAAGCCGTCGACCCTGTCCATGGGCCGGGGCCCCTAAGATCCGGTGCATGAAAATCATCGTTTCCCTGACCGACAACCGCCCCGAACCCTGGATCGAAGGCCTCCGTGCCGAGCTGCCCGATGCGCAGATCGAGGCCTGGAAGCCGGGCGCCGCCCAGGCCGACCATGCGGTGGTGTGGGCGCCGCCCCAGCAGCTGCTCGACGAGCAGCCCGGGCTGCGCGGCCTGTTCAACATCGGCGCGGGCGTCGATGCCCTGCTCAAGCTGAAAGTCCCGGCGCACACGCGCATCGTGCGGCTCGACGACGCCGGCATGTCGGTGCAGATGGCCGAGTACGTGTGCCACACGCTGATCCGGCACTTCCGCGAGTTCGACGTCTACGAGGCCGATGCGCGCGAAGGCCGCTGGAGCTATCGCAAGCCGAAGCTGCGGCGCGATTTTCCGGTCGGGATCATGGGCCTGGGCGTGCTCGGCGAGCGGGTCGCTCAAGCCGTCGCGCAGTTCGAGTTTCCGGTGCTGGGCTGGAGCCGTTCGCCCAAGGCCATCGACGGCGTGAAGGTGTTCAGCGGCGAAGTGCAGTTCGACGAGTTCCTGTCGTCCACGCGCGTGCTGGTCAACCTGCTGCCGCTGACCGAGGCCACGCGCGGCATCCTCAACCGCAACACGCTCGGCAAGCTGCGGCCGGGCGGCTATCTCATCAGCATTGCGCGCGGCGCTCACCTGGTGGAAGACGACCTGATCCCAATGCTCGATGCCGGCCAGCTCGCCGGCGCCACGCTCGACGTGTTCCAGGTCGAGCCGCTGCCCGCCGACCACGCCTTCTGGCGGCATCCGAAGATCACCGTGACCCCGCACGGCTCGGCGCGCACGCTGCGCGAGGAATCCATCGCCCAGATCGCCGGAAAGATCCGCGCGATGGAACAGGGCCTGCCGGTCAGCGGCGTGGTCGATCCGGTCCGGGGGTACTAAGAAACTCATGCCATCGACCGCCGAATTTGACTGTGACCCCAGTTTCATGCCCCGGGGTCGGGCCTGCCCGATGGCGAACTACTGACAACGGCATGCGTTACCGGCGATTACGCTGAAAGGAGGCGCAGCCAGGGGCAAACCCTGACGCTTTTGTTTTTCACATACGCGAAAATTTCTTCATGGTTGTGAAAACAGCGTTTCGCGTGATCGAGATCGTCGAGCTCTTTGCCCGGGAGAAGCAGCCGCTGGCGCTGTCAGAGATGGCGCGCCTGCTCGAGATGCCGGTGTCCAGCTGCCTCGGGCTGATCCGCACGCTCGAGGAGCAGGGCTACATGTACGAGACCGGCCGCCGCCAGGGCTACTACCCCACCGGCCGGCTGCTGGCGATGGCGCAGATCATCGCGGCGCACGACCCGGTGCTCGACCGCGTGCGGCCCGCGCTCGAAGAGCTGCGCGACGGGGCGCGGGAAACCGTGCTGTTCGGCAAGTTCCGCGACCCGAACACTGTCGTCTACCTGGAAGTGCTGAGTGCGCCGCAGAGCATTCGCTATTCCGCCGAGTCGGGCGAGACGCGTCCGGCCTATGCCAATTCGATGGGCCGCGCGCTGCTCTCCACGCTCGCGCCCGAGGCGCGCCGCAAGCTGCTGGCAGCCACTCCGCTGGCACCGCTGACCGACGCCACGCTGACCACGCCCGACGCCATCGAGCAGGAGCTCGAACGCTCGCCCGCGCGCGGCTGGTACGGCAACCTGGGCGAGAGCATTCCCGATCTCGTGGGCCTGGCGTGGCCGTTGCGCATCGGGAGCGAGGCCTACGCCATTTCGGTGGCGGGCCCGCGCTACCGGCTGGAGCCGCGCATCGACGAGGTGGCGGCCATGCTGCGCTCCGCCTGCCTGGCCATCGAACACAAAGGTTGAAAACAATGACTTCCCCACGCTACTTCGTCCGCGAAAACGACATCGCCGGCTACCACCCGGCGAACCACACCGGCACGCTCAACAAGCGCCTGATCGGTCCCGAGACCGTGGGCGCGAAGCAGCTGGAGGTGCTGGTCGGCCACATCCAGAAGGGCAAGGGCGCGCTGCCGCATGCGCACCCGGGCATCGAGCAGGTCTGCTACATGCTCGAAGGCCGCGCGGTCGTCGAGGTGGGCGGCCAGCGGCAGGAGCTGCACCCGGGCGACAGCTGCTTTTTCCCGGCCGACGCGATGCACACCTTCACGGTGGTGAGCGACGAGCCGGTGCGCGTGCTGGTCATCTACAGCCCGCCGTACGAGGAATCGCCGGAGCGCGTGATCCGGCCCTGAACGACAACCACCCGGAGACAAACGACATGCAGACGAAGAACGCGACAACAACGGTCGCGGTGGCAAGCCGCCGCCGTTTCATTTCCATCGGCGCCGCCGCAGGCCTGGCCGGCGCGGCGCCCTGGGCCTTCGCACAGGAGGGCTACCCGAAGCAGCCGGTCAAGCTGATCGTGCCCTTCGCGGCCGGCAGCGGCACCGACGCGGTGGCGCGCATCACGGCGCAGATGCTGGGCGAGGCGCTCAAGGCCCCGGTCATCGTGGACAACCGCGCGGGCGCCAACGGCGTGATCGCTGCCGAGTTCGTGGCCAAGGCGCCGCCCGACGGCTACACGCTCTTCATGACCACCAACACCACGCATTCGGCCAATCCGAGCCTGATGAAGTCGCTGCCCTACGACCCGGTGAAGGACTTCGCGCCCGTGAGCCGCATGGGCAACCTGCCGTTCATGCTGGTGGTCAACAACGACCTGCCGGTGAAGAGCGTGGCCGAGCTGCTGGCCTGGGGCCGGGCCCATCCGGGCAAGCTGACCTATGCGAGCGGCAACAGCACCGGCATCGTGAGCGGTGCCACGCTCTCGCGCATGAGCGGCGTGCCGATGCTGCACGTGCCCTACAAGAGCACGCCGCCCGCGATTGCCGACCTGATCGGCGGGCAGGTGTCGATGATGGTGGTCGACCTCGCCGCGGGGCTCGCCACGGTGAAGGCCGGCAAGATGCGCGCGATTGCCGTCACCACGCAGGAGCGCACCAAGCTGTTTCCGGAACTGCCGCCGCTGGCCGATACGCCGGAACTCAAGGGCTTCGACATCACCTCGTGGAACGGCGTGTTCGCGCCGGCCGGCACGCCGCGCGACATCGTGCTGAAGCTCAACAAGGTGCTGTCGGAGATGGCGAACGGCACGGCCTTCCGCGAGCGCGTGGCGAAGCTGGGCTTCGATGCCTTCGGCAGCACGCCGGAAGAACTCGGGGCGTTCACCGTGTCGGAACTGGCCAAGTGGAAGAAGCTGATCCAGGCCGCGGGCATCCAACCCGAATGAGCGCGACCGGTCCTCTGGAAGGCATCCGCATCCTCGACCTCACGGCCGTGGTGATGGGCCCCTATGCCACGCAGACGCTCGGCGACCTCGGCGCCGACATCGTCAAGGTCGAGCCGCCCTCCGGCGACAACCTGCGCGCCGTCGGCCCGATGCGTCACGCCGGCATGGGCGCGATGGCGCTGCACCTCAACCGCAACAAGCGCTCGATCGTGCTCGACCTCAAGCAGCCCGAGGGCCGCGAGGCCTGCCTGCGGCTCGCGGCGGGCTGCGATGCCCTGATCTACAACACGCGCCCCCAGGCGATGGCACGGCTCGGGCTCGGCTACGAGGCCGTGGCCGCGGTCAACCCGAAGATCGTCTACCTCGGCGCCTTCGGCTACGGCGAAGAGGGCCCCTATGCCGGGAAGCCCGCCTACGACGACCTGATCCAGGGCGCGGCCGGCGTGGCCTCGCTGTTCGCGCAGCAAAGCGGCGACGCGCCGCGCTACGCGCCCGTCACGCTGGCCGACCGCGCCGTGGGGCTGCAGGCGGCCATCGCGCTGCTCGCCGCCGTGCTCAGCGCGCAGCGCACGGGCAAGGGCCAGGCGGTCGAGGTGCCGATGTTCGAAGCGCTCTCGCAGTTCGTGATGGGCGACCACCTCGGCGGCCACAGCTTCGAGCCGCCGCTCGGCCCCACCGGCTATGCGCGCCTGCTCGCGCCGCACCGCAAGCCCTACGCCACGGCCGACGGCTACCTGAGCGTGCTGATCTACAACGACAAGCACTGGCAGGCCTTCTTCGACGTGATCGGCCGGCCCGCGCTGCGCAGCTCGCCGATGTTCGGCACCCACACGGCGCGCGCGGCGAACATCGGCGCGGTCTATGCCTTCGTGGCCGAGGTGATGGCCACGCGCAGCAGCGATGCGTGGATGGCTGCGCTGGAGGCGGCCGACATTCCCGTCGCTCGCCTGCACAGCACCGAGAGCCTGATCGACGACCCGCACCTGCGCGCCGTCGATTTCTTTCCCGAGTTCGACCATCCGAGCGAAGGCCGCATCCGCACCCTCGCGCCGGTCGGCCGCTACAGCGCCACGCCCGCGGCCATTCGCCGCATGGCGCCGCGCATCGGCGAGCAGAGCGTCGAGCTGCTGCGCGAAGCCGGCTACCGCGATGCAGAGATCGACCGCCTGCTCGCACGCGGCGTCACGCTGCAGCCGGCTCCACCCAAGGACAACGACGAATGAACTTCTCCCTCAACGAAGACCAGCGCTCGCTGGTGGCCGCCATCGAACGGCTGTGCGAAGACTTCCCCGCCGACTACTGGCGCGACCACGACGACCGCGCCGCGTTCCCGCACGAGTTCCACCGCGCCGTGGCCGACAGCGGCTGGCTCGGCATCGCGATGCCCGAGGCGCAGGGCGGGGCGGGCCTCGGCATCACCGAGGCCGCGCTGATGATGCGCGCCATCAGCGCCTCGGGCGCGGGCATGTCGGGCGCGTCGTCGGTGCACATGAACATCTTCGGGCTCAACCCGGTGGTGGTGTTCGGCAGCGAGGCACAGCGCCAGCGCTTCCTGCCGCCGCTGATCGCCGGCACCGAGAAGGCCTGCTTCGCCGTGACCGAACCCGATGCGGGGCTCGACACCACCAGCCTCAAGACGCAGGCGGTGCGCCAGCCGCACGGCGGCTACCTGCTGCATGGCCGCAAGATCTGGATCTCGACCGCGCAGGTGGCCGACCGCATGCTGATCCTCACGCGCACCACGCCGATCGACCAGGTGAAGAAGCCCACGCAGGGGCTCACGCTGTTCTACACGCCGCTGGACCGCGACAAGGTCGAGGTGCGCGAGATCCACAAGCTCGGCCGTGCGGCGGTGGACTCGAACATGCTCTTCATCGACGGCCTCGAAGTGCCGGAAGAAGACCGCATCGGCGAGGAGGGGCGCGGCTTCGAATACATCCTGCACGGGCTCAACCCCGAGCGCATATTGATCGCGGCCGAGGCCATCGGCATCGGCCGTGCGGCCCTGCGCATCGCTTCGCAGTACGCGCAGGAGCGCGTCGTGTTCGGCCGGCCCATCGGCCAGAACCAGGGCGTGGCGCACCCTCTGGCGCGCGCCTGGGCCAACCTGGAGGCGGCCGACCTGATGGTGTTCAAGGCCGCCACGCTGTACGACGCGGGCGAGCCCTGCGGCATCGAGGCCAACGCCGCCAAGTACCTGGCGGCCGAGGCGGCGCACGACGCCTGCCAGAACGCCGTGCTCACGCTGGGCGGCATGGGCTATGCGAAGGAATACCATGTCGAGCGGCTGCTGCGCGAGAGCTACATTCCGCGCATTGCGCCGGTCAGCCCGCAGATGATCCTGAACTTCATCGCCGAGAAGGCGCTCGGGCTGCCCAGGTCGTACTGATCCGCGCCACAATGAACAACGACGCCACCGTCACCCGCCACCTCGTCATCCGCGGCCGCGTGCAGGGCGTGGGCTACCGCTGGTCGATGGTGCAGGCAGCAAAGCGACTCGGCGTGCGCGGCTGGGTGCGCAACCGCCGCGACGGCAGCGTGGAGGCACTTGCGGCCGGCGGGGCGGTCGCGGTGGAAGAGTTGATCCGTTGGGCGCGCCAGGGGCCGGCCGGCGCGCGCGTGGATGCGGTCGATCTGGTCGATGCAGGCGATGCGGGCACTGACGGCGTGCCCGGCGACTTCGAGCAGCGCGAAACCGCCTAGCGCCCGGCTGGCACCATTTGCAACCTCACAGGCGCGCATTGCTACCTTCCGCTGCTTGTGTACCAAGCAGGGCATTTCCATGTGTCGGACAATCGGAGACGGTTTTTCATCCTCCCGCGACACAAGAGACATCTCATGAAACTCCCCACCAAAGTCAAGATCGTCGACGTCGGTCCGCGCGACGGACTGCAGAACGAGAAGCAGCCGGTCTCCGCCGAAGTCAAGATCGGCCTCGTGCACCGCCTGCAGGACGCGGGCCTGAAGGAGATCGAGGTCACCAGCTTCGTGAGCCCCAAGTGGGTGCCGCAGATGGCCGACAACGCCGAGGTGATGCACGGCATCCAACGCAAGCCCGGCGTGCGCTACTCGGTGCTCACGCCCAACATGAAGGGCTTCGAGGCCGCCATTGCCGCGCCACGCGAGGAGTGGCCCGACGAGATCGTGGTGTTCGGCGCCGCGAGCGAAGCCTTCAGCCAGAAGAACATCAACTGCTCGATCGCCGAGAGCATCGAGCGCTTCGCACCCGTGGTGGCCGCGGCGCTCGACAAAGGCATCGATGTGCGCGGCGCCATGTCGTGCACCGTCGGCTGCCCCTACGAAGGCGAGATCGCACCCGAACGTGTGGGCATGCTGGCGAAGCTGATGAAGGACATCGGCGTGCAGCGCGTGGACGTGGCCGACACCATCGGCGTGGGCACGCCGCGCAAGGTGAAGGCCGCCATCGAGGCCGCGCTGGCGCATTTCGGCGTGGACCACATCTCGGGCCACTTCCACGACACCTACGGCCAGGCGCTGGTCAACACGCTGGCCTCGCTGGAGCTGGGGGTCTGGAACTTCCAGTCGTCCTCCGCCGGGCTGGGCGGCTGTCCCTACGCCAAGGGCGCGACCGGCAACGTGGCGACCGAGGACGTGGTCTACATGCTGCACGGCATGGGCATCGAGACCGGCATCGACCTCGACAAGCTGATCGACGCGGGCGTGTACATCAGCGAGGCGCTGGGGCGCGAGCCGAATTCGCGGGCGTCGAAGGCGATCCGCACGAAGCGGGCTGGTTGATGAGCTTCACCCCAAAGCAAGGACGCATGTGATGTGCGGCGCTGAACTTCACTCTCTTCCAGAGGGCGTGCAGCGCGTCTCGCGCGTGCTGCAGGACGCGGGCCATCCACATTCGCCGCGCATGCTCGACGACGCCTGCCGCACCGCGCAGCAGGCGGCCGACGCGCTCGGCATCGGGGTCGGGCAGATCGCCAAGAGCATCATCTTCCGGCGCAAGAGCGACGACGCGGCGGTGCTGGTCATCACCTCGGGCGACAAGCGCGTGGACGAGAAGAAGGTCGATGCGCTGGTCGGCAAGACCGGCCGCGCCGATGCGGAGTTCGTGAAGGCGCGCACCGGCTTCACGATCGGCGGCGTCTCGCCCGTGGCGCATGCCACGCCGCCGGTGGTGCTGATCGACCGCGAGCTGTTCCGCTTCGAGGAGATCTGGGCCGCGGCGGGCCATCCGCATGCGGTGTTCCAGCTGCACCCGCAAGACCTCGAGAAGCTCACCGGCGCGCCGGTGGCGGACGTGGTGTGACGACGTGAATTTCGACACCGCGCAAGCGCTGGCCGAACGCGCCGTGGTCGTGCAGCACTCGGCCGACGATGCGCCATCGCCCTGCACCTCGGTCTGCCGCATGGACCGCCTGAGCGGCTTTTGCGAAGGATGCCTGCGCACCATCCCCGAGATCGCGGGCTGGAGCAGGATGGAAGACGAGGCGCGGCGCGGCGTGTGGCGCGCGATAGAGTTGCGGGCACGGGCCGGCATCTGGCGCGTCCCGGAGCCATCAGGAGACCAGCACGCATGAAGCACATCGACTTCTACCTCGACTTCATCTCGCCCTACGCGCACCTTGCGTTCGAGCACCTGCCCCAGGCATTCGAAGGCCTGAGCTACAGCGTGGCCTACAAGCCGGTGCTGCTCGGCGCGATCCTCAAGCACCACGGGCAGCTCGGACCGGCCGAGATTCCTGCCAAGCGCAGCTGGACCTACCGCCACGTGCTCTGGCTCGGCCATGCGAACGGCATTCCCATCGAGATGCCGGCCTCGCATCCGTACAACCCGCTTGCGCATCTGCGGCTCGCGCTGTCGACCTCGGACGACGGCAGCATCAGCCGCCTCGTGGCCGAGACCATCTTCCGCAACGTGTGGCGCGGCGGCGAGGAAGCCGGCGATGCCACGCGCCTGGCTGCGCTGGCGGCGCAGCTGAAGCCGAAGCGCGACATGAACGGCGACGAGAACAAGGCGCTGCTCAAGCGCAACACCGACGAAGCCCTGCAGCTCGGCGTGTTCGGCACCCCGGCGTATGTGGTCGACGCCCGCCTGTTCTGGGGCTTCGACGGCCTTGCGATGCTGCGCGCCTACCTGGCCGGCGATGCGTGGTTCGAAGGCCCGCAATGGGCCGCGGCCGACCAGCGGCCTTCCTTGCTGCGAAGCAGCAAAAGCTGAGCAATCGGCCGATTTCTTACAGGCTGAAACGAGCCCCGCGGGTTTCACCTTAATTCGTAAGCGTCGGTTCAGTTTCGCGAAAGGCTCGGGTCAGTCGCGCCTCCAAGAATGCTTCACGGTCCCGAATGCCGGGGCCGACCGAACGCACACACAGGAGACGACGCAAATGGCAGCAACACTGGATTCGAGGGGGATGCCGCACCCGGCCCCCCGGCCCATGTCCGCGGAGGAAAAGAAGGTCATCTTCGCTTCCTCCCTTGGCACGGTGTTCGAGTGGTACGACTTCTACCTCTACGGTTCGCTGGCCGCGATCATCGCGAAGCAGTTCTTCAGCGGCCTGGATGCCGGCGCGGCCTTCATCTTCGCGCTGCTGGCGTTTGCCGCGGGCTTCCTGGTGCGGCCGTTCGGCGCCATCGTGTTCGGCCGGCTCGGCGACATGATCGGGCGCAAGTACACCTTCCTGGTCACGATCCTGATCATGGGCCTGTCGACCTTCATCGTCGGCTTGCTGCCCAGCTACGCGACCATCGGCGTCGCGGCGCCGGTGATCCTGATCGCGCTGCGCATGCTGCAGGGCCTCGCGCTCGGCGGCGAGTACGGCGGTGCCGCCACGTACGTGGCCGAGCACTCGCCGCACGGCAAGCGCGGCGCCTACACCTCGTGGATCCAGACCACCGCCACGCTCGGGCTGTTCCTGAGCCTGCTGGTGATCCTGGGCGTGCGCACCTGGCTCGGCGAGCAGGCCTTCGGCGACTGGGGCTGGCGCGTTCCGTTCCTGGTGTCGATCGCATTGCTCGGCATCTCGGTGTGGATCCGGCTCTCGTTGAGCGAATCGCCCGCCTTCCAGAAGATGAAGGCCGAGGGCAAGACCTCGAAGGCGCCGCTGTCCGAATCCTTCGGCCAGTGGAAGAACCTCAAGATCGTGATCCTGGCCCTGGTCGGCCTCACGGCAGGCCAGGCCGTGGTCTGGTACACGGGACAGTTCTACGCGCTGTTCTTCCTGACGCAGCAGCTCAAGGTCGACGGCACCACCGCCAACCTGATGATCGCCGCCTCGCTGCTGATCGGCACGCCGTTCTTCGTGGTGTTCGGCACGCTCTCGGACAAGATCGGCCGCAAGCCGATCATCATGGCCGGCTGCCTGCTGGCCGTGGTCACCTACTTCCCGGTCTTCAAGATGATGACCGAAGCCGCCAACCCCGACCTGGCCCGCGCGCAGGCCACGGCCGGCGTCACGGTGACGGCGGATCCCAAGTCGTGTTCCTTCCAGGGCAACCCGGTGGCGCGTGAAATCGACTTCAGAAGCTCGTGCGACATCGCCAAGCGCTACCTGGTGCAGAACTCGGTGAGCTACGACAACGTCGAAGGCGCGCCCGGCTCCAAGGCCATCGTCAAGATCGGCGACAAGTCCATCGAGGCGCCGGTCGGCAACGTGGTCAACCTGAAGTTCGACGAAGCCTCCGCCAAGGAGATTGCCGCCTTCAAGAAGGGCGTGGCCGAGGACCTGAAGGTGGCGGGCTATCCCGCCAAGGCCGACCCCGCAAAGATGAACAAGGTGATGGTCGTCGCGCTGCTGTTCTGGCTGGTGCTGCTGGTCACGATGGTCTACGGCCCAATCGCCGCCATGCTGGTCGAGCTGTTCCCCACGCGCATCCGCTATACCTCGATGAGCCTGCCGTACCACATCGGCAACGGCTGGTTCGGCGGACTGCTGCCGACCACCGCGTTCGCGATCGTGGCGACCACCGGCAACATGTACAACGGCCTCTGGTACCCGATCATCATCGCGGCCATGACCCTGGTCGTCGGCACGCTGTTCATCCGCGAGACCAAGAACGTCGACATCTACGCGAACGACTGACGCGCGTTCAGGAGGAGGGCGCGAGCGCCGGCCCTCCGTTCAACAAAGGGGCTTCATGCCGTCGGCATGAGGCCTTTTTCTTGAACCCTCGCATATCCCCACCATCAGGAGACAGAACCCATGTGGAAACTCGTTGTCGGCTTCGTCGTCTTTGCCGCCATTGCCCTGTACGTCATCTCGCAAGCCGGCGACAAGATCGACATGTCGGGCGAGAAGCACGGCGGCGACACGACGCACGAGCCTGCGCCCGCTGCCGCACCCAAGTAAACGCCCGCGCGGCGGTGATCAGCGCTTGAAGCGGCCTTCGCTGACGATCGACAGGTCGACGTAGTCGATGCCCGTGTGGTCGGTCGGCGAGTAGCTCACGTCGATGTTGCCGCCCAGGTCGTACTGGAGGCTGTTGAGCGTGGCAATCAGCCTGGCGCGCGTGGGCTTGGGGCCCGTGCGGCGCAGCGCCTCCACCATCACCTTGGTGGCGACGAAGCCTTCGAGCAGCGCCGGCGACAGCTCGGTCTGGCCCTTGGCCTTGGCGAGCGCCATCGCTTCCTTGATCAGCGGATGGCCGAACGAGCGCTCGTAGGGCAGCACCTGCGTGACGATCACGCCGGCGCTGGCCGAGCCGAGCTCCTTGATGAACCCTGACGCGGCATTGTTCGAGAGCGTGATGATCTGCGCCGCCGAGCCCGCGGCGCGCAGCGCCTTCACGCCTTCGGTCACCGCGGTGCCCGAGCCGATCCACAGCACGGCCTGCGCATTGGCCTTGACCAGCTGCGGCACGATGGCCGAATAGTCGGGCTTGCTGCGGTCGGCCAGCGCCAGCACGGCCGGTGTGAGCCCCGCCTTCTCGAAGCCCTTGCTCGCGCCTTCCATTGCGTCCTTGCCGAACGAGTCGTCGGCCTGGACCACCGCGATGCGCTGGATGCCCGTGGTGTGCAGGTGCTGCACCGCCTTTTCAGCCTCGCGCTGGTAGGTCGAGCGCACATTGAAGATGTTCTTCTGCAGCGGCTTGTGCAGCGCCATCGCGCCGGTGGAGGGCCCCACCAGCGCCACGCCGTGCTTGTCGAGCAGCGGAATGACGGCCAGGGTGTTGGGCGTGCCGCGGTTGAGCAGCAGCGCCAGCACCTTCTTGTCCTCGATCAGGATGCGCGTGTTCTCGAGCGAGCGCTTGGCGTCCAGGCCGTCGTCCAGCCGGATCACCTCGATCTGCTCGCCGTTGATGCCGCCCTGGGCGTTGACCTGGTCGATGACCAGCTGCGAGCCCATGATGGTCTCCTTCACGCTGGCGGCCACCGGCCCCGACAGGTCGGCCGACTGGCCGATCACGATCTGTGCCGACGCGCCGAGGGCGGACAGGGCGAAGAGCAGCGCAACAGCACGGGACGTGGACAACATCTTCATCATCGAACAGGCCTTTGGGCGAAGCGGATGCTTCTGTCAGAAGATGTGTAATGTGTTGCCGCAAGTGACATTCACTCGCTCGTGGAAACCCTGTCAAACCATAGTTCCCAGTGCTTTGGCGCCGCCGCGGCGGTGCCGCCAGCGCCCGCGCTCAGCGCTTGAAACGGCCGTCGCTGATGATCGCCAGGTCGGCGAAATCGATGCCCGAATGGTCCTGCGGCGAATAGCTCACCTCGAGCCCGCCGAGGTCGTAGGCGCGCAGGCTCTCGAGCGCGGCGAGCACCTTGGCCCGCGTTGGCTTCGGTCCGGCGCGGCGCAATGCCTCGACCAGCACCTTGGCCGAGGCAAAGCCTTCGAGCGCGGCCGGCGAAAGCTCGGCCTGGCCCTTGGCGCGTGCCAGGGCCAGCGCTTCCTTGACCATGGGGTAGCTGATGGAGCGCTCGTTCGGGAACACCTGGGTCACGATCACGCCCTTGCTCGCATCGCCCAGCTGCTTGATGAAGCCCGAGGAAGCGTTGTTCGACAAGGTGACCACCTGCGCGGCCGACCCGGACGCGCGCAGCGCCTTGATGCCCTCGACCACGGCAGTGCCCGAGCCGATCCACAGCACCGCCTGTGCATTGGCGTCCCTGATGGCCGGCACGATGGTCTTGTAGTCGGGCTTTTCGCGGTCGGCCGGCACGGTCACCGTGGGCTTGGCCTGCGCCTTGGCAAAGCCGGTCATGGCGCCCTCGAGCGCATCCTGCCCGAAGGAATCGGTCACGTAGACCACGGCGATGCGCGCGATGCCGGTGGTGAGCAGGTGCTGGATCGCCTTCTCGGCTTCGCGCTGGTAGGTGGCGCGCACGTTGAACACGTACCTTTGCACCGGCTTGTGCAGCACCATGGCGCCGGTCGAAGGGCCGACCAGGGCCACGTCGTGCTTGTCGAGCCACGGGATGATGGCCTGCGAATGCGGCGTGCCGCGGCTCATGAAGAGCGCCGCCACCTTCTTCTCCTCGATCAGCACGCGGGCGTTCTCGCTGGCGCGCTTGACGTCGAAGCCGTCGTCCATGCGCAGCACCTCGATCGTTTCGCCATGGACGCCACCTTGGGCGTTCACGGCGTCGATCACCAGCTGGGCGCCGCCGATGGTTTCATTCACGCTGGCGGCCACGGAGCCGGTCATGCCCGCTGTCTGGCCGATCAGGATCTGGGCCGGCGCGGATGTCGCGGCCACTGCCAGCAGGGCGGCGCAAAGAACGTGCAGCTTGTTCATGGGGCAACTTTCGAGTGCAGATAGGAACGTAAACGAAGGTGCTATTTGTTACATGAAGTGACAATCGCTGAATCGGTACAAACCCCTGCGCGGGCGCGGACCATGTGACGGAGTGCACGAATACGTCATCGGCCACTCCCTAGAATGTTTGCCCCACCCCCCAAGGCATTCATGACACAGGGCTCCATCCGGATTCGCGGCGCGCGCCAGCACAACCTCCAGAACCTCGACCTCGACATCCGCACCGGCGAGATGACGGTGGTCACCGGGCCCAGCGGCTCGGGCAAGTCGAGCCTCGTGTTCGACACCCTCTATGCCGAGGGCCAGCGGCGCTACGTGGAGACTTTTTCCGCCTACGCGCGCCAGTTCCTGGACCGCATGGACAAGCCGGCCGTCGACAAGGTGGAGGGCGTGCCGCCCGCCATTGCCATCGACCAGACCAACCCGGTGCGCTCCTCGCGCTCCACGGTCGGCACGATGACCGAGCTCAACGACCACCTGAAGCTGCTCTATGCGCGCGCGGCCCAGCTGTTCGACCGCGAAACCGCGCTGCCGGTGCGCCACGATTCGCCCGACAGCATCTATGCGCAGATCGCCGAGCGGGCGGCTGCGGCGGGCGACCCGCGGCTGGTGGTCACCTTCCCGGTCGAGTTGCCCGCGGGCACCTCTGCGGATGAAGTGACGCAGTGGCTGTCGGCCAGCGGCTTCACGCGCGTTCAGTCGGAGCGCGAGGTGGCCGCGCCCACCGGTCCGCGCAAGGTGCTCGACGTGGTGGCCGACCGCTTCCGCATCTCGAGCGCCGAGCGTTCGCGCGTGGTCGAGGCCATCGAGGTGGCGCTCAAGCGCGGCAGCGGGCGGGTCACGGTGCATGCGACCGGCGCCGACGAAAATGCACCGACCGACGTGTGGAAGTTCTCGACGGGCCTGCACTGCCCCGAGAGCGACATCCGCTACACCGACCCGATCCCGTCGATGTTCTCGTTCAACTCGGCGGTGGGCGCCTGCGACACCTGCCGCGGCTTCGGCCGCGTGATCGGCGTCGACCTGGGCCTCGTGATTCCCAACGACAAGCTCACGCTGCGCGCCGGCGCCATCAAGACCATCCAGACCCCGGCGTGGAAGGAAGCGCAGGACGACCTCATGCGCCACGCCGAGGCGGCCGGCATTCCGCGCGACACGCCCTGGAACAAGCTCACCGACGCGCAGAAGCACTGGGTGATCGAGGGCACGCCCAACTACAAGGAAGGCAACTGGAACAAGCAGTGGTATGGCGTGCGCCGCTTCTTCGGTTACCTGGAGAGCAAGGCCTACAAGATGCACATCCGCGTGCTCTTGTCCAAGTACCGCAGCTACACGCCGTGCCCCGTCTGCAGCGGCGCGCGCCTGAAGCTCGACAGCCTGCTGTGGCGCATCGGCAGCAAGGCAGACGCCGATGCGGTGCTCGAACCCGCCAAGCGCTTCATGCCGACCGGCGCCAGGTGGACGCGCGCGCAGCTCGAGGCGCTGCCCGGCCTGTGCCTGCACGACCTGATGCTCTTGCCCATCGAGCGGCTGCGCCGCTTCTTCGACCGCGTCGAGCGCCATGGCAACGGCAACACCGCGAGCGAAGGCGAAGCGCAGGCGCTGAAGCTGCTGTTCGAGGAAATCACCACGCGCCTGCGCTACCTGCACGACGTCGGCATCGGCTACCTCACGCTCGACCGGCAGAGCCGCACGCTGTCGGGCGGCGAGGTGCAGCGCATCAACCTCACCACGGCGCTGGGCACCTCGCTGGTCAACACGCTGTTCGTGCTCGACGAGCCCAGCATCGGCCTGCATCCGCGCGACATGAACCGCATCACCGAGGCCATGCTGCGGCTGCGCGATGCCGGCAACACGCTGGTGGTGGTCGAGCACGACCCCGCCGTGATGCTCGCGGCCGACCGCGTGATCGACATGGGCCCGGGCCCCGGCATCCGCGGCGGGCAGATCGTGTTCGACGGCAGCACCGACCAGCTGCGCGATGCCGACACGCTCACCGGCCAGTACCTGGGCGGGCGCAAGAAGATCGGCATGGGCTTCAAGCGGCTCGTGAGCGAGAACACGCACCGGCTCATTCTCGAAGGCGTGCGCGAGCACAACCTCAAGAACATCACGGTCGAGTTTCCGCTCGCGCGGCTGGTCTGCGTGACCGGCGTCAGCGGCTCGGGCAAGTCGACGCTGATCCAGGACGTGCTGGCACCCGCGCTCATGCGCCACTTCGGCAAGGCCACGGAAACGCCGGGCGCGCACGACCGCCTGCTGGGCGCCGATCACCTGGGCGACGTGGTCTTCGTCGACCAGTCGCCGATCGGCAAGACGGCGCGCTCCAACCCCGCGAGCTACGTGGGCGCGTGGGACGCGATCCGCGAGATCTTCGCCACCGCCGCGCTCTCGCGCCAGCGCGGCTACACCGCGAGCAAGTTCAGCTTCAACTCGGGCGACGGCCGCTGCCCGACCTGCGGCGGCTCGGGCTTCGAGCACGTCGAGATGCAATTCCTGTCGGACGTGTACCTGCGCTGCCCCGATTGCGACGGCAAGCGCTACCGGCCCGAGATCCTCGAAGTGAAGGTCGAGCGCAAGGGCAAGAGCTACAACGTGGCCGACGTGCTCGACCTCACCGTGGCCGAAGCCGCAGCGGTGTTCGAGGCCGACCGCGACGTGCTGCGCGTGCTGCAGCCGATTTCCGACGTGGGGCTCGACTACGTCAAGCTCGGCCAGCCCGTGCCCACGCTGAGCGGCGGCGAGGCGCAGCGCCTCAAGCTCGCGGGCTTTCTGGCCGAGGCGGCCAAGAGCGCGACCGCAAGCAAGCAATCGGTCGCGCGCAGGGGCACGCTGTTCCTGTTCGACGAGCCGACCACCGGCCTGCACTTCGACGACATCGCGCGCCTGATGCGCGCGCTGCGCAAGCTGCTCGATGCCGGCCATTCGCTGATCGTCATCGAGCACAACCTCGACGTGATCCGCGCCAGCGACTGGTGCATCGACCTCGGTCCCGAAGGCGGCGAGGGCGGCGGCCAGGTGGTGGCCGAGGGCACGCCCGAGCAGCTGCGCGAGAACCGCGCCTCGCTCACCGGCGCGGCGCTGGCCGACTACGACCTGGCCATCGGCCCCGAGGCCTACAAGGTGGCCGAGCGCGCCGCGCGGCGCTACATCGCCAATGCCAAGACGGCACCCGGCAGCCACGCCATCGAGATCGTCAACGCGCGCGAGCACAACCTGAAGAACCTCAGCGTGAACATTCCACGCGGCAAGTTCAGCGTGGTGACGGGCGTGAGCGGCTCGGGCAAGTCGACGCTGGCCTTCGACATCCTGTTCAACGAAGGGCAGCGCCGCTACCTCGAATCGCTCAACGCCTATGCGCGCAGCATCGTGCAGCCCGCGGGCCGGCCCGAGGTCGATGCGGTCTACGGCATTCCGCCCACGGTGGCCATCGAGCAGCGCCTGTCGCGCGGCGGCCGCAAGAGCACGGTGGGCACCACCACCGAGGTCTGGCACTTCCTGCGCCTCTTGTACGTGAAGCTCGGCATCCAGCACTGCATCCACGACGGCGCGGCCGTGCAGCCGCAGACGCCCGACAGCATCGCGGCGCAGCTGATGCGCAACTTCAAGGGCCAGCACATCGGCCTGCTCGCGCCGCTGGTGAGCAACCGCAAGGGCGTGTACACCGAACTCGCCGACTGGGCACGGCCGCGGGGCTTCACCCACCTGCGCGTCGACGGCGACTTCCTGCCGACCACAGGCTTCCCGCGCATCGACCGCTTCAAGGAGCACAGCATCGAGCTGCCGGTGGCCAGCCTCGACGTGCTGCCCTCGAAGGAGACCGAGCTGCGCGAGGCGCTCACCAAGGCGCTCGAACACGGCAAGGGCGTGGTGCATGTGCTGAGCCAGCTCGACGGCCTCAAGGCCGCGATGATGGCCGGCGTGTCCGCCTCCGGCATCGGCCGCGTCAACGTGTTCTCCACGCTGCGCGCCTGCCCGGTCTGCAGCACCAGCTATGCCGAGCTCGATCCGCGCCTGTTCAGCTACAACAGCAAGCACGGCTGGTGCCCCGACTGCGTGGGCACCGGCGTCAAGCTCAGCAAGGACCAGCGCAAGGTCTTCGACGACTCGATCCGCGACGACGACAACAAGGGCCGCGAGCAGACCTTTGCCGAGCCCGAGATCGAAGACCTGGCCGACACCGCCTGCCCGACCTGCGAAGGCACGCGGCTCAATGCCACGGCGCGCGCGGTGGGCTTCGGCGCGTCCGTCGCCGACGGCATGGGCGGCATCGGCATCACCGAGCTTGCGCGCATGAGCGTGACCGAGGTGCGGCAGTGGTTCGAAGGGCTGGCGCCCACCGGCCGCGAAGCCGAGATCGCACGCGACCTGGTGCCCGAGATCAAGAGCCGCCTCGAATTCCTCGAGGAGGTGGGCCTGGGCTACCTCACGCTCGACCGCGGCGCGCCCACGCTGAGCGGCGGCGAAGCCCAGCGCATCCGACTCGCGGCGCAGCTCGGCAGCAACCTGCAGGGCGTGTGCTACGTGCTCGACGAGCCGACCATCGGCCTGCATGCACGCGACAACCAGATCCTGCTCGACGCGCTGCACAAGCTCGGCGACAAGGGCAACACGCTGGTGGTGGTGGAGCACGACGAAGACACCATTCGCCGCGCCGACCACATCATCGACATCGGCCCGAGTGCCGGCAAGCGCGGCGGCCGCCTCGTGGCCGAGGGCTCGGTGGCCGACATCCAGGCGGCGGGCGAATCGCAGACCGGCCGCTACCTGCGCGATGCCATCAAGCATCCGCTGCAGGCGCGGCGGTTGATTCCCTCGCCCGACCCGAAGGCCGAAGACAGCGGCCAATGGCTCACCGTGCACGGCGCCGGCCTGCACAACCTGCAGGACGTGACCGCCACGCTGCCGCTGCACCGCCTGGTGGTGGTCACCGGCGTGAGCGGCTCGGGCAAGTCCACGCTCGCGCGCGACGTGCTGCTGGCCAGCGTGCACGCCATCGTGGTCCAGCGCATGACCAAGGCCGGCCGCGACGCCGATGCCGCAGGCAAGCGCCCGGCCTGGTCCGGCTGCGACCGCGTCGAAGGCTACGAGACCATCGACCGCGTGCTCGAGGTCGACCAGACCCCCATCGGCAAGACGCCGCGCAGCTGCCCGGCCACCTACATCGGCTTCTGGGACACCATCCGCAAGCTGTTTGCCGACACGCTCGAGGCCAAGGCGCGCGGCTACGGCCCGGCGCGCTTCAGCTTCAACACCGGCGAAGGCCGCTGCCCGGGCTGCGACGGCGCGGGCGTGCGCACCATCGAGATGAGCTTTCTGCCCGACGTGAAGGTGCCTTGCGAGGTCTGCCACGGTGCGCGCTTCAACCCCGAGACGCTGGCCGTGAGCTGGCGCGGCAAGAGCATCGGCGAGGTGCTGCAGATGGAAGTGGACGAGGCGGTCGAGTTCTTCGCGGCCATGCCCAACATCAGCCATCCGCTGCAGCTGCTGAAGGATGTGGGGCTGGGCTACCTCACGCTGGGGCAGCCCTCGCCCACGCTGTCTGGCGGCGAGGCGCAGCGCATCAAGCTGGTGACCGAACTCAGCAAGGTGCGCGACGACATCACGCGCCGCGGCCAGAAGGCGCCGCACACGCTCTACGTGCTCGACGAGCCGACCGTGGGCCTGCACATGGCCGACGTCGAGAAGCTGATCCACGTGCTGCACCGGCTGGTGAACGGCGGCCACAGCGTGGTGGTGATCGAGCACGACCTCGACCTGATCGCCGAGGCCGACTGGATCATCGACCTGGGTCCCGAGGGCGGCAACGCCGGCGGGCGCATCGTGGCGGCGGCGCCGCCGGAGGAAGTGGTGCGGCTCGGCACTCACACCGGCGTGGCACTGAAGCCGGTGCTGGCGAGATAGCGGGCGGGGCGGGGTCCCGACCCCGCCCTTCCTTGCTTCTTATTTCTGGATATCGCCCAGGCAGAGGTACTTGATCTCGACGTAGTCGTCCATGCCGTGGTGCGAGCCTTCGCGCCCCAGGCCCGACTGCTTCACGCCGCCGAACGGCACATGCTCGGTGGCGATCACGCCGGCGTTGATGCCCACCATGCCGTATTCCAGCGCTTCCGCCACACGGAAGATGCGGCCCACATCGCGGGTGTAGAAGTAGCTCGCCAGGCCGAACTCGGTGTTGTTCGCCGCGTCGATCCCATCCTGTTCGGTCTTGAAGCGGAACACCGGCGCGAAGGGGCCGAAGGTTTCTTCCCGCGCGCACAGCATGTCGGCGGTGGCATCGGCAATGACGGTCGGCTCGAAGAACTGGCCCTGCATCCTGTGGCCGCCCGCCAGCACCTTGCCGCCCTTGGCGACGGCGTCGGCTACGTGGCGCTGCACCTTGTCGATGGCCGCATCCTCGATCAGCGGGCCCTGCGTCACGCCGTCCTCGAAGCCGTTGCCGACCTTGAGCGCCTTGACCTTGGCCGCGAACTTCTCGACGAAGGCGTCATAGATGCCTTCCTGCACATACAGCCGGTTCGCGCACACGCAGGTCTGGCCGGCGTTGCGGTACTTGCTCGCGATGGCGCCTTCGACAGCCGAATCCACATCCGCATCGTCGAACACCAGGAAGGGCGCGTTGCCGCCCAGCTCCAGCGACAGCTTCTTGACCGTCGGCGCGCACTGGCTCATCAGGATGCGGCCCACTTCGGTGGAGCCCGTGAAGCTCAGGTGGCGCACGACGTCGCTCTCGCACAGCTCCTTGCCGATCGCGATGCTGTTGCCGCTGTCGGCGGTGAGCACGTTGAGCACGCCCGCCGGAATGCCGGCCCGCACGGCCAGTTCCGCGGCCGCAAGCGCGGTCAGCGGCGTGAGTTCGGCCGGCTTGATGACCACCGTGCAGCCCGCAGCCAGCGCCGGCGCCACCTTGCGGGTGATCATGGCCAGCGGAAAATTCCACGGCGTGATCGCCGCGCACACGCCGATGGGCTGCTTCAACACCAGCAGGCGGCGGTTGTTGTCGAACTGCGGCAGCACCTCGCCATTCACGCGCTTGGCTTCCTCGGCAAACCACTCGACGAAGCTCGCGCCGTAGACGACCTCGCCCTTGGCCTCGGCAAAGGGCTTGCCCTGCTCGGCGGTCATCAGGCGGCCGAGGTCTTCGGTGTTGGCGATCAGCAGCTCGAACCACTTGCGCAGCACGATGCTGCGCTCCTTGCCGGTCTTGCTGCGCCAGGCCGCAAGCGCCTTGTCGGCGGCGGCAATGGCGTGCGCGGCGTCCGCGCGCGTGAGGTTGGCCACGTCGACCAGCTTCCGGCCGGTGGCCGGGTCGTTCACGTCGAAACGGCTGGCGCCCGTTGTCCATTCGCCGGCGATCAGCGCGTCGGTCTTGAGCAGGGTCGGGTCGTTCAGCAGTGCGAGGGGGGAAGTCTTGGTGTCCATGGTGTCGTGTTGTCTCGGGAAAAGATGAATAGCCGGTGTCAGCGGAAAGGTACACCGGGGAGTACGCAGAGCATTTCGTAGAGCAGATTGGCCCCGAGCAGCGCAGTGTTTCCACTCGTGTCGTAGGGCGGGCTGACTTCCACCAGATCGGCGCCCACCACGTTCAGCCCGCGGCAGCCGCGCACGATCTCCAGCGCCTGCGGCACGGTGAGCCCGCCGATCTCGGGCGTGCCGGTGCCGCCGGCGAACGACGGGTCGATGCCGTCGATGTCGAAGGTGATGTAGACCGGATGCGTCGGCCCGATGCGCTCGCGCACCTGCGCCATCAGCGGCGCCAGCGACTGGAACCAGACCTCGTGCGCCTGCACCACGGTGAAGCCCCGTTCGCGCGGCCAGTCGAAATCGTCTGCCGCGTAGCCGGTGCCGCGCAGGCCGATCTGCCAGACCTTGTCGCAGGCCAGGAGGCCCTCCTCGACCGCGCGCCGGAACGGTGTGCCGTGGGCAATGCGCTCGCCGAACATGTCGTCGTTCACGTCCGCATGCGCGTCCACGTGCACCAGCGCGACCGGGCCATGCCTGCGCGCCACCGCGCGCAGGATCGGCAGCGCGATGGTGTGGTCGCCGCCGAGCGTCAGCGGCGCGCAGCCGGTGGCCAGCACCGTGTCGTAGAAGGCCGAGATGATGGCCAGCGATTTTTCGAGCGAATAGGTGTTGATCGGCACGTCGCCCAGGTCGGCCACGTTCAACTTGTCGAAAGGCGCCGCGCCGGTGGCCATGTTGTAGGGCCGCAGCAGCGCCGATTCGGCGCGGATCTGGCGCGGCCCGAAGCGCGCGCCCGGCCGGTTGGAGGTGCCGATGTCCAACGGCACGCCGATGAATGCCGCATCCAGCCCCTGCGGGGACGTTGCAGCCGGCAGCCGCATCATCGTGCCGGGGCCGGCGAAGCGCGGCATCGTGTTGCCGCCCAGCGGCTGGTTCGGTGTCGTGGTAGGCATCGTGTGCGTGTTCAGCGCCGACGGCCGCGCAGCCATTCGAGCGCGAGCAGCAGCGTGGTGGTGAAGACGATCAGCAGCGTCGCCACGGCGGCGATGGTGGGCGAGATGTTCTCGCGGATGCCGGTGAACATCTGGCGCGGCAGCGTGACCTGGTCCGGCCCCGCGAGGAACAGCGTGACCACCACCTCGTCGAACGAGGTGGCGAAGGCGAACAGCGCGCCCGAGATCACGCCCGGTGCAATCACCGGCAGCGTGATGCGCATGAAGGTCCTGAACGGCGTCTCGCCCAGGCTCAGCGATGCGCGCACCAGGTTCTGGTTGAAGCCGGCCAGCGTGGCAAGCACGGTGGTCAGCACGAAGGGCGCGCCCAGCGCCGCATGCACCACGATCAGCCCGAAGTAGGTGTCGGCCAGCCCGATGGGCGCGAAGTAGAGGTACGTGGCGACGCCCACCACCACGATCGGCACCACCATCGGCGAGATCAGCACGCTCATCAGAAGGCCCTTGAAGGCGAAGCTCGTGCGCGACAGCCCCACCGCGGCCAGCGTGCCCAGCACGGTGGCCAGCACCGTGGCGGCCGGCGCGACGATGAAGCTGTTGCGCGCCGCGCGCGCCCACTCGGGCGATTCGAACAGGTGGCGGTACCACTGCAGCGACCAGCCCCGGATCGGGTAGGCCAGGAACGAGCTGTCGGAGAACGACAGCGGAATCACCACCAGGATCGGCGCCAGCAGGAAGGCCAGCACCGCGACGCAGCCGGCGCGCACCAGCCACCAGCCGAGCTTGTCGGCGAAGGTGGCGTAGGCCGGGAATTGAGGGAGCTTGAACATGCGTGTCTGTCTTTCGTGCCGTTCAGCCGAGGCTCAGCTCGGCCTTGCCGATGCGGCGGTACACGGCGTACAGCACCAGCGTGGCGACCAGCAGCACGGCGCCCAGCGCGCAGGCCATGCCCCAGTTGATTTCGACGTTGGTGTAGCGCGCGATGTAGTAGCTCAGCATCTGGTCGTCCGCGCCGCCGAGCAGCGCCGGTGTCACGTAGTAGCCGATCGCCAGGATGAAGACCAGCAGCGCGCCGGCACCGATGCCCGGGTAGGTCTGCGGCACGTACACGCGGAAGAAAGCCGCCAGCGGCGAGCTGCCCAGCGAGACGGCGGCGCGCAGGTAGGTGGGCGGCACGCTCTTCATCACGCTGTAGAGCGGCAGGATCATGAAGGGCAGCAGGATGTGCACCATCGCGATGATCACGCCGGTGCGGTTGAACAGCAGCGCCAGCGGATGGTCGATCAGGCCGATGCCCATCAGGCCGCGGTTGACCAGCCCCTCGGACTGCAGCAGCACGATCCAGGCCGCCACGCGCACCAGGATGGAAGTCCAGAACGGCACCAGCACCAGGATCATCAGCACGTTGGCCTTGCGCGCCGGCAGCGTCGACAGCCACCAGGCCAGCGGATAGGCCAGCAGCAGGCAGAAGAAGGTGACCACGGCGCTGATGTTGAAAGTGCGCAGCAGGATGCCGGCAAAGGCGCGCTGGTCGGCGGGCATGCGCTCGACCTCGCCGGCCACGTCGCGCCGCAGGTCGACCGAGGCGAGCAGGTAGTCGGGCGTCCAGCGCGAACCGTTCTTGGCAATCGCCTGCCAGTACGGCGCCTCGCCCCAGCGCGGATCGAGCTCCAGCATGCGCGCCTTGACCTCTTCCGGCGTGCCGGCGATCGGCAGCGCCCGGAAGGTGCCCATCACCAGCGAGCGGGCGCCCGCGATCTCGGTGTTGAGGCGGCGCGCCAGGGCGCCCGCGTCGGAGCTGTCGGGCAGCTGGCCGAGGTCGGCCGCGATGGCGGCATAGGCCGCGGCCGCGGGCGCCTCCTTGCGGTTCCATCCGTCGAGCGCGCGCACGGTGCGCGGCAGCGCGTTGGCCACCTCAGGGTTCTCGACCGCGCGCTGCAGCAGCGCGACGATCGGCACCAGCAGTGTCAGCAGAAGAAACACCAGCAGCGGCGCCGTGAGCGCAAAGGCGCGCCACTTGCGGCGCGACTCGGCGCGCGCCAGCGCACGCCGGAGTTCGCCGGGTCGCGCCTCTGCCGGGAGCTGGGGAACAGACATTGCCGCTTGCATGGCCTCTTGCCTTGCCCGCTTACTGCGTGGCCCATGACGCGAAGCGCTTCTCGAGCGCCTCGCCCTGGTCGGCCCAGAAGCCGACGTTGAACTGCAGCGCATCCTTGGCGTTGGTCGACGAGGTCGGCAGGTCGGCCAGCACCTTGGGGCTGAGCGAAGCCAGCGCCTTGGTGTTGGTGGGGCCGTAGGCGATGTTCTGGGCATAGACCGCCTGGTTGGCCGGCTGCATCGCGAACTGGATGTACTTCAGCGAGGCTTCCTTGTTCGGTGCGCCCTTCGGAATCACCAGGTAGTCGAGGTCATAGATGCCGCCCGGCCAATAGATCTTGAGGTCGCGGCCTTCGCGGTTGGCCGCGTCGATACGGCCGTTGTACACGGTGGTCAGCACCACGTCTCCCGCCACCAGGAACTGCGGCGGCTGTGCGCCGGCCTCCCACCACTGGATGTTCGGCTTGAGCTCGGTGAGCTTCCTAAACGCGCGCTCGGCGCCATCCTTGGTGGCGAGCACCTTGTAGACATCGGCCGGTTTCACGCCGTCGGCCATGAGCGCGAACTCGAGGTTGTAGCGCGCGCCCTTGCGCATGCCGCGCTTGCCCGGAATCTTCTTCACGTCCCAGAAATCGGCCCAGCTGGTGGGCGCGGTCTTGAGCTTCTCGCCGTTGTAGGCCATCACGGTCGACCACACGAACAGGCCCACGCCGCAGTCGGTGACGGCGGCCGGCAGGAAGTCGGCCTTGCTGCCGATCTTGGAATAGTCGAGCTTCTCGAACAGGCCCTCGTCGCAGCCGCGCGCCGCATCGGGCGACTCGACCTCGACCACGTCCCAGGTGACCTTCTTCGTCTCGACCATGGCCTTGATCTTGGCCTGCTCGCCGTTGTATTCGACCGGGATGATCTTGGTGCCGGTCTTCTCGTAGGGCTCGTAGTAGGCCTTCTTCTGGGCGTTGGCGTTGGCGCCACCGAAGTTGACCACGGTGAGCTGCTGCTGGGCGAAGGCCGGCAGCGCGAAGCTGGCGGCGACGGTGCAGGCGAGGAGTGTCTTTTTCATGGTGGAAGTCTTCCTGGGTGATGAAGGGAAACGAGGGAACAACGGACCGGATTCAGGGGGCATAGATGCGCGCATGCGCCGTCGGAAATTCGAGCACCACCGCTTCGCCGGCCTGTGGCGCGGCGGCACCGTCGAGGCCGTTCAGCGGCAGCTTCACGGTGGCCTCGGCCTGGCCGCCGCCCACGCTGCACAGCAGCCGCAGGTGGTCGCCGAAGTAGATGACGCGCGCCACCTCGGCGTCGAGCATGTTGGCGCGCTGGGCGTCCGGCCGGCGATGCAGCACCACCCGCTCGGGGCGGATGCAGGCCTCGACGGCCGCGCCCGCGGCCGCGCCGCTGACGTTGAGCCCCTGCAGCACGCGGCCGTCGGGCAGCGTCATCTCGGCGTGCTCGCCGCCGCGGCCCAGCTGACCCTTGAGCACGGTGTTGTCGCCGACGAAGCCGGCCACGAAGCGGTTGGACGGCGTCTCGTACAGGCGGTCGACCGTGTCCAGCTGCTGGATCACGCCTTCGTTGAACACCGCCACGCGGTCGCTCATGGTGAGCGCCTCGCCCTGGTCGTGCGTGACGTAGACAAAGGTCACGCCCAGCTGGCGATGCAGGTCCTTGAGCTCGAGCTGCATGTGCTCGCGCAGCTGCTTGTCGAGCGCGCCGAGCGGCTCGTCCATCAGCACCAGCTGGGGCTCGAACACCAGCGCGCGCGCCAGCGCCACGCGCTGCTGCTGGCCGCCCGAGAGCTGGCCGGGCAGGCGGTCGGTCATGCCGCGCAGCTGCACCATGTCGAGTGCGCGCTGCACGCGGCGCTGCTGTTCGTCCTTCGGCACCTTGCGCACGGTGAGCGGATAGGCCACGTTCTGGCCCACGCTCAGGTGCGGAAACAGCGCGTAGTTCTGGAAGACCATGCCGAAGTTCCGCTTGTGCGGCGGCGTGCCGGTGATCGGCTTGCCGTCGAGCAGGATCTCGCCCGAGGTCGGCGACTCGAAGCCCGCCAGCATCATCAGCGTGGTGGTCTTGCCCGAGCCCGAAGGCCCGAGCAGGCTCAGGAACTCGCCACGGTGAATGTCCAGATCGAGCTGGCGCACCACCAGGTGCTCGCCGTCGTAGGTTTTCTGGACGCGCTGGAAGCGCACCAAGGGTTCTGCTGTCATGGAGGATTTCAGGAAAGGGTCGATCAGCGCAGTGCGGCGAAGCTGTCCGCGAGAAGCGCCAGGCCTTCGTCCACAAGCAAGTCGGATGCCGTGAGCGGCACCAGCACGCGAATTACATTGCCATAGGTGCCGCATGACAGCAGGATTAACCCGCGCCGCGCCGCCTCCGCAACCACCTGGCGGGTCAGCGCGGCGTCGGGCCGCGCGGTGTCGCCCTGCTCGAACAGCTCGATGGCCACCATGGCGCCGAGCCCGCGCACGTCGCCGATGGCCGGCACGTCGGCCGCGATGCGGCGCAGGCCGGCCGTGAGCCGCTCGCCGAGTGCCCGGCTGCGCGCCAGCAATTGCTCGTCGTCGAACACCTTGAGCACCGCGAGCGCCGCGGCGCAGCCGATGGGGCTGCCGGCGTAGGTGCCGCCCAGGCCGCCGGGCGCGGGCGCGTCCATCACCTCGGCGCGGCCCACCACGCCGGAGATCGGGAAACCGCCCGCCATCGACTTGGCGGTGGTGATCAGGTCCGGCGCCACGGGCCACTGCTCGCTGGCGAACCAGGTGCCGGTGCGGCCGGCGCCGGTCTGCACCTCGTCGGCAATGATCAGGATGCCGTGGCGGTCCGCCAGCGCGCGCAGGCCTTCGACGAAGTCGTTGGGCGCCACGTAGAAGCCGCCCTCCCCCTGCACCGGCTCCAGGATGAAGGCCGCCACGCGTTCGGGCTCGATGTCGTTCTTGAACAGCAGCTCGACCGAATGCAAGGCGTCGTCCACGCTCACGCCGTGCAGGGCGTTCGGGTACAGCGCATGGAACACCTCGCCCGGGAACGGGCCGAAGCCGAGCTTGTAGGGCGCCACCTTGCCGGTCAGGCCGAGCGTCATCATCGTGCGGCCGTGGTAGCCGCCGTTGAAGGCAATGACGCCGGGGCGCCGGGTGTGGGCGCGGGCGATCTTGACCGCGTTCTCGACCGCCTCGGCGCCGGTGCTCAGGAAGATCGACTTCTTCGCGAACTGGCCCGGTGCCAGCGCGTTCAGGCGCTCGGCCAGCTCCACGTAGGGTTCGTAGGCCAGCACCTGGAAGCAGGTGTGCGAATAGAGATCGACCTGCGCCTTCACGGCGGCACTGATCTCCGGATGGCAGTGGCCGGTGTTGAGCACCGCGATGCCGCCGGCGAAGTCGATGTAGCGGCGCCCTTCGACGTCCCACAGCTCGGCGTTGGCGGCGCGGCTGACGAAGATTTCATGGGCCTGGCCAACACCGCGGGCGACGGCCGCGCTGCGGCGGGCCATGAGGGCGGCATTGCTGAGGTGGGGTTCGCGTTGCATGGGTACGGCCTGTGCTTTGAAGAAGGAATGCCGGCACTCTAGGTCGCACGAATCGATCCAGCCATGTACACCGGAAGTGATCGCCCGGGAGACTGTACTGGTCTTGTATCCTGTACATACTTTCCTCAATATGGTGCAGGCCGGTCTGCCGGAGACGCCCCCGATGCTCATTCTTCGCCCCGAACAGCCGACGCCGCTGGTAAGCCAGATCGTGGAAGGGTTGCGCGGACTGATCGGCTCCCAGAAACTGAAGGCCGACAGCAAGCTGCCGTCGATCCGCGCCTTCGCCGCGGCCCACGGCGTCAGTGTTTTCACGGTGGTCGAGGCCTACGACCGGCTGGTGGCCCAGGGCCTGCTGGTCTCGCGCGCCAACGCGGGTTTCTTCGTCAAGCGGCGCATGGAGGACAGTGCCGCCGGTGCGGCCAGCGTGCCCCGCCCGGATCCCCGCTTCGACGCCCGCTGGTACCTGCAGCAGATCTTCGAGAACCGCAACCTGCCGCTCAAGCCCGGCTGCGGCTGGCTGCCGCACGACTGGCTGTTCGAGGACGGCATGCGCCGCAGCCTGCGCCACCTGGCCTCCGAAGGCGCCGACATCGGCGGCTACGGCCTGCCCTTCGGCCACATGGCGCTGCGCATGGCGACGGCCGAGGCACTTTCGGAGCAGCAGATCGTGGTCGAGGCCGCCCAGGTCCTGCTGACCCAGGGTTCCAGCCAGGCGCTGGACCTGGTGGCGCGCCGCCTGCTCAAGCCGGGCGATTCGGTGCTGGTGGACGATCCCGGCTATCCGAACCTGATGTTCATGCTCCGTTTCCTGGGCGTGGAGATCGTCGGCGTGCCGCGCATCCCCACGGGCTACGACATGCCGGCGCTCGAGGCGCTGCTCGCGGCGCATCGGCCCAAGGCCTTCTTCACCCAGCCCCGGCTGCAGAGCCCGACCTGCTCGATGGCCTCGCTGCCGCAGCTGGTGCAACTGCTTCAGCTGGCCCAGACGCACGACTTCACGCTGGTCGAGAACGACATCTATGCCGAGATGGACGCATCGATGCGCCCCTCGCTCGCCAGCCTGGGGCAGCTGCGCCGCGTGGTCTACGTGGGCAGCTACTCGAAGACCATCTCGCCCAACATCCGCGTCGGCTACGTGGTCGCCCAGCCGGAGCTGCTCGAAGAGCTGGCACAGCTCAAGATGATCTCGGGCCTGACCTCGTCCGACATCACCGAGCGCCTGGCCTTCGGCATCGTGACCGACGGCCGCTGGCGCAAGCATCTCAAGGCCCTGCGCGAGCGCCTCGCGCAGGCACAAGGCAGCGTCGCGAGGCGGCTGGACGGGCTCGGCTTCGAGCTGTTCCACGAAGCCGCGGCCGGCATGTACCTGTGGGCCCGGCACCCGGACATTGCCGACAGTGCCGAGCTCTCGCGGCGCGCTGCGGCGGAGGGCATCATGCTCGGCCCGGGCCAGCTGTTCCTGGTCAACCCGCATCCCACCGGCTGGCTGCGCTTCAACGTGGCCTTCAGCGAAGACGAGCGGCTCTGGCGTTTCCTGGAGCGCAGCATCGAAGAGCGCAGGCACGACTGAAGGCGTGGCCAACAGGGCTCGGAAGGGGCTCGCAATGGCCTGCAAGCAGGCGCACAATGGCTCCAACCCCTGGCGCAGGCGCATCCTGGATCAGCCACGGTGGAGCGAATGATCGATGAAGGGATGAAGCGCCGTGCCGGGCTACGCAAGGAGCCGTGCCATGACCCGCTTCATCGATGTTCACAGCCTGGTTCGCCTGGTGGACGAAACCGGCGTTCCTGAATTCCTCAAGGCCCTGGCCGACGCGCTGCGCGACGACTTCATGCGCTGGCGCGAGTTCGACAAGAAGGCGCGCGTGGCCAGCCACTCGCACCTCGGCGTGATCGAGTTGATGCCTGTGGCCGACGACGGCGCCTACGCCTTCAAGTACGTCAACGGCCATCCGCACAACACGGCGCTCGGGCTGCCCACGGTCATGGCCTTTGGCGTGCTGGCCGAGGTCGATACGGGGTACCCCGTGCTGTTGTCCGAGCTCACGCTCACCACCGCGCTGCGCACCGCCGCCACCTCGGCCATGGCGGCACAGGCCCTGGCGCGGCCCGCCTCGCGCAGCATGGCGCTGATCGGCAACGGCTCGCAGAGCGAGTTCCAGGCCCTGGCTTTCCATGCGTTGCTGGGCATCGAGGAAGTGCGCGTGTTCGACATCGATCCGCATGCCACTGACAAGCTGGTGCGCCATCTGTCGGCCTGCACGCCGCTCGAGGTGGTGCGCGCGCCTTCCGTCGCCGCGGCCGTGCGCGGCGCCGACATCGTGACCATGGTCACGGCCCACCAGGGCCACGCGGTCGTGCTCGCGCCCGAGATGATCGAGCCGGGCATGCACATCAACGCGGTCGGCGGCGACTCCCCCGGCAAGACCGAGTTGCATCCCGACGTGCTGCGCCTTGCCCGCGTGTTCGTCGAGTACGAACCCCAGACCCGCATCGAGGGCGAGATCCAGCAGCTGCCGGCCGACTTTCCGGTGCACGAACTCTGGAAGGTGCTGCTCGGCAGCGTGCCCGGGCGCGAGAGCGCCGACCAGGTCACGGTGTTCGACTCGGTCGGCTTCGCGCTGGAGGACTACACGGCGCTGCGCTACATCCACCAGCTATCGCTCGAGCGCGGCATCGGCCAGCAGATCGCGCTGGTGCCCGAGCTCGACGATCCGAAGGACCTGTTCGGACTCACCGCCTCCGGCCGGCGCCGGGCGGTGCTGCGGCGTGCGGCATGATGGGCGGCATGCTCACCATCTACAACGACCAGCACGCACTGCACCAGGGCAAAGTCGAGATGTTCCGCGGGGAACTGGTGCCGTGCTTCGAGGTGCCTGCCCGCGTCGACCATGTGAAACATGAACTGGAGCGCCGCGGCCTGGGCCCGCTGCAGGCGCCCGATGCCTTCGACGGGGCGCTGCTGGCCAGGGTGCACGCACCGCGCTACCTGGACTTCATCGCCCATGCCTGGGACGAATGGGTGGCGCTCGATCCGTCCAACGCGTCGCGCGATGCCCTGCCTTCGTACTGGCCCACGCGCGGCATGCGCACCGACGTATTGCCCCGGAGTTTTCCTGCGCGCATGGGGCTGTTCTCGTTCGACGCGGGCACGCCGCTGATGGCCGGCAGCTGGGCCGCCGCGCGCCACGGCGCCGCCTGCGCCTGGACCGCGGCGCAGCGCGTCGTCGCCGGACAGCGCGCCGCCTTCGCGCTCACGCGGCCGCCCGGCCACCATGCGGGCACCGATTTCTTCGGCGGCTACTGCTTCGTCAACAACGCCGCGGTGGCCGCGCAGGCGCTGCGCGATGCGGGCGTGGAGCGCGTGGCGGTGCTGGACGTGGACTACCACCACGGCAACGGCACGCAGGCCATCTTCTACGAGCGCAGCGACGTGCATTTCGCAAGCCTGCATGGCGATCCGCTCACGGACTATCCCTACTACCTGGGCCATGCCGACGAGCGCGGCGCGGGCGCCGGGCTCGGCTTCAACCATAACCTGCCGCTCGCGCGCGGCACCGACTTCGCCGCCTGGCGCGCGGCGCTGAAGACAGCGCTCGACGGCATTGCCGCGGTGCGCGCAGGCGCGCTGGTGGTGTCGCTCGGCGTCGACACCTTCGAAGGCGACCCGGTCGCGGGTTTCCGGCTCAAGAGCGACGACTACCTGCGCATGGGCGAAGACCTGGCGCGCGCCGGCCTGCCCACGGTGTTCGTTTTCGAGGGCGGCTATGCGGTGGCCGAGGTGGGTGTCAATGCCGCCAACGTGCTGCAGGGATTCGAGCAGCAGGCCGCGGGCTGAGCCGCAGGCGACAGCAGTCGGGTGAGCACCGATTGCCGCCGCGCAAAAGGCAGGGCCCAATGCGCCCTTTTGCTTTTTTCCCGTTTCAGGAACCCGTCACCATGTCCCGCCGATCGCTTTTCCGTGCCGCCACGCTCGCCGCAGCCTGCGGGCTTCTTCTTTCTCCGCTGGCGGCGCTCGCGCAGGCCTTTCCCGCCAAGCCGATCAAGCTGATCATCGCGTTCCCCGCGGGCGGGCCCACCGACATCACGATGCGCCAGCTGGCAGACAACGCGAGCAAGATCCTCGGCCAGCCCGTCATCGTCGACAACAAGCCCGGCGCCGGCGGCACCTTGCCCGCGCAGGCGCTGCAGACCTCGCAGCCCGACGGCTACACCGTCGCGCAGATCCCGCTCGGCGTGTTCCGCCTCGGCTACACCACCAAGATCAACTGGGATCCGCTCAAGGACATCAGCTACGTGCTGAACGTCACGGGCTACGCCTTCGGCATCGTGGTGCCGGCCGACAGCCCGTTCAAGACCTGGGCCGACTTCGTCGCCTACGCCAAGGCCAACCCCGGCAAGCTCACCTATGGTTCCACCGGCAACCTGACGAGTCCGCACCTCACGACCGAGATCGTGGCGCAGAAGGCCGGCATCCAGCTGCAGCACGTGCCCTACAAGGGCAGCGCCGACCTGATGCTCGCCGTGCTCAGCGGCCAGCTGATGGCGGCCGCCGACAGCACCGGTTTTGCACCGCAGGTCGAGGCCGGCAAGCTGCGCGTGCTGAACACCTGGGGCGAGAAGCGCCTGGCCAAGTTCCCCGACGCGCCGACGCTGAAGGAGCTGGGCTACGACATCGTGCAGAACTCGCCCTTCGGCATCGGCGCCCCCAAGGGCACGCCGCCCGAGGTGGTGAAGAAGCTGCACGACGCGTTCAAGCAGGCGATGGAAGAGCCGAGCTATGTGGCGTCGCTCGGCCGCTACGACATGCTGCCGAACTACATGAGCTCGGCGACCTACACCAAGTTCGCGCAGGACACGGTGTTGCGCGAGAAGGCGGTGATCGACAAGCTGGGGCTGGCGAAGGACAAGTGAGCCGGCTTGCGGGAGGGCGCGCGGCGGCCGGTCAGCGGGTAGCGCGAGCCGAGAGAATCGCGCGCGCCGCCTCGGCAAAACCCGCGCCGCGCTCGCCCTCTGCCACATAGCGCGGCAGGTGCTCCAGCTGCGGCACGAAGCGCGCGACGTTCGCCACGCCGATGCTGCTCGCGAAGGTGCGGAACATCAGCTGGTCGTTGGTGGAGTCGCCCACATAGGCCCAGCGGTCGAGTTCGTCGTCGAGCGCGCGGCCCCAGAGTTCGTGCACGATCCAGCTCGCGCCCTCGAGCTTGTCGTTGTCGCCATACCAGCCGTTGATGTGGATGCTGCTCACGGTGGCGTGCATGCCTTCGCTGCGCATCAGCGCGACGACGTGGGCGATGGTCTCTTCGCTCAGCTGCACGAACTCGCTGTGGTCGATGGCAATGTCGGTCTCGCGGCCCGGCGAATCGGTGGCGCGCTGCGCGCCCGGAATCTCGCGTTCGATGCGCACCAGCACGGCCTGCATGCGCTCGAAGTTGGCGGTGCGCGTGGGCGCATCCTGCATGTAGCGCTTCTCGATCGTTCCATCGGCCGTGGGCAGCAGCGCCACCGCGCCGTTCTCCGCCACGATCGCATCGACCGGCCAGGTGTTGACGAAGGGCAGGCTCCAGCCCACGGGCCGGCCCGTGATCGCCACGATGGCGAGGCCTGCGGCCTTGAGGTCGCCGAGCGCCTGCAGCGCGTCGGGCGTGATCGCGCCCTCGGTGGTGAGCGTGTCGTCGATGTCGGTGAACACGCCCACGAGCGCGCTGCGCGTGGGCGCGGCCCAGCGGTCCAGTGGCAGCAGATGGGTGGGCGAGGGAGGCAGGGAAGGCGACGAAGGCATGGCGGGCGGGCAATCTCTGGAGAGCCCGTGATCGTACCGGCGGTTTCGTGTAGCATCCCGCCCCCGCCGCGCATTCCATGCCGGCGCGGCGCTTTCCATGCCCCACATCCTCGTCGACCAACTCCTCAAGACCTACCGCATCTCCGAGCGCGACCCGGGCGTGATGGGGGCGCTGCGCGGGCTGCTGCAGCGTCGCCACCGCACGGTGGAGGCGCTGTCGGGCGTGTCGTTCTCGCTCGAGCGCGGCGAGCTGCTGGGCTTCATCGGGCCGAACGGCGCGGGCAAGTCGACCACCATCAAGATCCTCGCGGGCATCCTGCGGCCCGACGGCGGGCGCGTGGAGATCGACGGGCGCGATCCCTTCGCGGACCGCGAGCGCCACGTGGCGCGCATCGGCGTGGTCTTCGGGCAGCGCACGCAGCTGTGGTGGGACCTGCCGGTGGGCGACGGTTTCGACCTGCTGCGCGACATCTACCGTGTCGATCCGGTGCGCTATCGGCGCACGCGCGACGAACTGGTCGCGCTGCTGCACCTGGAGCGCGTGCTCGGCCAGCCGGTGCGCCAGCTCTCGCTGGGCCAGCGCATGCGTGCCGAGATCGCGGCGGCGCTGCTGCACGAGCCGGACATCCTGTTTCTCGACGAGCCGACCATCGGCCTTGACGCGCCCTCGAAGCTCGCGGTGCGCGACTTCGTGCGGCGCGCCAACCGCGAGCGCGGCACCACCGTGCTGCTGACCACGCACGACATGCACGACATCGAGGCGCTGGCCCAGCGCGTGATCGTCATCGGCCACGGCCGCGTGCTGGCCGACAGCCCGGTCGAGGCGCTGCGCGCGCAGGTGATGGCCGAGCGCCGGCTGGTGGTCGACTTTGCGCAGGACGCCGCATTGCCCGGGCAGGTGCCCGGTGCCACGGTGCACGCGCGGGACGGCCAGACGCTGGTGCTCGATTTCGATCCCGCGCTGACTTCCGCGCCCGCGCTGATCGCGCGCATCGCGGCCGAGCACGCGGTGGAAGACATCCGCCTCGAGGGCATGGCCATCGAGGCCGTGATCGCGCGCTTCTATGCCATGCATGGAGCGGCCGAAGCGTGAGCCCGCGCGATCTGCTGCGCCCCTATGCCGCGGCCTTTGTATCGCGCTTCCTGCAGATGCTGCAGTACCGCACGGCGGCGCTCGCCGGCTTTGCGACGCAGTGCTGGTGGGGCGGCATCAAGGTGATGGTGTTCGCGGCGTTCTATGGCGGCAGCGCCATCGCGGGTGCGGCGTCGTCGATGTCGCTCGCCCAGGCCATCAGCTACACCTGGCTCGCGCAAGGCCTGCTGGTGCTGCTGCCCTGGCTCGGCGACCCGGAGGTGGCGCAGGCCGTGCGCACCGGCGCGGTGGCCTACGACCGGTTGCGGCCGGTGGATGCGTATGCGCTGTGGTTCGCGCGCAGCGCCGGCTGGATCGCGGCCCGGCTGTTGCCGCGCATGGCGCTGATGGCGGCCTTCGCGGCGGTCGTGCTGCCGCTGGCGGGGCTGGGCGAGTGGGCCTGGCAACCGCCCGCGAACGCGGTGGCCGGCGTGGCGTTTTTGCTGTCGGTGGTGCTCGCGCTGCTGCTGTCGACCGCGATGGTGATGCTGCTCAACGTGGCGGCCACGGCGGCGCTCAACGAGCGCGGCATCAGTGCGGTGGCGACACCCGTGGTCATCGTGTTTTCGGGCAACCTGCTGCCGCTGGCGCTGCTGCCCGACGCCTGGCAGGCCGCGTTGCTGGTGCAGCCGCTGGCGGGGCTGTTCGACATTCCGGCACGGCTTTACTTCGGGCAACTGAGCGGCTGGCATGCGCTGCGCGGACTGGGGCTGCAGTGCTTCTGGATCGTCGCGCTGGTCGCGTTCGGGCGCCTGGCGATGGGGCGCACGATGCGCAGCCTTCAAGTGCAGGGTGGCTAAGGTGACTTGCTGTTCCTTCACGGTGCGTTGTCGTTCGGGACGCGCTCCCGCCGACGGGGGACATTCGCGGAGGGGAGTACCCGGTGGCCTGTGCACGCGCCCTGAATAGCAGCGGAAAAAACACAACCAGTGGAAGCCACTGAAATGGGATCGCTCCCCCTTTTCTTCCGCCTCATGGCCGCCTCGATCAGCGGCCAAGCGAGATACCCCGCCTCGGCCCTGCTGCTGACCGTGGGCCAATTCCTGGGCACAGGCATCGAGGTGATTGCCGTCTGGGCGCTGTTCCATCGCTTCGGCGAAGTGCAGGGCTGGGCCATCGGTGAGGTGGCGCTGTTCTACGGGCTGGTCAATTGCATGTTCGCCATCGCCGACGCGCTGGGACGCGGCTTCGATGTGCTGGGCACCGAGTTCCTGCGCACGGGCACCTTCGACCGGCTGCTGCTGCGTCCGCGCCCGCTCGCGTTGCAGCTCATGGGAAACGACGTGCGCGTCAGCCGCCTGGGCCGGCTGTTGCAGGGCGTGATCGTGCTGGTCTTCGCGACCGTTCAGGCCGGCATCGCATGGACCCCGGGCGCCGTGGCGCTCGCCCTGTTCGCGCTGGCCGGCGGCGTCGCGCTCTTCCTCGGCATCCTGGTGCTGCAGGGCACGCTGTCGTTCTGGACCGTCGAAAGCCTGGAGATCGCCAACGTGCTGACCTATGGCGGCGTGCAGGCGGCGCAGTACCCGCTGGCTCTCTATGCGCAGTGGTTTCGCCGCGTGCTGACCTTCATCGTGCCGCTGGCCTGCGTGGCGTACTACCCGGCGCTGGCGATCCTGGGCAAGCCTGACCCGCTGGGCGCGCCGGGGTGGGTGGGCATGGTGTCGCCGCTCGCGGGCTTCGTGTTCCTTGCGGCGGCATTCGGCGCATGGCGCATCGGGCTGCGCCGCTACGCCTCGACCGGCAGCTAGCCGATCAGCCGGCGCTTTGCAGCGCCAGCCCCGCGTGCTCCCGCAGCGGATGGAAATGGATCTTCGGAAAGCGCTCCTGCGCCAGCCGCACGTCGTAGGGCGAAGTGCACAGGAAGGCCAGCGTATCGGCCGCATCCTTTGCCATGCGTTGCGGATAGGCATTGACGAACTCGCGCAACTCCGCAGGGCTGTCGGCCGTGATCCAGCGCGCACCGGTGTACTGGCAGCCTTCGAGCCGCACGTCGGCGTCGTACTCGGCCTTCAGGCGGTGCTGCACCACTTCGAACTGCAGCTGGCCGACCGCGCCCAGCAGCATCGGCCCGCCGATCTCGGGGCGGAACACCTGAATGGCGCCTTCCTCGCCGAGCTGGGCCAGGCCCTGCTGCAGCTGCTTGGTGCGCAGCGGGTTCTTCAGGATCACCGTCATGAACAGCTCGGGCGCGAAGAAGGGCAGGCCGGTGAACTGCAGGCTCGCGCCGTCGGTGATGGTGTCGCCCAGCTGCACGCCGCCATGCGTGGTGAAGCCCACGATGTCGCCCGCGTAGGCTTCCTCGACCGCCTCGCGGCGCTGGCTCATGAAGGTCACGACGCTGGTGGGGCGCAGCTCCTTCGACGTGCGCTGCACCTTGAGCTTCATGCCCGGCGTGTACTTGCCCGAGGCCATGCGCACGAAGGCGATGCGGTCGCGGTGGTTGGCGTCCATGTTGGCCTGCACCTTGAACACCACGCCCGCGAAGTCCTTGTCCTCGGGCTGAATTTCCTTCACCACGGGCTGGCGGTTGACCATCGTGGTGCTGGTGCGCGACTGCGGCGACGGCGCCAGGTCGACCAGCGCGTCGAGCACTTCCATCACGCCGAAGTTGTTCACGCCCGAGCCGAAGAACACCGGCGTCTGCCTGCCGGCCAGGAAGGCCTCGCGGTCCCAGGTGGGCGAGGCGCCGGTGGCCAGTTCCATGCTGTCCATGGCGGACTCGAAGTCGGCGCCGAAGCGCTTCGTGAGCGTGTCGCGCTCCGTGAGCGCAATGGTCTCGAAGTCGTGCGGCAGCCGCTCGCTGCCCGACTCGAACACAGTCATCGTCTGCGTGCGCAGGTTCATGATTCCGCGGAAGCTCTTGCCCTGGCCCACGGGCCATGTCATCGGCACACACGGCATGCCGAGCTCGCGCTCCACTTCGTCGAGGATGTCGAGTGGCTCGCGCACTTCGCGGTCCATCTTGTTGACGAAGGTGATGATGGGCGTGTCGCGCTGGCGGCAGACCTCGATCAGCCGGCGCGTCTGCGCTTCCACGCCGTTGGCCGCGTCGATCACCATCAGGGCCGAGTCGACGGCCGTGAGCACGCGGTAGGTGTCTTCCGAGAAGTCCTTGTGGCCGGGCGTGTCGAGCAGGTTGATCACGTGGTCGCGGTACAGCATCTGCATGACCGACGAGGCCACCGAGATGCCGCGCTGCTTTTCGATTTCCATCCAGTCGGAGGTGGCATGGCGCGAGGCCTTGCGCGCCTTCACCGAGCCGGCGATCTGGATCGCGCCCGAGAACAGCAGCAGCTTCTCGGTCAGCGTGGTCTTGCCGGCGTCGGGGTGGGAGATGATAGCAAATGTGCGTCTACGCCGCGTCTCTGCTAGGAATGTGAGGTTCGACATGTCTGAGTTTTGGCAAGTATGTACACGTTTATGTACACAGAGGGCATGGGTGGCGTCGCGGGGTCGCCGACCGGCCTAACCCTCTATTGTCGCGGCTTCACGCGATGAGCCGGACCTGCCCCGGCTGGTCGGCATTCACAGCTTGGAATGATCCAGATGCAGTTGTTGACCTCCGGGAGCAACAACTGCATATATTTCAATCCTCAAGACTGCAGAGTATCTGCTCTTAAGAGCTTATTAACGTCGTTAATACGCCCTTGAGAGCATATTTTATTGCTTTCAGGCTGGTGGACGTGCTACCTTGAAGACTGAACCTTCAGACGGTGACGCTATGACAGCCCGCAACAAGCTCCTGACAGCGCCTCCCTATGCCGTTGAGCAATCGCTCAAACGGCTGGGCGCAGACCTGCGCACGGCACGGGTCCGGCGCAACCTGACCATCGAAGACATGGCCGGACGGATCGGGACCGGTCCCCGGGCTATCGGCGATGCCGAAAAAGGCAAGCCCTCGACAAGCATGGCCGTCTACGCGGCGATGCTGTGGGCGCTTGACCTCCTGCCCCAGCTCGATGAGGTCGCCCTCCCGGAAAAGGATCAGGAAGGCCAAACCCTTGCCCTTGCCCGTGACCCGGGACGTGCCAGAACCAAGCCGGGGTTGAGCAATGACTTCTGAGACCCCGCGCGAGTGCTTCGTCTACATCACCCTTCCCGGTGAGACTGCGCCCGTGACCGCGGGCCGCTTCCAGCTTCAGCCGAACCGGCGCGGTGTGCCGGAGGGCCGCTTCGTCTACGGTCGTAGCTACCTCGCCCGCAAGGACGCTGTGCCGCTCGACCCTATCGAGCTAAAGCTTACTGACCGAACCTACTCGACCAACGCCCTGAACGGCGTGTTCGGTGCGCTGCGCGATGCAAGTCCCGACTACTGGGGCCGCCGCGTCATTCAAAAGCATTTGGGCGTGACACAGCCGGGCGAACTCGACTATCTGCTGTACTCGCCGGACGACCGGGCGGGCGCGCTTGGCTTTGGCCTCAACCAGGTCCCGCCCGCGCCGAAACGCAGCTTTAACCAGACCCTGGATCTCGCAAAGGTGCAGGCGACTGCCGACGCCATCATTGCCGATGAAGAAGTCCCGCCAGATGCTGTTCATGAACAGGTTGGCAACCTGTTGCTGGTCGGCACATCGATGGGGGGCGCACGCCCCAAGGCCGTCGTCGAAGACGCTGACGGCCTTTGGATTGCGAAGTTCAATGTCGGAACCGACCCATGGAACAGCGCGCGTGTTGAACACGCCATGCTGCTCCTGGCTCGCGCCTGCGGCCTCACGACGGCGGAAAGCCGCGTTGTCGAGGTAGCTGGCCGCGATGTCTTGCTGGTCAAACGCTTCGACCGCGAAAAGACCGACGGCGGATATCTGCGCGCCCGCATGATCAGCGCGCTCACGCTGCTACGCGCCGAAGACAACTATCAATCGCGTGACCGCTGGTCCTATGTGCAGCTTGCAGAAGAAGTCCGCCGTGTTTGTGCCGACCCGGCAGCCAACGCGGCGGAAGTGTTCCGGCGGATGTCCTTCAACGCGCTGATCTCGAACATCGACGATCACCCGCGCAACCATGCCCTGATCGCAAAAGACAAGGACTGGAAAGTCTCGCCAGCCTACGACCTGACCCCTGCTGTACCGGTCAGCATCGAGCGGCGCGATCTGGCGATGGAATGCGGCGACGCTGGTAGGTTTGCGAACGCTTCGAACCTGCTGTCGCAAAGCGCGCGCTTTCTGCTGGAACGCAATCAAGCCACGGCGATCATCGACACGATGGAGGCGCAGGTCCGCGACCTCTGGTTCTCAACCGCGCGCGGTGCCGGTGTGTCGCCAACGGACTGCGACAAGATTGCCGGGGCTTTTGCTTATGACGGCTTCCGGCAGAACGCGCAAAACACCAAGTAGTCGAGAAAACAATGTACGTCTCCCTAGACATCCCTGAAATCACGAGCCACGCGAGGGGTTTCCCCAACTACTGGGCGAAGGTCTCCATGATCGGGTCCGTCTCCGCCAGCTATCAGGTGAACGCGCTCGCGTCGACGTATGTTCGCTTGGTCGAGGCCGCACTGGTTGAATATCGCCTGGCGCATCCCGCCCTTCAAGAGTTTTGGGATACCCACGACCATGTCCGCCTTTCCGCGGTGCACAGAGCTATTTCACATTTCGAGACCTGTTTGACCGACATGCATCGCGCGATTGTGTGTATCGGGCGACTGCGCCGTCACGTCGCTCTTCCTGACAGCCTGAAGCAAACGCTCAATACGCCGAGACCGAAATTCGCAACAAGCATCATTTCAGATCGGTTGCGCGAAATCCGTAACGCCATCCACCACCTTGAAGGTCAGGTGATGAAAGGCGAAATCCGCGATGGTGAACCGTTCGTATTGTCTCCTCAAGGCCCCGAAACGCCACATGAGACCGAACCCGGACAGACAAACAAAAAGTTTGATCGTTGTTGTTTGCCGCCGAAAATTGACCCTCCAGGGTCAGAGATCTGCGGAACTCAACAATCAGGCAGAGCTTCAAGAACAGCTTGTTCTTCATCGCGATGCGCGAGCGATCAATCGCGCGCCAGACACGAACGATCTCGTCATTCGAGAGAGAGCGCGACCCCGCAACCTTCTTGATCTGCAGGTCCTCGCGCGCGTTGATTTCAACGAGCGGGTTCGCAGGGATGAGGCGACGCTTAACGCCCCATTTCAGCATCTGCTTTGCGTTGGTGAGGATGCGGTCTGCGATGCCGGGCCGAGCCTCAGCCTGCTTCTCAAGCAGGTCGAGCCATTCGTGCAGCGTGACCTTGTCGGCAGGCAGGGCACCGATGCGCGGAAAGACGTGAAGCTCGAACGAGCGAAGCACGTCGTGATGGCCCTTCTTGTTCTTCTTGCAGTAGACCTCGTACCACTGCCGAAACAGCGACTCAATGGAATCGGCCTTCAGGATCGCCTGTTTTTCAAGCGCGCGAACCACCCGCGGATCGTGTCCCTGCTCCAGCTGGCCCTTGAGGCGCTGAGCCTCGTCGCGCGCGGCCTTCAGGCCAAGCCCGGGATACGAACCGAGATCCAGCCGCTGCAGCCGGCCGTCATAACGGTAGCGCAGCTGGAACACGACCTTGCCTTTAGGCGAGACCCTGACGCTCAGACTGTCCCGGTCCGAAACCTCTTCGACGGCGCTGCGGGCCTTGCCGCTATTTGCGCGAAGCCATGTGTCCGTAAGAGCCATGCTGCCACCCCGCTGTGTACATATTTTTCAGCGCACGCGAATGGACAGATTATGTACACGGCTATGTACACGTCTGCTGCGTCACCACCTGTCTGCGGGTGACTCAAGGTGTCGCGAGGCTGAAAGACGCTTCCCAATGAAAAGGCCTGAAGCAGCGCTTGAGCTGTCCTGGCCTGACGTGCCCTGACGCGGTGAGTGCGCTAGGGGTGGGAAATGATCGCGAAGGTGCGACGGCGGCGGGTTTCTGCAACAAAAGACAAGGTGGGCAATCTGCGGGGGAATGGCCCGATTTTAGAAGGCGGGCCCCGAGCCGCCTGCCCGACTTGCCGAAAACGCCTTATTTGCGCTGCAGCAGCTTGGTCACTTCATCCACGTTGGCCTGGATCCGCTGGCGCACCAGCTCGAACGCATCGGCCTGCGACTTGGCGGCGAGGTTGGCCAGCTCCTTGATGTCGTCGATGGCGCGCTGGAACGACTGGCGGCCGAGCTCGTCGAGCTTGGCGAGGTTCGCCTTGGCGTCCTTGCCGGGCATTTCCTTGGCGGCCGTCTGCCACTCGGCGATGGCGCTCTTGATCATTTCGGTCTGCCGCTGCACCACGGTCTGCAGGCCCTGATAGGACTTTTCGTTCGCCTGCATCAGCGCCTGGAGGTCCTTTTGCCCGCTTTCGAGCAGCTTGCTCGCGCCGCCGGTCAGGTTGAGTTCCTGCAGGCGGTCGGTCATGGCCTTGAGATTCTTCAGCGGGTTGAGCATGTCGGCGGCATCGGGGGCCGCCTTGGTGCTGCTGGCAGTGGTCTTCTTCGCGGCGGCTTTCTTGGCTGTGGCCATGGTGCGGGATCTCCTGTATCGGGTGAACGGGTGAGTGGCAAGGACCGGCCGGACGGCAAATAGTCCCTCGCCACGATACGCCGCAGCCGCACGCCCGCGGCCCCGCAGCGGCAAAATTTGCCTGCGGGATTTCCCTTGGGTTACATCGGCGGCGCAAAGCCGTTGCGCCCGGCGGTAACGCGCAGCGCCGTGGGTTCGGGACAAATCAATGTACGCCCCGGATGTGAAATCCGCTTTCCGCCATGTGGGATATCCCGGCAATTGGCTCGCCTCGCCGCCCCGTTTACAATCCGCCGTTCCGAGGAGCGTTGCAGCGCCACCAGGCGTGAGGCTCGGACCACATCGCAACCACGCTCACCCGCTGTTCTCGCGGTGAGTCTTTTCCCCCGAACGCAGTGGCACCTTTCAAACTAGTTTTGTTGGAGTTCTCATGAGCGCTGTTCTCAAGCCCACCCCCGTTTCTTCCGCCGACCAGGCCATTGCCGACCTTTCGCTGGCCGCCTGGGGCCGCAAGGAAATCCGCATCGCGGAAACCGAAATGCCCGGCCTGATGGCCATCCGCGAGGAGTTCTCGAAGGCGCAGCCGCTCAAGGGCGCGCGCATCACGGGCTCGCTGCACATGACGATCCAGACGGCCGTGCTGATCGAGACGCTGCAGGCGCTCGGCGCCACCGTGCGCTGGGCCTCGTGCAACATCTTCTCGACGCAGGACCATGCCGCCGCCGCGATTGCCGCTGCGGGCACGCCGGTGTTCGCGATCAAGGGCGAGTCGCTGAAGGACTACTGGGACTACACCCACGCCATCTTCGACTTCGGCCCCAAGGGCTCGCAGGGCGAAGGCCCGAACATGATCTTGGACGACGGCGGCGACGCCACGCTGCTGATGCACCTGGGCCAGCGCGCCGAGAAGGACCTGGGCGTGCTGGCCAAGCCGACCAGCGAGGAAGAACGCATCCTCTACGCGGCCATCAAGGCCAAGCTGGCGGTCGATCCGACCTGGTACACCCGCAAGTCGGCCGAGATCATCGGCGTGACCGAGGAAACGACCACCGGCGTGCACCGCCTGAACGAGATGAGCGCCAAGGGCACGCTGCTGTTCCGCGCCATCAACGTGAACGATTCGGTCACCAAGAGCAAGTTCGACAACCTGTACGGCTGCCGCGAATCGCTGGTGGACGGCATCAAGCGCGCGACCGACGTGATGATCGCCGGCAAGGTGGCCTGCGTGGCCGGCTACGGCGACGTGGGCAAGGGCTCGGCCCAGGCGCTGCGCGCACTGAGCGCGCAGGTGTGGGTGACCGAGATCGACCCCATCAACGCGCTGCAGGCCGCCATGGAAGGCTACAAGGTCGTCACCATGGAATACGCCGCCGACAAGGCCGACATCTTCGTGACCACCACCGGCAACAAGGACGTGATCCGCCACGAGCACATGGCCGCGATGAAGGACCAGGCCATCGTCTGCAACATCGGCCACTTCGACAACGAGATCGACGTGGCGTCGATCGAGAAGTACGAGTGGGAAGAGATCAAGCCGCAGGTCGACCACATCACCTTCCCCGACGGCAAGAAGATCATCCTGCTGGCCAAGGGCCGCCTCGTGAACCTGGGCTGCGGCACGGGCCATCCGAGCTTCGTGATGTCGTCGTCGTTCGCCAACCAGACCATCGCCCAGATCGAGCTCTTCACCAAGCCCGACGCCTACCAGGCCGGCAAGGTCTATGTGCTGCCCAAGCACCTCGACGAGAAGGTTGCGCGCCTGCACCTGAAGAAGGTCGGCGCGATGCTGACCGAACTGACGGACGAACAGGCGGCCTACATCGGCGTCGACAAGGCGGGTCCGTACAAGGCGGACACGTACCGGTACTGAATGCGCGCTGATCAATTGCTGGTCGAACGCGGCCTCGCCGCTTCGCGCTCGCAGGCCGTGCGGCTGATCGCCGGCGGCATGCGCTGGCGCGATGCGGGCAGCGCGGACGCGTGGCGTTCGGTGGTGAAGAACCGCGACGAGGTGCCCGAGTCCGCCGAGGTCGAGCTCGACGATGCGGCCGAGGCGCGCTACGTCTCGCGCGGCGGGCTCAAGCTCGAAGGCGCACTGGCGGCGAGTGGCGTCAGTGCCGACGGCAAGCTGTGCCTCGACGTGGGCCAGTCGACCGGCGGCTTCACCGACTGCCTGCTGCAAGGCGGCGCGGCAAAGGTGGTGGGCGTCGATGTCGGCCACGGGCAGCTGCATGCGCGGCTGCGCGAGGACGCGCGTGTGGTGGCCATCGAAGGCGTCAATGCGCGTGCGTTGTCGCCGGACGACCTGCAGGAAGAAGAAGGCGAAGAGCCTTCCGAACTGCGCTTCGACCTGATCGTCGGCGACCTGTCGTTCATCTCGCTCACGCTGGTGCTGCCGGCCGTGGTGCCGTTCCTGGCCGACGACGGCCAGCTGCTGATGCTCGTCAAGCCGCAGTTCGAGCTGCAGCCGGGACAGGTCGGCAAGGGCGGCATCGTGCGCGACGCGTCGATGTATGCGGTGGTCGAAAAGCGCCTGCGCGATGCCTGCGAGGCGCTCGGGCTGCGCGTGCTGCGGTGGTTCGACAGCCCCATTGCCGGCGGCGACGGCAACCGCGAGTTTTTCATTCACGCCGTGCGCGCTGTTCGCGCGGACGGCTCCTGAGGAGACGCAAGTGCGCCTTCCGCTGAGTTTCGAATTCTTTCCGACCAAGACGCCCGAAGGCGCGGTCAAGCTGCGCGCGGTGCGCCAGCAGCTGTATGCGCGCAAGCCCGAGTTCTGCTCGGTGACCTACGGCGCAGGCGGCTCCACGCACCAGGGCACTTTCGGTGCGGTGCAGGAGATCCTGTCCGAGGGCGTCGATGCCGCCAGCCACTTCTCGTGCATCGGCGCCACGCGCGCCACCGTGCGCGAGCAGCTGGCCGAGCTCAAGGCCATGGGTGTGAAGCGCCTGGTGGCCCTGCGCGGCGACCTGCCGAGCGGCTACGGCATCGGCGGCGAGTTCCTGTATGCGAGCGACCTCGTGGCCTTCATCCGCGAGGAGACCGGGCGCGACTTCCACATCGAGGTGGCCTGCTACCCCGAGGTGCATCCGCAGGCACGCTCGCCCGAGGCCGACCTGCAGGCCTTCGCCACCAAGGTGAAGGCCGGCGCCGATTCCGCGATCACGCAGTATTTCTTCAGTCCCGAGGCGTATTTCCGCTTTGTCGACGACGTGCGCAAGCTGGGGCTCGACACGCCGATCGTGCCGGGCATCATGCCGATCACCAGCTCGACGCAGCTCATGCGCTTCTCGGATGCCTGCGGCGCCGAGATCCCGCGCTGGATCCGCCTGCGGCTGCAGGGCTTCGGCGACGACACGGCCTCCATCAAGGCCTTTGGCCTGGACGTGGTGACCGACCTCTGCGCACGCCTGCGCGACGGCGGCGCACCGGCGCTGCACTTCTACACGATGAACCAGTCGGCGGCCACGCTGGCTGTACTGGAGCGCCTCGGTTGAAGGGGTGGCGTCCTGGAGCAGGCCATCGGCTGCTCACTTCGCTTCGTGTCGCGCTGGTCGCGGCAACCTGCGTGCTGGCCGGATGCGCCATGCCGCCGGCCACCGAGGGTGGGCAGACCGACAAGGACGCCAAGCTCCTGCCCCTGCCGCGCAAATTGGCAGTACCTCCAGGGGCGCCGGCTCGATCGAACGTGCCGTCGGTTCGCTATGACCTTGCCGTGTCCGGCACCGGCGAGCTGGGGCCCGACGACGGCGTGCCCGGCGATGGCAGCTCCCGCGAGATCTTCGAGCGCGGCGGGGCCTCCTGGTACGGCATTCAGTTCCACCAGCGCAAGACCGCCAGCGGCGAGCGCTTCGACATGACGGCCATGACGGCGGCCCACAAGACCTTGCCGTTCAATACCCGCGTTTGCGTGCGCAGCCTGGTCAACGGCAGCGAGGTGCTGGTGCGCATCACCGACCGGGGACCTTATGCGCAGGGCCGCATCATCGACCTGAGCCGTGCCGCGGCCGAGCGCATCGGGCTGATCGGGCTCGGCATCAAGCAGGTGGCGCTGACGATCATCGACCGCGAGGGCATGCGTTGCGGTGGCTCCGAGGTGGAAGAGGGCGAGGCGCAGGCGCAAACACCGGCGGCTGCCCCGGCACCTGCACGCCGCCAGGTGAAAGTGCCGCCGCGCCGCCGCCGATAAGTCCGGCAGAAGACCCGCCGGGGCCTAGCCGCCCGAGTCGAGCGAGAAGGTGGCGTGCCGGTCTTGCGCCAGCCGTTCCACCAGCTGGGGCAGGGCGGCAGCCAGCAGCGGCTTCAGGGTGTAGGGCGGATTGATCAGGAACATGCCGCTGGCCGGCAGGCCCGGACGCTGGGTTTCGCCCGTCGGCGTGGTGGTCAGCTTGCTCGACTTGACCGTCAGCGTGGCGTGCAGCCAGGGCTTGCCGGCCTTGGTGGCCAGGGTCTTGAGCCGCCGTGGCAGGTCGTGCGCCTCGGGACGCGGAATGATCGGGTACCAGATGGCGTAGGTGCCGGTGGCAAAGCGCTTGAGCGCCTCGGCCGCAAAGTCGAGCACGCGGCCGTAGTCGCTCTTGATTTCATAGCTCGGATCCATCAGCACCAGCGCGCGGCGCGAGGGCGGCGGCAGGAACTTGGTGGCGCTGCCGAAGCCGTCTTCGCGCAGCACCGCGATCTGCCGGCCCGCCTCGAGCTGCGCGATGTTGGCGTCCAGCGTGCGGGCATCGGTGGGATGCAGTTCGAACAGCTTGAGCTTGTCGTGGTCGCGCAGCAGGTGATGCACGATGAAAGGCGAGCCGGGATAGATGCGGGCGCCGCCCTTGGGGTTGAAGTCGTGGATCACGCTCAGGTAGCGTGCAATCGCGTCGGCCAGGGGTGCTTCGGCTTCGGGCGCTACCTTTTTGGTAGCTGACTTTGCAGCGGGGGCCGACGAAGCAGCTGTTTTCTTGTCGGCCAGCAGGCGCAGCACGCCTTCGGCGGCCTCCCCGCTGGTGCCGGCGTAGTCGCCGTCGAGGCGGTACAGGCCGGCGCCGGCGTGGGTGTCGACCACGGTCAGCGCGGCTTCTTTTTCGAGCAGGTGGTCGAGCGTGGCAATCAGCACCGTGTGCTTGAGCACGTCGGCGTGGTTGCCGGCGTGGAAGGCGTGGCGGTAACTGAACATGGGGTCGATGGTAACGGCTTGGGCGGCCTGCTGGTCCAAATTTGCCCCGATTGGCCGATTCTTCGTATAATCGCGGGCTTCGCAGCGTTTTTGTAGCCCCGCGGCGGAGACACACTACCGCCCTGCGGGCATGTGCAAACCCACCTAAGAGATTCCCGTCAGAGGAACGCCGACCGTGGAAAAGGGCTCGCCAAACCCTCTTTTTTTAGAGAAAAACTCATGACCAAAACGTTCAGCGCCAAGCCCGCTGACGTGACGCACGAGTGGTTTGTGATTGACGCGACCGACAAGGTCCTCGGACGAGTAGCCAGCGAAGTTGCTCTCCGTTTGCGCGGCAAACACAAGGCCATTTACACGCCTCACGTCGATACCGGTGACTTCATCGTCATCATCAACGCAGCCCAGCTGCGCGTCACCGGCGCCAAGCCGATCGACAAGGTCTACTACCGTCACTCGGGCTACCCGGGCGGTATCACGGCCACGAACTTCCGCGACATGCAAGCCAAGCATCCGGGCCGCGCCCTGGAAAAGGCCGTCAAGGGCATGCTGCCCAAGGGCCCGCTCGGCTACGCGATGATCAAGAAACTCAAGGTGTACGGTGGTGCTGAGCACCCGCACACCGCCCAACAGCCCAAAGTGCTGGAACTGTAAGGAGCCTTGAGAATGATTGGTGAATGGAACAATGGCACCGGCCGTCGCAAATCGAGCGTCGCCCGTGTGTTTCTGAAAAAGGGCACCGGCAAGATCACGGTCAACGGCAAGGACATCCAGGAGTTCTTCGGCCGCGAAACCTCGATCATGATTGCCAAGCAGCCCCTGGTGCTGACCAACAACACCGAAGCGTTCGACGTCATGGTCAACGTGGCAGGTGGCGGCGAATCGGGCCAGGCCGGCGCAACGCGCCACGGCATCACCCGTGCGCTGATCGACTACGACGCAAGCCTCAAGCCGGTGCTGAGCCAGGCCGGCTACGTCACGCGCGATGCACGTGAAGTCGAGCGCAAGAAGGTCGGTCTGCACTCTGCACGCCGCCGCAAGCAGTTCAGCAAGCGCTGATACTGTTCACTGCGAACAAAAGCCGCCTCCGGGCGGCTTTTTCTTTGCCGCAGCCTTGGCGGACGTGTGTTCGACCCCACTTGCATTGGGTGCTCGCTGCCGTCTGCCAGCCAAGAATGCGGCATTGCAGTAGCATTGGTCGTTGGCCGCATGTTCGGCCCCCAAGGAGTTACCCCCCCATGAGCGCTGTTGCCGAAAACATCCAGACCCAGATGCCCGAACCGATCGTCTTCACCGACAGCGCGGCTGCCAAGGTGGCCGACCTGATCGCCGAAGAGGGCAATCCCGACCTCAAGCTGCGCGTGTTCGTGCAGGGCGGTGGGTGCTCGGGCTTCCAATATGGTTTCACCTTCGATGAAATCACGAACGAAGACGACACCACCATGACCAAGAACGGCGTGTCGCTGCTGATCGATGCCATGAGCTACCAGTACCTGGTCGGCGCCGAGATCGACTACAAGGAAGACCTGCAAGGCGCCCAGTTCGTGATCAAGAACCCGAACGCCACCAGCACCTGCGGCTGCGGATCGAGCTTCTCGGCCTGATGCCCTGTTGATGCTGTCACCAGCATTCGTTCTTTAAAAAAGCCGCCTTCGGGCGGCTTTTTGCTGCCCGTCGCTTTCTTCTTTCCCGCCATCTCATGACATCCGCTGCAACGGCCATCGATCCTGCCCGCAAGAGCCTGCTCTGGCTCGTGGCGATCGGCTTCTTCATGCAGACCCTCGACGCGACCATCATCAACACCGCGCTGCCGGCCATGGCCGCCAGCCTGGGCGAAAGCCCCCTGCGCATGCAGTCGGTGGTGGTGGCCTACGCGCTCACCATGGCGATGCTGATCCCGGCCTCCGGCTGGATCGCCGACCGGTTCGGCACCCGGCGCGTGTTCTTCTCGGCCATTGTGCTGTTCGTCATCGGTTCCGTCCTGTGCGCCCTGTCGGTGGGCGTGGGGCAGCTGGTCGCTGCACGGGTGGTGCAGGGCCTGGGCGGCGCCTTGCTGCTGCCCGTGGGGCGCCTGGCGCTGCTGCGCACCGTGCCGCGCGGCGAGTTCCTGCAGGCGATGAGCTTCGTCGCCATTCCAGGGCTGATCGGGCCGTTGCTCGGGCCCACGCTGGGTGGCTGGCTGGTGCAGTACGCCTCCTGGCACTGGATCTTCCTGATCAACGTGCCTGTGGGATTGGCGGGCTGCCTGGCGACGCTGCGCTTCATGCCCGACCTGCGCGGGGCCGTCGAGCGGCGCTTCGACGGCGCGGGGTACGCGATGCTGGCCTTCGGCATGGTCGCGATTTCTCTGGCGCTCGACGGCGTTTCCGGGATGGGGTTGCGGCAGGTCAGCGTGCTGCTGTTGCTGGTGTTCGGCTTTGCGAGCGTGGTGGCCTACTGGCTGCATGCCGCGCGCCGGCCCGAGCCGCTGTTCTCGCCCTCGCTCTTCGGCGTGCCCACGCTCAGCATCGGCTTGCTCGGCAACCTGTTCTCGCGGCTCGGCAGCAGTTGCATGCCGTTTCTCGTGCCCTTGCTGCTGCAGGTCTCGCTGGGCTATTCGCCGCTTCGGGCGGGACTCATGATGCTGCCGATCGCGCTGGCCGGCATGGCCATGAAGCGTTTCGCGACCCCGCTGATCACCCGCCATGGCTACCGGAGGGTGCTGGTGGCCAACACCGTCCTGGTGGGGCTCGCGATGGCCAGTTTCGGCCTGACCGGGCCGGACCAGCCGGTCGCGCTGCACATCCTGCAATTGCTGGTCTTCGGTGCCGTCAACTCGCTTCAGTTCACCGCCATGAACACGATCACGCTGAAGGACCTGGACGGAGGCATGGCCAGCAGCGGCAACAGCCTGTTGTCGATGGTCCAGATGCTCGCAATGAGCCTCGGCGTGGCCGCCGCGAGCGCGGTGCTGGCCGGCTATACCGGCGTTTTTGGCCTGGAGACGGCGAAGCAGACGCTCGATGCCTTCCAGGCCACTTTTGCGAGCATGGGGCTCGTCACGATCGCCTCTGCACTGATTTTCTGGCATTTGCCGGCAGAGGTGCGCGCGGCGCATCCTGCACAGCCGGAGGTTTCAGGCCAGGGGTGATGACCCGCCCCGTCAGGCGGGGTAGGCCGCTCCGAGCACGCGGGCGCCCCTTGCGCCGGTCACGCTGGCCAGGTTGCCTGCTTCACGCCGCACCGTGCTTCGGGCCAGCCAGGCAAAAGCCGCGGCCTCGACCTGCAGCGGGGGCAGGCCGTGCGCCGTGGAGGCGGCCACTTCCACGCCGGGCAAGCGTGCGCGCAGGCGCTCGAGCAGATGATCATTCAGCGCCCCGCCGCCACAAACGACCAGCAGTTTGCTATTGTTTCCATAGCGAACAACGTCGGCTGCACAGACGCTGGCGGTGAACTCGGTCAAGGTGGCCTGCACGTCGGCCGGCGCCGCGCCCGTGGCCGGGCCCAGGCCGGCGGACAGCCATGCGGGATTGAACAGGTCACGCCCGGTGCTCTTGGGAGGTGCCTTCGCAAAATACGGATCAGCCTGCAGCCGGGCGAGCAGGTCGGGCAGCACCTGCCCGCTCGCTGCCCATTGCCCGCCGCGGTCGAAGGGCTGGCCGGTATGGAGCTGGCACCAGTGGTCCATCAAGGCATTGCCGGGGCCGCAGTCGAAGCCAAGCACCGCCGGGTCTCCCGGCGCGTTGGCCGCGGGCAGCAGGCTCAGGTTGGAGATGCCGCCGACATTCAGCACCGCAACGGGTTCGTCGGCGCGTGCGAACAGCGCGCGATGGAAGGCCGGCACCAGCGGTGCGCCCTGTCCGCCTGCCGCCAGGTCGCGGCTGCGGAAGTCCGCGACCACGTCGATGCCGGTCAGCTCGGCCAGCAGCGAGGGGTTGTTGACCTGCAGGGTGTAGCCGACGCCGTCGAACTCGGTGGGCCGGTGGCGGACCGTTTGCCCGTGCGCGCCGAGGGCGGTCACCTGGCTGGCGGGAATGCCGCCGTCCGCCAGGAGCTGATTGGCCACGCCGGCATAGATCCGGGCCAGGCCGTTGCCGGCGAGCGCGGCGCGGTGAAGTTCGTTGTCGCCGGGGGTGTTGAGCGCCATCAGCTCGGTGCGCAGCGCCGCTGGAAAGGGCGCCGTGGCATAGGCCCGCACGGCGATGCGGCCGTCCGCGAAATCGGCCAGCACGCCGTCGACCCCGTCGAGCGAGGTGCCGGACATCAGGCCGATGAACAGTTCGGCGGCCATCGCAATATGGAAGGCGAGCCGCGCGCCGGGCTCAGTCCGCGCTGGCCTGGATGACCGAGAACGCGGCGGCCAGTTCGGTGCGCGCACCGACCGCCATGCGCTCGAAGGCCGGGCGCATGGACGCAGTGATGGGGGCGCCGCCCTCTTGCGCGATGGAGGTGGGGTCCTGGTATTCGCCGTTCACGCGGAACTCGAAGTGCAGGTGAGGGCCCGTGGCCCAGCCGGTGGAGCCCACGGCGCCGATCGTCTGGCCCTGGCTGATGCTCTCGCCAGCCTTGACGTTGATGCGGCTCAGGTGGGCGTAGGCCGTCTGCTGGTTGTTGCGGTGCTTGATGATGACGATGTTGCCGTAGCCGTTTTGCGTGCCGGCAAAATCGACCGTGCCGTCGCCGACGCTGCGCACCGCGGTGCCCGTGGGGGCTGCGAAGTCGATGCCGTTGTGCTGGCGCCAGCTGTTGAGGATCGGGTGCATGCGCATCGCGAAGCCGCTCGACACGCGCGAAAACTCGACCGGCGAGCTCAGGTAGGCCTTGCGCAGGCTGTCGCCGTTCGGGCGGTAATAACTGCCCTTCTGGCCCGGGGGCTGGAACCACACGGCCTGGTGCACCTTGCCGCCGCTCTCGAACTCGGCCGAAAGCACGCGGCCGCTGCGCAGCGCCTGGCCGTCGGCCTCGAAGGTTTCGTACACCACGGCGAAGCGGTCGCCCTTGCGCAGCGCGCGCACGTCGACGTCGCCCGCGAAGATGTCGGCCAGCTGGCTGGCCACCGCGTCGGGAATGCTCGAGTCGTCGGTGGCGGCGAAGAGCGATGTGCGGATGGTGCCGCTGGCCAGGCGCGTGCCCGGCGTCAGCGTGTCGCGCTCGGTGAGCGCCACGAAGCCGACCGGGGTGCGTTCGATGATGAAGCGCTTGAAGCCGCCATCGCCATCGGGAATCCAGCGGGCGCTCAGCTTCTTGAGCTGGTTCTCGTGCGTGGCTTCGGCCGTGATGGTGCGCCCGGCGCGGGCGAACAGCGCATTGCGGGCCTCGCTGCTGCCGCGCACGAAAGCGGTGGCGGCAGGGTCGGAAATGCCCAGGCGCTTCAGCAGGGCCTCGGCCGTGTCGCTGGAGCGCGTGATGTCGGTGCGAAACAGGGTGAAGCTGAAGTTTTCCAGCGATTCGCTCTGTTGGGCGAAAGACAGTGGAGCAGTTGCTTCGAGGACCTGCTTGACGGGGAGGTCGGCGGCGTCGGGGCCCAGGGAGGCCACCGCCAGGGTTCCGGCGCTCAGCAAGGCCGCCGCGATGACCGCGGTGATCTGCTTGGGATAGGTCCGGAATGTATAGGCCACGCGAGAAGCGAGTAGCTCCTCGGCGGCGAGAATGCCGTTGATCAAACTGTGAATTCCAGCTCAGGTTCTGCAAATCCGCGCTGCAAAGCCCAGAACGGACAGGGCGGCAGGACGGTGCGGAAAAAAGCGCCGCTTAGAATCCGGCGCTTGAAAAGTCGGGCTGAGTATAGCTTCGGCAACCTGAAAATCAGCTAAAAAAGCCTATGAATGCCGAATCTGTTACATCCGCCAGCCTCTCGGATGGTGTAAGACGAGCGCTCGAAATATCCCTCCGGGGCACCCACGAGCTGCTCCCCCAGGACGAATGGGTGCGCAAGCTTCAGCGCGCGGAAGCCACCGGAACGCCGCTGCGCATCAAATTGGGGCTCGATCCGACCGCCCCGGATATCCACATCGGCCATACGGTGGTGCTCAACAAGATGCGGCAGCTGCAGGATCTGGGGCACCGGGTCATCTTCCTGATCGGCGACTTCACGACCACCATCGGCGACCCCTCGGGTCGCAACAGCACCCGCCCGCCGCTGACCCGGGAGCAGATCGAAGCCAACGCCCAGACCTACTACCGGCAGGCCAGCCTGGTGCTGGACCCCGAAAAGACCGAAATCCGCTACAACTCCGAGTGGAGCGACCCGCTGGGCGCCCGCGGCATGATCCAGCTCGCGGCCAAGTACACGGTGGCGCGGATGATGGAGCGCGACGACTTCAACAAGCGCTTCAAGGCCGGCCAGTCGATCTCGGTGCACGAGTTCCTCTATCCGCTGATGCAGGGCTATGACTCGGTGGCGTTGAAGAGCGACCTCGAACTGGGCGGCACCGACCAGAAGTTCAACCTGCTCGTCGGCCGGCATCTCCAGCAGGAATACGGGCAGGAGCCGCAGTGCATACTCACTATGCCACTGCTGGAAGGGCTCGATGGCATCGAGAAGATGTCCAAGAGCAAGAACAACTACATCGGCATCAGCGAAGACGCCAACACCATGTTCGCCAAGGTGCTGTCGATCTCCGACGAGCTGATGTGGCGCTGGTACACGCTGCTGAGCTTCCAGTCGCTGGCGCAGATCGAGGCGCTCAAGGCGGAAATCGCGGCCGGCCGCAATCCCAAGGACGCGAAGGTGGCGCTGGCCAAGGAAATCACCGCGCGCTTCCACAGCGCGGCGGCGGCCGAGGCGGCGGAACAGGATTTCATCAACCGCAGCAAGGGCGGCGTGCCCGACGACATTCCCGAGCTGTCGCTCGGCGGTGCCCCGCTGGGCATCGCCCAGCTGCTCAAGCAGGCGGGCCTCGCGCCCTCGACCTCCGAGGGCAACCGGCTGATCGACGGTGGCGGCGTGCGCGTCGACTCCGTGGTGATCGGCGACAAGGCGCTCAAGCTGCCCGCGGGCAGCTACGTGGTGCAGGTCGGCAAGCGCAAGTTTGCGCGCGTGACCATCACCTGACGGCGCTGGCCCCGGGCCCTTTCACCGGACTTCGATGGTGACGCGCCGGTTGCGCGGTTCGTCCACCTCGTCGGCCGTGGGAACGGCGAGTTCGCGCTCGCCGCGGCCCACAGCCTCGATCCGCGCGGAAGGAAACTGCCGTTCCACGAAGAGCTGCATCACTTCCTGCGCCCGCCGCTGCGAGAGCGTGTCGTTCTGCTCGAGGGCGCCCTTGGTGTCGGTGTGCCCGGTCACCACGATGTCGCTGCCGCTGCGCGTTTGCGCGGCAATCAGCGCTTCGTTCATGACCTGTTGCGACGCAGGCGTGAGCGTGGTGCCGCCAACCTCGAAATACACCGTGTAGCGCTGCGGCGCAGGCGGCCGCATGTCGAACAGGATCTTGTGGTCCGCCTGCACCTTGGCGGGGTCGGCCTGGTCGACCACCGGCGCGCCGGAAGCGCCGACCGCGGCCGTTGCACGCTGGTAGGGCCGGGAAAGAACTTCTTCGCCGTCCTTCGCGCGCACGATCACGGCAGAGGGCTTGTCGTCCGCCTGGGGCAGCAGCACCACGCGGGTGCCCGGCGTCGAACATGCGGCAAGCAGCGCAGTGACCAGCACGGCAACGAAAAGGGAGGCCCGGTCCGTCGTCATCTTCCTCATGGCTGGCCGTCGGTCTGCACGATGAAGTCGGTTCCGCGAATGCCGATGGTGGCGGTTTGCGTCTCCACCCGTATCGCGTCGGGATTGGTCTTGCCGATCAGGCCGGTGATCATGCGCATGGAGCCGCGCAGCAGCGAAACGAGCACGCCGCCCTCGTGCGTGGTGGCGTTGAAATGGAATTCCTTCAGGTCCAGCCGCGACGAAGGCCCGACCACCAGCGTCGTGTCGTCGCGCAAGACCACGGAAGCGGAAGAGTCGGGACCGGTCACGATGCGGTCCACGGCAGCCAACGCGTCGCCGGCGTTGGCCGCGCGGGGCGCGCCGGCGGTGCTGAGCAGCTGTACGTTGCCCCGCACCGATTTCACGAACCCCGCCTGGGGTTCTGCGGTGGGGATGGCGCCTGCAGGACGCGGAGGCGCCTGCACTTGAGCCAACGCCGCTGCGCCCCAGAAGGCGAAGCCTCCCACGGCGATCAGGAATTTTTTCATCATCATTCTTCTGCGAATGTCTCGCGGTGCCACAAATATTAAATACATCGAGTCGGCGGATGGAGGCCGCGCTCGATAATTCGATCGCGGATGCGGACCTTTGCCGCATTCTTGCCGACTTTTATCGCCTACGCTTCCCCGCATGACTTTCACGCCCAAGACGCTGCTTCGTGTTTCCGTTGCGGTTGCGCTCGTCACGATCCTGCTCAAGGGATTGGCGGGCTACGTGACGAACTCGATGGGGTTGATCTCCGATGCGATGGAGTCGTTCGTCAACCTTGCCAGCGCAATGTTCGCACTGGGAATGGTGACCATCGCCGCACGGCCGGCCGACGAGGACCATCCCTACGGCCACCACAAGGCCGAATACTTCTCGTCGGGCTTCGAGGGCATCCTGATCGTCGGTGCTGCAGCCGCCATTCTCTGGGTGTCGGTGCAGCGGCTGCTTGCGCCGCAGCCGCTGGAGCAGCTGGGCTGGGGGCTCGGGCTCTCGGTGGTCAGCTCGGGCTTGAACGCGGCCCTGGCCCTTGCGCTGTTCCGCGCCGCGCGAACGCACCGCTCGATTGCGCTGGAAGCCGATGCGCGGCACCTGATGACCGACGTGTGGACCTCGGCCGGGGTGGTGGTCGGCATCGTGGCGGTGCACTTCAGCGGTTGGCTCTGGCTCGATCCCGTGCTGGCCATTGGCGTTGCGCTCAACATCGTGCGCGAAGGCGTCAGGCTGGTGTGGCGCTCGTCGCAGGGGCTGATGGACGAGGCCCTCGACCCCGAAACCATTGCCACGCTGCGCACCACGCTGGACCAGTTTGCCGCACGCATGCCGGAAGGCACGCGCATGCGCTTCGACGACATGGTGACGCGGCGCGCGGGCCAGCGCCGCTTCGCCGACCTGCACATGCATGTGCCCGGCGAATGGACGCTGCAGCATGCCGCCGCGATGCGCGACGAGCTGGAACAGGCGCTGATGGATGCCGTGCCGGGCCTGCGCGTGACCATACAGCTGCTGCCCCTGGGCATGGAAGCCCGCGGCCCGCGGATCGAGGAAGAAACAGCATGAAGGCCATCGTCCAGCGCGTGGCCAGCGCGCGTGTCGACATCGCCGGGCAGACCGTCGGAGCGATCGACGCCGGCCTGCTCGTCCTGCTGTGCGCCGAGCGCGGCGATGCGGACGCGATGGCCGACCGCATGCTTGCCAAGCTGTTGAAGCTGCGCATCTTTTCCGACGAGGCGGGCAAGATGAACCGCAGCGTGCAGGACATCGGCGGCGGCCTGCTCGTGGTGAGCCAGTTCACGCTGGCCGCCGACGTGAGCGGCGGCAACCGGCCCAGCTTCACGCAGGCGGCGGCGCCCGACGAGGGGCGGCGGCTCTACGACTATTTCGTGGACCAGGCCCGCGCCGCGCATCCGGTGGTGGCAACGGGCGAGTTCGGCGCCGACATGCAGGTGCACCTGGTCAACGACGGGCCGGTCACCATTCCGCTGCAGATGGCGTAGCGCCGCTGTCGGCGCGGCGTTCGGGCAGCCTCACCGCCCGTACGGATTGCGGATGCCGAGGCCCGCCAGGATCTCGATTTCGCGCGCCTCCATGGCCTCGGCGTCGGCTTCGCCGGTCTCGTGATCCCAGCCCTGCGCGTGCAGCGTGCCGTGAACGAGCAGGTGCGCGTAGTGGGCGGCCAGAGTCTTGCGGTGCTCCTTCGCCTCGCTGGCGACCACCGGCGCGCACAGCACCAGGTCGGCCATCACCATCGGGCTCTGGGCATAGTCGAAGGTCAGCACGTTGGTCGCGTAGTCCTTGCCGCGGAACTCGCGGTTCAGGCGCAGGCCTTCTTCGGCATCGACGATGCGCACCGTGATCTCCGCGTCGATCTCGAGCGCATGGCGGATCCAGCGCGTGACGCTGTGGCGCGGCAGCGCGGCGCGGTGCCGTTCGACGCCCTTGAAGCGCGCGAACTGCAGCGAAAGGGAAAGTGCGGGCAGCGCCATCTCAATGCGCGCCGCTGCGTTTGCGTTGCCCGTCGTAGGCATCGACGATCTTGGCCACCAGCGGATGCCGCACCACGTCGGCGCTGGTGAAGTGCGTGATCGAAATGCCGTTCACGCGCCTGAGCACGCGCTCGGCATCGATCAGCCCGCTCAGCTGCTGCTTGGGCAGGTCGATCTGGCTCACATCGCCCGTCACCACCGCCTTGGCACCGAAGCCGATGCGCGTGAGGAACATCTTCATCTGCTCGACCGTGGTGTTCTGCGCCTCGTCCAGGATGACGAACGCATTGTTCAGCGTGCGCCCGCGCATGAAGGCCAGCGGCGCAATTTCGAGCGCGTTGCGCTCGAAGGCCTTCTGCACCTTCTCGTAGCCCATCAGGTCGTAGAGCGCGTCGTACAGCGGACGCAGGTACGGGTCGACCTTCTGCGTCAGGTCGCCCGGGAGAAAGCCGAGGCGCTCGCCGGCCTCCACCGCCGGGCGCGTGAGCACGATGCGCTGCACCGCGGCGCGCTCCAGCGCGTCGACCGCGCAGGCCACCGCGAGGTACGTCTTGCCGGTGCCGGCCGGGCCGATGCCGAAGGTGATGTCGTGCCTGGCGATGTTGTCGAGGTACAGCGCCTGCGTGGGCGTGCGCGCGCGCAGGTCGGCGCGGCGGGTGACGAGCATGGCCGAGTCCTCGTCGCTCATCGAGCCGTCGCCCGCGAGCGTGAGCTGCACCACCGCCGCATCGATCGGGCGCTGCGCGATCTCGTACAGCGCCTGCAGCACGTCCATCGCTCGCTGTGCGGAGGCCTTGGGGCCGTCGACCTTGAACTGCTCGTGGCGGTGCGCGATCTTCACGCCCAGGGCCTCCTCGATGCGGCGCAGGTGCGCGTCCAGCGGGCCGCACAGGTGGCCGAGGCGCGAGTTGTTGGGAGGAGCAAAGGTGTGTCGCAGAATCACGCCGGACATTTCAAGGAAAAAGGGCACCCATGATAGGCAAACTCACCGGCATCCTGGCCGAGCGCAACCCACCGCAGGTGGTGGTGGACTGCAACGGCGTCGGCTACGAGGTCGATGTGCCGATGAGCACGTTCTACAACCTGCCCGGCACCGGAGAGCGCGTTTCGCTGCTCACGCACTTCGTGGTGCGCGAGGACGCGCAGATTCTCTACGGTTTCGGCACTGCCGAGGAGCGTGCGGCCTTTCGGCAACTCATCAAGATCAGCGGCGTGGGCCCGCGCACCGCGCTCGGCCTGCTGTCGGGCATGAGCGTGGGCGAGCTGGCGCAGGCGATCACGACGCAGGAACTGGGCCGGCTCGTGAAGATCCCGGGCATCGGCAAGAAGACCGCCGAGCGGCTGCTGCTCGAACTCAAGGGCAAGCTGGGCGCCGACATCGGCCTGCCCGCCCATGCGGCCACCGACGCGCAGGCCGACATCCTGCAGGCGCTGGTCGCGCTGGGCTACAGCGACAAGGAAGCTGCGCTGGCGCTCAAGGCGCTGCCCAAGGACGCGACGGTGAGCGAGGGGATCAAGCTGGCGCTGAAGGCATTGGCGAAATAACCGGGCGCGTGCGCGGCGCCGGTCACTCGGGCGTCAGCCCGATGTCCTTCACCAGCGCGCCCCAGTCGCGCATGTCCTTCTGGATCGTCGCCGCGAACTGCTCGGGCGTGTTCTGCGGCAGGTCGGTGAAGTTGAGTTCGCGCAGGCGCTGCACCACGACGGGATCCTTCAGCGCCTGGTTCACTGCCTCGTTGAGCCTTCTCACGACGGCCGGCGGCGTTTTCGCGGGAGCGAGCAATCCATACCACGCATAGGTCGTGAAGGGGTAGCCGACCTCGGTCATCGTGGGCACGTCGGGCAGCATCGGGATGCGCGAGGGGCCGCTGTTGGCCAGCGCCTTGAGGCGGCCGGCGCGCACGATCTCGACCGTGGACGACATGTCGGCAAAGGCGGCGTCGACCTGGCCGCCGAGCAGGTCCTGCACGCACGGCCCGCTGCCCTTGTAGGGCACATGCGTCATCACCAGACCGGCCTGCTTCTTCAGGCTTTCCATGGCCAGGTGACCGCCGGAGCCGTTGCCCCAGGAGCAGTAGCTCAGCTTGTCGGGCCGCGCCTTGGCATAGGCGACGAACTCCTTGAGCGTGCCGACCGGCAGGTCCTTGCGCACCAGCAGCAGGTTGCCGCCGCGCCCGATCTGCGCCACCGGCGCAAAGTCCCTCACCGGGTCGTAGGGCAGCTTCCTGTACAGGCTGGGGTTCACCACCATGGCCGCGGCATAGGTGAACAGCAGCCGGTAGCCGTCGGGCGTTGCCCGCGCTGCGAGGTCGGTGCCGAGGATGCCGTTGGCGCCGGGGCGGTTGTCGACGATGAAGGGCTGCTTCAGTGTCTTGCCGAGCGCGTCGGCGATCAGGCGCGCGATGGTGTCGGTGCCGCCGGCCGGCGCGGTAGGCACCACCAGCGTCACGGGCTTGTCGGGGTAGCTGTCGGCCTGCGCATGGCTGGCGGCGGCCAGTGCGGCCAGGCAGCAGGCGGCGAGCGTGCGCAGGCCGAGGCGCAAGGATGTCGTGGTTGTCATGGTCCGTGTCTCCGATGGAAAGGCTTCAGCGGATGCCGAAGCGCGTCTGCGTGCCTTGTTCGATCATGTCCGCGCCGACCCGGTACAGGTTGCGCGAGACGTAACTGGGCACTTCGCGCGCACGCTCGCGCAGCCATTCGGCCTTGAGCGAGCGCGCCTCGGCGATCTCGGGGGCATCGCCCTCGGCAGTGGCGAGCAGGTCGATCACGTGCAGCGCGAGCTGCCACTGCTTGCTCGCGGCCAGATGGCGCGCCTGGTCGACCACGCCGCGCTTGTCGGTGATGGCGTCGGCCACCGCGCGGCCGATGGCCTCGGGCGCGGCCGGGTGCAGCGAGGTCGGGTTGCGGTCCCACCAGCCGTTCTCCGAGCGGTAGATGTCGCGCACGATGTAGCCGGGGTCGCCGTAGGTGGGCTTCATCCAGTCGACTGCGAACAGTTCGTCGGGAAAGCGGATGCGCGCCAGGATGTCGCGCTCGTAGAGCCCTTCGTTCATGAGCCGCACCACCTCGGCGCGCAGCCAGCGCAGCGCGCGGGCCGTGTGCGTGAGCACGTGCCGCACCTGCTCCTCGCCCTCGAGCGTGGCGCCGAATTCGCGCACGGCCTTGCGTGCGTTGAGCGCCGCCAGCGCCTCCAGCGTGTCGGCCCACCGCACCGTGTCGCGCATCGTGCGAAAGGGCGTGCCGATGTTGGGAATCGAATCGATCAGCGCCGCGCCGCCGTACAGCACGTGCTGCGCCGGGCTCCACAGCGCGATCGCGTCGTCGGTTTCCGAAGGCGCCCAGCGCAGCACGATGCGGCGCTCCCCTTGGCCGATCTGCAGCAGGTCGTCGAAGGTCTCGGTGGGCGCGTGCATCACGAGCCGATGGTCGAAGAAGCCTGCGGGGCGGTTGAACTGGATCTCGGCCATGCGGTGCTGCAGGGCCAGCGTCTCGCGGTAGCGCGCGAGGCGGCGCGGCAGGTTGCGGTGCGCAATGATCCGCGGCGGCGCGTCGCCGCGCGCGGCGGCATGGGCCAGCCACATTGGCACGCCGGCGTTGTAGCCGATGTGGCCGTGGCTGAAGCACAGCGCATGCACCGGCGCGTCGCTGAGTTGGCGCAGCGAATCGATCATGCCCTCGGTCACCGAGCTGCCCGGGCCGGCGTCGACCACGACCAGGCCCACGTCGGTCTCGGCCACGAAGGACTGCCCCTGCCCGCGCAGGATGTGCAGGCCCGGCGCCACGGTCTCGGCGCCGGTGCCGACGATGAGGAACGGCCTTTCTTCTCCTGCTTGCGGTTTTTCAACGGTGGAGGTCATGCGGTTTCCTTGGAGGTGAGGGGCGTCAGGGGCGGCAGCAGGTAGCGGCCGTCGAGCAGTTCGGCGCGCGGCACATAGGCGCGCAGACAGAGGTAGAAAGGGCCTTCGGGCGCCGGCAGCCAGTTGGCCTGCGCAGCCTCGCGCTCCGGCCGGGCGTGCTGGATGTGCAGCGTGAGCCCGCCGTCCGCATCGCGCTGCAGCCCCGGCGTGCGGTCGCCGATGGCGTAGCGGTCGATCGGGTTGTCCACCAGCATGTAGTCGCGCGTGTCGTACATCGTGAGCGACCAGAAGGCCTCGACCGGCGGCGGCGCGCCGGGCGCGAAGCGCAGCGTGTAGCGGCGCTGGCCGGTGAGCGCTTCGCCTGCGGCGTCATGCCAGGCCATCGGGTAGGTGGCCTCGCGGCTTTCGAGCATGCCGATGTACTTGAGCGCGACCAGCGCGCGCGCCAGGTGGTCGTCGCCGAAGGAACCTTCCACCAGCGGCATCTGCACCCAGCCCGTGGCCGTGGTGCGGCCCGACTGCGCCTCGCGCAGCCGCGGCAGCACGGTGTCGAGCGCGGCCTGCAGTGCGGCGCGCTGGCCGTCGTCGAGCGCGGCCGCGCCGGGCCCGACTCCGAGCGCCGCGTAGCGTGCGAGCCGCGCCGCATCAACGGCGGGCGGGGCGTTGTCGCGCAGCGCCGCGTTCACCTGCGCGGCAAAGTGCTCGGCCGTGAGCGGTGCCTTCGGGTCGCAGGCCGGGTCGAAGGCGCGCGGCGCCGAGGCGCGGCCGGCCTGCCAGTCGGCCAGCGTGCGCACGAGAAAGCCGTCTTGCAGCGCGTTGACGGCGGGCACGTCCTGCGGGCCGTCGACCAGCAGGCGCCCGATGATCCACAGCCAGCGCGTGGGCGCCTCGATGCGCGCGCCTGGCGCGTCGAAGGCCGCGGGCAGCGTGCCGCGCCATCTCGGCGGCGTGACCACGAAGGAGCGTGCCGCCGTGCCCGTGAGGCGCTGCCCGAGGTGGGCAAAGGGGTTGGTGAAGAAGTCGAGCAGGCCCAGCACGTAGTAGCGCCCGGCCGTGTCGGGCACGTCGATCACGAGCGGGCCCTCGCCCAGGTCGAGCCAGGCGTTGGTGTAGAGCGTGTCGTTGTTCGGGGTGACGACGCGGCTCTTGCCCGCGCGCAGCAGCTGGCGCGCGTGCGTGAACACGTTGCACCAGCGCTGCGGCCGCGGCGCCTCGCCGGCGGCGTCGGTGCGCTGCGGCGACGTGGCCGCGCGCATGCGGCACATCTCGTAGAGCGGGTAGGTGTAGACCACGGCCTCTTCGGCCAGGGCTTGAAGGGTGTCGGTGCGCGATGGCATGGGGCTCAGTTCTCTTGGGCCTGCAGCGCCGGGATGCGCCAGCTCTGCACGCCCTCGCGCGGGCAGTACATGCGCAGGATCAGGTAGAAGCGTCCGGCCGGTGCCGGCAGCCAGTTGGCGGCGTCGGCGGGGCGCGCGTGGCTCACCACGAGTTCGAGGCTGCCGTCGGCGCCGCGCTTCAGGCCGGGCGTGCGGTCGCCGATCGCGTGGCGGCGGATCTCGTTGGGGTAGAGGAACCGGTCGGTGTCGTACAGCGTGACCGACCAGAAGGCGTCCGCGGGCGGCAGGTCGCCGGCTTCGAAACGCATCGCATAGCGGTGCTGGCCGTCCAGCGGCTCCTGGTTCGCGTCGTGGTGCGCGGCGGCGTACACAGCCTCGCTGGTGGCCAGCGCGCCCAGGCCCAGGTAGGCGGTGCGCGCGCGGCCGAGGAACTCGTTGCCGTAGCGGCCGGTGGCCGGCGTCATCGACCAGGGCTTGGGCCGGCGGTTGCGGCCCGCCGCGCCGACCAGCTGCACGCCCTCGGCGAAGCCTTCGATGAGGCCTTCGCGCAGCGGTTCTTCGAGTGCGTCCCACGAGAACGCGGCGTTCGCCAGCAGCCCGCCCTGGCCGAACCACGCCACGAGGCCGCGGTCTTCCATGCGGCCCGGCGCTTCGGCCAGCGCGTGGCACACGTTGGTGAAGAAGCGCGGCGCCACTTCTGCGGCGGGCTCGCCGTGCTCGAAGGAGGCGGCCATGGCGTCTTCGTGCGGACCGGCCCACTGCTCGATGGCGGCCGGGCGGCCCTGCAGCACGGTGCCGGGGGCGGGCGAAAGCTGGATCTCCGACTGCAGGGCGCGCGCGGCCGGCCAGTCGCTTTCATCACCCACCAGGATGCGACCGATGAGCCAGACCAGATGGGTCGGGCAGCGCACCACGCGGTGGGCGGCGAGTGATTCCGGCACGGTGCCGCCGGGGCCCGCGAGCACCACCGTCTCGCCGTCGGGGTTGCAGTTGCGCGGGCCCAGGTTCTCGAAGTTCTCGGTGTAGGCGTCGTACAGCGGCAGCACGAAGTAGCGCCCCGGGTGGCGCGATGACGCGGGCACCGTGAGCAGCATCGGCCCGTCGGCCAGGTGCAGCCAGGCCATGGTGTAGAGCAGGTCGTTGGCGGGCGTGACCACGTCGCGGTCCTGGTCGGTGGAGGGGCGCGGCGCGTGGTGCAGCGTGTTCATCGGCGCACGCACGTCCGAGCCGGCCGAGGCGCCGCTGCGGCGTTCGGCGCGAGGCGCGGTCTGCATGGCGCAGGTGCGGTAGGTCTCGGTGAGCGGATAGCCGTAGACGAAGGCGGCCAGGCCGATGGAGCGGGCGAGCGCCTTGCGGGCGACGGCGATGTCGGGAACGGAGACGGGAGCGTTCATGGGAAAGACCTCGGAGCTGGGGTTCGAAAGGGAGATGTGGGGAGACGGTTCAATCGAGCTTCACGCCCGTGGCCTGCGTGAGCTTCAGCGTCACGGGCAGGAAGGCCTTGTAGGCCGCGGTGGCTTCGGGCGGCAGGTTGCCCACGGGCTCGGCGCCGAGTTCCTCGATGCGCCGGCTCACCTCGGGCTGGCGCACCACCGCGCTGACCTCGCGGCCCAGGCGCTCGATGACGGCGTCGGGCGTCTTGGCCGGCGCCATCAGGGAGGTCGGGCCGGTCATGGCGTAGACCTCGTCGGGGTAGCCCTGCTCGGCGAAGGTCGGCACGTCGGGCAGCGCACGGGCGCGCCGGGTGCCGGCCACGGCCAGCGGGCGCAGCTTGCCGGCCTTGATGTACGGCTGCAGCGTGGTGATGGAGCCCACGGTCATCTGGATCACGCCGCCGATCAGGTCGATCGCCATCGGGCTCTCGCCCTTGTAGGGCACGTGCATCGTCTGCAGGCCGTAGGCCTTGTCCATGTAGACCTGCACCTGTTGCGGCTGCGTGCCGGGGCCCCACGAGCCCATCGAATACTTGCCGGGCGTGGCCTTCACGGTGGCGATCAGGCTCTTGAAGTCGGTGGCCTGAACCGAAGGGTGCACCGCCAGCACGGTGCGCGTGGTGGCGATGTCCGACACCATGCGCAGGTCGGTGCGCGGGTCGTAGGGCAGCTTGCTGTAGAGCACCAGGTTCGCGGTGACGGGCCCCGGCACCGTGAGCAGCAGCGTGTAGCCGTCGGGCGGGCTCTTGGCGACGTAGTCGGTGCCGATGATCCCGCCCGCGCCGCTGCGGTTCTCGACCACCACCGGCTGGCCCAGCCGCTTCGACAGTCCTTCCGCCAGGAGCCGCGCGAGGATGTCGGTCGAGCCGCCCGCTTGGTACTGCACGATGATGCGCACGGGCTTGGAGGGGAAGGGCGCCTCCGTGGCTGCCGCTGCCGCGCCTGCCGCGAGGGCCAGCGCCGCGCCCATGCCGAGTGCGCGCGAAAGGTCGTTCTTCGATGTCGTCGTCATGCGATGTCTCCGGTGGTTGTTGTGGTTCGTCAGGGCGCGCGGCCGACGACGAGCGCGTCGACCGCCACGCAGCCGCCCTCGGCCTGCGGGCGTGCGATCAGCGGGTTGATCTCGGCGCTGTCGAGCGAGTCGCCCGCGCGCTGCGCAAGGTCGGCGAGCGCGCACAGCGCATCGGCGATCGAATCGAGGTCGACCGGCGGCCTGCCGCGTGCGCCGTTCAGGATCGCGAAGGCGCGCAGTTCGCGCACCATCGCCAGCGCGTCGTCGCGCGTGATCGGCAATGCGCGCAGCGACACGTCGCGCAGCGTCTCGACGTGGATGCCGCCCAGGCCGAACATCAGCACCGGTCCGAACACCGGGTCGCGGTGCACGCCCGCGATGCACTCGACGCCGCCTGTCAGCATGCGCGCCACCAGCGCGCCGTCGAGCCGCGCGTCGGGCCGGGCCGTGAGTGCGTGGTCGCGTGTGCGTTCGAAGGCCGCGCGCGCCTGCGCCGCACCGCGCAGCCCGAGCGCCACGCCGCCGACGTCCGACTTGTGCGGAATGTCGGCGCTGACGATCTTCACCACCACCGCATCGCCGAGCGCCTCGGCTGCGGCTGCGGCCTCGTCGGCGCTGCGCACCACGCGGTGCGCGACCACGGGCACGCCGGCGTCGGCGAGCAGTACGAGCGCGTCGGGCTCGGACATCGTGCCGGGCGCGAGCGTCAACGACGGGGCCATCGATGCGGGGGCCGCAGCCACCGCCGCTGCAGGCTTCAGCCCCGCCAGCGCGGCGATCGTGCGGATGCCGTCCGACGGATCGGCGAACACCAGGCAGCGCATCGCCTCGAGCTCGGCACGGTGCTCCGGCGACAGCAGCGTGCTCACCGCCAGCAGCGTGTCGGGGTAGGCCTCGCGCAGCGAAGTCACGAGCGAGCGCAGCACGGGCCAGAACGCGTCCGACGCGCCCGCTGCCGCGAGGAAGCCCATCCACGATGCGAAGCCGCGGTCGTCCAGCATCACGCGCGCCGTGCGCTCGATCAGCGTCATGTCGTTGGTGACCTGCCCGGTGATGTCGACCGGGTTGCGCGGCGCTGCGAAGGGCACCCAACTGCGCAGCGTGTCCTGCGCGGCCTCGCCCAACGGCCGCACGTCCAGGCCCTGCGCCGAAGCCTCGTCGGCCATCAGCGCGCCGACGCCGCCCGAGAGCGTGAACAGGCCGATCGAGCGGTCGCGCGGGCGGCCCGCCACGGCCGCGCTGTGGGCCAGGTCGAAGAACTCCGTGAGGTTGCGCGCGCGCAGCACGCCGTACTGGCGGAACACCGCGTCGTACACCGCGTCGTCGCCTGCCAGCGCGGCGGTGTGCGAGGCGGCGGCCTCGGCGCCGAGCGCGGTGCGCCCGACCTTGACCATCACCACCGGCTTGCCGTTGGCCTGCGCGAGGGCCAGCGCCGCGCGCAGCCGGGGGCCGTCGCGGCAGCCCTCCATGTAGGCCATGATCACGTCGGTGCCAGGGTCCTGCGCGAGCCAGGCCAGGCAGTCGGCGACCTGCACGTCGGCCTCGTTGCCGGTGGTGGCCCACAGCGACAGGCCGACGCCGCGCGCCCGCGCCATCGCGTACGCATAGGCGCCGAACGCGCCCGACTGGCTCACCAGCCCGATGTGCCCCGGCATCACGCGGCCCACGCCGGGCGCCGGGGAGAAGGTCGCATACACATGGCGTGCGACGTTCATGAAGCCCAGGCAGTTGGGGCCGACCAGCCGCACGCCCGCGGCACGCGCCTTGTCGCCGAGCCGCACCTGCGCTGCGGCGCCTTCTGCGTCCACTTCCGCGAAGCCCGAGGAAAACAGCACCACGCCCTTCACGCCCGCCGCGATGGCATCGTCGAGCGCGCCGTCGACCAGCGCCGACGGCACCGCGAGGATGGCCAGGTCCACCGGCTGGCCGATGGCGCGCAGGCTGGGAAAAGCCGGCAGCTCCTGGATGCGCTCGGCGTTCGGGTTGACGGGGTAGAGCGCTCCTTCGAAGCCGAAGCGGCGCTGGTAGTCGACCGGGATGCCGCCGATCTTCTGCGCGTTGGACGAGGCGCCGACCACCGCGATGGCGCGCGGCGCGAACAGGGCCGACAGGGATTCGGCTTGCGAGGAGAAGAAGTCCGTGGGCATGGCAGGTGTCAGAAGTTGTGGCGGATGCCGGTGGCGAGCACGCGCACGTCCTTGCCGCTGTTGGGTGTGACGGCGATGGTCGCGAGCGAGGCCGAGGCGCCGTGCCGGTTCAGCAGGCGCAGCCAGCGCGCGTAGACCACGGTGCGCTTGCTCAGGTAGTAGTCGTAGCCCAGCGTCCAGGCCAGCTGCGAACGGTCGCTCTCGGCCACCTTGCGCTGCGTGGCGCCGAAGATCAGGTTCGAGGCTGGCGTCACGTTGTAGGTGAGGCCCAGGTTGGTGAGCTTCGCGGTCGGCACGCCCGGCAGGCTCGATGCGTTGCGCACGTGGCTGGCGTACAGCTGCAGGCCGATCGACGGCAGCTCGTAGGCGCCGGTCAGGGCCTGGTGGGTCGTGGTGGCCGGCGAGGCCACGGGCGCCGCGGCCGAGCCCGAGCGTGCGCGCTGGAAGGCATAGGCGATGTAGTAGGGCTTGCGCGACCAGCCGAAGTTGCCGCCATAGACGTTGCCGCTCTGGTGGCTCGGCGCGCTCGATTCGCCCGGCGCATAGGCGATGTCGGCGAAGAATTCCATGCTGGCCGGCGTGCGGTAGCGCACCATGTTGCTGGCGCGCGCCGCGAAGGGCGTGAGGCCGGGCTGCGCGTCGGTCGCGGCCACCAGGTTGATGGGCGAGAACACCGAGTTCAGGCCGTAGGGGTCGGCCTTGAACAGCGCGTAGAACATCGGTGTGTACATGCGGCCCGCGTCGATCTGCCCCCACGGCGCCGAGAACCCGACGAACGACTGCCGGCTGAACGACATCGCGGGGCCGGGCAGCGTGCCGTTGCCGGTGTCGGGCGCGAAGCCGCTCTCGAGCGTGAAGTGCGCGCCCAGGCCGCCGCCCAGGTCTTCGGTGCCGCGAAAGCCGATGCGCGAGGCCGTCTGGCCGCCGTCCTCTAGCCGCGTCGAAGACGCGGCGCCCGACTTGGCGTGCGCCACGTACAGGTCGACCGTGCCGTAGACGGTCACGGTGCTTTGCGCGAGCGCAAGGGCGCAGGCCGTCAGCGCGAGGCCGGCGGTGGTTGTCTTCTTCATGTGGTGTTGTCTCCGGGTGTGGCGTGCCGCCTGCGGATGCAGGGCGGTGCCGCATGTGTGCTTGTCGATGTCCGGGGCTTACGATAGAAATGAAGGCCCCCTGAATCTGTCAACGCTTTGACAGATTCGTGAACATCAAGGCAGGGAGAACCCGCTGGCCCGATCGTCCGTTTCCATCGCCAAAGACGCCCTAGACGCCGAACAGAGCGCCGAGCTGCTCGATCGCGCGCTGCGCTGGAACGAGCTGTTCTCGCGCTGGCCCGACGCGCGCCGCGCCGAGCTCATGAAGTCGGCGAGGCTGGTGCGCTACCGCCGCCGCACGCAGGTGCTGGCGCGCGACCGCCACAAGCGCGAGCTGCTGGCGGTGGTGTCAGGCTGCCTGGAAATCAGCAGCATGAGTTCGCAAGGGCGCAAGTACGTCAACGCGCTGCTGGGTCCCGGGCAGGTGGCGCCGCTGGTGCGCCTGCTCGCGGACGTGCCTCTGCCCTACGACTACCACGCGCACGAAGACTCGGTGATCGTCCACCTGCCCTGCGATGCCGTGATCGCGGTGCTCGACACCGAGCCCGTGCTGTGGCGCGACGTAGCAAAGCTGGCACTGCAGCGCCAGCGGCTGAGCGTCGTGCTGCTGCAGAACCAGATGCTGAACTCGGTGCGCGGGCGCGTGGCCGCCACGCTGATGAGCGTGATCCACTTCTATGGCAAGCAGGTGGAGGCCGCCGCGAGCCTGCCCGTGCGCCTGTCGCAGAACGACCTTGCGGCAATGCTCGGGCTGTCGCGCCAGACGATCAACAAGGAGCTGGGGCGGTTGGTCGCAGAAGGGGTGATCGACATGAGCTACAAGTGCATCCGCATCGTGGATCCGGACAGGCTCGCGCACGTCGCGGCCGGCACCGGGCCGCAATGAACTGCGCCGACCCGCTCAGGGATGGATCTTCTCGCTCTTCGCGAGCATTTCCACGAACTGCGCAATGCGCTTCGCCCGTGTCTCGGGCCTCTTCGCCCCCTGCGTGCGGAACAGCACCGAATAGCGGTTGCGCGAATCGAGCTTGGCGAAGAAGGCCGCGGCCTCGCGGTTCGCATCGAGCGCGGCCTGCAGGTCGGGCGGCACGGTGGCGATGCTCTGGGCATCGTAGGCCGCGTCCCAGCGGCCGTCGGCGCGGGCGCGTGCCACTTCGGCCAGGCCGGCGGGCTGCATGCGGCCCTCGTCGATCAGCTTCAGGGCCTTGTCGCGGTTGATCCTCGACCAGATGCTGCGCGCCGTGCGCGGCGTGAAGCGCTGCAGGAAATACTGCGCGTCCTCGCTCTTGCGCTGGCCGTCGATCCAGCCGTAGCACAGGGCGACTTCGAGCACCTCGGCGTAACTCACGGTGGGAAAGCCGCTGTCCTTCTTCGCCATCCGCAGCCACACGCCCGACGCGGTGGGGTGATGGCGCTTGAGCCAGCGCGCCCAGCCGGCGACGGTGGGGCAGTCGACCGGCGTGTCGTGCGCGACACGCCCGGCGGCCGCGGGTTTCTTCGCGCTTGAGCGGGCCGTGCTCACGGCACCCACCAGTAACGCAACGCGTGGAAGAAGATCGGCGCCGCGAAGATCACCGAGTCGAGCCGGTCGAGCATGCCGCCGTGGCCCTCGATCATCGAGCCCCAGTCCTTCACACCGCGGTCGCGCTTGATGGCGGACATCACCAGCCCGCCGAAGAAGCCCATGAGGCAGATGGTGAGCGCCATCAGCGCGGCCTGCCAGGGGTTGAATGGCGTCGCCCAGTAGAGTGCCGCGCCCAGCGCCGTGGCACTGGCCACGCCGCCGATCAGGCCCTCCCAGGTTTTCGAGGGCGAGAGTTCGGGCGCGACCTTGCGCTTGCCGAAGAGCTTGCCCCACACGTACTGCAGCACGTCGCTGCCCTGCACCACGATCACGAGGAAGGCGATCAGCAGCAGGTTGCGGCCTTCGAAGCCGGGGATCTGCAGCGTGAGCAGCGCGGGCACGTGGCTGATGCAGAACACGCACACCATCAGCCCCCACTGGATCTTCGAGGTGCGCTCCAGGAAGCGCTGCGTGTCGCCGCCCACGGCCGCGAGAATCGGCAGCACGAGAAAGGCGTAGACAGGAATGAAGATCGAATAGAGCCCGTACCAATCGATCCAGATCAGGAAGTACTGCCCGGGCAGCGCGATGAAGAAGGCCAGCGCAATCGCCGCGTGGTCGCCGCGCCGGGTGTAGGCCAGGCTGATGAACTCGCGCAGCGCGTAGAACGAGATCAGGTAGAACAGCACGATCACGCCGCCCTTGCCGAACGCGAAGGCCAGGCCGATCACCGCAACCATCACCCACCATGCATTGACGCGCGCGTTCAGGTTGTCGATCACCGAGTTCGGCTGCCCTTGCGCCACGCGCCACTTGAGCAACGCGCCGATGGCCGAGGCAAGGATCAGCACGCCGGCCACGCCGCCGAACAACTGCAGCGTGGTCTGGGTGGAAGGGGAGATGTTCATGGCGTCGTTGTTTTTTCTTGTTCCGGCAGGCGGTCATATTCGGGCCGCAGGTCGAGCATGGCGGCGCGTGCGCGGGCAAGGAACACCGCTTTCTCTTCGCCCTCGGCCAGCTGGATCGGCGCGCCGAACCGCACCGTGCACGCCAGCGGAATCGGCACCAGCGTGCCCTTGGGAAGCACGCGTTTCAGGTTCTCGATCCACACCGGCACCAGCCGCACGGTGGGACAGGCGCGCGCCAGGTGGAAGAGGCCGCTCTTGAGCGGCAGCAGGATCTCGTCGCCGGTGTTGCGCGTGCCCTCGGGGAACATGATGAGCGAGTCGCCGCCGTCCAGCGCCTCCTTCATCTGCTCGACCGGGTTCTCGCCCTGGCCCGAGCCGTCGCGCCGGATCATCAGCGCGTTGAACACGTCGGCGCCGATGAAGTGGCGCAGCTTCGAGGCATTCCAGTAGTCCTGCCCGGCCACGGGCCGCGTGAGCGCGCGCAGGTCGGGCGGCAGCGTGGCCCACAGCAGCACGAAGTCGCCGTGGCTCGTGTGGTTGGCGAAGTAGAGCGTCTGCTCGGCCTTGGGCGTGGTGCCGCTCCAGATGGCGCGCACACCGGTCAGGAGGCCGGCTGCGCCGATGATCAGCTTGCCCGCGACCACGGCCAGCGCGCGGCGCAGCACCGTGCTCTCGGGGCTGTGGTCTTTGTTGTCGTCTTCTTCGGTCAAGAGAGGTCCTGTGTCATCAAGGCAAGGAGAAACATCGCGCTCTGGCAGGCGACCACGATCGCATGCCGCTGCATGAGCTGGCGGGTGCCCTGCACGCGGTCGTCGAGCGGGCGAACGGCCTTCGGCGCCTCTGCACTGCGCAGGCCGAGCCGGTCGAGCGCGGTGTCGAGCGCGTCCAGCGATGCGATGGCGCCGCGCGCCAGATCGGCGAACAGCGCCTGGTCGAAGCGCAACCTGAACGCGAAATAGCGCTCGAGCGCGCCCAGCACCAGCACCGCGCCGAACCCCATGGCGGCCGTGCTCGACAGCGAGCGCAGCGTGAGCGCGAGCACCAGCGCCGCAATGCATGTGAGCGCGAAGCCCCACACCGCCAGCACCGCTGCGGCGCGCAGCAGTGCGGCCAGTGATGCGCAGGTGGCGCGTTCGCTGTCAGTCATGAGGTGGTGCTCCCGAAGCGGCGGTGCCCAATGGCTCGAGCGACATCCGCCACGCATGCCGCAGCACGATCTGCGGACGCGCAAGGCGCACGGCGTCCTCGGCCTGCGCCAGTCCGCCCACCGCACCGTAGCGGCCCAGCCAGGCGATCACGGCGGCGGCGCTGCGCGAAAAGCCCAGCGCGCAGCAGACCCACACGGGCGCGCCTTCTGCATTGCGGCGCTGCCCTTCGATGACCGCGGCCGCGCGTTGCAGCCGCACGGTCGGCGGCACGGTCAGGTCGAGGATCGGCACGCAGCGCGCATGCGGCACGCCCGCCGGTGCCTGCAGTTCGGCGCACAGGCTCACGAGCCGGGGCCGGCCGGCGGCGATCCATTCGGCGCGCGTGGGCCGCCGCCCGAGCAGCAGGCCCGGCACCACCTCGACGAAAGCCGGCAGCCTGCGCGTCCAGAGCCATGCGTTGACGGCCGCGCCGAGGCGATAGGGCGCAAGCAGCCAGCGCGCTGCCCAGCCCATGCGGCCCCGGCCGTTCATCTGGAAGCCGCGGGCGCCGAAGCCGACGTAGTTGAGCGCCACCAGCGCCAGCGAGGCCGAAGGCCACGCGAGCCACAGCGCCATACCGCCCAGCTGCATGGCCGCCGCGAGGAACAGCACCGCGCCCATGGCGTAGAAGCCTGCGAGCTTCCAGCGCTGTGCGTCGTGCGTGCATTGCCAGGCGCGCGGCATCGAAACCGTGCGCTCCAGCGGCCACAGCCAGACGCAGAAGAGCCCGAGCAGCGCGCCGGTCGGAATGTCGATGAAATGGTGCTGCCAGGTCGTGAGCACCGAGGCGCAGATCGCGAACGCCCACACATGCAGCACCAGCCTTGCCCACGGGGCGCGCAGGAACTGCCGGTACCAGTCCCACAGGATCACCGCCAGCGCGATGTGCAGCGAAGGCGCCTGGTTGTAGGGCTGGTCGAAGCCGCGCAGCGCGTTGAACAAGAAGGCCGGCGCGCCCTCGACCGCCGGCTGCCCGAAGCTGAAATGCAGCGGCCAGATGACGAAGCAGGTGCAGGCGATGAGCGTCGCGCTCACGAGCCGCAGGGCGTGTCGGTCGAGCGTGTGCCTGCTGCGCGCGAGGAAGAGCGAGAGCGCGTAGAAGACGTTGATCGTCCAGTACGGAAAGATCGTCCAGGCCCAGAAGGGCAGCTGCCGCTCCCACTCGAAGGCCATCGAGGGCACCTGCGCGCGCGTGGTGGCCCACCAGTTGGCAAGGCCGTAGGTCGCATAGAACAGCGGCCCCAGGAACACGAGCCAGGCGGCTGCGCGCTTCCATGGCCGTTGTGCCAGCCGGTGTTTCATCTGGCGCGAAGCCCGGAGTTCACCCGACCCTCACCGCGAGCGAGACGGTGAAGATGCCCCACTCGTCGATGCGCTGGTCGATCTTGCGGAAGCCCGCTTCCTCCACCAGCTGGTCCATCTCGGCCTGCGTGCGGCGGCGCATCACCCAGGCTTCGCCCTGGCGATGGCTGGTGAGCGCGCGCGCGATCATTTCGAGCTGTGGATGCCAGGGCTGGCCGGTGTAGACCAGATAGCCGCGGTCTTCCACCGCATCGCCCACGCCCGCCAGCGAACGCCGCACCATCTCGTTGTCGGGGAACAGCTCGTAGAGGCCCGACACCACCGCGAGCGTGGGGCGCGGCGTCACGGTGGCCAGGCTGATGCGGTCGAAGGCGTCGGCCTGCACGAACTGCGCCACGTCTTCCAGGCCCTTCTCGGCAATGAGCGCGCGGCCGTCGCGCACGTTGATGTCGCTGTAGTCGCGCAGCAGGATCGAGCTGGCCTTGACCGGGCTCGCAAGCACCGCGTCGAGCACGTAGCGGCCATGGCCGGCCGCGATGTCCATCACGCGCACGTCGCGGTGCATCTCGGCCAGGCGCTCCATCGCGATGCGGATCAGCTCCTCGACGTGGATCTTGCGCTGCCGGATGCCGCGCCAGCCGATCGAGTCCAGGTAGGTCCGGTCGATGGAGCGGCCCAGCGCGCCCTTGCCCTGCGGCTCGTTGCGGTAGACGTAGTCGAGCGTGCTGCCCGAATCGAAGCCGGTGTCATGCCCGAGCTTCACGCCGCGCGAGAGCATGCCGCCCAGGCGCAGGCTGGCCCGCGTCAGCCCCCAGTAGGCGCCGCGCAGCGAGAGCGGTGCCAGCGGCTCGGCCAGCGCACGCGATTCGTCGGCGGTGTTGCCGCTCAGGTGCGCGGCGCGCAGGTCGACCGGCACCGGCGGCTGGTCGAACAGCTGCAGGATGAACTCGCGGATGGCCTGCACCGCCGGCGCGCGGTCCTTCTCGCCCAGCGTGTCGTGGAAGAAGCCCGGCAGCTCCAGCTTGGTTTTCACCGCGCTGCCCAGCCGCTCGAAGAACTGGTGCTGGGGCTTGTGGTGCACCACCCAGTCCGCGCCCGAGATCAGCAGCTGCACCGGCAGCGTGATGGCATTGGCATCGGCCACCACGCGGTCGGCCGCTTCGTAGAGGCCGAGCAGGATGTTCACCGCGATGGGCCGCGAGATCAGCGGATCGCTTTCGTAGCTCGCGATGCGCTCGGGGTCGTGCGTGAGGAACTTCGCCTTCACATAGCTGTTGACGAAGAACAGGCCGCGCAGCTTGTGCATCAGCGCGAGCCCGGCGCGCGCAAAGGGCACGTAGAGCTTCACCTTGAAGGCCGGCGAGGCCAGCGTGAGCCCGCGCACCTTGGGCGCGTAGTCGTGCGCCCAGGTGGAGACCAGCACGGCCCCCACGCTCTGCGCAATCACGTGGATGTCGTGCTCCGCCACGCCGTGCGCGCTGCCGATGTGCTGGACGAAGGTCTGCACGTCGCGCACCGACGTGGCAAAGCTCGGGCTGTAGCCGCGCTGGCCCGGCGAGCGGCCGTGGCCGCGCGCGTCCCATGCGAAGAAGTCGAAGTCGGGCAGGTCGAGCTCGTCGACCAGGTGCGCCATGCGCGCGCCGTGCTCGTGGCCGCGGTGAAACAGCACGATCGCGCCGCGGCGCGTGGCGCCGGTGGCCGGCCAGTGCCGGTAGAAGAGCGATTCGCCGTCGTGCGTGCGGAACTGGCGCTCTTGCGGCGTGCGTTGCTGGGTGTTGTTGTCGGTCATCGGATCCCTGTAGCTATTTCTCTTTGTTCGTCGTGTGCGGGTTTACGCCGCTTCGGCCAGCGCGCGGCGGACGCGGTTGACCACCGTCCAGGTCACGAGCACCGCGGCAAGGGGCATCAGCCATGCCGTCCAGCCCGGCAGCGGCCAGCCCAGCGCCACATAGAGGCCGAGCGCGCCGAACACGAAGGCGCGGTCGCTCTTGCCGAGCGGCCCGTCGTAGCGGCGCGAGGCACCCACCGTGGGGCCCAGCGCACCCGCGAATTCGCTCAGCCCCGCCAGCACGATCACCGTGCCGACCCAGAACGGGCTGAACGGCTGCACCAGCGCAAACGGCAGGTACAGCGCGGCGTCGGACACCACGTCGGTCAGTTCGTTGAGGAAGGCGCCGAGCTTGCTTTGCTGGCCGTGCTCGCGCGCGAGCATGCCGTCGATGGCGTTGAACGCCATGCGCACGAACATCCAAGCCGGAATGAGCCCGAAGGCGGCCAGCGACGGCGCCGCAAAGAAAAGCCAGAGCCCGATCGCGACCGAAACCGCGCACGCGGCCAGCGTGACCTGGTTCGCGGTGACGCCCAAGGCATGCAGGCGGCCGACGAGCGGCCGCAACAGTCCCTGGAACCGGGGTTTCAGTTCGTAGATCGACACCCTTGGCTTCCCCTCGTTTGTTATATGGCCGAAGCATTCTGCCAGTGTGGCAGGCACTAAACTTGCCCTTGCAGCCTCTCATTCCATGACCATCCAGACCGACGATTTCGCCCCTGCCCCGCCCCGCGTGGTATCCGCCGCCCCCGCTTCGCCCCAGGAAGAGGCCATCGAGCGGGCGTTGCGCCCGAAGCTGCTCGACGAATACGTCGGCCAGGTCAAGGTGCGCGAGCAGCTCGAGATCTTCATCGGCGCGGCGCGCAAGCGAAAGGAAGCGCTCGACCACGTGCTGCTGTTCGGCCCGCCGGGCCTGGGCAAGACCACGCTGTCGCACATCATCGCGGCCGAGCTGGGCGTGAACCTGCGCCAGACCTCCGGGCCGGTGCTCGAGAAGCCCAAGGACCTGGCAGCGCTGTTGACCAACCTGGAGCCCAACGATGTGCTCTTCATCGACGAGATCCATCGCCTGAGCCCGGTGGTCGAGGAAATCCTCTACCCCGCGCTGGAGGACTACCAGATCGACATCATGATCGGCGAGGGCCCCGCGGCGCGCAGCATCAAGCTCGACCTGCAGCCCTTCACGCTGGTGGGCGCCACCACCCGCGCCGGCATGCTCACCAATCCGCTGCGCGACCGCTTCGGCATCGTGGCGCGGCTGGAGTTCTACACACCGGAAGAGCTGGCGCTCATCGTGCGGCGCAGCGCCGGCTTGCTCAAGGTGGAAACCGACACGGCCGGCGGCTTCGAGATCGCGCGCCGCTCGCGCGGCACGCCCCGCATCGCCAACCGCCTGCTGCGCCGCGTGCGCGACTATGCCGAGGTGAAGGGCAACGGCCGCATCACCGAGGACATCGCGCACAAGGCGCTCGCCATGCTGGACGTCGACCCGCAGGGCTTCGACCTGATGGACCGCAAGCTGCTCGAAGCGGTCATCCATCGCTTCGACGGCGGCCCGGTGGGCCTGGACAACGTGGCGGCGAGCATCGGCGAGGAGCGCGACACCATCGAGGACGTGATCGAGCCCTACCTCATCCAGCAGGGCTACCTGCAGCGCACGCCGCGCGGGCGCATTGCCACGCTGGCGGCGTACCGCCACCTCGGCGTGACGCCGCCTTCGAGTCGATCCGACGGACAAGACCTTTTCGGAGTCTGACGACCCATGCATACCCATGACCTGAGTGCCTGGCAGCACGACCATCATTTCGGCGCAGGCAACGAATCGGCCGAGCGCAGCACCCGCCTCGTGATGTGGATCACCGCCGCGATGATGGTGGTCGAGATCGGCGCCGGCTGGTGGTTCAACTCCATGGCGCTGCTGGCCGACGGCTGGCACATGAGTTCGCATGCGCTGGCCATCGGCCTGAGCGCCTTTGCCTATGCGGCGGCGCGGCGCTATGCGCGCGATCCGCGCTTTGCCTTCGGCACCTGGAAGATCGAGGTGCTGGGCGGCTTCGCGAGCGCGCTGATGCTGCTCGGCGTTGCGGCGCTGATGGTGGTGGGCTCGATCGAGCGGCTTCTCTCGCCCTCGGTCATCCACTACCGGGAAGCCGTGGCGGTGGCCGTGCTCGGGCTGGTGGTCAACCTCGTCTGCGCGCGGCTGCTGGGCTCGGCGCACCATCACGGGCATGGGCACGACCACGGCCATGCGCATTCTCACCATGACCACGGCCACGCGCATGGTCACGACCTGAACCTGCGCTCCGCCTACCTGCACGTGGTGGCCGATGCCGCGACCTCGGTGCTGGCCATTGCCGCGCTGCTCGGCGGCTGGTTCTTCGGCTGGTCCTGGCTCGACCCGGTGATGGGCATCGTCGGCGCGGTGCTGGTGGCCGTGTGGGCCAGGGGCCTGCTCAAGGAAACAAGTAAGGTGCTGCTCGACCGCGAGATGGACCATCCCGTGACGGCCGAGATCCGCGAAGGCGTGGAAACGATGCTGGCCGATTCGGAAACCCGCGTGGCCGACCTGCACGTGTGGCGCGTGGGCCGCGAGGCCTATGCCTGCGCGCTCACGGTGGTGACGCATTCGTCCGTGCTCACGGCCGACGAGGTGCGGGCCTGCTTCTCGATGCACGAGGAAATCCGCCACTCGACCGTGGAAATCCAGCGCTGTTAGGGACGCCCCCCGAAGCGCGGGCTTCGGCGTCACCGATATGTCACGGGATCGCCATCGCCCGGTCACGCGTTGGTGGGAGCCTACCCGTCCATGCAACGCGACGACGCTTTCCTGCGCGCATGGCGCGACACCGCGACCCGGGCCCCCGAGCCGGAGGACGACGATCTCGCGCGCCCGCCGCTGCGCTGCCGCACCCTCTGGATCTCCGACCTGCACCTGGGTACGCCGGGCTGCCAGGCCCGCGCGCTGCTCGATTTCCTCAAGCACACCGAGTGCGAGACCCTGTTCCTGGTCGGTGACATCATCGACGGCTGGCAGCTCAAGCGGAACTGGTACTGGCCGCAGGCGCACAACGACGTGATCCAGAAGCTGCTGCGCAAGGCGCGCAAGGGCACCCGCGTGATCTTCATCCCGGGCAACCACGACGAGTTCGCGCGCAAGTACCTGAACCACAACTTCGGCGGCATCGACGTGGCCGAGGAATGGATCCACGAGACCGCCGACGGCCGCAAGCTCTGGATCATCCACGGCGACCTGTTCGACGGCGTGATCCAGTGCGCCAAGTGGCTCGCGCACGTGGGCGATTCGCTCTACGAATTCACGCTCAAGCTCAACCGCTACCTCAACTCGCTGCGCGCGCGCATGGGGTTGCCGTACTGGTCGCTCTCCAAGTACCTCAAGGGCAAGGTCAAGCGCGCCGTGAGCTACGTGGGCGACTTCGAGAACGCCGTGGCGCGGGAGGCCCGCAAGCGCGGCGTGCAGGGCGTGGTCTGCGGCCACATCCACCATGCCGAGATGCGCGACATCGACGGCATCCTCTACTGCAACGACGGCGACTGGGTCGAGAGCCTCACGGCGCTGGCCGAGCATGCCGACGGCACGCTGGAGATCATCGACTGGGCGCAGCACATGCCGGTGCCGGCGAAAGCGGGCGCGCAGAGCCAGCCCGTGGCGGCCTGAGCAGGCACTGCGATCGAGCAGCCCCTCAGCGCCGCATCGTGTCGAGCTGCGTCACGGGCGGGCTGTCATTGCCCCACGACCCGCGAACGAAGGTGAGCACTGCGGCCACGTCGCCCGCATCGAGCGTCTGCCCGAAGGGCGGCATGCCATAGGGCCGCGGATTGCCTGCGGTGGAGGGCAGGTAGCCGCCGTGTGCGATCACCTGGATCAGGTTGGTCGTCTCGGCCATGTTCACGGCGCGGTTGCCTGCCAGCGGCGGAAAGGCGCCGGGCGCGCCCTGGCCCTGGTCGCCGTGGCAATAGGCGCATTGCTGGTCGTAGATCCTGGCGCCGCGCGCCATGGTGCCGGCATCGCGGCGCGTGGATGTAGCGGCGGCGCGTGCGGGTGCCGCGGCTTGCGCCGGCACGCCGGGCAGGTCCTTCAGGTAGCTGGCCATCGCGGTCAGGTCGGCCTCGCTCAAGTACTGCGTGCTGCGAAACACGACGTCGGCCATCGGCCCCATGACCGAGCCGCGCGGCGCAACGCCGTTCTTGAGCAGCGCCACCACGTCGGCCGCCGGCCAATCGGCCACGCCGGCCTGGTGCGGGTCGGCAAGCGATGGCGCATACCAGTTCTCCACCGCGATCAGCCCGCCCGAAAGCCCCAGCTTCGCCTGCGTTGCGCCGAGCGAGTCGCGGCTGCCGTGGCAGGCGATGCAATGGCCCAGCCCGCCGACCAGGTAGGCGCCCCGGTTCCATTCGGCTGGCTTGCCCGCGTTGGCCACGAAAGCCTCGGGCTTGAAGGAGAGGGCCCGCCAGACAGCCAGCGCGGCCTGTGTGTCGTAGGGAAACCGCAGCCGGTGCGCCAGGTTGGGCACTGTCGCGGGCGGCACGCTGCGCAGGTAGGCGTAGATGGCGTCCGAGTCTTCGCGCGTCACCTGCGTGAAGTTCGGATACGGGAACGCGGGGTACAGCAGGCGGCCGTCCTTGCTGCGGCCGTTGTGCATCGCGCGCCAGAAGTGCGCGCTGCTCCAGCTGCCGATGCCGTTCTGCGCGTCGGGCGTGAGATTGCTCGAATACACGGTGCCGAACGGCGTCTCGATCGGCAGCCCGCCGGCGTAGGGCTGGCCGCCGCGCGTGGTGTGGCAGCCGGCGCAGTTGCCGGCCAGCGCAAGGTAGCGCCCGCGCTCGATCAGCTGGGGCGTGGCATTGAAGGCTTCGGCCTGCTGCGGCAGCGGGTCTTCGCCGCGCAGGTTCAGCGCCACGATGCCGCCGGCCGCGGCGCCCAGCAGCAGCACCAGAATCAGCAGCGTCCAGCCGAGGTGTCGCATCTTCATCGGCGCCTCACTTCGGCATGCCGCCGCAGTGCATCGGCAGCGCGGCGGGCAGCGAGGCCGCGGGCTTCGGATCGGCCGGCATCGGCTGCACCGCGAGCCAGCTGGCCACGGCGTTGATGTCGGCCGTCGTCATGCGGCGGCCGATGTCGGCCATGCAGTCGGGCGCCAGCGCATGCCGCTCGCTGGTCAGCCAGGCGCCGAGCTGCGACGACACATAGAGACGGGGCAGGCCGAGCAGCCCCGGGATCGCCGGCTGCACGCCGGTGAGCGCGGCGCCGTGGCATTGCACGCAGGCCGGAATGCGCCTCGCCGCATCGCCTTCGAGCGCGAGCTGGCGGCCGCGTGCCAACTGCGCGGCCGGCGCGTCGCTCGCGGGCGAGACGGGCGGGTAGGGCAGGTCCAGGTCCGCGAAGTATTCGGCCATTTCCATCAGGTAGGCGTCGGAGAGGTGCTGCACCATGTAGCTCATGTCGGCGTTGAAGCGCCGGCCATCGCGAAAGCTCCGCAGCTGGTTGAACAGGTAGCCCGCGGGCTTGCCCGAGAGGCGCGGAAAATAACCGGCATTGGTGGTGGCGCCTTCGCGCCCGTGGCAGGCGATGCAGGCGGCCACGCGCTGCTCGATTCCGTTGGCGGAAAGGGCGGCGGGTGTGGCCGGCGCGGCCGCCATGGCGAAGATGCCGTGGCCGAGCAGCAGCAATGCAATTGCGGCGAACCGGCGGGCGGCCTTGTTCTTCTTCATGTGCCGGCCGCGAAGTGCGCAAGCGCCAGCAGCCCCCCGATGAGCAGCAGCACCGTGACCAGCGCGACGCCGATCAGCGGCAGCAGCCCCACCCGTGCGGTGCGCCGGTCGGCATCCGCGCGGCGGCCGCCCAGCCCGATGAAACTCCAGAGAACGGCGCGTACCGCGCGCATGAGATTGGACATGCACCGACTGTGCCGCAAGCGCAGCCAAAAAAACAGATGCAGATCCGAACCAAATCACCGGAGCAGATAAAGTCCCCTCGAATGAAGACCGCCCCGCAATGAAGCGCTACGAAGCCCTTGCCGCCGACATCGAGGCGTCGATCCGCCACGGCACGCTCAAGACCGGCGACCGGCTGCCCTCGGTGCGGCACACCGGCGAGAGCCGGGGCGTGAGCGCGTCCACCGTGTTCCAGGCGTACTACCTGCTGGAGGCGCGCGGGCTGGTGCGCGCGCGGGACCGTTCGGGCTACTACGTCACGGGCGGCGGGCTGCGCGATGCACCGCCCGAGGCCAACCTCACGTCGCGCCCGGCGGACGGGCCGAAGTCGCTCGACGTGAGCGACCACGTGTTCGACATCCTGGAGGCCAGCATGTCGCGCAAGGTGGTTCCCTTCGGCTCGGCCTTTCCGAGCCCGCTGCTGTTTCCGCTCGCGCGGCTGGGCCAGTTCATGGCCGCGAGCGCCAAGTCGCTCGACCCGTGGAGCACCGTGGACGACCTCACGCCCGGCAGCGCGGCCCTGCGCCGGCAGATTGCGCTGCGCTACCTGGGCGACGGCATGCAGGTGCCGGCCGACGAAATCGTCGTCACCAACGGTGCGCTGGAGGCGCTCAACCTGTGCCTCGCGGCGGTCACGCGCCCCGGCGATTCGGTGATCGTCGAATCGCCCACCTTCTATGCGGCCCTGCAGGCGCTGGAGCGCATGGGCCTGCGCGCCATCGAGGTGCCGACGCATCCCGGCGAAGGCATCGACCTGGCTGCGCTGGAGCTTGCCATTGCGGCCCACAAGCCCAAGGCCTGCTGGCTGATGACCACCTTCCAGAACCCGCTCGGCAGCCTGATGCCCGACGCGAAGAAGAAGGCGCTGGTCGAACTGCTCGCGCGGCACGCGCTGCCGCTGATCGAGGACGACGTGTATGCCGAGCTCTACTTCGGCGACCGGCGCCCGCCACCGGCCAAGGCTTTCGACACGCAGGGGCTCGTGCTGCATTGCTCGTCGTTCTCGAAATGCCTCGCGCCGGGCTACCGCATCGGATGGGCATCGGCCGGGCGCTTTGCACGTAACGTGGCGCGGCTGAAGCTGACGACCACGCTCAGCACCTCGGTGCCAGCGCAGCTCGCACTGGCGAGCTACCTGGAAAAAGGCGGCCTCGACAAGCACCTGCGCAAGCTGCGCCAGGTTCTGGCCGTGCAGCAGGCGAGCTTCGCGCAGGCAGTGGGCCACTACTTTCCTGAGGGCACGCGCGCCACGCGGCCGCTGGGCGGCTATTTCTTTTGGGTCGAACTGCCGGCGCAGGTCGATGCGCTCGAAATCCATCGCAAGGCCCTGGAACTGGGCATCAGCGTGGCGCCGGGGCCGATCTTCTCGGCCACGCGCGGCTTCGCGCACTGCCTGCGCCTGAACTACGGGCACGCCTGGGATGCGCAGAGCGAAAAGGCGATGCAGACCCTGGGGCGATTGGTGGCAGCGGCGGCGGCAGGCAGCCCACCGCGCGAGAAAATCGTGGTGTCGTGACCTTCGATCTTTTCTCCGATGCCCTCGAAGACGCCGCATCGCCGCGCGGCAAGGAGGCGATCGGGCCCGGCGCGTTCGTCTTGCGCGGATTCGCACTGCCTTATGTCGACGAACTGCTGTCCGCGCTGCACGAGGTCGAGCAGCGCGCTGCCTTCCGCCACCTGGTGACCCCCGGCGGCTTCACGATGTCGGTTGCGATGACCAACTGCGGCCGGCTCGGCTGGATCTCGGACCGGCGCGGCTATCGCTATGGCGAACACGATCCCGAAACGGGCCAGCCCTGGCCCGCCATGCCGGCGGCCTTTGCGCGCCTGGCCCAGGCGTCGGCCGCCGAGGCCGGATTCGCGGGCTTCGAGCCCGACGCCTGCCTGGTGAATCGCTACGAACCCGGCACGCGGCTGTCGCTGCACCAGGACAAGGACGAGCGCGACTACGGCGCGCCCATCGTCTCGGTATCGCTCGGCATGCCGGCCACCTTTCTCTTCGGCGGGCTCGCGCGCAGCGACAGGGCCGCGCGCATTCCGCTGGTGCACGGCGATGTGGTGGTGTGGGGCGGGCCCGACCGGCTGCGCTATCACGGCGTGCTGCCGCTGGAGGACCGGCCACACGCGCTGCTGGGCAGCCGGCGCATCAACCTGACTTTCCGCAAAGCGGGGTGAAGCGGCCGTTCAAGTCAAATTGATGACTTGTTCCTTTTTTCTGTGCACAACTCTGTGGGTTGTCTGAGGACCGGGGACGCCAGAGCCAGCATTGACGGGGGTTGGCACTAGGTTGCCTGCGGAATGGGCACCGGGCCTGGTGGCAAAAAAACCAGACGCAACGAGGAATTGGAACGGCCGTCTCGAAAAACAAAAAAGCCTTGCAAGTCGTTGACTTGCAAGGCTTTCAATAATGTTGGTGGCTCTTCACGGACTCGAACCGCGGACCTGTGGATTATGATTCCATCGCTCTAACCGACTGAGCTAAAGAGCCGTTCGGCACAGTTTTGCACCGAGCCCAAGATTATAGCGCAGGCTGTGGGCCCTGAATCAAGCCCGGCGCGCAGCACTCGGTGCTTTTTTGCGACGGCCAACCCCGAAGCCGGCCGCCGCCCGTACAACCCCGGGTGAAAATCCGCCGATGTCTGCGCTGCCCCGCGCCCCTTCCGCCAAAGCCTCCACCGAGCGCGACGCCATGCCCGACGACCAGTTGATGTTGGCCTATGCGCGTGGCGACGGCGCGGCGTTCGACGTGCTCTACGCGCGCCACGAGGGCGGGCTGTTCCGTTTCGTCAAGCGGCTGCTGGGCACCCGGCTGGCCGCGCAGGCGGACGAGGTGTTCCAGGACACCTGGGTGCGCATCATCTCGGCGCGCGACAGTTTCTCGCCGCAGGGCGCCGCCTGGCGCACCTGGGCCTTCACGATTGCGCACAACCTGGCGATGGACCGGTTGCGCGTGAGCGGGCGCGAGGTGGCGCTCGATGCGCATCCGGATGATGGCGACGACGCTACCGCCTTTCCCACGCTCGACCGCGGCGTGCGCGGCGCGATGGATGCCGCGGCGCATCCATCGGCCGAAGAACTCGCGTTCTGGCGCGCCGCCGGGCGGCGCCTGCTGGCCTGCCTCGACGAACTGCCGGCCGAGCAGCGCGCCGCGTTCCTGCTGCACCATGAAGACGGGTTGACCGTCGAGGCGCTGGCGGCCAGCCTGGAGATCGGCTTCGAGACCGTGCGCAGCCGCCTGCGCTATGGGCTGCAAAAACTGCGCGGCTGCATGGAACGCTACCTGTCGGTGCTGGAGCAGCGCGCATGAACACCGGCAGCGGCAACGGCACCCCTGGCTTCGACGATGGCGGCGAGGACGCGGCGCTGCGCGATCCCGCACTGCGCCGCGCGCTCGACCATGCGCCCGACAGAGACGCGCTGCCCGATCCGCGCACCCGCGACGCCATCCGGAAGATGGCGCACAACCTCGCACCCGTTCCCGCAGCGGCGCCGGCGGCCGAAGACAAGAGTGCCGCGCCGTGGTGGCGCCGGCTGCTCGGCGGCGGCGGGGGATCGCGTGCGCGCATGCCGTGGAACGCGGCCTTTGCGACCGTGCTGCTGGCCACCTTCGTGACCGTGCTCTGGCATCGCGAACCGGTGCCCGATGCGCGGCTGGATGGAGAGGCGGGAGTTGCCTCGGCGCCTGCGACCGCTCCGGAGGGGGTGCCGTCTGCGGCCATGGTTCCGGCCCCAACTGCGACTCAGGCGCCAGCACCTGCCCAAGCACCGGCACCAGCTGCGACACCGGCGCCCGCTCCGGCTCGGGCGCCCGCTCCGGCTCCGGCTCCGGCTCGGGCGCAGCCGCAGCCGCAGGCCGATGCGGCACGAGACGCGGTGAGCGAAGAGTCCCTGCGAAGCAGGGATATCGCGATGCGCCGATCGGCGCCGCCGACCTCCGGCAAGCAGGCTGCTGCACCAGCGCCCGAGCCCCAGATCAGCGAGGCCGCGCCAGAGTCCTTGCCACTCCCCGCACCAGCGCCACCAGCAGCAGCGATCGCACCGGCGCCGCCTCCTCCCGCCATGGCTCCCGCCGCGCCGCCTGTCGCCCGCGAGGCCGCCGGCGGCGGCGTTTCTGCGTCTTCTCCAGCCCTGTCGGCGCCGCAGCGCAGCCCCAGCGCCGAGGCCGCCTCCGGCATGTTGCGCTCGGCCCCCGCGCCGCGCGCGGCTGTGGTGGCTGGCAAGGCCGCGGCAAGCCCGGCCGAGGGTGCGCCGGCGTTCTCGGCGCTCGACCAATGGACGTCGCTGAACGCAACAGGCGCCGGGCAGGGCGTGCGCCATGCCCGCGGCGACACCCAAGGGCTGGCCGCGCTGGTCAACACGCTGGCCCGTTCGGCCACCACGCCGGGCGCCGAACTGGCCGCGCCCGTCGAGGCGCGGCTGGAGCTCTACCGTGGCGCCACCTTGCTCGCGGTGCTCGAGATTGCGGGCGACCAGGTGCGCTGGACGCCGCAGGGCACGGCGGCCGGCGCGTCGGTCGGCACGCCGCCGGCGCAGGCGCTGGCCGAGTTGAAGGCGCTGCTCGCGCGCCGGTAGCGCAGCAAGCAGCCGCCGGCGCGGTGCGCAACGAGGCGCAGGCTGTCGCTCAGGCGTTCTTGAAGTCCGGCTGACGCTTGGCGAGGAAGGCGTCCATGCCTTCCTTCTGGTCGGCCGTGGCAAACAGCGCATGGAACAGCCGGCGCTCGAACATCACGCCGTCGGAGAGGCCGCTCTCGAAGGCGCGGTTGACCGACTCCTTGGCCGCCATCACCGCGATCTGCGAGTAGCCCGCGATGACCAGCGCGGCGCCCAGTGCCTCGTCGGCCAGCTTTTCGTACGGCACCACGCGGCTCACGAGGCCCGCGCGCTCGGCTTCGGCCGCGTCCATCATGCGGGCGGTGAGCGCCATGTCCATCGCCTTGCTCTTGCCCACCGCGCGCGGCAGGCGCTGCGTGCCGCCGGCGCCGGGGATCACGCCGATCTTGATTTCGGGCTGGCCGAACTTGGCGTTGTCGGCCGCAATGATGAAGTCGCACATCATCGCCAGCTCGCAGCCGCCGCCCAGCGCAAAGCCGCTCACGGCCGCGATCACCGGCTTGCGGATCGAGCGGATGGTTTCCCAGTTGCGCGTGATGTAGTCGCCCTTGTAGGTGTCGATGAAGCTGTACTTGGCCATCGCCGCGATGTCGGCGCCGGCCGCGAAGGCGCGTTCGCTGCCCGTCAGGATGATGCAGCCGATGGCGTCGTCGGCGTCGAAGGCCTTGAGCGCGGTGCCCAGCTCGGTCATCAGTGCGTCGTTGAGCGCGTTGAGCGCCTTGGGGCGGTTGAGGGTGACGATGCCGACCTTGCCTGCTTCGGTCCGCACTTCGATGTTTTCGTAGCTCATGGGTGTCTCCAGGGGAAGGGAAAAACGCGGTTCACTATATGCGCTGATCAGCGCCGCGCGCCCGGCGCGAGCCAGGCCGCGACCTTCGTCGCGTCGTGCGAGAACAGGCGCCAGGTGGTCGCACCCTCCGGCAGCACCAGCGGCAGCCTCAGGAGCTTGCGGTCGCGCGCCACCAGCGCGGTGCAGCGGGTGGCGTCGCCGAGGTACAGCGCCAGGTCGTCGAGCTTGGCGATGCGCCAGGCCTGCGCGGGGCGCTGCTGGCCCCTGCGGCCGACGGCGGGCAACTCGATGCCGATCCATTCGTCGTGGGCCGAGAAACCGGCCTTTTCGGCCGCGCCGCCGCGCAGCACCACCTTGACCTGAACGCTTCCGTTGGCCTCGGCCACGCGCAGGCCCAGTGCCTGCGCCTGCTGCGACGGATCCTCGAGCGCGGCCACGCCGTGCGCGCGCAGCAGCTCTGCCAGTGGCAGCTCGTCGGTAGCATGCACCCACTGCGCGATTTCGGCCGCATAGGAGCGGCCGCCCACGGCTTGGAGCGCCGCGGCCACGTCGGCTTCGCTGATCGGGCCGCCATCGCCTTGCGTCCACAGGTGGCGCATCACGTCGTCGAGCGTGCCCTTGCCTTCGCGGCGCAGCGTGAGGTCGAAGCACAGTGCCACCAGCGCGCCCTTGGTGTAGTAGCTGACGGTGCCGTTGGGCGTTTGCTCGTCCTGCCGGTAGTACTTGACCCAGGCGTCGAAGCTCGCCTCGGCCACCGACTGCACGAGCCGGCCCGGCGTCTGCAGCACCTGGTTCACGGTCTTGTTGAGCAGGCGCAGGTAGCCCGCGTCGTCGATGCGGCCGGCGCGGCGCAGCAGCAGGTCGTCGTAGTAGCTGGTGAAGCCCTCGAAGAACCACAGCATCTGCGTGTAGTTCTCGCGGCCGTAGTCGTAGTGCGCGAACTCGGCCGGGCGCATGCGCTTGACGTTCCAGGTGTGGAAGTACTCGTGGCTGATGAGGCCCATCAGCGTGGTGTAGCCCTCGGGCTGCTTCTTCGCGCCGCGCTGCGGCAGGTCGCGCCGGTTGCAGATCAGGGCGGTGGAGTGCCGGTGCTCGAGCCCGCCGTAGCCATCGTCCACCGCATTGAGCATGAACACGTAGCGGTCGATCGGCAGCTTGGGGCCGCCCCGCTTGCCGGCCTTGTCGCCGTGCCAGAAGCGGATCTCGGCTTCGCAGATGGCTTGGGTGTCGGCGATCAGGCGCTCGCCGTCGAACGAGGCGGCGGCACCTGCGATGACGAAGCGGTGCGGCACGCCGCAGGCTTCGAACTCGGCGCTCCAGAAGGGGCCCATCTCGACCGGGCTGTCGGCCAGCTCGTCGTAGCCGGCGGCGAGGTAGCGGCCGAAGCCATGCTTGTCGATCTTCGAAGGAACGAGCGCGGTGGCGCACGACCAGCGCGCATCATCGCCGGGCGGCAAGGCGGGGGCGCCGATTTCCAGCGCATGCGGCGCATCGGTCTGGCCCTCGACGCGCAGGCAGAGGCTGGTGCCGTTGAAGAAGCCGCGGTCGGCATCGAGCCACGCCGTGCGCACCGAGTTGTCATAGGCGCAGACCTGGTAGTGCAGCACCAGCGGCTGGCCCGGCACGCAATCGACCTGCCAGCTGCACTTGTCGAGCTGCGTCAGTGCGGGCTTGCGGCGTCCTTGCGTGGCGCGCAGGCCCTGCAGGTTTTTTGCGAACTCGCGCACCAGGTAGCTGCCCGGGATCCACACCGGCAGCGTCACGCGCTGCTGCGCGGAGGGGGCTTCGATGGTCAGGGTGACGGCGAAGAGGTGCGCATGCAGGTCGGCGCATTCGATGCGGTAGCGCACCGCGGCGGCCGGCGCAGCCGCTCGCGCGCGCCGGGAAACGGTCGGCGTGGCCATCAGTTGATGGATGCGGCGAGTTGCTTCTCGACCTGCTCCGCGGGAATGGCGCCCGGCGCGCGGGTGCCGTCGCTGAAGATCAGCGTGGGCGTGCCGGTGATGTTGTACTTGCGGCCGAATTCGACGTTGCGCTGCAGGGCCGTGACGTCGCAGCTGGTTGCCGCGGTGGCGGGCTTGACGCTGGTTTCCATCCAGTCGCCCCATGCCTTGCCCTTGTCCTTGCTGCACCAGATGTCGCGCGACTTGACGGCCGAGTCGGGGCCGAGCACGGGGTAGAGGAACAGGTAGACGGTGACGTTGTCGACCGTCTTCATGTCTTTCTCGAAGCGCTTGCAGTAGCCGCAGTTCGGGTCTTCGAACACCGCGAGCTTGCGCTTGCCGCTGCCGCGCACGATCTTGATGGCGTCTTTCACGGGCAGCTTGTCGAACGAGACCTGGCTGAGCTTCTCGATGCGCTCCTCTGTCAGGTTCTTGCGCGCATTCACGTCGATGAGGTTGCCCTGCAGCAGGTAGTTGCCCTGCTCGTCGGTGTAGTAGATCTGGAAGCCGTTCACGCGCACTTCGTAGAGGCCCGGCAGCGGCGACTTGGTGACTTCGTCGATGGTGGGGAACTGCGGAATGCGCGCCGGAAGATTCTTGCGGATCTCGGCCTCACCGGCCAGGGCCGTGGCGGCCGCAGCCAGCGTGCAGGCGGCGAGAAGAAGGTTGCGTGCGAGTTTCATTGGAAGTCCGGTCGATGGATTCATGCCTTCAAGCCCATCGCCTGGTTGGCGATCCAGTGCTTGAGGAGGCGCGTGCGGTCGAAACCGCGCATGCCCCAGTTGCGCAGCGCGGGCAGGGGCCCCACGCTGTGCGAGAACAGCTGCTGCAGGCCGTCGGTGGCCAGGCTCATCTGCAGCACGTCGGCGCGGCGCGCGCGCTCGTAGCGGCGCAGCAGGCGCGGGTCGCCCACGCTGCGCCAATATTCGCGCTGCCGGATCACCTCGGCCAGCATGGCCGCATCGGCGAGGCCGAGGTTGAGGCCCTGGCCCGCGAGCGGATGCACCGTGTGGGCCGCGTCGCCGGCCAGTGCCCACGACTGTGCGGCCGCGCCCTGCGCCTGCGGCATGGTGCCGGTCCAGCGGTCGGCAATGGCGCGCGCGAGCGGCCAGGCGGCGCGCTCGCTCGTGAGCCGAAGCGCGCCGAGCGCGCCATGGCTGGCTTCGCTCACCGCGGCGCTGAATTCCTCGTCGCCTTGCGCCAGCAGGGCGGGCGCGCGGAGCTGGTCGACCGACCACACCAGCGCCAGCGAACGGCCCTGCACGCCGCCCATCGGCAGCAGCGCCAGCACCTCGCCCGTGTCGTTGAACCACTGGCGCGCCACGCCGTCGTGCGGCTGCGCCGCTTCGAGCCGCGCCGCAATCGCATGCTGCGGGTAGCGGGTGACCGCGTAGCTCACGCCGAGCGCGTCGCGCGTGGCGCTGGCCTTGCCTTCGCACACCACCGTGAGCGGCGCGGGCACGGGCTCGGACACGATCTCGACCAGGGGCTGGAAGCGCACCGCATCGGCCAGCTGCTGCTCGAGCGCGGGCACGTCGACGATCCAGGCCAGCGCATCGACCTTCTGCCGCACGGCGCTGAACTGCACCCGCCCGCCTTCGTCGCCGTTCACGAGCATCTCGCGCACGGGCGTTGCATGCGCCGCGTCGGGCCATGCGCGCAGGGATTCGAGCAAGGTGCGGGAGGCGGTGTTGAGCGCGTAGGCCCGGATGTCTTCCTTGCCCGCCGCGGAGGGCGGAACCACCAGCGCGACGCGCACGCGCTCGCGCGCGAGCAGCAGGGCCAATGTGCGGCCCACGATGCCGGCGCCGCGAATGCAAACTTCAGGAGGGAGGGCCATTCGGCCATTGTAAGAACAAGCCCATCCCCCGGGCTGCGCCGCTGGCGGGCCGATGCGGGACAATCGCTGCCGAATTCCAAGGAACCCCACGTGCCACAGCCCGCTTTCGATCTTGAAGCCACCATTGCGCGCCTGTTCGTCTACCCCGTCAAATCGTGCGCGGGGGTCGAGCTTCCCGAGGCGTTGCTGACAGAGACCGGCCTGGAGTTCGACCGCGCCTGGATGGTGGTCGACGCGCAGGGCGAGTTCGTGACCCAGCGGCAGCTGCCGCGCATGGCGCTGATCCGCCCGCAGATGAAGCACATGGAAGTGGTGCTGCGCGCGCCGGGCATGCTGGCCCTGCACCTGGCGTTCGACCGGGTCGAGAAACCGGTGCGCGTGCGCGTCTGGAAGGACGAGGTGGCGGCCTACGACATGGGCGACATCGCGGCCCAGTGGTTCAGCGACTTTCTCTCCGAGCCGGGCAAGCCGCAGGCGCTGCGGCTGGTGCGCTTCGACCCCGAGCACAAGCGCCTGTCGAGCCTGCAGTGGACCGATGGCGTCGAGGCGACAAACCAGTTCGCCGACGGCTTTCCGCTGTTGGTGGCCAGCGAGGGCTCGCTGGCCGAACTCAACGAGCGGCTGGCCGCTGCTGGCCACGATGCGGTCGGCATCGAGCGCTTCCGGCCGAACATCGTGCTGGCCGGCATCGAGTCGCACGACGAGGACCGGGTCGACGCGCTGCACGTCGCAACCGGCGAAGGCGAGGCCGAGCTCAAGCCCGTCAAGCCCTGCACCCGCTGCCCGATTCCCGACATCGACCCGGCCACGGCCACGAGCAGCCCCGAGGTCGGCGACATGCTGCGCACCTACCGTGCCGATCCGCGCGTCGATGGACGCATCACCTTCGGCATGAACTGCATCGTGCTGCAGGGCGTGGAGCACATGCTCAAGGTGGGGCAGGCGGTGGGTGCGAACTACCGCTTCGAATAGCGGGCTCTATCTAGAAAGTTACGCCGGCGCACAGGACGATGTTGGCGTAGGGCGTGCATTCGCCCGTGCGGATCACCGCCTTGGCGCGCGCGCTCAGGCGCTTGAGTTCCTCGTGCGACACCGTCTCCGGCAGGGCGGCCAGCTGGCCTTCGCACCACGCCGGCAGCTGTCCCGCCGGCAGTTGCCCGATGGCTTCGCGCGCGATCAGCGCGCGCTCCACCTGCATCTCCGACAGCACGGCCTTGAGCACGTCCGCGACCCGCGGAATCCCCGGCGTGAGCGCCAGGTCGATGCGCCGGGGGCCGTCCGGGATCGGCAGGCCCGCATCGCCGATGACCACCATGTCGCCGTGCCCCAGCGCGGCAATCACTTGCGAGAGTTCGGCATGCAGCAGGGGAGAGCGTTTCACAGCGGGGTCCAGTCGGGGGGCATGGGGCTGCGAAGCACGGCATCGCGCTGCGGAATGGAAGGTTGGGCGCCGGGCTGCTGGATGCACAGCGCGGCGGCACGGATACCCAGGCGCACGGCTTCGTCGAAGGACTGGCCTTCGCCCAGTGCCACGGCCAGTGCGCCCAGGAAGGTGTCGCCTGCGGCTGTGGTGTCGACCGCCTGCACTTTCGGCGCGGGGTGGTGGCGCGCGCCGTCGGCATCGATGGCCACGGCTCCGCGCGCGCCGAGCGTGACGACCACGCGCGCAATGCCCTTGGCGCGCAGGGCCTGGCCGGCCAGCGCGGCTTCCTGCGGGCTGTCGGCCGGCTGGCCGCACAAGGCTTGGGCCTCGATCTCGTTGACGACCAGCGTGTCGATCTGCGGCCAAAGCGGCTCGGCGATGGGCTGCACCGGCGACGGGTTGAGCAGCACCTTGCAGCCCGCGCCGTGCGCCACGGCGATCGCGCGCGCCACCTGGTCCATCGGTATCTCGAACTGCGTCACCAGGAAGGCCGTGCCCTGCAGCTGCTGGCGCAGCACCGCCTCGTCGATTTCGACCTGCGCGTTGGCGCCGGGGATCATCACGATGCGGTTCTGGCCGCTGTCTTCCACCAGGATCAGCGCCGTGCCCGTGGGCTCGCTGCTGCTGGTGTGCAGCGCGGCGGTGTCGATGCCATCGCGCACGAGGGCTTCGCGCAGCGCCTGGCCGTGCGCGTCGGCGCCCACGCAGCCGATCATGGCCACGCGGCCGCCTTCGCGCGCGCAGCTCACGGCCTGGTTGGCACCCTTGCCGCCGGGAATGTGGGCGATCGAATGGCCCAGCAGGGTTTCGCCCGCGGCCGGCGCATGCGGCACGCGCAGCACGATGTCCATGTTCAGGCTGCCGAGCACCACGATGCGCGGCGGCGGGGCGGCGCTGGAAGGGGAGGAAGGCTTCGAACTCACGGGGCGCGGGACTTTCGGTTTTGCGTGGATGTCGCTTCGGACGAAGGCGCGGAAGAGGAAGAAGAAGACGGCGCGGCGGCCTCGCGGAAGCTCGCGTGCCGCGCGGTCGAGGCGCGCACGCGCAGCTCGGGCTGCAGCACCACCTTGCGCGCATCGCGCCGCTTGCCGCCCACGCGCTCCAGCAGCATGTCGACGGCCAGCGCGCCGATGCGCTCCTTGGGCTGCGCCACGGTGGTGAGCGGCGGGCTGGTGTAGGCCGAGAGTTCGATGTCGTCGAAGCCGACGATCGAGAGCTCGTCGGGCACGTGCACGCCGCTTTCGTGCGCGGCGCGCAAGGCGCCGATGGCCATCAGGTCGTTGCAGACGAAGACGGCCGAGGGCGCCTGCTCGGTCCGCAGGATGGCGTGCATCGCCTCGTAGCCGCCCTGGCTCGTGAAGCCGCCGCGCCACAGCAGCGCGTCCGCGTTCGGCGTGGCGCCGGCCTCGGCCAGCGCCATGCGCCAGCCTTCGATGCGCTGCTCGCTCGGCATCACGCCCACCGGCCCGCCGATGCAGGCGATGCGCCTGTGGCCGAGCGACAGCAGGTGCCGCACCGCGAGCAGGCCGCCCTGCATGTGGGCGGTTTCCACCAGGTCGCAGGCCGGGTCGGCAATCTCGCGGTCGACCAGCACCGTGGGAATGCGCAGCCCGTGCAGTTGCGTGACGAGCGAATCGTCGTCGCCGGCGCCGGTCGAGACCACGATCAGGCCGTCGATGCGGCGCTCGGCCAGCACCTGCAGGTAGACGCTCTGGCGGCGCGGCTCGTCGTCGGTGTTGCACAGCACCAGCGTGTAGCCGGCGCCGAAGCAGCGGTCTTCCACGATGCGCACGATCTCGGCAAAGTAGGGATTCGAGCTGTTCGGAATCAGCATGCCGAGCGTCGACGTGGTGTTGCTCTTGAGGCTGCGCGCCATGGCGTTGGGCACGTAGCCCAGTTCGCGGATGGCCTCTTCCACGCGCTCGCGCCCCTTGGCGCTCACGTGGCGCGTGTCGTTGACCACGTGCGAGACGGTGGTGACCGAAACTCCCGCGCGCAGCGCGACGTCCTTGATGGTGGCCATGGTGCTTCCCTTTTTTTCCGCCTCAGGCCAGGCGGCGATCGGCCCGGCGCTGGCGCAAGGTGTCGATGATCACCGCAACAACGATGACCGCGCCGGTGATGATGCGTTTGCTCGGCTCGCTGGCGCCCACCTGTGCAAGCCCGGCCTCGAGCACCGCGATGATCAGCACGCCGAAGAAGGTGTTGACCACCGAGCCGCGCCCGCCCATGAGGCTGGTGCCGCCGATCACCACGGCCGCAATCACCTGCAGCTCGATGCCGACGCCGGCGTTGGGGTCGGCCGCTTCGAGCCGGGCCGACTGCATCAGGCCCGCGAGCCCGGCCAGCAGGCCGGTGGCGGCAAACACGATGATGCGGATCGGCCGCGGATCGATGCCCGCGAGCCGCATCGCTTCTTCGTTGGTGCCGATGCCCACCACGTGGCGGCCGAACACCGTGCGCGTGAGCACCAGCTGGCCGACGGCCACCAGCACCACCGCGACCACGAAGGCCGCGGAGATGCCGCCGATCCATGGCGCGGCCAGGCCCGAGATGGCGTCGCCCACGTACTGCGTGCGCGAATCGGTGACCAGGTAGGCGCCGCCGCGAACGGCCTCCAGCATGCCCAGCGAGACGATGAAGCTCGGCAGCCGCCATGCGACCGACACCGCGCCCGTCACGCTGCCGCACACCAGTCCGGTGGCAAGGCCCAGTGCCGCGGCCACCGGCACCGAGAGCTTCCACTGGAGGATGGCGGCGGCCGTGACGGCCGCGCTGAGGGCGAGCACCGAGCCCACCGAGAGATCGATGCCCGCGATGATCAGCACGAAGGTCATGCCGACCGCCATCACCGCCAGCGCGGGAATTTCATTGGCAATGGAGATGAAGGTTTCGCGCGAGAGGAAATATTCGCTCAGCGTGCCGAAGAGCGCGACCATGCCCACGAGCACGACGGTCAGGCCCACGTAGGTGCCCAGCTGGCCCTTCAGGGCGGAGGGCGGGGCGGAGGTGGCAGCGGCTGCGGTCATGGTGTGTCGGCGGTGGCCGGTTGGCCCGGATTCGAATCGGAAATGGCGGAGCCCGCCGTCGGGGGCGTCAGGGTAGAGGCGCGTCCTGCCGCGTCGCTGAAGGCAGCGGCCAGCAGCGATTGCTCGCTCCAGTGGCCGCGCTCGAACACCGCGACCAGCCGGCCGGCGCTCATCACGCCGATGCGGTCGCACATGGCCATGAGCTCGCGCAGGTCGCTCGACACCATCAAGAGCGCCTTGCCGGCGTCGGTCATGCGGTCGAGCTCGGCATACAGATCGGCGCGCGCGCCGACGTCCACGCCGCGCGTGGGCTCGTCCAGCAGCAGCACCTTGCATTCGCGGTGCAGCCAGCGCGCGAACACCACCTTCTGCTGGTTGCCGCCGCTCAGGGTGGCCACCGGCTGCTCGATGCTGCGCGAGCGGATGCGCAGCAGCTCCACCAGGCGCCGGGCAATGCCGCGCTCCTTGGCGCGCTGCAGCCAGCCCGCCTGCGAAATCGCGCCCAGGTCGCTCAGCGTGGCGTTGACGCGGATCGACTGCGTGAGCAGCAGCCCCTGCGACTTGCGGTCTTCGGTCACCAGGCCGATACCGGCGCGGATGGCCTGCATCGGCGAGCGCCAGCCCTTGCGGGCGCGCAGCACCGGCTGCGTGGTGGCGATGCCGTCGTAGAGAAGGATTTCGCCACGGTCGGCCCGGTCGGCGCCGAACAGCAGCCGCACCAGTTCGGTCCGGCCCGAGCCGACGAGTCCCGCCAGCCCCATGACTTCGCCCGCGTGCAGGTCGATGTCGACGTCCTTCACGGCCTCGGCCCGGCCAATGCCGCGCGCGCTCAGCAGCACCGGCCCGGCCACGCGGCGGTCGCGGCCTTCGTGCTCGTGCACCGCGCGGCCCACCATGCGCTGCACCAGCTCGGCTTCGCGCACGCCGGCCATGGCGCGCACGTCCACCAGCCGGCCGTCGCGCAGCACCGCCACCCGGTCGGCAATGCGCTGCAGTTCCTCGAGCCGGTGCGACACGTAGACGATGACCACCCCGCGCGCCTTCAGCAGTTCGATCTGTTCGAAGAGATGCGAGGTTTCGCGCGGCGTGAGCATGGCGGTGGGCTCGTCGAGCACCAGCACGCGCGTGTCGTCCTGCAGGTTGCGCGCAATCTCGACCATCTGCTGCTGGCCGATGCCCAGCCGCGCCACGGGCGTGGCCGGGTCGATGTTCTGCATGCCGATCTTCGCGAGCTGGCGCGCGGCCAGTTCGTGCAGCTTGCCGCGGCGAATCCAGCCGGTCCGGTTGGGCAGCCGGTCGAGCAGCAGGTTCTCGGCCACCGACAGCGTGGTGACCAGCCCCAGCTCCTGCATGACCATGCGCACGCCCAGCCGTTCGGCGTCGCGGCGCGATGCGGGCTGGAACGCGGCGCCATCGAGCAGCATTTGCCCGCGCGTGGGCTGCACCAGGCCGCAGACGATCTTCGACAGCGTGCTCTTGCCGGCGCCGTTCTCGCCCGTGAGCGCGAGCACTTCGCCGGCATTCAGCACCAGAGAGACGTCGTCGAGCACCGGCGCCGCATAGTCCTTGCCGAGCGCGCTCAGCGAGAGCACGGGGACGGCAAGGCCGGCATTCATGGCAGCGGCGGCAGGTGCGTTCAACGTCGGCCCTTTTTTTACTTCGCCGACGATTTGGTGACCAGCACCACGTCGGTCTTCACTTCGGCCGGCATGGCCGACTGCGGCTTCTTCTCGGCCAGCGCCTTGAGCGCGGTCTCGATGCCGAACACCGCCTGCTTGGCCGCGAACTGGTCGGCGGTGGCGAGCACGCGGCCGTCGGCCAGCATCGGCTTGATGGCGCCGATGTTGTCGTAGCCCACCACCAGCACCTTGCCGGTCTTGCCCGCGGCCTTGACGGCAGCGACCGCGCCGAGCGCCATGCTGTCGTTGCCTGCGAGCAGCGCCTTCAGGTCGGGGTGCTCGCGCATCATGCCGGCGGCCACCGTGTTGCCCTTGTCGATTTCCCACTGGCCCGACTGCACGCCCACCACCGTGGCGCCGGCGGCCTTCATGGCGTCCTGGTAGCCGAGGGTGCGCTGCTGCGCATTGAAGGTGGTCGACACGCCTTCGATGATGCCGACCTTGTCGCCGGCCTTCAGGCTCTTGGCCAACTCGTCGCCGACCAGCTTGGCGCCGGCGCGGTTGTCGGGGCCGACGAAGGGCACCTGGATGCCCTTTTCCTTCAGCGCGGCGGCGTCGAACTGGTTGTCGATGTTGACGACGAGGATGCCGCGGTCGATGGCCGCCTTGACCACTGGCACCAGCGCCTTCGAATCGGCCGGCGCGATGACCAGCGCGTTGATCTTCTGCGCCATCATCTGCTCGACCATCTTGATCTGGGCGGCCGTGTCGGTCTCGTCCTTGATGCCGTTGGCCATCAGCGTGTACTGTGCGGCATGCGCCTTCTGGTGCGCCTTGGCGCCGTCCTCCATGGTGCGGAAGAATTCGTTGGCCAGCGACTTCATGACCAGCGCGACCTTGGGCTTGTCCTGGGCGAGCGCGGGCGAGGCGGCGAGGGCGCCCAGCAGCGCCAGGGCGGCTGTGCTTTGCAGCGTACGGCGGGTGAACTTCATGGCTGTTGTCTCCTGAGGTGGTTGAGCGGTGCGCCGGTCTCTGGCCGGGGGCACCGATATTAACCAACGAAAACGTTTGCGCAAACGTTTGCTGGTACGGTTTAACCCTGATTTGTTTGGCCTCTTCGAGGGGCGTCGCGCCCCGAAGAGGGTGGTGAAGCGGCACAAAGTGCGCGAAGCGCGGGGGAAGAACCGCGTCCCCTAAAATCGCCGGTTACCCAAGAGGACCCCCCATGAGTTTGCAATGCGGCATCGTCGGCCTGCCCAACGTCGGTAAATCCACCCTTTTCAATGCGTTGACCAAGGCCGGCATCGCAGCGGAGAACTATCCGTTCTGCACCATCGAGCCCAACGTGGGCGTGGTGGAAGTGCCCGATCCGCGGATCGCCCAACTCAGCGAGATCGTCAAGCCCGAGCGCGTGGTGCCCGCCATCGTCGAGTTCGTCGACATTGCCGGCCTGGTGGCCGGCGCCAGCACGGGCGAAGGCCTGGGCAACAAGTTTCTCGCGCACATCCGCGAAACCGATGCCACCGTGAACGTGGTGCGCTGCTTCGACGACGAGAACGTGATCCACGTGGCCGGCAAGGTCGACCCGATCTCCGACATCGAGGTGATCCAGACCGAACTCTGCCTGGCCGACCTGGCCACCGTCGAGAAGGCGCTGCACCGCCACACCAAGGTGGCGCGCTCCGGCGACAAGGACGCGCAGAAGCTGGTCGGCCTGCTCGAGCGCTGCCAGGCCGCGCTGAACGAGAACACGCCGGTGCGCGCGCTCGAGTTCACGAAGGAAGAGCAGCCGCTGGTCAAGTCGTTCACGCTGATCACCGCCAAGCCCGCGATGTTCGTCGGCAACGTGGCGGAAGACGGCTTCGAGAACAACCCGTACCTCGACCGCCTGCGCGAATACGCGGCGAAGCAGGGCGCGCCCGTGGTCGCCATCTGCGCCAAGATCGAAGCCGAACTCGCCGAGATGGACGACGAGGACAAGAAGATGTTCCTCGCCGAAATCGGCCAGGACGAACCGGGCCTGAATCGCCTGATCCGCGCGGCCTACAAGCTGCTGGGCCTGCAGACGTATTTCACCGCCGGCGTGAAGGAAGTGCGCGCCTGGACCATCCACATCGGCGACACCGGCCCCCAGGCCGCCGGCGTGATCCACGGCGACTTCGAAAAGGGCTACATCCGCGCCCAGACCATTTCGTTCGAGGACTACATCGCCTACAAGGGCGAACAGGGCGCGAAGGACGCGGGCAAGATGCGTTCGGAAGGCAAGGAATACGTCGTCAAGGATGGCGACGTGATGAATTTCCTCTTCAGCTCCTGAAGCTCGATCGGCGCGTCCGATGGGGTTCCGTCGCTATCTGCGGCGATGTTTCGGCCGTCTTCTGGCATGCTCCCTGCAAAGAGGGGGAGATGGGATGCTGCCAATCAGGAATGTCGGTGGGGGTCATTTGTTGGACCGGAGTCTGTGATGAGCGCTGGCGAATTCCTGCTCGATCAGACCGAGGACGGCCGCACCCGCGTGGAGTGCCGCTTCGCTGACGAGACGCTGTGGCTCTCGCAGGCGGGCATGGCGGCGCTGTTCCAGACCAGCAAGCAGAACGTCGCCAAGCACCTGAAGGCCGTCTTCGGCGAAGGTGAGCTGGACGCCGATTCAGTTGTCAACCAGTGGTTGACAACTGCCGCCGATGGCAAGGCTTACCGGGTCGCGCACTACAAGCTCGAGGCCATCTTTGCCGTGGAGATGGCAGACGCGCATGCGCTACGCTCGCGCCGAGCCTGCGCATTGCGGAAAGCTCTAATAAACACTGGTAACCGGAACCATCCACCATGCTCACCGTCCACCACCTCAACAACTCGCGCTCGCAGCGCGCGCTCTGGCTGCTCGAAGAACTCGGCCTGCCCTACGAGATCGTCCACTACCAGCGCGATCCGCAGACCATGTTGGCGCCCGCTTCGCTGCGGGCCGTGCATCCGCTCGGCAAGTCGCCGGTGGTGACCACGGACGACGGCCTGGCGCTGGCGGAGTCGGGTGCGGTCATCGAAACGCTGATCGAGCGCCACGGCAACGGCCGGCTGGCGCCCGCGGCGGGCACGCCGGAGGCTGTGCGCTATCGCTACTGGCTGCATTTCGCGGAAGGCTCGGCCATGTCGCCGCTGCTGCTCAAGCTGGTGTTCGACAAGATCGAGAACAGCAAGATGCCCTTCTTTGTGAAGCCGATCGCGAAGATGATCTCCGGCAAGGCCAAGGCGGCCATCGTCATGCCCAACATCGAGAGCCACCTGGATTTCATGGAAGCCGAACTCGGCAAGAGCGAGTGGTTCGCCGGCAACGAGTTCACCGGCGCCGACATCCAGATGAGTTTTCCGGTCGAAGCCTCGCAGGCGCGCGGCGGCCTCGATGCGAAGCGGCCCAGGCTCATGGCGTACCTGGAGCGCATCCACGCGCGCCCGGCCTACCAGCGCGCGCTCGAACGCGGCGGCCCCTACGGCCTGCTGAGCTGAAGCGTTCGCCTCAGGACGGGAACACGTAGAGCAGCGCGACCGTCATGCAGACATAGCGCAGGAACTTCCCGATGGCCATGTAGCCCAGGCATGGCCAGAAGGGCAGCTTGAGCCAGCCCGCCACCGCGCACAGCGGATCGCCCACCAGCGGCAGCCAACTCAGCAGGCAGGCCTTGGGTCCGAGCCGCTCCAGCCAGCCCAAGACCCGCACATGATGTTTCGAGTGCGAATATTTGTCTGCCACCTTGTGGGCGCCATAGCCCATCCACCAGTCGACCGCACCGCCCAGCGTGTTGCCCACCGTGGCCACCAGGATGGCCGGCCAGAACATTTCGGGATTGAGTTTGAGCAGGCCGAAAAGAATCGGCTCGGAGCCTACCGGCAGCAGCGTGGCCGAGACGAACGCCGCGATGAACAGCGTGGAGAGTCCGTATTGCGGAAGCGCGAGTAGCGCCAGAAGTGCGTCGAGCCAGGCTTGCATAAGGTGAAATGAGTCGACGCAGTATAGGCAGCGGGCCTTCTGCGGCAGGTCGGAGAAGGCGCCGTGCATGGCGGGTGTCCCCGCGGTACCGCGCGCGCAAATCGTTTCAGCGGCCGGAATCGCGCGTGGCTACAATCGTGCCTCATTTTTCAGCAGCCGAACTCGCGACGCTTTCTCCTTCATGACCTTGCAGATCGGCACCCACACGCTGGAAAACCGCCTGTTCGTCGCGCCCATGGCCGGCGTGACGGACCGGCCGTTCCGCATGCTGTGCCGCGAACTCGGCGCAGGCTATGCGGTCAGCGAGATGGTCACCTCGCGCAAGGAACTCTGGAACACGCTCAAGACCTCGCGCCGCGCCAACCACGACGGTGAGCCCGGTCCCATTGCGGTGCAGATTGCCGGCACCGATGCGGCCATGATGGCCGAGGCCGCGGTCTACAACATCGAGCGCGGCGCGCAGATCATCGACATCAACATGGGCTGCCCGGCCAAGAAGGTCTGCAACAAGTGGGCCGGTTCGGCGCTGATGCGCGACGAGCCGCTGGCGCTCGAAATCGTGCAGGCCGTGGTCGATGCGGCGCAGCCATTCAACGTGCCGGTCACGCTCAAGATGCGTACCGGCTGGAGCGAGGAACACCGCAATGCGGTGAAGCTCGCGCGCGATTTCGAATCGGCCGGCGTGCAGATGCTCACCGTGCACGGGCGCACCCGCGAGCAAGGCTACAAGGGCAGCGCCGAGTACGACACCATTGCTGCCGTGAAGGCCGCGGTGCGCGTGCCGGTGGTGGCCAACGGCGACATCCGCTCGCCCGAGAAGGCGCGCGACGTGCTCGCGGCCACCGGCGCCGACGCCGTGATGATCGGCCGTGCGGCGCAGGGGCGGCCCTGGATCTTCCGCGAGATCTCACATTTCCTGGCCACGGGCACGCACCTTGCACCGCCGCTGGTCGCCGAAGTCCGCCGCCTGCTGCTCGACCACCTGGTGGAGCACTACGCGCTCTACGGCGAGTTCAGCGGCGTGCGCACCGCGCGCAAGCACATCGGCTGGTATGTGCGCACGCTGCCGGACGGCGAAGCCTTCCGTGCGCGGATGAACACCATCGAAGACTCTGCCGCGCAGCTGCGCGCGGTCGGCGATTATTTCGACGGGTTGGCGGACCGCATGGACCGCATGCCCGTGCACCAGGCGGCCGAAGAGCTGTCCGGTGAAGAAGAGGCGGCCTGCGCCGCCGATTGAGAGGAAGAGAAGAAAAAAGCATGAGCAAGAAACACATCGAGGACTGCGTGCGCACCAGTCTGGACAGCTACTTTCGCGATCTGCGCGGCACCGAACCCGACGGCATGTACGAGATGCTCGTGCGCGTGGTCGAGAAGCCCCTGCTCGACGTCGTGATGACGCGCGCCGAGGGCAACCAGTCGAAGGCCGCGCAATGGTTGGGCCTGAATCGCAACACGCTTCGCAAGAAGCTGGTTGAACACAAACTTTTGAAATAACTCCACGGCATATCCCATGGCCCAGACCGCACTCATCTCCGTCTCCGACAAAACCGGCATCCTCGAATTCGCGCAAGCGCTGCATGCGCTGGGCATCAAGCTGCTGTCCACGGGCGGCACTGCCAAGCTGCTGGCCGATGCCGGCCTGCCCGTGACCGAAGTGGCCGACCACACCGGCTTTCCCGAAATGCTCGACGGCCGCGTGAAGACGCTGCATCCCAAGATCCACGGCGGCCTGCTCGCGCGGCGCGACCTGCCCGCGCACGTCGCGGCCATCAAGGAACACGGCATCGACACCATCGACCTGCTGGTGGTCAATCTCTATCCCTTCGAAGCCACGGTGGCCAAGGCCGGCTGCACGCTGGAAGACGCGATCGAGAACATCGACATCGGCGGCCCGGCCATGGTGCGCAGCGCGGCCAAGAACTGGAAGGACGTGGGCGTGCTGACCGACGCCTCGCAATACCCCGTGGCGCTGGCCGAACTCCAGGCCGGCGGCAAGCTCAGCGACAAGACCAAGTTCGCGTTCTCGGTGGCCGCGTTCAACCGCATCGCCGACTACGACGGCGCGATCAGCGACTACCTCTCGGCCATCGACTTCGACGCCAGCATCGGCCAGCCTTCGCCCACGCGCTCGATGTTCCCGGCGCAGAGCAACGGCCGCTTCGTGAAGGTGCAGGACCTGCGCTATGGCGAGAACCCGCACCAGCAGGCCGCGTTCTACCGCGACCTGCATCCGGCGCCCGGCTCGCTCGTGTCGGCGAAGCAATTGCAGGGCAAGGAGCTCAGCTACAACAACATCGCCGATGCCGATGCCGCATGGGAATGCGTGAAGAGCTTCGACGTGCCCGCCTGCGTGATCGTCAAGCACGCCAACCCCTGCGGCGTGGCCGTGGGCAAGGATACGGCCGAAGCCTATGGCAAGGCCTTCAAGACCGACCCGACCTCGGCCTTCGGCGGCATCATCGCCTTCAACCGCCCGGTCGATGGCGAGACCGCGCAGGCCATTGCCAAGCAGTTCGTCGAAGTGCTGATGGCACCGGGCTACACGCCCGAGGCGCTCGCGGTGTTCCAGGCCACCAAGGTCAAGCAGAACGTGCGCGTGCTCGAGATCGCGCTGCCGCCAGGCGGCACCACCGACTGGGACAACGGCCGCAACCTCATGGACGTGAAGCGCGTCGGTTCCGGCCTCTTGATGCAGACCGCCGACAACCACGAGCTCGCGGCGAGCGACCTCAAGGTGGTCACGAAGAAGCAACCCACGCCCGAGCAGCTGCAGGACCTGCTGTTCGCATGGAAGGTCGCCAAGTACGTGAAGAGCAACGCCATCGTCTTCTGCGCCGGCGGCATGACCATGGGCGTGGGCGCGGGCCAGATGAGCCGTCTCGACTCCGCGCGCATCGCCAGCATCAAGGCCGAGCATGCGGGCCTGTCGCTGAAAGGCACGGCAGTGGCGAGCGACGCCTTCTTCCCGTTCCGCGACGGCCTCGACGTGGTGGTCGATGCCGGCGCGAGCTGCGTGATCCAGCCGGGCGGCTCGATGCGCGACCAGGAAGTGATCGACGCCGCCGACGAGCGCGGCGTGGTCATGGTGCTGTCGGGCGTGCGCCACTTCCGGCACTGAGCCGGCGGCCCTGCGGGGCCATCGCACACAAGGCCAGGGTCGCTCACGCGGCCCTGGCCTTTTTTGTTGTTGCCCTCGATGGCGCGAGTACCCGCTGAACGACACCAAGGGCACTCGGCAGCGAGGGGGTCATGGAGGGCGTCTTTGCCATCTTGCGAAAACGATGACATCGTTCAGGCAGTCCGCGCCAGGTATTTGCGAAACAGCTCGGCCAGCCGCAGCGCCGCCAGCGACAACGGCTTGCCGCGCGGCGAGACGATGCCCAGTTCGAGCGGCGGCACCGGCATCGCGAGCGGCACGCGCTCCACCAGCTCGGCGTAAGGCGACATGCTGAGCATGCCGGCCGGCCCGACCATCAACGCGTCGCTGCGGGTGAGCAGGCCCCAGCTCACGCCGAACGACGCCACCTCGATGCGGTGCTCCGGCAGCGGCAGGCCCTGCTCGGCGTACTGCTCGAGCAAAAAGGTGTGCTGGCTGCCCGGTGCCAGATGCATCAGCCATTCGGCGCCCGCCACCTCTTCCCAGCGAGTGGCGCGGTTCAGCGGATGGCCGCGCCGGCAGAGCACCGCCATCTCGATCATGTCGAGCCGCTCGAACGCGAAGTCGGCTTCGAGCGCGGCGGCCACCGGGCCCGCCACCGCGAAGTCGATCATGCCCTCGCGCAGCAGCGGCAGCACCTGCGGAATCAGGCCATCGTACAGCTTGAGCTGCGCATGCGGCATCGCCTTGCGAAAGGCGCGCACGACCTCGGGCAGCACGCCCAGGAACACCATCGGCGTCACCGCGACGGCCACGCGTCCGTGCTGGCTGCCTTGCAGGATGCGGATGTCCTGGCGCGCGAGTTCGAGCTGCTGGTGTGCGAGCCGCGCACGCACGGTGAGCTGGCGGCCGCATTCGGTGAACTCGATGCCGCGCGAACTGCGCAGCACCAGTTGCGCGTCGACCTCGGCCTCGAGTTCGCGGATCGCCTTGGTCACGGCCGCCTGGCTCAGGTGCAGGCTGCGCGCGGCGGCGCGGATGCTGCCGGTGTCGGCCAGCCGCAGCCAGGCCTTGAGCTGGTGATCCTTCATGCGGCGCATTCTGCCGGCCGGCACCACCGGGTGATCCCCAGACAAACACAGGTTGTCATCGTGACAAGCGATTGTCTTTTCCGGCGAGCGGCCGGTTCCTAGACTTCGTGCACCGGTCGTCTCATCGTGAGCGGCGGGCTTCTCACAGGAGATACCTTCGTGCCTGCACTGTCATTCGCGTGGACCCGCCGCACCATCCTGGCCGGGTTTGCCGCCATCGCCTTCGGCGCCTCGGCCCAGTACCCCGAGCGCCCGCTGAAGTTCATCGTGCCCTACGCCGCGGGGTCGGGCGTGGACGTCGCCATGCGGCCGGTGGCCGACGCGATGGGGCGCGAACTGGGCCAGGCCATGGCGGTGGACAACCGCCCCAGCGCCGGCGGCATCGTCGGCACGCAGGCGCTGGCGACCTCCGCGCCGGACGGCTACACGGTCGGCTACGGCAACCTTGTCACGCTGAGCATCAACCCGGCCTTCTTCTCGAAGCTGCCGTACGCGCCCGAGAAAGACCTGGTGCCCGTCGGCCTGATCTCGAGCAATGCCTACGTGCTGATCGTGCGCAAGGACCTGCCGGTGCGCACGCTGCAGGAGCTGATCGCCTACGGCCGCGAGCATCCCGGCAAGCTCTCGGCCGGCTCGCCCGGCATCGGCAGCGCCGGCCACCTGACCGGCGAGCTGCTGAAGGCCGAGACCGGGCTGACGATGGTGCAGGTGCCCTACAAGACCGGCACGCAGGCGGTCGGCGACATGGTCAACGGCCAGCTCGACGTGACCATCGAGAACATCTCGGCGGTGCTGCCGTTCATCCAGCAGGGCCGCGTCAAGGCGATTGCCGTGACCAGCGCGAAGCGCGCCGGCGTGCTGCCCGAAGTGGCGACGGTGGCCGAAAGCGGCTTGCCCGGTTTCGAGGTGGTGGCCTGGGGGGCGCTCATGGCGCCGGCGGGCACGCCGCGCAAGACGGTCGACCGGCTCAACACCGCGCTGCGCGCCGCGCTGGCCAACCCGGCCGTGGTCCGGGCCAATGCTGCACTGTCGATCGAGGCGCTGCCTTCGAGCCCCGAGGAGCTCAGCGCGCTGATGAAGCGCGAGAAGCCGCGCTGGGCCGATGCCGTGCGGCGCGCAGGCGTCAAGGGCGACTGACGGGCGACCCAGCCACCGATTTCATTTTTCTCAAGGAGACAACGCATGCAACTCTGGCAACTGGAAGCCGCCGACCTGGCGCAGCGCATCAAGGCACGCGAGGTCTCGTGCGTCGAGGCCGTGCGCAGCAGCCTGGCGCGGCTCGATGCGGTGAACCCGCAGCTGAACGCTGTGGCCGACTGCTGCGCCGACGAAGCGCTGAACGCGGCAGCGCTGGCCGACGCGGCGCTCGCGAACGGCGAGGCGACGGGGCCGCTGCACGGCGTGCCGGTCACGATCAAGGTCAACGTCGACCAGCGCGGGCACGCCACCACCAACGGCGTGGAGGCCTACCGCAGCGTCGTGGCCACGGAAGACAGCCCGGTGGTGGAGAACCTGCAGCGCGCCGGCGCGATCGTGGTCGGCCGCACCAACACGCCCGCGTTCTCGATGCGCTGGTTCACCGACAACGCGGCTCATGGGCGCACGCTGAATCCGCACAACGCGGACGTCACGCCGGGCGGTTCGAGCGGCGGCGCGGCGGCGGCGGTCGCGGTCGGCATCGGTGCCATCGCGCACGGAAACGACCAGGGCGGATCGATCCGCTACCCGGCCTACGCCTGTGGCGTGTACGGCCTGCGCCCGAGCTTCGGGCGCGTGCCGGCCTTCAATCCCTCGGGGGGGAGCGAGCGGCCGATGGTGGTCCAGCTCACATCAGTGCAAGGGCCGCTGGCGCGCAGCGTGCGCGACCTGCGGCTGGCCTTCGCCGCGATGGCGCAGCGCGATGTGCGCGACCCGTGGTGGGCCCCGGCACCGCTCGAATCAGCAACATCGGGCCGCCCCATCAGCGTGGCGCTGTGCACCGAGCTGCCCGGCTACGCCTGCGACCCCGAGGTGGCCGATGCGTTGCAGCGCGCGGCGCGCCTTCTGGAGAGCGCCGGCTACCGCATCGAACCCGCGCAGCCGCCGCGCCTGCGCGAGGCGGCCGACCTCTGGCTGTCATTGACGATGGCCGACAGCCGGCTGCTGGTGGAGGAGGCGCTCCTGCGCGACGGCGACGACGCCATCCGCCAGTCCTACCGCGCCATGGACGCGCACGCGCCCCAGTTCGACATGGCCAGCTACATGCGCGCCCTGGCCGCGCGCACGGGCTTGATGCGCGAATGGGCGCTGTTCCTGCAGCGCCATCCGCTGCTGCTGATGCCCGTGTCGTGGCGCAATCCGTTCCCGGTCGATGCCGACCAGCGCGGCAGCGCCGCGATGCGGGAGATTTTGGATGCGCAGAGCCCGCTGCTGTCCACCGCGATCCTGGGGTTGCCGGGGCTGTCGGTTCCCATGGGCATGCGCGGGCGCCTGTCCACGGGCGTGCAGCTCGTGAGCGACCGTTTCCGCGAAGACCTGTGCCTGGCCGCGGCCGAGGTGCTCGAAGCCGAGGCCGGGCCGGTGGCCGTGGTCGACCCCGCCTGAGCGGGTGCGCGTCAGCGCTTGCTGAAGATCTCGTGCGCTGCCGCAATGGTCGCCGCGATGTCGTCCTCGCCATGCGCGGCGCTCACGAAGCCGGCCTCGTAGAGCGCCGGGGCGATGTACACGCCGCGGTCCAGCAAGCCGTGGAACAGCGTGTTGAACTTCGCGTTGTCGGTGGTCATCACGGTGGCGTAGTTCTGCGGCAGCTCGTTCATCAGGAAGAAGCCGAACATGCCGCCTTCGCTGTCGGCGTTGAAGGGCAGTCCTTCGGCCGCGGCGGCAGCCTTGAGGCCGTCGACCAGCGAACGCGTCTTCTTGCCCAGCGCTTCATAGAAACCGGGCTTGGCGATCTCCTTCAGCGTGGCCAGTCCGCATGCGGTGGCCACCGGGTTGCCCGACAGCGTGCCGGCCTGGTAGACCGGGCCGAGCGGCGCGAGCTGCTCCATGATGGCGCGCGGGCCGCCGAAGGCCGCCAGCGGCATGCCGCCGCCGATGACCTTGCCGAGCACCGTGAGGTCGGGCGTGATGCCCAGCACGCCCTGCGCGCCGTGCAGGCCGACGCGAAAGCCGGTCATCACTTCGTCGAACACCAGCAGCGCGCCGTGCTGCGTGCACAGCTCGCGGCAGCGGGCGGCGAACGCGGGCGTGGCGCGCACGAAGTTCATGTTGCCGGCAATCGCCTCGATCATCAGGCAGGCGATGTCGTTGCCATGCAGCGCGAAGGCTTCTTCGAGCTGCGCGGTGTTGTTGTACTCGAGCACCAGCGTGTGCTGCGTGACCTCGGGCGGCACGCCGGCCGAGGTGGGATGGCCGAAGGTGGCGAGGCCGGAGCCGGCCTTCACCAGCAGTGCGTCGGCGTGGCCGTGGTAGCAGCCCTCGAACTTGATGATGTGCTTGCGGCCAGTCGCGCCGCGCGCCAGGCGCAGCGCGCTCATGGCGGCTTCGGTGCCCGAGCTCACGAGCCGCACCATCTCCATCGACGGCACCAGCGCCAGGATGGCCTCGGCCAGCTCGATCTCGCGCTCGGTGGGGGCGCCGTAGGAGAAGCCCTCGAGCACGGCCTTCTGCACCGCCTCGACGACGGCCGGATGGCCGTGGCCCAGGATCATCGGGCCCCAGGAACCGATGTAGTCGATGTAGCGCTTGTCGTTGGCGTCCCAGAAATAGGCGCCCTCGGCCCGGCGGATGAAGCGCGGCGTGCCGCCCACGGCCTTGAAGGCGCGCACCGGCGAATTGACGCCGCCGGGAATGACCGCGCGGGCGCGCTCGAAAAGAATGTCGTTTTGGTCAGCGTTTGGCATCAGTGTCGGGTGTCGTGAGGTGGCAGGGCAAAGTCTGGGGGCGCGTCGGGATCTTCATCGTCGTCTTCGTCGTCCTCCGGCTCGGCCCAGAACAGGCGGTCGGGCAGCACGTGGCCCATGCCGGGCCGAAAGCCCGCGTCGAGGCAGCGGTCCATGTAGGCCAGGGCTTCGGTGGTGGCGGCCACCAGGTCGGTGCCGCTCGCGAGCAGGGCGGCCAGTGCGGCCGACAGCGTGTCGCCCGCGCCGGCGAAGACGGCTTCGAGCCGCTCGTATTTCTCGCTGGCGAGCACGGACTGCGGGGAGGCCAGTACGTTGTCGATGAACTGGTCGGGCAGCACCATGCCGGTGACCAGGGTGTAGGGCACGCCGAACTCGCCGGCGGCCTTGGCGATGTCGCGCGCGCCGGGCGGACGCTCGCCGCTCCAGTCGGGAAGCAGCCAGCGCCACAGCGTACTGTGGTTTCCAACCAACACTGTGGCCTGGGGCAGGAGCAGTTCGCGAAAAGCGTCGAGATAGCCCTCGATCAGGTTTTCGTCCCACCAGGAAAGATTGGGCATGTAGGCCACCAGCGGCACCTCGGGATAGTCGGAGGCGGTCTCGGCGATGGTGCTCAGGGCCTCGGGCGTCCCGACGAAGCCCACCTTGATGAGCTGGACCTCCACGTCCTCGAGGATGGCGCGCGCCTGTTCGGCGATGGCTTCTTCCTCGAAGGCGAAATGGTCGAATATCTCGGCGGTATCGCGCGCATAGGCGCCCGTGACCACCGGCAGCATGTGCGCGCCGACCGAGGCCATGGCCAGCGCATCGGCGCCCAGGCCGCCCGCGCCGCTCGGGTCGCTGGCATTGAAGACCAGCACGCAGGGCGGGTTCAGGTCGCGCTCGGCCACCTCTTCGGCTTCCTGCGGGGGGTCGTTAAGATTGCCCGGTTTGCGGGCGCTGTCTGCTGGATGTAAGTAGATGGTCATACGCCGGGCGGAATCCCTGGATGGTGGCATAGGCGCGACGTTTACCGCCTGCCAGTGAGATACGCATAGATACACTCGTTGCATTTAATGAACAAGGACTTTAAGCTCCGATGAATACGAAAACTTGGATGTGCCTGATTTGTGGGTGGATCTATGACGAAGCGGTTGGTGTACCGGAAGATGGCATCGCGGCAGGCACGGCCTGGGCGGATGTCCCGATGAACTGGACCTGTCCTGAGTGCGGTGCGCGCAAGGAAGACTTCGAAATGGTTGAAATCTGAAGCATGACATAGGGCTACGCGATTTGCGCCGATGTACGGCGCGGCGGGCATCCAAGTCTCATCTCAGCAGGAGCGTGTGCAATGGGGCCGAATGGATCAGGTTACAAGGTGCTTGTCATCGACGACAGCAATACGATCCGGCGCAGTGCCGAAATATTTCTGAAGCAGGGCGGGCACGAGGTTCTTCTCGCGGAAGACGGCTTCGACGCGCTCTCCAAGGTTAACGACCACAAGCCGCATCTGATTTTCTGCGACATCCTGATGCCGCGCCTGGACGGCTACCAGACCTGCGCCATCATCAAGCGCAACGCTCATTTCTCCAATGTTCCGGTCGTGATGCTTTCTTCGAAGGATGGCGTCTTTGACAAGGCTCGCGGCCGCATGGTCGGGTCGCAAGACTACCTGACCAAACCTTTCACCAAAGACCAGCTGCTGCAGGCCGTGCAGCAGTTTGGCATCGTTCAACAGGAAGTGCAGTAAATGCCCATTCGAAAAATCCTCGTCGTCGACGACTCCAAGACGGAACTGGTGTTCCTCTCGGACCTGCTCCAGAAGAACGGCTTTGCCGTCAAGACCGCCGAAAACGCCGAAGACGCCATGCGCCGTCTCGAGGAGGACCAGCCCGACCTGATCCTCATGGACGTCGTCATGCCCGGCCAGAACGGCTTCCAGCTGACGCGCGCCATTGCCCGCGATCCGCAGTACGCCGCCATTCCGATCATCCTGTGCACCAGCAAGAACCAGGAAACCGATCGCGTCTGGGGCATGCGCCAGGGCGCCCGCGACTACATCGTGAAGCCGGTCAACGCGGCCGAGCTGATGTCCAAGATCAGCGCGCTGGCCTGAGCAGGCGCCTGCCGAGTCCATGGCCAATCGCGACGCTCTCCGAGCCTTCCAGTCCCGGCTTGCGAGCCGCCTGCAGGCTGCGCGCACGACCGGCGTCGCCGCCGCGTGGCTCGCGGTCGAGGCGGGCGAGGGCAAGTACCTGTTCCCACTCGGCCACGCGGGAGAAATCTTCCCGTGGACGCCGCCCCAGCCCGTGCCCTACACGCAGCCCTGGTTCCTGGGCGTTGCCAACCTGCGCGGCGGCCTCTATGGCGTGGTGCACCTGTCGGCATTCGCCTCGGGCGCGCCGGACAACACGGCCGCCACCGAGGCGGCCCGCATGCAATCGCGGCTCGTTGCCTTGAACGAGCTGCTCGAAGTGAACTGCGCACTGCTGGTCGACCGGCTGGCGGGACTGCGCGGCGCCGAGGCCTTCACGGCTTCGGAGCCGCCGGATGCGCAAGCACCCGTCTGGCTGGGGCATCTTTACACCGATGCGGCGGGCGAGCGCTGGCAGGAAGTCAACCTGCAGGCGCTTTCGCAGCAGCCCGAGTTTTTGAGTATTGGCGCCTAGTGCTTCCGCACAGCCCAAAGACAACCACCTGAAGGACCGACCGTGAGCTCGATCGCCGACAAGTTCAAGAAATTACTGCCCGCGAACAGCGGCAACGACAAGGCCCGCGTCGACGGCTCCGGTTCCATATCGCTCGACGACGTCGACACGGTTCAGGCGCTGGAGGAAAAGACCGTCCGGCTGGCCCGCAAGGACGGCGCGCCGGCCGCGCCGCTGCCTGCCGGCTTTGCCGACGAAATGCTCGGCGGCAGCGAGGCGGCCAACGAGGCGGCATCGCCCGAAGGCGCCCAGGCCCAGGCCGCGGGCGGCCGCGCGGGTTCGAACCCGGCGCGCCAGCAGCGCATCCTGGCCATCATGCTCGCGGTGGTGGTGCTGCTGCTGCTGCTGGTGGCCGGCTCCGCCATTCTTCGCGCCGAGCGCCTTGCGCAGCAGGTGGCCGCCACCGGCCAGTCGCTGATGCAGTCGCAGCGGCTCGCAAAATCGATCTCCCAGGCGCTCGTGGGCAGCGCCCCCGCGTTCGTCGAGGTGAAGGACAGCGCCGACGACCTCACGCGCCGCGTGCAGGGCCTGACCAACGGCGACGACGCCCTGCGCCTGGAGCGCGTGGGCAACCAGTACGACGAGGACATGGCCAAGATCAATCCGCTGGTCGTGCGTGCCGATGCCAGCGCCAAGGTCGTGCTGGCCCAGCGCCAGATCCTGACCCAGGTGGGTGCCGCGCTGCGCGACATCAACCAGCAGTCGTCCGCGCTGCTCGAAATGACGGAAACCGTCGCTTCGCTGAAGATGCAGCAGAACGCCACGCTGCCCGAGATTTCCGCAGCCGGCCAGCTGGTGATGCTGACCCAGCGCATCGGCAAGTCGACCAACGAATTCTTCACGGTCGAGGGCGTGAACCCCGACGCCGTGTTCCTGCTCGGCAAGGACCTGAACACCTTCCAGGAAACCACGCGCGGCCTGCTCGACGGCAATGCGCAGCAGCGCTTCCCCGGCTCGAAAGACCCGCAGACCCGCGAGCAGCTCGCAGCCATTCTCAAGACCTACGAGCAGATGCGCACGCAGGCCTCGGCCATTCTGGGCAACCTGCAGGGCCTGGTGGCGGCGCGCGAGGCGCAGGCGTCCATCCTGACCGACAGCGAACCGCTGCGCAAATCGCTCGGCGAACTGCAGGACAAGCTGTCCGCGCGCACCGGCCTGGGCGCCGGAACGATCGTGATGCTGTTCGTGCTCTCGCTGGCCGCCCTGGCCCTGGCCGGCGCCATCGGTTTCGTGCAGGTGCGCGAAGGCCGCGAACGTGCCGCCGTTGCCGAGCGCGAGCGTCTCTCGGCCGAACAGGCCAGCGAAGAGGCCGGCCGCATCAACAACGCCAACCAGGCCGCCATTCTTCGGCTGATGAACGAACTGCAGACGGTGGCCGAAGGCGACCTGACGCAGGAAGCCACCGTGACCGAGGACATCACCGGCGCCATCGCCGACTCGGTGAACTACACGGTGGAAGAACTGCGCTTGCTGGTGGGCAACGTGCAGAACACGGCAACCCGCGTGGCGCAGACCACGTCGCAGGTGGAAAGCACCTCGACCGAGCTGCTCGCCGCCTCGACCGAACAGCTGCGCGAGATTCGCGAAACCGGCCAGTCGGTGGTGACCATGGCCGAGCGGATCAACGGCGTGTCCTCGCAGGCACAGGAGTCCGCCACGGTGGCGCGCCAGTCGCTGCAGGCTGCGTCTTCGGGCCTGCAGGCCGTGCAGAACGCCATCGGCGGCATGAACTCCATCCGCGACCAGATCCAGGAAACCTCCAAGCGCATCAAGCGCCTGGGCGAGTCGTCGCAGGAGATCGGTGAAATCACCGAGCTGATCTCGGACATCACCGAGCAGACGAACGTGCTGGCACTGAACGCCGCCATCCAGGCCGCATCGGCCGGTGAAGCCGGCCGCGGCTTCTCGGTGGTGGCGGAAGAAGTGCAGCGCCTCGCTGAACGCTCCGCAGACGCCACGCGCCAGATCTCGGCGCTGGTGAAGGCCATTCAGACCGACACGCAGGACGCGGTGGGCGCCATGGAGCGTTCCACGCAGGGTGTGGTCGAAGGGGCCAAGCTGTCCGACAATGCCGGTACCGCGCTGTCCGAGATCGACCGCGTGTCGCGCCGGCTTGCAGACCTCATCGAGCAGATTTCGCAGTCCGCCTCCCGCGAAGCCGATTCGGCCAACGTGGTGGCCGCCAACATCCAGCACATTTTTGCCGTGACCGAGCAGACCGGAGAAGGTACCCGCAACACCGCCCAACAGGTGCGCGAGCTGTCGCAGATGGCCGAAGAACTGCGCCGCTCGGTGGCCCGTTTCAAGATCGCCTGATGAAGCTCTCCCCCAGTCTTCGCGCACTTCGTGTCGCTTCGCCAACCCCCTTCCGGGGGCAACACCAGCAGCCCGGCAAAGCCGGTTCTGCGGTGTTTCACGAACGAACGATGGCAGAGGCTTCGTGCATTCGGGGCGCGCAGCGCCCAGTGGAAAACTGACAGTCAAGAAAACGGCGAGCATCCAACGTGTCGACTCAAACCCCTGCCACGGCCCCCCTCGCTGGCAACGTGCCGGCCACCGAAGACCTTGGGCCGCTGGCCTGGGTTCTGGGAGAAATCCAGAAATCCCTCGACAGCGTCGGCAAGTCGCTGCGGCGCTTCGTGCGCGACGTGGGCAATGCATCGGAACTCGAAAGCGGCCCGTTGCAGATGGCCCGCCAGCAGTTGCATCAATCGGTCGGTGCGCTGCAGATGGTGGGCAACAACGCGCCGGCGCTGGTGCTCGGCGCCATCGAATTCGCGGTGCAGGGCTTCATTGCCGAGCCGCAGCGCTGCACCGACAGTGCGGTCCAGAAGATCGAGCGCGCCGGCTTTGCCGTCACCGATTTCCTCAACGCGCTGCTGGCCGGCAAGGCCGTGTCGTCGGTCGCGCTGTTCCCGCAATACCGCGACGTGCTCGAACTGGTCGGCAACGAGCGCGTGCATCCGGCGGATCTGTGGAGCATTGCCTGGCGCTGGGTCGAAGTCCGGCCCGCGCTGACGCAGGCCGCGGTGTCCTATGACCCGGCCGTGCGTTCGCGGCTCGACCGCGAAGTGCTGCAGCTGGTCAAGACCGGCGACCCGCAGGCCGCCCGGCGGCTGCAGGCGCTGTGCCTGGGGCTCGGGCGCGGTGCGCTGCTGCCCCGCGTCGCCAGTTTCTGGACCCTGGCCGCGGGCTTCTTCGAGGCCCTGGCGCTGTCGCTGATTCCTGCCGATTCCTACGTGAAGCGCGCCGCTTCCCGCGTGCTGCTGCAGTACGCCACGCTGGCGCGCGGCGACAGCGTGGTGTCCGACCGCCTGGGCCAGGACCTGCTGTTCTTCTGTGCCCAGGCCGTGCCTGGCGCGCAGGACGAAGCCGCCACCCTGCGCACCGTCCGCACCGCCTGGGGCGTGGCCGGCGAGCAGCAGGTCGACTACACGGTCGAGCAGTTCGGCCGCTACGACCCGCTGGTGCTGGCGCAGGCGCGCAAGCGCATCGAAACCGCCAAGGAAATGTGGTCGGCGCTCTCGGGCGGCGACATCACCCGCACGCGCCAGGTGGCCGACACCTTCGCGCAGCTCGGCGAGTCGCTGCAGAAACTCCATCCGCCCATCCTGCCGATGGTGGATGCGCTCACGCACGCGGTCGAGGCCTCGGTGCGCTCCAGCCAGCCGCCCGATACCGAGCTGGCGATGGAAGTCGCCACCTCGGTGCTCTACCTGGAAGCCGCGCTCGAAGACCTGGACCCGAGCGATCCGCAGCTCACCTCCCGCACCCTGCAGCTGGCCGGCCGCATCGAGCGCGTGCGCGAAGGCGGGCATTCGGAGCCGCTCGAGCCCTGGATGGAGGACCTGTATCGCCGCGTGAGCGATCGCCAGACCATGGGCACCGTGGTCGACGAACTGCGCAGCCACCTGAGCGAGCTCGAGAAATCGCTCGACCAGTATTTCCGCCGCCCCGCCGAGAAGGGCCTGCTGCGCACCGTGCCGAGCCAGCTGCTGCAGATGCGCGGCGTGTTCTCCGTGCTGGGGCTCGACCAGGCCGCCGGCACCGTTCAGCGCATGCGCGACGATGTCGAGCAGATGCTGGTGGGCAACGCATCGCCGGTCGAGGAGATGCAGAGCTTCGACGCGCTCGGCAACAACCTGGGCGCGCTCGGCTTCCTGATCGACATGCTGGGCTACCAGCCGGCGCTCGCCAAGCGACTGTTCGTGTTCGACGCCGACGCCGGCGAACTCAAGCCGCTGATGGGCCGCCAGGCCGACACCGGTGCCGCGGAGACTGCGGCTCCTGGCGCTGCGCCCGCAGGCGCCGAAGCGGTGCTCAGCATCGAGGAGGTCGATGCACAGATCGCCTCCAAGCTCGCCGCGCTCGCCACGCCCAACCGCAAGGCGAAGGTGTCGCCCATCGAGGAATTCAGCCGCAAGGCCGACAGCTGGACCCACAAGATCGCCGGTCCCGCGGCCCTGCCCGATACCGAGGTGACCGAGCTCGAAGAAGACGACCTGCAGAACATCTTCCTCGACGAAGCCCGCGAGGTGGTGCAGAACGGCCTGGCCGCCATCGACGAGCTGGGCGGCCACCCCGACGACACCGAGGAGCTCACCATCCTGCGGCGTGCATTCCACACGCTCAAGGGCAGCTCGCGCATGGTCGGCCTGACCGACTTCGGCGATGCCGCCTGGTCGTTCGAGCAGGTGCTCAACACCTGGCTGGCCGACCAGCGCGCCGCCACGCCCGACCTGCTCACCGGCACCCGCAAGGCACTCGAGGAGTTCAGCCAGTGGGTCGAGGCCATTGCGTCCGGCGCCCAGCACGGCTGGCAGTCGGCGCATTTCAGCCGCGTGGCCAATGCCCTGCTGGCGGGCGAACCCGTGCCCACCGCCCCGGCGTGGGTGGCCGATGCCGACGCCCTGGCCGTGGCCGCACGCCACATTGCCGCGGAGCCGCCCCCGGCCGCTCCCGCTCCGATGCCGGAACCCGCGCAACTGCCGGAATTCGCCCAACTGCCGGAGCTGCCGGAGCTGCCGGAGCTGCCGGAGCTTCCGGAGTTGCCCGACCTGTCGCTCTCCCCCGCAGCGCCGGTGGAAACGGCGCCCGCTGCAGAACCCGAGCTGCCGCCACTGACGCCGCCGGCCGCTGCAAAGCCCGATGCCGACGACGACTTCGCATCGACCGATTTCCTCGACTTCGAATCCAGGCCGGCGCCGGCCACCGAACCGCTCGAGACCCTGGCCGAGAGCGGCGATTTCGATTTCCTGGCGCCCGCAAAGGTGCAGCCGCCGGTCCAGTCCATCGCTCGCTTCACGGCGGAACCCGCCGGCGAGCCCACGCCCGAACCCGCCGCGCCCGAATCGCCGGCCCTGGAGGGGCTGCCCGACCTCGACTGGACGACCGAAGTCGTGCCAGCGAGTGCGGACGAACCCGCCGCGCCCGCCGAAGAACCGGCACCGGTGCCGCCGGAAGAATCCGCAGCGGTGCCCGCGGAAGAACCCGTGGCCGCGCCGGCCTTGCTGCTGGAGCCGGAAGAACAACCCGCCGTTGCCGCAGCTGACGAAGCACCGGCCGCGGTTGCGGAACCTGCGTCCGCCGTCGCCGAAGAAATCGCCCCGCCGCCCGAGGCCGAGGAAACCGCCGAAGCCGCCGCTGCCTCCGGTGCCGAAGACCAGGTCAAGGTCATCGGGCCGCTGCGCATCGGCATTGCGCTCTACAACGTCTACCTCAACGAGGCCGACGAGTGGTCCAGGCAGCTCGCCACCGAAGTGGGCGAGTGGGCGCTCGAATCGCACGAGCGGCTGTCCGACTCGACCGTTGCCCTCGCGCATTCGCTGGCCGGCAGCTCGGCCACGGTCGGCTTCCACAGCCTGTCGGGCATGGCCCGCCTGCTCGAAGCCGCGCTGCAGCATCTGCAGATGCAGGGCAGCGGCTCGCGCGAGCAGGGCGTGGTGCTGGTGGCCGCGGCCGACGAGCTGCGCCGCCTGCTGCACCAGTTTGCCGTCGGCTTCCTGCGCGAACCGTCCGAAGGAACGCTCCAGGCGCTGCGCGACATTGCCGCCGCGCCGATGCCGGCCGAGGCGGCCGCGCGCGTCGAAGCCCGCCCGCTCCAGCATCTGGTGGCGCAGGGCGACGTGGCCGACGTGGCGCTGGACGATTCCGAAGACGCCATCGACATGGCCGATGCGGTCGACGTCGACCTGTTCCCCATCTTCGAGGAAGAGGCCGCGGAGCTGCTACCCCAGCTGGGCCAGGCGCTGCGCCAATGGGCGCACCACCCCGACGACAGCGCGCCGCGCGCCTCGGTGCTGCGCACGCTGCACACGCTCAAGGGCAGCGCCCGGCTGGCCGGCGCCATGCGCCTTGGCGAGCGCGCGCACCGCATGGAGTCCGAGATCGAAGTGCTGGGCACCCAGGGCGGCGCCGACCGGGCCGAAATCGAAAAGCTGCTCACGCGCCTGGATGCGCTGCAGGCCACCTTCGACGCCCTGCGCGCCGCGGACGATGCCACCCAGGCCGAAGTGGCCCAGCTGGTGGCGGCGGCCTCCGTGACCTCGCCGGGCGTGCAGCTGGTGCAGGTTCCTGCCGAATCGGGCGTGTCCGCCAACGACGAGACACTGGCCGCCGGCGAGGAGAGCGCCAGCCCGGCCGCGGAAACCGCCGCCGTGCCATCGCTCCTGCCGCGGCCGGCCCCCGCGCTGCTGGCGCCGCTGCGCGCGGTGTCGAGCCAGGCCGTGCGCATCCGCACCCAGCTGCTCGACCGCCTGGTGGCGCAGACCGGCGAGGTCATCATCACGCGATCGCGCCTCGAGGCCGAGCTCGGCCAGCTGCGCGGTTCGCTCTCCGACCTCACGGGCAACCTCGACCGCCTGCGCCAGCAGCTGCGCGACATCGAGGTGCAGGCCGAAAGCCAGATGCAATCGCGCCTGGCGCAAGCCAAGGATTCGCAGCAGAGCTTCGACCCGCTGGAGTTCGACCGCTTCACCCGCGTGCAGGAACTCACGCGCATGATGGCCGAGTCGGTGAACGACGTGGCCACCGTGCAGCGCACGCTGCAAAAGACGGTGCAGGCCACGGAAGACGACCTCAGCGTGCAGGCGCGCCAGACGCGCGAACTGCAGCGCGGCCTGCTGCGCACGCGCATGGTGGAGTTCGAGGGCATTTCCGACCGCCTCTACCGCGTGGTGCGCCAGGCCTCCAAGGACACCGGCAAGCAGGTGCGCCTGGACATCGTCGGCGGCTCCATCGAAATGGACCGCGGCGTGCTCGACCGCATGACGCCTGCCTTCGAGCACCTGCTGCGCAATTGCGTGGCGCACGGCATCGAGGACCCGGCCGCGCGCGAAAAAGCCGGCAAGGACGCCAACGGCCTGATCGTGATCGACCTGCACCAAGAGGGCAACGACGTCTCGGTGAGCTTCCGCGACGACGGCGCCGGCCTCGACCTCGGCCGCATCGCCGAGCGCGCCCGCACGCTCGGCCTGCTCGCGCCCGGCCAGGAACTGTCGCCCGAGGAAGCCACCGAGCTGATCTTCAAGCCCGGCTTCTCGACCGCCGGACAAGTGTCCGAGCTGGCCGGCCGCGGCATCGGCATGGACGTGGTGCGCGCACAGATCGCGGCGCTCGGCGGCCGCATCGAGACACACAGCGTTTCAGGCCAGGGCACCACCTTCAAGCTGGTGCTGCCGCTCACTACCGCGGTGACGCACGTGGTGATGCTGCGCGCGGGCGAGGTGTCGATCGGCGTGCCGTCGAACCTGGTCGAGCTGGTGCAGCGCGTGAGCAGCACCGAGCTCGAGGCGGCCTATCTGCACAACACCCATCCGTTCGGCAGCGAGCAGGTGCCCTTCTACTGGGCCGGCGCATTGCTGCAGGCCTCCGCGCGCAGCGAGCATCCCACGAGCCGGAACAACACCGTCGTGATCGTGCGAAGCGCGGCGCAGCGGGTGGGCCTGCATGTGGACGAAGTGCTGGGCAACCAGGAAGTCGTGGTCAAGAACCTCGGGCCGCAGCTGGCCCGGCTGCCGGGCCTGGCGGGCATCTCGGTGCTGGCTTCGGGCGCGGTGGCGCTCATCTACAACCCGGTGGCGGTGGCCGCGGTGCATGGCGAACAGGCGCGCGAGCGCCAGGCCGCCGCGCTGGCCGCGCCGGCGCATGCCGCCGGAGCCGACCACGGCGCACCGCAGGAACCGTTGCCGATGCTGGCCCCGGTGGCGCCGCAGGTGCCGCTGGTGCTGGTGGTCGACGACTCCATCACCGTGCGCCGCGTGACGCAGCGCCTGCTGCAGCGCGAAGGCTATCGCGTGTCGCTCGCGGCCGACGGCCTGCAGGCGCTCGAACGCCTGCAGCAGGAGCGACCGGCTGTGGTGCTTTCGGACATCGAGATGCCGCGCATGGACGGCTTCGACCTGGCGCGCAACATCCGCGCGGACGATTCGATGGCGGGCCTGCCGATCATCATGATCACCTCGCGCATCGCCGAGAAGCACCGCGACTACGCGCGCACGCTGGGCGTGAACCACTACCTCGGCAAGCCCTACTCGGAAGAAGAGCTGCTGCGCCTGGTGCGCAGCTACACCAGCGAGCCTGCCGCGCTGGCGGTGGCCTGAGCCGGGCCGCGGCCGGCGTCCCGGAGCCTATGGCGCGAGCAGCGCCTTGCGCACCAGGTCGACCTGCCGCGTGCAGCCCATCTTCGCCATGAGCGAGCCGACCTGGCTGCGCACCGTGTGCACCGACACGCCCTGCGCGCCGGCGTGCTGCTTGGGCGACTGGCCCGCGATGAGCGCGGCCAGCACGCGCGCCTCGGCAGGGGTGATGCCGAAGGCACTGCAGAGGCTGTCGATCGAGGGCAGCGCCTGCGAACGGCCGAGGCGGATGCGTGCCAGTACCAGCACCTCGTCGCCCAGGCTCAGCTGCGGTGCGGCGCGTGCCAGCTCCAGGTGTTCATGGCTCGCCGATCCGCCGGGAATGGGCAGGCAGACCCGCTGATGCGATTGCGCCGCCAGACGCAGGCCGGCCGCCAGCGCCTGCTGCGTCTGCGCATCCGGATGCCAGAGCCGCTGGCCGCGCAGGCGCGGCGAGCGGCTCGTGCCGAAGAATTCCTGCGCGCCGGCCGATGCGCGCAGCACCGTGCCCGCGGGTGTCACCAGCAAGACCGCCTCGCCGAAGGCCGCGAATGCGGACTCGGCGCCGCCGAGCCTCAGCTGGGCGCGCTCGTCGCGGCGCGCCAGCCCTTGGCGCAGCGCATGGGTGACGGCGGTTGCCCTCATCGATCCGGACGCCACCTTCCCGGCCGGCTCGCGGCTGCGCCATCGCCGCGGGGTGGAGCTGACGCAGCCCTGTTCGATCAATCTCGCCAACCCCAGCGAGACGACCGGCTTCGCCACGCTGGAGGCGTTGATCGCGGCCTTTCCGGCCTCGGGCGCGAGCCTGCCTGCCGGCACCGGCACCATCACCTGGGAGTGCTGAACGAGCAGCAGACGCGCCTGCTTCGCGCGGCCTTCACCGGCGCCGGCACGGTGCAGTACTACGCCTGCAACTTCGATCCCGTCACCAGTGCGTACGACACCTGCGCGGCCACCGAGACCGGCACGGTGGAGATCCGCACCGAGGGCGGCGCGCGCGTGCTGGTCTTCAATGGCGGCCATCCACCGACCGGTGTGGGGTCGCTGCGCACCTTCGGCGAGTACGGCGGCGCGGTCTATGTGGTGCGCGGAACCAAGTCCGACACCCAATACAACGTCAACAGGACCTCGCGCATCACGCTCAAGAACGGCCGCCAGGTCGATGCCCAGTTGCAGCTGCAGGCCGCCGGCGGCACCTGGCGCACGCTGGCGCAGAACCCCGGCGATCCCTGTGTCGGCATCCCGACCCCGACGCAATGGCGCCGCGTGGAAAGCGGGGTCTACGAACTGCACTTGCAGGGCAGCAAGGCGCTCACCGGCTGCCGCGACAACCTCATCACCTTCCAGCAGCTCGACGCGGGCACGCTCAGGGGGCGCTCCGACGCCGGCGCGGAGATCGTGCTGACGCGCCGCTGAGCGGCGGCTGGTCGGCGCCGTGCACCGCGGCATAGCGCCGCAGCGTCTGCTCGCGCGCCTCGGCGTGGTCGACCACCGGCTTGGGGTAGGTTTCGCCGAGCTTGATGCCGGCGGCTTCCAGTTCCACCGGCGATGCCGTCCAGGGGGCGTGGATCGCGGCGTTCGACAGCCCCGCGAGCTGCGGCAGGTAGCGCCGGATGAACTTGCCTTCGGGGTCGAAGCGCTCGCTCTGCGTCACCGGATTGAAGATGCGGAAGTAGGGCTGGGCGTCGCAGCCGCTGGAGCTGGCCCATTGCCAGCCGCCGTTGTTCGAAGCCAGCTCGAAATCGTTCAGGTGCAGCGCAAAGTAGCGCTCGCCGCGCCGCCAGTCCAGCCCCAGGTCCTTGCAGAGAAAGCTGGCCACCACCATGCGCAGGCGATTGTGCATGTAGCCGCTCTGGTTGATCTGCAGCATGGCCGCGTCCACCAGCGGGTAGCCCGTGCGGCCCTGGCACCAGGCCTCGAACAGCTGGTCGGCGTGCTTGCCGTGGTGCCACTGGATCTTGTCGTACTCGGGGCGGAAGCTCTTCGATTCGCCGCCCGAATGCACGTGCGGGAAGTGCACCAGGATCTGGAAATAGAACTCGCGCCAGATCAGTTCGCCGAGCCAGCTTGTCGCACCCGCGTCGCCCTGCAGCGAGAGCTGGTGCGCGACGCCCGCCAGCTGCCGGATCGACACCGTGCCGAAGCGCAGGTGCACGCCCAGGTAGCTCGGGCCCCGCACCGCCGGAAAATTGCGCGCGGCGTCATAGCGGTCGATGCGCTGGAAAAAGTCCTCGAACAGCGCGGCGGCACCCTGGCTGCCGGTGGGAATGTCGAGCTCGGAGAGATTGCTCCTGCGAAAGCCGATCTCCTCGAGCGAAGGCACCGGCGTGCGATGGGCCTCGGGCGGCGGCGCCAGCGCGTCGGCATGGCTGCGAACCGGGTAGGGCTTGAGGAAGAAGGAATCCACCTTGGCCAGCCAGGCCCGCTTGTAGGGCGTGAACACCGTGTACGGCTGGCCTGTTTTCGTGAGCACCTCGTCGCGGTCGAAGACGGTGGAGTCCTTGTAGGTGTGGAAGCTCACGCCCGCATTGGCCAGCGCACCGAGCACCTGGGCGTCGCGCGCCAGCGCGTCGGGCTCGTCGTCGCGGTTGGCGAAAACGGCCTGCACGTCCAGGCCGTGGGCCAGCGCCGGGATCTCCTCGATGGCGTCGGCGTGCCGCACGATCAGCCCGCCGCTCAGCGCCCGCAGCTCTTCGTCGAGCTCCGCCAGCGATTCCCGGATGAACTCCACCCGCCGGTCGACCCGGGGCAGCGGGTCCAGGATGGCCCGGTCGAACACGAAAACGCACACCACCTGCCGGCAGGCCCGAAGGGCGTGGTACAGGGCCGCGTTGTCGTCCACGCGCAGGTCGCGGCGAAACCACATGAGCCCTTTGGGATAGGTCTTGTCGACGGCCAGTAAAATCGGCGGCATATGGCTGCCGATTCTGCCCCGATGAACCTCACGCATCACTTTCTGATCGCGATGCCGGGGATGGAAGATAAAACTTTCAACCGCAGCGTCGTCTACCTTTGCGAACACAGCGAGCGCGGTGCGCTCGGGCTGGTGATCAACAAGCCCAGCGACATCAACCTGAAGGTGCTGTTCGAGAAGATCGAACTCCACCTGTCGCGTCCCGAGCTCGGCGACGCCCCCGTTTTCCAGGGCGGGCCGGTGCAGACCGAGCGCGGCTTCGTGCTGCACGAGCCGGTGTTCGCCCATGCCGACAAGCCCGAGGAATCGGTCTACGCATCGACCATGACCATTCCCGGCGGCCTCGAAATGACCACCTCCAAGGACGTGCTCGAGGCCCTGGCCACCGGAGCGGGCCCGCGCAAGGTGCTGGTTTCGCTGGGCTATTCGGCCTGGGGAGAGGGGCAGCTCGAATCGGAACTGGCCGAGAACAGCTGGCTGACCGTGGGCGCCGATCCGGCCGTGATCTTCGATACCCCGGTCGAGCAGCGCTACGACAGGGCGCTGCTGCTGCTGGGCCTGGAGGCCTGGAAACTGTCGCCGGAAGCGGGACACGCGTGATGGCCGCTGCCATGCCAGACGCTCCCGTTCCCCCCGCTGCCCCTGTTGCCGTTGCCGTTCCTTCCCACTTCCAGAGCTTCCTGGCCTTCGACTTCGGCCTGAAGCGCACCGGCGTCGCAAGCGGGAACCGCCTGCTCGGCGCCGCCACCCCGCAGGCCACCATCAAGGCCGAAGGCGATGCCCGCTTCGCGCAGGTCGAGGCCCGCATCAAGGAATGGCAGCCCGACGCGCTGGTGGTCGGCGTGCCTTATCACCCCGACGGCGCCCCGCATGAGAACACCCGCCGCGCGCAGAAGTTCGCGCGGCAATTGCGTGGCCGTTTCAATCTCCAGGTGTTCGAGGTCGACGAGCGCTACAGCACCACCGAGGCGCTGGCTTCGGGCGCGCGCGACGCCGATGCGGCCTCGGCCTGCATCATCCTGGAGCAATTCTTAAGGAGTCTTCCGTGAGTTCAATACCCGATGCCGAAGCGCTCTACACAGACCTCTTGGCCGGCGTGAAAACGCTGATGCGCGCCGACACCAGGCTGGTGGGCATCACGTCCGGCGGTGCCTGGCTGGTCGAACGGCTGCAGAAGGACCTGGGCCTGCCCGGCGCGCCCGGCATTATTTCGTCGGCCATGCACCGCGACGACTTCGCGCGCCGCGGCCTCTCGGCCAGCGCGCAGACCGCGCTGCCCTTCGACGTGAACGGATGCGACGTGCTGCTGCTCGACGACGTGCTCTACACCGGCCGCACCATCCGAGCCGTGCTCAACGAGCTGTTCGACTTCGGGCGCCCGGCCTGCGTGCGGCTCGCGGTGCTGGTGGACCGCGGCGGGCGCGAACTGCCGGTGGCGGCCGATTTCGCGGCCGCGAAACTCACGCTGCCCGACACGCAGCTGCTCGCGCTCGCGCGTGCAGACGACGGCGTCTTCAGCCTCAAGGTCGAGGAAAACTTGTGAACCCCCACACTCATCACTTCGTGTATTCGTTGCCCCCCGAGGGGGTGCGGCCCCCCCTTGGGGCGGCCCGGCGGGAGGCCTGCTGATGCTCTACAAGCGAAATCCGCAGCTCAACAAGAACGGCGAACTGATCCACCTGCTGTCGATCGAGGGCCTGCCCAAGGACATCGTCACGCACATCCTCGACACCGCCGCCAACTTCACCAGCGTGAGCGACCGCGAGGTGAAGAAGGTGCCGCTCTTGCGCGGCAAGAGCGTGTTCAACCTGTTCTTCGAGAACAGCACGCGCACCCGCACCACCTTCGAGATCGCGGCCAAGCGCCTGTCGGCCGACGTCATCAACCTCGACATCGCGCGTTCCTCGGCCACCAAGGGCGAATCGCTGCTCGACACCATCGCCAACCTGAGCGCGATGGCGGCCGACCTGTTCGTGGTGCGCCACAGCGAGTCGGGCGCGCCCTACCTGATCGCGCAGCACGTCGCGCCGCACGTGCACGTGGTGAACGCCGGCGACGGCCGCCACGCGCATCCGACGCAGGGGCTGCTCGACATGTACACGATCCGCCACTACAAGAAGGATTTTGCGAACCTCACGGTGGCGATCGTCGGCGACGTGCTGCACTCGCGCGTGGCGCGCTCCGACATCCATGCACTCACCACGCTCGGCTGCGCCGAGGTGCGCGTGGTCGGCCCCAAGACGCTGGTGCCCGGCGACATGGCCGGCATGGGCGTGCGCGTGTGCCACACGCTCGAAGAGGGCATCAAGGACTGCGACGTCATCATCATGCTGCGCCTGCAGAACGAACGCATGAGCGGCGCGCTGCTGCCCTCGTCGCAGGAGTTCTTCAAGACCTACGGCCTCACGCCCGAGAAGCTGCAGCTGGCGAAATCGGATGCCATCGTCATGCATCCGGGGCCGATCAACCGCGGCGTGGAAATCGACTCCGCGGTGGTCGATGGAAAGCAGAGCGTGATCCTTCCGCAGGTCACCTTCGGCATTGCCGTTCGCATGGCCGTGATGAGCATCGTGGCAGGTAACGAAGCATGAACATACTGATTTCCAACGGGCGAGTGATCGACCCCGCATCAGGCATCGACAAGAAGACCGACATCGCCATTGCCGACGGCAAAATCGCCGGCATCGGCCACACCCCGGCCGGCTTCAGGGCCGAGCGCACCCTCGATGCTGCGGGCTGCATCGTCGCGCCCGGCCTCGTCGATCTGGCCGCACGCCTGCGCGAGCCCGGCTACGAGCACGAAGGCATGCTCGAAAGCGAAATGGCCGCGGCCATTGCGGGCGGCGTCACCAGCCTCGTGTGCCCGCCCGACACCGACCCCGTGCTCGACGAGCCCGGCCTGGTCGAGATGCTCAAGTTCCGTGCCGAGAAGCTGCAGGGTGCGCGCCTCTTCCCGCTCGGCGCGCTCACGCGCAGCCTAGCGGGCGGCGTGCTCACCGAGATGGCCGAACTCACCGAGGCCGGCTGCATCGGCTTCAGCCAGGCCGACGTGCCGCTCGCCGACACCCAGGTGCTGCAGCGCGCGCTGCTCTACGCGAGCACCTTCGGCTACACCGTGTGGCTGCGCCCGCAGGACCGCGACCTTGGCAAGGGCGTGGCCGCCAGCGGCCCGCTGGCCACGCGCCTGGGCCTCTCGGGCGTGCCCGTGTCGGCGGAAACCATTGCGATCTTCACCATCGTCGAGCTCATGAAGAGCACCGGCGCGCGCGTGCACCTGTGCCGCATCTCCAGCGCCGCGGGCGTGGCGCTGGTGCGCGCGGCCAAGGCCCAGGGCCTGCCGCTCACCTGCGACGTGAGCATCAATTCGCTGCACCTCGCCGACACCGACATCGGCTACTTCGACAGCCGCGCGCGCCTCAATCCGCCGCTGCGCCAGCAGGGCGACCGCGATGCGCTTTCGGCCGGGCTGGCCGACGGCACCATCGATGCGCTGGTGTCCGACCACACGCCGGTCGAGGCCGATGCCAAGACGCTGCCCTTTGCCGAAGCCGAACCCGGCGCGACGGGCCTCGAACTGCTGCTGCCGCTCGCGCTGCAGTGGGGCGAGCGCAGCGGCGCGGGAATCGTGCGCGCGCTGGAAGTGATCACTTCCGCGCCCGCGCGGCTGCTGACGGTTGCCGATGCAGGCACCGGCATCGGCCGGCTGGCCGAAGGCGGCGTGGCCGACCTGTGCGTCTTCGATCCGGCCCTCGAATGGCAGGTGCAGCCCGAAGCGCTCAAGAGCCAGGGCAAGCACACGCCGTTCGCGGGCTATCCGCTGCAGGGACGTGCGCGGCATACCCTCGTTGCTGGCCGCGTGGTCCACGGCTAAAAGGGGCCGCGTCTCGATGGTTCATTCACTGAAGGCCTGCTGGCGCCTGCTGCATGCGGTGGGGCACGCGCTGGGTGGCTGGTGGACGATCCGCTTCACCTTTCCGGGCCTTTCGCAGGCGGAGCGCAACCTGCGCGTGCAGCAGTGGTCGCAGCGCCTGCTCGAGATCATGGGCATCGCGCTCAAGATGCAGGGCATGCCGCCCGCGCAGGGGCCGGTGCTGCTCATCAGCAATCATCTCTCGTGGCTCGACATCACGGCCATCCACGCCGCCTGCCACGTGCGCTTTGTCTCGAAGGCGGGCGTGAAGCACTGGCCGCTGATCGGCACGCTGTCCACCGGCGCGGGCTCGCTCTACATCGAGCGCGAACGCCGCCGCGATGCGCTGCGCGTGGTGCACCACATGACCGAGGCGCTGTGCGAGGGCGACCTGATCGGCGTGTTCCCCGAGGGCACGACGAGCGACGGCCGCGGGCTGCTGCCCTTTCATGCCAACCTGCTGCAGGCCGCCATTTCTTCCGGCGCGCCCGTGCTGCCGGCCGCGCTGCGCTTTGCCGATGCGGCCACCGGAGAAACCAGCCAGGCGCCGCGCTACATCGACGACGACAACCTGCTGACCTCGCTGTGGAACACGCTGCGCGCGCCGCCGCTGCTGGCCATCGTGCGCTTCGGCGAGCCGCAGTCCCCGCATGGGCGCGAGCGCCGCGCCTGGGCCCAGGCGCTGCACGAAGACGTGCAGCAGCTGCGCCGCGAGACGCACTAGACACGCCGGCAGGCACCGACAAAAAAAGCGCTCCCGAGGGAGCGCTCAACGACGCACGGAGGCGTCGTGAGGAGGAACCGGAGTTCGTCGTTCTTTCTTCAAAGGATGCCGAAGATCTTCAGGCCGATGATCACGATGAGCGGCACGCCGCAGAGCCAGAGGATGATGCTTTTCATGATCGAGGTCGTCGTGGAGTAGGTAGGCATCGACATTCGCCGTGCTGGCGGCCGCTGCTTGCGGGAGAAATCAATCCGTGCGCGTGGGCGAGTGCCTACAGGGCCGCCTGCCGAGGCGCTGGCTATGCCCGCCATGAGAATTGCCAAACCCGCTCGGGCCCGAAGCGTTGCACCATGAAGGCTCTACGCTGGAGAACCTGATGAGAATGCTTAGGAAAATCGTGGGCGGCGCCATCTCCCTTGCGGGAGCGGTGGTGCTCGTGGCCCGGCACCTGTGACGGCGGCTTGCCGGCACCGTGGAAAGCGGGGGCGCACTCGCCGCGCCGGCCGCATGAATACTATGGTTTGCGGATAAGCGCATAGCAACACTACTGCCCGAGGGGCCGTGCAAGCGCATCGGCATTCGGCGCCCATAATCCGCCTGCGACCGCGCCAGAGGCCGCATCGATACCCCAGGCTCCAGTCCTTTCGAGACGAGCCAGCCACATTCTTTTCTGGCTTTCACGGGATGACATCATGAGCGCATTGCAGATGTTTCTACCGGCGTCCGAGCCAGCGCGCAGCGAGGCGCTGGAGCAGATACGAAAAACGCACCACCTACCACGCCATCTCGTGAGAGGCCCCGGGCGCAGAGGACCGGGCGTGCTGGTCGGGCCATTGCAGAGCCAGCAACAGGCGTCGTCGCAAGGCTTGCAAACCGTGGCTGTGCCGGAAAGCCAGCAGCAGATCGAATGAAGCCGTTGCCTTCCTGATCCGGGCCGCTTGGGGTTCGCCCAAGCGCCCCCATCTTTCCCGCTGCACGGACTCGGGCGAGACACGCATCTCGCGCCACCCCCGCTCGCCTCACTCGGCCGTGGCCGGGTCAATCACGCTGTACACCCGGTCCACCCGGTCGGCCGGGAAGCCGCCGAGTTCCGCGTGCCGGCGCACCAGGGCCTCGTCGGTGGCCTGGTAGACACAGTAGATCCGGTCGTCGGTCACGTAGCTGTGGACCCACTGGATGTCGGGACCCATGCTGCCCAGCACGCCGCAGGACTTTTGCGAGATGGCTTTCAGGTCCGACGGGGTGAACTTGCCGGCGCCGGGGATGTTCCGCTCGATGAGGAATTTGGGCATGGCGATACTCCTGTCTAGAATTGGTCAAAGGCGACCAACACCTATGGTGCCGACGCAAGGCACCCTCGTATTGCCCGCTTCGCCGGACTTATTGACTGAAACCCCGCCCTCGCTTGCCGGAGGTGACCATGGATGTCCTGTCGGACGTGCTTCGGACCATCCGCCTGGAGGGCGCGCTGTTCCCGAACGGGGACATGCATGCGCCCTGGTGTTTCAAGGTACCCAGGGGCGTGCACATCGCGCAGCTGCTCAAGCCCGGCGCGCAGCGGCTGGCCATCTGCCACCTGGTGCTGCAAGGCGAATGCTGGGCCCAGGTCGACGGAGGGGAACCGATCCATGTGTACGCCGGCGAGGTGATCGCCGTGCCGCATGGCGATTCGCATGTGCTGGGCAGCGGCCTGCACCATGCGGCGGTGGACGTGGAACATGTGGTGAGTCCGCGGGCGCCCGAACTGGAGCGCATCCGCTACGGCGGCGACGGTGACCGCACGGTGCTGGTGTGCAGCTGGTTCGCATACGAAGGCGACGCGCCCAACCCCCTCATGGCGAACATTCCGCGCCTGTTCACCGCGTCGTTGCGCAGCAGGCCGGCAGGCCCGTGGATCGAGCAGTCCGTCAACTTCGTATTGGGCGATGCGGCTTCGCGCACGCCCGGTTCGGAGATGGTCGCCGCCAAGGTGGCGGAGGTGTTGTTCGCCGAAGTGCTGCGCGGCTACATCGAATCCATGCCCGCCAACAGCCCTGGCTGGCTGGCGGGCCTGCGCGACCCCCACGTGGGCCGCTGCCTGGCGCTGATGCACGGCGAGCCCGCACGCAACTGGACGGTCGACGCGCTGGCGGACCGCTTCGCCGAACTGGTGGGCGCGCCGCCCATGCACTACCTGACGCGCTGGCGCATGATCCTGGCCGCCGGCATGCTGCGCAAGGACCAGGGCAACCTGGCGCGCATTGCCGAAGGTGTCGGCTACGAGTCGGAAGCCGCTTTCAACCGCGCATTCAAGCGCGAGTACGGGTTGTCGCCGGGGGCTTGGCGACAGAACGGGGCGCGGGTTTCGATGCCGGATGAGACGCCGTGATGCGGGGCGTTGGTGCTTCGACAGGAATCGCAGGCATGTCAAAAATCCGCATGAATACTGGATTCTTTAGGCTGGCAGAAAAAAGATACCGGCAAAAGTACCGATAAATTTCAATGCATGTCTTGGGTGCATGTATGAGAACGCTTGGAGCCGATTTTGTCGGTGCTGCGATCGACGGGACCTACGAGATCAAGCTGTACTGATCTTCCGCGTTCATTTCGACCCGCCGATCTGCGTCAGGAACGCGCGCGCCGCATCGCGCGTGGGCAGGAACTTGATCATGCCCCAGCCGCGATCTGCTCGCGGCTGGGTTTTCAAGAGGATGCGCGATACGCTGGTGCCTGATGCTCCTTTCGACCCGGCCCGAGGCGGCCGGCCAGCGAGGGGGCGGTGGGATCTAGCCCCAGCTTTAACTAAGGCTTTGGCTGCTCAGCCTGTCTCGGAGAATCAATGACTTACCGCTGCGAGCCACGGTTTGTGAATCGCCCCGAGGCGATTCAGTACGCCGTTCTCTGTGCGCTCACCACGATGCCAGTTCTGGTGTGGGAGTGCAGCACGCAATGGATGTCTTCACGCGCGGCATGCTGCGCTGTGGATCACAAAGCCGGCCAGGTTCACCGCGCAGGGCGACTCGATGCCCTTGTACATCCAGGACCCGGTTCGGCACGTGCTGGTGAAGCGCACCTTCCAAGGTATCCGCCGACTCCAAGGCGTCAAGCAGCGGCAGGTGGCTGCCCTCGTCAAGGCCCCGATGGCCACCCCAAACTGCTCCACTTATGGCCGGTCAAACTGCTCCAGGCAGGACGGTCGGATTATGACGATTCGGGCGTGATGGCGATGCGCGCGGCGGCCTCCTTCAGGCGGTAGCTTTTGCCCTCGAACTCCAGCATTGCGCAGCGGTGCATGAGCCGGTCCAGGATGGTGGTGGCCATGGTGGCGTCGGCGAGGTACTTTCCCCAGTCCTGCACCACCCGGTTGGAGGTGATGACAATGGCGCGGCGCAGTTTGTAGCGCTGGTGCACGATGGCCTGCAAGAGTTCGGCGCTCACGTCGGCAATGCGCCGGGCCAGGAACAGGTCATCAAGGACCAACAGGTCCGGCTCGATCCAGCCCTTGAGCTGTTCGGCCTGCTGCGCCGTGCTGGCCAGCCCATATCGGGCGAACTCGGAGTCGGCCTCCACGTAGCGCACGTCATAGCCCTGCAACGTGGCCTGGTAGGCCACAGCCTTGGCGATGTGCGACTTCCCGGTGCCGGGCTTGCCGACGATCAATGCGTTGGCGCCCTCGCCGACGAACTTCAGGGTGTGCAACTCGAAGCAGGCGTTGCGCGGCAGCTTGGGATTGAAGCGCCAGTCGAAGTCCGCCAGCGTCAGGCGTTCGGCCAGGCCTGAGCGCTTGAAGCGGCGCTCCATGAGGCGCGAGCGGCGCCGGTCGAGCTCGTCTTGCAGCATGGCGGCCAACGTCTCCAGGAAGGGCTGCTGGGCGGCCTGGGCCTGCATCACGCGGGTGGACAGGGTGTCGGCGATGCCGGACAGGCGCAGCTCGCGCAGGGCGCGTTCGATCTCGGTCATGTTCATGGCTGGGCGATCTCAGTGGTGGGGGTGGGAGAGGTTGTGCCGCCCGAGGTGGCGGTGGCGGCGTGGGCGAACAGATCGCCGTATTCGTCGGCGCTGCGGATGAGCGCGTGCTGCTGGGTGAGCGTTGACGCCGACTGTGTCGGCGTGCCGGCCTGCAGGGCGGCCAGGGCGTCGGCCACCAGCCGCTCGGTGAGCGCCTTGACGTGGCGGTAGCTGTGCACGCCTTGCTCCATGGCGCCCGCACAGGCCGCGTCGATAAAGTGGTTCGGGTAGCGCTTGGCCAGGTTGACGATGCCCCACAGCTTGCGCTGGCCCACGCGTCCCTCGATGGCGAACAGCATCTGGCACAGCCGCGAGGCCTGCGCCCCGATGGCTCGGGCCTGGGCCAGGATGTAGCGCGTCTCGCGCGAGGGGTTGAACACCCGCTCGGCCATGGGCAGCACCACGCTGCCGGGGCGATCGACCCGCTCGTGGGTGCGCAGCAAGGCTTGCGTGCGCAGCTCGCGGATCTCGATGCGCCGCTCGAACAGCCGCACCAGCACCTTGGTGCCAATCGGGGCCGGACGCGCGGCGTAGCTGCTGTGGTCGATGCGCACGCAGCTGTCGTCGCAGACCGTGCGCTGCACCTCGGTGAAGTACTGCATGCGCGTGGCCGGCAGCGGCTGCAGGTGGGCGCGCTCCTCCTCGAACATGGCCTGCACCTGACGCCGCTCGGCGCCGTGGATGCGCGAGGCGGCCCACTTGGACTCCCAGTGTTCCAGGAAGGCGTTCTGCTCTTCGATGGTCTCGAAGCGCCGGCCCTTGAGCGCGGTGGCCTGGGTGTGTTGGATCGCGTTCTCCACCGTCCCCTTGCGATTCGGATCCCGGACCCGGGCCGGGTCGGCCACCACCTCGTAATGAGCGAGTGTGGCCGCGTAGACCGGATTGAGCGCGGGCTCGTACAGGTCGGGCTTCAAGACGCCTTCCTTGAGGTTGTCGAGAACGACGTAGTGGGTGGACCCGCCGAAGTAGGCCCAGGCCTGCTCGTGCAACTCAGCCCAGACTTGCTGGCTGGATTTCCAGACCACGCGGCGGAAGCTACGCCGCGAGTAGCGCAGCGTGGCCACGAACAGGCGGGGTTTGCGCCAGCGCTCGGTGCCCGGCATCCGCGTGGGGGCGCCTTCACCGTAGTCGACCTGCATCTCCTCGCCGGGCGCAAAGCTCAGACGATCGAACTGCTCGGGCTCCTTGTGGCGAAGCTGGGCGCAGAAGCGTTTGACCGAGTTGTAGGCGCTGTCAAAGCCGTGCAAGTCGACCAGGTCCTGGTAGATGGCGGTGGCGTTGCGGCCCAGGCGCAGTTGCGCGTCGATGAAGGCGCGGTGGGGTTCGCACTTGGAGGTGGCCAGCGGCGGCGCTACCGGCCTTGAAGTCGGTGGCCAGGGTGGAGCAGTTTGACTGGGAAGGTCGGTGGCCACCCCGGGGCAGTTTGCCGGATCGGCGGCGAAGCGCTGCTGGTAGGTCCGGATGGTGTGGCGCGAGATGCCGGTGATGCGTTCGATCTCGCGCTGGGTGGCGCCGCCCTTGAGCAGCGTCCAGATGGTGGTTTGCAGATGTGGCTTCAAGACGTTCACTCCGTTGTTCCCTCGCTCAGAGGGGGTGGAAATTAACGTCCTGCCTGTCGGGCTTCGCGGCGCCCAACGCACCGTGTTCAATGCGTCAGATCACCCGGGCCAGGGTGGAGCAGTTTGGGTGGCCATAAGTGGGGCACTTTGGGTGGCCGCCGGGGGTCAAGGACGATATCGTGGAATTGCTGGTCACCATCGCCAAGCAAAAGCCTTTGAAGGCGGCCCGTGACAAGGCCATCTTGTTGCTGGGCTTCGCATCGGCTTGCCGCCGCTCGGAGTTGGTGGCGTTTCGGGTAGAAGACATCACGCCGCACGCGCACGGGCTGGAACTGCTGATCCGACGCTCCAAGACGGACCCCGAAGGAGAGGGGCGAACGGTATTCGTGCCGATGGCGCATTCCGAAGCGCGGTGTCCGGTGCATGCACTACGCGCCTGGCTCGATCTGGCCGGCGTTGGTGAAGGGCCGCTGTTCCGTCGGGTGAATCGGCACGATCAATTGGTGGGCGCTGAAGCCCTTATGCCGCAGTCGGTTGCTCTGGTGATCAAGACCGCGGAGAGCCGGGCCAAGGGGGCCGAAGCCGCGAAGTCATTCTCCGGTCACTCCTTGCGCGCCGGCTTTGTGACGGCCGCCTCGATGGCTGGATTCCAGGCCCACACGATCATGGGTCAGACGGGCCATCGAACTCTGGAAATGGTCATGCGGTACCAGCGGAAAAGTTCACAAGCTGCAGATTCCGAGCCTGCTGTGAAACAAGGTTTCTCTGTCGACCGACAAAAAAGACTGCGGCGCCAAGCGATCTAACTCCGTGTTTCAGATTACTTCAACCGACTTAGGTGCTGGTATTGGTCTTATGACGGCCTACATGAGCGATCACCACTTTTCCCTCATCCCGGACCCATGCAAAATGAATCGACAAACAGGTGTCCGCTTGCTTCGCTCCTATAATGATGTGGGATGAAATATCAAGACTTGTGCCGTTGTAGCTGGTCGTATATTCTTCCCCCCCCATTTGCCGCGTGAGGTTTGAGATACCTTATCGGCATAGTCAAAGCCGTATTCCTTGAAGAGCTTCTTCAAAGGCCCATGAGATTTTCCGGATTGAAGTGCGTCAAGCCATTTTGCGGCTACTTCATCGATTGCTTGAAGGGCTTCTAGTACACGAACAGGTTGGCGATAAGGGGACGTTTGGGCGGAGTCCATCGCTGATTGGAGATAGACAAGATTGGTCGTTTCAGCTTGAGCTTGAATCAATGCCTTGGCGACAGTATCGGGTTCAACTGCCTGTATCGGCGCACGGTCAACGGATGCTTCTTTAAGAAGGGAAGGCACAGTAAAAGCGGTGGTCGACAGCGCGACCACATTAGCCTTCAATGTTTCATTTTCAACGCGCAGTTCAGCGCCCGCCTGTTGGGTTTCTTTTAAAAGAGCTTCAACTTTGATCAGTTCTTTGAGTAGCGCGTCGGCATCGTTTCCGGCAGAACTTCTCCGTTCTTCACGATCCTCAGCGTCAGCCAACTCACGAAATCGACGACCTGGAACGGCTCAACATGCCGAAACGCTGCTGCCTCGGCCACGGTTTCTACAATTTCCTTGAAGAGCGCGTTGATGCTAGCCTCGTCTTTGAGCATCCAAGGCATCCAACTCCTGTGATGAAATTGATCGTCATCTTTCTTAAAGCGCGGCCAATAGAGGCGAACAGCTCCCGCATAGCACGACAAGGTCTTGCCGATTTCCTCGGTCAGCCTATACGCCGCCCATCGATCAGAGAGTTCAAAAACCTTCGCGATCCCGGCCAAATTTTCTGCAAGTAAATTTGCGTCCACGAGAGGTCTGTCAGATTCGAGCCGTCGAGAGACGACAACTATTGGAAACGGTCGTGTGGGGTTTAATAGTAGGCTTGTCAGGACGTCCACGTCCTCAGCAGTAATTAACTCTGCCGCCAAATGATACGGATGGCCGCCGATGTGTGTTGATCTGAGCCGCGAGACATTGCGAATCAGTCGAGGCGCACCGAACTGGTATCCGGCAGGAAAAATCTGAAAAGTTCGGCCTCGTACGGCCAACTCCAAAGACATAACAAGTCCTATCGATTCATAAACGGCGGAAAGTCGTACAGTCCACCCCAAAGTCTGGTCGTAGTCGTCCGGATATTCCCAAAGCAAATCCAAAAGGACCGACTCGGGCCGATTTTTCAGTGTTCTTCCTTTGACTGAAAGTCTGTGGTGCGGCTTAGGAGTGATTTCAAAATCTGCAGTGGAGGCGGTTGGCCAGTCAATGGTGATGCGAAGACGTCTGTACCAATTTTGAATCCACGTGCCAACCATATCCAGTGCGGCGGTTGCATCAGTTTGCTCTCGAACTGTTAATGTTGTGGTGTAGACAGTTCGCATGTTGGGTCGCCTTATCTCTCTGATTCAAGCAAGCGGCCAGACGGGTGCGGTCTCTTCGATTTCATTTTGTATGTCAATCGTTAGCTTGAGTGCAGCAAGGAGGGCTTGATATGCCTGGAGTTCAGCGAACGTAAGCATATGGCCTTTACGATCCTTAAGCCACTTGAACGCAACTTGATAGCTTCCAACACGATACTCCCAAACCGCTTTTGCTACAGCTTCGAAGTATTGGGTGCCATTTATGAAAATTCGACCAACTACCTCATTGGATATATTTCCCGTTGCAGTGACGTCATCAGCAATAGGTGTAAACCGAGGGTTGAGCACAGTGTTGTCGCCCCCTACAGGATAGGTGGATGACCAAGACGCCTCTTCGATACCGAGATGCAGTTTTGCCAACTTTTCTCCCAAACGACAGAACGTTTTAAAAATTTCAACGTTTGATATCAGAGGGATGCGAGCGAAATCTCGCTTCAGTTGATTGGCGTAGCGGAGCCGATAGCCCGGGGCATATAGCACAGCGTAGGCGTAGTAGTAGACGTCTTCTGGTCCAAAGGTCGATGCAAGATCTCCAGTACCGTGCTCAATGTATGTAAGGCCGAGATTTTTCTCAAGGCCGGCCAGAAACTCAGGCGCTAGGTTTGCTCTGCAGGAGGTTGTGCCTGCAAGACTCGCCTCCTCCAGCAAACTTGCGTTCTCATTGATCGTGAATAGGTAAAGAGGGAACAGATAACCCCGTTCCTTGGTCCGATTGGAAACGTAACAATCATCGATAATCGTGTTCGCTGCCAAAACGTGTTCCCATGGCTCATTCGCAAGTTGCCGAACAGTTGCAAGCCCAAGATTTTCGCCGGCCAACATGTGGTTCATAACGCGCTCGCGACGATGGACGGCTACGTGGGAGTTGTAGACTGTCCAGCGCTTGTCGAAAGGCCGATAGAGTACGGGTTTAACCTGTGATTTCCAATCTTGCTTGGGAAGCTCGGTCTTTGCATCTGCATAATTCCATTGGTCTTGTTTGCAGAGCTTGAATATCTGTCGTGCTTCCTCTTCATTGTTTGTGGAAAGCAGGCGCCCAACTTTTTCGATGGCTTGAGGCTGAGTCCACGAAATGGCGAAATCATCGTGGGTCGTCACCATCCCCGGTGCGGGATCACCATTCTGATTGAAAATTTCCGGCAAGCTCCAGAACGCCGCGAATTCATCCTTGTGTTCGTCGTTGTGCGGGACAAAAAAGTTCGCAGGAGCGGCCGGTACAATTTCAGTCCAGTCAGTATTGAGAATGTCATGGCTATTTAGCCACTCATACTTGCTTTCGCGAACGCCGTAGAGATGAGCATGTCTGAAAATAGGCTTCGCAGATCGCTTTGTTCGCTTCACCAGGATAGCGATTGAAACGCCTTGCTGAATATCGAAGACATTCTCATCTTTGCTGCCATCCGGTGCTTTCTCCTTCTTTTTTGTATTTCCGTGGAGATCCAAAAAATAAAGATCATCAAAGCTGTGCGATAGACTCGCCCGCATGTCGAGAAATGTCGGATTGTCCAAGTACCCGTGATTCGTCACGAACGCCAAGATCCCGTACCCAGTTTGATCGATTCTCCATTGAGAGAATCGAATAAATTTCACGTAGTCGTCGGATAGCCACTTGCCTTGGCCCGGCTTCTTAAGCACAGCACTCTTCTTGTAGTCCTCTACCAGACCACGAATCCATGCGCCTTTATTGACGCTATGTCCGGAGTAGGGCGGATTTCCAAGGACCACCATAATCGGCGCACTCTGCTTCACCTCGCCGGCTTGGGCTGCTTCTTCGGCAAGCCATTGGGTGAAGAGCGGGAGGCCGGCTAGCTCATGAGCCTTTTCTAGGGTGTTCGTCAAATAAACACGAAGTCGCTCCTCGGTTGCAAAGTCATAACCAGTGTTTTTGAGTTGCAAGCCGAGCTTCATGTGAGCCACGGCATAGGGTGCCATAAGTAGCTCAAACCCGTAGATGCGAGGCAAAAGATGTTCAGCCACGTATCCTGGCCACATCCCGGCATTGCCTTTGAAAGATTCGTAAATCTTCTGAATAACACTAAAGAGGAAAGTGCCGGTACCAGCCGCAGGGTCAAGGATTTGAACGCGGTGGGTTTGCACCTCCTCTGTTGCGACAGCCCCTTTGGGTGTCAGCTTTCCGGTCGTACGTTTGATCACTACCTTGCTGTTGTCAGCTAGTCCTTTGGGAAGTGCAAAATCTTTTTTTAGAACAGCGTCAACCGACTGGACGATATAGTTAACTACTGGCTCCGGGGTGTAATAAACGCCTCGCGACTCTCGAAGTGCAGGGTCGTAGGCGGCGAGAAACGTCTCATAAAAATGTACAACCGGGTCTTCTTGCATGGTAGCTTTGCCAAAATCGGCAAGCACCGCGCTCATGTCGGCTTTCGCTAAAAGGTCGGCGAGGTCATCCACTGCCCAGGCGATACGGTCATCCAAGTCAGCCCCAGCTATGTTGGAGAACAGTCGGCGAAGAAATGGATTTGTTTTGGGCAGTTCGTAGGCTGCACCTTGTCGCGTGAAAAGTGTGCCTTCGTCGTGGTTGCAACGGGCGGCAAAAAGCCCGTAGCAAATCGTTTGCGCATACATGTCGGCAAACTGCTGTGGTGTCAGGTCATCACCCAGTAGTACTTTGCGAAAACCTTCATACTGGGTATGGAGGTCTCCATTTGCTTTGCCTTCCTCTTGGGAAAAGGCCTTGCCTATGAGATCGCGGATCAAGCGAGCCATTTGAGCCATGCGTTTTGCTAGGTCGCGTGGGCTTGAGATGCTCGGAAGATTGGATGCCAAGAAGGCTGCTAGAAGGGCCTCTGTCTGCGCTATGCCTTCTGCGTTGGACTTCAACACGCCGTTTTTCTGCCAAGACGCAGCACGTGTGGTCTGGACAAGCTCGCCGCTTCGATACAGCCGAAACTCAAGGTAGTCGGTCAGAACAAGGTTGCGTAGACTTGATCGATAGCGCTGAAGCTGTTCGTCGCCCTCGACCGCGTTCAGATCCTTACCGACATCCTTCGCTTCGATGTACCCGATGGGTACCAACCCTGCTTGGGCCTGTCGGGAAACAATGTAATCCGGAGCTCCGCAGGCAATGCGTTTCGGCTCGTTTGTGGCAACTACATCGCCTGCCGACTCTATGAGGTTTTGAAGTGCGCCTCGGTGTGTATGTTCCGTGGCGTTGCCAGCCTTGAGGTCACTCGATACTCTGGCCAAATAGGTCTTGAAATCCATCCTCACTCCTGGGGTGCTTGTTTTTCCGGTGACTGCTAAGCCGATCTATCATCGTCGATGCGGGCGCGTTGCACGCTTCTACCACCGGGAGGCGGGTGGACTGCGTGGCCGCTGGTTTGCAACTCCGCGCTGGCAAACGAAAACTACTTTATTGTCGATAGCTGGCTAGCCGTACTGGCAGGGTTTCAAAACGCGACGTTGAGCCGGCTTTACAGCGCCATTTCGCATGCCTTCTTGAAGTGCGGAGCGAGTGGCCTTTCCATTGCAGAATGCTGCTCGATCATCGTGCTTTTGTCAGGATCTCTTAGACGCCCCGAACTGGGTAGCCGAGGGCTCGCAGGCCCTTAAGTGTGCGGTCGTTGCGCGGCGGGTAGTCGTCCGCACGAGCCCAACCAACAACCTCGCCCCAAGTGCTGAACTGCAGCCAGGGAAGACGCCACTGCGAGGTTCGTGCCGCATTCCAGATCCGGCGTTCGACGGCGCCGGGACCCCAAATGACGTACTTGAATACCTCTAGCGGTGTGTGACCTGCCTCGGTGCGTGTTTCCCAAAGCTGCCCCGCGTGGGCGAGCGCCTTTGCGTGTCGGTCTTGCCGTTCTGCAGATAGACCAAGTTCAACATTGTCACGTTTGCTCGCGTAGTCGGTGAAGGCGTGCACCATCGACATGGCGGATGAAAACTCCTCGCTAGTAAGCGTTGAAAGCCTGTCCTTCGCCAGCAATGCCCGGAGTTTTGGGGCCCAGTTGAACAGGGTGTTTCGCTCACCTTCATAGTCGAAGTCAGCGGCTTTCCACCAAGCGAGCGCTTCTCTTAGTGCCGCTGCAGGGTTGGCACTATTTTTTGCAAACGCAGCTTTAACGCGCTCTCCGCCTCTGTGGCCCTCGACAAATCTATAGTAGTAGGCGTGGACGAACTGGTCCGCCTGGGCGCCGGCGGGCGTGTCGGCAGGAATCCAAGACGGGCGATTGCTCTCAAGCACGAGATGATCGGCGATGTCGCGCAAGGCTTGCAGTGATTCGCGCCAGCGCCGCTCGAATTCCTGATAGCCCCGCTCGACCGCGCTCTGTTGGTCGACGCTTGCAAGACCTTCGCCCTTGGGAAAGAAACGTGGGGCCTTCTGCTCGAACTCGTACGCGGCTGCGCTGGCTGCCTTTGACAGCTTCTGCAGATCCAGCAAGTGCTTGTGGAATGCCTCGTCGATGACCTCGCCCCGTGCGTCAATCACGTCAAAGAGCGTGCGCAATTCTTCCATCATGGAGGTCTTCTCCATGTCTTCTTCGCGCAGAAATGTGCCAGCCTCGATGTTGGACACCCACGCTCGGTCGGTCATATTGGCAGAGCCGATGTAGGCACCGACACCCACCCACCAGATTACCTTGGCATGGAGAATGTCCGGCACCATACGGCAGGTGAAATTCGGACTCTTCTGATCGAGGAACCATCGAACTACAGCCGGATGAACTGGCACGGTGTGGTCGTATCGGCCGTAGTAGGTGAGAGGCTTGCCTAATCGTTGACAGGCCTCAAGCAGCGCAAGATTATCTCGACCTGCGTATGCAATAGCGGCGCGCACCTCACTGCATTCGGACGTGTGCTGTGCAACCAAGTTATGAAGCCGCCTCTTGTTAATCGCGCCGGCGATGAGTTCCATTGGGTCGTTAGGATGTAGTTGAGGTCGCGCTAACTTGAATCTTTCAAAAAAGTTCAAGCGTATTTCGGGCAAGAGTATTTGCGCTTGGATTCTGGGGCCAAAAATCGCGTCTCGTTGGGAAGAGCTTCAATTCAATCGCACTTCGACGTGCACAAATCCTGTGCCGTCGGGTGCGTCCACGACATCGAGGTATGGCTGGGCACGCACCAGCTCGCTGAGCTTCTTGAACCCATAGTTTCTCGGATCGAACGACGTATGCGTCTTGCTCACGAGGCCGCCGACAGTGGATAGCCTGGACCATCCACTGTCTCTGACCGTCTCTCGAATGGCATGCGTCAGCAACTCTCTGAGGTCGGGCACATCGGGAACCTGCACCGGCGCTGCGGCTTCGACGGGGCGTTTCAGAACCTCGAAGAAGATGAACTTGTCGCACGCGGCGATGAAGGGTTCCGGTGTCTTCCGCTCGCCCAGGCCGTACACGACCTTGCCGGCCTCTCGAAGTCGCGTCGCGAGGCGGGTGAAATCACTGTCGCTGGACACCAGGCAGAAACCATCGACATTGCCTGCGTAAAGGAGGTCCATCGCATCGATGATGAACGCCGAGTCCGTCGAGTTCTTTCCCTGCGTATAGGCGAACTGCTGGATGGGCTGGATCGCATGACGGCGAAGGTGAGCCTTCCACCCGACCAGGTTCTGTGTAGTCCAGTCGCCGAACGCCCGCTTGACCGTAGCGGTGCCGAATTTGGCCACCTCTTCAAGCAGTTCTTTCGCTACCGAGGCCGAGGCGTTGTCGGCATCGATGAGGACCGCCAGCCGGGTGGTATCTGTGCTTGCCAAGTTGCTTCTCGCCCGAGTACTGAAGGGGCACCGATTCTCGGTGGCAATTCCGTGGATGGGAAGCAGATCGAGTTCTTGCGGGGACAACGCATACCAAGCCTGAACACGCGAGCGACCTAGGTAGTCGAGTTACCCAGCCGGCCCTCGGTTGCTCCCGCAGCGCCCGTCGCTGATGGCCGGTCACGGATGCCAGCGGGCGACGCCTCTCTTTCAAGCACGACAAGAATAAGCTGTGGATCGGGTCAGATGGGTCAGTTTAGGGCGGGTGGCGCTGAACGAGAAAACACTGGATATGGTGGGTTGCGTGGATTGCAAACACTAGATATAGTGTTTTTCGCAATGACCAGCGCTTACGCCGCTGAAAGGAATGGATATGGCCAACAACTCTAAACAGACGTCCTCGCGCGTCGCCTCCGTGGCTGGCAAGACGCTTCAGAGCGGATCTGCGAGCGCGGTCCAAAAGTCGCTTGCCGGCTCGGCTTTGCGGCAGGCTGGCTCGTCGGCGCAGACTGGCGCCGCGACGGAACAAAAGGCCTCTCGCGCCTTGGATAGTTCCAAGTCTGCTTCGGTAACCAGGACGCTGGCGGGCAGCGTGGTGTCACAGTCCAACCGCTCGCGCTAGGTGGTTCGCGGCTGGTGACGTTTCGCGCGAAGTTAAGCGACGCGTGCAGCCGCTGGCAAGCAGGGTTTTATCGGTTCACCAGCAAACCAGTGGACCGACCAACATCGTAGCCCGCAACGCGAGGTTCAATGCATCTTGTGCCTTCCCTGCGGGCGTTCGACCGATGAACCAAAGTCCGCTCGGCGGCTGCGATTCGAGAATCAGTTCAAGCATTCGCCTCACCATTGCGTTTCCTTGGCCGCAGCGGCGGGCAATATGGTCTCTGCTGTGCCCACCTCCCCGTCGGCGGTCGGCGAGTGGGCTGGCTGTACGTTCTTCACGGGTCGCACGCGGATGTCGCCCGAGTCGAGCAGGCGCACGTAAACGTAGTCCCCTGGCTTCAAGCCAGCGGCCTGCGCCACCTCGCAAGGCAAGCGAAGGCCGAGGGAATGCCCCCAGCGTGTAATTTTCATCATCTTGGCTCCTTTCGCGCAATGACTAGCCATTGCGTAGCGCCGAAATTGGCAAGTGGCTCGATGGCGATTGCGCACTTCGCATACTCGACCGGCGCCTTCTCCTGGCCTTCGCGGGACGGTTTAGGGCATGTTCAGGGCCACACACAAGCGCAGCCGCAAGGTCAGGGTTGGTATAACGCGCGTTGATCTTTCCGATTGATGCCCAATGACAAGCAACCCGCCGGATCACGTGAACCCAACCCCCTCCATGAGCGTGGACGCCATGATTCGGTCCATCGGGGTTGCGCGAGATCGGCCACTGCTGGTGTTCTTGGGTGCTGGAGCTTCCATGAGTTCCGGCATGCCATCGGCCACACAGTGCATCTGGGAATGGAAGCGGGAAATATTCCTGACCAACAACCCCGACGTCGAGAAGACCCAGTTCAGCGAGTTGTCCCTGCCGTCAGTAAGGCTCCGGATTCAAGCCTGGCTGGATCGCCAGCGCCGCTATCCGGCACTGGATCATCCTGACGAATACAGCACCTACATCGGCGAGTGTTTCGCAAGAAGCGACGACCGCCGAATCTACTTCGAGAAATGGGTGAAGAGATGTTCGCCGCATCTCGGCTATCAACTGCTGGCGGAACTCGCGCGGCAAGGTTTGGTGGCATCGGTCTGGACAACCAACTTCGATGCCTTGGCCGCTCGCGCCGCGACCTCCATCAATCTGACCGCCATCGAGATCGGCATCGATAGCCAGCAGCGTCTGTATCGGGCGCCTGGAGAGGCCGAACTCGCCTGCGTCTCACTCCACGGCGACTATCGATACGATCCGTTGAAGAACACGGCCCCCGAACTCATCAAGCAGGAGAAAGAACTGCGCGAGTCACTGGTGCAGGCCATGCGAACTCACACCGTTCTCGTATGCGGCTACAGCGGGCGCGATGAAAGCGTCATGGCGGCCTTTTCGGACGCCTACGATGCGGCGCATTTCAAAGGCCATCACCCGCTGTTCTGGACGCAGTATGGCGACTACCCAGCATCGGAGCCGGTCGCCGGACTCCTTGCATCGCCCCTCGATCAGGAACCGGCGAAGTTCCACGTGCCCGGAGCTTCGTTCGACGATCTGATGCGACGTATTGCACTGCATGTGTCGGACGGCGAGGCACGCGAGCGTGTGCGCAAAATTCTGGAAAATTTCAAGACAGCGCCGGTCAACCAGAAGTTGCCCTTTGCCCTGCCGTCATTGCCCGTCACCGGTCTGGTCAAAAGCAACGCCATTCCGCTCATTCCGCCGGGCGAGTTGATCGAGTTCGATCTGGTGCGGTGGCCGCCGTCAGGTGAAGTCTGGTCGACCTTGAGAGAGATTGGGGATCGACATGGCTTCGTGGCTGCACCCTTCAGAGGCAAGGTCTACGCGCTGGCCACCATCGAGCAGTTGACCCAGGCGTTCGCTGACAACGTGAAGGATGGCGCGTTCAATCGGGTGCCGCTGAACAATGACGATCTCCGCTACGAGGATGGCACCGCCAACCAACTGATGCGCAGAGCGACTGTGCTTGCCTTGGCCGGGAAGGCTGGCTGCGCTAACGATGGCGACGCCATTGTCTGGGACACGTCGCGATCCAAAACGGAGCGCCTGGACCGTCAATTGTGGACGGTGTACGACGCCGTCCTGCTTCAGATTAGGCCTCTTGGGACGAAGCTCGCGCTGGTGCTCAAGCCCACACTCCGAGTCACTGACAGCACTGGTGAAGTTGCACCGAAGGAGATCGAACGCGCGGTCAAGGTCCGCGTGCTCGGGTACCAGCACAACAAGGAGTTCAACCAGGCGACGGACTTCTGGCGAAAGCGCTTACTGCCATCGCGTGACCTGCTAGTCCGCTTCCCCGATCTCGACGGCGGCATGACCTTCACCATCTCCGGCCGCCCGATCTTCGCGCGACTCACGGACGAGCGAACCGAGACCGTCACGCTGAATGATGCGCAGGAGCGCTCGGCCTCTCAAGTTGGCCTGCAACTCGCCGAGCCCAAGCTGGTATTTGCCCGAACCGTCGGCACTGGGCCTGCAACGGACACGCTTCCCGTTCGCGGTCTTTTGCAGAATCGGCCGTTCGATGCCAATCTGACCGACCTCGGCATTGCCACAAATCTGCGAATCGCGGTGATCGCGCCCGCCCGCGATGCGCGCCGTGTCCACGACTACTTGGGCCAGCTTCATCAGCCCATCGATCCCACGAAATGGGACGCTGACTACTTGATGAGGTTCCCGGGCTTCAGCAGCGCATTTAAATGCCCGCTGGACATTCCACAACCAGGTCAGGCCGCCTTCGTCACGTTGGATGAGCCGCATGACGAATCGCCGCAATCTGCGCGCACGCTCGCAGGCCGCATCACCGCGGCCCTCTCCGCATTGCGGGCCACGGAAAACCCAAGCGTCACCATCATCTACATACCCGCCAGATGGCATGCCCTTCGAGCGTTCGACCTTGAGAGCGAACAGTTCAACCTTCACGATTTTGTGAAGGCCGCGGCCATCCCGGCTGGTTGCTCCACTCAGTTTCTCGAAGAAAGCACTCTCGCCAACGGTCAGCAATGCCGCGTTCGATGGTGGTTGTCTCTGGCTGTGTACGTGAAAGCCATGCGCACCCCCTGGGCCCTCACCGGCCTTGATAGGGATTCCGCCTTCGTGGGCCTCGGCTTCAGCGTCCGCCGAAAGATCGACGGCGAAGGCCATGTCGCGCTGGGCTGCAGCCACCTCTACAGCCCCAATGGTCACGGCCTTCAATTCCGCCTGAGCAAGATCGACAACCCGATCATGCTGCGCAAGAACCCCTTCATGAGCTTCGACGACGCGCGAAAGCTTGGGGAAGGCATCCGAGAGCTGTTCTTCGACGCCCACCTACGCCTTCCCAATCGCGTCGTGGTGCACAAGCAAACGCCTTTCCTGAAGGAGGAGCGCGAGGGGCTGCAAGCTGGCCTGGAGGGCGTGGCCTGCGTCGAGTTGTTGCAGATCTTCGTCGATGACACCTTGCGGTACGTGGCATCGCGCCCGATGCCCAATGGCGACTTCGAGATTCACGGCTATCCGATTCGACGCGGCACAACGGTTGTAGTGGACGATCAGACAGCATTGCTGTGGGTGCACGGAACCTCTACCGCTCTCAACCCTAGGCAATCCTACTTTCAGGGGAAGCGCCGAATTCCGGCCCCGCTCGTGATGCGCCGCCACGCCGGCACTAGCGATCTCATGATGCTGGCCGATGAAATCCTTGGCCTGTCCAAGATGAACTTCAACAGCTTTGATCTCTATGGGCAGTTGCCCGCAACCATCGAAACCTCTCAACGGGTCGCGCGCATCGGTGCCCTGCTTGATCGGTACACCGAGCGTTCGTATGACTACAGGCTTTTCATGTGACTGCCCGCAGTAGCACCCGAAGCACATTGTCCTCGGGCATCGGCGCTTAGGCAGTCAGGCCATCACACGTACCGTCCTGGCGACCAATAGCCGCCCGCTCGATCAACCAGTCCGGCACCGGCACGATGTTTTCGACCGTCAGGATCTCCGACAGGTCGAGTTCCGGCAGCCGCTCCGGTCGACGGTCGCTGAGGATGTCCACCCCGACCTTCGACATGATGGCGCGGGAGTGCCTGGATATCGTCGACGCTGACAGCAACTCGCGCAGGTCGTGCTTGTGCAGCCACAGGAGGTCCGTGATCAGCTCCGCATTCGTGAGCAGCTTTTTCTCGTCTGCGGTGAGCAGCGGCTGTCCACATCGCTGCTCGTGCTTCCCCGATGCGGGCGGCGGTGAAAATCAAAAACAGGAACAGTTGCGCCGCATCTCCGTCGAGCGTTTGCAGGTCAAAGCAAAACGATGGCATCTCGCCGTAGGGAAGCGCTGGGTGGTGCTGCACCTCTTTGACATCCGCCGGCGCTGCCAACAGTTGGTCAAGAAATCCTTTCCAGCGCGCCGGATTGTCCCCTGCCCGACGCCGCGACACGGTCGCCCAAGCGAGGACTGCTTCGATTCGCCCGCGCAAGCGGCTGGCTGTTTCTGTTTTGCCCTTCCAGAGCCAACTACACCGCCGGCGGAAAGCAGAATACAAAGACCTATGGCCTCTATCCAAGGCTGAGCCTGGCCGATGCGCGGAAAGAGCACGCAGCGGCTCGCGAGGGACCTCGGGCCTCCGCGGTGGCGCCGACCTTCGAAACCGTGGCGCGCGACTGGCTCAAGGCGAAGCTGCCGACCCTCTCAAACAGCAAGCATCAAGTTCAGGTGCAGAACACGCTTGAGCGATACGCGTTCCCGCTGCTGGGCTCGCGGCCCATCGACGCCATTCCGCGGTCGGAGTTGGTTGCGGCGGTGCGGGCTGCACAGGCCGGTGGAAAGATCGAAACTGGGCATCGCGTCGCGAGCCGAATTTCGGCAGTATTCGACTTTGCACAGGACACGGGCCTACTTCCGCAACACGGTGCAGCGGGACTTACGCGCGTGCTCATTGCGCGTAAGACGAAGAAGCCAATGGCGAGCATTCCGGCGGAAGAGGCCGGCGAGTTGATGCGGGCCATCGAGGGCTACGAGGACTCCGTAACGCGACTCGGCCTGCAGCTATTGGCGCATACGTTCGTTCGCGTGGGCGAGCTGCGCCGCATGTTGTGGGGAGAACTGAAGGAAAGGGGTGCAGTGTGGGTGGTACCCGAGGCACGCATAAAGATGCGCATTCCCCATGTGGTGCCTTTGTCGCGGCAGGCGCAGCCGATTCTTGCGATGCCGCGGAAGATGACTGGGAACGGCTCGCTTGTGCTCGATTCTTCGATCCACCCCGGACATCCGCTGTCGGAGAACACGCTTCTATTTGCCTTATACCGTCTTGGCTATCGTGGTCGTATGACGGTGCACGGCTTTCGAGCTTTGGCATCAACGGTGCTCAATGAGCGGTCTGGTTTTCCGCACGATGTAATCGAGCGGCAGCTCGCTCACAAGGAAACCGATGCGGTGCGTGCGGCGTACAACCGGGCGGAATACCTCACGCGGCGGCGCGAGTTGATGTAGTGGTGGTCTGATTGGCTGGAGGCCTCTCAATCTCCAGATGCTAGTTCCTAGTCATCTTTCGATGAAGGAATCTAAGCACTATGGGGCGTGCTCTAAAGTAGTATCACTCGATTAAATTGGACGGAGAAAAACTTGGCATCTCACCAAGATCGCATGGCAGAAATCGGATTTTGGACCGTGCCTCCGGAAGGGTCGGATCGCAGAAAGATGCTTGATGCCTATGTGGAAAAACATAAGGACGACCCGAAGCGCAAGAAGCTGATCAAGGAGATGTTCGAAAAGGCGACTGCGCTAGTCACCGTTCAAAAAGAGAGCGGCGCTGGTTTTTCTGCGGACCGACAATTGAGAGAATACAACTTGGAGTATAACGGCCGAGTGTTTAAGGGCTCTTTGCGCGATTTGCCGAGTTCCTTCAATGTGGCCGAAGCTTTTAATAAATTTCTTCCGCGGACGGCGACATTTGAATTGAGAGAGGAGTGCGATCATCTTTTTTCATTTCAGCATTTCATTGACTGGGTTACTAGTGGCGCCGCAGACCAATTTCCTTCGGAAATAGAAAACATCTTGCCGGAAGGAAAAATTCACTCATATAACTCTGTCGATAAGCCCTCCGGTCTGCTTTTTCGCACTGAAGGAAGTGAGGAGTTTGGATTTTCTTCAATTTCACTTATTAGGGTGGAAAAGGAGGTGAGCGTACTGCTTGTAGCGGGTCAGAAATGCAATCTCGAAGAGCGAACGCAGATAATTCGCAAAGATTGGGAGTTTTATGAAGCACTCTCCCATCGGACCCATATTAGGCCTGCTGAGGATTTGGTATTGTGCGCCGAGCCCTTGGCTGAAGATCCTGAGCTATGGAAGACTGTTATTTTGCTCCGGTTCGATCTTGAGACAAAGACTGTCGATGCTCAATATGTCTTTAATGACTGCGGGTCCACGTATTCGGGAAGGACGGACGACTTTTCGGCATTTGTCGATGGAAAAGGGAAATTCTTTTCAGAAGAAATAAAGGGGCGCTACGAGCGTTCCGCAAGTGCCATGCAAGAGTACGCGACATTGATTGAGCTGTGCAAAACCTGCTTGCTGTTGCCAATCTTCTTCGAGGCCCATAATGATAGCCTTGAGATTGAACGCCATCCGACCTCCTTTAGAGAATACAGATCGCATTTAAAAAACAAGAAGATTCTTGAGCGCGTTGATCCCAAGTTTTGGATCACCTATCGGGATGTGCGGCTCATACGAGGACCGTCAAATCGTTCGCCTGATCGAACGGCTTTCACCGCCCCCGAGTACAAAGTTGAAACGAGCGGCTACTGGAAAAAGTTGCCTATCGATGTAGAGGGGCGAGACAAAGTAGGCCGCCCGATCCATGGCCGAACTTGGGTTAGTCAGATTCATTCTTGGGTGGAGGATTCACCTCGGAATTCAACTGTGTTCGCTTCTCGCGAGGGGGGCGAAATTCCTGGTGCCAATCCAGGATTTATATACGTTATGCGCTCCGCGGCGCATCCTAAAGATGTCTTCAAAGTCGGACTAACACGCCGAACGTCGGATGAGCGTTCGGGGGAATTGTCGAGAAGCACAAGCTCCCCTGACCATTTTCTTGTCGTAGAAGAATGGGCGACTGGTGACTGCGTGCAAGCCGAAAAACTGATTCACGAAGAACTGGAATCGTATAGATTCAATCCAAATCGAGAATTTTTTAAGGCGCCGTATCGCACAATTTTTAAAGTGATTGACAAGGTGATTTCAAGCCTTGAGGGCGGTGTGGAGCCCTGAAGACCAGGCGCTACTTAACTAGAAACCACGTCCACAAATCCTCGCAAGTCCGAGACGCGCCACCGAGTGATGCCCGCAATTTTCACCGGCTGTGGGAGCTGCTTGAGCTTCACCTTGTTCCAGAAGGTGGAGCGGTCCATGGAGAGCATCCTTGCAGCCTCTGCTGCTGGGACGAGAAGTTTTTCGTTCACTTGAGTTTTCTGATTCTTGATTGAGGTTGGAATGCACGGCGCGCACACTGCGGGGAAAGGCTTCGTAGGGATGAATTCCGGTAGGCTCATGAGGCTTCCTTACTCGTGGGCAAGTTCGGAGAAGGACGAAGGGTGGAGTCGGTGTTGGTGGCCGCCAATCATGCGAGGGGGCGCTGCATCTGCAACTCGAGAAAGCGGTTGCGGAACTGCTCGCGCCAGTCCTTCCACGTCGCGGCTTCGCGCTCAGGCGTGTCGAGACGAATCCAATCGACGGGTGCCATGGGCTGTCGTTGTAGATGCGCATGAACGCTTCTCCCGCCGGGTCTCCGAAGGGGCACCGGACGACAGCAGGCCGCGAACACCATCCTGAGCACACCGCCTGCCGTGCCTGGCAACGCCTGTGCGAGTGCGCAGGTTCGCGTCGATGGATGGTTGAGGGGAGGGCGCAGCCATAAAGCGTTGTGTGCTCCTGGCAGCTGTCTTGGCCCTTGCTGGCCCACTCGCCGCGTGCGGTGTTGCCCCGATTCAAACGGTGAAGGTGCCGATCCCGGCGGAATGCAGCGTGGAGGTGCCTGCGCGGCCCGCCATGTCGACCGAGGCGCTGTCGCCCGGAGTGGACCTCGACAGATTCAGCGCCTCGGCATTGGCCGAGATCGAACTACGGGAAGATTACGAAATCAAATTGCGCTCTGCTCTCGCCGGATGCACGCGGCCCTTGAACTAATCACGAGACCGGACTAGTCCAAGGCACGTTCTAGCACCAGTCGCAAGTCCGGTGCCATTTCAAATCCCTTTGGAATGCGAAAGTTACTTAAGGAATGCTCGTCGAAACCACTCTTCTTGACGATGGTCTTGAGCGCTTTGTGTAAATTCTTCCCGAGCACAGTGGAGGGTGTTTGTCCACCTAGGCCCGTCCAAAGTGTTTCGCTGTTGGGGCTTCCACCGTCCGGGTAAAGCAATCGCCTAATTAACTCTCGTTTGTTCTTAAACAGTTGCTTAGAGCCGGAAACATTGACTGCCGCCTCTTGAATCCAAGCCGAGGCTGTAGCCAAGTCGACACCGTAAAGTGCGGAGATATATTCGGGTTGGCAATAATACGCTTCGACATCTACATGCTTGGTTACCCATGTAAATGTGTTTTTATTTGGGTAGTTCTTCGCCCAAAGGTCACTCTCCTCCTCGCTCATGAAATCACAATCTCGATGCAATACAATATTGAGTCGAATTTCTCCTTCATTCATTAGTCCTTCTAGCAGTGGTTGTCTTGGGAGATTGTCCACGCCGAAGCATTTGCAGACGGATATTTGCCTGGTTAAGTGGGGCCACTGTCGCAATATTGAACGCACCGCTTGATCGTCTTCATCTTCAATAAATAAAATAACGGACTTATCAAGAGCGCCCCATCCCATAAGAGCTCGAATTGACTTTTCGTCTTCCGAAACGACCTCGCCCCAGCGCATCCACACCAATTGTGTGGCGGCTGAGGCTGCTCGAACAATGTGTTGGCTGTGAGTGGTTAGGATAATCTGCGTGCCGAACTCTTGCGAGGCTGCTTCTAGCGCTTCGATAAGGCGCTCTTGTTTGTCAGGATGGAGGTGCGCATCAGGCTCATCCACAAGCAGCAAGCGGGGACGAAATAAGATGAGATACGCAAAAATTTGCAGGACTTGCAATATGCCCGTGGCTAGGCTCTCGAGTGGTTGAGGAGGTACGCCGATTCCTTCCTCGACGTAGCTTGCGTTGATGTGTATATCTTCACGTTCGTCGAAAGAAACGATTATTCGAAAATACGGATGAATCAAACTCAATAATTCATTGAGCCGGGCCAGGCGGGCAACTGCCGCATCTTCGGATTCCGCCCCTTGCCTGAGTGCCAGATTATAAAGAACGTTCCTAAGGACTCCGCCAGCATCACCACTCGCAGCGTGGCGCCTCATTAATGGCTGAGCAAGGATAGTTTCCCGCTCCGCTAAACCGGCCAGCCCAGGTATATAAGCGGTGATTGGCCGCTGCCGTTGTTTGAACGGCGTTACTGCCACCCCCCCGTCAATATGCGCGGATATGGCGCCTTTATTTCTTGCCGCCCATATTTTTACAGTAGCAACTAAGGGCTGAACGCCGGGCGCAGTATCGTGTACGAATGCTACTGAGGTGTGGGTTTGGTTGTTGCCCGACCCGAGTTCGGCAAAGTAGGCCGTTGAGAGCGGTTTGCTCGAAGGCAGGTAGTCCAAACGGTCAAAAGAGATAACTTCTTTTGTATTTTTGGGCGTAATGTAACTAGCCGCTCTTGCGGCCCAGTGAATAGCCTGCAGAACAGAAGATTTTCCTGAGCCATTTGGGCCAACCAAAATGGTGACGTCGCCAAGAGGAACGGTTGTTTGTCTAATTGTTTTGAAATTGCCAATTGCAATTTCTTTGATCTTATTCCAATCACTTGTTTTTGGCTTCGATAGCTTTGCAGATTTTTTCGCCTCAGCAACTAAATGAAGCGTCGCAGACAATTTGGCTAAGGCCTCCTGTGTGCTACTGGCTAATAGTGAGCAGATTTTTGTCAAAGCAGCCAGTCGTACCTCGTCCATACACGCTCCACTCGTCGACGCCTAAATCGCGGCAGAGGATTCTGCTTTTTCGCACGTCGTGTCCAAGTGTAAGTGTGTCTTGAAATTTCTACCGCAACCGCCTATCCATACAAACGCGAGGGCGTGTAAATGTCTTAAATTGAAGCCACTGGGTAGAAGAGGTCGAATTGCGCTCGCGGGTCCGGCGGTCCTGCGGGCGCTTGCCCGAAGGGCGCGGTGCATGGATGGGGGCGAATCGCCGTGGTGCTGTTGCCCCGAGCAGTGGCCTCTCGACGCTGCCGAGCCGAGCGCCGGGCGGTTGAGGTATTCATGTGATGCGGCCACCTCAGCGAGCTGGTTTTCATTGCCATGGATTCTCCGGTTCAATGTCTAAACTGACGGTCTAAATTCAGGTCGCCTTCGCTATCGGCTACCGGACGTCGTCAATCGTCAGCAACTGGCGTCGCGGATGGCTCCGTAATCCGGACTTCCGCGAGCGGCGTTTCCCAGTGATCGACTTGCAGCGCCGGCCAGTACGCCTCGGGCGTCTGAGACCGGGTTCGCACCATGACTGCAATGACGGAGGAGACCCCTTGCTGGAGAGGTGCCGCATCCACGCTTGCGGCCAGCCGGCCAACGATCTGCCCAGAGGTCGAGTGAACGAATCGGCCTTCTATCTCGACGACATCTCCGGTCCGCAAGGCCGCGATCGCTCGATGAACTGGCTGAGCCGACGACGCCCGTCCAGCAAATCCAATGTCCATGCTGGCCGGGCCGAGCATGATGTAGCGGCGTTCCAGGTCCGCTCGATGTTGTGGGCGGGCTCCGGGCAACTGGTCGTGGACGCCGTTGACGGTTCCAAGGTCTACGAGATAGGGGTTGCGTCCACCCTCTGCGCGCATCAGGGTCAACGATTGACGGGCACGGGTCATCGCCACATAGAGAAGTCGTCGTTCATCTTCTTCGTCCCAACGCCAGTCGGCGCAGTCCATCACGATGACGTGGTCGAACTCCAGGCCCTTGGCGCCATGTGCAGTCATGAGCTTGATGGCGCTTGCGCGGCCATCCCGTCGCATTTCGCCGGCGGCTTCGTAGAACAGGTCGAGCGCTTCGGCTGCTGGAACGATGTCTGCCTGCAGTGTGGCGGCGACGTCATCGACGATGTCGAGGAGATCCAGCAGCGCGGCGTTTCTGGGCTGGGCGCGTTGCAGATAGTCCAGGGACCTGCGCAGCGCGCTGAGTCGCAACATGCGCAGCTGTCGCCGCCTCAGTGCCTGGGCCAAGGCCCAGCCTTCGCGCGTCCGCATCAGCGCGATCTGCCCTTTGGCCGCTTCCGGGCCGGTGATCTCGCAGGGCAGGCCTTCGACATCGCAAATGACCCTCATCTTTTCCAGCGGAGCGTGTGTGCGGCAGAGCACCGCGATCTCCGAGAGCTTGACCGTCGGATCGAGGCGCCGGAGGCGCTCGATCTCCGCGTGGACCAGTTGGACCTGAAGGTTCGGGTCTGCCGGACTGGTGATCAACCGTACCGCGCCGCGGCTTTCCTGGTCGATCGCGGCCCAGCGCCCGCCCGGTGGATCGTCCTTGCGCCGAGCGTCGATCCGGATGGGGTGATCGACCTTCATGCGATTGGCACCGCGCTGGATCACATGGTTCGCGGCCGAGATGATGTTCTGGGTGGAGCGGAAGTTCTCGACCAGGTAGGTGAGTTCCCCTTCATAGTCGGCCCGGAAGCGCCGTATGAACTCGATGTTCGCACCCTTGAAGGAGTAGATGTTCTGGTCATCGTCTCCCACGGCCATGATGCTCAGCTTGGTGTCGGCGTCTGATCGCCGGCGGCCGGCAAGGGCGCTGACCAGCGCGTACTGCTGCGCGTCGATGTCCTGGTACTCGTCGACGAAGATGTATTCGTAGCCCTGCAGCAGGCGATCGCGGACTTCGTCCGCGTCGATCAGGGCCGAGCTCTTGCCTTCGAGCAGATCGATGGCGTCCTGGAGCATCTTCTTGAAGTCGACACTGCTGGAGGTGCGCTCCGCCCCGGCCAGACTGGTTCCGGTCAAGCGCAGCGCCATCGCGTGGTAGGTCATGACCAGCACGCCGCGTGCATCGTCTCCGGCGAGCGCCATCAGTCGGCGGCGCAGCTGGATGGCCGCCCCCCGGTTGTAGGCCAGCGCGATGATGCGCCCCGGATGCACGCGCAATACGCGCAGCAAGTAGGCGATGCGGTGGACGATCACCCGCGTCTTGCCGGACCCTGGACCCGCCAAGACCAGGTGATTGCCTGTCCGGGGCTGCGTGACCAGGGCTTGCTGCACGGGGTGCTGCAGGTCATCAACAATGCGCTGGTAGGATTCGTCCGTGGTCTTGCGCTCCAGCAGGTCCGTGCGTCCGCGGAAGAATTCCTTGACGAACTGCTTATGGGGCAGGGTGAAGTAGGCCTTGACCAGATCAAGCGCTTTCGCCGGATCTTCTGCGCCGAGCTTGGCGTACTCGTGCATGACGTGCGTCTGCAGCGTCCGTTCCTTGTAGAACTCTTCCAGAGGCGCAAACGATGCTTGGTTGAACCGCCTGGCGGTGTCCTCGTCCATCTGGATGGTCATCGCAGAGCGGAAGACGGACCTGCCTTTGTCCAGTTCGAGCACACGCGTCTGGTGAAGGTAGAGCAGCGCATTCTCCAGCCCCACTTCGGGCTCGCGCAGCTGGGTCTTCAGAACCAGATCGTCACCGAGCGCATCGATCAGTGCCTGGGCCTTGCACTCCACCAGGCATGCGCCTTTGACGCCTTCCGGCACCTCTGCAAGCAGCCGCGTGAGCGTGACTTGGGCGACGGCACGGCGCAGTTCGCAGATCCTGCGGATCTGGGACCAAGGCCGACGCAAGGTGACGCGCAGGGTGTCGTCGCCCAGCGACTGCAGCTGGATCATGCTGCGCTTGTCGTTGCCAGAGCCGAAACCGTTGGCCATGGATCGCAAGCAGGCCCGGACCTGAGTGGGGTCGAGTTGCCCCTTTTCGTCGTCGAGCTTCAGACGTTCGCGCAGCTCCGTGCAGACCGCTCGGAGATTCAGGTGTTGTTGCGCTTCGTCCTGATCCGCGTCCGGGGCGTTTTCGGCCATGAGCTCGATGAGCGCCTTCTCCATGGCACTCAGATATTCGAGGCGGGAGGCGGACGCGCCCCTCACGCCACGCATCAGGCGCACCGTCAGTCCGAGGTCATTGACCAGGATGCCCAGCTTGGCCAGCTGGTGAACGATGCGAAAGCACTCCTCCGGTCGGATGCCCGCGTCGAGCATGAGCTCGTCGGTGCTGAGTCCCTCGGGCGTGTCGGAGCGGAACAGGGCAGTGGCGACAGCGAGAAACTTCTGCTGAACGCTGGCGGAAAAATCCGCCTTGTCGATGCGCTCCTTGGCTTCCTGCAGCGAGGCCACCCGAAGACTGGCAGGGAAGACCTTGGTGGCGTTCTCGTTGCGCTTCAAGAAGCCATGGCGCTCAAGCCACGACAGCGCCGTGGTGACCTTGGTGGAGGCGTCGGGGGCATCGACTTCGATGCCGGTCCCGACGCTCTGCGCGAGCAGCTCTTTCGCGGAGATGACGATCTCGTCTTTTCCCAGCTTCTTGGCCTGGAAGCGCAAGGCACGCAGCAGTCCAATGAAATCTCGCTGCGACAGCTGGGAGGTGGAGGACAGGCGGAATTGGGTTTCCACGTCCTTGGGGTCGAACAGCAGGACGCATTTGGCTTCGTCCCCATCGCGCCCGGCTCTTCCAGCTTCTTGGAGGTAGTTCTCCAGGGAGCCGGGAATGTCGGCATGGATCACCAGCCGAACGTTGGGCTTGTCCACGCCCATGCCGAACGCGTTGGTGGCGGCGATCACCTGCAGTTCGCCGTCGAGGAAACGTCGCTGGGTCTCCTTGCGCAAATCAGCGGCGAGCCCGCCGTGGTAGCAGCCGCATGCGATGCCCTGTTGCGCGACGATCTGTGCGATGGTCTCGGCGCTCTTGCGCGTGGCACAGAAGACCACGGCGGCATGGTCTCGTCGCAGGCCGTCGCGCAGCAGTTCCACGATGCGCTGCGGCTTCTCGCCGCCCGAGGTCGGCACCACGGCATAGGACAGGTTGGTGCGCTCGTGGCCACCGAGGAATGTCTCCAGCTTGATCTGAAGGCCTTCCTGGAAGTGGTCGCACAGGTCGTCGATGACGTCCGGCTTGGCGGTGGCGGTGAAACAGGCGATCGGTGCCTGACCGGGAAACTGCTCCCGGATGAAGCGCGAGACGTACAGATAGTCCGTGCGGAAGTCGTGCCCCCACTTGGAGAGACAGTGGGCTTCGTCGAACACCCAGGCCGCGATCTCCCGCATGCGGATGGCTTCGACGAAAGTCTTGCTTCTGAATTGCTCGGGTGAGACGAGCACGATGCCGATGTCGCCCCGGCGGATGCGGTCCAGCACATCTCGCCGTTCCAGTGGGGTGAGCATCCCGTTGACGGTTGCCGCGCATTGGATGTCGGCTTTCATCAGGTTGTCCACCTGGTCTCGCATGAGCGACTGCAGCGGAGAGATGACGACGGTCAGCCGCCCTGAGCGGCGGTAGTGGACGAGGGCGGGGAGCTGGTAGCAGATGGATTTGCCGCCGCCGGTGGGCAGCACGGCCAACAGGCTCTCGCGTGCCAGTCCGGCATTGACGATCGCACGCTGCAGCGATGAGCCATCGGCGGTTGTCGGGTGCGGCCGGAAGCCCGGCTTGCCGAACAACGAGGACAGCAGCGCCTCGGGGTTGTGGTTCTGGCGGCAATATGGGCAGTTGGTCTGGCCGCAGTCGATTTCCCGCAGCTCGGCAATCAATTGCCTGACGGCGGGCAGTTCGTGGAAGACCCAGTGGGGAAGGATCGAGTTTCCTCCCGAGACGCGGATCCAGCCCAGGGCGAACGCGATCGACCAAGGATCGTGGCCGTCGAAGGAAGTCGCGATGTCGGCGACCAGCGCCTGCAAACGGGTGGCGCAGCAGCGACCCGCAAAACGGCTGGCAACGATCGGCCCGACCGCCTCGCCAGCGGGAGCGGTCTCCTCACGCACTTGTGCCAACAGCGTCGCCATGCTCTCGTCGCTGCGAAGCAGAAAGTGCAGCAATGCCAGCCACCAAGGCTCTTGCTCGTTCGTCTCCAGCAGCGCTTCGACGGCCTCTTCGAACACGTTGAGCGCGATCCGGGCGTCCTTGGTCGGGTTGTTGCGTTCGTCGGAGAGCAGCTTGTAGCCCTTCACCAGCCGGTGATAGGGGTTGCTAGGGAAGGCGAGGGCGGACAGCTCCAGCGTGTCGAGGACGGGCCAGCGCAGACATTCCAGCTGCGGGAGCTGCTCGCGCATCAGAGGGATGTCGTGGCGCCTGATGTTGTGGCCGAGAAGAACCTCGCCATCTCGGGCAAAGCTGTTGAGGGATACCGCCACCGCGGCTGCCTTGGCAGGAGAACAGGTGCTTCGGTAGGTATCCGTGCCGTCAGATCGGACTGCGCCGACAGCAAAGATCTGGTCGCCCTTCTCGGGATGGGCCTCCACGTCGACGGAAACTATTCGACCCTCGGCAGCGATGCGCCGAGCACGTGCATGCAAAGAGTCGAGGACGGGCGTTTCCAATGAAGGCCAGCGATCAGCAGCAGGTGAGAGTAAGACGTTGTAACATAAGTGTTGCTTCCACGTTGGCAGGAATGTCTGCCACGTGGCCATCTTGGTCGGTCGGTATTTATCCCGCTGAGGCGGCTCTTCCCAAACGCTGATGGCTGTTGAACTTTCGCGCCTCCAAAGTCCCGCTGCCATTCAAGCCGCACTGGACGAGTTTTCCCGCGTCGGTCGGACGGCGTTTCTGGCGCGATACGGGTTTGGAAAGTCGCGCGATTTTCTGGTTCGCGATGGGAAGACCGGACAGTTGTGCGATTCCAAAGCCATCGTGGGAGCCGCTTTCGGCCATCAATTTCCCGACGAGGGCCCGCTTAAACCTGCGGACTTTTCCGGCGGTGAGGCCACGGTCGTTCCCAAGCTGCAGCGCCTCGGCTTCGAGGTCGTGCGCATCGGCGAGGACTGGACCTCGGACGAGGTGCAGGCCACGGTCACTTCTTATTTCGAGATGCTCCGTCTGGAAGCGGCGCAGCAGCGCTACACCAAGACGGAGTTCAATGCGGAGCTTCGCCAGCATTTGCGCGGGCGTAGCAAAGGTTCGGTTGAGCTGAAGTACCAGAACATCAGCGCCGTCTTGCACGACCTCGACCTGCCCTTTGTCCGCGGCTACAAGCCTCGTAGCAACGCGCAACTCCTGTTGCGGCAGGCGGTCCAGCAATTCGTCGTGGATCAACCGGGTCTGGTGTCCCAGGTTGTCGATGCGATGGAGGAGATCAAGACGCCGGGCCAGCAGGTTTTTCACGCCTCCTTGGTGGGACCTCCGAACCTTGAGACCGTGGTGGAGGTGGCCGGGCGAGGGCCCAAAGTGAGGTTCCCGCGCAAAACGAACTGGGCTCAGCGCGACGAAGCGAATCGAAATCTTGGCCGTGCCGGCGAACAGTGGGTCATCGGGTTCGAACAGCGGCGGCTCGCAGACGCGGGGCATCCGGAACTGTTCCAGCAGTTGGACTGGGTTTCGGACCGTCTCGGTGACGGGATCGGCTACGACATCCTTTCGCATGAGCGGCCCGGCGAGCATCGCTTCATCGAGGTCAAGACCACCAACGGTGGCCACGCCTCCTCCTTCATCATCAGCCGCAATGAGTTGGACTTCGCCGCAGAAGCCGAAGAGGCGTTTCATCTCTATCGTGTGTTTCAGTTCCGCGAGGAGCCGAAGCTCTACATCCTCAAGGGCAGCCTGGCGGACCAGGTTCATCTGGAACCCATTGACTATCGAGCGTCGTTCCGGCGTTTGGTTGGGTGATCTTCAATGACTGAAAAGCCTTGTCCCTTTTGCGGCTTGCCTGCTGAGCGTGTCTTGGGGCAGAACGCCGACGCGCTCTGACTTCGGAGCCGTCAGCGGCATCTACAGAGATGGCTTCAATCAGAGGAGCGATTGCCCTGGATGATCGGCGAGATCTCCTACTCGGCCGCCGACTTAGTCCGCAGCTCTTTCTTGTAGCGCTTCATCAAGGAGGTCATGAGCTCTGCCGGATCTACTTGAAGTCCATTGCACAAGAAGATGAGACTGGTCAATGAAGGGCTGGTAGTGGCCGTCTCCAATTTGGCAATGAATGTGCGATTCAGGCCCGACGCAAAACCGAGCTCTTCCTGATTGAACCCGCGCACTGCCCGCCGAGCCTTCAGCTCGGCCGCAAAGGCTTTCAGTAGTGCGGGATCCTGCGTTGATCGCATGCAACGAATCTCGCTGCATGGACTTCTTTATGCACCCGCTTGTATGGTACATAATGAGTTGCACCGCCGCGCTTTAAGCCTTGAATGAATCGCTTCTCGTGCCGGTTGCCTCAGTTGCCAAGCTTCCCAGCTTTACCGCTGCCAACGAGTTCAAATGACGCGTCGACAAGTCGCTTCGCCTCTGCCAATGGCCCGACCCCTGCGGTTGCCGGTCTCGGTCACGCGAGCCCGACCGCGGCAACCCGCACCTGTCGTGCGCAGCCTGTCCGCCGCCCGCATCGGCGCGCAGGTGAGGGCGCTGCGCATGGCGGCCGAGGTGTCCGGCGGGAAACTGGCGAAGACCTCGGGGATTTCTTCCTCGATGCTGTCGCGCATCGAGCGCGGTCTGGTCTCGCCTTCGGTGGAGACCCTGGAGCGTCTCTCGAATGGTTTGGGCGTGCCGACGTCGCGGTTCTTCGGGGACCAGGCGCGGCGCACTGACTTTTGCCATGTGCGCGCAGGACATGGTGTCTTGGTCGATCGCATCGGCGCCGTGGCGGACTACCGCTACGAGCTGCTGGGCCATCTGCTGTCGGGTAACCTGTTTGTGGAGCCGTACCTGGTCACATTGCTGCCCGGTGCCGATCCCTATGTGACCTTCCAGCATCCGGGCCTCAAGTTCCTGTACTTCCTGTCCGGGGAGGTCAGCTATCGCTATGGCGGCAGGACCGCGGAGGTGAGGGCAGGTGATTCGCTGCTGTTCGATGCGACCGCACTCCATGGGATCGAGGCCATTCAGACCCAGCCGGTCTCTTACCTGTCAGTGGTGTTCACGCTGCGAGAGTAGGCTGTTCTTGGCGGCCCTGGCGCGCAGCGGGGGACGCGGATGCCCATTCGACAGTTCCCCCGAATTCGCTAGGTGCCGAATTCGCCTCTCTGTCCGGCTCTATTTCTCGGTGTTCGGCATGCCGAACATTGAGAAAATCTCGAACGGTAGTAACAGCGGAGGTCTTCTGTTTGATGGAGCCGTGAGGAAATGCATGCAACGGCCGTGTGGGCTCGCTGTGCGAGCAGAATGAATTTTCGGGTTCGGTAGCCTGGACGCGGCGGTCGCGGGACGACGTCGAAACTCCGAGGGCAAAGTCCTTGTGCGGCCATGAGGGCGGGAATTAACCGGACGCTGCTGCGCGTCGCATGAATCCTCTGCGCCGAAGCATGCCTCCCTGTCAACTACCATAATCATGCGACCTCGATAGTTCTCACTCCACGTTAACAAGCGATTTTTATATGGGGACATTCCCGGGCTTCGTGGCATCGCATGTGCATTGGATTGGTCAAGCGCCTCACACTGCGCCTGCAGTCAATCTGGCTGCGCCACCAAGAGGAGATGCTTATGGCAGGAGTTGGAACCACGGCCAAGACCGGCGAACATTGCCCGGAGAGCGGAATTTGGCAATCAATGGATTCGCCATCGACCACAGCCCCTATTGCCAAAGGAAATGTGATGCCACCGCATAACAACAAGGCGGTTACCTGGAAGCTCACGCAGTTGGCGTAGCGTCATCGAGCCGAGCGATAGGGGTCGCCGGCTTTTTCCCCCTTCAATCCACCATCTGGGGAAGTGTTCCTTCGTAGCAGGGAGTGCGCTGCTGGGGCTTGGCCACCGCGGGATGCGCCGCTCGCAGAATTACCGGTCGTGCGCATGACCGTTGATGCGCCGGCATCTGCAGCCGCGGTCGCCTCGGGCCGGTCGAAATTCCTGCGGTTCTCGCCCAAGTGGCTAGTAGCTGCTAGCAATTCGGTGGCATACCCCGTCACTTTGGCCCTGCACTCGGAGGCAATCACCCTCCATTGTTCACCGGACCTGTGAGAAAGTTGCCCACGGCTGTGTCGTGACGACTGACTGCGAGTGATGTGCGCCCAACAGTAGCCGTCAAACGGCTGGATTATTGAGCGGCCAAGCGTTCGGCAATGCCACGTGCCCCAAGGCTTCGCACCGCTCCCAGGATTTCAAGCTGAGCCGCCCGTGGACGCGCCTTGCCTTGTCGAAAGCTCATGCGGCAGGATCGGCCCGATGATCTCGATCAAGGAGCCCTTGGAATGCCTCGCAAAATTACATTACCTGCGTGGGCTGCCCAGCAGTTCGATCCTGCGCCGACCGAAAACACACTCAGGGCCTGGGCGCGTAGCGGGCGGATTGTGCCGGCGCCATTGAAGATAGGCCGAACCTACTGGGTTGAGCCGACAGCAAAGCACATTGCTGAGGTCATGGCAGACAACCGATTGGTGAGCCGGCTTCGGCTATCAAAGCCATGAGATACGCTCTGGGAAAAGGAGAGAGAGATGGACGAAAAAGCGGCTCGCACCATTCAGGCCATCATCGTGGACGGCACATTTACTCTGGCAGGCTTGGCAGCGGCGGCACTTGGCATCTGGTACGTCTGGGAAGGAAATGCCGGACTGGCCGCTACGGGGCTCGGAGGAGGTTTGGTGCTCCTGTTCGCTGCGACCATCCACCGCTTCGAGTCGCTGAAAGGCCTTGGCATGGAGGCCAAGACCAAAGAACTGAAGTTCCAAGTTGACAAAGCGGAACATGCTCTCGCGCAATTGCGGGATCTCGCGGAATTCACCGGAACAAATCTCCTGCGGATGGTCAGTGCTGGCGGCCGGCACGGCAGCGCTACCAGCATGGACAACTCCTATAAGGTTTCGCGAGACGTGAAGAAGCTATTTGCGGACGCGTCAAGTAAACCACAGACCGTTCGCACGGCACTCGAATTCTGGGCCCGATACGCAGCCATTGACATGTTCTCTACGAAACTTCGGGACATGCAGAGCACGTTCGAAAGTCGTATTCGACAGATGGGGGAAGACGCAGCCAAGCTCCAAGGAGATGACTGTGCAGACCTTGTGCGTCGCAGCCAAGCTCTCCGCGAGTTTCAACTTGGCGCGCAGAAAGGGCTTGGCTCCTGGGAGCTTCACGAGTTTCCGAGCCGGCTGCGGCGGATTGTGGAAGAGGCGCCTGATCTTTTATCCGTCCAAAGAGAACAGTGGCGTGCCGATTTCGCACCTGCGATTACTCAACTCCAGTACCTCGCGGACAACCTGGACTATCGGGACCACGAGTACTGGGGCGAGATTTCGCGTAAGCGCGGTTAGCCGCCATCGGCCGTTGGAGCGCCTCGCGCAGGGCCTGCATGTGCCGACCCCACGCTTCTTCAGTGATCAGGCGCGGCGCACTGACTTTTGCCATGTGCGGCAGGACATGGTGTCTTGGTCTATCGCATCGGGGCGGTGGCGGACTACCGCTACGAGCTGTTGGGCCATCTGCTGTCGGGTAACCTGTTCGTCGAGCCGTACCTGGTCACGCTGCTGCCCGGCGCAGATCCCTATGTGACCTTCCAGCATCCGGGCCTGAAAGTCCTGTACTTTCTGTCCGGGAAGGTCACCTACCGCTTGGCGCGAAGTCGGTTGCTGTGAGGGCAGGTGACTCGCTGCTGTTCGATGCGACCGCACTCCATGGGATCGAGGCCATTCAGACCCAGCCGGTCTCTTATCTGTCGGTGGTGTTCACGCTGCGAGAGTAGGCTGTTCTGAGCGGCACAGCCGCGCTGCGGGGGCGATGCGAATGCCCATTCGATGGTTCCCCCGCGAATTCGCTGCGTGCCGAATTCACCTCTCTGTCCAACTCTATATCTCGGTGTTCGGCATGCCGAACACCGAGAAATCCTCGAACGGTAGCAACAGCGGAGGTCTTCTGCTTGATGGAGCCGTGAGGAAGTTGATGCGGCCGTGTGGGCTCGCTCTGCGAGCGAGATGGATGCTCGGTTTCAGCAGCCCGGACGCGGCGGTCGCAGGACGACGTCGAAACTTCGAGGACAAAGTCCTCGTGCGGATATGAGGGCGGGATCGTTCCGTCTACCTCCGTAATGTTCGGCATGCCGAACATCGATGGGGGGATCCGAATGCCGATCGACGGCAACGTTCCGGAGCCGCGAAACGGCGAGGTGAGTTCGACGCTGGAATTCCGAGGGCAAAGTCCTTGTGCGGCTATGAGGGCAGGATAGACTGACGTCAGACATTGTTAACAGCCATGGCGTTGCGATGACTAAGACCTCTCTGTCGAGCGTGATTGGGACCCGGGTGCCGCCCGAAACGAAGGCTCGGTTTGCCGCGCTGGCTGCGCGCCATGAACTGAGCGAGTCGGGGCTGCTCGCCAAAATGGTCAACGAAGTGCTGAGATCCAACAGCGCGGGGTCGTGCGATTCGACTGCCGACGGTGTTGCAGCGGATCGCATCACGCTGCGGTTTCGCACCGGCGATCGAGCGCTGGCGACACAGCGAGCCCATTCCCGTGGAATGAAGACAGCCAGCTACCTCGCCCTGCTGATCCACAACCATGTGCGTGACACGGCCGTGCTGCCGCCGAACGAACTCGATCACATCAAAGTGACCGGCGCCCGACTGGCCGCATTGGGGCGGCAGCTTCGAATGTTCGGCATGCCGAACACGCTGCCCGAGCCGGTGGCACCGGACCTCGGCGAAACGATCGCGCGGGTCCGGCGGGAAGTCGAGGTGGCACGCGAAGCCACGGCCGCCATCGTGTGGCGCAACCTCCTCAGCTGGGAGACCGGCGCGGGGAGCCGCCATGCCTGAACAGACGGCGCGCATCGGACGAAGCGGCCGCGGCGCGGCCGATGCGCCGCGCGACATGACCCTGGACATCGTGAGCTACGGTCGGCGTGGACCCGGCGGCACGCTGCGCCTCGGCGCCGACCAGATCGCGCAGATCCAGCGCACGGTGGGTCGCGCGCCCGAGGTGATGGTGAAGGTTTCCGGCGGCGGACGGGACGTCGGCGGCGTCGAGGCCCATCTGCGCTACATCGGCCGGCACGGCAAGCTGCCGATCGAAACCGACGAGGGGCTGGCGCAGCAGGGCCGAGGTGCAGCCAAGGAGATCACGGCCGACTGGCAGCTTGAGCTTTGCAGAAGCCAGTACAAGCCGAAACCCGCTCCGGGGCAGAAAGACACGCGTGCGAAGTTGGTCCACAACATCGTCCTGTCCATGCCCGCCGGCACGCCGCCGGACAAGGTACGGGCTGCCGCCCGCGTCTTTGCGCGCGAGAACTTCGCGCTGCAACATCGCTATGCCATGGTGCTGCACACCGATCAGCCACACCCGCATGTGCACCTGGTGGTCAAATGCGAGCACGAGTTCGAGCCTGGCAAGCGCCTCTACATCCGCAAGGACACGCTGCGGCAATGGCGCGAGCAGTTCGCCGCACTGATGCGAGAGCAGGGGGTGGCGGCCAATGCCACACCGCGGCAGGTGCGAGGGCAGACGCGCAAGCCCTACAGGGATGCGATCCATCATCGGCTGCGCGCGCTCCGGGCATTCGGCCAACTGCCCCCGAACGACCGGGCCAGGCATCGGCCGCCGAAGACTTCGACCTTCATGCGCGCCAAGCTGGAGAGCGTGCTCCAGGCTCTGAGGTCGGGGCGAGGCGCCGCGGATGACGGACAAGAGAAGATGCGAAACACCCGGCGGGAGGTGGTCGCAGACTGGTGCGCCACAGCAGATGCGCTTCGAAGACGGGGCGAGGCTAATTTGGCAGCCGAGGTGGATCGCCTTGTCGACCGCATGCCTCCTGTACAGACAGATGGGCAGCGCATGGCTGAGCGCTGGAGGGAGACCGAGAGAATTCGAGCGCTGGAGCGTTCGGATGCCAAGTCACCTGGGGCACCTGCTCGGTGAGCCTAGCAGGCTGCTGAAATACCTCCCTTGAAGGGTCGCCCGAAAGCGGGCCTGAGGCGTTGTCTTTGCAGACCCACAAAACCTGCTCCGATGCGCGGCCCTGACACATTCACCGAAGGTTTGTTCACCATGAGACGGCTGGACGACTTCGTTCCCGCCGACCATCCGCTGCGCCGCATCCGGGTGATGGTCAATGAGGCGCTGGCCAAGATGGACGAGTTGTTCTCTCGGATGTACGAGGCCGACATCAAGGGCGGCCGCCCGAGCATCGCGCCGGAGAAGCTGCTGCGGGCGATGCTGTTGCAGATCCTGTTCAGCATCCGCTCGGAGCGCCAGCTCATGGAGCAGACGCAATACAACATGCTGTTTCGCTGGTTCATCGGCCTGGCGATGGACGACGCGGTGTGGGTGCCGACGGTGTTCAGCAAGAACCGCCAGCGCCTGATCGAGCACGACGCGGTCGTCGCCTTCTTCAACGAAGTGCTGGAGACGGCGGAGAACAAGGATTGGTTGTCGGGAGAGCACTTCAGCGTCGATGGCACGCTGATCCAGGCCTGGGCAGGACACAAGAGCTTCGTTCGCAAGGACGGTGACGACGATGCCGGCAGCGGCGGGGACTTCAAGGGGCAGCGACGCAGCAACGAAACGCACGAGTCGAAGACCGATCCCGATTCGAGGCTGTACCGCAAGGGCAAGACTGCCAGCGAGTTGCGCTACATGGGGCACACGCTGACCGACAACCGTCACGGCCTGGTCGTCAACGCCATGGTCACGCAAGCCGACGGCTTTGCCGAACGCGAAGCGGCCAAGGTCATGCGTCAGGGACGCACGTCAAGCCACCGCGAGCCCGGATACCGAGGTCACGCTCGGTGCCGACAAGGGCTATGACGCGGCCGAGTTCATCGAGGCGCTGCATCGCATGAACGTCACGCCGCATGTGGCGCAGAACAAAGCGGGGCGTCGTTCGGCGGTGGCCGACGAGATCGCCCGGAGCGAGGGCTATGCGATCTCGCAGCGCAAGCGAAAGCTCATCGAGCAAGGCTTCGGCTGGGCCAAGTTCGTCGGCCCCATCCGGCAGGTGATGGTGCGCGGCATCCAGAAGGTCGACCAGTTGTTCGTGCTGACGATGGCCGCCTACAACCTCGTGCGCATGCGGACCTTGGCAGAAGTCCGTCCGTTGGCCTCGTAGCGGGGCAACGAGAGCCGAAAACGGGCCCTCGAAACGGGAAAACGGCGACGGCAGCGAACCTGGAACGCAGAAATCGCCCAATCGCCTTCTTCAGGCCGCAGGATGTCGTCGGCGCGCTTGGTACTTCAGCAGCCTGCTAGGACTCTCGGGCCGACGAAACCTAACGCAGGGCGGTGGCTCTGCGCTTCCAATGAGCGCTGTCGACTTCACTGGAGGGTTGCAGTGGCAGTCTCGCCGCCTGAGCGTGGTGGCTGCTGTGCCCCGGCCGGCGCTTTGCCCCTACCAAAGTTGCTAGTTGTCTGAAGTCGCGAGTCGTTGGACGCTCGGCGCATCCATGCGGGAGACAGGTTTCGGGGGGCGCTGGATTGGACTGCAACTGGCGAACTGAGTCCGGAGGACAACGCCGCTCTGGTTTCGGTGCCGGTTGTGCTCTCGTCCGGGTTCTTCGGGCCAGAAGTTCACCGTTGGTACGCACCGCCGCTTGAAGGCTGAATCTAATTCAAGGAGTTGTCATGCAATTCGAACCCCATGCCGATCACCGCCATGTTGATCTGTCGAGCGTGGCAGGCCCCGCGTTTTTTCGCATGGCCGATGTGGTGCGCATCACCGCACTGAGCCGCGCCACCGTGTATCGAAGAATTGCCGAAGGCAAGTTCCCGCCTCCCGTGCACTTGGGAGGACACGCCTGTGGATGGCCTCGTGCAGCGCTCGAGCGCTGGGTCGAAGATCCGGAGGGGTACTCGGAAGCTTCCGGGACCCGCTGATCTCGAAATTGGAGCCTGGCCACGTCCTGGCTGGTTGGCGTCTACCGGGCAGGATCAGGCCGATGGGCGCTTCTTCACCCGCCTGCCGTTCATGTTGTTTGTCCAGCCACTTCAGGTACAGCTCCATCTGGCCCTTGTGCGCGGCCTTGAAGCGGCCGAGTTTGAGTTCGATGGCCACGGGGCGACGCAGCCGGCGGTGGAAGAACAACAGGTCGAAGTAGAAGTCTTCCCCGTCGATGACCATGCGTTTTTGCCGTTCGACGAACGCAAAGCCGCGCGCCAGCGCCAGGATGAAGGCTTCGAGCTGGCGCAGGAGGGCGGCTTTCAGGTCGGCTTCGTCGTGGCCTTGGTGCAAGCCCAGGACGTCCAGAAAGTACGGGTCCTTGAAAATCAGCGCCGGTGATGCGGCCAGTGCGGGCGACCGGGCGGCGGCGATTTCCGTGCGCTCGAAGGCCTTGCGGCCGATCTGGCGGTTCAGCTCCCGCACACGCCACCCGTCCTGCACAGCGTGCTGGGCATCAAAGGCGCGGGCCTCGGGTGTCTTGAGCGCCACGATGGCTACCAGGCGGCTCCAGCTCAATGGTGTCGACAGCGTCGACACAATCTCCACTTCAGGGAAAGCCTCTGCGAACTTCACCATTCGGCGCAGGTTGCGGGATTCGAACCCGCGGCCGGATTCCTGTGCCAGCTGCTGGCCCAACGGGTCGAGCAAGCGGGCGCCGTAGCCGGCACGCTCGCCGCCCAGCACTTCGGAGGCCAGGCGCTGCCCGGCGGTCCAGTACAGCCGGGTGAGCTCGGCATGGACCGCGCCGGCCAGGCGCTGGCGGCTGGCGGTGATCAGCGCGCGTCTACTAGAGTACGCGCATGTCCTTCTGCCCATGCGATCTCCTCGCCCGTTCCCTGGCCGTCAGCGCGCTCGCCCTCGGGTTCGCCGTGGCGGCCCATGCACAGCCGACGCCCTTGGACGATGGCGAAACGCTCCCCGCCGTCACCGTGGATGCCAGGGGCCGTTCGGAAGCCGCCCAGCAAGTTCCGATCCCGCTGACCTCGATCGATGGCGAGGCCCTCGAGACGCAGCAAAGCTGGCGGCTCGAAGACCTGCAGCAATGGTTGCCGAGTACCAGCATCACCTTCGGCGATCCGCGGCAATCGGCCATCGCGGTGCGCGGCGTCGGCAGGAATCCATCGAACGACGGCCTCGAGGGCAGCACGGGCATCTACCTCGACAACGTCTACCTGGGCCGCGCGGGCATGGCGACATTCGACCTGCTCGACATCGAGCGCGTGGACCTGCTGCGCGGGCCGCAAGGCACGCTTTTCGGCAAGAACACGACCGCCGGCGTGCTGGCGTTGCACACGCGTGCGCCGAGCCGCGAGACCGAGCGCAGCCTGCAACTCTCGATCGGGCAGCGCGGACTTGCGCAGGGGCAGGCCATCTTCTCGGGCGCCCTGTCGGAAGAGACGGCGGGCCGGCTGCTGGTGTACGGCACCCATGAACGCGGCAACATCGAGAACATCCACGATGGCGGCAGCGTCAACGGAGGCCATCGATCCGGCATTCGCGGCCAATGGCTGCTGCGCCGTGGCGACGCCTTCAGCCTGCGCCTGATCGCCGATGCGCACCGCGAGCGCTCCACGTACGGCACCCGCGTCATCTATTCGTTGGGAAGCGGACCGGCGGCGGCCCGCGCACGGGCCGGCGGCGCCACCGGCATCGTCACCGACCCGCGGCGCTATGCGGTCAATACCGACGGCGTGGAGCGCGTCGATCTCGACCAGGGTGGCGTGTCGGCCGAAGCGAGCTGGAAGCTCGGGTCCGGCGCCACCGTCACGTCCATCACCGCCGGCCGTTCATGGAAGTTCGTGCCGACGGCCAACGACAACCTCAATGTCCCCGTGCTGATCGACGGCGGCTCCCGCGTGCGCCAGCAGCAGTTCTCGCAGGAGCTGCGCTACGCGGGGCCCACCGGCGGTGCGGTCGACTATGTGGTGGGCGCGTTCTACATGCGCCAGCGCATGCGCAACGAGATATTCACCGTGTTCGGTCCGCGGGCGGACATCGTTCTGCAGGGAACGTCCTTGCCGGTGCTCGCCAACGCGAGCACCGTGAGCTTCGGCGCGCTCGACACGGAGAGCTTCGCGCTCTTCTCCCAGGCCACGTGGCACGCCACGTCCAGGCTCGACCTCACGGCCGGCCTGCGCATCACGCAGGAGCGCAAGGACGGGCGCACCCATCGCGGCGACTCGACCGGTGGTGCCGCTGCCACCGCGTTCCTGCGCAATCGTCCGATCGTGCTGGGTGCCTACGACACAGGCCCGCTGGCCATCCGGAAGACCAGCCCGTCGGCGCTCCTGGGTGCGAGCTACCGGCTGGATGACGACGTGATCGGCTACGCGAGCTTTTCGCACGGCGAGCGGTCGGGCGGGATCAATCTGGCGGGGCCGGGTGCCGCTCCCGGCCCGCTCGGCGCCTCGTCGCTGATCATCGGGCCCGAACGTGTCGACAGCCTGGACGTCGGCGTCAAGAGCAGCCTGTGGAATGATCGCCTGACACTGAACCTGAGCGCCTTCCTGGCAGGCGTGCGCGGCTACCAGACGTCGATGTTCGTGCCCGCCGGCGCAGGCGCGGGCAACTACGTCGAGATCCTCACGAACGCGGGCGATCTCCGCAGCCGGGGACTGGAGCTGGATGCCACTGCGCGACCGGCGCGCGGGCTGACCGTGTGGGCCAACGCCGCCTTCAACGATGCACGCTATCGACGCTATGAGGACGCGCCTTGTCCGTCGGAACGCGCGTTCGTGCCGCAGGGGCGCTGCAGCCTGACCGGACGGCAGGTGGCCGGGACGCCGCGCTGGACATTCAACGTGGGCGCCGAATACCGCAGGCCCGTGAGCCCCACCACCCAGCACTTCGTTTCAGCGGCGTACGCGTGGCGGTCCGCACAGGACGGCACGCTCGACGGGTCGGTCCACTCGCGCATCCCGGCCTATGGCCTGCTGAACCTCGCCACCGGTTGGAAGGTCGCACGGGGCAATGAAATCTGGAGCATTTCGCTGTGGTTGCGCAACGCGCTCGACAAGAAGTATTTCCCGACCGTGGCCGCCACCGCGAACGGTGCCTACGTGGCATCGGTCGGGACGCGGCGCACCCTGGGACTGACAGTCCGGCTGGACTACTGACCTGCTGGATTCCGCCGATCTCTGACCCCAGTACCTGCACGAACCTGCTGCACGGACAGCCGGAAGGCATTGATGTGAGAACGCCTGTGCGAGGCGCTTGGCCCTTCCCAAGGCCGCAGTCGGTGCGCAGGCCGTGTTCGTTCCCGTTCCCGCATGCCGTGCGACGGATCACGTGACTGGTTCGGACGGCGCAGCCGGAAGCGCGAGGCGGAATGTCGACCCGCTGGTGCCTGTTTCGTGCAGTGTCACGTCGCCGCCATGGCGCCTCGCGATCTCGCGCGACAGGTGAAGCCCCAGTCCGGTGCCGGCCACTGCGCTCGCCGTTTCGGCGCGGAAATATTTCTCGAAGATGCGGGCCTTGTCGGGCATTGCGACGCCGGGTCCGCGGTCGATCACGTCGACCTGCACGATGTCGCCCGTGTGCCGCAGCACGACATGCACCGGTCGCTCCGGCGGCGAGTACTTCAATGCGTTCTGCATCAGGTTCTGCAGCGCGATCTCGAGCAGCGCTCGATCGCCGCGCACCTTGGGCAGGGGTTCGCGCACGTCGATGGACAGGCGCGAAGCGCCGGGAAAGTGGAAGCTCTCGCACAGGCCACGCGCGAGCGCCGCCATGTCGACGACTTCGAGGCGAAGCATCCGGTGCTCGGGCTGGAGGCGGTCGGCCAGCAGGATGTTCTCGATCAGCATGGTCAGGCGCTGCACGGCGCGCCGGATCCGCTCGGTGCGCTGCTTCACCACCGGCTCCCCGCCGAGCTTCGAGATGTCGAGCGATTGCGCCGCGCCGTCGATCACTGTCAAGGGCGTGCGGAACTCGTGCGACACCATCGAGACGAACTCGCGCTGCTGCACGATCGCCTGGCGCTCGACCTCGAGCGACTCACGCAGCCGGGCCTCCAAACGGGTGCGGGCCGCGATCTCCTCATGCAGCGCGGCATTGGTCTGCTGCAGTTCGGCGGTGCGTCGCACGACCGTGCCTTCGAGCGCCTGTTCAGCTTCCAGCCGCACTGCGAGCACGCGCTCGCGTTCGGCGCGGTAATCGCGCTCGGCGCGCCGCGTCCGATCGGCCACGGCCACGTTCAGCAGGACGAGGTGGCACAGGGTGCCGAGCCAGTAGATGCGATCGGGCGTCGCGCCGGGCACCTGGTCGCCGAGCCAGAGCTTCAACAGCCCGTAGAGCCCCAGCACCGTTCCCACCGCGAAGGCCGAGGCCGGAAGCAGGTACTGGAACTGGCGCCGCACGAAGAGCAGGTAGCAGACGAAGACCGCGCCGAACAGCGTGGACGCGGCGCTGCCCGCGCTGACCCAGGGGGCGATGGCGGCGTGATGGCCGGCCAGGGCCAGCACGAACGCAACGAAGTTGTACACCACGACCGCGTTGAAGAAATGTGCCGCGGGCGGCCAATGGCGCCGGAACTGGAAGATGCGCGCCATGAACGCGGTACCCACCATGTTGAAGAAGCAGTTGACGACCAGCAGCGTCTGCGCAACGCGTTCGGGGCGAGCGTCGAGGAACCACTGCGCTGCGAACCCCTGGCGGTTGACCGACAGCGCCGCGATGCAGAGCACGTACAGCGCGTAGTGGGCGTAGAGCCCGTCCCGCAGCCAGGCCCCGAAGATCAGGTTCATGCAGACGGCGAGCAGGACGGCGCCGAGCAGCACGCCCATGATGGTGTAGTCGGCCGTGCGGTCGCGCTCGAAGCCAGCGGGCTGCCACAGGTCCAGTTCGGCCCGCAGCGAGGGTCCGTCGTTGCGCAGCCGCAGGAAATAGACAGCCGGCTCGGTCGAAATGTCGAGCGGGAACACGAAGTTGTGGTCGGGGATCTCGCGCGCCGCGAACGGGCGGGCGTCGCCGAGCGGCGTCTCGACGAAGCCGCCGCGCCCGTCCGGTGCATACAAGGTGGCTTCGTGGATGCGCGGCGGTCGCACGCGCAGCAGCCATCGTGCGGGCGCGTCGACCGTGCGCGCGAGCGAGAAGCGCAGCCACACGGCGTCGCGGCTGAAGCCTTCCTCCACCGGCCCATCGAGCGGCGCGAAGCCGCTTCGCTGCGCCCCGCGCGCGACGTCGGCGATACGCCACCTGCCCGAGGGGTCGCGCTGGATCTCCAGGTCGCCGGAGAGTGGGATGCCGCTGTCGAGGCCATCGGAAGCCGACAGGACCACCGCTCGGGCCGGCATCGCCAAGCACCACAGCAGCAGGAACAGAAGAACAAGCAGGCGGCCCGGACCCGCCCGGGTGGTTTCGACGTCGAGGCGCATTGGGACGCGACTTTATACTTTCCGCGCCATGCCATCCCCGAGCCCGCGTACCGGTCCTCTCGTCCATGTGATCGAGGACGACGAAGACATCCGTGCAGAAACCGTCTTCGCACTCGGAGAGCTCGGCTTCGACGCGCAGGGCTTCGGCGACGCCCCGTCGTTCTACAAGGCGTTCGCGGTCCAGCCCTGCGACATCGCGGTGGTGGACATCGGCTTGCCAGGCGAGAGCGGCCTCGCGGTCGTTTCACATCTGCGCGCAATGCAGCGACGGCTCGGCCTGGTGTTGGTGACCGCGCGGGGCGAGCTCGAAGACCGGCTGCTGGGGCTGCGCGAAGGTGCAGACGCCTACCTGGTGAAGCCGGTGAACATGCTGGAATTGGCGGAGACGCTGAACGCCGTCGGTCGGCGGCTCACGGTCGCACCGCAGGGGAACGCAGCGACCTTGCCGCCCGCACCCGCCGCCTGGCGCCTGCTCGAGGGCGACTGGATCCTGGGCGACCCCGAAGGCCGGCAGATGGCCCTCACCACGAGCGAGCGCGCCTTCCTCGGCTGCCTTTTCGGGCAGCGCGGCACGGCGGCGAGCCGCGACGACCTGATCCGCGCGCTCGGTGGCGACGTGTTCGACTTCGACGAGCACCGCATCGATGCGATCGCCAGCCGGCTGCGGCGCAAGGCCGCGAAGCTCGGCATGCGCCTGCCGCTGCATTCGGTGCGCGGCACAGGGTACGTGCTCGCGATCTGACGCTGCCGGGGCTGCCGAGCTCGCAGGGGCCAGGCACATGGTCAGGAACCGTCAGAAAAGGTCAGGAAGGGCGCATGAAACAAACGATCGGGGCTTGGACCATGCGGCACGCGCAACGCGCCGCATTTTCATGTCCTACTGGTTCCAATCTTCCAAGCCTGCGCACATCATGGTCATCGACGACAACGTCGAGGAACTCCAGGTGCTGCTTGCCGCGCTGCGTGGCGCCGGCCATCGCATCAGCCTTGACTTCGACGCGCTCGGAGGCTATCGCCGCGCCGGGGAGCTGCAGCCGGACTTGATCCTGCTTGACGCGCACTTGGGGGCCACCAGCGGCTTCGAGGCGTGCCGGCTGCTGAAGGCGGACCCCACCACCGCGCACATCCCGGTGATTTTTCTCACCGCCGGTGCGACGCTCGAGGAGCGGCTGACCGGTCTGCGAGAGGGCGGCGTCGACTACATCCTCAAGCCCTTCGAACCCGAAGAGGTGCTGGTCCGCATCTCGGTCCATCTCGCGCTCGCACGCCACGGCGCGCAACCGCCCGACGGTGCCGCCGAGGCGCCCCGCAGGCCGCTGGCGTCCGGAGACGAAGCACCCCACGACCTGGACCGCGTGATCGCCAGGGCTGCGCAGCGGCTCATCGAGAGCGACCTTGCGAACATTCCACCGCTGCCGGCGCTCGCCGCGCGCGTGGGCACGCACGAGAAGCGGCTGACGCGGGCGTTCCGTGCCCACACGGGGCGCACCGTGCTCGAGTTCGTGCGCGAGGAGCGGCTGTCGCGCGCGCAGCATCTGCTCGCCCAGACGCCGCTCAGCATCGAGGACGTGGCGCATGCGATCGGGTTCTCGGGTGCCGCGAACTTCACGACGGCGTTCAAGGAACGCTTCGGCAGCACGCCTGCGGCGTATCGGCGGCTGGGTCGCGACTGCGCGTGCGCCGCCTGAAAAGCGGCGTTGCGCTCGGCAGCGCATGGCTGCGTTCGATGCGACGCCACGCCCCTCGGTACGCAACGCCATCATCGGCCCGATCCGGCCCGTGCGCATCACACGCAATGGCTGTACAGGCGCCCCGGCGGCAGGTCGATCGGCAGCGGCGGAATGCGACCGCAGCGGTGCGCAACATCCGTCGGGTCGGACACGCCGGCCTGCGTGTGCGTCCCACGCGGCTTGCCCGTCGCGCGTGCGCAGCGAATGAAAGTCGACATGCGGCAGCCACGTCACGTCGAGCCCGAGCCGCGCGGTGCGCACCTCCTGTGCGTCGTTGACCAGCCACAGGCGCAGCCAGACCGCCGCTGCCGGGGATCCCCGCACCCGCTGGCCTGGCGGGCGCGAACCCGTTCGCGCCACCGGTCGGCAAGGCGCGCGCCGCGCTGGCCGAGGGGCGGGCCGTGGGGTCCTCCAGCACTTCGGCGGTCCGTTCGACGACAACCTCGCCCCGGCCGAGCGCGCTCGCCTTGACCGCTTCCGCTGCGCCGGCAGCGCAGACCCCCAGGCCCAGCGTCAAGCCCGGCAGCAGGCCGCTTGCCCGTCGGGGTGTGCGCGCAGCGGGCGCGTCACGCGTCGGGGGCGCGGCGGGCCACGCCGGCCTGGCGGCAGGCGGACGGCGTGCAGTTGAAGTACTCGCGAAATGCCGTCGCAAAATTGGCGGCGCTCGAGAACCCCACGGCCGCGGCGATCTCCTCGATGCGCATGGCCGATTCGCGCAGCAGGCGGTGCGCCTCGTGCAGCCGTGCCTCGCGCACGAACTCGAAGACCGTGCGGTTCGCGAGTTCCCTGAACACGCGCGACAAGCGCTTCTCGTGCGTGCCCACGCGCGCAGCCAGTTCGCGCAGCGGCGATACCTGGCGCAGGTCGGCGAGGATCAGTCGCTCCGCCGCCTGCATGAGCATGCGGTCCGTGCCCGGGCCTGGCGCGCCGTCACCGTTCGTCGCAGGCCGCTCGGGTGGGGCCGCAGATGGTGGGGCAGGGGCCATGCGCGACCTGCGGGATTCGGCCAGTGCCAGATGAATTTCGACCCGGGCCATCCCCTCGGCCGGATCGAAGGGCTTCACGATGTAGTCAACCGCGCCGGCCCGCAGGCCCGTCAAGCGCGCTTCCAGGCCGGCCGACGAGGTCAGGAAGATCACCGGAATGTCCGCCGTGGCCGGGTCGGCCTTCAGCAGGCGGCAGGCGGCGAACCCGTCGGTGCCGCCCGGACCCACGTCGAGCAGCACCAGGTCCATCTGCAGTGTCGTCGCGCGCCGGTAGCCCTCCATCGCGTCGAAAGCGTGGGTGATGCGGTAGCCGGCGCCCCGCAGCGTTTCCAGCAAGGGCTTGAGTTCGTCGACGCCTTCGTCGACCACCAGAAGATGAACGCTCCGGGGCTCCGGGGGTGACCAATATGACATGGAAGAACGGGCACGGCCGTGGGACCGCGCTCTCTGGGTGAAGGCGATGAAACCAGGAAATTAACTGGTAATCATTCTCACCATTGCCCGCCTGCTCCGGTTTTGCTCACCGGCGAATTGGCCACTTTATCTCGCAATTTGTGTGAAGTAATTGACGTTTGGATACCTTTGTAAACGGTTGTCCGATACGGCAAAAGCGGCGACCTCTCCGGCAAAAGCCCGGCTCGCCCCCCGCACCAAGAATCCCGCCTCGTGCAAGCGCAAGCCGCGTGACCCCGGTCGGGTCCTGCCGGCGAGTCCTCGAGAGCCCCGGCACTCGAGATTTCCCCAATGTGCGACCCAGGTTGTTCGTCCAGGACGAAGGCGCCCCGGGGTCTGAAGTCAAGAAGCAAGGACAAATCATGGAAGCTGTTTACAAGTCTGGTGGCGCATCCCGCAAAGCGGCGGCAGACGCCCCTCTGGTTCTGGATCGCCCATCGATCGTGTCACTGAAGATCGCGCCCGAGAGCGTGCTCAGGTTCGAGCGTCGCGGCGGCGACCTGGTGCTCGTGTTGCAGGGCGGCCAGGAAGTCGCCGTGCGGGGCTTCTTCGCCGAGTACCCTGACGGCGGCCGCAACGACCTCGTGCTCGAAGACGGCGCCGGCGTGCAGTGGTGGGGCCAGTACACCGCGCCCTGGAAAGACTTCCACTTCACCGAAATCGAATGGAACGACGCCGGCGCCGCGCTGCTGCCCGACGGTGTGCCCGGCTGGCTGCTGGGTGCGCTCGGCGTGCTGGGTGTCGGTGCCGCCGCGAGCGGTGGTGGCGGCGGCGGCGGTGGCGGCCCGGCCTTCATTCCGCCGCTGCTCCCGCCGCAGAACCGCGGCCCCGAAGGCAAGGCCGAGCCCGTCGCCACCGAGCAGGACAAGCCCATTTCCGGGCAAGTGCAGGCCACCGACCCGGACCGCGACACGCTGAACTTCACCGTCGCCAAGGGCCCCGAGCACGGCACCGTCACCGTCGACCCGTCCACCGGCCAGTTCCTCTACACGCCCAACCCCGGCTACGAGGGTCCCGACAGCTTCGAAGTGACCGTCAGCGACGGCAGGGGCGGCACCACCACCGTGACGGTGCCCGTGACCGTCTCGCCCGTCAACGACGCGCCCACGGCGCCCGACTACACCGAGACCACGAACGAAGACACGCCCGTGAGCGGCCGTGTGACCGGCAGCGACATGGACAGCGGCGACACGCTGACCTACGTGAAGGGCAGCGACCCGGCCCACGGCACGGTGACGGTCAACCCGGACGGCACGTACACCTACACGCCCGGCGCCAACTTCAACGGCACCGACAGCTTCACCGTCACGGTGAGCGACGGCCACGGTGGCACGACCACCAGCACCGTGACCGTGACCATCAACCCCGTCAACGACGTCCCCGTGTTCGTCGACGGTGGCGGCACCCCGGTGAACACGACAGACGGCTACGTCTTCGGCTACGACGAGAACCGGCCCGCAGGCACCGTGCTCGGCACGGTCCGCGCCACCGACGTCGACAGCGCGACCGTGACCTACAGCATCCTCTCGGGCAACGACGACGGCTACTTCGCCATCGACCCGGTCACGGGCGCGATCAGCCTCACGCCGGCAGGCGCTGCGGCGTTCGTGAACGACTACGAGGCAGGCGCCAACGCGCACGCACTGGTGGTCGGCGCGAGCGACGGCACGGTCACCACGAACATCCCCGTCACGCTCAACGAGCAGAATATCAACGACGCACCGACGGCGCCCGACGACACCAAGACCACGGACGAAGACACGCCCGTCAGCGGCCAGATCATCGGAAGCGATGCCGATGGCGACACGCTGACCTACACGAAGGGCAGCGACCCGGCCCACGGCATGGTGACGGTTAACGCCGACGGCACCTACACGTACACGCCCGGCGCCAACTTCAACGGCACGGACAGCTTCACCGTCACGGTGAGCGATGGCCACGGCGGCACGACGACGAGCACCGTGAACGTGACGGTCAACCCGGTGAACGATCTGCCCACGGTCCCGGACTACACCAAGACCACGCCCGAAGACACGCCCGTCAGCGGCCAGGTCATCGGCACCGACGTCGACGGCGACACGCTGACCTACGTGAAGGGCAGCGACCCGGCCCACGGCACGGTGACGGTCAACGCCGACGGCACCTACACGTACACGCCCGGCGCCAACTTCAACGGCACCGACAGCTTCACCGTCACGGTGAGCGACGGCCACGGTGGCACGACCACCAGCACGGTGAACGTGACCGTCAACCCGGTGAACGACGCCCCCGTGTTCGTCGACGGCGGCGGCACGCCGGTGAACACGACGGACGGCTACGTCTTCGGCTACGACGAGAACCGTCCTGCAGGCACCGTGCTCGGCACGGTCCGCGCCACGGACGTCGACAGCGCGACCGTGACCTACAGCATCCTCTCGGGCAACGACGACGGCTACTTCGCCATCGACCCGGTCACGGGCGAGATCAGCCTCACGCCGGCGGGCGCTGCGGCGTTCGTGAACGACTACGAGGCGGGCGCCAACGCGCACGCGCTGGTGGTCGGCGCGAACGATGGCACGGTCACGACGAACATTCCCGTCACGCTCAATGAGCAGAATATCAACGACGCACCGAAGGCGCCCGACGACACCAAGACGACGAACGAAGACACGCCCGTCAGCGGCCAAATCATCGGAAGCGATGCTGATGGCGACACGCTGACTTACGTGAAGGGCAGTGATCCGTCGCATGGCACGGTCACAGTCAATGCCGACGGCACGTACACCTACACGCCCGGCGCCAACTTCAACGGCACCGACAGCTTCACCGTCACGGTGAGCGACGGCCACGGTGGCACGACCACCAGCACCGTGACCGTGACCATCAACCCCGTCAACGACGTCCCCGTGTTCGTCGACGGTGGCGGCACCCCGGTGAACACGACAGACGGCTACGTCTTCGGCTACGACGAGAACCGGCCCGCAGGCACCGTGCTCGGCACGGTCCGCGCCACCGACGTCGACAGCGCGACCGTGACCTACAGCATCCTCTCGGGCAACGACGACGGCTACTTCGCCATCGACCCGGTCACGGGCGCGATCAGCCTCACGCCGGCGGGCGCCGCAGCCTTCGTGAACGACTACGAGGCAGGCGCCAACGCGCACGCACTGGTGGTGGGCGCGAGCGACGGCACGGTCACCACGAACATCCCCGTCACGCTCAATGAGCAGAACATCAACGACGCACCGACGGCGCCCGACGACACCAAGACCACGGACGAAGACACGCCGGTCAGCGGCCAGATCGTCGGCAGCGACGTCGACGGCGACACGCTGACCTACGTGAAGGGCACCGACCCATCGCATGGCACGGTCACGGTCAATGCCGATGGCACCTACACCTATGTTCCTGGCCCGAACTTCAACGGCACGGACAGCTTCACCGTCACGGTGAGCGACGGCCACGGCGGCACGACGACGAGCACCGTGACCGTGACCGTCAACCCCGTCAACGACGCCCCCGTGTTCGTCGACGGCGGCGGCACGCCGGTGAACACGACAGACGGCTACGTCTTCGGCTACGACGAGAACCGGCCTGCAGGCGCCGTGCTCGGCAGGGTCCGCGCCACCGACGTCGACAGCGCGACCGTCACCTACAGCATCCTCTCGGGCAACGACGATGGCTACTTCGCCATCGACCCGGTCACGGGCGAGATCAGCCTCACGCCGGCGGGCGCTGCGGCGTTCGTGAACGACTACGAGGCGGGCGCCAACGCCCACGCGCTGGTGGTCGGCGCGAGCGACGGCACGGTCACGACGAACATCCCCGTCACGCTCAACGAGCAGAACCTCAATGAAGCGCCGACGGCGCCCGACGACACCAAGACCACGGACGAAGACACGCCCGTCAGCGGCCAGATCGTCGGCAGCGACGTCGACGGCGACACGCTGACCTACGTGAAGGGCAGCAACCCATCGCACGGCACGGTGACGGTCAACGCCGACGGCACCTACACCTATGTTCCCGGCCCGAACTTCAACGGCACCGACAGCTTCACGGTCACGGTGAGCGACGGCCATGGCGGCACGACCACCAGCACGGTGAACGTGACCGTCAACCCGGTGAACGACGCGCCATCGGCCACGGTGACTGCGCCCGAGGCTGTCTCCGAAGGCAGCCTGCCCGGCGGCATTCCGGCTGCGGGAGAGCCGCCGCTGCAATCGACCGGCACCATTTCCATCGCGGACCCGGACAGCGCGGCCAGCGACCTGTCGGTGTCGCTGAGTGGCCCCAACGGCGTCACCTCCGGCGGCCAGCCGGTGTCGTGGACCTGGGACGCGGACACGCACACGCTCACGGGCAGCGTCACCGTCGGCGGCGTCACCACCGAGGTGATGACCGTGGCGGTGGGCAATGTCGCTGCCACCGGCACGGGGCAGTTCGAGGCGGGCTACACCGTCACGCTGAAGGCGCCGATCGACCATCCGCCGGGCAACGGCGAGGGCGTGTCGAACCTGCACTTCGAAGCCGTGGTGAGCGATGGCCAGGCCAGCGGCGCGCCGGTGGGCTTCGATGTGCCCGTCAAGGACGATGCGCCGGTGCTCGTGAGCGGCGAACAGGCCGTCGACGTGGCGCCGATCGATACCAACCTCATGGTGATCCTGGACCTTTCCGGGAGCATGGGGCAGGAAACCCCGACACGCCTCAGCCGCGCGAAAGAGGCGGTCCAGAATCTGATCGACGGCTACGACCTGTACGGCGACGTGCGGGTGCAGCTCGTCACCTTCAGCACGACCGGGGCGTCGCAGCAGGCCTGGATGACGGCGGCCGAAGCCAAGGCGCTGGTGCAGAACCTGCAGGCTTCCGGCAGCACCAACTACGATGCGGCCCTGGCTGCGGCGATGAACGGCTTCTCGGCCACCGGCAAGCTCGACGGGGCCCAGAACGTGTCCTACTTCCTCACGGACGGCGAGCCGACCCTGGGCGACGGCAACACGGAGCAGTTGGCGAACAGCAGCAACAGCAGTACGGCCGACAGGGGCATCCAGGCCGGGGAAGAAGCGATCTGGACGAACTTCCTCAGCACCCACCAGATCAACTCGTTCGCACTGGGCCTGGGCTCGAGCCTGAACGCGGCGGCACAGGCTTTCATCGACCCCATCGCCTACAACGGCAGCACCGGCACGAACACCAACGGCCAGATCGTCACCGACACGAGCCAGCTGAACGACATGCTGCAAGGCACGATCAGCGTGCCGCCCACGGTCAGCAACCTGCTGACCGGCGGCCTCGGCGGCTCGTCGGGCTTCGGCGCCGACGGCGGCCATGTGTCCGAGCTGAGCATCGACGGCACCACCTACGCCTTCGACAGCAGCACGGGCCTGATGACCAAGACCGGCCCCGCCGCCGGCAGCGACTACAGCTACGACGCGGCGACGCACCAGGTCACCATCGCCACGGCGCAGGGCGGCAAGCTGGTCGTGGACTTCGACTCGGGCGAGTTCAGCTACCAGGTGGCACCGCGCACCAGCGGCTCGCGGAACTACGACGAGACGCTCAGCTACCAGGTGGTCGACCGCGACGGCGATGCGAGCAACGCGGCCACGCAGACGCTGCACGTCAACTACACGCCCGCAGCCGGTGCGGCGGGGGCGGCAGCGCTCTTCACCTCGGCCGACTCGCTGGGTCTGGCCGGCGTCGAGGATGTGACGGTGTCGCTCGAGCAGCAGCAACCGCAAGATGCGCCGCATTTCCCCTTCGCCGACAGCCCGTGGGGGGGCACGCAGCTGTCCGACATGCTGCATGCCTACAACGCGGCCGAGTCGCTGCAGGCGCTGTTGCAGGCCGCGTTCCCGCCGGCCTTCGCGAGCACGCAGGCATCGCCCACGGGGCTGGCCCTGGCGTCATCGGCCGACTCGCTCACGGCCTACGCACCGCCCGTGGCCCCTTCGCTCGACGACGAGCTTCACATGGGCCTCGCGCTTCACCACTGACCGACCGGGGCGTCGGCGCCGCTTGCGGCGCCGACACCTGGTGGTCCACACGCTGTCCGCACGTTCTTACGCATGTCTGCTTCCCGTCTTCTTCCGTCCGCCGCCGCGGGCCTTTTCTTGCTGCTCGCCGGAACGGGGGCGTTTGCGCAAGCGAGCGCCGCCACCCCGCTGGGCATGACCGAGGCGGTGCGCCTGGCCGCCACATCGCACCCGACCGTGCGCAACGCCGTCGGGCAAGCGCTGCAGGCGGGCGAGGGCATTGCGGACGCGCGCTCGGGCTACTACCCGCAGGTCAGCGCGGGCCTCAGCGCACGCACGGGCAACCGCCAGCTGCAGACCGACGGGCGCCGCCAGGTGCACCAGGCCTCGCTGTCGGTGACCCAGATGCTGTACGACTTCGGCAAGGTGTCGAGCGCCGTGAACGAGGCCGAAGCCTCGGCCACGGCCGCGCGCGCCAAGCTGCTGTTGGCGGTCGACGACGTGGTGCGCGACACCGCCCAGGCGTGGATCGAAGTGCATCGCCAGCAGGCGCTCGGCGAAATCGCGCAGGCCCAGGTGAAGGGCGTGCAGTCGCTGGCCGGCCTGGTGGGCGAGCGCCAGGCCAAGGGCGCGACCAGCCAGTCGGACGTGGCGCAGGCGCAGTCGCGCCTGGAGGCCGCGCGTGCCCAGCAACTCAACACCGCGTCCCAGGCCGAGCGCTGGCGCCTCAACCTCATGCATCTGACCCAGGGCCGCATGCCGGTCGACATTGCCGGCGAAGCGTCGGCGCCGCTCGCGAGCGCCTGCGCCGCGCACCCGCAGACGGCCTTGCCCGCACCGACCGTGCAGATGGCACAGGCCGAGCGCGACATGGCACAGGCCGCGCTGCGCGGTGCCGATGCGCAACTGCTGCCCACGCTGTCGCTGAACGCCGGCGTCAACCGGGGGCTCGAATCCGGCGCGCGGCTTGCCGGCCAGTCCGCCACCGAAAGCACGCTCACCGTGAACTTCAGTGCGCCGCTGTACGAAGGCGGGCGCAGCCAGGCCCGCCAGCGCGCCGCCGCGCACGCCGTCGAGGCGGCCGAGGCCGCGCTGGGCTATGCACAGCTGAGCGTGCGGCAGCGGCTCGAAGACGCGCGCGTGCAATCGCAAGGCCACGCGCAGCGCCTGCCCGTGCTCGCCGCGCGCGTGCACAGCACGCAGCGCACGCGCGACCTGTACCGCGAGCAGTACTTGCAGCTGGGCACGCGCTCGCTGCTCGACCTGCTCAATGCCGAGCAGGAGTTCCACGGCGCGCGCTTCGAACAGGCCGAGAGCGCGCACGAAGTGCAGCGGCTCGCAGTCGAGTGCCTGTACCAGTCGGGCCGCCTGCGCGAAGCCTTCGGGCTGGTCGATGCGGGCGACCTCGTGGCCGGAGGCCGGCCATGACCGCCACCACGATGCCCGAGCTTTCTGCCGCGCGCGGCCCCGAGCTGCTCGCCGGCTGGGTCGACGCCGTGCTGGCCGTGGCCGCCCACTACCACCTGGACACCTCGCGCGAGCGCATCCGCGGTGCCGCCGCGTGGAGCGACCACGAAGACCTCGGCGAGCGCGTGCGCCAGATGGCCCGCCAGGCCGGACTCACCGTGCGCCAGGTCGCGCCGCGCCTGGACACCCTGAGCCCCTGGCGGCTGCCCGTGGTGCTGCAGCTGCGCGACGGACAGGTGGCCGTGGTCACCGCCATCTCGGCGCAGGGCCTGCGCGTGATGCTCGGTGGCGACCAGGGCGCAGAAACTGTCTGCACGATCGACGAGCTGCAGCCCGCGCTCGAAGCCATGGCCGTGCTGCGGCCCGCGCAGTCCGCGCCCGACTCGCGCGTGGACACCTACATCCGCCCCGTCGAGCCGCACTGGCTGCGCCAGATCGTGCTGGCGGACTGGCGGCCCTATGTCCACATCCTCGTCGCATCGCTCGCCTACAACCTGATGGCGCTGGCTGGCACGCTGTTCTCGATGCAGGTGTACGACCGCGTGGTGCCCGCGCAGTCGCTGCCCACGCTGCATGTGCTGTTCGGCGGCGTGCTGCTGTCCATTGCGTTCAGCTGGGTCATGCGCGGCGCGCGCATGCGCATCACCGACGTGGTGGGCAAGCGCGCCGACCTGCGCATTTCTGACCGCGTGTTCGGCCACGCGCTGCGCGTGCGCGGCTCGGCGCGCCCGCGCGCCACCGGCACCTTCATCTCGCAGCTGCGCGAGCTGGAGCCCGTGCGGGAAATGCTCACGTCGACCACCGTGGCGGCCGTGGCCGACCTGCCGTTCTTCTTCGTGTTCTGCGTGCTCTTCTGGTTCATTGCCGGCTGGCTCGTGCTCGTGCCGCTGGCCGCGTGCGTGCTGCTGCTCGTGCCCAGCCTGCTGGCGCAGCCGCGCCTGCGTGCGCTGGCCCAGGCGGGCATGCGCGAATCGTCGCTGCGCAACGCCATGCTGGTCGAGGCCGTGCAGGGCATCGACGACATCAAGGTGCTGCAGGCCGAGCCGCGCTTCCAGAACCAGTGGAACCACTACAACGCCGTCAACGCCGACTCGGGCCTGCAACTGCGCGCGCTGCTCAATACCCTGAGCAACTGGACGCAGACCGTGCAGGGCGGCGCCTTTGCCTTCGTCGTGTTCTTCGGCGCGCCGCTGGTGATGGACGGCCACATGAGCACCGGCGTGCTCGTGGCCGCGTCGATCCTGTCGACCCGCATGCTCGCGCCGCTGGCCGGCGTGACGCAGGTGCTCAACCGCTGGCAGCAGGCCAAGGTGGCCGGCGAATCGCTCGATCAGCTCATGAAGCTCCCGGTCGACCACCCGCCCCATGAGACGCGCGTGCACCGGCCCGCCGTGCAGGGCGACTACACGCTGCGCGACGCCGCCTTCAGCCACGACGGCCAGACCACCGCGCTGCACGTGAAGGCGCTGCACATCGGCCCTGGCGAGCGCATTGCCGTGCTCGGGCGCAACGGCGCGGGCAAGTCGACGCTGCTGCAAGCGCTGTCGGGTCTCATCGAACCGCGCGCGGGCAGCGTGGTGCTCGACGGCGTGTCGATGGCCCACATCGACCCCGCCGACGTGCGCCGCGACGTCGGCCTGCTCGCGCAAGACGCGCGCCTGTTTCACGGCACCCTGCGCGAGAACCTCCAGATGGGCACGCCCCACGCCACCGACGCCGAACTGATCGCCGCGCTGCAAGCCACCGGCGCCTGGGCCTTCGTGTGCCGCCTGCCCACCGGGCTGGACCATCCGCTGCTGGAAGGCGGGCGCGGCCTCTCGGGCGGGCAGCGCCAGAGCCTGCTGCTCGCGCGGCTCATGCTCCGCCGCCCCAGCGTGCTGCTGCTCGACGAGCCCACGGCCTCGCTCGACGAAGTGGCCGAGCGCGAAGTGATCGAACAACTGCGCGCTCTGTCCGCAGGCCGCACGCTGGTGCTGGCCACGCATCGCCCGGCCGTGCTCGATGCGGTGGACCGCATCCTCGTGGTGGACGGCGGCGCCGTCGTGCTCGACGGGCCGCGCGACCAGGTGATGGCGCGGCTGCGCCAAGGCGCGGCGGCATCGCGCGAGACAACGGCCCTCGCGGGCCGCGGCAAGGAGGCACAGGCATGAACGCCGTGACATTGACCAAGGCACCGGTGCCTGCGCAGGTATCCACCGCCACCGTGTGGGGCCCCGGCGGCGCCGGCGACTTCGACGAGGCGCGCGCCAGCGGCTCCGCGCGCGTCGTGTGGTTCGTCGCGCTCTTTCTGCTCGCGTTCTTCGTGTGGGCCTGGTGCTTCGAGATCGACGAAGTGTCCAGCGGCATGGGCAAGGTGATTCCCAGCTCGCGCGAGCAGCGCATCCAGTCGCTCGAAGGCGGCATCCTTGCCGAGCTGCGCGTGCACGAAGGCCAGATCGTCGAGAAGGGCGAGGTGCTCGCGCAGCTCGACCCGACGCGCGGCGAGTCGAGCGTGGAAGAAACTGCCGCGCGCTACCGCGCCGCGCTGGCCAGCAGCGTGCGCCTGCGCGCCGAGGTGGAAGGGCGCAGCACCCTTCAGTTCCCCGCCGAGCTGAAGGCGTACGCGCAGCTGGTCGACTCCGAAAGCGCGCTCTTCCGCTCGCGGCAGGGCAGCATGCGCGACACCGCTTCAGGTCTGGGCCAGGCGCTTGCGCTCGTGCGCAAAGAGCTCGACATCACCCGCTCGCTGCAGGTGAGCGGCGCGGCCAGCAACGTCGAGCTCATCCGCCTGCAACGCCAGGCCGCCGACCTGGAGCTGAAGATCTCCGAGGCGCGATCGAACTACATGGTGCGCAGCCGCGAGGAACTCGCCAAGGCCGATGCCGAGGTGAAGTCCTTGTCGTCCGTGGTGCGCGGGCGTGCAGACTCGCTCGAGCGGCTCACCCTGAACTCGCCCGTGCGCGGCATCGTCAAGAGCTTGCAGGTCACCACCATCGGCGGTGTCGTGCCGCCCAACGGCTCGCTCCTGACCCTGGTGCCGCTGGACGACCAGTTGCTGGTCGAGGCGCGCATCTCGCCTCGCGACATCGCCTTCATGCGGCCCGGGCAGGAGGCGCAGATCAAGGTCACCGCTTATGACTACGCCGTGTACGGCGGCCTCAAAGGGCGTGTGGTGACCATCGCACCCGACACGCAGCGCGACGAGGTCAAGCCCGAGATCGTGTACTACCCCGTGCTCGTGCGCACCGACTCCGACGCACTGACCGACAAGGCCGGCCGCCGCATGCCCATCGTGCCCGGCATGGTGACCACCGCCGACATCCGCACCGGTCGCAAGACCGTGTGGGACTACCTGACCAAGCCGCTGAACAAGGCGCGCGAAGCCATGCGCGAGCGCTGATTCGCGCGCGCTCATCTCTCCCAAGAATCCCATCCGACCCAAGAGGACGCCAGCCATGAAAAAGACCCCGCACGCATCACCCACCGTTGCCGCCTTCGCGCTCGCCGCCGCGCTGCTCGGCGCCGCCACACATGTGGCGGCGCGCGATAACCCCGTAGACCCCGTGAGCAACCCCGACAAGCTGGACTATCGCGACGTCGAGGCGCGCCGCCCTGACTTCAAGGAGCCCTTTCTGCGCGACGGCATCGTGTCGCGGCCCGAGCGCTTTCGCGAAATCAAGCCCGGGATCAATCAGGCTCAGGTGCTCGCCGTGCTCGGGCAGGCGCTGAGGCAACAGCGCGGCGCGCTCGGCACTGAGTGGGACTACCAGTTCAAGTTCCAAATGCCGCAATCGGCCAACTACCTCGTATGCCAGTACAAAGTCGTGTTCGACGACAGCCAAACCGTGCGCAGCGCCGCGTGGCGCCGTCGGCAATGCCTGGATCTGATCCCGCACTGAACTGCCAGCCGGCGATCGGGCCGTCGAATCCTCGCCTGGGTCAATCGTGGCCTTGGCTTGTGCCGTTTGATGCAAAACCTGCAGTGCGTCCCTACGAAGCCTTCGTGTACGGACACTCTGCAGATGAGCCGAACAAGTTGGCCGAGCGTTGCTTGGAGGTGATCGAGCACACGCTCAAGAGCGTCGAACGCGTCGCAGCCTGCTTACGGGCCGCCGAACTGGAACATGGCATCGGAATCGCAGCCATGACGCGCACGGAAATCGCCGACGCTGCCGAATGGCACCGCGCCAAGCTACAAGGTCTGCTGGCTGTGAAGCTGCGACGCACCAGGTGTGGTGATCTCCAACTGGTGGAAGACCTTCACCTGGTCGTGCGGATCAAGCCCAGACTCACCGCCGCACCAATACCCGCAGTGCCCGTCTTCTCGCCAGGTGACTTGGTTCACCCGAGGCCAAATGATCAAACTGGCTGAGTCGGCACGTTGTATTTGCATTTTGCCGCTGATTGTTCGCATGCCCCTTTGGGGAGATGCACCATGATCCGTCGCACCCAGCGGCTTCGAAGAAACCTCTTCCGATCGAGCAACATCGCGCTGTGGTTGTACGCCGTGTTGAATTCCGCCGATCTCTGACGCGTGTCAGGCAGTTGGCGGTGTTGAGATTTGAAGTGTCACGGCTTGACCATGATCCGGACTTCATGTTGTTCGTCGGCGTTGCGAGTGAGTCGGACCACCTGCCGCCGCACGAGCTTCGCAGTCAGTGTGCGCCAGCCTGGCTAGACGTGCGCGTGCCACTGGTCGGGTCTTCGACATGGCACGCATCGCTGTGTTCAAGAGCGTAGTGAGCTGAGGCTTGCGTATGTATGTACGCACGGCGCCCGATTACCAGGGCAGCGGCGCGGCCTCGCCGTTGGCGTGCTCGCCGTAGTACAGCGACGGCAGGAAACGCGAGAGGTACGTGAACTCCGAATAGCAGTGGCGCAGCAGCCCCAGTCCCAACTCGTCCGGCAGGTCGACCGCCGGTTGCGCGCTCGACTGCCCCAGCAGGAAGCGGCTGCGCAAGACGCAACCAAAGGGCGTGTCGCGGGCCAGGTGAATCATCTGCCCATCCTGCGGATCGCCGTTGGCGTCCAGCGCGATGTGCTCGCCAAAGCCGATGCGCGCATAGACCGCCGCCGACGCGCGCTTCTGCGCGAAGGCCAGGTCGAGCTGTTCGGCGTCGAACAGCTCGCGCGGGTCGTGGAACTTCAGTTGCGCGGCCACCGGCGGAATATCAGCCAGCGACTCCACCGCGCGAATGGACGCGCCGATGTAGCTTTCGCCTTTCTTCCAGTGCTTGTCCCAGCCGCGATGCTCGACGTGGTCGTGCGGATGCCACCACTTGATGTGCTGTGTGGTCTCGAAGAACTTGAACCACCAGTCGAGCATACGTCCGGTGCAGCCATGAAGATCGGTGCGCACCGCCACGACGAGGCAGCCGCTGGGCAGCCGGGAGATGCCGGTCTCCAGCCGCAGGGGCGTGATCTGCAGCAGGTCGTCGATGCGGGAAATCTCTGGATGGAAGGGATGCTCGATCATGTGTTTTCCGATCATTTCTTGAAGAGGAAAAATGATCTTACATTAAAGAAACGTATGTCGTTTCGTTAAACTGGATAATGCCCCACGGAAGGCTCCGCAACGAAAGACCGCATGGAACACGCAACGAAACCCACCGCCCGGCCACGCGGGCGGCCGGCAAGGCCCGAGCACGAGATGGGCGAGGCTGCAGTGGCCGCCGCCACCTGGCTGCTGCTGAACGAAGGCTATGCCGCCACGACGATGGAGGCCGTGGCCAGGCGCGCCGGCCTTGCCAAGAAGTCGCTCTACCGGTTCGCGGCCAACCGCGAAGACCTCGTGGCGCTGGTCGTGCGCAGTTGGACCGACGAATTCAAGCCCGTGCTGGCGACCGAAGTTCGCTCACAGGCGGACGTGTTGCCCGCGCTGGCGGAAATACTGCGGGTGATCGCGGCGCGCGTGCTGTCGGCCGACGCGGTTGGCCTGTTCCGCCTGCTCACCACCGACTTTCCGTCCAAGGCGGACCTGCTGGAGGTGTATGAACGCAATGGCATCGAGCGCGGCCGGCGGATGCTCGGCGACTGGCTCAAGCGCCAGCACAAGAACGGGCTGCTGCAGGTGAACGAACCCGAAGCGGTGTGCGACCTGATGCTGTCGATGGTCGTCGCAGAGCCCTTGCGGCAGATGGCGCTGGGCGTGACGCCATCAGTGCCGGTATGGGACCCGGCGCCGCGCATCAAGGCAGCGCTTCGTCTGATGAACGGAGTGGCGTTCTCGGTGACGACAGGCGCCTAATGTAGGGCTGTTACGGCCAACAGCGGAAGTACGAATCGAACCTCTGGCCTGACCTTGGTGCATAGGCGTCCCACGCGAACGGATTGCTGAGACCTCTGGAACTCGCTATCCTTGCTCTCCATGGCTTGCTCGCAATTCGCGTCCATTATTCGCACCATCCGAAGGATGGTGGGTTAGCGCGCGGCCTGAGTAGCCAAGCAACCCGCCCCATGAGGCGGGTTTTTTCTGTCTCCTGGGGCTCCTCAGAGTTACAGGAGATTGGAATGCTCGAAACCGAAACTTCGCGGACTGCCGCCGCTTCTTCCTTGCCAGGGGTCCTGCACATGATCTGCGGGAAGATCGCTTCCGGAAAGTCGACGCTCACCAAGCACCTCGCAGCGCAGCCGAAGACGGTTCTCATCAGCGAGGACGATTGGCTCGCACGCCTTTACCCGAACGAGATTCAAGCCCTCGCGGATTACGTGCGCTGTGCCGGTAGATTGCGCGAAGCGATGTCGGGCCACATTGCAGCACTGCTCGCGGGGGGCACGTCCGTCGTACTCGACTTCCCCTCGAACACCCCCACCACAAGAAATTGGGCCCGAGGCCTTTTCGAGAAAGCTGAAGCAGCGCATCGCCTGCACTACCTGGAGGTTCCCGACGAAGTTTGCAAGGCGCGCCTGCGTGCTCGCAACCTTTCGGGGGAACACCCGTTCCAAACAACCGATGCGGAGTTCGATCAAATCACCAGCCATTTCATCCCGCCTGGGGCGGAGGAAGGCTTCAATATAGTTCGCTATGGTTGAACATGTGGCCGTCGGCTCTGCCGCCGCGCATTTGAAGTCGGCCGCAAAAGGCAGAATACGGCCACAAGCGGGTGCTCACGACCGTCTGGTCCGGGCGTGCGCATCTTCGGCCCGCACCCATTGCGGTGGAACTCGGACTTCATTGAAGTCCCGTGTCGGGCGCCACGAAGCAGGTGCCACAAAGGGCAGTGGCGACACGCGCTCGGAGCGAGACCGGATTCAGGTTCGACCGATGCGACTGCCATGTGATGCTCCCATTCAGCCCAGTGCAGCCCCCCGGGTTCGCCCCGGCGTAGCGCCTGTGCCTTGCGCTACGGCTTGGTGAAGAAGGAACTCGACCGCCTGTTGCACGACGCGGTGGCTCGCCAGACCTGCCCGTCGTACGACTCAACGTGGCGTGGAAGCCGCGGCCGTAGCGCGACTCAGGTCGGGCGTGCCGACAACCCTTCGATCCGCCGGGTCAGGGCGTGCACCGCGTCGGTCAGCGCCAGCAGTTCACGTTCCTTCAGGAGGTCGATCTTCTCGTGCAGCAGTTCGATCTCCAACTCCGCCTTGACATTGATTTCGTAGTCGGTTTCGGCGTGGCGCCGGTCCTGCTCGGACTGCCGGTTCTGGCTCATCATGATTACCGGCGCGGTGTAGGCCGCCTGGAACGACAGGAGCAGGTTCAGAAGGATGAACGGATACGGGTCCCAAGCGCCGTTCCCGGTCATCGCGTTGCCGACGATCCACAGCACGATGGCCGTGCTCTGGAAGATGATGAAGCGCCACGACCCTACGGTCGCGGCCACCGCGTCGGCCAGGCTTTGACTGCGAGTCGGTTCGCGTGGAAGGAAATGCTCGGGAGCCGTCGGCGGCTTGGCCGATTTGGCTTGCCGGTGGGCGCGTCGGTGCTTGCGAAGCGACTCCAGCCGAAGCCGATCTTCGGCTGCCAGGATCGTCGCATTTGGGGTGAGGTGTTTGTCGTTCATACGGGCTCCGATGGTGAAGTCAAGGGCGATGTCGATGGCCCGCGTCCGCCAAACGCCGCAAGCCCGGTTGCATCATGGGGCAGACAGCACGTGGATGTTTGAAGACACCGAGAAGCGTTGCACTCGTGCCCACGCCAGTGCATTCCTAGCCGCGGCTGGGTGCGCCGGCGCGCGGCTTGCGAGGGCATCAAACCGTCGATCGAATTCGACTGGACGTTGACTCCTTGACCCGCCGAGTTCCACCGACAGCTATGCGGCGCCAAATCTGGACGAGCGATCGTCTGTGATGGGCCCAGCTGAGACCCTTGGCGCAAAGTGTCGGTCCCTAAACTGCATAGGAGATCGACATGGACGCTTGCACAATCGCTGCACCGCGCTCCCCCTGGAACAAGGACAAACTCGTCGGGCAGAAGCGGCCATTCAAGCTCAAGGAAATCTGGGCGATCCGGACACGGCTCCAGTTGTCATGCCGAACTCGCGACCTTGCGCTCTTCAACCTCGGTATCGACAGCAAGCTTCGAGCCTGCGATCTGGTCAAGATACGAGTGCGCGACGTGGCCAATGGCGATAGGCCGGCGGCCCGCGCGAACGTGATCCAGCAGAAGACCGGACGACCGGTCCAGTTCGAACTCACCGAGCCAACCCGCACTGCGGTGTCCGGTTGGATTCATTCGGCGCATCTTCGTCCCGAAGACTTCCTCTTCCCGAGCCGGGTTCATGCATCGCCACACCTCGGGACACGGCAGTACGCGCGCATCGTGGATGGCTGGGTGGAGGAGATCGGCCTGGATTCTGCCGACTACGGCACCCATTCGATGCGCAGAACCAAGGCTTCCTTGGTCTACCGCCGCACTAGGAACCTTCGCGCGGTGCAGTTGTTGCTCGGGCACACCAAGCTTGAAAGTACCGTGCGCTACCTGGGGATCGAAGTTGAAGACGCCCTGGAAATAGCCGAACAGACGGAAGCCTGACCTTCTCTGGTGCCCCAAGGCAACGGGGCGCCGGAGAGGGCAGAATGCGGCCAGCAGCGGACGCTTGCAAAGCATACTAAACGTGATGAGTAGATACGACGACAACCCATTTTTGAGGCTCTTGGACTGCTACATCCTGAATGCTATTGGAGAACTCGACGACGACCAACGAGACGTCCTTGTCGCTCTTGAGCCCAAGCTCCATCAAACACTTGGTGCGAGCGGTTCATGGCATGAGGTAGTCGCGACACAGATGGGTTTCGTCGATACCGTCCCCGACAAGATTCGTGCTTTTTGGCTCGGTTACATCGAAGCCGCGAGGGTGCAGGGACTCCCAGCCGTACCCGGCGAGTTCGTGAAGTCATTCGTGAATCAGAACTTCCCACATATGGAAAGCGGAGACTCTGCTCTCCATTAGCCGTATTTCTCTACGTCTGCTTCGGAGAAAAACGTGGGACTGCTTTGGGCCCAAACCTCCAACGCCGTGACCGGCTACAGTCGGCCAGAACCGGACATTCGCAGGGCCTCGCGTTGCTGCTGCAAGGTCTAAAACTTCAATAATTCACGAAAATCACACATCGATGTCAAGCTTGGTGGAAGGTAGTCGGATCCAACTGATCAACGTAAACCTTGAGCGGGTTGGCCAACGGGATTGGATGAACGAACGCGAACCTGGTGTCGGCGACGTTGCAGTGGTGGAGGAAGTGTTCGTAGTAGACACGGTGCCTTTTGTCAGATTGGTCTGCGAGCCTGAAGCCGGATTTCTCGTGTGGCGTGCTGATATCCGGGAAGATGGCTTTGAGTACGTCAAGATGTAGTTGCCCGATGTATTCGCGGGCTGTTTTTTGGGAGGGTGATTTCATGAGGTTTGAGCTGTACCTGCCTCAGGAAGCGCCACGCGATGCGTTGGTCCTAACCGAGGCTCGCGTAGACGTGTATGACGCCCGCGTCGATTCAGTCAGGGTATTTGAAAACGCTTTTAAGAGCGCCGTATCGGGTCTACGGTAGCGTGCGCCCAACGGCTACAGTCGGCCAACTGCGGACTTTCGACTCCAGCTCCCGAAGCCCGTGCGCACTGACTGGTAGTCTCAGAACTCCAACAGAGCAGCGAAAGGAGTCTTGCTGAAAATGCCTAGCAATCCCGAGATTGTTGTATCCATCGTCGCCGGCGTCTTCCTCCTTATCTTCGGGGAGGCCATCGCGAATATCTTTGGACTGCTTGTGTTCGCCATCTTGACACTCGGTTTCATCAGAGTGCAGGGCCCAGAAGACCGCGAACGGGTCTTTCCATGGCATGGCTTCGCAAGGAATGAAGCCGGCAAACTCCTCGTTCAGACTGAGATGGCAGGAGGAATCGGAATGATTACGGGAATAGCTGTGTGTGTGTTTCTTTGGCGGTACGGGGTCTTTACGCGCTAGCGGCCATAAGCCGACCTTCGTGATGCCTGTTCAATTTTGAGGGTGGATGCTCGGTCGGCCTGGCCGGCGACGGCTAAAGTCGCTATCCATCGACCGGCCTGGAAAATCTGTCGCAAGAAAATGACTCTGCCCAAACTGCTCGGGAAAAAGCTCAAGGACGACGAGGTGCTCCAGCTACTGGAGGACTGTCAGGCGGGTCCGGTCACTTACGAATTTGACCGCCTGCATGAGGGCACGCCGGATTCATACTGGCTCGAAGCTGCCGACGAGGGCTTCGCGATTCGGTTTGACGAGCAGCAAACGCTGAAGACCATCCATTGCTACGTCGTGCCTGTGGATGGCTTCTCGGCAGTCGATGCCGGGCTTCTAGGGGTTCCGCTTTATGCCACGCGCGACGAGGTGCAGCATGCATCGACCGACATGGGCCTTCGCGTAGTTACGGGTGATGCGGATATTCCCGCGCTCCGTCTTCAAACGGCGTGGGCGCGCGTTGAGGCGGAGGACTTTTGGACACACTATGAGTTTCGGGCCGGAGTTTTATGCATGGTGAACCTGTCCCTCCCTCGTCGGTAAGCGGCCAGCACCGGACATAGCCCGGTGAGCTCAAATTAGCTAGTAGAAACCTGCAAACAATAGCTCCTTGACCATGGCTCCCGACTTCGCCTTCCACTATCTCAGCTCGCCTCTTGGGGTGGGGCTCCTTCTCGCGATCCTTGTGCTCCCGACTGCCTTCGTTCGCGGCGTCGCCAAGCGGTCATTCCAGCGATTGGGGCTTCGCTTGATCGCTCAGGGCTACTGCGCAGTCATCGCTGCGAGTTTCGTGCTGTCAGTGCTTGTGGTTCTCCTCGGCGGAGGCAGCATGGAAAGAGCCCAGTACGTGTTCATCTTGTCTCTCATCTTTGTGCTGCCGTTAGCGTCGTGTGTTGTGATGCCCATCTCCGTTGGCCTTGCTCGCGTGGGTGCAGCGACGGTTGCGCTGATGGCCGCAGCTGGCGTCATGTCGGCGCTCGCTCTTGGGGCCTTGAAAGCCGCATATCCTTCAAACGAATGGGGCCGCGCGCATCGCTTCGAAGCGTTTATCGACACCACCCTCACAGTCGGTGCCATCGCGACTGTCGTGTTCTGTGCTTTCGCTCTTGGCGCGCGAATGCCACTCTGGCGCTTCCCACCGCGCCTACCTGAGGGATCAGAAACGACGTAGCCTCAAGGCGGAATTCGGCCAAGACCAGTCGTTCGTGCAAGGGCACAATCCGGTCAGGAGGTATGGGCGCGAAGCGGAAGTTCGTAGCGCTCGATAGCTGCCGTTCAATTCCCGCATGGTCGCGCAATATGGCACCGGGTACGGTGCGCACGCCAGAATAGATGGTCATTGCCTGTCAAAGGAGGAGCCCTGTCTTGCCTTACTCCATGATTGTTTTCGTCCCCCCGGTGTCTGAAGACGATGAAGCTGCTGTGGAAATGATCCTCGACTATGACGACGATCCCAAAAACGAAGGGCTTCCACTCGATCGACGCCTGCATGCATTGATTGATGAGCTTGCGCAGATCTACCCGCGCTCTGCGTCTCTCCCGCCGGAGCGGTGCGACGAATGCATTTGGGCGGAGGAGCCGCTGGAGCTGAATGGCCGTGGCCGTCTGTGCCACTTCGCCCTTTCTGGCCGACACGACATCGATCCGCTGATAGAGCGGATTTCAGAAGTAGCTCTCCGACGTGGCCTCGTCGTCTTCGATCAGGATCGTTTGCGCAGACCGTCCAAAGCGGACTTTGGAACAGATACCGACCCTGGAATTCTGCACTGACGGCGACCTAACAGGTCAAGAAGGGGCCGTAGCGCGAGCGCGGCAGAATGCTCCGTTGGCAGCACTCGGCCACAACCAGTCGTTCGCCGTACCGGCACAATGCGACGAAATCCGGCCGTGCTGTGGCCGGGAGGCGTTATGAACGACCCAGTTCGCATCAAACAGCTTTCATTGGCTCACGCGCATCTCCGCTCTGCAAAGCGGTACGTTTCCCTGCGCCTGCCATTGGGCATACCGGACAACCATGTCGCTCTGGCGGAGGTCGAGAAGAAAGTTCCCGAGGAAGTACTCGTCCAGTGCATGGACCTCCTGGCGGCGTGCGGTGTTCAGGAGTGCCCCCGAGGCGGCTTCTGGCGAGATATGGAACGAGCGGCTGAGACGCTTGGTCACATGGAGCGAGCCTCAACGTACCGTGCCCGCTTCCTATTCACCCTGGGTAGTCCACCCGACGAAACGAGCGGGGTACGTGATGGCTAAGATTTCCGTCTCGGGGCACGAAGCTCTGAAACGACGACGGGCTACAGTCGGCCAAGTCCTGACGCTCACGAACGACCGCTCTACGGAAGTTCAACCGATGGGGCGCCGTCCGGCTCGCGATCTGGCGGTTCAGCGCCCTGGCTCAGTCGCAGATCTCGTAGGGGTCGTCCACAGGATGGCCGGCTAGAAGATCATGGATGTGGTCAGGCAGTCGTCACCGAAGACGTTCTTAGCTGCGCTCGCCGGCCACGATCTCGTAAGGTCGATTCCCGGGATCGATCGCACGAAGATGGGCTGGATGACCCGGCCCACTGCTCGCAGCCCCGCCTCCAGGTCGGCCATCTCGTCCGGGTCGAAGCATTCGCAGGGGTCCTTACCCTGCACGATGCGGCGCAAAGCCAGGGTGAGGCTGACAGGTGTGGGCATGGCGGCCCCGGTGTGGATGAAACCATGCTCCCGGGGAGCAATCCGCGTTCACGGGCGCGCCCACTTGCCCCGCTGCCAGGGGACAATCAGCGTCCAGAACGCCTCAAGCGAGCGGGCGACAGACCATCCGTCATGGAGCGGCCCCGATGCAGGCTAGCGTCTACAGCACGAGAGGCGCTCCGGCACGAGACGGAGAACTAGGGAGATCGGATGAGGATTGCACGCCTTGCGAAGGCCCACGGCTATCGCATTTTTCGGGACTTCAGCTGGCCGGCGACGGGCCTTCACGACTTCAGCCGCTACAACGTCATCTACGGATGGAACTGTGCGGGGAAGACCTCGCTGTCCACCATCTTCCGGCACCTCCAGCGCAAGCAGCCGCTTTCCGAGGGCCAGGTGCAAGTGCTCGTCGACCAGGCGATCGTCAACGGCGCTGACTTCGGCACCGCGCCCCTGCCCGCGTTGCGCGTCTTCAATCGGGATACGGTCGACCGCAGCGTCTTCGAGTCCGCCGGCCAGCAACTGCCGCCCGTGTTCTTCCTCGGGGAGGATGGCGTCGAGAAGCAAAAGCAGATCGAGCAGCTCACGATCAAGCTGAACACGGCGCTGGAACAGGCGGTCGAGCATCGCGGGGACGAGGCCACCGCCAGCACGGCTTTCGAGTCGTTCTGCTCCGAAGAAGCCAAGGGCATCAAGAACCTGCTGACGGTCGCCGGCGGTGGACCGTACAACAACTACAACGCTGCCAACTTCAAGGCGGACCTCGCGAGCCTCGCCCAGGCCAACCCCGAGCCTGCCATGCTGTCGGAAACCGACCGGAGTAAGCACCTCGACGCGAGGAACGCCGCCATCATGGACACCGTCGAGGAGCCATCGGTGGGTTTTCCCGATCTTGTTGATCTGACCAACAAGACGCGAGCGGCGCTTGAGCGCTCCGTCGTGTCAAAGGTGGTGGATCGGCTGGCAGCCAACCCGAGCCTTGCCACCTGGGTTGGCTCCGGCCTGACCCTACACACCGGGGAGAACGCGACCGACACCTGCGAGTTCTGCGGCGGCCCGTTGAAGCCCGAACGCGTCGAGCAGCTTGAAGATCACTTCAACGACGAGTTCAAGCGATTCCAGTCAGAGCTTGGCCAGTTGATCGCCGAGGTCCAGAAGGCCCAAGCGTTTCAGAAATCGCTGGAGATCCCGCCCAAGGAGGCGCTTTACGCCAACCTGCGCACCGCCTACGACGAGGCGCTCAAGTCCCTCAACAGCCAGGCGAGCATGATGTCGTCGGCGCTGGATGTCCTGCTTCGAGCACTGCACGCCAAGCGGGATGAGCCTTTTAAGAGCATGGAGCTGATGCCGTTCATCAGCAGCCACAAGCCTGATGACGCACCGGCCAGCGGGTGGAAAACGCTCTTCCGTGGCCTGTACACCGGCATGGCGGTCGTCGGCGCGGCGCTCGGGCAAACCGCGTTCGCGAAACTCAGCGAGTTGATCACCGAGCACAACCGCCAGACCGCGAACTTCGAGACCATCGTCGCTAACGCGAGAAAGTCGCTGGCCCGCGATGAGCTGCTCCGCGCCCTGCCCGACTGGAGGACGAGATCCGCCGCGGCCTCCACCGCGACTGCCGATCAGAAGACTGCGACGGATACCGCCAATGACCTCAAAAGGCAGATCGCCGCGCTGGAGCAACAGGTACGCCAGCACCGGCGGCCCGCCGAGGAGCTGAACAAGGAACTGGCCTCGTACCTCGGGCGCGACGAACTGCGCTTCGATGTGGAGCAGAACGGCTACAAGATCATGCGCGGCGACCAGCCCGCGCTGCACCTGAGCGACGGCGAGCGTACGTCCATCGCGTTCCTGTATTTCCTGAAATCTCTTAAGGGCACCGACTTCGATCTGGAGAACGGCGTCGTTGTCATCGATGACCCCGTCTCCAGCCTCGATGCGAACTCCCTCTTCAGCGCGTTCGGCTACATGAAGGCCCGGACGGCTGCGGCGGGCCAGCTGTTCGTCCTGACCCACAACTTCACGTTCTTCCGTCAAGTCCGGCTCTGGTTCGACAAGCTGCCGCAGCAGAACAAGAAGGATGCCGTGCTCCACCCCGCGAGGTTCTACATGTTGTCCACGGAGGTGAAGGACGGCACGCGCGGCGCGAAGCTCTCCGAGCTAGATCCCCTGCTCAAGGGCTACGAGTCCGAGTACCACTACCTCTTCAAGCGTCTGCAGGAGGAGTCCAAGAAGCCCAACGCGCCGGCGCTGGAGGCGTACTACGCGCTGCCCAACATGGCCCGACGCCTGCTTGAGGCGTTCCTCGCCTTTCGGGTTCCTCACCAGACCGGCGACCTCTACAAGCAGCTCGACGCCGTCGACTACGACAACGCCGCCAAGACGCGCATCCTGCGGTTCCTGCACGCCTTCTCGCACCTGGACCAGATCGCGGATCCGGAGCACAACCCGTCGATGCTGGCCGAGACGCCGTCGGTGCTCAGGGATCTGTTTGCCCTGATCGAGCACAGTGACGCGGCTCACTTCAAGAGTATGAACGACCTCGTCGCGAGCGCATGAGGCGCCCACGCCCACCGTGGTCGTTGGCGCCCAAGGGACAATCAGAATGCCGAACGACCCAAGTGAGCGGATGACCGACCAGCAGACCCGGAACAACCACTACGTCCCGCAGTGGTACCAACGCGGCTTCCTCGCCCCGGGCCAGTCTCGTCTCTTCCACCTCAACTTCGATCCGGACCGCAAGACGCTGCCTGATGGCCACCAGGTTCCGCGCAAGGCGCTCCACGAATGGGGCCCTGTGAATTGCTTCGTGGAGTACGACCTGTATTCCACGCACTTCGGCTCGATCGTCAACGACGACATCGAGAAGCACCTGTTCGGCGCCATCGATGACCAAGGTGCCAAGGCGGTGCTCGCCTTCGCGAAGGGCGATCACGCCGACGTCCATGACTCGTTCGAGGACTTCTTCGAGCACATGGCCGCGCAGAAGCTACGCACGCCCAAGGGGCTGGACTGGATCCGATCGTGCTACGGCAAGTTGGACCAGATCGACCTGATGGTGGAAATGCAGGCCCTGCGGACCATGCACTGCACGATGTGGGCCGAGGGCGTGCGGGAGGTCGTCTCGGCGGCTGACTCGGACGTGAAGTTCATCGTGACGGACCACCCGGTGACGGTCTACAACCCGCAGATCGATCCCACGGCGCCGGACTGCGCCTATCCGTTGGACCCGATGGTGGCGTTGCTTGGCACGCAGACCGTGTTCGTGCTGGACGCCAACACGTGCCTGATCTTCACGCACCTCGAATATGCCAAAGCGCCCGACCGGCAAGACCTGACGCGCCTTCGCACGAACGCCCGGCACCAGGGCATGGGCATGGTGCGCACGGACGCGTTCATCCGCGACCGTCGCCTGACCCGCGACGAGGTGATCGCGATCAACCACCTGCTCAAGTCGCGCGCGAAGCGCTGCATCGCGGCGGCCCACAAGGATTGGCTTTACCCTGAGCGGCGCTACCGCGGCACGTGGACCGAGATCGCCCAGGTGCTCATGCCGAAGTCCGACCTCTGGCAGTTCGGCGGCGAGATCTTTGTCGGCTACAAGGATGGCAGCTCCGGGTACTGGGACGAACACGGCCGCACGTCCAAGGTCCACGAGTTCCTGACCCGCAAGTCGCCGCGCAAGAACATCGCGGCCAACGACTACTGCGGCTGCGGCAGTGCGTACCCCTTCAAGGACTGCTGCCAGCGCCTGCCCTTCGCCGAGCGCCCGCCGTGGGAGGTCTACGGCCTGCGCGAGCGCAACCTGATGTTCTGCAATGTCGTCACCGGCATCCTCGGCATGCAGGATGGTGCGACCTGGGATGACGTGCGCCGCACCCTGAGCGACGACCAGGTCCAGCGCATCAACGGCGCCTTCTCGTCCCTCTGGCCTGACGACACCGACCTCGCCGCGCTGCTGCCGCGTCCCCACCCCAAAAAGCTGCGCTCGGTCTTCCTCGGTCTGGCCGATCCACGCACGGTCGAAGCCGCGGTGCTGGGCTGGCTGCCATACGTCGATGAGATCGTGCTCGTGAACCCGTTCTTCGTGGCGCGGAACTTGAAGCCCGAGTTCAGTCCCATCGACTCGCCCGCCGGCCACAAGATGCAGACGCTCAAGAACGTTCTGCTGCTGTTCAAGCTGGAGCCGTACATCCGTGCCGGCCTCGTCCATTTCGTGCCGGATCCCGGCGAGGTCTGCGCCCCTCTCGGCCAGCACGTAAGGCAAGTGTTGACCCGCCGCACCGCCGGGTGGAAGCCGCCCGAGGGCGGCCTGCACCAACGGCTCAAGCTCGCCGAGGACGAGGGTCGCCGGATGATCCGGATGCTGCCGCAAGACTCCCTGCGCCGCCACATTGCCAAGCACGCACCCGACGCTGGCGACGCGATGGTGGATCAGATGGTCGCGTACTTCCGGCGCCAGGCCGAGGCCGACCCATACCTGCTTCTGCAGCCGCTGGCCGTGGGAGAAGCCGGTGCGCAGCACCAGATCTACAAGGGCCTGAACCTGGAGTCCGCGCTCTACCTGGCCACTTTGACCGGATCGGTGATCCACGTCGATACCGACGCTCACTGGGAACAGCTGCTGATGGACGCACAGCCCGCAGGCGCGGCGTCACAGCACGGCTGGGCGCCCGTTCGACAGGCCCTGGCGGCGATCACCTTCCCGGTGGACCTGAATCCGGTCCGCGTGGCTGAGCGGTTGACCGAGCGAGAACTGCCGCCCATCAATGCGCTGCTGCGACGCCTGGCTGATTCGGTCGTGTCCCCGGGAAAAGGCGCCACACCCCAAGCCCTGGCCACGCAGCTGCGGCAGGCCCGCGGCAAGGCTGAGCGCAAGGATCCCGCTATCGACGACAACAACCTGCTCACAGCGCGGTTGGAGCTGCATGTGCCGCCGGCGGGCTTCTTCCGCCACGAGGTGCAGCGGCTGCTGGTGATGTTCGCGGGCGCGACCCGGCCCCGTTCGGTGCCGTATGCGCTGCGCCTCGTGTTCGATGAAGCCGACGACGCAGATGCTCCGGAGCCGGCCAGTGGAGCTGGCGGAATCCCCGCCCCACACGCAGCGTTGCGCCGATAAAGTAGAGACCGCAGCCCACCTTGAATTGCGTGTGTACTGTCATTTCTACGGCGCGCATCAGCGCGAGCTAATCTCTGAACGGCAGGTTTTAGGCGCCCAGTCCATGCAACCCGAGGGCTGGAATGGGCCCGTTGCGGTAGTTCGCCAATGCAGAAAGCAGACATCAACCTCAATGGTCGCGGCGCGCGGCTTAATTCGGCTGTCCGCGATACAGCGGAGTGAGTCATTGGCCAAGGGCTCTTGCGTCGCCCAAAGCAGCTATACGCGTCCGTGAGAGTTGTCGCAAGAATCCCGCCGTGGAGTCAATCGCAAGGCTGGAAGCGTACGCACGGGGGAACGGCGCGGATAGTAGTCAAGAAGTTTTCTCCATCGATGCGCTCGGCTCGAAACTTTACATGGGTGCCCTCGCGCAACCCAGCCAGAATCGATTTGTCGCGAACACTGAAGCGCAGAGTCGTGAACGGCAAATTTGCCCGCGGCACGACCTTCAAGTGCACATATACACGCGCACCTCCATCTTCCTCGGTCACGGAGCGAAATGTGGCGCGCGTCTCGACCGGTGCGACTTCCTGCGCCGCTGCAACGGATGGGGCGGACGACTCTGCTAGTTCGCCCTCGTGTTCCCGAGTTGCCGCCACCACTAGCTGCAGGAGGTACCGTTGCGCACGACCGATGCTCCCATCGTCGTACTCCCCGGCGGTCATCACAACCACCATGTCCAGGGAAGGGACGATGAACAAGCGCTGGCCGCCGTTGCCCTGTGCTGCATGCCAGCGGACCTCCTTGCCGCGGACAAATACATTCCCGGACCACCAGTGGTAGCCGAACTCCTCGCCCGCAGCGCAAGGAGAAAGCAGCGTGCGCACCCAGGCCTGCGGAACAATCTGCCGACCCTGCCACTCGCCCCCTTGCAGCATGAGACGCCCCAGCCGCGCGAGGTCACGCGGACGCAACCGCAGACCGGTGAATGCCCGTGCGCGGCCACGCAAGTCTCCTTCCCACTCCCAGTCCCGGATGCCGAGCGGCGTGAACAGCCATTGACCGGCGTACTCCTGCAAGCTTGAGCCGGTTTGTTTCTCCAGGAGTTGTCCTAGCACGGCGGAGAGTCCGCCGTTGTAGTTGAACAGCGTTCCAGGGGGCGCTGCGAGCGGCCTTTCAAACACGTAGCGGGGGCGGTTACCCCGCCAGAGGAGACCTTTCTCGTCATTCGCCCAGCGGCTATAGCCGCCGCTTTCGTCCCAAGTCAGACCGCTGCGCATGCAGAGCATGTCGGCCACCGTGATGCGCTCGCGACCACCGCTGCGCAGGTCGGCCAGGTCAGGCAACAGGTCAAGAACGGGGGTGGTGAGCGGAGGGACGACGCGACTGCCATCGGTGATGCCCCAGAGCACAGCCACCACTGACTTCGTTATGGAGCGGACATCATGGAGCTGGTCTTTATCGAACTGCGTCCGGCTTGCCCATATAGAGTAGGTGGACCGGTCCGCTCCAGTTCTATAGGCATCGATCACTAGTTTGCCGTGACGTTCGACCACAAGAGCGTGCCGATTGCGCGTGCTCTCAACGAAAGTCCGCACCGCATCACAAAGAAGGTCGGGACTGAAACCCGCGAGACGCGGTTCCTGTTCGATGCTCCAGCCGTCGCGGCCAGGTAGAGGTGTGCCGCAAGGTTCAGCCGTAGCCGCACGCCCCGCTGCGGATGCGCCACACAGGGCGACGAACATGGCAAGCGCACCCAATCTCAAGCGCAAGTGACTCTCCTCCATAGGCGCCGCGTGACTCCGGCGGAACTCCTCGGCCCGACGCCGATGCTCATGTCTGCTCCTGGCCGATAGTGTTGAAAAACTCCCTCGGGCAAGTCTTGGCCGCGTTTTCGAGGGTACTTCGCCCCTTGCCGTGGGTGAGATCGTCGATCCTAGGCCGTTCTATGAGGTCGATTTTTCAATCACCGCAGGATGCCCAGCAACCTTCGAGTTTTTCAACACAATCGGCCGACTGTAGCCTCACGACGACCGGTCAGCGCAAAGGGCCCGAACGAGACATTCCGGGCTGCTCCAAAGCAGCCGCACGGCGAGCCGCAACTACCGCTCGCTCGACAGCCCGCGGCTACCCAAGGGAGATGCCCTTGCCCACCATGCATTTGTTGAACGCGTAAAGAGCCGGCATCTCGCCTTGATAGCACACGCTGTTTTGCACGCGGCCGGAAATGGGGTTGTAGTGGGCATCGAAGCTTTGGTCATCGAGCCATCTGAATATTGTGGGGGTGGGACGGCTCGGCCGACCTGCACACAAGCTTCGATGGCAGCTTTCAGGGTGGCGATTTCCTGTGGCCCCAACGCTGTTGGTGACGGCGGCACGCTCGGCGCCTTTGTCGCTTGCGTTGCCTGCATTGTTTCAACGGCAGCAACGCGGTCGTACATGCCCGTTGCTGCCGCCGCTCCCGCAAATCGACGATCACTGTGTCGCCGCCGATTTCCGCGGCCTGGTACCGGCCGTCGGGCGAGGTGAATGCGTAGGCCGCCACTTGCCCGGACAGATGTGCGATCAGTGCAACGGACGGATGAAGCCTGGTCATGAGGAAAAGAGACGAGGAAGGCGTGAGCATGACGCGCGCTGCCGTCGGATAAGCTGCCGGCGCTCCTCCCCCGACTGTTCCTTCCACCCGTCCTTGCGAACGCATTGCGCATGTCGTCCGAAGAAACCCTGCGCCGCTGGCGCCTGATCCTCGGCCGCTATGCGGCGCAACCCCTGTCGCAAACGCAGTTCTCGGCGGGCGACTGGAAGCTCGACCAGGCGCTCGAATATCTCTACGGCCGTGAATACGAAGGCCGCGGCCTGGCCCGGCCGAGCGGCGGGCCGGGTTCGCTCGACCCGAGCCAGTTGCGCGCGGTCGACTGGCTCAACCGCTCGCGGAGTCTCTTTCCGCAAGAGGTGTTCGAGCGCATGCAGACGCAGGCGATCGATCGCTACCAGCTGACCGACCTGCTCTCCGACCCGGCGGTGCTGCGCTCGCTCGACGCCACGCCCGGCCTCGCCAAGGCGCTGCTGGGCATGCGCGGGCGGCTGTCGGGCCAGATGCGCGACGCGGTGCGCGAGGTGATCCAGAAAACCGTCGACGAGATCACGCGCAAGCTCAGGAACGACTTTGTCAACGCGCTCGTCGGCCGGCGCAACCGGATGCGGCGCTCGCACATCAAGAGCGCGCAGAACTTCGATGCGCGCGCCACCATCGCGGCCAACCTGAAGCACTACGACGTGGAGCGCAGGCAAATCGTCATCGAGCATCCGCGCTTCAATGCGCGCGTGAAGCGCAACCTGCCCTGGGACGTGGTGCTTTGCGTCGACCAGAGCGGCTCGATGATGGATTCGGTGATCTACAGCGCCGTCATTGCCGGCATCATGAGCTCGCTGCCCGCGGTGCGCGTGAAGCTGGTGGTGTTCGACACCAGCGTGGTCGATCTCACGCACCTCGCGCACGATCCGGTCGAGGTGCTGCTCACGGTGCAGCTCGGCGGCGGTACCGACATCGGCCGTGCGGTGGCGTATTGCGAGTCGCTGGTGGGCAACCCGCAGCGCACGGTGTTCGCGCTCATCAGCGACTTCATGGAAGGCGCCGCGCCCGGGCCGCTCCTGGCCGCGGTGCAGCGCATGGCACAGTCGCGCGTCAAGCTGCTCGGGCTGGCCGCGCTCGACGAATCGGCCAACCCCGTGTACGACCGGCAAATGGCGCAGCGCCTGGCCGACAAGGGCATGCACGTGGCGGCCCTCACGCCCACGCATTTCGCGCAGTGGCTCGCGGAAGTGATGAACTGATGGCCTGGTACGACGGCTATCGCGCCTACGACGACGACACACTGGCCACGCTCGCCAACCCTGGCTTGCTTCGGCGCGCCGCAAAGGACGTGGAGGCGGGCAAGATCGCATGGGCAGAGCAGGGCACCGAAGCTGGGGTGGTGACGGCCGACGGCCAGCGCGTGCAGCTCGATGCACGCGGCCCGCAGCAGGCGCGCTGCGACTGCCCGGCACCGGGCATCTGCAAGCACATACTTGGCGCGGCGCTGTGGCTGCGTGCATTGGAGCCGGTCGCGCCAGGCCGGCCAGCCGGCGCGCGTTCAGACGAGCAGCAAGACAGACAGGCACCGCCCGGTGCCGACCCGCTCGCGGAAATCCTCGCGCTCGATGCGGCGGCGCTTTTCAAGGTCGCGGGCGTGGCTGCCGTGCGCCGCGCCGCAGCCGCCGCCAGCAGCGTCGTCGAATGGCGGGTGCAGGGCGGCGCGCTCGTCATGGACTTGCCCGAGCTCGGCGCCTCGTGTCGCTGGGTGGCGGGCGCGGGCTATGCGGGCATGGTGTCCGAGGTGCCTGCCGCGGAACGCAAGGCGGTGCACCTGATCGCCATTGCCGCGCTGCGCAGCGCGCACGGGCAGCCCTTCGCATGGCCCGAGAGCGCGCGGCCTGCGCCGGTCGAAGACACCGTGCGCCTCGGCGAGCGGGAGCGTGCGTTCCTGCTGCAGGTGGAGTCGATGCTGGAAGAGCTGCTGACAGGCGGCCTCTCGCACGTGAGCGAGTTGACGTCGGCGCGCCTCCTGGCACTCAACATGTCCGCGCGCGGCGAAGGCTTGCCGCGCCTGGCCGCCTTGCTGCGCAACCTTGGCGGCACGGTCGACCTGCTGGTGCGGCGCGACCACCGCGCCGAGGAGCGCGACGCCTTCGCGTTCATGGCGCGCATCCATGCACTGTGCGCTGCGCTCGCGCGGGCCGAGGGCGAACTCGCCGTGGCACTGCGCGGCCGGCTCAAGCGCGACTTCGACGAATCGGCCGCTCTCGACCTGCTGCCGCTCGGTGCGCACTGGTGGCAGACGCGCGGCGGCGCGCGCGGGCTCACCGTGGCGTTCTGGGACTTGGCGGGTGCGCGCGTGCTGCAGGCCTCGCTCGCACGGCCCGATGGAAGCGACACCGCCTTCACGCGCAGCAGCGCATGGTCCGCAAACGCGCTGTGGTCCGGCGCGGGCGCCGCGCAGAGCGTGTGCGAAGCGGCCCTGCGCCTCGAACACCCCCGCCTCGCCGAAGACGGCCGGCTGGCGCTCGGCGGCGCCACGCGTGCCCAGCCCCTGCCTGCGTGGACGGCCGACGACCCGCGCCTGAAGTCGATCGGCTGCGGCAACTGGTCCGAACTCGGCGAGGGCCTGCGCGCCGCCACCGGCCTTGCGGCCGAGCCTTTCGATGCAGTGCTGCTGCGGCCTTCGGACACGCGCCCGCCCGTGCTCGACGAAGCACAGCAGCGCCTCGACTGGCTGGTGCAGGACGATGCGGGCCAATGGCTGCGGCTTGACATCCCCGTTGGCCCGGAGCACCGGCAGCGCATCGACAACCTCGACCGCCTCGCCGCGCGCCGTGCCCCAGTGCATGCGGTGCTGGTGCGCATCGAGCGCTCTGCCGCGAGCACCGAACTCATGCCCATCGCCGTGCTGAGCAGCAACGCGAAGAAGGCGCTGCAAACGGTGTCGCTCGACTTTGCCGACGAGGTTGCGCGCACCACGTCGCTCGCCAACCGCATCCTGCGCATGCTCGAGGCACGGCAGCAGCAGCGGCAGGCGGCGCCCGTGGGTGCGCCCACGCTGGCGGCGCGCCTGCTCGCTCCAGTGACAGAAGTGACCGAGACGCAGGCCGCCACCGGGCGCATGGCACTGACCGCGGCACAGCGGCAGCGCCTGCACGATGCACTCGACCGCGCAGGCTCTGTCGGCCTGGAGGTGCTGTCGAGTGCGCTGCGCACGCACCTTGCTGCGCCGGCCGCGGTGCCGTTGCTGAAGCTGGGCTTTCTGTGCCAGTTGCTTGGCGAACTCGACAGCTTGCCGGAGCAAAGGAAAGCGCAGCCGGCTTAGAACCTTTGGCTTCGGTTGTTCTGCAGGCCGCGAACTGGCCGAAGCGTCACGCCCACCTGCCAAAATCAGCGCGCAGGAGAACGAGGAGAACGCATGGGATTTCTGGACAAGATCTTGGGCGCCGTCACGGGCAGCGCCGGCACCGCAGCCGCCAACGGCCTGACGCGCGAGCAGGCGCAGCTGTTGAAGCAGGCCTTCGAGCCGCTCGAAAAAGCAGGCAAGGAGCTGCCCCAAAAGGGCGCCGCGTTCCTGGTCGACGGCACGCAGGAAACCGTGCTGCTCGACCTGCAGGCTGCCAAGTCCTTCGAGCCAGGGCAACTGCTCGGAGCCCCCGGCCGCCTGCGTTGGGGTTTCAGCAACTACCAGAACAAGGCGCTGGAGAAGATCGGCAACCAGAGCCTCGAGCAGCGCGGCCGCTTCTACGCCAGCGTGGATGCCAGTGCTCCTGCGCTCGACGTGCTGGTGCGACTGGGCAAGCTGCTGGCTGCAGCCGACGGCGGACAGTCGCTCGAGCATCCCGGCGCGCCGGTGCCCGACTGGCTCCAGTACCTCATCAACGACGCGGTGTTCGCGAGCTTCAACAAGAGCAGCTCCAGCAACGCTGCCGAGCGCGATCTCGCCAAGCAGCGGCCCGCGTGGAACGTGCATCTCATTGCGGCCTTGCTCGCGCACGAAGGACTCGATCCGCATATCGCCCTGCAAGAGGTCTTCGAGCGCAAGGGGCTGGACAGCTGGTACCACGACCGGCTCGACGGCCTGGTCGAGGCCCCTGCCGTCGCCGACTACATGCGCAGCCAGCGCGATGCCACCGAGGCGTTGCCCGCAAAGCTGTCGGCTGCGGGCCGCGTTCTGCTGGCCAGGCGCATCGGCAAGGACAAGGCGCTTTTGAACGACTTTGCGCCGCTGTTCCTGCGCCTGGCCATCGACGGCAGCAAGACGGTGCGCGCCGAGGCGACGCCGCACCTCGAAGGCATTGCCGAGGCGCAGCGGCTCGAACTCCTGGGGCAACTGCTGAAAGACGGCGACACCACGCAGCGCACGCAGGCCGCCGAACTGCTTGCGCGCCTGCCGGGTGACGCCGCGCGCGCGTTGCTCGACGTGGCGGCCGGCACCGAGACCAGCAAGGCCGTGCAGCAGGCCATCCGCTCGGCCATGTCGCGGCTCGACGCCGCGGGCGACGCGGGCGAGCTCGAATTGCCCGAGCCGCCGGCCTGGCAACCCTTCGAGGACATTCCGCTGGGTGAAGAGGCGGTGCAGTTGCTCATTGCCAACCGCATCGAGCTGCTCGAGAAGAACCGCGTCGCGGCCGAGGCCGAGATCGAGGAGAACAAGGCCTCCAAGCAGACCTACCGGTACAAGTGGCGCCAGGACAACTACGCCGCCCACAAGAAGCTCACCGACGAGGACATGCGCGTGGCCGTGCGCGTGCTCAACGGGCAGGGCAGCAAGAACGACCAGAACCGCGCGAAGAACGGCCAGCTGCAGCAGGTCGTGGGTTTCGGCAATCGCCTGCAGTCGATGCCGGGGTTCGGCATGCCGCACCTGATCCGCTGGCTGGCCGTGTCGCGCCACTGGACCAGCTTCTGGTTCGACGACGGCTTTCACAAGTGGCTCGGCCGCCAGCCCGTGGGCTCGGTCGACCTGCGCGCGCTGGCCGAGCTGCTCAAGCGCTCCGGCATGCCGATCGACGATGTGGCCCACACCGCGCTCTTTCAATACTGGAACCAGGCCTCGGCGGTCGACGTGCTGCCGGCCGACCGTGTGTGGCCCTTCTTCGCGGAGCACCCCGAGTACATCGACGAAGGCCTGGGCCTTGTCGCGCCGCCAAAGCGCGAAGGCCGCCAGACCCAGCTCGACCTGAATGCCACGCTGCGCACGCTGGCGGTCTTTCCGACCGTGCAGGCACGCTGGCTGCCGCGGGTCATGGAATTGGCGCTCGGCGAAGGCAAGACGCACCGCGCAGCCGCGCAGAAGGCACTGTCGATGCTGCCCGACATCGGCCGGCGCGTGGTCGAGTCGCTCGGCGCCACCAAGAGCGAGGTGCGCATCGAGGCTGCCAACTGGCTGGCCGAGCTCAAGTACGCCGAGGCCGTGCCCGCCATCACCAAGGCGCTCGAGAAGGAAACCCGCGAGACCGTGCGCGCGGCCTACCTCACGGCGCTCGAGGCGCTGGGCGACGACATCTCCGCGCGCCTTGCACCGGCGATTCTTCTGGCCGAGGCGAAGAAGGGCCTGAAGGCCAAGCCCCCGGCGGGCCTTGCGTGGTTCTCTCTCGACGCGCTGCCCGCCTGCAGATGGCTGGACGGCAGCCCGGTAGAACCCGAGATCGTGCGCTGGTGGGTGGTGCTCGCCTGCAAGCTCAAGGAGCCGGGCGGCAACGCGCTGTTCACGCGCTACCTCGGCCTGCTCGATGCGGCCGGCCGCCAGGCCGTCGGCAGCCTGGTGCTGCGCCAGTTCATTGCACACGACACGCGCCACCCCACGCTCGACGAAGGCATTGCGCATGCCAACGCCCATGCACCGCAGCGCTACCAGGGCAACCAGCAGCGCTACCAGAACGCAAAGGCCGAGCACAAGCAGTACTACGAAGCCGACTTCCAGAAGACGCAGGAGCAGGTCTTCGAGGAGTGCAAGCGCGAGAAGATGAGCGAATACCTCGGCAGCGCGATCGGCGAAAAAGGCACGCTTGCCCTGACCGCCTATGCGCCGGGGCACGAGGTCGTCACGCTGCTGCAGCAGTACATGCGCGACCATTACCAGCGCCGCTCGCAGATCGAAGCCATGCTCGAAGGCGTGGCACCGGGCAACGACCCGGTGGTGATCCAGTTGCTGCTGGGCATATCGCGCCGCTATCGCACTGCCTCTGTCCAGGAGAAGGCGCGCGCGCTGGTGCAGCAGATTGCCGACCGCAACGGCTGGACGCAGGACCAGCTCGCCGACCGCACCATTCCCACCGCGGGCCTGGACGACACCGGCAAGCTCGAGCTCGCGTACGGCGACCGCATCTTCACCGTGGTGCTCGACGCCGCGATGAAGCCCGAACTGCGCAACCCGGAAGGCAAGGTCGTCAAGGCCCTGCCCGAGCCGCGCCAGAACGACGACCCCGTGCTCATCAAGGATGCGAAGGCCCAGTTCTCGACCAGCAAGAAAGAGCTCAAGCAGGTCATCGATCTGCAGTCCGCGCGCCTGTTCGAAGCCATGTGCACCGGCCGTATCTGGCCGCAGGCCGAGTGGCGCGAATACCTGCACCGGCACCCGATTGCCGGGCGGCTGATACAGCGGCTCGTGTGGCTCGAACTGGACGCGGAAGGCGCGGTGCGCGGCAGCTTCCGCCCCACCGAGGACGGCAGCCTGATCGACACGCAGGACGACGAGGTCGAGCTTGCGGCCGACAGCCAGCTGCGCCTGGGCCACGCCTCGCTGGTCGACGAAGGCACAGCGGCCGCGTGGAACAGGCACTTCAAGGACTACAAGCTGGTGCCGCTCTTCGCGCAGATGACGCGCAAGCCGCCGGCGGTTGCGTTCATCGACGACAAGGGCCAGCCGGTGAGCGAAATCAACGACCGGTTGGGCTGGATCAGCGACACCTTCACGCTGCGCGGCAGCTTTGCCAAGCTCGGCTACCAGCGCGCGCAGGCCGAGGACGGCGGCTTCTTCTACCAGTACACCAAGGAGTTTTCGTCGGCCGGCGTGCGCGTGGCGATCGAGTTCTCGGGCAACACCTTGCCGGAGGAGAACGTGCCCGCGGCGCTCAAGACACTGGGCTTCGAGGACATGAAGACCCGCGGCTACAGCGACCGGGCACTGCCGCTGTCGAGCGTGCCGCCGGTGCTCCTGGCCGAGGCCTATGCCGACTACCTGGCCATCGCACAGGCCTGCGCCGGGTTCGACGCGGGCTGGGAAAAGAAGATGCCGTGGTAAGCCGGCCGCGCCGACCCGCAGAAAAACCAGCAGCAACATCATCATGAGCACCGGCACATCACCGTCTTCTTCCCCCGCGACCCAGGCCGTGCGCCTTGCCCCCGAGGCGCGCTATGCGGACGAGCTCGCGCGGCTGCATGCGGCCGACACCGATGCGCGGCCCACCGGATGGAAGCTCTCGCCGCGCGCGGTGCGGCGCTTCATCCTCGGCGACGAGAAGCTGCAGGTGAGCCGCAAGTTCTACGGCGACGATCCGCTGGTCGACCGCGCCATCGTGACGCTCATGGGCCACCAGGGCCTGATGCTGGTGGGCGAGCCGGGCACCGCGAAGTCGCTGCTCTCGGAGCTGCTTGCAGCCGCCGTCAGCGGTGATTCGGGCCTCACGGTGCAGGGCACCGCCGGCACCACCGAAGACCACATCAAGTACAGCTGGAACTACGCACTGCTGCTGGCCGAGGGGCCGAGCCAGCGCGCGCTGGTGCCTTCTGCGCTCTACCAGGCCATGCGTGCGGGCAAGCTGGTGCGCTTCGAGGAAATCACGCGCTGCCCGCCCGAGATCCAGGACGTGCTGATTTCGTTGATGAGCGACAAGCAGCTCATGATTCCGGAGCTGGGCGACGATGCCCGGCTCTATGCACAGCGCGGCTTCAACATCATCGCCACGGCCAACCTGCGCGACCGCGGCGTGCACGAGATGTCGTCCGCATTGAAGCGTCGGTTCAACTTCGAAACGGTCAAGCCGATCCGGGACCATTCGTTCGAGGTCGAACTGGTGATGGCTCAGCTGAAGCGCGAACTCGACGGTGGCGGCGAGTCGCCGGTCGAGGTGCCGCGCGACGTGGTGGCGCTGCTGGTTACCACCTTCCAGGAGTTGCGCGCGGGCCAGACGCAGGACGGCGCCGCCATCAAGGGCCTCGATGCCGTGATGTCCACCGCGGAGGCCGTGAACGTGGCTTATGCGGCGGCCCTGCAGGCGCGCCATTTCAACGGCGGCCGGCTCACCGTGCGCGAGATCGCGGGCCAGCTGCAGGGCGTGGTGTTGAAGGACAGCACCGACGATGTGAAGCGCGTGCGCCACTACTTCGACACCGTCGTGCGCGAACGCGGCAAGCGCGACGCGCAATGGAAGACCTTTCACGACGCGGCACGTGCGCTGTGGCAGTAGTTGCAGAAACCGGCAGCGTTCTGCCTGCCGGGCTGGAGGCCGCGCGCGGCCGGCTGTTCGGCGAGGACGGCGGGGGCGTGTTCTTCGTGCCCGTGAGGCACCACAGCCCGGCCTGTGCATTCGCATTGAGGGCGCTGCTGCGCGAGGTCAGGCCGGCGGCTGTGCTGATTGAAGGACCGGACGACCTGAACGCACTGCTGCCGCTGCTGCAGCACCCGCAAACCACCGCCCCCGTTGCATGGCTGTGCCAGAGCACCCGGCAGGTTCCGGTCGATGACCCCGACTCGGAAGAGAAGACGCGCACGGAGTCGCGCACGTCGTTCTTTCCGTTTTGCGACTACAGCCCCGAGTGGATTGCGGTGCGCGAAGGCGCGGCGCTCGGCGCGCGCCTGGGGCTGATCGATCTTCCCTGGAGCGACAAGGCCTGGCATCGCGACGAAGGCGACGAAGGCGATGCACGCGACGCAGCGCGCAGCCTGATGGAAGAGCGCCATTTCGCGCACAGCCGCTACCTCAACGCCATGGCCGCCCAGCTCGGCTGCGTCGACCATCAGGAGCTGTGGGACCGCCTGTTCGAACTGCGCACGTCGGCCGCTCTCGGCCACTGGCGCGCCTTCTTTTCCGACGTGTTCAGCTGGTGCGCCATGGCGCGGCTCGACTACGAGCCCGAGGTGCTCGAGGCCGAGCTGAGCCTGCCGCGGGAGCGCCACATGGCGGCGCACATCCGTCGCTGGCGCGACGAAATCGAGGGGCCGATCGTGGTCGTCACCGGCGGCTTTCACACGCTCGAGCTGGTCAACCAGTGGCAAAAGGCCCAGCCCTCGAAGGCGCCCGCCGGCAAGGACGCACCAGACAACGCATGGCTGATCCGCTACAGCTTCGAGCGGCTCGACGCGCTCAACGGCTATGCCTCGGGCATGCCGTCGCCCGGCTATTACCAGCAGGTGTGGGAACGCCTCGAGGCCGGCGAGGCCGACCCCTTCACCGCAGTGGCGCTCGACAGCCTGACCCGCTTTGCGCGCCAGACCCGCGCGCAAGACGATGCCGATGCGGTGTCTACAGCACTGGTGCAGGCCGCCGCCGCGCAGGCCATGCGGCTCGCGGCGCTGCGCGGCAATGCCGGTCCGGGCCGGCAAGACCTGCTCGATGCCATCCGCTCCTGCTTCATCAAGGGCGCCATCGACGAAGGCACGCGCGGCTTTACCGCCGACCTGCGCAACTTCTTGAGCGGCACGCGCATCGGCGACGTGCCGCCTTCGGCAGGCTCGCCGCCGCTGATCGAGGACGCGCGCAGGCTCGCCCGCCAGGCCGGCGTGCGGCTGGACGACAGCACCGCGCGCATGGCGCGGCTGGATCTCTATCGCAAGCCTTCGCACCGCGAGCGCAGCCGCTTCTTCCATGCCATGACATACCTCGACACGGGGCTCGGCACCTGGCTCGCGGGGCCGGATTTTCTTGGCAACAGCCGTTTGCATTTGCTGTTCGAAGAGTGGCGCGCCGCCTGGTCGCCGCTGGTGGAGGCGCGGCTGATCGAGCTGGCGGGCGATGGCGCCAGCGTGGAGGCCGTCTGCATGGCCAAGCTGCGCAAGGAAGAGATCGCGCTGTCCGACGAGGGCCGCGGACGCAGCGCGAGCGCGGCCGTGGCGCTGTTGCTGCGCGCCTGCCTGGTCGGGCTGCAGTCGCGCCTGCCCCAGCTGCTCTCGATGCTTTCCACCCACCTTGACGAAGATGCCTCGCTCGGCTCGGTGGTCGAGTGCGGGCATCGGCTCGTCACGCTCTGGCGTGCGCGGGAGCCGCTGGGCGTGCAGCAGCATCCACAGCTGCGCAGCCTGCTGGAGCGCGTGTGGCCCGCGGCGCTGTTCCTGCTGCCCGACGTGGGCGGGTGCCCCGAAGAAGGTGAGGCGGGCGCGGTGAAGCAACTGCTTTCACTGCGCGAGCTTGGGCGCCTGCTGGCCTCGCTGCAAGGCGAACCGGGAGAAGCCGGTGACGGTGCCATCGACCTCGACCTGCTGCGTACGCAACTCGAACGATTCGCGACCGGTGCGTCGGCCGCGCCCGCGGTGGCCGGCGCTGCTTCGGCCCTGCTGTACCTCGATGGACACTGGGACGAGAACGCACTCGATACCGTGGTGCGGCAACGCTTCGGCGCGGGCGCACAGCCGCGCGAGGCGGTACGTTTTCTCAACGGGGTGATGGCCGCGGCGCCTGAACTGCTGCTGCGCCTGCCCGCGCTGCTCGAAGGCCTCGACGGCCTGGTGCAGGGCTGGGACGCCGAGGCTTTCGTGGCGCATCTGCCCGATCTGCGGCAGGCCTTCACGCGCCTCAAGCCGCAAGAGACGTCCGACCTGGCCGGCCGTATTGCCGCGCTGCATGACATGGGCGAAACAGAGGGCCAGGCGCTCTACCAGATGCACTACGAAACCACCGAACAAGACCTGCACGAAGGCGCGCAACTGCAGCTCGCGCTGGCCGAGTGCATGCGCCGCGACGGGCTTGCCGCGTGGCTGACGGCCCCGGAGCACAAGAAGAACAACATCGAAAGCGCGACATGACCATCGATCTCCAGACGCTCAGGCGAGCTTTCCCTGAGAGGGAGCACGGGGGGCAGTTTGTCGTGTCGCCTGACACCTTCGTTGCTCGGTCCGAATTCAGTCATGTGCAGTCGACTGGTGGAGCGATCCAACGGGCATCATTCTTCGGCCCCGCTTGGCCGGTAAGCAGTCATTCGAGAGTAAGCGCGATGCAAACGTCGACACCTTTCCGAGATCGTTTCTGTCCCAAATGCAAGAGCGAAGCGAGCGTCGTTCTCAAAACATTGCTCATTGGAAAGCAGAGTCCGCTTGAAGAAAAAGCTGGTGGCCGCAGGCCGGATCAGCTCGCAACAGATGAATGCCTGTCCGAGTCGCTGCAGCCCGTTCCGCTTGATCAATTTGTCGCTGCTTGCTATTGCACGAGCTGTGGCATCGGGTTCGTCCCCGAAGATCTCATCAAGCCAACTGTGATTGCGTCCAGAAATCGAACGAGAACTTGATTCGACGCGCGACCTTTTCTCAGGTTTCGGCCACTTCCAGACGTTGACGACGGTTGGCGCTCGGGCTGCCTAATCAGCAGTAGGGTTCTGATGAAAACCTTCGACCTCTATGCCCGCGTCTATGTGGCTGCCAGTGGCGGCAGGTCAGCCTGACTCCAGTCACAGACCGGTTATTCAGTCCGGGTCGGACCACAGCGACCTACAGCCGCATTGGGCTCAGTGGTAGTCCTCTTCGCGCTGATGACGAATTGCCAACACCCTGACTTCCCGCCCTGGAAGGATTTCGTAGAGGGCCACATAGCCTGTGGAACCAAGGCCTACGATTAACTCTCGGCGCGTTGTACGCCTGCCGTCGCTCGCTTTCCGATACGCCCAAGGATTCTCGGCCAGCCGCTTCTTGATACTGGTGCGAAGCTGGTGCAGTACATGCTGAGCATGATCCAGTTCCTCCAAGGTCTCTGACCGTGCGACGAGGAACTCAAACAACCGCTCAAGGTCATCCTCGGCTTGCGGGGTCATCTCAACCCCGAACAACTCAGTCACGTGCCGGGGCCTTGCAATTCGCGACGTCGTGCATCAATGCGGGCCTGGACGCGGTCAAACACTTCGTCCACGGGGTGTGAAACACCGGTTCGCAGGTAGTCCTGCCAAGCGGACTCGCCACGCGCATGGAAGTCCGTTTGGACGCGACGGAAGTCAACTGCTCGGCGCACGGCATCGGCCACAAAGGTGCTGATGGTTTCCTCTTCACCCAGGACCGCTTCGAGCTCGGCACGCAGTTCCGGCTCAACGCGAACGGCAGGTAAGGTGCACGATTTCATGGCCGTAAGCGTAGCACATTTGTAATGCGTTTGCCACTTTGTCCCGGCGCCGACATTGGAAGGTGACTTCGAGTGTCTAGTCCTGGCTGAGCCGGCGGTAGTCAACGCGCGGCGTCGGAACGGGCGCGCGGCGCGCTGCGAGCAGCACAGTAGTTCGCGGCAGGCGTCCGAAGCGGTTTGCCGCAGACTGCGGCGCACCTGCGCGATGTCGTGGCACTCATCCAGCTGGCTTGGCAGGAGCGCGCGGACTTGGCGCTATGTCATCTGGCGCGGCTTCAAGGGAGTCACGTCGGCACCGATGCGCAGCTTGTCCAGGTAGTCCGCCCAGCGCTGCATCATTTCCCGGCGCGCGGGGAGATGTGCGGTGCGGTTGTACGCACGACCGTTGGTATCCCTGACCACGTGGGAGAGCTGGTGCTCGATGAAGTCCACGCGCTCGCCAAGCACCTCATCCATGATGGTCCGCGCGGTTGCCCTGAAGCCGTGGGCCGTGTGGACTTCAGCGCTGTAGCCCATCCCGCGCAGGGCGGCATTGATCGTGTTCTCGCTCATGGGGCGTTCCCCCGTCCGTATGCTGGGAAACACGAACCGTCCATGCCCCGTGATCGGGTGGAGGTTGCGCAGGATCTCCACCGCCTGGGTGGCCAGCGGCACGACGTGGTCGACCTTCATTTTCATCTTCGGGCCGGCGATGCGCCACTCGGCCGCGTCCAGGTCGATCTCGGCCCATTCCGCGGTGCGCAACTCGCCAGGCCGGACAAACAGCAGCGGGGAAAGCTTCAGCGCGGCAACGGTCGTGGGGTGGCCGCTGTAGGCATGGATCGAGCGCATCAGGTCTCCGACTCGCTTGGGCTCGGTAATGGCGGCGAAGTGCTTGGTCGCTTTCGAGGCCAGAGCTTCGCTCAGATCGGCGGTCACGTCCCGCTCTGCCAGCCCTGACACCACTGCGAAGCGAAACACCTGCCCGCAAAGCTGCTTGACGCGATGGGCGGTATCGATAGCGCCGCGTGCTTCCAGCTTGCGGACCACTCGCTCCAGAATGTCGCGCGGACCGATGGTGGACATGGGCATCTTGCCGATGAAGGGGAGCACGTCCTTCTCGAGCCATGTCTTGACCTTGAGCTGCGTTCCGCTCGCTCGTTTGGCCGCGGTCTTTCCCAGCCACTCGCGCGCAACCGTCTCGAACGTATTCGCCGCCGCGTCGGCCAGGGCTCTCTTTTTTTCGCGCTTGGCCGCGCTCGGGTCGGTCCCGTCTGCCAGCAGCTCGCGGGCGGCGGCGCGGCGATCCCGAGCCTTGGCCAGCGAGACCTCCGGGTAGGTTCCCAGCGCCAGCGTCTTCCGCTTGCCGGCGAAGGTGTAATCCATTCGCCAGTATTTCCCGGCAGTCTTCACCAACAGGTACATGCCGGCGCCGTCGGCATATTTGTCGCCGTTGGCCTTCCCGGTGGGCTTCACCTGCCTAACAAACGTGTCCGTCAGCGCCATCTCTACTCCTTAACGGTATCTCGTCACGGGGATTTCCGGGATACCGACAAAAATGACGGTATTTCCGGGTGATGGGATGCTATGCCGCGTGTCGCCGCGAGGCAAAGAAAAACCCGCTACGCCTAGGGAGCGTGCGGGTTTTTGATGTCGGGAGAGACGCCGTGAATCGGGTCCTTGGTGCCTTCGACAGGAATCGAACCTGTATCTGAGTCTTAGGAGGACCCCGTTCTATCCATTGAACTACGAAGACGGAGGGCGGCCCGGACTTTACCAGTTCGGGGCGCTACCGCGCAGCCCGTTGCTCAGCGCAGGCCGATGCGCGAGGCGTGCCAGCGCAGCACGTCGGCGCGCAGCGGGTCGGAGGCTTCGATGCGGTTGGCGCGCACCTGCAGTGCGCGCATTTGTTCGACTTCGTCGATCACCTTGCTGGGGCGGAGCAAGGCCTGAACGAGCACGCTGGCCTCTTCGGCAAGCGCCTTGAGCGCGCCAGCCAAGCCACCGAATGCGCTCGTGCTGGACGATCGGTCAAGGGTAGACATACGGGAACTCCTGGGATTTGGTTGGTCGGGAACAACCGCTATTTTAGGGTTTACCCGAATCCTCCCTGGATGCAAGGAAAAAAGCGCACGCCATCGGTGCTGCTGCATGCGTTTGCCTGCGTGCCGTTTCCCTCGATGGCTCGCAGGCCAAGCCTCGTTCGCCCGTCGCTCGGCGCGGGCTAACCCCAAGACAAAATCTTTGAAAAGTTGACCATGGTCAAGCAGGCTGAGTTCTTCCTGCGCGCACCATCGGCCCTGTTCGCATCTCGGCTCAGATCCACCAAAAAAAGAGCGCACCTTACACAGGAGACAACATGATGAAGAACTTCTTTTCGCGCACCCGCGCTTGTCGGGCAAAAGTCTTCACCGCGGCCATGTTGGCGCTCGCGGTCGCCACACCAGCCTCCGCATGGGAACCCACCAAGCCGGTGGAGTTCGTGATTCCGGCGGGCACCGGCGGCGGCGCCGACCAGATGGGCCGGCTGCTGCAGGGCATCGTCATCAAGTACAAGCTGATGAAGGAGCCGCTGATCGTCGTCAACAAGTCGGGCGGCGCGGGTGCCGAGGGCTTCCTTGCCGTGAAGGAAGCCAAGGGCGATCCGCACAAGATCATCATCTCGCTGTCCAACCTGTTCACCACGCCCATGGCCACCGGCGTGCCCTTCAACTGGAAGGACATGACGCCGGTCGCGATGATGGCGCTCGACCAGTTCGTGCTTTGGACCAACGCCGAACAGCCGTACAAGAACGCCTCCGAGTTCATTGCGGCGGCCAAGGCAGCGGGCCCGAGCAAGTTCAAGATGGCCGGCACCGGCTCCAAGCAGGAAGACCAGATCATCACGGTGGCGCTCGAGAAGGCCACCGGCACCAAGTTCATCTACGTGCCGTTCAAGGGCGGCGGCGAGGTGGCGGTGCAACTGGTGGGCGGCCACGTGCAATCGACCGTCAACAACCCGATCGAGGCAGTGGCCCAGTGGCGCGCGGGCAAGCTGCGCGCGCTGTGCGTGTTCGACGACCACCGCATGCCGTTCAAGGCCAAGGTGACGGAGACGCAGTCGTGGAACGATGTGCCCACCTGCAAGGAAGCCGGCGTTCCCACCAAGTACACCATGCTGCGCGGCATCTTCATGCCCGCCGGCGTGACGCCCGACCAGCTCGCCTTCTACGTGGACCTGCTGACCAAGATCGCCGCCACGCCGGACTGGAAGGAATACATGGAGAAGGGTGCCTTCAACCCGACCTTCATGACCGGCGACGCGTTCACCAAATGGCTCACGGAAGCGGAAGCCACGCACCGCACGCTGATGACGGAAGCCGGCTTCCTGGCCAGCAACAAGTAGCAATCATCGAGCGTCGCGCGGCGCTCCTCGCCTGAAGAGACGGCCGCCCGCGGAGGGGCGGCGGGCGGAGCGCTGCACTTTGGTTTTCACGGCATACACACGAACGATGGGGACTCCATGGAGCACGACGAGAATTCAGCAGACGGTCCGGTGCGCACGGGCGTAGCGACCAACGTGGTCGAGGCAGTGGTTGCACTGGTCCTGGTGGTGATAGGGCTGGTGGTGATCTACGAGAGCCAGAGGCTGGGCTCCGGCTGGACCAGCGACGGTCCCGGCGCGGGGTACTTCCCCTTCTACATCGGCGTGATCATCACCATTTCCGGTGCCGGCATCCTGTACCAGGCCCTGCTGGGCAAGAACAGGAAGACCGAGGTCTTCGTCGACTCGGTGCAGCTCAAGCGCGTGCTGTCGGTGCTGCTGCCGGCCACGGTCTACGTGATGGCGATTTCATTGCTCGGCCTCTATGTGGCATCGGCGATCTACATCGCGCTGTTCATGGTGTTCCTGGGCAAGTACTCGTGGGTGAAGAGCGTCATTGCGGCGCTGGCGGTCAACACGGTGTTCTTCTGCATGTTCGAGGTGTGGTTCAAGGTGCCCCTGTTCAAGGGCGCACTCGATCCCCTCCGGTTTCTCGGCTACTGAATCTCACGGAGCAAATGCGAAATGGATGAAATCAGTGCCCTGATGCAGGGCTTCTCGGTAATCCTCACGCCGATGAACATCGGCCTGATGTTCGTCGGCATCATCCTGGGGGTGCTGATCGGCGTGCTCCCCGGGCTGGGCGGCGCCAACGGGGTGGCGATTTTGCTGCCCCTCACGTTCACGATGTCGCCGACCTCGGCGATCATCATGCTGTCGTGCATCTACTGGGGGGCGCTGTTCGGCGGAGCCATCACCTCCATCCTGTTCAACATCCCGGGCGAGCCGTGGTCGGTGGCCACCACCTTCGACGGCTATCCGATGGCGCAGCAGGGCAACGCGGGCGCCGCGCTGACCACGGCCTTCACCTCGTCGTTCGTCGGCGCGCTGCTGGCGGTGATCATGATCACCTTCCTGGCGCCGCTGGTGGCCAAGTTCGCGCTCAAGTTCGGCTCGCCCGAGTTCTTTGCGGTGTACCTGCTGACCTTCTGCAGCTTCGTGGGCATGGGCAAGGGCTCGCCGTTCAAGATCCTGGCGTCGATGGCGCTTGGCTTCGCGTTGGCGAGCGTGGGCATGGACACGGTCACGGGCCAGCTGCGGCTCACCTTCGGCCAGTCGGAGCTGATGCGCGGCTTCGACTTCCTGATTGCGGTGATCGGCCTGTTCGGCATCGGCGAAATCCTGCTGTCGATGGAGGAGGGCCTGAAGTTCTCGGGCAAGAGCGCGAAGATCGATCCCAAGGTGGTGCTGCAGACCTGGAAGCAGCTGCCGCAGTACTGGGTGACTTCGCTGCGCAGCTCGCTGATCGGCATCTGGATGGGCATCACGCCCGGCGGTGCGACACCGGCCTCGTTCATGGCCTACGGCCTGGCCAAGAAGATGTCCAAGCGCGGCTCCAAGTTCGGCACCGGCCAGATGGAAGGCGTGGTGGCCCCTGAGACCGCGGCGCACGCCGCGGGCACCAGCGCACTGCTGCCGATGCTGGCGCTGGGCATTCCGGGTTCGCCCACCGCCGCGGTGCTGCTGGGCGGCCTCCTGATCTGGGGCCTGCAGCCCGGACCGCTGCTGTTCGTCGAGCAGAAGGACTTCGTCTGGGGCCTGATCGCCAGCATGTACCTGGGCAACATCGTGGGCCTGATCGTGGTGCTGAGCACGGTGCCGCTGTTCGCGTCGATCCTGCGCATTCCGTTCTCGATCATTGCGCCGGTGATCATCGTGATCTGCGCCATTGGCGCCTACACGGTGCACAACGCGATGCTCGACATCTGGTTCATGCTCGGCTTCGGCGTGGTGGGGTATCTGTTCAAGAAACTCGATTTCCCGCTGGCGCCGCTGGTGCTGGCGCTGGTGCTCGGCGACAAGGCGGAAGACTCGTTCCGCCAGGCCATGTTGGTCTCGCAGGGCGACGTGATGATCATGTTCTCGAACCCGCTGGTCGGCGGCATCACCACCCTCGCGCTGCTGCTGCTGTTCTGGCCGCTGATCTCCAAGGTGCTGGCTTTCGTCAAGCCCAAGAAGCCCGACGAGTTCGCCGTCGAGCGCCCGGTGGACTGAACGGAGAACAACGACATGCCAGTGATCGCACTCACCCAGGAGATGGGTTCCCTCGCCAAGGACGTATCGCTTCGGCTTGCCGAAACGCTCGGGCTGGAGGTCATGCGCCACGAGACGATCGAGCGCGTGGCCGACCGCATGCAGGTGCCGACCAGCTTCATCGGTCGCCTGCGCGACGGCAAGGCCGGCTTCGTCGAACGGCTCACCGCCGACCGGCGCAGCCTTGCGCTCTACACGGCCGAGGAACTCTTCGCGCTGGCCGATCGCGGCAACGTGGTGCTGCGCGGCTGGGGCGCGACCTGCCTGCTGCGGACGGTGCCGCACGTGGTGTGCGTGCGCATCACGCGCTCGATGAAGAAGCGAGTCGAATGGCTGATGGCGCACCTCGAAACCGACGATGCCGAGTTCGCCGAAGCCGAGATCCGGCGCAGCGACGATGCGCACGCGGCGCGCATGCATGCACAGTTCGGTGTGACATGGGGCGACCCGGTGCTCTACGACCTGGTGCTCAACACGGATCGCCTCTCGGTGGACAGCTGCGTGGCGCAGATCCGCGCGCTGGTGGAGCGCCCGGAGTTCGCCGAGACACCGGCCTCGCGCGCGCTGTTGGCCAACATGGCGCTCGCGGCGCGGGTGAAGTCGGCGCTGAAGGACAACGAGGCGACCGGCGACATCCGCGTGACCGTCGAGGCCGACCAGGGCAAGGTAACGCTGAGCGGCATCGTGCTCGATGCGCAGGAGCGCGTGCTCACGGAGGATGTGGCTTCCAAGGTCGACGGCGTGAGCGGCGTCGACAACGCGCTGCGCCTGATGACCGTTCCGCGCCGCTTCGCGTCGGCGAAGCAGACCTGAGTACGGCGCCTGCCTAGATCTTTCCGCGTTTTCGGAGCCGGCTCAGGGTTTCTGCGGAGAGATTGAGATACGAGGCCAATTCCTTGCTTGGAATGCGGTCTTCCAGCTCGGGGTGCTTGCGCATGAACCGGTGCACGCGGCCCGGCGCGTCGAGCAAGTGAAGGGTGATGGTGTGCGCCATGATTTCGCTCATGCCGCGCATCACGCAGTACTCGAACAGTTCCTTGGTCTCGGGGTGGCGGTTCAGGAACGCGATCCATTCCTTCAGCGGCAGGCTGGCCACCCGGGCCTTGGTGACGCAGACGATGCCGTAGGGCGTGGGCGTGCCCAGCCGCAGCGCCGCATAGCTGGTTTCCATGTCGTGCGCATCGGCAAAGCGCAGGATCATTTCCTTGCCCTCGGGGTTGCTCACCACCCGCTTGAGGATGCCGTCGAGGATGAAGTACTGCTCCATCTCGCGCACGCCCTGGTGCAGCAGGAAATCGCCCTTGTTGCCGTCCACGATGACGAGATGGGTTTCCAGCTCGGCGCGATCGCTCTCGCTCAAGTCCTTGAGCAGGATGTTCTGCCGGAGCTGCGCGCGAATGATGTTTTTCTCCGGGTGGTTTTCCAACAACGTCATGGGTCCCGTCTTGCTCGAATGCGCAACAACAACTTCTGGTTCATCTGGCCGGTGCCGTTTTACGGAAAGTTGACCGAGGTCAACGCCCGAAAGCATGCCCCCGAATCATAGTCCCGGCTCGGGCCTCGGCCATTCACCCAAGCAAGAAGGAGAGACATGTCTTCAGTAAGAACGGACAAAGAGGCATCCACGACCCTGGACGACGCCCTCAAGCCCAAGAACAGGGCGAACGACGGCGATGCGGTCGTGCTCGCCCTCAAGCAGCCCACGGAGGAGGCATCGCCGGCGCACGAAACGACCATCGATGGCTTCCACCTGGTCATCGATGCGTTGAAGCTGAACGACATCGACACCATCTTCGGCCTGCCGGGCATCCCCATCACCGACCTCACGCGCATGGCGCAGGCAGAGGGCCTGCGGGTCATTTCGTTCCGCCACGAGCAGCATGCGGGAAACGCCGCCGCCGCGGCCGGCTTCCTCACGCAGAAGCCCGGCATCTGCCTGACGGTGTCGGCCCCCGGCTTCCTGAACGGCCTGACGGCGCTGGCCAATGCCACCACCAACTGCTTCCCGATGATTCTCATCAGCGGCTCGAGCGAGCGCGAGATCGTCGACCTGCAGCAGGGCGACTATGAGGAGATGGACCAGCTCGCGATCGCCAAGCCGCTGTGCAAGGCGGCCTTTCGCGTGCTGCACGCCGAGGACATCGGCGTGGGCATCGCCCGGGCGATCCGCTCGGCGCTGTCGGGCCGCCCGGGCGGCGTGTACCTCGACCTGCCGGCCAAGCTGTTCGCGCAGACCATGGACGCCGAGGCCGGCCGCCGCTCGCTCATCAAGGTGGTCGATCCCGCGCCGCGCCAGATTCCCGCGCCCGACGCTGTGAAGCGCGCGCTCGACCTGCTCAAGGGCGCGAAGAAGCCGCTGATCCTGCTGGGCAAGGGCGCAGCCTACGCCCAGGCCGACGCCGACATCCGCGCACTGGTCGAGAAGACCGGCATCCCCTACCTGCCGATGTCGATGGCCAAGGGCTTGCTGCCCGACACCCATGCGCAGTCGGCCGCTGCCGCGCGCTCCTACGTGCTGCAGGAAGCCGACGTGGTGATGCTGGTGGGCGCGCGCCTCAACTGGCTGCTCTCGCACGGCAAGGGCAAGACCTGGGGCCAGGACAAGGGCGCCAAGCAGTTCATCCAGATCGACATTGCGCCGACCGAGATCGACAGCAACGTGGCCATTGCCGCGCCGGTGATCGGCGACATCGGCTCCTGCGTGGCGGCGCTGCTCGCGGGCGTCGATGCCAAGTGGGCCAAGCCGCCGGCCGAATGGACCGGCGCCATCGCCGAGCGCAAGGACAAGAACCTGTCGAAGATGGCCGCCACGCTGGCCGCGCGGCCCTCGCCGATGAATTTCCACAGCGCGCTCAGCGTGATCCGCGACCAGGTGAAGGCCCGGCCCGATGCCATCGTGGTGAACGAAGGCGCCAACACGCTGGACTTCGCGCGCAGCATCGTCGACATGTACGAGCCGCGCAAGCGCCTGGACGTGGGCACCTGGGGAATCATGGGCATCGGCATGGGCTTTGCCGTAGCGGCCGCGGTGGTCACCGACAAGCCGGTGATCGCCATCGAGGGCGACAGCGCCTTCGGCTTCAGCGGCATGGAGGTGGAGACCATCTGCCGCTACAACCTGCCGATCTGCATCGTCGTGTTCAACAACAACGGCGTCTACCGCGGCACCGACGTGAACGGCAGCGGCACCGCCGACGTGGCGCCCACCGTGTTCGTGAAGAACGCGCGCTACGACAAGCTGATGGAAGCCTTCGGCGGCGTGGGCGTGAACGCCACCACCGCGGATGAATTGCAGAAGGCGCTGGCCGAGGCCGTCGCCTCCCGCCGTCCGACCCTGATCAACGCCGTCATCGACGAGACCGCCGGAACGGAAAGCGGCCGGATCACCAGCCTGAATCCGAGCACGGCAAAGAAAACGCAGCAGCAGTAATCCAAGGCAACCCAGGAGATATCCATATGAGCAACAAACCCCTCAACGGCATCAAGATCATCGACTTCACGCACGTGCAAGCCGGTCCGGCCTGTACCCAGATGCTGGCCTGGTTCGGCGCCGACGTGATCAAGGTCGAGCGCCCGGGCGCCGGCGACGTCACCCGCAGCCAGCTGCGCGACATCCCGAACGTCGACGCCCTGTACTTCACCATGCTCAACAGCAACAAGCGCTCGATCACGCTGGACACGAAGAAGCCCGAGGGCAAGGCCGTGCTGGAAAAGCTGATCCGCGAATCCGACGTGCTGGTCGAGAACTTCGGCCCCGGCGCGCTGGACCGCATGGGCTTTACCTGGGAACGCATCCAGGAACTGAATCCCAAGATGGTCGTCGCCTCGGTCAAGGGCTTCAGTGAAGGCCACCACTACGAGGACCTGAAGGTGTACGAGAACGTGGCGCAGTGCGCCGGCGGCGCCGCCTCCACCACCGGCTGGTGGAAGGGCGAAAACTCCGTCCCGACGATCTCGGCCGCCGCGCTGGGCGACTCCAACACCGGCATGCACCTGGCCATCGGCATCCTGACGGCCATCATCGGCCGCCAGCAGACCGGCAAGGGCCAGAAGGTGGCCTGCTCGATGCAGGATGCCGTGCTCAACCTGTGCCGCGTGAAGATGCGCGACCAGCAGCGCCTGGACAGCGTGGGTTACCTGGAGGAATACCCGCAGTACCCGCACGAGATGGAGGCGTTCAAGGACAAGGTGGTACCGCGCGGCGGCAACGCGGGCGGTGGCGGCCAGCCGGGCTGGATCCTGAAGTGCAAGGGCTGGCAGACCGACCCCAACGCCTACATCTACTTCACGGTGCAGGGCCACGCCTGGGACCCGATCTGCGACGCACTCGGCAAGCCCGAGTGGAAGACCGATCCGGACTACATGACCCCCAAGGCCCGCCAGCCGCACATCGACCAGATCTTCGCCACCATCGAGGACTTCATCAAGGACAAGACCAAGTTCGAGGCGGTGGACATCTTCCGCAAGCACGACATTCCTTGCGCCCCGGTGCTGTCGATGAAGGAACTGCTGCACGACGAGTCGCTGCGCAAGAGCGGCTCCATCGTCGAAGTTCCGCACAAGGAGCGCGGCAGCTACTGGACCATCGGCAGCCCCATCAAGTTCTCGGACCTCAAGCCCGAGGTCACCGCATCGCCGCTGCTGGGCGAGCACACCGAACAGGTGCTGGCGGAGCTGGGCTATACCAAGGCGCAGATCGACAACCTGAAAGAATCGAAGGCCGTCTAGCGGATCCACCCCAGCTCGCCGCCTGACGACAGGCGGGCGGGCTGGGAATTGACATGAAGCGCCAGAGGTAAACATGCAAGCGAACGTTGATTTCAAGCAGCTCGTCGAAGGCGCCGGCGACGCGATCATGGTGTGCAATGCGCAAGGAGCGATCACGCTCTGGAACCGCGCGGCCGAGCGCATCTTCGGCTTCACCGAAGCCGAGGCGCTGGGCCAGTCGCTCGACATGATCATTCCCCAGCGCCAGCGCCAGCGGCACTGGGACGGTTATCAGAAGACCATGGAAACCGGCATCACCAAGTACGGTGCCGACCTCTTGCGCGTGCCGGCGCTGCACAAGGACGGGCACACGCTGTCGATCGCCTTCACGGTGTCGATGCTGTTCTCGCAGAGTCGTGAAGTCACGGGCATCGTCGCCATCGTGCGCGACGAAACCGTCCGTTTCGCCGAAGAGCGTAAATTGCGCGCTCGTCTGCAAGAAGCAGAGGCCACGATCAAAGGAGACAGCTGATGAGCAAGGCACTTGAGGGCGTTCGCATCCTCGATTTCACCCATGTGCAATCCGGTCCCACGTGCACCCAGCTGCTGGCGTGGTTCGGCGCGGACGTGATCAAGGTGGAGCGCGCCGGCGAAGGCGACGCAACGCGCGGCCAGCTGCGCGACATTCCCGGCGTGGACAGTCTCTATTTCACGATGCTGAACCACAACAAGCGCTCGATCACGCTCGACACCAAGAAGCCCAGGGGCAAGAAGGTGCTCGATTCGCTGATCAAGACCTGCGACGTGCTGGTGGAGAACTTCGCGCCCGGCGCACTCGACCGCATGGGCATCACCTGGGCCCACATCCAGGAACTCAACCCGCGCATGATCGTGGCGTCGGTCAAGGGCTTCGGTCCCGGCAAGTATGAGCATTGCAAGGTGTACGAGAACGTGGCGCAGTGCGCCGGCGGCGCGGCCTCGACCACCGGTTTCGAAGACGGCCCGCCGGTCGTCACGGGCGCGCAGATCGGCGACAGCGGCACCGGCCTGCACCTGGCGCTGGGCATCGTGGCGGCGCTCTACCAGCGCAACAGCACGGGCCGCGGCCAGCAGGTGCTCGCGCCCATGCAGGACGCGGTGCTCAACCTCTGCCGCGTGAAGATGCGCGACCAGCAGCGGCTGGAGCGCACCGGCACCATGCACGAATACCCGCAGTACCCCGACGGCAAGTTCGGCGACGCGGTGCCGCGCGCGGGCAACGCCTCGGGCGGCGGCCAGCCGGGCTCGATCCTCAAGTGCAAGGGCTGGGAGACCGACCCCAACGCCTACATCTACTTCATCACGCAAGGGGCGGTGTGGCCCGCGGTGTGCAAGGTCATCGGCGAAGAAGGGTGGATCGACGACGAGGCCTACGCCACGCCGGCCGCGCGCCTGCTGCACCTGAAGCCGATCTTCGCGCGCATCGAGCAATGGACCATGACCAAGACCAAGTTCGAGGCCATGGACATCCTCAACCAGTACGACATTCCGTGCGGGCCGATTCTTTCGATGAAGGAAATCGCCGCCGATCCGTCGCTGCGCGAGACCGGCACCATCGTCGAGGTCGACCACCCGACGCGCGGCAAGTACCTGACGGTGGGCAACCCCATCAAGATGTCCGACAGCCCGACCGAGGTGACGCGCTCGCCGCTGCTCGGCGAGCACACCGACGAGGTGCTGATGCAGCTGGGCTATACGGCCAGCGACGTGGCGGCGCTGCGCGCCGAGGGCGTTATTTGACCACCCCCGAAGCGGCTCACTTCGTGTAGCCGCCTCCCCCTCGAGGGGGCAACACCGGTGGCCCGGCGGAGCCGGTCCACGGTGTTCCCGGTATGGGGCGGGGGCGTTTGGGCTGCGCGGTAATTGAACGGTGCAGGAGCGCAATGCCTGTAAGAGGAGAATTGCGGTCTTCTATGTATAACTTATCGTGAATGCGTTCAATAAAATAGTTTAACTATTATTTATCGATCATCGAATCTACATTTTGATCATGCCGATCCACAAAACATTTGATGCCAGGCATTCAATTTCTAGGAGAAATTTCATGATCGATGATTTGCCAGTTCAATACTGGAGCAGCGAAACCGAGCGCAACGCCTACAACGCGGCGTTCTACGAATTGGGATTCCGCTGGCACTGGGACCGCGAAATCTATTGCCAGCTGCTGCGCGAGAGCCAGGATGGCGTCGAGCGGGTCTGCCAGTACCTGAGCGCTCATCAGCCGCATCTTCTGCGCGCCTACGACGCCAAATTCCTGGCCGAGGTAATCGAGCAGAAAAAGGAAGAGCATCAAAAGCGCGAGCTGGATGCCGGCGCCATGAAAAGGCGCTATTTCAATTGGGCCGAAACCCGCGGCGCCGAACTCGGCGCCTGAAAGCCGCCATGAATATCCACGAATACCAGGGCAAGGACGTATTGCGCAAATACGGCGTTCCCACGCCGCGTGGATATGCGTGCTTTTCGCCCGACGAAGCGGCCGATGCCGCCGCGCGGCTCGGCGGCAGGGCCTGGGTGATCAAGGCGCAGATCCATGCCGGCGGCCGCGGCAAGGGCGGCGGCGTCCGGCTGGCATGGTCGGCGGCCGAAGTGCGGCGCCATGCCGACGAGCTGCTCGGCATGACCCTGCGAACGCATCAGACGGGCCCGCAAGGCCGGCTGGTGGAGCGGCTGCTGGTGGAGGAGAGCGTCGAGATCGAAAAGGAGTTCTACCTTGGCATGGCGGTCGACCGCGAATCGCGCCGCGTGGCCTTGATGGCCTCGAGCGAAGGCGGCGTGGACATCGAGGACGTCGCGGCGCGCACGCCGGAAAAAATCCGCAAGCTGTTCATCGACCCCGCCACGGGTGTGAAGGCAGCCGAGGCGGACGGGCTGGCGCGCGACATCGGCTTCTCGGGGAAGCTGCTGCCGCAGGTGCGCACGCTGGTGCAGAACCTCTACCAGGCCTTCGACGCCTGCGACGCGTCGCTGGCCGAGATCAACCCGCTGGCGCTCACGCGCGACGGCCGCGTGTTGGCGCTGGACGCCAAGTTCAACTTCGATCCGAATGCGCTGTTCCGCCAGCCCGAGATCGCCGCGATGCGCGACCTCGACGAGGAAGACCCGGCCGAGGTCGAGGCCTCGAAGTTCGATCTTTCCTACATTGCGCTGGACGGTGACATCGGCTGCCTGGTGAACGGCGCGGGCCTGGCCATGGCCACGATGGATTCGATCAAGCTCTATGGCGGATCGCCGGCCAACTTTCTCGACGTGGGTGGCGGCGCCACGGCCGAGAAGGTGACGGAGGCCTTCAAGCTGATGCTGCGCAACCCGAACCTGCGGGCCATCCTGGTCAACATCTTCGGCGGCATCATGAAGTGCGACGTGATCGCGCGCGGCGTGGTGGCTGCGGCGCGCGAGGTTCAGCTGGCCGTGCCGCTGGTGGTGCGCATGAAGGGCACCAACGAGAGCCTGGGCAAGACCATCCTCGGGCAGTCGGGCCTTCGGATCATCAGTGCGGACGACATGGCGGAGGCGGCCGGGCTGGTGGTGGCTGCTGCTAGGCGGGGGGCCTAGGACCCATGAAGTCTTTTGTGCATCGCGTTGTGTTTGGCTTGCCTTGTTCGGGGCGCGCTCCCGCCGACGGGGTACGCGGCTCCGCGAATGTCCTCCGGCCTGCGGCCTCCCCCTTAATTTTGCTGCGCAAGGCACCCCATCGACGGGAGCGTTATGCGAAGCGGTCGTTGATCAGCGATACACCGGTGGCCTGTGCACGCGCCCCGAAATAGAACAAGGGCAGGAGACCTGAAATGTCGATCCTCATCAACAAGCACACCCGCGTCATCACCCAGGGCATCACCGGCAAGACCGGCCAGTTCCACACCGCGATGTGCCGCGACTACGCCAACGGCCAGAAGTGCTTCGTCGCCGGCGTGAACCCCAGGAAGGCAGGCAAGTCGTTCGACGGCATTCCGGTGTTCGGCACCGTGGAGGAAGCCAAGGCCGAGACCGGCGCCACCGTGTCGGTGATCTACGTGCCGCCTCCCTTCGCGGCCGCGGCCATCGACGAGGCGGTGGATGCCGGACTCGACCTCGTCGTGTGCATCACCGAAGGCATTCCGGTGCGCGACATGATCCGCACCCGGTACCGCATGGAGGGCAGCAAGACCCTGCTGCTCGGGCCCAATTGCCCGGGCCTCATCACGCCCGAGGAAATCAAGATCGGGATCATGCCCGGCCACATCCACCAGAAGGGCCGCATCGGCGTGGTGTCGCGCTCGGGCACGCTGACCTACGAGGCCGCGAGCCAGCTCGCGAGCTTCGGCATCGGGCAGTCGACCGTGGTGGGCATCGGCGGCGATCCGGTGGGCGGGTTGCGGCACATCGACGTGCTGAAGATGTTCAACGACGACCCGCGCACCGACGCCGTGATCATGGTCGGCGAGATCGGCGGCAACGACGAGGAAGTCTGCGCGCGCTGGATCAGCGAGCACATGCGAAAGCCCGTGGTCGGGTTCATCGCCGGTGCCAGCGCGCCGCCGGGCAAGCGCATGGGCCACGCGGGCGCCATCGTCTCCGGCGGCAAGGGAACCGCGCGGGAAAAACTGGCGGTGATGAAGGAGTGCGGCATCCACGTGACCGACAACCCGGCCGAGATGGGAAAGCTGCTCGCGTCGCTGGTGATCCCCGACTACCTGCCCTTCGACTGAACGCAGAACCATTCCAACAGCAACCAAGGAAGGCGAGACATGCAGCAGCAACAACGATGGGTCCGTTTCGAACACGGCGGCGAAACGGGCTTCGGCACGCTCGAAGGCGATGCCGTGCATGAGCACCGCGGCAACATGTTCGATCGTCCCGAGCCGACAGGCCGCGTGTTCGTGCTCTCCGGCGTGCGGCTGCTCACGCCCACAGAGCCGACCAAGGTCATCGCGCTGTGGAACAACTTCCACGCGCTCGGCGAGAAGCTGAAACTGGCGGTGCCGGCCGAGCCGCTGTACCTGCTGAAGGCGCCCAACTCCTACCTTGCGCCCGGCGCGCCCATCCGCAAGCCGCTGTGCGATGGCAAGGTGGTGTTCGAGGGCGAGCTCGGCATCGTCATCGGCAAGGCGTGCACCGCCGTGTCCGAGGCGGATGCGCTCGGCCATGTGTTCGGCTACACCTGCGCCAACGACGTGACGGTGGCCGACATCCTGAACCGCGACGCCTCATTCGCCCAATGGGTGCGGGCCAAGGGCTTCGACACCTTCTGCCCGATGGGCCCGGTGGTGGCCACCGGCCTCGATCCCGCCACGCTCACCGTGACCACGCTGCTCGACGGCGAGGTGCGCCAGAACTACCCGATCAGCGACATGCGCTTTTCGGTCCAGCAACTCGTGAGCCTGATCTCCCAGGACATGACCCTGCAACCCGGTGACGTGATCCTGTGCGGCACCTCCATCGGCGTCGGCTCGATGAAGCCCGGCAGCCTGGTCGAAGTGGAGATCGGCGGCATCGGCAGGCTCGGCAACCGCTTCGGCTGAGACCGACCCGCGCCGGAAGAATCAACAACCTTGGGGATCGACATGAAGATAGCAGTCATCGGAGCGGGCGCGATCGGCGGCCTGGTGGGCGCGAAGCTCGCCCTGGCCGGCGAGGACGTGACGTTCATCGTGCGCGGGAAGAATCTCGACGCCATCGCCACCAACGGATTCAAGCTCATCGGGGCCGATGGCACGGAACAGGTCGCGCGCAATGTCAAGGCCACCGACCGCTACGACCAGGCCGGGCCGCAGGACATCGTCATCCTCGCGATGAAGGCGCACCAGGTCGAGGCGGTGGCGAACGACGTGCCCAAGCTCTTCGGGCCCGAGACGGTGGTGGTGACGATGCAGAACGGCATCCCGTTCTGGTACTTCCACAACCACGGCGGCGCGCTGGCGGGCACGCCGGTGCGCAGCGTCGATCCCACCGGGATGGTGGCCGCGAAGATCCCGGCCGGGCGCGTCATCGGCTGCGTGGTGTACCCCGCCTCCGAGCTGACGGCGCCGGGCGTGGTGAAGCACATCGAAGGCGACCGCTTTCCGGTCGGCGAACTCGACGGCTCGTCGAGCGAACGCGTGAACCGCGTCTCGGCCTGCCTGGGCGCGGCCGGCTTCAAGGCGCCGGTGCTCGACAACATCCGCGCCGAGATCTGGCTCAAGCTCTGGGGCAACCTGACCTTCAACCCGATCAGCAGCCTGTCGCATTCCACGCTGGTCGACATCTGCCAGTACCCGCCCTCGCGCGAGCTGGCTGCCGCGATGATGCGCGAGGCGCAGGCGGTGGCCCACAAGCTGGGCATCGAGTTCCGCGTGACGCTCGACAAGCGCATTGCCGGTGCCGAGAAGGTCGGCAAGCACAAGACCTCGATGCTGCAGGACGTGGAAGCCGGGCGCGCGCCCGAGATCGATGCGCTGGTGGGCGCCGTGGTCGAGCTGGCCCGGCTCACCGACACGCCAACGCCGCACGTCGACACCGTGTATTCCCTCGTCAAGCTGCTGGCGCGTACGATGGAAGAACAGCGCGGCCGGGTTTGCCTTCACGAGATGACGGGCTAGCTCCACTCAGGCTGCGCAATTCGGCGCCGAGGGGCGCCGGTCGTGCGCTGTGATCGATCGATGAAATGGAACGGATGATGCGACGTACACGCAGCGCGAAGATTGTGGCCACACTGGGGCCTGCCACCAGCGACGAGCCGGCCATTCGTGCCCTGTTCGAACGCGGGGTGGACGTGTTCCGGCTCAACTTCAGCCACGGAACGCAGCATGACCATGCGCGCCGCCTCGACACCATCCGGCGGCTCGAGAAGGAGTTCGGCCGGCCCATCGGCGTGCTGCTCGACCTGCAGGGGCCGAAGCTGCGGCTGGGCACCTTCGAAGGCGGCCGCGCGCAGCTCGACGCTGGCGCGCATTTTCGCCTCGACATGGACGCAACCAGCGGCAATGCGCGCCGTGCGCCGCTGCTGCATCCCGAGATCTTCGCGGCGCTCCAGGTGGGCACCGATCTGCTGCTCGACGACGGCAAGCTGCGGCTGCGCGTGGACAGTTACGGCGCCGACTTTGCGGAGACCACGGTGCTGGTCGGCGGGCCCATCTCCGATCGCAAGGGTGTCAACGTGCCGAGCGTGGTGCTGCCGATCTCGCCGCTGACACCCAAGGACCTCGACGACCTGGCCTGCGGCCTGGCCATGGGCGTGGACTGGGTGGCGCTGTCCTTCGTGCAGCGCCCCGAGGACATCGAGGAGGCGCGCGCCATCATCGGCAAGCGCGCGTGGATCATGGCGAAGCTCGAGAAGCCCGCGGCCATCGACCACCTGGACGCGATCGTCGACCTGTGCGACGGCGTCATGGTGGCGCGCGGCGACCTCGGCGTGGAGCTGCCGCCCGAGCGCGTGCCCGAGCTGCAGCGCCTCATCGTGCGTGCCTGCCGCAAACGCGGCAAGCCAGTGGTGGTGGCCACGCAGATGCTCGAATCGATGATTGCCGCGCCGGTGCCCACGCGCGCCGAGGTGTCCGACGTTGCCACTGCCGTGTACGACGGCGTGGACGCGGTGATGCTGTCGGCCGAATCCGCTTCCGGAAAGTATCCGCTGGAGGCCGTGGCCATGATGGACCGCATCATCTCGCGCGTGGAGGCCGATGCGTCGTACCGTATCGGCATCGACGCCACGCATGAGGCATCGCTGTCGACCACGGCCGATGCGGTGTGCGCCTCGATGCGCCAGGTGGCCGCGCTGCTTGCGCCCGCCGCCACCGTCACCTACACCTCGTCGGGCTTCACCAGCCTGCGCGCGGCGCGCGAACGGCCGGCCGTGCCCATCCTCAGCCTCACGCCCGATGTCGCCACGGCGCGCCGCATGGCGATGGTGTGGGGCGTGCATGCGGTGCTGGTCGACGACGTGCACGACGTGGCCGAGATGATCGAGCGCGCCTGCCGCAACGCCTGCACCGAAGGCTTCGCGAGCAGCGGCAACGACGTGGTGGTTGTCGCGGGCCTTCCGTTCGGGCTGTCGGGAACGACGAACCTGCTGCACGTCGCGCGCATACCCTAGACCCTCCTTGAGAGCGGCCTCGGGCGCAGTACGATGCCCGCTCGATTGCAGCCACCCTTTTCCGAATGAAGCACGCGACCCTGCGCCAGTTGAAAGTCTTCGAAGCGGTCGCGCGGTTGCTGAGCTTCTCGCGCGCCGCGGAAGAGCTTCACCTGACGCAGCCGGCGGTCTCCACGCAGGTGCGCAAGCTCGAGGAACACGCAGGCAATGCGCTGTTCGAGCAGTTCGGCAGGAAGATCTACCTGACCCCCGCCGGCACGGAGCTGCTGCAGATCAGCCGCGCCATCATCCAGCAGTTCGAGGCGGCCGAGAACGCGATGCTGCAGTTCAACGGCGTCTCGGGCGGTAAGCTCAACGTGGGCGTGATCAGCGCGGGCGATTACTTCTTTCCGCGCCTGCTGGTGGAGTTTGCGAGCCGGCATCGTGGCGTCACGCTGAACTTCACGGTGCACAACCGCGAAGGGCTCATGACCCACATCGCGGAGAACCTCACCGACCTGGCGATCATGGTGCGACCACCGACGGACCTGGACACCGTCAACCAGCCCTTCGCGCCGCATCCCTACGTGATCGTCGCCGCGCCCAGTCATCCGCTGGTGGGCGTGCCGCGCATCCCGCTGGCGCGGCTCATGCGCGAACCCTTCGTGGTGCGCGAGAAGGCCTCGGACACCTGGCATTCGATGGAGGAGGGTTTCGGCGGCGACCTGAGCGGCATCAACATCGCGATGGAGATCCGCAGCACCGAAACCATCAAGCAGGCGGTGATCGCGGGCATGGGCGTGAGCTTCGTGTCGGCTCACACCATCAGCCAGGAGATGCGCGCCGGTAGCCTGCGCGTGCTCGATGTGCAGGGCTTTCCTCTGATGCTCAACTGGTACGTGGTGCACCGCCGCAGCAAGCGGCTGCCGCCGGTGGCGCAGGCCTTCAAGGACTTCCTGCTGGCCGATGGACCGGCGCTCATCTCGCAGATCGTGCCGTTCGACGCTGCGGCTTGATGGATGAAGAAACATGCGGGAGAAATGCCTTGCGCATTCTCCCGAGGGGCTCGAGGCCCGGGCGATCAGCGTGCGCGGACGCCTGCTGCGGAACGCTGCAGCGCGGCGCGCGCGGCCTTCGCGAAGATCACGATGGGCATCGCGGCGATGAGGCTGCGCAGGGTCTCGTTCGTGCCCAGCGAAGCGGTGTTCTTGAGTGCGTTGGAATTCACTGCGGTGTTGTTCATGGGGCGCTCCGAAAAGTTGAAGTGACTGCTTGTGATTATAGGGTTTACCCCTAATACCGGCAAACCCCCTCTGGCGAGTGCGCACATGCATTGCCTGCTGGGGAAATCACGGGTTCATCGGGAGGCCGAGGTTGGATGGAACTTGACTGCGGTCAAGAGCTTTTGAGGCGCTACGTCCGACAGTCATTCACCCGCACAAGGCAGGTGGTTCGGCTGCCGATGCGCATCGATTGCGTGCTGTACGGCGTGGCATGGTCCGCGTCTTGTCTCATGTGCCGATCACTCGCGACAGACCGGGCCGCACCGACATCGTCGGACCTCAAACACAACATGAAGACAAAGGACAACCCATGACTCGGCCAACCACCTCGATCGCCGGTTCCAACCCGGCGCTCTATTCCCCCGCAGGAACGCACGGCGCCACCGCGACCCGATCGGAGGCCTATCGATGGGGCCAGCTGCTGATCGGCATCGTGTGCATGGCGATGATCGCCAACCTCCAGTACGGCTGGACGCTGTTCGTCAATCCGATCGCGGAGAAGCACGGCTGGAGCCGCGCCGCCATCCAGGTGGCCTTCACCATCTTCGTGCTCACGGAAACGTGGCTCGTGCCCATCGAGGGCTATCTGGTCGACCGCTTCGGTCCGCGGCCCGTGGTGCTGGTGGGCGGCATCCTGTGCGGCCTGGGCTGGGTGATCAATTCGGTGGCTTCCACGCTGCCGCTGCTCTACATTGCGGCGGCCATCGGAGGCATTGGCGCGGGTGCGGTGTACGGCACCTGCGTGGGCAATGCGCTGAAGTGGTTCCCCGACCGGCGCGGCCTTGCGGCGGGCATGACGGCCGCGGGCTTCGGCGCCGGCTCGGCGCTGACCATCATCCCCATCTCCGCGATGATCCGCACGAGCGGCTACGAGTCGGCCTTTCTCTACTTCGGCATCGGACAGGGCCTGATCGTCTTCCTGCTGGCCTGGGCGCTGACCCGCGCGCCCGACCATGCCAAGAGCTCGAACAGCCGCAACGTGCAGCAGTCGCAGCGCGACTACGCACCCTCCGAGGTGCTGCGCTCGCCGGTCTTCTGGGTGATGTACGCGATGTTCGTGATGGTGGCTGCGGGCGGGCTCATGGCTACGGCCCAGCTCGCGCCGATCGCGCAGGACTTCAAGATCATGGACGTGCCGGTGAACATCATGGGCCTCGTGCTGCCCGCGCTGACCTTCGCGCTCGCGATCGACCGCGTGCTCAACGGGCTCACGCGGCCCTTCTTCGGCTGGGTGTCCGACAAGATCGGTCGCGAGCAGACGATGTTCATTGCGTTCGCGCTCGAATCGGTGGGCATCCTGATGCTCTATCACTACGGCCACAACCCGATCCTCTTCGTCGTGCTCACCGGCATCGTGTTCTTTGCCTGGGGCGAGATCTACAGCCTCTTTCCATCGACCTGTGCCGACACCTTCGGCTCCAAGTACGCGGCATCCAATGCCGGCATGCTCTACACCGCCAAGGGCACGGCCTCGCTGCTGGTGCCGCTCTCCAGCGTGCTCGCGGCAGCCACCGGCAGCTGGCAGGCCGTGTTCATTGCCGCCAGCGCGGTCAATGCGGCCGCGGCGCTGATGGCGTGGTTCGTGCTGCGCCCGATGCGGCGCAAGCACATCGAGCAGAGCCGGCTTTCCTCGTAATTCGCTCACAGGTTGCGGCAAGCAGCCGCGCCGCTCGCCGCCTTCAGCGCAGGCCGATGCGCGAGGCGCGCGAGCGCAGCACCTCGGCCCGCGCCGGATCGGTGGGCTCGATGTCGTCAGCCGCCACCTGCAGCGCACGCATCTGCTCCACCTCGCCGATGATCCTGTTCGGGCTCAGCAGGGCCTCGGCCAGCATCAAGGTTTCGTCGACAAGCGCCTTGAGCGCATCTACAAGGCCTTCGGCTGCGCCGGCATGGAATGGCTCGCGAAGAGTGGGCATCGATCAACTCCTGGTTGCTTTGGATGCCTTTATCTTGGGCCTGCCTTCGCATCAAGTAAAACGATATTAATTGCCAGTTGAGTGCAAAATTAATGCACTCAAACAGGATGCGGCATGGACATCAACCTGGCCCGGACTTTCCTCGAGATCGTGGAGACGCGCAGCTTCCAGCGCGCCGCGGAGCGGCTGCACGTGACGCAGACTTCGGTGAGCGCGCGTGTGCGGACACTCGAAGAGCTGCTGGGCCGGCCGCTCTTCGTTCGCAACAAGGCGGGCGCAGTGCTCACTGCGGCCGGCGAGCGGTTCCTGCCGCACGCCACCATGCTGGTGCAGGTGTGGGAGCGCGCCCGCCATCAGGTCGCGGTGCCCAGCGGAAGCCGCGCCGTGCTCGCCATCGGATGCGAGATCAGCCTGTGGGACCCGCTGCTGCTGCAATGGCTGCTGTGGATGCGCACGGCCGCGCCGCAGCTGGCCATCCGCACCGAGGTCGGCTTTCCCCATGACCTGCTCGACAAGGTGGCTGCGGGCGTGCTCGACATTGCCATTGCCTACGCGCCGCAGCAGCGACCCGGCCTGCGCGTGGAACTGCTCATCGAGGAGAAGCTGGTCATGGTCACGACCGCGCAGCATCCGCGCGTGCCGCGGCCGGCGGACTATGTGTATGTGGACTGGGGCCCGGAGTTCGCGGCGCAGCACGGCCTTGCGTTTCCCGAGCTCTCCAACGCCGCGGTGAGCGCCGGGCTCGGACCGCTCGGCCGCGAGTACCTGCTGGCCGCGGGCGGCACCGGCTACTTTCGGCACGACGTGGTGCGCAGCCACCTCGAATCGGGCCGGCTGCGCCGCGTGCCCGGCACGCCGGAATTTCTCTATCCGGCCTATGCGGTGTATGCGGTGGGGGCGGACGCCGCCATCGTCGATCCCGCGCTCGCGGGCCTGAGGCAGGTGGTCAAGACGAAGCCGGAGGCCTAGGTGGCCAGCATGTGCCTTGCGCGTTCCACGCGCTCTTCGTGCGACTGGAGCAGCGACTCGTAGTAAAGGCACAGCGGCATGGCAACGAACACCATGCCGGCGACGTAGATGATCAGGCCCATCAGCGGAAAGTCGTCGCCTCCCCAGTAGGGAATGGACGCCACCACGGCGCCTGTTGCAATGGCTGCAATCACGCACTGGAGCGCGTTGCGCAAGAACGTGGTTCGCGAGTAGCCCGGCGGGTCGTACTTCTGACGGTCCAGCGTGGAACACTCGCCCTTGTCTCCATCATCGTGCATCGTCGTTCCTTGTTAGAAGGGCGTTAACGATTTTTAACCCTGCGAATTACCGCGGTCAAGGCGGCAGACCCGGACCTCAGTCGTACTTCAGCGTGTAGATCAGGTCGAGCCCGCTGGTCTGGCCGGCCTGTCCGCGCAGCGTGAGGCGCTGCGTCAGGTCGTAGAAGATGAAGATGGTGCCGAAGGTGCCGCCCAGGCTGCGTTCGTAGGTGAGATAGAAATCCTTCGACAGCCGCTTGCCGAGCGTGACGGCCGACTCGCGCAGGTCGCCGCCGTTGCCGGGGCCCTTGAAGCCGAGTTCGTCGAGGCCGAAGCGGCTGGCCAGGCTGCCGCCGCTCGTGCCCTTGCTGACGTGGCCGATCAATGCGAGCGCCGCCTGCTGCAGCAGCGCCGATTCGCCGCCGCTGGTGGCCGAGGCGCGGCCGAGCACCACCCATGACAGCGCCTCTGCGTCGGGCAGCGCGGGCTCGGAATAGAGCTTGACGCGCGGCGACTGCGCGCTGCCCGTGATCTGCACGCCGGCGCGCTGCGAGATGTTGGGCCGGATGGCCAGGATGTCGAGCGCGGGATTGTCGAAGGGCCCGTTGAAGCGGGCCACGCCGGTTTCCACGTCGAGCTGCTGGCCATAGGCGCGGTACTGGCCCCGCACGGTCTTCACTTCGCCGGTGATGCGCGGCGGCGCATCGAGGCGGGTGCTGCGGATCTCCAGGTCGCCTTCGAGCCGCGTGGTGATGCCGCGCCCCTGCACCGCGAAGTCGTCGCCCAGGTCGAAGTTCACCGCGATGTCGGGCGGCTTCGCGGTCTGCGGCTTGGCGGCCTGCGCCTCATTGCGCGCGGCATCGCGCCGCGCCTGCTCGGCCATCTCGCGGTCCTTGGCGGCGGAGCGCACCACCACGTCGGTGCCGAGGCTCGGCGCGGTCTCGTCGGGCAGGATGATCACCGCGCGGTCGGTCCTGAGCTTGCCGCGCACGTTGAACTGGCCGCCGTCGAGCCGCGCCTGCAGGTTGCCCGAGAGCGTGACCTGCCGGTCGGTGCGAACCAGCACGCGCAACGCGCGCAAGTCGGCCTGCAGCGCCATGCGGATGCCCGTGCCCGATGCGCCGGCCGCGCCCCAGGCCATGTCGCCGCGTGCCGAGAGCGAGCCGCCATCGCTCGCGGCTTCGCTGGCCGCGGTGCTGCGGTTGCCGCTCTGGCCCGCGATGCGCACCGTGCTGCCGGTGCCGCCCTTGAGCGTGAATTCGGTGATCTCGATGCGTTCGCCCGTGAGCGTGGCGCGCAGGCGGCCGTCGCGCAGGTCGAGTCCTTCGACCGGCGCGCGCAGTGCGAGCTTGTCGGCGCCCAGCGTGCCGTTCCAGCGCGGCGCTGCGCGGTTGCCCGAGAGGGCGGCATCGGCGTCCAGCGTGCCCGCCACGCGCCAGCCGGGCGGCGCGAGCATCGACCACACGCCGAGGTTCGGCAGCGTGGCCTTGACGTTGCCGGCCAGCTGCGCATCGGGCGCCCATTGCCAGCCGCCTGCGCGCTGCTGCATGCGCGTGTTGAGCTCGGCGTTGATCTTGCCCGCACGTTCGCTGTCCCAGGCCAGCGTGGCGCGCACGGCCTCGCCTTGCGCGTCCAGCCGCAGTTCGGCCTGGCGCAGGCCTGCCGGCGTGCTGGGCGCGGTCGTTCCTTGCGCGGTGGCGGAGTTCATCGTGCGCTCGCTGGCCGTGCCGGTGCCGCGGCTCGTGATGCGCGTGACCAGCGCGGCCTCGCCCGCCTGCACGCGGATGTCGCCGCTCTGGCGCGCGAGCCGCGCATGGGCGCGCAAGGTGTCGCCGGCGTCGATGTCCCAGTCGCCGTCGAACATGAGGTCGCCGCTCACGCCGAGCTCGTTGAAGGTGGCGCTGGCGCCGAAGGCTTCGGCCCAGGCCATCGGAAGGCCCTGCAGCTTGCCTTGCGACTGCACGCGAAAGGCCTGGTTGGGCGCCACGCCGCTTCGGCTGAAGCGCAGCGGCTGCCATTCGATGCGCACGGTACCTGGTGCCGGCCCGCGCAGCGTGGCGGCGGCGGCCGAGGCTTCGAGATCGAGGCGGCTGGCGGTGCCGCTTCCGCTGGTCTTGATGGTGGCGGTGACCTCGCGGCCGAGCTCCAGCGTCCAGGGCGCGCTGGCCGTGGCGGGCCGCGCGCTGTCCTGGGCCTGCAGGCGCAGGCTGGCGAGCGCCGCGCGCCATTGGTTGGTGCCCGCAAGGCCGCCGCTGGCGCGCGCGTCGAGCGTGAGCTTCTGGGTGCCGGTGGTGGCTTCGCCCTGCAGTGCGAGCGTGGCCTGGGCCAGGCTGCCGGCAAGGTCCGCGCGCAGGTCTTTCAGCTGGACCGTGGTGGCCGCCGCATTGCCAGTTGCAGCCGGCATGCGCAGCTCGAGGCGCGGCACGCCGAGCGATGCCTTCAGGCTGGGTTCGACGACGCCGCGCTGGGCCGGCGCATTGGGGTTCTCGAGCCGGCGCTGGATGGTCTGCCAGCCGCCCTGCCAGCTGGCGTCGAGCCGCGCGGAGCCCTTGGCGGTCTTGCCCGCGAACACCTTCGACAGTTCGGGCAGGGCTTCGATCCAGCGCTGCACGGTTTCGGCGTCGTCGATGCGCGCCTTGATGTCGCCGGCTCCCTGCGCCGGTGCGATGCGGCCTTCGAGCTGCGCGACGCCGCCCGGCAGTGCGAGGTCGAGCTTGCCGCTCGCAGCCTGCTCGGCCACGCGCACCTGCAGCCGGCCCTCGATGCTGGCGCGCTCGGCTTCGAGGCGCAGCGTTCGCAGGTCCAGCACCTGGTTTTTCCACTGGCCTTGGGCGAGCACGCGGCCGAGGCCGAAGCCGGGCATGGCCGCGCTGCCGGCGCCGCCTTCGGCCCGCAGCGCCAGTTCGAAGCCGATGGTGTCCTCGCGCTGCTGCGCCGTGGCCGTGCCGTTGATCGGTGCGCCCGAAAGCTCGCTGTGCAACAGGCCGGGCCGCACGCCGCGCACGGTGGTGCGCGCCTGCCACGGCGCGGGCGCGGGGCTCCAGCGGCCTTCGGCGTCGATGCGCCCGCCGCCCGCGCGCAGCGTGGCTTCCGGAATCGTCCAGTTGGTGCCGTCGAAACCCACGCGCGCCTCGACCTGTTCGAGCGGCAGCGCGCCCTTGTCCCAGGGCCCCGGCAGCGCGTTGCGGATACTGGCCGAGGCCTGCCAGGCGGCGGGGCCGGTGGCCGCGTCGGGCTGCAGCTCGACCGTGCCGGTCAGGCGGGTCCGCGGCGCGCCGGGCCAGAGGCTGGCCGCGTCGACGTTGCGCAGATCGGCCTTGGCATCGATGACGGGCTGCGGCAGCCAGGGTGCGATGCGGGCCTGCAGCTTGGCTTCCATGGGCGCCTCGGCATCGGGCTCGGCCGGCTTCAGCTCGGCAGCCACCTGCAGCCGCGCGTCGGTGCCCGCGAGGTTGCCCTTGATGGCGGCTTCGGCCAGCACCTCGATGCTGCGGTCTTCGGCCAGCGGTGCCTTCACGCGGCCGTCCAGCGTGGCGCCGAGCGCCATGGGTGCCGGCCCCTGCAGCTTCACGCGCGCGCTGTAGTGGCCGTCGGCAATGTCGACGCCCTTGACCTCCAGTTGATGCTCTGTGCCGGTGTAGCGGTAGCTGCCCTTGAGCTGGTTGGCCTGGAGCGCGGGCGGACCGGCCCAGCGCAGTTCGTCGATGCGGAACGGCAGCTCGACCTCGATGGGCAGCGCGAGCTGTTCGAGCGGCTCGGTGGGCGTGTCGCTCGGCGGGCCGCGGCGCTCGATCAGCAGCCGCGCCGCGTGCACCTCGCCGAGCTGCAGCTTGCGCTGGAACAGCGGCGCCAGCTGCCAGCCGACGTCCGCCTCTTGCACCTCGACCGCCAGTTTCTCGCTTTGCCAGCGCAGCCAGCCGATGCGCCCGCCGGTGCGCAGCGAGCCCGTGACTTCGCGGCTTTCGAGGGTCTGGCCGGCGGGCAGGTAGCGCGCGGCCTTGGCGAGCGCGAAGGCCAGCGACTGGTTGGAACCGATCCACCACCACGCACCCGCGCCGATCGCGAGCACCAGCGCGAGCAGGCCCGCGACCATCCACCCCAGCGCACGCAGCGCGCGCCGCGTGCGCGAGCGTCGTGCGCGCACAGGAGGCTTGGGCTGGGGTTCGGCGTCGGTCTGCATCGATGGGGGAACGGTCAGAAAGTGAAGCCCAGGCGGAAGTGCAGGCGGAACTTGCGCGTGTCCACGCCGTAGGCGAGATCGGCCTGCACCGGCCCGACCGGGCTGCGCCAGCGCGCGCCCACGCCCACGCCGACCTTCGGCTTGAGTTCGCCGGGCTTGTCGGCCACGGCACCGGCGTCGACGAACACCACGCTCTCCCATTCGGTGAGCTTGTCGTTGTAGACGAAGGGCCGCTGCCATTCGGCGCTCACGACGCCGAGGTAGCGGCCCGCCACGATCTGGCCGTCGCTGCGCACGGTGCCGATCTGGCGGTAGCTGTAGCCGCGCACCGTGGTGTCGCCGCCGGTCAGGAACATCAGCGTGGAGGGAATCTGCGCGCTCTCCTTGGCGGCCACCGCGCCGGCTTCGGCGCGCAGCTGGAGCCGGCTGCGGCGCGCCAGCGTGGCGGCGTCCTGGCCCTCCGCGAAGCCGAGCGGCACCACGCCGAGCCAGCGCGCATAGGTGCGCGTGAAAGGCAGGCGTTCGCCGGTCAGCGTGTAGCCAGCGCCGAACTCGAGCGCCAGGCCGAAGCCGCGCGTGGGCCTGGCGTTGTCGTCGAAATAGCGCCCGGTCCAGCCCCAGTTGGCGCTCACGGCGGAGGCCGAGGGCGGGGCGTTGGTGCCGCGGTTCTGTGCGTAGTCGTACTGCAGGAAGTAGCTGCGGTCGATATGGCCGCTCGACTTGCTGCGCCCGCTGCGCAGGCGGCCGCTGTCGACCACGTAGCTGCCGGAGGTTTCGCTCTTGAGCCCGGCGCCCGCGAACCATCGCCATCCCCGGTCATTGGGAATGGCGTTCCACTCGGTGCCCAGCGACTTGATGTCGCGGTCGACCGACAGGCGCGACACGGCGCGCCAGCCGAGCAGCGGCAGCCGGTTGTGGATGTGGTCCACCGACAGCCGCGGGCCGTTGTCGGTGGTGAAGCCGGCCCCCAGCACCACCTTCTGCATGGGGGCTTCGCGCAGCTGCGCAATCACGGGCGCTGCCAGCGGCGTGCCGCTTTCGGTGTCGAGCGTGAGGAACACCGAGTCGTAGTAGCCGCTGCTGGCCAGGCGCTGCTGGGCGTCGAGCAGCTTCTGCTGGTCGTAGTCGGTGCCGGTGGGAAGCTGCGCGATGCGGCGCGCGCCATCGGCGTCGTAGCGCTCGGTGCCGCGCAGCACGAGCGGGCCGAAGCGGTACGCGGGCCCCGACTGGTAGGTGACGCTGAGGCGGGCCTCCTGCCGGTCGGCATCGACCTCGGCCCGGCTCATTTCGACGCTGCCGGTGGGAAAGCGCCTGGCCGTGAGGCTGCGCAGGGCGATGGTCTTGGCGTTGTCCCAGCCCTGCTGCGTGAAAGGCTGGCCCGCCCGCAGCGCCCAGGCGGTGCGGATCGAATCGCGCTGGGCCTCGGCGGTGGGATCGTTTGCAATCGCGCCGCCGTAGCTGATCTGCACGTTGCTCACGCGGGTGAGCTCGCCGGGCTCCACCGTGATGACGATCTCGCGCGGCGCCTTGGTGCCTGCCGGGGTTTCGTTGAGCTCGAGCGTCAGCGTGGGCGTGAAATAGCCCAGCGTGCCGAGCAGTTCGCGGGCGTTGGTCTCCGCTGCCACCATGAGCCGCGAAATCTCGGTGGCGCCCAGGTCGTCGAGCGTGCGGTAGCGCTGGATGTCCAGGTGCAGCGCGAGATATTCGCGCACGGCATCGGGCCCGCGGACGTCGACGGTGAAGGCGTCGCGCCGCGGCGCGCTTCTTTCGCCGTCCTTGCGGCCTTCGTCGGCCGGCGCGTCACCGCTGCGCACCAGCGCGGGGGTGGCCGTGTCCTGGGCGGTTTCCTTTTTCGGCAGCAGGCTGCATCCCTGCAAAAGCAGGACGCCGCAAAAAAGCAAGGCCGGCAACCACGCCGGCGCAATGACTGGAACCACCCTGAGCATGGGCGGATTTTGACAGCAAGGCGCGCCGGCTCCGGAAGCAGCCCGAAACAGGACCGGGCCCCGCACGCCGCCTTTACTTCGAAAGCATTCGCATTGCTTCTTCGAGGCCCCGCAGCGTGAGCGGGTACATGCGGTTGGACATGAGCTGCTGCATCACCGCGATGCTCTGGCGGTATTGCCACACGCCCTGCGGCTCGGGGTTGATCCAGGCGAACTTCGGGAAGGTGTGCGTGAGGCGCTGGATCCACTCCGCGCCGGCTTCCTCGTTGTTGTATTCGACGCTGCCGCCGGGCTGCAGGATCTCGTAGGGGCTCATGGTCGCGTCGCCGACGAAGATGAGCTTGTAGTCCTTGTTGTACTTGCGCAGGATGTCCCAGGTCGCGAACTTCTCGGAGAAGCGGCGCTTGTTGTTCTTCCACATGAAGTCGTAGACGCAGTTGTGGAAATAGAAGAACTCCAGGTGCTTGAACTCGGTCTTGACGGCCGAGAACAGCTCCTCCACGCGCTGGATGTGCTCGTCCATGGTGCCGCCCACGTCCATCAGCAGCAGCACCTTGACGTTGTTGTGGCGCTCGGGCCGCATCTTGATGTCGAGGTAGCCCGCATTGGCCGCGGTGGAGTGGATGGTGTCGTCCAGGTCCAGCTCTTCCTCGTGGCCCTCGCGCGCGAACTTGCGCAGGCGCCGCAGCGCCACCTTGATGTTGCGCGTGCCGAGCTCCTGGCTGTCGTCGTAGTCCTTGTAGGCGCGCTGGTCCCACACCTTCACGGCGCTCTTGTTCTTGCCCGCGCCGCCGATGCGCACACCCTGCGGGTTGTAGCCGCCGTGGCCGAAGGGCGAGGTGCCGCCGGTGCCGATCCACTTGTTGCCGCCCTCGTGGCGCTCCTTCTGCTCCTCGAAGCGCTTCTTGAGCGTTTCCATGAGCTCGTCCCAGCCCATCTTCTCGATCTTGGCCTTTTCCTCGGCCGTGAACTCGCGCTCCAGCGTCTTGCGCAGCCAGTCGAGCGGCACTTCCTTGGTGAAGTCGGCCAGCATTTCCACGCCCTTGAAGTAGGCGGCGAAGGCGCGGTCGAACTTGTCGTAGTGCTTCTCGTCCTTGACCAGCGCGGTGCGCGAGAGGTAGTAGAAGTCGTCCAGGCCGAAGGCGCCGTCGGAGTTGGGGCCCACCACGTCGGCCTGCAGCGCCTCGAGCAGCGTGAGGTATTCCTTGACGGAGACCGGCAGCTTGGCCGAGCGCAGCGTGTAGAAGAAATCGATCAGCATGGTCGGGCTTTCCTTGAGCTTGTCTTCAGCTTCGCGGCTTGTCGAGCAGGTAGAGCAGCTGGGCCTTTACCTCGGGCCACTCGCCCGAGTGCAGGCTGTACATGACGGTGTCGCGGATGGTGCCGTCGCGGCGCATGGCATGGCCGCGGATCACGCCGTCTTTCTTCGCGCCGAGCCGCTCGATGGCGCGCTGCGAAGCGAAGTTGAAATTGTCGGTGCGCCAGCCCACCACGTTGCAGCCGAGGGTATCGAAGGCATGGGTCAGCAGGAGCAGCTTGCAGGTGGTGTTGACGTGCGTGCCCTGGCAGCGCCTGGCGTACCAGGTGTAGCCGATCTCCACGCGCTTCACGGCCGGCAGGATGTCGTGGAAGCTCGTGGTGCCGAGCACGGTGCCGCTTTCGGCTTCGGTCACGGCAAACGCAAAGCGGTGGCCGGCTTCGCGCCCCTGCAGCGCGGTTTCGATGTAGGCGCGGGTTTCGTGCGGCTCGGGCACCGAGGTGACGCGCAGCTTCCAGAGTTCGCCGTCGGCCGCGGCGGCGCGCAGGCCTTCTTCATGGCCGAGCGACAGCGGCACCAGGGCCAGGTCGCGGGCCTTCAGCGTGACAGGTTCGACGAACGCCATCTTCAATACCCCCAGCGATTGTTCTTTTCAGCCTCTCGGCTTGCCGTACTTGCGGTCGTACCAGGCCCGGGCCAGCTGCACGCCGCCACCGCCGCCCACGCCGATCAGCAGGATGCCGAAGATCTCGCGGTTGCCGTAGCCGTTGGGGCCGAAGGCATCGAGCCCCAGCTTGAGCCCGATCCAGCGGCCGAGCAGCGCACCCGCCACGAACAGCACGGCCTGGGCCACGCCCAGCTTGAGCAGCTGCCCGACCGGATGCGGCGCCTGCTGCTGGCTCATCGATTGTTGCGCTGCATGAAGACGAGCTTTTCGAACAGGGTCACGTCCTGTTCGTTCTTGAGCAGCGCGCCCACCAGCGGCGGCACGGCCACCTTGTCGTCCTTGCTCTGCAGGGCCTCGAGCGGAATGTCCTCGGCCACCAGCAGCTTGAGCCAGTCGAGCAGCTCGGAGGTGGAGGGCTTCTTCTTGAGGCCGGGCAGGTTGCGCACGTCGTAGAAGGTCTTCATCGCGGACGTGAGCAGCTCCTGCTTGAGGCCGGGGAAGTGCACCGCCACGATGCTCTTCATCGTTTCCGCGTCGGGGAACTTGATGTAGTGGAAGAAGCAGCGGCGCAGGAAGGCGTCGGGCAGCTCCTTCTCGTTGTTGGAGGTGATGAACACCACCGGCCGGTGCTTGGCGCGGATGAGCTCGCGCGTCTCGTAGCAGTAGAACTCCATGCGGTCGATCTCGCGCAGCAGGTCGTTCGGGAATTCGATGTCGGCCTTGTCGATCTCGTCGATGAGCAATGCCACCGGCTGGTCGGCCGTGAAGGCCTGCCAGAGCACGCCCTTGACGATGTAGTTCTGGATGTCCTTGACGCGCTCGCCGCCGTCCACGTCCTTGAGCTGCGAGTCGCGCAGGCGGCTCACGGCGTCGTATTCATAGAGGCCCTGCTGCGCCTTGGTGGTCGACTTGATGTGCCACTGCAGGAGCGGCAGGCCGAGCGATTGAGCCACTTCCTCCGCCAGCATGGTCTTGCCCGTGCCGGGCTCGCCCTTGACGAGCAGCGGTCGTGTGAGGGTGATGGCGGCGTTGACGGCCAGCATCAGGTCCTGAGTGGCGACGTAGTTGTCTGAGCCCTTGAATTTCATGAGTGAACGCGAGCAGGATGGAGGAGGCGGGGTGGAGAAAAGAACACACTCGATTCGCTTCGCGCAGCCACTTGGGCAGCTTGAAGGGGTTCCCGGGGGACCCTTGCATATAATCGAATGTTGATTCGAAAAACTGTATCTCCACGAGATTGTGCGCGCAAAATGAACAAGTTGTTGACCACGATGTTTGCCTTCGCTGTCGCTTGCGTGACGGTCTCGGCGCAAGCCCAGCAAGTCACGGGCAATGCCCAGGAGGGCGCCAAGAAGGTTGCCATGTGCGTGGGCTGCCACGGCATCATTGGCTACCAGGCCAGTTTTCCGGAGATCCACAAGGTGCCGATGATTGCCGGCCAGAGCGCCAGCTACATCACCTCGGCCCTTACCGCCTACAAGGGCGGCGATCGCAAGCACCCCACCATGCGCGCGATTGCCGACACCCTGAAGGAGCAGGACATTGCCGACCTGGCCGCCTACTACAGCCAGCTGGGCCTGAAGGAAGGCGACGCACCCCCGGCCGCGCTCGCCAAGCCCATGCCCGAGAACGTGCTGGCCCTGGTGTCGCGCGACAAGGACAACAGCTGCACCAAGTGCCACGGCGCTAACTTCAACACGCCCAATGACGGCACGGTGCCCAAGCTGGCCGGCCAGCATGCCGACTACCTCTTCGTGGCGCTCAAGTCGTACCGCGTCAAGAACAACCTGCACCTGGGCCGTTCGAATGCGGTGATGGCACAGCAGGTCGAGCCCAAGAAGTTCACCAACGCCGAACTCAAGACGCTCGCCAGCTACATCAGCTCGCTGCCCGGCGATCTCAAGACGGTGCCGGAATCGCGCATCCATCGCGCCGCGCAGTAAGCGTCTCGGGCGCCCCATGAAGAAAGCCCGCATCGAGCGGGCTTTCTTGTTTGCGGGGCCGGTTCTTGTTCAGACGTCGAAGAACACCGTCTCCTGGGGGCCCTGCATCCGGATGTCGAAGCGGTAGCTCACTGCGCCGCCTTGCTCCACGCGCTCGGCAATCAGCGTGTGGCGGCGCTCGGCCGGCACGCTGGCCAGCACGGCGTCCTTGGCGTTGGCTTCGGCCTCGTCGCTGAAATACACGCGCGTGAACGCATGCAGCAGCAGGCCGCGCATCAGCACGATCGCATTGATGTGCGGGGCTTCGCCCGGCGATTCGGCGCCCGGCTTCACGGTGTGGAACACGAAGCGGCTCTGCGCATCGGTGCCCGTGCCGGCGCGGCCGAAGGCGCGAAAGCCCATCTCGCGCGCCTCGGCGGGCGTCTGCGGATAGCGGCCTTCGCCGTCGGGCTGGCTGATCTCGACCAGCGCATCGCCAATGGGGTTGCCGTCGCCATCGATCACGCGGCCTTCGAGGCGGATGCGCTCGCCGGTGGCGTTGTCCAGCGCCACGACGGCGTCGAAGGGCTGGTCGAAGTCGTAGCCGTACTGCGTGGCGGTGAGGCCGTAGGCGAAGTAGGGGCCCACGGTCTGGGAGGGGGTCTGGCCGAAGTCGGCTTCCTGTGCGGTCATCAACATGGTGTGTGCTCCTTCTGGCTCAGCGGTTCTCAAAGGGTGTTTCGTCGGCGCCGCGCAGCACGATGTCGAACTGGTAGCCCAGCGCGTAGCCTTCCTCGGTGATGTCGAGGCTGAAATCGGCAATCAGCCGGTTTCGGTAGCGCTCGGGCGTGCCGGTGACCATGGGGTCGTACTGCAGCAGCGGATCGCCGGGGAAGTACATCTGCGTGACCAGCCGGCTGGCAAAGCTCTGGCCGAACAGCGACATGTGGATGTGCTGCGGGCGCCAGGCGTTGGGGTGGTTGCCCCAGGGATAGGCGCCGGGCTTGATGGTGAGGAAGCGGTAGCGGCCCTCGCTGTCGGTCAGGCAGCGGCCCGCGCCCAGGAAGTTGGGGTCCAGCGGCGCGTCGTGCTGGTCGACCTTGTGCACGTAGCGGCCGGCGGCATTGGCCTGCCAGAGCTCGACCAGCGTGTTGGCCACGGGGCGGCGGCGCTCGTCGAGCACCTGGCCGGTGAGGATCATGCGTTCGCCCAGCGGCTCGCCGTTCCTGCGCGCATTGCGCGTCAGGTCATGGTCGAGCTCGCCGATGCTGTCGTGGCCGTAGACCGGCTGCTGCAGCTCGCCGAGCGAGGCCTTCAGCGGGACCAGGGGCTTCTGCGGGCCGCGCTTCGCGGTCGACTTGTAGCCGGGGTAGATGTACGAGGGATGGGCTTCCCAGTCGCGGGGGGTGAGGATGGCGGGGGAAGCCGATGTTTTCGTCAACATGTCGTTGTCTCCTGTCGTGGGACGAATCGAATCTGGAAACCGAACTTTAGAAGTCCCGTTCGATGATGTAAATTGAAGATTGGTCTGTTTTACATAACTCACAGTAATTGAAAACCTCCGCCGATCTTCGCCAGGACTTTGTGCGCAACGTGCAGCTGCGCCACCTGCGCTGCCTTGTCGCGGTGGCGCAGGAGCGCCATCTCGCGCGCGCCGCGGAGCGGCTGTCGCTGAGCCAGCCGGCGGTGTCCAAGACGCTGGCCGAACTGGAGGCCATCGTCGGGGCGCGCCTGGTCGAGCGCGGCAAGGCCGGGCGGCGCGGCGTGCAGGGTCTCGCGCCGGCCGGCGAGCAGTTGCTGGTCCACGCCCTGCGCGTGCTCGAGGCCATCGACGCCAGCGCACAGGCGGTGGCGCCGGCCTCCGGCGAGCGCGTCGAGCGGCTGCGCATCGGCGCACTGCCGAGCGTGGCGCCGGCGCTGCTGCCGCTGGCGCTCGCACGCTTTCGCGAGCGCTGGCCTTCGGTGCAGGTGGTGGTGAAGAGCGCGGCCAACCCGGTGCTGCTGGACGAGCTGCGCGCCGGCGAGCTCGACCTGGTGGCGGGCCGCATGAGCGATCCGCGGCTGATGGGCGGGCTCAGCTTCGAGCTGCTCTACACCGAGCCGCTGGTGTTTGCGGTGCGCGCCGGCCATCCGCTGGCGTCGCGGTCCACCCGGGCGGTGTCGGTGCAGGCGGTGCTGGACTTTCCGCTGGTGGTGTATGGCGAGGGCACCATCCCGCGCCACAACACCGAAAGTTTTCTGTCGGCCCGCGGCCTGGCGCTTCCGGCCCACGCACTGCAGACGCTCGACGTTGCGGTGGCGCGCGGCCTGGTGGCGGTTTCCGACGCGGTCTGGATCACCCCTCTTGGCGCCGCGCGCGGTGAGTTGGCCGACCAACGGCTGGTTCGCCTGCGCATCGAAACCGCAGGCACCGACGAACCCGTGGGCCTGCTGCTGCGCAGCGATGCCGAGCCTTCGGCGCTGCGCGGCGCCATGGCCGCGCTGCTGCGCGAAGGCGCGAAGCAGCAGGGCGCACCTCCCCAGTCCACAAGGAAACGCTCGGCTTGAAACGCGCCCGGTCGTGAGACACCGTGGAACCGGCTTCGCCGGGCCACCGGTGTCGCCCCCGGTAGCGGGTGGGAGCAGCGGCACGAAGTGCGCGAAGCCTTGGGGGCGAGCCTATTTAGTTGCGCGGCGCTGCACGCAGGCCACGTAGCTGTCGCCATCCGGCGGACGGCCGGCGCGCTGGCTCTCCCACATCATCTGGCCCAGGCACTCCATGGCTTCGTGATGCGCATCGAGCAGCGAGCCGCGCCGGGCGGCCAGCAGTTCGACGGCCTGGCGGATTCCCCGCGGCTGGTCGATGGAGCATTGCTCGCTGATCGAAAGATGCATCGACAGGTGCAGGAACGGGTTCTCGCGCCCGTTCGAACCGTCGTACACGCGGGCCACCGCGGCATCGGCGTCGGCCAGGTCCTCGTGGTATTCGGGATGCGCGTCGATCCATCCCGCGGCAATCGTCTCGAGCGCTTCCATCGGCAAGCCTTGCCGGTGCTTCGCGTACACGTCGCAAAAGAAGCGGCGCACGTCTTCCTGGGAGGGATTGAACATATCTATATGGAGAAAGCTGGAAAAAAGAGAAGGGAAATCCGCGTGCCCGCAGCCTCGAAAGGCGTCCGATGTTCCGGTAGCGGGACGTTACATCGTTACGTAACGAACAGCCAAAACGGCGCCCAAAGGGCTGTTTCCATCGAGCGCACGTGCATCGCGTTTCAGAAAAATATCCATAGAAATCAATAGCTTGTGCTGTTGGTGGGTCGGTGGCTCAAAAGAGTTGGCGGCACGGCACGCTAGTTGCCCCTGTACATGCATCTTTTGTCACAGAGGCTGTCATGAACGCACCACAAGCACCGACCAATTCGACCGAAGGACTTGCCGCCAGTGGCGTTGCTCCTGTGGTCATCGCCCAAGCCACCAGCACACCGCTCGGCGCACCCGCAGCGATCGGCTCGTCGGCGCCTGCCGCCGCCGCGGCCCCCGCCAGCGTGGGCACATTGTCCAATGCTACGCCGGGTGTCGCGGTGATGCGCGAGGGTGTCCGCATCCCGGTGGACGGCAACCAGACCCTGATCGCGGGTGACCGCGTGATCGTTCCCGAAGGCGGCCAGGCCAACGTGCTGTTCCCCGGCTCGGCCACCAACAAGGCGCCGCTGGCCGGCGTCTTCACTGGCGGCACCGATGCCACCATCGGCTCGACCAAGCTGCCCGGCGGCCTCGAACAAGTGAATGTGGACGTCGCCTCGGGCGACCTGCAGGTGACCCCGCCGGACAGCGACGCCGATGCGGCCGCACTGGCCGTCACCAAGAAGCTCGCTGCCGGCAGCGGCATCGGGCTCGGCGAATTCGCGCTCGGCGCACTGGGCGCCGCTGCGCTCGGTGCTGCGCTGGGCGGCGGTGGCGGTGGCGACGGTGGAGTGATCCCGTTCTTCGCCGGCGGTGGTGGTGAGAGCGATGCGGATGCAGACGCCGACGCGGATGCTGATGCGGATGCCGACGGTGATGCCGATGCCGATGCCGATGCTGACGCTGATGCCGATGCCGATGCTGATGCTGATGCTGATGCTGATGCCGATGCCGATGCCGATGCTGACGCAGACGCTGATGCCGACGCAGACGCAGATGCCGACGCAGATGCCGACGCAGATGCCGACGCAGATGCCGATGCCGATGCCGATGCCGATGCCGACGGCGACAGCCTGCTCGATCCGGGCGACGGCGCAGCCGGCGGCCTGGTCGGTTCGATCGGGGACGCCGCGGGTCTCGGCGACTCGCTCGACCCCGTGCTCGGCGTGGTCGACGGCGTGACCGATGTGGTCGACGACGTGCTGGCTCCGGTGCTCGGCTCCGACTTCTCGGAGAACGATCCCAACCAGTTCGATCCGGCGGACGATTTCGTCGAAACCGTGGCTGGGGGCGTGGGCGGCGTGGCCAGCCCGATCGTCGACGGCCTCCTGGGCGAAGGCGCAACGGGCGCCCTGGTCGATCAACTGGTCAAGCAGGTCGACTACGTCACCGACGCCCTGCAGAACGGGCTGGACAACCTGGTGGGCGATGAAGGCATCGTGAGCGGCCTCACCGGCAGCCTCGGCCTGGACGGCGCCCTCGACGGCCTCGTGGGCGAAGACGGCGTGGTCGGCAACGTGGTGGAAGGCCTGCTCGGCCAGGGCAGCCTCCTCGCCGGGCTCGTCGGCGAAGAGGGCCTGGTTGGCGGCTTGCTCGCCGAAGGCGGCGCGCTCGACGGCCTCATCGGTGAGGGCAGTGCCATCGGCAGCCTGCTGGACAACGTGATCGGCGACGAAGGCATCGTCGGCGGCCTGCTGGGCGACGACGGCGCCCTTGGCGGCGTGCTCGGCGGCGTACTGGGCGAAGAGGGCCTGCTGGGCGGCCTGATCGGCGAAGGCAGCCCCGTGGGCAGCCTGCTCGGCGGCGACGGCGTGGTCGGCGGCCTGCTTGGCGGTGACGGCGCGCTGTCCGGCTTGTTGGGCAGCGACGGCCTCTCCGGCGGCCTGCTGGGCCAGGACGGCCTGGTGGACAACCTCCTGGGCGCCGACGGCGCGGTAAGCGGCCTGCTCGAAGACAGCCCGCTGGGTGGGTTGCTCGGGGGCGAAGACAGCCTGCTCGGCGGCCTGACCGATGGTGTGCTGGGTGAAGACGGCCTGCTCGGCGGTGTGCTTGGCGACGACGGCTTGGTCGGTGGCCTGCTCGGCGAAGACGGCTTGCTCGGCAGCGGCGGCGCAGTCGGCAGCCTCCTTGCCGAAGACGGCCTGCTCGGTGGCGTGCTCGGCGACGATGGATTGGTCGACAACCTGCTGGGCGATGAGGGCCTGCTGGGCGGTGTGCTCGGTGAAGACGGCTTGCTGGGTGGCCTGTTGGGCGAAGAGGGCCTCGTGGGCAATCTGCTGGGTGGCGATCTGCTCGGCGGTGATTTGCTGGGTGGCATCCTGGGTGAGGACGGTCTCCTGGGCGGCCTGCTTGGTGGCGACCTCCTGGGTGGCGACTTGCTCGGCGGTGACCTGCTCGGCGGCGTGCTGGGTGAAGACGGCCTCGTCGGCGGCCTGCTCGGTGGCGATCTCCTGGGTGGCGATCTGCTCGGAGGTGACCTGCTGGGTGGCGTGCTGGGCGAAGACGGCATCGTCGGCAACCTGCTCGGTGGCGATCTCCTGGGTGGCGATCTGCTCGGCGGTGACCTGCTGGGTGGGGTGCTGGGTGAAGACGGCCTCGTCGGCGGCCTGCTCGGTGGTGATCTCCTGGGCGGCGATCTGCTCGGCGGTGACCTGCTGGGTGGGGTGCTGGGTGAAGACGGCCTCGTCGGCGGCCTGCTCGGTGGTGATCTCCTGGGCGGCGATCTGCTCGGCGGTGACCTGCTGGGCGGTGTGCTGGGTGAAGACAGCCTCGTCGGCGGCCTGCTCGGTGGCGATCTCCTGGGTGGCGATCTGCTCGGCGGCGACTTGCTGGGTGGCGTGCTCGGCGAAGACGGCATCGTTGGCGGCTTGCTCGGTGGTGACCTCCTTGGCGACGACGGCCTCGTCGGCAGCCTGCTCGGCAGCGACGGCCTGCTTGGCGGCCTGCTGGGCGGCAGCGGCCCGGTGGCCAACATCCTGGATCCGGTGCTCGACACGGCAAGTACCGCCGGCGAGGCGCTGGCGCCCGCTGTCGCCGCTGTGTCCGAGGTGGCAGAGCCCGTGACCGACATCCTGGCCGGCGCAACCCCGACGCTCGCCCCGGCGATCGAGACCGTCCACAGCCTGGTGCACACCGTGGAGGACGCCGCTCCGATCGTGACCGACGTGGTGACCCCGATCACCAGCCTGGTGGATCAGGCCGCCGGCACCGGCAGCGTTCTCACCCCGGTGACGAACATCCTGCACGGCCTGCTGGGTTAAGGAACAAGAGCAGTAGAGGAGAAGAAAAACAACGCACCAGGGCCAGGCCGCCGCGGCCTGGCCCGCGAAAGGAATTGATATGAAGAACAGCAGCTACCGGATACTGACCATCGTCGCCCTCGCAGCAAGCCTTGCCGCTTGCGGAACGGCCTCCAAGAGCGGACGCGAGGACGCCACCTACTACTACTCGAACAAGGCGGCCCCGGTGGCGAAGGTGGAACCACCCCCGCCCGCACCGGTGCAGAACGGCCCCGTCGCGCTGAAGATCGTGTACTTCGACTTCGACAAATACGACATCAAGCCGCAGTACCGCAACGTGGTGGAAGCGCATGCGAGCTATCTCAGGAACCGTCCCGCGAGCAAGGTGGTGATCGAGGGGCACACCGACTTGCGCGGCGGCCGCGAATACAACCTCGCGCTGGGCCAGCGCCGGGCCGAATCCGTGCAGCGCGCGCTCACGCAGCTTGGCGTGCCGGGCGAACGTATCGAGGCCGTCAGCTGGGGCATTGAAAAACCCGCGTCGCTCGAAACCACCGAGGAGGGCCATCAGCTCAATCGCCGAGCCGAATTCAGCTACCGCTGAAACACGGAGAAACGCGATGCCTTCGATGGGAGTTCCCGGTCCGGGTGCGACCGGCCTCCCGCATTCGACTGGGGCCGAATGATGTCCTTCTCCGACCAGCTCCATGCCTGCCACGAGCGCCTGGTCTCGGTGTGTGCGGCGCTGCCGGCGCCTTATCCGGCCTTTACGCTTTTCTTCTCGGTGAGCGACGGGTCGCAGCGCGCGCACATGGTGCACGCGCGCGCGGCCGATTTCGAAACTGCGTGGCACGAAGGCGCCGAGGCCGTGGAGCGCTGGGTGCGCGACTGCGGCATCGTCTCGCCATGGCTGCGCATCGACTGGGTCGAGGGCGCGAGCCCGATGGACTGGGCGCAGTTCAAGGCCCAGCTCGCCGGCGTCAAGCGCAACTATTTCCGCCTCGGCCTGGCCTTCGACCAGGACTTCGAGACCGCGTTCACCGAGCAGGAGCTCAACGCCAACGCCATGCTGAGCGGTGATTCGACCATCGCGCATGCGGTGGTGAATGCACGCAACTTCGAGGCCTATGGCCAGGCGCGCTTCGCACGCGCGCTCACGCTCGAGCTGCCGGCCGACCAGCGGGTCTACCTGCTCGCGACGGTGGGCGTCTTTTGCCAGGCCGACTGCGTCGTGCACAAGCTCGTGGGCACGGGGCTCGATGCCGGGCGGCGCCAGGCGCCGGCGCTCACTCCGCAGTCGGCGCTCGACCTGGTGCGCAGCGGCGCGTCGTACCTCGCGCGCCAGGTGCAGGACGACGGGCTGTTCGTGTACGGCTACTTTCCGTGCTTCGACCGCCGTATTCCCACCTACGACGCGATGCGCCACGCGAGCGTGCTGTGCGCCATGATCGAGGCGTGGGAGCTCATGCGCGACGACAAGCTGCGCTTGGCCATCGACCGCGCGCTCGACCATCTCGCGAACACGCTCATTCGCAGCTACACGCTCGCCGACGGCACCGAGCTCGCTTTCCTCGTCGACACCGGCGAAGAGATCAAGCTGGGCGGCAATGCCGCCTGCGTGCTGGCCCTGGTGAAGTACTGCGAGGCGACGGACACGCGCGACTGGCTGCCGCTGCTGGAGAAGCTGGCGCTGGGCATCGCATCGCTGCAGGATGCCGCCACCGGCAGCTTCAGCCACGTGCTCCATGCCGGCGACCTGCGCGTCAAGCAGGCTTCGCGCGTCATCTACTACGACGGCGAGGCCGCCTACGGCCTCATGCGCCTGTACGGCCTCACGCGCGATGCACGATGGCTCGCCGTGGTCGAGAAGGCCTTCGACCACTTCATTGCAAGCCAGCACTGGCAGGCGCACGACCACTGGCTGAGCTGCTGCGTCAACGAACTCACGCGCTGGAGTCCGCAGGAAAAGTACTTTCGCTTCGGCCTGCAGAACGTGGCCGGGTACCTGGACTTCGTGCTCGACCGCAAGACCACCTTCCCGACGCTGCTCGAACTCATGCTCGCGGCCCAGCAGATGCTGCAGCGGCTCGAGGCCACGCCCGCCATGCGGCACCTGCTCGACGAGCTCGACACCGAGAAGTTCTACCGCGCGCTGGAGTACCGCGCCCACTACCTGCAGAACGGCTTCTTCTGGCCCGAGATGGCGATGTACTTTCGCCGGCCCTCCACCATCGTCGGCTCCTTCTTCATCCGGCACCACGCGTTCCGGGTGCGCATCGACGACGTGGCGCAGTATGTGTCGGGCTTCGCGGCCTATCGACGCTACCTGCTGGAGCGTCCGGCGGTGCCCGGCACCGGCAGCGCGAGAGACGACGGCGCGGCCTGGACCGCGAGCGAAATGGCGCGGGTGACCGGCGGCGAATGGGTGGTGCGCCCGGAAGACGGCTGGCGCGCCAGCGGCGTGACGCAGCGCTCTTTCCTGCGCAAGGGCCGCGTGGTGTTCGAGCACCAGACGCGGCCTTCGAAAACGCCGCTGGCCGCGGTTGCGCTCAAGGGCGTGCTGCAGCCCGCGGCCGCCGTGCTGTGCACCGATCCCGCACCGCATCTCGACAAGCGGGTTCCCGTGCTCCAGGTGCCCGACGTGCTGCAGGCCGTGCTTGCGCTGGGCGCGCATGCGCGCACCGAGTTCACGGGGCGCGTCTGCGGCGTGCTGGGCAGCGGCACGGCCGGCAGCACCGTGGCCGCGATGCTGGCCGACGCCCTGGCCGTCTGGGGTGAAGTCGGCCGGCCCGAAGGCAACGTCAGCCTGCCTTCGGGCATGGCCTGGAACCTGACCTGCATGCCGCGGCACGCGGCCTACTGGGTGCTGGAGATGGGCTCGCCGCACATGCTGGCTTCGACGCAGCTGGTGCGGCCGATGCTGGCCGTGGTGACGGGGCTTTCGGCCGCTTCGCAAAAGCACCGCGGGCCTTCGGAGGCCGCCGCGCGCATGGACAGCCGCATCTTCGAGGGCATGGCGCCCGGCGACAGCGCGGTTCTGAACCGCGACCTTCCTGAGTTCGCGACCTTCGCCGAAGCCGCCATGGCGCACCAGCTCCAGATCGTGACCTATGGCGAGCACAAGGACGCCGACGTGCGGCTGCTCGCGTTCGACCACGGCGAGGTGCAGGCGCAGGTGCTCGGCGAGCCGTTCCAGCTTCGCCTCAACGCGCCGGGGCGCCACATGGGCGTGAGCGCCGTGGCCGCGCTGGCGGCCCTGCAGGCGATGCGCCTGAAGCTGGCCGCCGCGGTCGAGCCCTTCGCGCACTTCGAGCCGCCGGGCGGGCGCGGTGCGCTGCACACCATCCATATCGGCGGGGGCAGCTTCAAGCTGATCGACGAGACCTACGACGCCAATCCAAGCTCGATGCGCGCTGCGCTCGAACTGCTGTCGCAGGCGCCCTGCGAGCCGGCACGGCGCGTGGCGATCCTCGGCGACATGCAGGAGCTCGGCCCCGCCGCGCAGCGGCACCACCTCGACCTCGAACCCGAGCTGCTGGCATCCCAGCCCGACCGCGTGCTGCTGTGCGGCCCGCTGATGCGGGCGCTGCATGCGCGCATCCGCACCAAGGTCCGGTCGCACTGGTTCGTCGATGTGTCCGATCTGTCGACCGCGCTGGGCGGTCTGCTGCAGCCGGGCGACTGGGTGCTGGCCAAGAGTTCCGCCGGTATTGGCCTGTCCAGGCTGGCCCGGGTTTTGAAAGCATTGCCATGAAACTGAACGTTCATCCGTCTCTGCCCTATCAACGCCGCGCCGCGCCGCAGCGCAGGTGGTGGTTGGGCTGGCTGCAGCTGCTCTGCGCATGGCTGCTTTGCATGTTGCTGTGCGCCAACGTTGCGCTGGCGCTGGCCCAGGGCTTGCCGAAGCAGGAGGCGACCCCGGTCGCGGCAAGAAAAGCGGTGGACTGCAGCCTGCCCGTGGAGGCCGCTGCGGCCCACGCGGAATCGGTGTCGCACACACTGCGACGTATGTCACGCTGCAGCGGGGCGTAAGAATTGATTTTGCCTTGTAACTGCGAGGTAACAGTCGATAATGACGCAGGCGTCATTGCCGGACGGATCGGCCCTTTCCCATGATCAAGTTTCTCTTGCCCAGCCAACTGGTGGCCGAGGTGCCCGAAGAATCAGGTGCGAGCCCGTACGCGGGTGCCCTGCACACTGCGTTCCGGGCCGCCTATCCCCTGGTCAAGAGCGCGGCCTGGCGTTCGCTGCCCATCAGCCTCTTTGGCCTGCTGCCGTCGATCTTCCTGCTCCAGGTGTACGACCGCGTGCTGTCGCGAAGCGGCGTCTCCACGCTGGCCGCGCTGGTGTGCGGCATCCTGTTCTTCCTCTGCATCGAGTTCTGGCTGCGCACGGGGCGCTCGCGCCTGCTGCGCAATGCGGGCGCCATCATTGACCACGGCGTGTCGGGTGCGCTGCTGCATTCGATGCTGAACCGCCCGCTGCGCGCGCTCGAGGCGCGCCCGGCCTCGATGTGGCACCAGTTCTTCCGCGACGTGGCCTCGGTGCGCGGCACCGTCACGGGCGGCCTGGCGCAATCGATCTTCGATCTGCCGATGGCGGTCTTTGCACTGGCCGTGATCGGCATCGTGGCCTTGCCGGTCCTGCCGGTGGTGGTGCTGTTCCTTGCCATCATGGTCTTCCTTGCCTGGTGGTGGGCCGACGAGGTGCGCAGCGGGCGGGTCGAGGAAGTGCAGCGCGGCCGTGGCCTCGACCGCATGACCTCGGAAATCTGCAACGCGCGCGAAACGCTCAAGACGCAGTCGAACGACGGCCCCACCATCGAGATGTGGCGCCAGACCTACAACGCCTGGCTGAGCGAAAGCTTCAGCAAGAACGGGCAGATCGAAACCGCGCGCGACGGCACCACCGTGCTGATGATGGTCTTCTCGGTCATCGTGGTCACGGTGGGCGCCATTTCGGTGATGGAGCAATGGATGACGGTGGGCGGCCTGGTCGCCTCCAACATGCTGGCCCTCAAGGCGCTGCAGCCGGTGGCCGGCCTGGTCTCGAGCTGGCGTTCGCTGGCTGCCGCCAAGGAAGCGGCGAAGCGGCTCGAGAAGGTGCTCGGCGAGCCGGTCGAAAAAGCGCCCACGGGCATGACGCTGCCGCAGCCGCTGGGCCGTGTCACGCTGAAGGACGTGAGCTTCAGCTTCACGGAAGACGCGCACAGGCCGGTGCTCGAGAACGTCGACCTCGACATCGGGCCGGGCGGCCTGCACGTGATCGTCGGGCGCAACGGCGCCGGCAAGTCGACGCTGGTCAAGCTGCTCTCGGGCCTGTACACGCCCACGCGCGGCGTCATCAGCATCGGCGAGTACGACCTCTCGCAGTTCGGCCGCGAAGAGCTCTCGCGCTGGATCAGCTATCTCTCGCAGGAGGTCTACTGGTTCGGCGGCCCGCTGATCGACACCATGCGCCGCACGGCCCCGGGCCAGACCGACGAGCAGGTGGTGGCGGCCTGCAAGCTCTCGGGCGCGCACGACTTCATCTCGCGCATGCCCGACGGCTACCGCACCGTGGTGGGCGAGGGCGGCACCGGCCTTTCGGTGGGCGAGCGGCGCAAGCTCGCGCTGGCCATGAGCTTCCTGCGCAAGCCCTCGGTGCTGGTGCTCGACGAGCCCAGCAACGACCTCGACTTCCAGAGCGAGCGCACGCTGCTTGCCACGCTGCTCGCGGTGGCCAAGGTGCGCACCGTGGTGGTGGTCACGCATTCGCTGCGCATCGTGTCGGCGGCCAGCGTGGTCTATCACGTGACGGGGCAGGGCAATGTCGAGCAGGGAACAGCCGCCGTCATGGTGCCGAAGCTCTTCGGCGTGAAGAAGGCACTGGTGGCGCTCCCCGATTCCACCGCGGGCGACGACGATGCCGAGGCGCATTCGCAGCAGGGTGTCGCCGCCAACCGTTCCATGGCTTGAGCAGCCGATCGATTCGAAGAGTAATTGGGGACCGCGACTTGAAATCAGATTTGCCGCAGATACTTCAGGACGAGGATCAGAAGCGCGCAGCGCACACATCGCCCGAGGGCAGGCGCCGCCAGTGGGTGATTGGCGGGGTGGTCGCGGTGCTGGCCGTTGTCGGCCTGGGCTTTCCCATGGAAACCGTGGTGGTGGCGCCGGGCCGCGTGATTCCGTCGGACCGCGTCAAGTCGATCCAGCATCTGGAAGGCGGCATCGTCAGCAACGTGCTGGTCAAGGAAGGCGACAGGGTCAAGCAGGGCCAGCCGCTGGTGGAGATCGACCTTGGCGGCAGCGGCCTCAATTTCGAGGAGCTCACCGCGCGCTATGCCGCCACCCAGGCCACCCGCATCCGGCTCATGGCCGAGAGCCGCGGCCAGCCGCTCAAGCGCGAGAGCTTTGCCGCCGACATCGACGAGAGCGTGCTCGACGGCGAGACCGGTGCCTACGAGGCGCGCGCGCTCGAGCAGCGCGGCGTGATGGCCGGCGCGGTGTCGGGCCTGGAGGGGGCGCGTAGCAAGCTGCTCGAGCAGCAGGCCAAGGTCAAGGGCCTGAACGACCGCCTCGCATTGATGCAGAAGGAACTCGAGATCTCGGAACAGCTGCTCAACGAAAAGCTGGTCGGACAGGTCGAGGTGCTTGAGAAGCGGCGGCAGGTCGAAGGCGTGCGAAGCGAGCTGGCCGTGGCACGCCAGGGTGCCATTTCCGCGAGCGCCGCCATCACCGAGGCGCAGGCCAAGATGGCCGAGGCCGAAGGCCGCTTCCGGCGCCGCGCGTCCGACGAACTGGCCACCGTGGAGCGCCAGTTCGCAAGCCTGAACGAAGACCTCGCGCGTGCACGCACCCAGCGCTCCCGCACGATGGTGAAGGCGCCCGCCGACGGCATCGTCAAGGGGCTACGCAGCGCCAGCCCGGGCTGGGTCATCAAGCCCGGCGAGGCCATCATGGAAGTGGTGCCCGACAAGGACGAGGTCATGATCGAGGCGCGCCTGAATCCGAACGACCGCGGCTTCGTCGAGGTCGGCCAGGCTGCGCGCGTGAAGATCACGGCCTACGACTACCTGCGCTACGGTGCGGTCGAAGGCAAGGTCACCCTGGTGGCCGCCGATGCCGACCGCGACCCGGCCATCGCCAACTCGGCGCCGTACTACCGCATCCTCATCAGCACCGACCAGGCCTACGTGGGGCGCGAAGAAAACCGCGTCACCGCCGGCATGGAGTCCGAGGTCGACCTGAAGGTGGGCACCGATCCGTTCATCTGGTACATCCTTCGTCCGGTGCTCAAGCTGCGGCGCGAAGCCTTCCGCGAACCATGATGGGCAGCAACGTGGCTGGCCGGCGCCGAACGGGCCCCGGTGTTCTTTGCGCAGTGCTGTGCGCGAGCTTCGCGCTTCCTCCTGGCGCCATCGCGCAGGAGGCGCCGGCGCAGCTTGTGCCGGCGCGCCGCCTTTCCGCGCCATCGCTCGGCGCCGCGAGCTATGCGCAGCGCGTGAAGCAGGCGCTCATTGCGTTGTCGCAGGACTACCCCGAAGTGCAGACCGCGCAAGCCGCCGCCAACACCAGCAGCTTTGGCGTGGATGCCGCCAAGAAGGCCCGCTACCCGCGCTTCAAGATGGGCACCGCGTCCGGCACCTACAACAGCGGCGCGGACAACGCCAAGACCGAGAACTACACCGTGCTGACCGCCGAGGCGCGCCTGAGCCTGATCGACGGCGGCGCCATGAATGCGGCGGTGCGTGCCGCCGAGGCCGGCAACCAGGCCGACGACGAGGCCGTCGTGACCACCTCGCAGAAGGTGGTGCTCGATGCGCTGACCGCCTACCTGCAGGTGCAGCGCTTCGATCTCAAGAAACAGATCGCGCGCAAGTCCACCGAGGTGGTGGCCGAGCTTTCGAAGGCCGAAGCCCGCCGCGTTGCGCTTGGCGCTGCCGGCGAGAACGACCTGAACATGGCGGCTGCGCGCCGCGCCAGCGTGGCCGCGCGCGAGTCCGACTTCCAGGCGCAGCGCGACGAGGCGCTGGCCAAGTTCAACACCTACTTCAGGTTCACGCCCAATACCGACTCGCTGCCCGTGCTGGCGGCGCCCGCGTTCTGGCGCATCGCTTCGCAGGAAGAGGCCTTGCGCCGTGCCGAGGAGCGCAGCACCGAAATCGCCGAAGCCAAGGGCCGCGTGGCACGCGCCCAGGCCCTGGTCGACCAGCAGGAGGCCAGCATCTGGCCGACCGTGGACGCGGTGGTCGTCAAGAGCAAGGACCCGCGCGGCGTGTCGCCGCAGGACCCGACGCGCGCGGCCTTCGAGCTCAACTGGAACTTCGGCAACGGCTTCGACCGCCAGCTGCGCCTGAAGTCGGCCCTGGCCGAAGTCGCCAACCAGGAAGCCAAGCTCGAAGGCGTGAAGCTCAATCTGCTGGAGCTCACCTCGGCCTCATGGGCGCGCACCGTGTCCGGACGCGAGCGCGAGCGGCAGCTGATGGAAGCCGTCAGCACATCGGGCCAGGCCTTTCGCGGGCGCCGCCGGCTGATGGAATTCGGCCGCGAAACACTGCCCGCCGTGCTCGACGCGCAGCTCGACTACTACAACCTGCTGTTCGACTACGTCGACGCCGTGTTCGACCTGCGCATCACCGAGCTGCGCCTCGCGCGCACCACCGGCGAACTGCGCATCGACCCCGATGCGAGCAATGCCTGGATCGACCGCATCTTCGGCCCGCCGAACCGCCCCGCCTTGAGCGAAGACGGCCTGCTCACCGCGCTGTGCATCTCGAGCAACGCAGGCTGCGCCAGCGAGCCTGTCACCGACCGCGGTGCCACCGCAACCGCGGCGAACCCGCCGCTGCGCCGGGCCGCACGGCTGGCGAACCGCTGATCGCTAGTCAGTCAGACCAAAGCGAGTTCAGACATCCTCGGGGATGCCTGGCTCGCCGTCGAGGATCTGGTACTTGCGCATCTTTTCCCACAGCACCTTGCGGCTGATGCCCAGGTGCTGCGCGGTGTCCTGGCGCTTCCAGTCGTTGATCTCCAGCGCCGCGATGATGCGGTTGCGCTCGCTGCTGTTCCATCCCTTGCGGTCGCCGTTGCTGTCGAGCGCCACGCCGTTCATGGTGCCTCCGCCATGGCCGTTGCGCTCCGCCGCGCCTGCTGCCAGCGTCGGCGTGCCGCGCGTGAGCGCAATGGCGCGCTGGATCAGGTTCTGGTCCCAGCTGTGCAGCTGCCGCGCAATCACGCCCACCCGCTCGGCCAGGTTGCGCAGCTGCCGCACGTTGCCGGGAAAGTAGGTCTCCGCCACCGCATCGCTGAGCCAGTGCGGCGTTTCTCCAAGCGTCTCGAGTTCGTCGCCCAGCACATTGGCCAGCAGCGCCTTGAAGATCGCGATCTTGTCGATCTCCCCGCGCTCCTCCAGGCTGGGCACGTGCAGCTCGATCACCGCGAGCCGGTAGAACAGGTCGGCGCGGAACTCGCCGCTTGCCACCATCTCGCGCAGGTTGCGATTGGTGGCCGCCACCAGCCGAAAGTCGACCCGGATCGGCGCCGTGGCGCCCAACCGCGTGACCGCGTTGTCTTCCAGCACGCGCAGCAGTTTCACCTGCTGGTAGCGCGGCAGATCGCCGATCTCGTCGAGGAACAGCGTGCCGCCCGTGGCCTGCTCGAAATAGCCGCGGTGCGCATGCACGGCGCCGGTGAACGAGCCCTTGGTGTGGCCGAAGAAGAGCGATTCGAACAGGCCATCGGGAATCGCGCCGCAGTTCACCGCCACGAACGCGCCCTTGCTGTAGTGCTGGTGCCCGAGGTGGAGCTGCTGCGCGATGCGCTCCTTGCCCACGCCCGTTTCGCCGCGCACCAGCACGCTGTGGTTGCAATCGGCAAAGGCAGTCACTTCGGCCAACAGCGATTTCATCGCATCCGAATGCGCCACCAGCACATCGGGCGCCTGCGGCGCCACGTCGCGCGCGCGCAGCTGCCGAACCAGCTTGGCCACCATTGTGCGCAGCTCGGCGCAGGTGAAGTCGTAGGGCAGCACGTGCAGGTACTCGGGCGGATACGTGCGCGAATCCCGCTCCCGCGAGGCCGCCGCCACCCAGATCACCGGCATGCCCTGCAGCAGCTCGGTGGCGTGCGCCAGGCCACCGCTGTCGATCACCGTGACACTGAGGATGGCAACCGAAGGCCGAAGCGCAGTGCCGCGGTCCTGCTGCGGCGGCGGCAAACCATCGGCCCGGATCACCTCCACGTCGAAGCTCGCCATGCACCGCGCGATACGGTCGAGGATGTCGGCCTTGCCTTCCCAGACAAAGAGGTCGAGTTCGTCGAAGTTGGAGGGGGAGCTCATCTCGAAGGAATCGGCATTTCAGTAAACAAGCTCGGCACTACCGGCGCATGTCAGTCGCGAGCCCACTTCGGTTTGTGCCAAGTTTGTTCCAAGCACATCACGAAGCAGAGTATTGACGAGCGGATCGAGCAAGGGGGTAAGCACGCCGGATATCACGCCCTGCAAGACGTCAATGACTGTACCCAGGACATTGGTCAGGGCCGTAAGTACGCTTTGCAAGCCCCCATTGGGGCTTCCTGTTGGTGGAATGGGATTCAGAAGATTGAGTCCCTCAAGGGTGGAGCTCAAGCTATTAACGATGTTCTGCGATGAAACGGGGAGGTATGGCGTCTCACGTTCCAGATCCGCGAGATCTGGTGGGTCTGAAAAGACCTGTGCTGCAGTCGTTTCAGCAACAGGTATTTCCGCTTTGATCCCGAGCCCGCCGCCATAAAAGGCTTTGCGATGTGCCTCGTCGCAGGACACAGGAATTAGGCCAACCAGAAGGCGAGTGCACTTGAGAGACCCGATGTCGATTATGGGAACAGAACTCACGGCCGGTGGAGCATTTGATGCAAAGACCTTGTTCTTGGCATCTTCGGCAGAGTCCCCCATTTTCCCGATGCGAAGCGTGGCTGCTGCTGTTGTTGTTTGGGTCACCAGAGTCTTGGCCGCGGCAGGGCAGCTGAAATCCGTGACGCGAGACTCGCCACCTCCTGCATCGAGGTTGATGTCCAGGCGCAGTGGTGCAGGAAGGATATCAACGTCAGTGACGTCTTTCGTGCATGCGATCAGGCAACTAAGAACGTCGGCAAGGACATCCAGCTTCAGACTCAACAAGCTATTCAGAAGATCTGTGACGGGCGAGATCAGCGTCGTTACCGCATTGACCAGATTCGACACACCATTGAGCGCAGGCAACTCAATGGAAACCAATGTCCGAATCTGAGCTGTTCGCACATAGATTTGATTGGGGCCGGTAGGATCAAGTTTGGCCAGCGCAGGATTACCAATGGCAGAGACTTGAGGAGGTTCGATAACCCTCAGATTGGTCGTGACCGTCAAGGCGCCCGGAACGGCGAGAGGGATGCTGGCCACCAGCGCATTCTTGCCGTTCGCAATCTGAACGACTCCCTGAATCAGCTGAAACAATTGAAGGTCGGCATTGAGCCCGGCGGCCGTTGAACCGGTCTGCACACCGAGCAAATCTCCAAGCTTGACAACGACCGGTGAGGCTTCTGCGGCGAGTTGAATCAGGCCGAGCGCCTGGATTGCTGCGGTTGCCGTACTGCCGCTTTTCTCTAGCGCGTGGATCATTGCCTTGATCAGAACGCCGACACTGACGTCCGTGCCAAGAACTTGGTCGTACTTGCCGACACCGATGCCAAGGTCGATGCCGAGTTGGTCCACGAATGTGAGCAACTTGATATTCGTATCGACGAGTCCTTGCCACCCTCCGATTCCAATGGCGAGGCTTCCACCGCCGAGAAGACCACCAAAGACACTATTCAGTAAGGCCGAACGCGTCGAGTCTACAGTCAAGAGGGTGCTGCGAATCGACAGCAATGCGGCGGGATCTCGCAGTGCAGCGAGCGCTTCGACACTAATCGTCTTGCCTTGATTTCCCGAGATTCCGGAGAGAAGAAGCGGTGGTGCTCGCGAGATGCTGACGCGAACCGCATTGAATTTCTCGCCACCAATGGGAGCGCCGAAGTGAGGTGCAGTAGGCCGTAGCGACGGATCCCAGCGCCCGCATGTTATGTCCGAGGCAGTGAGCGCAAAGCCCGTTGGCAGATTCTGCGAAGCGTTATTGATTGCAGCGGAAATGGCATCAACACAGCTGTCCGGCTGAATCGACTGTGCTCCGGCCAGCGCTGCCAAGTCCGCAGATTTCTGAAACTCGCGTTTCATGTAGAAGAGGTAACCCAATTCCGTTCCGACCAATGTGATGATGATCAAGCTCAACGCAATTGCAGTGTTAATGAGGACCGAACCTCGATTGCGTCGGTGCGCTGCTTGGCGGAAGGCGGCGATGGATCTCGTAGTCATCTTGTTGGATATCTCACGACGGTCGAAGCGCCGCGGTGGCGCTGCTCCGTAAGTTGTCCGGCACCCAACTGGTATCCAGCAACGACACAGAAGGCAGGATGCGATTGTTCTTATAGAGGTAGGTGACAGTCACTACACAACTCGTAGCGCCCGGCGTGGCCGAGCAAGGGGTGACCGTGACGTTGGTAGAGAGCCAAGTCTTTCTGCTGGCCATGTCGGCATTGAAGGAGATGGGAACGACAAGTGAGCGCGCAAGCGAATCGAAAACGACTTGGCGAACGCTCTCCTGATCCGGTGGTTGCGGCAGCAGCATCGCCGCGCGTGCGCCATCTTCTGCGGCGCGTGAGACGGCTTGCTGCGTGTAGAAGATCGCGCCAAAGGTCACCAGTCCGTACATCACAAGAAAGAGAAATACGAAAACGAAGGCGAACTCGATAGCGGCAACACCGCGCTGGAGGCCGAGAGCGGTGGTTCTGGTACGCAGTCGGATGCTTGTGGCGGACATGACTTTCACCTCAACTCAAGCAGCATGCTCGCTTTGCCGGCGATCTGGGTCGGCACGGCGAAGCTCGGCAAAGGAGGCAGCAGCGATCCAAGGTTGTTGGCTTGTACGAGAACTTCGACTTGGCATCGTTGGCTCCATGACGGTCCGCAAGTGATAGGGGAGCATTGGTTGACTCCTTCAACTCGACAGATCTGTGCCGACACGGTGGGCTTCACTACTTGCGGCATCCAGTTGCTTTGAGAGGTTGCGACATCTGCTGCGTGCTTTCTTCGGTCCTCCAGACTGCTCTGATATTGAAGCGCCGCTCTCGCGCCGTCTTCGGCCGCGTTCTGCAGGCCGAGCCGGAACGCGAACAGCATCCCGTAGCAGATGACGGCATAGAGGATGCTGAAGAAGACCATGAACACCACCGCGAACTCAATTGCATACACGCCGCGCTGGCGGCGTGGTGAGAGTGCGCGGATGGTCTTCATTGGGCGCAATGAGTCAGGTGCTGTGGCGGCTTACTTTGCGCCGCCGCTACCGGCGGTGGTCTTGACCGTCGAACTCAAACGTTCCGGTATCGGAAACTCGAAACTCTTCAGATAGCGTTCATAGCTACGCTGCGCCACGCTTCCCCCGATGGGGCGCGGTGTTTTGGACGCGATATCGCCACTGCGCTGCCAAGCCAGCAAGCCTTGGGTGGCGTCACCCACTTGTAGCGGCGCATAGTCAAGCTCCTCGGCATCCTCTGCGTTCGCGGCTTCGTTCTGAGGCGGATTGGTCGACGCTTTAGGCGTGGCCTGCGTGGTTTCCACCGTGGAAGAGAGGGGCGAACCGGAAGTTGCCGCGCTCTGCGCCATCGCTGCTGACGAAAAGGCAAGAATTGCGATGAGCCAGCTGCATGCTGACAAGGCGCGGAAAACGGTGTCGATTTTTTTTGTTCATGGTGTACCTCGCGAAGTCGAGATCGGTGACAGGGTTGTCGAGGGGGCGTTTGCTGCTGGATTCGACTGAATGGCGGTGCGCACACCAATCATGTTGGACGAGCGCGAGGCCTTGAGCACGAGTGGCGGAGCAACTTCGTCGCGGACTGTCATCCCGGTAGCGAGGGCTGAGGTGGCAGTCACAGCACCGCCACGACGGAGTTGCTGCGCGGCCTCCTTGATCGCCAGACGTGCGGCGGGAGACATCCGGTTCGCATCCATCATGGCGGCCGCCTGCTCTTGCTGATTGCTGAGTTCGAGATACAGCGCAAGATTGGCCTGTGCCTGTGCACTGTCAGGGCGAAGCTGCAGAGCCTGCATCAGCGGAAGCCGGGCTTCGTCGATCGAGCCCGCACGCAATTGGGCATAGCCCAGGTCGCTCAGCAGCAAGGCATCTGTTGGCGCTCGGTGCTGGGCTTGTCTCAGAAACTGCACAGCTTCGGGGTAGTTGCTGCGCGCTCCGGCCAGGAGTCCTAATCCACGGTAACCGGCCCCCTCAAGCGGTGTACCCATCAGCCGCTTGTAGGAAGCTTCGGCAGCGGTGGCCTGCCCCGTTTGGCGCAGCGCTTCCGCGCGCACGCGTGTGGACTCGGGCGATACGCCCCACCGTCGTTCGAGTGCGTCGATGTGCGCGAGCGAGGCAAACCACAGGTCTTCCTTCTGCATCTGCTCGACGAGCTTGAGATAGGTCGCTTGGGTGTCTACGGTCGCCCCTGCCTTCGTGTCCGCAGCCGCTTCGGCGGCCATGCGTTGTTGCGCGTCCGCACTGGCGGCGTACTGATCCTTGATGCTCGTGCAGCCGGTGAAGACGAGAACCACGGCGCCTGCGGAGGCGAAAGCCAGCAGGCGACGCACGGCGGGCGAGCACATGCAAAAGTCCAGCGTTTTCATTTGGCGACAGCTCCCAGTGATCGGAATATCGCGATGAAGCCCGGTCCTGCCGTGACGATGACCAGCGCCGGCATCAGCGTGGACACCATGACGGCGGTCATCTTCACCGTGATCTTCCCGATTTTTTCCTTCATTTCGGAACGCCGGTGCTCGCGCAGCCGGTCGCTGAAGATGCGCAACGGTTCCTGCACGGCGCCGCCGTGCCTGTCGACCTGCACCAGCAAGGACACGAGCCCTCGGAGGTTCTCGTTCTTGTGCAAGGTCGCGAGGCGCTGCAACGAGTGCTCGCGGCTGCGACCGCGGCTGTACTGGTTGTTGGCCAAGGTCAGCTCGTAGCCGAGCACGCGCAGCACGTGCGAGAAGTCGCTGGCCATGATCTGCAGGCTCTGGTCCAGGCTCAGCCCAACGCCTTGGAGAAGGCGCAGCAAATCGATAAAGAGCGGAAGCTCCTGATTCGCCCGCTCGCGCCGCGTGGCAGCAAAACGGCCGAGCACCCATTTCGGCGCCATGAAGCCAATGGCGAACGCGGCCGCAAGGACGATAACGACGGTGCGCTGTGAATGGCCCGCGCTCCATAGAAGATAGGCGAGAAATGGAAGAAGGAGCGCAAGAAAGACACGGGCCACCAAGAAGACCAATTGCGCCCGCTTCGAGGAAAGACCACACTGGTCGATGAGATTGCGGTCTTCATCTGCCACGAGCGTCCGGCCGAGCCGTGAATCGAGCCAGTGGAACGGTAGCTCGATATCGGACTTCGTCGAGGCGCCAGCCTCTCCCTCCACATCGGCGGGAGCTTTCGACAGGTCCGGAGCTTCCACGACTTGATGAATGGCGCGGCCGATAACCTTTCCGCTGCGCGCGCGACGCAGTTCGGCCGCAATCAGTGCGCCTGCTCCTGCCATGAGCCCTAGCGCGAGTAACGCCAGGCTAAGAACGGCGAGTTGATTGGGCGACAACGTCATGACAGCCTTGCCAATCGATAAAGGAGGGCGGCGCCGATCAGCTGAAGGCCCGCCGAGGAGAAGATCAGCATGCGACCTGTATCGTCATTCCACATCCCTACGAAGTAGTCGGGATTGGCCATGATGAGGAAGGCGCCCACGCCCACGGGCAGCAGCCCCAGGACCCACGCCGAAAGGCGGGTTTCCGATGACATGGCAACCAACTCGTGCTCCGCCTGCTCGCGGTCGCGCATGAAGTTGCCTACACGCTCCAGCAGCAGATCGGCGCGGCCGCCATAGCGTACACCCAGGCCGAGGATGGAGGCCAATAGGAACATCTCGTCGATGCGGACACTGCTGGCTGTCTGGTGCAGCGCGCGGTCCAATTCCATGCCCGCGCGCACCAGTGATGCCGCGCGTTCCAACTGGCCGCGCAATGGAGCCTCCGTGGTGGCAATTGCCAATTGGAACGCCGCCTGAGTGGAGTTGCCGATGGTGATCAGTCGCACCATCGCGTCGATGTATGCAGGCAACTGACTGACCAGCTTGCGGCGGAACTTCTGCAGCCGCAACCAGATTGCGAAGACCGCGAGGAGTGCCAACAAAGTGAGCGCACTCAACCCCGCAATCCAGCCGCCGAACAGACCGGCAAGTGCGGCCAGTGCCACGACGACGGCCAAGCCCAGCGCGATCACGCGCGGCTCGATCACGCCAATCAGGCGGTCGGGCATGGCCTTTTCAAGAAGCCCAACGGGTTCAGAAGCCGCGGCGCTTGCATCGGTCTCGAGCCACGGGTCAGTCATGAGCCCATCGCTGGGCAGATCCCTCAAAGGCATGGGCGCTTGCACTGCAGCCGCGGTGCTGGCCAGAATCTGCTGGTTCAGATGCCGTCCTGCCGCCTGGCGTGCCTGGCGCCCTTTCGCCCATTGCCACAGCAGCAGCCCCGCGGCTGCAAGCAGCAGCGCGATGCAAGCCACCGTCAGCAGGACCTTAGCCACGGTTGTCTCCCTGCTGCGCGCGCGCCAGCGACTGGCGGAAGCGCGTGATCTTGGGCGAATGCGGTGCTATGCCCAGCGATATCCAGCGATCGCGCTCCTCGCCGTCGGGCGACGTGATCGGCTCGTAGCGGTAGAGCTCCTGCATTGCGACCACGTTGTCGTTGACGCCGGTGACTTCGCTCAATGAAAGGATGCGGCGCTGCCCGCTCGAGAGGCGTCCGATCTGCACGATGAAATCGATGGCATTGGCAATCTGCCGGCGCAGGCTTACTTCGCTGCCCTGGTAGCCCGCAAAGCCCGCGAGCATTTCAAGGCGGTAGAGGCATTCGCGCGGCGAGCTTGCGTGGATGGTGCCCATTGAGCCTTCGTGGCCCGTGTTCATCGCCTGCATCATCTCGATCACCTCGGCGCCGCGCACTTCGCCCACGATGATCCGGTCGGGCCGCATGCGCAGGCTGTTGCGCAGCAGGTCGCGGATCGACACCACACCCGTGCCGTCGAAGCCGCCGGGGCGGCTTTCGAGCCGGACGACGTGGCTCGTGCCCAGCGACAGTTCCGCCGTGTCTTCGATGGTGATGACGCGCTCGCGCGCGGGAATGAAGGTGGCGAGCGCATTGAGCAGCGATGTCTTGCCCGAGCTGGTGCCGCCGCTCACAAGGATGTTGCAGCGCGCACGCACGGCAATCTCCAGCAACTGCGCCATGCCTGCGTCGAAGGTGCCGAGCTTCACCAGGTCGGCCGGCGTGAGCGGCTCCTTGCGGAACTTACGGATCGAGACCGAGAGTCCGTCGATGGCCAGCGGCTCGATGATCACGTTGATGCGGCCGCCGTCGGGCAGGCGCGCATCGACCATCGGGTTGGATTCGTCGAGCCGGCGGCCCAGCGGTGCGAGGATGCGGCGCACGATGCGCATCACATGCTCCGCATCGGCAAATCGCACGGTCTCGCGCTCCAGCATGCCGTGGCGCGATACGTAGACGTTCTGGTAGCCGTTGATCAAAATGTCTTCGACCGCGGGATCGTTGAGCAGATCTTCCAGCGGCCCGAAGCCCGCAAGTTCCTTGGTCAGTGCATCGGAGATGAGCTGCATCTCGCGGTCGTTGATCGGCACGCGGCGCAGGCGAACGAAGCTGTCGACCTCCAGTTCGACAAACTGCTGGATCGAGGCACGAGACCAGCGGCCGAACTCCGCGCCAAGCTCTTCGATGCGGCTCAGCAGATGGTCATGCGTCCAGCTCTTGATGTCCTGGAACTGCTGGGAATTGATGAACGCCTGGTCGTCGTCGGCGAATTCGAGATCGTTGGACATGGGGCGGTTCAACCTTGACTAGAGCTTTTCCAGAAGCCGGCAATTTGGGACATTCGCGCGACCCAGCTGGATTCCTTGGCTGGCGCCTGGCCCGCTTCGGACGTGTATTCCTGGTTCAGTCCGCGTGCGAGGCCGGCTACGGCCTGCGAATACGCGTCGTTGCGTGCGGTGCGCACCAGCATTTCGCCGCGGCTCGCTGCCGCCAGGAGTTGCGTGCTGCGCGCCGGCAGGACATGGTGCAGCGGCAGTTCGAGCCGATCGGCAATGTCCTTGGCTGGCAGGCCGACGTGGCCGTCGAACTTGTTGACCACGAGCGACAGCCGATCGGTATCGATGCCGCGGGTGCGCAGTTCCTTGAGCATGTTGGCCGTGGAGACGATGGCACCGATGCTCTGGTCGCACACCACCCAACTGCGCTGGGCGGCCTTCACGGTCTGGGCGACAAAATCGAGCGTCGAAAAACCGCCAAGGTCGGCGATCTGGAAATCGTAGAAGTCGCCGAGCCGCTTGATCAGCGCCACCGAATCCGCATGGGAGATCTCGCGCACTTGGGCAAGACTCGCGGGCAGCGGCAGTACGGCCACGCCGCTCGTGTGGTGAGCCAGTGCGGTGTGCAGCAGCGTCTGGTCGAGGCGGCGCAGGTTTCGCACGCCATCGACAAAGCTGAAGCCGCTTTGCGTGTCGAGATACAGAAGACCATCGCGAGCCGGCAATCCGAGGTCGAGCAGCGCCACTCCGCGGCGCGTGTTGCGGCCGTGAGAAGGCGCGGCCGCCTGGGACAGCTGGTCGTTGAGCATCAGTGACAGGCTGGCCGCGAGCGTGGTCACGCCAATGCCGGGTCTGGCGCCAAGCAGCGCAAGCGTGCATCCGCGGGCGCGGCTTTGCAGACTGCTTTGCCGATCGAGAAGCTTGCGCAGCGTGTTGACCGCATCCGTTGGCGGTGCGCTCATGTCGACGAAATCGTCCACACCGGCGCGCAGCGCGGCGAGCATGGAAGCCGGCTCGGCCGAAACGCCAGTCGCCAGCACCGGCAGCGTGGGCCACTCGCGCTTGAGGCGCTGGTGAAGCTCGCTTGCGGCAGCGGCGTGGTCGCCCGAGAAATCGAGAAAGACCGCCGCCGGGCTGAGCATGGCAATGCGCTCGTCGATCGACTTGGCCTCGGCGGGAAGGATCACCACCGCGCCCAGTTGGCCGAGTGCGTCGGTCAGCCACGTGATGTGGCTGCTGTTCGGCGATGCGAAGAGGTAGGTCTCCGCACCGGTTTCAGGAAGGTTGTCGCGTGGAGCGTTCATGGCATCGGCCACAGGCTTTGCGTGGTTTGTTTCCGTCAACGCGAGAAGCCCGGCACCGTCGTGCCTGAAGCCGGCCCCAACAGATGCACGCGCCACACCGGGCCATCGCGCTGCTCGGCACCACCTGGCAGGTACGGGGCGAGATCGGTGCCACGCGCGATGGGCTTCACCAGGTGCGGCGTGACAAGGATCACCAGTTCCTTCTCGCTCATCTGATACTTGTTCTGCTTGAAGAAGGTTCCGAGCACCGGAATGTCGCCGAGCAGCGGCACCTTGTCGGCGTTGGAGGTCGTGGTGCGGCTCACGAGGCCGCCAATGATGAAGCTCTCGCCGTCGCCGAGTTCCACCGTGGTGTCGGCCCGGCGCGTGCTGATGGCGGGCACTGCGACACCACCGATGCTGAGCGAGTTCGTGTAGTCCAGATCACTGGCCTCGGGCGCCACCTTGAGCACAATGCGGTCGTTCGACAGTACGGTGGGCGTGAGGGTGAGGCCAATGCCGAAAGGTTTGTATTCGATGCTCGTGGTGCCCAGGCCCTGCGGTGCGGGCACGGGCAGTTCGCCGCCGGCCAGGAAGCTTGCGCTCTGGCCTGAGAGCGCCACCAGCGTCGGCTCGGCAAGCACGCGGGCCATGCCGTTGCCCTCGAGGAATCCGACGTTCAGGCCTAGTCCCGCCTTGCCGAAGTTGAACAAGAGGCTGAAGGCTTGTGCGAGCGGGTTGTTGTATTCACCGCTGATCGAACCATCGCTCCCGAACGTTGCGGAACGCAGCGACGACGGTGTGAACACGCCGAAGCTGAAACCGTTGGAGTTGGCGCGCGTGCTGAAGATGTTGAGGCCGGCCTGCTTGAGCACGCTGCGGTTGAACTCGACAATCTTGACTTCGACCTGCACGGTGTTGCTTCGCACGTTGACGACGGAGCGGTCGACCAACGCCGATTTTTCTCCGCCGGCGGCCATGGCCGCATCGCGCGCTTCCTGGTGCGCAGTCATGCTGTTGAGCGAGCCGGAGAGCGTGGAGGCGCGGCGCCGCACTTCGAGTGCATAGACCGTCGCGGTCGGCTGGCCTTTTTCCCAGATCATGAGCGTGGTCCGGCCCGCGGCCTTGCCGGTCACGATGAGGCGCGCGGCCGGCGAGTTGGGCGATTGGCGGGTGAGCGCGACGCCGGCGACGGTCTCGTCGGCAATGGCCATGCGCTCGATGCCCTTGATGATCAGCAGTTCCTTTTGCGTGCCGGCGTCGATCCGCAGTTGCAGTGCAGGACGGGCAGATGCTGCTTCTGCTGCGTCGGCCGCTGTGGCCGCCACGGGCCATGCCCCCTGGGCCAGCAGGCACAGCACCGCGAGCGTTGGACGCAGAGGACGTGCCGGACCGGCTGTTTTCGCGCGAAGGGCGATCGTCATGGTGTTCGTTTCCTGCGTGGCGTGCATGGGCGTGCCACTTGTTTGCTGATCAGTAGTTGATGGTTTCGCTACGGTCGCCGCGAATCACTTCGACCTTGAGCCCGCCGCGTGTTCCGCCAGTGGCGGTCGTCGCAACCCGCGCAGAAGCGACGGCCGGAGCGCGCACGGCGCCCGGCTTGCCGCCGGTCACGAAGTCGGCCGTGGTGACGCCAGCCTGCGCGCGGTCCAGACCTTCAAGCGGTGGGCGGCGCGGTTCGCCGGCTTTCGGCGGAAGCGGCTGCAGCGCGGTGGGCAACTCGGCAAAAAGCTTTGGATCGGGTTCCGACATGTCGGTGGGGTTACGCAGCGCCAGCAGCAAGCGGCCGCTGTTCTCGGCGAGCGTCAACCGGTTGATGTCGTCCACCGGCACTGCGAGCACCGCCGTCCGGGCTGACTCGGCGCGCTGGGCCTGCTGCTGCGCGGCACCGTTCTTGTCCATCTTGGATGGCAGGCCATCGACGGAAGCACTGCCGTAGGCCAGCACGCGCTTGCGCGACAGGAGCAGGCGCGCCTGGCTGCGGTCGATGTCCTTGCTGTCGGACTTGAGCATCAGGAACACGTCGACGAAGTCGCCGGGCTGGACCTTGTTGCCCACACCCATGGTCTCGTCGGCCTTGATGGCGATGGCACGCTCGCCTTCGGCGACGCGCAGGGCCAGGCCGGAAACGAGCTGGCCTTCGAGAAGCGGCGAGCCTTCGCCCAGGTCGATCACGGGTACACGACCTGCGAGCGGCGCAGTCTCCTGGAACGCGCCCGCGGGATTGATCGTCAGGTGCTCGATGCGAAGTGCGTCGGCTGGAATTGCCTGGCCCGCAGGCAGCGGCTTGGCTGCGACGACCACCGCAAAGGTCTGCGCTTGGGCGGCCTTGCCGGGAGCGGTTGCGGACGGTACGACGGCAACCGGCGGTGGGGGCTGGCGGCTAAGCATCCATGCATAGCCGCCGAGCGCGAGGGCCAGGAGTACGAGGATGGCGGCGACTATTTTCGTGAGATTGATCATGAGCGGCGGACTGAAGAAGAGGAGCAAGCAACCATGTGGGACGGGAAGGGCCTGCGAGACAGAGATTGCAGCGGCTAACTCTGTCGCCCCCAAACAATCCATGCCGCAGTGGCCATTGCGAGATAGGCCGCATAAGGGATGAAGCGCGTGCGAATGCCTGACGACGCGATGTCATCAGGGGCCTGCGATCGGCCCCTAAGTGCCACGGCAACCTTGGGAAAAACAGCCCAGCGTTTCAATACGAGCCAGAGCACGCCGTGGGCTCCGGCAAGCAAGCTCGCAGCGATCCAGATCGGCATGAGGCCCGGCAAGCCCACCCAAAGCCCGAGAGCGCCTGCGAACTTCACGTCCCCTGCTCCCATGAGACCGAGGACATAAAACAGCAGAAGAAATCCGAACCCGATCGCTGCGCCCAGAAAGGCTGCAGTCCACGAAAGTCCGAAAGGCTGCCGGTCAACAACCAGTGCTGCCAAGGCCAGCGCGGCCCCGCCAAGCACCAGCCAATTGGGGACGCGGCGCTTTCGGAAATCGTAGACGGCAACAAACAACAACCAGACAAGAAATGAAGACTCGGCGAGAAAGTGCAGAGACAACGTTTTAAGTAGCGGCGCCGCCCAGCGTCGTGGAAATTCGCGAAAACACGCCACGAAGTGCGGCGGCGAGAGTCCCATCGGTATTGCTGAAAATTGCAGCCAAAACAATAGCCATCAACCCCGCAATAATTCCATATTCAATTGCAGTAGCACCTTCTTCATCGCGCAGAAAACGAGTAATAGAGCGAAGCATGATTTCCCTTTAAAAAAGTGTTAACAAGAGAGGCTGGCCAGGTGGATGTTATACAGCGTAACTCCGTGTATCAACAACCGTAACCCGTGGGTTCGAGGCCTTCCTGTGCTAGGCCATACGGTCTAAGCAGGAAGGCGGCCAGCCCTTCGCCGTCCTCAGGAAGACCTACGCTTGGGAGCAGAGGTAACAGTCCTGAGACACATTTTTCCCTCTGACACGATGTGTGCGCATCCCATGAATGGGGGAACAACGTTACGTGCCAGCGGAACATTCGAACGGCGTTTGTTACGGGAACAAAGTCGTTACGCGTTACGTAGCACGAGAGTTGTAACTGAATGCATAACGCCCAAGATAGGCGTGGCGTCCGTGCAAAAAGTCACACCTGTGGGGTACCTACCCCGGCTGCCGAGAGGGTCTCAGCCGAGGATTTCTTCGTGGAAAAGCTTCCACTCGCTGCCTTGGCGCAGCCAGTACTGGCGCCTGGTGCGCCCGCTTTTCTCGCCTTCGAAGACTTCGCCGAAGGTGGCGACCATGGTGTCGTCGCCGTCGCGCCAATGCAGGAAGGACATGTCCTTGAACTGCACGCGTTTGCCCTGGGCGTATTCCACTTCGTCGTGGAGCACCGAAAAACCGTCGATGTTTTTCTTGCTGTTGCGCTGGAAATCGGGCAAATAGAATTTCTTCAATTGCGCTTCATTGCCATTGGCCCTGGCATCTTTCCAGGCCGAAATTGCGCTGGTGAAGGTCTGGGCTTCCTTTTCGGCCTGCGGGCGCGAAATCCACTGCAGGCTGGGCGCCGTGACCACGGGGGTGGCGCCGATCTGCACCTTGCGCAGCAGCTGCTTCAGGTCGGGGTTGGCCATGACGACGCAGCCGTCGCTGGCCAGCGGCGCGCGCGAGAACTGCTGGGGCGGGGTGCCGTGTAGCCAGATGCCGCTGCCGGTCTTGCCGCGCCGCACGTCGTAGGGGTTGGGGTAGTTGATGGGCAGCGCGCCGGCGCCGTAGAAGTCGCGCAACGACTTGGGGTCGAGGCTGCTGGTGACGTAGTAAACGCCCAGCGGCGTGCGCGCATCGCCCTCGGTGGCCTTGCCGATGCCCGACTTGCCGACCGACACGTAGTAGTCGGCCACCAGCTGCAGGCCCTTGTCGGAGTTCTCGAGCAGGTAGAGCCGCGAGCGCGAGGCGTCGACCGCAATGGCATAGCGGCTGCGCGTGGACAGCGCCAGGAACTGCGAAGGCACGGTACCGGCCGGCGGCCTGTCGCGCAGGGCCTGCAGGCGCCGGCGGGATTCCTCGCGCAAATCGGCCATGGCCGGATCGCTGCGCAGCCGCGCGATGCCGGTGGCGTCGGAAAAGGCGTGCGCGGGCGGCACCTGCGTGGCGAGCAGGTCGGCATAGACGAGCTGCGCGAGCTGAAAGTTGGGATAGTCCCGCACCAGGTCGCGGGCCTTGGCCAGCGCGGGCCGCGCCTGGCCGCGGCCGAACAGTTCGTAGACCGCGATCAGGCGGGCTTCGGCGCTGCTGGCCTGCTGAATGGCTGCGGCGGAAGATGCAGCCGCCGCCTTGTTGCGGGGAGTGCCCTTGGCTGCGGCGGTTCTTGCGTCTGCCGCGGCAGCCTTTTTTGTCCTGGCTTTGGCTTCCCTGGCGGCCGGGCGGCTGTGCGCAGCCTTTGCCTTGGCGCTGCTGGTTTTCGCGCTCGCGGGCTTGGTCGATGCGGCGGCCGCGCCGGGTGTTGCCAGCAGCAGGGCCGATGCCGTCATGAACGCGGCAAGCATGTTGGCGCTGCGCCGCAGCGAAGGGGGCCGAAGCCGGCTGCGCCGGACGATATCTGCCACTACCCGCCGACGCTTTCCTTGCGAATGTGCCACTGGTTGCCGGCGCGCTGCAGCTCCAGCGTCTTGCGGCTCGAGATGTTGAGGTTGTCGGCGCGATAGATCTGGCGGAACTTGGCGGTTGCGGCCTGCCCGTTGACGCTGATCACCAGGTTCTCGATGTTCACGCTGATGCTCGACTTGCCGACGATGCGCGCACGGCGTTCTTCTTCCCAGCTCTTGCGGCTTTGTCCGCCGCCGGGGTTGAACTCGGAGCCGTAGGCGGCAAGGTAGCGGTCCATGTCCTGGCCGGCCCATGCGGCAGCCCATCCGCGCACGGCCGATTCGACTTCGGCCGTCGAGGTGGAAGAGGACGCAGCGGCCGGTGCCGGCGCAGGCGCGGGCGCGGGCGCCGCTGGCACCGGAGCAGCCTCGGGTGCCTTGGCCACCACCGTGGGCGGCGGCGCAACGGGCGCCGGCGCTGCTGCGGGGGCCGCTGCCTTGACGGGTGCCGGCGCCGGTGCAGGCGTGGGCGCTGGCGCGGCAGGCGCCTTTGCGACGGGCGCGGGTGCCGGAGCGGGCGCTGCAGCCTTCGCGGCCGGCGCTGGACGGGGCGTTGCCTCGGGCGTCGCCGCCGCCACCATTGCGGCCGACTTGCCGCCAGCCGGCGTTGGCGTGAACAGGGTGCGGATCACCGCCAGCTTGGGCTGCACCGCGGTGTTGTTCTGGTCGAGTTGCAGCGCCTTGCTGTAGGCCTGGCTGGCCAGCCGCGCATACACGTCGCCGAGGTTCTCTTGCGCCGTGGCATAGCTCGGGTTGGTGCGAATCGCGCTTTCGAGCGCGCCGCGTGCCTTGTCGAACTGGTTCTGGCTGGCGTAGATGACGGCGAGGTTGTTGTACGGCTCGGGCAGTTCGGGCGCGTCCTGCGTGAGCTGGGTGAAGGCGGCAATGGCCTCGGCGCGCTTGCCGGTATCGAGCTGGATCACGCCCTTCAGGAAGCGCATCTGCGGGTCTTTCGGCTTGTCCTTCAGGAACGCATCAGCGCGGGTCATGGCCTCGTCGAGCTTGCCGGCTTGCATGAGCCGATCGACTTCATCGTGCTCTACCGCGGCGAGCACGGGCAATGCCATGCCACAGGCGGTGGCCAGGAGCAGGGCACGCACGGTGGGAGAAAAGCTGAAGCGCGCGCGCGGCAGGGGGCTCTTGGGCATTGCGGACAAGACCTCGTGTGGGGGGAAGGGAAGATGCGGCAGGGATTGTAAGTGGGGGAGTAACCTTCAGACACAGTGCGGGCACTCGAAATGGCCGTGCGGGGCGGCGGCGCGCTACGTAACGCGCGCAGCCGCCGATGCGTAACGCAGGGCCCCAAACGGAGGTTGCAGCCGCGCCTTCCCAGCCCCCGGGAAGCGGGTGTGCACGCGGTTCGCCAATGAAAACAAAGTACTGCATGCGGCGCGGCGCGGAGCGTCGCCTTCGGCGCTTCGGCCGGGCATCGTTCATGCAGTGTTCAAGGCAAAGATCATCCATCTCGGCTCGCCTTGTGCGGCCGAAAGAAAGTGCGCGTGTCCCATCCGATATTCCCCGGCGGCCCTGGTGCCGGCATGCGTGGTGGCGCCCTCATCGTCGAGGGCAGCCGGAGCGTGTCCGAGCGCATGCGGCGCATCCTTGCCACGGTTGCGCCGGGCTTGCAGCTGGCGATCGCGTCGACGCAGGCCGAGGCCTGCTCCATGCTGGCCGCGCAGGCCTTCAGGTTCGTGCTTGTCGGCATGGATGGGCCGGATGGCGATGGCGCGGCATTGATCCGCCACGTGCGCAGGGATCTTCCACACATCGAGGCCATCGCCATGTCGGAAACCGACGATGCCTGCCTGGTGGCCTCCGCCATTGCCGCGGGTGCGGTGGGCTACCTGCTGACCGAAGCCGACGATGCCGAACTTGCGTTCCTGCTGCGCGCCATCGAACGCGGCGGCGCGCCGGTGGACCCGCGCGTGGCGCGCCGCATCCTCGGCTTGTTTGCCGCCTCCGCCCGGCCGGAGCCGATCGCCATCCAGCCCCTGCCGGCCGTTGAGAACCCGGCGCGGGGCAAGCCGCTGCTGTCGCCGCGTGAACTGAAAGTGCTGCGTCTGATTGCCCAGGGCTGGAGCAACCGGCAGATCGCCGAGTCCGTGTCTCTTTCCGTGAACACCGTCGAGTTTCACGCCAAGAACATCTTCCGCAAGCTGTGCGTCAAGTCGCGGACGCAGGCGGTTCATCAGGCAATGCAGCAGGGCCTCTTCAACTGACGCGAACCGGGGTGAACCGGCGCGCAGAAGTCGCGGCAGGGCCCTGCCTGCAACGCGGTCAATGGCTTGCGCAATGCAGCATGATCATGTAACGTTATGTAAGTGCAATGTGAACAATGTTGCCGGACTCCCTCCCACTCTTTCTGGAGCCATCTTGAAGATCACCAAACGCCGCTTGCTCGAAGGCGGCGCAGCAGCAGTTGCCGCATCGCTTTTTGCACCCGGTTCGTGGGCCCAGCGCGCCGGCACGGCCGCTGCCGGCGGCGACTCCGCCTGGCCGACCAAGCCGGTTCGCATCCTGGTGGGATTTCCCGCCGGCGCATCGCCCGATCTCGCGGCCCGCGCCATCGCCGAGCCGCTGTCGAAGATCCTGCGCCAGCCGGTCACGGTCGAGAACAAGCCCGGCGCCAGCGGGAACCTCGTGGCCGACCAGGTGGCCAAGGCGACCGACGACCACACCATCGGCGCGCTGATCAACGGCAATCTCACCATTGCCAAGCTGCTCAATCCCAAGCTGAGCTTCGACCCCGAGAAAGACTTTGCGCCGGTCGGCATGATCGGCACCGCGCCGCTGGTGCTGGTGGTGTCGGGCAACGCCCCGGGCAAGACATCGGCCGAACAACTGCTGTGGGTGCGCAACCTCGGCAGCGGCGGCAAGTACGGCACGCCGGGTGTGGGCACGGTGGGCCACCTGGGCATGGAGCTCATCAAGAGCCGCGCAGCCATCACCGCGCAGCACAAGCCCTATACGGGCAACCCGCAGGTCATTGCCGGCCTGCTGGCCAACGAGATCCAGCTGGCGTTGCTGCCGCCCGGCCTGGCAATGCCGCACATCAAGTCGGGAAAGATCAAGGCCATCGGTGTGACCTCGCCCGAGCGCAGCCCGCTGGCCAGCGAACTGCCTACGATCCGCGACGCCGACGTGCGCGGCGCCGACCTCGAGATCTGGACCGCGCTGGCCGCACCCGCCGGCATGAAGCCCGCGGCCATCGCCAGGCTCAATGCCGTGCTGGTCGAGGTGCTCGGCTCGCCCGAAGTGAGCCAGGTGCTGCTGAAGACCGGCTGGCAGGCGCAGCCCGGTTCGCCCGACGCGCTGGCCAAGCGCATGCGCGCCGACACCACGCGCCTGGGCGGCGTGATCATCATGAAGGGCATCCACTCAGAGGCTTAGGACGCCCCCCGAAGCGCCTTCGGCGCCTCCCCCCCACGTGGGGGCGCACCCGGCGGCCCGGCAAAGCCGGTTCCGCGGGTGCACTTGATGAGGCCGCTTTCTCTTTACAGCAGTTGTGAGACCTTCTTTGCGGCATCCATCAGCGCCGGCAGCATCGTCTCCTGCATCACCTTGGCGCTGGTGCGGTTGGCCTGTCCGCTGATGTTCAGCGCGGCCACCATGCGGCCCTGGCGGTTGACGATGGGCGCGGCCACGGAGATCAGGCCTTCTTCCAGCTCCTGGTTCACCAGGCACCACTGCTGCCTGCGCGCCTGCGCCACCTTGGCCATGAGGGCGTCCACGTCGGTCACCGTGTGCTTGGTGAGCGCCTGGCGATCGGAGGCCTCGAGCCGCGCGCGCACCTCTTCGTCGTCCAGGTCGGCCAGCAGCAGCCGGCCGAGCGAGGTGCAGTACGCCGGCAGCCGCGAGCCCACGCCCAGGCTGATGTGCATGATCTTCTTGGTCGGAACGCGCATCACGTAGACGATGTCGGTGGCGTCCAGCACCGCGGCCGAGCAGGACTCCTGCACCTGCTGCACCAGCGCTTCCATCACCGGCTCGGCGCGGTTCCAGATCGGCATCGAAGAAAGATACGCAAAGCCCAGGTCGAGGATGCGCGGCGTGAGCGTGAAGAGCTTGCCGTCGCTCACCACGTAGCCCAGCGTCTGCAGCGTGAGCAGGATGCGCCGCGCGCCCGCCCGCGTGAGCCCGCTGGCGGCTGCCACCTCGCTGAGCGTCTGCCGCGGCGCGCTTTCGCTGAACGAGCGGATCACCTGGAGCCCGCGCGCGAACGACTGCACGTAGCTGTCGCCGGGGGCGGGCGTTCCGGTTGGTGGAGTGTGGGTTGCCATTTGGAACGATCCTCTTTAGAATTCATTATACGAACAAATGTTCTTCAGACGAACAAATCGGCGATTCGCAGAATCGACCGGTCGGGTCGGATGGTTCGGGCAGGTCGTTCGCACGGTTCGATTTCTCTTTCCTCACTCCCGGAGACAGGCTTCATGATCAACAAGATCGCGCGCTCGGTCGCCGATGCCCTTGCAGGCATCCAGGACGGCGCCACGGTTCTCATCGGCGGCTTCGGCACCGCCGGCATTCCCGGCGAACTCATCGACGGCCTCGTCGAGCAGGGCGCCAAGGACCTCACCGTCGTCAACAACAACGCCGGCAACGGCGAAACCGGCCTGGCTGCGCTGCTCAAGGCCGGCCGCGTGCGCAAGATCATCTGCAGCTTTCCGCGCCAGGCCGACAGCCAGGTGTTCGACGGGCTCTACCGCAGCGGCAAGATCGAACTCGAGCTCGTGCCCCAGGGCAACCTGGCCGAGCGCATCCGCGCCGCGGGCGCCGGCATCGGCGCCTTCTTCTGCCCCACGGGCTACGGCACGCAGCTCGCGGGCAACCGCGAAACCCGCGAGATCGACGGCAAGCAGTACGTGCTCGAGTACCCGATCCACGGCGACGTGGCGCTCATCAAGGCCGAGCGCGGCGACCGCTGGGGCAACCTGGTCTACCGCAAGGCCGCGCGCAACTTCGGCCCGGTGATGGCCATGGCCTCGAAGAAGACCATCGCCACCGTGCACGACATCGCCGAGCTCGGCACCCTCGACCCGGAGACCGTCGTGACCCCGGGCATCTTCGTGCACCAGGTGGTGCGCATCGAACGCGTGGCCACCCAGGCCGGCGGTTTCAAGAAGGCAGCATGACCATGACCTACACACGTCGCACCAAGGACCAGCTCGCAGCCCGCGTGGCGCAGGACATCTTCGACGGCGCCGTCGTCAACCTCGGCATCGGCCAGCCCACGCTGGTGGCCAACCATCTGCCGAAGGGCCGCGAGGTCATTCTGCAAAGCGAGAACGGCATCCTCGGCATGGGCCCCGCGCCCGAGGCCGGCGAAGAAGACTACGACCTCATCAACGCCGGCAAGCAGCCCGTCACGCTGCTGCCGGGCGGCTCGTTCTTCCACCATGCCGACAGCTTCGCGATGATGCGCGGCGGCCACCTCGACATCTGCGTGCTCGGCGCGTTCCAGGTGTCGGCCACCGGCGACCTTGCCAACTGGCACACCGGCGAGAAAGACGCCATCCCGGCGGTCGGCGGCGCCATGGACCTGGCCATCGGCGCGAAGCAGACCTGGGTCATGATGGACCTGCTCACCAAGCAGGGCGCGAGCAAGCTGGTGCCGGAATGCACCTATCCGCTGACCGGCATCGCCTGTGTCAAGCGCGTGTACTCCGACCTGGCCACGCTCGAATGCACGCCCGAGGGCCTGAAGCTCGTCGACCTGGTCGATGGCCTCAGCCGCGAGGAGCTCGAGAAGCTGGTCGGCCTGCCGATCGCCGCGTAACCCGTTCACCCCATTCCAGAGACAACTCACATGACCACCCAAGCCTTCATCTGCGACGCAGTCCGCACCCCCTTCGGCCGCTACGGCGGTTCGCTCAGCAGCGTGCGCACCGACGACCTCGGCGCCGTGCCGCTCAAGGCGTTGATGGAACGCAACAAGAACGTCGACTGGCAGGCCGTGAGCGACGTGCTCTACGGCTGCGCCAACCAGGCCGGCGAAGACAACCGCAACGTCGCGCGCATGTCGGCGCTGCTGGCGGGCCTGCCGCTCGAGATCGGCGGCGGCACCATCAACCGCCTGTGCGGCTCGGGCCTCGACGCGCTCGGCACCGCCGCGCGCGCCATCCGCGCCGGTGAAGCCGGCCTGATGATTGCCGGCGGTGTCGAAAGCATGAGCCGCGCGCCCTTCGTCATGCCCAAGGCCGAGAGCGCCTTCAGCCGCAACAACGCGGTGTACGACACCACCATCGGCTGGCGCTTCGTCAACAAGCTCATGAAGGCGCAGTACGGCGTCGACTCCATGCCCGAGACGGCCGAGAACGTGGCCACCGACTACAAGATCGAACGCGAGGCGCAGGACCTGATGGCGCTCAACTCGCAGCTGCGCGCCGTGGCCTCGCAGAAGTCCGGCTTCTTCGACGCCGAGATCGTGCCCGTGACCGTGCCGCAGAAGAAGGGCGACGCGATCATCGTCAGCAAGGACGAGCATCCGCGCGAAACCAGCCTCGAGTCGCTCGCCAGGCTCAAGGGCGTGGTGCGCCCCGACGGCACCGTGACGGCCGGCAATGCCAGCGGCGTGAACGACGGCGCCTGCGCGCTGCTCCTGGCCAACGAAGCCAGCGCCGCCAAGCACGGCCTCACGCCGCGCGCCCGCGTGGTCGGCATGGCCACCGCCGGCGTGGCGCCGCGCGTGATGGGCATCGGCCCCGCGCCGGCCACGCAGAAGGTGCTGGCGCTCACCGGCCTCACCATCGACCAGATCGACGTCATCGAACTCAACGAAGCCTTCGCGGCCCAAGGCCTTGCCGTGCTGCGCCTGCTCGGCCTCCAGGACAACGACCCGCGCGTCAACATCAACGGCGGCGCCATCGCGCTCGGCCACCCGCTGGGCGCCAGCGGCGCCCGCCTGGCCACCACCGCGGTCAACCAGCTGCACAAGGGCGGCGGCCGCTATGCGCTGTGCACCATGTGCATCGGCGTGGGCCAGGGCATTGCCGTGATCCTGGAACGCGTCTGATGGATCGCGCCCGACGCGGCCTGCTGCTGGGCCTGTTGGCGGCGGCAGGGCTGCCCGCGCACGCGCAGAACGACGCCCGGCCGATCCGCATCGTCGTGCCCTTTGCGGCCGGCGGCGGCAACGACGTGTTCGCGCGCCAGATGGCCAAGGGCCTGGGCGAGCTGCGCAAGCAGGGTGTCATCGTCGACAACAAGCCCGGCGCGGGCGGCAACCTGGGCGCCGAGCAGGTGGTGCGCAGCGCGCCCGACGGCAGCACGCTGCTGCTGGGCCACACGGGGACCGTGTCGATCAACCCGGCGCTCTACAAGGGCCTGAAGTTCGACGCGCGCAAGGACCTGCTGCCCGTGGCCATGTTCGCTTCGTCCGCGCTGGTGCTCGTGGTGCCCGCGGCATCGAAGATCCGCACCGTGGCCGACCTCGTCGCGGAGGCCAAGGCCCGGCCGGGCCTGCTCGACTACGCCTCCAGCGGCAGCGGCACCGGCGGCCACCTGACCGGCGAGCTCTTCGCGCAGCGCACCGGCACCCGGATCAATCACATCCCCTACAAGGGCACCAACCCCGGCCTTACCGATCTGGCGGGCGGGCAGGTGCAGATGATGTTCAGCGTCATTCCGCCCGCGCTCGCGCTGGTCAAGGGCGGACGGCTGCGCGCCATTGCGGTCACGGGCGCAAAGCGCCTGCCTTCGCTGCCCGACGTGCCCACCGTGGCCGAGTCGGGCCTGCGCGAACTCGCGGGTTTCGAGAGCACGCTGACCTACGGCATCCTCGCGCCGCGCGGCACGCCCGACGCTTTCGTGAAGGAGCTTTCGGCGCAGATGCTCCAGGTGGCGGGCAGCGCTGAATTCCAGTCGCGCCTGGGCGTTGAAGGCGCGGTGCCGCTGCTCGGCGGCCCGGCCGAATACGCCGCCCTCATTGCGAGGGAAAGCGCCCTGTGGGCCGGCATCGTCAAGGCTTCCGGCGCCACCGTCGAGTGAGCACGCGGCCTCTCAACCTCAACTAAAGTCGAGGTCGAGAGGTCTCGATGAAATCCAAGCCAGCAGAACCGCCGCACGATTTTCCCGCCACGCTTTCGGTGGGCGAGGTCGCGCAGCGCAGCGGGGTGCCGGTGTCCACCCTTCACTTCTACGAAGCCAAAGGGCTCATCGCGAGCCACCGGGCGCCGAGCAACCACCGCCGCTATGCGCGCGACGTGCTCCGGCGCGTGGCGTTCATCCGCGTCGCGCAGCGGGTGGGCATTGCGCTGGCCGACATTGCCGATGCCCTTGCGACGCTTCCCACTTCGGCTGCGCCCAGCCGCGCTGACTGGGCGCGGCTTTCCGCCGGCTGGCGCGCAGAGCTGGACGAACGCATGGCCCAGCTCAAGAAGCTGCGCGACACGCTGGACGACTGCATCGGCTGCGGCTGCCTGTCCATCGACCGCTGCCGCCTGCGCAACCCGGCCGACAAGCTGTCGTCGGAAGGGCCCGGCGCCCGCCGCCTGGTGATCAGGCGCGCGGAAGACTGACAGCCGGCGGCTCTCCGTCGGCGGGGAGCAGCGACATCAGCGCGGTCTTCTCTGCCGAAGACATCGCCAGCGCCAACCGGCCGAACTCGGCGCGGTAGCAAGGCAGCATCAGCGCCGCCGTCAGCGCATGGACATCGTTGTTGCGCGCGAGGTACGCATGGCATGCCGCAATGCTTCGATGGATGCCGAGCGCCTGCGCGACACGGCCGGAGGGTTGCTGGTCATAGTTCATGCAGCGCAATGTGCAGCCTCAACCTAACTTGAGGTCAAGCGGAAAATCGATGAAGTGCGGGCCGCCGTCCTGTGAAACGTAGTGTGTCGGTTTCGAGCCTCGACACAGAGGCATACGCAATGCGCGCCGTGCGGCCGGTGGGCGGAAAACAATCCGACCGTCATCAACCCACGCCGTTGCGCATCGCCCAAAGGAACCACCATGAAGCTCTTCCGCATTGCCATTGGCGCGGCCATCGCCGCATCGGTGGGCGCCCTGACGTTTGCGGCGCCGCAGCTCGGCGGCCACACGCCTGCGGACGTGGCGCGGCCGGCGCCGGAGTTCCGGAACATCGACACATGGCTCAACTCGCCGCCGCTGAAGCTCCAGGAGCTGCGCGGCCAGGTGGTGCTGGTCGACTTCTGGACCTACACCTGCATCAACTGCCTCAACCATCTGCCCTACGTGCAGCAGTGGCATGAAAAGTACAAGGACAAGGGCCTGACCGTGGTGGGCGTTCACACGCCGGAGTTCGCGTTCGAGAAATCGACCAGGAACGTGAGGGACGCCATCCAGCGCCTGCAGATCAGGCATGCGGTGGCGCAGGACAACAGCTACGGCACCTGGAAGGCCTTCAACAACCAGTACTGGCCCGCGGTGTACCTGATCGACAAGGAAGGGCGCATCGCCTACTCCCACTTCGGCGAGGGCAGCTACGCCGCCACGGAGAAGAAGATCCAGGCGCTTCTTGCGGGGCCTTTTCCTGCCGCCGCCGCGAGCGGGGCCGCTAAATGAAGAAGCTCTGGTTCGCGCTGCTGTTCCTCGCGGGCGGGCTGGCGCACGAGGTGCGCAACCCGGCCAGCTGCCAGTGCATTGCGTCGGTCAGTCTCTCGCCTCGACGGCCGAAGCGAGGACGTAGCCTTCGCTGCGAACGGTCTTGATGTAGCGGGGCTCGCGCGCATCGTCGCGCAGGCGCTGGCGCAGCCGGCTCACGAGCAGGTCGATGGAGCGCTCGAAGAGCTCGGCTTCGCGGCCCTGGGTGAGGCTCAGCAGCTGATCGCGGCTCAGCACCTTCTGCGGATGGTCGAGGAACACGCGCAGCAGCCGGTATTCGGCGCCGCTCAGCGCCACCATCACGCCGCCGTCGTCGATCAGGTGGCGCGCCACCGTGTCGACCTGCCATTCGCCGAACCCCAGCTTCTGCGAGGCCTCGACGGTGCCCATGTTCGGCGGCAGCATGCGCGTGCGGCGCATCACGGCGCGCAGGCGCGCGAGCAGCTCGCGCGCGGAAAAGGGCTTGGCCAGGTAGTCGTCGGCGCCCATCTCCAGGCCCAGGATGCGGTCGGCTTCCTCGCTGCGCGCGGTCAGCATCAGGATGGGCGTGGCCTTGTACTTGCCGGTGCGCAGGTCGCGGCAGAGCGTGAGCCCGTCTTCGCCGGGCAGCATCAGGTCGAGGATGATCAGGTCGAACGGGCCCGACTCTTCGAGCGCCGCGCGCATGTGGCGGCCGGTGGGCACCGCGACCACGCGCAGGCCGTTCTTCACCAGGTAGGTCGTGAGCAGTTCGCGGATTTCCCGGTCGTCGTCGACGATGAGGATGTGGTCGGAGGTCTTTGGCGTCATGGCAGTGAGCAAAAAGGGTGAGTGCGGGAAGCGCCCGCAGCCGCAATGTAGCCGCCCGCCCGCTTCGGACCGGCGGTTTTGTATTCGCAAGTATCTGGCGCGGCGGGCGCCGTACACAGGCATACGCAATGTGCGCGGGCAGGGGGGAGGCGGGCCAACAATCCGTGCGTTCCGAACCCAACTCACCCAAGGAAACCACCATGGCCCGCATCGAAAAAGTTCTCTACACCGGCAAGACCCGCACCTCTTCGGGTGGCCGCGACGGCGAGGCGCGCAGCTCCGACGGCCGCCTGGACATCAAGCTCTCGTCGCCCGGCAGCGCCGGCAGCGGAACCAACCCGGAGCAGCTGTTCGCGGCCGGCTGGTCGGCCTGCTTCATCGGCGCCATGGGCAAGGCGGCAGGCAGGATGAAGGTCGCATTGCCGCCCGACCTGGCCGTCGATGCCGAAGTCGACCTGGGCACTGCGGGCAGTGAATACTTCCTGCAGGCGCGCCTGAACGTGAGCCTGCCGGGCCTGGACCGCGAAGTGGCGCAGGCCCTGACGGACGCGGCGCACCAGACCTGCCCCTATTCAAAGGCCACCCGCGGCAATATCGACGTTTCCATCCACCTGGTGTAAACCGGCCGCGGCGCGCACGGCCGCGCTGCATGAATAGAAGAAGGTGTCCATGTCCACTCTCGCGAATCCTCCCGCGAACCCGGCCGGCGCTGTGCGCGGCTGGCGCCGGCTGCTGCCCGGCTCGCTGTTCTACCGCGTGACGCTGATCATCGTGGTGGGCCTGGCGATCGCGCAGCTGCTTACCTTCGCGGCGATCCGCTACGAGCGGAACATGGCGCTGCGCGAGCTGATGATGATCGGCATCGAGCGCGACATCGCGAGCTCGGTCGCCATCCTCGACCGCCTGCCCGCGGCGGAGCGCGCCGGCTGGCTCGACCGGCTGGAGCGGCGCAACTACCGCTTCGTGCTGGGCGGCAGCGCAGAGGGCACCGAGCCCGGCTCGCTGCAGTCGCGGCAGTTTGCCGCGGCCATCGTCGATGCAATGCGCCCGTTCGAGATCGTCAAGGTCGGGGAGGTGGCCTGGCCGCCCGAGGGCTTGCAGATCCAGGTGCGCCTGAGCGACGGTTCTTCCGTGGTCGTTCATGCCATGCGCGTGGGCATGCCGGTGTCGGGCTGGGTGATGTGGCTGCTTGCGGCTCAGCTGCTGGTGCTGGCCGTGTGCGCCTGGTATGCGGTGCGGCTGGTGACGCGGCCGCTCGCGCAGCTTTCCGCGGCGGCCGATCAGCTCGGGCCCGACCTGAAGGGCCGCACGCTCGCGGAAGAGGGCCCCACCGAAGTGGCGCATGCGGCGCGCGCCTTCAACGCCATGCAGCAGCGCATCGCCGGCTACATGTCCGAGCGCGTCGAGATCCTCGCGGCCATTTCGCACGACCTGCAGACGCCCATCACGCGGATGCGGCTGCGCACCGACCTGATGGACAACGAACACGACCGCGAGAAATTCCGCCAGGACCTCGACGCCATGCACTCGCTGGTGCGCGAAGGCGTGACCTACGCGCGCACGCTCCACGGCGCCGCGGAGCCGCCGCTGCGCATCGATGCCGACGCGCTGCTCGAGAGCATGGTGGCCGACTACGAAGACGTGGGCCAGCAGGTGCGGCTCGAAGGCAGGGCCGGCGCGCCGATCGTGAGCCGCCCCCATGCGCTGCGCCGCATCCTGATGAACCTGATCGACAACGCGCTGAAGTTCGGCAGCGATGTGCGCCTGTGCGTGCATGCCGAAGACGGCCGGATGGTGGTGAGCGTGCTCGACAACGGCCCGGGCATTCCGCCGGACGAACTCGACGCCGTGCTCAAGCCCTTCTACCGCGTCGAGAGTTCGCGCAACCGCAGCACCGGCGGCACCGGCCTGGGCCTGGCCATTGCACACCAGCTGGCCATGGCCATGGGTGCCGAGCTCACGCTGAAGAACCGGGCGGAAGGCGGCCTCGAAGCCCGGCTCACCATGGCCGCCGCGCCCGCCCGCGCCACCCTCCAAGGCTGAACCCACCTTCCCCCAAACATCATGCTCATCCTCCTCATTGCCTACCTGGGCGGGGTGCTCACCATCCTGAGCCCCTGCATCCTGCCGGTGCTGCCTTTCGTGTTCGCGCGCGCCGATCGCCCCTTCCGCTCGCATGGGCTGCCGATGCTGCTGGGCATGGCGCTGGCCTTTGCCGCCGTGGCCACGCTGGCGGCGGTGGGCGGCGGCTGGATCGTCGCGCTCAACGAATACGGGCGCCATGCCGCCATTGCCATGCTCGCGCTGTTCGGCGTGACCTTGCTGTTCCCAAGCGTTGCCGACCGCATCAGCCGGCCGCTGGTGGCGCTGGGCATTCGCATGTCGGAGCCGCGCGGCGATGGCGGCGCGGCACCGGCCCCGGTGTTCTCGCCGTTGTTGCTGGGCGTGGGCACGGGGCTGCTCTGGGCGCCGTGCGCGGGGCCGATCCTCGGCCTGATCCTGACGGGCGCGGCGCTCAATGGCGCAAGCGTCGGAACCTCGCTGTTGCTGCTGGCCTATGCGGCCGGCGCGTGCACCTCGCTCGCGGCCGCGCTGCTGTTCGGCGGCCGGCTGTTCTCCGTCATGAAGCGTTCGCTGCATACCGGCGAATGGGTGCGGCGCGCCGCCGGCGCGGCCGTGCTGGCGGGGGTGGGCGCCATTGCACTGGGGCTGGACACGGGCCTGCTCGCCCGTCTTTCCCTGGGCACCACCTCGGCGCTGGAGCAGGCGCTGGTGGACAGGATCAAGCCGCGCAATGCGCAGCCGGCGCGCGAGCCGCAGGCGGAGCCGGTCGCGCTGCGCGAAGACGCTGGCCTCGTGCGGGTGTCGGAAAGCCGCACGGCGCCGGTGCCCGCGCGCGAACTCAAGGTCGAAGGCCGCTTCCCTTCACTGGCCGGCGCCACCGGATGGCTCAACTCCGCGCCGCTCGCGCCCGAGGCCCTGCGCGGCAAGGTGGTGCTGGTCGACTTCTGGACCTACTCGTGCATCAACTGCCTGCGCACGCTGCCCTACCTTCGTGCATGGGCCGAGAAGTACAAGGACGCGGGGCTGGTGGTCATCGGCGTGCATTCACCGGAGTTCGCGTTCGAGAAGCAGCCGGCCAACGTGCGCAAGGCCGTCAGGGACCTGGGCATCGGCTTTCCGGTGGCGATGGACAACGATTTCGCGATCTGGCGCGGCTTCGACAACCAAGCCTGGCCCGCGTTCTACTTCATCGATGCCGAGGGGCACATTCGCCACCATCAGTTCGGCGAGAACCGCTACGACAAGGCCGAGCAGGTCATCCAGCAGCTGCTGGCCGAGGCGGGGCAGACCCGCATCGCCGCCGGGCTGGTGGCGCCGCTGGGGCAGGGTACCCAGGCCGCGCCCGGCGCCGAGCCGGCGCTGTCCGGCGAAACCTACCTGGGCCACGAGCGCGCGCACGGCTTTGCCTCGCCCGGCGGCATCGCGCGGGACCATGCGAAGGTCTACCAGCCCGCGTCTTCGCCGCTGCGCACCAACCAGTGGGCGCTGGCCGGCGACTGGACGGTGGAGGCCGAGCGCGCCGTGCTGAACAGCGCCAACGGCCGCATCGCCTATCGCTTTCAGGCGCGCGACCTGCACCTGGTGCTGGGACCGGCGGCCAATGGCAAGCCGGTGCGCTTCAGGGTGCTGGTGGACGGAAAGCCGCCGCTTGCGGACCACGGCTCCGACACCGATGCGCAGGGCCACGGCGTGATCGATGCACAGAAGCTGTATCAGTTGGTGCGGCAGGCGGCGAGCGGGAGGGAGCGGCTGTTCGAGATCGAGTTTCTCGACGCCGGCGCGCAGGCCTACGCGTTCACTTTCGGTTGAGCGCTGACGCGGCTCGGGCGGGGCGAGTGGCCGAGCCTGCGTGTCAGGCGGCCCAGGCGCTCAGCGAAAGCCGCCGCAGCATGTCGGTCTGGCGCGATTCCTCGGCATCCCGCAGGCTCTTGGCCGCGCGGGCAGCCACGTAGCTGACGTACAGCGTCTCGATGGCCTTGGCCCAGTCGTGCATCTTCTGGGACACCGCGCTGGTCGAAGTGGCCGAGGAATCCTCGGCCGGACAGGCGGGCACCTCGAAACCGGCTTTGCTGAGGATGGTGGCTTTCTGAAAAATGGTGAGCATGGGGCGGGCCTCCGGGCCTTTGGGTATGGGCATCAGGTTAACGTTGGCGCAAGAGGCGTGCCATCAGCTGCATGACGTATGTGTCTGTCGGTAAATGGCTCTCTCCGCGTGCCGCCGGCCGCTGTTTTCTAGGCCTTAAGCCTTAGGCCGCGACCGATTCGGCGTGCTGCCAGACCAGCGTGGCGGCCGCCAGGTCTTCGAGCGCGCTGCCCACGGCCTTGAAGACGGTGCGCTCCCCGCTGCCCGTGCGGCCCGGGCGTTCGCCCCGGCAGAGTGCGGCCAGCGTGCCTTGCACCGCATCGGCGCGCAGCGTGCCGGCCGCAATGGCGTCGAGCAGCTCGCCCGCCTTCTGCAGTGCCTCGGTGGTGTCGACGAAGGTGCGCGCACCCTCGAAGCAGCGCACGTCGGCCTCGCGCATGGCGGGCGTGAAGCTGCCGATCAGGTCCAGGTGAGAGCCCGGCGCCAGCCATTCACCGTGCACCAGCGGCGCGGTGGCCAGCGTGGCGCAGCTGACGATGTCGGCCTGGCGCACGGCCGCTTCGAGCTCGGTGATGGCCTGCGCGTTGAACCCTTCGGCCCGCCATTGCGCGGCCAGGGCCTGGGCGCCTTCGGGCCGGTGGTTCCACACGAATACCTCGTCGATGGGCCGCACGCTCGCATGCGCGGCGGGCAGCAGCCGCGCGATGCGGCCGGTGCCCAGCACCAGCAGCCGGCGGGCATCGGCGCGCGCCAGGAACGAGGCGCCCAGCGCCGATGCGGCGGCCGTGCGGCACGCGGTGAGCTCGTTGCCGTCCATCAGCGCCAGCGGCACGCCGGTGTGCGCGTCGTACAGCACATAGGTCGCATGCAGGCCGGGCAGGCCGCGCGCGCTGTTGCCCGGAAAGACGTTGATGGTCTTGATGCCCAGAAAGCCCGCATCGCTCCACGCCGGCATGATGAGCACGGTCCCCTTGTCGGCGCCGGCGGTTTCGATGCTGTGCACATGACGCGGCGGCACGTGCGCCTCGGCCGCGAAGGCCGCGCGCAGGGCGGGCACGAGCCGCGCAAAGGCCAGCGGCTCGCGGGTGGTGGCTGGGTCGAAATGCTTCATGGTTGGCGTGGACGCAGCGAGGCGTCGAAGAATTCCACCAGCGCCTGCTGACAGGTGGCGCCGAAGCGCTCGGTCATCGGTTCGAGGTGGCCGGCGCGGGGCACCTCGAGCAGGCGCTTGGGCTCGCGCGCGGCCTCCAGCAGGCGCCGCGAATGGGAATGCGGAATGATCAGGTCGGCCGTGCCGTGGATCAACAGCAGGGGAATGGGTGCGACGGCGGCGACGTATTTCGATGCGGCGTAGTCGTCGCTCACCAGCAGCCCGGCGCCCGGGAGCTTCTCGTTCGCAATCGAGGAATACGAATAGAAGGTCGATTCGATGGCCGCCGCCTTCACGCCGGTCCGGTTGCCCGAGCCCAGCACCGCAATCGCGTTGGCGCCGCCCAGGCTCTGGCCGAAGACGAGGAGGCGCCCGGGGTCGACATCGCCGCGCGAGCGCACGTGGTCGAGCGCGGCGCTGGAATCCTCGAACACCCCCTTGGGCTCCGGCTTGCCGGCCGATTCGCCGTAGCCGCGGTAGTCGAACACGAACACGTTGAAGTCCTGCTTCGGCAGCCAGGCCACGAAGCGCCAGTGCGTGCTCATGTTCTGGGCGTTGCCGTGAAAGTGAACCACCGTGCCTTTGGCTTCCTTCGGGTTCTGCCGGCTCACGGCAGGAATGAACCAGCCGCTGAGGCGCGTGCCGTCGGCGCTGGCGAACTGCACCGCCTCGTAGCGCAGCCCGAGCGCGTCGGGCGTTTCGTAGCGCACGCGGTCGGGGTAATAGAACATCGACTGGACGCAGCCGGTGAGGAAGGCGGGCAGGGCGGCGAACAAGGCCAGCTTCCAGTTCATGGGGAGTGCTTTCCGTGGCGCCCGGCCGCGCGGGGCGTCTTGCGGATCGGCCGCTCAGGCCTGCTGCCGGAATGCAAGGTGGTAGCCGTTGCAGTCCACCACCGCGAACTCGCTGGAGCCGTACGGCATCTGCTGCAGCGGCCACGCGATCGAGGCCTTGTCCTTGACGGCGGTGTAGTAGGCCGCCGCATCCGGCACGGCGAAATAGAAGGTGCCGGAGCAGGTGGGCGGGCTCTGCCAGAGATCCTGCTGGGTGAAGATGAGCTTGCCGCCCTGCTTCTCGACCGTCAGGGTGCCCTCTGCCGAATGCGCAGCCGCGAAGCCGAGGACATCGGCGTAGAAGCGCTGGGTCTGGGCCAGATCGTGGCAGCGCAGGAGCAGTGTCAGCGACATGGGTTTCCTTCCTTGGTTGGATGCGGCCGTCCCGGCGGAGGATAGCTCAGCCCGCGGCGATGCGGCTCCATTCGAGCCCGTGCTTGGCCAGGTACTTGCGCAGCCGGTCGGCATCGTTCACCACGCTGCGTTGCGCGCGGGAGGCCTGGAAGAGCTGCCGCCCCGCATCCGACAGGCTGCGCGAGTCGCGGCACACGCGCACCACCGCTTCGAGCTGCAGCCGGTCGAACAGGTCGAGCGCGGCCGCGCGGTCATCGCCGAGCAGGCTGCCGAGGTCGACGTCGGCGGCGCCTGCGCCTCGCTTCGCCGGGCCTTCGCGGTTCCACAGCCAGCGCAGCCGCGCGATCTCGGCCTCGACCAGCGCCACCGGGATGCGCCCGCCATCCGCCAGCGTGGCCAGCCGCGTCACGCTGGCCGAGAGGTCGCGGAAGTTGCCGCACCACAGTGCCTCGCCGCTCTGCGCGAAGCGCAGGTAGGCCGCGCGCGCCTCGGCGTTGAAGCGCACCACGCGGTGGTTCTCGGCCGCATGGATGGCCAGCAGGTGGTCGATGTTGGGTTCGATGTCCTCGGGCCGCTGCGCCAGGCCGGGCAGGCCGTAGGTCCAGAGGTTGATGCGCGCGAACAGGTCTTCTCGGAAACGCCCCTCCGCCACGTCGCTGCGCAAGTCGCGGTTGGTGCCGGCGATCAGCTGGAAGTCGCTCTCCACCTCCTTGTCGGCGCCGACCGGGAAGAAGCGCTTCTCCTCGATGGCCTTGAGCAGCATGGCCTGCTCGTCGAGCCCGAGTTCGCCGATCTCGTCGAGGAACAGCACGCCCTGGTTCGCCGTGCGCAGCAGTCCGGCCCTGTCGCTCGCCGCGCCGGTGAAGGAACCCTTCCTGTGGCCGAACAAGGTGGAGGCCGCGCCGTCGCCGCGCAGCGTGGCGCAGTTCACTTCGACGAACGGCCCGGCCATCTGGTGCCGCGCCTGCTTCAGCTCGAACATGCGCCGCGCCAGGAACGACTTGCCCGCGCCCGTCGGCCCCACCAGCAGGATCGGCGCGCGCGAACGCACGGCCACGCGCTCGATCTCGTCGATCAGCGCGTTGAAGCGCGCATTGCGCGTGGCGATGCCGCTCTTCAGGAAGGCGACCGCGTCGCGCTGCTCCGCATCGAAGCGCCGCGCGATCACGTCGTAGCGCGACAGGTCGAGGTCGATCAAGGTGTACTTGCCGGCCTCGCCTTCGCGCTGCTTCCTGGGCGGCGAGGTCTGCGCGAGCACGCCCGGCACCACGCGCGATTCCGAGAGCAGGAACATGCAGATCTGCGCCACGTGCGTGCCGGTGGTGATGTGCGTCCAGTACTGCTCGCGCTCGGTGTCGAAGGTATAGGCGCGCGCCCAGTCGTACAGGCGCGTGTAGACCTCGCCGAAATCCCACGGGTCCGCGAGGTCGAGCGGCACGAGGTTGACCGTGGTCTCGGGCGACACGGTCGCGATGTCGGCCTTCACCACCTCGGCCAGCGCCTTGTGCTTGTGCGTGTAGAGCAGCTCCATGCGCGAGACGACCATGTCCTCGTGCTGCGCGAGCGAGACCGTGGGGCGCCACTTGTTCCAGCGGCCCGCGCCGTGGCCGGCGTCGAGCTGGGTACCGAGGAAGCCGATGACGACGACTGGTTTCATGGATAAAAAACTAGCTGAATTTCTATACTGATTGGAATGCTATCAGGGTCGAGGGTGAAGCGATGCGCGAACAAAAGAAAAAACTTCATGAATATCAATGACTTGCATTGCTTCTCAAGAAATTTCGGCGCCGACCGGCATCACCTGGCACGCCGGCTGCAATGGATGAACCGTCCGGATGCAGTTCATCCGCTCGCAGGTGCCGTATGAAAGCGGCCCGGTGCCGCAGGCCAGATCCTGTCTTGGGTCCGCGGTATGCCGCTGTTGAACTGGCTGGCGACTGAACTTGATTCAGTTCTGCTCATGGTTGAGCACCGTGCTAACCACATGGCGTTGCGGGTTCGATTCCCGCGAAAAACCCGGCAGTGCTTGCACTGCCATCTGATGGGGCGAAAGCCCCCCGCCCCGGCACACCGGAGCGTGCGGCGCAGGGCGAAGAGGCCTTGCGGACGCGCGACACCGTGCCAAGCGCACGCGGCTTGCGCATCGCGCGTGCGGCAAGGAACTGCGTGCAGTCATCTGACGGCGAGGGAGGTGACGGCGTTGCACATGCGACGCAGGGCACGGACCGAACCCTGCGACCGCTGCACGAAAGCCTGGCCCACCGCAGTGCCCGCCGCCTGCCCTTTCGAGGGCCTGGATTGAACTAACGAAACGAACAACTGAACCGAACAACGAGTGGGAGAAAAAAATGCTGGGTTTCAATCAATACACCGTCAAGAAGAACGAACGTGCGCTGCTGCTGCGCAATGGCGACTTCGAGCAACTGCTCGGCCCGGGAAAGCACCGGGTGTTCTCGGGCTTCGATGCCCTGAAGCTGGAGCGCTTCTCGCTCGCCGAGCCGGCCTTCGACCACGAGCTGGCCGACTACTTCCTGGCGCGCGAGCCCGAGCTGGTCGAACGCGAGTTCGTGCAGGTGTCGCTGGGCGAAACCCAGGTCGGCCTGCGCCATGAAGACGGTGTGCTGGTGCAGATCCTGCCGCCTGCCACGCGCAAGTTGTACTGGCGCGGCCTGCGCGAGCAGCGCGTGGACGTTGTCGACGTGGCGGCCGATGCGCGCCTGCCGGCTGAATTGCTGGCAAAGCTGCAGAGCGTGGCCCTGCGCCCACGCGCGGTGCAAGGGCTCGACGGCGTGCTGCTGGTGCAGGTGCCCGAGTTCCATGCCGGCGTGCTGACGCTCGAAGGGCAGATGCAGGCGATGCTGCCGCCGGGCAACCACGGCTTCTGGCGTTTCAACCGTCAGGTCGCGGTGACTTGCGTGGACCTGCGTTCGCAGATCGCCGAGGTGAGCGGCCAGGAGATCCTGACCCGCGACAAGGTGGGGCTGCGGCTGAACCTGTCTGCGGTATGGCGCTTCACCGACGTGCGCCAGGCGCTGGCGCAAATGCCCAAGCCGGCCGAACATGTCTATCGTGAACTGCAGTTCGGCCTGCGTGCCGCGGTAGGCGAGCAGACGCTGGACGCACTGTTGGAGAACAAGGCGGCCATCGATCAGACGGTGTTGGCGCAGATGCGCGAGCGGCTGAAGGATTCGGGCGTCGTGCTGGAGAGCGTGGGCGTGAAGGACATCATCCTGCCGGGCGAGATGAAGACCATCCTGGCCCAGGTGGTGGAGGCCGAGAAGTCGGCCCAGGCCAACGTGATCCGCCGCCGCGAGGAAACCGCGGCCACGCGGTCGCTGCTGAACACCGCCAAGGTGATGGAGGGCAACCCCGTCGCGTTGCGGATGAAGGAACTCGAGACGCTGGAACGCGTGGCCGAACGGATCGACAAGATCTCGGTGGTCGGTGGTCTGGACCAGGTGCTCAACGGATTGGTGACGCTGCGGCCGAACGCATCTTGAGGAGCACTGAAGAACGAACGATGGAAGAGAGAAAAAAAATGAAACAGAACTACAAACTGCACGAAGTGGCCAACGGCGTCCCCGTGAAGATGTGGACGAACGGCGTGCCCGTGGAAGACGAGGCGCAGAAGCAGCTCGAGAACGCTGCGCGCCTGCCCATCGTGTTCAAGCACATCGCGGCCATGCCCGACGTGCACTACGGCATCGGCGCCACCGTGGGCTCGGTGATCCCGACCTTCAAGGCCATCATCCCGGCCGCAGTGGGCGTGGACATCGGCTGCGGAATGATGGCCTGCAAGACCACGCTCAACGCACGCGACCTGCCCGACAACCTGGGCCCGCTGCGCGCGGCGATCGAAAAGGCCGTGCCGCACGGGAGCAATCCCAAGCGCATGGGCCGCGACAAGGGATCGTGGGAAACGCCGCCCGATGAAACCGATGCCGCCTGGGCGAAGCTGGTGGATGAGTTCGACCTGATCTGCGAGGACTACCCGCGCATCAGGAACACGAACAACCACAAGCACCTGGGAACGCTGGGTACCGGCAACCACTTCATCGAGGTGTGCCTGGATGAAGCGGGCGCCGTGTGGTTCATGCTGCACTCGGGTTCGCGCGGCGTGGGCAATGCCATCGGTACGCACTTCATCGAACTCGCGAAGAATGACGCCGAACTGCACCAGCGCAACCTGCCTGATCAAGACCTGGCGTACTTCGAGGAAGGCGCCAAGTACTTCGGCGACTACGTGCGCGCGGTAGGCTGGGCCCAGAAGTTCGCGCGCGCCAACCGCGAGGTGATGATGCAGCGCGTGGTCGCGGCCGCGCGCAAGGTGATTGCCAAGCCTTTCGAGGCGCACGTGGAAGCGGTGAACTGCCACCACAACTACGTGAGCCGCGAGACGCACTTCGGCGAAGACGTGCTCGTCACCCGCAAGGGCGCGGTGAGCGCCAAGGCCGGCGAGCTCGGGATCATTCCCGGCAGCATGGGCGCCAAGAGCTACATCGTGCGCGGCAAGGGCAACCCCGAGAGCTTCATGAGCTGCAGTCACGGCGCCGGTCGAAAGATGAGCCGCACCAAGGCGAAGAAGCTCTTCACCATAGCCGACCAGATCGCCGCGACCGAGGGCGTGGAATGCCGCAAGGACGTCGACGTGATCGACGAGATCCCGATGGCCTACAAGGACATCGACGCGGTGATGGAAGCGCAGAAGGACCTGGTGGAGGTGATCTACATGCTCAAGCAGGTGGTGTGCGTGAAGGGATAGGCAAAGGCCGCGGGCGATTGCCCGCGGCCTGGCATTGAGGAAGAAGAAGAGGGGCCATGAAAAGCAACAAGCAACGCCGCGCCGAAATCAAGGCACATCGGCTCGAACGCGCCGCGCGCAGGGTGGCCGAACAACGGCTGTCCGCCGGCGAGCGGCCGGTGGCTGGTGCCGGCCTGGTGGTCGCCGATACGGCGCTGCTGGCCGCGCACAACAATACCTACGGGCTGCTGCCCACGTTCTATGTGGACAAGGCTTTCACTTGCCGCGACTGCGGTGTCGGCGAAGTGTGGACGGCAAAGCAGCAGAAGTGGTGGTACGAGGTGGCGCTGGGAAACATCAACAGCACGGCGGTGCGCTGCCGTGCCTGCCGGCTCGCAAGGCGCGCGCTTCTGCGCTCCGGCGCGGCCGCGGCGCAGGAAGGAGGCCGCGCATGATCGAGCTCGACGGTTCGCAAGGCGAGGGCGGCGGGCAGATCCTGCGCACCAGCCTGGCCCTGTCGGTGGCTACGGGCCAGCCCGTGGCCATCGAGAAGATTCGCGCGGGCCGCGTCAAGCCGGGCCTGATGCGCCAGCACCTGGCGTGCGTGAATGCCGCAGCCCGGATCAGCGGCGCGCAGGTGGAAGGGGCCGAGCTCGGTTCGCAGTCGCTGCGCTTCGTGCCCGGGCCGGTGCGCGCGGGCGACTACCGCTTCGCGATTGCCAGTGCGGGCAGCTGCATGCTGGTCCTGCAGACGGTGCTGCCGCCGCTGCTGCTGGCCGATGCGCCGAGCCATCTGCATCTGAGCGGCGGAACACACAACCCGATGGCGCCACCCTTCCATTTTCTGGAACGCGCCTTTGCGCCGCTGGTGCGCCGCCTGGGCGCGGACCTGCAGCTGGTGCTGCGCCGCTGCGGTTTCTATCCCGCCGGCGGCGGCGAGGTCGAAGCGACCATCGTGCCGGCCGCCGCTGGGCTGCGGCCTTTCGATCTGGCGACCCGCGGCGCGCTCCTGTCGGGCCATGCGGAGTGCCTGGCGCCGGGGCTTGCGCGCCACGTCGCCACGCGCGAGCTGGAAACGCTGGGCAAGGCCATGGGATGGTCCGGCGAGCAGCTGCGCACCGGAACGGCGCGCCAGAACGAGGGGCCCGGCAACGCGCTGCTTGCCACGCTGGCGTACGAGCAGGTCACCGAGGTCTTCACGGCCTTCGGCGAAAAGTCGCTGAGCGCCGAGCAGGTGGCGCACGGGCTGGTGAAGGAGCTGCGCGAATTCCAGAACAGCCAGGCGGCCGTGGGGCCGCACCTTGCCGATCAACTGGCCCTGCTGCAGGGGCTGGCGGCATGGCGAAGCGGCCGCGGCGGCACCTTCACCTGCAGCGAAGTGACCGAGCACACGCGTACCAACTGCGCGGTGATCGAACGCTTCCTGCCGGTGCGCTACGCCATCACGCAAGCGCCCGGTGCGGCCACCGTGAAGGTGGCGCCGGCCTGAAGCGCACCGCGTTTGCCGACGGCTGCTACTCGGAGCAGATCACCGCAAGCGGCTCGGAGCGGCCGCGCACGGCCAGCATTTCGACCTGTCCCCCCGCATGCGCGAAGCCGGCCTGCTGCGCGGCATACACCGAGACCACCAGGCGCGATGCGGCCGTCTTGGAATGGTCCTGAAGCCGGCTCGCGGTGTTGACCACTTCGCCGATCGCGGTGAAGGTGGTCGTGTCGAGGTAGCCCACTTCACCCACCGCCGCGCGTCCGGCGTGCAGGCCCATGCCGAAGTCCAGCGGCTGGCCGAACTGGGCTTCGAAGCCTTCGCTCCACGCATCCATGCGCTGGCCGATGAGTTCGGTCGCGCGCAGCGCCTGCCGGCAGGCAGTGGGCAGGTCGGTGTCGAGCCCGAAGATCGCCATCACGCTGTCGCCGATGAACTGGTTCGGCACGCCGCCGCATTCGCGCACCGCGGCGCCCACGGTGGCGAAGTAGCGGTCGAGCACATAGGCCAGGTCGAAGGGCCATTGCCCTTCCGACAGCCCCGACCAGCGCCGCAGGTCCACGAACAAGATGGCCACGTCGCGCTCGCGGCCGAAGCTGCTGGCCGGCGCCGGCTGCCTTCCGTGGCTTGCCGGCGCGAACAGCGGGATGACCTCAATGTCGCCTCGCGGGCGCAGCTGGCAGGCCAGCCGCACACCGCCCGGTGCGCGCACGCGCTCGAGCGTTCGCTGCTCGTCGCGGTCGGGCGGGTCCGTGTGCTGTGCGGGGCCGAGCACGCGCACGCGGCAGGTCGAGCAGCGTGCCCGGCCGCCGCACACCGAGAGATGGGCGATGCCGTGCGAGCGGCTCGCCTCCAGCACGCTCCAGCCGCGCGGCACGTGCACCGTGCGGCCGGGGTAGCGCAGCGCGATCGACAGCCCGCGCGCGCGGCGCGCGAACCAGTTGCGCGCCCCGTACGCCGCCAGCAGGGCGGCCAGGCCGAGCGCGTAGAAGAGCTTGATGCGGCCTTCCGCCGTGTCGAGCGCACGGCCCTCGGCCGGGGTTGGCAGCGCCGCAGGCGGCACGCCGGTCCACTGGAACTCGCGCCCCATCGAGACGAAACCCATCATCGCCGCGAGCGGCAGCACGACGGCAATGGCCAGCAGCAGATAGGAAAAGCGGCGGTAGGCCGGCCGCGCCCGCAGCGCGAAGTGGATGCCGAGGCAGCCATGGGTCCAGGCCGCAAGCAGCATCGTGAACTGCGCGCCGGCGCCCGGCAGGCTCCACAGGCCCGAGACCACGCGGACGTAGGAACCCTCGATGCCGTAGGCGAGGTAGGCGCCGCGCATGGCGGTCAGGTGGGTGGCCAGCAGCAGCGGCAGCACAAAGCCCAGCAGCACGCGCAGGCCCTCGAGCGGCGGCATGCGCAGCGTGCGGCGCTCCCACAGCGCGGCCACGGCCAGCGCCAGGTGCACGCTGGCCGCACCATACAGCAGCAGCGTGCCCGGCAGGCTGTGCCAGAAGACCTGCACGCCGCGCAGCACCGACTCGGCCGCCGCGAAGGAGGCGATGCCCAGCGAATGGTTCAGCAGGTGCGCCGTGACATAGGCCATCAGCACCAGCCCGCTCGTCCATCGGAGGTTGCGCCGGGTCGGCGATCGCGGCAGCAGGGCGATGGGTGGAGAGCGTCTGTCCATGAAGGGCTTCGAAGGGGGCACCCGAGCATAATGCGCGCGCCCCTACCCACCGGCATGGCCCCAACTTCAAGCACCCCCCGTTCCAGCCTCGCGCTGCGCCGCATCGCGCTTTTCGAAGGCCTTTCAGACCAGCGGCTCGACCTGCTCGCGCAGCAATGCCTGTGGCACAGCGTCGAGGCCGGTAAACCCCTGCTGCTGCGCGCCGAGCAGCAGGGCGAGGTGTTCATGCTGGTTTCGGGCCGGGTCCGCGTGACCACTTATGCGGCCAATGGGCGGCAGGTGACTTTCAGGGATTCGGAAGCCGGCGAGCACTTCGGCGACATTGCCGCCATCGACGGCGGGCCGCGTTCGGCCGACGTGGTCACGCTGCTGCCCAGCGTGCTTGCCAGCCTCGACCGCGCCGCCTTCCTGGGCCTGCTGCGCGAGGAGCCGCTGGTGGCCGAGCGGGTGATGCAGCGGCTGGCGTCATTGGTGCGCCAGCTGTCGGAGCGCGTGATCGACCTGAGCACGCTGGGGGTCCAGAACCGGCTGCATGCCGAGTTGCTGCGCCTCGCGCGAACCGCGGGCGTGGCGTACAACCAGGCGCGGCTGGAGCCGGCGCCCAGGCATGCGGCGCTGGCGAGCCAGATCAGCACCAACCGCGAGCAGGTGACCCGCGAGCTCAACGTGCTGGCGCGCAGCGGCGTGTTGCAGAAAGAGGGCAAGGCCCTGCTGGTGGCCGACGTCGCCCGGCTCGAGGCGATGGTTTCACAGGTACGAGGCGACGCCGGCTGAGCCGGCGGAGGCTCAGTTCCAGCGGCCGCGCAGACCGCCGAGGCTGAAGCGGCCCGCGCCCAGCAGCACCACTGCCAGCGCGCCGAACAGGTACAGGCCTTGCAGCTCGAGCGCCCAGCCGCCCTGCTTGGTCAGGGCGAACAGGTCGGCCATGTGCACCAGGCCAAAGGCTGCGAGCATGTTGATGACGACCACGCCGGCGGCGGCGCGGGTCCAGAAGCCGGCGATCATGAGCAGCGGCGCCACGATCTCGCCCACGTACACCAGGTAGGCCAGCCCGCCCGGCAGGCCGGCCTTCACCAGCATCGCGCTCACGAAGCCCACGCCGGCGGAGATCTTGAAAATGCCGTGCAGCAGCACGAGCACGCCGATCGCCACGCGCAGCAGCAGCTTGCCGGAATCGTCCAGCGTGGCGGGGGAGACGGAGGAAGCCTGCGAAGGTGCGATCGGCGCACGCGCGGAGTTGGCGGCTACGGCCTGGGTGTTCATGGCGGATCCTGAAAAAAATGGGAGGGCCGCCGCGGGGTGCGGCGGTTGTACTTGCAGTGTGCGGAGCCGCCGCCTGCCGGTATGTGCGTTTACGCACAGTTTCCGAAGATGGCCCATGGCCGCGTAAGTGCCGTGCCGCGGCGCCTGCAGGGCCCGCGCCATCCTGCTACGCTCGCACTGCCCGCCAGCCGACTCGGCGGGCTTTTTTCTGCGCCGTTTCCTTCCCCATGGTCTTTCCCCTCATCACCGATCCGCATTTCTATGCGGTTGCCGTTCCCGCCGTGCTGCTGCTGGGCATCAGCAAGAGCGGCTTCGGCGCCGGCTTCGGGTCATTGGCGGTGCCGCTGATGGCGCTGGCGGTCACCGTGCCGCAGGCCGCGGCCATCCTGATGCCGCTGCTGCTGTTGATGGACCTGCTCGGCCTGGCCGCCTTCCGCAATGACTTCGACCGCGCGCTGCTCAAGTTCCTGATTCCCTTCGGGCTGCTCGGCACGGTGATCGGCACGCTGCTTTTCCGCACGCTCTCGGCCCACACCGTGGCGGGCATCGTCGGCGTGTTCACGCTGCTGTTCCTGGCGCAGCGGCTGGTGTTTCCGCCCAAGCCGGACGACCCGCTGCCCTCGCGCGCCGTGGGTGCGGCGCTCACCGCGGTCTCGGGGTTCACGAGCTTCATTGCGCATGCCGGCGGGCCGCCGATCAATGCCTACGTGATTCCGCTGCGGCTCAAGCCGGTGGTGTTTACCGCCACCATGGCGTACTTCTTCTTCGTGGTGAATTTGAGCAAGTGGATCCCCTACGCATGGCTCGGCCTGATCGACCTGCGCACGCTGGCCACTTCGCTGGCGCTGATGCCCCTGGCGCCGCTCGGCGTGTGGGTGGGCATTCGCATTGCCCGGCGCATCGATGCGACGTGGTTCTATCGCTTCGTGTACCTGGGCATGCTGCTGACCGGCCTCAAGCTCGTCTACGACGGATTCTTCGCCTGAGGCCGGGGTCTCAGGTCAGAACTCGACGATCGACTTGAACCCGCCGAAGATCATCCGCTTCCCATCGAAGGGCAAGGTCTTGGGGTCCATCGCGGCAAGGCGCGGGTCGGCCATCACCTTGGCGTTGACCGCGTCGCGGTGCTTGCGCGACTTGTAGATGATCCACGAGAACGCCACGGTTTCGTCGGCCTTCTGTTTCACGCTCTGCGGAAACGAAGTGAGCTTGCCGGGCTTCACGTCGTCGGCCACGCACTCCACGTATTCGAGTGCGCCGTATTCCATCCAGATCTTGCCCGCCTTGCGCGCCAGCTTGCGGTAGGCCTCGATGTTGTTCGAGGGAATGGGAACGATGAAGCCATCGACATAGCGAGCCATTGGAAGTCTCCTTGAAAGAAACGGAAGAAAGGAAAGAAAAAGGGGCCGCCGGCCGGGCGGGCCCTCAGGACGCCGCTGCACGGTTGGCCGTGCCTGCGGATGCCGCGGCCCCCTTGTTGTTGTCTTTGTTGTTCTGGGTGGACCCTGGCGATGCGGTGCGAAGCAGCACGGCCCCGAGCAGCCCCGCCACGGCCGCGAAGACCGCCCCGATGAGGAACGCGAGGTTGTAGCCGCCGGTGAGCGCGAGGGCAAGCGTTGCGCCGGCCGCCTCCATCGACGCGGTGCGCGCAACGGCGGCGCTGGCCAGCACCGCCAGGCCCAGCGCCCCGCCCATCATGAAGGCCGTGTTGACCACGCCCGAGGCCAGACCCGACTCGGTCGGACTCACCTCGCTCATGGCCGCGAGCAGCAGCGGATTCAGCGCCATGCCCGCGCCGAGGCCGAGCAGCAGCATGCCCGGCAGCACGTCGACCACGAAGCTGCCGTTCACCGGCGCTCGCGCGAACAGCGCGAGCCCGATGGCCGCCAGCCAGAGCCCCACGGACAGCGGCCTGCGGATGCCGAAGCGCATCACCAGCCTGGCCGAGATGCCCAGCGAGAACACCGCCATGATCAGGTTGGCCGGCAGGAACGCCAGGCCGATCTGCATCGGCGTGTAGCCCAGCACCAGCTGCATGTAGAGCGCGGAAATGAAGAACCACGCGAACATGGCCGCCGCCCACAGCACGCCCACCACGTTGGAGACCGAAACGCTGCGCAGCCGGAACAGGCCCAGCGGCATCAGCGGATGCTGCACCCGGGCCTCGATGGCGATGAAGAGCACCATCAGCACCACTGCCGCACCCAGCAGGCCGAGCGTCTGCGCCGACTGCCAGCCGGCCTCGTTGCCGTTGACGATGGCATACACCGCGAGCATCAGCGACAGCGTCACCGCCACCGCGCCGGCCACGTCGAGCTTTTCGCCATGGGCATGGCCGCGCGCGGAGGGCAGCAGCGCAATGCACAGCGCATACACCGCCACGCCGATCGGCAGGTTCACCAGGAAGATCCAGTGCCAGCTCAGCGTGCTCGTGAGCAGCCCGCCCAGCAGCACGCCGATGCTGCCGCCGCCCGCGCAGACGAAGCCATAGACGCCCATCGCCTTGGCGCGGTCGGCCGGCTCGGTGAAGATGTTCATGATCAGCGAGAGCGCCACCGCCGAGACCACCGCGCCGCCCAGCCCCTGCACCGCGCGCGCCGCGACCAGCAGGGCCTGAGAGTTGGCGAGGCCGCAGGCCAGCGAGGCCAGCGTGAACAGCACGAGGCCGATCAGGAAAAGCCTGCGGTGGCCGTACAGGTCGCCCAGCCGCCCGCCCAGCAGCAGGAAGCCGCCGAAGGTCAGCATGTAGGCATTCACCACCCAGACCAGCGAGGTCTCGGTGAAGCCGAGGTCGGTGCGGATCGAGGGCAGCGCCACGTTCACGATCGTGGTGTCGAGCACGATCATCAGCACGCCGAGGCACAGCACCATCAATGCGAGCCAGCGCTTTCGGTTGTTGTCGAGTGTGTCGGTCATGAAGAGCGATTCCTGCAAATTGCGAGTGAGGTGGATTCAGACCAGCGGCTTGCCGCCGTTGATGAGCCACGGCGTGCCGAAGCGGTCGGTCACCATGCCGAAGCCCTCGACCCAGAAGGTCTTGTCGAAAGGCATGGAGACGGTGCCACCCTCGGCAAAGGCGTCGAACACGCGGCGCGCTTCGGCGACGGTCTCGAGGGTCAGCGCAACGCCGAAGCCTTTCATGCCTTCGTAGGTCTGGCCGGGCACGGTGTCGGAGGCCATCAGCATGCCGTCGCCGTAGGCCAGGGACGCATGCATGATGCGCCTCTTGGCGTCGGCGGGCATCTGCTCGGTACCGGGCGCTTCGCCGACGGTCATCATCATCTGCATGGTGCCGCCGAGCGTCTTTTCATAAAAGCGCATGGCCTCGGCCGCGTTGCCGTCGAACGTGAGGTAGGCGTGGATGGGAGACATGGTGTTTCCTTTCGGTGGTTACTTTTCGGAGGCCGTCTTGAGGTTGGCAAGGCCGGTTTCGAAGTCCTTGCCGATCATCTGGTCCATGTTGAAGAAGATGCCCATGAGCTTTGCGATGTAGGGGCTCGGGCCGTGCATGGCCCAGGTCACCTGTGTCGCGCCGTCCTCTGGCTGCAGCGTGAACTCGGCCATGTTGCGAGCTTCGAAGGGCTTGATGAAATCGAGCCGGATCGCGATCTTCGAAGCCGGCGTGGACTCGGCGATTTCCATGCGGCCCGCGCCCGCCTTGTCGTTGCCCTCCCACGCGTAGGTCGCGCCCTGGCCGGCCGGTGCGCCGCCGAAAGTGCGCTTCATGGCCGGGTCCAGCTTCTCGTAGGGCGACCACTCGCCCCAGCGGTGGAAGTCGTTGATCAGCGGAAAGATCTTCTCGGCCGGCGCCGCGATGCGCGCCGTGCGCTCGACGCGAAAGCTGCCGGGCCGGACGGCGGCGTAGATGAGCACGATCGCGATCAGCGCGACGACGGCGAGGGCGATTTTCTTGAGCATGAGGGTTCCTGGAGCGGGGGGCGGACCGTCGCGATTGATGATGGATTACTGGCCGGCGTGCACCACCAGCAGCCAGCCCACGCCGAAGCGGTCCGCGAGCATGCCGAAGCTGGAGCTGAAGAAGGTCGGCGTGAGCGGCTGCATCACCTGGCCGCCATCGGCCAGCGCATCGAACCACTGGCGCGCCTGGGCGTCGGTGGCGGCGGTGAGGGCCAGCATGACGCCCTTGAACTCCGGCTGGCCCGAGCACCGGCCGTCGGAGGCCATCAGCTCGGTTTCGCCGATGCGCACCACCGCGTGCATCACCTTGTCGGCCGCCGGCGCGCCGCCGCCGCAGCTGGCGTCGGCATCGGACGAGGGCGGCATTTCGGGCGCCTCGCTGTAGCGCATGAGCTGCACGACTTCGGCGCCGAGCGCCTTCTTGTAGAACGCGAGCGCTTCGTCGCAGCGGCCTTCGAAGGACAGATAGGACTGGACTTTCATGGCGTTTCCTTGGACTGAGGATGAAAGGATGCGCAGAGACCTGCGCGCATACGGAATAACTAAGTTTGTGTACACCGTCCACAAAGAATAGCAGACATAATGGACACTGTCCACATGGAGATTCCTGATGAGCCCCCGCATCGTCCCGCCAGCCCCCAGCCCGCCCGCGGCCCGCAGCACGTACCGCCACGGCGACCTGCGCCGCGCGCTGCTCGATGCGGGCATCGAACTGGCCCGTGATGGCGGCCCTGATGCTGTGGCGCTGCGCGAGGTGACGCGGCGCGCGGGGGTGGTGCCCAATGCGGCGTACCGCCATTTCGCGAGCCGGCGGGAGCTGCTGCTGGCGGTGCGCGCGGCCGCGCTGTCGGCGGCGGCCGGGGCCATGGAAAAAGAGCTGGCGGTGCTGCCCTGCGACCAGCCGCCCGCCGACTTCGCGCGGGCGCAGGTGCGGGCCATCGGTACGGCCTATCTGCGCTTTGCCCAGGCCGAGCCGGGCCTGTTCCGTACCGCCTTCGTGGTGTCGTCGGAAGACGCCGAAGGCGAGGTGGGGCCGGGAAAGGCGGGGGCCAGCGGCAAGGACCCGTTCCAGCTGCTGGGCGCTGCGATCGACCGGCTCGTGGAAGCGGGTGCGCTCGACCCTTCGCACCGCCCGAACGCCGAATACCTGGCCTGGTCGGCCGTGCACGGCCTGGCGCTGCTGATCATCGAAGGACCGCTCAAGGGCATGGATGCGCAGTCGAGCCACGCGCTGGGGCAGCGGCTGATCGACATGGTGGAGCGGGGGCTCTAGCCTGGGCGGCCGAGGCTACAGATAGATCTTCTGCAGCAGCCGGATCAGCGTTTCGCGCTCGCGTACCGTGAGCCGGGCGCTGGCGTCGGCCTCGAGCTGCGTCACGGTCTGCTCGGCCTCGCGAATCAGCTTTTCGCCGGCTTCGGTGAGGTGCAGCCCCACCGCGCGGCCATCGTGCGGATGCGGGCGGCGCTCGATGAGCCCGCGGCTGTCCAGCGTGGCGACCAGGCTCACCAGGTTGGGCGGCAGGATGTCGAGCGTGTTGCAGAGCTGGCGCGAGGTGGCGCCCGGGTTGTGCGCCAGCAGCGACAGCACCGAGAAGTCGATCTGCTTGAGGCCGTACGGCGCCATGCGCTCGGCGAACACGCCGCTCACGATCAGCCAGGCGCGGCGTGCGTTGTAGCCGACCAGGGCTTCCAGCACCCGGGCATCGAGCCGGTCGGGCTTGCCGTTGGCAGCCGTGGCCGGCTCTGCTTTTGCGGGACTGTTTTTGGATGGACGAGGCATGGCGCAAGCGTAACCCGCGACCGGCCTTGCCGGTCGCCTGCTAGCTCGCGGATGCCGGAGTTTTTGCGGCGTCGTGCGACATGGCGATGCCCTCGCAGGCGCGCTTGACGATGCCCAGCCGCATGTCGAATTCGGGCAGCACCCAGCGCCGGAACGCCGCTGCCGGGCCTGTCCTGGCGGCGCGCTCGGCCTCCGATGCCTCGGCCGCGTCGATGCGCGCCCAGGCCCAGGCCATCATCGCGAGCATCACCACGCGCAGGTAGTCGTCGGCCACTTCGTACGGCAGCACGGGGTTGGCGTGCGCGGCCATCGCGATGGTGGTGCCCAGGTAGCGCAGCTGCGCGAGCCGGCGCTGCGCGTCGGCATCGGCCTCGCGCGAGGCGTCGAGCGCGTCGCGCAGTTCGAGCAGCACGGCCGACATCCCGGCGCCGCCGTCGGGCAGCACCTTGCGCACCAGCAGGTCGATGGCCTGGATCTCGTTGGTGCCCTCGTAGATCATGGTCACGCGCGCGTCGCGCACGATCTGCTCGATGCCCCATTCGCGCACGTAGCCGTGGCCGCCGAACACCTGCAGGCATTCGCTCGCGCCATGGAAGGCCTGGTGCGTGCACGCGGCCTTCAGGACGGGCGTGACCAGCGAGCACCAGCGCTGCGCGCGTTCGCGCGCCTTGGGATCGGCGTCGTGCGAGGCCATGTCGAGCATGAGCGCGCTGCGGTAGGCGAGGGTGCGTGTGCCGTCGATCCAGGCGCGCTGCGTGTCGAGAATTCGGCGGATGGCGGGATGCTCGGCGATCAGGTCGGCCGCTTCGCCGCCCCGGCTTGCCGGCACCGCGCCGGGGGCGCGCATCTGGCGGCGCTCTGCCGCATAGGCGTCTGCCTTCTGCCAGGCCGCGTCGAGCAGGCCGATACCTTGCAACGCCACGTGCAGGCGCGCCGAATTCATCATCACGAACATCGCGGCCAGGCCGCGGCCGGGCTCGCCGACCAGCCAGCCGGTGGCGCCGTCGAAGCGCATCGTGCAGGTGGGGCTGCCGTGCAGGCCCATCTTCTCTTCGATACGTTCGCAGTGCACCGCGTTGCGCGCGCCGTCGGGCAGCACCTTCGGCACGAGCGCCAGCGACAGGCCCTTGGGACCGGCGGGCGCATCGGGCATCCGGCACAGCACCAGGTGCACGATGTTCGGCGTCAGGTCGTGTTCGCCGCCGGAAATGAAGATCTTGCCGCCGTTCACCCGCAGGCTGCCATCGGCCTGCGGCACGGCGCGCGTGCGCACCTGGCCCAGGTCGCTGCCCGCGTGGGCTTCGGTCAGGCACATGGTGGCAAGCCATTCGCCGGTCGCGATCTTCGAGAGGTAGCGTGCCTTCAGTTCGTCGCTGCCGTGGTGCTTGAGGCAGGCATAGGCGCCGTGCAGCAGGCCGGGCGCCATCGTGAGGCCGTGGTTCGCCGCGCTCAGCCATTCGTAGAGGATGGCTTCGAGCACGGCCGGCAGCCCTTGGCCGCCGTCTTCAGTCGCGGCCGACAAGCCGGGCCAGCCGCCATCGACGAAGGCCTGGTAAGCCTCGCGGAACCCGGGTGGCGTGACGACCTCGCCGTCGGCGAAGCGGCAGCCGATCTCGTCGCCGTCGCGGTTCGACGGCGCCACCGCCTCGGCCACGAAGCGCGCCGCCTCCTCGAGCACCTGGCTCTGCAGCGCCTCGTCGACTTCTGCGAAGGGCGCCAGCGCGCGCAGCCTCGGCGGCGCATCGAGCACTGCGTTCAGGATGAAACGGCTGTCTTCGGGGCGGGGCCGGTAGTTCATTGGTGGTGCGTGCGGGGCAGTGTCAGGACTCGGCGGTGAAGCCGATCTTCTTGACCAGCGGGCCCCAGCGCTCGTATTCGGACTGGAGCGATTTCTTCATGTCCTCGGGCGAGGAGCCGTGGGCGACCAGGCCGACCGACAGCAGGCCCTCGGCCACGGCCTTGTCCTTGAGCGCGGCCTGGATCGCGGTGCTCGCGGCGGCGATGACGGCGGTGGGCGTCTTCGCCGGCGCGAAGAAGCCGAACCATTCGTCGGCCACGATTTCCGGGAAGCCCTGCTCGGTGAAGGTGGGCACATCGGGCAGGTAGGCCGCGCGCTGTGCGCCCGAGGTGGCGAGCACGCGCAGCTTGCCGGCCTTGGCGAAAGGCAGGTAGTCGCCCACGGGCGTCATGCTCGAGGCGATCTGCCCGCCCACCACGTCGTTGATGGCCGGCAGCGAGCCGCGGTAGGGAACGTGGCGCAGGTCGGTGCCGGTGTTCAGGCCCAGCAGCGCACCCAGGAAGTGCGGCGTGGAGCCCGCGCCCGGCGAGCCGTAGCTGGCCTGCCCGGGGTTGGCCTTGGCCCAGGCGATGTAGTCCTTCAGCGTCTTCACGCTGGCCGGCACCATCGGGCCGACGGCCAGGCCGTGCGTCATCACGGCGCCGATGGAAACCGGCGCGAAATCGGCGATGCCGTAGCTCAGCTTGGTATAGATGTGCGGGTAGGTCGACAGCGCGGAGGCCTGCGCGAGGCACAGCACCGAGCCGTCGGCCGGCGAAGTCTTGAGCGTGTCGAGCGCAATGCGCCCGCCCGCGCCGGGCTTGTTCTCGACCACCGCGTTGATCTTCGAATAGGGCGTGTCGCCCAGCTTCTCGGCCACCCGGCGCGCCACGCTGTCGCCCGCGCTGCCGGCCGGAAAGCCGTAGTAGATCTTGGCCTGCTGCACGGCCTGGGCGAGTGCGGCAAGCGGATGCAGGGCGCCGAGCGCGGCTGCGCCGCCGAGTGCCTGCACGAATTGGCGTCTGTTGGTCATGGTGTTGTCTCCTTGTTTTCCGGGGCGGTTTGCTGGGGCTGAAAATCAGCGCGGCGCCATGCGCAGGGCGCCGTCGAGGCGGATCACTTCGCCGTTCAGATGACCGTTGGTCACGATATGGCAGGCCAGCTCGGCAAATTCCGAAGGCTTGCCCAGGCGCGGCGGAAACGGGATCGATGCGGCCAGCGATTGCTGCACGGCTTCGGGCAGCTCCATCAGGAGCGGCGTGGCAAAGAGGCCCGGCGCCACGGTGCACACGCGGATCGCGTGCTGCGCGAGGTCGCGCGCCATCGGCAGCGTCATGCCGACCAGGCCGCCCTTGGAGGCGCTGTAGGCCTGCTGGCCCACCTGGCCGTCGAAGGCCGCGACGGAGGCGGTGAAGAGCATCACGCCCTTCTCGCCGTTGTCCAATGCCTCGAGCTTGGCGCAGCGTGCGGCAAAGAGGCGCGCCATGTTGTAGCTGCCGACCAGGTTGATGTTGACCACACGCACGAAGTCTTCGAGCGGTGCGGGATTGCCGTCCTTGCCGACGATGCGCTTGGCGCTGCCGATGCCGGCCACGTTCATCAGGATGCGCGCGGTGCCGTGCGCGGCCTCGGCCTTGTCGAGCGCGGCATTGACGCTGTCGGTGTCGGTGATGTCGCAGGCGCAGGCGACGCCGCCGATCTCGGCCGCCACCTTCTCGGCGAGCTCTGCATTGCGGTCGAGCACGGCCACCTTGGCGCCCAGGCGCGCGAGTTCGCGCGCGGTGGCTTCGCCCAGGCCCGATGCGCCGCCGGTCACGAGTGCGGCTTGTCCTTCGATCTTCATGGTGTGTGTCTCCTCGGATGGTTCAGCGGGGCTTCAGGGTGAAGGGCAGGGTGTCGGCATGCAGCGCCTCGACGATCTCGGCGCGGTGCTTGAGCACGGCGCGCTGGTTGATGGAGCCCTTGTCGGTCACTTCGCCCTTGTCGATGGAGGGCGGCTCGGCCATCAGGTGCAGCCGAGCGATGCGGTTGGCGCTGCCGGTGCCCATGGCCGCCAGCGCGCTGGCCACCTGCTGGAAGTGCGCCTGCACCGGTGCGCTTTCGAGCACCTGCTGCATGGCGGCGCCTTCGGGCAGGCCGGCCAGCTGCCGCACCTTCTGCGTCGGAAAGACCAGCGCGCCGACTTCCTTCAGGTTGATGCCGGTCAGCACCGCGTCCTGCACATAGGGCGCGCCGGCCGCGATGATCTTCGCGCGCAGCGGGCCCACGCTCACGAAGGTACCGGTGGCGAGCTTGAAGTCTTCGGCGATGCGGCCGTCGAAGCGCAGCCCGCGGTGGATGTTCTGGTCGTCGATCCACTTCACCGCATCGCCGGTCGAGAAGAAGCCCTCTTCGTCGAAGGCTTCGGCCGTGGCCTCGGGCGCGCGCCAGTAGCCGGGCGTGATGTTGGGGCCGCGGTAGCGCACCTCGGTCTTGCCGTCGACCTCGATCAGCTTGAGCTCGATGCCGGCCGCGGGCAGGCCCACGTCGCCCGACTTGACCTCGGGCCCCGTGACGTAGAGCGCGAACGGGCCCGACTCGGTCATGCCGAGGCCCGTGCCCATCACGATGCGCTCGCCGACTTCGGACTCCTGCGTTCTGTGCAGGCTGTCCCACACGGGCTGCGAGAGCGCGGCGCCCGAGTAGAAGAACATCTTCACGCGCGACAGCAGGTTGCGGCGCAGCACCGCGTCGGTTTCCATGGCGTGCGCAATGGCCTCGAAGCCGGTCGGCACGTTGAAGTAGATGGTGGGCGCGATCTCGCGCAGGTTGCGCAGCGTCTCGGCCATGCCGCCGGGCGTGGGCTTGCCATCGTCGATGTAGAGCGTGCCGCCGTTGTCCAGCACGATGCCCACGTTGTGGTTGCCGCCGAAGGTGTGGTTCCAGGGCAGCCAGTCGACCAGCACCGGCGGCTCCTCGCCCAGGGCGGGAATCGACTGGCGCAGCTGCTGCTGGTTGGCGCACCACATGCGGTGCGTGTTGATCACCGCCTTGGGCATCTTGGTGGAGCCCGAGGTGAAGAGGAACTTGGTGATGGTGTCGGGGCCGGTGGCGCGCATCGCGGCGTCGATGGCGGGCGTGGCGGTCGTGGCGGCCAGCGCATCGAACGCTGTGACCGCGCGGCCTTCGGGCGCGCCTTCGGCGATCACGACTTCGGTGTCGGCGGACACGGCGGCTGCAATGGCACGGCCGTAGCGCGCGGCGTCGGCTGCGAACACCAGGCCCGGCGTGAGGGTGTCCAGCACGTGGCGCAGTTTCTCGAAGTCCTGGCTCACCACCGAGTAGGGCGGCGACACCGGGCAATACGGCACGCCCGCATAGAGGCAGCCGAGGGCCATCAGGGCGTGTTCGATACCGTTCTCGCTCAGGATCGCGACCGGGCGCTCCGCACTCAGGCCGCGGTCGAGCAGGGCCTGGCCGATGCCGCGCGCCTTCTGCAGCGCCTCGGCGTAGCTCACGCGAATCCAGTCGCCGGTGCTGCCGTCGGCCAGGCGTTCGCGGCGGGCGATGAAGGTGCGCTCGGGCGTCTGCTCGGCCCAGTGCGCGAGGCGGTCGGTCATGCGGTCGCGATAGGGCGCGAGCTGGGTTTCGGCCCGCAGGTACTGCGTGCCCGGCGCACCTTCGCGCAGCACGGCGCGCGTGACGCCGAAGGCCAGCGGACGGTATCGGATCGTGGTCATCCCTTGCTCACCTTCGCGCCGCGGCCTTCGAGGAAATCGCGCACGCGCTCCTTGGCTTCGGGCGCGGCCTGCACGATGCCGGACATCAGCGCCTCGGTGAAGAAGCCGTGGTCGGCCGACTGCTCGGCGATGCGCGGCAGCGCATGCATCAGCGCGTAGTTGGTCAGCGGCGCATTGGTGGCCACGCGCCTGGCAAGTTCGAAGGCCTTGTCGAAGGCCGTGCCTTCATCGACCAGGTACTGCGCGAAGTTGGCGCGCTCGCCGTCCTCGGCGTTGTAGACGCGGCCGGTCATCATCATGTCGGTCATGCGGGCCACGCCGATCAGCTTGGGAATGCGCACCGAGCCGCCGCCGCCCACGAAGATGCCGCGCGAACCTTCGGGCAGCGCATAGAAGGTGCTGCGGTCGGCCACGCGGATGTGGCAGGCGCTCGCCAGCTCGAGGCCGCCGCCTACCACCGCGCCGTGCAGCGCCGCGATCACCGGCACCGGGCCGTGCTGGATCAGCTCGAGCGCGCCGTGCCACAGGCGCGAGTGCTGCATGCCCTGGCCCGCGTCGCGCTCTTTCAGTTCGCTCAGGTCGAGGCCGGCGCAGAAGTGCGGGCCCTCGCCGTCGAGCACCGCGGCGCGCACCGTGGAAGGCAGCGTCTCGAAGGTGTTGCGCAGCGCGAGGATCAGGCCGTCCGACAGCGCATTGCGCTTGGCGCCGCGCGTCAGGCGGACGATGGCCACGTCGTCGCGGATGTCGAGTTGGAGGTCGGGATTGGTCATGATTGCATTCGAGTGTGAGTTGGATTATGGTTATGATAAATAATCAATTCAAGGCACTTGAGCCCCCCGATTCCTAGGGACTTACCCGTACTGGAGACAACGACATGGACCACCAGAACCTGATCGCCATCGACATCCACACCCACGCCGAAGTGAGCTGCTGGAACCCGTTCGACAACTACGGCGAGGAATACGACCGCGCCGCCGACAAGTACTTCGGCTCCAGCGGCCGGCCCACCATTGCCGAGAGCGTGGCCTACTACCGTGAACGCAAGATCGGTTTGGTGATGTTCATGGTCGACGCCGAATCGAACATGGGCCGCCGGCGCATTCCGAACGAGGAAATCGCCGAGGCTGCGCAGCAGAACAGCGACATGATGATTGCCTTCGCCAGCATCGATCCGCACAAGGGAAAGATGGGTGCGCGCGAGGCGCGTCGGCTGATCGAGGAGCACGGCGTGAAGGGTTTCAAGTTCCACCCGACGGTGCAGGCTTTCCACCCTTACGACAAGATGGCCTGGCCGATCTACGAGGTGATTGCCGAGCACAAGCTGCCGGCCATCTTCCACACCGGCCACAGCGGCATCGGCTCGGGCATGCGCTGCGGCGGCGGCCTCAGGCTGGAATACAGCAACCCGATGCACCTGGACGACGTGGCCATCGACTTCCCCGACATGCAGATCGTGATGGCGCACCCCAGCTTCCCCTGGCAGGACGAAGCGCTGAGCGTGGCTACGCACAAGCCCAACGTGTGGATCGACCTGTCGGGCTGGAGCCCCAAGTACTTTCCGAAGCAGCTGGTGCAGTACGCCAACACGCTGCTGAAGGACCGCATCCTGTTCGGCAGCGACTACCCGCTGATCACGCCCGACCGCTGGATGAAGGACTTCGAGGCGGCCGGCTTCAAGCCCGAGGTGATGCCGGGCATCCTGAAGGGCAATGCGGTCAGGCTGCTGAAGCTGGAGGGCTGACTAGCCGTCAGCTTCTTCTTTCTTCCGTTCCTCTTCCTCCCCGATCCGGTCCCAGTCGCGCCCCGAGCGGCGCTGCCTTTCCTCGCGTTCGCGCGCCATCTGTTCCTCGAACTGCTGGCGGCCCGCCTTGTTGGCCGCGATCAGCTTGGCGCGGTCCTTGTAGTGCGGGTAGATCTCGTCGCTGAGCTTGATGTTCCGGCGGCGGAACCGCATGGCCGACTCGCGCGCCTCGTGCGCCGGCCAGCCCAGCGCCTCGAGCGTGGTGCGCGCGCTGCGCAGCGACGACTCGAACACCTCGCGTTCGACATCCGTCACGCCGCGGTCGCGCAACTGGAAGAGATGGGTCACGTTGCGGGCCCGCGCGATGATGCGTGCCTGCGAAAAGTGCTCCTTCACGAGGTCGACGATCTCGAGCGACTGCTCGATGTCGTCCACCGCCACCACGATGGCCTTGGCCGTGCCGGCGCCCGCGGTGCGCAGCAGGTCGAGCCGCGTCGCATCGCCATAGAACACGCGAAAACCGAACTGGCGCAGGCCTTCGACGGTGTCGGCATCGTGGTCGAGCACCGTCACGCGCAGGCCCTGCGACATCAGCATGCGGCCGACGATCTGGCCGTAGCGGCCGAAGCCGCAGATCAGCACCTTGGCATCCTGCTGCTCGGAAATTTCTTCGAGCTGCGGGCCGTTGCTGCGGCTGTAGCGCGGCAGCACGAACTTGTCGAGCAGCACCAGCAACAGCGGCGACAGCAGCATTGACAGCGCCACCGCGCCGATCAGGAGCGAGGTGATCTCGGGCGGCAGCACGTCGGGCCCCGCGGCCTGGAACACCACGAACGCGAACTCGCCGCCCTGCGCCAGCAGCAGCGTGAACACCGGCCGCTCCTGGTAGGCCAGGCCCATGGCCTTGGCCAGCGCGTAGATCACGGCCAGCTTGATGGCCATGAAGCCGACCACCAGCATCGCCATCAGCCCCGGGCTCGCAATCAGCACGCCGAAGTCGATCGACATGCCCACGGCGATGAAGAACAGGCCCAGCAGCAGGCCCTTGAACGGCTCGATGTCGGTTTCGAGCTCGCGCCGGTATTCGCTTTCCGCCAGCAGCACGCCGGCAAGGAAGGCGCCCAGCGCCATCGACAGGCCCACGAACTGCATCAGCGCCGCGATGGCCACCACCAGCAGCAGCGCCGCGGCGGTGAAGATCTCGGGCGTGTCGCTGCGCGCGATCCAGCGCAGCAGCGGGCGCAGGGCAAGCCGGCCGCCGAGGATGATGCCGGCGATCACGCCGACGATCTTCAGCGCTTCCAGTGCGCGGTCCAGCCCGCTGAGCGACTGTTCGGCCGCCGTGGCGCCTGCCAGCAGCGGCAGCAGCGCCAGGATCGGGATGGCCGCGACGTCCTGGAACAGCAGGATCGAGAAGCCCGCCTGGCCGCTCGGCGTCCTGAGCAGGTTGCGTTCGCCGAACACCTGCAGCGCAATGGCCGTGGACGAAAGCGCCAGGCCCAGCGCGGCCACCAACGCCACGCGCCATTCGGCGCCCACGGCCCAGCCGACGGCAAACAGCACCGCGGCGCAGCTCAGCACCTGCGCGGTGCCCCAGCCGAAGATCGGCCGGCGCAGGTTCCACAGTCGCTTGGGTTCGAGTTCGAGTCCCACGAGGAACAGCATCAGCACCACGCCGAACTCGGCGAAGTGCAGCACGTCTTCCACGCTGGAGACCAGCCCCAGCCCCCACGGGCCGATGGCGATGCCGGCCACGAGGTAGCCGATGATGGAGCCCAGGCCCAGGGCCCTGGAAAGCGGCACCACCAGCACGGCGGCGCCCAGGTAGATCAGGCTGTTGGTCAGCCAGGCGGGTGCGTGTTCCATGCTCAGGCCAGGCCTTCTTCGTTGTTCTTTTCTTCGTTGGCGGCGGACATGGAGGCAAGGCCCCGGGCCGTCGCGGAGTGGAAGGCGCCGGACGCCACCTTGTCCATGTCGTCGGGTTCGGCCGGGCGGTCGGTTTCGGGGACGGGACAGGCCACGCAGGTGTCGAGTTCCTCGAGCTCGGGCCATCGGGGGTAGCTGCCGAGCCGCTGGGTGAACACGTCGACGTGCGCCGCCACCTCGGCCTCGGCGGCGCCGCGTGCGCCGTGGAAGACCAGCGGCGGCAGGAAGCGCATGCCGCAGAGCGCCGCGGTCTGCTCGTAGGGCGGCAGGAAGGCGTCGAAGAAATGGCGGTGGTAGCTCTGGGGGTGGTAGCTCGCCTCGGGGCTTCCCGTGGTGGCGACCAGCCAGAAGTCCTTGCCCTGCAGGGCCGTGCCGCCGGGCCCGTAAGCCCATCCGTAGCTGAGCACGTCGTCGATCCAGAGCTTTTGCAGCGCCGGCATCGAATACCACTGGATCGGGTGCAGCAGCACCACCAGGCTGGCCTTCGCGAGCCGGGCCTGTTCGGCTTCGACGTCGATCGCGAAGTCGGGGTAGCTGCCGTAGAGGTCGTTGACGTCCACCCCCGGCACGCCGCGCGCGGCGGCCAGCATGCGCCGGTTCACGCGCGAGTCGCGCCAGTGCGGATGGGCCGCGAGCACGTAGATGCCGCCGGTGTCGCCGGCGGCCGATGTTGTTGTCGTCATGCCGCGAACATAGCGCAAGATTGGCTCTCCCCCAGTCTTCGCGCACAGGCACTACGATGCGGGCCTATTCCCGCTCTGGAGGAGAACTTCATGCCGGTGGTTCTGGTCGCCAACCCCAAGGGTGGCGTGGGCAAGTCGACGATCGCGACGAACATCGCGGGCTACTTTGCGAGCCGCGGCCATGCGGTGATGCTGGGCGACGTGGACCGCCAGCAGTCGTCGCGCCTCTGGCTGGGCCTGCGCCCGCCGCAGGCGCGGACCATCGCCACCTGGGAAGCCACCGGCGACAGCGCCGTGGTGCGGCCGCCGCGCGGCACCACGCATGCCGTGCTCGACACGCCCGCCGGCCTGCACGGCTGGTGCTTCAAGGAGGTGCTGGCGCTGGCCGACCGGGTGATCGTGCCGCTGCAGCCGAGCATCTTCGACATCTATGCCACGCGCGATTTCCTCGACCGGCTGATGGAGCAGCGCCGCGCCGAAAAGACGAGGATCAGCCTCGTGGGCATGCGCGTGAACGCCCGCACCCTGGCGGCCGACCGGCTGCACGAGTTCATCGCCGGCCTTGGCGTGCCGGTGCTGGGCGAACTGCGCGACACGCAGAACTACGTGCAGCTCGCGGCGCGCGGCCTCACGCTGTTCGACATTGCGCCGGGGCGCGTCCAGCGCGACCTGGAGCAGTGGCAGCCGATCTGCGAATGGCTGGAAGCCTGAGCCCCCGGTTTTCCCTGAGCCTGCTTGTCGCAAGCCCGACAGCCGCGCCGCCGGCCTTGGCGCCAGAATGCCCCGCATGACCATAAAGACATTCCAGACGCTTCAGGATCTTGCGGCCTGCGTCGGCCAGGAAGTTGCCGTGAGCGACTGGATCACCATCACGCAAGAGCAGGTGAACCAGTTCGCCGAGGCCACGGGTGACCACCAGTGGATCCATGTCGACGTCGAGCGCGCCAAGGCCGGGCCCTTCGGCGGCCCGATTGCCCATGGCTTCCTGACGCTGTCGCTGCTGCCGCGCTTCTATGAGACGGCGCTCGAGGTGGTCGAGTCGCGCATGGGCGTGAACTACGGGCTGAACCGGGTGCGCTTCATGTCGCCCGTGCCGGTGGGCAAGCGGCTGCGGGCGCGCATGAAGCTGCTCACGGCGGAGCCGATCGCCGACGACGGCATCCAGATGACCTGGGAAACCACGATCGAGCTCGAAGGCGCGGCCAAGCCGGCCTGCGTGGCCGAATCGGTGGTGCGCCGCTACCGCTGAAAAGCGGCTCAGCCGAACCCGTTCTGGCGCCAGGCCTCGAAAACGGTCACCGCCACGGCGTTCGAGAGATTCAGGCTGCGCTGCCCTTCGCGCATCGGCAGCCGCAGGCGCTGCGGTTCGGCAAAGCCATCGCGCACCGCGGGCGGCAGGCCGCTGGTTTCCGAACCGAACACCAGCCAGTCGCCCGGCTGGAAGCGCACGTCGTGCACGGCGCGCGTGCCGCGCGTGGTGAGCGCGAACATGCGCTCGGCGGCCGGCCGCTCGGCATCGAGCAGCGCCTGCCAGCCGGCATGGCGTTTCACCTCGGCATATTCGTGATAGTCGAGCCCGGCGCGGCGCAGCAGGCGGTCGTCCATCGAGAAACCCAGCGGCTCGACCAGGTGGAGCGTGCAGCCGGTGTTGGCGGCAAGGCGGATCACATTGCCCGTGTTCGGCGGGATTTCGGGCTGGACCAGGACGATATGGAACATGCGCCGATTGTCGCGGCGGCGCGGGCCGCTCAATGCGGCGGATCGGTGCGCGCGAACACCAGGGCCGTGACATGCACCGCGCCCGCCAGCCGCAGCGCCGCAGCGGCCGAGAACAGCGAGGCGCCGCTGGTCATCACGTCGTCGACCAGCACCACGCGCCGGCCTTGCAGCTCGTGGGCGCGCAAGGGCTCCACCGCGAAGGCGCCGCGCAGGTTGTGCAGACGCTCGGCGTGCGCGAGGCCGCTCTGCGCCGGTGTTTCGCGGGTGCGCAGGAGCGGCGTCGCGTCGGTCTTGGCGGCGGCCAGCTGGCGCGCCAGTTCGAGCGCCTGGTTGAAGCCGCGCTCGCGCAGCCGGGCCGGTGCCATCGGCATGGGCAGCACCCGGTCGCATTGCTCCAGCGCCGGCTCCACCCACGGCACGCTGCGCATCAGCGTGGCGAGCGGCCCGGCCCAGCCGGCCTCGCCGCGAAACTTGAATTGAGCGGTGCAATCGGGCCATGGCCACGCATAGGTGCAGGCTGCGAAGCAGGCATCGAGCGGCGGCGGATCGCGCATGCATTCGCTGCATCGGGCCACGCCCTCGGGCACGGGCAGGGCGCAGCTGCCGCAGCGCGCGGCCGGCGGCGCGAAGCGGGCCACGCAGGCATCGCAGACGCGGCGGGAAGGCCATGCGCAGCACACCTCGCACTGGCTGGGCAGCCGTGCGAGCAGAGAGGTCAAAGGCCGATCGGCCCAACGGCTGAACATGGGCTCAATATACTCACGGCCCCATGGCCACCGACCCCGCAAGAAGACCGCCGACCATCGATCCCACGGCGGCCGCGCGCTGGAGCCGGCTCGCGCCTGCCGACGGCTCGCCCTGGCTGCACGAGGAAATCGGCCGCCGCATGGAAGACCGGCTGCAATGGATCAAGGCGCAGCCGCGCACCTGGGCCGACTGGGCGCCGCTGCGCGGCGGCCTCGAGGCGCATGAGCTCGTGGCCCGGCGCTACCGCGAAGCCACCTGCTTCGTGATCGAACCCGAAGCGGACCTGGCCGCCGCGGCCGGCGAGGCGCTGGCGGCGCCCTGGTGGAGCGCGCGCCGCTGGCAGGGCGGCAAGGCGCGCTTCGATGTGCCGCCCGAAGACGGCGTGGACCTGCTCTGGGCCAACATGTCGCTGCACATGGCGGCCGATCCAGAGGCGCTCATCGCGCGCTGGCACCGGCTGGTGGCGACCGACGGCTTCCTGATGTTCTCGTGCCTCGGCCCCGACACGGTCCGCGAGCTGCGGGCGCTGCACGCGCGCCTGGGCTGGCCGGCCGCGGGCCACGAATACACCGACATGCACGACTGGGGCGACATGCTGGTGCACGCCGGCTTCGCCGAGCCGGTGATGGACATGGAACGCATCGTGCTCACTTGGGCCACGCCCGAGGCGGCGCTGGCCGAGCTGCGCACGCTCGGGCGCAACCTGCATCCCGCGCGCTTCCCGGCGCTTCGCGGCAAGGCATGGCACCAGGCGCTCAAGCATGCGCTGCCCGAGCTGGCGCCGGCGCAGGAGGGCGGCGGGCGCATCGCGCTGACCTTCGAGGTCATCTACGGCCATGCCTTCAAGCCCGCGCCGCGCGTGGCGCTTTCGGCCGAGAGCGCGGTGTCGCTGCGCGAGATGCGCTCGATGCTGCAGCGCGGGCGGCCCGGCGCCTGATCGGCGCGGGCGGCCAGCTGCGCATCCGCGACCGGGCGCCTGTGTCTACCCGCTACAATCCGCCGTTGCGTGAAACTCGCGGGTAGTGTTCCGCGAACGAGGTCTGTCCGATCCTGTGGAGACAAGGGGTTGGGCAGCCGTCGACGCACCGATTTGCTGAACTCGCCCGTGTCGAATTCCGTGTTTCGTTTTGCCACTGTTTCAGGCCAGAACATCCACTGGTTCCTGAAGCGGAACTGCTCGGTGACGCCGAGCCAGCTGGGCTGGCTCTACGCCTCGCTGTGCGTGGTATCGCTCGGTATCGGCGCGGTCTTCTGGATGCTCGGTGCGCCGCTGGTGCTGCCTTTTGCCTGGCTCGAACTGGCCGCGGTGGGTTTTGCGTTCATGCTGTACGCACGGCACGCGACCGATGGAGAACGGATTGCGCTGCAGGGCGGCCGGCTGGTGGTAGAGCTCGAGAACGGTGGAGACTACGAGCGCACGGAATTTCTGCCGCACCAGGTGCGGATCGAACCGCAGGCCGGCGATCGTTCGCTGATCGAGGTCTCGGGTCAGGGTCGATCGGTCAGGGTGGGGCGCTATGTACGCCCGGAGTTGCGAGCCGCATTGGCGCGCGAGATTCGCATGGCGTTGCGTGGCGCCTGAGGGCTCGCGCGGCGCTGCACGGTTGGGTTTGTTGAAAAAAATTGAAGAAACGTGAACACGATGAAGAGCATTTGGCGCAATAAGTACAGGCCGGCGAATCTGTTGCTGGCGGCCGGCGCGGCTTTCAGCGGCGCGGCGCACGCAGTCAACGATCTGCCCGGCGGCCCCTCGGTGCGCCAGCTGAATCTTCCGCTGGGCGTCACCAAGATTGCGCAGGAACAGCACTTCCTGCACACGGTGATGATGATCCTGTGCACGGTCATCTTCGTTGCCGTGTTCGCGGTCATGTTCTATTCGATATGGAAGCACCGCAAGTCGGTCGGCCACAAGGCGGCCAACTTCCATGAATCGGTGGTGGTCGAGGTCATCTGGACCATCGTGCCCTTCATCATCGTGATCGTGATGGCGCTGCCCGCCACCAAGGTGCTGGTGGCCCAGAAGGACACCACCAACGCCGACCTCACGATCAAGACCACCGGCTACCAGTGGAAGTGGGGCTACGACTACCTGAACGGCGAAGGCGAGGGCCTGGCCTTCATCTCCACGCTCGACAGTTCGCAGCGCGCCATGTCCGACGCCGGCGCCAAGGGCGCCATGCCCGACGACTACCTCTTCAAGGTCGACAACCCGCTGGTGGTGCCGGTCCAGAAGAAGGTCCGCATCATCACCACCGCCAACGACGTGATCCACGCGTTTGCCGTGCCACAGCTCGGCATCAAGCAGGACGCGGTTCCCGGCTTCGTGCGCGACACCTGGTTCCGCGCCGAAACCGTGGGCGACTACTACGGCCAGTGCCAGGAGCTCTGCGGCAAGGAGCATGCCTACATGCCGATCCACGTGAAGGTGGTCTCGGCCGCCGACTACACGGCGTGGGTCGATGGCAAGCGCAAGGAAGCCGCTGCCAAGCTCGACGATCCAGGCAAGGTCTGGGCCCTGCCCGACATGATGACGCGCGGCGAGAAGGTCTATGCCGCCAACTGCGCGGCCTGCCACCAGGCCAACGGCAAGGGTGCCGGCCCGATCAAGCCGCTGGACGCCAGCCCCAAGGTGGTCGACGCGGACCACAAGGTACAGCTGATGGTGCTGCTCAACGGCCAGAACAATGGTGCGATGCCCTCCTGGAAGCAGCTGAGTGACACCGACCTCGCAGCGGTCGCCACCTATACCAAGAACAGCTGGTCGAACAAGACGGGCCAGCTGGTGCAGCCGGCCGAAGTTCTGGCCCTGCGCGGCAAGTGACCGTGCCCCAGCGCCCCGCGACGAAGAAATTGCAAGGAACAACGAAATGAGTGCAGTCCTCGACCCCCACGGTCACGCCCACGACGGCCACGCACACGACGAGCACCACGCAGCGCCCACCGGCTGGCGCCGCTGGGTGTTCGCCACCAACCACAAGGACATCGGCACGCTCTACCTGCTGTTCAGCTTCACCATGCTGATGGTGGGCGGCGTGCTCGCGCTGCTGATCCGCGCCGAGCTGTTCCAGCCCGGGCTGCAACTGGTGAATCCGGAGCTGTTCAACCAGTTCACCACCATGCACGGCCTGATCATGGTGTTCGGCGCCATCATGCCGGCCTTCGTGGGCTTCGCGAACTGGATGATCCCGCTGCAGATCGGCGCATCCGACATGGCGTTCGCGCGCATGAACAACTTCAGCTTCTGGCTGCTGATCCCCGCTGCGCTGATGCTCGTGGGCTCGTTCTTCATGCCTGGCGGCGCACCCGCTGCGGGCTGGACGCTCTATGCGCCGCTCACGCTGCAGATGGGCCCCTCGATGGACGCCGGCATCTTCGCGATGCACATCATGGGCGCCTCGTCGATCATGGGCTCGATCAACATCATCGTCACCATCCTGAACATGCGCGCCCCCGGCATGACGCTCATGAAGATGCCGATGTTCTGCTGGACCTGGCTCATCACCGCCTACCTGCTGATCGCCGTGATGCCCGTGCTCGCAGGCGCCATCACCATGACGCTGACCGACCGCCACTTCGGCACCAGCTTCTTCAACCCCGCCGGCGGCGGCGACCCGGTGATGTACCAGCACATCTTCTGGTTCTTCGGCCACCCCGAGGTCTACATCATGATCTTGCCGGCCTTCGGCATCATCAGCCAGATCGTGCCGGCGTTCTCGCGCAAGCGGCTGTTCGGCTATGCCTCGATGGTGTACGCCACCTCGTCGATCGCGATCCTGTCGTTCATCGTCTGGGCGCACCACATGTTCACGACCGGCATGCCGGTCACGGGCCAGCTCTTCTTCATGTACGCGACCATGCTGATCGCGGTGCCCACGGCCGTGAAGATCTTCAACTGGATCGCCACCATGTGGCAGGGCTCGATGACCTTCGAAACCCCGATGCTGTTCGCGGTGGGCTTCATCTTCGTGTTCACGATGGGCGGCTTCACCGGCCTCATCCTGGCCATCGCCCCGATCGACATCCAGCTGCAGGACACCTACTACGTCGTGGCCCACTTCCACTACGTGCTCGTGGCCGGTTCGCTCTATGCCATGTTCGCGGGCTACTACTACTGGGCGCCCAAGTGGACCGGCGTGATGTACAACGAAACGCGCGGCAAGATCCACTTCTGGTGGTCGCTGATCTCGTTCAACGTCACCTTCTTCCCGATGCACTTCCTGGGCCTGGCGGGCATGCCGCGCCGCTATGCCGACTACCCGATGCAGTTCGCCGACTTCAACGCGGTGGCTTCGGTCGGTGCCTTCGCCTTCGGACTCGCGCAGGTCTATTTCTTCTTCTTCATCGTGCTGCCGACCATGCTCGGCAAGGGCGAGAAGGCATCGCAAAAGCCCTGGGAAGCCGCTGAAGGCCTCGAGTGGGAAGTGCCGTCGCCGGCACCCTTCCATACCTTCGAGAACCCGCCCAAGCTCGATGCGACCGCCACCAAGGTGATCGGCTGAACGGCTCCAGGCCGCCGGCTTGCATGACCACAATGACCACGCCCGAACAAAAAAGGAACAACCGCCGCATGGGGCTCACGCTGGCCTCCATCGCCGTGCTGTTCTTTCTCGGATTCCTGGTCCGCATGATCTGGTTCGGCGGACGCTGAAGCAGCCAACGGAGCCGCCCGCATCATGAGCCTCGGTCAACGCATCAAGCGCGCCAATGTCCGCATGGTCGGCAAGCTGGCCGTGGTGACCTGCGGCATGTTCGCGTTCGGCTATGCCCTGGTGCCGCTGTACCGCGCCATCTGCGAAATGACCGGCATCAACATCCTCGCGCTCAGCGAGCTCGAGGTGCCGGGCGGTGCAAGCGGCGGCAAGAACGTGCGCGTGCCCGACAACACGCAGGTCGACACCACGCGCACCATCACGGTCGAGTTCGACTCCAACGTGCGCGGCGGCCTCTGGGACTTCAAGCCGGCCGAGCGGACGATGCAGGTGCATCCCGGCCAGCTCAACACCGTGGTCTACGAATTCCAGAACGTGCAGAACCGCCGCATGGCGGCGCAGGCCATTCCGAGCTACGCGCCGCAGCAGGCCGCGCCGTACTTCAACAAGCTCGAGTGCTTCTGCTTCAACCAGTACACGCTCGACCCGGGCGAGAAAAAGCAGTGGCCCGTTGCCTTCGTGATCGACCCGAAGATCTCCAAGGACGTGAAGACCATCACGCTGTCCTACACCTTCTTCGAAGTCGGCGGCAAGACGCCCGCAGCCCCGGTGGCTGCTGTTTCGAATGCTGCCCATGAGCCCCGCTCGTGACCGCACCGAACACGCCCCCCAAGGCCACGCTGTGGGACACGGTGAAGGCCGTGTGCTGGTCGTTCTTCGGGGTGCGCAAGAAAAGCGCCTACCAGGACGACCTGGCCAAGCTGAACCCGCTGCACATCATCGCGGTGGCCTTTGCCGCGGTCGTTGTTTTCATCGTCGGCCTGGTGCTGCTGGTGCGCTACGTGGTTGCGCCCTGAACACGGTCCGCATGGCCCACGACATCCAGAACCAGAACCCATCGAATCGAGAGAAGAAAGAAAGCCAGGAGCTGATATGAGTTCAACCACCCACGGCACCACGCCCTACTACTTTGTGCCCGGGCCGTCCGCCTACCCGGTCATGGCCGCGACCGGCCTGTTCTTCGTGATTCTCGGCGCGGGCCAGTGGATCAACGGCCACCAATGGGGCGCCTGGTCCCTGCTGCTGGGCATGGTCGGATGGCTTGCCACGCTGTTCGTGTGGTTCCGCACCGCCATCGGCGAAAGCGAAAGCGGCCAGTACGGCCACAAGATCGACCTCTCGTTCCGTTGGAGCATGAGCTGGTTCATCTTCTCAGAAGTGATGTTCTTCGGCGCCTTCTTCACCGCGCTGTGGTGGACCCGCACCCATTCGCTGCCGGCGCTCGGCAGCCTCGACAACGCGCTGCTCTGGCCCGACTTCAAGGCCGTCTGGCCCAGCATTGCAGCCGGCGCCACCGGTTCGCCGGCCGACATCGTCGAGCCCTTCCAGACCGTCGGCCCGTTCTGGCTGCCCACGATCAACACCGCGCTCCTGCTGAGCTCGGGCGCGACGCTCACCATTGCCCACCACGCGCTGCGCGCCGGCCATCGTGCCCAGACCATCCGCTTCATGTGGCTCACCGTGCTGCTCGGCGTGCTCTTCCTGGGCGTGCAGGGCTACGAGTATCACCACCTGTACACCGACCTGAACCTCAAGCTCAGCTCCGGCGCCTACGGCTCGACCTTCTTCATGCTGACCGGCTTCCACGGCCTGCACGTGTTCATCGGCATGCTGATGCTGCTGTTCATCACGCTGCGCCTGCAAAAGGGCCACTTCACGCCGGAGCGCCATTTCGGCTTCGAGGGCGCGGCCTGGTACTGGCACTTCGTCGACGTGGTGTGGCTCGGCCTTTACATGCTGGTGTATTGGCTTTGAGCGAACCCCGCGGCATGCAGAAAAAAAGGCGCCGGAAGGCGCCTTTTTCATGGTTCTCGTGGAACGAGCACCATCTACTTGCCGAGCGGGAGCCCGGTGGGCTGGATGTAGCCGAATTTCCAGGCCAGCAGCATGCAGAGGAACAAAAACACCGAGAGGCCGATCCGAAAGGTGAGCGCGCGCGCCATGCCGCCGCTCTTGGCGCGCCCGTTGCGCCCGTCTTTCAGCATGTAGAAGAGCGCGAAGGCAAGGCTCACGAAGATGCCCACGAAAACCAGGGCGATGAAATATTTCATGACCCCAATTATCGGCCGCACGCCTCATCCACTCCAGTGACGCCGGAACCCCTTCACCCCGCCGGGACGAGGCCGCGGCGGGGTCGCTTCCTGCTGGTCACGCTGGCCGCCGTGCTGACCCTGTCCGCCACGGTGTCGCTGGGCCGCTGGCAGCTTTCGCGTGCGGCGCAGAAGGAGGCGCTGCAAGCCGAGATCGAGGCCCAGAAGCAGAAGCCGCCGCTGGCCCAGGCCGAGTTTCTTGCGCTCGAAGCGCCGGCCGGCGCGCTGCACCGGCCCGTGCGGCTGCGCGGCCTCTGGCTGACGCCGCAAACGGTTTACCTGGACAACCGGCAGATGCACGGCGTGCCGGGCTTCTACGTGCTGACGCCGTTCGCCCTGGAAGGCAGCGACCAGGCCGTGATGATCCAGCGCGGCTGGGTGCAGCGCAATTTCAACGACCGCACGCAGCTGGGCGCGGTCGAGACGCCGGCCGGCATCGTCGAAGTCACGGGCCTGATCGAGCCGCCGCCGGGCCATTTGTTCGAACTCGGCAAGCCGGCCGCGGCTGCCTCGGCACCGGAATCCACGGGGTCTTCGCCCATCCGGCAGAATCTCGACCTGGAAGCGTTCCGCGCCGAAACCAAGCTGCCGCTGCGAACCGATGTGTCGCTGCAGCAGGTCGGCCCCGCTTCCGAGGGGTTGCAGCGCGACTGGCCGGCCCCCGCTCTGGGTCTGGAGAAGCACTACGGCTATGCATTCCAGTGGTTCGGGCTTTCGGCTCTCGTGGTCATCCTCTATGTCTGGTTCCAAATCATTTCCCCCTACCGCCGCTCGAGGCGCCGCGCACGCAATGCAAACAGCCTCTGACGAACCGCTGGGCCTGACGGTGCACTCCATGCCGTCGCCCAACCAGGCGCTCGACGGTGCCGAGGGCCGCCGCACGGTGGTCGGCCGCTGGAAGATGATTGCCGTGATGCTGATGTGCGCCGCGCCCGTCATCGCGTCCTACTTCACCTACTACGTGATCCGGCCCGAAGGGCGCAGCGTCTACGGCGAGCTCATCGATCCGCAGCGCACGCTGCCGGCATTCACCGCGGCGGACCGCAACGGTGCGCCGGTCGACTTCGCCACGCTCAAGGGCCAATGGCTGCTGGTGGCGGTGGCCGACGCGGCCTGCGACGCGCTCTGCGAACAGCAGCTCTACCTGCAGCGCCAGCTGCGCGAAAGCCTGGGCCGCGAGAAAGACCGGCTCGACCGCGTCTGGCTCGTGAGCGATGCGGCGCCCGTTCCGGCGCGGCTGGACAACGGCCTTCGCGGTGCCACCGTGCTGCGCTTGCCGGCCGAGCAGCTCGCCAGGTGGCTCGCGCCGGTCCCGGGCCATGGGCTGGCCGAGCACCTGTACGTGGTCGATCCGATGGGCAACTGGATGATGCGTTTTCCGGCCCGCATGGACGCCGCGGGCGCGAGCCGCGCCAAGCGCGACCTCGACCGCCTGCTGCGCGCCTCTGCATCCTGGGACGAGCCCGGCCGCTAGCACTGCACGATGGACACCGGCTCGCTCTACGACCTCACACCCATTGCCTGGCTGATGGCTGCCGGCGTGCTGATCGCGCTCGGTCCGCTGGTGTGGGTGTGGCGCCGCAACGCGGGCGCCGGACCGGCGCGCCGGCTGCACGCGCTCACGGTGCTGACGCTGTTCCTCACCTTCGACCTCACGCTGTTCGGCGCCTTCACCCGGCTCACCGATTCGGGCCTGGGCTGCCCCGATTGGCCGGGCTGCTACGGCAACGCGAGCCCGGTGGGCGCGCGCCATGAGATCGCCATGGCGCAGTCGGCCCAGCCGACCGGCCCGGTCACGCACGGCAAGGCCTGGGTCGAGATGGTGCACCGCTACCTGGCCACCGGCGTCGGCGTGCTCATCCTCGCGCTCGCGGGCGCCACCTGGATCGTGCGGCGGCGCCAGCGCCGTGTGCCTGCGCCAGCGGGCGGCGAGCACGCCACGCTCAGCGCATGGTGGCCTGCGCTCACGCTGGTCTGGGTCTGCCTGCAGGGCGCGTTCGGCGCCCTCACGGTGACCTGGAAGCTCTTTCCCGCCATCGTCACGCTGCACCTGCTGGGCGCCGTGGTGCTGCTGGTGCTGCTGTGCATCCAGGCGGTGCGCTACCGGCAGGCCGCGGCGGACCGCCTGCCCACGGCCGTATCGCCTGCGCTGCGCAACGGGTTGATCGCCACCTCGGCACTGCTGCTGCTGCAAATTGCGCTCGGCGGCTGGGTCAGCACCAACTATGCCGTGCTGGCCTGCACCCAGTTCCCGACCTGCCAGGGCAGCTGGTGGCCGCCGATGAGTTTTGCGCAAGGCTTCGAGATCTGGCGCCACCTGGGCGTGACCGGCAACGGCGCGCCGCTCGATTTTTCCGCGCTCACCGCCATCCACTACGCGCACCGGCTGATGGCCTACGCCGTGTTCGCCGCCCTGGGCGTGCTCGCCTGGCAGTTGCGCCGCACCCCGCCGTTGCGGCCGCAGGCGCGCTGGCTTGCCGGGCTGGCCCTGCTCCAGCTTGCCACCGGCCTTGGCAACGTGCTGCTCGGCTGGCCGCTGGCTGCCGCGGTATTGCACACCGGAGGCGCCGCGGCGCTGGCCGTGGTGCTGACCTGGGCGCTGTGCGAGAGCCGCCGCAGGGCGGCCGCTACAGTCGCGCACGACAGAGACAAGGCGCCCGGCGCCCCACATAACAACCAGAGGGAGGCCGCCGCGTGAGCACGCCGATTTCCGTGCAGCAGACAAGCACCGCCAACGTGCTGCGCCAGTTCTATGCGCTGACCAAGCCCCGCGTGGTGCAGCTGATCGTTTTCTGCGCCCTCATCGGCATGGTACTGGCCGTGCCCGGGCTGCCTTCGTGGGCCGACGTTCAGCGCGCCGTGCTGGCCTGCATCGGCATCTGGCTGGTGGCGGGTGCAGCGGCGGCGTTCAACTGCCTGGTCGAGAAGGGCATCGACGCCAAGATGAAGCGCACCGCCTGGCGCCCCACGGCGCGCGGGCAGCTCAGCGACCTGCAGGCGCTGGTGTTTTCCGCGCTGCTGTGCGTGGCCGGCTCGGCGCTGCTGTGGTTCCAGGTCAATCCGCTCACCATGTGGCTGACCTTTGCCACTTTTGTCGGTTACGCGGTGATCTACACCGTGATCCTCAAGCCGCTGACGCCGCAGAACATCGTGATCGGCGGCGCCTCGGGCGCGATGCCGCCGGTGCTGGGCTGGGCCGCGATGACCGGCGATGTGGGCCCCGAGGCGCTGATCCTGTTCCTGATCATCTTCCTGTGGACGCCGCCGCATTTCTGGGCGCTGGCGCTCTACCGCGTCGAGGACTACCGCAAGGCCGGGCTGCCGATGCTGCCCGTCACGCACGGCAACGAGTTCACGCGGCTGCAGGTGCTGCTCTACACCTTCATCCTGTTCGCGGCCTGCCTGATGCCTTTCATCTACGGCATGAGCGGCTGGCTCTACCTGGCGGTGGCGGTGGGCGTGAGCATCGGCTTCACGGGCTACGCCTTCGCGCTCTGGCGCAACTACTCCGACACGCTGGCGCGCAAGACCTTCCGGTTCTCGCTGATCCACCTGAGCGTGCTGTTCGCGGCATTGCTCGCCGACCACTACCTCCGCTGATTGATTGATCGAATGCCCGTGCCCATGAACAAGCGAAACGCTCTGAAACTGATTGCCGGTGGTGCGGGATGGGCCGGCATGGCCGCAACCCTGGGCCTGGGGCTTTCGGCCTGCGGCGAGCCCAAGCCCAGCTTCAATGCGGTCGACATCACGGGTGCCGACTACGCCCGTGACTTCTCGCTGAAGGATGCCGACGGCAAGGTCCGCACCCTGGCGGATTTCAAGGGCAAGGTGGTGGTGCTGTTCTTCGGCTACGCGCAGTGCCCCGACGTCTGCCCCACCACCATGACCGAGATGGCGCAGGTCAAGCAGCAGCTTGGCAGCGACGGCGACAAGCTTCAGGTGCTGTTCGTCACGGTCGATCCCGCGCGCGACACGCCCGAGGTGCTCAAGGCCTACATGGGCGCGTTCGACCCGAGCTTCGTCGCGCTGATTCCCACGGCCGACCAGCTCGTCGCAGTCGCCAAGGACTTCAAGGTCTATTACAAGAAGGTCGAGGGCAAGACCCCCACGAGCTATTCGATGGACCATTCGGCCGCCAGCTTCGTCTACGACGCCGACGGCAGGCTGCGGCTCTACGCACGCTATGGCGCCGGCGCGGCGCCCATGGTGTCGGACGTCAAGGCGCTGCTCAAGTCCTGAGCGGGCCGTGACCTACCCGCCGCCGCCCATGGATGCCGCCGTTGCCCTGGCCTCAGTCGACCACCTGAAGGCGCGCAGGGGCGCCTTCCGCATTGCGCTCATTCCGCCCGAGGTGCTGCGCGCGCTCAACGACGGGCTGCTCGAAACCGTCAACCTCAACGAATTCATGGCGCTCGAGCTGCCGCAGCTCGCGCGCAGCGTGGCGGCCCACATCGGCCTCGATCCGGCGAGCGAACGGCTGGCCGACACCATCGCCATGCTCGGCGCGTTCAAGCCGATGCAGCGGCATGGCCACATTGCGCGGGTGCTTTACGACCTGGCGGCGCTGCATGCCGAGCGCGATACCGTCGCCCACCGGCTGGCCACGCATGCCAGCGACGTTGCGCGCTGCTGGGCCGCGCAGTGGGTCACGCTCTCGGGCTTGCCGCTGGCGGCACAGCTGGAGGCGGTGCGGCGCTTTGCCGCCGATCCGCACTTCGGCGTGCGGGAAATCGCCTGGATGGCGGTGCGCGACGCGGTCATCGCCTCGCTCGACGAGTCGCTCGCGCTGTTGCAGCCGTGGACGGCCGACACCGATCCGAACATCCGCCGCTTTGCCAGCGAGCTCACGCGCCCGCGCGGCGTCTGGTGCGCGCAGATCGATGCGCTCAAGGCGGAACCCTGGCGCGCCTTGCCGCTGATCGAGCCGCTTCGGGCCGACACCAGCCGCTATGTGCAGAACTCGGTGGCCAACTGGCTCAACGATGCGAGCAAGACCCAGCCCGAGTGGGTCGACCGGCTCTGCGCGCGCTGGGTGGCCGAATCGGACACGCCGGCCACCCGGTACATCGCCAAGAGGGCTCTGCGAACGCTGGCCAAACAGGCATGAAAAAGCCCGGCACGCGGCCGGGCTCGTTCGGGCGAAGCGCGACGGGGCTCAGGCGAAATCGGCCAGCGCCTTCTTCATCTTCTTCATGGCCGCGACTTCGATCTGGCGAATGCGCTCGGCGCTCACGCCGTACACCGCCGCCAGGTCGTGCAGCGTCATGCCGCCCGAACCGTCGTCGTTGACCTTGAGCCAGCGCTCTTCCACGATGCGGCGGCTGCGGTCATCCAGCGCTTCGAGCGCGGTGGCAATGCCGTCGCTCGAGAGCCGGTCGCGTTGCTGCGACTCGAGCAGGGCGGTCGGCTCTTGGGTGGCGTCGGCCAGGTAGGCGATCGGGCCGAAGGCTTCGTCGCCGTCGTCCGACGGACCCGGGTCGAGCAGCACGTCGCCGCCCGACAGGCGGGTTTCCATCTCCAGCACTTCTTCGGGCTTGACGTTGAGCCGGGTCGCCATCTGCGACACCTCGTCGGGGCTCAGCGTTTCGCGGTGGGTGCCGTTGTCGGCCGCGGCCGAGTCGGCCTTGAAGCCCTGCTTCATCGAGCGCAGGTTGAAGAACAGCTTGCGCTGGGCCTTGGTCGTCGCGACCTTGACCATGCGCCAGTTCTTCAGGATGTACTCGTGAATCTCGGCCTTGATCCAGTGCATGGCGTAGCTCACGAGCCGCACGCCCTGGTCGGGGTCGAAGCGCTTCACGGCCTTCATGAGGCCGACGTTGCCCTCCTGGATCAGGTCGCCGTGCGGCAGCCCGTAACCCAGGTATTGGCGCGAAATGGACACCACGAGGCGCAAGTGCGAGAGGATCAGCGCACCGGCCGCTTCGAGGTCGTTGTGGTCGCGCAAACGGCGTGCGAAGCCCTGCTCTTCTTCGAGCGTGAGCATCGGCAGGCGGTTGGCGGCCGAAATATAAGCATCCAGGTTGCCCAGCGGCGGCACCATCGACCATGGATTGGCGACGGCGAGCTGGTTGGCAGAGGCTCCAGACAGCGTGGTCATCAGGGGAAACTCCTTTGTATAGGGCATATTAGCACTCGATTAGAGGGAGTGCTAAACCAAGGGTTCCCCCTAAGTTTCTATCGCACCGATAGTCAAAGCTGTCAGCCGGGCGGCGATCCGGCCTGCGGCACCGTCCGGCCCGGGGCCTACCAGCGGATACCCAGGCGCGAAAACAGCTTGGAGAGTACGAACAGGGGCCCCACCCAAAGATATTGGATGTCTTCGAAGAACGAAGGTTTCCTGCCCTCGATCTTGTGGCCGATGAACTGAAAAATCCATGCCACCACGAAGATGGCGGCGGAAACCGGCAGTACAAGGCTCCCCATGGCATGAACCAGCGCCAGCAAAAGGGCCGTGCCGGCCAGCATGGTGACGAGGAAGGCCGGGGAGCGCAGGGTGGCGTAGTAGACCAGGCTCGCGGCCACGAAGACGTAGGCGGCCCAGGGGTGCAGCGCAAACAGCAGGCCGACGAGACTCAGCATGATGGCCGGGATCGCGGCGAAGTGAATCAGCTCGTTGGTCGGATGTCGGTGGCTCTCGCCGTAGTGGGCCAACAGCCTGTCGACCTTGCGCTCGTCCGCTGCCAGTGGGGCATCGGCGGTGTGCATCATGGTTTGTCTCCAAGAGCGCCGTTCGGTGCGGCGGGGTAGCGCATGGTGCTCCCGCCCGCAGTGGATGGCAAGTGCTATGAAAATGGTAGCGAATGCCTCCCGCTTGTGATGGCCGCGCCATGACTTAGGGCACTGTTGCGCAGGTCGGGCATCGCTAAGATCGACCGCGTGGCCTCGCTCGAATCTTCATCCAACCCGCCGCCGCCGCCGACCCTGGAGGGCGGCATCCCCGCGCACCCGGGCGCGATCCTGGTGGTGGACGACCACGATCTGCTGCGGCTCGGTGTGCGCGCGTTGGTGCAGGCGCAGAGCGCTTCTACGGGCGCGAGCATCGAGGTCTTCGAGGCCGGCAGCGTGGCCGATGCGCTGGCGCTCTACGCAAAGCACCGCGAGTCGATTCGCCTGGTGCTGCTGGATCTGGCGCTGCCCGACACCCACGGCCTGAGCGGCCTCGCGGAATTCCGCCTGCGCTATCCGTCTGCCCGCATCGTGGTGCTTTCGGGCACCGGCAGCACGTCGCTGGCACAGGGGGCGGTGGCGCTGGGCGCGAGCGCCTTTCTTCCCAAGTCGGCAGACTTGAAGGAGGTGGTGGGATTCATCCGCGCCTGCGGCTTGCTCGAGCCCGGCGCCTCCGGAATTTCTCCTCCCGCCACGGTACCGAAGGCGCTCGGCGGCTACGCTGAATCCGCCCAGGCCAGCGCCTGGCAGGAACTCACGCCGCGCCAGATGCAGGTGCTGCAGTGGGTGCTCGAGGGCAAGGCGAACAAGGAAATCGCCCAGCTCGCGAACCTGAGCGAAGGCACGGTGAAGAACCATGTATCGACCATCCTGCTGCTCTTCGGCGTGCGTTCGCGCGCGCAGCTGATCAGCAGCCTGCGTTGAGCCCGCCGCGCATGGCCGACACGCCGCTGAACCAGCGGGTGCTGCGCGAGCACGTGGCGTCGGTCTACTTCAACTACAACGCGACCTTCCTGGCCCGCGTCGTCTTCGTCCTGGTGCTCGGCGCGTTCATGTACCTGCAGCTGGGCGACCCGATGGTGCTGCCGTTCGTGGTGCTGCATCTGACGCTGTACTTGTGCATGTACTTCACGCCGCGCTGGAATCCGTCGGTGCCGGCGGCGGACAGCGCCTGGTGGGCACGCAGGATCACCCGCATCGTGACCCTGCTCGGGTTTGCCGATGCCCTGGCGCCGTGGATCTTCGTGCCCGCGGGCAACCTGCCGGTCACCGCCGCGCTGATGGTGGTGATGATGGGCAACTGTGCCCGGGCCGTGCAGTCGCTGCGGCCGCTGAAGGCGGCACTGTTCGGCCACACGCTGCCCATGATGGGCGGGCTGATCATTGCCCTGGCGTGGCAGCGCGACTCCATCCATCTCTTCCTCGCGGCCTTCGCCTCGATCTACCTCTTTCTCATGCTGCGCGTCGGCGTGCAGGAGCACAGGCTGCTGGCGGATTCGCTGATCCTGCGCTTCGAGAAGGAAGCCCTGGCCGTGCGGCTGGCAGAGCAGATTGCCGCCACCGAACGGGCCAGCCAGGAAAAGACCCGCTTCCTGGCGAGCGCCAGCCATGACCTGCGCCAGCCGCTGCACGCCATCGCGCTGTTCGGCGCCGCACTGGAGAACGAGTTGCGCGGCCGCCCGGAAGGAGTCAACGCGGAGCGCCTGATGCGCGCCGTGAATGCGCTGGGCACGTCGCTCGACACCATGCTCGACATCTCCCGGCTGGACGCCGGCGTGGTCACGCCCGCGCTTCAGGCCGTTCAGCTCGATGCCCTGTTCCTGCCGCTCAACCACACCTTCTCGGCCCAGGCCGAGCAAAAGCAGTTGCAGCTGCGCGTGCGCGCCAGCGGATTGTGGGTGCGCAGCGACCCGCAACTGCTGCGTCGGATGCTGTCCAATCTGATGGACAACGCCCTCAAGTACACCGTGCATGGCGGAGTGACGGTGACGGCCCGCGAGCGTGGGGAGTTCGTGTGGATCGAGGTGCGGGACACGGGCATCGGCATTGCGCCCGAGCAGTCGAACCGGATCTTCGAGGAGTTCTACCAGATCGACAATCCGGGGCGCGACCGCTCGCGGGGGCTTGGCATTGGCCTGTCGATCGTGCAGCGGCTCTCGCGCCTGCTGGGGCATCCAGTGCAAATGCATTCGCGGCTGGGGCGCGGCACCCATTTCCGCGTCGTGCTGCCGGCCGCTGCGCCGCAGGCCAGCACGCTTGCCGGAAACTTCCCGACCGACGCTGCGGCGCCGCAGCAGGAACACCGGCCCAGGCGAACGGCGCCGGCACTGCCTGCGCGGGTGCTGCTGCTGGACGACGAATCGGAAATCCGGGAAGCCATGACAGGCCTGCTGCGCTCGCATTCGATCGACGCGTTTGCAGTGGCGGATGAGGCCGCCGCCGCCGCGGCCTTGCAGCAGGCGAGCAGCGAAGGGCGGTCCTTCGACCTGCTGATGTGCGACTACCGCCTGGCCGATGGCGTCGACGGGCTGGACGTGGGCCTGCGCCTGAGCGGCCGGCGGCAAGGCGGGCCCACGATCCCGTTGCTGCTGATCACAGGCGAGACCTCCCCCGACAGGCTGCAGCGCGTTCGGGAATCAGGCGTTCCCGTGCTGTTCAAGCCGGTGGCCACCGATTCGCTGTTCCGGATGATGGCCAGCATGGCAAGCTCGGAACACCGCAGTATTTAATACTTTCGAGCTCGTTGCCGACAATTGACAGGAATTGCCGGCAATGTCATGACTTTTGGCACTGGTGGCAGTCGGACCTCCAGACGTACCTTCCCTGGGTCGCACACACATCGATCAGGGAGGATTCCAAAATGAGATTCAAGCTTGCAGCGGTGGCAGCCGCAGCGGCCGCCACACTGGCCCTGGTGGCCTGCGGCGGCGGGGGAGGAGGAGGGGGTGGCGCATTGCCGATCGGCTGGGGCAACGGGGTTCCGCCGCCGCCTGCGCCCTCGCCGGCACCGGCACCGGCACCAAGTCCGGCTCCGGCTCCGGCTCCGGCTCCGGCTCCGGCCACCCGCACCTTCATGTACGAGGCTCTGCCGCCTGCCGCCGACGCTGCGGCGTTTCTCGATCAGCTCAATGCACAGGGCGCCAAGGCCTTCCGTTTCTTCAGCGGCCTGGCCTTCCCCACCAGCCCGACCAGCACGGAGGTTGTCGAGGCCTACGTGAAGGATGCCGGAACCACCTATGCTTTCGAGCTGCTGCCGGACACCGGCTCCGTGGCGGACCTGCAGGCCCAGCTCAACGCCCAGGGCGCCCGGGGCTTCAAGTGGGGCGGGCCGTACGTGGTCGGCGGCCAGATCCGCACGCTCTACCGCAAGGACAACGGCTCGGCATCGACCTACACCTATGCCGTGCTGGCGGCACCCGCCGACAGCGGCGCCTATCTGGCGCAGATCAATGCGCAGGGTGGCAACGGCTACTACAGTGTCGGCGGTGCCTACATGGTCGGCGGAGCCACGGTGCTGGTCTTTCAAAAGGACACGCAAGGCAGCGCAACCTACGGCTATGAAGCGCTGGACCAGCCCGGCAGCGACGCCGACTTCCTGGCCCAGTTCGAGGCGAAGGGCGCCCAGGGCTTCCGGTTCAAGACCGGCTACGTCTTCTCGGACGGCTTGAAACTGCTCTACGAGAAGGACCTGTCGCAATCGGCCACGTTCAGCTACCAGAACCTGCAGCCCGCGGCCAACAGCGCGGACTACATCGTGCAGGCGAATGCCGAGGGTGCCAAGGGCAACGCCCTGGTGGGCGAATACGGGCTGCCGAGCGGCCAGATCAGGACGCTCTACGTCAAGCCCGCCAATTGCAGCGGCTTTCTCTGCGATACCCGCTCGCTCTTCGGTTTTTGAGCGCAGGCGGCTTTTGCCGCCTGCGTCTCAGCCGACTCAGCCCAGCAGCGCCAGGGCAAACTCGCGCGCGTTGAAGGTCTCGAGGTCTTCCAGCTTCTCGCCCACGCCGATGAAGTAGACCGGGACCGGCCGCTCGCGCGCGATGGCGCAGAGCACGCCGCCCTTGGCCGTGCCGTCGAGCTTGGTCACCACCAGGCCGGTGAGGCCCAGCGTCTCGTCGAAGGCCCTGACCTGCGCCAGGGCGTTCTGCCCGGTGTTGCCGTCGATCACCAGCAGCACCTCGTGCGGCGCGGTGGCGTCGGCCTTGGTGACGACGCGCTTGATCTTCTTGAGCTCGTCCATCAGGTGCAGCTGCGTCGGCAGCCGGCCGGCGGTGTCGACCAGCACCACGTCCTTGCCGCGCGCCTTGCCGGCCGTGACCGCGTCGAAGCTCACTGCCGATGGGTCGCCGCCTTCCTGGCTCACGATCTCGACCGTGTTGCGGTCGGCCCAGACCAGCAACTGCTCGCGCGCCGCCGCGCGGAAGGTGTCGGCTGCCGCCAGCAGGACCGAGGCGCCCTCGTTGGCCAGGTGCTTGGTGAGCTTGCCGATCGAGGTGGTCTTGCCGGCGCCGTTGACGCCCGCCACCATGATCACCGTCGGCGTGAACTGGCCGATCACCAGCGGTTTTTCGAGCGGCTGGAGCAGGTCGGTGATGGCGTCGGCCAGCAGCCGCTTCACTTGTGCCGCATCGGTCGCCATCTGGCGCTTGACGCGGCCGCGCAGGTCGTCGAGCAGGTATTCGGTGGCCTTGACGCCGGCATCGGCCATCAGCAGGGCCGATTCGAGCTCCTCGTACAGCGCTTCGTCGATCTGGGCGTTGACGAATACTGCCTGGATGCCGGTGCCGGTCTTGCGCAGGCCGGTCTTGAGCTTGTCGAACCAGCCCTTGCGCTCGGCCGGCATCGCAGCCTCGGCGACAAGGGCGGGCAGGGGGGTGGCCAGCTCGGCAGGCGCCGGCGCTGGCACCGGTGCGACGTTCGGCACAGCGGCGGGGGCGGCCGGTGGCGGAGGGGGCGCTACCGATGGCGCTGTGGCTGGCGCTGCAGGCGGGGGCACCGCTTCCTCCGCGGCGGGCTTCGAGCCGAACCAGCTCGACGGAGAGAACACCGAGCGCGCGGGTGCGGCAGCGGGCGCAAGCGCGGGCTCGGGGGCAGGTGCCGGCTCGGCGGCCGGGGAGGGCGCCGGCGCGGCCGGGGATTCGGCAGGCGGTTTTTTCTTGAAGAAACTGAACATCGGGAGCTTTTTACAATCCGACCCATTCTATGAAACACCCCTCGCCACGCCGTGCTGCGTCCGGTGCGGTGCTGGCAATGGCGCTTTGCGCGCTGTGGGCCATGCCTGCGCAGGCCCAGTCCACACCGGTTCCCTCTGTTCCATCCACCACCGCTCCATCCGACGCCGCCGCGGCGGCATCCACTCCCCAGCAATTCACCCTGGCCAACGGCATGACGCTGCTGGTGCAGCCCGACAGGCGCGCGCCCACCGCGGTGCAGATGGTCTGGGTACGCGTGGGCTCGGTCGACGAGGTCGACGGCACTTCGGGCGTGGCCCACGTGCTCGAGCACATGATGTTCAAGGGCACCAAGGACATCAAGCCCGGCGAGTTCTCGCGCCGTGTCGCGGCGCTGGGCGGCCAGGAGAACGCCTTCACCACGCGCGACTACACCGGCTACTACCAGCAGATTCCCGTGGCCAGCCTGGAGCAGGTCATGAAGCTCGAATCGGACCGCTTCGCCAACAACCAGTGGCCCGATGACGAGTTCAAGCGCGAGATCGAGGTGGTCAAGGAAGAACGCCGCATGCGCACCGAAGACCAGCCGCGCGCATTGCTCGGCGAGCAGCAGAACGCGGCCGTGTTCACGGCCTCGCCCTACCACCGCCCCGTGGTCGGCTGGATGAGCGACCTCGACGCGATGACGCCCGACGACGCGCGCGCCTTCTTCCGCCGCTGGTACGTGCCCGCCAATGCCGCCGTGGTGGTGGCCGGCGATGTCGACGTGGCCCAGGTGCGCGCGCTGGCCGAGAAGTACTACGGCCGCATTCCCGCGCGCGCCGTGCCGGCGCGCAAGCCGCGCACCGAGCCCGCGCAGCGCGGCATCCGCCGCATCGAGTTCAAGGCGCCGGCCGAGCAGGCCTACGTGTCGCTCGCGTTCCGCATTCCGCAGCTGGAGAGCATCGATGCCGCGGACAGCGACGTGTGGGCGCTCGAAGTGCTGTCGGCCGTGCTCGACGGCTATACGGGCGCGCGGCTCGACCGCGCCCTGACCCAGGGCCCCGACCGCGTGGCCGATTCGGCCGGTGCCTACTCGGGCCTGGCCGGCCGCGGGCCGCAGCTGTTCATGCTGGTAGGCGTGCCGGCCCACGGCAAGAGCGCCGAAGCGGTCGAGGCGGCACTGCGCGCCCAGGTGGCGCGCGTTGCAAAGGAGGGCGTGAGCGAAGCCGAACTCGCGCGCGTCAAGACGCAATGGGTGGCCAGCCAGACCTACAAGCGCGACTCCGTGATGGCGCAGGCCCGCGAGCTCGGCAGCAACTGGGTGCAGGGGCTGCCGCTGGACACCAGCGCGCGCATCGTCGCGAAGCTGCAGGCCGTGACGCCGGCCCAGGTGCAGGCTGTGGCCGCCAAATATTTCGGCGACGACCAGCTCACCGTGGCCACCCTGCGCCCCTTGCCGCTCGAAGCCAGGCCGCGCGGCCGCGGTTTTGCTGCCCCGCAGGGCGAACTGCGCTGAAAGGCCCGGACTCTTCAATGACCCCAATGACAAAAATTCTGCGTTCCGCGCTGTTCGCGGCCGCCACTGTTTTCGCAGGCTTGAACGCCGCACAGGCCGCACTGCCGATCGAGCACTGGACGCTCGCGAGCGGCGCCAGGATCTACCTGGTGTCGACCCAGGCGCTGCCCATCGTCGACGTGCAGATCGATTTCGACGCCGGCAGCCGGCGCGATCCGGCAGACCAGGCCGGCCTTGCCAGTACGACCGCGACCATGGTCGAGAAGGGCGTGCGCGCCGGCAGGAACGGCGAGCCGGCGCTCGACGAGAACGCGCTCGGCGAAGCCTGGGCCGACCTGGGCGCCGAGTTCGGTACCAGCGCCGGCACCGACCGCGCCAGCTACTCGCTGCGCACCCTGTCCGACCCGGCGCTGCTGGCCAAGGTGGTGGCGCTGGCCTCCCGCGAGATCGGCGAGCCGGCCTTTCCCGACGACGTCTGGCAGCGCGAGCGCGAACGCATCAATGCGTCGCTGAAGGAAGCCAACACCAAGCCGGCGACCATTGCGGGCCGCGCCTTCGCAAAGAGCGTCTACGGCAGCCATCCCTACGGGCAGGAAGTCACCGAAGCCACGCTGGCGCGCATCGACACCACCGCCATGCGGCAGCGCTACCAGCATCTGATCGTGCCGTGCCGTGCCAAGCTCAGCATCGTGGGCGCCGTGACCCGTGCCGAGGCGGAAGCCATGGCCACCGCGCTGCTCTCTCGGCTGCCGGGGCCCGAGGCATGCACGCCGCTGCCCGCAATCTCGCCGGTGGCTGCGCTCACCGCGCCCAAGGACGAGCGCATTCCGTTCGCTTCGGCCCAGGCCCACGTGCTGATCGGCCAGCCCGGCTATCCGCGCAAGGACCCCGACCATTTCGCGCTCACGCTCGGCAACTACGTGCTGGGCGGCGGCGGCTTCGTCTCGCGGCTGACCAACGAAGTGCGCGAGAAGCGCGGCCTGGCCTACAGCGTCTACAGCGGCTTTGCGCCGGGCCTGGACGCCGGTGCGTTCCGCATCGGTTTCCAGACGCGTCCCGACCAGGCCGAAGAAGCCGTGAAGGTCTCCCGCGAAGTGCTCGCGAAGTTCGTGGCCGAAGGCCCGACCGCCAGCGAGCTCAAGGCCGCGAAGGACAACCTGATCGGCGGCTTCCCCCTCTTGCTGGACAGCAACCGCAAGCTCATCGGCAACGTGGCCAACATCGCCTGGCACGACCTGCCGCTCGACTATCTCGACACCTGGACCGCGCGCATGAACGCGGTCACCGCGGCTGACATCCGGGCCGCTTATGCGCGCAAGCTGCAGCCCGAACGCATGGTGACCGTGGTGGTGGGCGGCAAGTAGCAGGCCGCGCTGTCAACGCAGGGCGTGCGCGCCGCTTCCGGCGGCTGCGCGCACCGCCGCCTTGAGGCGTTCGAGCAATTGCGGCGCCGCGCGCGCCTGCTGCCAGTAGAGCGGCACCTGCAGCACCGAGCCGGGCACCAGTTCCACCAGTGCGCCCGTGCGCATCGCGTCGGCCGCCATGCTGGCCGGAAGCATCCCCCAGCCCATGCCGGCGCGCGCCGCTTCGACGAAACCCTGGGCCGAGGGCAGCCAGTGCCGCGGTGTCTCGATGCTGCGATGGCAGATGCGCCGCACCCAGCGTGCCTGCAGCCGGTCCTTGCGGTCGAACACCAGGCTCGGCGCATGGGCCAAGGTGCGCGCGCCCACTCCCCTGGCGAAATACCGATCGACGAACTCCGGGCTCGCGGCGGCCACGTAGTGCATGCTGCCCAGCGCCTCGCTGTTGCAGCCGGCCACCGGGTGCGCCAGCGCTGTGACGGCCGCCAGCACCGCGCCGCTTCGCAGGCGCTCGGCGGTGTGGTCCTGGTCGTCCACGGTCAGGTCGAGCAGGGCGGATGCTTCCTGCTTTGCAAAGGCCGCGGCGGCGGCCATGAACCAGGTGGCCAGGCTGTCGGCGTTCACCGCCACCCGCACCGTGACGCGCTCGGCCCCCTCGCCATTCCTGCCGCCCATGCCGAGCGCGGGCAGCGCCTCGCGCAGCTCGTGCTCCAGCATGCCCACGCGCTCGATGTGCCGGCAGAGCTGCTGCCCGGCTTCCGTCGCCACGCAAGGCTGGCCGCGCACCAGCAGCGCGCCGCCCGTGCGCTCCTCGAGCAGCTTCACGCGCTGGGAGACGGCCGACGGCGTGACGTTCAGAGCGCGGGCCGCGCGCTCGAAGCTGCCCTCCCGCACCACGGCGGCCAATGCATTCAGGGCGGCGTAGTCGAGCATGGTTCGTGTGAATTAGAAGAACTGAATGTGGCTTAGGAAGTTTAGTTTGAGTTAATCCGGCCGGAGCGGCAAGTTGGCGCCATGGTCATCGAACAAATCTCTGCCGCATTCGTCAACGGGCTCTTGATGAGCCTGGTGCTCATCGTTGCCATCGGCGCGCAGAACGCCTATGTGCTGCGGCAGGGCCTGCGGCGCGAGCATGTGAGCACCGTGGTGCTGTTCTGTGCGGCGAGCGATGCGGTCCTGATCACGGCAGGCGTGGCTGGAATGGCGCAGGCACTGAAAGGGCGGCCCGCATTTGCCACCGCTCTGGCCGGGCTTGGCGCGCTGTTCCTGGGTGCGTACGGGCTGCGCGCGCTGTGGCGTTCGCGGCAGCCCGGCGCACTGCACGCAAAGGCCCGGGGCGCAACGCTCTCGCGCACCGCCGTGCTGGCGCAGGCGGCGGGCTTCACCTTGCTGAATCCGCATGTCTATCTCGACACCGTGCTGCTCGTGGGCAGCACCGGCGCCCAGTACGGCGGCTCGCTCAAGGCCTGGTTCGTCGCGGGCTCGGCGCTTGCGAGCGCTCTGTGGTTCTCGGCGCTGGGCTTTGGCGCGCGCTGGCTGGCACCGGTGTTTGCGCGCCCGCGCGCCTGGCAGATGCTCGACGCGCTGATCGGCGGCACGATGCTGGTGCTTGCCGCGCTGCTGGCGCGGCGGGCCTTGCTCGGCGCCTGACTTCGCGCGCGGCGGCGTTAAGCTCGCCGCATGCCCCAGAAGAAAGCCGCAGCCGCCAGGCGTTCCCCCTCGACGCCATCGCCGTCGCCATCACCGCGATCGAAATCGCTGCCGCGCGAGGTGCGCATCATCGGCGGCCAATGGAAGCGCAGCCGCCTTTCGGTGGCCGACAAGCCGGGCCTTCGCCCCACGCCCGATCGTGTGCGCGAAACGCTGTTCAACTGGCTGGCGAGCATCGCGGGAGCCGGCGGCGGCGAGCTGCCGGGCTGGCATTGCGTCGATGCATTCGCGGGCACCGGCGCGCTCGGCCTGGAGGCCGCATCGCGCGGCGCCGCGAGCGTGCTCCTCTGTGAACAGGACGCCGCGCTGGCGGCCCAGCTGCAGGCCGCGAAGACCAAGCTTTCCGCCGAAGCCGTCCGCATCGAGCGCGGCAACGGGCTCACCGCGCTCGAACGCGCCCCCGCGGGCAGCCTGGATGCGGTCTTTCTCGACCCGCCTTTCGACAGTACCGCCCTCTACGAACCCGCGCTGCGCGCCGCCGCGCGCGCCGTGAAAGCCGGGGGCGCCGTCTACCTGGAGGCGCCACGCCGCTGGAACGACGAAGAGCTGGCCGCCCTCGGTCTTGTAGGTTTTCGTTACCTGAAGGCCGGGGCCGTGCATGCGCACTTGCTGCGGCAGGCCGCAAACGGGACTGCATAATCCGCCGAACAAGCCGCACCGGCTGCATGAGGAAGAAGCAACCATGGCCAGCAACGTGATCGCGGTTTATCCCGGCACTTTCGATCCCATCACCCTCGGCCACGAGGACGTGGTGCGGCGTGCAACCCAGCTTTTCTCGAAGGTCATCGTCGCGGTTGCGGCGGGCCATCACAAGAAGGCGCTGTTCAGCCTGCAGGAGCGCATGGAGATGGCGCGCGAGGCCGTGAAGCCGTACAGCGACCAGGTCACGGTCGAGAGCTTCTCGGGCCTGTTGCGCGACTTCGTGGTGGCGCGCGGCGGCAAGGCGATGGTGCGCGGCCTGCGCGCCGTGACCGACTTCGACTACGAGTTCCAGCTCGCGGGCATGAACCGCTCGCTGATGCCCGATGTGGAAACCGTGTTCCTGACGCCCAGCGACAAGTACCAGTTCATCTCCAGCACCTTCGTGCGCGAGATCGCCATGCTCGGCGGCGAGGTCCACAAGTTCGTTTCGCCAGATGTGGAGAAGCAGCTCGCAGCCAAGGTGCGCAGCCTCGGTCGTGAATAGGTCCTCCCCCAGTCTTCGCGCACTTCGTGTCGCTTCGCCAACCCCCTCGCCGGGGGCAACACCAGCGGCCCGGCAAAGCCGGTTCCGCGGTGTTCCACGAAGATGCAAGACCGTCATCCGCATAGTCGGCATGGGGCTTTGAGATGAGTAGCCGACTTCCTTTGCCGCGCCTGCATCCGCTGGGCGATGCGGCGTTGCTTTGCGAGCTGGCGCCGCCCGCCACGCTGGCGCAGCAGCAGCAGATCTGGGCGCTGGGCGCCGAGGTGCAGCGGTGGGCCGGCGTGGGCGAGGTGCTGCCGGGCATGAACAACCTCACGCTGACCTTCGATCCGACCGCGATCGGCATCGATGCGCTGATGGCGCGCGTGAACGAGGCCTGGCCGCGGTTGTCGGCCACGGCGATCGAAGGCCGGAGGGTGGAGATCCCGGTGGCGTATGGCGGCGAGCACGGTCCCGACCTTGCCGACGTCGCGGCGCACACCGGGCTCACGCCGGCCGAAGTGGTGCGGCGCCACAGCGCGGCCGAGTACGTGGTCTACCTGCTGGGCTTTCTGCCCGGTTTCGCCTTCATGGGCGGGCTGCCGCCCGAGCTCGCCACGCCGCGCCGCGCCGAGCCCCGCACAGCGGTGCCCGCGCGCTCGGTCGGCATCGGCGGCGAGCAGACCGGCATCTATCCGCTGGTGTCGCCGGGCGGCTGGCAGCTGATCGGCCGCACCTCGCTCGAACTCTTCGATCCGTCGGCCGAGCCGCCCACCCTGCTGCGTCCGGGCGACCGCGTGCGCTTCGTCGTCGAAAGCGTGCAGACATGATGCTCGTGCAGAAGCCCGGCATGCTGGCCTCGGTGCAGGACCTGGGGCGGCACGGGCATCGCCAGCTCGGCATCTGCCCCGGCGGCGCGCTCGACGTGCTGGCGCTCACGCTGGCGAACCGGCTGGTCGGCAATGCCGACGGCGCGGCCGGCCTCGAGCTCACCATGGGCGGGTGCGAGATCCGCTTCGAGACCGCCACGCGCATCGCGCTGGTGGGAGACGGCTTCGGCGCCCGGCTCGACGGCGCGCCCATTTGGCCCTGCTGGAGCGTGCCGGTGTCGGCGGGCCAGACGCTGAAGCTCGCGGGTGCCAACGCAGCCGGCGTGAAGAAAGCCGGGTTGCGCAGCTGGCTCGCGGTGGCGGGCGGCATCGACGTGCCGCTGGTGCTCGGCTCGCGCAGCACCGACCTCAAGGCCGGCTTCGGCGGCCACGAGGGGCGCGCGCTGCGCAAGGGCGACCGGCTCCCACTGGGCGCCACGGCGCTCGATGCCGCCCGGCTCGCCCGGCGCCCGTTCGGCCTGCGTGGTCCGGACTGGGGGCCGGAGGAGGGCGACTCGGCCATCGCCTTGCGCGTGTTGCCCGGCCCCGAGTTCGACCAGTTCACGGTGGCCTCGCAAGCGTTGCTCTGGAGCGAGCGCTGGCGCATCACGGCCCAGAGCAACCGCATGGGAAGCCGGCTCGCGGGCGCCGCACTCAAGCGCAGGCGCAGCGCCGACATGCTCTCGTCGGGCGTCATTCCCGGCACGATCCAGGTGCCGCCCTCGGGCCAGCCGATCATCCTGATGGGCGACGCGCAGACCACCGGCGGCTATCCGCGCATCGGCGTGGTCATTCGCGCCGACCTGTGGAAGCTCGCGCAGGCGCCGCTGGATGGCCGGTTGCGGCTGGTGCAGGTCGACATGGCCGCGGCGCTCGAGGCGTGGGCCGAGCAGCAGCGCTATCTTGCGCAGGTGGCGCAAGGGCTTGCGGCAGCGGGTTGGACCGGACCGGCATAGACTGTGCGAGCAGGCATGCGCGCGGGCTGGCCTCCGATGTGCCGGCCCGTCTTGAAGAAGGAACCAACCCAATGCAAATCGACCTGAATGCCGACCTCGGCGAAGGCGCCGGCAGCGACGAAGCACTGCTCGGCCTCGTGAGCTCGGCCAACATCGCATGCGGCTGGCATGCGGGCGACGCCAAGACCATGCGGCAATGCGTGCGCTGGGCCATCGAGCACGGCGTGGCCATCGGTGCCCATCCGAGCTTCCCGGACCGCGAGAACTTCGGCCGCAGCACCATGCACCTGCCGCCCGACGAGATCGTGGCCAATGTGCTCTACCAGGTCGGTGCGCTGGCCGCGATCGCCAGGGCCGAGGGCGGCAAGCTCTCGCACGTGAAGGCGCACGGGCAGCTCTACAACCAGGCGGTGAAGGAGCCCGAACTCGCCGACGCGCTCTGCGAAGCGGTGCGGCGCTTCGATCCCTCGCTCCGATTCTTCGGCCTTGCGGGCAGCGGCATGATCGACGCCGCGCGCCGCGCCGGCCTCACGCCCGTCGAAGAGGTATTTGCCGACCGCGGCTACATGCCCGACGGCAGCCTGGTGCCGCGCAGCCAGCCTGGCGCGCTGATCGAGGACGAAGAGCAGTCGCTCGCCCAGACGCTCTCGCTGGTGCGCGACCGCAAGGTGACGGCCATCGACGGCAGCATCGTGCCGGTCAATGCCCAGACCGTCTGCCTGCATGGCGACGGCGCCCACGCGCTGGCTTTTGCGCGCCGTATTCGCGACCGCCTGCAGCAAGAGGGCATCGCGGTTCGCGCGATGGCCTGAGCGCCCGGTTCAAGCCGTGGCGCAGCGAACCGATGTCCTGCTGACCGGCTTCGATCCGTTCGACCGCGAAGCCCTCAATCCCTCATGGGAGGCCGTGCGCGCACTCGACGGCTGGAAGTGCGGCCGCGCCACCGTGCATGCGCGCCAGGTGCCCTGCGTCTTCGGCCAGGCCATCGAGGCGCTTGCGAGTGCGATGGACGAACTTCAGCCCCGGCTGGTGCTGTGCATCGGACAGGCCGGCGGCCGCGCCGAGATCACGCCCGAGCGGGTGGCCATCAACATCGACGACGGCCGCATTGCCGACAACGCGGGCCGGCAGCCAGTCGACGTGCCCGTGGTGCCCGGCGCGCCCGCCGCGTATTTCTCGACGCTGCCGATCAAGGCCATGGTGCGCGACCTGCGTGTGGCCGGCATTCCGGCGGCGGTATCGAACACGGCAGGCACTTTTGTCTGCAACCACATCTTCTACGGCCTGATGCACCGCATTGCCACGCATCCGGCGGCAGGGCTGCGCGGCGGCTTCATCCACATTCCCTACCTGCCCGAGCAGGCCGCGCGTTTTCCCGGCGTGCCGAGCATGTCGCTGGCCACCATGGTCGAGGCGCTGCGCATTGCGGTCTCCACCGCGCTGGCCGTCGAAAAGGACGTGGCCGAAACCGGCGGTCAGCTCCACTGAGCGAGCCAGCCGAGCAGCGCCGCATTCACGGAAGCGGGCTTCTCCATCGTCAGCATGTGGCCGCATTGCGGCACCCACACCACTTCGGCATGCGGCACCAGCGCCGCGATCTCGCGCGTGCAGTCGGGTGGGGTCAGCCGGTCCGTATCGCCGCACACCAGCAGCACCGGCGCACGCAGCGAGGGCAGGTGGGTGCGCGCGTCGGGGCGCCGCATCACCGCGCGGTTCTGCGTGATGAGCTGCTGCGTGCCGGCGTCCAGCACGATCTCGACGTAGCGCTGCACCAGCGCCTCGTCGGCGGCCTGCGCGGGGTGGAAGGCGAACACGACGTTCGGCTCGATCACGTCGCGCAGTTCGCCCCGCTCGAACAATTCGATCGCGCTTTCGCGCAGTTCGTACATGTCGGGCGCCTCGGGCCGGGCATTGGTGCCCAGCAGAGCGAGCCCCGCGATGCGTTCGGGCGCCTGCCGCGCGGCTTCCATCGCGACCATGCCGCCCATCGACGCGCCGCACAGCACGAGCGGGCCGGGGTTCTCGCGCAGCACGGCCGCGGCCATGGCTTCGATGGTGTCGTGGCGCATGTGGGCATCGCTCACGCGCGTTTCGAGCAGGGGCGCAAGCGCGGGAAGCTGGGCCTCCCAGATGCGCTCGTCGCAGGCAAGGCCGGGCAGCAGGACAAGGTTGGGCATGGCCGGATTTTGCGCCAAGGCGCCACCCGGCATAACGGCATAGGCTTCCTGGCCAGAAGTTTTTTTGCGCCGGAATCGACATACTTTTTGCCGCTGCGCGCTTGGCGGTCCGCGCCTTTGCGCTCCACATCGAGGACAAAAAAATGAACCTGGTTCAACGCGTGCAGGACATCCTGCTCAAGCCCAAGGCCACCTGGCCGACCATCGACGCAGAGCCCGCGGACGCCGCGTCGCTCTACAAGAACTACGTGATGATCCTTGCACTGATTCCGGCGGTGGCGGGCTTCATCGGCCTGTCGGTCATCGGCATCGGCGCCTTCGGCGTCAACTTTCGCGTGCCCGTTGTCTCGGGGCTCGTGAACATGGTGGTCGGCTACGTGCTTTCGCTCGTCATGGTGTTCGTGCTGGCGCTGATCATCGACGCGCTGGCGCCGACCTTCCAGGGCACCAAGAGCCAGATCGGCGCGCTCAAGCTCTCTGCCTATGCCAGCACGGCCAGCTTCCTGGGCGGGATCTTCAGCCTGATTCCGTCGCTGGCAATCATCGGCGCGCTGGCGGCGCTCTACGGCATCTACCTGATCTACGTGGGCCTGCCGGTGCTCATGAAATGCCCGGCCGACAAGGCGCTGGCGTACACGGCCGTGGTGGTGGTCTGCGCCATCGTCGGCGGTGTGGTGATTGCCTGGGTGCTCTCGCTTCTCACGCCCTCGCCGGCGCGCGTGGGGGCGGTGCCGTTCGAGGTGCGGGTGGTGGCCGTGCAACAGATGCTGCCATCGAGGTCCTGAGCGTCACGCGCGCAGTGGAGAATGGGCGTTCCATGCCCATGCCTCCACCCGACTCCGCGACCGAACTCATCCTGATCCGCCACGGCGAAACCGCCTGGAACCGCGAACTGCGATTTCAGGGGCATGCCGATGTGCCGCTCAACGACATCGGCCACGAGCAGGCGCGCCGCCTCGGCCTGCGCCTGGCGAGCGAAACCGCGCAGCACATCATCAGCAGCGATCTCATGCGCGCGCAGCAGACCGCCGCGCCGGCGTCGCTGCAGCTGTCTCTGCCGGTGGTCACGTCGGCGGGCTTGCGGGAGCAGTATTTCGGCATTGTCGAAGGCATGCGGGCCGACGAGATCCAGACGCTGCATCCGCGCGCCTGGGAGCAATGGCTGGAGTTCCGCGAGGACCACGCCATGCCCGAAGGCGAGACGGCGCGCGAATTCCACACGCGCATCGTCGCGGCCATCGGCGCCCTGGCGGCTGCGCACCGGGGGCAGCGGCTGGTGGTCGTCACCCATGGTGGCGTGCTCGACATGGTGTGGCGCACCGCGCGCGGGCTCAGCCTCAGCGGGCCGCGCCAGAGCGACATTCCCAACGCGGGCTTCAACCGCGTCCGCATTGCCGATCCCGCCATGCCCGATGCCATCGAGATCGTCGACTGGGCCGACACGCGGCATCTGGCCGACTTGCCGCCGCAGCCGACCTACGACCAGCGGCGGCATCTGAAGAAGAGCTGAGCCGCCTGGGCGGGCGGACGCGTCGCCTCAGGTGCAGCTGCCGGCCTTCGGCGTGCGCAACAACGGCTGGCCTGCGCCAACGCCAGTGGGCTTGCCGGCATCCACCGCCAGACGGCCGTTCACCAGCACCGTGACCACGCCTTCCGACAGCAGCGCCGGCTGCGTGTACGTGGCCTTGGCGGCATAGCGTGCGGGGTCGAACACGACCACGTCGGCGTAGTAGCCCGGCCGCAGGTGCCCGCGCTGTTTCAGCCCCAGCGTGTCGGCGGTCAGCGACGAGCTGCTGCGGATGAACTGTCCCAGCGAGATCGTGTGTTCCTTCACCACGTACTGGTCGTACTTGCGTGCGAAGGTGCCGTAGGCGCGCGGATGGCCCAGCGAGGAGTCGGACGAGGTCATGACCCAAGGCCGCTTCATGAACGCGCGCACGTCTTCGTCGCTCTGGTTGAACGAGGCGATCATCAGGTCGCCGTCGCGCAGCACGGCGATGGCGGCATCCACCGGATCGGCACTCGAGGCCTTGGCCACGTCGGCGAGCGTCTTGCCCACGTACTTGGTGCTGCCGGCTGAAAACAGGATGGTCTCCGGACCGCCACGCAGCCGCAGGTTCTCGCGCATGCCGGTTCGCAGGCGCTCCTGGACGGCCGCGTCGTCGAAGCGCTTGAGCATTGCCTCGCGCCCGCCGTCGACCGCCCAGGGCGGCACGAGGGCCGCCGAGAAGCGTGTGCTCGATGCCGTCCACGGATAGTGGTCGGCCGTGATGTCGAGGCCGGCGGCACGCTCCTTCTCGATGCGGCGGATGATGTCGCCGCTCTGGCCCTGCACGTCCACGCCCAGTGCCTTGATGTGCGCCACGTGCACCGGCAGGCGGGCTTCGTGGCCGATGCGAATCACTTCCTCGATGGAACCCTTGAGCCCGATGTTGTACATCGACTCGTCGCGGATGTGGCTGTCGTAGAGCCCGCCGTGGCGGGCCGCGACCTTCGCGAGCTCGATCACTTCCTCGGTCTTCGAGAAATTCTGCGGCGGATAGAAAAGGCCGGTCGAAAGCCCCAGCGCGCCGTCGCACATGGCGTGGCTCACGTGCTGGCGCATGGCGTCGAGCTGCTCGGGCGTCGGCGCGCGGTTGGCTTCGCCGAGCTGGTCGATGCGCACGGGGCCGAAGCCCACGTACATGGCGACGTTGGTTCCAACGGGCGCCGATCGCAGGCGCTGCGTCTGCGCGGCAATGTCGAAGCCGCCGAAGCCGTCGTTGCCGATGACCGCGGTGGTCACGCCCTGGGTGAGGAAGGGAATGTTCAGGCGCTTGCGTGGATCGGTGGAATGCAGATCGGCGTTGGCATGGGTGTGTGCGTCGATGAAGCCCGGTGCCACGACCATGCCGGTCGCATCGATGGTTCGCCGCGCGCTGAACTGTGCCGGCGCCTTCCTGCCCGCGAAGACGATGCGGTCGCCCACGATGCCGACATCGCCCACCACGGGCTCGTTCGAGTCACCCGTGTAGACGGTGCCGCCGCGCAGCAGCAGGTCGAGCTCGGCCGGGGCATCGGTCGCGGCACGGGCTGCGGATGAGAGAACTGCCAGGGCCGCGAGCACGGCGAGCACGACAACTGATTTCTGCATGGGAAGGAACCGGAGCGATGTGGAGCGGGCAGTTTAGAAGTCGCCCTCGCATGTCCGTTAATTCCTTTTGCGACACGCCCCATGACCGGAAGGCATGACCTTCGCTCGCCCGTCAAGGACGGGAAGCCAGCTGCTCGAGGCCGAGCCGCGCATGGACCTCGCCGGCCTGGCGCCGCAGGCGCAGCGATTCGGGCTGGCCGTTGAGCTGCTGCTGCAGGATGCCCTGTGCGCCCATGAGCGTGGCCTGGCTGCCGGTGCGCACGAGCGCATCGAGGTACAGCTGCTCGAACAGGTCGCGCTGCGCATGGCTGCCGCCGATCTGGAGCAGGCGCGGCAGGGCGCTGCCGAGCTCTTCGATGGCGGAAGCGAAATCGCCGCGCGCGTGGGCCGCGAGCCCGCGCGCGGCCGGCACGCACACGTGTTCCCAGGCCGTGCGCGTCGAAAGCGGTGCGCGCGGCGCATGGGCCTCGATGTTGCGCAGCAGCGTATCTGCTTCGGGGCGGCCGGCGCGCGCCAGGCCATACAGGTACTGCAGGTCGAGGAACGGCAGCACATGGTCGGCGGTGCGCTGCAGCAGATGGCTGCTCACGTCGTCCCATCGCGTGCCGACGTCGATGCCCGCGAGTTCGAAGCGCGCGAGCAGCGAGACGGCGCCGATCTGGTCCTGCGAATAGTCCTTCACCACGCCCCACACCTCGCGGTCGTACAGCGCGAGCGCTTCGCCGTCGCGGCCGAGCTCGATCAGGAACAGCGCCACGTGCCACCAGTTGTGCGTGACCATGAACGAATTGAGCCCGCTCCAGGTGTCGCTCACGCCCTGCATGAACGCCAGCCCCTCGGAGAGCCGGCCCTCGGTAAGCATCACATGCGCCAGCGCATGGTGCGCCCACGGCTCCTTGCGGCACATGCCGATGGCGCGTCGCGCACTGGCCTCGGCCTCGCGCATCAAATGGCATTGCTCGTAGCCGAAGGCCGCCATGCCGTGCACGTAGGACACGTCGGACGCGGCCGGCAGCGCGGCGAGTGCCAGGCGCAGCATGCCTGGGCAGTCACCGGTATTGAAGCAGTGGTATTGCCCCAGCTTCACCGATACGAGGTCGCGCGGATGCTCCCGCGCCTGCTCGGCGTGCAGGGCGATGGCCCGGGCGATGTCGCCATCGGCCCAGGCCTCGATGGCTGCGATGTAGCGCCGTTCGCGCGGCGTGGCGCGCTCGGATGCGGCACGGGCCTTGGCAAGAAAGGGCCGTGCATTGGCTGCAGCGTCGCGAGATTCGGCGAAGAGATGCAGCGTTGCGCAGTAGGCCTGCACCATCGGGCTCGCGTCGCTGCCGGCCAGGGCGAGCAGGTTGACCGCGCGCGCCTCGGTCGACACGAAACCCATGACGAAGTCTTCGACCAGCGGCAGGCTGGCGGCGTCGTCGAGCGTGAGCGGGTTGCCGAAGCTGTCGGCGTGCAGGGTGGCGGTGGGCATGGCCGGATGGTGCCATGCCCCGCCGCAGGCTTCAAACGCCCGCTTGCTGGTGGCGGTATTCCTGCGTCTTTCCGCCGTAGCCGTAGGCCGCGCCGCGGGCGTCGATCACGTGGATGTACGAGACCTCGTGCAGGTCGGGCCGCAGCCGCGCCATGGCGGCATGCACCTCGCGCAGGTAGCGCGCCTTTTCCGCCTTGGTGTTGGTTTCGTCCGTGATGCTGATGTCGAGGTGGAAGGCCGACTTGCCGAGCGAGGCCAGCGACTGCCCGCCGATGAACCATGTGTCGGCGGCGATGTACTGCACCGTGATGGCAATCACCGGCAGCTGCTTGCCGAGCACGCTCTGGGTCAGTTCGGCGACCACGTCGACCGTCTTGCGTGTGAGCTGGGCGTCGGGCTCGCCCGAGAGGTGGACAACGATGTGCGGCATAGGGAACTCCATGAAGGAATGAGTGAACGATGGGCTATTGTGGGAATCCAAGGGGCATCGGAAAAGCAGGAAGATATGATGGAATCCATCGGAAAACCGGATGGATGAACCATGCAGACCTTCGATCTGGAACAGCTTCGCACCCTGGCCGCGGTGATCGATGCCGGCAGCCTCACGGCCGCGGCGCCGCGCGTGTTCCTGTCGCAGTCGTCGGTCAGCGAGCAGATACGCAAGCTCGAGGAGCGGGCAGGGCAGTCGCTGCTCACGCGCAGCAAGGCCGGCGTGGCGCCGACCGAGGCCGGCACGCGGCTCCTGGCCTATGCGCGCCGCATCCTCGCGCTCAGCGACGAGGCGTTCCGCGATCTGCACGGCGAAATGCTGCAGGGCGAATTGCGGCTCGCCGTGACCGACTACTTTCGTCCCGGCGATCTCACGCGGCTGCTGGGGCGCCTCGGCGAGAGCTATCCGCAGGTGCGGCTGAACGTGAGCATCATGAAGAGCGACGCGCTGCGGGCCGCCTATGCGCACGGCGATTTCGACGTGGGGCTGGCAATGAATATCGCCGGAACATCGTCTTCGCCGGAGCAAGGCGCAAAGGCACCGGTGATCCGGCGCGAATCGCTGGTGTGGCTCGGCGCGGTCGGCATGCGGCTGGCGCGGGGTGAGCCGGTTCGGCTGCTGGCCTTGCCGGACACCTGCTCACTGCATCAGTACACCGTGGCGCTGTTGCGGCGGCGCCGGGTGCCGTATGTGCTGGCGCACGTGGCTTCGGGCGTGGCGGGATTGCAGTCGGCGCTGGCCGCGGGGCTGGGCGTGGCCTGCCTGAACGAATCGGCGGTGTGCGAAGGGGTCGCTCGGCTCGCACCGCCGCACGGACTGCCGGCCCTGCCCCGGGTCGCGTTCCAGTTCCTGCCCGCGCGCCGCGGAGAGACCGAGTTCGTGACGCGGGCGCGGGAGATGCTGGCGACCTACCTGGTCTGACGCCTGCGGGGTGGCGCGGGATTTGCGTCAGGCCTGCCATGGATGCGCCACAATCCACCACGCGGCCCGAACTGCTGCGTCACTCCCGCTTCGACGACGCGCAGGCCATCTTTTCGGGCACCCTGTTCGTCGCCATTGCCATGATGCTGTGCGGCCAGGCAGGCCTGCTCACGGGCGGCACGGCCGGTGTCGCGTTTCTCCTGCACTACGCCACCGGCGTGAGTTTCGGCAAAGTGTTCTTCCTGGTGAACCTGCCGTTCTACTGGTTCGCATGGCGCCACATGGGGCGGGCCTTCACGGTCAAGACTTTCTCGGCGATCGCACTGCTGTCGGTGATGACCGACTGGGCGCCGCGCTACATCTCGATCGATTCGCTGCACCCGGCCTTCGCGGCGGTGCTCGGCGGCCTGCTGCTGGGCACCGGATGCCTGTTCCTCGCGCGCCATCGCGCGAGCCTGGGCGGTGCTACGGTGCTGACGCTGTACCTGCAGGAAAAGCGCGGCTGGCCCGCCGGCAAGGTGCAGATCGGCATCGACTGCACGGTGGTGCTGCTCGCGTTGTTCGTGATTCCGCCGCAGCGCGTGGGGTGGTCGGTGCTGGCTGCGGTGGTGATGGGGCTTTTTCTGTGGATCAACCACAAGCCGGGGCGCTACGCTGCGACTTGAGTTTGTTCAGGGCGCTGTTGTTCGGGGCGCGTGCACAGGCCACCGGGTACTCCCCTCCGCGAATGTCCCCCGGGGCTACGCCCCTCCTCCTTGATTTCGCTGCGGGGAGTACCCGATGCCCTGCGCACCTGGGCAGCGCTTGTGCCGGCTGATCAACAACCGCTCTGACCAACGCTCTCGCCGATGGGGTGCCTTGCGCAGCGAAATAAAGGAGGAGGCCGCAGGCCGGGGGACATTCGCGGAGCAAGGTACCCTATCGGCGGGAGCGCGCCCTGAACCGCGGCTGTCCTAGTACGTCAACACGTAAGTTTCGAAACGTAATGACGACCGAGCTTGTGATCTGCATCCTGTCGAGTGAACTTCCACTCGATGGTTCGGCGCAGCGCGTTTCGATCTGCTTGCCAGGCATCGACTTCGCGTCGCAGGAGTTGCTGGCTGGGGAGGTGGCGGTTCAGGCATTGGCGCGTGAGGATGCCGATCTCGATTTCTGCCATGTTGAGCCAACTTGCGTGCTTGGGCGTGTAGTGAAAGCACACCCGGCGCAACAGCGTGTTGGCCGCGCGCACTCCCAACACATCGTCGAAGCATTTCCTGAAGTGAATGTTCAGGTTGTCCAGCACGAGGTGAACGCGGCGTGCCGTCGCATAAGTGTCGGTGAGAAGTGCCTGGACGAAGCCGACGAAGTCTGTCTTGCCCCGGTGATCGGTACCTGAGAAGACGCGCTGTCCCGCCTTCGGGCTCGACTGCCACGAACAGATTGGTGGTGCCCTTGCGCACGTATTCGTAGTCCAGCTTGGCCGCCTCGCCCGGCGCCATGGGCAACGGCTCTCGGCTATGAGCAACGAGTTGCAGACTCTTCTCGTCGATGCAGATCACGGGCTCGTCGCCGCACATCGGTTTGGCGTACAGCTTGAGCAGGTTGTACATGCGGCAGCGGTACTCTTCGGTGAGCGTGCCGATGCACCACATCAGCCGTCGCCAGGGCTTGAGATCGTTTTTTTTAGCATGCGCCGGACGGTTTCCCGACTGACGTTGCCAAGGCCCAATTCCTGGCGCGCGGCACGTTCGAGTTCGACGATCGTCCAGCGCTGGCGACCCTCGGGCGCAGCCGAGCATGCCAGTGCCGTCACGCGCGCCTCGGCATCGGTGTCGTACTGTCGCGGCCGACCCGAGCGTGCAACGTCGAACACGGCCAGATCGACGCCCCCTTGCAGGTATGCCGACCGGGTGCGCCACAGCGCGGTGCGTCCGATCCCCAGAACGTCCATGATCTGCGCCTCGGGAATCCCGCGATCCAGGCACCACAGCGCATGCGCCCGGTTCACTTCGCGCGAATGATGGATTCCCTTGCGTCGAATCTCCTCGATGATCGCCCGATCCTTCTCGGTCAAATGCAGTTCGGTCTGGCGCATGAGCACTCCTTCGTAACCCCAACGGGGATAGATGGAGTGTATTCATGTTTTGTTATTTACGTGTCAATGTACTAGTAGCGTTCAATGCGCCGCAGGCCAGGGCCGCTGCGGCTCCCTGATCTGCTCGAACGCACGCGACACGCGCAGCACGCCGAGGTCGTCGAAGCGCTGCCCTGCAATCTGAAGCCCGATCGGCAGCCCGCTCGCAGAGTATCCGCAGTTCACCGAGGAAGCCGGCTGTTCCGACATGTTGAACGGCACCGTGAAGCCGATGTGCTCCAGCGGCCGCAGCGGATCGTTGGTCGGCGAAGGCGCCTCCGCGGCCGCGGGCATGTTCGGCGACACCGGCGAGATCACGTAGTCGAAACGCGCACAGGCCTGCACCGTGGCCACGCGTGTTGCATGGAACTGGCTGAAGCCGCGGAACACATGCTCGCCGCTGAACTCGGCCGCGCTCTCGGCCCACTCGCGGATGTAGGGCAGTACCTTGGCGCGCTGGTCGGGGCGCAGGGCCTTCATGTCCACCAGCGAGCGCATGCGCCACAGATGGTCCATGCCGTCGAGCATGGCTTGCGACATGAACGGCTGCATGGGTTCGACGATTGCGCCGGCTTTTTCGAACAGGCGCGCCGCATGCTCGACCGCCGCCTGGATCTCGGGCTCGACCGCCAGGCCGCAGCCCGCGTCGAGCAGCAGGCCGATGCGCAGCCCGCGCAGGTGGTCGGGCGATACGTCGAAGCTCTCCCAGTCGATGTCCTGCGCCGGCAGGCTCATGCTGTCGCGCGCATCGGGCTTGGCGAGCACCTGCATCATCAGCGCGGCATCGCCGACGCTGCGCGTCATGGGGCCGGCCGCGCGGCCCATGTACGGCGGATCGATCGGAATGCGGCCCAGGCTCGGCTTGAGCGTGAAGATGCCACACCAGCTCGCGGGCAGACGCAGCGAGCCGCCGATGTCGGTGCCGATGTGCAGCGGGCCGTAGCCCGCGGCGGCAGCCGCACCGGCACCGGCGCTCGAACCGCCGGGAGTCTTGCTCAGGTCCCAGGGGTTGCGCGCCAGCGTGTGAAAGCTCGAGAGGCCCGAAGACAGCATGCCGTAGTCCGGCATGGTGGTCTTGCTCACGATCACCGCCCCGGCTTCCTTCAGGCGCGCGGCGGGCGGTGCATCGGCGGCCGCGGGCTTCAGGTCGACGGCGGCCGTGCCGGCCGGCATCGGATCGCCGCGGGTCGCGATGTTCTCCTTGATGGTGGCCGGCACGCCGTCCAGCGGACCGAGCGCGTCGCCGCGCTGCCAGCGTGCTTCCGAAGCGCGCGCCTGCTCGAGCGCGGCTTCGGGCCTGAAGAGCCAGGTGGCCTGCAGCTTCGGCTCCCAGCGCTCGATCTGCGCGATGACGGCCTGCGTGACTTCGACAGGGGACAGGCGCCTGTCGCGGTAGGCGGCGGAAAGTTCCTGGGCGGAAAGCTCGTTCAGCGAGGATGGCACGTCGGCACTCATCCCCACGACAGCGCCGAGAGGTCGTTCACGAAGATCGGGTTCTCCTTCCAGATGCCCTTCACGTTCTTCTTCGCGATGGTGGGGAACTGCGGCTGGTAGAGGAAGCCGTTGGCCGCGTCCACGGCCAGCATCTTCTGCGCTTCGCCGAGCAGCTTGTTGCGCTCGGCGGCATTGGCCGTGGCCCTGATCTTGTCGAACAGCGCGTTGAAGGCCTTCGACTGGTAGCCCCAGTAGTAGTCGGGCTTGGCGTAGTTGCCGAGGTCGAAAGGCTCGACGTGCGAGACGATCGACAGGTCGTAGTCCTTGTTGCCGTAGGTGCCGCTGAGCCACTGCGCCCACTCGACATTCTGCACCTTGACCGTGATGCCGATCTTGGCCAGCTGGGCCACGATCACCTCGCCACCCTGGCGCGCATAGGGCGGCGGCGGCAGCGTCATGGTGAGTTCGAGCGGCGTCTTCACGCCGGCCTCGGCCAGCAGCTTCTTGGCCTTTTCGATGTCGAAGGGGTTGACGCCCGTGGTGTCGACATAGCCCGCGGCGCCCGGCACGTAGTGGCTGCCGATCGGCACGCCGAAGCCGTCGGCCGCGCCTTCGATCACGGCCTTGCGGTCGATGGCCGCGAGGATGGCGCGGCGCACGCGCACGTCGTCCAGCGGCTTCTTCTTGTTGTTGATCGAAAGGATGGTCTTGGCGCGCGAGCCGGCCAGGATGACCTGGAACTGCGGGTTCATCTTGAACTGTGGCACCACGCGCGTGCCGATGCGCGTGAACACGTCGACGTCGCCGGCCATCAGCGCGGCGGCCTGCGCAGCCGTGTCGGAAATGAAGCGGAAGGTGACCTTGTTGATCTTGGCCGTGGCCGGGCTGCGGAAGCCGTCCCACTTGCTCAGCGTGAGCGACGAGCCCTTGGCCCAGCTGTCGAGCTTGTAGGGGCCGGTGCCGACCGGCTTGGTGGCGTTGCCGTCGGCGCTCTTGGGCTCGACGATCACGGCCGTGGCCTGGCCCAGCACGAAGGGCAGGTCGGGATCGATTTCCTTGTTGATGATCACCACGGTGTAGTCGTCGACCACCTGCGTGCTCAGGTTCGCGAAGGTGCGCTTGTCCTTGTTGGTGCTCTTCTCGCTGCCGGCGCGGTCGAAGGCGAACTTCACGGTGCTGGCGTTGAAGGGCTCGCCGTTCTGGTACTTGACGCCGCGCCGGAGCTTGAAGGTGTAGGTCTTCAGGTCGGGAGAGACTTCCCAGCTCTCGGCCAGGAGCGGCGTGACGCTGCCGTCGGCGTTGATCTTGGTGAGCGTCTCGAGGATGTTGTACTGCACCACCTCCGCGATGGCGGCCGCGGCACCGGCGGTCGGGTCGAGGCCCGGCGGCTCGAGCGCCATGCCGATCACGATGGCGTCCTTCCGTCCCTGCGCCATGCCGGCGACGGGAGAGGCCAGTGCCACGGTGGCGCTGGCGGTGGCAAGGAGGGTGCGACGGTTCAACATACGTTGTGATCTCCGGAAAAACGATAGGTGCGAATGGCTGCTTCCGATGTGCACCGCGCCCCGAATGGAGGCGTGGCGGCACGAAGGAAGGACACGCAGCACGAAAGATGCCACGCGCGCAGCAAGTCATTCTCTCGCAGCGCAGGCTTCGGCGCCCGGCCGCGGAGGCGGTTTTTCCTCGGGACGTTCCCGGATGCCGGGCTCAGCTCCAGGAGAGGGCGGCGATGTCGTTGACGAAGATCGGCGTGTCTTTCCAGAGCCCGCGCAGGCCGCGCGCCGCCACCGTGATGAACTGCGGCTGGTACAGGAAGACATTGGCCGCGTCCTCGGCCAGCAGCCGCTGCGCATCGCCCAGGTAGCGCAGGCGATCGGCGGTGCGCGCGCTGTTGCGCGCCTTGTCGAACACCTCGTTGAACCTGGCCGACTGGTAGCCCCAGTAGTACTCGGGCTTGGTGTAGTTCACGAGGTCGAAGGGTTCGACGTGCAGGATCAGCGAGAGGTCGTAGTTCTTGTTGCCGTAGGTGCCGCTGATCCACTGTGCCCACTCGACGTTCTGGATCCTGGCGACGATGCCCACCTTGGCGAGCTGTGCGGCAATGAGCTCCCCGCCTTGCCGCGCATAGGGCGGGGGCGGCAGCACCAGGTCCAGTTCGAGCGGCGTCTTCACGCCCGCCTCGGCCAGCAGCTGCTTCGCCTTCTCGACGTTGTAGGGGTTGATGCCCGTGGTGTCGACGTAGCCCGGCGCGCCCGGCACGTAGTGGCTGCCGATGGGCACGCCGCGGCCGTCCGCGGCGGCCTCGATCACCGCCTTGCGGTCGATGGCCGCGGCAATGGCGCGGCGCACCCGCACGTCGTCGAGCGGCTTGCGCCTGTTGTTGATGGCAAGGATGGTCTTGCCGCGCGAGGCGTTGAAGAGCACCTGGAAGCGCTTGTCGTTCTGGAACTGCGGCAGGCTGCGCGAGACCGAGGCATGTGGGAACAGGTCGACGTCGCCCGAGAGCAGCGCCGTGGTCTGTGGGGCCGGCTCGGAGATGAAGCGGAAGCTCGCCTTGCGGATCTGCACCGCGCCGGCGTTGCGCCAGCCGTCCCACTTGGCGAGCACGATGGCCGAGCCCTTGGCCCAACTGTCGAGCCGGTAGGGACCGGTGCCTACGGGCTTGACGGCGTTCGTCTCCACCGTCCTGGGCTCGACCATGATGGCGGAGGCCTGGCCCAGCAGGAAGAGCAGCTCGGGCTCGATCTCCTTGCTGATCAGCACCACCGTGTGCTCGTCCACGACCTGCGTGGCGATGTTGGTGAAGGTGCGCTTGTCCTTGTTGGTGCTGTTGGCCGCGGCGGCGCGGTCGAACGAGAACTTGACGGTGTTCGCATCGAAGGGCTCGCCGTTGTGGAACCTGACGCCGCGCCGGAGCTTGAAGGTGCAGGTCTTGAGGTCGGGCGAGACTTCCCAGCTCTCGGCCAGCAGGGGCGAAACGCTGCCGTCGGAGTTGATCCTGGTGAGCGTCTCGAAGACGTTGTAGAGCACCACCTCCGCAATCTCGGCATCGGCCTTGGCCGTGGGGTCGAGCCCCGTGGGCTCCAGCGTGAGCGCCAGCACCGGCGCGTCCTTTCTTCTCTGCGCGAATGCGGTTGCCGGCAGCGCGAGAGGGGCCAGGGCTGCGGCGCCGGTGGCGAGCAGGGTGCGTCGTTTGAGCATGAAGCGGAGTCCTCGGAACGGGGGCAGGCATCTTGCGCGCAGGCAGGCGGCCGCGCAACCAGATGCTTATGACCCACTCATCCTAGGGCTGGCTCGCGAAGCCTCGATGTCAGGCCACGGCCCGACGAGGAATCAGGCCGCCAGCAGCGTCCCGCCGGCAGGCGTGCGCGGCACCGCGTCGAGCAGCGTGCGCGTGTAGGGATGCTGCGCATTGCGAAAGAGTTCGCCGGGAGGGCCCTGCTCGACGATCTTGCCTTTCCACACCACGCAGACCTCGTCGCACAGGTGGTTCACCACCGCGAGATCGTGGCTGATGAGCAGGTAGCTGACACCGAACTGCTGCTGCAGGTCCTGCATGAGATTGAGCACCTGGGCCTGCACCGACACGTCGAGCGCGCTCACGGGCTCGTCGGCCACGATGAGCTTGGGCCGCGTGATGAGCGCGCGTGCGATTGCGATGCGCTGGCGCTGCCCGCCCGAGAACTCGTGCGGGTACTTGTCCATGTCGGTGGTGCGCAGGCCCACTGCGGCCAGTGCTTCGGAGGCGCGCTCGCGCTGAATCGCACGGCTGGTTTCGGCCAGCGCTTCGAGCGGTTCGGCGACGATGCGCGCCACCGTCTGGCGCGGATCCAGCGAGCCGTACGGGTCCTGGAACACCATCTGGAAGTCTCGCCGCGCCGTGCGCAGCTCGCCCTTGGGCAGCCGGTGCAGGTCGCGGCCCAGCATGCGCACGCTGCCCGAGGTGGGCGTGTCGAGCGCCATGACCAGGCGTGCGATGGTCGACTTGCCCGAGCCCGATTCGCCGACGATGCCCAGGCTGCGGCCGGCCGCCACTTCGAAGCTGACGCCGTTGAGCGCCTTCACAAGCGGCGGCGGCCCGAAGAGCTTTTCGCGCGGCAGCGCGTAGTGGCGCACGAGGTCCGTCACCTCGAGCAGGGGCTGCGTGCTGGCGGGCTGGTTCATGATTCGAGCGCGCCTTCCGCCGCAATTTCCTCGAGCCGGATGCAGCGCACCGCGTGCTCGTGCCGCAGCACGGTGGGCGGCGGCCGGGTCGTGTGGCAGGCATCGACCGTGTACTTGCAGCGGCCCGCGAATGGGCAGCCCGGCGGCAGGTCGACCAGTTCGGGCACGCTGCCCCGGATGGTTGCCAGGCGAATGCCGCGCGGCGCGCCGAGCGCCGGTCGCGCCGCGAACAGGCCCTGGGTGTAGGGATGCGCGCGCTCGGCGAACACCGTGTCGGTCGGGCCGCTCTCGACCACGCTGCCGCCGTACATCACCAGCATCTTCGAGACGCTCTGGGCGATCACGCCAAGGTCGTGCGAGATCAGGATCAGCGCCATGCCGCGCTCCGCGACCAGGCCCTGGATGAGTTCGAGGATCTGCTTCTGGATGGTGACGTCGAGCGCGGTGGTGGGCTCGTCGGCAATCAGCAGGTCGGGGCCGCAGGCCAGGGCCATCGCGATGCCGATGCGCTGGCGCTGCCCGCCCGAGAACTGGTGCGGATAGGCATCGAGCCGCGAAGCCGCATCGGGAATGCCCACGCGCTCGAGCAGTGCCAGCACTTCCTTGCGCGCTTCGGCGCCCGTGAGCCCGCGGTGCAGCCGAAGCGGCTCGCCGACCTGGCGCGCAATGGTGTGAACCGGGTTCAGCGCTGTCATCGGCTCCTGGAAGATCATGCCGATGCGGTTGCCGCGGATCTGGCACATGGCTTTTTCGCCCAGGCCCACGAGCTCGGTGCCGTCGAAGCGGATGCTGCCCCTGACCTTGGCGGTCGACGGCAACAGGCCCATCAGCGACATCACCGTGATCGACTTGCCGCAGCCCGATTCGCCGACGATGCCCAGCGTTTCGCCGCGCTCCAGCGTGAAGCCGATGCCGCGCACGGCCTCGGCGGGGCCGCGCTGCGTTTGCAGTTCGACGTGCAGGTCTTTGACTTCGAGCAGTGGCATATCGCTTAGCGGGCGCGCGCAAGGCGCGGGTCGAGCAGGTCGCGCAGCCCGTCGCCGAGCAGGTTCAGGCCGAGCACCGCCATGGCAATGGCCATGCCGGGGAACACCGCGAGCAGCGGCGACTGGAACATCATGGTCTGTGCCTCGCTCAGCATGCGGCCCCACGAGGGCTGCGGCGGCTGCGTGCCCAGGCCGAGGTAGGAAAGGGCGGCCTCGGCCAGGATGGCGATCGCGAAGCGGATCGTGATCTGCACGATCAGCACGGCCGAGATGTTGGGCAGCACGTGCTGCATCGTGATGGCGAACGAACCCTTGCCGCAGGCGCGCGCGGCCGCCACGTATTCGCGCGACCAGATGGCGTTGGCCGAGGCGCGCGTGATGCGGGCGAAGGTCGGGATGTTGTAGATGCCGATCGCGATGATCGCGTTCACGATGCCGGCGCCGAACACCGCCGTCATCATGATGGCCGACAGGATGGCCGGAAACGCGAGCGAGAAATCGGTGAGCCGCATGATCGCTTCCTCGACCCAGCCGCGCCGCGCCGCGGCGAGCAGGCCCAGCGCCGTGCCGACGACCAGGCCGATGCCCACCGCGATCACGCCCACCAGGATGGACGCCCGCGCGCCCACGAGCAGCAGGGAGGCCACGTCGCGTCCGTAGGTGTCGGTGCCCAGCCAGTGCGAGCCCGAGGGTGGCTTCAGCTTGCTGGCCATGTCCATCTCGTAGGGCGACCAGGGCGTCCACACCAGCGAGACGGCGGCGGCCAGCAGCAGGAGCAGCGTCAGCACGCCGCCGAGCGCGAAGCTGCGGTGCCGGAGCGCGCGGCGCCAGAAGCCCGGCACCTTGAGCGCCGCTGCGCTCGGAACAGTGGTGGCGCTCATATGTCGCTCGCCTTGATGCGCGGATCGATCACGGCATAGAGCACGTCGACCACGAAATTCACGATGACCACCAGGGCCGCGAGCAGCATCACGCAGTTGCGCACCACGATCAGGTCGCGGTTGCTGATGGCCTGGAAGATCAGCCGGCCCAGGCCCGGCAGGTAGAACACGTTCTCCACCACGATGGTGCCGGCCAGCAGCTCGGAAAACTGCATGCCCATGACGGTGACCACCGGGATCATCGCGTTGCGCAGCACATGGGTCCAGAGCACCGCGCGCTGCGAAACGCCCTTGGCACGCGCGGTGCGCACGAAGTCTTCGCGCATTACCTCGAGCACCGCCGAGCGCGTGATGCGCGCGAGGATCGCGGCCTGCACCACCGCCAGCGAGAGGGCAGGCAGCAGCAGCGACTTGATGCCCGCGAAGATGCCTTCGCCCCAGCCCTCGAAGCCGCCGGCCGAGAACCACTGCAGCTGAACCGAGAACACCAGGATCAGCAGGATCGCGAACCAGAAATTGGGAATGGCGATGCCCACCTGCGTGAGACCCATCAGGCCGACGTCGCCGAGCTTGTTGTGGCGCGCGGCGGCGGTCACGCCCACCAGCAGCGCGAGCACCGTGGTCAAGGCCATCGCGAGCAGGGCGAGCGGCACGGTGAGCGCGAGCCGTTCGAGGATGAGGTCGAGCACCGGCGAGCTGTAGGCGTAGCTGTCGCCCAGGTTGCCGGTCAGGAGGCCGGCAATCCAGTGCCAGTAGCGCGTCCAGGCCGGCTGGTCGAGGCCGAGCTTGGTGGCCAGGGCGGCCACCGCCTCGGGCGCGGCGTCGGGCCCCATGAGCATCTGCGCGGCATTGCCGGGCAGGATCTCGAGGACGAGGAAGACGATGACCGAGGCGCCGATCAGCGTACCGATCAGCGTGGCGAGGCGCTTGAGAATAAACAGGCTCATGGGGCGGGGCGCAGCATAACCCGACTCGTGCAACAAGCGTGCCTTGTTCGCGATAATCAGGTATGGCCCTCATGATCACCGACGAATGCATCAACTGCGATGTCTGCGAGCCCGAGTGCCCGAACGATGCGATCTACATGGGTGCGGAGTTCTACGAGATCGACCCGCACAAGTGCACCGAATGCGTCGGCCACTTCGACGAGCCGCAGTGTGTGCAGGTGTGCCCGGTGGCGTGCATCCCGATCCACCCGGAGCACGTGGAAAGCCGCGAGACGCTCTGGCAGAAGTTCGAGCGGCTCGCCGCAGCCAAGGCAAAGGCCGTGGCCGCGCAGTCGCAGGCGCCTTCAGCCGGCGCTTGAATCGTTTCGCTTCTTCCTGCGGCTGCTTCCTCGCGCAGAGTCGGGTTTGTCAATGGCTGCTGCGCCGCTGAAGCGCGGGCTCGATTTGCGGGGTTCCGCGCCGAGTCTTTGGGCGCGTGCCCGTGCCAGCTGTTCGGAAGACGCGAGCCGGCGTTCGGCGATGGCGGCTTGCCGGGCGTCGTGCGCCGACCGGCGGCTGCGCTCATAGGCCTCCTTTTCCTGCGACAGGCGAATGCGCTCGAGCTGGTCGGCGCGCGCCTCGGCCCTGCGCGTGGCGGCATCCGCCGCGCGGCGGTCCGCCTCGGTGGGCGCGTCGTCCACCGCCAACTGCTTTCCGCCTTCGCAGGGGCGGTCGGTGTAGGTGTTGCCGCAGCGGTAGGTCTCGGACCTTCCTTGCGCCACGGCGGGCATCCAGAAAGTGCCGCAGGCCACCAAAAACAAGGCGGCACCCGCTTTCCCGGCCCTGGTTTTATTCTTCATTTCTTTTTCTCTCCCTTTTCTTTTCTCTCCCGCGCTCTCGTGGCCGGCTGACTAGGCGGCGGCGGGCGCGCCTCCGTCGCCGGGCTCCCGCCGCGGCGGTTTGGGCCGGGGCGGTTTGCTCGTGTGGATGATCAAGGTGGCCTTTTCCATTTCGCCCGCCACCAGCGCGGGCGCCGCGTGCAGCGTGCGCGCGATGGCGTCCTCGATGGCTTCGCGCTGCTCCTTCAGCGGCTTCTTGAGCACCCAGTTGATGACCTCTGACTTCACGCCGGGGTGTCCGATGCCCAGGCGCAGGCGCCAGTAGTCGCCGGTGCCCAGCTGCGCATGGATGTCGCGCAGGCCGTTGTGGCCTGCGTGGCTGCCGCCGAACTTGAGCTTGGCCTGGCCGGGCACCACGTCAAGCTCGTCGTGCACCACGAGGATTTCCTCGGGCGCGATCTTGAAGAAGCGGGCAAGCGCGCCCACCGATTTGCCCGACAGGTTCATGAAGGTCTGCGGCTCCAGGAGCCAGACGCTTTGCCCGTCGATGTTCGCGCGTGCCGCAAGGCCGTGGTAGCTGCGCTCGGGCGCGAGGTTGAGCTTCCAGTCGCGCGCGAGGGCGTCGATCCACCAGAAGCCGGCGTTGTGCCGGGTGGCTTCGTATTCAGGACCCGGGTTACCGAGGCCGACAAACAGCTTGATCATGAGGTGAATTATCTCGCCGCCCAAAAAGCAGAAAGCCCGCACGAGGCGGGCCTTCTGCAGGGACGCGAAAGGAATTACTTCTTCGCGGCGGGCTTTGCCGTCTTGGCGGCAGGCTTGCCACCGGCAGCCGGTGCGGCGCCTTCGGCAGGTGCTGCGCCTTCAGCGGCGGCTGCCGGCTCTTCGGCGACCAGCGGCGGCACGGCCGACACGATGACCGGGTTCAGCTTGCCGTGGCTCACGAACTTCACGCCCTTGGGCAGCTTGATGTCGCTCACGTGCAGCGTGGCGTTCTTCTTGAGGCTCGAGAGGTCCACTTCGATGAACTCGGGGAGGTCGCTCGGCAGGCAGCTGACTTCGAGTTCGGTCATGACGTGGGTCACGAGGTTGTGGTCGAGCTTGACGGCGTCGGACTCTTCTTCACCCTTGTAGTGAAGCGGCACCTTCATGTGCATGCGGGTCTTGGCATCGACGCGCTGGAAGTCGATGTGCTGCACCAGCTGGCGGAACGGGTGGTACTGCACGTCGCGCAGCAGCACCTTGCTGGTGGCGCCGCCGAGTTCCATTTCGAGGATCGACGAGTGGAAGGCTTCCTTCTTGAGGGCGTGCCACAGCGCGTTGTGATCGAGCTCGATCAGCTGGGGCTGGCCTTCACCACCGTAGACGATACCGGGCGTCTTGCCCGAGATGCGGAGACGGCGGCTCGCACCCGTGCCCTGCTTGGCGCGCTCAAAAGCGACGAATTTCATAACAACTCCTGTGAGAGTCCACCGCGACCAGTGCGACTCCGGTTCAACAAGGGCGCCATTCCGAAAGAGGAAGGTGGCGCCCGCTTTTTGCCCAGATCAGAACAGGTTGTCCTGGTCCGAGAACAAACTCATGACCGACTCGCCCTTGGCAATGCGCTGGATCGTCTCGGCGATCAGCGGTGCCACGGAGAGCTGGCGAACCTTTCCACACGCCAGGGCGCTGTCGGAAAGGGGAATGGTGTTGGTCACGACCACTTCGTCGAGCGCGGAGTGGGTGATGCGCTCGATGGCCGGGCCCGAGAAGATCGGGTGCGTGCAATAGGCGTAGACGCTTTTCGCACCGCGCTCCTTGAGCACTTCGGCCGCCTTCACCAGCGTGCCCGCGGTGTCGATCATGTCGTCCATGATCACGCAGTTGCGGCCGTCGATTTCGCCGATCACGTTCATGACCTCGCTCACGTTGGCCTTCGGGCGGCGCTTGTCGATGATGGCGAGGTCGCAGTTCAGCTGCTTGGCCAGCGCACGGGCGCGCACCACGCCGCCGACGTCGGGCGAGACCACGATCAGGTCTTCGTAGTTCTTCTGGCGCAGATCGCCCAGCAGCACCGGCGACGCATAGATGTTGTCGACCGGAATGTCGAAGAAGCCCTGGATCTGGTCGGCGTGAAGGTCCATCGTGAGCACGCGCTCGACGCCCACGGTTTCCAGCAGGTTGGCCACCACCTTGGCCGAGATCGGCACGCGGCTCGAACGCGGGCGGCGGTCCTGGCGGGCATAGCCGTAGTAGGGAATCACCGCGCTGATCCGCTCGGCCGAAGCGCGCTTGAGCGCGTCGACCATGATGAGCAGCTCCATCAGGTTTTCGTTGGTCGGAGCGCAGGTCGACTGCACCACGAACACGTCGCGCGCCCGGACGTTCTGGTTGATCTCGACGGTGACTTCGCCGTCGGAGAAGCGTCCAACGCGCGCGGCACCCAGCGAGGTACCGAGGTTGTGCGCGATTTCTGCGGCCAGGCCAGGATTGGCGTTGCCGGTGAAAACCATGAAATCAGGGTGATTAGCCTGCATGAGCGCGTCCCGGCAGTGCGAATTGGCTTTTAGGAAGCCGCCAAAGAGTTTGAATCGTGGCGACCCATGGGCCACCGATTATTGCAGCGGGCAGGCTGCAAAAGAAGCACTGCGGCCGTTGGGCCGCAGTTTGAAAAACGCTGCGGGCAGTTAGACCGCAGCCTGAAGCGCTGCGGGCGGTTAGACCGCAGCCTGAAGCGCTGCGGGCGGTTAGACCGCAGCCTGAAGATTTGGCAGGGGAGAAAGGATTCGAACCTTTGCATGCTGGAATCAAAATCCAGTGCCTTAACCAGCTTGGCGACTCCCCTACACGGGTCGATGGCTTTCGCCACAAACCGATATGTCGCATCGGACCCATAACGATCCGATTATCTTCAGGTCGCCCATCCCCAAAGTGGATGAACGGCCAGGTTGCTGCATTGGCGAACCTGCCAGCCCTTGGGGGCTTCGGCCAGTTGCGCTTCCTGCGGCTCTTGCGGCATTTTCGCGAAAACCGAACTTCCGGAGCCGGTCATCCGGGCTTTCAATCCTTGGGCACCGAGCCATTCGATGGCGTCGGTGACCGCGGGGCAAAGCCGCTGGGCAACCGGCTGCAGGTCGTTGTGGCCGAAGTCGAAAACCTTGAAAGCGCTGCTTTCGGGGTTTGGAGCTTCAAGCTGTTCGCTATCTGCAGCAAAGCCCGAGATTATAGCAACAGGAGTGGCGCGTTGAAGGTCGGGCGCAGAAAAAATTAGCCGGGTATCGAGTCCCTGGGGTGGCTTGGCCACCACGAACCGTGCGGGCGGGATGTCCACGGGCCTGATTTTCTCGCCGATTCCCTCAACCCAGGCATTGCGCCCGCCAAGGAAGAACGGCACGTCGGCGCCCAGTTTCACGCCGATGTCAGCCAGGCGCGACAGCGGCAGGTTCAGGTTCCACAGGCGGTTCAGGGCCAGCAGGCATGTGGCGGCATCCGAAGAGCCTCCGCCCATGCCGGCCTGCGCCGGCACCTGCTTGGCAATGCCGATGTGGGCGCCCTGGCCGGGCGCCGCATGCGCCTGGAGCGCCCGCGCCGCGCGCAGCACGAGATCGTCGGGCGGCAGTTCGGTCGTCAGGTCTTCGCGGCTGAGCTGGCCGTCGCTACGCAGCTCGACGTGGAGCGTGTCGCACCAGTCGATCAGCATGAAGACCGACTGCAGCAGGTGGTAGCCGTCTTCGCGCCGGCCGGTGATGTGCAGGAAGAGGTTGAGCTTGGCCGGTGCTGGAAGGTCGTAGATCGCCTTCATGACCGCTCGAAGACGATGCGCAGGTCCGCCGTGGGGCCGGGAGTTTCGCGGGTGGCCTGCAGGCGGCCGTTCGCGACCTGCGCCAGATCGGGACGCCAGCCGGGCACGCGTTCGTTGCGGCCCGCGAGCCAGCCGAAGAGCGCGCCGACGGGTATGGCGGCACCGGTGGCGGCCTCGATCAATGCGTCGACCGAGTCGAAGCGCCGGATATCGCTGCCATTCTTGAGCAGGGCCTCGCCGGGCGCCCAGTGCAACTGGGCCAGAGTGCTGCCGATCGGGCTCGTGAGCGAGAGCTCGCCCGCCTCGGGGGAACCACGCAGTTCGAACAGTGCGGAGAAGGTCTGCACCGGCTGGCTGTCGATGCGCAGCGACATGCGGCCGCTCCAGCTGTCCGAACTCCTTGGCGCGGAGGATCCTCCCGTCAATTGGGCGCAGCCCGCGATCGAGAGAAGAGCAGCCCCGCCCGCAACCAGAAGGGCGCGGCGGCTGCCGCCGGCATGCCCGGAGGCGAGCATGTTCACGGCTTGACCCGCAGGCGCTTGAGCGTTTCCTGCAAGGTCTCGTTCTCGGCGTCGCTCAGAAGGGCTTCCTTCCAGATCGTGACCGCGCGGTCCTTCTGGCCGGTTGCCCAGAGCACTTCACCGAAATGCGCGCCGATTTCCGGATCGGGCCGGGTCTTGTAGGCCGCCTCGAGGATGCGGATGGCCTCGGTCGTGTTGCCCAGCCGGAATTCCACCCAGCCCAGGCTGTCCGCAATGAAGGGATCTTCGGGGGCCAGCTGCACGGCTTTCTGGATCAGCGTTCGCGCCTCGTCGAGGCGGATCTTGCGATCGGCGAAGGAGTAGCCGAGCGCGTTGTACGCGTTCTGGTTCTCGGGCTTGAGTTCGATCAGCCTGCGCAGGAGCCGCTCCATTTCGTCGAGGCGGTTGAGCTTTTCGGCCACCATCGCCTGGTCATAGACCAGGTCGCTGTCGTTCGGGGCGGCGGCGGAAGCCTGCGTCAGCATGTCGTAGGCCGCCTGGTATTGCTTGGCGTCGCGCAGCAGCTGCACTTCGGCGAGGAATTTCTGCTTCTTGTCTTCGGGCGTGCGCTCGGGCAGGCCGCGCACGAGTTCACGCGCCTGGGGCAGCTTGCCCTGGCGCGCCAGGAGACCTGCGCGGCGCGTCTGCGCAACGACGAGGTCGTCGGTGCTGTCGACGCGTGCGAGCCAGCGCTCCGCGGCCGTGAAGTCCTTGCGGCGCTCCGCCAGTTGCGAAAGAACGAGATACGCCTGCGTGGTGCCGCGCTGGCGATCGTCCGGGTCTTTCTGGTTGGCCGACAGGTCGATGTAGCGCTTGAGCGATGTTTCGGCCGCCGCGTCCTGCCGGGCCTGCGCCTGCAGGCTGCCGAGCAGCAGCCAGGGCTCGGCCAGTTCGGGCCGCGCCGCGGTGAGCGCCTGCAGTTGCGCGGTGGAATCCGCATAGCGGCGGTTTTCGACCAGCACGCGCGCGTAGGCGATGCGCAGGTCGGGCGGCGCCTTGGGGTTGTTGGCCAGGTAGCGCGTGACGATCGGTTCCGCGAGCGGCTGGCCGGGGTCGATCATCTCGAGCGCCAGTGCGGCCGGCGCGTCGGAAGCGGGGTCGATCTGCTGGCCCTTGAATGCGGCGTCCAGGGCGCCGGAGGTGTCGCCGGCGTTCAGGCGCATGCGGCCGACCGTGGCCCAGGCCAGTGCGCCGGTCGCCGGGCTCTTGAGCTCGTCGACCAATGCCTGCTCGACCACCGAGGCGGCCTGCTTCTTGTCGGAGGCGCGCGAGTAGTTGCGCGTGATCACCGCCATCAGCATCGGCTTTTCGATCTGCGGCGTGGCGGCGATTTCGGCCCGCAGCGGCTCGACCGTTTCGCCAATGCGGTTGAGCGCAATCAGTATCTGCAGCTCGATGCGCCGAGCATCGCGCGAGTTGGGCAGCGTCTCCTGCCATGCGCGGGAGGCCGCGAGCGCTGCGTCGCCGGAGCGCGACTGCAGGGCGATCTCGACCGCGCGCTGGAACAGCTTGCCGTCGCGCAGCCGCCGGGCCGCGTCGAGCACCAGCGCATAGCCCGATCCGGGGTCGCCGGAGCGCGCGGTCATCTCGCCCATCAGGATTTCGTAGAACAGCTCGGAGGTGAGCGCCGAGGGCCGCGCGTCCGGTTCGCTGGCCGGCTTCGCGGCGGCCGCCGGCACCGTTGCCGGCCTCGTGCCCGGCCGGGATGGCGCCGGCCGTTCGATGATGGGTGCCGGGCTCTTGGGCGCGGCGGGATCGGAGGTTTGCGCCTGAGCGGCACAAGCCAGCAACATGAGAGACGCGGCCGCCGCAAGGCGGTGTCGGCGGAGCGATGGAATCATCGAACCATAATAATCCAAGCTTTTGAGCGAGCATCGTGTGGGGCTTCGTCTCAGCCCGGAGTTTTTATTTCATGCCTGAGCTTCCCGAAGTCGAAGTGACGCGGCGCGGTTTTGCCGAACGCATTGCCGGTGCACGCATCGATGCGGTTCGCATCGGCAAACCGTTGCGGTGGGCGCTGATGGTCGCGCCCGAGACGCTGGTCGGTCGCCGGGTGCTGCAGGTGCGGCGGCGCGGAAAGTACCTGCTGATCGACCTCGATCGCGGCCTGCTGCTGCTGCACCTGGGCATGTCGGGCAGCCTGCGCTTCGATGCGTTGCTTCCCCCGCCGGGCGTTCACGATCATTTCGATCTCGTGACCGAACTCGGTACGCTGCGGCTGAACGATCCGCGCCGCTTCGGCGCCGTGGTCTACGTGGAGGACGAGGCCGCGCCGTGGGCCGTCAAGCTGCTCGGCGGCCTGGGGATGGAGCCGCTGGGCGATGCCTTCGATCTGGATGCGTTTCACGCCGGCCTTCGCAAGCGCCGGACGGCGGTGAAGCAGGTGCTGCTCGCGGGCGACGTGGTGGTGGGGGTGGGAAACATCTACGCGTCGGAGGCGCTGTTCCAGGCGGGCATCCGACCCACGCTTTCGGCCGCGCGCATCAGCCGGCCGAGGGCGGCCAGGCTTCATGCGGCCGTGCGCGAAATCCTTGCAAGGGCGGTCGAGAAGGGCGGCAGCACGCTGCGCGACTTTTCCAACGTGGACGGGCAGAACGGCTATTTCCAGCTCGAAGCCACGGTCTACGGCCGGGCTGGCGAACCCTGTCGGGTCTGCGCAACGCCGATCCGGCAACTGCGCCAAGGGCAGCGTTCCACTTACTATTGCCCGAATTGTCAAAAATAGTGTCGTAGTCTCCGCGTTCGAATATCCTGCAATCGGTTGTGCTCCAGTTTGCAATGCTATATTTGTAAGTTATTTCTTACATATTCCCCTTGAGCCGCTCTTTCAATCAACAACTCGATCAGCACGGTGCCTGGCGAAGCAATTTCGCGCACCGCCTCCAGTGGCTGTCCCGCTGGCTGACCGAGAACGAGCTGCTCGACCAGGCGGTGGCCGAGCGCCTGCGCGGCCTCGAGCTGCAGATTCGTACCAGCAAGGTCATGGTGGCCTTCGTGGCGGAGTTCTCGCGCGGCAAGTCGGAGCTCATCAACGCGATCTTCTTCGCGGCCTACGGGCGGCGCATCATGCCGGCCAGCGCCGGGCGCACCACGATGTGCCCGACCGAGCTGGGCTACGACGCCGCGGTATCGCCGAAGCTGCGGCTGCTGCCGATCGAAACCCGCCTGGAGCCCCACTCGCTCACGCATTGGCGCGAAAAGGCCACGCGTTGGACCGAAATCGCGATCGATGTGGGCAATGCCGACCAATTGGCTCAGGCCATGAGCAAGGTGGCCGAAGTGCGCTGGGTCAGCAAGGACGAGGCGCACGCGCTGGGCTTCTGGAACGAAGAGACGCCGGACGACAATCCCGTGCAGGACGCCGAAGGCCGGGTCGAGATTCCGCGCTGGCGCCATGCCATCCTGAACATGCCGCATCCGTTGCTGGAGCAGGGGCTGGTGATTCTCGATACCCCGGGCCTGAACGCCATCGGCGCCGAGCCCGAGCTCACGGTGAGCCTGATCCCGCAGGCGCACGCTGTCGTCTTCATCCTGGGCGCCGAAACCGGCGTGACGCGTTCCGATCTGTCCATCTGGCGCGAGCACCTGGTCACCGAGAGTGAAGGCAGCGACACGCGCTTCGTGGTGCTCAACAAGATCGACACCATGTGGGACTCGCTGAGCACGCCGGCGCAGATCGAGCTTCAGATCGAACGCCAGCGCGAGGTCGCGGCCAAGTTCCTCGAGGTTCCGCTGGCGCAGGTGCTGCCGGTTTCGGCGCAGAAGGGCCTGCAGGCAAAGATCCAGCGCGATGCGCGGCTGCTCGACGCCAGCCGGCTGCCGGCTTTCGAAGCGCTGCTCGCGGAAGGCGTGCTGGGCAAGCGCGAAACCATGCTGCGGCTCGCGGTGGACGCCGGCATGGTGGCATTGCGGACCGAGGCCGAGCGCATCCTGAAGGTCCGCCAGCGCGACCTGTCGGAGCAGGCGCTCGAGCTGCAGGGATTGCGCGGCAAGAACGTGTCGGTCATTCGCCACATGCGCGCGCGCATCGACCAGGAGCAGACCGAATTCGAGGGCAGCAACACGCGCATCCTCGCGCTGCGTTCCGTGCAGGGCAAGCTGCTGCGCGAGGTGTACGCCGTGCTCGGCCGCACCGCGCTCAAGGAAGACATGGTGCGGCTTTCGGCTGCACTCAAGCGCCCGGGCGTCAAGTTCAACGTGCGCAAGGTGTACGGCGAAACCTTCGACTCGCTGCGCAACAACTTGCGCGAAGTGCAGGCGACGACGGCCGAGATCCAGTCGATGCTGCACGCCACTTTCCGCCAGCTCAACGCGGAGCAGGGCTTTACCCTTCAGGCGCCCGCCGAGCCTGACCTGACGAGCTTCGAGCAGGAGCTCAGCCAGATCGAGCGCAGCCACATTCACTACCTGGGTGTCGGCAATCTGCTGAAGCTGGCGCAGGCGGACTTCTGCGACAAGCTGGTGCGGGCGCTCGCGAGCCGCCTGCGGCTGGTCAACGAAGCCGCAATGACCGAGGTCGAGCGCTGGAGCAAGGGCGCGAGCGCCCAGATCGATGCCCAGCTGAAGGAGCGCCGCCGCAATTTCAGCAAGCGCATCGAGGCGATCGAGCGCATCCAGAATGCGGCCGGCAACCTCGACGAACGCCTGCTCGAACTTGCCCAGCAAGAGAGCAGCCTGGCCGAGCTGTACCTTCGGCTCCATGAATTCACCTCGGCCATCGCGCAACAGGGGAGGCCGGCAGCCGCTGCCGCCGTCGGCGAGCTGCGTGCGGCGGCCTGATCGTCCGGTGCCGGCTGCGGCCGTGGAGTCGCAGGCGCCGGCCGATTTCGCCGGGCGCATCGTGGCCTGGCAGCGCAGCCACGGACGCAGCGAGCTGCCGTGGCAGAACACGCGGGATCCCTATCGCGTGTGGCTGTCGGAGGTCATGCTCCAGCAGACCCAGGTTTCGACCGTGCTCGGGTACTTTGCGCGCTTTCTCGAACGCTTTCCGACCGTGCGGGCCTTGGCCGACGGCACCGAGGACGAGGTTTTCGGCCTCTGGAGCGGCCTCGGCTACTACAGCCGCGCCCGCAACATGCACCGTTGTGCGCAGGAGGTGGTGGCACGTTTCGGCGGCGAATTTCCGCGCACGGCCGCCGAGCTCGAGACTTTGCCCGGCATCGGCCGTTCCACCTCCGCGGCGATCGCGGCCTTCTGCTTCGGAGAGCGGGTCGCAATTCTCGACGGCAACGTCAAGCGCGTGCTGACGCGCGTCCTCGGCTTTGGCGGCGACATGTCCTCGTCGGCACAGGAGCGCGCGCTGTGGGACCGGGCCACGCAGCTGCTTCCGCCGGCCGAGCAGAAAGAAGCCATCGCGAGCTACACGCAAGGAGTGATGGACCTGGGCGCCACGGTCTGCCTGCCGCGCAAGCCGAGCTGCATGATCTGTCCGCTGGACAAGACATGCGTGGGGCTGCGCGAGGGCCAGCCGGAACGCTATCCCGTCAAGACCCGCAAGCTGAAGCGCAGCGCGCAGTCGCTCTGGGCGCTGCTCGCGCGCGACGCGCAAGGCCGTGTCTGGCTGGAAAAACGGCCGGCAAAGGGCATCTGGGCCGGGCTCTACTGCCTGCCCGTGTTCGAGAGCCGCGAAGACCTGCTGGCCGCGCTGCCGCCGGCGGCGCTGGCCGACGCACAGGATCTGCCGCCCTTCGTGCATGTGCTGACCCACAAGGACCTGCACCTTCACCCGGTGATGCTCCAAGGCAGCCAGCCGCAGGGCGATGCCGCGCGCTGGGTGGATGCCGAAGAGTGGGGCCGCCTGGGGTTGCCGGCACCGATGCGCAAGCTGCTGGAGAGCAGTAGCGCGGGCTAGCCGGGAGGGGCGGACTCAGCCCGCGTCGAGTTCGCGGTGGCGCTTGAGGGCGACCCAGCGGGTTCCGAACGCCCGCGCGAGTTGCTCGACCAGGAACACCGAGCGGTGCTGGCCGCCCGTGCAGCCGATGGCCACGGTCACATAGCTGCGATGGTCCCGCGCCAGGGCGTCGAGCCAGCGCGAGAGGAACTGCTCGATGTCGTCGTACATGCGCGCGACGTCGTCGTGTTCGCGCAGCCATTCGACCACCTGCGCATCGCGGCCCGTGAGCGGCCGCAGCGCGGGCACGTAGTGCGGATTGGGCAGCATGCGCACGTCGAACACGTAGTCGGCGTCCAGCGGCACGCCGCGCTTGAAGGCGAAGGATTCGAACACCAGCGTCAATGCGCTCTGCGGCGCGGAGATCAGCGCCTTGATGTAGCTCTGCAGCTGGGCCGGCCGTATGAGGCTGGTGTCGATCACGTCGGCGCCGTCGCGCAGGTCGGCCAGCAGCTCGCGCTCGAGTTCGATGGCCTGCACCAGCACGCGCTCCTGTTCGGGCGCATCGTTGCGTCCCTCCTGGCGCGATAGCGGATGGCGCCGGCGGGTTTCCGAATAGCGCCGCAGCAATGCGTCGGTGGTCGCTTCGAGGAAAAGCGAGCGCAGCGAAACGCCGTCCTGCCGCAAGGCCTCGAGCTGCTGCGGAACGATCGGCAGCGACACGCCGCTGCGCACGTCCATGGCAATGGCGACGCGCGTGGCCTGCTGCTCGTGCTGCAGCGCGATGAAAGCCGTCAGCAGTTCGGGCGGCAGGTTGTCGACGCAGTAGTAGCCGGCGTCTTCCAGCGCATGCAGCGCCACCGACTTGCCCGAGCCCGACATGCCGGTGATGAGCACCAGGTCGAGGTCCATCACAACGCCGCCGAAGTCTTGTGGCCCAGCATTTCGCGGGCATGCGCCAGCGAGGTCTGCGAAAGCTTCTCGCCGCCGAGCATGCGGGCGATTTCGCGGGCACGGGTGTCGTCGTCGAGCCGCGAGACGCCGCTTTCGGTGCGCGGGCCGTCCTGGCCGATGGTTGTCGTTTGGCGCTTGGCCACCACCAGGTGGTGGTCGGCGCAGGCGGCAACCTGCGGCAGATGGGTGACCGCCAGCACCTGGCGATCGCGCCCGAGCTGCTTCATGAGGCGTCCCACGGTCTCGGCAACGGCGCCGCCGACGCCGGCATCGACCTCGTCGAAGATCAGCGTCTGCGCGGCACCGAGCTGGCTGGTGGTGACCGCAATGGCCAGGGCGATGCGCGAGAGTTCGCCGCCCGAAGCCACCTTGCCGATGGGGCGCGGCGTGCTTCCGGGATGGCCGCTCACGAGAAAGGCAACGTCTTCAAGCCCGGCACGGCCCGGCTGCGCCAGCGGCTGCAACTCGACCTCGAAGCGTCCGCCCTGCATGCCAAGCCCCTGCATCGCCTGCGTGACCGCCTCGGCCAGACGCGGGGCGGCCAGCTTGCGCGCCTTGGCGAGCGCCTTGGCTTCTTTCAGGTAGGCCTGCTGCGCGCCTTGCTCGGTGCGCTCGAGGCCTGCGAGATCGCTCTGCGCGTCGAGCGCCTCCAGTTCGGCCTGCCAGCCGGCCAGGAGTGCCGGCAGGTCGTCCGGCGTGCGCTTGTAGCGGCGCGCGAGCGACATCCACAGGCCCATGCGCTCGTCCAGCTCGGCCAGGCGCTGCGGATCCGCCTCGGCGTCCCGCAGGTAGCCGTGCAGCGTGTGGGCGGCATCGGACGCCTGCGCGACGCTGGAGGCCAGCACTTCGCCGAGGGCGCGGAATTCGGGCTCGATGTGCTCGCAGTTCTGCAGCAGGGTGACGGCGCGCGACAGCGCGGCGAGCGCGCCGTTGTCGTCGTCTTCGAGCGCCTGGCTTGCGCCCTGCGCCGCGTCGATCAGTGCCTGCGCATTGGAGACGCGGGCGTGGTTGGTCGAAAGCTCTTCCCATTCGCCTTCGGCCGGTGCCAGCTTCATGACTTCGGCGATCTGCCATTGCAGCCGCTCGCGTTCGCGCAGCAGCGAGTCCTGTGCCGAGCGCGCGTGGTCGAGCGCGGAAAGCGCCTGGCGCCAGCCCTGCCAGGCTGCGTCCAGCGCATCGGTGCGCACACCGGCATAGGCGTCGAGCAGGCCTCGCACGGCCTCGGGTCGCGTCAGGCTTTGCCAGGCATGCTGGCCGTGGATGTCGAGCAGGCGGTCGCCGAGTTCGCGCAGCTGGGTGGCGGTGGCCGGGCTGCCGTTGATCCAGCCACGGCTGCGGCCTTGCAGGTCGACGGTGCGGCGCAGCAGCAGGGCGTCGCCGTTTTCGAACCCGCCCTCGTCGAGCCAGGCTGCAAGCGCCGGGTCGGCATCGAATTCGGCGCTGACGTCGAGCCGTTCGGCGCCTTCGCGCACGGCGCCCGCGTCGGCCCGGTTGCCGAGCGCCAGTTGAAGCGCATCGATCAATATCGATTTGCCCGCGCCGGTCTCGCCGGTCAATACCGTGAAGCCTGCCGACAGGTCGAGTTCGAGTGATCGCACGATCACGAAGTCGCGCAATGCGATGCGTCGCAGCGCCATTTCAGGAGCCTCCTTCGTTCCAGTGAAGTTTCTTGCGCAGCGTGTCGAAATAGCTCCAGCCTCGGGGGTGCAGAAAGCGCACGCGGAAGTCGGAGCGGCGCACCACCACGCGATCGCCGATCGCGAGCGACGCCAACGACTGCATGTCGAAATTGGCGCTGGCGTCGCGCCCCGCCACCAGTTCGATCACGATCTCGTCGGCATCGGGCAGGAGCACGGGGCGGTTCGACAGCGTGTGCGGCGCAATAGGCACCAGCACCCAGCCAGGCACCGCGGGGTGCATCAGCGGCCCGCCGGCCGAGAGCGCATAGGCCGTCGAACCGGTAGGCGAAGCGATGATCAGGCCGTCGGCGCGCTGGTTGGCCACGAAATGCCGGCCCACGGAAACGCGCAGCTCGACCATGCCCGAGGTGGCGCCGCGGTTGACCACCACGTCGTTCATTGCCAGCGCATCGAAGACCGATGCACCGTCGCGCATGACGTGCGCATGCATGAGGCTGCGGTGGTCTTCTTCGTATTCCCCGGCCAGCATCGGGATCAACGTGGCCTGGTAGTTGTCGAGCGGGATGTCGGTGATGAATCCGAGCCGGCCGCGGTTGATGCCGATCAGCGGAATCCCGTAGCAGGCAAGCTGCCGGCCGATGCCCAGCATGGTTCCGTCGCCTCCCACCACCAGGCCGAGATCGCAGCGCTGGCCGATTTCCTCGACGCTCAGCGGCTGGTAGCGGCCGCCGACGCTGGCGTGTGCATCGGCTTCCTCGGCCGCCGATTTTTCGACGAATACCTCGCAGCCTTGCGATTCCAGGAAGGCACCGATATCTTCCATCACGCCGTCGCGGGCATCGGCCTGCGCCCGGGCGCCTGAAGCCTGGTATTTGCCGATCAGCGCGACGTGACGAAAGCGGGAAGTCATCTACAAATTACAACACTAAAATCTTGCAATGCTGGACGACCGTGCCAAGTTGCTCCTCAAGACGCTGGTAGAGCGTTATATCGCCGAAGGCCAGCCGGTCGGGTCGCGGACTTTGTCGCGCGCCCCGGGTCTGGACCTGTCTCCCGCGACCATCCGCAACGTCATGTCCGACCTCGAGTCGCTGGGGCTGATTGCCAGCCCGCACACCTCGGCCGGACGCATTCCCACCGCCCGCGGCTACCGGCTGTTCGTCGACACCATGCTCACCGCCCAGCGCGAGCACATGAATGCGCCGAGCCATCTTCCCCCTGACCAGCCGCAGAAGGTGATTGCCAACGCGGCCAACCTGCTGTCCAACCTGTCGCAGTTCGTCGGCGTGGTCATGGCGCCGCGGCGGGCTTCCGTCTTCAAGCAGATCGAGTTCCTGCGCCTTTCGGACCGGCGTCTGCTGGTGATCATCGTCTCGCCCGATGGCGACGTGCAGAACCGGGTGATCTTTCCGGAGGCCGACTACACGCAGTCCCAGTTGGTGGAAGCATCGAACTACATCAATGCCCACTACGCGGGCCTGACTATCGAGCAGGTGCGCGACCGTCTCCAGTCCGAAGTCGAAAAACTGCGCGGCGAAATTGCCGCGCTGATGCAGGCCGCGGTCAACGTCAGTTCCGAGGTGCTCACCGAGGCGCAGGAAGACGACGTCGTGATTTCCGGCGAGCGCAACCTGCTCTCCGTCACCGATTTTTCGAGCGACATGGGACAGTTGCGCCGTGCCTTCGAGCTTTTCGAACAGAAGGCGCAGCTGATGCGGCTGCTCGACGTGTCGAGCAAGGCCGAGGGCGTGCGCATCTTCATCGGCGGCGAGAGCCAGGTGGTGCCGTTCGAGGAGCTCTCCATCGTCAGTGCCAACTACGAAGTCGACGGCCAGGTGGTGGGCACGCTCGGCGTGATCGGGCCGACCCGCATGCCCTACGAGCGCATGATCCAGATCGTGGACATCACCTCGCGGCTGGTCAGCAATGCGCTGAGCCACCGCAAGTAGGCAACGCCGCGAATAGAATCGTGGCCTCTCGTGGGCCGTTAGCTCAGTTGGTTAGAGCAGCGGACTCATAATCCGTTGGTCGATGGTTCAAGCCCATCACGGCCTACCACTTGCATTCATTTCTGAGCCTGGTTCGCCAGGGACCAAAAATGGATGCTATAATCGATAGCTGTGCGGCTGTAGCTCAGTTGGATAGAGTACTTGGCTACGAACCAAGGGGTCGTGGGTTCAATTCCTGCCAGCCGCACCACTCTTTGAAGGGTTAGGACATTACGTGTCCTAACCCTTTTTCTTTTTGCGCGGCTCTCTGCGGGATCTTTTTCCGTTCAACGAGATCACGGGCAATGTCCCCGTTCCGGGGCTCGGTGCGATGCGATCGGTTCTGTGCCAGACGCTCTCGACCTTCGGATGTTGTTGAGGCATTCTTGATGTTCATCGGAGGAGCCGGAAGAAAACGGGCCGCTTGAGAACCTTCGTCTTCCTTCACACCGGGTGAGCCATCTCTCTTGGATCGCCACGCCCGGGCAGATCTGTTTTTCGATGCCAGAACAGTTGCAGAATCCAGACGATCGTCCTGCTTCGACAACACCGCGGCCGCCTCCCGTCATATGGCTCACAGGGCTGTCCGGCGCGGGAAAGTCCACCATCGCCGCCGCCTTGCAGCCCTTGCTGCGGGCCAAGGGCGTGGGTGCCGTGAGGTTGGATGGAGACGAGGTCCGCAAGGGGCTGAACCGCGGGCTCGGTTTCAGCGCGGAGGACCGCCACGAGAACATCCGCCGTATTGCCCATATCGCGCGGCTGTTGAACGAGCAGGGCATCGTGGCAATCGTTGCCGTCGTTTCACCGCTGCAGGCGCTCAGGGATCTCGCGCGCTCGATCGTCGGCCCTTCGTACCACGAGGTCTTTGTGCATGCGCCCTTGGAAGTCTGCGAGCGGCGCGATCCCAAGGGGATGTACGTGCGAGCGCGGCAGGGCGAGATTGCGCGCTTTACCGGCGTGTCCGACATCTTCGAAGCCCCGGAAAACCCCGCTCTCACAGTCGACACTTCCAGCTGCGATGTCTCTGCCGCGGTCGAGCAGATCATGGCTTCGCTGGACGGGTCGGCGCCAACCCGTACGCTGCACGAATGACGCCTGCAAGAAAAAACCACTTGATGATTGCCGGCACGGGACGCGCCGGCACGACCTTCCTCGTTCAGTATCTGGCGGCTTGCGGGCTGGACACGCATCTTGCACGGCATCCGGCAGCGAACACCTACAACGACGATGCCAACGCAGGCCTCGAGGATCTGCCGTTCGACAACCCCAACCTGCCGTATGTCATCAAGTCGCCCTGGCTGCACGCATACGCCACACGCTTGCTCGCGGATCCGTCCATCGTGCTCGATGCGGTGATCTTCCCCATGCGCAGCATCGTGGAGGCCTCCACCAGCCGCGTGGTCAACGAGTTGCGCGCGCGGTATGCCATGGAAGGGCTGCCGGATGACTGCCGGCTTTGGGAGTCCTGGGGAACGACACCGGGCGGCGTCGTCTATTCGCTCAATCCGATCGACGAAGCGCGCCTTCTTGCGCTGGGCTTTCATGAATTGATGCATACGCTGGTCAGGCACGACGTGCCGCTGGTGATGCTCGACTTCCCGCGCCTCGTCGAGGATCCCGGCTACCTCTATGAAAAGTTGCATCCGGTGATCGGCGGGAAGGTCGACAGGGAGCGGGCACTGTCGGCCCACCGGGAGACCGCGGTGCCGGCGAAGGTCCGGGTGGGCAGGGAACTGGCCGCCAGCACCGCGGCCCTGCGCCCGCAAGAGCCAGCCGCGCAGACGCCGGGCATCGAATTTCCTTCTCAGGCCACCCTGGATCGCGTGGCGATCAAGCGTGAACTGGACAAGGCCGTGTCCGAGCGTGCCGTTCTCCAGCGGAAACTCGACGAGGCGACTGCTGGCCGCGCTGAGCGCCAGCGTGAGTTGGACGAGGCGATTGCTGCCCGTGCGGCGTGCCTGCGCGAACTGGACGGGGCGATCGCCGGCCGTGCGGCATGCCAGCATCAATTGAGCGAGGCAATCGCCGAAGGTGATGCGCGCCGACATGAATTGGCCGAATCCCGGCGCAGCCAGGCCGCTCTCGCTCAGGATCTGGAGCGCCTCGGATTGCGCGCCTCGCATCTGGAAGCGCAATGTATCGCCGTGAAGGCGTCGAACTCATGGCGAGTGACCGCGCCGCTGCGCGCCCTGTCGCGGATGCTGAAGGTACGATGAGCAGGCACTCCCTTCCTTGAGACCAGAGGTTCTAAGTTGAGCAAAGCATTCACCAAGGAAACCGATACCGACGGTGACGACGACGGCGGCGAAAGCACCGCCCCCGCGCTGCCGAGCGGCAGCAAGAACTACATGACGCCGGCCGGCTATGCCCGGCTGCGCGACGAGTTGCTTCAACTGATGGATGAAGAGCGGCCGAAGGTGGTCGAAGCCGTGCACTGGGCCGCCAAGAATGGCGATCGCTCCGAGAACGGCGACTACCTCTACGGCAAGAAGCGGCTGCGGGAAATCGATCGGCGCATCCGCTTTCTCACCAAGCGGCTCGAAATTGCCGAAGTGACCGATCCCTCGGTCCATCACGGCAGCGACCAGGTGTTTTTTGGCGCGACGGTGCGCTATGTGGACGAAACGGGCGACGAGCGCAGCGTGACGATCCTGGGCATCGACGAGGCGGACAGTGCCCAATCACAGGTCAGCTGGATTTCTCCGATCGCCCGCGCGCTGCTCAAGTCGCGCGAAGGCGATGTGGTGAAGCTCGTGACGCCGGGCGGTGCGCATGAAGTGGAACTGCTGTCCGTCAGCTATCCGGCGCCAGGCGCGAGCGCGGCCCGTTAGCTTTCCTGCCCTTCGGTCAGGGTGCGGGAACCGTTCTCGCGGCAGTCAGCACCGAGGCCGTGCGCCGCGCGGCGCGCAACACGCTGTCGAGGTGGCTTCGGTCGCGCACTGCAATCACGAAGCGCAGGTCGGTCGAATCCTGCGGCGTCTCGTCGGCCATTTCGACATGCGTGATGTCGGCCTCGGCGTCCGCCAGGGTCGCGGCCACGCGTGCCAGCACGCCCTTGTCGTTGCGCACCGTGATGACCACGCCGGTTTCGAAGGTGCGGGTCGGTTCGTCCGCCCATTCGACCGCGAAAAAGCGCTCGCTGTCCTTGTGGCGCAGCCGCTGGCCAACGCCGCAGGACTCGGTATGCACGACCAGGCCTTCGCCGTGCCCAAGGTAGCCGACGATCTCGTCGCCCGGAATCGGCCGGCAGCACAGCGCAAAGCGGACCGACGAGTTCTCGCTGCCGTCCAGCGTGACGGCGCCCTGGGAAATGGTCTCGTGCGAGATGAAGCGCTCGCGGCTCAGCAGCAGTGCATCCGGGCGCTCGCCGAGTTCGGACAGCATGGCCACCAGCCGCTTTGCCACGATGCTGGCAATCCGCTTGCCCAGGCCGATGTCGGTCAGCAGTTCGGCACGCGTGCGGTTGCCCGTGAAACGCAGCAGCTTTTCCCACAGCGCCTGGTGCTCGGCGTCTTCGGCCGGCAACTTGCTGAGGCCTTCGGCGCGCAGTGCCTGAGCCAGCAGCTTTTCGCCCAGGCCTTCGGATTCGGCATGGGCCAGGGTCTTCAGGTAGTGGCGGATCTTGGAGCGCGCCCGGCCGGTTCGCACGAAACCGAGCCATGCGGGATTGGGCGTGGACACGGGCGCGGTAATGACCTCGACCACGTCTCCATTCTTGAGCTCCGTGCGCAGCGGCACCTGGTCGCCATTGATGCGTGCTGCGGAGGTGTGGTCGCCGATGTTGCTGTGGATGGCGTAGGCGAAGTCGACCACCGTGGCGCCACGCGGCAGCGCCAGGATCTGGCTCTTCGGCGTGAAGACGTAGACCGCATCCGGAAACAGGTCGACCTTGACGTGGTCCCAGAACTCGGCGGCATCGCGGGTTTCGTCCTGGATGTCGAGCAGCGACTGCAGCCACTTGGTGCCGAGCCTGTCGTTGCTGGCCGCGTTCGGCTCGGCGGCCTTGTAGAGCCAGTGCGCCGCAACGCCGGATTCGGCCACCACGTGCATGGCTTCGGTGCGCAGCTGGAACTCCACGTTCACGCCGGCCGGGCCCACCAGGGTGGTGTGTAGCGACTGGTAGCCGTTGAGCTTGGCGATGGCGATGTGGTCCTTGAACTTGCCCGGCAGCGGCTTGTACATCTGGTGCAGGATGCCCAGGCCGGTGTAGCAGGCAATCACGTTCGGCACGATCAGGCGAAAGCCGTAGATGTCGGTCACCTGGGCGAAGCTCAGGTGCTTTTCCTCCATCTTGCGGTAGATCGAATAGAGCGTTTTCTCGCGTCCCGCGATGCGCAGCGTCATGTTGGCGTTGGCAAAGGCGGTCTCGACCTCGCGCTGCACCTTCTGGATCAGGTCGCGGCGGCGACCGCGCGCCTTGGCCACGGCCTTGGACAGGGTGGCATAGCGCCAGGGTTTCAGATGCCGGAACGACAGTTCCTGCAATTCGCGGTACGTCTGGTTCAGTCCGAGCCGATGCGCGATGGGCGCATAGATCTCGAGCGTTTCGCGCGAGATCCGCGCCCATTTCTCGCGCGGCGCATCGTCGAGCGTGCGCATGTTGTGCGTGCGGTCGGCCAGCTTGACCAGGATCACGCGCACATCGCGCGCCATGGCCAACAGCATCTTGCGGAACGACTCGGCCTGGTTTTCCTCGCGGGTATTGAACTGCAGCTTGTCCAGCTTGGTGAGCCCGTCGACCAACTCGGCCACCGGCGCGCCGAAGCGCTCGATCAGTTCGGGCTTGGTGACGCCGCAATCCTCGATGGCATCGTGCAGCAGGGCGGCCATCAGCGCCTGGGCATCGAGCTTCCATTCGGCGCATTGCGCCGCCACGGCAATGGGGTGGGTGATGTACGGCTCGCCGCTGTTGCGCAGCTGGCCCAGGTGGGCTTCGTCGGCGAAGCGGTAGGCGCGGCGGACCAGCTCGGTGTCTTCGGGGCTCAGGTAGTCGAGCCTGGCGGTCAGCGCGGCAAAGCTCGCGGCAGCCGCATTCAGCGCCGCCGGACTCGGCTTGGGCGTGCCCGTGGGGGCATGGGACTGATGTTTGGCAACCGCGCTCATGGCTACCACTTTAGCGTGACCGCTGTATGGACGCGTCCAGACGTAAAAAAAGCACCGCTTTGCGGTGCCTTTTCGTTGCAGGGCTGCGTCAGAGCAAAGATCAGCCCGGCACCTTCTTGAGCATTTCAATGCCGATCTTGCCTTCGGCGATCTCGCGCAGGGCGGTCACGGCAGGCTTGTTCTTGCTTTCGATCTTGGGCGCGTGGCCCTGGCTCAGCATGCGCGCACGGTAGGTGGCGGCCAGAACCAGCTGGAAGCGGTTGGGGATCTGAAGCAGGCAATCTTCGACGGTGATGCGGGCCATGATGGAATCTTTCGGTCAGTGAGCAGGAAATCAGGGGATGTTCAGGGCGGCGAATGTGTCGGCACGTGCGCGGCGCTGTGCAGAATACCGAAGCCGCTGAGCGTGGACGATCGCCTTGAGATCGAAAAGCGCGCGCTCAAATAACTCGTTGATTATAACGAAGTCGAATTCCCCCGCCCGGGCCATTTCTTCGGCGGCATTCTTGAGGCGCAGCTCGATGACGGCGGCGCTGTCTTCGCCGCGCCGCTCCAGCCGGGAGCGCAATTCTTCCCAGCTGGGCGGCAGGATGAAGATCATGACCGCGTTGGCAAAGGTCTGGCGGATCTGGATGGCGCCCTGGAAGTCGATTTCCAGGATGACGTCGGCCCCCTGGGCAATCCGCTCCTCGATGGCTTTCTTGGAGGTGCCGTACCGGTGTCCATGCACATGGGCCCACTCCACGAAGCCGTCCGCCGCGATCATGGCGTCGAATTCGGAGGGCGAGGTAAAGAAGTACTCCCGGCCGTGCTTTTCCTGCCCGCGGGGTGGCCGGGTGGTGTGGGAAACCGAAGGCTGGACGGCCGTATCCAGCTCCATGAGCGCCTTGACCAGGCTCGATTTGCCGGCACCGCTCGGTGCCGCCACGACAAAGATGTTGCCCGGATAGTCCATTCGCTCGCTCATTCGATGTTCTGTACCTGTTCGCGCATCTGCTCGATCAGCACCTTCATGTCCACGCCGATGCGGGTGAGGTCCAGCGCCGCCGACTTGGAGCCCAGTGTATTGGCCTCGCGATGCAGCTCCTGGATCAGGAAGTCCAGCCGCTTGCCGATTTCGCCGCCCTTCTTGAGCAGCCGCTCGATCTCGTCGAGGTGCGAATTGAGGCGCGTGAGCTCTTCCGCCACGTCGATGCGGATCGCGAAAGCGGTTGCCTCGGTCAGCGCCCGGTCCTGGGCCGCCTCGGGCAGCGTGCCGCCGGTCAGGCCCATGGCTTCCTGCCAGCGCTCCAGGAAACGAGCGCGCTGCTGCTCGACCAGCTGCGGAATCAGCGGGCCGGCCTGTTCGACCAGGGTGCGCAACTGGGCCAAGTGGGCCTCCAGCATCTTGGCGAGCCGCGCGCCTTCGCGCTGGCGGGCCGACATCAGCGCATCCAGCGCCTTGCCGGCCACCTCGAGCAGGTCGCTGCCCCAGTCGCCGCGCATGGCGCTGTCGCCGCCGGCGAGCCGCAGCACGTCGGCCACGCTCAATTCGCGGGCGCCGGGCAGCCAGGCCTTGATGCCATCCTGCACGCCGTTGAGCCGCTGCAGCAGCTTGACGGAGGGCTCGACGACGCCCGCCTGGGCGGTGTTCTCGATGGCGGCCCGCACCTCGACCTTGCCGCGCTTGAGCTTGCCCGTGAGCAGCTCGCGCAGCGCGGTTTCATGCTGACGCAGTTCCTCCGGCAATTTGAAGGTGAGGTCGAGGAAGCGGCTGTTGACCGAGCGGATTTCGACCCCGAGTCGGCCCGCGGCGGCAGGCCGTGCTTCGGCTTCGGAGTGGCTGCCGACGGGGCCGTTCTGGCCACTGGCATAGCCGGTCATGCTGTAAACTGGCATTGCGCCTCACTGTGGTTTTGCTTGCATGCACCGAGGCGTCGGCATGGCGTTCGCTTGCCGCACCATCGCCTTCGGGCGAAACTCCCGGATTATGTCAAAGGTCAAGCCTTCGCCCCTGCTGCCCGATACGGTCATTGGCGGTTACCGCATCGTTCGCCGGCTTTCCGCAGGCGGGTTTGGCGTTGTCTACCTCGCCATAGACCCCAGCGGACAGCAGGTTGCCATCAAGGAATACCTGCCATCATCGCTGGCAACGCGCGGGCCGGGTGAACTGACGCCCGAAGTTGCGCCCGAAAAGCTCTCCCTCTACCGGCTCGGCCTCAAGAGCTTTTTCGAGGAAGGGCGCTCGCTCGCGCAGATTTCGCATGCCTCGGTGGTCAGCGTTCTCAACTTTTTTCGCGAGAACGAAACCGTCTATATGGTCATGAACTACCTGGAGGGCGCCACCCTGCAGGATTTCGTGGTGACCGCGCGCGACCTGAAAAGGCCGAAAGTCTTCCGGGAATCGACCATCCGGTCGCTTTTCGATGAAATCCTGCGCGGCCTTCGCATCGTGCACCAGTACAAGATGCTGCACCTGGACATCAAGCCCGCCAACATCTTCGTCACCGACGAAGACCGCGCGGTGCTGATCGACTTTGGCGCCGCGCGCGAAGTGCTCAGCAAGGAGGGCATCTTCATCCGCCCGATGTACACCCCCGGCTTCGCCGCCCCCGAGATGTACCGGCGCGACTCGTCGATGGGCCCCTGGACCGACATCTACGCCATCGGCGCCTGCATCTACGCCTGCATGCAGGGCTATCCGCCCAACGACGCCCCGCGCCGCATCGAGAAAGACCGCCTCAGCCTGTCGCTGTCGCGCCTGCGCGGCGTGTACTCCGACAACCTCATCGAGGTGGTCGAATGGTGCATGTCGCTCGATCCGCTCTCCCGCCCGCAATCGGTCTTTGCGTTGCAAAAGGAACTGAGCCGCGAAGGCGAGCGGCGCTATACCAAGCTCACCGTCGGCGAAAAGGTACGGCTTTCCTTCGACAACATCCGCTCCTTCGACAAGAAGGCCCTGCCCAAGGCGGCGGCACCTACCACGCGTCCGGCATGAAATTCTCGGTATTCCAGGTCAGCCGCAAGGGCGGCCGTCTCAAAAACGAAGACCGCATGGGCTACTGCTACACGCGGGAGTCGGGCCTTTTCGTGCTGGCCGACGGCATGGGCGGCCATCCCGAGGGCGAGGTTGCTGCCCAGTTGGCGCTGCAGACCATTGCGGCCCTCTACCAACGCGAAGCGCGCCCCACCGTCAAGGACGCCAAGGCCTTCCTGGCCGAATCGGCCATGGCGGCGCACCAGCAGATCATGCGGTATGCGAGCCACAAGGCCATGCTCGACACGCCGCGCACCACCGTCGTCGCAGCCCTGCTCCAGGGCACCACGGCCACCTGGATGCATTGCGGAGACTCGCGCCTTTACGTGGTGCGCGACGGCCGCCTGCTGACCCGCACGCGCGACCATTCGCATGCCGAGCGACCGCGTCCGCATGGTGCGGACATGCCGGTCAACCGCAACCTGCTGCTCACTTGCCTGGGCTCGCCGACCACGCCGCTGTTCGATATTTCGGCCCCGCTGCAGCTGCAGCGCGGCGACCGCATCATGCTGTGTTCGGATGGCGTCTGGGGCGTGCTCGATGACGCCGTCATCGTGCACACGCTGTCTTCCGACAAGCCGGTGTCCGATGCCGCGCCGGACCTGGCCGAAATGGCGCTTCGCAAGGGCGGCGCGCACAGCGACAACGTGACGCTCATCGCCCTCGAATGGGAAATGCCCGACGCGGCGGGCGACGACCGCGGCGTTTCCACCGAGACCATCGACGACGGCGTCTTCGCCTCCACCATCCAGGCCGGCATGCCTTCGGACGGCGAGCTCGACGCCCTCGATGAACTCGACGAAGACGCCATCGAGCGCTCGATTGCCGAAATCAACGAAGCCATTCGCCGCTCTGCTGCAAAGAAAATCTGATACCCGGGCTGCTTAGTCTTGCGGGGCTATCCCGCTTTTGTTCCACATACCCCTCACAAGAAAATGACTGCTTTCACACGAAGCGGCGGCCGCGCCGCCGACCAGCTGCGCCCGGTGCGCATCACCCGCGGCTTCACCATTCACGCGGAAGGTTCGGTGCTCATCGAATTCGGCCAGACGCGCGTGCTGTGCACCGCCTCGGTCGAAGAGCGCGTGCCGCCGCACAAGCGCGGCAGTGGTGAAGGCTGGGTCACGGCCGAATACGGCATGCTGCCGCGCGCCACCCACACGCGCAGCGACCGCGAAGCCGCCCGCGGCAAGCAAAGCGGCCGCACGCAGGAAATCCAGCGCCTCATCGGCCGCTCGATGCGCGCCGTGTTCGACCTGGCCGCGCTGGGTGAGCGCACGATCCATCTCGACTGCGACGTGCTGCAGGCCGATGGCGGCACCCGCACCGCCGCCATCACCGGCGCATTCGTCGCCGCGCAAGACGCCGTCAACAAGCTGCTCGCCGCCGGCACGCTGGCCGCGACGCCCATCAGGAGCCATGTGGCGGCCATTTCGGTCGGCATCGTCGGCGGCACCCCGCTGCTCGACCTGGAATACACCGAGGACTCCGCCTGCGATACCGACATGAACGTCGTGATGACCGGCGCCGGCCATTTCGTCGAAGTGCAGGGTACCGCCGAGGGCGCGGCGTTCTCGCGCGACGAGATGAACCTCCTGCTCGGCCTGGCCGAAAAGGGCATCGGCGAACTGATCGTGCTGCAGCAGCAGTCCCTGCTTGCGAAGTAACTGATGGCGATGAAACTGGTTCTGGCCTCCAACAACGCCGGCAAGCTTGCCGAACTCCAGCTGCTGTTTGCGGAGCTGGCCGTGACGCTCGTGCCGCAATCGGCATTGGGCGTGGGCGAGGCCGAAGAGCCGTTTCGCACTTTCGTCGAAAACGCGCTGGCCAAGGCGCGCCATGCCTGCGCCGCAACCGGCCTGCCGGCCATTGCCGACGACGCGGGGCTTTGCGTCGATGCCTTTGGCGGCCTGCCGGGCGTGGACACCGCGTTCTATGCCATGCAGTTCGGCTATGCCAAGGGCGACGCCAACAACGTCAAGGCCCTGCTCGAGCAGCTCGACGGCGTGGTCAACCGGCGCGCCGCGCTCGTCAGCACGCTGGTCGCGCTGCGCGGGCACGACGACCCCGAGCCCCTCATCGCGGTCGGGCGCGTGGTCGGCGAAATTGCGAAGGCGCCCATCGGCGACAACGGCTTCGGCTTCGATCCCGTCATGTACCTGCCCAGCTTCGGCAAGACCTTTGCCCAGCTGCCGCCCGAGGTGAAAAACGCCAACAGCCACCGGGGCCAGGCGGCCAAGGCCATGCTGGCCCTGATGCGCGAACGCTGGTTCTGAGCGATGGCCTCCGTCGTTCCCATCCAGCCCGCGCAGCCCACCGGCGCACCGCAGGCCAACGACGTGCTGCACTGGATGCGGCCCGGCCCGCTGCAACTGGCGGCGTTGCCGCCGTTGTCGCTCTACATCCATCTGCCCTGGTGCCTGCGCAAGTGTCCTTACTGCGACTTCAACTCGCACGAGTGGCGCGCCACCAGCGAGGCCGAGGCCGAAGGCATTCCCGAGGCGGCGTACCTCGACGCGCTCATTGCCGACCTGGACGCCGCACTGCCGCTCATCTGGGGCCGCACCGTTCACACCATCTTCATCGGCGGCGGAACGCCGAGCCTTTTTTCGCCGCAGGCCATCGATCGCCTGCTCGGTGATGTGCGCGCCCGCCTCAAGCTGGCGCCCGAGTCCGAGATCACGCTCGAAGCCAACCCCGGCACCTTCGAGCGCAACCGCTTCCGCGCCTACCGTGCCGCGGGCGTCACGCGGCTTTCGGTGGGCGTGCAGAGCTTCAATGACGAACACCTGAAGGCGCTGGGCCGCGTGCACGACCGTGCCCAGGCCATCGCCGCCATGGAAGAAGCCGCGAGTGCATTCGACACCTTCAACCTCGACCTGATGTATGCGCTGCCGGGCCAGACGCTCGAGGGGCTGGACGCCGACCTGACCCAGGCGCTGGCGCTGGCGCCGCCGCACATCTCGGTGTACCACCTCACCATCGAGCCCAACACCTGGTTCGCCAAGTTTCCGCCGGCCTTGCCCGAAGACGACCTGGCCTACGCCATGCTCGACCGCATCACCGAACGAACCGCCGCCAGCGGCATGTCGCGCTACGAGGTTTCGGCCTATGCACGCAGCGGCCACACCTGTGCGCACAACCTCAACTACTGGCAATTCGGCGACTACCTGGGCATCGGCGCCGGCGCGCACAGCAAGCTGAGCTTCGCGCACCGCATCGTGCGCCAGGTGCGGTTCCGCGAACCGCGCCTGTACATGAACAACGCCCGCGCCGGCGCCGCCGTGGCGCAAAGCGACGAAGTGGCGCTGGCCGACCTGCCGTTCGAGTTCATGCTCAATGCGCTGCGCCTGAAGGAAGGCTTCACGCTGCCCCAGTTCAGCGAGCGCACGGGGCTTGCCATGACCAGCATTCAAAAGGGGCTGGAGGAAGCCGAGCGCAAGGGCCTCATCGCGCGCGACCTGCACCGCGTGTGGCCCACCGAGCGCGGGCTGGACTTTCTGAGCGATCTGCAGTCGCTCTTCCTGCCCGAGGAGTGACGGGCCGGCGTCAGCATAAAATCGACGGTTCCGGAGAGTTGGGTGAGTGGTTTAAACCAGCAGTCTTGAAAACTGCCGACGTGAAAGCGTCCGTGAGTTCGAATCTCACACTCTCCGCCAGAATCCATCTTTGGCAGTTTCTTGAAGTCCCGCGCAGTTCATGCGACGGGACTTTTTCATTGGGAGCGGCATCCTTTTTGATCTAATGGGGGCTGTCGCAGACTGCCCCTAGCCAAGCTCCAAACATGGCATCAGTCATGGTATTTTCTAGCCGATACCATGACCCTCACTGTTAAAGCTGTTGACGCCGCCAAACCGCGCGAAAGGGCCTACAAGCTGGCCGATGCGCATGGCCTCTATCTGTTCGTTTCGCCCACCGGCGCAAAGAGTTGGCGAGCCAACTACACCGCCGACGGAAAGCAGAAAACCAAGACCTATGGCCTCTACCCTGGGGTGAGCCTGGCTGAAGCGCGGAAAGAGCACGCAGCGGCTCGTGAGGGGCCGCCGGCCGCAGCAGCGGCGCCGACCTTTGAGACGGTAGCGCGCGACTGGCTCAAGGCAAAGCTGCCGACCCTTGCCAATGGCAAGCATCAAATTCAGGTGCAGAACACGCTAGAGCGGTACGCGTTTCCGCTGCTTGGCTTCCGGCCCATCGACGCCATTCCGCGGTCGGAGTTGGTCGCGGTGGTGCGGGCTGCGCAAGCCGGCGGAAAGATCGAAACCGGGCATCGCGTTGCGAGCCGCATCTCGGCAGTCTTCGACTTCGCGCAGGACACGGGTTTGCTTCAACAGCACGGTGCGGCCGGGTTGACGCGTGTGCTCACTGCTCGCAAGACCAAGAAGCCGATGGCGAGCATCCCGGCGGAAGAGGCTGGCGAGTTGATGCGCGCGATCGATAGTTACGAAGACTCGGTGACTCGGCTCGGCTTACAGCTCCTGGCGCATACGTTCGTACGCGTGGGCGAGCTGCGCGGCATGCTTTGGGGGGAGTTGAAGGAGCAAGGGGCGATTTGGGTGGTACCTGAAGTGCGCATGAAGATGCGCATTCCTCATGTTGTGCCATTGTCGCGGCAGGCACAAGCCATTCTTGCGACTCTGCGGAAGATGAGTGGCGACGGCTCGCTCGTGCTCGATTCGCCAATTCACCCTGGGCACCCGCTTTCGGAAAACACCTTTCTGTTTGCCTTGTATCGTCTGGGCTACAGGGGGCGCATGACAGCGCACGGTTTCCGCGCATTGGCTTCGACTGTGCTAAATGAGCGTTCGGGATTCTCACACGATGTGATAGAGCGGCAGCTTGCGCACAAGGAAACGAATGCCGTTCGCGCTGCGTACAACCGTGCGGATTACCTTGCACAGCGCCGCGAGCTGATGCAATGGTGGTCCGATTGGTTGGAGAGGGCGCAGTTGACTCCCGCTGACTCCTAGTTTTCCACGAATCTGCATCGCTCGGAGGCTCGCTGTAACGTAATATCTCAAAAATACTACGTGGAGCAAAACTTGGCATCACACCAGGATCGCATGGCAGAAATTGGATTCTGGACTCTGCCTCCCAAGGGGTCGGAACGCAGAAAAGGACTTGATGCCTTTATTGAGGAAAATAAAGATAATCCAAAGCACCAAAAGTTGCTCAAGGAAATATTCGAAGGGGCAACTGCGTTAGTCATCGTTCAGAATGAAAACGGTGCTGGCCTGTCTGCGGACAGGCAATTGAGAGAATACAACGCAGAGTATAACAACCGGGTATTTCACGGCTCTTTGCGCGACATGCCGAGTTCCTTCAATGTAGTGGAGGCATTTAATAAATTTCTTCCGAAATCAGGAACATTTGAACTGAGGGATGAGTGTGATCATCTGTTCTCGTTCCAACATTTCATCGATTGGGTAACGAGTGGCGCTTCGGATCAATTTCCTTTGGATATTCAGAGAATATTGCCGGAGGGGAAGGCTCATTCATATAATTCGATTGATAAGCCTTCTGGCCTGTTGTTTCGGAGTGAAGGCAGTGAGGAATTTGGGTTTTCTTCAATTTCGCTGATTAGAGTCGAAAAAGAAGTCACAGCATTGCTTGTTGCAGGGCAAAAATGCAATCTCGAAGATGAAACGAAGAATATTCATAAACTCTGGGAGTCCACTGAGGCCCTCCCACATCGGGCGCATATTGCCCCTGATGAAGATCTAATAGCGCGCGCCGAGCCCTTAGTCGAGGATCCTGATCTATGGAAAACTGTCGTCCTTCTGCGGTTCGATCTTGAGACAAAGACCGTCGATGCGCAATATGTGTTCCATGACTGCGGAACAACTTACACAGGAAAGACGGACGATGTGTCTGCATTTCTTGACGAAAAAGGCGAATTCTTTTCCGAGAAAATAAAGAAGCAGTTCGAGCAATCAGCGAGCGCCATGAAAGATTATGGGACGCTATTTGAGCTGTGCAAAACCTGTTTGCTCCTCCCTACCTTCTTCGAAGCTCATAACGATGATATCGAAATTGAGCGCCACCCTACCTCCTTCAGGGAGTATCGATCGCATCTCAAAAACAAGAAGGTTTTTGAGCGTGTAAATCCGAAACATTGGATTACCTACAGAGATGTTCGACTGCTGCGAGCACCTCCAACCCGTTCCCCGGACCGGACGATTTTTAATGCACCCGAATACAAGGTTGAAAAAAGCGGTTACTGGCGGAAGTTGCCGATCGATGTAGAGGGGAGAGACAAAGTGGGTCGGCCGATCCATGGCAGAACCTGGGTTAGTCAGGTTCAGTCATGGGTGGAGGATTCACCCACGAATTCAACTGTTTTCGCTTCTCGCGGAGGGGGTGAAATTCCTGGCTCCAACCCGGGATTTATATACGTTATGCGCTCCGCGGCGCATCTTAAAGATGTGTTCAAAGTCGGGCTAACACGCCGTACGTCAGATGAACGTTCGGGGGAATTGTCGAGAAGTACAAGCTCCCCCGACCATTTTCTTGTCGTAGAAGAATGGGCGACTGGTGACTGCGTGCAAGCCGAAAGACTGATTCACGAAGAACTGGCGTCGTACAGATTCAATCCAAGTCGGGAATTTTTTAAGGCGCCGTATCGCACGATTTTTAAAGTGATCGACAAGGTGATTTCAAGCCTTGAGGGCGATGTGGAACCCTGCAGACCAGGCGGTACTTAACTAGAAACCACGTTCACGAATCCTCGCAAATCTGAGACGCGCCACCGCGTGATGCCCGCAATCTTCACCGGCTGGGGGAGCTGCTTAAGCTTCACCTTGTTCCAGAAGGTGGACCGGCCCATGGACAGCATCTTTGCAGCCTCTGCCGCTGGGACGAGAAGTTTTTCGTTCATTTGAGTTTCCTGGTTCTTGATTGAGGTTGGAATGCGCGGGGTGCACCCCGCGGGGAAAGGCTTCGTTGCGATGAATTCGGGTGGGCTCATGAGGTTTCCTTGTTCGTGGCCAAGTTCAGTGAATGACGAGCGGTGCTGTCAGCGTTGGTCGCCGCCAATCCGGCGAGGGTGCGCTGCACCTGCAACTCGAGAAAGCGATTGCGGAACTGCTCGCGCCAGTCTTTCCACGTAGCTGCTTCGCGCTCGGGCGTGTCGAGGCGAATCCAGTCCGCGGGTGCCATTGGCTGCGTGGTGTTGTCGCCCAATACGGCCCACGGCAGATGCCGTGCTGGGTCAAACGGAGTCAGGTCGCGCCGCGCCGTGGCGAGCGCCTGCGAGTCGATGGAGCGCAGCAATGTCTTGTGGCTGGCGAACACCGAAAGCAGCTTGAAGTGCTCGCGAACGGTCTTCGCATGCTCGGCCTCGAAGAGTGCCCACGCGGCGATGCCACCGGCGCCCATGCTGAAGCTGTTCACGGCGAGCTTCGCCGGACTGATGAGGTCATTGGTGTATGCCTCGTGTGCGTCATGCATCAGCGCGGCCATCTGCACGAACACCGAAGCACCGGCGTGCCGCGCGATGTCGCAGCACAGCAGGCTGTGCTCGGCGACGCTGTACGGGCGCGTGGTGGCGCCGTTGAACTGGTTCACGATGGCGAGGTGGTGGGACACGTCGCGGATGTCCACGGGACGGCCGCTTGCGGCAAGCGCGGCGGGGCCAGTGAGATGGTATTCGGCGCCTGTGCTGGTGAGCATCCACGTCATACGCTGCGCTCCGACGTGTGCTGCGATGCGCGGACGCGCAAGGCGTCACGGTGCTCGTTGTAGATCCGGACGAACGCCTGTCCGGCCGGGTCATCGAAGGGATATCGGCAAGCTTCATTCGGCGTTTCGCCGCGTTCGGCTGCGGCCTTGGCTTCGCGCTCGATGGTCGCGAGCGGGGTAACAGAAAAGGGCATGGTGTTCTTTGGGTAAGTGATGCCTGCCGCGCTATGCGGCCTGGGCGATTGCTGGGGCGCGTGCGGGCAGCGGCTCGCACGTCTTAATGGCGGCATGGATTTCCGGCGCTTGAGCGCCTGGCATCGAACGCGGGTTCGTGAGTTCAAGGCGCAGCGCATCGCCGGCTTTGAGGTTGCGGTGCTGCGCACGCCACGCAGCGGCAGAGGGACCGATCCAGCGCACGACGTACACCTCGACGGCGCGCGGCCCTTGGTTGTCGACGACTCGCATCTTCAGAACGAACTCGCCCGCGTTAGACGTGTGTTCGCTGACGGCGGGGCGTCCTGGGCGGTCCTTGCCGACGAAGAAAACGCCGGTGGTCGTGGTCGTCATGCCTGCGCACCTCGCTGCTCGGCACGGATGCGCTTGAAAGTCTTGCGGATGTCGGTGGCGACGCTCGGCGTGTACTGAAAGCGGCTGTCGGTGAGGCCACCGATGGGGCCGGTTTGTTGCGGCTGCTTGGGGCGCCGCGGGCGAGGGGAAACGATCACGATCATGGTGTGCTCCAGCCGTAGACACACATCGCGGCAAGCGCGATGGGCAGGACGATGAAGACCGCCAGCGCGGCAGCGGTCGCGAGGAAGCCCGGGATGGGCTTGACGGGCGATGTCCTCATGAGGCCAACGCCGGTTTCTTGGAATGAGGTCGAGCGCATGCCGGCCTTTCAGAACGGGCAGTGCAGGGCAGTGCGCCTGCGCGTGGTCAGAACGATTTCGAGCGCGATGTCGGTCACCTCTTCGTCAGAGGCGCCGTAACGGCTCGCGAGCAGGGCCGCGCTCATGGGATTGCGCTCGCAGAATGGCGAACCTGGGCGGTGCTCGTAGTGGTAGCCGCCGCACCGGCACAGCCGGTGGCCGGTCGCGCGCAGGTGCTGCGAGAACAGGCCGTGATCGCGGCGGCGCGTGCGGCATTCGGGGCAGCGGAAGAGGAACGTCACGCGGCGCCTCCGGTGCCCTTCACGCTCTCAGGCTCGGCCGCGGCGGTATGCCCTTGCGCCATACTCTCCGCGACAACTCCGGAGGACTCATGGCACGCGGAAACATTGTGGACATCAACCGCAGGAACGGCCTGTTTGTCGTGCGGGACGAGAGCGATCAACTCGTCGTGTTCGAGCTGTTGGACAGCGTTGACCTTGAAATCGACGATGAGGTAATCGGCGATCTCTACGTCCTCGGCGGTCACGAACTCAGGCATGTCCGCAGCGGCGAGACGATGGCCGTCTATGGGCAGAGCGGCGTTTGCACTTTGGCGCATGCTCGCGCAGTGTTGGGCGGCTGAGTCCTTCGCCGCTGCCTTCTTACCGCCGCCCGAAAGCAAATCGCGCAGGCCCTTGGCGTAGCCGCGCCAAAACGCTCGCACCGATTCCGAGGCGCCGTCTTGGTCTTTGAGGGCGTCAGCCCTCCGCAGGAGCGCGCCGATTTCTTCATTCGACGCGCTCACGACTTCACCTCGCGGATCGAGTGATTGACGTGCGCCAGAGCCTCATGGAGCGGCTGAGTCACGAGAGAGCCATAGCCGGCTGCTTGGTAGGCAGCGATGGCCTGCGCGATGGCTGCGGCTGCTTGCGCTGCCGCCAAGTTCGCCTTCGTCTCGGCGATGCTGAGAGGGCTCGCTTTGAATGCCGCGGTCATGCCGCACCCCGCGCCGAGAGGTTGAGCGAGTCGATTTCGCTGTTGAGCGCGCGTGCGCGGTCGCCGAACTCGGCCGCCATCGGATGTGCGGGTGCGTCCTCCATGTAGGCGGTGACGGTCGCGTCAGAAATGCCGGGCAAGCTGATGCTGCCGAGCTTCAGTGCCTTATTGGCGAGTGGCACGCCCATGGCTTGCCAGTTCGCGACGCCTGCGGCGCTGCAGCGATAGAACGCCTGGCGGCGGCGGCCGATGGTGCGAATCCAGATGTCCACGCGCGCCGAACTGGTGGCCGCGTGGCGCGATGCGGCGCGGCTGTCGGTGGCGTGATTGATTTGAGCGCGGGCCACGGGGTCAACCCTCGATGCGAGTCGCTTCGATCACCGGACATCCGGTGATGCGGCGGGCGATGTCGAGCGCTGCGGTCGCATTGGCCGCGCGGAATTGCACGAAGGGGGCCGCGCCGGTGTCCGAAGGATTCAGGTGGCCGAGGGCGTCGCGCGGCGTGTAGCTGCAGCGATAGCGACGCTCGTTGTCAGCCTTGGTGGCTGAGATCTGAGAGAGGCGATGTGTCGCCCGTGGGGGGTGCTTGTGTCCAGTGAGATCCATGTCCATCTCCGTGTTGAGATGGACAAATTAAAGCATCGCTTTGCTTTATTCGTCAAGCGTAGCTTTAAAATAAAGCGGCACTGCCGGCACTGGCCGGCGCCCAAGGGGACAGTTGAACCTTAGTCAGGGCTCCATTTGCTCGGTGAGACGACCGCACCAACAGGTTGCATGTCTTCGAGGTCTTCAAGATCAACTGTGAATCGTTCTTCCCCGTTCACCGACATAACTTGGATTGAGCCGGGGCGGCGAAACAGCAACTCCTTAACCATCTTCTTGCCGTCGCGAAGCTTCAGCAGCACGTACTCGCCTTCTCTCGGCTGTCCGTTCGGTTCGATCAGTACGTACCAACCGTCTCGAATTGCCGGGTGCATGCTCATACCCCTCACGCGGAGGCAGTAAGCGTTTGGGTCTTGGGTCTGGATTTCGATGTGCCCGTCGCCTGCGCCAGGCACCCATGAGAAGTCTTCGAAGTAGCCGTTGTCACCCATTTTGGCTGTGCCCACCACGGGCACGCGGCGAGCGATCTTTGCCATCCCAGCGAACTCTGGCTGCGGATCATCATGCGCGCCTCCAAGCAGTCTTTCCACTGACCAGCCTGTCAACTGGGCAATCGTGGGCAAGTGTTCGCGAGCGATCTTGCCGGTACGTTTCCAGTTACTTACGGCTTGCTCTGTGATGCCGCGAGCTTCGGCTATTGCCTTCGGCGCAACGCCGGATTCAGCTAGGGCGCGAGTGAAATTGGACGCGAGCGTTTGCTGGGCCGGTGTCATGGTCGCTTTATCCTTAAGCATTGCTATAGTTTCCCGGCGAGTTGACACTACGGCAACAAGCAGCGATTGACTTTAAGTAAAGCGACGCTTTAAGATGGCGGATATGGAAACCGCCACCCCGTTCCCTCCTATCGAGCGTGCCATCGCGGTCGTTGGCTCTGCCACCGCATTGGCGCATCGTCTCGGGGTCACTCCTGCGGCTGTAGGTCAGTGGAAAAGCCGAGAGCGTCGTGTGCCCGCTGAGCGCTGCCCCGAGATCGAGCGAGAAACCGGACGCGCCGTACGCTGCGAAGACTTGCGGCCTGATGTCGCGTGGGGCGTGTTGCGGGCGGCTGGCGGGGAGGGCGCCTATGAATAAGGTGCACGGCTCCCACGACGCTTCGCGCCGCTCACTGCACTCGGCGCTGATGTCGTCCGTTGTGGCCGACGAAGTCGAGTGCTTTTTCGACGGTGCTAAAAGGCAGCCCGAGCTAACTCTGACTGCGTGCGAGCCAGTCGGCTTGTTCTCGAATGGACGAGAGCAACCGATAGCGCATCTCCTGCATGACGCCGGCGGCGCCTCCTTGCTCACTGGCATGGCGTCGAGCACTGAAATAGATCGCGGCGCGAGATGCCAAGCGATTCGCCTTCTGCCGGATGTAGGAGTCGGTGCCCAAGTGTCCGCACAAGAAGGTGATCCGGTTGAGGCGCGCCGAATCTGCGACCGGTGCGGCCCCGTCGAGCAACTGTTCAATTTCATCGCACGTCGAAAGGATCTCGGGCCATGAGTTCGTTGCCATGTGCAATGCCGCCTCTGTCGGTCAGGGTTGAGAAAGTCGTACTCGTCCAATGCCAGCGGGGCGAAGGGGAGTCTCGGCGTGATGTGCTGCAGATTTTCCACCTGAACGGTGATTTGCTGGCCGAGCATGACCGCATCCATGAGGACCCGGAATACGCGTCCTACCACTTGCGCAAATCGCTTGAATTGGGGAGGCCGCTTGGATAACGCCCTGGCCAGCACTTCCGGGCGAGGGCCTGGCGGAGCCGCGAGCGGTGCAGCCGCTTTCGCGCTATTGGTTTCAATCGACGAGGACGGCAACGTAGAGATCAGGTCGCCAGAGCGGCGCCGGGGGCTCCGGTTGACCGCGGACGAAGCGCGCGCTATCCAAGCAGCGCTAGTGCATCGCGATCTCCAATCCAGACTTGGTAGTGCACCTGCTTCTGGTCCTTCTTCGTCCACTTGCGGCCTCGGTACGCGAGCATCGCAATCTTCGCGGCCTGAGCGTCCGTCAAGGGAAAGTACGTGATGACGCCGATGCGAATCTCTCCGACAGCGAAGATCTTCGGATGGGTGACGCGGGGAAGTGATGTCATGAGTCCTGCCTCCGACAGTCATTCTGCCCGTCCCCCGCAGTCGTTCCCATGGTCGCCTATCCGTAGAAGACCGGTTGATCGCGCGAGGACGATCCGCTACCGCGAACACGATTGCACCAGCTCGAACGAAGGCGCCAGCACGCGCGAGCACAGCAGCTCCATCGCCGCTTGCTGCCGCGGCGTTTGGAGTCCGTGGGCGCGTGCGCTCGCGCCCACGATTTCCAGCCATGCCGCGATGTTCGCGCGGCTCAAATCCGGTTCCACCTCAAGCAGAACCACAAGCTGCTCAAGGAACTTTTCAATTGCATCAATGCGCTCGCCGAGCGTGGGAGCGCCTGGCGCTGCTGCTGCGTGGAGAGCGTGAGTCTCTGAGGTTTGCATGAGAACGAATATCTCAATTGACGCGGCGCACGGCTATGGCGCCGATGAGCCCGTACCCAACAAGCTGCGTGGCCACGATGCGGCGGTCGCTGCCTATGACACTGCGCACGGCTATCAGGGCGGCATCGTTGCCCTTGCCAAGCGCGTGGGACACAACCCCAACACGTTGACGCACAAGGTCAACCCGCAGAACACGACCCATCACCTCACGCTGCGCGACGCCATCGAGATGCAGTGGCAGAGCCGGGACTACCGCATCCTGCACGCCATGGCCGGGGAGCTGGATCACGTCTGCATCCGGGCCACGCCGGCGCATTCCGAAGGCGATCCGCTCGATGCCCTTGTGCAGCTCCAGATGGCGTTCGCCGACTACGTGCAGGCGCTCGGCGAAGCATTGACGCGCCGCAAGGACGGCGTGTCGCGCAACCAGATGCGCAAGGCGGAGCACCACGCGGCGGAGCTGGTCGCCAATGTCGGCCATTCGCTGGCGATGCTGCGCGGCCTGATGCGGGAGGAACCGAAGGCATGAGCGCAGCGGATCGACTTGGCCGGGGAGGGCGCCCGACGCCATGAGCATCAAAGTGATGTCGATGGTCTTTGATCGCTATCCATCGGGCGGCATGGAGCGGTTGCTCGCGCTCGCGATGGCCGACCATGCCAGCGATGACGGCCGGCGCATCTGGCCCTCGGTGGATGAGCTGGCCCGCAAGACCATGCAGAGCCGCAGCAGCGTGCAACGGCAGATCCGCCGGATGGTGGCAACCGGGTGGCTGATTCAGGTCAAGACGGCGACCGGGCGCCCGGGCGTGACCAACGAATACCGCATCTGTCCCGAGTGGATCGAAGGCGGCGAAGTGCCGGTTCCTGAGAGGGGTGTCAATTTGACACCCCTCGATGACGCGCCCCCACCTGAAGTTATCCACACGGGTGTCAATCTGACACCCGTCTCGAAGCCCGAGAGGGGTGTCACCACGGACGAGAGGGGTGTCACCGGAGACGAGAGGGGTGTCACAGCTATGACACCCGAATCTTCAGAACCATCAATGAACCAATCCCCCCTACCCCCCGGCGGGGGGGCGACCGGGTTCGATGAACTTTTTGCGATCTACCCGAACCACGACAACCGGCTGAAGGCCGAACGCCGATACCGGCGGATGGCGCCAACCGCCGCGCTGCAGCAGACGATGCGCTCGGCCATCGAGGCCCAAAGGCTTAGCAAGAGGTGGACAAAGGACGGCGGGGAGTTCGTGCCCGAGTTCGCCACCTGGCTCCGCAACGAGCGATGGCGGGACGTGCCGCGTGCGCCTGACGCTGGCCCTGCGGCCGGGGCATGGCACGAGACGCGCAGCGGCATCGACGCGAAGGCGCGTGCACTGGGCCTGGCGCCATGGGACGAAGCGGCCTTCTCGGTGGGGCGCGGCGAAACCTATCTCGCCTTCACCGCAAGGGTGCGGCGTGTGGCCGAGCAGGCAGGGGAGGCGGTATGCGCGTGACCATAGGCTTCAGTGGTGCTGGCCTTGCCAGCATGCAGGCGCAGCTTGCCAAGCTGTCGGGGCAGCAGGCCAAGCAAGCCTATGCGAATGGGCTCAGCGATGGCGGCTTCCTCGCGCGGCGCGAGTGGCAGCGCGAGATGCGCGACCAGTTCGACCGGCCGACGCCCTACATCCTCAAGAGCGTCTATGTGCGCAAGGCCACGCCCGACCGGCTGAGCGTGGACATCGAGCCGACCTACTTCGGCGGCAAGGGCGTGGACCCGCAGAAGATCCTGCAGGCGCAAGAGTTCGGCGGTGCGCGCAGAGACAAGCGCAGCGAGGCCGCACTGCGCCGCATCGGCATCCTGCCTGCCGGCTATCAGACGGCCATCCCCGACACGCCTTTCCCCGGCAGCGACGACGGGCGCGGCAATGTGCGCGGCGGCTTTCTCGTGCGCCTGCTGTCCTACTTCCAGGCCATGGGCGAGCAGGGCTACAAGGCCAACATGACGGACAAGCGCAAGGCCCGTCTGCACAAGGGCACCAAAGGCCGCGAGGGCGTGCGCTTCTTCGTGGCCTATGGTCATCTTCGGGGTGGCCCGACACAGCACCTTGCGCCCGGCATCTGGGCCGCAACAGGCCAAGACGGATTCATCGTGCGGCCCGTGCTGATGTTCGTGCGTGATGGCATGTACGAGTCGCGCATCAGCCGCCAGCGCGTGGCCGAGCGTGCAGACCTTGAGCCCTACGTCGAGCGACGCATCCGCTATCACGTCCGAAAGCTGGTGGGCGAATGAACAACAGGCAAGCCATGTCCATCCGCCGGGGCGCCCCTGGGAAAAGGAGCGGGTCCCTCCTGGGAGCACCGGATACGGGTAATTCGAACCGCGTGCTCGGACTGTTCAGCGCACTTCCTAAGGGGGTTAAGTGAAGGTCATCGAAGCACTCAATGTGCAGATCACGCAGGCCGAGTTCGCAGAAATGATCGGCGTCAGCGAAGCGAAGGTCAGCCAGCTTGTCGGCGAGGGCGTTATCGCGCGCGGCGAGACGGCGCGCACCTGGCTGCAGGCCTACTGCCAGCGTCAGCGCGAAGTGGCGGCCGGCCGCATGTCGGCCGAGATGGGAGGACTCGACCTTGTGCAGGAACGCGCCGCGCTTGCGCGCAGTCAGCGCGAGGCGCAGGAAATCAAGAACGCCACCGCGCGCGGGGAGTACGCCCCGGTCGAACTGCTGGCCGATGTGCTCAGCACCGCATCCAGCGCGGTGGTTGATCGCTTCGAGCAGTTGGAAGGCGCGCTGCGCCGGACCTGTCCCGATCTGCCGGACGAAGCGAAAGCCACCGTGATGCAGATCGTCACGTCGGCGCGCAACGAATGGATTCGCTCGACCGCCAAACTGGTGGCCGAGCGCGTCGAGGATGCGTATGGCGAAGATGATGAAGAGGACGAGGACGGCGACGAAGCCGCAGGGATGCTCGCAACCACGGGGGCATCCGTTTGAAGCCCGTTTCGCGTGAAACACTCGACGCCGCCATCGGCGCCGTGCGCATCGGCCTGAGCGGTCTTCGCGCAGAGGCCTTCCAGCGGCTGAGCGACTGGGCGGCCGAGCACTTCAAGCTGGCCGGAGAAAGCTCGCACCAAAAGGGCGGCTGGGTTGCTTGGTCCTTTCAGGTCGGCATCCTCGACTTCATGAGCGACGACCGCATCGAGGAACTCGATGTGATGAAGTCCAAGCGCGTGGGCTACACGAAGATGATCACCGCCTTCGTCGCCTATAACATCGCGCACCGCCGCCGCAAGCAGGCGCTGTGGCAGCCCACCGACGACGACCGCGACAGCTACGTCAAGAGCGAAATTGATCCGATCCTCGACCCGGTAGACGGTGTGCCGGCTGTGCGCGCGGCGCGCAAGCAGGGCAGGGGCGTCGAAGACACCATCAAGCTCAAGAAATTCCGCGAGAGCGTTCTCCATCTGCTCGGCGGCAAGGCCAAGCGTGCCTATCGCCGCATCACGGTGGCTATTGCCATCCTCGACGAATGGTCCGCGTTCGACCAGTTGATCGAGAAGTCGGGCGATCCGGGCGGCCTGGCGAAAGGACGGCTCGAAGGCGCGCCGTATCCGAAGTTCGTCGGCGGCTCGACGCCGGGCGTCAAGGGCCTCTGTCATGTCGAGCGTGCGGTCGACAACGCCGAAGGCTACGTGCGCTTTCACATCGACTGCCCGCATTGCGGCGTCGAGCATCCGCTCATGTGGGGTGGCAAGGACAAGCTCTACGGCTTCAAGTGGGAGCGGGGCCAGCCCGAGAGCGTTCGCCACGTCTGCCCCCATTGCCACCAGTCCATCCGCCAGAACGACTACCTGCCGAGCGATCAGCCGCTTTCCGGCTCGTGGGTGTGCGGCAAGACCGGCAAGCGCTATGGCCCGGATCGCATCTGGCGCGACAGCGCCGGCATGCCGACTCGGCCTCCGAAATCCCTGGGCGTCCACATCTGGGCGGCCAACAGCCCACAGCGCACCTGGGAAAGCATCGTCAAGGAATTCGAGGAAGCGCTCGGCCCGCTCGCCAGCGGCGACACCGGCCCCATGCAGCTCTTCGTCAACGAGACGCTTGGCGAGACCTGGGAGATTTCCGGTGAGCGCACCGACGAGCATGCACTGCAGGCGCGCGCCGAGCCCTACGCGCTGCGCACCGTTCCGGTCGGCGGACTCGTACTCACGGCCGGCGTGGACGTGCAGCGCGACCGTTGGGAAATCGACGTGTGGGCCTGGGGGCGCGGACTCGAGTCGTGGATCGTTGACCACCACGTCATCCACGGCAATCCCGCCTCGGAGGACGATTGGCTACCGGTGACCGAGTACCTGAACCGGCGCTACACGCAAGCCTGGCACGGCGCGAGCATGGGGCTGAGCGCCATCTCCATCGACTCCAGCGACCAGACGCAAGCCGTCTACAACTGGGTTCGAAAGAACCAGCATCACTTGCCGAAGCTGCGTGCCGTCAAAGGACGTGGCGAAGAGAACATCCACGTCCTCGGCCCAAGCAGCCCGCAGGAAGTGCGCTTCAACGGCAAGAAGATCCCGAACGGCATCAAGCTGTGGAATGTCGGTGTGGACACGGCGAAGGACCTGCTGCTCGGCCAGCTCGCCATCGAGAAGGCCGGGCCGGGCTTCGTGCATTTCAGCCAAGAGCTGCCGCGCGAGTGGTACGAGCAGCTCACGGCGGAGCAGCGCATTCTTGCCAAGGTGAACGGCAAGGAGGCCTATCGCTGGGTGAAGCGCCGGCCGCGCAACGAAGTGCTCGACAACCGCAACTATGCGCTGCATGCCGCCTTTGGACTGGGGCTGCACAACCATTCGGACAAGCGCTGGGGCGAACTCGAAGCCGCGGTGCAGCCGCCCCAGGATCTCTTTTCCACTGCCAGCGCACCGGCCAGCGTCAGCGCGACCGGTCCTCTGCTGGACGCAAAGTCATTGCATTCGGCCCCGTTCGTGGCTCCCCTGCCTACGGCGACCACCGCAGCGGATGCGGACATCTTCTCTCCCATTGCCTTGAACTGACCATGACGGCCCCAATCCCAAATGACGAACCGCTTGCCATCATTGAGGAGGAAGCTCGCGCGATGGCGCGGTGTTTTGGTGTGGCCGTACCAGAAGACGCTGCAGCGTCACTGATCGAACGCATCCTCCTCAGGCTGGGAGGCGCACACATCTATCTCCCCCGGCGGACTTCACGAAAGCGGCAGCAAGCGCATCGAGAGATTGTTTGTAAATTCAACGGCAGCAACTTGATGGCGCTCGCGAAGGAGTACGGTATGACGCCGCGGCATGTCAGGCGGATCATCTCAGATGGAGCGCAGAAGCAGCCTTTGGGGAAAGCAGATGTCCCGTAGCCCGATGAGTCGGCACTTGCTCCGATACGCGCTTCGCTCAAAAGAGAGACTCCATAGCAGAATGGTCAGGCGAACAGCTTGTGACATGCGAGAAGCCAACCCCTCCGCCAATATCTACAAATGATATGAACTCCAGCGAAACCGAAAAAGCATTGCAATTGCCAGATTATGCGGCACTAAAGAAATTGGCGGCAGGACTTTGGCGTCAAGACAATTCTTCCCACGGCGCAGCAATTATGGTTGGAGCGGGATTTAGTCGAGTCGGCGCAGTAACATTGGATGGAAAAAAGAAGTTACCTCTTTGGATTCATCTATCTCAAGCGCTTTCTCAAGACTTGAATGCCACCGGCGCTGGAGACCCGTTGCGCCTCGCCGAAGAATACCAAGCTTACTTCGGTAAACCTGCGTTGCATGATTTAATTAAACGAGAAATTAATGACGGCTCTTGGCTTCCTGGTGATCTTCACAAAGATCTATTGAAGCTCCCGTGGACGGATGTTTTAACGACAAACTGGGATTCTCTTCTAGAGCGCGGCGCTTGGGAGGTAATGGAGCCTGCGTATAACGTCGTATCAAAGGCGGAAGATCTGGCCAATTCGCGATCTCCGCGAATAATCAAACTGCATGGCACGGTTAATTTGTCTGAGGAATTGATTTTCACTCAAGAAGATTACAGAAAATACCCTGAATCTCATGCTGCCTTTGTGAATTTGGCGCGCCAGATTTTTATTGAAAACGAATTATGTCTGCTCGGATTCTCCGGAGATGATCCTAATTTTTTGCAATGGGCCGGCTGGGTGCGGGATAAGTTGTCTGCACACGCCCGTCGCATTTACCTAGTTGGCCCGCTCAATCTCACCGCCTCGAGGCGTCGATACTTGGAGTCGATAAATATTGCTCCTATAGATTTAGGCGCGATTGTTTCGGAATACGACGATCTCGATACCAAGCACCTAAAGTCAACCGAAGTCTTCTTGGAAATTTTGACCGCGCTAAAACCCAAGGCGCCTTGGGATTGGGCGCCGCGCTCAATCCACAGATCTTTAGTTTCAAACGAAGAACTCGATAAAACACATAAAGACGAAAAACATGCGGCAACATTGCTTGAACGGCAGTTGTCAATGCTTATTTCTGATAGAGAGTCATACCCGGGTTGGGTTATCTGTCCTGGGGGGATCAGATTTCCATTGCAAACTCAAATCTGTGATCCTTATCCGAGCCTTAAGATAATTTCTGCCCTGTCGGAAGATGTGCGTGCGAAGTTGCTCTATGAGATCGCATGGCGGCATACTGTTTCCTTCGAGTTGGCTCATTCATGGCTTGCAGAGCAATTCTATTCAATTTGCAATCCGGCAGTTGGCTGTGCTTTAACTAAACGGCAACAGATGGAAGTGGCATTGCTGCTTTTAAAAAGATCTAGTTGGTTTGATGACGAATCAAGCCAAAAATTGGCGAAAGACGTTTTAAAAATTCTTGAAGATAATGTTCGATTTTGGCCGGAAATCGCAAGTGAGATTGCTTTGCATCAGGCACGCGAAGCGCGAGATAGACTCGATTTCTCCACGATGGAAAATAAGGTTGAAAGCGTCGCGGAGATCGATCCCGTCCAAAAGCTGCAAAAGGCAGCAATCCTAGCGGAGTGTGGCAGATTCGAAGAGGGTGAGAAACTTGTAAAGGCCTCATTTCGTGAGCTATCTGATCAATATCGGAATAGCCGGAATTCAATTTTCGTTTTATCTCGATTGGCGTGGGCGACTTGGCTTTTGCGTGGCTCGCAACGCTGGAGCTCTGAAGCTCCTTTTGATGCTTTTTCAATTAACTATCAAGAGGCTAAGTGCAATCCGTGGGATTGCATGGAACAAATTCAAGACCGAATTACCAAAGCTGCTGAAAAGCAAAACCAGAACGAAATCAATCCGTCTTTTGAGCCTGGACGGTACACCGACAACTCAAAGAATATACATTTTTCCAATGAGATTCACCCTATTTTGCTATTCCAAGGGATCGCCGACTCTATCGGTATACCCTTGCGCCTAGACGGGGTCAGCTTCTTAGTTGATAAAGCTGCACGGTTAGTAAAACTTGACGGTATTGACGACCTTCATAGATTTTCGCTCGCAATACGCGCAGCGGATAGTGATTCTGCCGACTCTATAAAGCATGTCTTCTCCAGAGTGCAGATGGCTCGAATCTCACCGGAAGTTGCGAACGAGCTCCTCGCCAGATGCATGCGTGCGGTCGACTATTGGAAGAGCAAGCTAGTTTCTTCAACGGGTCCTATGAGAGGCACTGCGCTGAACAAATTGAGAGTTTTCATGGAGGTTCTTGCGCGTGCGATGGTTCGTGCCTCATCTGATCAAGCCAAACAAGCTTTCAGTATCGCGATGGAGATAGGGAAAGATGGGCGATTTCGGCATATTTGGCTGGTAGAAGCATTGGGGCATTTGATTGAATACTCATTGCAAAGCATTCGGGCCGATCAGCATAAAGAAATACTGTTAGAAGCGCTGAATTTTCCGCTTCAATCGGAAATTAATCTTGGTGATTTTCCGCGATGGCCTGACCCTGCCATCAAGAAACCTGGCGAGAGGGGTTTGAATCCTACTCTTGATCGTCGCATTGACGAAATCATCGAAAAAGTAGGCCCTTGCTCTAAGGCGAGCGCCTCAGCGCTACTTAGACTTTTGCCGCTTATTGCGGCTGATTTCCTTACTGAAGTAGAAAAGGAGAAATGCGCCAGAATGATTTGGGGGTGCGAGTCCGTTGGTAGCCTCGTTCCTGAAACAGGGCTTTTTAAATCTGCTCTTCTCGAACTGCCATCCCCTGACGTTGTTGCGACAAGATCTGTGGTGCGAACATATCTCTTCGAAAGGATGGACGACAGTCTGTATCTTCACGAAGTTCTGGCTTCCATTCTTAATGCATCAAATATGGCAATTGGAAATGAGTTTCCGAGCGAAGCTCAGGCGATAAATTACTTCCAGCGTTTGACAGAGTGGCGGCCCAAAAATGATGCCAATGACTACTTTGATACGTTGGCTGCGTCTCAAAGAAGGATCTCACTTTTAATTGGAGACGTTCTTGCTCGCTCAGTCGTACCATCATTGCCATCCACTGAGTTGACGAAAGCCAACTTCGAAAGGCTTTTGTCATTCTGCTTGGATGCGAACTCGCCGAGAGCGAACGCGGCGCTCGTTTTTTTTGCTCCTCTGCACAGCGAGAATTCCGCTGCCGTGAAGAAAATAATAAAAGGAGGATTGGGCGACCAGGACTCTCTTAAGGTTGCTTGTTCTTCTTATGCGCTTCTTAAATGGAGAGAACTGCGCGCAGATGAAGTGGTCGATGAATTAATATCGAGGCTGGTTTATCTGGTGGAGACAATGCGTTCGCCCGGCCTGCCAGTTCTGCTTTGGACCGCAAATCAGATGGTTAAAAATAATTGGCTTAACTCTTCGCAACTCGAAGTGTTGACCGATGCAGTTCCCGTGATATTTGACGGGGCAAATTACAATCTTACTGCTCCGGTAAGTCGCGATGCTGTCAGCGTTTCCCTATTGCGCGCGGCTTGTGTCAAGCTTGCCCGTGAATTGATCGCTGTGAACGATCACTGCGCCGAAGAATTGATGCGGGTGATGGAGGAGGCCAAAGCAGATCCGCTTCCTGAAGTTAGATTTGCTGAAATTTCGACTGAATGAGTAGAGTTGGTCGTCGCTCTTTTTTTTCGAAAATTCGTGCTGGGCGCAGTTCATTCGCTTGGGGACGCAATTTTGTGATTTTGTCCAGCGGAAATGTCCGCGATGAACTGTTGTCATCGCATGCATGGGCATTTACCGCCACCTCTCAGTTGCTGAACTTCAAGCCACCCGCACGCGCCTCATGGCGTCGCTGCAGGATCGGCTGACCGCTCCCAGCTCCGCCGCCCATAACGGGCGATCCGTCCAGTACCAGCAGAACGTCGCCGAGATCCGCAAGGAAATCGCCGCCGTGAGCGAAGAGCTTGACCGCCGCTCGGGCGGTGGCTCGCGTGGCCCCATCTACATCGTCTGAGATGGCTCGCCGCACACGTCGATTCCATCCGGCTGCAAGCGCGAGCGCCTCGGCGCGCCCTGGCGCGGCGATGGCCGCCCACGACGCCGCATCCGGCAACGACCTGGCGATGCGCGACTGGAACCCGGTCAGCGGCAGTGCCGATGCGGATCTGCTGCCGGACCTCGACACGCTGACCGCGCGGTCCCGCGACCTCGGCCGCAACAACGGCCTGATGGCCGGCGGCATGCAGACCCTGCGCGACAACATCGTGGGCGCGGTGCTGCGCCTGAGCGCCACGCCGGATTACCGCCTGCTCGGCTGGACGCGCGAGAAGAGCCGCGAGTGGGGCAACATCACCGAAGCCAAGTTCCGGTCATGGGCCGAGACGGTCGAGTGCGACGCCTCGCGCACGCAGAACCTGCTCGGCCTGACCCTTCAGGCGCTGGGCGGCGCCATGCTCAATGGCGACGCACTGGGCCTGCCGCTCTGGCTGCCGCGGCCCGGCTCGCGCTGGAACACGCGCCTGATGATGGTCGAGTCCGACCGGCTCATGACGCCGGTCGGCCTGGAGCACCGCGAAGACATCCGCAAGGGCATCGAGTTCGACAAGTGGGGCGCGCCGGTCGCGTACCACGTCCTCAAGCGCCACCCGGGCGATGCCTTCGCGTTCGGCTTCTACGGCATGACGCGCGACGCGCAGCTCATGGAATGGGATCGCATCCCCGCGTTCACTCCATGGGGCCGTCGCCGCGTCATCCATCTGCACGACAAGGAGCGCACCGGCCAGTCGCGCGGCAAGCCTGTGGTGTCGGCCGTCATGCGCGAGTTCCACATGGCCGGCAAGTACGCAGCCAACGAACTGCAGGCCAGCCTCGCCAACTCGCTGGTCGCGGCTTTCCTCGAATCCGATCTGGACCCGGCCTCCGCCGCTGAGCTGTTCGGCGAGAACCCGCGCGAGGCGTGGAATGCCTCGGTCGCGCAGACCCGCAACATCCGCCAGCTCAAGGGCGCCGCGGTCATCCCGCTGCCCGCCGGTGCGCGCCTGTCGAGCTTCACGCCCGGGCGCCCCAATCAGGCCTTCGAGGCTTTCATGCTCGCCTCGCTGCGGCACATCGCGGCGGGCATGAACCTGCCCTATGAGCTGCTGCTGAAGGACTTCAGCAAGTCCAACTACAGCAGCGCGCGCGCCGCGCTGCTCGAAGCCTGGCGCTATTTCCATGGCCGGCGCCGCTGGCTCTCGGACTACTGGCTGCGCGCCATCTATGAGCTGTGGCTCGAAGAGGCGATCAACGCGGGCGAGATCGAGGCGCCGGGCTTCTACGAGAACCGCTACGCCTATGTGCGTGCGCGGTTCATCTTTGGTGGCCGGGGCTGGGTCGACCCAGTGAAGGAAGCGCAGGCCGCCGCGCTGCGCATCGAAACCGGGATCTCGACGCTGGAAAAGGAATGCGCCGAGCAGGGCGACGACTTCGAAGAAGTCATGGACCAGCGCGCCATCGAAATGCGCATGGCCGCTGAGCGTGGCCTGAACACCGCGCAGCCGATTGCCGTCGCTCTGGCCGCGAGCGGGCAGGCGAGCCGCACGGACGAAGACGAGGGAGCCGGCAAGACCAGCGGCAACGGCCAGACCGAGGAAACCACCGCATGAAGTACCCCCACATCGCCGCGCGCATCTTTAACACGCCGCTGTTGATCCATCCCCAGAAGCTCGACGCGATCATCGCCGGCTTGAGCGACCGACTGCTCGGTGCGGTGCCGTTGGCCGTAGCTGCCGCAGATGGCTCCCGCATGCTGGCGCCGGAGCTGTTCTCGACGCGGCGCGGTGAAGCGAGCGACCGCGGCTACCGCGTGGTCGAGGGCGTCGCCGTGCTCAACATCAGCGGCGCGCTCCTGCACCGCAGCCGGCTCGACATGGCCGAGAGCACCTTTCTGGTGGGCTACAACGACCTGGCCGCCGACCTCGAAGATGCGATGGGCCATCCCGACGTGCATGCGGTGCTGCAGGTCTACGACAGCCCGGGCGGTGAGGCGCAGGGCGCCTTTGAATACGCACAGCGCGTCTTCGATCTGCGCGGACGCAAGCCTATGCAGGCCATTGCCGATGGTATGGCGCTGTCGGCGGCCTACCTTGGCGCAAGCGCAGCCGATGAAGTGGCCGTGACAGCCACCGGCTATGCCGGCTCCGTCGGCGTCGTGTCGCGCCACGTCGATTTCTCGCGCGCGCTCGACCAGGACGGCATCACCGTGACGCACATCTTTGCGGGTGCGCACAAGGTGGACGGCAACCCTTACGAGCCGCTGCCCGAGGATGTGCGCAGCGCATGGCAGGCCGAGATCGATGGCCTCTACACGATGTTCGTCGATGCGGTGGCGCGCCATCGCGGCATGGATGCCGTCGCCGTGCGCAAGACACAGGCCGCCAGCTATTCGGGCGTCGCCGCCGTGGCCTCCGGCCTGGCCGACCGCATCGCCACCACCGACCAACTCATTTCCGAGCTGGCTGCCCAGCGCAGCCGGTCCTTTCCTGTCGGGCCGACCGCCCGATCCAACGCCAACGACAAAGGAGTTTCAATGTCTGGCACCACCACCAACGAGGCGGGCGGTCATCAAGCCGCAGCAGCCACCGCCGGCACCCCGCCGGCCGCCCCGGGCGCGTTCACGCAAGCCCACGTCGATGCCGCGCGCGCCGAGGGTCGCGACGAAGGCGCCAAGACCGAGCGCACCCGCGTGAGCGGCATCTTCGCGCACGAAGCCGCCGCCGGCCGCACGCAGCTCGCCATCCAGTGCGTCACCAGCGGCCTGACGGTCGAGCAGGCCGGCGCCGTCCTCGGCGCGGCGCCTGCCGCCGCGCCCGCCAGCTCCGCGAACGCCTTCGCCACCGCGATGGCCACGCTGGGCAATCCCGACGTGTCCGGCGTCGAGGCCGCCACGGGCGCAGCCGCCGACGAGGCCGCGCTCGCCAGCCAGATCGTGTCGAGCTTCCGCGGCTCGCGCTGATTCCCCCCACACACAGGAACACAGGAGTTCTCGACATGGACTATCGCGCCGAATTCAAGAGCGAAGGCGTCTCGTCTTCCAAGGTGCTCGTGGCAGGCAATGCGCACCTGCTCGTGGGCCGCAAGGTCACGCTGCTGGCCGGTCGCACCTACGCGGCCGGCACCGTGCTGGGCGTCATCACCGCTTCGAAGAAGCACACCGTGAGCGAAGCCGCCGCCGCCGATGGCAGCGAAGCACCGGATCTCATCCTGGCCGAAACGGTCGATGCCACGGGCGGCGACCGTGAAGCGCTGGGCTACGCCCGGGGCGACTTCAACGCGAGCGCGCTCGTGATCGGCGCCGGCCACACGCTCGATGGCATCACCGAAGGCCTGCGAACGAAGGGCATCACCTTGCTGCCCGACATGGCCTGAGGCGGCTTCACCCCACACATCCCACAGGAGAAACTTTCATGGACATCTTTTCCACCGGCGTGCTCGCGCGCGTCATCGCCGAGCTTCCGGCCCCCGCGCCCTTCATCCTCAACTCGTTCTTCCGCGATCTGCAGACCGAGACAAGCGAGGACATCCATTTCGATGTCGCTAACGGCCGCCGCCGCCTGGCCCCGTTCGTCGCGCCCATCGTGGCCGGCAAGGTCGTGCAGTCGAAGGGCTTCAAGACCGGCACCTTCAAGCCCGCCTATGTGAAGGACAAGCGCGTCTTCGACAGCTCGCGCCCCTTCAAGCGCGCCATCGGCGAGCGCATCGGGGGCGAACTGTCGCCGGCGCAGCGTCAGCAAGCCTTGCTGGCGGGCGATCTGCAGGACCAGCTTGAGATGCTCGCGCGCCGACAAGAAGTCATGGCGGTGGAGGCACTGCGCACTGGCAAGGTCACGGTGGTGGGCGAAGAGTATCCGGCCGTGGTCGTGGACTTCGGCCGCCATGCCGACCTGACGAAGGCGCTGGCGGCGGGTGCGCGCTGGGGAGAGGCCGGCGTCGATCCGCTCGAAGATGTCAACGAGTGGTCGATGCTGGTCACGCAGCACTCCGGCGCTGCGGCCAACACGCTCGTGATGGACGTGAAGGCCTGGCAGCTCTTCAGCGCGGCGCCTTCGGTGCAGAAGCTGCTCGACCGCTTCCGCGGCAACGACAAGCTCAACGCCACGGTGGTGGGCGAGGGCGGTCGCTATATGGGCAACATCGGCGACTTCGACATCTGGGTGTACGCAGGCTGGTACGAAGACCCGGCGACCGAAACGTTGGTGCCCTACCTGCCTGACTACACGGTGCTCATCACCAGCCCGGACCTCGAAGGCGCCCGGGCCTATGGCGCGATCCGCGACGAAGAGGCCGGCTTTCAGGCCGTGCCGTACTTCTCGAAGTCTTGGGTCGAGAAAGACCCCGCCGTGCGCATCCTGCTGCTGCAGTCGGCGCCGCTGCCGGTGCCGTACCGCGTCAACGCGTCGTTCTCGGCCAAGGTGCGCTGAGCGAGGCGTGGCGATGGAAGCTCCCTTTGCCCAGATCGAACGCATGGTGGACGCCGGCGTGCTCGGCCATCTGGCCAATGCCATCGCGACGGTGGCGGGGCGCGACGTGCCCGTCATCTTCGACGATCCGGCCTCGCATCTCTTCGACGGTCAGGTCGACGCGCGCGCGCCGGAGTGCTCGGGTGCGATGGCCGATCTGGGCGCCGTGGTGCGTGGTGACTCCATCGTCGTTCGCGGGGTTGCCTACGAGGTCATGCGCACGGACCCTGATGGCGCCGGCTTCGTCCGCCTGACGCTCGGGAGCCTCTGAACGTGCTTGCCCTCGAACCCGTCATCGTCAGCCGGCTGCGCGAGACCCTGGACGCTGCGTGGACCGTCAAGGGCTACACGTCCGACAAGGGCGAGCGCCCCGGCCATGCGCTGGCCTCCGTCATGTTCGCCGCCGGCGCCGTGTCGGACGTGAAGGCCGGCGCGGTGGCGCTGCAGCCTGGATGGCAGGTGCTGCTCAGCGCCAAGCAGGGCGCGGACGCGGCGCTTCTGCTCGACGCGGCCTTCGCCGAAGTCATCGCCTCGCTTCACAACTGGGAGCCGGGGTCCGCCGGCGGCCGGCGCTGGGGCGCGCTGTCGCTGGTGCGCTTCGCGCCGCCGCAGTACCCGCTCGAAGGCTTCGTCGGCATCGAGCTTCTCTTCTCCACCACCGGCCGCTACCACGGCCAAGCGTGAAACCAATCTACGGAGCCACCATGGCAAACATCTACGAAAAGAGTCAGTACATCATCCCGCGCGGTCGCGTCTTCTTCGACGTGCTCGATGCGGCCGACCAGCTCACGGGCGAGCGCCACCTCGGCAACTGCCCCACCGTCACGCTCAACATCGCGACGGAGAAGGCGCCGCACTACAGCGCCGAGGCCGGCCCGGGCGTCAAGGACGCGAATCGCGTCGTGCGCATCGACCGCACCGGCAAGATCACCTGCGACAACATGAGCGCGGACAACCGCGCCATGTTCATCTCGGGCGAGAAGTCCACGGTCACGCAAGCGACCGGCGCGGTTGCCGCCGAAGAGATCACCGTCACGCCTGGCCGGTTCTACCAGCTTGGCCGCACCGACGCGAACCCGGCCGGCGCGCGCAAGGTGTCGGACGTGGTCGTGACGCCCGATGCCGGCGGTGAGCCTTACGAGCTGGGCGTCGACTACACCGTCGATGCCGCCCTCGGGCGCCTGCAGATCCTCGCAAGCGGCGGCATCCCGGCCGGAAAGATCAAGGTCGCGTACGCGAAGCCCGCCACCACCTGGCTGCGCATCAAGTCCGGCGACAAGGCCGAGCTGCGCGGCGCGCTTCGTGTGCTTTCCAACGTGGCCGAAGGCGAGCAGATCGACACCTATTGCCCGCTCGTGACGCTGGCGCCCACCGGCGACATGTCGCTCATCACCAGCGACGACGCCTATGTGCAGATGGAGTTCGACATCGAGGTTCTGACGCCGCCCAACGGCGTGGCGATCTTCGAGGACGGCCGCCCCATCGAGATCTAACCACTTCGCCTCGCTGCCGCTCTCGCCGAGCGGCGGCGACGCCTGGCGCTTCGCTGGAGGCGCCACACGTCGCCGCACAGGCCCTCATCTCAACACTCTCCCAAAGGTTTTCACTTGGCCTTCAAGCCGATTCAGATCCTCATCAATGCCAAGGACGATGCGTCCAAGGTCTTCGACAAGCTGCAGGCGCGCCTTGCCGCGTTTGCGGCCGTCGTGCTCGGCTACTTCGGCATTCAGGCATTCGCCGGGTGGGTGAAGGGCGGCGCCGACTTCGAGCAGGCGCTGAGCCGCGTGCAGGCCGCCACCGGTGCGACTGCCGCCGAGATGCGCGCGCTGCGCAAGGCGGCGCAAGAAGCCGCCGCCGATGCCCGCTATGGGTTCACCGAGCTGGAAGCCGCCGGCGCGCTGGAGAACCTGGCGAAGGCCGGCCTCAGTGTGCGCGACGCCATTGCCACATTGCCCTCGGCGATGCAGCTCGCACGCGCCGGCGATGTCGAGCTGGCGACCTCGGCCGAGTACCTGACAAAGATCGTCAATGGCCTGGGCCTGTCCTTTGCGGATGCGGGCCGCGTGGCCGACGTGCTCGCGCTCGGTGCGAACGCCACCAACACCAGCGTGGCGGGTTTGGCGCAAGCGCTGAGCTATGCGGCGCCGCTCGCCAACACACTCGGCCTGAGCCTCGAATCCACGGTCGCCATCGTGGGCAAGTTCGCCGATGCGGGCATCGACGCAAGCCGCGCCGGCACGGCGCTGAACAGCATCTTTGCGCAGTTCTCCGACCCGGCCAGCAAGTTCCGCACGGAACTGGCCGCCGCCGGCATCACGTCGACCAATTTCGAGAAGGCGCTGCACGAGCTGGCCGCGGCCGGCCCCGCGGGGCAGCGCGCCATTGCGGCGGTGGGGCAGGAAGCCGGCCCGGCATTGCGCGCGCTGCTGAATCAGGGCGTGGTTTCGCTCGATGCGCTGACCAAGAAGCTGGAGAACGCCAAGGGCAGCGCGGCCGAGACGGCCGCCATCATGCAGTCGAACCTCAATGGCGCGCTGAATGCCCTGCGCACCGCATGGGACTCGACGCTCAACGCGCTCACCACGCCCATCCTCCCGGTGCTGAAGCAAGGCGTCGAACAACTGTCCGGCGCACTGCGTGCCGCAGTCGCCGATGGCACGGTAGCTAAGTTCGGCGCCGCGCTTGCGCTGGCGTTCCAGAACGGCATCAAATGGGTGCAGGCCTTTGTGGCGAGCGTCGATGTGCCTGCCCTCGTGGCGAAGGCGCAGGCGATTGCCGACCGCGCCGGGGCGCTGCTCGACAGCTTCGGCCAGAAGGCGCAGACCACCGGCAACATCGTGCAAACGGTGTGGGGCGTGATGGTGGCCGGCGCCAACGTGGTGCTGGCGGCCATCTACAAGCAGGCCGAGGGCATGGCCATGGTGGTCAGCGCCGTGCAGGCCGGCATCGCCACCATCATTGCCGGCCTGGCGAAGATCACCTTCGGCGGCCTCTCGGCCGCCTTCAAGGCCGCGGCCGAAGAGGTGCGCCTCTCGGCCGAGGCCACCGGCGCGGTGGCCGATGCGTTTGGCGAGAAGGCCGGCCAAGCTTTCGACCGCGCGACCGAGGGCGCCGAGCAAGCGCGCGCCGGATGGGCGGGCCTGACCGGCAGCGCCGAAACGACCACGGCCGCCGCCACCAGCGGCGCGGCGGCCTTCGCGGACATGGCCGCCGAGATGAAAGCCGCCGGCGACAGCGCGCAGGAAGCAGGCCAGAAGGCCGCCAGCGCGGCCGAAGAGCAGCGGGCAAATGCAGAGGAAGCCCGGGCCTCGGTCGCGCGGCTGCGCGGCGAATACGACCAGGCCATTGCCACCGGCAATCTGGAGCTTGCGGCGCAGAAGCTCGGCGAGCTGAAGAAAGCGAACCTGGCCGCGGCCGACGCGGCAGGCGTCAACAAAAAGGCCCAGACGGAAGCGGCGGCGGAGATTGCCGCGGCCTTCCAGCGCGCCGGCGTGGAAACCAAAGAGCAGCTTGAGATTGCGGCCAAGACCGCCTTGCGCGACTTCGAGCTGATTCGCGACAGCGGGCAAGCGACGGCCATCGGCCTGGGCGAGGCATGGAAGCGTGCCGCCGAGGCGGCCATCGCTGCCGGCAATGGCGTGGCCCCCGGCTGGGTGGAAGCGCAAGCTGCGATGCGCGGCTTCGAGGTCGTGCTCGACAGCGCGGGCCGCTCCACGCTGAAGCTGCGCGACGCGCAAACCGACGCCATGCAGGCGGCCCATGGCCTGGCCGGTGCGCTGCGCGAGGTCACGAACGCACGCGAGCGCGACATCGAGACGCGCGAGAAAGCCAACGCCCTCAAAGAGCGCGAGAACGCGCTGGAGAACAAGCGCCTCGGTCGCGATGCGAAAGGTTTCTCGACCGACAAGGACGGAAAAACCGTCAACGCCGGCAGCGACCTGGGCACCTTGACCGGCATTGCCGCGTTCCTCAAAGCCGCCGGCGTCAGCGACGAGAAGAGGGCGCGCGCCATCGCGATGGAGTTCGCCGATTCCAAGGGCGACATCCCGTTCTTCAACAACCCGGGCCAGAAGAAGTACGCGGACGGCGGCACGCTGAGTCAAGCGCTGCTCAAGGCGGCCGAGAAGGAAACCTTCTTCGGCAAGGGCAACACGCCGACCGCGATCCCGGTCCCCGAATCCAACCGCACTGTGAACCTGCATCTCAACCTCAACGGCCGCGACTACGGGACGGTCCAAACCAATGCCGCCGGTGCGGACGCCATCGAGGACTTGCTCGCGCAGCTCGGCGCCGCGGCCGGCACGTCGTCCAACCGCCCGAGCCGATAGACATGGCCACTTCGAAGTTTCACACGCTGGCCGGCCTGCAGATCCCGCGCGGCATGGTCTGGTCCGATGAGTTCGGCTGGAGCCGCGTCGAGAAGAGTCTCGAGTATTCGCTCACGGGCGCGGCCTTGATCGATGCCGGCGTGCGCCTGGCGGGCCGGCCAATCACCTTGCAGGGCGAGGTCGATGCCGGGTGGATTCAGCGCGGCGCCCTGTCGGCACTGCAGGCCCTGGCCGAGGCCAACGCCATCGGCACCCATGCGCTCGTGCTGGCCGATGGCCGCACGTTCAACGTGCAGTTCGCACCCGGCCTGCCCGTCGAGGGCAAACCGCTCGCGCGCCCCGAGCTGCCCGTCGAGGACTACCCCTACATCGCCACCGTGCGACTCATCACCGTCTGACCATGCCCATCTTCGAATCCGACATCAAGCTCGTGGCGACCCAAGTCATGGACGACGTGCCCGAGGGCGGCGGCGCGCCGACCTCGACCGTCATCCCCGATGGCAAGAGCAACGCCATCTTCAAGGACATCAGCGAAGTGGACCGCGCGCAAGGCGACGTGTCCATCATGAAGGTGGCCGCGACCGTCCAGACGCTCAACACCGATACGGCGCTGGGCGGCACCGTCATCATCGCCCGGCCGCCGCTCGACCCGAACGTGTCGGCGGCCCTGTTCGTCACGAACGACTTCTTCGACCGCCGCGCCGCGATCCAGAACCGGCTGGAGGCCTACACGACGCCCGGCGAGGAATTCACCGGCTACCTGCTCGCGAACCATGTGCAGGGCCAGCGCTCGATGTTGATCTTCCAGCGGCCGGGCGCCACGCCGCCGACCGTGAACAGCACCTTGCAGCTGAGCGGCGGCGGCAACACCGAGGCCGTGCGCCTCACCGAAGTCAAGGTGGAGTCCCGCACCTACAGCTATTCCACCAGCGGTGGTTTTGTCGACTACGAGGCGCAGGTGTGCGTCTGCGAGCTGCAGAACGGCCTCAAACACGACTACGCCGGCACGCCGGCCAACCGCCTCTTCGAGCGCACCCAGACGGCTGCGGCAATCAATCGCATGCTCGTGGCCGACGCGGCGCGCTTCTACGGCGTCTCGCGGCTGGTGGTGAACGCCAGCACCGGCGACCTGTCGGTGAAGGTGGACCGCATCGACACCCAGATCGCGCCGACCTCGACCACCGAGATCTCGATCACCGACACCTCGGCGGCCGGCTCTTCCATCGCGCTCGTGCGTTCGGGCGCCGGCGTCGTCACCTTGAACACCGGCGCGCTCTTCGGGCCGAACGCCACGCTCACGCTCGGCAATCCGTTCTATGCCGGCACGCTGTCGATTGCGACCAGCGCCGGCACGATCACCGATGACGGCGGCCGGCTCAAGCTCGGCGCGCTCACCATTGGGACGGCCTCCTATGTCGGCGGCACGCTGACCTTTGCGAGCGACGCGCCGCAGATCGGCGGCACGAAGGCCATCACCTTCGGGCCGGCCGCGGCGCCGATTGAGCTGGCGGATTCGGCCTCCATCGCCGTCAACGCGGAGAATCGGCGCGTCAATTACCCGCTGACCATCCTGCCGCCGCCCGCGCCTGGCACCTTGCGCGTGGCCTACCGCGCGGGCGCGAACTGGTACGAGCTGGCCGACGACGGCGCCGGCCGGCTGCGCGGCGCCGATTCGAGCATTGGCTCGGGCACCGTGGACTACACCACCGGCACCGTCGCGCCCACACTCGGCGTGCTGCCCGACGTGGGCAGCGAGGTGCTGTACTTCTGGGGCGCCAAGGCCAACTACCGCGACCGCAGCGGCGTGCTGCCCTCGGCCGTGTTGATCCGCCTCGCGCTCGACAACCAGGCGGCGCAAGCGAGCACCATTGCGGTGGACTGGAACGACGGCGCGGACCGCCACGCGAGCGACAACGGCAGCGGCGTGCTCACGGGCGACGCCACCGGCCCGGTCAGCTACGCGACCAGCACCATCGACCTGCGCCCCAACACGCTGCCGGCGTCGTCGGTCGCCTTCACCGTGGCCTACAGCCATGGATCGCCCGAAACCAAGGCCTTCCCGGCGCCGGCGCGGGATGTCGATGGCGCCATCACCTTGAACCTCGGCAAGACCAACATTGCGCCGCGCTCGCTGGCGCTGAGCTGGAACCTCGTGCTGATGTCCACCGGCGGCGTGCCGGCCGACATGTGGGTGCCGCAGAACTTCGCATCGACGAAGACCATCACCGACGACGGCGCCGGCAAGCTGGTCGATGGCCTGGGCGTCGAGTTCGGCACGATCACCTACGCGACCGGCGTCGCCAAGCTCTACCCGGAAGCGGTCGTGACCGTGCCGGTGCCGCAGTGGGCCGTCAATCAGCTGGGCATCCTCGGCACGGTGCTCTCGCCGGCGCTGCCTGGCGCCTTCCGCAACACGCTGACGGGCTACACCTATGTGCCGCTCAATGCCACGCTGCCGGCCGACGCCTCGGCGCTCGTAACGGCCGATTTTCGGGTCGCCGGCGCCGGCACCGCGAAGAGCCAGACCTTCAATCAGCCGAAGCTCTCCATCCAGCTCCTGCCGAACGCGAGCGAAGTCGGCGTGCCGGGCAGCGTGAATTTCACGGTGGGCGGCAAGACCTACTTCGACCGGGCCGGCGCGCTGTACACCGACCTCGATCCGGCCACTGGCGCGGCCACGCAGGCGGGCAGCTACGACTACGCCACCAACACCGCGAGCCTCGACGTGTGGCCGGCTTCGGCGTCGAGCACCGTCACGGTGAACAGCCTGCTGACGGCGCTCAGCGGCCAGCCGGTGGAGTACGTGGTGTTCCGCACGCCCGTGGCGCCGATCAGCCCGGGCACACTGCAATTGCTGGCGACCAAGCTCAACGGCGGCACGATCAACGTCACGGCCGACATGACGGGCTTCATCAGTGGGGCGAATGTGCGCGGCACCGTGGACGCCTCGACCGGCGTCGTGAAGGTGCGCTTCGGCGACTGGGTGACCGCGGCCGGCAATGAGTCGGAGCCGTGGTTTCACGCCGATGCGGTCGGCAGCGACGGCAAGATCTGGAAGCCGGTTCCGGTGTTCGCCAGCACCGTCCGCTACAACGCGGTCGCGACCACCTCGCTGCCTGTGGACGCGACGCTACTCGGCCTCGATCCGGTGCGCTTTCCGGCGGATTGCCGCGTGCCGATCTTCTGGAAGGGCGGCCTCGTGGTCATCGGCAACACCAAGCGCCTGCCGGCGGCCGTGGTGTCGAACGGCCAGACGCTCAGCGCCGGCCGCGAACGGCTCTCGCGCACACGCCTCATCGGGGCCGATGGCCTCGCCATCGAGACGGGGTACACGCGCAATCTCGACGCCGGCGAGCTCACCGTCACGGACGCCTCGGCCTTCGCGCAGCCCGTCGTCTACGAGCACACCATCGAAGACATGCTCACGCTCACCGATGTGTCGATCGATGGGCGCCTGTCGTTCGCGAGCCGCCTGTCGCACGACTACACCGCCGGCGACACCTACGTGAGCAGCGCGGTGCGCATGGGCGATGTGAAGGCCCGTGTGTCGCTCTTGTTCGACCAGCAGAGTTGGACCGGCCAATGGTCGGACAGCCTCATCGGCAACGCGGCCGATCCGACCTTCAACGACATCGATTACCCGATCACCGTCACGAACAAGGGCGCCGTGACCGAGCGATGGCGTATCCAGATCAACGGCAGCGGCACGGCCTACAACCTGATCGGCGAGCACGTCGGCCAGATCGTGACGGGCCAGAGCCTGACAGCCGACTGCGAGCCGGTCGGCCCCTCGGGCGTGCCGTACATGCGCATCCCCGCGGCCGGCTTCGGCTCGGGCGGCTGGCCTGCGGGCTCCGTCATCCGCTTCAACACCGTGGCGGCCACGTTCCCCTTCGTGGTCATCCGCACCGTCCAGATGGGCGCCGAGGCCGTGAACGACGACTCCTTCGAGCTGCTGGTGCGCATCGGCGTGGACCGCCCCTGATTCAAGAGAACGAGAGGAATTGAAATGGCTTCTGTAGTCGATACCAGCGTCAAGCACTTTGGCAGCTTCATGGGCGCGGCGGTGCCCGTCATCAACGGGGTCGCGGGGTCCGTCATCGCCGCCATCGACGCGTTTGCGGTCAATGGGTTTGACCTCAAGAGCGCGACCAGCCTCGTGGTTTCGGGCGGCGTCGCGACGCTGGCCTTCACCGGCTCGCACAGCGCGAAGGTGGACACGGTGATCCTCGTGGCCGGCAGCAGCGTCGCGGCGCTCAATGGCGAGCAGAAGGTGACGGCGGTCGAGGCCGGCGTGGTGCGGTTCGCCACCGCGGCACCGGACGGCGCGGCCTCGGGGGCGACCACCTTCAAGATGGCGCCCCTCGGCTTTCTGAAGACCTTCGCCGGCGTCAACGTCGCGACGTACAAGCCGAGCGCACCACAGGCCAGCGGGTTCACCTTGCGGGTCGATGACACGCTGGCGAACTACGCGCAGGTGCGTGGTTACGAGCAGATGACGGACGTGAACACGGGCATCAAGCAGTTCCCGTCTACGGCGCTGGTCGGGGCCCAGAACTGGGGCAAATCGGAGGTCGCGACGGCGGCGGCCCGCAACTGGTGGGCCTTTGGCGATGCACGAGGCTTTTATCTTTGCATCGCACCGGGAAACACCTATCCGCTGAACAGCCAGTGCTTCTACTTTGGTGACCTGAATGCCTACAAGAGCGGGGATGCTTTTGCCTGCGTGCTGAATGCCTTCAACGGCACGAATCCGCATCTCATCGCGAGCCTCGTCAACGGCTGCGTGGGGGCCACCAGTCGCGGCGTCATTGCCGGCGGTGTGGCGCGGGCTTCAACCGGCGTCGGGGGCAGTCAGTACAACTATGCGATTGGCGCGGCAGGTTTTGGCAGCGACCAATACAGCGGAGCGAGCAACTACGGGTTGGGCAACTACCCGAACCAGGCCGACAACGCGCTCATGACACACAAGCTGTTGTCTTACCAAACGGTGAACAGCACCTGGCGGGGCGCCTATCCGGGGCTGTTGCATACACAGCAGACCGGCGCCGGGCCCGCATTCCTGCCGGGCGACATCGTGGACGGTTCCGGTGCGTTGGCGGGGCGCCGGCTGCTTGCCGTTCGCGTCGGACCGCCTGGGGGCAGCTCGTACGGGGTCATCTTCTTCGACATCACCGGCGGCTGGAGAGACTGACCGATGGCGGCTTCACGCTACTGGCGCGCGATCAACGTCGAGACCTACGGCACTGGTGGTCTCGAAATCAGCGAGCTGCAGCTCTACTACAACGGCGTGCGCGTCGATGTGGGCGCCACCATCTCAGCATCGATGGCGCCCGCCAGTGGCACCCTGTCGGCTTTGCAGGACGGCAGCGCCGCGGAGACGGTCGCATGGGATGGCGCGACGGTGAAGTCTCCGGGTTTTGCGATCTATTTCGATCTCGGGGCGGCGGGCACGTCCGAGGCCGATGCCGTGCGCGTCGGCGGCGGCTCGGCGCAGGCCTCGATGATTTCATCATTGGTGCTGCAGAACTCGACGGATGGTGTCACTTACGAAGGCGCCGTTCCAGTCGGGCGCTTTCCGTGGCCGGGTGCCAACGCGATGACACCTGCGCCGGCTCAGACCCTGCAATTGATCGGCGCGGAGACGTTCGCAACCGGCATACCGGCTGGATTCGGCAGTGTCTTGGTGGACTCCGCCACGCTGTCACCGGTGTGGGACGCGGCCTCGCAGGCCGTGGACTTGGATTCGAGCGGATTCAATGCCGCTTGGATGTTCGGGCTCTATGCGGCCGTCAATGGGCTGCGCCTGGAATTCGATGTCGAGATCCTGACCGCCAACTACGGCAACAACCCGATGATCGGTGCCGTGTTCAAGGGCGGGCCGCAGCTCCTGCAGAACTTCTTCCAGCACGCCGCTGCACCTCAGGCGATTTCCTCGGCGCGCTCGGCAAGCGCCACGACGCTGGGCATCTCCGCGATTGACTTCAACGCCACGGCGCCGGGGACCTTGCCCACTTCCGGACTGCACACGTACGTGTTGTCCAGTGCGCCCAATAGCAGCGGCACCCGCGACTATCTGATGAGTGTCGACGGCTTGGGGACCGCCTTCTCGCATGGGCAGACGCCTTCGTCGGCGATGCTGACCGGTGGCATTTTCGTGCGCTCGTGCAAGATTCGATTGCACGCCGTGCGTGTCTACGAAGTCATCGCCGGCGGGAGCCTGTTGCCGATGCTCAAGCCGGCAACCCTGCTGGGGCTGGACGTTCTCCCGCCGGTGCAGCCGGTCGATGCGTTCCGCGTGCGCTCGACCTATGCAGATATCGGCCGCAAGGATCTGGAGTGGGGCGGCAAGGGCCGTGTGCGTGGCTTCACGCTTGACTACGTGAATCCGGTCAACAAGCCCTATCCGTGCCGCGTGCGGCTGGTGCGTGATCTCGATGGCATGGTGATTCGAGAGGCGTGGTCCGGCGCCGATGGCGGCTATGACTTCCAGCACATCGACGAATCGCAGAGCTATTCCGTCATTGCCTACTACCTCGCGCACGGCAAACGGGCCGTCATCTCGGACGGCTTGACCCTTGCCAATGGCAAGGTGGAGCTGATGGCATGAACGTGCTCGCGATCAACGTCATGCTGCAGGCGCTTGTCGGCTATCTGGCCGAGGGCGCCCGCTTCATGGTGTACGGCGGCGTGCAACCTGGCGAGGGCGGCGCGCCCACCACGTTGTTGGCCGCGGCCGTGCTCGCGTTGCCGGCCGGCGCCGTTGCCGATGGAACGCTCGCGCTCGCGCAGGCCGACAGCGCGGGCGACCTGGCGCTCGCGACGGGGGTTGCGACGTGGGGCCGCGTGGAGCTGGCGGACGGCACCTGGGTGGCCGACTTCAGCATGAGCGGTCCCTCGGGTGCGGGGCAGGTCAAGCTGGTGGTGCAGAACCCGCCCGAAGGCGACCCCGAGGCCAAGCTCTACCAGGGCGGCACCTTTTTCCTCGGCGAGGTGCTCATCGGTGGCTGAAGACCTCATCTTCCGGAAGCTGCCGCTCGACGGGCCGCCGAACATCCTTGTGTTCGGGGAGCCGGACGAGACCGCCAGCGCGGTCTATGCGCTCGGCCGCATCCCGCTGCCGGCCTTCATGGTGTCCGGCGCTGCGGTGGTCACGATGCCGCCCTATGCGACGGCAGGCGGCTCGGTCCCGCTGCCGGCCTTCATGGTAAGCGGTGCCGCGCGCTACGACAGCGCCACGCAGCGCCCGCTCGTGGGCAAGGTGTCGTCGGGGTGGCAAGTGGCGGACACGGCGAGCGTCGGCGCCGTGGCGCGGCACCAGGGCGCCGCACGCGCCAATGCGGGCCGTGTGTCGCGCTGGCAGCGTGCCGAGCTTCGGGCAAGCGGGGCGGCGCCGGTGTGGCAAGAGGCGGGCAGGGCGCGCAACCAGGTGGCCGCGCGGCACCAGGCGGCCGGCTCGGTCTCGACCTCGGCCGGACTGCGCTGGCAAGAGGCAGGCCGTGCCCGCAATGCGGCGTGGGTGCGGTGGCAGGCGGCGCAGCAGCTCGCGCCGGCGGCGCTGGCGGTGCGCTATCAGGAGGCCGAGCGGCTGCGGCGCGCCGTGCATTCGGGTTGGCAAGAGGCCGCAAACCTCGCACACGGGCATAGCGAAGGCTTCGGCGTGGCGCAACTCATCGAGCGGGGATGGCTGGTGCGCTGGCAGGCGGCCATGGCACCGCTGCCGGGGCGCTCGGTCCTCGTGCCGCCCGCGGGCGATCCCTGCTATGTGCCCTCGACCGAACTCGTGTTTCGTGAGCCGCAGAAGCACGCCACCACGCTCATTTTCTTTTGCGAGCGGCACGCGCCGCCGCCTGGCACCGGGCAGACCGTCGTGGTGCCCGTCTTGGAGGTTTATTCCGTGGAGAACAGCATTGCGCTCACGCGCGTGGAGGGTGGGGAAGTCATCGAGGCCCGCGGCTTCTCGATGTCGCTCGACGCCGATTCGTGGACCTGGCAATGGAGCGCCACGCTGCCGGGCTCGGCGTTGCCGCTGGTGCAAGAGGACGGCAACGGCGACCCGGCCGAGCTGCTGGCGATGGTCAACGGCGTGCCCTATCGGCTCGTGGCGGATCTTCCTGCGCGTGATCGGCGCTTTGCGCGCGCCGATGTGCGGGTACGGGGCAAGGGCCGCGCTGCGCTGCTCGACAAGCCCTTTGCGCCAGAGCAGAACTTTGCCTCCGCCTCGGGGCGCACGGCGGCGCAGCTCATGGCGCTCGCCATGACGATCAACGGCGTGAACAACGGCTGGGCCATCGACTACCGCATCGGCGATTGGTTCGTGCCGGGCGGGACCTGGGCCTTTCAGGGCACGCCGATTGCGGCGGTGCTCGACATCGCCACGGCCGCCGGCGCCATCGTGCAGCCGCACAACACCGAGCCGACGCTGCGCATCCTGCCGCGCTATCCGGCCGCGCCATGGATGTGGCACACGCTCACGCCCGACTACGTGCTGCCCGCCGATGTCGTCTCGGTGGAGGGCATCGAGTGGGTGCGGCGGGCCGCCTACAACCGCGCCTTCGTCTACGGCACCACGAGCGACGGCGTGCGCGGCGACCTCACGCGCAGCGGCACGGCCGGCGACTACGCGGCGCCCATGGTCACGCATCCCTTGATGACGCACGGCGATGCCGCCATGCAGCGCGGCCTGGCCGTGCTGAGCGACACGGGTCGGCAGGCGCATGTGAGCCTGCGCATGTCGGTGCTGCAGGACACGGGCTTGATCCTGCCGGGCTCGCTGGTGCGCTACGACGGCGGCGATGCGCTGCGCCTGGGCCTCGTGCGCAGCATCGCACTCGATGAGGCCTGGCCGACCTTGCGCCAGACCCTCACCGTCGAAACGCATGTGGAGGTCTGAGCATGAGCCGCAATCCCTACAGCGTCTTTCTTGAACTTCTGCCGGCCACGCCGCTGCAGATCGCGACCGTGACGGCCGTCGATGGCGACATCGCGCGGCTGGTGCTGCCTGGCGGCGGTGTGCTCACGGCGCGCGGCGTGGGCGACCGGGCCATCGGTGCCGAGGTGTTTGTCCGCGACGGCGTGATCGAGGGCGATGCGCCCGCCGGCATGCCGCTCGTGCAGTTCGAAATTTGAAAGAGAGAAGAGGCACCTCATGGACATGGGCGACATCGCCGGCAATCCGATTGCGCAGTTGGCGTTCCTCATTCTTTCGGCCGCCGGTGGCTATCAGGTATGGCGCAAGCAGCAGCCGACCGATGCGAAGGAGCGCGCCGACAGCGAGGGCCAGATTGCCGCGCTCGGGACGTGGAAGGAACTGCTCGAAGGCGAGCGCGCCGCACGCCTGAAGGCCGAAGAGCGGGCCGACAAGTTCGCGGCCGAGCGCAACGAAGCCTTGAAAGAGCTGTGGGAAATGAAGGGGCAGCTCAGGGCCATGAACGAAACCCTTGCCGCGCAGACCGCCGAGCTGAGTTCGCTGCGCGACCAGGTCCGCCAATTGAAGGAGCAACTGCATGCACAGTGATTCGCACATCGATTCGGATCGCGCGGCGCTCGAAGACCTGCCGCGCGTGCGTCCGCCGCGCCAGTGGCGCCGGTTCTTCGAAACCGTGGGTGTCGTCGGAAGCCTCTTCCTCGGCGGCTTTGGCTCGGGCTATTTCTGGGCCGCGCGCAACGCCGAGGCGCAGATCACGCGCCAGCGCGAAGACCACCTGGCCGAGATCGCCCGCCTGCGCGAGGCCTTCGGCGACCGCCTTTCTTCCCTGACCGGCCGCGTTAACCGTGCGGCCGACACCGCGGCGAGCGCCGCGCAGACCGCAGGCGAGGCCGCGAGCACTGCGCAGACCGCCGCACAAGCCGCCAACCAGGCCGCGAAGACCGCAGCAAAGGAACTCAAGAAACCATGATCGACACCCAGACCCTCATCGACTGCACCGGCGCCGCACGCGCCGACGCGGAGCGCTACACCTTGCATCTCGCGGACGGGATGAACCGTTTCGGCATTCACTCCGTCAACGCGATGGCGGCCTTCCTCGGGCAGCTCGCCGTCGAGTCCGACGCGCTGCAGAAGGTCGAGGAAAACCTCAACTACACCACGCCGGCGCGGCTGCGTGAGATCTTCCCGAGCCTGTTCGTCAAGGGCGGCTACCGGGCCGAAGAGTACGTGCGCAACCCCCGGGGGCTGAGCATGCTTCGGTACAAGGGCTTCCATGGCCGCGGCCTCATCCAGCTTACCTGGGAAGACGCCTACGTCGCTGCGGGCCATGCGCTCGGCGCGGACTTCCGCCGCCATCCCGAGCTGTTGCTGCAGCCGCAGTACGCGGCCCAATCGGCGTGCTGGTTTTTCGCGGTGTTCAAGGACTGTTTGCCGGCGGCCGAACGGGGCGATGTCTACGACGTGACCGGGCGCGTCAACGGCCCGGCGCGCCTGAAGCTCGCGGAGCGCAAAGCGATCACGGCGCGCGCGTACAAGGTGCTGAGCAAATGAGCCTCCTGCAAACCTTGTTGCTCGCGCTTGGGCTGAGCGTTGCCGGCAATGCGGCCCTCGGCTGGGCATGGGTGGGCGCGCGCGAGAAAGCGGCGACGACGGTCGTCGAGCGAGACAGCGCGCGATCGGCGGCTTCTGCATGCAGCGATGCGACCGAAGACCTCCGCGACCTGGCCGACAAGCGCGGCGCCGAGGCGAAGAAGGCGCAGGCCGCGGCGCGCAATGCTGCGACTGGACGACAACAAGCTGCCCACACGATCTTGAGCACGCCGCCGGCCGTGCCGGGAGACGCCTGCGCGAGCGCTCGGGTGCGCGTCGATACGTGGTTGAAGGGGAGGGCGCAACCATGAAGCGATGCGCGCTCATAGGCCTCGCCGCGTCGGTTGCCGCGTGCGGGGTGACCCCGATGCAAACGGTAAAGGTGCCGATCCCGATCGAGTGCGATGTGAAGGTGCCTGCGCGACCGGCCATGCCAACGGAAGCGCTTTCGCTGGGCGTCGATCTTGACCGATTCAGCGCCTCGGTATTAGCCGAGATCGAGGTGCGCGAGGGCTATGAGGGTGAGTTGCGAGCGGCGCTTATTGAGTGCGTTAAGCCGATCCGTCTGCAGCGATAGCGAGACCGCCTCTGTGGCCGCTCAGAAGGTGGTCGGACTAGCGAAACGAACGGTTCATGCGCTTTGTGGCAGTGACGAGCCAAATACCAAGCGCCGCCACGCCTATAGCGAGCGCATAGCCGAATGCGCTTTCGGGAATCCACCAGATCGGCAGACTCGGGTAGAGCTCGGCCAAAGTGCGAGTCGGCGGCGATGCAGGCCCTGGATGGCTTAGTTCTGAGGTTGCCTTAACGGCCAGCTGCCCCCAAAGGCCAGCGATGCACGCGAGGCCGCCTACGTTAACGAATAGCCTGCCCCAGAACATCACCGTTTTGGGCCTGTCGATCATCTGAATGAACAGCCATGTCATGAATCACTCCTTTGTTGGAATAAGGGAACGTCAAGGCCCCTATTGGAAGGGGATATGATGTTCCTGTCAAGGGACCTGTAGTTCCCTTACTCGGCTAAGGAGCGCTTGTCGATCTGGAGTGTTGGTTTTTCGTCGCCGGAGACGAGCTTCCAGAAGTTGGAAACACTCTGAATGAGCTTGTAGGCGTTCGTTCGATCCGCGTCCGGACCGTACTCGGGAAATACCTCGCTGATCTTGAGGCCCAAGATGCTCTCGTACTTCTTGATCGTGCGCTTGCTGTGAACCAGGTACAGCACACGCCAGCCGAAATGAAAGCCGACCATGTACATGCCGAGAGCCGATTCCAACTCGTCGATGTGAAATCCCGTTTGCCTGATGGCGCGGTCCATCAGGGCATATCGGGCCACCGCCTCTTCAGGGGTGGTCCGGGGCGTTTTGGTTTTGCTCAGTTTAGGGCTTTGGGCCATATGGAGAGCATACGCCAAAGGGAACACCAGCACCCCTTAGAGCCGCGGTCGGTTCGCGTCGATTCTATTTAAATCCATGGGGCTATATTCAAGCCAGGCATGATGCCGTAAGGAGACCCCATGGGGTTCGGAGATCACCTTCGCGAAATCGCGCAAGGCTTTCAGCGCGCTAGGACGGAACCGCTCGCGAACCATCCGCTCGCAGCATTGATTCGTCAGAGCTGGCCGTCTTCGTTGCGCGACTCTCTGGGTGGGCGAGATGCCGAGCGCTATCAATTTGTTGGGAGCCCTGGACAAGGGCAATGGTCTGCGGCCCCGTGGTTGGCTGTTCTCTTACATACCGTCACTAAGAGCGCCATGGGCGGCTTTTACCCTGTATATCTCTTTGAACCTGGATTTCAGACGGTGTGCCTTGTCATGGGACAGGGGGCGCAGCAGCTCACCGACGCCGTTGGGCGAAAGCGCGCCGGGGTTGAATTGGCGCTTAGAGCTCAGCAGATGCGTGCGAATGGTGGCCGCTGGCGTGAGCAAGGATTCAATGAGGGGCCGTTTACAACGCTCAAGTTCGTGACCACTGCGAACCAGCGCGACTATGCAGCTGACCCGTGGTCGAACACAGCCGCATTTGGAAAGCGGTATGCGGTGTCCGCACTTCCTGAGGATGCAGAACTGGTCGCGGATCTGCGTGCGATGCTTCAACTCTATGACGCGATGGCCGAGCAACGCATTCTGAAGTTCTCGGAGGAAGACGAGGAGCTTTCGACTCTCAGTGCCGCGGGCGAGCTGCCGTCCGGGTCCCTGGATGGCGCCAAGAAAGTGATTGTGCATAAGCAGATTGAGAGGAGACATCGGGATAGAAAGCTAATCGAGCGAGTGAAAAAGCAACTTGGTGTTGAGTGCCAGGCCTGCCACTTCGACTTTGCTAGCGCATATGGATCCCTGATGGAAAAGTTCATCGAGGCTCATCACAATGTGCCGATTTCAACCCTGCCAGATACGGGCGCTATTCTCAAACCGACTGAAGCCGACTTCATGGTGCTTTGCAGCAACTGCCACCGTGCGATTCACAGGGCTGGCTGCCCGGATCTCATGGAGTTCAAGAAGCACCACGTCAAGGGGCACTTCTACAAGAGCTAACAGCGGGCGATTCACGCCTAGCAAACCATCGCGAATTTTGCAGATGGCTACCCTGCGCAGGTCGCACCGGAACGGATCGTCTGCGCATCTCGGCAAGATAAGCGCGGACGGCATCACCTGAGTTGCAAACAACTCTCACCCGCGCGTGCTGCGTCTCCGAACATCACAGGGACTCAGTCCATTAGCGCACTTCATGCGGCTCGTTGAATGCGATCAACTTGCGACCCAGGCAAGTTTTTTGGGGTTCGCTGCCATGATTCTTCTCGCTGTTGTCGCGGCGTCAACCATGGCTCGGAGAAAAATCAGCGGGAAGGCCCCGAAGATGCGGCGCAGTCGTTTTTTACGCTTCTCGCTGACGATAGCTCTCCTACACTGGCGCCGCGTCCTGCGAGGCAGACGGCAAGACGAGCATGAAGGTATCGAAGCTGAGCGACGAGGCGCTTCAGCGTAAATGGAAGCAAAGGCTCTCGGCGAACAGGAAGACAGAAGGAAACTACCTAGTAGTTTTTTATGACATCGTGTTACAAGCCTTGCAACATAAACAGATGCGGGAGCGTCCGGCATGCGAGAGGAAGCACGAGTCACATTGCTAAAGTTAAAAGCATGCGGCTATTTTAGATGGGGCGTCAACCATGCACCTGAATTTGGCGATGTCGTTGAGACGCTTCGCGATTTGAATCGCTGGGGTCAAGGAAAACAACTAGGACTTACCAAAACCTTCGATGGTGATGAATCGAAGCTACCTGCCTATTTGGTTAACGTTCACGAGCGGCGAGGGGATTGGTTACTTACGCTCTGGAATGAGATAGAGAGTACCGATGGCGCAGTGGCGTCGATTGACGGCTACGGTCAGGTGGGTGATGCTGACGTGACCATGAATGAATTTGAGGCGGGAGCAATCCCCGGCTTTGCGACCTATTTTTGGTTTATGCCAAATGAAGGCCTAGTCGCAACTGTGCGTTTTCAGCATTCGTCCGCTGGGCACTATCAGATGAATAAATACCTGCACGGATTTATGAGCCAATTCTCGCCGCACGTCGTGGTGGGAGAGGAACTTGGTGACGATGGGGAAGTTCAAGTGCTCGGGTATCGAGAGAATGATGCTGCCGCATTAACCCGCTTTAGACCTCGCTTCAAATCTGAATTGTTGCGCAAGGCTGGTCCCATAGATTTTTTGCTCGAAAGAACTGACAGAATTAGGAAAATCACCAAGCGGGCGAATCTATTATTGGAAGAACGACCAAAGCGTGCACTTTGGGAAAAGATGCTAGATCAGTTGCACCTCACCGCGCCGAATGCTCGACCGCACGAAGTCAAAGTCAATTACTCAGTCGAAGTCGACGGTCTTTCCCCCCTCGCCCTGAGGGGTATTGTGGCGGAATGGGCGCAGGAGGAACAAGAGGACAACAATTACGGTTTCGACCTGCGCGGCGAAAGCAACAACACATATTGGCTCGATCACGCCTTTGTTAAGGATGCGCTCTGGGTCGATATTGATAGAAAAGATGCAGAAATAATTGAGCCGAATTCGTTGCTTTCGGCATTGCAGGGGCATCGGCGTTATATGCTTGGACGGGCTAACGAATAGCCCGATAAGTCGCATGATACAAAAGACACTCGGCTGGTCAATTGTCGTCGCACTTGTTGCCGCTGCTGGATGGTTTGGCCGAGTTGTGCCTTTTGCGGAGCAGTGGCCGATGTTCGAAGCTCTTCGAACTACGGCGGCAATTATCTTCGCGGTAATCGGTGCATGGATGGCGATTATTTATCCCGAACGCTTGAAGCTCTCTATGCGAAATCCCGATCAGGCCGAGCAGGGAAATTCGAGCGGGATGGGGCAGTTGTTCACTCCGGTGGTAAATTCCACGGCGATCCTTTGTGTCATCTTAATCTTGGGTGCGGTTGCACCGGTTGCGAAGAAGTATCCCCTTCCTTTTGATCCAAGTCTTGCGAGGGGGATTTCGTACGCGCTACTAGTTGCTCTCACTATTTGGCAGCTGTGGACCGTGATTTTATCGTTAGTGCCCGCAAGCTTGATTAAGTCATACGCTGATCGTGAAGACGCGACTACGCGGGTGCGAAATGGAATGTTTGCTATCGCCGGTCGGCTGAAGGCCGATGTGAAGGACGCGGGGGGCGGGGAAGTGCCCACAGTGCCGTCGAAACATACGCCCGAACGTGACGCATAAGCGGACGCATCGAGGAACAACGTTGACGCTCATAGAGCCGTTGATTTTCAGGCTTACCGCTTCCTCGATGAAACCGCGGGTATCCCCCCGGGGCGAGCCTTTGGAAATTGTAGTTTCACGTCAGAAACATGGCTACACTTTGTGGGCCGCCTCGGCAGAGACTTAATCTTGCCCGCGTTAACGCAGGCATTGCAGCATGGTAACCCCGATGCTGGTCGATCCTAACGTATTCGCCAATATTATCGCTGGTCGTAAAGGTGAAAGATACCGAGGCGGCACCTTATCGGAATGGCAATACTCGGTAAAAACGAATTTCATGACTTTCTGCTCCGAGCAGACGTGCCTTATTTCTCGCGGCACATCTTTGGGGCTGAATATTGGAAAATTGAAGGCCTCCTTTATCCTACTCCTCGGTACACGAATTTCGTGATCGCCAAGGCGAATGGTAAAAATCGTCATATCGCGGAGCCGAGCAAGAAGATAAAAGCGCTCCAATATCGGGCGCTCGCGTATTTAAAAGGAACCGTGCCCCCGGCTAAACCATGTGTGCATGGCTTTGTCGAGGGGCGCAGCATCCTCACTAACGCGGAGAAGCACTTAGAGCGTCGGCCGTATCACATTTTGAATCTAGATTTGTCCGATTTCTTTCCGACAATCACCTTTTTTCGCGTCCGAGGTGCGCTCATGGCGCCCCCCATGAAGTTTTCCTTTGAGATGGCTACGATGCTTGCGCACCTTTGCACGCATGAAGGTTCGTTGCCGCAAGGGGCTCCGACCTCCCCTTTTCTCGCCAATCTGATTTGTCGCACACTTGATTCGCAACTGACCTTATTATCCAAAAGGCATAGAGCAACGTATACGCGCTATGCAGATGATTTGACCTTTAGCTTTTCTCATCGCAGCGCTGAACGTCTGCCTGCAAATGTTGTTGCGTTTGATGGAGGGACGGTAAGCATTGGGAGTGAGCTTAGATCGATAATCGAATCAAACTCATTTCACATAAACGAGGGAAAGACACGAATCTCCACTCGTCTACGGCGCATGGAAATTACAGGTGTTGTGGTCAATGAATTTCCCAATGTCACCCGAAAGTTTATAGACAAAATTAGAGGTGCCTTGCATGCATGGGAAGCGCACGGTTATGTTGCCGCTCAAGCAACTTGGACAGCGCGGATCACTGAGAAGCTAAAAAATCCCCCGCGAGAACGGCCTTGGGCACGTCAGACCCGCACAGGCAACATCCCATCGTTGCAGAATGTTTTGTGGGGGCGGCTCTTATTCGTTCGAATGATCCGAGGAAATGATGACCTGCTATACACACGATTGGCTGAGAAATACAATCATCTTTGCCGGCTGCATCAAACGATCGATCCAGGATTTCGAGGTGCTTCGTTACCGATAGATCTTCAAGTCAGAAACACGCTGGATGTTGATTTCGCGACTTTCGTTCTAGAATGGAGTGGTGACTACACCGCCCCTGGCACGGACGAGTCGGAACCATTAGTGTCGCAGGGTACAGCATTTGCGTACGGAACAGGGCGCAGATTCATTACATGCAATCATGTACTTACGGGACAATCAAAGGATGAAGAAATTGATATTTCGAATCCATTCGTCCAGAACGTCTCAATAGTATTGAGAAACCCTCTGACTGGTACGGTTTCTCCTGCGCGAGTGCTGAATCGAGACTCGGCGCGAGATTTGGCGCTCCTAGAATTTGTTGATTCTGAGACTCGTGCACAGCGATATTTCGATGGCCGCCCTGAACCGTTGGAGCGTTCGGCCCAAGCCCGATTAATTGGATTTCCTAATTGGACTCCTGGGCGGACGGCGAATAATACAGAGGTTTCTGTTCAGCATCGCTTTGCTAGAGCCGGATTGCAGCGGCTCGAAATTGGACAAACGATCCGCCAAGGAAATTCCGGTGGACCGCTCGTTGATAGTTCGTATAAATTGGCCGGCGTAGCGCAGCAGGGAGCGTCTCAATCGAGTGGCAATGATGAGTGCCTCTGTGTCATGGAATTGGATCGATGGCTAACCGCTTTGTGAGCGGTGTCATAGTCGAGGAGCAAAACGAGCGGACTCGGTGTCTCTGCTATCACCGGCAGTCACCATCTGCTTGTGAGCGAGTCTCCAGTCTCCGCACGAAGTGCCTACAGAGCATCTAGCGAAACTCAAGGCGTGGCATCTATCATGGTATTCTGAGACTAAGATATTGATTCAGATACAAAAATTGCTCCCACACTCTCCGCCAGAATCCATCTTTGGCAGTTTCTTGAAGTCCCGCGCAGTTCATGCGACGGGACTTTTTCATTGGGGATGCGTCCGTCTGAGTTCGGCAAAGGCGACGCGCTTGAAGACGATCAAATTCGGGAATTTGCAGCAGTGCGTTCCCGCGGCCACCAGCAGAAGTTATGCGTATTTCGGCCATCATTTCTACAACCCGATCTCATCCATCTCTTTTAGCCATTGGTGGTCGATGATTCAGCTCTAATTCCGACCGCTCGATTGGATGGATCTTCTGGCGGTCATTCGCCAAGGACAGGTATGGCGACGGAAAAACTGTGCGCCCAGCGGCAGGTGCCCGGGGATGTGGTGCCGCTTTTACAGGCGCAGTGTCGCGACCCAGGCATAGCAACGCTCTCCCGGCCTGCGCACAGGCTTTTCCACCGTCTTATCCACCGCAATGGTGGAGAACTCGCCCTCTGTGATGCGTGGGCCTGGAGGCGGCGCGGAGCAAAGTTGTACACATTTGGTATTACATATCAGTCATAACTAACTGTGCAAAACGAGCGTTGGGCCCCTCCACCGCTGCTGGCTTCATCACAATGCCCGGCATACCCCCGCCGTGCCCTGACCCCCACCCTCATGAAGCTCGACTCCACCACCGTCCAACTCGTCCTGTGCATCGCCGAGGAAGGCAGCATCTCCCGGGCCGCCGACAAGCTGAGCCTGGCCGTGGCTGCTGCGTCCAAGCGCGTGAGCGACCTGGAGGCGCAGTTGGGCGCCAAGCTGTTCAAGCGGGTGCCCCACGGCGTGTTGATCACCGAGGCCGGCAGCCGGCTGATGGCGCACATCCGGCAGATCGACAACCTCATCGGCCGGCTCGAGGGCGATGCCCAGGTGCTGAGCCACGGTCAGGACGGGCGCATCCTCATCGGCGCGCCGAAGGCGGCCATCATCCAGTTCCTTGCGAAGGACATCGCCCGGCTGCGTGACGCCTACCCGCAGATCACGCTGAAGATCCTGGAAGAGAACAGCAAGATCGTGCAGCAGTTGCTGCGCGACAAGGTGATCGACGTCGGCATCTACGAGAAGAAGAGCGGATTCCTGGACCTGCCGAAGTTCGACTATCGGCAAGACAGGCTGGTGCTCGTGTACAGCCGCCGGCATTTCCGGTTTGCGGATGGGCCCGTGGGCATCGACGACTTTCTGGATCTGCCGATCGTGAGCCTCGGCAAGGGCTCGGCGATCCTGTCGGCCTTGCAGGGGGCCTACCGCAGCCGCGGCCGATCGTTCCCGAACAATTTCTCGACCAGCGGTTTCGACACCATGCTGGCACTGGTGCGCCATGGCCTGGGCGTGGGCCTGATGCCGCCGGACGTGCTGCGCAGCTTCCATCCCGAGGACGACCTGGGCTCGGCCGAGATCCAGGGCGACTGGCACCAGCGTGCCTATGTGCTGTCGTGCGTGGAAGGCCATGCGCAGGAGCAGACGCTGCGCAACGTGGTGGCCCAGTTGATCGGCACCAGCACCTAGGAAGAAAAGAAAGCGGCTTTCCTGCGGCACTGGCTTCGCGGATCACGAAGCCAGGCATGCATTCCACGTTCTTGCGACGTCCTCTGCGCTACGGGAGAGTAGCGGCACTACTACTACGACAGAGACAGAGGACGCACGACATGATGAAACGCCGAGACTTCATTGCGGCCAGCGCCGGCGCGCTGGCCGCGCCCTGGGCCCTGGGAGCCACCGAGTTGCCCAAGGGCATCGTCAAGATCTACGTGGGCTGGGCGCCCGGCGGCGGCACCGATGTGTTCGCCCGCATCGTGGGGCAGAAGCTCTCGGAGCTGTGGGGCCGCTCGGTGGTGGTCGAGAACAAACCGGGCGCCACCGGCGCACTGGCCGCGGACTTCTTTGCGCGGACCCGGTTCACCGAGGGCGTGAACCTGCTGATGGCCCACGTCAACACGCATGCCATCTCGCCGCACATCTTCAAGAGCATCACCTACGACCCGCTGAAGGACTTCGCGCCCGTCGTCATGGTTGGCGCGACCCCGCACATCCTGGTGACCAGCGCGAAGAATTCCACCGGCTCGGTCAAGGAGGTGGTCGAGCAGTGCAGGAAGAGCCCGGGGAAGATCAGCTTCGGCTCCTCCGGCACGGGATCGGTGCAGCACCTGGCGGCCGCGATGTTCAACATGGCTGCCGACGTCAAGAGCATCCACGTGCCCTACAAGGGGTCGGGTCCGATGCAGACGGACCTGATCGGCGGGCAGATCGACTACAGCTTCGACACCATGACGGCGGCCACGGCCCAGGTCAAGGCCAAGCGGATGACGGGCATCGTCCAGACGCGCCTGCAGCGGGCCAAGGGCTTTCCGGAGTTGCCGACCATGGACGAGCAGGGCTTCAAGGGCTTCGACGTGTCCAGCTGGTATGGCGTGGTCGGCCCCAAGGACATGTCGAGGGACCTGGCCCTGCAGATCAACGCCGACATCAACAAGGTGCTGGCGCTGCCGGATGTGGTCACGCGCTTCGATGGCTACGGCGTGGAGGACGGCGGCGGTTCCGTCGACAAGTTCGCGGCCTTCATGGCCGCAGAGTTCAAGAAATGGGGCGACGTGGTGCGCACCGCCAAGGTCACCGAGGAGGGCTGAAATGAACCACGCACGACAACTGCCGCTGCAGGGCATCCGGGTTCTGGACGTGAGCCAGGTCATGGCCGGGCCGTTCGCCTGCATGCTGCTGGCCGACCTGGGCGCCGATGTGATCAAGGTCGAGCCGCCGAGTGGCGACCAGACCCGCGGTGCCATGGGTTTCAAGATGAAGGGGCCGGACAGCATGGGCTTCCTGAACATGAACCGCAACAAGCGCTCGCTGACGCTGGACCTCAAGAGCGAGGAAGACCGCGCGTCCTTCTACAAGCTGGCCCGGACCGCCGACGTGATCGTCGAGAACTACCGCCCCGGCGCGGTGCAGCGGCTGGGCATCGACTACGAGTCGATCAGGAAGATCCACCCGAAGATCGTGTACGTCAGCATCTCGGGCTTCGGCCAGAGCGGTCCGTGGGCCGACCGGCCGGGCTTCGACCTGATGGCGCAGGCCATGTCCGGCGTGATGAGCGTGACCGGCTACCCCGGCGAGAAGCCGGTCAAGGCCGGCGTGCCCGTGGCCGACATCGGCTGCGCGCTGTTTGCCACCTACGCGCTGCTCGCGGCCTACATCGGCGCGCAGAAGTCGGGCGTGGGCCAGCACATCGACGCCTCGCTGTTCGACGCGGCGATGGCCTTCTCGGTATGGGACATGTCCGAGTACTGGGGCACGGGCGTACGGCCGACGCCGCTGGGCACCAGCAACAAGATGAGCGCGCCCTACCAGGCGGTCAAGGCGCGCGACGGCTACTTCGTGATGGGCGCGACCAACCAGAAGCTCTGGACCCGGCTGTGCGAACTGCTGCAGCGGCCGGACCTCGTCGAGCACGCGGACTACGCGAGCGTGTCCCTGCGCCTGAAGAACCGCGAGGCGCTGATCGAGGCGCTCGAGCGGGAGTTCGGCCAGCGCGACAGCGCCGACTGGATCGACGCCATGCTGGCCGCCGGCATTCCGGCCGGGCCCATCCTGTCGTATCCCGAGGCTTTCGAAGGCGAGCACGGCACGCACCGCCGCATGTGCATGGAGATCGAGCATCCGATCGAGGGCAAGGTCAAGAACATCGGCTTTCCCGTCAAGCTGCTGGGTACGCCGCAGCAGGTGCGCCGGCACCCGCCGTTGCTGGGCGAGCACAACGAGGAAATCATGGCCGAGATCAACGTGCCGGCCGGCGCGGCGGTGGCCTCATGAGTCTTGCCGAATGCGTGCAGCTCGGCGTCCATGCCTCGGGCGTGGCCGAGATCGTGATCCATCGCCCCGAACGCCACAACGCGATGACGCGGCAGATGTACGAGGCACTGCTGGACCACATCGGCGCGTGCGCGCGCAATGGCGCGGTGCGCAGCGTGCTGTTCAAGGGGGCGGGCGGCAAGTCCTTCATCTCGGGCACGGACATCGCCCATTTCAAGGACTTCCGCGAAGGCCGCGACGGCATTGCCTACGAGGCGTTCGTGGAGCGCGTCATCGATGCGGTCGAGCGCATTGCCGTACCCACCGTGGCCGTGATCGACGGCTGGGCCGTCGGCGGTGGCCTGGCCCTGGCCACGGCCTGCGATTTCCGGGTCTGCAGCGACGCATCGCGCTTTGGTGCGCCAATTGCAGGGACGCTGTCCAACACCTTGTCGTCGCGCAACATCGCGCGGTTGCAGGCCGCCCTGGGCGTGCCGCGCGTCAAGCGGATGCTGCTGCTCGCCGACTACCTGGCGGCACAGGAAGCGCTGGCCTGCGGCTATGTGCATGCCGCCTGCGCGCCGGGCGAACTGGATGCCGCTGCCCATGCGCTGGCGCAGCGGCTCATGGCGCTGTCGCCGGTCACGCACAAGGCCGTCAAGGAGAGCATTCGCCGCATCGTCGTCGAGCAGCGGCTGGACGACGACGACCTGATCGAGGAGGTGTATGGCAGCCAGGCTTTTCGCGACGGGGTGGCCGCTTTCATTGGCCGATGACGGCGGATATCGGTGCCTGATATCGCCCAAATGAGGTAGCCAATAGGGCAGTTTTTAAATAGCGCAACTTGTAAGCGTATTAAAAATATTAACGATGAAATCGGAAGTCATGTAATTCTTGGGCATAACTTGTCTCAATGTCGCGCCAGATTTTTGAAGGATTCAAAATGTTCGGAGACATCTTATTGCCAGAAGTGAATTTGAAGCGTTCGGGGGCTTACTTCGAATCAGGGTTCGAATGCAAAACCGATGCCATTACGGCCAATGCCACCTATTTTGGAAATACGCAATGGGCCCAGGAATACCTGGATTTCTGCCACCGCGACGCGCATTTCAAAAGCCGGTGGCTCGCAGCTGCCGGCGACTGGACGGACAAGGTGGTCATCGATCTGGGCTGTGGGCCGGGCAACATCTTTGCCACCCTGGGTGGTAAGCCGCGCCTCCTGATCGGCGTGGATGTGGCCCCCGGTTCGCTGGAACTGGCGGCCAAGCTGGGCTATACGGCGGTGCTGGCCGATGCGGCCTACACGCCTTTTCGCTCGCAGGTGGCGGACATCGTCGCCATCAATGCGTCGCTGCATCACTGCGACGACATGGCCGCGGTGCTGCGCGAGGGCGCACGCCTGGTGAAGCCTCATGGCGTGCTGGTCACCGACCACGATCCGCAGCTCACCGCGTGGAACTACAAGGGCCTCGCCAAGCTGATGTGGGATGCGCGGCTGTGGATTTATCGCGCGATCGGGCATGGCTTTCACAAGACCGGCAGCCAGCAGTCATGGGGCCTGCGAACCGAGGTCCATCATCAGCCGGGCGACGGCGTGACCAGGGAGTTCTTCCACTCCACGCTGGAGCCGATGGGTTTCGAGGTCCGCGTCTACCCGCACAACCACCAGATCGGTGCCGATGCGCTGCGCGGCGTCGTGGGGCCGGCGCAATGGAAATACCGCGTGGGCAACGTGCTGTCCGGCCGGCGGCCTTCATCGCCTGCGAGCGCGCTGTCGCTGATGTGCGTGGCAAGGCGTCGCGGCGATTCCGTATCAGCTGTGCCAGCAGCGTCAGAACAGCGAACGTCAGGATGACTCCGACGCCCGGATAGAGCATCGCCAGCTGCGTTCCCGGCGCAATTGCCGCGGTCACCACCGCGAGCCCGCAGGCCCCGCCCACCTGCAGCGAACTGTTGAGCAGCTCCGCGGCAATTTCCGCGCGTGGATGCTCGGCGAAACAGGCTGAACCTGCCCGGGACACGATCAGTATCGTTACTGAATCTTCCCCGCAGCCACATTCCTGCCGCTTCGCGGTCAAATGTCGAGGTGCCCGCCATGCCGGGTGGGATGCACCCTGCGCCCTGGCCTCCCGAGGGGAAACCCGGCTCTCGCACCCTCTGCATGCCCAATGCAGCCTTTTGTGGTCAATTGCGCGCAATCTGACACCAATGTAGGACTTTATCTCGACCTTCGGTGTTGCCGGAATGTGAATCCAGCACATCTTGTTTCGCTCCGAAGCAGTCCGGATCCGGGTTTCGACGTACCTTGATATTGCACCGCAACATGCGGACGCCGGCCCTTGGCTCGGCGTTCCTTCGTTGCGGGGCGGTCCTTCAATCCTGGATGTCGCGCCGCTCATTGGGGCGCGACTTGGTTCTCACGAGAGGTGGCTATGCGTGCGTCAAAACCGAGTTCGGTTCTCTTTTTTCACAGCCAGCGGCGCATCGCTGGTGCCATGGGCGGTCGCGTTCCTGGCGCTGGTTGTCGGCGCCGGCAGTCGGGCGCCTTCGTCCCCAAGCTCGCGGCCTATGCGCTGCTGGCCTTCGTGCTGTGGCTGATGGTCGCAACGCTGGTCCAGCCGCTGTTGTCGTCGCAAGCCACCCGCGCCGTCTTGCAGGCGCCCGTGGCGCTGATCACCTCGCCGATCAACGGGGTGGTGTCGCAGATGGTGGTGCATGCGCGCGACAAGGTGGAGTCCGGCACCATCGTGGCCACGGTGCGCAACCCGACCGTGAGCCAGGAAATCCTCACCACCCTGAGGTCGCAGCACCTCGCGCTGCAAAGCCAATTGGCCCAGCTGGGCAACCAGTACAAGTCCGACAACCAGGAAATGAGGTCGGTCGGGCAGGAGGCCGGCGTTCACCGCGAGGCCTCGCTGGCCCAGGCCTGGGAGGCCTGGCAGATCGCGCGGCGGCAGCGCGACGTGGCGCACAGCGTGGTGGAAGAGCAGGAAAACAAGGTCCGGACCAACCAGGCCCTGCTGGAGCAGGGAGCGATCAGCGAGCAGGTCATGAACTCGTCCATGGCGCAGCTGAATACGGCGCGTGCCAATGCCGCGGTGGCGGAACAGTCCTTTGCCGGGCAGGCCCAGACGGTGGCGAGCGCCGGGCAGGGGGCCTTCGTGGGCACCGGGGGCAGCAACCTGTTCCAGACGCTCGCAAGCCGCCGCGAGGCGCTGCGCAACAGTGTCGGCCGCGCCCAGCAGGACGCCACCGCGATCTTCAAGCAGCTCAAGCAGGTCAGGGACCTCGAGGAAGAGGAACGCCGCCGGGTGGAAAAGCTGTCCTTCTACGAAATCAAGGCGTCGCAGGCGGGGCAGGTTCACTCCGTGCTCGCACCCGAAGGCGCGTATGTCACGGCGGGTGCCTCGCTGGTGCGGGTGACCGATTGCAGCCGGCTCGGCGTGGTGGCGGTGTTTCCGGCGCGGGTGGCCAAGCGGCTGGGTATCGGCTCCGTGCTCGACGTGAAGCTCGCTGAATCCGCCAGGCCGGTGCCGGCGCGCGTGGAGCAATTGCTGCCGGTGGCATCGGACGCCCTGCAGAGCACCTACAGCGTGCCGTTCCCGTATGCCGAGCAGGGCTCCATCTATGCCGTGGCACGCATCGAAGGCAAGGAACCGCAGGAGGCTCCGCCGGACGGGGGCAGCAACATGTGCGCACCCGGCAAGGTGGTGTCGGCCAGCCTCAGGTCCTGAGCGCAGGCAGAAATGCACCACCCAACCGCATCGGAACAGAGCCATGTCGGTCTTTCCCTTTTCCCGGACCCTGGTGTCCTGTGTTGCCGCATTGGCGGCCTCGGCCTTGCCGATGCCGGGGGCCTTCGCCCAGCCGTCCGGCCGGCAGGCCGGCCCGCAAGCCGGCAGCGCCACGCAGCAAGCGCTTGCACGGCAGAGCTGCGAAGGGCTGCGGCGGGCGGTTGCGGAGGACCAGAAGGGCGCGGCTTCAGGACCGCTGTTTCTCACCAGCTACCGCCTCGCCGACCCGAAGCAGGGCACGCCGCTGGAACCCGCGCTGGCGGGCGCCGCCTTCACCTATGACAACGCGCTGGCCGGCATCGCGCTGCTGGCCTGCGGCGACGCGGCCTCGGCCCGGCGCATCGGCGACGCGGTGGTGCGCGCGATGGAGCGCGACCCGAACGCGGCCGACGGGCGCGTGCGCAACGCCTACCGCGCCGGCCCGATGACCGAGGAAAAGGCCGCGTTGCCGGGGCGCTGGGATGCGGCCAGGAACCAGTGGATCGCAGACGCCTACCAGGTGAGCACGGCCACCGGCAACGTGGCCTGGGCCGCCTTGCTGCTGCTGAACCTGAACGAGGCCGAGCCGTCGCCCGCCTATCTGGCAGGCGCACGCAAGCTGCTCGGCTGGATCGAGCAGCGCACCCGCGCCAGGAATGCGCCCGACGGCTACAACGGCGGCTGGTATGGTTGGGACAACGCGCAGCGTGCCCAGACCTGGAAATCCACCGAGCACAACATCGACATCGCGATGGCGGCCGCCTGGGCGGCGCGCGCCGGCGGGCAGGCCGAGGCCGAACGCCAGCAGGCGCGCACCGCGCTCGACTTCGTGGGCCGCATGTGGAACGCGTCGGAGCAGCGTTTCAACATCGGCACCAAGGAAGACGGCGCCACCATTGCAACGGATGGCTCCGGACTGGATGCGCAGCTGTGGCCGCTGCTGGCGGCGCCCGAGGGCTCCTGCCCCTGGATGCGGGGGCTCGACTGGGTGGAGAAGCACCATCGCTTCGGTGAAGGCTACGGCTTCTCTCGCAACCCGGACGGCATCTGGACCGAGGGCACCGCCCAGGCGGCCGCCACGTTGGCGGCGCGCAAGGGCGCGGCGCCCGAGGCCTTGTGGCAGCTGCTGGCCTCGCAGCGCGCCGGCAACGGCCTGTACTACGCAACCCCCAGCTCCCGCATTTCCACCGGGCTGGCCATCGGCCCGGATTCGACCGGCGCCGACTTCTTCTACTACCGCTGGCCACATCTGGGCGCGACCGCATGGATCGCGCTGGCCGCAACGGGGTTCAACCCCTTCACCGGCAAGACCGCCGCAACAGGAGCCACGCCACCATGTCCCACCTGATCGCCACACCGGAATTCCAGCTCAATGCACTCGTTGCGGGGCTGGCGCTCCTCCTGATGACATGGGGGCGCGTCGACCGCACGTCCCACCGCATGCTATTCGGCGCGTTGACCGCGCTGCTGCTGATGCGCTATGCCGTCTGGCGCGTGGTCGCCACCATGCCGCCTTCGGACCTCGGCTTCGAAACCCTGTTCGCCTGGGTGTTCCTGTGCTTCGAGCTCACGGCCATCGTCTACACGCTGATGTCCATCCACATGCTGGTTCGGCGGCGCGACAACCATCAGCTGGCCGACCGCGGCGAAGCCGCGCTGCGCAGCCGCGGCGCGCAGGTGCCGGCCGTGGACGTCTTCATCTGCACGTACAACGAAGAGCTGGCCGTGCTGGAGAAGACCATCATCGCCGCGCAGGCCATCGACTATCCGCAACTGAAGGTGTGGGTGCTCGACGACACCCGGCGCGACTGGCTGCGCGACTATTGCGAGCGCAGGGGCGTGCACTATGCGCGCCGGCCCGACAACAGCCATGCCAAGGCCGGCAATCTCAACAACGGGCTGCGCATTTCGGCGGACGTGACCAACGCGCCGTACATCCTGGTGCTCGATGCCGACTTTGCGCCGCAGCGGCAGATCGTCTATCGCATGCTGGGCCTGTTCGCGGACCGCAAGGTGGGTCTGGTGCAGACGCCGCAGTTCTACTACAACGCCGACCCCATCCAGCACAACCTGCGCGCCACCGACAGCTGGGTCGACGAGCAGCGCGTGTTCTTCGACGTGCTGCAGCCCGCCAAGGATGCGGTGGATTCGGCCTTCTGCGTGGGCACTTCGTTCATCGTGCGGCGCGACCTGATCACCGCCGCGGGCGGCTTTCCGGTTGGCAGCGTGTGCGAAGACATCCACACCACCTACCTGCTGCTGCGGCATGGCCACATCACGCGCTGGCTGGGCGAGCGGCTGTCGAACGGCCTGTCGGCCGAGAGCATCATCGACTACATCAACCAGCGCAGCCGCTGGTGCCTGGGCACGGTGCAGCTCGCGCTCCTGCCTCAAGGGCCGCTGCGCGGCAAGGGCTTCAGCCTCTCGGCACGGCTGCACTTCCTGCATGGCCTGCTGCACTGGCTCGGCAAGCCTTTCATGGCGCTGATCATGCTGGCGCCCGCGCTCTACTGGTATGCCGGGGTCTCGGTATTCCATGCCACGCCGCAGGCCTTCGCCGCCTACGGGTTGCCGCCGCTCATGATGTTCTGGGCCTACAGCTACTGGATCAGCCAGCGGCGCTGCCTGCCCGTGTTCAGCGAGGTGAGCCAGCTCGTGGCGGCCATGGCCGTCACCAGCACGCTCGCGAGCGCCATGCTGCGGCCCTTCGGCCGGCCTTTCAAGGTGACGAACAAGGGGCTCGACCGCTCGAAGACGGTCGTGCACTGGAAGCTGGTTGCCATGTTCGGCGGGCTCCTGGTGGCGCTGCAGCTCGGCGGCGCGTCGGTCGCCTTGAGCGGCGAGGCGCTCACGCCGGGCGACGAGCTCAACCTGGTGTGGACCGGCATCGCACTGCTGCTCTGCCTGGCCGCGCTCATGGCCTGCGTCGACCTGCCACGGCCGGAGCAGGAAGAGCGCTTCCCGTGGCGGGCGCGCACCAGGGTCCGTACCGCGGCAGGCGAGGGCGATGCGCGCTTCGTCAACATCGCGGCGGACGGCGCCCTGCTGGAAGCCAAGGCGCCGCTGAAACGCCTGCGCGTGGGACAGCCGCTCGAGGTGCATGTCGATCCCGTGGGTTGGCTTCCGGCGCGCCTCGCCCGCAAAAGTTCCGCGGGCGCCGAGTTGCGCTTCGACGGCATCTCCGAAACCCAGCGCGAGCAGCTGGTGAGCCACGTGTTCACCGTGCCGCCGAGCCATGTCGCGGTCCAGGTGCGGCCGTGGCGAGCCGCTTCGGCATTGCTCGCCAGCGCGGGATTCGGAGCGCCCGGAGCGGGGTTCATGCGCCTCTTTCTGCGGCTGTTCCTGCTGGTGCTCGCGACGTGCGTGGTGCTGGTGGTGAGTGGATGCAATCTCACGCCACCGCTCAAGCAGCCCGACCTGACAGTGCCTGCGCAATGGCCGGCCGGCGCGACGGTACCGAACGCGGAACCCGTCGACTGGCGCGGCTTCGTGCAGGACGAGGAACTGCGCGGGCTGATTGCAACCGCCCTCGCGCAGAACCGCGACCTGCGCGCCTATGCCGCCCGCGCCCGCGAAGCCCGGGCCGTGTATGCCGGCAGCCGCGCCTCGCTGTTCCCGCAGATCGGCCTGTCGGGCCATGCCCAGCGGGCGCAGACCACCACGCAAGGATCGCTCAGCCCGCTCGGCAACGTGCCATCCGATGGCCGGGTTTCGAACAGCTTCGACATCCAGGCCGGCGTGACCTCGTACGAGCTCGACTTCTTCGGCCGCCAGCAGAGCGCGACCCAGCAAACCGGCTCGCTGGCCGAGGCGGGCAACAAGGACTTTGCGGCCGCGCACATGAACCTGGTGGGAGAGGTGTCGAATGCCTACCTCACGCTGCGCGCCGACCGTGCCTTGCTCGCACTGGCCAATGCCAACGAGTCCGGCCTGTCTGCCAATGCCGACATGATCGGACGCGCCAAGGCGGCAGGCGGCGCGGCACAGCTCGACGTCTACCGCTCGCAGTCGCTGCTGCAGAACGCCCGCGTGAAGCAGGAAGAATTCCGCATGCGCGTCGCCCAGGACATTCAATGGCTGAACGTGCTCGTCGGCCAGCCGGTGTCGCCCGACACCGGCAGTGCCCGGCCCTGGCCGGAGCGCTCCACGGCGCAGGTGGCCGCGGGCCTGCCGTCCAGCCTGCTGCAGCGCCGCCCCGATCTGCTGGCGGCCTATTCCCGCGTCGAAGCCGCCAATTCAGGCGTGGGCGCGGCCAAGGCCGCGATGTTGCCGACCATTTCGCTCACGGCGCTCGCAGGTGGCGTCAGCAGGGAGCTGTCGACGCTGCTGAGCAGTGGCAACAGCAGCTGGGCCGGAGTGCTGGGGGTGTCGCTGCCGCTGTTCGACTGGGGCCGCCGGTCGGCCAACATCACGGCCAACGAGGAGCGGCTCGTGGCGGCCATGGCCTCCTACGAACACGCGGCGCAAATGGCGTTCCGCGAGACCGCCAATGCCCTGATCGCCGACGACCATCTGCGTCCGCAACTGGAGGCGCAGCAGGCCCGCGTGCAGGCGCTGGAAAAGGTGGCGAACATTGCGCGCACGCGCTTTCGCAGCGGCCTGGAAGACTACTTTGCCAGCCAGGATGCCCAGCGCGAGCTCTATGCCGAGCAGCAGCAGTTGATCGAACTGCAGCTCAAGGAGGCCGTGAACATGGTCAATCTCTACAAGGCCCTTGGGGGCGGATGGCAGGGCGCACAGGCCTGAGCGCGCCGGCGGGAGGAACCATCGCGTGCGATCCGTCCTCCTCGCCCGGCGCCGACTGCCTCGCCCAGGCACCGGTTCGCCCCGGGATCAGCCCACCTGGTTGATGGCGTCCTTCAATGCCTTTCCTGCCGCGAATTTCGCGCTCTTGCTCGCCTTGATCGTGATCTGCTCGCCGGTCGACGGGTTGCGGCCGGTGCGCTCGGCACGGTCCGCGACGCTGAAGGTGCCAAAGCCGATCAGCTGGACGGTCTCCCCGCGGACCAGGGCGCGCGAGAGTTGCTCGAGCGCAGAGTCGAAGGCGCGGCCGGCGTCGGCCTTGCTGAGGTTGGTGTCTTCTGCGATGGCGGCGATGAGTTCGGTCTTGTTCAAAACAGGAATTCCTTTCGATAGAACAGTTGTGAAAACCACGGGTGGTCGTCCCCGAGTTTGACCGAATGCGGCGGCCGGATTCCCGGCCGGCCTGCAGAAGTGCTTCTAAATCTGCGGACCTGTGACGGATGTCCGCTTCGCACAACCGTGAAGTACTGGGCAGAACTGCGGCCCGGTTACCGTTTCTCACGTAAACCAAAGTCGATCGTGAAGCATTTCCTGTCTAAATGTTAGTAATTCACATATCTTGTGCCCTATTGATTTCACCAAGGAGCCCACATGAAAAAAACCGCCGCCACCGTGATCTTCTCGTTTGCGATGTCCTTGCTCCTGAGCGCCTGCGTGTACCCCGTGGTGGACCCGGGCCCGGGCCCGGGGGCGGGGAAGGGCGGCTTCTGCCCTCCTGGGCAAGCCAAGAAGGGCAACTGCTGATCCGCTCGCCGCAAGCAGCCTGCTGGCGCGCTGCCTCATGACTTCCGTATACAAGCTCAGCCAGAACCGGATCGCGCTCGTGGACTCCGACGCCCTGCAACGCATGTGCACGGGCAGTTCGCTGAAAGCCATCGGCATCGACCACGCTTCCTTCGAGCATCTTCATGGGCTGATCAACGCCGTGCGCGAAGGGCGGCGCTTCGATGCCATTCTTCTTGGGCTGCACGCGGATGCCACGCCGGACGTGGCGCTCATTTCCGACGTGTGGAGCGCGCTCGGCCAGCGCGTTCGCGTGTTCTTCATGGCGCATTCGACCGAACTGCGCCATGCGCGAGAGGCGCTTTCCCGGTCGGCTGTCGGCGGCTTGCGTTCGGAGGTGATTCTTTCCCCCGCGAGCGATGCCGAATTGCGCGCCGTCTTTCATGGGGAGGGATTCCATGCGTAGCCCGTTCCTCGGAGACCTGAGTCCGGACGAGCCGCCTCCACCTCCCGCGCGGCCGGCCTGGCTGGCCTTGCTGCCCGTGTTCCTGTACGTTCTGGCGACCATTTCCTTCCTGGCCATGGCCATGCGGGTGCCGAACATTGTTGCCGCGGCCCTGTTCGTGACCGCGGCCATCGTGTCGCTCGGGGCGGGCGTCATTCTCGGCTTGAGCCTGTGGCTCTTTCCGGAGCTTCCGCGCTAGTTCTGTTGCCGCGCTGCTTCCTCGGCATCCAGCGCCGCTAGGAGACCGTCGGACTTGAGCTCGAACGAATCTGAATGATGGCAGCGACGGAGTTTTTTGGATGGCGTCGGGCTGAATGAGCACCCCTGATGGTTGCCGAGGCACTGTGAGGGCGCATGGGGTCGCGCGGCGACTCGATTTTTGCGTGATCGGGGCGCACTTTTTTTCCTTCAAGTGGCTCGCAGCACGTGCATGCGCTTGATGTTCCATGCCATGGTCACGAGGTTCCACTCGCCTTGCGCCTTGGCCAGCCCGCGCATACTCATCTGACGCCAGCCCATCACCCGCTTGATGATGCCGAACACCGGCTCGACCGTCTGCTTGCGCAGTTTGTACAGTGCCTTGCCGACTTGCGTGGACAGCCGGTGAACCATATTCACGACCGCATCTGTCGTCTGCGGCGCATCGGGGTCGGGTGCAAATCGCTCCATCAGGGGTTCGTGATGCGACTGTCGCTTGATCGCCAGCAGCGGCTCGATCCCCGCCTGCGTGCACGCGACCACGTTGGCTTGGCTGAAGAAGCCGTTGTCGGCGATGAGCGTGTGCACCGTGCCTAACGCCTCGGGCAGCGTATCGATTTGCTTGAGCGTGGGCACCACTTCGCGCTTGTCGTTACACGCCTGCGTGACGTGCGCGGTGATCACCATCATCGTGTCGGTGTCCACGCCGGCCTGCGCGTTGTAGCTCTGCTCGAAGCCCCCGCCGGACACCGGCATGATGCGCGACTGCTCATCTGTGAGGTTGACCTGGTCGCCGTCCTTGGGGCCGGCCTGGGGCGGCTCGGGGTCCTTGCCGCGTGGCTTCTTGCCTGCATCACGTTGATGCCTTGCGCTTGGCCTGCTTGCCCTCGAATTCCTGTTGCTCGCCCTGGTAGCGTTCGCCCGCACGCTGCTCGATCTTGGCCTTGGCCTGCGTGATAGCGCTCAGGCGGTCTTCACGCCTGGCAATCTCCGCTGGTACGTCCATGCCATCGGGTAGCGCTGTACGGTCGCTGGTCTCCGCCAGCGCCAGCAGGGCCTGCACTTCCCGGCGCAACTGCGCTTCGATCTTGTTGGCGTGCGCCCAGGACAGCGCCTTGTGCTTGCTGGCGCTGGCGCCGATCTTGGTGCCGTCCAGCGCGATGTGGCCGAGCTTGAGCAGCTTCATCTCGCGTGCGAGCACCAGCACCTGCACGAACAGCGCCTCGACCTCCTTCAGGAAGCGGCGGCGGAATGTCGCCAGCGTGTCGTGATCGGGGTGGGTATTGGCCGCCACGTAGCGAAACGCCACCGAGTCGTAAGTCGCGCGCTCGATCTTGCGGCTGGAGTGAATGCCGTTGGCGTAGCCGTAGATCAGCAAGCCCAGCAGCACCGCCGGATGGTGAGCGGCCGAGCCTCGCCCCGCATATTGGCGGGTCAGATCACTCAGATCGAGCTGCTCGATGACTTCGACCACGAAGCGCGCCAAGTGATCATCAGGCAACCATTCGTCCACCGACGGCGGCAACAGGTACGCAGTGTCTCGGTCTACAGGTACGAAGCGGCTCATCAGGGCGGACTCTCAGTTGTGCAGCAGCAATTGTCTCGGATAGCGCCTTCAGCCGGAAGACTGCTAAGCCCGACGGGCTCCTAGCGTGCCGTGGGCTGCTTGCCGGCCTTCGGCTTCTGGCGTGCGGCAGCCTCCAGCGGCGCACATTCCGCGAACTCCTGCGAGCCCATGTTCAACAGCGGCAGCAGCGCAGCAGCAGGCGCCACCGCGCCCAGCGCAATCGCCGAACCCAGCTTGAGCGCGACGGCGCCCTTGTCGACGCCGACGTCGGGGTTCTTGAAAGTGCCCTCGACGTACAGCGGCGAGCGCAGCGAAAGAACGCGCAGCGCCTTGTTCCTCGGCTGGATCTCCAGCGCAAGCTGTTCCCTGGAAAGATCGACGAGCCCGCTCACGTTGACGACCGATTCGTCCGTGTCCAGAACGAAGGAGCGCGTCTGCATGACACCCTGCGTCACCTTGAAGTCGCTCGCCAGGCAGTTCAGCTGGACCTGCCTGTCGCCGAACAGCTTGGTCGCCACCACGCTGCCGATGTTCAGGCCCATGGCCTCGAGCAAGAACTTGCTCATCGTGCCCTTGCTCACTAGTGCCTTCACCTCGCCATTGGAAGTGCCCAGCAGGGCCGCGACGGAGTTGCCGGATGCGGACAGCGCCGCATCGCCGCCGACTTCGCCCAGGCTGGCCCGCATGGTGTCCAGCGTCGGGAAGAGTTCCTTGATCCTGAGCCGGCGCGCCGAGAGCTGCAGGTTGGCGCGGATCGGGTCCTGCCTGCCGTCGAGCTTGACCGTGGCGGCCAGGTTGCCGCCCGCAACGCCAAAGCTCAACGGCGTGAGCGAGAGCACGCTGTCCTTCAGGTGAAGATCCGCCACCAGGCTGTCGATGGGCAGGTCCTTGGCATGGAAGATCTTGCGGCCGGCAAACTTCACGTCGGCGTCGATGCTGCCCCAGCTTGCGGTGTCGAACTTCTCCACCGGCAGCACCTTGCCCGCCGGCTGGACGGCTGCGGCTCCCCGCTTGGCCTTGCTCGCGTTCGAATCGGCACCGATCAACGGCGCCAGGTCTTCCAGGCGCAGCTGGTTGGATTGCACCTGCCCGCGCAGCAGCGGCCGCGGCTGCTGCGACACGTATTCCAGCGTGCCCGCAATATCGCTGGCACCCACGCGGCCCTTGAAGTTCTCGTACAGCCAGCGCCCGCCGGCCTTGTCGAGCTTGCCGACCAGATGGCCTTCGGTGCTGAACGGGGGTGTGTTGGGCAGTGTGATGCCGGTGATGGGGTACAGGTGCGCCATGCTCGCGCCCGCAAGCTTGAGCCGCAGGTCCAGTGCCGCCAGCGCGTCGGGCTTGGTCAGCGTGCCGGCGATGTCGATGCGCGTGGCGCCGATCTGCACGCCGGCCTGCAGCGGGTAGGGCTTCGTGTCCTGCTGCAGCGAGAGCACGGCGCCGGCCTTGCCGCTTCCTTGCACGGGCGCCTGGCGGAAGGTGCCGCTGAGCTTCCAGCCGACGCCATAGCCCTCGGCGCTTTCCTTGGGCAGGCTGTCGATGTCGACCTTGAGGTTGAGCTTTTCCGTCGCATCGGCAAGCTTCACCGTGCCATGGCTCAGCACCAGCCGTTGCAGGTCGAGCTTCCAGCTCGAGGGCTCTGCGTTGCCGGCTGCCAGCGTCCAGTTGTTCTGGCCGTCCGCGGTGCGTTCGAGAGAAAGAACGGCGCCGGCGAGTTCGAGCGTCGGAATGCGGATCGTGCGGTTCAGCAGGGGCAGCGGGTTCAGCGAGAAAGTCAGCTGCCTGATCTCGGCCAGATGCGGGCCGGTCTTGCCCCAGTCGGCATTGCCCAGGGTGATGTCCTGCGCGCTCAGCCTCGGCCAGGGCACCCAGCGGCGCCAACCTGTTTCGGCTTCGGGGCGATTCCACTGCAGGACCAGGTCGCCGCGGATCGCGAACGGGCGGCCCGTCGCTTCGCTCACGCGCTGGTTGATCCATGGCCTTGCGCGGTTCCAGTCGAAGCTCAAGGCGACCGCGATGCACAGCGCCACCAGGGCCGACAGGAGAAGCAGGCCCCAGCCCACGGCGCGGGGAAACATCGATGATTTCATTTTCACTCCCTTGAGACGGCCCTTGCGCAATGCAGCCATTGCCGGGCACTGTACCTTCCGCAGCTCTGCGCGAGATGCGAATGAGGCAGCAGGAGAGTGATTCGCCCTGAGAGCGACGCGTTCACGAGGGGCGGGCAACGCCGGCGCCCGATCGTGAAAAATTTCACTTCGAGCGCAATTCAGTCGGGGCTTCTATCGCAGCACCAGCACCGGAATGTGCGAGTGGGTCAGCACATGCAGCGTCTCGCTGCCCATCAGCAGCCGCGCAAGGCTGCGCCGGCCGTGCGAGGCCATCACGATCAGGTCGCACTCCTGGTTCTTGGCTGTCGCGATGATGGCTTCGGCCACCTGGTTCGACTTCATGACGATGGCTTGCGCGCTGCGCACACCCCTGGCGATGGCGGCGCTCCTGACCGCATCGACCAGGCGCTGGGCGGCCTGCTGCGTCTGTTCTTGCGAGGCTTCGATCTCGCGCTGGTTCAGCACCATCGAACCTTCGAAATAGCCGTAGGGCTGAAGGTGCGCGACGTTGACGCTCACCAGTTCCGCCTGGGCCAGCAGGGCAAGATCGATGGCGGTGGCGACCGCCTGTTCGGAGAGCGAAGAGCCATCGGTGGCGACGAGAATACGCTTGTACATGGCCGACTCCTTGGCCCCCGGCACTGCGGGTGCCTTCGCATTCAGTCTAGTTCCCGGGTATCGGCCCTGCAAGGAAAGAAGCTGGGCTGCGGCCCCTAATCGCAAACGACGGGAGAGCGCCGATGCAGGCTCAGCCCTGCCCCGGCGCCTCCCATGCAAACCCCACGCCGTAGACGGAGCGGATCCAGTCGTGCGAGGGCGTGACGGCGCCGAGCTTGCGCCGCAGGTTCTTGACGTGGCTGTCGATGGCGCGCTCCGTCACGTCCATGGTGTCGTCGTAGGCCAGCTCGAGCAGGCGGGCGCGCGAGAAGATGCGGCCAGGGTGCCGCGACAGCACCTGAAGCAGGCCGAACTCGCGGCGCGTGAGATTGAGCGGCGTGCCTTCGAGCGATGCCCGCCAATGCACGTCGTCCAGCATCAGGCCGTGCATGCCCTGGAGGGCCTGGCTGCGTTCCGCGGGCGGTGCGGTGCGCCGCAGCACGGCGCGCACGCGCGCCACCAGTTCGCGCGGGGAGAAGGGCTTGCAGACATAGTCGTCGGCACCCAGCTCCAGGCCGAGCAGGCGGTCGACCTCCTCGATGCGCGCGGTGAGCATGATGATGGGATGGCTGGTGTGTTCCCGCGCGCGGCGCAGCACCTCGATGCCGTCGAGCCGCGGCAGCATGATGTCGAGCAGCGTGAGCTCGGGCGGTGACGCGATGAGATGGTCGAGCGCGCTCTGGCCATCGGCGAAATGCGTGGTCTCGTAGCCGGCATGGCGCAGGTAGTCCTGAACCACCGAAGCGATGTCGAGTTCGTCCTCGACGATGACGATGCGGGTCATGGCGATGCGGTCCTGGAGAGCGGGAGCGTGATGGTCACGCGCAGTCCGCCGAGTTCGGAAGCCTGGGCGTCGATGGTGCCGCCATGGGCTTCGATGGTCGCGCGGCAGATCGACAGGCCGAGTCCGGAGCCGCCCAGTTCGCGGCTGCGCGACGACTCGCCGCGGAACAGCCGGTCGAACAGGCGCGGCATTTCCGGTTCGGGAACGCCCGGGGCGCTGTCGTCGAAATGCAGCGTCAGGCTGTTGCCCGTCCAGGCCCCGTCGACCGTGGCGCCGATGCGCAGCTGGCCGCCGGCATCGGTGTAGGCGAGGGTGTTCTCCAGCAGATTCATGAAGACCTGGTGCAGCCGGTGCGCGTCGCCGTCGATCATCGGCTGGGCCTGTGCCGAGACGCGGTCGATGGCGCTGCGCTCGACCGTGATTCCGCGCGCGGCGAAGCGGTCGCGCGTGTGGTCGAGCGCTTCCTTCAGCAGCGAGAGCGGGAACACGGCCGTCGTGAGCAGATCGCTCTGCGGCTCGCGCATGCTGCTGCGCAGGTCGTCCACCAGCTGGCCGAGCCGGATCACCTGGCGATGAAGGCGCAGCGCGGTGCGCTCGTCGAAGGTGCGCACGCCGTCCTGCAGCGCCTCGATTTCTGCGCGCATGGCGGCCAGCGGCGTGCGCAGCTCGTGCGCGGCATCGGCCAGCCAGGCGCGGCGCGAGGCTTCCACCGTGTCGAGGCGCTGCGCCATGTCGTTGAAGGTCTTGCCGAGCAGCGCCAATTCGTCCGAGCCACGGACGGCCACGCGCGTGGACAGCCGTCCGCGCGCCACGTCCTGCGCCGCCTGCGTGAGTTCGTCGATCGGCCTGAACCAGCGGCGCGCCAGCAGCCACGACAGCATCAGGGCAAAGGCCAGCCCGCACAAGCCGGTGAGGGCGATCACACCGGACTGGCGTGCGAGAAAGGCGCGATCGGCCTCGCTCTCGAGGCCCTGCATCGGCGCCAGCACCAGATAGCCGACGACCGACCGGCCATGCCGGATCGGCAGCCGCGCGGCATTCTCCTGATCGATCTTCGCGCCGACCACGTGCGCGCCGTGCGCGTCGACCACGCCCAGGCGCTGGTAGATCGAGTCGGCGGCCTCGCGCGGATCGGGAAAGAACCACAGCGGCGGTGGCGGCGCAAACCGCCTGGGCAGCAGCTCGAGCTGGGGCGAGGGCGGGGGAGGCGGTGGCCGGGACCCGTTCTCGCCACCTCCTTCGGGCCCATTGCCGCCTCCGCCCGGCCCGCGGTTCTCGTACCAGGGCGGGAGCTTTCTTTCGTCGGCGTTGCTTGCGCCATCGAGTACAGCGGCGAGCCGGCCCATCTGCAGGCGATGCCAGGCGTCGTCGTTGCCCTGCAGCTTCTTCCAGTCGCCGTTGGCCGCATAGTGCTTGAGCAGCAGCTGCGAGAGCCAGTCCATGCGCCGGATCTCGATCTCGGCAACGTAGGAGCCGAGGCCGCGTTGCAGCGCAACGATGGAGAGCCCCGCGAAGCTGAGCAGAAGCACGATCAGCAAGGCGGCCAGCGCCAGGAAGATCTTCCTGGAAAGTGTCAGGCGCGGCATGGGCTCGGGGGATGCATGGCCGCATTCTGCGGCATGCGCTCAGGGCGGGGAGGCGTCATGGGAAACGGCCGATCATGGCCGCGAATCGAGGAGGAAATTGGGAGAACCCTCTCTCCCACATTTCTCCCGAATCGGATCGCACGATGCGTGCCATGAACCCGTTCACGCACCGATGCCCAACGAAGAAGAGGACCTTCCAGGCCCTTGTTGCCCCCGCGCTCGCATGGGCGAGCCCGGCGTACTGCGCGCCGGCGTCTTCACCGTGGTCATGGGCAGAACTCTGGTCCGACCCGGGCATCGACACGCTGTTGCTGCTGCTGGCCGCGCTTTTCTGGGCGGTGACCCATGTCTGGGCGCTGCTGGTCGTGTGGGCAGAGGCGCGCGCCACCCGATCGGCCGGGATCGGCATCGCGGCAGGAAAAGAGAAGCCATGACGACACATGACAGGAAACCCGGGGCCGTTGGGCGCCGCGGCCTGCTGGCCGCCATCGGCGCGGCAGGGCTTTGCGCCGCGGCGCCCTCCAGTGCAGCGGCTGCGCGTGCGCTGCCCCTGACCGCGCAGGCCACGGAGGGGCCCTACTACATCGACGCCGCGAAGCTCCGCTCCGACATCACGGAAGGCCTCGCTGGCGTTCCGCTGGAGGTTCGCTTCACGGTGCTCGACACGGCCGGCAAGCCGCTGCGCGGCCTGCGTGTGGACCTGTGGCATTGCGATGCGCAAGGCCGCTATTCGGGCTTCGGCGAACAAGGCGAAGACCGCAGCCTCTCGTTCGAGGGCAGGACCTTCCTTCGCGGAAGCCAGCACGCCGACCGCACCGGCGCCGTGGCGTTTGCCACCATCTATCCCGGCTGGTATGCAGGGCGTACCACGCACATCCACTTCAAGGTGCTGAACGGAGCACGCACGGTTCTCACTTCGCAGTTCTTCCTTCCCGATGCGCTGAGCGAATACCTCTACGCGCAGGTGGCAGGCTACAAGCGCGCACGGCTTCGAGACACGCTCAACAGCACCGATGGCATCGCATTGAAGGCCGGCCACACGGTGGTCGGCGCGGTGCGGGAAGAACGCCAGCGCTACGTGGCAACGCTGACGCTGGTGGTCGACCCGGCTTCCAGTCCGGCGGCGGAGCATCCGCCGGGGCCGGGCCCGAACCGCGACGCGCCTGCCAGCGGCTTCCCTGGTCCTGGGGAAGGGCCGCCGCAGCCTTCGGCGCCCGAAGGCGAGGCACGTACACGGGCCATCGTGCCCCGGCGCGCTTGAGCGCCGTCTGGCACGCCCGCGCCGAGGCTGCGGAAGACCAAGGACCCATGCTGGCGCAGCGCCTCCTGGGTTTGCTGGCCGCTTGCGGCCTGGTGATCGGCGTCGTGGTGGCGGCGAGCGGCGGGTGCGCCGCGGCCGACGAGGCCCGCGCAGGGAGTTCCGGTCTTTCCACCCTGGCGCCGATCATGGCCACCGACAGCCGCGCGGCCCGGCCGCCGCGCGCCGCTTGCACCCGGCCTCAGGCCGGCCGTTCCTCGAAGGTGAAGCCGACACCGTAGATCGAGCGGATCCAGTCGTGCGAGGGCGATGCGGCGGCGAGCTTCTTGCGCAGGTTCTTGATGTGCCCGTCGACCGCGCGCTCGTTGATGTCGAGCGCGTCGGCGAACGCGGCTTCGAGCAGCGCCGAGCGTGAAAACACCCGGCCCGGCTCGCGGGAGAGTGCCTGCAGCAGGTTCAACTCGCGGCCCGTGAGCGCGAGCAGCCGCCCCTCGATCTTCACGCTGCGGGCGCTGCCGCCGAACGCCACCGAAGGCGAGGGCATGGCGATGCGCTGGCGCTGCGCATGCCGGCGCAGCACCGTGTTCACGCGCGCCACCACTTCGCGCGGCGAGAAGGGCTTGCACACGTAGTCGTCGGCGCCCAGGTCGAGGCCGCGCAGGCGGTCGGCCTCGCGCGTGCGGGCCGTCAGCACGATGATCGGATGGTCGCTGTGCGAGCGGACCTTCTCCAGCACCCGAAGGCCGCCGATGCGCGGCAGCGCGGTGTCGAGCAGCGTGAGGGCCGGCGGTGAAGTGAGGATGCGGTCGAGCGCGGCCGCGCCATCGGCGATGTGCTCCACGTGGTGGCCGGCGCGCTGCAGCCCTTCGAGCAGCGCGGCGGCCATCTCGCGGCCTTTTTCGGCCAGCAGGATGCGGCTCATGGATGGGTGCTCCGCTTCAGAACGACGTGCCGATCTGGAACTGGAAGCGCTGCGTCCGGTCCGCCGCAATGCCGTTGGCTTCGTCGAGCTTCTGGTACACGAGCGGCACCGCATAGGCCAGGCGCAGCGGGCCGAGCGGAGAAATCCAGCTGATGCCCACCCCCGCCGATGCGCGCAGGCGGTTCTGCGCCTTCCACTGCGCGTCGGTCATGCTCGCGGTGCGCTCCGCGAACACGTTGCCGGCATCGACGAAGGTGTAGAGCCGCAGCGACCGGTCGTTGCCCGCGCCCGGGAAGGGCGTGCTGAACTCCATGTTGAAGATGGCCTTGCGCGTGCCGCCGAGCGCACCGCCCGTGACCGCATCGGTCGGCCCGAGCGAGTTCTGCTCGAAGCCGCGGATGGAGCCCAGCCCGCCCGCATAGAAGTTCTTGAAGATGGGATACGCGGTGCCGCCCAGCGCCTTGGCATAGCCGAGCTGGCCGTTGATCGCCAGCGTGTATTGCTTGGAAAGCGCGAAGTACTGCTGGTACTGGTAGGTGCTCTTCAGGTAGCGCAGCTCGCTGCCCACGCCCACCTCGAGGTTGGCGCTCTGCAGTCGGCCCTTGGTCGGCACCAGCGCACTGTCGCGGTCGTCGCGCGCCCAGCCGATGGTCGCGGGAATGCCCACCATGTTCTTCGATGCGCACACCACGCTCGGCGCGGTGCCCGTGCACTGGAAGTAGTCGAGGTAGGCCTGCGGCGTGCCTGTGTACACATAGGAGCCGTCGACCAGCGTGTAGGCGCCGTTGGTGCCCGGCGTGAAGCTGTAGCGCTCCACGCCGATGCCCAGGTAGACCGTGTCCAGCTCCCCGAGCGGCAGCCCGAAGCGCACCGAGCCGCCGTCGCTCGCGAGCTTGTAGTTGCCGTCCGCCTCGTAGTAGGGGCGGGTGGTGTTGTGGAACACGTTGAAGGTGCGCGAGATGCCGCTTGGCGTGAAGTACGGGTCGGTGGCGGTGAGGGAGATGGTGCGGTTGTACGAGCTCGTGTTGACCTGCAGGCCCAGGTAGTTGCCCGTGCCGAACACGTTCTCCTGCGTGATGCCGAAGCTCAGCGACACCTTGTCGGTCGACGAGTAGCCTGCGCCGAGCTGCAGCGAACCGGTGGGTTTTTCGGTCACGTTGACCGCCAGGTCGATCAGGTCGGGCGATCCCGGCACCTCGGTGGTTTCGACGTTCACGTCGGTGAAGAAGCCGAGGCGGTCCACGCGGTCGCGCGAGAGCTTGATCTTGTTGCCGTCGTACCAGGCGCCCTCGTACTGCCGGAACTCGCGGCGGATGACTTCGTCGCGCGTTCTTGCATTGCCTCCGATGTTCAGGCGCCGCACGTAGGCGCGCCGCGAGGGCTCCGCCCGCAGCACCAGCGTGACGCGGTTGTTGTCGCGGTCGATTTCGGGTTCTGCCTTGACGCGTGCGAAGGCATAGCCGAAGGTGCCGAAATAGTCGGTGAAGGCCTTGGTGGTTGCGCTCACGTCTTCGCCGTTGTAGGGCTGGCCAGGGCGGATCGCCACGAGCGACTTGAACTCGTCCTCGCGGCCCAGGTAGTTGCCCGCGAGCTTGACGCCGGCCACCGCGAACTTCTGCCCTTCGGTGATGTTGACCGTGAGCGTGAGCGTCTCCCGGTCCGGCGAAATGGCGACCTGGGTGGAGTCGATGCGGAACTCGAGATAGCCGCGCGTGATGTAGAAGGAGCGCAGCGTCTCCAGGTCGCCGTCGAGCTTGCTGCGCGAATACTGGTTCGACTTGGTGTACCAGCTCAGCCAGCCGCCGCTGTCCTGGTCGAACAGGTCGAGCAGGGTGCTTTCGCCGAAGGCCTGGTTGCCGACCACGCGCACTTCCTTGATGCGCGCGGACTCGCCTTCGGTCACGGTGAAAGTCAGGTTGACCCGGTTGCGCTCCAGCGGCGTCACGGTGGTGATGACCTGCGCGCTGTAGAGGCTGCGGCCGACGTACTGCCGCTTGAGCTCCTGCTCCGCGCGGTCGACCAGCGCCTTGTCGTAGGGCTGGCCCTCGGCCAGGCCCACGCTGCGCAGCGCCTTCTGGAGCGCGGCCTTGTCGAACTCCTTGGTGCCGACGAAGTCGACGTCGGCAATCGAAGGGCGTTCCTCGACGATCACCACCAGCACGCTGCCGTTGACGTCGATGCGCACGTCCTTGAAGAGGCCGAGCTCGAACAGCGAGCGGATGGCCGCGCTGCCGCGGTCGTCGCTGTAGGTGTCGCCCGCCTTGATGCCGAGCCTGGCAAAGACCGTTCCGGGCTCCACGCGCTGCAGGCCCTCCAGCCGGATGTCCCTGACGGTGAACGGATCGGCGGCCCAGGCGGGAAAACACGCGGTCGAGATGAACAGTGCGGCAAGGGCGGATGCGGTCTTGAAAGGATTCATCGCCGCATGGTCCCTGCCAAAGTCGGAGAAATCTGGGACGCCCTGCGTCCCGCGGGGGCGTGCCCGAGGCGCCGCTACTGCAGTCCGATGCCGGCGGCCGCAGCGGCGCCCGCGCCGTTCCAGCGCGTGGAAATCTGTTCGCTTCTTTCGCGGCAGTTCTGCATGTGGTCGTCGAGCGAAAGGCTGCCCTGGATGTCGAGCAGCCGCTGCGCGGTGCGGTCGATGGCGTCGGCATCCAGCAGCGGATAGGTGCGCGCGGTGCGGCCGTTGTTGCGCACCAGGCGCGCAATGTAGGGCAGGTCCTGCTGCGTGATCACGGCGGCGGGCATCACGCCTTCGAGTTCGACGCCTTCGCAGGGCAGCAGCACGAAATACTGCAGCCGCAGGTCGTCGCACAGCAGGCTTCGCAGCTGCGTGGTCTTGCGGCCGCCCTGCCATGCGGGGTCCTTCACCTCGCGTGCCCGGCTGCAGCCCTGCAGGCGCAGAAACCAGCGCGGCGGTGCCTGGTCCGACTTCTTGCGGTAGACGAAGGCATTGCGCCAGGCCTTGATCTCGAACAGGTAGACGCCGGTTTCGCACACCAGCACCGCATCGATCCTGGCGGTGCGAACCGGGCTCCCCTCGGGCATCGGGATGATCAGGTTGCGAAGAATGCGCAGATGGGAAAAGGCCGGGCTGAATGCGCTGGCGAGCTGCTGCACACCCAGCGAGGCTGCGATGGTGTTCTGCAATGCAATGGTCATGTCGGGCTCCTTCGGGTGCCGAGCATTGCGTGCCATTTGGGAGATTTCTGGTACGAGGCCTTGCATGGCCGAGGGGCTTGGGCGTGCGCACAAACAACAGTCGATGCAAAGCAGGCTGCATCGACCAGATTCCTCCAAATTTGAACAGGACCATCCGTCCAGCTGCTCGATGAAGAGCTGCTGAAAACCGGAGAAACCTGAATGAAGAAATCCCTCACGGCACTCGCCGCGCTGGCCGTTACCGGCCTGGCCTCTGCCCAATCGTCCGTCACGTTGTTCGGCGTCATCGATGCCGGCGTGACCTACCAGTCGGCCACCTCGCGCGATGCGACCACGGGCCTCACCTCCAAGCAAAGCAAGTGGAGCCTCGCCAACTCGGGCTACAACTCCAGCCGCATCGGCTTCCGGGGCACGGAAGACCTGGGCGGCGGGCTGGCCGCCAGCTTCTGGCTCGAAGCGCCGATCACCAACGACGACGGCGCCACCGGCATCTCCACCTTCAACCGCCGTTCCACCGTGAGCCTTTCGGGCGGCTTCGGCGAGGTGCGCCTGGGCCGGGACTACACCGCCACCTTCTGGAACGACACGGTCTTCGATCCGTTCGGCACCAACGGCTCGGGCTCCAGCGTGATCAACACCGTGAGCGGCAGCACCGGCCTGAACAACGCCAACTACGTGCGTGCCAGCAACATGGTCGGCTATTTCCTGCCGCCCAACCTCGGCGGCTTCTACGGCCAGCTGCAGTACAGCCTGAACGAGAACACCAAGACCAGCGCCACCGACCTCACGGCCGCAACCAGCAGCAGCGCCGGCCGCTACGTCGGTGGCCGTTTCGGCTATGCGAACGGGCCGCTCGACGTCGCATTGGCGATGGGCGAGAACGTCGCCGTGGACACCACCTCGCTGACCCGCAAGGTGCAGACCATCAACCTCGGCGCGTCGTACGACTTCGGTCCCGTCAAGCTGTTCGGCGAGCTCTCGAACGTGAAGAACAAGTTCGACCTGGCCGTCGGCAACAGCCACGACAGCTACAACGGCTACCTGATCGGCGCGAGCATGCCGGTGGGCGCGGGCGTGATCCGCGCGTCGTACTCCACCGTGCGCTACGACGAAGGCGCCGTCGGCATCACGGGCGAAGATCCGCGCGCACAGAAGCTGGCCATCGGCTATGTGCACAACCTCTCGAAGCGCACGGCCCTGTACGCGACGGTGGCACGCGTGAACAACCGCAACGATGCGGCCTACACCGGCAGCCTGAGCGCCGCGAGCACCACCGGCTACGGCAGTGCCGGCGTCAGCTACACGGGCCTGCCGCGTTCGTCCACCGGTTACGACTTCGGCATCCGGCACGCGTTCTGACGCGTGAGGCGGTGTGCGGCGGGGCCGCGCAATGCGGGGCCCCGCCGCACGTGCCCGTGAATTTGTTCATGAGTTTCAAATGATCAGAATCCATCACCTGGCGAGCTTGCTCGCCGCTGCCGGTTTGTCCGGCTGCATCATGCTTGCGCCACCGCCGCCCCATGGTCCGCCACCCGGCTGGAGCGGGCACGCGGGTTTTCGCGGCGAAGCGCCGCCAAGGCCGCCGATGGCCGCATGGGATGTGTGCGCCGGCCAGGCCGAAGGCGCGCGCCCGGTGCTTCCGGGCCCGCGCGCCGACAGCTTGTCGGGTACTTGCGAACGCGGCCCCGGCGGTGCCCTGGAGTTCCGGCCGCCGCAGGGGCGTTGAAGGCGCACGACCCATGTATTCAAGCAATCTGGGCCTGGCCATTGCCATCGTCGTCGCACTCGGCCTGGCCGCGGTGCTGGCCTTCATCGCCTCCCTGCTCGTTTCCAATCTCAAGGCCGGCGCGCAAGCACGCGAGATGGCCGCACAGGCCCGGCGCGAGGCGCAGCAGAAGATGCACGAGAGCAGCATGCAGGACCTCCGGCCGCTTGTTGCGTCGCTGCGGAGTCTCGAAAGTTCCGAAGGCGCATCCGGCTGGCCTATCCGCTTCGACATCCGGGTTCCGCACGAGGTGGTGCCTGTGTTCGGCATCGAGGCCGAGCTGGAGGATCTGCTCTCGAAGGTTGCGCGGTATGCGGCAAAAGTCATGTCCCCCGGCGCCACGCTGCAGGTCTCGGCGCGGGTGGAAAGCGGCCAGGCCGTCGTCCACTGGAGGGATCTCGACGCCTCCGACGCGAGCCCGCCGCTGGCGCGCTTCCTCGAGGCGACGCAGGCCGCCGGCCATGCCAGTGCACGCGTGTGCGAGCGCATTGCCAGCCGCCACGGCGGGCGCATCTATGCGGCGCCGCACGCGGGCGGCGCGCTGGGCCTGACGCTGCGCCTGCCGCTGCCTGGGCAGACAACATCGGTGGCGGGCTGAGCACCAGGCTCTGCATGCTGCGCCAGCCGTTCACGCGGGTCATTCGATACCGCCGAGAACGCCGGCCTTCGCCCCGCGCGATACTTGCGGCCGTCTGTCCTGGCCGCCAGTGTTTATTGCTTGTTCCGATGTCGAAGCTGCGATCCGTTGTTCTCTTGCCCTCTTTCGGTCCTTTCGTCCGCGCATTCGCCGCGGGCGCTGCAGTCTTCGCTGCCGGGGCGCTGCATGCGCAGGCCTTGCCGCCCGGCGTGCGGCTCGGCATGACGCCCGGCGAACTGCAGGCCGCGATGCCTGCGCTCGAGCGTGTGCAGCGGCCGCAGCGGCTCGCAGGTGGCCTGATCGGCAGCTGGCAGGCGGCGCCGGTCTCGATGGCGGGGCTGGTGTTCGAGCCGATCTTCTTCTTTGCCGATTCGCAGCTGCGGCGCGTCGAGTTCCTCGCATCCGCGCAGGCCCTGCCCGACGGCGGTGCGGCCGCATTTGCCGAACTGCTTCGATGGGGGCGCGGGGCTTTCGGCGGCGAACTGGCGTCGAACGATCCCGGCACCGCCTACGCGGCGTGGACGAGCGAAGCCGCCGACGTGTACCTGCAGCACGTGCGCGATGCACGCCGCGCGAGTGTGCGGCTGGTCTACAAGGCGCGGCAGGTCCGCGATGGCAGCGAGCTCTGAAGGAGAGCGGCTCAGGCCGCGTCGAGCATGCCGCGTTTCTCGATGAACGCCACCACCTCGGCCACGCCGGTGTGGGTCTTGAGGTTGGTCATCACGTAGGGCCGCTGCCGGCGCATGCGCTGCGTGTCCTGCTCCATCACGTCGAGGTTCGCACCGACGTAGGGCGCAAGATCCGTCTTGTTGATGACGAACAGGTCGCTCTTGGTGATGCCGGGGCCGCCCTTGCGCGGAATCTTCTCGCCGGCCGCCACGTCGATCACGTAGATCGTCAGGTCCGACAGCTCGGGGCTGAAAGTGGCCGCGAGGTTGTCGCCGCCCGATTCGACGAACACCACGTCGGCATCGGGAAAGTCCTCGAGCATGCGGTCGATGGCCTCGAGGTTGATCGAGGCGTCTTCCCGGATGGCGGTGTGGGGGCAGCCGCCGGTTTCCACGCCCATGATGCGTTCGGCGGGCAGGGCGCCGGCCACGGTCAGCAGGCGCTGGTCTTCCTTGGTGTAGATGTCGTTGGTGATGGCGACGAGGTCGTACTTGTCGCGCATGGCCTTGCAAAGCATCTCGAGCAGCGTGGTCTTGCCCGAGCCGACCGGTCCGCCGATGCCCACGCGCAGCGGCGGCAGTTTCTTGGTGCGATGGGGAATGTGGTGCAGGGCGGAGGTCATGGGCGTTGTCCGGTTCGGTCAGCTTCTGAAGAGGCGCGAGTATTGTGTTTCATGGCGTGCCGACAACACGGCCAGCAGGGGCGCAAAGGCCTGGCGCTCGTCGTCGCCGAGGCGCATCGCACGCTCGACGGCGGCGGGAATCTCGTTTGCCAGCCGCGCCAGGATGCGCTGGCCCGCGCTCTGGCCCAGCGGCACCGCCTTGACGGCCGCGGCCACCATGTTCTCGGCCCAGCCGAAGGCGAAGGCCAGGCAGCCGTCGTGCACCGGGGCACCGGTGCGGCTCGCGGCAAAGGCAAAGGCGATGGGATAGCTCGCAGGCAGGTCGGCAAAGACCGCGGCCGTGTCGTCGTGGTGCAGCTTGAGCCATTCGACAAAAGAGCGGCCCATCTGCTCGGTCTGCAGGAAGAACTCGGCCGATTCGCGCGTGGCCATGACCCAGCCGTTGAGTTCGCGGATGCGCGCTGCATCGCCGGCGCGCCAGGCGGGGATGGCCTGCGCCACGAGCGCGAGGTCGCCGCGCGCGAAGCTCAGGTGCAGCTGGTCGGAGAGCCACTCGATGGCCTTGGCTTCCGAATCGATGCCGACCCATTCGACGGCCGCCTCGACGCCTTCCGAATAGGAAAAGCCGCCCACGGGCAGGGCCGGGGAGGCGAGCCAGATGAGCTGCAGGAGGCTATGGGCGTCGGGCATGTCAGCTTTTCGCCGCGCGTTGTGTTGCGGGGTGCTCGCGACGAACCGGGAAGCAGGATCTCATTTCAGTGAGAGTGCCCGTGATGGCCGTGGTCGTGACCGTGCGAATGGTCGTGGTCATCGAGCAGTTCCGGTGCGAGCACGAGCGGCTTCGGACCTTTGCTGTTGCCATGGTCGTGCGCATGATCGTGGCCGCCGCCATGCGAATGCTCGTGCGACCCATACGCGCCGCCCTCGGGCTCGAAGGCTTCCTCGGCCGCCACGACGATCAGGTGCATCGATCGCAGCATGTCGGCCAGCACATGGTCGGGCTCGATCTTCAGGTGGTCGGGCTTGAGCTCGATCGGCACATGCCGGTTACCCAGGTGATAGGCCGCGCGCGTCAGGTCGAACGGCGTGCCGTGGGCCGTGCAATGCGTGATGCGCAGCACCGGCTGCGGCGCCGCGATGACGCGGATCAGCGAGCCGTCTTCGGCCACCAGCACGTCGCCGCCGCGCACGGCGGTGCCACGCGGCAGGAACACGCCGATCTGCCGGCCCTGCGAATCGGTGGCGTCGAAGCGGCTTTTCTGGCGCACGTCCCAGTCGAGTTCGATGGTGGCAGCGCGCTTGAGCAGCACGGGCGCAAGGCCGCGGCCTTGGGGCATGAGTTTGTTGGCGGTGAGCATGGTGGCTTGCGACTCCCAGTGAGGCGGAATAATATAACGCTTGTTATAACTTCGATTGAATGGAGCTTTCCATGTCCGCCCTCAAACTGACCCAGATCGGCAACTCGGTCGGAGTCATCCTGCCCAAGGAAGTGCTGGCGAGCATGAATGTCGGCAAGGGTGACACGATTTACCTGACGCAAGCCGCAGGCGGAGGGTTCACCCTGACTCCGTATGACGAGGAGTTCGAGCGCCAGATGGAAGCAGCCCGCCGCATCATGAAGAAGCGGCGCAACGTGCTGCGCGAGCTCGCCAAGTGAGCGCCGCGAACGACGCCTGGGTCTGGCTCAGCCTTCAATTGATTCATGCTGTCCACGAAGAACAGCTGGCCGAGCATGGAGGTCCCGCCGGAGTACGCGACGAGGGGCTGCTCGTTTCCGCCATGGGGCGACCGCAAAACCGGGCGCTGTACGAATCGCCCGACGCGGCGGCACTGGCTGCGAGCTACGCCTTCGGGATTGCCCGCAACCATCCATTCACCGACGGCAACAAGAGAACGGCTTTCGTCGCCATGGAAGTTTTTCTGGACCTCAATGGTTTCGAGCTTCGCGCGACCGACCACGACTGCGTGCTGACCACACTCAAGCTCGCCGCAGGCCAGCTCGACGAAGAGGCGCTCGCGGAGTGGGTCCGCGCTCATCTCGCGCCTCGAAGCAGCTGACATTCAGAACAGGAAATACCGCTGCGTCAGCGGCAGCTGCACCGCCGGATCGCAGGTCAGCAGATGCCCGTCGGCACGCACCGCATAGGTCTGCGCATCGATCTCCATCTTCGGCGTGTAGCCGTTGTGGATCAGGTCCTTCTTGCGCACGTTGCGGATGTTCTTCACCGCGCTGAGGTGCTTCGAAAGGCCGTAGCGCTCCTTGATGCCTGCGGCCAGCCCGGCCTGCGAGACGAAGGTCAGCGAGCTCCTGGCCAGCGAGCCGCCGTAGCTGCCGAACATCGGCCGGTAGTGCACCGGCTGCGGCGTGGGAATCGACGCGTTGGGGTCGCCCATGGCGGCCATCGCGATGGTGCCGCCCTTGATGAGGGTGAAGGGCTTCACGCCGAAGAAGGCGGGTTTCCAGATCACGAGGTCGGCCCACTTGCCGACCTCGATCGAGCCCACCTCGTGCGCGATGCCGTGCGAGATGGCGGGGTTGATCGTGTACTTGGCCACGTAGCGCTTGGCGCGGAAGTTGTCGTTGCGCTCGTTGTTGTCCAGCGAGTCCGCACCCGTACCGGGCGCGGGTGGCAGCCAGCCGCGCTGCAGTTTCATCTTGTGCGCCGTCTGCCAGCAGCGCAGCACCACTTCGCCGACGCGGCCCATGGCCTGGCTGTCGGAACTGAACATGCTGATCGCGCCCAGGTCGTGCAGCACGTCTTCGGCGGCAATGGTTTCCTTGCGGATGCGAGACTCGGCAAAGGCCAGGTCCTCGGCAATGCCGGCGTCCAGGTGATGGCACACCATGAGCATGTCGACGTGTTCGTCGAGCGTGTTCACCGTGTAGGGCATGGTGGGGTTGGTGGAGGAGGGCAGGAAGTTCTCCTCGCCCACCACGCGCAGGATGTCGGGCGCATGGCCGCCGCCCGCGCCTTCGGTGTGGAAGGCGCAGATCGCGCGGCCGCCCACGGCGGCGATGGTGTTCTCGACGAAGCCCGATTCGTTGAGCGTGTCGCTGTGGATCGCCACCTGCGTGTCGGTGGCGTCGGCCACGTCCAGACAGTTGCTGATGGCCGAAGGCGTGGTGCCCCAGTCTTCGTGCAGCTTGAGCCCGATGACGCCGGCTTCGATCTGCTCGTGCAGCGCATCGGGAAGGCTCGCATTGCCCTTGCCGAGGAAGCCCAGGTTCATCGGGAACGCATCGGCGGCCTGCAGCATGCGTTCGATGTGCCAGGGGCCGGGGGTGGCGGTGGTCGCGAAGGTGCCGGTGGCGGGGCCGGTGCCGCCGCCCAGCATGGTGGTGATGCCGGAGGCGAGCGCCTCCTCGATCTGCTGCGGGCAGATGAAGTGGATGTGGCTGTCGATGCCGCCGGCCGTGACGATGTTGCCCTCGCAGCTGATGATCTCGGTGCCCGGTCCGATGACGATGTCCACGCCCGGCTGCACGTCGGGATTGCCGGCCTTGCCGACGGCGGCGATGCGGCCGTCCTTCAAGCCGATGTCGGCCTTCACGATGCCCCAGTGGTCGAGGATCAGCGCGTTGGTCAGCACGGTGTCGACGGCTCCCTGTGCGCGAGTGCGCTGCGACTGCGCCATGCCATCGCGGATGGTCTTGCCGCCGCCGAACTTCACCTCTTCGCCGTAGCCGCCGGCGCGCAGCGTGTAGTCGGCCTCGACTTCGATCAGCAGGTTGGTGTCCGCAAGACGGACGCGGTCGCCCACGGTGGGGCCGAAGATTTCAGCGTAGGCACGCCTTGAAATGGTCGCCATCAGAGCTTCCCTTGAACGAGGCCGCGAAAGCCGTAGACGATGCGATCGCCCGAAAAATCGACGAGCTCGACCGTGCGCTGCTGGCCCGGCTCGAAGCGCACCGCGGCGCCCGAGGCAATGTTCAGCCGCATGCCGCGTGCGGCCTCGCGGTCGAAGCCGAGCGCGCCATTCGTCTCGGCAAAGTGATAGTGCGAGCCGACCTGGATTGGCCGGTCGGCGGTGTTCTGCACCACCAGCGTGAGCGTGCGGCGGCCGGGGTTGAGCGCGTGCTCGCCGTCGTCGGTGAGGAGTTCGCCAGGGATCATGGCCGGCCTCAGATGGCCTGGGCCAGCAGCGTTGCGCCCAGGCCGAGCACAGCGGCGCCGGCCACGCGTGGCAGCCAGGCGTTGGCGTGGCGCAGCGCCCAGCCCATCGCGATGCCAGCGGCGTGCAGCAGCACCGTGGCGCAGACCATGCCGGCCAGCGTGAGGGCCGCACCGTCTTCGCTGGCCAGCTCGTAGCCGTGGGCCACGCCGTGGAACACCGCGAACACGCCGACCACCGCCATGGCCACCACGGCCAGCAGATGCACGCGCGTGACGACCAGCAGGCCCAGCACGAGCAGCGAGGCCGCGATCATCGGTTCGACGGCCGGCAGCTGCACGCCCGCCAGCCCCATCAGCGCGCCCACCAGCAGCATGCCGGCGAAGGCCAGCGGCGCCCACAGCAGATCGGGCCAGGCGCGGCGCGCGGCCAGCGCGCTCCAGAGGCCGACTGCGACCATCGCGGCCAGGTGGTCGGCGCCGGCCAGCGGATGCAGGAAGCCGGTGGCGAAGCCGTGGTGCATGCCGCCGTCGGCGCCGGTGTGGGCGCCGGCCGCGAGCGGCAGCAGCATGGCAAGCAGGGTGAGGGTCTTGGAGGAGTTGCGCATGGCAGGGTCTTCTTTCTTTCTTGTTTGGCGGCTCAGACGATGGGTTGGTGCACGGTGACCAGCTTGGTGCCGTCGGGAAAGGTGGCTTCCACCTGGATGTCCGGGATCATCTCGGCGATGCCGTCCATCACGTCGGCGCGGGTGAGCACCGTGCGGCCTTCGCTCATCAGCGCCGCGACGCTCTTTCCGTCGCGCGCGCCTTCCATCACGGCGGCGGAGATCAGCGCGACGGCTTCGGGGTAGTTGAGCTTCAGCCCCCGCGCCTTGCGGCGTTCGGCCAGCAGTGCTGCAGTGAAGATCAGCAGTTTGTCTTTTTCGCGCGGGGTCAGTTCCATGGGAGGCGGCTTCGGGAGGCGTGGAGGTCGGCCATTATTGGGCAGGCTTCGTCTTTGCAACAGTCGTGCCGGTGTTCGCCAAAAGACGTATGGATGGCACGAAAGATGCACCGAAACGGTGTGAACCCCGACGCCGCCACCCCCAGCCCCGACGACGCGCCCCAGCGCATCGTCAAGGTGCGGCGCGACTACAACAGCTGGGTGGCGAGCGAGACGCTCGAGGACTATGCGCTGCGCTACACGCCGCAGCGCTTTCGCAAGTGGTCCGAATGGCGCGTAGCCAACACGGCGTTCGGGGCGGCGTCGTTCCTGATACTGGAGGCGGTCGGTGCGACGCTGCTGGTGCAGTACGGCTTCGCCAACGCGTTCTGGGCCATCGTGGCGACGGGGCTCATCATCTTCCTGGCCGGCGTGCCGATCAGCGTGTATGCCGCGCGCTATGGCGTCGACATGGACCTGCTGACGCGCGGCGCGGGCTTCGGCTACATCGGCTCCACGCTCACTTCGCTGATCTACGCCTCGTTCACCTTCATCTTCTTCGCGCTCGAGGCGGCGGTGATGGCCTACGCGCTCGAACTCGCGCTCGGCGTGCCGCCGGTGTGGGGCTACCTGGTGTGCGCGCTGGTGGTGATTCCGCTGGTCACCCACGGCGTATCGGCCATCAGCCGTCTGCAGCTGTGGACCCAGCCGCTGTGGCTGGTGATGCTGGTGGTGCCCTTTGTCTTCGTGCTGGTGCGCGATCCTGGTGCGTTTGCGGGCATCGTGCACTACAACGGTGTGAAGACTGGCGCCAAGGGCTTCGACCTGCACCTGTTTGGCGCTGCGTTGACGGTCGGCATCGCGCTGATCACCCAGATGGGGGAGCAGGCCGACTACCTGCGCTTCATGCCCGCGCGAACGGCCGCGGGCGCCCGGCGCTGGTGGGCCGGCGTGCTGGCGGGCGGGCCGGGCTGGGTGGTGCTGGGCGTGCTCAAGATGCTGGGCGGGGCGCTGCTGGCCTATCTGGCGATCACGCACATGGTGCCGGTCGAGCGCGCGGTCGACCCGAACCAGATGTACCTGGCGGCCTACGAGTACGTGTTTCCGAACTACGGCTGGGCCGTGGCCGCGACCGCGCTGTTCGTGGTGATCTCGCAGCTCAAGATCAACGTCACCAACGCCTATGCGGGCTCGCTGGCCTGGAGCAACTTCTTCTCGCGCGTGGCGCACAGCCATCCGGGGCGCGTGGTGTGGGTGGTGTTCAACGCGCTCATCGCCTTCATGCTGATGGAGATGAACGTTTTCGAGGCGCTGGGCGACGTGCTCGGCCTGTTCGCCAACATCGCCATCGCCTGGATGATGGCGGTGGTGGCCGACCTGGTCATCAACAAGCCGCTGGGCCTGTCGCCGCCGGGCATCGAGTTCAAGCGGGCCCACCTGTGGGACATCAATCCGGTGGGCGTCGGCGCGATGGCGCTGGCCTCGGTGCTGTCGATCACCGCCCACCTGGGCGTTTTCGGGCCGCTGGCGCAGGCCTTCTCGGCGCTCATTGCGCTGGGCACGGCGCTGGTGGTTTCGCCGCTGCTGGCCTGGGCGACGGGCGGCAAGTACTACCTGGCACGGGGATCGGCCGGCCATGGCGCGGTCGCCTTTGTACCGGCCGCGGGCCCGCGCGCGGTGCGCTGGGCACGGGTCGAGCACGCCGTGGACGAGGGCGGCGCGGAAGGCAGCTATTGGCGCCTCAAGGTGCAGCACTGCGTGATCTGCGAGCGCGAGTACGAAGGCCCCGACATGGCCCACTGCCCGGCCTACCAGGGCGCGATCTGCTCGCTGTGCTGCACGCTCGACGCGCGCTGCGGCGACCTGTGCAAGCCGCATGCGAGCCTGTCGGCCCAATGGTCGTCGGTGCTGCGCTGGCTGCTGCCACGCTTCAGCTGGCGCTATCTCGACACCGGCCTGGGACACTTCCTGCTGCTGATGCTGATCATCGTGCCGGTGCTGGCGGTGGTGTTCGGCGTGCTCTACCAGCAGGAGCTGCGCGCATTGGGCGAGAGCGCGCTGCAGCTGGCCTCGCAGTCGCAGTCCGAGGTGGCCGAGGCGCTGGCCGGCGTGCAGCAGTCGGCATTGCGCTCGGGGTTTCTCAAGGCGTACATGGCGCTGCTGGTGATTGCGGGCGTGGTGGCCTGGTGGCTGGTGCTGGCGCACCAGAGCCGGAGAGTCGCGCAGGAAGAATCGAACCGCCAGACCCATCTGCTGATGCGCGAGATCGAGCTGCACCGCGCCACCGACCGGGCATTGCAATCGGCCAAGCAGACGGCGGAGGAAGCGCGCGAAGTCGCCGAGCAGGCCAAGCTCGCGGCCGAGCAGGCCCGCCGCGCCGCCGACCAGGCCAACCAGGCCAAGAGCCGCTACATCAGCGCCATCAGCCACGAGCTGCGCACACCGCTCAACAGCATCCTGGGCTACGCGCAGCTGATGGGCGAGGATCAGTCCGTGCCACCGCATCGCCAGCAAGCCGTGGCGGTGATCAAGCGCGGCGGCGAGCATCTGCTGTCGCTCATCGAAGGCACGTTGGCCATTGCGCACATCGAGGCCGGCAAGCTCACGCTGCATGCAAGGCCCATGCGCTTTGCAGACACCCTGCGCGAGCTGGCCGACATGTTCGAACTGCAGGCGGCCGAGAAGGGGCTGCGCTTCCGCTTCGAGACCACGGGCACCTTGCCCGAGGTGGTGCGCGCCGACGAGAAGCGGGTGTGCCAGATCCTCATCAATCTGCTGGGCAATGCCATCAAGTTCACGGCCGCGGGCGAGGTGAGGCTGCGGCTTTCTTATGCGCGCGAATTCGCCTCGGTCGAGATCGAGGACACCGGCCCCGGCATGACGGCCGAGGACATCGAGCGCATCTTCGAGCCCTTCACGCGCGGCGATGCGGCCGCGGCATCCACGCCCGGCGCGGGGCTGGGCCTCACCATCGCCAAGATGCTGACCGACCTGATGGGCGGCGAGATGAAGGTGCGCAGCACGCCGGGGGAAGGGTCGCTCTTCTGCGTGCGGCTCTTCCTGCCGCGCGTGCACGACACGGTGGGCGCCTCGGGCCGGCCGGTGCCGGTGCAGCGTGCGCGGCGCGGCTACGAAGGCCCGCGCCGGCGGCTGCTGGTGGTCGACAACGAGGAGGCCGACCGCGACCTGCTGGGCCACGTTCTGGCGCCGCTCGGCTTCGACCTGCGCAGCGCCGCCAGCGGCCACGACGCGCTCGACCTCATCGCGGCCGGCTACCGCCCCGATGCGATGTTCGTCGACCTCGCGATGCCGGGCATCGATGGCTGGGAGACGATCCGCCGCGCGCGCAAGCTCGGGCTGGCCGATGCCTGCGTGGCCATCGTCTCGGCCAATGCCTTTGACAAGGGCCTGGAGAACGACGTGGGCATTGCGCCGGAAGATTTCTTCGTCAAGCCGGTGCGCCACACGGAACTGCTCGACTGGCTCGAACGCCGCCTCGGCCTGCGGTGGACCGACACCGCCGCGAAGCCGGCGCCCGCTGCCGCGGCGCGCGCCATGCTGGCGCCTTCGCTGGCGCGGCTGCGCGCACTCGACGAAGCGGTGAGCCTGGGCTACTTTCGCGGCATCATGAACCAGCTCGACGAGATCGACGCCGAACAGCCCGAATGCCTGGCCTGGACCGAGGCGCAGCGCGTGCTCGCGCGCCAGTTCCAGTTCGAGGCCATGAGCCGGGCGCTGGCTGCCGCAACGAGCGCAGGCTGAGAAAAGATGGCGACCGGCATCACTCCCATGGAAACCACACCGCTTGCGAGAACACTGCGCGAACAGGGCGCCAACAGCGACCTGGTGCTGATCGTCGACGACGTGCCCGACAACCTCGCGGTGCTGCACGACGCGCTCGACGAGTCGGGCTACACCGTGCTCATTGCCACCAGCGGCGAACAGGCGCTGCAGCGCGCCGCGCAGGCTCGCCCCGACATCGTGCTGCTCGACGCGATGATGCCGGGCATCGACGGCTTCGAGGTGGCGCGCCGGCTCAAGGCCGATGCCGCGACGGCGCACATTCCCATCGTGTTCATGACCGGCCTCACCGAAACCGAGCACCTGGTGGCCGCGCTCGAGGCTGGCGGCGTCGACTACGTCACCAAGCCGATCAAGCCCAAGGAAGTGCTGGCCCGCATGAACGTGCACTTGCAGGGCGCCCGCCGCGCCCGGCAGGACGCGCGCCAGGCCGGCCAGGCGCGCAATGCGCTCGACGCCTTCGGCTACGCGAGCATCACCGTGCGCCTGCCCGAGGGCCGGCTGATCTGGCAGACGGCGCTCGCGCGTGAGCTGCTGCAGCGCTATTGCGACACCCGCGCGCCCGAGACGCCGCCCGTGGTGCTCGAGTGGCTGCGGCGCCATGCGCCCGATGCCAGGCAGCAGGGCATCGAGCCGCCGGCGCTTTCCATCGTGCGGCCGAGCGTAGGGGGCACGCCGAGCGCCGCCGGGCCGCCCCAAGGCGCGAGCGGCCCCCTCGGGGGGCAGCGAGGACACGCAGTGCCGAGCGTGGGGGCCACGCCGAGTGCGAGCAGCCTCAGCCTGCGCCTGCATCGGCAGACCGGCCAGGACGACGACGGCGACGAATGGATGATCGTCATGCGCGAGGTTTCCGACACTGCTGTGATCGAGGCCATGAGCCTGAGCCTGAAGCTCACGGCGCGCGAGGCCGAGGTGCTCTACTGGGTGGTGAAGGGCAAGACCAACAAGGACATCGGCGAGATTCTCGGCAGCAGCCCCGCCACGGCCAAGAAGCACCTGGAACGGGTGTACGTGAAGCTCGGCGTCGAAACCCGCACGGCGGCCGCCGGGGTGGCCATCAAGCGCATCCGCGAGCTGCAGCCGCAGTTCGAGATCTGAGAACCTGCGGGGCAGGCGCCGCGCCACCGCGGCGACTTTCGCCATCCCTAGGAGACCGTCGGACTTGAGCTCGAACGAATCTGAATGATGGCAGCGACGGAGTTTTTTGGATGGCGTCGGGCTGAATGAGCACCCCTGATGGTTGCCGAGGCACTGTGAGGGCGCATGGGGTCGCGCGGCGACTCGATTTTTGCGTGATCGGGGCGCACTTTTTTTCCTTCAAGTGGCTCGCAGCACGTGCATGCGCTTGATGTTCCATGCCATGGTCACGAGGTTCCACTCGCCTTGCGCCTTGGCCAGCCCGCGCATACTCATCTGACGCCAGCCCATCACCCGCTTGATGATGCCGAACACCGGCTCGACCGTCTGCTTGCGCAGTTTGTACAGTGCCTTGCCGACTTGCGTGGACAGCCGGTGAACCATATTCACGACCGCATCTGTCGTCTGCGGCGCATCGGGGTCGGGTGCAAATCGCTCCATCAGGGGTTCGTGATGCGACTGTCGCTTGATCGCCAGCAGCGGCTCGATCCCCGCCTGCGTGCACGCGACCACGTTGGCTTGGCTGAAGAAGCCGTTGTCGGCGATGAGCGTGTGCACCGTGCCTAACGCCTCGGGCAGCGTATCGATTTGCTTGAGCGTGGGCACCACTTCGCGCTTGTCGTTACACGCCTGCGTGACGTGCGCGGTGATCACCATCATCGTGTCGGTGTCCACGCCGGCCTGCGCGTTGTAGCTCTGCTCGAAGCCCCCGCCGGACACCGGCATGATGCGCGACTGCTCATCTGTGAGGTTGACCTGGTCGCCGTCCTTGGGGCCGGCCTGGGGCGGCTCGGGGTCCTTGCCGCGTGGCTTCTTGCCTGCATCACGTTGATGCCTTGCGCTTGGCCTGCTTGCCCTCGAATTCCTGTTGCTCGCCCTGGTAGCGTTCGCCCGCACGCTGCTCGATCTTGGCCTTGGCCTGCGTGATAGCGCTCAGGCGGTCTTCACGCCTGGCAATCTCCGCTGGTACGTCCATGCCATCGGGTAGCGCTGTACGGTCGCTGGTCTCCGCCAGCGCCAGCAGGGCCTGCACTTCCCGGCGCAACTGCGCTTCGATCTTGTTGGCGTGCGCCCAGGACAGCGCCTTGTGCTTGCTGGCGCTGGCGCCGATCTTGGTGCCGTCCAGCGCGATGTGGCCGAGCTTGAGCAGCTTCATCTCGCGTGCGAGCACCAGCACCTGCACGAACAGCGCCTCGACCTCCTTCAGGAAGCGGCGGCGGAATGTCGCCAGCGTGTCGTGATCGGGGTGGGTATTGGCCGCCACGTAGCGAAACGCCACCGAGTCGTAAGTCGCGCGCTCGATCTTGCGGCTGGAGTGAATGCCGTTGGCGTAGCCGTAGATCAGCAAGCCCAGCAGCACCGCCGGATGGTGAGCGGCCGAGCCTCGCCCCGCATATTGGCGGGTCAGATCACTCAGATCGAGCTGCTCGATGACTTCGACCACGAAGCGCGCCAAGTGATCATCAGGCAACCATTCGTCCACCGACGGCGGCAACAGGTACGCAGTGTCTCGGTCTACAGGTACGAAGCGGCTCATCAGGGCGGACTCTCAGTTGTGCAGCAGCAATTGTCTCGGATAGCGCCTTCAGCCGGAAGACTGCTAAGCCCGACGGGCTCCTAGAATGCCCGTGTCTTCGAGATGCCGGCGATGAAAAAGTACAGACGCAGAACAACAATTCGATGGCCGCAACCCGCCTGGTTGCTGGTGGCGGCCTGCCTTCTGGCAAGCGCGGCGGGCGCACGGGCGGCAGGCCATTTCGACGTCGACGATGCCGGCCTGCTCGATGCTGGCCAATGCCAGTACGAAGCCTGGTGGGGCCGCACCGGCCCCGAGCCGGTGACCGGGCTGCACATCGGTCCGTCCTGCCGCGTCGGGCCCGTCGAGCTGGGGTTCAACATCGACCGGCTTTCTGCGCAGGGCGCGCATTCGGCCACCGCGGGCCCGCAGCTCAAATGGAACTTCTTCGGACCGGCGGCCGATGCGCCGCTGAGTGTGGCCCTGTCGCTCGGTGCCGTGTTCGACCTGACGCACGGCGGGCGTGCGGGTGGCCAGTTCGTGCTGCCGGTCACATGGCGCCCGCTGGGCAGCCTGCAGATCCACGCCAACCTCGGCGCCGACTGGGCCACCGGCACCGGCGCTCGCACGCCGCGCGGCGGGCTGGCGGCGGAGTGGGCGCTCGACGACAAGGTTTCGCTGATCGCGGAGCGCAACCGCGCGTCGGGTGTCTGGACCTCGCGCGTCGGCGGACGCTTCAGCCTCACGCCGCTGGTCAGCGTGGATGTCAGCGCCTCCAGGACGGGGCCCCGGGGCGTGCGAGGCTTCGTCGTGGGGCTGAACCACGAGTTCGCCTGGAAGTAGGCCGGTGCGCAATCAGCGCAGGTAGCGCTGAATGCGCTTCTCGTCTTCCGCAAGTTGCCGGCGCATGAGCGAAAGAAAGTCGCGCGCGGTGGTGGACAGCACCTTGCCCGTGGGCAGGGCCAGCACGCAGGAAAAGAATACGTCGACCGAGAGCCGGCGCACCACGAGGCCGCGCTCAGCGTAGTCGAGCGCGGTGATCGGGTTGACCAGTCCCACCCCCAGGCCGCGCACGGCCATCTCGCACACGCTGGCCGCGTAGGGCGTCTGCACCGTCACCCGGAGCGCCGCGCCGCGTTCGGCCAGTGCGGTTTCGAGCCCGCGGTGCGAAGGGTCTTCGGGATTCAGGGCCAGGAAGGGCACTTGTGCGAGCTGCTCCGGCTCGACGCGCTTGAAGCGCGCCAGCGCATGGCCTTGCGGCATCACCACCACGCCGGGAAACCGTGCGAAGGTCGAGTGATCGATGCCTTCGAGCGGCAGTTCGTCGGCCATCAGGCCGAAGTCCGAGATGCCCTTTGCCACGCGGTCGCGCACGTCCTTGGAGCTGAGCACCTGCAGCGACACCTGCGGCCAGGGACTGTCGCCGCGCTGCGCCTTCAGGCGTTCCAGCGCACGGGGCATGAAGCCGAGGCCGAAGGCCGGATAGCAACTGAGCTCGAGCTGGTTGGTGCCGAAGTCGCGCAGGCTGCGCATGCGGTGCTCGATGGCCTCCATGCCGATGAAAACCCGCTCCACTTCTGTCCACAGCGCGCGCGCCTCGGGCGTGGGCACCAGCCGCCCACCGGTGCGCTGGAACAGGAGCATGCCGGCCTGCGCCTCCAGCCGCTTGAGCGACTGGCTGATGGCGGGCTGCGTCACGTGCAGCAGTGCCGCGGCCTTGCGGGTGGAGCCGGCGCGCATCAGGGCCCGGAACGTCTCTATTTCGGTGAAGCGCATCGATAAGTTTTCTTATCGCTTGAGTATTTCAAGCTGAATTATTTTATTTCCAGATGCCTAAGATTTCGGCACGACTTCCCCAGCCAAGACCCTTGTGAACACACCTGCGCCCATTCTGGACATCAAGTTCGCCCCGTTTTCCGGCCCGCCGGCCAACCCCTCGGGTAGTGCGCCGGCCCGCACGCCGCCCCCTGTGAGAAACCCTCGCCTGCAAGGCTTCCGGTGCCTGCGGTGCGACGCCCCTTATCCGCTCACATTGGCGAACGATGGCTGCCCCGCCTGCCGCGGCATGGGCATTCATGCCGGGTTGCGCGCCAGCTACATGCCCGACAGCGGCAGCCCCATGCCCATGCCCTACGCGCCGGGCTTCACGCTGGGGGAGGGCCGAACGCCGCTCGCGGACATGCCGGAGCTGGCGCGCCAGTTCGGCGTGGCACGCCTCGCGCTCAAGGACGAATCGGGCAACCCCACGGGCTCCCATAAGGACCGCATGACCGCGGTGGGTGTGGCCCAGGCGCTGGATTTCGGTGCCCACACGCTGGTGCTGGCCTCTTCGGGCAATGCCGCGATCTCGGCGGCGCACTATGCGTGGGCCGCGGGCCTGGGCTGCGAAGTGGCAACCTACGAAGGCCTGCCCCCCGCCTATGCGCGGCAGCTCGACGCCCTCGGTGCCCGGCGCTACGTCTTTTCCGACAACGCCGGCCGCTGGGCTTTCGTGCGTGAGCGCTCACAGCATCCAGGGTATTTCGCGCTGACCAATTACCGCCTGCCCGCATTGGGAAGCGCGCCGCTGGCGATCGAGGGCTACAAGCCCATTGCCCTGGAGTGCCTGGCCGAGGGCGGCCTGCCCGATCACATCGTGATCCCCACGGCGCGCGGCGATCTGGCCTGGGGCATCTACGCGGGCTTTCGCGACCTGCTGGCCGCCGGGCGCATCCCGCGCCTGCCGCGGCTCTGGCTGGTGGAGCCTTTTGCGCGTCTCTCGCGCGTGCTGGCCGGCGATGCGCTCAACGGCACGTATCCCGGCCACACCGCGCAGTTCTCCACCGCCGGTGCCACCGTGACGTTCCTGCAGTGGCAAGCTGCCGTCGCCTCGGGCGGCGGCGCAGTGGTGGTGAGCGACGACCAGGCCCGCGCGGCCCGGCGAAAGCTCACGGCGGCCGGCGTGAGCGCCGAGCTGTGCGCAGCGGCCGGACTGGATGCCCTGCGCCAGCTGCGCGAGGGCAACGCCATTGCCGGCGATGCCCACGTGGTGCTGATGCTCACCGCCAACGCCTCGCGCGACCCGAGCTGGCCCGACCAGGCCGTCTGAACGTCCGAACCACCCAGAAGGAATCGAAACCATGCAAGCAATGCAACGCCGCGCCTTCCTGGCTGCCGGTTCGGCCGCCCTCTTCACCGCCACGGCGCAGAGCGCCTGGGCGGCCTTTCCCGACAAACCCATCAAGCTGATCGTGCCGTGGGCAGCCGGCGGGAGCACCGACGCCATTGCGCGCGCCATGGCGCAGCGCATGAGCCAGACGATCGGCAGCTCGGTGATCGTCGACAACCGCCCCGGCGCCGCGGGCCAGATCGGCACCGATGCAGCGGCCAAGGCCGTGCCCGACGGCTACACGCTGGCCATCGTCGAGTTGCCGCACGCCATTGCGCCCGCGGTGACGACGCGCCTGCCCTACGACCTGCTGCGCGACTTCACGCCGGTGACGATGATCGGCACCTCGCCCCTGGTCTTCTTTGCGGGCATGAACGACGACAGCCGCGATTTCAAGACCTTCATCAGGACGGCGGCCGCCCGGCCGATGCCGCCGCCCATCGCGCACAGCGGCGCCGGCACGGTGAGCCACCTGGCGGCCGAGCTGCTGGCGAGCCGCACGAAGATCAAGTTCAACATGGTTCCCTATCGCGGCTCGGCGCCGGCGCTCACCGACGTGGCGGCGGGCACGGTGGCCGGGCACTTCGCGACGCTGGCCAGCGGTTCCAGCCTGCTGGGCGCCAACAGGATCCGCCCGCTGCTGGTGACGAGCGCCCAGCGCGTGAACATTCCGGGCCTCAAGGATGTGCCTGGCCTGGCGGAGAGCGGACTCAAGGGTCTCGAGATCGACCAGTGGTGGGCCATGGTGGCGCCCGCCACCACGCCGCTGGAGGTGATCGAGCGGTTGCGGCGCGAGGCGATCGCGGCACTGGACCATCCGTCGGTGAAGGAGCGCATGGCCGTGCTCGGCGTGCAGCTGAAGGGATCCACCACGGGCGAGCTGCGGGCTTTCATGCGCGCGGAAGCCGAGCGCTGGCAGAAGGTGGCGCACAACATCGGACTTCAGCCGCAATAGGCCAGGCCCCGATGGGCCGGGCCGTTTGCGCGGCCGGCCGCTTTTCCGTTCAGCGCCCGGATTGGACCTTGATCCGGATCGTGTTCACGTCCCAGCCCTTGTTGCGCAGCCGGGTGACCAGCATCGGCGACAGCTGGCGCAGCTTGGCCGCCGCCGCGCTGCCGTTGACCAGCAGGCACCACACGTCCCCTTCGGCCGGGCCGGCCTGGACGGCCGGGCGCATGGCCGGCGGGATCAATCCCTCGACCGCCCGCAGCCGGTCGCTCGCGTCGCGCGCACGGGCGATCAGGCTCGCCAGGGTGGGCGAGCCTTCGGCGGCCTGCTGCAACGTGAAGGGTGGGACGGAGCGGCGATTCATGGGTAATCCGGAGGGGGGAACAAGGACAGCTAAAATGCCCGGTTTGCCGACGCTTGCGCCGGCAGATCCGGTCTGGAGCCGCTTGCTTTCTTCGGAGCTTGCATTCGAAGAAGGTGCGCCCAACTGCTTTCACCATATCTTAGGGAATCCGGTCGCAGTGCCTGTCGTGTCAGGTGCCCGCCCATCTCCACGCCAATGGCAACCAACTTCCTGACCCAGATCTTCGGCAGTCGCAACGACCGGCTCCTCAAGCAGTATCGCAAGACGGTGGAGCGCATCAATGCGCTCGAACCCGAATTCGAGAAGCTCAGCGACGATGGGCTGCGCGCCAAGACCCAGGAGTTCAAGGACCGCATCGCCAAGGGCGAAAGCCTCGACGCCCTGCTGCCCGAAGCATTCGCCACCGTGCGCGAAGGCTCCAAGCGCGTCATGAAGATGCGCCATTTCGATGTGCAGCTGCTTGGCGGCATGGCGCTGCACAACGGCAAGATCGCCGAAATGCGCACTGGCGAGGGCAAGACCCTCACGGCCACGCTGCCGGTGTACCTGAACGCGCTGTCGGGCAAGGGCGTGCACGTGGTCACGGTGAATGACTACTTGGCCAACCGCGACGCCCAGTGGATGGGCCGCCTGTACAACTTCCTGGGCCTGACGGTGGGCATCAACCTGCCGCAGATGCCGCGCGAGGAAAAGCAGCAGGCCTACGGCAGCGACATCACGTACGGCACCAACAACGAGTACGGCTTCGACTACCTGCGCGACAACATGGTGTACGAGCCCGGCGACCGGGTTCAGCGCAGCCTGAACTACGCCATCGTCGACGAGGTGGACTCCATCCTGATCGACGAGGCCCGCACGCCGCTGATCATCAGCGGCCAGGCCGAAGACCACACCGACCTCTACCTGGCCATCAACAAGGTGGTGCCCCTGCTGACCAAGCAGGAAGGCGAGGCCGACCCGCGCACGGGCGAAGGCGTCACGGTGCCGGGCGACTTCACGGTGGACGAAAAGACCCACCAGGTGTTCCTGACCGAAGACGGCCACGAGAAGGCCGAGCAGCTGCTGGGCGAATTCAAGCTGCTGCCCGAGGGCGCGTCGCTCTACGACCCGGCCAACATCACGCTGATGCACCACCTGAACGCCGCGCTGCGTGCACGACACCTGTACCACCGCGACCAGCATTACGTGGTGCAGCAGGGCGAAGTCGTCATCGTCGACGAATTCACCGGCCGCCTGATGACGGGCCGCCGCTGGAGCGACGGCCTGCACCAGGCCGTGGAAGCCAAGGAAGGCGTGCAGATCCAGGCCGAGAACCAGACGCTGGCCTCCATCACCTTCCAGAACTACTTCCGCCTGTACGGCAAGCTGGCCGGCATGACCGGCACGGCCGACACCGAAGCCTACGAGTTCCAGGAAATCTACGGCCTCGAGACGGTCATCATTCCGCCGAACCGCATCAGCAAGCGCGACGACCAGCTCGACCGCGTCTACAAGACCACGCGCGAAAAGTACGAGGCGGCCATCCAGGACATCCGCGAATGCTACGAGCGCGGCCAGCCGGTGCTGGTGGGCACCTCGTCGATCGAGAACTCCGAGATCATCGACGGCCTGCTCACCCAGGCGGGCCTGCCGCACCAGGTGCTCAACGCCAAGCAGCATGCGCGCGAAGCCGACATCGTGGCGCAGGCCGGCCGCACGAAGATGATCACCATCGCGACCAACATGGCCGGCCGCGGTACCGACATCGTGCTGGGCGGCAACATCGAGAAGATGATCGAGGCCATCGAGAACGACGAAGGCCGCGACGACGCCACCAAAGAGGCCGACATCGCGCACGTGCGCGCCGAATGGACCAAGGACCACGAGTTCGTCAAGTCGCTGGGCGGCCTGCGCATCATCGCGACCGAACGCCATGAGTCGCGCCGCATCGACAACCAGCTGCGCGGCCGTTCGGGCCGCCAGGGCGACCCGGGCTCCTCGCGCTTCTACCTGAGCCTGGACGATCCGCTGATGCGCATCTTCGCGGGCGACCGCGTGAAGGCGATCATGGATCGCCTCAAGATGCCCGACGGCGAAGCCATCGAAGCCGGCATCGTCACGCGCAGCATCGAGAGCGCGCAGCGCAAGGTCGAGGCGCGCAACTTCGACATCCGCAAGCAGCTGCTCGAATACGACGACGTGTCGAACGACCAGCGCAAGGTGATCTACCAGCAGCGCAACGACATCCTCGACGCGGGCGACCTCACGGCGCAGATCGCGGCGCTGCGCGAAGGCTGCTTCACCGATCTTGTGCGGCAGTACGTGCCGGCCGAGTCGGTCGAGGAGCAGTGGGACCTCGACGGCCTCGAGAAGACGCTCTTCAACGAGTGGGGCATCGACATGCCCCTGAAGAAGGACATCGAGGCGGCCGAGGCCGTGGGCGACGACGACATCGTCGAGAAGGTGGTCAAGAACGCCAACGACAGCTTCGGTGCCAAGGTGGCGCTGATCGGCCAGGAAAACTTCACCCAGTTCGAACGCATGGTGCTGCTGCAGAGCATCGACACGCACTGGCGCGAGCACCTGGCCTCGCTCGACTACCTGCGCCAGGGCATCCACCTGCGCGGCTATGCGCAGAAGCAGCCCAAGCAGGAATACAAGCGCGAGGCCTTCGAACTCTTCGGCCAGCTGCTCGACTCGGTCAAGAACGAAGTCACGCGCCAGCTCATGACGGTGCGCGTGCAGTCGGGCGAGCAGCTTGAAGAAGCCGCCGATGCGCTCGAAAGCCGCGGCGAGAACGTCTCGAACATCACCTACAGCGCGCCGACCGAAACCGGCGAGGTCGAGGTGCGCCTGGACGAGGAAAACCAGCGCCGCATCGCGGCTGCGGGGCTGGGGCTCGGCACGCTCGGCGCCGAGGCCGAGGCCGCGGCCTTTGCCCGCGTCGGCCGCAACGACCCGTGCCCCTGCGGCAGCGGCAAGAAGTACAAGCATTGCCACGGCAAGCTCAGCTGACCCAGAAACTCCCGAGAAGAGAACCCGCCATGCCCGTGAACCTGTCCGCCCCTGATCCTGCCGCCTTGTTCGCGGTGCCCGGCGTCCGCATCGGCGTGGCCGAAGCGGGTGTGCGCAAGGCCAACCGCAAGGACCTGACCGTCGTGCTGATCGACGAAGGCTCCGCGGTCGGCGGCGTGTTCACGCAGAACCGCTTCTGTGCGGCGCCGGTGCAGGTGTGCCGCGACCACCTAGCGGCCAACTACGGCATTCGCGCGATGGTGATCAACACCGGCAACGCCAACGCGGGCACGGGCGAAGATGGCCTGATGCGCACGCGCTCCACCTGCATTGCGCTCGCGCGCCAGCTGGACATCGCGCCCGAGCAGATCCTGCCGTTTTCCACCGGCGTGATCATGGAGCCGCTGCCCGTGGACCGCATCGAGGCCGGCCTGCCCGCCGCGCTGGCCGATGCTTCGGAGAACCACTGGGCGCGTGCTGCCGAAGGCATCATGACCACCGACACGATCCCCAAGGCGTTCAGCCAGCAGGTCCAGGTCGGCGGCGCCACCGTCACCATCACCGGCATCAGCAAGGGCGCCGGCATGATCCGCCCGAACATGGCGACCATGCTGGGCTTCATGGCGACCGACGCGAAGATCGATCCGGCCCTGATCCAGCCGCTGGCCAAACGGCTGGCCGACGCCTCGTTCAACCGCGTGACCATCGACGGCGACACCTCGACCAACGACTCCTTCGTGGTCATCGCCACCCAGAAGGCCGCGCACGCCGCCATCACCTCGCTCGATTCACCCGAAGGCAAGGCCCTCGTCGAAGCCATGCAGAATGTCGCGCGCCTGCTGGCGCAGGCGATCGTGCGCGACGGCGAAGGCGCCACCAAGTTCATCACCATCCAGGTCGAAGGCGGGCGCGATGCCGCCGAGTGCAAGCAGGTGGCCTACGCCGTGGCGCATTCGCCGCTGGTCAAGACGGCCTTCTATGCCAGCGACCCGAACCTCGGTCGCATCCTCGCGGCCGTGGGCTACGCGGGCATCGAGGATCTCGACCAGACCGGCATCGACCTGTTCCTCGATGACGTGCACGTGGCCGTCAAGGGCGGGCGCAATCCGTCCTACCGCGAGGAAGACGGCCAGCGCGTGATGAAGCAGAGCGAGATCACGGTGCGCATCGGCCTGGGCCGCGGTCACGCCAGCGAAACCGTGTGGACCTGCGACTTCAGCCACGAGTACGTCACGATCAATGCCGACTACAGGTCATGAATGAACAGTTCCAGAAGCTGATCGAGCGCGCCGAGCAGCTGATCGGCCGCATCGAATCGATCCTGCCGCAGCCGCTGGCGGCCCCCGCCGACTGGAACGCGTCGATCGCCTGGCGCTATCGCCGCCGCAGTTCGGGCCACGGCGTGCTCGAGCCCGTCAAGCACGTGGCCGCCATGTCGCTCGACAGCCTGAAGGAAATCGACGTCCAGAAGGAAAAGATCGAGCGCAACACGCGCCAGTTCGTCGAAGGCAAGCCAGCGAACAACGTGCTGCTGACCGGCGCGCGCGGCACGGGCAAGTCGTCTCTCATTCGCGCCTGCCTGCAGGCCTATGCGCCGCAGGGGCTGCGGCTGATCGAGGTGGACAAGGCCGAGCTGACCGACCTGCCCGACATCGTCGAGGTGGTGTCGCAACGGCCCGAGAAGTTCATCGTGTTCAGCGACGACCTGAGCTTCGACGAGGGCGAGCCGGGCTACAAGGCGCTCAAGTCGATCCTCGACGGATCGATTGCCGCATCGACGCCCAACGTGCTGATCTACGCGACCAGCAACCGGCGCCACCTGCTGCCGGAATACATGAAGGACAACCTCAGCTACACCCACACCGAGGACGGAGAAGTCCATCCCGGCGAGGTGATCGAGGAAAAGATCTCGCTGTCCGAGCGCTTCGGCCTGTGGGTCAGCTTCTACCCGTTCAGCCAGAACGAATACCTGGCGATCGTCGCGCAATGGCTGTCGTCGTTCGGCGTCGACAAGGCCGCCATCGAGGCGGCGCGGCCCGAGGCGCTGGTCTGGGCGCTCGAGCGCGGTTCGCGCAGCGGCCGCGTGGCCTACCAGTTTGCGCGCGACTACGCCGGGCGGGCCACGGCATGAGTGGGCAGCCGCAAGGCCGCAAGCACACCGAGGTGGCCGTCGGCGTGCTGATCCGGCCGGCCGACGACGCGCTGCTGCTGTCCACCCGCCCCGAGGGCAAGGCCTATGCGGGCTTCTGGGAGTTTCCGGGCGGCAAGATCGAAGCCGGCGAAACGGTGGAGCAGGCCCTGCGCCGAGAACTGCACGAAGAACTCGGCATCACCATCGCGGGCGCCGAGGTCTGGAAGATCACCGAGCACGACTATCCGCATGCGCTGGTGCGGCTGCACTGGTGCAAGGTCACGGCCTGGAGCGGCGAGTTCGAAATGCGCGAAGGGCAGGCCATGCGCTGGCAGCAGCTGCCGCTGGACGTGGCGCCGGTGCTGCCGGGTGCCCTGCCGGTGCTCGAATGGCTGACCCAGGAGCGCGGGCTGCCGGCCTCGGCGGCGCTGGCGGTTTCGACACTGGCCTGATGGACAGAGCCGTGCGGGCGGGCGGGCGCGTCCAGCCGGCGCCGCAGGCCTGAAGCACGACACGATGCATCCCAAGTACCGCCCCGACATCGACGGCCTGCGCGCGGTGGCGGTGGCCTCGGTACTGGCCTTTCATGCATTTCCCGATGCGCTGCCGGGGGGCTTCATCGGGGTCGACATCTTCTTCGTGATCTCGGGCTTCCTGATCACGACCATCATCCTGCAGAGCCACGCGGCGGGCGACTTCAGCTACCGCGATTTCTACGCACGTCGCATCCGGCGGATCTTTCCGGCGCTGACGCTGGTGCTGCTGGCCACGCTCGCCTTCGGCTGGTATGCGCTGCTGCCCAGGGAGTTCACCGAACTCGGCAAGCAGGCGGCCGGCGGCGCGGCCTTCGTCGCCAACTTCATCTTCTGGGGCGAGGCCGGCTATTTCGACACGGCCGCCGAGACCAAGCCGCTGCTGCACCTGTGGTCGCTGGGCATCGAGGAGCAGTTCTACATCTTCTGGCCCATGCTGCTGGCGCTGGCCTGGCGCCGGCGCTGGCCGGTCCTTCGGCTGCTGTGGGTGCTCGCGGTGGCGTCGTTCCTCGTCAACGTGCTGACGATCCATCCCTACCGCACGGCGGCCTTCTACTCGCCCGCTTCGCGCTTCTGGGAGCTGATGGTGGGCGGCATCCTGGCCTGCATGCGCCTGCAGTCCGCGAACAAGGCACCGGAACCGGCGTGGCGCAGCCACCTGCAATCGTGCCTGGGCGTGGGGCTGATCGTGCTGGGTCTCGTGATGACCCGCAGCGACAAGGCGTTTCCGGGTTGGTGGGCGCTGCTGCCCACGCTGGGTGCGGCGAGCTGCATCGCGGCCGGGCCTGCGGGCCTGCTCAACAGGCATGTGCTCGCGAGCCGCCCGATGGTGTGGATCGGTCTCATCAGCTATCCGCTCTACCTGTGGCATTGGCCTTTGCTGGTGTACGCGCGCATCGTGGGAGAGGGCGAGCCGGCGGCGTGGATTCGTGCGTGCCTGGTGCTGGCGAGCGTGGTTCTGGCCTGGGTCACCTATCGCTTCGTCGAGCGCTTCACCCGGGCGCGAACCCAGGTCGGCATGCTGCGTTCGCTGGTGGCCGGCAGCGTGGCGATTGCGGTCGCCGGCCTGTTCGCGCTGGGCGGCATGCCGCCGCGCAACGGCAGCGACCTGCTGCGCAAGGTGACCGACGCCACCGCGGATGACAACTACTACGCCGGATTCGAGCAGCAGAAGATCGGCACCTATCCGGTCAAGCGCGTGGGCAGCGGGCCGGGCACGGTCTTGCTGATCGGCGACAGCCACATCCTGCAATACGCGCCTCGTGCCATGGAGCTTGCAGGCAGCGCGCCCGGGCGCATGGCGACGACGTATTTCTCGACCTACGGCGCCTGCCCGCCGGTGCCCGGCATGGTTGCCGAAGGCAATCCCGGCTGCGAGCAGGCGCGCGGCGAGATGCTGGCGCTGGCGCTCGACCCACGGATCGACACCGTGGTGGTCGGGGCCTGCTGGAACTGCTATTTCACGGGTAACTTCCCGCTGCCGTTCTACTTTCGCGAAGGTGATGCGGCCTACCTCGTGAACAATGGCGGCGACGGCCTCGGCCGCTCGCTGGCCTCGCTCGAGAAGCTGCTGGCCGAGCTGGTGCGGCAAAGGAAGAAGGTCTATCTGCTGCTGGACAACGCCAGCGGCCCCGAGTTCGAGCCCCGGCGGCTCATCGAAGGCAGCCGCATGGGCCGGATGGTGGCTCTGAACAGCACGCCCACGGCGCCCCTGCCGCCGGAACAGGCGCGGCTCAACGAGCAGCTGAAAGCCCTGGCGCGGGCGAGCGGCGCGGAGCCCATCGATGTGATGGCGAGGCTTTGCACCGACGGGCAGTGCCTGAGGGCAACGCCCGACGACGCACCGGTCTACAAGGACCGGGAGCATCTGCGCCCGTCCTATGTCCGCAAGTACGCGGACTATCTCGACCGCGTCCTGCTCGCGCGGTAGCAGTAGCGCCGGGCGCTACTGGACATTCTTCGGATCGCCGAAAGGCTCGTCGTCGGCCGGCGTTTCCGCCGGCATGCGGAACTCCTCGCTGGCCCAGGCGCCGAAGTCGACGCCCCTGCACCGTGCGCTGCAGAACGGGCGATAGGGGTTGCGTTCGGCGTAGACACTGTCGCCGCCACACGAGGGGCAGCGGACGATCCGCTCGCCGATCTTGTTCACGTCGCTCATGGGATGGATAACCTTCGTGCTTGGCCCTGCGGTGTGCGCCCTGGAGACGGCCCGGCGGCTCACGCGCAGAGGGTGAGTTCGAATGCCGCGTCGTCGCTGCTCGGGTGCAGGCGGTCGTCGGCTTCGTGCCGCATCATCCGCACCGACACCATGAGCCGGTTGCCGCTGATTTCGGGAATCAGTCCCAGCTGCGGATCGATGCGCAGGCGCAGCAACTGGAAGCTGCGCCCCTGCGGCAGGTTCTGCTGGAACTGCCCGCCGGTGGCAATGACCTTGTACGGCACATCGGCATCGCGCAGCAACTTGAGCAGCAGGTAGATGGATTCGGCCAGCGGCGAGAGCGTGGCCGACCAGCGTTCGAGGTCGGCGCGGCGGCTTGCCGCGCTGCGGTGCTGCCATGCGTAGTAGGCGGGAAGATCGAATTCGCAGGTGCCGCCCGGAATGCCCGCGCGGCTGCGAATGCTCATGAGCCATTCGTTCTCGGTCAGCGACTGGCCGGCCTTGCCGGCGACCGCATTGAGGGTGGCGAAATTGCGTTCGAGCTGGCCGACCACCTGGTCGAGCACGGTCTCGGCAATGGCCGGATTGCCCCGGTAGCTGTTGAAGACATTCTTGTGCTTGTCGAGATCGCGCATCACGTCGGCCTTGAGGTCGGCGCGCGCGGCAACGTCCATGACCTCGAAGATCGTGACCAGCGCGTAGTGGTGCGAGAGTGCGGACTCCGAAGGCACCAGTTCCCCGAGGCGGCGAAACAGATGCTCCAGCCGCAGGTAAGTGCGAATGCGCTCGTTGAAGGGGTACTCGTAGAGGATCACGCGGTTCTATAGCTTTCCTGTCGCGGAATCATAGCTTCAGGGCGATTTCGAGGGGGGCGTCGGCACCACCTCGCGCACGGCCGCGAGCATGCGTTCTCCCAGCTCGAGTTGGCCATGCATGGACATGTGGGTGTCGTTCGAAAAATAGAAGTCGCGAATCTGCGTGTGTTTCTCGCGCGTGAACGCGTAGAGATCCGGTCCTGTCAGCCCGGACGTACGGAACCCGGCTTCGAAATCCTTCGAGTAGTCGGGCTTCAGGTACACGGTGGTCTTGTTGGGAATCACCATCCACATGATAGGAAGCTTGCTGTGCGCCTTTGTGAAATTCTTCATCCATTCCAGGTGCGCAGGGGTCAGCGGCCCATTGTCGTCATCTTCCGCGAAAAAGGGCATCTTGTCGCACGAGCGATGGGAGAAGAGCTTGCAACCGTCGGGCACCGGGCGGACCCAGGTGTTCCAGTCGAAGTGGATGTCTGTTGCAGACTTTTTCGCTTTCCAGGTGTTGTAGTAGGTCGTGATGCCCGTCATGAACTGCACGTTCCAGTTGGGCGCGGGGCTCGGCACGGTCTCGTCGGGCGTGATCAGCGGATGGTCCATGGCGTCGAAGGGCCGGATCATCTTCTGGCACTTCATGCTGTCCTTGGTGCGGTCGCCGAGCAGGCGTTCCACGCTCTCGATGATGATCAGCTTGCCCTTGAAGCCCGTGCGCTCGATCCATTGGTCGAAGTCGCTGCAGAGCGCGTTCTCGTACTGGCCCCAGTAGGTGGTCGAGACGCGGTAGCCGGCCTTGGCAAGGACGGACTGCCAGCGGAAGGTCATGGAGAAGCTGTCGCCGATGACCAGCACGTCGGCCTGGTCGACGGGCGTGCCCTTCAGGTAGGCGGGGTCCACCTTGGGCGGCGGGGCGGTCCAGCCGAATTCGCGCTCGGACAGGCGGCCGATCCGCGTGAGGTCGCCGTAAGGCACGGGGCTGGTGAGCGAAACGATCCACAGCGCCATCAGGATGATGTAGCCGATCAGGAAGAACCGCAGCCAGACTTTCGCGGGCGTCGTCATGTCGAATCAGAATTGGAAGTAGAGGAACGGGCTGTAGTTGCCCAGCTTCGAGACGCACCAGGCGAAGAGCGCGAAGGTGCCGATCGCCAGCACGGCCGCGGAGCACCAGGCCATGACCGGCTGACCGGCCACCGCCTTCGGGTGGGGAATCCAGCGCTCGAGCGTGATCGTCGGAGGCAATGCCAGGCAGATGATGATGCCGACGAGCATGGTCTGGAAGAACTCGGGCTTGCGGAACGGAACCGGCCCCAGTTCGCTGAATGCGGAAGGCGGGGCGCCATGCAGGCCGAGCATGCCCTTGTAGATGGCCATGGCCGTGTGGACGCCGTCGGCGCGGAAGACGATCCAGGCCAGCACCACGCACAGGAAGGTCAGGAACCAGCCCAGCACGTGCGCAACCGGACCTGCGGGAATGTTGCGCCGCACCTTGGAATTCCAGAGGTGGTTGATCATCAGGAACACGCCGTGCAGCGCGCCCCAGATCACGAAGGTCCAGGCGGCGCCGTGCCAGAGGCCGCCGAGCAGCATCGTGAGGAACAGGTTCAGGTAGCGCCGGGCCGGGCCCTTGCGGTTGCCGCCCAGCGGCACGTAGAGATAGTCGCGCAGGAAGTTCGACAGCGAGATGTGCCAGCGCCGCCAGAACTCGATGATGTTGGTCGACTTGTAGGGCGAGCGGAAATTGAGCGGAAGCTGCACGCCCAGGCACAGCGACAGGCCGACCGCCATGTCCGAATAGCCCGAGAAGTCGAAATAGATCTGCAGCGTGTAGGCGAGCGCGCCGAACCACGAGGTGTAGAGCGTAGGCTCGATGCCCTTGTGCACGCCGTTGAACATCATGTCGGCGTACTGGCCCATCGGGTCGGCGATCAGCAGCTTCTTTGCCAGGCCGAAGGTGAAGATCGCAACGCCGAGCGCCACCTTGCTGGGGTCGAGCCGGTAGGTGGCCGCATTGGCGAACTGCGGCATCATCTGCGCGTGGTGCAGCACCGGGCCCGCGATCAGGTGCGGAAAGTAGGTGACGAACAGCACGTAGTGGATGAAGCTGCGCTCATGCACCTTGCCCTGCCAGCAGTCGACCAGGAAGGCGATCTGGGTGAAGGTATAGAACGAGATGCCGATCGGCAGCACGATGTGCAGCAGCGGGATCTGCGACAGGCCCGCCGCGGCCAGCCCGTCGTTCACGTTCGAGACGAAGAAGTTGGCGTACTTGAAGACCGCGAGCACGCCGAGGTTGACCACCAGCGCCACCACCAGCAGGGACTTGCGCTTGCGGTCGTCCCGGCCCGGTGCCGGCGAGAGGCGCAGCCCGAACCAGTAGTTGATGCAGATCGACGCCACCAGCAGCGGAAGCGCCTTGACGCTCCACCAGCCGTAGAAGAACAGCGAGGCCAGGGCAAGAAAGCCTGCGGCGGACCGGGCGTTGCGCTTGCCGATCAGGAAGAACCCGATCAGTACCAGCGGGAAGAAGACAAAAATGAAGGGATACGAATTGAAAAGCATCGCGGGAGGGGAGGGCACTCCGGCGAGCGCCTTTTTTGTCTTGGTCGTTATGCGGCCGCTCTGGCGGCCAGTCTCGGATTATCGCGTGCCGGGCGGAGCCCACCGCTTCCAGAGACTCCGGACCTGCGCACCGAGTTCCTCCAGCGAGAGCGACTCGTTGAAAATGACGGCATCGGCGGCAGCCCTGCGCAGCCTGCGCGGGGCCTGCTGGGCGATCACTGCCCGCACGGCCTCCGGCGTCCAGCCCGAGCGCGCCACGACGCGCTGCAGTTGCGTTTCCTCCGTGGCGTCGACCACCAGCACCCGGTCGACCATGGCCCGCCAGCGGCCGGATTCGACCAGGAGCGGTACGTCGAAGACCACCACCGCATCCGGGCCGGCGTCCGAAGCCATGCGTTCCGTCTCGGCACCGATCAGCGGGTGCAGGATCGATTCGAGGCGCTTTCTCGCGCCGCTGTCGGTGAACACGAGCTGCCGCATCGCCGCGCGGTCCAGTCCGCCGTCCGCCGCGATGACGCCGCTGCCGAAGGCCGCCTCGACGGCAGGCATGGCGATGCCTCCGGGCTGCGCAATGCGGCGTGCGATGGCGTCGGTGTCGACCAGCACGGCGTCTTCGGCCACCAGCATGGCGGCGACGGTGCTCTTGCCGCTCCCGATGCCACCCGTCAGGCCGATGCGCCGCATCATGCGCTCCTCAGCGGGCGAATGCGCCGAGCGGGAAGGCGAAGGGAATCCATTGCCTCACGAGCTCCGGGCCCGCCACCAGGCAGACCAGGCCGGCACCGGCAAGAAAGGGGCCGAAGGCCATGGGAATGTCCTTGTGCGCCAGCTTCCCGACCAAACGCAGCGTGAGGCCGATCACGGCGCCCACCAGCGACGAAACGAGGATGATGGCGATGAGGTAGTCGGCCCCCAGCCATGCGCCCAGCGCCGCCAGCAGTTTGAAGTCGCCATATCCCATGCCTTCCTTGCCCGTGACCAGGCGATAGCCATGGTACACAAGCCAGAGGCTCAGGTAGCCGAACACGGCGCCCCAGACCGCCGAACTCAGCGCAGTGCCGGTCCAGCCCATGGCCGCGCCGACGAGCCCCAGCCAGAGCAGCGGATAGTTGAGCGCGTCGGGCAGGAATTGGGTGTCGAAGTCGATCAGGAACTGGCAGATCAGGAACGCCGCGAACGCCGCCCAGAGCGCGCCGGTGGGCGTGAGGCCGAAGCGGTAGGCGCACAGGGCGAAGAGCGCGCCGCTCACCAGCTCGACCAGCGGATAACGCGGGCTGATGGGCGTCTTGCAGGCGGCGCAGCGGCCCCGCAGCACCAGGTAGCTCAGCACCGGAATGTTCTGGTACCAGCGGATCTTGTGGCCACAGGCGCCGCAGCGCGAGGCCGGCCGGGTCAGGTCGAACGGCGGCAGCGCCTCGATGGCCACGGCCGCCTTATCCGCCGCGGCTTCGAGCCCGGCCGGGGGCTGCGCCTTCGGCCCGAACACGAGCGTCCAGAGCGACGGAACGTCCTTGGACGACATCAGGTTGGCCACCGCATCGGCCAGCCAGCCCCGGTACATCATGACCGGGGTGCGGTAGATCACCACGTTGAGAAAACTGCCGACCAGCAACCCCAGGACGCCGGCGAAAGCGGCGTCGAACTCCTGCGACACCAGCATCAAACGACCTGGCCCAACTTGAAGATGGGCAGGTACATCGACACCACGATGCCGCCGATGATCACGCCCAGGAACACGATGATGATGGGCTCCATCAGGCTCGAGAGGCCGGCCACCATGTCGTCCACCTCGGACTCGTAGAAGTCGGCGGCCTTGCCGAGCATGTGGTCGATGGAGCCGGACTCTTCGCCGATGGCCGTCATCTGGATCACCATCGAGGGGAACAGGTTGACGTTGGTCATGGCCGTCGTGAGGCTCGTGCCGGTCGAGACCTCCTGCTGGATCTTGGCCGTGGCGTCGCCGTAGACGGTGTTGCCCGAAGCGCCGCCCACCGAGTCGAGTGCCTCGACCAGCGGAACGCCGGCGGCAAACATGGTGGCAAGGGTGCGGGTCCAGCGGGCCACGCACGATTTCTCGATCAGCGTGCCGAAGATCGGCACGCGCAGCAGCGCGCGGTCCATGACCCGCTGCACGCGTTCGTTGCGCTTCCAGGCCTGCAGGAAAAAGTAGGTGCCGCCGCCGATCACGCCGAAGATCAGCCACCAGTAGGAGACGAAGAATTCGCTCATGGCCATCACGAACAGCGTGGGTGCGGGCAGGTCGGCGCCGAAGGAGGTGAACACCTGCTTGAAGGCCGGAATCACGAAGATCATGATGATGGCCACCACCACGAACGCGACCACCACCACGGAGGTGGGATACATCAGCGCCGACTTGATCTTCGACTTGATGGCCTCGGTCTTCTCCATGTAGGTGGCCAGGCGGTCCAGCAGGTCTTCCAGGATACCGGCCGCTTCGCCGGCCTCCACCAGGTTGCAGTAGAGGTTGTCGAAATACTTCGGAAACTTGCGGAAGGCCGCCGACAGCGAGGTGCCGGTCTCCACGTCGCTGCGGATGTCGTTGAGCAGCTTGGCCACGCTCGGGTTGGCATTGCCGCGGCCCACGATGTCGAACGACTGCAGCAGCGGCACGCCGGCCTTCATCATTGTTGCCAGCTGGCGCGTGAAGATCGCAATGTCCTTGGGCTTGATGGACTTGCCCGAGCGCATGCGGCGCTTCTTGATCTTGGACGCCAGAACGCCCTGGCGCCGCAGGGCGGCCTGCACCTGGTTCTCGCCGGCGGCCCGAAGCTCGCCGCGCACCAGCTTCCCGTTGCGGTCCTTGCCTTCCCACTCGTAGACAAATTCCTTGAGCGTGTTCGAGGTGCGGGTGGATGCCACTGTTGCCATTCGATCTCCGATTTCTTGCAGTGTGTTCGTTATTCGTTGGTGACCGCCACCACTTCTTCGAGTGAGGTGAGCCCTTGCATGACTTTTCGCAGCCCGGACTGCCGCAGCGAGCGCACGCCCTCGGCCTCGGACTGTCGCGCGATGTCCTGTGCGCTGCCGTCGCGCAGGATGATGGTCTGGATGGCGTCCGAGATCGGCATCACCTGGTAGATGCCGACCCGGCCCTTGTAGCCGTTGCTGCACGCCGCGCAGCCGACCGGCCGATAGGGCTTCCAGGTACCGTCGAGCTGTTCTTCCCTGAAGCCCGCATCGAGCAGCGCCTGGCGCGGCACGTCGGCCGGCGCGCGGCACATGTGGCACAGGCGCCGCGCGAGCCGCTGCGCGGTGATGAGGATCACGCTGGAGGCAATGTTGAACGGCGCAATGCCCATGTTCCGCATGCGCGTGAGCGTGGTCGGCGCGTCGTTGGTGTGCAGCGTCGAGAGGACCAGGTGGCCCGTTTGCGCGGCCTTGATCGAGATGTCGGCGGTTTCGAGGTCCCGGATTTCGCCGACCATGATGATGTCGGGATCCTGCCGCAGGAAGGCGCGCAGCGCCGTGGCGAAGGTGAGTCCGGCACGCTCGTTGACGTTCACCTGGTTCACGCCCGGCAGGTTGATTTCGGAAGGATCTTCCGCCGTTGCGATGTTGACGCCCGGCTGGTTCAGCAGGTTCAGGCAGGTGTAGAGCGAAACCGTCTTGCCCGAACCGGTGGGGCCCGTCACCAGCACCATGCCGTAGGGCCGCCCGATCGCATGCAGCAGGCGCTCCTTTTCGTCGGCGTCGTAGCCCAGGGCGTCGATGCCCAGGCGCGCGCTGCTCGGGTCGAGAATACGGATCACGATCTTCTCGCCGAACAGCGTGGGCAGCGTGCTGACGCGGAAGTCGATGACCCGGTCGGGACCGATCTTGAGCTTCATGCGGCCGTCCTGCGGCACGCGCTTCTCGGAAATGTCGAGCCGTGAAATGACCTTGATCCGCGAGGCCAGCTTGTCCTTGATGAGCGTGGGCGGGCTCGCGATCTCGCGCAGCTCGCCGTCGATGCGAAAGCGCACGCGGTAGTTGTGCTCGTAGGGCTCGAAGTGGATGTCCGAGGCCCGCATGCTGACGCCGTCGAGCAGCATCTTGTGCAGGAAGCGCACGACCGGCGCGTCCTCGACTTCGGCAATCGCCTGTTCGTTGGCGTCGCCCGAGGTGTCCGCCGTGACGTCGTCGAACTCGAACTCGGCGCCGACGATGCTGTTGATGGTTTCCGCCGCGCTGACCGCGGCGGCTTCGATCATGCGCGACAGCTTGTCGTATTCGGCAATGACCCAGTCCACGCCCATCTGGGACGCGAACTTGATCTTTTCCACCGCCTGCTGGTCCGAGGGGTCGGCCGTTGCAACAATGAGACGGTTGTTGCGCTTGCTGAGAACCACGATCCGGTAGGCGTGGCACAGCTTCGGGTCAAGCAGGTCCTTGGGCAGGCGCTGGTGGTCGATGGCGTCCAGGTCCAGCAGCGGCGCGCCGAAGGCGCTGGAAAGCGTATGGGCGAGGTCGGCGGCCGAGACGGCGCCGCTGCCGGTCAGCTCGGCAATGAAGCTGGTGCGGCCGTTGAGCGACTTCTGGTAGATGTCTTCCGCAGTCTTCGCGGGAAGCTTGCCGGCCGAAACCAAGGCGCGCGCAAGGCCCGGGAGGGCGATTTGCGTGTTTTCTTTAACAGGAAGTTCGGCAGCAGCCATTCAGCGAATTGCAAGAGATGTGAAAAAGTGCTTCACGATCATCGCTGAACGACCCGTCCCTGTAAATCGCTACGCAGCAACAGGCACGGGCATTATTTGTGCCAGCCAAAGGCTGGTCGGGGTGAGAGGATTCGAACCTCCGGCCTCTACGTCCCGAACGTAGCGCTCTACCAGGCTAAGCTACACCCCGATTGGTTGCAAAAAAAGAGAAGTCGTCCTTGCCAACTCTTGTGAGGTGTTCAGGCACGTCGCTCAAGCAACTGAGCTGCCAATTGTAGCAAACCGTCGGCATGCAAATTGGACGGAAAGTCGCGCAATGCGTGAATTGCGCGCTTTGCCTCGTCGGCCGCGGCGGCGCGCGAGGCTTCCAGGGCGCCGGTGGCGTGGACGATTTCGACGATCTTGCCCAGCTGGGCGGTGTCGCCGGCCTCGATGGCTGCACGCACCAGCGTCGCCTGGGCAGGGCTGCCGCGCCGCATGGCGAAGATCAGCGGCAGCGTGGTCTTGCCTTCGCGCAGGTCGTCGCCCACGTTCTTTCCCGTTTCGTGTGCGTCGCCGGCGTAGTCGAGCACGTCGTCGATCACCTGGAAGGCCGTGCCCAGGGCCTGGCCGTAGGTGGCGCAGGCTTCCTCGACTTCGGGCGTGGCGCCCGCCAGCACGGCGGCGAGCCGTGTGCTGGCCTCGAAAAGCTTGGCGGTCTTGGAGCGGATCACGCGCAGGTAGGCCGATTCGTCCAGCGTCGCGTCGTGCATGTTCATCAGCTGGAGCACTTCGCCTTCCGCGATCACGTTGGTCGCCTCGGCCAGAATCTGCATGATGCGCATGTTGTTTGCATCCAACATCATCTGGAAGGCGCGCGAATAAAGGAAGTCGCCCACCAGCACGCTGGCCGGGTTGCCGAACGATTCGTTGGCCGTCGGGCGCCCGCGCCGCAGGGTCGATTCGTCGACGACGTCGTCGTGCAGCAGGGTGGCCGTGTGGATGAATTCCACCACCGCCGCCAGGTTGAAGCGCTGCTCGCCCGTGTAGCCGAGCGCGCCCGACATGAGGAGCAGCAGCGCCGGGCGCAGGCGTTTGCCGCCGGCGGAGATGATGTACTTCGAAACCTGGCTGACCAGGGGCACGCCGGTGTCGAGGCGCTGCGCAATCACACGGTCGACTTCGACCATGTCGCCGGCGATCAAATCCAGCACGGTGGCGGTGGGGGAGGTATCGGCGGCGTGAACTGGCAAGGCGTTTGCGCGCGGCGCGTCTGAATGCGAAAGTGACAGCGGCACAAGGCCGGAAGGCGCAGATTATAGGGAGGAGCGCGCGGCCTCCCGGCGGCCCTCCCGCTCGAACCATGTTAGCGCATGCAAACCGTGCTAGAATCTAGGGCTCTGCGGAATTCGCCGTAGAGCTCATTCCTTAAGAGGTTCACATGTACGCGGTCATAAAAACCGGCGGCAAGCAGTATCGCGTTGCTTCCGGCGAAAAAATTAAAGTAGAACAGATTGCTGCGGATGTAGGCCAGGAAATCGTGATCGATCAGGTTCTTGCAGTCGGCAACGGCAGCGAAATCAAGATCGGTACGCCCCTGGTGTCCGGCGCAACGGTGACAGTCACGGTACTGTCGCACGGCAAGCACGACAAGGTCGGCATCTTCAAGATGCGCCGTCGCAAGCACTATCAGAAACGTCAAGGCCATCGCCAGCAGTTCACCGAACTGCAAATCGGCGCGATCGCCGGCTAAGGAGCAGATTCCATGGCACAGAAAAAAGGCGGCGGCTCAACGCGAAACGGGCGCGATTCCAAGCCCAAGATGCTCGGTGTGAAGGCCTTCGGCGGCGAACTGATCAGCGCAGGCTCGATCATCGTGCGCCAGCGGGGCACCCAGTTCCACCCCGGCGTGAACGTCGGCGTGGGCAAGGACCACACGCTGTTTGCACTGGTGGACGGCCACGTGTCGTTCGGCGTCAAGGGCGCACTGAACAAGCACATGGTCAACGTGACCCCGGCATAAGCCCGAGTCACTTCGATCAGCTCGAAGCCCCGCTTTGCCGGGGCTTCTTCATTTGTACACTGGATACCCCATGAAGTTCGTCGACGAAGCCTTCATCGACATCGCCGCAGGCGATGGCGGCAACGGCTGCGTGTCGTTCCGTCATGAAAAATACAAGGAATTCGGCGGCCCCAATGGCGGCGACGGCGGCCGCGGCGGCCACGTCTACGCGGTAGCCGATTCCAATCTCAACACCCTGGTCGATTTCCGCTACTCGCGCCGCCACGAGGCCAGGCGCGGCGAGCACGGCATGGGCTCCGACATGTTCGGCGCCGCGGGCGACGACATCCTCCTCAAGATGCCCGTCGGCACCATCATCAGCGACGCCGAAACCGGTGAAGTGCTGTACGAGATGCTGAAGGAAGGCGAGGTCGTCACCATCGCCAAGGGCGGCGACGGCGGCTTCGGCAACATGCGCTTCAAGAGCGCCATCAACCGCGCCCCGCGCCAGAAGACACCGGGCTGGCCCGGCGAGAAGAAGAGCCTCAAGCTCGAGCTGAAGGTGCTCGCCGATGTCGGCCTGCTCGGCATGCCGAATGCGGGCAAGTCGACCTTGATCAGCGCCATCTCGAACGCGCGCCCGCGCATCGCCGACTACCCCTTCACCACGCTGCACCCGAACCTGGGCGTGGTGCGCGTCGGCCCGGAGCAGAGCTTCGTGGTGGCCGACCTGCCCGGCCTGATCGAAGGCGCGTCCGAAGGCGCTGGCCTCGGTCACCTCTTCCTGCGCCACCTGCAGCGCACGCGGCTGCTGCTGCATGTGATCGACATGGCACCGTTCGACGACGCCGTCGATCCGGTCGCCCAGGCCAAGGCCATCGTGGGCGAGCTGAAGAAGTACGACGCCGCGCTCTACGAAAAGCCGCGCTGGCTGGTGCTGAACAAGCTCGACATGGTGCCCGTGGACGAGCGCGCCGCGCGCGTGAAGGACTTCGTCAAGCGCCTGCGCTTCAAGGGCCCGGTGTTCGAGATCTCCGCGCTCACGCGCGAAGGCTGCGAGCATCTGGTGCAGGCCGTGTACCAGCAGGTCAAGGCGCAGCATGCGGCGGAACACGTGCCGGTCGAGGTCGATCCGCGCTTTGTCGAGCTGCCGCCCGAGCCTTCCTCTTCCTCCTCCTGACCGCCCACCAACACGCTGCATTCACGACCGCTACGCCCTCCAATGACCTCGAACTCCGGATCCACTGCCTTGCGGGATGCCCGCCGTATCGTCGTCAAGGTGGGCTCCAGCCTCGTGACCAACGAGGGGCGCGGTCTCGACGAGGCTGCCATCGGCGAATGGTGCCGGCAGTTGGCGGTGCTGGTGCAGGGCGGCCGCGAGGTCGTGATGGTGTCGAGCGGCGCCATTGCCGAAGGCATGAAGCGCCTCGGCTGGCGTACGCGGCCGCACGAGGTGCATGAACTCCAGGCCGCAGCGGCCGTCGGGCAGATGGGCCTGGCTCAGATGTACGAGACCAAGCTGCGCGAGAACCAGATCGGCAGCGCCCAGGTGCTGCTCACCCATGCCGACCTGGCCGACCGCGAGCGTTATCTCAATGCGCGCTCGACCCTCGTCACGCTGCTCGGGCTGGGCGTGGTGCCGGTCATCAACGAGAACGACACCGTCGTCAACGACGAGATCAAGTTCGGCGACAACGACACGCTGGGCGCGCTCGTGGCCAACCTGGTCGAAGCCGACGCGCTGGTCATCCTGACGGACCAGAAGGGCCTCTACACGGCCGACCCGCGCAAGGATCCGGACGCGAAGTTCGTGCACGAGGCGGCGGCCGGCGACCCGGCCCTCGAAGCGATGGCGGGCGGGGCGGGCTCCAGCCTCGGGCGCGGCGGCATGATCACCAAGATCCTTGCGGCCAAGCGCGCCGCCGGCTCGGGCGCCTCCACCGTGATCGCCTGGGGCCGCGAGCCCGACGCCCTGCTGCGCCTGACGCGCGGCGAATCCATCGGCACGCTGCTGGTGGCGCAGACGGCCAAGCACCAGGCGCGCAAGCGCTGGATGGCCGATCACCTGCAGTTGCGCGGCGCGGTCACCGTCGATGCCGGCGCGGCGGCCAAGGTGCGCGCCGAGGGCAAGAGCCTGCTGCCGATCGGCATGACCGGCGTCTCGGGAGAGTTTTCGCGCGGCGACGTGATCGCCGTGCGCGACATCGATGGCGTGGAACTCGCTCGCGGCCTTGCCAATTACTCGAGCGTCGAGGCCCGTCTGCTGTGCCGCAAGCCCTCGTCGGAATTCGAGCGCCTGCTGGGTTACGTGGCGGAGCCGGAAATGGTCCACCGCGACAACATGGTGCTGATGCGCGGCTGATGAAGGCGGGGCGCCGGGCCCCGTCGGTTCATTACTGCACTTCCCGAACCGGGTTGCGCAGGTTCTGGACCATCTCTCCGACCGAATTGCGCGGCGCATTGCCGCGGCACAGCGCCTGGCTCGACAGCGCCATGGCGTAGCGCGAGTTCAGGTCGCTGATGCGCTTCCACTCCAGCGTCTTCGTTTCCTGCCAGGCGCCGTTGTTGTAGCGGGCGTAGCTCTTCATTTCCCCGGTCGAGCAACGCACCCCTTCGTAGAACGCGTTGACGCCGCCGCCGTTGCGGTTCTGTGCCACCACCACGTAGCGCACGATGCCGTCGCGGGTGATGGCAATGGTTTTCGGATCGACGCCGAACTTCAGGCTCATGTAGGGCGGCATCGAGATCGGCTCGAGACGCTTTTCGTCGAAGGCGGGCGGGGGCGGGGCCTCGGTTTCCTTCCATTCGGCGTCGGTCTCGTAGCGCTTGGGCGCCGGCTGCATGCCGGCCTGCGCCCAGTCGGGGTTGTCCGTGTCGTGCGTGCCGGATGCGCATCCGGCAAGCAGGGCCAGGCACACGACGAGCAGGGCGCCCTCAGCGTTGCGACGGAAAGAAGGGCGCTTTGTTGTGGGGAGGAGGGGAAGGGTCATCGCTCGCAGAAGTAATGTCGGGATGCGGGTCGAAACTGCCACCAGGCGGCAGGTCCAGCCCCGCGGGCGCGCCGCCATCCGGCGTGTGGCGCTCGAATTCGCGGGCGCGCACGTTGCTGCGCAGGAAGCGGTTGCGGAAATCCTGCCGTGGCAGGTAGCGAGCAAGCTCGGTCAGTGCCATCTCGTAGACGCCGCGTTTGAATTCGACGACCACATCGAGCGGCACCCAGTAGTCGTGCCATCGCCAGGCGTCGAATTCGGGGTGGTCGGTCGCGCGCAGGTTCAGATCCCAGTCGTGACCGATCAATTGCAGCAAATACCAGATTTGCTTCTGGCCCTTGTAGTGGCCCCGTGCGTCACGGCGAATGAACCGATCCGGCACCTCGTAGCGCAACCAGTCACGGGTACGGGCCACGATGCGCACGTGCTCCGGATGGAGCCCGACTTCCTCGTGCAGTTCCCGGAACATGGCTTGCTCGGGACTTTCGCCGCGGTCTATGCCGCCTTGCGGAAACTGCCAGGAATGCGTGCGTATGCGTTTGCCCCAGAAAACCTGGTTTCTCTGGTTGAGCAGGATGATGCCGACGTTGGGCCTGAAGCCGTCCCGGTCGAGCATAATCAAACCCCAATTTTTGAACTGAGTCGATTATGCATGCCGGGTTGCACACGGCAAGCGGCCAGTTCGAGGCCCGCGGGTTCCCGGAGGTCTCTCCGCCGGCATCCGTCTTCCCCACGATTTTTGAATCCACCAGCGCGATCCCGATGAAAGCTTCCCGATTTTTTGTCTCCACCCTCAAGGAAGCGCCCGCTGACGCCGAGGTCGCGAGCCATCGGCTCATGATGCGCGCGGGCATGATCAAGAAGCTCGGCACGGGCATCTACACCTACATGCCGATGGGGCTGCGCGTGATCCGCAAGGTCGAGGCGATCGTGCGCGAGGAAATGAACCGCGCCGGCGCGGTCGAGCTCACGATGCCCGTGGTGCAGCCGGCCGAGTTCTGGCAGGAGACCGGCCGCTTCGACAAGATGGGCCCCGAGCTGCTGCGCATCAAGGACCGGCACGACCGCGACTTCGTGGTCCAGCCCACCAGCGAAGAGGTGGTGACCGACATCGCGCGCCAGGAAATTCGCAGCTACAAGCAGCTGCCGAAGAATTTCTACCAGATCCAGACCAAGTTCCGCGACGAGCGCCGTCCGCGCTTCGGCCTGATGCGCGGGCGCGAATTCATCATGAAGGACGCCTACAGCTTCGACCGCGACCTGGGCGCGGCCAAGGCCAGCTACCAAGTCATGGCCGATGCCTACCGCCGCATCTTCGACCGCTTCGGCCTGCGCTACCGTGCCGTGGCGGCCGACAGCGGCGCCATCGGCGGCGACCTGAGCGAAGAGTTCCAGGTGATTGCGGCCACCGGCGAAGACGCCATCGTCTACTGTCCCGGCAGCGACTACGCGGCCAACATGGAGAAGGCCGAGGCGCTCGCTCCGGCCGGCCCGCGCCCCGCGGCGGCCAAGCCGCTCGAAAAGACGCCCACCCCCGGCAAGAGCACTTGCGCCGACGTGGCGGAACTGCTCGGCGTGCCGCTCTCGACCACCGTCAAGTCGCTGGTGCTGGCAACGGACATCGTCGACGAGGCCGGCAACCTGAAGGGTTCGCAGGTCTGGCTGCTGCTCTTGCGCGGCGACCACGACATGAACGAGATCAAGGTCGGCAAGGTGCCGGGCCTGGACCAGGGCTTCCGCTTCGCAACGTTGGCCGAGATCGACGACCACTTCGGCTGCAAGCCCGGCTACCTCGGCCCGCTGAACCTGAAGAAGCCCGTCAGGCTCGTGGCCGACCGCGAGGTGGTGGTCATGGCCGACTGGATCACCGGCGCCAACGAGATCGACTTCCACATGACCGGCGTCAACTGGGGCCGCGACCTGCCCGAGCCCGAGCTGGTGGCCGACCTGCGCAACGTGGTGGCGGGCGATGCCTCGCCCGACGGCAAGGGCGTGCTCGCGATCGAGCGCGGCATCGAGGTGGGCCACGTGTTCGTGCTCGGCACCAAGTACAGCAAGGACATGAACGCAACCTACCTCGACGAAGCCGGCAAGCCGCAGTTCCTCGAGATGGGCTGCTACGGCATCGGCATCACGCGCCTGCCGGCCGCCGCCATCGAGCAGAACCACGACGAGCGCGGCATCATCTGGCCGGACGCCCTGGCGCCGTTCACGGTGGTGGTCTGCCCGATCGGCATGGACCGCAGCGCCGAGGTCAAGGTGGCGGCCGAGGCGCTCTACGAGCAACTGCTCGTGGCCGGCGTCGACGTGCTGCTCGACGATCGCGGCGAGCGCCCGGGCGCGATGTTCGCCGACTGGGAGCTGATCGGCGTGCCGCACCGCGTGGTCATTTCGGACCGTGGCTTGAAGGAAGGCCAGCTCGAGTACCAGCATCGCCGCGACACGGCGGCCACCAAGGTGCCTACGGCCGGCATCGCCGAATTCATCACCGGCAAGCTCGCGAAATGAGCCTGGAGGGCGGCCTCTCGCGACGCCGGTGCCTAGTGGGCGGCGCCGCGGCGGCGGGCGCCCTGACGGTGCTGTCGCTGCCGCGGGTCGCCCTCGCCGGCGCGCAGATCGAGGAACCGCTGATCGACTCGGTGCGCACCGCGCTGAGTTCGGCCGTGCACAACAAGGCGCCGCCGGTGCCCGAGTTCTCGAACACAGAGGCCCGCCTGATCTACCTGCGCTGGCTGGGCGAAATGAGCGAACGCCTCAAGAAGAAGATCGCCGACTGGCCCACGCGCAAGGAATTCCTGCAGACCGTCTGGTACGAGAGCAAGCGCTCGGGCCTGGACGTGAGCCTGGTGCTGGGGCTGGTCCAGGTCGAGAGCAACTTCCGCAAGTTCGCGGTGTCCAGCGCAGGTGCGCGTGGCTACATGCAGGTCATGCCGTTCTGGACCCGCGTGATCGGCGACAGCGACCCGGCCAAGCTGTTCCACATGCAAACCAACCTGCGCTTCGGCTGCGTCATCCTGCGCCACTACCTCGACCGCGAGAACGGCGACCTGTACATGACCCTCGGGCGCTACAACGGCAGCCGCGGCAAGGCACCGTACCCCAACGCCGTGTTCGCGAACCAGCGCCTCTGGACCTTCGTGGACAGGGACCGCTCGGCCGCCTGAGGGCGAGCTAGGTTTTCGTGACCATCACCTGGTCGATGCGGTAGCTGTCGACGTCCATCACCTCGAAGGTGTAGCCGCCCCAGCTCACGCTGTCGGTGCGCTTGGGCACGCGCCGCAGCATCACCATCAGGAAGCCGGCCAGCGTTTCGTAGTCGTCCGGATGCGGCATTTCATCGATGTGCAGCGCGCGCTGCACATCCTGGATCGGCGTGACGCCGTCGATCAGCCACGAATTCTCGTCGCGCTTCACGATCTGTTCCTCGTCGGGCATGGAGACGAGGTCGCCCATCACCGTGCTCATCACGTCGTTGAGCGTGATCACGCCCACCACCAGGCTGTATTCGTTGACGATGATCGCGAAGTCTTCATGCGCCTGCTGGAACTGCTCGAGCACCTCGGTGAGCGAGAGCCGGTCGGGGATGACCAGCGCCTTGTGCAGCGTCAGGCCCTGGTCGAAGGCCAGCGGCTGGCCGCTCAGCACGCGCTGGAACATGTCCTTGGCGTCGACGTAGCCGAGCACATGGTCGATGTCGCCGTCGCACACCGGGTAGGCCGAAAAAGGCTCGGCCACGATGCGCGCCCGCAGCACCGACTCGGGGTCGTCATGCAGGAACCAGGCGATGTTGTCGCGCACCGTCATCACGCTGCTGACCAGCCGCGTGTCAAGTTCGAACACGTTGGCGATCACCTGCTGCTCGCGCACTGCGAGCACGCCCGCGCGCGCGCCGGCTTCGGTCATGGCCAGGATGTCGGCCGAGGTGATCTTGTCGTCGCGCACCAGCGGCATGCCCAGCAGCTTGAAGAGCATGTCGGTGGAGCGCGTGAAAAACCACACCAGCGGCTTGAAGGTGGTGATCAGCACCAGCATCGGGCCGACCATGCGAACCGCGATGCGCTCCGGGTCGCTCATGCCGAGGCGCTTGGGGAACAGGTCGGCGAACACCAGGAACACCGCGATGACGATGATGAACGAGCACAGGAAAGCCACGTTCTCCGAGGCCTCCACGCTCATCCAGCCCTCGAAGAAACGCGCGAAGTAGGGGCTGAGCGAGCCCTCGCCCACCACGCCGCCGAGGATCGCCACCGCGTTGAGGCCGATCTGCACCACGGTGAAGTAGTGGCCCGGCTGCTCCTGCACGCGCAGCACGCGCTCGGCCCGGGCATCGCCCTCGTCGGCCATCTGACGCAGGCGCAGGCGGCGCGAGGCGGCCAGCGTGATTTCGGCAAGGGAGAAGAACGCGCTCATCGCGATCAACAGGACGATGATGAGCAGGCTTTGGGTGAGAGTCATGGTGGCACGGCGAAGAATGCCATGGTGCCATGACTCGGCCCGGGAAAAGCGATCAGACGCCGCCGTGCGGATGGGTCGGGTCGACCCACAGCACCGATTCGGGTTTCTCCACCGGTTCGATGTCGAGGTTCACGGCCACCGCCTCGCCGTCGCTGCGGCACAGCACGCATTCGAGCGACTCGGTGGCGCTGGCGTTGATTTCCTGGTGCGGCACGTACGGCGGCACATAGATGAAGTCGCCCGGGCCAGCCTCGGCCGTGAACTCGAGCTTCTCGCCCCAGCGCATGCGGGCCCGGCCGCGCACCACGTAGATCACCGATTCGAGGTGCCCGTGGTGGTGGGCGCCGGTTTTGGCATCGGCATGGATGGTGACGGTGCCGGCCCAGAGCTTCTGCGCGCCGACGCGCGCAAAGTCGATGGCCGCGGCCCGGTTCATGCCGGGCGTCTGGGCCGTGTTGACGTCGAGCTGGTGGGCCGCGATCACGCGCACGCCATCGTGCTTCCAGGCCGGCGTAGCCTTGCCGTCATGCGCATGGCCGTCGGAATGACCGTCGTGGTCGTGGCTCATGGCGGGCACCGGGAATCAGGCCGGATTGCTGCCGCCCAGCACTTGCTGCAGCTCGCCCGACTCGTACATCTCCATCATGATGTCCGAGCCGCCGACGAATTCGCCCTTCACGTAGAGCTGGGGGATCGTGGGCCAGTTGCTGTATTCCTTGATGCCCTGGCGGATGCCGTCGTCTTCGAGAACGTTGACGGTCTTGAGCGTCCTGGTGTCGACGCCGACCGCCTTGAGGATCTGGATGGCGCGGCCGGAGAAGCCGCACATCGGAAAGCTCGCATTCCCTTTCATGAAGAGCACGAGGTCGTTGGTTTTGACGAGATCGTCGATGCGTTGCTGGGCGTCGGACATGGGGACTCCTGAAAAGTGGTCTGGGGGGATTATTTCACCGTGCGCCAGATCCCGCCGGAGCAGCGCTGGATGCCGGCAAGGTCATCGCGGCTTTGGACTTCGGCAAAACCGCGCGCTTCGAGCAGCTGGCGCACGGGCAGGGCCTGGTCGTGGCCGTGTTCGAGCAGCAGCCAGCCGCCATCTGCAAGATGGGCGGGGGCCTGCTGCACGATCTGGCGGATGTCGGCCAGCCCGTCGGGCCCGGCCACCAGCGCGGCCAAGGGCTCGTGCTGCAGCGCGGGCAGGTGCGGGTCGCCGGCTGCGATGTAGGGCGGATTGCTGGCAATGGCCGCGTAGCCACTGGCGGCCCCGTCCAGCCAATGGGCCTGGCGCAAACGCACCGGCAGGCCCAGGCGCTGCGCATTGGCCTGTGCGACGGCCAGCGCATCGGCACTGGCATCGACCGCGTCGACCTGCGCGTCGGGGCGTGCATGCTGCAGCGCCAGCGCGATGGCGCCGCTGCCGGTGCCCAGGTCGAGCACGCGCGGCGCCTTGCGGCCTTCGAGGCATTGCAGGGCCCAGTCGACCAGCGTTTCGGTGTCCGGGCGCGGCACCAGCACCCGCGCATCCACCTGCAGGCCGAGGCCGTGGAATTCCTTTTCGCCGAGCAGGTAGGCCACCGGCTCGCCCGCCAGCCGGCGCGACAGCTGCGCTGCGAGGGCGGACCACGCCGCATCGGAAATGGCGTCGGTGTCGTGCGCCAGCAGCCAGGCGCGGTCGTGCGGCGCGCGGCCCAGCGCATGCAGCAGCAGCAACTGGGCGTCGAGCCGGTCGACGCCCAGTGCCACGGCCGCGGCCAGCGCCTGGGCCACGGTGGATGGCGTGGTGGTCGCTGCTGTGGCCGTCATGCCGGCAGGCTCGATTCCAGCTCGGCCAGCTGCTCGGCCTCGCGCGCGGCGCGCAGCGCATCGAGCACGTCGCCAAGGTCGCCTTCCATGATGGCCTGCAGCTTGTAGAGCGTGAGGTTGATGCGGTGGTCGGTGAGCCGGCCCTGCGGGAAGTTGTAGGTGCGGATGCGGTCGGAGCGGTCGCCGCTGCCGATCAGCCCCTTGCGCATCGCCGCGTCCTTGGCCGCGCGCTCGCTGCGGTCCTTTTCCTGGATGCGCGCCGACAGCACCTGCAGCGCCTTGGCCTTGTTGCGGTGCTGGCTGCGGTCGTCCTGGCACTCGGCCACGATGCCGGTCGGAATGTGCGTGATGCGCACGGCCGAATCGGTCTTGTTGATGTGCTGGCCGCCCGCGCCGCTGGCGCGGTAGGTGTCGATGCGCAGGTCGGCCGGGTTGATCTGCACCGCCACGGTTTCGTCGGGCTCGGCCAGCACGGCCACCGTGCAGGCGCTGGTGTGGATGCGGCCCTGGGTCTCGGTGGCCGGCACACGCTGCACGCGGTGGCCACCGGATTCGAAGCGCAGGTGGCCGAACACCCCGGACCCGGAAGGGCCATTGCCGGCTTGGCCGACGATGCGCACGACCACTTCCTTGTAGCCGCCGAGCTCGCTCTCGCTCTCGCTCACCACTTCGCAGCGCCAGCCGGCGCGTTCGCAGTAGCGCATGTACATGCGCAGCAGGTCGCCCGCAAACAGCGCCGATTCGTCGCCGCCGGTGCCGGCGCGGATTTCGAGGAAGGCGTTGCGCGCGTCGTCCGGGTCCTTGGGCAGCAGCAGGCGCTGGAGCTCTTCCTCGAGCTGCGCGAGCTCGGCCTGCGCGGCGGCGATTTCTTCCCGGGCCATCTCGGCCATGTCGGGGTCGTCGAGCATCTCGGCCGCGCCGGCGATGTCGGCTTCGCGCTGCTTGTAGCGCTCGTAGCGGCCCGCGATCTGCGTGATCTCTGCATGCTCGCGCGAGATGGTGCGGTACTGCGCCATGTCGCTCATGATGTCTTCGCGCGAAAGCAGGAAGTCGAGTTCGCCGAGGCGCTGGGCGTAGCGTTCGAGTTGGTGGCGCAGAAAGGTCTTCACGGCGGAAAGGAGCTCGGAAAAATGGGGGAAGGGCGCCGCGGTGCTGCGGCAGGGCGCATGGGGCCGCGGCCGGCGGGGCCGGGCCGCTGGCGAGCGTCGCTAACGCTCTTTGCGCAGGAACAGGCGCGAGATGGTCTGCGCGGTGTGCTCGCGCGATTCGGCGTCGCCCGCGTGCAGTTCGGCCATGGCGCCGTGCAGCAACTTTTGCGTGAGTCCGCGCGACATGGCCTCGAGCACCGCATCGACCGGCTCGCCCCTGGCCAGCAGCTTGCGCGCGCGTGCCATTTCGGCGGCGCGCCATTCGTCGGCCTGGGCATTGAGCTGCTGGATCAGCGGCACGGTGCCGCGCTGGCCCAGCCAGTGCATGAAGCTCTGCACGCCGGCGTCGATGATGACCTCGGCCTGCGCCACGGCCGCCTGGCGGTTGGCCTGGCCCTGCTGCACCACCTGGGCGAGGTCGTCGACGGTGTAGAGGTAGATGTCCTCGAGCGCCTTCACTTCGGGCTCGATGTCGCGCGGCACGGCCAGGTCGACCATGAACATCGGACGGTGCTTGCGCGCCTTGAGTGCGCGCTCGACGGCGCCCAGGCCGATGATCGGCAGCGTGCTGGCGGTGCAGCTCACCACGATGTCGAACTCGGCCAGCCGGTTCGGCAGGTCGGCCAGCCGCATCGCCTCGCCGCCGAAGCGCGAGGCCAGCTTTTCGCCGCGCTCGAGCGTGCGGTTGGCAATGGCGATGGCCTTCGGGTCCTTGGCCGCGAAATGCGTGGCGGCCAGGTCGATCATCTCGCCCGCGCCGACGAACAGCACGCGCGTCTGGTACAGGTCTTCGAACAGCTGGCCGGCCAGCCGGACGGCCGCCGCGGCCATGCTGATGGAGTGCGCGCCGATCTCGGTGGCGGTGCGCACTTCCTTCGCCACCGCGAAGGAGCGCTGGAACAACTGGTTGAGCGTGCTGCCGAGCGCGCCAACGGTTTCGGCCGCGCGCACGGCGTCTTTCATCTGGCCGAGGATCTGGGCCTCGCCGAGCACCATGGAATCGAGTCCGCTGGCCACGCGGAAGACATGGCGCGCCGCCTCGTCGTCCTGCAGCGCATACGCATGCGAGCGCAGCAGCGCCGGTGCGACGCCGCCGCTCTCGGCCAGCCAGCCGACCGTGTGGTCGAGCGCGGCATGCTCGGCGGCGCAGTAGATCTCGGTGCGGTTGCAAGTGGAGATGATCGCGGCTTCGACCTGCGGATGGCGTCCGGTGGCGAACGAGCTGCGCAGGCTCTGCAGCGTGGGTGCCAGCTGATCGAGCGCGAACGCGAAACGACCGCGCAGATCGAGTGGCGCGGTCGTGTGGTTCAAGCCCAGTGTCCAGACTGACATATGCACTGATTATAAAATCAGCAGGAGCCGTGCGGCTGCCGAGGGGCTTGGCCGCATGCAACTCGAGAACACAAGGGCGCCGCGAGCGCCCTTGCTTTTGTCCGGCGGCCTTCGATACCCCATTCCTACCCCATGTCCCTGCTGGATCTCCTCAATCACCTGCTGAACTTCGTGGCGCCGGCGCTGGCCGTCGGCTTCCTGTGCGCGCTCATGGGCCGGGTCTTCCGGCGAAAGGCCGGCGCGCCCGCATGGTGGGCCCAGGGCGCCATCAATTCAGGCGTGGGGGCGCTGGTGCTACTGGGCGGCGTGGTCTTTCTGGGCCGCGACGGCGCGATGGCCACCTACGCGGCGCTTGTGCTCGCATGCGGTACAAGTCAATGGCTGGTCTCGGACGGCTGGCGAAAGTAGATTCTCCCGGCAAAGACATGCGATGATGTTGCGTGTCCAGATGTTACTGGCTGTTAATATATGAATCTCATCTGGTAAATATTCACATTTAGAAAGAGGAAAGAGTTGCAGGCAGCCGCTTTGAGCCAGTATGCGGCAAGGCAGCCCATGGACGGTACAGATGTATTTGCATCCTCTTATAGCCAGCGTTCCCCAGGATGAGCGCGCAGCCTTCGTCCAGCGCATCGAACTTCGGTCCTACCGGCGCAACGAAGTCGTGCTGGCGGCGGACGAGTGGTCCGACCGCATCTACTGCGTGGCCACCGGCCTGCTGCGGGTGGTGGTGCAGGGGAGCGGGGACAGCGGCGACGTCACGACCGATTTCATCCGGCAGGACGACTTCTTCCTGAACTCCGCCCTGATCGAGGAGCGCTACCAGGCCGGCGCGACACTGGTTGCAGCATTGCCCACCTCCCTGTATCTGGTGCCCACGATGGAATTCCGGTCGCTGTGCGACCGCTATCCGGCGGTGACGATGGGCCTGCTCGACGTGGTGATGAAGCGCACCACGGTGCTGCGCAGGCAGATCCGGCAGATTTCATCGGCCTCGTCCGAGCGGCTCATCAGCCGCATCCTGCACGAACTCACCGTTCTGGCCCCGGGCACCGACGGCGGCTACGACAAGCGCATCACCCAGTCGGTCATCGCCTCCTATTCGGGGCTTTCCAGGATGCAGGTCAACAAGACCATGCGGGACCTGGAACGCCGCGGCCTGGTCAGGAGGGACGAGCACGGGGTCTATGTTCCGCCGCACTTCGCGTCGTCGGATTTCCAGGAGCTTCCGCCTGGCGAGCCGAGCCCTGCCGCCAAGGACTCCGGGGAGGTGAATCCGTCGTTCTTCTCGGAGCTGTTCGAGGCGCCGCCCAAGTCGGGCAAGTCCCGCAAGTAAGGCCTAGTAACCCACCGCCAGCCGCGTTCCCGCAGCGCTGGCGGCCTTGCGGATGCCGTCCGGCCCGTAGAAGGGCTGCGCGCCGGCCTGCAGGTAGTGCAATGCGTTCTGCGTGAAGTCGAGCTGGCTGTACACCATCGACCCATTGCGCCGGTTGCAGGCCTTGGCCTGCTGCGCAAGCTCGACCAGCGCCGTCCAGGCGGCGAGCGAGGCCTCGCCGTCCGCCGCGGCGGCGGCATCGGCACCCGCGCGACCGGGCTCGAAACCCCGTGCCACCTGGGCCGATTCGCGCGCCTGGTCGAGTGCCGCCATGCGGTCCAGCAGGCCGGCCTTGCGCTCGGTGAGCGAGGGCAGGTCGGCGAAGAGGCCGTTCTTCATGGCCTGCGCTTCCTGCTCCAGCACCGACAGGAATTCCTCGACACAGGTTTTTTCGGCCAACAGGTGAACCAGCATGGTGTTCAGAGCTTTCCGTTTTCGTGGAGCAGTTCGCGCACGCTGGCGAGCAGGCCGCGGGCGATCCGGTCGGGGTGGATTTCGTAGCGCCCGGCCCGGATGTCCTCGCGGATCGAGGCAACGCGCGCTGCATCGAAATCGGAGTTGGGCGCCTCGGGCAGCGAATGCACCTGCCCCGACGAGAGCTGCACCGGGTTCCTGCCGCCCTGGACGGCATCGGCGCCGCTGGCGGGCGAGGACGATGCGCCCTTGTTCGTTCGGGGGAGCGGTGTGGCCGAAGGGGCGAATGGATCGATTTTCAAGATGGTTCCTCAAAGGGCTGCCTGATGTATCGGCAGTTCGGGCCAGAACTTTAGGGCAGTGTGCATCGCGCCATGAATGCGGCCATTGTGGCTACTGCGGCAGGCGGATCTGCCCTTCCTCGTCGGCAACGCCGCTGACCATGCGGCCGTCCACGGTCTTCGCCCGCACGGTCGCGCCCGCGCTGGCGCTGGCCATCGCGCGGGCTTCGGTGCTGACGACGTAGCCCGGACCTTCGGCAACGACCTTGATGGTCTGGCCTTGCTGGATCACGGCCACGCCGCGCATCAGTTCGCGCCTGAGCGGCGCGCCGGACGCAATGCGGTTGGCGGCCACGACGCCCTGCAGCTCGGCGGCGTCGGTCACGACCGAGCGCGGCAGGGCCGTGAGATCGCCGTCGCGGGCGATGAAATCGCCCGTGCCCAAGGCCTGGCCGGTATCGATGTTGCGCGCGGCCACGAAGTAGCGCCCCTCGACCGCCACGTGGGCCAGCACGAAGCGGGTCCAGGGCTTCAGTTCCGAATGGCAGCGCAGGCCGACCGACACCCGGCCCCACGCCGCGGCGCCGCGAGGCAGGAAAGGCTCGAGTGCATCGCAAGCGGGCAGCGGGCCCGATGCCGGAGCCTCGACGCGAATGCTGACCTTGCCGGGCAGTCCGGCGGTCTGGGCCTGCAGCAGCCTGTCGACGGCGGCGCGCGCATCGCCCGCGAGCGGCGCTGCGGACACGGACATTGCCGCGCCCAACCCTGCTGCCAGGGCAGGCAGCACGAGCTTCAGGCGGCGCGGGCGATAAGGTTTTTTTTCCATCATGGGTGCCCGGCAATTCTAGGAAGGCGCACCCGATCCGAAGATTCGAAGTGCACGCCAAATGCCCCTTTGTTCGGGCCATTGCGAACGCAGTGCATGCATAGACTCGCTTTCCATCTGTCGCCATGCCCCGCAAGGGACGCGACGCCTCGAAAGATGGAAACACATGATCGACAAGCTGGATGCGGCGCTTCGCTTCAACCGCGAAGCACTGAACCTTCGGGCGCAGCGCCAGGAAGTGCTGGCGGCCAACATCGCCCACGCCGACACGCCCAACTACAAGGCGCGTGACTTCGATTTCGCGAGCCGCCTGACGCAGGCGGTCGAGCACGGCCGCGCATCGCAGCCGGTGCAGATGGCCGCCACGTCGTCGCGCCACATCCAGGCCGACGCGCCGCCGTCGATGCCCGAGCGCGACCTGCTGTACCGCGTGCCGAGCCAGTCGAGCATCGACGGCAACACCGTCGAGATGGATGCCGAGCGCATCAACTTCGCCGACAACGCGCTGCGCTACGAAGCCAACCTCACGGTGGTCAGCGCCAAGATCAAGTCGCTGCTCTCCGCCGCGCAATAAGCACAGAGGAGCCACGCATGCCCCATCCCAGCGCTTCCATGAACATCTTCAGCGTGGCGGGCTCCGCCATGGCCGCGCAGTCGCAGCGCATGAACGTGACGGCGAGCAACCTCGCCAACGCCGAGAGCGTTGCCGGCCCCGACGGCAAGCCCTACCGTGCCAAGCAGGTGGTCTTCGAAGTGGCCGCCTCTGGCCAGCAGGACATCGGCGGCGTGAAGGTTGCCGGGGTCATCGAGGACCCCTCGCCGCTGAAGATGGTCTTCGACCCGAGGAGCCCGCATGCCGACGCCAAGGGCTACGTGGCAATGCCCAACGTCAACGTGGTCGAAGAGATGACCAACATGATTTCCGCCTCGCGCAGCTACCAGGCCAACGTCGAGGTGCTGAACACTGCCAAGACCCTGATGGTCAAGACGCTGAGCATCGGCCAGTAACCCCCACACCCGCAACAAGAACCATGGCCATCTCCGACACCTCCTCCATCTCCGGGCTCAACGCAGCCACGGCCGCATCGAGCGGCAGCAACGTCTCGCAGGCGGACAGCGAGCAGCGCTTTCTCAAGCTGCTGGTGACGCAGCTCAACAACCAGGATCCGCTCAACCCGATGGAGAACGCCGAGCTCACGTCCCAGCTCGCGCAGATGAGCACCGTGAGCGGCATCGAGCGGCTCAACACCGCACTCAGCGGACTGGTGAACCAGACCGGCGCCAACCAGGTGCTGCAGGCGGCATCGCTCATCGGCTACAACGTGCTGTCGCCGGGCAACGCCTTGAGCACCACGGAGCCCAAGGCCGGCGAGGAGCCGGCGGCCGTGTCCTTCGCCGTGCAGTTGCCGGCTACCGCCGGCACCGTCGAAGTGGAGATCGTCAACGCCGCGGGCAACACGGTGCGCACGCTCTCGCTCGGTTCGATGACCGAAGGCGTCAACGCCGTCACCTGGGACGGCAAGGCCGACGACGGCACCGCAGCCGCACCGGGCACCTACAGCTTCACCGTCTCCGCCACCAACAACGGCACCTCCGTGGAGGCGACCTCGCTCGTCTTCTCGCAGGTGGCCGCCGTCAAGCAGGGCGCCAGCGGCGTCACGCTCGAACTGATGTCGGGCCAGAGCATCGGCCTGGCCGACGTGCGCATGTTCCTCTGAGCAGCTATCGCGTGTCTTCCTCATCGGCAGTGGCCCGCGCGCCGCAGGCCATTTCTTCTTCATTGCACTGAAACAAGGATTCGATCATGGGCTTTTCCCAAGGCATCAGCGGCCTGTCCGCGGCCGCCGCCAACCTGGACGTCATCGGCAACAACATCGCGAACTCCGGCACGGTCGGCTTCAAGTCGGGCGCGGCGACCTTCCAGGACGTGTACGCCGGCTCGCGCGTCGGCCTGGGCGTTGCGGTGTCGGGCATCGTGCAGAACTTCACGCAGGGCTCGGTGCAGACCAGCAGCCGGCCGCTGGACGTGGCGATCCTCAACGGCGACGGCTTCTTTCGCCTCAGCAGCCCGAGCGGCGAGGTGATGTATTCGCGCAATGGCCAGTTCACGCGCGACAAGGACGGCTTCATCGTCAACGCCGCCGGCCTGCGCCTGACGGGCTACGGCGTCTCCGCGACGGGCGGCCTCGATGGCGGCACGCCGGGCCCGCTGCAGGTCCAGACCACGGCCATGAGCCCGAAGGCGACCACCGCCATCAACGCCACCTTCAATCTGGACGCGCGCGGCACGGTGCCGACCAAGACGCCGTTCTCTCCGACCGATTCGGACACCTTCAACTATTCGAACGCGCTCGGCCCGATCTTCGATTCGCTCGGCAATCCGCACGAGCTCGGCGTCTTCTTCGTGAAGACCGGCGCCAACGCCTGGGACGTGTACGGCGCCGCCGACGGCACCGCACTCAATGGCGGTGCAGCGATCTCGACGATGAGCTTCGACGGCAACGGCAACCTGCTCACGCCGACCGGCGGCAAGCTGACGCTGCCGGCCATGAACTTCACCAACGGCTCGGTGGCGCTCAACGCCACGGTCGACCTCTCCGGCACCACGCAGTTCGGCAACGTCAACGAAATCAAGACGCTCAAGCAGGACGGCTACACCTCCGGCACGCTCACCTCGTTCTCGATCAACCCCGACGGCACCATCACCGGCAAGTTCTCCAACGAACAGACGACGCTGATGGGCCAGGTGGTGCTGACTTCCTTCGCCAACCCCAACGGCCTGGAGCCGATGGGCGAGAACGTCTGGGGCGAAACGCTGGCCTCGGGCCAGCCGCTCACCGGCACGCCGGGCGCGGGCACCAAGCAGGGCTCGCTTGCCTCGGGCGCGCTGGAAGCGTCGAACGTCGACCTGACCTCCGAGCTCGTCAACCTGATCGTCGCGCAGCGCAGCTACCAGGCCAATGCGCAGACGGTGAAGACGCAGGATCAGGTCGTCCAGACCCTGATCAACATCCGCTGAGCCGCCCATGGACCGCATGCTGTATGTCGCGATGAGCGGCGCCAAGCAGGCCATGGAGCAGCAGGCCTCCGTCGCCAACAACATGGCGAACGCCTCCACGCCCGGGTTCCGCGCGCAGATCAACAGCTTTCGCGCGGTGCCGGTGGCCGGCGGCGCCGAGGCGCCGACGCGCGCCTACGTGGTCGCCACCACGCCCGGCGCCGACTTCAGCCACGGTCCGCTCACGGAAACCGGCCGCGCGCTCGATGTCGCCATTCACGGCGACGGCTGGCTTGCGGTGCAGACGCCCGACGGCGGCGAGGCCTACACCCGCGTCGGCAACCTGCAGGTAAACGCCGAGGGGCAGCTCACGACCATGGGCTCGCTGCCCGTGGCCGGCGATGCCGGCGCACTGGTGGTGCCGCCCGGCTCCACCGTCGCCATCGCTGCCAACGGCCTCGTCACCGCGCGCGGGGCCGGCGACCCGGCCATCGGCATTGCCGAGGTGGGCCGCCTGAAGCTGGTCAATCCACCCGTGGCCGACCTGGTGCGCGGCGCCGACGGCCTCTTTCGCATGCGCGAGGGCCTCGCGCCCGCCGAGCCCGATGCGGCCGTGACCGTGACCACCGGCGCGGTCGAGGGCAGCAACGTCAACGGCGTCGAGGCCATGGTGGCCATGATCGCCAACGCCCGCAGCTTCGAGATGCAGATGAAGTCGATGCGCAGCGCGGACGAGAACGCGCAGTCGGCCAACAAGCTGCTGGCGTACGGCTGAGCCAGCGCCCCACCACCCCACTTCCCAAGGATTTTTCGCCATGATGCGCTCGCTCTACATCGCCAAGACCGGCCTCGATGCACAACAGACCCAACTCGACGTGGTGTCGAACAACCTCGCCAACGTCGGCACCACGGGCTTCAAGCGAAGCCGCGCCGTGTTCGAGGACCTGATGTATCAGAACCTGCGCCAGGTCGGCGGCCAGACCTCGGACCAGACCCGGCTGCCTTCGGGCCTGCAGGTGGGCACCGGCGTGCACGTGGTCGCCACCGAGCGCATCCACTCGCAGGGCAACCTCACCAAGACCGACAAGCCGACGGACGTGGCCATCAACGGCGGCGGCTTCTTCCAGGTGCTGATGCCCGACGGCACCACCTCGTACACGCGCGACGGCTCGTTCCAGACCGACCGCGACGGCCAGCTCGTCACGGCCAGCGGCTTCCCGGTGCAGCCGGCCATCACGCTGCCCGCGAACGCCACCAGCCTGACCGTCGGCCGCGACGGCATCGTGTCGATCACGCAGGCAGGGCAGACCAACACGGTGCAGGTCGGGCAGCTGCAGCTGGCCACCTTCCTGAACCCGGCCGGCCTGCAGAGCAAGGGCGAGAACCTCTATGCGGAGACCGATGCCTCCGGCGCGCCGAACCAGGTGAACCCGGGCGTCGACGGCGCCGGCATCCTGAGCCAGGGCTACGTGGAGGCATCGAACGTCAACGTGGTCGAAGAGCTGGTCAACATGATCGCCACGCAGCGCGCCTACGAGATCAACAGCAAGGCGGTCCAAACCTCGGACCAGATGCTGCAGCGCTTAGCTCAGCTATGAACACCTCCAGGCTGCGCTTGGTGCTGTCGGTCGCTGCCGTGCTGGCCTCGGGTTGCGCGCAGGTTCCGCGGGAGCCGCTGGTGCATCAGCCGATGACGGCGCGGGCGGAGAACATGGCTTCGATGCCGCGGCGCGCGAACGGCGCGATCTTCCAGGACGGTCCCGGCGGCAGCGCGCTGTTCGAAGACCGCCGGCCGCGCAACGTGGGCGACATCCTGACCATCGTCATCAGCGAGCGGGTCAATGCGAGCAAGAACTCGGGTGCATCGGCGAGCCGCACGGGAAGCCTGGCCGCGGACTTTGCCGGCATTCCGAAGCTGCTGGGCTCGCTGCTCGACGGGCAGGACGCGAAGCTGTCGGGCGGCAACAAGCTCGACGCCAAGGGCGGCGCAAACGCCAACAACACCTTCAACGGCGTGATCACGGTCACGGTGGTGGACGTGATGCGCAACGGCAACCTGCTGGTCAGCGGCGAGAAGCAGATGGGCATCAACCAGGGCACCGAATACATCCGGTTCTCGGGCGTGGTGAACCCGCGCACGGTCTCGGGCAGCAACACCGTGCCGTCGACGCTGGTGGCCGATGCGCGCATCGAATACACGGCCAAGGGCTACATCGACGAGGCGCAGCACATGGGATGGATGCAGCGCTTCTTCCTCAACGTCATGCCGTTCTAGCCATGGCACACCCCCAGTCTTCGCGCACTTCGTGTCGCTACGCCAACCCCCTCGCCGGGGGCGACGCCAGCGGCCCGGCAAAGCCGGTTCCGCGGCGTCCTGCGAAAGGGAATACCACCATGAATTTCTTCCGCAATGTGCGTTCATTGATCGGCCTTGGCGCACTCTGCGCGGCCGCGTGGGCCACGCCTGCACAAGCCGAGCGGCTGAAGGAGCTCGCGAGCATCCAGGGCGTGCGCGACAACCCGCTGATCGGCTACGGCCTCATGGTCGGGCTCGACGGCACGGGCGACCAGACGATGCAGACGCCGTTCACCACGCAGAGCCTGAACAACATGCTGCAGCAGTTGGGCATCACGATTCCGCAGGGCGTGAACATGCAGCTGAAGAACGTGGCGGCGGTGATGGTCACGGCCACGTTGCCTTCGTTCGCGCGGCCGGGCCAGAACATCGACGTGACGGTGTCCTCGATGGGCAATGCCAAGAGCCTGCGCGGCGGCACGCTGCTGATGACGCCGCTCAAGGGCGTCGACGGGCAGGTCTATGCGATCGCGCAGGGCAACATGGTGGTCGGCGGCGCGGGTGCGTCGGCCAACGGCAGCAAGGCGCAGGTCAACCAGCTCAGCTCGGGCCGCATTCCGGCCGGCGCGCTGGTGGAGCGCGGCGTCGAGGCGCCGGTGGGCGGCGAGAGCACCTTCACGCTCGAACTCAACCGCTCCGATTTCGGCACGGTGCAGCAGGCGGCCGACGCCATCAACCGGCAGTTCGGCCCGGGCACCGCGCAGGCGCTCGACGCCCGCGTGATCCAGGTGCGGGCGCCCGCGCCGCAGGAACGCGTGGGCTTTCTCGCGCGGCTGGAAAGCCTCGAAGTCACGCCGACGCAGGCGGTCGCCCGCGTGGTCGTCAATGCGCGCACCGGCTCCGTGGTCATGAACCAGGCCGTGCGCGTGAACGACTGCGCGGTGGCGCACGGCAACCTGTCCGTGGTCATCAACACCGAGCCCGTGGTGAGCCAGCCCAACGCATTTTCCGGCGGCTCCACCGTGGTCGGGCAGACCTCGCAGATCTCGATCAACCAGGGCGGCGGCGCCCTGCAGATGGTGCGCGGCGGCGCTTCGCTGGCCGACGTGATCAAGGGCCTGAACAGCCTGGGTGCCAATCCGCAGGACCTGGTGTCGATCCTGCAGGCCATGAAATCCGCCGGCGCGCTGCGCGCCGAGCTCGAAATCATCTGAGCAGCGGCATGGCCATCACCGAAAGCAGAAGCGGCGCGCTGGACCAGCGCCTTGCACTCGACGTGCAGAGCGTCGATGCCTTGCGGCACACCGTGCGCACCTCGCCCCAAGAGGGCCTGAAGCAGGTGTCGCGCCAGTTCGAGGCGCTGTTCATGAACATGGTGCTCAAGAGCATGCGCGAGGCCACGCCGTCGAGCGGGCTGCTCGAGAACCGCGACGAGAAGGTCTACATGTCGATGCTCGACCAGCAGCTCGCGCAAAACCTTTCGGGGCGCGGCGTGGGCCTGGCCGAGGCGATGCTCGCGCAGCTCAGCCGCGCTGCGCCCTCGGGCGAAACGGACGGCAGCGGCAGCGAAGGCATGTCGCTCGCGCCCCGCGTGGGCATTCCGCTCACGCCGCAGTCGGGCATTCCGCTCGGCTCGGCGCCATTGCAGTCCGCGCCGCCCCGGCCGGCGGCCGCATCGGTGGATCTGGGCATCTACCAGCGCAACAGCGACCGCCCGGCCTCGGGCGCCGTGGCATCGCTGCAGGGCAACGTCGACAGTTTCGTGCAGCGCATGGGCGGCTCCGCGCAGGTGGCGAGTGCGGCCAGCGGCGTGCCCGCGCCGCTGATCCTTGCGCAGGCCGCGCTCGAATCGGGCTGGGGCAAGCGCGAGATCCGCGCCGACGACGGCACCCAGAGCTTCAACCTGTTCGGCATCAAGGCCGACCGCAGCTGGAAGGGGCCGGTGGTGGAGACCACCACGACCGAATACGTCGACGGAGAACCGCAGCGTGTGCGCGCGAAGTTCCGGGCCTACGGCTCCTACGACGAGGCCTTCACCGACTACGCCCGGTTCATCACGCGCAACCCCCGCTACGCCAACGTGCTGGCCGCCGACACACCGGCCGAGGCCGCGCACGGCCTGCAGAAGGCCGGGTACGCAACCGATCCGCAGTACGGGCAGAAGCTCGTTCGCATCATGCAGAAGTTCAGCTGAAGGAATTTATATGGCAGAGATCATGACCCCCCCACAACATCGCGGCGCCGCGGCGCCTGCCACCTCGAGCCGGCTGGAGGTGGTGACCTTCACGCTGGGCCAGGAGGAATACGGCATCGACATCCAGAAGGTGCAGGAGCTGCGCGGCTACGACGCGGTGACGCGCATTGCGAATGCGCCGGAATACATCAAGGGCGTGGTGAACCTGCGCGGGATCATCGTTCCGATCATCGACATGCGCATCAAGTTCAAGCTGGGCACGCCGAGCTACGACCAGTTCACGGTGGTGATCGTGCTGAACATCGGTGGGCGCGTGGTGGGCATGGTGGTGGACAGCGTGTCGGACGTGATCACCTTGAGCGCGGAGCAGATCAAGCCGGCGCCGGAGATGGGCTCGGTGCTGGACACCGACTACCTGATCGGGCTGGGCACGCTGGACGAGCGGATGCTGATCCTGGTGGACATCGACAAGCTGATGTCCAGCGACGAGATGGGCCTGGTCGAAAAGATCGCTGCCTGATGCCGTCGCGGCCAGGGAGAAATCGGCCGGCGCACACAACCTTTCTTACGGCAAGTGCGCGCATTGCGTGCTTGCCCTTTCCTGATTTTCTGGAGTCATGAGCATGTTTCTGAGCAATATTTCCATAGGCAAGCGGCTGGCCGTCGTGATCGGCGTCATCCTCGCCCTGTCTCTCACGAGCAGCGTGCTTGCCGTGCTGAAGCTGCGGCAGCTCGGCGAGGAAATCAATGCGATGGTCGAGAAGAACATCAAGACCGAGCGTGCCGGCTCCGACTGGCTGCGCCACACCACCGCGGGTGTCCAGCGCGCCGCGGCCATCGCCAAGAGCAGCGATGCGAGCCTGATTTCCTACTTCGCACCAGCCACCGCTGCTGCCATCAAGGAGACGAACGAACTGCAGAAGTTCATCGAGGACCAGATGGACACGCCGGAAAAGAAGCAGGTGTTCGACAAGGTCGGCGAGCTTCGCAAGGCCTACCTCGCGGCCCGCGAGGAAGTCAGCAAGGCCAAGCTGGCGGGCGACATGGAAGGCGCCAACCGGGTCTTCAACGAACGTTTCGAACCCACCTCGCGCACCTACCTCGCGGGCGTGCAGCAGATGGTGGATGCGGAGCGGGTACAGCTCGATGCCGCGGCCGAGCGCAGCAAGGAGACGCGCGCCAGCACCAGCCTGATGCTGGTCGTCTTCGGTGCGCTGTCGCTGGGCCTGGGCCTGGTGCTCGCCTGGTTGCTGGTGCGCAGCATCACGCATCCGCTGCGCCGTGCCGTCGAGGTGGCCGAAGCGGTTGCGGCCGGTGACCTGACCAGCCGTATCGACGTGACGACGAAGGACGAGACCGGCCAGTTGATGCATGCGCTCAAGGGCATGAACGGCAGCCTGGCCAAGGTGGTGGGCGAGGTTCGCCACGGCACCGATGCGATCGCGACGGCCTCGGGCCAGATTGCCGCGGGCAACCAGGACCTGTCCTCGCGCACCGAGGAACAGGCGAGCTCGCTCGAACAGACGGCCGCCTCGATGGAGCAGCTCACCGGCACCGTGAAGCAGAACGCGGACAACGCGCGCCAGGCCAACCAGCTGGCGGTCTCCGCCTCCGAAGTGGCCATGCGCGGCGGCGGCGTGGTGAATCAGGTGGTGGACACCATGGGCTCGATCAATGCCTCGTCCAAGAAGATCGTCGACATCATCGGCGTGATCGACGGCATCGCGTTCCAGACCAACATCCTGGCGCTCAATGCCGCAGTGGAAGCGGCACGCGCAGGCGAGCAGGGCCGGGGCTTCGCGGTGGTGGCCTCCGAGGTGAGAAACCTCGCACAGCGCTCGGGCGCAGCAGCCAAGGAAATCAAGGGCTTGATCGACGACTCGGTGGACAAGGTCGAAGCCGGCAGTCGGCAGGTGGCCGAGGCGGGGCGCACGATGGACGAGATCGTCGACAGCGTGAAGCGCGTGACCGACATCATGGGCGAGATCACGGCAGCCAGCCAGGAGCAGAGCACGGGCATCGAGCAGGTGAACCAGGCGATTGCGCAGATGGACCAGGTGACGCAGCAGAACGCGGCGCTGGTGGAAGAGGCGGCCGCCGCGGCGCAGTCGATGCAGGAGCAGGCCGCGGGCCTGGTCGCGTCGGTCAGCGTGTTCAGGCTCGAAGCCGGCGCAAGAGGCGCGCGAGAACCGGCATTTGCTTCAAGCGTGCCGAGCGACATCCATCCGGGCCTTGCACTGCGGTCCGCACAGCAAGCCTTCGCCTAGAGAGAAACCAACCAACCGATTCGGAACGCATGAGAGTCAATTTACCCGTCACCGCCAACGAATACCTGCTCGACGACGACGCAGCACTGGTGTCGCGCACCGACCTGAAAGGGCGCATCACCTACGTCAACCCGGCCTTCGTGACCGCCAGCGGCTACGCCGTGGCGCAACTCATCGGCAAGCCGCACAACATGATCCGGCACCCCGACATGCCGCCCGAGGCCTTTGCCGACATGTGGGACACGCTGAAGCAGGGGCTGCCCTGGACCGGCGTGATCAAGAACCGGCGCGAGAACGGGGATTTCTACTGGGTGCTCGCGAACGTGACGCCAATCCGCCGCAGGGGCGAGGTCGAGGGCTACATGTCGGTGCGCAGCAAGCCCGATCGCGCGGACGTCGCGCAGGCCGAGCAGCTCTATCGCAGGTTCAGGGAAGGCGAGGCCAGGGGCCTGGCGATCCGGCAGGGCGAAGTCGTCAAGCGCGGCTGGACGAGCCTTCTGGCCAGCCTGCGCCGCCTTCCCATACGCATGCGTGTGCTGGGCTCGACCACGGCCGCGGCCCTGTCGATGCTGATGCTCGGCGCAGCCGGCTGGCTCGGCTGGGCCGGCCCCGAGGCCTGGGCCGCCGGCACTGCGGTTTGCGCCCTGGCCTGGGCCGGCTTCGGCTACTTCCTCGACCGCACGGTGTTTCGGCCCATGGACCAGGCGGTGCAGGTGGCGCAGGCCATTGCCTCCGGAGGCATTGCGAGGTTCGAGGTCCGCCCCGAGGACGAGATGCGCCATCTGCTGCGCGCGCTGAACCAGATGAGCGCGAACTTCTCGGCCATCGTGGTGGACGTGGACACCAACGTGTCGAACGTGGTGTCGGCCTCGACCCAGATCGCGGCGGGCAATCAGAACCTGTCCTCGCGCACCGAGGAACAGGCGAGCTCGCTCGAACAGACGGCCGCCTCGATGGAGCAGCTCACCGGCACCGTGAAGCAGAACGCGGACAACGCGCGCCAGGCCAACCAGCTGGCGGTCTCCGCCTCCGAAGTGGCCATGCGCGGCGGCGGCGTGGTGAATCAGGTGGTGGACACCATGGGCTCGATCAATGCCTCGTCCAAGAAGATCGTCGACATCATCGGCGTGATCGACGGCATCGCGTTCCAGACCAACATCCTGGCGCTCAATGCCGCAGTGGAAGCGGCACGCGCAGGCGAGCAGGGCCGGGGCTTCGCGGTGGTGGCCTCCGAGGTGAGAAACCTCGCACAGCGCTCGGGCGCAGCAGCCAAGGAAATCAAGGGCTTGATCGACGACTCGGTGGACAAGGTCGAAGCCGGCAGTCGGCAGGTGGCCGAGGCGGGGCGCACGATGGACGAGATCGTCGACAGCGTGAAGCGCGTGACCGACATCATGGGCGAGATCACGGCAGCCAGCCAGGAGCAGAGCACGGGCATCGAGCAGGTGAACCAGGCGATTGCGCAGATGGACCAGGTGACGCAGCAGAACGCGGCGCTGGTGGAAGAGGCGGCCGCCGCGGCGCAGTCGATGCAGGAGCAGGCCGCGGGCCTGGTCGCGTCGGTCAGCGTGTTCAAGCTCGACACCGACAACGCGCCCCGCGCGCTCGTTCAGATGCAGGCCCGTGTCCAGCCGGCGCTGCCGCCGCGCAGGGCGGTGCCCGCGCTGAAGGCGCCCGCCCGGCCGGCAGCGGCACGCCGCGCAGCCGAAACCCGTTCCGCCCCAAGGCTCGCTGCGGCCCATGCCGCCGCACCGGGCGACTGGACCGAGTTCTAACGTACCTCAGGAAAAAAAATGAAATGGTTCCAGGAGCTTCGTGTCGCCGTCAGGCTGGTTCTCAGCTTTCTCGTGGTTGCGGCGGTGGGTGCCGCAGTTGGCGGGCTCGGCATCTTTCACATGGGGCGCATCAACGCCTCGACTGAAAACCTCTACGGCCACGACCTGCGCACGATGAAGGCCGTGCAGGCGGCCAACATCCACCTGCTGGACGCCAGCCGCGCCCAGATGGGCCTGCTGTCGGCCGGCACCAAGGGCGAGCGCAACGTCGGCTTCACGGAATTGAAGAATGCCGTGAAGGCGCTCGAATCGAACGTGGCCGAGGTCAAGCCCCTGCTCGAGGAGACGCCCGAGGGCCGGGAACTCAGCGAGCAGTACCAGCGCCTGATGCCGCCGCTGCGAAAGCACCTGGCCGATTTCGCCGACCTGATCGCCAGGCAGTCGCTGGACAGCTCGCAGTTCGAAGGCAGCGTGCCCCAGGAAAGCGAGCAGCTGCTCAAGGAGTCCCGCGCGCTGGAGAAAGTGCTTCAGCGCATGGTGGCCTACAGCGACCAGCAGGCCAGGGACAGCATGGAAGGAGCCGCACGCACGTTCAAGACCTCGCGGCTCCTGATGGTGTTGATGGCGCTGACCGGCATCGCCATCAGCGTGGGGCTCGGCGTGGTGGTGGCACGGCTGCTGGCGCGGCAACTGGGCGGCGAGCCCGGCTATGCCGCCGACGTGGTCGGCCGCATCGCGAGCGGCGACCTGACCGAAAGCGTGCAGGCCCGCTCGGCCCGTACCGGCAGCCTGCTGTTCTCGATCAAGCGCATGCAGGACCAGCTGACCGAGGTCGTGGTGCGGATCAAGACGTCGAGCGACGCGATCGCCACCGCCTCGGGCGAGATCGCCGCTGGCAACCAGGACCTGTCTTCCAGAACGGAGGAGCAGGCGAGTTCGCTGGAGCAGACGGCCGCGTCGATGGAAGAACTCACGAGCACCGTGAAGCAGAACGCCGACAACGCACGGCAGGCCAACCAGCTGGCCTTGTCGGCCTCCGAAGTGGCAGTGAAGGGCGGCAACGTCGTGGGCCAGGTGGTGGACACCATGGCCTCCATCAATGCGTCCTCGAAAAAGATCGTCGACATCATCGGCGTGATCGACGGCATCGCGTTCCAGACCAACATCCTGGCGCTGAACGCGGCCGTGGAAGCCGCGCGTGCCGGCGAACAGGGCAGAGGTTTTGCGGTCGTGGCCTCCGAAGTGAGAAACCTCGCGCAGCGCTCGGGCGCAGCGGCCAAGGAAATCAAGGGCCTGATCGACGACTCGGTCGGCAAGGTCGACGTGGGCAGCGCGCTCGTCGGCGAAGCCGGCAAGACGATGGCCGAGATCGTGGGCAGCGTCAAACGTGTGACCGACATCATCGGCGAGATCACCGCGGCCAGCCAGGAGCAGAGCACGGGCATCGAGCAGGTGAACCAGGCGATTGCGCAGATGGACCAGGTGACGCAGCAGAACGCGGCGCTGGTGGAAGAGGCGGCCGCCGCGGCGCAGTCGATGCAGGAGCAGGCCGCGAGCCTGGTGGAGGCCGTGAGCGTGTTCAGGCTGGAGCCTGGAACACAGGCCCTTCGTCCCGAGCCCGCATTTGCCGCTCCGACGGCGCTGCGTTCTCTCCAGGCCGTTCCAAAGGTCCTTCGGCCGGCGGCGGGCAGGAAGAACGAGGCCACCGCAGCCCCGCAGCTGGCCGCGGCCGGCACGGCGGGTGGCGATTGGACGGAATTTTGAGCTGAGGGCCTCAAGTCTTGCGCGCGGATGCCGATAAACCTGTCGATAGAGCACCGCACAAAAGACATCCACCCAAGGAAGAGACCATGTTCAACCGTTTGAATCCTCGCGCCCTGAGCATCGGCCAGAAGCTCGGGCTGCTCACGGCCAGCGCCATCGTGGGCGTGGCGGCCCTGACGGCCCTTTTCCTGATTTCGGAGCGCAAGCTCATCCTGGAGGAGCGGCAGGGCAGCGTGCGCCAGGTGGTGGAAAGCGCGCATGGCCTGCTGGCCCACTACCATGCGCTCGCGGCCAAGGGCACGTTGACCGAACCGCAGGCGAAGGAGCAGGCGATGCAGGCGATCCGTGGCCTGCGCTACAGCGGCAGCGAGTATTTCTGGATCAACGACATGCAGCCGCGCATGCTGATGCACCCGATCAGCCCGGCGCTCGAGAACAGGGACCTCTCGTCCAGCAAGGATGCCACCGGCAAGCCGCTGTTCGTCGCGTTCGTCGACACCGTCAAGGCCAATGGTGCAGGCTTCGTTCCCTACCTCTGGGCCAAGCCGGGCAGCGACAAGCCGGTTCCCAAGGTCTCCTACGTGAAGGGCTTCGAGCCCTGGGGCTGGATCATCGGCTCGGGCGTCTACGTGGACACGGTGCAGGCCACCATCATGGGCCGGGCCATCGGCCTGTCGATCAGTGCGCTGGTGCTGGCTGCGGCACTCTTCGCGATCGGCTGGGCGATCTCGCGCGGCCTGCTGAAGCAGCTCGGCGGCGAACCCACGGTCACGGCCGGCATTGCGCGCCGCATCGCCGAGGGTGACCTGGCGGTCCGGATCGACCTGAAGCGCGGCGACCACGCGAGCCTGCTGCATGCGGTCCAGGCCATGCGCGACAGCCTGGCCAAGGTGGTGGGCGAGGTTCGCCACGGCACCGATGCGATCGCGACGGCCTCGGGCCAGATTGCCGCGGGCAACCAGGACCTGTCCTCGCGCACCGAGGAGCAGGCGAGCTCGCTCGAACAGACGGCCGCCTCGATGGAGCAGCTCACCGGCACCGTGAAGCAGAACGCGGACAACGCGCGCCAGGCCAACCAGCTGGCGGTCTCCGCCTCCGAAGTGGCCATGCGCGGCGGCGGCGTGGTGAATCAGGTGGTGGACACCATGGGCTCGATCAATGCCTCGTCCAAGAAGATCGTCGACATCATCGGCGTGATCGACGGCATCGCGTTCCAGACCAACATCCTGGCGCTCAATGCCGCAGTGGAAGCGGCACGCGCAGGCGAGCAGGGCCGGGGCTTCGCGGTGGTGGCCTCCGAGGTGAGAAACCTCGCACAGCGCTCGGGCGCAGCAGCCAAGGAAATCAAGGGCTTGATCGACGACTCGGTGGACAAGGTCGAAGCCGGCAGTCGGCAGGTGGCCGAGGCGGGGCGCACGATGGACGAGATCGTCGACAGCGTGAAGCGCGTGACCGACATCATGGGCGAGATCACGGCAGCCAGCCAGGAGCAGAGCACGGGCATCGAGCAGGTGAACCAGGCGATTGCGCAGATGGACCAGGTGACGCAGCAGAACGCGGCGCTGGTGGAAGAGGCGGCCGCCGCGGCGCAGTCGATGCAGGAGCAGGCCGCGGGCCTGGTCGCGTCGGTCAGCGTGTTCAGGCTCGACAGCGACAACGCCGCTGCTGCGGCAGCGAATGCACGCCTCGCTTCCGCCGCACCGAAGGCGGTCCGGCCGTCCGAAGCCTCCCCGAAGTCCCGGCGCCTGGCGCCGGGCAAGAAGACCCAAGAAGCACCCGCGTCCCCGCAGCTGGCCATGGCCGGCGCAGCCGGTGGCGGGTGGCCCGAGTTCTAGCCAACAGCGACAGATTTCCCGATGAACACAACATCCCAACAAACCACCGACAGCCGCCACACCGCCCCGTCACGGCCCGGCCGGCCGCTGGAATTTCTTTCCTTCACGCTGGGCCAGGAGGAATACGGCATCGACATCCAGAAGGTGCAGGAGCTGCGCGGCTACGACGCGGTGACGCGCATTGCGAATGCGCCGGAATACATCAAGGGCGTGGTGAACCTGCGCGGGATCATCGTTCCGATCATCGACATGCGCATCAAGTTCAAGCTGGGCACGCCGAGCTACGACCAGTTCACGGTGGTGATCGTGCTGAACATCGGTGGGCGCGTGGTGGGCATGGTGGTGGACAGCGTGTCGGACGTGATCACCTTGAGCGCGGAGCAGATCAAGCCGGCGCCGGAGATGGGCTCGGTGCTGGACACCGACTACCTGATCGGGCTGGGCACGCTGGACGAGCGGATGCTGATCCTGGTGGACATCGACAAGCTGATGTCCAGCGACGAGATGGGCCTGGTCGAGAAGGTCGTCTGACGTGACGCGCACGGAGCAATCGGCATGAAGAACCTGAAGATCGGCACGCGGCTTGGCATCGGTTTTGCGCTGGTACTCGCGCTCATGGCGTGCATCGCGGGCATCGGCGTGTTCCGTCTGCAGGGCGTGGGCGACGCGGTACAGGAGATGGTGCAGCGCTCGCTCGTGAAAGAGCGCCTGGCCGCCAACTGGCTGCTGAACACCAGCAGCAACAGCGTGCGCACCTTCGCATTGGTCAAGAGCAACGACGCGGAAGTGCAGGAGTACCTGCAGAAGCACATGAGCAAGACCAGTGCGGGCATTTCAGAGACGCAGACCAAACTCGAGGCGATGCTGGATTCGCCCGAGGAGCAGGCGATCAGTGCCGGCATCAAGGAGAAGCGCAGCCAGTACGTGGGCCTGCGCAATTCCATCCTCAAGCTCAAGGCCGAAGGCAAGCAGGACGAGGCGGCCCGGCTCACGAACGACAAGCTGGTGCCGATGCTCGAGGTCTACGACGCGAGCATCCGCGGCATGCTGACGCACCAGGCAGAGCGGATCGACAAGGCCGCCGACGCCGTGGAAAGCCTGAACCGCGCGGGCCGCATGAACGTGATCGTGCTGGCCGTGGCCGCGCTGCTGCTCGGCGCCGTGCTGGCATGGCTCCTGACCCGGAGCATCACGCGTCCGCTGACCGAGGCCGTGCGCGTGGCGCAGACCGTGGCGGACGGCGATCTCACCAGCCGCATCGAATCGTCGTCCCGCGACGAGACGGGCCAGCTGATGCTGGCATTGAAGAACATGAATGCGAGCCTTGCCAAGGTGGTCAGCGGCGTGCGCCAGGGCACCGACGCGATCGCCACCGCCTCGGGCGAGATCGCCGCTGGCAACCAGGACCTGTCTTCCAGAACGGAGGAGCAGGCGAGTTCGCTGGAGCAGACGGCCGCGTCGATGGAAGAACTCACGAGCACCGTGAAGCAGAACGCCGACAACGCACGGCAGGCCAACCAGCTGGCCTTGTCGGCCTCCGAAGTGGCAGTGAAGGGCGGCAACGTCGTGGGCCAGGTGGTGGACACCATGGCCTCCATCAATGCGTCCTCGAAAAAGATCGTCGACATCATCGGCGTGATCGACGGCATCGCGTTCCAGACCAACATCCTGGCGCTGAACGCGGCCGTGGAAGCCGCGCGTGCCGGCGAACAGGGCAGAGGTTTTGCGGTCGTGGCCTCCGAAGTGAGAAACCTCGCGCAGCGCTCGGGCGCAGCGGCCAAGGAAATCAAGGGCCTGATCGACGACTCGGTCGGCAAGGTCGACGTGGGCAGCGCGCTCGTCGGCGAAGCCGGCAAGACGATGGCCGAGATCGTGGGCAGCGTCAAACGTGTGACCGACATCATCGGCGAGATCACCGCGGCCAGCCAGGAGCAGAGCACGGGCATCGAGCAGGTGAACCAGGCGATTGCGCAGATGGACCAGGTGACGCAGCAGAACGCGGCGCTGGTGGAAGAGGCGGCCGCCGCGGCGCAGTCGATGCAGGAGCAGGCCGCGAGCCTGGTGGAGGCCGTGAGCGTGTTCAGGCTGGACGGCCAGCCGCGCCAAGCCACACCCGCCTTGCGGCAAACCAGCCCCGTTCATTACCACGCGCCGGAGGTGGCGCCAATCTGAGACCGTGCCTTTCCTCGCTTCGCACGCCTTCGCCGTTCCTTCACTCCAATTCGGTACCCCACGATGAACTTCCTTTCCAACACGCGCATCGGGACGCGCCTGGCCATCGGCTTCGGCCTGGTTCTCGCCCTGACCCTGATCTCGGCCGCGTTCGCCCTGAAGACAGCCAGAAGCAACGCCGAGGCCACCCGCCAGATGATGCAGAGCCCGCTCGCGAAGGAGCGGCTCATCTCCGACTGGTACGTGCTGACCTACTCGGCCATCGCGCGCACCGCGATGATTGCCAGGACCACCGACGAAACGCTTCCCGTCACCTTTGCCGACGTCATCTCCGACAGCGTCAAGAAGGGTGGAGAAACCATGGCCAAGGTCGAGGCCCTGCTGGTGACCAATCTCGAGAAATCGACCTTCAAGTCCATCGTCGAGCTGCGTGCCAAGTACCAGGCCGCCAAGGATGCCGTGCAGAAGGCGAAGGCAAGCGGCACCCCGGGTGAAGCGGAAGCCGTTTTCAGGAACACCTTCCAGCCGGCGGCCAAGGCCTATGAAAGCCGGGTGCTCGAACTGCTGGCCCTCGAGCGCAAGGCGATCGACGACATGAGCCGTGCGATCGACGAAGCCAACGAGCGAGGCTTCAACCTGCGCATCGTGCTCACGGCGCTCACGCTGCTGATCGGCGCGGCCTGCGCCTTCCTGATCGCCCGCAGCGTCACGCGGCCGCTGGGCCGCGCGGTGAAGGTGGCCGAAACCGTGGCCAGCGGCGACCTCAGCTCGGCCATCGAGGCCGACTCGCGCGACGAGACCGGCCAGCTGATGCATGCGCTGAAGCACATGAACGACAGCCTTGCCAAGGTGGTGGGCGAGGTTCGCCACGGCACCGATGCGATCGCCACCGCCTCGGGCCAGATTGCTGCGGGCAACCAGGACCTGTCTTCCAGGACGGAAGAGCAGGCCAGTTCGCTGGAGCAGACGGCAGCCTCGATGGAAGAACTCACGAGCACCGTCAAGCAGAACGCCGACAACGCACGCCAGGCCAACCAGCTCGCGCTCTCGGCTTCCGAGGTGGCCGTCAAGGGCGGGGGCGTGGTGAATCAGGTGGTGGACACCATGGGCTCGATCAATGCCTCGTCCAAGAAGATCGTCGACATCATCGGCGTGATCGACGGCATCGCGTTCCAGACCAACATCCTGGCGCTCAATGCCGCAGTGGAAGCGGCACGCGCAGGCGAGCAGGGCCGGGGCTTCGCGGTGGTGGCCTCCGAGGTGAGAAACCTCGCACAGCGCTCGGGCGCAGCAGCCAAGGAAATCAAGGGCTTGATCGACGACTCGGTGGACAAGGTCGAAGCCGGCAGTCGGCAGGTGGCCGAGGCGGGGCGCACGATGGACGAGATCGTCGACAGCGTGAAGCGCGTGACCGACATCATGGGCGAGATCACGGCAGCCAGCCAGGAGCAGAGCACGGGCATCGAGCAGGTGAACCAGGCGATTGCGCAGATGGACCAGGTGACGCAGCAGAACGCGGCGCTGGTGGAAGAGGCGGCCGCCGCGGCGCAGTCGATGCAGGAGCAGGCCGCGGGCCTGGTCGCGTCGGTCAGCGTGTTCAGGCGTGTCGCCTGAAACCGGAACGAGCCCGAAATGTTCCCGCTGGCACTTCATTTTCCGCGCCGCCTGCCGATAGACAGGGAGCAGGCATCGCAAGCGATGCCCGGCGCCAGACACACAACGTTTTACAGGTAAAGCCTCATGTCGATGTTCCAAACGGGCCTGTCCGGCCTGAGCGTGGCGCGAAGCGCGCTCATGACGACGGCCCACAACACGGCCAATGTGTACACGGCCGGCTACAGCCGGCAGACCGCGCTGGTCTCGTCCAACGGCGGCACGACGACCGGCGCAGGGTTCATCGGGAACGGCGCGCGCGTCACCACGGTGCAGCGCAGCTACGACAGCTATCTCACGGCCCAGCTCAACGGCGCCGAAGCCGCGGGTGCGGCGCTCGCGAGCTACGGATCGCAGATCAACCGCATCGACTCGCTGCTGGCCGACAAGACCGCGGGCCTCACGCCGTTGATGCAGAGCTTCTTCGCCAGCGTGCAGGGCGTGGCCAACACGCCGGCCGATCCGGCGGCGCGCCAGCAGCTTATCAGCGCGGCGCAGACGCTGGCCAACAAGTTCCGCTCCATCGACCAATACCTCACGGACCTGAACAGCTCGGTCAACGACCAGATCGAAGGCAGCACCGGGCAGATCAACACCTACGCCACGCAGATCGCGAGCCTGAACCAGCAGATCAGCCAGCTCAGTGCCATGGCCGGCGGCCAGCCGCCCAACGACCTGATGGACCAGCGCGACCAGCTGGTGAGCGAGCTCGGCAAGATCGTCGAAGTGAAGGTGCTGGAGCAGGACAGCGGCCAATACAACGTCTTCATCGGCAACGGCCAGACGCTGGTGCTGGGCGACCGGGCCGCGAAGCTGCAGGCCGTTTCGTCCGCCGCCGACCCGACGCGCAAGGCAGTGGCGCTGGTCGGCCTCACCGGCACGGTCTCCGAGCTCAAGGACAACGTGCTCACCGGCGGATCGCTGGGCGGGCTGCTGGCCTTCCGCGCCGAAACGCTCACCAGCGCGCAGAACGCCATCGGCCGCCTGGCCATGGCGCTGGGCAGCGAGTTCAACGACCAGCACAAGCTGGGCGTCGACCTGAACGGCGTGCTGGGCACCGACTTCTTCTCGCAAGCCGTTCCGGGCGTGTTTTCCAACGCCCGCAACGCGGGCGACATGGTGCTCGGCGCCAGCGTGAGCGACACCTCGCAGCTCACGACCAGCGACTATTCGGTTCAGGTGAAGGACGTGGCGGGCACGCTCACGTACAGCGTCACGCGGCTGTCGGACAAGCAGTCGATGGGCGACTTCACCACCTTTCCCGCCAGCTTCGACGGCGTGAGCCTGTCGGTGGCCAGCGGCGCTGCGCAGGCGGGCGATTCGTTCCTGGTGCAGCCGACGCGCACCGGTGCGCGCGACATGGACGTGCTGGTGCACGACACGGCCAAGGTGGCCGCCGCGTCGCCGCTGGTCACGGGCAACACGGTCGGCAACAAGGGCACCGGCGCCTTGAGCCCGGCCGTCGTCGATGCGGGCTACCTGGCCACGCCGCTGGCCGCGACGGTCACGCTCGCCTACGATGCCACGGCCAACACGCTGTCGGGCTTTCCGGCGACCTCCGCAGTCACGGTGACGCTGGCCGACGGTACCTCCACCAACTATCCCGCCGGCACGGCCGTGCCCTACACCGCCGGCGCGTCCATCCGCTTCGATGGCATCGAGGTCAAGCTCACCGGCGCGCCCGCGCAGGGCGACACCTTCACCATCGGCAAGAACGCGGGCGGCGTGTCCGACGGCAACAACGCGCTGCTGCTCGGCGCGCTGCAGCGCAAGACCGCGATGGACGGCGGGACCTCCACCTTCAACGGCGCCTTCGCCAAGCTGGTGAGCGAGGTGGGCAATCGCGCCATGGAAATCCGCGTGGCTTCGACCACGCAGGAAAGCGTGACGGGCCAGATCCGCGCAAGCCGCGATTCGATCTCGGGCGTGAACCAGGACGAGGAAACCGCCAACCTGCTGATGTACCAGCAGATGTACCAGGCCAATGCCAAGGTGATCCAGACCGCGTCGACCATGTTCGACGCGATCCTCGGCATCCGCGGCTGAGCCGGCCGCCTTTGAAGAAGAACCTACGGAGTCGCGATGCGCATCAGCACCCAATCCTTCTACGCCCAGAGCATGAGCTCGCTGGGTTCGCAGCAGCAGCAGCTGTTCCGCATTCAGCAGCAGCTCGCTGCGGGCACCAAGTTCCTGACGGCCGCCGATGATCCGGTGGCCGCCGCGCGCGCGCTGGGCGTGAGCCAGTCGATGGCGGAGTCGACGCAGTACGCCACCAGCCGCAGCCGCGCGATGCTCTCGCTCTCGCAGGAGGAGACCGCGCTGAAGTCGGCCACCTCGATCATGCAGAACATGAAGACGCTCGCGGTGCAGGCGGGCAACGGCACGCTGTCGGATGCCGACCGCGCCTCGCTGGCCACCACGCTGCAGGGCAACCTGGACCAGCTCGTGAACGTGGCCAACGCCGACGACGGCAACGGCCAGTTCCTGTTCGCCGGCTTCAAGAGCGCCAGCCAGCCCTTCGTGGCGGGGGCCGGCGGCATCCAGTACATGGGCGACCAGGGCCAGCGGCTGATGCAGATCGACGTGTCGCGCCAGATGTCGACCACGGACGACGGGCGCAGCGTGTTCCAGTCGGTGCAGGGCGGCGCGGGCTACGTGAGCTCGGCGGGCGCCGGCAACACCGGCTCCGGCGTCTTCGGTTCCGTGGGCGTGACCGATGCGGGCGCGGCCAACTACGGCAAGGACTTCATGATCAGCTTCAGCGGCGGCAACTACACGGTCGCCACGCAGGACACGCCGCCCGTGGTGGCCGCATCGGGCGCCTACGTGCCCGGCGCGGCCATCTCGTTCGGCGGCCTGCAGATCACCATGAGCGGCGCACCGGCCGACGGCGACACCTTCCAGGTGGCCACCGCGCGCAATGCGGGCACCGACGTGTTCGCCGCCATCGGCGAGCTGGTCACCGCGCTCAGGCAGCCGCTGGCCGGCAGCGGCGACGCGGCGAAGGCCGATCTGCTCAACGCGCTCAGCACCTTCAACGTCAAGATCACCAATGCGCACGACAACGTGCTCACGGTCATGTCGTCGATCGGCTCGCGCATGAACGAACTCGATGCGCTCAACACCAGCGGCGCCTCGCGCGACCTGATCGACAAGGGCTACCTCTCGGAGCTGGTGGACCTGGACCCGGCCAGCGCCATCTCGGAATTCCTGCGGCGCCAGACCTCGCTCCAGGCCACCCAGCAGACCTTCGCGCGGCTGCACAGCATTGCGCTGTTCAACTACCTGTGAATGCGAAGGGGCGGCTTCAGGGCCGCAGGGCCTGCGTCAGCTGGAGCAGCGAAGACAGCGCGGCGGCGAAGCGCGGCTCGAGGAAGGCCCCGAGCTGCGGCATCAGCAGCTGCAGCATGCCGATGCCCGCCAGCAGCGTCAGCGGAAAGCCGACTGCGAAGATGCTGAACTGCGGCGAGGCCCGGTTCAGGATGCCCATCGCGAGGTTGAGCGTGAGCAGCGCGGTCACCAGCGGCAGCGCCAGCATCAGGCCGTTGGCGAAGATCCGTCCGCCCCCGGACACCAGCAGCATCCAGCCCTGCGCGGCCAGCGGTGCATCGGCGATGGGCAGCGTGTGAAAGCTCTCGGCCAGCGCGGCAAGCATCAGCAGGTGGCCGTCCACCGCCAGGAAAAGAAGAATGGCCAGCATGTGCATGAGCCGTGCGACGACCATGGTGGCGCCGCCGGCCATGGGGTCGAAGAAGGAGGCGAACGACAGGCCCATCTGCAGGCCGATGTATTCGCCCGCGGCCAGTACGGCGGCGAACACCATGCGCATCGTGAAGCCGATCGCGCCGCCGATGAGCACCTGCTGCACGAGAATCCACACGCCGCCCGCGGAGACCACGGGCACCGCAGGCATCGGACCGAGCGTCGGCGCAATGGCCACGGCCAGCAGCGCGGCAATGGCCACCTTGGTCTGGCGCGCGACGCCGGGCTCGCCGAACACCGGCGCGGTGCTGACCAGCGCCAGCATGCGCACGAACGGCCACAGGAAGGCCGTCAGCCAGGCGGTCAGCTCCGCCGAGGTGACGGAGAAGATGGCGGGCATGGCGGCGCGGCCTCAGGCCACGAGCTGGGGGATGCTCGAGAACAGCGTGCGGATGTAGTCGAGCATCTGCGCCAGCATCCAGGGGCCGGCAAGCACCAGCACCGCGAACACCGCCAGCAGCTTCGGAATGAAGGACAGCGTGGCTTCGTTGATTTGCGTGGCGGCCTGGAAGATGCTGATGATCAGGCCCACCACGAGCGCCACCAGCAGCATCGGCGCGCCCAGCAGCAGCGAGACGTGGATGGCCTGGCTGCCCAGGGACATGACGGATTCGGGTGTCATTGCGCGCCTCTAAAGATAAAAGCTCTGGGCCAGTGCGCCGATCAGAAGCTGCCAGCCGTCGGCCATGACGAACAGCATCAGCTTGAAGGGCAGCGCGATGGAGGCGGGCGGCACCATCATCATGCCCATCGACATGAGCACGCTGGCCACCACCAGGTCGATGATCAGGAACGGAATGAAGATGGTGAAGCCGATCTGGAACGCGGTCTTCAGCTCGCTGATCACGAAGGAGGGCAGCAGGATGCGCAGCGGCACTTCTTCCGGCCCCTGCATGTCGGGGATCTTCGCGAGCCTGGCGAAGAGGGCCAGGTCGTTTTCCCGCGTCTGCTTCAGCATGAAGGACTTGAACGGCGCAATGCCTTTCTCGAGCGCCTTCTCGGCCGTGATCTTGTTTTCGGAGAATGGCTTGTAGGCCTCGTCGTGGACCTTGTCGAACACCGGCGACATCACGAAGAAGGTCAGGAACAGCGACAGGCCGACCAGGATCTGGTTGGGCGGCGACGACTGCGTGCCGATGGCCGTGCGCAGCAGGCCCAGCACGATGAGGATACGCGTGAAGCTCGTCATGCTCAGCAGCAATGCCGGCAGGAAGGTGAGCGAGGTCAGCATCACCAGCGTCTGCACGCTGAGCGACCAGGTCTGGCTGCCGCCGGGGCCGGGCGTGCTGGTGAGGCCGGGCAGGCCCTGCGTCCACGCCACCGCCGGCAGCGCCAGGGCGAGCAGCATCAGCACGACGCCGCGAAGGCTTCGTTGGCGGGCGGTGCGCATCATGGGGTCGGCCGCTGCCTGAGCCCGAGGGAGTCGCGCAGCTTCTGGGCGAACAGGCTCGCCGCGCCGGCCAGGCGGGCGTCGGGCGCGGCGCTTGCCAGCGGCGGCGGCACCGCCTGCGCCGGCAGCGAATGCAACGCATTGACCCGGCCAGCCGCGATGCCAAGCACCAGCCAGGTGCCGCCGACCTCGACCACGACCACGCGTTCGCGCTGGCCGACCATGGTGCTGGAGACCACCTTCACGAACTGGCCGCCGCCCAGGCGCTGCAGGCCGAAGCGGCGGGCCGCCCATGCGCACAGGAAGATCAGGCCCAGCACCGCGAACATGCCGAAGCCGGCCTGCAGCAGGCTGGAGGCACCGACTGCCGGCGCCGCCTCGACGGGCGTGGGCACCGTCGGCAGGGCTGCCTGGGCCGCAAGGCCGCAGGCCGCGGCCGCGATCGATGCGGCGGCCTGCCGCAGCCGCCTGGCGAAGAGATTCATGACCGGCCGAGCTTCTGCATGCGCTCGGAGGGCGTGACGATGTCGGTCAGGCGGATGCCGTACTTCTCGTTGACCACCACCACTTCGCCCTGCGCGATCAGGTAGCCGTTGATCAGCACGTCGAGCGGCTGGCCGGCCAGGCCGTCGAGCTCGACCACCGAGCCCTGCGAGAGTTGCAGCAGGCTCTTGATGGTGATGCGGGTGCGGCCGAGCTCGGCCGTCAGCTGCACCGGCACGTCGAGGATGCGCTCCACGTCCACGGGCGAGCCGGCGGCGGGCGCCATGGCCTGCAGCGGCTGGAACACGCGGCTGCCTGCGGGAGCGGCAGCAGGTGCGGGAGCGACGGCGGGGGCGAAAGCGGGTGCGGGTGCCGGGGCGGGCGCGGAAGCAGCGGTCTGCTCGGCCAGCGCGCTGGCCCAGTCGTCCGCATCGCTGGTGGATGAGGTGTTGTCAGTCATGGTCGTTCTTCGAATCGCTGTCTTGGTGGGAGATCATCTGCAGCACGCGCAGGGCATAGCGCTCGTTCGAAACCCCGTAGCCGCACTCCATCACCGGAATGCCGTCCACGCGTGCGGTGATCGAGGAGGGAAGCTCGATGGGCAGCACGTCGCCCACCTGCAGCTTGAGGACCTCGCCGATGGTCGAGGGCAGCGTGATGAATTCGGCGCTGAGCTCCACGTCGGCGCTTTGCATCTGCTGCGACATCTGGCGCACCCAGCGCTTGTCGACCTCGATCTCGTCCTGCACCGGGTTGGACAGCAGGTCGCGGATCGGCTCGATCATCGAATAGGGAATGCACACGTGCAGGAAGCCGCCCACGGGGCCGAACTCGATCTGCAGCGTGGTGTTGATCACCACCTCGTTGGGCGCGACGATGTTGGCGAGCTTGCCGTGCATCTCGGCGCGCACGTAGTCGAAGCTCAGCGGGAACACCGGCTGCCAGGCGTCGGCATAGCACTGCAGCGTGAGGTTCAGGAGCCGCTTGATGATGCGCTGCTCGGTGCGCGTGAAGTCGCGCCCCTCGACGCGCACGTGATAGCGCCCGTCGCTGCCGAACAGGTTGTCGACCACCAGGAACACCAGCTTCGGATCGAACACGAACAGTGCCGTGCCGCGCAGCGGCTTCATGTGCAGCATGTTGATGTTGGCCGGCACTGGCAGGTGGCGCACGAATTCGCCGTACTGCTGGATGTGCACCGGCCCGACCGAGATGTCGGGGCTGCGGCGCATGAAGTTCAGCAGCGAGCTGCGCAGGTGCCTGGCAAAGCGCTCGTTGATGACCTCCAGCGTGTGCATGCGGCTGCGCACCACGCGGTCGGGCGCGCCCAGGTCATACACCGGCAGGCCGTCCGTGCGGGCGGCGGCGCCATCGCTCTGCTCGGGCCCGCCGCCGGTGACGCCCTGCAGCAGGGCGTCGACCTCGTCCTGGGAGAGCACTTGTTCATAGGCCATGGATCGGCGGTCCGGAAATGGTTACTGCACCACGAAGGTACTGAACGAAACGCTGGCGATCTCCTGCGGCGGCAGGCCGGCGCCCAGGGGGCGGCTCAGCTCGACGCGGATCTCCTCGGCCAGCCGGGCCTTGTCTTCGGTCGTCACCAGCGATTCGGGCGGGCGGTTCGACAGCAGCAGCAGCACCCGGCTGCGGATCTCGGGCATGAATTCGACGATGCGCGCCTTGGCCTGTTCGTTGCGCACCTTGAGGGCGATGCCCACGTGCAGGAAGCGTCCGCGGCCTTCGGACTGGACGTTCACGGTCAGCGGCTCGAGGGTCACGAAGATCGGCTTTTCCGGCACCGGTGCAGCGGCTGCGGCGGGTTCGGCCGATGCGCGCTGGCGCAGCAGGAAATAGCCGCCGGCGGCGGCCAGCGCGCCGGCCAGCGCGACGATCAGGAGCACGATCCACAGCTTCGATGGACGCGCGGGAGAAGAGGGAACGGGGGCGAGTGCGACAGGGGGACTGGTAGCCATATGGGTGCTGCGAAGCGAATCGGTTTCGGACTATTCTTTGCCAGGTGAGCGGCAGGCGAAGGGCTGATCAAGCGCGGGAAAAGGCCTCAGATCCCGCGTTCACCATCTCATGCGAAGGTGTCGACGCCGGCACTGGGCCTGTGAAGCGGAATGGGCGGCGGCATGCCGCGCAGCGGCTCGGTGGTGGCAATGGCTTGCGCGCGGCCGGCGCCCGGGTAGTCGGCTTGCCGCGGCGATCCCTGCTGCTGGGGCTGCTGGCCGAAGGCGCCGCCCTGTCCGGGCGAAGGACGCGACTCTGCGCCGACCGAGGCCTGACCCAGGCTGATGCCGTAGTCCGCAAGGCTGGCGCGCAATTGCGGCAACGCCACCTCGAGCGCCTTGCGCACGCTCTCGTGGGCCGAGGCGAACATCGCCTGCGCCTGGTTGTCGCCCATGGTGAGCGTGACCTTGAGCGGGCCGAGGCCGGCCGGGTTCAGGTTCAGTTCGGCCACCTGGTAGCCTGCGGCGGTCATGCGCAGCACCTGGTGGCCGATGGCCTTGCCCCAGGCGGCCGAACCGACGGACGGCTCCACGCTGAGGATGGGCGTGTGTGGCGAGGCCGGAGGCACGTTCGTGCGCGCGGCGGCGGCCGCGGCCTGCGTGAACGGCATCGATGCCGCCACGCCGGTGGAGGCGGACGCTGCGTCGGGTGCGGCAGCCAGGTCGGCGGTCTTGTCGGCGGAGATCATGGCGGTGGCCGATGCCGAATCGGTGTCGGCATCGGCGGAGAGGGAAGCGGTGGATGTACCGCGTGGTTCGGTGACGGCAGCTGCGGAAGCCGCGGCGGTGGTGGCGGCGTCGGGCGCCGCAGCATCCGCAGCCGGGGTCGCGGCCGGGCCGGTGCCCGCGGCGGCCGGCGGCGGCACAGCGGCTGCAGCCTGCACGGCGGCGCGAGCATCCGCCGGCTGCGCGGTGTCCGAGGCCGTGGCCTGCTGCGCACCGTTTGCCGGCTCCGCCTGCGCGGTGGTTCCGTCTTCGGCATCCGCCGCGATGGCCGTCCCGCCTGCCGCAGCGTCCGCGGCATCCCCAGCCGAGGCATCCCCAGCCGAGGCGTCCACGGGCGCGTCGCCCGGCACCAGGGCCTGGATGCCGTCCGGCATTGAGGCCGTCGCGGGCGCACCGGCGGCAAGCGCAGCGGTGGCCGCGGCGGACGGCGCCACCATGGGCGCAAAAAAGGACATGGGCAACAGTTCGGCGGGAAGCTCGTCCTTGCGGTCGCCGGCGCGCGCGGCCTTTCGGCGGTGCGTGGTTGCTAGCGCGGACGATTCGGCGTCTTCCGGCGCCTGCGTTGCGCCCGCATTGCGCGAGCGGCTCAGCGCCGCATCGAAGCTGCGGCCGCCGGGCTCCTCGGCGTTGCGGCCGCGTGCACCGGCGGCCGTGGAAGAAGCCGCGGCCGCGTTCGGGCTGAAGGAAGGGGCAATGGGGGAAGGCATGGCGGTGGCGGATGCGTCAAGGTGTCGGTTGGGAGGCGCGGTCGAAGAACTTCCGTGCCGAGCGTTCGTCGCTGTCGCGCTGCTCGCGCCGCGCGCCGAGCACGAGTTCCTGCCGCCGCGCGCGTTCGGCCAGCGCGTCGAAGGAGTTGAGGCGCCGCTTGTGGTGCTGCCACTCGCTGCGGCCATGGTCGAGCCGGCTGGCCGCCTGCGCGGCGATGGCCTGCTGCTGCTTGATGGCGCTGTCGAGCGTGCCGAGGAAGTTGCGGTAGTTGTGCCACTGGGCCGAGGGCAGGCCGTTCTCCATCAGCACCTGCAGCTGGTCGCTGTAGTCCTGGCGGTATTGCAGCAGCAGCTCCAGCTTCTGGTGGGCGCTGACCTGCGCGTTCTGCAGCACGCCGAGCTGCCGCGCCGCATCGTCGGTCTTCGTGCGGGCGAGGTCGGTGAGCGTGTCGAGCGGAAGTTTGTGCGGCATCGCGGTTCCTGTTGAAGAAGGGTGGATCAGGCGGATTCGAAGAGGCTGCCCATGCGCTCGATCGAGGCGGCGTAGTCGCAGCGCTCGTGCATCGGCTGCTGCAGGAAGGCCTCGATGCGCGGATAGAGCGCAATGGCCTGGTCGAGCTGCGGGTCGTGGCCGGCCGCATAGGCGCCGACGCTGATGAGGTCGCGGTTGCGCTGGTAGCGCGAGAGCGCCTGCTTGAAGCGGCGCACGGTGTCGAACTGCGAGGGCTCGATCAGCGCTGTCATCGCGCGGCTGATGGAGGCCTCGATGTCGATCGCCGGGTAGTGGCCGGCCTCGGCCAGCGTGCGCGACAGCACCACGTGGCCGTCGAGGATGGCGCGCGCCGAATCGGCGATCGGGTCCTGCTGGTCGTCGCCTTCGGACAGCACGGTATAGAAGGCCGTGATCGAGCCGCCGCGGCCGTTGGCGTCGCGCGCGCCATTGCCGGCGCGCTCCACCAGCGCGGGCAGCTTGGCGAACACCGAGGGCGGGTAGCCCTTGGTGGCCGGCGGCTCGCCCACGGCCAGCGCGATCTCGCGCTGCGCCATGGCATAGCGCGTGAGCGAATCCATGATCAGCAGCACGCCGCGGCCCTGGTCGCGGAAGTATTCGGCCAGGCAGGTGGCATAGGCCGCGCCCTGCAGCCGCATCAGGGGCGAGTTGTCGGCCGGCGCCGCAACGACCACCGAGCGGGCCAGGCCTTCCTCGCCCAGCGTGTTCTCGATGAAGTCCTTGACCTCGCGGCCGCGTTCGCCGATCAGCCCGACCACGATGACCTCGGCGCTGGTGTAGCGCGCCATCATGCCCAGCAGCACGCTCTTGCCCACGCCAGAGCCGGCGAACAGGCCCATGCGCTGGCCTCGGCCCACCGTGAGCATGGCATTGATGGCGCGTACGCCCACGTCGAGCACCGAATCGATCGGCGCGCGCGCGAGCGGATTGATCGGCGGCGCACCCAGCGGCACCCGGCGGCTGACGTCGAGCGGGCCGAGTCCGTCGAGCGGCCGTCCGGCGGCGTCGACCACGCGGCCCAGCATGCCTTCGCCCACCGGCAGCCGCTTGGTGTGCGCGTCGCCGGAACCGCCGCCCGCGGACTGCGCGGGACCGGGCCGCGCAAACACGCGCGCACCCGGCAGCAGGCCGGCCACTTCGCTTTGCGGCATCAGGAACAGGCGATCGCCGGCAAAGCCGACCACCTCGGCTTCGGCATGGCGCTGCGGATAGCCGGGCGGCAGTTCGATCAGGCAGTCGCTGCCGACCGGCAGCTGCAGGCCCACGGCTTCGAGCACCAGGCCGACGGCGCGCGTCAGGCGGCCCGAGGTGGCGATGGTCGTGCACAGGCCGACCTCGCCGCGGGCCTGCGCGAGCGTGCCGAGCCAGGACTGCAGGTGCGGGTTGATGGCGTTGGGCGCGGCGGTATTTGCGGCGGCTGGCATGGCTTCAGGCTCCATCGGGTTCGGCATCGCGCGAGAAGGCGCCGGCCACGCGCTTCCAGCGGGTCGCGAGCGTTGCGTCCATCTCGCCGCTCGCGGAGCGCACGCGGCAGCCGCCGCGGGCCAGGGTGTCGTCGGCGCGCACCTGCCAGCCGGCGGCCTGCAGTTCGCTGCCGAGGCTGTTTTTCACCAGCGCCACGTCTTCGGGGTGCAGCAGCAGGCGAGGCTCGCCCTGCAGCGCGGGTTCGGTGTGCAGCAGGTCCTGCACCAGCGCAAGAACCCATTCGGGCTCGACGCGCAAGGTGCGATGGATGACCCGGTGCGCGACATCGAGCGCGAGCACCAGGATGGCATCGGCCAACTCGGTTTCCGCGCTGCGCAGTGCAGCCGGCAGCGCTGCGGCCAGTGCGCGCAGCTGCTCGGCATGCGCGCTGGCCGCAGCCAGGCCAACGGCCAGGCCTTCAGCGTGCCCTTCGGCATGGCCCTGCGCCCAGCCCTCGCGGCGGCCTTCGGCCTCGCCGGTGGCGCGCGCTTCCAGGCGCAGGCGCTCGAGCTCGGCCTCGCGTGCCAGGGCGGCCGGGTCCACCCGTGGCGGCGCAGGCGCTTCGATGCTGGCGGTGCGCGCTGCCAGCGCGTCCGCGTCCAGCGAACCCATCTCCCAGCGCTGCCAGGCGGACAGGCGCGGACGCGCGGCGAAGGAAGCGTCAGACGAAATCATCGGTTCCAGGTGCAGAGACGACGACCTCGCCGGCATCGGCCAGGCGGCGCACGACCTGCAGGATCGCCTTCTGCTCGGTCTCGACCTGCGACACTCGCACCGGGCCGCGCAGCTCGATGTCCTCGCGCAGCGTCTCGGCCGCGCGCTGCGACATGTTCTTGAGGAACTTCTCGCGCAGCTCGGGCGCTGAGCCCTTGAGCGCGACGATGAGCGAATCGGACTCGATGTCCTTGAGCAGGCGCTGGATGTAGCGGTCCTCCAGGTCGAGCAGGTTCTCGAACACGAACATCTCCTCGACGATGCGCTGGGCCAGCGCTTCGTCGTGGGCGCGCACATGGGCAATGGCTTCTTCTTCCTGCGCGCTGTTCATCAGGTTGACGATCTCGGCCGCAGTGCGCGCGCCGCCCAGGCGGCTTCGCTTGAGGCCTTCGCCGGAGAGCATCTCGGTGAGCACGTCGGTCAGCTCGGCCAGCGCGGCCGGCTGCACGCCGCCAAAGGTGGCCACGCGCAGGATGACGTCGTGGCGCAGGCGCTCGGGCAGCTTTTCGAGCACCTCGGAGGCTTTCTTGCGGTCCAGGTGGACCAGCAGCGTGGCGAGGATCTGCGGATGTTCGTCGCGCACCAGTTCCACCACTTCGCCGGCCTCGAGGTCGTTGAGCCGCTCGATGCCGCCGTGCGGCTCGTCGGGCTGCAGGATGTCCTCGAGCAGGTTGCTGGCGCGGTCGTCGCCCAGCGCCTTGCGCAGCACGGCGCGGATGTAGCTGCCCGAGCCCAGGTGCAGCGCGGACAGCTGCTCGGTCTCCATGCGGAACTCGGCCAGCACGGCCGCGAGTTCGTCCTTGGAGACCTGGCTCAGCCGCGCCATCGCAACGCCCAGCGCCTGCACTTCGGTGGCCGGCAGGTGGTGCAGCGTGGCGGCGGCGCGGTCTTCGCCCAACGACATCAGCAAGATTGCGCTCTTCCGGGTGCCTGCGTCGCTCATGAGTTCATCCAATGCTTGATCAACGTGGCCACCAGGCGCGGGTCCTGGTCGGCGGTCTGGTGCGCGTAGTCGAGGTCGGCCTTCTGGCGCTCGATCTCGCGCAGCCGCGCGTTGTCCTGGGAAACCGTTTCGTCGTCGGCCGCGCCGTGGGCCGCCGCCGCGTCGGGCACGGCGGCGGCAGGCGGCGCGAGGTGCTTGCGCAGCAGCGGCCGCAGCACCGCGAACCAGGCGAACAGCGCGAGGCCGGCAAGCAGCAGGTACTGCGCGATGGTCATGGCGAGCCCGAGGTTGGCGGGGTCGCGCCAGAACGGCAGGACGGGCCCGGGCTGCTCGTCGCGGCCTTCGCGGGCGAAGGCGCTGTTGACCACGTTGAGCGAGTCGCCGCGCTCCTGGCTGAAGCCCATCGCTTCCTTGGCCAGGTTCCTGATCTGCTCGATCTCGGCCGGCGTGAGCGCGCGCTGGCTCAGCTTGCCGGCACTGTCCGCGGCCTCGCGGTGGTTCACCACCACGGCCACCGACAGCCGCTTCACGCCGCCCGCGCCTTGCTGCACATGGCGGATCGAACGATCGAGCTCGTAGTTGGTCGTCACGTCCTTGCGCGAGCTGCCCGGTGCCGAGCTGGCCACCACCGTGGCCGCGCCCGGCGCAGGTGCGGCGGCGTTCGCAGCCGCCGGCGGCGCGGTGATGGGCGCGCTCGGCGTCTGCGGCGGCTGGTTCGACAACGCGCCCGGCACGCCGCCCGGCGGCGTGGCGCCCTGCTGCGCCGACTCGCTCGACTGTTGGCTGCGGATGGCCGCGGCACGCGGGTCCTGGTTCGGCTTGTAGCTTTCCTCGGTGCGTTCGACCACGGAGAAATCGATGTCGGCCGCGACCTGCGCGCGCACATTGCTCGCGCCCACGATGGGCTGCAGGATCGCCTCGATGCGGCGGATGTAGCCCTGCTCGATTTCCTGTGCGTACTTCAGTTGGCTCACGTCCAGGCCGCGCGCGCCGGCATTGGCGGCCGACAGCAGGTTGCCGTGCTGGTCGACCACGGTCACGCTCTTGGCGTTGAGTTCGGGCACGCTGCTGGAGACCATGTGCACGATGGCGCTGACCTGGCCTTCGTCGATGCTGCGGCCGCGGTGCAGCGTCAGGATCACCGAGGCCGAGGGCTTCTTCTGGTCGCGCACGAAGAGCGAAGGCTTGGGCAGGGCCAGGTGGATGCGCGCCGACTCGACCGAGCCGATCGATTCGACCGAGCGCGCCAGCTCGCCTTCGAGCCCGCGCTGGTAGTTGACCTGTTCTGCGAAATTGCTGGTGCCGAACTTCTGGTTGTCCATCAGCTCGAAGCCGACCCCTCCGCCCTTCGGCAGGCCCTGGGACGCGAGCTTCAGGCGCACTTCAGGCACCTTGTCGCGCGCCACCAGGATCGCGCCGCCGCCTTCGGCGAACTTGTAGGGCACGTTCATCTGCTGCAGCGACGCGATGATGGCGCCGCCGTCGCGGTCCGTCACGTTGGTGTAGAGCACGCCGTAGTCCGGGGCGCGGCTCCAGAGCAGGAACGCCGCGGCGGCCGCGGCGATGGCGGCCGCGCCGACGATCAGCGGCAGCTTCGGCTGGGTGCGAAGCCGCTCGGCAAGGCCGGAGGCGGGCGAGGGCGCCGGGCTGGCGCCCGCGGGTGCCGCCGAACTCATTGCGCAAGCTCCGCCGCGGCCAAATGCACGGGGCGGCGCGGGATCATGGCGAGGGGCTGGGGGCTTCGATGTTCTGGGGTCATGCCGGGGGGCCGTGGTGTCGTCAGCGAGCTATGGGGTCGGCGTTGATTCTCAGCAGCCGGGCCATATTCGATTGGTCGAACAACTGCGGGTTTTGCCGTCAGTTGGGCGCATGTCGCCGCGGCTTCGCCTGCTACGCTGAAAACACGCGGGAGGGCCCTTGGTCCTCCTTGTCCACATCCAGATCCACAAGAGAGAAGAGAAAGCACGCCATGTCGATTACCGCCATCGAATCCGTCCTGCAGCAGATGCGGACCGCCGCGCTCCAGAGCGGCATTGCGCAACCCGCCGCCGAGGCGGCCCAGCCCGGGGGCTTTGCGGCCGAACTCCGGCGCTCGCTCGACAACATCAGCACGTCGCAGACCAAGGCCTACGGGCAGGCCGAGGACTTCGAAATGGGCAAGCCCGGCGTGGCGCTGAACGACGTGATGGTCGACCTGCAGAAGGCCAACGTGGCCTTCCAGACCGGGCTGCAGGTGCGCAACCGGCTGGTGGCGGCCTACCAGGAAGTGATGAACCTGCCCGCCTGAACCCGGAGGTTGTGGGGCGCGCATCTTTTTTTGCGCCGGACTCTAAATGTTTGAAAAGCCCTGCCGATAACTAAACCAACGATGGCTTGAGTCTCACAGTGGGAGCGGGTCCAGCGTTGCGGCCGGAGGGCCGGAGTCCACAACCTTTGTCTATCAGGAGTCGAACATGGCGCAAGTCATCAACACCAACAGCCTTTCCCTGCTCACGCAGAACAATCTCAACGCGTCGCAATCGTCGTTGAACACGGCGATCCAGCGCCTGTCTTCCGGCCTGCGCATCAACAGCGCCAAGGACGACGCCGCCGGCCAGGCCATTGCCAACCGCTTCACGGCCAACATCCGCGGCCTGACGCAAGCCTCGCGCAACGCCAACGACGGCATCTCGCTGGCGCAGACCACGGAAGGCGCGCTCAAGGAAGTGAACAACAACCTGCAGCGCGTTCGCGAACTGTCGGTGCAAGCCGCCAACGGCAGCAACTCGGGCAGCGACCTGCAGTCCATCCAGGACGAAATCAAGCTGCGCCTCGGTGAAATCGACCGTGTGTCGAAGCAGACCGACTTCAACGGCGTGAAGGTCCTGTCGTCGTCGGCCAAGCCGCTGACCGTGCAGGTCGGCGCCAACGACGGCGAGACCATCGACATCGACCTGAAGGAAATCAGCTCGAAGACGCTCGGCATGCAAGGCTTCAACGTCAACGGCCCGCAAGCCAAGACCGGCGCGAGCTTCGACGGCACCGCCACGATGGTCGGCACCTCGGCCGACGTGGATGCCGCCGCCGCACAGAAGGTGTACGGCGCAACGACCAACGTCACGACCTCCGCCGTGACCGAGAAGACCGGCGGCACGCTGGCAACCAGCCTGGGCGTGGCCGCCGGTAGCGTGACCTTCGGTGCCGAGGCACTGAGCGACGACGCTGGCAACTGGTACGCGGAAGTCACCATCACGCCGGGCAGCGCTGCCGAAGCGATGGCCCTGAACAACGAAGGGTTCACCGACGCAGCAAACGGCGTGGCTCAACGCTTCTATGTCGCACTGGATCCGCAAGCCGCCGACACGACCACGACCGCCGGCACTGCCGCTTTCGCGCTCGACACCTCGAAGGTCTCCGTGGCCAGCCTGCAGACCGGCTCGACCGCCAACCCCCTCGAAGCGATCGACGCGGCGCTCAAGCAAGTCGACGACCTGCGCAGCTCGCTGGGTGCGGTGCAGAACCGTTTCGACTCGGTGATCTCCAACCTCGGCACCGCCATCACCAACCTGTCGTCGTCGCGTTCGCGCATCGAAGACGCCGACTACGCAACCGAAGTGTCGAACATGACCCGTGCGCAGATCCTGCAGCAAGCCGGCACCTCGGTGCTGGCCCAGGCGAACCAGACCACGCAAGGCGTGCTGTCGCTCCTGCGTTGATCTGAGAGAAAGGCATTGCGCAGTCGTCCGGGCGAAAGCCTGGGTCCGACTGCGCTGTTCCCTGCGGCCCGGCTCTGGCCAGGCCGCAGACGACAGCGAAAGCAATCAAGCAAGAAGGTGGAAATCATGTCGATCCCCGTGACCCCTGCGGCAGACGGCCCGTGGTGGATGCAGGCGCTCTCCGAGCGCACCGCCGGCAAGGCCGCCGCGGAGTCCGCGGCCGCGCCGTCGGACGCGGTGGACGAAGCCACGCCCGCGCAGGTCGCGCAGGCGGTGAAGGAAGCCAACGCTTCGCTGCAGAGCCGCTCGGTCGGGCTGCAGTTCGAGATGGACGAGGACACCGACAAGCTCATCGTCAGGGTGGTCGACCGGGAAAGCGGCGAGGTCATCCGCCAGATCCCTTCCGAGGAAGTGGTGCGCATCGCCAAGGTGCTGGGCAAGGCGCCGGGCCTCCTGGTGAGCCGGGAAGCCTGACGGGCGCCGCCTTCTCATTCACAGACAGCAGGAAATCTCAACATGGCATCGATCAGCAGCCTGGGCGTCGGCTCCAACCTCGACCTGAGCACTTTGCTCACCCAGCTCCAGACGGCAGAGAGCCAGCCGCTCGTGGCGCTGCAGCAGCGCCAGGTGAGCTATACGAGCAAGCTCTCGGCCTACGGCACGCTGCAAAGCTCGCTCGGCACGCTGCAGGCTGCGGCCAAGAAGCTGTCCGACCCGGCGCTCTTCCTGGGCGTGAAGGCCGCCTCCAGCGCGCCCGACGTGCTGACCGCGGCAGCCGGAGGCACGGCCGCGGCCGGTACCTATGCCGTCGAGGTGACGCAGCTTGCGCAGTCGCAGTCGCTGGTTGCGGCGGGCCAGGCGAGCACCACCACGGCCATCGGCAGCGGAACCATCACCATCGATTTCGGCACCGTCACCGGCGGCACGCTCGATGCGGCAACCGGCACGTACACGGGGGCAGGCTTCACGCCGGACACTGCCCGCACGGCCGTGCCGATCACCATCGACGGCAGCAACAACACGCTGGCGGGCATTCGCGACGCCATCAACGCCGCCAAGGCCGGCGTCTCGGCCAGCATCGTGAACGACGGCAGCGGCACGCCCAACCGGCTCGTGCTGACCTCCTCGCAGACCGGCGAGACCTCGAGCATGCGCGTCTCTGTGGCCGGCGATGCGGCGCTGCAGAACCTGCTGAACAACGATCCCGCGGGCACGCAGAACCTGCGCCAGACGGTGGCGGGGCAGAACGCGAAGCTCACCGTGAACGGCATTGCCGTGACCAGCGCGAGCAACACCGTGAAGGAAGCCATCCAGGGCACCACGCTGACGCTGCTCAAGACCGGCAACAGCAACCTGTCGACCGAGGCCGACACCGCCGCGGTGGAGTCGGCGATCAACGATTTCGTCAAGGCCTACAACAGCCTGCAGGCCACGGCCAACAAGCTGACCACCTACGACCAGGACTCCAAGACCGGTGCCGCGCTCGTCGGCGACTCGACGCTGCGCAACCTGCAGACGCGCATCCGCCAGGCGCTCACCACGCCGCAGGCCGGTGGGGCGGACGACATGAAGGTGCTGTCGGAAATCGGCGTCGCGTTCCAGAAGGACGGCACCATGGCGGTCGATTCGGCCAAGCTCAAGTCGGCCCTGGCCAGCAACCTGGCCGGCGTTTCCGGGCTGTTCGCGAGCGCCGCCGGCAGCACCGCCGGCTACGGCAAGCAGCTGAGCGCGCTGGTGGACAACCTCACCTCCACCGGCGGCGCGCTGAAGGTCGCTTCCGATGGCATGACCGCCTCGCTCAAGCAGCTCGACGAGCAGTACGCCGACATGAAGACGCGCGTGGACGCCAAGGTGGAGCGCTATCGCGCGCAGTTCACCCAGCTCGACCTGCTCATGAGCCAGATGAACAGCACCAGCAACTATCTCACGCAGCAGTTCGCGAGCATGCAGAACAGCAGCAAGTAGCAATTCCAGCGGAGCAGCCCATGTACACCCCCCACACATTCAGGACCGGTGCCAGCGCGTATGCGCGCGTCGGCATGGAAACGCGCACCATGAGCGCATCGCCGCACCAGCTCATCGTCATGCTGTTCGACGGCGTCGTCACCAGCATCGGCATGGCCCGGCACCACATGGCCACCGGCGACATGGTCGCCAAGGGCAACGCAATTTCCAAAGCCATCAGCATCGTCGACAACGGCCTGAAGGCCGGCCTCGACGCCAAGGCGGCGGGCGCGGCCGGCGCCGAACTGGTGGGCAACCTGTCGGCGCTCTACGACTACGTCATTCGCCGGCTGCTCTACGCGAACCTGCGCAACGAGCCCAAGGCGCTCGACGAGGCCGAGGCACTGCTCGAGAACGTCGCGTCCGCATGGCGCGAGATCGGCGGCGCCAGTGCCGGCAATTGACTCCAACCTCATCTCATCGGAAGCGCAGGCCGTGCCAGTCCGCCACGAAGTCATCCATTGCTATGGCGAGCTCGCCTCGGCCATGTCGCTCATGGCCTCGCTGGCCCGCGCCAGGGAGTGGGACCGGCTGCCCGAGCTCGAGGCCCGCTGCGCGGCGCTGGTCGACCGGCTCAAGGCCGTCGGCGCGGTGTCGCTGGACGCGGCGCAGCTGGAACAGGTGCGCGGGCTGATCGCGCGCATCCACGCCGACCAGGACGAGGTGTGCGGGCTCGTCAAGCCGCAGCTCGAACGCCTGGTGGACAAGATGGCCCAGCTGCAGAACCGCAGCGATCTTGGCAAGGCCTACGGCCTGCCGTACTGATCGCCGGACACTGCACCCAAAGCCATGAACAGACCGATCGGACCTGCCGTCGATGTTGCGCTGCTTGCCTCGAAGCTTTCTTCGGCGCGGCCGGACCTCGCCGTGCTGCAGACCGAGGTCGGCACCAGCATGCCGGTCGGGCCGATGGTCGAGATCCAGAAGGTCAAGAACGATGTCCGGCTGCCGTCCCACGCAATGCTCGAGGCGCGCCTGCCGGCCGGCGCGGCGCCTGCGCCGCCGCGCGCCGATGCGCCGCCCTCGATCGACACGCAGTGGTCGGCGGCGGCACGCGTCATCAGCGCCGTGCTGGCGGATCTCGATGCCGAATCGGAGCCGGTGCGCGGCGCGGCACCCGTGTGGGCGTCGCCGCAGGAAGCGCCGTCCGGCGCCGTGCTCGCGGCCGCGCTGGCACGATCGGTGAGCGGCAGCGGACTATTCTACGAATCGCACCTGCTTGAATTCGCCATGGGGCTGCGCACGCTGTCGCAGCTGGCCGAGGAGCCGCAGGTTCGCCTGACGCAGCCGCTGCAGCAGCCGGCCACCGCTGCTGCCCCTCTGGGGCAACCGGTTCTGGCGGTGCAGCCGGCCGCGGCCCAGGCTCCAGCCGCGGCGCCTCTCTCCGCTGCCGGCGGGCCCGCTCCTGCGCCGTCCGATGCATTGCCGCAGGCACTGCCGTCCGCCCAGATTCATCAGGCCGCAGTGGCCTCCGCAACCCACATGGCAGCGATGGCCGGCGGCGAGCGCATGGCCGGCCCCGGCATCGGCGAAACCGGTGCATCCGCAAGCTCGGCGCGCGCGGCAGCGCCGGCCGCCGCTGCGGCCGAGCTGATCCATCCGCAGACCGCCACGCTGGTGCACCAGCAGCTCGACCTGCTGGCCACCGCCGTGTTCCGCTGGAGCGGCCAGGCATGGCCGAATGTGCCGATGGCGTGGTCGATCCACGAAGAGACAGCCGAACAACCCGACCATGCGCCGGAAGACCGGGGCGACGGGCGCAGCACGCCCCCGCGCCGCTGGACCACCACGGTGTCCCTCACGCTGCCGAAGCTGGGCGCGGTGGATCTTCGCTTGAGCCTCACGGGCGAACTCGTCCAGGCGCACCTGGCCGCAAGCCAAGCCGCAACGCTGGCCCGTTTGCGCAGCGGCGGTGGCGAACTGGCGCCGCGTCTCGAGGCTGCGGGCCTGCGGCTACAGGACCTGCAGATCACGGCCATGGAGCGCACCGCATGACGGCCCCCGCGCAACCGCGCCAGGGCGCTGTGGCCCTGTCCCACGCCGACACCGCGAAGGCCCCGGTGGTCGTGGCCAAGGGCTACGGCGTGACGGCGGAATCGATCCTGCGGCAGGCGCGAGAGAACGGCGTCTACGTGCACGCCTCGCCGGACCTGGTCCGGCTGCTGATGCAGGTGGACCTCGATCGGCAGATCCCGCCGCAGCTCTACCTGGCGGTAGCGGAGGTCATGGCGTGGATCCACGGAATCGAGAACGACAGGGGCCATGCAGCAGACTGAACGAATTCATGCCTTTTCATTGAATTGCCATCTCTTTGAGAGTCGGTGGCATCGGCGGAAGCCCCGTCGTGCGATTGCAACAAAAGCTTACATGTACTTGTAGTCCTGTTTACAGTTTGGTTAGTGCAGAAGGTTACAAGTGTTAAATATTGTGAATAATCCAATCAGGACATGACTGAACGGAGTGCATTTTGGAAACGGATAACGTGATGAGCGTAGCCAACGGCGAAATCTCCCGGGAAATCGGCGACATCAACCTCGCCTACATGCTGCTGGCGCAGAAACTGGTCAAGCAGGACCGCGTGGCGGCGATGTTCCGGCTCGGCGTGAGCAGCGAACTGGCCGACATGCTGGCCAGCATGTCGCTTGCGCAGATCGTCAAGCTGGCGGCATCGAACTTCCTGCTGTGCAGTTTCCGGCTGAACGAGCACGCCTCGATGTCGGCGGTGGTTGGCGAAGGTAAGGACACGATGCTGCAACAAGCACACATGTCGATCCTGATGTCGGCAAGAAGCCTGCAGACCCGAAAGACAGCGGTGGCCGCATGACGCGCAAGAGCGTCCTGGGCGAGGTGCGGGAAGTGCAACTCGCGATCCAGCTGATCCAGCTGGGCGCCCGCCTGCAGTTCCTGGAGTCGGAAGTGGGCCTCAGCCGGGAGCGGCTGATCCGGCTCTACAAGGAAATCAAGGGTGTTTCCCCGCCGAAGGGATTGCTTCCATTTTCAACGGATTGGTATATGACGTGGCTGGCGAATATCCATTCGTCAATGTTTTACAACATGTATCAATTCATGAAAATTCATTCGGACAAAGAAAAAGTCTGGATATTAATTAAAAGCTACAAACTTTATTTGCAGCAAATAGCAGCGCAGGACAGCGAGCCAATTCTGGATTTCACGCGTGCCTACACGATGGTGCGCTTCTTCGACAGCGACATGCTCCAGCTGAGCACCTGCTGCCGCTGCTCGGGCCAGTTCGTTGCGCACGCGCACGACCACAAGAGCGGCTACGTGTGCGTGCTCTGCCGGCCGCCGTCGCGCGCGGGCAAGGCGCGCGGCGCCAAGCGCGCCGCAGCGGGCGAAGTGGCCGCGCTCGGCATCGAAGGCATGGGTTTTGGCGTGGAGACGGCGCCGGGCGGCACCGGGCTCCACTGACGACACGGACCTTGCCCGCCGGGCAGGGCATTTGAATCGACGCCTCAAGGGCAATAGGGGAAGCGTGTGCTCCTTTTGGTTGGGTATCTGGTGGTGATTGGCGCCGTCTTCGGCGGCTACGCGCTGATGGGCGGGCACTTCGGCGTGCTGTTCCAGCCGGTCGAGCTGCTGATGATCGGCGGCGCCGCGCTGGGCGCCTTCATGGCCGGCAACAACGGCAAGACGATCAAGGCCACGCTCAAGGAGCTGCCGCTCCTGCTGCGCTCGTCCAAGCACAACCGGCAGCTCTACCTGGACCTGCTCGCGCTGCTCTACGAGCTGCTGGCCAAGGCGCGCAAGGAAGGAATGATGAAGCTGGAGTCCGACGTGGAGGACCCGGCGCAGAGCCAGATCTTCAGCCGCTATCCCGAGATCCTGGCCGACGCCGGCGTGATGGAGTTCCTGTGCGACTACCTGCGGCTGGTCATCAGCGGCAATACCGATGCATTCGAGATCGAGGCGCTGATGGACCACGAGATCGAGACCATCAAGCACGAGGCCGAGATGCCCGTGCACAGCCTCTCGCGCGTGAGCGATGCGCTGCCCGCACTGGGCATCGTCGCGGCCGTCATGGGGGTGGTGCACGCGCTGGGCTCGGCCGACCTGCCGCCCGCGGAAATGGGTGCGCTCATCGCACATGCCATGGTGGGCACCTTCCTTGGCGTGCTGCTGGCCTACGGTTTCGTGTCGCCGCTGGCTTCGCTGATCGACCAGAAGGTGTCCGAGGGCATGAAGCTGTACCAGTGCACCAAGGTGACGCTGCTCGCGAGCCTCAACGGCTATGCGCCGCAACTGGCGGTGGAATTCGGCCGCAAGGTGCTGTTCTCGACCGAACGGCCCAGCTTCACCGAGCTGGACAACCACGTGCGCGAGGTCAAGGCCCGCTGACCGGCGGGGCGCATCGTCATGAGCACGGAAAAGCACAGGGTCGTGGTCAGGCGCGTTGCCGCCCATGGGGGCGGCGGGCACGGCGGCGGCTGGAAGATCGCCTATGCCGACTTCATGACCGCCATGATGGCGTTCTTCCTCGTGATGTGGCTGCTGTCCAATACCTCGCCGAAGCAGCGTGAAGGCATCGCCGAGCATTTCCGCATGCCGCTGGAGGTGGCGCTCAGCGGCGGCGAGAAGAGCAGCACCAGCATCAGCGTGGTTCCCGGTGGCGGCATGGACCCGAGCACGCGAGTCGACGGCGAGGTGCAGCGCGCCGACGCCGAAGACGACGCCGACGCGGACCGCCTGGCCAGCATGAAGGAGCGGTTGGACAAGCTCATCGAGAACAGCCCGGTGTTCAGGCAGTTCCGCTCGCAGATCCTGATCGACATCACGACCGAGGGGCTGCGCCTGCAGATCGTCGACAGCGAGAACCGCCCGATGTTCGACCTGGCCAGTGCGCAGCTGGTGCCACACATGCGGGCCATCCTGCGCGAGATCGGGCCCACGCTCAATGAGCTGCCCAACAAGATCACCCTGTCGGGGCACACCGACGCCTTCGTCTACACCAATGGCGACCGGTCCTATGGCAACTGGGAGTTGTCCGCCGACCGGGCCAATGCCTCGCGGCGCGAGCTGGTGATCGGCGGCATGGCGGAGAACAAGGTGCTGCGCGTGGTCGGCCTGGCCGACAGCATGCACCTGGACCGGAGCAATCCGCGCAATCCGATTAACAGGCGCATCAGCATCATCCTGCTCAACCACCGCACGCAGCAGCAGATCGAGAACGAGAACCGCGGAGGCGGCAGCGCCGGTGCCGGCGCCATCCTGCCCGCAAGGTCGAAGCCTTCGCCGTCGCCGTTCCTCGCGCCCACCGACAACCTCAAGGTGACCGTCAAAGGATCGCCGGCGCCAACGCACCCTTAAGACATTGATGCCGGCACGCATGCACGCCGGTTCGGAGCAACGATGGATCTCAGTCAGTTCACACAGGCATTTTTTGTCGAAGCCGTCGAGCTTCTGGCACAGATGGAGCAGCTGCTTCTCGAGCTGGACGCCGAGGCGCCCGACAGCGAGCAGCTCAACGCCATCTTCCGCGCCGCGCATTCGATCAAGGGCGGCGCGGCCACCTTCGGCTTCGTTGCGCTGACCGATACGACCCATCTGCTGGAAACCCTGCTGGACCGCGCGCGCCACGGCCAACTGAAGCTGAGCCGCTCGATGATCGATTCATTCCTGGAAACGAAGGACGCCTTGCAAGAACAACTGATTGCCTACCAGGCCGAGAACGAACCCGATCCCGAAAGGGTCGCGCACATCTGCGAGGTGCTTCGCCAGCTCGCGCTGGAGAGCGACGGCACCCAGGCCGCACCGGCTGCGGCCGCACCCGTGCCCGCCGCCGCGCCCGTTGCTGCCGCCGCGGCGGTGCCCGCGCAGGGCGGGGCCCTGCGCATCAGGTTCTCGCGCCTGTCCGACAGCGAATGCGACCTGCTCGCCGATGAGCTCGGCAACCTCGGCAAGCTGCTGTCGCGCACGCGCAGCGGCGACCAGCTGACGGTGGTGCTCGAAACCAGCTGTGCGCCCGACGACATCGTTGCCGTGTGCTGCTTCGTCATCGACGAGTCGCAGATCGATATCGCGGCGCAGGCCGCGGGCGATGCGGCTCCCGCGGCCACGCCCGTTGCCGCGGCACCATCCGCACCGGCTGCCGCCGCGCCGCAGCCTGCTGCAGCGCCCAGGGCGACGCCCGCTTCGGCCGCCGCGGCGGGTGCCAAGGATTCGAGCTCGATCCGCGTGGACGTGGAGAAGGTTGACCAGCTCATCAACCTGGTGGGCGAACTGGTGATCACGCAGTCGATGCTCACGCAGGCTGCCACCATGCTCGACCCGGTGGAATGCGAGCGCTTCCTGAGCGGGCTGGGCCACCTGGAGCGCAACGCGCGCGACCTGCAGGAGTCGGTGATGTCGATCCGCATGATGCCGATGGACTACGTGTTCAGCCGCTTCCCGCGCGTGATCCGCGACGTCAGCGCCAAGCTCGGCAAGGAAGTCCGCCTGGACACCTTCGGCAAGGAGACCGAGCTCGACAAGGGCTTGATCGAACGCATCATCGATCCACTCACGCACCTGGTGCGCAACAGCCTCGACCACGGCATCGAGACGCCGTCGCAGCGCATCGCCAAGGGCAAGGAAGCCGAAGGCCAGCTGCTGCTGTCGGCGCAGCACCATGGCGGCAACATCGTGATCGAGGTCAGCGACGACGGCGCCGGCCTGAACCGCCAGAAGATCCTGGCCAAGGCCATGCAGCAGGGCCTGCCCGTGACCGACACCATGCCCGACGACGAGGTGTGGCAGCTGATCTTCGCGCCGGGCTTCTCGACGGCCGAGCAGGTCACCGACATCTCCGGGCGCGGCGTCGGCATGGACGTGGTCAAGCGCAACATCCAGGAGATGGGCGGGCATGTGGAGATCAGCTCGCGCGAGGGCTGGGGCACCACCACCCGCATCGTGCTGCCGCTGACGCTGGCCATCCTGAACGGCATGTCGGTCAAGGTGGGCAGCGAGGCCTATATCCTGCCGCTGAGCTACGTGATCGAGTCGCTGCAGCCGCGCACGGAGCACCTGCATTCGATCACCAGCGACGGCCACGTGATCAAGGTGCGCGGCGAGTATCTGCCGCTGATCGAGCTGCACGGCGTGTTCGACGTGGCCGGCGCGCAGACCGATCCGACCCAGGGCATCCTGGTGATCGTGCAGGCCGGCGAGACGCGCTTCGCGCTCTTGGTGGACGAGCTGCTCGGCCAGCACCAGGTGGTGGTCAAGAACCTGGAGACCAACTACCGCAAGGTGCCGGGCATCTCGGCCGCGACGATCCTGGGCGACGGCAGCGTGGCTTTCATCATCGACGTCGATGCCATGCCGCGCATCCAGCGTGCGCACGCGGCGCGCGCCGCCGTCCTGGCGCATGCGGCCCGGACGGAGCCGGTGGCGGCCTGAAAAATACAACCACACGGAGACGATGCAATGCGTTTTGATTTTTTCCGGCGCTCCGCGGCCGAAGAAACCCAGGCAACTGAAGTGTCGAAAGACCTGATGGTTTCGCGCAATGCAGACGGCTATGTGGCCTACACCTTGCTGCTGGATGCGCAAAAGCGCGTCGCAGGCTACAAGCTTGCCTGGTGCGCGGCGGCCAGGCCCGAAGAAGCTCCGGATGCGATCAGCCAGTTCAAGTCGCTCGTGGCCTGCGTGACCGAGCACCTCAACCCGCCGGAAACGCCGTGGCGGCTGGGGCACAGCGAACTGTTCTTCGACGTGAATGCAGCGGTGCTGGCGCTGGGCGTGCTGCAATCGCTGCCGCCCGAGTACACCGTGCTCTGCCTGGAGCTCGGCGACCTTGCGAACGAGGAACTGCGGTCGGTGCTGCTGTTCCTGCGCGAGCAGGGGTTCAGCTTCATGCTGTGCCGCGCCCCGGCGCTGCCGGAAGACCCCGAGCTGCTTGGCATGGTGACGCATTTCGACGTGGATGCCGGCGATCCGTTGCTGGTTGCGGCCGTCCGCGGCAAGGAGCAGCCGGACCACATGCCGATCCAGCCGATCGCCACGCGCATGGGCTCGTGGAAAGACTTCGAAGCCTGCGCCGCACGCCGGATCGACATGTTCGCCGACGCGGGCTGCGGCCTGCCGCCACCCGCGGCGAGCACCGGCAGCCGCACGCTGCAGCCCGAATCGATGCTGATCATGCGGCTCTTGCAGATGATCCAGCGCAACGAAGACCTGCGCGAGATCGAGGCCGCCCTCAAGCGCGATGCCGCGCTCACCTACCGGCTGCTGCGCCACATGAACTCGCCGGCCGTGGGTGCGGGCGTCGAGATCCATTCGCTGCACCATGCCGTGACGATGCTCGGCTATTCGCCGCTGTTCCGCTGGCTCTCGCTGCTGCTGGCAACGAGCAACCCCACGGGCAGTCCGCCATTCATGATGAAGAAGGCCATCCTGCGCGGCCGCTTCGTCGAGCTGATGGGCGAAACCCTGCTGCCGCGGGGCGAGTCGGACAACCTGTTCGTGGTTGGCATGTTCTCGCTGATCGACCAGCTGCTGGGCATTCCGATGCAAGAGGTGCTGAACAAGGTGCAGCTTCCCGATTCGGTCCAGCAGGCCATCCTTACGCGCGGCGGTGTGTACGGGCCTTTCCTCTCGCTGGCCGAAGCCTGCGAGCTGAACACCGGCGACGCGGCGCGCCTGGCGGAAGCGCTGCTCCTGAGCGCCGACCAGGTGAATGCCGCGCATCTGTCGGCACTGGCCTGGTCGCAGGACGTGACCCCCACCGAAGCGGCCTACTAAGAAACTCATGCCATCGACCGCCGAATTTGACTGTGACCCCAGTTTCATGCCCCGGGGTCGGGCCTGCCCGATGGCGAACTACTGAGCACGCGCGCATGAACTCCGAATTCCTTTTCACCGACAGCGATTTCTCGCGCGTACGCACGCTCATCCATCGCCGCGCCGGCATCGCCCTCGGCGAGCACAAGCGCCAGATGGTGTACAGCCGGCTCTCGCGCCGGTTGCGGGAGCTGGGGCTGCCGGAGTTCTCGGCCTACCTGGCCATGCTGGAAGACAGCCGCGACGGCGAGGAGTGGCAGCTGTTCATCAATTCGCTGACCACCAACCTGACCTCGTTCTTCCGCGAGGCGCACCACTTTCCGGTGCTCGCGGAGCTGGCGCGTAAATCCACCCAGCCCCTCATCGTCTGGTGTGCGGCCGCATCGACCGGCGAAGAACCCTATTCGATCGCGATCACGCTGATGGAGGCGCTCGGCGAACGCGCGAGCGCGGCGCGCGTGATCGCCACCGACATCGATACGGCGGTGCTGGCCCGGGCATCGGCCGGCGTCTTCACGATGGAGCAGGTCAACCGCATGTCCACCGACCGCCTGCGGCGCTTCTTCAACAAGGGCACCGGCGCGAATGCCGGCAAGGTGCGGGTGCGCCCCGAAGTGGCCGCCATGGTCAAGTTCTCGCGGCTCAACCTGCTCGATGCGTCCTGGCCCGTGAAGGAGCCGGTGGACGCGATCTTCTGCCGCAACGTGATGATCTATTTCGACAAACCGACGCAGAAGAAGCTGCTCGACCGCTTCGTGCCGCTGCTCAAGCCCCACGGCCTGTTGTTCGCGGGGCATTCGGAGAACGCCTCGCTGGTCAACCAGACCTTCAAGACGGTCGGGCAGACGGTGTACGCGCTGGGCAAGGCGCGCACATGAGCGCAGCGCCGGGCCGCCCCAAGCAAGCTCGCACCGCAGTGCGAAGCACGAAGGTACGCCAATGAACACCCATGCGAACACGAGCCTTGTACCGCAGAAGGGCTTCCTGCCCGCGGCCGTGCCGGGCTCGGTGGCCACGCACCACTACTTCGACCGCGACTTCGATTGCGCCGCGGTCAAGCTGCTGCCGGCGGAGTATTACGTGACCGATGCCGGCATGCTGTTGACGACGGTGCTGGGCTCCTGCGTGGCGGCCTGCGTCACCGACGTGGAGGCGGGCGTGGCGGGCATGAACCATTTCATGCTGCCGGACGATGCCGAGGCGGGCTCGCGCGAACAGGCCGGCTCGATGCGCTACGGCGCCCATGCGATGGACGTGCTGATCGCAGAGCTGGTGCGCGCGGGCGCACGGCGCGAGCGGCTCAAGGCCAAGGTTTTCGGCGGTGCCGCGGTGCTGGCCAACATGACCATGCTCAACATCGGCGGGCGCAACGCCGATTTCGTTCTGCGCTACCTCGAGAAGCAGCGCATCGCCGTCGTCGCGCAGGACCTGCGCGGCCTGCATGCGCGCCGGGTATGCCTGCTGCCCGAGAGCGGCAAGGCGGTGGTGCGCAAGCTGCGCGCACCGGTCGACATCCAGGCGGTCCAGCGCGACGAAGGCGAGCTGCTGCGCAAATGGTCTGCCGCATATGGCAAGGGAAGCTGGATCGCATGAAGAAAATCAAGGTGCTTTGCGTCGACGACTCGGCGCTGATCCGCAGCGTGATGACCGAGATCATCAACAGCCAGTCCGACATGACGGTGGTCGGCACCGCGGCCGATCCGCTGCAGGCGCGCGACCTCATCAAGGTGACGAATCCTGACGTGCTGACGCTCGACGTCGAGATGCCGCGCATGGACGGCCTCGAATTCCTCGAGAAGCTCATGCGCCTGCGGCCGATGCCGGTGGTCATGGTGTCGTCGCTGACCGAGCGGGGCTCGGAGATCGCGCTGCGCGCGCTGGAGCTGGGCGCGATCGATTTCGTGACCAAGCCGCGGCTCGGCGTGCGCGACGGCCTGCTGCAATACACCGAGCTGATTGCCGGCAAGATCCGCACGGCCGCCGCGGCGCGGCTGCTGCCGGGCCGGCACGGCGCCTCGGCCAGGGGCACGCCGGACAACCCGCAGGAGCCGCTGCTGCGCAGCCCGCTCCTGAGCACTGAGAAGCTCATCATCATCGGCGCTTCCACCGGCGGAACGGAGGCCATCCGCGAGGTGCTGCTGCCGCTGCCGCCGGACGCGCCGGCGGTGCTGATCGCGCAGCACATGCCGGCCGGCTTCACGCGCTCGTTCGCGCAGCGCCTGAACGGCCTGTGCCGCATCACCGTGAAGGAAGCCGAGCATGGCGAACGCGTGCTGCCGGGCTATGCCTACATCGCGCCCGGCGGCTTTCACCTGTCGCTCGGCCGAAGCGGCGCCAACTACGTGGCGCAGCTCGACCAGGAGCCGCCGGTGAACCGACACCGGCCCTCGATCGACGTGCTGTTCGATTCGGCCGCCAGGCATGCCGGAAAGAACGCGATCGGAATGATCCTCACGGGCATGGGCAAGGACGGCGCCGAAGGGCTGCTGCGCATGAAGCAGGCCGGCGCCTACACCTTTGCGCAGGACGAGGCCAGCTGCGTGGTCTTCGGCATGCCGCGCGAGGCCATTGCGCTGGGTGCCGTCGACGACGTGGCGCCGCTCGCGGAGATGGGGCGCCGCGTGCTGGCGCATCTGCGCACCTTCGGCGAACGCGCGAACCGGGTTTGAAAAACGAACTGTTGGAGTTGAAGAATCGTGATTGACAAGAGCATCAAAATTTTGGTCGTGGACGACTTTCCCACCATGCGGCGCATCGTGCGCAACCTGCTGAAGGAACTCGAGTTCCTGAACGTCGACGAAGCGGAAGACGGCGCGGCCGGCATCGAGAAGCTGCGCGGCGGCAACTTCGGCTTCGTGGTGTCGGACTGGAACATGCCTAACATGGACGGGCTGACCATGCTGCAGACCATTCGCGCCGACCCCGAGCTGGCCAAGCTGCCGGTGCTGATGGTCACGGCCGAGGCCAAGAAGGAAAACATCATCGCGGCCGCGCAGGCCGGCGCCAACGGCTATGTGGTCAAGCCCTTCACGGCGGCCACGCTCGAGGAGAAGATCGCCAAGATCTTCGAGAAGCTCCAGAAAGAGGCGGCGTGAAATGACACACACTGCGCTCGAACCCGTGGAGCACGGGAACACGGCCGAAGAGTTGCTCGGGCGCATCGGGCAACTGACCCGGCAGCTGCGCGAGGGCCTGCGCGAGCTGGGGCTGGACAAGCAGGTCGCCAAGGCCGCGCAGGCCATTCCCGACGCGCGCGACCGCCTGGGCTACATCGCCTCAATGACCGAGCGGGCGGCGCACCGCGCGCTCAACGCCATCGACCTTGCGCAGCCGCTGCAGGAAGACCTTGCCACGCATGCCAAGGGCCTGAGCCGGCGCTGGGATGAATGGTTTGCGAACCCGGTCGAGCTGGACCATGCGCGCCAGCTCGTGATGGACACGCGCGGCTATCTGCAGGACGTGCCGCAGAAGGCCGGCGCCATCAACACGCAGCTGATCGAGATTCTGATGGCGCAGGACTTCCAGGACCTCACGGGCCAGGTCATCAAGAAGATGATGGAAGTGGTCAACGACGTCGAGACGCAGCTGCTGCAGGTGCTGATCGACAACTCGCACCTCGACAAGCACCCCGAGAAGCGCCACGAGGCCGAAGCCGGCAGCCTGCAGAACGGCCCGCAGGTGGTGCCGGGCAACCCGGAGGCCGTGACGGGCCAGGCGCAGGTGGATGATCTGCTGGAGAGCCTCGGGTTCTGATGCTGTGCGGGTCTGCCGACTTACCATCGGGGCATGATTTCCAGCCCCAAGGCAGACCATGCGCAGAGGCTTGCTGCAATGGCGGCCGCATCGGACGAGTTGATGGCCGCATTGCGAGCCGTCCGCTCGCTCGGCCTGCAATCCTGGTGTATCGGCGCCGGCGCCGTCCGGTCCCTGGTGTGGGACACCCTTCACGGGTTCGATCGGCGCTCGGCCGTCGAAGACTTGGATGTCGTCTACTTCGACGCGAAGGCCGGTCCGGAGCAGGATGCCGACCTCGAGAACCGGCTTCGTTCGGCCATGCCGGGCTTCCATTGGGAGGTAACGAATCAGGCAGGCGTGCATCGTTGGCTTGCCGCCGCCCTTGGCCAGGTGGTGCCTCCTCTCGCATCTTTGGAAGAGGGCGTTGCGACATGGCCGGAATCTGCAACCTGCGTCGGTGTCTACCTGAACGGGGATGAATCGTTGGGCGTGGTCGCCCCGCATGGACTCGATGACCTGTTCGAGCTGCGTGTCCGGCATAACCCTCTCAGGGCGAGCGTTGCAACTTACCGGCAGCGGCTTGCGGCGAAACGGTTCGGTGAGCGGTGGCCACGACTTTCGATCGATATGGGCTGAAGGGACAGAATGCGGCGAGAAACCGACTGAGGAGAGGAAGGTATGACGCTTAAACGCATGGACAACGTCCTTATCGTTGTCGACGACCTTGAAGCGACCAAGGCGTTTTTCATCGAACTGGGCCTCAAGCTCGAAGGCGAAACGACGGTAGAAGGGCCTTTGATCGGACAACTGATCGGGCTCAAGGATGTCCGCGCCACTCTCGCGATGATGCGGACTCCCGATGGACAGGGAATCGAGTTGGACAAGTTCCACACGCCCAACGCAATCAGGTTTGGTCCTGTGGACTCACCGGTGAACACTCTGGGCATGCGTCGCGTCATGTTCGCCGTCGATGACATCGACGCTATCGTCGCGCGCATGCGCGCCCACGGGGCCGAGCTCATTGGCGAAATGCAGTACGCGGACACCTACCGGCTAGCCTACATCCGTGGGCCCGAGAGCATCATTGTCGGGCTTGCCGAGCAGCTCGGCGGAGACACGCCTGACGTATAGCCCCTCCATCGAGCGGCAGCCAATGTCGGATTCGGGCGAGGCCAGCTTGGCATCCTGTCGACGCACTTCCCCCTCGCAGCACAACGATTCGATGACATGCGTACCACCATCTAGCTCGTGACCGCTGTCGTGGCCAGCTACCTCTTGTTTGCGTTTTCACGCGCGCTGGTCAAGGGCGAGGTGCCCTGCGTCGGCAGAGCTTGCAAGATGCAGGACTACACCCTGGCGGCAAACGCTGGCGATTACTGGGCCAACATGTTTTTCCTCGCTTGGATGGTGCTTGGCCTGAGCTATGCGGTGTATGTGACGCTCAAGATCTGGTTCCGAGCGTAGAGCTGCCGCAGGGGCAGCGAAACTGCGACGCGTGGTGGGCGACGGTCCGTTCGCGACGGCGGCGCAGACAGCCGGAATGGGTACAAAACCGAGGTTTGGAGCCCTGGCGCCGCGCCTTGGCGGCAACGGCCTCACCATCTCACATCAAGGTTTTTCCGCCATCATTCCAATAACCATTAGAATGTTCGTATGAGAGAAGCCAAAGACCAGCTCTACGAACAAGTTGCCCGCATTGGCAAGGCTCTTGCCAGCCCGAAGCGTCTCGAGCTCATAGAGCTCCTGTGCCAAGGCGAGAAGACCGTCGAGGTGCTCGCCGCTCAGGCTGAAATCAGCGTCAAGCTCGCCAGCGCCCACCTGAAGGAGTTGCGGCTGGCCCGCCTTGCGGAGACCCGAAAGGACGGCAAGTACGTTCTCTATCGCCTGGCCGGCACAAGCGTGGCCAACCTCTGGGTGAATCTTCGCTCCGAGGCCGAGGAGCGCCTGGTCGAGTTGCAAGTCGCGCTGACATCCATCGTCGAACACGGCGACGAGCTGGCAGGGGTCGACCGGGCTGACATCCTGAAGAAGGCCAGGACGGGCGAGGTCCTGGTCCTCGACGTCCGACCCGAAGTGGAGTTCGCCACGGCACACCTGCCGCATGCGTGGTCAATGCCCCTGGCCGAACTCAAGAAGCGGCTCGCCGAGCTGCCCAAGAATTTGCCGGTTGTCGCTTACTGCCGCGGCCCGTTCTGCCTCATGGCCAAGGACGCCGTCGAGTTGCTGCGCAGAAAGGGCTATCGCGCCTTCCATCTGACTGACGGTGTCGCCGAGTGGCGCGCACGCGGTCTGCCGCTCCAGGAACAGACCTGAGGTATCGGCATGAAGGCGCTGCCCATCGTGAACCACAGTGGAGACGTTGACGTGTGTGGCACCTGTATGAACTTACCCAATGGACCGCATGAGCCGACAAGGTGCTGATGTTCTAAAACAGGAGACAGCCATGTTTTTCAGGCAAAGAGCAGCGGAAAACGCCACGCTTTCCTACTTTTTCGGCTGCGCCGGCTTTGGCAAGGCTGTGGCGGTGGACGTGGTCGCCGGGGATGAAGACTGGTTCATCGCCGAGGCGGAGCGAGCCGGCGTCAAGATTGCCCACGTCATCGATACCCATGTGCACGCCGACCACTATTCCGGTGGCCTCGAGTTGACCCGTCGCGTCGGTGCGCCGTACTACCTGCACGAGAGCAACAAGGGCCACGTCCAGTTTGAGTTCGCGCCTCTGACGAACGGCCAGCGCCTCGAGGCTGGCAACGTGCTGGTGGATGTATTGCATACCCCGGGGCACACACCGGACAGCGTCTGTCTGCTCGTTCGCGACCTGCGACGGGGTGATGAGCCCTGGTTCGTCATCACTGGCGATACCTTGTTCGTCGGTGCCGTGGGGCGTCCCGACCTGGCCGGCCGGGAACAGGAGATGGCAGCGCAGTTGTACGACTCGCTGCATCTCAAGCTGCTCACCCTGCCCGCCGACCTCGAAATCTATCCTGGCCACCAGGCTGGCAGCGCCTGCGGCGTTGGCCTGTCGGGCAAGCCCGCGTCGACCATCGGATTCGAGAAGCGCTTCAATCCGATGCTTTCGATGCCGCGCGAGGCATTCGTCGAGGCATTGACAGCAGAAATTCCACTGCAACCTGCCGACATGGCCCGCATCATGAACGCCAACTTGCGGGGCGCCATGCCCGAGCCTGTGCCCGCTTGAACGTGACCGACCGCGTCATGGACTACGGCATCCGCGCCAACCTCGCTCAGGTTCTCCAGCAACTGCTGCAGGTGCTGCTGGTGGGCATGACCATCGGGATGATGAGAACCGTGGTCCCGGCCCTGGCCGAGAGCGAGTTCGGCGTGCCGCGCGGGTCCTTCATGCTGCTGGCAGCGTTCGTCATCGCGTTTGGTTTCGTCAAGGGCGTGATGAACTTCATCGCCGGACGTCTGGCCGAGCGCATCGGCCGGCGGCAGGTCTTGCTTATCGGCTGGCTCGTGGCCCTGCCGATTCCGCTGCTGGTCTACTTCGCCACGTCGTGGAACTGGATTGTCGCGGCGACCGTCTTGCTGGGCGTGAATCAGGGCCTGACCTGGTCGATGACACAGACGGCCGCACTCGACATCACACGTGCCGACCAGCGCGGCCTGGTCATTGGACTGAACGAGTTCTCGGGTTACGTGGGAGTCGCCATCGCGGGTGTCGTGACAGGCTATGCGGCGTCGCTGCTCGGCCCGCGCGCTGGTCTGCTGTGGTTCGGCGCTGCAGTGATCGGAATGGCCACCCTACTGGCCTGGATGGCCGTGGTCGAGACCCTGCCCTGGGCGCATGCCGAAGGCAAGCGACATGCCCACGCGCCGACGGCGCAGGCCTTGCGGCCGCGCTACCCGGCGAACGTGAGCGAGCGGCCCACCACTGCTGAGATGTTCGCCCTTATGAGCTGGCGAGACCGCCGGATGGCCGCGCTGTGCCAGGCGGGCCTGGTCGAGAAGTTCGTCGATGCCCTGGTCTGGGCGTTCTGGCCGGCGTACCTGCACCAGCAGGGCGTCAGCCTGCCCGGCATCGGATGGATAGTCGGCATCTACGGCTTCACCTGGGGCGGCGCGCAGTTCTTCACGGGCAGGCTTTCCGACCGTGTGGGCCGGCATCACCTGAACGCCTGGGGCATGTGGCTGTGCGGCGCCGGCGTGGCGCTGCTGCCGTTGGGTCACGGGTCCGCCTGGTGGGGTGCGTCGGCCGCCATCGCCGGCCTGGGCATGGCCATGCTGTACCCGAACCTGAGCGCTGCGGTGGCCGACATCGCTCGTCCGAGTTGGCGCGCGTCGGCCATCGGCATCTATCGCTTCTGGCGCGACCTGGGCTACGGCATCGGAGCCCTTGGCCTTGGCGCTGCTGCCGCCCTCGGCGGCCGACTCGAAAGCGCGTTCTGGTTCGTCGCCGTCGCCATGCTGCTGTCCGGCGCCGTCCTGTACCGTTGGGGCGAGGAAACGCATCCGCGGCTCAACCCGGCTTTATGACGGAGCAGAGCGAAGGACGGCTCGGCCCTAAGTCGACTTACGAATCTTCAAAAAAGAAGCGGCCACTCATCTTGGGCTTGCCCGCGCCGATCTCCAAAGGGCGTCAGTGTTGGCGCGGAGCCAGCGAACCTCCAGCTTCGGAATCGGTTTTCGGTACATGGCGCGTCCGCGGGGACCCCACAGGTTCAAGCGCCACCAGAGGCGAGATTCCTAGAGCGAATCCTTCAGCTTCGCGCGCAGCCGGCTGATCGCCTGGCTGTGCAGCTGGCACACGCGCGACTGGGTCACTTCCAGAATCGCACCGATCTCGCGCAGGTTCAGCTCTTCCTCGTAATACAGGTTCAGCAGTAGCTGGTCGCGCTCGGGCAGCGCGGCAATGGCATCGACGAGCTCATGCCGAAAACCCGCTTCGAGCAGCTGCGCCAGCGGATCGTCGCCGCCAAGCCGGCCGTCGTTGTGCGCCTGCCGCTCGAGCCAGGGGTTTTCGGACTCGCCATCCTGTGCGAAGTCTTCCACGTAGAGCAGCTGGCAGCCCTGGATGTCCTGCAGCAGCGACTGGTAGTCGTCCAGCTCCATCTTCAGCTCCCGGGCGATCTCTCCTTCGCCGGCGGAGCGGCCCAGCCGGTGCTCCAGCGCCTGGATGGCCTGTTCCACCTTGCGCGCCGACTGGCGCAGGCCGCGCGAGCCCCAGTCGTTCGCGCGCAGCTCGTCGAGCATGGCGCCGCGGATGCGCTGGCTGGCGAAGGTCTCGAACTGCGCGCCGCGGTTGTCCTGGTAGCGCGTGGACGCGTCCAGCAGGCCGATCATGCCGGCCTGGATCAGGTCGTCGAGCTCCACGCTGGCGGGCAGCTTGGCCAGCATCTGGAGCGCCATGCGGCGCACCATCGGCTGGTGCTGCTTCAGCAGATGGGACTTCTCAATGGTTCCCTGTGCGGTGTACACGGCGATCCCTTTCTTCCTCTTGTGCTGCTGATGGCTCCAGCGCCAGTGCTTCGGGCCGCCAGAGCGCCGTCCTGGCGTCCTGCGGCCGCACCGCCGGGCGCCACGGCCATTGCGCGACGGCAGCGGCGATGACGCGGAAATCCACCGCCGCCGGACTGGCCGGAAAGGCCTCCACCACGGTCCGGGCGAGGCGCCTGGCATCGGGCAGGTGCGGATCGGCCCGCACCCAGCCGGCCGGCTGCATCGAGACCGCCAGGTAGCGGCTGCCCGTGTCGACCAGGTTGGCCATGGTCTGCCGCGCGGCCTCGGGGTCGGCCACGCCATTGACCAGCAGGCGAAGCTGCTGCAGCGCATGCGCGTAGTGCAGCCGCTTGATGCCCGAATAGGTGGCGGTGATGGAAGCCGGGTGGGGCTGGAGCACCACCACCAGTTCGTCCGCCAGCCGCGCCAGCGGCGACAGGCTGCCGACGGCGTCGAGCGCCGCGTCGACCAGGATGACGTCGCCGTCCCACAGCAGGCGCGGGTCGGTGTGGTCGGGCTGGCCGCCCAGCGGTGCCGGCAGCACGTGGACGCCGCACTCGGTGCGCGCGGCGGCGCCCTCGCAGGTCAGCCGCTGGGAGACGACGTCCGCCAGCGTTCCGAGCGGGTCGGCGGCCCACGCCGCGCAAGCCGAATCCGGACCCGGCCTGTGCTCGTCGAGCAGCAGCACGTCCTTGCCCATGTGGGCCAGCGCGGCCCCCAGGTTCATTGCCGCCGTGGTGGCGCCCGGCCGGTTGCCCATGCTTGCGATCGCGATGATGCGCACCGACGGCTGTGCGAGCAGCCGCCGCAGCCCATCGGCTTGATCCGACACCAGCTTGCTCACGTGTCCAGCGCCTCCAGCAGGAAGAACAGCTTGCCCACGCCCGCATAAAGCACGTTGCCCGAGACCGGGCGGCCGGACCGGGCCGGCCGTCCGGTCAGCTGCGAGAGCAGCGCGCGGGTGCGGCCGGCCCAGTCGCCGTTCGCCTGCAGCAGGCGCCAGACGGTGGTGGTCACCTGGCCTGCGATGAGCAGGCGCTTCATCATGTGCGGATCGCCCGCCTCGCCGAGTCCGCCCAGCACCGAGAGGCCCTGGCGCAGCAGGCGCAGGCAGGGCTCGGCCTCGGCGGCCCAGCACTGCCACTGCGCGAGCCGCTGCAGCGGGACGTCCCGGCCGATGTTCGTGAGCGCATGGCTCTGCGCCAGGATCTTGTGGCTGCGCGCATCGGTCACGCGCGTCACGACGCAGCGCAGGCCGGGCAGGCCGCCATCGGTGCGCAGCGTCACCTGGGCCTCGGCCACCGATTGCAGCGCGGCCCGGCCCTTGAAGACCACGGCGCGCGGGTCGCCGAAACTGAAGTCCAGGCCGGTCAGCGTGGCGTACTCGCCGGTGCGCGGATCGGTCACCGCCGTCGAGCCCGGCACGCGCGCCATCCATTGCTGGCGCTGCACCTGCCACTGCAGCATGAGCTCGGCCGCGGGCAGCCGGGGCAGCACGTGCACCACGGTCTTGCCGAAGCCCTGCTGGCGCAGCCACTGCACCTGCCGCACGCCGGGCTTGCGCGTGGGGTCGGTGGCGTTGCGGGTCGCAGCGGTGGAGAGCCACTGGTTGGGCGCTGCGAGCGGCAGTCCGCTGCGGTCGGACAGCAGAAGGCTGCCCTGGCATTGGTAGGCGTCGCTGCCTTCGTCGGACTTGAGCCCGACCTGGCCGCTGAGCGCCAGCACATGGGTGTCGCAGCCGGCGCCGACCTCGCTCGTGGCATGCGCCATGAGCGCCTGCAGCACCGCCTTGTGGCCGACGTCCTCGTCGGCGGCCAGCCGCCAGAGCACGCGCGCCTGCTCGAAGCCGAGCGGCGCGGCCGCGAGTGCCGACGCCGCGGCGGCCACTTCCTGCGCGTCGTGCGCCATGGCGCGGATCAGCTGCCGGTACTGCAGCCGTTGCCGTTCGGCCTCCGCATGGGCCGCGGAAGCCTCGGCGTTCGCCGATCCGTCCTGCAGGTCGCCTTCGCCGGGCACGAACAGCGCGCTGCGGCTGTTGGCCTGGAACGCGCTGTCCACCAGCTGGGCGCGGTCGGCCCGCATCAGGTTCTCTGGCACCTTCTGGCCGCTCGAGACGTAGTGCACCGGCAGGCGGTGGCGGATCACGGTGTCGATCAGCGCGCCGGGATGCGTGGCTTCGTCGACCTTGGTGAAAATGCAGCCCGCGAGCTCGTTGCCGCTGCCGTGCCGGTAGGCGTGCACCACCTCGTTGAGCGTGTCGCCGTGGCTCGTGGCGTTGAGCAGCAGCAGCCGCTTGACCGGGCGCTGGGTGCTGCAGAGCATGGCGATCTGGTCGGAGACGGCGCGGTCGCGCTGGCTCATGCCCACGGTGTCGATCAGCACCATGTGCTTGTCGCGCAGGTCCTGCAGCACCAGGTGCAGGTCGGCCGCGTCCTTCACGGCGTAGACCGGCACGTTGAGGATCTGGCCGTAGATGCGCAGCTGCTCGTAGGCGCCGATGCGGTAGCTGTCGGTGGTGACCAGCGCCAGCTTGTCGGCGCCGAAGCGCATCACGCAGCGCGCCGCGAGCTTGGCCGTGGTGGTGGTCTTGCCCACGCCGGTGGGCCCCATCAGCGCATAGACGCCGCCCTGCGTCAGCAGCGCGTCCTCGTCCTCGTGCACCGGCAGCGTGCGGATCAGTTCCGAGCGCACGAAGGCCATGCCCTGGGCGTAGCTCTGGCCCGTGGGCAGGTGCTCCAGCATGGCCTTGGAGAGGCGGGCGCTGAAGCCGGCGCCAAGCAGCGTGCGCAACAGGCGCCCGCGCATCGGATCGCGCCGCTGCTTCTCGTTCCAGGCCACGCCGGCCAGCTGCTCCTCGATCATGCAGCGCATCGAATGGAGTTCGCCGAGCACGCTTTCCGCCGCCAGGGGGGCGGGGACCGCGGCGGGAACTGCGATGGGCGCGACGGCGGGCGTGGGAAGGGGAGCGGCTGCCGGCAATGCCTGCGGCGCGGCGGCTGCGCTCGCGCGCACTTCCTCCACGTCTTCCTGCACCATGGCGACGATCTCGACGCCTTCGGCGGTCACGCGGTTGGTCAGCACGATGGCTTCGTCGCCGAGCGCCTGGCGCGCCAGGCGCAAGGCTTCCCGGCTGGTGGGCGCGACGAACTTGCGCGCGCTGGTGCGGACGTCTGTCGGGATGTTCAAACTCTTCCTCCGATGGTGGCGGTGATCTTGATGTTGCGGGTGTCAGGAATCTCCGCATGGGAGAGAACCTTGAGCTGGCGGAAGCTGCGGCGCAGGAAGCGCGAGAGCAGCACGCGCAGCGAATGCTGGACGACCAGCACCGGCGCCAGGCCCAGCTGTTCCTGGCGCGCGATGGCGGCGCGGGTCTGCTGCATGAGGCTGTTGGCAAGCCCCGGCTCGATGCCGTTGTTGTTGGTGAGCGCCTGCTGCAGCACGCCGTCGAGCGCGCCGTCCAGGCCGATCACCTGCAGTTCGGAATCGCCCGGGAACAGCTGCTGCGTGATCGCGCGGCCGAGCGCCAGGCGCGTGAGCGAGGTGAGCTCGGCGGCGTCCTTGACGGTGGGCGCATGCTCGGCCATCACGTCGAGGATGGTGCGCATGTCGCGGATCGGAACCTCTTCGTCGAGCAGGTTCTGCAGCACCTTGTGCAGCGTGCTCAGCGAGATGATCTTGGGCACCAGGTCCTCGGTGAGCTTGGGCGCGGTCTTGCCGATCTGGTCGAGCAGCTGCTGCACTTCCTGGCGTCCCAGCAGCTCGGCGGCGTGGGTCTGGATCAGGTGGTTCAGGTGCGTGGCCATGACCGTGCAGGCATCGACCACCGTGTAGCCGAACACCTGCGCTTCCTGGCGCAGGCTGGCGTCGATCCACACCGCGGGCAGGTGGAAGGCCGGGTCCTGCGTCGGCGTGCCGGGCAGCGTGCCGCTCACCTGGCCGGGGTTGATGGCCATCCACTGGTTGGGGAAGGCCTCGCCGCGGCCGATCTCGACGCCCTTCAGGCTGATCACGTAGGTGTTGGGCGGGATCTCCAGGTTGTCGCGGATGTGGACCACCGGCGCCAGGAAGCCGATCTCCTGGGCGACCTTCTTGCGGATGCTCTTGATGCGGCCCAGCAGCTCGCCGTTCTGGGTCTGGTCCACCAGCGGAATCAGCCGGTAGCCGACCTCCATGCCGAGCGGGTCGACCAGCGCCACGTCGTCCCATGTCGCTTCGGCCGCTTCGGCCACCGGCATGGCCGCGGCCTGGGCTGCGGCGGCCTGTTCGGCAGTGGCCTGCGGCGCGCGCTTGAGCACGCGCCGGCCGAGCCACGCCAGGCTGCCCGCGATCAGCAGGAAGGCCAGGTTCGGCATGCCGGGGATCATCCCCATCAGGCCGATCAGGCCGGCCGTCAGGAACAGCACCTGCGGATTGGAGAACAGCTGGCCGGTCAGCTGGCGGCCCACGTCTTCGTCGGTGGTGACGCGCGAGACGATCACGCCCGCGGCAGTCGAGATCACCAGCGCGGGAATCTGGGCCACCAGGCCGTCGCCGATGGCCAGCAGCGTGTAGGTCGTGCCAGCGGTGCCGAAGTCCAGCCCGTGCTGGAGCATGCCGACCACCAGGCCGCCGATGATGTTGATCACCATGATCAGCAGGCCGGCAATCGCGTCGCCGCGCACGAACTTGCTGGCGCCGTCCATCGAGCCGTAGAAGTCGGCTTCCTGCGCCACTTCGGTACGCCGCTTGCGCGCCACGTCCTCGCCGATCAGGCCGGCGTTCAGGTCGGCGTCGATCGCCATCTGCTTGCCGGGCATGGCGTCGAGCATGAAGCGCGCGCCGACCTCGGCGATGCGCCCCGCGCCCTTGGTGATCACCATGAAGTTGATCAGCACCAGGATGATGAACACCATCACGCCGACCGCGAAGTTGCCGCCGACCAGGAAGTGGCCGAAGGCCTCGATCACCTTGCCCGCCGCGTCCGGCCCGGTGTGGCCGTGCATCAGCACCACGCGCGTGGATGCCACGTTGAGCGAAAGGCGCAGCAGCGTCGAGAACAGCAGCACGGCCGGGAAGGCCGCGAAGTCCAGCGCCTTCATGGTGTACATGCTCACCAGCAGCACCATCACCGACATCGCGATGTTGAAGGTGAACAGCAGGTCGAGCAGGAAGGGCGGCAGCGGCAGCACCATCATGCTCAGGATCAGCACGATCAGGATGGGGCCCGCGAGCCCCTTCCACTGGGTGCCGGAGAACAGTTGCGCCTGCAGGCGCGTCAGGGTGGCCATGGCGTTCATGCGGCGGCCTTCGGCGAGTATTCGAGCGATTCGGGGATCGGCAGGTCGACCGGCGTGCGCGGCGCATCGCCGCCTTCGCTTTGCCAGCGCTTGAGCTGGCAGACCCAGGCCAGCACCTCGGCCACCGCGGTGTAGAGGCCGGTCGGGATCTCGTCGCCGAGCCGGGTGTGCTTGAAGAGCGCGCGCGTGAGTGGCGGAGCCTCGAGGATGGCCACGTTGTTCTCGCGCGCGATCTCGCGGATGCGCGCGGCCATCAGGTCGCTTCCCTTGGCCACCACGCGCGGCGCGCGCATGTCGTTGTCCACATACTTGAGCGCCACCGCGAAGTGCGTGGGGTTGGTCACCACGATGTCGGCCTTCGGCACCTCGGACATCATCCGCCGGCGCGCCATCTGCTGCTGCTGCTGGCGGCGGATTTGCGCCTTGACGTGCGGATCGCCCTCGCTCTCCTTGTGCTCCTGGCGCAGGTCTTCGCGCGACATGCGCAGCTTGCGGTGGTAGCTCCACAGCTGGTAGGGAACGTCGACGAGCGCCACCAGGAACAGCGCGGAGGCAATCAGCGCGCAGTTGTGCGCCACCAGGACGATCATCTGCGGCAGCGCGGCGCGCTCGGACTGCGCCATCAGCGCAGAGACTTCGTCCACGTTGCCCATGATCACCAGCCAGGCCACGCCGCCGATCAGCAGCGACTTGGCCAGCGCCTTGAACAGCTCCGACAGGGCCTGCGCCGAAAACATGCGGCCCACGCCGGCAACAGGATCGAGCTTGCTGAACTTGGGTGCCAGGGCCTTGGCCGAGAGCAGCCAGCCGCCGAGCATCAGGGGCGCCGCCACGGCGGCGACCACCATCATGCCGAACAGCGGCGCGAGCGCGAGCAGCGCTTGCTGGCCCATGAGACCGGCGCGCGCCAGCATGTGGGAAGGGTCGAACGCCGTGGCGCGGTCGAAGTGCAGGCCCTGGGCCAGCGCGCCGCGCAGGGTGGCGCCGAGCGAATCCGCCGTGAGCCACAGGCCGGCGACGGCGGTGCCCAGCAGCACGAAGGTCGCCAACTCGCGCGACCGGGCCACGTCCCCTTCCTCGCGCGCCTTTTCGAGGCGCTGCGGTGAGGCGGGTTCAGTTTTTTCGAGGTCGCTTTCTTCAGCCATTGATGCTCCGGGCGAGCGTTGGCGACAGCACGCCTGCTCATGGCTGATTGTTCGTTTGGGAGCCTCCGGACAATTGATCGATCAGCGCGGGCATTTCCCCGCTGCTTGGACGATCGGTGCGGCGCTCAGGCGGCTGGGGTGGCGCCGTCCGCGGCAACCGGCCCGGGCATGGGCGCGGGCACGGACGCAGGCATTGGCGCAGGCGCCGCCGCATACGGCGCCAGCGGCAGCTGCTCCGCATCCAGGCGCTCCAGGATGGTGAACAGCAGGTCGCTGCGCACGCTGCCCGCCAGGCGCGGGCTCGGCACATAGGCAATGGCCTGGAACATGAGCAGGCCGCCCTCGATGCCTTCGAGCGTGAGCGAAGGCGCCGGCGTTTCCAGCACGCTTTCGTGGGCGCGGCAGGCGTCCAGGATGAGCTCGCGCACGCGCTGCGCGTTGGTGGTCAGCGGCATCGGCAGCCGGATCAGCACCCGGCCCTCCGCGTTGGTCAGCGTCATGTTGCGCACGGTCTTCGTGATGAACTCGGAGTTCGGCACGATCACCGTCGAGCGGTCCCCGAGCTGGATCTCCGTGGCGCGCACGTTGATGCGCCGCACGTCGCCCTCGGTGGTGCCCAGCACCACCCAGTCGCCCACCTTCACCGGCTGCTCGGCCAGCAGGATGAGGCCCGAGATGAAGTTCTGCACGATGGCCTGCAGGCCGAAGCCGATGCCCACCGACAGCGCGCTCGCCACCCACGCGATGCGCTCGATGCCGATGCCCAGCGCCGACAGCGAGAACGCGACCACCAGGATGCCGCCCACATAGCCGAGCAGCGTGGTGATCGAGCTCTGCATGCCCGGCTCGAACTGCGTGCTGGGCAGGTAGCTGCGCGCGAGCCAGCGCTTGAAGACCCTGAGCACGATGAAGCCGATCACCGCCACGGCGATGGCGCTCAGGATGGCGCCCGGCACCAGCTGGAACTCGCCCACCTTCACGCCGGTGCCGAACTTGCCGCTGCGCTGGAACACTTCGCTGGGACCGGTGCCCAACGGCGCCGCGAGCGCGATCAGCATGTAGAAGAACAGCGCCACCCGGCTCAGGCCGGAGAGCACGGTGGCCGCCTGGTCGAGCGTCTGCGGCGCCAGGCCGAAGCTCTTCTGCAGGCGCTGGCCGAAAGTGCTGCGCGAGGACACGCCGGCCATGAAGACGTCGTCGGCAAACTTGAACAGGACGTAGAAGGCGGCCGCGACGATGCCGCTCCAGGTGAGCTGCGAGGCTAGGAAGCTCGCGAGCGCCACGTAGCCCACCCCCACCAGCACCCAGATGGCCACCATCAGCACGCCGATGCAGGCCACCAACAGGCCCACCCACATCGGCCGCTCCGGCGGATCGGCGTCCGGCGTATCGGCGCGCATTGGCCGGAGCCGATGGAGCACCGCGCCAACGAGCGCGGTGAGCACCAGCGCGGTGAGCACGTGCGTGGCAACCACGGCCGCGAAGCTGGCTTCGACCAGCGCATTGATCTCGACCGGCGCCCAGGCCAGCGCAGCCACCATCGCCACCAACCACGGCAGCGGTGCGAGGCGGGTGGCCATGGCGTCGGGAATCGGCGGCAGCCGCCACGACGGGCGGCTGGTGGCCAGCAGTCCGCGGCCCAGTCCGATGACGAAGGCCATGAACACCAGCGCCTGCGCCATCGAACGCATCGCCTTGCGCGCCTGCGGCTCCCAGGTGGCGTATTCCTCGAGCACCCACACGAAGCCGTGCGCCGCAACGGCCACCAGCAGCACATGGCTCGCCACGACGGCAATCACCAGCAGCGAACGCCGCAGCCGGCCCGCCGGCAGCAGCCGAGCGGCGATCCGGGTCAGCAGATGCTCGGCCACCCAGGTGCCGAGCACCGCGAGCAGCACCGCCAGGATCAGCGCCCCGAGCACCGCCATCCGGGGCCCTTGCTCCATGGCTTGCGCCAGCCCGTCGCGCAGGCCGGACACCATCGTCTTCAGGCGCGCCAGATCGTTCGGCCAGGCCTCCCGCAGATCGAGCCAGAACTCGCCGGTGAGCGGGGAGGGCGCGCGCTCGGTGATCTGCGCTTCGAAGAGCGCGCGGCGCTCGGTCACCAGTTCGGCGCCGCGCTGCCGCACGTCGATGGACAGCAGCCGTGCCAGCCGGATGTCGGCGTCCAGCGCGTTGCGTTCCTTCGTGAGGCGGGCGCGCTGGCGCGTGATGTCGGGGTCTTCGGTGGCGCCCGCGGCCGGCGGATTTCCGAGCTCGCCGAGGCGGGCGTTCAGGTCGGCCAGCTCGCTGGCGCGTGCGGCAACGAACTTGTCGGCCTGCGTGCCGATGTCGTTGATCTGCGCCAGCAGCTGGCGCATGTCCTCGGTGGAATCGGCGGCGGCGGTGATCTTCGTGAGCTGCTCGCGCAGCTCGGCCACCGTGGGTTCGGGCGCCGGTGCCGCGGCAGCGGCGATGGCGGTGGTGCTGCTGCTGCTGTTGCCCGGCTGCGCCGTCGCGGCACCGCAGAGCAGCAGGGCAGCCAGGCAGAAGGCAATCAGGCGGGGAATCGAAGGCATGGCTGCCATCATAGAAGGCGCCATTTCCGGCCCGCGGCGCGGCGCGTGACAGCGTGTGTCGGGCCGCGGCGGGAGGCGGTCAGACGGCCGGGCTGAACAGGTCGACCCGGTCGGTGATGATGCCGTCGGTGCCCAGCTCGACGAGCCGCTGCGCGGCCCATTCGTCATTCACGGTGTAGCTCAGCGCGCGCATGCCCGCGCCCTGCACCTGCGCCACCGTGGCAGCGTCCCAGAGCGCGTGGTTGCAGACCACCGCGGCGCAGTCCAGGCCGGTGGCCGCGGCCAGCCAGCCGTCCCGCAGCGTGTCGAGCAGCAGCCCGCGCGGCAGCTCGGGCTGCACCGCCCTGGCTCCCGCGAGCGATTCGGCCTGGAACGAGGTGAGCAGCGGCGGAATTGCCGCGCCCTGCCACAGCCGGGCCGCGAGCCGCGCCACCGCTTCGCCGGTTGCGCGCTCGGTGCCCGGCGTGGGCTTGATCTCGATGTTGAGCAGGTGGCCGTTGGCCAGGCAGAAGCGCGCGAGGTTCTCGAGCGTGGCGAGCGGTTCGCCCGCGAAGGCGCGCGAATGCCAGCCGCCGGCGTCGAGCTGAGACAGCACGCTCCAGGGCTGCGCACCGCCGGTGCCGTGGCCGTCGGTGGTGCGCTCCAGCGTGGCGTCGTGCATGAGAAAGGCCACGCCGTCGGCACTGAGCTTCGCATCGCACTCGAACATGCGGTAGCCGTGCGCCGCGCCAAGCCGGAACGCCGCGAGCGTGTTCTCGGGCGCCAGCCTGCCGGCGCCGCGGTGCGCGATCCAGCGCGGATAGGGCCAGGGTTTCAATGCCGGCATCGTTCAGTCGGCCCGCTTGCCGGAGCCGGCGTCGAACCAGTGCAGCTTGTCTTCGCGCGCCGCGATCCGGACGGTGTCGCCCGCGACCGGCGGATGGTCGCTTTCGTCGGTACGCATGATGATCTGCTCGTCGCCGATGCGGCCGTACACCAGCCGCTCGGCGCCGAGCAGCTCGACCGACTCGACCTGCACCGACCAGCCGCTTTCGTCCAGGGTCAGGTGCTCCGGGCGGATGCCGAGGATCTGGCCGGGCCGCACGCCGGGCGCGTGCTGCAGCAAGTTCATCGGCGGCGAGCCGATGAAGCTGGCAACGAAGGTGGTGGCGGGTCGGTTGTAGACCTCTTCGGGCGTTGCGAACTGGTCCATCACGCCGGCGTTCATCACGATGATGCGCTGCGCCAGCGTCATGGCCTCCACCTGGTCGTGCGTGACGAACAGCGACGTGATGCCGAGTTCGCGGTGCAGCTTCTGGATCTCGATGCGGGTCTGTGCGCGCAGCTTGGCGTCGAGGTTGGACAGCGGCTCGTCGAACAGGAACACCTGCGGCTGGCGCACGATGGCGCGGCCCATGGCCACGCGCTGGCGCTGGCCGCCCGAGAGCTCGCGCGGCTTGCGCTCGAGCAGGTGGCCCAGCTCGAGGATCTTGGCCGCCTTGTCGACGCGCACCTTGATCTCGGGCACCGGCACCTTGGCGATCTTCAGGCCGTAGGCCATGTTCTTGAACACGCTCATGTGCGGATAGAGCGCGTAGTTCTGGAACACCATGGCGATGTCGCGCTCGGAGGGTTCGAGATTGTTCACCACGCGCTTGCCGATGGAGATTTCGCCGGCCGAGATTTCCTCCAGGCCTGCCACCATGCGCAGCAGGGTGGACTTGCCGCAGCCCGACGGGCCGACGATGACGATGAATTCATGGTCGGCGATCTCGGCGCTCACGCCGTGGATGACCTGGTTGGCTTTCGGCCCGTGGCCGTAGCGCTTGATGACGTTGCGTAAAGAGAGAGCAGCCATAGTCTTGGTCAGTTGGGGGCAGAGCAGATTGCTTCGCAATCCTGGTCTGTCCCGCAAGTTGTTTATTTTTCGGTGTCCACGAGGCCCTTGACGAACCACTTCTGCATCAGCACCACCACCAGCGCGGGCGGCAGCATGGCGAGGATGGCGGTGGCCATCACCACGTTCCATTCGTTCTGGCTGTCGCCGCCGGCAATCATTCGCTTGATGCCGACCACCACGGGGTACATGTCTTCGCCGGTGGTTGCGAGCAGCGGCCAGAGGTACTGGTTCCAGCCGTAGATGAACTGGATCACGAACAGCGCCGCAATCGACGTTTTCGACAGCGGCAGCAGCACGTCGAAGAAGAAGCGCATGGGGCTTGCGCCGTCCATGCGCGAGGCCTCGGTGAGCTCGTCGGGCACCGTCAGGAAGAACTGGCGGAACAGGAAGGTGGCCGTGGCCGACGCGATCAGCGGCACCGTGAGGCCCGCGTAGGTGTTCAGCATGTTCAGATCGGACAGCACCTTGTAGGTGGGCAGGATGCGCACCTCCACCGGCAGCATCAGCGTCACGAAGATGGCCCAGAAACAGATCTTCTTGAACGGGAACCGGAAGTAGACGATGGCGAAGGCCGACAGCAGCGAGATGGAAATCTTGCCGATGGAGATCACCAGCGCCGTCACCAGGCTCACCCACATCATGTGGGCCACGGGCGCGTTGGAGCCGCTGCTGGTTTCGCGCCCGAAGAGCGCGCCCTTGTAGCTGTCCCACATGTTGGTGCCCGGCAGCAGCGGCATCGGCGCCTGCACGATCTCCTGGGCCGTGTGCGTGGACGCCACGAACGCCAGGTAGAGCGGGAAGGCGACGATGAACACGCCCAGGATCATCACCACATGGGCCAGGATGCCGTGGGTGCCGCGTTTCTCAACCATGGAACACTCCCGCGAAATTCCTGTTTTTCTTCTGCTTCATCAGTATTGAACCTTCTTTTCCACGTAGCGGAACTGGATGACGGTGAGCGCCACCACGATCACCATCAGCACCACCGACTGCGCCGCCGAGCCGCCGAGATCCATGGCCTTGAAGCCGTCGTAGTAGACCTTGTAGACCAGGATGGCCGTGTCCTTGCCCGGCCCGCCCTGCGTGGCCGCATCGACGATCGCGAAGGTGTCGAAGAAGGCGTAGACCACGTTGATCACCAGCAGGAAGAAGGTGGTGGGCGAGAGCAGCGGAAACTGCACGGTCCAGAACCGGCGCCACGGGCGCGCGCCGTCGATGGCCGCGGCCTCGATGAGCGACTTGGGAATCGACTGCAGGCCGGCCAGGAAGAACAGGAAGTTGTAGGAGATCTGCTTCCACACCGAGGCCATCACGATCAGCGTCATGGCGTGGCCGGAGTCCAGCAGGTGGTTCCAGTCGATGCCGATCTTGCCGAGCGCATAGGCCACCACGCCCAGCGACGGCGAGAACATGAAGACCCAGAGCACGGCCGCCACGGCGGGCGCCACCGCGTAGGGCAGGATCAGCATGGTCTTGTAGAAGGTGCCGCCGCGCGTGATGCGGTCGGCAAACACCGCGAGCCCCAGCGACAGCGTGATGCCGATGCCCGCCACCAGCACCGAGAACAGGGCGGTGGTCTTGAACGACTCCACATAGCTCGGATCGCTGAATATCTGGCGGAAGTTGTCGAGCCCGACGAACTCCACCGATGTGCCGAAGGCGTCCTGCTGCTGCAGCGACTGCAGCAGCGCCTGTGCCGCCGGCCAGAAGAAAAACACGAGGATCACCGCCATTTGCGGCGTCAGCAGCAGCCAGGGCAACCAGCCCGAGCGAAAGAAAACGCGTTTTTCCATGAACCCTCTGCATAAAAAATCCCGCCTGGCCCGCTCTTGTGCACGAGCGAACGGGGGCGGGCGATATTAGCCGGACCCGCGGGCCCGGCCGTCAATCGTTAGCTTTTGTTAGCTTTCTGGAAGCGTTCCAGCTGCTCGTTGCCGCGCTGCACGATCGAATCGAGGGCTTCCTTGGCGGTCTTCTTGCCGCTCCAGACCTGTTCGAGCTCTTCGTCCTCGATGGCGCGGACCTGCACGTAGTTGCCCAGGCGGATGCCGCGGCTCTTGTCGGTGACCTTGCGCACCATCTGCGTCACGGCCACGTCGGTGCCGGGGTTCTGCTTGTAGAAGCCCGAGTCCTCGGTGAGCTTGTACGACGCCATGGTCACGGGCAGGTAGCCCGTGCGCTTGTGGCTGGCCGACTGCACTTCAGGCGTCGAGATGAAGCTGAAGAACTTGGCCACGCCCTTGTACTCGGCTGGCTTCTTGCCCGACATCACCCACAGGCTGGCGCCGCCGATCACGGTGTTCTGCGGTGCGCCGGGCACGTCCGGGTAGTAGGGCAGGGGAGAGACCGCGTAGGCAAACTTGGCGTTCTTGGCGACGTTGCCGTAGAAGCCGGAGGACGTGTTGATCATTGCGCACTCGCCCGACACGAACGAGGCTTCCGGCACGTTGCCGCGGCCCTTGTAGATGAAGAGGCCCTGCTTGGCCATGTTGGCCAGGTTCTCGATGTGGCGCACGTGCAGCGGCGAATTGATCTTCATGCGTGCATCGAGCCCGGCCAGGCCGTTGCTCTTGGTCGCGAATTCGACGTTGTGCCAGGCCGAGAAGCTCTCCAGCTGCGTCCAGCCCTGCCAGGCGGTGGTGAACGGACACTTGTGGCCGCTCGCCTTCAGCTTGGCCGCGGCGGCCGTCACCTCGGGCCAGGTCGCGGGCAGCTTGGTGGTGTCGATGCCGGCGGCCTTGAAGGCGTCCTTGTTGACATAGAACACCGTCGTCGAGCTGTTCAGCGGAAAGCTCAGCATCTGGCCGTTGGGCGCGGTGTAGTAGCCGGCCACGGCGGGAATGTAGGCGGCAGGATCGAACTTCTCGCCCGCGTCCTTCATGACCTGGCCCACCGGCACGATGGCGCCCTTGCTGGCCATCATGGTGGCGGTGCCCACTTCGAACACCTGCAGGATGTGCGGTGCGTTGCCGGCGCGGAAGGCCGCAATGGAGGCCGTCATCGATTCGTCGTACGTGCCCTTGTAGGTCGGCACGACCTTGTATTCCTTCTGGCTCTCGTTGAACTGCTTGGCCAGATCGTTGACCCACTCGTTGTTGACGGCGGTCATGGAATGCCACCACTGGATCTCGGTCTGGGCCTGGGCCACATTGAACAGCGTGGCGGCCAGCGCCGATGCCAGCGCGAGCGTCTTGAATCGCATGAAGACTCCTGATGGGAAAATGAAAGCGCGGATGCTAGGCCATGCGGATGACACGACCGCGTCACATTTGCGCACGGACTGTTGCTAATTTCCAATCGGGAAAACCCCTTTGGCGCAGGGCTTCCCACAGGGTGTGCACCTTCATGCTGCGCCGCAGCATGCTAGCATCGACCTCCCCCTTTTTCGGCCTAGCCTGTTGCCGCGGCCGGGGCTTCCGCGAGTACGCCATGAGCAGCAAGACCTCCCTCGAAAAAAGCCGGATCAAGTTCCTTTTGCTCGAAGGCATCCATCCTTCGGCGGTGGAGGTTCTGCGCGGTGCGGGCTACACCAACATCGAGTCGCTGCCGGGCGCGCTTCCCGATGCGGAGCTCAAGGCCAAGATCGCCGACGTCCACTTCCTGGGCATCCGCTCGCGCACGCAACTGACGGCCGAGGTCTTCGCGGCCGCGCAGAAGCTGGTGGCGGCGGGGTGCTTTTGCATCGGCACCAACCAGGTCGACCTGGAGGCCGCGCGCGAACACGGCGTGGCGGTGTTCAACGCGCCGTACTCCAACACCCGTTCGGTGGCCGAGCTGGTGCTGGCCGAAGCCATCCTGCTGCTGCGCGGCGTGCCCGAGAAAAGCGCGGTGGCGCACCGCGGCGGCTGGCTCAAGTCGGCCGAGAACGCCTTCGAGATCCGGGGCAAGACGCTCGGCATCGTGGGCTACGGCTCCATCGGCGCCCAGCTGTCGGTGCTGGCCGAGGCACTGGGCATGAAGGTGGCCTTCTACGACGTGGTGACCAAGCTGCCCCTGGGCAATGCGCACCAGGTGCGCGAACTGCACCAGCTGCTGGCCCAGAGCGACATCGTGACCCTGCACGTGCCCGAGACGCAGGCCACGCAATGGATGATCGGCGCGGCCGAAATCGCCGCCATGAAGCCGGGCGCCATCCTGATCAACGCCTCGCGCGGCACGGTCGTCGAGATCGAACCGCTGGCCGCGGCGCTGAAGCAGAAGAAGCTGCTGGGCGCCGCCATCGACGTGTTCCCGGTCGAGCCGCGCACCAACAAGGACGAATTCCAGTCACCGCTGCGCGGGCTCGACAACGTCATCCTGACCCCGCACATCGGCGGCTCGACGATGGAGGCGCAGGCCAACATCGGCCTCGAGGTGGCGGAAAAGCTGGTGAAGTACAGCGACAACGGCACCTCGACCTCGTCGGTCAACTTTCCCGAGGTGGCGCTGCCGGCCCACCCCGGCAAGCATCGGCTGCTGCACATCCACCGCAACGTGCCGGGTGTGCTGTCGGAGATCAACAGGATCTTCTCGGACAACAACATCAACATCTCCTCGCAGTTCCTGCAGACCAACGAGAAGATCGGCTACGTGGTGACGGACATCGACGCGGCGTATTCCGACCTGGCGCTGGAGAAACTGGCCAAGGTGAACGGCACGATCCGCAGCCGCGTGCTGTTCTGAGCTTTCGGGGGCTCCCCAATAGGGGAACCGCACCCGCCCAAGGCAAGACCCCGGGCGCTGCCCTAAAATCCCACCCCCGGCTAGATGGGCGCGCAGCGCCTGGCCGAGGTGCCACCCCCGATGAATGCTCCGACCGCGTTGACCACGCTGTTGTCGCAGGCCGCAGAGCCTGTACGACTGCGCGAGATCCCCTATAACTACACCAGCTTTTCCGATCGCGAGATCGTGATCCGCCTGTTGGGCGAGCGCGGCTGGGAACTGCTCCAGACCCTGCGCGCCGAGCGCCGCACCGGCCGGTCGGCGCGCATGCTCTACGAAGTGCTCGGCGACATCTGGGTGGTCCAGCGCAACCCCTACCTCGTCGACGACCTGCTCGACAACCCGCGCCGCCGCGGCCAGCTGGTCGATGCGCTCAGGCACCGCCTGGCCGAGGTCCAGAAGCGCCGCACCCCCGACAGCGACCTGCCGCGCGACCAGCTCGTGGGCGAACTCACGGGCCTCGTCGGCCAGGCCGTTGCGGCCTTCGACACCGCCTTTCGCGACGTGGCGGCCCTGCGCCGCAAGGCCACGCGCGTGCTGGGCCGCCTCACGGCCAAGGACAACATCAAGTTCGACGGCCTCTCGCGCGTCTCGCACGTCACCGACGCCACCGACTGGCGCGTGGAATATCCCTTCGTGGTGTTGTGCCCGGACACCGAGGCCGAGATGGCGCTGCTGGTCAAGGGCTGCATCGAGCTGGGCCTGACCATCATCCCGCGCGGCGGCGGCACCGGCTACACCGGCGGCGCCATTCCGCTCACGTGGAAGAGCGTGGTCATCAACACCGAGAAGCTCGAGGCCATGACCGAGGTCGAGACGATCCCGCTGCCAGGCCTCGACAACCCCGTGCCCACCATCTGGACCGAGGCGGGCGTCGTTACCCAGCGCGTGGCCGACGCCGCCGAGCGCGCCGGCTACGTGTTCGCGGTCGACCCGACCTCCGCCGAGGCCTCGTGCGTCGGCGGCAACGTGGCGATGAACGCGGGCGGCAAGAAGGCCGTGCTCTGGGGCACGGCGCTCGACAACCTCGCCTCGTGGCGCATGGTCACGCCGCAGGCCGAATGGCTCGAAGTCACGCGCATCGGCCACAACCTCGGCAAGATCCACGACGCCGAAAGCGCCGTGTTCGAGCTGCAGTACTACGCCGCCGACGGCAAGACGAAATTGCGCACCGAGCGCCTGGAGATCCCCGGCCGCACCTTCCGCAAGGAGGGTCTCGGCAAGGACGTGACCGACAAGTTCCTCTCCGGCCTGCCGGGCATCCAGAAAGAGGGCTGCGACGGCCTCATCACCAGCTGCCGCTGGGTGGTGCACCGCATGCCGGCGCACACCCGCACCGTGTGCCTTGAATTCTTCGGCAACGCCAAGGACGCGGTGCCCAGCATCGTCGAGATCAAGGACTTCATGTTCGCCGAGCAGAAGCGCTCCGGCGTGCTGCTGGCGGGCCTCGAACACCTGGACGACCGCTACCTGAAGGCCGTGGGCTACGCCACCAAGTCGAAGAAGCACGGCGGCCTGCCGAAGATGGTGCTGTTCGGCGACATCGCGGGCGACGATGCCGACGCGGTGGCGCGCGTCACCTCGGAGGTGGTGCGCATCGCCAATTCGCGCAGCGGCGAAGGCTTCATCGCCATCAGCCCCGAGGCGCGCAAGAAATTCTGGCTCGACCGCAAGCGCACGGCTGCCATCAGCAAGCACACCAACGCCTTCAAGATCAACGAAGACGTGGTCATTCCGCTGCCGCGCATGGCCGAGTACAGCGACGGCATCGAGCGCATCAACATCGAGCTCTCGCTGCAGAACAAGCTCGCGCTCACCGACGCGCTCGAAGCCTTCCTGCTGCGCGGCAACCTGCCGCTCGGCAAGACCGACGACGCGCACGAGATTCCGGCCGCCGAGCTGCTCGAAGACCGCGTGGCGCAGGCCGTGGCGCTGGTGCAGGGCGTGCGCGCGCTCTGGGCCGAATGGCTGCGCGACGTCGACACGCTGTTCCCGCAGCTGCAGGACCACACCCTGCGCGCGAGCTGGAAGACCCAGCTGCGCCAGCCGCTGCAGGAAATCTTTTCGGGCGCCGAGTTCACGCCGATCCTGGCCGAGTGCACTGCCATCCACAAGCAGGTGCTCAAGGGCCGCGTGTGGGTGGCGCTGCACATGCACGCGGGCGACGGTAACGTGCACACCAACATCCCCGTCAACAGCGACAACTACGAGATGCTGCAGACCGCGCATGCCGCGGTGGTGCGCATCATGGCGCTGGCGCGCAGCCTCGATGGCGTGATTTCCGGCGAGCACGGCATCGGCATCACCAAGCTCGAGTTCCTGAGCGACGAAGAGCTGAAGCCCTTCATGGACTACAAGCAGCGCGTCGACCCCGAAGGCCGCTTCAACAAGGGCAAGCTGCTGCGCGCGCCCGCCGGCGAAACTGCCCTGCCGCATGCCGACCTGACCAACGCCTACACTCCGAGCTTCGGCCTCATGGGGCACGAGTCGCTCATCATGCAGCAGAGCGACATCGGCGCCATTGCCGACAGCGTGAAGGACTGCCTGCGCTGCGGCAAGTGCAAGCCGGTGTGCGCCACCCACGTGCCGCGCGCCAACCTGCTGTACAGCCCGCGCAACAAGATCCTCGCGACCTCGCTGCTGGTCGAGGCCTTCCTCTATGAAGAGCAGACCCGGCGCGGCATCAGCATCAAGCACTGGGAAGAGTTCGAGGACGTGGCCGACCACTGCACGGTGTGCCACAAGTGCCTCACGCCATGCCCGGTGAAGATCGACTTCGGCGACGTGTCGATGAACATGCGCAACCTGCTGCGCAAGATGGGGCAGAAGAGCTTCCGTCCCGGCAACGCGGCCGCGATGTTCTTCCTCAATGCGACCAATCCGCAGACCATCAAGGCGGTGCGCGCGGGCATGGTGGGCATCGGCTTCAAGGCGCAGCGCCTGGCCAACGACCTGCTGCGTGGCCTCGCGAAGAAACAGACCGGCGCGCCGCCGGCCACGCTGGGCCCCGCGCCGATCAAGGAGCAGGTGATCCACTTCATCAACAAGAAGATGCCGGGCAACCTGCCGAAGAAAACCGCGCGCGCGCTGCTCGACATCGAGGATGCCGACTACGTGCCGATCATCCGCGACCCGAAGGCGACCACCTCGGAAACCGAGGCGGTGTTCTATTTCCCGGGGTGCGGCTCGGAGCGGCTGTTCTCGCAGGTAGGCCTCGCCACGCAGGCCATGCTCTGGCATGCGGGCGTGCAGACGGTGCTGCCGCCGGGTTACCTCTGCTGCGGCTATCCGCAGCGCGGCAGCGGCCAGTTCGACAAGGCCGAGAAGATGATCACCGACAACCGCGTGCTCTTCCACCGCGTGGCCAACACGCTCAACTACCTCGACATCAAGACGGTGGTGGTGAGCTGCGGCACCTGCTACGACCAGCTGCAGGGCTACCAGTTCGACAAGATTTTCCCGGGCTGCCGCATCATCGACATCCACGAGTACCTGCTCGAGAAGGGCATCACGCTGGCGGATGCGGGCGGTGGTGGCTACCTGTACCACGACCCCTGCCACAGCCCGATGAAGCTGCAGGATCCGATGAAGACCGTGAAGGCGCTGGTCGGCGACAACGTGCTGAAGAACGACCGCTGCTGCGGCGAATCGGGCACGCTGGGCGTGTCGCGGCCCGACATCTCGACGCAGATCCGCTTCCGCAAGGAAGAAGAGCTCAAGAAGGGTGAGGCCGCATTGCGCGCGAACGGCCAGGTCGGCGAAAAGGACAACGTGAAGATCCTGACCAGCTGCCCGAGCTGCCTGCAGGGCCTCTCGCGCTACGGCAACGACCTGAACAACGGCCTGCTCGAAGCCGACTACATCGTGGTCGAGATGGCCAACAAGATCCTCGGCAAGGACTGGATGCCGGAATACGTGGCCGCTGCCAACCAAGGTGGGATCGAGCGGGTGCTCGTATGAGGGTGCAGGGCTGTCCTTTCTGCGAAGGCCCCGGCGGCCGCATCGTGTTCGAGGGTGCGAAGTTCCGCGTCATCCATGCCGAAGAGCCCGGCTTCCCGGCGTTCTACCGCGTGATCTGGCGCGAACATGCGGCGGAGTTTTCCGACCTCGATGCAGCCGACCGCGTGCTGTGCATGGAGGCGGTGACGGTGGTCGAGCAGTGCCTGCGCGAGCATCTGGCGCCGGCCAAGATCAACCTCGCGGCACTCGGCAACATGGTGCCGCACCTGCATTGGCACGTGATTGCCCGGTTCGCCGACGACACCCATTTCCCGGGCTCCGTCTGGGCGCCGGTGCAGCGCGAAGCCAATGCGGCCCAGCAGGCCGACGTGGCTGCGCGCCTGCCCGCGCTCGAGAGTGCGATGATGGCCCGATTGGGCACCAGGAGTTTCTGATGGCAGGTTTGCAAGCCGGCGCACCGACGCCGCAATCGATCACCGTGCACGGCCAGTCGCGTGTGCTCGAGGTCGGCTTCTCGGACGGCGCGACCTTCCGCATTCCGTTCGAGCTGATGCGCATCTATTCGCCGTCGGCCGAGGTGCAGGGCCACGGGCCGGGGCAGGAGGTGCTGCAGACCGGCAAGCGCGAGGTCGAGCTGGTCGACTTGAAGCCGGTGGGCAACTACGCCGTGCAGCCGGTCTTCAGCGACGGCCACGACACCGGCATCTTCTCGTGGAACCTGTTGTACGAACTCGGCGCCAACCAGGCCGGGCTCTGGGCCGAGTACGAGCGCCGGCTTGCTGCCGCGGGCGTCGACCGCGATGCGCCGATGATCGACAAGGGCGGCTCCGCCTGCAGCAGCCACTGACTCCCCAGACCCCATTCGCTCCTGAAAAGATAGCCTCGCACGCAGGCGGGGCGCGCCCTGCCGCGCCCCGCTATTTGAAGAAAAAGCAACAAATGTCCGCCGTCGCCGCAGGGTCGCCTTCTTGAGGTGTGTGCTTCCGGCCTAATATCAGGCGCATGAGCACCACCCATTTCGGCTTCGAAAAAGTCGACGAAAGCGAGAAAGCGCAACGTGTCCGCGGCGTCTTCGATTCCGTCGCCACGCGTTACGACCTCATGAACGACCTGATGTCGATGGGGCTGCATCGTGCCTGGAAGGCCTACACCGTGATGGTGGCCAACGTGGGCGAAGGCTCGCGCGTGCTCGACATCGCGGGAGGCACCGGCGACCTCGCCCTGGCCTTTGCCAAGAAGGTGGGCGCCAGCGGCCAGGTGGTGCACACCGACATCAACGAAGCCATGCTGCGCACCGGCCGCGACCGCCTGCTCGATGCCGGCGTGGCGCTGCCCACCCTCGTGTGCGACGCCGAGAAGCTGCCGTTCCCCGACAACCACTTCGACGTCGTGACCGTGGCCTTCGGCCTGCGCAACATGACGCACAAGGACGTTGCACTGAAGGAAATGAACCGCGTGCTCAAGCCGCGCGGCAAGCTGCTGGTGCTCGAGTTCTCGAAAGTTGCCAAGCCGCTCGCCAAGGCCTACGACTGGTATTCGTTCAACGTTCTGCCGCGCCTGGGCAAGCTGGTGGCCGGCGACGACGCGAGCTATCGCTACCTGGCCGAATCCATCCGCATGCATCCCGCGCAGGACGAACTCAAGACCCTCATGAAAGAGGGCGGTTTCGGGCATGTGGACTATCACAACATGACGGGTGGCGTGGTCGCCCTTCATGTTGGAATCAAATGTTGATGACGCGAATTCTTCGCTCTAAAGAGGAGACGACATGAAAAGTTTGAGTTCTTTGTTCCTGGCTTGCGTGCTGGCCTTGGTCAGCGTTCAGGCAGATGCAGCTCGCATCGGCGGCGGCAAGTCGTTCGGCCGCCAGTCGTCCAACGTGACGCAGCGCGAATCCGCAGCGCCCACTGCGCCCACGCAGCAAAGCGCGACCAACGCAGCGCCGAAGCCCGCAACGCCGGCGCCCGCCGCCGCGGCGCCGAAGCGTCCATGGGGCGCAATGCTCGGCGGCCTCGCCGCCGGCCTGGGCCTGGCCTGGCTCGCGAATTCGCTCGGCCTTGGCGCCGGCTTTGCCAACATCCTGTTGATCGGCCTGCTCGTGATGGCCGGGCTGTTCGTCTGGCGCATGTTCAAGGCGCGCTCGGCAGCGTCGTCGGGCGCCAACCGTCCGGGCGGTTTCGCCTTCGAAGGTGCCGGCAATCCGGCAAACGCCAGCGCCCCCGTGCAGTACAGCCCCGCCAATGTCGGCAATGACGCTTCGGCCCGGCCCTGGGAGCGCAACGCGGCCGCCTTCGACGCTACGCCCGGGCATGGCAGCAGCCTTTCCGCGGCAGGCGCGGCGGCCGGCGGCAGCATGATCGGCTCGGCGCTGTCGGGCTCGCAGTCGTGGGGCATTCCGGCCGGCTTCGACGTGGACGGCTTCCTCAGCGCCGCCAAGCGCAACTTCGTGACGCTGCAGGACGCATGGGACCGCGCCGACGTCACCATGCTGCGCTCCATGATGACCGACGACATGGTCGAAGAAATCCGCAGCCAGCTGGCCGACCGCGCAAGCCACACCGGCGGCGCCTCGAACAAGACCGAGGTCGTGATGCTCGACGCCAAGCTGCTCGGCATCGAGGAACTGGCCGACGCCTACCTGGCGAGCGTGGAGTTCTCCGGCATGATCCGCGAAGATGCTTCCGCCGGTCCGGGCCCGTTCCGCGAAGTCTGGAACATGACCAAGCCCACCAGCGGCACCAGCGGCTGGCTGGTGGCGGGTGTGCAGGCACTGCAGTAAGCGCATTCCGGCGGCCGCGAGGCCGCCTGCAGAACCGATAATGGGGACATGGCCACACCATCGTCCCCATTTTCTTTTCTCGACGATCTGTTCAATCGCATCGGCGAGCGTCTGCAGCCGCCCCCCTGGGCGGTGCACGAGATCCAGCATCGCGCAGTGCTGTTCCTGAACCATGTGCTGCAGCAGGAACCCGAAGCCCAGCAGCGGCTGCTCAGGCAGCAGGGGCGGGTGGTGCGCTTCCAGTGGCGCTTCGTGACGATGGAGCTGGTGTCCACGCCGGCCGGCCTGCTCGATCTCGCGCCCGCCGGCTCGGTGCCCGAGCTCACGCTCACCGTCACGGACGAATCCCCCTTCGAGCTGGCCCGCGCCACGCTGCGCGGCGGCAAGCCCTCGGTACAGATCATCGGCGACGTGCAGCTCGCCGCCGAGGTCAACTGGCTGGTCGACCATGTGCGCTGGGACGTCGAGGACGACCTCGCCCGCCTCGTCGGCGACGTGCCCGCGCACACCATTGCCAATGGCGCGCGCCGGGTCGTGGACGCGCTGCACCAGTTCGTCGGCGGTCGCAAGCCCGAGCATGCCGGCGGCTCGGCGACTGGCTCGGCGAGCACGGCCGAATGAGGCGCTTCTACCGCGGAATCTTCATCGTCTGGGTCGCGCTGCGCTACGGCCTGGACGAGCTCGTGCTCACGAGCTTCCAGAAACCCTGGCTGCGCGTGGTGGCGCGCGTCGTTTCCATTGGCCGCAACCTCGACGCGCCCCGCGGCCAGCGCCTGCGCGAGGCGCTCGAACGCCTGGGCCCGATCTTCGTCAAGTTCGGCCAGGTGTTGTCGACCCGGCGCGACCTGCTGCCGCCCGACATCGCCGACGAGCTTGCCTTCCTGCAGGACCGCGTGCCGCCGTTCCCCTCGTCGGTGGCCATCGCGACCATCGAACGCGCATTCCGCCGCCCGGTGGGCGACGTGTTCGTGCAGTTCGACGAGACGCCGATTGCCAGCGCGTCGATTGCCCAGGTCCACTTTGCGACCATCCGCACCGACGAAGGCGAGGTGCGAGAGGTCGCGGTCAAGGTGCTGCGCCCGAGCATGCGCGGCGTGATCGAGAAAGACCTGGCGCTCATGGCCATGATGGCCGGCTGGGTCGAGAAGCTCTCGCCCGACGGCAAGCGCCTGAAGCCGCGCGAAGTGGTCGGCGAGTTCGACAAGTACCTGCACGACGAGCTCGACCTGGTGCGCGAAGCGGCCAACGCGGCCCAGCTGCGCCGCAACATGGCCTCGCTCGACCTGGTGCTGATCCCCGAGATGTTCTGGGACTTCTGCCACCCCGAGGTGATCGTGATGGAGCGCATGAACGGCGTGCCCATTGCCCAGCTCGACCGCCTGCGCGCGGCCGGTGTCGACATTCCCAAGCTGGCGCGCGACGGCGTCACGATCTTCTTCACCCAGGTGTTCCGCGACGGCTTCTTCCACGCCGACATGCACCCGGGCAACATCCAGGTGAGCCTCGCGGCAGAGACTTTCGGGCGCTACATCTCGCTCGACTTCGGCATCATCGGCACGCTGACCGAGTCGGACAAGGAATACCTGGCGCAGAACTTCGTGGCCTTCTTCCGGCGCGACTACAAGCGCGTGGCCGAGTTGCACCTGGAGAGCGGCTGGGTGCCCGAAGGCACGCGCATCGACGAGCTCGAGGGCGCGATCCGCACCGTCTGCGAGCCGTACTTCGATCGGCCGCTGAAGGAAATCTCGCTCGGCATGGTGCTGATGCGCCTGTTCCAGACCTCGCGCCGCTTCCATGTCGAGATCCAGCCGCAACTGGTGCTGCTGCAGAAGACCCTGCTCAACATCGAGGGCCTGGGCCGCCAGCTCGATCCGGAGCTCGACCTCTGGCACACCGCCAAGCCCTTCCTCGAGAAGTGGATGGTCGACCAGATCGGGCCGAAGAAGCTGTTCCAGCAGCTCAAGGCCGAAGCGCCGCGCTATGCGAAACTGCTGCCCCAATTGCCGCGCCTGCTGCACGATTTCCTTGAAAATCGGCCCGCCGACCACCGCCGCGAGCTGCTGGAGCTGCTGGCCGCGCAGAAGCGCACCAACCGGCTGCTGCAGACCATCATCTACGGTGGCATAGGATTTGTATTGGGGTTGCTCGCCATGCAATTGCTGGTGCGCGTGAAATTGTTCTAGAGGAGTGTCCCCGTGCTGCTGACGCTGGTTGTCGTTTATCTGCTGGTCACCATCGCGATCGGTCTCTACGCCGCCAAGCGGGTGAAGAACACCACCGACTTCGCCATCGCGGGTCGGCATCTGCCGCTCTACATGATCGTGACGACCACTTTCGCGACCTGGTTCGGCTCCGAAACGGTGCTCGGCATTCCGGCCAAGTTCATCGAAGGCGGCCTGAACGGGGTGATCGAAGACCCGTTCGGCGCCGGCACCTGCCTGATCCTGGTCGGCCTGTTCTTCGCGGGCAAGCTCTACCGCATGACGCTGCTGACCATCAGCGACTACTACCGCGAGCGCTATGGCCGCGGCGTCGAGGTGGCCTGCTCGCTCATCATCATGCTGAGCTACCTGGGCTGGGTGTCAGCGCAGGTCACGGCGCTGGGGCTGGTGTTCAACGTGCTCTCGGCCGGTGCCATCTCCATTCCGGTGGGCATGGTGATCGGGGTGGTCTCGATCCTGGCCTACACGCTGTTCGGGGGCATGTGGTCGGTGGCCGTGACCGATTTCATCCAGATGATCATCCTCGTCGCGGGGCTGACCGGCATCGCCGTGTTCGCCGGCAACATGGCCGGCGGCGCCGACAAGGTGGTGGCTTTCGCGGTCAGCAAGGAGCTCTTCAAGTTCTGGCCCGAGCCCAACTGGCACGACATGGTGTTCTTCTTTGCCGCGGCCATCACGATGATGCTGGGCTCCATTCCGCAGCAGGACGTGTTCCAGCGCGTGATGTCGGCCAACGGCGTCAAGGCCGCCACGCGCGGCCCGGTGATCGGGGGGGTGGCGTACATTCTGTTCGCCTTCGTGCCGATGTTCCTGGTGGCGAGCGCGCTCCTGATCATGCCGGAGCAGACCGCCGCGCTGCTGAAGGAAGATCCGCAGAAGGTGCTGCCGACGCTGGTGCTCGAGAAGATGCCCTTCGTGATGCAGGTGTTCTTCTTCGGCGCGCTGCTGTCGGCCATCAAGTCGACCGCGTCGGCCACCCTGCTGGCGCCAAGCGTCACGTTCACCGAGAACATCTGGCGCCAGTTCCGTCCCTCGGGCACCGACCGCCAGAACCTCATGACCATGCGCATCACGGTGCTGGTCTTCAGCGTCGCCGTGCTGGCCTATGCCATCCGGATGCAGGGCACCCCCATCTACGAACTGGTGTCGGGCGCCTACCAGGTGCCCCTGGTCGGAGCCTTCGTTCCGCTGGTGTTCGGGCTCTACTGGCGCCGCGCCACCACGCAGGGCGCTGTCGCCTCCATCCTGTTTGGCATCGGCGTCTGGCTGCTGTTCCTGGCCATGCCCTGGGGCAGCGAATTCCCGGCCCAGCTGGCCGGCGTGCTCGCCTCCTTTGCCGGCATGGTGGCCGGATCGCTGGCGCCCCAGTGGGTGGCGAACACTCGCACGCCGCACCGGATGCTGGTGGCCTAGGAACGCCCCGAAGCGCGGGGCGCCCTTATAATCGAGGGCTTTGCGAGCGGCCTCTGCTCCGTTTTTGCGCCGCTTTTTCACTCAATTCCATGCCCATCTACGCCTACAAGTGCAGCGCCTGCGGCTTTGCCAAGGATGCCCTGCAAAAAATGTCCGATGCACCGCTCACGGTGTGTCCGGCGTGCGGCGCAAGTGCATTCGAGAAGCAAGTCACCGCTGCCGGTTTCCAGCTCAAGGGTTCCGGCTGGTACGTGACCGATTTCCGCGACGGCGGCGGCAAGAAGGCCGAGCCTGCAACCGCGGCTGCCGCGGCCAAGAACGGCGACGCCGCCGCTGCGCCCGTCACGACCGCGGAAGCTTCCAGCCCAGCGCCTGCGCCGGCCCCTGCCCCCAGCCCCGCACCGGCACCAGCTGCTGCCGTCAAGAGCGACTGAGAACGCCCCATGCTCGCCCTGCGCAAATGGCTGTTCTCCGGCTTGCTGGTGATCGTTCCGCTGTTCATCACCCTGGCGGTGCTGAAGTGGATCATCGACACGCTGGACCAGACGCTCTGGGTGCTGCCGTCGGTCTGGCAGAAATGGCTGTACGCCAACAACGTGCGCGGACTCGGCGTGCTGCTCACGCTGGCCATCCTGCTGGGCGTGGGTGCCATTGCGAGCAATTTCGTGGGCAAGCGCCTGCTCGGATGGGGCGATGCCGTGGTGCGGCGCATTCCGGTCGTGCGCTCGATCTACTCCAGCGTCAAGCAGGTGTCCGACACGTTGTTCTCCGAGAATGGCAACGCCTTCCGCACGGCGGTGCTGGTGCAGTGGCCGCGCGAGGGGGTCTGGACCATCGCCTTCGTGACCGGCATGCCCGGCAGCGACGTGGTCGAGCACCTGGGCGGTGGCGACTACCTGGGCGTCTACGTGCCGACCACGCCGAACCCCACGGGCGGTTATTTCGTGATGCTCAAGCGCAGCGATTGCATCGAACTCAAGATGAGCGTGGACGAAGCGCTCAAGTACATCGTCTCGATGGGGGTGGTCGTCCCCGGCGGCCCTTCGTCCATCGCGAACAAGTAAAACGCGCCTTCGCGGCGCCGGAATTCAAGATATGGCCATGCGTACTCACTATTGCGGTCTTGTGACCGATGCCCTGATGGGCCAAACCGTCACCCTGTGCGGCTGGGTCAACCGCCGCCGCGACCATGGCGGCGTGATCTTCATCGACGTGCGCGACCGCGAAGGCTACGTGCAGGTGGTGTGCGACCCCGATCGGGCCGCCACCTTTGCCGTGGCCGAGAACCTGCGCAACGAATTCTGCGTGCAGGTCACCGGCCTGGTGCGCGCGCGCCCCGAAGGCACCACGAACGACCAGCTCAAGAGCGGCAAGATCGAAGTGCTGTGCCATGAGCTCAAGGTGCTGAACCCGTCGGTCACGCCGCCGTTCCTGCTGGACGACGACAACCTGTCGGAAACCACGCGCCTCACGCACCGCGTGCTCGACCTGCGCCGCCCGGCCATGCAGCGCAACATGATGCTGCGCTACAAGGTGACGATGGAAACGCGCAAGTTCCTCGATGCCAACGGCTTCATCGACATCGAAACCCCGATGCTCGGCAAGTCCACGCCCGAAGGCGCGCGCGACTACCTCGTGCCCAGCCGCGTGCACGACGGCAGCTTCTTCGCGCTGCCGCAGTCGCCCCAGCTCTTCAAGCAGCTCCTGATGGTGGCCGGCTACGACCGCTACTACCAGATCGTGAAGTGCTTCCGCGACGAAGACCTGCGCGCCGACCGCCAGCCCGAATTCACGCAGATCGACATCGAGACCTCTTTCCTCGCCGAAGAAGAAATCCGCGAGATGTTCGAAGGCATGATCCGCACCGTGTTCCGCAACGCCGCGGGCATCGACCTGCCGGTGTTCCCGACCATGAGCTACGCCGACGCGATGTTCAAGTACGGCTCGGACAAGCCCGACCTGCGCGTGAAGCTCGAATTCACCGAGCTCACCGAACTCATGAAGCGCGTCGAGTTCAAGGTGTTCTCGAATGCGGCCACCATGACCGGCGGCCGCGTGGTCGCGCTGCGTGTGCCGGGCGGCGGCGCCGAGGGCGGCCTCTCCCGCGGCGAGATCGACGCCTACCAGGAGTTCGTCAAGATCTACGGCGCCAAGGGCCTGGCCTACATCAAGGTCAACGACGCCGCAGCGGGCCGCGAAGGCCTGCAGAGCCCCATCGTCAAGAACCTCGACGACGCTTCGCTGGCCGAGATCATCGCCCGCACCGGTGCCCGCAACGGCGACATCCTGTTCTTCGGTGCCGACAAGGAAAAGGTCGTCAACGACGCCATCGGCGCGCTGCGCGTGAAGATCGGCCACAGCGCCTTCGGCAAGAAGAGCGGCCTGTTCGACGACCGTTGGGCGCCGCTGTGGGTGGTCGACTTCCCGATGTTCGAGTTCGACGAGGAAGGCCAGCGCTGGAGCGCCGTGCACCATCCGTTCACCGCGCCGAAGGACGGCCATGAAGACCTCATGGACACCGCGCCCGAGAAGTGCATTGCCAAGGCCTACGACATGGTGCTCAACGGTATCGAGATGGGCGGCGGCTCGGTGCGTATTCACCGCGAGGAAGTGCAGAGCAAGGTGTTCCGCGCGCTCAAGATCAGCGCCGAGGACGCGCAGCTCAAGTTCGGCTTCCTGCTCGACGCGCTGCAGTACGGCGCCCCGCCGCACGGTGGCATCGCCATTGGCCTGGACCGCCTGGTCATGCTCATGACCGGCGCCGAGTCGATCCGCGACGTGATCGCCTTCCCCAAGACCCAGCGGGCGCAGGACCTGCTCACGCAGGCGCCGAGCCCGGTCGACGAGAAGCAGCTGCGCGAGCTGCACATCCGGCTGCGCAACGTCCAGCAACCCGCCTGATGCGCCCATGACCGCCAGCAACCGGCCCTGGAAGATTCCGGAGTCGGTGCTGGTCGTCATCCACACGCCTGCGCTCGAGGTGCTGCTGATCCGCCGTGCCGATGCCGACGACTTCTGGCAGTCGGTCACCGGCAGCAAGGACCTCGCCGACGAACCGCTGGCGCTCACCGCGGCGCGCGAGGTGGCCGAGGAAACCGGCATCCAGTGCGGCGAGGGCAGCCCGCTCGCGTCGCAGCTGGTCGACTGGCAGCTGCGCAACGTCTACGAGATCTATCCGCGCTGGCGCTCGCGCTATGCGCCCGGCGTGACGCACAACACCGAGCATCTGTTCGGTCTCTGCGTGCCCGAGCGCCTGGTACCCGTCCTCGCGCCGCGGGAGCACACCCACTGGAAGTGGCTGCCCTACCGCGAGGCCGCCGATGCGTGCTTTTCCCCGTCGAACGCCGAAGCCATTCTGTTGCTGCCAGAATTTGTGCGATGAACCTGCCGGCATACAACCTTCGGGTGGCCACCTACAACATCCACAAGGGTGTGCAGGGCATCGGGCTGGCCCGGCGCCTGGAGATCCACAACCTGGGGCATGCCATCGAGCAGCTCGACGCCGACATCGTCTGCCTGCAGGAAGTGCGCAAGATGAACCGGCAGGCCGAGGCGCGCTTCGAGCGCTGGCCCGAGCTTCCGCAGGCCGACTTCCTCGCGCCCGAGGGCTATACCGCCGTCTACGAAACCAACGCCATCACGCGCCACGGCGAGCACGGCAATGCGCTCCTCACCCGCTGGCCGGTGATCCGCACCGGCCACCAGGACATTTCCGACCACCGCTTCGAGCAGCGCGGCCTGCTGCATGTCGTCATCGAAGTGGAGGGCCGGCCGGTGCATGCGATCGTGGTGCACCTGGGGCTCATCAAGGGCAGCCGCGTGCGGCAGGTCGCCCGGCTGCGCGAGTTCATCGAACGCGAGGTGCCCGCCGGCGAGGCGGTGGTCGTCGCGGGCGACTTCAACGACTGGGGCGCACGCATGCGCTACGCCATGAACGCGATGGGCCTGCGCGACACCAGCGACCTGCGCGGGCCGCGAACCCTCACTTACCCCTCGCGGCTGCCGGTGGCGCAGCTCGATTTCGTCTACGGGCGCCAGCTCGAACCTGTGGCCTGTTCGGTGCCGCGCGGGCCCATCTGGGCGCGCATGTCCGACCACCTGCCGCTGGTGGCCGATTTCGCGCTGGCATGAGCTGTGCTGGCGCGGTGTTCCCCGCCGGGCACTGCCAAAATGCGTTCGCTGATACCATGCGCGGATGCTGAGGAAAACCGACGTGGAACCGCGCCCTGATGGCAACAACGACGACGAGGGCACGCCCGTCTCGGTGAAGATCCGCGAGCGGCTGACCGCCGCGCGCAAGCGCTTCAATGCCAACGACAACATCGCCGAGTTCATCGAGCCCGGCGAGCTCGAGTCGCTGCTCGACGAGGTCGAGGTCAAGATGAAGGGCGTGCTCGAAAGCCTGGTGATCGACCTCGAGAACGATCACAACACCGGCAACACCGCGCGCCGCGTGGCCAAGATGTACCTGAACGAAGTGTTCAAGGGCCGCTATGTGGCACCGCCTTCGCTCACCGAATTCCCGAATGCCGAGCACCTGAACGAGCTGATGATCGTCGGCCCGATCACCGTGCGCAGCGCCTGCTCGCACCACTTCTGCCCGATCATCGGCAAGCTGTGGATCGGCATCATGCCCAACGAGCACACCAACGTCATCGGCCTGTCGAAGTACGCTCGCCTTGCCGAATGGGTGATGGGCCGGCCCCAGATCCAGGAAGAGGCGGTGGTGCAGCTGGCCGACCTGATCCAGGAAAAGACGCAGCCCGACGGCCTTGCGCTCGTGATGGAAGCCGAGCATTTCTGCATGGCCTGGCGCGGCGTGAAGGAAATGGACAGCAAGATGATCAACTCCGTGATGCGCGGCGTGTTCCTGAAGGACCCGAGCCTGCGCCGCGAATTTCTTTCCCTCCTGCCGAGAAGGAGCTGAACATGCTCGTCCGACTTCTCTACGCCAGCCGCGCCGTCGATACCAGCCCCGAGGCCGTCGAAGCCATCCTCGCGCAATCGCGCACGCACAACACGGCCTGCGGCATCACCGGCATTCTTTGCTACGGCGCCGGCACTTTCCTGCAAGCCATTGAAGGCGGGCGCACGGCCATCAGCGAACTGTATGGCCACATCCAGCGCGATGCGCGCCACAAGGATGTGGTGCTGCTGCACTACGAGGAAATTTCCGAGCGCCGCTTCGGCGGCTGGACCATGGGGCAGGTCAACCTCTCCAAGCTCAATGCCTCGACCCTGCTCAAGTATTCGGAGAAGCCTGAGCTCAATCCGTACGCGGTGTCGGGCAAGGTTTCTCTCGCGCTGCTCGAAGAGTTGATGGCCACCGCAGCCATCGTCGGGCGCCATTAAGCCCCGTTTTCCGGGGTGCCGCTTTCCGCCTTCGCGCTGATCCTGCTCGCCGGGATCATTCATGCCAGTTGGAACATCGCCGCCAAGAAGGCGAACGGCGATGCGCGCTTCGCGTTCCAGAGCGGCGTGTTCATGGCCATCGTGTGGGCCCCCGTGGGCATCACGCTGGGCTGGCGCGTGGTGCCTAACTGGGGTCTGCAGGAGTGGGGTTTCATCGCGCTGAGCGGCGTGCTGCACGTCTTCTACTACGTCATCCTGCTGCGCGGCTACCGCAAGTCGGATCTCACCGTGGTCTATCCGCTCGCGCGCGGCTCGGGCCCGCTGCTGTCGTCGCTGGTCGCGATCCTGTTCCTGGGCGAGCGCATCAGCCTCATGGGCGTTGCGGGCATCGCTGGCGTGGTGCTCGGCGTGTTCCTGGTGGCGGGCGGCCCGGGCCTGTGGCGCAGGAAGCATGACCCCGCCCAGCGGGCGCGGGTGCACAAGGGCATCCGCTACGGCGTGCTGACGGGCGCCTTCATCGCGGCCTACACGGTGGCCGACAGCTATGCGGTGAAGTTCCTGGCGATGTCGCCAATCCTGCTCGACTATTTCAGCAACTTCGTGCGCGTGGGCCTGCTGCTGCCCGCGGCGCTGCACGACCGCGCCACCACTGCGCGGATGTGGCGCGCGCAGTGGAAGTACGCGCTGCTGGTGGCGGCGATCAGCCCGGTCTCCTACGTACTCGTGCTCTATGCGGTGCAGCAGGCGCCCATATCCCATGTCGCACCGGCACGCGAGGTTTCGATGCTGTTCGCCGCGCTGATCGGCGGCCATCTGCTGCGCGAGGGCGACCGCCTGCTGCGGCTGCTGGGTGCCGGCTTCATTGCCGCCGGCGTGGTGGCACTCGCGCTGGGGTGAGGACGATGAGCCCGGCGCTGCTGTTCGGCTGCGATTTCTCTTGCGCACCCACTTCGCGAAAGCCGATCGTCGTGGCCAGCGGCAGCATCGGCAGCATCGGCAGCACCAGCGGCGATGTGGGCGAACTGGTGCTGGCGGGCCTGCAGCGCTTCACGGCACTCGATGCCTGGGCCGGGTGGCTGCGCCGCGAACCGGCGTGGATCGGCGGCTTCGATTTTCCATTCGGGCTTCCGCGCGAACTGGTGGAGCATCTGCAATGGCCGCGGGAGTGGAATGCGCTCATGAGCCACTATGCGGGCCTGAGCCGCGCCGAGATCCGCACCACCTTCGCGGCCTTCTGTGCCGCCCGCCCGGTCGGCGGCAAGTTCGCGCACCGGGCGACCGACGGGCCTGCCGGTTCGAGCACGTCGATGAAATGGGTCAACCCGCCCGTGGCCTTCATGCTCCATGCGGGCGTGCCGCCGCTCCTGGACGCGGGCGCGAGCCTGCCGGGGCTGCACGTCGGCAGCAACGGCAGCCGCGTGGCGCTGGAGGCCTATCCGGGGCTGCTCGCGCGCGAACTGGTCGGGCGCCGCAGCTACAAGAGCGACGAGCCTGCGAAGCAGACGCCCGAGCGGCTGGCGGCGAGAGCCGACCTGCTGGTGGCGCTCGAGGCCGGCACCACGCGGCTCGGCCTGCGGCTGGCGCTCAGCGGCGCCCAGCGCATCGAGCTGCTCGGCGACGCCCGGGGCGACCACATCGATGCAGTGCTTTGCCTCGTGCAGGCCGCCTGGAGCGCGCAGCGCGCTTCCACGCCCGGCCCGGGCTACGGCTTGCCGGAGCAGTTCGATCCGCTCGAGGGCTGGATCGTCACGGCTTGACCCTTCCGTCCTACAGGGTTTCGCGCCGCCGGCCATCCTTGCCTGCCCGGTCCGAAAGCTAGAGTGAGTCGTGGCCTCTGTCGGGCCACGACTTTTCCTGCTCCCTGCGAGCGACTGGAGGATTTCAAATGAACAATATTCGTCAAGCAATCATCGCCATGCCGTCTTCGCGCGCATGGTTCGCCGTGCTGCTGGCCGGCGCCGCGCTGACCCTCGCTGCGTGCGACAACGCGGGCAACCGCACGGCGGGCGAGAAGCTCGACAGCGCCATCGCAAAGACCGAGAAGGCGGCCGACACGGCCGCCGCCAAGACCGCGGAGGCGCTCAAGGACGCCAAGGCGAAGGTCGATGCCTCCAGCACCGCCGCCGAGGTGAAGGACGCCGCAAAGAGCGCTGGCGCTGCCGTGAGCGCCACGGTGGACGACGCCGCGATCACGGCGTCGGTGTCCGCGGGCCTTGCCAAGGATCCGGATCTGAGTGCGATCAAGATCGACGTCGACACCAAGGGCGGCGTTGTGAGCCTGAAGGGCCCCGCACCCACGGCGGCAGCCAAGGCGCGCGCCGAGGAAATCGCCAAGGGCGTGCAGGGTGTGACCTCGGTGAACAACCAGCTCGAGGTCAAGGGCTGACCGTTTCCTTCGCTCTCTCCCAGTAAAAAGCCCGGTTCGTCCGGGCTTTTTTGCTGGGAGAGAGAGGGCCGCTTTCGGCCCCGGAGACCGCGCTCAGTGGCCGAGCCAGTCCTTGAGCTCGTCCGCGTGCTCTTCCTCGTCGGAAAGAATGTCTTCCAGCATGCGCCGGGTGGTCGGATCCTTGTCGCCGATCAGCGCGATCATCTGCCGATAGGTTTCCACGGCGATGCGCTCGGCCACGAGATTGGCGCGCACCATGGCCTGCAGTTCGGTGGACTCGTCGTAGCTGGCGTGGCTGCGATCGAGCAGGTGCGTTGGATCGAAGTCCGGCTCTCCGCCCAGCTGCACGATGCGTTCCGCAATGCGGTCGGCATGGCCCGACTCTGCGTTGGCGTGCACCAGGAATTCTTCGGCGATCTTCGGCGACGACACGCCGTTGGCAGTGAAATAGTGGCGCTTGTAGCGCAGCACGCAGACCAGCTCGGTGGCCAGCGCGTCGTTCAGCAGCTTGAGGACATCGTCGCGCCAGGGGCCGTAGCTGGGCGTGACCGCTCCTTCGTCGAGGCTCTTGGCCGCGGCACCGATGGCCTGTTCGTCGAGCACCAGGCGCTGATGTCCTGCCGCACCCTTGGCGGTGGAAGCATGGGCATTCATGGAGAATCCTTTCGTGGGCTAGTGTTTTTCTGCATCAACGTGTTGACGACGTCAGCCACGTCGGATGTCTTGAGTACAGCCGCCAGCACCGCCGTGAAGGAGAGCAGGCGCCACGGCTTGGTCAGCACGATCACCGCCCCCGTGGCTGCCGCCAGCGCCATGAGCTTGGCGGGTTCCTTGCGGGCATAGTGTTCGAGCACGGGGCGCGCAAGCTGGCCCACCGCGTGGGCCGGATGACGGCGCCACCAGCGCTCGGTCATGCTGCGCGCCATCGATGTCCATTGATTGCGGCTGCGCGCCGAGGACTCACGGTCCATCGGTTCGCCGGCGGCGTGCATCCCTGCCGGATGTTCCTGCGCTGTGCGGCGCCTGCCGCGGTAGCCGTCCTCCGGCTCGTCCTCGCCGTTCAGCTGCCTGACGAGCGCACGGCGCGAGACGGCCAGCCGCTCCTGCGGCGTCAGGAAACTGCGCTCAGTTGCGTTCATGGCGAGCTCCCGCTTCGTGCAATGCCCTCAGGTCGGCATCGACCTGGGCACGCAGATCGTCGAATCCATAGCCGGGGAACGGCCGGGCCGCCATCCAGGCGCAGATCGCGGCGATCACCAGTGCAACGCCGGGCACCACCACCAGGACCCAGTGGAAGCTGCCTTGAAGCACGCCCAGCAACACGGCAACGCCGATGAGCCCCAGGGCGAGCATGGCGCTGGCCGCCGCCAGCACGCCGGCAACGATGCGGGCAACGAGGCCGCGCCCCGCTTCCGAGGCTTCCTGTCTTATCAGGGCGGCGTAATTGGCGGCGTGGTCGGCGATGAGTTCCGGATGCCCGAGCACCGTGGAAAAAATCGGATGAAGCATGGTGCGCGGAATCGGTGGAACTGCGTGCGCGTCTTCAGCGGATCAATAGTCGTCCCGGCGGTTGCGGCTGGCCAGCACGATGAGGGCGGTGATCGCGGCGCCGGCTGCGGCTGCAATCAGCACCGAGCGCACGGGCTGGTCGGAGATGTAGCGTCCGGTGACGTCAGCCGCCTGTTCCAGCCGGCGCTGTGCGCGTGCGCTCGTGGTCGAGGCTGCATCGAGGCCGCGCTGCACCGCCTGCTGTACGCGTGCTGCCAGTTGCTCGACCGCAGGTTCCGCGTCGCGGCGCAATTCGCGGACCTTCTCGCCGGCCGCATTCACCGCGTTCTGTGCATAAGCCCGGGTCGTTTCCACCGCATCGTTGGCGGTCTGGCGGGCCTCGTCGGCAAGTTGCGAGGGAGTCTTGGTCGTGTTCATGAATTTTCCTTTCCGGGAGAGATGAATTGCGGGAGCCTGTGGATCGTACCTACGCTACTTGCGTCGTAGCAAGCCGGCCAGGAAACTGGCGATGGCAAGCACGGCGAAGATCACGAAAAGGATCTTGGCGATCCCTACCGCGCTGGCTGCAATGCCGCCGAAGCCGAACACGGCGGCAATCAGCGCGATGACCAGAAACACCACGGCGTAATACAACATGTGGACTCCTTCGAGGCTTCGCTCGTCGTTTCGAAATTGCTCGTTCAAAGAGGAATGAACAGCACATGGCCAACCTTAAGTGGACCCCCTGCGAGGGGCTGTCAGCGGCTGGGCGCGGGGAGCGTAGGAGATGGCCGAGTTCCTCGCGCGCGGATCCATGCGGAAATACCGAAGGGGTGCCGGCCGGAGCTCAGATCGGCTTCGCGATGGGCAGCATGGCGCTCACGCGGGTTCCCCGGCCCGGCGTCGACGAGATCGTGAGCTTGCCGCGGGCCGTCTCGACCCGGTGGCGCATGCCGGCGAGTCCGTGCGTCGACGGACGCACGCGCTGGGGGTCGAAGCCCTTTCCGTTGTCGGCCACTTCCACGACCGCGTGGCTCTCGTAGTTCTTCAGGACGATCGTCGCTTCGCTGGCCTCGGCGTATTTGCCGATGTTGGTCAGGCTCTCCTGCACCATGCGGTAGATCGTGAGCTGGCGCGATTCGTCCATGGCCACCGGTTCCAGCGCCATCTGGACCTGGATGCCCGAGCGCTCGGCGAACTCGCGACCGAGAATCTCGAGCGAGGCGACCAGCCCGAGATTCGACAGCGACGACGGCCGCAGGTCTTCGATGATGCGGCGCTTGAGCGCGATGCCGCTGTTGAGCAGCTCGGTCAGGTGCTGCAGCCGCTGGGTGGCGTCGGGCGCCTCCAGCAGCCTCGACTTGAGGCGGGCGACGTCCAGCTTGGCGGCGGTCAGCAGCGAGCCGAGCTCGTCGTGCAGTTCCCGCGCGAGATAGCCGCGCTCGGTTTCGCGCACGTCCTGCAGGTGGGTGGCCAGTTCGGCCAGCGATGCGGTGCGTTCGCGCACTTCGTCTTCGAGCGCGTTGCGCTCGCGCTGCAGCGTTTCCTGCTGGCGCTCACCGATGGAGCGCAGCGCATGCGCCTGCCGCAGGTACAGGAAGAAGGCAATGAATGCGGCAAGCGCCACGATGGCGGTACCGATGCGCGCCAGCCGCAGCGACTTCATCACCTGGATCTGGCTCTGGTGCAGGGTTTCGCTGCTGATGTCCGCCAGCTCGCCAGCCGTCTTGCGAATGGAATCCATTTCCTCGCGTCCCACGTCCGTCGTGATGACGAATTTCCAGGCCTCGTCCTTGCCGTCCTGCCGCAGCCGCACGCTCATGTCCATTTCGGCGATCTTGCGCAGCACGTGGTTCGAAAGCTCCGCCAGCCGCGCGCGCTCGGCCGGGCGTTCGGCGTACAGTTGGCGTAACGCCGCAAGGTGGCCGTCGACCTGCTTGACCGCCGTGTCGTAGGGTTGCCGGTAGCTGGCCTCGCCGGTCAGGAGGTAGCCTCGCTGGCCGGTTTCGGCATCGAGCATGTTCTGCAGGATCTGGTTGAGCGTACTGCGCACCTTCAGCGCCGCGTCGATGTCTGCCAGGGCGCGGCTCGACTGGCGGTATCCGGCCTCGTTGATTCCAACGAGGGCCAGCGCGGCCAGTGCCGCGAGCAGCAGGCTCACGGCCATTTTTGGAGGGGCTAACCAATGCATGAAACTTTCGAAGGTGCTTTCAACACAAGTTCGTGAATAATTGACAACAACCAGGGGACCGGCATGCCGCGGCTTCCACAGACGCGACACAACGAAGAAAGTAACAGATGATCAAGATTGGAATTGTGGACGACCACGCCATCGTCAGATCGGGCCTGAGGCAGTTCTTTTCCGAACACGTGGACTTGCGCGTGGCCGGCGAAGCCGCCAGCGGGCGCGAGGCCATCGAGCTCGTGCGAACCACGGAACTCGACGTGCTGGTGATGGATCTTTCCATGCCGGGGCAGAGCGGCATCGACGCGCTCGCCATGATCCGCGCCAAGGCGCCGGACGTGGGCATCCTCATCCTGAGCGGCTACCCCGAAGAGCACTACGCGATGAATCTCATCCGCCAGGGTGCGAGCGGCTACCTCAACAAGGAGTGCGAGCCGATCGAGATCGTCAACGCCATTCGCACCATCTCGCTCGGCCGCCGCTACATCACGCCGGCCGTCGCAGAATTGCTGGCGCGCCAGCTCGACCGCAAGGACGACGCGGCACCGCACGAGCAGCTGTCGGAAAGAGAATTCCAGGTGTTCCTGAAGCTCGCCAAGGGCGAGACCGCGGGCGACATCGCCAAGACGCTGTCGCTGTCGGTGAAGACCGTCAGCACCTACCGCACCCGCTTGATGGAAAAGATGAACCTCTCTTCCAACAGCGACCTCACGTACTACGCACTGAAGAACAAGCTGATCGATTGACGGCAGCAACCGGCCGTCGCTGGAGAAGAGGCTGCCGGTTGCGGCTTCCTCTTCAGCCTGTGCCGCCGGTGGAGCGGTGAGCCGCCGCCTCGAGGATGCAGAAGTCGACCAGGGCGTCGATCTCGTTCGACTTGTCGAACACCGCATCCACGCCGAACTCGGCGCATCGCCGCCGGATGTCGGGGGTTGCATAGTTGCTGAGCACCACCACTTTCTGGTTCGCCCTGCGCGATGTGCAGGCCTGGAGCACGCCCAGGCCGCTGCCTTGCTTGAGGAAAAGATCGACCACCGCCAAGTCCCACTCTTCGCTGTGGTCGTGCAGCCACTGCCTCGCATGCGCTTCGGTTTCGGCGAAGCCGACCACCGCCGTGCAGGTAAGTTCTTCCAGGGTGCCAATGAGGTTTTCACGGATCGTGAGGTTGTCTTCGACGATGTATGTCTGCAATCTTGTCTCCATGCCGAACCGCGCTTCCTCTGACGTTGGCAGGTGTCTTCGACGCCCCGCGGGCGAATGCCTGCACACCGGAAATTTGAGGCGTCGCCGACGAGCATCATGCAAGGTTCGGAGGAAGGGTGTTGTAGGCGGGTTCTGACGAAGGCGCCGGCGAGGCCGTTCCGTAGGCAATGCCTCACGGTTTCTGCGGGCCATTGCCGACCTGCGATGCGCTGCATCGGATATATCCAGTTGGCATGGCAACGAACGTCCTTCACAACCGGCCGCTCTGGCTCAAGCTGCTCGCGGCTTTCGTGCTGCTGCTTGCCGCACTGGCGGTGCTCCTGGCGTTCTTCCCATGGGACACCTTGCGCGGGCCGGTGAATCGCTACGTCAGCGAGAAGACCGGGCGCAAGTTCGAGATCACGCGCCGACTCGACGTGGGGATCGGCCTGCGCGGAGCCACCGTCAAGGCCGACGGCATCGAATTTGCCAACCCGTCCTGGGCCCGCGACCCCTACCTGGTCAAGGCCGAGCGTGCCGAGATCGACATCCGGCTCTGGCCTCTCATCACGCAGAAGGTCGTGATCCCGCGCCTGACGCTTTCTTCGCCCACGCTGGGCCTGCAACTGGAGCCGGACGGGCGCCGCACGTGGGCGCTCGGCAAGGACACCTCCGATCCTGGCACCGTTCCCGTCATCGGCCTGATACAGGTCGACGGCGGCGCGGTCGATTTCCTGGTCAGGCACCTGGGCGTCGACCTGCATGCGGACGTGAGCTACGACACCAGCCGCGGCACGCTTCCGCTCGGCTATCGCATCAAGGGCCGCTACAAGGGCCAGCCGCTGAGCGCCGAGGGCCGCACCGGCGACGTGCTGCAGCTCAGGGCGGCCGGCCAGCCGCCGTTCCCGCTGGAGATCGATGCCGCGGCCGGCCACGCGCGGCTGAAGGCCTCGGGAACCGTGACCGACTTTGCCGGCCTCGACGGCATCGAGGCCAAGTTCGATCTCAAGGGCCAGACGCTTGGCGCCCTGTTCCCGTTGCTGGGCATCGCGCTGCCCGAGACCTCGCCCTACGCGCTGAGCGGCGATCTGCGCAAGCGCGGCAAGCTGTGGGAGGTGGCGGGACTCAAGGGCCGGCTCGGCCTTTCAGACATCGCCGGCGACATGCGCTTCGACAAGGCCGGCCAGGTGCCGCACCTCGCGGGCGAACTGCGCTCCCGGGTGATGGACATGGACGACCTGGGGCCGCTCATCGGCCTGCCGCCCACCGAGCGGTCGGCCAAGGCGGTGGAAGGCGTGGCGCCGCCGCCCACCATCACGCAGGTCAAGCGTCGGGCGGGCGGCAAGGTGCTGCCCACCGCGCCGCTGGATTTCGAGCGCCTGCGCGCCATGAATGCCGACGTCAAGTACACGGCGCAGCGCATCCAGAACGTACGCGAAATCCCGCTCGACCGCGGCGGCGTGCAGGTCAAGCTGAACAACGGCGTGCTGACGCTCGATCCGCTCGACTTGGGCGTAGGCGGCGGCAAGCTGGCCGGCGCGATCCGCATCGATGGCGCGAAGAACCCGGCCGATATCCGCGCATCGCTCGACCTGCGCGGCGTGCAGCTCGCCCGCCTGTTCCCGAAGCTGGAAACCACGGGCAACAGCGTGGGCCGGCTCGATGGCCGCATCAACCTGTCGGGGGCCGGCAGCTCCGTGGCCAACTGGCTCGGGGGCGCTTCCGGCGATGTCGCAGTGATTTCCGGGCGCGGCCAGTTCGGCAACCTGCTGCCCGTCTTCGCAACGCTCGTGGGGGGCGACATCATCAAGTTCCTGCTGCGCGGCGACCGCAACGTCGAGCTGCGCTGCGCGGCCCTGGCCTTCGACGTGGACAAGGGGCTCATGACCGGGCGCACCCTCGTGCTGGACACGACCAATGCCGTGTTCTATGCCACCGGCCAGGCCAACCTTGCGGCCGAAACGCTCGACTTCGTGATCCGTCCGGAGCCCAAGAGCAAGAACATCCTCTCGCTGCGCACGCCGTTGGTCGTCGGCGGCACTTTCGGTTCGCCGTCGGGTGGCGTCAAGGTGGCCCCGCTGGCAGGGCGCGGCTTGGCCGCGCTCGCGCTCGGCACCGTCAACCCGTTGCTGGCGTTGGCCGCGACCATCGAGACCGGGCCGGGGCAGGATTCGGACTGCAAGGGCGTGCTGTCGGATGCGAACCGCCCGACCGCCGGGGCCGCAGCCCAAGGCGCTGCCAGGGCGAAAGGCGCCCGGCAGCGTTGAGACAGGCGCTTCAGGCCGGGCGCTGCGCGCAAACGCTGCAATGCGGATCGCGCGCCACGCGCAGCGTGTCGAAGCTGGTGCTTCGTCCATCGAACATCAACAGCTTGCCTGCGAGCGAGGGGCCGATGCCGGCCAGCAGCTTGAGCGCTTCGCTGGCCTGCAGCGTGCCGATGGTTCCTACCACGGGGCCGAATACGCCCAGCACTGCGCAGCGCGTTTCCTCGAAGGCCGCGTCGGGCGGAAACAGGCAGGCGTAGCAGGGCGAGGCGGCATCGCGCGTGTCGTAGACGCTCAACTGGCCGTCGAAGCGGATCGCGGCGCCTGCCACCAGTGGCTTGGCATGCGCCACACAGGCGCGGTTGACGGCGTGCCGCGTGGCGAAGTTGTCGCAGCAATCGACCACCACGTCCGCCGCCGCGACGAGCCGCGAGAGCAATCCCTCGTCGGCGCGCAGGGCGTGCGTTTCGATGGCGATGTCGGGATTGATGTCGCGCATGGCCTGCGCGGCGGATTCGACCTTGGGGCTGCCCACGCGGGCGTGGGTGTGGGCGACCTGGCGCTGAAGGTTGGTGAGGTCGACGTCGTCGTCGTCGACCAGCGTGATGTGGCCGACACCCGCGGCCGCCAGGTAGAGCGCGACCGGCGAGCCCAGCCCGCCGGCACCGATGACAAGAACACGGCCGGCACCGACACGCGTCTGCCCGTCGATGCCGAACTCCTCGAGAAGAATGTGGCGCGAATAGCGCAGCAGGTCGTGATCGTCCATGCGCGCCTCGGCCCGCCTCAACGGCTTCAGTTTTCCTTCTTCTCTTCCTTGTTGTCGACGATGACCTGCGTCTTGCTGACCAGCACCGGCTGGCCCTTGAGGCGGTTGAGCGCCTGCACCAGCGGAAAGTCCTTGTCGGTGCCGAATTCGGGCACCTTGCGGTCCTGCGGCGGCTTCTTGGCTTCTTCCTCGAGGCGCTTGCGGGCTTCGTCGCGGGCCTTTTCGCGTTCCGGGTCCTTCGTTTCAGGGCCCTGGCCGCTGGCCAGGTGCTTCTCGAGGTCGGCCTCGCGCATGCGCAGGGCGGCGAAGGGGCTGCCCTCGGCGCTTTCGTCGATCAGCACGTTGGGCACGATGCCCTTGGCCTGGATCGAGGTGCCGCTTGGCGTGTAGTAGCGCGCCGTGGTGATCTTGAGGCCCGTGTCCGGTCCGAGCGGACGCACCGTCTGCACCGAGCCCTTGCCGAAGGTCTGGCTGCCCATGACGGTGGCGCGCTTGTGGTCCTGCAGCGCACCGGCCACGATTTCGCTCGCAGAGGCCGAGCCTTCGTTCACCAGCACCACCAGCGGCACGTTCTTGAGGGCCGCGGGCAGGTTGCGCAGCGGGTCGCTGCCGGAGCGGCGCTGGTAGAACTCGGGCGCCGCCTTGTAGACGGACTTGCTCTCGGCCAGCTGGCCGTCGGTCGAAACCACGGTGACGTTCTCGGGCAGGAAGGCGGCCGAGATGGCGACGGCCGCGTCGAGCAGGCCGCCCGGGTCGTTGCGCAGGTCGAGCACCAGGCCCTTGAGGTTGGGCTCTTCCTTGTAGATGTCCTCGACCTTCTTCACGAAGTCGTCGACCGTGCGCTCCTGGAACTGCGACAGCCGGATCCAGCCGTAGCCCGGCTCCATGACCTTGCCGCGCACCGACTGGGTACGGATTTCCTCGCGCGTGATCGTGACCGGGAAGGTGCGGCTTTCGTCCTTGCGGAAGATGGTCAGCAGCACCTTGGTGTTGGCCTCGCCGCGCATGCGCTTGACGGCCTCGTTGAGCGACAGGCCGCGCACGGCCGTGTCGTCGATCTTGGTGATCAGGTCGTTCGGCTTCAGGCCCGCGCGGAAGGCCGGCGAGCCCTCGATCGGCGACACCACCTTGATGAGCCCGTCTTCCTGGGAAATCTCGATGCCCACGCCGACGAAGCGGCCGGTGGTGCCTTCCCTGAATTCCTTGAAGGACTTCTTGTCGAAGTACTGGGAATGCGGATCGAGCCCGGCCACCATCCCCGAGATGGCGTCGGAAATGAGCTTTTTCTCGTCGACCGGCTCGACATAGTCGCTCTTGACCATGCCGAACACCGCGGCGAGCTGTTGCAATTCCTCCAGCGGGAGCGGCGCGAGCGAGCCGCGTGCAACAGTCTGCAACGAGACGGTGGTCAAGACGCCGGCAACGGCGCCAGCGGCGACCCAGCCGGTAATCTTCAGTTTCTGACCCATCATGAGTGATTGTCCTTGTCGGCTGTCGAACCAATATACACAGCTTGGAAGCAAATTGCCTGCCGGGGTTCCACGGGGGAGTGCCGCCGAGGGGTTTTCTTTCTTCAGCCCTTGCCTTGCGAGGCCACCGCTGCGGCGGCCTTTTCGGCGGCCGCAGCGTCGCCGAGGTAGTAGTGGCGCAGCGGCTTGAGTTCGTCGTCGAGCTCGTAGACCAGCGGAATGCCGTTCGGGATGTTCAGGCCGACGATGGCGTCGTCGGAGATGCCGTCGAGGTACTTGACCAGCGCGCGAATCGAGTTGCCGTGCGCCGCCACCACCAGGCGGCGCCCGGTGCGGATGGCCGGCGCCATCGACTCGTTCCAGAACGGCAGCACGCGCGCCACCGTGTCCTTCAGGCATTCGGTCAGCGGGATCTGCTCGGGCGACAGCTTGGCGTAGCGCACGTCGGAGCGTTCGCTGCGCGGATCGTCGGCTTCCAGCGGCGGCGGTGGCGTGCCGTAGCTGCGGCGCCAGACCAGCACCTGCTCGTCGCCGTACTTCTTGGCGGTTTCGGCCTTGTTCAGGCCCTGCAGGGCGCCGTAGTGGCGCTCGTTCAGGCGCCACGAATGCACCACGGGCAGCCAGGTGCGGTCGAGCTCGTCCAGGGTGTGCCAGAGCGTGCGGGTGGCGCGCTTGAGCACGCTGGTGTAGGCCACGTCGAAGTCGTAGCCCTCGGCCTTGAGCAGCCGGCCGGCCTGCTTGGCCTGCTCGATGCCGGTTTCGGTCAGGTCGACGTCGGTCCAGCCGGTGAAGCGGTTTTCGAGATTCCAGGTCGATTCGCCATGGCGGATCAGTACCAGTTTGTGCATGTGGGAAGCCTTTGGCAGCGCTTGGGAAAACCAGCATTCTAAAATCCCAGGTTTGCCATCCAAGGAACCCCCGTGAAATTGATCGAATTCGTCACCGCGAACTGGATGCTGATCCTGATCGCACTCAGTTCGGGTGGCATGCTGGCCTGGCCGCTGGTCCGCGGCGCCGGCGGCGGCACGCTCACGGCCCAGGGGGCGGTGCATCTCATCAACCGCGAACGCGCGGTGCTGGTCGACGTGCGCGAACCCGAAGAGTTCGCCACCGGCCACATGATCGGCGCCAAGAACGTTCCCCTGAACCAGCTCGAGGAGAAGCTGACCGGCGCGGTCAAGAACAAGGGCGTGCCGCTGCTGCTGGTGTGCGCCACCGGAGCCCGCGCCCAGCGCGCCGTGGCCATGGCCAAGAAACTCGGCTACGAGCAGGCCCAAGCGGTTTCCGGCGGCCTGAAGGCCTGGAAAGACGCTAACCTGCCGGTTGAAAAAGCTTAAGTCTTCCCAAGGTAGAGCGTATGCAAGCCGTCAAGATGTACACCACCGCCTTCTGCCCGTACTGCGTTCGCGCCAAGCAGATCCTCAAGTCCAAGGGTGTCGAAGAGATCGAGGAAATTCGCATCGACAGCGATCCCGCGGCCCGCAGCACCATGATGGAAATCACGCAGCGCCGCACGGTGCCGCAGATCTTCATCGGCGGCACCCACGTCGGCGGCTGCGACGACCTGGTGGCGCTCGACGACCGCGGCGGCCTGATGCCCCTGCTGCAAGGCGCCTGATGCACAAAGCAGCCGGGCGTCACGGAAGCGGTCCGGCCGCGGGGCGATAATCGCCTGCTCATTCATCTGCAGCCCGCTGCGGGAACCTCTCCCCGGCGGGCATTGTTTTGATCCTCGAAAGTTCAGCCATGGCCGACCAGCAAGCCCAAGATCCCGTTTTCCAGATCCAGCGCGTCTACCTCAAGGACCTGTCGCTCGAACAGCCCAATTCGCCGGCCATCCTGCTCGAGCAGGAGCAGCCCACGGTCGACATCCAGCTCGGCGTGGACGCCCAGCCGGTGGCCGAAGGCATCTTCGAGATCACCGTGTCGGCCACCGTGCAGACCAAGATCCAGGACAAGACCGTGTTCCTGGTCGAAGCCAAGCAGGCCGGCATCTTCGAGATCCGCAACCTGCCCGAAGACCAGATGGGACCGATCCTGGGCATCGCCTGCCCGCAGATCGTCTATCCGTACCTGCGCGGCAACGTGGCCGACGTGATCCAGCGCGGCGGTTTCCCGCCCGTGCACCTGGCGGAAATCAACTTCCAGGCGATGTACGAGCAGCAGCAGGCGCAGGCCGCCGGCCAGCCCTCGCCGATCGTCACGCAGTAAACCCGGCACAGCGCCGCCAACGCCGATGAAGATCTGCGTTCATGGCGCCGGTGCCTGGGGCACGGCGCTGGCTGTCAACGCGGCGGGACGCCACGAGGTCACGCTCTGGGCGCGCGATGCGGCCCAGGCGGAGGCGATTTCCAAGGCGCGCGAAAACGTCCGCTATCTGCCCGGCCTGGCACTGCCGCCCGCACTCACGGTGCGCGCCGGCGATCTGCACCAGGCCCAGGCGGGCGCCGAACTCGTCGTGGTGGCCACGCCCATGGCCGCCCTGCGCGAGCAGCTCATTGCCTTGCGCGGTACGACCGCGCCGGTGGCGTGGCTGTGCAAGGGGGTCGAACCGGCGCTCGATGCCTCTCCAGCCTCCTATGGCCTGCTGGCCCACGAAATCTGGGGACAGGTCGCTCCCGAGCTGATAGCGGGCGTGCTCAGCGGCCCGAGCTTTGCGCAGGAAGTCGCCGAAGGCCGCCCGACGGCGCTGGTGGCCGCAAGCCCGCATGCCGCGGTGCGCGACGCGCTGGTCGATGCATTCCACGGGCCGGCCCTGCGCGTCTATGCCAACGACGACATCGTAGGCGTCGAGGTCGGCGGCGCCGTCAAGAACGTGCTGGCCATCGCCACCGGGCTGTGCGACGGCCTGGCGCTGGGGCTCAATGCGCGCGCGGCGCTCATCACGCGGGGCCTGGCCGAAATGACGCGCTTCGGACTGGCGCTCGGTGCGCGCGCCGAGACGTTCATGGGCCTTTCTGGCCTTGGCGACCTGGTGCTGACGGCCACCGGCGACCTCTCGCGCAACCGCAAGGTGGGCTTGCTGCTGGCGCAGGGCCAGACGCTGGCGCAGGCCGTCGCTTCGCTGGGCCATGTCGCCGAAGGTGTCTATTGCGCGCGCACCGTGGTGCAGCGCGCGCGGGGCCTGGGCGTGGAAATGCCCATCGCCGAAGGCGTGGTCGCGCTGCTCGACGGCCGGCTGAGCCCGCAGGAGGCGGTGGCCTCGCTGACCGGCCGCGATCCGGTGCCCGAGTCGGTTCGTCCCTGGATGCGTCCGGGTCGCGTGCCATGACCATGAATTACACACAAGACTGAAGAGACAAGACAGCCATGAGCCTTCGCTTTGATTTTTCGGCGCCGGCCGTGGCCGCGCTGGCCCAGGCCGACGCCGCCCGTGCTCTGCAGGAAGACGTGGGCGATGGCGACCTGACCGCCTCGCTGGTCGACCCCGGCCGCCGCGCCCATGCCCGCGTGCTGGCGCGCGAATCGGCCGTGCTTTGCGGCGCGCCCTGGGTCGAAGCCACCGTGCGGCAGATCGATCCGCAGGCCCGCATCCGCTGGCTGTGCGGCGAGGGCGAGCGCTGCGCGGCCGACCAGACCGTGCTTGAGATCGAGGGCACGGCGCGCGCACTGCTGACGGCCGAGCGCACCGCGCTCAATTTCCTTCAGCTGCTGAGCGCGGTGGCCACCAAGACGGCCCTTTACGCCGATGCGGTGCGCGGCACGCGCGCGAGCATCGTCGACACCCGCAAGACCCTGCCGGGCCTGCGCCTTGCCCAGAAGTACGCGGTGCGCACGGGCGGCGGCGTGAACCACCGCATCGGCCTTTACGACGCGGTGCTCATCAAGGAAAACCACATCGCCGCGGCCGGCGGCGTGGCCGCGGCGTTGCGTGCGGTGGCCCCGGCGGCAAGGAGCGCGGCCTTCGTCGAGGTCGAGGTCGAAACGCTCGCACAGCTGCGCGAGGCGCTGGCGGCGGGCGCGCGCATGGTGCTGCTCGACAACATGGACCTGCCGACCTTGCGCGAGGCCGTTCGCATCAACGGCGAGGCCGGCGACGACCGCAAGGCCGTGCTCGAGATATCCGGCGGCGTGACGCTCGAGGGCCTGCGCGCCCTGGCCGACACCGGTGTCGACCGCATCTCCGTCGGCGCGCTCACCAAGGATGTGAAAGCGATCGATTTCTCCATGCGTTTCCAGGAAGGCTGAGCGCGTCCATGGCTGCCTCTTCTTTCGTCATCGACGTCGACTACGAACAACCCGCGGCCGAGGCCGGCGCGGCCTGCGACACGCGCCATGCCTGGGCGCGCGTGCCGCCCGAGCCCTCGCAAGATGAGCGCAGCGCGCTCAAGGAACGCATTCGCCGCCTGCTGCGCGAGCGCAATGCCGTGATGGTGTCGCACTTCTACGTGCACCCGGACCTGCAGGACTTGGCCGAGGAAACCGGCGGCATCGTGAGCGATTCGCTCGAGATGGCGCGCTTCGGCCGCGACCATGCGGCGCAGACGCTGGTGGTGTCGGGCGTGCGCTTCATGGGAGAGACCGCCAAGATACTCTCGCCCGAGAAGCGCGTGCTCATGCCCGACCTGGACGCCAATTGCTCGCTCGACCTGGGCTGCCCGGTCGATGAGTTCAGCGCGTTCTGCGACCGGCATCCCGACCGCACCGTGGTCGTCTATGCCAACACCAGCGCGGCCGTGAAGGCGCGCGCCGACTGGCTCGTCACCTCGAGCTGCGCGCTCGACGTGGTGAGCGCGCTGCACGCCCAGGGCCGCAAGATCCTCTGGGCGCCCGACCGCCACCTGGGCGACTACATCCAGCGCCAGACCGGCGCCGACATGGTGAGCTGGAACGGCGCCTGCATCGTGCACGACGAGTTCAAGGCGCTGGAGCTCGAGCTGCTCAAGAAGGCGCATCCGGCCGCGAAGGTGCTGGTGCATCCCGAATCGCCGGCCGACGTGATCGCGCTGGCCGATGCGGTGGGTTCCACCTCGGCCATCCTGGGTGCGGCGCAGCGCATGGACGCGAGCGAATTCATCGTTGCCACCGACACCGGCATGCTGCACAAGCTGCGCACGCTGAACCCCGGCAAGACCTTCATCGAGGCCCCCACGGCCGGCAATGGCGCCACCTGCAAGAGCTGCGCGCATTGCCCGTGGATGGCGATGAACGGGCTGGTGGAGCTGGCGAACGCGCTGGAAACCGGCGCGGGCGAAGTTCACGTCGATCCGGCGCTGGGGCTGCGCGCGCGCGTGCCGATCGATCGGATGCTGGCGTTCACGGCGGGGCTCAAGAACGGGCAGGCGCCGGGGCGCCTGGTCGCGGGCATCGGCGCGGCCTGAGGTCTTGTTCCCTCTCCCCGAGGGGAGAGGGAGCGAGATTCAGAACTCCAGCGTGCAGCTGTCGCCTAGCGCCTCGCGCCACACGCGCACTCGCGCGAGCGAGGGCCGGAATTCGGGCAGCGCGTCCGCAATGAACAGGCACAGGTTCTCGAGCGTCGGTGGATGCAGCCCCGCCACGTCGTCGAGCAAGTGATGGTCGAGCTGCTCACGCACGTCGTCGAGCCGCTGGCGCAGCAATCCCAGGTCGATGACCATGCCCGTCACGGGATCGCGCTGGCCCGCGATCCAGACTTCGGCATGGTAGGTATGGCCGTGGATACGGCGGCTGCCCTCGGTTTCGATCTCGCGCTTGAGCGTGTGCGCGGCGTCGAAGAAAAAGCGTTGGCTGATGGTGAATCGCATTGAAAGTCTCCGCGCTCAGCGGATGCCGGTGATCTTGTGGGTCTGCACGCTGAGGCGCCAGGCCGGATGGCGCATGCATTCGGCAATGCACAGCTCGGTATGGGCCACGCGGTCGGGCCCGTCCATCGGCTGCAGGAAGCGGTGCGTGAACTGGCCGGTGCGCGCCACCTCGTCGAGGTCGAACCCGCCCTGCGGCCACACCAGCTTCAGTTCCTGCCCGCGCTGCTGCACCCATGGCGCACCGGCCTTGGGGCTGATGCAAAGCCAGTCGATGCCCTCGGGTGCGGCGACCGTGCCGTTGCTCTCCACCGCGATGCGAAAGCGCCGCGCATGCAGCGCGTCGACCAGGGCGGCGTCCACCTGCAGCAGGGGTTCGCCGCCGGTGAGCACCACCAGCCGGTGCTCGGCATCGTCGGCCGGCCATTGCGCGGCGATGGTGTCGGTCAGCAGCTCGGCATCCTTGAACTTGCCGCCCAGCGTGCCGTCGGTGCCGACGAAATCGGTGTCGCAGAAACGGCAGACGGCCGTGGCGCGGTCCTCCTCGCGGCCCGTCCACAGGTTGCAGCCCGCGAAACGGCAGAACACGGCCGGCATGCCGGCCTGGCCGCCTTCGCCCTGCAGGGTGTAGAAGATTTCCTTGACGCTGTAGGTCATGAGGGCATTGCGTCGATTTCGAGGTTGTCGATCAGCCGCGTGCCGCCCAGCCGCGCCGCGGCCAGCGCCACGAGCGGTTCGCCAGCCGAGGGCGCCTGCAGGTCGGAACGGCGCCGCAGCACAAGATAGTCCGGTTGCCAGCCGCGCTGCGCCAGTGCCTGCATTGCCCATGCTTCGATCGCGGCCAGATCGCGTTCGCCGGCTTGCACGGCTTCGGCCATCGCCTTCAGCGCCTTCGAGAGCTGCACGGCTTCCGTGCGCTCGGCCTCGCTCAGGTAGCCGTTGCGCGACGACAGCGCGAGCCCATCGTCCGCGCGGAAGGTCTCGCTGCCCACGATCTCGATCGGCAGCGCGAACTGCCGCACCATGTGACGGATCATCATCAGCTGCTGGTAGTCCTTCTTGCCGAACACGGCCACGCGCGGCTGTACGCACTGGAAGAGCTTCATCACCACCGTGCACACGCCGACGAAGAAGCCCGGGCGGAAATGGCCTTCGAGGATGTCGGCCAGCGCCGGGTCCGGGTGCACCTTGCAGGTCTGCGGCTCGGGGTAGAGTGCCTTTTCGTCGGGTGCGAACAGCACGTCGCAGCCGGCCGTGCGCAGCTTCTCGCAGTCGCTGTCCCAAGTGCGCGGATAGGTGTCGAAATCCTCGTGCGGCAGGAACTGCAGGCGGTTGACGAAGATGCTCGCCACGGTGATGTCGCCCAGCGGCCTGGCCTGCCTGATCAGCGCCAGGTGGCCCTCGTGCAGGTTGCCCATGGTGGGGACGAACGCGGGGCGCTTGAAGGCAGCCAGATGGTCGCGCAGTTCGGCGATGGTGTGTGCGATGTACATGGTCTCGGTTCCTTACTTACCAGGCGTGGAGTTGATCGTCGGGGAAGCTGCCGTCCTTCACGGCGCGCACATAGGCTGCGAGCGCCTCGCTGATGCTCGAAGCGTCGGCCATGAAGTTGCGCACGAACTTCGGCATCCGACCGAGGTTGATGCCCAGCATGTCGTGCAACACCAGCACCTGGCCGGCGGTCCCCTTGCCGGCGCCGATGCCGATGGTGGCGCATTGCTTCAGCTCGGTGGTGAGCTCGGCGGCCAGCGCGGCCGGCACCATCTCGAGCACCAGCATCGTCGCGCCTGCGTCCTGCAGCGCATGGGCCTGCTGCTTGAGGAGCGCGCCGGCGTCGCCCTTGCCCTGCACGCGGTAGCCGCCCAGTGCATGCACGGTCTGCGGCGTCAGGCCCAGGTGCGCGCACACCGGAATGCCGCGCTCGACCAGGAAGCGCACCGTCTCGGTGGTCCAGCCGCCGCCTTCGAGCTTGACCATGTGCGCGCCGGCCTGCATCAGCATCGTGGCGCTGCGCAATGCCTGCTCGCGCGATTCTTGGTAGCTGCCAAAGGGCAGGTCGGCAATCAGCCAGGCCGTGCCCTGCACGCGGCGCAGGCCGCGCGAGACGCTGTCCGTGTGATAGCGCATGGTGTCCAGTGTCACGCCCACGGTGCTCGCAAGGCCCTGGCAGACCATGCCGAGCGAATCGCCTACCAGCAGGCAATCGATGCCGGCCGCATCGGCCATGGCCGCAAAGGTGGCGTCGTAGGCCGTGAGCATCGAAATCTTCTCGCCGCGCGCATGCATGTCGGCCAGGCGCGGCAAGCTCACGGGCTTGCGCTGGGCAGGCGGCGAGGCGGGCGGCAGCGTGCCGTAGGGCGTGGCAGCTGGCGGTTCGGAACGGGTGGTGGTGTTCGACATGGTTGGGTTTCTCCCTGCGGGCGTCGGTGGCCGGGCATCCTTGAGTGAAGAAAAGACGAAAACGGGGTGGGTCAGTCGGCCGGCGGCACCAGCACCGTGGGCGCGGTGGGCTCGGCGAGCGAGGGATAGTCGCGGCTGAAATGCAGGCCGCGGCTTTCGTGGCGGGCCTGCGCGGAGCGCACGATCAGCTCGGCCACCTGCACCAGGTTGCGCAGTTCGAGCAGGTCGCGCGTGACGTGGAAGTTCGCATAGAACTCCTGGATTTCGGCTTGCAGCAGCGCGATGCGGTGGCTCGCGCGTTCCAGGCGCTTGTTGGTGCGCACGATGCCGACGTAATCCCACATGAAGCGGCGCAGTTCGTCCCAGTTGTGGGAAATGACCACGGCCTCGTCGGCGTCGGTCACCCGGCTTTCGTCCCAGGCTGGCAATTCGATGCGCTCGCGCGCCGCTGCCGCGGCAATGGCGCCGGCCGCAGCGCGCGCGAACACCATGCACTCGACCAGCGAATTGCTCGCGAGGCGATTGGCGCCATGCAGCCCGGTGCAGGCGGTCTCGCCGATGGCGTAGAGGCCGGACACGTCGGTGCGCCCGGCAAGGTCGCTCAGCACGCCGCCGCAGGTGTAGTGCGCGGCCGGCACCACGGGAATGGGCTCGCGCGTGATGTCGATGCCCAGTTCCGCGCAGCGCGCGAGGATGTTGGGAAAGTGCTCCTTCAGGAACGCCGGGCTCTGGTGCGAGATGTCGAGGTACACGCAGTCCAGCCCGTGCTTCTTCATCTCGAAGTCGATGGCGCGGGCCACCACGTCGCGCGGCGCGAGTTCGGCACGCTCGTCGTGCCTGGGCATGAAGCGCGTTCCATCCGGCAACTTGAGCAGCCCGCCCTCACCGCGCACCGCCTCGCTGATCAGGAACGACTTGGCGTGCGGGTGGAACAGGCAGGTCGGGTGGAACTGGATGAATTCCATGTTCGACACCCGGCAGCCCGCGCGCCAGGCCGCCGCAATGCCGTCGCCGGTGGCGGTGTCCGGGTTGGTCGTGTAGAGGTACACCTTGCCCGCGCCGCCGGTGGCCAGGATGGTGTGCGGCGCGCGGAAGCTCAGCACTTCGTCGGTTTCGTCGTCCAGCGCGTAGAGGCCCAGGCAGGCCGGGTCGTCCAGGCCGAGCTTGGTTCCGGTGACCAGGTCGACCAGCGTGTGGTGCTCGAAGAGCGTGATGTTCGGCGTGCGGCGCACGCGCTCGATCAGCGTCTGCTGCACGGCCGCGCCGGTGGCGTCGGTCACGTGCACGATGCGGCGCTGGCTGTGGCCGCCTTCGCGCGTCAGGTGCAGGCCGCCGCCTTCCTCCGAGAACGGCACGCCGAGCTCGCGCAGCCAGCCGATGGTCTCGGGCGCATGCTCGACGACGAAGCGCGTGGCCTCGGGGTCGCAGAGGCCGGCGCCGGCCACCAGCGTGTCTTCGACATGGGCGTCGAAGCTGTCGCCCGCGGCCAGCACCGCGGCGATGCCGCCCTGCGCCCAGGCGCTGGAGCCGTCGTTCAGGGCGCGCTTGGTCAGCACGGCCACGCGGTGCGTGGGCGCCAGGTGCAGCGCGGCGGAGAGGCCTGCGAGGCCGCTGCCGACGATGAGGACGTCGAAGTCGTGCACGGCGGATATCTCGAAAAATAGGGGTGGGTTCAGGCCGGCGAGTAGGCCAGCCGCACGTAGATCGGCGCGAAGGCTTCCGCCTGCGTGATGTCGATCAGCGTTTCCTTCGCCAGCTCGAGCATCGCGATGAAAGTGACGATCAGCACCGGCGCGCCGCGCGACACGTCGAACAGCTTCTCGAACTCGACGAAACGCTGCCCTTGCAGGTGGCGCAGCACGATGCTCATGTGCTCGCGCACGTTGAGTTCCTCGCGCGAGATCTTGTGGTGCTGCACGAGCTTGGCGCGCTTCATGATGTCGGCCCACGCATCGCGCAGCTCGATCACGTTCACGTCGGGAAAGCGCGGCTTGAGCGACTGCTCGATGTAGACCTGCCCCTTCCAGAAGTCGCGCCCGTAGGTCGGCAGGGCGCTGATGGCGGCGGCCTGCAGCTTGGTCTGCTCGTACTCGAGCAGGCGGCGCACGAGCTCGGCGCGCGGGTCTTCGGCCTCTTCGCCGTCCGCCACCTTCTTGGGCGGCAGCAGCATGCGCGACTTGATCTCGATCAGCATCGCGGCCATCAGCAGGTACTCGGCCGCGAGCTCGAGGTTCGTCTGGCGGATCTCGTCGACGTAGCTCAGGTACTGCCGCGTGAGCCCCGCCATCGGGATGTCGAGGATGTTGAAGTTCTGCTTCCTGATCAGGTAGAGCAGCAAATCCAGCGGGCCTTCGAAGGCCTCGAGGAAGACCTGCAGCGCCTCCGGCGGGATGTACAGGTCCTTCGGCATCGCGAACAACGGCTCGCCATAGAGCCTGGCGAGCGCGACCTGGTCGACCACTTCGGGCATGCTGGCCACGAGCGTGTCGTTGTCCTCGTTGCCCTTCATCGGGTGTTTGCTATCATTTCAATAGCTATTGCGGCGGCGGCGAACGATGGATGCCGGCTGGGCACCATTACTTGACTTGGGTCTGGTAGACGTACGGCTGCTGCGGCACGCGGGCTTCGCTGTACTCCTCGAGCAGGCTGCGGTCGAGGTGCTTGTCCCAGAGCAGGGCGCGGCCGGCACGCTGTTCGGATTCCAGCGTCGGCTTCTTGGCTTTCATCTCCTCGATGAAGTTGGTGATCTCGGAGGTGTAGTGGGGGCGGCGGAAGATGGACATAGACTGGACCTTTGTAGCGCGAATTTTACCGGGGATGGAATGAAGCAGCGGCAACGGTGGCAGATCGGCATGGCAACGGCGTTGTTGGCGGGGGTGATCGGGCTTGCGGGCTGCGATCCGCAGCGCATTGGCGAACTGGAGGAAGGCGTCTCCACCGAAGCCGATGTGCGCGCCAGATTCGGCGAGCCCGAGAACATCTGGGACGTGCCGAACGGCCGCGTGCTCGAGTACAACCGCCAGCCGCAGGGCCAGAAGAACTACATGATCACCATCGGCGCCGACGGCAGGATGAGCGCGCTGCGCCAGGTGCTCACGCCCGAGAACTTCGCCAGGGTGCAGCCGGGCATGATGATGGAAGACCTGCGCAAGATGCTCGGCAAGCCGGCAAAGATCACGCCCTACGCGCTCAAGCGCGAAACCGAGTGGGAGTGGCGCTGGTTCCAGCCGCCGAATTCGCCCATGGTGTTCACCGCCACGCTGAACGACGACCAGCGCGTGGTGCGCAGCGGGTCTTCGCCCGACCGGGGCACCGAGGCGAACTAGGGCGTGTTAACACTAATTGAACCGACCATGAGGGATGCGAGATACTTCATGCATGGAGATCACTCAAGCCCAGTTCGCCCGGATCGAGCACTGCCTGCCTGTGCAGCGCGGCAATGTCAGCCTCTCGAATCTGAGTGTGTTGAACGCGATCCTGTATGTCGCCGAGCATGGCTGCAAGTGGCGAGGCCTGCCCAAGCGCTTCGGCAACTGGCACACCATCTACACGCGCATGAACCGATGGTCCAAGAGCGGCGTACTGGATCGCGTGTTTGCCGAGCTTCAGCAGGCCCAGGTCGTGCGCATCAGGATCGAGGTGGTGTCGCTGGACAGCACCATCGTGAAGGCTCATCCCGATGGCACCGGCGCGTTAAAAAAACGGCCCCCAGTCGATCGGAAGATCCAGAGGCGGGTGGACCACCAAGATTCATATGGTTGCCGCGGATGCTCGAACGGCCGTAACGTTCTCGCTGTCACCGGGCCAAGCGCACGATGCACCCGCAGGACGCGCTTTGCTGAGCAGCTTGGGTGCACCCGACAGACCTGTGCACCTGCTCATGGATCGCGCTTACGAGGGCAATGAGACACGACAGTTGGCGCTCGATCTGGGCTTCATCCCCGTCGTGCCGCCGCTGAAGACTCGGCTCGAGCCGTGGGAGTACGACCGCGAGATGTACAAACGCCGCAACGAGGTGGAGCGACTGTTCCGACGCCTGAAGGGCTATCGCCGCATCTTCTCTCGCTTCGAGAAACTCGACGTGATGTTCGTCGGCTTCATTAGCTTCGCGCTGATCGCCGACGGACTTCGTTTGTGTTAACAGGCCCTAGTCCGCCGCGTGCGGCTGGCCGCTCGTCAGCTCATCGGCAAACCCCGAGCGCACGATCACCTCGAGCGGCTGGGGCTGCAGCGATTCCACCCGCAGCAGCCCGCCGCGCGCCAGCACTGCCCGGTGCAATTGGCGCAGCGCGTCGACGCCCGTGGCGTCCAGATAGATGAGGTGCGTGGCGTCGAGCACCACCGTCATGCCGCGCGGCGCGCTTTCGGCGGCGTTGACGGCCTCGTCCAGCTTGGCCGCCGCCCCGAAGAACAGCGCGCCATAGAGCCGGTAGGTGAGCACCGGCGGCTGCATCGTGACCAGCTCGACGCTGAAAAGCCCGCTCATGCGCCGGACGAAGAGCGCGCAGGCGAGCACGATGCCCACCTGCACCGCCACCGTCAGGTCGAACACGACGGTGAGGAAGAAGGTGCCGAGCATCAGCAGCCGGTAGTGGCGGCTGAAGTGCCGCAGCTGCCCCAGCGTGAACTCGCGCCATTCGCCCATGTTCAGACCCACGAAAACGAGGATGCCCGCCAGCACCGCGAGCGGCACGTGGCGCGCGAGCGGCGCGGCCAGCAGCACCACCGCCATCAGCGTGAGCGCATGCACGATGCCCGCGATCGGCGAACTGCCGCCGGAGCGGATGTTGGTCACGGTGCGCGCGATGGTGCCGGTGGCCGGCATGCCGCCGAAGAAGGGCGTCACCAGGTTGGCGATGCCCTGCGCCATCAGCTCCTGGTTCGGGTCGTGGCGCGGCTGGCCGCTGAACTGGTCGGACACGCGCGCGCACAGCAGCGACTCGATGGCGCCCAAGAGCGCGATGGTGAGCGTCGGCGTGACCAGCTGCTTGACCGTTTCCCATGAAAAGTCGGGCAGCGCAAAGGCCGGCAGGCCTTCGGGAATGCCGCCGAAGCGCGTGCCGATGGTTTCCACCGGCAGCTCGAAGCCCCACGACACCAGCGTGAGCGTGACCAGCGCGACGATGGGCCCCGGCATGCGCGCGCCCACCTGCACCGCGCGCGTGCGCGCCATGCGCCCCGCCAGGCGCTGCACCGCATGGCCCACTTTCGATTCGCCCTGCAGCAGCAGCGGCCAGATCACCAGGCCGACCACGCAGGCCAGCCCCAGCGCGAAGGCGTAGGGGTTGAAGCTGCCGATCTGCAGCGCCATGGCATGCAGCTGCGAGAACACGTCCGCCGGCATCTTGGCGATCGTCAGTCCGAGCAGGTCCTTGAGCTGCGACAGAAGAATGAGCACCGCAATGCCGTTGGTGAACCCGACCACGATCGACAGCGGCACGAAGCGCACCAGCCGGCCGAGCCCGAACAGCCCCGCCGCGAACAGCAGCACGCCGGCGCAGGCGGTCGATATCAGCAGGTTCGCCACGCCGTAGCGCTCGACGATGCCGTAGACGATCACGATGAACGCGCCGGCCGGCCCGCCGATCTGTACCGCCGAGCCGCCCAGCAGCGAGATCAGGAAGCCCGCGATGATCGCCGTCCAGATGCCGGCCTCGGGCTTGAGCCCCGAGGCGATGGCAAAGGCCATGGCCAGCGGCAGCGCCACGATGCCCACCGTGGCGCCTGCCCCCAGGTCCCTCAAGAAGCGTTCCCGGCTGTAGTCCGCCATGGCGTCCAGGAGGCGCGGGCGAAAGCGGGTGATGTTCAGCGGTGACTGCATGTGGCGTCCATTGTGTACTGCGCGCTACGTGCGCAGGAAAGCTTGCGCCGTGGCGCAGGACGCAGCCGCAAAGGCGCTGCTGGCTCAGTCGCTGTCGGGAATCACCGCATCGGCGGCCGCGCCCACGGCCTTGCCGGTGATGCGCGCGGTGCCGATGGCTGCATCGGCCGCAAGGCCGACCGCGCCGGCGCCCACGCTCACGGCGGTGCCGGCCACGGTGACCACGGCGCAGCCGCCCAGCAGCAAGGCGCCAGCGAGGCCGAGCGCCGCGAGAACGAAAAGTCGGAAGCGGGAGCGAGGGCTTTGCATGCGCGGATTTTGCACCCGCGCGCTCACTGCCGCAGCAGCCCCGCCAGGATGGCTTCCCGGTCCTGGTCCAGCCGCGGCGGCTGCCGCAGGACCTGCGTGCGGTGTCCGCCCACGTGCACCGGATTGCCCGCCACCGTGAGCGACCGGCCGCCCTGCGTGCGAACCTGCACCAGCATCTCGCGCGCCTGCACCTGCGGGTCGTTCACCACCGCGGCCACGTCGTTGTAGTCGCCCGTGGGAATGTTGTGCTGCATCAGCAGCGCCTGCCAGTGCGTGCAGGGCGCCGAGGCCAGGCGCTGCTCGAGCACTTGCTTCAGCGCCTCATGGTGCCGGCAGCGCGCGGGATTCGTGGCAAAGCGCGCATCCTCGGGCAGCGCCGGCAGTTCGAGGGCCGCGCACAGGCGCTGGAACAGCGCGTCGTTGCCCGCCGCGATCACGAACCAGCCGTCCGCCGCGCGGAACACGTCGAACGGCGTGATCGACGGATGCCGCGAGCCGATGGGTCCCGGCGCGCGCCCGTCGGCCTCCATGCGCGAAATCGCGTTCTCCAGTAGCGCGACCTGGCAGTCGAGCATCGCCACGTCCACGCGGTCTCCCAGGCCGGTGCGCCCGCGCTGCAGCAGCGCGGCCTGCGTGCCGATGGCCGCGTACAGGCCGGCGCCCAGGTCGCCGATCGACACGCCCACGCGCGTCGGCGGCGCGCCTGGATGGCCGGTCAGGCTCATGATGCCGCCCATCGCCTGCACCACCATGTCGTAGGCGGGGCGCCGGCTGTAGGGGCCGGTCTGGCCGAAGCCCGAGACCGAGGTGAACACCAGCCGCGGAAAGCGCCCACGCAGCGTGGGCCAGTCGTAGCCGAGCTTCTCCATCGTGCCGGGCCGGAAGTTCTCGACCAGCACGTCGGCCGTGGCCAGCAGCTGCTCGAAGATGGCCCGGTCGGCCGGCGCCTTCAGGTCCAGCGCGATCGACTCCTTGTTGCGGTTGACCGACATGAAGTAGGCCGAGTCGCCCTCGACGAACGGCCCGATCTGCCGCGCGTCGTCGCCCAGGCCTGGTTGCTCCACCTTGATCACGCGCGCGCCCAGGTCGGCGAGCAGCAGCGTGCAGTAAGGCCCCGCAAGCACGCGCGTCAGGTCGATGACGGTGAAGCCCTGCAGCGGGCCGCCCTTCGATCCTTGCGATGTGGCCGGCGTCATTCGACGGTCGCGCCGGAACGCTCGGTGAGTTCCTTCGACTTCGCGCCCTCGGCGAGCGCCCAGCTGCGGAACTCGGCGAGCGACTTCGAGGGCGCCGATTCGTTGCCCGATTTCTCGAGCCGCGCCTTGACCTCGGGATCGTCGAGCGCAGCCACGCTGGCGTCGAACAGCTTCTGCGCCGTCTCCGGCGGCAGGCCTGCCGGCGCGAACAGCCCGAACCAGAAGGTGTAGTCGTAGCCCTTCACGCCGGCCTCGGCGACGCTCGGCACGTCGGGGAAGAGCGGCGAACGCCGGCCCGAGGTGACGGCCAGCACGCGCAGCTTCTGGCCCTGCGCCATCGGCAGCACCGAGGGCGGCGTGCCGAAAGTCAGCTGCACGTCGCCGGCGGCCACGGCCTGGATCGACGGAGCGCCGCCCTTGTACGGCACGTGCAGCATGGTCACGCCGGCCGCCTTCTCGAACGACAGGCCCGCCAGATGCGTCACCACGCCGGTGCCCGACGACGAATACGCCAGCTTGCCCGGCTTCTGCCGCGCCTCGGCGATGAGTTCCTGGACGTTCTTCGCGCTTACGTCCTTGTTGACCGCGAGCAGCATCGGCGCGGAGCTCCAGCGCGAGATGGGCACGAAGCTCCTGGCGCCGTCGTACTTCACGCCCTTGTAGAGCAGCTTGTCGCTGCCGTAGAGATTGCCGCTGCCCAGCAGCAGCGTGTAGCCGTCGGGCGCCGCCCGCGCGACCTGGTCCGATGCGATGGTGGTGCCCGCGCCGGGCTTGTTGTCGATGACGATCGGCTGCCCGAGGATCTTGCCCAGCTTGTCGGTCACGATGCGCGCCACCGTGTCGGCGCCGCCGCCGGCGGGGAAGCCCACCACCAGCGTGATCGGGCGCGAGGGGTAGCTGTCCGCAAGGGCGCCGGCCGAGGCCAGCAGCGCGGCCGCTGCGAATGAAATGGCGCGAGCCTGGTGCATGTCTTGTCTCCTGTGTGTTGTCGAGGGGCCGAGGGGGAGGGCGCGCTCAGCGGCCCTTGAAGACCGGCGGGCGCTTCTCGCGCCAGGCGCGGCCGCCCTCGGCCAGGTCTTCGGATGCGACGGCGCGCTGCACCTCGCGCTGGATCGAGGCGGCATCGGCCGTGCCGCGCGCGATCTGGTTCAGGTGCTTCTTCATGCCCAGCAGCGCGAGCGGCGCCATGCCGGCCAGCGTGGTGCGCAGGCGCAGAACCTCCGCGTCGAGCGCCGCCGCGTCCTCGACCAGGTGCGTGAGGAATCCGCATTCGCGCATCGCGCTGCCGTCGAGCTTATCGGCGGTCAGAAAGAGCCGCTTGGCCGTGTCCAGCCCGAGGCGGGAGACATAGCGCTCCATGCCGCTCTGGTAGTAGTGCAGGCCGAGCCGGGCCGCGGGCATGAACATCTCGGCGGCCCGCACGCCCACGCGGAAGTCGCAGGCCAGCACCAGGTCAGTGGCGCCGCCGAAAACGCCGCCGTGCACCGCCGCAATGGTGACGGCGCGGCAGTTTTCCAGCGCATCGACCATGTCGCCGAAGCTGCGGCCCTCGGTCTGGCTGCTGGAGGCAACCTCTGATATATCGTAGCCACTGCAGAAATGTTTGCCCTCCGAGCGAACGACCAGCACCAGCACGTCGGGCGAGCCGTTCACCGTCTCCAGGTGGCGAACGAGCGCGGGCAGGTCCTCCGGCGTCAGCTTGTTGGCGGACTGCGGACGGCGCAGCGTAAGGTAGGCGACGTGGCCGTCGATCTGGAGGGTGGGAAGCATTGATGTACCAAATAAGTCAATTGATATATCTACAAGGTTAGCTAATATCCGCACACCCATGCAACCCGCGAAAACCCTCGACGCAAGCAGCCTGCAGGACCAGATCCGCGGCCGGCTCGAAAAAGACATCCTGGACGGCACGCTGTCGCCCGGCATGCCGATTGACGAAAAGGCCCTGGCCGCGAGCTTCAACACCTCGCGCACGCCGGTGCGCGAGGCCTTGCTGCTGCTGAGCGCGCGCGGGCTGGTCGACATCGTTCCGCGCACTGGCATCTACGTGCGCCAGCTGCGCGCGAACGAACTCGTCGCCATGATGGAAGCGCTCGGCGAACTCGAAGGGGTGCTGGCGCGGCTGGCGGCGCTGCGCATCGGCCCGGCGCTGCGCGGCGAACTGCAGCGCGCGCTCGAAGGCACGGCCGCGTGCGCGCAGGCGGACGATGCAGAGGGCTACCAGCGCGCCAATGCCGCGCTGCACGACGTGATCTACCGCGCCAGCGGCAACCCCTTCATCGTCGAGCAGGCGCAGACGGTGCGCCTGCGCATCGCGGCCTACCGCGGGCGGATGTTCGAGAAGCCCGGGCGCCTGGCCGCCTCGCAGCGCGAGCACGAGCGGGTGGTGGAGTGGATCCTGAAGGGCCACGCGGACAACGCCGCGGAGGCGATGCGCGACCACATCTCGGTGGGCGGCAAGGTGTTTGCCGACCTCGTGCTGGTCAACAAGCTCGGCTAGTTACCCAGCCGTACCCTGTTTCTCAACGAACGCGCATGCCCGGCGTCGCGCCCGGCCAGGGCTCGAGCACATGGATGCCGGGGTTGGCTTTTTCGTCGCCATGGCTCGCCGCCAGCACCATGCCTTCGCTGAGGCCGAACTTCATCTTGCGCGGCGCCAGGTTGGCGACCAGCACCGTGAGCTTGCCCACGAGCTGCTCGGGCTGGTAGGCCGAGGCGATGCCGCTGAACACGTTGCGCGTCTTGCCCTCGCCCGCGTCGAGCGTCAGGCGCAGCAGCTTGGTCGAGCCCTCGACCTTCTCGCAGGCCACGATCTGCGCGATGCGCAGGTCGATCTTCGCGAAGTCGTCGATGGTGATGGTGGGGGCGATCGCTTCGCCGCCCGGCAGTGCATCGGTCGCCGTTTCCACGGCGGCAGCAGGCGCCGGCTCGTCGGGTTCGAACAGCTGGTCGACCATCTTGGCGTCGGCACGCTGCATCAGGTGCTTGTACTCGCCGATGGCGTGGCCGGTGGGCAGGCTCTGCGCGGCATCCGCCCACGTGAGCGGCTCGATCCCGAGGAAGGCCTCGACGTTCACTGCCAGCGCCGGCAACACCGGCTTCAGGTACAGCGTGAGCAGGCGGAAGGCCTCGATGCACACCGTGCACACGTCGTGCAGCCGGGCCTCCTGGCCTTCCTTCTTGGCCAGCTCCCAGGGCTTGTTCTGGTCGACGTACTCGTTCACCTTGTCGGCCAGCGCCATCACCTCGCGCAGCGCGCGGGCGTAGTCGCGGCCGTCGTAGAGCGAATGCAGCTGCGGCGCCGCGTCGCGCAGCGCGAACAGCAGTGCGTCGCCGTCGGCCGACACCTCGCCCAGCCGGCCGCCGAAGCGCTTGCCGATGAAGCCCGCCGCGCGGCTCGCGATGTTGATGTACTTGCCCACGAGGTCGCTGTTGACGCGCGCCACGAAGTCCTCGGGGTTGAAGTCGATGTCCTCGTTGCGGCCGTTGAGCTTGGCCGCGATGTAGTAACGCAGCCATTCGGGGTCCAGGCCGATCGAGAGGTACCTGAGCGGGTCGATGCCGGTGCCGCGGCTCTTGCTCATCTTCTCGCCGCTGACCGTGAGGTGGCCGTGCACGTACACCGCGTCGGGCGCCTTGCGGCCGCTGAAGTGCAGCATCGCGGGCCAGAAGAGGGTGTGGAAGGTGATGATGTCCTTGCCGATGAAATGCACCTGCTCCAGGTCAGGGTCGGCCATGTACTCGGTGTACGAGATGCCGTCGCCGGCGAGCTCGATGCAGCGCTTGTCGAGCAGGTTCTTCAGCGACGCCAGATAGCCCACGGGCGCGTCGAGCCACACATAGAAGTACTTGCCCGGCGCATCGGGAATCTCGATGCCGAAGTAGGGCGCGTCGCGGCTGATGTCCCAGTCGCCGAGGCCGCCCTTGCCTTCGTCGTCCTTGTAGAGCCACTCGCGGATCTTGTTCTGCACTTCGGACTGCACGTGGCCTGGCGCGGCGGTCCATTCCTTCAGGTAGGCCTCGCAGCGCGGGTCCGAGAGCTTGAAGAAGAAGTGGTCGGAGCTGCGCAGCTCGGGCTTGGCGCCCGACAGCGCCGAGTAGGGGTTGATCAGCTCGGTGGGCGCGTACACGGCGCCGCACACCTCGCAGTTGTCGCCGTACTGGTCCTTCGAGTGGCAGTTGGGGCATTCGCCCTTGATGAAGCGGTCGGCCAGGAACATGCCCTTGGCGGGGTCGTAGAACTGCTCGACGCTCTTGGTTTCGATGAGGCCGTTGGCGCGCAGGTCGCGGTAGATGTCCTGCGCGAGCTGGTGGTTCTCGGGCGCATCGGTCGAGTGCCAGTTGTCGAACGAGATGTAGTAGCCGTCGAGATACGGCTTGCGGCCGGCCGCGATCTCGGCCACGAAGGCCTGCGGCGTCACGCCGGCCTTGTCGGCCGCGATGGTGATGGCCGCGCCGTGCGCGTCGTCGGCGCAGACGAAGTTGACCTCGGCGCCATTCATTCGCTGGTTCCGCACCCAGATGTCGGCCTGGATGTATTCCATCATGTGGCCGATATGGAACTTGCCGTTGGCATACGGCAGGGCGGTGGTGACGAAGAGCTTGCGCGTGGCGGACATCGGGGAGGGCGCTTTCGGGGAGTGGCGAACTTGCGGGGAACCCGACATTTTAGGTGGCGGCACCGCAGCATGCCGAATGCCGTCGATCCGGGTGCCTGCATCGGCGGTTTTGCCGCGTCGGGCGGACCCCCGGTGACCCGAAAGGCGCCGGGGTGTCTCCGGCGCGACGTATGCTCCATGTCGCGCGTTTCGCCAACGCTCTCTCCTGATATGGCGAAGAGATATACAAGATGGATATACAGAAAGCGAGTTTCCGATGACCACCCCCATTCCCGCAACCCTGATTCCCGGCGATGGCATCGGCCCCGAAATCGTCGACGCCACCCTGGCCGCGCTCGATGCGCTGAAGGCGCCCTTCGAGTGGGACCGCCAGATTGCCGGCCTCGGCGGCGTCCAGGCCTCGGGCGATCCGCTGCCGCAGGCCACGCTGGACAGCATCCGCCGCACCCGCCTGGCCCTCAAGGGCCCGCTCGAGACGCCCTCGGGCGGCGGCTACCGCTCGTCGAACGTGCGGCTGCGCGAGGAGTTCCAGCTCTATGCCAACCTGCGTCCCGCGCGCACCATCATTCCGGGCGGCCGCTTCGACAAGATCGACCTGATGGTCGTGCGCGAGAACCTCGAAGGCCTGTACATCGGCCACGAGCACTACGTGCGCATCGACGGCGACCCGCACGCCGTCGGCATGGCCACCGGCATCAACACGCGCCAGGGCTGCCTGCGCGTGCTCGAATACGCCTTCGAGACCGCTATTGCCACGGGCCGCAAGAAGGTCACGCTGGTGCACAAGGCCAACATCATGAAGGTGCTGACCGGCCTGTTCCTCGAGACCGGCCTGCGGCTCTACGAAGAAAAGTACAAGGGCAAGTTCGAGCTCGACACCATCATCGTGGACGCCTGCGCGATGAAGCTGGTGCTCAATCCATGGCAGTTCGACATGCTGGTGACGACCAACCTGTTCGGCGACATCCTGTCCGATCTGGTGGCGGGTCTGGTGGGTGGCCTGGGCATGGCGCCCGGCGCCAACATCGGCGCCGATGCGGCGATCTTCGAGGCCGTGCACGGCTCGGCACCCGACATCGCCGGCAAGGGCATCGCCAACCCCACGGCACTGCTGCTGGCCGCCGCGCTGATGCTAGAGCACGTCAGGCTGCCCGAGATGGCCACGCGCCTGCGCAAGGCCATCGACGACACGCTCAACATCGACAAGGTACGCACCGGCGACCTGGGCGGCAGCGCCGGCACGGCGGCGTTCACCAAGGCGCTGGTCAGCCGCATTCAAAACGGCTGAAGCAACTGCGCCGCGGCTGCGGGGTTCCATGAGAAAGCTCCTGCTCCTGCTGGCCCTGTGCGTGGCCGGCGCAGCCAGCCTGGCATCCGCGGCCGCCGAGACGCGCTACACCGTCGTGAAGATCGATCTGCGCCGCGAACGGCTCGAGCTGTTCCTGCGCGACGACTCCGGTGTCGAGTTCAAGCGCCTCGACCGACTGGAAGCCTGGCTCGCCGCGCGCAACCGGCAGCTCCTGTTCGCGATGAACGCCGGCATGTACCACGCGGACTTTTCCCCGGTTGGCCTGTTGGTGCAGGAGGGGCGCGAGGTGGCGCCGCTCAACCTGGCGGCCGGTACGGGCAATTTCTTCCTCAAGCCGAATGGCGTGTTCCTGGTGTCGGATGCGGGGCCGCGCGTGGTCGAGTCGTCCGAATATGCGGCGCTGCCGAAGGAGGGCGTTCGGCTGGCGACCCAGTCGGGACCGCTGCTGCTGCGCCGCGGCGTGGTGCATCCCGCCTTCATTCCGGATTCCGACTCGCGAAAGATCCGCAACGGCGTGGGCGTGTCGGGACACACGGCAATCTTCGTGATCAGCGAGCAGCCGGTGAACTTTTACGAGTTCGCGCTCTACTTTCGCGACGTGCTGCATTGCCGCGACGCGCTCTATCTCGACGGCACCGTGTCGGCGCTGCATTCGCCCGCGCTGCGGCGCACCGACTTCACCAGGGAGCTGGGACCGATACTCGGCGTGGCGGTGCCGTGACCCCGGCCTTTGCCGCCAGCGTTTTCATTCAGGATTCCTTGAGCAATGACCCAGGCCCTTCCCATTCTTTCGCTCGTCGAAACCCGCGTGCTCGGCGTGCTGGCCGAGAAGCAGCGCACCGTGCCCGACAGCTATCCGCTGACGCTCAATTCGCTGGTGTCCGGCTGCAACCAGAAGACCAGCCGCAACCCGGTGCTCGAACTGAGCGAAGCCCAGGTGCAGGCCGCCATCGACAGCCTCAAGGGCTACAGCCTGGTGGCCGAAACCAGCGGTGGCCGGGCGTTCCGCTACGAGCACAACATCGACCGCGTGCTGCGCATTCCGTCGCAGTCGGTGATCCTGCTCACGGTGCTGATGCTGCGCGGCCCGCAAACGGCCGGCGAACTGCGCATCGCCTGCGACCGCATGCACAACTTCGCCGACATCTCGTCGGTCGAGGGTTTTCTCGACGAGCTCGCCGAACGCCCGGCCGGCGCGCTGGTGGTCAAGCTCGCGCGCCTGCCGGGCGCACGCGAAAGCCGCTGGGCGCATCTGCTGAGCGGCGTGCCGGCGGAAGAGCCGGCCGGGACTGGCGGCGCATCGGCCGACGGGGCGTATGCATCGCACGATGCATCGCACGATGCATCGCTCGGCGAGGTGGCCGCGCTCAAGGCCAACGTGGCGCGGCTCGAGGCCGAACTCGCATCGCTGAAGGCGCTGGTGGGACGGGTGTGCTCGGAGCTCGGGATTTCCGAAGCGGGTTAGCGATCGGCAACAGCCCATGCCCGAGCATTCGGATTTTCCGGCGAACGATGCGCGCTCGCAGGCCTTCATCCGCGACGGCTTCTTGCGCATCGACAACGCCTTTTCGCGCGAACTCGCGGCCGAGGCCCGCGCGATCCTTTGGCGCGACACCGGATGCGATCCGCACGATCCGTCGACATGGAGCAAGCCCGTCGTCCGGCTCGGCATGTACGCGCAGCAGCCCTTCGCCCAGGCTGCCAACACGCCGCTTCTGCACAGCGCCTTCGACCTGCTCGTCGGCCCGGGGCGGTGGCTGCCGTGCCGCAGCATGGGCACCTTCCCCGTGCGCTTTCCCTCGGCCGAAGACCCGGGTGACGCCGGCTGGCACATCGATATGAGCTTCGGCCTGGAGAACTCCGACTTCATGTCGTGGCGGGCGAACATCCGTTCGAAGGGGCGTGCGTTGCTGATGCTCTTCCTGTTCTCGGATGTGGGCGACGACGATGCACCCACGCGCATCCGCGTCGGCTCGCATGCCGACATCGCGCGGCTGCTGATGCCCGCGGGCGAGGACGGCCTGTCGCTGGGAGAGTTGGCGCGCAACGGTTTTGCCGAATCCGCCGAACGGCCCGAGGTGCTGGCGACAGGCGCGGCGGGCACCGTGTATCTTTGCCACCCGTTCCTCGTGCATTCGGCCCAGCCGCACCGTGGCACGCGGCCGCGTTTCATGGCGCAGCCGCCGTTGCTGCCTGCGCAACCCTTCAGTCTCGAGTCGCAGGCACGCTGCCCTGTGGAAGAAGCGATCCGGCAGGCGCTGAGCGGCTGAACGCGCCCGGCTGGCCCGGCACTACCGGCGCATCGATCGGTTTCGCCTGCGCAGGCTGCGCCTTGCTGGCCAGCTGCAGCAATTCGTCCACCTCCCAGTGATCGTCGGCATGCACGCCGTACTTGCAAGCCACGATGCGCCCGTGCGCGTCGACGAGAAAGTCCGCCGGCAGGCCCAGGATGCCGTTCTCGGCCTTGGTGTAGAAGCGCCTGGCCGCCAGGATCCACCGCAACCCGCTCCAGAAGACGCGGGGATTCAAAAGCGCCCGTACGGAGGTCTCGACCCCGAACGCCTTGAAGTGCTTCTTGCCTGCGTCGGCGACGCAATCGAACGGCAGCTGCGCCTGGTACTTGAGCATTTCTTCGCGCGAAGAATGAAAGAACACCACCTGGCGAATGCCCGCCGCGGCAATTTCCGCCTGGCGCCTGCCCATGGTGAGCAGATGGAAGTTGCACACGGGGCAGCCCGCGAAACGCCGGAACTGGAGATGCACATGACGCGGCACCGGGTCCGGAACGTGGACGGGCTTGCCGTGGATGGTGCTTGCGGCAATGGCGGGAGCCGTGTCCCCGGGCGCGAGTTTCATGCAATTCATTCCTTTAACGTACAGTGTACGTAATTGAATATACTCGCACCTTCAAAACTGCGTCAAGATCCGTTGCCATGGGACGACCCGCCAAATTCACGCATTCGCAACTCCAGGCCGCGGCGCTGGCGCTGGTCGACAGGGAAGGGCTTGCGGGCCTGTCCATGCGCGCACTTGCCGGCGAGCTCGGCACCGGCGCCATGACGCTCTACAACTATGTCTCGCAGCGCGAGGACATCGACCTGCTGGTGGTGGAGGCGGTGATCGGCGAAGCGCGCTGGCCGCTTGTCGACTACGCGCAATGGCAGGACGAAGTCCGGGCCATTGCCACGGCGTTGTGGCAGGCGGTACGGGCGCATCCGCATGCCATTGCGTTGATCCTCACGCGCCGCAGCCGCTCGCCGGCCGTGTTCGAGGTGACCGAAGCGCTGCTGCGCGCGCTGGCCCGCAACGGGCGCTCGGGACAGGCCCTGCTCGTCGCGTTCCGCGCCGTCTCCGGCCTGATCACGGGGCTTGCGCAATCGGAACTCGCCGGTCCGCTGGCGCTGCAGGCCTCGGAGTCGGCGGAACTCACCATCGCGCGGTTCCGGGCCTTGCCGGCCGAGCGCTTTGCACACCTGATCGACATTGCCAACGCAGCCGCGGGCAGCACGGCCGATACCGAATTTCAGGCGAGCCTGGATTTGCTGCTCGCGGGGCTGTCCGCAGACCGCGGCGGCGGTGATCGCTGATCGGCTTCAGGCGGCCTCGCCCCATCCGAAGAACCGCAGCACCTCGCCCTGCTGGCGCATCGCGTCGGCCCGCCCGAGCGCCATCAACTCGCGCGTATAGCCCGCCTCGAACAGCAGGTAGCTCGCGAGCGCGCCGCCCTTCACGTTGGCCGCAACCTTGGAGCCGCCCAGCAGGTGGCGCACCGCGCCGGGCAGCGCATCGACATGGCGCGCCGCGATCACGTCGAGCCGCTCCGACGGCGAGATCACCAGCAGGTCGAGTGGACGTAGCGAACTCGACTTGCGGGCCTCTTCGGGAATGAGGCCGAGCGTGAGGTTGATGCGCCGAAGCCGCTCGATGTCCACCGCCAGCGCATCGAGAAAGATGCTCGACAGCGCATGGCCCGCGATCTGCGCCATGGTGGGATAGCCGCTGTAGGTGTTGGGCGCGTCGGTGTCGCGCGGCTCGTGCATGCGTCCCGCGCCAACCACCAGGATGCGCTGGGCGCCGAGGTGGATCGCCGCCGCAATCGGCGCCGACTGGCGCATCGAGCCGTCGCCGAAATATTCGGTATGCCCCTGCATCGGCAGCGCAGTGGCCGGAAACACGAAGGGAATGGCCGACGAGGCCAGCAGGTGCGCATGGCTGATGCGGTCGCGCACCGACAGCCGCTGCGAACGCACCCAGGGCTCCATCGGCTCGGCGGCTTCGAAGAAGGTGACGTGCTCGCCCGAGCTGTAGCTGGACGCGGTCACGGCCAGCGCCTGCACGTGGCCTTCCTGCATGAGCCGGGGCAGCCGGTCGAGCGGCACCATGCGGGCCAGCAGGTCGGCCAGCGGCGCGTTGTCCAGCAGCGAACGCGGCTTGATGCGCATCCAGCTGGCCGCAAAACGCCCGAGACCGAGCAGCATGCGCCAGTGCGTGCCGCTGCCGATGACCGAGAGCGAATCGGGGCGGTAGACCTGCTCGGTGCGGGAATCACGCCAGACCTGCGCGATGCGCGCGACGGCGTCGTCGAAGTCGTCGGCGCCGCAGGCCAGCGCGGCCGCGTTGATGGCCCCGGCCGAGGTGCCTGTGATCACCGGAAAGGGATTGCGCTGGCCCGCAAAGCCCGCCACGCGCCGGATCTCGGCAATGGCCTCCAGCACGCCGACCTGGTAGGCGGCCCGGGCGCCGCCGCCGGTGAGCAGGAGACCGGTGGCGGGGGAGGTCTCTGGCATTTGATTGGTGTTGTTGTCCCCGGTGGGGGAAAGGCGAAGCGTGCGCACCTGGGAGCGAGCCATGAGACCCACTAGACTACCCGCCATTCAGGAGTTAGATCAATGGCACTCACCCCAGAAGGGATCATGGACGCGCTCAAGGCCGTCGCGGATCCCAACACCGGCAAGAATTTCGTGGCGACCCGTTCGCTCAAGAACCTGCAGATATCGGAGGGCGACGTGTCGTTCGACCTCGAGCTCGGCTACCCGGCCAAGAGCCAGCACGCGGCCATGCGCAAGGCGCTGGTGGCGGCCGCAAAGGCGGTGCCGGGCGTGAGCAACGTCTCGGTCAACATCACGACCAAGGTCATCAGCCATGCGGTGCAGCGCGGCGTGCAGCTGATGCCCAACGTGAAGAACATCATCGCGGTGGCGTCCGGCAAGGGCGGCGTGGGCAAGAGCACCACGGCGGCCAACCTGGCGCTGGCGCTGGCGTCCGAGGGCGCGGCCGTCGGGCTGCTGGACGCCGACATCTACGGCCCGAGCCAGCCGATGATGCTGGGCATCGAGGGCCGGCCCGAGAGCGAGGACGGCAAAACCATGGAGCCGCTCGAGAACCACGGCGTGCAGGTCATGTCGATCGGCTTCCTGGTCGACCAGGACGAAGCCATGATCTGGCGCGGACCCATGGCCACCCAGGCGCTGGAGCAGCTGCTGCGCCAGACCAACTGGAAAGACCTCGACTACCTGATCGTCGACATGCCGCCCGGCACCGGCGACATCCAGCTGACGCTTTCGCAGCGGGTGCCGATGACCGGCGCGGTGATCGTCACCACGCCGCAGGACATCGCGCTGCTCGATGCCAAGAAGGGCATCAAGATGTTCGAGAAGGTCGGCGTGCCGATCCTGGGCATCGTGGAAAACATGGCGGTGCACATCTGCTCCAACTGCGGCCACGTCGAGCACATCTTCGGCTCCGAGGGCGGCAAGAAGATGGCCGAGCAGTACCAGATGGAATACCTGGGCGCGCTGCCGCTGGACATCAACATCCGGCTGCAGGCCGACAGCGGCAAGCCGACCGTGGTTGCCGACCCCGACGGCGAAGTGGCCGGCATCTACAAGGCGGTCGCGCGGCAAGTGGCCGTGGGCATTGCCGAAAAGGCCAAGGACTTCTCGGCCAAGTTCCCGACCATCTCCATCAGCAAGAACACCTGATCGGCGGCGCGCCCGTGAATCTTCTCGCGTCGATGCGCTATCTCGTTGCGCTCAGCGAGCACAAGCATTTCGGCCGCGCGGCGCAGGCCTGCCACATCACGCAGCCGGCGCTGTCGAATGCGCTGCGCTCGCTCGAAAGCGAGTTCGGCGTGGTCATCGTCAAGCGGGGGCGCGCGTACGTGGGCCTCACGCACGAAGGCGAGCGGGTGCTGGCCACGGCCCAGCGCATGCTGCGCGACAACGAGGTGCTGCAGCAGGAACTGCGCAGCGAAGAGGGCCATCCGCGCGGGCGGCTCCGCATGGCGGCGGTGCCCACCGCCATTCCGATGCTGTCGCGCTTTGCCGCGATGCTGCACGAGCTGCATCCGGGCATCGTGCCGGCGGTGCTCTCGATGAGCTCGCAAGACCTGGAAACGGGGCTCGAAAGCCTCTCCGTCGACCTGGCGCTCGGCTACACCGAGCGCATGCACCTGCCGGGCATCAAGCTCACGGCATGGCCGCAAAGCGTGGAGCATTACTTCCTGCTGCGGCGCGCGGCCAAGCCCTCGGCCGACCGGCTGCGCATCGGCCGGCCGATGTCATGGGCCGAGGCCGGCAAGCTGCCGCTGTGCCTGCTCACGCCCGACATGCACAACCGCTCCATCATCGACCAGGCGCTGCGCGACGCCGGCATCGCGCTGGAACCGGCCATCGAGACCAACTCGGTACTTACCCTGGCATTGGCCGTGCTCGCGGGCACCGTCAGCAGCGTGTTGCCGGGGTCGATGGTCGCGGCCGTGCGCAGCTACCGCGAGCTGGAGGCGCTACCGCTGGTGGGGCCCGAGGTCAAGACCCCGCTGGGCTTCATGACCCAGACCGGCGTGCGCCCCTCGCGCGCGCTCGATGCCGCCCTGGTGTTCCTGCAGACGCCGGCGTGGCGCGAGCAGGTGCGGCTGCACAGCGGCGCGCTCGGCGAATAGACGGCCCGCGGGCCGTCGGGCCTGTTTCGGCGGTTTCCGCCATTTAGTTATTGAATCGATCGATGTGCCGATCGAATTTGACGCGCCCCGGGCCGCCCCACACACTCGGTCAGGCTCCAAGCATTGCTGGGGGCATTTCCGAGACATCGAAAAAAGGCCCAGGCAGTGAACAACCACCCAGCCACGACCCGCGAGACAACAACGGCGGCCAGCACGCACACCATCGTGCCGCTCGCCACCGCCGACGAGATGCGCGAGCGCATCCGCCGCAAGAGCAAGCTCAAGGGCCGCCAGCCCGAGGAAGCGGCGCTCGTCGAAGTGCGCACGCTGATCGGCGCGCGTCCCGCCGAGGGCCACCGGCGCGACCTGCTCATCGAGCACCTGCACAAGCTCAACGACGCCTTCCGCTGCCTGCACGACCGCCACCTGGTGGCGCTGGCGCGGGAAATGAACATCCCGATGGCCGAGGTCTACGAGGTTGCGACCTTCTATCACCACTTCGAGGTGGTGCGCGGCGACGATGCCGCGCCGGGCCTCACCGTTCGTGTGTGCGACGGGCTGGCCTGCGAACTGGCCGGCGCCAAGGATCTGATGGCGCGGCTGCCTGCGCTGCTCGGCGCCGAAGGCGGCGACGTGCGCGTGATTGCCGCGCCCTGCGTCGGCCGCTGCGAGCAGGCGCCCGCGGTGGTGGTCGACCGGCAGGCCGTGCCGCTCGCGACCGAAGAGAAAGTGCTTCAGGCCCTGAAATCCGTGCCGGAAGAAGCTACGGTTGCCTATTTCGACGCCGCCGCGTTCGCGCAGAAAAGCATTTCGCCACTGCCCGGCGCGGTCGAGCGCATGCCGGCCTTCACCGACTACGTCACCTACCGCGCGCATGGTGGATACGCGCTCGCCGCCGCACTCGTCAACGGCGAGGAAGACGCCGAGGCCATCATCAAGACGATGGAAGACTCGGGCCTGCGCGGCCTGGGCGGCGCGGGCTTTCCGGCCGGGCGCAAATGGCGCATCGTGCGTGACCAGCCGGCGCCCCGGCTCATGGCCGTGAACATCGACGAAGGCGAACCCGGCACCTTCAAGGACCGCACCTATCTCGAACGCGATCCGCACCGCTTTCTCGAAGGCCTGCTGGTGGCGGCGCAGATCGTCGGCATCGAGCAGTGCTACATCTACCTGCGCGACGAATACCACGACTGCCGCGCGCTGCTGGAGACCGAGCTGGCCCGGCTCCAGGCCGATCCGCCCTGCGCGCTGCCGCGCATCGAGCTGCGGCGCGGCGCGGGCGCCTACATCTGCGGCGAAGAGTCGGCCATGATCGAAAGCATCGAGGGCAAGCGCGGCGAACCGCGCATGCGCCCGCCGTACATCGCGCAGGTGGGCCTGTTCGGCCGCCCGACGCTGGAGCACAACTTCGAGACCCTCTACTGGGTGCGCGACATCGTCGAGAAAGGCGCGGCCTGGTTCAGCGGCTTCGGCCGCCACGGCCGCAAGGGCCTGCGCAGCTTCAGCGTGAGCGGCCGGGTGAAGCACCCGGGCGTCAAGCTCGCGCCCGCGGGCATCACCGTGCAGGAGCTCATCGACGAATACTGCGGCGGCATGCTCGACGGCCACTCGCTCTATGCCTACCTGCCGGGCGGCGCGTCGGGCGGCATCCTGCCGGCGCGCATGAACGACATTCCGCTCGACTTCGACACGCTGCAGCCCCACGGCTGCTTCATCGGCTCGGCCGCCGTGATGGTGCTGAGCCAGCACGACCGCGCCCGCGACGCCGCGCTGAACGTGATGCGCTTCTTCGAGCACGAGAGCTGCGGCCAGTGCACGCCCTGCCGCGTCGGCACCGCCAAGGCCGCGGCGCTGATGCATGCGCCGGTGTGGGACAACGCCACGCTCGAAGACCTGGCGCAGGTCATGGGCGACGCCTCCATCTGCGGGCTCGGCCAGGCGGCCCCCAACCCGATCCGCTGCATCCAGCAATACTTCCCGGAGGAGGTGGCATGAACGCCCCGTCCAAGCTCGCGGAGCTGATGCCGCAAACCATCGAATTCACCCTCGACGGGCAACCCATCCAGGCCTTCGACGGCGAGACCATCTTCAAGGCGGCCGAGCGTCACGGCGTCGACATTCCCCACCTGTGCTTCAAGGACGGCTACCGCCCCGACGGCAACTGCCGCGCCTGCGTGGTCGAGGTGAAGGGCGAACGCACGCTCGCTCCCAGCTGCTGCCGCAACGTGACGGCCGGCATGGAGGTGCAGGCCACCAGCGAGCGGGCTCTCAAGAGCCAGAAGATGGTGGTCGAGATGCTGCTGTCCGACATGCCCGACGAGGGCTACAAGTGGATCGGCGACGACGCCACCCAGCAGCACGGCGAACTCAGCGCCTGGGCGAAGAAGCTCGACATCGCGGCGCGGCCCGAACTCAAGGCGCTGCGCCGCAAGCAGCCGAAGGCCGACATCTCGCATCCTGCGATGGCCGTCAACCTCGATGCCTGCATCCAGTGCAACCGCTGCGTGCGCGCCTGCCGCGAGGAGCAGGTCAACGACGTCATCGGATACGCTCTGCGCGGTGGCGACAGCAAGATCGTGTTCGACCTCGACGACCCGATGGGCGACAGCACCTGCGTGGCCTGCGGCGAATGCGTGCAGGCCTGCCCGACCGGCGCGCTGATGCCCAAGAGCCACATCGGCTCGCAGCAGGTCGACCGCAAGGTCGATTCGGTGTGCCCGTTCTGCGGCGTGGGCTGTCTCGTGACCTACAACGTGAAGGATGAGAAGATCGTCAGCGTCGACGGCCGCGACGGCCCGGCCAACCACAACCGCCTGTGCGTGAAGGGCCGCTTCGGCTTCGACTACGCGCACCACCCGCAGCGCCTGACCAGGCCGCTGATCCGCAAGGCCGGCATGCCGAAGGACTTCGGCGATGCGCCGCGGCCCGGCGACTGGGGCGAGGTCTTCCGCGAAGCCACCTGGGAAGAAGCGCTCGCGCTCACCAGCGGCAAGCTCTCGGGCCTGCGCGACACCTACGGCGCCAAGTCGCTCGCGGGCTTCGGCTCGGCCAAGGGCAGCAACGAAGAGGCCTACCTGTTCCAGAAGCTCGTGCGCACGGGTTTCGGCAGCAACAACATCGACCACTGCACGCGGCTGTGCCACGCCTCCAGCGTGGCGGCGCTGCTCGAAGGCGTGGGCTCGGGCGCGGTGAGCAACCAGGTCAACGACGTGGAGCATGCGGGGCTGATCTTCGTCATCGGCTCCAACCCCACGGCCAACCACCCGGTGGCCGCCACCTGGATGAAAAACGCCGCCCAGCGCGGCGCCAAGATCGTGCTGGCCGACCCGCGCCGCACCGACATCAGCCGCCATGCCTGGCGCACGCTGCAGTTCAAGGCCGACACCGACGTGGCCATGCTCAACGCGCTGATCCACGCGGTGATCGACGAAGGCCTGGTCGACCAGGAGTTCGTGCGCACGCGCGCCAGCAACTACGAGGCGCTGCGCGAGAACGTCAAGGGCTACAGCCCCGAGGCGATGGCACCCATCTGCGGCGTGCCGGCGGAAACGCTGCGCGAAGTGGCACGCGCCTTTGCCAGCGCCAAGGGCGCGATGATCCTCTGGGGCATGGGCATCAGCCAGCACGTGCACGGCACCGACAACGCGCGCTGCCTCATCGCGCTGGCCACCGTCACCGGGCAGATCGGCAAGCCGGGCTCGGGCCTGCATCCGCTGCGCGGCCAGAACAACGTGCAGGGTGCGAGCGACGCGGGCCTGATCCCGATGATGTTTCCCAACTACCAGCGCGTCGACAACCCGGCGGTGCACGCGTGGTTCGAGAACTTCTGGGGCACGCCGCTCGATGCGACACCGGGCTACACCGTGGTCGAGATCATGCACAAGGCACTGGCGCCCGACAGCGATCCGCACAAGGTGCGCGGCATGTACATCATGGGCGAGAACCCGGCTATGAGCGACCCCGACCTGAACCATGCGCGCCATGCGCTCGCGAGCCTCGAGCACCTGGTGGTGCAGGACATCTTCATGACCGAGACCGCGTGGCTCGCCGACGTGGTGCTGCCCGCGAGCGCCTGGCCCGAGAAGACCGGCACGGTGAGCAACACCGACCGCATGGTGCAGCTGGGCAAGCGCGCGCTCAATCCGCCGGGCGACGCGCGGCCCGATCTCTGGATCATCCAGCAGATCGCCCGGGGCATGGGCCTGCACTGGAACTACGAGGGCGAGGAGTCCGGCGTGGCCGCGGTCTACGAGGAAATGCGCCAGGCCATGCATGCGGTGATCAGCGGCATCAGCTGGGAGCGGCTGCAGCGCGATTCGAGCGTGACCTACCCCTGCCTGAGCGAGGACGACCCGGGCCAGCCGACCGTGTTCATCGACGACTTCCCGACCGCCGACGGTCGCGTGAAGCTGGTGCCCGCCGACATCATTCCGGCGGACGAGCGGCCCGATGCCGAGTACCCGTTCGTGCTGATCACCGGTCGCCAGCTCGAGCACTGGCATACCGGCAGCATGACGCGCCGCGCCTCCGTGCTCGATGCGCTGGAGCCGATGGCCACCGCCTCGATGAACCAGTCCGACCTGCAGAAGCTCGGCCTCGAAGCCGGCGACGTGATCACCGTGCAGTCGCGCCGCGGCGAGGTGGCCATCCACGTGCGGCGCGACGACGGTACGCCCAGCGGCGCGGTGTTCGTTCCCTTCGCCTACTACGAGGCCGCGGCCAACCTGATGACCAATGCCGCGCTCGATCCGCTCGGCAAGATTCCGGAGTTCAAGTACTGCGCGGTGAGCATCCGGCGCGGCGGCCAGCCGATGGCGGCGGCCGGTTACGGAACCGGGTCGGGCGTGCTCGCGGCGGTGGACTGAGGCGGGCGGCGGCGGGAGCGCGGTCGCGGCCATGGTTTAACCTTGGCGCCAACCTCCCGCACCGTTCCCATCACCACCGGCATGAAAACCAGAGTCCAGTTCCGCCTGCGCATCTACAGGGACGACAGCATCGCGATCGGCCCCGGCAAGATCGCCGTGCTGGAGGCGGTGGCGGAAACCGGCTCGATCTCGGCCGCGGCGCGCCAGCTGGGCATGTCGTACCGGCGCGCCTGGATGCTGATCGATGAAATGAACCACGCCTTGAGCTCCCCGGCCGTGAACACCGCGGCCGGCGGCTCGCGCGGCGGCGGCACCGCGCTCACGCCGGTGGGCGAGGAAATCGTCAAGCACTACCGCGCCATCGAGAACGCCGCGCGCCTGGCCACGGCGGCCGACGTCCGCGCGCTGACGCGCCTGCTGGCGCCCTGATCCGTTCCCGCGCTGTATCCGAAAGGATATCGGCGCCATCCTCCCGCACCCGCCACGGACGCCCCTTCAGGGGGGAGCGTCCGTTCGTGCAACAATTGCGTTGTATCTTCATGAATACGACGAACTCCCTCATCGCCTCGGCCGACTGGTTTCCGCTGGTGCTGTCGCTCAAGGTGGCCGCGGTCGCGACCCTGCTGGCGCTCATTGCCGGCGTGGCGCTGGGCTGGGTGTTCGCGCGCAAGCGTTTCCCCGGCCACACGGTGCTCGAGGCAGTGTTCATGCTGCCGCTGGTGCTGCCGCCCACGGTCATCGGCTACGCCATCCTGGTGGCGGCGGGGCGCCACAGCCCGCTCGGCAGCTGGCTGCGCGAGCACTTCGACTACAGCATCATCTTCAGCTGGCATGGCGCCGTGGTGGCGTCGGCCGTGGTGGCGCTGCCGCTGGTGCTGAAGTCGGCCAGCGCGGCCTTTGCGGGTGTGGACCGCTCCCTCGAAGCCGCCGCCAGCACGCTGCGCCAGTCGCCGTTTTCGGTTTTCCTGCGCGTGACGCTGCCGCTGGCCTGGCCCGGCATCCTGGCCGGCACGCTGCTCGCGTTCGCGCGCGCCATGGGCGAGTTCGGCGCCTCGCTGATGGTGGCGGGCTCCATTCCGCAGCAGACCCAGACCCTGTCGATGGCCATCTACGACGCGGTGCAGGCCGGCCACGACGACCTCGCGCTGCTGCTGGTGGTGGTGACCTCGCTGCTGTCGGTCACCGTGCTGGTGCTGTCGAACCGCTTCTTTTCGCTGCGCTGACCGATCCATCCCCCAACCCGAGGAATCCTGCATGCGTCCGCTCCGCCTTCTGTCTCTTGTGCTTGCCTTGGCGCTGCCGCTGGGCGCGGCGGCCCAGCAGATCACGGTGTCCGCGGCTGCCAGCCTGACGGACGCATTCAAGGAGCTCGGGCCGAAATTCGAGGCCGCGAAGCCGGGCGCCACGGTGCGCTTCAATTTCGCGGCCTCGGGCGTGCTGCTGCAGCAGATCGGGCAGGGCGCCCCGGTCGACGTGTTCGCGAGCGCCGACCAGGAGACGATGGGCCGCGCCGCCGAGCAGAATCTCGTCGACACGGCCACGCGCCGGAACTTCGCGAGCAATGCCCTGGTGCTGATCGAGCCGGCCAAGGGCGCGGTCGGCGTCAAGTCGCTGCAGGACCTTGCCGGCGCGGGCGTCCGGAAAATCGCGGTCGGCAAGACCGCCACCGTGCCGGTCGGCCGCTACACGCGGCAGGTGCTAGATGGCGCGGGACTCTGGAGCGTGCTCGAGCCGAAGTTCGTACAGGCCGACAGCGTGCGCCAGGTGCTCGACTACGTGGCCCGCGGCGAGGTCGAGGCCGGTTTCGTCTACCGCACCGACGCGGCCGTGATGAGCGAGAAGGTCCGGGTCGCCTTCGCGCCAACCACCGCCATGCCGGTGACCTACCCGGTCGCGGTGGTCGCCGAAAGCCGCCAGAAAACCTTGGCCGGCGATTTCGTGGCCTTTCTTTCCAGCGACGCCGCGCGCGAGGTGCTCGCGCGCTACGGCTTCGGCAAGCCATGATCGACGTCGACCTGAAGCTCACGGTCACCGACGGCACGCGCCGCTTCGACCTGGCGGCGCGCTTCGCGACCGACGTGCCCTTTGCCGCGCTCTACGGCCCCTCGGGCGCGGGCAAGACGCTCACGCTGCAGGCCATCGCGGGGCTGCTGCATCCGTCCGCGGGCCATGTGCGGCTCGACGGCCGCACGCTCTACGACTCCGCCCGCGGCATCGACGTGCCCGCGCCGGCGCGGCGCATCGGCTACCTGTTCCAGAACTACGCGCTGTTCCCGCATCTGTCGGTGCGCGAGAACGTGGCTTTCGGCCTGACCGCCTGGCACCGGCGCGGGCTGCCGCCGCGCGAGGCCGAGATGGTGCAGTCGCTGCTCGAAGGCTTCGGCCTGGCGGCGCTGGCCGACAGCCGGCCGCAGAAGCTCTCGGGCGGCCAGCAGCAGCGCGTGGCGCTGGCCCGCGCGCTGGCCTGCCAGCCGCAGGTGCTGCTGCTCGACGAGCCTTTTGCCGCGCTCAACCCCATGCTGCGCAGCGAATTGCGCCAGGAACTCGCGCAGGTTCGCCGCCAGTGGGGCATTCCGGTGCTGATGATCACGCACGACATCGAGGACGTGCTGGCGCTGGCCGACGTGGCCTTCGTCTACAACCACGGCCAGGTGGTGCGCGAGATCGACCTGCACAACGCGCAGAGCCGCGATTTCGCGCTGCGCGAGGCGGGCGGCGTGCCGGCCGCCGAGGCCACGCCGCTGCATCGAAAGCTGCGCGGCCTGCTGCTGCAGGACGCGACCGGCGCTTGAACCTCCGGCACGGATGACCCTCGGCGCGAAAGCGGCATGCGGCGGCGCTACGATGGCCGGATGAATCCCTCCATCGATGTTGCCGTCGTGATGCGCCGCGAGCGCGTGGACAGCCGTTGGCAGTCCTGGCGCTGGATTCTCGAAAGCGTCGGCCCCGACCAGCCCGGTTTCGGCACCGAGCCGCGCCTGCTCGAGGCGAACGAAGGCGCACAGCGCTGGCTGCATCCGGGTTTCAAGACCGAGTTGTTCCGCGACGACGTGGAGGGCTACCACCTGAACGCCACCACGCCCGCGCCCTGCTGGTTCGTGCTCTGGCGCATGGAGGAAGAACCCACCGTCGCCGACGAGCCGATCGCGCGTCCGGTGGTGGTGAGCCTCAGCTACAACGAGGCCGGCCGCTGGCTCGACGCGCAGGAAACGGTGGAGCAGGTGCCCGCGCCCGAAGAGGTGATCGAGTGGATGCGCGGCTTCGTCCAGGCGCATTACGTGATCGAGCCCAAGCGCCGCAAGCGGCCCGAAAGTTTCCGTCCGCTGGTCGACCGCTTCGGCAACGCGGCCAGCGTGTCGACCGAGAAGAAGCGCGGACGCGGAGCGGGCGATGTCTGAGAATTTCTTCGACCGCTGGTCGCGGCGCAAGAAGGAAGCGCGCGAAGATGTGTCGTCCCCTCCCACCGTGCAAGAGGTGGAAGAGCCGCTGTCCGTGCCCGGCCTTCCCGCCGAAGGGCAGGGGGAAATACCCCCGCCCACGCTCGCCGAAGCACAAGCGCTCACGCCCGAGTCCGATTTCCGGCCCTTCATGGCCAGGAACGTCGCGCCCGAGGTGAAAAACACTGCTTTCAGAAAGCTCTTTGCCGACCCGCAGTTCAATGTGATGGACGGCTTGGACACCTACGTCGACGACTATTCCCAATCGACGCCCATCCCCGACAGCGTGCTGCGCCAGATGGCGAGTGCCAAGTTCCTCAGGCTGTTCGAGCACGAGGAAGAAGCCGAGGTGCCACAAGAACCCGCTGCCCCCGCGGAAACCCCGCAAGGCGCCGCACCGCCGGACGTGGCACAGTCCGAGCCTCCGGAGGATCTCCTCCCCAGCCAGCGGGTTGCCGACGTGCAGCCCGCAAGCCAGAAGACCGATGACCACAACGCTGATCTGCGACTGCAACCAGACGATGCCGCTCGAGCCGAAGACGCTCGGCGCGGCGCTGGCTGAGTCGCTGCCCCTTCATTCCACCCTGTGCCGCCGCGAGGCACCGGCGTTCCAGCGCGCCATCCGCTCGGGCGACGAAGTGGTGGTGGCCTGCACGCAGGAGCGCCGGCTGTTCACCGAGCTGGCCGAACAGACCGAAGGCGCGACCTCGCCCATCCGCTTCGTGAACATCCGCGAAACCGGCGGCTGGAGCCGCGACGCCAAGAGCGCCAGCCCCAAGATCGCCGCACTGCTGGCCGTGGCCCATCTGCCCGAGCCCGATCCGGTCTCGACCGTGAGCTACGCGAGCCAGGGGCGGCTCTTGATCGTCGGCCCGCTCGACGCGGCCGAGAAGGCCGCGGCACTGGTGGCCGACGCGCTGCAGGTCTCCATCTTTTCCACCGGCCCGGGCGCCGCGGGCGGCGCGCAGGAACGCCGCTGGCCCGTGATGGCGGGGCGCATCGCATCGCTCGAAGGCTGGCTCGGCAACTTCTCGCTGCGCTGGACGCGCGACAACCCCATCGACCTCGACCTGTGCACGCGCTGCAATGCGTGCCTCGGCGCCTGCCCCGAGCAGGCGATCGGGCTCGACTACCAGATCGACCTGGGCAGGTGCACTTCGCACCGCGACTGCGAAAAAGCCTGCAGCGTGGCCGGCGCCATCCACTTCGGCCGGGCGCCCGAGGCGCTCGATGCCGAGTTCGACCTGGTGCTCGACCTGGGCGCGAACGCGCTGATCGACTGGCATGCGCCGCCGCAAGGTTATTTCCACCTGGCGGGCGGGCTCGCGCATGCCGAAGGCCTGTCGACGCTGCTGCGCCTGCGCGAGCTGGTGGGCGAGTTCGAGAAGCCGAAGTTCTTCGACTACAAGCAGAAGCTCTGTGCCCACAGCCGCAACGAAGTGGTGGGCTGCAACGCCTGCGTCGAGGTCTGCTCGGCGCACGCCATCTCGAGCGACAAGGAGCGCCAGCGCATCGTCGTGAATCCGCAGCTCTGCGTGGGCTGCGGCGCCTGCACCACCGTGTGCCCGACCGGCGCGCTGGGCTACACCTACCCGCGCACGCCCGACCAGGGCCGCAAGCTGCGCACGCTGCTGGCCACCTACCTTGGCGCCGGCGGCCGCGACGCCACGGTGCTGCTGCACAACGAAGAAGGCGGACAGGCACTTGTCGAACAGCTCGGCCGCGCGGCCCAGCTGGGGCGCGGCAAGCGCGACGGGCTTGGCGGCGTGCCCGCGCATGTGCTGCCGGTGGCGCTGATGCACGTCGCGAGCACCGGCATCGACCTGTGGCTCAGCGCCATCGCCTTCGGCGCCTCGCAGGTGGCGGTGCTGTCCACCGGCGAGGAAGCGCCGCAGTACCTCGATGCGCTGAAGAAGCAGATGGCCGTCGCGCAGGCGCTGCTGACGGGCCTGGGCTACACCGGCACGCATTTCCACCTGATCGAGGCCGACGCGCCGGCTGCGCTCGACGCGGCCCTGGCCGGCCTGCGCGCCACGCGCCAGCGCGTGCCCGCCACCGCGGCGCGCTTCGCCGTGGGCGCCGAGAAGCGCGGCACGCTCGAGATGACGCTCGACCACCTGATGGCGCAGGCGCCCGTGCTTTCGGCGCCGCCTGCCGATGCCGCCGCACCGCTCGCCCCACCCCTTGAAATTGCGCTGCCCGCCGGCTCTCCCTTCGGCGCGGTCACGGTGAACAAGGACAGCTGCACGCTGTGCCTGGCCTGCGTGAGCGCCTGCCCCGCCAGCGCGCTGCAGGACAACCAGAACGCGCCGCAGCTGCGCTTCATCGAGAAGAACTGCGTGCAGTGCGGGCTGTGCGAAACCACCTGCCCCGAGAACGCGATTGCGCTCGTGCCGCGGCTCCTGGCCGCGCCCGAGCGCAAGCAGCCCGTGGTGCTCAACGAGGCCAAGCCCTGGGCCTGCATCCGCTGCGGCAAGCCGTTCGGAACGCAGAAAGCCATCGAGGCGATGCTCGGCAAGCTCGCGGGCCACGCCATGTTCCAGGGCGAGGCGCTCGAGCGGCTCAAGATGTGCAGCGACTGCCGGGTGATCGACCTGTACAGCGCGCAGAACGAAATGAAGATCACGCAGCTATGAGCCAGTTTCCTCCCATGACCTCGGCGCTCGACGAGGAAATTGCGCGCGCCGAGGTCTACGGCCTGCTCGCGCGCCTCTGGTATGCGGCGCCCGACGCCGACCTGCTCGGCGCCTTCGGCGTGGCGCCGACCGAGGCGCCCGCGGCGGGCGCCTTTCTCGAAGAGCCCTGGCGGCAGCTGGTCGGCCTGGCGCGCGGCACCGATGCGGCCGCGGTGCATGCCGAGTACGACGCGCTGTTCGGCGGCATGGGAAAGCCCGAGATCTACCTGTTCGGTTCGCACTACCTGAGCGGCTTTCTCAACGACAAGCCGCTGGCGCAGTTGCGCACCGACCTGGCACGGCTGGGGCTCGCGCGCGGCGAGGCCGTGTCCGAAAGCGAAGACCATGTCGCCTGCCTGTTCGAGGTCATGCGCTACCTGATTGCCGGCGACGACGCGGCGGTGGCCAACCTCGCGCAGCAGCAGGCCTTTTTCGCCGCGCATCTGCAGTCGTGGCTGCCGACGCTGTGCGATGCGGTGGCGCAACATCCCAAGGCGCATTTCTATGCGTCGCTGGCCGGCTTCACCCGCGCCTTCGCCGAGGTCGAGGTGCAGGGTTTCGACATGCTCGGTTGACCTTTATCAAAGGAAGAGCTTGATTGTCGGAAATAAGGGTCTGGACTAGTATCCAGAAGTATGCAAATCAGTTCATATCTGGTTTGCCCCCAGCCACTCCTGGAGATCACATGCAGGACAGCCAAGCGGCCGGCACCAAGCCGGCCTCGCGTCGAGGTTTCTTTCTAGGTGCCGCCGGCGCCGGTGCGGCGGTTGCCGCGGTTTCGGTGCTCCCCAAGGTCGCCCCGGCCCCAGCGGCCGTCGAGGCCGCTGCGCCCGCGGCGAAGCCCGCGCCTGAAAAAGGCGGCGGCTATTCGCTGAGCGAACACGTCAAGCGCTATTACAAGACCGCTTCGGCCTGAAGCGGAAGGTCCAAGATGTTGCTGACCAAGAAAACAGCCCCCGCGAACAATGTCTCGCGGCAAGGGGAGCGCGAGTCGTCCTCCCCCTTCATTCACAGCCTGCGGCGCGGCCTTTCCGGCGCGCTGCCCACCATGGACCGGCGCGCCTTCCTGCGGCGCTCCGGGCTTGGCGTGGGCGTGGGCCTGGCCGCGGGCCAGCTCACGCTGATGCGCAAGGCCGAGGCTGCCGGCGAAGCGCGGCCCACGGCGGTAGGCGCCGGCAAGGTCGAGATCAAGCGCACCGTGTGCTCCCACTGCTCGGTCGGCTGCGCCTCCGATGCGGTGGTCGAGAACGGCGTGTGGGTGCGCCAGGAGCCGGTGTTCGATTCGCCGATCAACCTCGGCGCGCATTGCGCCAAGGGCGCGGCCCTGCGCGAGCACGGCCACGGCGAATACCGGCTGCGCTATCCGATGAAGCTGGTCAACGGCAAGTACGAACGCATCAGCTGGGACACCGCGCTCGACGAGATCACCGCCAAGCTGAAGGAACTGCGCCAGGCCAGCGGGCCCGATTCGGTCTACTGGATCGGCTCGTCCAAGCACAGCAACGAGCAGTCCTACCTGCTGCGCAAGTTCGTGAGCTTCTGGGGCAGCAACAACTGCGACCACCAGGCGCGCATCTGCCACTCGACCACGGTCGCGGGTGTGGCGAACACATGGGGCTACGGCGCCATGACCAATTCGTACAACGACATGCGCGGCGCCAAGGTGGCGATGTACATCGGCTCCAACGCCGCCGAGGCCCATCCGGTCAGCATGCTGCACATGCTCCATGCCAAGGAGCATGGCTGCAAGATGATCGTGGTCGATCCGCGCTTCACGCGCACCGCGGCCAAGGCCGACGAGTACGTGCGCATCCGCTCGGGCTCCGACATCGCCTTTCTCTTCGGCATCCTGCACCACATCTTCAAGAACGGCTGGGAAGACAAGCAGTACATCAACGACCGCGTCTTCGGCATGGACAAGGTGCGCGAAGAAGTGCTGGCCAAGTGGACGCCCGACAAGGTCGAGGAGGCCTGCGGCGTGAAGGAGGCGCAGGTGCTCAAGGTGGCCACCTGGCTCAACGAGAACCGCCCCGGCACCATCGTGTGGTGCATGGGCCAGACGCAGCACACCATCGGCAACGCGATCGTGCGCGCCTCGTGCATCCTGCAGCTCGCGCTCGGCAACGTGGGCAAGTCGGGCGGCGGCACCAACATCTTCCGCGGCCACGACAACGTGCAGGGCGCCACCGACGTGGGCCCGAACCCCGATTCGCTGCCCGGCTACTACGGCCTGGTCGAAGGCTCATGGAAGCACTTCGCCGCCACCTGGGGCGTGGACTTCGAGTGGATCAAGAAGCAGTTCGCGTCGCCCGCGATGATGAGCAAGCCCGGCATCACCGTGTCGCGCTGGATCGACGGTGTGCTCGAGAAGAACGAGCTGATCGACCAGGACTCGAACCTGCGCGGCGTGTTCTATTGGGGCCACGCGCCCAACTCGCAGACCCGCGGCCTCGAGATGAAGCGCGCCATGGACAAGCTCGACCTGCTGGTGGTGGTCGACCCGTATCCTTCGGCCACCGCGGCCATGGCGGCCATGCCCGGCAACCCCGACGACCTCAACAAGAACCGCGCCGTCTACCTGCTGCCCGCGTGCACGCAGTTCGAGACCAGCGGCTCCGTCACGGCCTCGAACCGTTCGCTGCAGTGGCGCGAGAAGGTCATCGAGCCGCTGTGGGAAAGCCGCAGTGACCACATGATCATGCAGCAGTTCGCCGACCGCCTCGGCTTCGGCACGGAGCTGAGCAAGAACTACAAGATGCAGAAGGTCAAGGGCATGGACGAGCCCGTGCCCGACGACATCCTGCGCGAGATCAACAAGTGCGTCTGGACCATCGGCTACACGGGCCAGAGCCCCGAGCGGCTGCAGGCCCACATGCGCAACATGGGCGCCTTCGACGTGCGCACGCTCAAGGCCAAGGGCGGGACCAAGGACAAGGTCAACGGCTACGACATGACGGGCGACTACTTCGGCCTGCCGTGGCCCTGCTTCGGCACGCCCGAATTCAAGCACCCCGGCTCGCCGAACCTCTACGACACCTCCAAGCACGTGATGGACGGCGGCGGCAATTTCCGCGCGAACTTCGGCGTGGAGCGCGACGGCAAGAACCTGCTGGCCGAGGACGGCTCGCATTCGCTGGGCGCCGACATCACCACCGGCTATCCCGAACTCGACCACGTGCTGCTCAAGAAGCTGGGCTGGTGGGACGAGCTCACCGAGGCCGAGAAGCCGAAGGCCGAAGGCAAGAACTGGAAGACCGACAGCTCGGGCGGCATGATCCGCGTGTTCATGAAGAACCACGGCTGCCATCCCTTCGGCAATGCCAAGGCGCGTGCGCTGGTCTGGAACTTCCCCGACGCGATTCCGCAGCACCGCGAACCTCTTTACGGCAATCGGCCCGACCTGATGGCCAAGTACCCGACGCACGACGACAAGATGGCGTTCTGGCGCCTGCCCACGCTGTACAAGAGCGTGCAGCAGAAGAACATCGCCGACAAGGTGCACGAGAAGTTCCCGTACGTGATGACCTCGGGCCGGCTGGTCGAGTACGAGGGCGGCGGCGAGGAAACCCGCTCGAACCCCTGGCTCGCCGAGTTGCAGCAGGAGATGTTCATCGAGATCAACCCCAAGGTCGCGGCCGAGAAGGGCATTCGCAACGGCGAGCGCGCCTGGGTGCACACGCCCACCGGCGCCAAGCTCAACGTGCAGGCCCTGGTGACCGAACGCGTGGGGCCCGACACGGTCTTCATGCCGTTCCACTTCTCGGGCCATTGGCAGGGCGTCGACATGCTCGGCTACTACCCCGCAGGCGCAGCCCCCGTGGTGCGCGGCGAGGCGATCAACACCGCAACGACCTACGGGTACGACAGCGTGACCATGATGCAAGAGACCAAGACCACGGTCTGCAATGTGGAAAAGGCATAAGGAAGCACCATGGCACGAATGAAATTTGTCTGCGACGCGGAACGCTGCATCGAATGCAACGGCTGCGTCACTGCCTGCAAGAACGAGAACGAGGTGCCCTGGGGCGTGAACCGCCGCCGCGTGGTCACGCTCAATGACGGGGTGCCGGGCGAGAAGTCGATCTCGGTGGCCTGCATGCATTGCTCCGATGCGCCCTGCATGGCCGTGTGCCCGGTGCAGTGCTTCTACCGCACCGAAGAAGGCGTGGTGCTGCATGACAAGGACGTGTGCATCGGCTGCGGCTACTGCTCGTACGCCTGCCCGTTCGGCGCGCCGCAGTTCCCGTCGCAAGGCACCTTCGGCGTGCGCGGCAAGATGGACAAGTGCACCTTCTGCGCCGGCGGCCCCGAGGCCAACGGCTCCGAAGCCGAGTTCGAGAAATACGGCCGCAACCGGCTCGCCGAAGGCAAGCTCCCGGCCTGCGCCGAGATGTGCTCGACCAAGGCGCTCCTGGCCGGCGACGGCGACGTGGTGGCCGACATCTTCCGCACCCGCGTGGTCCAGCGCGGCAAGGGTGCCGAAGTCTGGGGCTGGGGCACCGCCTACGGCTCGCAGCAGGCTGGCACCCCGCCGGCCGGTGGAGTCCGCAAGTGAAGCGGCCGGGCCTCGTCTTCGCGGGCGTTGCGCTGGTCGCAACCTGCCTCGCGGCCTGCGGCGAGAAGCCGCAGACCAACGCGCAGGGCGTCAAGCGCGACGCCGTTCCCTGGAGCGGCACGGGCACGCAGGAGAACGCCGGCACGGTGTTCACCGCGCCTGGCTGGAAGGTCGGCGACAAGACCGCCTGGCAGCAGCAGCTCAAGACCCGCGCGCAGAACGGGCAGAACGAATACAACAAAGAGAACTGAACGGAGAGCCCATGAAGCAAGCGCTGACCGCTCTCGTTCTTCTTGCCGCGCTGGGTACGGCCTTCGCGCAGGCGCAGCCGCCGGCCGCCCCTGGAACGACGTCCGCACCCGCGGCACCTGCCGCAACCGCCGCGCCGGAGCCCGCCGCGGGCGGTATCCGCGGCCAGAACATCTTCGAGGTCAAGCCCGAAGCCAGCGCCGACCCCAACTACGCGAACCAGACCAATGGCGAGCGCATGAAGGTGCAGCCCGGCAACAACGCGCCGATGTGGCGCCAGGTGGGCCAGGGCGTGACCGGCTACAGCAGCCTGCCGAAAAGCGAGGCGCCCGAGGCCGGCAACCTGATCCAGCCTTTTGTGCAGTACCCGGGATCGCGCCTCACCAATGCCGGCGAAGCCTGGCGCCAGGTGCGCAACGACTGGATCATTCCCTACGGCGCGGCACTGCTGTTCGTCGTGCTGCTGGCGCTGGCCATCTTCTATTTCACGCGCGGTCCCATCCGCCTGCACGGCCAGGAAACCGGCCGCAAGATCGAGCGCTTCACCCCGTTCGAGCGGGCCACGCACTGGTCGAACGCCATCGCGTTCGTCACGCTCGCGATCTCCGGCATCGTGATGGCCTTCGGCAAGTTCTTCCTGATGCCGTGGATGGGCGCTGCGCTCTTCGGCTGGATTGCCTACGCGCTCAAGAACGTCCATAACTTCGTCGGCCCGCTGTTCGTCGTGACGATGGTGTTCATGGTGTTCACCTTCATTCGCGACAACCTCCCTCGCGCCAGCGACCTCCAATGGCTCGCGCGTTTCGGCGGCCTCTTCGGCGGCAAGGAAGTGCCGTCGCACCGCTTCAATGCCGGCGAGAAGGTGGTCTTCTGGGGCGGCGTGCTGTTCCTCGGCTTCTTCGTCATCGGCTCGGGGCTCTTTCTCGACAAGCTGCTGCCGGGCTTCGTCTACACGCGCGGCGAGATGCAGGTGGCGCACATGGTCCACGGCATCGCAACCCTGCTGATGATGGCGATGATCATGGGCCACATCTACATCGGCACGCTCGGCATGACAGGCGCCTACAAGGCCATGCGCACCGGCTACGTCGACGAGACCTGGGCCAGGGAACACCACGAACTCTGGTACGACGACATCGCCGCGGGCAAGATTCCTGCGCAGCGCACGGTGCCCACCGATTCGGCTGCACCGGCTGCGCGGCCTGCGAGACCCGCCGAAGGAACGCCCTCATGAAGAAGCCGATGCTGCCCTTGAATCTCTGCACGCTGGTGCTCGCGCTGGCCGCGCCCGCGGCATGGGCCAAGCTGGCGCCGCCGCCCGCCACACCCGAGGCCAAGGCCAAGGCCGCCGAAGCCGCCGCCAAGACCGCCTGGAGCGGCAAGGTCGACACCTACAAGCTCTGCCAGGCGCAGGACCGCGTCGTGGCCAGGTACCGCGCCAGTGCGACCACGGCCGGCAAGCCGGTGCCGGCCGCGCCTGCCACGCCGCCCTGCGCCGACCCCGGCCCCTTCGTCTTCACGCCGCCGGCGGAAGCCAAGCCCATCGAGGCTTCGGGGGCGCATTCGCCGGCCACCACGGCTGCATCGCCGCCCAGCACCGCGCAGCCTGCCGCCACCGCCAATCCCACGCCGAAGGCGCAGTGACGACGCCGCTGTCGTTGCCGCTCCCGCGTCTCACCCAGGCCCGCGCCGCGCTGACGCGCGAGGTCGAGGTCGTCGATGAGCATGGCGCGCGCGGCACCGTCTCCATTCCCGCCGAACGCGATCTGACGGTGTACGTGGACCGGCGCGAACTCGTCACGCTGATGACGCTCGGCGCCCAGCCCGAGCTGCTGGTGCTGGGTTATCTGCTGAACCAGCGCCTCATCGAATCGGCCAGCGACGTCGAATCGGTCACGGTCGACTGGGAGGTCGGCGCCGCTGCCGTCAAGACGCACGCCGGCATCGACCGCATCGAGGAGCGCACCGCAAAGAAGGTGGTGACCACCGGCTGCGGCCAGGGGAGCGTGTTCGGCGACCTGATGGCCGACATCGACAATCTCCAGCTGCCGCCCACGCGCATGACGCAGGCCCAGCTCTATGCGCTGGTCAACGCGATCCGGCTCCAGGAGAGCACCTACAAGTCGGCCGGGTCGGTGCACGGCTGCGCGCTGTTCACGCTCGAGCCCGGCGGCACCGAGGCGACGATGCACTGCTTCGTGGAAGACGTCGGCCGCCACAACGCCATCGACACCATCGCGGGCTGGTGCGCCATGCAGCCGCCGGATGCGCTGGCCGGCGACCGGGTCTTCTACACCACCGGCCGGCTCACGAGCGAGATGGTGATCAAGTCGGCGCAGATGGGCGTGCCCATCGTGGTCTCGCGCAGCGGCATCACCCAGATGGGCCACGAGGTGGCGACGCGCGTGGGCCTGTGCGCCATCGGCCGCGCGACCAACCGGCACTTCGTCTGCTACGCGGGCGTCGATCGGCTGGTGCTGCAGCCGGAACTCGCGCGCCGCAGTCCGGCCTGAGGCCTGTTCCCCTACTCGCGACAAGCCCCTGAAAAGGCGCCGGCGCGCGCACGTCGGCTATCGTCTCGCCCATGAATGCCTCCTTCCGCCTTGGCTGGCGCACCCTCTGGCGCGATCTGCGTGCCGGCGAACTGCGCCTCTTGATCGTTGCCGTGTTGCTGGCCGTGGCCGCGCTCACGGCGGTCGGCTTCTTTGCCGATCGGCTGCAGGGGGGCTTGCAGCGCGATGCGCGGCAACTGCTCGGCGGCGACGCGGTGGTCGTGAGCGACAACCCCACGCCTGCGACCTTCATCGCGCAGGCCCGCGCATTCGGACTCGAGGGCACCGGCACCTACGGCTTCCCCACCATGGCGCGGGCCGACGATGCTCAGGGCGGCGCCAGCAAGCTGGTGGCCCTGAAGGCCGTGACCGCGGGCTACCCGTTGCGCGGCAACCTGCAGACCGCGCATGCCGCCGATGCGCCCGGCAGCATCACGCGCGACATCCCGCCGGCGGGCGAGGTCTGGGTCGATGCCTCGCTGCTCGACTCGCTCGCGCTCAAGGTGGGGGATGCGCTTCTTCTGGGCGACAGCAGTTTACGCATCGGCCGCGTGATCACGCTCGAGCCCGACCGCGGGGCGGGCTTCATGAGTTTTTCGCCACGGGTGATGCTCAACCAGGCGGACGTGCCGCGCACCGGCCTCGTGCAACCCGCGAGCCGTGTCGGCTACCGCTACGCGGTGGCGGGAGAGGATGCGGCTGTCAAGCGCTTTTCCGACTGGGCCGAGGCCGCGATCAAGAAGGGCGAGCTGCGCGGCGTGCGGCTCGACTCCTTCGAAGGCGGGCGCCCCGAGATGCGCCAGACGCTGGACCGCGCCGAGAAATTCCTGAGCCTGGTCGCGCTGCTCGCGGCGCTGCTCTCGGCCGTGGCGGTGGCGCTGGCGGCGCGCGGATTCGCGGCCAGCCATCTCGACGATTGCGCCATGCTGCGCGTGCTCGGCCAGAGCCAGCGCACCATCGCGCTGGCCTATTCGTTCGAATTTGCCGTCGTCGGCATCGTGGCCAGCAGCCTCGGCGTGGCGATCGGCTTCGGCGTGCACTACGTGTTCGTGGTGCTGCTCGCGGGGCTGGTGGAAGCGGCGCTGCCCGCGGCCACCCTGTGGCCCGTGGCCTTCGGCCTGGGCATGGGGCTCACGCTGCTGTTCGCCTTCGGCCTGCCGCCGGTGCTGCAGCTGGCCAGGGTGCCCCCGCTGCGCGTGATCCGGCGCGACGTCGGCGGGCTCAAGCCCGCGTCGCTCGCGGTGCTGGGCATTGGCGTGGCCGGCTTCGCGGCTCTGCTGATCGCGGCCAGCAGCGACCTGAAGCTGGGCCTGATCGCCGTCGGCGGCTTCGCGGGCGCGGTGGCCGTGTTCGCACTGCTGAGCTGGCTCGCGGTGAAGGTGCTGCGCCGCAGCGTCAATGAAACCACCGCGCCGCGTTGGCTGGTGCTGGCCACGCGCCAGATCTCGGCGCGGCCGGCCTACGCGGTGGTGCAGGTCAGCGCGCTGGCCGTGGGCCTGCTCGCGCTGGTGCTGCTGGTGCTGCTGCGCACCGACCTGGTCGCGAGCTGGCGCAAGGCGACGCCGCCCGATGCGCCGAACCGCTTCGTGATCAACGTCATGCCCGACCAGAGCACGGCGTTCCAGAAGTCGCTGCGCGATGCGGGTGTGAACAAGTTCGACTGGTATCCGATGATACGCGGCCGCCTGGTGGCCGTGAACGGCAAGCCGGTGTCGCCCGACGACTACGCGGAAGACCGTGCCAAGCGCCTGGTGGACCGCGAGTTCAACCTCAGCAACAGCGCGGAGGCGCCGGCGCACAACAGCATCGTGGCAGGGGCGTGGAAGCCCGATGCGCCGGGCGAAGTGAGCGTGGAGGAAGGCCTGGCCGAGACGCTCGGCCTCAAGCTCGGCGACATGCTGCGCTTCGACATCGGCGGCATGCAGAACGATGCGCGCATCACCTCGCTGCGCAAGGTCGACTGGGGCTCGATGCATGCGAACTTCTTCGTGATGTACACCGTGGCCGCATTGCCCGACGTGCCGGCGACCTACATGGGCGCCTTCCGCGCGCCCGAGACGCGGGGCTTCGACAACGCGCTGGTGCGCAGCTACCCCAACGTGACCAACGTCGACATGAGCGCCACCATCAACCAGGTGCAGCGCGTGCTCGACCAGGTGATCCGCGCGGTCGAGTTCCTGTTCGGCTTCACGCTTGCGGCGGGGCTGGTGGTGCTGTTCGCCGCGGTCACGGCCACGCGTGAGGAGCGTGCGCGCGAGTTCGCCGTGATGCGCGCGGTGGGCGCGCGGGCCAGCCTGTTGCGCCAGGTGCAGCGCGCCGAGCTGGCCGGTGTGGGCCTGCTGGCGGGCTTCCTGGCGAGCATTGTGGCGTCGGCCATCGGCTGGGGCCTGGCGCGCTACGTGTTCGACTTCACCTGGACGGCGTCGCCCCTGGTGCCGATTGCCGGTGCGCTCGCGGGCGCGGTGCTGGCGCTGGCGGCGGGCTGGTGGGGCTTGCGCGACGTGCTGCGCAGGCCGGTGGTCGATACGCTGCGGCGCGCGGCGGAGTAGATTTTTCTTTCCATGGGGGCGAAGAGGGCCGGGGAATGCAATACATTCCCCGGCCCTGCAATCATTCGATGAGAAGAAAACCCCTCCATGCGCTTGGCGTCATTCCAGATCACCAACTTTCGCTCGATCAACGACAGCGGCCCCATCGATACCCCACAGATCACGGCGATCCTCGGTCGAAATGACAGCGGCAAATCGAACCTGCTGCGCGCATTGCACAGCCTGAACCCGGCCGAAGGCCTGGCCGAACTCAGTCCGATCAAGGACTTTCCGCGGCACCGCCGCCTGGAGGAATGCCACGGCGACACGCCCGTCGTCGCGACGCGCTGGAGCCTCGACGACAGCGAGCGGGCCGAGCTCGCGCAGATCCTTCCGCGCGCGGCCGGCGTGCGCCACGTCACCGCGGGCCGGGGCTATGGCACGGCGCGCTGGACGGGCCTGGAGGGCCTCGGCGACCTCTCGCTCGACGTGTCCGACATCAAGGGCAAGGTGCGCAAGATCGTGCCCGCGGTCAAGGCCGCGGCCGAGAAGCTCGCCGAGCAGGCGCGTGCGACGCTGGAGCAGGCGGCCGACGCCTTCGACGCCGCGATGATCCTGAGCCCGGACTACATCCGGTGGTCGGCGGGGGCGGTGGCAGCGCTGCAGTCGCTGCGCAAGGCCATGGCTGCCGCGGATGCCGAACTCAGCGACAAGCAGGAGCAGATGCTGGTCGAGCTCGAGGAGGTGGCCCGCTCGATCGCCAACGACACGCCGGCGCTCGCGAGGGCGAAGGAGTGGGTGCTGCAGAAGCTGCCCCGGTTCATCTGCGTGGACGAGTACCCGGCGCTGCCCGGCCGCCAGAACATTGCCGAGCACCTCGCGCGCAAGGGCTGGGGGCAGGCCGCGCCGGAGCAGCGCAACTTCGAGAAGCTCTGCAAGGTCGCGGGGCTCGATCCGCAGCAGCTGCAGGATCTGCTGGAGAAGAACGACCAGGCCACGCGCAACCAGCTCGCCAACCGCGCCGGCTCCGTCGTCACCGCCGAGATCCGCCGGCTCTGGAAGGACCGCGAGCTCAAGGTCCGCTTCAATCTGGACGGGCCGTACATGGACACGCTGGTGTCCGACCCCAACCGCGCCTACGACGTGGAAGTGAACCTCGACGAGCGCAGCCGCGGCTTCCAGTGGTTCTTCTCGTTCTACGTCACCTTCTTCGCGGACACGAAGGGTGCCGGCGATGCCGTCCTGCTGCTGGACGAGCCCGGCCTGCATCTGCATGCGCGCTCGCAGGCCGACCTGCTCGCGCACTTCGAGCAGGATTTCGGCAACCAGATCATCTACACCACGCACTCGCCGTTCATGGTGCCCGTGCACCGGCCCGACGCGGTGCGCACGGCCAGCACGAGCGAAGCCGCCGGCACCACCGTGAGCAACAAGGCCGAGGGCGATGCGCGCACGCTTTATCCGCTGCAGGTGGCGCTCGCGCTGAGCCGGACGGCAGGCGAGGCCGCGAAGCCGCAGCCAAAGGAGAGCACGGCGCGTGCCGGGGTGCCATCGCGCGAGGTCAGCGAACCGGTGGCAAGTCTTCCCTGAACATGTGCTCGCTCGCGAAGTCCACGAAGGCCCGCACCTTCGGCGACAGCTGCCGGCTCGACGGCCACAGCGCCGAGAACTGCCCCTGGCGCACCAGGTGCGTTTCGAGCACGCGCTGCAGTTCGCCGCGGCAGAGCGAATCGCGCGCGAGAAAGTCGGGCATGTAGGCCACGCCGAGGCCGGCCACCGCCGCGCCGAGCATGGCTTCCATGTTGTTGCACAAGAGGCCGGGCGGTAGCTGCGCGGGCAGGCCCGGCAGGTCCCAGTCCTCGATCCTGCCGCCGGTCACGAACTTGTAGCGCAGGCAGCTGTGCTGCGCGAGGTCGGCCGGCACCTGTGGCACGCCGTGGCGCGCCAGGTAGTCCGGAGATGCGACGAGCACGAAGCAGAACGGACCGAGCCGGCGCGCCACGAGTTGCGAATCGCCCAGCTCGCCGCTGCGGATCGCCACGTCCACGCCTTCGGCGATCACGTCGACCAGCCGGTCGTTGAAGTCGAGGTCGAGTTCGATCTCGGGATAGCGCGCCTTGAAGGCCGGCAGCACCGGCAGCAGGAAGCGGTAGCCGATGGTCGGCAGGCTCACGCGCAGGCGGCCGCGCGGGGCCGCTGCGGCGTCCTGCATCATCGCGCGCGCATCGTCGAGCTCGTCGAGGATGCGGCGGCAGCGCTCGTGGAACATCGCGCCTTCCTCGGTCAGCCGCACATGCCGCGTGGTGCGGTTGAAAAGCCTGAGGCCCAACTGCTGTTCGAGCCGCGCAACGTTCTTGCCCACGGCCGAGGCCGAGATACCCAGCAGGCGGCCGGCCTTGGCAAAGCTCAGCAGGTCGGCCGCCCGCACGAAGGATTCGAGTCCGCTGAAGCTGTCCATGGATTGGCAACCTTGGGTTGGGAGTTTGAGGATCGAAGACGCCATTCTCATTCCATTGATTCCTTTCTATCTTCTATGCCTTCGTCCTCCTTTTGCGTGAAAGCCTTCGATGTCCTCGCCTTCCCACAACAAGAACTGGCTGCTGGCCGCCGTCTGCCTCGCGGCGCTGGGCATGCCGCTGAGCTTCACCGGCCCGGCGGTGGTGCTGCCCGCGATCCGCGATGCGCTGGGCGGCAGCCCGGTGCAGCTCAACTGGGTGACCAACGCCTTCATGCTGAGCTTCGGCGCCACGTTGATGGCGGCCGGCGCCCTTGCCGACGCCTGTGGCCGCAAGCGTGTCTTCCTGCTGGGGCTGGCGGTGGTTGCGCTCAGCAGTTCGCTGCTGACGCTCGCGCCCGGCATCGTTGTCTTCGATCTCGCACGTGGGTTGCAGGGGCTGGGGTCGGCCGCGGCCTTCGCGGCCGGCACTGCGGCACTGGCGCAGGTGTTCGACGGCGCGGCGCGCACGCGGGCGTTCAGCCTGATCGGCACTTCGTTCGGCGTGGGGCTGTCGTGCGGCGCCATCCTCTCGGGCTGGCTCGCAGAATCCTTCGGCTGGCAGTCGGTGATGCTGAGCCCCGGCGCGATCAGCCTCGCTGCGCTGTGCATTGCGGCGCCGAGCATGCGCGAGTCGCGCAATCCGGACGCGATGGGGCTGGACATGCCGGGCACGGTCACGTTCACCGGCGCGCTGAGCCTGCTGACGCTCGGCGTGCTGCAGGCGCCCGACAGCGGCTGGGGCAGCCCGCGGGTGATCGCCGCGCTGGCAGGCGCCGTGCTGATGGGCGCGGCCTTCATCGCCATCGAGCGGCGCGTGGCGCATCCGATGCTCGACCTGTCGCTGTTCCGCTTTCCGCGCTTCGTGGGCGTGCAGTTGCTGGCCGCAGCGCCGGCCTATGGCTTCGTGGTGCTGCTGGTGTTGCTGCCGATCCGCTTCATCGGGCTGGAGGGGCGCAGCGCGCTGGAGGCGGGCAGCTTCATGTTCGCGCTCTCGGGGCCGATCCTCGTGGTGCCGACGCTCGCGGCCTCGCTCGCGCACCGGTTCTCGGCGGGCACGATCTCGGCCGCGGGCCTGCTGGTGTGCGCGGCGGGGCTGTTCTGGCTCAGCCGCTGCGCGCCGGGCACGCCGCTGCACGTCATCGCGTGGCCGTTGCTGCTGATCGGCGCGGGCATCGGATTGCCCTGGGGCCTGATGGACGGGCTCGCGGTGAGCGTGGTGCCGCGCGAGCGCGCCGGCATGGCGTCGGGCATCTTCAACACGGTGCGGGTGGCGGGCGAGGGCATTGCGCTCGCGCTGGTGGGGGCGGGTTTGACGGCGCTGGTCATGCTGCAACTGGGCCGCCTGCCGGCGCATCCGGGCGTGACGTCGCAGGCGGCGCAGCGGGTAACGACGGGCGACTTGTCGCAGGCCCTTGCACTGTTGCCGGGCGTGGACCGCGCGGCGCTGTTGCAGGCCTACGGCGCGGCCTTCGGCACGCTGCTGTGCGTGCTGGCCGGCGTCACTGTGCTGACGGCGCTGGTGGTGTTCGTGTTCCTGCGTGGCGAGGCGCACGTTGAAGCGGGCGCGGTGGCATTGGAGTCATCGGCCTGTTGAGGGGTGTGTCTTGCTCCTTCCCCTTCCGGGGGAAGGCTGGGATGGGGGCACGCGGCCTTTGCAACCCCGCCGGTGCTTGATACGCCGCCAGCCCCCACCCCGACCCTCCCCCGGAAGGGAGGGAGCAAGACAGCAAGGGTCAGGGCTCCGCAGCTTCGAAGATGTCGCGCAGCCATTGCGTGAACACGCGCACGCGCGACGACAGCTGGCGGTTCTGCGGGTAGAGCACCGAGACGGGCATCGGCGGCGGCGCGAAGCCGGGCAACAGCACCTTCAGGCGGCCGTCCGCGAGTTCGCCGGCCACGCGGTAGCGCGGCACCTGCACCAGCCCGAGCCCCGCGACGGATGCGCCGGTGTAGAGGTCGGCGCCGGTCACCGAGACGGTGGCAGGCAGGTCCACGGCCGTCACGCGGCCGTCGACCGTGAATTCGAGCGGCACCACCTTGCCCGTGCCGCTGGAGACGTAGTTGACGGCGCGGTGCGAAGCCAGCGCCTCCATGCTGTCCGGCTCGCCATGCCGCGCCAGATAGCCGGGGCTCGCGACCGTGACCTGCGGCAGCAGCGCGACGCGCCGCCCGACCATCGAGGAGTCCTGCAGGTTGCCCGCGCGCAGCACGCAGTCGACGCCTTCGCGCACGAGGTCGACCAGCCGGTCGTCCTCGCCGATGTGCAACTCCAGCCCGGGATAGCGCGCCAGGAAGCCGGGCAGCGCCGGCACCACGAAATGCCGCGCCAGCGTGCCCTGCAGGTTCACGCGCAGCAGGCCCTTGGGTGCCTCGTTGCGGAACGCGCCCTCGGCCTCTTCCATGTCGGCCAGCAGCCGCACGCAGCGGCGGTAGTAGGCCTCGCCGTCCTGCGTGAGGCGCACGGTGCGGGTGGTGCGCTCCAGCAGCCGCGTGCCGATGCGCTCTTCCATGCGCTTGATCAAGGTGGTGACGGTGGCGCGCGGGATCTGCAGGTCTTCGGAGGCCTGGGTGAAGCTCTGCCGTTCGGCGATGCGCACGAAGGCCTGCATTTCCTGGAAGCGGTCCATGGGGCTGGGTCTGTGTTGCCTATTGTTTGAGTAAATGGAATTGTATTGGCGATTGAAGGTGGATTATCTTTTTGATGGAACGATCGATCATTCGTCTCACCTACCAACCACTGCAAAGGAATCGCACCATGACCACCTCCCGCAACACCCGGGTCGCCATCGTCACCGGCGCCTCGCGCGGCATCGGTGCCGCCGTCGCGCAGCGCCTCGCCAGGGACGGTTTTGCCGTTGCCATCAACTACGCCTCGGGCTCGGCACAGGCCGAGGCGCTGGCCGCCGAACTCACGGCCGCCGGCGGCAAGGCCATCGCGGTCAAGGCCGACGTGGCCAATGCCGAGGAAGTGCGCGCCATGTTCGACACCGTCGAAGCGCAGCTGGGCAAGGTCGACGTGCTGGTCAACAACGCCGGCGTGCTCAAGACCGTGCCGCTGGCCGATCACAGCGACGCGCTCTACGGCCAGGCCTTCGACATCAACGTGCGCGGCACCTTCAACACGCTGCGCGAAGCCGCAACGCGCCTCAACGAGGGCGGCCGCACCGTCAACTTCTCGAGCACCACGCTCGCGCTGAACCTGCCCGGCTACGCGATCTACAACGCCACCAAGGCGGCGGTCGAAGCCTTCACGCACGTGTTCGCCAAGGAGCTGCGCGGCCGCAACATCACGGTGAACGCCGTGGCGCCCGGCCCCATTGCCACCTCGCTCTTCCTCGACGGCAAGACCGACGAGCAGGTCCAGGCCTTCGCGAAGATGCCGCCGCTGCAGCGCCTCGGCCAGCCGGAGGACATCGCCTCGGTGGTGGCCTTCCTGGCCGGCCCCGATGCGGGCTGGGTCAATGGCCAGGTCCTGCGCGCCAACGGCGGCCTCGCCTGAGTCCGCTCATCCATCTTCCGGAGCCAAGCACCATGCAAAAGCAGATCATCCTCGTCACCGGCGCGGGCACCGGCATCGGCAAGCTCAGCGCCCGATCCCTGGCCGAAGCCGGCCACGTGGTCTACGCGTCGATGCGCGACATCGCGGGCCGCAACTGTGGCCGCGCCGCCGAGATGCGCAGCCATGCGGCGGCCAAGGGCCTGCAGCTGCATCCGCTCGAACTCGACGTGCTCTCGCAGGCGTCGGCCGATGCCGCCGCGGCCACCATCGTTCGCGAGCAGGGCCACATCGACGTGGTGATGCAGAACGCCGGCCACTTGGTGGTCGGGCCGACCGAAGCCTTCACGCCCGAAGAGATCGCGAAAGTGTTCGACACCAACGTGCTTGGCGCGCAGCGCGTGAACCGCGCGGTGCTGCCGTACCTTCGAAGGCAGGAGTCCGGCCTGATGCTGTGGATCGGCAGCACCACCACCAGGGGCGGCTTCCCGCCGTTCATTGGGCCCTACGGCGCGGCCAAGGCGGCAATGGATTCGCTGGCCGTGACGCTGGCCTACGAGATCGCGCGCTTCGGCATCGAGACCTCGATCGTCGTGCCCGGCGCGTTCACCCAGGGCACCGACCACTTCCCGAGCGCGGGCAAGCCGGCCGACGCGGCCACCGCGGCCGCCTACAGCCGCTACGACGGCGTGATGGACCAGATCGGCGAGCGCCTTTTCGCGCTGACGCCCCACGATGCCGATCCGCAGGCCGTGGCCGACGAGATCGTGCGCATCGTGGGCCTGCCGGGCGGCATGCGGCCGATGCGTTCGGTGATCGACTTCGTGGGTGACGGCGCGAAGGAGGTGCTCGAGGTGTCGGAGCGCGTGCGGATCGACTTCGCGAAGCGCATCGGCATGGGCGACCTGCTCGAAGCGAAGGTCAGGCGCTAGGCAGGGCGTCACAAAAAACCGGTGGATCTTCCTGTCCAATAGCGGCATGGACTATCCACCGAACGAGCTCGCAGAGCGCCTGACCGAACTCGAGATCAAGTCGAGCTATGCTGAAGACTTGCTGGAGCAGCTCAACATGACGATCTACCGGCAACAGCAGCAGATCGACAGCCTGATCCTGCAGGTCACCCAGCTCAAGCAGCAAAGCCAGAACGCGGGGCAGGAGGGGGCGGCGCGCAACTTGCGCGACGAGCTGCCGCCGCATTACTGAGAGCCTTGTTTCGGGGCGCGCTCCCGCCGACGGGGTACGCGGCGAAGCGAATGTCCCCCGCCCTTCGGGCTCCTCCTTGATTTCGCTGCCCAAGGCACCCCATCGACGTGATCGTTATTCAGAGCGGTCGTTGATCAGCGGTACACCCAGAGCGTGGCCTGTGCACACGCCCTGAACAACAGCGCCCAAAACAAGATCAGCCGTGCGAATGCCAGAGCACCGCAAAGAAGTGGCAGGTGCTGCCCGCCAGCACGAACAGGTGCCACACCGAATGGGCAAAGCGCACCTTGTTGTCGAACAGGAAGACCACCGCACCCGCGGTGTAGAACAGCCCGCCGGCCACGAGCCAGCCCAGGCCCGCCGGCGACATGCGCTCGTACAGCGGCACCGCCGCCATCAGCGCCATCCATCCCATCGCCACGTAAAGCCCGGTCGACCACAGCGGATGCCGCAGCCGGTTGAACAGCTTGGCGCCCACGCCCAGCGCCGCCGCGGCGCAGATGCAGCCGAACAGCGTCCAGCCCCAGGGCCCGCGCAGCACGCCGAAGAGAAACGGCATGTAGCTGCCTGCAATGAAGAGGTAGATGGCCGCGTGGTCGAGCCGGTTGAACCAGGCCTTGGCCCTGCCCAAGGGCAGCGCGTGGTACAGCGTGGAAATCAGGTACAGCACGATGGCCGTGCCAGCGAAAAGCGAGGCGCCGACGATGCTCGCGGCCTGGCCCTTCTGGGCCGCGCTGTAGACCAGGATGGGCAGCGAGGCAATGGCCAGCAGCAGGCCGAGGCCATGGCTCAGTGCATTGAAGAGCTCTTCCATCGCGCTCTGGTCGCGGACCGCGGACGCCGGTTTGTTGGGAGTCATGCTATTTCACCTGCTGTTTGCCGAGTTTGCGCGCCAATGTGCGCCGGTGCATGCCGAGGCGCCGCGCAGTCTCGGAAATATTGAAACCGGTCTCGGCCAGCGTCTCGTGGATGCGTTCCCATTCGAGCGTCTTGATCGAGGTCGAGCGGTTGGTCAGCTCCACCTCCGTGGTGCCGGTGGCGCGGCCGAAGGCGGCCTCGATGTCGTCGGTGTTCGACGGCTTGGCCAGGTAGTGGCAGGCGCCGAGCTTGATGGCCTCGACGGCCGTGGCAATGCTGGCAAAGCCCGTGAGCACCACGATCAGCATCTTCGGGTTGTGCCGGTGCAGCATCTGCACGCAGGCCAGGCCCGAGGCTTCGCCGTTGAGCTTCAGGTCGACCACCGCATAGCCGTAGCCGGGCGAATGGGTCTGCAGCAGCGTCTCGACCTCCTCGGCATTGCTGGCATGCGTGACCGCATAGCCGCGGCGCTCGAACGACTTGCCGAGCGTGCGCGCAAAGGCCGCGTCGTCCTCGACGATCAGCAACTGGCGCTCAGCTTCAGCGGTTTCCGTCATGGGTTTTCGTTTCCATGGTCTTGGCGGTGCCGATGGCTTCGGTCTCTTCGTCCTCTTCTTCTTCGTCGTCTTCTTCTTCTTCCAGCACGATGGCCGCGAGCGGCAGCGTGATGGCCACGATGGCGCCGCCTTCGGGCCGGTTGTGCACTGCCACGCGGCCGCCCAGGGTGCGCGCCACGTTGACCACCAGGAACAGCCCGAGCCCGCCGCCCGGGCGGCCCTTGCTCGACTGGTAGGGCTTGCCGAACTCCTTCAGGATGGCCGGCAGGAACCCCGGGCCGGCATCGGTGACCGTGAGGGTCAGCGCATCCGCATCGTGCGCCACTTCGAAGCGCAGCCAGTGCGGCGAGGCTTCCAGGGCATTGTCGAGCACGTTGCAGATCATCTGCTTCAGGGCCGAGTCGGAGACCATGGGCAGGTCCTGGCCGAAGCGGTTCTCGTAGTCGAACTCCTCGACCGGACGCGTGGTGCGCCATTCCTCGACGAGCTCGTCGAGGAAGGTGCTCACGGTGGTTTCTTCCGACGATTCGCCGCGCGCCTCGCCGGCCGACAGCAGGATGCCGCTCACGATGCTCTTGCAGCGCTGGATCTGCAGTTCCATCTCGGCCACCTCGGTCAGCAGCTCGGGGTCGGAGCTGAAATGCGGCAGCCGGCGCCAGTCGCCGAGGATCACGGCCAGCGTGGCAAGCGGTGTGCCCAGCTCGTGCGCGGCGCCCGAGGCCAGCAGCCCCATGCGCACGATGTGCTCTTCTTCCGATGCACGCTGGCGCAGGTCGGCCAGCCGCGCATCGCGTGCGCGCAGGTTGCGGCTGATGCGCGTGATGAACACCACCAGCAGCGCGGCGTTGAGCGCAAAGCAGATCAGCATGCCCTGCACGTAGGGGCTCCAGAGACCGCGGTCGTGGTCGAGCGGCAGCGCGAGCGGGCGCGAGAAAAGCGCCAGCCCCGCAAAGCAGAGGCTGGTGACGACCACGATGGTCCAGGTCGACCAGGCCTTGAGCAGCACGGCGCCCAGGATGACCTGCAGCAGGTACAGGAAGACGAACGGATTGGTGGCGCCGCCGCTCAGGTAGAGCTGGGCGGTGAGCGTGGCCACGTCGACCAGCAGCGCGAGAAAGAGCTCGCCGTTGGTCACGCGGCGCGGGCTGCGCGAGCGCAGCAGGCTCACGCCGTTGAAGAGCGCGAGGCAGGTCAGCACCTGCAGCATGTGGTCCAGCGGCAGCCGGATGCCGAAGCCGTAGTGCACCACCAGGATGGTGGCGACCTGCCCGACTACCGCGAACCAGCGCAGCTGGATCAGCTGCTGCATGTTCTTGTGGCCGGTGGCGTTGTCCAGGCTCACGATGCCCGCGCGCGGCGCGTGCAGTTCCCCCGCGACCGCGAGGGGTTCAGTCGCGGCGGGCATCTGGACGGGAGGTGGCGTCGGCATGGGCCGTATTTTCGCCGCTGCCGCCATCGGCCCTGCCGGCGGCGTGCCGGCGCCCGTCGCGCCAGACGTACCAGGCCGCGCCCAGGACCATCAGCGCGAGGCCGTACCAGGTGATCGCGTAGGCGAGGTGGCTGTTGGGAAAGGCGATGACGGTCAGGCCGCCGGCGGGCCAGGCAGGCGATGCGCCGGGCGGAGAGGGCGCGGCCTCGACATCGACGAAATACGGTGCCACGTTGTGGAGCCCGCGCGCCGCGGCAATGGCCTGAACGTCGCGCGAGAACCAGCGCTCGGCGGCCGGCTCGTTCCTGCGCAGGAAGCCGCCCTTGGGCTCGGTGATGCGCAAGAGGCCGGTCACGGTGGTGTCGCCCTGGGGATCGGTGGCCGCGCGGGTGGCGCGGTCGCGCGCCTCGGGCGGCACGAAACCCCGGTTGACCAGCACGACGCTGCCGTCGGCGGCCTGCAGCGGCGTCAGCACCCAGAAGCCGGCGCCGAGGCGGGTACTGGCCTGCACCAGGGTTTCCTTGTCGTGGAGGAAGGTGCCGGCGATGCGCAAGTGCCGGTATTCATCGGCCGCCGCGTTCACCTGCGGCCAGCGGTCGCGCCCGGGGGCCTCGGAGGCCGGGGCATGCACGCGCTGTTCGACGCGGGCAATGAGATCGAGCTTCCAGGCCCGGCGCTCGACCTGCCAGGTGCCGAGCGCGAAGAAGCCGGCAAAGGCAAGGGCCGCACAGACCGCCAGAGCCACCCGGGCCGCCGCGGAGCGCTCGCGGCCGGCCGGTGTGTCATGGGTGCTGGGGTCTGGCGGCGGGGGCGTCAAGGCATGTTCTTCATGTCGTGCACCGACATCGGCATCATGTTCGCGTTCATGTGGTACATGACCCAGAGCGATCCGGCCAGCGTGATGACGACGAGCACGATCGTGAAGATCAGCGCCAGCATGTTCCATCCGCTCTCGGACTTGGCGTCCATGTGCAGGAAGTAGATCATGTGGACCACGATCTGCACCGCGGCAAAGCCCAGGATCACGAGCGAGGTGGTGCTCGGCTTGCCGAGCACGTTGCCCATGACGAGCCAGAACGGAATCGCGGTGAGGATCACGGCCAGCACGAAGCCGGTCATGTAGCCCTTGAAGGTGCTGTGGCTGACGGGGCCATCGTCGTGATGGTCGTCGTGCGCATCGTGTGCGCCATGGCCGTGCGCTGCGGTTTCGGTGTGGGCGGTGCTCATGCCATCGATCCCATCAGATAAACAAACGTGAAGACGCCGATCCACACCACGTCCAGGAAGTGCCAGAACATCGACAGGCACATCAGGCGGCGGCGGTTGGCGGCGGTGAAGCCATGCTTGGGCAGCTGGATCATCAGCACGATGAGCCACACGATGCCGAAGGTCACGTGCAGGCCATGGGTGCCCACCAGTGCGAAGAACGACGACAGGAACGCGCTGCGCTGCGGGCCCGCGCCTTCGTGGATCAGGTGCGCGAACTCATAGAGTTCGAGGCCGATGAAGCCCGCGCCCAGCAGGCCGGTGATGGCCAGCCACGCCAGCGTGCCGCCCATGCGCCTGCGCTGCATTTCGAGCACTGCGAAGCCATAGGTGATCGACGACAGCAGCAGCAGCGAGGTGTTGACCGCCACCAGCGGCAGGTCGAACAGGTCGGCGCCCGAGGGGCCGGCCGCATAGCTGCGGCCCAGCACGCCGTATGTCGCGAACAGGCAGGCGAAGACCAGGCAGTCGCTCATCAGGTAGAGCCAGAAGCCCAGCAGCGTGCCGTTTTCGGGGTGGTGGTCGTTGTCGACGTGGAACAGGTCGAACGTGGGCGACTTGCCGGCAAGACTGCCGGCAGCGCTGGAGGAGAGTGCAGTGGTATCAGACATGGGCAGCCGCCAGGAGTCGCGTGCGGGCGTCTTCGGTGCGAACGACTTCTTCCGCGGGGATGTGGTAGTCGCGCTTGTAGTTGAAGGTGTGGACGATCACGGCCGCCAGCATGGCGAAGAAGCCCACGCCCGCCACCAGCCACATCTGCCAGATCAGCGCGAAGCCGCAGGTCGCAGCCAGGGCCGCGATGATGAAGCCGGCCGCGGTGTTCTTGGGCATGTGGATGGGCGTGAAGCCGGCGAGCGGGCGCTCGTAGCCGCGCTTCTTCATGTCGGTCCAGGCGTCGTTGTCGTGGATGCGCGGCGTGAACGCGAAGTTGTAGGCCGGCGGCGGCGACGAGGTCGACCACTCGAGCGTGCGGCCGTTCCACGGATCGCCCGTGGTGTCGCGCAGCGACTCGCGGCGGACGTAGCTCACCACCAGCTGGATGATGAACGAGGCGATGCCCAGCGCGATCAGCACGGCGCCGAAGGCAGCGACCTGGAACCAGATCTGCAGCGACATGTCCTGGAAGTGGCTCATGCGGCGCGTGACGCCCATCAGGCCCAGGATGTACAGCGGCATGAACGCGAACCAGAAGCCCACCAGCCAGAACCAGAACGAGCACTTGCCCCAGAACGGATCGAGCTTGTAGCCGAAGGCCTTCGGAAACCAGTAGGTGATGCCCGCCAGCATGCCGAACAGCACGCCGCCGATGATCACGTTGTGGAAATGGGCGATCAGGAACAGGCTGTTGTGCAGCACGAAGTCAGCCGGGGGCACCGCGAGCAGCACGCCCGTCATGCCGCCGATCACGAAGGTGATCATGAAGCCGATGGTCCACATCATGGGCAGCTCGAAGCGGATGCGGCCGCGGTACATGGTGAAGAGCCAGTTGAAGATCTTCGCGCCCGTCGGGATCGAGATGATCATCGTTGTGATGCCGAAGAACGAGTTCACGCTGGCGCCGGAGCCCATGGTGAAGAAGTGGTGCAGCCAGACCAGGTACGACAGGATGGTGATCACGACCGTGGCGTAGACCATCGAGGCGTAGCCGAAGAGGCGCTTGCCGCTGAAGGTGGAGACCACTTCGGAGAAGATGCCGAAGGCCGGCAGGATCAGGATGTACACCTCGGGGTGGCCCCAGATCCAGATCAGGTTCACGTACATCATGGCGTTGCCGCCGAGGTCGTTCGTGAAGAAGTTGGTGCCGACGTAGCGGTCCAGCGACAGCAGCGCGAGCACGGCCGTGAGCACCGGGAAGGCGGCCACGATCAGCACGTTGGTGCAGAGGGCCGTCCAGGTGAACACCGGCATCTTCATCATGGTCATGCCGGGCGCGCGCATCTTCACGATGGTGGCCAGCAGGTTGACGCCGGAGAGCAGGGTTCCGACCCCCGCTATCTGCAATGACCAGATGTAGTAATCGACCCCCACGTCGGGGCTGAAGAGAATGCCCGACAGCGGCGGGTAGGCGAGCCAGCCGGTCTTGGCGAATTCGCCCACGAACAGCGACGCCATCACCAGCCCGGCGCCGAAGGTGGTCATCCAGAAGCTGAAGTTGTTCAGGAACGGGAAGGCCACGTCGCGCGCGCCGATCTGCAGCGGCACCACGAAGTTCATCAGACCCGTGACCAGCGGCATCGCCACGAAGAAGATCATGATCACGCCGTGGGCGGTGAAGATCTGGTCGTAGTGGTGCGGTGGCAGGAAGCCGGCGTTGTCGCCGAAGGCGATGGCCTGCTGGGCGCGCATCATGATCGCGTCGGCAAAGCCGCGCAGCAGCATCACCAGTCCGAGAATGATGTACATGATGCCGATCTTCTTGTGGTCGATGCTGGTGATCCAGTCGCGCCACAGCGTGCCCCACAACTTGAAGTAGGTGAGCGCGCCGAGGACGGCGAGGCCGCCCAGCACCACTGCCACGAAGGTCGCGAGCAGGATCGGCTCGTGGTAGGGAATCGCCTCCCACGTGAGGCGGCCGAAGATGAGCTTCGTCAGGTCAAGGTTCTCGAACATCGTCATTCTTCGGTGGTGCACATTGCCGTGACGTACTTGCGCTTGGGCGAATTGGTGAGGGTGTCAGCCTGCCAGGCTTGCCTGGTGGCGATGTTGAACGCGCCGGGCTTGCCCAGCCCGCCATCCGCGTCGATGGCCATCATTTCCTTCATGCACATCTTGTTGCGATCGACACAGAGGTTGAGGATGGCGTCGTACAGGTCGGGCGCCACCGCGGCGTAGTGCCGCACCGGCTCGCGCTCGCTCGGCACTTCGAGCTTCCTGTACTGCTCGCGCGTGAGTTCGCCGTCCTTGCCGGCCTTGACCTTCTGCACCCACTGGTCGAAGTCGCCGTTGCTCAGGCCGTGGAACTTGAAGCGCATGCCCGAGAAGCCGGCGCCGCTGTAGTTGGCCGAGAAGCCCTCGAACTCGCCCGGCTTGTTGATGACCGCGTGCAGCTTGGTTTCCATGCCCGGCATGGCGTAGATCTGGCCGGCCAGCGCGGGAATGAAGAAGGAGTTCATCACCGAGGAGGCCGTGATCTTGAAGGTGATCGGCCGGTCGACCGGCGCGGCCATCTCGTTCACCGTGGCAAAGCCCTGCTCGGGGTAGATGAAGAGCCATTTCCAGTCGAGCGCCACCACTTCGACCACCAGCGGCTTGGCTTCGGCGGGAACCGGGCGCTCGGCGTCGAGCCGGCTCAGGGGGCGGTACGGGTCGAGCGTGTGGGTGCTGATCCAGGTGATGGCGCCCAGCGCGATGATGATCAGGAGCGGTGCGGCCCAGATCGCGAGCTCGAGCTGGGTGGAGTGGTCCCAGTCGGGGCTGTAGTCGGCCTCCTTGTTCGACTGGCGATAGCGCCAGGCAAAGAAGAGGGTCAGCGCGATCACCGGAATGATGATGATCATCATCAGCACGGTGGAGACGACGATGAGGCGTCCCTGCTGGTTGGCGATGTCGCCGGAAGGGTTCATGAGCACCGTGTTGCAGCCTGCCAGCAAGGCAAGCGGAAGCAACAGGGGCCATCGGCGAAAGGATTTGAGGGTGGGCATGCCGAAAGAAAGAAGTGCGTGGGCTGCGCAAAGACTCCACAATCTACGGCGAAAGGTTCCCGCCGCCTATTGGACGTTTTGTCCTATGGCGGGAATCCCCATTCGGTGAGACGCTTGGACCCTGTTCAATGGTCTACCTTTGTCACTGCCGGTGACACCCGAATTAAAAAACGCAATGACGACGACGTCCAGCATCAGTCCGCAAGGCGCACAGCCTGTGCCGAACACGTCCGGAAACGACGCCCGGCAGGGCGACGAACATTCACACATCGCACCAGGCGAAATTGCCGTGGGCGTGATCATCGGCCGGGCGTCGGAATATTTCGATTTCTTCGTCTACGGCATTGCCTCGGTGTTGGTGTTTCCGGCGGTCTTCTTTCCGTTCGAGGCGCGCCTCGAGGGAACCCTCTACGCTTTCGTGGTTTTTTCCTTCGCATTCATTGCGCGGCCGTTCGGAACTGTCATTTCGATGGCCATCCAGCGACGGTTCGGGCGGGAAGCCAAGCTCACGATTGCGCTGTTCGTGCTGGGAACCTCCACCGCGGGCATTGCCTTCTTGCCGGGCTACGCGAGCCTCGGGTTCACGTCGATCGTGCTGCTGTCGGTGTTCCGCTTTGCCCAGGGCCTGGCGCTCGGCGGCTCGTGGGACGGCCTGCCGTCGCTGCTGGCGCTGAATGCGCCGCAGAATCGCCGCGGCTGGTACGCCATGCTGGGCCAACTGGGCGCGCCGCTCGGCTTTTTCGTGGCCAGCGCGCTGTTCGCCTACCTCTACGCCAACCTGCCGCTCAAGGACTTCCTCGACTGGGGCTGGCGCTACACCTTCTACGTGGCCTTCGCGATCAACGTGGTGGCGCTGTTCGCGCGCCTGCGGCTGGTGGCGACCGAAGAGTATTCCCGCCTGCTCGAAGAGCGCGAGCTGCAGCCCACCAGCGTGGTCGAGCTGACCCGCTCGCAGGGCGCCAACCTGCTGATCGGCGCGTTCGCGGCGCTGGCCAGCTATGCGCTGTTCCACCTGATCACGGTGTTCCCGCTGTCGTGGATCACGCTGTATTCGGACCAATCGATCACCGAGTTCCTGGTGGTGCAGATGATCGGTGCGGTGTTCTGCGCCGGCGGCATCGTGGCCTCCGGCCTGATTGCCGACCGCGTGGGACGCCGTTTCACGCTGGGCGGCCTGGCCGCGATGATCGCGGTGTTCAGCGGCTTTGCGCCCACGCTGCTCGACGGCGGCCGCATTGGGCAGGACATCTTCATCCTGCTGGGCTTCGTGCTGCTGGGCCTGTCCTACGGCCAGGCGGCCGGCGCGGTGACCTCGAACTTCGAGCCCAAGTACCGCTACACCGGCGCCGCGCTGACGGCCGACCTGGCCTGGCTCATCGGTGCCGCCTTCGCGCCGCTGGTGGCGCTGGGGCTGTCGGCGAATTTCGGGCTGGCCTACGTGAGCGTCTATCTGCTGTCCGGGGCTGTCGGCACGCTGGCGGCGCTGGGGCTCAACCGGGCGCTGGTGCGCGACTGAGAGGCGTATCGACGCCGTTTATCCAAAGGGGCCGTTTGGCCCCTTTTTTATTTTCCGGCGCACGGGCTAGGATCGCCTCATGTTCGCCGCCGCCATCTTCGACATGGACGGGCTGCTCATCGATTCGGAGCGGCCCATCATGGCCGCCTGGATCGAAGCGGCCCGCACGCTCGACATCGAGCTTTCGCACGCCCAGTACCTGCAATGCGTGGGGCTGGCCATGGGCGAGTCGAAGCAGATCCTTGCGGCGCTGCTCGGCGGCACGGCCGCCTACCAGCACGCGGCTGCGCAAGTGACCGCCGCGCTGCAGCTGCAGCGCGCCGATGGCGACGTCCGGCCGCTCTTTCCCATCAAACCCGGCGCGGCCGAGTTGCTCACTGCCTTGCGCGGACGCGGCACACGCTGCGCGGTCGCCTCGTCGTCCACGCGCGGCCAGATCGCGGCCTGCCTGGGCAGCCTCGACGTGCTCCATCACTTCGACGCCTTTGCAGGCGGCGACGAGGTGGCGCGCGCCAAGCCCGATCCGGCGCTTTACCTGCTCGCGGCGGAGCGCCTTGGCGTCGACCCCGCGGAATGCGTGGCCTTCGAGGACAGCGAGAACGGTGCCAAGGCCGCGCTGGCGGCGGGCCTCAGGGTCGTGGTCGTGCCGGACCTCAAGCACCCGCCCGCTGCGATCACCGAGCGGGCGTTCCATGTGCTCGACTCGCTGCACGAGGCCATCGCGCACGTGCCGCGCTGGTTCCCCGTGCCGCTGGCGAAGCCCGCGTAATCCGGGGTCATGTAATCCGGGGTCAGAGCACTTCGTCGCGCAACTGCGGAAACACCTTCGACACCTTGGCGAGCAGGTAGTCGCCGTAGCGCCCGTTGAAGGCGTGCACGTTGGCGCGGTCCCAGCGCTCGGCGCTGTCGTCGCGCGCCTGGGCACCCGACAGGCCTTCGATGCGCTGCACGCGCGCTTCGAAGTTCGGATCGAAGAACAGCGGAAACGAGAGCCGGTCGCGGCCCGAGGTGTTGCGCTTCACGCGGTGCGGCGTCGACTTGTAGAGCCCGCCGGTCATGCGGTCGAGCATGTCGCCGATGTTGCAGACGAAGGAGCCGGGAATCGGCGGCGCATCGATCCAGCCGCCGGGCGTGTGCACGGCGAGGCCGCCCACTTGGTCCTGGTGCAGGAGGGTGAGCAGGCCATAGTCGGTGTGCTCGCCCACGCCCCATTGCACGTCGAGCCCTTCGGGCACGGGCTGCGAGGGGTAGTTGAAGAGGCGCAACAGGATCAGCGGGTCGGCCGTGTAGCGCTCGGCGAAGTACGCCGTCGGCAGGCCGAGGCTCAGCGCGATGCCCTCCATCAGCCGGTGGCCCAGCTGCGTGACGGCCGCCATGTAGGCGAGGATGGTCTCGCGCAAACCCGGCACGTCGGGGAACAGGTTGGGCCCGTGCACCGGCGTCTTCGCCTGCACCAGCGGATGCGATGCGGGCAACTCGGCGCCGAGGTAGAGGCCTTCCTTCCAGTCGGGCCGGCCCGAGGTCAGTTCGCCGCCGAGCGGGAAGAAGCCGCGCCAGGCGCGCCCGCCCAGGGCCATGCGCCACTGCATCTTGGTGGCTTCGGGCAGTTCGAAGAATCGATGGCTCAGGTCTTCGAGCCGCCGCACCAGCGCCGCGTCGACGCCATGGCCCGTGACATAGAAGAAGCCGTGCGCGCGGCAGGCGGCGCCGATCTGCGTGGCCACGCCGACGCGGCCGGGCGCGCCGGCCACGAGCGGAGCGACATCGATCACGGGGAGCGTCTGTGTGTCGGTCATGGGTGTGGAGAGCATGTCATGCGCCGCGCGCGAAGGGCGAGCGGATGTCCGAAAGAAACTGCTGCGCGCGGGGGTGCTGCGGCCGGTTGAAGAAGTCGTCGGGCGTTGCGCGTTCGAGCACCTTGCCCTCGTCCATGAAGAGCACGCGGTCGGCCACCTCGCGCGCGAAGCCCATCTCGTGGGTCACGCAGACCATGGTCATGCCATCGCGCGTGAGGTCGCGCATCACCAGCAGCACCTCGCCCACCATCTCGGGGTCGAGCGCACTGGTGGGTTCGTCGAACAGCATCAGCGGCGGCTGCATGGCGAGCGCGCGCGCGATCGCCACGCGCTGCTGCTGGCCGCCCGACAGCTCGCTCGGCCATGCGTTGGCCTTGTTGGCCAGGCCCACGCGCTGCAGCAAGGTCATCGCGCGCTCGTCGGCCTCCTTGCGCGTGAGGCCGCGCAGCTGCATCGGTGCCATCGTGCAGTTCTGCAGCACCGTGAGGTGCGGGAACAGGTTGAACTGCTGGAACACGAAGCCGATGCGCGAGCGGAACGCATTCACGTCGGTGCCCGGTGCATGGATGTCCTTGCCTTCGAAAAGGATGCGGCCCGACTGGATCGGCTCCAGCCGGTTGAAGGTGCGGATCAGCGTCGACTTGCCCGAACCCGAAGGGCCGCAGACGACTACGACCTCGCCCCTGTGGATGGTTTCGTCGATGTCGACCAGGGCGTGGTAGCTGCCGTACCACTTGTTGACGTTCTGGAGTTCGATCATGCGGACACCTTGGGGGCCGAGGCGGAGTTGGCCATGGACATGCCGCGCCGCGCGAGCCGGCGTTCGAGCCAGTAAGCGAAGCGCGACAGGCCGAAGCAGAGGATGAAATAGGTCAGGCCCAGGATCAGGTAGATCTGCGCCGGCTTGGTGAACACCTGCGTGTTGATCTGCGTCGCGATGAACGACACCTCGGCCAGCCCGATGATGTAGCCGAGCGAGGTCTCCTTGATGGTCGAGACGAACTGGTTCACCAGCGAGGGCAGCATGCTCCGCAGGGCCTGTGGCAGCACCACCAGGCGCATCGCGCGGCCGTAGTCCAGGCCCAGCGCGCGGGCGGTCTCCATCTGGCCGCGCGGCAGGCCCTGAATGCCGGCGCGCACGATCTCGGCAAGGTAGGCCGCATCGAACACCACGAGCGCGATCAGCATGGTGGTGAACTGGTCGGTCTTCACGCCCGTGACGCTGGGCAGGAAGAAATAGGCCCAGAAGATCACCATCAGCAAGGGGAGGCCGCGCACCACGAAGACGAAGCCCGTCACCGGCCAGCGCAGCCAGCGCCACGGGCTCACGCGCGCCAGGCCCAGCACGATGCCCAATGGCAGCGCGAGCACCAGGCCGCAGGAGGCGAGCAGCAGCGTGAGCACGAGTCCGCCGAGCGGCCCGTTCGGATACTGCCCGATGAGGAAGTAGACCCAGTAGTCGTTGATGATTTCTAACATCTCATCAACATCCCTAGATGGTCCTCACCGGGAACCGGTGGTGGTACCAGGTCGCCAGGCCGGTGATGGCCAGCGACACCGTCAGGTACGCCGCGCTCGCGAACGCGAACGACTCGAAGCTGCGAAAGGTCGCGCTTTCGACCTGCCCGGCCTGGTACATCAGCTCGGCCACGCCGATCACGGTGGCAATCGAGGTGTTCTTCCACAGGCTCAGCGTCTGCGAGATGAGCGGAGGCACCGTCACGCGCAGCGCCTGCGGCAGCACCACGCGCCGCATGGTGGACAGAAAGCCGAAGCCCAGCGCGCGGCCGGCCTCGAACTGCACGGTGGGAATCGCGCGGATGCCGCTGCGGATGTCTTCCGCCATGAACGCGGCCGTGTAGAGCGACAGCGCGATGATGGCGCTGTAGGCTTCGATATGGCCTGCATAGAGCCATTGCTTGATCCCTTCGGGCAGCAGTTCGGGCGCCCCGAAGTACCAGAACAGCATGTGCGCGAGCAGCGGGATGTTGCGGATGGTCTCCACGTACGCAAAGCCGAGCCAGCGCAGCGGTGCGAGCGGCGAAAGGCGCAGCAGCGCCACCACCAGCGCGATCGGCAGCGCCAGCACGAGCGAGGCCGCCAGCAGCTGCAGCGACAGCAGCAGGCCCGCGACCAGCATGTCGTGGTACTTGCCGGTCAGCAGCAGCGAATAGTCGAACAGGGGCATGGGGGGCGACAGTATCACCGCCGCGGACTGTTCAGAGGCCGCAAGCCCCCATCCCTGCCTTCCCCCCGGAAGGGGAAGGAGAAACGCGGGGTCAGTCGATCTTGTCGCTTTCGAGCTTGAAGTCGCGCGTCTGGAAGCCTGATGCGGTATTCGGGCCATACCACTTGACGAAGATCTTCTGCGCTTCGCCCGACTTCTCGAGTTCGCGCAGCGTGTCATCCACCACGGCCTTCAGGCCGCTCTCGCCCTTCTTGATGCCGATGGCCAGTGCCTCGGTGCTCAGGTTCTGCTTGAGCACCACGTACTGGGTCTTCTGCGGGCCGAGCTTGGCGTAGCTGCGCAGCAGCGCGGCCTCGTCGTCCACATAGCCCACGCCCTTGCCCTGCTGCAGCGCCTGGAAGGCCTGCTGGCTGGTGTCGAAGGTCACGACCTCGGCGGTGGGCACGGCCTTGCGGATGTTGGGCTCCTGCGTGCCGCCGCGGATGGTCAGTACCTTCTTGCCGGCGAGCAGCGGCACGTCGGTGATGCCGCTGTCCTTCTTCACGATGGCCTTCTGGCCGGTGACGAAGGTGGTCAGCGAGAAGTCGATCTGCGCCTCGCGCTCCTTGTTGTGCGTGAGGCCGGCGGCGACCAGGTCCACGTGGCCCTGCTGCAGCTCGGGGATGCGCGCGGCCACGGCGATCTGCTTGAGCACCGGCTTCACGCCGATCTTCTTCGCGATGGCGTTCACCAGGTCGACCTCGTAGCCGACGATCTGCCGCGTCTTCGGGTCGATGAAGGTCGCGGGCTCGTCGGTGCCGAGCACACCGACCACGAGTTCGCCCTTTTTCTTGATGTCGGCGAGCTGATCGGCATGGGCGGCGATGCCCGTCAGCAGGGCGGAGGCGGCGAGGGCCGCGGCGAGCAGGGTGTGGCGCATGGTTGTTCTCACTCCAGATGGAAAAAATTCAGGGCTGGACCCTATCAATAAAACTTCAGATTATTAAATCCTCAATCGACATATGCATATGGCCTTGCAGGATCGGCCCCGGCACGGCCTGGGTTAAATTCGCGGCGCGAAAACCTGCGGCCCGGCCCCACGGCATCCATCTTCAGCGAGTTCTTCATGATCATCAAACCGCGCGTGCGTGGCTTCATCTGCGTCACGACCCATCCTGCGGGCTGCGAAGCCAACATCAGGCAGCAGATCGACTACGTCAAGGCGCAGGGAAGGATCGCAGGCGGACCGAAGAAGGTCCTCGTCATCGGCGCATCGACCGGCTACGGGCTCGCCGCGCGCATCACTGCGGCCTTCGGCTGCGGTGCCGACACGCTCGGTGTCTTCTTCGAGCGGCCTGGCAGCGAAAGCAAGCCCGGCTCGCCCGGCTGGTACAACTCGGCCGCCTTCCACCGTGCAGCCGCGCAAGAGGGTCTCTACGCAAAGAGCATCAATGGCGACGGTTTTTCCGACGACCTGAAGCAGAAGGCCATCGATGCGATCCGCGAGGACCTGGGCCAGGTCGACCTCGTCGTCTACAGCCTGGCCGCGCCGCGGCGCACGCATCCGAAGACCGGCGAGGTCTTCAATTCGACGCTCAAGCCCATCGGCAAGGCCGTGAGCCTGCGCGGCCTCGACACCGACAACGAGGTCGTCAGGGAAACCGTGCTCGAACCCGCCACGCAGCAGGAAATCGACGACACCGTGGCCGTGATGGGCGGCGAGGACTGGCAGATGTGGATCGATGCGCTGCAGGCCGCCGGCGTGCTGGCCGATGGCGCGAAGACCACCGCCTTCACCTACCTCGGCGAGCGGATCACGCACGACATCTACTGGAACGGCTCCATCGGCGCCGCCAAGAAGGACCTCGACCAGAAGGTGCTGGGCATCCGCGCCGGCCTGGCTGCGAAGGGCGGCGATGCGCGCGTCTCGGTGCTGAAGGCGGTGGTCACGCAGGCAAGCTCCGCCATTCCGGTGATGCCGCTGTACCTGTCGCTGCTGTTCAAGGTGATGAAGGCAGAGGGCTCGCACGAGGGCTGCATCGAGCAGGTGCACGGGCTTTATGCCGAAAGCCTCTACGGCAGCGCGCCGCACATCGACGAGGAGGGCCGGCTGCGCGCGGACTACAGGGAACTGTCCCCGCAAGTGCAGGCGCGCGTGGTGGCGCTCTGGCCGCAGGTCACGAGCCAGAACGTCCACGAACTCACCGATCTCGCTGGTTACAAGGCGGAGTTCCTGCGCCTCTTCGGGTTCGGCATCGAAGGCGTGGACTACGAGGCCGACGTGAATCCCGACGTGGGAATTCCGAACCTCGTCCAGGCTTGACGGGCGCACAGAGGGATACTCCTGCCATGCAGATTCACGAAAAGCCTCCCGCCGATACCCCCTTCGAGTGGATCGGCGGCGAACCCAGGGTGCAGGCGCTGGTCGATCGCTTCTACGACCTGATGGAGCTCGAACCGGCCTATGCGCAGCTGCGCGCGGTGCACGGCCCGAGCCTCGACAACGCACGCCAGCGCCTTTTCTGGTTCCTGTGCGGCTGGCTCGGCGGCCCGCAGCACTACACGGACCGCTTCGGCCATCCGATGCTGCGCGCACGGCATCTGCCGCAAAGCATTGGCGGCCACAGCATCGGCATCAAGGAGCGCGACCAATGGCTGGCCTGCATGGACCAAGCCATGGGCGAGACCGGCGTGCCCGAGGGATTGCGCGCGCGGTTGCGCGATTCGTTTTTCCAGACCGCCGACTGGATGCGAAACCGCGGCGAGTAAGGCTCGCCCCCAGTCTGCGCGCACTTCGTGTCGCTTCGCCAACCCCCTACCGGGGGCAACACCAGAGGCCCGGCAAAGCCGGATCCTCGGTGTTCCACGAAGGAATACCGAATTACCGAACTGCCGAATAAACAACGACTCGAAGGATCTGTCCCCATGAATTCCATCGTCATCATCGGCGGCGGCCACGCCGCGGCCCAGCTTTGCGCGGGCCTGGCCGAAGCCGGGCAGGGCGCACGCGTGCACCTGGTCTGCGAGGAGGCTTGCGAGCCGTACCACCGTCCCCCGCTGTCGAAGGCCTTTCTCAAGAGCGCCGAGGAAACCACGCAGCCGCACAAGGCCGCCGATTGGTACCGCGAAGCGGGCATCACGCTGCATCTTGGCGATGCGGCCGTGGCCATCGACCGGGAGGCGCACACCGTCACGCTGCGTTCGGGCGCGATCCTGCCGTGGGAGCGGCTGGTGCTGGCCACCGGCACGCGCGCGCGCCAGATGCCCGACCTGAAGCCGGGTCTCGAGAACGTCGCAAGCCTGCGCGCGGCCGACGAAGCGCATCGCCTGCGTTCCCGGCTGGCCGCTGCGCAACACGTCACGGTGCTGGGCGGCGGCTTCATCGGACTTGAGGTGGCGGCCACGGCCAAGGCGCTCGGCAAGAGCGTGCAGGTGATCGAAAGCGCGCCGCGGCTGCTGGGCCGTGCCGTGTCTCCCGAGCTATCGGCGCACGTGCTCGCAACGCATCGCGCAGCGGGCATCGACGTCGTGCTTGGCGCACGCACCGGCGCGTTCGAGGTCGAGGGCGACCGGCTGCTGTCGATCCAGGTCAACGGCGTGAAGCAGCCGGTGGACCTGCTGCTGCTCGGCATCGGCGCGGTGCCCGAGACCGCGCTGGCGCATGCCGCAGGCATCGAGTGCGCCGACGGCATCGTGGTCGACGGCCACATGCAGACCAGCGCGGCCGATGTGCTCGCCGTGGGCGACTGCACGCGCTTTCCCGATCGCCGCGCAGGCCGCGCGCTGCGGCTCGAATCGGTGCAGAACGCGAACGACCAGGCGCGCACGGCCGTGGCCACGCTGACCGGCGCGCCGCGGCCGCACGACGCGGTGCCATGGTTCTGGTCCGACCAGGGCAGCATGCGCCTGCAGATGGTCGGCCTGATGCCGGCCGAGGGCACACCGGGCCTGGCCAGCGTGCGCCGCGCCGGGCCCAAGCCCGAGGCGTTCTCGCTGTTCCACTATGTCGACGGGCAGCTGGTGTGCGTCGAATCGGTCAATGCGCCGGTCGATCACATGATGAGCCGCAAGCTGCTCGAGGCGGGCCGCAGCCCCGATGCGGTGGCAGTGGCGGATGCGTCGATACCGCTGAAGAACCACTTGTCTTAGCGGCCTGCCGCAGTCAGCGCCGCGCCGGCGCCAGCAGCACGACCAGCGCACCGGCCCCGCCCTCGGCCGGCTTGGCCTGCACGAAGGCGATCACCTCGTTCTTCTGGATCAGCCAGCGCTGCGCCTTGGTCTTGAGCACCGGCTGCTTGCCGGGCGAGCCCAGGCCCTTGCCGTGCACCACGCGCACGCAGCGCAGCCCCTGCTTGTAGGCGTTGCGGATGAAGCCGCCAAGCGCCTCGCGCGCCTCGTCGCTGCGCAGGCCGTGCAGGTCGACCTGCGCCTGGATGCTCCAGTCGCCCTTGCGCAGCCGCGCGGTCACGTCGGTGCCGACGCCGGAGCGGCGAAAGCTCATGGCGTCGTCGACGTCGAGCAGGGTCGTCACGTCGAACTCGTCGGACAGCGACTCGCGCAGCACGCGCTGCTCGTCGAGCTGGTGCTGCACCGGGATGGGGGCCGGCGGCTCGGGCGCGAGCGGCACCACGGCCTTGCGGCGCAGCGGCTCGGTCGCGCCGATGGCGCGCGAGAACAGGTCTTTTCGGCGGCGCGCTTGCGTTCCGCCACCGCCTTGGCAGCGGCTGCCGCCGCTTCGCGCTCGCGGGTCTCGGCCAGCGTGCGCTGCACCTGCTTCAGGTCGGCCAGGTTCTTGATGGGTGGCGTGCGGGAGGCCATCAGAGCAGCCCTTTCTCGGCCATCGAAAAGCTCTGGCCGGCGCTGACGATCACATGGTCGAGCACGCGCACGTCGATCAGCGAAAGTGCGGCCTTGAGCGTCTGCGTGAGCGACTCGTCGGCCCGCGAGGGCTCGATGCTGCCGCTGGGATGGTTGTGCGACAGCACGACGGCCGCGGCCTGGTGGTGCAGCGCACGCGTGACCACTTCGCGCGGGTAGACGCTGGTCTGGGTGAGTGTTCCGCGAAACAGTTCCTCGAGCACGATCAGCCGGTGCTGCGCATCGAGAAACAGCACCGCGAACACTTCGTAGGGGCGCGATCCGATGTGCAGCTGCAGGTACTGCTTGACCGTCCCGGGCGAGTCGAACACCGTGCGCTCCTTCAGGCGCTCGGCCATGGCGCGGCGCGCCAGTTCGAGCACGGCAATGAGCTCGGCGCGCTTGGCGTCGCCGCCCATGCCCTTGATCACCTTCAGGTCCTCGGCGCCGGTCTGCAGCAGGCCCGAAAGGCCTCCGAAGTGGTCGAGCAGCTCCTGGGCGAGCTGGAGCACGTTTTTTCCGGCCACGCCCGTGCGCAGCAGCAGCGCCAGCAGCTCGGCGTCGGCCAGCGCGGCGGCGCCTCGGGCAATGAGCTTTTCGCGCGGGCGGGCGTGGGCGGGGAGATCCTTGAATGCCATCGAAAACCTGGGTGAAACCTTGAAAGGGCAGGCGGAAGCTCCCGCTCCTTAAAATGCAGTCCAGTTTATCGGGACACCCACCTTGTCTTTGCTTACCTCCGCTGCGCCCATGTCCCACGTTGTGACTTCCGGCTCGTTCCTGACCCTGCATTACCGGCTGGCCGGTCCGGCGGGCGACATCATCAACACTTTCGCCGACAAGCCCGCGACCCTGTCGCTGGGCACCGGCGAGCTTTCGCCCGCCATGGAGCAGCGGCTCATGGGCCTGGAAGAGGGCACCCACGCCACCTTCGAGCTGCCCGCCGGCGAGGCCTTCGGCGAGCGCAATCCCGAGATGCAGCAATGGGTGGCCAGGAAGCTGCTGGCGCAGATGGGCGATCCCGACGAGCAATACGCGGTCGGCGACGTGGTGCAGTTCCCCACGCCCGACGGCGCGGGCAGCTACGCGGGTGCGGTGGTCGAAACGAACGAGACCGCGGTGCGCTTCGACTTCAACCATCCGCTGGCGGGCCAGCCCGTGACCTTCGAGGTCCGGTTGATCGGGGTGCTATGACGCCCCCACGCTCATCGCTTCGCGTATCGCTGCCCCCCGAGGGGGCGCATGCCTCCTTTGGGGCGGCCCGGCAGGAGGCACGATGAACCCAAACATCGAGGAAGTCATCCTCGCCGAGCCGCGCGGCTTCTGCGCCGGCGTGGACCGCGCCATCGAGATCGTCGAGCGTGCCATTGCCAAGTTCGGCGCGCCGATCTACGTGCGCCACGAGATCGTGCACAACACCTACGTGGTGAACGAACTCAAGGCCAAGGGCGCGATCTTCATCGAGGACCTGGCCGACGTGCCGCCCGGCGCCACGCTGGTGTTCAGCGCGCATGGCGTGAGCAAGGCGGTGCAGCAGGAGGCGCGCGACCGCGGCTTCGACGTCTTCGATGCCACCTGCCCGCTGGTGACCAAGGTGCACGTCGAGGTCGCCAAGCTCGCCAAGGAAGGCTACGAGTTCATCATGATCGGCCACAAGGGACACCCCGAGGTCGAAGGCACCATGGGCCAGCTCTCGAGCGGCATCCACCTGGTGGAAGACGTGGAAGACGTGGCGAAGGTGTCGCCCGCGCAGACCGAGAAGCTCGCCGTGGTCACGCAGACCACGCTCAGCGTCGACGACGCGGCCGAGATCGCGGCGGCCGTGCGCGCGCGCTTTCCGAAGGTGCGCGAGCCCAAGCAGCAGGACATCTGCTATGCCACGCAGAACCGCCAGGACGCGGTCAAGATCCTGAGCCCGCAGGTCGACCTGGTGATTGTGGTCGGCAGTCCCACCAGCTCCAACAGCAACCGGCTGCGCGAACTGGCGCAGCGCCTGGGCACCGAAAGCTACATGGTCGATTCGGCCGACGAGCTCAAGCCCGAGTGGTTCGAGGGCAAGGGCCGCATCGGCCTCACGGCCGGCGCCTCCGCCCCCGAGGTGCTGGTGCGCGAAGTGATCGAGCGCGTCAGGGCGCTCGGCGCGGTGTCGGTCCGCAAGATGGACGGCATCGAGGAAACCATCAAGTTTCCGCTCCCCAAGGGCCTCAAGCTCGACGACATTCCCCCTCCTGGACACATCTCTTGAACAACGAAAACACCCATTGGCGCTCTGAAACAGAGAGCGCCTCCCGCAGGCTGCGCGAACGCGCCGGCGGCTTCCTGCGCCAGACCCCGCTCTGGAAGCTGCCGTCCGCGGCCTTCGGTCTGGCGGTGCCGGGCGTGGAGGTGTGGCTCAAGCTCGAGCACATGCAGGTGAGCGGCAGCTTCAAGGCCCGCGGCATGATGAACCGCCTGCTGGCCAACGACATTCCCGAAAGCGGCGTGATCGTGGCCTCGGGCGGCAATGCGGGCATTGCCACCGCGGCGGCGGCCAAGGCGCTGGGCGTGCGCTGCCAGGTGTTCCTGCCCGGCGTCTCGCCCGAAGCCAAGCGCGCCCGCCTGAGGGCGCTCGGCGCCGAGGTGGTCGTGGTCGGCGAACTCTATCCCGATGCCCTGGCGGCCTGCCTCGCGCGCCAGAAGGAAACCGGCGCCTTGCTGACCCATGCCTACGACCAGCCCGAAGTCGTGGCCGGCGCAGGCACCCTCGGCCATGAAATCGAGATGCAGGGCGGCCTCCCTGACTCCGTGCTCGTGAGCGTGGGCGGCGGCGGCCTGATCGGCGGCCTCGCCGGCTGGTTCGAAAAGCGTGCCCGCGTGGTGGCGCTGGAGCCGGAAAAGGCGCCCACCCTGTACCGTGCCCGCGAAGCCGGCGAGCCGGTCGATGTCGACGTGGGCGGCATTGCCGCCGATTCGCTCGGCGCGCGCCGCATCGGCGCCATTTCCTGGGAAATTACCCAGAAATATGTGCAGGATGCGCTGCTGCTGTCCGACGAATCCATCCGCGCGGCCCAGCAATGGCTGTGGAAGGAAATGAAGCTCGCCGTCGAGCCGGCCGCCGCGCTGCCGCTGGCGGCGCTGCAGACCGGTGCCTACGTGCCGCGCGAAGGCGAGAAGGTCTGCCTGATCGTCTGCGGGGCGAACGTCGATCCGGCCACCGTGGCCTGAGGCGGCCCTACTTCTCGCAATTGACCATCCACGGCACGCCGAACTTGTCCTTCAGCATGCCAAAGCCGGCGGCCCAGAACTGCGGGCCGTACGGCATCGTGACCTCGCCGCCTGCGGCCAGTGCGTCGAAGAGCTTTTTTCCTTCGTCCACGCTGTTGCCCTGCACCGACAGCGAGAAGCCCTTGTGGCCCTCGAAGGGCATGCCGGGCGGGATGTCGGAGGCCATCAGCTGGTGCCCACGGGCTTCCAGCGTGGCGTGCATGATCTTGTCCTTGTACGCGGCGGGCGTTTCGGCGCCCATGGGGCTTTCGCCAAAGCTCATGCTGAAGATGACCTTGCCGCCCAGCGCCTTGGCGTAGAAGGCCAGTGCCTCGGCCGCGTTGCCGTTGAAAGTCAGATAGGCTTGCATCGCTCTTTCCCTTCGATGGAAGTATGGGGGAGCGAGATGCTACGCCCACCTAAAATCCCCCTATGCTTGACATCACCCTGCTCCGCAAAGACTTGGCCTCCGCTGTGGCCGGCCTCGAAAAACGCAAGAAGAACCAGCCCTACCTCGACGTGTCGGCGTTCACCGCGCTCGAGGCCGAGCGCAAGACGCTGCAAACCCGCACCGAGGAAATCCAGGCCCGCCGCAACACGCTGAACAAGCAGATCGGCCCGTTGAAGGCCAAGGGCGAATCGGTCGATGCGCTGATGGCCGAGGTCAACGCGCTGAAGGCCGAGCAGGAGTCGCAATCCGGGCGCCTGGAGGAGATCCAGCCCGAGCTGCACGCATTGCTGCTGGCGGTACCCAACCTGCCGCACGCGAGCGTACCGGTCGGCGAGGATGAAACCGGCAACGTCGAGATGCGCCGCTGGAGCCCGCAGGGCGGTGCCGGTGCAGATGCCACGCCGCTGGCGTTCGCTGCCAAGGACCACGTCGACCTTGGCGCGCCACTGGGGCTCGACTTCGAGATGGGCGCCAAGCTCGCGGGCTCGCGCTTCACCGTCATGAAGGGGCCGATCGCCCGGCTGCACCGCGCGCTCGCGCAGTTCATGCTCGACATCCAGACCGAGAAGCATGGCTATGCCGAGTGCTACGTGCCCTACATCGTCAACGCCGCCACGCTCAGCGGCACCGGCCAACTGCCCAAGTTCGAAGGCGACCTGTTCGCCGCCAAGAAGGGCGGCCAGGACGGCGAGCCCGCGCCCGACCACTCGGCGCTCTACCTCATTCCCACCAGCGAAGTGCCGCTGACCAACTTCGTGCGCGACGAGGTGGTGGCCGAGGCGCAGCTGCCGATCAAGCTCACGGCCCACACGCCATGCTTCCGCTCCGAAGCCGGCAGCGCCGGGCGCGACACGCGCGGCATGATCCGCCAGCACCAGTTCGACAAGGTCGAGATGGTGCAGATCGTCCACCCCGAAAAGAGCTACGACGCGCTCGAGCAGATGACCGGCCACGCCGAAGCCGTGCTGCAGGCGCTGGAACTGCCATACCGCGTGGTGCTGCTGTGCACCGGCGACATGGGCTTTGGCGCCACCAAGACCTACGACCTCGAAGTCTGGCTGCCGGCGCAGAACACCTACCGGGAGATCAGCTCGGTCTCCAACTGCGAAGCCTTCCAGGCGCGCCGTCTGCAGGCTCGGTTCAAGAACGCGCAGGGCAAGAACGAACTCGTGCACACGCTGAATGGCTCGGGCCTGGCGGTGGGGCGCACGCTGGTCGCGGTGCTGGAAAACCACCAGAACGAAGATGGCTCGATCAATGTGCCCGCCGCGCTGCGGCCCTACCTCGGCGGCCTCGAACTGTTGCGCGGTTGAGAGGCCGTGCGACGGGGCTTCGAAAAGCGGGTTTCTATCCGCTATAATCGAGGGCTCGACAGCACCGGAGAGGTGGCAGAGTGGTCGAATGTACCTGACTCGAAATCAGGCGTACTAGCGATAGTACCGAGGGTTCGAATCCCTCCCTCTCCTCCAAGAATGGCCCCGCAAAGGGGCTATTTTTTTGCCCATTCGATGGCCCGGCCATCCGCGCTGGCGAAACCGGAGCCTTTCGTTTCCATGCGTTCGCGTTTTTCTCGACCGCTGTCCGCGGCGTCCAGCCAAGCTTCGAAGCAACTGTATCGGCCCGTTAAGATCGCCACCTCCCCATGCTCCCGCATGCCGGGATTTTTCCTTGTAGTCGAATGAACAACAAGAGGCTCCGCGCCACATGGCCAATCCGTCGATCGCAAGCGTGACACCGGTCCCGGCTTCGGCCGACGAAGCTGAATCCTGGGTGCGCGGCGAGTTGATCCGCAGCCTGATGCGCTCCGCGCGCGGGTCCTATATCGTCTCTGCGGCGCTCATGCCGGCGATGGTCGGCCTGAACTGGATTTATGTGCCCCGGTGGGAACTGCTGACCTGGCTCGCCGCGGGTCTCATTGCCACGGCCTGCCGTGCCTGGGGCGCCAGGGTCTATGCCGTGCGCTACGCCGGCAGGAGCGCGGCGGCGCAGCAGCAGTTCACAGAGCGCTATGGCTTCATCTGGAGCACCAGCGCGGTCGTCTGGGGCCTGTCGATCCTGCTGTTCTTCGAGCGCACGCCGCAGGTCAACCAGTTCATGAGCTGGCTCATCGTGGCCGGCGTCGGAACCTTTCCGCTCAACGGGCTGGCGCTGCATCCGCCACTGCTCAAGCGCTACGTCAACACGCTGTTCATCACGATGCTCGGGGCGGTTCTGATCCGGCTCGTGAGCATCAACCTCGTGGAGCCGCATTTCCAGTACGGCTTCCTGATGCCGATCCTGCACTGGTTCCTGCTGCTGCGCGCCGGGCGCCACATTCACGAGACGGCGCGCAACAGCCTGGAGCTGCTGTTCCACAACCACATCCTGATCAAGTCGCTCACGCAGCAGCGGCAGGCCGCGGTGGCGGCCGTGGCCATGAAAAACCGTTTTCTCGCGAGCGCCGCGCACGACATGCGCCAGCCGGTGCTGGCGTTGTCGCTCTATGCCGACTGGCTGCGCAACGAACCCGAACTGGTGCTGGAACTTGCGCCCAAGATCGTTCGCGCCACGCATGCGGTGAATGCGCTGTTCGATTCGATGTTCGACCTTGCGCGCATCGATTCGGGCCAGGTGCGCCTGCACATCGAGCGCGTGGACGTGGCCGAGCTGCTGCACGACCTCGAACTGCAATACCGCCCGGTGGCCGAAAGCCGGGGGCTCGATTTTCGCGTGCACGTGACCGAAGGCAGCTTCCTGACCGATCCGATCCGGGTGCGCCGCATGATCGGCAACCTGCTTGCCAACGCGATCAAGTACACCACCGATGGCGGCGTGCTGCTGGCCTCGCGGCAAACGCGCGACGGCCTGCGCGTGGAGGTGTGGGACACCGGCATCGGCATTGCGCCCGAGCACCTGCGCGACGTGTTCCTGGAGTTCTACAAGGTGGCCGACCACGCCGGCACGTCCGACGGTTTCGGCCTGGGCCTGGCCATCGTCGCCCGGCTCTCGCACGTGCTGGGCCATCCCGTCAGCGTGCGCTCCCGCCTGGGCAGCGGCAGCGTGTTCCGCGTCGCCCTGCACGACGCCGACGAAGCCGTGGCCCAAGCCCGCGTCAGCGCCTCCGGCGGCTGAGCTCCAGCCAATAAAAAACCGCGCACAAGGCGCGGTTCAAACCCTCCAGGAACACCGCGGAACCGGCTTTGCCGGGCCGCTGGTGTTGCCCCCTGCAAGGGGGTTGGCGAAGCGACACGAAGTGCGCGAAGACTGGGGGTGAGCCAAGTGCCACCGTGGAACCGGCTTTGCCGGGCCACTGGTGTTGCCCCCGGTAGGGGGAGGGAGAAGCGACACGAAGTGCGCGGAGCCTGGGGGCGAGCTCAGTTTCCGGAAAGCAGCCCGTTGGTGCGCGCGTAGTGCAGCGCCTGCGTGCGGCTCTTCACGCCCAGGCGGCGGAACAGGCGCCACAGGTGCACCTTCACCGTGTGCTCGCTGATCTCGAGGTCGGTGGCGATGTCGCGGTTGCTCATGCCCTTGTCGAGCATGGCGATCAACTGCGTCTGGCGCTTCGACAGCTTGCTGTTGCTGGCCAGCGCCGGCTCGTCCGCCTCTTCCGAACCGGCCATGAGCAGGCCGCGCAGCGCAGCGGCCAGTTCGGCCGAGCTGGCCGACTTCTCGATGTAGGTGTCGGCGCCGGCTTCGATGCAGGCGTCCTCCATGTCTCCGGCCGGTGCCGCCGAATAGACGGCGATCGGCACGTTGGGATAGACCTGCTTGACAGCGACCACGCCCGAGACGCCATTGGTGTCGGGCAGCTTCAGGTCAAGGCAGAAGAGCGTTGGCTCGCCGCGCTGCTGGACCGAACTCGCGAGCTTGTCGAGGCGCTCGAGCTCGACGATGTTTTCGGCTGGCCGCAGACGCCGCAACACCATCACGATCGCGTCGCGCATCAGGGGGTGGTCGTCGATGACATAAATGCTCATGTTTTCTTCCTTAGTGATCGCACCGTCTTCTCTCGTCTGTCCTCGGCGGGTAAGCCGATGGATATTGCCGGATCAACTTCCGTTGGTAGAGGTTGTTGTCTCCGCCAGTGCTTCCAGCGCCTCGTTCGCGGCGCGCAATTCTTCCGGGCCGGTCGGCTCGAGCTGCTCGGCGAGCGTGGCCAGTGCCGCGCCGCGCTGCTGCTGCAGGGCGGCGATGGCGCGGCCGGCTTCCTGCGGCGAGGCGAATCCGCGGCTCTGCAGCAGGGTGGCACCGTGCGCGTCGAGCAGCTTGAAATAGAACAGTCCGTCGCGCTCGCGGTACTGCTTGAAGCTTGGCTTGGCAACCTTGGCCGCCTTGCGGGCACCGCCCTTGTCGCGGCCCGCCGCGAGATTGCGCAGCCCCACTGCATAGCGCAACTCCGCCATGAAAGGGCGCGAGATACTGCGCGCCTTTTCGGCGCCGATGAGCAGGATGCGCTCGATCTCTGTCGGGTCGTTCATCAGTGCTTCGTAGCGCGCGCGCAGCGGCGCCACTTCGAGGTCGATGCGCTCGAAGAGCAACTGCTTCGCGTCGCCCCAGCCGATGCCGTCGGCATAGGCCTTGCGCAGCGCTTCGGTTTCTTCGGCGGTGGCAAAGGCCTGGTAGATCTGGAACAGCGCCGAGCCTTCGGTGTCCTTGGGCTCACCGGGTGCGCGCGAGTCGGTCACGATGCTGGCAATCTGCTTTTGCAGTTGCGCGCGCGGCGCGAACATGGCGATCGTGTTGCCGTAGCTCTTGCTCATCTTGCGGCCGTCGAGGCCGGGCAGGGTGGCGACGGCATCGTCGATCTCGGCTTCGGGCAGCGTGAAGTGCTCGCCGTACTGGTGGTTGAAGCGCTGCGCCATGTCGCGCGCCATTTCGATGTGCTGCACCTGGTCGCGCCCCACGGGCACCTTGTGCGCGTTGAACATCAGGATGTCCGCGCCCATCAGCACCGGGTACATGAAGAGGCCGGCCGTCACGTCGGCATCCGGGTCTTCGCCCTTGGCGATGTTCTTGTCGAGCTGCGCCTTGTAGGCGTGGGCGCGGTTGAGCACGCCCTTGCCCGTCACGCAGGTGAGGAACCACGTCAGCTCGGGAATCTCGACGATGTCCGACTGGCGATAGAAGGTGACGCGTTCCGGATCGAGCCCGCAGGCCAGCCAGCTGGCGGCGATCTCGAGCGTGGAGCGCTGGATGAGCGCCGGCTCCTGCACCTTGATGAGCGCGTGGTAGTCGGCCAGGAAGAAGAAGCTCTCGACGCCCGGCGCGACGCTCTGCCGCACCGAATGGCGGATCGAGCCGACGTAGTTGCCGAGGTGCGGCGTGCCGGACGGCGTGATGCCGGTCAGCACGCGCAGGGGAGCGGAAGAAGACGAAGCCATGGCAGGAGAGGAACTTAACGCAGCAAAGCCGTGAGCGGGGAAATGAGCAGGTTGATGGCCATGTAGCCGACGTCCATCAGCGGACGCAGCCAGAAGGTGCTGACGATGCCCGCGAGCACCAGGCCCATCACGATGAAGAAACCGAAAGGCTCGATGCGCGCCAGGAAATTCTGCGCCGGTCCGTTGGGAAGCAGGCCTGCGAGCACGCGGCCGCCATCGAGCGGGGGCAGCGGAAAGAGATTGAAGGCCCACATCACGAGGTTGACCAGCACGCCGCCCTGCGCCATCTTGATGAAAAAGGTTTCATCGATGCCGGCTGCAACGAGCCCCACCAGCACCAGTGCCCACAGAATGGCCTGCACGAAGTTGGATGCGGGCCCCGCCAGCGCCACCCAGATCATGTCGCGCTTCGGATGGCGCAGGCGCCCGAAGTTCACCGGCACCGGCTTGGCGTAGCCGAACAGGAAGGCCCCAGAGGTTGCGAAGTAGAGCATCAGCGGCATCAGGATGGTCCCGATGGGGTCGATGTGCTTCATCGGGTTGAGCGTGACGCGACCCATCGCCTCGGCGGTGTCGTCGCCGAAATGGCGCGCCACATAGCCGTGCGCCGCTTCGTGCACCGTGATCGCGAAGACCACGGGCAAAGCGTAAATAAGTACGGTCTGTATCAGATTGGAAATATCCACTGGGCGATTGTGTCAGACAGAGTAGAAGCTTCGGTGCCGCTTGTCAGAGGCCAAGCACCGCCAGCGCGCCGCGGCCCTGCCGCACCACCACCGGATCGTCGCCCGTGCCCATGGGCGTGAGGTCCACCACGGTGGTGGGTTGCGAAGGGCAGGCACCCGCGTCGATGACGGCGCCGATCTGTTTCTCGAAGCGTTCGCGGATGGTCTGCGCGTCGTTCAGCGCCTCGGTTTCGCCGGGCGCGATCAAGGTGGTGGCCAGGAGCGGCGCGCCGTGCAGCATCAGCAGTTCCAGCAGCACCTTGTGGTCGGGCACGCGCAGGCCGATGGTCTTGCGCTGCGGATGGCTCACGCGCCGCGGCACTTCCTTGGTGGCCTCGAGCAGGAAGGTGTAGGGCCCGGGCGTGGCGGCCTTCAGCAGCCGGTACTGCTTGTTGTCGACGCGCGCGTAGTTGGCCAGCTCGCTGAGGTCGCGGCACAGCAGCGTCAGATGGTGCTTCTCGTCGACCTGGCGGATGCGTCGCAGCTGGTCGACCGCATCCTTGTCGTCCAGGTGGCAGGCGAGCGCATAGCTCGAGTCGGTGGGCACGGCCACGATCTCCCCGCGCTGGAGCAGCGCGGCGGCTTGCTTCAGCAGGCGCTGCTGCGGGTTCTCGGGATGGACTTCGAAGTACTGGGCCATGAAGAAAGACTCCTGATTACGATTCCGCCGGCTCGATGGGCACGCGCCGTTCGCGCACCGTGAGCCAGGCGCCGGCCGCGCCGCAGACCGCGATCATGGCCATGCCGATGAGCGAGAAGCGGTCGGGCATGTGGGAAAAAACAATCCAGCCGCCGAGCATGGCAAAGGCGATCTGCGCATAGAGGTACGGCGTGAGCGTCGATGCCGGCGCGCGCTGGTAGGCCAGGATGAGAATGAAATGCCCCACCGTGCCCATGAATCCCATGAGGCACAGTAAAGCCCACCAATGCCAGGAGGGCAGGGCCGTCCACGCGAAGGGCAGTGCCAGCGAGGCGATCAGCGCGCCCACCCAGCCGGTATAGAAATGCATCGTGAGCGGATTCTCGGTTTGCGCCAGCTTGCTCGTGAGCACCTGGAACCAGGCGTTGGTCAGCACCAGCCCAATGGGCAACAGCACGGCCCAGCTGAATGCATCGCCGCCCGGGCGCAGGATGACCAGCGTACCGGCGAAGCCGCCCGCCACCAGCACCCATCGCAGCGCGGAGACCTGCTCCTTGAGCGTGGTGGCCGCAAGCAGGGTGATGACGAGCGGGGCGATGAGCACGATGGACGTGAACTCGGCCAGCGGCATGTAGCGCAGGCTCAGGAAGGCCAGCGTGCTCGACACCAGCAGCAGTGCGCCGCGCAGCAGCTGGTAGCGCGGATGCCGAGTGCGCAACAGCGCCGTTCCGTGCCGCGGCAGCAGCACCGCGGTGGTGGCCACGGCCTGGAAGGCATAGCGGAACCACACGCCCATGAGAATGGGCACCGCGGCGGTGGACGTCTTGGTGGCGGTGTCGAGCGTGGCAAAGCAGGCCACGGCCACCAGCACCATGCCAATGCCCGCGAGGATGCGTTCGGATTCGAGGTCGCGCGTCTGGCGCGCCGCGGCGCGGGCGCTCGCCAGCGCCGCCGCTGCTGCGCTGCCGTTGCCGGGCCCGGGGCTCTGGCTCACTGCTGGATGCGGTGGCTGAGCAGTTCCCACACCGGCGTGAGCGCACCGGGCAACGGTGGCAGCTTGCCGAGATCGCAATGGCTTTCGTCGGGGCTGTGGAAATCGCTGCCGCGCGAGGCGGCGAAATCGAACTCGAGCGCCTTGTCGGCGTACTCGACGTATTCGGCTGTCGTATGGCTGCCGGTGACGACCTCGATCGCCTGCCCGCCATGCGCCTTGAACTCGAGGAACAGTGCGTATTCCTCGTTCGCGGTGAACTTGTAGCGCCCCGGATGCGCAATGATGGCCATGCCCTTGGCGGCCGTGATCCAGTGCACCGCATCCTTCAGCGAGGCCCAGCGGTGCGGCACGTAGCCGGGCTTGCCTTCGGTCAGGTACTTGCGGAACACCTCGGAGGTGTCGCGGCAGTGGCCCTGCTCGACCAGGAAGCGCGCGAAGTGGGTGCGCGAGATCAGCTCGGGATTGCCGACGAACCTGAGGGCACCTTCATACGCGCCGTGGATGCCGACCCTGGCCAGCCCCTCGGACATTTCCTGCGCGCGCTTGCCGCGGCCGCCGCGCGTGTCGTAGAGACCCTGCGTCATCGCGGCGTCGTCGGGGTCGAAGCCCAGGCCCACGATGTGCACGGTTTCGTTGGCGAAGGTCACCGAGATCTCGGTGCCGGTGAGATAGCGGATGCCGTTCGCGCGCGCCGCGGCGGCCGCGCGATGCTGGCCGCCGACCTCGTCGTGGTCGGTGAGCGCCCAGAGTTCGACCCCGTTGGCCGCGGCGCGCGCGGCCAGTTCTTCGGGCGTCAATGTGCCGTCGGAAACCACGGAATGGCAGTGCAGATCGGCATTGAGAATAGAGGACACATTTGCATTCTATTGGGTCTGGAACATCGATGCGGGCGCATGGATGCTATTGTGGTTGCTATTAAATAAATAGCATTACTGCGACGGCCGATGCGGCTCAGCGCTTCTTGCGAAAAGCCGCCCATGCGGCCACTGCGGTGAAGCTCGCGACGATCGCCACCACGATCCAGAACCCGTGCCTGTGCTCGGCCAGCGGAATGCCGCCCACGTTCATTCCGAACAGGCCGGCCAGGATGTTGATCGGCAGCGCGAGCACGGTCACCACCGTCAGCACGAACAGGCTGCGGTTGTTGTCCTCGTTCACGTTGGCGGCAATTTCTTCCTGCAGCAGCTTGATGCGCTCCTGCAGCGCCTGCATGTCGCGCAGCACCACCGAGAACTCCTCCGTCGAGCCGCGCAGCTCCTGCGCGTCGGGCTCGGCCATCCAGGCCGGCGGCCCCTGCAGCAGGCGGAAGAGGGCGGCGGGTTCGGGTGCCAGCAGGCGCTGGAGCCGCACCAGCAGCCGGCGCAGCACGCCGAGCCGCGCGCGCTTGTGGTCGAGCCGGCCGGCCAGAAGCTCGTCTTCGATGCGGTCGATGCGCGAAGTGACGCCGCGCACGATCTTGACCAGCACGTCGGCCTGCGCGCGCAGCAGGTGCTCGAGCAGTTCGGTGCTCGAGCGCGGCGCGTCGCCGGCCTTGACCGCCGTTCGCAGCGCGTCGACCGAGCGCAGCGGCTTGGTGCGCGCCGTGACCACCAGTCGCGGTCCCACGCTGATCCAGAGCGTGGAGATGTCCGAGGGCTCGAAGCTGAACTCGAAGTGCACGTCGTTGATGACCGCGATCAGCGAATCGTCGGCGCGCTCGATGCGCGTGGAGGGCAGGCCCTCGTGCAGCGTTTCGTAGAAGGTGTCGGAGAGCCGTGCATGGCGCAGCAGCCAACGTTCGGCCTGGGCGTGGCTCAGGTTGAAATGCAACCACGCGTATGCATTGCTCGCGATTCCGTTGCTGCAGCCCTGCTCACCGAGCCATGCCGCAGCCTGCGCCGAGTCGATCGCCCGCACGGGCTCCGACGCTTCGGTGTCGAACAGATAGCCGCAGATCAGTCCGGCTTCGTCGCCGCCGTATGAATTGGCGGCCAGGTCATGGAGTGCCGGCAAGGTGCGTTGAATCAGGAAAGACGGAGGGTGTGCCCCGGATGGTGTTCGCCGTATGTGACAACTTCGTGTCGGCAGCCCGCGGACCGTCACGCAACGGTCATATGCGACGGGCAGCATGCCCCGTTCCACCCCACACCTCCCTTCTTCCCCATGATGCTGACGAGCGCACTTCCAGACCACGAAGACCTGATGCAACGCATCGCCCGCGACTTGATCGACAGCTATGACGAGGAGCTCGAGCTGGAGATCGAGGACCGCAACATCGACGGCCTCGACCCCGCGGCGCGTTCGAGCGACAAGGCCGCACGCCAGGCCTACTTCAAGGAACTGTTCCGGCTGCAGGGCGAACTCGTGAAGCTGCAGGACTGGGTGCAGCACAGCAAGCAGAAGGTGGTCATTCTTTTCGAAGGCCGCGACGCGGCGGGCAAGGGCGGTGTCATCAAGCGCATCACCCAGCGCCTGAATCCGCGCGTGGCCCGCGTGGCCGCGCTGCCCGCGCCCAACGACCGCGAACGCACGCAGTGGTACTTCCAGCGCTATGCTGCGCACCTGCCCGCCGCGGGCGAGATGGTGCTGTTCGACCGCAGCTGGTACAACCGCGCCGGCGTGGAGCGTGTGATGGGCTTTTGCAGCGACGACGAATACGAGGAGTTCTTCCGCACCGTGCCGGAGTTCGAGAAGATGCTGGTGCGCTCGGGCATCAAGCTCATCAAGTACTGGTTCTCCATCACCGACGAGGAGCAGCACATGCGCTTTCTCGGCCGCATCCACGACCCGCTCAAGCAATGGAAACTGAGCCCCATGGATCTCGAAAGCCGCCGCCGCTGGGAGGAATACACCAAGGCGAAGGAAATCATGCTGGAGCGCACCCACATTGCGGAAGCGCCGTGGTGGGTGGTGCAGGCAGTCGACAAGAAGAAGGCGCGGCTGAACTGCATCAGCCACCTGCTGGGCCAGATGCCTTACCAGGAGGTGCCGCATCCGCCGGTGGAACTGCCGGCGCGCGAGCGCCATGCGGACTACCTGCGCCAGCCGGTGCCGGCCAGCATGATCGTGCCGGAGATCTACTGAGGCCTCGCGCCGCTTGTTTGGACGGCCGGCGCTTTGCCCTCACACTGCGACCATGGCCCGTCGTTCCACTGCTTCCCTGTTCGCCCGCGCGTATGAGCGCAATCTGAAGGCACTCACGAAGATCACGCTCGGCAACAGCAAGCGCGTGACGGGCCAGGTGCAGCGCGCAACTGCCAAGCGGCTCAAGCCGCCGCCGGGCAAGGGCGACTGGCTCGGCGGCATGGCGCTGGGGCCCGGCGGCGCGCGCGGCTATCACCTGTTCCGTCCGGCCGGCCTGCAACTGCAGCCCGGCGAGAAGCTGCCGCTCATGGTCATGCTGCACGGCTGCGGCCAGACCGGGCGCGACTTTGCAGCCAGCACGCGCATGAACGCGCTGGCCGTGCGCCAGCGCTTCCTGGTGCTCTACCTGGAGCAGGACAGGCTGGCCCATCCCCAAGGCTGCTGGAACTGGTATGAGCGGCGCTCGGGCAAGGCCGACGCCGAGGCTGCCACGTTGATGGCGGCCATCGACCAGGCCTGCATGCTCTATCCGGTGGACCGCGAGCGGGTGGCGCTGGCCGGCCTGTCGGCGGGGGCCAGCATGGCGGCGCTGCTGGCCACGCGCTACCCGCTGCGCTTTCGCGCCGTGGTCATGCATTCGGGCGTCGCGCCGGGCGCCGCGAAATCTTCGGCCACTGCCTTGGGCGCGATGCGCGGACAGCACACGCCGCCCATGCCGACCACCGCCGTCGGCAAGGCCATGGGCGCGGCCGCCGTGTTCGCGACCCTGCCGCCGATGCTGGTGATCCACGGCGACGCCGACGCCGTGGTGGCGCCGAGCAATGCCGTCAACAGCGCAGCCGTGTGGGCCACGGCCGTGGGCGCCAAGCCGGGGCTCACGCGCACGCTTCAGCGCGGCAAGCGGCACGCCATGCGGCTGACCGAGTTCCGGCGCAAGGGGCGCACGCTGGTCATGCTGTGCGAGATCGCGGGACTCGGGCATGCATGGAGCGGCGGCGCTGCCGCGATGCTTTTCAGCGACCCGGGCGGGCCCGATGCCACGCGCATGGTCTGGGCCTTTGCGGCGGCGCGGTTCAAGCTCGCGGCCAGGACCAAGGCGGGCCTTCCAGCGAGCGCCTAGGCGGCAACGCCGTCCCGCGCTGCCGCACGCCATGCGCCGGGGGCCATGCCCATCCGGCGCTTGAAGGCCTTGCTGAACGCGGCTTCCGATTCATAGCCCACCGCGCCTGCAATCGTGCTGACCGCGGCATGGCCTTGGCCGAGCATGTTGCCGGCCTTGAACATGCGCCAGTGCGTCAGGTATTCGAGCGGCGCCTGGCCCACCTTCTCGCGAAAGCGCTGCGCAAATGCCGAGCGCGACAGGCTGGCGGCCGATGCCAGCGTCTCCACCGTCCAGTTGCGCGCCATGTCCTTGTGCATGGCGCGCAGCGCCGGGCCGATGCGCGCGTCGGCCAGCGCGCCGAGCCAGCCCGTCTGCGACTGGCCTTGCGCCGCGGCATGCGCGCGCACCGCCTGCACGAACACGATGTCGGCCAGCCGGCTCACGAGCAGGCCCGAGCCCAGGCCGGGCTCACCCGTTTCCATCGCAAGCAATTGCAGGGTGCCTTGCAGCGCGATGGCGCGCGCCTGCTCCATCTTCACGTGCAGCAGCACGGGCAGCAGGTCGAGCAGCGGCCGGGCCGCGCGCTGGTCGAAATGGAACCAGCCGCAGATCACCGAGGCCGCGGTGCCGGTGCCGCCCAGCTCGACCACGCCGCCGATGCGGTCGCGCACCACCGAGGCGCAACTGACCGTGGGCGTGTTCGGATGGTCGCGCAGCACGTAGGGTGTGCCGTGCGCGAGCACATAGCAGTCGCCCGCGGCCAGGGCCACGGGCTGCGCCACGCCAGGTGCTTCGAGCAGGCAGCTGCCGCGCACCACCAGGCCGAAGCGGGCGCTCTCTCCGCCAGCCAGGCTCACGCCCCAGGGCGTGCGCGCCTCGAGCCGCGCATAGAGCGCGCTGCGTACGCGCATGGCGGCGAACACGTCATCGAGCGGGTCCAAGGGAACTCCTGTGGCAATGGACGAATGGACAAGATTTTCGGCTTTTCAGGCATTCGCTGTCCACTCTTGGCGCCGGAAACTGCGGTCTCGCTCTTCCGCTTCGCCAACCCGGCAAGGACTCCGAATCATGACTGCCCGCATCCCTCTTGCCGAACTCGCCGATCGCTACGTCGCCGCCTGGAACGAGACGGATGCCGCATCGCGCCGCGCCGCCATCGCCCAGCTGTGGGTGCCCGAAGGCGAGCACTACGTGCGCACCCTGCAGGTCAAGGGCTACGAGGCGCTGGAGCAGCGCGTCATCGGTTCGCATGAAAAGAACGTGCAGGGCGGTGGCTTTCGCTTTGTGGCCGCCGGCGACGCGCAGTTCCTGCACGGTACGGTGATGTTCCATTGGCACATGGTTCCGGCCGCCGGTGGGCCCGTTGCCGCGCTCGGCCTGGAGTTTCTCCTGCTCGCCGAAGACGGCCGCATCGCAGTGGACTACCAGTTCATCCTGCCGACGCCCGCTGCCTGAGGCCCGGCGATGACCTCTGAGGTCATTGCCCCGGCGCCGCTCCAATCCAACACTCGAAGTCATCATGTCGCAGTCATCGAACATCGCTGCCCCGGCAGCATCGCTTTCCTCCGCCGCAAGCCGCGGCGCCGGCACCCTCGGCCTCTGGGTCATGCTCAGCGGCACCTTCCTGGTGGTGCTGGACTTCTTCATCGTCAACGTGGCGCTGCCTTCGATGCAGCGCGAGCTGCACGCCTCCGCGGGCACCTTGCAGATGGTGGTGGCCGGCTACGGCCTGGCCACGGCCGCGGGGCTGATCACCGGCGGACGGCTCGGCGACCTGTTCGGCCGCCGCCGCATGTTCATGTTGGGCCTGCTGCTGTTCACGCTGGCGTCCGCCGCGTGCGGCCTAGCGCCCAACGCTGAACTGCTGGTGGCGGCCCGCGTGCTGCAAGGCCTGGCCGGGGCGCTGCTGCAGCCGCAGGTGCTGGCGATGATCGGCCTGGCCTACACGGGCGAAAACCGTGCGCGCGCATTTGCAGCCTACGGGCTCACGCTGGGCCTGGGCGCGACGCTCGGGCAACTGGTGGGCGGGCTGTTGATCCACGCCGACCTGGCCGGTCTCGGCTGGCGCAGCTGCTTTCTGATCAACCTGCCGATCGGCCTGCTGGCACTGGTGCTCGCACCGCGCGTGATTCCGCCGCTGGCGAACGGCGGCAGCGGCGCCGGGAGCCGGCTCGACCCTGTCGGCATGCTGCTGGTGGCTGCGGGTTCGGTGGCCGTGGTGCTGCCGCTGGTCGAAGGGCGCCAGCAAGGCTGGCCGCTGTGGAGCTGGCTGTGTCTGGCGGCTGCGTTGCCGCTGCTGGCTGTCTTCGCAATGCAGCAGCGCCGCCTCGCTGCACGCGGCGGTGCGCCGCTGGTGGCGCCGGCCTTGCTGGCGAATGGCCGCTTCGTGACCGGGCTTCTCACGACGCTGGCCTTCTACGTCGGCAATGCCTCGTTCTATTTCGTGCTCGCACTCTACCTGCAGCAAGGCTTGGCGCTGGATCCGCTCAGCTCGGGCATCGTTTTCACCGCCTTGGCGATCGGCTTCTTCGCGACGTCGATGGCTGGCGCGCACCTCGCACGCCGCTTCGGCGGCAAGCCGCCCATCGCGCTCGGCGCCCTCGTGCTGGCGGCGGGGCATGCGCTGCAGTTCGTCAACGTGGCGGGATGGCCGGGCCATTCGCATGTGGTGGCGTGGATGGTGCCTCTCCTGCTGGTGCAAGGCGCCGGCCTCGGCATGGTGATGGCACCGCTGGTGTCCACCGTGCTGGCCGGCCTGCCGCCGCAGCATGCGGGCGTGGCCTCCGGCGTGCTGTCGATGGTGCAGCAGGCGAGCAATGCGCTGGGCGTGGCGCTGATCGGCATCCTGTTCTACGGGCGGCTGGGCAGCGCGGCCGGCACGGGCGGCCATGGCGCCGCGTTTGGCGTGGCGCTGGTCTACCTGATGGCGTCGGCCTTGCTGGTGGCGGTGCTGCAGCGGCGGGGCAGCCGGCTGCAGCCGGCAAAGGAATGAAGGCGCCGCAGCCATCACCGCCCTGAGTACCTCCGTGTACGCCACCCGGCGTATTTCTCGCGGGCGGGCGAATCCGCAGACTCCCCTCCATCGTCCGGCCCGTACCGGCGACCAGGTTTCAACCACCCCGGAGCAGGAGTCCACATGCAACGTCGTTTCACACTCAAGGCGCTCACCGCCGCCGTCGCCCTGGCCAGCATTTCCGCTGCGCCTGCCTTTGCCGCCGACACCATCAAGGTCGGCGTGCTGCACTCGCTGTCGGGCACGATGGCCATCTCGGAAACCGTGTTGAAAGACACCGTGCTGATGGCCATCGACGACATCAACAAGAAGGGCGGCGTGCTGGGCAAGCAGCTCGAGCCCGTGGTGGTCGACCCGGCTTCCAACTGGCCGCTGTTCGCTGAAAAAACCAAGCAGCTGCTTGGCCAGGACAAGGTCTCGGTGATCTTCGGCTGCTGGACCTCGGTGTCGCGCAAGTCGGTGCTGCCGGTGGTCGAGGAAATGAACGGCCTGCTGTTCTACCCTGTTCAGTACGAAGGCGAAGAACTCTCCAAGAACGTGTTCTACACCGGCGCGGCGCCCAACCAGCAGGCCATTCCGGCGGTCGACTACCTGATGAGCAAGGAAGGCGGCGGCGCCAAGCGCTGGGTGCTGCTGGGCACCGACTACGTCTACCCCCGCACCACCAACAAGATCCTGCGCGCCTACCTCAAGAGCAAGGGCGTGAAGGACACCGACATCGACGAGAAGTACACCCCCTTCGGTCACAGCGACTACCAGACCATCGTCGCCGACATCAAGAAGTTCTCGGCCGGCGGCAAGACGGCAGTTGTTTCGACCATCAACGGCGACTCGAACGTGCCGTTCTACAAGGAACTCGGCAACGCCGGCCTCAAGGCCAAGGACGTGCCGGTGGTGGCCTTCTCGGTCGGCGAGGAAGAACTGCGCGGCGTGGACACCAAGCCGCTGGTGGGCCACCTCGCTGCATGGAACTACTTCATGTCGATCAAGAACCCGACCAACACGGCGTTCATCAAGCAGTGGAGCGACTACGCCAAGGCCAAGAACATCGCCGGCCACAAGGACAAGCCGCTCACCAACGACCCGATGGAAGCCACCTGGATCGGCATCCACATGTGGAAGCAGGCCGTGGAGAAGGCCAAGAGCACCGACACCGACAAGGTGATCGCGGCGATGGCCGGCCAGACCTTCACGGCCCCCTCGGGCATCGTGTCGAAGATGGACGAGAAGAACCATCACCTGCACAAGAGCGTGTTCATCGGCGAGATCAAGGCCGACGGCCAGTTCAGCGTGGTGTGGAAGACGCCGGGCCCGGTCAAGGCCAAGCCGTGGAGCCCGTACATCGAAGGCAACGACAAGAAGCCGGATCAGCCGGCCGGCAAGTCGCTGTAACTGGCTCATCGCCAAGCCCCTTCTCTTGCTCCCTCTCCCCCCGGGGAGAGGGGGCAACACGAAACTCACGATGCTTCGACGACCCCTTCACTGTGCACTCGCCGCCATGCTGCTCATGGCATCGGCCGTCCACGCGCTGACCGCCGACGAAGCCCGCGCCATCGCCTCCGGCGAATCCGAAGCGCGCATCACCGCGCTCAACAAGGCCGTGCTCACGGCCGACGACAAGACCGCCGCCTTCATCCAGGCCATGTCCGAGGACGCGGTCAAGTACACCGAAGACAAGGTCTTCGTGATGAAGGACGACAAGGGCTACGACCCGGTGACCGGCGCCGAGCTGAAGGTGCCCGACACGGCCGAGGACGTAGTCAACAACAACCTCATGCGCGGCGCGCTCGACGCCGCGCAGGCCGCGCTCAAGCTCACGAGCAAGGACGACGCGGTGCGCGCCGAAGCCGCGCAGGCGCTCTTCAAGGAGCCCGACGAATCGCGCGTTCCAATGGTCGAGAAGGCGCTGGCCGCCGAGACCAACCCCGGCATCAAGGCGCAGCTCCAGCTGGTGCGCGCCGCCAGCATGCTCACCAGCGCCGACAAGGCCAGGCGCCTTGCCGCGGCCAAGGAACTCGGCGCCAACAGCAGCCCCGACACCAAGCTGCTGCTCAACCAGCGCCTTGCCGACGAGACCGAGGCGGACGTCAAGGCTGCCATCGTCGCTTCCATTGCCAGCATCGATGGTTCGCTGGTGTGGGGCGACCGCATCAACGCGGTGTTCAGCGGCATCAGCCTGGGCTCGGTGCTGCTGCTCGCCGCGCTGGGCCTGGCCATCACCTACGGGCTGATGGGCGTCATCAACATGGCGCACGGCGAGCTGATGATGATCGGCGCCTACGCCACCTACGTGATGCAGGGCATCTTCCAGCGCTACATGCCCGAGGCGGCCTTCGGCTGGTACCTGGTTGCGGCGATTCCGGTGGCGTTCCTGAGTTCCGCGCTGGTGGGCGCGGTGCTCGAGCGCGGCGTGATCCGCTTCCTTTACGGCCGGCCGCTCGAGACGCTGCTCGCCACCTGGGGCATCAGCCTGATGCTGCAGCAGCTCGTGCGTTCGCTGTTCGGCGCGCAGAACGTCGGCGTGGAAAACCCCGGCTGGATGAGCGGCGGCTTCACCATGCTGAGCAACGTCACGCTGCCGTGGAACCGCATCTGCATCATCATCTTTGCCGTGCTGGTGCTGCTTGCGATGGGCTGGCTCATCGGCCGCACGCGCCTGGGCCTCTTCGTGCGCGGCGTCACGCAGAACCGCCCGATCGCATCCTGCATGGGCGTGAACACCGCGCGCATCGACACCTACGCCTTCGCGCTCGGCTCCGGCATTGCCGGCCTCGCGGGCTGTGCGCTGAGCCAGATCGGCAACGTCGGGCCCGACCTGGGACAGAGCTACATCGTCGACAGCTTCATGGTGGTCGTGATGGGCGGCGTGGGCCAGCTCGCGGGCACGGTGTATGCGGCCATGGGCCTGGGCATTCTCAACAAGTTCATCGAAGGCTGGGCGGGCGCGGTGCTCGCGAAGATCGCGGTGCTCGTTTTCATCATCATCTTCATTCAAAAGAGACCTCAAGGCATCTTCGCGATGAAGGGCCGGAGCGCAGAAGCATGAGCAAGGTTGTGTTGCCAACCAAAGGTCCGCTCTTGAGCGGCAAGGGCTGGACAGCCTTCTTCATCACGTTGATCGTCGTTTGCGCCGTGGCGCCGGTGCTCAACATGGTGGTGCCGGCCGGCAGCCCGCTGCACATGAGCGACTACGCAGTGGCGCTGGTCGGCAAGATCATGTGCTACGCGATCTGCGCGCTGGCCATGGACCTGATCTGGGGCTACACCGGCATCCTCTCGCTGGGCCACGGCCTGTTCTTTGCGCTCGGCGGCTACATGATGGGCATGTACCTGATGCGCCAGATCGGCCGCGACGGCAACTACAAGAGCGACCTGCCGGACTTCATGGTGTTCCTCGACTGGAAGACGCTGCCCTGGCACTGGACCTTCAGCGACAGCTTCATCGCCACGCTGGTGCTGATCGTCGCGGTGCCGGGCCTGATTGCCTTCGTGTTCGGCTTCTTCGCGTTCCGCTCGCGCATCAAGGGCGTGTACTTCTCGATCATCACGCAGGCCATGACCTTCGCCGCGATGCTGCTGTTCTTCCGCAACGAGACCGGCTTCGGCGGCAACAACGGCTTCACCGACTTCAAGCGCATCCTGGGCATTCCGATCGCCACGCAGGAAATGCGCATGACGCTTTTCGCGCTCACGGGCCTCACGCTGCTGGGCTTCTTCCTGTTTGCCAGGTGGCTCATCGCAAGCAAGTTCGGCCGCGTGCTGCAGGCCATCCGCGACGCCGAAACGCGCGTGATGTTCTCGGGCTACAACCCGCTGCCCTACAAGCTCACGATCTGGGTCATCTCGGCCATCATGTGCGGCGTGGCCGGTGCGCTGTATGTGCCGCAGGTCGGCATCATCAACCCGGGCGAGATGAGCGCGGCCAACTCCATCGAGATCGCGATCTGGGCCGCGGTGGGCGGACGCGCCACGCTCATCGGCCCGATCATCGGCGCCTTCATCGTCAACGGCGCGAAGAGCTGGCTGACGGTGGCGTACCCCGAGTACTGGCTGTACTTCCTGGGTGCCTTGTTCATTGCTGTCACGTTGTTCCTGCCGAACGGCATCGTGGGCCTGGTGCGCAAGTGGCTGTCGAGGGAGAAGGCGCCGGCCGGCGTGAGCGCCGGCCGCGAAGAAGCACAGCGCGCCATGGCCGCCGCGCAAGGCGTGGAGCCGGAGGCGCTGCACGCGCCGCTGGTGGCCGAAGTGAAGGGAGCGCGCGCATGAGCCGCCGGGCCGCTCCCAAGGCGAATACCGCAGCGCGAAGCGCGGAGGTTTCTGAATGACGCCCGACCTGATGGAAGCCGGCGCCGAGCGCGCCGCCCGCGCCAAGGGCATGCACTACGTGAGCGGCAGCACCGAATCTGGCGGCCGTTCCGCGGACTTCGGCCGCATTGCAACGCCGGGCGAAGTGGACGTGACGCACGGCCGCATCCTCTACCTCGAGGACGTGAGCGTGAGCTTCGACGGCTTCAAGGCCATCAACAAGCTGTCGCTCGACATTGCGCCGGGCGAACTGCGCTGCATCATCGGCCCGAACGGCGCGGGCAAGACGACGATGATGGACATCATCACCGGCAAGACGCGGCCCGACGAGGGCACGGTGTTCTTCGGCAGCACCATCGACCTGCTGCGCCATCGCGAGGCCGACATCGCGCAGCTGGGCATCGGGCGCAAGTTCCAGAAGCCGACGGTGTTCGAGCATCTCACGGTGTTCGAGAACCTCGAGCTCGCGCTCAAGACCAACAAGGGCGTTCGCGCGTCGATGCTGTTCAGGCTCGACTCGGCGCAGAGCGACCGGCTCGCCGAAGTGCTGGAGACCATTCACCTGGCCGGCAGCGTGTCGCGCCTGGCCGGCAACCTGAGCCATGGCCAGAAGCAGTGGCTCGAGATCGGCATGCTGCTGATGCAGGACCCGAAGCTGCTGCTGCTCGACGAGCCCGTGGCCGGCATGACCGACGAGGAAACCGCCCGCACGGCAGAGCTGTTCCTCACGCTCAAGGGCAAGCACTCGCTGATGGTGGTGGAGCACGACATGAGCTTCATCCGCACCATTTCCGAGATCGTCACCGTGCTGTGCGACGGGTCTGTGCTGGCGCAGGGCACGCTGGACGAAGTGCAGGCCGACGAGCGCGTGATCGAGGTCTATCTTGGCCGCTGAGGAATCGATTTCATGCTGACAGTCAAAAACATCCACCAGTACTACGGCGGCTCCCACATCCTGCGAGACGTGAGCTTCGAGGCCACGCTCGGCAAGGTCACGGTGCTGCTGGGCCGCAACGGCGTAGGCAAGACCACGCTGCTCAAGTCGCTCATGGGCCTGGTTCCCATCAAGAGCGGCAGCATCGAGCTCGAAGGCAAGCCGATCCACAAGGCCACGCCCTATGAAAGAGCGAGGGCCGGCATCGGCTTCGTCCCCCAGGGCCGCGAGATCTTCGCCAGGCTCACGGTCGAGGAAAACCTGCGCATGGGCCTGGCCTACAAGAGCGGCAGCACGCCCATCCCGTCGGAACTGTTCGATCTGTTCCCCGTGCTCAAGCAGATGATCAACAGGAGAGGCGGCGACCTCTCCGGCGGCCAGCAGCAACAGCTCGCCATCGCCCGCGCCCTGGCGCCCAAGCCCAAGCTCCTGATCCTCGACGAGCCCACCGAAGGCATCCAGCCCAGCATCATCAAGGACATCGGCCGCGTCATCCGCATGCTGGCCGACCGCGGCGACATGGCCATCGTGCTGTGCGAGCAGTACTACGACTTTGCCCAGGAACTGGCCGACGACTACCTCGTGATGGAGCGCGGCGAGGTCATTGCGCGCGGCCTTGGCAAGGACATGGAAGCGCAGGGCGTGCGCCAGCTCGTCGCGATCTGACAACGGGCCGGCCGGCATGCCGGTATCAGCCACAGCATGGCCGTATCGGCAGAAATTCAGGGTTTACCCTAAAATTGGGCTTCTGCCCGCTGCCGCCGGGCACCCTCCCAGGAGCCTGGCCTTGAACGCCTCCCCACCCGCGCTGGACAGCGCGGACACCGACATTTCCGCTGTTTCCCCCTCCGCACGGCCCGTCAACTTCCTGCGCGCCGTGCTCGCGCTCGGCGTCGGCGGCTTCGCCATCGGCACCGGTGAGTTCGTCATCATGGGCCTCTTGCCCGAAGTGGCCAAAGACATCGACGTCAGCATTCCGCAAGCCGGCCACGTCATCAGCGCCTATGCGCTCGGCGTGGTCATCGGCGCCCCGGTGCTCGCGGTGCTGGCGGCCGGCTGGCGCCGCCGCGCGCTGCTGATCGCGCTCATGGCCGTGTTTGCCGCCGGCAACTTCGCGAGCGCGATGGCGCCGGGCTACATGTCGCTCAACCTGCTGCGCTTTGCGACCGGGCTGCCGCACGGCACCTACTTCGGCGTTGCCGCGCTCGTGGCGGCCACGCTCGCGCCACCCGGGCGCCGCGCACGCGCCGTGGGCCTCGTGATGCTGGGGCTCACCGGCGCCACGCTGGTGGGCGTGCCGATTGCGGCATGGCTCGGCCAGCTGTTCGGCTGGCGCGCCGCCTTCGTGTTCGTCGGCCTCATCGCGCTGGTGGCCGTGGCGCTGCTGCGCCGCGACATCCCCGACCTGGCCCCGCCCGCGGGTGCCAGCCCCTGGCGCGAACTTGGCGCGCTCAGGCGCAAGCAGGTGTGGTTCACGCTCGGCATCGGCGCCATCGGCTTCGGCGGCATGTTCTCGGTGTTCAGCTACATCAAGCCCACGCTCATCGAAGTGGCCGGCCTGCCGCTGGGCGGCGTGCCTTTCGTGCTCGCGCTGTTCGGCCTGGGCATGGTCACAGGCAACCTCGTCGGCTCGCGCCTGGCCGACAAGTCGCTCATGCGCACCATCGGCGGCCTGCTCGTCTATGCGGCGCTGGTGCTTGCAATGTTCTCGTTCGCGGCGCACCACGTGGTCACCGCGGCAATCAACGTGTTTCTCATCGGCACCACCGTGGCCATCGGCCCGGCGCTGCAGATCCGCCTGATGGACGTGGCCGGCGATGCGCAGACGCTCGCCGCGGCGCTCAATCACTCGGCCTTCAACATGGCCAATGCGCTGGGCGCCTGGCTCGGCGGCGTGGCCATTGCCGCCGGGCTGGGCTGGACCTCGACCGGGTGGGTCGGTGCGCTGCTCGCGCTCGCAGGCGTGGGTGTGTTCGCCTGGGCGCTGACGAGTGCACGGGCGGGTGCACGGGCCGACGCGCGGCCGAACGACAAGGTGGCCTGCGAGGGCTCCGCCGGCTAGCCGGGCCTTCTTCAGGCTTGCGCGGCCAGCGCCTGGTAGAGCTTCAGCGCCGTGCGCGCCGTCTGCTCATCGCAGATCAGCACCGACAGCAGCCTGGCCCGCAGCACCGCCGCAATGATCGGCGCCTTGTTCTCGCCGCCCGAGGCAACGATCACCGTTGGAATGCGTGCCAGCTCCTCGAGCGACGGCGCGACCACGCGCTGGTTCAGCGCATGCTTCACCGGCTTGCCGTGGCGGTCGAGGAACTGGCCGATGATGTCGCCCACCGCCTTGGCCTGCCGCAGCTCGGCCACCGGCACGTCCTTCGGCAGGCCGTAGCGCACCAGCAGCGAGCGCGTGCTCAGGTCACCCACGCTCAGCAGCGCGACGTCGTTGGCCGCGATCTGGCCGAACGCTTCCTTGAAGACATCCTGCGAAACGATGGTGTCGCGCGATTTGGCGCTGCCCGCATACAGGGGCGCCGCCAGGTAGCTGCATTGCGCGCCCAGGCGCGCGGCCAGTGCGCTGGCCGTTTCGAAGGTGTTGATCTCCAGGCCGCGCGTCAGGCCGCCCATCATCGAGTTCACGTGCACCTCGGGCCATTGGCCGGATGCGACGTGGCGTATGGCCTCGCGCAAGGTGGCGCCCCAGCCCACGCCCACGCCGCGCACGCGGTTCGTCTCGATGTGCTTCGAAAGATATTCGCCGGCCGTGCGTCCCAGCAGCACGGGGATGAGATCGGGGCTTTCCGGCGTCGGAATGATCGTTGCCTCGCGCAGGCCGCAGACGCTGCGCAGTTCTTCTTCCAGCCGCAGGCAGCTCTCGTGGCGCGAGTTGATCTTGATGCTGACCAGCCCACTCTCGCGCGCCTCGCCCAGCAGGCGGTTCACGCGCAGCCGCGTCAGGCCGAGCTTCGTGGCGATGCCGTCCTGCGTCAGGCCCTCCATGTAGTAGAGCCAGGCCACGCGCACCGCCACCTGATCTTCCTCAGCCATCCGAATTCTCCGTGGTTGTCGTCGTCGATTCTGCGGCCGCGATGGTGGCACGAGTGCGCCGGACTACGGGTAGTCACGTGGTTGAAACAAATGTCTTTCAAACTATACACTTGTTCATCGACCGGAAAACGGCGTCCAGATTGCAGGAGACATGAGCGATTCGACATCCCCGCTGAGGGCCGCGCTGCGCGATGCGGTGGTCACGAAAGAAGTCGTCATCGAGCACGCCGCGGTGCGCTCGCTGCCTGGCGTGCTGCAGCGCTGCGCGCCAGGCCGGCGCTGGATGCTGGTGGCCGACGAGAACACCTGGGATGCGGTGGGCGCGTCGGCGCAGGCCCTGCTCGAATCGCAGGGCGTGTCCTGCGCGGCGCCGCTGGTCTTTCCTGCGAAGCCTCGCCTGAAGCCGCGCGTGCAGCGCTCGGCGGCCATCGCGCAGCAGCTTTCCGCGCAGGCGGCCACGCCCCTCGCGGTGGGCTCGGGCGTCGTGAGCGACCTGGTCAAGCATGCAGCCTCGCTCGCCGGCAGGCCTTATGTGTGCCTTGCAACCGCCGCCTCCATGGATGGCTACGCGGCCTCCGGCGCCGCGCTGCTGGGCGAAGACGGCTTCAAGCGCACGCTCGCATGCCCACCTCCGGTGGCGGTGCTGGCCGACCTCGACGTGCTGCGCGCCGCGCCGGCGCGCATGACGGCCTGGGGCTACGGCGATCTGGCCGGCAAGGCCGTGGCCGGCGCCGACTGGCTGCTGGCCGATGCGCTCGGCGTGGAGCCCATCAACCCGCGTCCCTATGCCCTGGTGCAAGACCATCTCGGCGATTGGCTCGGCGCGCCGCAGCGCCTGGCGGTGCATGAACCGCAGGCGCTGGCCGGCTTGCTGGCCGGCTTGCTGGTCAGCGGCTTCGCCATGCAGGCCCATGGCAACTCGCGTCCGGCGAGCGGCAGCGACCACCAGTTCTCGCACCTGTGGGAAATGGAGAACCTGCAGGTCGATGGCGAACCCGCGGCGCATGGCGCCTGCGTGGGCGTCGGCTGCGTGGCCATGCTGGCGATGTACGAATGGCTTCTTGCGCAGCCCGCCGCCGTAATCGCGGCTGCCGCGTCGCAGGCGCATGACGGCCAGGACGAGGCCGCGCTGTCGCGCGAGATCGAGGCCGCCTTCGGCAACGAAGAATTCAGGGCCGCCGCGCGCGACGAGATGAATGCGAAGGCCGCACTCGGCAGCCGCCGCGCACGCCTCGAGCAGCTGGTGCGCGCCTGGCCCGCCCTGCGCGCACAGCTGAAGCGCCAGCTGATCGGTGCGCGCGACATGCAGCAGCGCCTGGCCACCGTCGGCGGCGCGAGCCATCCCGGTGAGCTCGGCATCGCCGCCGCCAGGTTTGCCGCCGACCACCGCCGCGCACGCCTCATCCGGCGCCGCTACACGCTGCTCGACCTGCTCGACGACCTGGGCTGGCTCGACCGGGCGATCACCGAGCAGTTCGCTCCCGGCGGCTTCTGGGCCGCCTGAACGCAAGCACACACCGGCATCGACACACACCCCACAGGAGAACGCGATGAACATCCAACGACGCAGCACGCTGGCCATGCTGGCCCTTTCATCCACGCTCTGGCTCGCGAGCGCCACGCCCGCCGCCGCGCAGCCGGTGCAGGTGCAGTGGTGGCATGCCATGGGCGGGGCGCTCGGCGAGCGGGTGGAAGAGCTGGTGAAGAACTTCAACAGCTCGCAGAACAAGTACGCCGTGACCGCCGTCTACAAGGGCAACTACGACGAGGTCATCAACGGCACCATCGCCGCCTACCGCGCCAAGCGTGCGCCGGCGCTCGTGCAGATCTACGAACGCGGCTTCATGACCATGCTGTTGTCCGATGCGACCATGCCGGTGCAGGACCTGCTCGACCAGCGCGGCTTCAAGGTCGACTGGGCCGATTTCGTGAAGCCGGTGGCCGGCTTCTACAGCTACAAGGGCAAGCTGATGACGATGCCCTTCAATTCGTCCTCGCCCATCCTCTGGTACAACAAGGCGCACTTCGAGAAGGCCGGCTTCGCCAAGCCTGCCGAGACCTGGCAGGAGCTGGAGAAGCAGCTCTATGCCATCAAGCAGAAGGGCATTTCGGCCTGCGGCTCGGTGCTCGCGGGCGACTACCACTGGAGCCTGCTCGAGAACTACAGCGCCATCAACGACCTTCCCTATGCCACCAAGGCCAACGGCTACCAGGGGCTGGACACCGAGTTCGTCTACAACAACACGTCGGTCGTCTCGCAGGTCGCACGCATCAAGAAATGGATCGACGACGACGTGATGCAGATCGCTGGCCAGGGCCTGAGCCCCGAGCAGCTCTTCACCTCGGGCAAGTGCTCCACCTACTTTGCCTCGACCGCCGCGCACAGCGGCATCGAGCGTGAATCCAAGATCGACTGGAGCGCCACCTACCTGCCGTGGGAAGAAGGCAAGCAGCCGAAGAACAGCACCATCGGCGGTGCGTCGCTGTGGGTGATGAAGGGCCAGAAGCCCGCCGAGTACGAGGCCGTGGCCGCCTTCCTCGACTACCTGGCCAAGCCCGAGACGCAGTTCTGGTGGGTCAAGGCCACGGGCTACGTGCCGCTGACCAACAAGGCCTACGAGCTGGCCAGGTCGCAGGGCTACTACAAGGACCATGCAACGCGCGAGATCGCGATCCTGCAGCTCACGCGCGGCACGCCCACGGCCAATTCCACCGGCTTTCACTTCGGCAACTTCACGCAGACCATGATGGCGCAGCGCGACGAGTTCCAGAACGTGGTGGCCGGCAAGAAGACGCCGCAAGTGGCCATGGACGATGCCGTCAAGCGCGGCAACGAGATCCTGCGGCAGTACGAGAAGCTCAACAAGGGCCGCTACTGAGCGGGCTGGGACCCGGTGGCAGGCAGCATCCATGGCAGCAGCAATCGAATCGGGCCTGAAGCGCGCGCACTTCAAGGACGTGCGCCTGCCCGTGCTGCTGCTGTTGCCGCAGCTCGCGATCCTGCTGTTCTTCTTTTTCATCCCGTCGTTCCGGGCGCTGGGGCAGGCTTTCTTCCTGTCCGATCCGTTCGGCAACACGGTGCACTTCGTCGGCTTCGACAACTTCGCGCAGCTGCTGCAAAGCGACACGTACCACGAGTCGGTCCAGGTCACGGTGGTGTTCACCATCCTGCAGAACCTGCTGACCATCGCGGTGGCGCTGGTGCTGGCCTTTGCGAGTGACCGGGTGATCCGCGGCCGCGGCATCTACAAGGCGATCATCCTGCTGCCCTATGCCATTGCGCCGGTCATTGCGGGCATCCTGTGGGCCTTTCTGTTCAACCCGGCGGTGGGTCCGCTGGCGCAGGTGCTGCATGCGCTCGGCCTCGCGTGGGACCCGAACCGCGTGGGCTCGGACGCGATGATCCTGGTGATTTTGGCCGCCTCGTGGAAGCATGTGTGCTACGACTACATCTTTCTGCTCGCCGGCCTGCTGGCGGTTCCTTCCTCGCTGATGGAGGCGGCGGCGGTCGACGGCGCAGGGCCGCTTCGGCGCTTCTTCACCATCGGGCTGCCGCTGCTCATGCCCACGATGTTCTTCCTGGCCGTGATGAACTTCGTCTACGGCTTCTTCGAGATCTTTGCCATCGTCGATGCGGTCACGCAGGGCGGACCGGCCGGTGCGACCAACGTGCTGGTGTTCAAGGTGTACGTCGACGGGTTCATCAACCTCGACCTCGGCTCGTCGGCAGCGCAGTCGGTCATCCTGATGATCTTCGCGCTGCTGATGACGCTGCTGCAGTTCCGCTACGTGGAGCGGCGCGTGAGCTACGACGTATGACGCACGGCCCCAAGGATTCATCGCATGGTTGAACGCGCTCCCGTTCTCGACGGCATCTGCCACGCCATTCTGCTGGTGGGAGTGGCCTTCGTCTGCGTGCCGCTCTACCTGGCCTTCGTCGCGGGCTCGCTCACCATTGCCGAGGTGCAGCAGGTGCCGCTGCCGTGGCTGCCCGGCGACCAGTTCGTGCAGAACCTGCGCACCGCGTGGACGCAGGCCAACTTCGGCCGGCTGTTCTTCAATTCGTTCATCGTGGCGGCGGGCATCACCGTGGGCAAGATCGCGGTGTCCCTGCTGTCGGCCTTTGCCATCACGTACTTCCGCTTCCGCTTTCGCATGACGGCGTTCTGGCTCATCTTCGTGTCGCTGATGCTGCCCATCGAAGTGCGCATTTCGCCTACCTACGAATCGGTGGCGAATGCGGCGCTGCCGCTGCAGTGGGTGGTGGAGGCGCTGCACCTTTCGTCGGCATGGAACGCCATCACGGGCCACACCATCGATATCCAGCTCCAGTGGAACATGGTCGACACCTACCCGGGCCTCATCCTGCCGCTGATCGCCTCGGCCTCGGCCACCTTCCTGTTCCGCCAGTTCTTTCTCACAGTGCCCGACGAGCTGTGCGAGGCGTCCCGGCTCGACGGCGCCTCGCCGATGCAGTTCTTCTGGTCGATCCTGCTGCCGCTGTCGCGCTCCAACATTGCGGCGCTGGCGATCATTCTTTTCCTGTACGGTTGGAACCAGTATCTCTGGCCGCTGCTCTTCACCACCGACAAGGACATGGCCACCGCGGTGATCGGCCTCAAGCACCTGATACCGCGCGCCGATTCGCAGCCGGCATGGAACGTGGCGATGAGCGCCGCGCTCCTCACGATGCTGCCGCCCATCGTCGTGGTGGTGGCGCTCCAGCGTTCGTTCGTCAAGGGGCTGGTGGACAGCAGCAAATGAGGCAAGGGACTTTGCAGCAATGATCATCGTCGGACACCGCGGCGCGCGGAATCTCTGGCCCGAGAACAGCATGAGCGGCTTTCGCCGCCTCATCGCGCTGGGCGCCGATGCGGTCGAATTCGACGTGCAGGAAACGCGCGACGGCAAGGCCGTGGTCATCCACGATCCGCTGCTCGACCGCACCACCGAAGGCACGGGCGCGGTGCGCGACCATGCTGCCGCCCAGGTGCTGGCCACGCGCCTGCGCAAAGGGCAGGGCGCGCAGGGGGAACAGCGCCGCGACGAAGCCGGCGAATGCGTGCCTTCGCTGGCCGAAGTGCTGAAGCTCTTCGCGCCCACGCGCATGGAGGTGCACGTCGAGATCAAGACCGACGCCGCCGGCGAGCTGCCGCCCGGCGCCATCGCGCGCACGGTGCAGGCGCTGCACGATGCGGGCGTGGCCGATCGCAGCGTCCTGACCTGCTTCGTGCCCGAGGTGCTGGCGCAGGTGCTCGCCCACTGGCCGCGCGGGCGCGTGCTGGCCTCGCTCGACCATCGCTCGGCTGAAATGCTGGGCGGCATCACGCGTGCACTGGCGCGCTACGCGGCGCTGCCGGGCTGCATCGTCGCGGTCGAGAAGAAGCTGCTGGCCGCCACCTGGCCGCAGTGCCTGGCCGCACTCGGCAGCGAACGGCTGGGCGCCTGGGTCGTCAACGAGCCCGATGAAATTGCACAATGGCTCACCATGCCCCTGCGCCAGATCACCACCGACCGACCCGACCTGGCGCTGGCCGCGCGCGCAACACCATGAGGGTCTCGCGCCGCCGCCTGCTGCTCGGCGGAATGGCCGCCGCATCGCTCGGCCATCCGTTCCTCCGGCTCCACGCGCAACGGGCTTCGCGCGAATTTCCCTTCACGCTCGGCGTGGCGTCCGGCAGCCCCAGGCCCGACGGCATGGTGCTGTGGACCCGGCTGGCGCCCGATCCGCTGCAGGGCGGCGGCATGGGCGAGGCCCCGGTCGACGTGCGGTGGGAAGTGGCGCACGACGAGGGCTTCTCGCGCATCGCGGCAAAGGGCAGGGCGACGGCCCTTGCGGCGCTCGCGCATTCGGTGCACGTCGAGGTGCAGGGCCTCGCACCCGGCCGGCCTTACTGGTACCGCTTCACGGCCAATGGCGCGCGAAGCCCCGCCGGCCGCACCCGCACCGCGCCGGCCGAGGGCGATGCCGCGCCGCAGCCGCTGCGCTTCGCCTTCGCGTCATGCCAGCAGTACGAGCAGGGCTACTACGCGGCCTACCGCGACATGGCCATGCAGCCTTTGGACTTCGTCGTGCACCTGGGCGACTACATCTACGAAAGCTCCTGGGGCTCGCGCCACGTGCGCCACCACCAGGGCGGCATTCCCACGCAGCTCGGCGAGTTCCGCGACCGCTATGCGCTCTACAAGACCGATCCGCACCTGCAGGCCGCGCACGCCGCCTTCCCCTGGCTCGTGACCTGGGACGACCACGAGGTGGCGAACGACTACACCGACGACGTCTCGCCGCGCAGCATCGATCCCGCGCAGTTCCTTGCGATCCGCGCCGCGGCCTACCAAGCGTGGTACGAGCACATGCCCGTGCCCGCCAGCATGCGGCCGACCGGCGCCGCGGCCACCATCTACGGCCGCCATCGCCTCGGCCACATGCTCGACGTGTTGCTGCTCGACGGGCGGCAGTACCGTTCGCACCATGCCTGCCTCGCGGGCCGCAGCGCCTCGCCCTTGGCCGACTGCGCCGACCGGCTGTCACCGGAGCGCAGCTTCCTCGGCGCGAGGCAGGAGGCCTGGCTCGCGAACGAACTCGCTGCGCCGCGGGCCCGCTGGACCGTGATCGCCCAGCCCACGCTGCTGGCCGAGGCCGACCGCAAGCGCGGTCCCGAGCACGGCTACTGGATGGACGGCTGGGACGGCTACGCCGCCTCGCGCGCGCGCCTGCTCGACGGCCTGGCCGCGAACAAGGCGCGCGGCGGCGATGCGCTGGTCATCAGCGGCGACGTGCATGCCTTCTGGGCCGCCGACCTGCGCCGCGAGCCGCAGGGGCCGGCGGTGGCGACCGAATTCGTCGGCGGCGCCATCACCTCCGAAGGCCCCAGCGCCGCCAACGTGGCCAACATGCTCGCCAAGAACGACCACCTGCGCTACGGCCGGGGCGACAAGCGCGGCTATGCGCACATGGCGCTCGATGCGCGCGGCTGCGCGGTCGAGTTCCGCGCCGTGGACGACGAAAAGGCCGAAGACGCCGCCGTCGTGCCGATGGCACGCTTTGCGGTGGAGCGCGGCGCGCCCGGCGTGCATCTCGAAAGCACCTGAGCGCTGCAGCCTTGCGCTGTCGTGACTATGATGGCCGTCGCCCTTCAATCGCCTGGAGCGACACCCTCATGAGCATTCCGACCACCCGACTCGGCCGCACCGGCCTCACCGTCTCGCGCCTTGCGCTCGGCACCATGACCTTCGGCCTGCAGACCGACGAGGCCGTGTCGCACCAGATCCTCGACAAGGCCGCCGAGGGCGGCATCAACTTTCTCGATACCGCCGACGTGTATCCGCTCGGCGGCACCGTCGAAACCACCGGCCGCACCGAAGAGATCATCGGCCGCTGGCTGCAGAAGCAGGGCTCCGCGGGCCGCCGCCGCTTCGTGGTGGCCACCAAGGCCGTCGGCAAGGTCGGCCCCAACAGCTGGGACCAGGGCGCCTCGCGCAAGCACCTGCTCGACGCCATCGATGCCTCCTTGAAGCGGCTGCAGACCGACCATGTCGACCTGTACCAGCTGCACAGCGACGACCGCGAGACGCCGCTCGAAGAGAGCCTGGAGGCGCTCGACGTCATCGTCAAGTCGGGCCGCGCGCGCTACATCGGCGTGTCCAACTTCCTGGCCTACCGGCTGGCCCGCGCGCTCGGCAAGGCCGAGCTGCACAAGCTCACGCGCTACGTGTCGGTGCAGCCGCGCTACAGCCTGCTGTTCCGCGAGATCGAACGCGAGCTGCTGCCGCTCGCGGGCGAAGAGGGCCTGGGCGTGATTCCCTACAACCCGCTGGCCGGCGGCCTGCTCACCGGCAAGTACAAGCCCGGCGCCACGCCCGAGGAGAACACCCGCTTCACGCTCGGCACGGCCGGCGGCATGTACCAGGACCGCTATTGGAACGAGCGCAGCTTCAACACCGTGACCCAGCTGCACCAGCTGGCCGACGAAGCCGGCGTGCCGCTGGCCACCCTGGCGGTGGCCTGGGTCATGGCCAACCCGCTCATCACCGCGCCGCTGCTCGGCGCCAGCCGCCCCGAGCAGCTCGACGCCACGCTGGCCGCGGCCGACTACAAGCTGGACCCCGCGCTGAAGCAGAAGCTCGACGAGCTCACGGCCGAATACCGCAAGGGCGACGCGCCCAGGTAGGCACCCAGGAGTGAATCCGAAGAAGCTCGCGCTGCTGCCATGGCACAGCTGATGTCGCTGCTGGTGCAGAACGCGATCGCGATCGTCTTCGCGGCGAGCTTTGCCGCGCGCCTCGGATTGCCGGTGCCCGCGGCCGCGGTGCTGGTGGTGTCCGGTGCGCTGCTGGCGGCCGGCAACGTCTCGGTGGCGGGCGTGGTGCTGGCCGCGGTGCTGGCCAACGTGCTCGGCGATGGCGCCTGGTTCTATGCCGGGCGCCGCTTCGGCTACCGCTTCATGCGCCTTCTGTGCCGCATCTCGCTGTCGCCCGATTCATGCGTGCGGCGCGGCGAATCGCTCATTGGCCGATGGGGCGGCCTCTCGCTGGTGGCCGCCAAGTTCGTGCCGGGCGTGTCGGTGGTTGCGCCGCCGATGGCCGGTGCGCTGGGCATGTCGGTGTGGCGCTTCATCGGCTTCGACATTGGCGCCGCGCTGGTCTGGACCGGCGCCTTCCTCGGGCTGGGCTGGATTTTTCGCGACCAGATCCAGGAGGTGCTGGCCATGCTGGCCCAGGCCGGCGGCATCGCGACCCTGGCGCTCGTGGTGGTGCTGGCCGTGATGTTGGCGGTGCGCTATTGGCGTCGGCGTGCCTTCATGCGGCTCACGGGCATGCCGCGCATCAGCGTGGACGAGCTGCACGAGCTGCTGGCCAGCGAGGCGCCGCCGCTGGTGATCGACGTGCGCGGAGAGGCGGGCGTGCAGGTCGACCCGCGCCGCATCCCCGGGGCACTGCCGTACACGCTCAAGGCGCTGCAGCAGCGGCATCCGGAACTGCCGCTGGTCGACGGGCGCGACGTGGTCCTTTATTGCAACTGCCCCAACGAAGTGTCAGCCGCCCTGGCTGCGCGCGTGCTGCTGGCGCGTGGTGCGCGGCGCGCCCTGCCGTTGACCGGCGGGTTCGATGCCTGGGTGGCCTCGGGCCGCCCGACAAGTCTCCATTGAAAGCCGGCGCTGGAGCGCGTCGGGCACCTTCGCGATCCTGGGTCCATGGCCTTGCCCGGTGGTAGTCTTGCCCTCCGATGAACCTCCGCACCAAGATCGTCGCGCTGGCCGTTGCACCGCTGCTGGTTGCGCTGGTGTTGGTGGCCCTGGCGGTGCGCCACCAGGAGCATGACCTGGCGCAGCGCGAGCGTGCGCTGATCGAGAAAAGCTACATGGCCCAGCGGCGCAGCGAACTGCGCAGCTACGTCGACCTTGCCGTGAGCACCGTGCGGCCGCTGTACGACGCCGGCCAGGACGACGAGGAAACCCGCAGCGAAGCCCTGCGCCGCCTGGCCGCGCTCGACTATGGCGACGACGGGTACTTCTTCGTCTACGACATGCAGGGCCGCTCGCTCATGCATTCGCGCCAGCCCGAGCTCGTGAACCAGAACCTCTGGGAGATGCGCGACTCCCGCGGGCGCTTCACCATCCAGGACCTGATCGCGGGCGCGCGTGCGGGCGGTGGCTACGTCGAATACGAATGGCGCAAGCCTTCCAGCGATCAGATGGCGCCCAAGCTTGGTTACGTCACTGCGCTGCCGCGCTGGAAGTGGATGGTCGGCACCGGCCTGTACCTGGACGACATCGAGGCGACCATGCAGGCGCTCGACCGCCAGATGAGCGCCAACGTCACCACCACGCTGCTCTGGATTGCCGGCATTGCCGCGCTGTGCCTGGGCGTGGTGAGCGCCACCGGGCTGCTGCTCAACCTCAGCGAGCACCGCACGGCCGAGGCCAAGCTGCGGCTGCTGGCGCGGCGCGTGGTTCAGTCGCAGGAGGAAGAGCGTGGTCACCTCGCACGCGAGCTGCATGACGGCACCAGCCAGACGCTGGTGTCGGCCAAGCTGCTGATCGAATCCGCGGTGGACGCGCTGGACCGCGAACGCCAGCCCACGCCGCCCGCATTGAGCAAGGCGCTGCAAAGGCTCAATGATTCGCTGCTCGAGGTGCGCCGCATCTCGCACCGCCTGCGGCCGGCTCTGCTCGACACGCTTGGCCTGCCTGCAGCGCTCGAGCGCCTGGGCGATGAATTCGCCGAAGAGGGCGCCATCGACGCGTCGATCATGATCGAGGGCGAGGCCTTCGAGCTCTCGCAGGAAGCCAAGACTGCGCTCTTCCGCGTCACGCAGGAGGCGCTCACCAACGTGCGCAAGCACGCGCAGGCGCACCGCGTGCACATTGCGCTGGGCTTTTCCGACGAAGAAGGCGTGCGGCTGGAGATTGGCGACGACGGCACCGGCTTCGACGTGGATGCCATGCAGCTCGACCCGCGGCGCGGCATCGGCCTGCGCAACATGCGCGAACGCATGGAGTCGATCGGCGGACACCTGAATGTGCAGTCCGGCGAAGGCGGAACAACCATCGTGGCCGAAGTGCCGGCCCGCAGCGCGAAGCCCGAATAGCCAAATGACAAAAGAAGACGCTGCCCCCATTCGCCTCTTTCTGGTCGACGACCATCCGCTGGTGCGCGATGGCCTGCGCGCGCGGCTGGGCACCATGCCCAGGCTCGAGATCGTCGGCGAGGCGGGCAGCGCGGCCGAGGCGCTGGCGCTCGTCGAGTCGCTCAGGCCCGATCTGCTGCTGATGGATGTCGGCATGAAGGACATGAACGGCATCGACCTGGCCGCGCTGGTGCTGCAACGCCAGCCCGCGCCGCATGTGGTGATGCTCAGCATGTACGACAATCCCGAGTACGTGCAGAAGGCCCTGCAGGTGGGCGCGCGCGGCTACGTGCTGAAGGACGCGCCCGCGGCCGAGATCGTGGCCGCCATCGAGGCCGTGTCGGCGGGCGGCACCTTCCTGAGCCCGGCCGTGTCGAAGAAGTTGTTCCGCAACCAGGCGCCAAGGCCGCTGCTCACGCCGCGCGAGAGCGAGATTCTTACCGCGCTGGGCCGCGGCGAATCGAGCAAGCAGATCGCGCGCGACCTGGGCCTGAGCGTGCGCACGGTGGAGGCGCACCGGCAGAGCATCAAGCGGCGACTGGGCATCGAAGGGCAGGCGGAACTCATCAAGTATGCGGTGGAGCATGCGCGGGAGTTCGGGCAGGGGTGAACCGCGCTGTCTGTCCCCAATCAAACCACACCTATCCAAGCCGAATTCGCATGTCCGACCTTCCCCACAGCCCCGCCGCCGATCGCAACAAGCAGCCCATCCTCGAGGCGCTGACCCGCATCCTCGGCGAGCGCGGCACCGCACTGGAGATCGCATCCGGAACAGGCCAGCACGCCGCGTGGTTCGCAGCAGCAATGCCTCAATGGACCTGGCAACCGACCGACGCGGATGCACGGATGCTCCCCGCCATTGCAAGCCGAGTCGCAGAAGCCGCGCTGCCCAATCTTCGTGCACCGCTGCTGCTAGACGTGATGTCATCTCGATGGCCGTCGCAGGGGGCGGCGTTCGCTCCAGACGAAAAGTTCGATGCGATCTACTGCGCCAACATGCTGCACATCGCGCCCTGGCCCGCATGTGCTGCGCTGATGCAGGGCGCCGCGCAGCATCTGCTTCCTGGTGGGTTGCTGATCACGTACGGGCCCTACTTCGAAGACGAAGGCACACCGGCGCCGAGCAACCTGGCGTTCGACCAGGACCTGCGCGCCCGCAATCCTGCATGGGGCATACGCCGCCTGCAGGATGTGGGGGCAGAGGCGCGCCAGTCAGGACTCGTGTTGCGCGAGCGGCATGCGATGCCCGCGAACAACCTGCTGCTGGCCTTCGGCTTCTGAGTTCAGCGCACGCGGGGCACCGCAGCCGTCAGCAGCGCAAGCGCCTTGTTCAGCGTCGAGGCCGCGAAGCGTTCGCCCTTCGAATGGCCGATCCGCACCACGATGAGGTCGTGTGACGGAATCACCAGCACGAACTGGCCGCCGGCGCCGAGCATGTAGTAGGCCGACGTCGGCATCGCCAGCGAGCTCATTCCATTGATCCAGAAGAAGCCGCCGTAGATCGGGCGCTTGTCCGCTGCCCAGGCCGGTGCCACGCTGCTCACGAAATTGACGAAGCCTTCGGGAAGAATGCGCTCGCCATTCCACATGCCGTCCTGCAGATAGAGATTGCCCAGGCGGGCCCAATCGCGCGCCGACATGAAGTCGTAGCCCTGCGTGAGAAAGTTGCCGTAGGGATCGGTCTCGATCACCATCGAGCGGATGCCGATCTTGTCGAAGAGCGCGCGCTGCGGAAACGAAAGATATTCCTCGCCGCGCTTCTCCACCGCGAGGCGAACCAGGTAGTTGGCCAGCACGGGATCGGTGTTGCGGTAGCGGCCCACCGCGCCGGGAGGCCATTGCTGCGGCCGGGTCGCGGCGTAGTTGAACGCGTTGATGCGGCCCGTGTAGTAGTAGACGTGGTCGGGGTAGGTGCCGTTGGGGTCGAAGTCCGGATCGTCCGGCGCCTTGATCCGCAGGCCGCTCGACATCTGCAGGATGTCGGAAATCTTGATCTGCTGCCGCGCATCGCCAGCGCCTTGCCACTCGGGAATCGGCGCCGGCTGGTCGAGCTTGTACACGCCCTGCTTGATGAGCACCCCCATCATCGTGGCCACGACGCTCTTGCCCATCGACCAGGATTCGAGCGGCGTCGTCGCGCCGATGCCGTTCATGTAGCGCTCGGCGACGATGCGGCCCTTGTGCGTGACCACGAAGGCCGATGTGTAGGCCTCCGGCACGCCGAACGCGGCGTCGACGGCCTGATTCACCCTGGCCATGTCGACATCGGCCGGCGGCGGGTCGCCCGGCAGCACGTCGCCCATCGGCCACGGTTGCGTCGCGGGGTCGGGCAGCGAGCTCTTGACTTCGACGGGCGTGAAGAGAACGTCGTCCCGGCCGGCCGGCAGCGTGACGCAGCCCTGCGAACCGAAGTGGCGCGCCACCAGCGTCGGGCCGTTGGGAATCGAGATGCGAACCTCCTTTTTCACGCGGTCGACCACGGGCTTGCCGACGTTCTTGCGCTGGTCGTACGGTCCCACGAAGTAGCCGAGGCTTTCGGCGGCGACGTCGGGGTCGATGCCGGTGATGAACACTGCGGAGCACATCGTCTTGGCATAGCCGGAGGTGTGGTGCTCCAGCACGTTGCCGGGCGGTGGCACGTAGGGCGTGTTGAGTTCGAGGGCCCGTGCGCGGGCAATGAGCGCCTCGCGTTCCGGCAACTGCGCCGTGGTCGGCGGCAATGGAGCGCCGATGCCGATCCCTCCGCCGCCTCCGCCCCCGCCGCCACCGCCACCGCAGGAGGCCAACACGGCTGCCAGGCCCAGGGCCACGGCGGTTGTGGTGAGGGAGCGGCGGATCGAGCACTTCATTGGCGGTCCTTGGGTCTTCGCGATGGTCGATTGCGGTGCGCAACCTTCGGCACCGGCGGGATTGTGGGTGAATTCCGTGAGGGCGCCTAGCGCTTTCAAGTGAGGTGCATGCGATGTAGCTCCAAGGTTCTCACCCTTCGATCCAATGGCCGAAGAGTCCCAGCATCGTGCTTGCCTGCAGAACGCGGCAATAGTTCACGGTCGGAGGAGACAGCCTGTGTGGACGTAGCCTTTTGGGTGGCTGGCAGCACGCGCTTGAGTCGATAAGATGTGGCGCACTCACGGCCATGGAGCGGCAATGGATACCTCTACTCCGATTTGCACGCGTCGCGTCGAGTGGTCTTCTGGCCGATAAGCTGATGAAGCGTCCGATCTTCACTCTGTGCGGGGCTTTTCTCGGCGTCGCTTTGTTTCTGGGCATGCCAATCCTCTTTTCACTTGCGTTTCCAGGCACAGGGATTGGGCATCACGGCGAGGATGAAGCCGCCCGGATCCTGCGCGTGTATTTCGTCATGGGCGGTCTAGCCTCTGCCGTGTTGGATGGTTGGGTCGGCGGCGTCGCCGCCACGAGTCCACGTCGGGCGCTTGGAATGCTTGGTGCCATCGCAGCAGTCAGCATTGCCTTTGGCATCATTCCGATGCAATTGCCTATGAAGCCCGAGAACGCGATGGCTGTTGGCATTGGAGCGTGGGCCATCGTCAGTGCTGGTCTCGCGGCTTTGGTAGCACGCAAGAAGAGCGAAATCACTGCGTAGTGCCAATGCTTCGAGATGCGGGCGCATAGGCGTCACATCCTGGGTGCGCTAGCGGCACATGTCGTACCCACCGGCCAGCGTCAGGCTGGCGACGTCCAGCGCATCGGCCGTTGCGTGCCGACTGCGCGAAGCGCCTGGTACGGCGCCTTCGCCACGGTTCACGTTGCGGCAGGCATAGCTGCCGAGGTGCTCGATGGCCACCACCGGCTGGCCGAAGCGCTGCCTGGCAGCCGGCTGCAGCGCGTGCCGCTCCCACATGAAGAAGGACAGCGCCATCGGGCAGCTCAGCGAAGGCGCCGTGCCCAGGCGCACGCCGGCGGAGGCTTGCGGCGCGAAGGCGCCGGCTTCACCGGACGCCCAGAAGGATCCAGGGCCATTGACCTCGATGGAATGCCAGCCGAAGATCGATCGCCATGGCTGAGGCCCATCGCTCAGGGTGGCGTTGCAATGAGCGGATCCAGCTCGGCGCGTATGCGCCTTATCGCCACTTCATGCCGCAGCGTCTGCGCTCCGCGCCCATAGGTCATCGCTTTTCGGATCAGCCGCAATTGCTCGCGCTGCAGCAGCGTCTTCAGCCGCCTGGCCCGCAGGCCGAAGGTCCAGCCCATCTGCCTGCGAATCCGATACCGCAACAAGGGCGCGCCCAGGCGGATCCACTCGTCGTCGCGGATCAGCTCGCGCTCCGGCACGAAGTAGGCCGCCAGCGCATGCAGGTAGGCGCCGTTCTCGCGCGCAGCAACCCGCCAGAAGAGGCCCGCCGCAATCATCGCGGGAATGCCCTTGACGACGAGCAGCACCGCCATGTCGCCATACCCGCCGTCGAAGAGGTCTTCGAGCCATGGCGAGTTCCAGATGAAATGCATCGCCCACGCGAGTGCGAAGCACAGGAATGCGCAGGCGATCCTCGCCGCCATCGACCGCTCCGGATGCAGCAGGAACCAGGCGACGCCGAAGGACGCGATCGTCGTGTAGGCCGCGTGGCTCCACAGTCCGCTCAGCAGCCCGCGCGTCAGCAGGTTGATGAGCACCGGAGACACCTGGTTCTCGAGCGGAAAATGCATGGAGGCGTTGACGGTGTAGGTCAGGTTCTCGACCACCTGGAAACCCAGGCCCGCCATGGCACCCACGATCAGCACCGACAGATAAGTCTGGAACTGGTTGCGCGCCACCAGCACCAGCAGGATGACGCCGGCGATCTTCAGGAACTCCTCGGTGATCGGGCCCGCGATGGCCGGTCCCCAGAGCGCCACGAAATCCGGCGACACCAGCTTGGCGCACAGGCTCTGGATGGCGATGTTCGCCGGCGCGGCGAAGTAGACGGCTCCGAGCCCGCCCCATGCAAAGGCCAGCACGAAAGCTTCCGGCGGGTGCTGTTCGAGCAGGTCCAGCGTGCGAAAGACCAGAAGAAAAACCAGCGTGTAGATGCCCCACACCAGGATGCCCAGCAGGGCCGTGACGGGGACGACACGGAAACCCATCGAGAACATGTTGATGGTGTAGAACAGGCCGTTGACGATCAGCGCCGCCAGCAGCCAGAAGGCCGCGCGCTGCGGCTGGAAGAACGAATCGGTGCCGATCGGCCAGTCGCCGCGGTCCTGTTGGCCTTCGAAGGCGGGCGGGCTCACGGCGATGCCTCCAGGTCCATGGATTCCAGCATGCTGCGGGCCTCGGCCATCGTCTCGTTCAGGCCGTCGCTGGCGCCGTAGCACTCGATCTGCACGAGCGAGCGGCGCTGGAGGTCGACCACTTGCCAGAACCGGCCGGCCAGCTTCGATCCGTAGTACGCAAAGGTCTTGCCCTGCAGGCCCCACGAGGTGACGAAGTCGGACACGTCGCCGTCGATGTTCAGGCCCTGGCCGCGTTCCATGAGCCTTTGCTGCCGCATCAGCGGACCGTCGGGCCCGCCCGCCCATGCACGCGTGGTCACCAGGAACTTGTGGCCGCCCTTGAACAGCATCAACGACTGGCCGGCCCTGGAGCGCGACACGTCCATCTCCCATCCGCTGGCGGGAACGAACCTGGCATGGCCGACGGCCACCGTTTCCCCCGCGGGCAGCGGCCGGTTGCCAGGCGTGCGGCTGTCCCAGAAGGTCAGGCCGCCCACGTAGGCGGCAATGGCAAGGAGCACCGCGAGCGCGCCTGGCCAGGTGCGGTACGGTATGCGGCGGGATGGCTCGGGCATGCGGTGATCGTGCCATACGATGGCCGGGACACGGGCCTTGCTTGCATTGCTTCGACGCATGGCTATCCTCCACGGTCATTGCAATGAAGCTGCTTCGGAACCTTCAGGACAGAACATGAAAAAGTCGGACGCGAGCACCGGCCAGCCGGCATCGGGGCTCATCTCGCAACGAATCGCCGAGCTCGGCGGCTGGCGCGGCGAAACGCTGGGCCGCATGCGCAAGCTGATCAAGCAGGCGGACCCGGATGTGGTCGAGGAATGGAAGTGGATGGGCACGCCGGTCTGGTCGCACGGCGGCATCATCTGCACGGGGGAGTCCTACAAGGACAAGGTGAAGCTCACCTTCGCCAAGGGCGCCTCGCTGCCGGACCCGGCCGGCCTCTTCAACGCGAGCCTGGACGGCAACATGCGCCGCGCGATCGACATCTTCGAAGGCGAAGAAGTCGACGAAGCCGCCTTCGAGGCGCTCGTGCGCCAGGCGGTGGCGCTCAACAGTGCCGGCAAGCCAAAGCCTGCGAAGAAGACGGCCAAGTCCTGAAGGAACCACATGCCCGACGCATCCGCACCCGCGCCACGCCTCCGCATGCCGCTGCCGCTTCTTCGGCTGCTCCCGATCGGTGCCTGCCTGCTGGTGCTGGGCTGCGCGGGCCCGCGGGGGCCGCAGCCCGGGGCCGGCTACGGGCCGCCTCCCGTGCTCACGGCCGAGCAATCGAGCGGCGTCGCGATCCATGCGCTGGGCCTGGTCGGCACGCCGTACCGCTACGGCGGCAACACGCCGGAGGGCGGCTTCGATTGCAGCGGGCTCATCGGCTACGTATACAGAAACAGCACGGGCCAGGCCACGCCGCGCACGGTGGCGCGGATGGCCGCTTTCGGCCGCCCCGTGCCCGCATCCGACCTTCGCTCGGGCGACCTGGTGCTCTTCGGCGCGTCCACGCCGTCGCATGCGGGCATCTACGTGGGGGCAGGGCAGTTCGTGCATGCGCCGTCGACGGGCGGCGAGGTTCGGCTCGATCGGCTGGACGGCATCTACTGGTCGCGCCAGCCGATGCAGGCGCGGCGGCTCTAGCCTGGATATTTCGCGAGTGACGTGTCGCGATGGCAGTTGATCAATGTAGGGCGCGAAGCGCGCGATACAACCGCGATGAGTGAGATTTCAGCCGCATTGCTGGGGCTGAAGACGCAGTGCCCCCTTACCCCCGTTGTTTGTCGACGTGCCGGGGACAGCACTCGACGCGATCTATGGAGCCAGTGCGCGAGCGGCCGTGAGGAAGACGTGCTTGAGCGGGTGGTGCGAGGCCAGCAGCAGGCGGATGCGACGGGTATTGCGCAGCACGGCGGCGCCGATCTTGAGCAGCTTGACGCGGATGGTGGCGGTGCACGCGCGTTCCAACTGCGTGCCTTGAAGGGCCAGCCGGCGCAGGTTGATCATCAAGGTGTAGGCCAGCGCAGCCAACAGCAGGCGCAACTGGTTGGACGCGAAGCGGCGACAACTGCCGCGGCGACCGAACAGGTCGATCTGCGCTTCCTTGATGCGGTTCTCGGCCTCACCGCGGGCGCAGTACAAGTCCTCGTACAGCGACTTGGCGTCTCCCGCTTCCAGGCTCGTGACCACGAAGCGTGGATTGCGCCCTTGCGCGCCGTGCTCCAGCCGCGCGATGACGCGCCGCTCACGCTCCCAGCTGCGCGTTGCATATCGGAACTCGCCGATCAGGCGCTGCTTCGTGCCGACGGCTTCGTACTGCTCGGCCAGCGCGTGTTCAGCGATGGCCACGCGTTCAAGCAAGGCGGAGTTCTTCTGCAGGCCCACGATGTAGTCAATGCCCCAGGCGTCGAAGCGGCGCAGCGCCTTCGGGCGACAGAAGCCGGAGTCGCCGCGCACCACGAGCCGCACGCCGGGCCACGCCTGGCGCAGCCGTCGCGCGATCAGCTTGATCAACGCGCTGAGCACGCTGGCCGGATCGCGCCAGCTCGGGCGCAGCACGCACGCGAGCATGTCTTGCCCACAGAAGATGTACAGCGGCAAGTAGCAGTAGTTGTCGTAGTGGGCGTGGAAGTGCGCGCCTTCCTGGTCACCGTACAGCGGGATGTGCGTGGCATCGATGTCGAGCACGAGTTCGTCGGGGGTCGTCATGCGGCTAGCGATGAATTGATCCAACAAAACAGCGTGCAACGCCGCGGCATGCTCGCTCGTGGCCGAAGTCTCCAACCGGCTCAACGTCGGCGCCGAGGCCAGCTCAACGACACGACCTACCGCCGTTTGGTGCGCCAGGTCATGGCGCAGCGTGTTGTGCTGCGAAACACTTTCCCAGCCACAACACAAGCCGTACACGCGCTGCGCGAGCAGACTGCGAATGTCGTGACGCACGCTGGCCTTGCGCCGTGCGTCAGCGAACACGCGCGCCGCCGCGCGCGTCAAGCCGATGCGCTCATCGACTTGCTTGAGCAGTACCGCACCACCGTCGCTGACGATATCTCCGCCGTCAAACGCCGCCTCCACGACGCGACGCCCAACCTTGCAAAATCTCACTGGCACATCGGTACACTTTGGCACTGGCAGTCCTGTTCTCGAGTTGCATGTTCTTGGCATCAGATACCAATAACAACGCATCCCGGCTCAGGGCTGCCGACCTTCTACTCGCGAAATATCCAGGCTAGGCTCGAAAAAATGCTGCTCAATCCAACTTAACGCATCGGTGTCGCCGTTGGTTCTACGGGGATGCCTGCCTTGGGGCGGTCGGGCCGGTGTGGCATGCTGTGCCGGTATCACCGAACCTCGGAGAGGTCCTCATGAAAAAAATCTTCGTCCTGGCCGTTCTGGGCCTTGTCACCATCCTCCCGGCGTTCGCGCAACGCGGCGACTCTTACGAGAACGACCGCCGCTATTGCGCCAGCGGCCGCTCCGGCGTCGACTTCAACACCTGCATGTGGCGCATCCAGCGCGACCGCGAAGAGCGCTATGACCGCCGCGAGCAGCGCGCCTACGAACGGGAACAGCGGCGCGAATACGAACGCCGCGAGCGCTGGGCCGAGCAACCGCCTCCGCCGCCGGCCTATCGCCAGTGGGACGGCCCGCCCCCCGGCGAGCAGCCGAGGCTCAGCGACATGCAGCAGCGTGCGCTGGACAACTGCAACCTGCTGGCGCCGCGCGACCAGCCCCGCTGCCGCGCGACGGTGATGTCGACCGTCCGCTAGCAGGGTTTTCCATTACGCAAAGCCACGCACGCGGGCCGCGCGGTCCGACGGATGCGCCTGCGCGCGCGTGCGGCAACACTCCCGGGTTCATTCCCAGGAGACATTCCCATGCACAGCATCCGCCGCCATCTGGTGTGGCTCGTCGTGGCCGTGGTCGGCGCATTCGCGCTGGGCACCGTGGCCCTCACGCGCGGTGAAAGCGTCAACGCCCTGTGGGTGGTGACCGCCGCGGTCTGCACCTACCTGATCGCCTACCGCTACTACAGCCTGTTCATCGCCGAGAAGGTGCTGGGGCTGGACGGCAACCGCAAGACGCCGGCGCACCGCCACAACGACGGCCTGGACTACGTGCCGACCGACAAGAACGTGCTGTTCGGCCACCACTTCGCGGCCATTGCGGGCGCCGGTCCGCTGGTGGGCCCGGTGCTCGCCGCGCAGATGGGCTACCTGCCCGGGCTGCTGTGGGTGCTGGCGGGCGTGGTGTTCGCGGGCGCGGTGCAGGACTTCATCATCCTGTTCATTTCCACGCGGCGCGACGGCCGCTCGCTCGGCGACCTCGTCAAGCAGGAGATGGGCACGGTGCCCGGCATGATCGCGCTGTTCGGCACCTTCATGATCATGATCATCATCCTCGCGGTGCTGGCGCTGATCGTGGTGAAGGCGCTGGCCGAATCGCCGTGGGGCACCTTCACCGTGGCGGCCACCATTCCGGTGGCGCTGTTCATGGGCGTGTACCTGCGCTTCATCCGGCCGGGGCGCATCGGCGAGGTTTCGCTGATCGGCTTCGTGCTCCTGATGCTCGCCATCTTCGGCGGCCAGGCCGTGAGCCAGAACCCCGCGTGGGCGCCGCTCTTCACCTTCGACGGCAAGGCACTCACCTGGATGCTGGTGGGCTACGGCTTCGTGGCCGCGAGCCTGCCGGTGTGGTTGCTGCTGGCGCCGCGCGACTACCTGTCGACCTTCCTGAAGATCGGCACCATCATCGCGCTGGCGCTGGGCATCGTGTTCGTCATGCCCACGCTGCAGATGCCTGCGCTCACGCAGTTCGCGCAGGGCGGCGGGCCGGTGTGGGCGGGCAGCATGTTCCCGTTCCTGTTCATCACCATTGCCTGCGGCGCGGTGTCGGGCTTCCATGCGCTGATCTCCTCGGGCACCACGCCCAAGATGCTCGACAACGAGCGCCATGCGCGCTTCATCGGCTATGGCGGCATGCTGGCCGAATCCTTTGTGGCAGTGATGGCGCTGGTGGCGGCTTCGTGCATCGAGCCCGGCATCTACTTTGCAATGAACAGCCCGGCCGCGCTGGTGGGCAGCACCGCGCAGCAGGCGGCGCAGACCATCTCGAGCTGGGGCTTCGTGGTCACGCCCGAGATGCTCGTGCAGACCGCTAAGGACGTGGGCGAAAGCACCATTCTCGGCCGCGCGGGCGGTGCGCCGACGCTGGCCGTGGGCATGGCCCACATCCTCCACCAGGTGATCGGCGGGCAGGCCATGATGGCCTTCTGGTACCACTTCGCGATCCTGTTCGAGGCGCTCTTCATCCTCACGGCCGTGGACGCCGGCACCCGCGCGGGCCGCTTCATGTTGCAGGACCTGCTGGGCAGTTTCGTGCCCGCGCTCAAGCGCACCGATTCGCTGCCGGCCAACCTGTTTGCCACGGCGCTGTGCGTGGCGGCCTGGGGCTACTTCCTGTACCAGGGCGTGGTCGATCCGCTGGGCGGCATCAACACGCTGTGGCCGCTGTTCGGCATCTCCAACCAGATGCTGGCCGCGGTGGCGCTGCTGCTCGGCGTGGTGGTGCTGTTCCGCATGAAGCGCGAGCGCTATGCATGGGTGGCGATTGCGCCGGCCGCATGGCTGCTGGCGTGCACGCTCACGGCCGGCTGGCAGAAGATCTTCTCGCCCGATCCGAAGATCGGCTTCCTCTCGCACGCGGCCAGATACGTCGATGGGCTCGCCAACGGCGTGCTGGTGGCGCCGGCGAAGACGCCCGAGGCCATGTCGCGCATCGTCTTCAACGACCGGCTCGATGCGGCGCTGTGCGCGCTCTTCATGTTCGTGGTGCTGAGCGTGCTGGTCTACAGCATCAAGGCCTGCCTCGCGGCACGCGCGGCCCATCGGCCGACCGCGCAGGAGACGCCGTTCGAACCGCTCGCCGCGTCGGCGGCACGCTGAGCAGGCCGCCATGGCTCTCGCATTGCCGGAAGCCGGGCGCCACTTCGCCCGCTCGCTCAAGCAGTCGCTGCGGCTCATGGTCGGGTTGCCCGACTACGACGCCTACCTGACCCACATGGCGGCCACGCATCCGGACCAGCCGCCGATGAGCTACGAGGCCTTCTTTCGAGAGCGGCTCGAGGCGCGCTACGGCGGGGGTAAGGGGCGCTGCTGCTGAAGGACGGCGGCAGCAGCATTTAGAATCCCGCGGTTCGCGCGAAGCGAACTTTGTTGCAGGAAGCCCCGGCCACGCGCCGGTGCGAGCCGGGCAAAGGACCCAACCCAGATTTTCTCCAGGCAGGGCGCATGCGGTTTCTCCATTCGATCGATGGAGGGGCTGCATGGCGCTTCGCGATTCCAAAAAAATCGCCCTGAGGGAAATTCTCCATGTCCGTTCGCCCGCATGCCGTGCGCCTTCGCCGCACGCCGCTCTTTCTTGCCACCCTTGCCGCACTGCATTGCGCGGCCCAGGCCCAGACCTCCGCCAGCACGCTCCAGGAGATCACCGTCACCTCCGAGCAGGAGCCCGGCTATGCCCCGTCGGTCGGCAGCACGGCCACCAAGGGCAGCGCGCCGCTGCGCGACGTTCCCCAGGCGGTCAACGTGCTGCCCGCGCAGCTGCTGCGCGACCAGGGCGCAACCTCCATGCAGGACGCGCTGCGCAATGCGCCCGGCGTTTCCTTCAATGCCGGTGACGGCCAGCGCGACCAGGTGGTCATCCGCGGCTTCACGGCCATCGCCGACTGGTTCGTGGACGGCGTGCGCGACGACGCGCTGTACTTCCGCGACCTGTCGGACACCGAGCGCATCGAGGTGCTCAAGGGCCCGGCCGCCGTGCTGTATGGCCGCGGCTCGTCGGGCGGGCTGGTCAACCGCGTGACGAAGAAGCCGATCTTCGAGCGGCCCTTCGGCGAGGTGTCGCTCGGCCTGGGCACCCACGACTTCAAGCGGCTCACGGTCGACCTCAACCGGCCCATCGGCGAGAACATGGCCTTCCGCCTGAACGTCGCGCGCGAAAAGTCGGGCAGCTGGCGCGACCAGCAGTTCATCGACCGCTACAGCATCGCGCCCTCGCTGGCCATGAAGTTCAGCCCGCAGACCGACCTGCTGCTGCAGTACACCAACGCCTACGACCAGCGGCTGACCGACTTCGGCATTCCGGCGCTCAACGGCCGCCCGGTGAACGTGCCCATCGGCACCTACTACGGTTCGGCCTTCGCGAAGCGCGACGACACCACCACCACGCGCGTGCAGTCCTTCACCGCCACGCTCAACCACCGCTTCAGCGACACGCTGAGCCTGCGCAACACCACGCGCTACTACAGCTACAAGCTCGACCGCTTCAACACGCTGCCCAGCGGCACCACCGACCCGGTGCGCATGACCGTGGGCCGCACCCGCGGCTTCGTCGACCGCGACGAGAGCGGCTGGTTCAACCAGACCGACCTGACATGGCGCAACGAGCTCGGCGGCTTCAAGCAGGAATGGCTGGTCGGCGCCGAGCTCGGCAAGCAGGACAAGCGCGCGTACACGGTGTCCTCGGCCACCGGCTTCGAGCGCGTGAGCATCCTGAACCCGGTCTCCGCGCCGCCGCCGATCCCGCTCGCAAGCTACCTGGGCAACAGCGCGATTCCGAGCAACACCACCTTCAAGACGGCCGCGCTCTATGCGCAGGACCAGATCACGCTGGCGCCGCAGTGGAAGGCGCTCGTCGGCGGACGCTACGACGACTTCCGCCAGGAGACCTCCTTCGAGCGCACGCTGGCCCCCTTCTCGCGCACCGACCGCAAGTTCAGCCCGCGCGCGGGCCTGGTCTGGCAGCCGAGCGACTCGCAGTCCTACTACGTGTCGTACAGCCGCTCGTTCCAGCCTTCGGCCGAGACCTTCGCGCTGTCGGCCAACAACGCGGCCAACGATCCCGAGATCACCGTCAACAAGGAGATCGGCGCCAAGCTCGACTTCCTCGACGGCGCGCTCAACCTCACGGCCGCGCTTTTCAACCTGGAGCGCTCGGGCATCAAGAACACCGACCCGTCCAACCCGGCGCGGCAGATCAACGTGGGCACGCAGCGCACCAACGGCATGGAACTGGCGCTGGCCGGCAAGCTGCCGGGGCGCTGGGACGTCAGCGCGGGCTATGCCTACCTGGACGGCCGCATGGTCAAGTCGCTGGCCACCGTGAGTTCGCTGCAGCTGCCCGTCGGCGCCGCGATGCCGGTGCAGGGCAAGGTGGCGCCGCTCACGCCGCGGCATTCGGCCTTCGTGTGGCTCATGAAGGACCTGGGCCATGGCCTGAGCGCGGGCGGCGGCGTGAACTACGTGGCCGCGCGCTATGCCTCGCTCAGCAACCTGGTGACGCTGCCTTCGTACGTCACGGCCGACCTGGCCGCGAGCTACAGGACCGAGCGCTACGAACTCTCGGTGAACCTGAAGAACATCACGGGCAGGAAGTACTACGTGTCCGCGCACGGCAGCGTCGACAACTTGATCATGCCGGGGCCGGGACGCGAGCTGCAGGTGGCGCTGACCGCGAAGTTCTGAGGACGGGCAGGCAGGAAGGCTCAGGCGCCGGCTGAGCCTGGCTGCGTGAATTCCAGTTTCTTCCGGCCGGTGCTTGCTGCCACGATGGCCTCCACGCAACGGAATGGTGGAGAACATCGATGGCATCCGAATTGAATCAAATCGCAAGCTGGTCGCTGCGCTGGCGCATCGGCCTGTCGGGCGCCCTGTGCCTCGCGGCGGCGCTCTCCGCGGCGCAGCCGCCGGACGCGAGCGTTGTCCTGCATGCCGAGCAGCGTTTCCAGCTGGCGCTGGAAGCGCAGGCCGCCCGCGACTACCGCTCGATGCTCGAGCAGCTTCGGCAAGCGGCGGCCGAGGACAGCGCCGAGGCGCAGGAGATGCTGGGCATGGTGCTGCTGGCGGGACCGATGCTCTATGGCTCCGCAGTCAAGGCCGACCGCTGCGAGGCCCGCCGCTGGATGCTGCGGGCCGCATCGCAGGGCAGCGATACGGCCAGGGTCCAGCTCGCTTTCCTCAACCGGCTGCGCCAATCTCCGGCCGGCAGGAACGCCTGCGACTGAGCCTGTATTCCGGCGGCCGTGACGCCTGGTTACCGCAGCGTGCGCGAGGATGCTTCCCCGCGCGATGAGGGGCTAGACTCTTCGTTTGCCAAACCCTCCGCTGCGAGGCCGACTCATCATGAAACCCTGGTTGATTTCCATGGCGCTTGCTTTGGCGGGCGCCGCTCACGGCGCCGAAAACTGCGAAGCCCTGCGCACCCAGATCGAAGCGAAGATTGCCGCGGCCGGCGTGACGCGCTTCACCGTCACCACCGTCGATGCCAATGCAGAGGCGGCAGGACAGGTGGTGGGCAGCTGCGATCTCGGCAGCAAGAAAATCGTCTACCAGCGCGAAGGCGCACCCGCAGCCGGTGCGGCCCCGGCGCGTCCGGGCACGGGCCCGGCCGACGAAGAGATATTGACGGAGTGCAGGGACGGCACGGTTTCCGTCGGCGGCAGCTGCAAGAAGTAGGCGGGAGCCAAGCCTTGTCATCATCCAAAGCCTTTCGCATTGCGCTCTCGGCCTCGGCCGCCGCCATTGGCGGCATTGCGGCGTACTGGACCCTGCTGGCGACGCGGCAGGGACACATCCTCTTCAACGCCAGAAAGCTTCCCGTCGTCCATCTGTCCGACGACTTTTCCACCTACTCCCACACCGTGCCGGGCGGCATGGTGCGCGGCTATGTCTATCACCCCCAGGGCGAAGACGCGCTGCAGGACCTGTTCATCTATTTCGCCGGCCGGGGCGAGGACGTTCGAGCCACCGCGCAGGCGCTGCACTGGCTGCCGGAGGGCTTCGGATTTGCCGCGGTCAACTACCGGGGCGTGGCCGACTCGCAGGGCCACCCCTCCGAGATCGCTTCCGTGGCGGACGCAATCCAGTTTGCCAATCACCTGCGCAAGGCCTTTCCGCAGGCACGCCTGCACGTGGTGGGCCGCAGCCTGGGCACCGGCGTGGCCATCCAGCTGGTGGCACAGCAGGACTTCTCGAGCCTGCAACTGGTCACGCCCTACGACTCGATGCTGGAAGTGGCAAAGAAGCGATTTCCGCTCGTTCCGCTGTCGCTGTTGCTGCGGCACCGGTTCGACTCGCTCACGCACTGCAAGGAAGTGGCCGCGAAAACCCAGGTGCTGCTGGCCGAGCGCGACGACGTGGTGCTGCCCGAGCGCTCGCAGAAGCTCATCGCGGCCTGGCCGACACCCATCAACGTGCAGACCGTCCCCGGCTCCGACCACCACAGCATCATGGGCCTGGAAGCGACCTGGCTTCATCTCGTCGACTTCGCGCTGACGGCCATTCTTCCCGAACCGGTGGCAGCCTGAGCCGCTGGAGAAGCCTTCAGCCGGCACCCAGGGCGGCAAAGCCGCAATCAAGATCGCGCAGCAGATCCGAAGGCGCCTCGAGCCCCACGTGCAGCCGCACGACCGCGCCGCGCTGGCTCCAGTCGGTCACGCTGCGCGCTGCGCGCATGTTGGCCCAGGCCACCAGGCTCTCGTAGCCGCCCCAGGACGCGCCTCGGCCGAACAGCGACAGGGCATCGACGAAGCGCTCGACCGCGGCGTTTTCGATGCCAGGCTGCAGCTCGAACGAGACGAGCCCGTTGGTGCCGCGGCAATCGCGCTTCCAGAGTTCGTGGCCGGGGTGCTGCGGCAGCGCGGGGCAGAACACGGCCGCCACTTCGGGCCGTGCCTCCAGCCAGTGCGCCACTTCCATCGCATGCCGCTCATGCATCTGCAGCCGCGCGGACAGCGTGCGCATGCCGCGCAGCACCAGCCAGGCATCGTCGGGGCTCACCGTCATGCCGAAGGCATCGCAGCGCTCGTTGAGCGGCTGCCAGGCTTCGCGCGTGGTGGCGACCGTGCCCATCATCACGTCGGAATGGCCCGAGAGGTATTTGGTGGCAGCCATCAGCGAGATGTCGGCGCCCAGCGCGAGCGGCCGGTATTGAACGCCCGAACCCCAGGTGTTGTCCGCGGCAACGAGCGCGCCGCGTGAATGGGCCAGTTCGGCCAGCTTCGGCAGGTCGCACATCTCGTAGACCAGCGAGCCGGGACACTCGGCATACACAAGCCTCGTGTTCGGCTCGAACAGTTCCTCGATGCCGCTGCCGTCCGCGGCAAAGAAGGTGCAGCGGATGCCGTAGGGATCGAGGAAGGAATGCACGAGGTTGCGCGCTGGCTCGTACACGCTGTCCGACATCAGCACGTGGTCGCCGGGCTTCAGGTACGACAGCAGCACCATGCCGATGGCTGCAAGGCCGGTGGGGAAGAGGCGCGTGCGGTGGGCGCCTTCGAGTTCGGTCACCGCGTCTTCGAGCGCGAAGGTGGTGGGCGTGCCGCGTGCGCCGTAGCTGAAGGCACGCTCGCCGCCGCGCCGCGCGCGTGTGTCGCGCATGGCTGCCACGCTGTCGAACAGCACGGTGCTGGCGCGCACCAGCGGCATGTTGACCGGCGAGCCGCCGAAGTAGGCCGGGGCCTTGCCGGTGTGGGCGAGCCGGGTGTCGAGGGCCTGGCCTGCGGAGTCTTTGGGCGAATCGGACATGGTGTGTTCCAGCGAGCGCGGGCCTCTATGGTGCGTCAATCCGCCTTCGCGCCGGAAAGCTTGACGATGCGCGACCAGCGGTCGATGTCCTGTCGCAACTGCGCAGCGAAGGCCTCGGGCGTGTTGGCCACCACCTCGCTGCCGCCGTCGGTCACGAGCTTGGTCACTTCGGGCAGGCGCAGCGTGCGCACGATGGCTTCGTTCAGGTAGGCCACGCGCTCGGGCGGCGTGCCGGCCGGCGCGAAGAAGCCGTACCAGTCTTCGAAGCGGGCATTGGCGTAGCCCAGCTCCTCGAGTGTGGGCACCTTGGCGAACACGCCGATGCGGCGCGGGCTGGTGACGGCAAGCACGCGCAGCTTGCCGTTCTGCACCATGCCTGCGACCGAGGAGGTCGAGGTCACGAGCACGTCGACCTGCCCGCCGAGCAGGTCGGTGAGTGCCGGACCGGCGCCCTTGTAGGGCACATGCGTCATGTCCACGCCGCTGTCCTTTTGCAGCACCACGCCGACCAGGTGCGAGAGCGTGCCGTTGCCCGGCGTGGCATAGGTGACCTTGCCGGGGTTGGCCTTGGCGCGCGTGGCCAGGTCGGCAAAGGTCTTGTACGGCGAATTGGCTTCCACCACCAGCGCGAGCGGCGCCGCGTTGATCTGCGTGATCGGCATGAAGTTCTTCAGCGGATCGAAGCCGGGCGCCGAGTAGAGCGAAGGGTTCACCGCCATGATCGACACTTGCGAGGTCAGCACCGTGTAGCCGTCGGGCTTGGCCTCGGCCACCGACTTGGCGCCGATGTTGCCGCCCGCGCCGCCGCGGTTGTCCACCACCGCGGCCTGGCCCATGATTTCCGGCAGCCGCGTGGTCACCAGCCGGGCCGTGGCGTCGTTGCCGCCGCCCGGGGGAAAGGGCGAGACGAACTTCACCGTTTGCGAAGGAAAGCCGTTGCGCGCAGGCAGCGGCTGGGCCGAGGCAGGCTGCAGGGCCATGGCCGCCAGCCATGCGGCAGCGATGGAAAGGCGGGCAAGGCTCGGAATGCGAAAGACAGACGACATGACGGGACTCCTGGAATAGGAACTGACAACGACGAACGAACGAAAAAAGAGAAAGCGGAACTAGGCGTGTGGCGCGGTGGAAGCGGCGGGCAGCCTGAAAGCCGAGCGCTCCCGCGCGTCGAGCTGCGCGACCAGGCCGGTCTCCCAGGCGAGGTAGCGGCGCGCCGCTTCCTTGTTGCCGTCGTGGCGGTCGTGCACGAAGAACAGGTAGTCGATGCAGTCCGCATCCGCGGGCAGGGCGGGCGTGGCTTCCACCGGCAGGCCGGCGCCGCGCCATGCGGCCATGCTGCCTTCGAGCAGCAGCGGGGCGGGCGAAAGGCCGGCCAGCTCGGACGCCGCGGTCCAGGCCGCGAGCGCGGCGTCGTCGGCCACCAGCACGAGCTGGCGCGTTTCGTTCTTCAGGTCGTTGGCCAGGCGCGGGCGTATCGACCAGCGGGCCTGCGGGATGTGGCCGGCGCGGAACTGCATGCTCGGGCGCAGGTCGACCAGCGTCACATCGCCCTGCGCGAGGCGGGCGGACAGCGTCTGTGTATCGATCGTCGCCAGCGCAGGCGCGGACGGCGCGGCGGCGGCCGCGAGCGACAGCCCGCTCGCGAGCCCGCCTTCGAGCACGCTCGCATCGTGACCCATCTGCCGCAGCCAGTGCGCGACGGTGGGCGCGCGCACGCCATCGTCGTCGAACAGCACGAGCCGCGCGCCGCGCACGCCGAAGTACTGGTCGCCGGCCTGCATCAACTGCCCGCCGGGCGTGTGCTGTGCGCCGGGCAGCGTGCCGGCCGCGAATTCCTCGGGCGTGCGCACGTCGCAGAGAAACAGGCTGCGGCTGACATCGCCGGCCCATTGCTGGGCGGTCTGCGCCGTGACCGTGGGCACGCCGAAGCGTTCGGCCAGCGCTTTCGCGGCCGGCCGAAGATCGGCGTTGCCGCTGTCCGCCGGATAGCGCCGCGTGCCGCCGTGCTCCAGCCTGTGGTCGTTCAGGTACCAGCCCTGCGTGCCGTTCTCCAGCGCATAGACGGGGTTGGGCAGGCCCAGGTTGATGAGCGTCTGCGCGCCGATGATGCTGCGCGTGCGGCCCGCGCAATTGATGACGATGGGTGTGGTGGTGTCGGGCACCAGCCGGCGCACGCGGTAGGCGAGTTCGCCGTTGGGGCAGCAGGTGGCCGTGGGGATGTTCATCTTGTGGAACTCGCTCACCGGCCGGCCGTCGAGCACCACCACGTTCTCCTTGCGTGCCAGCATTTCGGCCAGCTGGTCGGCGCTCACGCGGGGCGTGTGATAGACCTCTTCGGCCAGTTCGCCGAAGGTCTTCGAGGGCAGGTTGACGCCCGCGAAGAGTGCATGGCCCGCGGCCTTCCAGGCGCGGGTGCCGCCCTGCAGAACGTGCACGTCGGTGTAGTCCAGCACGGCAAGCCGCCGGGCGGCACGTTCGGCCACGTCGGAGTCGCCGCCGTCATACACCACCACACGTACGCCGCGGCGCGGCATGAGGCGCGGCGCGTCGAGTTCGAGCCGGCTGAAGGGCAGGGGAATGCCGTAGAACAGATGCGCCTCGCCGTACTGGCCGTGCTCGCGCACGTCGAGCAGCGCGATCTCGCCGCCGTCGTGCAGCCAGGATTTGAGGGTCGTCGGGTCGATGAAAGAGGTCATGGGAAGCAAGCCGTTGGGACGAATGCAGTCCTGCGAGGCCGCGCCCTGCATGGCCCGCATGAAAGAAGACGAGGTTGAATGAGGGGCCTAGCGGCGCGTCTGCACGCCGATGCCCATCGTCTGGTACGTGCCGGCTTCCAGGTCGTACGCGGTGCGCTGGTTCAGCGTCTCGAGCGCACGGCCGTACATGTGCAGGTGCCGAATGACCTGCTCGCCCTGGATCTCGACCGAATGGATGTCCTCGGGCATCAGTGCGATGCCCTTGCCGGGCGCGACCACGACCAGCGCGGTTTCCTCGAGCTTGCCGACGCCCGGCACCGAGCCGTCGTCGCGCCGCTCGTACACGCGGTTGTGCTCGGTGCCTTCCACCGCAGCAATGCAGGCCCAGGTGGTGTGGTTGTGCGGCACGATCTTCTTGCCTGGGCGCATCACGTTGAGGTAGAGCGCATAGCTCTGGTCCGGGTCCTCGGCAATCAGGTAGCGGGCCTGGTGCTCGCCGGCCTCGGGCGCCGGAAAGTCGGCGGCGCCCCAGTAGTCGGTGCGCGCGGCCAGCCCTTGCAGCGAATCGAGCACCGCATCGAGCTTTTCGCGGGTTGGTTCAGCGCCGCCAATGGCTTTCTTCATCTGGGCGATGGACGCGGCAACCGCCTCGCGGCGTGGATCGGACAGGGTGCTCATGCAGGGTTCTCCAGTGGGGATGCTTGTCTTGGTGTGCATTCACTGTAGTGTCCGGGGCGTGACCCGACAATCCAGCCGGCGCACGAAATACATCAATAAAATTAATGTATGTCCACGCTCGATCTTGAATTGCTGCGCTCCTTCGCGGCCGTCGTCAGCCACCACAGCTTTGCGGCGGCGGCCGTGCACCTGGGGCGCACGCAGTCGGCCATCACGCAGCAGATGCAGCGGCTCGAAGAGCAGGTGGGCCACGCGCTGTTCGCCAAGCAGGGCCGGCAGAAGCGGCTCACCGAACATGGCGAGCGGCTCCTGACCTATGCGCACCACCTGCTCGCGCTCAACGACGAGGCGCTGCGGAGCCTCCGGCAGGGCGAACTCGAAGGCAACCTGCGCATCGGCGCGCCGCACGACGTGGCCGAGACCATGCTGCCGCTGCTGCTGACCGAGGTGGCGCGCACCTCGCCGCTGCTGCAGCTGGACATCCACATCGGCCGCAGCCCCTACCTGATGACCTCGCTCAAGAGCGGCGAGGTCGACATGATCATCTCGAACCGCGCCGATCCGCAGTTCGATGGCGTGGTGCTGCGCAATTCGCCGACCGTGTGGCTCTGCGCGGCCAGCTACGTGCACGACCCGGCCAAGCCGGTGCCGCTGATCATGGCGGATGGCCCGAGCATCTTCCGCCGCATCGGCCACGAGGCGCTCGACGCCGCGGGCGTGGCCTGGACGCCGCGCTACACCTCGTCGAGCCTGATCGGCATCAAGGCCGCGTTGCGCGCGGGCCTCGGCGTGACGGCGCGCGGCGTGGAACAGCTCGACGCAGGCCTGCGCGTGCTGGGTGCCGGCGACGGCATGCCGCGCCTGCCCGACCTGGCGTACTACCTGTACGTGCGCAGCCACGTGGTGAACCCGGTCACGCGGCAGGTGTTCGAGACGCTGAAGAAGCACTTGCGATTGCCGCGTACCGACATGCCGGCTTGAAATGTTCCGCACGCGTTGTGCACCGCCTGCTCACCTCGGCTTGGCGCGCGCTCCTGTTACCACCAGTGCGACCCCGCCCATCACCAGAGCGATCCCGGCCATGGTGAGCGCAGCCGGGATTTCCTTGAGAAACAGCACACCGATCAACGCAGCGAGCGCCGGCGCGAGGGCACCGAAAATGGCCGCCCTGGAAGCACCGAGCCGGCGCACGGCCTCGGTGTAGAAGTACATCCCGAGGATCGCGACCAGAATGCCTTGCGCGATCACCTGGAACCCGACAGCCGCCGGCGGCGCAGTGAAGATGTTCGGGGTGAACCAGAAGAAGTAGATCGGTGCGAACAGCACGGCGGAGCACACGTTCACCAGCGCGGTGGCGTGCCAGGGACTGATGCCGGAGCGGCGCTGCGCAATGGTGAAGCTTGCAAAGCACAGGCCTGCCAGCAGGAACAGCAGATCGCCCCGCCACTCGCCCGCCGCGCGGTTGGCAAGGAGCGCATAGCCGCCGATGCAGAGCACACCGGCGAGGACGACCGCCATGCCGCCAAGTTGCTGGCGGCTGAACTTTTCGCCGAACAGAACGCCGGACAACAGCGCCACCCAGATCGGCATCGTTCCGATCATGAGCGTGGCGACATGCGATGCGGGTGCGAAGCGCATGCCCACCGAACCGAGCATCATGAAAGGCACTCCCGCGCCCAGCACCATCACCAGCAGCCGCACGACGCCGATCTGTGCGAGGCCAAGGCCCTTTCGAGCCAGGATGGGCCACAGGAGCAGGGCCGAAACACCGAAGCGAAGAAACGTCACGTCATGCGGCCCCAGAGTGGTGGTCACGGCGAACCGCGTGGCCACCGACCAGCTCGACCAGATCAGCGCGACCGCAAGGCCGCACAGCACGCCCGCGGCCAGCGACTGCCGCCCCGCGGATCCCGCGAGTGTGGTGGAAGAAGCTGCGGACATGGCTACCTGCCCCTGCGCAGGATCTTGATGATGCCGATGGCGTCGTCCTGCGATTGCCCGGCCTGCATGGCTTCTGCAAACAGCGAACGGTTGGCCGTGGCAATCGGAAGCCACACGCCGCGTTGCTCGGCCTCGTCGCAAACCAGCCCAATGTCCTTGGCCACGTGGCGGATCGGGGCCTGCTGGGCAAAGTCGTTCGACACGAGCTTGGCGACTTTCGAGCGCAGCACGTCGTTGGCCAAGGGGCCGGCCTGCGCCATGTCGAGAAACTGCTGCACGTCGAGGCCGATGCCTGCAGCGAAGTGGGTCGCCTCGGAAATCGCCTCGAAGCAGGCGATCAGCAAGAGCTGATTGGCCAGCTTCATGCGCATGGCCATGGGGACCGGGCCGCAGCGAACGGTCTTCTTTCCGATCGCATCGAACAGTGGCTGCACGTGGTCGATGTGCTCCTGTTCGGCGGCCGACGCCAGGATCACGAGCTGCGCCGTTTCGGCGGGCTGCCTGGAGCCCGAGACCGGTGCTTCGACGTGGCGGGCGCCCGCGGCCGCGAGGCTGGTGCCAAGCGCCGTCGAGTACGCCGGTGCCACGGTGGCCATCAACACGATGGTCCGGCCGTTCACAGGCGCGGCAATTGCACCCTCCGGGGAGCGCTCCAGGACCTGGTCCACCTCCAGATGACTCGGAACCATGATGATGATGGCTTCCGACGCCGCGAAAACCTGGCCCGGCGTGTCTGCGACCTCGATGCCCAAGGGGCGCAGCACATCGCAGCGAGCGGGCGTCCGGTTGTAGACCGTGACGCTGTGCCCGGCCTTCTTGAGATTCTTCGCCATGGGTTCTCCCATGACGCCAGCACCGATAAGCCCGATTTTCATGATGATGTTCTGCGGGTATTCCTGACTCAGGAAACCATTGCCTTGTTGAAGTTGCAGAGAACTCTAAAGAGAATGAGCCTGGCAAAGAAACGACAAATACAGAACGAACAGTTCAGGGAAGGCGATGCATGGAGTTCTCGGATCTGCAGATTTTTCGGACCGTGGTCCAGGCCGGCGGCGTGGTGCGGGCGGCCGAGGTGCTGCATCGCGCACAGTCGAGCGTGACCGCGCGCATCAAGGTGCTGGAAGAAAAGCTGGGCGTTTCGCTGTTCCTGCGCGAGGGGCGCCGAATGCAGCTCACGCCCTCGGGAAAGATACTTGTCGGCTACGCCGATCGCATGCTCGACCTGGCCAGGGAGGCGGCCAGCGCCATCAAGTCGGATCGGCCCACCGGGGTGCTGCGCCTCGGCGCAATGGAAAGCACGGCTGCGGCCCGCCTGCCCGAGCCGCTTGGCCGTTTCCACGAGCGCTACCCCGAGGTGGCGTTGGAACTCTTCTCGGGCGATCCTCTCGACCTGATCAAACAGGTTCTTTGTTCGGAACTGGATGCAGCGCTCATCGCGGACCCCGTCTCCGACCCTCGGCTCGAGTCCATCGAGATCTATGACGAAGAGCTTGTGATCGTCGCCGAGGCCAGGCATGCACGCATTTCGTCGCCGAAGGATCTGCCATCGAAGACGATTCTTGCCTTTCATCCAGGCTGCCCGCATCGCAAGAGACTCGAGGACTGGTTCCTGCGCGGCCGCGTCGCGCCCGGGCGAATCGTGGAGGCCGGCTCCTACCACCTGATTCTTGGTTGTGTCGCCGTCGGCATGGGGATTGCGCTGGTGCCGTACAGCGTGCTCGACAGCTATGCGGAGCGCGATCGCCTGAGCGTCCACAGGCTGCATTCGAAGTTCGGCCGCGCCAAGACGAGGTTGGTGTGGCTCAAGGAAGCCCCTCAGACCAAGATACTCGCGCTGTCGGCCGTCTTGCTGGAAAGCTACGGCGCGTAATAGGAAGCCCCCGCGCTAAGTCGCCCAGATGCGCGGCGAACTCGCCGGCAACTGCCAGAGCTCGGCGCGCCACGCCTGCCACACCTGCCGCAGCAGCTGCATCGCGGGCTCGACCACCGGCGCCAGCACGCGCAGCACGACGATCTCCGCATGCGGGCTGGTCGCGCCGGCGCTCTCCTGCAGCCCGTGCGCATCGATGGCTGTGCGTGCGAGCGCAAGCAGCGCCTCGCGCCGCGCCCGCGCGGCCGGCGTGCCCGACACGAAGAACAGCGACGCGATGCAGCGATGCCCGCCGAAGCCCAGCGGGCTCTGCAGCAGCCGATGGTCCGCTGCGTCGATGCGCCCGCGCTCCAGCCACACGCCCGGCACTTCGATGTGCTGCAGGTAGGTGCCGCGCTCGAACGGCTGGTTGGCATTCGGCAGGCCGAGGGCCGTCACGTCCCAGCCGATCATTTCGGCGCCGGGCTCGGCCTCGATGGTGAGCCGGTTCTCGGCGCGGCAGCCGCTGTAGCAGATGGCCTCCAGCGGCAGCCACTCGAGCCGCGCGCCCTTGGCAAGCCGGATGCGCGTGCGCTGCAGCGCGAGCTCGCCTTCGGAGCGGTAGAAGCGCGACGCGCCCGGCGTGGTGATCAGGCCATGGCTCCCATCGGCCGCCTCGATGTCGATGTCCAGCGTGTCGCCGCCCACCAGTCCACCCGGCGGATGCACCAGCACGTTGTGGCAGATCGCATCGCCCTCGGGATAGAGGCTTTGGAGAATGCGCAGCGGCCCGTCATGGCGAAAGCGCGCAACGCTGCGGGCGGCTTCCTGTCGGTAGTCAAGATGAAGATGGGCGTGCCAGGACATCCAACGAGTCTATTCGCCCCGCACGGCTCTCCGTGGCTAGCTGCCCCAGGCGCCGTCGTGCGCAGCGCTCGCTTCGTCGAGCAGCGCGGGCCCAATGCATTCGATCGGATGCGGCGAGGCGCGGAACACGTCACGGCACGACAGCTCGGCATCGCGCTGGTCCTGCCGCTCGCCGCGGAACACGCGCAGCCGCTCGGCGTCGATGCCGAACACCACGCGGCCGATGTTCGACCAGAAGATCGCGCCCGCGCACATCACGCAGGGCTCGCCCGATGCATAGAGGGTGGCGCCGGCGAGTTCCTCGCGCGAGAGGCCGCGCCCCGCAAGTGCGCGCAGGGCGTTCACCTCCGCATGCGCCGTGCAGTCGCCGGTCTCGGCGTTGCTGTTGCCGGCTTCGGCCAGCACTTCTCCGGTTGCCGAGACGATGACCGATCCGAAGGGCCGGTTGCCGCGGCGGCGCGCCGCATGCGACCAGACGATGGCCTTGCGCAGGTAGCGTCCGTCGCGTTCGTCGAGGGTGGTTTCTTCGGGGAGTATGGAATTGCTGTTGCTGAAGTTCATGCCTTGATGGGAATCATGCGTTCGTTGCGCGATGGCAGCATCGACGTGTTGATGATGGCGTCGGACGAGGGCTTGACCTTGAGGCCGAGTATGTCGGCGACCCACTGCTCGAGCGTGAGCTTCTCGATGTCGCCCAGGCCGTGGCCGCGCGCAAAAAAAAGCAGAAGGTACTTCAAGAGCAATTTCCGGGCGAGCGCACAAGGGTGGTGCGTGCGCTGCTGAACGCTTCTACTCTCTCGCGGGAGTTCATGCACGACCCATGCCAGAGCCGCATGCCACGGTTTTTTGCTCGGACATTGCGGCTTGGGCTTGGACGCGTGGCCGATGCGCGCCACAATCCGGGCGCGCAATTTGCATGGCAGGTGGCGCAGAGTAGAAGCGTTCAGCCCTTGCGGCAGGAAATTGCTCTTTCAGGTTCGTTCGTACCCACGCGCAACAGAAGGAGTCCACGCATGCTCGTCACCCAACAACCCGTCTTCCGCAAGTTCTGGCATGCCGTCATGCCGCTCACCGAACTGGCCAACGGCCCGAAGCCCTTCACGCTGCTGGGCGAAGACATCGTTCTCTTCATCGATGCCGACGGCCAGCCCGCCGCGCTGCGCGACCGCTGCTGCCATCGCACAGCGAAGTTGTCGAAAGGCTGGTGCGTCGATGGCGAAGGCAAGGCCTGCGGCCAGGGCGCCATCCAGTGCGGCTACCACGGCTGGACCTACGACCGCAGCGGGCAGGTGATCCGCATTCCGCAGTACGAGGCCGACCGCAAGATCTCGCCGGAGTACCGCACCACCGCCTACCGCTGCACCGCGCGCTACGGTCACGCATGGGTGGCGCTCGAGGAGCCCATCGCCGACATTCCGGCGATTCCGGAATTCGACGACCCGGGCTACCGCACGATCTTCCAGTTCTACGAAGAGTGGCAGACCAGCCCGATGCGAGCCCTCGAGAACTCGTTCGACAACTCGCATTTCAGCTTCGTGCACCGCGCCACCTTCGGCGTGGCCGCGAGCCCGAAACCGAGCAAGTACGAACTGGTGGAGAACGAGGGCGGCTTCCATGCCGAGACGGTGATCGAGGCGGTCAACCCGGCGAAGTTCCACGCCATCAGCGGCGTGACCGAGCCGATCACCACGCGCCATATGCGCAACGCCTACTTCCTGCCGTTCTCGCGCCGGCTCGACATCGAATATCCGAGCGGCGTGCGCCACATCATCATCAACTGCTTCACGCCCATCGACGACGGCCGCATGCAGCTGTGCCAATGGCTGTTCCGTAACGACACCGAGGCCGACTGCACGGCGCAGATGCTGATCGACTTCGACGAGGCGGTCACGCGCGAGGACAAGGACATCCTCGAATCGACCGACCCCGACGCGCTGGTGGACACGCGCCGGCGCGGCGTCGAGTATTCGATGGAATCGGACCGGCCCGGCATGCTGATCCGCAAGCACCTGATGCAGCTGCTGGCGAAGCACGGCGAGGCGGAGGTCCATCGCGGCATGACCGGCGCAGTCATTCCGATAGCAAAGGCCGCCTGAGCGGCCGCTGCATCAAGCGTGTGCCGTCGCCGGGTTCGGGCGCGTTGCGCGCGATGAGCCCTGTTCGTAGCGGTCCATCGCCAGGCCATCGGTGCGGATCTCCGGACGCTGGCCGGTCACGAGGTCGGAGATGAGCTTGCCCGAGCCGCAGGCCATGGTCCAGCCGAGCGTGCCGTGGCCGGTGTTGAGGAACAGGTTTGCATAGCGCGTGGCGCCGACGATGGGCGTGCTGTCCGGCGTCATCGGGCGCAGGCCGGTCCAGAAGGTGGCGCGCGGCAGGTCGCCGCCGGGGAAGAGGTCGCTCACCACTTTTTCGAGCGTGGCGCGGCGGTGCGGATTCAGCCGCAGGTCGAAGCCCCCGAGTTCGGCCATGCCGCCCACGCGGATGCGGTTGTCGAAGCGCGTGACGGCCACCTTGTAGGTTTCGTCGAGCACGGTCGATTGCGGCGCCAGCGATTCATCGACCAGCGGCACGGTGAGCGAGTAGCCCTTGACGGGGTACACCGGAATGTCCAGCCCCAGCGATGCGATGGCGGCGCGCGAATAGCTGCCGAAGGCCATCACGTAGCGGTCGGCCGTGAGGATCTTGCCGGCGCTGGTGCGCACGCCGGTGATGCGGTCACCCGCCATCTCGAGCCCTTCGACCGCCTGGCCGAAGCGGAAGTCCACGCCCATGCCGCGCGCAATGTCTGCCAGGCCGCGGGTGAACAGGTGGCAGTCGCCAGTCTCGTCGTTCGGCAGGCGCAGGCCGCCCGTGAGCCGGTCGCGCGCGCCGGCCAGCGCGGGTTCGACGCGCGCGAGCGCATCGCGGTCGAGCAGTTCGTAGGGCACGCCGCATTCCTCGAGCACCGCGATGTCGCGCTGTACCGCGTCGAGCTGCGCCTGCGTGCGGAACAGCTGCAGCGTGCCGCCGGTGCGGTGTTCGTAGCGCAGGCCGGTTTCCGCGCGCAGCTGCTGCAGGCAGCCGCGGCTGTACTCGGCCACGCGCATCATGCGTTCCTTGTTGACTGCGTAGCGTTCAGGCGAGCAGTTGCGCAGCATCGCCGCCATCCAGCGCAGCTGGAACAGCGTGCCGTCGGGCCGGATCGACAGCGGCGCGTGCTTCTGGAACATCCACTTGATGGCCTTCAGCGGAATGCCGGGCGCGGCCCATGGCGTCGAATAGCCCGGCGACACCTGCCCGGCGTTGCCGAAGCTGGTTTCCTCGGCCGGGCCGGCCTGCCGGTCGAGCAGCGTCACGTCGGCGCCGGAGCGCGCGAGATAGTAGGCCGTGGTGGTGCCGATCACGCCGCCGCCGAGAACGATGACTTTCATGGGTATTTACGCGAATGAAGGTGAATGCATGGAATCTAAAGTGCATAATGCAGTGGATTTCATTGTTTTTGGAAGTTTTGCAGTGAAATTTCCTGCAGAGAACCTGCCAACTGCCTGCGCGAAGTGAAATGCCCGAACTCGACCGTATCGACCGCAAGATCCTCGACGTGCTGCAGCGCCAGGGCCGCATTTCCATGACCGAACTCGCCGAGCGCATCGGCCTGTCGGCATCGCCTTGCGCCGAGCGCGTGAAGCGCATGGAGCGCGACGGCGTCATCAGCGGCTACCACGCGCATGTGTCGCCCGAGGCGCTGGGCAAGACGCTGCTGGTGTTCGTGGAGATCAAGCTCTCGGCCAAATCGGGCGAGGTGTTCGACAAGGTGCGCAAGGAGCTGCTGCACATGCCCGAGGTGCTCGAGTGCCACCTGGTGTCGGGCAGCTTCGACTACCTGGTGAAGGCACGCCTGAGCGGCATGAGCGAATACCGGCACCTCTTGGGCGACATCCTCAAGAAGCTGCCCGTGGCGGCGGAATCGCACAGCTACGTGGTGATGGAGGAGATCAAGGAAACACTGATGCTTGCGGTCGACCGCTGAGCAGGGTTGCGGGCTACCATCGCGCCCGGCATTCACACCCCGCAAGGACATCGGCATGAGCATCACGGTCCGGCGCGACGGCATCACCGGCACGCGTCACATCCTCAAGATCCGCAACCACGAGATTCCCATCGATGCCTCGGAGGCCGGCGGCGGCAGCGATGCAGGTCCGCAGCCGCACGACCTGTACGACGCGTCTCTGGCCGCCTGCAAGGCGCTCACCGTGCTGATCTATGCGCGCCGCAAGGGCATGCCGGTGGAAGACATCGAGGTGGTCGTCGACCGCGACGACAGCGAGGAGCGCAAGGGCGTCTACCGGCTGAAGTCGAGCTTGCGCGTGACCGGCGAGCTGACCGAGGCGCAGCGCGACGAACTGCTGCGCGTGGCCGGCAAGTGCCCGGTGCACCGGCTCATGACCGAGGTGAAGACCGAGATCGAGACCGGCTGGGCCTGAAGAGGCCGCCTCTCATTCAGCGCGCGGCGTTCGCGCGCTTCGCATAGCGGTCGCCCCAATCGGCCAGCGGCCCGAGTGCCGCATTGAGCGATGCACCGAGCTTCGTCTCCGAATATTCCACCCGCGGCGGCACCTCGTGGAACACCTCGCGGTGCACCAGGCCGTCCGCCTCCAACTCCCGCAATTGCTGGATCAGCATCTTCTCGCTGATGTCGGGCAAGAGGCGCCGCAGTTCGCCGAAGCGGCGCGCCTGCACGTGAAGCTCCCAGAGGATCACTGCTTTCCATTTGCCGCCGATGACTTCGAATGCGGGGCCGATGCCGCAGTTGTAGGGCTTCTTTGCCTTCATGAGCCGTTCCAATACATGCGTTTCGGTAAGTACCTCACTTTATGGTAGGTACTTGACTGTTGGCAAGTGGAATTCCTACGATGCAGGCATCAACACAACCTGCAAGATCTGCATTGGAATCGCCATGAGCAACAAGGAAGTTTCCGTTCTGGGCCTGGGCTCGATGGGCATTGCCATCGCACGGCTTTATCTCGACCAGGGCTACACGGTCACGGTGTGGAACCGCACGGCGGAGAAAGCCGATGCGCTGGTCGCGAAGGGCGCGGTGCGGGCGCGCAGCGCAGCCGAGGCGGTGCGCGCCGCCAGGACGGCAGTGATGTGCGTCTACGACTACCGCGCCGCCGAGGCCATCCTCGCGATGGATGGCGTCGCGGCGGCGATGGATGGCCGCCTGCTGGTCCAGCTGACCACCGGCAGCCCCCGCGACGCGCTCGCGGCCGAGGCCTGGGCCCATCGGCATGGCGCCAGCCATCTCGAAGGCGCGATCCAGGCCGCTCCGGACCAGATGGGGCAGCCCGACACGCCGATCCTCATGTCGGGCGCACAAGCTGCTTTCCGCGAGGCCGAGCCGCTGCTGAAGGCGTTGGGCGGCGGCATCGTGTACCTGGGTGAGAAGGCCAGCGCCGCGGCGGCCATGGACCTGGCGACGCTTTCCACCATCTATGGCACGCTGCTCGGGTTCATGCATGGCGCGCGCATCGCCGAGCACGAGGGGTTCGACGTGGCCGAGTACGGCCGCGTCGTGGCCGGGATCATGCCGACCTTCGCCGCCTTCCTTCAGCACGAGGGCGCCGTGATCCAGTCCGGCGATTTCACGGTCTCGCAGAGTCCGATGCGCATCTCGGTCGAGGCGACGCAGCGCATACTGCAGACGGCACAGGAGGCGGGCATCAGCACCGAATTCCCGGCTTTCGCCGCGGGCCTTTTCAAGCGCGCCGATGCGGCGGGGCTCGGCGGCGAGGAGATCGCGGCGCTGATCAAGCTGCTGCGCTGACACGGCGGGCGACCCACCCCAGCCCGTGCGGCGCACCCTGAAACCTCCTTCGGGGCACGGCCAAAAGGCGCGGTCAGGTCCAATTTGGGGCGACGATTTACACTACCCGGTTAGCCCCGGCGCCGTCTACAGGACACTTTCAACAATGAAGTGGGTCATTCTTGCCATCTTCGCGCTCAGCGCGCTCTACGTTCATTTCCGCGGCCAGGTCCGGCATCGTTTCTTCAGACAGCTGTCTGATCACTCGACCTTCCTGGCGCCGCTGAACGCCTTCATGTACATCTTCTCGAAGGTGCCGAGCACGCCGTACCTGTCGCCCGCGCAGTTCCCCGAGATGCGCGTGCTCGAGGAGAACTGGCAGGTCATCCGCGAAGAGGCGCTCGCCATGCGCAACGGCGGCAGCATCAAGGCCTCGAGCCAGTTCAACGACGTGGGCTTCAACTCCTTCTTCAAGAGCGGCTGGAAGCGCTTCTACCTGAAGTGGTATGACGAGGCGCATCCGTCGGCGGCCGTGCTTTGCCCGCGCACCACCGAATTGCTCAAGGGCATCGGCACCATCAAGGCGGCGATGTTCGCCGAGCTGCCGCCAGGCAGCCGCCTCGTGCGCCACCGCGATCCCTTCGCCGGTTCGTTGCGCTACCACCTGGGCCTGTGGACACCGGGCGTCGAGGGCTGCTACATCGACGTGGACGGCCAGCGCTACCACTGGCGCGACGGCGAGGCCGTGGTGTTCGATGAAACCTACATCCACTACGCCGAGAACACGACCGACCACGACCGCGTGATCCTGTTCTGCGACATCGAGCGTCCGCTGAAGTACCGCTGGGCCAGCGCCGTGAACCGCTGGTTCGCCAAGAACCTGCTCGCTGCCGCCAGTTCGCCCAACGAGGCCGGCGACAAGACGGGCGGCATCAACCGCGCGTTCAAGTACATCTACCAGATCCGCGTGATCGGCAAGCGGCTCAAGGCCTGGGACAAGCGGGTGTACTACCTCGTGAAATGGTCGATCTTCGGCGGCCTGGCGCTCTGGATCTTCTGGTAGGCGCAAGCCTGCCGCGCGGTGCCCGGCCACCACTGCCCGCCCATGTCCCTCGCAGACAAAGACCTGCCCCTGCCGATCGACCTTGCCAGCGCCCAGGCGCTGATCGAGGCCGTTCAGTCCGAAGCCTTGGCGCAGCGGCTCGCCCTGCGCGTGCCGCCGCCCGAGCCCACCACCTGCTGCGGGCGCGGCTGCAACGGCTGCGTGTGGGAAGGCTGGCTGGCCGCCGTGGCCTACTGGCGCGACGAGGCCGCGCTGCTGCTGACCGGCGGCGCGTGCACCGATGAACAACCGTCCTGACGGCCGCCTATGCACCCGGCGGCAGGGTGTGTGAGCTGACCCGGAACACGTGCTGCTCCGGATCGGCGAGCACGGCCTGCCACTGGCCGTAATAGGTGGCATAGGGTGCCTTCAGCACGCGGCCGCCGAGCGCCGCGGCCTGCGCCGAAGCGGCGTCGACGGCCGATGGCGTGTCGAGCATGAAGGTGGCATAGGCCGTGACGGGCGGCACCGTTTCGGCACCAGTACCGGGTGCGCGCTCGTCCAGGCCGAGCAGCGCATAGGCGGGCGGTGCGTTGAAGCCGAACTGCACGCCCTCGTGCTGCAGCGCGCGGTAGATCGGCGAACGGCTGTGCACCGCCTCGGGCCAACCGAGCAGCGCGGCGTAGAAGCGCATCTGCGACTCGATGTCGCGGCACAGCAGGTTGAACCAGAGCTTCATGGACTGGCCGCGGAAGTTGCGTCGGTCGCGCCTGTCTTCAGTCCGTAGGTCTTGCGGTACATCTCGCGCAGGTGCTCTCCCGCCGTGCAGGGCGCATGGCGCGGTGCTTCGCCGGCCGGCACCGTGCCCGGCACGGCCTCGATGCGCGCGAAGTAGCCGGGTTCGTAGAAGAAGGGAATCGAGTAGCGCGGCGCTCCGCCCGAATGCAGGTTGCGCACGCGGTGCGGGTTGGAGTGGTAGAGGCCGTTGGTCCAGCGCGGGATCATGTCGCCGAGGTTGACGACGAAGCAGCCCTCGACGGGCGTTGCGGGGACCCAGTCGCCGTCGGGCATGCAGACTTCCAGGCCGCCATGCGCGTCCTGCGCGAGGATGGTGATGGCGCCCCAGTCGGTGTGCGCGCCGGCGCCGAAGGTGCGTTCGTCCGCATCCACCGGATGGGCCGGGTAGCGGACCATGCGCAGCGTGACCATCGGGTCCGCGCTGGTCGCATCGAAGTAGTCCTCGGGCAGGCCCAGCGACAGCGCCATGAGCTGCATCAGTCGCGTCGAGAGCCCGAGCATCGTGCGGATGTAGGTCTCGCATTGCGCCGGCGCATCGGGCAGCTCGCTCGGCCACTGGTTGTGGCCGTAGGTCTGGTAGCCCGCGCGCACGTAGGGGTGGTCGTCGGGGTAGGCCATGCCGCAATAGAAGCTTTCCTTCAGGTCGGGACGGGCCGCGGCGTCGAGCGTCTGCGCGCCGATGTTCTCGAAGCCGCGCATGGTCGGCGAGAGCTGCATCGACAGCGCCTGCCGCCTTTGCTGCGGGAGCGCCATCAGCTGGTGCGCGACGCAGAACTGCCGTGCCACGAGCTCGCCGCTGACGCCGTGGTTGCGCACATAGAAGAAGCCCGAAGCCATGGCGGCGGCGCGCAGCTGTGCCGCCACCGCGGCGCTGCGCGCACCGCCCGGCGCGAGCGCCTCCTGCAGGTCGAGGATGGGGATCGACATGGCGCCTCAGGCCTTGAGCTTGCGGTCTGCCGCCGGCGGCAGAAAGCGCTCGGTCCAGAGCTGCTCGACCGGCGGGCTGCTCTTCAGGCCGAAGGCGCCGACCGTCTCGTCGATCGTGGCCTGCAGCCGCGCCGTGGAGGCGGCGCCCCAGCCATTGCTGCGGGTGTCGGGTGTCTTCATGGTGCCGTCGACGATCAGCTTCAGCCGCTCGTGCTCGATCTCCTCGCTGGCCAGCGGCTCTCGCGCCTTGATGGCGGCGGCACCCGCCTTCGGGTCGGCGATCGCCTCGATCCAGCCGCGCGTCGTGGCCTTGACGAAGGCCTTCATGGCATCGCCCTGCTCCTGCATGCTCTTCGCATTGGCCACCAGGCCGTTGCCGTACGACTTCATGCCGTGGTCGGAAAAGCGGAACACCGTGATCTGCTCCGGCCCCATGCCGCGGGCCTTGAGGTTGAGCAGGCCGGTGAAGAAGAAATAGGCCGAGGCGTCGAAGTCGCCCTTGACGAAGCGCGTGTCGCCGATGTCGGGCGCGACGTTCTCCCACTTGACGCCCGACGGGTCGAAGCCTTGCGCCTTGGCGAAGGCGGGAAACAGTTTGCGCGAAGCATTGAAGGGCTGGCCGAGGATGGCTTTGCCCGCCAGGTCGGCCGGCTTGGCGATCGGCCCGCCCTTGCGCACCAGGATCGCATTGGGATTCAGGTCGTACTGGATCGCGACGGCCTTGAGCCCGGCGCCCGGGTTGTTGACGTTGAACTCGATCATGGTCGCGAGGTCGGCCGACGCGCAGTCGTAGGCGCCGCTGCCGACCAGGCTGATCGCCGACGCCGAGCCGTTGCCGGTGTCGATCGCCACGTCGAGCCCGGCGTCCTTGTAATAGCCGCGCTGCTGCGCGAGCAGGAAGCCGGCGCCGGAGGCTTCGATCTTCCAGCCGAGGTTGAACTTGAATTTCTGAAGCGAGCCCTGGGCGCGCACGAAGGGCGTGGCGGCGACGAGGGCGGTGGCGCCGGCCGCGTGCAGGAGGGAACGACGTTGCATGAATGAAAACACTCCGTAGGCGTTGGAAAAAAGGACACCGGAAGCAGCGCGTGCGTGCTGCCTCCAGAGCAATTTCCGGCCGAAGCGCGGAGAAGCCGCACCGTCATCGGGCGTCTTCACGGCGAAACGGTGAACGCTTCTACTCCGTGGAGGGTTTTGCAGGTTTCGTGCCAGCAGCCCTCATGCGCCGCGGCTTTCCCAGAAGCCGCGGTGGGTGGCGATCATTTCTTCCGCCACTTCGGGCACGGGGCCGATCACCTCGATCTTCTTCTGTCCGCGCGCGAACACTTCGCGGCAGGGCAGGCTCAGCGTGGGGTTCTCGGGGTGGTCGCCCGTGAGTGCGAGCAGGGCGCTTTCTTCCGCGCCGTAGACGATGCGGCCGATGTGCGCCCAGTAGCCGGTGCCCGCACACATCGCGCAAGGCTCGAAGGTCGTCACCAGGGTGCATTGCCACAAATAGTCGGCCGGCCAGTTCTGAGCGGCATGGCGCGCCAGCGTGGCTTCGGCGTGGTTCACCGTGTCGATGTTGCCCTGCTCGGCCAGGATGGTTTCGCCGTCGGGCGCAACGAGCACTGCGCCGAAGGGATGGCGGCCCATGGCCATGGCGCGGCGGGCCACCTCGTCGGCGCGTCGCAGCGCGCGGATGATCTGGTCGCGTGTCATGCGTCGCGCATCATTGGTTCTGCGAACCGCGGTGCGCCCAGCCGGTCGTGTGCTTCTCGACCACGCTGAAAAGCTCGTACATCAGCATGGCCATCGCGCCCACCACCATCAGGCCCGCGAAGGCCAGGCCCATCTGCATGGCCGATCCGGCCGAAATGAGCAGGTAGCCGATGCCTTCGTTGGCCGCGGTCATCTCGCTCACCGTGGTGCCGACGAACGCCAGCGTGATCGCCACCTTGAGCGAGCCGAAGAAGTAGGGCATGGAGCGCGGCAGGCCGATCTTCATGAGCACGTCCCAGCGCTTGGCGCCGAGCACGCGCAGCACGTCTTCGAGCTCGGGCTCCAGCGTGGCAAGGCCGGTGGCGATGTTGACCATGATCGGGAAGAAGCTGATCAAAAAGGCCGTGAGGATTGCCGGGCCCACGCCAATGCCGAACCACACCACGAGGATGGGCACGAAGGCTGCCTTGGGCAGTGCGTTGAAGGCCGTCATCAGCGGATAGATCGCCGCATAGGCGATGCGCGAACTCCCGATCACGAAGCCCAGCAGCACACCCACCACAATGGCCAGGCCGAAGCCCGCCATCGTGACCCAGAAGGTGCGCCACGCATGGCCCGCGATGATTTCCTTGAACTCCCAGAACTGGGTCCAGATGCGCAGCGGGCTCGGAAAGATGAAGTCCGAGACGCCGAAGCCCGCGCAGATCACCTGCCACAGCAGGATCACGGCCACGAGCAGCAGCCAGGGCGACCAGCGTTCGATTTGCTTGGTGTTCTTCATGGCGCGCCTTCAGTGAGACACCGCAGCGGCCGTTTGCGCCGCGCTGATGCCCGTGTTGCGGATGGCGCCGATGTGGCCGCGCAGCTCCAGCACGATGTCGGTGAACTCCTTGGTGTAGGTGAGCTCCAGTTCGCGCGGGCGCGGCAGCTCGATCTCGCGTTTGACCACGAAGCGGCCGGGGCTCTTGCTCATCACGTACACCGTGTCGGCCAGGAACACCGATTCGCGCAGGTCGTGCGTCACCAGGATGACGTTGAACTGCTGCTCGGTCCAGAGGTCGCGCAGGATGCACCAGAGCTCCTCGCGCGTGAAGGCGTCGAGCGCGCCGAAGGGCTCGTCGAGCAGCAGCATCTTGGGTTCGTGGATGAGCGCGCGGCAGATGCTCGCGCGCTGCTGCATGCCGCCGGAGAGCTGCCACGGGAACTTGTCCTCGTAGCCCGCGAGGCCCACCTTCTGCAGCAGCTTGCGCGCTCGCTCGACGTATTCCTTGCGCTTGGCCTTGAAGTTCGAGCGATAAGGCTCGACGATCTCGAGCGGCAGCAGCACGTTGTCGACCGTGGTGCGCCACGGCAGCAGCGAAGGCGCCTGAAAGGCCATGCCCGAGATCTTGAGCGGCCCGGTCACAGGCTGGCCGTCGATGCGGATCTTGCCCATCGAGGGCATCTTGAGGCCCGTGGTGAGCTTCATGAAGGTCGACTTGCCGCAGCCCGAAGGCCCGACGATGGCAATGAACTCCCCGCGCTTGACCTTCAGGTCGATGGCTTCGACCGCGAAGTGGTTCTCGCGCAGGAGCTCTTCGTTGTAGGCGAGCCAGACGTCCTGGAAGTCGACGAAGGAAGCAGCGGCCGCGTTCGATGCGTCCGCCATCACTTGCGCAGCACGCCGTTGAGTTCGGCCGCGGGCGGCAGCAGCGCGGCGGTCCACACGGCGTCGGGGCTCACGCGGGTCTTGGTGTTGAATGCGTCCGACACCTGCGAGGCCATCAGCGACATGCGGCCGGCATTGACCGTGCCGAAGCCTTCGCTGCGCGCGTCGGCGCTGTTGATCACGGTGTCGATGGCCAGCTGCAGGCGGCGGGTTTCGAGCTTGCTGTCGATGATGCCGTCGCGCGCCTTGACCGATTCGATGGCCACCGCCGGATTGGCGATCACTTCCTTCGCGCCCTTGGCAAAGGCCGAGAGGAATTTCTTCACCGCTTCCGGGTTCTCCTTGATGAGCTTGGGCGACGCGATGATCACGTTGCCGTAGAGCTTCACGCCGTAGTCGGGGTAGGGCAGCACGACGATGTCGGCGGCCTTGGCGCCGCGCGCCTCCAGGTTCAGCAGCGAGGTGAAGGTGAAGCCGGTGATCGCGTCGATGTCGCCGCGGATCAGCATGGTTTCGCGCAGCGTCGGGTCCATGGCGGTCCAGTTGACCGCGCCGATGTTGTTGGCCTTGGCAAAGATCGGGAACGCGCGGCGGCCCGCGTCGAACACCGGCGCACCGAGCTTCTTGCCGGCCAGGTCGGCCGGCTTGGCAATGCCGCTCTTCTTGAGCGCCATGACCGAGGCCGGCGTGTTGTTGTAGACCATCATCACCGCGACCGGCTTGTTGGGGCTGTCGGGGTTGTTGGCGTGGAATTCCATCAGCGCGGCGAGGTCGGCAAAGCCCATGTCGTAGGCGCCCGAGGCCACGCGCGTGACCGTGCCGCCCGAGCCGTTGCCCGCGTCGATGGTCACGTCGAGGCCTGCGGCCTTGAAGTAGCCCTTGGCGGCAGGATGCAGGAACAGGGCGGCCGGTCCTTCGAAGCGCCAGTCGAGCTGGAACTTGATCGGCGTCGTGGGCTGGGCCAGGGCCGAGGAAAGGCCGAAGCTGAGGGCCGAGGCGGCGAGGAAGGACTGGAGCAGTTGGCGCTTGTTCATGCGGGATCCGTTGTAGGTGAATGCTTCTGCATTCAAGCAAAAACGGTGCCCGCACGCGATTGGTGCGAACCCTTCCGCGGAACTGTTGCGGTGCGCAACTGGGGCAATGGCGCACCCTCCTTGGGAGTTCTCGCAGGTTTCAGCCAAAAGAAGCGTGAAGGTTGAACCAGCATGGGGCGCCGGCGTGCCTGCCGGCCCGCGCGGCGCCTTGGCTCAGAGCGCCGCGCCGATCTTGCGCAGCTCTGCGATCTGCGGCGCCTTGGGCAGCCAGATCTTGTCGAACTCCGCGATGATCGGCGCGGGGTTGTAGCCGGCGTCGCTCTTGATGGCGATGCCGCTGGCCTTGAACTTGTCGATCAGGCCGAGCTCGGTGGTCACGATGTCCCTGATCTGTGCGTCGAGCGACTGCTTGACCAGATCTGTGATGAGTGCCTTGTCCTTGCCGTCGAGCGTCTGCCAGATGCGGCCCGACACCAGCGGGGCGAAGGGCATGAACAGCGCGTTCATCGGCAGCATCGTCTTGGCCACGCGGTCGAAGCGCTGGTTCCACGAGAACTCGATGTCCGCTTCGAGCCCGTCGACCTGGCCGTTCGACATGGCGTCGAAAACGGCCGGCGTCGGAATGGGCGTGGGCGCGGCGCCGAGCAGCTGGTAGAAGTCGCGGTACACCGGCGTCGGGTTGATGCGCAGCTTCATGCCCTTGAGGTCGGTGGGCGTGGAGATGGGCTTGGTCGCGAACACCACGCGCATGCCGGTGATGCCCCAGCCCAGGCCGATGGTGCCGGTCTCGCGCGGCAGCACGTCGAGCAGCTTCAGCGCGGCGGGCGTGCGTACCAGCGAGGCCACGTTGGTGGTCGAGCGCACGAGGTAGGGGGCGTTGATGGCCGCCACGCTGGCCACGCGCGAGCCGAGTTCGGCCGCCTGGATCCAGCCCATGTCCAGGGCGCCGGACTGCAGCTGCTGCATCATGGCCGACTCGTTGCCGAGCTGGCCCGAATGGAACACCGTGGCGCTCAGGCGGCCCTCGGTGGCTTTCTTGAGCGCTTCGCCGAAGCTCAGCGCGGCGCGGTTCCACGAGTGGCCGGCCGGCGTGATGAGGCCGAGGCGGAATTCCTTGGCGGCCGCCGCGCGCGACACGGTGCCGAAGAGGGCGGACGACGCGGCGGCGGTACCGGCTGCGGCCTGGACGAATTTGCGGCGAGAGAGGGACATGCGGGGGCTCCGGGTTGAGTGAAGGGAAAAAGGGGGCGCCTGCCTGATCTACTTGAGCAGGGCCAGCGAAAGGCTCGGGAACAGCGACAGCAGCACCAGTGCGGCGCAGCAGATCAGGAAGAACGGCAGGGTGACGATGAACATCTTTCCCGGCTTGGCGCCGGTCACGGCGGAGGCCACGAAAAAGCTCAGGCCCACGGGCGGCGTCATCAGCCCCAGCACGAGGTTGATCACCACCACCACGCCGAAGTGGCGCGGGTCGATGCCGTAGATCTCGGTGGCAATGGGCAGCAGGATGGGCACCGTCATGATCAGCCCCGGAATGCCGTCGATCACGGTGCCGATCACCAGCAGGATCAGGTTCACCAGCAGCAGGAACGCGATCGGGTCTTTCGCCACGGTCTGGATCCAGGCGGCCGTGGCTTGCGGCACCTTGCCGTAGATCAGCAGCCACGAGAACACCGCCGCCGCGGCCACCAGGAACAGCACCACCGCCGAGTAGATCGCCGACTTCAGCAGGATCTGAGGAATCATCGCGAAGCGGAATTCCTTCGTGACGTAGCGGCCCACCAGCACCGCGGCCACCGCGCCCACGGCGGCCGCCTCGGTCGGGTTGGCGAAGCCGCCGAGGATCGAGCCGACGATCACGATGGGGATCAGCAGCGTCGGGCAGGCCGTGAGCATCGTGTGCAGGCGCTGCCGGATGGTGCGCTTCTCGGTGCGCGGGTAGTTGTAGACCAGCCCCATGCACGCAATCACGATGAAGAACAGCACCGTGAGGATCACGCCGGGGATGATGCCGGCAATGAGCATGTCGCCCACCGCCACCTGCGCGAGCACGCTGTACACCACGAACATCACCGAGGGCGGAATGATCGGCCCCAGCATGCCGCCATACACCGTGATGCCGGCCGCAAATGTCTTGTCGTAGCCCTGCTTCTCCATCTCCGGCACCATGATCTGGCTCATGATGGCGACCTGCGCGGTGGCCGAGCCGATGATCGACGACACCAGCATGTTGGCCAGGATGTTCACGTAGGCGAGGCCGCCCTTCACCGAGCCGATGAAGGCCAGCGCGAGGTCGACCAGCCGCTTCGTGATGCCGCCGCCGTTCATGATCTCGCCGATCAGGATGAACAGCGGAATCGCAATGAGGCTGTAGCTGTCGACGCCGCCGAACATCTGCACCGGGAACGACTGGAACAGCACCGTGTCGCCGGAGTTGAGGATGTAGACGATGCCTGCAAGGCACAGGCAGGCGCCGATCGGCACGCCCACCAGCATGATCGCGAGGAAGAAGAGGGAGGTCAGCATTTCAGTTCACCGCGTCTGCGTTGGTGACATGGAACTCGGTGTGCGTGCGCCTGGGCTGCAGGCCGAGGTCTTCGATGAGGTTGGACAGCGCATGCAGGCTGAGGGTGAGCGAGAAGACCGGCAGGATCAGCTGGATGGCCCAGGTCGGCCAGTTCAGCGTCTGCGTGCGCTCGGTGTAGAGAAAGTTGAAGGATTCGGCCGCGTACTCCTTGGCATCGAAACCCCAGCGCACGATGCCCACCGGGTCCATGTAGAGCCAGCACATCGCCAGCAGCGCGAGACCCAGCAGCAGCACGCCCCCGGAGGCGGTGGCCTTGGCGACGCGCACGGCCTTCTCGCCGAGCTTGTCGGTGAGCAGCGTCACTGCAAAGTCCAGCCGCAGCCGCGTCATCGCCGAGGCACCGATGAAGGTGAGCCACACCACGCAATAGACGGAAGCTTCGTCGACCCAGTAGAGCGGCACGCCGCCATAGCGCGTGACCACGTTCAACAGCACCAGCACGATGAGCAGGCCCATCAGGCCCGAGAGCAGGCGGCGTTCGCAGCGCAGCACGAAGTCGGACGCATCGAGCACCTGGCGGGAGAAGCCCCCGCGTTCCAAGGCGTGTTCTTCCATGGTGAGAAAGAGAAGGGCGCGCCCTTCAGGCAACCGACTGGTACTGCGCCGGCCGCGTGGCCAGCGCCTGCTTCACGATGGCCTCGATGGCCGCGCGCTCCTGGCCGATGAGCGGCAGCCGCGGGCGGCGCATGTGCTCGCTGCCCACGCCCACCAGCACGTCGATCAGCTTCAGGTTCTGCACCAGCTTGGTCGACACGTCCAGGTGCAGCATCGGCGTCATCCACTGGTACAGCTTCAGCGCCTCGGCGAATTTCCCGGCCTTCATCAGGTCGTACAGCGCCACCGTCTCGCGCGGGAACGCGCAGCCCACCCCGGCCAGCAGGCCGTCGCAGCCCAGCGCCAGCCCTTCATAGGCCAGGTCGTCCACCCCCAGGAACAGCTGGTAGCGATCGCCCACCGTGTTGCGCAGGTCCGTGATGCGGCGGATGTCGTCCGAGCTCTCCTTGATGGCCGCGATCCATTCGCAGTCCGCCAGCTCCAGCATGTGCTCGGGCTTCAGGTCCACCCGGTAGGCCACCGGGTTGTTGTAGACCATGATGGGTTTTTGCGCCGCATGGGCGATGGTGCGCACGTTGAGCATCGCCTCGCGCGCATCGGCCACGTAGATCACCGAGGGCATCACCATGAAGCCGGCGACGCCGAGCTGGTTGGCCCCGTCCACGTACCGCAGCGCCTCGCGCGTGCTGGTTTCCGACACATTGGCCAGCACGGGGATGCGGCCGTCGGCCGCTTCCAGGGCGATCTTCGCCACCTGCAGCTTTTCTTCGAGCGTGAGCGTGCTGGCCTCGCCCAGCGAGCCGCAGGTGACGAGGCCGTGGATGCCGTTGCGGATCTGGAAGTCGATGTGCCGCGCGGTGCCTTCGGCATCGATGCTTTCGTCGGCGTGGAACTTGGTGGTGATGGCGGGGAAGATGCCTTGCCAGCGGGGATTGCTCATGAGGTGCTTCTGGAAGTCGAGGAAGGTTGACGAAGGGCCTGGAGGGTCGTGGTTTCTTTAAATATATTAATAAGATATTTAAGATATCCGCTCAGGGTATTAGCAGATTGCATGCCAGCCGAAAAGATGATGAGCGGGCGAAAACGGTGCATACACCGACCGGCCCGCAATGAAAAACGCCCCGCTGCGTGCTGCAGCGGGGCGTCGGTTCAGGGAAAGCGGAAGCGGCCTACTTCAGCGCGGTCGTCGCGTTCGCCACCGCCAGCGCCGTCATGTTGACCACGCGCCGCACGGTCGACGACGGCGTGAGCACATGCGCCGAGCCCGCGGCCCCCAGCAGGATCGGGCCGACCGTGATGCCGTTGGCGCCCGTCATCTTCAGCACGTTGTAGAGGATGTGGGCCGAGTCGAGGTTCGGGCACACGAGCAGGTTGGCCTCGCCGGTGAGCGTGGTCTCGGGCAGGGCGGTGCGGCGCACTTCTTCCGACAGCGCCGCGTCGCCGTGCATCTCGCCGTCGCATTCGATGTCGGGCGCCATCTGCGCGAACAGGTCGCGCGCGAGCCGCATCTTGCGTGCCGAGCCGCGGCTCGAGGTGCCGTAGTTCGAGTGCGAGAGAAAGGCCACCTTCGGCGGCAGCCCGAAGCGGCGCACCTCTTCGGCCGCCATCAACGCAATGCTCGCCAGCAGCTCGGCGCTCGGGTCTTCGTTCACGTTGGTGTCGGTGATGAACACCGTGCGCTTCTCGAGCGTGAGCGCGTTGAGCGTGGCGAAGCCCGGCGCGCCGCGCTTCAGGCCGATCAGGTTGCGGATGTGCTCCAGGTGCACATCGAAGCGCCCGACCAGGCCGCAGATCATGGCGTCGGCATCGCCCAGGTGCATCATCAGTGCCGCGATGGTGGTGTTGGAGCGGCGCACCATGGTCTTGGCGGCCTCGGGCGTGACGCCGCGGCGGCCCATGAGCTTGTGGAAGCTCTCCCAGTAGATGCGAAAGCGCGGATCGTCCTCGGGATTGACGATCTCGAAGTCGGTGCCTGCGCGGATATGCAGGCCGGCCTTCTGGATGCGCGCCTCGATCACGGCCGGGCGCCCCACCAGGATGGGCTGGGCCAGGCCTTCGTCGATGGCCCACTGCGCGGCGCGCAGCACGCGCTCGTCCTCGCCCTCGGCGTAGGCCACGCGCTTGGACGCGGCGATCTTGGCGGCGCCGAACACCGGCCGCATGAACATGCTGGTCTGGTAGACGAAGCGCGTCAGGTGCTGGCGGTAGGCATCCATGTCCTCGATGGGGCGCGTGGCCACGCCCGAGGCGGCGGCCGCCTTGGCCACGGCCGGCGCGATACGCAGGATGAGCCGCGAATCGAAGGGCTTCGGAATGATGTAGTCGGGCCCGAAGGACAGCTCCTGCCCGGCATAGGCCGTGGCCACTTCCTCGCTGATGTCGGCCTTGGTGAGTTCGGCGATCTCGCGCACGCAGGCCAGCTTCATTTCCTCCGTGATCTTGCTGGCGCCGCAGTCGAGCGCCCCGCGGAAGATGTACGGGAAGCACAGCACGTTGTTGACCTGGTTCGGGTAGTCCGAGCGGCCGGTGGCGATGATGCAGTCGGGCCGCACCGCCTTGGCGAGTTCGGGCCGGATCTCGGGCTCGGGGTTGGCCAGCGCCAGGATGATCGGCTGGCCGGCCATGGTCTTCACCATGTCGGCGCTCATCACGCCGGGCGCGGAACAGCCCAGGAACACATCGGCGTCCTTCACCACGTCGGCCAGGGTGCGGGCGCCGGTGTCTTTCTGGGCGTAGCGTGCCTTGGATTCGTCGAAGCCGCCCGCGCGGCCCATGTAGATCAGGCCCTTGGAGTCGCAGGCGTAGATGTTGGCGGGCTTGGCGCCCAGGCCCACCATCACGTCGAGGCAGGCAATGGCGGCCGCGCCGGCGCCGGAGACGGCGATCTTCACCTCCTCGATCTTCTTGCCGACCAGTTCGAGGCCGTTGATGAGCGCCGCGGCCGAGATGATGGCCGTGCCGTGCTGGTCGTCATGGAACACCGGGATGTTCATTCGCTCGCGCAGCTTCTTCTCGATGTAGAAGCACTCGGGCGCCTTGATGTCCTCGAGGTTGATGCCGCCCAGCGTGGGCTCGAGCGCCGCGATGATCTCGACCAGCTTGTCGGGGTCGTTCTCGGCCAGTTCGATGTCGAACACGTCGATGCCGGCAAATTTCTTGAACAGGCAGCCCTTGCCCTCCATCACGGGCTTGGCGGCCAGCGGGCCGATGTTGCCCAGGCCCAGCACGGCGGTGCCGTTGGTGACGACGCCCACCAGGTTGCCGCGCGCGGTGAACTCGGCCGCCATCGACGGATCGGCCGCGATGTCGAGGCAGGGGTAGGCCACGCCGGGCGAATAGGCCAGCGACAGGTCGCGCTGGTTCAGCAGCGGCTTGGTCGGGCTGATGGAAATCTTGCCCTTGACGGGCGAGCGGTGGTATTCGCGCGCTGCTTCGCGAAGTGCTTCTTCGGCGGGTGACAGGGGAGCAGCCATGAAAAGTCTCCTTGTTTCTGACGGGCAATGAGGCTACCGCAAAAAGTGCCGCATCCTCAGCGGGTGGGCACGGGTTTTTGGTGCGGCGGGCGTGAATTCCCGGCATGCCGACTCGCTAAACTCCCGGCTGTTACCAAGTTTTAACTCTTGGCCAACACCCCGTGCGTCGGCCTGGCGGCCGGCCACCATCAACAACGAAGAACGACCCAGGAGGGGAGCGCATGACGCCCGGACCTTTCACGAGTACAGAGCCCGACGTCGTGGTCATCGGCGGGGGCCCGGCGGGCTCCACCGTGGCCGCGCTGCTTGCGGACAAGGGCCACGACGTGGTGCTGTTCGAGAAGGCGCACCATCCGCGCTTTCACATCGGCGAATCGCTGCTGCCGATGAACATGCCGCTGTTCGACCGCCTGGGCGTGCGCACCGAGGTGGAGGCCATCGGCATTGCCAAGCACGGCGCCGAGTTCGTCTCGCCGTGGCATGACCACACCAGCCACTTCTTCTTTGGCGAGGCCATGGACAAGAGCTTTCCGTATGCGGTGCACGTGCGCCGCTCGGAGTTCGACGAGCTGCTGTTCCGCCATGCCGCCAGGCGCGGTGCGCGCACCTTCGAAGGCCAGCGCGTCATGGGCGTGGACATGGACGCCGGCAAGGGCGCGGACAACCGCGCGCTGGTGAAGATCAAGGCCGAGGACGGCACCGAAACCAGCTGGCGTCCGCGCTTCGTGATCGATGCGAGCGGCCGCGACACGGTGCTGTCGAACCAGTTCGACGCCAAGCAGCGCAACCGCAAGCACGCCAGCGCGGCCCTGTTCGGCCACTTCGAGAATGCGGAGCGCCGGCCGGGCCGCTACGAAGGCAATATCTCGCTCTTCTGGTTCGATCACGGCTGGTTCTGGTACATCCCGCTGAAGGACGGCACCGTGAGCGTCGGCGCCGTGGCTTCGCCCGCGTATTTCAAGCGGCGCAAGGGCACGCTCGAGGAGTTCCTGATGGAAACCATCGCGCTCGCGCCCAAGCTGGCCGCGCGCCTGAAGAACGCCACGCTGATGGAAGGCGCCACCACTACCGGCAACTACGCCTACGACTCCAAGTTCTGCCGCGGCGACCGCTTCATGATGGTCGGCGACGCCTATGCCTTCGTCGACCCGATGTTCTCGTCGGGCGTGTACCTGGCGATGAACAGCGCCTTCGAGAGCGCCGCCGCGGCCGACTTCTGGCTCAAGGGCGAGATGAAGGAAGCCGAGAAGGCCTTCCGCCGCTTCGACAAGGTGATGAAGCACGGCCCCAGGATGTTCTCGTGGTTCATCTACCGCATCACCTCGCCGGCCATCCGCCGGCTGTTCATGAACCCGCGCAACATCTGGCGCATGCAGGAGGCGCTGCTGTCCATCCTGGCAGGCGACCTGTTCCGCAACACGCCCATCGGTCCGCGCTTCTGGGGCTTCAAGGTAACGTACTACGCCTCGTGCATCGGCATCCTGCCGCAGGCCATCAAGACCTGGGCATGGCGCCGGCGCAACCTGAAAGAGTCTCTGGAGACTGCGAAGTCCTGAGCCTCAGTCAGGAGTCACCGTGTGCTGCGCCAGCGCCTCGAGCGCGCGCACCAGCGCCGAGTGGTCCTGCTGGCCATGGCCCAATGCGGCGCAGGCGTTCATGAGCTGCGCCGCGCCCGCCGTCTGCGGCAGCGCCACGCCCAGCGCTCGTGCGCTCTGCAGTGCCAGGTTCAGGTCCTTCTGGTGCAGCGAGATGCGGAAGCCCGGCGCGAAGGTGCGCTTGATCATGCGTTCGCCGTGCACCTCGAGGATGCGCGAGCTCGCGAAGCCGCCCATCAGCGCCTGGCGCACCTTGGCCGGATCGGCGCCGGCCTTGGACGCGAACAGCAGCGCCTCGCCCACGGCCGCGATGTTCAGCGCCACGATGATCTGGTTGGCCACCTTGCAGACCTGGCCGTCGCCCACGTTGCCGACCAGCGTGACGTTCTTGCCCATCTTCTCGAGCAGCGGCCGCACCTGGCCGAAGGTGCCTTCGTCGCCGCCGCACATGATGGTGAGGCTGGCCGCCTTGGCGCCCACCTCGCCGCCCGAGACCGGCGCGTCGATGTAGCCGCAGCCGAGCGCGATGATGCGCTTGGCGAAGCCCTTGGTGGCAATCGGATCGATGGAGCTGCAATCGACCACGATCTTGCCGCGCGAGTCCTTCAGGCCCTCGGCCACGCCCTGCGTGCCCGGCTCGCCGAACAGCACCTTTTCCACGTCGGGCGTGTCGGGCACCATGATGAAGATCACGTCGGCCTGGCGCGCCACCTCGGCCGCCGAGGCGCAGATGGTGGCCTTCGAGATGAAGGGCTCGGGTGTGTTGCCTTGCGTGTTCACGAAGAGCTGGTGCCCCGCGTCGAGCAGGTGGCCCGCCATGGGCGCGCCCATGATGCCGAGGCCGATGAATCCGATTCTTTGTGATTGCGACATGTCTCTGTTTCCGATCTGAAGTTGTCTTTTATTGCGTGAGCGCTTCGCGCCAGCCGAGGCCGTTCACGGTGTCGCTGCGCGGCTTGTATTCGCAGCCGATCCAGCCGTCGTAGCCGATCGAATCGATGTGCCTGAAGAGCCATGGGTAGTTGATTTCACCCGTGCCCGGTTCGCCACGCCCGGGGTTGTCGGCCAGCTGGATGTGGCCGATGCGCGCGAGGTGCTTCGACAGGGTGTTGCCCAGCTCGCCTTCCATGCGCTGCGCGTGGTAGATGTCGTACTGCACGCGCAGGTTGGAAGAACCCACCTCGTCGATCAGCGCCAGTGCCTGGTCGGTGCGCGTCAGGAAGAAGCCCGGGATGTCGAAGGTGTTGATCGGCTCGATCAAGAGGCGCAGGCCCGCCGCCTCGAGCTCGCCGGCGGCAAGGCGCAGGTTCTCGACCACCGTCTTGTGCGCGGCCTCGGTGCTCACGCCGGCCGGCACCTTGCCGACCAGGCAGTTGAGCTGCGGGCAGCCCAGCGCCGTGGCGTAGTCGATGGCCATGGCAATGCCTTCGCGGAATTCGCCGGTGCGGTCCGGATGGCAGGCGATGCCGCGCTCGCCCTTGTCCCAGTCGCCGGCCGGCAGGTTGTGCAGCACCTGCTGCAAGCCATTGGCGCGCAGCGCGGCCGCGAGCTCCTTCTTTTCGAAGGGGTAGGGGAACAGATATTCCACCGCCTCGAAGCCGGCCTTGGCGGCGGCCTCGAAGCGCTGCATGAACGGCAGCTCGGTGAAGAGCATCGTGAGGTTGGCTGCGAACTTGGGCATCGCGTGCTCCTCTTCAGTCCAGCATCTCGGCCGCGACTGCGGTCGGTGCATCGGCCGGATGCTCGGCCAGGGGCTCGAACTCGGTGATGTTGTCGATCTCGGTGCCCATCGCGATGTTGGTCACGCGCTCCAGCATCACTTCGATGACGACCGGCACGCTGAACTCGGCCATCAGCGCTTCGGCGCGCTGGATGGCCGGCGCGATCTCTTCCTGCTTGTTCACGCGGATCGCCTTGCAGCCCAGGCCTTCGACGACCTTCAGGTGGTCCACGCCGTAGCTGCTTTCGATGCCTGCATCCGGCCCCGCGTTGATGTTGTCGAACGCGAGCTGCACGCAGTAGTCCATCTCGAAGCCGCGCTGCGCCTGGCGGATGAGGCCGAGGTAGGAGTTGTTGACCACGATGTGGATGTACGGCAGCTTGAACTGCGCACCCACCGCGAGCTCCTCGATCATGAACTGGAAGTCGTAGTCGCCCGAGAGTGCGACGATCTTGCGCGTCGGGTCCGCGGCGCGCACGCCCAGCGCGGCCGGAATGGTCCAGCCCAGCGGGCCGGCCTGGCCGCAGTTGATCCAGTGGCGCGGGTTGTACACGTGCAGGAACTGCGCAGCCGCGATCTGCGAGAGGCCGATGGTGCTCACGTAGCAGGTGTCGTTGCTGAAGTTGTTGTTCATGCACTGGTACACGCGCTGCGGCTTCATCGGCACTTCGTCGAAGTTGGTCTTGCGCAGCATGGTCTTCTTGCGCTCGATGCACGACCTGGCCCACTCGCGGCGGTCGCGCAGCTTGCCGGCCGCCTTCATCTCCTCGGCCACTTCGACGAAGAGCGCGAGCGCGGCCTTGGCGTCCGACACGATGCCGAAGTCGGGCGTGAACACGCGTCCGATCTGCGTGGGCTCGATGTCCACGTGCACGAAGGTGCGGCCCTTGGTGTAGACGTCGACCGAGCCGGTGTGGCGGTTGGCCCAGCGGTTGCCGATGCCCAGCACGAAGTCGCTCGCGAGCATCGTCGCGTTGCCGTAGCGGTGGCTGGTCTGCAGGCCGCACATGCCGGCCATCAGCGGATGGTCGTCGGGAATCGCGCCCCAGCCCATCAGCGTGGGAATCACCGGCACGCCGGTGGCTTCGGCAAGGCGCACCAGCAGGTCGGACGCATCGGCGTTGATGACGCCGCCGCCGGCCACGATCAGCGGGCGCTCGGCCGCGTTGAGCATGCCGATGGCCTTCTCGATCTGGGCCCGCGTGGCGGCCGGCTTGTAGGGGGTGAGCGGCTCGTAGCTGTCGATGTCGAACTCGATCTCGGCCATCTGCACGTCGAAGGGCAGGTCGACCAGCACCGGGCCCGGGCGGCCCGAGCGCATCAGGTGGAAGGCCTGCTGAAACACCTGCGGCACCTGGCCGGGCTCGCGCACCGTGACCGACCACTTGGTGACGGGCTTGGAGATCGATTCGATGTCCACCGCCTGGAAGTCTTCCTTGTAGAGCCGCGCGCGCGGCGCCTGGCCGGTGATGCAGAGGATCGGAATCGAATCGGCCCAGGCCGAGTACAGGCCCGTGATCATGTCGGTACCCGCGGGCCCCGAGGTGCCGATGCACACGCCGATGTTGCCGGCCACGGCACGCGTGTAGCCCTCGGCCATGTGCGAGGCGCCCTCCACGTGGCGCGCGAGGATGTGCGAGATGGTGCCGCGCTGGCGCAGCGCGGAATACATCGGATTGATGGCGGCGCCGGGCACGCCGAAGGCCTGCGTCACGCCTTCCTTTTCCATCACCAGCACGGCGGCCTGGACCGCTTTCATTTTTGCCATGGGACTGTCTCCTTGAGTGAGGTCCACTGTAGGAAGGGGAGACCATTCGAAGAAGACGGCTGGGGACCATAAAACCTATTCCGCCCTGGAATAAGTGATTACGATCCGGCCATGGACAGATTGTTGGCAATGGAAATGTTCGTGCGCGTGGTCGAGACCGGCAGCTTCTCGAAGGCGGCGCTCGAGTTCCACACCACGCAGCCCACCGTGACCAAGCAGGTAGCGGCCACCGAGGCGCGGCTGAAGGTGCGGCTGCTCAACCGCAACACGCGCGGCGTGAGCCTCACCGAGCCGGGCGCGCTCTACTACGAGAAGTGCAAGAACATCGTGCGCGAGGCCGAAGAGGCCGAGAGCATCGTGCAGCTGCGCCAGAACCAGGCGCAGGGGCTGCTGCGCATCGGCACCTCGGTGGCCTTCGGCCGCCGCGTGGTGGTGCCGCTGGCGCTCGAATACATGCGCCGGCATCCGCAGGTGCAGCTCGACCTGAGCTTCGAGGATCGCTATGTCGACCTCATCGCCCAGGGCATCGACGTGGCCATCCGCATGGGCAAGCTGGCCGATTCTTCCCTGGGCGCGCGCTATCTGGGCACCAACCCATGGGCCATGGTCGCGGCGCCGGGCTACCTGAAGAAGCACGGCACGCCCCGGCGCGCGCAGGACCTGAGCGCGCACGTGGCGCTCATCTACAGCAGCGTGGTGGGCGACGAGTTCTGGCGCATGCACACGCCCAAGGGCGATCCGGTGACGGTGCCGGTCTCGGGCCGCTTCCGCTCCAACAACCTTTCCGCGGTGCTGGCCGCGGCGCGCGACGGCCTGGGCATTGCGCTCATGCCGCGCTACGTGGCGAGCGAGTCGCTGGCCTCGGGCAAGGTGCTCGAGGTGCTGGGCGACCATGCGCTGCCCGAGCAGGAGATCCACGCCGTCTTTCCCTCGCCCAAGCTGGTGCCGGGCAAGGTGTCGGGTTTCGTGGCCTTCCTGCAGGGGCGCTTTGCCGAAGGCTGGTGGGGCGGCTGAGCGTGCCCACCGCCTGCTTCAGGCAGGCACGAAGGCGCCGTGCAGGCCCAAGGGCAGAGCGTAGGGCAGGGTGGCCTGCGCTACCGGTCCCGCCGCCAAATGGTCAGCCGCGAAGCACGACAGCACCGTCTTCTGCCGGCCGAAATCGAGCACCGTGCCCAGCACCCAGCCCGGCTTGGTGCCGTCCGGCACGAAGACATGCTCTTCCACCATGGCCTGGGTGCCGTAGCTGAAGCGCTGGCTGCGGCCGCTTTCGACATCGGTTCGCGCGATCGCGCCGAAGCCCGGTAGATCGGGCCGGATCTGCGTGGCATGAACCACCTGGCGGTGACGCAGGCCCACGCGTCGCGGATCGATGCGCGGAAACTCGGCTTCCTGCGCCGGCGCCTGCTGCGTGGCCTTGCCAGTGCCGAGGTTCAGCGTGGCGACGGTCAGCCGCGGATGGGTGCTTCTCACAACGCGCGCGCGCATCACTTCGCGGTTGGTCGTGAACACCGAATCGGCGTTGTCCGAACGCACGTAGTCGACGTGGATGAGCGTGCCGCTCGGCGTCTCTTCTTCCCAGGCATTGCCGACGTGGAACAGGAAGCCGGCCGGCAGCGTGAGCATCTGGCGCCGCTCCCAGTTCTGCTTGTCGATCACCAGGGCGCGCATGCCGAGTTCCGGCCGCCAGACATGGGCATCGAGAAAGCTCGCACCCGCCTCCTTGCGCTTGCCGTCGTAGACCAGCGGCGGCATCAGGAACACCATGTGCCGTTCGGTCACGGCGAAGTCATGGACCATCGGCATGTCGGCCACCGGCACCACGGCTGCGCGCCGCAGCGTGCCTTCGGGCGCGATCTCGTACAGCGCCAGCAGGCCCTGGCCGGAGCTCACGCCAAAGTTCCACACCGTGCCGTCCGGATCGACCTTGGGATGGGCCGAGAACGGCATGCCCGCGAGGTCCGGCCGCCAGGTCTTCACGCCCAGCGTCTCCAGCGTGCGCGCATCGACGCGCGTGGCCGAGCCGCCTTCCCAGAGCGCCAGCACCTCGCCCTGCATCGGCAGTACGCTGGTATTGGCGACGTTGATGCTGTCGGCCGAGGTCGGTGGCTCGACGCCCGGCGGCATGGTGCCGAAGGCCTCGAACAGGCGGCGGCCGGCCCGCACCTCGGCCACGCGCTTGGGCGTGGCGACATAGCGGCCCTGGTGCCGCACGTCGGGGCCGTCGATCACGAAGCGATGCACCATGCCGTCGCCGTCGAACCAGTGGTGATAGCGCTCGCCGCCCAGGTCGTGGCCGGCCGGGCCGATGCGCAACAGCGTGCCGGCCACGGCATCGGGAAAGCGCCCGCGCACCGTGGCGCGGGTCAGCGGCAGGTCGTCCGGGGGCGTGGCGAAGCCGGTCTTCCAAGGCGTACGGGCGGCCTCGAACCGGGCTTGCCAGTCGTCGGCCGTGCCGGCCGCGCGGGCCAGCGGTGCCAAGAGGGGCAGGGCACCGGCCGAGGCCAGCAGGCGCAGGAGTTCGCGTCGTTCCATGGCGGTTTGCTCCTCAGCGCAGGTGAATGACGGTCTGCAGGTCGGCGTCGACGATGATCGCAGCGGCTTCGAAGGCGGGCGCGGCGCGGTTGCCCTTCGCGTCGTTCGAGAAGCCATAGCGCTCGGTCGGCATGCCCATGAGGTTGGTGTCGAGCTTGCCGTTGCCGTTCTCGTCGGTGAACGCCCGCAGCGCGTACCGCCCCGGCGCCAGTCCTGTGAACACGAGCCGGGCCTTGCCGCCCTGCATCGGCGCGGTCTGCGAGGCCACGGCCTTGCTGTCGGCGTAGCTCGCGGCGTCGTTGTACAGCGCCACGTAGAGCGTGGCTTCGGCGGCCGGCCCGTCGGCTACGTTCAGGCTCAGGTCGGCGGCCAGAGCGGCCAGCGGGGAAATGAGGGAGGCGGCGTACAGGGCGCGTGCACCCGTTCGGGACAGTGGAAAGTTCATCGACAAGACCTCTTCTGGAAGTTGGAGGCCTCGACGATCTCGCAGCCGGCACGCGCTCGCCAGCGCCATGCGACGGAATGCGAAAACGCGCGCGCGAAATGCACGTGGCAGGCGCAGGGCGCACCCGCCTCGGTGCCCGGGGCCGCCTCGCCTGGGCGGCCCGCAAGGGCTTGTTTTCAGCTGGTGTTCTTGTCGTCGCCGGGGCTGGTCTCCAGCTGGCCCGATTCCGCGAACAGGCTCCACGCCGCCATGAACAGCGCCGCGATCACCGGCCCGATCACGAAACCGTTGATGCCGAAGATCGCCATGCCGCCGATGGTCGACATCAGCACGATGTAGTCGGGCATCTGCGTGTCCTTGCCCACCAGCAAGGGGCGAAGGATGTTGTCGACCAGCCCGATCACGAACACGCCCACGAAGACCAGGATGCCGCCCTGCCAGAAATGGCCGGTGGCAAGGAAATAGATGGCCACGGGCCCCCAGATGAGCGCCGCGCCCACCGCGGGCAGCAGCGAGAGAAAGGCCATCAGCACGGCCCACAGCAGCGCCCCCTGCACACCGAGGAACCAGAAGGCCAGGCCGCCGATGGTGCCCTGCGCGATGGCCACCGCCACGTTGCCCTTGACGGTGGCGCGGATCACGGTGGTGAACTTGTTGAGCAGGTAATGCGTGTGCGGCTTGGCGAGCGGCACTGCCTCGCGCATCGACCTCGAGAGCGCCGAACCGTCGCGCACCAGGAAGTACAGCAAATACAGCATCACGAAGAAGCTGATGACGAAGTCGAAGGTGTTCTGGCCGATGGTCAGCGCTTGGCTGGCGATGAGCTGGCTGCCCTGGGCCGCGCCCGCGGAGATGCGGGCCTGCCAGGCCTCCATGTCGCCGAGGTTGAAGCGGTCGAAGAGGTTCAGCAGCCATTGCGGCACGGCGTTGAGGATCTGCTGGAAATAGGCCGCGAAATTGATCTGCCCCGACCGGATGCTCTGCGTGACCTGCACGATTTCCTGCACCAGCGATACCCCGACCATGGCCAGCGGAAGAATCACGATGAAGAGGCAGATGGCCAGCGTCGACAGCGCGGCGGCGTTGTGCCAGCCGGGCATTTTCTTCAGCAGCCGCTTGTAGAGCGGCGTGAACAGGATGGCCAGCGCCACGCCCCACAGCACCGCGCCGAAGAACGGCATCAGCACCCAGAGAAAGGCCGCAGTGACGATGGCGAGCAGGGCGAGGAACACGCCGCGCTGGAGTTGGGGTGAGTTCATAGGTGATTCGGACTGTAGCCGAGCCTGAATGCACCCCCCTGTCGGTCGGCACGCCCTTGTGCGGTAGCGCCCCGGCGCTGCGGCGCCGGGAGGTCAGCGCCTGGCGCGCGGCAGCGCCACCGGCGCCAGCGTGGCGCGCAGCCGGGCGGGCGCGTCGGGCCCGGCCGTGGTTTCGACCTCGAGCGAGCGTTCGACATTGCCGATGTGCTCGATCATCAGCTGGCGTGCCCTGGCCGTGTCGCCGGCCTCCAGCGCGGCGACGATGGCGCCGTGCTCCGCGCAGGACTGCCCGGCCTCGTGCCTTGATTGGTAGAGCGTGGCGGCCAGCGTGGTGCGGGCCGTGAGGTCGCGCAGCACGTCGACCAGCAGCTGGTGGCCCATCTGCTCGGCCAGGCAGACGTGGAAATCGGCCAGCAGGAAGGCGCGCGTGGCGGCATCGGCGCCCTCGATGGCGCGCCGCTCGTCGGCAATGTGGTCGCGCAGCCTGCGGATGGCCTTTTGCAGCGGCCGGCCTTCGCTTTCGGCCAGAATGCCCGCCTCGACGATGCGCCGCGCCGAGAAGGCGTCGCGCGCTTCCTCGGCCGAGGGCTCCACCACGTACCAGCCGCGGCGCGACTGCACCTCGACGAAGCCGCGCGCCTGCAGCTGCATGAGCGCCTCGCGCACCATGGTCCGGCTCACCGCGAAGTTCTCGGCCAGCGCCTGCTCGCCGAGCCGCTCGCCCGGCGCGAGCTTTTGCGCCAGGATGGCTTCGACCACGCGCTCCGCGATGGAGGTGGGATTGACGTCGGTGGCCATCGGCTTCAATGGCTGCCGGCGCCCGCGCCCAGCGGTGCCGCCGGCAGCTCGGGCTCGGCCAGCGGCTCGTCGTCGGGCGAGTGGGTGCCGTCGAGCACGGCATGGGCGCGCTCGCGGTCGATGTCGCCTTCCCAGGCCGCGATGGCCACCGTGGCCACGCAGTTGCCGATCAGGTTGCCCAGCGCGCGCGCAATGCCCATGAACCAGTCGACCGAGAGCACCAGCACCAGGCCGATGGCCGGAATGGCGGGAATCGCGTGCAGCGTGGCGGCCAGCACCACGATGGCCGAGCCCGGCACGCCGTGCGCGCCCTTGGAGGTGACCAGCGCGATCGCAAGGATGGTCAGCAGGTCCGCCATCGAGATCGGCGTGTTGGTGGCCTGCGCGATGAACACCGCCGCGAGCGTGATGTAGATCGAGAAGGCGTCGAGGTTGAACGAGTAGCCCGTGGGAATCACCAGCCCCACCGTCGAGTCGCGGATGCCCATGCGCCGCAGCTTGGCCATGATCTGCGGCAGCACGCTGTCCGACGAGGTGGTGGCGAACACGATGGCGAGCTCCTCGCGCAGGTAGCGCAGCAGCTTCCACAGGCTGAAGCCCGAAATACGCATGACCAGCCCGAGCACCACGAACACGAAGATCAGCACCGCGCCGTAGAACAGGGCGACCAGCATGCCGAGCTGCTTGAGCGAGCCGATGCCGTACTTGCCCACCGTGAAGGCAATGGCGCCCAGCACGCCGAGCGGCGCCAGCTTGATGAGGATGCCCATGATCTTGAACAGCACCAGCGAAAGCGCGTCCACCACCACGCCCACAGGCTTGCCGCGCTCGCCCAGCAGCGACAGCGCGCAGCCGAACAGCACCGCGAACAGCAGCACCTGCAGCACGTCGCCGGTGGCAAAGGCGGCGACCACCGTGGTGGGGATCAGCTTCATCAGGAACTCGACCGTGCCGCCGCTCGTGAGCTTGTCGGCGTTCGAGGCATAGGCGCTCATGGCGGTGGCGTCGAGCTTGCCCGGGTCCACGTTCATGCCCACGCCCGGCTGGAACACGAAGGCCAGCACCAGGCCCATGGCCAGCGCAATGGTGGTGAGCACCTCGAAGTAGATCAGCGCCTTCACGCCGACCCGGCCCACGCGCTTCAGGTCGCCCGCGCCCGCGATGCCGTGCACCACCACGCAGAACACCAGCACCGGGATGATCATCTTGATCAGCTTGATGAAGCCGTCGCCGAGCGGCTTGAGCTTGATGGCGAACTCCGGCAAGAAGAGGCCGGCGAGCACGCCGAGCACCAGGGCGATGACGACCTGGCCGAAGAGCGATTTGGCGAAGCGAGGCATGGAAGTCTCCTTGTGTGTCTTGGCGGTGTTTGCATGCAAGGATCGTTTTTCTTGCATACAAGCAATGTAGGCAAGAAGGCTTCGGGGCAACCAGAGGGTATTCCCGGGCTCCGCGGGTCGGGTGAGGGCCGGGGCGGAGCGCCTTCTGGTGTTGTTAACAGTCCCCGGAAATGTAACCAGACTGTTCGTGTCGTTTATCGAGAGTTACATTCGTTGGAACACTCGAGAGCGACATGAACGAAGAAGGCCAGAAGGCGCTGCAGCCAATGATTTACCTGCCCGTGTCGGGCAAGTTTGTTATTGCGTTGATTGGCGCCAGCGCCTGGATGTGGTTCTCGATATGGGCTGCGGGACCCTGGCTGGCCGATTTGACGGATCGGGTCGGGATGGCCCTGGCCATTTTCCTGGTGTATGGCATCGCCGTTGTTCCGGGCTTCATGAATGCATTCCTGGCCATCAGCCTGCTGCTGGACAAGAGGCCGCCGCATCCCGCGCTATCTGTCTATCCCCCGATCTCCATCCTGATTGCCGCCTACAACGAGGAAGCGTCCATCGATGAGACGCTGGTCAGCATCGATCGGCAGAATTACCCGGGCGAACTGCAGGTGATCGTGATCAATGACGGCTCCGCGGACGGCACGTCTCTTGTCGTCGAGCGCGCCCTGGAGCGATACCCGTGGCTGACTTTCGTGGACCTTGAAAAAAACGGCGGCAAGGCGCGCGCGCTGAACATCGGGTTCAAGGAGGTGGCGCACGACCTGGTCATCACCGTGGATGCCGACTCTTTCCTTTACCGGGGGGCGCTGGCCAGCATCGTCGAGCGCTATCGCGCCGATCCGCCCCATACGCGGGCTGTCGCGGGAAAAATCCTGGTCCGCAACTCGCGGCTGAACTGGATCACCCGCTGCCAGGAATGGGACTACTTCCATGGGATTGCCGCCATCAAGCGGGTGCAATCGTTGTTCCAAGGCACCTTGGTGGCGCAGGGCGCATTTTCGATCTACGACAGGGCCGCGCTGATCGAGGTTGGCGGATGGCCCGAGTGCGTGGGCGAGGACATCGTGCTCACCTGGGCGCTGCTGAAAGCCGGCTACCGGGTGGGCCACTGCGAGGACGCATGCCTGTTCACCAATGTGCCCACCACCGTCAAGCAACTGGTCAAGCAGCGCCAGCGATGGGCGCGCGGCATGGCGGAAGCCTTCCTCAAACATCCGGGGATCCTGATCAAGCCGAGGTTGTCGACATTTTTCATTTATTGGAATCTGCTGTTTCCGTGGCTGGACCTGGCGTGCACCATCGGATTCATACCCGGAATAATTCTCGCGTTATTCGGCCATTACTGGATCGTGGGAATCATGACCCTTGCATTGATACCGGCCACATTCGCATTGAGCCTGCTCATGTTCAGGATCGAACGCCGGATGTTCAGGAAAACAGGCTTGGTGGTACGAAAGAACATCCAGGGATTCTTTGTCTACGCGCTGCTGTACAGCCTGATCCTGCAGCCGGCCAGCGTGCTCGGCTATCTGGATGAACTGTTCAGGAAGCCCAAGGCCTGGGGAACCAAATGACGGGGCTGCCGAGGTATCTTGCCGCCGTTTCCCTGGGTTGCCTGGTGCTGACCGCTCCCTGCAGGGCGGAGGAAGAAAAAGCAAACGAAAAATCGGCCGGCATGGCCTTTGGCCCGGAATTCTTCCTCACCAGCGACAGCGATAATTTTCAATCGCGGCGGGTGTCGGTGGAATTCTTTCCCGCCTTTGAAAATGCCGACCGCTACCTGGGGTTCCGGCTGGGCGACTATCAATACAGGCAGGACAACTGGCAAAGGGCCGGCAAGAAGATCTCGTTCCTGGCTCGCTCGGTCGAAACGAAGACCACCGACGGAGGAGCGATCGAGGTCGGCGCGTTCGAGCAGGGAGGGCACACGCTGCTCACGCTCGACGGCAGCTACCGCCTGTCGCCCACCAAGAGCACGGCGGTGGAGTTCCTGGTGACGCGCGACTGGGTGGAAACCCCGAAGTCGCTGGATCGCGGCATCGATTTTTCGTTTGTCGGGGTGGCCGTGGACCAGGGGCTTGGAAGCCACGTGACCCTGGTCGGGCTCGCGGCGCAGCAGTATTTCTCCGACGGCAACCGGCGCGACCACGGCCGCCTGCGGCTGATCTACCAGCCGTCGCTCGACCTGGGGCTGACCCTGCAGGCGCGCTATCGAACCTACCGCAGCAGCCACGAGGACGTGGACAGGGCCTATTTCAATCCGAAGAACTACAGCGAGGCGATGCTGGCGGTCGGCTGGCGGCAGCGTTTTTCGGGCTGGACCCTCGCGGTCACGGCGGGGCTTGGCACCGAGACGATCAACCACGAGTTCCGGCAGCCGACGCGGCTGCTGGACGTGAACCTGCAAAGCCCCGTGAGGGGATCGCAGGTCTTTCGCTTCGGTGCCGGCTACAGCCGCAGCACCACCTTCTCGGGGCCCAGCTACAAGTATCGGTACCTGCGCGGCGAGTGGGTGATACTGTTCTGAGGCCGCGCGCCTCCTGCCCGGCTACTTGTCGTGGTGCAGGTAGCTTGCCTGCTTCGGCAGCAGCAGGCTCACCATGAAGGCCACGCCCATCATCGCGGTCACGTACCAGTAGAAGTACGACTCGTGGCCGATCGACTTCAGGCCCAGCGCCACGTATTCGGCGCTGCCGCCGAAGATGGCGTTGCCCACCGCATACGACAGGCCCACGCCCAGCGCGCGCACTTCGGGCGGGAACATCTCGGCCTTCACGATGCCGCTGATCGAGGTGTAGAAGCTCACCACCGCGAGCGCCAGCGTGATCAGCACGCCGGCCATCAGCGGGCTGCCCACGCTCTGCAGGTTGCTCAGCACGGGCACCGTCATCAGCGCGCCGAGCGCGCCGAACAGCAGCATGTTGCTGCGCCGGCCGATGCGGTCCGACAGCGCGCCGAACAGCGGCTGCATGCACATGTAGATGAACAGGCAGGCGGTCATCACGTTGCTGGCGGTCTTGATCGACATGCCGGCCGAGTTCACCAGGTACTTCTGCATGTAGGTGGTGAAGGTGTAGAAGATCAGCGAGCCGCCGGCCGTGTAGCCCAGCACCACGAAGAACGCGCGCTTGTGGTGTTTGAACAGCTCGGCGACGCTGCCGGCGCCCTTGGCGGCGCGGGTCTGCGTGCTGGCGGTCTCGGTCAGCGTGCGGCGCAGCATCAGGGCCACGATGGCCGCCACGGCGCCCAGCACGAAGGGAACGCGCCAGCCCCAGGCCTTGAGCTCGGCCTCGTCGAGCACCTGCTGCAGCACCACCACGACCACCACGGCCAGCAGCTGGCCGCCGATCAGGGTCACGTACTGGAACGACGAGAAGAAGCCGCGCTGGCCGCGCATCGCCACTTCGCTCATGTAGGTGGCGGTGGTGCCGTACTCGCCGCCGACCGACAGCCCCTGCAAGAGGCGCGCGGCCAGCAGCAGCGCGGGCGCCCAGGCGCCGATCTGCGCATAGGTGGGCAGGCAGGCGATGACCAGCGAGCCCACGCACATCATGACGACCGAGGTCACCATCGAGGTCTTGCGGCCCTTGCGGTCGGCCAGCCGGCCGAACAGCCAGCCGCCGATCGGGCGCATCAGGAAGCCGGCAGCGAACACGCCCGCCGTGTTCAGCAACTGGACCGTGGGGTCCGACTTGGGAAAGAACGAGGGCGCGAAGTAGATCGCGCAGAAGGCGTAGACGTAGAAGTCGAACCACTCCACCAGGTTGCCGGACGAGGCGGCGAAGATGGCGAAGATGCGCTTGCGCTTTTCCTCGAAGGTGTAGGGCGTGGCGTTGGGCGCGTTGGCGCTGGTCGCGTCCGGGCTGGAGGCACCGGCGGTGGCGCTGGCAATGGCGGTCATTCGGGGGTCCTTGTCTCTGGCTGTGGCCGCCCGCGAAGCCGCGGAAAGCCGTGCCGGGGAGTCTGTCGCGCCAAGGGCGCGCCGTCGTCCGTAGCCGCCCGCCGCGGCGCTACGTACGTGTACGCAAGGGTAAATACCTAGAAAGAGCTACAACGCGTGCTCGCGCAGGAACCGGTCGAGCTCGTGGCTGTTCGACAGGCCGAGCTTGGCGAACACGTGGGCGCGGTGCGTTTCCACCGTGCGCTGCTCCAGCGGCGCGAGCTCCAGCGCGATGCGCTTGTTGGGCAGGCCCTGGGCGACCAGCCGGGCCACCTGCATCTCGCGCGGCGTCAGTTTGGACCACAGGGCCTGCGCGGCCTGGCGGGCCTGCCGGCGCACGGCGATCTCCTCGGCCTTCTGCAGCGCCTTGGCAATGCTCTCGAGCAGGCGTTCGTCGTTGCAGGGCTTCTCGAGCCAGCCGAAGGCGCCGTTCTGCACCGCCTCGACCGCCATCGGAATGTCGCCGTGGCCGGACAGGAAGATCACCACCAGCGGGCTGTCCTGCGCACGCAGCGCATCGAACACCTGCAGCCCGCTCATGCCCTCCATGCGCAGGTCCAGCACGACGCAGCCCGGGCGCTGCAGGTCGGCGCCGGCCAGGAAGGCCTCGCCCGAGGCAAAGGTCTGCACCGCATGGCCGCGCGACAGCAGCAGGAGGCCCAGCGAGCGGCGCACGGCCTCGTCGTCGTCGACGATGCACAGGTGGTTGGCAAGGGCGGTCACGGGGCTGAGATTTCCAGTTCGAGGGTGAAAACTGTGCCACCACCGGCCCGGTTGGCAAAGGACAGCCGGCCTCGGTGGGCTTCGACGATGGTGCGGCAGATGTTCAGCCCCAGCCCCAGCCCGCCGGCCTTGGTGGTGAAGAAGGGCGCGAACACCTGCTCGGCCAGCGCGGCGTCGATGCCGGAACCCCGGTCCGCCAGGCGGATGTGCACGCGGCCTTCGAGCAGTTCGGCCTCGACCTCCACCACGCGCTGCTCGGGCGGCGTGGCCAGCATGGCGTGCAGGCTGTTCGACAGCAGGTTCAGCAGCACCTGCTCCAGCAGCACGCGGTCGCCGCGCACCGGGGGCAGCGAAGGCGCGATGCGGACCTCCGCGCGCGCCTGGCGCAGCCGCATCTCGCCCTGCAGCAGCGCCAGCGCATGGGTGACCAGTGCCGCCACCGCGCAATCCTCCGTGCCGGCGGTGCGCTGGCGCACGAAGCCGCGGATGCGGCGCACGATCTCGGCGCTGCGCTGGGCCTGCGCCACGGTCTCGTCGAGGCTGCTGGCCAGCAGCGCCTGGTTGCCCTGTTCCGCGAAGGCCTTGGCCGCGCTCGCGAAATTGCTCAGCGCCATCAGCGGCTGGTTCAGCTCGTGGGCCAGGGTGGAGGCCATCTCGCCCAGGCTGGCGAGGCGCTGCGCATGCTGCAGCTGCTCGTCGTTCTGGCGCTGGCGCAGCTCGGCGCGCTTTTGCTCGGTGATGTCCACCACCGAGCTCATCCAGCCGCTGTGGCGGCCATCGGCATCGATGAGCTGCGCCGTGTAGACCATGGTGATCACCTCGTGCCCGTCGCGATGCCGCAGGCGCGATTCGAAACCCGAGCGCGCGGGCTGCCCGTTCATCATGGCCTGGTAGTGCAGCCAGTGCTGCGCCACGTCGTCGGGATGCCAGTAGGGGTAGGGCGGCAGCCGTCCGAGGAGCTCGTCGGCGCCGTAGCCGGTCATCTCGCAGAAGGCGGGATTGACGTAGATGATCCGGCCTTCGAGGTCGCGTGCGCGCATGCCCACCAGCAGCGAGTCTTCCATCGCCTTGCGGAAGGCGTGGGCCTCGTCCAGCGCGTGCGTGCGCTCGCGCACCCGCAGCTCCAGGTCGCGCCGCGCGTCGCGCTGTTCGGCGAAACGGCGCTCGCGCAGCTGCCAGTACAGCCCGCCCAGCAGCAGCACGCCCGCGCACAGCAGGCCCAGCATCCAGGTGCGTTCGCGCGCGCGGGCGACCTCGGCGTGGTCGGCCATCACGGTCAGGGTCCAGCCGAGGTCGGGCAGCGGCTCGTCCAGCACGAGGAAGCGGCGCGTCTTGCCGCCGATGTCGGTGCGCACGAGGTAGCCCGGATGTCCTTCCTCGCGCTCCACCGTCCATGGCAGCGGCGAGAAGCCGGTGCGGGCGCCGTACTGCTGGTCGCGCTTCATGCCCTCCAGGTCGGCGGCGGCGAGGGGCCGCGTGGCCTGGTACATCCACGCCGGCACCGAGCTCAGGAACACGATGCCGCGCGCATCGGTCAGCAGGATCGGTTCGCGCGCGAAGGTCCAGGCCTCCTGGAGCTGGCGCAGGCTGATCTTGACCGTCAGCACGCCCAGCACGGCGCCGGCCTCGGAGCGCACCGGCGCGGACATGAAGAGCCCGGGCTCGCCGGTGGTCTGGCCCACGCCGTAGAAGAGGCCGCTGCGGCCCGCGCGCGCGTCGATGAAGTAGGGCCGGTTGGCATAGGACTCGCCGACGAAGCTCTGCGGCGTGGCCCAGTTGCTTGCCGCCAGCGTGAGGCCTTGCAGGTCGATCAGGTAGAGCGCATCCGAGCCCGCGTGGCGGTTCACTTCCTCGATGTAGCGGTTGGCGCGCTGCTGCGCCGCGGGGTCGCGCGGATGGGCCAGCACGTCGAAGACGTCGGGGTGCATGCCCGCGGTGCGCGGCAGGTAGCCGTACTTGCCGGCGGCATCGCGCAGGCCCAGCACGTGGACCTCCATCGCGCGGCGGATCGAGTCCGCCTGGAAGCTTGCCTCGCGGGCTGCGGCCCACTGGCCCGCCGCGCCGATCAGCAGCAGCGCCACGGCCACGGCGGCCGTCCAGGCGAGCAGCGTGCGCCAGCGGCCGCGGCGCGAGCGGGCCATTGGCGTTGCGGGCGGGAGGGGAGGCAGGGGCGGCATGGGAGGCGGGGGCCGACCGGAGCGGCGACCGGGATTTTGCCTTGATCCCCGGATCGGCCGGCGGGGCCGCCGTACCATCGCCCTCATGCGAACCCTTTCACTCCCGGCCGGCGGCGAGATGCCGGTGCTCGGCCTCGGCACCTGGCGCATGGGCGAGATCGCAGGCCGCCATGCGGCCGAAGTTGCCGCGGTGCGCGAAGCCATCGCGATGGGCTACCGGCTGATCGACACCGCCGAGATGTACGGCGAGGGCGGAGCCGAAACCGTACTCGGCCAGGCCATTGCAGAGGCCCTGCGCGCGGGCGACGTGCGGCGCGACGAGCTCTTCATCGTCAGCAAGGTGTATCCGCACAACGCGAGCCGTCGCGGCACGCCCGAGGCCTGCGAGCGCAGCCTGAAACGGCTCGGCCTCGACACGATCGACCTGTACCTGCTGCATTGGCGCGGCAGCCATCCGCTACGCGAAACGGTCGATGCGATGCAGGCGCTGGTGGCCAAGGGGCGTATCGCGCGTTGGGGCGTGAGCAACTTCGACGCCGACGACATGGAGGAGCTGGCGCCGCTTATCGAGTCAGGCCCCGGCTGCGCGGCCAACCAGGTGTACCTGTCGCTGGCCGAACGCGGCCCGGAGTTCAGCCTGCTGCCGTGGTTACGCGAGCACGGCATGCCATTGATGGCCTACAGCCCGATCGACCAGGGCGCACTGGCCGCGGACGAGGCACTGGTAGCGCTGGCCGGGCGGCTCGGCGTGAGCGCCGCGCAACTCGCGCTGGCCGCGGTGATCGCACGGCCCGGTGTCGCCGCGATTCCGAAGGCCGTGCGCAGCGCGCACCTCCAGCAGAACCTCGCCGCCACCGACCTGAGGCTCGATGCGGCAACCCTCGCCGAACTCGACCGCCTGCATCCGCCGCCGCGCCGCAAGGCGCCGCTGGCGATGATCTGAGCAGTCTCTAGTGCGCTTCGGCCTGCTTGGCCGCCGCGATCACGGCCTCTTCGTCGTGCTTCGCGCCATTGAGGAACAGGTTCAGCAGCACCGCGCTGATCGACGCCAGCAGAATGCCCGACTCGATCAGCGAGTGAATGGCATGCGGCATCCACTGCTTGAAGTTGGGTGCAATGAGCGGAATCATGCCGACGCCGATCGACACCGCCACGATCATCGCGTTGTGCCGGTTGCCCTTGAAGTCCACGCCCGAGAGAATGCGGATGCCGGTGGCCGCCACCATGCCGAACATCACCAGGCCCGCGCCGCCCAGCACCACGGTGGGCAGCGATTCGATCAGCGCCGCCATCTTGGGCAGCAAGCCCAGCACGATCAGGATCACGCCGCCGGCCACGCAGACATAGCGGCTCTTGATGCCCGTGACGGCCACCAGGCCCACGTTCTGCGAAAAGCTCGTGTACGGAAAGGTGTTGAAGATGCCGCCGATGAGCGTGCCCAGGCCGTCGGTGCGCAGGCCCTTGGCCAGGTCCTTCTGCGTGATCTTCCGGTCGGTCATTTCGCCGAGCGCGAGGAACATGCCGGTCGACTCGATCATCACCACGATCATGATGAGCGTCATCGTGAGGATCAGGATCGGGTCGAACTGCGGCATGCCGAAGTGGAAGGGCAGCACCACGTCCACCCAGGCTGCCTTGCCGACTTTCTCGTAGGTCATCAGCCCGGTGATCGAGGCCACGACCGCGCCAATCACAATGCCCAGCAGCACCGAGATGTTGGCGATGAAGCCCTTGGCGTACTTGACGATCAGCAGGATCGACACCAGCACCAGCGCCGCCACCCCGAAGCCCGACAGGTCCGCGTACTTGGGGTTGGGCACCGTCGGCATGATGGCAAAGCCCTTGGGCACTGCGGGAATCGAGCTGCCCGGCGAGGTCACCTCCGCGAGCCACTTCGCATATACCGGATCCACCAGCGCAGGCGCCGTCGGCCCCACCGGGTTGCCGAAGATCCAGTTGATGCCCACGCGCATCAGGCTGATGCCGATCACCGCGATGATGGTGCCCGTGACCACCGGCGGAAAGAAGCGCAGCATGCGGCTCACCAGCGGCGCGATCAGCATCGAGACCGCGCCGGCGCCGATGATGGCGCCGAACAGCAGCTGCGCGCCGTTCTGGCCCGGGTTGGCATTGGCAATGGCCACCATGGGCGCGACCGATGCGAAGGTCACCCCCATCATCACCGGCAGCCGGATGCCGAACCACTGCGTGGCGCCCAGCGCCTGGATCAGCGTGGCGATGCCGCAGCAGAACAGGTCGGCCGAGATCAGCAGCGCAACCTCGTCGGGCGAGAGCTTGAGCGCACGCCCGACGATCAGCGGCACCGCAACGGCCCCCGCGTACATCACCAGCACATGCTGAAGGCCCAGGGCCGCGAGCTTGCCCGAAGGCAGTCGCTGGTCCACCGGATGGACTGTGGAAGGGGTGTCGGCCGTCATTGCGTTTCTCCTGCAGCGGCAAGGGGAAAGGTGCGTGGACGGCGCGGGTGCCCGTGGCGTCCACTCGTTGTGTACGCCAAACTGTATACAATTTATGCTGCAATCCGGATGGAGGTAAACCCGGATCAGTTTTCCATCTTCAGCCGCCGCATGAGCCAGTTCGCGGTGAACTCGAAGTGCTCACTCATGTTCGACTCCGCCGTGTGGCCGTCCTCTCCGAATACCAGTTGCGTCACGTTGAAGCCAAGGGCCGCAAGGGATGCGGGCTCGTCCCTGGAGACGAGGTCTTCGCGCGCGCCGTTCACCATGAGAATGGGCTTGCGCAGCTGCGCCGTGGTCGGTTTCTTCAGCTGGCGCGAGAGCTGGAATGCTTCGTAGTATTCGCACATCGCTTCGCGAGGCGTGGTCTGCGGGTTCATGTTCGCAAACACGGTGTAGGGCGCGACGATCCATGCAGGAGCCACCTTGCAATGCGCTTGCCCAAAGCTCGAATCGCTGGGGCCGCCCACATTGACGATCGCCTTGTAGAAGTCGTTGCGCAGCCCGCCAAGCGTTCCCAGGTAGCCTCCCATGCTCCAGCCGTACACGGCCACGCGGCTCGCGTCCAGGTCGCTGCGGGTCTTGATGTAGTCCGCCACGGCGTCGAACATCACGTGGGACTCCGGGCGGAACCCGAGCTGGTTCTCCCCGGTGTCCGGGTTCTCCACAATGATGGTGGCGAAGCCGCGGCCCATGAAGTAGTCGCTGTGCCGGATCATCTCGGTCTTCAGGTTGTCGAGGCCGCCAAGAATGACCAGCACCGGCAGCTTCTCGTTGCCGCCCGGACGTGCCGGCGGTGCCCGGAAGTAGCCGATGAATTCCTTCGCGCCGGTCTTGAATGCGATCCGCTGCAGCGGCTTTCCCAGGAGCGCATGGGCTCGTTCGGTCGCCTGCAGGTCCGCCGCGGGAACACGCTTGGGAAGCCGGTTCATCCGAAGGTAGAAAGCGGCCTTCCTGTATTCGGCCGATGCGGCGGTGCCGTTGCCCCGCTCTTCGAGTGCGCGGGCCCGTTCCAGATGCATCTGGGCAGGCTTGTTGAAGGTTGCTTGCCAGGCTGCCTGCGACGGCCCGGCGTGTTCCGGCAGCGCCGCGGCGATTTCGTCGAAGGTGCGTGCTTCGATGCCGGCATCCTCGAGCCACCAGCAGATGTTGAATTTGAACGAGGGATGCATGCGGGCGATGCCTCCCGGGTACTCCGCCTGCCCCTTGCTGCAGAACTCGGCCATGCTGCCTGCGGCCCTGGCGGCAGGGAGGCCCTGGGCCGCAGACTCCTGCGGCGCTGCCGCGATGCAAAGAACGGCTGCGATGGCCGTCGAGAGTTTCAGGATCAATCTGTTGGTCACGGTCTTTTTCCCTTGTTCAGGATTCGATTCGGGTCGGCACACCGGGCAGCCAGCCATTGCCGCGATACCAGGCGAGCGTGTCGGCAACGGTCTGCTCGATCGGGCGAAACTTCAGCTGAAGCTTCTGCTCGCTCTTCGTGTGATTGAAATGGCTGCGCCCCGCCTCCTTGCGCATCAGCCGCACAGTGGCCAGGCTGAGCAGGATGGGCTTGCCGGTGATCCGCGCGTAGAGTTCCTGCACCGCCGCCAGCAGATACAGGAGCGGAAAGGGCAAGTGGCGCGTCGGCGTCTTGATGCCTGCGATCTTTCCCACCAAGGGCACCAGTTCCTGCATCGTCATGTGGCGGCCGGCCGCCAGGTAGCGTTCGCCGCGCTGCCCGTGCTCCGCGGCCGAAATCTGCGCCCTTGCCACATCGCGGGCGTCGACGACGGAAAAGCTGCCGGGTACCAGTCCGGGCAGTTTTCCGAGCACCACATCGTTGACGAATTGTCCTGACGAGGTGGGGCCGATATCGGCCGGCCCCCACATCCATCCTGGCAGGACAAAGCTCGCATGCATGTCCGGGTGCGTGCCCAGAAAGGCCGACACGACCTGGTCGGCCATGATCTTGCTGCGGTAGTAGTCGTCGTCGGCGTCGGCCAGGTCGCGCAGGCAGGTCTCGTCCATGGGCACGCCCGGCTCGCCGTTGAGCACCGCAATGGACGAGGTCTGGACGAAGCGCCGGATGCCGGCACCGTAGGCCTGCTCGATGAGCTGCCGCGTGCCGTCCACATTGATGCGCTTGAGCTCTTCCCAGTGGCTGCCGCCCTTGAAGTTGTCCCGGAAGAATGCGGCAGTGTGGAACACCACGTCGCACCCTTGCAGCGCGCCGGCGAAGGCGGGCACATCGGCCATGTCGCCCAGCACCAGTTCGACGCCCTTCACGCCCGCAAACTGCTGCTGGCCCTTGGCCTTCGAGCGGACAAGGGCCTTGACGGAGACGCCTCGCGCGACCAGTTCGCGCACCAGGTTGTTGCCGAGAAGGCCGGTCGCGCCGGTGACGAACGCGGACCTCAAGGCCTTGGTTTTTTCCATATCAATCGAATTTCAAAAATCAAACGAGTTTTGAATGTAGCCGCGGCATTTTCAAATATCAAGTGATTTCTGAATCTTGGCTGTCCGATATCCAAAGTTCATGTGATATCTTTTGAGGCATGAGCCCGACGACAGCAAGAAGGCGCCTGACCCGCGAGGAAAGCCGGGCGCAGACGCGCGAGCGTCTGATCGAAGCCGCGCAGCACCTGTTCGTGTCGAACGGCTATGGGGGCGCGTCGATCCGCGACATCGCGGACAAGGCGGGCTACTCCCAAGGCGCCTTCTATTCGAACTTCTCGAGCAAGGAGGACGTCCTCCTGGAGTTGCTGCGGCGGCACATGGAGGCGGAAGCGACGCAGCTTTTCAAGGTCATGGGCAACGAGCAGCAAGAACCCGAGCAGATGCTGGCCGAACTGGAAGCCTGGGCTTCCACGCTCAATCACGATGCCGACTGGTGCATGCTTTCCATCGAACTGCAGCTGCATGCCAACCGCAGCCAAACGTTCGCTGCGGAGTACCAGAAGGTGTGGGACAGACACCGCTGCGAGATCGGCGGTGTGATCGGCCAGCTGTTCAACAAGCTCGGGCGCACGCCTCCTGCCGCACCGGACGAACTGGCCGCCGCGTTCATGGCCCTGTCGCATGGGCTGGCACTGCAGAGGATCAGCACGCGCCCGGATCCCTCGGGACGGCTGATCATGGTGTTCCTGCGCGGACTGATCGCAGGTGCGGAACGCCTGGGTTGAGGCGCTTTTGCAGACCCTCCCAGACCCTCCCTAAGCGGAATGGCACTTACTTTGGGCCGCTGAGCCTTCGGCGAGGCGTAAGTGCTTGATTGCAAAGGGAGGGTGGCTGACCCTGGATCGATAGGATGGTTGGTTACGAAGCATCCAAACCATCTCACCAAAGGCCAGCCAGCATGGATCGTAAAGCCCGAAGCGATTTGCATCAACGCCGCAGAGGCATTCAACGGCGGGCACGCACGACCGAGGCGGTGGAGTTCTTCAACATCCTGACGAGCCCGCAGTTGCTCGAGACGACCGAAGCGCTGCTGCCCGAGCATCGCGAGCGGCTGTATCCGCCGACGGTGACGCTGTCGATGTTCATGCGCCAGACGCTGGAGGCCGATGGCTCATGCCAGAAGGCGGTCAATGGCTGGGCGGCGCAGCGCGCGGCCGACGGGTTGAGCGCGTGCAGCGTTCGCACGGGCGCGTATTTGCAAGGCTCGCCAGCGCTTGCCCTTGGAGATGGTCACGGCGCTCACACAGCAAACGGGGCGCGAGCTGAGCGCAAAGGCGTTGGCGCCCTGGAAGTGGCGAGGCCGCGCGGTCAAGTTGGTGGACGGCACGGGCCTGTCGATGCCCGACACGCCCGAGAACCAGGCGGTGTATCCGCAGCCCAGCACGCAGGCACCGGGCGTGGGCTTCCCGCTGGCGCGGCTGGTGGCGGTGATCTGTCTGGCCACTGGAGCAGCCCTGGACGCGGCGATTGGCCCGTACAGCGGCAAGGGCAGCGGAGAACTGGCGCTGGTGCGCCGCCTGCTCGAAGGCTTTGGCGCGGGCGATGTGATGCTCGCCGACGCGCTGTACTGCAACTACTTCCTGATCGCCGCGCTGCTGGACAAGGGCGTGGACGTCGTGTTCGAGCAGCACGGAGCGCGGATCACGGACTTCCGCCGCGGCCAGCAGTTGGGCACGCGCGATCACATCGTGTGCTGGCCCAGGCCGGCGCGTCCCGAGTGGATGACACACGAGCAGTACGCGCGCGTGCCCGAGGACATCATGCTGCGCGAAGCCAAGGTGGGCCACCAGGTGCTGGTCACCACGCTGCTGGAGCCTCGAGAGGTGAGCAAGAGTGATCTGTCGGCGCTCTACGCACGCCGCTGGAACGTCGAGCTGGACCTGCGAAACCTCAAGACCACCACGGGCATGGAGGTGCTGAGCTGCCAGACGCCGCAGATGAACGAGAAACAGATGTGGGTGCACCTGCTGGCCTACAACGTGATCCGGCTACTGATGGCGCAGGCCGCTTGCAAGGCCGGCGTCGATCCGCGCGGCCTGAGCTTCAAACACACGGTGCAACTATGGGCGGAGTGGACCACGCGCGGACTATGCGCCGCGAAGGACAACCAGCGGCTGTTCGCATTGATCGCTCAATCCAAAGTCGGCCACCGCCCAGGGCGCATCGAGCCGCGAATGCGAAAGCGACGGCCCAAACCGTACCCATGGCTGAAGACGCCGCGCGAGCAGGCCCGTCGACATGTGCAGCGACACGGTCACGCATGCAGGCCAAAGTAAGTGCCATTCTCCCTAAGCGAGCAGAGCCTTCACCAGATCGAGCTGGCGGTCGGGCTTCTCGGTACCCAGTTCGAGGCTGGCCTCGATGCGCTCCAGGTGATCGATCATGCAGGCCACAGCGCTTTCCACGTCGCCCTTGCGGCAGATGCGCAGGAAGTCCGAGTGCTCGTCCGACGAGCAATGCGGGTCGTTCGACGAGTGGTAGAGCATCGCGATCAGCGAGCTGCGCGCGACCAGTTCGCGCACCAGCTCGGCCAGCGTCTTGTTGCCCGTGGCCTCCGCCAGCGCCACGTGGAAATCGCCCAGCACCTTCTCGCGCACGGTGCCCGTGGTGGTGGTCTGGCGCAGCGCGGTGCGCTCGAAGCGGATGTGCTGTTCCAGCACCTGGTAGTCGCGCGGCCGTGCATTGGCAATGAACAGGCGCACCACCTCGCTTTCGAGGATGCGGCGCACCGCGAACACCTCGCGCGCTTCCTGCACCGTGGGCTGGCAGACGAAGGCGCCCTTGTCGGGAATCATCTCGATGAGCTTGTCTTTCGAGAGCATCAGCAAGGCCGCGCGGATCTTGGTGCGGCTCACCGAGTAGACACGGCCCAGTGCTTCTTCGCGCAGCCAGGTGCCGGGCGGCAGGCGCTTCTCGACGATCGCGGTGGCGATGTCCTGCGCAATGCTTTCGATGGAGCTGCCCTTGTCGGTGGCCGCCGCGCCGTTCTCGGCCGGAGCGGCGGTGGTGGGGGAGGCGGTGGATTTGGTGCTGGCGCGGGGCATGCGGAGATTGTGGCTCAGTGGGTGGCTGCCGTGCCCGCACCGCCCTCCGTCAGCCGCGCAGCGTGAAGCCCTCGAGCGTGCCCTTCATGGCCTTGGGCAGGGGACGGGCCAGTTCGCCGCGCTTGCTGGTTTGCAGCTTCAGCGCAACCAGCGATTCGACGAGCTTGGTGGCCGCGGCCACGCCGTCGATCACCGGCACGCCGAGCAGGCCGCCGATGTGCTCGCACAGGTCGGTCATGCCGGCGCAGCCGAGCACGATGCAGTCGGAGCCGTCTTCCTCGAGCGCGCGCTTGCATTCGTCGGCGATGCGCTCGCGTGCCTTGGAGCCGGGCTCCTCGAGTTCGAGCACCGGCAGTTCGCAGGCGCGCACGTTGGCGCAGAAGCGTTCCATGCCGTAGATCTCGGCCAGGTGCCAGGCCTGGCCCATCGTGCGGCCCAGCGTGGTGACCACGCTGAAGCGGCTGCCCACCATGCTGGCCATGTGCATCGCGGCTTCGGCGATGCCCACCACCGGGCCGCGCGCCAGTTCGCGGGCGGCCTTCAGGCCCGGATCGCCGAAGCAGGCGATCACGTAGCCGTCGATGCCGTCGCGCTCGCCGGCCGCGATCTCCTGCAGCAGGCCGGGCACGGCCAGTGCCTCGTCGTAGTGGCTCTCGATGGAGACCGGCCCCATGGCCGGGCTGACCGCGACGATCTGCGTGCCGGCGCTCGCCACCGCGCGGGCGCAGGCGCCGATCTTCTCGGTCATGCTCCAGGTGGTGTTGGGATTGATGATCTTGATGCGCACGGCGCGGCCCTTTCTCTTTTCGGTATTTCAAGTCTTGTTGTTGCGGTTCAGGAGCACGTACAGGACGAAGCCCAGACCCATGCCGATGAACCATGCATAGTTCGCGCCACCGCGCAGCACCGGCACCATCACGCAAAGGATCGGCACCAGGGCGGAGGGGATCAGCGCCTGGATCGCTTTCGGGTTGTAGCCGCCGCTGTACCAGTACTCGCCCTTGGTGCTCATGGTGTAGAGCGCGTCCACGTCGATGCGCTGCCTGCGCACGATGTAGTAGTCGGCAATCAGGATACCGAACAGCGGCCCGATGAACGAGCCCAGCACGTCGAGCGTGTAGTGGATGACTTCGGGGCTGTTGTAGAGGTTCCACGGCGTGAGGAACACCGAACCCACCGCGGCGATCATGCCGCCCGTGCGCCAGCTGATGTGCTGCGGCGCCACGTTCGAGAAGTCGAAGGCCGGCGAGACGAAGTTGGCGACGATGTTGATGCCGATGGTCGCGATCATGAAGGTCAGCGCGCCCAGCACCACGGCGGTGGTGCTGTCGATCTTGCCCACGGTGTGCACCGGATCGGTGATCAGCTCGCCGAACACCGGCAGCGTGGCGGCGGTGGTGATCACCGTCAGCAGCGAGAAGAACACGAAGTTGATCGGCAGGCCCCAGAAGTTGCCCTTCTTCACCGCGTCGAAGCTCTTGCCGTAGCGCGAGAAGTCGCCGAAGTTGAGCATCGGGCCGCTGAAGTAGCTCACCACCAGCGCAATGGCCGAGAGCATCACCGGCAGCGCGTCCCAGCCCTGGAACTTGATGCCGCCCAGGTTCAGGTCGATGTTGCTCCAGCCGGCCTTCCACACCAGCCAGCCGCAGAGCACGGTCATGACCACGTGCACGGCCGGCCCGGCCCAGTCGATGAACTTGCGGATCGCTTCCATGCCGTGCCAGAACACGAAGGCCTGCAGCACCCACATGATCATGAACGCCACCCAGCCCAGCGTCGACAGGCCCACGAAGCCATGCTGCGCCACGTCGGCATACGGCGCGAGGTTCGGGAACATGTGCAGCGCCAGCACCATGAAGGCGGCCGAGGCGAGATAGGTCTGCACGCCGTACCAGGCCACCGCGATCAGCCCGCGGATGATGGCCGGGATGTTGGCGCCCAGCACGCCGAACGAGGCGCGGCACACCACGGGGTAGGGCACGCCCGTGACCTGGCTCGGCTTGGCCACCAGGTTGCAGAAGAACTGGACGATGACGATGCCGACCAGGAGCGACACCAGCACCTGCCAGCTCGACAGGCCCAGCGCGAACAGGCTGCCGGCCGTGATGTAGCCGCCCACGCTGTGCACGTCGGACATCCAGAACGCGAAGATGTTGTATTGGCCCCAGGTCTGCTTCCTGAGCGGGGCAAGGTCTTCGTTGGTCAGCCGCGGGTGGTAGCCGGGCTTGATCAGCGCGTTGGATTCAGCATGCGGCGCATGGCCGGCTTCGCTCGCCCCCGCGGGGGCCTGGCTGACGACTGTGCTCATGGGTCTTTCCTCGTGCGAATGGTGGGTTGAGGGACCGCTTTCCAACGCAAATTCGGCGCCGGGTATCGGGTGCGTTATTTGTATACAAAAACGGTGTGCAATCAAGTCCATCCGGCAATTCATATATCCGTAGATTCCCTGAGGTACCGCCAAGCGGTGAAATCTATAATATGGACATACATCCACAATATGGACAACTCCCATGCCGCTCGACGATTCCGACTCGAATCCGAAGACCCCTTACCAGTACCCGAACCCACCGGATGCACTGCCCGAGATCGTGGTGCCCCACGCCATTCCGACGGACGAGCGGCTGTGGGTGCCGCAGGCCGAGAACGTGTGGTTCCGTCCGCTGTGCCTGAATGCGAGCCAGGGCTACTGGATGAATCTGCTGCGCGTGCGCAAGTCGGGGGTGCTGAGCCGCCATCGCCATCCGCAGGCGGTGCACGGCTTCGTGCTGAAGGGCCGTTGGCGCTACCTCGAGCATGACTGGGAAGCCACCGAGGGCAGCTACGTCTTCGAGCCGCCGGGCGAAACGCACACGCTCTACGTGCCCGAAGACGTCGAGGAAATGATCACGTACTTCCAGGTCAACGGCGTCATGTACTACACCGATCCCTGGGGCAAGGGCATTGGCTACGAGGACGTGTTCACCAAGATCGACATGTGCCGCAAGCACTTCGATGCCGTCGGCCTGGGTGCGGACTACGTCAAGCAGTTCATTCGATGACCAGCGGGCGCCTTGCAATGGCCCGCTACGACTTCGCGGGCCGAGCCGGTGTCGTGACCGGCGGCGCCAGCGGTATCGGCGCGGAGGTCGTCCAACGCCTGCGAGAAAGCGGAGCGCGTGCCGCCGTGTGGGACCTGGCCGAGCCTGCTGCAAGCGACGACGCCTGGCGCGTCGACGTGAGCGACCTGGCCAGCGTCGAGGGCGCGGCCCGCGAAACCGCGGCCCGTTTCGGCCGCATCGACTTCGTCGTGAACAGCGCCGGCTTTGCCGGCCCGACCGTGCCGTTGGCCGAGTACGACCCGAAGACGTGGCGCCGCATCGTCGATGTCAACCTCGTTGGCACTTTTCACGTCTGCCGCGCGCTGGTGCCCCATCTGCGCCAGGCCGGGGCAGGGCGCATCGTCAACATCGCCTCGCTGGCCGGCAAGGAAGGCACGCCCAACGCCTCCGCCTACAGCTCGGCCAAGGCGGGCGTGCTGGCATTGACCAAGTCGCTCGGCAAGGAACTGGCGGGCACCGGCGTCCTTGTGAATGCGATCGCGCCGGCCGCCGTGCGCACGTCCATCCTGGAACAGATGTCGCCCGCCCATGTCCAGACCATGATCGACAAGAGCCCCATGCAGCGGCTGGGAGAAAGCAGCGAAGTGGCCGAAATGGTGGCCTGGCTTTGCTCGGGATCGTGCAGCTTCAACACCGGCGCGGTGTTCGACCTTTCGGGCGGGCGCGCGACTTACTGAGTCGTTGCGCTCCCCCTTTTTCCTTCTTCATCTCTTTCACCTCACGGAGACATTCCATGATTCGATTCGCCCGCAACCTGCGCCGCCTGGCGGTGCTTTCGTTGCTGCCCGCCGCGGCTGTGCTGGTTGCCGGCACCGCATCGGCCCAACCGGCAGGATTCCCCAGCAAGCCCATAGAACTGGTGGTGCCCTTCCAGCCGGGCGGCGGCACCGATGCCCTGGCGCGTGCCTTTGCCGATGCCACCCGCAAGCACATGCCGCAGAGCATGATCATCGTCAACAAGCCGGGCGCCAGCGGCGCGATCGGCTGGCAGGACGTGGTCAATGCCAGGCCCGACGGCTACCGCCTGGCGGTCGTCACGGTGGAACTCACCACGCTGCCGCACATGGGCCTGGCGAAGTTCACCTATAAGGACCTGACGCCCATCGTCCGCCTGAACGCGGACCAGTCCGCCATCACCGTGCGCGCGGATGCGCCGTGGAACACCGTCGAGGAATTCCTTGCCGCGGCCAGGAAGGACAGCGGCAAGCTGAGCATGGGCAATGCCGGCAACGGCTCCATCTGGCATCTCGCCGCCGCCGCGCTGGAAGACAAGACCGGTGCCAGGTTCAACCACACGCCGTTCCAGGGCGCCGGCCCGGCCGTGCTGGCGCTGCTGGGTGGCCACATCGACGCCGTCGCAGTGAGCCCCGCCGAGGTCACCACCTACGTGCAGGCCGGCAAACTCAAGACGCTGGCGGTGATGGCCGAGCAGCGCGTCAAGGGCTTCGACAAGGTGCCGACCCTGAAGGAGCGCGGCATCGATCTGGTCATCGGTACCTGGCGGGGCATTGCGGCGCCGAAGAACACGCCGCCGGAAGTCGTGGCCTACCTGAAGAACCTGAGCCAGAAGGCTGCCAACGAGCCGGCCTTCCGCGAGGTGCTGGACAAGCAGAACCTGGGCTTCTCGTATGCCGACGACGTGGCCTTCAAGGCCAACATGGCCAAGGACAACGCCTACTTCAAGGCGCTGATGGGCAAGCTGGACATCAAGAACTGAGAATGCCGACGCCATGACTTATCAAGCAGGACTCTTCAATGGCAAGCGCGCGCTGGTCAGCGGTGCGACCCAGGGCATCGGCGCCGTCATCGCCAACCACCTGGCTGCGTTGGGTGCCCGGGTCACCGCCATCGGGCTGGGCAAGGGCGACGGCACGCTGGGCGCCGCCGTCGAGGTGAAGGAGGCCGACGTGACATCGGCGCAAAGCCTCGACGCTGCGCTGGCAGGCATCGACCGGCTCGACATTGTCTTCAACTGCGCCGGCATCATCCAGCGCGGCGCCGAGCATGACCTCGAAGTCTTCGAGAAGGTGCTCGCGGTGAACCTCACCGGCACCATGCGGGTGTGCACCGCGACGCGCGAACGGCTCAAGGCCGGCGGGGGCTGCATCGTCAACACGGCCTCGATGCTGAGCTTTTTCGGCGGCGGCCTGGTGCCCGGCTATGCGGCCAGCAAGGGTGGCGTAGCGCAACTCACCAAGTCGCTGGCGATCGCCTATGCGGCCGATGGCATCCGTGTCAACGCGGTGGCGCCGGGCTGGATTGCGACGCCGCTGACGCAGGCGCTGCAGGACGACCCGGCGCGCGCCGGTCCCATCCTGGCGCGCACGCCCATGGGCCGCTGGGGCACGCCGGACGACGTGGCGCGCGCCGCGATGTTCCTGTGCACGCCGGCCGCGGCCTTCATGACCGGGGTGATCCTGCCGGTCGACGGTGGCTATATGGTGAGCTGAGCGCGGCTCGGCGATACGGCCCGAAGGTCGCAGGGCGCGTGGCGTTCGTGGGGATAATCGAGAGCCACCACCCGAGCCCAATCTCCTTCCGATCGTCGTTTGATGCCCGCATCGTCCAGTTCCCGCGCCGCGCCGGCGCCCGTGAAGCCGCAAGTGGCGGGCACGGCTGCGTTCTCCAAGTTCATGCAGGTGCTGCAACTGGTGGCGGATGCGCAAGAGCCGATGAACATTGCGGCGCTGATGCGCGCGACCGGCTTTCCGCGGCCCACGGTGCATCGCATCGTTGCTGCCTTGGTGGCCGAGCGCCTGCTGGTGGAGCAGGCGCCTGGCGCCACCTTCGCGCTGGGGCCGCGCCTGATCCAGCTGGCGAGTCGCAGCTGGGGCCGCTCCGAGCTGCGCCTGGCGGCGGTGGACGAACTCAAGCGCCTGCGCGACATCACCGGCGAGACGGTGCACCTGGCCGTGCCCAACGGCACGAGCATGGTCTACATCGAGAAGCTCGAGAGCCCGAGTGCGGTGCGCATGGCCTCGCGCATCGGCACCAGCGTGTCCCTGCACTCGACGGCAGTCGGCAAGGCCTACCTGGCAGCACTCGACGACAGCGCGGTCAAGAAACTGCTCAAGGACCTGCCGATGCCGCGCTACACCGCCAACACGCCGGTCGACCCGGCGCAGTTGCGCGCGCTGATCCGCGAGGCCCGCGAGCGTGGCTGGGCGGTGGACAACGAGGAAAACGAACCCGGCATCTGCTGCTTCGGGGCCGTCATCCGCGGCGCGGGCGGTGTGCCGGTGGCAGCGATCAGTGTCAGCACGCTTGTGTTCCGCCAGAAGGAAGATCCGCTGCAGAGCTATGTCGCGCCCTTGCTGGAATCCTGCCGCGTGATCTCGGAGCGCATCGCCCAGACGCCCTCGATCTCTGCAGGCGACATGCTCTAGCAGGCGCCTTTTCGGTAGGTGCTCAATCCGCGTCCACCGGAGCCAGCATCGTTCCGCGGCAGTTCGGCGAGCCGCAGTGGCAGGGGTATTTCTCGGCGGTCGAACCGTCGTCCGCGGTCAGGGAATAGTCGATGAACAACTCGTCGCCCGCGTCCACCGCCACGAGGGTCTGGAACTTGAGCAGCAGTTCGCCCGCGTCGTCGTACTCCTCGACCGCTTCGCAGTTGGGGTCGCAGGCGTGGTTCAGGTGGCGCGTGCCGTTGCCGCCCTTGGCGCCGTCGATCGTTTCCTGGTTGGAGAGCGTGAACAGGTAGGTGAGCTGGTCGTTCCACGTTCTGGCGGCGATCTCCTGCTGCGTGTAGCGCCGGCCTTCGTAGAGGCCGAGGAACGCCTCTGCCGGGAGGTCGCACGTCGCGAACGCGCCGAGCCCGTGCACCCCGCTGGGCGCGACCCGGATATGAGGCGTGGACGAGGTTTGCTTGCGGGGTTTCATGTGCGGGAGAACAAAAAGGATTGGAGACGCGCTCATTTTGCGGGCTCTTCGTCGGCTTGCGCCTGGAACATGCGCGTGAAATCGCAGCATTCCTGCGCCAGCATCACGATGGAGGAGGTCAGCGCGCTGCGGTGCTCGCCCTTGTGCATGGCCACGTAGCGCACCACCGGCAGCGCGGGCACCACGTCGATCACCGCGAGCATGCCGGCCGAAACCAGCGGGTCCAGGCACTGGCGCGGAAGGTAGCTCACGCCCAGGCCCGACACCGTGAGCCCGGTCAACGCCACGAGGTTGCTCACCACGATGGTGTCGGCGGGCTGCACGCCCTGGTCCTTCATCCAGGCGTCGTAGGCGCGGCCGGTGCCCGAGTTCTTGCCTTGCACCAGCATGCGGTGGCGCGCGAGCTCGTGCAGCCGCATGGCGCCCGTGGCCCGCACCACGCCGGGCTTGCACATCCAGGCGCTCTTCACTTCGCCGATGGCCTTGCTCTGCATGCGCGAATCGGCAAAGGTGTCGGGCACGATCACCAGGTCGAGCTCGTCGGCCAGCAGCTTGTCGCGCAGCTGCAGGCTGTCGTCCACGTCGGGCTCGAGGATGACCTTGGGATAGTGCCGCTGGATCACGCCCACCAGCCGCGGCAGCCATGTCATCGCAGTGAGCTCGGTGACGCCGATGCGCAGCCGCCGCTCCACCACGCCCGGCTTGCTGAACTGCTCGACCGCGGCATCGCGCTGCTCGAGCAGCCGGGACGCGAGCACGAACATCTCCTCGCCCTTCTCGGTGAGCCGCGCGGTGCGCTGGCTGCGGTCGAACAGCTCGGTCTCGAACAGCAGCTCGAGTTCATGCACCCGCTTGGACACGGCCGACTGCGAGGTATGAAGCTGGTTGGCCGCCTGTGCGAAGCCGCCCAGCTTGGCGATCCAGTACAGGGCCTCGAGCTGCTTGAAGGTCATCACGGTGCACGCCCCTTGGATTGAATACTTTTATTCATCTTATTCAATCACAAAAAATCGCTTTTAGAAATTTGAAGCCGAGCCGAAGATGCGCCCGTGTCGCCCCCTGCCTCTTCTTCAAAGGAACATTCCATGAACTTCAAACTGTCCCTCGCGCTGGGTGCCAGCGTTGCGTTGATCTGCGGCGCCGCGGCCGCGCAGGAGAGCCCCACGCTGCGCAAGATCAAGGAAAGCGGCACCGTGCAGATCGGCAGCCGCGACACGCAGATTCCGTTCTCCTACAAGACCGGCGCCGAGAGCGCACCCATCGGCTTCACCAACGAAATCTGCCTGAAGGTGGTGGACGCCATCAAGGCCAAGCTCGGCCTTTCGAAGATCGAGGTGCGCTACACGCTGCTCAACTCGACCAACCGCATTCCGCTGGTGCAGAACGGCACGGTCGACCTCGACTGCGCGACCACCACCAACACCGTGCAGCGCCAGCAGCAGGTCGACTTCGCGCCGAGCCATTTCGTCACCAACATCACCGCTGCGGTGAAGAAGAACTCGGGCATCAACTCGATCGCCGACCTGCAGGGCAAGACCGTGGCCACGGTGGCCGGCAGCACGTCGATGCAGCTGCTGCGCGGCTTCCGAAAGACCGAGAACATCGAGGTGCAGGAGATCGCGGGCAAGGACACGGCCGATGCCTTCCTGCTGCTCGCAAGCGACCGTGCCGTGGCCTACGTGCTGGACGACGTGCAGCTGGCCGGCCTCATCGCCAACCAGCCCAACGCCTCCGACTACAAGCTGCTGAAGGACGTGCTGCGCCAGGAGCCCTACGGCATCATGATGCGCAAGGACGACCCCGAGTTCAAGGCCGTCGTCGACCAGGCCGTGACCGAGATGATGAAGTCGGGCGCCATCGACAAGCTCTATGCGAAGTGGTTCATGGCGCCCATTCCGCCGCGCAACGTGAACCTCAACTTCCCGATGTCCGACGCCGTGCGCGAGGCCTACAAGAACCCGAACAACAAGGGCGTTTGAGGATGTCGGCAAACACACAACGTGCCAACGGGCTGGCGTTTCCCGACGCGCTGATGCGCGAGGTGAAGCAGCGCTTTCTCCACGTCGACCACGACCACCACGGGCGCGAGCGCCTCTACTTCGACAATGCCGGCGGCTCGTTCCGGCTGAAGGCGGCGGCCGAGCGCTTCGCGCAGGTCGACGCCGTCCCCGACAACGCGGAGCGCATCCACGCAACCGCCGTCGAGCTGCAGCAGATCCAGGCCAGGGCCACGGCCGACGTGCGCACCATCCTCAACGCGCGGGGCGGCAGCGTCTATGCGTCGCTGACGGCATCGGGCGCGATGTTCGACATGGTGCGCGCGGTGGCCGAGAACGTGCCGGGCACGAACATGGTCACCACCGTGCTGGAGCATCCTTCGTCGTTCGACGCGATGAGCCTCTATGCCGGCAAGTCCGGCTGCGAGCTGCGGGTGGCGAAGAGCAACCCTGAGACCGGCGGCGTCGATGCCGACGAGATCGTGCGGCTGGTGGACAAGGACACCTGCCTGCTCAACGTGATCTATGCATCGAACATCTCGGGCGCCAAGCTAGACATGGAACAGATCGTCCGGCGCGCGCGAGAGATCAAGCCCGATCTCTACATCGTGGTGGACGCCGTGCAGCACGCGCCGCATGGCCTGATCGACCTGCAGAAGACGCCGGTGGACGGCATCAACATGGCGCCCTACAAGTTCTTCGGCTGCCGCGGCTCGGGCCTGTCGTGGGTGTCGGACCGCGCGGCGCTGCTGCCACACCACAAGCTCGCGGGCAAGAAGCCCGACTTCTGGGACCTGGGCAGCTCCGCGCCCTGGCAGTTTGCCGTGGTCACCGAGATCGTGGACTACGTGTGCTGGCTCGGCGGTCATTTCTGTGACGCCACCGGGCGCCGCGCGCTGTTCGAGGCGGGCATCGCGCACATCGAGCTGCACGAGCGGGCCTTGCTGTCGGCTCTGCTGGACGGAAGCGGCGGTGCCACCGGCCTGCGCGGGATCGAAGGCGTGAAGGTCTTCCTCGACCATCCGGACCTGACGAAGCGCGACCTGATCATCGGCATCGGCTTCGAGCACATCGACTGCACGCAGGCCGTGGTCGAGTACGGCTTGCGCGGCGTGACGGTCTACGAGCGCGTGGCGAGCAGCATCTATTCGAAGCGCATGCTCGATTCCTTCGGCCTCGAAGGCACCGTGCGGGTTTCGCCGCTGCACTGCCACTCGGTCGCGGACATGGAGAAGTTTCTCCAGGTGACGCGGGAGATTGCCGTCGGCGCCGGTTCGGCCCGCTGAACTCAGTCGCGGTCGCGATCGATGCCAAAGGCGCGCAGCTGCACTGCCAGCCGTTCGTACTCGGCAGCATCCAGCGCCACCAGCGGCGGCCGCACCCGCATCCAGCCGGGGGCATCGTCGAGCATGGCCATCAGGCCCTTGAAGGCGGCCGTCAATCCGTAGCCGCCGAGGATCTTGAGCAGGTCCAGCACGCGCTGCTGGTCGGTCTCCGGCTGAGTGGAGCCCGCGACCAGGCGCTGCACGAGGCGCGGCATGACGTTGGCAATGCCGCTGACGGCGCCGAGGCTGCCGCGTGCGGCCATCGTCTGAAGATCCGGCTCGTTGCCCACCCACACCTGCATCGGCGGCATGAACGCCTCGGCGTAGGCCAGGGAATCCGCGCGCTGGCAGCCGCTGTCCTTCAGCCCCACGATCGTGTCCGGGTACAGCGTCTTCAGCGTGCGGATCACGTGGTGGCTCAGCCCGACGCCCGATACCTGCGGGATGTGATAGAGCACGATGCGCAGCCTCGAATCGGCGACGCCGTCGATGATCCAGCGGTAGGCGTCGATCACCCCCTGGTCGGAAACGCCCTTGAGAAAGAAGGGCGGCAGCAGCAAGCAGCCGTAGGCGCCCAGCTCCAACGCATGCCGGGTCAGCGCGAATGCATCCGGCAGCGCGGCGCAGCTGGTGGAGGCCAGGATGCGCCCGGCCGGCACGCCGTGGGCGACCAGGCCGGCCAGTGCATTCATCCGTTCGCTCACACTGAAGGACGGGCCTTCGCCGGTCGTGCCGAAAGGCGTCACGCCGGTGCAGCCGGCATCGAGCAGGCGCAAGGCGTGCGAGGCGAAGCGGGGGGTGTCGATGCCGAGCTTCTCGTCGAGCGGGGTCAGCAAGGCGGGCCAGATGCCGGTGTAGGGAACGGAAGATAGGGTGTTCACGGTCGGACTTTCGAAGATGCGAAGGGTGGGGACAAAGGAAGGAAGAAGTGCGCGTCAGCCCTCGGCGCCGAATTGCGCGTCGAGTAGCTGGTGGGCCGGCAGGCCGACGATGCGGGTGAAGTCGGCATAGGCGAGCGACGGCACGTCGCGCGGCGTGCCGTCCCGCCGCAGGCGCGCCAGCGCCTGTTCGACGGCCAGCGCGGCGCTGAACAGGGCCGTCACCGCATACAGCACGACGGCGAAGCCCATGCCCTGCAGGTCGGAGGCGCTGAGCGCCGTGGTCTCGTTGCCGTCGACGATGGAGACGATCTTCGGCCCGGGAAGGTGCCTGGCCACGGCCTCCACCTCGGCGATCTTCTTGATGCCGTCGACGAAGACCAGGTCGACGCCCGCGTCCTGCCAGCGCCGGGCCCGTGCCAGCGCCTCGTCGATGCCGGCGGCGGGCAATGCGTCGGTGCGCCCGATGATCAGCATCGGATCGTCGCCGCGCGCGGCGACCGCACAGCGCAGCCGGCGCTCGTTTTCGCGCGCGTCGATCAGCCGGATGCCGGCCATCTGCCCGCAGCGCTTGGGCGCCACCTGGTCCTCGAGGTGGATGGCGGCCACGCCGGATTGGACGTATTCGCGCACCGTGCGCTCGATGTTCGACGGGCCACCGTAGCCGGTGTCGGCGTCGGCGATCACCGGCACGCCGACGGCACGCACCATGTCGCGTGCATGGCCGGTCATCTCGGTCTGCGTCATGAGGCCGATGTCGGGCTGGCCCAGCCGCGAGGCGGTGGCGCCGAAGCCGGTCATGTAGATCGCGGGGAAGCCGGCGTGCTCGATCTGGCGCGCACTCAGCGCGTCGTAGGCGCCCGGTGCCTGGACGATGGGGCCGGCGGCGAGCAGCGCCTTCAGGGACAGTGCGGGATGCAGGGTCATGGCATCAGCTCATCATCAGGCCGCCGTCGATGTTGATCGACTGGCCCGTCATGTAGTCGGCCGCCGGCGAGGCGAGGAACATCGCCAGGTCGGCCACGTCGTCCGGCGTCTGCGCGCGGCCCATCGGCACGGCGGCCACGCGCTGCTGCCACGCCTGGCCCCGGGGCACGCCCTGCAGCGCGGTCCAGTCGCGGTCCATGCGCTGCCACATGTCGGTCTCCACCAGTCCGGGGCAGATCGCGTTGACGGTGATCTGCGGCGCGAAGGTGATGGCGGCCGACTGGGCCAGGCTGATCACCGCCGCCTTGCTGGCGCGGTAGTGCGGTATCACCGATGCGATCGGGCCGGCCCCGCTGCGCCCGGCAATGGACGCCATCAGCAGGATCTTTCCGCGCGGCCGGCCTTCGGCGCGCGGCGGCTGCGCCAGCATCTGGCGCGCGGCGGCCTGCAGCGTGAGGAAGCTGCCCTTCACGTTGACGCCGAGCATGCGGTCCCAGTCGGCGCCGTCCAGTTCGAGCAGCGGCTTGAGCTGCATGATGCCGGCGTTGCAGATCATCACGTCGAGACGGCCGAAGCTTGCGACCGTGCGCTCGACCAGCGTGGCGCATTGCCTGGCGTGCGTCACGTCGGCTGCAACGCCCAGGGTCTGCAGTTCGTCCGCCGCGGCCGCGCAGGACGCGGCATCGATGTCCGAAACGACCACCCGCGCGCCCTGTGCCCGGAAGGCACGCGCCAGCGCCCGGCCGATGCCCTGGCCGGCACCGGTGATTGCCACCACCGGCTCTTCGATGGCGGCCCGCGTCATGGCGCCGCTGCCTTGCGTTGCAGCGCCTCGCCGGCGACGTAGGTGCGGTTCCACACCGGCGAGATCACCAGTTCGTTGATGCAGACATGCGGCGGCATCTCGGCGATGAAGCGGATCGTGCGTCCCAGGTCTTCTTCCTGCAGCATGCGGGCCTTGTCCGCTTCGCTGGGCTGCACCGGCCGCTTCTTCAGGATCGGCGTGGCGACTTCGCCCGGGCACAGCGCGGTCGCGCGCAGGCCGTGGACGCATTCCTCGATGTTGAACGAGTGCGTGAGCGCCATCATCGCGGCCTTGCTCGCGGTGTAGGCGGGGCCGGTCATGTATTCGTAGTGCCAGCCCGCGAAGGAGGCAATGTTGATCACCGTGCCGGCGCGGCGCGCGCGCATGCCCTTCGCCACGGCCAGCGTGCAGTAAGCGGCGCCGTTCAGGTTGACGGCGACCACCTGCTCGAAGGTGGCGGCGTCGGTTTCGCACCAGTAGCGCTTGGGAAAGTTGATGCCGGCGCTGTTGACGAGGATGTCGATGCGGCCGAGTTCCGCCTCGATCGCCCGCGCCGTGGCCGTGACCGCCGCGGCGCCCGCCACGTCGAGCTCTGCCGCCGTGATGGCGCCGCGCGGCGCGCCCAGGCGCTCGGCGGTCTCGATGGCCGCGCCGAGCTTGGGCCCTTCACGCCCGGAAATGACGACCCGGCAGCCGGCCTGCGCCAGCTGCGTGGCGCCCGCCAGGCCGATGCCGCTGCCACCGCCCGTGACCCAGGCGACCTGTCCTGAAAGACTCATTGCTTCGTCCCGTCGCCTGCGTTGTCGCGGATGCGCTTGAGTTCGGCCGTGACCATGGTGATGGCCTGGTCGCCGATGGCCTTGGCATGGCGCTCGTAGATCACGCTCGAGCGCTCGCGGATGCGCTGCATCTCGGCCGGCGCGATCTCGTTGACCGTCATGCCCTTGGCCTTCAGGCTGTCCACGCTGCGCGCTTCCATGGCCCGGTTGGCGCGGCGCTGCTCGTCGCGTCCCTGCACCGCGCATTCGCGAAGCGTCGCCTGCTCCTGCGCAGAGAGCGTGTCCCAGATCTTCTTGGAGAACAGCACCAGCGTCGGGCTGTAGGCGTGCTTGGTCAGCGTGAGGTATTTCTGCACCTCGTAGAACTTCATGTTCTCGATGTTGGTGAAAGGGTTCTCCTGGCCGTCCACGGTCTTGGTCTCCAGGGCCGAATAGACCTCGGTGAAGGCCATCGGCACCGCGTTGCTGCCCAGGGTCTTGAAGGTGTCGAGGAAGATGGCGTTCTGCATCACGCGCATCTTCACGCCGTCGAAATCCTCGACCTTGTTGATCGGGCGCTTCGAGTTGGTGGTGTGGCGAAAACCGTTCTCCCACCAGGCGAGATTGACCAGACCCACCGCGGGCAGCTTGGCCGAGAACCAGTCGCCGACCTTGCCGTCGAGCAGCTTGTCGGCCTCGCTGGAGGTGTTGAACAGGAAGGGCAGGTCGAAGACGCCCAGCGCCGGCACGATGGAGACGACCGGTGCGGTCGAGGTGATCACCATGTCGAGCGAGCCCGTGCGCACGCTCTGCGTGCCGGTGAGGTCGCTGCCCAGCGCGCCATCCCAGAAGGGCTGGATCTTCATCTTGCCGCCGCTCTTCTCGAGCGTGCAGGCCCCCATCTTCGCGAGGCCGTTGCCCATCGGGTGCTCCTTGCTCACGCCGTTGGAGACGCGGAAATTGCGCTCCTTGAACTGGGCCTGCGCGGCGCCGGCGGTCAGGCCGGCGGCCAGGGCCACGGCAAGCAAGCGGGAAAGACGGGAGTGAATCGGCATCGTATGTCTCCTGGTTGTATGAAAAGTCAGCTCAGCCACTTGAGCGGCACCAGCACGAGGTCCGGGAACAGCACCAGCAGCAACAGGACGAAGAGCTCGGCCCAGAGGAAGGGCCAGAGGCCGCGCATCAGATCCCTCATCGAGATCTTTGCCACGCCGCACATCACGTTGAGCACGATGCCCACCGGGGGCGTGATGAGGCCGATGGCGTTGTTCATGATGAACAGCACCCCGAAGTACACCGGATCGATGCCGGCCTGCTTGACCACGGGCATCAGCACGGGTGTGAGAATCATCAGCGTGGGCGCGAAATCGAGTGCGGTGCCGACGATCACCACGATGACCATGATCACGAACATCAGAAGGATCTTGTTGCCCATGAAGGGCTCGAGCATGGCGGCCACCTGGCTCGGCACGTCCGAGGTGGTGATCAGCCAGGCCGAGACCAGCGCCGCCGCAATCAGGAACACCACCACCGCGGTGCTCTTGGCCGCGGCCACGAGCAGGCCATAGCACTGGCGCAGGCCCAGCTCGCGATAGACGAAGGCACCGAGCACGAAGGCGTAGACGCAGGCCGCCACGCCGGCCTCGGTGGGCGTGAAGATGCCGAACTTCAAGCCGCCGATGATGCCCAGCGGCATCAGCAGCGCCCAGATGCCATCGACCGCGGCGCGCCCGCGCGCGGCCATCGACTGGCGCGGCTGCACCGTCACCTTGTCGCGCCGCGCCACCCACTGCCAGGTGAGCACCAGCGACACCCCCATCAGCAGGCCCGGCACGATGCCGGCCAGGAACAGCTTGCCGATCGACACGTTGGCGATGACGCCGAACACGATGAGTCCGATCGAGGGCGGCAGCACCGGCGCGATCACGCCGCCGGCAGCGATCAGCCCGGCCGAGCGAGGCACGTCGTAGCCGGCCTGGCGCATCATCGGAATCAGCATTGCGCCGATGGCCGCGGCGTCGGCAGCCGCGCTGCCGGAGATCGCCGCCATCACCACCGAGGCGAAGATCGCCACCAGCCCGAGGCCCCCGCGCAGATGGCCGACCCAGGCCAGCGCGAAGTTGACGATGCGCCGCGAGATGCCGCCGGCGTTCATCAGTTCGCCGGCCAGCATGAAGAAGGGAATCGCCAGCAGCGGAAAGCTGTCGGCGCCTTCCACGAGCTTCTGCGACAGGATGGTGGCGTCGATCTGTCCCTGCGACACCATCAAGGCCACGCCGCAGATCAGCAGGGCGAAGGCAATCGGCGCGCCCAGCATCATGGCGCCGAGCAGCGACAGCGTGAAGACGGCGATCGTCATGGCCGTGCTCCCGGATGTGCGGCCTCGTGCGGTATCTCTTCGCTTTCCGTGACCTGCACCAGTTCGTCGTCGCGCAGCCGGCCGCTCGCGATGCGCCAGAGGGCGTGCAGCGCATGCGCGCCGATCCCCAGGCTCGTCAGGTAGCTCACGCCGAAGACCCAGATCATCGAGAGGCCGGTGACCGGCGCCGTCGTGGTGGCGTTGACCTCGTGCTGCTGCCAGGTGCCCCAGAACAGCACCGCGCAACCGGCCAGCACGATCGCCTGGCTGGCCGCCAGGCAGGCCAGCTTGCCGCGGTGCGACAGGCGGCTGACGAAGCCGTCCATGCCCAGGTGCGCGCCGTCGCGCATCGCGACGACGGCGCCCACGAAGGTGAGCCAGACGAAGAAGATGCGCGACAGTTCCTCGGACACCTGGATGCCCGAGTTGAAGGCGTAGCGCAGCACCACGTTGCCGAACACCATCACCACCATGCCCAGCAGCAGGGCTGCGAGCACGGCCTCGATGCCCTTGAACAGGCGGTCGATGAAGACGCGTCCCATGCTCACACCACCTTGCCGGGGTTGAGCAGGCCCAGGGGGTCGAGGGCGGCCTTCAGCGTCTTCATGAGCGCGATCTCCTCGGGGCTGCGCGCGTGGCCGAGCCAGCGCTTCTTCGCCGTGCCGATGCCGTGTTCGGCCGACACCGTGCCGCCGAATTCGCGCACCAGGCCATAGATCACCTCGTCCATCGCCTCCTTGGGCTGCTGCTCGACCGACAGGCCGGGCACCCAGGCGACCAGGTGCAGGTTGCCATCACCGATGTGCCCGTAGTAGACGCTCTCGCAGCCGGGAATGCGCACGGCCAGCGCCGCCTTGCAGGCACGCACGTAGGCGCCCATCGACTTCACGGCCAGTCCGACGTCGTAGGAGACGTGAGGGCCCAGCGTGGGAAAGAACTCGGCGCACGCATCGCGCAGCGCCCAGAACGCTTGCGTGTCGGCCACCGATTGCGCCACCGCCGCGTCGGCCAGGGCGCCTTCCTCCATCAGGGATTCGAGCCAGCGCTGGAAGCGGGGGCCGTCGATCGCCTCGTCGGTGCCCTGGACTTCGACCAGCACATAGTGTCCATGCCGTGCGCTGCCGGTCAGCGGGTCGCGCACGCCCACCCGCTCGGTCACCACTTGCCAGTAGTCGGGCCACATCACCTCGAAGGCCGAGAGCAGCGGACCGAGCCCGCCGCGCGCGGCGCCCAGCAGGCGCACCACGCCGTCGTAGTCGGGCAGGGCGCACAGCGCCGACAGCGTGCAGCCCGGCTGGGGGTGCAGGCGCAGCACGATGCGGGTGATGATGCCCAGCGTGCCCTCGCTGCCGATGAACAGGTGCTTGAGGTCGTAGCCGGCGTTGTTCTTCAGCATCTTGTTGAGGCTGGTCATCACCGTGCCGTCGGGCAGCACCACCTCCAGGCCGAGCACCAGTTCGCGCGCCATGCCGTAGCGGATCACACGGTTGCCGCCGGCGTTGGTCGACAGATTGCCGCCGATGGCGCAGGAGCCGCGCGCACCCAGATCGAGGGCGAAGTAGAAGCCGGCCTCGGCCGCCGCGCGCTGCACCAGCTCGAGCGGCGTGCCGGCCAGCACGGTCATCGTGGCGCTGGCGGGGTCGATCTCCTCGATGCCGACCATGCGCTCCAGCGACAGGGCGACCCAGCCGTCCTCGGGCCGCGCGCCGCCGCACAGGCCGGTCAAGCCTCCCTGGGGCACCACCGCCAGGCCGGCCGCGCGGCAGGCCTTCAGCGCCGCGGAAACGCCTGCGGCGTCCACCGGGCGGACCACCGCCAGCGGATGTGCCGGCGGCTGGGTGCTCCAGTCGTTGCGGTTGCGCTGCGGCACCTCGTCACCAAAGAGCACCGCAGAGGCGCCGAGCGATTCGCGCAGTGCGAGCAGGGGCTGCGGCACAGCCGCGGGGGACGCAAGAGTCATGGCCATCCGTTCGAAGGAAATTGACCGTATCATCTTGTATGTAAGGTACTAGAGCATCGGTATTTGCACCGGCTTCCGTTCGTCGCGGCAGGTCGGCTATAAGCAACCCGGTCGTTCCAGCCCCGTCCCATCCGTCCTCATCGCGCCGTGCCTCCAACCCACCGTTTCAAGATCGAAGCCCCGAAATCACTTGCGTCCCAGGTGGCGCAGCGCCTGCGCGAAGCCATCATCGACGGCGAATTCGCCCTGGGCGCGATGATTCCGGAGGAGTCGCTCGCGACCTCCTTCGGCGTCAGCCGCACGCCGGTGCGCGAGGCACTGAACCTGCTGCAGCTGGCGGGCCTGGTGGTGATACGGCCACAGCGTGGCAGCTACGTGTTCGAGCCCAGCGAGGCCGACATCACGGCCATCTGCGAGTTCCGCTGCCTGCTGGAGCCGCGCGCGGCCGAACTGGCATACCAGAACGCGCGCGACGCCACGGCCGCGGCGCTGCAGGCGGCGATCGACGAGATGGAGGGCGCGCGTGCAGCGCGCGACGCGGTGCGGTATGGCCGCGCAGACACGCGGCTGCACGAGGCCTTCTTCGAGTACTGCGGCAACCCGTACATGCAAGCCGCCTACGCCACCGCCGCGACCAAGATCGCGGCGCTGCGCACGCACCTTTCAGCGCCGGCCGACGTGCTGCATACGGCGGGCTTCGAGCAGCACTCGCAACTTCTCGCGCTGTTTCGCGCCGGCGATTTCGTCAAGTTCGAAAAGCTCATGCGCGCCCATGTCACCGGCACGCGCAACAGCTATGTCGCCAGCCTGAAGACGCGGACCGCCGCGTAAAAAAGGCTCAGGCCAGCAGGTCGCTCAGCGTGCGTGCGATCACCTTGGTGGCGCGGCGCAGGTCTTCGAGCACCACGCGCTCGTCGCTGCGCTTGGCATGCGATTCGAGCACGGTGCGGGGGCCGGCGCCGTAGATCACGCCCGGAACGCCGGCTTCGCCGTAGAGGCGCACGTCGGTGTACAGCGGCGTGCCCATGGCCTTGATCGGCTCGCCGAACAGTTCCTGGCCGTGCTTCTGGATGGCGTCGACCAGCGGCTTGTTGCCCGCCAGCGGCTTCATCGAGTTGGCGAGCAGCAGGCGCTTGATGTCGACCGTGATGCCGGCGCTCTCGGCCGCGGCATCGGCGATCACCTTGCGGATCGTGGCCTCGACCTCGACCGGGTTCTCTTCGGGAATCATGCGCCGGTCGAGCTTGAACACCACCTTGCCCGGAACCACGTTGGTGTTGGTGCCGCCTTCGATGCGGCCCACGTTGAGGTAGGGGTGCGTGATGCCCTCGACCTTCGACGTCACCTGCTGGTAGAGCGTGTTCTGCGCATAGAGCGCGTTGAGGATCTTCACCGCGCCTTGCAGCGCATCGACGCCGGTGGTGGGGATGGCCGCATGGGCCATCTTGCCGTGCACCGTCACTTCCATCTGCAGGCAGCCGTTGTGCGCGGTGACCACTTCGTAGCTGAAGCCGGCCGCGATCATCAGGTCGGGCTTGGTCAGGCCCTGCCTGAGCAGCCAGCCCGGGCCGAGGATGCCGCCGAATTCCTCGTCATAGGTGAAGTGCAGCTCGACGCTGCCCTTGGCCGGCCTGGCCACGGCTTCGAGCGCGCGCAGCGCGAAGGTGAAGCTCGCGAAGTCGCTCTTGCTCACCGCAGCGGCGCGGCCGTAGAGGCTGCCGTCGGCAATCTCGCCGCCGTAGGGGTCGTGCGTCCAGCCTTCCCCCGGGGGCACCACGTCGCCGTGGGCGTTCAGGGCCACGGTGCGGCCATCGTTGCCGTACTTGCGGCGCACGATCAGGTTGGTGATCGATTCGAGCCCGTAGTCCTTCACTTCCTGCGCGGGCACGGCGTGCTTCTCGGCGTCCAGGCCGAAGTCCTTCAGCAGTTCGGCCGTGCGCTCGGCATGCGGCGCATTGTTGCCGGGCGGCGTGTCGGTGGGCACCTGCACCAGTTGCTGCAGGAACTGCACTTCCTCGTCGAAGTGGGCGTCGATCCAGGCGTCGAGCTTGGCGTAGTCGGTCATGGTTTTTCTTTTCAGTGGGCTTGTTCGGCGGCGAGGTTGTCCAGCAGGTGCTGGAAGGCTTCGACCGCGAGCTGGATGTCGTCGTTGGTGCTCGATTCGAGTGGGTTGTGGCTGATGCCCGAGTTGATGCCGCGCACGAAGAGCATGGCCTGCGGCATCACCTCGTGCAGCTTCATCGCGTCGTGGCCGGCGCCGCTGGGCATGCGGTACAGCGGCACGCCGAGCGATTCGACGGCCTTTTCCCAGCGTTGCTGCCATTCGGGCGCACTGGGCGCAGCGGCGGCGCGCATGGCCTCCTCGATGACGAAGCGCACGCCGCGGCGATCGGCAATCTCCTGCAGCGCGGCCAGCACGTCGCGCACCACGGCGTCGCGCTGCGGATCGTTGGGTGCGCGGATGTCCAGGCTGAACTTGCAGCGTCCGGGCACCACGTTGATCGAGCCGCTCGGCACTTCGAGCATGCCCACGGTGGCGACGGAGTCGCCGTCCTTCGCTGCGCGCTGCTCGGCGAAAAGAATCAGTTCGGCCACTGCGGCGGCGGCATCGCGGCGCCGGCCCATCGGCGTGGTGCCGGCATGGCTGGCCATGCCGATCATCTCGCCCACGTAGCGCACGCCGCCGTTGATGGAGGTGACGATGCCCAGGGGGATGTCGAACTCGGTGAGCACCGGGCCCTGCTCGATGTGCACCTCGACGAAGCCGAGGTAGCGCGTCGGGTCGCGCTGGATCTTGGGAATGTCTTCGAGCTTCAGGCCTGCATGCTGCATCGCCTCGAGCATGGTGATGCCATCGGCATCCTTCTGGTCGAGCCAGCGCGGGTCGAAGTGGCCGATGAGCGCGCCCGATCCCAAAAAGGTGGCCTTGTAGCGCTGGCCTTCCTCTTCGGCAAAGCCCACCACCTCGAACGCGAACGGCAGGCGCCTGCCCTGGCGCTTGAGTTCGCGCACGCAGGCCATCGGCACGAAGATGCCCAGGCGGCCGTCGTACTTGCCGCCGTTGCGCACGGTGTCGTAGTGCGAGCCGGTGAGCAGCGCCTTTGCGTCGGGCGTGGCGCCTTCGTAGCGGCCGACCACGTTGCCGACCGCGTCGATGTGCACCGAGTCGAAGCCGCAATCGCGCATCAGGCCCGAGATCTGCGCGGCGCAGGCGCGGTGCGCGTCGGTCAGGTAGGTGACGGTGAGCTGGCCCTTCTCGGCATAGCCGGGGTCGGTGTGCGCCGAGAGCGCTTCCTGCCAGTCCCAGACGTCGTTGCCGAGCGAGACGTCGGCGCCGAACTTGTCGTCGAGCCGGATCTCGGCGATGCGGTGGATGTTGCGCAGTGCCTCGCCGAGTTCGAAGGCCGGGTGATGGTGCAGCCGGCGCTCGAAGGTGTCGATGATCTCGCGCTTGGAAAGCCCGGTGCCGCGCGGCCCGCGCACCGCCAGGATGAACGGAAAGCCGAACTTCGCGTTGTAGTCGGCATTGAGCTGCTGGATCTTTGCAAACTCTTCGGGCGTGCAATCGGTGAGGCCGGCCTTGCTTTGCTCATGGGTCGATTCGGCCGTGAGCGTCTTGCTGACCATGGCCTTGCCTGCGAGCTCGGGGTGAGCGCGGATCAGGCCCAGCTGTTCGTCGGCCGAGGCCGCGGCCACCGCCTTCACGAGCGCATGCTTCAGGTGCGCAAGCGAGCGGAAGGGGCGCGCCGCGAGCGCGCGCTGGGCGATCCACGGCGAATGCTCGTAGGTGCCGTCGAGCAGCGCCAGGGCATCGCCCGGCGTTGCTGCGTTCAGTTGGTCGAGGGTCTGGCTCATGACGGGTCTCCTGTGGCGGCCGCTTCGAAGGGATGCGCCTGCTTCCAGTGGCGCGCGATGTCCACGCGCCGGCAGACCCACACGCCCTCGTGCCGGCCGATGTGATCGAGAAAGCGCTGCAGCGCGGTGATGCGGCCGGGCCGCCCGAGCAGGCGACAGTGCATGCCGATGCTCATCATCTTGGGGCTGTTGTCGCCCTGCGGGTCGCCTTCGGCATAGAGCGCGTCGAAGCTGTCCTTCATGTACTGGAAGAAGGGGTCGGCGTGCGAGTAGCCCTGCGGCAGCGCAAAGCGCATGTCGTTGCAGTCGAGCGTGTAGGGCACGATGAGCTGCGGTACCACGGTGCCGTCGGTCTTCTGCACCTTCATCCAGAAGGGCAGGTCGTCGCCGTAGTAGTCGCTGTCGTACTCGAAGCCGCCGTAGTCGGCCACGAGGCGGCGCGTGCGTGGGCTGTCGCGGCCGGTGTACCAGCCCAGGGCGCGCTCGCCCGTGAGCTTTTCGATCGCTTCCATGCCCAGGCGCATGTGCTCGCGCTCGGTGGCTTCGTCGAGGTTCTGGTAGTGGATCCAGCGCCAGCCGTGGCAGGCGATCTCGTGGCCCAGCTCCTTGAAGGCGGCGGCCAGTTCGGGGTAGCGTTCCAGCGCCATGCCCACGCCGAACACGGTGAGCGGCAGGCCGCGCTTCTCGAACTCGCGCAGGATGCGCCAGACGCCGGCGCGCGAGCCGTACTCGTAGATGCCTTCCATGCTGATGTGCCGGTCGGGGAAGCTGGCCGGGTTGAACATCTCGGAGAGGAACTGTTCGGAGCCTGCGTCGCCGTGCAGCGTGGCGTTCTCGCCGCCCTCTTCGTAGTTGAGGACGAACTGCACCGCGATGCGCGCGCCGCCCGGCCATCGGGCATGGGGCGGATTGCGGCCGTAGCCGACGAGGTCGCGCGGGTAGGGCAGGGTGGTGTCGTAGACGGTCATGGGCGTTCGTTCAGGACAGGGCAAGCGAGATGTCGTTGGTCGGAACCTTGCGGTCGAACGTGAGGTTGGCCTCGACGTGTTCCAGGTGTTCGGTCATGAGGCGTACCGCGCGCTCCTCGTCGCGGGCGGCCAGCGCCTTCACGATGTCGGCGTGCTCGTCGTTGGAGTGCTCGGCCGCGCTGGTGCTCTGGTACATCAGCGTGATGAGGGCGCAGCGCGAGATCAGCTCGCCGAGGATCTGCGCCAGCACCTGGTTGCCCATGAGCTCGGCCATGCGCACGTGGAAGTCGCCGAGCAGCTCGGTGCGGCCCGAGATGTCCTCGCCCGACACCGCGGACTTTTCGAGCGCCACGTGCTCCTTGAGCGCCTTGATCTTGGCCGGCGTGACGGTGCGCACGAACTCGCGCGTCATCTCGGCCTCGAGCATGCGGCGCACCGCGAACACCTGTTTGGCCTCGTCGACGGCTGGGGCCGCCACGAAGGCGCCGCGCGCGGGCTCCAGGCGGATCAGCTTGTTCTGCGACAGCTGGAACAGCGCCTGGCGCACCAGCGTGCGCGACACGCCGAAGTGGTCGGCCAGCTTCTGCTCAGCCAGCTTGGTGCCGGGCTGCAGCCGGTGGTCGACGATCGCCTTGGTGAGCGCGTCGACGATCGAACGGGTGGTGGAGGACTCCATGTTTTTCATGATAGACCCAAAGCCAGTAACTGTATACACTTTTGTCCACCGGAATTTCCCGCACCCGATTCGACCTTCGAAGGAGCGCCCCATGGGCTTGAGCACTCACGTACTGGACACGATGCACGGCGGCCCCGCGGCCGGGATGGAGGTGGCGCTGTACACCACCCAAGGTGAGGACGCCACGCTGGTGAAGCGCTTCACCTTGAATTCGGACGGCCGCAGCGACGCGCCGCTCTACGACAACCACTCGCTCAAGGTCGGCACCTACCGGCTGGTGTTCGACGTGGCGGGCTACTTCAAGGCGCGCGGCGTGACGCTGCCCGAGCCCAACTTCCTGAACAAGGTGTCGCTGGACTTCGGCGTGGCGCACACCGACCAGCACTACCACGTGCCGCTGCTCGTGAGCCCGTGGAGCTACTCCACCTACCGCGGGTCCTGAGGTGTCAATCCCCTTGGGACTGGCCTTCGGTCAAGGTGTCGAGCTGGAAGCGTCCGCTCTTGTCCCACAGCCAGGTGTCGGTCCAGGTGACCGGGCCGAGGCGGGTGGCGGCGGGGAAGGGGGCGGCCTGCAGCACGGCGCGCTCGATCTCGGCGATGACCTCGGGCGCATGCTGGGGCGCGCGCATCCAGTGCATCGACACCACCCTGCCGCCGGCATCGAGATTCACCTGCAGCGTGCCCACGGCATAGAGCAGCGGCGGCAGCTGGCCGCCGTAGATGCGCGAGCGGTTGATCTCGTAGATGTGGCGCGCGGCATCGCGGCGGTAGTCGCGCGCGGTGGCCGCGTTCGACGCGCGCGGTGCGGGACCGCTGGCGCTGCGGTCGGCCGTGGCCTTGCTCAACTGGCCGGGCACCGATCCGGCGCCCGGGCCGGTGGTGCCGCATCCGGCAATCCAGAGTGCGCAGAGGGAGGAGGCCAAGAGGGCGAGGCGGCGCGGCGTAAGCTGACGGTTCATCGCCGGGTTTATACCGTGAGTCACGCGCAACCCCGCAACCGAAGGTATCGAGAATGAACGGCTTGGTCGATCAGCTGCTGGCGCGCCTGGCCCGCGAAGACGCGGTGCTGGTGCGCGTCGAATCCACGCAGGGCTCGGCGCCGCGCGAGGCGGGCACCTGGATGGCGGTGTGGGCCGAAGGGCTCACGGGCACCATCGGCGGTGGCCAGCTCGAGTTCCAGGCCACGCAGGAAGCGCGCGAGTTGCTCGCGGGGCGGCGCGCCATCGACGGCATCGAACGCTATCCGCTCGGCCCGAGCCTGGGCCAATGCTGCGGCGGCGTGGTGTTTCTCTCTTATCGCCGCATCACGGCGGCCGATGCGCCGGTGCTGCAGCGCGAACTGGTCGGTCAGCTCCAGCCGGTGGCGCTGTTCGGCGGCGGCCACGTGGGCGCCGCGCTCGCGCGGCTGCTGGCCGGCCTGCCGTTCTCGGTGCGCTGGATCGACAGCCGCGACGGCGTGTTCCCCGATGCGCTGCCGGCGCAGATCGAGACCGAGCATTCAGAGCCCGTGCAGGACGCCGTGGCCGCGCTCGCGCCGGGCAGCCGCGTGCTGATCATGAGCTTCAGCCACGCCGAAGACCTGGACATCGTCATCGCCTGCCTCAAGCGCCTGCGCACGCACGGCGACCTGCCCTACATCGGCCTGATCGGCAGCAAGACCAAGTGGGCCACCTTCAGCCACCGGCTCGAGGCACGGGGCTTCACGCCCGGCGAACTGGCGCGCATCACCTGCCCGATCGGCGTGCCCGGCATCACGGGCAAGGAGCCCGAGGTGATCGCGGTGGCGGTGGCGGCACAGTTGTTGCAATCGCTGGGCTGAACAGGGTTTTCCCCGGCGGCAACGCCCCAAAAAAAGCTCCCGTCCGTTGCCAAAACTGTATACACTTTCGGTCCACAACAAGCCGCAGCGGAGCGAGGCCCATTTCATGGAGCCTGCGTTCGCGGCACTTTCTCTGCTTACAGCGCCCGCAGTGGTGAGCAGGCTGAAACCCCTTTGCGGCGCCCCGCGCGCCTAGAGGGTTGAGAGAGAGCACATGGAAAGCTACTACCTCGACTGGGCCAACCTGCTGCTGCGCTGGGTCCACGTCATCACCGCCATCGCCTGGATCGGCGCTTCCTTCTACTTCGTGATGCTGGACAACAGCCTCGAGAAGCCGCAAGACCAGGAGTCGCTCGACAAGGGCGTGGGCGGCGAGCAATGGGCCGTGCACGGCGGCGGCTTCTACAACATGCAGAAGTACGCGCTGGCGCCCAAGAAGCTGCCGGACCACCTGCACTGGTCGTACTGGGAGAGCTACAGCACGTGGCTCACGGGCTTTGCGCTCTTCACCATGTCGTACCTGTGGAACGCCAGCACCTACCTGATCGACAAATCGAAGATGGATTGGCAGCCCGGCGCCGCCATTGGCGTGGCCCTGGCTTTCTTCGTGGTGTTCTGGATGGTCTACGACGGCATCTGCCAGGTCTTCGGCCGCCGCAAGAACGGCGACACCATCGTCGGCGTGCTGATCGCAGTCTTCATCGTGTTTGCGACCTGGCTGGCCTGCCAGTGGTTCGCGGGCCGCGCGGCCTTCCTGCTGGTGGGCGCGATGATGGCCACCACGATGAGCGGCAACGTGTTCTTCTGGATCATTCCGGGCCAGCGCAAGAACGTTCAGGCCCTGCGCGAAGGCCGGCCGGTCGACCCGGTGCACGGGCAGCGCGGCAAGCAGCGCAGCGTGCACAACACCTACTTCACGCTGCCCGTGCTGTTCGCGATGCTGAGCAACCACTACAGCTTCACTTACACGCACAAGTACAACTGGATCGTGCTGCTGCTGATCATGCTCGGCGGCGCGGCCATTCGCCAGTTCTTCGTGGTGCGGCACCGCTTCAAGCTCGGCAACGCGGGCAATCCGCTGCCCTACGCGCTGGTTGGCATCGTGGTGCTGGGGCTCACCATCGTCTGGATGAAGCCCGAGCCGGCCGCCGCGCCCGCGGCTGGCGCAGCGGCGCCCGCGGTGGCCTTCAAGGACGTGCAGAAGGTGCTCGAGCAGCGCTGCTTCATGTGCCACGGCGAGGCCACGCAGATGAAGAACGTGCGCGTCGACTCGCCCGACCAGGTGGCTGCGCATGCGCAGGCCATTTACCAGCAGGTGGTGGTCACGAAGATCATGCCGATGAACAACGCCACGGGCATTACCGACGAAGAGCGGGCCCTGATCAGCCGCTGGTTCCAGGCCGGCGCAAAGACCAACTAGTACGTCAACACGTAAGTTTCGAAACGTAATGACGACCGAGCTTGTGATCTGCATCCTGTCGAGTGAACTTCCACTCGATGGTTCGGCGCAGCGCGTTTCGATCTGCTTGCCAGGCATCGACTTCGCGTCGCAGGAGTTGCTGGCTGGGGAGGCGGCGGTTCAGGCATTGGCGCGTGAGGATGCCGATCTCGATTTCTGCCATGTTGAGCCAACTTGCGTGCTTGGGCGTGTAGTGAAAGCACACCCGGCGCAACAGCGTGTTGGCCGCGCGCACTCCCAACACATCGTCGAAGCATTTCCTGAAGTGAATGTTCAGGTTGTCCAGCACGAGGTGAACGCGGCGTGCCGTCGCATAAGTGTCGGTGAGAAGTGCCTGGACGAAGCCGACGAAGTCTGTCTTGCCCCGGTGATCGGTGACCGAGACGACGCGCTGTCCCGCCTTGGGCTCGACTGCCACGAACAGATTGGTGGTGCCCTTGCGCACGTATTCGTAGTCCAGCTTGGCCGCCTCGCCCGGCGCCATGGGCAACGGCTCTCGGCTATGAGCAACGAGTTGCAGACTCTTCTCGTCGATGCAGATCACGGGCTCGTCGCCGCACATCGGTTTGGCGTACAGCTTGAGCAGGTTGTACATGCGGCAGCGGTACTCTTCGGTGAGCGTGCCGATGCACCACATCAGCCGTCGCCAGGGCTTGAGATCGTTTTTTTTAGCATGCGCCGGACGGTTTCCCGACTGACGTTGCCAAGGCCCAATTCCTGGCGCGCGGCACGTTCGAGTTCGACGATCGTCCAGCGCTGGCGACCCTCGGGCGCAGCCGAGCATGCCAGTGCCGTCACGCGCGCCTCGGCATCGGTGTCGTACTGTCGCGGCCGACCCGAGCGTGCAACGTCGAACACGGCCAGATCGACGCCCCCTTGCAGGTATGCCGACCGGGTGCGCCACAGCGCGGTGCGTCCGATCCCCAGAACGTCCATGATCTGCGCCTCGGGAATCCCGCGATCCAGGCACCACAGCGCATGCGCCCGGTTCACTTCGCGCGAATGATGGATTCCCTTGCGTCGAATCTCCTCGATGATCGCCCGATCCTTCTCGGTCAAATGCAGTTCGGTCTGGCGCATGAGCACTCCTTCGTAACCCCAACGGGGATAGATGGAGTGTATTCATGTTTTGTTATTTACGTGTCAATGTACTAGACAGACGGAAGTTGACCGGCGACAAGGGGGCGGGTCTTGGTCCGCAGCACAATCGCCGGATTGGAGACAAAGCAGCAATGACCGCATCGAACCCCACCTTCGGCCCCGCTCCCGATCCGCGCGAAGCCCCGCGCGCCTTCCTCGAACATCTCTACCGCGTGGCGGTGGACCGCGCGCTGCCGCTGTCCACGCTGGGCGCGCATCTGCCGAAGCCGCCCAAGGGCCGCACGCTGGTGCTGGGCGCCGGTAAGGCCGGCGGCTCGATGGTGCAGGCGCTCGAAGCCCTGTGGCCAGCCGATGCGCCGCTCTCGGGCCTGGTCGTCACGCGCTACGACCACATTCCGCCGCGCCCTGAAGGCGTGCCGCAGCGCGTGAAGATCGTCGAGGCCGCGCATCCGGTGCCCGATGCGGCCGGGCAGCAGGCGGCCGAGCGCATCCTCGCGCTCACGCAAGGCCTCACGGCCGACGATCTCGTGCTGTGCCTGATCTCGGGCGGCGGCTCGTCGCTGCTGGTGCTGCCGGCCGAAGGCCTCACGCTGGCCGACAAGCAGCGCATCAACAAGCAGCTGCTCGACAGTGGCGCCGGCATCGGCGAGATGAACTGCGTGCGCAAGCACCTGTCGCGCATCAAGGGCGGCCGGCTGGCTGCGGCCTGCGCGCCGGCCCGGGTGGTGACGCTCACGATCAGCGACGTGCCGGGCGACGACGCGGCCGTCATTGCCAGCGGCCCCACGGTGCCCGATGCCACCACCTGCGCCGAGGCGCTGGCCATCCTCGACCGCTATGGCATCGAGGTGCCGGCGCCCGTGCGCGCGCAGCTCGAGAGCGGAGAACTCGAAACGCCGAAGCCGGACGACGCGGTGTTCGCGGGCCATGAAGTCCACCTGATCGCCACGCCCCAGCAATCGCTCGAAGCCGCGGCCAGGGCAGCGCGCGAGACCGGCATCGAGGCGCACATCCTCAGCGACGAGATCGAAGGCGAATCGCGCGAAGTCGGCAAGGTGCATGCCGCACTGGCGCGCGCCGTGGCACACCGCGGCGAGCCGTTCGCGCGGCCCTGCGTGATTCTCTCGGGTGGCGAGACCACGGTGACCATCCGCCCGCGCCAGCCGGGCCAGGCCAAGGGCCGCGGCGGCCGCGCTGGTGAACTGTGCATGGGCCTGGCCGGTGCGCTCATGGGCCAGCAGCAGGTGTGGGCACTGGCCGCCGACACCGACGGCATCGACGGCGTGGAAGATAACGCGGGCGCCTTCGTCACGCCCGACACGCTGGCGCGCGCCACGGCTGCCGGGAGGAAACTGTCGGACCACCTCGACCGCAACGATGCGTACGGCTACTTCGATGCCATCGGCGACCTGTTCGTGACGGGGCCGACGAACACCAACGTCAACGACTTTCGCGCGCTGCTGATTCTTTAAGAGTCTGTCTGCGATCCATATGTTGGGCGCTGTTGTTCAGGGCGCGATCAAGCCGACGGTGTGCTCTGCTCCGCGAATGTCCCCCGGCCTGCGGCCTCCTCCTTTATTTCGCTGCGCAGAGCACACCATCGACGTGATCGTTGGTCAGAGCGGTCGTTGATCGGTCTCACACCAGCAGCGTGTCCTGCGCACGCGCCCCGAAAAACGGGCGATTTCCGGCCGCCGGCGGGGTTTGGTGAACTCGGGTTAATCTACGCACCCGGCGGCGATTTGCCGCCGTTGTCGCATGCGTACCCCCCAAAGGTGCCGCGCCGCGCACCCAGATTTCCCCCTTTTCATCATCCAGCCCTCGAAGGAAAAGTTCGCCATGACCGCCACCTATACCGACACCCGCCTGCTGATCGACAACGAATGGGTCGACGCCACCGGCGGCAAGACGCTGGACGTCGTGAACCCCGCCACCGGCAAGGCCATCGGCAAGGTGGCGCACGCCAGCATCGCCGACCTCGACCGCGCCCTGGCCGCCGCCCAGCGCGGCTTCGAGAAGTGGCGCAGCACGCCCGCCAACGAGCGCGCCGCCGTGATGCGCCGCGCGGCTGCACTGATCCGCGAACGCGCCCCCGAGATCGCCAGGCTGCTCACGCAGGAACAGGGCAAGCCGCTGGCCGAAGCCAAGGGCGAGACGCTGGCCGCTGCCGACATCATCGAATGGTTCGCCGACGAAGGCCGCCGCGTCTACGGCCGCATCGTGCCCTCGCGCAACCTGGCCGCGCAGCAGCTGGTGATCAAGGAGCCCCTGGGCCCCGTCGCCGCGTTCACGCCCTGGAACTTTCCCATCAACCAGATCGTGCGCAAGCTCGGCGCCGCGCTGGCCACCGGCTGCTCGTTCCTGGTGAAGGCGCCGGAAGAAACCCCGGCTTCGCCGGCCGCGCTGCTGCAGGCTTTCGTCGATGCCGGCATTCCGCCCGGCACGGTGGGCCTGGTGTTCGGCAACCCGGCCGAAATCTCGAACTACCTGATCTCGCACCCGATCATCCGCAAGGTGACCTTCACGGGCTCCACGCCGGTCGGCAAGCAGCTGGCCGCGCTGGCGGGCTCGCACATGAAGCGCGTCACCATGGAGCTGGGCGGCCACGCGCCGGTCATCGTGGCCGAAGACGCCGACGTGGCGCTGGCCGTGAAGGCCGCGGGTGCCGCCAAGTTCCGCAATGCGGGCCAGGTCTGCATCTCGCCCACCCGCTTCCTGGTGCACAACAGCCTGCGCGAGGAATTCGCCCGCACGCTGGTCAAGTACACCGAAGGCCTGAAGCTCGGCGACGGCCTGGCCGAAGGCACGACCCTCGGCCCGCTCGCCAATGCACGCCGCCTCACGGCCATGGCCCATGTGCTGGAGGATGCGCGCAAGAAGGGCGCGACCGTGGCGGCCGGTGGCGAACGCGTCGGCGACACCGGCAACTTCTTCGCGCCCACCGTGCTGACCGACGTGCCGCTCGATGCCGACGTGTTCAACAACGAGCCCTTCGGCCCCATCGCTGCGATCCGCGGCTTCGACACGCTCGAGGAAGCCATTGCCGAAGCCAACCGCCTGCCGTTCGGCCTGGCCGGCTACGCCTTCACCAAGTCGATCAAGAACGCGCACCTGCTGAGCCAGAAGCTCGAACTCGGCATGCTGTGGATCAACCAGCCCGCCGCGCCATCGCCGGAAATGCCCTTCGGCGGCGTGAAGGATTCGGGCTACGGCTCGGAAGGCGGCCCGGAGGCGCTCGAGGCCTACCTGAACACCAAGGCTGTTTCGATCATGAGCGTGTAAGCGGTCGTTCGAATCGCTCCGGCTTTTTGCAAAAAGCGGGATCGCTTCGCGGCGGTGTCGCTTTTTTTATGCCCTTGTCCTTGTTTCAGGGCGCGCTCCCGCCGACGGGGTACCTTGCTCCGCGAATGTCCTCCGGCCTGCGGCCTCCCCCCTGATTTCGCTGCACAAGGCACCCCATCGACGGGAGCGTTGGACAGAGCGGTCGTTGAGCGGGGGTACACCACGAGCGTGCCCAGTGCACAGGGCATCGGGTGCTCCCCGCAGCGAAATCAAGGAGGAGCCGAAGGCGGGGGACATTCGCGGAGGGGAGTACCCGGTGGCCTGTGCACGTGCCCTGAACAAAGCGCCCTGAACAAAGCGCCCTAAACGAAGAGCCCTGAACAAAACGTCACTGCCACCCATACCGCCGCGCATACCAGCCCTTGACCGCCTGCGTGAGCGTCGCGTACCCCGCCAGCATCGCGGCCAGCCACGGAAAGTAGGCCAGCGGAAGCGCCTGCAGCCTGAAGTAGTGCGCGAGCCGCCCCATCGGCAGCCAGATGCCCGCCGCGGCAATGGCCGCGCCCATGGCCAGCAGCGGCCAGGCCGCGCGGCTTTGCAGGAACGGAATCTTGCGCGTGCGGATCAGGTGCACGATCAGCGTCTGCGACAGCAGTCCCTCCACGAACCAGCCCGACTGGAACAGTGCCTGGTGAGCCACCGTGTTGGCCGAGAACGCGAACCACATCACGGCGTAGGTCAGGACGTCGAACACCGAGCTCAGCGGGCCGAAGAACAACATGAAGCGGCCCAGGTCGGCCGGGTTCCAGCTCTGCGGCTTGCGCAGGAACTCGGCATCGACGTTGTCGAACGGAATCGCGATCTGCGACACGTCGTACAGCAGGTTCTGCACCAGCAGATGCAGCGGCAGCATCGGCAGGAACGGAAGGAACGCGCTCGCCACCAGTACCGAGAACACGTTGCCGAAATTCGAGCTCGCGGTGAGCTTGATGTATTTCAGCATGTTGGCAAAGGTGCGGCGGCCCTCCACCACGCCCTGCTCCAGCACCACGAGGCTCTTCTCGAGCAGGATGACGTCGGCCGATTCCTTGGCCACGTCCACCGCGCCGTCCACCGAAATGCCGATGTCGGCCGCGCGCAGCGCGGGCGCATCGTTGATGCCGTCGCCCATGAAGCCGACCACGTGCCCGTTCGCATGCAGGGCGCGCACGATGCGCTCCTTGTGCGCGGGCGTGAGCTTGGCGAACACCTGGTGCCGTTCGACCAGCGTGCGCAGGCCGGCGTCGTCCAGCTCGTCGATCTCCCGGCCCGGCACGACGCGGCCGGCCTCGATGCCCACGTCGCCGCAGACCTTGCGCACCACCAGCTCGTTGTCGCCCGTCAGCACTTTCACCGCCACGCCGTGCTCCGCCAGCGCGCGCAGCGCGGGCGCGGTCGATTCCTTCGGCGGATCGAGAAAGGCGACGTAGCCCAGCAGCGTCAGCGCCGCTTCGTCGGCCACGCCGTAGGCAACCTGGGCCGGCCGTTGCGCCCCGGCGGCCAGCACGCGGCTGGCCACGGCCACCACGCGCAGGCCCTGGGTGTTGAGCTCCGACGCGATGCCGTGAATGCGTTCGAGCAGATCGGCGTCGAGCGGCAGCACGTCGTCGCCGCGCTCGACCGAGGTGCAGACCGAGAGGATCTCCTCCAACGCGCCCTTGCAGACCAGCAGGTGCTCGCTGCCGCCGCCGTCCTCCATTCCCACCACCACCGACATGCGGCGGCGCGCGAAGTCGAAAGGCACCTCGTCGATCTTGCGCCAGGCCGTTTGCAGCCGCGTCTCCAGCTGCATTTCAGCGTGGTTCAGCACGGCCTTGTCGAGCAGGTTCTTGAGCCCGGTCTGGTGGAAGCTGTTCAGGTAGGCCATCTGCAGCACATGGTCCGAGGCTTCGCCCCAGGCGTTGGTGTGGCGCTCCAGCACGATGCGGTCCTGCGTCAACGTGCCGGTCTTGTCGGTGCACAGCACGTCCATGGCGCCGAAGTTGTGAATGGCTTCCAGCCGCTTCACGATCACCTTCCGGCGCGACATCACGACCGCGCCCTTGGCCAGCGTGGCGGTCACGATCATCGGCAGCATCTCGGGCGTGAGGCCGACCGCGATCGACAGCGCGAACAGCGCCGCCTCCCACCAGTCGCCTTTGGCCACGCCGTTGATCACCAGCACCAGGGGCGCCATCACCAGCATGAAGCGGATCAGCACCCAACTCACGCGGTTGATGCCGGCCTGGAATGCACTGATGCCTTGGTCAACGGCGGTCACGCGCTGCGCCAGCGCGCCGAAGAAGGTGCGGCTGCCCGTATGCACGATGAGCGCGGTGGCGGTGCCGCTGACCACGCTGGTGCCCATGAAGAGCAGGTTCTCGCGTTCGAGCACGCCGGCTTCGGGGCCGCGGCGGTCGATGCAGAACTTCTCCACGGGCATCGCCTCGCCGGTCAGCGCCGACTGGCTGATGAACAGGTCCTTGGCCGCGAGCAGCCGGCAGTCGGCCGGGATCATGTCGCCGGCCGAGAGCGCGATCACGTCGCCCGGCACCAGCTCGCGCATCGGCACTTCGATGCGCAGCGCGCTCGCGGTGCCGGGTGCGGGCCGCAGCACGGTGGCCGTGTTGCTCACCATGGCCTTGAGCCGCTCGGCCGCCTTGCTGGAGCGCGACTCCTGCAGAAAGCGCAGCACGGTCGACAGCCCCACCATGTTGCCGATCACGAGTGCGGCCTTCATGTCTTCCGTGATCCAGGAGATCAGCGCCAGCGCCGTCAGCAGCAGGTTGAAGGGATTGCGGTAGCACTGCCACAGATGCACCCACCATGACGGCGGCTGATCGTGGCGAACCTCGTTGCTGCCGAACTGCTTGCGCAGCGCTTGCGCCTGGCTTTCGTCCAGGCCTTGCGGCGAGCTGTGGAGTCCGAGGAGCACCTGGCCGGCATCGGTGCGCGACGCAGTCTGCAGTGCTTTCGAGATATCGGGCGGGGTGCCGGCAGAGGCCGGGGCGATGCGCGGCCGTGCGGCGCGCGGCAGGTGTTCGCGGCGGATCATGGGGTTCTTCTCCTTCGGGCGCGGGCCGCGAAGGAGGGAACCTCCCGCCTCGGTCAATCAGCGGGCAGGAATCCTCCGCGGCGCGGCGCGCCGGGTCGTGAAAGCAAATGGCATCGAATCAAAAGAGAGTGGGGCGCGCTGGGGCGCAAGCGAGGGGCTGGGTCCATGGTGGCCTCCTGCGATGAAGATGCGGCTGTGGCTTTGCGCGGCGGCTCAGCGCTGCTTCGGACCGGCGTTCCGGTCGAGCAGCAGGAAGAAGCTGCGGATGCGCCGCGTGGTCCAGAGCGCGGCGGCCTGGTCCACCGTCTCGTCGATGGCGGCCGGTGCCGCGGCCGCATGGCCTGGCGCATGCGCCGAGGCGCTGCGGACGCGCGGCTGCACCTGCGGCGACGATGGCTGCTGCTGTTGCCGTTGCTGGCAGGAATGAAACTGACGCATGACAAGGCTCCTTCGCGATGAAGGGCGTCGTGGCATGAGACCACGCAAGCTGACTGAAAAAGTCAGCGACGAAAGCAACGGGATTTGGGAGGAGGAGAGCCGCTTGCCGAAGAGGCAAGGGGGTCACACGCTGCGGGCACACAGGCCGCAGCGCGGAAGAAGCCTGCGCTACGGAGCCGGGTGTGTCACGCCTGCCAAAGCACGCGTCTTGTCACTGATCCAACTGGCACTGTCCACGCACGAGGCTCCGAAGTAAAGATGTGGGATTGTTGCACTGCGTCATAGGGTCGTCAACCCTTTGGCTCGGCATTGCGCAGGGCTATCGCGCCGTGCAGCGGATGCGCCCGCAAGGGGCCGCGAAGCTCAGTTGCACTGGAACAGGACGCCGGATTCCGCAGGCGCCTTGCCGAGCCAGCGCGGCGTTTGGCCCTTGGCGCTGCAATGGTCGGTGGCCTGCGTGTACGTGGGCGCACGCAGCACACCTTCGCGGAAGGGCACCACCTGGTTGGGAGGTACGGAGCAGCCGGTGGCAAGCAACGCGAGCGGAAGAAGAGTGCGCCAGTTCATCGGGCCATTCTAAGACGCGGCCTAGTCGCAGAGCGCCCGGATCGTGGGTGGAATGGGCACCGCGCGGATGCCGCCGCCTTCGCGCTTCGCCGCGAAGATGCGCACCTCCTCGCATTCGAGGATCAGCTCGTCGCCGCGCAGGACGCGGTAGGTCTGCACGAAGCTCTTGTCGCGCCACTCGGCGATGCGCACCGCGATCTGCAGCGTGTCGCCGTAGCTTGCGGCCTTGACGAAGCGGGTGTGCGTGTCGACCAGCGGCGTGCCGATCACGCCCAGCGTGCGCGCCGTTTCTTCCCAGCGCGGCACGCCGCATTCGGCGAAGAAGTGGCGCGACGCCGCATCGATCCAGCGGAAGAAGTTGGGAAACCAGACGATGCCGGCGGGATCGCAGTCGCCGAACTCGACGCGCGCGGTGTAGGTGATCTCTTTGCTGTTGCTCATCAGTTCATTCTCGTCGGCCGCCACGGGGCGATGCGTGCGTTCAATCCGCGACGATCTTGCGGTCGCGGATCAGCGCGCCGAAGCGCTGCGAATCGGCCGCCGCGCGCCGCTGGAATTCGGCCGGCGAGCCCGGCACCGCCTCGCCGCCAAGCGAGGCGATGCGTTCCTTCACGGCCGGCAGCGCGAGCGCGCGGTTGATCTGGGCGTTGAGTTGCGCCACCACCTCCGGCGGCGTGCCTGCGGGCGCGTAGAAGCCGAACACGGTGTCGGCGTCGAAGCCGCGCAGTCCGGCTTCGTCGAGCGTGGGCACATCGGGAAAGAGCGGTGAGCGGTGCGGGCTGCCGACCGCAAGCAGCCGGAGCTTGCCCGCGCGCACCTGCTGCAGGCCGATGCCCGGATCGAAGGCGTAGTCGATCTGGCCCGCCAGCAGGTCCTGCAGGGCGGGCGCCGCGCCGCGGTAGGGCACGTGCAGCGCGAAGAGGCCCGCCTGGCTCTTGAACATCTCGCCCGCCAGGTGCGGCGAGCTGCCGTTGCCCGGCGAGCCGTACGACAGCTTGCCCGGGTTGGTCTTGGCGTACGAGATGAACTCGCGCACATTCACGGGCGGCAGCGAGGGCCTGATCACCAGAAACACCAGCACGCGCGCGGCCGCTGCCACCGGCACCAGGTCCTTCGCGGGATCGAAGCTCATGCGCGAATACAGGTGCGGGTTCACCGACACCATGCCGCCCGAACTCATGAGCAGCGTGTAGCCGTCGGCCGGTGCGCGCGCCACCGCCTCGCCGCCGACGTTGCCGTTGGCACCCGCGCGGTTCTCGATCACCACCGGTTGCTTGAGCGCTTCCTGCAGCGGCTGCGAGACCGCGCGCGCGATCTGGTCGGCGGCGCCGCCGGGCGGAAAGTTGACGACCACCTTGATCGGCTTGGCGGGCCATGTGTCGGCATGCGCCTGTGCGTGCGCACAGGCCAGCAGCACGCAGGCGGCGCTGAACAGCAGGCGTCGCCGCCAGGGAAGGGCATGGTGGGGCATGAGTGGTGTCTCCTGTGTTGTCATGGAATCAGGGGCGGGCGGTGGTGGATGGCGGCCGTTTCATCCAGCGGATCGGCTGCGCCTGCACCGGCCGCGGCGCGGCACCGTGGCGCACCAGCGCGGCGTCGAGCGCCTTGCCTCCCTCGTCGGCCAGGGCTGCTTCGCGCGCCGCGGCAATCGCCTCGGCGCGCGCCGGCGCGGGCAGCGTTGCACGGCCTGCGAGTTCGCCGATCATGTGCAGCAGGTTGTGCTTGCCGCGCTCGTTGGTGCTGCCATAGCCCTTGATGAGCCGGCCGCACAGCGCGAGCTCGTGGCCCAGCACCCAGGCCTCGCGCGTGCCGGCCTCCACCGCCGCGAGCCAGCGTTCGATCAGCGCCTGCTCCTCGGCAAAGCGATGGCCGCGGCGGCGCAGCCACTTCAGCGATGACAAGAGGCGCAGCGAGGCCATGCCGGCCACCGAGTGGCTGCCCACCTGCAAAGGCAGCGCCCAGGGTGCGAGGCCGCGTGCCTGCCTGCCGCGGTCCCACGCGGTGACGCGGCGCGCCAGGCCCGCCGGCAGCAATGCGGCGAACTCGGCCGCGCCGGGCTTGAAGTGGTCGTAGACCTTCACGATGTCTTCCTCGGCCGCGCGCACTTCCTGCCGCACGCGCTGTGCGCGGCTGGCGCGGCCCTTGAGCGCGGCCACGCGCACGATGTCGTCGAAGGCCATCCAGAGCGCGAGCCAGCGCGCGATTTCGCGGGTGATGGCAAAGCCCTGCGCGCCGGCCGGGTCGGCGGCGCGCTCGGCATCGAGCACCCGGCCCAGCCGGTCGGCGTAGAGGGCGGCGTAGCCGGCGTCCTGGTAGTCGAGCACGCGCGCATGGCCGAGCGTGAGCATGTCGTGCACGGCGGGCGGAAAGCGCCGCGCCAGTTCGTCCGGCAATGCGCGCGGCGGTGGCGGTGCGTCGCGGGTGTCGGCGGCCAGCACGCTGCTCACGAAGGCGGCCTGCGCGCGCGGCGTGCCCACGGCCTCGAAGCCTGCTGCAAAGCCGCGCAGGCTGGCGGCGGCCATCTTGCCCAGCTTCTCGGGCGCGCGGGCGTCGCCGCCGCGCACCACGTGCTCATAGGCCTCGCGCGGGAACGGAAACAGGCCGCTGCCCGCGATGGCGCCGAGCATCACCGCGCTGACCACCGTGCCGGTCTCGCGCGCCATCGCGTTCATGTCGAACACATGGTGTTCGCGGCTGAAGGCCTTCACCACGTCGACGAGGCGCTGCGCATCGGCGCGGCCGTCGCCGGGCTGCATGCGCTCCGCGGTGGTGAAGATGCGCGCCGACGAGCTGATGACCAGCGTGCGCAGCGGCGCGCTCATGCCGTTGCCGATCTGGCGCGCCGTTTCGAGCAGCTCCGACGACACGATGGCGTCGAGCGCGCCCGGCACCGGGCTCAGGCTGAACACCGGGCGCCGGCCGGCAAGCTGCACGAGCGGCACCGGGAAAACCTCGATGTAGTAGGTGGTGGCGCCGGTGCGCTGCGCCACGCCGGGAATCGACGTGCTCTGCGCGGCATGGCCGGCGTGGCGCGCGATGTCGACCAGCCACTCGGTGAGCACGCCGCCGCCTTCGCCGCCTAGGGCGCAGACGAGCAGGGAGATGGGGCGGTTCTGTTCCATGTCGTCGTCTCTCATGCGGGTTGCAGCACGCGCACCACGGCGCCGCGCAGCGCGTGCAGCAGGCGCTCGTGCCACTTCGGGTTCTGCACCACCTCGGCGCGGTAGAAGCTCGGGCACAGCGTGGCCGCATGCGCGTTCTCGCCGCACAGGCCGCAGCCCACGCAGCCGTCGATCACGGTGGCGACGGGGTCGACCTTGAGCGGGTCGGGGTTGTCCTTGAGCGTGAGCGTGGGGCAGCCCGACAGGCGGATGCAGGCGTGGTCGCCGTTGCACACGTCCTCGTCGACGCCGTACTTCACGCGCACCACGCGCTCGCCGCGCTGAAGGAGGCCGGCAAGCCAGGGCTTGATGCGGCGCTGGCGCTCGAGCTGGCATTCGCCTTCGGCAATCACCACCTTCAGGCCGTTGAAGTCGCTGGTGAGCGCTTCGGTCAGCGTCTTGCGCATGCGCTCCACGTCGTAGGTGGTGACGGTGCGCATCCACTTCACGCCCAGGCCCGTGAGCGTGGCCTCGATGGTCTGGTTCTTGTCGACCAGGCTCTGCTGCTTGTCGACGGCGCGCTCCTTCATCTCGTCGTCGGGCGTGGAGATGATGTCCTGCGTACCGGTGGCCGAGGTGTAGCCGTTCTTGAAGATCAGCAGCACCGCGTCGTCGCCGTTGAAGAGCGCGCTCTGCACGCCCGTGAGCAGCCCGTTGTGCCAGAAGCCGCCGTCGCCCATGATCGACAGCGTGCGGCGGTTCATCATGGGCGCCACGCCCGCGCGGCTCGCCAGGCTCATGCCGTAGCCGAGGATCGAATGCCCCATCGAGAAGGGCTCGAAGGTGCCGAAGGCATGGCAGCCGATGTCGGCCGCGATGTGCACCGGCCCCGTCTCCTGCTGCGCGAGCTTCAGGGCCGAGAACACCGGGCGCTCGGGGCAGCCGATGCAGAAGCTCGGCGGCCGGTTGGGCAGCGGCGTCTCGAGCTGTCGGGCCACGGCCTCGCGGCGCTCGCGGTTGCCGGCCAGCCAGGCCTGCGCGGAAGATGAAGCCTCGCTGGTCTCGATGTATTTCGCGGCGAACGCGCCGAGGCCGCCCGCGAGCACCTCGACGCCGTATTCTCCGGCTGCGGGCAGCATGTCCTTGCCGTGCAGCGGCGTCTGGATGTCGCGCCGGCGCAGCAGGGTGGCGATGTCCTGTTCGATGTATTCGGGCTGGCCTTCCTCCACCACCAGCACGGCACGCTTGCCCACGCAGAAGTCGGCCACCTGCTCGGGCACCAGCGGGTAGGTCACGTTGAGCACCAGGATCGGGATGTCCGTCTCGCCGAAGGCGTCGGCCAGGCCCTGCTGCTGCAGGCTGCGGATGAGCGCGTTGTAGAGCCCGCCCTGCACCACGATGCCGAGGCCGGCATGCCGGCCGCCCGGAATCAGCTCGTTGAGCCCGTGCTCGATGATGTGGCGCCGCGCGGCCGGAATGCGCTCGTCGCCCTTGAGTTTTTCGTGCCGGAAGGTGACGGGCGGATGCGCGAGCCGCATGTAGTCGAAGCCCGCGGGCTCGCTCATCAACGCGCGGGTCGATACCGCGGGCGCGATGTTGTCCTTGCACTCGAAGCTGCCGCGCACGTGGCAGGTGCGGATGCGCAGCTCCATCAGGCAGGGCATGTTGGAGGCTTCCGAAAGGCAGAAGCCTTCTTCCACCATGCGCACCATCACGCCCAGGTCGGGCCGCGGGTCGAGCAGGCACATGCTCGACTTGAGCGCATAGGCGTGCGTTCGCTCCTGGATCACGCTGGCGCCTTCGCCATAGTCCTCGCCCACCACCACCAGCACGCCGCCGGTCACGCCGGGCGACGACAGGTTGGAGAGCGCATCGGCCGCCACGTTGGTGCCGACTATCGACTTCCAGGTGACCGCGCCGCGCAGCGGGTAATGAATGGAGGCGCCGAGCATCGCCGCGGCCGAGGCTTCGTTGGAGCAGGCCTCCACATGCACGCCGAGTTCGTCCATGTAGGCCTTGCCCTGCACCATGACGTCGAGCAGGTGCGACACCGGCGCGCCCTGGTAGCCGCCCACGTATGCCACGCCCGACTGCAGCAGGCCCTTGGTGATTGCGAGGATGCCCTCGCCATGAAAAGTGGCGCCGGCGCCCAGGCGCAGCAGCTCCACTTCCTTGCTGAATGAAACTTCCAAGAGATTCGACTCCGTTGATGTATGGGGGTTGAGTGGTGGCGAGAGCGCGGGGCGGCAAACGCTTTCCCCGCGCCGCGCTTCGCCGACGCCGTGCCGTGGTGGCGGCTCCTTACTTGCCGGACGGCCTGGCGGCTGCGCCGGGAAAGCGCGCCACGTAGTAGGCAAGGGTGTCCAGGTCCTCCGGCGGGATGCCGCTCAGGGCTTCGGTCATGGCCTGTGTGTAGCCCGGGCGCTTGCCCGTGCGGAAGCCGTGCAGGGTCAGCTGCAGATAGTCTTCGCGCTGCTGCGCGATGCGCGGGACCTGCTGGCCGCCGCTCAGGTCGGCGCCGTGGCAGATCACGCAGCGATGCGTTTGCGCCAAGGCCTGGCCGCGTGCCATGCGCGCCGCATCGGGCGGCGCGGCCGGCGGCGCGGCGGGCACCGGCGCCAGCGTGGCGATGAACTCCGAGAAGCCGCGCAGGTCCTCGTCCTTCATGGTCTTTGTCACTGCCGACATCGCGGGGTTGTCGCGCCGGCCTTCGCGGAACAGGAACAGCTGCGTGATCGCATAGAACGAATGCTGGCCTGCGAGCGCCGGCGCTCCCGCCATGTCGCTGCGCCCGTTCGCGCCGTGGCACGAGGCGCACACGGCCGCATAGCGCTGCGCATAGCTGCCCTGCGCAGGCTGCGTGCCCTGTGCGCCGGCAGGCGGTGCCGCTGAAGCGAGGAGCGTCATGGCGATGCCCGCAATGGACTGCGCGATGAAGAGAAAGCTCTTGCTCATCGGCCGCCGTAGCTGATGCGGTAGATCGCGCCGGCGTGGTCGTCGCTCACGAGCATGGAGCCGTCCTTCAGCACCAGGAAGTCCACCGGCCGGCCAAGGTAGTTGTTGTTCTCGACGAAGCCCGTCATGAAGGGCTCGACCTTCGCGCCGCCCTTGCCGTCAGGCCATGCCACGGCAATGTCGGCGTACTTGACGGTGCGGTTCCACGGACCGTGGCGGGCGATGAACATCGCGCCGCGGTACTTGGTGGGGAACATCTTTCCGTTGTAGAAGGCCAGGCCCAGCGAGGCGGCGTGCGGGCCGAGCAGCGCGGCGGGCTTCGTGAACTCACCGCAGTTCTTGCCCCAGCCGAATTCGGGGTCGGCGATGTTGCCCTGGTGGCAATACGGATAGCCGAAATGCTGGTCGGGCTTGGTCACCACGTTCAGCTCGTCGTTCGGCAGGTCTTCGCTGAGCCAGTCGCGGCCGTTGTCGGTGAACCAGAGGTTGCCGGTCTTGGGGTCGAAGTCGAAGCCCACCGTGTTGCGCACGCCGCGCGCCACGGTCTCGATGCCGCTGCCGTCGAGGTTCATGCGAAAGATGCGCGCATGCGCCTCGTCGGGATCGCAGATGTTGCAGGGCGCACCCACGGCGTAATAGAGCTTGCCGTCGCGCACGCGAAGGTAGCGCCAGCTGTGGTCCTGCCCGCCGGGCAGCTTGTCGTTGAGCACCGCGGGCGTGCCGGGGTTGTCGAGCTTGTCCTCGATGCCGTCGTAGCGAACGATCTGCTTGTGGGTGGCCAGATAGAGCGCGCCCTTGTGGAACTCGATGCCGGTGGCGAATTCGGTCTTGTCGACGATGGTCTTCGGCTTGCGGTCGCCCTTCTCCGCAATGGCATAGACCTTGTTGCCCACGAACAGCGTGCTCACGAAGACCGTGCCCTTGTCGCCCTGGCGCAGCGAGCGCGCATCGAGCACGCCCGAGGCCCAGGTCTCCACCTTGAAGCCGGGCGGCAGCTTGAACTTGGCGGTGGGCAGCTGGTCGGGCGCGGTCGGGATCGGGAAGGAGGGCACCGGCGCCATGCGCGTGGCGGCTTCGGTCTTGGGGCGCCCCTTGGCCCAGCCCGGCTCCTCGGCCGGCGGCTGTTGTGCCCAGGCGGCGGTGGCGGCAACGCAAAGCAGTGCGGCGATTGCCGCATGCGGACGGAGTCTGGCCATGTCTTGTCTCCTGTGCGCCGGTCAAAGCCGGCGAGGTGTTGTGAATGAAAGAGTCATACGTTGAAGGCTTAGCCAGCTACGGCGGCCCCGAGTCATGCGTGCACATTCGTGAGGGTGTGGGCGAAGCGTTGACAGGGGTACGCGCGGGCCGGGTATCGAGCCGCGTAATACATGCCCCGCGGCGAGAGCTGCGGGTGGTCCGGGGTGCCGAGGCAGTAGGAGATTGCCGAAGGCCACACCGATGCTGCCGCTTTGGCGAGGTGGCATGGGACCCCGCGCGGTCAGAGACCCCGCGCACGCGCGGAAACACCTTGCACGGAAACCGGGAGATCCCGCGTCCTTCTGCAACGCGCTGGGAAGCGTCGAGTGCAGAGCGCATCGTGAAGCCCAAGGGCGTACGACGATGAGCGATAGGAGCGGGAAGTCGGACTGCTGCGTAGTACCGAAGAAGCTGCCGAACAAGGCTGCGGGGGAAGCTCCTGCGGCGGCGGAGGCGGTGGAGGGAAGGCGGCAGGCCAAGGGAAATGCCATCGCGGCGCGCATGTCCCGCAGATCGGTGCGGGTCTATGACATGGGAACCGCGCTCGATGGCATACGACAGACGGCAAAGGGCCGTCGTGGTGCGAGGTTCACTGGACTGCTGCACCACATCTACGCGGTCGAACGCCTTGAGGCGGCCTACCTTGCGCTCAAGCGCGACGCGGCCGCTGGGGTGGACGGCCAGACCTGGCAGGCGTACGGGCAGGACCTGGAGGGCAACCTCCTGGATCTGTCCGAACGGTTGGCCCGAGGGGGCTACCGGCCCCAGCCTGTGAAGCGGGTGTACATCGACAAGGCCGACGGCAGCAAGCGCCCGCTGGGCGTGCCGGCGCTGGAGGACAAGCTCGTCCAGCGCGCCACGGTCGAAGTGTTGAACGCCATCTATGAGCAGGACTTCCTCGGGTTCAGCTACGGCTTCAGGCCCGGCAAGAGTGCGCACAACGCGCTGGATGCCGTGGCGGTAGGTGTGCACAGCAGACGAGTGAGCTGGATTCTCGATGCGGACATTGCCAAGTTCTTCGACACAATCGAAAGGGACTGGCTGGTGAAGTTCATCGAACACCGCGTGGCGGACACGCGCGTGGTGCGGCTGATCAAGAAATGGCTGCACGCGGGCGTGCTGGAAGAAGGCAGGCTGAGGCAAAGTGAGGTGGGTACGGTTCAGGGTGGGAGCATCAGTCCGCTGCTGGCCAACATCTACCTGCACTATGCGTTCGACCTGTGGGTGAAGCAGTGGAGGGGGCGCCATGCCCGAGGCGACGTGATCGTCGTGCGTTACGCCGACGATTGGGTAGCCGGGTTCCAGTTCCGCGACGATGCCGAGCGCTTCCAGCGCGCGGTGGCCGAGCGGCTGGGCCAATTCGGGCTGAAGCTGCACCCCGAGAAGACGCGGCTGATCGAGTTCGGGCGCTTCGCCCGGGAGAATCGACGCCGCCGAGGACAAGGCAAGCCGCAGACCTTCGACTTCCTGGGGTTCACGCATTGCTGCGGGACGACGAGGAAGGGCCACTTCATGGTCCTGCGGCTCACCAGTGCCAAACGCCTGCGAGCCAAACTGCAGGTGGTCAAGCTCGAACTCAGAAGGCGCATGCACCAACCCATCCCGGAGCAGGGCCAGTACCTGCGGGCGGTGGTGGCCGGGCATGCGCGCTACTTCGGCGTGCCGTGCAACGGCGCGCGGCTGAGGACATTCCGCTTCCAGGTCGCCGGGCTGTGGCATCGCACGCTGTGCCGCCGCAGTCAGAGCCATGGCCTGACGTGGCGTCGAATGTATCGATTGATGGCGCATTGGCTGCCTGTTGCGAACATCTGCCACCCGTACCCGAACCAGCGTCTGATCGTCATGACCCAAGGCAGGAGCCGTATGCGGTAGCTCCGCACGTACGGATCTGTGGAGGGGGTGCTGGGTGACTGGCATTCCTACTCCTACTTTCGTTGTGGGGTGCTCTTCTTGTGTTCACCGAACGGAGCGCGATCGGCGACGGCGGCCAGTGTGCGAGCCCGGTGCCGGGTCTTCAATAAAATAATCGAGCTAAGTAATATGCATGCCATGCATATACAGACGATCGACCTCAACCTGCTGCGCCTTTTCGATGCGGTCTACCGTGCCCGCAGCGTGAGCCGCGCGGCCGAGGCGCTGGGCCTGACGCAGCCGGCGGCGAGCCACGGCCTCGGCCGCCTGCGCCTGCTGCTGAAGGACGCGCTTTTCACGCGCGCGCCGGGCGGTGTGGCGCCGACACCGCGCGCCGAGCGGCTGGCCACTGCGGTGCAGGTTGCGCTCAACACGCTGGAAGAGGCGCTGAACGAGTCCGACCGTTTCGAGCCGCAGGCCTCGCGCAAGACCTTCCGCATCCACATGAGCGACATCGGCGAGGGCCGCTTCCTGCCCGCGCTCATGGCGCGGCTCGGCGAGCTGGCGCCCGGCGTGCGGGTCGAGACGCTTCCGCTGCCGCCCACCGAAATCGCGCCCGCGCTCGACAGCGGCCGCATCGACTTTGCCTTCGGCTTCCTGCCCAAGGTGCGCGACACGCAGCGCAAGCACCTGCTGAAGGACCGCTACATCGTGCTGCTGCGCAAGGGCCATCCGTTCGCGCGCGGGCGGCGCAGCAGCCAGGCGCTGATCGAGGCGCTGCAGACGCTCGAGTACGTGGCGGTGCGCACGCATGCGGAGACGCTGCGCATTCTGCAGCTGCTCAACCTGGAGGAGCGCGTGCGGCTCACCACCGAGCACTTCATGGTGCTGCCGGCCATCGTGCGCGCCACCGATCTTGCCGTGGTGATGCCGCGCAACATCGCGCGCGGGTTCGCCGAGGAGGGCGGCTACGCCATCGTGGAGCCTGCCTTTCCGCTGCGCGACTTCACGGTCTCGCTGCACTGGAGCAAGCGCTTCGAGGCCGATCCGGCCAACCAGTGGCTGCGGCAGGTGATCACGGCGCTGTTTTCCGAGCGCACCGGTTAAGGGGAGAGGGAAAGACGCAGGACCGGCGCGCCTTGTTTCAGCAGGCGCTTGCGAAAGATCATCTGGCGGTCAGGCTTGGCATGCCACCATCGAGGCACACATGAAGAAACGTATTCCGTCGTTCCTGCGCCACGTGGGGCCCGGCGTCGTCACCGGTGCGGCCGACGACGACCCCTCCGGCATTGCCACCTACACCCAGGCCGGTGCCCAGTTCGGCACCGGCCTGCTCTGGACGGTGTTCCTGTCGCTGCCGTTCATGGTGGCGATCCAGCTGGTGTCGGCGCGCATCGGCCGGGTCACGGGCAAGGGTGTGGCCGCCAACCTGCGCGAGCACATGCCGCGCGGCTTTCTGTTCGTGCTGGTGGCGCTGCTGGTGGTGGCCAACACCATCAACATCGCGGCCGATATCGCGGCCATGGGCGAGGCGCTGGCGCTGGTGGTGGGCGGCGGGGCGCATTTCCTTTCGCTGATGTTCGGCGTGGTCACGGTGCTGCTGCAGGTGTTCGTGCCCTATCGCAAGCTGGCCTACGTCCTCAAGTGGCTGACGCTCACGCTGTTTGCCTATGTGGCCGCGGTGTTCGCGGTGCAGGTGGAGTGGGGCCGCGTGCTGCACGACCTCGTCGTGCCCAGGCTGCAGTGGAACGGCAACTACTGGATGATGATCGTGGCGCTGCTGGGTACCACCATCTCGCCGTACCTGTTCTTCTGGCAGGCCTCGCAGGAAGTCGAAGAGCTCCGGCTCAAGGGCGGGCGGCGCGGCACCGACAAGGAGGTGTGGCGCGACCTGCGGCGCGTGCGGCTCGACACCTGGCTGGGAATGACCTTCTCGAACGTGATCGCTTTCTTCGTGATGGTGGTGGGAGCGGCGGTGCTGTTCACGGCGGGGGTGCGCGACGTGACCTCGGCGGCGCAGGCGGCCGAGGCGCTGCGGCCGCTGGCGGGCGACTTCGCGTTCTGGCTCTTCGCGGGCGGCATCATCGCGACCGGCTTGCTGGCGGTGCCCGTGCTGGCCTCGTCGGCCGCCTATGCGGTGGCGGAGGCCTTCGGCTGGGAAGAAGGGCTGGAGCGGCACTGGCGCGAGGCCAAGGAGTTCTACGGCATCATCGCCGTGGCCACGTTGGTGGGAACGGCGCTCGACTTCACGCCGATCGATCCGATGAAGGCGCTCTACTGGAGTGCCGTGATCAACGGCGTGGTGGCCGTGCCGATCATGGCCGCGATGATGGTCCTGGTGTCGCGCGAGAAGGTCATGGGCGTGTTCACCTCGGGGCGCCGCACGCGATGGCTGGGGTGGGGCGGCACGGCCCTGATGGGGTTCGCTGCCCTGATGATGGGATGGGACATGGTGCGCTGACACGGGATCGCCCCGCGGCCTTGGAATCAATCAAAAGTACGCGCTGCCGAGCGCATATTTTTTTGGCCGGCCGTTCACACGCCGATGGATGCCCCTACAGAATTTGTACCAAGTTGCTGCATTGCAACAATGTTTTCGACGCATCGGACCTAGGAAATACGATGAAAGCCTTCGTATTCGGCCATCGCGAATCGAATGTCCACTTCCCGGTGAAACCTTTCTCGCTCAAGGTTCCGCGTGAAATTTCCGTGCGCGGAAAAGCGTCACTGAAATCATTGCAACGACTTGTACATTGGTCCGGCAATGTGAACGGATTGTCACCGCGGGCCACCGGCATTTCTCCTTGAACGGCGGGTGCATCACGCGTCCATTTCACGCGCACATGCATCGTTGCCGATTTCATTCAAGACTTGGAGAAATGCATGACTACCGCCGATCACCTGGGCCGCACCGCGCCCCTGACCTCGGGTCAGATGGCGATGTGGCTCGGCGCAAAGTTCGCGTCGCCCGACACCAACTTCAATCTCGCCGAAGCCATCGAGATCGATGGCCCCATCGACCCCGCCATCTTCCTTGCCGCCATGCGCCAGGTGGCCGATGAAGCCGAAGCCACGCGGCTGAGTTTTCTCGACACGGGCGAAGGGCCGCGCCAAGTCGTGGCGCCCGCCTTCACCGGCGAGATCCCCTACCTCGACCTGAGCGGCCGGAGCGATGCGCAGGCCGAGGCCGAGCGCTGGATGCGCGCCGACTTCACGCGCAACATCGACCTGGAGAAGGGGCCGCTGTGGCTGTCCGCGCTGATCCGGCTCTCGCCCGTGCGCCACATCTGGTACCACCGCAGCCACCACATCGTGCTCGACGGCTTCGGTGGCGGCCTCATTGCGCGCCGCTTCGCGGACGTCTACAGCGCCATGGCCGCCGGCAGCGCGGCGGTGCCCGACGAATCGCGCCTGGCGCCGATCTCGCAGCTGGCCGAGGAAGACAACGCCTACCGCGCCTCGGGCCGCTTCCCGCGCGACCGCCAGTACTGGGTCGAGCGCTTCGGCGATGCACCGGATCCGCTGAGCCTGGCTTCGCAGCGTTCCGTCAACATCGGCGGCCTGCTGCGCCAGACCGTGCACCTGCCGGCCGCCAGCGTGCAGGCCTTGCAGGCCATTGCGCAAGACCTCGGGACCACGCTGCCGCAGATCCTCATCGCCACCACCGCGGCCTACCTGTACCGCGCCACCGGCATCGAGGACATGGTGATCGGTATTCCGGTCACGGCGCGCCACAACGACCGCATGCGGCGCGTACCGGCGATGGTGGCCAACGCACTGCCGCTGCGCCTTGCAATGCGCGCGGACCTGCCGATCCCGGAACTGATCCGCGAGGTCGGCCGGCAGATGCGGCAGATCCTGCGGCACCAGAGCTACCGCTACGAGCACCTGCGCAGCGATCTCAACATGCTGGTCGCCAACCGGCAGCTGTTCACCACGGTAGTCAACGTCGAGCCCTTCGACTACGACTTCCGTTTTGCCGGCCATGCTGCCATGCCGCGCAACCTGTCGAACGGCACGGCCGAGGACCTGGGCATCTTCCTGTACGAACGCGGCAACGGGCAGGACCTGCAGATCGACTTCGATGCCAACCCCGCGGTGCACAGCGCAGAAGGCCTGGCCGATCACCAGCGCCGCCTGCTCGCCTTCGTGGCCGCGGTGATCCGCGAGCCGGAGCAGGCCGTCGGCCACGTCGACCTGCTGAGTGCCGACGAACGCAGGCAACTGCTGGTGGACTGGAACGACACGGCGCACCCGGCGCCCGCCACCCATCTCACCGCATTGATCGAGGCCCAGCTTGCAGCCAACCCGCAAGGCATTGCGCTGCGCTTCGAAGGCGAGGCCATGCGCAACGACGAGCTGAACCGCCGCGCCAACCGGCTCGCGCATCTGCTGCGCGCGCGCGGTGCAGCGCCGGAGCGCACCGTGGCCCTGGCCATTCCGCGCTCGATGGAGCTGATGGTGGCCCTGCTGGCCACGCTGAAGACGGGCGCCGCCTACCTGCCGGTCGACCCGGACTTTCCGCAGGACCGCATCGCCTTCATGCTCGGCGACGCGCAGCCGGTGTGCCTCGTCACGACCACGGCGCTCGCGGAGACACTGCCGGGCGATGCCCCGAAACTGCTGCTCGATGAAGCGCAAACGATTGCGGATCTGGCGAGTTGCGATGACACCGATCCCGGCATCGCGATCGACCCTTCGCATCCGGCCTATGTGATCTACACCTCGGGCTCCACCGGAACGCCGAAGGGCGCGGTGGTGTCGCACCGCGCCATCGCCAATCGCCTGCGCTGGATGCAGCACCGCTACGGCCTGCGGGCCGACGACCGCGTGCTGCAGAAGACGCCTTCGAGCTTCGACGTGTCGGTCTGGGAATTCTTCTGGCCGTTGATCGACGGCGCCGCGCTGGTGCTCGCGAAGCCGGGCGGCCACAAGGATGCGGCCTACCTGGCCGGGCTGATCGCCAGCGAAGGCATCACCACGATCCACTTCGTGCCGTCGATGCTCGAGGTCTTCCTGCGCGAGCCCGCCGCGTCCGCGTGCACCACGCTGCGACGCGTGATCTGCAGCGGCGAAGCCTTGTCGCCCGCGCTGGTGTCGCAATTCCAGCAGCGCCTGTCCTGCGAGCTGCACAACCTCTACGGGCCGACCGAGGCCGCCGTCGACGTGACCTCGTGGGAATGCCCGCGCGAGCCGCAAACCGTGGCGGCATCGGTGAGCGTTCCTATCGGCCGCCCGATCTGGAACACGCAGATGCATGTGCTGGACAGCGGCCTGCAGCCTGTGCCGCCGGGCGTGACCGGCGAGCTCTACATCGCCGGCATCGGCTTGGCGCGCGGTTACCTGAAGCGACCGCTGCTGAGCGCCGAACGCTTCATTGCCAACCCGCATGGCGAGGCCGGCAGCCGCATGTACCGCAGCGGCGACCTCGCACGCTGGCGCAGCGACGGCAGCCTCGACTTCCTGGGCCGCGCCGACCAGCAGGTGAAGATCCGCGGCCTGCGCATCGAGCCGGGCGAGATCGAATCGGTGCTGCTGAAGCACCCGCAGGTGGCGCAGGCCGCGGTGGTTGCACGCGAGGACGCACCGGGCGAGAAGCGCCTCGTCGCCTACGTGGTTGCCGTGGATGCGGCCGACCCGCAGGCCGCCGAGCTGCGCACGCACCTGGCGCACGCCTTGCCCGAGTACATGGTGCCCTCGGCCTTCATGAGCCTGCCGGCGCTGCCGCTCGGCCCCAGCGGCAAGCTCGACCGCAAGGCGCTGCCGGCGCCCGAGTTGCAGGCCGCCACGCCGTACGCTGCGCCCCGCACGCCCACCGAAAAGATCCTGGCCGGGCTCTGGGCCGAGACGCTGCACCTGCCGCGCGTGGGCGTCCACGACAACTTCTTCGAGCTCGGCGGGCACTCGCTGATGATCGTGCAGCTGATCTCGATGATCCGGCAGCAGTTCATGATCGACCTGCCGCTGGACACGCTGTTCCAGGTCTCCACCATCGCCGGCCTTGCGGAACTGCTCGACCAGGAGACGGTGGCGCGCCCCAGCATCGTGCCGATGCCGCGCCCGGCGCGCATTCCGCTGTCGTTCGCGCAGCGCCGCCTGTGGCTGATGAACCAGCTCGAGGAAGGCAACCCGGCCTACAACATGCCGCTGGCCCTGCGCCTGTCCGGTGTGCTGGACCGCGCGGCGCTGCACGAGGCGCTGGGTGACCTGGTGCAGCGCCACGAGAGCCTGCGCACCATCTATCCGAACGAGGACGGGCTGCCCTACCAGCACATCCTCGGTGGTGCGCAGGCGCGGCCGGCGGTGATCGAAGCCGACAGCAGCGAGGACGACATCGCCGCGCAGCTGCATGCCGCGGCGCACCGCGGCTTCGCGCTCGGCACCACGCCGCCTCTGCGCACGCACCTGTTCAAGCTGGCCGCCGACGAGCACGTGCTGCTGCTCCTGACGCACCACATCGTCGGCGACGGCGCCTCGCTGCTGCCGCTGGCGCGCGACCTGAGCGTGGCCTATGCCGCACGCTGCGAAGGCAAGGCGCCGGGCTGGGCGCCGCTGCCGCTGCAATATGCCGACTACGCACTGTGGCAGCACGAACTGCTCGGCAGCGAAGACGACCCCGACAGCATGGCCGGGCGCCAGCGCGAGTTCTGGCGCGAGACCCTGCGCGACCTGCCCGAGCGGCTGAGCCTGCCCGTCGACCGCCCGCATCCGGCGGTTCCCAGCTACCGCGGCGACGTGGTGCCGATGCAGATCGCGCCGCGCGTGCACGAACGCATGCTGCAGCTGGCGCGCGACGGCCAGGCCAGCGTCTTCATGGTGCTGCAGGCCGCGCTCGCGGGGCTGCTGCACCGGCTGGGGGCCGGCGACGACATCGCCATCGGCACGCCGGTGGCCGGGCGCAGCGATCATGCGCTGGACGAGCTGATCGGCTGCTTCGTCAACGCGCTGGTGCTGCGCACCGACCTTTCGGGGCAGCCGAGCCTGCGCGAGCTGATCGCGCGGGTGCGCACCACCAACCTGGCGGCTTATGCGAACCAGGAGTTCCCGTACGACCGCATCGTGGAGCTGCTGCGGCCGGGCCGCTCGGGCGCCAACCTGCCGCTGTTCCAAGTCATGCTGGGCTTCCAGCAGGGCCGCAACCGGCTGTCCTTCAGCCTGCCGGGCCTGTCGATCACGCCGCAGCCGGTGGCCGTGGACACCGCGAAGTTCGACCTGTCCTTCATCCTCGACGAGCAGCGCGGCGCCGACGGCCTGCCGGGCGGCATTGCCGGCGGCATCCAGTACAGCACCGACCTGTTCGACCGCGACACGGTCGAAGCCATCGCGGCGCGGCTCGCGCGCCTGCTGGAAGAGGCGTGCGATGCGCCCGACGAGCCCATCGGCAGCCTGGCCATCCTGAGCGGCGAGGAGCACAGGCGTCTGCTGGAGGACTGGAGCGGCCGCACGCGCGAGCTGGCGCCGCTCACGCTGGCCGCCATGGTGCAGGCCCATGCCGCCGAGCGACCGCATGCCGCGGCGGTGGTGCTGGACGGCGCGACGGTGAGCTATGCCGAGCTCGACCTGCGCGCCAACCGGCTCGCGCACCTGCTGCGCGGCCGGGGCATCGGTGCCGGCGCCATCGTGGCGACGGTGCTGCCGCGTTCGCTCGACCTCGTGGTAGCGCACCTGGCCATCGTCAAGGCCGGCGCGGCCTACCTGCCCATCGACCCGGGCCACATGGCCGGGCGCAGCGCCTTCGTGTTCGAGGAAGCGGCGCCCGCCGCCGTGCTGACCCATGCCGCGCTCCTGCCGCAACTGGCCGGCGTGCCGCACTGCATGGCGCTCGACGGCGACGGGACGGTCGCCGCGCTGGCGATCCAGCCGGACGATCATCCGGCGCCAGCGCAAGCTGCCGATCCTCGGGAGGCCGCCTACGTTATCTACACCTCCGGCTCCACCGGCGTGCCCAAGGGCGTGGTGGTGCCGCATGCGGGCCTGGGCAGCCTGGGCGCCGCCATGATGGAGCGGCTTGCGATCACGCCCGATTCGCGCGTGCTGCAGTTTTCCTCCAGCGGCTTCGATGCTTCCGTGATGGACCAGCTGATGGCCTTCTACGCCGGCGCCGCGCTGGTGGTGCCGGCGGTGCAGCAGCTGCTGGGCACGGACCTGGCTGACCTGCTCGAAAGGCAGGCCGTCAGCCATGCGCTGATTCCGCCCGCCGCGCTGGCCACCTTGCCGCACGGCGAATTTCCGCAGCTGCAAACGCTGGTGGTGGGCGGCGACGCCTGCCCCGCCGCGCTGGCCGCGCGCTGGTCGCCGGGCCGCCGCATGATCAACGCCTACGGCCCAACCGAAATCACCATCTGCGCGAGCATGAGCGCGCCGATGAATGCAAAGGAGCCGCCCTCCATCGGCCAGTCGGTCTGGAACACGCGGATGTATGTGCTCGACGACAGCCTGCGGTCGGTGCCGCCCGGTGTCGCGGGCGAGCTGTACATCGCCGGCAGCGGCGTGGCGCGCGGCTATCTGAAGCGGCCCGTGCTGAGCGCCGAACGCTTCATCGCCAACCCCTTCGGCGAGCCCGGCAGCCGCATGTACCGCAGTGGCGACCTCGCGCGCTGGCGCAGCGACGGCAGCCTCGATTTCCTGGGCCGCGCCGACCAGCAGGTGAAGATCCGCGGCTTCCGCATCGAGCCCGGCGAGATCGAATCGGTGCTGCTGAAGCATCCGCAGGTGACGCAGGCGGCCGTGGTCGTGCGCGAGGACGTGCCGGGCGACAAACGCCTGGTGGCGTACTTCGCCGCCGCATCCGATCCGCAGCCGGTCGAGCTGCGCGCGCACATGGCGAAGGCGCTGCCCGACTACATGGTGCCCTCGGCCTTCGTGCACCTGCCGTCGCTGCCGCTGACCCAGAGCGGCAAGCTCGACCGCAAGGCGCTGCCCGCGCCCGGAGAGCCGCAGGCCGGTGCGCAGTACGTGGAACCGCGCACGGCCACCGAGAGGCTGCTCGCGGGGCTGTGGGCGGAAACGCTGCAGCTGGAGCGCATCGGCATCCACGACAACTTCTTCGAGATCGGCGGGCATTCGCTGATGGCCATACAGCTCGGCATGCGCATCCGCCAGCAGGTGCGCGCGGACTTTCCGCATGCCGAGGTCTACAACCGCCCCTCGATTGCCGAGCTGGCCGCATGGATCGACGACAACGCCGGCGGTGGGGCCGAGGCACTGGACCTGTCGCGCGAACTCGACCTGCCCGCGCACATCCGCCCGCAGAGCACGGCGCCGATGCTGGCTGCGAAGCGCGTGTTCCTCACCGGCGCCAGCGGCTTCGTCGGCAGCCACCTGCTGGCCGCGCTGCTGCGCGACACCACGGCCTGCGTGGTGTGCCACGTGCGCGCCGAGGACGAGCAGGCGGGCGAGCTTCGGCTGAAGCGCACGCTGGCCCAGCGCCGGCTGGGCGCGGTGTGGGACGACGCGCGCATCAAGGTGGTGACCGGCGACCTCGGCAAGCCGCGCCTGGGCCTCGACGACAGCGCCGTGCAGCTGGTGCGGGACGGCTGCGACGCCCTCTACCACTGCGCCGCGCAGGTCGACTTCCTGCATCCCTATGCGAGCCTGAAGCCCGCGAACGTCGACAGCGTGGTCACGCTGCTCGAATGGACGGCGCAAGGCCGCGCGAAGAGCATGCACTACGTCTCCACGCTCGCGGTGATCGACCAGAACAACAAGGAAGACACCATCACCGAGCAATCGGCGCTGGCCTCGTGGAGCGGGCTGGTCGACGGCTACAGCCAGAGCAAGTGGGTCGGCGATGCGCTGGCCCGCGAGGCGCAGGCGCGGGGCATGCCGGTGGCGATCTACCGGCTGGGGGCAGTCACCGGCGACCACGCGCATGCGATCTGCAATGCCGACGACCTGATCTGGCGCGTGGCGCACCTCTACGCCGACCTGGAAGCGATTCCCGACATGGACCTGCCGCTCAACCTCACGCCGGTGGACGACGTGGTGCGCGCCATTCTCGGCCTGGCGGGGCAGGAGGCCTCGTGGGGCCAGGTGTTCCATTTGATGAGCCAGGAGGCACTGCGGGTGCGCGACATTCCGCCGGTCTTCGAGCGGATGGGCATGCGCCTGGAGCCGGTGGGGCTCGAGCCCTGGCTGCAGCGCGCGCACGCGCGGCTGGCCACCGGGCACGACCGCGACCTGGCCGCGGTGCTGGCGATTCTCGACCGCTACGACACCACGGCCACGCCGCCGCAGGTGAGCGGCGCGGCCACGCATGCGCAGCTCGCAGCCATCGGCGCGCCGATCCGCCCGGTGGATCGCGAGCTGCTGCAGCGCTACTTCGTCGACCTGGGCATCGACACCAAGGCGCGCCGCGCCGCGGAAACCACCACTTCATAGAGAGGAGCAAGAACGCAAATGGCAAGCTATCTCATCGCCGCCACCGCCCTGCCGGGGCACGTGTTGCCGATGCTGGCGATCGCGCAGCACCTCGTGGGCCTCGGGCACGAGGTGCGGGTGCACACCGCGAGCCAGTTCAGGGCGCAGGCCGAAGCCACCGGCGCAGGCTTCACGCCGTTCGCACCCGCGATCGATTACGACTACCGCGACCTCGACAAGCGCTTTCCCGAGCGCCAGCGCCTGTCGTCCGCACATGCGCAGCTGTGCTTCGGCCTCAAGCATTTCTTTGCCGGCGCCATGGCCGCGCAGCACGCGGGGCTGCGTTCGATCCTCGACGGGTTCGAGGCCGATGCCATCCTGGTCGACACGATGTTCTGCGGCACCTTCCCGCTGCTGCTGGGGCCGCGCGAAGAGCGTCCGGCCGTCGTCGCCATCGGCATCTCGGCGCTGCCGCTGTCCAGCTGCGACACCGCCTTCTTCGGTACCGCGCTGGCGCCGTCGAGCACGCCGGAAGGGCGCGCGCGCAACCGGGCGATGAACGCCAACCTCAAGCAGGCGATGTTCGGCGAGGTGCAGCGCCACTTCGACGGCTTGCTGGCGCGCTCGGGTTCGCCGGCGCTGCCGGAGTTCTTCGTCGATGCGATGGTCAAGCTGCCGGACCTGTACCTGCAGCTCACCGCGCCTTCCTTCGAATACCCGCGCAGCGACCTGCCCGCATCGGTGCGCTTCGTCGGCCCGCTGCTCGCGCCCGCCAGCCGCGGCTTCACGCCGCCCGACTGGTGGCACGAACTGGACGACGGCCGCTCGGTCGTGCTGGTGACGCAGGGCACGCTGGCCAACCAGAACCCGGCGCAGCTGATCGGCCCGACCCTGCAGGCGCTGGCGGGCGACGGCAACGTCCTCGTCATCGCCACCACCGGCGGTCCGGTGCCGCCTGCGCTGGCTGCGAACCTGCCCGCCAATGCCCGCGTGCTGCCGTTCCTGCCCTACGACCGGCTGCTGCCCAAGGTGCACGCGATGGTCACCAACGGCGGCTACGGCTCGGTCAACCATGCGCTGAGCCTTGGCGTGCCGCTGGTGGTGGCCGGAACCAGCGAGGAGAAACCCGAGATCGCCGCGCGCGTGGCCTGGTCGGGGGCGGGCATCAACCTGGGCACCGGCCAGCCGGGCGCGCGCCAGATCGGCGACGCCGTGCGCAAGGTGCTGGGCGAATCCAGCTACCGGCAGCGCGCGGCCGCATTGCGCGAGGATTTCGCGCGCCATCACGCGCTCGCCGGTATCGCCGAAGCGCTGGCGGCGCTGCGCCGCACCACCCCCGCATCCGCGGAAATGGCTTGAACGCCCAAGGAAATCGACATGAGCAACCCGTTCGACGACAAGAACGCCAGCTTTCTGGTGCTGGTGAACCACGAGGGGCAGCACTCGCTGTGGCCCGCCTTCATCGCCGTACCCGCCGGCTGGCAGGTGGCGCTGGCAGCGACCGACCGGGCCGCCTGCGACGCATTCATCGAAGCGAACTGGGTCGACATGCGGCCGCGCTCGCTGGTGGCCGCCGGCGGCGGCTGACGGCACCCGCTCCCGCCATGGGTGCGCACGCCCATGGCCCGGGAATTGCTCTCGCTCTCGAGGGTTTCCCCCTAGGTCGCATACCCGCGTCCACATACGCAATATGGCTCCTGCGGTATGTGGGCACTGGCACAAGCGGCTAACGTCCAGGCTTGGCCGGGAAACCGAGCCGCCCACGAGGCCAAAGAGCATGAGCACAGAGAGCAGCAGCAACAACAACACGCAACCCGTCCGCTTCTTCCACCGCGGCAGGATCGTCGACGTCAGCGGCGTCCATCCGACCCGTTCGGTGCTCGACTGGCTGCGCGAGGACGCGCACTGCACCGGCACCAAGGAGGGCTGCAACGAGGGCGACTGCGGCGCCTGCACCGTCGTGATCGGCGAACTGGCCAGCGACGCCAACGCGCCGGGCACGGTCGGCGGGCTGCAGCTGCAGACGGTCAACGCCTGCATCCAGTTTTTGCCCGCGCTTCATGGCAAGGCGCTGTTCACGGTCGAGGACCTGAAGGCGCAGTGCGCGGCCGCCCAACCGCAGGACAACAGGAAGCATGCCGTCCACACGCTGCACCCCGTGCAGCAGGCGATGGTCGACTGCCATGGCTCGCAATGCGGCTTCTGCACGCCGGGCTTCGTGATGTCGCTGTGGTCCGCCTACGAGCACCACCAGGCCGAGGGCACGCAGCCCACGCGCCAGCAGCTGGCCGACGAGCTCTCGGGCAACCTCTGCCGCTGCACCGGCTACCGGCCGATCCTCGATGCGGGCCAGCGCATGTTCGACCTGCCGGCCGTGCGGCTCGACACGAAGCCCGTGGTGGCGGCGCTCACCGCCTTGCAGAACGATGGCCTGGACTACGCGGCGCCGCTCGGCGCCCGCATCGACCACTTCCACGCCCCCAGGACCATCGCCCAGCTCGCCGCGCTGCGCGAGCAGAAGCCGCGCGCCCAGCTGCTGGCCGGCTCGACCGACGTCGGCCTCTGGGTCAACAAGCAGTTCCGCGACCTCGGCGACATCATCTACGTGGGCGACGTGGCCGAGATGAAGACCATCGAGACCCGGCAGAACGACGAAGGGGGGGAGCTCTACATCGGCGCCGGCGCCTCGCTCGAAGCCGCCTTCGAAGCCCTGGTGCAGCGCGTGCCGAGCCTCACGGACGTGTGGTTGCGCTTCGCCTCGCCGCCGATCCGCCATGCCGGCACCATGGGCGGCAACGTGGCCAACGGCTCGCCCATCGGCGATTCGCCGCCGGTGCTGATGTCGCTGGACGCCGAGATCGAGCTGCGCCGCGGCGACGCGGTGCGCCGCATGCCGCTGCCCGATTTCTACATCGACTACATGAAGAACCAGCTGCAGCCCGGCGAGTTCGTGCAGGGGCTCGCGGTTCCGCTGGCCGCCATGCGCCGCCAGGTGCGCGCCTACAAGATCAGCAAGCGTTTCGACTGCGACATCTCTGCCCTGTGCGCAGGCTTCGCGATCGATCTGGAGCCGGGCAGCGACACGGTGAAGGCCGTGCGCCTGGCCTTTGGCGGCATGGCCGCCACCGTCAAGCGCGCCGCAAATGCCGAAGCGGCGCTCGTCGGCAAGCCGTGGACGCAGGCCAGCGTCGCCGCCGCCAGACTCGCGCTCGCGCAGGACTTCAAGCCGCTGTCGGACATGCGCGCCTCGGCCGACTACCGGCTGCAGGTGGCGCAGAACCTGATCCAGCGCCTCTGGCTCGAAACGCGCGCCGAAGACGCGCTGTCGCTCGAAGAGACCAGCGTCTGGAGCGTGATGCCGCATGCCGCGGTCAAAGCCGCGGCCGAAGGAGCTTGACCATGAACAAACCCATCGACGCCCGCCTGCTGCAGCCCGCCGAGGCCTTTGCCGACTACCTGACCAACACGGCTGCCCGCATCGACCCGGCGGCCGAAGCGCTTGCGCACGACCTCGGCGCACGCGTCGGCATCAGCCGGCCGCACGAATCGGCGCACCTGCACGTGGCCGGCGAAGCGACCTACATCGACGACATTCCGGAACTCACCGGCACGCTGCACTGCGCGCTCGGCCTGTCGCCGGCCGCCAACGGCCGCGTCACGGCGCTGTCGCTCGACGCCATCCGCGCGATGCCCGGCGTGGTCACGGTGCTCACGGCCGACGACATTCCCGGCACCAACGACTGCGGTTCGATCGTCCACGACGACCCGATTCTCTTGCCGGTGAAGGACGGCGGCGAGATCCGCTATCTCGGCCAGCCCGTGTTCGCCGTGATCGCCGAGACGCGCGAGGCCGCGCGCCGCGCCGCTTCCAGGGCCAAGGAGGCGATGACCATCGAGGCGCAGCCGCCCGTGCTCACGCCGCAGGATGCGCATGCGCGCGGCCAGTACGTGGTGCCGCCGATGCACATCGTGCGCAGCGGCGGCTCGGCCAACGAGGGCGACGAGGCAGCCGTGCGCGCGGCCATCGCCAAGGCACCGCACCGCCACACCGCCACGCTCGACGTGGGCGGGCAGGAGCAGTTCTATCTGGAAGGCCAGATCAGCTACGCCATTCCCAAGGAAGGCGGCGCGCTGCACATCCACTGCTCGACGCAGCACCCGAGCGAGATGCAGCACCTGGTGGCGCACGCGCTGCATCTGCAGTCGAACGAAGTGCACGTGGAATGCCGGCGCATGGGCGGCGGCTTCGGCGGCAAGGAATCGCAATCGGCGCTGTTCGCCTGCGTGGCGGCCATCGCGGCGCGGCAGCTGCAGCGCCCGGTCAAGCTCAGGCTCGACCGCGACGACGATTTCATGATCACCGGCCGGCGCCACTGCTTCTGGTACGAGTACGAGGTGGGCTACGACGACGAGGGCCGCATCCTCGGCGCGGAAATCACCATGGTCTCGCGCGCTGGCCACTCGGCCGACTTGTCGGGCCCGGTGATGACGCGCGCGCTGTGCCACTTCGACAACGCCTACTGGCTGCCCAACGTGGCCATGCACGGCTACTCGGGCAAGACCAACACGCAGAGCAACACCGCGTTCCGCGGCTTCGGCGGCCCGCAGGGCGCCATTGCCATCGAGAACATCATGGACTCGGTGGCGAGGGAACTGAAGCGCGATCCGCTCGACGTGCGGCGCGTCAACTTCTACGGCAAGGCGGAGAACAACGTCACGCCCTACCGCCAGACCGTGACCGACAACATCGTCCACGAACTGGTGGCCGACCTCGAAATCAGCAGCGGCTACCGTGCGCGGCGCGAAGAGATCGCAGCCTTCAACCAGAAGAGCGTGGTGCTCAAGCGCGGCCTCGCGCTCGCGCCGCTCAAGTTCGGCATTTCGTTCAACGTCAAGCACTTCAACCAGGCCGGCGCGCTGGTGCATGTGTACACCGACGGATCGATCCTCGTGAACCACGGCGGAACCGAGATGGGGCAGGGCCTCAACACCAAGGTGGCGCAGGTGGTGGCGCACGAGCTGGGCGTGAGCTTCGAGCGCGTGCGCGTGACCGCGACCGACACCACCAAGGTGGCGAACACCTCGGCCACGGCCGCATCGACCGGCGCCGACCTCAACGGCAAGGCCGCGCAGGATGCCGCGCGCCAGATCCGCGAGCGCCTGGCCGAGAGCGCGGCCGAGCGCCACGGCGGCAAGGCGAGCGAAGTGCGCTTTGCCAACGACAAGGTCGAGGTCAATGGCCGCTCGCTGGCCTTCAGCACCGTGGTGGGCGAGGCGTATCTCGACCGCAAGCAGCTGTGGTCCGACGGCTTCTACGCCACGCCCGGCCTCAGCTGGGACAAGGACAAGATGCAGGGCCGCCCGTTCTACTACTACGCCTACGGCGCGGCGGTGAGCGAGGTGATCGTCGACACGCTCACCGGCGAATGGAAGCTCTTGCGCGCCGACATCCTGCACGACGCGGGCAAGTCGCTGAACCCGGCCGTGGACATCGGCCAGGTCGAAGGCGCCTTCATCCAGGGCATGGGCTGGCTCACCACCGAGGAGCTGGTGTGGCATCCGCAAAGCGGCATGCTCACCACGCACGCTCCCAGCACCTACAAGATCCCGACCGCCAACGACTGCCCGCCCGTCTTCAACGTGCGCCTGTTCGAAGGCCAGAACTTCGAGGACTCGATCCACCGCAGCAAGGCCGTGGGCGAGCCGCCGCTCCTGCTGCCGTTCTCGGTGTTCTTCGCGATCCGCGATGCGGTGTCGGCGGCCGGCGGCCACAGGGTCGATCCGCCGCTGAAGGCACCGGCCACGAGCGAGTCGATTCTTCGCGCCATCACCGCCGTCCAGTCCGCATAGTCACTCGTAGACTTTGGCGCATGTCCAAAGTCCTTCCAATGCCCTACGCCCTGATTCCCTTCGCGAAACACCGCGGAACCGGCTTTGCCGGGGGGGAACGTCATGCGTGATCAAGCGCTGTTCGACAAGATCGATCTTCATCTCATCAGGGTGCTTCACACCGTGCTGACCGACCGCAGTGTCTCGCGCGCCGCCATTCGCCTGGGCATGTACCAGCCGGCCGTCTCGGCCGCGCTGAAGCGGCTGCGCGAACTCTCGGGCGACCCGCTCCTGGTGCGCTCGGGTTCGGGCATGGTGCCGACCGATGCGGGGCTGCGGATGATCGAGCCCGCCGCGAGCATCCTGCGCGCCGCCGAGATGCTGTTCTCCGATGCGCGCGGCTTCGAGCCGCAGTCGGCGGCCACCACCTTCCGCATCGCAGCGAGCGACTACATGGACCCGCTGTTCCTGCCGATGCTGGTGGCGCACGTGAAGCGCGAGGCGCCGCTGTGCCAGATCGAAATCCACGCGCTCACGCCCGATTCGGACTACCACGGCCATCTGGCGCTCGGCCAGGTCGACCTGGTGATCGGCAACTGGCTCAAGCCGCCGGAAGACCTGCACATGGCGCGGCTCTTCGGCGACGAGGTGGTGTCGCTGGTCAACCAGGACCACCCGGCCGTGCGCCGCGGCTGGGACCTGGAGACCTGGCTCGCGGCCGAGCACATCGCGCCCACGCCCATGCACCCGGGCGGGCGCGGCATCATCGACCAGATGCTCGACGAGCTCGGACGGCAGCGCAACATCACGGCGCGCTGCGCGCACTTCAGCCTGATCCCGGACATGGTGGCCTCGAGCCTCCTGGTGCTCACCACCGGGCGCCAGTACTGCGAGCGCTTTGCCGCGCGGCTGCCGGTGAAGATCCTCGAATGCCCGGTGGCGCTGCCGCGCCTCATGTACTACCAGCTCTGGCACGAGCGCACCCATTCGTCGAGTTCCGCGCGCTGGCTGCGCGAATGCATCAAGGACGTGGCGGCGTCGCTGCGGCCCGCCTTCACCACACCGGCCTCACGGGCCTTCGCGGCCGAGGCCCCCGACCCGCCTTGACGAATCCTTCGGCCGCGCCGGCGTCGCGGCCGAGGCAACGTTTGAACGAACCGCCACATACAACAGCTGGAGACAAGCGACATGAACAGGTTTGAAGAGGTGCCCAAGGTCACCGATCCCCACGCCTCGGGGACAGCCGCGCGCAGCGCGCCGCAGGGCACGAACTGGCTTGAACGCATGTTCAAGCTGACCGAGCACAACACCACGGTGCGTACCGAAGTCATCGCAGGGCTCACCACCTTCCTGACGATGGCCTACATCATCTTCGTGAACCCGTCGATCCTCGGCGACGCGGGCATGCCCAAGGGTGCGGTCTTCGTGGCCACCTGCCTGATCGCAGCGCTGGGCACGCTGATCATGGGCCTGTATGCCAACTACCCGATCGCGATGGCGCCGGGCATGGGGCTCAACGCCTACTTCGCCTACGTGGTGGTGCTGGGCATGGGCTACACGTGGCAGATCGCGCTGGGCGCGGTGTTCATCTCGGGCTGCCTGTTCCTGATTGTCACGGTCACGGGGCTGCGGGAGCTTTTCATCCAGGGCATACCGCAGTCGCTGCGAACGGCGATCACCGTGGGCATCGGCATGTTCCTGGCGCTCATCGCGCTCAAGAGCGCGGGTGTCGTCGCCGCCTCGCCAGCCACCTTCGTCACGCTGGGCGACCTGCACTCGGCACCGGTGGTGCTGGCCACGCTGGGCTTCCTGGTCATCGTGGCGCTCGACCGGCTCAAGGTGCGCGGCGCCATCCTGATCGGCATCCTGCTGGTGACGGTGCTGTCGTTCTTCTTCGGCGGCAACAAGTTCCATGGCGTGTTCGATGCGCCGCCATCCATTGCGCCCACCTTCATGCAGCTCGACATCATGGGCGCGCTCAAGGGCGGCATCCTGAACGTGGTGCTGGTGTTCTTCCTGGTCGAGATGTTCGACGCCACCGGCACGCTGATGGGCGTGGCCAAGCGCGCCGGCCTGCTGGTGCCCGGCAAGATGGAGCGCATGAACAAGGCGCTGCTGGCCGACAGCGGCGCGATCTTCGCGGGCTCGCTGCTCGGCACCTCGAGCACCACGGCGTACGTGGAAAGCGCGGCCGGCGTGCAGGCGGGCGGGCGCACCGGCCTCACGGCCGTGGTGGTGGCGGGGCTGTTCCTCGCCTGCCTGATGATCTCGCCGCTCGCGGGCTCGGTGCCGGCCTATGCCACCGCACCGGCGCTGCTGTTCGTGGGCTGCCTGATGCTGCGCGACCTCGTCGAGCTCGACTGGGAAGACACCACCGAGGTGATCCCCGCGGCCGTGACCGCGCTGGCCATGCCTTTCACCTACTCGATCGCCAATGGCCTGGCCTTCGGCTTCATCACCTACGCGGTGCTCAAGCTCTTCACCGGCCGGGCACGGGAAGTGCATGTCATGGTGTGGGTGATCGCGGCGATTTTCCTGTTCAAGTTCGCCTATGTAGGAGGACACTGAGGGGAGCGCCGTCGGGTGCCGATGGATGCGGGGACGCTATTAAACTTATAGCTGTCCCCGCTTGTTGCTGTTGAACGAGACAAAACCCACGAAACCCGGCATGACAACCCCCAGACTCCAGCTCGCGAACATCACCAAGCGCTATCCCGCGGTGGTGGCGAACAGCGACATCTCGCTGGCCGTGGCGCCCGGCGAGATCCATGCCGTGCTCGGCGAGAACGGCGCCGGCAAATCGACCCTGATGAAGATCATCTACGGCTCGGTCAAGCCCGACGAAGGCACGGTCACCTTCGACGGCCAGCCCGTCATCCTGCGCAACCCGCAGCAGGCGAGGGCGCTGGGCATCAGCATGGTGTTCCAGCATTTCAGCCTGTTCGACACGCTCACCGTGGCCGAGAACGTGTGGCTGGGCCTGGACAAGTCGCTGCAGCTGGCCGAAGTGGCGCGCAGCATCACGGCCAAGGCCAGCGAATACGGGCTCGACATCGATCCCTCGCGGCCGGTGCACACGCTGTCGGTGGGCGAGATGCAGCGTGTGGAAATCATCCGCGCGCTGCTCACCAACCCCAAGCTGCTGATCCTCGACGAACCCACCTCGGTGCTCACGCCGCAGGCGGTGGTCAAGCTCTTCGGCGTGCTCAACAAGCTGGCGTCGGAGGGCTGCAGCATCCTCTACATCAGCCACAAGCTGCACGAGATCCGCGAGCTGTGCACGGCCTGCACGGTGCTGTGCGGCGGCAAGGTCACGGGCGTGTGCAATCCGCAGAACGAAAGCAACGAGTCGCTCTCGCGGCTGATGATTGGCAGCGAGCCGCCGCCCCTGCAGCACCGGCCGGTGCATGCGGGCGCGGTGGCGTTGCGCGTGAACGGGCTCACGCTGGCGCGCGAGGACCAGTTCGGTGTCGATCTCGACGGCATCTCGTTCGAGGTGCGTGCCGGCGAGGTGGTCGGCATTGCGGGCGTGTCCGGCAACGGGCAGAAGGAACTGCTCTACACGCTTTCGGGCGAAGACGTGCGCGCCGAGCCCGCGATGGTGCAGGTGTTCGGCAAGCCGGCAGGCCGGCTGCGGCCGCGCGCGCGGCGCGCGATGGGCCTGCATTTCGTGCCCGAGGAGCGGCTGGGCCGCGGCGCCGTGCCCACGCTCGGGCTCGCGCACAACCTGCTGCTCACGCGCGGCAACGCGGTGGGCAAGGGTGGCTGGATCCGCACGGCGGCGCTCGAAAAGCATGCCAGGGCCATCATCGAGCGCTTCAACGTCAAGGCTGGCGGCCCGAATGCCGCGGCGCGCTCGCTCTCGGGCGGCAACCTGCAGAAATACATCGTCGGCCGTGAGATCGACGCCAACCCCAAGCTCTTTATCGTCTCGCAGCCGACCTGGGGCGTGGACGTGGGCGCGGCCGCGCTGATCCGCGGCGAAATCCTTGCGCTGCGCGACGTCGGCTGCGCGGTGCTGGTGGTCAGCGAGGAGCTCGACGAGCTGTTCGACATCAGCGACCGGCTGCACGTGATCGCCAAGGGCCGGCTGTCGCCATCCATCGACCGCGCGGCCGCCACGCTGCCGCAGATCGGAGAATGGATGAGTGGCCTTTGGGAGGAGAAGAACAACAACAAGGAGGCGACCCATGCTTAAGCTCGAACCCCGCCCGGAGCTGTCGCGCTTCTGGACCTTTGCCTCGCCGATCCTCGCGCTGCTGATCACCGTGCTGATCGGCGTGGCGCTGTTCGCCGCGCTCGGCAAGGACCCGGTCAAGGGCCTGCTGGTGTTCTTCTACGAACCGATCAAGAGCGGCTATGCGATCGGCGAGCTGACGATCAAGGCCACGCCGCTGCTCATCATCGCGCTCGGGCTGGCGGTGTGCTTCCGCTCCAACGTCTGGAACATCGGCGCCGAAGGCCAGTTCGTGTTCGGCGCCATCGCCGCGGGCGGCGTCGCGCTGATGGCCGACAAGACCACGGGTTCGTGGATCGTTGCGGCCATCCTGGTCGCGGGCACCGTCGGCGGCATGGTGTGGGCCGGCATCGTGGCCTTCCTGCGCGACCGGTTCAACGCCAACGAAATCCTCGTGAGCCTGATGCTGGTGTACGTGGCCACGCTGCTGCTGGGCTACATGGTGTTCGGCCCCTGGAAGGATCCGCAGGGCTACAACTTTCCGCAATCGAAGACCTTCGAGGCCGTGACGCAGATTCCGCGGCTCTTCAAGGGTTCGCGCGTGAGCATCGGGCTGATCATCGCGCTGCTGGGGGTGGGCGCGCTCTGGGTGTTCCTGTTCCGCACGCGCGCAGGCTTTGCGCAGCAGGTCGGCGGGCTTGCGCCGGCGGCCGCGCGCTATGCGGGCTTCTCGGCGCGCCGCGCGGTGTGGATCGCGCTGCTGACCTCGGGCGGCGCGGCGGGCCTGGCCGGTGCGCTCGAAGTCGCCGGCCCGCTCGGCCAGCTCACGCCGTACGTGCCGGCGGGCTACGGCTTCGCGGCCATCATCGTGGCCTTCGTCGGCCGGCTGCATCCGGTGGGCATGGTGTTCTCGGCCATCCTCATGAGCATGTTCTACATCGGCGGCGAGCTCGCGCAGTCGCGCCTGGGCCTGCCCAAGTCGCTGACCGGCGTGTTCCAGGGCCTCTTGCTCTTCACGCTCTTGGCCTGCGACACGCTCATCGCCTATCGCATCCGCCGCAAGGCCGCTGCGAAGGCGGTGGCCTCCACGATGACGACGAGTTCGCTGCAAGCCAGCACGCCTTTGACCGCGCCGATCGTGCGTTCCACGGAGTCCACATGAAGCACACGATGAATTCACTTCCAGGAACACCGCGGAACCGGCTTTGCCGGGCCGCTGGTGTTGCCCCCGGTAGCGGGTTGGCGAAGCGGACACGTAGTGCCGCGCAGCTTGGGGGCGAGCAACATGTTTGACAGCTACGCACTCCTGCTCGGCTCGACGTTGAGCGCCGGCACCGTGCTCGCCATCGCGGCACTGGGCCTGCTCATCAACGAGAAGGCCGGCATCGTCAATCTCGGCGCCGAGGGCATGATGCTCTGCGCCGCCATTGCCGGCTTTGCGACGGTCGTCATCACGCACAACCCCTGGCTCGGCTTCCTGGCCGGCATGGCGGCGGGTGCCTTGCTTGCCGCCTTCTTCGGCGTGCTGGTGATCTGGCTCAACACCAACCAGTACGCCACCGGCCTCGCGCTCAGCCTGTTCGGCGTCGGCTTCTCCGCCTTCGTGGGCATCAGCTTCGTGCAGGCCAAGCTGCCCGAGAGCGTGTCGTACGCGGTGCCGGTGCTCGGCGACATTCCGCTCGCCGGACCTGCGCTTTTCCGCCACCACCCCATGGTGTATTTCGCGGTTGTCCTGACCTTCGGGCTGATCTGGTTTCTCTACCGCACCCGCGCCGGGCTGGTGCTGCGGTCGGTGGGCGAATCGCCCGAATCGGCGCATGCGCTCGGCTATCCGGTGCGGCGCATCCGCTTCATGGCGGTGATCGCGGGCGGCGCGCTGTGCGGCCTGGCGGGAGCGTACCTCTCTACCGTCTACACGCCGCTGTGGGTCGAAGGCATGGTCGCGGGCCGCGGCTGGATCGCGCTGGCGCTCACCACCTTCGCCACCTGGCGGCCGATCCGCGTGCTGCTGGGCGCCTACCTGTTCGGCGGCGTCTCGATGCTGGGCTTCCACCTGCAGAGCAGCGGCGTCGACGTGCCGCCGCAGTTCCTCAGCATGCTGCAATACATCGCGCCCATCGTGGTGCTGGCGCTGATCTCGCGCAACCCGGCCTTCATTCGCATCAACATGCCCGCCTCGATCGGAAAACCGTTCTACCCCGGCTCATAATCTCGCTTCTCGATTTCCGCCAACCTGTCCTTTTTGAGGATTTCCGACAATGAATGATCTGAACAAGCGCTCCCTGCTCAAGCTGGCCGCCCTCACGGCGGTCGCTTCGGCGGCCCTGATCGGCTGCGGCAAGAAAGAGGAAGCGGCTGCACCGGCTGCAACCCCCGCACCGGCGCCGGCACCCGCTGCCGCCGCACCGGCACCGGCGGCGCCGCTCAACATCGCATTCGCATACATCGGCCCGGTGGGCGACGGCGGCTGGACCTTCGCGCACGACAACGGCCGCAAGGCGCTCGAGAAGGAATTCGGCGACAAGATCAAGACCACCTTCGTCGAGAGCGTGCCCGAGGGCGCCGACGCCGAGCGCGTGTTCCGCGACATGGTCGGGCAGGGCAACAAGCTGATCTTCGGCACCACCTTCGGCTACATGGAGCCGATGCTCAAGGTGGCCGCCGACAGCAAGGACGTGAAGTTCGAGCATGCCACCGGCTACAAGACCGCCGAGAACATGCGCACCTACGACAGCCGCACCTACGAAGGCGCCTACATGGCCGGCGTCATTGCCGGTGCCATGACCAAGAGCAACACGCTCGGCGTGGTCGGCTCGGTGCCGATTCCCGAGGTGCTGCGCAACATCAACAGCTTCACGCTGGGCGCGCAGTCGGTCAACCCGAAGATCACCACCAAGGTGGTGTGGGTGAACGAATGGTTCAGCCCGCCGAAGGAAACCGAAGCCGCCACCGCCCTCATCAACGGCGGCGCCGACGTGCTGTTCCAGAACACCGACTCGCCGGCCGTGCTCAAGACCGCGCAGGAAAAGGGCAAGCGCGCCTTCGGCTGGGATTCCGACATGACCGCCTACGGTCCCAAGGCCCACCTGGCCTCGGCCACCATCAACTGGGCGCCGTACTACATCAAGGCCACGCAGGACGCGCTCGACGGCAAGTGGGCCACGGGCCAGAGCTGGTGGGGCGTGAAGGAAGGCGCCATCGACATCGTCTCGATCGCCGAGGACGTGCCGGCCGAAACCAAGGCCAAGGTCGAGGCAGTGAAGAAGGGCCTGAAGGACGGCAGCTTCGTGATCTGGAAGGGCCCGATCCTGGGCCAGGACGGCAAGGAAGTGGTCGCCAAGGATGCCGTGGCCGACGACAAGTTCCTGTCGGGCGTGAACTTCTATGTCAAGGGCGTGGAAGGCAAGGTTCCCGGCGGCGACAAGAAGTAAACCGCTGCGCGCCTGCGCGTATGAAGGGTCGCCTGCGGGCGGCCCTTTTCATTTGTGGTTCGCGCCGCGCGGCTTCCCTTCGGTCACCATCCGCGCGCTGTCGACAAGGCCCTGGATCAATCGCAGGCGCGGCGATGCGCGCTGCCACAGGACGCCGAAGCGCCGCGGCTCCGAAGGCAGCGGCAGCGCAATCTTCGCCACGCGCTGGCCGTCGAGCAGCGGCGAGGCGATGTCGGGCACCAGCGAGACGCCCAGGCCGCGGTCGACCATCATGGCAATCGCCAGCAGCGAGCTGAGTTCGAAGCGCTCCTGCGGCACGATGCCCGCGGTGCGCAGGTAGCGGTCGGCCTGCTTGCCGCCGCCCAGGTTGCGGTCGTAGCGGATCAGCGGCGAGGTCCGCAGCAGCTCGTGCGGATCGCGCCGCGCGAGGCGGCTGGGCGCCAGCAGCACCAGCGGCTCCTCGCGCAGCAGCGACCAGTCGAAGGTCTTGGCGAGCACATAGGGCGGGTAGAGGCACACGGCCGCGTCGAGGTCGCCCTGCTGCACCGCCTTGTAGAGCGTGGCCGTGGTGCCCGACTGCAGGAACACCTTGACGCCGGGATGCGTCTTCACGAAGCGCGCGAGGATGTCCGGCAGCAGGCTGTGGATGGCCGTGTTGATGGTGCCGACCAGCAGCTCGCCGCCGGCCGCGTCGCTGCCGAGCAGCGCCTTGATGTCGCCCACCTCGCGCAGCAGGTTGCGCGCCCGCTGCACCAGCTGGTGTCCCGCCTCGGTGGGCTGCACCGTGCGGCCGGCGCGGGCCAGCAGCGGCGCGCCGAGTTCGCGCTCCAGCGTGCGGATCTGCTGCGCCACGGCCGCGGGCGTCAGGTCGAGGCGGCGCGCGGCTTCCGACATGGAGCCCGACTCCACCACCAGAAGAAAGCTTTGCAGATAGGCTGTTTCCATGAAAGATAGATTTTCTATCATCTGATCATAGGGGGCGTGTGTTTTTCCGATCTCGTGAACCGCACACACTGCGGCGCATGAGAAGCAAACTCTTCGTTCCCGGAACGCGCCCCGAGCTGTTCGCCAAGGCGCTGGGCGGCGCGGCCGATGGCGTCTGTTTCGACCTGGAAGACGCGGTGTCCGAACCGCGCAAGGGCGAGGCGCGCGACGCCGTGCGGCAGTTGTTGCACGGCGGCGGCACGGCCGCGTCGGGCAAGACCGTGATCGTTCGCGTCAACGCGATGGACACGCCGCATTTCGCGGACGACGTTGCGGCGGTGGCCCAGCCAGGCGTGCACCTGATCAACATCCCCAAGCCCGAAAGTCCGGCCCACGTGCGCGCCGCGGTCGAGGCGATCGAGCGCGCCGAGCGCGCCAACGGCGTGGCCACGCCCATCGGCCTGCTGCTGAACATCGAGGCACCCGCGGCCTTGCGCACTGCGGCCGAGCTCGCCCTCGCGCATCCGCGCGTGGCGGGGCTGCAGTTGGGCCTGGGTGACCTGTTCGAGCCGCTGGGCATCGCGCGGCGCGAGCCGGCCGCGATCCAGCAGGCGATGTTCGCGGTGCGCATGGCGGCGGGCGAGGCGGGCGTCTATGCCTGCGACGGCGCGTTCGCGGACATCCGCGACGCCGATGGATTCCGCGCCGAAGCCATGCTGGCGCGCAACCTCGGCTTCCTCGGAAAGACCTGCATCCACCCGAGCCAGATCGCGATCGCCAACGAGGTGTTCCGTCCCACCGACGAGGAAATCGCGCACGCATGCAAGGTGGTCGAGGCCACCGGCGTGGCCGACGCCGGCGGCGTGGGCGCCTATGTGGTGGACGGAAAGATGATCGACATTCCCTTCGTGATCCGCGCACGCGCCATCGTCGCGAGCGCGCGCAGCCTCGGCCTGCTGCCGGGCTGAGCCTTTCGCTGTTTCAAATAAAACCAGGAGACAAGACAGATGCACATTCCCTCGCCCCTTCGCCTGCGCGCGCTCGCAGTGGCCGCCTTCGCCGGCGGCTTGCTGTTGAGCGGCGGCGCGTTCGCGCAGACCGCGGCCTACCCGAGCAAGGCCATCACCATCGTGGTGCCCTATCCGGCGGGCGGCTCGAACGACACCTTCGCGCGCCAGGTGGCCAAGGAACTGGGCGACGAGCTCAAGCAGCCGGTGATCATCGACAACCGCCCCGGCGCGAGCGGCAACACCGGCACCGGACAGGTCGCCAAGGCCGCGCCCGACGGCTACACGCTGGTGGCGGTGTCCTCGAGCATGACGACCAACGCGGCCGTGCAGTCCAAGCTGCCGTTCGATCCGATCAACGGGCTGGCGCCGGTGGCGATGTTCGCCAAGGGCCCCTTCATCGTCGCGGTGAACAACGAGTTTCCCGCCAGGACGCCGGCCGAGCTGATCGCTGCCATCAAGGCCAAGCCGGGGCAGTACAACTACGCATCGTCCGGCTCGGGCAGCGTCAACCAGTTCGGCACCGAGCTGCTCAAGGCCAAGGTCGGCGACATGCAGATCACGCACATCCCGTACAAGGGCATGGGCCCGGCCGTGACCGACCTGGTCGGCAACCAGACGCAGCTGCTGATCTCCAGCGGCCCTTCGCTGCTGCCGATGGTGCGCGCGGGCAAGCTGCGCGCCGTGGGCATCACGAGCCTGAAGCCGAGCCCGATTGCGCCCGAGCTCATTCCGATGTCCACCGCCGTGCCGGGCTACGAGTTCGAACTCTGGTGGGGCCTGCTGGCGCCGGCTGGCACGCCGTCCGACGTGGTTGCCAAGCTCAACGCCACGGTCAACAAGATCCTGGCCAAGCCCGAGATCGCGGCCAACTTCCTGCGCGAAGGCGCCATTGCCACGCCGCTCGCGCCAAAGCAGTTCGCCGCGGTGATCGCCGAGGACGTCGAGCGCTGGAAGAAGCTGGCGAAACAACAGAACATCACTGCCGACTGAGGAAGAAGGAACCGATCCATGAGCTTCGACGCCCCGAACGACGACGCACGCCTGCCCGTACGCAGCGGCCCCACCGGCCCGCTCAGCGGCCTGCGCGTGCTCGACCTCAGTGCCTACATCGCGGGCCCGTACGGCTGCTCGCTGCTGGCCGACCAGGGCGCCGAAGTCATCAAGATCGAGCCGCCCACGGGCGACAACCTGCGCAAATATCCGTCAACGCTCGAGGCCGAGAGCCGCGCCTTCATCGGCGTGAACCGCAGCAAGCTCGGCGTGGTGCTCGACCTGAAGAAGGCAGACGACCTTGCCGCGCTGATGGCGCTGGTGCGCATGGCCGACGTGCTGGTGCACAACTTCCGGCCCAGCGTGCCGCCGCGGCTGGGCATTGCCTACGAACAGCTGAAGGCCGTCAACCCGCGCCTGATCTATTGCAGCCTCACGGGCTACGGCGAGACCGGGCCGCTGCGCGAGAAGGCGGGCTACGACCAGGTGCTGCAGACCATGACCGGCATGTGCGCACTGCAGGGCAAGCGCGGCGAGCCGCCCGAGATCATCTATGGCTCGGTGGTCGACTACTACGCGGCCGCGCTGGTGGCCGCCGGCGTGGCCTCGGCGCTGTACGAGCGCGAGAAGAGCGGCCAGGGCCAGTTCGTCGGCGTCTCGCTCCTGCGCTCCGCGCTCACGATGCAGTCCGCCCGCATGGTGTGGGCCGAGGGCGAGCCCAAGGACGTGGGGCGCGACATGCGCTCCGGCGGCATCACCGGCATCCACCCGACGCGCGAGGGCCACCTCTACATCTCGGCCAACACGCCGCATTTCTGGCGCGCGCTGTGCGACAAGGTGGGCCTGCCCGAGTTCGCAGCCGACGAGCGCTACGACTCGGTGCGCAAGCGCGCGCAGCATTTCGCCGAGATCGTGCCGCGCTTGCGCGAAGCGCTGGCCGCGCGCACCGCACTCGAATGGGAAGAACTGTTCGGCGAGGAAGTGCCCTGCGCGGCAGCTCGCACGGTCGAGGACATGTTCGACAACGAGCAGGTGCTGGCCGAAGACATGGTGGCGAACTTCGCGCATCCCACGCTCGGCTCCTACCGCGGCTTCACCCGGCCGGTGCAGTTCGGCCGCACGCCCGGCCCCGAGCCCTTTGCGGCGCCCACGCTGGGCCAGCACACGGGGCCGGTGCTGGCGGCGCGCAAGGCAGCGGACGGGGCCGATTGAGCAACCCACATGCAGGCCGTCTATTCCCACAGCAGCGGCAGCCGCAAGCCCGCCAGCGTTGCACCGCAGGGTGCGTGCGATGCGCATATGCATGTCTACGACCACCGCTTCGCGCTCCACGGGTCGCCCGATGCCATGGTCGACAACGCCACGGCCGCCGACTACCGCCTGCTGCAGCATCGCATCGGCACGCGGCGCACGGTCGTCGTGCAGCCGCGCATTCACGGCACCGACAACAGCGTGACCCTGGATGCGATCCGCGCGCTGGGCTCGGCGCACACCCGGGGTGTCGCGGTGGTCCGGCCCGACGTGAGCGATGCCGAGCTCGAGCGCCTGCATGCGGGCGGCATCCGCGGCATCCGCTTCACGCTCTACACGCCGGCCAACGCGACGACCGATTTCTCGATGGTCGAGCCGCTCGCGCAGCGCGTGCATGCCCTGGGCTGGCATGTGCAGCTGCATTGGAGCGCCGGCCAGATCGCAGCGCATGCGGACTTGCTGGCGCGCCTGCCGTGCACGATCGTGTTCGACCATCTCGCGCGGCTGCCGCTGCCCGGCGCGCTATCGCATCCCGCGTTCGATGTCGTCAGCCGGCTGCGCGACAACGGCCGCACGTGGATCAAGCTGTCCGGCGCCTACCTCGACTCGAAGACGGGCGCCGCGGGCGGCTATGCAGACACGAGCGCCATCGCGCAGGCCTGGGTCCGGCAGGCGCCGGAGCGCGTGGTGTGGGGCAGCGACTGGCCGCACCCGACCGAGCCTGCGCCCAAGCCCGACGACGCGGTGCTGTTCGACCTGCTGGGCCAATGGGTTCCCGACGAGGCCGTGCGCCACCGCGTGCTCGTCGACAACCCGGCGCTGCTCTACGACTTTTCCTGAAACGACAAAGACCGAGACAACCGAATGACGAAGAGACGTATCCTGAAATCGATCGCGGCACTGGCCGCCTGTGTTCCCCTGCTGGGCTGGGCCGCATGGCCCGAGAAGCCGATCCGCATGGTGGTTCCGTATGCCGCGGGCGGCGGTGCCGACAACACCGCGCGCGTCGTCGCGCAGCAGATGAGCATCGCGCTCGGCCAGCAGATCGTCATCGACAACCGGCCGGGCGCGGGCGGTGTGATCGGCGAGGACAACGTGGCCAAGGCGCCCGCCGACGGCTACACCGTGCTCTACGACGCCTCGGCGTTCTCGGTGAACCCGTCGCTGCGCAAGCTGCCTTTCGATGCTGCGAAAGACTTCATCCCGGTGTCTCTGGTGGCGACCGCGCCGCAGATCCTCGTCGTGCCCGCCACGGCGCCGTACAAGACGGTGGCGCAGTTCCTGGACTTCGCGCGCAAGAACCCCGGCAAGCTGAGCTTTGCCTCGGCGGGCGGCGGCACCGGCTCGCACCTGGCCGGCGAGGCGCTGAACGAACAGGCCAAGGTCAGCCTGATGCACGTGCCCTACAAGGGCGGCGCACCTGCGCTGACCGATGTGATGGGCGAGCAGGTCTCGGCCTACTTCGGCAACGTGGCGTCGACGCTTGGCTACGTGCAGTCGGGCAAGCTGCGCGCACTGGCCGTGAGTTCGGCGAAGCGCGTGCCCGGCCTGGCCGACACGCCGACGCTCGCGGAGTCGGGCCTGCCGGGCTACAACGTGGTCGAGTGGAACGGCGTGTTTCTTCCCAAGGGCACGCCGCCCGACATCGTGCAACGGCTCGGCAAGGCGGTGCAGGCGGCGGTCAACGAACCCCAGGTGAAGCAGAAGCTGCTGCAGCTCGGCCTGGAACCCGCCGGCACCACGCCGGAGGCCTTCGCGAAATTCGTGCAGAACGAGACGGGGCGTGTGGGCGCGCTGGTGAAGGAGCGCAACATCCGGGTCGATTGATTCCGGCCCGTTCATGCGGCCGGCCGCTCAGCCTGTGCAGGCGGCGACCGGCCCGGGGTATTCCATTTCCTGCATGACCCAGTCGCGCCGCGAGGCGCCGTAGCGTTCGCCGATCTCGCACAGCGTGCGGTCCAGTTGCGGCACCGGCCTCAGCGACGATGAGAGGAGCAGGCGACTCGCCCCTTCGCGAGGCGGTTGCGCCAGCAGCACCAGCCCGCTGCGAAGCCTGACCGGTCCCGAGGCCGATGCGGCATCGACGCTGACGTGTCCGGTGCGCGTCCACGCGTCGACGGCCAGCGCGAGGGCGATGTCGTCGGCGCCGTCCTGCACGTCCACGCGCCAGCGCTCGCCGCGCCAGAACGCGGCCTTGTTGAGCAGGAAATCCGCCCTGCGGCCGGCGTCGAGATGGAACGGCGAACTGTCGTGCGCCGGAGTCCATGAAGCCACGCCGAGTTCCGCGGCGAGGGCCTTGGCCTTCTCCTGGCCGCCGATCGCCTCCACCAGCGCCAGCATGGTCGGCACCGAGGCGGTGATGCCCGTGGTGGTGGCGACGCCGCGGTCCATCACGTAGCGCTGGTGCGGCACGTAGGTGGCGCCGGCGTGGCGCTTCAGCAGCGTGCCGCGGTCGTACCAGTGGCCCGCGAAACGCCGGCCGTCGAGCAGGCCGGCGCGGCCGACCACGCGTGCGCCCGAGCAGACGCCGATCACACGTGCGCCCCGCGCTGCCTGCTGCTTCAGCCAGGCAGCCACCGCAGGGTTGTCGTCGGCGATCATCGCCGGCACGATCACGTAGTCGGCGCCCGAGGGGTTCGACCGGTCGAAGCTGGCGAAGTCCTGCGCGCCATCGACCTCCAGTGCCGGGTACAGGCTGACCCGTCCGCTGCGCGGCGCCACAATCCGTACTTCGGCCACATCGGCACGCTCGAGCACCGCATGCGGCAGCAGAAGATCCGTCATTTCCGTGCCTTCGTTCAGCGCCAGCACGGCGACCACGGGCCTGCCGGCGCGATGCGGCTTCAGGGCCCCGACGAAGGCCTGCTTCTCGCGCTCGCTGCGGGCCGCATCGGCCTGCGCGGGCGGCAGCGGCGGCGCGCCTCCCGTGCAGGCTGCCAACACAAAGGCTGCAATACTTGCGCCGATCAGCGCTCCTACCGATCTCCACATGGCCGTTTCCCTGTCGACTTGACGATGCCCAGAGACTACGAATGCCCACCCTGACCCGCAAGGACGAAGTAACCGCGGTTTCTGCCAGCGACGTGGTGCTGGTGGTGTTCGACGGCGTTGAGGTGATCGACGTCGCCGGCCCCGCCAGCGTGTTCAGCAAGGCCGGGCAGATGCGCCCCGGCAACTACCGCCTGCACATCGCGTCGCCGGCCGGCGGCACCGTGTCGACGAATGGCGGCCTGAGCTTTTCCGGCACCAGCAAGCTGCAGCAGCTGCCCCCGTCGATCGATACGCTGATCGTTGCCGGCGGCGATGAGCCGGCCGTGCGCGCGGCCATCCTCGAGCAGCACATCGGCGCCTGGCTCAGGCAGGTGGCGCCGCACACGCGCCGCATGGCAAGCGTGTGCAGCGGCGCCTTCGCACTGGCCGCGGCCGGCCTGCTCGACGGCCGCGAGGCCACCACGCACTGGCGCGTCTGCGACCAGCTCCAGGCGCTGCGGCCGCAGGTGCGGGTGCAGCGCGATCGCATCTATGTGCGCGATGGTCCGGTGTGGACCTCGGCCGGCGTCACCACCGGCATCGAGCTCGCGCTTGCGCTGGTCGAGGACGACCTTGGCCATGCGGTGTCGATGGAGATCGCCCGCACGCTGGCGTTGCCGATGCTGCGCGGCGGGGCGCAGCCGCAGCTGACGCAGGCGCTCCAGGCGCAGGCCTCGGCCAGCCATCGGCTGCGCGAACTGGTGGCGTGGATCGGCACGCATCCGCAGGACGACCTGTCGGTCGAGGCATTGGCCGAGCGCGTGCAGATGAGCCCGCGGAACTTCGCGCGCGCCTTCACGGCCGAGACCGGCTGCACGCCGGCGCGCCTTGTCGAACAGGTCCGCGTGGCCGCCGCCGCGCAGCTGCTGCGCCAGACGCGCTGGCCGCAGGACCGCATTGCGAGCCGCAGCGGCTTCCGCTCGGTGGACGCGCTGCAGCGCGCCTTCGCGCGGCAGCACGGCCTGACGCCGCAAGCCTATCGAACCCATGACGAAACCTGACACCTCTTCCCTTGCACTGATCGACGACTGTTCCCGAGCTTCGCTCCAGCTCCTGGAGCGCAACCTCACGCCGCACGGCATCCTGGCCGCCACCCGCACCGAGGCGGCTGTTGCGCGGCGCTACACGCGCATCTTCGGGCGCGACGCGGCCATCTGCGTGATGGCCATGTGCGGCAGCGGCGTGCCCGCGCTGGAGCAGGGCGCGGTGGCCAGCCTCGACGCGCTGGCCGCGCAGCAGGCGGCCAACGGGCAGATTCCCAAGTACGTCGACCCCGACGGCCACGATGCCGACTTCTGGTACCTGGGCTGCATCGACGCCACGCTGTGGTGGCTGATCGCGGTGGACCATGTGCGCCGCCACGGCCGTGTCGGCCCCTTGCACTGGAGCGGCGAGGTGGAGCGCGCCATCGGCTGGCTGCTGGCGCAGGAGCACCAGCACTTCCGGCTGCTGCAGCAGAACGAGGCCAGCGACTGGGCCGACATCATGCCGCGCTCGGGCTACGTGCTGTACAGCAACGCGCTCTGGTACGAGGTGAAGCGCCGCTTCGCGCTGGACCATGCCGAGGCGACGCAGCACCACTTCAACCACCTGTTCAATCCGTTCCAGCAGGACCTGCCCGAATACCACCGCGCCCGGCTGCTGCGGCACTATGCGCGCCGCGGGCGAGCCGATCCGGGCCTGTACCTGAGCTTCGTCAACCTGTCCTTCGTCGGCGACGAGGGCGACGTGTTCGGCAACGTGCTGGCCATACAGAGCGGGCTGGCCGATGCGGAGATGGCGAACCGCATCGTCAAGACCATTGCCGCGGCGCGCGCCTGCGAGCCGTACCCGGTGCGCGTGGTGCTGCATCCGCTGACGCGCGAGCATGCGCTGTGGCGGCCGTACATGGCGCGCCATCAGCAGAACCTCGTGCACCAGTACCACAACGGCGGCATCTGGCCTTTCGTGGGCGGCTTCTGGGTGATGGCGCTGGCCCGCCTCGGGCTGCATGACATGGCGTGGCCTGAACTCGCGCGCCTCGCGCATGTGAACCAGCTCGGCGGCTGGCGTTTTACCGAGTGGTTCCACGGCCGCACGCTGGCGCCGATGGGCATGGCCGGCCAGAGCTGGAACGCCGCCACCTTTGTGCTCGCCCGGCGTGCCCTGCAGGGGGGCGAGGCGGGTTGGTGACGCCTTGCGTTCCAAGGCCCGCGCGCGGGTAGCCGGCCCGGTCGATCAGACCGTGAGCACGATCTTGCCGATGTGACCGGCGCGTTCGAGGTATTGGTGGGCTTGCACCACCTCGTCGAGCGCAAAGCTGCGGTCGATGCGCATCTGCAGGGCGCCCCTGGCCAGGCCTTCATTGACGAAGCCCAGCGCGCGGCCCAGCGCAGCTTCATCGCGCGGCAAGCCCATGGTGGCCGAGCCGGTGAATTCCAGGACCGTGTAGACGTGGAAGCGCCAGCTCTTGCGGAACTGCGCAAGCACGGGGTAGCTGAACTCCGCGCCGCCGGAGAGCCCGTACAGCACGTACCAGCCGCGCTGTGCGACGGCGCCGCCGAGCCGCTCGAGCTGCGGACCGCCCACGCCGTCGTACACCAGGTCGGCGCCGCGGCCGCCGGTCAGCGCCAGGACCCGCTCCACCACGTCTTCCTCTTGCGTTACCACCACATGGGCCGCGCCTGCATCCAGCAGCGCCTGGCGCTTGGCTGCCGTGCGCGTGGTGGCGATGGCAAAGATGCCCGCCGCGCGCGCCATCTGCAGCGCCGCAATGCCCGTGCTGGATGACGCACCCGTCACCAGCACCGTCTGGCCGCGCTGCAGGCGGGCCATCTCGAACATCGGGAAATAGCCCGTCAGGTAGGCCATGTAGGCACCGGCGGCCTGCTCGGCCGAGAGCTTGCCGGGGTGGCGCACCACATGCGAGGCGGGAAAAAGAATGCTCTCGCCATAGGTGGGATACAGGCCCTGGTTGGCTCCGGGCAGCAGCGCGACGCGGTCGCCGACGCTCAGGCCGTTGACGCCCGCGCCCACCGCTTCGATGAGCCCGGCGGCCTCGTTGCCGAGGCCGGCAGGCAGGATCGGGTCCTCGATGTACAGGTTCTGGCGCCACAGTGCGTCGGCCCGGTTCAGGCCGATCGCCTGCACCGCGATGCGCACTTCGCCGGCGCCAGGCGCTGGCGTCGCGACCTGCTCGACCTTCAGAACATCGGCGCCGCCGAAGCGGTGAAAGCGGACCATCCTGCCCATACAAAAATCTCCTTGAAAAAAGCCGGAAGCCTCGGAATGAAGCGGCCGAAGGCATCAATCTAGAAGCCGCAGGGCCATCAAGGAAATCGATTCATACGATATTCGCTATGCACGGAATCGATGACTTCAAGGCGCGTGGATGAACCCGATCGAACTCAGCCGGATTGACCTCAACCTGCTCACCGTGCTGGCGGCCCTCATGCGCGAGCGGCACGTCAGCCGGGCTGCGCAGCGGCTGCACCTGGGGCAGCCGGCCGTGAGCCACGCGCTGGCGCGGCTGCGCGAGCTCACGGGCGATCCGCTCCTGGTGCGCCAGGGGCGGGTGATGGAGCCGACCGAGCGGGCACTCGCGCTAATGCAGGGACTGGGTCCGGCGCTCGAGCAGATCGAGGCCACGTTCCGGGCGCAGGCGGACTTCGAGCCCGCGCGCGCCGCGCCGGTGTTTCGCATCGGGCTGACCGACGACCTGCAGATCGCGATGCTGCCGCGGCTGCTTCGCGCGCTCAGCGTGGAGGCACCCCGGGCCCGGCTGGTGAACCTGACGGTCTGCTACCGCAACGCCGCGCGCTATCTCGACGAAGGGCGGGTCAGCGCGGTCATGACCTTCCTGAAGGACCTGCCGGCGGGCGCCAAGATACGCAAGGTTCGCACGGCACGCTTTGCACTGCTGCGTGCCGACACCGCAGCCGCAAGGCTGACGCTCGACGACTATTGCCGGCGGCGGCATGTGCTCGTGACCTACGCGGGCGACCTGTGCGGCACCGTCGATGAAGCATTGAATGAACTTGGCCGGCAGCGCGAGGTGGCCTTCTCGGTGCCGCAGTTCGGCAGCCTGCCTGCCGTGCTCGCGGGCACCGAGTTGCTGGCCACGGTGCCGGAGCACGTGGCGCTGGCGCTGTCGGCGCAGGGCGGGCTTCGCTACGAGGCGCTGCCGTTCGAGAGTCCGAACTACCAGATCAAGTTGGCCTGGCGCGCCGTGACCGACAAGGACGCAGCGGAGGCATGGCTGCGCAAGGCGATGCTGCGGGCTTTCAACGACTGACGCGCTGACCGCGGCCGCGCTTCATGGCGGCGGCTGCGAAAGAACCCACCCGGCCAGGGCCTTCGCTTCTTCATCGGTCACGTGCGACTGGCGGGGCATGATGACGCGTCCCCAGGTGCCGACGCTGCCGCCCTGGATCTTGCCGGCCAGCCGGGAGGGTGCCGCCGCGTCGTTCCGGTAGCGGTCCGCGATTTGCGCAAACCCGGGGCCGACCTGCTTTCGGAGCATGCCGTGGCAGGCGAGGCACCCGTGTTCGCGGGCCAGTGCCTGCGCCTCGTCGACAGTGGCAGCGAACGCCGGAACGGATACCAGCAACAAGACGAGCAGCGAAAGCGGGAGAAGTTTCCGGTTGGGGCTCGATGGCCGGTCTGAAATGGAAAGCATGGGCCCTATACGTTCTGGCGCATCTCCCAGGGGGCGGCTGCGCTTATGCTGTGCGGAAATCACAACGCCGATTTTCCCACCATGACCGACTACCGACCCGTCTTCGACCAGAGCTTCGGCAAGATCTCCGCCGAGCGCCTGCCCGAACTGCTGCGCGCCATGCCCAAGGCCGAGCTGCACATGCACATCGAAGGCTCGCTCGAACCCGAGCTGATCTTCGCGCTCGCGCAGCGCAACGGCGTGGCCATACCGTACGCCAGCGTCGAAGAGCTGCGCCGCGCCTACGCCTTCACCAACCTGCAGAGCTTCCTCGACATCTACTACGCCGGCGCCAGCGTGCTGCTGAAGGAGCAGGACTTCTACGACATGGCCTGGGCCTACCTGGAGCGCGCCGCGGCCGACAACGTGGTGCGTACCGAGATGTTCTTCGACCCGCAGACGCACACCGCGCGCGGCGTGCCGATGGAGACGGTCGTCAACGGCCTGCACCGTGCGTGCGCCGACGCACAGCCGAAGCTCGGCGTGAGCGCGGCGCTCATCCTGTGCTTCCTGCGCCACCTGAGCGAGGAAGAGGCCTTCGAAACACTGGAGCAGGCGCTGCCGTTTCGTGACAAGTTCATCGGGGTGGGCCTCGATTCGAGCGAGGTCGGCCACCCGCCCGAAAAGTTCGCGCGCGTGTTCGCGCGCTGCCGCGAACTGGGCTTCCACCTCGTCGCGCATGCGGGCGAGGAGGGCCCGCCGGCCTATGTGTGGTGCGCGCTCGACGTGCTCAAGGTCGAGCGCATCGACCATGGTGTGCAGAGCGCGAAGGACCCGGCCCTGATGAAGCGGCTTGCGCAGGACCGCATTCCGCTCACCGTGTGCCCGCTGTCCAACCTCAAGCTCTGCGTGTTCCCCGACCTGGCGCAGCACAACCTCGGCGCGTTGCTCGACGCGGGGCTGGTGGCCACCGTCAACTCGGACGACCCGGCCTACTTTGGCGGCTACATGAACCAGAACTTCACACAGACCTTCGCGGCCACTGGCCTCGACGTGCAACAGGCCTGGCAGCTCGCGGCCAACAGCTTCGAAGGCAGCTTCATCGACGCCGCCGCCAAGCGCGCCTACGTGGACCGGCTCAACGCCGTCTTCGCGAGCTTCTGATCGGCCGCGGCGGACCGCGGCACCAGCAGCAGCATCGCCACCAGCGCGCAGGCGCTGGCCGCAAGCCACACCAGCGGCCAGCCCTGCAGCGCGAGCAGGTGCGGGATCGAGAAGGGCGTGAGGAAGCACACCAGGAACACGCTGGTGTTCGCCATGCCGAGGGCGGTGCCCGCGCGTGCCGCGCCGGCCAGCGTGGCCAATTCCGTGTAGGCCACGCCGTGCCATGCCGACACGCAGACGCCGCTGGCCGCGAGCAGCGCCACCAGCGCCATGCGCAGCGCCGCTGAATCGGCCGCGTGCGTGCCCGCCGCCATCACCAGCACCGCGAGCCCTGCGAACAGCAGCACGCTGAGCGCGCTGCAGGCGCGCAGGTAGGCGGGGCGGTTGCGGCGGCGGTCGGTCCAGCGGCCGCTCCACACGCGCATCACCATCGCGCCGACCTGCACGAAGACCATCGTGGCCGTGATGGTTGCGAGGCCCGCATGGCCGAAATCGTGCAGGAATACCGTGCCGAACGAAAGCACCGCGAACTGCGGCGCGCACAGAATGCCGATGCCCAGCACGATGCGCCAGACGCGGGCGTCGCGCAGCGGGCCGCTCTGCGATGCGATCGCCGACTCGGCGACGTTGGCCCTGGCGCACGGCGCAACAGGCGGCTCGTGCACCCAGGCCCAGCTCATGGCCGCGCTCAGCGCGCACAGCAGCGCCAGCAGGCCGTAGAGCGCGGCAAAGCCGAAGTGCAATGCGACGAACGGCAGCACCAGCGCCCCGATGCCGCCGCCCAGCGGCACGGCGGTCTGCCGGATGCTCATCGCGAGCCCGCGCTCGCCGGCATCGAACCACGTCATCACAGCGCGGCCGCTCGCGCCGTTGACGCTGCCGCCCAGCAGGCCGACCAGCAGCAGGCCGGCACCCAGCCAGCCGAGGTCGGGGAGGTGCTGCGCGCTCGGCGCGGCCCAGAGCGCCATCGCCACGAGCGCGATCGCGGTGCTGCCGAGGCCGGTGAGCAGCACCGGCCGGTCGCCCCAGCGGTCGGTCAGCAGGCCCCACGGCAGCTCGCTGACCGCGATGCCCAGGCCCATGAGGCCGAGCACCAGGCCGAGCGTCGCGTTGTCGAGCTGGTAGCCGGTGCGCATCAGCACCGCGGTCATCGGAATGCCGCTGAAAGCCACGGAGAAGGCCGCGTTGGCGGCCACGCCCGCGGCCAGCACCTTCCAGCGGTGGCGCGGCGAATACGAAAGGGAGGAGGTCGAATCGGTCATGTTGCAGTGCAGTGTCCGCTGTTGCAAAAGTTCTGAAAATCAGAAAATAATGAGCTAATCGTTCCAAAAAACAGGACGATCAATGAAGGGTGAATCCATGTCCCAGGTGATGTTCGATCTCGACGTGCTGCGCAGTTTCTCCACAGGCATCGCGCTTGGCAGCTATGCGCGCGCGGCCGACCGGCTGGGCCGTTCGACCTCAGCGGTCAGCGCCCAGCTCAAGAAGCTGGAGGCGCAGGCCGGCACCGCGCTGTTCCGCAAGGCCGGCCGCGGGCTGGAGCTCACCGACGCGGGCGAAACGCTGCTGGCCTACGCCCACCGCATGCTCGAACTCAACGCGGAAGCCGGCGCCGCCATGCGCGGTGCGGATCTCGAAGGCTGGGTGCGACTCGGCCTGCAGGAAGACTTCGGCGAAACGTTGCTGCCCGCCGTGCTCGGCCGCTTTGCACGCGCGCATCCCAAGGTGCGCATCGAGGCCTGCGTGGCGCGCAGCGCGGAACTGCGCGAACGGCTCGAGCTGCGGCAGCTCGACCTGGCCCTGGTGTGGGACACCGGCGAGCAGATGACGCCGCACGGCGAGCGCGTGGCGCGGCTGCCCCTGCAATGGATCGGCCCCAGGGCGCCCGATGCGCTCGACGCAGCCTGGTGGAAGGAGCGCGAGCGCCGCGGCAATAGCGCGCGCAAGTCGAAGGAGCCGCTGCCGCTGGTGCTGCTCGACGCGCCATGCCCGCTGCGCGAGATCGTCGTGGCCGCGCTCGACCGCGCCGGCACGCCGTGGCGCCATGCGTTCACCAGCGCCAGCCTGGCCGCGCTGTGGGCCGCCACGTCGGCCGGCCTGGGCCTGTCGGTGCGCACGCCCTTCGGCCTGCCTGCGCATGTGCGTGCCATCGACCGCACGGCCATCGGGCTGCCGGCGCTGCCGCAGATGTCGCTCATGCTCTATCGCGCGCAGGCCGCGGCCGAGGCGCCGGTGGCCCGGCTCGACGCGCTGCTGCTGGAGGCCGTGCGCGAACATGTGCAGGCGGAGCCGGCGCAGCTTCACTGAGCCGCACCGGGCACAATCCCGTAGCCCTTGCGCCGTGCCTATGCATGAGAATCCGTTGCCGGAGACAAGACAAAAAAAGAGACATGGCATGACCACGCAGCAAAACTTCCTGCACCTCTGGGACGACAGGTTTCTTTACATCACGCCGGCGATCCAGTCGGGACTCACGGCGCGCTCGTCGGCGACGCTGCTGGCGTCGGTCAGCGGCCATCCGTTCATGCTCGAGGCGGTCGATGGCACGCGCGTGCAGTGCACCGCCGCGCTGGTGGCCCCGCATGTGTCGCGCCGGCTCGATGTCGATGGCTGCGGGCTGCTGTCGCTCAACCTCGATCCGGCATCGAGCGCCTACCGCATGCTCGCGCGTTGCATGGGCGGCTACGGCATCCAGCCGATCGATGCGCGCCGCTTCGGCAAGCTGCGCGACGACTTCGACCCCGCGCAGCGCGGGCTGCTCGGCGACAGCAGTCTGCAGTCGCTCAGCGCGAAGATGGTGGAGGCGATCACCGGATGCCCGGAACTCGTGGCGCCGATCGACCGGCGCATCGAGCGCGTGCTGCAGGCCATCCGTGCACATGCGGGCCAGATCCCGCTGAAGAAACTCTCGGCCGTGGCCTGCCTCTCGCCCGACCGGCTGACCCATCTCTTCGCGGAGCAGGTGGGCGTGTCGGTCAAGCGCTATGCGTTGTGGACCAAGGTGCGGCGCACGGTGCAGCAGTTCACCGGCCACCGGCCGCTCACCGATGTGGCGCTGGTCAGCGGCTTCACCGATGCGGCGCACATGAGCCGCACCTTCCAGCGCTACTTCGGGCTGCCGCCGTCGTTTCTCGCGAGCCGGGTGCATGTGACGGCGGACGCGCAGGCGTCGCACGCCTGGGGCCACGCGACCGCCCACTGAGCCGCCCGCATGACAGCGGCTGCGTTCAAGCCGCGGCCTGTCTCCATGCGTAGGCTCCAAGGTGCTCCATCAAGAGAGCATCAACCGGAGACATCCATGAGACAGACATCCTCGCGCGGCGCCGTGCCGCTGTCCCTGCTCGCGTTGGCCATCGCAGCCGCGCTCACCGCCTGCGGCGGCGGTGGAGGCAACGGGTTCTCGTTCCCGCCCGTTACTGGCAATCCGCCCGGCAACCCGCCGGCCGAAGGCACCTACAAGGCCGAGATCCGCCGCACCGCGATGGGCGTGCCGCACATCAAGGCCGACAACTGGCCCGGCGCGGGCTACGGCTACGGTTACGCGCAGGCCGAGGACAACCTCTGCACCATGGCCGACTCGTTCCTCACCTACCGCGGCGAGCGTTCGCAGTACCTCGGCGGCGACGCGCAGCTCGTGGCCGGCAGCACCATCGGGCGGCCGAAGAACATCGACTCCGACTTCTTCCACAGGCACGTGATCTCGGCCGACGTGCTCGAGAAGATGATCGCCGCGCAGCCCGACAACCTGAGGCAGCTGGTCGAGGGCTTCGCCGCGGGCTACAACCGCTACGTGCGCGACCTGAAGGCCAGCGCCGCGGCGCACGAGGCCTGCCGCAACGAGGCCTGGGTGAAGCCCATCACGGCCGAGGACATCTACCGCCGCATGTACGCGGCCAATCTCGCGGGCGGCTACAGCAACTTCCTGCCGAACATCGCCAACGCGATCGCTCCGGCGCCGGCGGCGTCCACCAAGACCGCCGCGCGCGGCAGGCTCGACAAGGCCAGGCTGCAACTCGCGGCAGCCGGCATGCGTGTGCCCGAGCTGCAGGTGGGCGGGCATGAAGGCGTCGGCAGCAACATGATCGGCTTCGGCACGGCAGCCACCGGCGACGCGAGCCCGCTGCTCTTCGGCAACCCGCACTGGTACTGGCGCGGGCCCGACCGCTTCTACCAGGCGCAGCTCACGATCCCGGGCCAGCTCAACATCAGCGGCACCTCGTTCCTGGGCATTCCGGTGATCCTGATCGGCTTCAACGACAACATCGCCTGGAGCCACACGGTGTCGACCGCGCGCCGCTTCGGCTTCTTCGAACTGAAGCTCGCGGCGGGCGACCCGACGAGCTACATGCGCGACGGCAGCGCCGTGAAGATGCAGGCGTTGAACATCACGGTCAACGTGAAGCAGGCCGATGGCAGCGTGGCGCCGGTGACGCGCACGCTCCACAAGTCGGAATACGGGCCGATGGTCAACCTGGCGCCGCTGAACGCCGCGCTGGCCTGGAGCCAGACCACGGCCTTCGCGATGCGCGACATCAACGGGGAAAACTACCGCACCTTCCGGAACTGGCTGCGCTGGAACCAGGCGAAGTCGCTCGACGAGTTCATCGCCATCCAGCGCGAGGAGTCGGCCATTCCGTGGGTCAACACCGTGGCGGTGGGCCGCGGCGCGCCCAAGGCCTGGTATGCCGACATCGGCGCGATCCCCAATGTGTCGCCTACCCAGGTGGCGAGTTGCACGACGCCGCTGGGTGCGGCGATCGGCGCCTCCCTGCCGCGCGTGCCGGTCTTCGATGGCTCCAGGAGCGCGTGCGACTGGCAGACCGACGCCGACTCCGCCCAGACGGGCGCTCTCGGCGCCTCCCGCATGCCGAGCTTGATGCGCGACGACTACGTCGAAAATTCGAACGACAGCTATTGGCTCGCGAACCCGAAGGCACCGATGACCGGCTACCCGGACATCCTGGGTCCTGCAGGCACGGAGGCCGTGAGCTTCCGCACGCGCCTGGGCAACCTGCTGGCACAGGGGCGGATCGACGGTGCCGATGCGTACGGGGCCAAGGGCGCCACGGCCGACGCCGTCAAGCGGATGGTGATCAACAGCCGCGTGCTGACGGCCGAGCTATTCAAGGACCAGGCGCTGGCCATGGTGTGCGCAACGCCGACGATCAACGTTGCGACCGATCCGCAAGGTGGCGCGGCCATCGGGCGCGACGTGGACACCGGCCCCGCCTGCGCGGTACTCCAGGCCTGGGACAACACCGGTGCAAGCGCGGCGCGCGGCGCGCACATCTGGGACGAGTTCTGGAACCGCGCCTCGCTGCAATCCTCGGCCACGCTCTACAACGTGCCCTTCAGCGCGGGCGACCCGATCCACACGCCGCGCGACCTGAAGCCCGGTGCGCAAGCCGCGCTGCAGCAGGCCTTCGGCGCGGCCATCGCACGCGTGGAAGCCAGCGGCTTCGCGCTCGATGCGAAGCGCGGCGACTACCTGTTCGCCACGCGCGGCGGCCAGAAGATTCCGTTGTATGGCGGCTGCCACGGCCCGGGTTACTTCACCATCGCCTGCTCGGAGAACCGGCTCGACAAGGGCGGCTACACGATGGACGGCAACCCGAACGGCAACAGCTACATGCAGGTCGTGCGGTTCCCCGAAGGCGGCGTGGAGGCGCATACCTTCCTCACGTTCTCGCTGTCGGACGACCCGGCCTCGGCGCACAACGCCGACTACACGCGCGCCTACAGCGCGGGGCAATGGCTCAAGGTGCCGTTCTCCGAAGCCGAGATCAAGGCCGATGCGGCCTACCGCAGCGCGGTCGTCAGCGAGTAGCCGACACGGGCGCGCGCCGGGCGGGCTGGTTGGCCTGAAAACCGCCGACTAGAATCCGCACCCCGCAGCCGGGCGTCCCGGCCGGCTGCGGGCTTCCTGCTTTTCCGGGGCCATGTAGAGGAACACCATGTACAAAAACCTCGCGGGCCGCGCCGTTCTGGCGTGGACAGCCGCCTGTTTTCTATCTCCCTCCTTTGCGCAACCGCAGGCTCCGAAAGAGCCGCTGAAGATCGGCTTCGTCTACGTGACGCCGGTCACCGATGCCGGCTGGGTGCGCCAGCATGAAGAGGGCCGCAAGGCCGTCGATGCGGCGCTCGGCGGCAAGGTCAAGACCACCTTCGTCGAGAACGTTCCCGAGGGCGCCGACGCCGAGCGCGTGATCCGTGACCTCGCACAGCAGGGCAACCGGCTGATCTTCACGCCCAGTTTCGGCTACATGGAGCCGACGCTCAAGGTGGCGCACGATTTCCCCGACGTGAAGTTCGAATCGATCACCGGCTACAAGACCGCGCCCAACGTCGCCACCGCCAATGCGCGCTACTACGAAGGCCGCTACCTCGCGGGCATCGCAGCCGGCCGCATGACGAAGACGAATCTCGCGGGCTACGTCGCGGGCTTTCCGATTCCGGAGGTGCTGCAGGGCATCAACGCCTTTGCGCTCGGCATGCGCTCGGTGAACCCGAATGCGAAGGTGGCCGTGGTGTGGCTCAACGAGTGGTTCGATCCGCCCAAGGAGCGCGATGCTGCGATGGCGCTGTTCAACCAGAACGCCGATGTCATCGCCTTCCACACCGGCTCCACCGCCGTGATGGCCGCGGCGCAGGAGCGCGGCAAGCTGGCCGTGGCCTACCACTCCGACATGCGCAAGATCGCGCCCGACGCGCAGATCGTCGCCGTCACGCACCAGTGGGGCGGCTACTACGCGCAGCGTGCGCAGGCGGTGCTCGACGGAAGCTGGAAGAGCGGCAATGTGTGGGGCGGCGTGAAAGAAGGAATGATCCGCGTCGGCGACTTCGGCAGCAAGGTGCCCAAGGCCGTACAGCAGGAGGTGCTGGCGCGGCAGAAGGACATCGCGGAGGGCAGGCTGCAGCCGTTCCGCGCGGTGGGGCCGAGGTGCGCGACAACGAAGGCCGCACCGTCATCGCCAAGGGTGCGCAGCTGAACGACGAGCAGATCCTGAAGATGAACTGGCTGGTCGAGGGCGTGCAGGGGCGCGTGACGCGCTAGGCCAGCCTTTCGACGACGAAGTCGACGAAGGTGCGCAGCTTCGCGCTGGGACGCGCTTCAGGCAGCCGCATGATGTGCACCTGGCGGGTCGGCAGCGCCCACTCGGGCAGCAACTGCACCACCTGGCCCGAGGACAGAGCAGGGCCGAGCAGCGCATCAGCCTGCACGATCACCCCCACGCCGGCTATTGCGGCAGCGAGCAGCGCCTGCCCGTTGTTGGTGGTGAGCGGGCCGCGCACGGGCACATGCACCGTCTGGCCGCCGCGCGTGAAGCGCCATGAATGGTTCGGGCCCCAGGCGGCGAAGCCCAGCAGCGCAAAGGCCTCGAGGTCCGACGGGTGCTTCGGCTGGCCGTGGCGCGCGACCCATGCGGGGCTTGCGACCGCGAACATGCGCGCCAGTGCGAGCGGCCGCGCGATGAGGCGTTCATCGACCGCCGCGCCCGAGCGGATGCCGCAGTCGAAGCCTTCTTCGGCCAGGTCGACCACGCGGTCGTTGAGCACCAGGTCCACCTTCACCTGCGGATAGGCCGCGATGTAGTCGCCGATCACCGGGGTGAGCCGGTGCGCGCCATAGGCCACCGGCGCCGTCACGCGCAGCACGCCCTGCGGCATGGCGCGCAGCGACTCGGCCACGCCATCGGCCGTGTGCACGCTGGCCAGCACGTCGCGGCAGCGCTCCAGGTAGGCCGCGCCGATTTCCGTGAGCGCATGGCGCCGTGTGGTGCGCTCGAGCAGGCGGGCGCCGAGCTGGTCTTCGAGCGCGCGGATGTGCTTGCCGACCATCACGGCCGAGAGGTCGAGCGCCTCGGCCGCCGCGGCGAAGCTGCCTGCGTCCACCGCCCTGACGAAGACTTCCATGGCGCGCAGCTTGTCCATATTGAGAACCCGAAGTTTCGAATTGCCGAACCGGATGGCAATTTATCAAACAATTCATTCGCAAAACAATGGCGCCTTCCTTGATTCATTCGCGGAGGCAGTCATGAAGATTCTTGTTGTGGGCGCGACGGGCGCCATCGGCAGTGCGGTGGCCGGGGTGCTGGCCGAACGCGGGCACGAGGTGGTGCGGGCGGGGCGCACGCGCGGCGACCGGCAGGTCGACATCACGAGCGATGCGAGCGTCCGGGCGCTGTATGCGGCGGTGGGGCGCGTCGACGCGATCGTCTCTGCGGCCGGAGGTCTGTTCTTCGGACCACTCGCTGAAATGCGGTCGGCCGATTTCAACATCGGCCTGCAGGACAAGCTGCTCGGCCAGGTGCGCCTCGCGCTGCTGGGCCAGCACGTCCTGGCGGATGGCGGGTCGATCACGCTGACCACGGGCGTGGCGGCCGACGATCCGGTTCGCGGGGGAGGCAATGCGGCTGCCGTGAATGCGGCGGTCGAGGGTTTCGTGAAAGGCGCGGCGATCGAGCTGGCGCGCGGCCTGCGCATCAATGCGGTCAGTCCGACGCTGCTGACCGAATCGTTGGCAGCGTATGGCGCGCTCTTTCCGGGCGTCGAAACCGTACCGGCCGCGCGCGTGGCGCTGGCCTACGTGCGCAGCGTCGAAGGCCCGCTGACCGGGCGCGTGTTTCGCGTGTGGCAATGAGCAGGCGCACGCGACTGGCCGCCGCGCTGCTCGCGCTCGCCGCGACGGCGGCCATCGCCGCACCTCCCGCCGTACAGGCGCTGCCCGAAGACTGGTATCCGGAAAGCGTCGCCATCGGGCCGGACGGTGCGTTCTATGTCGGCAGCTGGCGCCAGGGCGCGGTCGCCAGGGTGAAGCCGGGCGCCGCGCCGCAGGCCGAGGTGCTCGTGAAGCCCGGCGCCAACGGCCTGGCGAACGGGCAGGGCGTGCTGGTCGATGCGAAACGCCAGGCCCTGTGGGTCTGCTCGGGCAACAGCGGCTTCACCACCGTGCCGCAGGCGCCGAGCGCGCTCAAGCGCTACGACCTGGCGACAGGCACGCCGCGCGCAAGCTACGCGATGCCCGACGCGGGCTACTGCAACGATCTCGCACAGGACGCACGCGGCAACATCTACGTGACCGATTCCTTCCATCCGCGCGTGCTGCGGCTCGCGCCCGATGCCACGGCGCTCACGGTCTGGAAGGAAAGCCCGTCGCTGGCCGGCGAAGGGCCCTACAAGGGCCTGAACGGCATTGCGATCGATGGCGGCCGCGACGTCTACGTGAGCCTCGTGGCCGCCGCGTCGCATCTGCTGCGCATCGGATTGAACGCCGATGGCAGGGCCGGCGAGGTCACGCGCATCGAGGCGCCGCGGGTGATGAAGAACGTCGACGCGATCCGCGCCTGGAAACCCGGCCGGCTGGTGCTGTTCGAGAGCAATGCCTTCGGCGACGGACCCTACGGCGGGCAGGTCACGGTGGCACGCATCGATGGCGCGAAGCTCGGCCTGCAGACGGTGGTGGCGGGGCTCAACGACCCGTCCTCCGGAGCGGTGCTCGGCAACCGCGTCTATTTCATCGAGTCGAAGTACGCGCTGCTGTTCAAGCACAAGGACGACGACGCGGCCATTCCCCGCGGCGTGCCTTTCGATATCCAGTCGCGCGCCTTGCCACCGGATTGAAGTGCATTCGGCATATAGCACTCATATGCGCATGGAAATTGCGACGCCGCGGCGCTGCATTACCCTCGGCAACCACGATGAAAAAAGCCTACCGCGCCTCCCTCCTGCGATTCGACGATGCCGGACTGCCCGTTTTCGATGAAGACGGCCTGCTGGTCGTCGCGCCCGACAGCGCCGGCCGCCAGCGCGTGCTCGACGCCGGCAGCCATGCCGCCGTGTCCCCGCGCCACCCGGATGCCGAGGTGACCCACCTGCCGGGCCGCATCCTCGCGCCGGGCTTCGTGGACATGCACATCCACTTTCCGCAGACCGACATCATCGGCTCGCCCGCGCCGGGGCTGCTGCCCTGGCTCGAGAACTACACCTTCCCGGCGGAAGCCAGGTTCGCCGACCCGGCGCATTCGAACGAAGTGGCCGACGTGTTCTTCGACGAACTGCTGCGCAACGGCGTCACGACCGCGCTGGCCTTCGCGACTTCGCACGTGGCCTCGGTCGATGCCTTCTTCGAGGGCGCGCAGCGCCGCAACCTGCGCATGATCAGCGGCAAGGTGCTGCAGGACCGCAATTCGCCCGACGGCGTGCGCGACGAAACCGAGCAGAGCCTCATCGACTCCGAGGCGCTGATCCGCAAGTGGCACGACACCGGCCGCCTGGGCTATGCCATCACCCCGCGCTTTGCGCCCGCGAGCACCGACGCCCAGATGCGCGGCGCGAGCGAACTGGCCGCGAAATACGCCGACACATGGATCCAGTCGCACGTGGCCGAGAACCGCGACGAGGTGGCATGGGTGCGCGAGCTCTATCCGCAGGCGCGCTCGTACCTCGACGTGTATGCCGGCTTCGGGCTGATGCGCGAGCGCGCCGTGTACGCGCATTGCATCTACCTGGACGACACCGACCGCGCGCTGCTGCGCGACACGAAGACGGCCGCGGCCGTGAGCCCGACCAGTAACCTGTTCCTGGGCAGCGGCTTCTTCGACTTTGGCGCGGCCGACCGCGTGGGCTACCCCTACGGCCTGGCCAGCGACGTGGGCGGCGGCACCAGCTTCAGCCCCTTCCACACCATGATGGCGGCCTACTACGTGGGCCGGGAGGGCCAGACCAAGGCCGGCCTGAGCATCGCGCCTTCCGAGCTCTGGTGGCGCCACACCGGCGGCGCGGCGCGTGCGCTGGGGCTGGGTGGCGTGGTCGGCAACCTGCAGCCCGGCTGCGAGGCCGACTTCCTGGTGCTCAATCCCCAGGCCACGCCGCTGCTCGCGCGCAAGACGAAGCTGGCGAACACGCTGGAAGAAATGCTGTTCGCGATGATCGTGCTGGGCGACGACCGTCTGGTCGAGCGCACGGTGATCTCGCAGGCGCTGTAGCACCCGGGACGGCGGGGAGGGTGGTGGCCCATGCCACAATTCGCGCCATTCCTCCCCGCAGCAGCATCAGCGACCGCATATGAGCATCAAGAGCGACAAATGGATCCGGCGCATGGCCGAGCAGACCGGCATGATCGAGCCCTTCGAGCCCGGCCAGGTGCGCGAGGCCGCCGGCCACAAGATCATCAGCTATGGCACCTCGAGCTACGGCTACGACATCCGGTGCGCGCCTGAATTCAAGGTTTTCACCAACATCCACAGTACCGTGGTCGACCCGAAGAACTTCGACGAGAAGAGCTTCGTCGACATGCATGGCGACTACTGCATCATTCCGCCCAACAGCTTCGCGCTGGCACGCACGGTCGAGTACTTCCGCATCCCGCGCAACGTGCTCACCATCTGCCTGGGCAAGAGCACCTATGCGCGCTGCGGCATCATCGTCAACGTGACCCCGTTCGAGCCCGAATGGGAAGGCTATGTGACGCTCGAATTCAGCAACACCACGCCGCTGCCCGCCAAGATCTATGCTGGCGAAGGCTGCGCGCAGGTGCTGTTCTTCGAGAGCGACGAAGTCTGCGAGACCAGCTACAAGGACCGCGGCGGCAAGTACCAGGGGCAGCGCGGCGTCACGCTCCCCAAGACCTGATCCGCGCATTCTGACCGCCGGTTACGCAGCAGGCGGCCGGGCCAAGTACCATCCTGCGACGATCCGGCAAAACTTCTGCAAGGCCGGCAAGGAGATGCGATGAGATGGGAAGGCAACGAACAGTCCGACAACGTCGAAGACCGCCGCGGTGAAGATGGTGGCGGTGGCGGCGGTTTCATCGGCGGCCGAAGCATCGGCATCGGCACCATCGCAGTCGCGCTGATCGCAGGCTGGATCTTCGGCATCAATCCGCTGACCGTGCTCAGCCTGCTGAGCGGCGGCGGTGGCGAGCAGGTCCAGGTGCAGCAACAGCAGCAAGGCCCCGCGCCCAAGCCGCCCTCGAGCGACCGCGAGGCGGCCTTCGTCTCGACCGTGCTGCGCAATACCGAGGTGGTCTGGACGAACATCTTCCGGCAGAACGGCGGCGCCTACCAGCCGCCGCGGCTCGTGCTGTTCCGCGGTGCCACGCCCACGGCTTGCGGCACCGGCCAGGCGGCCATGGGGCCGTTCTACTGCCCCGGCGACAAGAAGGTCTACATCGACCTCGGCTTCTACGACACGCTCAAGAACCAGCTCGGCGCGCCGGGCGAATTCGCGCAGGCCTACGTCATCGCGCACGAGGTCGGCCACCACGTGCAGGACGAGCTCGGCGTGACCGCCAAGGTCGACGGCATGCGCGGGCGCCTGAGCCAGTCGCAGAACAACGCGCTGAGCGTCCGCGTCGAGCTGCAGGCCGACTGCTTTGCCGGCATCTGGGCACACCATTCGCAGGAGTCGAAGAAGTGGCTCGACCCGGGCGACATCGAGGCCGCGATGAACGCCGCGCAGAAGATCGGCGACGACGCGCTGCAGCGTTCCGCGGGCCGCGCCGTGGTGCCCGACAGCTTCACCCACGGATCGAGTGCGCAGCGCCAGCGCTGGTTCGGTGCGGGCTACCAAAGCGGCGATGTCAAGTCCTGCGATACCTTCAATGCACGCAGCCTTTGAGCACTAAGGGCGCGAAAGCCCCGTAATTGCTGGATTGTTTGCTATAAAATAAATAGCAATACAGCCGGCGCGGAGTTTGTCGCGCCGCTGTCACTGCCATTTTTTGCGGCAGTGCGACAATAGAAGGCTTAATGACAAGCTCCTTCTCCAATCTATCGCTGGCGGAACCGCTGGCGCGCGCCGTAGCCGAAATGGGCTACGAGACCATGACTCCCATCCAGGAGCAGGCCATTCCGGTCGTGCTTTCGGGGCAGGACGTGATGGGGGCCGCGCAGACCGGCACCGGCAAGACCGCGGCGTTTTCGCTGCCCTTGCTGCAGCGCATGCTCAAGCACGAGAACTCGTCCACGTCGCCAGCGCGGCATCCGGTGCGTGCACTGGTGCTGCTGCCCACGCGCGAACTGGCCGACCAGGTGGCCCAGCAGGTCAAGCTGTATGCCAAGTACACCAACCTGCGCAGCACGGTGGTGTTCGGCGGCATCGACATGAAGCCTCAGACGCTCGAGCTCAAGAAGGGCGTCGAAGTGCTGGTGGCCACGCCGGGCCGGCTGCTCGATCACATCGAAGCCAAGAACGCGGTGCTCAACCAGGTGGAGTACGTGGTGCTCGACGAGGCCGACCGCATGCTCGACATCGGCTTCCTGCCCGACCTGCAGCGCATCCTGAGCTACCTGCCCAAGCAGCGCACCACGCTCCTGTTCTCGGCCACCTTCTCGCCCGAGATCAAGCGCCTTGCAGGCAGCTACCTGCAGAACCCGGTCACCATCGAGGTGGCGCGGCCGAACGAAACGGCCTCCACGGTCGAGCAGCACTTCTACAGCGTGGCCGACGACGACAAGCGCCGCGCGCTCAAGCAGATCGTGAAGCAGCGCGGCATCACGCAGGCCTTCGTGTTCGTCAACAGCAAGCTCGGTTGTGCGCGCCTCGCGCGCTCGCTCGAGCGCGATGGCCTTCGCACCACCGCGCTGCACGGCGACAAGAGCCAGGACGAACGCCTGAAGGCGCTCGCCTCGTTCAAGGCCGGCGAAGTCGACCTGCTGGTGTGCACCGACGTCGCGGCCCGCGGCCTCGACATCAAGGACGTGCCCGCGGTCTTCAACTTCGACATTCCGTTCAACGCCGAAGACTACGTGCACCGCATCGGCCGCACCGGCCGTGCCGGCGCCTCGGGCCTGGCCGTGAGCTTTGCGAGCGGCGGCAACGACGCGCGCCTGGTGGCCGACATCGAGAAGCTGATCAAGAAGAAGATCGAGCTCGAACCCGTCGAGTTCGAGGAAGACAATCCGCGCGGCCGCATCAATGACGGACGCCGCCACTGGCGCGAAGAGGGCGAGGCCGGCGACGCACGCGACGTGCTCGACCAGCCGCGCGAGCGCCGCGAAACCGAAGCCCGGCGCGGCGGCGGACGCCCGCACCGCGCACCTTCCGCGCCGCGCGATCCGTTCTTCGACAAGCCCTACGAACCGGGCCAGGCCGACGCCACGCCGGCCTGGGAAGCCGCTGCCAAGGCAACGCCTTCGCGCGGCATCTCGAGCAACATCAAGACCAAGCGCAAGGTCGCGGCCCTCTTCAAGAGCGCCGAAACCAACTGACGCCCGGGAGGGCTACCTCCATCCGCGGTGCCACCCGTAGCGCGGGTGGTGCCAGCCATATCCGTAGCGCGGGTGGTAGTTCCACACGAAACCCACGCCCGGCGATACGTAGGTCGGGGCCACATAGGCCACGCCCGGAGGCGCGGCATAGACCGGTTGCGCCGGTGCGACCACGCAGCCGGTCAGGATGGCCGCCAGCGCGGCGGCCGAAAGAGCGAGAACAGGCAGTCTCATGGCGATGCTCCTGGGACGAGTTGATCGGTATTCCCAGAAAACGCCCCGCGCCATCGGCGGATGACCTCCTTTACCCTCGCGAAATAATGTGACCGGCCCGTTGCAAGCCGGGCGCCCCAAGGCCGCGTTGCGCCCTCAGATCACGTGGAAATGGTGCGTTCCGTCACGCCCCAGTTGCGCGACAAGGCCGTATTCCCAGTCCAGGTAGGCCTGCATGGCCTCCGCCGGCGCATCCGTGCCTTCATAGGGCCTGCGGTAGCGGTCGGTGCGCGGTGTCGCGAGCCGTGTCTCGCCGGTTTCCGCCTCCAGGCCTGCCGCGAACCATGCCGCGTTGCCGCCGGCCAGCACCAGCACTTCCACGTCGCGCTCGCCGCGCGCATCGAGCAGCAGGCGCAGGTCGGCCGCGGCGTAGCGCGCGAGGAGGCTGCTGCCGCAGGTCAGCACATAGCGCTGCGCCGGCGGGATGGCCGCGTCGACGGCCTGCGCAAGCTGGGCGCGAATGGCATACCAGGCCCCGGGGATGTGGCGCTTCACGTAGTTGGCGCTGGTGGTCACGTCGATCACCGCCGTGCCGATCTGCTGCTTCAGCAGGGCCGCCAGCTCCGTGGGCGAGATCTCTGCCACCGCGGCCGCGGCGGGCGGATGGGCGGGCGGCGGCGCAGCGGTCTCGGTGAAGGCCGAAGCGGGCGGCACCGTGTCGGGCACGTAGACCTCCCACCCCATCTGCGCGAGCCACGACGCGCTCATCGAGGCTCGCACACCGTCGTCGTCGGCCAGCACGATGCGAGCGCCGCGCACCGGCACCTGGTGATCGGTTTCCTGCACCAGCTGCCCGCCGGGCGCGCTCGCGAAGCCGGGCAGGTGGCCGGCCTCGTATTCCTCGGGCGTGCGCACGTCGAAGCGGTACACGGTGCGCCCTGGGGCTTCCAGCGTGTGCAGCGCATCGAGCGCGATGCGGCGCACGTCGGCCTTTTCCGCGACGCGCCGCGCGTCGGCCTGGGCCTGCGCGCGATGCGCATCGGATACCGCGGCCGGCGCCTTCCGGTCCGCGCCATGGTCGAGCAGCTGCCCCGCGAGCTTCCAGCCGACGGTGCCGTTGCGCAGCGCCGCCACCGGGTTCGGAATGCCCGCATTCACCAGCGACTGCGTGCCGATGATGCTGCGCGTGCGGCCCGCGCAATTGACGATCACCTGCGTCGTCGGGTCGGGAGCCAGCTCGCGCACGCGCAGCACCAGTTCCGCGCCGGGCACGCTGGTGGCAGAGGGGATGCTCATCGTCCGGTATTCGTCGAAGCGCCGTGCGTCGAGCACCACCACATTGGCCTTGCCCTCGACCAGGGCCTTCACCTCGGGTGCGGAGAGCGAGGGCGTGTGCCGCTCGTGCTCGACCAGTTCGCCAAAGGACTTGCTCGGCACGTTCACGTCGCGGAACAGCTCGCCGCCGGCCGCGCGCCAGCCCTCGAGGCCGCCTTCGAGCAGGTGCAGGTTCGCATAGCCCAGCGAGGCCAGCGTGCGCGCGGCCAGCGGCGCCAGGTCGATGTCGCCGTGCGCGCCGTACAGCACGATGAAGGTGTCCCGCCGCGGAATGCGCCGCCAGGCTTCGATCTCGATGCGCGAGAGCGGCAGGTTCGCCGCCCACAGCGGATGCGCCTGCGCGAAGGGGTCTTCCTCGCGCACGTCGAGCAGCGCGGTTTCCTCGCGTGCGAGCAGGCGCTCGCGCACGGCGGCAAAGGGCAGCAGGGGAAAGGCAGCGGTCGTCATGCGGATGTCGTCGATCTGAGTTCGGCTGAGCGGTCCCACAGGTTGGGAAGCAGCGAGTTGGAGTAGCCCGAGACGAAGGGCTTGCGTGCGCCCTCGGCCGGGTAAGTATGCCGCCGCACGGCCCCGATGTTGGCACCGTACACGTGGATGCTGATCGATACGCGGTCTGCATGCGCGTTGTGCACGCGATGCAGGTCGCCGATGCGGGGCGAGACGGCTTCCACGTCGCCGGCATCGAGCCGCACCGCCTTGCCCTGCGGACGCGCCCGGCCATCGGGGCCGACGGCATAGCCCTGGCTGTATTCGGCGCCGCGCAGCATGCCGATCAGGCCCCACACGGTATGGTCGTGCACCGGCGTCGCCTGCCCCGGTCCCCAGACAAAACTCACGACCGAGAAGCGTTCGGTGCTGTCGGCATGCAGCAGGAACTGCTGGTAGCGCGCCGGATCGGGTTGGGCAAAGGCGTCCGGCAGCCGGTCGTCGCGCGCAACCAGCCTGCGAGGCAGGGCGCCGCCTTCGGAAAGAATGCGCGGCTCGTTGGGCCCGCTGTCGAGCAGGCGGCCGAACGCGACGACGAATTCGCGCGGCGGTGCGACAGCAGGCACGCCGCTCACGCGGGACGTTTCCAGAGCTGCGCATCGGTGATGGCGTGCACGTCCACGCGCACCGGCAGGATGCCGTCGCGCGCCGAACGGTCGGCCACCGTCTGCAGTGCGGCGATATCGGCTTCGGAGACCGGCCGGCCCGTGACCGAGGCGCGTGCCGTGATGATGCGGGCCGATTCGATCGGCAGGCGCGTGAGCTGGCTGTAGGCCTGCGCATAGGCCTCGGGGTTGGCCAGCGCCCATTCGCCCGCGCGCGCCAGCCGGTCCAGAAACTGCACGATGGCGACGCGCCTGGCCGGATCGGCCAGCGAAGGCTCGCTGGCGGTGATGAAGCCCAGCGCCGTGTTGATGCCGCGCCCGTCGCGCAGGATGCGCCCGCCCTGCTGCAGCGCAATCGTGTAGTAGGGATCGAAGACGGCCCACGCATCGATCTGCTTCGAAGCGAAGGCGGCGGCCGCATCGGTCGGCAGCACGAACTTCACCGTGACCTCGTCGCGCCGCACGCCGGCTTCCTCGAGCGCGCCATAGAGCTGGTATTGGGAGATGCTGCCGCGTGCGGACGACACGATCACCGTCTTGCGGCGCAGGTCGGCCACCTGGCGCAGCTTTGAGTCGGGCTGCACCACGATGCCCAGGGCATCGGCCTTGCCGACGCGCGTGGCGACGATCTTCAGCGGCGTCCTGCCGACGGCTGCGGCCAGCACCGGCAGGTCGCCGGCCACCGCCGTGTCGACGGCCGCGCTGCGCTGCGCCTCGAACAGCGGCGCCGCGCCCTGGAAGTTGGCCCAGCGGTAGGCAAAGGGCACGCCTTCGAGTGCCTTCGAGGCTTCGAACAGCGCGCGCAGGCCGCCGGCCTGGTCGCCGAGCACCAGCGTGGCCTGCGCTTGCGCCCATGCGCGCAGCGGCCCGGCGGCTGCGAGCGAGAGCGCCGCGCCTTGCTTGAGCCAGCTGCGGCGCGAGGCTTTCGAAAACAGCAGATCGGTCATGCGGCGGCTCCGGAGGACAGCAGCGCACGCTTGCCCGCCGCAATCAGGATCGCGTCGTTCTGCGGCGTGTGGATGCGGCTGCACAGCACGTCGCGGTAATGCCGCTCCAGCGGGTTCTGCCGCGCGAGGCCGTGGTTGCCGCTGAGCTGCAGCGCGAGTTCGACCGCGCGGATGGCGTTGCCCGTCACGGTGTACTTGAGCAGGCCGCTGTCGGCGGCCGGCTGCGCGCGGCCTTGGTCCACGGCCCGGGTTGCATCGTCGAGCAGCACGCGGTTCGTGCGCAGCAGCGCCTCGATCTCTCCCACGTGCTCCTGCACGCGCGGCAGGCTCGCGAGCGGCGCGCCCAGGCTGCCGGGCGCACGCGTGTTCAGAAAGCCCGCCAGCCAGTCGCGCGCGGCCTGCGCCACCGCGTCGTAGAGGCTGCCGAGCAGCACCGTCATCCAGGCCTGCTGCGTGGCGTGGGCATCGATGTCGGTCTGGCTGCCGGCGTCGGGCGCCCAGTCGGCCGGGGCGCGCAGGTCCACCGCGTGATCGAGGTCGATCGGGACGTTCTCGAACACCACCTCGTGGCTGCCCGAGGCGCGCAGGCCCAGGTGGTCCCAGCTCGCGATCACGCGCACGCCGGGCGCATGGCGCGGCACCAGGAACACGCCGGTGCGCGGCGCGGCCTCGTCGGTGCGGCCCCACACGGCGAGCCACGAGAGGCCTTCGATGCCCGTCGTGTAGAGCTTGTGGCCGTCGATCTTCCAGCCGCTGCCTTCGCGGCGCGCGACCGTCGCGGGCAGGCCGCCGCGCGCGGGCGAGCCGAGCGCGGGCTCGACGCGCAGCGCGTTGATGAGCGCGCCGCGTTCCACCGCGCTGCGCAGCACGCGTTCGCGCAGGTGCGGCGGCCAGCGGCTGTCGCTGCGTGCGAGTGCGTGGTGCTGCAGGTAGGTCATCGTGAGGATCAGCGCGGTGGCCGGCTCGCCGCGCGCCACGGCCGCGATCACGCGGCGCGCCGTGGCCAGCGTGGCGCCGCCGCCGCCGTGCACCGCGGGCGCCACCAGGCCGACGAGGCCGTGCGACTGCAAGGCCGCGAAGTTCGGATGCGGAAAGGCGCCGCTGCGGTCGTGGTCGGCCGCGGTGGCGGCGAACTGCGCCGACAGATGCGCGAGCAGCGCGGCATCGACGGTGGCAGGCGCGGGGTCTTCATTCGTGGCCGGCGGGCGGCGCAAGGGGAGTGCACTCATGGTTGCGCACGGTACCGGGGCCGCGCCGCGCCGGAAACGACGCATCCCGCATATGCAAACTCGTTTTTCTGCGTTCGCTTTTGCCGCCTGCCTCGGTACGGTCCGGTGCATGACATCTGACTTCCCCATCGACAGGCGCCGCCTGCTTCAGGCTGCTGCGGGCTGGAGCGCCCTGGCCGCGGCCAGGGCGGCACCGGCGCGCGACCTTTCTGGCGTCACGCTGCGCGTGGGCACCTACAAGGGGCTCTGGCGGCCGCTGCTGCAGGCTTCCGGCCAGGCCAGCACGCCCTACAAGATCGACTGGCGCGAGCTCAACAACGGCGTGCTGCACATCGAGGCCACCAACGGCGACGCGCTCGACCTGGGCTCGGGCAGCGAGATCCCGTCGGTGTTCGCGGCGCGCCAGAAATCGAGCGTGCGGCTGGTGGCCGTGACGCATGAAGACCTCAACAACCAGGCCACACTGGCGCGCAAGGATTCGCCGATCCGCCGCATCGCCGATTTCAAGGGCAGGCGCGTGGGCTACGTGCGCGCCACCACCTCGCACTACTACCTGGCCAGGCAGCTGGCCGAGGCGGGCCTGTCGTTCAGCGACATCCAGGCCGTGAGCCTCACGCCCTCGGACGGCCTCTCGGCCTTCGCGCGCGGCGACCTCGATGCCTGGGCCATCTACGGCTACAACGGCCAGTTGGCGCGCACGCAGTACGGGGCGCGAACCATCAAGACCGGTGTGGGCTACCTCTCGGGCAACTTTCCGATCTACGCCAACCCGCGTGCGCTCGACGACGAGCTGCGCCGCGCGGCGCTGGGCGACCTGCTGCAGCGCCTGCAGCGCGCCTTCGCATGGATCAACGGCAACCTCCTGGCCTATGCGCGGGCGCAATCGGCCGAGACGCGCGTCCCGGTCGGCGACCTGGTCGAGCTCTTCAACGGCCGCAGCGGCGACTACAGCCTGGGCCCGGTCACCGATGCGGTGGTGCGCAGCCACCAGGAGGTGGCCGACACCTTCCTGAAGATCGGCGTGCTCGACGGGCCCGCCGACGTGAAGCCCCTGTGGGACCGCCGCTTCGAGAGCGTGCTGCGCCTGCCCGCCGCCTGAACAACACACACATCACCCTGAAAACACGAGGACACCATGAGCCAGAACGACGTTGAATTCATCGGCATGATCCAGGGCCAGAAGGTCTCGGAGATCCACGCGGCCAAGGGCCCGGCCATCGACCGCGACTACGTGCGCGCCTTCGCCCAGGCGCATGAGAACGCGGGCTTCGACCGCGTGCTGGTGCCGCATCATTCGACCGGCCCCGACGCCACGCTGACCGTGGCCCATGCCGCATCGGTCACCGAGCGCATCCATTTCATGCTCGCGCACCGCCCGGGCTTCGTCGCACCGACGCTGGCGGCGCGGCAGTTCGCCTCGCTCGACCAGTTCAGCGGCGGCCGGCTCGCGGTGCACTACATCTCGGGCGGCTCCGACGAGGAACAGCGCCGCGACGGCGACTGGCTCGGCCACGACCAGCGCTATGCGCGCACCGACGAATACCTCGACGTGCTGCACAAGGTGTGGACCGCCGGCAAGCCCTTCGACCACGAAGGCGCGCACTACCGCTTCCAGAACGCTTTCTCCGAAGTGAAGCCGGTGCAGACACGCAATGGCAGGCCGCATGTGCCGGTGTACTTTGGCGGTGCTTCGGAGGCGGCGATTCCGGTCGCGGGCAAGTACGCCGATGTGTATGCGCTGTGGGGCGAGTCGCTCGACCAGGCGCGCGAGCTCACGGCGCGCGTGCGCGCCGAGGCCGCGAAGCACGGGCGCAGCATGCGCTTCTCGGTGTCGTTCCGCCCGATCCTCGCGGAGACCGAAGAGGCCGCATGGGCGCGCGCCGAGAACATCTTGGCCGAGACGAAGCGGCTGCGTGTGGTGCAGGGCTACAACCGCGGCGGGCCGCAGCAAAGCGAAGGTGCGAAGCGCCTGCTCGCCGCGGCCGAGAAGGGCACGCGGCTCGACAAGCGCCTGTGGACGGCGGTGGCGCAGGAGATCGGCGGCCGCTCTAACAGCACCGCGCTGGTCGGCACGCCCGAGCAGGTGGCCGATGCGCTGCTCGACTACTATGACCTGGGCGTGACCACCTTCCTGATCCGCGGCTTCGATCCGCTGGAAGACGCGGTCGACTACGGCCGCGAGCTGATTCCGCGCACGCGCGAGCTGGTGGCGCAGCGCGCGCAATCGCAACGCAAGGCGGCCTGAGCGATGAATGCCGTTCTTTCCATCGACCGCCACGCCCCCCAGCCGCTCAAGCTCAACCCCAACCCGCAGCAGAAGTACTGGTTCGATCCGATCCCGCCGCGCACCAGCGTGCAGGCCGAGCGCCGCCATCGGCAGGAGCGCCTCGCAGGTGCATTCCGCCTGTTCGCACGCTTCGGTTTCGCCCAAGGCCTGGCCGGCCACATCACCGCGCGCGACCCGGAGCTCAGCGACCACTTCTGGGTCAACCCGCTGGGCATCCATTTCTCGCGCATCAAGGTCTCCGACCTGCTGCTCGTCAACGCGAAGGGCGAGACGGTGATCGGCGATCGGCCGCTCAACAAGGCCGCGTTCGCCATCCATGCCGCGATCCACGAGCACAACCCGAAGATCGTCGCCGCCGCGCATACGCATTCGACCTACGGCAAGGCCTGGTCGACACTCGGCCGCAAGCTCGACACGATCACGCAGGACAGCTGCGTGTTCCATGACGACGTGGCGCTGTTCGACGACTTCACCGGCATGGTGGTCGACACCAGCGAGGGTGAGCGCATCGCGCGGGCGCTGGGCGACAAAAAGGGCGCGATCCTCAAGAACCACGGCATCCTGACAGCGGGCCCGACGGTCGAGGCCGCCGCGTGGTGGTACATCGCGCTCGACAACGCCTGCCACACGCAGCTTCTCGCCGAGGCCGCCGGCAAGCCGCAGCCCATCGACGAGGAAACCGCGCGCCACACGCACAGCCAGATCGGAGGGCCGGAGGGGGCCATCCATTCCTTCGACAGCCTCTACCAAGGCCTGGTCGAGGCGGAACCCGAACTGCTGCTCTGAAGAAAAACCACTGGAGTTCTCGATGACCGCATCCTTTTCACGCCCCATATCGCGCCGGGGTGTCCTGCGCGCAGGCGGCGCCGCCGCCGTGGTTGCCTCTGGCGGCCTGATCGCCTCGCGGGCCTTCTCGCAGCAGGCGCGCAAGCTCACCTTCGCATGGAACGCCGCCGCGTTCTGCCTCTCGCCCGTCGTCGTCGCGCAGGAGCGCGGCTACTTCGAGCGCAACGGCTTGCAGGTGGACCTGATCAACTACACCGGTTCCACCGACCAGCTGCTGGAGTCGCTGGCCACGGCCAAGGCCGATGCGGCGGTGGGCATGATCCACCGCTGGCTCAAGCCGCTGGAGTCGGGCTTCGACGTGAAGATCGTCGGCAGCTCGCACGGCGGCTGCGTGCGGCTGGTGGGTGCGAAGAGTGCGGGTGCGACCAGCCTTGCGAGCCTCAAGGGCAAGATCATCGGCGTGTCGGACATCGCGAGCCCGGGCAAGAACTTCTTCTCGATCCTGCTCGCGAAGAACGGCATCGACGCCGACAGGGACGTGACCTGGCGCCAGTACCCGGCCGACTTGCTCGACATTGCCGTGCAGAAGGGCGAGATCCATGCGATTGCCGATGGCGACCCTAATGTGTACCTGATCGAGAAGCGCAACAAGGGCGCCTTCGTGGAGATTGCGAGCAACCTCTCGGGCGAATACAAGGACAAGGTCTGCTGCATCGTCGGCGCGCGGGGCGAACTTGTTCGCAAGGACAAGCCGACCGTCGCGGCCCTCGTGCGCGCCATCGCGCAAGCCTCCGACTACGTGGCCGAGAACCCGAACGAATCGGCCAAGCTGTTTGCGAAGTATTCGCCCAAGGTGCCGATCGAGGACCTGCGCGCGCTGCTTGGCACGCTCACGCACAACCACCATCCGCTCGGAAAGAACCTGCGCGACGAGGTGGAGTTCTATGCGCGCGATTTCCGCGGCGTCGGCGTGCTCAAGAAGACCACCGATCCAGTGCGCTTTGCCGAGCACGTCTCTTTCGATCCACTCGCATGAGCACCCCCGACCCCGCATTGGGCTTCGATTCCCTCCCCTTCCGGGGGAGGGCCAGGGTGGAGGCAGCGCCGCCCGAACGCACATCCGCTCCGGCATCGACATCGCCCCGTATCCAAGCGGCCCTGTCCGCATGGCGCATCGGCTTCGCTGCCGCAGCCACATGGTTCGCCCTCGGCCTGCTCACGGTCTACTGGCCGAACAAGGCCGTCGGCTTCAGCGACTGGGCCTACACCCACGAGTTCGGCATCGCCGCCATCGCGGTGGGCGCGCTGCTGCTGGCCGTTGCATCGCTCGGGCCGCGCGCCGGCCGCGTCGCGCTTGCACTGCGGCCCGCAGGCCCGTGGCTTGTCGCGCTGCCCGTGCTGTTCGCGATCTGGGAGATCGCGACTGCCAAGCTCGCGCTGCTGCCCACGCCGTTCTTCGCGCCGCCGCAAAGCCTGGTCGAGACCTACATCGACGACTGGCGCCGCCTCGGCGAAAGCCTGCTGCATTCGACCCGGCTGCTCGCACATGGTTTCGTGCTGGGCGCGCTCGCGGGCTTTCTCACGGGCGTGACCATCGGCTGGTCGCGCATCGCGGGCTACTGGGTGCATCCGGTGCTGCGCTTCGTGGGGCCGGTGCCGGCTTCGGCGCTGCTGCCGCTGGCGTTCTTCTTCTTTCCGTCGAGCTATGCGGCCGCGGTGTTCCTGATCGCGCTGGCGACGGGCTTTCCGGTGGCGGTGCTCACTTGGTCGGGCGTGGCGGGCGTCAACCGCAACTACTACGACGTGGCGCGCACCATGGGCGCGAGCGAGCGCTTCCTGGTGCTGCGCGTGGCCATTCCGGCTGCCTTGCCGCAGGTGTTCGTGGGCCTCTTCATGGGGCTGGGCGCGGCCTTCTCGGTGCTCGTCACGGCCGAGATGATGGGCGTGAAGGCGGGGCTGGGCTTCTATCTTTCGTGGGCGCAGGGCTGGGCCTCGTACTCGAACATGTATGCCGCGCTGATCGTGATGGCGGTGCTGTGCTCGGGCCTGATCACGCTGCTCTTCAAGGTGCGCGACCGCGTGCTGTCGTGGCAGAAGGGGACAGTCAAATGGTAGCCACCGCAACAACGGCCGATGCAGGCGTGCGCCAGGCCGGCGCGCACATCGATATCCGCGGCGTGAGCCATTGGTTCGATGTGCCCGCGGGGCCGCTGCAGGTGCTCGACGACATCGACCTCTCGGTGAAGCCCGGCGAGTTCGTCGCGCTGCTGGGGCCGAGCGGCTGCGGCAAGTCGACGCTGCTGCGCCTGGTGGCCGGGCTCGAGCCCGCCACGGCTGGCCGAATCACGCAGGACGATGCGCCCATCACGCGGCCTGACCCGTCGCGCATCGTCGTGTTCCAGGACCCGACGCTCTACCCCTGGCGCAGCGTGTGGGACAACGTGGCGCTGGGCCTGCAGGCGCGCGGCGTGCTCAAGGCGCAGCGCGGGCGCGTCGACGAGGCGCTGAAGCTTGTCGGCCTCACCGACTTTGCCAAGGCCTTTCCGCACCAGCTCTCGGGCGGCATGGCGCAGCGCGTGGCGCTGGCGCGCGCGCTGGTCAACGATCCGCAGCTGCTGGTGCTCGACGAGCCGCTCGGCAAGCTCGATTCGCTCACGCGCATTGCAATGCAGAGCGAGCTGGTCAACCTGTGGCAGCGCGCGGGCTTCTCGGCGCTGCTGGTGACGCACGATGTGGAAGAGGCCCTGTTCCTCGCCAACCGCGTGATCGTGCTGAGCGACCGGCCGGCGCGCATTTCGGCGGAGATCGTGGTCGACTTGCCGTATCCGCGGCATCGCGGCCATGCGCGTTTGGCCGAGCTTCGCCACGAAGCATTGCGGCACCTGGGGCTCGACGCCACCTGGTGAGATGAACAGCACGCCCGAGGCCGATTGGCTCAACCTGCTGATCGGCCTGCTGCAAGGCGCCCAGCTGCAGTTGCTGCGCGTGCTCGATGCACTCGGGCTCGCGCAGCATGTGCACGGCCAGCCGGCGTGGCCGTGGGCGCGGCGGCTGTCGGGCGAGAACCTGCTGATCGACCTGGGGCAGGCGCGCAGCTTGGCGTGGACACTGGTGTTCGTCGCCGTGGCGGTGCTCGCGTTGCTGCTGGCCTTCTTGTGGCGGCGGCCGCGCTACTACCTGCTGGCGCTGGTGCCGATGCTGCTGATCGCCGCGCCCTGGCCCGAGCCGCGCGTGGTGCTGGTGCCCGCGACGCCCACCAGCTTTCAGGCATCGCCGACCGGCTTCACGGCCGAGTCCATCGCCCAGGGCCGCGTGCTCTACCAACAGAACTGCGTGGCCTGCCACGGCGCGAACGGCAAGGGCGAAGGTCCACTCGCAGCCTCGCTGGCGGTGTGGCCGCCGGACCTCAGCGGCCCGTTGCTATGGCGGCGCGCCGATGGCGACCTGCTCTGGCGCATCCTCCACGGCACGCGCGATGCGCAGCAGGGCGGCCAACCCACCATGCCCGGCTTCGCCGCAAAGCTCAACGAGGCCGACGCCTGGGCGCTGGTCGACTACATGAAGGCGCAGGGCGCGGGCCAGAGCCTGCGTGCGCTCGGCAACTGGCCGCAGCCCATCGGCCTGCCCGACATGGCGGTGCGCTGCGGTTCGCAGCCGCCTCGGTTGCTCGCAAGCTGGCGCGGGCAGCGCGTGCGCATCGTGGCGGGCGGCGCAGCGCCAGTGGAAGACCCGCGCCTCGTCACCGTGCTGCTGCGGCCGCCTTCGAGCGCGGTGGCAACGTCCGCCGATTGCGTGGCCGATTCCGCCGCCGCATGGGAGGCACTGGCGCTCATCGCCGGCACCGAGCAATTGGCCGGCACCCAACTGATTGCCGATCGCGACGGCTGGCTGCGCGCACGCGGTGCGCCCGGCAAGGCGGGCTGGTCGGACGACGACCTGCTGTGCCGCAGCGAACGTGCGCCCGTCGCGGCGGCGGAGCAGGTCGCTGCTGCACTGCCTGCCGATGGCCTGGGCGCGCTGATCGCCCGCATGGACGCGCAGCCGGTGCGCTTCGTCAAGGGCGGCTTCATCCATTGACTGATCTTTTTACTGAACACGGAGAACCCATGAACCCACACCACAACCGATCACGCCGGCAGCTGCTCGCAAGCGGCCTCGCCGCTGCCGTGGCCCTGCCCGCCTTCTCATTGCAGGCCCGCGCACAGGGCTGCCCAGTCCTGAAGGCCGGCGACCAGAAGGGCGGACTGCGCGCGCTGCTCGAAGCGGCAGGCGGACTCGAAGGCCTGGGCTACGACATCCAGTGGTCCGAATTCCCCGCAGCCGCGCCGCTGGCCGAAGCGCTGAATGCCGCGGCGGTCGATTCCGGCCCCATCGGCGATGCGCCGCTCATCTTTGCGCTTGCGGCCGGCACGCGCGTCAAGGCCATCGGCGCGAACCGTTCGGATTCGTACGGCACGGCCGTGCTGGTGCGGCCCGACTCGCCGCTCAAGACCGCGGCCGATCTCAAGGGCAGGAGCATCGCCACCAACCGCGGCTCCATCGCCCACTACGTGACGCTCAAGGCCATCACCGCGGCGGGCCTCAAGCCCGAGGAGGTCAACATCCGCTTCCTAGCGCCCGCCGATGCCAAGCTCGCGCTCACGCAGGGCTCGGTCGATGCGTGGGCCACCTGGGAGCCCTACACCGCGCTGGCCGAGGTCAGCCGCCATGCGCGCGTGCTCGTGAGCGGGCGCGGGCTGCTGCCGGGGCTCAGCTACCTCGCGGCCGCCGATGCCGCCATTGCCGCCAAGCGGCCGGTGCTGCAGGACTTTCTGCAACGCGTGGTGAAGGCCCAGCTCTGGTCGTACCGCAACGTCGATGCCTACTCGGCCGCACTGGCCCGCATCATCGGCATTCCGCCCGAGGCGGCCAAGCTGCAGTTCGAGCGCCGCCAGCAGAAGTGGATACCCATCGATGCGCAGGTCATCGCCGACCAACAGGGCACGGCGGATTTCTACCGACAGGTGGGGCTCATCAAGCAGCCGCTGGATGTGAAGGGGACGTTCGACACGGGGTTTGGTGTGGCGGGCTGAACGAAGACGCGGCCCGGTTCATCATTCGCGCAGATGCGTCCGGAGCAGTGCATGCACGGCAATTTGCAGTCGCATTCACTCCTTGCGTGACATCGCTTCTTGCAACGCCTCGGCCGTTCCCCAATGCTGCAGGAATTCGATCTCGTCGGCCTTGCTCAGCTTGCCTTGTGTCCGGTAGACGAGGGCTGTCATCACCGCGCCCGTTTGCACCGGCTTGTCTTCCGGTTCACCCATCCCTGAATCGCTTTGCCATTCCTTCGGGAATACGGGCCATGAACAGGTGACTTGGCTGAGCATGTGATACGCAGTTTCCATCACCCCTGGGCGTTGCTCCAGCTTGTACTGGCTGGAACTGGGCTTGCCGCAGTAGGTTGTGTGCTCTTGCCCTATTCGCTCAGGAATGCCCTCCCGGCCAGGACCGTATTCCATGTAGCGGCGGATGTATTCCCACAGCGGAGCCGCGTCGTGCTGCATGGGCAATGTGGGGCCGACGAAGATGGCGTCTTCGCCCTTGGCGTGTGGGTCGGCAGCGTCGAAGGGCGGGTGGTGGAGAATGAGCGAGTAGTACGCCGCCTTGCCGGGCGCTCCGTTCTTTCTGGCAAGCAAGTCATAGCCATCCATGTCGACGATGGCGCGCAGGCGATCCCAGTCGAATACGGCGTTGCCGCCGCAACTTCGTGGCCTCAGCAGATAGACCTTACGCGTCACTCGATTGAAGCGGATGCGGCCTCGCGCATAGGTGAAGAAGCACGTGCGTACGCCCATGATGTCGAACCACAACCAGAGCAAGACACAACAGCCGAGGGACAAGGGGAAAAGTAAAAGCCATCCCATCCATAGCAATGGTGACATCTCGGGCTCATAGGAAATCACCCTGAAGAATGCGATGAGCTGATCAAACAGAAGGGGGTGCACAGCGAACCCATAGAACCCCCAAAATACTGTCAAGCAGGGCAACAAGATGAAAATTGTTCCAATTCCAGATTTCCATTGCAATTCCCATCCTGAATTGCATATTTCAAAATACAAGTTATTCTGTGCATAGGCGCAACGACTCGGAAGAATGGGGTCGTTAGTTTCGGCTCGCTCATATACTTTCCAAAGCCTTTTATCTCCGTCGGCTTGCACGCATTTGCGTCCTTCAGCGAGTGATCGCCTGCGCGCGCGCTGATACACGTGTTCATTGGGAAACATTCTTGCTTTCTAGTGCGACGCCTTAAGGTCGGCCTGCACATTTGCCAGTTTTTGTAGGGTTTCGTGCAAGTTAGCGTGAATCGGTGTCTTTTTCTTGTTAAGAGGACAGTCCGACAGCCAGTTGATCCATTCATCCTCTTTCAGTACGCCGATTGCGATAATTGTCGCAACTATTAGCACTGCGCCAATTAGCCCCAATGCCGCGCCCAAACTTGCAGCCGAAACCCCCAAGATCGAGATATCGAATGCGACGACAGTTGTCGCGCCTATCGTGAAAATCGTGCCCGCAACACTCGCAAACTGAGCTGCGGCCAAGCCGTACTGTCTACGATCTAGAGACAAATTTGCGTCCATCCCATCGAACCAAACAGAAACCATCGCCGCAGGCAGCAAGAACTTGAACGCCATTTTCTGAAGGTTTCTTAGTTGCGTGAGATTCAACGAGTCCAAACTGATTTCCAGGACTTTTTCTTTGTATACATTGACGCCCCTGATGCCCTTGAAGATCGTCTCTTCGTACGCCTTGGCGCGCCAGTCTGCGATCGAGCCAATGCTCTGCAAGACGTTACCTGCCATCTCCGCGGCGGTGCGCCCGTCGGGGTTGACGATGAGCTGCCCGCCCTTCAACAAGCTGGCTCCAAAATCAAAGACGCCGCCCAGCATCGCAGCTCGTGAACCAGGCGCGGCGCTTCTGGCTCGGGCCATCGCCGCTTCACCGGCCTTGCCTTTCTGAGCCGTGGACAGCTTGGCCAGCTTCTCGGCCCGCCCAAGCATCTGCGCCCGCCTCACGTCGTCCGCACGCAACTGCAAACGCTCGGCCTCATTCTCGACCGTGCGCCCTAGCGTAGTGATGCCGGTCAACGCCATATAGCGGACCAGTTGCGCTTCCTTGCGTGTCACCGGCAACGCGGCAAGACCTGCAACCATCTTGACGCTCATCAACGTCATCACATGCGCGGGCCAGGCCAGCTTGCGCAGCCTGCCGCTTTCGCCGATGGCGGGAAACGCATCCATGAACGCAAGAGCCTTGTCGCCGAGTCCGACGCGCCCCGCGAGCAGTTTGAGCTTGACCGCCAGGCTCTCCAGCAATGGAGCGCTGGGGTCGGGTCCCGGCAGCGCTGCTGGTTGCCCGGTCTGTCCTTCTCCTTCCGACGCTTGCCGAAGCGATGCCAGGTACGCCAGATTGTTGAAGCACAACGTGCGCGACAAGGCGTTGTCACCCCAGAGGTCCAGTTGCTCCAGCCATTTGTGGCCCCAGTCATTGCTTTCGGTGCCCGCCAGGCACTGGGCCAACTGAAGGCTCAGGTTCGCTCCACCTCCGGGTCGGTCTACGCGCGTGTCCTTGTTGCTGTAGCGCTCCATCACCTTGAAGAGAGAGGGACTGACCAGCCAGCGGCCTTGATCCTCTCCGAGCTTCGAACGCAGAGTCTCGACCTTGTCACGCACAGTCTTGTGAACAGTGTCGGAAAAGTTCGTGGCCGTCGCTTCATCGAAAAGCCGCGCGAAGTTCGCGTCCATCTTCTGGGTAGCGGTCGCCTCTTGCTGCGCTCTGTTGCGCTCTCTGTTGGCATTGCGCGCGGCCAGCTCTGCTGCGCGCGCCTGGGGATCGCTTGGCAACGGTGCGTGAAAGTTCTTGGACTCCTCATAGCCGGCGCTGATCGCTCGGAACGCGCCTTTCTTGACGAGACTCCGCAGGCCTTTTGCGCTCACCGCCGTTTGAAGAACCCATTCATTGGTCACGCCCTTCGCGAACCCGCTGGCTTGCTCGATCTGCCAGTGACTATAGGGAGTATGGGCCTCTGATTGCAGGTGCCCAAGTTCCTGCGCAATGCCCACGGCATCCTCGCACGCCACCACCGCGCCCTTATGAAGGTGCAGGAACTCGACCATCTTCCTCAGCCGCTTGCCATGGGCTTTGTCGTAAGTTGGACCGACGCGTTTGCGGGTGTCGTAGGACACGTCCTCGGTCCCGGTGAAGTCGCCCATGGCCGTTACCGCCGGCGTCCGGACTTCCACCTGTTCCTCATAGTCTCCCCACCCCCGCTCCTGCGCATTGCTGCCCATCAAGCCGTACATGAGGGGTTCGCATGCATCGCGGACCGCCTCGCTGCTCAAGGCGCTGAACTCCACTACTTGCCCATTCAACTGCCCAGGCTGCAGCGTGTCCTTCTGGCTTGTGCTCCCGCCCGCCCATCCTGCAACATCGAAGCCCTGCATGTACTTGCCCAGGTTCGGCTCGATCTCCTTCTTCAGGTGTTCGTAGTCGATCGGGTCGGGGTTGAACATGTAGTCGAGCTTGGTGACGTTCTTTGCGTCGCCCACCCAAACCATCGAGCTGTTGGCCCCGCGAAACTCAATCTCGCACGCCGGATGGGAAGCCGCCGCTTGCGGCAATCCCACCGGGAATTCGCCGAGGTAGCCATGCGGATGCACGATGTAGCCCTGCCACTCGGGGCCGACGCCCTTGCGCTCGATGCGCAGGTAGAGGTAGCCCGCGCGCAGCATGCGCACGTTGTACAGCGCCGTCTGCATTGCGACACCTCCGGGCCGGGCTTGCAGCTGGCCCATGGGTTGCAGCGGCTCGAGGGCTTTCATGCCCTTGGCCTGCGCGCTGTAGGCCGCTGCATAGCGGACGAACAGGATGGGCAGGCCTTTGCGGTCGCAGTTCTTGCACGGTGTGGCGCAGGGCATCGGAGCTTCTTTCTTCCTATCTTTCTGAAGGCTGGGCCTCGGCGTAAAGGGTGCCGAACCGGGCTTCAGGCTGTTGACGCAACGCGCCCAGGATTCGATCGAGCAGGTCGGCTTCGCGCGCCGACTGCCAGAAGCCGTCGCGGCTGATGTCTGCGGATGCGTGTGCCTTCCAGGTGACGGCCACGAAGTCCTCCAGGTTGTCGTCGTTCAAGCCGAGGCTCTGGCCCAGAGCCAGCATGCGGCTCATGGCAGCGCCATCGGGCTGCCGGTCGGGCGGCACATCGTTGCCGGCAAGGCGTGCCCAGACGCGATGGCCCGCGGGAGCGGAATGAGCGGCGTGCCATTGGCCAAGCTCGAAGCTCAGGCGGCCGGCAGCCGATGAAGAGAGCGCTTCGGCGTTGTCCGGCCGGACGAACGCACGGAACCATTCAGGTTCGCGGGATGTGGCGGTGACGTCCTGCTGCACCAGGTCGGCAAAGGACCATGGCCTCCATGGCTGCTCGAGCGCCCACCATTGGCGCACGGGGCCCAGCCATGCCTGGCGCTGTGCGCCGGACAGGAGGGGCCATGCGCGCTGCATCACGCGCGCGTCCTGGTACCGGAAGAGGCGCGCGCTGCCATCCGCGGGCGACGTCTGGTCGCCCAGGCCGGCCCAATGGTCAGCGATGGCGACGGGGCTGGCTTCGCTGAAGAGCACGCCGCACAAAGGTTGCCGCATCTGGCGTTGCTCGGCATGCAGCCAGGCTTGCCTTAACCATTCGGGGAGATCGTTTGCGATCAAGCCAACAACCGCCGGGTCCGTGGATGGGGTGGCCCAGTCCTCCGGCAGCGGCACGAGGCAGGGTGCATCGTCTTCGCGGTGTTTGAAATGGCGATCGGGCACGGCCACGCGTTGTTCCGCCATGGCGGGGTAGCGTTGCTCGATGGCGGCGGTCAACGCGTTGGCGTGCCAGTGTTCGAGCGCGAGGCAGGCGCGCAGGGGGCGGCCTCCGGCGGCGGCGAGCACATGAGCCGCCGCATTGAATGCCGCGCTCAGTTGTCGAACCAGTGCGGCGCAGCGCGGGGCCGCAGAGGGGATGCCGGCGTATGTCATCGGATTAGCGAGCCAAGGAGCCGGCACCTTCGTTGGATGCGCCGCCTTCCCTGAGCTTGCAGTCCGACTCGCTGTGCGGCTTGACCGGCAGGCTGGCCGGCCCCATGAGACTGTGACTTGCCGCATGCGCCCGCCACACCCCATTGGTGCCGCTCTCGATGCCATTCGCATTCCACCGTGTGTAGCTGGAGCCGCCGTTGATCAGCACCTCGTCCCTGGCCGTGATGGTGATGCGGTTGGCCTCCATCTTGATGTTGAGCTTGGCCAGCGCATTGATGCTGGCCTTCATGGCCGTGATGTCGATGTCGTCCTTCGCGGCGGTCATGCGGATGCCGGCCCTGGCCGCGGACAGGCGCACCGCATTCTTGGCGCTCACCAGGAAGCTGTTGCCCGTGGCCACGCTGGTGTGCGCGCCGCTGGTGATGGCGGTGTGCTCGCCGCTCACGATGTGGGTGCTGCCGGCCGTGGTGGTCTGGATGCCCGCAGGGCTGGCCAGCGTCAGGTGCGGCTCCTGGAATTCGGGGAAGAGGCCGTGCGCCTTGTCTCCGCCACTGCCCTTGATGGCGTCGTTCTGCGCCTTCAGCGCCTTGGCCACCTCGTCCTGGTCGCCGGCCTCGTGCGCCTTGGCTGCCTGCGCGGCCTGGCTCAGGCTTTCGTGCAGATCGCGTCCCTCGGTGAGCCGGGCGACGGTCTCGGGCATGTCGGTGATGTGGCCCTGGGCGTTGGGGCGCGCCTCGGTGCTCAGCAGCAGGCCCTGGCCGGCCCGCAGGGCGCCATGGCCATCGGTGCGCAGCTCGGCCCCCTGGCCCCGGTCGTCCCGGCGGCCGGAGACATCGTCGATGCGCCCGACGTGGCCCAGGCTCAGGCTGGTGCTCTGGTGGTCGCTCTTGAGCTGGGCCTGCACCTTGCCGCTCGAATCGTCGAGAGCCAGGTGGTTGCTTTTGCCGCCACCGAGCTCGCGGCTGCGCAGGCCTGACAGGTGCTTCTGCTGCGGCAGCTGCCAGGCGGGCATCTCGTCGGCGTTGTGCACCCGGCCGGTGACGATGGGGTGGTCGGGGTCGCCGTTCAGGAAATCGACGATCACCTCCTGCCCGATGCGCGGCAGCGCGGTCGCGCCGAAGGTGGCACCGGCCCAGGCGGTGGACACACGCACCCAGCAGCTCGAATTCTCGTTGCGCTGGCCCAGGCGGTCCCAGTGGAACTGGACCTTGATGCGTCCGTACCTGTCGGTCCAGATCTCCTCGCCGGCCGGGCCGACCACCAACGCTGTTTGCGGCCCCTCGGTCCACGGCTTGGCCGTGGTGCGCGGAGGACGCCAGGCATAGCTCGTGGGTTGGGCCTCGAAGGCGAAGCGCTGCACCGAGCCCTCGGACCCGGCCACCCCTTCGCTGGCCTGCAGGTTCTCCTGAAGGTCGTAGTCCACGGCCAGCAGCAGGTGCTCCTTGTTCTGATCTTCACGGGGGTGACGCGTGAGCGTGAAGGTGCAACCCGGCGCCAGATCGCGCCGGTTGGCGCGGCCCGTGACCCGGCTGCGTTCGCTCAGCTGTTCTTCAGTGCGGATGCGCGCGTAGGTCTCGCCGTCGTCATGCTGGGTGAAGCCACCCGGCCATTCGCAGCGCTCGAAGCCGTCGTGGTCATGCCCGGGCGGCATTTGCCGCAGGCTCGTGAGGTCGGCCCTTGGCTTCTCGAAGTCGTAGTCGTCGTTGAGGTAATGGCCTGGGCGCACTTCCTCCGAGGACGCCCATTCGTAGATGCGCTCGCTGGCCTCCAGCCCGCCGGTCATGCCGGCCTTCTCGTGCGGGTGGTAGCGCACGGTCTCGCCGCCGGGCAAGGGGGCGTGCGAGCTGGCGATGTCGTCGGCGAAGACCAGCACATGCTGCTCGGCCTCGTGCCTGAACCAGAAGTAGATGCCTTCGTGCTCGCACAGGCGCGAGATGAAGTCGAAGTCGCTCTCGTGGTACTGCACGCAGTAGGTCCACGTGCGGTAGCTGCGGCTGAGCTTCTGCTCAAGGGGATGGCCGTAACGGCCCAGCACGGCCGCAACGATCTCGGGCACGGTCTGGTCCTGAAACACCCTGAAATCGCTTCGGCGCGTGGCGAGCCAGAGCCACGGGCGAAGCCGCATCTTGTAGAAGGCCTGGCGGTCGTCTTCGTGCGACAGGCCGAAGCGGGTGACGAGGCCGGCGAGGTAGCGCGGGCTGCCGCTCTCGGTCTCCATCACGACGGTGGCGGGTTTGCCGAGAACGGCCGCGGAGTCGATGGCATTGCTGCGGCTCAACAGATCGACATCGAAGACATAAGCCTGGCTGAGCGCCTCTCGCCCGACCAGCCGATGGAACTGCAGTGCCTCGCCCAGCGGCGTCTGGATGGTGACGCGGCGCTTCATGGATGGCGTCTCCATGCGATCGACAAGATCGCCGGGGACGCGACGGATGATGTCGCAATGGCGTGTTTCACGCGGACTCCCTGCTGTCGCTTTTGTTGATTACTTTTTGCTTAAGAGAGCGATATGGCCGCTCTCGATGCGTCGTCGTACGCTGCGACAAGACGTTTCAAGCGATCGCAATTATGCGATTTCAATGCATGGCGAGGCGCAAGTTCTCTTTCGATTTGGGGGATTTTGTTGCAGTTGCACCGGCAATTTGAATTGCCGAAAAAATGGACTCATACGACGTATGTAGTCACTGCATTCGTGATCCGGTTTTTATTCAAACAAAAGAACTCTCAAGCGCGTTCCGCCGCACGCGCCAGCTGCGACAGTCTTTTGACCAGCGGCTCGAAGAGTTCCGCCGATGTATTGCCATAGCCCAGCACCAATCCGTTGTCCGAAGGCCCCGGTCGGATCGCAAAGTTCGACAGCGCGGTCGGCGCGAGCCGGTGGCGCAGCGCATCGGCGGCGATGCGCTGGTCGTCGAAGCGCGGCGGCAGCCGCACCGTGAGGTGCAGTCCGCAGTGGCCGCCGTCGATCTCGTGCGGCACCTTGAAGTGCCGTGCGAGCGCCGCCCGCAGCGCCTGTTGCCGCTCGCGGTAGAGGCGCCGCATGCGGCCCAGGTGCCGGCTGAACTGGCCGCTCTCGATGAAGTCAGCCATCGCGAGCTGCTCGTGGCGGTGCCCGCCGCGCAGCATTTCCTCGAGCGGCTTCTGCACCGTGGCCATGAGCGGCGCGGGCAGCACCACGAAGCCCAGCCGCAGCGACGGAAACATGGTCTTGCTGAAGGTGCCCACATAGAGCACCGGCGCATCGTCCACCAGGCCCTGCATCGCGCCGATGGGTTCGCCGGTGTGGCGGAACTCGCTGTCGTAGTCGTCCTCGATGATCCACGCGCCATGGCGGCGCGCCTGCGCGATCAGCGCCAGGCGGCGCGTAATGCTCAACACCGCACCGGCCGGGTACTGGTGCGAGGGCGTGGTGTAGACCAGCCGCGGCGGGTGCCTGTGCCAGTCGCGTTCGCTCACGCACAGGCCTTCGGCATCGACGCGCATCGGCACGATGCGCATGTCGCCGGCATGCATGGCCGCCTTCGCGCCGCGGTAGCCCGGGTCTTCGACCCAGCCGGTGTCGCCGGGGTTGGACAGCAGCCGCACGCACAGCGCAATGGCTTCCTGCGCGCCCTCGGCAATCACGACCTGGTGCGGCTCGCAGCGCACGCCGCGCGCAATGGCCAGGTGCCGCGCGATGGCCGCGCGCAGCGGTGGTTCGCCGAGCGGATCGCCATAGCCGAGCGTGGCGGGGCTGGCGCCGCGGATCGCACGGTCGACGGCGCGCCGCCATGCGGCCCCGGGAAAGTGCGAGAGCGCGGGCATGCCGGGCCGCAGGGCGGCGTCCATCTCGGCGCGCGGCGCGCCGGGCTGGATGCGTGCGAGCCGCCGCGCAGTGGCCGGCGCAGCGCCGGACTTGATGGCGCGCATGGCCTTTGCGGGCGGTGCCAGCTCGGTCACGCGCGTGCCCTGCCGGTCGGGTTGCACATAGCCTTCGGCCGCCAGGTGCTCGTAGGCCGCGGTGACGGTGTTGCGGGAAATCGAGAGGGCCTCGGCCAGCGCGCGCGAACCGGGCAGCCGGCTGCCCGGCGCAAGGCCGCTATCGAGAATGGCGCGCTTCAGGCGCTCGTGCAGCTGGCGCTGCATCGGGCCGGCCTCGCGCTCCCTGGCAAGCGGGGATTCGAGCCACGCGGTGGCGGCGGCGTTGCGGGGCGGTGGGCTCATGGGAGAAGAAGGTGCGTGGCACCATGAAATAGCCGGACCGTGGTGCTTCCTGTGGCGCCACGAAAAAGGTACTTTAGCGGTTCCCCGGCCGTGCCGCTTCATCCGCTTTCTCTTCTTCTGAAAGTTCTTCTTCATGCCAGATCGCCACAACGAATACGGCCAGTCGATCGGTCCGCTGCTACCCGGCTGGACCGCCCGCCCGCTGCCGCCGCGCCGCGTCATCGAAGGCCGGTACTGCGTGCTCGAACCGCTCGATGCCGCCAGGCACGCCGACGACCTCCACGCCGCCTATGCGCAGGCACCCGACGGCCGCGACTGGACCTACCTGGGCGTCGAACGGCCCGCCGACCTGGCGGGCACCCGCGCCCACATCGAACGCGCCGCGCAGAGCACCGACCCGATGCACTTCGCGGTCGTCGACCGGCACGGCGGCCGCGCCGTCGGCACGTTCGCGCTGATGCGCATCGACCCCGCGAACGGCGCGATCGAGGTCGGCAGCGTCAACTTCTCGCCGCTGCTGAAGCACACGCCGATGTCGACCGAAGCCCAGTACCTGCTGATGAAGCTTGCCTTCGACGAACTCGGCTACCGGCGCTACGAATGGAAGTGCGACAACTTCAACGAACCATCGAAGCGCGCAGCCGCGCGCCTGGGGTTCCAGTTCGAGGGCATCTTCCGGCAGGCGGTGGTCTACAAGGGCCGCAGCCGCGACACCGCGTGGTTCTCGATCACCGACGGCGAGTGGCCGATGCTGCGCACGGCCTTCGAGCGCTGGCTCGCGCCCGCGAACTTCGATGCCGAGGGCCGGCAGCGCATGGCGCTCGACCGCTTCAGGCTGCCGCGCGCCTGAGGTCGGTCAGTCCGGCTTGCCGGGCTTCTGCGACTGCTCGCACTTGACCTGGATCAGCTCGCGCTCGTCCAGCGTGGCGCCGATGCGCACCGCACTGAGGCAGCCGCCCCAGACGCAGCCGGTGTCGGTGGAGAGCAGGTCGGGCCGCGAGAGCCAGCCCAGCGTGGACCAGTGGCCGAAGGCGATGGTGGCATTGGCGGTCTTGCGGCCGGGCACGTCGAACCAGGGCATGAAGCCCTCGGGGCCGGGCAGCATGCCGTCCTTGCTCTCGAACTCCATCACGCCTTCGGCGGTGCAGAAGCGCAGCCGCGTGAGCGCGTTCACGATGGCGCGCAGCCGTGCGCCGCCGGTGAGCGCGTCGCTCCACTGCGCGGGCTCGTTGCCGTACATGCCGAGCAAAAATTCGCCCAGCGCCGGGCCGCGCAGGACCGATTCGACCTCCGCCGCCAGCGCGAGCGTGTCGCCGACCGTCCACTGCGGCAGCACGCCGGCATGCACCATGAGCAGGTCGCCGCCGTCGATCTGCATGTGCAGCGCCATGTGCTGCTGGCGCACCCATTCGAGCATGGCTTCGCTGTCGGGTGCTTCGAGCAGGCCGGCCAGCGTGTCCTTGCGGCTGGACTTGCGCGCGCCGTGCGCCACGCCCAGCAAGTGCAGGTCGTGGTTGCCGAGCAGGCTCAGCGCCGAGGCACCGTAGCCCTGCACGCGCCGCAGCACGGCGGCCGAGTCGGGGCCCCTGTTGACCAGGTCGCCCAGCAGCACGACGGTGTCGCGGCTGGGTGAAAAACCGATCTTGTCGAGCAGTTTCTGGAGGGCGGCGTCGCAGCCCTGGATATCTCCGATCAAGTAAAGTGCCATGTCCTCATTTTCACCCCCCGTTCATGGATGTTCTCCTGCTGGCCATGCTGACCACGCTCAATGCGTTGTTCGCGATGTCCGAAATGGCCCTTTCAACCAGCCGGCGCGCGCGCCTGGCAGCGCTGGCCGAGACGGGAGACACCGGCGCGGCAGCCGCGCTCCGGCTGATGGAGGAGCCCACCCATTTCCTGTCGACCGTTCAGATCGGCATCACCTCGATCGGCATGCTCAGCGGTATCGTGGGCGAGGCCGCCTTTGCGGAGCCGCTCTCGGTCTGGATGGAAAACCTGGGCATGGGCCGCGGCACGGCCAGCGTGGTTTCCACCGCGGTGGTGGTGACCTGCATCACCTTCTTCACCATCATCTTCGGCGAGCTGGTGCCCAAGCGGATCGGCCAGCTTTACCCCGAGCCGGTGGCGCGCTGGGTGTCGCGCCCGATGCGCGGGCTCGCCAAGGGCGCCAAGCCGTTCGTCTGGCTGCTCGCGAGCGCCACCGCCGCCGTGCTGAAGCTGCTGCGCATCGACGCCAATGCCGCGCGCTCCATGACCGAGGAAGAAATCTCGGCCAGCCTGGAAGAGGGCGTGGACGCGGGCGTGATCGAGCAGCACGAGCACCAGATGGTGCGCAACGTGTTCCACCTGGACGACCGCCGGCTGTCGTCGCTGATGATCCCGCGCGCCGACATCGAATGGCTCGACGCCTCGGACACGGTGGCAGAGGCGCTGCAGAAGGTGGCGGACGCGGGCGCGCTCAACCTGGTGCATTCCTGGTACCCCGTGTGCCGCAATTCGCTCGACGACGTGGTCGGCGTGATCAGCGTGGCGCACCTGTTGCGCCTTGGCACCGGCCACGTCGGCGTGCTGGGCCAGGAAGCCGCGCCAGCCGTGTTCGTGCCCGAGACGCTCACCGGCATGGAGCTGCTCGAGCAATTCCGCGAACGCGGCGGCCGGCTGGTGTTCGTGGTCGATGAATACGGCGTGGTGCAGGGCCTCATGACGCCGCGCGACATGCTCGAAGCCATCACGGGCGAACTGCAGCCCGGCACCCTGACCGATGCCTGGGCGCGCGAGCGGCCCGACGGCGTGTGGGAGCTCGACGGATTGATGCCGGTGTCGGAGCTGCGCGCGAGGCTCGGCATCCGCGAGCTGCCGGAAGAGGAGCGCGGGCGCTACAACACAGTGGCCGGCCTGCTGATGGCCGTCTCCGGCCATCTGCCCAAGACCGGCGAAGTCATCGACTGCGCGGGCTGGCATTTCGAGATTGCCGCGCTCGAGGGACGCCGCATCGACCGGGTGCTGGCTGTGGCCGACAAATCGGCATCGCAGGACGACTAGCCAGCGGCCCCGTTCACCAGATCAGAAATCCGAAGCTCACGCACACCATGAACCCCACCGAAGACATCTACACCGAGCCCAACGCCGACCCCGACACGCTGGCCAACCTCGGGCCGCTGCGCGCCATGGCCGGCATCTGGGAGGGCAGCCGCGGCGTGGACGTCAAGCCCAAGCGCGAAGGCCCCAAGACGCAGGTCTACGTCGAGCGCTACGAGCTGCAGCCGATCGATCCGCAGACCAACGGCCCCCAGCTGCTGTACGGTCTGCGCTACCACACCTACATCCACAAGCCCGGCCTGAGCAAGATGTACCACGACCAGGTGGGCTACTGGCTCTGGGAGCCGGCCACCGGCACGGTGCTGCACACGCTGGCCATCCCGCGCGGGCAGGTGGCCATGGCAAGCGGCCACGCCAAGGCGGACGACACGCGCTTTACGCTCAGCGCCGAGCGCGGCAGCCTGGTGAACGGCATCGTGTCGAACCCCTTCATCGAGCACGCCTTCACCACGCTGGCGTGGAACATCACGGTGACCATCAACGCCGACGGCACCTGGTCCTACGACCAGGACACCGTGATGCAGATCCAGGGCCAGGCCGAGCCCTTCCACCACACCGACCGCAACACGCTGACGCGTGTCGAGGGGCCGGGGCGCAATCCGCTCGCGATGCCCGACGCGCCGGCCGCCGTGGCCGTGCAGCAAAAGTAGCGGCGCCCGCCGGGGCGCCCCGCGCTCACCAGCGGATCTTCAGGCCCACGCTGCCGTTCAGGCCGCTCTTCACGCGCGTGTCGCCGCCCGATGCCCAGAACTTGCCGACCTCGCCATACAGGCTCATGTTCTGCGTGAGCTGCAGCGTGGCGCCCGCCGCCAGTTCGGTGCTCGTGCCGCCGGTGCGGGTGGCAATGTCGGTGTAGGCCGCGGGGCCGATGAAGCGCGTGACGTCCGTGCCGCTGCTGCTGCGGTAGACGTTCAGCCGCGCATAAGGTTGCAGCGGACCGGCGCTGGTGGTCATCTCGCCCTTGACCCGCACGCCGGCGCGCACCAGCCAGCCGCTGTGGCTATGCTGCTGCACGACCGCGCCGATGATGCCGGCGTCGTCCAGGCTCACGCGCTGATGCACCAGCTGCAGCTGCGGCTCGACGATCCACTCCGGCGAGATGTGGAAGCCCTGGCCCACCTCGATGGAGGCCAGCAGGCTGTGGCCCTTGCCCGAGCCGGCCGAGCCCAGCGTCGTGGCCGCGGTGTAGCGGTGGCGCCCGGCCTGCAGCACGCCGTCCACGTACAGGCCGCTGTCGTTCTTCCAGGTGGCGTAGGCGCCCAGGTACTGGCTGCGCAGGTCGCTGGAGCCGACCGCATAGCCCTGCACGCCGCGGGCAAAGCCGTTCACGCGCATGTCGCCCTCGAGCTGGCCGATATAGATGCCGACGCGCCAGTTGGGATCGGCCCACAGGTCGTTGCCGGCCTGGAAGCCCGTGAGGCGCCCCTCGCTGGTGGGGCTCACGGTGCCGGCCTGGCCGATGGTGCGGTCCATGCTGATGACGCGGGCCCAGCCCTGGCGGTAGCCCTGCTGCGGCGTGGCGGTGGCGAGGCCGGCCGCGCCGTCGTCGCCCACGCGCTGGTGGAGGTTGCCCACCATGGCCAGGTTGGACTGGCGGAACTGCTCGGGCAGCGCCGCGTACAGCGGGACTTCGGCACGGTAGGTCGGCACCGTCACGCCCACAGGCGGGGAGCCTCCGTCGCTGCTTCGCGGGGTGCCACCGTCGTCCGGCGCAGGCGCAGGCGGTGCAGGCGGTGCCGGTGGTGCCGGTGGTGCAGGTGGCGCAGGCGGCGGTGGGGGAGGCGGCGGAGGCGGCGGCGGCGCGACGATGACGCCGGAGCGCAGGTACCAATTCTCGCCTGCGCCGGTCGCGTCGGCGGCGTGCAGCCGGTACTCGTAGGCGCCGGCGTCGACGTGGCCGCCTGCCAGGCGGAAGGCGTCGCGGGTGGTCTGGGCCGTGGTCGTGGCGCCGTTCATCGCGGTCACCACTTCGATGCCGTTGCCGATGGTCAGCGCGCCCAGGCCGCCCAGGTTGGTGATCTGTATGTTGGTGCTGCCGCTGGCAATGGCGGTGCAGCCGCTGAGGATCAGCCGGTCGCTCAGGCTGGCGCTGGTGCCCAGCGCCGTGCCCAGGCGCAGCGTGCCGTCGTTGCCCACCCACGGGCCTTGCACCGTGAGGGTGGCGCCGGGCGTGCCGCTCAGCAGCGAGACGATGCCGCTGTTGGCCATCGACGCGATGGTCTGGCTGTGGCCCGCCAGGTCGAGCGTGGCGCCCGCATTGACGGTGAAGGCGCTCGCGCTGCTGAGGGTGTCGGCCGCGCCAGCGCGCAAGGTGCCGGCCGCGACGTTGGTTGCGCCGGTGTTCGTGTTGGTGCCGCTCAGGGTGAGCGTGCCTGCGCCGACCTTCACCAGGTCGCCGGCGCCCGAGATCGGGCCCGACCAGCCCAGGCCATGGCCGTTGGTGTCGATGGTGCCGGTGCCGCCCAGCAGCAGCGCATTGTCCAGGCTCAGGCCGTCGGCGCCGGCGATCACGCTGGCGCTGGCACCGCTTCCGATGGCAATGGCACCCAGCATCGACGAGCCGGTGTTCACGGTCAGGCTGTTGCTGCCGCCGGTGAATGCCACGGCCGATGCGCGCGTGGCGCCGTCGCCGCCAAGGCCGCCTGAAATGGTGCCGCTGTTGCTGATGTTCAGGTTGGCGCCCGCGATGCCGGCGCCGCCGGCACCGTGCGCACCGCTTGCACCGCCGTTGCTGTTGGCCCCGCCGATGCCACCCGTGCCGCCCGCGATGGTGCCGCTGTTGGCAATCGTTGCGCCGCTGCCGGTGGACAGAAGGCCCACGCCGCCGTCGCCGCCGCCGCCGGGCGCACCGGTGCCGCCCGCGCCGCCGCCGCCCGCACCGCCGGCACCACCGGTGATCTGGCCGGTGTTGGTCACGGCGAGGGTGCTGCCGGCCAGCATGGCACCGGCGCCGCCCGCGCCACCACCGCCGCCCGCGGCATTGCTTCGGGCTGGCAGCAGCTCGGACCCGCCCGCGCCGCCAGCACCGCCGGCGAGCGTGCCGCTGTTGCCGAAGCCGAGTCCCGGCGTTGCCGCGCTGATGAAGAATCCGCCGCCGCCACTGCCGCCGCCACCGCCCTGCGAGTAGGCGTCGCCGCCCTTGCCGCCGGCGCCGCCCACGGAAGAGCCGAAGGCGTTGTAGTTGTTGAGCGGGCCGATCAGCACGGACCCGTAGCCGCCGGCACCGCCGCCGCCGGCGGCCCAGTAGCCGTTGCCACCCGCACCGCCGCTGCCGCCGGTGTAGCTTCCGGAGGAAGCGAAGGTGCTGGAGCCCATCAAAAGGCCGTAGTAGCCGCCGCCACCGCCGCCGCCGTATCCATTGCCGTTGCTGGAATCGCCGGTCTGCGATTCACCCGCGCCGCCGCTGGCCCCCTGCACCACGCCGGGGGAGACGACGGTGCTGGAGCTGCCCGCCGCACCGCCCGCACCCGCGGTAGCACCGGCGAAGGCGCCCACGTCGGCGGCGGATCCCGCCGTGACGCCGGCATCGGTCGACGATCCGCCATCGCCGCCATGCGCTGCGACGGAGGTGTCGTTGAGCCCGCCCGCGCCGCCGCTGCCATTGCTGCCGCCGGCGCCCGCGTGCAGCGTGCTGTCCACGGGCTGCCCGCCTGCGCCGCCCTGGGCCAGGGTCGAGCCGGCGCTCAGGCACAGCACCGCCATGGCGACGGCATGCACACCAGCCGACCGCGCGTGTCCGCGTGCGATTTCAGGCGCGGCCACCCACGCGCCGAGCGCAGGATTCCAGAGGGTTCGGAATGTCTTGTTCATGGATTTACCTTTTTCACGGCTTGTTTCCCCGGTGATCTGCCAATGGCTGCGCTCGTGATCCGCATCGGACCCAAGCGCTGATGCCCCGTGAAATCACTGTAGGAATTGCGCCGCGTGCGCACATGAGCGGTGCGCCCCTTCTCCCGGGAGACAAGCGTCCCGCCTGTGCGCGCCGCAACCATGACAAAGCGCCTGCCGATGCAGGCCGGGCTGCGCCTTGTCCTACAGGCGCCGCGCCGCTCAGCCGCGAGGATCGGGGCATGAGCAAATCGATCTTTGCGTGGGTAGGCGCGGCCGCCTGCTGCGCAGCCGCCACCGCGATGGCGGAGCCGGTGAAAGTGCCCCTCGACAGCGACGACAAGGGCACCATCTACGTGGCACCCAACGTCAATTCCACCGAAACCTCGGCCTACACCAAGGGCGCGACGGTCGGCGTGCAGCGGCCCGACGGCAGCGGGAGCTACATCGGCACCGACACCTCCACGCCGCGGCCCACCTACTCGCTGGGCGCAAGCACGGGAGGCAACGTGTCGCTCACGGGCGGCGTGCTGACGGATGGCAAGGCCAACAACGGCGTGAAGGCCGGCGTGACCATCAAGTACTGATCAGGACCGATCTTCTTCAGCAGATGTTCAGACGAAGGTGCTGTACACGATGAACCCATCGTGCGTGGCAACCTTGTCGTAGAGCGCGCGCCCGGCGGTGTTGGTCACCTGCGTCTGCCAGTACACGCGGTGTGCGCCCACGCCCTTCACGTGCGCGCAGACGCCTTCGATCAGTTGCCGCCCCACGCCCCGGCCGCGCTCCGAAGGCAGCGTGAACAGGTCCTGCAGGTAGCAGTTCGGCTCGATGCGCGTGGTGCTGCGGTGAAAGAGATAGTGGGTGAGGCCCACCAGCTGGCCGTCGCGCTCGGCCACCAGCGCGTGCACCGGCTCGTAGGCATCGAAGAAGCGCTGCCAGGTCACCCGCGTGATCTCGTCGGGCAGGGCGGTGGGGCCTTCGCGCTTGTAGAAGGCGTTGTAGCCGTCCCATAGCGGCTTCCATGCCGCGTAGTCATCGGGCGCCGGGGGGCGAATCAGGAGGGAAGAGGTCGTCATGCGTCGGTTGCCTGCACGTTGAAAAAACATGCGATTGCAACACGGCCCGGCTCAGCGCGCGAAGAATTGCTCCAGTGCCTGCACGGGCAATCGACGCCGCAGGCCGATGGCGACCACGCCGGCGCGTGCGCCCCGCGGCGGCCTTGCCTTGCGCAGCGAGCCATGGCGGCCGGCGAACTGGATCTCGGACCATTCGTCGCCGCCCGCGCCTTGGCCGGTGCGCAGCAGGCCCTTGAGCCGCAGCACGCCTGGCGGCATGTCGCGCAGCCACGCGCGCAGCAGCTCGGCGGGAATGGCGGCCGCGGGCTGTGCGCTCCAGGTCTGGAACATCGCGCCGTGGTCGGAGGCGTGGTGATGGGCGTGATCGTGGTCGCGTTCGCACCCGCTTGCGCAGGGCTCGCGGCCGGCGGCCGGCAGCGGCAGGCCCGACAGCAGCGCGAGCGGCACCGCCGACTGGGTGGCTTCGATGCGCGGCGTGCCGGGCGCGGTGGCCTCGGCCCACGCGTTCGCTTCCGCAAGTGCGGCGGCGTCTGCGAGGTCGGCCTTGTTGAGCACCACGAGGTCGGCGGATTTCACCTGCCGCGCCAGCGTGTCCGCCAGCAGCACGTCGTGCGCCTGCTGCACCGCCGCGGCGGCATCGACCAGCACGATCACGCCTTCGAGGCTCAGCTCGGGCGCGGCCATGCCGATCTGCGCAATGCGCCACGGGTCGGAAACGCCGCTGGCCTCGATCACCACCGCATCGAAGGGCGTGGCCGACTCGATGACCTGCACCAGCGCGCGGCCCAGGTCGTCTCCGATCTGGCAGCACACGCAGCCATTGGTCAGGGCGAGCGTCTCGCCGTGCGTGGCGGCGACCAGTTCGGCATCGATGTTGAGCGCGCCGAAATCGTTCACCAGCGCCGCGATGCGCAGGCCCTGCGCCTCGCGCAGCCAGCGGTTGAGCAGCGTGGTCTTGCCCGCGCCCAGGAAGCCGCCGATGACGGTGAGCGGCAAGCGTTTCTTTTCCTGCGTCACGCGGGGCTCAATTTTTCTTCGCCTCGAATACCCGGCCCGACAGCACCGTGCCCCACACGCGCGCATCCTTCAGCGCCATCGGGTCCATCTCCAGAGGATCGTCTTCCAGCACGCAGAAGTCGGCGCGCTTGCCGCATTCGATGCTGCCGATCTCGCCGTCGAGCTTCAGCGTCCAGGCCGCGCCGAGCGTGATCGCGTGCAGCGCCTGCGGCACCGTGATGCGCTCCGATTCGCCGAGCAGCCGGCCCTTGGGCGTGATGCGGTTCACGGCGCACCAGGCAGTGAAGAGCGGCCCGAGCGGCGTGACCGGCGCATCGGAATGGATGGCCAGCGGCACGCCGGCCGCCAGCGCGCTGCCGCAGGCATCGAGCCGGTTCGCGCGGTCGGGGCCCATGGTCATTTCGTAGTGCTGGTCGCCCCAGTACCAGATGTGGTTGGCGAAGAGGTTCGCGCTGAGGCCGAGCGATGCCATGCGCCGGAACAGCGGCGCATCGATCATCTGGCCGTGCTGCAGCGTGTGGCGGTGGTCGGGGCGCGGCGCGCGCGCCAGCACGCGCTCGATGGCGTCGATGGCCACCTCGCTCGCCTCGTCGCCGTTGGTGTGCGTGTGGATGGTGAGCCCCGCGCGGTGATAGGTCTCGAAGTCGGCCTCGTACTGCGCGGGTGCCGTCACCCAGATGCCGTTGGGCGCGCCGTTGAAATGCCCCGGCCAGCGCAGCCGCGCCGAGAAGCCCTGGATCGAACCGTCGAGCATCATCTTCACCAGGCCGTAGCGCAGCCGGTCGGTGCTGCGCGGCACCAGGGCCCTCACATGCTCGGCGCCCAGTGCCGCGCCGTGCGTGCCATGGAAGGCCTGGAAAGCCGGCAGGATGCGCACGCCGAAGCCCTCGTCGCGCGTCGCGCTCTCGAGCACGCCGCAGTCTTCGTCGCTGAGCTTGTTGACGAGGTCGGTCGCGGTCGTCACGCCTTGCATGCAGGCCAGGCGGGCGAAGGAGCGCACGCCGGCCTCGGTCATCGGTGCGAGCAGGCCGGCATTGCCGATCCTGCGCAGCACCAGGAACATCGCGGCCGGCTCCTGCAGCTCGCCGGTGGGCTCGCCCGCCATCTCGCCGGCAGCGAACTTGACCACACCCTCGACCTCGTTGTCGCGCGTGATCCCGGCGATGCGCAGCATGGCGCTGTTGACGTTCATCAGGTGGCCGTTGGCGTGGCCGATGACCGCCGGCCGCGTGGCACTGGCACGGTCGACGTGCGCCACCGTCATGCGCTCGCCGCCGAAGTAGATGGGGTCGAAGCCCCAGGCGATCAGCGGCTCGGTGTCGGGGATGCCTTCGGCCGACATCTGCGCGGCAACTTCGCAAAGGCGCGCCACCACGTCGTCCATCGAGCGCAGGCCGCTCCACACCTTGCCTTCGGGGTCGCGCCGGTCGAACCAGCCGAGGTACGTCCAGTCCCACATGCTGCCTTCCTTCAGGTGGCAGTGGCCCTCGACCAGGCCCGGCATCAGCACCTGGCCGGCAAAGCGCTCGTCGAGCACGAATGCGCCCCAGGCCCGCATGTCCGCGAGCGTGCCCACGGCCAGCACGCGGCCGTCGCGCACCGCCACGTGCGTGGCGTGCGGCTGCATCGGGTTCATGGTGATGATCTTGCGCGCGGGGTAGACGGTGGTGATGTGGGTACTCATGGCAGGTCGGGAACCGAAAGAGGAGGAAGGGCCATGCCGTCGACGATGTCGACACGCCTGCAGCGTACCCAATGATCGGGCGCCACTTCGCGCAGCGGCGGCAGCTCGGCCGCGCAGGCCGGCTCGGCCACGGGACAGCGGCCGGCAAAGCGGCAGCCGGGCGGCGGATTGATCGGGCTCGGCGGATCGCCCGAGAGCTTGATGCGGCTGGCGGCGCGGCGGCGGCCGCCGCCCACGGTCGGCACGGCCGACATCAGCGCCACGCTGTAGGGGTGCAGCGGCCGCGCGAAGAAGCTGCGCCGCGGCGCGCGCTCCACGATCTGGCCGAGGTACATCACGGCGATGTCGTCGCAGATGTGCTCTACCACCGCCATGTCGTGCGAGATGAAAAGGTAGCTCAGCCCCAGCTCGCGCTGCAGCCGCACCAGCAGGTTCAGTATCTGCGCCCGGATCGCGATGTCCAGTGCCGACACCGGCTCGTCGCACACCACCAGCTCCGGGTTGGTGGCCAGCGCGCGCGCAATGTTGATGCGCTGGCGCTGCCCGCCAGAGAACTGGTGCGGGAACAGGTGCTGCTGCTCGGGCCGCAGGCCCACGGCCTCGAAGAGCTCGGCCACGCGGCGCGTGCGCTCTTCGGGCGTGCCCACCTGCATCAGCTCGAGCGGGGCGCGCACCGTGGCACCGGCGCGCTCGCGCGGGTTCAGCGAGGAGAACGGGTCCTGGAAAATGATCTGCATGCGCGTGCGCGCCTGCCGCAGCGCCTCGCCCTGCAGCGCACCCAGGTCGGTGCCGCCCAGGCGCATGCGGCCCGAGGTGACGGGCGAAAGCCGCATCACCGCGAGCGCGGTCGTGGTCTTGCCCGAGCCTGATTCGCCCACCACCGCCAGCGTGGTGCCGCGGCGGATCTCGAACGAGACACCGTCCACCGCCTTCACCACTTCCGCGGGCTTGCCCCAGCGTGCCTTGCCGCGTGCGAAGTGCACCTTGAGATCCTCGACCGAGAGCAGCGTGTCGGTCTTGCCGATGAATGTCATGCGGCCTCCTTCATGCGCGCCTGCGGCGCCTCGACATGCAGCCAGCAGGCGGCGCCGTGCGGCGCGCCCGTGCCTTCGCCTTCTGCAGGGCCTTCGAGCGCGAACATTGGCGGCGCCTCTGCGGCGCAGCGCGCCATCGCATGCGGGCAGCGCTCGCGAAACGCGCAGCCCCGGCCCAGCTCCCAGATCGACGGCACCACGCCTGCGATCTCGGCCAGTTCCGGCCGCGCGCCGTCGCCGAAGGCCGCGCTGCTGCCGAGTTCGGGCAGGCAATCGATCAGGCCGCGCGTGTAGGGATGGCCCGGCTGCGAAAGCACCTGTTCGGTGCTGCCCTGTTCGATCACGCGGCCCGCATACATCACCATCACGCGGTCGGCCATTTCGGCGACCGCGCCCATGTCGTGCGTGATGAGCATGATGGCCGTGCCCTTCTCGCGCTGCAGCTCGCGCAGCAGGTCGAAGATCTGGGCCTGCACCGTCACGTCCAGCGCCGTGGTGGGCTCGTCGGCAATCAGTATGTCGGGCCGGCAGGCCAGCGCCATGGCAATCATCACGCGCTGGCGCATGCCGCCCGAGAGCTGGTGCGGATATTCGTCGACGCGCCGCTCCGGCGCCGGAATGCCCACCTGCCGCAGCATCTCGATGGCACGCTCGCGGGCCGCCTGGGCGTTCATGCCCGCATGCAGACGCAGCGATTCGCCGATCTGGTCGCCCACGGTGAACACCGGATTGAGCGAGGTCATCGGCTCCTGGAAGATCATCGAGATGCGGTTGCCGCGCACCTCGCGCATGCGTGCGTCGGTGGCCTGCACCAGGTCTTCGCCCTGGAACATCACGCGTCCGCCGCTGATGCGGCCCGGCGGCGAGGGAATGAGCCGCAGCAGCGCGAGCGCCGTCATGCTCTTGCCGCAGCCCGATTCGCCGACCACGCACAGCGTCTCGCCGCTGCGGATCTCGAAGTCGACGCCATTGAGCACCAGCGCCTGGCCGCGGCGGGTCTTGAATTCGACGTGCAGGTCCTGCACGCGCAGCAGTGGGTTGCCGCTCATCATCTTTCCCTCAGCTTGGGGTTGAGGGCGTCGTTGAGCCCGTCGCCGATCAGGCTCACGGCCAGCACGGTGACGAAGATGGCCGCGCCGGGAAAGGCCACCGCCCACCAGCACGACAGCACGTACTGCCGGCTGGAGCCGATCATCAGGCCCCAGCTCATCTGGTTCGGGTCGCCCAGGCCGAGGAACGACAGCCCCGCCTCGAACAGGATGGCCGCGCCCACGGCCAGCGTGGCCGACACCACCAGCGGCGGCAGCGCGTTGGGAAGGATCACCTTCCAGATGATGCGGGCGTCGCGCGCGCCGATGGCCCGCTCGGCGCGCACGAACTCCAGGCCGCGGTATTTCATGAACTCGGCGCGCGTGAGCCGTGCGGTGCCGGTCCAGCTCACGATGCCGATGGCCAGCGTGACCGTCACCAGCGTGGGCGAGAACAGCGTGACCACCACCATCGCGAACAGCAGCGCGGGCAGCACCTGGAAGAACTCCGTCACCTTCATCAGCGCCGCGTCGACCTTGCCGCCGTAGTAGCCCGCGAAGGCACCCAGCGTGATGCCGATCAGCACCGACAGCAGCGCGGCCACCGCGCCCACCAGCAGCGTGGCGCGCCCGCCGTAGATCAATGTCGTGAGCACGTCGCGGCCGAGGTAGTCGGTGCCGAGCCAGGCCTCCTCGCTGAAAGGCGGCGTGAGCGGCGCGGCCTTGATCTCGAAGGGGTCGGCCGGATGGAGCCAGGGCCCGGCGATGGCCACCGCCAGCATCGCGAGCAGCATCGCCATGCCCGCAATGGCCGCGGGATTGCGCAGGAACATGCGCATCGCCTCCATGCCGGGGTGCTCGACGCGCAGGGCCGGCCCGGCAGGTGCGGCAGAAACGGAAGGCAGCGTTGCGAGCTTGTTCATGAGGCCTTGATCCGCGGATCGATGAAGCGATAGCACAGGTCGGTGAGCTGGTTCATCACCACCACCACCACCGAGGAGAACAGCAGCACGCCGAGGATGGTCGGGTAGTCGCGCCGCAGCACCGACTCGAAGGCCAGCCGGCCGAGGCCCGGCCAGTTGAACACCGTCTCCACCAGGATCGCGCCGGCCAGCACGTTGCCGAACTGCAGGCCCAGCACCGTGACCACCGGCAGCAGCGCATTGCGCAGCGCATGCTTGTAGAGCACCACGCGGTCGGCCAGGCCCTTGGCGCGCGCGGTGCGGATGAAGTCGGAGCCCAGCACGTCGAGCATCGACGAGCGCGCGAGCCGGCTGTACTGCGCGAGATACACCAGGCTCAGCGTGAGCGTGGGCAGCACCAAGTGATGCGCCACGTCGAGCACGTCCTTGAGGCCGCCGCCGGTCGAGTCGATGGCGCGCAGGCCCGCCACCGGAAGAATGGGGAACACCGAGGCCAGCAGGATCACCAGCATGATCCCGAGCCAGAACACCGGTGCCGCAAAGCCCACCAGCGACAGCACCGTGATGAACTGCGACAGCCAGCCATTCGGCTTGCGCGACGACAGCACGCCCAGCGCGGTGCCGACGAAGAAGGCCAGCAACACCGAACTCAGCACCAGCAGCAGCGTGGCCGGCACGCGCTCGGCAATCATGCTTGTCACGGGCAGGTTGAAGAAGTACGAGTACCCCAGGTCGCCCCGCGCCACCTTGCCGAGGTACACGCCCAGCTGCACCGGCAGCGACTCGTCGAGCCCGTACTGCGTGCGCAGCTGCGCCATCAGCTCGGGCGACATGCCGCCGCTGGCGCCGGCAATGGTTTCGACCGGGTCGCCCGGTGCCGCGTGCACCAGCACGAAGTTGAGCACCACCACCGCGAGCACCAGGCCCAGGGCCTGGAGCAGTCGCGAGGCGGCATAGCGCAATGTGCCCATGTCGTGCCGCCTTACTTGAGGTAGACCTCGTCCAGCGGCGACAGCGGCCCCCAGATGGTGGTCGGCACGTTGCCCACCTTCTTGCTGGCGATGGTGTGGTAGGGCACCTGGTTGATGAACTCGATCGGCAGCTCGTCCGTCACGATCTTCTGGAACGTGGCGTAGTAGGCCTTGCGCTGGGTCGGGTCGGCCAGGCTGCCGGCGGTGTTCAGGAGCTCGTCGACCTTCGGGTTGGCGTAGGACTGCGTGTTGGTCCACACGATGGGCTTGATGTTGGTCGACAGGTAGGTGCGGTGCACGCCGATGATCGGGTCGCCCCAGTTGAACACCAGGTCCATCGACATGTCGAAGTCGTGCGAGGCCAGGCGCTTGGCCCAGGCCGGGAAGTCGGCCGAGGCGCGCACCTCCACCGCGATGCCCACCTTCTTGAGCTGGCCGCGGATGTACTCGGCCACGTTCTTCTGCTGGTCGTCGCCGCCGGGCAGGTAGTCGATGGTGAGTTTGAAGCGCTCGCCGCCGGCGCCGGCTTTGTAGCCCGCGGCGTCGAGCATCTCTGCCGCCTTCTTCAGGTCGAGCGGGTAGCGCACCAGGTCGGGCACGGCAAAGGGGCTGCTCGCCACCAGCGGGCCGTCGGACACCGTGGCAAAGCCGCCCATCAGCGCCTTGGTGATGAAGTTCTTGTCGATGGACGTGGCAATGGCCTTGCGCACCTGGACGTCGGACAGCGGCTTTTTCGCGGTGTTGAAGGCCAGCCAGTTGAGCGGGCCGATGCCGTCGTAGCCCTTGGAGGTGAGCGACACCTTCGGGTCGTTGGCCAGGCGCTTGAGGTCGGTGGGCAGCGTGGCAAAGGGCAGCATCTGGACGTCGCCGCGCTCCAGGCCCAGCACCAGACTGGCCATGTCGGGCGTGACGTTGAAGATCACCTTGTCGAGGTACGGCTTGCCGGGCAGGAAGAATTTGTAGAAGCGCTCCAGCACGATGCGCTGCGAGGGCTTGAACTCGGTTACGCGGAACGGGCCCGAGCCGATCACGTCGGTGGTGTTGCGCGGATGGTTCTTCAGGTCCTGTCCGTCGCCGTAGATGTGCTTGGGAAGAATCGGGCACAGCGCGGGCGACATCGCCAGCACGATGGCCGGGTGCGGCACGCTCATGCGGATGATGGCGGTGTACGCGTCCGGGGTGTCCACCTTCTCGACCGGGCCGAGCATGGTGGCGAAAGGGTGGTTGGCCTTGATGGCCATGACCGAGAAGGCCACGTCGGCCGAGGTGATGGGCTTGCCGTCATGGAACACGGCATCCTTGCGCAGCTTGAGCGTGAGCGACCTGGCGTCGTCGGCCAGCTTCCACGATTCGGCCAGGTAGGGCTGCGGGTTCCACTTGTCGTCGAAGCGCAGCGGGCTCGCGAAGACCTGCGTCGATGGCATGGCGGTGGCAATGCCCGATTGCACCGCGCCGTTGAGGTGCCGCGGCGTCTGGGTGCTGCCGATGACCAGCGTGCCGCCGCGCCTGGGCTCTTCGGCGGCGGAGGCGGGCAGCGGCAGCAGGGTGCTCGCGGTCATCAGCGCGGCCGAGACAAGGGTGGCGCGGCGCGTAAGGCGGAGAAGGGGCATGACAGGACCTCTGGAAGTTCGACACAAGGCAGGCGGACTGATTCGGCCCGTGGGCCTTGCGCTCGAAGATAGGCGCTTGCCCCGTGCACGCGAAGAGCCAGCCGCGCGCGACCTGCAGGGCCAGAAGCCACGGGTTTGCCCCGTTGTGCGGCGGTGCGATGCGCCACTTCGGTGAATGCGCACCGCGCGCGCACAACCCCGCGGCCTCGTCGGCCGGCCGACGCTACTTACTTCTCGTCGCGCAGCCAGTACCACTTGTAGAGCATGCGCTGGCCGATGCGGCGGAACGGCGCGAAGGCGGGCGATTCCACCAGCCCCAGCACATTGGGGAAGGGCAGCGCCGACTTGTAGATCGGAAGCTCGAACACGTCCTTGCCCGTGTCCTTGCCGGCCACGCGCTCGGCCAGCCGCTTGCCGGCCCAGGTCGAGAACGACACGCCGTTGCCGCCATAGCCCACGGCATACCAGATCTTCCTGTCCGCCTCGGGCTGCGTGATGCGCGGCATCATGTCGTGGCTCATGTCGACCCAGCCCCACCACGAGTAGTCGATGCGGATGCCCGCGAGCGGCGGAAACTTGCGCGCGATGGCATCGGTGAGCAGCTTCAGGTGCACCGGGTGCTCGGCGTCGGCGCCGCTCACCGAGCTGCGGCTGCCGATCTGCAGCCGGTTGCCCTTGAGCAGCCGGTAGTAGAAGCGCAGCGTGCGCGTGTCGGTCAGGAAGGTCAGCGACCTGAAGTTGGTGGCCTGCAGCTCGGCCTCGGTGAGCGGCCGCGTGACCACCGAGTTGGAGAGGATCGGCATGATGCGGTTCTTCAGGAGCGGACTCAGCGCCTGCCCGGTGTAGCCGCCGGTGCACACGGCCACGCGGCGCGCGCGCACCACGCCGCCGGGCGTTTGCAGGTGGTGCACGCCGTCGATGGTCTGCCAGCCCTGCACGGGGCTCGAGGTGTGCACCTTCACGCCCAGCGCGCGGGCCTTGCGCATCAGGCCGAAGGTGAACTTCAGCGGGTGGATGCCCACGCCTTCGGGCTCGAACATGGCGCCGGCCGCCTCGCGTTCGTCGCAGTAGTCGCGCCGCACCTCTTCGGCCGTCAGCATGCGCGTGGCGTAGCCGAACTGCTCGCGCATCACGCGCGCCTCGGCTTCGAGCACCGCGAGCTTTTCGGGCCGGTGCGCAAGATAGAGATGGCCGCCGTCGAAGGCATCGCAGTCGATCTGCGTCGTGAGCTGCTTGAAGTTCTCGAAGCCGCCGCGGATCTCGGCGTCGAGCCGCCTGGCGGTGTCGAGGCCCCAGCGCTGGATCCACTGCGAGCGCTTGAGCCGGCCGCTGGCGTTCTGCCCCTGGCCGCCGCTGCGGCTGGAGCAGCCCCACGACGCCTGGTTGGCCTCGAGCACCGTGGCCTGGATGCCATGCTCCTGCGCCAGGTAGAGCGCGGTCGACATGCCGGTGGCGCCGGAGCCGATGATGGCCACGTCGACATCGATGTCGCGCAGCAGCGGGCCGTCGTCTTCGGGCGGCGTGCCGGCGCTGGCCACCCACCAGGTGGGCGCGTAGGCGCGGCCGGCGCCGGGATCGGGCGCGACCAGCGGGTCGTAGCGCGGGTCGTAGGGCCGGCTCGCGGGCTGCGGCTGCGGTTGCGAGGCGGAGAAAGAAGCGGTGCCGGACACGGTCATGATGCGGGGGCTCCCGGAACGGCTGGCCTAGCGGGCCGCCGGCAGGTTGGGGCGAGCCTTGCGGAACACGTTCTTCAGGTGGATCTTTCCGCCCCTGAAGGTGAAGACGTCGATGCCGTCGGTCTCGATGCGGCTGCCGTCGGCCGCGGTGCCCGTGAAGGTCCACTGCGAGGTGCCGAAATCGCCGTGCACGAAATGCCGGCCATCGGTCCACTGCGCATCGGGCACCGCCTGCCATGCCGCCGCGAAGGCCTTGCGCACCGCCTCAGTGCCCACGTGGCGGGTGCCGCAGGCGTCGGGGCCGGCGGCGGTCTGGAAGATGCAGTCCTCGGTCATGAAGCCCATCAGCGCGTCGATGTCGTGGCGGTTCCATGCATCGCTGAACGCGGCCAGGGTTTCGGTGGTGACGGAAGAAGAGGAGGATGAGGAAGAAGGCTGTGCGGTCACGCGGGAGCTCCGGGATTGAATGCCGCAAGCGTAGGCAGCCCGCCGCCCGCGCGATAGGGCCAGATGCGGGGATTCGACCGAGCCAGAACGCCGCGCTTGCCCTAAACTGCGGCGCACCATGGCCAACCCTAGAGCTACTCAATGGGCGCAGCTCTTCGCGCTGCCCGACCAGCCCGCCTTGCCGCTGCAGGCCCGTCTGCGCGCCGCCGTGGTGCAGGCCATCCTGGAAGACCACCTGAGCGCCGGCGCCTCGCTGCCCTCGTCGCGCGAGCTTGCCGCGCTGCTGGGGTTGAGCCGCAACACCGTCACTTCGGCCTACCTGCAGCTGATCGACGAAGGGTTTCTGGAAGCGCGTCCGCGCAGCGGCGTGTTCGTGGCGCGCAACGCGCGGCCGCTGTCGGCTGCGCATGCCGAGCCGCTGGTGGGCCGTAGCGGCCAGGCCAGCCAGCCGCCCGACTGGTCGGGGCGCGTGCTGCGCTCGCTGCTCGACAAGCCCACGCTGTCGAAGCCTGACCGCTGGCGGGACTATCCGTTTCCGTTCGTCTACGGCAACTACGACCCGCTGCTTTTCCCGACCGAGGATTTTCGCGAGTGCTGTGCGCGCAGCCTGGCGCGCTCGCAGCTGCCGCATTGGACGCCCGACTTCGAGACCGACGACGTGCCCGACCTGATCGAGCAGATCCGCACGCGCTTGCTGCCCAAGCGCGGCGTGTTCGCGCTGAAGGAAGAAATCCTGGTGACGCTCGGCGCGCAGCACGCCTACTACCTGCTGGCCGATGCACTGTTCGACGAGCACACCCGCGTCGGCCTGGAAGAGCCCGGCCATCCGCATGCGCGCAACAGCTTCTCGATGCGCAACCCCAAGTGGGTCGAGGTGGCCGTGGACGAGGAGGGCCTGGTGGTCGATGCGCTGCCCGCGGCCGACTACCTCTTCGTGACCCCTTCGCACCAGAGCCCGACCACCGCCACGCTGAGCCTGGAGCGCAGGCAGTGGCTGCTGCGCAAGGCCGAGCTGCAGGACTTCGTGATCATCGAGGACGACTACGAGGCCGAGAACCTGTACGAAGGCACGCCGATGCCGGCGCTCAAGAGCCTGGACAAGACCGGGCGCGTGATCTACGTGGGCTCGGTCTCGAAGAGCCTTTCGCCTGCGCTGCGGCTCGGCTTCATCGTGGCGCCGCGCGCGCTGATCAAGGAGCTGCGCGGCATACGGCATGCGATGGTTCGGCATCCGAGCGCCTTTCTGCAGCATGCGTATGCGCTGTTCCTTTCGCTGGGGCACCACGAGTCGCATGCGCGGCGGGTGAACCATGCAATGCAGGAGCGGCTTGCGCTCGCGGCCAAGGCGCTGCGCGAGCATCTGCCCGAGTTCGAGTTCACGCTGCCGCAGGGCGGGGCGTCGATCTGGGTGCGGGCGCCGGCGTGGGTCGACGCGGGCGAGTTGTCGCTGATGGCTCGCAGCCATGGGGTGCTGATCGAAGCGGGGGATGTGTTCTTTGCGAAGCCGCCTTATCCGTGTCCGTTTTTTCGGCTGAGGTTGTCGTCCATTGCGGCTTCGCAGATTTCGTTGGGGATTCAGGCCTTGGGGATGGCTGTTGGGGAGTTGGCGTTGGCTCGGGGGGAGTTGAGGGCGCATTGAGTTCCGGGGCCGGGTCTCGCCCCGGCGGGCGACCTACGTTTCTTTGCTTCGCCAAAGAAACGTAGGCAAAAGAAAGGCGACCCCACTGTCTGCGACCCTCCGCTTCGCTGCGGGCAACCTGCGGTGCTCACGTTTCGCGGGGTCTCGCCCAAACTCGCTTCGCTCAAACAAGGGCGAGCCCTGATCCGCGAAACGCTCCGCTCCTCGGCGCATACAGAGGGGAGGGCAAACCACACGGGCCTTTGCTTCGCTCGGCCACCAGGCCACCGCAGGCGCGCAGCGCCTGCGGTGGTTGGTATTGGGCTGTTGGTGTTGGGGCCGAGCGAAGCGAAGGCCGCCCGCTTCCACCCCTTCTGGCTGCGCCGAGGAGCGCAGATGGAGGCGGGGTCAGGGCCGCAGCTGTTTGAGCGAAGCGAGTTCTGCGGACCCCCGCCGGAGTCGAGCACCGCAGGTTGCCCGCAGCGAAGCGGAGGGACGCAGACAGTAGGGGTCGCCTTTCTTTGCTTACTTTCTTTGGCGAAGCAAAGAAAGTGAGTCGCCCGCCGGGGCGAGACCCGGCCCCCGAACCCCAAAAAACGCACCGCTCCCGTGCACTCGCACCAGAACAAGGGTATTCACCGACAAGCTGGCTCCATACCCCCCACAGCGCTGGTACTTTCTGCAAAGAGACAACAGGTGCAAAGTCCGCCCAGATTCACCCACAGGAGAAAACAGATGACCATGCCCCGACGTCTTTCCCTGAAATCCGCAGCGCTCGCAGCCGCCGCGATGCTGATGATGATGAGCAGCGGCGCCGCGTTCGCGCAGCAGGCCAAGGAGCTCACCTTCGCCCACCAGGACATGCTGGTTCCCTTGCGCCTCGTCATGGAGTCCGGCGAGGTCGAAAAAGCCACGGGCTACAAGATCAACTGGCGCATGTTCTCCGGCGGCGGCGACGTGATCCGGGCCATGGCGTCGGGCGACGTGCAGATGGGCGAAACCGGCTCCAGCCCGCTCACGGCCGCGGCCAGCCAGGGGCAGGACATCAAGCTCTTCTGGATATCGGCCGACATCGCGAATGCGGAAGCGCTCATTGCGCGCAACGCCTCGGGCATCAACAGCATGAAGGACCTGGCCGGCAAGAAGGTGGCCACGCCGTTCGTCTCGACCGCGCACTACCAGCTCATGGCCGGCATGAAGATGGACGGCGTCGACCCCAAGAGCGTCAACGTGATGAACATGCGCCCGCCCGAGATCGCGGCGGCCTGGGAGCGCGGCGACATCGACGCCACTTTCATCTGGGATCCGGTGCTTTCCAAGATCAAGGGCACGGGCAAGACCATCGCCACCTCGGGCAGCATCGGCAAGCGCGGCGCGCCCACCTTCGAGGGCATCGTGGTCAACGCCAAGTGGGCCGCGGCCAACGAACCGTTCATGATCGCCTTTGTGAAGGCGCTCAACCGCGCGAACGAGGAATACAAGGCCAGCGGCAAGAGCTGGACGCCCGATTCGCCGCAGACCAAGGCGATGGCCAAGTGGACCAAGGCCGATCCGAAGGACGTGTCGGCGGCGATGGCGCTCTACACCTTCCCGACCATGGCCGAGCAGGTCTCGCCCACGTGGCTGGGCGGCGGCGCGGCCAAGGCGATGGCGGGCACGGCGGCGTTCCTGAAGGAGCAGGGCCGGGTGCAGGAGGTCAAGCCCGACTACAGCGCCTTCGTGACCACGGCCTATGTCGAGAAAGCCATGGGGAAGTAAGCCGCATGCCAACGCTCGACATCCGGGACCTCACGGTCAACTATGCCGTCAAGGGTGGCACGCTGCAGGCGCTGGCGCCGGTCAACCTCACGATGCGCGACGGTGATTTCGTCGTGGCGCTCGGCGCATCGGGCTGCGGCAAGACCACGCTGCTCAACAGCATTGCGGGCTTCCTGCCGCCTTCCACCGGCGACATCCTGCTCGACGGCAAACCCGTGGTCGGCCCCGGTGCCGACCGCGGCGTGGTGTTCCAGAAGCATGCGCTGATGCCGTGGCTCAACGTGCGCGACAACGTGGCGCTGGGCTTGCGCCTCGCCGGCTTGGGCAAGGCCGAGCGCGACCGCATCGCGGAAGAAAAGCTCGCGCTCGTGGGCCTGCAGCAGTACGCGGAGCGCGCGGTGTACGAACTCTCGGGCGGCATGCAGCAGCGCGTGGGCATTGCACGCGCGCTGGCCAGCGACCCGGCCGTGCTGCTGATGGACGAGCCCATGGGCGCGCTCGACGCGTTCACGCGCGAACAGGTGCAGGAGATCCTGCTCAAGGCCTGGTCCAAGTCGAACAAGATGGTGTTCTTCATCACCCATTCGGTCGAGGAGGCGCTGTTCCTGGCCACGCGGCTGATCGTGATGAGCCCGAGTCCGGGGCGCATCTCGCACGTGTACGACGAGGTTCCGTTCTCGCGCCAGTTCCTGTCGCATGGCGATTCGCGCAAGGTGAAGTCGGAGCCCGAATTCATCCGCATGCGCGAAGAGGTTCTTTCGATCATTCATCATCGCGAGGCTGCACATGCCTGAGGCCACCATCGCAACGCCTGCCGCCGTCATGACACCGCCCCCCAAGCCCGCCGCACCGCCGCCTCCACCGGCCGGCGCCAAGCTCAAGACCAGCGCCTTCAAGGTGCCGGGCGAGGGCTCGAGCGTGACCATCAGCGTGGTCACGGTGGCGGCGCTGGTCGCGCTGTGGTTCCTGGTGACCAACATGGGCTGGGTCAAGCCGCTGTTCCTGCCGACGCCGCAGGCGGTGTTCCAGCAGTTCTACGAATACCTCACGGGCCAGGCCAACGACAAGCCGCTGTGGCAGCACTTCCTCGCGAGCATGTTCCGCGTGTTCTCGGCGTTCCTGCTGGCCTGCATCACCGCAATTCCGGTGGGCATTGCGATGGGCATGAGCCGCTTCTGGCGCGGCATCTTCGATCCGCCGCTGGAGTTCTACCGGCCGCTGCCGCCGCTGGCCTACCTGCCGCTGATCATCATCTGGTTCGGCATCGACGAGCTGCCCAAGGTGCTGCTGATCTTCCTGAGCTGCTTCGCGCCGCTGGCGCTGGCCGCGCGCTCGGGCATGCGCAGCGCGTCGCAGGAGCAGATCAACGCCGCGTATTCGATGGGCGCGAGCTACATGCAGGTGATCCGGCACGTCATATTGCCGTCGGCGCTTCCCGACATCCTGGTGGGCATGCGCATTGCCATCGGCTTCGGCTGGACCACGCTGGTGGCGGCCGAGATGGTGGCGGCCAACATGGGCCTGGGCCAGATGGTGCTGAACGCGTCGAACTTCCTGCGTACCGACATCGTCATCATGGGCATCATCGTGATTGGCGTGGTGGCCTATCTGTTCGACCTGCTGATGCGGTGGCTCGAGCGGCGTCTGGTGCCCTGGAAAGGGCGCATGTAGACGAAGAAGCCAGCACCTGCGATGCGGGCGGCAGGGGCGGCATCGCGGGCGGATTGCCGTGCTGAACCATCGACTGCTCGAGAAAGTCGAGCATGGTGCGCATCGCGGCGCTGTTGTGCCGGCGCTGCGAGTAGGCGGCATACAGCCAGTGGTCGCGCGGCATGTGCTCGCGCAGCACCGGCACCAGCGCGCCGCGCTCCAGGTGCGACTGCGCCAGCGGCTCGGGCACGTAGGCCACGCCAGCGCCGCGCAGCGCCAGCTCGATGAGCGCGACGGCATCGTTGGCCTCCATGCGGCTGTGCACCGGCACGTCGACCGGCTTGCCGGCGATCTCGAAGGGCAGGTGGGTGGTGGGCTTGGCCGAATAGCTCAGCACGTCGTGGCGGCCCAGGTCTTCGGGCACCCTGGGAATGCCGCGCCGGGCCCAGTAGGCCGGGCTCGCGCAGACCACCATGTCGAACGGCACCAGCCGGCGCACGATCAGGTTCATGTCGTCGATGCGCCCGCCCGTCAGGTGGATGTCGATGCCTTCCTCGATCAGGTCGATCTCGCTGTTGGTGAACACCAGGCTCACGTACACGTCGGGGTAGAGCTTGATGAACTCGGCGATCACGTCGGACAGCCAGCCCGCGATCAGCCCGTGCGGCGCGCTCATGCGCAGCCGCCCCTGGGGGTGCGAGCCGTGGGCCTGCAGGTCGTTCAGCGTGTTCTCGGCCATGGCCACCAGCTCGGTGCTGCGGTCGAGCAGCACCTGGCCGGCATCCGTCAGGCTCAGCGAACGGGTGGAGCGGTTGAGCAGGCGCACGCCGCTGCGCGTCTCGAGCTCGGCCACGTAGCGGCTGACCGTGGCCTTCGACATGCCGAGCGAAATGGCTGCGCGGGAGAAGCTGCGCCGGAACGCGACTTCACGGAATGTTTTGATGAGATCGAGGCCGTCCATGGTGGACGCATTGTTCCAGCATCGGGGGAGGGGCCGCAGGCCGTAGGGGCATCCCCCCGGTTTCGCCTCTCTAGCGTGCGCGCTGCTTCGCCACGAACTCCGGGGTCACCGTGCCCTGCTTGTTCCCGAACTGCGCGATGACGTAGTTGGCGAGCGCCGCGACCTCGGTGTCCGTGTAGGCCTTGCCGAACGCCGGCATGTAGACCTCCTGGTCGCGCACGCGCATCTTCACGCCTTGCAGGATCATCTGCGTGACGTTGGAGCCGTCCGGGTCGTTCACGCCGCGCGTCCCCAGCAGCGACGCGTTGGTGCTCTGCTGGCCTTGTCCGTTCCATTGGTGGCAGCTCGCGCACGCCGCCGCGAAGAGCCTGAGCCCTTGCTCGTGGCCCTCTGCCGTGTTGGCGGCGGGCGCTGCCGCGCTCGCGGCCACGGCCCATGGCGCCTTCGCATCGACTTCGATCGGGTTTTTGCCGGCCTTCGCGGGCACCGTGCGCAGATAGCTCACGAGCGCCGAAGCGTCCTCCGGCTTCAGGTACTGCAGGCTGTGCTCCACCGCCTCGCCCATCGGCCCCGAGGCCGAGCTGCGGCCCTCGGCGTGGCCGGTCGTCAGGTACGAGGCAATCTCGGCATCGCTCCAGGCGCCGATGCCGTTCTTCGCATCCGAGGTGATGTTGTAGGCGCGCCAGCCCTGGATCGATTCGCCCGCAAGGTTGTTGCCCGCATCCATCGCGAAGGCGAAGTTGCGCGGCGTATGGCATTCCGCGCAGTGGCCGAGCGCCGTGGCGAGGTATTTGCCCTGGTTCCACGCAGGCGGCTTCGACGCGTCGGCCTCGAAGCGGCTGCTCTTGAAGAAGGCCGCGTTCCAGAAACCCATCGCCCAGCGCTGGTTGAACGGGAAGCCCAGGTCGGCCTCCCTGTTCGGCTGGCTCACCTTGGGCAGGCTGAACAGGTAGGCCTTGATCGCGAGCACGTCATTGCGGCTCAGCGCGGTGTACGAGGTGTACGGGAACGCCGGGTACAGGCGTTTTCCGTCCGCGCGCACGCCGTCGTGCAGCGCGCGCACGAAGTCGTCGTCGCTCCATTTGCCGATGCCCGTTTCCGGGTCCGCGGTGATGTTCGACGAGTAGATCGTGCCGAAAGGCAGCACGAAGGGCAGGCCGCCCGCGAAGGGCTGTCCCTTGCCGCCGGGCACCGTGTGGCATGCGATGCAGTCGGCCGCCTTGGTGAGGTATTCGCCGCGCACGAGCAGCGCTGCAGCGCTGGGCGCGCCGGCCAGCACCGGTGCCTCGCCTTCGGACTTGTCGGTGCGGTTCAGGAAGAAATACAGCGCCGCGCCCACGACGAACACCGCCACCAGCACGTTGAATAGCCGCTTCATGCTGCGCTCCTTGCGTCGAGCCCGTTGGACCCGCTGAACCCGGAGTCGGCGATCTTTTTCTTCAGCGCCTCCTTGTCCTGCGCCAGCAGCGCACGGTTCACCGGCAGCGCGCGCAGTCGCACGCCCGTGGCCGCGAAGATCGCGTTGGCCAGCGCTGGCGCGGCGATGGCGGTGCCGACTTCGCCGAGCCCGCCGGGCGCTTCGCCGCTCTTGACGGTGTGGACCTCGACCGGCGGCGCTTCGTTGATGCGCAGCATCCGGTAGTCGTGGAAGTTGCTCTGCTCGATGGCCCCCTCGCGCAGCGTGATCTCGCTGAAGAGCGCCGCGCTCAGCCCGAACAGCAGCCCGCCCTGGATCTGCGCCTCGATGGAACCTGCGTTCACGGCAATGCCGCAATCGACCGCGACCACCGCGCGCCGCATGCGCACTTCGCCCTGCGGCGTGACCTCGGCCTCGACGATGGCGCACACGCGGCTGCCGAAGGCATCGCCCACGGCCACGCCGCGCCCGACGCGCGCCGCCAGCGCGCCTTGGCCCCAGCCGATCTTGCCGGCCGCCAGGTCGAGCACCGCGAGCGTGCGCGGGTTCTTCTTCAGCATGGCGCGCCGGTAGGCCACGGGGTCTTTTTTCGCGCGGTGCGCCAGCTCGTCGATGAAACTCTCCATCACGAAGAGGTTGTGCGTCGGCCCCACGCCGCGCCACCAGCCGACGTTCAGGCCGCTCGGCATGTCGTGCCGCACCCACTCGACCTTGAGGTTCGGCAGGTCGTAGCAAGGCTCGGCGACGCATTCGATCAGGTCGCTGTCCATGCCGTCCTTGCCCATGAAGGCGGGGGCCCAGCGGCCCAGCACCGTGCCGCCCGCGATGCGGTCGCCGAACCAGAGGATATGGCCGTCGCTGTCGACCACGGCCGAGATGTCGTCGTGGTACATCGGGCGCACGATGTCGTGGCGGATGTCTTCCTCGCGCGTCCACACCACCTTGAGCGGGTAGGGCACCTGCTTGGCGAAGGCCACGGCCTGCTCGACCGAATCGGTCTCCAGCCGTCGGCCGAAGCCGCCGCCCAGGTACTGGTTGTGCAGCACGACCTTGTCTTCGGCAACGCCCGCGATCTTGGCCGCGGCGCTCACGCAGCGCGTCGGCACCTGCGTGCCGACCCAGATCTCGCACTGGTCGGGCCGCACGTGCACTGTGGTGTTGAGCGGCTCCATGGTCGCGTGGGCCAGCATCGGCAGGTCATAGGTGGCCTGCACCAGCGTGCCCTCGGGCCGCTTGCCGGTTTCCTTGCCGAGGATGGCCTTGTCCTTCGCCAGCGCATTGGCCAGCGCCGCGCGCAGCTGCAGCGTGGTGAGCGCGGCGTTCTGCCCCGGCGTCCACTGGATGGTCAATGCATCGAGGCCCCGCTTGGCGGCCCAGAAATGCTCGCCCACCACGGCCACCGCGTCCTTGATGCGCAGCACGTCGATCACGCCGGGAATCGCGCGCGCCGCCTTGTCGTCCACCGAGGCCAGCACGCCCCCGAGCGTGGGGCAGGCCCTGACCGTCGCCACCTTCATGCCCGGCAAGCGGACGTCGATGCCGAACTGCGTGGAACCGTTGACCTTGCCGGCCGAATCGACACGCCGCAGCGGCTGGCCGATCAGCTTGAAATCCTTCGGCTCCTTCAGCGTCACTTTTTCCGGCATCGGCAGCTTTGCGGCCGCACTGGCAAGTGCGCCGAAGCCGAGCTGCCGGTTGGATGCCGCATGGCTCACCACGCCGCGTGCGACCGTGCAGCTCTCAGGGTCGACCTTCCACTGCTCTGCGGCCGCACTCACCAGCAGCGTGCGCGCCACGGCGCCTGCCTCGCGCAGCACGCCGTAGGTGCCGCGCGTGCTGGTCGAGCCGCCGGTGATCTGGCCGCCGAGCAGCGGCATGCCGTAGAGCGCCTCGTTCGGCGGCGAATGCTCCACGCGCACCTGGTCGAGCTCCACGCCGAGTTCCTCGGCCAGCAGCATCGCCGAGCCGGTGTAGATCGCCTGGCCCATCTCGGCCATCGGCATCACGAGGCGCACGCCGCCGTCGGCATCGATGCGGACAAAGGCATTCGGCGCGAATGCCGGATTGCCGTCCGCGAGCGCGGCGGCCGCGTCGCCCGGTTGCTGCCTGGGGCTGATCGCCGCAAAGGCCTTGCCCGCGCCGAACCAGGTGAAGGCCAGCGCCAGGCCGCCGGCCTGCAGGGCGCTGCGCCGGCTGATGCCTGCGGCGGGCTTCACGATGCGCTCCTGGCCGGCATGGCGACCACCGACTGCAGCACTTCGGCCTTGCCGGTCGCGGCCTGCTTGATGGCTGCGCGGATCCGCGAGTAGGTACAGCACCGGCAGACGTTGCCCGACATGGCCAGGTCGATGTCGGCGTCGCTCGGGTTGGGCGTGCGCTGGATCAGCGCGGCCGCCGACATGATCTGGCCGGACTGGCAGTAGCCGCACTGCACCACGTCGACGTCGAGCCAGGCCTTCTGGATGCTCTTGCCCGCAGGGGTCTGCGAGACGGCTTCGATGGTGGTGATGGCCTTCTTGCCGATCGAGCCGACCGGCAGCACGCACGAGCGCACGGGCTGGCCGTCGAGGTGCACGGTGCAGGCGCCGCACTGGGCGATGCCGCAACCGAACTTGGTGCCGGTCAGGCCGACGATGTCGCGCAATGCCCAGAGCAGGGGCATGTCCTCGGGCGCGTTGACGGCAACGGACTGGCCGTTGATGTTGAGATCGATCATGGGCCCTGCCTTTTCTCTGGGGTTCGCCGTGGGTGGCAGCGAACCATAGCGCGACTTCGGAAAGCGCGCTTGGCGGGCAGGGCAGCGATCGACCGGGTTGCCCGGACTTCATCGACGGGTGCTCATCGAAAGCACCCGAAGGTATTCATCGCCGTGCGGAGACGGCGGCCGAAACCCGCAGGAGCCTCAGGCGGGGGTCGCCTGCGCAGGCGCCTGCAGCGGCGGCGTGCCGGTCTTGAACATGCTTGCGAGCTGCGTGCGCAATTCCGGCGTGTCGGCATGGCCGTGGACGGCCACGGCGTGCTGGACGGCGGCTTCGAGCAGTTCGCTCTCGGAGTCGGCGGAGAGCGCGACACTGCAGTTCATCGTGCTTGGAAACTCGCGGCAGTCGATGTATTGGCGTGACATGGTGGCTCCTGGAATGTCCCTGCGGACGTGATTCGAAGGTCAGGCCGGTCGGAAGAGGGCTGGCCGGGGCTACCCATGCAGGCGTTAAGCCGTGTTTCGTCGATGGCCATGTGTATCCCCTCCGCCGGCAAGCGGCCTGAGCGCCCCCTGCCTGCCTATACTGCTTTGGTGGTAAAGGGCCTGCGAGCATCGTGCGTCTCGATGCGGGCAGGCGCCATACGCAGCAATGCGTATGCACCGTGAAAGGGGCATGCCATGACACACCTGACGCGCAACGACCGGGCGGGCGCGCTTCGCCTGCTGGAGCAGCTGGAGTCCGGGCATTCGCCGATGCGGCCCCATGGCGCCGGCAGCAACGGCGTACGCACAAGTCCGCGCATCGCCACCAAGGCACCGGGCCGCAGCGAGTTTCGCCGCGCCGCATGGCAGGCCGACCGCTACCGGCGCGCGGGGCTGGAGCATGCGGTGGCGGTGGCCTTCCTGTACCAGCTCGCCTGCCGCGCCGCGGCGCCGCTGCATGATGCGCCGCTCCCCGATGCGCCGCTGGCCGGCCTCACGCCGCGCGAGGGCGATGTCATGCACTGGCTCTCGCGCGGCAAGACCGACGCCGAGATCGCCGCGCTGCTGGAGATCAGCCCGCGCACCGTCCACAAGCATCTGGAGCATGTGTACGTGAAGCTGGGCGTCGAGACGCGCACGGCGGCCGTGGTGCGCGCGCTTGCCATGGGCAGGACCTCCTGAGAGCCTGTCTGGCGATCTGCTTGGGGTCGCGTTTGTTCGGGGCGGCGCTCCCGCCGACGGGGTACCTTGCTCCGCGAATGTCCTCCGGCCTGCGGCCTCCCCCTTGATTTCGCTGCGCAAGGCACCCCATCGGCGGGAGCGTTATGCGGAGCGGTTGTTGATCAGCGATGCACCGGCAGCGTGCCCTGGTGCACAGGGCATCGGGTGCTCCCCGCAGCGAAATCAAGGAGGAGTCGAAGGCGGGGGACATTCGCGGAGGGGAGTACCCGGTGGCCTGTGCACGCACCCTGAACTGATGCCCTCAGCGCGAGGCCACCGCCACCGGCGCGTCGGCCGGCGATGCGGACCGTCCGATCATCCAGGCGCACGCGGCCGACACCACGCCCGCGAACAGCACGTACATGCAGATCTGCCACGGCTGGCCGCCGCCCGACTTGAGCAGCGCGGTCGCGATGATCGGCGTGATGCCCGAGGCAAAGATGCCCGAGAACTGGTAGACGAAGGAGATGCCGGTGTAGCGCACCTTGGCGTCGAACAGGTCGCAGAACAGCGCCGCCTCCGGCCCGTACACCGAGGCATACAGGATGCCGAAGGGGATGATGATCGCGAGCCACACCAGCAGCACGCTGCCCCCGCTGTGCGTCATGAGCCAGAAGCCCGGAAACGCCGACACTGCCGTGACCAGCGAACCCCACATGTAGACCTTGCCGCGTCCCATCCGGTCGGACAGGCGGCCGAAGAAGGGAATGAAGAAGATCATCACCACGGCGGCGGCCATCACGCCCAGCAGCGCGTCGGTGCGGCTGATCTTGAGGGTGCCGGTGAGATAGTTGATGGAGAACACCCCGAAGATGTTGAAGAACACCCCATCAATGTAGCGTGCGCCCATGCCCTTGAGCACGTTGCCCGGGTAGCGCCGCAGCATGTCCATGAACGGAATGCGCAGCTCGGCGTTGCGCGCCTTCACGGCCGCGAACTCAGGCGTTTCCTGCACGTGGAGCCGGATGTACATGCCCACCCCCACCATCACGCCGGAAATCAGGAAGGCGATGCGCCAGCCCCATGCCAGGAACTGCTCGTCGGTCAGCAGCCACGACAGGAGCGCCACCACCCCCGAGGCCATGCACAGGCCGATGGCCAGCCCGATCTGCGGCAGCGACGCATAGAAGCCGCGCTTGCCCTTCGGCGCGTATTCGTACGCCATCAGCACCGCGCCGCCCCATTCGCCGCCCAGGCCGATGCCCTGCGCCACCCGAAGCAAGAGCAGCAGCAAGGGCGCCGCGATGCCGATCTGCGCATAGGTGGGCACCAGCCCGATCAGGAAGGTGGCCACGCCCATGATCATCAGGGTGATGATGAGCATGCTCTTGCGGCCGATCTTGTCGCCGAAGTGGCCGAAGATCACGCCGCCCAGCGGCCGCGTGACAAAGCCCACCGCGAACGTGGTGTAGGCCAGCAAGGTCGACACCACCGGGTCGCTGCCCGGGAAGTAGAGCTTGTTGAACACGATGCCGGCCACCACGCCGTACAGGAAGAAGTCGTACCACTCGATGGTGGCGCCCACCAGGGCCGATACCACCACCCTGCGAATCGCTTTCTCGTCGCTTGCGCTCATGTCTGTGTCTCCGATGTGGTTGTCGCGGCGGCTGCCGCTCTCACGTCCTCCCTGATCATGTCGACGGCCTTCTCGGCCATCATCACGGCGGGTGCGTTGGTGTTGCCCGACACCAGCGTGGGCATGGCCGAGCAGTCGATCACGCGCAGCCCGGCCACGCCGTGCACGCGCAGGCGCGCATCGACCACCGCGAGCGGGTCGCTGCCCATGCGGCAGGTGCCGGTGGGATGAAAGATGGTGGCGCCGTTGTTGCGGCAGAACTCCAGCAGCTCGGCGTCGCTCGCGGCTTCGGGGCCGGGCTTCACCTCGCGCTTCACGTAGGGCCGCATCGCGGGCGATTGCGCAATGGCGCGCGCCGCCTTCACGCCGGCCACGGTGGTGGCGCGATCGAGCTCGGTGGACAGGTAGTTGGGCTGCATCTCGGGCGGCTCGGCTGCGTCGAGCGAGCGGATGCGCACATGCCCGCGCGATTCGGGCCGCAGCTGGCACACCGACATCGTGAAACCCGAATACGGATGCACCTTGCCGCCTGCCATGTCGGCCGAGAGCGTGGCCACGTGGAACTGGATGTCGGGCGTGGCGGCCACCGGCCGGCCGTTTGCGTCCTTCAGCGCGCGCATGAAGCAGCCGCCCTGGTTGATGCCCACCGCGAGCGGGCCGGTGCGGTACATCAGCCATTCCAGGCCCATGCGCGCCTGGCCGAGCCAGGAGTTGAGCTGGTCGTTGGTGGTGATGGGCTTGCTGCACTCGTAGCCCAGGCGGATCTGCAGATGGTCCTGCAGGTTCTCGCCCACGCCGGGCAGTTCGTGAACCACCGGGATGCCCATGCGCTCGAGCAGCGCGCGCGGGCCGATGCCCGAGAGCTGCAGCAGCTGCGGCGACTGGATCGAACCGGCCGAAAGCAGCACCTCGGCGCGGCAGCGCGCGGTCTTCATGTCACCGCCCTGGCGGTAGCTCACGCCCACGGCGCGCCGGCCGTCGAACACCAGCCGGCTGGCCAGCGCATCGGTCTCGATGCGCAGGTTGGGCCGGTGGCGCGCCGGCACCAGGTAGGCCTTGGCCGTGCTGCAGCGCCAGCCCTTGTGCGTGGTGAGCTGGTAGTAGCCTGCGCCTTCCTGCTCGGCGCCGTTGAAGTCGCCGGTGCGCGGCACGCCGATCTGCTGCGCGCCGCCGATGAAGGCCTCGATGAGTTCGTGCTTCGCCGCGATGTCCGACACCTTCAGCGGCCCGTCGCCGCCATGGAAGGCACTCGCACCGCGCTCGTTGCCTTCGGAGCGGATGAAGTAGGGCAGCACCTCGTCGTAGCTCCAGCCCGCATTGCCCAGCGCGGCCCAGTGGTCGTAGTCCTCGCGCTGGCCGCGGATGTAGATCAGCCCGTTGATCGAACTCGAGCCGCCCAGCGTCTTGCCCCGGGGCCAGTAGATGCGCCGGCCGTTCATGTTCGGGTCGGGGTCGGTCTCGAAGCGCCAGTTGTAGGTGGGGCTCCACATCGTCTTGCCGTAGCCGATGGGCAGGTGGATCCAGAGCGACCTGTCCACCGGGCCCGCTTCGAGCAGCAGCACGCGCGTGGCCGGGTCTTCGCTCAGCCGGCCAGCCAGAACGCAGCCGGCCGATCCGGCGCCGACGACGATGTAGTCGAACTCTTCATCACGCATGCAGGGCACCCGGGGAGTGGAACAATCGCTTCGCTTGCTTGCATCCTAGGTTAATGTTTTTCGGAACGCAATGTTCCATTTTTAAGGTTTACCCGCATGCCACGTTCCGCGCGCCCCGCAGCCGCCGTGTCTTCGCCATCGCTTTCCGTGCCCGCCGCGGAGGAGTCCGCCTCCGGCTCGTCGGCCGAGCGCAGCCTGCGCCTGCTGGCCTTGCTGGCCAGCGAAGGCCGCCCCCTCACGCTCGCCGACCTGGCCGCGCAGCTGGGGCTGCCCAAGGGCACGGCGCACCGCATCTGCACCCAGCTGCTGGCCACCGGCTTCCTGGCGCGCGACGTGGACGAGCGTTCGTTCAGCGTCGGCCCCGCGCTGCGCAAGCTGGCCTTCGACACCCTGAACCACGGCACGGTGCGCGGCCTGCGGCACGAGGTGCTGTCCGAACTCGTGCGGCAGGTGGGCGAGACCTGCAACCTCACCACGCTCGACGGTGCCCAGGTGCTGTACCTCGACCGCGTGGAGGCGCAGTGGCCGCTGCGGCTCACGCTCGATGTCGGCTCGCACGTGCCGCTGCACTGCACCGCGAGCGGCAAGCTGTTCCTCGCGCAAATGCCGAAGAAGGAGCGCGACGCGCTCATCGACCGGCTGCCGCTTGCGCGCATGACGGCCAACACGCTCGTCAAGGCCGATGCGCTGCGCACCGAATGCGATGCGATCGCCAAGCGCGGCTACTCGCGCGACTGCGAGGAATTCATCGCGGGGTTGGTGGCCGTGGCGGTGCCGGTGCGCGACGCGGCCGGGCAGGTGCGCGCGGCGCTCGCGGTGCATGCGCCGACCGCGCGCATGTCGATGGAAGAGGCGGTGAAGCGCATCGATGCGCTCAAGGCCGCCGCGGAGCGCATGGGCACGCTGCTCTGAGCCCGGGCCTGGGCCTTTCGCCGCCTGTGCGCCGCGTCAGCGCCACTGCAGCAGCAGCGACCACGGCTGCCAGCTCATGTGGCGCTCGGTGCAGTCCGCAGCGCCGATGGTGCAGCCGTCGGGCAGGTAGCTGGGATCGAGGGTCTGCGTGCCGGGCGCGAAGTCCAGCCGCCTGCGCGTGACCGACTGCAGCACATTGCCGCCGATGGTGTCGAAGCCCCGCTCGTCGACCTTCACCACCACGTCGCAATGCATCGGCAGCGGCTCGCCGCCCGTGGCCCGCGTTGCCAGCACGGCGCCGATCTTTTCGAAGCTGTCGAGCTCCGATGCCGCGCCGCGCGTGTGGCAGGCTAGGTCGCCCACGCGTGGCGGCGTGCGCGCGAGGTCGCAGGCGCGCATCGCGTAGCGCGTCTCGTGGCCGGCCGCTTCGGCGGCGCCGGCCTGCCAGGCGGCGCCCGCGTAGTCCGCATGCGCTTCCGAGAACACGAACTCGTCCGCGCCCAGCCCCGCCTGCTGCGCGAGCCAGCTCATGAAGGCCGCCGACCATGGCGTGTCGATCGCCGCCACGCGGTTCACCGCGGTGGCCATCGCGCGCAGCTCGGCCGCGTCGAGGCCCTGGTCCGGCCCCACGCCCAGCCCCTGCAGGTGCGAGGCGCTGGCCTGGCTGAGCGCCTGCAGCAGCAGCGTGCGGTCGGCCGGCCGCAGCGCGCCGAAGCGCACCAGCGAAGGCAGCGGGGTGCGGGGCTGTTCGACCGCCTCCCAGTAGCCGAGCACGCGCTGCCACGGCGCGGGGGTGGCGAGCGTGGGGCGCGAATCCTCGGCCTCGGAACGGCCGGACTCGACGAGCCGGCCTTCGGCGTCCATCGTCTGCGCGCCGAAGGCCTCGTGCTCGCGCTGTGCGGCGGTGGCCATCGCCAGGGCGCGCGGGGGTGGCGGCGTCCGCGCGGCGGTGTCCGGGCATGCCGATTCGGCGGCGGCACCTGCCGATGCGAGCAGAAGCACCGTGGCCGCCGCCAGTGCGCGTCCCGGTGGCCGAGAAAAGAATGAAGAAGACAGCATGTCGCGCGCAGCATAGCCAGGGCAGGACGTTGCCGTGCAGGATCTTGCCGGTCAGGCCGTTGCCAGCGAGACAACCGAGCGCGCCACGCTCACCGCCGCCAAGGCCACCAGCAGGCTCAGCACATGCCGGCGGAACTGCGTGGGCGACACGCCCTTGAACGAGCGCTGGCCCCACCAGACGCCGGCCAGCATCGCGGGCGCGAGCCACAGCGCCCACTTCAGCGTGCCGGCCCCGAGCAGGTGGCCCGACGCGGCATGCGCGGCCGTGGGCATGAGCGCGGCGCTTGCGAGCGACACCACGTCGCTGAAGAGCAGCAGCGCGATCATGGTGGCGCGCAGCGCGGCCGGCGCCATCGCGGTGGTGCTCAGCAGCACCGCAATGGCAATACCGCCGATGGCCGCCACGCCGTTGATGAAGCCCGAGACCAGCCCGGCCGCGAAGCGCACCGCGCGCGTGGGCACGAGCGTGGCCCGGGTGCCGGCGCGCAGCAGCAGGGCCGCGGCCATCAGCAGCGCGCCGATCAGCAGGCGCAGCGGCGTTTCGGGCAGCCAGGCCAGCAACGCGACCCCGAGCGGAATGAACAGCAGGTTGCCCAGCATCAGCCAGCCGAGCCAGGGCATGTCGACGTCGCGTGCAATGCCGCGCAGCTGGCTCAGGCTTGCGAGGATCTCGAGCATGAAGATGGCCGGCACCACGAGCGCAGGCGACACCACGAGAGAGAGCCCCGCCACGGTGACGGCCGAGAAGCCGAAGCCCGCGAAGCCGCGCACCACGCCGGCCGCGAACACCACGCAGAGGCTGTAGGCGAGCAGCGCCGGCGCCAGCGGCGGCACCAGCAGTTCCGCCGCGATCACCGAATAACCTCCGCGCTGCGCGCTTCGGTGCGAGCCGCCTTCGGAGCGGCCGGGCGGCGGCTCATGCAGCGAAAAGCGGCAGCAGCTTCAAGCGCTGCACCTTTCCGGAAGGCCCGCGCGGCAGGTCCGTGACAAAGCGGTAGTGGCCTGGCGCCTTGTAGCGGCCGAGCACGTCGGCGCAGAAGGCGCGCAGCTCGTCTTCGCTGCAGGCGCAGCCGTCGCGCAGCACGATGCACACGCCGATCTCCTGGCCGTAGTGGCGGTCGGGCACGCCCACCGCCGCGGCCTCGAGCACGGCGGGATGCCGCAGCAGCGCCTCGTCGATCTCGCGCGGCGCAATGTTCTCGCCGCCCTTGATGATCAGTTCCTTGATGCGGCCGGTCACGAAGAAGAAGCCATCGGCATCGCGGTGGCCGAGATCGCCGGTGCGCAGCCATCCGTCGGGCGTGAAGCTGGCGCGGGTGGCTTCCTCGTTCTTGTAGTAGCCGCGCATCACGTTGGCGCCGCGAATGGCCAGCTCGCCGGTGGTGCCGTCGGGCACCTCGGCCAATGCGGCATCGATGACGCGCGCCTCGCAGCCCGAGGCGCGGCCCACCGAGCCCAGCTTGCGCAGCGCGGGATCGAGCGGGTTCGAAAAAGACGGCGCCGCGGTTTCGGTGAGGCCCATGGTCTCGACGATGCCGATGCCGAACTTCTGCTCGAAGGCGCGGTGGTGCTCCGGCGGCAGCGCGGCCGATGCCGAGCGGCAGAAGCGGATGGAAGCGGTCTGCGAGGGCGGCGGCTCCTCGCCTTCGAGCAGGTACGAGATCATCGTGGGCACCACGTTGATCCAGCTGCACCCCGTTCCCGAGGCCTGCTCCCAGAAGCGCCCGGCCGAGAACTTCGGCGGCATCGCGAGGCTGCCGCCATGGGCGAGCGGCGCGAGCATGGTCACGGCAAAGGCGTTGATGTGATAGAGCGGCAGCACGGCCAGCACGCGGTCGGCGGGCTGCAGCGCATGCTCGGCGCTGATCGCATGCGCGTTGGCCGCGAGGTTGCCTTGCGTGAGCATCACGCCCTTGGGCATGCCGGTGGTGCCCGAGGTGTACATCAGAAGGGCCACGTCGCCGGCGGCGGGGGGTGCAACCTCCTGCGAAGGCGTTGCCTGCGCCTCGCCCGGCAGCGCATCGGTGTCGGGGCCGGCCACCAGCACCTCGACCGGCCGGCCGATGCCCTCGAGCATCGCGCGCACGCGTGCCTCCCATTCGGGCGCGACGCACACCACGCGGCAATCCGAATGCGCGAGCACGTAGCGCATCTGCTCGGGCTGCGACAGCAGGTTGACCGGGTTCACGCACATGCCGCCGTGCATGGCGCCGAGCAGCAGGCGCAGCGTCTGCAGGCCATTGGGCATGACCACCGACACCGTGTCGCCCGGCCGCGCGCCATGCGCGTGCAGCACCGCCGCCACCGTGCGGCAGCCGCGCGCGAGCTCGCCGAAGCCGATGCTGCCGCGTCCGCCTTCGGTGGAAAGCGCATACACCGCCTGCGGCTGCGCCGCCGCCTGCAGTTCGATCAGCTCATGAACGGTGGAAGCCACCACGCTCAGCCCGCACCGTATTCGGCGAAGAAGGCGCCGAAGATGTCGTCCTCGCTGGGCACCCGCTCCGGAATCGGCCGCGACACGCGCGTGATGTTCAGGTAGTGCCGGTAGTTCATGTTGTCGGAGAAGTTGTTCTTGCCCCAGGTGCCGCAGCCCATCGACAGCGAGAACGGCAGGCCGTTGTCGAAGCTGCCGCCGGTGGCAATGCAGTGCGCCTGGTCGACGATCACGCGCGACACCGGCAGCGTGAGGCCGAGCGTCAACGCGCGTTCGGGCACCGTGCTGTGCAGGCCGACCGAATGGCCCGCGCCTTCGTAGGCGTAGATGCGCGCGACCGTGGCGGCAGCTTCGTCGAAGTCGCGTGCGGAATAGATTGCCAGCACCGGGCTCAGCTTCTCGCCCGAGAACGGATGCTCGTGGCCCACGCCGTCCTCGGCCACCATGAGGATGCGCGGATTTCTCGCCGCAATGGCCAGCCAGCCCTCGCGGTTGGCGCCGTCGAGGGCGGCTGCGCGCTCGGCGATCATGCGCGCCGACTGGCCGATGACGGCAGGAGAGAGCTTGCCGCCCGGCCACATCAGCGACTGCAGCGTGGCCTTCTGTGCAGCCGCGAGCATGAGCGCGCCGCGGTCCTTCAGCGCCGAGAGCATCTGCGCGCGCACCGCATCGACGACGACCAGGCTGTTCTCCGACGAGCAGCTGGTCGCGTTGTCGAAGGTCTTGGACAGCAGGATGCGATCGGCCGCCGCGTTCACGTCGGCCGTTTCGTCGACGATGCCCGCCACGTTGCCCGCGCCCACGCCGAAGGCCGGCGTGCCGCTGGCATAGGCTGCGCGCACGTTGGCCTGCGAGCCGGTGGCCACCACCAGGTCACACAGGCGCATCAGCTCGGCCGTCGACTGCTTGTTGACCGGCGAGGGCAGCAGCTGCACCAGGTCGCGCGGCGCGCCGATGCGGTCGAACTGCGCATGGATGAACTCGATCAGCCGCGCGGCCGTCGACCAGCCCTTGGGCGAGGGCGCCACGATGACTGCGTTGCGCCCCTTGAGCGCGTTGATGATCTTGTTGGCAGGCGTCGCGCCCGGGTTGGTGGACGGCGTGACCGCGCACACCACGCCCACGGGCCGCGCGATCTCGACGATGCCGCGCGCCGGGTCTTCGCCGATCACCCCCACCGAGCGCGCGCCCTGCAGGTCGCGCAGCAGGCCGAAGGTCTTGCGGTGGTTCTTGCGCACCTTGTCCGGGGCGTTGCCCACGCCGGTGTCGGCCACCGCCAGCTCGGCCAGTTCGCGGTTGCGCGCCGGCTCGATGATGGCCCAGCCCGCGGCCACCACGGCGGTGTCGACCTGCGCCTGCGACCAGGTTTCGTAGATGCGCTGCGCGGCGCGGGCGCGCGCCACCAGTTCGGCGATGGGGGAAGAGGGTGCGGATGAGTTTTCCATGGGTCTGTCTGTTGCTGGTCAATCCACCTTGATGCTGGCTTCTTTTGCAAGCTTCTGCCAGCGCACGAGTTCCGTGGTCACCACCTTGCCCAGTTGCTCCGGCGTGCCGCCGACGCCTTCGCTGCCCTGTGCCAGCAGCTTGTCGCGGATCTCGGGTTCCTTGACCACCGTGTTGATGACGCGGTTGAGCCTGTCGATGGTGGGCTGCGGCGTCTTCGCGGGCACGAACACCGCGTACCAGGAGTCGACGTCGAAATCGGCAATGCCCGCTTCCTGCATCGTGGGCACGTCGGGGAAGGCGGCGCTGCGCTTGGTGGTCGACACCGCCAGCGCCTTGAGCTTGCCGGCCTTCACGAACTGCGCGGCCGCGGGAATCGATACCCACAGCAGCGGTACCTGCCCGCCCATCACGTCGGTCACGGCCGGGCCGCCGCCGCGGTAGGGGATGTGCGTCATCTGGGTGCCGGTGCGCAGCTTCAGCAGCTCGCCCGCCAGGTGCCCGGGAGAGCCGTTGCCCACCGAGGCGAAGGAAAGCGATCCCGGCTTGGCCTTGGCGAGCGCCACCAGTTCGGCCACCGTATTGGGTGCGAACTGCGTGTTGGCCACCAGGATCTGCGGCAGCGAGGCGACCAGGCCCACGGGCGCGAAGTCTTTCGCGGTGTCGAACGAGAGCTTGGTGTAGATCGCCGGGTTGATGGTGTGCGAAGACAGCGTGAACAGCACCGTGTAGCCGTCGGGTGCGGCCTTGGCCACGATCTCGGTGCCGATGGAGCCGGCCGCGCCGCCGCGGTTGTCGATGAGCACCTGCTGGCCGAGCAGCGACGAGAAGCGCTCCTGCACGATGCGCGCGATCACGTCGGTGCCGCCGCCGGGCGGGTACGGAACGATGAGCCGAATCGGCTTGTTGGGATAGTCGGTGCCGTTTTGCGCCTGCACGGCAAAAGGCGCTGCCAGGGTGGTGGCCGCCAGCAGCGCGGCGCGCAGCCAGGGGGCGAGGAACAACAGCTTCATCCGAGTCTCCTTCTCCTTGTGGTGGATGTCGGCAGCGGCGCCGCCGGCACCGGGCTTGCCCGGTAGCCCAGCGTGACGCTCGCGTCGCGCGCGCAGGCCATGAGGCGGTCGGCCAGCCCGCGCGCCTGCGTCCGCGCGAAGCGGATCGAGGGCACGCTCATGCCGACGGCCGCGATCGCTTCGCCGCGCGCGTTGAACACCGGCACGCCGAGACCGCAGACGCCGAGGCGCCATTCCTCGCGGTTTTCCGCATAGCCGCGAACGCGCGTGCGTTCGAGTTCCGAGAGAAGGGCATCGAAGCTGGTGATGCTGTTCTTCGTGTGCGCCGCGAGCGTGCCGAGGCGCTCGTGCAGCGCGGAAAGGTCCGGCGCGGCCGCGGCGAGCAGGGCCTTGCCCGAGGCCACGCAATACGCGGCCGCCCGGCCGCCGATGCGCGAATAGGCAGCCACGGGCAGGGGGCTGTCGAACTTGTCGAGGTAGACGATCTCGGCGCCGTCGAGCACTGCAAGGTGGATGGTCTCGCCGGTCTGCTGCGCCAGTGCCGCGAGGTGCGGCCGCAGCAGCGAACCCATGTCGGTGGCCTCGGAAACCAGCGCGCCGAGCTCGAACAGGCGCAGGCTCGGGCGGTAGGCGCTGGTGTCCGGGTCCTGCACGGCCCAGCCGCATTCGACCAGCGTCTGCAGCGTGCGGTGCGCATTGCTGCGCGCCATGCCGAAGGCCTGGGCCAGGTCGGTGACGCGGCAGTCGCGCTGTTGCCGCGTCATCCATTCGATGGCGGCAAGGCCCTTGGCGAGGGTGGAATCCATGAGGCTCTGGGTGTTCCAAATATTGGAACGTTGTTCCTGGATATGAGACGCGATGTTTGGACTGATCGGTCGTTTTGTCAATCGGGGACTTGGATGTAGGTCTAAACGTTTCATGTTTTTTCAGGGCGAGTGCACAGGCCACCGGGTACTCCCCTCCGCGAATGTCCCCCGCCTTCGGCTCCTCCTTGATTTCGCTGCGGGGAGCACCCGATGCCCTGTGCACCAGGGCACGCTGCCGGTGCATCGCTGATCAACAACCGCTCCGCATAACGCTCCCGCCGATGGGGTGCCTTGCGCAGCGAAATCAAGGGGGAGGCCGCAGGCCGGAGGACATTCGCGGAGCAAGGTACCCCGTCGGCGGGAGCGCGCCCCGAACAGCAGCGTCCCGGTAGGCAGCAAACAGGCAATCAGCGCCGATGCCGCCCCGCCATCAAGTCGATCACCTCGCGAAAGATGGTGTTGCCGGTGGAGGCAGCAAGGTCCAGCACATGGCTGCGGCTGTAGTACGGGCTCAGATCGAGCCCGACGCCAATGCCCGCGATCTCGATGTCGCGCCGCTGCTCCTGCCGCGCCACCACGTCGCGCAAGTGGTGGTCGAGGTAATGCGCGTCGTTGGCCAGGTGCGTCGCGCTGTCCATCGGCGAGCCGTCTGAAATCACCAGCAGCAGCTTGCGCGCCTCCGGCCGCTGGCGCAGGCGCGCGCAGGCCCAGTCGACCGCCTCGCCGTCGATGCCTTCGCGGAACAGGTCGGCCTTCAGCAGCGCCGCCATCGCGGGCCGTGCGCGGCGCCAGGGCGTGGCGGCGGCCTTGAAGACGATGTGGCAGCGCTCGTTGAGGCGGCCCGGCTGAGGCGGTTTGCCGGCGCGCACCCACTCGCGCTGCGCGCGGCCGCCGTTCCATGCGCCGGTGGTGAAGCCCAGCACCTCGCTGGCCGCGCCGGCCTGCTCGAGCGCGCGCGCGAACACGTCGGCCATCATCGCGACCGATTCGGCATGCTCCTTCATCGAACCCGAGCAGTCGATCAGGAGCGTCACGATGCAGTCGGCCACCGGCTCGAGGTGCTCGGTGCGGAACAGCCGGCGCTCGGTTGGCGAAGCCACCAGCTGCGCGAGCCGGCGGCCGTCGATCAGGCCTTCTTCCTGGCCGCCATCCCAGCCGTCGCGCGTGGGGTCGGCCAGCAGCGCACGCAGCTCGCGCGCCAGGCGGGCGATGTTCACGCCCTGCACGGCGATGCGGCGGTCGAGCTTCTCGCGGTGGCCCGCCAGCACTTCCTTGCGTGCGAGCGTGGCGGCGTCGTGCTCGCGGTCGTAGGCATCGGAGAAGACGCGATACGCGCCGCCCGCGTCGTCGAGCACCGCGCTGCGGCCCGACTCGGCGGTGGTGAAGCGCTCGACGATCTCGCGGTCCATGTCGGCGACGAGCATGAACACGCTGCGCTTGTCGTCCACGTGCGGGTCGTGTGCGTCGCTGCTGTCTTCGCCGGCCTCGTGCAGCATCGTGGCGACGGTGCGCGCGATGGCGAGTGCATGCACGGCGTAGGCGGCTTGGTCCGCACGGTCGCGGCGAAGGCCCGCGAGTGCGTGGCCGATCAGCGGTGCAAGGTGAAAGCGCGTGGCTTCGAGCATGTCCTCGGTTTCTTCCACCACCTGCTGGCCGCTCACGCGGGCGCGGCAGATCTGCGCCACGGCGTAGAGCAGCAGGCCGCGTGCGGTGTCGGTCAGGCCCGAGTGGTGGAAGGCCAGCGACCACTGTTCATGGCGGTGACGCAGGTTGCGGCGCATGCCCGCCATGACGTCGGGCGCCATGGCTTCGGCGCGGAACTGCTCGAGCATCTCGAACAGCATGCGCTCGACCGGATCCTCGGGCCGCAGGCTTTCGTGCAGCGCGGCATCGGACACCGTGAGCCGCAGTGCCAGGCCATCGGCCACGCCACGAAAGGAGGCGAAGTCGTCGGTCTCGGGCGAAGGGTGCAGGTGCGGTGCGAACCACGGCAGCGCCACGCGGCCGCGGTGCAGGCGCCGTCCGCGAAAGTGCAGGTCGCGCTCGCCGCTGAAGGCCCGCACCACGCCCGCGCAGAGTTCGGCGACCTGCTCCTCCTGCCGCACGCGGCGCTGCATGGCGCTGGCCGATGCAGTGGCGGGGGCAGGCGCGTCGGTCATTCGTGCGAACCCGAGGACAGCTGGTGCGACTCCTTCAGTTCCTGGTCGAAGCAGCGCTGGAAGTACTCGGCCACGAGCGGCCGCTCCGCGTCGTCGCACTTGTTGACGAAGGACAGGCGAAACGCCAGCGCCGGGTTCTTGAAGATCTCGACGTTCTCGGCCCAGGTGATCACGGTGCGCGGCGACATCAGCGTCGAGAGGTCGCCCGCCGCGAAGCCCTTGCGCGTGAGATCGGCCACGGCCACCATCGATGCCACCAGCTGGCGGCCCGCCTCGTCGGCCAGCGAAGGCACGCGCGCCTGCACGATCGCGATTTCTTCGCCGGCCGGCAGGTAGTTGAGCGAGGCCACGATGTTCCAGCGGTCGATCTGCGCATGGTTGAGCCGCTGTGCGCCGTGGTACAGGCCGTTGAGGTTGCCCAGGCCCACCGTGTTGGCGGTGGCGAAGAGGCGAAAGAAGGGGTGCGGCCGCAGCACCCTGTTCTGGTCCATCAGCGTGAACTTGCCGCCCTGCTCCAGGATGCGCTGGATCACGAACATCACGTCGGGCCGGCCCGCGTCGTACTCGTCGAACACCAGCGCCACCGGCCGCTGCAGCGACCACGGCACGATGCCTTCCTGGAACTCGGTGACCTGCTGGCCTTCGCGCAGCACCACCGCGTCCTTGCCCACGAGGTCGAGCCGGCTGATGTGGCCGTCGAGGTTCAGGCGCACGCAGGGCCAGTTCAGCCGCGCCGCCACCTGCTCGATGTGGGTCGACTTGCCGGTGCCGTGCAGCCCCTGCACCATCACGCGCCGGTCGCGCATGAAGCCCGCGAGGATGGCGAGGGTCACGTCGGGGTTGAAGCGGTAGACCGCGTCGACCTCGGGCACGTGGTCGTCGCGTTCGCTGAAGGCGGGCACCTGCAGCTCGGTGTCGATGCCGAACACCTCGCGCACGCTCAGCATGCGGTCGGGCCGAAGGTCTGCGATGTCGGTCACGATGGGTTTTCCAGGATGGAGTGAGTCAGGCCTGCGCGCGGCTGGTGGTGCCCGCATCGGCATCGATGCGGCTCAGCGCCTCTGCGGCGCGCTGCAGGGCGGGCAGCAGCGTCTTCGCCTTCGCGGCATCGAGCCGCATGACCGGCGCCTGCACCGCGATGCACAGGTTCGAGGGGCCGTCGTCTCCCGAAGGCACCAGCGCCGCAATGCACAGCAGGCCGGGCAGGAACTCTTCGTTGTCGATGGCGTAGCCGTCCTTGCGCACGCGCTGCACTTCCTTTTCGAGCGCGTCGGGGTCGGTGAGCGTCCTGGGCGTGTAGGGCTCCAGCGGCGCGTTGGAGAGCAGGCGGCGGCGCTGCGCCGCGCTCATCTGCGCGAGAAAGATCTTGCCGCTGGCCGAGCAGTGCACCGGCACGCGCGAGCCCGAGTGCAGGTAGAAGCGCAGCGGCGCGGCGGTTTCCACGCGGTCGAGGTACACCACCTCGCTGCCCGAGAGCGCGGTGAGGTTGCAGCTCTCGCCGATTTCTTCCACCAGTTGACGCAGCACCGTATGGCGCGCACCGTGGAGGCTGTCGTTGAGCAGCAGGTTCTCGGCCAGCCGCCGCAGCCGCGTGCCGATGCCGTAGTGGCGCCCGTCGCCCTCGCGCTGCAGGAGGCCCGCGCCTTCGAGCTGCTGGAGCATGCGGTGCAGGGTGGGCTTGGGCATGCCGGTCTCTTCCACCAGGCCCTGCAGCGAGTAGCGCTGGTCCTTGGCGGCCATGACTTCGAGCAGCCCGAACAGGCGCATGGTGGGCGTGTCGCCCGACGCCGGCTCAGGGATTTCGGGCGCAAGCCCTTTGACGATCTTCATGGGCCGGATCATAGTCTTTTTACAAAAAACAAGACAAGACGTACCGATTTTTGTAAATTGTTTGACGCCGAGGCCTTGCCGTCCTATATTCCGCCGGAAAGAAATTCGGAACAACCGGTTCCGACTTTTGAAACCCGCCGACCGCCTCATTCCTTCAGGAGACGCCTTCCATGAGCCAGAAGCAACCCGCCGCACCCACCCGCGAAGCCGTCGCCGGCGTGCAGAAGATGACGCCCTCCGAGGCCTTCGTCGAAACCATGGTCGCCAACGGCGTGACCGACATGTTCGGCATCATGGGCTCGGCCTTCATGGACGCGATGGACATCTTCGCGCCCGCCGGCATCCGCCTGATCCCGGTGGTGCACGAGCAGGGCGGCGCCCACATGGCCGACGGCTATGCGCGCGTGTCGGGCCGCCACGGCGTGGTGATCGGCCAGAACGGCCCCGGCATCAGCAACTGCGTGACGGCCATCGCGGCCGCCTACTGGGCGCACAGTCCGGTCGTGATGATCACGCCCGAGACCGGCACCATGGGCATGGGCCTCGGCGGCTTCCAGGAAGCCAACCAGCTGCCGATGTTCCAGGAGTTCACCAGGTACCAGGGCCACGTGAACAACCCCAAGCGCATGGCCGAGTACACGGCGCGCTGCTTCGACCGCGCCATCTCCGAGATGGGCCCGACGCAGCTCAACATTCCGCGCGACTATTTCTATGGGGAGATCACCACCGAGATCCCGAAGCCCATGCGCGTGGAGCGCGGTTCGGGCGGCGAGAACAGCCTGAACGCGGCCGTCGAGCTGCTGGCCTCGGCGAAGTTTCCGGTCATCCTCTCGGGCGGCGGCGTGGTGATGGGCGATGCGGTCGAAGAATGCAAGGCCCTGGCCGAGCGCCTGGGCGCCCCCGTGGCCAACGGGTATCTCCGCAACGACTCCTTCCCCGCGAGCCATCCGCTTGCCGCGGGCCCGCTGGGCTACCAGGGTTCCAAGGCCGCGATGAAGCTGATCGCGCAGGCCGACGTGGTGCTTGCGCTCGGCTCGCGCATGGGCCCCTTCGGCACCTTGCCGCAGCACGGCATGGACTACTGGCCGAAGGACGCGAAGATCATCCAGGTGGAAGCCGACCACACCAACCTCGGGCTCGTGAAGAAGATCACCGTCGGCATCCACGGCGACGCCAAGGCCACGGCCAATGAACTGCTCAAGCGGCTGGCCGGCAAGACGCTCGCCTGCGACGCCACCAAGTCCCAGCGCGCTGAAAAGATCAAGGCCGAAAAGGCCGCGTGGGAAAAAGAGCTCGACGAGTGGACCCACGAGCGCGACCCCTTCAGCCTCGACGCCATCGAGGAGGCCAAGGGCGAGAAGACGCCCACCGGCGGCAGCTACCTGCACCCGCGCCAGGTGCTGCGCGAGCTCGAGAAGGCCATGCCGCCGCGCGTGATGGTCTCCACCGACATCGGCAACATCAACGCCATTGCCAACAGCTACCTGCGTTTCGAGGAGCCGAGGAGTTTCTTCGCGCCGATGAGCTTCGGCAATTGCGGCTACTCGCTGCCGACCATGATCGGCGCCAAGTGCGCGGCGCCCGACCGCCCGGCCGTGGCCTATGCCGGCGACGGCGCCTGGGGCATGAGCATGGTCGAGATCATGACCGCCGTGCGCCACGACATTCCGGTCACGGCCGTGGTCTTCCACAACCGCCAGTGGGGTGCCGAGAAGAAGAACCAGGTCGACTTCTACAACCGCCGCTTCGTCGCGGGCGAGCTCGAGAGCGAGAGCTTCGCGGGCATTGCCAAGGCCATGGGCGCCGAGGGCATCGTGGTCGACAGGCTCGAAGACGTGGGCCCGGCACTGAAGAAGGCCATCGACATGCAGATGAACCAGGGCAAGACCTGCGTGATCGAGATCATGTGCACCCGCGAGCTCGGCGATCCGTTCCGCCGCGATGCGCTGGCCAAGCCGGTGCGCTTCCTCGAAAAGTACAAGGACTACGTCTGACCGATTCGCTGCTCACCCTCAACGCCGGGTCGTCCTCGATCAAGGCCGCGCTGTTCGAGGTGGCCGGCGAGGGCGACGCGCTGCCTGCTGCACGCTGGTCGGGCGAGGCCGACGGCCTGGGCGCGGGGCTCAAGGCGCGGCTGCGCATACGCGATGCCGAGGGCCGCACGCTGCACGACGCGGCGCTGGAAGGCGACAGCCGCTCGCACCAGGGCGCACTGGCCGCGCTGCTCGAATGGCATGCACAGCAGGGCGACGGCGGCCGCATCGCAGCGGTCGGCCATCGCATCGTGCATGGCGGCGCGAACTTCGTGGCGCCGGTGCGCATCGACGATGCGGTGCTTGCCGAACTGGCTGCGCTCGAGCCGCTTGCGCCGCTGCACCAGCCGCACAACCTCGCGGGCGTGCGTGCCGCCATGAAGGCTTTCGATGGCGTGCCGCAGGTGGCGTGCTTCGACACCGCCTTTCATTCGACCCAGCCCGATGTGAACCGCCGCTTCGCGCTGCCGCGTGCGCTGCACGATGCGGGCGTGCGGCGCTACGGGTTCCACGGCCTCTCCTACGAATCGATCGTGACGCAGTTCGCGCGACTGGCGCCGCAGCTCGCGCAGCAACGCGTGATCGTCGCGCACCTGGGCAACGGCGCGTCGATGTGCGGCATGGCCGAGGGTCGGTCGGTGGCAACCACGATGAGCTTCTCGCCGCTCGACGGCCTCACCATGGGCACGCGCTGCGGGCACCTCGATGCGGCCGTGGTGCTGTACCTGATGCGCTCGCACGGCATGTCGGCGGACGATGTAGAGAAGCTGCTGTTCCGCGAGTCGGGCCTGCTGGGGCTGTCGGGAATTTCCAGCGACATGCGCGAGCTGGAGGCTTCTGCCGCGCCCGCCGCCGCCGAGGCCATCACGCATTTCATCGAGCAGGTGGTGCAGCACATGGGCAGCCTGGCCGCGGCGCTGCGCGGTGTCGATGCCATCGTGTTCACCGGCGGCATCGGCGAGAACGCCGCCGCGCTGCGCGAGCGCATCCTTCTGCAGTGCGGCTGGCTCGGCCTTCGTGTCGACGCGGAGGCGAATCGCGCGGGCATGGCGCAACTCACCGCACCCGGGAGCGCCGTCAGCGCCTGGGTGCTGCGCACCGACGAAGAGGCCGTGATCGCGCGGCACACGGCGCGGCTGTTGCGGCTCAGCCGGGCTGGATAGACGCCGCCTTGATGACGTGCGCCCAGCGCGCGATCTCGTCGGCCAGGAAAGGCGCGAAGCGGTCCGGCCCGCGCGCATCGATCACGAAGCCCTGTTGGCGCATGCGCTCGTCCAGGCCGGGCTGCGTGAGGATCTTCACCACCTCCGCGCCCAGCTTCTGCACCGCGGCGTCGGGCATGCCGGCCGGCGCCATCATGCCGGTCCAGTTCTCGACCTGCAGCGCGGGCATGCCGGCTTCGGCGGTGGTCGGCACCTCGGGCAGCAAGGGGTAGCGGGCCTTGCTCGCGATCGCGAGCGCGCGCAGTTTTCCGCCCTTCACGTGCGCGATCGACTCCGGGATGTTCGAGAACACCACGTCGAGCTGGCCGCCGATGAGATCGGTGATGCATGGCGCGCCGCCCTTGTAGGGCACGTGCTGGATGGCCGACTTGTTCAGGTCGTTGAACAGCGCGAGCGTCAGGTGAGGCGGCGTGCCGTTGCCGCTGGAGCCGGCGTTGAGCTTGCGCTCCTTCGCCGCCGCGACCAGGCCCTTCAGGTCCTGGATGGGGCTGGCCACGGGCACCACGATCAGCATCGGGCTGCCGGCCAGCAGCGCCACCGGCCGCAGGTCCTTCTGGAAGCTGAACGGCGACTTCGGGAACAGCGTCACGTTGGCCGCGTGCGTCAGCGTGACCGCGAGCAGCGTGTTGCCGTCGGGCGGCGCCTTGGCCACCAGGTCGGCGCCGATCTGCCCGTTGCCGCCGGGCCGGTTGTCCACCAGCACGTTGACCTTCCAGCGCTCGCCCAGCTGCTGGCCGATCTGCCGCGCCATCACGTCCGTCAGGCCGCCCGGCGGAAAGGGCACCACGTAGCGCAGCGTGGCGTCCGGCCTGGGGTAGTCGCCGCCTTGCGCCCTGGCAAGCATCGGCATGAGCGAGCCCAGCGATCCCGTCGCCGCCAGGGCGGCGGTCCCCTGCATCCATTCGCGTCGTTTCATCGTGTTGTCTCCTGTTGTTGTGTAGGGTCGTGGCGATCGGTGGCGTCTACCTTCGCCACTGCGCGAGCAGCGCCTCGGGCACCTCGATGCCCTCCGCCTCGGCGCGCAGCCGCAGCTCCTCGCGCCGCGCGCCGGGCAGGCGCACGCCGTCGTCGCGCAGCATCTCGCCCACCAGCACCTCGACGCGGTCGAGGTAGCCCGCAGAGCCCGCGAGCGCGCCGGGGTCGATGACGATGAAGGCCTGGCCGATGCGCGGCCGGTTGCCGGCATCCTCGAAGAAGCTCGATGCCTCGAAGCCGAACTGCGCACCGATCAGCGCCGTGACCAGCAACTCGACCACCAGCGCCAGCATCGCGCCCTTGGGGCTCGTGGCCGCGCCGATGGGCAGCATCGAGCCTTCGAGCGCAGCCTGCGCGTCGGTGGTCGGCCGGCCGTTGCGGTCCACGGCCCAGCCGATCGGTATGGCCTTGCCTTGCTTCGCGGCCACCATGACCTTGCCGCGCGCCGCTTCCGAAAGGCTCAGGTCGATGGCGAGGGGCAGCGCATCGCGGCGCGGGAACATCGCCGCCACCGGATTGGTCCCGAAGATGGGATGGCGCCCACCGGCCGCCGGCATCGCGGCCGGCGAGTTGGCAAAGCCGAGCCCGACCATGCCGGCCTCGGCCACCGGCCGCAAATGGTCGACCACCACGCCGCAATGGTGGCTGCCCGTGACGCCCGCAATCGCAATGCCGAAGTCGCGCGCGCGGCCGATGGCCTCGGCAATGGCCATCTCGCAGGCGGCGAAGGCCAGGCCCTCGTGCGCATCGATCAGCGCCGCCGCGCCTTTCTGTCGGCGCAGCGTCGGCACCGCGTCGCCGTTCACCCGGCCGTTGCGCAGGTGCGTGGCGTACTGGGCCACGCGGGCGAGGCCGTGCGAGCCCAGGCCCTGCGCCTCGGCCAGCACCAGTGCGCGTGCGGCGGCCGCCGCCATCGCCTCGTTCGCGCCGGCCGCGCGCAGGGCCGTGGCCACGGCGCTCCGCGCTTGTGGAAGACTCATCGTCGTCACGGTTCCAGCGCCTCCAGCACCTTCTGTGCAATGAGGCTGCTTACGCGCTCGTTCGACTCGGCCGTCACGCCCGCGATGTGCGGTGTCAGCAGCAGGTTGGGGCAGTCCTCGAAATGCGGGCTGGCCGCGAGCGGCTCGGCATCGAACACATCGAGCGCTGCGCCGCCGAGCCGGCCTTCGCGCAGCGCAAGCGCCACGGCGGCTTCGTCGACGATGCCGCCGCGCGAGGTGTTGACGAGCACCGCGCCACCCTTCATGGCCGCGATGCGCGCCGCATGGAAGAGGTTGCGCGTGCTGTCCACCAGCGGCAGGTGCAGGCTCACCACGTCCGCCTGCGCCAGCAGCGCGTCGAGGCCCAGCGGCTGCGTGCCCGTTGCGCCGAAGGCCGGGTGGCTGCCGTCCATCATGGCATCGAAGGCCACCGTGCGCATGCCGAGCGCCTGCGCGAGCCGCGCCGTCAGCTGCCCGATGGCGCCGAAGCCGACCAGCCCGAGCGTCTTGCCCGAGAGCTCGCGCCCGTTCGACAGCGCGTTGCGCGGCCAGCGCCCCGCCGCCACCGCGGCGGTGGAGCCGTAGGCGCCGCGCAGCAGCATCATGGCGCTCGCAATCACGTACTCGGCCACGCTCAATGCATTGGCGCCCGTGGCCGGAATCACCCGGATGCCGCGCGCTTCGCAGCCCGCCACGTCGATGTTGTCGAGGCCCACGCCCAGGCGGCCCACCACCGTGCACTGCGTGAGCGCATCCAGCAGTTCGCCGCGCACCTGCGTGCGGTTGCGCACGATGAGCGCATGGGCCCACTTCGCTTCCTTGTAGAGCCGGGCGCCGTCGTCCACCAGCGCCACGTCGTGGAGAACGTCGTGCCGCTCGCGCAATTGCGCAACCGCGGCGGCGTCCATGAACTCCGCAATCACTATCCGCTTCATGATGCTTTCCGTTGCGCGGGCGCGCTCAGGCCGACTCGTACAGCCGCGTCATCACGAACTCGCGGTGGCCCAGCGCTTCCGCCGCGGTGAGCCGGCCGTTGGCGGTGCGCAGCATGCATTCGAGCAGCTGGTCGCCGGCCTGGTCGAGCGTCATCTCGCGCTGCAGCAGGCCCGAGGTGTCGACGTCGACGTGCTCGCTCATCAGCCGCACGGTGCGCGGGTTGGCGCAGATCTTGATGACCGGCAGGATCGGGTTGCCGATCACGTTGCCCTGGCCCGTGGGGAAGAAATGCACCGCGTAGCCCGACGCAGCACATAGCGTCACCATCTCGGCCGCCGCGCTGGACGAGTCCATGAACCACAGGCCCGGGCCGGTCGGCACCTCGGCCTTGTCGAGCACGCCGTCCACCATGCACTTCTTGCCGATCTTCTGGATGTTGCCCAGCGCCTTTTCCTCGATGGTCGTCAGGCCGCCCGCGATGTTGCCCTTGGTGGGCTGCGAGTCCGACAGGTCGCTGGTCTTGTGGCGGTTGATCATGTCCTGGTAGCGGTTGAACATGAACATGAAGCGCTCCTTCACGTCGGGCGTGCGGCAGCGGTCGGCCACGATGCGCTCGCCGCCGGTGATCTCGGAGGTCTCGCCGAACACCAGCGTGTTGCCAGTCTCGTAGAGCTTGTCGAAGGCGTTGCCCACGGTGGGGTTGGAGCCGCAGCCCGAGGTGGTGTCGCTCTCGCCGCACTTGGTCGAGACCCAGAGTTCGTGGATGCCGCAGGGCTCGCGCTGCTTCTCGCTGGCGGCCTGCACGAACTCGCGCGCCACCTTGCTCGCGCGCAGGATGGTGTCGTGGTCGCCGTGGCCCTCGATGCCGAAGCCGGCCACCGGCTTGCCCGTGGTGGCGATGCCGTCGACCACCTTCTGCGTCCAGCTGTCCTCGATGCCGATGACGACGACCGCCGCCACGTTCGGGTTGCAGCCCGCGCCGATCAGCGTGCGGAAGTGCAGCTCCAGGTCGGCGCCGAACTGCAGGCGGCCGTAGGGATGCGGAATGGCGAGCGCGCCCTTGATGTTGTGGGCCACCGCTTCGGCGGCCGCGTTGGAGAGATCGTCCAGCGGCAGGATGATGACGTGGTTGCGCACGCCGACGCGGCCGTTTTCGCGGCGGTAGCCGAGGAAGGTGGTGTCTTTGGAAATGACGGACATGCGGTTCTTTCGGATTCGTGGGTGATGTGGAATTGGCGAAGCGGGGCAGGGCCTACCAGCGCTTGGTCTTGATGTTCTGGACGTGCGCGTGTTCGCCGGCCTTGATCGGCGCCACCACCTTGCCCATGTCGATGCCGTACTTCCACACCGTGTCGCCGGTTGCCATGTCCTTGAGCGCGACCTTGTGGCCGATCGGAATGTCCTGGCGCGCATCGACGCTGGTCATGCGGTCCTCGTCCATGATCCAGCCGCTGAGCGACATGCCGGCCTTGACGCCTTCCACCACCACGACCGCGACCGTGTCCTTCGCGTCGTGCAGAACGAAATGAATCATCGTTGTCTCCTGTTGTGACTCGCTGAGAATTTGCAGCCGGGCCAGTGTCCGAGTGCGCGTCTCCGCATGTCAAACAGGTCATATGAATGACTTGGATGAATCGCGATGCGGCCACCACAATGCGCCATGCCCCGCTCGACAGACATCTCCGCGTTCGAACCGATTCCCGCCGAGTCGGCGGGCGCGCCGCTCTACCGGCTCGTCAAGCGTTCGCTGCTGCGCGCCATCGAGTCGGGGCGCTGCGCGGCCGGCAGCGTGCTGCCGAGCGAGAGCGAGCTGGCGGCGGCGCTCGGCGTGTCGATCGGCACGCTGCGCCACGCGACCGACGATCTCGTGGCCGAGCACATCCTCGTGCGGCGGCAGGGGCGCGGCACCTTCGTTGCGGTGCACAACGACGATCGCTTCATGTTCCAGTTCTTCCATGTGGAGCGCAGCGACGGCCTGCGGCAGGCGCCGCAGGTGGAGTTCGTCGCCTTCGAGCGCGTGCGCATGGACGAGGAGCCCGCGCAGGCGCTGGGCCTGCGAACGGGCGAGCCGGCCATCCAGATCGACAACCGGCTGCTGCTGCAGGGCAGGGCGGTGATCCACGACCGGCTCACGCTGCCGGCGCTGCTCTTCAAGGGCCTGACCGAGAAGCGCTTTCGCGAGCGGCCGAGCACCATTTACCACCTCTACCAGACCGAGTTCGGCATCACCGTGACGCTGGCGCGCGAGCGCGCACGCGCGATGGCGGCCGACCGCAGCGTGGTGCGCATCCTGGGCGTGGCGCCGGGCGCGCCGGTGATGGAGGTGCGGCGCACCGCGCTCACCTTCGGCGACAAGCCGGTGGAGTACCGCGTCTCGACCATCAACACGGCGCAGTACGAGTACGTGCACCTGCTGTCGCGGCCGGCCTGAGGGCCGCGCTCAATTCACCGAGTGCGCGCCCAGGTCGGAGGAGGTGTCCACCGGAAAACTGTCCCATTGCAACGACGGATCGAACGCGGCGCCTGCGTCGGCATCGCCCGCGGTGATGCCGGGCTTGCGGCGCAGGGTCTGGTCCTGCGTGCCGACGCCGCCGCCGGTCCAGGCCGTTCCGGGGTCCACGCCGAGCTGGCCGAACCGGTCGACGACCACGCCGGATTTTTCGAGCGTCAGCGCATCGTCGCCGTTGAAGTTGGCGACGCCGCTGGTGATCGTGCCGGTCGGCTTGAAGGCCGCCGCGGCACTGGCGTTGGCCAGCACCAGCACACCGCCGGCCGGCAGCGAGCCGGTCAGCGGGAGGGAGTTGGTCGGCGCGGTCGCGCCGTTCGCATACAGCTTGACGGTGTACAGGCTCAGGTCCACGGCCGCCGCGGTCGGGTTGTAGATCTCGATCACTTTGTTGTTCGACGTGCCTTCCACATATTCGCTGAAGAACAGCTCGTGGTCCGCCGGCGGCGTCACCACCACCACGGTGCTGACGTTCACGCTGCCTGATTGGGTGGCGGTCTGGCCGGCGGAGTTGGTCAGCGTGACCGCGACGTTGAAGGTGCCGGCAGCCGCATAGGTGTGGGTGACGGTGCCCGTGCCCGGCGCAGTGGTGGCGGCGGTGCCGTCTCCCCAATCGACTGCAAGAGAAGACAGCGTGGTCGAGCCGCCGGGCAGCGCTTCCGAGATGTTCACGCTGTAGGTTTCGCCGACCTTGACGGCCACAGGTATCGACGCGGTGACGATGGGCTGCGTCACTGCCGCATCGGCAGCCAGAGTCAGGCCGACGAGCACGGGGTCATGGTCCGACGCCCGGAAGGGCGTGGGCGCATAGCGGTCGTCGGTGGTGAAGTCGGTGTTGTAGTCGAGCGCGGTCGGCTCGTCGGCGTTGATATGCCACACGCTCACGCCGCTGACCTGCGCGCCCAGCGACGCCGAAGCATAGGCATGGTCCAGCGCGCCGGTCTCGCCGCCGAAGACGTAGGTGTAGCGGTCGTTGGCGGCCATGCGCTTGAGCAGGCTCTCGTTGCCGGCGGCTTCCAGCTCCCTGGTCGGGTCTTCCAGCAGGTAGCTGTTGAAGTCGCCCATCATCAGCACGTCGGATTCGCCCATGAGCTTGAGCTTGCCGACAAAGCTGTTCAGCGCCTTCGCCTGCTGGACGCGCGCCAGGTTGAAGCAGCCCTGGCCCAGGTCGATGTCGCCCGTGGCGGGGCAGCTGCCCTTGCTCTTGAAGTGGTTGACCACGAACCAGAAGCCGCCGTTGTTGCCCACCGCGCTGAAGCGCTGCGCTAATGGCGGCCGTCCGCTGGCCGCGGTGTAGTCGGCCAGGTCCGCGCCGGTCGGGAGAACCGCGTTGCCGACGCGCTGGACCTTGGCGGGCTTGTACAGGATGTCGACCTTGATCGCATCCGTGCCGAACACGCCGCTGTTGACCGCGGCATAGGTGCCCGCGCCCACCTTGGCGTTGAGGGCCGCCAGCAGATCGCTCGTTGCCACGTCGGTGTTCTGGATCTCCATCAGTCCCACCACGTCGGCGTCTAGGCCCGCGATGGCGGCCACGATCTTGGCCTGCTGCCGCTCGAACTCGTTGCGGTTGTTGGCGCCGCGGCAGTTGGCCGCGGATGCGGGACCGGTGCCGAACGAACAGCCCTGGCCCGTCAGGCCCGAGGCGGTTTCCCCATTCTGGAACGTGGTGAAGTAGTTGAGCACGTTGAAGCTGGCCACCTTGAGCGAGCCGCCGACCACCGGCGCGGTCGCCGGGCGCGCATTGGCCTGCGCGAACACGGGCGCCACCGTGGGCTGGATGCGGTAGGCGCCGAAGTTGTGGCTCAGGATACCGGTCAGCTTCTGCGTCGTGTCGCCCATCCGCCGGGTGCCGTCGGTGCCGGCCGCGCTCAGGTAGGGAATGGGACTCGGGTTCTGGCGCGAGGACCCGTCGTCGAGCACGATGCGCGAGAGCAGGTTCTGCGCATGCGTGGCCGCCGTGTTGCCGTTGGTGGCATTGAACTGCCGCCCGTTCAAGGCCAGCACCATCTGCCCATAGCGGCCCAGCTCGAACATGTCCGTCACGGCCAGGGGCTGCGAAATCTCGACCAGCATGCCTTCATAGCGCTCCAGCGCGGCGTCGTCCGCCACCGGCAGCGTGACCTGTGTCGGGGCGAGGGCAACGCCGCTGCCGCAGATGCTGATGGCCACCGGGTCCTGGGCCGTGCCGGCAATCTGCGTGATGCTGTCGGGCTTGGGCCCGGCACCCGCGGTCTGGCCGAACTCTGTCACCACGCCGGAGACCTGGATGAAGTCGCCCGCCGCCACACGGGTGGCGTTGCCCGGCGCGTAGACGAAGATGCCTTCGGAGGTCAGCGGATCGGCATCGGGCACGAGCTGCTGCACGAAAAAGCCATTCAGCTTCACGCTTGTCGAGCCGGTGTTCTGGAAGTCACCCACGACCACGCCACGCACGGTCACGGCTTGCGTCGCCAAGGGACTGGTGTCACCCGTGCCCTGGATGGATGAAATGGGCGCGAGGGGCGCATTGGCCGGGACGGTGGCGGCACATGTGGGCGCGACAGGCGGCTCCGCGCCCGGCGGTGGCGTGTCTGGCGATGGCGGGGTGCCGGGCGGCGCGCTGCCTGCCGGTGGCGGGGGGATCAGCGAGAAGGAGGCCCCGCCGTTGCCGCCGCCGCCGCAAGCGGTCAGTGCGACGACCAGTGCCAGGGCCAGGGCCTTGAGCTGGCGGAACGGTCTCGATGCTGGAGATGTCATGGGAATTTTCTGGATGAAAGAGGGGGACAGCGCGCGGATAGCCGGCGTTTTACGGTTCTTGTGTGTAGCCCCCGAGACACCCCCGCCCGGCCCGGGCAAATTGCCGGGTCGGCGCAACGCGCCCTTGCCGCTGGCAGCCGGCTAGCGTACCGACGAGGTGCGCGGCACGGTCGCCCCGCAATGCCGCAGAAAGTCCGCCGTCGCGCGGCCGAGCAGCTTGTCGCGGTGCATCACCGTGGCCAGCCGCCGCATGCCTGCCGGCAGCCGCGTGCGCAGCTCGATCAGGTGGCCGTCCTCCAGCGCCTGCGCCACCGTGTAGCGCGAGAGGCAGGCGAGCCCGGTGCCCGAGGCCACCACGCGCTTGATGGCCTCGGTGCTGCCGAGCTCGAAGCCCACGCGCACCTGCTCCAGGTTCTGGATCAGCCACGCATCGGTGACCTGCCGCGTGCCCGAACCGTGCTCGCGCAGCACCCAGGTGGCCTGCGAGAGCTGGTGGTGCGTGGCAATGCGCCTGGCGAGCGGGTGCCCCGGCGCGGCGACGATCACCAGTTCGTCCTCGCGCCAAGCGCGCACCACGAGGTCGGGGTGGGTTTGCGGCCCCTCGATGAAGCCGACATCCACGTCGAAGCCCGCCACCGCCTCGATCACGTCGCGCGTGTTGGCAATGTGCAGGTGCACCTGGCTCTGCGGGTGCAGCGCCGTCCATTGCGACACGCGCTCGGGCAGCAGGTATTCGCCGATGGTGAAGCTGGCCGCCACGCGCAGCGGCGCCGCATGTTCGCCGCTGAAGAGCGCCTCCACCTCGCCGGCCTGGTCGAGCAGGGCCTGGGCCCTGGGCAGCAGCGCGCGGCCGTTCTCGTTGAGCACCAGCCGACGGCCGAGCCGGTCGAACAGCAGCGCGCCCACGGAAGACTCCAGGTCGGCCAGCGCGCTGCTCGCGGCCGACTGCGAGCGCGCGACGCGGTCGGCCGCGGCGCGCGTGCTGCCGCCCCGGGCCGTGGCCACGAACACCTCGAGCTGGCGCAGGTTGAGCCGAAGCCGCTGTGCGGTGTGCTGTTGCTGCTGATCTGTTTTTCCGGTCATCGTGAGCGATATTCTCCGCTTTTTCGTTTGATCGATGCTCTCTAACATCGGCGCAGCCCCGCATGAAGACAAAGGACCGCCAGTGTTCAGTTTCCTGTCCAGAGAGCCCGTCCACGATCCGCTTGACGCCCCCACGCCCACGGCGGACACCCAGGTCAAGACCACCACCTGCTACATGTGCGCCTGCCGCTGCGGCATCCGCGTGCACCTGCGCGAAGGCGAGCACGGCCCGGAGGTGCGCTACATCGACGGCAACCCCGAGCATCCGCTGAACAAGGGCGTGATCTGCGCCAAGGGCTCGTCGGGCATCATGAAGCAGGTGTCGCCCGCGCGCCTCACGCAGCCGCTGCTGCGCAAGGCCGGCAGCGAGCGCGGGGCCGGGGAGTTCGAGCCCATCAGCTGGGAGCGCGCCTTCGACATGCTGGCCGAGCGGCTCGGCAAGATCCGCGCGACCGATCCGAAGAAGTTCGCGCTCTTCACGGGCCGCGACCAGATGCAGGCGCTCACCGGCCTGTTCGCGCGCCAGTTCGGCACGCCCAACTATGCGGCGCACGGCGGCTTCTGCTCGGTCAACATGGCCGCGGGAATGATCTACACCATCGGCGGCAGCTTCTGGGAATTCGGCGGGCCGGATCTCGACCGCGCCAAGCTGTTCGTGATGATCGGCACGGCCGAGGACCATCACAGCAACCCGATGAAGATCGCCATCAGCAAGTTCAAGCGCGCGGGTGGGCGCTTCATCTCGATCAATCCGGTGCGCACGGGCTACTCGGCTATTGCGGACGAGTGGATTCCCATCAAGCCCGGCACCGACGGCGCATTGTTCATGGCGCTGCTGCACGAATTGATCGCGAGCGACCTGATCGACCACGCTTTTCTCAAGCGCTTCACCAACGCGCCGCAGCTCGTGGTGCTGGACGACTGCGAGCGGCAAGGCCTCTTCGCCTTCGACCCGGACCCTACGCGCGGGCCGCCTGGCGACGGCCGCAATCCGCATAACAAATTGGTGTGGGACTTGGAGCAAGGCAGCGTGAAGAACGCCTACCCCGAAGGCATTGCCGACGGCTGCGATCCCGCGCTCGAAGGCCACTACACGCTGGCCGACGGCACGCGCGTCGCGCCTTCGTTCCAGCTGCTGCGCGATCGCGTGGCCAGTTGCACGCCCGAGTGGGCCGAGGCCATCACCGGCATCGATGCGCAGCGCATCCGCAAGCTGGCGCGCGAGATGGGCGAGACCGCGCTCAAGCAGGCCTTCGAGCTGCCCATTGCGTGGACCGATGCCTGGGGCAAGAAGCACCCGACCACGCAGGCGCGGCCCGTGGCCTTCCACGCGATGCGTGGGCTTGCGGCGCACTCGAACGGCTTCCAGACGGTGCGCGCGTTGGCGGTGCTGATGAGCGTGCTCGGCACCATCGACGCGCCCGGCGGCTTTCGCCACAAGGCGCCGTACCCGCGCCACATCGTGCCCAACTACCGCGCCTTCAACGACCCCGGCATGATCCAGCCCAACACGCCGCTCAATGCCGCGCCGCTGGGCTTTCCGGCCAACCCGGAAGAGCTGGCCATCAACCCCGACGGCTCGCCCATCCGCATCGACCATGCGTTCTCGTGGGAGCACCCGCTGTCGGCGCACGGGCTCATGCACAACGTGATCACCAACGCGGTGAAGGGCGACCCCTACCGCATCGACACGCTGCTGATCTTCATGGCCAACATGGCCTGGAACTCCAGCATGAACACCATGGCCGTGCGCGAGATGCTCAACCGCAAGGATGAGAAGGGCGAGCACATGATCCCCTTCCTGGTGGTGTGCGACGCCTTCCAGAGCGAGACCGTGGCCTTTGCCGACCTGGTGCTGCCCGACACCACCTACCTCGAGCGCCACGACGTGATGAGCATGCTCGACCGGCCGATCTCGGAGTTCGACGGGCCGGTCGATTCGGTGCGCATTCCGGTGGTGCCGCCCACCGGCCAGTGCAAGCCTTTCCAGGAAGTGCTGATCGAGCTGGCCTCGCGGCTGAAGTTTGCGGCCTTCACCACGCCCGAGGGTGGGCGCAAGTTCACGGGCTATCCGGACTTTGTCGTCAACTTCCAGCCGCAGCCGGGCATCGGCTTTCTGATGGGCTGGCGCGGCAAGGACGGCACCGAGCATCTGCGCGGCGAGCCCAACCCCAAGCAGTGGGAGGCCTACGCGCAGAACAACTGCGTGTTCCAGTACCACATGCCCGAGACCATGCATTACATGCGCAACTGGAACCGCGAGTACCTCGACTTCGCAAAGGACAAGGGCTGGCGCCAGCGCAACGACCCGGTGCAGCTGGCGCTGTACTCCGACACGCTGCAGAGCTTCCGCCTGGCCGCGCAGGGCAAGAGCCCGGGCCGGCAGCCGCCCGATGCGCTGCGCGAGCGCATCGACACGTATTTCGATCCGCTGCCTTTCTGGTACCCGCCGCTCGAGGAGGCCTCGACCGATCTCGACGCCTATCCGCTCAACGCCATCACCCAGCGGCCGATGGCGATGTACCACTCGTGGGATTCGCAGAACGCGTGGCTGCGGCAGATCCACAGCCACAACTACCTGCACGTGAACCCGCTCACCGCGCAGGCCGCGGGCATTGCCGACGGTGGCTGGTGCTGGGTGGAGAGCCAATGGGGCCAGGTGCGCTGCATGCTGCGCTACAGCGAGGCGGTGGAGCCCGGCACCGTGTGGACCTGGAACGCGATCGGCAAGGCCGATGGCGCCTGGCAGCTGGCGCCTGGTGCGGACGAGGCGCGCAAGGGCTTCCTGCTCAACCACCTGATCAGCGAGGAGCTGCCTTGCGCGGGCACCGCGAGCGGCCGCATCAGCAATTCGGATCCGGTCACGGGGCAGGCGGGCTGGTACGACGTGCGCGTGCACATACGGCCCGCGGAACCGGGCGAGCCGGAAGAGAGCTTTCCGCAGATGGCGAGCATGCCGAGTGCACCGGGGGTGCTGGGGAAGGCGGCGAGCGTGTTGACGTACTTTGCGGGAAGGGTGAAGAAATGATGCAGTGGCTCAAGGACCTGATGGCCCCGGTTTCGGCCTTGCCCCCTCTCCCTCCGGGAGAGGGTTGGGGTGAGGGCGGCGGCGCTCGAATTGGAACCAGTGCCGTGATGCGGGCTGCTGCGCCCTCACCCCAACCCTCTCCCGCAAGCGGGAGAGGGAGTCAATCCGTGCGCGCCGAGCCGGGCGAAACCCTCGCCAAGCAGCTCGCCCTCGTCATCGACCTCAACGTCTGCGTCGGCTGCCATGCCTGCGTCACTTCGTGCAAGCAGTGGAACACCTCTGGCAGCGCCGGTCCGCTCGCGGATGCGCAGCCCTACGGCGCCAACCCCACCGGCACTTTCTTCAACCGCGTGCAGACCTACGAGGCCGGCACCTTCCCGGCCACCCAGACCGTTCACTTCCCCAAGAGCTGCCTGCACTGTGAAGACCCGCCCTGCGTGCCCGTGTGCCCCACGGGTGCCAGCTACAAGCGCAAGGAAGACGGCATCGTGCTGGTCGACTACGACAAGTGCATCGGCTGCAAGTACTGCGCATGGGCCTGCCCCTACGGCGCACGCGAGCTCGACGAAGAGCGCCAGGTCATGACCAAGTGCACGCTGTGCGTCGACCGCATCTACGACGAGCACCTGCCCAAGGAAGACCGCAAGCCCGCCTGCGTCAAGGCCTGCCCCACCGGCGCGCGCCTGTTCGGCGACGTGAAGGACCCGGACTCCGAAGTGTCCAGGGCCATCCGCGAACGCGGCGGCTATCAGCTGATGCCCGAGTGGGAGACGAGCCCGGCCAACCAGTACCTGCCGCGCCACGTCACGCAGCAGACCACCCCCTCGATCGAAACGCAGGAGTAGCCGGATGCACCCCGCGTTCTCCATTCTTTTCTTCACCACGCTGGCCGGCGCCGCGCAGGGCCTGGTCGTCGCGCTTGCGCTCGCGGTGCTGTTCGGCCTGGGGCTCGCGCCCGGCTTTCTCACGCTGGCGCTGGGCGTGGCCGAAGTGCTGCTCGCGGCCGGGCTCGCGGCCTCGTTCATGCACCTGGGCCGCAAGAGCCGCGCATGGCGCGCCGTGCTGATGTGGCGCACCTCGTGGATGTCGCGCGAAGTCATCGTGCTGCCGGGCTTCATCGCGCTGGTGGCGCTGTGGTGGCTGTCGCTGCACTTCGGCGCCGGTGCGCCGTGGTCGTGGCTGCTGCCCGCGCTGGTGCTGTGCGGCGCGGTTGCGCTCTGGTACTGCACCGCCATGATCTACGCGTGCCTGCGCTTCATCGAGGAATGGGCGCACCCGCTCACTATCGTTAACTTCACGCTCATCGGCCTGTCGTCGGGGCTGGTGCTGGCCTGTGCGATAGCGGTGCTGTCGGGCGAAACACGCTTCGTGCAGCTGTTCGGCCCCTGGGCGCTCGCCGCCACGCTCGCGGCATGGGCCGCGCGGGGCGGGGCGCTCAGGCGCAACGCAGCGATCCGCCACAAGTCGACCTTGCAATCGGCCACCGGCATCCACACCGAGAAGCTCGTGCAAAAGTCGATGGGCATGTCGGCCGGCTCGTTCAACACACGCGAGTTCTTTCATGGCGCGACGCTGGCCGCGCTCAAGAACATGAAGCTCGGTTTCCTGCTGCTGGCCTTCGTGCTGCCTTCGCTGTTGCTGCTGTGGGGCGTTGCCAGCGGGGCCGTGTGGCCGTGGCTGCTGGCGGTGCTGGTGCAGGCGCCCGGCCTGTTGGCTGAGCGCTGGTTCTTCTTCGCGCAGGCGAAGCACCCGCAGAACCTGTACTACCAGGTGGTGTCCTGAGGACCGGACCAAGGGCTTCGGTCAGGCCTGGAAGTTCAGCCTCAGCCCCGGCGTCGGCCAGTCGTCGATGGCAATCAGCCGCCCGCTGCCCGACAGCGTGATGTAGGCCGTGCGCATGTCGCGCCCGCCGAAGCAGATGTTGGTGGTGTAGCGGTCGGGCAGCGGCACGTGCTCGCAGCTGCTGCCGTCGGGCGCGACGATGGTGATGCCGCCGTGCAGCAGCGTGGCCACGCACAGGTTGCCCAGCGCATCGGTCGCCATCGAGTCGAAGCGCTGGTAGTGCCCGCCCGGCGATGCGCACAGCATGCGGCCGCCGTGCGGTGAAGGCCAGCCATCCTTGCGCACGCGCCCCGGCGCCGTGATGTCGAAGGCCCAGAGCCGCGCGCCCTCGGTCTCGGCGTAGTAGAGCGTGCGGCCGTCGGGCGACAGCGCGATGCCGTTGGGCGTCATCACCGGCCGCGCCACCGCATGCGCGCCGCTGCCGTCGCCATGCCCGTAGAACACGCCGCCGCGGTCCATGTCGCGTTCGCGCGTCTTGCCCAGGTCGGTGAAGTAGAAGCCGCCCTGCGCATCGAACACGATGTCGTTCGGCCCGCACAGCGCAGCCCCGTCGGCCGTGTCGTAGAGCCGCTCGGCCCGGCCCGTGGCCAGGTTCACGCGCTCGATGCGGCCGCCCGAATAGTCATCGGCCTGGCCCACCGGGCGGTGGCAGCCGTCGGCCTCGGTGTGCCAGCGAAAGCCGCCGTTGTTGCACACGTACACCGCGCCGTCCGGCCCCATGGCGGCGCCGTTCGGCCCGCCGCCCAGGTCGGCTACCACCTGCACCAGCCCGTCGTGCCGCACGCGCGTGAGCGTGCCGTGGGCAATTTCGACCAGCAGCACGGAGCCATCGTCCATGGCAACGGGCCCTTCGGGAAACTGCAGGCCGGTGGCGAGTTCGCGGATGTGCATCGGAAGCCCCTTTTCTTCTTTGCAGGGGCTCCGAGTTTGCTTCTTCTTGCCTGTTTCGTCATGCCTGGATCGGGGTCAGCAATTTGTCGGGCGTGATGGGCAGGTCGCGCACGCGGCGTCCTGTGGCGTTGTAGACCGCGTTGGCAATGGCGGCGGCCACGCTGGTGATGCCGATCTCGCCCACGCCCTTCACGCCCATGCGGTTGACCCGGGTGTCGGTTTCGGGCGCGAAGAGCACCTGCACGTCGCCGATGTCCGCGTTCACGGGCACGTGGTAGTCGGCCAGCGTGCGCGTGACGAAGTGGCCGCTGCGCTCGTCGAGCACCGACTCTTCCATCAACGCGTTGCCAATGCCCCAGACGATGCCGCCGATGATCTGCGACGCCGCGGTCTTGGGGTTGAGGATGCGCCCGGCCGCAATCACCGCCATGTAGCGCGGCACGCGCACCAGCCCCAGGTCTTCGTCGACCCACACTTCGGCAAAGTTGGCACCGAAGGCGTAGTGCGACCAGGCGGCGATGTCCGCGCCCGGCGTGGCCGTATTGCTGGCGCGCCATTCGTTCAGCTGGGCCGCCTGCAGCAGCTCCGCCACACTGGGTTCGCGCACGAAGCGCAGGTTGACCTTCTCGCGCAGCTGCTGCCTGGCCGCTTCGCAGACTGCGAGCGCCGCGGTGCAGAAGGTGTTGGCGCCCCAGGAGCCGCCCGAACCGGGCGTGGGCGGAAGGGCCGAATCGCCGAGCCGCACCTCGACCTTGTCGAGCGGCAGGCCCAGCGTCTCGGCGGCGGTCTGCGCAATGACGGTGTAGCTGCCGGTGCCGAGATCGGTTGCGCACATCTCCACCACCGCGCGCACGTCGCGGCCATTGCGCGTGAGCAAAAGATTGGCCGAGGCGCCGCGGTGCGGTGCGCCGCGCGATGCCGCGCTCATGCCGTAGCCCACGAGCCAGTGGCCCTGCCTGCGGCTGCGCGGCATGGCGCTGCGGTTGCTCCAGCCGAATTTCTCGGCGCCGATGCGCATGCATTCGACGAGCGAGCGGCTGCCGAAGGGCTTGCCCGTGTCGAGGTCGGTCCTGGCGTCGTTCCTTATGCGCAGCTCCACCGGGTCGATCTTCAGCTGCTCGGCGAGTTCGTCCATGGCCGATTCGAGCGCAAAGCTGCCGGGCGCCTCGCCCGGTGCGCGGGTCCACTTCGGCGTTTGCACGTTGAGGCGAAAGGCGCGGTGGGTGACCTGCGAGTTCGGCACCTCGTACATCATTCGCGAGATGACGCCGGTCTGCTCGACGAACTCCTCGTGCACCGAGGTGTGGGTGACGGTGTCGTGGCCCAGCCCCGTGAGCCGGCCGCTGGCATCCGCGCCCAGCCGCATGTGCTGGCGGTTGTGCTGGCGCAGTCCGACCACCATGAACATCTGCTGCCGCGTGAGCACGTGCTTGACCGGCCGCTTCACGAGGCGCGCGGCCAGCACCGCCAGCATCGCGTTGTCGCGCGTGAGGATCTTGCTGCCGAAGCCGCCGCCCACGAACGGGCACACCACGCGCACGTTCTCGCGCGGAATGTCGAAGGTGGCGGCAATGGCCGGGGCGGCATCGCTCACCATCTGCAGCGAGTGGTGCACCGTGACCTTGTCGTCGCCCTCCCACGCGGCCACGGTGGCGTGCATCTCCATCGGGTGGTGGTGCTCGATGGGCGTGTTGTAGACCGCATCGACCGTGCCCGCCGCGGCGCGCAGGCCCTGGTCGAGATCGCCGCGCCGCGTGTCGGTCTTGTAGCCGGCGTTGATGGCCGCCGGCGCATAGGCGTTGCGGACGTTGGCGTCGAAGCCGATGCGGGGCTGGGCCGCGTCGTAGCTCACCTTCACCAGCGTGGCCGCATGGCGCGCCTGCTCGAGCGTCTCGGCCACCACGAAGCCGATGAGCTGGCCGTGGTGGTGAATGGCCGTGTCCTGCAGCAGCGGCGTGGCGCGCGTGAAGCGGTTCTGCGGGGTCTCGGGCGCGGGCGGCGGCATCTTGGGCACGTTCTTGTGCGTGAGCACCAGCAGCACGCCGGGCGATTGCTCCGCCGCCGCGGTGTCGATGTCGCGCACGCGCCCGGCCGCAACGGTGCTGCCCAGCGCAACGCCGTACACCAGCCCTGGGTACGAAAACTCGGCCGCATAGCGCGCCTGGCCGGTCACCTTGAGGCGGCCGTCCACGCGGTCGACCGGCTGCCCGATGAGGGGAGTAGCTTGTCTGTTCATGTCGTGCTCCTGCTCGTGGTTTCCAGCGCGCGCACGATGCTTCGCCTGGCCAGTTCGATCTTGAAGCGGTTGTGCTCGAAGCCCGTGGCGCCGGCCAGCGCGGCCTCCGCCGCCTGCCGGAACAACGCCATGTTGGGCTCGGCGCCTTGCAGCAGCGCCTCGGCCTCGCGCGCGCGCCAGGGCATGTGCGCCACGCCGCCCAGGCAGATGCGCGCCTGCCGGATGCGGCGGCCCTCCATGTCGAGCGCGGCCGCCACCGACACCAGCGCAAAGGCATAGCTGGCACGGTCGCGCACCTTCAAGTAATGCGAGCGCTGCGCGAAGCGGGCGCTCTCGGCCGGCAGGTCGATGGCGGTGATCAGCTCGCCCGGCGCAAGGTTGGCATCGAGTTCGGGCGTCTCGCCTGGCAGGCGGTGGAACTGCGCAATCGGAATGGTCCTGCGGCCCGCGGGCCCCTGCAGCTGCACCACCGCATCGAGCGCATGCAGCGCCTGCGCCATGTCGCCCGGGTAGCTCGCGATGCACTTCGCGCTGGTGCCCAGCACCGCGTGGTTGCGGTTGAAGCCCTGCAGCGCGCTGCAGCCCGTGCCCGGCTCGCGCTTGTTGCAGGGCTGGGTCACGTCAATAGAAGTAGGGGCAGCGCGTGCGCTGGCGCAGGTTGCCGCGTTGGTGGCGGCGTTGCGCAACTGGCCCGAGGCGCCCGCAAGAATGGCCTGCGCCACCAGCGGATAGCGCGTGCGCAGCACGGGGTGGTTGGCCGTGTCGCTGTTGCGCGCCAGCGCGCCCAGCCGAAGCCCGCCCGCGGGCCGCGCCTCGACGGCCGCCAGCGGCAGGCGGTTGATGTCCACCAGCTGGTCGGGCGCTTCCACGCCTTCCTTCATCAGGTCGACGATGTTGGTGCCGCCGGCCAGGAATCTTGCCCCCGGCTGCGTGGCCGCACGAATGGCCGTGTCCACATCCGTGGCGCGGGTGAATGCGAAGGGCTTCATGCGCGGCTCCTTCGGGTGTTGCCCGCGCGCGGCATCAGGCTCACTTCGCGCACCGCGGCCACGATGCCGGGGTAGGCGCCGCAGCGGCAGATGTTGCCCGACATGCGCTCGCGGATCTCGGCGTCGCTCAGCGGCGCCACCGGGCCGGTGCGCCGCACATCGGCCGTGACATGGCTCGGCGCGCCTTGCTCGGCCTCGCGCAGCATGCCCACGGCCGAGCAGATCTGCCCCGAGGTGCAATAGCCGCACTGGAACCCGTCGTGCTTGATGAAGGCGGCCTGCATCGGATGCAACTCGTTGCCGCGCGCGAGGCCCTCGATGGTGGTGATCTCCGCCCCGTCGTGCGTGAGCGCGAGTGCCAGGCAGGAGTTGATGCGGCGGCCATTGAGGAGCACCGTGCATGCGCCGCATTGGCCGTGATCGCAGCCTTTCTTCGTACCCGGCAGCGCCATCTGCTCGCGCAGCAGGTCGAGCAGGGTCGTGCGCGGATCGACCTGCAGCGCATGCGGCTGGCCGTTGACGCGCAGGGCGAGGGCCATGGAAGAAGAAGAGGGCGGCGCTGCATTGGCATCCGCCTGTGCGGCCGTTGCCACCGACGCAACCATGGGCGCGGACGCCAGGATGCCGGCGATGCCGGTCGTTCCGCTTTCCGCGAGGAAGGCGCGGCGGGTCAGCTGGCCGGCGGGTGATGGGAGAAGAGAGTTGCTGTCGTCGTCAGGCAAATCATCGGCCTGCCGTTCATCGGAAAGGAGGGATGTCATCGTGTGTGGCAACTGGAGGGCGATCGATGAAGGAGCCTCGTCGCGCGGGGCGTAGCCCAAGCGCTGTCGAGGGGCGTCGATTCCCCAGCTTAGCTATCGATAACTTGTTGCAGGCATCGGTTTTTTTTATACCTGCGGGGTCTGCCCAAGCCATCCTGCGCTGCGTGTCGGTCGATATGATTCAGCAGGGGAGAGATATGCCGACAAATTCAAATGCCGCGGCGCAAGCCCCGCATGCGAGGCGATTCGATGAAGACCGCCTTGCGCCTCGTGCTGAACGCGTTCGCATGGTTCCTGGCCATGCCTGCACTTTTCGTTTCGGCGGCGGCACTCGATCACCACAGGATCGTCTCGATCTCCAAGAACATTGTTCCGATGACCGCAGCCGTGCTGTCACTGTGGGCCGGCGTGATCTATTGGCGTTGCGTGCCGAGCACGTCAAGCGGATGGCGCCGAGCCGGCTACCTTGCTGCCTTCCTGGCCGCCATGCTCCTCCTGGGATGGGCCGCAATGTGGGCGACCTTCGTCGTCATGCTGGCAATCTACGGCGCGTAGTGGCCGTCAATCCCCTCCGCACCCCCCGCGCTCCAGCACCGGCAGCAGCTGCGGCCCCAGCGACTTCAGCAGCTGCGTCGGCAGCGCGCTCGTGAACCGATAGCGGGCGGCGTACGGTTCGTTCACGTAGGCCATGATGGTGCCGAAGTAGCGGTCGCCGATCGTGAACACGAAGGTGGCCGAGCGGCTGATCTTGCGCTCGGCGCCAGCCCGTCCGCCGCGGCCGTTGTGCCCGTAGCGATGGTCGCCGGTGCCGGTCTTGCCGCCGATCTCTATCGCGCGGCCATTCGCATCCACCAGTGCGCCCTTCAGGCGCCGCGCCGTGCCGTCCTGCACCACCTGCACCAGCGCGCGGCGCACCGTTGCTGCCACCTCGGTGGGCAGCACCTGTTCGACGCCCGCATCGCGCGGTTCGAGCCGTGTCTCGTAGGGCGTGTCGCGCGCAAAGTGCAGTGCGTCGACCCGTTGCACCGGCCGCCGCACACCGTCGCTGGCGATGATGCCCATCAGTTCCGCCAGGGCGGCCGGCCGGTCGCCGGACGCGCCAATGGCGCTCGCGTAGGACGGCGTCAGCGATGCGAACGGGTAGCCCAGGCGCTGCCACGAGCGATGGATTTCCGCGAAGGCATCGAGCTCGACCAGCTCGCGCAGGCGCTTGTCCTGCGCGCTCTTGTGGCGCGTCTTGAAGAGCCAGGCGTAGACCTCCTGGCGTTCGCTTGCGCTCGCGTCCAGTACCTCGGTCAGTGTTGCGCCGGGATGGCGCCGCAGGTATCCCACAAGCCAGAGCTCCAGCGGATGCACGCGCGCCACGTAGCCGCGGTCGGCAAGCGAGAGGCCCGCGTAGGTGGTGCGCAGCGCCCGCAGTGCGCGCGGCGAGCCGGCTCCCTTGCCCAGCCGCTGCGTGAGCAGCTCGTCGAGCCGCTCTTCGCTGGCCTCGGGCTCGATCGTGAACAGCACGCTCGCCAGGCGCGGTGCCGATGGCTTCAGGCTCCGCAGCAGCAGCGCTTCGGCGCCCGCGGCCGACTGGCGCTGGTACTTGCGATAGAAGCGGATCAGGTAGGCCGAGCCTTCGCGGTCGGCAAAGCGCTGGAGCATCTCGCGCCGGCGCGGGTCGGCCGGGTCCTTCAGCAGGTTCTCGGCATCCGATGCGCCGCCGAACATGCGGTGGCGCACCACGTCGCGCATCAGGCGGATGAACACCAGGTTGACCGAATGCTTGAAGCCTTCGCGCACCGTCATCGATTCGCTGTTGCGCGAGCGCTCGAAATTCTCGAACTGGTGCAGGCCGCCGCCGGTGAAGAACGATTCGCCCGGGTTCGCCGAATACTTGCGCTCCATGGCCGCCTCGAGCATCGGCGTGAGGCGGCGATCCTTGGCGCGCAACAGGTACTGCCGCGCCCACATGCCCAGCGGATCGCGTGGGTTGTTCGCCAGCGCAGCGAGTTGGGCGGTGCTCAGGTCACCCCAGCGAGCGTGCAGCTCGGCCACGAGCTCGAGGTAGCTCACCAGCGTGCGCAGCTTGGCGGTCGAGCCCAGGTCCAGCCGCGCGCCCTGGTTCACGTCGAAAGGCTGGTCGATGTTGTCGGCCTGCACGCGCAACAGGTTGGCCTGGGCGCCGCGCTCGAACAGTGTGAAGCTGTAGATCAGCGGGCTTGGGTCCGCACCTGGGTCGAGCATGTGGGAGCCGAACAATCCCGCCGCCTTGGCCGCGGCGGGCGTCCGCAGGCCAGCCAGCACCCGCGCCGCCAGCGCTTGCGCTTCGCCGTCGAGGCTGGTTTCTGCCTCCAGGTCGAGCCGCTCCAGGTCGTAGGCGCGCGGCACGTCGAGCAGCGTGGAGATGTGGGTGCGCAGCGCGATGGCGGCCTTGCGCTGCACGAAGTCCGTCCGCGGCGTTGGCGGCAGTTCGGGCCGCAGCTGCAGGGACAGCGGCAATGCCGCATCGCGCAGCGAGGGCGCGATCAGGCCCGCCTCGGCCATCAGCCGCAGGTAGCTGTCCGTCAGCCGGACCAGGCCCGTGCCGTCGCCGAGCAGGTGCTGCGACGGGCGGCGCTGCGCGATCATCAGCGACAGCGCCTGCTTGAAGGCCTCGGCCTGGCGCTGGAGCGCCTCGGGCGTGGGCGTTGTCGCTCCTTCTGCGTTGTCGGCGAGCAGGCGGTTGACTTCGCGGAAGTCGCGTCCGTACCAGGCCCACAGGCCGTCGCCCAGGCCGTGCACCTCGCCGATGCCCGGGCGTGCGGCCAGGGGCACGGTGTCGAGGTAGTCGACGACGATCTGGCGGCGCCGCGCCAGCGTGTCGTCGCCGTCCTGGTAGGCACGCACCGAGGCCGAGACCATCTGGCGCAGCTTTTCGCGCACCGAGCCGGTGCGGCCCTGCGGCGAATGGCGGTACTTTTCGATCTGGGTGGCCAGAGTGCTGCCGCCCGTTGCCGACCCCCCCGGGTTGAACACCCGCAGCCCCTGCTCGACCGCGGCCTTGGCAAAGCGTTCCGGATCGAGCGCGGGGTTGCGCTGCGCCGGCTCCGCGTCGAGCAGATGGCGGTCCTCGACGAACAGCAGGGCGCTCACCAGCAGCGGCGGCACATCTTCAAAACGCTCGTAGGCGCGCTGGGGCACGCGCGTGTGCAGCAGTGCCGCGTTGCGGCAGTCGCGCACGGTCAGGCCGGCCTGGTTCTTCTCGCGGTAGGGCGTGAAAAGCCCGTGCTCCTGCAGCTCGACCAGCCGCGGCGACATGCGCGCCTGGCGGGTGATGGCGAAGCCCCGGGGCTGCAGGCGTTCGATGAAGTCGGGAAGATCGTGGTAGCCCAGCCGCTCGTCGTACGGCCCGGTGTGCGGAAAGCGGATGGCATCGCTGGCACCGGCCTCGACGCTGAAGCCCGCGCCGCGGGAAAAGTCGCGCCACAGGGCCGATTGCCATCGGGAGGTCTTCAGCTCGTTGACCACCGCGAATGCGGCAAGCGCACCCAGCACGGCGAGCCCGCCGCTGATCCAGAAGACCTTCTTGAACCTTGTCATGCTGCCTCGCACAGTCTGAACCGGGGGTCCGTCCATGGCGATGATGCGCTTTCCGCGGCCAGTTGGCGCGTGCGCCTGGCGGTCTTCTGTGCCGGAGAACTACCTATGGCGGATCATCGTTGCATTGGCATACAAAGCGTAGTTCTTTTGTTTCCAACGGAAACGAGGCGCGCTCTGCCTCAGCCCACCGCCTTGATGAGCCGTTCGCGCCCGGCCTTGACCAGCATCGAGGCCACCGCGCACGAGGCCAGGCGTGCCGGCTCCGAGTCGGCGCGGCTCGTCAGGATCACCGGCACCTTGGTGCCCAGCACAATGCCCGCCGCATAGGCCCCGCCCAGGAAGGTGAGGCTCTTCGCCAGCATGTTGCCCGCGTCCAGGCTGGGCACGATCAGCACGTTGGCGCGGCCCGCCACCGGCGAGACGATGCCCTTGATGCGAGCCGCCTCGGCGTCGATGGCGTTGTCCATGGCCAGCGGCCCGTCGAGCTGCGCGCCGGTGATCTGGCCGCGGTCGGCCATCTTGCACAGCACGGCGGCATCCAGCGTGGACGGCACCTTGGTGTTGACCGTTTCCGTGGCCGAGAGAATCGCCACGCGCACCGCCGGCATCAGCAGCGCATGCGCAAGGTCGATCGCGTTCTGCACGATGTCGACTTTCTCTTCGAGCGTGGGCGCGATGTTGATCGCGGCGTCCGAAATGATCAGCGGCTGCGCGTGGCCCGGAATGTCCATCACGAAGCAGTGACTGACGCGCCGCGATGTGCGCAGGCCCCCTTCGCGCCGCACCACCGCGCCCATCAGCTCGTCGGTGTGCAGGCTGCCCTTCATCAACGCATCGACCTCGCCGCGCAAGGCCATGGCAACGGCGGCGTCGGCTGCGGCGTGGCTGTGGGGGGCGTCGACGATGGGGATGTTCGAGAGGTCTGCGCCGGCTTCGCGTGCTGCGGCCTCGATCTTTGCGCGGGGGCCGACCAGGGTGGGGGCGATGAGGCCCAGTGCGGCTGAAGCCAAGGCGGCTTCGAGCGAGACGGCGTTGGCGGGGTGGACGACTGCGACGCGCAGGGGAGGGAGGGCGCGGGCGGCGGCGATCAGGCGGTCGTAGTGGGGGTGGGTGGCGGGAGATGCAGAGGGCATGCGGGCTCCGGATGGGGTGGTTCGCAGAGTTTGCAGTAACCGATTGGAGGGGTGACTGCGCGGAGCGGAATGTACGTCGGGCAGCAATGAATGCTTCCCAGACGTAAATCGTTAACAAGTTACACCACAATGTGTCCATTCCAAGCAATGAACACAATGAGCCCCATCCACGCGGCGCGCGAATATGTCCTAGAGGCCGTCCAACGACCTGCTCTTGCTAGCGCGTTGCCCGAGTCGACCCAGGCCAAGGTTCGGCATTCCGACATCTGGCTGAACCAGTTCAAGCGGATAGGGGATCTGTTCGCATATCTGAAGCGATTCAGCGCGGACAAGCAGGATGGGATCTATCTCGAGATGCATGCGCTTGGGCTGCAGACATTCGAAGATATCGTGGAGCCTTTCGAGAAGCGATTCGGTGATTGGGTTGGTGACCGAATGCGCGCGTCGGACTTCGTCATCGGCGAGACCTACAGCGCGCACGACATTCTTATCTTCTCGGCGAACTACGACACTCGAGCCGGAGGCATGTTCGTCATCGAGTCAGATGGTCTGCCAACTGCGGTTGTCATCAAGGCGACCCTGAGCGGGGGCAGATACGCCAACGAGTGGTTGGAGCAAGGTCGACGGCTCAAGTGCTTCCTGAAAAGCAAAACACTGAAGGATGGAAGCGTTCAATTTGGCGAGCACTTCAAGCCCAACGCTGCGATCTTGAATGTGCCAGGCCTACCGGTGCTTGCTTTTGTCAGGCACACATCGAACGATCGGTTCGTCTATGCAGGAGCGTTCTCGTTTCACCAGCTGCATGTTGAGGCGGACGGCGCAAAATGGTTTGAGCTTGTGCTCACGATTCCCACTGAAGTGATCGCAGACGCGGGGTATGTGCAGCGCCAATTGCAGGATCGCGTGGCGTCGGCATTGAGCCAGTCACAGCAACAGCGCCTTGAGCGCTTGGCCAACGCGCCGAAGAAACCCAAAACCATTCGAACTGTTTCAACAGCGTTCGTGAGGAATCCCGATGTGATTGCCGAAGTCCTCTTTCGAGCCGAAGGGCAATGCGAAGGGTGTAAGAGGCCGGCGCCGTTTTGTTAGCAAGGCCACTGGCGATCCATACCTGGAAGTGCATCACATCACACCGTTGGCGCTGGGTGGTGATGACACCGTCGACAACGCGTGGGCCCTCTGCCCAAACTGCCATCGCGAAAAGCACTTCGGATAGCAGTTAAAGCGTTTCAACCAGCCGAGCTGCAGTGCCATCAGACAGCGTGAGCCACTCCACCTACAGAGGCCGTGCGGTGCCTCACGTGTTTTGGAGAGAAGAGGACTATGCGAAGGAAAATGCGAATGATTGGGGCTACGAAATCCTCTTCATCGACCACCAATCGCCCATGAAAAAGCCCGTTGCTATCGAATAAATAGCAACGGGCTTTTTAGATTGGTGCCGGAGAGATGAATCGAACACCCGACCTTCTCATTACGAATGAGCTGCTCTACCGACTGAGCTACACCGGCGAAGCCTCGGATTATAGCAACACCGTCAGGCCTTTTCGGCGTGGTACTTGGTCAAACGCTCGACTTCGTTACGCGAACCCAACATCACGCTCACGCGCTCGTGCAGTTTGGTGGGCTGCAGCTCCAGGATGCGCTGCTTGCCGTTGGTGGCCGCGCCGCCGGCCTGCTCGACCAGCCAGCTCATCGGGTTGGCCTCGTACATCAGCCGCAGCTTGCCGGCCTTTTCGGGCTCGCGCTTGTCCCACGGGTACATGAACACGCCGCCGCGCATCAGGATGCGGTGCACGTCGGCCACCATGCTGGCAATCCAGCGCATGTTGAAGTCCTTGCCGCGCGGGCCTTCCTTGCCGGCCAGGCATTCGTCGATGTAGCGCTTCATGGGCTCGTCCCAGTGGCGCATGTTGCTCATGTTGACCGCAAACTCCTTCGTATCGGCCGGGATCTGGATGTCTTCCTGCGTGAGGACGAAGCTGCCTTGCTCGCGGTCGAGCGTGAACATGGCCACGCCGTTGCCCACGGTCAGCACCAGCGTGGTCTGCGGGCCGTAGATGCAGTAGCCGGCCGCCACCTGCTGGGTGCCGGGCTGCAGAAAGTCGGCTTCCTGCACGCCGGGGGTGTCGTCGGGCTTCTTCAGCACGCTGAAGATGGTGCCGATGCTCACGTTCACGTCGATGTTGCTGCTGCCGTCGAGCGGGTCGAACATGAGCAGGTATTCGCCCTGCGGGTAGCGGTTGGGCACCACGTAGATGCTGTCCATTTCCTCGCTGGCCATGGCCGCAAGGTGGCCGCCCCATTCGTTGGCCTCGATGAGCACTTCGTTGGCAATGATGTCCAGCTTCTTCTGGATCTCGCCCTGCACGTTCTCGGTCTCGGCGGTGCCGAGCACTCCCCCCAGCGCGCCCTTGTTGACGGCCTGGCTGATGCTCTTGCAGGCGCGGGCCACCACTTCGAGCAGCAGGCGCAACTGGCCGGGAATGAGGCCGTCGGCGCGTTGCTGTTCGACGAGATAGCGGGTGAGGGAGATCTTCTGTTGTTGAGCCATGTGCTTCCTGTGTTCCTTGTTTGCTTGTCAGTTACCGGCCAGGGCGCGGGTGACGACTTCGTGCGTGTCCTTGCTCAGGTCGGGCTTGGCGGCCACGCGGGCAATCGCTTCGCGCGCGGCGCTGCGGTACGGTTCGGCCAGCTTGCTCCAGCGGTCGAGCGCGCGGGCGAGGCGGGCAGCCACCTGGGGGTTGATGGCGTCCAGCTCGATGACGCGCTCGCTCCAGTACACGTAGCCGGCCGCGTCGGGGCGGTGGAACGCGCCGGGGTTGGCGCTGCAGTAGCTGAAGATCACGCTGCGGGCGCGGTTGGGGTTCTTGATGGAGAAGTCCGGGTGCTTCATCAACTGCCTGACCAGCGGCAGGATGTCGCCGCCGCGGTCGGACGCGCCGGCCTGCAGCGAGAACCACTTGTCGATGACCAGCGCCTCGTCCTTGAAGATGGCGTGGAAGCGCGCGAGCGCCTGCGCGGCCAGCGTGTGGCCCGACGACACCAGCGCATTGAGCGCGTTGAAGCGGTCGGTCATGTTGCCGGCGTCCTTGAAGCGCTGCAGCGTCTTGCCGGGCCACACGGTGTCGCCCGATGAGCGCGCCGCCAGGCACAAGAAGTTGAGCGCCATGCCGGCCAGCGCACGGCGGCCCGACGAGGTCGGGTCGGGCGTGTAGGCGCCGGTGTCGTGGTTTTCTTCGTAGACCTGTTGCCAGTCGGAAAAGAGGGCGGTGGCCAGCTGCGCGCGCATGGCTTCGCGCACCAGGTGCACGCGCTGCGGGTCGACCACGTCGAGCTGCTCGGAAATGTAGGTTTCCGATGGCAGCGTGAGCACCAGTTCCTTGAAGGCGGCGTCGAGCTTGGGATTGCGCAGCACGCTGCGCATGGCGTCCAGGTACGCGTCGTTCAGCACCGGGGTGGTGTCGGTGGCCAGCGCCGCAATGCCCTGCAGCGCGGCGCGCAGGCCCAGGCGCTGGCCGGCTTCCCAGCGGTTGAAGGGGTCGGGGTCGTTGGCCAGCAGGGTGAGCAGCTGGGCGTCGGTGTATTCGAAGTCGAGGATCACCGGTGCGCTGAAGCCGCGCAGGATGGAAGGCACGGGCTCGGCGTCGAGGCCGACGAAGGTGAGCTGCTCGCCGGCGCGCGAGAGCACCACGGTGCGCGTGCAGGGCGTGCCTGGCGCGCCGCGGGTCACTTCGCTTTCGCCTTCGAGTTGCAGCGGCAGTTCGCGCCCGCTGGCGTCGAGCAGGCCGATGTTCACCGGAATGACGAAGGGTTCCTTGGCCGCCTGGCCCGGCGTGGGCGGGCAGCTCTGGACGATGCTCAGGGTGTAGCTGCGGTTCTGCGCGTCGTACACGCCATGGGCGGCCAGGCGCGGCGTGCCGGCCTGGCTGTACCAGCGCTTGAACTGCGGCAGCAGGCGGGCGAGTTCCGAATCGGGGTTGGCGTCGGCAATGGCTTGTGCGAAGTCGTCGCAGGTCACGGCCTGGCCGTCATGGCGTTCGAAGTAGAGCGTGATGCCCTTCTCGAAGCCCTTGCGGCCGACCAGCGTCTGCATCATGCGCACCACCTCGGCACCCTTTTCGTAGATGGTGACGGTGTAGAAGTTGCTGATCTCGATGTAGCTGTCGGGCCGCACCGGGTGGGCCATGGGGCCCGCGTCTTCGGGAAACTGGGCGGTGCGCAGCACGCGCACGTCCTCGATGCGCTTGACGGCGCGGGCCGAGGCGTCGGCGCACAGATCCTGGCTGAACTCCTGGTCGCGGAAGACGGTGAGGCCTTCCTTCAGCGAAAGCTGGAACCAGTCGCGGCAGGTCACGCGGTCGCCGCTCCAGTTGTGGAAGTACTCGTGGCCGACCACGCTTTCGATGTTGCTGTAGTCGGCGTCGGTGGCGGTGGCCTGGTTGGCCAGAACGTACTTCGTGTTGAAGATGTTCAGGCCCTTGTTCTCCATGGCGCCCATGTTGAAGTCGCTGGTGGCCACGATCATGAAGCGGTCCAGGTCCAGCGGCAGGCCGAAGCGGGCTTCGTCCCACAGCACGGAGTTGACCAGCGAGTTCATCGCATGCTCGGTCTTGTCGAGGTCGCCGGCGCGCACGTACACCTGCAGCAGGTGTTCCTTGCCGTTGCGCGCGGTGATGCGCTGCTCGCGCGCCACCAGCTTGCCGGCCACCAGGGCGAACAGGTAGCAGGGCTTCTTGAAGGGGTCGACCCACTTGGCAAAGTGGCGGCCCTCGGGCAGCTCGCCCTGCTCGACGAGGTTGCCGTTCGACAGCAGCACCGGATACGCGGCCTTGGCGGCGCGCAGCGTCACGGTGTACATCGCCATCACGTCCGGACGGTCGAGAAAGTAGGTGATGCGGCGAAAGCCCTCGGCCTCGCACTGCGTGAAGAAGGTGTCTTCGCTCACGAACAGGCCCATCAGCTTGGTGTTCTTGATGGGGCAGCAGGTCGTGAAGATCTCGAGTTCGAAGGCATCGGGCAGGCCGTCGATCACGAGCTGGTCGCCTTCCATGCGGAAGGAGGCGCCCTGGCCGTTGACCAGCACGCGCGCCAGGTTCAGCTCGTCGCCGTCCAGGCGCAGCGGCTGGGCCGGCGCATCGGGGTTGCGGCGCAGCTGCATGCGGTTGAGCACGCGGGTCTTGGCGGGGTCGAGGTCGAAGGTAAGGTCGACGGTGTCGATCCAGAATGCCGGAGCGGCATAGTCTTCGCGGCGAATGGCAATCGGTTGCCCTTGGGCGTCACGCTGCAGCAGCATCGAGTGTCTCCAGAAAGTTCGAATGGGCGAGTTCGTCGTAGTCGCGAACCGCGGCAATCACATGGGGGCCGGCAAGCTCGGCGGCGGAATGGGTGCTGCACACGGCCACGGCACGCATGCCGCCGCGGCGCGCGGCCTCGATGCCGAAGGGGGCATCTTCAAAGACGATGCAGCGCTCGGGCGCCACGCCGATGCGGCGCGCGGCCTCCAGAAAGATCTCGGGCGTGGGCTTGCCGGCAAAGCCTTCGTCGCCGCCCACGATGGCCAGCGGCAGCGGGTCCATCTTCAGGCGCGACATCGCAAACTCGATGTTGTGCTTGTCACCCGCCGTGCCCACGGCCACCTTCAGGCCGCGTGCCACGGCGATCTTGGCAAAGGCGGTGAAGCCGGCCACTTCGGTGAAGTTGTCGTGAAAGAGGGCGCGGTAGATCTCTTCCTTCTCGTGCACCAGGGCCTGGCACTCGTCGTCGGCAAGCTCGCGCTCGAACAGCTCGCGCATGCACTCGGCGCCGGTGCGGCCCGTGGTGCGCGCAAGGATGTCGGTCACGTCGAGCTTCAGCCCGTGGCGTTCGACAAACTCCACCCACGAGCGCGCATGCCACGGCATGGAGTCGATCATGGTGCCGTCCATGTCGAAGATGAAGGCTTCGACCTTCCCGTGCGTCAAGCTCATCGGTTACACGCCTTGCTTGAGAGAGGCTTCGATGAACACATCGAGGTCGCCGTCGAGCACCTTCTGCGTGGCCGAGACTTCGACGTTGGTGCGCAGGTCCTTGATGCGGCTGTTGTCCAGCACGTAGCTGCGGATCTGGTGGCCCCAGCCCACGTCGGTCTTGCTGTCCTCGAGCTTCTGCTGCTCTTCCTGGCGCTTGCGCATCTCGTGGTCGTACAGGCGCGAGCGCAGGCGCTTCCACGCCACGTCGCGGTTGCTGTGCTGGCTGCGGCCGTCCTGGCACTGCACCACGATGCCGGTGGGGATGTGCGTCAGGCGCACGGCCGAGTCGGTCTTGTTGATGTGCTGGCCGCCTGCGCCGCTGGCGCGGAAGGTGTCGGTGCGCACGTCCGAAGGGTTGATGTCGATCTCGATCGAGTCGTCGATTTCCGGGTACACGAAGATGCTGGCAAAGCTGGTGTGGCGCCCGCCCGACGAGTCGAACGGCGACTTGCGCACCAGGCGGTGCACGCCGGTCTCGGTGCGCAAGAGGCCGAAGGCGTAGTCGCCCTCGACCTTGATGGTCGCGCCCTTGATGCCCGCGGTGTCGCCCGGGGTTTCGTCTTCGATCTGCGTCTTGAAGCCCTTGCGCTCGGCGTACTTCAGGTACTGGCGCAGCAGCATGCTGGCCCAGTCGCAGGCCTCGGTGCCGCCCGCGCCGGCCTGGATGTCGACGAAGGCGTTGAGCGGATCGGCCGGGTTGTTGAACATCCGGCGGAATTCGAGCTGCTTGATGTCGGCTTCGAGCGCGGCGGCGTCATCGGCAATGGACTGCAAGCCGTCCATGTCGCCGTCTTCCTTCGACATCTCGTAGAGCTCGGTGTTGTCCGACAGGCCGCTGGTGAGGCGGTCGAGCGTGACGACCACGTCGTCGAGCGACTTTTTCTCGCGGCCCAGTTCCTGGGCCTTCTTGGGGTCGTTCCAGACGTTGGGATCTTCGAGCGATGCGTTAACCGTCCTCAGGCGTTCGGCTTTGGCATCGTAGTCAAAGATACCTCCGTAAATCCGCAGTCCGGGCGCTCAGGTCTGCAAGCGTTGCGCCGATCTGGTTGATTTGTTCTGCGTCCATGGGGTGTCCTGACTGTGTTCGGGGGAAACCCGGCATTTTCTCACGGACCGATAACCCGCCCCGGAACGGCGCTGTATTGCTCCTTCCCCTTCCGGGGGAAGGCTGGGATGGGGGCTTTCCCGGCTCAGAACGCGGGAACCAGCGAGCCCTTGAACTGCGTCTCGATGAAGCTCCTCACCTCCGGCGACTGGTAGGCCGCGACCAGCCGCCTGGCCCAGGGCTTGTCCTTGTCGGCGCGGCGCACGGCGATCAGGTTGGCATAGGGGCTCTTCGCGGCCTCCTTGATCACAGCGTCCTTGTTCAGCGACAGCCCGGCCTTCTCGGCGTAGTCGTTGTTGATGGCGGCAATGGCCAGGTCGTCGAGCGAGCGCGGGAGCTGGGCGGCATCGAGCGGCACGAGCTTGAGCTTCTTCGGGTTGCTCACCACGTCCAGCGGCGTGGCCGTGTTGTTCTTCACCGCCTCGGGCTTCAACGTGACGAGGCCGGCCGACTGCAACAGCAGCAGGGCGCGGTTGCCGTTCGACGGATCGTTCTGGATGCCGACCGCCGCGCCGTCGGGCAACTGGTCGATCGTCTTGATCTTGCGCGAGTAGAAGCCCAGCGGCGCGGTGATGGTGAGGCCCACGGGCACGATGTCGAAGCCGCGCGCCTTGTTCTGGTTGTCGAGGAAGGGCTGGTGCTGGAAGGCGTTGGCGTCCAGGTCGCCCGAGGCCAGCGCGGCATTGGGCAACTGGTAGTCGTTGAATACCACGAGCTGGATGTTCAGGCCGTCCTTGGCGGCCACCTTCTTCACCACCTCGAACACCTGCTCGGCGCTGCCGACCGAGATGCCGACCTTGACGGTGTTCCTGTTGTTGTCCTGCGCGAAAGCGGCGCTGCCGCAGAAGAGGGCGGCGGCCAGCGTGGCAAGGAAGAGGCTGCGGCGGCGAAGGGAGTTCTGCATAAATCGGGTGTGCGATCACAAAAAAAGGAAGGCGCGAATGTGGCACTGCCCGGCGCGTTTGGGAACGAACGAATGCGCATATCGATATGGCCTCGAATGGCCGTGCGTCGCATGCCTTATGCGTTTTTGCACATAAGCACGAGCCGATTTGTTCGTTCCCTTTTGACGCCTTTGTTTTCATACTCGGCCCCTTTTCGCGAACCTTTGCGGCCGGCTCCGCGCCCGCCGCTGCCTTTTTTATGAGCAACCCTCCGTCCGATGCGGGCCGCGGCAACGCGCAGCCCGTCATCCGTCTTCAATCCGTGCAGAAGTCATTCGCACTGCCCAGCGGCGAGGTGTTCGACGCCGTGCAGTCGCTCTCGCTCGACATCCGCCAGGGCGACGTGTTCGGCCTGATCGGCAAGAGCGGCGCGGGCAAGTCGACGCTGCTGCGCCTCATCAACCTGCTGGAGCGGCCCGATGCGGGCCAGGTCTTCGTGGGCGGGCGCGACCTCACCACGCTCTCGCGCCGCGAGCTGCGCGACACGCGCCAGAACATCGGCATGATCTTCCAGCAGTTCAACCTGCTGCAGAACGCCACGGTGTTCGACAACGTGGCCTTCCCGCTGAAGATCCACGGCCGGCACTCCAAGGCCGAGATCGATGCCCGCGTGCGCGAGTGCCTGGCCCTGGTGGGCCTGGCCGAGAAGATCGACACCTATCCGGCGCAGCTCTCGGGCGGGCAGAAGCAGCGCGTGGCCATTGCGCGCGCACTGGCGCCGCGGCCGCAGGTGCTGCTGTGCGACGAGCCCACCTCGGCGCTCGACACCGAAACCACGCGCGCGCTGCTCGAAACGCTGCGCGACATCAACCAGAAGATCGGCGTGACGATCGTGATCGTCACGCACGAACTCTCGGTGGTCGAGGTGCTGTGCCGCAATGTGGCCATCCTGGAGAAGGGCCGGCTGGTGGAGCAGTTCGCCGTGGTCGATGCGCCGAGCGAAGAGCGCAAGACGGCGTTGGGCCGCGAGATCGACGAGCTGGTGCGCCGCCGCGAACGCGAGGCGCGCGAACCCATCGCGCCGCGCCCGCCGTCATTGCAGCGCAGCCCGCAGGAGGTGGCCTATGTTTGAGAACATCGCCCCCATCCTCCCCGAGCTGTGGGTGGCCACCGGCCAGACCTTCATGATGCTGGCCATCGGCCTCTCGGCCGCGGTGCTGATCGGCGGGCCGCTGGGCATCCTGCTGTTTCTGCTGGGCCCGGGCCAGTCGCTCGAGAACAAGCCGGCGTTCCTGGTGCTCAACTGGATCGTGAACACCGTGCGCTCGTTTCCTTTCATCATCCTGCTGGTGGCGCTGGTGCCGTTCACGCGGGTGATCGCGGGCACTTCCATCGGCCCGCTGGCGGCCGCGGTGCCGCTGTCGTTCGCGGCCATTCCGTACTTTGCGCGGCTGGTCGACCAGTGCCTGCGCGAAGTGCCGCGTGGCGTGATCGAGGCGGCGCATGCCATGGGCGCCTCGGAGCTGCAGATCGTCTGGCGCGTGCTGGTGGTCGAGGCGCGCTCCGGATTGGTGCTCGCGCTCACGGTGCTGGCGGTGAGCTTTCTCTCGTACTCGGCAATTGCCGGCGTGGTGGGCGGCGGCGGCATCGGCGACCTGGCCATCCGCTATGGCTACTACCGCTTCCAGACCGACGTGATGGTGCTCACCGTGGCGCTGCTCGTGGTGCTGGTACAGATCCTGCAATTCGTGGGCAACACCACGGCGCGCAGGCTGGACAAGCGTTGAATTCCTTTCTTGTTCTCTTCTTTTTTTGATCCCATGAAAACCGCACTGCTGCGCCGCTCCGTCCTTGCCCTGTCCCTGGCTGCCCTGTCGTTCGGCGGCCTTTCGCTGGCACAGGCCCAGGAAGCCAAGAAGAACCTCGTGATCGGCGGTACCGCCGGCTCCAACATCGACCAGCTCAAGGTCGGCATCGTGCCCATCCTCGAGAAAAAGGGCTACAAGGTGAAGCTGGTCGAGTTCAACGACTACGTGCAGCCCAACCTCGCGCTCGCGCAAGGCTCGCTCGATGCCAACTTCTTCCAGCACCAGGTCTACCTGAAGAAGTTCTCGGCCGACCAGAAGCTCGACCTCGCCGAGCTGGTGCAGGGCCCCATTGCGCCGCTGGGCGTGTACTCCACCAAGCGCAAGACGCTGGCCGAGGTGAAAGAGGGCGACCGCTTCACGCTGCCCAACGACCCGAGCAACCTGGCCCGTGCCTTGGTGCTGCTGGAGCAGAACAAGCTCATCACCATCAAGCCCGGTGTCGATGCGCTGCGCGCGTCCGAGAAGGACGTGGCCGAGAACCCGAAGAAGCTCAAGTTCATTCCGCTCGAGGCCGCACAGCTGCCGCGCTCGCTGGGCGACACCGAGTACGCCATCGTCAACGGCAACTTCGCGATCTCGTCGGGCCTGAAGCTCAACGAAGCCGTGGTGCTCGAGAAGACGCCCGACTACTATCTGAACGTGGTGGCCGTGAAGAGCGCGGACAGGAACGCGCCCTGGGCCAAGGACATTGCCGAGGCCTACCGCTCGAAGGAATTCAAGGCCGTGGTCGACAGCAAGTTCCAGGGCTACGCCAAGCCCAGCTTCCTGCAGTAATTTTTCTCAAGCAAAGGACGCCCATGCCCGTGCTCGCTGTTTTCGATACCGAAGGAAGCTGGCGCGACACGCATGTGTGCGACGGGCGGATCACCGAGCGCCTGGCGCGGCAGGGCATTGCATGGGGCCGCGAAGACGACGCGCCGGTGGGGCAGCGGGTGCTCGACCGCGCGACGCTGTTCTACGTGCCTGCGGAAGACGGCGGCTACCTGGGCCTGCTGTTCGAAGCGGGCGAATGGGTGAGCCTGCCGGCCGGCGTGGACCATTTTGTCGATGACGCAGGGGCCGCGCCCCTGCGGCCGCTGCCCGCCGCACTGCCGAATTTCGATGCCTTCGTCGAGGAGGTGCTGATGCTCACGGGCAACGACGCCGCCGAGGAAAACTGAGTTTTCCGGGCCGGCCCGGCGCGCTCGGGCGTCGGGCTTGTAGCATGTGCGGATGACCCAGCACATCGGAATCGTCGGATGTTCCGCCGAAGGCGCGGCACTCTGCTACCAGACCATCTGCGTGGAGGGAGCCGAACTGCTCGGCCCGCATGCGCATCCCGAAGTGGCCATGCACACGCCATCGCTCGCGGACTACATGGCGCACATCTACCGCAACGACTGGCATGGCGTGGGCGAGGTGATGCTTGCCTCGGCGAGCAAGCTCGCGAAGATCGGCGCCGACTTTCTGGTCTGCCCCGACAACACGATCCACCAGGCGCTGCCTTTCATCGAGGCGCGTTCGCCGCTGCCGTGGCTGCATATTGCGGAGTGCGTGGCCGACGAGGCCGTGCAGCGCGGTTTCCGGCGCCTTGCCATCACCGGCACGCGCTGGCTGGTCGACAGCGAGGTCTATCCCGAGAAGCTGTCGGCCAGGGGGCTCGAATACGTCCGGCCCACGCCCGGGGAGCGCGAGGAGATCAACCGCATCATCATGGACGAGCTGGTCCGCGGTGTGTTCACGCCCGACGCGGTCCTGGCGTTCCGGCGCGTCATCCAGCGCATGAAGGACGACGAGGGCTGCGATGCGGTGGTGCTCGGCTGCACCGAGATTCCGCTGATCATGAACGACGTGAATTCGCCGCTGCCCACGCTCGACTCCACACGGCTTCTGGCGCGCGCGGCGCTGCGGCGCGCGGTGGCCTGAGGCGCCGGCCGGTTCAGCCGGCCAGGAACTGCTCGATCAGTCCGGCCACGCGCTGCGGCTGGTCGTGATGCAGCATGTGGCCCGCGTCGGCTACTTGCTCGATGCGCACCGAAGGCACGGACTCCAGCCGTTCGTGGAATTCAGCGAGCGTGTAGCGGTTCTTCCACCAGCCGTGCAGGCTGTCATCGGCGGCCTCGACCATCAGCGTGGGCGCCAAGATCCGCGCATAGAGCGCAAGCGTTTCGTCGACCCTGAAGATGTTCGCGTTGACGATCTTGTGCGCGGCGTCGCCGAGGATCTGCCAGCGCTCGCTGCCGTCGGCCTGCGCCTGGAGCGCCGACCAATGGCTGGCAAGCCAGTTGGCCTTGTCGGGCGTGAGGCGCGGGTTGGTCTTCATGAGCCGCCGCGCGACGCCGTCCACGGCCGAATAGCCCGCCAGCGCCATCTCGCCACGGTGCAGGCGCTTGAGTTCGTCGATCCATTGGCCATAGCGCGCGGGCGCTTCCTCGGGCTGGCGCGCCGGCATGCCGAAGCCTTCGAGGTTGACGAGGCGGCGGATTCGCTCGGGCCTCGCACCCGCATAGTGCATGGCGACATTGCCGCCCATGCTGTGGCCGACCAGGTCGACCGGCCGCGCGGCATCGCCTTCGCCCGCGTAGTGGTCGAGCAGCCATTCGAGATCGGCGAGGTAGTCGGGCAGCCAGTAGTTGTCGACACCGCCGCCGTCGGTGAGGCCGAAGCCGCGCCAGTCGGGCGCGACGATGAAGCGCTCCTCGGCCAGTGCGTCGACCACGAACTGCCACGAGGCCGCCACGTCCATCCACCCATGCAGCAGCACCAGCGGCGGCCTGCGGGGCGAGGGCTCGCCCCAGACGCGCACGTGGTAGCGGAGGTTGCGCACGGGCACGAATTCGCTGCGCGAGGGGCGGAGGGCTTGGTACATGGGCGTCGATGATAAGGAGCCCTGTGATGGGGCGCAGTCCGGCACAGGACAGCGCCCGCTCGGGTTTTCGGCTCGTGGCCAGCGCATTGCGGGGGAGGGCGGTAGCATCCCGCGCATGAAAAAAATCCAACTCGGCCAGAGCGACCTGCACGTCACCCCGATCTGCCTGGGCACCATGACCTTCGGTGAGCAGGTGGACGAGCCCACGTCCCATGCCATCCTGAGCCGCTCGCTCGAGCGCGGCGTCGATTTCATCGATACGGCCGAGATGTACTCGGTGCCCACGCGCCAGGAAACCTACAGCGTCACCGAAACCATCATCGGCAACTGGTTTGCGGCCAACCCCGGTGCGCGGCAGAAGCTCACGCTCGCCACCAAGGTGGCCGGCCCGCTGCGCAACACGCCGTGGGTGCGCGAAGGCGTGGGCATGACGGCGGCCGACATCGTGGCCTCGTGCAATGCCAGCCTGAAGCGGCTGAAGACCGACGTCATCGACCTGTACCAGATCCACTGGCCCGAGCGCCATGTACCGGCCTTCGGCAACATCTACTACGACCCGGCCAAGGAGGTCTCGCAGACCCCGATCCTGGAGCAGCTTGAAACCTTTGCGGCGCTGGTGAAGGCCGGCAAGGTGCGCGCCATCGGCCTGTCGAACGAAACGCCCTACGGTGTGCACGAGTTCGTGCGGCTGGCCGAGCAGCACGGGTTGCCGCGCGTGGCCACGGTGCAGAACGTCTACAACCTGGCGAGCCGCGGCGTCGAGAACGGCCTGGACGAGACGATGCACCGGCTGGGCGTGTCGCTGCTGGCCTATTCGCCGCTGGCCTACGGCCTGCTCACCGGCAAGTACGACAAGAGCGGCATCACCGGGCCGGATGCGCCCGAGGCCGCGCGCATCACGCGCTACGAGTCGGTGCGCAAGTTGCGCTGGGGCCGCCCCGATGCGCTGAAGGCCGCGCGCCTGTACAACCAGCTCGCGCGCGACAACGGCCTGACGCCCACGCAGCTTGCGCTGGCCTTCTGCTACACCAAGTGGCAGGTGGCAAGCACGATCATCGGTGTGACATCGGTGGCGCAACTCGACGAAGACATCGATGCCTACGGCACCACGCTCTCGCCCGAGGTGCTGGCCGAGATCGACAGGATCCGGTGGGAGATCCGGGACCCGGCGGCGTGAGCAAAAACAAAAATTCCCACGTTTCCGAAACCCCCGCGACGCAGCTGCTGCGCGCGAACAAGGTCGCCTTCACCGAGCATCCATACGAGTACCTGGAGCACGGCGGCGCCCAGCACAGCGCCGCCGTGCTGGGCTTCGACCCCTTCACGGTGGTGAAGACGCTGGTGATGCAGGACCAGGACGCCAAGCCGCTGATCGTGCTGATGCACGGCAACCGCACCGTGTCGACCAAGAACCTCGCGCGGCAGATCGGCGCCAAGTCGGTCGAGCCCTGCAAGCCCGAGGTCGCGCAGCGCCACAGCGGCTACATGGTGGGCGGCACCTCGCCGTTCGGTACGCGGCGCCAGATGCCGGTCTACATCGAGTCGACCATCCTCGAACTGCCGAGGATCGCGATCAACGGCGGGCGGCGCGGCTACCTGGTGGGCATCGACCCGCAGGCGTGCGTCGCCTTGCTGGGCGCCAAGCCGGTGCAGTGCGCGCTGGCAGAATAGCCGGCGCGACGCAGTCCGGCCCCGGCCGGCGTCGCCGAATAAGAACAACCATCCCCCGCGGAGCGCCGTCTTGAGCTTTCATCTGCCGTCCCTCATTGCCATCGTGGCCTCGTACCTGATCGGCTCGCTGTCTTTCGCGGTCATCGTGAGCAAGACGCTCGGCATGGCCGACCCGCGCAGCTACGGCAGCGGGAACCCCGGTGCCACCAATGTGCTGCGCTCGGGCAACAAGGGCGCGGCGCTGGCCACGCTGCTGCTCGATGCGCTCAAGGGCTGGCTGCCGGTGTTCCTGATCCGCCATTTCGGCGCGCAGTGGGGCCTGGGCGAGGGCGTGGCTGCGCTGGCGGGCCTGGCGGCCTTCCTGGGCCACCTCTACCCGGTGTTCTTCGGTTTCCAGGGCGGCAAGGGCGTGGCCACGGCGGCCGGCGTGCTGGTGGGCATCGCGCCCTGGCTGGGGCTGGCCACCGGCGCCACCTGGCTGATCATCGCGGTGTTCTTCCGCTATTCGTCGCTGTCGTCGCTGGTGGCGGCCTTCTTTGCACCGGCGTATTACCTGCTGGGCGGAAACATTGCGTGGCCGCTCGACCGCACGGTGCTGATTGCGATCATCATCATGAGTCTGCTGCTGTTCTGGCGGCACCGCGAAAACATCCGCCGGCTCGCGGCCGGCACGGAGTCGAAACTCGGCTCGAAGAAAAAGGCTTGAACACCATGGCATCCATTACCCGCTTCCACGTCGGCCCGCGCCTGTCCGAGACGGCCGTGCACAACGGCACCATCTACCTCGCAGGCCAGGTGCCCGACGACACCTCGCAGGACATCCGCGGCCAGACCACGCAGGTGCTGGCCATGGTCGATCGCCTGCTGGCCGAGGCCGGCAGCGACAAGTCGCGCATCCTCATGACGCAGATCTTCCTGGCCGACATCACCGACATCACGGCCATGAACGAAGTGTGGGATGCGTGGATTCCCGCCGGCAACACCCCGCCGCGCGCAACGGTGCAGGCCAAGATGGCCAATGCGGCCTACAAGATCGAGATCGTGGTCACGGCCGCCCAGGCCTGACGCGGGCGGTCAATAGCGTTTCTCTAAGACCATCTGGTCCGCGTCGCGGCGCATCGAGAAGCGGTTGATGAAGCTGTTGCCCAGCAGCACGAAGGGCATGGGTTGCGGCGAGACGATGGCGTCGATGTCGTACACCTCAACATCGCCCACGCGCACCGATTGGAGCCGCAGCCTGTAGCCAGTGGACATGCCGTTGGCAGTGCTGATCTGGATGCGCTGCCCCTTGCTGTAGTCCAGGCCGATGCGCTGGGCGTCGTCGGCCGACAAGGCGATGGACGTAGCGCCCGTGTCGAGCATGAAGGTGACGGGGCGGCCGTTGATGGCGCCCTGCGTCATGAAATGGCCGCGGCTGTCGGCCGGCAGCACGATGCGGCTGCCGCCGCCGGAGCCTCCCCCGCCTCCGATGCTGACCGGCGTATCCATGCGCAGGTTGACGCGCTTGCCCTCGAGCTCGACCACCGCCTGCTCGGCCTGCAGCGACACCAGCTTCACGCCCTGGAAAGTCTCGCCGACCGCCACGGTCTTGGGGGGCGCGCCGTTCACGATCAGGATCGCGCGGCTGCCGATGGTGCCGGTCAGCATCACGGAGCTGGCCGCATGCGCCCCGACAGCGGCAGCCAACAGCTGCGCTGCGACGACGAGGGCTTTCATTCCCGGCTCAGTCGCGGAAGTTGTTGAACGACAGCGGCATGTCGGGCACGTCTTTCTTGATGAGCGCCATGGCGGCCTGCAGGTCGTCGCGCTTGGCGCCGGTGATGCGCACCGCGTCGCCCTGGATGGCCGCCTGCACCTTGAGCTTGCTGTCCTTGATGATGCGGGTGATCTTCTTGGCCTGCTCGGATTCGATGCCGCTCTTCACCTTGATGACCTGCTTGACCTTGTCGCCGCCGATCTTCTGAACGTCGCCCTTGTCGAGGAAGCGCACGTCGACGCTGCGCTTGGTGAGCTTGGCGCGCAGGATGTCCTCGACCTGCACGAGCTGGAACTCGGCGTCGCCGATCATGGTGATTTCCTTGTCCTTGAGCTCGACGGCGGCGGCCGTGCCCTTGAAATCGAAGCGCGTTGCGATTTCCTTGGCGGTGTTTTCGACCGCATTCTTCACTTCGGGCAGATTCGGCTCGCAGACGGTATCGAAAGACGGCATGGGCTCTCCTGAATTCACGGGGTGCTGGATGCGACAATTCTCCCATGATCGTGGAGAACAACGTCCCGCTGCAGCCGTACAACAGCTTCGGCATCGTCGCGCGCGCGCAGAACCTGGTGCGCATCGCCAGCGAGGCGGACGTGGCCGAGCTGCGGGCCGACCCCCGCTGGCGCGACGCGCCCCGCTTCGTGCTGGGCGGCGGCAGCAACATCGTGCTCACCGGCGACGTCAAGCCGCTGGTGCTGAAGGTCGAGATCAAGGGGCTGCGGCTGGTCGAGGAGACTCCGCGCGCCTGGATCGTGGAGGCCGGCGCGGGCGAAATCTGGCACGACGCGGTGCAATGGATGCTCGAGCACGGCTATCCGGGCCTCGAGAACCTGGCGCTCATTCCGGGTACGGTGGGCGGCGCGCCGGTGCAGAACATCGGCGCCTACGGCGTCGAGCTGCAGGACCGGTTCGATTCGCTCGATGCCATCGACCTGGACACCGGGCGCAGTTTCACGCTCGATGCCGCGCAGTGCGCCTTCGGTTACCGCGACTCGGTGTTCAAGCACGTGCGCAGCGGGCCGAACGATTTCGGCCTGTCGGGCCGGGCGCTGATCACTCGCGTGCGCTTTCGCCTGCCCAAGCCCTGGAAGGCGGTGGTGGGCTACCTCGACCTCGAGCGCAAGATGGGGGAAACCGGCAACTTCACGCCCAGCGCCACCGACGTGTTCGACTGGGTCTGCGCCATTCGCCGCGCCAAGCTGCCCGACTGGCGGGTGCTCGGCAATGCCGGCAGCTTCTTCAAGAACCCCACGGTCACGCCCGAGCAGTGCGCCGACATCATTGCGCGCGACCCCAAGATCGTGCACTACCCGATGGACGACGGCAGCATCAAGCTCGCGGCCGGCTGGCTCATCGACGCCTGCGGCTGGAAGGGCAAGTCGGTCGGCAATGCCGGCGTCTACGAAAGGCAGGCGCTGGTGCTGGTGAACCGCGGCGGCCTCGAGAACCCGGTCACGGGCGGCGAGGTCATGACCCTGGCCAAGGCCATCCAGACCAGCGTGTACGAGCGTTTCGGCATCCGGCTGGAGCCGGAGCCGGTGGTCGTCTGACGCGGTGGATCTCGACTTTCTCCACCTGAACTACCGGCGGCGCATCGCGGCACTGGTGTGGGCGCAGCGGCTCGTCATTGTGGCGGGCATCGCCGCGGCGTTCCTGGTTCCGGCGCGCTGGTGGGCATCCGGGCTGCTGTTCATCGCGGCCTTCAGCTTTGCGGCGCTGCTGAGCCGGATCGAAATCAGCCTGCGCCGCCAGTTCATCCGCGAGGCCCGGCTGCCGCCCTTCCTGGTCGGCAAGCTGCGCGCGGCCCATCCGGGGCTCAGCCGGCGCGACGCCGAACTGGTGCTGCACGGGCTGCGCCAGTTCTTCATGGCGCACCTGCGCAGCGGCCGCAAGTTCGTCGCCATGCCGTCCAAGGTGGTCGACACGGCCTGGCACGAGTTCATCCTGCACACGCAGGGCTACCAGAACTGGTGCAAGGCGGCCTTCGGCGGCATGCTGCACCACAGCCCGGCCGAGGTGCTGGGCAAGGACCCGAAGCGCAACGACGGCCTGCGCCGCAGCTGGTACTGGGCCTGCAAGGAAGAAAGCATCGATCCGCGCACGCCGGCGCGCCTGCCGCTCTTGTTCGCGCTCGACGTGAAGTTCGGCATTCCGGGCGGCTTCGACTACGTGCCCGACTGCAAGGCGATCGACCGGCAGAGCGGTTCCGGTGCCCATTGCGGCACCAGCTTTGGCGAGTCGTCGTCGGATGGCGGCGGCGCGGGCGATGCCGGCGGCTTCGGCGGCAGCGAATCGAGCGGCAGCGGCGATGGCGGCGGGGGGGGGGACTCCTCGGGCGGCGATGGCGGCGGCTGCGGTGGTGGGTGCGGAGGAGGCGGAGGCGGCGACTGACCGACGACGCGCACGGCGCACAAATGCAAACGGGCCCCTCGGGGCCCGTTCGTCATTGGAAGCGCGTTCGCTTACTTGCGGTCGTCGTCGTTCGAGAGCTTGGGCAGCGAGGCACCCTGGCTTGCCGACAGCAGCCCGGTCTTGCTGTAGATCGCCAGCTTGTCGCGGGTGTCGATGATGTCCAGGTTGCGCATGGTCAGCTGGCCGATGCGGTCGAGCGGCGTGAAGGCGCCTTCGACCTTTTCCATGCTCAGGCGCTCGGGCTTGTAGGTCAGGTTGGCCGACTCGGTGTTGAGCAGCGAGTAGTCGTTGCCGCGGCGCAGTTCGACTGTCACTTCACCGGTGATGGCGCGTGCCACCCATCGTTGGGCGGTCTCGCGCAGCATGATGGCCTGCGGGTCGAACCAGCGGCCCTGGTAGAGCAGCCGGCCGAGCTTGCGGCCGTTGTCGCGGTACTGCTCGATGGTGTCTTCGTTGTGGATGCCGGTCACCAGCCGCTCGTAGGCGATGAACAGCAGCGCCAGGCCGGGCGCCTCGTAGATGCCGCGGCTCTTGGCTTCGATGATGCGGTTCTCGATCTGGTCGCTCATGCCCAGGCCGTGCCGGCCGCCGATGCGGTTGGCTTCCAGGATGAGCTCGACCAGGTCGGGGTATTCCTTGCCGTTGAGGGCGACCGGGCGGCCTTCCTCGAAGCGGACCCGGACCTCTTCACGCTTGACTTCGACCTCGTCCTTCCAGAAGGCGACGCCCATGATCGGGTTGACGATCTTGATGCCGCTGTTCAGGTGCTCCAGGTCCTTCGCCTCGTGGGTGGCGCCCAGCATGTTGGAGTCGGTCGAGTAGGCCTTCTCGGCCGACATCTTGTAGCCGAAACCGGCGGCCGTCATGAAGGCCGACATCTCGGCGCGGCCGCCCAGCTCGTCGATGAAGAGCTGGTCGAGCCAGGGCTTGTAGATCTTCAGCGCCGGGTTGGTGAGCAGGCCGTAGCGGTAGAAGCGCTCGATATCGTTGCCCTTGTAGGTGCTGCCGTCGCCCCAGATGTGGACGTCGTCTTCCTTCATTGCGCTGACCAGCATCGTGCCGGTGACGGCGCGGCCCAGGGGCGTGGTGTTGAAGTAGGTGACGCCCGCGGTGGTGACGTGGAAGGCGCCGGCCTGCAGCGCGGCGATGCCTTCGGCGGCCAGCTGGCTGCGGCAGTCGATCAGCCGGGCCTTCTCGGCGCCGTATTGCATCGCCTTGCGCGGGATCTCGTCGTAGTCGGGCTCATCGGGCTGGCCGAGGTTGGCGGTGTAGGCGTAGGGAATCGCGCCCTTGTTGCGCATCCAGTGGAGCGCCGCGCTGGTGTCCAGGCCGCCCGAAAAGGCAATGCCGACCTTCTGGCCGGCGGGAACGTTTTGGAGAATGGTCGACATATGGGTGTCCGGTTCGCGGTTCAGCCGAAATGGCAGATGTAGCTGTAGGGCTCGCCGGTCACCCGGATCTGGAAGCTCGAATTGCCCGGCACGCTGAACTTCTGCCCGGCGCCCGATGCCACCCATTCGCTGGAGCCCGACAACAGGTATTCGCAGCTGCCGGCCGTGCCTTCCATGATTTCAGGGGCGCCGGTATTGAAAGTGAGGGTGGACGGCAGGATCACGCCGACCGATTTCTTCGTGCCGTCGGCCAGCGTGAGGCTGTGGCTCACGCACTTGCCGTCGAAATACACATTGGCCTTGGTCGCCACTGCGGCGCTGTTGAGAGTGTCGGTAGTCGTCGTCATTGGATGGCGCCGGCGCATGCGCGGTCGGCTTGTCGAGGACGCGCCACCGCGGCGGCGCACCCCTTGGGGGTTGGAAAAGTCCTCGATTTTAGGGCTTGGCCGGCACAGGCAGCCCGGCTGCCGCATCGGGCGGCTCAGCGCCAGTGGCGGTAGCCGTATCCGCCGTATCCGCGATAGCCGCCCCAGCCCCTCGAGTACCCCAGGTTCAGCGAAATGCCGACCGGCGGGTATGCATAGGGATAGGTGTAGGCGGGCTGCACGTAGACAGGCGGCGCATAGACCGGTGCCGCCGGCGCGTCGGAGACCACCACGCCGGGTTCGGGAACGACGTTGTCCCAAGGCGAGCCTGGCTGCGAGTATTGCGGGGGCTGCTGGTACTGCTGGTATGGCTGGTATTGCTGGTATTGCTGGTATTGCTGGCCGTTGTCGGCTTCGACCGGGTAGGGCTGCAGTTGCGCCTGGGGCGCGACCGGTGCCGTCGTCACGCCGTAGGCGCTGGCCTGGATCGCGATGGTGGCGCCCGGGCGGCTGTTGGTGCGGGTCGTGTACTGGCGGCCGTTGTATTCGTAGGTGACGTTGTAGCTGACGTCGCTGCCGGTCGTTTCGCGGATCGGAGTCGCGGAAATCACCCGGGCCTGGACCACTTGCTGGGCCTGCACGACGCTGGCGCCTGTCGCCAGCAAGCCGGCCACGGAAAGACCCGCAAGGGTGCGAAAAACGTGCTTGTTCATGGTGTTCTCTCCTGCAGATCGAGGTTGGAGGCCGGCCAGCGAGACAGGGTTCCGGCATTTACACAGCGTTCACAGCCCAGGCTTCGGCGTCGAACCCCGTCGTAACGCCGGTTTTCGGACCCCAGTTGACCACGGGCCGCTTGATCAGGCTGGGGTTGGCCAGCAGCGCCGCACGGGCGGAAGCCGCGTCGACCACCGCGTTGCGGGTGGCTTCGTCGAGCTTGCGCCAGGTGGTGCCCCGGCGGTTGACCAGCGCCTCCCAGCCGGGCTTCTTCAGCCACTGGTCGAGTTCGGCCTCGGGCACGCCCTGTTTCTTGAAATCGTGGAAGGTGTAGGCGACGCCGTGGTCGTCGAGCCAGGTGCGGGCGCGCTTGACGGTGTCGCAATTCGGGATGCCGTAGAGGGTTGTCATGGACGCCAATGATGCCGATAAAACGTGGGGCGCCGCGCGCTTTCCGGGTCGGCGACAATGCCGGGCTCCATGGAAACCCTTAACGACTGGCTCGCACGCGCTGAGCAACTCCATCCGAAGAACATCGAGCTCGGCCTCGACCGCGCCAAGGAAATGGCCGCCCGGATGGGCCTGCGCTTCGACTGCCCGGTGATCACCGTGGCCGGCACCAATGGCAAGGGCTCGACCTGCGCCATGCTCGAATCGATCCTCACGCACGCCGGCTACCGCACGGCGGTTTTCACGTCGCCGCACCTGGTGCGCTTCGAGGAACGGCTGCGGCTGGCGGGCGAAGCGGTCGATGCTTCAAAATTGATAGCAAATTTCGAGGCGGTGGAGGTGGCGCGGGGCGACATGCCCCTGACGTACTTCGAGTTCACCACCCTGGGCATCCTGCGCTGCATGATCGAGGAGAAGCCGGACGTGGCCATTCTCGAGGTCGGGCTCGGAGGCCGGCTTGATGCGGTCAACATCATCGACACCGACTGCGCGGTCATCACCAGCATCGACCTCGACCACATGGACTACCTCGGGCCCGACCGCGAAAGCATCGGCTTCGAGAAGGCCGGCGTCATGCGCGCGGGCAAGCCCGCCATCGTGAGCGACCCGATGCCGCCACAAAGCGTGATCGACCATGCGGCAGCCATCGGCGCCGACCTCTGGCGCTTCGGGCACGATTTCAACGTGTCAGGGGACAAGCAGCAGTGGGGCTGGTCGGGCCGCGGCCGGCGCTACAGCGGGCTGGCCTATCCGGCACTGCGCGGCGCCAACCAGCTGCTCAATGCCGCGGGCGTGCTCGCGGCGCTGGAGGCGCTGCGGCCCCGGTTGCCGATCACCGCGCAGGCGGTGCGCACGGGGCTCGCCATGGTCGAGCTGCCCGGCCGCTTCCAGATCGTTCCGGGCGAGCCTACGCTGGTGCTCGACGTGGCGCACAACGCCCACGCGGTCGCGGCGCTGGCCGAGAACCTCGATGCGATGGGTTTCTACCCCACCACGCACGGCGTGTTCGGCGTCATGGCCGACAAGGACCTGGCCCCGATCCTCGCGCGCATCGGCCCGATGATCGACCGCTGGTACTTCACCGACCTGCCGACGCCGCGCGCCGCCAAGGCCGGCGATCTGCTCGCGAGCTGGCAGGCGCAAAACACGCGCACCGACGTCTCGGGCAGCGTGCATGCAGACCCGATGGAAGCGCTGCGTGCAGCCATCGAGCACGCGGACCCCGCTGATAGAATCGTGGTCTTCGGATCGTTCTTCACCGTGGGTGGCGTGCTGGAGCATGGCACTCCGCGGCTGCAAGCCAAACACCTGCTGCCCGGCGGCTGATCGCCGGCCCGTCCGCACCATCAGGCACACACCTCGCTGCACTCCTTCAGGGATCGAACTTCATGGCGTTTTTCAAGTTCCGCACGCGCGGCCCACAAGGCAACGAAGGACGCAACGCACCGGCAGCCGTCCCCGCGGAAAGTGTCGAAACCATGCGTCGCCGTGCGCGCCACCGGCTGGTGGGCGCGGCGGTCCTGGTGCTGCTTGGCGTGATCGGATTTCCGCTGCTGTTCGACACCCAGCCGCGCCCGGTCGCGGTCGATATTCCGATCGAGATTCCCGACCGCAACAAGGTCAAGCCATTGCCCGTGCCCGCAACGCCGGCACCCGCCGCACCGGCGACCGGCGCTGCCGACCCCGGCGCCCGCGTGGCGGCAGCGCCGTCCACCGGCGGCGGCGGCATGATCACCGAGAGCGCCGACGGCACCGAAATAACCGATCCCGGCAAGCCGGCGGCCAGCACGCCTGCGGCCGAGACCCGGCCCGCGGCCGAGGCCAAGCCGGAGCGCAAGCCCGAGCCCAAGCCGGAACCGAAGCCCGAGCCCAAACCCGAGCCGAAGCCCAAGCCCGAGGCCAAGCCGGAAGCCAAACCCGAACCCAAGCCCGCGGCCCCCAAGCCGGCTTCGGCCGACGACGGCAACCGCGCGCGCGCCTTGCTCGAGGGCAAGCCGTCCAACACCAGCACCAAGCCCGCCGCAGCCGAAGACGGCGGCCGCTTCGTGGTGCAGGTCGGCGCCTTTGCCGATGCGGACAAGGCGCGCGAAGTGCGGCAGAAACTCGAGAAGGCGGGCCTCAAGACCTATGTGCACGTGGCAAAGACCGCCGATGGCGAGCGCACGCGCGTGCGTGTCGGCCCGTTCGGCTCACGCGCCGAGGCGGACAAGGCCGCCGAGAAGGTCAAGGGCTTGTCTTTGTCGGCAGCCATCCTCACGTTGTAGTAGCCATCGCCCGCCGCTGTGGCCCTGCTCGACTGGATCGCCGTCACGCTCGTCGTCGTGTCGATGCTGTTCGGCCTCATGCGGGGCCTGGTGTTCGAGGTGATTTCGCTGGCGGGCTGGGTGGCGGCATTCATTGCCGCCCAGTGGCTGGCGTCGGATGTGGCGGCCTGGCTGCCGTTCGGCGACCCGCAGGCCACCTGGCGCTATCCGCTGGCCTTCGTGCTGGTGTTCGTCGGGGTGGCGTTCAGCGTGGGCCTGGTGGCGGCGCTGACGCGAAAGCTGATTGCGGCTGTCGGCCTCAGGCCGGTGGACCGGATATTGGGTGGGGCCTTCGGAGCGGCGCGGGGTGCGGTTGCCCTGCTCGTGCTGGCGGTCATTGTTCATTTGCTGGCGTTGAGCGACAGTGCCTGGTGGCACGAATCGCACAGCGCCAATGTTCTCGATGCGGCATTGCAGGGCCTGAAACCCGCGCTGCCTGAAAAGTTGGCAAGCTACCTGCCCTGAGAGGAATCGTTCATGTGTGGAATCGTCGGCGTTGTCAGCAACGCACCCGTCAATCAGCTGCTCTATGACGCCTTGCTGCTGCTGCAGCACCGCGGCCAGGATGCGGCCGGCATCGTCACCCTGCTGGAGCGCAAGTTCTTCATGCACAAGGCCAAGGGCATGGTGCGCGACGTGTTCCGCACGCGCAACATGCGCGCGCTGCCGGGCAACGTGGGCCTGGGCCAGGTGCGCTACCCGACGGCGGGCAATGCCTACAGCGAGGAAGAGGCGCAGCCCTTCTACGTGAACGCGCCCTTCGGCATCGTGCTGGTGCACAACGGCAACCTGACCAACGCGCACGCGCTGCGCTCGGAGCTGTTCTCCACCGACCACCGCCACACCAACACCGAGAGCGATTCGGAAGTGCTGCTCAACGTGCTGGCCCACGAGATCGAGCGTTCCTCGCGCGGCGTGCCGTTGCATCCGGCCGAGGTGTTCGCTGCCGTCAAGAACGTCTACAAGCGCCTGCGTGGCTCGTACGCCGTGGTCTCGCTGATCGCCGGCCATGGCCTGCTGGCCTTCCGCGACCCCTACGGCATCCGTCCGCTGTGTATGGGCCGCAGCGCCGACGGCACCGTCATGGTGGCCAGCGAATCGGTCGCGCTCGAAGGCTCGGGCCACGTGTTCGAGCGCAACATCGAGCCGGGCGAAGCCGTGTTCATCGACCTCGAAGGCAACGTGCACTCGATGCAGTGCGCCGAAGGGGCGTCGCTCAACCCGTGCATCTTCGAGTTCGTGTATCTCGCGCGTCCAGACTCGGTGCTCGACGGCATCTCGGTCTACCAGGCGCGCTTGAACCTCGGCGAAACGCTGGCCAAGCGCGTGGTCTCGACCGTGCCGCCAAACCAGATCGACGTGATCATCCCCATCCCCGAATCGAGCCGCCCGAGCGCCACGCAGCTCGCGCACTTGCTGGGCATTCCGTACCGCGAAGGCTTCGTGAAGAACCGCTACGTGGGCCGCACCTTCATCATGCCGGGGCAGGGCGTGCGCAAGAAGTCGGTGCGCCAGAAGCTCAACGTGATTGCCAGCGAGTTCAAGGGCCGCAACGTGCTCTTGGTCGACGACTCCATCGTGCGCGGTACCACCAGCCGCGAGATCGTGCAGATGGCCCGCGACGCCGGCGCGCGCAAGGTCTATCTGGCCAGCGCGGCGCCGCCCGTGCGCTACCCCAACGTCTATGGCATCGACATGCCCACCAAGGACGAACTGGTGGCGCACGACCGCACGGTCGAGCAGATCCGCGAGCTGATCGGCTGCGATGCGCTGATCTACCAGGACGTCGATGCCATGAAGCGCGCCATCGGCTCGCTCAACCCCAAGCTCGACGGCTTCGATGCGTCCTGCTTCGACGGCGTGTACGTGACCGGCGACATCGACACCGAAGCCATCTCGCGCATGAACGGCAACCGTCCCCGCGTCGAAGAGACCGAAGAAGATTCTTCGCGCCTGGCGCTTCCCAACCACAGCGAGTGAGAGCCGAAGAAGTGACCGATGAACGAACCCTCCCGCCCGGACTGCACCGCGACACGCTCGCGCTGCGCACCGGCCTGGCGCCCAGCCAGCACGGCGAGCACTCCGAAGCGCTGTTCCTGACCAGCGGCTTCGTGCAGCCCGACGCCGAGACCTCGGCGCGCCGCTTTGCCGGTACCGAAGCGGGCTTTACCTACTCGCGCACGTCCAACCCCACCGTCACCAGCTTCGAGCAGCGCCTGGCGGCGCTCGAAGGCACGGAAGCCGCCATCGGCGCCTCCACCGGCATGGGTGCGATCCTCATGATGTGCATGGGCCTGCTGAAGGCCGGCGACCACGTGGTCTGCTCGCGCTCGGTGTTCGGCTCCACGCTCAACCTGTTCGGCAAGGAGTTTGCCAAGTTTGGCGTCGAGACCACCTTCGTCTCGCAGACCGACGTGGCCGAATGGCGCGCGGCCCTGAAGTCCAACACCAGGCTGCTGTTCGCCGAAACGCCGACCAATCCGCTGACCGAGGTGTGCGACATCCGGGCGCTGGCCGACCTGGCGCATGGCGCCGGTGCGCTGCTCGCGGTCGACAACTGCTTCTGCACGCCGGCGCTGCAGCGTCCGACCGAACTGGGCGCCGACCTCATCATTCATTCGGGCACCAAGTACCTCGACGGCCAGGGCCGCGTGATGGCCGGCGCGATCTGCGGCCCCTCGAAGCTCATCGTCGACGTGTTCGGCCCGGTGGTGCGCACCGCCGGCATGGCGCTCTCGCCGTTCAATGCATGGGTGGTGCTCAAGGGCCTCGAGACGCTCGGCATCCGCATGCAGGCGCAGTGCGCCAATGCGCTGGCTGTCGCGCAGTGGCTCGAAACGCAGCCCGGCATCGCACGCGTCTACTACCCCGGCCTGGCCTCGCACGCCCAGCACGAACTGGCTATGCGCCAGCAGTCGGGGCAGGGCGGGGCGGTGGTGTCGTTCGACGTGGTCGGCAACGATCCGGAAACCGCGCGCGCCAATGCCTTCCACGTGATCAACAGCACGCGCGTGGTGAGCATCGCCACCAACCTCGGCGACACCAAGACCATCATCACGCACCCCGGCACCACCTCGCACGGCCGCCTGACCGAAGCGCAGCGCCAGGCCGCCGGCATCAGCCAGGGGCTCATCCGCCTCGCGGTCGGCCTGGAGCACATCGACGACATCAAGGCTGACCTGCTTCGTGGCCTCGGCACCCTGAAATCCTGATTGATCCATGACCGGCAAAGTTCGCACCCGCATCGCTCCGTCTCCCACCGGCTTCCTTCACCTGGGCACGGCCCGCACCGCGCTCTACTCGTGGGCCTATGCACGCCATCACGGCGGAGAGTTCGTGCTGCGCATCGAGGACACCGACGTGGCCCGTTCCACGCAGGACTCGACCGACCAGATCCTCGCCTCGATGCACTGGCTCGGCCTCGACTATGACGAAGGCCCGATCTACCAGATGCAGCGCCTCGAGCGCTACCGCGAAGTCATCGCGCAGATGCTCGCATCCGGCACGGCCTATCACTGCTACTGCACGCCGGCCGAGCTCGACGAAATGCGCGAGGCGCAGCGCGCGCGCGGCGAGAAGACCCTGTACGACCGCCGCTGGCGCCCCGAGCCCGGCAAGGTGCTGCCGCCCGTGCCCGAAGGCGTGCCGCCGGTGGTGCGCTTTTGCAATCCGCCCGAAGGCGACGTGACGTGGAACGACCTCGTCAAGGGCGAGATCACCATCAACAACCGCGAGATTGACGACCTCATCATCCTGCGGCCCGACGGTGTGCCGACCTACAACTTCGCGGTGGTGGTCGACGACTGGGACATGGCCATCACCCATGTGTTTCGCGGCGACGAGCACATCAACAACACGCCGTGGCAGATCAACATCTTCCGCGCGCTCGGCGCGCCGCTGCCGCAGTTCGGCCATGTGCCGGTCATCCTGGGCGATGACGGGCAGAAGCTCTCGAAGCGCCGCGGCGCCGTGAGCGTCACCGCCTATGAAGAGAATGGCTACCTGCCCGAAGCCATGCTCAACTATCTGGCGCGCCTGGGCTGGAGCCACGGCGACGATGAACTTTTCACGCGCGAGCAGATGGTGAGCTGGTTCGATGGCTCGCACCTGTCGAAGAGCCCCGCCCAGTGGGACGCCGCGAAGCTGGCATGGGTGAACGCGCAATACATCAAGACCAAGCCCGACGATGCGCTTGCGCCGCTCGTGGCGGCGCAGTTGCAAAAGCGCGGCATCGCCGCCGACGAGCGCCTGCCTGCCATCTGCGCACTTTTCAAGGACCGCTGCGAAACCACGGTCGCGCTGGCCGACTGGGCCGCCGCGTTCTACGCGGACGTGACGCCGAGCGAAGCCGATCTCGCGCAGCACGTTGCTGATGCAGTGAAGCCCGTCATCGCAACGCTCGCCGAGAAGCTCGCGAGCGTGGCGTGGGAAAAAGTTTCGATCGCTGCGGCCATCAAGGAAGTCTTGGCCGAGCATTCGGTGAAAATGCCCGTGTTGGCCATGCCGGTTCGCGTCCTCCTGATGGGTACACCACAGACGCCATCCCTCGATTCGGTGCTCGCGATCTTTTCTCGTGAAAAAGTTATCGAGCGTTTGAAAAGGGCCTGATTTTTCGGTCTATAATTTGAGGCTTGACAGCGACACAGGGTGATTCTGAAAAGAAAAGCCTGAAAGTCAAATGGGGGTATAGCTCAGCTGGGAGAGCGCTTGCATGGCATGCAAGAGGTCATCGGTTCGATCCCGTTTACCTCCACCATCAAAGTGTCGAGAAGATAAGTGCTGATCGCAGCACGGTTCCTAAGGTTTTGACCCTATCGTCTAGAGGCCTAGGACACCACCCTTTCACGGTGGCTACCGGGGTTCGAATCCCCGTAGGGTCGCCAGTTTCGCGCAAGTGAAGCAGGCACAAGTCGTCAGCACTTGGCTCCGCAAGGAGTGAACGTTGTCTACCAGGAGTGGTAGTTCAGTTGGTTAGAATACCGGCCTGTCACGCCGGGGGTCGCGGGTTCGAGTCCCGTCCACTCCGCCAGTCAAAGAACGGGTTGCATCAGAAATGGTGCAACCCGTTTTTCTTTGGCTGCGCGCTATGCGTACGAGCGCCCGATGGCGGCGGCGGCCGGATCCCGGCTCCCACCCAGCCTCGCCTGCAGGATGGCCAGAAGCGCCAGGACCGGCAGGACCAGTTCCAGAATTTCCTCGAAGCTGAGCATCAGGTAGCGGTGAAATTCTTGGGAAGACTCTGCGGCGAACAAGCCCGGCCGTCCGGCGAGCGGGACAGCGACCTGGTCGAGGATGATCGCAGTCCCGATGACTGCAACGAAGGTCAGCGAGGTGGTGGCTTCGGGCCGCCATTGCCGCCATGAGCGCATCGCACGGTGTGCGGACCAGGCGCGTTTGGCCAGCCACCCGGCTGCGATGGCAATGGGCCCGAGGATGGCCGTCGCAGCAAGAATGCGCGAGAGCGGCGCTGCCAGCAAGCCGGTGCCGAAATGCGCCAGATGCCAATCCGCTTCCCGGGCCGCGAAGGCAAGAAGCAATATGCAGATGGCCAGCCGGTCCAGCCGCGAGAGAAACGCCACGCGAACCATCAGAACGCAGAACACCGCAGCCAGATACAGAAGAACCGTGCTTTTCTCGACCGGTCCGTCTTCCTCCAGCACCGCCGGCCCGATCATGCCGGGCGTGTTGGAGCCGACCCATGCCGCGGCGAGGATGAACACCAGCACCAGGCAAGGCCCGGCCCTGCCATCGGCCAACGCGCGCAATGGCGGTGCCAGGGCCGCTGCTGGCTGGGGAGCGAGCCTGGGCGCCACAGCCTGTACCGCAAACAGCGCCGCGGCAATGGCCACGCCCAGCAGCGCACCGGCGGCGACGTCGAACGGAAAATGAATGCCGACGTAGACACGCGCCCAGCCCGTGGCCACGGCAGCAGCAAGAATGACGAGCCCCACGTCGCGCATCGAGCGTCGCAGCAGCAGCATGAAGGCCATGGTGAACATCACCGAAGCGTGGGTGCTGGGAAGTCCCGCGCGCAGGCCGTGGGGAACGTGCGCAGGGCTCAGCCCCATCATGAAGGGACGCGGCACGCCCACGGAAGCAGCGATCTCCTGCGAGATCAGGGAAGCCGCTCCTCCGGCGGCCAGCACCGCCAGCACGCAAGGCCGCTGCGCAACATGCCGCCATGCGGCCCAGGCAAGAACCGCCGCACATGCCCACGACGAACCCAGCGCGATGGCCGATGCCAGCCGCAGCACCGCGGGCGAGGGAGAGAAGCCCGCCGCGAGTGCATCGAAGAGGGCGAGATTCAGCGGATGCATCCTTTTGGATTCACTTTCCTTGCGGGTTCGAGTCGTCCACGCGAACGACGTGGCGTGCATCGTAAAACGACCTTCGCCACGCGGGTATGACACAACGCTTCTTCGGTCTCGATCAATCGATGCGGTCGACGCCGCACCAGCGCGCCATGAACACCGCCAGCACGGCGGTCACCTGCACCAGGCTGTCGATGGAAACCCACTCGTCGATGCCGTGGATGCTGGAGCCCGTGGGGCCATAGCAGACCGCAGGGGTCTGCCCGTAGATGTTGAAGAACTTCGCGTCCGTCGTGCCCGTGAAGGCCCCGGGTTCGAGTGCCTGCCCGACGATGTCCTGGTGGCACTTCGAGAGCTCGGTGACGATCGGCGAATCCAGGTCGAGGTCGAAGCCATCGGCCTGGAAGCCTTCGTAGATCAGCTGGTAGCGCAGGCTCTCGCGGGCCGGATGCGTGGCGTAGGCGGAAGCCAGCACGGCCTCGACCTCGGCCTTGGCCCGGGCCACGTTCATGTCGGGATAGAAGCCGATGCGAATGTCGCTGCGGCAGGCCGAGGGCACCGACGAGGCCCATTCGCCGCCCTGGATCTTTCCGAGGTTGAAGTTGACGGGATGCGGATGGTGCGCGTAGCTGCGATAACGATTGGCAGGCTCGTTCCAGCGCTGCTCGAGCTTCTTGAGTTCCGAGAAAAGGTACAGCGAGAAGTCGATCGCGCCGACGCCGGTCTGGGCCACCGAGGCATGCACCGGTTTGCCCAGCACCTCGAGCGCGAACCACAGCACGCCCATCTGGCAGGTCATCACGCCGCCGAGCGGCTCGGGGATGATGGCCGCGTCGGCGCGATAGCCCTCGACCAGGCAGGCCAGCGCCCCGTTGCCCGTGCACTCCTCTTCCACCACCGATTGAAAATACACCGGCGATGCCGGTTCGAGCCCGAGCGACTGCAGCGCCGCATACGCCATCGTGTAGGCCGCAATGCCGGCCTTCATGTCGGCAGCGCCGCGGCCGTGGAGCCGGTCTCCCTCGATCACGGGTTTGAAAGGCGGGTGCTTCCAGAGCACCTCGGCGCCGGTCGGCACCACGTCGATGTGGCCATTGAAGATCAGCGATCGGCCCTTCTGCGGCCCGCGGGGCTGATGAATGCCCACGACGTTGGTGCGCCCTTCGTACGGGACGATGGAGGGCGAGTAGCCCGGATGCTGACGGATCTTTTCCTCGTCGATCTCGAACTGGTGGACACGCAGGCCCAGCTTCGCGAAGGACTCGGCCATGAAGGCCTGTGCATCCTGCTCTTGTCCCAGCAGCGAAGGATGCGCAACGAGCTGCTCGAGCATTCGAACGGCCGGCGCGCGCAGTGCGTGGGCGGCCTCCACGATGGCGGCTTCGCTGATCTGGTCTTCGGTGGCGTTGGGCATGGAGTCGGGGCCGCCTGCTTCGGCGATGCGGGAAGAAGGAGGTTCATTCTTCCACGCTGCGCAGGCGCCGCCCCGGCAATGCCCTAGAAGTCCAGCTTGGCGCTCAGGCTGAAGGTGCGCGGGTCGCCGGGCTTGATGTAGTTGTCGTACTGGTATTCCCAGTAGCGCCTGTTCGTCAGGTTGTTCACCGCCACGCGGAAGGTCGTGTCGTGCCCGTGGATGCGCGTGGCGTAGCTTGCGCCGATGTTGGCAACGGCATAGCCGGGAAGCTTCAGCTGGTTCGCCGCATTGAGCATGGTGCTGCCCGTGTACTTTGCATCGGCCGAGAGTTTCAGGCCCGGCACCTGCGGCACCGCATACGACACCTGCGCCGTGGCCACGAAGTTCGGCGCGCCCGCCACGCGGTTGCCGATGTTCTCGGCGCCGCGCCGGTACGAGGTGTCGAGGAACATCAGGTTGCCGCCGATCTGCCACTGCGATCCCAGGCGCGTGGACGCGGCCAGTTCCAGGCCCTGGTAGATCGACTGGCCGTCCCGCACCAGCACGTTGGCGCTGTTGGCGTATTCGGCGCCGCGCTCGATGCGGAACAGCGCGGCCGTCGCGCTCCAGCGCTCGCGGTCGGTCTTGATGCCCAGCTCGTACTGCTTGCTCTTGAGCGGCTTGAGCAGTTCGCCTTCGTTCGCGTAGAGGTTGCCGACCGAGCTGCCCTGCTCGAGCGATTCGACATAGCTCGTGTAGAGCGTGGTGTCGGGCGCGGGCTTGAACATCAGCGCCAGCGTCGGCGTCACCACGCCTTTCTTGGCGTACTCCGAGGTCTTGGCTCCGTCGGTGCCATAGCCCCGCTGTTCGTAGTTGGTGCTGCGCAGGCCGGCCAGCACCGACCAGCGGTCCGACAGCTTCATGGTGTCGCTCGCGAAGACCGCGCGCTGCGTGATGTCGCTGTTGCGATAGAGCGCGAGGTCGGTCGTGCTGGCGTAGGCGTTGGTGTTCTGCCCGAAGATGCTGCCGGTGCCGATCCACTGGTAGATGCTGTTGCTGCTGTAGTCGTTGACCTGCTTCTGCCACGCTGCGCCCAGCGTCAACTGGTGCTCGATGCTGCCGGTGCGCAGCTTGCCCTCGGCCATGGCCTGCCACTGGTCGAAACGATGGCCCTCGCGGGTGTCGGAGCGGTAGTCGTCGTAGCTGCCGCTCGCATCCTGCAGGTAAAGAATGCCTTCGTTGCGGCTGCGCTTGGAGGTGCTGTGGCTGTAGCTGGTGCTCAGCGTCCAGTCGGGCGTCAGCTTGTACTGCAGGCCTGTCGAGTAGAGCTGCAGATCCGTGGCGAGGTGCTGCCCGGGGCCCACGAGTTTCTGGCCGTCCTCGCGGATCGTGGCGGGCAGGCGCGTGCCGGTATAGCCGCTGGTGACGATCGACGGCGTCTGGTCCGTGGACTTGCGCTTCTGGTAGAGCGCGTCGAAGGTCCAGGTCAGGTCGCGTGTCAGCCTGGCGTCGAGCGCCAGCGACACCGAATCGCGGCGGATGCCGCCGTCGTTGAAGGTCTTGCCTTCTTCGTGCGTGGCATTGAGCCGGTAGCCGAAGCGGTCGTCGGCGCCGAAACGCCCGCCCAGGTCGACGTGCTCGCTCCAGATGCTGCTGGACTTGTAGCCGATGTCGATGCTCCTCACGGGCTGATCGGTCGGCTTCTTGGGCACGTAGTTCACGATGCCGCCCGGCGAGCCGAAGCCGTACATGAAACCCGACGATCCCTTGAGCAGCTCGATCTGCTCGAAATGCTCGTAGGGCAGCGTGATGGCGTAGCTCAGGAAGGGCTTGCCGTCCATCCGGTAGCCGTTCTGCCAGTCCAGCGGCAGGCCGCGCACGGTGATGTAGCTGGCCCAGCTGCTGTAGGCGCCGCTGTTGTCGGACACCGAGGCATCGAGCGCGAACACGTCGCCCAGCTTGGACACCTGGCGCTCCGCCAGGTCTTCACTCTTGACCACGGTGGTGGAGAAGGGCGTCTCAAGCTGCGTGCGTGCGCCCAGGGCGCCGCTGCTCACCTTGGCGCCGAGATGCTGGAGCGTTGTTTCTTCCGCTGCGGTGGCTGTGACGGTCGGCAGCGCGGCGGCTGCCCTGTCCGTGGCCTCCTGGGCATGGGCACGGCCGCTCTGGGCGGCTGCGCACAGGACCAGCAGCGTGGCGCCGGTGCCCAGGCCGAGCGTCGAGTTCTTGAAGGAGGGGAGGGAGGCGGTTCCTGGTGCCGGGCACGCGCCGGCCGGCGCAGCGCCCTTGAGTCTTGCGTTCAACAATTGCTATCTCTGGAAGTAAATAGCAATCATTATCATTCAAGAGTTGGGAGGAATCTTGCAGAACTTCCGGAGGACGAGGGGTTTTCTGGCGCGTCAACGCAGCAGGCCGGCCACCATGTTGGCTGCGCCCTGGTAGTTCTCGCGCGCATGGCGGCGTTCGAATTCATGCAGCCGCGCAGCGAGTCCGGCTTGCTGCGCCGTCACGCCCGCCGGCAGTGCACGCACGGCCGACGCCTGCGCCAGCGCATGCTCCAGATCCCTCGTCATGTGCTGCGAAAGCGGCCAGCCGGCGCCCAACGGCTCCAGCCGCCAATCGGCCCAGTCATGGATGCGGAAGCTGCCATCCTCTTCCCTGAAGACTGCGTTGCTGGAGAGATGGGGCTGTATCAGCTGCAGCGGCATGGCCTGCATCGCCTGCACGAAGGAGGGCCAGGCGAGCCGCAGCGACTCGATGGCGTCCGCCTGCACCTTGTGGGCGGCAGCTTCCCGCAGTGCGTCGAAGCGGATGTGCGGGAGCCGCTCCGGCAGAAGGGCGCGCGAGCGGCGGTAGCGCTCGACAAGGCCGGGCGGTGGCTCGTACGCCATCAGCCGGATGCGCAATGCCGAGACGCCCTGCGCATATTCCGTTCCGTTCGTGCGCCGGGATTGCGTGTTCCAGCGCATCAGGTGGCAGGCAAAGCCACTCACGCGTGTCTTGCCGAGCCATTCGAAGGCGGGCAGTCCGGCCGCGCCAATGTCCAGCAGGTCGGCTTCCTGTTGAGCCGCCGCGTCGCGCGCGTGGTCGAAGAGCTTGAAGAGAAAGCCATGGTTCGCGGCAGCCCCGCCGTCGAGCGGCCTCACGAACAGTGCCTTGATGTTGCCGGCACCCAGGGTCCGGGTCTGCACCTCCAGCCGCGTGCCTTTGAGCGGCAGGCCGAGCTGCGAGCGGAGGACCTCGCGCATCCATTGCTCGCGTCGGGCTGGTTCCAGCAGCTCGTCGAATGGGCTGCGAACCGCCGCGGGTGCCTGCCATCGCACATCGGGCAGGAAGAGCGCGCGAACCTGGCTGCGCTGCCTGTCCAGCGCGGCGAAATGAAGCACCACGAAAGCGGTCTGCTGCAGCGCCTGGCGCAGAAGAATCAGCGCCACCAGCACCACCAAGAGCGGCGGCAGCGCATCGCGCCAGTATTGCCACACCACGATGGCCAGCGCGCAGAAGAACCCGCCCTGCACGAACCCGCTCATCAGGCGGTTGAGCGAATCGCGCACGCCATGCGCGAGGCCCGGCCGCCACGCGATGGCGCCGTGCAAGGCCGATGGCACGAGGCCGCACCACAGCAGCGCCGCCAGCAGCATGGCGGGGTACAGAGCGGCCAATGCCACCATGGCCAGGCCGGCGAACACCAGGGCGGCAGCGCTGCGCAGCAGGCGTTGATAGGCCTGCCGCGCGGTCTTCGACTGGTTGTTGAACAGGCCCGTTTTCCCGCTGGCCTGCCATTGCTTTTGCGCGCCGCGCTCGCACAGCCAGTCGATGAGCTTTTCGGCCGCCAGATGCAGCACATAGGCCGCGACGATGGCGCCGCCGACAACCAGCACCTGGGTCTTCTGCGGCGTGTCGGAAAGGACTCGCGGCAGCAGCGTGGGCCCCTGGGACCCGGTCAGCATGACGACGAGTTTCCACGGCAGCCAGAGCGTCATCAACAGGCTCAACTGCGACGCGAGGACCGTTCCCACGACCAGGACCACATGGCCCGGCGTGTGTGCCAGCAGGATGCGGTAGACCGGCAGGCATGAGCGCACGGCGCGCAGCATGGCGGGGTACACCCTGGCAGGCCGGTCAGGCGCCTCGATCGCGACGCCCATCAGTGCAGAGCCTGGCGCGGCCTGGAAGGTACAGACAAGGCATCTGGCGGGTGGTTCATGGCGGCTTCGCTGGAGGTGGTTCCGGCCGGCCGGGACTCATCCGTTACAGGGGGTGGCGCGGCGGCGCGCCAGTATGCCATCGGCAACACCGGGCAGCCGATCGGGCCATCGTTCCTCGGCGGCTCGACTTCGCGTAGGCCGTTTTCCCAAGTCGGCTTCAGCGGTATTTTGCGGTCTTAGCATGGGTGTTCGAACAGGCTGCCGAGGGCCGCGAAAGAAAGCGCCTCGGCCTTTCCATCTTTCCAGCCAGCAAAGGAGAGCGTCATGCGATCCATCCAGTTCCGAAGCCTTGCGCTCGCGTGTGCCGTTGCAGTGGGCGGCGCCGCGGTGGTGGGCTGCACCACCACGCGGCCCCAGGACCAGGCCAGCACCGCTTCAACGCGTGCATCGATCGATGCCCAGGTCGACGCCGCACTGTCCAAGTTGTATGACACGGTCAAGGGCTCGCGCGAGGTTGTTTCCTCGTCCAGTGGCGTGCTGGTGTTCCCCGCCGTGGTCGGCGCCAGCATGGGCATCGGTGCCGAATACGGCCGGGGCGCGCTGCGCGTGAACGGCCGCACGCAGGCCTACTACAGCACCACTGCGGGTTCGATCGGCTTCCAGGCCGGTGCGCAGTCGAAGGCCGTGATCTATGTGTTCACCACGCAGGCTGCGCTCGACAAGTTCCGCAGCAGCAAGGGATGGACGGCAGGCGCCGATGCCACCGTGGCCGCCGCAACCATGGGCGCGAACGGCAGCATCGACACCAACACGCTGCGCCAGCCGGTGGTCGGCTTCGTGCTGACCAACGTGGGGCTCGAGGCGGGCGTTTCGCTGTCGGGCGCGAAGATCACAGAGATCCGGCTGTAGCCAGCTGCGCCCGCAGTTCGGCGAGCTGCCGGCGCAGACTCTCGTTCTCGGCCGTCAGTTCGGCCACGCGCCGTTCCAGCACTTGAACGGCGTCGGGCTGCCCTGCAGGCTGATCGGCCGCATCCGATTCGGCCGATTCCTCGCGCGGCTTGCGCCTGGCCTCGCGAACCCGCTTGGCGGCCTGCCTGAGTTCGTCCTTGCCCGCGTTTGCCGCCGACACCTGCTCTTCGGCAGGCAGGCTGGCCACGGCCGCCGCCGTGTTGATGGAGATCACGCCCGACTTCACCGCCGCCACCAGTTCGGGCGCGGCCTGCTTCTGGATCTTCTCGATCATCACGACCTGGTTGCTGCTCAGGCGCGCGGCCCTCGCGATGGCTTCGCGGCTGCTCAAGGGGGCGGGCGGGGGCAGGGCCGCGGCGCCGCTGTCGGTGGATGACTCGGCAGCGGGCGTATCGGCGTCGAAGGGCGCGTCGTCGTCCGGTCGAGCCGTCTCGGCCAGCGCACGCGCACGCCGCTCGTCGACGATGTCCTTCTTTCTGAGCGCCAGCACGCCACGCAGGAAGTCCGAAATGCTGCGCCGGCCGAGGTGCTGGTCGATCATCCAGAGGTGCACGTCCTCGATCGTCTTGAAGCGCGTGTTCTGCACCGTCTGGAACGGCAGCCCGTGCTTCTGGCAGATGCCGTAGCGGTTGTGGCCGTCCACCAGCACGTCGCCCCACAGCACCAGCGCGTCGCGGCAGCCTTCGGTGAGGATGCTGCGTTCCAGCGCCTCGTGTTCCTCCGGAGTCAATGGATCGATATAGGCTTTGAGTTCTTCGTTGACGACGATGTTCATGGGGGAGGGATCGGGGGGATCGGGGAAAGGGGCGGGATTTTAGATGCGGGGTGGACGCGATCATCCTGCCGTCATGCAAGCGCTCCACCATCGATGAGCGGATCGACCGATTTCCGGCGCTCGCCTGTCTCGCTTTTGCGTACTCAAACGTCTAGTGGATATGGAGCATGAAGGGGTTGGGATATCGGGGCTTTTTGTATCCACAAGTAGTAATAGTTCTCATTTGCATTGAATACTTCAGGAGTACCGCCTTCATGTTCATGTGTCTGCACCCTCGCCGACGTTCTCTTGGGCGATCCGTGCCCCGCCTCGCATGATGCGAGAGCCGATCGACAGCGCGCTGCACCTTTCGGAGCCCACGCTCGCGGAGGTCTTCATCGCGAATCGTGCTCAGCTCCTGCGCGTGGCGCGAAGAATCGTTCGCACCGCGGAGCTGGCCGACGATGTCGTGCAGGACGCCTACCTCAAGATCACCGACGGCCCTTGCGTGCGCAAGGCCGATCGGCCGATCGGCTATTGCTGCCAGGTCGTGCGCAATGTTGCGCTCGACTGCTGCCGGCGCCACACCGTCGAGGCCAACTACCGCACCTTCGATGTCGATGTCGAAGCGCTCGATGTCGCCGGCGTGCCCACCCCCGATCGCCTGATGCGCGAACGCCAGGCGATCCAGGCCATCGACAAGGTGCTCGCGGGGCTCCCTGCGCGCACGCGCCTGGTGTTCGAGCTCTACCGGCTCGAAGGCCTCACCCAGCGCGACATCGCTCAGCGCCTGGGATGCGCGCTCGGCCTGGTGAACGGCCTGATTGCCGAGGCGGCGCAGGCGATCAAGGAATGCGGTCGCCTGCTCGAGGACGACTGAGCCTTCGCACGCCTGCGGGATTGGTGTAGGGTAAAAGCCTTAACTCCCGCGCGGCTTGCCGATGTACTGCCGCGTGATGCATCACACCCTTCACGCATGACACAAGAACAGGACGATCCCATCTGGAGCACCGCATGGCAGTGGGTGCAGCGCGAGCACGACCACGAGAGCTTCGATGCCCGCGCGCGGGCCGAGATGACGGCCTGGCTTCTTGCCGATCCCCTGCACCGCAAGGCCTACGATAGGGCGGCCCGGCTGTGGCTGCTGGCCGGACTGGTGCCGCCGGCCGCCACGGAGTGAACAGATCGCGTCCTGAAACGTCTTGTTGATCAGGAGCGAACAGATGGCCCGCCGGGCCGCCTGATCGCCAGAACCTGTTCAACCGCATAAGGACGCACCCATGTCGACGAGCTGCTTCGATCGCAAAGACGAGACCTTCATCGTTCTGGTCAACCACGAAGACCAGTATTCCATCTGGCCCCACTGGAAGGCCGTGCCGAAGGGCTGGACAGCGGTCGAGGGCGTCAAGGGCGACAAGAAGACCGTGCTGGCCCACGTCGAGCAGAACTGGACCGACATGCGTCCCCGCTCGCTGCGCGAATGGATGGCGCAGCAGAACCCGGCGACCGGAACCGCAGCCCAAACCTCGGCGGGCTGACGCGCATGGACGCGAGCGTCTCGCTGCTGTGCCTGCCTTGTGCGGGCGCCAGCGCAACGATGTACCTGCGCTGGCGGCGGCTGCTGCCGCGCTGGGTCCACATCGTGCCCGTGGAGTTGCCTGGCCGCGGTGGCCGGCTGTCCGAGCGCCTGGTCCGGAACTTCGATGAGCTCGTCGCGCGGGTCTGCGCGGAGCAGGCCGAGGTGCTGCGCGGCGACTTCGCGATCTTCGGCCACAGCATGGGATCGTTGCTGGCCTACGGCATCACCCGCCGGCTGCAATCGATGGGGCGCCCATTGCCGCTTGCGCTGCTCGCTTCCGGCAGCTGTGCGCCTTCGCGGCGCGATCCCGCGCGCTTCGCCGGCAAGACCGACGACGCATCGCTCGCGGCCGAATTGCGCAAGCAGGGCGGAACGCCCGAGGAAGCCTTCGCGAGCGCGGAACTCATGCGCATCACGCTCGACATGCTCGGGGCCGACTACCGTGTGTGCGAGAGCTTCCGGTACCGCGAAGAAGCGCCGCTGCCCATGCCCGTGCATGCCTTTGCCGGGCGCGAAGACGACATCGACGCGGCATCCGTCCACGCGTGGTCGGCCGAGGCGGGCGGTGTCTTCACGCTCGACTGGTTCGACGGCGGCCACTTCTTCATCCGGCAGCACGAAACAGCATTCCTGGCCGCACTCACCGACCGGCTCGCCCAGGCTGTTGCAGGAGGGCGCCATGCGTCCCGTGTCCTGGCCTGATCCGCTCCCCGCAGGCATCGAGGTTTACCGCCTCGACTGCGACCTGGATGCCGATGTCTCGGCCGAGCGCCAGCTGCTGGCATTGGCCGAGCGCGCGCAGGCCGACAGGTTTGTACGCACCGCCGACCGCGTGCGCTTCACGGCCACGCGCGCGGCCCTTCGCGGCCTGCTTGCCCGGCGCGTGGGCTGCCAGCCGGCCGAGGTACGGCTCGCCGTGGGCCTGCACCGCAAGCCCTTTCTCGACGTGGCCGGTGGCGATGCGCCGCTCTTCAACGTCTCGCACTCGGGCGCCCATGCGCTCATCGCGCTCGCCGATCCCCGCGTGGTGAGCGCGGTGGGCATCGACATCGAGGCCTGCAGGAGCGACGTCGACGTCGAGGCCGTCGCCTCGCTCGCCTTCACCGGCAGCGAACGCCGCGCGCTGCAAGAAGCTGGCGACCCGCTGCAGGCCCTCTACAGCCGCTGGGTCGGCAAGGAGGCGGTGCTCAAGGCCGTCGGCGTCGGCGTGGCCGAGCATCTTCAATCCATCGGCGTCCATTCCGGTGCGCACGGGCGATACGTCCTCGAATACGCCTTCCCCGAATGGTCCGGTCTTCAAGCCGTGGCGCTCGACGCGCCCACGGGCTATGCCGCCGCGCTCGCGTGGCGTGCCAAGGAATCGACATGAATGAAACGCTCACCCGCCTCGTGCGCAGCAAGGCGCCCGCCGGCTCCGACCTTCCCGTCCTCATGACACCCGCGCATGCCGGCGAAGACCTGCTCTCGGCCGTGGAGCGCCTGCGCCCGCAGATCGAGGAGTCGCTGCTGCTTGCCGGCGGCGTGCTGCTGCGCGGCTTCTCGGTGCCGGCGGTGGAAACCTTCCAGCAGTTCGCCTCGTCGTTCGGCCATCCGTTGCTGAAGTACGAATTCGCCTCCACGCCGCGCTCCGCGGTGTCGGCCTCCACCGGCGCAGGTGTCTACACCTCCACCGAGTACCCGGCGCACCAGAGCATTCCGCTGCACAACGAGCAGGCTTACACGCGCGAATGGCCCATGAAGATCTGGTTCCACTGCGTGACCGCCTCGCCCGAAGGCGGCGAGACGCCCATTGCCGACAGCCGCGCGGTCTACCGCCGCATGCCCGGGCACATCCGCAAGCGCTTCGAGCCCGGCATCCTGTACGTGCGCAACTTCGGCGAGATGGACGTGCCATGGCAAAAGGTGTTCAACACCGAAAGCCGCGCCGAAGTCCAGGCCTTCTGCGAGCGCTCGGGTATCTCGTGGGAATGGAAGGACGACGACGGCCTGCGCACCCGGCAGCTCTGCCAGGCCGTGGAGACGCATCCCGTGACCGGCGAGCAGGTGTGGTTCAACCAGGCCCACCTGTTCCACATCTCTGCGCGCGAGGCCGAGGAGCGCGAGGTGCTCGAAGAAATCTACGGCATCGAGAACGTGCCGCGCAACACCTTCTTCGCCGATGGCTCGACCATCAGCGACGAAATGTTCGACGAGGTGCGCGCCGTGCTCGATGCAGAGACGGTCACCTTTCTGTGGGACGAGGGCGACGTGCTGATGCTCGACAACATGCTGGTGGCGCATGCGCGCTCGCCATTCAAGGGGCCGCGCAAGGTGATCGTGGCCATGGCCGAGCCGCACGGAAATCTGGGCCGCTTCTAGAACCGCAGGGAGTCCGCAGGATGGAAAAGAACACGCAGGCGCAGCAGGCGCCGATCTCGTCGCGCCCGAAGAATTTCGTGGCGCACCTTCGCGCGCTGGTGGACACGCGGCGCGACGACATCTGGCTCACCGTCGTGAGCGCGGTGGATGGCACCGACCGCGCAGAGGCAATCAGCTACGGCGTCTTCGAGCGCCGCGTGCGCGCCCTCGCGACGCGGCTGCAGCAGCGGTTCGCGAAGGGCGAGCGCGCCCTCGTCATGCTGGACAACGGCGACCACTATGCCGTGAGCATGCTGGCCTGTTTCTACGCGGGCGTGATCGCGGTGCCGGTGTTCCCGCCGGAATCGGCGCGCCCGCAGCACCTTGCACGGTTGACCGGCATTGCCGCCGATTCACAGGCGCGCTGCGTGCTGACGTCCGAGGCCATGGCGCGCGCGATGAATGAAACGAGCGCGGGCTTGCGCCAGTTCGGCGATGCGGACATCGTTGCCGTCGATGCCGTGGACATCGCGCTCGCCGACGCATGGACGCCTTTCGAGCCGGCCGGCGGCGACGTCGCCTTCCTGCAATACACCTCGGGCTCCACCTCGGCGCCCAAGGGCGTGGTCGTGATGCACGGCAACCTGATGGCCAATGAGGAGGCGATCCAGCGCAGCATGGGTGTCGGCCCGGGCGACAGCTTCGTTTCGTGGGCGCCGCTCTATCACGACATGGGCTTGATCGGCGGATTGTTGCAGCCGCTCTACAGCGGCATTCCGCTGGTGCTCACCTCTCCGGGCTATTTCCTGGAGCGCCCGGTGCGCTGGCTCGAACTGATCTCGCGCCATCGCGCGACGCTCAGCGGCGGCCCCGACTTCGCCTACCGCCTGTGCCTGGAGCGCGTGAAGGATGCACAACTGGCTCAGCTCGACCTGTCGAGCTGGCGCGTGGCCTACACCGGTGCCGAACCCGTGCGCGCCGACACAGAAGTCGAGTTCATCGCGCGCTTCGCCTCCGCGGGCTTCGACGCGGCAGCCGTCTATCCCTGCTACGGCCTTGCCGAGGCGACCCTCTTCGTCACCGGCGGCCGCCGAGGCGGCGGCCTGGTCGCGTCCGCGTTTTCCGCCGCCGGCCTTGCCAGCGGCACGGGAACACCCGCAGACGAGGGCACGACGCTGGTCGGCTGCGGCGACGTCGCGCCCGGCCATCGCATCGAGATCGTCGATGCCGAATCGCTCTCGGCCGCGGCCCCCGGGAAGATCGGCGAGATCTGGGCCTGCGGTCCGAGCATCGGCCACGGCTACTGGGGCAAGGAGCGCGAGACGCGCGAGACCTTCGTCGAGCGGGGCGGCCAGCGCTGGCTGCGCACCGGCGATCTCGGCTTCATGCACGAGGGCCAGCTCTATATCACCGGCCGCATCAAGGACCTGATCATCGTCCGCGGCCACAACATCTACCCGCAGGACATCGAGCGGCTCATCGAGGCCGAGGTCGACGCGGTGCGCAAGGGCCGCGTCGCGGTCTTCGCGGCAGAGGGGCCGGGTGGCGAAGGCATCGGCGTGGCCGCCGAGGTGTCGCGCAGCATGCAGAAGCTGGTGCCGGCGGCGGTGCTGGTCGATGCGCTGGGCGCCGCCGTGAGCGAAGTGTTCGGCGAGACGCTGTCGGCCGTGCTGCTGCTCAACCCCGGCGGCATGCCCAAGACAACCAGCGGCAAGCTTCAGCGCGGTGCCTGCCGCGCGGGCTGGCTCGACGGCAGCGCCGACGCCTATGCCATCTACCAGCACGGTGCCTTCGTGCGCGGAGGTCCGGTCGAGGCCGTTGCCGAAGCGCCGCTCGACGAAGTCGAGCAGGCCGTCGCCGCCATCTGGCGCGAGGTCTGCAAGCACGGCGACGACCGCCCGCTCGGCCGCGATGCCCACTTCTTCAACCGCGGCGGCAGTTCCCTCGTCGCAACCCAGGCGGCCGCGCGCATCTGCGCGCGTTGGCAGATCGACTTCCCCGCGCGCAGGCTCTTCGAGCAGCCGCGCCTTCGCGACTGCGCATCGGCCATCCGCGAACTGCAGGTGCAGGGCGTGCGCCCGCAGCCCGCACCGATCGCCGTGCTCTCTGCGGAGCACCGGCTGTTGCCGTTGCCGCTCTCGCACGCGCAGGAGCGCCAGTGGTTTCTCTGGCAGATCGATCCCGAGAGCGCGGCCTACCATGTGAGTGGCGCGCTGCGCCTGGCCGGCGCGTTGCGGGTCGATGCCCTGCAGGCGGCCTTCGACGATCTCGTGGCGCGCCATGAATCGCTGCGCACGGTGTTCAGCGCCGGCGTCGACGGCAGCGTGGAGCAATGGATCAAGCCGGGCAGCTCGGTGCCGCTGTCGCTGGTCGACCTGCGCGGCGCCGAGGGCGAAGCGGATGCGCAATTGGACGAAGCCACGCGGCGCCTCAAGGCCCAGCCCTTCGACCTCACGCAGGGGCCGCTGCTGCGCGCCGCGTTGATCCGCACCGTCGACGAGGTGCATGTGCTCGCCCTGGTGATGCATCACATCGTGTCCGACGGCGCCTCGATGCAGTTGCTGATCGACGAACTGGCCGCAGGCTACGCCGCGCACCTGAAGGGCGACACCGTGCGCGTGCCCGCACCGCGCATCCAGTACGCCGACTACGCGCTCTGGCAGCGCGAGTGGCTGGCGGCGGGCGAGGGCGAGCGGCAGCTGGCCTGGTGGCGCACGCAGCTCGGCGACACGCACACCGTGCTCGACCTGCGCACCGACCACCCGCGCAAGCCGCAAGCCGGCTACAGCGCCGCGCGCCACGCCTTCGAACTTCCGGCGAACCTGCTCGCGCAGTTGCGCCGCACCACGGAGGCTGGCGGTGCCACGCTCTTCATGGTGCTGTTGGCGGGCTTCCAGGCGCTGCTGCACCGCTACACGGGCCAGGAAGACATCCGCATCGGCGCGCCGATTGCCAACCGCAACCGCGTGGAAGCCGAAGGCGTGGTCGGCTTGTTCGTCAACACGCTGGTGCTGCGCAACCCGATCCATGGCCGCCTCGGCGCATCGCGCGTGCTGGCGCAGGCGCGGGACGCGGTGCTGGGCGCACAGGCGCACCAGGATGTGCCCTTCGAGCAGCTCGTGCAGATGCTGCAGCCCGAGCGCAGCCTGAGCCACACACCGCTGTTCCAGGTGATGTTCAACCACCTGTTCGAGGACTACCGCTCGCTCGGCCGGTTGCCCGGCATCGCCGCGCAAGACCACGTGCTGCCCGATCTCGCGGCGCAGTTCGAGCTCGCGCTCGAAGCGCGCGAGCAGCCGGGCGGCCAGCTCTCGCTCGCCGTGATCTACGCGGCCGAGCTGTTCGAGCCCGACACCATTGCGCGCATGGCCGGCCACTACGTCGCGATCCTGCAGGCGCTGGCCGAGCATCCTCATCAACCCATCGGCGACATCGAACTGCTCGGCGCGCCGGAGCAGGCGCGGCTCGCGCAATGGGGCGTGAACACGTACCGCGAGCCGCAGCCCGAGCCGGTGCACCGCATGATCGAGCGGCAGGCCCGCACGCAACCCGATGCCACTGCGCTGCTGTTCGCCGACGAGTCGCTCGGCTTCGCGGAACTGAACCGCCGCGCCAACCGCGTGGCGCACCGGCTGATCGCGCTGGGCGTGAAGCCCGAGGTGCTCGTGGGCATCGCGATGGAGCGCTCCGTCGAGATGGTGGTCGCCATCCTGGGCGTGCTGAAGGCGGGCGGCGCCTATGTGCCGCTGGACCCCGAATACCCCGCCGAGCGCCTGGCCTACATGGTGCAGGACAGCGGCATCGGCCTGCTGCTCACGCAGCGCAGCCTGGTCGATTGCGTGCCCGACCGCCGCGCGCTCACGGTGCTGGAAGTCGATGCCGCCGATTTCGGCGCCGAGCCCGAGAGCGATCCGCAGGTCGGCCTGCACATCGAGAACCTCGCCTACGTGATCTACACCTCGGGCTCCACCGGCAAGCCCAAGGGTGCGGCCATCCGCCACAGCGCGCTGCACAGCTGCATGGCGTGGATGCAGGGCATCTACAAGCTCACGCGCGCCGACACCGTGCTGCACAAGGCGCCGTTCGGCTTCGACGTGTCGGTGTGGGAGCTGTTCTGGCCGATGACCTCGGGCGCGCGGCTGGTGGTGGCCAACCCCGGCGATCACCGCGACCCGGGGCGCCTGGTCGAGCTGATCCAGCGCCACCAGGTCACCACGCTCAATTTCGTGCCCTCGATGCTGCAGGTCTTTCTCGCGCACAAGGGCATCGAGACCAGCACGCGCCTGCGCCACATCATCTGCGGCGGCGAGGCAATGCCGGCCGAGACGCAGAAGGAAACGCTCGAGCGCCTGCACGGCGCGGGCCTGCAGAACCTCTACGGCCCCACCGAGACCACCATCCACGTCACGCACTGGGCCTGCCGCAACGACGGCCGGAGCCAGGTGCCCATCGGCAGGCCGATCAGCCACACCAGCACCCACGTGCTGGATGCCGACCTCAACCTCGTGCCGCAGGGCGTGGCGGGTGAGCTGTACCTGGGCGGCGTCAGCCTCGCGCGCGGCTACCTGAAGCGGCCCGGCCTGAGCGCCGAGCGCTTCGTGGCCGACCCGTTCGACAGCGTCGGCGGCGGGCGGCTCTACCGCACCGGCGACCTCGTGCGCTGGAACGGCGAAGGACGGCTGGAGTATCTGGGCCGCATCGACCACCAGGTGAAGATCCGGGGCTTTCGCATCGAGCTCGGCGAGATCGAGGCGGAACTGCTTGCGCAGCCCGCCGTGCGCGAAGCTGTCGTGGTGGCCAGGGAAGGCCCGGCCGGCACGCGGCTCGTCGCCTACCTCGCGCCGCATGCGGGCGAGACCATCGACACCGCGGTGTTGAAGGAGCGGCTTGCGCAGGTGCTGCCCGACTACATGGTCCCGCGCGCCTTCGAGGTGCTCGATGCGCTGCCGCTGAACGCCAACGGCAAGGTGGACCGCAAGGCACTGCCCGAGCCGGCCCTCGCCAGCGGCCAGGCCTACGAGGCGCCGCAAGGCCATGTCGCGCAGACGGTGGCCGCGGTGTGGTCCGAGGTGCTGCAGGTCGCGCAGGTCGGCCTGCACGACAACTTCTTCGACCTGGGCGGCCACTCGCTGCTGCTGATCCGCGCGCACCGGCTGCTGGAAGACCAGCTGCACACCGCCATCCCCGTGGTCAATCTCTTCAAGTACCCCACCGTCCAATCGCTGGTTCAGTGGCTGGAGCAGGCGCCCGCGCGTACCGCCGCATCGGCCGCTGCGGCCGCGGCGAGCGACGACCGTGCGCTGCGCCAGCGCGCCGCCATGCTTCAACGCCGCAAAGCGGCAGAGAGAGTCAACTGATATGTCCCCATCCTGCGAACCCTCCGAGCCGAGCGGCATCGAGATCGCCATCGTCGGCATGGCCGGGCGCTTTCCCGGCGCCGACGACGTGGACGCCTTCTGGCAGAACATCCGGGACAGCGTGGCCTCGGTCTCCCACTTCACCGACGAGCAGCTGCGCGCGCAAGGCGTGCCGCAGTCGCTCCTGGACGACCCCGACTACGTGAAGGCCGGCGTGATGTTCGAAGGCTTCGACAAGTTCGATGCCGGCTTCTTCGGCTACTCGCCGCGCGAGGCCGAAACCCTCGACCCGCAGCAGCGCATCTTCCTGGAATGCGCCTGGGCCTCGCTGGAGCACGCGGGCTGCGATGCCGCACGCTGGCCGGGCAAGGTCGGCGTGTACGCGGGCGAGGGCGCCAATGTGTACCTCATCCGCAACCTGCTGCCGTCGTTCGGCCTCGGCGCGACGAGCGGCATCGCCGACCTGCTGGGCCTCATGAGCGGCAACTCGGGCGGCTCGCTGTGCACCCGCGTGTCGTACAAGCTCGACCTGCGCGGCCCCGCGGTGACGGTGCAGACCGCCTGCTCCACGTCGCTCACCGCGGTCCACACGGCCTGCCAGGCGCTCCTGAGCCACGACTGCGACATGGCCCTGGCCGGCGGCGTGTGGCTCAACCTGCTGCAGGAAGGCGGCTACCGCTACCAGGCCGGCGCCATCCTCTCGCCCGACGGCCACTGCCGCGCTTTCGACGCGAAGGCGGCCGGCACGATCATCGGCAGCGGCGCGGGCATCGTGGTGCTCAAGCGGCTGGACGACGCGCTGCGCGACGGCGACACCATCCATGCGGTCATCAAGGGCAGCGCGGCCAACAACGACGGCTCCGCCAAGGTCGGCTTCACCGCGCCCAGCGTGGACGGGCAGGCCGAGGTGATCCGCGCGGCCCAGCTCATCGCGGGCGTGCCCGCGGACACCATCGGCTACATCGAGGCGCATGGCACCGCGACCACGCTCGGCGACCCGATCGAACTCGCTGCGCTCACACAGGCCTTTCGCGCCGACACTGCGCGCCGCGGCTTCTGCGCCGTGGGTTCGGTGAAGACCAACGTCGGCCACCTCGATGCCGCGGCCGGCGTGGCCGGGCTCATCAAGACGGTGATGGCGCTCAAGCACCGCATGCTGCCGCCCAGCCTGCATTACGAGAGCCCGAACCCGCAGATCGATTTCGCGTCCAGCCCGTTCTACGTCAATGCGCAATTGCGTCCGTGGCCCGAAGGCCGGGCGCCGCGCCGCGCGGGCGTGAGCTCGTTCGGCATCGGCGGCACCAACGTGCATGTGGTGCTCGAAGAGGCGCCGGCAGTTCCCGCGGCACAGCCCGCGTCCGGCTGGCAGGTGCTGCCCGTGTCGGCGAAGGACGAAGCCGCGCTGGCGCAGGGCCGCTCGCAGCTCGCGGTGCATTTGCAGGCCCATCCGGAGCTGGCGCTGGGCGATGTGGCCCACACGCTGCAAAGCGGACGCCGCCCTTTTGCCTGGCGCAGTGCCGTGGTGGCCGACCGGCTGGCGCTGGCTTCGGAGATGCTGGCTTCGCCGATGACCCCGTCGTCGCGCGCGCCCGCCGCCGTGCCCGAGGTGGTGTTCCTGTTCCCCGGCGGCGGCGCGCAGCATGCGCGCATGGGCGAGGCGCTCTATCGGGACAGCGCCGTGTTCCGCGAAGAGCTCGACCGCTGTGCCGCGCTGCTGAAGGCCGGCACCGGCATCGACCTGATCGCGCTGGTGTTTCCGGCCGACGGCGACGAAGCCGCGGCGAACGAGCGGCTGTTCCGCATCGAATACGCGCAGCCCGCGCTGTTCGCAGTCGAGTATGCGATGGCGCGCTGGTGGATGAGCTGCGGCGTGCAGCCCGCGCTGATGCTCGGCCACAGCCTCGGCGAATACGTGGCGGCCTGCCTGTCGGGCGTGTTCTCGCTCGAAGACGCGCTGCGCATCGTCGTCGCGCGCGGCCGCCTGATGCAGACGCTCCCAGCGGGCGCGATGACGGCAGTGTCGCTGCCCGAATCGGCGCTGGCCGAATTCCTTCGCGACGGCTGCGACCTAGCGGCGGTGAACGGCGAGCAGCTCTGCGTGCTGGCCGGTCCGGTGGACGCCATCGAGCGCGCCGAAGAGGCCCTGCGCGCGCGCCAGCAACTGCCGCGCCGCCTGCATGTGGCCATCGCCTCGCATTCGAGCCTGGTCGATCCCATCGTGGCCGAGCTGGAGCAGCTGATCGCTTCGCTGCCGCGCCATGCGCCGCGCATTCCCTTCCTGTCGAACGCGACCGGCAAGCCGATCACCGAAGCGCAGGCCACGAGCCCTGCGTACTGGGGCCGCCACCTGCGCGGCACCGTGCGCTTCGCCGACGGCCTGCGCGAGATCTTCGCCGCGCCGGGCCGCGTGGTGCTCGAAGTCGGTCCCGGCGAAACGCTCGCGGGCCTCGCGCGCCAGCATCCGCAAAGCCGCGAGGCCGCAGGCATCTGGGCGAGCCAGGCGCACCCGCAGCAAACGGCGCGCAACGTCCAGCAGCTGGCCATTGCGGTGGCGGGACTGTGGACTGCGGGCGTCGACATCGACTGGGCGGCCTGCCGCGCCAAAGGCGCAAGCCGGCGCCGCGTGCCGCTGCCTACCTATGCCTTCCAGCGCAAGCGCTTCTGGATCGAGGCGGTCGAGGCCGCGCAGCCTGCGAGGAGCACGTCATCGAACCTCTTCTACGCGCCCCTCTGGGAGCGCAGCGCGCCGCTTCCGCCCGCTGAGAAGCAGGGCGAGCGCACAGGTTGCACGCTGGTGCTCGGCGATGCGAACAGCTTCACCGACCGGCTCGCGCGCACCCTGCGCGAGCGCGGCGAAAAAGTGGTGCTGGCCTTGCGCGGACCGCGCTTTGCCCGCACCGCGCCGGGCCAATACGCCCTGCGCACAGCCGAGCGCTCCGATCACGAAGCGCTGCTGCGCGAAGTCGAAGCCGAAGCCGGGCCGGTGCTGCACCTGCATCACCTGTGGAGTCTGGACGGCGACCGGCCCGCGGCATCGCACGCGCAAGTCTTCGAGGCCGGCTACTTCAGCCTGCTCGCGTTCGCGCACGCGCTCGATGCGGTGGGCGCCGCGGGGCGCGGGACCCTCGCGCTCACCGTCGTCACCGATCGCGTCGAAGACGTTGCCGGCACCGAGCCGCTCGCACCCGAGAAGGCCACGCTGCTCGGCCTCGCGAAGATCCTGGGCCAGGAGTACCCGTCGATCGGTTGCCGCGTCGTGGACGTGGTGCTGCCCGCACCCGAGAGCGCAGCCGAGGCCGAGCTCGCGCGCCGCGTGGCCGACGAGGCATGGGCGTCGCCAGACGAATTCCTGGTGGCCTACCGCGGGCCGCATCGCTGGCGGAAGCGCTATGCGCCGCTGCCCGATGTGCCCGCGCCCGCCGCGAGGCAGCGCCTGCGCGAAGGCGGCGTCTACCTCATCACCGGCGGCATGGGCGGCGTCGGCCTTGCGATGGCGCGCTACCTGAGCCGCACCTGGAGGGCGAAGCTCGTGCTGCTCGGCCGCACGCCGCTGCCGGGGCGCAGCGATTGGGAGCGCCTCGTTGCGGACGCCGGTCAGCCCGTGGTGTTGCGGCGCAAGCTGCAGCAGTTGATCGATCTCGAAGCGGACGGCGCCGAGGTGCTGCCGGTGGCGGCCGACGTCAACGATGCCGCGCAACTGCGCGGGGCCCTCGCCGCCGTGCATGCGCGCTTCGGCGCGGTCCATGGCGTGGTGCATGCCGTCGTGCACCCCGACCGCGGCATGATCGCCCAGCGCACGCCGGCGCTGGTCGAAGCGGCCTTCGCGCCGAAGATCGCGGGCACGCTCGCGCTGCTCGATGCGCTACGCACCGAGCCGCTGGACTTCGTGCTGTTCTGCTCGTCGATCTCGGTGCTCATCGGCGGCCTCGGCCGCAGCGACTACGCCGCCGCCAATGCCTATCTGGACGCACTTGCCACGGCCAGCCGCCGCAGCTCGCCGCTGCCGCTGTTCTCGGTTAACTGGGATGCGTGGCGCGACGTTGGCGTGGCGCTCGACATGGACCTGCCCGAGGGCGTGGGCCTGGACGAGCGCACCGGCGTGCTCGCCTTCGAGCGCATCGCCAACGGCCCCGACCTGCCGCAGACCATCGTGTCCGTCTCGCCGCTGGCGCCACGCCTCAGGCCGCTGGACGACCTGTTCGATTCCCTCGACGACGCGCCCGCGGCCGAAGTGCGCACCGGCCATTCGCGCCCCGTGCTGCAGACGCCGTATGCCGCCCCCGAAGGCGAGCTGGAAGAAGCGCTCGCCAGCTTCTGGAGCGATGCGCTGGGCATCGTGCCCGTGGGCGTGCACGACAACCTGTTCGAGCTGGGCGGCGATTCGCTGCTCGCCATCCGCCTGCTGGCCCGCGTGCGCAAGGCCTACGGCGTGGAGCTGCATCCCGCCGCATTCTTCAAGGCGCCGACCATCGCCGAGCTGGCGACCCTGGTCGAGCTGCGCCTGATCGAGGACATCGAACGCGAAGCCGAAACCGCAGAAACCGCCGAAGACAGCACACCATGAGCGAGATACCGAACCTTTCCGAACGACGCGCCCGGCTCACGCCCGCGCAACTGAGCCTGCTGCAGCAGCGCCTGAAGCGCGACGCGGCACCGGCGCCCGAGCGCGCGGCGATCGTGCGCGGCCAGGGCGATTGCGCCGCGCCCGTGTCCTTCGCACAGCAGGGGCAGTGGTTCCTGTGGCAGCTGAACCCGGGCAACACCGCCTATCACGTCGGCGGCGGGCTCGGCTTCTCGGGGCCGCTCGACATCACCGCCTTGCGCGAGGCCATGCAGGCGCTCGCGGCGCGTCACGAGGCGCTGCGCACCGTCTTCCGTTCGGGGGAGGGGGGGCTGCCCGAGCAATGCATCCAGGCGACAGTCGAGATCGAGATCCCTTTCATCGACCTGGCCGCGCTCGACGCAGCGGCGCGCGAATCGCGCTACGCCGAGGTGGTGTCCGGCGTCTGCCGCACGCCCTTCGACCTGAGGGCTGGCCCCTTGCTGCGCGGCACGCTGTTGAAGATGGCGGACGGCGAGCACCAGTTGCTCCTGATGATGCATCACATCATTTCCGATGCCTGGTCGGTCGAGCTGATGCTCGACGAGCTGGCCCGGTTCTACGCGATGCGTGTCCAAGGTGTCCAGGGCGTACAAGCATCGCTGCCGCAGCCGGAAATCCGCTACGTCGATTTCGCCCGTTGGCAGCGCAAGTGGCTGGACGACGGCGAAGGCGAGCGCCAGCTCGCCTACTGGCGCGGCCGGCTCGGCGACTGCCACCCGGTGCTCGCGCTCTCCACCGACCGGCCGCGCTCCGCCGGCGCGGACTACAGCGCGGCGCAGCACACGCTGGACGTGCCGGCGGCGCTCGTGGAGGCGCTGAAGCGCCAGTCCCGCGAGCAGGGCGGCACGCTGTTCATGGCCTTGCTCACCGCGTTCCATGCCTTGCTGTTCCGCCACACCGGACAGCAGGCGATCCGCGTCGGCGTGCCGGTGGCGGGGCGCGGCCGTCCGGAGACCTCAGGTGTCATCGGCGCCTTCATCAATACCGTGGTGCTCGATGCGCGCATGCACGGGCAGATGCGCCTGGTCGACCTGCTGCTGCAGGTGCGCGACGTGTCGCTCGAGGGGCAGGCGCATCAGGACCTGCCGTTCGAGCGGCTGGTGCAGGCCCTGCGACCCGAGCGGGGGCATGCGGGCTCGCCGCTGTTCCAGGTGATGTTCAACCACCTTGGCCAGGGCGACCGGCCGTTGCAGGGCTGGCCCGGACTGCGCGTGCGCCGGATCGACCTCGCCCAGCGCGCCGCACCGTTCGAGCTCACGCTGGAAACCATCGAGTGCGAAGACGGCGGCATCCGGGCCAACTTCCGCTATGCGGCCGAGCTGTTCGAGCCGCAGACCATCGGGCGGCTCGCAGGCCACTACGGCCGCGTGCTCGAAGCATTGGCCGCGCGGCCCGCATCGACGCTGAACGAGTTCGACCTGCTGGGCGCCGCAGAAAAAGCGCAGCTTGGCCAGTGGAGCGTCAACACGCACAGCCACGGCGAGGCCGTGCCGGTGCACCGCCTCATCGAACAGCAGGCGGCACGGCATCCGGATGCGGTCGCCGTGCTCTTCGGCGATGCATCGCTCAGCTACGGTGAACTCAACCGCCGCGCCAACCAGCTCGCGCACAGGCTGATCGAGGAGGGCGTGGGCCCCGAGGTCAAGGTGGGCGTTGCGCTGGAGCGCAGCCTGGAACTGGTGACCGGCCTGCTCGCGGTGCTGAAGGCCGGCGGCGCCTACGTGCCGCTGGACCCCGAGTACCCGGCGGAGCGCATCGCCTGCATGGTCGAAGACAGCAAGCTTGGCGTCGTGCTCACGCACAGCAGCCTTGCCGATCGCCTTGCGCTATCGGCCGCCGTCCCGGCGCTCGCGCTCGACACGCTGGATCTCCGGGGCATGGCGCAGACCGATCCGGTGGTTGCGCTGAACGGCGAAAACCTCGCCTATGTGATCTACACCTCGGGCTCCACCGGCCGCCCCAAGGGCGCGGCCAACCGGCACGCGGCATTGCACAACCGGCTGGCATGGATGCAGGCGGCCTACCCGATCGATGGTGCGGACACCGTGCTGCAGAAAACGCCGTTCAGCTTCGACGTGTCGGTGTGGGAGTTCTTCTGGCCGCTCATGGCCGGTGCGCGGCTGGCCGTGGCGGCACCCGGCGATCACCGCGAGCCCGCACGCCTCGCCCGATTGATCCAACGCCACGGCGTGAGCACGCTGCATTTCGTGCCATCGATGCTGCAGGCCTTCCTGGCGCACGATGGCATCGAGGCCTGCACCAGCTTGCGGCAGATCGTCTGCAGCGGCGAGGCATTGCCCGCCGAGGCGCAACTCGGCGTCTTCAGGCGGCTGCCGCAAGCGGCGCTGCACAACCTCTACGGCCCCACCGAAGCGGCCATCGACGTCACGCACTGGACCTGCCGCAGCGACGGCCGCAGCCAGGTGCCGATCGGCCGGCCCATTGCCGGCACGCAGGCCTCCGTGCTCGATGCCGACCTGAACCTCGTCGCGCCGGGCGTAGCGGGCGAGCTCTACCTGGGCGGCATCGGGCTTGCGCGCGGCTATGTGGAGCGCGCGGGGCTCACCGCCGAGCGCTTCGTGGCCGACCCCTTCGGCATGGCCGAGGGCGCGCGCCTTTATCGCACGGGCGACCTCGTGCGATGGAACAGCGAAGGGCAGCTCGACTACCTGGGGCGCATCGACCACCAGGTGAAGATCCGCGGCTTTCGTATCGAACTCGGCGAGATCGAGGCGCAACTGCTCGCGCAGCCCGAAGTACGCGAGGCGGTCGTCGTCGCGAGCCAAGGAGTGGGTGGTGCACGGCTCGTGGCGTACGCCTCGGCGCAGGCGGGACAGGCCGTCGACAACACGCAACTGCGCGAACGCCTCGGCCGCGTGCTGCCGGACTACATGGTGCCGGGCCTCGTCGTCGCGCTGGACAGCTTGCCGCTCAACCCGAACGGCAAGGTGGACCGCAAGGCGCTGCCGCCACCCGAGCTGGCGAGCGCGCGCGTCCACGAAGCACCGCAGGGCGAGGTGGAAGAAGCGCTCGCTGCCATCTGGGCCGAAGTGCTCGGCGTTCCGCGCATCGGCCGCCACGACAACTTCTTCGAGCTCGGCGGCCATTCGCTGATGTCGGTGCAGGTGGTGGCCCGCGTGCAGGGCGCGATGCATGCGGAACTCTCCGTGAAAGACGTCTTCCAGCACCCGGTGCTCGCCGCCATGGCGGGCCTCGTCGCCGCAGCGGCGGCGAGAAAGCCCGTCGCCCAATCTCTTTCGGACATTGATTCCTTCATCGACAGTTTGGAGATCGCTTGATGGAAATCACGGCAACCCACCTTCACATCGGCAAGCGCTTCTCGGGCCTCGATCCGGCGCAGCGCCGTGCGGTCTACCAGAAGATCCGCGCGGAGGGCCTGGCGATCGGGCAGTTCCCGATCCTCGCGCGCGATGCGGCGGCGCAGACGCAGTGCCCCGCCTCGTATGCGCAGCTGCGCCAATGGTTCCTGTGGCAGCTGGAGCCCGGCAGTTCGGCCTACCACATCTCGGGCGGTCTGAAGCTCAAGGGCCTGCTCGATGCGCAGGCGCTGAAGGCCAGCTTCGACGCCTTGCTCGAGCGCCACGAGTCGCTGCGCACGGTGTTCCAGGCAGATGCCGAGGGCCATGTCGAACAACTGATTCGGCAGGGCATGGCGCTGGAGATTCCGTTCATCGATCTCTCGGGCATCGATGCTGAAGTGCGCGAGGACCGCGCGCGGGAGGCGGCCGTGCGCCTGGCCGAAACGCCGTTCGATCTCACGGCCGGGCCGCTGCTGCGCGTGGCGCTCATCCGCCTGGCCACCGACGAACACCTGCTGGCCGTCGTGATGCATCACATCGTGTCGGACGGCTGGTCGATGCAGATCCTGGTCGACGAATTCGCCGCGCAATACCGTGCGCGCGCGGCCGGGCAGGCGCCGCGGCTCGCGCCCCTGCCGATCCAGTACGCCGACTACGCGACGTGGCAGCGCCACTGGCTCGAAGCCGGCGAGAAGGATCGCCAGCTCGACTACTGGAAGGCGCAGCTGGGCGCCGAGCATCCGGTGCTGCAGCTGCCTACCGACCACGCGCGGCGCAGCGACGGCAAGTACAGGGTCGCCCGCCACGAGATGGCGCTGCCGCAGTCTCTGGTCGAGGCGCTGCACCGGTGCGCGCGGGCCGAGGGTGCCACGCTCTTCATGGTGCTGCTCACCGCGCTGCAGGTGCTGCTGCACCGCTACACCGCGCAGCAGGACATTCGCGTCGGCGTGCCCGTGGCCAACCGTCACCGGGTGGAGTCGGAGCGCGTCATCGGCTTCTTCGTCAACACGCAGGTGCTGCGCAATGTGCTGGGCAGCCGCACCAGCCTGCGGCAGGCACTGCAGCAAACCCGCGAGGCGGCACTCGGCGCGCAGGCCCACCAGGACCTGCCGTTCGAGCAGCTGGTCGAAGCCCTGCAGCCCGAACGCAGCCTGGGCACGGCGCCGCTGTTCCAGGTGATGTTCAACCACCAGCGCCGCGAGCAGGCCGCGCTCGCCAAGCTGCCCGGCCTCACGCTGCAGGACTACGAGATCGGCACGCAGACGGCCCAGTTCGAGCTGACACTGAGCACCGTCGAAGACGCGCAAGGCCACGTTCAAGCGAGTTTCCATGTGGCGCAGGAGCTGTTCGATCCAGAGAGCATCGCCCGCATGGCCGAGCACTACCTGGGCGTACTGCGCGCACTCGACGAACGGCCCGAACAGGCGGCACGAGACATCGACCTGCTCACCGCGGGCGAAAAGGAGCGGCTCGCGACATGGGGCGTGAACGATTCCGGTGATAGCAGCACCGAGCCCGTGCACCACCTGATGGCCCGGCACGCGAAGGCCAACCCGGATGCGCCCGCGCTGCTCTTCGGTGACGAGGTCCTGAGCTACGGCGAACTCGACCGCCGCGCCAATCGCCTGGCGCACCGGTTGATCGCGATGGGCGTGAAACCCGAGACGCGCGTCGGCATCGCGGTGGAGCGTTCGTTCGACATCGTGATCGGCCTGCTCGGCATCCTGAAGGCCGGCGGCGCCTATGTGCCGCTCGATCCGGAGTACCCCGCCGACCGCCTGGCCTACATGGTAGAGGACAGCGGCATTGCGCTGCTCCTCACGCAAAGCCATGTGATGGCAGGTCTGCCGCTGCGGGACGACCTGCGCGTGCTGCAGCTGGACACCGCCGACCTGGGCGGCGAGCCCGACGACGCGCCCCAAGTGCCCGTGCATGCGGGCAACCTCGCCTACATCATCTACACCTCGGGCTCGACCGGCATGCCCAAGGGCGTGATGGTGTCGCACGGCCCGTTCGCCGCGCACTGCGTCGAGACCGCGATGCTCTATGAGATGGGGCGGCAGTCGCGCGAGCTGCACTTCCTGTCGTTCTCGTTCGACGGGGCGCACGAGCGCCTCTTCACTGCGCTGTGCTGCGGCGCCTCGCTGCTCTTGCGCGATGCCTCGCTCTGGACCGCCGAGCAGACGCTCGACGCCATGCAGCACCACGGGGTGACCAACGCCGGCTTCCCGCCGGCCTACCTGCGGCAGCTGGCCAACTGGGCGCGCGACACCGGCCGCTGCCCGCCGGTGCACCTGTACTCCTTCGGCGGCGAGGCGATGTCGCGCGAAGGCTTCGACGCCGTGTGCCGGCACCTGAAGCCCACGCTGCTGATCAACGGCTACGGCCCGACCGAGGCGGTCGTCACGCCGATGCTGTGGAAGGTCGAAAGCACCGCCAGTTTCTCCGAAGGCTATGCACCGATCGGTCGGCCCGTGGGCGACCGCAGCGCCTACGTGCTCGACGGGGACCTGAACCTGGTGCCGCGCAACGTGGCCGGCGAGCTCTACCTCGGCGGCGAGGGCCTGGCGCGCGGCTACCTGCACCGCGCGCCGCTCACGGCCGAGCGCTTCGTGGCGGATCCCTTCGATGCCGAAGGCGGGCGCCTCTACCGCACCGGCGACTGGGTGCGATGGCGCGACGACGGGCAGCTCGAATACCTGGGGCGCATCGACCACCAGGTGAAGATCCGGGGCTTTCGCATCGAGCTCGGCGAGATCGAGGCGCAGCTGCTGGCCCAGCCCGAGGTGCGCGAAGCCGTGGTGGTCGCAAGGCGCGGGCCGAGCGGTGCGCGGCTGGTGGGCTATGTGTCGCTGCACGCCGGCCGGCTCGCCGATGCGGCCGTGCTGAAGGAGCGACTCGCCCGCACGCTGCCCGACTACATGGTGCCCGGCACGCTGGTGGTGGTCGATGCGCTGCCGCTCGCCCCGAGCGGCAAGGTCGACCGCAGGGCGCTGCCGGAGCCGGCCGCCGAACACGGCAAGGCTTTCGAGCCACCGCGGGGCCCGGCCGAAGAGACCATTGCAGCGGTATGGACCGATGTGCTGGGTCTCTCGCGCGTGGGCCGCGGCGACAATTTCTTCGAGCTCGGCGGCGATTCGATCCTGAGCCTGCAGATCGTGGCGCGCCTGCGCCTGGCCGGCTGGAAGGTCGCGCCGAGGCAGATCTTCGAGCGGCAGACGGTGGCGCAGCTCGCGGCCGTCGCAGTGACGGCCGATGCGTTGCTTGCCACGGTGGGCGACGCGCAGGGTGAGGCGCCGCTGCTGCCGTTCCAGCATGAGTTCTTCGAGATGAACATGCCGGTGCGCGCGCACTGGAACCAGGCGGTGCTGCTGAAGAACCGCGAGCCGCTGCAATTGCCGGCCTTCAGGCAGGCGCTGCGCGCGGTGGTTCGGCAGCACGACAGCCTGCGCCTGCGCTACCGGCAGGACGCCGGTGTGTGGCACCAGGCCTACCAGGCCTTCGAGAGCCTGCCCGAAGACCAGTTCGCGGAACTGGTGTGGGTGCGGCGCGCGGCCGATGCGGCGCAGGTGGCGCCGCTGTGCGAAGAGGCGCAGCGCAGCCTGGACCTTGCGCACGGCCCGCTGTTCCGCGCGCTCGCCATCGAGCTGCCGGACGGCGACTCACGGCTGCTGCTGGTCGTTCACCATCTGGTGGTCGATGGCGTGTCGTGGCGCATCCTGCTCGAGGACCTGCAGGCCGCGTACCGGCAGAGCCTTGCGGGCCAGCCCGTCGCGCTGCCCGCTGCGGGCAGCAGCTGCAAGGACTGGGCCGTCGCATTGCAGGGTTATGCCCGGGCCCATGGCGACGAGCTCGCGCACTGGCAGTCGCTGGCCGATGTACCGGCCGCGTTGCCATGCGCGCGTCCACATGGATCGAACACCGCGGCCGACCAGGAGAGCGTCGAGTTGCGGCTCGACCACGCCACCACGGAAGCGTTCCTGAAAGATGCGCCCGCGGCCTACCGCACACAGGCCAACGACCTGTTGCTGACGGCGCTGGGCCGCGCGCTGTGCGCGTGGAGCGGGAACGACAGGGTGTTGGTTGACTTGGAAGGCCATGGCCGCGAGGACCTGTTCCCGCACATCGACCTGTCGCGCACCGTCGGCTGGTTCACTGCGCTGTTCCCGGTGGCGCTCGATCCGCTCGGCGCGGAAGGCGAGGCACTCAAGCGCGTGAAAGAAAATCTGCGCCGCGTTCCGCGCAAGGGCGTGGGGCATGGTGTCTTCAAGCACCTGGGCGATGCCGCGCAGCAGCAGGCGCTGCGCGCACTGCCCAGGGCACAGGTGGTCTTCAACTACCTCGGCCAGTTCGACAACAGCGGTGCCGATGCACAGGCGCAATGGAGCCTTGCGCAGGAGCCCAGTGGCGCGCCGGTAGATGGCGGCGCACCGCTCACGCACGAGTTCTCGATTAACGGCCAGGTCTACGGCGGCGAGCTCTCGCTGCGCGCGAGCTACAGCCGCGCACGCCACGACCGCGACGCGGTCGAGGGCTGGATGCAGCGCTTCCGCGAGGAGCTCGAAGCGCTGGTGCGGCATTGCACGAGCGGTGCCGAAGGGGTGACGCCGGCGGACTTTCCGCTGGCTGCCATCGACCAGCCGCAGCTCGACGCGATGGCACTGCCGGTGGCGAACCTCGCGGACCTGTACCCGCTCTCGCCGATGCAGGCCGGCATGCTGTTCCACAGCCTGTTCGCGCCCGGCGGCAGCGCCTACCTGAACCAGTTGCGCGTGGACATCGACGGGCTCGATGCCGAACGCTTCAAGGCGGCGTGGCGCGCGGTGCTGGAGCGGCATGAGGTGTTGCGCACCGGGTTCGTCCAGGGAGAGCGCGCGTGGCAATGGGTGGCAAGGCAGGTCGAAGTGCCGCTGGCCGAACACGACTGGCGGGGGCGCGTCGATGCGCCCGAGGCCCTGGACAGGCTGGCCGGCGAACAACTCGCACAGGGCTTCGACCTCGCGCGGCCGCCGCTGATGCGGCTCGTGCTGGTGCGCGTTCGCGATGATCGGTACCACTTCGTCTGGACCATGCACCACCTGCTGCTCGACGGCTGGAGCACGTCGCAGCTCATGGGCGAGGTGCTGCGGCACTACGCGGGCGAAGCACCCGCAGCCCCTGGCGGGCGCTATGCCGACTACATCGCGTGGCTGCAAGGGCGCAACGGCGATGCCGACGAGCGCCACTGGCGCCAGGAACTCGCCCGCCTCGACGGCCCCACCTGGCTGGCCAACACCTTGCCCAAGCCCGCGGTCGAACATCGCGGGCACGGCATGCACCGCCACGAGATCGACGCGCCGCGCACGCGCGCGCTGCTCGAAGCGGCCCGGCGCGAACGCGTGACCCTCAACACGCTGGTGCAGGCCGCATGGGCGCTGCTGCTGGCACGCCATACCGGGCAGCGCAGCGTGAGCTTCGGCGCCACCGTGGCGGGCCGGCCGGTGGATCTTCCCGGCGCGCAGCAGATGCTGGGCCTGTTCATCAACACGCTGCCGGTGATCGCCACGCTGCAGCCGGACCAGCGCGTGGGCGACTGGCTGCGGGTGCTGCAGGCGCGCAACCTCGTGGCGCAGGACCACGAGCACACGCCGCTCTACGAAGTGCAGCGCTGGGCCGGGCAGGGCGGGCAGGACCTGTTCGACAGCCTGGTGGTGTTCGAGAACTATCCGCTCGACCAGGCACTGAAGCAGCAGGCGCCCGGCGGCCTGCGCTTCGGCGAGGTGCGCAACCGCGAGGAAACGAACTATCCGCTGACCCTTTCCGTGCACCAGGGCGACACGCTGGTGCTGAGCTACAGCCACGCGCGCGTCCAGTTCGACGAACCAGTGGTGCATGCATTGGCCGCGCACATGGACAGGCTGCTCGGCCTGCTGGCCCACGCTCCGAATGCGCGGCTGGGGGATGTGGGGCTCGCGGACAAGCTGCCGCCGCCGGGCGAAGCCTTACGCAATACATACGACGATGCCGAGCCCGTGCACCGCTGGATCGAGCGCCAGGCCAAGGCGAACCCGCGGGCCATCGCGCTCGCGCTCGGCGACGAGACGCTCGGCTACGGCGAGCTCGATGCCCGTGCGAATCGCCTGGCGCACCGGCTGGTCGCGCTCGGCGTGAAGCCCGAGGTGAAGGTCGGCATCGCGGTCGAGCGCTCCATCGACATGGTGGTGGGCCTGCTCGCCATCCTGAAGGCCGGCGGCGCCTATGTGCCGCTGGACCCCGAGTACCCCGCCGACCGGCTGGCCTACATGATCGAGGACGGCGCGATCCGCTTGCTGCTCACGCAGAGCCATGTGAGGGCGAAGCTCCCGGTGGACGATGCCCTGCAGGTGCTGGAGCTCGACACGCTCGACCTGCGCGGTGAGCCGGCGCACGCACCCGACGTGGCGGTGCACGTCGACCACCTCGTGTACGTGATCTACACCTCGGGCTCGACCGGCCGCCCCAAGGGCACGCAGCTCACGCACCGCAACGTGGCGCGCCTGCTGGACGCCACCGACGGCTGGTTCCGCTTCGGCGCGCAGGACGTGTGGACGAATTTCCATTCCTGCGCCTTCGACTTCTCGGTGTGGGAAATCTTCGGTGCGCTGTGCACCGGCGGCAAGCTGGTGATCGTGCCGTACTGGGTGAGCCGCTCGCCGGACGACTTCGTGGCGCTGTTGCGCGCGCAGCGCGTGACCGTGCTGAACCAGACGCCATCGGCCTTCCGCCAGTTGATCCACAGCCCGGCGCTGGACGACGGCGAACGCCTCGCGCTGCGTTGCGTGATCTTCGGCGGCGAGGCGCTGGAGCCCGAGAGCCTGCGGCCCTGGATCGATCGCTTCGGCGATGCGCAGCCGCAGCTGGTCAACATGTACGGCATCACCGAGACGACGGTGCACGTCACCTACCGGCCCATCGTGCGGGCCGATCTCGACGAGAAGCGCAGTCCCGTGGGCGTGTGCATCCCGGACCTCGGCCTGTGGGTGCTGGACAGCGACCTCAACCCGCTGCCCGTGGGCGTGCCGGGCGAGTTGCACGTGTCCGGCGCCGGCCTGGCGCGCGGCTATCTCAACCGCGCCGGCCTGAGTTCGGAGCGCTTCATCGCCGCGCCTTTCGGTGAGGCGGGCAGCCGGCTGTACCGCACCGGCGACCTCGTGCGCTGGCGCGCCGACGGCCAGCTCGACTACCTCGGGCGCATCGACCACCAGGTGAAGATCCGGGGCTTTCGCATCGAGCTCGGCGAGATCGAGGCGCAGCTGCAGGCGCAGCCCGAGGTGCGCGAAGCGGTGGTCCTGGCCAGGGACGGCCCGGCGGGTGCGCGGCTCGTCGCGTATGTGTCGCCGCGCGCCGGCCGGGAGATGGACGCCGCGGTGCTGCGCGAGCGGCTCTCGCAGCACCTGCCCGACTACATGGTGCCCTCGGCCATCGTGCGGCTCGACGCGGTGCCGCTCAACGCGAACGGCAAGGTCGACCGCAAGGCGCTGCCCGATCCGGAACTGGCGAGCGGCACCGCCTATGCCGAGCCGCAGGACGAGTTCGAGACTGCGCTCGCGGCGATCTGGTCCGAGGTGCTGGGCGTGGAGCGCGTCGGGCGCTACGACAACTTCTTCGAACTCGGCGGCCATTCGCTGCTGGCGGTGCAACTGGTGTCGGGCGCCAGGCGGCGCTTCGGCATCGAGCTGCCGCTGCGCACGGTGTTCGAGCAACCTTCGCTGATGGCATTCGCCGCTGCCGTGGCCGCGGTGGCTACTGAACCGCCGACCGGCGCCACGGTCTCCCAGGACCGCGGCGTCGAGCGCATCGATGCCCTCCTGGGCGAACTGGAGATGGAAGACCTATGAGTCTGGAAATGACCGCGCTCTCGCGCCGCTTCGCTGCGTTGCCCGCGGCCAAGCAGCGCGTGTTTCTCGAGAAGCTGCGCGCGAGCGGCGTGGGCTTCGACGCGCTGCCCATCGTGCCGCGCGACCCCGCGGCACCGGTGCCGATGGCCTATGCGCAGCGCGCCCTGTGGCTGGTGTGGCAGCGCGCGCCGCAGTCGCCGGCGTACAACCTGTCGGGGCGGCTGGCGCTGCCCCTGTCGTGCACGCCGCAGCAGGTGCAGGCCTGCCTGGCCCAGCTGGTGGCGCGGCACGAGGTGCTCTGCACCACCTACCCGGCCAGTGCCGAAGGGCAGCCCCTGCAGCACATCGACCCCGGGCATCGCTTCGGCTGGGCGGTGCGCGAATGGACTGGCTCGCGCGCGGACAGCGAACGCGAGCTTGCGGCTGCCGCCACCGAGTTTGGCGCGCGGCCCTTCGACCTGGAGCGCGGACCTGTCTTTCGCGGTGAACTGAACCTCTTTGCCGATGGTGCGCCCGAACTCTTTCTCGCGGTGCATCACATTGCGGCCGACGGGCAATCGGTGGCGCTGCTCGTCGCCGAACTGCAGGCGTTGCTCGCGGCGCCCGCCGGGAGCACAAGGCCTGCGGCGCCGGCCCTGCAGTACGCCGACTACGCCGTGTGGCAGCGCCAGTGGCTCGAAGCCGGCGAGCTCGAGCGGCAAACCGCCTACTGGCGCGAACAGCTGCGGGGTGCGCCGCAAAGCACGCCGCTGCCGCTGGACCGTCCGCGCCAGAAGGCGCGCGATGCGCGCGGCGCGCAGATCAGCTTCGCGCTGCCGCCCGATGTGTCGCAACGCCTGAAGGAGCTGGCACGCAAGCACACCGCATCGCCGTACATGGTGGCGATCGCGCTGCTCGGCCTTCTGGTCTACCGCTACTGCGGCGAGCGCGACGTGTGCATCGGCTCGCCGTCGGCCACGCGCGACCGCCCCGAGCTGGCCGCTCTGGTGGGCCACTTCACCAACGTGCTGGTGCTGCGCATGAAGGTGGACCCCGCGGCCGGCTTCGTCGCGCTGCTGTCGCAGGTGCGCGAGCGTGTGCTCGAAGCCAAGAGCCACCAGGACCTGCCGCTGGACATGCTCGTCGAGGCGCTGGCGCTGGAGCGCACACCGGGCTTGCATCCGCTGTTCCAGATCAAGTCGACGCAGCAGGCGGTGAGGGCTGTGCCCGCGGATCCGGCCGCTGCCGCGCACGGGATTGGCGTGGACGAAGTGCACTTCGACCTGAGCTTCGACCTGATCGACACCGGCAGCGCGCTGTCCTTCGTTCTTGCGTATGCCGCGGACATCTTCGACCACGCGACCATCGAGCGTCTGGCCGATGCGCTGCGCAGCCTGGCCGGGCAGGTCGCGGCCGATCCAGCGCGCGCGTTGAGCAGCCTGCAATTGACCGGCGATTCGAGCCTGCGCGGCGAACGCGCATGCTGGCCCACCGACAACGTGCTGTCGCTGTTCGACCAGGCGGCCGCAAGGCGCGGCGGCGCGACGGCGCTCACCTTCGGCGACCGCGCGCACAGCTTCGACGAACTGGCGCGCGCTGCCGGCCACTGGGCCGCCGAGCTCGAAAGCCGCGGCATCGGTGCCGAGCAGCGCGTGGCCGTCTGCATGGAGCGCACGCCCGAGTTCGTGCTGGCGGCGCTGTCGGTGCTGAAGGCCGGCGGCGTCTACGTGCCCATCGACCCGGCGCTGCCGCAGCAGCGCATCGAGGAGTTGCTGGCCGATTGCGGCGCCGCGCTGGTGCTGGTGTCTGGCGGCAAGCCGCGGCAGGCCGCGCTGCCGTGCATGCGGGTGGGCTTCGACGTGCCGGGCGGCTTCATGCTGCATCGCGCGCGTGCGCTGCATCCTGCACAGGCGGCCTACCTGATCTACACCTCCGGCTCGACCGGCCGGCCGAAGGGGGTGGTCGTTCACCACGGCGCGCTGGCGAACTACGTGCAGGGCGTACTCGCGCGGCTGGCGCTGCCCGAGGACGAGAGCTTCGCGATGGTGTCCACCGTCGCGGCGGACCTGGGCCACACCTCGCTGTTCGGCGCGCTGTGCTCGGGTGGTGCGCTGCACCTCGTCCCGAGCGAGGCGGCCTTCGATCCCGATGCGTTTGCGGGCAGCATGGTGAAAACGCGCGCCGGCGTGCTGAAGATCGTGCCCAGCCACCTGAAGGGCCTGCTGAATGCGCAGCGCGCGGCCGCGGTGCTGCCGTCGCACGCACTCGTGCTGGGCGGCGAGGCGACGGATGCGGCGACGCTGCAGGCCATTCGCGCGCTGCGGCCCGACCTGCGCATCTTCAACCACTACGGGCCGACCGAAACCTCGGTCGGCATGCTGACGCATGCCGCGCCAGCGCAGGCTGACGATGCCGGCAACCTGCCTCTGGGCAAGCCCATCGCGAACATGGACGCCTGGGTGCTCGACGACGCATTGCAGCCCGTGCAGCCCGGCATGGCGGGCGAGCTCTACATCGGCGGTGCCGGCGTGGCGCGCGGCTATCTTTCGCGCGCCGGTCTTTGCGCCGACCGCTTCGTTGCTTCGCCGTTCGGCGACGGGCAGCGCATCTACCGCGCGGGCGACCGCGTGCGCCAGCGCAGCGACGGCACGCTGGAGTTTCTCGGCCGCACCGACGACCAGGTGAAGATCCGCGGCTACCGCGTTGAGCCGGGCGAAGTGGCGGGCCGCATCCGCGAGCTCGATGGCGTGGCCGATGCCGTGGCCGTTGCGGAGCAGGGCGCGCAGGAGAGCATGGTGCTGCGTGCCTACGTGGTTGCCAGGCCGGGCACGCCGCTCGACGTGGAACAGCTGAGGCACGCGTTGGTGGACAGCCTGCCGGCGTGGATGGTGCCCGAGCGCATCGTGCTGCTTGACGCGCTGCCGCTCACGGCCAACGGCAAGATCGATCGCAAGGCGCTGCCGCGCCCGGCGCAGCCCGAGCCCGCGCGCGTTTTCGACGCCCCGCAGGGCCCGACCGAGGAGGCGCTGGCTCGCATCTGGAGCCAGGTGCTCGGCGTGGACCGCATTGCGCGTGGCGACAACTTCTTTGCGCTGGGCGGCGACTCCATCCTGAGCCTGAAGCTGGTGGCGCGCATCCGCAAGCAGCTGCCCGGCGGCGGCCAGCTGAGCCTGCCGGATGTGATGCAGGCCAGCAGCCTCGGCAGCCTCGCCGAGCGGCTGCGGCAGAAGTTCGAGGGTTCGCACGATGCCGTCTGCCTGAGCGCCAGCGGCACCGGCGTGCCGCTGTTCTGCCTGCCGGGTCTCATCGTGAACACGCGCGAGTTCCTGCCGTTGGCGCAAGCGCTGCAGGGCGAGCGCGTGGTCTACGGCTTCGTGAGCCACGTCTACACGCGCAAGCGCTGGCGCGGGTTCGATCTCCAGGCGCTGGCCGCCGAATACGCGAGCTTCATCCTCGCCACGGCCACGGGGGGGCGCTGCGCGCTGCTGGGCTGGTCGTCGGGCGGCGACCTGGCCTTCGAGCTTGCGCGGCAATTGCAGGGACGCATCGAGATCGTGTTCACCGGCATGCTGGACGTGTTCGAGACCGAGCCGCTGCGCGCCTTGGCGCCGCTCGATGCGGCCCGGCGCGCCCAGGCCGACGAGGTGCTCGCGCAGTGGCTGGGCCGCTCGGAAATGGCCGAGCACTGGAAGGCGCTCTTCGCCCGCATGGACGACGAGGAGTTCGCCTGGGTAGCCGATCAGGTGCTGAACCCGGCACAGCCGCTGCCGCTCGACGGCACCGGCGACGAGGCGGCCGAGTACCTGTTGTGGACGACGATCGACAAGCGCGTGCAGGCCGCGCGCTACACCTATGCGCGTTCGCCGCTGCCGCTGCATGTGTTCCTCGCGGACAGCTCGCTGCGCCGCGAGGAGACGCTGCGCAGCTGGGCCGACCACGCGCCGGTGGTCTCGGCCGAAATGCTACCGCAGGCCGATCATCTGGACATCGTTCGCCACCCCGCGCTGTGCGCTTCGCTGAAGGAGCTGCTGCGCGAGGCTGACGCGGCGCATGGGGCTCCGCAGGCAGGCCTGGCCGCGCAACCAGCCTGAGCCGGAAGGGGCCACGCAAAAAAGGGGGCGCAGCGCCAGCTGCGTCCCCTTTTGCCTTTGGGGGCCTGCCGCGCAGCCTACCAGCGGTAGGTGGCCGTGGCCGTGACCTTGCGCTGGTCGCCGTAGTAGCAGTTGCCGTACTGGTCGCAGTTCGCGAAGTAGGTCTTGTCGGTCAGGTTGCGCACGTTCAGCGCAAGGCTCCAGCGGTCGATGTCGTAGCCGATCATCGCGTCGAACAAGGTGTACGAAGGCACCTTCGCCGGCGCCTTGTTCAGGTCGCCGTGGTTCGAACCGTTGAAGCGCGCGCCCAGGCCGACCTTGATGCCGTTGTCGAAGCGGTAGTCCGCCCAGAGCGCGGCGCGGTGCTTGGACACCGCGAGCAGCGGCGTTCCGATCTCGCTCGGCGTGCTGCTGGCCGTGATCTCGGCCTTGGGCGTGTAGGCGTAGGACACCGTCACGTTCATGCGCTTGACGGGCTGGAAGGCCGCTTCGAGCTCCAGGCCGCGTACCAGCACCTCGCCGGTCTGGCGCGGCTGGTAGTTGGCGTCGGCAGTGATGTAGTTCTGGCGGCGCAGGTCGAAGATGGCGGCGCTGTAGCTGTCGCTGGTGCCCACGGGCTGGTAGCGCACGCCGGCTTCGTACTGGCGGCCGGTCTCGGGCTTGAACGGGCTCTTGGTGTCCGGGTTCAGGCGCGCCGAGGGCGAGAACGATTCGGAGTAGCTCAGGTAGGGCGCCCAGCCGCTCGGGAAGGTGTAGACCAGGCCGCCGCGCTTGGTGAACTTGTGCTCGGGGATGTCGCTGCGGGTGCCGTCCAGGTTGCTGTGGATGATCGTGGAGGCGCTGTCGTAGCGGCCGCCGAGCGTGAGGCTCCAGCGCTCGCCCCACTTGATCTGGTCCTGGATGTACAGGCCGGTCTGCGTCAGGCGGGTGTTGGCGTCCACATAGGGCGCGGGCACGATGAACGGACCGCCGTACACGGGCGCGTAGATGTTGATGCTCGGCGCGCTGCCGCCGCTGTAGCTGGCCTGCTCGATGCCGGTGCGCTGGTGGTCCAGGCCGATCAGCACCTTGTGTTTCCAGTCGCCCGAGACGAAGTTGCCTTCGAGCTGGTTGTCCAGTGTGAAGGTCGAGACGCTCTCGCGGCTGCCCGAGATGCTCCGGCGCAGCATCTGGTAGTTGCGCGGATCGGCGGCGTTGCCGTTGAGCGGCACGATCGCGCGGCCCTGCACGGCGCCGTAGTCGACGTCCAGCCGGCCGTAGCGCAGGTTCTGGCGCGCGGTGAAGGTGTCGTTGAAGCGGTGCTCGAACTCGTAGCCGACCATCCACTGGTCCACGTCGAAGTGATTGAAGTTGGGGTCGCCCACCAGGAGCGAGTCGGGAATGTAGTTGCCGAAACGCGTGGGAACCAGCGAGCCGACCGCCGGACGCCCGCGCGTGTACACGCCGCCGCGCACGCGGTTGAAGTGCGACAGCAGCGTGAGCGTGGTGTCCGCGGAGGGGCGCCAGGTGAGCGAGGGCGCGATGTAGAAGCGGTCGTCGTCCATGTTGCCGGCCGGCAGCTTGCTGTCGCGGCCCACGGCCGTGAGGCGGTAGCTGAGCTTGCCTTCGGCATCGATGGGGCCGGAGAAGTCGGCGGCGATCTGGGTGCGGTTGTTGCTGCCCAGTTGCAGCTGCACTTCGCGCAGCGGCTCGGTGGTGGGGCGCTTGCTCACGACGTTGACCACGCCGCCGGGGCTGGCCTGGCCGTAGAGCACCGAGGCCGGGCCGCGCAGCACTTCGATGCGCTCCATGCCGTAGGGCTCGATCTGCCAGACGCCCCAGTTGCCGTTGTTGCGCAGGGGCATGCCGTCCAGGTAGAAGCCCGGCGCGTAGCCGTCGAAGCCGCGGATCGAGATCCAGTCGTAGCGCGAGTCGGCGCCGAAGACGGTGGTGCTCACGCCGGGGGTGTAGCCCAGCGCGTCCTTCACGGTGGTGGCGCCGATGGCGGCCACGCGGTCGGCCGTGACCACCGAGATCGACTGGGGGGTTTCCAGGATCGGGGTGTCGGTCTTGCTGCCGGTGGCACTGCGCTTGGCCACGTAGCCGTTCACATGGCCCTTGGCCGACGCTTCCGTATCGGCCGTGACGGTCACCGCCGGCAGGTTGCTGTCTTGCGAGAAGACGGGGGCCGCCCAGAGGGTGCAGGCGGTTCCGAAGGCCGAGGCAAGCGCGGCGCTCAGCAGGCGGGGTCGGGGCAGGGGACGCATAGGTTGAGGTACTCCAGGAGCAGTGAAAAAACGACGTGTTCGGGTTTCAGCGCAAGGCCTGCCGTATCCCGCAGTTCTGGCGCTTCCGTACATGAGACGTTTGAACTACAAAAAGAGAGACACCCTGTACCAAATGCTTCAGCAGGTACCCGCCCGCCCGCGTCACCGTGCCTCGGCGGCTGCCTGGATGCGGACGGCCTGGCGCTCGCTTCGGCCGGCGATGGCGGCGCTGGCTGCACCTGCTGTACCTGGCATCGCCGGAATGGCCTTCAGCAACGCGCTGCCGATCTCCCCCGTGCGCACCGAGGTCACCGACAGCAGCGTGTCGCTCAGGCCGTGCGAGGACTCGCAGGCGCCCTGCAGGAAGATGGCGGGGCGGAAGTCCCCGGTGCTGCGCACGCGGTAGTGGCGGTCCACCGAGAAGCCGCCCAGGTACGGTGCGAGGGGAGTCAGCAGGTCCTTGTGCTGCTCGCGTGCGTAGCCGGTGGCCAGCACCACGGCGTCGTAGCGCGAGGTGCTTTCGCGGCCGGTGTTCCGGTCGCACATGGTCAGGTGGATGCCCTCGGCGGTGGCGTGGGCGGCGTGGATGTCGTGCCGGCGCAGGAAGCGCATGCGGTTTTCGCCGCGCACCTTCTGCTGGTAGAACATCTTGAAGATCTGCTGGATCAGCTCCAGGTCGGCCACCGCGTAGTTGGTGTGGCCGAACTCCTCGAGCAGGGCGGCGCGCTCGTCGTCGGGCCGGCTGTACATGTAGTCGGTGAACTCGGCGTTGAACACCTCGTTCACGAAGGGGCTGTCGTCCGAAGGGCGGATGGAGCGGGCGCGCATGACGAGGTCGACCTGCGGGACATGGGGGCGGCCCTGCAGGTCCATGAAGATTTCCGCGGCGCTCTGGCCGGCGCCGACGATCGCGATTTTTTGCGCGCCGTCCTGCGCGGCGATGCCCTGCAGGTAGGTGCTCGAATGGAACACGCGCGGGTCGCTGCGCAGGGCCCGGAAGCAGTCCGGAATGTTGGGCATGCCGCCGATGCTCACCACGAGGTTGCGTGCGAGGCGCTCGCTCACGTGGCCCGTGCGGTCGCGCGAGCGCACGCGCAGCAGCGTCACGGCGTCGCCGTGGGCCTCGCGCTCGGGCAGCACCTCGAACACTTCCTCGCCGTAGACGCAGGCATCCTCGAACTGCGCAGCGGCCCAGGCCAGGTAGTCGTTGAACTCGTGGCGGCTCGGGAAGAAGGTCTTCAGGTTGATGAAGTCCTGCAGGCGCTTTTTCTCGTGCAGGTAGTTGATGAAGGTGAAGCGGCTGGTCGGGTTGCGCAGCGTGGCCAGGTCCTTCAGGAAGGAGATCTGCATGTGCGCATGCTCCAGCATCATGTCCTTGTGCCAGGCGAAGGCGGGCTGTTTCTCGATGAACATCGCGTCGAGCCGGCGCCCGTCGCGCCGCCTCTCGTCGAGTGCGATCGCCAGCGCGATGTTCGAGGGGCCGAAGCCGATGCCGATGACGTCGTGAATGACCATGGCGGATTCCTTTTGCTGCGAAGCGGTTGAGCGGTGAGCGGGTTAAACGGGTTTGGCGTGAGTGGCTGCCGGTGCATCGCCGCGCGGCAGCCAGAGGCTGTCGATGAAGTAGCGTTCGCGCAGCATCATCACGAGCTGTGCGCGCTTGTGCGGCAGGTCGAACTCCTTCACCTTGGCGTAGCCCGACTTGTCGAGGTTGCGGATCTGCTGCACGTGGTCGATGCGCGGCTCGCCCACGGCGCGCTGGGTGCGCGGGTCGCACAGGAAGATGTAGTGCGAGATGGAGGTGAGCCATGCGGTGGCACAGGCCTTGCCGCGAAACGACGGCTCGCCGACCAGCACGTGCCAGCCGCGGTCGTAGTCCTGCACGTCGTAGAAGGGCGCGATGCGGCTTTCCTTGGCCCAGTACATCTCGAAGTAGGCAAAGGGCTCGCCGTCGAAGCTCGCGATCATCGAGTACATGTGCGGGTCGCAGTCGATGCCCGAGAGGTAGGCGCGGTGCTTGTCCAGGTCGCCTTCCTCGTCCCAGATCTCGGCCACGTCGGGGTCGTTCATCCAGCGGTTGAAGATGCCCAGGTCACGCTCGAAGTCGATGCTGCGAAACGAGAAGGTCTTGCCGAGCCACGGAATGAAGCGCTGGTAGAGCACGCCGCGCGGCTTGGGCGTGCGCAGCGGATGCACCTTGCCGTTGGTGAGCGCATGGCGCTGCGCCATCGGGGCATGCACGGTGGGAAGCCACAGGCGCGGCTGCTGCCAGAGCATGTCGCGAAAGGCGCGCACGCCGCCGTCAGGCGACGCCAGCAGGACGCCGGTGTGGGTCAGCTCCTCGGCCAGTGCGGGCGCCGCCACCGCGAGGCTCTTGTGTGCGGGGCGGTGCTCGAAGGCGGCTTCCAGCGCCGCGAGCAGGTGAGGGGTGGAGGCTGCACTGCCGTCGACCCATTGGAGCGCGGCATCGGCCCCGCCGGCTGCGAGCTTCCAGAGTGACCGGCTGCCGCCCTGGCGGCTGCGCACGGCGAGCATCTCGCCGTCCAGGGTGATGTCGTGCGGCGTGCCGTCGGCGTAGGAGGTGAGGGTCATGGGGTTCCTTCGGTGGACCGGTGGCTCGCGAGCAGGGCCAGGCCCTGGTGGAGTGCCGGAAAGAGGCTGTGGTTGAAGTTGTTCCAGCGCAGCTCGAGGATCGTGTCCCCGGGGTCGATGTGCGTGCCGAGCACGTCGTGGATGACCTCGCCGGAGTCGATGCCGTTGTCCACGTAGTGCAGCGAGGCGCCGGTCTTCAGGAGCGGTGTGGCGGGGATGCTTTCCATCGTCTGCCAGTTCACGACCTTGCGGCCGCTGGCGCCGTGCAGCGCATCGAGCGTGGCGCGGGCGCCGCGGCGCTCGTAGGGCGACTCGATGCGCGTGATGCCGGGGTGGATGTTGACGATCCTGCGGTGGAACGGCGCACCCGGGCGCACGAGCTCGTCCAGGATGACCAGCAGGCCGTCGAGCACGACGATGTCGGCCTGCAGCGTGAGCAGCTTGTCCAGCAGGCGGCGCTCGAAGGCGCTCTTGGCGGCGGGGCGCTCTTTCGCGTCGAGCGGAAGCCGCCGGTATTCGGACGGCACCGCGTGGAGCATGCCGTTGAGTGGCTTGCCCTGCGCCTTCAGGTCGCCCGGAAAGATCCACTGGCGGCCGGGCTGGCAGGAGAAGCCGTAGTCCTGCAGCGCCGCGCGGTCCCGCGGCAAGCCTTCGTCGTCGTCGTAGACGATGCCTTCGAGCGAATAGGCCTCGCCCAGCGGGCTTTCGTCCAGTGCCTTGGCCAGGTATTCGAGCGGGGACGCCATGTAGCGCTGCGTGCCCTTGAAGTCGATGTACTGGCCGGCCTTGTCGGCAGCCGCGTTTCTCAAGGACAGGATGTAGACGAGCTTTGCCTTGGACATGGGTGGGGCGTGAAGGATGGATTGGCGTTGGAGTTGGCTTGGGCGTGGGAACAGACAGGCGCGGGGCCTTCAGTAGAAGACGTGGCAGCGCGCCATCTGTTCACGGCTGCAGGATCTCGCTCGCCTTCTTCCGGTGCTGCGGCGCGAGCGGGCAGGCGCCGCAGTAGTCCTCGCACGGAAGCAGGTAATAGAGACAGCACTGGCGGTGCAGCTTGACCGGCCGGCCCTGGCCGGCGTCGACTGGCCGCGCCTCGCGGCAGCGGGCGTGCAGCGGGTTGGCCGGCCGGGCCTCGTCCGGCCAGGCGGGGTGGTGCAGGAGGTGGTCGCGGTCGCGCGCGATGTGGGCTGCACCGCCGGTCGCGGCCAGCGCCATGTCGAAGATCGGCTCGAGGTGCCGCGCGGTGTTGCCCCACAGGATCTTGGGCGCAAGCCGCGTGAGGCTGCACAGGGCAGTGAAAAGCGGTTGCAGGTGCTGCCACAGCAGTGGCGCATAGCGCTGCGCGGTGTCGGCGCCGCGGCGCGGCTCGCCCAGGTGCGGCACATGAAAGCTTGCGGGCAGGCCCTTGTCGTCGAGCCGCACCCAGATGTGCTCCGCCGAAACCGGAAACACGTGCTGCAGCACGCTGGCGGCGGCCACCACGGGCGGCAGCAGCGCGGAGAGGTAGTCCAGGCTCCACGCCGAGGCGATCGGCCGCAGGTCGCGCGCGCCGGCCGCGCCGCGCGCGCGCGCGTGAAGGTGCAGCACGTCGGCCAGGAGCGAAGGCGAATGCGCCAGGTCGGCCACGCGCAGCGCGCCGGCCGGTACCGCGTCCGTGCACTGCAGCCGTTCGGCATGCACGGCCAGTGCACCCGGGAACAGGGGTTCCAGCAGCGCGATCACGAGGCGGCCTGCAAGAGGTGCGGGGAATGCATCCCTTGAAGACGGTTTGGCGGCAGCGGTGTTCATCCGGCGCATCGCATGAACATTGCCGGGGCCCAACCGTCTATTCAGCAAGCGGTGTGCAGCCGCCCGGGCCATGTCGACGGGGCATGGCCGTTTTCAAGCCGTTTTGCCCCGGGTGGGCGGAAAGAGCCTTTGCATGACACCGACCACCGCGACCCCCCGTGGCAACACCTCCGAGCTCGGGCGCCTGCTCAAGCCGTTTCTTCCGTGGATTCTCTTGTCCGCGATCACCGGCATCAGCGCGGGTGCGGCTACCGTCGCGCTGCTGGGCACCATCAACCAGGTGCTCAACCGCGAGGGCGGCATGGCGGGCGGGCTGCTGCTGACCTTCGTCGGGCTGTGCGCGGTGGCGCTGCTGGGGCGCATGGCCTCGGACGTGTCGACCAACTTCGTCGGCCAGCGGCTGGTGGCGCAGGTGCGCAAGAGCCTCGCGCAGAAGATTCTCTCGGCGCCCATCGATGCGCTGGAGCGCTACCGCACGCACCGGCTGATGCCGGTGCTTTCGCAGGACGTGGACATGATCAGCGACGTGGCCTTCGTGCTGTCGTCCACGCTCATCGCGTTTGCGATTGCGCTGGGTTGCCTGGCGTACCTCGCGTACCTGTCGCTGCCGCTGTTCTGCCTGCTGGTGGTGGCGCTCGCGATCGGCGCGACGATCCAGACGCGCGCGCAGGTGCGCGCCGAGGTGGGCTTCTGGAAGGCGCGCGAATACGAGGAGCAGCTGCACAAGACCTACCGCGCGATCAGCGAAGGCGCGAAGGAATTCCGCATGCACCGCGCACGCCGCACGCGGATGTTCGGTGGGCAGATCGAGCGCATCGTGGACAACATCCGCACCGTGAACGGGCGCGCCATCAACACCTATGTGATGGCGACGGCCTTCGGCTCGGCGCTGTTCTTCCTGCTGATCGCGCTGATCCTGGGCTGGGCCGCGTTCCGGCCGACCGAGCCCGCGGTGCTGAGCGGCTTCGTGCTGGTGATGCTGTTCCTGAAGGGACCGGTGGACCAGATCGCGGGCGCGCTGCCGGGTGTGGGCCGGGCCAAGATCGCATTCCGGCGCATTGCCGACCTGTCGGCGCGCTTTGCAACGCCGGAGCCGCACCTGCACCTGGAGCGCGCATCCAACGGCGTGATGCTGAACCGCGAGATCGCCATGCGCGGCGTGCGCTACAGCTTCGATGCGCCCGAAGGCGGCGAGGCTTTCATGCTCGGGCCGATCGACCTACTGCTCCGGCCCGGCGAGATGGTGTTCATCGTGGGCGACAACGGCTCCGGCAAGACGACGCTGATCAAGCTGCTGCTCGGCCTCTATGCACCGCACGGCGGCGAAGTGCTGCTCGACGGCGGCGTGGTGACGCCAGAAGGGCGCGACGACTACAGGCAACTGTTCACGACGGTGTTCTCGGACTTCTACCTGTTCGAGGACCTGGCGGCTGGCGAAGAGGGTGCGGGCACGGCCACGCTGCCGCAGACGGCGCTGCCTTACCTGGAACGCCTGGAAATCGCGCACAAGGTGAGCGTGAAGGACGGTGCCTTCACCACCACAGATCTTTCGACCGGGCAGCGCAAGCGGCTGGCGCTGGTGCATGCGTACCTGGAAGGCCGCCCGGTGCTGGTGTTCGACGAATGGGCCGCCGACCAGGATCCGGCTTTCCGGCATCTGTTCTACACGGAGCTCCTGCCCGAACTGCGCGCCAAGGGGCATCTGCTGGTGGTGATTTCGCACGACGACAGGTACTTCCACCTGGCCGACCGCGTGGTCACGATGCGCGCCGGAAAGATCGAGGAAGACAAGGCGTGCGTCCCGCTGGAAAGCCTGGCTGCATGATGCGTGACCGTGTGCCCGATGATCCCGCCTTCGACGCCGCGTGGACACTCTTTTGCACGCTGCACGACTCGCCCTCGCCGGAGCGCGCCGAAGAGCTCATCCGCTGGCTCGGCGTGCACCCCGGGAACATCTGCGCGCTGGACGATGTGCTCACCCTGTGGGCGCTGGCCGGGGCTGCGCTGATCAAGCCATCGATGCAGGAGGCGCTGCGCGAAGAGGGGCGCCTGCAGTGAAGCCCGGCCGCTACTTTTGCAGGTCGCGCAGCTCCGCCGCGATGCCACCGAGGGCGTCCCAGCGCCGCCGCGCTTCCTGGGCCGCGGCCGCATGCTCCTCCGACCGGCTGCGCCACCGCGCGAGCGCCAGGCGAGCGGCCATGGCGGCGTCTTGCGCAGCAGCGATCTCGCTCTGCACGATCAGCGCGAGGGCACGCTCGATGAGTTTCTCGTTCGGGACGCTTGCCACGGCGCGGCCGTCCGGTCAGGCGAAGTCTTCGGCGAACGTTGCGTCGAAGCCCGGGCGCATCGAGACGACCGGCTGCTCGACCAGCTCCAAACGCAGCCGGGCGAACACGCGCGAGCAGTCGATGGCGGCGCGCAGCAGGTGCTTGGCGACCGCCATCTCGGTGATGTTCAGTTGCTGCGCGATTTCGGCGCGCGTGTGTCCGTAGGCCCGGAACAGCAGGAACACTTCGCGCCGGCGGGGTGGCAGCGTTTCAAGCGTCTCGACCACGCGCGCCAGCACCTGCTGCTGGGACGCGATGAATTCGCAAGACGGCACCACCTGGCGCGAGCCCGAGTTGAAATGCGTGCTGACCCAGTCCTGTGCCACCTTGCGGCGGCGCGCATCGTCCACGCACAGGTTGCGCGCCACGCGAAACAGCAGGGCGCGGGGCGACTCGATGCCGCCGGTGCCTTGCGTGTCGTCCGGCGCCGCATCATTGATGCGGATGTCCTTGTTCATCTTGAGCGCGTGGGCATACACGCGCTCGAAGCTCGATTGCGCGATGTCCGCCGCGTAGTGCGGGTCGCGCAGGTCGCGTGTCAGCTGCCGGCGCAAGTCCGCATAGTGAGCTACCAGTTCCTGGACGATGTCGCGCATCCGATCGCCTTCTCGCAAGCATCAACGTGTGGGTTTCCCTGGGCCGGCCACCGCCGCGCAATGCGGGGCGGCTCGGGCGATTGAATAAGAATTATTCTTATTGAAGTGTAACCTTAACCGCTTCTGAACGAAGCCGGAAAAGCTGCGGAAACCCCGTGCACGTGCCTGAAAAAGACACGCGGATCGAAAAGTGAGTAGCTTTGTTTTCGTTCGGGGCGCGCGGCGGCCCCGACGGCCGTTCAACCGCGTTTGGGAATGCCCAAACCCTTCACGACGGCCGGCCGTGCCACGAACGCCTCGAGCACCCGCGCCACATTTTTGAACTCGCTGAAGCCGACCAGATCGCCCGCTTCGTAAAAGCCGATCAGGTTGCGGATCCACGGGAACGAGGCGATGTCGGCGATGGTGTAGTCGTTGCCCATGATCCATGTGCGGTTGGCCAGGTGCTTGTCGAGCACGCCGAGCAGCCGCTTCGATTCGGCCACGTAGCGGTCGCGCGGGCGCTTGTCCTCGTAGTCCTTGCCGGCAAACTTGTTGAAGAAGCCGAGCTGGCCGAACATCGGCCCGATGCCGCCCATCTGGAACATCAGCCACTGGATGGTTTCGTAGCGGCCCGCCGCATCCTGCGGAATGAGCTTGCCGGTCTTGTCGGCCAGGTACAGAAGAATGGCGCCCGATTCGAACAGCGCGAGCGGCTTGCCGCCGGGCCCGTCGGGATCCAGGATCGCGGGAATCTTGTTGTTCGGATTGAGCGAGAGAAACTCCGGCGACATCTGGTCGTGGGTCTCGAAGCTCACCAGGTGCGGCTCGTAGGCGAGGCCGGTTTCCTCCAGCATGATCGACACCTTCACGCCGTTGGGCGTGGGCAGCGAATACAGCTGCAGCCGGTCAGGCTGGAGCGCGGGCCATTTCTTGGTGATGGGAAAGCTGGACAGGTCCGTCATGGGTGATTCATCGAAAGCGGAGTTGGAACGCCGCGCCCGCCGGAATCAGATGCCCAGCCAGGTCATCAGGGCTGCCTCGACCTCGGCGGAGGGTGCGACGAAGCCAGTGTAGGTCGATGTTGCGAGCGCGCGCTTGCCGGCGTCGCTTTGTGCCAGGCCGAGCAGGGCTTCGCGCGCTGCGCTGGCCGTGGCGGCATCGAGCTTGCGCGACACCAGCCATTGCTTGATGGGAACCGCGCGCGACTCCGCGCACACATTGCCGCCGCCATCCTTCCAGGTCTTGACCACGCCCGATGCCGCCGTGGCGCCGTAGGCGGCAAAGCCGTTCTGCACGTAGAAGGGCACCGCGTCCTGGTAGCGCGTGTTGGTGAGCTTGAGCGCGGCGGGCTGCACGCCCTGCTCGCGCAGCATCGCGCGCGTGATCACCGCGGTGATCGAATCCGCGTCGGGCATGACCAGGCCCTTGCCGGCGATGCCTTTCCAGTTGGAGATGGGCTGCGGTTCCTTGCACAGCAGCGACACCTTGTACGCGGTGAAGCCGCTGGTCCAGGCCAGCGCCTGGTAGCGGCCGTTCTTGATGGCTTCGAGCGCCACATGGGCCGGATGGATGAAGGCCAGGTCGACCTGCTGCTCCTTCAGGGCCTCGCGCGCGCTGGTGTAGGAGATCAGCACCTTGATGGTCACGGGCTGCTTCAGCGCCTTGCTCAGCATTTCGGCGATGGGCTCGAAGCGGGGGGCAATCTGGCTTTCGGCGGCCTGGTAGCTCACGCCCTCCGTCACGCCGATGACCAGCGCATGGGCCGGCACGCCCGCCGCCAGCAGCAGGGCCGCCGCCGCGTGGACTGCGAGGCGAAGCGAAGATGCCTGGCGCGAGCGGCGTTCTTCTCTGGTGGCGCGTGCATCGGCGCCGAGCGTGGTGTGGAGGTCCATCGAACGATCATAGGGGTCGGGGCACGGCCGCCGGCGCATGGCATGGCAGCGGTGCTGCCTGAAGCTCAGAACCGCGCCTTCAGGAAGGCCGACGGCCCGTTCAGCTTGACCTTGACGCGGGTTTCCGCCGTACTGCTTTCGCGCGCCATGTCGATGTGGGTGGCGCCATAGGCTAGCACCAGGCCGACGTTCTTCACCGGGAACCACTCCACGCCCGCGGAGGCGTTGTAGATGCTGCCATGAAAGCGGCCACCGCCCTTGCGCACGCCGGAGAGGTCGGCAAACAGGCGCAGGTCGGGATTGATGGCATGCCGTACGCCGACTTCGAGCAGAGGCGCTATGGCGTCATCGCTCGAATCTTCGTTCAATGTACGGATCCGTCCATTCACCGCGACATTGGCGTTGGTGCCGACGCCGATGCGGTAGTAGGCCGCACCCGCACCCAGGCCGAACACCGTGTTGCCCGAGCCGAGCCACCACTTGTACGAGAGCTTCGCGAAGTCGAGCTTCACGTTGATGTTGGCATTGCCCACTGCGCTGACCGTGCCGAAGCCGCCGAAGGAGTCGCTGCCCCCAGCCTGGCCGAAGTAGTCGCGCTTGTAGCGGTAGTAGTCGAACGAGAGGCCGTGGCTGTCGCCGATCAGCATGTCGGCCGTGATGCGCGGCATGGTCACGCGGCCGGGCTCGAGGTCGCGCGTGCGCAGCGCGCCATACGGCGAACTGACCGATGCGTTGAATTTCGGATCGGCGCTGAAGGCCCCCACCGAGAAGCTGAAACGGTCCAGCGCGGGTGAGGGGTCGGCCCAGGCCGATGCGGGAGCGAAGAGAAAACCGACACCGGCCAGTGCACCCAGCGTCGGCCACCGTGCAAGGCTGGCGAGCGGGCGTGAGCGGAGCAACAGCATGAAAGAGTCCTTCGGACGGCAAAAAAAATGCCTCGGACTCGACACGCAATTTCTGTGCGCGCCGGGCTTCCGGGCAACTGCTCCCTGTTGGTGACCGCCAAGTTAATAGCACCGTCGCGAAACGCCCATGCGCCTATTGCCGCTTCGCATGTAGGACGGCGACGACGCAAGCGCCGGTGCGCGTGACAAAGTACTAAAGCTAAGCTTCGAACATGCGCAAACACCTTTCTGCAACAACCGGGCCCCAGCGTCTTTTCTACGGCGGCGTGGTGGGCGCCATCGTCGCGGCCATGTCCTGGCCGCTCGACGGCACGGCGCGCGGACTCGCGGGCTGGTGCGCCGGCGTCGCGGTCTACCAGCTGCTCGCGTGGTGGCTGGCCGACACCTTCGATGCGCAGCGCACCCGCGAGCGCGCACAGTCGCTGGACCAGCCCAACGTGGTGATCCTGGTGTCGATGCTGGTGGCCATTGGCGTGAGCGTGGTGGCCATCGCGATGCTGCTGCAGCAGGTCAAGCTGATGAGCGGGCCGGCGCGGACTGGCCACATCGCGCTGGGACTGGTGGCGCTGGTGGGTTCGTGGCTGATGATGCACACGATCTACGCCTTTCACTACGCGCATCGCTACTACATCGACCGGCGCGACGGCTCGCCCGACGGCGGACTGGATTTTCCGGGCAAGGAGGAGCCGGACTATTTCGACTTTCTCTACTACGCCTACGTGGTCGGCATGACCACCCAGGTGTCCGACGTGCAGGCCACCTCGCGCGAGATGCGGCGCATCACGCTGGTGCACAGCGTGCTGGCCTTCGCCTTCAACATGCTGGTGCTCGCGCTGTCGGTCAACGTGGTCGCGGCGGCGATGTAGCGGCCGCGCCGCCCGCGCGCGGCCACAGCTTCACGATGCCCGTGGACAGCGCCACGCCGCAGACGATCACGGCCGCGCAGATCAGCATCCATTGCGTGATGTTCTCGCCGAGGAACACCGCGCCGTAGAACACCGCGAACACCGGCACCAGGAAGGTCACGGTCAGCGCGCGCGCCGGTCCCGCATTGGCGATGAGCCGGAAGAACAGGATGTACGCCAGGCCGGTGCATGCGATGCCCAGGGCCAGCAACGCCAGCCATGCCCGCAGGCTGGGCATCTGTGCGGGCCAGAACCACAGCGCGGGCAGCGCGAGGAACAGCGTGGCGCCGATCTGGCTGCCGGTGGCGGTGGCCAGCGCGGGCACGCCGCCCAGGTAGCGCCGCGTGGCGCTGGCTGCCACGCCATAGCTGGCGCAGGCGCCGAGGCAGGCCAGCACGGCCCACAGCGCGGCGTTGCCGTCGGCACTGGCGTGCAGGCCCGCGCTGCGGCTCGCCAGCATGGCGACGCCCGCGAAGCCGATGACCAGGCCGACGATGCGCGAGCCATCGGGCCGGTCGCGAAACCAGGCCCACGCCACCAGCGCGCCGAACATCGGCACCGTGGCGTTGATCACCGCCGCCAGGCCGCTGTTGATGGTCAGCAGCGCAAAGCAGAACAGCGCGAACGGAATGCCCGAATTCAGCACGCCGATGGCCATCGACGCCTTCCAGTGCTGTGCCAGCGCCGCGCCGTGGCCGCGCATGAACAAGAGCGGCAACAGGAACAGCGTGGCCACCGCCACGCGCACGGCGGCCGCCGGCAAGGCTCCGAACTCGGCCGCGCCAATGCGCATGAAAAGGAAAGACGCCCCCCAGAGCGCGCCGAGCAGCACGAGGTCGATCAGCCAGGCCTTGGGCTTCGGCGACGGGAGGGCGGTGGTGTTGTCGTTTGTTGTTGTGCTCATATGGTCTTCGCAGCCCTGGGGCGGACTCTATTTCGCTTCGAGCTCCAGCAGTGCGGTCTTGCGATGGAGCCCGCCAGCGTAACCGGTCAGCGACCCGTCGGCGCCGAGCACGCGGTGGCAGGGCACGATCACGCTGATCGGGTTGCGCCCCACGGCCGCGCCCACGGCGCGCACCGCGGCCGGGTTGCCCACGTTCGCGCTCAGCGCGCCGTAGCTCATGGTCTTGCCGGCCGGAATGGCGAGCAGCGCCTGCCACACGCTCTGCTGGAACGCGGTGCCGTGCGAGAGATCGAGCTTCATGTCGAAGGTGTCGCGCTTGCCCGCGAAGTAGTCGCGCAACTGGGCGCCGGCTTCGACCAGCGCCGGATGATCGTCCTTGGTCTGCCAGCCGGTGGTGTCGGGCCAGTGGCGCTGCTGGTCGAACCAGACGCCTGCCAGGCCCTGGTCGGTGGCCGCCATCGTGATGCCGCCCAGCGGCGTGTCGATGTGCGAGGTGTAGATGACTTTGCTCTTGAACTTCATGACATTTCAGGCGGAGGCGCCTGCCGTTGCGAGGTTGTTGAAAGGCTCTGCCGCCGCCAAGAAGGCTGCTGCGGCGGCAGCGGGAGAGGAGGACGGCGCATGCCAGGCGCGCAGCACCGCATAGCTGCGCCAGGGGCGCCATGCCTGCGACGCCTGGCTGGCCGCGCGCTCGGTGGTCACGCCCAGTGCTTTCTGCAGCGCGACATCCCCTGCGGGGAAGGCGTCGGGCCAGCGCAGCGCGCGCATCGCGATGTACTGCGCGGTCCAGGCGCCGATGCCGGGGAGCTCCTGCAGCGCGGCAATGATCGAGGGCACGTCGGCGCCCGCATGCAGCGCCAGCTTGCCGCAGGCGACCTCGCGGGCGATGGCCTGCAGGGCCGCCTGGCGCTGGCGCACGATGCCAAGCTTGCCGAGTGCATCGCCGCTTGCGGCCGCCAGTGCCGCGGGCGTGGGAAACAGGCGGTTCAGGCCTTCGATGGGCGTGGCGACAGTTTCGCCGAAAGCCTCGACCAGCCGCGAACCCAGCGTGCGCGCCGCGGCCACGGTGATCTGCTGGCCGAGCACCGCGCGCACCGCCAGCTCGAAACCATCGACCGTGCCGGGCACGCGCAAGCCGTCGCCGTGCGGGAAGGCCTCGTGCAGCGCGGCGTTGATGGCCATCGGCTCGGCATCGAGGTCGAGCATGGCGCGTGCGCGGCTGATCACGATCGGCAGCACCGCGGCGAGCGAGTCGCTGACCGACAGCAGCATCTGCTCGCGCTCCATGTCGAAGCGCAGTTGCAACCAGCCGGTATGGGCCTGCCCGCCTTGTTGCACGCTCAGCGTGCGGGCCAGGCGAACGAAAGCCGGTGTGCTGCCCTTGGCGGGTTCCTTGCCATCGGCCGTGGTGGCCACCTCGATGCCGCGCAGCGCGCGCCGCGCAAAGAAGCCGAGCATCGCGCCCACGTCGTAGGGCGGGCGAAAGCCCAGCCGCACCTCGATGGCCTTTCCCGCGCCGCCCTCGGCGCCGCCGGCGCGCCGCAGCGCGCTCGGGTTGAGGCCGTAGTGCTCCAGGAACGCGGCGTTGAAGCGGCGCACGCTCGCGAAGCCGCTGGCCAGGGCGACCTGCGTCATCGGCAGCCGCGTGTCGGCGATCAACTGCTTGGCGGCCAGCAGGCGGCGCGTCTGCAGATATTGCAACGGGGAGACGCCGAACTGCGCCTCGAAGATGCGCCGCAGATGGCGGTCGCTCACGCCGAGCCGTGCGGCGATTTGCGCCGCGCCCGGCCCGTCCTCGGACCACGCGTCGGGCTCGTCGATGAGCCGCGCGGCCTGCAGCGCGAGAATGCGCGAGGCATCTTCGGTGGACCAGCTCGCCGCCCGCGGCGCGAGCTCGGGCCTGCACCGCAGGCAGGGGCGGAAGCCCTCGGCCTCGGCCTGCGCCGCGTGGCGGAAGAACCGGCAGTTCTCGCGCCGCGGCAGCTTCACGCGGCAGACCGGCCGGCAGTAGATGCCGGTGGAGGTCACCGCGGTGAAGAACGAGCCGTCGAAGCGCGCGTCATGCGTCTTCATTGCCAGGTAGCAGGCGTCGCTCTCGAGTGCTTCGGTGGATGCGTGAGGGGTAGGCATGGGCAAATGATACGGTTTCGACTCGTTTCAACTGGCCGTTTTCGGACATGTGGGCACCGGAGCGCTTGCCTACAATGGCCCGTTCTCAAGAACCTACAGGGAATGCCTCTTCATGCAACTCAGTGCGTCGATTTTCAAGGCCTATGACATCCGAGGCGTTGTGCCCGTCACGCTCGATGCCGAGGTCGCGGAAGCGCTCGGCCGGGCCTTCGGCAGCGCCGCCCGCGCCGCCGGTGAAAAGACCGTGGCCGTGGGCCGCGATGGCCGCCTGTCCGGGCCCGCGCTCGTCGAAGCACTGATCGGCGGCCTGGTGGCCACCGGTATCGAGGTGATCAACGTGGGCGCGGTGACCACGCCCATGCTCTACTTTGCGGCCCACACGCTGTGCTCGAGCGGCATCCAGGTCACGGGCAGCCACAACCCCAAGGACTACAACGGCTTCAAGATGGTGCTGGCAGGGCGTGCCATCTACGGCGACGAGATCCAGGGCCTGCGCAAGGTGATGGAAGAAGGTACGGCCAGACTGGCACCCGGCGGCAGCGTGCGCAAGGTCGACGTGACCGACGCCTACACGAAGCGCATCGTCGGCGACATCAAGCTGGCCCGCCCGCTGAAGATCGTGGTCGATTCCGGCAACGGCATTGCGGGCGCCACGGCGCCTGCCATCTTCCGCGCCATCGGCTGCGAAGTGACCGAGCTGTTCAGCGAGGTCGACGGCGACTTTCCCAACCATCACCCCGATCCGAGCAAGCCCGAAAACCTCAAGGACCTCATGGCCGCGCTGGCCGAAGGCGACGCCGAACTGGGCCTGGCCTTCGACGGCGACGGCGACCGCCTGGGCATCGTCACCAAGGACGGCCACAACATCTTCCCCGACCGCCAGATGCAGCTCTTTGCGCAGGACGTGCTCTCGCGCGTGCCGGGCGGCACCATCGTGTACGACGTGAAGTGCTCGCAGCGCCTGGCCCCGGCCATCGAGGCCGCGGGCGGCAAGCCCATGATCTTCAAGACCGGCCATTCGCTGATCAAGGCCAAGATGAAGGAAATCGATTCGCCGCTCGGCGGCGAGATGAGCGGCCACATCTTCTTCAAGGAGCGCTGGTTCGGCTTCGACGACGGCACCTATGCGGGCTGCCGCCTGCTCGAGATCCTGAGCAAGACGCCCAATGCGAGCGACACGCTCAACGCCTTGCCCACGAGCTTCTCGACGCCCGAACTCAACGTGAAATGCGCCGAAGGCGAGCCGCACGCGGTGGTCGATAAACTCGTCGCAGGCGCGAGCTTCGCGGCACCGGCGGTGGTCTCGACCATCGACGGCCTGCGCGTCGACTGGCCCGACGGCTTCGGCCTGATCCGCGCCTCCAACACCACGCCGGTGCTGGTGCTGCGCTTCGAGGGCCAGACCGATGCGGCGCTGAAGCGCATCGAAGCCGAAATGCTCGCGCTCCTCAAAACCGTCAAAGCTGACGCGACGCTGGCCGAAGCGTCGCACTGAGCCCCGTGCGTTCGCTGCTGCTGCGTCTCTACGGCGCCTTCACCACCGTCGTGCAACCGCTGGTTCGCCGCAAGCTGCGGCGCCGGGCGGTGGCCGAGCCCGGCTATGGCGTGGCCGTCGAGGAGCGCTTCGGCTATTACGACGATGCAACCACCGGCGAGGGCCAGTGCTGGGTGCATGCGGTCTCGCTCGGCGAAACGCGCGCCGCCGCCATCCTGATCGAGGAGCTGCGCAGGCAGTATCCGGGCATACCGATCCTGCTCACACACGGCACGGCCACCGGCCGCGAAGAGGGCGCCAAGCTGCTTCAGCCCGGCGACACGCAGGTCTGGCAGCCCTGGGACATGCCGGGTGCGGTGCAGCGTTTTCTCGACCGTTTCCAGCCGCGCATCGGCGTGCTGATGGAAACCGAAGTCTGGCCCGAGATGGCCGCCGCCTGTGCCGAGCGCCGCATCCCGCTGGTGCTGGCCAATGCGCGGCTCAACGAAAAATCGCTGGCTGCGGCCGAACGCCTCGGCTGGCTCGCCCGGCCCGCGTATTCGGCGCTGGCCGCCGTGTGGGCGCAGACCGAGGCCGATGCGCACCGGCTGGTGTCCCTGGGCGCCAAGGTGGCCGGCATCTACGGCAACCTCAAGTTCGACGCCTCGCCCGATGCGCGCCAGCTGGCCGCGGCCGTGACGCTGCGCGAGCGCCTGCCGCGGCCGATGGTGGTGCTCGCGAGCTCGCGCGACGGCGAGGAGCGCATGCTGCTCGACGTGCTCAGGCGCTTCGGCGCCACGTCTCCCGTGCCGCCCGAGCAGGGCGCCATCCGTTCGATTGCCAAGCGCGTGCACGACGTGCAGTGGATGATCGTGCCGCGCCATCCGCAGCGCTTCGACGAAGTGGCCGCGCTGATCGAATCCGAGGGCTTTGCCGTGGCGCGCCGCAGTGCCGCGGGCGAGCCCTCCGATGCCGAGATCTGGCTGGGCGATTCGCTCGGCGAAATGGCGCTGTACTACGGCCTGGCCGACGTCGCGCTGCTGGGCGGAAGCTTCGAACCGCTGGGCGGCCAGAACCTGATCGAGCCGGCCGCCTGCGGCTGCCCGGTGATCATGGGCCCTTCGACCTTCAACTTTGCCGAAGCGGCGCAGCTTTCGCTGGCGGCCGGTGCCTCGCTGCGCGTCGAGAACATGGAGCAGGCGGTCACCGCGGCGCTCAAGCTGGTCGAGAACCCCGAGCGCCGCGCCGCCATGGCCGAGGCCGCGCTGGCTTTCTCGTCGTCGAACCGCGGCGCGGCCGAGCGCACCGCCGTTGCGGTGCTGGCCATCGCGCAGGCCGCGGATCCGGTGGTGACCGAAGCCGCACCGCTCGAGGATTCGAAGGCCGAACCAACGCTCGACTGAGCCGCGCAGCCCTGGGGGCGAGCCAAATTTACCGTGCGGGGGGATTCAGGATGACTGGCGGCGGCGGTGCGGCAGGCATCGTCGGTGCCGGCGGATTGAACGGCGGCACCGGCACCGGCGGCACCACGGGAATTCTGGGCGGCGTGACCGGCACCGAAGGCGCGGCCTGCGGCTGCTCGCCGAGTGATGGCGAAGCCGCCGTGCTTCCGTTCTTCGCCAGCGTCGCGTTGATCGCGTTCATGTCGTTGATGGTCAGCGTGCCGTTGGCCTGGCGCAGCTTCAGGTTGCCCAGCAGCACGTTGTAGCGCGCCTGCGCGAGATCGCGCTTGGTCTGGAACAGCTGGCTCTGCGAATTGAGCACGTCGATGTTGATGCGCACGCCCACCTGGTAGCCGAGCCGGTTGGCATCGAGCGCGCTCTGGCTCGATGCCTCGGCCGCTTCGAGCGCCTTGACCTGCCCCGCGCCGGACACCAGCCCGAGGTAGGCCGCGCGCGTGGCCTGCGCCACGCTGCGGCGGGTGCCGTCGAGCACGCTGCGCGACTGGTCCTCGAGCGCGAGCGTTTCCTTGATGCGGTTCTCGGTGGCAAAGCCCGCGAAAAGCGGCAGGTTGAACACCACCCCCACGGACGCAGCGTTGATGCGCGTGCCCACGGTGCTGGTGCTGGATCCATCCGGATTGCGCGTGATGTTGTAGCCCAGGTTGGCGTCGAGCGTCGGCTTGTGGCCGGCTTCGGCCTTGCGGATTTCGAGCCCGGCAACGTCGAGCCCGAGCCGCGCCTGGCGGATGGCCGGGTGCGCTTCCTCGGCCTGCGCCACCCAGGCCTCGATGTTGGCCGGCGTGGCGGCCGGCAGCACCACCGGCTGCGCCAGCGGCACCGGCACGCTGCCCGGACGGCCGACCAGCTGGTCGAGCACCACCTTCTTCACCTGCAGGTCGTTCTCGGCGGCAATCTCCTGTGCAATGACGAGGTCGTAGCGGGCCTGGGCTTCGCGCGTGTCGGTGATGGTGGAGGTGCCGACCTCGAAGTTGCGCTTGGCCGACGCGAGCTGTTCGGCCACCGCCACCTTCTGCGCGCGCACCAGCGTCAGGCTGTCCTGGCTGGCGAGCACGTCGAAATAGGCCTGGCTCACGCGCACGATCAGGTCCTGCTCGGCAATGGTGAGCACCGCTTGCGCGATCTCGGCCTGGCGCTTGCCCTGCTCGTAGGTGGCCCAGTTGGCGGGCCGGTAGAGCGGTTGCGTGGCGTTGATGCCGACGTTCTGCGTGGTGAAGTCGCGCGGGATGGTCGTTCCGCGGCCGGTGCCAGTGAGCGTGTCGATGTCGAGGTTGTTGCGCGTGGCGCCGGCCGTGAGCCCCACGGCGGGAAGAATGCCGGCCTTGGCCTGGGCGGCGCGCGCCACGCTCGCGTCGTACTGGGCCCGCGCGCCCTGGTAGGTGGCGTCGAAGCCGCGTGCGGATTCGTAGAGTTCGTTCAGTGTCTGGCCCTGGGCCGGCAGCGCGAGCAGGGTGGCAAAGAGACTTGCGAGCGCTGCGGAAAGAGGCAAAAGCCTGGGCCTGAAAGGCATTGAACGTCCTTGAAGAAAGAATCAGTAGCGCGGCACGGAGGGATCGTGCTGTGCGGACCAGGCGTCGATGCCGCCGGCCACGTTGGCCAGCTCGGCAAAGCCGTTCTGGCTCAGGAAGGCCGCCACGCGCTGGCTGCGCGCGCCGTGATGGCACAGGCATGCAATGCGCTGGCCTTCCTCGAGCTCGGAAAGGCGCGCCGGAATCTCGTTCATCGGGATGGCCACGAGCGTGAAGCCCTGCGGCGCAACGCTCGCCGTCTGCAGCTCCCAGGGTTCGCGCACGTCCAGCAGCACGGGCGCCGCCTCGGGGTTTTGCGCAAACCAGGCTGCAAGGTCGGCGGGGCGGACTTGATCGATCATTCGGAGCCGTCCGTTCAGAACGAGAAGCGCGAGGGCTCGGGGAAATTGAGCAGCCGCGGCGCCACGGTGTCCCAGGGCTGGATGGTGTCCCACTTGCTTTCGCTGCTGCGGGTGACGAAGTGGGCGCGCATCATCGGCTCCTCGCCCACGATGGCGGCAAGGCGGCCGCCCACCTTGAGCGAGCCGAGCAGGTTCTGCGGAATGCGCGCCACGGAGCCGCTGAGCACGATCACGTCGAAGCTCGGGCCGCTCGGCAGCGGCACGGCGCCGTCGGCATTGCGCACCTCGACATTGGCCACGCCGTTCTGGCGCAGCGTTTCGGCGGCGCGGGCGGCCAGCGCGGGATCGATCTCGAGCGACAGCACCTGGGCCGCGCGGTGGGCGAGCAGGGCGGCCATGAAGCCAGAACCGGTTCCGATCTCGAGCACCGACTCGTGCTTTTGCACGTGCAGGTCCTGCAGCATGCGTGCCTCGACCTTGGGCGAGAGCATCACCTGGCCGGGAACGGAGCCGTCGCCCAACGGGAGTTCCATGTCGAAGAAGGCCAGCGCGCGGTGAGCGGGCGGCACGTAGTCTTCGCGCCGGATCGCGGCCAGCAGGTCGAGAATTTCCAGATCGAGCACATCCCAGGGCCGGATCTGCTGTTCGATCATGTTGAAGCGCAGGCGCTCGAGGGTGGGGGTGGGGTTCATGTGAGGCTTTTCCTTGTGGGGCTCAGGACAAACCTTCAATTTTAGGTTGCGCGGCGCGGGCGCGCGTGAGCCTGGCGGTCCATTTGCGCGTCATGCGGCGGCTCCCTGCGGTCGGGTGAGGCCGTAAAGCACGGTCTCGGCCTGCGTGGCGAGGTATTTTTCGGGGTCGAGCGAGGTTTCTTCGTCGACGCAGACCATGGCCGAGTGCTTCCACAGCATCAGGAAGACCATTGGCGCCACCACCGCGTAGATGGCGTGGTCGACGTCGACCGGCGCGAATTCGCCCCGGTCGATGCCGCGCTGCAGGATGCGCCGCAGCAGCGTATGGCCCGGCCGCACCACCTCCTTGCGGTAGAACTCGGCCAGTTCGGGAAAATTGGTGCCTTCGCTCATCATGAGCTTGGTCAGGCCCGAGGCTTTGGTCATGCCCACGCGCTCCCACCAGACGCGCATGCAATAGCGCAGCATGTCGGCCGTGGTCCCCTCGAAGGCCTCGAACTCGTCGTTCCACTCGGCAAACCGGCCCCCGAGGTTCTCGACCACCACGGCCTTGAAGAGCTCTTCCTTGCTGGGAAAGTAAAGGAAGAGGGTGCCCTTGGAGACGCCCGCGCGCGCCGCCACTTCCTCGGCGCGGGTGGCGGCAAAGCCTTTTTCGACGAACAGGTCGAGCGCCGCCGCCAGCAGTTCGCCCGGACGCGCCTCCTTGCGGCGCTCGCGCTTGGCGCGCACCGGGCAGATCTTGTCGGCAAAGAATCGGGGGGTGGGCATGATATTAATGACTCACGGGTTAGTAATGTAGTGACCAGCATCGGGCCCGTCAAGCCGCGACAATATCGGGTTCGCCTTTTCCCCACCTGCCGGAGCAGCCATGTCCTCTTCATCGTCGCCCACCGAAACCATCGTGCTTGGCGGAGGCTGCTTCTGGTGTACCGAAGCCGTGTTCGACCGCGTGCAGGGCGTGGTGGACGTCGAATCGGGCTACTGCAACGGCCAGACCGTCAACCCGAGCTACGAGCAGGTCTGCACCGGCCGCACCGGGCATGCGGAAGTGGTGAAGGTGGAATTCGACCCCGCGGCCATCAGCCTGCGCGAGATTCTCGAGATTTTCTTCGTGGTGCACGACCCCACCAGCCTGAACCGCCAGGGCAACGACGTGGGCACGCAGTATCGCAGCGGCATCTATTTCACGGGCGATGGGCAGAAGCAGGTGGCCGAGGGGGTCATCCGCGAGATCGAGGCGAGCAAGACCTACGGCTCTCCCATCGTCACCGAGGTGGCGCCGCTCGCCAACTACTCGGCTGCCGAGGCCTATCACCAGGACTATTTCCTGAACAACCCGAATCAGGGCTACTGCGCCTTCGTGGTCGGGCCCAAGGTCGAGAAGTTCCAGAAGACCTTCGCATCGCGCGTCAAGGCCTGATCGTTTTCCTTCAGGCCCCGCTTCCCGTGCACTTCGCCAGCCCAGCCTCGACCCGGTCGATCCTGTCGACCCGCGCGATCGCCCTCGCGCTGGTGGTTGCGCTGTGGTTTGCGGGCACGTTGGGGCTGATGCACCGGACGCTGCACGTGCCCGGGCTGGCGCAGGCCCATGCGGCTGCCCAGGCGGCCCACCCGGAGGGCGCGCACGAGCATGCGGCCCACGGCATCGACGACCTGTTCGGCAGCCACTCCGATGCCGAGTGCCGGCTCTACGACCAGCTGTCGCACGGTTCGGGCGCGCTCGGCGTGCCGATGATGGTGCTGCCGGTGCTGCCGCCGTCGGCCACCTTTGCCTATCTCGAGGGCGAAGCCATCGCCCGCTGGGTTGCGCTGTTCGACGCGCGCGGCCCGCCTTCCACTCGCTGAATCCCCCGTGTTCCGGTTGCTGTATCCGCGCCTTTGCGGATGGCGGCGATCGTCCCTTGATTCAACGAGTGTTCATCATGATTCCCAATTTCCGTCGCAACGCCATCGGTGCTGCCGTTCTTTCGCTGGCCTCTTTGGCGGCCATGGCCCAGGCCCAGCCCCAATCGGTACCCCAGGCGCAACCCGCCGAAGCGGCTGCGCCGGCCCTGCCGGAGATCGCCGTCACCGGCAATCCGCTGGGCGCGAGCGAGCTGATCGCACCCACCACCACGCTCTCGGGCGACAGGCTCCTGATGCGCTCCGAATCGACGCTCGGCGAGACGCTCAACAACCTGCCCGGCGTGAGCAGCAGCTACTTCGGCCCCAATGCGAGCCGGCCGATCATCCGCGGCCTGGACGGCGACCGCATCCGCATCCTGCAGAACGGCGGCGGCGCGCCCGACGCCTCGTCGCTGAGCTACGACCATGCGGTGCCGATGGACGCGCTGGTCACCGAACGCGTCGAGGTGCTGCGCGGCCCGTCCGCACTGCAGTACGGCGGCAGCGCGGTGGGCGGCGTGGTCAACGTGATCGACAACCGCATTCCGAGCGAACCGATCAACGGCTTCGGCGGCCGTGCCGACCTGGGCTTTTCCACCGGCAACAAGGAGAAGAACGGCGGCGTGGTGCTCGAAGGCGGCAACGACCGCTTCGCGCTGCACGTCGATGCGTTCAACCGCGACTCCAAGGACGTCTCGGTGCCCATCGACCTGGAATGCAGCAAGCCCGGGCGTCCCTGGCTGGCGCGCAAGATCTGCAATTCGGCCAACGAGGCGCACGGCGGCGCGGTGGGCGGCACGCTGTTCTTCGACCGGGGCTGGATCGGCGCCTCGGCCAGCACCTACCGCAGCACCTACGGCACGGTGGCCGAAGACGACGTGACCATCGGCATGAAGTCCGACCGCCAGGCAATCGAAGGCGAATGGCGTCCGGGCGGCTTCATCAGCAGCATCCACGCCAAGGCCAGCCACACCAACTACCGCCACACCGAGTACGAAGGCCGCGAGGCCGGCACCACCTTCTCGAACATGAGCAACGACCTGCGCATCGAAGCGCGCCACCAGAAGATCGGCAACTTCGAAGGCCTGGTCGGTTTCAGCAGCGAAAGCAGCCGCTTCGCCGCGGACGGTGCGGAAGCCTTTGCGCCGCACAGCCGCACGCGCTCCAATGCGCTGTTCCTGTACGAGGAACTCGGCACCTCCTGGGGTCGGCTGAGCTTTGGCGCGCGCACCGAGAAAGTCCGCGTCACTTCGCTCGGCTACCCGGAAGATCCGACAGTGACGCGCTTTGCCATCGGCGAACGCACGTTCAATCCGCACAGCGCGGCCGTGGGCGCCCTGGTCAACCTGACGCCGCAGTGGCAGCTCACCTCGAACCTGGCCTACACCGAGCGGGCGCCGAAGGACTATGAACTGCTTGCCAACGGCCCGCACGTGGCAACGGCCGCCTGGGAAGTCGGCAATCCGGACCTCGGCAAGGAAAAGTCGACCGGCTTCGACGTCGGCGCGCAATGGAAGTCGGGCGCCAACACGGCCCGCGTCAACGCCTACGTCACGCGCTTTCGCAACTACATCGGCCTGACGGCGTCGGGCCGCACGCTCGACGAAGAAGGCCAGGTGGTGACCGATCCCGAGGCGACCGACACGCTGGCCGAGTATCTCTACAGCGGCGTGCGCGCGCGCTTCACCGGCATCGAGGCCAGCGGCAACCTGCGCCTGCTGGGCACCGACGGTTTCGCGCGGCTGGCCGACGCCTCGACGCTCGACCTGGAATGGCGCGGCGACGTGGTGCGTGCGAAGAACCTCGACACCGGCGAGCCCCTGCCGCGCATCGCGCCGTTCCGCGCGGGCGCGACGCTGGCCTACGGCAACGGTCCCTGGAGCGCACGCTTCGGCTTCGACTACAACGCGGCGCAGCGCCATGTGCCCAGCGTCGGCGCGCGCGAAACCGACTCCTACACGCTCTGGAATGCCTCGATCGCCTATCGCATGAAGGTGCAGCGCGCCAACCTCACCTGGTATGCGCGCCTCGACAACATCACGAACAAGCTGGCCTACAGCCCGACCTCGATCCTGACGACGACGGTGTATCCGAACGCGCCGCTGCCGGGGCGTTCGCTGAAGGTCGGGCTGCGCGTGACCTTCTAGGCAAACCCGCCGGCCTTGCTTTCTCCCTTCCCGCTCTCGAGGGAGGGAGCAGGCAAGGCGCTATCCTCGACGGGTGAATTCGTTCGTCATTCCTTCGCTGCTGCCGGTCGTCGTCCTGATCGCAGCAGGCTACCTGGCCGGCCGGCGCCGCTGGATCGGCGGCAACGCCGTCAAGGACCTTTCCAACCTCATCTTCCTGCTGCTTGCGCCGGCGCTGCTTTTTCGCGCGATGAGCACGGTGCACGTGCAGGAGCTGAGCCTGAAGCCCGTGGCGGCGTATTTCATCGCCTCGGGCCTGCTGTTCGCGGGCACGCTGGCGCTGCGCGGCTTCAACCGCACGGCGGCCGTCATTGCGCTGGCCAATACCTACAGCAACACGGTGATGATCGGCATCGTGCTGGTCGGCCTTGCCTATGGCGAGCAGGGCATGGTGGTGCTGCTCACGCTGATCTCGCTGCATTCGCTGGTGCTCCTGACCAGCGCCACGGTCGTGCTCGAGCTCGCCGTGGCGCGAGAGCATGCGGCGGTGAGCGGCGAAGAGAAGCGCCCGATGGCGCGCACGGTGCTGCGCGCACTGCGCAACGCCATCATCCATCCGGTGCCGATGCCGATCATCGCGGGGCTGCTGTTCGCGCAGACGGGGCTCGTGATGCCCGATTTCCTCGACAAGCCGATCCTGCTGCTCGGCCAGGCCTTCGGTCCGGTGGCGCTGGTGATGGTGGGCATCACGCTCGCGCTGACACCCATCGGGCGGCACTGGCGCGATGCCACGGTGCAGGCGCTGGTGAAGAACCTGCTGCATCCGCTGCTCGTGGCCGGCATCGGCTGGCTGCTGGGTGTGCGCGGCATACCGCTCACCGTGATGGTGGTGGCGGCGGCGCTGCCCATCGGCGCCAACGTCTTTCTCTTTTCGCAGCGCTACCGCACATCGGAAGACCTGGTCACGGCCAGCGTCGCGGTGTCGACGGTGCTCGCGCTCGCGACGCTGACGCTGGTCATGATCCTGGTGCAGTGGCTGCCTTGAGGCTTTTCCCGGCCTAGGCCATTCGGCAGGGTGGCCATTTGGCGAGATGGCGAGCGGCGCCTCTCGCTCTACATTTGCCCGCTGATGATTTACCAGCCGCGGTCTTCGCCGTTTTCCGCCATGGCGCCGATTGCGATGGTGATCGCGCTGTGCGGCGGCGCCGTGCCGGCGGCCGCCGATACGAAGCCGTGCCGAACGCCCTGCCTTTCAGCCGCTGTGCCGCGCGAGCCGGCACCGGCCCCGGCTTCGCGGCCGAGCGCCAGGCCGAAGCCGCAGGCGGTTGCCGTGGCGGCGCCACCGCCGCTGGAGGCGGAGAAGCCGCCGGCCCCGAAAAGGCCACCGTTCTCCAGGCGCTGCAGCGAAATCAACATGCGCGCAGCGGTGGGGGAGCCGCTGTCGGACGAAGACATGAAGATCTTGAGGAGTCAATGCTGATGATGAAGACCATCCACCCAATCCGCACGGCCACGCGTGCGCTGACGCTGTCGTTCGCGGTGCTGCTTTGCGCCGCCTGCGCGCACCGGCCGGCGCCGGGCAATGCCATGCCTTTCGAGCAGGCCGTCAACCAGGCGGTGGACGACCTGATCGTGCAGACGCAGAAGCTGCCGGCCTTCCTGGCCAAGGTGGAGTCGTCGATCAAGCAGAGCCGCATCGTGATCGACCCGCTGCTCGAGGGCGCGAGCGGCCAGCAGACCGAAGTCACGCGCGTGGCCGAGCAGCGCATCGTGCAGCGCATGCAGTCGCAGTTCAGGCAGTTCACCGTCACGCCCTTCAACAACACCGAGATCGAGCGCGCGCAGTACGTGCTCAACGGCACGCTGGTGCGCGACAAGGATTCGGCCGACGGCCGCTACCGGCTGAACCTGGCGCTGACCGAAATCAAGAGCGGCGTGGTCATTGCGCAATCGGTGGCGCGCATCAGCGATGCGACGCTCGACACGCGGCCCACGGCCTTCTTTCGCGACAGCCCGGTGAACGGCAAGGACCGCGCCGTGGAAGGCTACATCCGCACTGCCGAAACGCAGCCGGGACAAGCCGCCGACGCGCTGTATCTGGAGCGCCTGCCCACGTCGACCGTGCTGCAGGAAGCCACCACCGCCTACGAGGCCGGCCGCATGAGCGAGGCGCTCAGCCGCTACGAGGCCGCTTCGCGCCGGCCCGACGGCCAGCAGCTGCGCATCTACAGCGGCCTGTATCTCACGCAGGCCCAGCTCGGCCGAACGGCCGATGCGGAGAAGACCTTCGGCACCCTGGCGCGGCTCGGGCTCGAAACCAACAACCTGAGCGTGAAGTTCCTGTTCAAGCCCGGCTCGACCGATTTCCTGGCGGATCCGAAGATCAGCGCCGCCTATCCGATGTGGCTGCGGCAGATCGCACGCCAGGCGGCGCAGATCGACTCCTGCGTGGTGGTCACTGGCCACACGAGCCGCACCGGTTCGGAGTCGGTCAACGAGCGCCTGTCGCTGCAGCGCGCAGTCAGCGTGAAGACCCGGCTGGTGGGCGAGGCGCCGCCGCTGTCGAAGAAGCTGCGCGAGTCCGGCATGGGATTCCGCGAGAACATCGTGGGCACCGGTGCCGACGATGCCAGCGATGCGCTCGACCGGCGCGTCGAGTTCAAGGTCGCACCCTGCGAGGCTTGACGCGGTTCAGGGGGCGAGCCGCTCGCGCACCCAGGCGGCGCCTTCGAGCCGGTAGCGCAGCCGGTCGTGCAGGCGGCTCGTGCGGCCCTGCCAGAATTCCCAGCGGTCCGGCGCGAGGCGGTAGCCGCCCCAGTGCGGCGGGCGGGGTGGCGAGAGCAGGTGCCTGGCAGCGGCCACGGCCGCGTTCTTGACCAGCACGTCGCGGCCGCTGATCACCTCGCTCTGCGGGCTGGCCCAGGCGCCGATGCGTGATTCAAGCGGGCGGCTCGCGAAGTAGGCATCGCTTTCCTCCGCGCTCGCCTTTTCCACGCGGCCTTCGACGCGCACCACGCGTTCGAGCTCGACCCAGTGGAACTGCAAGGCCGCGTACGGGTTGCCCGAGAGCTCGCGGCCCTTGCGGCTTTCGTAGTTGGTGTACCAGACGATGCCGCGTGCGTCATAGCCCTTGATGAGCACGATGCGGCTCGAAGGCCGCAAGTCGCTGCCCACGGTGCACAGGGTCATCGCGTTGGGCTCGGGCACCTGGGCGTCGATGGCTTCGCCGAGCCAGCGCTCGAACTGCTTCAGCGGATCGTCCGCACTGTGGGTTTCGCCGAGTTCGGCGCGCTCGTAGCTTTTGCGCAGCGCGGCCAGGGTTTCGTTGGTTGGAGAAGAAGAACTCATGCCGGCATTGTTGCGCATACGTTGCCGCACGGCACTGCGGGCATTCCGCGGACATACTCGGCGCATGGCGACAAAGGCGAATTCTCCGGTGGTGATCGTGCTGGCTTCGGGCCGCGGCGAGCGTTTCATCGCGGCCGGCGGCACGGGCCCCAAGCTGCAGGCGCCGCTGGCGGGCAAGCCGCTGCTCGAACGCACGCTGGACGCGGTGCGTGCGAGCGGCCTGCCGTGGCGGCTTGAAGACGCCGGGCATCCGGGCATGGGCGACTCGATTGCCGCCGCGGTGCGCGCCACGCCGGATGCCGCCGGCTGGCTGATTCTTCCGGGCGACCTGCCGCTGGTGCGCCCCGAGACGCTGCGAGCCGTGGCCGGTGCGCTGGCCGGCCGGGTGCGCGCGGTGCAGCCGCAATACAAGGGCGAGCGCGGCCATCCGGTCGGATTTTCGGCCGGCTGCGGGGCGCAACTCGCGGCGCTCAGGGGAACGCTTGGCGCTTCTTCCATCCTGAAGGCGATGCGCGCCATCGATGCCGTGGCCGACCTGGTGGTGGACGACGTCGGCATCGTGACCGACATCGATACGCCGCAGGCCCTGGCCAGTGCCGAGGCTCTGTGGCTGGAGCGCTCGGCGGGGCCCTAACCGCTCAACGCCGTGCGATCACCGCGCAGGCGATGCGCGGGCCGGAGTTGCCGGCTGGCTGGGTGGTGAAATCGTCGCGGTCGCGGTGCACGACGAGCGCGCGGCCCACCACGTTGTTGGGGGCGCCTTCGGTCAGCGAGATCGTGTGCACGTCGACGCTGAAGCGCGCCACGCCGCTGCCGTCGGCCACCAGGCTCGGCAGTTCGCCGGCATGGCTGCCCGGCGCACTGAACTTGCCGTGGGTGCCGCCGGCGGGGTTGAAGTGGCCGCCCGAGGCGTTGCCGTTGTCGCCGCAGTCGCCCTTTTCATGGATGTGGAAACCGTGCTCGCTGCCTGGCACGAAGCCGCGCACCTCTCCGGCCACGCGCACGCCATGGTCCAGCGCGGTGAAGGTCACCGTGCCCCGCGTGGGGTTGGGCGAGACCGCCGCCGTGGGCATCAGTTCGGCGGCCGCGCTCGGCTTGCCGCCCATCATGCTGCCGCAGGCGGAAAGCAGGGCGCTGGCGAGAAGGGCGGTGCCGGTGGCGGCGAGAAGGCGATGGGTCATGTTTTTTCCTTGGACGGTCCGGAGGATTGTTGGGGAAAGGAAGAAGAAGATTTGTCCGGAGACCCCGGAACATATACCGGAGCCGGGGGCATCCCGCAATCGGCCGCCGCCCCGGCCTCTGCCTGCCGCTCCTGTTCCTCCTGCCGTTCGTGGGCCAGCGCAACCAGCCGGGCCAGGGCCGCATCGTGGATCGAATGGCGTCGCAGCTCCAGCAAGGTCTGGCGCGCGTAGTCGAGCGAGCTGCCGTAGCGGCCGACGGCATGGGTGAAGATGTGGCGATAGCGCTCGTCGCTGAGCTCGCCGGTGAAGTTGGGGCTGCGCCTGGAGAGCGTGAAGGCCAGCGCGCGCACGGGGCCTTCCGGCGTGGTGCATTTCAGCCACTTGGGGTCGTACACGCCGGTGGGCATTTCGCGCAGCCACAGCCTGCGAAGCGTTTCAAGCCCGTGGGCCGAGGGCACCCGGAACACCATGCCGCGGCAGCTGCCGCCAGACAGCAGGCCGAAGACGAGGCCGGGCGTCTGGATGCTGCCGCGGTTGATGCGGCTCCACATCTTGAGCGCGCGGTGCCAGCCATGCACCCAGGCCGGGCGGCGCTCCGCAAAATCGAACTCGGGGCGCCAGATTAGCGAGCCATAGCCGAAGAGCCACAGGTCGTCGCGGCCGCCCCAGTCGGCAATGGCCTGTTCGAGCATGGGCTGCGGGTCGCGCAGCGGGCTGGGCCGCGGGTCCAGGCCCGGCGGTCCGGGATCGGGTGCGGGGCCTGGGGGGGCGCCGCCTACAATTTCGCGATCATGGTTCACCGCACCATTATTTACCGGCCTCTTTCTTCCTACGGAGTACGACCCCTCATGAGCGACGACGACAGCCAGCAAAACTTCATCCTCGGATTTCTCCTGGCATTGATCGCGCTGGTGATTTTCTTCGTGCTGGGCATCGTGCTCTGGCACAAGAGCCATGGGCCGGCAGCGGGCGGCATGCCCGCCGTCGCGGTGGCAGCGGTGTCCGCAGGGCCGGCGACCACCACGACGGTGGCCGAAGTGACCGAGACGGTGACGGTCGTCATTCCCGACGGGGCCAGCATCCGCGTGGCCGATGGCGTGGTGAACTTCTATTTCGCCACCGGCAGCGCCGATCTGGCGCCCGGCGCCGCCGAGGCGCTGGCCGCCGTCATCAAGGGCGTGGAGAGCGGCCGCAAGGCCGTGGTCTCGGGCTTTCATGACACCACTGGCGACGCGGCCATCAACGAGCAGCTCGCGAAGAAACGCGCCGAAATGGTCCGTGACGTGCTGGTGGGCCTGGGTGTGCCGGCCGACAAGGTTGACCTGCAGAGGCCCGCAATTACCGCAGGTTCCGGCAACGACGCCCAGGCGCGGCGCGTGGAAGTCAAGCTGGTCGACTGAACCGGCTGCCAGCGGGACCGAATCCGCCAATCCGTATTGCCGGGGTGCGGATTTCCATCGGCCTCGGTCGCGGCGTCTTGGTACTATCGACTTCCACGTCGAAGGTCGCAAAAGCGACAGTGGACAGATGCCGGCAGCGCGACCGAAACCATCCCCATGAGCACACATCCCACCGTCCTTGACGTTACCGATCGCATTCGCGAACGCAGCCGGGGGCCGCGCAGCGCGTACCTCGAGCGGCTGGCGGAAATCCGCAACCGCGACCGGGGCTCCGACCGCATGGGCTGCGCCAACGTCGCGCACGCCGTGGCCGGCATCCCGGCCAACGACAAGTTCAAGGTGGTGACGGAGCGCGCGCCCAACATCGGCATCGTCACGGCCTACAACGACATGCTCTCGGCCCACGCGCCGTACCAGGGCTACCCCGACATCATCAAACACGAGGCGCGCAGCCTCGGTGCCACCGCGCAGGTGGCCGGCGGCGTGCCCGCCATGTGCGACGGCGTGACCCAGGGCACGCCCGGCATGGAGCTGAGCCTCTTCAGCCGCGACGTGATCGCCATGGGCACCGCGATTGCGCTCACGCACGACATGTTCGACGGCGCGCTGCTGTTGGGCGTGTGCGACAAGATCGTGCCGGGCCTCCTGATCGGCGCGCTGCATTTCGGGCACCTGCCCACGGTGTTCGTGCCCGCCGGCCCCATGCCCTCGGGCCTGTCGAACGGCGAGAAGTCGAAGGTGCGCGAGCAGGCGGCGCAAGGCCTGGTCGGCCGGCAGGGCCTGCTCGACGCCGAGATGGCGGCCTACCACACCATGGGCACCTGCACCTTCTACGGCACCGCCAACAGCAACCAGATGCTGCTCGAGGCCATGGGCCTGCACGTGCCCGGCACCGCCTTCATCCAGCCCGGCGATGCCATGCGCGAAACGCTCACGAGGGAGGCCGTCCGCACGGTGCTGGGCCGCGCGAGCGAGGCGAAGTTCGATTGCCCCCCCATCGGTGAGATGGTCGACGAGCGCTGCATCGTCAATGCCATGGTGGCGCTGCTGGCCACCGGCGGCTCCACCAACCACCTGATCCACTGGGTGGCCGTGGCACGCTCGGCCGGCATCGTGATCGACTGGGACGACTTCTCCCGCCTCTCCGACGTGGTCCCGCTGCTGACGCGCGTCTATCCCAACGGCAGCGCCGACGTGAACGCGTTCCAGGCCGCGGGCGGCCCGGGCTTCGTGATCGGCGAGCTGCTCGATGCCGGCCTGATGCACGCCGACGTGCTCACCGTGCGGGCCGGCGGCATCCGCGAGTTCGCGAACATTCCGTCCCTTGCGGACGACAAGCGCCTGGTCTGGAATTCCGCCGCGCCCTCCAAGGACGACACCGTCGCACGGCCCGTCGAAAGCCCCTTCAGCGCCACCGGCGGCCTGAAGCTGCTCAACGGCAACCTGGGGCGCAGCGTGATCAAGGTGTCTTCGGTGCCCGACGACCGCCACGTGATCGAGGCACCGGCGCGCGTCTTCGATTCGCAGGCCGCGCTGCACCAGGCCTTCACCGCCGGCGAGCTGGATCGCGACGTGGTGTGCGTGGTGCGCTGGCAGGGGCCGCAGGCCAACGGCATGCCCGAGCTGCACAAGCTCACGCCGCCGCTGTCGGTGCTGCAGGGCAAGGGTTTTCGCGTGGCGCTGGTCACCGACGGCCGCATGAGCGGCGCCTCGGGCAAGGTGCCGGCTGCCATCCACGTTTCTCCGGAGGCCGCCGCGGGCGGCCCGCTCGCCAAGGTGCGCGATGGCGACGTCGTGCGCCTGGACGCCGTGGCGGGCACACTTGCCGTACTGGTGCCCGACGACGAGTGGGCCGAACGCGAGATTGCCAAGCTGCCCGAGGCCAAGCGCATCGCCGACGGCCATGGCCTCGGCCGCGAGCTGTTCGCCGGCATGCGCCGCAATGCATTGACCGCCGAAGAGGGCGCATGCTCGTGGCTGTGAACATTGGAGCAATGAAATGACAGACAAACTCACCGCACTCGACGTCATGCGCGATGCACCGGTCATTCCGGTGATCGTGCTGCACGACGTGAAACATGCCATTCCGCTCGCGCGCGCGCTGGTGGCCGGTGGCATCCGCATGCTCGAGGTCACTTTGCGCACGCCGCAGGCGCTCGAATGCATCGAGGCCATTGCCAGGGACGTGCCCGAGGCCGTGGCCGGCGCGGGCACCATCCGCAGCGCGGCCGACGCGCAGGCCTCGGCGCTGGCCGGCGCGAAGTTCGGCGTGAGTCCGGGCTATACGCGCGCGGTCGGCAAGGCCTGCCACGACCTCGGCCTGCCGCTCTTGCCCGGCGTCGCCACCGGCAGCGAGATCATGACGGCGCAGGAAGACGGATACACCGAACTCAAGTTCTTTCCCGCGCTGCAGGCGGGCGGCATCCCCATGCTGAAGGCGTGGCAGGGCCCGTTCGGCGACGTGACCTTCTGCCCGACGGGCGGCATCCATGCGGACAACGCAGCCGAGTTTCTCGCGCTCTCGAACGTGGCGTGCGTGGGCGGCTCGTGGATCGTGCCGGCCGACGCCATCCGCAACGGCGACTGGGCGCGCATCGAGCAGCTCGCACGCGCAGCGAGCCAGCTCGCACGCTGATCCGATCATGCGTGCGGATTTCGACGCCAGTGACCTGAAGGTCATTGCATTCGACGTTTTCGGCACCGTGGTCGATTGGCACAGCGGCATCGCCGCCGAGGCCGAGCGCGTATTGCCCGGCGTCGACGGCGCCGCCTTTGCGCTGGCTTGGCGTGCGGGCTACCAGCCTGCCATGAAATCCGTGATGGAACGCATCGCAGCGGGCGAGGGCGGCTTCACGCTGCTCGACGAACTGCACCTGAGCATGCTCGAACAGGTGCTGCACGATTTCAGCCTGGCCGACCGGCTCGATACCGCCGCCAAGCGCGACCTGAGCCGGGCCTGGCACCGGCTGCCGGCATGGCCAGATGCGGTGGAAGGGCTCACGCGCCTCAAGAAGAAATTCACCATCTGCACGCTCTCCAACGGCAACATCGGCCTTTTGACCGAAATGGCCAAGCGCGCCGGCCTGCCCTGGGACTGCGTGCTGTCGGCCGAGGTGTTCAAGGCCTACAAGCCCGATCCGCGCACCTACCTTGGCGTGGCGGGCGTGTTCGACGCGACGCCGGGGCAGGTCATGCTGGCCGCAGCGCACCACGACGACCTGGCCGCCGCGCGCGTATGCGGCCTCAAGACCGCCTACATCGAGCGGCCCCATGAATTCGGCCGCGCCCAGCCGAAGGACATTTCGCCGAATCCGGACAACAACCTGCACGCGCGCGACATCAGGCAGCTGGCCGACCTGCTGGGCTGCTGAACCGCGGCACAATCACCTTGCCCTGGCCGCGTTGAAGGATTTCGCGGACTTGATCATCCCCCGCATCATCTGCGTGAGCGGGAATTCCACGAACCTGTAGACCATGTGCGAAGCCCAGATCGACGCGATACAGATCGCAACGGAAATGGCAAGGATCTGAGGCACCGAGGTGAAGCCGAGCAATTTGACCGTGAGCGGGATGGCAACCAGGATGAAGGGGTGAAACAGGTACAGCGAGTAGGAGCTGTCCCCAATGGCCAGTATCACGCGCAGCCTTGCCCAGAACGGTCCAAGCGATATCAACCCGAAGAAAATCATCGCGGAAGGAATTGCCAGTGCAAATCCCCTGAGTTCGCTGCTTCCAAGGCCTTCGGAAATTGCCAGGTGCGCAAGAAAAGCCCCGACGACTATCAAGACGATGGAGGCTGGCGTGCTCTGCCGGATCAGCCCTTTCTTGAACGCGACGCCAATTGCCACTCCGAATGCAAACTCCAGGAACAAGGAAAAATTCATTACCTTGTAGTCGATGCCGGAAAGCAATCCAATGAACGATGCGGCGGCCAATACCAGGCACGCGAGGTAGGCGTTCTTCGGCCTTGCGGTCGGCAGTGCGACCAGGGCCCACAACCCGTAGAAGATGATCTCATAGGTGAGCGTCCATCCGTTGTTGACCAGGTACGGGGCGGATGTGGGCCACAAGAAGAACGACGCGGCGATGTCGGAGGGTTGCTGGGCATTGCTGTTGATCAGCTTCGGCACAAAGATGAAGACCAGCAGTGCCAGCAAGGAGAGTCCCCAATACAGGGGAAACACCCGGATGATCCGTTTCTCCATGAATTCCACGTGCGTCATGGTCTTGTTGGCCGTGACAAAGTAGATGATGAAGCCGCTGATCATGAAGAATATATCGACCCCGATGATCCCGAAATCGAACAGTGGAATGGCGCCACCGGAAAGGGCATGTGCTTTCTGTGCTGCATGGTGAATCACGACCAGAAGCGCGGCAATGCCTCTTCCTGCCTGAATGGATTCGACGTACTGTGGCTGGTCCACCGCAATGGATTGGGATTTCACGAAATGCGATCCTGACGGGTGGGGCGAACAAAGAGCGGGCTGCTTGAAATGGCGGCGGCCTGCCTGCGCCGCAGGAGCCTCCTTTCGGCCAGCTCGGTTTTCTGCGCCAGCGCCATGGCAGAAAAGACGAGCGGACTCACGATGGCGAAGTGGCGGGCAAATGAGCCGAAGTCGGGCTCGAACACCCCCTCGATGATGAGGAAGGACAGGGGCGCAAGGGCCACCTTGCCGGCCTGGATCAGGTTCTTGTTGCTCGATTTCGCGCCCTCGACGATGACTTTCACCATCCATACGAACGTGAAAGGCATGATCGAGATGAACGCCAATTGGCTGACCGACCCGAAGCGCAGAAGCTCGAGCGGAAATGCCAGCCGGAAGAATGTGATCGTGGCATTGAGCGCCTGCAGCAGGGCGTTGTCGGAGGCGATGACCGCCTCGATGACCGTTCGCGATCCTTCGGCGCCGACTTCCCGGTTTTCGTTGACCGTTGCGCGGGCAAAGTCCAGGGTGGCGCCAAGTGCGATCTGGAATGTCAGCGCGAGCGCGATGTAGACCACGACGATGATGACCAAGAGCCTGAATACGGTGAGCTGCTTTCTTATCAATCGCAGTCCAAGCCAGACGGCACTGACCAGGAGCCAATATTTTCTAACCACCCAGCCGTAGATCGTCGACGACAGGAACCACGTCAGCCCGAACGCGCTGTGTTGCGCTGCCATGATCGAGAGAAGCACCACGCAGGCCGACAGCATGTCCTTTGAAAGAACCGACAGGAAAATGGCTCTGATGAATCCCCATCCGAGCGATACGAAAAAGACGCCAAGGGGAATTCTGCTGAATTGGAGAATCGGTATGACGGTCAGCGTGACGCTCAGAAAAGCGCCGGCAATGGGCGCCGTCTTGGCGCTCAATCCGGCCGACTCCAGCAGGAATGCGCTGCAAGCGTAGGAGTTTCTTTCCTCGATCGTGGTGGAGGTGAGCTGGCACAAATCGGCCCCGAAGAAGCTCAATAGCGTTTCTTCGTCGGGGAAATTCTGGGCCGCCGTGTCGTGATAGAGGAACGGAATGACGCCGACAATCAGGGCGGAAAAGAAAAAGATGATCAGCGATATGGCCGGATCAATGGGCTTGCCGCGTATGCTCAGAATGGTCAATTTTCATTCCGCTTGGAAGGAAGCGCTCATGTAGAAGATAGTTCAAAGAGTAAGGAGCATTCGGTGCCGCGTCCGAATGGACGATCTTGCTGAACTGTGAAGCTCTTTGATCGCGATTCCGAGTATCAGAATGTGATGCGTCTTGCATCAGCACTACCCCTTGAAAATACCAGCAAAGAATATGCCGATCGCCTTTAAAAGGTGATCATTTGTATCCTCAATTCGGCGGCCGTGACGCGCTCACGGCGGAGCCGGGCGCCGGGGCGGCCCGGCTAGGACGCGCGCAAGGCGTCCGAACTGGCTGGGTGGCTGTCGCCAGAAGCCTTTGCCTTGTCTTGTATGAGCTCGATCTTGTAGCCGTCGGGATCGGTCACGAAGGCGATCACCGTGGTGCCGCCTTTCACGGGGCCGGCTTCGCGCGTGACGTTGCCGCCGGCGGCCTTGATCTTTTCGCAAGCCGCGTAGGCGTCGGGCACGCCCAGCGCGATGTGGCCGTAGGCGGTGCCGAGTTCGTAGCTTTCGGTGCCCCAGTTGTAGGTGAGCTCGATCTCGGCCTGCCCGGGGTTGCCGCCGCCGTAGCCGACGAAGGCGAGGCTGTATTTGTACTCGGGGTTCTCCGAAGTGCGCAGCAGGCTCATGCCAAGCACCTGGGTGTAGAAGTCGATCGAACGCTGGAGGTTGCCGACGCGCAGCATGGTGTGGAGGAGTCGCATCTCGTGGGATCTGTTGTTGCGGGGGAAGGATTCCATTGTCGGTTCTAGGCGAGCGCGAGCAAGTGCGCCTCGTGCTTGCGCAGGAATTCGCGCAGGTGCTGCGGATACTCCGGCACCACCGCGCTGCGCACGCTCGGCCGCGCCGCCAGCGCCTTGCGCCAGGCATTCACCTTGGGCAGGGCATCGAAGATGTGTGAATTGCTGATCTCGTCGAATACCTCGAAGTAGCGAAAGATCGGCGCGAACACCGCATCCACCAGGCTGAAGTCCTTGCCGGCGAAATAGGGGCCCGTGCCCAGCGCGGCTTCGACGCGCTCGAACTTGGCGGCAAGGGCCAGGCGCTTCTGCTCGAACACTTCGGCGTCGTGCGTGGTTTCGTAGCCCCACAGGTCGCCCAGGATGGCCGAGCCGAACTCCATCCACGCGCGATGCTCGGCGCGGGTGAGCGGATCTTCGGGATGCAGGCGCGGGCCGGGCTGGGTCTCTTCGAGGTACTCGCAGATCACGTTGCTCTCGAACAGCACCGCCTCGCTGCCGTCGGGGCGCTGAAGCCGCAGCAGCGGCACCTTGCCCAGCGGCGAGATGGCAACGAACCAGTCCGGCTTGTTCGCAAGGTCGATCACCACGCGCTCGAAGGGCACGTTCTTTTCGGCCAGTGCGATGGCGGCGCGCTGCACATAGGGGCACAGCAGGTGGCTGACGAGAGTGAGGGGCTTGGACATGGCGAGTTGGCGTTCCGGAAAAAGTTGAAGGTGGGACCGCGGCAATTCTTGCGGCCCCGAACAACCTTTTCCCGAAAAGCCCATTCGCCGGATGGGCGCCTTGTGCTATTTGGCGGTGTCCAGCCAGTGCGTGATGCGGCCGCCGTGCATCACGCCGATCCGGTCGGCCATGGCATGGGCCTCGGCCTCGTTGTGGGTGACCAGGATCGCGGTTTGCCCGGCGCGCTGAAGGATGCCGCGCACCTGCGCCGTGAGGCGTTCGCGCGTGCCGCCGTCGAGGTTTGAAAACGGCTCGTCGAGCAGCAGCAGCGCGGGCGAAGGCGCCAGTGCGCGGGCGAGCGCAATGCGCTGCTGCTGGCCGCCCGAGAGTTCATGCGGAAAGCGCTCGCCGGCATCGGCCAGGCCCACCAGCGCCAGCATCTCGGCCACGCGCGCCCGTTGCTGCGCACGGCTCGAGCGGCGCAGGCCAAAGGCCACGTTCTGGCCTGCCGACAGATGGGGAAACAGCGCGTACTCCTGGAACATCATGCCCACGCGCCGCTGCTCGGGCGGCAGGTGCACCTGGGTCGAGGAGAGCAGCACGTCGCCGAGCCGGATGGTGCCGGCGCGCAGCGGCTCGAAGCCCGCGATCGCCCGCAGCACCGTGGTCTTGCCGCAGCCCGAGGGACCGAACAGGCAGGCAATCTCGCCCGCACGCAGCGAAAGCGAGAAGTCGTTGACCACGGTATGCAGGCCGCGCGGCGTTTCGTAGGCGAGCTGGATCGATTCGAGGGAAAGAGGGGAACTCATGTTTCCACGGCGGGCAAGGTCGTTGGCGTGCCCAGTTGATTGCGTGCCAGCAGCACCACGGGCAGCAGGCCGGCCGCCACGATGGCGAGCGCGGCGATCGCGCCTTCTTCATAGGTGCCGCGAGCGGCCTCGGCATAGAGCCAGGTGGCCAGCGTGTCGAAATTGGCCGGCCGCAGCAGCAGCGTGGCCGGCAGTTCCTTCATTGCATCGACGAAGACCAGCAGCGCACCCGTGGCAATGGCGGGTTGCAGAAGCGGCAGGTGCACGCGCCTGAGCGTGCCGCCGCTGGTCTCGCCCAGCAGCCGCGAAGCCTGCTCGATGGCGGGGGGAATGCGGGCGAGCCCGGCTTCGATGCCGCCGACCGGCATGGCGAGAAAACGGATTGCGCAGGCCGCTACCAGCACGATGCCCGCGCCCATGAGCGGCAAGCCCTGCAGGCCGAGCACGCTGGCCAGCGCGGCGTCGAACGCAAGCGCGGGCGTGAGCAGGCCGATGGCGAGTACCGTGCCGGGCAGCGCGTAGCCCAGCGTGGCTGCGCGCGCCTGCCACCGTGCGCGGTTGGGGCGCGATCCCTGGCTGCGCGTGGCCCACGCCACGACCAGCCCCGCGGCCACGGCCGCCACGGTGACGCCGGCGGCCAGCGTGATCGTGTTGCCGAGGCTTGCCAGCAGGCCTTGCGACACGCCGCCGCCCTGGCGCAGCCGCTTGGCGCTTTCCCAGACCAGGTAGAGGGCCGGCGCCACGAAGCCGATCAGCACCGGCAATGACGCGGTGGCGGTGGCGAGCCAGGCGGCGGCGCCGTGCAGGCGCCGCGGCTGCATGGCGCGCATGCGCTGCGCCGAGCCGAAGCGCTGATGCCGGCGCCCGTTGCGTTCGAGCCAGACCAGCGCGACCACCACGAACAGCATGGCGCACGCGATCTGCGCCGCACCGGCTAGGTCGGAGCGCGTGATCCACGTGGTGTAGACCGCCACCGTGAGCGTATTCACGCCAAGGAATTCGGAGGCGCCGATGTCGTTGAGCGTTTCGAGCAGCGCCAGGCTCAGGCCCACCGCGAGCGCCGGCCGTGCCAGCGGCAGCGCCACGCGAAAGAAGGCGCCGCCCCGGCTTTCGCCCAGCGTGCGCGCCGCTTCCATCAGGTGCGCGGGCTGCGTCATGAACATGGCGCGCGCGGTCATGTAGACATAGGGGTAGAGCACGAAGCCGAGCACGAAGATTGCGCCCGGCATCGAGCGCAGATCGGGCAGGCGGAACTGGCGCGGACTGTCGAAGCCCAGCGCCCAGCGGATCGCGCCCTGCACCGGGCCGATCGGGTGCAGCAGGTCCAGGTAGGCAAAGGCGACGATGTACGTCGGCATCGCGAGCGGCAGCAGCAGCGCCCAGTTCAGCACGCGGCGCCCCGGAAAGTCGCAGGCCGTCACGAGCCATGCGCAGCCGGTGCCGATCACCAGCACCAGCGCGCCCACACCCGCGAGCAGCAAGGCCGTGTTGAGCGCGGCCCGCGGCAGCACGTGGGCGAACAGCGGCCCCCAGTGCGCGACGCCGGAGCCCAGCGCAAGCCAGGCGAGCACGAGCACCGGCGCGAGCACGCCGAGCGCGATGGCCATCGAGGCACAGCGCCAGAACGGGCCCGCCGCCTGCAGGACCAGCGGGTGGCGCCTCGCGATCAACATCCGGGCATCGGCAAGGCGTGCCCTGCCATTTCCATCACTGATCGAAGCCGACCTTGTCGACCAGGGCACTTGCTTGCTTGCGGTATTTGGCAATTTCGGTGAGCGGCAGCGGATCGACCTTCAGCTCGCCGATGGTCTCTCCGATGATCGGATCGAGCGCCACGCCCTTGCGCACCGGATATTCATAGTTGGCCTGCGCGTAGAGCGCCTGTGCCGGCTCCGACACCAGGAACTCGAGCAGCTTGACCGCGTTGGCGCGCTGCGGCGCGTTCCTGGCCACGGCCGCACCGCTGATGTTGACGTGCGTGCCGCCGCCCTTGGCACCGGCAAAGGTCGGGCGGACCACCTTGATGGCGTCGCCCCACTTGCGTGCGTCGGTGCCGGCCGAAGCGCTCTTCATCTGGCCGACGTAGTAGGAGTTGGCCAGGCCGATGTCGCAGATGCCGCCCAGGATGTCGCGCGCCACGTCGCGGTCGCCGCCCGTGGCCTTGCGGGCCAGGTTGGCCTTGACGCCGCGCAGCCATTGCTCGGTCTTGGCCTCGCCGTCGTGCGCGATCATTGCTGCGATCAATGCCGTGTTGTAGGGATGCTGGCCCGCGCGGATGCAGACCTTGCCCTTCCACTTCGGGTTGGCCAGATCTTCGTAGCGGAAGCTGGTGAGCGGCTGGTTCCTGTCGGCGTAGAGCACGCGCGCGCGCAGAGAGAGCGCGAACCACTGGCCGTCGGCGCCGCGCAGGTTGGCGGGCACGGCCGATTCGAGCGCGGCCGATTTCACCGGCTGCGTCACGCCGCCGTCGACCAGGTCCATCAGGTTGCCGATGTCCACCGTCATCAGCACGTCGGCCGGCGAGCGAGCGCCTTCGGCCTTGACGCGCTCAAGCAGGCCGTCCTTCACGAACACGGTGTTGACCTTGATCTTGCTCTGCGCGCTGAAGGCCGAGATCAGCGGCTGGATCAACGCGGCTTCGCGCGTGGTGTAGAGCGTGAGTTCGTCGTTGGCGGCGTGGGCGGGCAGGGCGGCGGCAGCCAGCCAGGCGGCGGTGACGCCGATCAGTGCGCGGGCGGCGCGGCCTTGGACGCCGAGGCGGTCGGTCATGAAGGATCCTCCAGGTGCAGAGACGTGTTTTGGGAAATCATCGCCACCACGAGGCGACGATGAGAATCATTATCACTGCCCTTGGGGCGGTTTTTTACGTCCTTGCACTTACATTGCTAATCCACCCATCGGCAAGCCTCCTCCAGCGGCGCGCGCGACGTGCGGAACTGGTTGGCCGGATGCGACGGATCCTCGTAGCCGAATGCGATGCCGCACACCACCTGGCGATCGTCCGGAATGTCGAACCAGCGATGCAGGAGCTTCGAGCGCGAGGCCACGGCCGCCTGGGCGATGCTGGCCACGCCCAGGCTGCGTGCCGCCAGCATGAAGTTGTTGACATAGGCGCCGCAGTCCAGTGCGCCATAGGTGCCGAGCAGCGACTCGGTGGTGACGAGGGCCAGGTGCGGTGCGCCGAAGAACCTGAAATTCTCCTGCGCCTGCCGCTGCGAGGCCTCGCGGTCGCCGCGCGCAATGCCCACGCTCTCGTACAGCTGAAAGCCGCATTCGCGGCGGCGCTCGCGGTACACGCCGCGGTATTCCGTCGGCGGTGCAATGTCGAATGCGGCGTCGGCCGCGGCTGCGTCCGAATCGAAGGCGTGGCGCAGCCGTTCGGTGGCTGCGGCACTGGTCACGGTCACCTGCCATGGCTGCGAGTTGCACCAGGAGGCGGTGCGCTGTGCCAGTTGAAGGATCGCATCGATCGTCTCGCGCGCGACGGGCTCGGCAAGGTAGCCCCGGCAGCTGTACCGGTCGGCGAGGAGGGTCTTGAAGGCTGGCGCAAGCGAGGGATCGCGAGGGATGGAGGAGGGCATGGGCTGCGGCCGATCGATCAGCGTGGCGAGGGGATCTCGAACACAAGGCAGGTTGTGGTGGCGTGGGCGTACAGCGTACCGTCGGGCCCCACGAGCCGGGCCTCGGCAGTGGCGAGTTGCCGGCCGCAATGGATCACCTTGCCTTCGGCGCGGACCCGCTGCACCTTGGGCGTGAGGCCCTTCACGTAGTTCACGCTCAGCTCGGCGGTCGTGTAGGCGCGCCCCACCGGCATCATGGTGTGGACCGAGCAGCCCAGCGCCGAGTCGAGCAGGGTCGCAACCCAGCCGCCGTGGATGGTGCCGAGCGGATTCAGGTGCTGCGCCAGCGGCTTGCCCTGGAACACGGCCCGGCCCGGGCCGACTTCCAGCAGGACGAAGTCGAGGGTCTTGGCGATGGCAGCATAGGGGATTTCGGCGCGCAGCATCGCTCCCATCATTTCCAGCCCGGTCTTGCCGGCGATCTGCTCGGGGCGTGCCAGGCCAGGGCCCGGCCCCGCGTCCAGGCGCTGGACGATTTCGGCCTCCTGGGCGATCCAGGCGCCGATGGCATGGGACTCGGTCATGGAAAAAACTCCTTGATAGTTGTAGGTACAATTATTGTAGCTACAATGAATGGCATGAACGCCGCTCTGAAGCCTCAGCTGAGGCCCCAAGGATGTACCAATTTCCGCCTGCGCCGGCTCTCCAGGCTGGCGTCGCGCCTTTATGACACGCACGTCGCGCCCAGCGGGCTCAAGACCACGCAGTACTCGCTGCTCTCGCACGTGCTGCATCTCGGGCCGCTGCGCCCGGTCGATCTGGCGCGCGAGATGAACGTCGACGCCTCCACGCTCACGCGCAACCTCAAGCCGATGCTGGCCGCGGGCTTCCTGGTGCAGACGGAGGGGCCCGATGCGCGCAGCCGCATGCTGGCGATCACTGACGCGGGCCGCGACAAGCGAGCCGAGGCGCAGCGCCTGTGGCACGACGCGCAGCTGGCGCTCAACGACATCCTCGGCACGGAACGCGTGCTGGCGCTGCATGCCCTGCTCGACGAGAGCCTGGAGCTGTTGCAGCGCGCGGGGCTGGGCGATGGACAGCCGGAAGACGCAACGGGAGCCGGCGATGAATGAAACCCCTCTGCGGCGCCATGCGCCCTGGCTCGTGCTGCTGGCGGCCGCCGGCGCCTTCGCACTCACGATGGGGGTGCGCCAGACGATGGGCCTGTTCCTCTCGGCACTCAACACCTCGACCGCGCTCGGCATCGGCAGCATCAGCCTGGCGTTCGCATTCGGGCAGCTCTGGTGGGGGCTCACGCAGCCCTTCGCGGGCGCCGCGGCCGACCGCATCGGCACCGGGCGCGTGGTGTTCCTCGGCGTGCTGCTGGTCGCCATCGGCACCTTGATCACGCCGCTGATGACGAGCACGGCCGGCCTGATCCTCGCGATCGGCGTGCTGGCGGCCGGTGGCGCCGGCATGGCGGGCCCTTCGGTGCTGATGGCCGCGACCACGCGCCTGGTGCCGGCCGGGAAACGCGGCCTGGCCACCGGCTTGGTCAACGCCGGCGGCTCCTTCGGACAGTTCGCGATGGCGCCGATCGCCGTCGGCCTGACGGCGGCCGTGGGCTGGGCCGGCGCCATGCAGTGGCTCGGCGTGCTGGTGCTGCTGGCGCTGCCGGCCGCATGGGTGCTCAAGGGCAACTCGAACGCAATGGCCGCGGCCTCGGCAGCCGCATCGGGCACGAAGCCGCTGAGTGCGCGCCAGGCCATCGGCCAGGCGCTCGCGACGCCCAGCTACCGCTACCTGAGCCTGGGCTTCCTGGTCTGCGGCTTCCACGTCGCCTTCCTCGCCACGCACCTGCCCGGCGTCGTCGCGGCCTGTGGGCTGCCGGCCGAGGTCGGCGGCTGGGCGCTCGCGATGATCGGGCTCTTCAACATCGTCGGCAGCCTGGCCATGGGCTGGGCCGTGGGGCGCTGGCGCATGAAGTCGCTGCTGTCGCTGGTCTATGCCACGCGCGGCATCGCCGTGCTGGTGTTCCTGCTGGCGCCGAAGACGACCGTGGTCATGCTGGTGTTCGCCGCCGTGATGGGCGTGACCTTCCTGTCGACCGTGCCGCCGACCGCCGGTCTCGTCGCCAAGATGTTCGGGCCGGCCAACATGGCGATGCTGTTCGGCATCGTGATGCTGGCGCACCAGGTCGGCGGCTTCCTGGGCGCGTACCTGGGCGGCTACGTCTTCCAGGCCACGGGCAACTACGACATCGTCTGGTACATCGACATCGCGCTCGCCGCGGGCGCGGCGCTGGTGCACCTGCCGATCCGCGAAGCGCGGCTGGCGCGTGCGAAGCTGGTGGCGGCATGAGCCGCCGGGCCGCTCCCAAGGCGAATACCGCAGCGCGGAGTGCGGAGGTTACCCAGTGAGCCAGGAACTCGATCCGCGCACGCGCATGCTGCTCGAGGCGCCGATCGTGGCGACCCTGCTGCGCCTGGCCGCGCCCAACGTGCTCGTGATGGTGGCGCAGGCATCCGTCGGGCTCATCGAAACCTACTTCGTCGGCAAGCTGGGCACCAATGCGCTGGCCGGCATGGCGCTGGTGTTTCCCATCGTCATGCTGATGCAGATGACCTCGGCCGGCGCCATGGGCGGCGGCATTGCCTCGTCGATCGCCCGTGCGCTGGGCGCGCGCCGCCGCGGCGACGCCGATGCGCTGGTGTGGCATGCGGCGGTCATCGCGATCGGCTTCGGCCTGTGCTTTTCGCTTGCGCTGCTGGCCGGCGGGCGATGGCTCTACGCCATCATGGGCGGCACCGGCGCGGCGCTCGACGCGGCCCTGACGTATTCGAACTGGGTGTTCGCGGGTGCGGTGCTGGTGTGGCTCTTCAATTCGCTCTCGGCCATCATCCGCGGCACCGGCAACATGGCGGTGCCGGCGAACGTGACGGTGGTGGGCGTGGTGTTCCTCATTCCGGCGTCGCCGCTCCTGATCTTCGGCTGGGGACCGCTGCCGGGCATGGGCATCGCGGGCGGCGCGATGGCGTTGCTGCTGTACTACCTGCTGGGGTCGATCGCGCTCATCGTCTACCTGCGCTCGCCGCGCAGCCTGCTGCGCCCCACGCTCTCCGCACTGAAGCTGCGCTGGCCGCTGTTCCGCGACATCCTGCGCATCGGGCTGGTGGGTGCGGTGTCGACGGTGGCGACCAACCTGTCGATCGGCATTGCCACGGCCTTGACCGGGCACTTCGGCTCTGGCGCGCTGGCGGGCTACGGCACCGCCTCGCGGCTCGAGTACCTGCTGGTGCCGCTGGTGTTCGGCCTTGGCGCGCCGCTGGTCGCGATGGTGGGCACCTGCATGGGCGCGGGGCAGCGGGAACGCGCGCTTCGCGCCACCTGGGCCGGCGCGGCGCTGGCCTTTGCGCTCACCGAAACCATCGGCCTCGCCGCGGCGCTGTTCCCGCGCCCCTGGCTGCTGCTGTTCGGCAACGATCCCGTCATGCTCGAAACGGGCGCGCACTACCTGCGCGTGGTCGGGCCGCTCTACGGCTTCTTCGGCGTCGGGCTGGTGCTGTATTTCGCCTCGCAGGGGGCCGGGCGCCTGCTGTGGCCGGTGCTCGGCAACATCGCGCGGCTCGTGGTGGCCGGCGTGGGCGGCTGGCTGGCCTTGCGCTGGGGCGGCGGGCTGGCCGGCGTGTTCGCCGCACAGGGCGTGGCGCTGGTGGTGTACGGCATCGTCATCGCATCGGCGATTGCCGGCGGCGCCTGGTTCGGCCGCGTGGGCTGGCCGCGCACAACCAGTGGCCTGCTGCGGCGCGTGGCGCAAGCCTGAGCCGTCTGCTTTTTTCGACCGATCAATACAAGGGACGATGCGTCCCGCTGAAAGGCTTCCCATGAAAATCAAGGATTCCGTCGTCTTCATCACCGGTGCCAACCGTGGCCTGGGCCTTGCATTCGCCAAGGCGGCGCTGGCTGCGGGCGCGCGCAAGGTCTACGCGGCCGCGCGTGATCCGAAGAGCGTCACGCTGCCTGGCGTGGTTCCCGTGGCGCTCGACGTCACGCAGCCCGCGCAGATCGAGGCGGCGGTGCGCGCATGCGGCGACGTCACGCTGCTCGTCAACAACGCCGGCATTTCGCGCGGCGCCAATCTGCTGGGTGCCGGAGCCGTCGAGGCGGCGCGCGCAGAGTTCGAAACCAATTTCTTCGGCGTGTGGGGGGTGTCGCAGGCGTTTGCGCCCGTGCTCGCGGCCAATGGCGGCGGGGCGATCGTCAATGTGCTGTCGGCGCTGAGCTGGACCACTTTCCCGAGCGTGGCCACCTACAGCGCCACCAAGTCGGCGGCATGGTCGCTGAGCAATGGACTGCGCAACGAACTGGCGGGCCAGGGCACGCAGGTGACGAGCCTGCACGTGGCCTACATGGACACTGACATGGCTTCGCACGTGCCCGGTCCCAAGGCCTCGCCCGGCGAGGTGGCCCAACTGGCGCTGGCCGGCGTGGAAGCGGGCCTGCCCGAGGTGCTGGCCGACGCGGTCGCGCGCCAGCTCAAGCAAAGCCTCTCGAGCGATGCGCCTGCTTATGCGGCGGCGCCTGCCGCTGCATAGGCCCGGTCCGGCGGATCAGTAGCGGTAGGGGTTCTCGGGCCGGCGGTCGTAGCGGTTCGGCACGCCGTCGCCGTCATAGTCCCTGCGGCCGTAGCGGCGCTCCTCCCAGTGGCGATGCCGATGTTCGTAGCGGTCGCGCCCGTGGTAGTAGCCAGGGCCGTAGTAGTGATGCCGCGGGGGCGGCGGCGCGTAGTAGTGGTGGCGCGGCGGAGGCGGCGGTGCGGGAACCACATACACCTGGGCCTGGATGAAGCGGCCGCCGGTCTGTGCCTGTGCCGGGGCGCTGAGTGCAGCCAGCGACAGCAGGGCCGCGGCGCCAATGGCGTAAGTGAGCTTTTTCATGGCAACTCCCATGGAGTGGTTGGAAGCCCTATCGTCGTGGTCCCATGTGAACGCTTTGTAAGGCTGGAGCGAAATCGGATGAAGAGCTGTAAGCCGCTGCGCGGCCATTGCGCGATTCTGCGCAGTCCTTTTACGATCCGAAATCGGCCGAACGGACGTCAGCCGCGTGGCGGAGGCAGCATTCGCCGGAGCGCCTCGAAGAACAGGTCCGCCTGCTCGCGTTCACCCTGGATCTGCGCCGCGACATGCGCGGCCAGCCTGGCATCGACGGGAACCAGCGGGCGCCCGGTCGATTGCGCAATCACCTGGTGCAGGCTCGCGCGTTCCAGATAGTAGAGATCGTCGTAAGCATGCGCAATGCAGGCGCCCGCCACGATCACGCCATGGTTCGCGAGAAAGGCAATGTCCTTCCCCGCCATGGCGCGCGCGATGCGCTCGCCCTCGGCATCGTCGAGCGCGAGGCCGTTGTAGACCGCATCGACCGCGATGCGGTTCATGTAGCGCATCGCGTTCTGGCTCAGCGTGGGATCGAGCGCGCGCTCGGCCGTGAGCGTGAGTGCGGTGGCGTAGGGCATGTGGCAGTGCAGCACGACCGCATGGCCGGTCAGGCGGTGCACCGCGCCGTGGATGAACAGGGCTGTCGGTTCCACCCTGTGGCGGCCGGCGAGCACTTCGCCGTGCACGTCGATCAGCACGACGTCGTCAGGGCCGATCTCGCTCCAGTGCAGGCCGCGCGGATTGATCAGGTAGCGGTCTTGGGCGCCCGGCAACAGCACGCTGAAATGGTTGCAGACCCCTTCGGACAATCCGTGGTGGGCGGCTGCGCGCAGCGCGAGTGCAAGGTCTTCGCGCAGCTTGCGCACGGCCGGACTGGCGTAATCTGAATCGGCGGACATCGACGCTCCCTCGTGAACGTGGAAAGAAGGTTTTCAGGCGTGGGCCGAGCCCGTGAAGGCCGCAACGAATCTCTGCGCATCGGCGCGTACGGCCGAAGCCTGTTTGCCCGGCTTGTAGAGCGCGGAGCCGATGCCGAAGCCGGCCGCACCGGCCGAGCACCATTCGGCCATGTTGGTGGGCGTGATGCCGCCCACGGGCATCAGCGGCGTGCCTTCTGGCAGCACCGCGAGCAGGGCTTTCACCACCGCGGGCGATGCCAGTTCGGCCGGGAACAGCTTGAGCCCGGTCGCGCCCGCGGCCAGCGCGCCGAAGGCTTCGGTCGGCGTCATCACGCCGGGCAGGCAGACCATGCCGAGCCGCACGGCTTCGGCGATCACCTCGGCATTGAAGTTGGGCGACACGATCAGCTCGCCGCCGGCCGAATGCACATAGCGCACCTGCTGCACGTCGAGCACCGTGCCGGCGCCCACCAGGGCGTGCGGGAAGCGCGTGCGCATCAGCGTGATGCTGGCGTAGGGCTTGGGTGAATTGAGCGGCACTTCGAGCAGCCGGAAGCCGGACTCGACGATGGCATCGCCCACGTCGGCGGCCTCGGCAGGCGCGAGTCCGCGCAGGATGGCAACCAGCGGAAGCTCGCGCATCGCGGCATCGAATTTTTCGCGGGGTGTGGTCATGGGGGCATTCTGCCGATGTCGAGGAAGCCGGACAGCGCATGCAGGCCGGCCCAGGTGGCTTCGGCGCCGAGCGTGCGCGTGGCGGTGCCGGTGGCGCGCAGGGCCAGGGCATAGCGTTGGGTCAGGGCGGAGGAGCCGATCAGCACGACCTCGCCGACCGCCTGCAGCGACTGCGTGCGCAGTTCTTCGCCGATGAGCAGGCCGGAGAGGTAGCTCGACAGCTCTTCCTTCGGCATGCGCTCGAACAGCGCGAGCGTGCGCGCGCCGAAGGCGTTGTGCAGCAGGCCGTGGCCGTTTTCGGAGCGCGTCACGCCTTCGAGGAAGGCCGCTTCGTCGAGCGGGGCCGCCGCGTCGAGCGTGCGTGCCAGGATCGAGTGCTGGCTCAGCAGCGCGTAGAACTCGCCCGTCATGTAGGTGCGAAAGCCAACGATGCGGCCCTTCTTCACCGTCGCCCATTTGTTGTGGGTGCCCGGCAACACGAAGACGCCGTCGTCCAGGCCGGTGATCGACATGGCACCGAAGATCTGCACTTCTTCGCCGCGCATCACATCGGGCACGCCGGCATGTTCGTCGCGCAGGCCGGGCACGATCGCGATGCGCGCGCCGGGCATGGCTTCGATGTCGATGATCCTGCGGCCGACTTCGACGCGGCCTGCAGGGCAGGCGCAATACGGTGCCTCGACCCAGCCCTGCTTGCTGCCGGCCATGCCGGAGATCAGGCAGCGCGCGCCTTCGAGGCGCATCCAGTCGCCGAACAAGGTCTCGAAGACGGCGAGAAAACCGCCTTCGGCCACGGTGAGGATGCCGCGCGCGTCGCTGCGTTCTTCCAGCACCTTGCCGTTCGCGTCCAGCAGGGCGCCTCGCAGGGAGCTTGTGCCCCAGTCGATGGCTACCAGTCTTGTCATCTCAGTGATTGTCGCGCGGCACGAAAGCCCCGCGGCGCCCGCGCAGGAAGGCCAGGTCGGCACCCTGGTCGGCCTGCAATACCGTGTCGACATAGAGCTTCCAGTAGCCCGAGTCGAGCGGCGGCTTGGGTGCGACCCATTTCTCGCGCCGCTTCGCCAGCTCTTCGTCGCTCACATGCAGGTGCAGCTTTCGGTTGGGCACGTCGAGCTCGACGATGTCGCCATCCTGCACCAGCGCCAGCGGCCCACCGGCGGCGGCCTCGGGTGCGGTGTGCAGCACCACGGTGCCGTAGGCGGTGCCGCTCATGCGCGCGTCGCTGATGCGGACCATGTCGGTGATGCCCTTGCGCAGCACCTTCGGCGGCAGCGGCATGTTGCCCGACTCGGCCATGCCGGGATAGCCGCGCGGGCCGCAGTTCTTCAGCACCATGACGCAGTGCTCGTCGATGTCGAGGTTCTCGTCGTCGATGCGCTTGTGCAGGTCGTCGGCGCTTTCGAACACCACCGCGCGGCCCTTGTGCACCAGCAACTCGGGCGTGGCAGCGCTGGGCTTGATGATGGCGCCGTTGGGCGCGAGGTTGCCGCGCAGCACGCAGATGCCGGCCTTTTCCTTGAAAGGTTCGGCCAGCGGGCGGATCACCTGCGGGTTGTAGTTCTCGACGTCCTTCACGTTGTCCCACAGCGTCTGGCCGTTGGCTGTGATGGCGTCCTTGTGCAGGTATTGCGCGATCTCCTTGATGACCACCGGCAGCCCGCCCGCATAGCAGAAGTCTTCCATCAGGAAGCGGCCCGAGGGCTGCAGGTCGACCAGGCAGGGCAGGTCGGAGGCCAGCCGGTCGAAGTCGTCGAGCGAGAGGTCCACGCCGATGCGCCCCGCGATGGCCAGCAGGTGGATGACGAGGTTGGTGGAGCCGCCGATGGCCGCGTTGACCTTGATGGCGTTCTCGATGGCCTCGCGCGTGAGGATCTTCGACATGTGGAGGTCTTCATGGACCATGTCGACGATGCGCCGGCCGGCCATGCGCGCCAGCACGTTGCGCCGGCCATCCACGGCCGGGTAGGCGGCGTTGCCGGGCAGGCCGATGCCGAGCGACTCGACCATGCAGGCCATGGTGCTCGCGGTGCCCATGGTCATGCAGTGGCCGTGGCTGCGGTGCATGCAGCTCTCGGCCTCGAAGAAGTCCTGCAGCTTGAGCGTGCCGGCGCGCACCTGCTCGCTCATCTGCCATACGCCGGTGCCCGAGCCCAGTTCCTGGCCGCGCCACTTGCCCGAAAGCATCGGGCCGCCGGAGACGCCGATGGTCGGCAGGTCGACGCTGGCCGCGCCCATCATGAGCGCGGGCGTGGTCTTGTCGCAGCCCATGAGCAGCACCACGCCGTCGAGCGGATTGCCGCGAATGCTTTCTTCCACGTCCATGCTCGCCAGGTTGCGATACAGCATGGCGGTGGGGCGCAGCAGCGTTTCGCCGAGCGACATCACCGGGAACTCGAGCGGAAAGCCGCCCGCCTCGTAGACGCCGATCTTCACCTGCTCGGCGAGCGTGCGGAAGTGCGAATTGCAGGGCGTGAGCTCGCTGAAGGTGTTGCAGATGCCGATGACGGGGCGCCCGTCGAACTGGTCGTGCGGTACGCCCTTGCCCTTCACCCAGCTGCGGTAGATGAAGCCGTCGCGGTCATTGCGGCCGAACCATTGCTGGCTGCGCAGGTCTTCGGGTTTTTTCTTGGGGGAAGTGCTCATCGGGTTGTCTCCGTTTACGACCGCTTACGGCCCCAAACCTCAGGGTTTGTCCTGCCGATCGGTCATTTCAATCATCATATGATAAGTGCGAAGAACTTGTCGGACCCTTAGTGTTTTCGAGCGTCGGCATATCAAATTTCACATCACGCACATGATCAAGAACATCCACGGTCGCACGCTCGAGCTGCTCGGCGAAGCTGTCGTGGCCGGTCGTTATGCGATCGGGGCGTCGATCCCGGCCGAACCCATTCTGGGCGAGGAGCTCGGCGTGAGCCGCACCGTGGTGCGCGAGGCCATCAAGTCGCTCGCGGCCAAGGGCCTGATCGTGACGGGCCCCAAGGTGGGCACGCGGGTGCTGCCGCAGGACAAGTGGAACTGGTTCGACCCCGATGTCATCACCTGGCAGTCGCGTGCCGGGCTCACGCCCGAATTCCTGCGCGACCTGCAGGACCTGCGGCGCGTGGTCGAGCCGGCGGCCGTGCGCCTCGCGGCCGAACGGGCCAGCCCGCAGGACATCGAGGAGATAGAGCGCGCCTTCGCCGGCATGAAGGAAGCCGTGGAGAACGGCGGCGACTACGTCACCTTCGACCTGCGCTTTCACACCGGCCTGCTGAGCGCGGCGCGCAACCGCATGCTCGCGCAGATGAGCAAGGCACTCAACGCGCTGCTTCGCACCAGTTTCGAAATCTCGACCAGCAAGCCCGACGGTCCCGCGCTTTCGCTGCCGCTGCACCGCGCAGTGCTCGACGCGGTGATCGCGCACGATCCGGCCAAGGCCGAGCGGGCGGTCATCCGCCTCATCGACGGCGCGCGGCAGGACATCGAAGACGTGCTCGGCTCACGCCGCCGCCTGCCGCGGCTCAGTCGCCCGCCGCCGCGGCTCAAGGCGAACTAGCCGGCAGCCCCAGGGTCCAGGCGCCGGCCGGCGCAGGTTGCAACAGATTTTTTCACCCACGCTCGTGTTCCGAGCATTTCCACCGAAGAAGAAGGAGACACCATGAAAGTCGTCAAGTCGCTGATAGCGCCGACGTTGTTCGCGCTGGGGTTGTTGGCGGCGGCAGGTCCCGCTGCCGCGCAGGAAAAGCTCACCGTCTGGTGGGTCAAGGGCTTCTACAAGGCGGAGGACGATGCGCTGTTCGCCGCCATCAAGAAGTTCGAGGACAAGAACAAGAACGTGAAGATCGAGCTGTCGCAGTACCCGATCCAGGACATGATTCCCAAGACCGTGTCCGCGCTCGACTCCGGCAGCCCGCCCGATGTGGCATACGCTGACGTGTACGACTTCCAGGTCACGGGCAAGTGGGCCTTCGACGGCAAGCTCGAGGACCTCGGCAGCGTGCTCTCGCCCATGAAGGACCGCTTCGCGCCGAACACGCTCGAGACCACCTTCCTCTACAACGACCAGACCAAGGCCAAGGCCTACTACGCCTTCCCGATCAAGCAGCAGACGATGCACGTGGAGTACTGGCTCGACATGCTCACCGAGGCCGGGCTCAAGGAAGCCGACATTCCAACCACCTGGAAGGACTACTGGTCCTTCTGGTGCGATAAGGTGCAAACCGCCAGCCGCCAGAAAAGCGGCAAGCGCACTTTCGGCATCGGCATGCCCATGGGCGTGGATTCGAGCGACTCCTTCTATTCGTTCCTGACCTTCATGGACGCCTATAACGTCAAGCTGGTGGACGACAACGGCAAGTTGCTGGTCGACGACCCGAAGGTGCGCACCGGCCTGATCGGCGCGCTGACCGACTACACCACGCCCTACACCAAGGGCTGCACGCCACCGTCGTCGACGAGCTGGAAGGACCCGGACAACAACGTTGCGTTCCACAACAAGACGACGCTGATGACGCACAACGCGACCATCTCCATCGCCGCCAAGTGGCTCGACGACTCGAACAACGCCTCGCTCACGCCCGAGCAGCGTGAAGAGGCGCGCAAGAACTACACCGAGCGCATCCGAACGGCCGGCTTCCCGAGCAAGCCCGACGGCAGCAAGATGGTCTACCGCACGGCCGTGAAGACCGGCGTGGTGTTCAAGGACGCGAAGAACAAGGCACGCGCCAAGGAATTCGTCTCCTTCCTGCTGCAGGAAGAAAACCTCACGCCGTACGTCGAAGGTTCGCTGGGCCGCTGGTTCCCCGTGACCAAGACCGGGCAGCAGCGCGACTTCTGGAAGGCCGACCCGCACCGACTCTCGGTCTACAACCAGTACGCCGCCGGCACCGTGACCTTCGAGTTCACCAAGAACTACAAGTTCACCGTGCTCAACAACGAGAACGTCTGGGCCAAGGCGATGAGCCGCGTCGTCACCGACAAGGTGCCGGTGGACAAGGCGGTCGACGAGATGATCGCGCGCATCAAGACGGTCGCGGCGCAGTAAGCCGCATCTGGAAACACCTTCACCGGGCCGACTCGCATGAGCTCCACTGCCACCGCCGCGCCGCTTCCGGCGCCTCCTGTCAATCTTGGGGCGCGGCACGCGCGCTGGCAATTCTGGGGCGCGGTCATGGTCGTGCCCTACCTGCTGGTGTTCGTGGTGTTCGTGCTCTATCCGGTGGGGTACGGGCTGTGGCTCGCGCGCCATCCACAAAGCTACGTGAAGCTGGTTGAAGACCCGATCTTCTTCCGCTCGGTGATCAACACGGCCATCTTCCTGGTCGTGGCGATCAACATCAAGATGCTCGTGGCCCTCGTGCTCTCGGGCTTCTTCGTGACATCGCGCTGGTGGATCAAGATCGTCTCGGCGATCTTCATCCTGCCATGGGCGATGCCCTCGATTCCCACCATCCTGTCGATCCGCTTCATGCTCAACCCCGAGTGGGGCGTGATCAACAGCACCATCTTCCGCCTGACCGGCGCCGACGGTCCCAACTGGCTCAACGATCCCTCGCTCGCGCTGGCCTTCGCGATGGTGGTGCACGTGTGGAAGTCGCTGCCGTTCTGGACGCTGATCCTGGTGGCGGGACGGTTGGCCATTCCATCCGAACAATATGAGGCAGCCTCCGTGGACGGCGCCTCGTCATGGCAGAAGTTCCGCTTCGTGAGTTGGCCGGCGCTGAAGACGCTCTACATCACCTCGACCATTCTCTCGATGATCTGGACGCTGGGCGACTTCAACAGCGTGTACCTGCTGACCGGCGGCGGACCTGCGGACCTGACGCACGTGCTGGCCACGCTCGGCATTCGCTACCTGCGCCTGGACCAGGTCGATCTCTCGATGGCTTCCATCGTGGTAGCCCTTCCGTTGGTGCTGCCCCTCGTTTACTTCATGATGAAGAGGCTCTCGAAATGAAACGCTGGACCCCCAAGGCCATAGCGACCGAGGCCAGGCTGCTGCTGATCGGCATTCCGGTGCTGCTCTGGACGCTGATTCCGGTCTACCACATGGTGCTGTTCGCGATCTCGTCGAAGGACTCCGCGACATCGGGCCACCTATGGCCCAAGAACCCGACGCTGGACAACTTCCGCATCGTGTTCCAGCAGAAGCACTTCTACCTCGACCACTTCTGGCTGCAGCTGTGGAATTCGCTGCTGATTGCGGTGTCGGTCGGCGCGCTCACGCTGTTCGTTGCGACCACGGCCGCATTCGCGATCAGCCGGCTGCGCGTGCGGGGCGGGCGCACGGTGATGAACCTGGCGCTCTTCACCTACTTCATTCCTGCGGCCTTCCTCGCGGTGCCGATGTACAAGACCATGGGCAACTATGGCCTGCTCAACAGCCAGTGGGCGCTGATTCTTGCCATGGTGACCATCGCCTCGCCGTATTGCATCTGGGTGCTGAAGCAGGCTTCGGACAAGCTGCCCTACGAGCTCGACGAGGCCGCGCGCATGGACGGCGCTTCGCCGCTGCAGCTGTTCCGCCTGGTGTACCTGCCGCTGATGGTGCCGTCGCTGGTGGCGGTGGGCACCTACTCGCTGCTGCTGGCGTGGAACGAGTACCTCTACGCCTTCCTGCTGCTGTCGAACGACAGGAGCGTGACGCTGGCGGTGGCGCTCGGCAACTTCCTTTCGGCCGACGATTCGCCGTGGGAGCTGCTGATGGCCACCGGCCTCATCTACGCAATGCCGCCCGCGGCGATCTACTACGCCTTCAAGCGCTACATGGTGGGCGGCCTGACTGCAGGCGCCGTCAAGAGCTGAGCGAACCCAGGGACTAAACAATGGCTTCCGTATCCTTTCGCAATATCCAGAAATCCTTCGGCAAGGTCCAGATCATCCAGGGCCTGAGTTTCGACATCACCGATGGCGAGTTCGTGGTGCTGGTCGGGCCTTCGGGCTGCGGCAAGTCGACCTTGCTGCGCATGCTCGCGGGCCTGGAGGACATCAGCGGCGGCGAGATCATGATCGACAGCCGTGTGGTCAACGACCTCGAGTCGAAGGATCGCGACATCGCCATGGTGTTCCAGAGCTACGCGCTCTATCCGCACATGACGGTGGGCGAGAACATGGGCTTCAGCCTGCGGCTGCGCAATGCCGAGAAGTCGGTGACCGACGAGCGCGTGGCGCGGGCCGCGAAGATCCTCAACCTCGATGCACTGCTCGGACGCTATCCGCGCGAGCTGTCGGGCGGGCAGCGCCAGCGCGTGGCCATGGGGCGCGCCATCGTGCGCGACCCGAAGGTGTTCCTGTTCGACGAGCCGCTGTCCAACCTCGACGCCAAGCTGCGCGTGGCAATGCGCGCCGAGATCAAGGCGCTGCACCAGCGCCTGAAGACCACCACCGTCTACGTGACGCACGACCAGATCGAGGCCATGACCATGGCCGACCGTATCGTGGTGATGCACGACGGCATCGTCGAGCAGATCGGCACGCCGCTCGACCTGTACGACCGCCCCGACAACCTGTTCGTCGCGCAGTTCATCGGCTCGCCGTCGATGAACGTGATCGAGGGCACGGTGCGGCGTTCGGGTGGCGAATGCCACGTCGAGGCGCATGGCGCGCGCTGGCCCGTGCCGCCGGGTACCTCGGCACCCGACGGCCAGCCGGTGCACTACGGCATCCGCCCCGGCGACATCACGCTGGGCGGCGGCAGCGGTGTCGATGCGCAGGTGATCGTGGTCGAGCCCACGGGCGCCGAGACCGAACTGCTGGTGCAGGTCGGCGAAGCGAAGCTGGTGCTGGCGGTGCATGGCCGCGTCGACGCGCAGCCCGACCAGACCGTGGGCCTGGCGATCGATGCCAACCGCGTGCACCTGTTCGACCGCCAGAGCGGCCGGCGCATGCCCTGAGCTTTCGGCTCAGTCGGTGCGCAGCCGCAGCAGCGCGCGCACGAAGCCGTGGTCCGAGCGCGAGCGGTCCCGGCCTTCGTGCAGGTGGTCGTTGAAGTAGTCGACCCGGCGCACGTCGCCCAGGCTGCGCCGGCTCGTCGCAACGAACTCCTCGCTCACGAAGATCTGGTCGAGCACGGCCGGAAAGCCCTGGTGGATGTGCGAATAGGCCACGTCCTTCTTGAGCGCTGACTCACCCTGCATCTCGTAGGCGTTGAACAGCGCCACGTCGCGTGCCGCCTTGTCGTAGGCCACCTCGGAGGTGGCCGCCACCAGCTGCGTGGTGACGCTATGCGGGTCGTCGTTGAAGTCGCCCATCACCACCAGCGGCGTGTTCGTGCCCTGCAGCAGGTCGATCACGATGCAGCGCAGGGCCGCCGCCTCGACGCCCCGCATGACGAGCGAGCGCAGCGAAGCCATGGCGCCGACCTTGCGGTCCTCCCGGTCTTCCAGGGCATTGCCGTGCGCGTCCTGCAGGAACTTCGGCCGCTTGGACTTGAGGTGCACCGTCAGCACGTGCACCTGTTGCCCGTGCTTCATGCGCAGCGTGGCCAGCAGGGGCGGGCGCTCGAAGCGCGTGTGCGGGCCCTGGCCCGGCACCTCGACCCCGAAGCCGGGCGGAAAGTCGACGAAAGACCGGACATGGTCCACCTGCAGTCGCGTGGCGATGCCGACCCGCGGCGTGCCTTGCGCGCCCGGCCGTGCAGGCGTGCCCGGCGGGCTCGCGGGCGGCGGCGTGTTCTCTGCGCCGGGTACCGAGACGAAGTCGTAGCGCAGGCCGCTGCGCGCAATGGCGGCCTTCAGCGCGTTTTCGTCCCAGACCTCCTGCACCGCGAGCACGTCGGCATTGAGCGCGTGGAAGCGCTCGCCGGTCCAGTCGATCTTGCGTTCGTAATCGCGTTCGTCGTAGGCGTCCTGGTTCTCGTAATACACCCGATGCGGGTTCGCGAGATTCAGCAGGTTGCAGGTGGCGACGAAGAGCGTGGCGTAGTTGGGCGGGATGTCTTGCATGGCTCGCGATTGTGTCTGCACAGGCTGGCGCGCGAGATGACGCCTTTCGCATTAACGAACAGCAGAGCGCGGCTTCGTGTGTGTTGCCTGGCTGACAAAAAGGGCGGGAAACGTGCTGGATTTGTGGTCTTGCAACGTTTGTGTCGGGACTTGTAAGCCGACAATCCGGCGTCTTCGGCGTCTTTCTTGGAAGAAATGAAAATGAAGTTTCGATCGAGCTGTTCCGTTCTTCTGGCGTGCGTCGCGCTCGCCGCTTGCCAATCGGCCCCTTTGTACGAGCCCGGCCGGCGCGCGCTGATTGCGGCGCAAGAAGACGAGGAACGTACCGTTGTCGGCCAGGCGGTGCCCGGCACGGCATTCGCGCAGCTTCGGCCCAGCATGACCTATGCGGAGGCGATCAAGATCGCGGGCAAGCCGAATGCCGAAACGGTCAGGAACACGGGCAAGGCCTGGATTCCCACCTACAACGGAACGGACCGGTGGCGCCATTACCTTGCCTACAAGGGGCAGGGCGTGCTGGTCTTCGCGGGTACGGCAGGAGGAGAAATAGCCGAGATCTCGCGCACCAGGGCTTACACGCCCGATGTGCTGATCCAGATCGTGCACAACCCGGCCGACAGCGGAAAGTTCTGAGCACCGGTGAAACCCGTCGACCACACTTTGCCGTCCCGCCGCGTTCTGCTGGCCCTGGCCCTCATCGCCGGCACGCTGGTGCTCGGGGCTTGCGGCTCCAGGCCTGCCACCGTGGCGGAACTCCCCGCCGTCGCTCGCATCATGGTGATTCCCGTGGCACCGATCAAGAAGCTTCACACCGAGAACAAGGGCATCCCGCTCGGCGTGCTGTGGCAGTCGATTGCCGATCGCGTCAAGGGCTCCGAATTCAACGAGCGCATGGAGGCCGTCCGCAACGACATGGGGCCGAAGATGACGGCGGCGCTGGTTGCGCAGTTGAATGCGCAGGGCTACCAGGCCCAGGCGCTCGAGGGCGTTTCCAGGCCGGCGGCTTCACCCGACAACATCGACTACGGAATGCTGCCGACTTCGGAACCGGTGCTGCATGTCTACTTCAACGAGGTCGGCATGTATTCGGCGCGCTTCTCGACCGACTATGTGCCGCGTGTGAACCTGAGCGCCTACCTGATGACCGCCAAGGATGGCGACACCGTGTACTCCGAGACCATCTATTACGGCGCCGACGCCAGCGGCGATTCTTCCGGCAGCGTGCCCGCGAATGCGCGCGACCGCTGGGGCAGCTTCGGCGAGCTGGTGGCGCAGCCGCAGGAGGTGGCGCGCAGCTATGACGAAGCAGTGACCGCACTGGCAAACAGGATCGCGAAGAACATCCGGGCGAACACGGCGCCGCCGCGCTGACGATTCGAAAAAAAAGGGCACCGAAGTGCCCTTTTTCATTCTTGCGGGGTAGATGGTTCTATCTACCCGCGGTATCGGTCAGCGCCCGAACGAACGGCCACCGCCGCCGGAGCGGTTGCCACCGCCACCGCCACCGCCGCCGTAGCCGCCGCCACCGCCCGAACGGCCACCGCCGCCCGAACGATTGCCGCCGTAGCCGCCACCGCCGCCGCCCGGTCGTCCGCGCCCGCGGCCGCCACCCATGTGGTCGACGCTCGTGCGCAACGGATCCGGCTGACCGTCGCCGCCGGCGACCGCTTCGGCGCGCAGGTGCGCCACCTGGTTGGCCTGGGTCGGGCTGTGGCTGTTGCCGTGATGGCGCGGTTGGCGCTCGTCATGCGGCAGGTGATTCTGTTGATGCTGAGGCGCATGGTGCGGCGTGCGTGCCGGGCCTTGCGGTCCGCGGCCTTGCGGCGCGCGGGCGCCCTGGCCGCGCGGGCCCTGGCCCTGTCCCTGGCCGCCGCCATTGGCGTTGCGGCCTTGGCCGCCGCCGCCCTGGCCGCCACCGCGGCGTTGACCGCCGCCGTTGCCGCCACCACCACCACCACCGCCGGCGCGCTCACCGCCCTGGCCGGCCTTGTTCTCGCGGATGCGTTGCAGCATCTCGGTGCGGGCAGCCTTGGCGGCCGCCTGCATCACGTCGCGGCTCGGCGGACGGCCGGCACCGCCCCAGATCGTCTGGCGACCCATGGCGATCGGCTCGGCGCGCTCGCCGTCCTCAGGGCCGAAGCCTTCGACGAACTGCACCGGAATCGTCTGCTTGGTGAAGCGTTCGATTTCCTGCATGAAGCCTTCTTCGTCGAGGCAGACGAAGCTCACGGCCTCGCCGCTCGAACCGGCGCGGCCGGTGCGGCCGATGCGGTGCACATAGTCTTCGCTGACGTTCGGGATTTCGTAGTTCACGACGTGCGGCAGCTCGTCGATGTCGATGCCGCGGGCCGCGATGTCGGTGGCCACCAGCGCGCGGATATCGCCGCTCTTGAAGCCGGCCAGTGCCTGCGTGCGGGCGCTCTGGCTCTTGTTGCCGTGCAGCGCCATCGCCTCGATGCCGTTCTTGGTGAGGAACTCGGCCACGCTGTTGGCGCCGAACTTGGTGCGCGTGAACACGAGCACCTGGCTCCACTTGTTCTCGTTGATGATGTGCGCGAGCAGTGCCTTCTTCTTGCCGCGGCCGACCGGGTGGATCACCTGGGTGATGCGCTGCACCGTGGTGTTGCGCGGCGTGACTTGGATGCTCTGCGGGTTCTTGAGCAGCGTGGCGGCCAGGTCGCGAATCTCGTCGCTGAAGGTGGCCGAGAACAGCAGGCTCTGCTTTTCCCTGGGCACCAGGGCCAGGATCTTCTTCACGTCATGGATGAAGCCCATGTCGAGCATGCGGTCGGCTTCGTCGAGGATCAGCATCTGGACCTGGCTCAGGTCGAGCATGCCCTGCTGCTGCAGGTCGAGCAGGCGGCCGGGGGTGGCCACGAGGATGTCGACACCCTTCTTGAGCTTGCTGATCTGCGGATTCATGCCCACGCCGCCGAAGATCACGGTCGAGTCGAGCTCCAGGTACTTGCCGTAGGTGCGCACCGACTCCTCGACCTGGGCCGCGAGTTCGCGCGTGGGCGTGAGCACCAGCGCACGGATGCCGATGCCGCCGAACTTGTTGGTGGCGCTCGCGCCCGTGCTGAGCTTGTGCAGCATCGGCAGCGTGAAGGCAGCGGTCTTGCCGGTGCCGGTCTGGGCGCCGCCCAGAAGGTCGTGGCCTTCGAGTACCGCGGGAATGGCTTGCGCCTGGATGGGGGTGGGGGTGTCGTAACCGTGCTCGTGCACAGCCTTCAAGATGGCGGGAGCCAGCTTCAGTTCGTCAAAATTCATTGGAAACAATAAGCGCCATACACGGCGCAGTGGCATCGGCCCGCTTGGCGTCTTTTGTGACGCCGAGCCAGTCAAGGCTGATGAAGGTCAGGGGTGGGAGCCGGAAAGTCCGCCCTCGCAAGAGGGTTGAAAGGCGCTTTCTTCGTCCCCGGCAGAGAGCCGGTGTTGCGGGCAACTGGACCCGGCAACGGTGAGTATTGTCGCATGAGTCGATAATGTGTGGTTTGCCGCGCCCGAATACCGCTTTCGGGCGCCCGCGCTTTTCCCGAATCTCCGCTACCCAAGGTAACTACCCACAGATGGCTCAATACGTCTATTCGATGAACCGCGTCAGCAAGACCGTGCCGCCCAAGCGGCAGCTCTTGAAAGACATTTCGCTCTCTTTCTTCCCCGGCGCCAAGATCGGCGTGCTCGGCCTGAACGGCTCGGGCAAGTCGACGCTGCTCAAGATCATGGCGGGTGTGGACAAGGAGTTCGAGGGCGAGGCGCTGCCCATGCCGGGGATGACGATCGGCTATCTGGAGCAGGAACCCAAGCTCAACCCCGAGCACACGGTGCGCGAATCGGTCGAAGAGTCCATGGGCGCGGTGTTTGCGGCCAAGGCGCGCCTCGAAGAGGTGTACATCGCCTATGGCGCCGAAGACGCCGACTTCGACGCGCTGGCGGCCGAGCAGGCCCAGCTCGAAGCCATCATCGCCACCGCCGGCACCGATTCCGAACATCAACTGGAAATCGCCGCCGATGCCCTGCGCCTGCCGCCGTGGGACGCGAAGATCGGCCTGCTGTCAGGCGGCGAAAAGCGGCGCGTGGCGCTGTGCCGCCTCTTGCTGTCCAAGCCCGACATGCTGCTGCTCGATGAGCCGACCAACCACCTGGACGCCGAATCGGTGGAGTGGCTCGAAGTGTTCCTGCAGCGCTTCACGGGCACCGTGGTGGCCATCACCCACGATCGCTACTTCCTCGACAACGCGGCCGAGTGGATCCTGGAAATGGACCGCGGCCGCGGCATTCCCTGGAAGGGCAACTACAGCACCTGGCTCGAGCAGAAGGGCGAACGCCTGGCGCAGGAGCAGAAGAGCGAAGAAGCCCACGCCAAGGCGCTGAAGAAGGAGCTCGAGTGGTCGCGCCAGAACCCGAAGGCACGCCAGGCCAAGAGCAAATCGCGCCTCGCCCGCTTCGAAGAGCTGAGCGACATGGAATACCAGAAGCGCAACGAGACACAGGAGATCTTCATTCCTGTGGCGGAGCGGCTGGGTCAGCAGGTGTTCGAGTTCCACGGCGTCAGCAAGTCCTTCGGCGACCGCATGCTGATCGACAACCTGAGCTTCACCGTGCCGCCGGGCGCGATCGTCGGCATCATCGGCCCGAACGGCGCCGGCAAGTCGACGCTCTTCAAGCTGCTCGCGGGCAAGGAGCAGCCGGACAGCGGCGAAGTCATCATCGGCTCGACGGTCAAGATGGCCTTCGTCGACCAGCACCGTGATGAGCTCGCCAACAACAAGACCGTCTGGGAAGACATCTCGAACGGCCTGGACATCATCAACGTCGGCAAGTTCCAGATGGCCAGCCGCGCGTACGCGGGTCGCTTCAACTTCAACGGCGCGGACCAGCAAAAGAAGGTCGGCACGCTCTCGGGCGGCGAACGCGGCCGCCTGCACCTGGCCAAGACGCTGATCGCGGGCGGCAACGTGCTGCTGCTGGACGAGCCCTCGAACGACCTGGACGTCGAAACGCTGCGCGCGCTCGAAGACGCGCTGCTCGAATTCGCCGGCACCGTGATGGTCATCAGCCACGACCGCTGGTTCCTCGACCGCATCGCCACGCACATCCTCGCGGCCGAAGGCGACAGCCAGTGGACCTTCTTCGACGGCAACTACCAGGAGTACGAGGCCGACAAGAAGAAGCGCCTGGGCGAAGAAGGCGCAAAGCCGAAACGCATGCGCTACAAGGCTCTCAAGTAGAGCTCAGGGCGTTTCGACAAGGCCGCGCGGTTCCGCAAGGGGCTGCGCGCTTTTTTCATCGTCTGCCGCAAACACCTCGCGCGCCGCCGTCAGGCCGTTGAGCGCCGCGGGGAAGCCCGCGTACACAGCCATCTGCATGATGACCTCGACCACCTCGTTGCACGTCACGCCGACGTTGAGCGCGCCCTGGATGTGCACCTTGAGCTGCGGCGCCGCATTGCCCATGGCGGTGAGCGCGGCCACCACCGCGATTTCGCGTGAACGCAGGTCGAGGCCGGGGCGCGAGTAGATGTCGCCGAACGGAAACTCGATCAGGAGGCGGGCGAAATCGGGTGCGATGCCGGCCAGGCTTTCGACGACCTTGACGCCGCCTTCACCGTCGATTTGCTGGAGTTTGGCCAGTCCGCGCTCGTAGCGCAGGTTGTCGTTGCTGTTCTGGCTTGCTTGTGCGTTCGTCATCGCTCGTCTTTCCTTCATGGGCTGTGCCCGGTGAGGAGGGACGCTTCCTGTCGATGACGCGGTAGTGCTCGATCTTCAGCGACAGCGCCTGCATGGATTGCTGCAGCGCCGCCACCTTGGCCTGGACCTCGGCAAAGTGCTGTTCGAGCATCTTGCGCCGCTCTCCGACACTGGCGTCCCCCTGGCTTCGAAGCCTGGCGAAGGCCTGCATGCCCTGGATGGGCATGCCGGTTTCGCGCAGGCGCAACAGGAAGGCCAGCCAGTCCATGTCGGCGCTTGCGTAGCGGCGCTGGCCACCCGGTGCGCGGGGCACTGCGGCGATCAGTCCGATGCGCTCGTAGTAGCGCAGCGTGTGGGCCGTGAGGCCGGTGCGCTGCGCGACTTCCGCAATGGTCAAGCTGGCTTCCATGGCGGGAATTCTCGAAGTTGGAGCGCGCTCTAAGTCAAGCGCTTTCTGCGGATTCCGCTGGCGGCGGCGTTCGAGGCGCGAAATCGCCCGGTTGCGGCCAGCGCATCTGCACGCGCCTTTGCACCGTGTGGATGTTGTTGCGCAGCGCATAGAGCTCGTCGGCATACGACAGCGGAACGGCCACCTTGTTGACCACGCGGTCGAGCTCCTCGAGTTCGTCGAGCAATTCGTCGCGCCCGCCTTGGCGCGCGTCGACCTTGGCCTCGATGTCGCGCAGCCGCGCATACCAGCGGAACACGCGCCGCCGCACGCGGAACTGGTAGAGCGGCGGCACCACGCGGCTCAGCGGCAGCATCAGCACCAGCAAGCCGCCAAGCACCAGCCACATGCGCTCGATCAGGTTGCTGGCCCAGAACGGCAGGTAGCGCTGCCAGAACGGCGGCGTGCCGTTGATTGCGCGGTCGCCCTCGGGGCTCACGGGCAGTTCGCTGGTGCGCGTGTTGGGGAAGTCGCGCGCGCGGTTGAACCAGCCGGCGTCGCTGTGCACGCCTTGCGCGGCCTGCGCGAAGAGCTGGCGCAGCGCAGAGTGGGTTTCGTCGCGCGAGAGCAGCGAGGTGGTGGCCGCGAGCAGCGAGACGTCCGCAGGCGGCAGGTCTTTCGACAGATCGACCACGCCGCGCGGCAGCGTGACCGCCGAGAGGAACGGAAAGCGCCGCGTGTACGCATCGGCCTGGCCGAAGTCCATGAGCTTGATGTCGGGCGCGCGCAGCAGCCGCTGCACCTGTGGCGACTGCGGCGCTGAGGCCAGCACGATGGCGTCGAGCAGGCCGGCCTGGAGTGCTTCGGCCGCGGCCGCCTGTTCGAGGTTGGACAGCTGCAGCGCGTCGGACTCGAGGTGGTTGGCCTTGAAGAGCCTTTCCATGATCTCGGGCAGGCCGCTGCCCGCCAGGTCGACGTTCACGCGCAGGCCGCGCAATTGGGCAAGCGAGGTCAGGGTGGCCGTCTTGCGGTCGATCTTCTGCGCGCTGTCGGCGCGGTAGAAGAGCCAGATCGGCTCGAAGAACAGGCTGCCGAGGGAGGTGAGCCCGGCTTCCTCGTCGGCCACCGGGTCGGCGCTGCCGCCGCGCACGAAGCCCACGTCGGCGCCGCCACTGCGCAGCAGTTCCAGGTTTTCGGAAGACCCCGTGGTGGCCTTGAGCTCCACTTCGATGCCGCTGCTCTTGAGCAGCTCGGCATAGCGCTTGCCGAACTGCGAATAGGCGCTGCCGGTCGGGCCGGTCGCCAACGTCACGTGCTTGGGCGGCTGCGGCTGCAGCCACCAGTAGGCGGCAATCAAGAGGCCGATCACGAGGAACACGACCGGACCCGCCGAGGCGATCAGGTCGCGGATCGACAGCAGGATCAGCTTCAGTGTCTTGGGCATGGCCATGGGGTACTCAACCTTTCGTTGCGGCGAGATCGGCCGCGCACGGGACGTGCAGCTCGCCAACGGTGACGGAACGCGCCGCCAGCACAGCGCGCAAGGTGGCGCGCGCCACCGCTTCGGCCGCCATGGTGCCGAGCACGGTCATGCCGGGGCTGGATTCGGCACCGGGGCCTTCGAGCGGAACGCGGCCGGTGGCCAGCGCGAACAGCGTGTCGCCGTCGCTCATCGTGTGCACCGGGTTGATGGCGCGCGCGAGGCCATCGTGTGCCACGCTGGCGAGGCGGTTGGCCTGCACCTTCGTCAGCACCGCGTCGGTCGCGATCACGCCGAGCGTGGTGTTGGTGCCCGCGAGCAGGGGCTTGGGCAGGTCGCCGCGCAGCAGGGCGCGGCGGGTGTCGAGCAGCGCGCTGCCGTCTTCGGTGCGCGCGCCGGCCACCGGCTGCGCGGTGTCCGGGTCGATCACGTCGCCCAGCGCATTGACTGCAATCAGTGCGCCCACCGTCACGCCGCCCACGGTGACCGAGGCGGTGCCGATGCCGCCCTTCATCGCGCGGTGCACGCCGAAGAGCTTGCCCACGAGCGCGCCGCTGCCGGCGCCCACGTTGCCTTCTTCCGGCGCATCGCGGGTGGCCGCCTCGCAGGCCGCATAGCCGGCGGCGGCGTCGGGACGGATGCGCGCGTCGCCCATGGGCAGGTCGAACAGCACGGCGGCCGGCACGATGGGCAGGGTGCCGAAGCGCACGTCCATGCCGATGTTGCGCTCCTCGAGCCAGCGCATGGCGCCTTCGGCCGCGGCCAGTCCCCAGGCGCTGCCGCCCGCCAGCATCACGCCGTGCACCTGCTGCACCAGGTTGCCGGGCGAGAGCAGGTCGGTCTCGCGCGTGCCCGGTGCGGCGCCGCGCACGTCGACGCCGGCAACCGCCCCTTCGCGGGCGAGGATCACGGTGCAGCCCGTGGGCCGGCGCGTGTCGGAGAAATGGCCGACTTCGATGCCGGCCACATCGGTGATGGCGCCGGAAGACGAAGCAGGAAAAGACGAAGCGGATGACGAAGCAGGCATGGCGGCCGATTATGGGACCGCCCCTCTACGATAGGCCCCTATGACAGTTGCAAGAAGTTTCTCCGCGGGCGGTGTCGCGCGCCACGTAGTCGTGATCGGTGCGGGCGCCGTGGGCAGCGCGACCGCCATCGAGGCCTTGCGCGCCGGCCTGCGCGTGACGGTGGTGGAGCCCGGCGAACCGGGCGGCCCGCAGGCCACGAGCTACGGCAATGCGGGCTGGCTCTCGTCCCATTCCGTGGTGCCGCCTGCGCTGCCCGGTGCCTGGCGCAAGGTGCCGGGCTGGCTGGCCGATCCGCTGGGGCCGCTTGCACTGCGCTGGCGCCATCTGCCGCGGGCCTTGCCCTGGCTGCTGCGCTACCTGGCCTCGGGCTGGACCGAGGCGCGCGTGCAGCGCACGGCCGACGCACTGCGCACGCTGCTGGCCGACGCGCCGGCCTTGCATGCCCGGCTCGCCGCCGAGGCCGGCGTGCCGCAGCTCATCGAGCGGCGCGGCCTGCTGCATGCCTACCGGTCGCGCGAGGAGTTCGACGGCGATGCGCTCGGCTGGCGCGTGCGCCAGCGCACCGGCGTGCAATGGGAGGAATGGCCGGCGGCCGAATTGCGCCGGCGCGAGCCCGACCTCGATGCGCGCTACACGCTCGGCATCTTCGTGCCCGAGGCCGGGCACTGCCGCAATCCCGGTGCCTATGTGGCGGCGCTGGCGCGGCATGCGCAGGAGGCCGGCGCGCAGCGCGTGGCGGCGCGCGCCACCGGCTTTCGCATCGAGGGCGGGCGGCTGCGCGCGGTGCACACCGAAGCCGGTGAGATCAGCTGCGACGCTGCCGCCATCTGCGCCGGAGCGCGCTCGGGCCCGCTGGCCGCGGCGGCCGGATCGCCGGTGCCGCTTGAATCCGAACGCGGCTACCACGTGGTCGTCGAAGGCGCGTCGGTGGGGCCGCGCACGCCGACCATGGTGGCCGACGGCAAGCTCATCGCGCACTGGATGGACGGCGGCCTGCGCGCGGCCGGCCAGGTCGAGATCGGCGGGCTCGATGCCGCGCCCGACTGGCGGCGCGCGGAGATCCTGCACCGGCACCTGCTGTCGATGTTTCCGGCGCTTGCCGCCCAGGCGCCGGAGGCGGTGGCCGTGAAGCACTGGCTTGGCCACCGGCCCAGCCTGCCCGACGGGCTGCCCTGCATCGGCGCGTCCGCGGCCAGTGCGGACATCGTGCTGGCCTTCGGGCATGGGCACGTCGGCCTGTGCGGCTCGGCGCGCACCGGCAAGCTCGCAGCGCAATTGCTCGCGGGCACCACGCCCGAGACGGCGCTTGCCCCTTTCGATCCCCGTCGCTTCAGCTGACCGGACCGGTTTACCTCAGCGATTCCGCCTCAGCGGTAGCCTTGGTAGACGCGGCTGCCGCCGTCGGCCTGCACCAGCAGAACGTCGTAGGGGTCGCGCCGATCGCCGTAGGCGCCGCCGTCCATGCCGGGCGAGCCCACCGGCATGCCGGGGACGGCGAGGCCGATGGCTTTGGGCTTTTCGCGCAGCAGCCTGTGGATCTCGCGCGCGGGCACGTGGCCTTCGAGCGCATAGCCGCCGACCAGGCCGGTGTGGCACGAGCCCAGCTTGGCGGGAATGCCGAGCCGGCTGCGCGCGGCGCTGTTGCCGTCGTCGTGCACGCGGGTGGCGAAGCCGTTCGCGTTGAGGTGCCTGACCCAGTCCTGGCAGCACCCGCAGTTCGGGTCTTTCCAGATCTCGACCATCGGCGCGGCGGCCGATGCGGCCAGCGGCCATGCCGCCGTGGATGCGAGCGCCAGCAGCGGGGCGGCGCGCAGAAGAAGGGTGCGTCTTTGCATGAGATTTCTCCTCAGGACTCCAATTGCGCGCGGGCCTTGTCGACCCACACCTGCAGGTTGTCGAGCAGGTCTTTCTGGCTGAAGGAACAGCTCTCCTCACTGAACAGCGCGCTCGATTCGAGCCGGTCGAGCAGGTTCAGCAGCACCTCGCCATAGCGCGGCGGCAGTGCCGCGAGCAGCTCGCCGCTCGCGCGTGCCTCGTTCGAGAGCGCGGCAATCGATTCGCCGCGGCCGTTGCGCAGCGCGTCGATGCGCGCGCCGATGGCGTCGAGTTGCGGGGCTGCGTTCATGAGGCGGCCTTTCCCGGCGGCGGCAGCGAGAGGCCGCGTTCGCGCACCAGGTCGCGCAGCACGTCGGGGTAGTCGGTGATGATGCCGTCCACGCCCCAGTCCATCAGCCGCAGCATGTCGGCGCGCTGATTCACGGTCCAGGGCAGCACCTTGAAGCCGAGGCCTTGCGCTTCCTTGATGGCCGCGGGCGTCAGGTCGTTGTAGGCCGGCGACCAGGTGACGGGTCCGCCCGCCGTTCCCGCCGCGGCCTTGACCAGCTGCGGTGTCGATGCGAACTGCGCGGCGTCGAGCCCGGCCGTCCAGCGGCTGTCCTTGAGCGTTCGTGCGGAACTCAGGTAGGCGCGCGGCAATTGCGGCGCAAGCTGGCCGACCAGTGCGAGCGTGCGCCAGTCGAAGCTCTGGATGGTCACGCGGCCGCCCATCTGCGCCTTGTCGATTTCGGCGAGCAGGGCGCGCACCATCGGCTCGGGCGCGGCGGTCTCGTCGGGCTTGGCGGGATCGATCTTGGTCTCGATGTTGAAGCGCACCGTGGCGGCCGCGGTGCCGCGTGCGCGCACGTGCTCGAACAGGGCCGCCAGGGTCGGAATGCGCTCGCCATCGCGCGGCTGCTGCAGCGCGAACTGCTTGCCGTAGTTGCTTGCGGGGTTCAGGCGGCCGACGTCGTAGCGCTGCAGCTGGGCCAGCGTGAGCGAGCGGACAGCGGCGCCGCTCTTGGGCGGCAGCCAGGCGCCGTCCGCATCGCGGGTGTGGTCGGGATTGAGGGCGGTGTCGTGCGAGATCACGACCACGCCGTCGGCCGTGAGCCCGATGTCGAGTTCGAGCGTGTTCACGCCCAGATCGATGGCATTCGAGAATGCCGCCAGCGTGTTTTCAGGTGCGAGCCCACGTCCGCCGCGGTGCGCCTGCAGGTCGAAGTGCTGCTTGGCCCTGGGCAGGATGGCCGCGCAGCCGGCAACGAACAGAGCGCCGGCAACGCAGGCCGCCAGGGTGCCCGAGGCGAGACGATGCGCGCGAAGCAGGGGGGCGGTCATTTCAGCTGCACCTTGATGCCGTCGTCCTGCACCGTGATGTCGCCGATCTCGTAGGTCTTGCGTCCGACCGTGAGCTCGTCGGCCGTGAAGCTGCGCAGCACCTGCCCCTGCAGCAGTTCTTGCGCCACCACCGCGCCGACCTTCTGCAGGTGTTCCGCATCGCGGCCTTGCACGCCCTGCAGCTCAAGGCGCTCGGCCTTGGGCTGGTCGAGCCGCAGCGCGCGCGTGGCGGCGTCGTAGCGCAGCGCGCTGCTGACTGAGACCACGCCCTGCACGGGCGAGGCGGCCAGCAAGGGGCTGGCAATGGTCAGCGTGGCCGTGATGGCCGCGCGGTTGCCGCGTGCGTCGAGGCCCAGCTGCGGGTCGCGCAGCCCGACCATGAAGATCTCGGCATAGCGCTCGGCCACCGGAAAGCGCTTGGCGATCTGCGTTTGCAGCTCATCGCGGGTCGCGGTGTATTCGCTGGTGAAGAAGTTGAAGCCGGCCAGCGCGGAAAGCGGCACCTGCAGGACAGCGGCGCCGCAGAGCGCGCGCAGCATCCAGCGGCGGGAGGTGGTGAAAGGCAGGGAGCGGATTTGCATACTTCTCGGAGCTTGCCACAGCCCGGAAGGTCCCGCCAGCCGGCTCAGAGCAGCCGGCGACGGGCGTAGCGCACCACCGTCACGCCCGGCTTGGCCTGACGGGTGGAGGGCATGACGAGCACGCAGTCGTCGTAGGGCGTGGTCACGGGCTCGCCTTCGTTCCAGCCGATCGCGGTGCCTGCGCGCTCGATCACTTCCAGGCCGGTGAAGGGCTGTGCAAAGCGAAAATCCCCGCTGCGCGCCACCACCGGGCCGGTCACGTCCAGCGCCCATTGGCGTGGCGCGTCAGGCTGCAGCCAGCCGGGCAGTTGCTGCGCGATGGCTGCGTCGTCCAGGGTGCCCGCCGCCCGCAGGAAGCGCGCGCACTGGTCCTGCGCCACGGTACGGCTGGCCGGGTCGCCGTGGAAGCCGCACTCGACCAGCAGCGCACGGGCGTCGCTCTCTGCGTCGGGGGCACCGAATCGGCCGAAATCGCGCATGCGCACGCCGTCCTTGTGACCGGCATCGATGACCACATGCTCCGGGCTGCGCATCGCCTGCGCCAGCAGCAGGTTGCGCGGCTGCGTGCCGGTGAGCGTCAGCGGCGCGGAGGGCTCGTGCATCGAATGCAGGTCCAGCAGCCAGTCGGCCTGCGTTACATAGGGCTGCAGCGCTGCGGCGCGACGCCGCTCCCGCGTCGTGCCGGCCTCCAGACGTTCCGGCGACCATTGGCGGTTGAGGTCTTCGTCGACGAAGCGGGAGGCATCGTGGTCGGCCGGATCGAAGCGCTCGAAGGCCTCCAGGTTGCAGAACGCCAGCGTGAGCCGGCCGCGCTGCGGGCGCACAGCGGCCTCCAGAAGGCCCTTGAGCGCCCAGGCGCCGCACACTTCGTTGCCGTGCACGAGCGCACTGATCATCACCTGCCGGCCGGGCACTGCGGCTTCGAAATGCCAGACGCCCTCGACGCCGGTGTTGCCGGCACGCCAAGCGGCGAGGTCGGGAGCGGGGAGTTGGAAAAGAGACGCGGACAAGCTCATTCCTTGATGTTGGCGAATTTGACGATGGCCTTGTACTTGGCGGTTTCGCTGACGAGAAACTTGTCGATGTCCAGGTCCGAAGTCGGGACGACCGAACTGGCGGCTTCCATCTTCTTGCGGAAGTCGGGCGACTGCAGCGTCTCGCTCAGTGCCTTCTTCAGCCGGACCGACACCGACTCGGGCAGCTTCGCCGGCCCCATCAGCGCGAACCAGACGCCGATGTCCAGGTTTTTCAGGCTGGGGTTCTCGCTGAGCGCGGACAGGTCGGGCGTGATGGCCGAACGTTTGGCCTCGGTGGTGCCCAGCGCCACCATCTTGCCGCTGCGAATGTAGGGCAGCGCGCTGGAAAGAACGAAAACGCCGAAGTCGATGTTGCCGCCCAGCAGGTCGTTCGTCAGCGGCGCCACGCCCCGGTACGGCACATGCGTCATGAAGATGCCGCCCTGCTGCTTGAGCATCTCGCCCGCCAGATGCAGCGAGGTGCCGACGCCGGAGCTGCCGTAGCTGTACTTGCCGGGGTTCTTCTTCAGCAGCGCGAGGAATTCGCCGGAGTTCTTCACGCCGGCCGAGGGGGCCGCCACCAGCACCAGGGGCTGGGAGGCGATCAGGCCGATAGGGGTGAAGTCCTTCGGTTCGTACTTCACGTTGCCGTTGACCAGCTTGTTGATCGCCACTTCGTTGCTGGCGCCGACGAGCAGCGTGTAGCCATCGGGCGCGGCGTTGGCAACCTTTTGCGCGCCGATGGCTCCCCCGGCTCCGCCCACGTTGTCGATGATCACCGGCACGCCAAGGCGATGGGAGAGCTCGACGCCGAGTGCGCGCCCGGTGAGGTCGGTCGAGCCGCCCGGCGGGTAGGCCACCACCAGCGTGATGGGTTTGTGGGGGTAGGTCTGGGCGTTGGCCGGGCCGGCTGCCGCCCAGGCAAGGCCGCACAGAGCCACGGCAAGACTCGAAGAGAAAGCACGGGGAAGACGCATCGTTGCCTCGAGGGTTGTAGTAATCCCGAGGATTCTGTGGAGATCTTCGCTTTCGCGTGGTGCCGTGTTGGCACGAATCCGTGCCGATCAGGCCCGCGTCAACGCGAAGCCATCGCCCGCCAGACGTCTTCGGCCAGCGGGCCCAGGCGGCGCTTCGGCCGGTAGAGCCGCACTTCGAAGCGCACTTCCATGCGCCGCCCGCCTGCCGGCACCAGTCGGCCGGCCCTGCAATCGCCCTGCACCATCGACCACGGCAGCCACGCCACGCCCAGGCCCCTCAACACGTACTCGTAGAGCGCATCGGCCGAATCGCATTCGATGCAACGCTTCAGACGCGGCGCCTGCGGGTTGTTGGTCAGCAAGTCTTCCACCATGCGGCCCATCGCAAGCGTGCGGACGTACGAGAGAAACGGCACTTCGCCGGTACCGTCGAAGCCGTGCACCGCACGGCCCTGTGCGTCGGCGCGTGACACGGGCACGAGCTTGTCGGACGCCACAGTCACATGGGAAAACTGCCGCCCGTCGAGCCGGAAAGTGAGCGCGGCATGGTGAAAGATCAGCGAGAAATCCACCTCGTTGTGTTCCAGCATCCGCACCGTCTCCGCCAGTGCGCCCGTCAGCACCCGTACCTCGCCGTGGCGCAGCATGGGCTGCAGGCGCACCAGCCAGTCGGCCATCACCGTGCGTGCCAGCGTGCGGCCGGTGACCAGCGTGACCGTGCGGGCCTGCCGACCGGCCACGTTGTGCATTTCCTCGCGCGAGCCCTCGATGCCGCGCACCACCTGGCTGGCGTTGTCCAGGAAGCTCTCGCCCGCGGCCGTCAGCACGACTGGGGAGCTGCCGCGCTCGATCAGCGCCGTGCCGGCCCATGATTCGAGTGCGCGGATGCGGCGTCCGAAGGCGGGATGCGTGACGTGGCGAAGCTCGGCGGCGCGCGTAAAGCTGCGCGTTTCCGCCAGGGCGATGAAGTCTTCCATCCATTTGAATTGCATGTCGAGACGAATCTTAAGCATGGCGCCTGGAGGCGGATGGGAAGATTTCCTACGCCACGGTACCGCCCGGCAGGCCACGTTCGAGCTTCAGCAGAAAAAAAGACGAGCGATGCAGGGCACCACGCGAATCGGAATTTCTGGCTGGCGCTATGCGCCATGGCGGGGCCGCTTCTATCCCAAGGGGCTGGCGCAGCACCTCGAGCTCGACTTTGCATCGCGCATGCTGCCCACCATCGAGATCAACGGCTCGTTCTATTCGCTGCAGCGCCCCGCCTCCTGGCAGGCATGGCACGACGCAGCGCCGGACGATTTCGTGTTTGCGGTGAAGGGGCCGCGTTACATCACCCACACCCTGCGGCTCAGGGAACCGCGCGTTCCGTTGGCCAATTTCCTTGCGTCGGGCCTGTTCGCGCTGGGCGCCAAGCTCGGGCCCATTCTTTGGCAGCTGCCGCCGTCGTTTGCCTACGACGCCGATCGCCTGGAGGAGTTCCTGGCGCTGTTGCCCAGGGGCGGCCGGTCCGCCCTCGAGCTGGCACGGCAGCACAACGAGAAGCTTGCCGACGACCGTGCGTTGCTGAAGGCGCCCGCGAAGCTGCGCATCCGGCATGCGATGGAGGTGCGGCATGCGAGCTTCGCGAATCCGGACTTCATTGCGATGCTGCGCCGGCATGGCGTCGCACTGGTCGTTGCCGACACCGCGGGGCGCTGGCCCCTGCTCGAAGACTTGTGCGCCGACTTCGTCTACATGCGGCTGCATGGCGACAAGGAACTCTACGCGAGCGGCTACGACGATGCTGCGCTCGACCGCTGGGCCGAGCGCATCGACGCCTGGCGCCATGGACGCCAGGTGAAGGACGCGAGGCTGGCCGTGCCTACGTGCCAGCTGTCCGGGCGCAAGGGGCGCGACGTGTTCTGCTACTTCGACAACGACGTCAAGGTGCACGCACCCTACGACGCCGCGCACCTGGCGGCCCGGCTCGGCGTGGCCACCGGCCTGGGGGCGAACGACAGCTTCACGCTGCCGCCCGACATGGCGGTGCGAAAGCCGGCGCGTGCGCGGGCACGCAGGAAGTAACGCAGCTCTGCGTACCGTCTCAATCGTGCAGCGACGAAAGAAACTGCTTCAGCTCGGCCGTCTGCGGATTGCCGAACAGTTCCGCCGGCGGCCCCATCTCGTGCACGCGGCCCTGGTGCATGAAGATCACGCGGTCGCTCACCTTGCGCGCAAAGCTCATCTCGTGCGTGACCATCAGGAGCGTCATGCCTTCGTCGGCCAGCGACTCCACCACGCGCAGCACCTCGCCCACCAGCTCGGGGTCGAGCGCCGAGGTGATCTCGTCGCACAGCAGCACGGCCGGCTCCATCGCCAGCGCGCGGGCGATGGCCACGCGCTGCTGCTGGCCGCCGGAGAGCTGGTCGGGCATGGCGTCGAACTTCTCTGCCAGGCCCACGCGCTCGAGCAGCTTGCGCGCCTGCGATGCCGCCTCCATGCTGCCGCGCTTCTTCACCAGCGTGGGCGCGAGCATCACGTTCTTTCCGACCGTGAGATGCGGGAACAGGTTGAAGCTCTGGAAGATCATGCCCACGTGCTGGCGCAGCTCGCGCATGGCCATGGCGCTCTCGTGCAGCAGGGGCTTGCCGTCGACCGTGAGCGAGCCTTCCTGGAACACCTCGAGCCCGTTGATGCAGCGCAGCAGCGTGCTCTTGCCCGAGCCGCTCTTGCCGATGATGGCAATGACCTCGCCGCGCTTCACGTCGAGGTCGATGCCCTTGAGCACCTCGTTGGCGCCATACGACTTGCGCAGCGCGGTCACGCGCACGATCGGCGCGGCGGAGGTCTGGCGGGATTCAAGCACGGCGGCCATGGGATTTCCTCTCGAGATTCTTGGCGTACAGGCTTACAGGGAAGCACAGCACGAAGTAAAGCAGCGCCACGCAGCTGAACACCACGAAGGGCTTGAAGGTGGCGTTCGAAATCATGCTGCCGGCCTTGGTGAGTTCGACAAAGCCGATCACCGAGGCGAGCGCCGTGCCCTTGATCACCTGCACCAGGAAGCCCACCGTCGGCGCGATGGCGATCTTCACCGCCTGCGGCAGGATCACGTGGCGCATCTGCTCGCTGAAGCTCAGCGCCAGGCTGCCCGAGGCTTCCCACTGGCCCTTGGGAATGGAGGCCACGCAGCCGCGCCAGATTTCGGTGAGGAAGGCGCTGGTGTAGAGCGTGAGCGCCACGCTGGCCGCGGTCCACGCCGACACGTCGATGCCGAACAGCGCGATGCCGAAGTAGGCGAGAAAGAGCTGCATCAGGAGCGGCGTGCCCTGGAACAGCTGCACGTAGAGGCCGACGGCGCGGCCCATGGCGCTGCCGCCGCGCAGCCGCAGGAACAGCAGCAGGGCGCCCACCAGCCCGCCGCCGATGAAGGCGATGAGCGAGAGCACGACGGTCCAGCGCAGCGCCATCAGCAGGTTGCGCAGGATGTCCCAGAGAGAAAAATCGACCATGGTGGTGGCGTCCTGCGTTCAGCGTCCGAAGAAGAATCTCGGCCCGGCCCAGTTGAGCAGCCTGCGCAGCGCAACGGCCAGCGCCAGGTAGAGCAGCGTGGCGACGATGAAGGCCTCGAAGGCGCGGAAGTTGCGGCTCTGGATGAGGTTGGCCGCATAGCTCAGCTCCTCGGTGGAGATCTGCCCGCACACGGCCGAGCCCAGCATCACGATGATGATCTGGCTCACCATGGCGGGCCACACCTTCTTGAGCGCGGGCGGCAGCACCACGCGGGTGAACACCTGCACCTTGTTGAGCGCCAGGCTCACGGCCGCCTCGATCTGCCCCTTGGGCGTGGCCTCGATGCCGGCACGGATGATTTCGGTGGCGTAGGCCCCGAGGTTCATCACCATCGCGATGATCGACGCCGTCTCCGGCGTGAGCTTGACGCCCGCCGCGGGCAGGCCGAAGAAGATGAAGAACAGCTGCACGATGAAGGGCGTGTTGCGGATCAGCTCCACATAGCTGCCGACCACCCAGCGAAGCCACGCCGGTCCGCTGGCACGCGCCCAGGCGCAGGCCACGCCCACGGCCATGCCGATGACCGTGGCGATGGCTGTCAGGCCGACCGTCCACGCGATGCCCTTGGCGAGCAGTCGCCAGTCGACAAGAACTGCACCGAAGTCGAATTCCATGGCCGCGCCTTTGTTCGAGGTTCAGCGGCGCTCAGACCGGCAGGTCGCCGGCTGCCTTGCCGAGCCACTTCTTCGACATGGCGTCCAGCGTGCCGTCCTTCTTGGCGGCGGCAATGATCTCGTTGACCTTGGTCTTCAATGCGGTTTCGCCCTTGGCGACGCCCACGAAGCAGGGGCTGTCCTTCAGCAACAGCTTGAACTCGGCGCTCACCTTCGGGTTCTTGGCGAGCATGTCGCCGGCAACCGCCGCGCTGGTTGCGACGGTTTGCGTCTGGCCGGCCACGAAGGCTGCGATCGTCGCGTTGTTGTCCTCGAAGCGGCGGTAGTCGACGTTCGGCGGCGCCACCTTATTCAGTTCCTGGTCTTCCATCGCGCCGCGCGTCACGGCGACGGTCTTGCCGGCCATGTCGGCGAAGCTGGTGAGCTTCATGCTCTTGGCCGCATACACGGCCTGGAAGAAGGGCGCGTAGGCCGAGGAGAAATCGATCACCTTCTCGCGCTCGGCGTTCTTGCCGAGCGTGGAGATCACGAGGTCGGCCTTGCGGGTCTGGAGGTAGGGAATGCGGTTGGCGCTGGTCACGGGCACCAGTTCGACCTTGACGCCCAGCTTGGCGGCGATCAGCTCGGCCATTTCGATGTCGAGGCCTTGCGGCTTCATGTTCTTGTCCACCGAGCCGTAGGGCGGATAGTCGGTCGGCACCGCGATCTTGATGGTCTTGGCCTTCAGCACGTTGTCGAGTGCGTTCTGGGCCTGGGCGGCGCCGGCTGCCGCCAGCATGGCGATGGAAGCAAGCGCGAGCGAGAGGTGGCGTTTGGACGAAGAGAACGAAGGGTGGGTCATAGCAGGGCTCCTAGGTAAGTCGATGAATCGGTGTCGTCGGGGGAGGGCGAAGCCGCCTTGCGCCGCCCGGGCCTGGCCGCGGTGGTCTTCTTCTGTTGCAGCGGCGCCAGCGCGTCGCGCAGCTGCGCCAGCGGATCGGTGGGCGCCTGCACACGCAGCGCCGACTGCACCGTGCCGATGTGCGCGGCCATCAGCGCCTCGGCGGCGGCGTGGTCGCCCCGTTCGAGTGCGGCGACGATCTGCACGTGGTCCTCGCAGGACTGCACGGCGTCGTGTGTGCTTTGGTAGAGCATGGCGATCAGCGTGGTGCGTGCCGTGAAGTCGCGCAGCGTGTCCGCCAGCAGGGTGTTGCCAAGGCATTCGGCCAGGCACACGTGAAAGTCGCCGAGCAGGAAGCTGCGGTTGCCGACGTCGCTCTCTTTCAGTGCGGCCTTTTCACGCTGAAGGTGCGCCTTCAACTGGCGCAGCGCGGCCTTGTCGATCTTGCCGGTGCTGCGGATGAGGCCCAGTTCGATGACGCGCCGGGCTTCGAAGGCTTCGCGCGCCTCGTCCTGGGAGGGTTCGATCACGAACCAGCCGCGCCGCGCACTCACCGTGACGATGCCGCGCGCCGCCAGCCGGGTGAGGGCTTCGCGCACGATGGTGCGGCTGCAGTCGAACAGCATGGCCAGCGGCTGTTCGCCCAGGCGCGAGCCCGGCGCGAGCTTCTGCGCCATCACCGCCTCGACGATGCGTGCACTGATTTCGGATGCGGATGTAGACATTGGCATGCATACCAGCAGCTTCTGTGCCAACTGGTATGCAAGATCTGTGCACCGAAATGGGACGGCGCTGCGTGCCGGTGGTGCATGGCGCTGCTGTTCAGGGTGCAGCTGTTCAGGGCGCGCTCCCGCCGACGGGGCACCTTGCTCCGCGAATGTCCCCCGCCTTCGGCTCCTCCTTTATTTCGCTGCGCAAGGCACCCCATCGACGGGAGCGTTGGACAGAGCACTGGTTGATCAGCGGTACACAAAGAGCGTGCCCTGTGCACAGGGCATCGGGTGCTCCCCGCAGCGAAATCAAGGAGGAGGCCGCAGGCCGGGGGACATTCGCGGAGGGGAGTACCCGGTGGCCTGTGCACGCCGCCCTGAACAAGAGTGCCCTCGAAGAACGACAGCGCCCCGAACCGCCAGCAATCAATCCATCCGCGCGCCCGAAGCCTTCACCGCCTTGTCCCAGCGCGGCGTCTCCGTGGCCAGGAAGCGCGCGAAATCCTCGCTGCCCAGGTAAGCCGGGTCCGCGCCCTGGCTCACCATGCGTTCGCGCACCTCGGGGCTGGTCAGCACCTGCCTGAACGCGTCGCTCAGCCTGGCGACCACGTCGCCGGGCGTGTCCTTCGGTGCGAAGAAGCCGTAGAAGCCCACCACCTCGAAGCCCTTGACACCCGACTCGATGACTGTCGGCACGTCGGGCAGGGCGGGGTTGCGCTCGCGGCTGGTCACGGCCAGGGCGCGCACCTTGCCCTGCTTGTGATAGTTGGCGGCCTGCGGAATCGACTCGGCCATGAACTGAACCTGCCCGCCCATCAGGTCGGTAAAAGCCGGGGCGCTGCCGCGGTAGGGGATGTGCACCATGAAGATGCCGGTGGCGGTCTTGAACATCTCGGGCACCAGGTGGCTGATGCCGCCGTTGCCGGCCGAGCCGTAGTTGACCTGGCCGGGCCGCGCCTTGGCGTAGTCGATGAACTGCCGGAGGTTCTGCACCGGCAGCTTGGGCGTGACCAGCAGGGCCAGCGGCTGCATCGCGGTGCGCGCAATGGGCACGAAGTCGCGCTGCGTGTTGTAGGGCAGCTTGCTGTAGAGCGCGCCGTTGATCACGGCCACGCCGGTGTTGGCCAGCATCAGCGTGTAGCCGTCGGCCGGACTCTTGGCGACCGCGTCGGCGCCCACCGAACCGCCCGCGCCGGGCTTGTAGTCGACGATCAGCGGCTGGCCCAGCACCGCCTGCAGCTTGTCGGTCAAAAGGCGCGCATGCTGGTCGAGCGGACCGCCGGCCGGGAAGCCGATGACGACCTTGATCGGCTTGTCGGGGTAGGCGGCCATGGCGGCGGCGCCGACGCCGAACGAGGCGATTGAAAAAGCCGCCAGGAGGGCGGCGCGCGCAGGTCGGGTCATGGATCGTCTCCTCTTTTTCAAGTGGAGACGATCATAAGCAGCGGCTCAGCCGGCGAGCGTGGCCTTCAGCGTGATTTCCGGCACGCTGGCCAGCGCCTTCGACAGCGGGCAGCCGGCCTTGGCGGCGGCCGCGATCTGCTGGAACTTCGCTTCTTCCAGATTGGGCACCGCGGCATCGAGCTCGAGCGCAATGCGGTCGATCTTGAAGCCCTCGCCATCCTTGGCCAGCCGCACCGCGGCCTTGGTGTCGATCCTGGTGGCTGTCAGGCCCTCTTTCTCCAGCGCGAAGGCAAAGGCCATCGTGAAGCAGGCCGCATGGGCCGCGCCGACGATTTCCTCGGGGTTGGTGCCGCGCTTGTCGTCCTCGAAGCGGCTTGCGAAGCCGTAGGGGTAGTCCTTGAGGGCGCCGGTCTCGGTGCTGATCTGGCCCTTGCCGGTCTTGCCGGCGCCTTCCCAGTGAACGCTTGCGTGCTTGTCTGCTGCCATGAAAACTCTCCTTCATTCAGGTAACGGGTGGGGGAGAAGCAGGTATCGCGCGGAACGCCGGGCTTGTCTGTAGTCGCAGGGCGCGTGCGATGAAGATCGCGCAATCGCGAGCAAGGGGCGTCGCCAAGGTGACGCGCCCGGGGGCTTCCCCGATGGGAGCGGCGCACGGCTCGGCTTAGGCTGCGGCCTGTCCTCCTTCTCTCTCTTCCGTCCGCCTGCCTTGACCATGCAACCACGTCCGCACTACAAGTTCTGGCCCAAGCGCCTCCCGCATTCGATCACCGTTCCCGTCACCTCGCTGTGGCACAACCTCGCAACTTCGGCGGCGCGCTATCCGGACAAGGCCGCGCTGGTCTTCTTCGGGCGGGTGCTGAGCTATCGCGATTTCGCGGCCCAGGTCGAGCGCCTGGCCGGCGTGCTGCACGCACTGGGCGTGAAGCGCGGCGACCGCGTGGTGCTGAACATGCAGAACTGCCCGCAGCTCGTGGTCGCGCATTTCGCGATCCTGCGCGCCAATGCGGTGGTGGTGCCCGTCAACCCGATGAACCGGGCCGAGGAGCTCAAGCACTACATCGTCGACCCGGACGCCAGGGTGGCCATCACCACCGGCGACCTGGCCGGCGAGCTGGCCAAGGCCAGCAATGCGCTGCCGCCCGGGCAGCAGCTGGCCCACATGATCGTGACCCAGTTCACCGACGCCTTCGACGCCGATGCGAACGGCGCCGACGCTCCGGCGCCGGCATGGAATGAGTGGCTCGCCACGCGCCATCCGCTGCCCGAACTGGCCGGCGGCCAGGCCATGGCCTGGACCGACGCGCTCGCGGCCGGCCATCCCGCGCCCGAGCACCTGGTGGGCGCCAACGACATGGCCCTGCTGCCCTACACCAGCGGCACCACCGGCCTGCCCAAGGGCTGCGTGCACCACCATTCCAGCCTCATGCACAACGCGGTGGCCAGCCAGCTCTGGGGCCAGGCCACCTCGGAAGCGGTGGTGCTGGCGGTGGTGCCCATGTTCCACATCACCGGCGTGGTGAGCATGATGCACACCTCCATCCTCGCGGCGGCTACGCTGGTCATCATGCCGCGCTGGGACCGCGACGTGGCGGGCCGGCTCATCTCGCGCTGGAAGGTCACGAGCTGGACCAACATCCCCACCATGGTGATCGACCTCATGGCCAGCCCGAATTTCGCGAGCTACGACCTGTCGAGCATCACGCACATCGGCGGCGGCGGCGCCGCCATGCCGCAGGCCGTGGCGCAGCGCCTCTTCGAGCAGTACGGCCTCAAGTACCAGGAGGGCTACGGCCTCACCGAAACCGCCGCGCCTTCGCATACCAATCCGTCGGACCACCCCAAGCAGCAATGCCTGGGCATTCCCTTCATGAGCACCGATGCGCGCGTGGTCGACCCCGACACCCTGAAGGAAATGCCCGTCGGCGAATCGGGCGAGATCATCATCCACGGCCCCGAGGTGTTCCAGGGCTACTGGAAGCGCCCCGACGCCACCCAGGCGGCTTTCGTCGAGTTCGAGGGCAAGCGCTTCTTCCGCTCGGGCGACATGGGCCGGATGGACGAGGACGGCTACTTCTTCATGACCGACCGCCTGAAGCGCATGATCAACGCGAGCGGCTTCAAGGTGTGGCCGGCCGAGGTCGAGCTGCTGATGTTCCGCCATCCCGCGATCCAGGAGGCCTGCGTCATTTCCACCAGGGACGACTACCGCGGCGAATCGGTCAAGGCCGTGGTGGTGCTGCGCGCCACGCACAAGGACACCACCGAGCAGCAGATCATCGACTGGTGCCGCGAGAACATGGCGGTCTACAAGATCCCGCGCAAGGTGCAGTTCGTCGACGCGCTGCCCAAGAGCGGCAGCGGCAAGGTGATGTGGCGGCTGCTGCAGGAAGACGAAAACAAATGATTCAGCCGGATGGGATGGGCACTTCGCGTCGAGAATCAACGCTCTTTGCAACGTGTCCGTTCCGCTCCTGCCTGCATGCGCTTTCGCCCGGTCTTTCTTCTTCTTTTCGCTTTCGTTTCTCCTCCGCTGCTGGCTCACGCCGAGCCCCGCAGTTGCCTGGTCGTCGGTATCAGCGACGGCGACACGCTCACGGCGCGCTGCGGGCGCGCCGGTTCCTATGAGCAGATCAAGGTGCGCATCGCCGCGATCGATGCGCCCGAAAGCAAGCAGCCCTATGGCCAGCGCAGCCGGCAGGCGCTGAGCCGGCTCTGCTACGCCGAGAAGGCGCAGATCACGCCGCGCGACACCGACCGCTATGGCCGCACCGTGGCCGACGTGGCGTGCAACGGAGAGGACGCGGGCAGCCGCATGGTGTCCGGCGGCTGGGCCTGGGTGTACGACTACGACGGCATTGCGACCAAGCGCGGAGGCGGGCTCTTCAAGCTGCAGGATGCCGCGCGTGCGCAAGGCCTGGGGCTGTGGGCCGATTCGAAGCCGACGCCGCCCTGGGACTGGCGGCGGGAGCGGCGCGAGCACCACTGGAGCGACGCCCTCTTCTGAGCCGCCGGTCGCTGTCATGGGGAATTCATGCGGACGCGAGACCATCGCGGGTTCTCGCAACCCCATGACGACAAGAAGATGGCCAAAGATTTCGAGCGGATGGAGGACTCCAATCCCTCCGCCAACCCCACCATCCACGAAGTGTCCGACCCGAAGCGTCGCGTGTTCGTGCGCGGCGGCCTGGCGGCGGCAGTGGCAGGCCTCTTCGGGCCGCTGGTGGCCGGCACGCTGGCCGGTTGCGCCACCACCCCCTCAGGCAGCCCGGTGAGTTCGCTGGGCCGGGCCATCGGCTTCAAGAGCGTGCCCATGGCCGCCGTCGACCGCATCGTCGTGCCCGAGGGCTACAGCGCGCGGGTGCTCTACCGCTGGGGCGACGCCACAGGCATCGCCGGCCGCATGCCCGCATTCAAGGCCGATGGCTCCAACACCGCGGACGAACAAGCCCTGCAGGCCGGCATGCACCACGACGGCATGGCCTTCTTTCCGCTCGACGGATCGAACCGCGGCCTGCTGGTGCTGAACCACGAATACGTCGACGACGGCCTGCTGCATCCGGACGGCATGAAGACCTGGACGGCCGAGAAGGTGCGCAAGTCGATGAACGCGCACGGCGTGTCGGTCATCGAGCTGCAGCGCGAGGGCGCGAAATGGTCGCAGGTGCTGCCGTCGCGTTTCGCGCGCCGCATCACCGCGCTCACGCCAATGACGCTCACCGGCCCCGCCGCCGGCCACCCGATGCTGCGCACCGCGGGCGATCCGACGGGTACGCAGGTGCTCGGCACCTACAACAACTGCTCGAACGGCCAGACGCCGTGGGGCACCTACCTGACCTGCGAGGAAAACTTCGCGGACTACTTCGAAGGCACCGGCACGCCCGACGCACACCAGAAGCGCTGGGGCATCAAGAAGGGCAACGGCGCCAAGTACCGCTGGCACGAGCATGAGGCGCGCTTCGACGTGGCGAAGCACCCGAACGAGTCGAACCGCTACGGCTGGGTGGTCGAGATCGATCCGCAGGACCCGGCGTCGACGCCGCGCAAGCGCACCGCGCTCGGCCGCGCCGCGCACGAGGGCGCCGCCACCGCGCTCACCAACGACGGCCGCGCGGTCATCTACATGGGCGAGGACTCGCGCTTCGAATACATCTACAAGTTCGTGAGCCGCGACAAGGTGCAGCCCGGCGGCGCGGCCGCCAACCGCGAACTGCTCGACCACGGCACGCTCTATGTGGGCCGCTTCGACGTGGACGGCACCGGCGAGTGGCTGCCGCTGGTGCAGGGCAGGAACGGACTCGTCGCCGACAAGGGCTTTGCAACCCAGGGCGACGTGCTCATCAAGGCGCGCCAGGCCAGCGACCTGCTGGGCGCCACCAAGATGGACCGCCCCGAATGGACCACCGTCGATCCGCTGACGAAGGAGGTCTATTGCACGCTCACCAACAACAGCAACCGCGGCGCGCCGGGCCAGCCCTTCATGGACGCGGCCAATCCGCGCTCCAACAACACGATGGGCCAGATCATCCGCTGGAAGGAAAACGGTGACCTCGACGCGACCAGGTTCGCCTGGAACCACCTCGTGCTCGCGGGCGATCCGAAGCAGACGCGCTACGAAGCGCAGGGCAACATCAAGGGCGACACCTTCGGCAGCCCCGATGGCCTGATGGTCGATGCGCGCGGCGTGCTGTGGATCGAGACCGACGTCTCGACCTCCACGCTCGGCAAGGGCGAATACGCCAACCTGCCGAACAACCAGATGCTGGCATGCGATCCGACCCAGGGTGAGATCCGCCGCTTCCTGCTCGGGCCCGCCGGCTGCGAGGTCACCGGCCTCACGGCCACGCCCGATCTGCGCACGCTCTTCATCAACGTGCAGCATCCGGGCGAGCCGGCCAATGAGCGCAGCGACCCGGAACGTCCGCTCGCCGTGTCGAAGTGGCCGGATGGCGCCGGGCGCCCGCGCTCGGCGACGGTCGCCATCACGAAGAACGATGGCGGCGTGATCGGGACCTGACGCGGGAAGGGGCAGGGCGCTCCGAAGGGGCCTTCGGAGCGCCGCTAGGACTCGCTCTTGCCCTGCACGTCCGCCACCACGCGCGCATTGCGCTGGAAGCTCCAGTAGGCGCTGGCCCAGTCCATCATCACCACGATGCGGTTGCGGAACCCGATCAGGAAGTACGCGTGCGCGAACAGCCAGAACAGCCATGCGAGCCGGCCGCTGAAGCGCAGCGGGCCGAGGGGCGTTTCCAGGTCCACCACCGCCGAGTTGCGGCCGATGGTGGCCAGGTTGCCGTAGTCCCGGTAGCGGAAAGGCACGGTCGGCTCGCCCGCGATGCGGCGAAGAATGTTGGCGGCCGCCGCGCGGCCCATCTGCTTGGCGCCGGGCGACACGCCGGGCACCGGCTTCGGCGGCTTGCCGGGGGCGTAGCTCAAAGCTGCTGCCAGGTCGCCCACCACGCTGATCTCGGGATGGCCGGCCAGGCTCAGGTCGGGCTCGACCTTGATGCGGCCTGCGCGGTCGCATTCGGCGCCGGTCGCCTCGCCCAGCATGCGCCCCAGCGGCGAAGCTGCGACGCCTGCCGCCCACACCACGCAGCTGGTGTCGATGCGGTAGCTGGTGGCAGGTGCGCCGTCGGCGCCACCGCCGGACTGCACTTCGAGCCCGCCGGCGTCGATGGCGGTCACGCGCGCATTGAGCCGCACCTCCACGCCAAGTTTTTCCAGTTGTTCGAGCGCCTTCTGGCTGAGGTTCTCGGGCATGGCCTGCAGCACGCGCGGTCCGCCTTCGATCAGCAGCACCTGCGCGCTCCCGGGGTCGATGTGGCGGAACTCGCCGGCGAGCGTGTGCTTGGCAATCTCGGCCAGCGTGCCTGCCATTTCGACCCCCGTCGGGCCGGCGCCGATCACCGCGAAGGTGAGCAGGGCGCGCCGGCGCTCCGGGTCGGTCGCGGTTTCGGCCGCCTCGAACGACATCAGCACGCGGCGGCGGATCTCGAAGGCGTCGGCCAGCGTCTTCAGGCCGGGCGCGACGGGCGCCCATTCGTCATGGCCGAAATAGCTGTGCGTGGCGCCGGCCGCGACGACGAGGTGGTCGTAGCTCACCAGGCTGCCGTTGGTCAACCGGACCGCGCGCGCTGCCGGATCGATGGCACTCACTTCGCCGAGCAGCGTGGTGATGCGCGGCTGCTGACGGAACAGGGCACGCACCGGCGCCGCGATCGACGGCGCGGCGAGCCCGGCGGTCGCCACCTGGTAGAGCAGGGGCTGGAACAGGTGGTGGTTGGTCTTTTCGATCACCGTCACGTCCACGTCGGCGCTTTCGAGCCTGCGGGCGGCTTCGAGTCCGCCGAATCCGCAGCCGACGATGACGACATGGGGGCGGGCGGAGGCGTTGGTCGTTTGCATCGAACAGATGATACGCAGCCGATACCCAGCCGCCCTGCAAGCCGGCCGATCTTGTGCCAAAGTGGCTCCCCCCCCCACCCGGTGGCTGCACGGCGACGCGGCATGACACGGCGCTTCAAGGGCGCGAACTTGTCCTACGCGCTGCTGCAGCAGCCATCGGCTACAAATTGCGGTTGACCCGACTGGAGACACCATGACGCTTTCCCGGCCGATCACCCAGGCGGCGAGCGCACTGCGCGACAAGTTCCGCGAAGTGCGCGCCGCCAGCCTGGCACTCGCCGCGCCGCTCTCCGCCGAAGACCAGTGCATCCAGTCGATGCCCGACGCGAGCCCGACCAAATGGCATCTCGCGCACACGACCTGGTTCTTCGAGACCGTGCTGCTCCAGCCGCACGCCGCGGGCTACCGGCCGTTCGACGTGCGGTTTCACTACCTCTTCAATTCGTACTACGAGGCACTGGGGCCGCGCCACCCGCGGCCACAGCGAGGGTTGCTCACGCGGCCTTCCGTGAACGAGGTGCATGCCTACCGCAGCCATGTCGACGAGGCGGTGCTCGCATTGCTCGAAGGCGGCACTGGCGAGCACGACTGGGCCGCCATCGAGCCCATCGTCACGCTCGGGCTGCACCATGAGCAGCAGCACCAGGAACTGCTGCTCACCGACATCCTCCATGCCTTGTCATGCAATCCGCTGCTGCCCGCCTACAGGCCCGCGGCAGGGCCCGTGCTGCGGCTTGCCGCCGTGCCTCAGGCCATGCGCTGGCTGCCGCAGCCTGGCGGCGTGGTGCAGGTGGGCCATGAGGGGCCGCAGCAGGGTTTTGCCTTCGACAACGAAACGCCGCGCCATGCGGCCCTGCTGCAGCCCTATGCCATTGCCGACCGGCTGGTGAGCTGCGGCGACTATGCGCAGTTCATTGCCGATGGCGGCTACCAGCGCCCCGAACTCTGGCTCTCCGACGGCTGGGCCGCCGTGCAGGCGCAGGGCTGGCGCCATCCGGCCTACTGGCTGGCCGCCGACGATCCCCGGCTGGAGACCCAGCCGCAACAGGGCGGCTGGCAGGTGTTCGGCCTGCATGGCCTGCGGCCGATGGAGGCCGACGCGCCGGTGTCGCAGCTGAGCTTCTACGAGGCCGCCGCCTATGCCGAATGGGCCGGTGCGCGCCTGCCTACCGAATTCGAATGGGAAGCCGCCTTCGATGCGCCCGGCATCTCGCAGATGACGAGCCACGTCTGGCAATGGACGCGCTCTTCCTACGATCCGTATCCCGGGTTCAGGCCCATGCCCGGCATCGCGGCCGAATACAACGGCAAGTTCATGGTGGGTCAACTGGTGTTGCGCGGTGGCAGCGTGGCCACCCCGGCCGGGCACACGCGGCCCAGCTACCGCAATTTCTTTCCGCCGGCGGCGCGCTGGCAGTTCTCGGGGCTGCGGCTCGCGAAAGACGTTTGAATCATGCGCAATCCAACATCCTCGTCCTCCCTTTCGTTTGCCGCCGCCCAACAGCAGCGCCAGCCCGTGGCGCCTGCCGGCCTGGAGAGCACGCCGCTGCTCTCCGAGTTCGGCCGCGAGATGCAGGCGGGCCTTGCGCGCAAGCCGCGCCGGATTTCACCCAAGTATTTTTACGACGCGGCGGGTTCGCAACTGTTCGACCGCATCTGCGAATTGCCGGAGTACTACCCCACGCGTACCGAGCTGCGCATCCTCGGCGAATGCGCCGGGGAGATCGCCGAGCAGATCGGTCCCGGCGCGGAAATCGTGGAGTTCGGCGCTGGCTCCCTGACCAAGGTGCGGCTGCTGCTCGATGCGCTTGAATCGCCCCGGCGCTACCTGCCGATCGACATCTCTGGCGAGCACCTGGCGGCCGCCGCCGAGCGACTCAGGGCCGATTACCCGGAGCTGGTGGTGCAGCCGATTGCGGCGGACTACACGATGCCGCTGGTGCTGCCGGCGCCGTTGCCAGGCGCGGGCAAGCGCGTGGGATTCTTCCCCGGCTCGACGATCGGAAATTTCGAACCCGACGAGGCGCTGGCCTTCCTGCAGCTCGCGGCGCGGATGCTGCGCGGCGGGGGGCTGCTGATCGGCGTCGACCTGGTGAAGGATCCAGGACGCCTGCATGCGGCGTACAACGACGCACAGGGCGTGACGTCGGCGTTCAACCTCAACCTGCTGCGGCGCGCCAATACCGAGCTCGATGCGAACTTCGACCTCGACGGCTTTGCGCACGCGGCGTTCTACAACGCGCCGAAGCAGCGCATCGAGATGCATCTGGTGAGCCGGCGGGACCAGACGGTTTCATTGAATGGCGAGCGGTTCGGGTTCGAGGAAGGGGAGACGATCCATACCGAGTACTCGCACAAGTTCACTGTGGATGGATTGCGGGCCCTGGCTGTGAAGGCGGGGTTTCGGCCGGGGGCGGTCTGGACGGATCCGGAGAGGCTCTTCAGCGTGCATTGGCTCGGGGCCTGATTTTTGTTCCGGGGCGAGACCCGGCCCCGGAACTCAAAGCCATAAGCCACACAAAAATCCCCGCCAAAGGCAACGGGCACAATACCCCTTCCCCGTGCGGCAGCGCACCCGCCAAATGCGCCCCGCGCCACCTCCCCCTTGGAGTGCAAGACCATGAAAGCAACCTGGAACGGCGTCACCATCGCCGAAAGCGACGACACCGTGCTCGTCGAAGGCAACCACTATTTCCCGATGAGCTCGCTCAACCGTGACCACGTGACCTTCAGCAACCACAAGACCACCTGCCCCTGGAAGGGCATGGCCAGCTACTACTCGCTGCTGGTCAACGGCGAGCTCAACACCGACGCCGCCTGGTACTACGCCGACCCGAAGCCCGAAGCCGAGGAAATCCGCGACCGGGTTGCGTTCTGGAAGGACGTGAAAGTCACCGCGTCGTGACCACGGCCGCATTCGCCCCACCATTCATCCAGCCCGCCGAACTGCAGGCCGCCCTGCGTGAACAAGGCTATGCGGTTTTGAGCCCGCAAGGCGTGAGCGACTGGCTGGGCGTGCCGCTCGCGCAGCTCGAAGCGCTGCATGCCGACTGGAACGATCTTCCGCCGGACGAATACTTGAAGGACGGTGGTCGCTATCGCACGCGGCGCCACGCCTGCTTCACGGTCGAGGGCGATTCGATTGCGCGGGCGCCGCATCGCGCGCACTGGCAACCGATCGAATACAACGCGCTGCATGGCGGCATGCAGCGCTGGTTCGCGCCCATGCATGAGGCCACCGTGGCGCAGCCGGCCTGGCAGCGCCTGCTGCAGCGCCTGGGCGAAGCCGCGAGCGGCATGCGCGGCGCAGCGGCAGCGCAGCCGTGGTTCGTCGAGGCGCACCAGTTCCGCATCGACACCGCGGGCGGCATCGGCCGGCCCACGCCCGAAGGCGCGCATCGCGACGGCGTCGACCTGGTGGCGGTGGCACTGGTCGGGCGCAGCGGCATCAAGGGTGGTGAAACGCGCGTGTTCGAAGCCAGCGGGCGGCGCGGCGAGCGCTTCACCATGACCGAGCCATGGACGCTGCTCCTGCTCGACGACGCGCGCGTGATCCACGAGTCCACGCCGATCCAGCCGCTCGAGGAGGGCGGCGCAGGCTGGCGCGACACGCTTGTCGTCACCTGCCGCACCGGGGGTTTCCAGGGGGATTGATCCCGCTGGCTTGAGTCCTACAGCCACTCCCCGGCATAGAGGTTAAATTCGGGGCCCGGCTCGGTTGCGAGCCGCGCCTGTCTGCGAACGAAAAAGTGAGGTCCGCCATGTTCAATCACATCCTGGTTCCGATCGACGGCTCCGAAACTTCCATGCTCGCGGTCAGCAAGGCCAGCGGCCTGGCGCTGGCGTTCGGAAGCCGCATCACGTTGATCCACGTGATCGACAACTATCCCTTCATCGGCGTGGGTGCGGACTACGCGCTGGGCCAGAACGAATACCTGGCCGCAGCCACCGCGAGCGCGAATGCGGCACTCGCACGCGGCGTGGCGGCACTCGCCGCCGAAGGCCTGCACAGCGACCAGCGCGTGATCGACGGCCACGTGGTGCACGAAGGCATCGTCGACACCGCCATTGCCATCGCGGCCGACCTGATCGTGATGGGCTCGCACGGACGCAGCGGCATCGAGAAGCTGCTGCTGGGCAGCGTCACGCAGCGCGTGCTGCAGGACGCGCCCATGCCGGTGCTCGTGGTCAAGGGCGGGCTGTAAGAGAAGAGAAATCGAAACCGGGCGGGCTCTGCAAGCAAAGGGCTTGCTGCGTGACCGGGTGCACGAAACCCAGTTCGCTGGCATGCAGCAGCAGGCGCGGTGCACGCGCCCGGACATCGGCGCTGCTGTAGAGCGCGTCTCCCAGAATCGGATGGCCGATCGACAGCAGGTGCACGCGCAATTGATGCGAGCGCCCCGTGAGCGGCTCCAGCAGCAGGTGCGTGGCCTCGGCCCTTGCGTTCGACGCTGAAGCCGAAGACAGCGCACGCCATCGCGTGAGGCTGGGCTTGCCGGCCGGGTCCACCTTCTGCAGCGGACGGTTCGGCCAGTCGGCCATCAGCGGCGCGTCGATGACCGACCACTCGTCTTCCACCGGCAGCGCGCCATCCACGATGGCTTCGTAGCGCTTGTGTACCCGGCGCTCGGCAAAGGCGTCGCCGAGCGCACGCTGCATGGCGGCGCCGCGCGCCATCAGCACCAGCCCGCTGGTGGCCATGTCGAGCCGGTGAACGACCAGCGCGTCGGGCCATCGCCGCACGGCGCGCGCGCTCAGGCAGTCCTGCTTGTCTTCGCCCCGCCCGGGCACGCAGAGCAGGCCGGCGGGCTTGTTCAGCACCAGCAGGTGGGCGTCTTCGTGGATGAGGTCGATGTCCGGCATGGGTAGGCGGGAGTGTAGAGAGGAGAACGCAGAGCCTGCGCTCACGCAAGGCTCATGAAGCCTCGGCTATCCTCGAGCGAATGTCCGGCCCCGTCTCCCCTGCCTCAGCCTCCGTTCCCCCGCCCCCGAGCTTTACCGAACTCCGGCGCGAGCGCCCGTTCATGCAGATGTGGGTGGCGCGGCTCTTCGGCACCGCGGCCTCGCAGATGCTGCTGGTGGCCATCGGCTGGCATATGTACGAGCTCACCGGCAGCGCCTGGGACCTGGGGCTCGTGGGCCTCTACCAGTTCGTGCCCGCCTTGCTGCTCGCGCTGCTCGCCGGCCACGTGGTCGACCGCCACCACCGCGGTCGCATCGTGGCGGCCTGCTTTGCGGTGCAGGGGCTGGTGGCGCTGGTGCTGCTGCTCGCGGTGGTGCAGCGCTTCGACACGCGCGGCCTGCTGCTGGGGCTGTCGCTGGTGCTGGGCGCGGTGCGGGCCTTCCAGATGCCAGCGCAGCAGGCGCTGACGCCGTTGCTGGTGCCGCCCTCGATGCTGCCGCGCGCCATGGCTTTCAGTTCGGCCGGCATGCAGGGCGCGATCATCGGCGGGCCGGCGCTCGGCGGCCTGTTGTTCGTGGCCGGCATGGCGGTGGTATACGGCGCCAGCGTGCTGTGCTTCGCGGTGGCCTGCGTGCTCGTCCTGCGGTTGCGCTATGCCTACACGCCGGCCGCGCGCGAGCCGGTCACGCTGGCCACGGTATTCGCGGGCGTCGATTTCATCTGGAAGCGCAAGCCGGTGCTCGGCGCCGTCTCGCTCGACCTCTTCGCGGTGCTGCTGGGCGGCGCGGTGGCGCTGCTGCCGATCTACGCCAAGGACATCCTGCACACGGGGCCCTGGGGGCTCGGCCTGCTGCGCGGCGCGCCGGCCGTGGGCGCGCTGGTGATGTCGATCGCCCTCACGCGCCGGCCCATCGAGCGCAACATCGGCCGCACGCTGCTGATGGCCGTCGGGCTCTTCGGGCTCTGCATGGTGGTGTTCGGCATTTCGCGCAGCTTCATCGTCTCCCTGGTTGCGCTGGCGGTGTCCGGCGGGGCCGACATGGTCAACGTGGTGATCCGCCAGACCCTGGTTCAGCTCGAGACGCCCGACGCGATGCGCGGCCGGGTGAGTGCGGTCAACTCGATCTTCATCGGCGCCAGCAACCAGCTGGGCGAGTTCGAATCGGGGGCCACGGCGGCGCTGCTCGGGCCGGTGGGCTCCGTGGTGGTGGGCGGCGTGGGAACCATGATGGTGGCGCTGGGCTGGTTCAAGCTGTTTCCGTCGCTGGCGCAGCGGGACCGGCTGGTGGTCGCGATGCCGGCGGCGGCCAAATAGGGCGAAGCGCCTCGGTCTTCAGAAGACCGAAAACGCCTGGGGCGCATCGATCGTGAGGTCGCTCTGCGCCTCGGCCACGCAGGGCAGGATCCAGCCCTCGGCCTTTTCCTCGGCGCTCAGGCCCGGCCATTCGATGATGTGGCGGATGGAGCCCGACACCAGATGGCAGATGCAGGTGCGGCAGGTGCCGTTGCGGCAGGAACTCGGCATTTCGATGCCGGCCGCCTCGGCCGATTTCAGAAGCGTGGTGCCAGCCTCGGCGTCGAAGCCGAGGCCCGACGGTTCGAGCCGGACCCTCATCGCTGCGGAGGCTGTGGTTGTTGCTGCTGCTGCTCACGGCGCTGTTCGCGCAGCATGAAGAGATAGAGGCTTTCGACCTTCTCGCGCGCCCACGGCGTCTTGCGCAGGAACTTGAGGCTGGAACCCACGCTCGGGTCGATGGCGAAGCAGCGGATGGGAACGAGTTCGCCGAGCTGCTCCCAGCCGTAGTGATCGGCCAGCGCCTTCACGATGGCCTCCAGCGTGAGCCCGTGCAGCGGGTTGCGGGGCTGGTGGGCCGGCTTGGCGGGTGCCGGGGCCGGCCCAGCGGGGGCCTCGTCGGTCACTTGTTCTTGAGCTTGCCGCGCGGGATCACCGCCGTGGTGATCGTGCGGACGGGTTCGATGCCGCCGGTGCCCACCGGCTTGGGCGGCGAAGTGTCCTTCTTCGGTTTCTTGGCTTCCTTGTTTGCGCGCTGTTGACCCTTGGCCATATCGACTCCTTTTGATGCTGCGTATGCGGCGTGGTAGCGGGCAGTTTAGCGGTGCGGCGACAATACGCAGTTCCTTTTGATTTCCCCGCATTCATGTCAGATTACGAAGTTCGCCCCGCCACCATGCGCGACGCCAAGGCCGTCGCCGAAGTCCATGCCCTGGCCGCCAAGGCTGCCTACGAAGGCATCCTGCCCGAAGAAGAGCTGCGCGTGCTGGCACCCGCCTCGCGCGAAGCCAAGTGGCGCGAAGCCATCGAGTTCAGCGAGCCGCAGGTGCAGGTGGCGGTGCTCGACGGAGAAATCGTCGGCTTCGTCGGCTTCGACCGCTCGCGCGATCCCAAGACGCCGTCCACCACGGGCGAGATCTGGGCCATCTACGTCAAGCCCGAGCATTGGGGCAAGGGCATCGGTGTCGCCCTCTGGGACGCCGCGCGCGAAGGCCTCGAGGAAGAGGGCTGCACCACGGTCACGGTCTGGGTGCCCATTCGCAACGACCGCGCCATGCGCTTCCATGAACTCGCCGGCTTCAAGCGCGAAATGAAGACCGCCAAGACCACCGCGCTGGGCACCGTGCGGGTCGAAGAGATCCGCCTCAAGCGCAGCGTCGCCTGACGCGCCGGCCGCGTACGGGTATTGCCGGCGGGCGCCGCGGTTGCGGCTAAGCTCGCCGCTTCTTTTTTCCACTCCGACCCCTGCCATGGCCACCAGCCTGCTTCTGCTGCTCGACGACATCGCGACCGTCCTGGACGATGTCTCGGTCCTCACCAAGGTCGCCGCCAAGAAGACGGCCGGCGTGCTCGGCGACGACCTTGCGCTCAATGCCCAGCAGGTCTCGGGGGTCAAGGCCGACCGCGAATTGCCGGTGGTCTGGGCGGTGTGCAAGGGCTCGTTCGTCAACAAGCTCATCCTGGTGCCCGCGGCGCTGGCCATCGGCACCTGGCTGCCCTGGCTGGTCACGCCGCTGCTGATGGTGGGCGGCGCCTTCCTTTGCTTCGAGGGCTGCGAGAAGCTGGCCCACAAGTTCCTGCACAGGCAGGAGCACGAAGCCGATACCGCGCGCCATGAGCGCGCCGTGGCCGATGAGGCCGTCGACGTGGTCGCGGTCGAAAAGGACAAGATCAAGGGCGCGGTGCGCACCGACTTCATTCTTTCGGCCGAGATCATCGCCATCACGCTGGGCACCGTGCAGGGCCAGTCCTTTCTCACGCAGTTCACCGTGCTCGCAGGCATTGCGCTGATCATGACCATCGGCGTCTACGGCCTGGTGGCCGGCATCGTGAAGCTCGACGACGCGGGGCTCTACCTGAGCCAGCAGGCGAGCAAGGCTGCGCAGGCCCTGGGCCGCGGCATTCTCGCGGCGGCGCCCTGGCTCATGAAGGGGCTGTCGATTGCGGGCACCGCGGCCATGTTCCTGGTGGGCGGCGGCATCCTGGTGCACGGCGTGCCGGCCCTCGGCCATGCCGTCGAAGACTGGGCTGCGGCCACCGGCGGCGTGTTCGGCGCGCTGGGGTCGATGGGGGTGAATGCGGGCATCGGCCTTGTGGCCGGTGCCGTGGTGCTTGCGGTGGTCGAACTCGTCAAGAAGCTCCGCCGCTGAGCGGAACTCTGCCGCCTTCAGTGCCGCGCCTTGGCGCGCTGCACCAGGTCGACCACGATCAGCGCCACCCCCAGGACAAGGGCGAACCAGCCGACGATCGATGCGCCGGCCACCATCTCGAACCAGCGCGTGCCTTGCAGGAAGCGCGGCCCCAGCAGCACGGCGGCGCCGATCAGTATGCAGAGGATGCCGCGTTCGAGCGTGCGGAGTTGTCTTGAGGCCATGGGTCTTGGTGGGGTCTGGTGCAGGTCTGCAGGACCGACATTGTCGCAAGACGGAGGCGCTGCAGAATCGAGGCGCAAAAAAACGGAAGGAACCGCATGACCATCGAGATCGCCAAGGAAGCACGGCAGCAAGCCATCGCGTCGATCGAGCGCTACTTCAACGAGAACATGGAGGAGAAGATCGGCAACATCGCGGCGGGCGCACTGCTCGGTTTCTTTCTTGAAGAGGTCGGCCCCATCGTCTACAACAAGGCCGTGGCCGACGTGCAGGAGCGGCTGCAGTCGCGCATCTCGGAGGTCGATCTCGAAGTGCACGAGGACGAGTTCCAGTATTGGCGCAAGTTCGAACGGCAGAAAAAGGGCCGCTAGCCCGCGCTTGGCGTAGCGCGCATGCATCGCCCGCCATTCAAAGATGCTTCCAAACGTTGCAGAATCCCAAGCCATGCAACCACACCGTCCGCTTTTCCGCTTCGCGCCTTCTTCGCTGCTGCGCACCTTCGTCGCCTTGCCGCTCGTCTTGGCCGCTTCCCTCGCAGCCGCCCAGCAGGACCCTTCGTCGTTTCCGCTGGATTCGGTCGGCTACCTGAACGAGGAACTGCCGCGCATGGAAGCCGCGATCGCTGCCAGGGACCGCAGCTTCTTCCACGGCGCGATGGCCCGCACGGTGGAGTTCTCGGAGCGCTGGGGCTTCAAGGCGCAGGCCAATCCCGACCTGGCCAAGTACCCGATGTGCACCGAGGCGGTGATGGACTACGTGGTCGTCGGCATGTGCAGGCTCAATCCCACGAGCGATGGGTGCGAGCCCGGACTGGCGCCGCGCTTCGAAGCGAACGTGCAACGCTGCCGCGAGGTGGCGGCGCGAAAATAGGCGTCCCGTCCTTCGACGCAAAAGAAAGTCCCCGCATGCGATGCGGGGCGAGACACCATGGACTACTCCCGCTACCAGACCCTCGCCATCACGCGCCGCGGCGCCCACGGCGCGGTGCTCGATATCCAGATGCGCGCGGCCAACGGCAAGCTGCCCACGGCAGGCCACGACGGCCATCGCGAACTGGCCGAAATCTGGCGCGACGTGTCGGCCGACGACACGGTGCGCTGCGCGGTGCTGAGGGGCGAAGGGCTGGGCTTCTCGGGCGGCGGCGACCTGGCCATGGTGCAGGACATGACCACCGACGACGCGGTGCGCCAGCGGGTCTGGAAAGAGGCGCGCGACCTCGTCTACAACATCATCAATTGCGACAAGCCCATCGTGAGCGCGATGCACGGCCCGGCCGTGGGCGCGGGGCTTGTGGCGGGACTGCTGGCCGACATTTCCATCGCCAGCAAGGACGCAAAGATCGTCGACGGCCACACGCGCCTGGGCGTGGCCGCGGGCGACCATGCGGCCATCGTCTGGCCGCTCCTGTGCGGCATGGCCAAGGCCAAGTACCACCTGCTGCTGTGCGAACCGGTGAGCGGCGAGGAGGCCGAGCGCATCGGCCTGGTGTCGCTCGCGGTGGACGAGGCCGATCTGCTGGCGCGTGCCTACGAAGTGGCCGACCGGCTCGCGGCCGGCAGCCAGAGCGCGATCCGCCTCACCAAGTACGCGCTCAACAACTGGCTGCGCCAGGCCGGCCCGACCTTCGATGCCTCGCTGGCCCTCGAATTCATGGGCTTCGCGGGCGCCGACGTGCGCGAGGGCGTGGCCTCGCTGCGCGAACGGCGCGCGCCGAACTTCGGCTGAAGTCCGGCCCGATGGGTCAGGCCTTCTTCAGGCCCTGCAGCGTCTGCAGCAGCACTACGCGCGTCTGCCCCAGCACCATGCCCTTCCATTCGTCGTTGTCGCAGTAGAACGCGTCGCGCAGCTGCTGGCGGATCTCGCGCTTCTGTGCTTCGGGCGCCTCGGGGTGGCGGCGCAGCCAGGTGTCGGCGCGCAGGCGGGTCAGGACCTTGCCGTCGGGCAGGGTGCCGAACTCCAGCCCCATGGGTGCGATGCTCGCGTTGGGGCACTCGTCATAGGCGATGGAGACCACCGGGCCCGACACGTCGGCCGAGGCCGAGTCGCCAGCAAAGGGCGCGAACACGTCGGCACCCCACCAGGCATGCGCCTGCGCAAGATCGGCCGGCGCGTTGCGGCCCGGGTAGATTTTCTCGCCGTGGCCATAGGGGCCCAGGCCGGTGTGGATGTCGATCCAGCCGATGTGCGTGGCCGAGGCGGCGTAGCTGCGCAGGATGCCGCGCATCGTCCGGTTGCTCCATGAGGGCGCGGTGCCGCCGTAGAAGAGGCCGTCGGGCGAGCTGTACTGGCCCCGGGTGACGGCCGCGCGGAAAGCCCGCATGCCGTGCTTCTCGACATAGGCCGCCATGGCGGCTTCGTCGGCGGGCGTCGGCGGCCAGGTGGCGGGCAGCACCAGCGGTTCGACCTCGGCGTAATCCGCATTCACCGGCAGCGGCGCGCCGAAGTCGATGTGGTTGCGGTTCAGGTCGATGTTGTCTTCGTTGGTGCGGTGCAGGTGCGAGAAACCGTGCGGGTTGACCGCATGCACCAGCAGCAGCGCCACGCCCGCCTGTTCGAGCCGGCCCAGCAGGTCGACGTCGTGGAGCGTGGCAAGCTGCGCGCCCGAACCGCAGAATCCCTCGGGGCCGTGGGTGCCCGACGTGACGAGCAACAGCTTCTTCGCGTCCCTGGCGCCGATCAGCGCCACGTCGGTGGCCAGTTCCTCGCCGAGCGCACCCCGGTGGGTCGGCAGCACGAAGGACTCGACCGCGGCGCCGCGCCGGGCCGCGGCATCGAGGAACTTGGCGCGGGCTTCGACGTACGTGCCCGAGAAATGGCGGGTGGCGGCGGTGGGTTGGGCTTGCATGGGTTGGAGGCTCCTGTGCGTGGATGTAGTGGGTGTCGTTCGTCAGGCGGCTGCCGCGTGCGCACCGGCCGCATCGATGTCGCGGCCCGTGTGGTCGCGCAGCCAGACGAGGCCGAGCAGCGACACCACCGTCATAGCCACAAGGTACCAGGCCGGCGCGAGCTTGCTGCCGGTGGCATTGAGCAGCCAGGTGCTGATGAAGGGCGCAAAGCCGCCGAACAGTGCCACGCCCACGCTGTAGACCAGCGACATGCCGCTCGCGCGCACCGCTTTCGGGAACATTTCGGGCAGCATCGTGATGCCCGGCACCGTCTGGGCCACGAGGCCGATGCTCAACGCGCCGAGCACGATGAACAGCACGGCGGGCGTCGGCGAGGCATTGAGCCACAGGAAGCCGGGGTAGATCAGCACGGCCAGCGCGATGCGGCTCCAGAGGATCAGCGGCTTGCGTCCGACCACGTCCGACAGCCTGCCCACGAACGGCGCCAGCGCGAACGAGATCAGGCCCGTGAGCGCGGCACCGAACAGCGCCACCGAGGGCGTGAGCCCGAGCTCGCGCACGGCATAGGTCGGCATGTAGAAGGTCACCACGTACGCGGCCGTGGTGCCGCCGACCAGCGACAGGATGGCCGCCAGCACCGTCCTGCCGTGCTGCGTGCAGACGATCTTCAGGCTGCTTTCGCGCGGCGCGGCGGCGGCCTCCGGCGAGATGTGCAGCGACTCCTCCAGGTGGCGGCGGATGTACATGCCCACGGGCGCGATCAGCATGCCCAGCACGAACGGCACGCGCCAGCCCCAGCTCTGCATGGCCTGCGGCGTGAGCGAGAAGCTCAGGCCGCCCACCACCACGGCGCCGAGCATCACGCCCAGGCCCTGGCTCGCGAACTGCCAGCTGGCCATGTAGCCGCGGTTGGCCGGCGTGGCGTGCTCGACCAGCAGGGTGGTCGATGCGCCCACTTCGCCGCCCGCCGAGAAGCCCTGGATCAGCCGCGCCAGCACGATGACAATGGGCGCGGCCACGCCGATGGCCGCATAGGTGGGCGTGAAGGCGATCAGCGCGCAGCCCAGTGCCATCAGGAAGATGGTGAGCGTCATGGCCTTCTTGCGGCCCGCGCGGTCGGCGTACGCGCCGATCACGATGCCGCCCAGCGGCCGCATGATGAAACCCACGCCGAAGCTCGCCACCGTGAGCAGGAGCTGGCCGTAGGAATCGAAGGTGGGGAAGAACAGCTTGCCGATCACCAGCGCGAGAAAACCGTAGACGGTGAAGTCGAAGAACTCCAGGCCGTTGCCGATGGTGGTGGCGACGATGGTGCGGCGCCGGCTGGCGCTCGTGGCTGCGGGGATCGCGGAACTGGCGGGGTTCGCGGGAAAAAGGGCGCTCATGTCTCTCCAGTGTCTTGTTGCAGTGGCAGGCCGCCGGAAAGGAGCCCGGTCGGCGTCGGATGCTAAAGAGTGGGTGCGCTGCTGAAAAGACAATAATTGGGCGATGACGATAACTTTTGGTTGTCATTCTTCCCTATGAAACCCAATCAGTTGCATGCCTTCGTGGCGGTGGTCGAGCAGATGAGCATCCGCGCCGCGGCGCGCATGCTGGGGCTTTCGCAGCCCGCGGTGACCAAGATCGTTCGCGAGCTGGAGCGCGAGGTGGGCGCGCCGCTGGTGGAGCGCAGCGTCAAGGGCGTGCGACTCACCGAATACGGCGAGGCCTTTGCGCCGCGTGCGCGGCTGCTCCTGGCCGACATGCGGCGCGCGCGCGACGAGATCGCGCAGATCCGCGACGGCGTCAAGGGCACGGTATCGATGGCTGTGAGCGCCTCGTTCGCGCTCACGGTGCTGCCCGTGGCGTTCAAGGATTTCCACACCCGCCTGCCCGCGGTCCATGTGCAGTTCAGCGAGGCCGTGCTGCCGATGATGCTGTCGCGGCTGCGCGAGGGCTACCTGGATTTCGCGGTCGCGCATGTGGTGCCCGGCACGCTCGACGCGGAGTTCGAGGCGCTCGAACTCTTTCCGGTGCAGCTGGTGATCGGCATGCGCGAGCGGCATCCGCTGCGCGCGAGTCGGTCGCTGCGCGAGCTGTACACCGCCGAATGGATCTTGCCCGGCGACGGCGACCACTTCGCAGGTCGCGACACGATCTCGCCGCTGCTGCCGCTCGGCCTGCCACCGCCGGCGCGCGTGATCCAGGGGCAGTCGGTCACCGTGGCGCTCGCATTGGTGGGCACCATGGACCTGATCGGCATGTTCGTGGAGCCGCTGGTGCGCCTGGCCTTCAAGCGCCACGGCATCCGCCGGGTCGAGGTGGAGGAGCCGCTGCCCGTGCTCAGCGTGTGCGTGATACGCCGGCGCGGCCAGCTGCTGACGCCGGCCGCGCAGTACTTCGTCGAGTGCATCCAGCGCGCGTCCTTGGCTGCGACGAATGCCTGATCAGGCCGGCGGGTAGGCGGCGCCTGCTTCGCCCGAGGTCCAGGGCGCGTACTTGTGCATCGCACGCTCGAACAGCGGCGAGGCGGTCCAGCCCGCGAGCCAGGCACGCAGCAGCGGCCAGGGCTGGCTTTCGAACCACGCGGGCTCGACCATTGCGAACTGCCGCACGAACGGCATGACGGCGGCATCGGCCAGCGCCGCCCGCGCGCCGAAGAGCTGCCCGGAGCCACTGGCGAGCCGTGCTTCCAGCTCCAGCAGGAATTGCGCGCCCAGTTCGCGCGCGCCGCCGGCGGACGTGTCCGCGAACCGGCCCGGGTACTTGTAGCGGTCGAGCTGCGGCTTGAAGTGGTTGTCGCACGCGGCCACGAGCGCGAGCATGTCGTCGAGCGTGCCCGCCTCGGGCGCGAGCCAGCGCAGCGGATCGTTGCGGCCCAGCGTCCACAGCATGATGTCGAGGCTTTGCTCCAACACCGTGGCGCCGGGCAGCACGAGCACCGGCACCGTGCCCTTGGGCGAGGCGGCGAGCATTTCTTGCGGCTTGTTCTTCAGCACCACTTCGCGCAGCTCGCAGCGCTCGCCGCTGGCGGCCAATGCCAGCCGGGTGCGCATCGCGTAGGGACAGCGGCGAAAGCTGTAGAGGACGGGAAGGCGAGGGTCTTGCATCGAGCGCAAGAGTCTATGCGCGCGCCCGCAGCGGCGGAAGCCCGGCTGCGATCAAATGCAACTGAGTTGCGTTGATTCATATAATGCAATTCTGTTGCATATGAAATCATCCCCATGACCGACCGCCTTCCCGTCACCGTGCTGTCCGGCTTTCTCGGCGCCGGCAAGACCACGCTGCTCAACCACATCCTGCACAACCGCGAGGGCCGCCGCGTGGCAGTCATCGTCAACGACATGAGCGAGGTCAACATCGACGCGGCCCTGGTGCGAAACGGCGGTGCCGAGCTCTCGCGCACTGACGAGAAGCTGGTCGAGATGAGCAACGGCTGCATCTGCTGCACGCTGCGCGAAGACCTGCTGCTCGAGGTGGGCCGGCTCGCGAGGGAAGGGCGCTTCGACCAGCTGGTGATCGAATCCACCGGCATCTCGGAGCCGCTGCCGGTGGCCGAGACCTTCACCTTCGCCGGCGAGGACGGCAAGAGCCTGGCCGACGTAGCGCGCCTCGACACCATGGTGACGGTGGTCGATGCCTTCAACTTCCTGCGCGACTACGGCTCGTCCGACAGCCTGGGCCAGCGCGGCCAGTCGCTGGGCGACGAGGACACCCGCACCGTGGTCGACCTGCTGATCGAGCAGATCGAGTTCTGCGACGTGCTGGTGGTCAACAAGACCGACCTCGTGACCGCCGAAGAGCGCGAGCGCCTGGTGGCCATTCTGCGCAGCCTCAACCCGCGCGCACGCGTCGAGATCGCAGCGTTCGGCCGCGTCGCGCTCGACCGCGTGCTCGACACCGGCCTGTTCGACTTCGAGCAGGCCGAACGCGCGCCCGGCTGGCTGGCCGAACTGCGCGGCGAGCACCAGCCCGAGAGCGAGGCCTACGGCATCCGCAGCTTCGTCTACCGCGCGCGCCTGCCGTTCCACCCCCAGCGCTTCTGGGCGCTGGTGCAAAGCGAGTGGGAGGGCGTGGTGCGTTCCAAGGGATTCTTCTGGCTTGCGAGCCGCGCCACGCGGGCAGGCTCATGGTCGCAGGCGGGTGGCGCCTGCCGCTACGGCGTCGCGGGTCTGTGGTGGGCCGCGGTGCCGCGCGAACACTGGCCCGCCGACGAGGAAGCGCTGGAAATCATCCGCAGGAACTGGGACCCGGCCACCGGCGATGCCCGCCAGGAGTTGGTGCTGATCGGCATCGGAATGGACGAGGCCGGCCTGCGTGCGCGGCTCGATGCCTGCCTGCTGACCGAAAGCGAAATGCGCCACGGCGCTTCGTCGTGGGCGGATCTGCCCGATCCTTTTCCGTCCTGGAACGTGTAGCGGCCCCTGGGGTTCAGCCCCTGCAGTCCCCGCAGGTGCCGTGCAGCGTGAGCGCGGTATGGCGGGTGTCGATGCCCTGCTTGCGCAGTTCGCGGCCGAGCCGGCTCATCACCTTGGGCAGTTCGGGGTCGGAGGGGAGCGCGAGCACCTTGTGGCACTGATCGCATTCGAAGATGTTGCCCGAAGCGGCTTCCACATGGCGCGAGAAGCGGTTGACGCGGTCCGCGCCCACGCGGCGGTCGCACAGGCCGGCTTCGACCAGGCGGTCGAGCACGCGATACACCGTGACGCGGTCGGGGGCTTCGCCGGTGGCGGTGGTGTAGGCGGCCACCACGTCGTCGTGCGTGAGCGGCTGGGAGGCGTGTTCCAGCAATTCGAGCACGGTTTGCGCGGCGCGCGTCACGCGCAGCCCGCTGCTGCGCAGCAGGGTTTCGCTGTCGAGCGCCGTGGCGGCGACGGGGGGCTTCGGATGCAGGCTCATTGGTGTTCCGTGGAACCGACATTGTGTTGCATTCCGTGAGCCCGCGCCCTGGGCGGCCCGAATGCGCTAAGGTCTGGTTTTTCGCGCTTCTGAATACCTTCTACCGACCATGTCCAGTTCCCCGATCGAAATCGAAACCGCTCCCCATCCCACCGCCACGGTGATTGTGATGCACGGCCTGGGCGCCGACGGAAACGATTTTGTGCCGATTGCCAATGAACTCGACCTGTCGAGCGTGGGCCCGGTGCGCTTCGTGTTTCCCAATGCGCCGGTGATCCCCGTCACCATCAACGGCGGTTACCGGATGCCGGCCTGGTACGACATTGCCGTGGCCGACCTGGCGGCGCGCGAGGACGAGGCCGGCCTGCGCCGCTCGCAGGCCACCATCGAGGCGCTGATCGCCAACGAGAAAGCCCGCGGCATCGCGGCCGACCGCATCGTGGTGGCGGGTTTCTCGCAAGGCTGCGCCATGGCGCTCCTGACCGGCCTGCGCCACACCGAGCGGCTGGCCGGCATCGTCGGCCTGTCGGGCTACCTGCCGATTGCCTCCACCACCGCGGCCGAGCGGCATGCGGCCAACCACGACACCCCGGTTTTCCTGGCCCACGGCCGGCAGGACCCGGTGGTGCCGCTCGAACGGGCGCTGCAGTCGCGCGATGCGCTCACCGCGCTGGGCCATCCCGTCGAATGGCATGAGTACACGATGGCGCACTCGGTCTGCATGGACGAAATTGCCGACCTGAACCGGTTTCTTCTGCGCGTGCTGGCCCGCTGACGACCTTCAGCGCCTTCACGCCAACGCGAAATATGAAGGAGACGAAAAAATGATCCTCGTCATCGGACACGCCATGGCGAAACCCGAAACCCTGCAGGCGATGCTGGCCATCAGCGTGGAGCACGTGCTGCGCTCGCGCACCGAGCCCGGCTGCATCTCGCACGAGGTCAGCGCCGACGTCCAGCAGCCGCTGCGGCTCAGCTTCGTCGAGCGCTGGAGCGACATGGCGGCGCTGAAGGCGCATTTCCGCGTCGAGGCGTCGCGCGCCTTCGGCAAGGCGCTGGCCGCCATGGCCGACGGCACGCCGCAGATCTCCGTCTACCAGTCCGACGAGATCGATCTCGCGGCGGTGCGGGCCTGATTCCAGGCGCCCCCATCGGCCTTCGGAGCTGCGAATTGCATGAACTCAGCTATCAAAACAATAGCGTCGCGCAGCATAGTGGATTGCGGGATTCCCTGCACGAGCAGCGCCCGCGCGGCCGTGCTACCTTCCAGCCCCTCAGAGATTGACGGGTCATAACAATATGAGCAGCAGATTGCAGGAGAGGTTGGGTGCGCTCTCAGCCGCGCGGTTGAAGGGCATGCGGCGTGGCATCGAGAAGGAAAGCCTGCGCGCGCTGCCGGACGGCAAGCTCGCGCTCACGCCGCACCCGCTGGCCCTTGGATCGGCACTGACCCATCCGCACATCACCACCGACTTCAGTGAATCGCAGCTCGAGCTCATCACGGGCGTGCATGCCACCGCCGAATCGGCGCTGGAGGAGCTCACGCGCGTCCACCAGTTCACCTACCGCGTGCTCGCTTCGCTCGGCGAAGAGCGGCTCTGGGTGTCGAGCATGCCCTGCGGCCTGCCGACCGACGAGACCATTCCCATCGGGCGCTACGGCTCATCGAACGTCGGGCGCGCCAAGAGCGTCTACCGCATGGGCCTGAGCCACCGCTACGGGCGGCGCATGCAGACCATCTCGGGCATCCACTACAACTGGTCGCTGCCCGACGTGTCCAGCGAACAGTATTTCGCGCTCATCCGCAACTTCCGGCGCCATGCCTTCCTGCTGCTGTACCTGTTCGGCGCTTCGCCCGCGCTGTGCTCCAGCTTTGTCGCAGGGCGCCCGCACGAGCTGCAGCCGCTGGGCGATGGCAGCATGTTCATGCCGCACGGCACTTCGTTGCGCATGGGGCGCCTGGGCTACCAGAGCGACGCCCAGGCCTCGCTGGCCGTGAGCTACAACAGCCTCGAGGGCTACGGCGCCTCGCTGCAGGACGCGCTCACGCGGCCCTGGCCGGCCTATGAGGCCATCGGCATCCGCAACCTCGGCGGCGACTACAACCAGCTGGGCACCAGCCTGCTGCAGATCGAGAACGAGTTCTACGGCACGATCAGGCCCAAGCGCGTGATCCATCCCGGCGAGCGCCCGCTGCATGCGCTGCGCGAGCGCGGCGTCGAGTACGTCGAGGTGCGGCTGATGGACCTCGACCCCTTCGAGCCGGTGGGCATCAACGCCCAGACCATGCGCTTTCTCGACGTGTTCCTGCTGCAGTGCCTGCTGAGCGACAGCCCGGCCGACACGCCCCAGGAAATTGCCGAACTGGCCCACAACCAGCACCTCACTGCGGCACGCGGACGCGAGCCTGGCCTGCAACTGCTGCGCGGCGGGCGCGAGGTGGGGCTGGCCGACTGGGGCATCGAGTTGGTCGCGCAATGCCAGCCCATCGCCACGGCGCTCGACGCCGCGAACGGTGGCACGCAGCACGCCGACGCGGTGCGCGCCGCGATGGCCGCCCTGCAGAACCCCGGCAGCCTGCCTTCCGCGCGCGTGCTGGCTGCGGTCGAGGAGCACCACGGCAACTCCTTCATCGGCTTCGTGCGCGCGCAGTCGGAACAGACCCGCGCCACCCTGCTGGCCCTGCCGTTCTCGGCCGAGCAGCAGGCCGAATTCGAGCGCATGACCGAGGAATCGATCCAGGAGCAGAAGCGCATCGAGGCCGCCGACACCATGCCTTTCGAGATCTACCGCGAGCAGTATGTGTCCCCCGCGCGCCTGGGGCTGGGCCGCGGGCGGATGGCCGTCGCGGCCTGACTGTCCGCCGCTTCCCACTGTCACGCTGCCCGCCTGACGACAGGCGCGGGGGGCGATGGCCTACAGGCATTGGCCTGCATGGCTCACCGTGGGCGCAGTTGCCGTGGCGACCATGGACGGTATGCATTCCGCAAGCTTCAGTCCACTCCGGCCCGTGGTCTGGCCGGAGATTCCGGCATGACTTTCAAGGCCTATCTTGTCGAGGACAGCGCCCTCATTCGCGAAAACCTCGTCGGCTTCCTGCACGACGTCGCCGACGCGGACGTGGTGGCCTGCGCCAGCAGCGAGGAGGAGGCCGTGCATTGGCTGGACCATCACCGCAACGACTGGGACCTGACCATCGTCGATCTTTTCCTGGAGCGCGGCAACGGCCTGGGCGTGCTCAGGGCCTGCCGCAACCGCGCGGCAAAACAGAAGGTCGTGGTGCTGAGCAACTACGCCACGTCCGACATGCGCCGACGCTCCGCGCAACTGGGCGCCGATGCCTTCTTCGACAAGTCGGCCGAGCTCGACCAGCTGGTGGCCTACTGCGAAACGCTGCGTCACGCGCGTGACTGAGCTTGCGTCGGGGCGACCCTGCCGGCGCGCTTTTCTGGGGTAAAACGCCACGCGGCCGCCGTGGCGGCCATCGGTACACCCCAACCCCCAAGGAAAGCAGCGAGACCAGCACATGAGCAACAGCATCATCGACTTCAAGGGCCGAGTGGCCATCGTGACCGGCGCGGGCGGCGGCCTGGGCCGCCAGCATGCGCTGGCCCTGGCGGCGCGCGGCGCCAAGGTGGTGGTCAACGACCTGGGTGGCGCCCGCGACGGTTCCGGCGCATCGGTGAGCGCGGCGCAGGCCGTGGTGGACGAAATCGAGGCCGCGGGCGGCGAGGCCATGGCCAACGGCGCCTCGGTCACCGATTTCGAGGCGGTGCAGGCCATGGTGAAGCAGGCGGTCGATGCCTGGGGCCGGGTCGACATCCTGGTCAACAACGCCGGCATCCTGCGCGACAAGAGTTTTGCCAAGATGGAACTCGCCGATTTCCAGCTGGTGGTCGACGTGCACCTGATGGGCGCGGTGAACTGCACCAAGGCCGTCTGGGCGCTCATGAACGAGCAGAAGTACGGCCGCATCGTCATGACCACCTCGTCCTCCGGCCTCTACGGCAACTTCGGCCAGAGCAACTACGGCGCGGCCAAGCTCGCGCTGGTGGGGCTCATGCAGACGCTGAGCATCGAAGGCGCGAAGAACGACATCCGCGTCAATTGCCTGGCACCGACGGCAGCCACCCGGATGACCGAGGGCCTGATGCCGCAGGAAGTGCTCGACGCGCTCAAGCCCGAAGCCGTGGTGCCCGCCATGCTGGTGCTGGCCGCCGCGGACGCGCCGAACCGCACCATTCTTTGCGCGGGTGCCGGCACCTTCGAGGCCGCGCACATCACCCTGACGCAGGGCGCCTGGCTCGGCATCGGCGCGGACACGCCGGAGCAACTGGCCGCGCGGCTCGCCGAAGTGACCTCGCGCGAGGGCGAGATCGTGCCGCAGAGCGGTTCGGCGCAGGGCAGCAACGAGGTCGGCAAGGCGATGGCGAACGCCAGCAAAGGCTGACTGACCATCGCCAGCCTCGTCCGTGGCCGCTTGACCTCGAGTGCACTCGAGCATTTCCAATGGATTCACCGGGGCTTCCGGTTCATTCATTCATCCATTCGAGGAAAGCAGCCATGGACACGACAGACGACAGCAGGGCGCTGGTGCAGCGCATTCATTCCGAGCTGGACAAGGGCAACGGCCAGTTCTTCATCGACAGCCTGGCCGACGACGCCAGCTGGACGCTGGAAGGCAGTACGCCGTGGTCGCGCACCTACGCGGGCAAGGCCGCCATCCGCGAAGAGCTGATCAAGCCGCTGTTCGCGCAGTTTGCCGGGCCGTACGTGAGCAAGACGGAGCGCATCATTGCCGAGGGCGACCGGGTGGTGGTGCTGTTCAGCGGCGACGTGCCCACCCGGGCCGGTAAGCGCTACAACAACCGCTACTGCTACATCTATCGCATCGAAGGAGGCAAGGTGAAAGAGCTGACCGAGTACTTCGACACCGCACTGGTCCAGCAGGCGCTCGAGGCGCCGCCGGCTCCAGGCCATCTCCATGCCCATGCCGGCTGACAACGGCACGCCGTTCCACATCGGCGAGCTGGCCCAGCGCACCGGCCGCACCGTGCACGCCATCCGCTGGTACGAAACGCAGGGCCTCGTGCCGGGCGTCGTGCGCGACGAAGGCGGACGGCGCCTGTACGGCGAGCTGCATGTCGGCTGGCTCGACCTGATGGACCGGCTGCGCCGCACCGGCATGTCGATTGCCGAGATGCGCGAATACACCGCGCTCGCGTTGCAGGGCAAGACCACGCTGCGCCAGCGCCGCGACCTGCTTGCCGCGCACCGCGCGCGCGTGACCGAGACCATCGCGGAATGGAAACAGGCGCTGTCGCTGGTCGAGCGCAAGATCGATTTCTACGACGACTGGATGGAGAGCGGCCACAGGCCACCCCTGCTGCCCGCCGAAGCCCCCCGCATCCCGCCGCCCAGGCGAAAAGCGCGGTAGCCGATCGCCAAGCCCGCGCCAGGCTATTCCGCGATGAAGCCTGTGTCCTTGCGGATCGAATCGCGGTCGCGGTGGTTGTTCAGCCGGCCCAGTGTGTTGTCGAGCAGGCGCTTGAGCTTGTCGGCCGCGCCGCGAAAGGCCTCGTCGAGGCTGGTGGCGTGCTGGGTGACGGCCAGCGGCTGATGGTGGGCAAGGCGTGCTTCCATCACGCAGCACTTGTCTCCGGCACCGGCCTTGTCGTGGTTCTCGTCGCTCAGATGCACTTCGACGCGGGTGACGTCGTCGACGAAACGGTTCAGTTGCTGCTTGATTTCCGCATCGGCCCAGCGCTCCAGCGCGTCCCTGTTGTTGACACCGTTGCTCGTGTTGACCTGAATCTGCATGCCTTGTCCCTGGTGATGGATGAACGAGCCCCTACTGTGCGCCCTAAACGACCCCGATGCGCGTAGGCATGTTCCCCACCTTCGGGCAGGCGGGGTCAACTCTGGATATAGGTCGTGAGCTGCGCGATGGTTTCCTCATGGTCGGCAATGATGTCGTCCATCAGGTCCTGGATGGAGATCATTCCCACCACCTTGCTGCCGTCGACCACCGGCAGGTGGCGGAACTTGCGCTGGCTCATCAGCGCCATGCAGGCGCGCGTGCGGGTCTGCGGGGTGACGGTCATCACGTCGGGCGTCATGATCTCGGAGACCTTCATCTCCTTGGAGTTCTTGCCCTGCAGCGCCACCTTGCGGGTGTAGTCGCGCTCGGACAGGAAGCCCACCAGCCTGTCGCCCTCCATCACCATCAGCGCGCCGACCTCGAAGCGCGCCAGGGTGGCCAGCGCATCGAACACGCTGGTGTCGGGCGAGGTGCGCCAGGCCGCGGAATCGTGGCGCTTGAGCAGTTCGGAGACGGGTTTCATCGCGGTAACTCCATCAAAAAGTTTAGCTTCGACCGACGCGTCCATGCGCCGCACTCGGTCAAATGATAGGGGCGATAAGCGGTGGAACCGCCCCCCGCGATGCAAAAACCGCCAGGGAATTGCGCGCGTCGCGCCGGGATGTGTGCCGAGGCGAACTAAGGTGTTGGTGCGAGCACGCGGCTGAGCGCCACCGGGTCGCCCACCACGGTCTTGACCAGGCCCTTCCCGTCGAAGCTCACCTGGTACTCCGACCAGCTGTCGCGCCAGTAGCGCCAGGTGGGCGCATCGAGGCTGGGGTTCTCGCTGGCCACCGGGTAGCCGATGGCCATCAGCACCTGTTCGCGCGTCATGCCGGGCGCCACCTTTCCGGCGACGATGGCGTCGCGCACGGCGGGTGGGAAGGCCGCCATCTTCTGCTTCGGGTCTTCGGTCACCACATAGCGCTGCGCGAAGTCGATCAGGGCGATGTTGCGGCTGTAGTCGTTCTTGATGCGCTGGGGCTTGCCCGCGAGATCGAGGTTGAACCAGCGGAAGTCGTAGCCCGTGATGCGCGCCGGCGTGCCCACGGCCACGATGCTGGTGCCTTGCTCGTCGTAGTTGATGTCGCTGATCGAGTTGCCGTAGGTACGCATGTTGCAGCACAGGTAGCCGCTGAGCAGCGGGCCCGGCGGCGGCGAGGGACGCTGGGCGTGGACGACGGTCGCGGGAACGACGGTGGCTGCCAGCAGGGCGGCAGCGGCAAGGCGCTTGAACATGGATTTCCCTCGGTATTTATTGAAATTGGCTGCGGATGCAGCGCGCGGATTCTAGAGGGCGCGGTGCGCCCAGGCACAGGCAAAATGGACCTGTGCAGCTATGGAAAGCGTAGCGGCGTGATTTGGCGCACATCGCGGTCCACAATGCGCACCCGGCCCTTCAGGCCAGCACCTTCCCCCACAGAGCGAAAGAAAGAACATCCATCGATGGCGATCCAGTGGTTCCCCGGGCACATGTACACGACCCAGAAGGCCATCACCGAGCGGGTGAAGGACATCGACGTGGTCATCGAACTGCTCGACGCGCGCCTGCCGGGCTCCAGTGCCAACCCGATGCTGGCCGAACTCACGGCTGGCCGGCCCACGCTCAAGGTGCTCAACAAGCAGGACCTGGCCGACCCGGCGCGCACTGCGCTCTGGCTTGCGCACTACAACGCGCTGCCGGCCACGCGCGCCATTGCGCTCGACGCGAGCCTGACCACGCCCGCGCAGGCCATCGTGCGCGCCTGCCACGAGCTTTCGCCCAACCGCGGCGGCATGGCCAAGCCGATGCGCGTGCTGATCTGCGGCATTCCGAATGTCGGCAAGTCGACGCTCATCAACACGCTCACCGGCAGCCGCAAGGCCAAGACCGGCGACGAGGCCGGCATCACCAAGCTGGAGCAGCGCATCACGCTGGCCGACGACTTCTACCTGTGGGACACGCCCGGCATGCTGTGGCCGCGCATCCTGGTGCCCAAGAGTGGCTACAACCTGGCGGCCAGCGGCGCCGTGGGGCGCAACGCCTTCGACGAAGAAGAAGTGGCGCTGGAGCTGCTCAACTACCTGAAGACGCACTACGCGGCGGGCATCACCGAGCGCTTCAAGCTGGCCGAGCACGACGCCGCGGCCATCGCCGCCATGAAGGACGAGGAAGTGCTCGACGCCATCGGCCGCAAGCGCGGCGCGCTGCTGGGGAAGGGCCGCGTCAACCTGCAGAAGGCGGCCGAGATCGTGATGCACGAGTTCCGCGCGGGCAACCTCGGGCGCGTCACGCTCGAGACGCCCGAGGAGTTTGCAGGGTGGCTCGCCGAGGGGCTGCGCGCCGATGCGGAGCGTGCGGCAAAGAAGGCGGCACGCGGAAAGAAGCGCAAGCCGGCCGCCGAGTCCGCCGAGGGCGAAGGGCCACGGCCGGACTGACCCGCCGGAGGCCGCTCGCCCACTATCATCGAAACATGCAACGCCTCACGCGCCAACGCAACGCGGTCTTCTCCGCCTTCAGCGACACCGGTCTGGTGCTGACCGCGCCGGAAATCCTCGAGCGCGCCCGCGCCATCGTGCCCGAGATCAGCCTCTCCACCGTGTACCGCCAGGTCTCGATGCTGCTGGCCGACGGCGAGATCGCCAAGGTCGAGCTGCCGGGCGAGCCGGCGCGCTACGAAGTGGCATGCAAGCCCGATGCGCACCGCCATTCGCTCCCTCGGGGCGAAGAGGCCGACCACCACCATCACTACTTTCACTGCGGCAGCTGCGGGCAGGTCTTCATGCTGCATGCATGCCCCGGCCCCATGACCGACCTGGTGCCCAAGGGCTTCCAGGTGAAGAGCCATGAAGTGACGCTGCATGGCGTGTGCGCGGCCTGCGCCGGTGCCGCCCGCAAGGCGCGGTCGCCGAAGGCGCACTGACGCTCGGCGGCGGGTCAGCGCACCTGCAGGCGCGCGTCCTTCGGATAGCTGATGGTGTAGTCGGCCGCGACGCGCGCGGTCTTTCCGGGCTCCAGGTCGAAGCGCCACATGGCAAGCCCGGGCTGCTTGTTCCAGGCCAGTTCGCCGGGCTGCGGCGAGAACTGCGCGGCCACGCGCACCTGCTCGTCGACCGAGACGGGTGCGGCCTCGAGCACCTGCACCGCGATCGGCGTGCGGTGGCGGTTCTCCACCACGTAGGCGCGCTGCACCTTGCGCTCGGCGCGCGAGCCGGCGAAACCGCCCGTGCCCTGGCTGTCGCTCTCGGGCTCGGCCTGCACGCGCACCAGTTCGTCGCGGCCGAAGGAAAGCGTGAGCCTGGCGTCGCTCGGCGCGCTCCACCGGCCGCTGCCGACGAAGTTGCCGTCGCGATAGAGCTGCAGCGCACCGGCCGGCCATACGCCGGCCGGCTGCGCGAGCTCGGCCACCAGGAAGGCGCAGGCGTCCACGCGCGGGCTGGTGCGCGCGGCGAGCTTCGCCGTGTCCTCGTGCTGGCCCAGCGCCAGCGTCACGCGCTGGCCGCTGGAGGGCACGTCGATGCCCTGGGGCACCGCGAATTCGGTGGCAAAGCTGTTGTCGAACACGTTCACGTCGAACAGGGGCTCCGTGGCCTCGGCCATGGCGCGCCGGTCGGCGGATGCAGCGGGCGCGGCGGGCGCCGGCGCCATCATCGCGGCCATGCCCCCCTGAACACGCGGCGGCGGCTCGATGCCGATGCGCCACGCCGTGGGCATGCGGCCCGCGGTTTCGCGGCGCGGCTGGCCGGTAGAGAGCACCAGCTTCACGCCGCGCCAGTCTTCGCCCGTGGCCTGCGCCACCAGCGCCTGGCGCTCGATGCGCACCTTGCTCGTGGCGGTGTCGAGCAGCGCGCGGTAGCTGGGCGTCCAGCCGGGGCCGGCGACCTGGTAGCTCAGCTTCACGTCGGCATCGGCGCTGGCGGCCAGCGTCACGGTCACGGCCATCACCTGCGCGCCGTGGCCTTGCGAGCGCTTGCGTTCGGCCAGCAGCGGGTTCAGCTGCCGGTCGATGTCGGCCTGCTTGCGCTGGATCTGGTGCTGCTTGAGCAATGAGTCCTGCCCGGTGCGGCGCATCGCCTCGGCCATGGCGGCGAGGTTGCGCGCATCCATCGGCGCGCGGGCGCCCTGGGCCGATTCGCCGGCGCCGCCCGAGAGGCCTTTCAGGTAGCCCGTCACCATGCCCAGCGCATCGGTCTCGGCCTGCAGTGCGGCCTTCTGGTCTTCGAGTTCGCGGATGCGGCCGTCGAGCGCGCTGGTGGCGCAGCGGGGCGACAGTTCGCGCGCCTCGCTGAGCACCGAGGTCTCGCCCACGCGCACCGAGGCGCCGGCCGACACCTGCAGGCTCTGCACGTCGAGAGTCGCGGGCAGGCAGGCGAAGGTGACCGACCGGCTGCCGGCCGCCACCCGCGCCACGCGCTCCACCGTGGCGCTGCCGGGATAGACCTTGACCTGGGTGATGCGCGAATTGTCGGCTGCGGCTTGCGCATGGGCGCCGGCGCTCGCCGCCAGCCAGGCGGTGGCGGCGAAGCTGGCACGGAGAAGAAAGGCGGCGGAGGGTGCTTGCATGGAGAACCTTCGGAAGTGGGTGGATGGCTTGTCTCCACTCATACGGCCGGGCTCGCCCAACGGGGTCAAGGCATTGCGAATTTTTTTCAACGCGGGCGTTGCTGTCGCCAATGCAACCGCGGCGCCGGCGCCGGTCACGCGCGCGACGATGCGCAGCGGCTGCGCTTCATAAAGTGGGCCGTGCGCATCGCCCATGCATTTCCGCTCCAAGGAGACCTTTCATGCTCGACACCATCCAGGCCATCAACAAGACCGCTGCCTTCAACCGCTGGGCCGGCTTCGAGGTCACCCGCGCCGCTGCCGGCGAAGCCGAACTGCGCATGGAATGGCGCGAGGAAGACATGGGCCAGTACGCCGGCTTCCTGCATGCGGGGCTGATCGGCGCCATGCTCGACACGGCCTGCGGCTTTGCGGCCGCCACGGTGGCGGGCCGCGTGCTGGCCTCGCATTTCTCGGTGAACTGCTTGTCGCCTGCGCTGGGCCGTGCCTTCATCGCGCGCGGCAAGGTGGTGAAGGCGGGGCGAAAGCAGGTGTTCACCACCGCCGAGCTCTACGGCCAGGGCGATGGCGGCAGTCTCAAGCTCGTGGCGACGGGGAGTGCCATCCTGGTTCCGGTGGAAGAGCCTCCGCCGGCAAAGTGACAGCCGCCTCGGCACCTGCGCGCCGGCGCTTGAGCCCGAACAGCGGGCGCAGCCAGTTGAAGCGGCGAATCAACCCGTCGGTGAGCAGCCAGCAGCCCACGATGGTCAGCGCGACCAGCAAGGCCGGCTCCAGCACCGGCCCCAGCGCGAGCGGAGCCAGCAGCGCGACGCCCGCGATGATCAGCGTCTGGTGCAGCACGTACCACGGGTACACCGACTCGTTGGCCCAGCGCAGCCAGGGCCACGGGCGGTTCAGGTGGCGGTGGCCGTGGCCCAGGATGGTGGCGACCGCCAGCCACAGGTAGAGCATGCGCAAGCTGTCCATCAGCACGCCGGAGGGCGGCCCCTTGGCGCCGAGCCGCAGCAAGATGAAAGCGGTGATCGCCGCCGCGGCCAGCGCCAGCGACACCCGCCGCAGGCGCTCCAGTTCGCGCCACACGCCCGTGTCCACGCCCATCCAGTAGCCGTAGAGGAACACGGTGAAGTAGATGCTGTGCAGGTGAAAGTCGCGAATCAGGTTGTGCGTGGGCGGAAAGTGCCGGGCCAGCAGCATCGTCCAGACCAGCAGCGGAAGCGCCGGCAGCAACAGCAGCTTCCAGCCGCGCAGCCCGTTGAAGCGGCGGCGCATCCACAGGCCGGCCGGCGATTTCCACAGCGGCAGCGTCAGCGCGACGAGCGCCGTGTAGGTGAACAGGTAGGGCAGGTACCAGAGGTGGTTCCAGGTGATGCCGAACTCGGCACCGTCGAAAGCCGCCTTCGGCCACGGATCGCTCATGGAAAGATAGCGCAGCAGGAAAGCGCCGAAGCCCGGCGCCACCAGGCCGCTGGCCACGCCCTGGGCATAGGCCTGGTAAGGCACGATCACCGCCATGCCGAAGGCCAGCGGCAGCATCAGCCGCATGCCGCGGCCGCGCAGAAGGCCCCAGGTGCCCTGGCTGCGGCTCAGGAAGCCCAGCGACACGCCCGAGATCAGGAACACCAGGTCCATGCGCCAGAGGTTGAGCACGCGCATCGGCCATTGCAGCCATTCGGCCGCATGCGGACTCTTGAGGTGCCAGGGCCAGTCGGCCACGTAGTACATCGCCACGTGGTACAGGATGACCAGCAGGAAGGCCAGCGCGCGCAGCGCGTCGATGTCGTGCCGCCGGTCGGGCAGGGTGGCTGGGGTCGTGCTCATCGGGCGATGGTTGCGTCCATCCGCCGCGCGTGGCCTGCCCAAGGGATGGATCGCGGGCCTTTTGTGACGAGCGGTGCTCCCCAGGGACGAAATTCGCCCGTCCGGCCCGCGGATCGCGAGAATCCCGGGCATGGGAGATTCCCGAAAGAACCTGTACGAGCGCTACGAACCCATCCGCCGCCGCGTGGAAGTCGGCTTCTGGGTCGTCTTCATGGCGCTGCAGGCGGTGTTCAACACCATCGTGGCGCTGGTCGACGCGCGCGACCGCGCGGTGCCCCGCGCCGCTTGGGAAATCGTCACCTGGGAGGTGTCGAGCCACCTCGTGCTGTTGGCACTGGTGCCGGCCGTGGTGGCCGTCCAGCGCCGGCTTTCGCCGCTGGCGCGCTCCCATCTGCCGCGCTACCTGGGGTGGCACCTGGCCGCCAGCGTGGTCTTCAGCGTGGTGCACGTGGCGGCGATGTTCGCGCTGCGCGCCGCGGTCTATGCGGCGGTCGGCGAGCGCTACGACTTCGCGGGCTGGACCGGGCGCTGGGGCTACGAATACCTGAAGGACGTGCGCGCCTACCTGTCGATGGTGTTCGGCATCTGGGTCTACGGGGTATTCATGCTGCGGCTGCAGGGCGAGGCGCGCGTGCTCGACCAGCCCGAGGCGGCGGCAGCGCCCGCCGAGCCCACCGAAGCCCATCAGGCCGCACCGCCCGTGCGCCCCGAGCGCTTCCTGGTGCGCAAGCTGCGGCGCGAATTCCTCATTGCCGCCAGCGACATCGACTGGCTCCAGGCCGAAGGCAACTATGTCGGCCTGCACGTCAATGGCCACGACTACCTGCTGCGCGCCACGCTCACCGATTTTCTGGCGCAGCTCGACCCCGCCCACTTCGTGCGCGTGCACCGAAGCCATGCCGTCAACCTCGGCCGCATCAAGGAAATCGAGCCGCTCGACGGCGGCGATGCCCGGCTGCACATGCATGACGGCAGCACGGTGCCTTGCAGCCGGCGCTATCGCGATGCCTTGCGCGCCGGGGCGAGCTGACCCGGGCGGTGCGTCGATCTGTCCTATTCCGGTGCGGCCGCTGCACTTGTAACGCCCATTTTCGGCGGCAACGCACCACTAAAGAGCTTTCAGGCACCATTTTTGCTTTCTTGCGGTGCTGCCCCGAGCAATTCGGGTGCATGCACCAATTCAAACCAATAACTGCAAGAAGCTCCAATGGACGCACTCAAACAGGGCGCAGACGCGCTGTTCATCCTTCTCGGCGCGATCATGGTGCTGGCCATGCATGCCGGTTTCGCCTTTCTGGAACTGGGCACCGTGCGCAAGAAGAACCAGGTCAATGCGCTGGTCAAGATCCTGGTCGACTTCTCGGTTTCGACCATCGTGTACTTCCTGGTGGGCTATGGCGTGGCCTATGGCACCCACTTCTTCGTGGGCGCGACCGAGCTTGCGGCCAAGAGCGGCTACGAGCTCGTGAAGTTCTTCTTCCTGCTCACTTTTGCGGCGGCCATTCCGGCGATCATCTCGGGCGGCATTGCCGAACGCGCCAGGTTCTGGCCGCAACTGATTGCTACAGCGGTTATCGTCGGTTTTGTCTATCCGCTGTACGAGGGCATTGCCTGGAACAAGGCCTTTGGCATCCAGGCCTGGATCGCCTCGGCCACGGGCAGCGAGTTCCATGACTTTGCCGGCTCCGTCGTGGTGCACGCGGTGGGCGGCTGGCTGGCACTGCCGGCCGTGCTGCTGCTGGGGGCGCGCCGCAACCGCTACCGCGGCGACGGTTCGCTGAGCGCGCATCCGCCGTCGAGCATTCCTTTTCTGGCGCTGGGTGCCTGGGTGCTGTGCGTGGGCTGGTTCGGCTTCAACGTGATGAGCGCGCAGAGCATCGACAAGATCTCCGGCCTCGTGGCCGTCAACTCGCTCATGGCGATGGTCGGCGGCACGCTGGTGGCGCTGGCCCTGGGCAAGAACGACCCCGGCTTTGTCTACAACGGCCCGCTCGCCGGGCTGGTGGCCGTGTGCGCGGGTTCCGACCTGATGCATCCGCTGGGCGCGCTGGTGGTGGGCGGCGTGGCCGGCGCGATCTTCGTGGTGATGTTCACGCTCACGCAGAACAAGTGGAAGATCGACGACGTGCTCGGCGTGTGGCCGCTGCACGGCCTGTGCGGCACCTGGGGCGGCATCGCGGCCGGCATCTTCGGCACGCAGGCGCTGGGCGGCATCGGTGGCGTGAATGTCTGGGCGCAGCTCATCGGCACCTTGATGGGCGTGGCATGGGCGGCGCTGGCAGGGGCGCTGGTGTATGGGGCGCTCAAGGCGACGATGGGGCTGCGGCTGACGCAGGAAGAGGAATACGACGGCGCCGATCTGTCGATCCACCACATCTCGGCGACGCCGGAGCGTGAGGTGAACTGGTAGCGCGATCTGCTGAAGCGTTGCTGAAGCGTATTTGCTCCGAATACGCTTCAATTTTGAAGCGTATGCATCCGGCTTGCTCGAAAGAACGGGGCAGGGCAAGGCCACCCGGTATGCGCGCTCATCCGCTCGACGTAGCCGCGAGCGAGCAGCCCAAGAGCACAAAAGCGCGGCCTGTAGCAAACTCGCCCGACCGCTTCGCTTCCACTTTCAACCGACGCCAATGACCCAAGCTCCCCCCGCCCTCGAAGTCCTCCCCCGCGATCTCTCCGCCTACCGCAAGGGCAACGTCGGTATCGACTACGTGCACCGCTTCGAGTCCGGCAAGCCGGGCCCCCACGTGCTGATCAACGCGCTTACGCACGGCAACGAAATCTGCGGCATGACCGCCGCCACGCACCTGCTCGACACCAACGTGCGCCCGAAAATCGGCACGCTCACAGTGAGCTTTGCCAACGTCGAAGCGTATGAGTCCTTCGACCAGGCGCTACCTTTCGACAGCCGCCAGCTGGTGCACAACCTCAACCGCATCTGGTCGCCCGAATGGCTCGACGGCACCGAAGACAGCCCCGAGCTGCGACGGGCCCGCGTGCTGCGGCCGGTGGTGAGCGCGGCCGACCACATCCTGGACATCCACTCCACCAGCCAGCCGGTGATTCCGTTCTGGGTGTATCCCGCCTATGACCGCAATGCCGAGGCGGCGCTGGCCATCGGCCGCCCATCGGTGCACCTGGTGATGCCCGACGGCCTGGGCTCCGGCACGCCGCTGATCCAGCACGGCCGCCACGGCCAGACCGATGGCAAGGGCGTGGCGCTGGTGGCCGAGTGCGGCCAGCATTTCCTGCGCTCGGCTTCCGAGCTGGCCACCGCCATCTCGCTCGACTTCCTGGCGCACTTCGGCCTCATCGACAAGGAACCCACAGCGCCCGCGCCCGGCCCGCAGCGCCGCTTCGAGCTGCTGCAGACGCACGTCATCAAGTCGGAAGACTTCGCGTTCGTGCGCCCGCTGATCGGCTTCGAGACCTTTGCCAAGGGCGAACTGATCGCCACCAACGGCCCGGACGAGATCCGCGCGCCCTGCGACGAGTGCACGATCTTCATGCCCGCGCAGCGGGTGATCGTGGGGCGCGAGGCGGTGTACCTCACAAAGCCGATCTGAAGAGGGGGCCGGTTGGCAGACCCTGGCGGGCCGGTCTGTGTCTAGGCGGCAACGAACAGCGCCGGATCCACCATCGCCCGATTGAGCATCACGGACCAATGCAGATGCGGCCCCGTCACGCGCCCCGTGGCGCCCACGGCCGCCAGCTGCTCGCCGGTCTTCAGCACGTCGCCCGCCTTTGAATCGATGCGGCTCAGGTGGCAATACATCGTGAGCAAGCCGCCGCCGTGGTCGAGCCACACCGTGCCGCCGTTGAAGAAATAGTCGCCGGTGTCGATCACCCGCCCCGGCAGCGGCGCCAGCACGGGCGTGCCAGTGCCGGCTGCGATGTCCATGCCGCTGTGCGGATTGCGCGACTGGCCGTTGAACACGCGGCGCAGGCCGAACGAGCTGGAGCGGCGGCCCGGCACGGGGACGCGCATCTGCAGCGCGGCATCGGGCCGCAGGTCGGTGAAGGTGGCCATCACGGTGGCGAGGTGCGCGCGTTCGCGCTCGTAGCGCGCTTCGTCTTCCGGCGACAGATCGACGGTGCGCGGCGGCACCGTGAGGCGCTGCTCGCGGTATTGCTTGGGACTCACGGCGTAGGCGATCTGCTTTTCGTTGCCGCCCTCGGTGCGCACGACGATGCTCGCATCGCCCGGTACGGCCGCGAGCGGAATGCCTACGAGCGCCGTCCACTCGATGGCATCGCCCACCACCAGCAGCGGCACGCCGCCGGACAAGGCCTGGGGGCGCCTGGCCGATGGACCGAGCGACAGGCGGGCCACGCCGCCCGGCACCTGGGATGCATGCGGCCAGACCTCGGGCTGCTTCTTTTTGGTCGAGGAGGCCGCACCGGCGCGCGTCGAGGCCAATGCCATGAGGCCGAAGGTGCCGAGCAGGGCAGAGCGGCGGTCGAGGCCGGACGGGGCGGATTCGGAAAGCGGGGGATGCATGGCGTTGAACTCAAGGCTTGCGAAGCGAACAAACAAGGGCACAGCGAACACAGAGGAGCCGGAAATGAACATCCGAGCACTGGGCCGATGGGTCTTGATGGTAAGCGCGGGCGCGGTGGCTGTCGGGTGCAACAGCACCGCGATCCGTGTAGGCGGTGCGCCCGAGGCGAGCGTCAAGAACTGCGTGGCCGCGGCCTCGCGCGAATTTCGTGTGCCGGCGTCGAGCGTCGTTGCGGACAAGGGCACGACGCCGCGCGACGGCGTCTACGCAATCAACCTGAAGATCGGCCCGCAGGGACGCGCGGCGCTGTGCACGACGGATGAAAACAGCGCGGTGCTGGGCGTGGTCTACAAGCGGCCGGAATAAGCAATGAAAAAGCCGGCGCCATCGCGGCCGCCGGCTTTGCCCGAGCGGAGGGCTGCTACTTGCCCCAGCTGTCCCGCATGCCCGCAGCGCGATTGAACACGCGCTTGCCGCCGGCACTCGCCTTCGCATCGAGCACGAAGTACCCGTGCCGCTCGAACTGGAACGCCGCCCCGCCCTGCGCCTTGGCCAGCGACGGTTCGACGAACGCCGAGCAAACCTCCAGGCTCGCCTTGTTGAGCTCGTCGAGCAGCTCGCCACTGCCCGGATTCGCCGCCGCGAACAGCCGCTCGTACAGCCGCACCTCGGCCTCGACCGCATCGGCCGCGGCCACCCAGGTGATGTTGCCTTTTACCTTGATCGCATCCGCGCCCGGCGTGCCGCTCTTGGTGTCGGGAACCAGCGTCGCCTGCACTTCGACGAGCTTTCCGTTCGCGTCCTTGGTGCCGCCAGTGCACTCGATGACGTGGCCGTACTTGAGGCGCACCTTGTTGCCAGGGAACAGGCGGAAGAAGCCCTTGGGCTGCACTTCTTCGTAGTCGGTGCGCTCGATCCAGACCTCGCGGCCGAGCTTGAATTCGCGCTTGCCCATCTCGGGGTGGTGCGGATGCACGGGGGCGGAGCAGTCGTCGAGCACGTCGTCGCCGCCCATCAGTTCGCCCCAATTCGTGATCACCAGCCTGACCGGGTCGAGCACGGCCATGGCGCGCGGGGCGATGGGGTCGAGGGTGTCGCGCAGCGCGGCTTCCAGGCTCGCGTAGTCGATCCAGCCGCCGGACTTGGTGGTGCCGCTGCGTTCGCAGAACAGGCGCAGCGCCTCGGGCGTGTAGCCGCGGCGGCGCAGGCCCGCCAGGGTGGGCATGCGCGGGTCGTCCCAGCCGTCGACGTGCTTTTCCTCGACCAGCTGGCGCAGCTTGCGCTTGCTGGTGAGCACGTGGGTGACGTTGAGGCGGGCGAATTCGTACTGGCGCGGATGCGGGCTGGCGATGAGGCCGCCTTCGGCCAGGCGGTCGAGCAGCCAGTCGTAGAACGGACGCTGGTCTTCGAATTCGAGCGTACAGATGGAGTGGGTGATCTGCTCGAGCGCGTCTTCGATGGGATGCGCAAAGGTGTACATCGGATAGATGCACCACTTGTCGCCGGTGTTGTGGTGGGTGGCCCGGCGAATGCGGTAGAGCGCGGGGTCGCGCATGTTGATGTTGGGGCTCGCCATATCGATCCTGGCGCGCAGGATGGCGGCGCCGTCGGGCAGCTGGCCGTCGCGCATGGCGCGGAAGCGGGCGAGGTTTTCTTCCGCGCTGCGGCTGCGGAACGGGCTGTCGGTGCCGGGCGTGTTGAAGTCGCCGCGGTTGGCGCGGATTTCCTCGGCGCTTTGTTCGTCCACATAGGCCAGGCCGGCGCCGATCAGGTATTCGGCGGCGCGGTACATGAAGTCGAAGTAGTCGCTCGCGAAGTATTCATGCGGCTGCAGGGTGCCCGGTGCGCTCGGGCGGTCGGCCAGGCAGGTTTCGTAGCCGAGCCACTGGACGGCGTCGCGGATGGAGTCGACGAATTCCTGCTCTTCCTTCTCCGGGTTGGTGTCGTCGAAGCGCAGGTGGCAGACGCCGCCGTATTCCCTGGCCAGTTCGAAATTGAGCCAGATGCTCTTGGCGTGGCCGATGTGCAGATAGCCGTTGGGCTCGGGCGGAAAGCGCATGCGCACCTTGGCCGGGTCGGCCATGCCGTGGGCGTGATGGGCAGCGTCGCCGGGCGAGCCACCCCATTTGCGGCCAGAATAGGCCCCCTGCGCAAGGTCGTTTTCGATCACGTGACGCAGGAAATTGCTCGGTGCAGCGGCTGTTTTTGCGCTGTCTTTGTCGGTCGGGGAGGTCATTGCGGCATTCTAGAACGCACCCCCTGCCGGTTACCTTTGGCAACGTTCTTCACATTGCGGCGGGCAACCGCTTTGCATTTGGCGCGTTCAATACATACATGGGCGGGTAACGCCCCAACAAGGAGTCCAAAATCATGAGCCTCACACGTTCAACCTTCTTCAAATGGGTCGCTGCGGGTGTCGTGGCAGCCGGTGCATTGTTTGCGGCCACTTCGGCCAGCGCCCGCGGCGACGTGAGCTGGTCGATCGGCGTGGGTCTGCCAGGGGTGGCCGTGGGTGTGGGCGCTCCGGCCTACTACCCGGCACCGGTTTATTCGGCCCCCGCGCCGGTGTACTACGCACCGCCGCCCCCGGTGTACTACCGTCCGCCGCCGCCGGTCTACTACCGGCCGGCCCCGGTGTACTACGCCCCGCCGGCGTATTACGCGCCGCGCTACTACGGTCCGCGTGGCTACTATCGCGGCCATGGCCACGGTCACGGCCACTGGCGCTAAGCGGCACCTCGGCGGAATCCGCCATCTGAAAAAGCCGGTCCTGCTGGGGCCGGCCTTTTTTATGGTGTCGGCACCGCTCGATTTCACATGGCGCGAAACAGGTGGCCGTAAAGACGGCTGACGGGGATTTTTTCGGTCCGGCCGCGCAAGTCGAGGTGCAGCTTGCCGGCCTCGTCGCGGTGCACGGCCTCGATGGCCGAACTGCGCACCACCACGGCGCGATGCACCTGCCAGAAGGTCTCTGGGTCGAGCTGGGCCAGCAGCTGCTTGAGCGGCGTGCGGATCAGGTATTCGTGCGTGGCGGTGAGCACCCGGATGTATTTGTCGGCCGCCTCGAAATACAGCACCTCGCCGATCGGAACCATGCGCACGGTGCTACCGCCGGCTTCGCTGGCGGCAATCATCTTCAGCGGGGCGGTGGAAGCGGCGGGCGACGCCGACGCGCCGTTGCCTGCTGCGGCCGCAAGCACCTGGCGCCACTGCGCAAGGGTTCGCTCCAGCGCTTCGTCGGCGGCGGCGGCAGGGGCTGGCTTTGCCTGCTGCTGCGCAGCCAGCGCCTGCTGAAGCCGCAGCACGGTCTTGCGCAAACGCTCGGGCTGCACGGGCTTGAGCACGTAGTCGATGGCCTGCGTCTCGAAGGCGCGGGCGGCGTATTCGTCGTACGCGGTCACGAAGACCAGTTGCGGCATGGGCGCCTCGTCGGCGGGCCAGCGGTCGGCCAGTTCGGCGGCGGCGCCCAGGCCGTCGAGGCCGGGCATGCGGATGTCGAAGAACAGCACCTGCGGCAGCAGGCGCAGTGCTTCCCGCACGGCGCTGCGACCGTCGCCTGCGGTGGCGAGCACCTGCAGTCCGGGCCATGCGGCGGCGAGTTCGGCCTTGAGGGCCTGGGCGAGCAGCGGTTCGTCTTCAGCGATGAGGGCGGTGGAATTCATGGACGGGGCGGCAGGGGAAAGCTGAGTGTGGCAAGGGTTCCGCCCGAAGGCCCGGCGGCCAGGTTCATTCGGCCCTGGTCGCCATACACGGTGGCAAGCCGCTCGCGCACCTGCTCGAGCCCGAAGCCGCTGCCTTCGGAAGTTTGCGCCGCATCGAGGCCGACGCCGGTGTCGCTCACCTCGATGACGAGCCGGCCCGCGTCCTTGCGCGCGCGCACCGCGATCTGGCCGCCTTCGACCTTGGGCTCGAGCCCGTGGCGGATGCTGTTTTCGACCAGCGGCTGCAGCAGCAGCGGCGGCACCGGCGTGCCGCGCAGTTCATCGGGCAGATCGAGGGTGTAGCGCAGCCGCTCGCCCATGCGCACCGACATCAGCTCGAGGTAGTCGGCCAGCCGTTCGAACTCGGCCGACAGCGGATGCGCCAGGGCGCGCGAGCCGCTGAGCGTCATGCGCAGGTAGTTGTTGAGGCGGTCGAGCATGGCCACGGCGCGCGGCGGGTCGGCCGTGATCAGCACGCGCAGGTTGGCCAGCGTGTTGAACAGCATGTGCGGTTCGAGCTGGGTTTCGAGCAGCTTGAGCCGTGCCTCTGTGGCGTTGCGCTGCGCCAGGTCGATCTGGCGCCGCATGTGCTTGCTCCTGCCCAGGCTGTAGAAGAAGAAGCACATGCAGACGGTGGCCGTGACCGTGATGATGATCGTGGTCGCGAGCTTGCGTTCCGTGAAGCTGCCGAAGTCGAGCAGGGGCTGGTGGGTCCACGCGTCGCCGATGGCATTGCCCCCGAGGAAGCCCACCGTCACGCCGCCCGCCACCAGCAGATAGCCCCAGGGGCCGGACGACGGCCAGAGAATCTCCCGGTGGCCGCTGATCAGCAGCCGGCCCACGTCGATGAAGAGCCAGCTGATCAGCCCGATCGACAGCGAATACACCATCTGCGCGCCCCAGTCCCCGTGCTGCGTGATGGCCAGCGCCGCGGCGATGAAGCAGCAGAACACGACGGTGATCAGGCCATGCCGGAGCATGCCCCGGACGTTCTCTGCACGGAAACGGGGGAGCGCTTCGACGCTCATTGGTGCACCCTTGGCGCTGCGCGCCGTCCCGCCAAGCGGGAGCGAGCGGGCTTGGGGCGGCCCTGCGCTCCGCTCATCCGCGCTCCCCGGAGCGCAGCGCGCGCCGTTCGCGCTCCACCAGCCGGTCGTAGAGGCTGCCGCCGGGCGCGACGAACCAGATCACGGCGCCGTGGATCAAGAGGCCCAGGCCCCAGCCCATGAGCGGATAGACGGCCCAGGTGTGGCCGCGCGATGCGGAGAGCGCCACCAGGCCGAGGTTGACCAGCACGTAGACGAAGGCATGGATGTACCAGCCCATCTTGGCGCCGGCGCGGCGGCGGGCGAGCTTTTCGACGTCTGAGACGGAGGTGTTGGCTTGTGTGGAGTTCATGACGGTTGTCCGAATGGATGAATGATTGGAGGCGGTCGATGAAGCGGCCGGTGATCTTAGGCCGCGCGGGCGTCTGCGGCCATGGCGTTGGTGCTGATGGCCAGCCGCCAGAGCCGCACGGTGCGCGCCGCGAAGATGCCGCTGAAGGCGCCGTAAAGCATGGGAACCGCGACGGCGAAGCTGGCCTGCTGGCGCAGCTCGGGGTGCATGGCCAGGGACGCGCCCACTACGTACTTGGTGAAGAAGATGCCCATCATCAGCAGCAGCGGCACCGCGCTGCCGGCCACGTGGAACTCGCGCGCCGCACGGTCGTAGCGCGTGCTGGCGGGCAGCGGGCTCTGGAGCACCAGCAGCACCAGCGCGGCGGCCGCCACGGCCCAGCCGAGCAGGGCGCCAGGCGAGTCGCCGAAGGCCGAGATCACGCCGGCCAGCGAAAGGCCGGTCATGGCGATCGGTATCACGGTGACCTTGGTCAGGCTGACGCTGCCGGACAGCAGCTGCCTGCAGCCAAGCCACAGCAGGAGGGCGAAAACGGCGAAGACCCATTTCGGGGTGTGAAGAATGATCTGCAGCAGCACGGCGTTTCTCCGGTTGAAAGATGGTTCGATGGGCTGGACTGTGCCGGCGCCCCCGCGCCGCCGCCACGGCCCTGCGACGAAATGCGGATCGGCGGCGCCAGGCGCGGCGAGCCGGCGCGAAATGCAGCCCTTGTCCGCAGCTTTACCGGCGCTTTACGGTTCATAAGACAGGCGCGCTACGATCCGGCGCTCCACTAGCGGCTGTACTTGCGCATTGCCACACCCCATGGAATCTCCGAACTCCGAGCCCTCTTCCGGCGATTCGCCTGCTGTCCAACCGGCAACCCCACCTTCATCGTCTCCGCCTCCGCGGCCGCCTTCGCGCCGCAGGCTCTGGCTCGGCAGCCTGATCGCGCTCGTGCTGCTGCTGGTGCTGGGGGGCGGCGCCTGGTATCTCATCAACCGCAAGGGCAGCTCCGCCGGCGGGCCAGGCTTCGGCGGCGCGACTGTCACGGTCGGCAATGCGGCGGCGCGCGAGATCGAGCTGCCGGTGACCATCGATGCGCTCGGCACGGTCACACCGCTCGCGACCATCACGCTCAAGGCGCAGGTCGGCGGCGTGCTGACCGAGGTGCTGTTCACCGAAGGGCAGACCGTGGCAAAGAACCAGCTGCTCGCGCGCATCGATCCGCGGCCCTATGAGCAGGCGCTGATGCAGGCCCGCGGCACGCGCCAGCGCGACGAGGCGCAGCTCGAAGCCGCGCGTGTCACGCTGGCGCGCTACCGCACGCTGCTGGGGCAGGACTCCATCGCCCGGCAGGACGTCGACACCCAGGCCGCGCTGGTCCGGCAGCTCGAAGGCACGGTCACCACCGACCTGGCCGCCGAGGCCGCCGCCAAGCTGAACCTCGATTACACCCGCATCACCTCGCCGGTGGCCGGCCGCATTGGCCTGCGCGCGGTGGATGCGGGCAACACCGTGACGGCCAACGCGACCACGGGCATCGCGGTGATCACGCAGATGAACCCGATCGACGTGCAGTTCTCGGTGCCGCAGGACCGCGTGCCCGACATCCAGGCGCAGCTGGCCAAGGGCGAGCCGTTGCCGGTCACCGCCTTCGATCGGACCCGCGCCGCAACGCTCGACACCGGCACCTTCTCCACGCTCGACAACGTGATCGACACCACCACCGGCACGGTCAGGGCCAAGGCGCGTTTCGGCAATGCGCAGACCACGCTGTTCCCGAGCCAGTTCGTCAATGTGCAGATGCTGCTGCGCAAGGTGCGCGCGGTGGTGGTGCCGGTGACGGCGGTGCGCACCGGCCCGAACGGCGACTACGTCTATGTGATCAACGAAGACCGCACGGTGTCGATGCGCGCGGTGAAGCGCGGCGAGGCCAACGTCGAGGTGGTGGCCATCACCTCGGGCCTGAAGGCCGGCGAGAACGTGGTGACCGAGGGCGGCGACCGCATCAAGGACGGCGCGGTCGTGCAACTGCAGGGCGACCGGCCCGCGGCCGGCCCGCGCGCCGGGGCCTCGGGTCCGCGCGGACAGCGCGGCGAAGGCGGTGGAGAGCGGCGGCGCCAGCGTCCGCCGCAATGATGAAGAGCAACCGCCACAACAATCCACGGAACAAGCGAGCGCGTTCGCGATGAGCCCCTCCCGCCCCTTCATCGAACGGCCGGTGGCCACGGCGCTGCTGATGGTGGCCATCGTGCTGGCCGGCCTCGTGGGCCTGCGGCTCTTGCCGCTGGCCGCGCTGCCGCAGGTCGACTACCCGACCATTCAGGTGCAGACCCTCTACCCCGGCGCCAGCCCCGAGGTCATGAGCCGCACCGTCACGGCCCCGCTGGAGCGCCAGTTCGGCCAGATGTCGGGGCTCAACCGCATGAGTTCGGTGAGCTCGGCGGGCGTGTCGATCGTCACGCTGCAGTTCGCGCTCGACCAGACGCTCGACGTGGCCGAGCAGCAGGTGCAGGCCGCCATCAACGCCGGCGGTTCGCTGCTGCCGGCCGACCTTCCGGCGCCGCCCGTGTACGCCAAGGTGAACCCGGCCGACGCGCCCATCCTCACGCTGGCCGTGAGTTCCGGGACCATGCCGCTCACCGAGGTGCAGAACCTCGTGAACACGCGGCTCGCGCAGAAGATCAGCCAGGTCAGCGGCGTGGGGCTGGTGTCGCTCTCGGGCGGGCAGCGGCCGGCCGTGCGCATCCAGGCCGACACCAACGCGCTCGCGTCGGTGGGCATCGGGCTGGACACGCTGCGCAGCGCCATCACCGCGGCCAACGCCAACAGCGCCAAGGGCAGCTTCGACGGACCGCGGCGGGCCTACACCATCAACGCCAACGACCAGCTCGTGACGGCGGACGACTACAAGAACCTGATCGTCGCCTGGAAGAACGGCGCACCGGTGCGCATGACCGACGTGGCGCGCGTGGTCGACGGCGCCGAGAACACGCAGCTGGGCGCCTGGGCCGCGCTGCGCGCCGGCGACCACACCCCAACCCTCTATCCCGCGATCATCCTGAACGTGCAGCGGCAACCGGGCGCCAACGTGATCGGCACGGTCGATGCCATCAAGAAGCAGCTGCCCGAGCTGCAGGCCTCGCTGCCGGGCTCGCTCAAGGTGGAGGTGCTGAGCGACCGCACCACCGGCATCCGGGCCTCGGTCTCGCACGTGCAGCTCGAGCTCGGGCTGGCGGTGGTGATGGTGGTGCTGGTGATCTTCTTCTTCCTGCACAGCGTGCGCGCCACGATCATTGCCAGCCTGGCGGTGCCGATCTCGCTCGTGGGCGCCTGCGGGCTGATGTACCTGCTGGGCTACAGCCTGAACAACCTGAGCCTGATGGCGCTGACCATTGCCACCGGCTTCGTGGTGGACGACGCGATTGTGATGATCGAGAACATTGCGCGCTACCTGGAGGAGGGCGATCCGCCGTTCAAGGCCGCGCTCAAGGGTGCCACGCAGATCGGCTTCACCATCATCTCGCTCACGGTGTCGCTCATCGCGGTGCTGATTCCGCTGCTGTTCATGGGCGACGTGGTGGGGCGGCTGTTCCGCGAGTTCGCCGTCACCCTGGCCATCACCATCCTGATCTCCGCCGTGGTGTCGCTCACGCTGGTGCCGATGATGTCGGCGCGCTGGCTCAAGCCGCAGGCCGAGGAAGGTGGGCGCTTCGGCGCCAGCGTGCAGCGCTTCTTCGAACGTGTGATCGCCCGCTACGACGTGTGGCTGCAATGGGTGCTGCGCCACCAGCCGCTGACGCTCGTCGTGGCGGTGGCCACGCTGGCGCTCACCGTGCTGCTCTACGTGGTGATTCCGAAAGGGCTGTTCCCGACGCAGGACACCGGCCAGCTGCAGGCGCGCATCGAAGCCGCGCAGGATGTCTCGTACACGCGCATGGCCGAGCTGCAGCAGCAAGCCGCCAATGCGGTCCTGGAAGACCCCGAGGTGGCCAGCGTGAGTTCGGTGGTGGGCGTGGACGCCGCCAACAACACGGCGCTGAACACCGGCAGCATGCTCATCAACATGCGCGCCGACCGCGGCAACCAGGAAGCCGCGATGCAGCGCCTGCGCGAGCGGGTGCGGGCCGTGGCCGGCGTGACGCTGTACCTGCAGCCCACGCAGGACCTGACCATCGACGCCGAGACCGGCCCGACCGAATTCCGCGTCTCGCTCGAAGGGGTGGACACCAGCACCGTTGATGCCTGGGCGCAGAAGCTGGTGGAGCGCCTGCGTTCCGAGCCGCTGGTGCGCAACCCCACCACCACCGCGGGCGCGAAGGGCCTGGCCGCGTACGTGGACATCGACCGCAACACGGCCTCGCGCCTCTCGGTCACGGCCAGCTCGGTGGACGACACGCTCTACAGCGCGTTCGGCCAGCGCATCGTCTCGACCATCTTCACCGAGACCAACCAGTACCGCGTGATCCTGGAAGCGCAGCGCGAGGCCCTGGCCTCGCCGCAGCTGCTGGGCAACCTGCAATTGCGCACCGGCGGCGGCAGTGCGACCACGCTGTCGTCGATTGCCACGGTGCGCGAGCAGGCCGCGCCGCTGCAGGTGACGCACGTCGCGCAGTACCCGGCGGCCACGGTGGGCTTCGACACGGCCGAGAACGTGGCGCTCGGAAAGTCGGTGGCGGCCATTCGGGCGGCGGCCAAGGAAATCGGCATGCCGGCGAGCATGACGATGAGCTTCCTGGGTGCGGCGGGGGCCTACGAGAAATCGCTTTCCAACCAGCTGTGGCTCATTCTGGCGGCGGTGGTGTGCGTGTACATCGTGCTGGGCGTGCTGTATGAGAGCTACATCCATCCGCTGACCATTCTCTCGACGCTGCCCTCGGCCGGCGTGGGCGCGCTGCTGGCCTTGATGGTCACCGGCAACGACCTGGGCGTGATCGGCATCATCGGCATCATCCTGCTGATCGGCATCGTCAAGAAGAACGCGATCATGATGATCGACTTTGCCATCGACGCCGAGCGGCGCGAGGGCAAGTCGCCGCAGGAAGCCATTCACCAGGCGGCACTGCTGCGCTTCCGGCCCATCCTGATGACCACCCTGGCGGCGCTTTTTGCGGCACTGCCGCTGATGTTCGGCTGGGGCGAGGGCGCCGAGCTGCGCCGGCCGCTGGGCCTGGCCATCTTCGGCGGGCTGGTGGTGAGCCAGGTGCTCACGCTGTTCACCACGCCGGTGGTCTACCTGGCGTTCGACCGGATGGGCCGCCGATTCGGGCGCACGCGGGAGGCCGTGGCTGAATGAACCTGTCCAGGCCTTTCGTCGAGCGTCCGATAGCGACGGTCCTGCTGACCATCGGCATTGCCCTGGCCGGGATCGCGGCGTTCTTCGTGCTGCCTGTGTCGCCGCTGCCGCAGGTCGACTTTCCCACCATCTCGGTGACCGCCAGCCTCTCGGGTGCGAGCCCGAGCACCATGGCGTCGAGCGTGGCAACGCCGCTGGAGCGCCGGCTCGGGGTGATCGCCGGCGTCAACGAACTTACCTCGACCAGTTCCAACGGCTCGACCCGCATCAGCCTGCAGTTCGACCTCAAGCGCAACATCGACAGTGCCGCACGCGAGGTGCAGGCGGCCATCAACGCGGCGCGAGCCGATCTGCCGGCCACCCTGCGCAGCAACCCCATCTACCGCAAGCGCAACCCGACCGCCGCACCCATTGCGATCCTGGCGCTCACCTCCAAGACGCGCACGCCGGGCCAGATCTACGAGGCCGTGTCCAACATCGTGAGCCAGAAGGTCTCGCAGGTGGAGGGCGTGGGCGAGGTCGAGATCGGCGGCGGCTCGCTGCCGGCCGTGCGGGTGGAGCTGGAGCCGTTCTCGCTCAACCGCTTCGGCATCAGCAGCGAGGACGTGCGCGCCGCCATCCAGGCCAACAACGCCAACCGGCCCAAGGGCGCCATCGAGAACGACGAGCGCCGGCTGCAGATCTACACGCCCTCGCCGGGCCGCCACGCCGTGGAGTACCGCGACATGGTGATTGCCTGGCGCAACGGCGCGGCGGTGCGGCTGGGCGACGTCGCGCGGGTGATCGACAGTGTGGAGAACACGCGCACCCTGGGCCTCTTCAACGGCCAGCCCGCGGTGATTGTGCTGGTCACGCAGGAGCCGGGCGCCAACATCATCGAGACCGTGGACGGCCTGCGCGAACTGCTGCCCGAACTGCGCGCGCAGCTGCCGCAGGACATCGAGGTGCAGGTGGCCTCCGACCGCACCAACTCCATCCGCGCCTCGCTGCGCGAGATCGAGGCCACGCTCATGATCTCCATCGTGCTGGTGGTGCTCGTGGTCGGCCCGTTTTTGCGCCGCGCGCGCGCCACCATCATTCCCGCGGTGGCCACCGTGGTGTCGCTGCTGGGCACCTTCGGCGTGATGCACCTGCTCGGCTACAGCCTGAACAACCTGAGCCTGATGGCGCTCACGGTGGCCACGGGCTTCGTGGTGGACGACGCCATCGTGGTGCTGGAGAACACCAGCCGCCACATCGAGGCCGGCATGGGCCGCATCGAGGCGGCCTTGCGCGGCGCGCGCGAGGTGGGGTTCACCGTGCTGTCGATCAGCCTGTCGCTGGTGGCGGTGTTCATTCCGCTGCTGTTCATGGAGGGGCAGATCGGCCGGCTGTTCCGCGAATTCGCGGTCACGCTGTCGGCGTCGGTGCTGATATCGCTGGTCATCTCGCTCACCACCACGCCCATGATGTGCGCCATGCTGCTGCGGGCCGAGGAGCCCGGCGCCAAGCCGGCGGGGCGCCTGGCGCGCCTGGCGGAGAGCGTGTACCAGTGGAGCCTGCGCACCTATGCCCACAGCCTCGACTGGGCGCTGGCGAGCAAGGCCGTGGTCATGGTGGTGCTGCTGGCGGTGGTGGGCCTCAACGTGTACCTGTTCTCCGCCATTCCCAAGGGCTACTTCCCCGAGCAGGACAACGGCCAGCTCAACGCAGGCCTGCGCGCGGACCAGAGCATTTCGTCGGTGGCGCTGAGCGAGAAGCTGCGCCAAGCGGTCGACATCATCCACAAGGACCCGGCGGTCGACACCGTGGTGGGCTTCGCGGGCGGCAGCCGCTCGGGCGGCGGCTTCATGTTCGTCAATCTGAAGCCGCTGTCGCAGCGCACCGAGAAGACCGCCGCCGTCATCAACCGGCTGCGCCCGCAGCTCAACCAGCTCACCGGCCTGCGCGTGTTCCTGAGCCCGGTGCAGGACCTGCGCATGGGCGGGCGTTCGAGCAATTCCACCTACCAGTACACGCTCAAGGGCGACAATCTTGCCGACCTGCGCACCTGGACCGCCAAGCTGGCCGACAGGCTGCGCCAGGAAACTGCGCTGACCGACGTCGACAGCGACCAGGCCGACAACGGCGTGGAGACTTACGTCGATGTCGACCGCGAAAGCGCCGCGCGCCTTGGCGTGACGTCGAGCGCGGTCGACAACGCGCTCTACAACGCCTATGGCCAGCGCTCGGTGGCCACCATCTACGACGAACTCAACCAGTATTCCGTGATCATGGAGTGGGCGCCGCGCTACCAGCGCGCGCCCGTCGTGCTGAAGGACCTGTACGTGCCTTCGACGCTCACCACCAGCACCACCGCGAGCGGCGCCACCACGGTGAGTTCGCTGGCCAACACCACCGACGCGAGCACTGGAACCTCGACCACCACGTCGGCCAACCCCGGCCTGCGCACTGCTTCCACCGGCCAGGCGCTGGCGGCCAACAACACGCTCATGGTGCCGCTGTCGGCCATTGCCAAGGTGAGCGAGCGCGCGGTGCCAAGCTCCATCGACCACCAGGACACGGAGCTCGCAAGCACCGTCTCGTTCAACCTGGCCGAAGGCGCGACGCTGCAGGACGCGCGCCGTGTCGTCGCGCAGGCCGAGGCCGACATTGCGATGCCCGTCAACGTGCGCGGCAGCTTCCAGGGCACGGCGCTGGCGGCGCAGCAGTCGCAGGGGCAGCAGCTGGCGCTCATCCTGGCGGCGATCGTGGTGATCTACATCGTGCTCGGCGTGCTCTACGAAAGCCTGATCCACCCGATCACGGTGCTGACCACGCTGCCTTCGGCGGGCGTGGGCGCGGTGCTGGCGCTGCTGCTGTTCCGTATGGATTTCTCGATCATTGCGCTGATCGGGCTCTTCCTCCTGATCGGCATCGTGAAGAAGAACGCGATCCTGATCATCGACTTTGCGCTCGAGGCCGAGCGCGCACGCGGCATCTCGGCCGTGGAAGCGGTGCGCGAGGCCTGCATGCTGCGCTTCCGGCCGATCCTCATGACCACGCTGGCCGCCGCGCTGGGCGCGCTGCCGCTGGCCATCGGCTTCGGCCAGGGCGCCGAGCTGCGCCAGCCGCTGGGCGTGGCGATCATCGGCGGCCTGGTGGCGAGCCAGCTGCTCACGCTGCTGACGACGCCGGTGGTCTACGTGCTGCTCGACAAGCTGCGCCGGCGCTCGGGCAACGAGCGGCACCTGAGCCGCGCCGCCGGTTCGCCGACGTGAAGAGTAGAAGAATGAATGAAGCTGCCATGAAACACCGACAACGCATCCTTTCGCGTCTGCCCGGCAGGCTGTCCGCCTTCGCGTTGGCGGCCGCGCTGGCCGGCTGCGCCGTGGGCCCTGCCTACCAGGTGCCCACCGCGGCCATGCCCGCCGGCTGGAAGGAACAGAAGACCGCCGAAGGCTGGCTCCCGGCTGCGCCGGCCGATGCGCTCGACCGCGGCGAATGGTGGAAGCTTTTCGGTGATGCCACGCTCGACGAGCTGGCCTCCAGGGTGCAGGTGTCGAACCAGAACATTGCCGCCGCCGTGGCCAACTATGCGCAGGCCCAGGCGCTGGTGCGGGGCGAGCGCGCCGCGCTGTTCCCCACGGTTTCGCTCGACGGCAGCGGCCGGCGCAGCGGCAACATCGGCGGCACCAGCAATGCGGCCAACGCGTTTTCGGCAACGCTCGGCGTCGACTGGGCGCCCGACGTATGGGGGCGCCTGCGGCAGGCGGTGAGCAGTGCGCAGGCCAATGCGCAGGCCAGCGAGGCCGACCTGGCATCGGCACGCCTGTCGGCCGTCGGCGACCTGGCGACCAACTATTTTTCGCTGCGCGAAGCCGATGCCGAGATCGTGCTGCTCGACCAGACCATCGAGGGCTACCAGCGCGCCTTCGAGATCACGAGCAACCGCTACAAGGCCGGCATTGCCGCCCAGACCGACGTGCTGCAGGCACAGACCCAGCTCGTGAACGCGCAGGCGGAACGCGTGGGCCTGCAGCGCACCCGGGCCACGCTGGAGCATGCCATTGCCATGCTGGTGGGCGTGGCGCCTGCCGACTTCAACCTGCCCGCAGCGCAGTGGACGCCGACGGTGCCGGGCATTCCCGCAGGCGTGCCTTCCACGCTTTTGCAGCGCCGGCCGGACATTGCGGCGGCGGAGCGCGCGGTGGCTTCGGCCAACGCACAGATCGGCATTGCGCGTTCGGCGTACTTCCCCAACTTCGGGCTCAGCGCTTCGGTGGGCAGCAGCGCGAGCCGGGTGAAAGACCTGTTCAACGCATCCAATACGCTCTGGGCGCTCGGCCTGTCGGTGGCGCAGGTGGTGTTCGACGCGGGCGCCATCGGCGCGACCGTCGACTCTGCCAAGGCGGCCCACGAAGCCAGCGTGGCACGCTATCGCCAGACCGTGCTCACTGCCTTCCAGGCGGTGGAAGACCAGCTCACTGCCGGCGCCGCGCTGGCGCAGCAGGAGGGCCTGCGGCGCGAAGCCTCGGCCGCGGCCGACAAGACCGAGCAGCAGTTGCTCAATCGCTATCGCGCGGCCCAGGTGAGCTACACCGAGGTCGTCACGGCGCAGGCCGCCGCCCTCAGCGCGCGGCGCACGCTGGTGCAGCTGCAGGTGAATCGCCAGACTGCCGCGGTGGCGCTGATCCAGGCCCTGGGCGGCGGCTGGCAAGCCGGCTGGACGGGCGAGACGCCGCCCGCGGCACAGCCTGTCTCCCTCCGCTCGGCGGAGTGAAATAGCGGTCAGACGGGGATGGGCGGCTACCCATCCCCTCGGCCCCTCGGCGCGTTGCGTGCGGAGCCGCTTTTCACGACGCGATCGCCTGCGCGCTCAATGCGCGTGGCGATCCATGCTCCCGCCCAGGTAGTCCTTGTCGGTGACAAGCACCCACAGGGCGAGTACCAGGATGGCCGCAGCCACGAGCACCGCGTTGACCATCGCCTTCTCGACGGTGGCAAAGCCGAGCACCCAGGGTGACACGGCCAGCCAGATGGCGAGTGCGCCTTCGGTCCACTCTTCCCATGCACGCGGTACCAGGGTCGCCCCCAGCGCCACGGCGCCCAGCAAGACCCCTGTCGCCACTGCGCTCCACATCGCGGCTGTGACGCCCTGGAAGCCCAGGACCCAAGGCGAGATGATCAGCCACGCGCCCAGGGCGACGTTGACCGGATCTTGCCAATGCTTCACTTGCTTCATGGTCATTACCTCCTGTCGCGACACAAAACCGCGACAGTCGTTGGACCGTGCCGTTTCAGCGGGGTTCCGCGATGCGGCACTGCAGCATGCAATAGGACCTGCCGGGCCTAGCTTCCGCGCGCCACCGGCGCCACCAGATAGGCGCCCGACTCGAACAACTGCGCCTCGGCCTGGTCGATGCGCCGGATCACCGGCTTGCCCGCGCGGCTCGCGAGCAGCTCGACCAGTGCTTCGGTCACGGCCACGCCAGCCGCCACTGAAGGAAAGAACGAGGGGCTGTTGATCGTGAAGAGCAGCGTTTCGTCCGCCAGGAGCGACAGCGGCGAGGCCACGCTGTCGGTGATGGCGACGATGCGGCAGCCGGCCGCCCTGGCCGCCTCGGCCACCTGCAGCGCCTCGCGCGAGTAGGGCATGAAGCTGGCCACCACCAGTGCGTCGCCCTTGGCGAAGGCGCGCTGCTGCATCTCGAGCGAGCCGCCCTGGCCGTCGACCAGGTGCACGCTGGCGCGGAAGAGCCGGTACACGTAGACGAAAGAGAACGCGATCGGAAAGCAGGCCCTGAAACCCGCCGCATGCACCGCGGGCGCCTTCTCGATCAGCGCGCAGGCCTTTTGCAGCGCCTGCTCGCTCTGCTGGTGCGTGGCCTCGAGGTTGCGGCGCTGCACCTCGAACATCTCGGCCGTCAGGCTTCGGTCCTGCGCGCGGCCGATGAGCTGCTTGGCTCGCCCGCCGTAGGTTTCGCTGCCCAGGCCCATGTCGCCGGCAAAGGCTTCCTTCAGCTGCGGCCAGCCCGCATAGCCCAGGTGCTGCGCGAAGCGCACCAGCGTGGCGGGCGTGCTCTGCGCGCGCGTGCCCACGTTGCGCATCGACGCGGTCACCACTTCGTTGGGGTGGTCGAGCACATAGCGCGCCACCTGCTGCAGGGCAGGGCTCAGTTCGTTGAAACGCTGGCGGATCTGGTCTCTGGCGCCCATGGCGGTGTCTCTCTTCTGGCGGTCGTTGGAACGAATGTACCGGACATGGAACGACGGAACAGTTGACGGAACAAATGTTCCAAACAATAATCCATCGGAAACGTTAGTTCCAAGCCCGCATCCGCCATTCACCGCCGTCCGACCGCCATGACGCACGTCTTCCACCGCCATCTTCGCCACACCCCGCCCATTGCCGCCGGCTCCGGGGGCATGTTCATCCGCGACGCCGAAGGGCGCGACTACTTGGATGCCTCGGGCGGCGCAGCCGTGTCTTCGCTCGGCCACGCGCACCCCGAGGTGCTGGCCGCCATGCATGCGCAGCTCGACCGGCTGGCGTATGCGCACACCAGTTTCTTCACCAGCGAAGTGGCCGAGCAGCTGGCCGACGAGCTGATTGCTTCCGCGCCCGAGAGCATGAGCCATGTGTACCTGGTGAGCGGCGGCTCCGAGGCGGTGGAGGCGGCGCTCAAGATGGCGCGGCAGTATTTCGTCGAGACCGGCCAGCCGCAGCGCACGCACTTCATCGCGCGCCGCCAGAGCTACCACGGCAACACGCTGGGCGCGCTGGCCGTGGGTGGCAACGCATGGCGGCGCGAGCCATTCGCGCCCATCCTGGTGCCGGCCACCCATGTGGCGCCGTGCTACCCGTACCGCGAGCAGCGTGCCGATGAAAGTGCCGAGCAGTACGGCCTGCGTCTGGCGGCCGAGCTCGAGGCGGCCATCGTCGCGCAGGGCGCCGACCGCGTGATCGCCTTCGTGGCGGAAACGGTGGGCGGTGCCACGGCCGGCGTGCTCACGCCCGTGCCGGGCTACTTCAAGGCGGTGCGCGCGGTGTGCGACAAGTACGGCGTGCTGCTGATCCTCGACGAGGTGATGTGCGGCATGGGCCGCACCGGCTCGCTGCACGCCTGCGAGCAGGAGGGCGTGGTGCCCGACCTGATCACCATTGCCAAGGGCCTGGGCGGCGGCTACCAGCCGATCGGAGCGGTGCTGGCGCAGCGCAGGATCGTCGAGGCCATGTCCAGCGGCAGCGGCTTCTTCCAGCATGGCCACACCTACCTCGGCCATCCGATGGCCTGCGCGGCGGCGCTCGCGGTACAGCAGGTGATCCGGCGCGACGGCCTGGTCGCCAAGGTGCGCGAAGACGGGGCAGCCTTTGGCGCCATGCTGGCCGAGGCGCTCGGCGGTCACGCCCATGTGGGCGACATCCGCGGCCGCGGCTTCTTCTGGGGCATCGAACTGGTGGCCGATCGTGCGAGCAAGGCGCCGTTCGATCCGGCGCTGAAGGTCCATGCGCTGGTCAAGAAGGACGCCATGGCGCGCGGCCTGCTGTGCTACCCCTTCGGCGGCACGGTCGATGGCCGGCAGGGCGACCACGTGCTGCTCGCGCCGCCCTTCATTGCCACGCGGCAGGACCTGCAGGAGATCGCTGCCCGCCTCGCTGCTTCCATCGATGCGGTGACGCGCGCCGCCGCGCGCTGACCGCTTCGTTCCCGATTTTCTTTCGTCTGTTTTCTTCAACCGCCGTTCCGAGGAGCGCTTCCATGCCCAAGCTTCGTCTGCCGATCCCTTTCGGTGCTGCCGCTCTCGCGGTGGCCTTCGCCATCCTGTTGCCGCACGTGGCTGCGCAGGCCCAGGAGAACGACACGCTCGCCAAGATCAAGGCGAGCGGCGCCATCACCTTCGGCTACCGCGAGTCGTCGTTCGGCTTCTCGTACCTCGACGGCAACCTGAAGCCGGTGGGCTACAGCATCGAGATCTGCAACCGCATCGTCGAGGCGGTGAAGACCGAACTCAGGCTGCCGGCCGTCGAGATCAAGTACCAGGCCGTGACCTCGGCCAACCGCATTCCGCTGGTGCAGAACGGCACCGTGGACATCGAGTGCGGCTCCACCACCAACCTGGTCGAGCGCCAGAAGCAGGTGGCGTTCTCGCCCGACATCTTCCGCTACAACGTGCGCATGCTGGTGAAGGCCGATTCGGGCATCAGGAGCATTGCCGACCTGCAGGGAAAGACGGTGGTCACCACCACCGGCACCACCTCGTTCCGCCTGCTGCGCGAGGCCGACAAGGGCCGCAATCTCGAGGTGAACAACCTCGGCGGCAAGGACCACAGCGACTCCTTCCTGCTGGTCGAAAGCGGCCGTGCGCAGGCCTTCGTGCTGGACGACATCCTGCTGGCCGGCCAGATTGCGAATGCGCGTAATCCGAAAGATTTCATCATCACCGGCGAGAGCCTGCGCACCGAGAACCAGTCGCTCATGCTTCGCAAGGACGATCCGGCCTTCAAGGCGCTGGTGGACCGCGTGGTGTCGGGCATGATGAAGTCGGGCGAGATGGAGAAGCTCTACAACAAGTGGTTCATGTCGCCGATTCCGCCGAAGGGCATCAACATCAACTATCCGCTCAACGCCGAGACGAAGGAGGCCTTTGCCAACCCGTCGTCCAAGGGCATCTGACCATTCCTGCCGCATGACCCGCATCGCACTCATCCACGCGCTCTCGCACTCGGTCGCGCCCATCAACGCCGCCTTCGAGCGCGACTGGTCCGAGGCCGTGCGCATGAACCTGCTGGACGACAGCCTCTCGGCCGACCTGGCGCGCGGCGGCCGCGGGCTCGACGCCGCCATGCACGAGCGCTTTCAGCGGCTCGCGCAGTACGCGGTCGACACGGGTGCTGAGGGCATCCTCTTCACCTGCTCGGCCTTCGGGCCGTGCATCGAGGCGGTGGCGCGGCGGCATGCGGGCATTCCGGTGCTCAAGCCCAACGAGGCCATGGTGGCCGAGGCCGTGCAAGGGCAGCCGGGCCGCCTCGGGCTCATCGCCACCTTTGCGGCCACGCTGGTGTCGATGCCGCCGGAGTTTCCGCCCGGCATCGCGCTCGAGCCGGTGCTGGCCGAAGGCGCGCTCGACGCGCTGAACGCCGGCGACACGCAGCGGCACGACGCGTTGATCGCCGCCCAGGCGGTGGCGCTGCGCGAGCGCGGCTGCACGCGCATTGCGCTTGCGCAGTTCAGCATGGCGCGCGCGCGCGCCGCCTGCGAAGCGGCCAGCGGCCTGCCGATTCTCACTACTGTGGACAGTGCGGTGCGGGCCTTGCGGCTGCGCACGGATCAAGCTGCGCGATAAAGCCCGCGGATGCCAGGGGACAGCTGAACCCGGCCTGACTCGATGCCTCGCCATAATTGGTGCTCTTTAAAGGAGTAAGCGTGGACATCGTTTTGCTGGTGAAGGCCGCCGTCATGGGCATCGTCGAGGGGCTGACCGAGTTTCTGCCGATCTCGTCGACAGGGCATCTGATTCTTGCGGGCTCGCTGCTCGGTTTCGACGACGACAAGGCCAAGGTGTTCGACATTGCCATCCAGACCGGTGCGATCTTCGCGGTGATCCTGGTGTATTGGCAGAAGATCCACTCCACCGTGGTGGCGCTGCCGAGGCAGCCCAAGGCGAGACGCCTGGCCATCAACGTGGTGCTCGGATTCATCCCCGCCGTGGTGCTGGGGCTGGTGTTCGGCAAGATGATCAAGGCGCACCTCTTCACTCCCGTCGTCGTGGCAAGCACCTTCATCATCGGCGGCTTCATCATCCTGTGGGCCGAGAAGCGGCCGCCGGGCTCGGTGCGCATCGAGCATGTCGACGACATGACGATGTGGGACGCCCTCAAGGTCGGCCTGGTGCAGTGCTTCGCGATGATCCCGGGCACCAGCCGCAGCGGCTCGACCATCATCGGCGGCATGCTGCTCGGCCTGTCGCGCCAGGCGGCCACCGACTTTTCGTTCTTCCTGGCCATTCCGACGCTGATCGGCGCCGGTGCCTACAGCCTCTACAAGGAGCGCGCGCTGCTGTCGGTGGCCGACATTCCGCTGTTCTCCGTGGGGCTCGTGTTTTCCTTCATCAGTGCCTGGCTCTGCGTGCGCTGGCTGCTGAAGTACATCAGCACCCACGATTTCATTCCGTTCGCCTGGTACCGCATCGCCTTCGGCATCGTGGTGCTGGCCACGGCGTGGACCGGCACGGTGGTCTGGGCGGAGTGAGCATGATGGGCGGCGCTCAGGCGCCGCGCCCATCCCCGTGGCCCAGGATGGCACTGGCGGCACGGGCTTCCTGCCGCACCGCGGTGGCGATCGGGCCGTCGATCGCCGGGTCGAAGCCGCCTGTGGCGCCCAGCGCGGTCAGCACCGCGCACACCCGGCCCGCATAGTCGTAGACCGGCGCCGCCACGGCGCTGATGCCGCGCAGGTAGGTGTCCTTCACGCTCGCGCAGCGTGCCTCCTGCACCTCGCGCCGCAGCTGGCCGATGGGGTCCTTCGCGTCCAGCGTGGCCCGCATGTCTTCCGGTGATACGGCCAGTTCCTGCTCGGCCAGCGCCAGCACCCGCGACTCGTCGAGCAGGCCCAGGAACGCCCGTCCGGTGGCCGACCAGAGCATCGACATCACCGAGCCGGCGCGCACGTTCACCGTGACCGGCAGGCCCGGCTCCTCGAAGCGCACGATGGTCGGCCCCTTGTTGCCCATGACCGCGACGAAGCAGGTCACTTCCAGCGACTCGCGCAGCCGGATCAGGCTGGGCTCGGCCGCGCGGATCGGGTCGGCCTGGCGCATGGCGGCCAGGCCGATCTGGATGGCCTCCGTGCCCAGGTAGTAGTGCTGCGAGACGGCGTCCTGCAGCACCAGACCTTCCTCCATCAGGCTGGCGAGATAGCGGTGCACCTTGGCCGGACTCTCGGCGACGTGGGCCGAGAGGGCCGTGAGGCTGCTGCGGCCGCCCAGGTGGGCCAGGCCCTTGAGCACCGCCATGCCGGTTTCAGCCGATTGCACGCGCTGGCGACGTTCGCGGATGGCGGTGGGAATGGGGGAGGGCTCCGGAGCTTTGGTCATGTCGGCTTCATGTTAGGTGCTTGGGCTGGGTGCCGCGGCGCAGCGCGAGCCAAGGGTTAACCCGCAAATAGAGATTACGCAATGCGTATGATACTTACGCAATACGAAATCAATGCCGGAGACATCCATGAAAAACCGCCTTGCTCGGTGCCTTGCCGTTCTTTCCCTCGCTGCCGCGGCAAGCGCCAGTGCCCAGACCTTTCCCGCCAAGCCGATCCGCTGGCTCGTTCCGTACGCGGCGGGCGGCGGCTCCGACTTCCTGGCGCGCACGGTGGCGCAGACGCTCTCCACCCAGGTGGGGCAGCCGGTGCTGGTGGACAACAAGCCCGGCGGCAACACCGCGCTGGCCGCGGCCGAGACGGCGCGCGCGCCGGCCGACGGCTACACCGTGCTGTCGGCCGACAACGGCACGCTGGTGTTCAACCCGGCGCTCTACAAGTCGCTGTCGTACAGCCCGGCCAAGGACCTGGCACCCGTCACGCTGATGGGCAAGTTCCCGATGATCCTGGTGGTCGGCGCCAATTCCGGCATGGCCACGGCCAGGGATTTCATCGCCAGGGCCAAAGCCAAGCCGGGCGACGTGAGCTATGCCTCGGCCGGCGCGGGCAGCCCGCACCACCTGGCGATGGAACTGCTCAAGGTGGAGGCGGGCCTCTTCATGGTCCACGTGCCGTACCGCGGCGCGGCACCGGCGCTGGCCGACGTGGTGGGCGGACAGCTGCCGGCCATGATGGTCGACCTGGCGGCCGGCGCGGGCTTCATCAAGGGCGGCAAGGTCCGCGCGCTGGCGGTGGCCAACCCGACGCGCCTGCCGCAGCTGCCCGACGTGCCCACCTTCGCCGAGCTCGGCTACAAGAACGTCGAAGCCGCCGCGCTGGTCGGTGTGGTGGTGCCCTCGGCCACGCCGCCGGAGGTGGTGAACACGCTCAACCGCCAGCTCGTGGCCGCGATCAACGAACCCTCGGTGCGCACGCGCATGACCGACTTTGGCGTGGAGCCCGTGGGCAGCACGCCCGCGCAGTACGCCGCGCTGCTGAAGAGCGAGACAACCCGCTGGCACAAGCTGATCCGCGACCTGAAGATCACGCTGGATTGAGGACGCCCCCCGAAGCGCCTTCGGCGCCACCCCCCACTGGGGGGCGCACCCGGCGGCCCGGCGGAGCCGGTTCCGCGGGTACGCTGGGCTGGCGCATGTCGTTTTTAGAGATTGAAGGAAGCATCACCATGTCCGACACCGCCATTCCCCCGCACGCCTCCGGCTGTCCCGTCGCGCACGGGCCGCTGTCTTCCGAGCGCACGCCCACCGGCTGTCCCGTGAGCGAGCGCGCCGCGGGCTTCGATCCTTTCGAGGACGGCTACCAGCAGGACCCGCCCGAGTACGTGCGCTGGGCGCGCGAGAAGGAGCCGATCTTCTTCAGCCCGAAGCTCGGCTACTGGGTGATCACGCGCTACGACGACATCAAGGCGGTGTTCCGCGACAACATCACCTTCAGTCCTTCCAACGCCCTCGAGAAGATCACGGCCACCGGCGACGAGGCCAACGCCGTGCTCGCGTCCTATGGCTTCGCGCTGAACCGCACGCTGGTGAACGAGGACGAGCCCGCCCACATGCCGCGCCGCCGCGTGCTGATGGACCCGTTCACGCCCGAGGCGCTCAAGCACCACGAGCCGATGGTGCGCGAACTGGCGCGCAGTTATGTCGACCGCTTCATCGACGACGGCAAGGCCGACCTCGTCGACCAGATGCTGTGGGAAATTCCGCTGACCGTGGCGCTGCACTTCCTTGGCGTGCCCGAGGAAGACATGGACACGCTGCGCAAGTATTCGATTGCGCACACCGTCAACACCTGGGGCCGGCCGAAGCCCGAGGAGCAGGTGGCCGTGGCGCATGCAGTCGGCAATTTCTGGCAGTACGCAGGCAAGGTGCTCGAGAAGATGCGCCAGGACCCCGACGCGCCCGGCTGGATGCAGTACGGCATCCGCAAGCAGAAGCTGCATCCCGAGGTGGTGACCGATTCGTACCTGCACTCGATGATGATGGCCGGCATCGTGGCCGCGCACGAGACCACCGCCAACGCCACCGCCAACGCGATGAAGCTGCTGCTGCAGCATCCGCAGGTGTGGCGCGAGCTCTGCGAAGACCCGGGCCTCATTCCCAACGCGGTGGAAGAGTGCCTGCGGCACAACGGCTCGGTGGCCGCGTGGCGGCGCCTTGTCACCAGGGATACGCAGGTGGGCGGCGTGGACCTGCCGGCCGGCTCGCGGCTCTTGATCGTCACCTCGTCGGCCAACCATGACGAAGCGCATTTTTCCGATGCCGACCTGTTCGACATCCGCCGCGACAACGCCAGCGATCACCTGACCTTCGGCTACGGCTCACACCAGTGCATGGGCAAGAACCTGGCGCGCATGGAGATGCAGATCTTCCTCGAGGAGTTCACCCGGCGGCTGCCGCACATGCGGCTCTCGCAGCAGCGCTTCAGCTACGTGCCGAACACCTCGTTTCGCGGGCCCGAGCACCTGTGGGTCGAATGGGATCCTGCGGCCAATCCGGAACGCAGTAGTCCCAAGCTGCGCGATGTTCAGGTGCCGGTGCGCATCGGCGAGCCCTCACGGCACGCGATCGCGCGGCCCGTGGTGGTGGAGCGCGTGACGCCGGTGGCCGAGGGCATCGTGAAGCTGCGCCTGGTGTCGCCCGACGGCAAGCCGCTGCCGCGCTGGACCGCGGGCTCGCACATCGACGTGGAATGCGGCACGCCCGAACTGTCGCGCCAGTACTCGCTGTGCGGCGACCCCGACGAGGCCGGCGTGCTGGAGATCGCGGTGTTGCACGAGCCCGAGGGCCGTGGCGGTTCGGCCTGGGTGCATGCGCAGGTGAAGGCCGGCGACCGGCTGCGCATCCGCGGGCCGCGCAACCACTTCCGGCTCGACGAGTCGCTCCCGAAGGCGATCTTCGTTGCGGGCGGCATCGGCATCACGCCCGTGAGCGCCATGGCCCGCCGCGCGAAGGCGCTGGGCATGGATTACGAGCTGCACTACAGCGGCCGCAGCCGCAGGCGCATGGCCTTTCTCGACGAGCTCGCGGCGCTGCACGGCGAGCGGCTGCACGTCTATGCGCGCGACGAAGGCCGGCGCTGCGATCTGCCCGCGCTGCTCGCCGAACCGGTGGCTGGTGCGCAAGTCTATGCCTGCGGTCCGCTGCGCATGCTCGAGGCGCTCGAAGGCTGCTGCGCCGCCTGGCCCGAGGGTGCGTTGCGCGTCGAGCATTTCGAATCGACGCTCGCCACGCTCGATCCGGCCAGGGAGCATGCGTTCGAAGTCGAGCTGAAGGACTCCGGCCTGGTCGTCATCGTTCCTCCGGAGCAGACCCTGCTGTCCGCCTTGCGCGCCGCGAACGTCGACGTGCAGAGCGATTGCGAGGAGGGCCTCTGCGGTTCGTGCGAAGTGCGGGTGCTGTCCGGCCGGGTGGACCATCGCGACGTGGTGCTGACCCGCTCGGAACGCGAGGCCAACAACAAGATGATGGCCTGCTGTTCGCGCGCCTGCGAAAGCCGCCTGGTGCTCGAGCTCTAGCGTTCGTCAGCGCAGCAGCTCATGCCCGCCGGCCATGTGCGAGGCCTCGCCGCGCGAGCCGAGCGCGAGCTTTCTGTAGATGCCCTTGATGCGGCATTCCACCGCCAGCCGGGGCATGGCAAGCGCTTCGGCGATGTCGCGGTGGCCGAGGCCCTGTACCACGAGTTCGAGCGTCTTGCGTTCCTGCGGCGTCAGCGCCGCGTCGGAAACAGTCCCTGAATCGGCCGCGTGCCCCGCATGCCACGCGAGCACACGCCGTGCAATGGCCGGATCGACCGTTGCGCCGCCCTGCTCGATGCTGCGCAGGCCGATGCTGAGTTCGAGGTCGTCGCGCTCCTTCAGGAGATAGGCCACCGCGCCTGCACGAAGCGCCGAAAAAATGGACTCTTCGCTGCGGGACGAAGAAATGGCCACGGCCGGCACCTGCGGGTGGTGCGCCTGCAGCCACTCGATGAGTTCGATGCCGCTGTCGCCGGGCAGGCCGATGTCCACCAGCACGACGCCGAAGCTCGGCCTGTCGAGCAATTGCATGGCCGCCTCGCCATCGCCTGTCCAGGTGATTTGCGGCTCGTCGCATCCGAGGGTCGACAGGATGTAGCGCAAACGTTCCTGCATCGCCGTGTCGTTTTCGACCACGAGCGCCGGGCTCAGGGAGACGGCTTCCGAGGAGAACATTTGGGCGGCATTCTGGGGCTGTGGCCGGAATATTGGGACGTTTCGACTTATTTTGTACGAATGTTGCCGCAATTCACACTTATGTCCCTCGGTTTGCCCATGCCTTGGGCAGGGCCTTGCGCAGCTGGCTCGGCCCGGGCGCGCGCTGAGCTTCAGTTCGGCGCCGGCGCGTCACCGCCACATCCACCCGGTGGCTCGCGCTGTGCTTGCCTCTCGCCCTCCAAGGCTGGCAAAAAAAGAGCCGGTAGGCCGGGGGCTCAGCCCTTCGGGCGCAGCCTGCGCGCCTCCTGCGCCAGGAAGCGGTAGAGCTTCGGATCGTCGGCATAGCCCACGTTGAAGCGCAGCCAGGGCGTGGGCCGCAGGTCGGTGCGGAACAGGTCGCCCGGCGCGAGCAGGAAGCTCTCGGAGATGGCACGCTGCGCCAGCGCGCGCATGTCGACGTCATCGCGCTCGAAACGCGCCCACAGAAAAGGCCCGCCCGCGGGCCGCGTGAAGAGCTGCATGCCGGCGGCCTCCAGCCGGTCGCACACGGTGGCCTGCGCCGCCTGCAGCCGCTCGGCCAGGCGAGACAGATGCGCCCGGTAGCGGCCTTCCACCAGCACGCCGTGCAGCAGCCGCTCGGTGAGCTCCGACGTGGTCAGGCTGTTGACCATCTTCTGCAGGATGATCTTCTCGGCGAACTCCTCGTTGCAGGCCACGAAACCCACGCGCAGGCTGGGCGACACCGTCTTGGAAAAGCTGCCGACATGGATCACGCGCTGCAGCCGGTCGAGGCTCGCGAGCGAAGTGACGCCGGGCGGCTCGAGTCCGGCCATGGCGTCGTTGTCGACGATGCGGAAGTCGAGCTGCTCGGCCAGCCGCAACATCTGGTAGGCCACGGCCGGCGTGCACTGGCTGCCGGTGGGGTTGTGCAGGTTGGTGGTGGTGAAAAAGGCCTTGGCGCCATGGCGCTGCGCCAGCGCCTGCAGCGCCGCGAGGTCGGGACCGTTCACCGTGCGCTCCACGCCGATCAGCTTCAGGTCCATCGAGCGCAGCATCGCGAACAGGTTGGTCGACCCCGGCTCGTCCACCAGCACCACGTCGCGCGGCTGCAGCAGGCAGCGCGCCACCAGGTTCAGCGCCTGCGAGGCGCCGTGCGTCAGCACGATCTGGTGCGGCGCGGTCTCGATGCCCTTTTGCGCGAGCAGCGTCTGGATCTGCTGACGCAGCGGCAGGTAGCCGTAGGGCGTGCCGTAGTTCGCGAGCCCGGCGGCCTTGCGCGACAGCGCGGCCAGCGCGCGCCGCACGCCGTCTATATGCAGCATTTCGGGCGGAATCCAGCCGCAGCCCGCGTTGAGCAGGGTGCGGTCGTCTTCGTACACGTGCTTCAGCAGCCAGAGCGAGTCGACCGAGGTGCGCCCCAGGAAGGGCTTGCGCCGCGTGGCGGCGCGCTCCACCTCGGCGACGTAGTAGCCGCTGGCGCGCCGCGCCTCCACATGGCCCTCGGCGACCAGGCGCTGGTAGGCGTTGGTCACGGTCATGGTGCTCACCTCACAATCCTTGGCGAGTGCGCGCACCGAGGGCAGCTTGTCGCCGGGCTTCATCGCGCTCGATGCGATCTGCGCCAGCAGGGCGTCGTAGAGCTGGCGAACCAGGGGCATGGGCAGCGAAGGGTCGAGGGCGATCACGGCAAAGGCATGCACGGTTTGTGGGCGCAGAAAGCCCCAACAGGGGGACGGACGGCGACTGTTCTACTACAGAAGAATTCAACTGTATATATGCATTTTTCCTGCCGCCTGACCCAATGGAGCCCTCGCCGCCGCATGCCATCCGGGTGCCGGCACCGCGTTCCGTCACTTCAGGAAATTACATGCAACCGCAGTTCTTCTCGCACTCGCCCGCCCAGTCGGCCGGCTCCTTGTCGCGCCGCCTTGCCCGATGGGGCGCCGCCGCACTGCTGGCCGGCGCGGCCGCCGGAACCTTCGCTCCCGCGATGGCGCAGACCACCACCCTCAAGATCATTCCGAGCAGCAACATCACGGTGCTCGACCCGATCTGGACCACGGCCTATGTGACGCGCAACTTCGGCTACATGGTGTACGACACGCTCTTTGCCACCGACCTCGAAGGCCGCATCAAGCCGCAGATGGTCGACAAGTGGAAGGTGTCGCCCGACAACAAGACCTGGACCTTCACGCTGCGCGAGGGCCTGGAGTTCCACGACGGCAAGCCCGTCACCAGCGAGGACGTGGTGGCCTCCATCAAGCGCTGGGCCAGCCGCGACACCTTCGGCGCGCAGCTTTCCAAGGTGACCGAGCGCTACGAGACGCCCGACGCCAGGACCTTCTCCATCGTGCTGAAGGAGCCCTTCGGCCTGGTGCTCGAAGCGCTGGGCAAGCCTTCATCGAACGTGCCCTTCATCATGCCCAAGCGCGTGGCCGACACCTCGGGCGACACGCAGATCAAGGAGTCGATCGGCTCCGGCCCCTACGTCTTCAAGGCCGACGAGTTCCGCCCCGGCGAACGCGTGGTGTTCACGAAGAACACGCGCTACAAGCCGCGCGCCGAGGCACCCTCGGGCACGGCCGGCGGCAAGAACGTGTACGTGGACCGCGTCGAGTGGCTCATCATCCGCGACGCGCAGACGCAGATGAATGCGCTGCTCAACGGCGAGGCCGACATCCTGGAGCAACCCGCCTTCGAGCAGTACGCCACGCTGCGCACCAACCCCGACATCCAACTGGTCGACGCCCAGCCCGCGGGCAACCAGTTCATCCTGCGCTTCAACTTCCTGCAGCCGCCGTTCAACAACGAGAAGGTGCGCCGCGCCGCGCTGGTGGCGCTGGGGCAGGAAGCCTTCCTGCGCACGCAGGTCGGCACGCCCGGCCTCACGCGCTATTGCAAGAGCATGTTTCCCTGCGGCACGCTGTTCGAATCGGAGCAGACCGGCGACTACACCGGCGTCGCCAATCCGCAGAAGGCCAAGGCGCTGCTGCAGGAAGCCGGCTACAAGGGCGAGCCCGTGGTGCTGATGCGCCCGACCGACAACCCGACCATCGGCAAGCTGCCGATGGTGGCCAAGCAGCAACTGGAGCAGGCCGGCTTCAAGGTCGACATGCAGTCGATGGACTGGTCCACGCTGGTGGCGCGCCGTGCCAAGAAGGATGCGCCCTCGGCCGGTGGCTGGAGCGCGTTCATGACCTCGTGGACCGCGTCGGACATCCTCAACCCGATCACCATGGCCATGATGAACGCCACCGGCGACAAGGGTTGGTTCGGCTGGCAGACCGACGCGAAGCTGGAAGAAATCAAGGTTCAGTTCGCCCAGGCCAAGACCGACACCGAGAAGAAGAAGCTCGCGCAGGCCGCCCAGCTGCGCGCCTTCGAGACGGCCACGCACGTGCCCGTCGGCCAGTACAACCAGCCCGCCGCGGTGCGCAAGAACGTGAGCGGCCTGGTGCCGGCCGGTGCGCAGGTGTACTGGAACATCAAGAAGCAATAAGAGCGTCCGCCCATGCTGACCTTCCTCGGCAAACGCCTGCTCGCCACCATCCCCGTGCTGCTGGTCGTGGCGATCGCGATCTTCATGATCGTGCGCCTCACGCCCGGCGATCCCGCGGCCGTCATCGGCGGCAACAGCGCCACCAACGAAGACCTGGACCGCATCCGCGTGCAGCTCGGCCTCACCCGGCCGCTGTGGGAGCAGTTCGCGATCTGGGGCAAGGGCGTGCTGCACGGCGACCTGGGCTTCTCGTTCTTCCTGAACAAGCCGGTGCTGGAGCTCATCGGCCAGCGCATGGAGCCCACGCTCTCGCTTGCCGGCGGCACGCTGCTGCTGGCGGTGGCCATCGCGCTGCCCTTGGGCACGCTGGCCGCATGGCGCATGGGCGGCTGGCTCGACAAGGCCGTGATGGCCTTCTCGGTGGCCGGCTTTTCGGTGCCGGTGTTCGTGGTCGGCTATGTGCTGATCTACCTGCTCGCGATGAAGCTGCAGTGGTTTCCGGTGCAAGGCTACCGGCGCATTTCCGACGGCGTGGGGCCGTGGCTGAACCAGCTGGTGCTGCCGTGCCTCACACTCGCCATCACCTACGTGGCACTGCTCTCGCGGGTGACGCGTGCGGCGGTGAGCGAGGCGCTCACCGAGGACTTCATCCGAACCGCGCGCGCCAAGGGCATCACCGAGCTGGAAGTGCTCAAGCACCACGCGCTGCGCAATGCGGCCGTGCCGGTGGTCACGGTGATCGGTGTCAGCGCCGCACTGTTGCTGGGCGGCGTGGTCGTCACCGAGACGGTGTTCGCCATTCCGGGCCTGGGCCAGCTCACGGTCGATGCGGTGCTGAACCGCGACTTTCCGGTGCTGCAGGGCGTGGTGCTGTTCTTCGCCGTGGTCTACGTCGCGGTCAACCTGCTGGTCGACGTGAGCTATCTCTTCCTCGACCCCCGGATTCGCTACTGATTCCGCTACCGATCATGAGCACCCTCGAAAGACTCTGGCGCCACAGCGCCGTGCGCGGCGGCGTCGTCGTGCTGGCCGCGCTGGCGCTGATGGGCGTCCTCGCGCCCTGGCTCGGCACCTTCGATCCGTCCGCGATGGACCCAAGCTTCATCTCGGTTGGCGCGGGTACTGTGGGCCAGGTGACCATGCCCGACGGCGCACAGTTCGCCCACACCTTCTGGATGGGCAGCGACAGCGTCGGGCGCGACGTGTGGAGCCGCGTGCTCTACGGCACCCGCATCTCGATGACGGTGGGCCTGTTCACTGCGTTCGTCGCCATCGCCTTCGGCTGCCTGCTGGGCATGCTGGCGGGCTATTTCCGCGCGGTCGACGCCGTGCTGATGCGCGTGATGGACGGCGTGATGGCCATTCCCGCCGTGCTGCTCGCGATCACGCTGGTGGCGGTGCTCGGCGCGAGCCTGCCCACGGTGATCCTGGCCATCGCGGTGCCCGAGGTGCCGCGCGTCACGCGGCTGGTGCGGGCATTGGTGATGAGCCTGCGCGACGAGCCCTTCGTGGAAGCGGCCCGCGCGCTTGCCACCGCCGACGCCACCATCCTTTGGCGCGACATCCTGCCCAACGCGCTCGCACCGCTGATCGTGCAGGGCACCTTCATCGCGGCCTCGGCCGTGCTGACCGAGGCCATCCTGAGCTTCCTCGGCCTGGGCCTGCCGTCGGACGTGCCGACCTGGGGAAACATCATGGCCGAGGGGCGCGTGCAGTTCTCGCAAAGCCCCGGCAACGTGCTGTTCCCGGCGCTCTTCCTGGTGCCCACGGTGCTCGCGATCAACATGCTCGGCGACGGGCTGCGCGACGTGCTCGACCCCAAGTTTTCCAAACGCGTCTGAGGCGCCGAATTCCATGACCGATTCCAATCGAAGCGCCGCGATCCTCGAGGTGCGCGGCCTGCAGGTCGCGCTGCCTTCCGACGCCGACCGCCCGCATGCCATCGAAGGGCTGGACCTGCGCATCGAGGCCGGACGCACGCTGTGCATCGTGGGCGAATCCGGCTCCGGCAAGTCCGTGCTGGCCACGACCGTGATGGGGCTGCTGGCCAAGGGGCTGACGCTCAAGGCAGGCCAGGTGATCCTGTCCGGCGAAACGCTGGTCGAGCAGGGCCGCTTCGTCTCCGACAAGCGGCTGCGCCAGTTGCGCGGCACCGGCATGGGCATGGTGTTCCAGGAGCCGATGACCGCGCTGAACCCGGTGCTCACCTGCGGCGAGCAGGTCGACGAGCTGCTGCGTACGCACACCACCTGGAGCGCGGCCGAGCGCAAGGCGCATATCATCTCGATCTTCGAGCGCGTGCGGCTGCCCGAGCCGGCGCGCATCCATGCGAGCTACCCGCACCAGCTCTCGGGCGGGCAGCGCCAGCGCATCGTGATCGCGATGGCCATCATCCTGAAACCGCGCCTGCTGATCTGCGACGAGCCGACCACCGCGCTGGACGTGACCACGCAGGCCGAGATACTGAAGCTCATCGCCGAGCTGCAGGCAGAGCAGGGCAGCGCGGTGCTCTTCATCACGCACGACATGGGCGTGGTCGCCGAGATCGCCGACGACGTGATGGTGATGCACCGCGGCGCGCTGATCGAGCAAGGCCCCTGCGAACAGGTGCTGCGCAGCCCGCGTGAGGCCTACACGCGCATGCTGCTCGACGCCGTCCCGGGCATGACGCCGCCGCCCGCGCGTTCGCTGCCGGGCGGCAAGCCGCTGCTCAGCGGCACGGGTGTCGGCAAGGTCTACACGCGGCGCGACTGGATGGGGCGTGCAAAGCACAACACCGCGCTGCAGGACGCGAGCGTGTCGGTGCACCGCGGCGAGACGGTCGGCGTGGTGGGCGAGTCGGGCTCGGGCAAGTCGACCTTCGCGCGCTGCATGATCCGGCTGATTGCGCCCAGCGCGGGCAGCATCCTGTGGGGCGATGCCGAAGTGCGCGACCTGCCCGAAGGCCGCCTGCGGCCGCTGCGCTCGCGCGTGCAGGTGGTGTTCCAGGACCCGAACCGCTCGCTCAACCCGCGGCGCACCGTGGGCTCGTCGATGGTCGAGGGCGCGATGAACTTCGGCCTGAGCAAGCTGCATGCACGCCAGACTGCCGAGGAGCTGATGGACCGCATCCAGCTGCCGCGCACCGCACTGGAGCGCTATCCGCACCAGTTCTCCGGCGGCCAGCGGCAGCGCCTCGCGATTGCGCGCGCCATCGCGTGCCAACCGCAGGTGCTGGTGGCCGACGAGGCCGTGTCGGCGCTCGACGTCTCGGTGCAGGCGCAGATCCTCGACCTGCTGCGCGAGATCCAGCGCGACCTGGGGTTGGGCATCCTGTTCATCACGCACGACCTGCGCGTGGCCGCACAGCTGTGCGACCGCGTCATCGTGATGAGCCAGGGCCGCATCGTCGAGCAGGGGCCCACGGGGCAGGTGTTCAGCGCCCCGGCCAACGACTACACGCGGCGGCTGCTGGCGGCCGCGCCGCGCGCGGAACTGGCGAGCCGGCAGTGAGCGTGCGCAGTACCTGGCGCGCATCGATCGACGATCCGGCGTGGCGAGCCGCGTTCGCGCAGGGGCGGCGCGACATCGCCGGCGCCGCGCTCGGCACCATGGCCATGGGGCTCGTGGCCGGCGTGGCAATGGCCAAGAGCGGGGTCGGGCTGGGCGTGATCCTGGCCATGTCGCTGCTGGTGTTCGCCAGCGCCTCGCAGCTGGCCTGCCTGCCGCTGATTGCGGCCGGCGCGCCGCTGTGGGTGATCGTGGCGACCGCGTGCGTGCTGAACCTGCGATTCGTGGTGTTCAGCGCGAACTGGCGGCGCTACTTCGGCGGGCACCGCCGGCTGTCGCGCGTGCTGCTGTCGTACCTGGCGGGCGACCCGGTGTATGCGCAGTTCGTGCATCGGCATCCGCAGCCGTCGGCCACGGGGCGCGCCACGGCGCAGCAGCAGGGCTATTTTCTCGGCCTGGCACTGACCAACTGGGCGGCGTGGCACGTTGCGTCGCTGGCGGGCATCTTCCTGGCCGATGCCATTCCCGCGGCCTGGGGCCTGCGCTTCATCGGCGCGCTCGCCTTGCTGGCGCTCGCGCTGCCCATGCTCACCGACCGCGCCGTGCGCTGCTCGGCGCTGGCCGCGGGCGGCGTGGCGCTGGCAACGGCGTCGCTGCCGATGGGGCTCAACGTGGTCGCGGCCATTGCCACGGCCTTCGTGGCCGGCACCTGGGCCGACCGGCGGTGGAGCGCGCGTTGATGCACCTGGGGCATGAGGCGTACGTGTGGCTGGCGGTAGGCGCGCTGGTGGTGGTGACGGTGCTCACGCGCAGCTTCTTCCTGCTGCCCGACAGCGAACCGAAACTGCCGGGCTGGCTGTGGCGCGGACTGCGCCATGCACCTGTGGCAGCGCTGCTGGCGATGGTGGTGCCCGATGTCTTCCTGAGCAACGGGCGCCTGCTGGCCGACTGGCATGATGCGCGGCTCTTTGCAGTGGGCGCCGCATTGGCCTACTACCTTGTCCGGCGAAACGATGTCGCCGGGACGATCCTGGTCGGCACGGGTACCTTGATGTTGCTGCGGCTGGGCTTCGGCTGGCCGTGACTCGAATACTTTTGAAGCGAAATGGAGAACATGAGATGACGCTGGCAATGAGCTGGGACGAATGGGCCGCACACGACGGCATCGGTTTGGCCGAACGCGTGCGCAAGGGCGACGTGACGGCGGCGGAGCTGGCCGCGCAGGCCGCGGCCGGCATCGCGAAGGTCAACCCACGGCTGGACGCGGTGGTCGAGGTTTTCGACGACGTGGTGGCCGATCCGCTGAAGGACGGCATGAATCCCGAGGGCGTGTTCGCGGGCCTGCCCTACCTGATGAAGGATCTCGGGCCGACGCTGAAGGGCCGGCTGCAGGAGTTCGGCTCGATGATGATGCAGGGCCATCGTCCGGCGGCCGACAGCTTCCTGACCGGCAAGCTGCGGCAGGCGGGCCTGAACATCGTGGGCCGCAGCACCACGCCGGAGTTCGGCGTGTGCAGTTCGGCGGAGAACGCGCTCTACACCACGCGCAACCCGTGGGACCTCGAGTACACGACCTGTGGCTCCTCGGCCGGCACGGCGGCGGCGGTCGCGGCCGGCGTGCTGCCGCTGTCGCACGCCACCGACGGCGGCGGCTCCATCCGCATTCCGGCGGGCGTGAACGGCAACATCGGCCTGAAGGTGTCGCGCGGCGTGTTCTCGCTGGCGCCGGGCCTGTCGGACCTGTCCGGCCTCGTCTCGATCCAGGGCTGCCACAGTCGTACCGTGCGCGACACGGCCGCCTTCGTCGATCGCTGCCGCGGCGGTGCGCCCGGCGAGTTCATGCCCTTCTGGTCGCCGGCCGAGCCCTACAGCGAACTCATCCGGCGCGACCCGGGCCGCCTGCGCATCGCGCTGTCGCACGAGTGGGGCGACTTCCGCGCGACGCCGCATTTCGTGGCCGAGCTTGAGAAGGCGGGCAAGTTTCTCGAAGGGCTGGGCCATCACGTCGAGTGGGCCCTGCCGGAGGTGGACTTCCAGACGGCCTTCGACGCGCAGACCACCTGCTACATCAGCAACTTCGCGCAGGTCATCGACGGCCACCTGCACCGCCTGGGGCTGGAGCGCCCGCCGGCCGAGCTGCTGGAGCCGATCAACATCAAGATCTGGGAAGCCGGGCTGCACACCTCGTACACCGAGCGCTCGAAGATGCAGGCGGTGTTCAACACCACCTCGCGCGCCTTCGGCAATTTCTTCGAGCAGTGGGACATCATCCTGACGCCGGTCACCGCGCTGCCCACGCCCAGGGTGGGCACCAGCGAGTACCTCACGACCAGCACGAATCCTTCGGTCCAGGACTGGTTCGCCAACCTCTGGAAGAACTTCGCCTACACGCCGCTGGCCAACCTGTGCGGCATGCCGGGCATCTCGCTGCCGATGGCTGCGCAGGGAAACGGCCTGCCGCTGGGCATCCAGGCACAGGCTGCCCAGGCGAACGACGGGCTGCTGCTGCAACTGGCGGCGCAGATCGAGCGGGCGCTTGGGGGCCAATGGAATTCGGGCAAGCGGCCCGGGGTGCACGTCACTCAGGGGTGACGGCGCAGCGGCCGCTCAGAGCAGGTTGCGCAGCGCGGCCTCGACGGCCGCGGCCGTTGCCAGCGGCTTTTCCATCGGAAACAGGTGCGTGCCGTCGAGCATGGCGATGCGCCCCTTGGTGACCTGCTCGGTCATCGCCATGCCCACCTGCCTCATCTCCACCGACTGGCGCCCGCCGATGAATGCGACCTTGCACTTGAGCGGATGGCGTCGCAGCAGGGCACCGAGGTTGTGGGGCAGGGTGTTGTAGATGGCCGTTTCCACGTCGCGGTCGAAGCTCAGCTCGCGCGTGTCGTCGCGGTCGCTGGTGCCGTGGTCGATGTAGTCGTGCAGCACCTGCTCGTCCCACTTGGCAAAGGCCTTCTTGCTGCGGAAATGCTCGAACACCGCCTCGCGGTGCTCCCAGCTGTTGCGGCGTTTCCGGCTGATGGCGCCGGGCGAAATGCTCTTCATGAGCGGCGTGCGCTTGACGACGTTGAGCGTGTTCGCGCGCCAGCCGCTGAGGATCGGCGAGTCGAGCAGCACCACGCCGCAAGCGAGCGCCGGATGCAGCGCCGCGCACATCAGGCTCAGGATTCCGCCAAGCGAATGGCCGACCAGAAACACCGGCCTGCCGGCCCGGTCGGCATGCTGCTGCGCGAAGTCGGCCAACTGCTGCACCAGGTGCGGCCAGTTGTCGGTGACGGGGTACTTCGGGTCGTGCCCGAATTTCTCGATGGCGGCGACCTCGAAGCCGCGGTTGCGCAAGCTGTCGAGGACGACGCGGTAGGTGCTCGCAGGGAAGCTGTTGCCGTGCGAGAACACGACGGGAGGCATCGGCATGGCCGCGGTGGGCTTCAGATCAGCTTTTCGTCCGGCGTCGAGATCTTGCGCAGCGGGCTGTGCCGCGTGGCCGGCATCTTCAGCGGATGCTCGGTGGCGGAGTCGTCCCACACCGGGTCCTCGATGCTGTCGAACACCTCGCGCAGCTTCTGGCCCCAGCTGTTGTGCATCATGCGGTAGTAGGGGTTGTCGGCGTCGATGCAGATCACGCGGTCGGTCTCGAGCTTGTTGGCTTCGTACACCACCAGGTCGAGCGGCAGGCCCACCGAGAGGTTCGACTTCATGGTCGAGTCCATCGACACCAGCGCGCACTTGGCGGCTTCGTCGAGCGGGGTCTCGGGCGTGAGCACGCGGTCGAGCACCGGCTTGCCGTATTTCGATTCACCCACCTGGAAGTAGGGCGTCTCGGTGGTGGCCTCGATGAAGTTGCCGGCCGCATAGACCAGGAACAGGCGCATGCCTTCGCCCTTGACCTGCCCGCCGAAGATGAAGGAGACGTTGAAGTCCAGCCCCGCATGCTTGAGCGCCTCGGCGTCGCGGTCGTACACGTGGCGCACGGCCGAGCCGAGCACGCGCGCAGCATCGAACATGCTCTTGGCGTTCCAGATGGTGATGGGGTCGCCCTGGGAGCCGTCTTCGCGGGTCTCGCGCAGTTCCTCGATCTGCAGGATCTCGCGCACCGACTGCGAAATGCTCAGGTTGCCCGAGGACAGCAGCACCATGACGCGGTCGCCCGGCTGCTCGTAGACGATCATCTTGCGGAAGGTGCTGATGTGGTCCACGCCCGCATTGGTGCGCGAGTCGGAAAGAAACACCAGGCCGGCGTTGAGTTTGATGCCTACGCAATAAGTCATGAGTTCGTCTCGCATGAATCAGGCCCGCTCAGGCGGCACTGCGTTCACGCGTGTTCAGTTTTTGTAAGGCATAGAGCGCGTCGAGCGCCTCCCGTGGCGTCATCGCATCGGGGTCGAGCGCGGCCAGAGCGGATTCTACGGCGCTGGCCATGGGCGTTTCGGCCGCCGGGGGCGGGGCGAACAGGTCGACCTGCGCGCGTGTCTGGGCGTGCTGCGACTCCAGCGCCTCGAGCGCCTGCCGCGCATGGTTGACCACCGCCGCGGGCATGCCCGCGAGCCGCGCCACCTGGATGCCGTAGCTCTTGCTGGCCGGGCCGGGCTGCATTTCGTGCAGGAACACGATGTCGCGGCCCGCTTCGGTGGCGCTCACGTGCATGTTCACGGCGCCGTGGTGCGTGGCCGGGAATTCGGTCAGCTCGAAGTAGTGGGTGGCAAACAGCGTGAAGGCCTTGCTGCGGTCGTGCAACTGGGCCGCGATGCCCGCGGCCAGCGCCAGGCCGTCGAAGGTGCTGGTGCCGCGGCCGATTTCGTCCATCAGCACCAGCGACTGGGCGGTGGCGCTGTGCAGGATCTGCGCGGCCTCGGTCATCTCGAGCATGAAGGTCGACTGCGCGTTGGCCAGGTCGTCCGCGGCGCCGATGCGGGTGTGGATCGCGTCGATGGGCCCGAGCCGGCAGGCGGCCGCGGGCACGTGCGAGCCGATGGAGGCCAGCAGCACGATGATCGCCACCTGCCGCATGTAGGTCGATTTACCGCCCATGTTGGGGCCGGTGATCACCTGCATGCGCTGCTGGGGCCCGAGCTGCGTGTCGTTGGCGATGAAGCCACCCGACGATTTTTCGGCCAGCCGCGCCTCCACCACCGGATGGCGGCCCTGCTGGATCTCGATGCAGGGGTGCGACACGAAGCTCGGCGCGCGCCAGTGCAGCGTATGCGAGCGCTCGGCCAGCGCGCACAGCGCGTCGAGCGTGGCAATGGCGCCGGCCAGCTGCGTGAGCGCGGGCACCGAGGGCTGCAGCGCATCGAGCAATTGCTCGTAGAGCCACTTCTCGCGAGCCAGCGCGCGGTCCTGCGCGCTCAGTGCCTTGTCCTCGAAGGCCTTGAGTTCGGGCGTGATGAAGCGCTCGGCATTCTTCAGCGTCTGGCGGCGGCGGTAGTTGTCGGGCACCTTCGAGAGCGCGCTTTGCGTCACCTCGATGTAGAAGCCGTGCACGCGGTTGAACTGCACGCGCAGGTTGGAAATGCCGGTGCGCTCGCGCTCGCTGACTTCGAGCTTCAGCAGGAAGTCGTCGCAGTTCTCGCTGATGGCGCGCAGCTCGTCGAGCTCGGCGTCGTGGCCGATGGCGATCACGCCGCCGTCGCGCACCAGTGCCGACGGGTCGGGCTTGATCGCGCTCGCCAGCAGGTCGGCGCAGCCCGGCGGCGGCGCGAGCCGCTCGATGATGCGGCCCAGCAGCTCGCCGGACGCCGGAAGCGCCGGCGCCAGCTGCTCGGCCTTCGCGAGCGCGAGGCGCAGCGCCAGCAGTTCGCGCGGGCGCACCTGCCTGAGCGCGATGCGCGCCGCAATGCGTTCCACGTCGCTGGTGTTCTTGAGCTGCTCGCGCAGGGTGCGCCAGGGCGCAGCCGTGCCGCCCAGCACCGTGGACTGGAGCGCGGCAATGGCTTCGAGCCGGGCCTGCGCCTCGCTGCGGTCGCGCCGCGGCGAGAGCAGCCAGCGCTTCACGAGGCGGCTGCCCATGCCCGTCATGCAGGTGTCGAGCAGCGAGAACATCGTGGGCGAGTCTTCGCCGCGCAATGTCTGCACGAGTTCGAGATTGCGCCGCGTGGTGGGCGGCAGTTCGATCAGGTCGCCGTCGCGCTCCACCGAAAGGCGCTGCACGTGCGAGAGTGCGCGGCCCTGCGTGTGCTCGGCATAGCCCAGCAGCGCGGCGGCGGCGGCATGCGCGTTGGTGAGCGATTCGGCGTTCCAGGCGGCAAGGCTGTTGCTGCCCATCTGCTCGCTGAGCTTGCGCTCGCCCAGGCCGCCGTCGAACTGCCACGCGGGCCGGATCGAGAGCGTGAAAGGCGTGGCCGAACGCGCGGCCTTCAGGCGCTGCTCGAAGGCCGGCGTTACCTCGGCGCTGTAGAGCAGTTCGCTCGGCGCGATGCGTGCGATCCAGGCTTCGAGTGCGTCGGCCGGGCATTCGGCCAACCGCAGTTCCGCGCCGGTCACGCTGAGCCACGCCAGGCCGCAGAAATTGCGCGTGCCCGCATGCACCGCGAGCAGCAGCGATTCGCTCTTGTCGTTGAGCAGTTCCGAATCGGTCAGCGTGCCGGGCGTGACCACCCGCACCACCTTGCGTTCGACCGGCCCCTTGCTGGCACCGACTTCACCCACCTGCTCGCAGATGGCCACCGATTCGCCCAGCTTGATGAGCCGCGCGAGGTAGGTATCGACCGCATGGAAGGGCACCCCGCACATCACCACCGGCTGGCCGGCCGACTGGCCGCGCTGGGTGAGCGTGATGTCGAGCAGGCGGGCGGCCTTTTCGGCGTCGGCCCAGAACAGCTCGTAGAAATCGCCCATCCGGTAGAACAGCAGGGTGTCCGGATGGTTCGCCTTGAGGCCCAGGTACTGCGCCATCATGGGCGTGTGCCCGGAGAGGTCGCTGGTCGAGGGGGAGGTTTGCGCAGTCGTCATTTTCACTCGGACGATTATCGGGGACGGCGGCCGGCTCGGCCGGCGCTCACCCGCCGCTCTAAAATCCCCCGGCGCGAACCCCGCGTGAAGAACAAGGCGCCCATGGCCCACCCGGATGAATTCAAAGGCCCTGAAGCGGACGCGCTGCCCGACACCGCCACCTTGCCCGCCGAGCTCGCCGCGCTGTACCTCTGCATGTCGCCTGCCCAACTTGCGGACCTGCGCAAATCGAAACGGCCCGATGGGCGAGCAGGCAACGGCCCGCCCATCGTCAAGCCCGTGGAAAGCGGCGCAGCAGCCGGGCCGAAAGACCCGGTGCTCTACAAGCTCGGCGCCTTGCGCGACTTTGCGAAGTCGCACACCGCCCCGACTGCCTTCGACACCGCGTTGAACTCCGGGCTGCCGGGCTGGGTGTCCGCCAAGCTGCCTTTCTTCGCCGAGCGCGAACCCCGCGTCAAGCGCGGCCGGCGCGTGCTCATCGGCGGCGCCTGGGACCGGGCGGATCCCCTGCGGGAGAAGCGCTTCAACGACTTGGCGAAGGGGCGCATCCGCTTCACATCGCTGACATGCGCCGAAGCCGCCGCGAGCCTGTGGGCAGACGTTGCAAGCCACCGCGCATTCGCTGAAAAGGGCCTCGCCCTGCTCAGGGGCGTGACGCAGGCCATCGAGGCCGCGCTGGCCGACACCGGCCTGCTGGCCGCGGCTTCGGATCCGGATGCGGTGGCCTGACCCACCTCCTGCAAGATCGAACCTGGACGAGCACCGATGCTGATCAACTGCGTGGCCTACGAAAACGGCGCCAAGCTCGCCGACATTCCGGTCGAGGACATCAGCGAGTACATCTCTCGCCCCGGCTGCTTTGTCTGGGTGGCGCTGAGCGACGCCACGCCGCAGGAGCTGGCCCAGATGCAGGATGAGTTCAACCTGCATCCGCTGGCGGTGGAAGACGCCCAGCATGGCCACCAGCGGCCCAAGGTCGAGGAGTATGGCGATTCGCTCTTCGTGGTCATGCACCTCGTTGAGCCCTCCCCCGAGGGAGAGCACTGCGTGAACGTGGGCGAGGTCGATGTGTTCGTCGGCCGCAACTATGTGCTCTCGGTGCGCAACCGCAGCCAACGGGGCTTCCTGGGCGTGCGCGAGCGCTGCGAGCGCGAGCCCGAACTGCTGCGCAACGGCGCGGGCTTCGTGCTCTATGCGCTGATGGATGCGGTGGTGGACCGCTACTTTCCCGTCATCGATGCGCTCGAGGTGGAACTCGAATCCATCGAGCAGCAGATCTTCACCCAGGGCGGCGCAGCGCGCGACAAGATCAAGCAGCTGTACGACCTGAAGCGGCGCAGCTTGATCCTCAAGCGCGCCGTGGCGCCGCTGGTCGAGGCGGCGGGCAAGCTGCACGGCGGGCGGGTGCCGCAGATCTGCGTGACCTCGCAGGAATACTTTCGCGACGTGGCCGACCACCTGGGCCGCATCAACGGTTCGATCGATGCCATGCGCGACACCATCGGCACGGCCATTTCGGTGAACCTCTCGATGGTCACCATCGAGGAGAGCGAAGTCACCAAGCGGCTGGCGGCCTGGGCCAGCATCTTTGCAGTGTGCACCGCGTTCGCGGGCATCTGGGGCATGAACTTCGAGCACATGCCGGAGCTGAAATTCCGCTATGGGTATGCGGTGGCGCTGGGGCTGATTGCAACCACCTGCAGCTATCTCTACTACCGGTTCAGGCGTGCCGGCTGGCTCTGAGCAATACCAAAGGCGCTTACTCGTCGTGCGTATCGTGCGTGGCCGCCGCGCCGCGCCGCCAGTAGCCCGAGGCGCGGGTCCACTTGGGGTTTGCGTCGCGCTCGCTCACGAGGTGCGCACGCAGGGCCTTCGCAATCGCCGATTCGCAACCCACCCACGCGTGGAAGTCTCCGGGCGGCAGCTTCATTGCCTCGAGCGCATCGAGCAGCACCGGGCTCAGGCCCGGCTCGATGCCGTTGCGGTGCACCCACTTCAATGTGAGCTCCGCCTGCGTCTCGAACGGAATCCGGTCGGCTTCGCTGTCCACCTCGGCCAGCACCACCACTCGCGCACCGGCCGGCAGCTCGGCCAGGCGCCGCGCAATGGCGGGCAGGGCAGTGTCGTCGCCGATCAGCAGGTGCCAGTCGAACTCGGCCGGGACGATGAACGAGCCGCGTGGGCCACCCACGCCGAGCGTGTCGCCGGGCTTGGCCTGCTCGGCCCATTGCGTGGCGGGGCCAGCGTCGTGCAGCGCGAAGTCGAGTTCCAGCGTGTTGGCGCTGGCGTCGTAGCGGCGCGGCGTGTAGTCGCGCATGGTCGGCCGGCCGCTCGCGGGCCACACCGGACCGTCGGGCCCCACGGTCGGCAGCGTGAGCTGGCCGGTGGCCGTATCGGGGAAAAAGATCTTCGCGTGATCGTCGAATCCCAGGCTGGTGAAACCCGCGAGGTCGTCGCCCGTGAGCGTGATGCGGATCAGGTGCGGCGTCACGCGCTGCACGGTCTTCACCGTGAGCTGGCGAAAGCGAAGCTCGTGGCGCACGCGGCGCGGCGTGCGGTCGGGTGTGATGGAGGCAGAAGTGGTTGTGAAGTCGGTCATTTCAAAAGAAGAAGTTCAGATGCGCTCTAGCTGTTGTGCGGCACTGTCGAGCACCGCGGCGAAATCGTGGGCTTGTTGTTCGGTGAGGGGGGGGCCCGAGAGGCGCATGCGCATCGCGAGCTTCAGGTTCTCGATGGCGCGCGTGACCTGCGGCGGGCGTCCGCCGCGCGGGCCGGCGCCGTCGACGCCGCCGTTCATGCGGGCCATCATGGCGTCGGCCGTGTCGCGGTTGGCAGCCAGAAATTCCTGGCCGCTCGTGGTGATGCTGTAGCGTTTGCGCCCGCCCGTGTCGGCCGTTTCCACGCTCAGGTAGCCCATCTCCTCGAGCAGCGTGAGGGTGGGGTAGACCACGCCGGGGCTCGGCGCGTAGCTGCCGCCGAGGCGGTCTTCGATGGCCTTGATGAGCTCGTAGCCATGGGCAGGCTTGCCGGCGATGAGCCGCAGCAGCACGAAGCGCAGGCCGCCGTGGCCGAACACGCGCCCGCCGCCGCGTCCGCCGCGGCCTCCATGCATGCGCTCCTCGCCGCCGTGGCGGCCGCCCGACAGGCCGTCTTCGTGCTCGCCACGGGGGGCGTGGCAGTGGTGATGGTGGTGGCTGAAGTGGAAATGTCTCATGATTGGATAGCCTTTACGATGTGTATCTGAATTATTTTAGATATATCTAAATAAAAGTCAAACCGATAGGCATCCAGGCATCCAGAAGGCTGTCCTGTCGTCAGGGGCCCGGCGCTTCTGCGGCGGCCACGAAGCGCCGTTGCCGCATCCATTTGGTCGCCACCCATTTCTCTCCGCGCAGCACGGGCCCGCCCGCATGCAGCGATGCGTGGTCGACCTGTCCGAGGCTGTTGCAGTACTCGAAGTACACCGCGCTGCCGCGTTGCGGCGATACCGACCATCCCGTTTCCGGAAACACCGTTTCGCCGCCTTCTTCCACTTCGTTGAGGTAGCCCACGAGGGTGCTCACGCGCTGGCCGCTGCGTTCCAGCGAGGCCTGGTTGGCTGCGTTCGACGGCACCAGGAAGTCGAAGTGCGGCAGGCTCTGCGCGCCAGCGGGGTAGTGCAGCACCTGCAGGCCTTCGCCGTTTTCCACTGGCAGGTTCATGAGTTCGGACAGGCGCTCGTCGAGCCGCGCGATGAGGGCGTTTTCGCGCAGCCGGAAGAACATGCCCAGGCTGCTGCGCTGTGCGCCCACGCGGGCGCGTCCGGTCAGCGGATCGACGGTGGTCGAGGGCGCGAGCCGCGGCCCGGCCAGTGCGATCAGCGCTTCGCATTCCTGTGCGCTGAACACATCGTTCAGCACCGCCAGGGCCGGCTGCGCCGCGCGCGCCGCCACGCGCACGAGGCGGTCCGCCGTGCGGATCGACGTGCCCGGCGGCAACCGCGATGCTTCGTACCGGTACGCCGGCGCCACCGTGACCGAATCGGTCGGCACGGGGCTTCCGGTGCGCAGCGCGAACACGAAGGCATCGACGATGGCCCTGGCCGCATCAGGGGGCATGTCCTGGGCGCGCATGGCCTGCACCACCTGCGCGGCCGTGCACCCCTGGCGCAGGTTATGCAGCACCCAGTCGCTCAGCGCTGGCGAAAAGCGCAGCACGGCATCCATCGGCTCAGACGCCCTCCGGAACCCAGCCGGTCTGCGCGCGCCTGAAGTTCTGCTTCAGCTGCATCGTGCCGGCCCCGCGCACCACGCGGTCCACCATCGGAAAGACCTTCTGCACGTCGGCATCGCCGGTCCACGGCGCGGCGTCGATCTTGTAGGTGTAGGTGACGACGACGGCGGATGCGTCCTTCTCGTCCTTGCGCGCTTCCCAACCCACGATCTTGTCGAGCGCCAGGTGGGCGGCGCAGAAATCGCCCTGGGTCTCGCGCGGGTGGAAGTATTTCCTTCCTTCCTCGGTCAGCGCATAGCGCGTGACGGCGATCTCGGCGGGCTGTTCGCCTTCCTTGGCGTCCTGCACCTTGGCGGCGGATGCGCTCACGAGCCCCAGGTGCTCCAGCACCGGCATCTGCACCGCGTTGCGCGCGCGCGTGCCGGCTTCGCGTTGCGGCACGTCGATGGGCCATCGGGTCTTGCCCAGGCACAGGTCGCCCTTCTTCGCCAGGTAGGCATTCATTGCGGCCGTCAGGTTCTGCAGATTGGCCTCGGGCTGTTGCGGGCCGCAACCGGCGAGCACAGCCAGCGCGACCGCACCCAGTGCCTTGGAGATTTCTTTGTGGTTCATGAAAAGGGAAAGAGAAGGGATCAATTGACGCACGCACCCGGCTTTGCCGGCGTGGCGGGTTTCGTGTCCGCGTCGCTCAGGGTGTTCAGGAAGCAGACCAGGTCGGCCATGTCCTGCTCGGACATGGGGGGCGCTGAACCCGCGGCGCGGCCGTCCATCGGCAGTTGCGTGTCGATGTTCGGCGCGTAGGCCGTCGGGAGGTCGTCGTACTTCTGCACCTTGCCGCCCGTGTACTGCGTGGTGACGAGGCCGTAGCTGGGAAAACCGGGGTCGTTCTTCGCCTTCGGCGTGCCGCCCACGGTGGGATACCAGAGCTCGGGCTGCGTGTCGCGCGTGTTGTAGAAGCGGATGACCTGTTCCAGCGAATGCATCACGCCGTTGTGGAAGAAAGCCGTGCGCGTCGCCACGTTGCGCAGGGTCGGCGCCTTGAACATGCCGCAGAAGCCGTTCGCGGCATTGGGCGCGGCCGGCGCATGGTCGGTGCGCATCGGGCCGCACACGCCCATGTCGAAATACCGCAGGTCGTTGTCGGCGGGAATGCCGGCGTTGCGCGGCACGCCGATCGCCTCGTAGGAGAAATCGGTGAACAGCGCGGAGCTGCCGTTGAGGCCCGCGCCCTGGTAGTGGCACGACGCGCAGTTGCCCGTGTCCGGATTGGTGAACACCTTCAGGCCGCGCGTTTCCGCCGGCGTGAGCGCGCCGCCGATCTTGTTGCCCGCGTACAGGTCGAACTTGCTGCTGTACGGATGAAAGCTCTTGTCCTCGAGCTGGTAGGCCTGCAGGGCCAGCAGTGCATTGGCGAAGGCGGCGTCGCTGTCGTCGAAGGCCTTCGCACCGAAGGCCTTGGCGATGAGCGGCGCGTAGTCCGCGGCCTGGAGCTTCTTCACCACGTCGGCGCTGCTGGCGTTGGCCATCTCGACCGGGTCGAGCAGCGGAATGCGGGCCTGCGCGGCCAGCGTGTCGGCGCGGCCGTCCCAGGTGAGGCCGCCGCCGGGGCCCGGCACGCTGATGCCGTCGGGGTTGTCCAGCAGGTCGGCGTAGGCCGGGGTCACGTCCTTGTAGCGCAGCGAGGGCACTGCGCGCAGGCCGGCCTGGTCCATGCGGGCGCCGCCGAGCTGCACCGAAAGATCGTTGGCCGGCGCGTGCGCATGCGCCGGGTCGTGGCAGCTCGCGCAGGACATGGCGCCGGAGCCCGAGAGGTTCTTGTCGAAGAACATCTTCTGGCCCACCTGCGCCGCGAGGCTCAGCGTGCCGGACGGTGCGGGCGCCGCCGCAGGTGCGGCACCTGCAGCCGTGGCGGCCGAGCCGCTGCCGTTGCTGCCGCCACACGCGACGAGCATCGCGCCTGCGATGCCCGCCGCACCGAGCGCCGCCAGCGCGAGCCGGCCCGCGCGCGCCACCGCCGGCCCTCTCGGGTTCGAACGGTGAACCCTCATTGCTTCAGCGACCAGACATTGAGCTGGTTGGCATCCGGCCCGACCTGCGCCGTGGTCGACACGTCACCCGACTGCTTCTGCGTGTAGCCCGCCGGGAGCACGAAGGCATGGTTGATCGGCCGCACGCTGTCGAAGTGCGTGTCCGCGCTGCCTGCGTATTCCGGCAGGTTCATGATGTTCTGGGCGATGAAGGCCTCGGTGTACTTCGAGCGGTTCATGTACGTGCCGTCGACTGCAGGGTCGGCCAGCTGGAACATGTCCTGCAGCGTGCGCACGAACGAGAAGTGGCTGTAGGCATCGCTGTCTGATACGCCCTTGGGTGCGTTGGCCTGGTTGGTCAGGATGCCGAAGATGCTCTCGCCGTGGCCGCGGTTGCCCTTGGTGTAGTTGTTGATGCTCGCGTCCACCGACCAGGTGCCGTCCGCGTTCTGCTTGATCGGATTGGCGACCGTGCTGTTCGACACGTTCCAGCCGCAGCAGGAGTTGAAGCCGCTGGTGGCACTGCCTTCGTCGAACATCAGCACGATGGCCACGCGCTTTTGCGGGTTCTGCCACAGCGACGAAGCCTGGATGCGCTTCACCGTGTAGTCGACGTAGTTGTCGCCGCGCGTGATGATCGGCGAGACGGCGGTGGCCGACACGTTGTTGGCCACGCTGGCGCAGTCGCTCGCGGTGCCGATGCCGCCCGCGCCCTTCACGCTGATGCCGTGCATGTCGTCGCACTGGTCGGGCACCACGAAGTTCAGGTTGCCGACGTTGCCGCTCGCCAGGTCGGTGCCGAGCTGGTCGTAGTCGTAGTTCGCGGGAATGGCGTAGTCAGTGCTGTTCTTCAGCATCGCGTCCCACTGGCCGCCGCCCATGGTGCGGTTGCTGTACTTCCATTCGGGCGCGCTGCGCACGTTCTGGTAGGCCATGCCGGGGTGGTGCTTGGTCTTGTACAGGCCCGCGGGCAGCGGCAGCGTGAGCGTGGCGTCGCCAATGGCCGTGGTGTTGCCGCCCAGCGTGCCCGGCGCATAGACGTTGTCCTTCGCGGTGACGGCCGCATCGGCCACGCTGTCGGTGCGGAAGTCCTGGCCCGGGTTCATCGACTCGCTGTACGTGCGCCAGGTCAGGCCGGCGCTGGTGATCGCGTTGAAGAGATTGGGCTTGCCGACGATGTTGTGGTTCACCGCGGCTGCCTGCGTGCAGGTGGCTGCGAGCGGCGACTTGGCCAGGCCGGGCTGCGTGTTGTCGGGCACGGGCAGATCCTGCACGGCATTGGCGCCGGTGGCGTCGCAGTTCCACTGGCTGTCGTCGGTGATGCCCCAGTCGTCCGCGCCGCCGAGGGCCGTGTAGTTGGGCTCGCTCGGGTTGCCGGTGGCGTAGTAGCTCACCAGCTGATTGCCGGCCTTCAGGTAGCCGTTGATCTTGGGTGCGTAGGCCGAGTTCAGGATCGACATCGTGGCCTTGTTCTCGAGCATCACGATGAAGATGTTGTCGTAGCGCGGAATGCCTTCGACGTTGAAAGCCGCCTGCTGCGACTGCAGGAAGGTGATGGGCTTGCGGTTGTCCACGACGCTCGCCGTGGCCGTGGTCACGCCGGCCATGCTGGCGAGGCGCGGATCGCCGCCGGGGTTGGCCAGCGCGTCGGGGAACTTGTCGCCGCGGTCGAGCTTGGTGGTGGCGTAGGCGAAGCGGTTGTTCAGTGCATTGGCTTCGTTGAGCAAGGCGGTCTGCACGGCGCCGCTGGCGGCGTTGACGTCGCCGAGCAGGGAGCCGACAGGCATGCCCAGGCGCGTGGACAGGTTCTGCTTCTCGACGGCATAGCTCGTGCTGTTGGCCTCGACCAGTCGCGCCACTTCGGACGACAGCGGGCTGACCACCACGGCCGCGCCCTGTTCCTGCACCTGGTCGAGCATGGCGCGCAGCACTTCGCGCGTGGCCACGTTGGTGTTGGTCGCGGTGTTCCTGGCGTTGGTGCCGATGTCGGCAATGAGTGCCGACGCGCCGGACAGCGACAGGCTGAACTTGCCGTTGGCATCCGTGACCGCGGCAGGCTCGCCGGTGTCGCAGCGGCCGTTGCCGTTGCTGTCCACGCAGACGGTGGCGCCGGCGTAGTAGCCGGCGCCGATCACCGGGTCGGTGCTGCTGCCGGGCTTGAAGGCGCTGGCGGTGAGCACACCGCTGAAGGTGGTGTTGCCGGCGCCGGCGGGTTGGCTCGCGCCGGGCTGGTTCGCGGGCGGCAGGAATGCGATATGACCTGCGCCGTCGCTGCCGCCTCCGCACGCGGCCAGCAGCGAGGCTGCGAGCACGGTCAGGGTGGGGTACAGCAAGCCGGATCTGATGTTTGGAATGGCTTTCAATTTCTTCTTTCGACGTGGGGAGGGGCATGACGCAGCGCGGCGCAGGGTTGCGTCGGCACTGGGGACCGCGAACGAATCTAGGTTTGCCCTGTGTCAGTCGAAAGGCAGAAGACTTAGCTGCAAATGAGCGAGTGCAGCGGTCGGAGCGGGTGTTGCAAGACCCGCGCGAATCGAGCCCAACAGCGTCTGACCAACGCCTGACTGTGCCCCGTGCCGGGCGCTGGCCGAGACGGCAAGTCAACGGGCGGCAGGCGCCCGTCCGATGATCAGGCGATCATCGATTCCAGGTCGGATGCCAGCTCGCGCGGCGTTGGCATCTCCTGCACCACATCCTCGGAAATGCCGATCGCGTCCGCCGGCATGGCCGGCCAGACGTGCTGTGCGTCACCGATGCGCAGCCCTTCGTGCTCGAGGGCGACGCGCCAGACCGCCAGGTGCAGCACGTTGGCCAGCGGGTCGACGTGCTCGGTCTCCATCGGGTTGGCGAAGCAGGAGAGGGCGCTGACGAACTCGGGCGCGAATTCCCAGCGGGCGGCCAGCCGGGCGCCGACCTCGCCGTAGTGGAAGCCGAACTTCTGCCGTTCCACCTCGAGCCGCCCCATGCGGTCGAAGGGGTGCGCGGCGTTGAGCAGCGCCATCTGCTGCTTCATCGCGCCGGCCATGATCAGGTGGCCGATGGCGTGCATGCTGCCGACGGTGAATGCGAGGCTCTGGTCCACGCGACGGGTCTTGCCCGCCAGGTAGCGGGCCACCGCGGCCACGCGCAGGCTGTGCGACCAGAAGGCCGGCAGGTGCACGCCGTCGACCTTGCGGAACGTGCCGGTCAGGCCGGAGCTCACCACCAGGGAGCGGATCGAGGAGAAACCCAGCAACTGGATCGCGTCCTGGATCGACAGGATCTTGCGGCGCAGCCCGAAATACGGCGAGTTGGCCATGCGCAGCACCCGGGCCGTCAGCACCTGGTCGAGCTCGATCTTGCGTGCCACCACGGAAATGGCGGCGTCTTCGTTGCGAAGGAGCTCGATGAGATCGAACACCACCTTGGGCACCGTGGGAAGCAAATGGCTGTCGGCAAACAGTTCGTCCAGGGTCATGGCGATCTCGGGCTGTAGTTTTTCGCTGCCCGGGATTGTCCTGCAACCTTGGTGTTACATGTTGATGTCTTCGGAATCGGGCCTGTTCCCAGGGGCCCGGGTGCAGACTTCCAGCAACACCGATGAGGTTACGGGCGCGTCGTAAGCATATGTTTCATGACTGCTCGTGCTTGATCCATCTCAACACCGCCCGGAACCGCGCCGTGCAGCATCGCTCCCCAATGCCCTCACTCTCGCCGAGACAAATCGCGTGACGTTCTTGCACCGGCCATATATATTGCGCCAACGATACAACCTGTTGCGTTCTCTGCCGTGCCGCGCTGCTGCACACGGAGCCAACCGGCCTGTGCCGACGACAGGATCAAATCCGATGTCATCGTCCGTCTGGGTCAGGATTCGCTTGCCACTGGTAATTTTCGTGGTCGGCACGGCGCTATCGATCGCCCTCAGCGTCTCCGCGCGCCAGGAGATCGGGCGTAGTGCCCAAGCGCGCTTCGACGCAACTGCCTTCGATCTGGCACGCAAGGTCGAAGCCCGCTTCGACGACTACATTGCCGTCCTGATCGGACTGCGTGCGCTATTCAACACCTCCGAGACCGTGACGCGAAGCGATTTCAGGGACTACGTCGCGGGGCTGAACCTGGCGAGCGCCTACCCCGGTTTCCAGGCCGTCAACTATGCGCCCCGCATCGCGGTCAACGACAAGCAGGTCTTCGAGGAACAGGTCCGCGGTGATGCCAGCCTCGACGCTGGCGTTGCCTCCCGCTTCGCCATCAAGCCGCCCGGTGAGCGGGACACTTACTACCCGCTGGTGTACATCGAACCGCAGGCCGGCAACGAGAGGCTGCTCGGCAATGACCTGGGCGCGATGCCCGACAGAGGAGACGCGCTCGAGCAGGGGCGCGACACCGGCGGGCTCGTCACGTCAGGCCGCAAGGTCCGCATCGCGGGTCGCGAGTCCGACATTGGATTGGCGATGCGGCTGCCGGTCTATCGCCCGGGACAACCGCTCGATACGCTCGAGCAGCGGCGTAGCGCCTATATCGGTTCGGTCGGCTCGGGCTTCAGCGTCGCAGGGATGTTGAGCGATGTGGTGGGTACCGATGCCACGAGGACGTTCCGGTTGCGCTTGATCGATGCCGGGCCGAGTCGGGGGGCGATCGGGACACGCGTCGAGACCAGGTTTGTAACGACGACCTCGTTCGGCGAGCGGCAATTGCTGTTCGACAGCGCGGCCTTGGCCAAGCCCGCTGCTGCACCGGCGCGCAGCCTCGAGCGCATGCTCGGCTTCGAGTTGGGCGGTCACTCCTGGCTTGTGGAAGTCGGTCAAGACGAAAACCAGGTCTTCGGCCCGCTCGACAAGGCCATCCCGTGGTTCATTGTCCTCGGGGGGCTGGCCACCAGCATGCTGCTTGCCGGCATCGTCTTTTCGTTGACCACCGCACGCAGCCGGGCTCAGATCCTGGCGAACGAGATGACCCGCCACCTGCGCACCAGCGAACGGCAGTTGGAGGAGGCCCAGCACCTGGCAAGCCTGGGCAGCTGGATCCTCGATCCCGAAACCGGAGCCCTGCAATGCTCCGAAGAAGCCCGGCGCATCCTGGGCTTCGAGACTGGCCCCTTGCGGCCGGACCTGCCCGCGCTGCTCCTGCGTGTTCCGGCCGCAGAACGCCTCGCGGTCGAACAGCAGATCGCACTGGCCTCCCGGTCCATGGAGCGCAGCGAATTCGAGCATCGCCTGTGCCTGCCCGATGGCACCGAACGCTGGCTCCACGTCATCGCACAGTCGGCCGAAGAAGGCGGAAAGACGATGGTGCGCGGCACCGTGCGCGACGCCACGCGGCCGCGCAAGGATGCGTTGCGCCAGGGGCTCGAGTACAGGATCGCTCGGCTGCTTGCCGGCGATGGCAGGGCCGAGACGGTGATCACGCAAGCGCTGGAAGCCGTATGCACCGACCTGCGCTGGGAATGCGGCGCGTTGTGGAGCGTCGGCGAGGACGGCGTGGTTCGCTGCACCGCCGCCTGGCATGCCGACGACATTCCCCCGGCGGTGCGGCAATTCGTCGGCGACAGCCGGTCGTTCGAGTACCGGGCTGACGAAGGCTCGCTGGGCCGCGCCTGGAAAACCGGCGGCATCGTGCAAATCGACGTGCTGGCGGCTCCGAGCCATTTCGCGCGCGATGCGATGGCCCGCCAGGCCGGGCTGGCCGTTGGCGTCATCGTGCCGATGGTCGTTACCGGTTCGACCACGGCGCTGGAGCTCTTTGGCTCCAATCCGTACGCTGTCGACGCCGAGACGCGGGAGTCGCTGCGTGTGATCGCCTTGCAGATCGCCCAGTACAAGCAACGCAAGCTGGCGGAGAGAAGTCTTCGTTTCATGGCCAGTCATGACGAACTGACCGGGTTGTTCAACCGCGCCGCGCTGCAGCACGAGCTTGCTCGCGCCATCAAGCGCAGCAACCGCCATCAGAAGCAGTTCGCGGTGTTGTTCGTCGACCTGGATCGCTTCAAGCACATCAACGACACGCTGGGCCACGGTGTGGGCGACGAGATGATCAAGATCTGCGGCGAGCGCCTCACGGCGCTGCTGCGCGAGGCCGATGTCGTGGCGCGTTTCGGTGGCGATGAGTTCGTGCTGCTCCTGGAGAACCTGTCCAGCGCGAACGATGCCGCGGGGCTCGCCGCAAAAGTGCTGGCCTGTTGCGCCGAGCCTTTCTTCGTCGCGGGGCGCGAACTGCACGTCAGCGCCAGCGTCGGCGTGAGCGTCTACCCGGACAACGGCGGCGACGCCGAAGCGCTCTTGAAGAACGCTGATACGGCGATGTACCGGGCCAAGGAAAGAGGCCGCAACACCTACCGCTTCTACGCGGCGAAGATGAATGAGCAGAGTACCGAACAGCTGATGCTGGAAAGCGCGCTGCGCCATGCCCTAGAACGTGGCGAGCTGGAAATGCACTACCAGCCGAAGATGAATCTGCAGACCCAGCGCATCGTCGGTGTCGAGGCGCTGATGCGCTGGCACCATCCGGTTCTGGGCATGATTCCGCCGGTGCAGTTCATTCCGATCGCCGAAGAGCTCGGCTTGATCGTGTCCATGGGCAAGTGGGCGCTGGAGAGGGCTTGCGCCGATGCGCGTTCGTGGCAGAAACACGGTTTGCCGGAGGTGTTGGTGAGCGTCAATCTATCGCCGCGCCAATTCGAAAGCCGCACGCTCATCGATGACATACGGGCCGTCCTGGAAGACTCAGGCCTGGAGCCGTCGCTGCTGGAGTTGGAAATCACCGAAGGCGCGGTGATGGCGAACCCCGAGCACGCGGCGGAATTGCTCCGGACGATTCGAGGCATGGGCGTCGGACTCGCCATCGACGATTTCGGAACGGGCTATTCCTCGCTCTCTTACTTGAAGCACTTTCCGCTGTCGACGGTCAAGATCGACCGCTCCTTCATCAACGACCTTTCGCAAGACGCCGACGCACGAGCGCTCATCGACGGCATCATCACCCTGGCCCACGGATTGCGGATGAAGGTGGTGGCCGAGGGCATTGAGACCACGGCCCAGCTCGAGTACCTGCGCAGCCGCGGTTGCGACGAGGCCCAGGGCTATTGGCTGTGCAAGCCCGTGCCTGCCGACGAGGCGCGCAATTTCATGGCGCATCACCTGCGCAACCAGCTTGCTCCATCGGTGGCGGCTTGACGGCCGAACCTTTGAAGCATCGTCACCGGGCACGTTCGCTCGGACCTTCCCGCAACTTCACAGGAGCATTCATGATTCATTCCACCCAGCGCAAGACACCGGCGCAGACGATCGCCGCAATCGAGGGGCTCGACCTCACGCCGATCAAGTTCAAGGCCTGTCGCAAAGAGGATGGCTATGGCTGGTCGGCCGGCTACGCGGATCAGATGGAGGTGGCCTACAAGCGCTACTTGATACTGCACGCCAAGCACCCCGACCTGACGCTCGCTCCCGAGCAGGACGTCGACCGCTTCTGGCACATGCACATCCTCGACACGAGAAAGTACGCAGCTGATTGCGAAACCACTTTCGGCTACTTCCTGCACCACTTTCCGTACCTCGGCCTGCGCGGCGAGGAAGACGCCAAGGCGCTGCAAGCAGCCTTCCTGGAGATGGAGCGCTTGTCCGCCGAGGAATTCGGCGAGCCGACGCCCGCGCACCAACGCGAGCCGAGCAAGGATGCGGCCGCATGGTGCTCGCTCGAGGCAGGCAAACCCGCGGCCGCATGGTGCTCGCTCGAGGCGGACAAACCTGCAGCGGCATGGTGCTCGCTCGAAGCGGACAAACCTGCAGCGGCATGGTGCTCGCTCGAGGCGGGCAAACCTGCAGCGGCATGGTGTTCGCTGGAGGCGGGCAGTGCGGCCGATACTGCCTCCCGCGGCAGAGCCCCCGGCAGAGCCCCCGGCGAAGGCCAGCGCGTCTGAGCTGGCAGCTTCCGCGCGCAGGTTCGAGTTTGGCGTGAATAGATAAAGGATTGGCGCGGGGGCGAGGCGGGCCGCTCGTCCCCTCGCCCGGGTTCAGCGCTGCGGCATGTCCTTGACCGAGTAGCCCAGGCTCACCGTTGCATCCTCCGGAATCGCAGGCATCGTCGCATTCCAGGCCAGCCAGTCTTCCCGCATGGCCGCCAGCCGCTGCGGCTCCTTCTTCCCCAGGTTCGCCCGCTCGCGCTCGTCCGCCGGAATGTTGAACAGGTACTCGTTGCCGTCCACCTTCAGGTACTTCCAGTCGCCGTCGCGCATGGCCTGCTGGCCGCGGTGGTTCATGCGCCAGTGCAGCGGACGGCGGAAGCTGTGCCTGGCGTCCTTCAGCACGGGCATCAGCGACATGCCGTCCAGCGGGTAGTCCGCATCGGCCTTCACGCCGGCCGCGTCGAGCATGGTGGCGGACCAGTCCATGGTCATGCACAGCTGGCTGCTCTCGCCGCCCTTGGCAATCACCGCGGGCCAGTGCGCGATCCATGGCACGCGGATGCCGCCTTCGGTCAGGTCCATCTTGCCGCCGACCAGCGGCCAGTTGTCGGAGAAGCGCTCGCCGCCGTTGTCGCTGGTGAACACCACCAGCGTGTTGTCGGCCATGCCGTGCTTCTCGAGCGCGGCCATGATCCAGCCGATGCCTTCGTCCATGTGATGGATCATGCGGCGGTACACGTGGATGTTGCCGCCGGCCAGGTCGAACAGGTTGTCTTTCACCAGTGGCGCCTTCTCGGCGTCGTCGCGCGTTTCCCAGGGCCAGTGCGGGGCGGTGTAGTGCAGGCTCAGGAAGAAGGGCGCGTCCTGCCTTGCCATGCGCTCCACATAGTCGACGGCGCGCTTCGAGAGGATGTCGGTGAGGTAGCCCTCTTCCTGCTTGTCTTCCTCGCCGAACCACAGGTCATGGCGGCCGGTGGAGTCGCAGTGCGTGAAGTAGTCGACGCCGCCCGACATGGGCCCGAAGAATTCGTCGTAGCCCGAGCGCAGCGGCCCGAAGGTGGGCGGGTAGCCCAGGTGCCACTTGCCGATGAGCGCGGTCTGGTAGCCGTCGGCCTTCAGCAGCGAGGGCAGCGTGGGGTGCTCGGTCGGCAGGCCGAGCGTGGTGCTGCCGCGGCTCTTGCTGTTGATGGGCTCCTCGGCCGCGCCGCGCAGGCGGTACTGGTAGCGTGCGGTGATCATCGCGAAGCGCGTGGGCGAGCACACGGGCGAGTTCGAATAGCCCTGCGTGAGCTTCAGGCCGTTGGCCGCCAGGCCGTCGAGCACGGGCGACACGGGGCCGAAGGCGGCGTCGCGGCCGCCGTAGCAACCGAGGTCGGCATAGCCGAGGTCGTCGGCCACGATGAAGATGATGTTGGGTCTGGTCATGTCTCTGGAAAGGTTCAGGGCTGATAGCCGGATTTCTGCACGACGGGTGCCCATTGCGTGCGATAGGCCTTGAGCATTGCCATCGTCTGCGCCTGCGTGCTCACCACCGGCGTCATGCCGGCATCCTTGAACTTGCGCTGCGTGTCCGGGTCCTGCATGACTTCGCGGATGGTGATGGCCAGGCGCTCGACCTTGGCCTTGGGCATGCTGGCCGGCGCGAAGAAGGTGTTCCAGCCGGTGGCGGCCAGGTCGAGGCCGGCTTCCTTGAAGGTCGGAATGTTCGGCGCGAAGGGCGAGCGCTTTTCGCCCGACAGCGCCAGGATGCGCAGCTTGCCGGCGTTGTGCTGCGGCAGCACCACGTCCTCGGTATCGACGGAAATGGGCACCTGGCCGCCGATCAGGTCGTTCAGCAGCGGGGCCGAGCCGCGGTAGCCGATCACCTGCGTCTGCACCTTGGCCTTCTCGCCCACCATGAGGCCGAAGAAGTGCGGCAGGCTGCCGGTGGCCGGCACGCCCACGTTGGCCTGGTTGGGGTTGGCGCGCATCCACGCCAGCAGGTGGTTCAGTTCGCGCACCGGCAGCGTGGGCGACACCGACAGCGCGAAGTCGTAGCTGTTGACGTGCGACACGGGCACGAAGTCGCGCTCGGCATCGTAGTTGTTGTCCTTGAAGACGAGCGGCGCCACCACCATCACGGCCGGGTTGGCGAGCATCAGCACGTTCTGGCTGGCGGGCGTGTTCTTGACCTGCTGCGCGGCAAGGCGGCCGCCCGCGCCGGGCTTGTTGTCGACGACGACCGGCACGCCCAGCCTGGCGCCGAGCTTGTCGCCCACGATGCGCGCCACGCGGTCGGTGGCGCCGCCGGGGGCGTAGCCGACGATGATGTGCAGCGGGCTGTCGAGCGTCTGCGCGCCCGCGGTGGTGGCCATGGTGGCGATGGATGCCATGAAGCCGGCTGCGGCAAGCAGCGCGGCAAGGCGGCGGGTGATGGGGGTGGTCTTCAACATGTCGGGGTTCCTCCTCGTTCGATCGTTCGTTCGGTTGTTCAGTCGGTGGCCTGGAAATTCACGGCCTTCATGATGCCCGCCCAGCGTGCGGTGTCCTCGCGCATGGTCTTCAGTAGTGCCTCGCTGCCGTCGCCGACGGGGTACATGCCGTTCTGCAGCAGCAGCTGGCGCACCTCGCGCGCATTGACGGCCCGGGTGAACTCGGCGCGCAGCCTGTCGATGACGGGCTGCGGCGTCTTGAGCGGCGCATAGTAGGCGAACCACGCGGTGGCCACCACGTCCTTGTAGCCGGCTTCGACGAAGCATGGCAGGTTGGGCATGAGCGGCGAGCGCTTCTCGCCGCTGGTGGCCAGCACCTTCACGCGGCCCGTGGGCAGCATCTGCTGCGCGCCGCCGACGGTGTCGAAGTACACGGGCACGGTGCCGCCCATCAGGTCCTGCCGCGCGGGGGTGGAGCCGCGGTAGGGCACGTGCACCATCTTCAGCCCGGCCGTGCGGTTGAGCATTTCGCCGAGAAAGTGCGAGGGCGTGCCCGCGCCGTAGGAGCCGAAGCTCAGCTTGTCGCCCTGCGCCCTGGCCCAGGCGATGAATTCGGCCAGCGTGTTGGCGGGCACGTCCTTGTGCACGGTGAGCGCCAGCTCGAAGCGCGCCGCGTTGATGATCGGCACGAAATCCTTGACCGGGTCGTACGAGAGGCTGCGGTACGCGCTCGGGAACATGGTCATCATGCTGGCCGTGCCCAGCAGCAGCGTGTGGCCGTCGGGCGCGGCCGTCTTGACGGTTTCCGCCGCAATGCGGCCCGCCGCGCCCGCGCGGTTGTCGATGATGAGCGGGCCCAGCGTGGCGCGCACCTGCTGGGCGATGGCGCGCGTCAGCACGTCCTGCGTGCCGCCGGCGGGCACGCCGATCAGCACCTTGACCGGCTGGCCGGGCGTGAAGGCCTGGGCCCGCGCATCGAAGGCGAACGGCGCCAGGGCAAGCCCGCCCAGGGCGGCGAGTGCGCGGCGGCGGTCGAAGGCGGAAGGGGGCGTGGTGGGCATGGGGCGGTGTCTCCGGGTTCTTCTCGGGTTGGCGTTCGATCCCGAACGACTTTAGAGACGCTACATTCGATTGATCTAATCAACCATCCCCCGGACTAACCCCCAATGACCGCGCCGCCTCGCTCGCTGGACGACCTGCTGCTGTACCGGCTGTCGCGGCTGGTTGGGGTTGCGGGCGGCATGGTGATCCGGCTGTGCGAGGGCCGCTTCGGCATCACGCGGCGCGAATGGCGGCTGATCGCGGTGCTCGCGAGCCGCGGCGAACTGGGGTCCTCCCAGCTGGCCGAGCATGCCCAGCTCGACCGCGCCCGCACCTCGAAGGCCGTCGGTTCGCTGGTCCAAAAGCAGTTGGTCTCGCGCGTGGCCCGCGTGGGCGACCGGCGGCAGGTGCTGCTGGGCCTGACCGAAAGCGGGCAGGCGCTGTACGAGGAGCTTTTTCCGCTGGTCACGAAGATCAATGCCGAGCTGATGGGTGCGTTGAACAAGGAAGACGCGGCACGCCTCGACGAATCCCTGCATTGCCTGCAGGCGCGGGCCGAGCACATGGTGGAAGAGGCCGTGCTGCCCAAGGCGGACCGGGGGCGCCGCGGGGCGGGCGGTGTCAGTCCACCTTCATCCCGGTCGCCTTGACGATGCGGCCGTAGCGCGCCTGGTTGGTTGCCAGGTGCTCGACCGCGGGGCCGCCGGTCTCGCCGAGCGCCACCATGTCGAGCGAGGCCAGGCGCGCCTTGATCTCGGGCAGCGCCAGCGCCTTCTGCAGCGACTGGCGCAGCACCTGCATCACCGGCTCGGGCGTGGCGGCCGGCACCATCGCGAGGTAGAGCACCTCGAATTCCAGGTTCTTGAGGCCGAGCTCGCCCACCGTGGGCACCTCGGGCAGCAGCGGCGAGCGCTGGCGGCCGGTCACGGCCAGCGCGCGCAGCTTGCCGCTCTGCACCTGCGGCAGCAGGCCCGGCGTGGCAAGGATGCCGGCCTGCACCTCATTGCCCAGCAGCGCCATCACGGCCGGTGCATTGCCTTTGTAGGGCACGTGCGTGATCTTCGCTCCGCTCGCTCTGGAGAAGATCTCGGCCGCAAGATGCCCGGGGCTGCCGTTGCCGGCCGAGCTGAAGGTGGCGGCCTCGGTCCTGGCCTGCGCGATGAAATCGGGCAGCGTCTTCGCCTTCACGGCCGGCGCGACACCGAAGCTCAGGCCCGACGAGCTGAAGATCATCAGCGGCTTCAGTTCCTTGGCTGCAAAGGGCATCGACGCGTACAGGTGCGGGTTGATGGTGAAGGTGGTGTCGATGCTCAGCAGCACCGTGTAGCCGTCGGCCGGGCTCTTGGCCACGAGGTCGGCGCCGATGTTGCCGCCGGCGCCGGGCCGGTTGTCGACCACGAAGGGCTGCCTGAGCTCCTTCTGGAGCACGTCGCTCAGCGCGCGGCCGAGGATGTCGAGCGGGCCGCCGGCCGGGAAGTTGGTGATGAATTTCACCGGCTTCGCGGGGTAGGCCGCATCGGCATGTGCGGCCGGGCTGCCCAGGGCGAGGGAAAACGCCGCGCAGGCAGCGGCGGCAAGGGCCAGGCGGCGCGATGCGCCCGGGGCGTTCTTCTTCGAGAAACCGGTGGTCATGTCTTTGCTTGTCTCCGTATCGGAGGCCACTCTAGAAGGCAGAAGCCGCCCGCACAACTGAAAGCTCTTCTGCCAGCTATTCCATCTGGTTATATTTGAGCGGCCGCCTCACAGGGAAGACCCGCATGTCAGCCATGAACAACTTTACGCGCCTCAAGCTGCGCCACCTGCAATGCCTCGTGATGGTGGCGCAGGAGCGCAACCTCGTGCGTGCGGGCAAGGCCCTGGCGCTCACGCAGCCTGCGGTGTCCAAGACCATTGCCGAGCTTGAAGAAATCGTCGGCCGCCAGTTGCTGCTGCGCCGCCGCCGCGGCGTCGAGCTCACGCCGGCGGCCGAGGTGCTGGTGCGCCATGCGGTCTCCGCGCTGCGCGGGCTGCGCGAAGGCATGGGCCTGGCCATGGACCAGCCCGAAGCCGATCAGCTGCGCGTGGCCGTGGGCGTCCTGCCCAACATGGCGGCCAACCTGCTGCCTGAAGCCGTCGCACGTCTGAACGCATCGCACGCGGCGCTGCGCGTGCGCGTGGTGAGCGGCACCAATGCGCAGCTGATGACGCAACTGCGCCAGGGCGAGATCGACCTCGTGCTCGGCCGGCTCGCGCAAGCCTCGGCCATGGCCGACCTGGCGTTCGAGCAGCTCTACAGCGAACCGCTGCTGCTGGTGGTGCGCCCCGGTCATCCGCTTGCCGCGCGCCGCAAGCCGACGCTCGATGCATTGGCCGCCCATCCGCTGGTGCTGCCCGTTTCGGGCACCCTGATCCGGCACACGGCCGATGCCTTCCTGATCGCGCAGGGCATGGCGCTGCCCAACCGCCTGGTGGAGGCGACGGATACGAGCTTCGTGGTCGGGCTGCTGCAGCGCTGCGATGCGGTGTGGTTCGCCCCGCAGGGTGCCGTCGAGGGCTTCATTGCGCAGGGCGCGTTGAAGCGCGTGGCCATCGACACCTCCAGCACAGAAGGGCCGGTGGGCTTCACGGTGCGGCGCGGCGGCGAAGCGGGCGAGGGCGTGCGGCTGCTGGTCGAGGCGATCCGCGGAATCGTCGCGGCCGCGGTGCGCGGGGGACGGGCTGGTGCCAGACTCGGAAACACTGCATGAACACCGCTCCCAAAGACATGGCGCCCCATGACTCTCCCGTGCACAGCCCGGGCGGCGCCGCATCGAACGAACGCCAGCAGATGGTCGATGCGTTGCGCGGCTTCGCGCTGCTGGGCATCCTGGTGGTCAACATCGCGAGCTTCGCGTCGACCTACTACGGCCTGGGCGTTCCCGATCCGATGGGTGTCTCGCTGGCCGACCGCTGCGCGTCGTTCGTGCGGGCCTTCGTGTTCGAGAACAAGTTCTACCTGCTGTTCTCGTTCCTGTTCGGCTATAGCTTCACGCTGCAGATGCGGTCGGCGGAGCGCGACGGAAAAGCTTTCGTGCCGCGCATGGTGCGGCGGCACGTCGGCCTGTGGGTCATCGGCGTCGTGCATGCCGTGCTGCTCTACTACGGCGACATCCTCACCACCTATGCGGTGCTGGGCGCCGTGCTGCTCATGCTGCGCAGGCGCGGCGATGTGTTCCTGGCGTGCGCGGGCATCGCGCTGGTGCTGCTCACTTCATTGCTGTGGGCCGCCGTCGGCCAGATGTACACGCACATGGACATGCTGATGGCCACGCAGGCGGCGTACGCCGAAGCCGCCGCGGCGCTGGCCGCCTACCGCGCCACGCCCGCCATGGTGGTCGTGCAGCATTTGCGCGATCTCTCGCAGACGTGGTGGATCACGGGGCTGGTGCAGGCGCCGGAGGCGCTGGCCATGTTCTTCGCGGGCTTCATTGCCGGCAGGCGCGGGCTCCTGGCGCATGTCGAAGCGCATCGCGCCCTGCTGTGGCGCGTGCTGTTGTGGGGCCTCGTCATCGGCCTGCCGGGAGCGCTGGCCTACGCCTGGCCAACCCTCCGGCTGAACGACCCGGTGCGCGACATCCAGGGCCTCGCGGTCGCCCTGCTGACGGCGCCGTTCCTGTCTGCTGCGTACGCGGCCGGCATGCTGCTCGTTTTTCAGGCCGGGCGGGGTCGGTTGCTGGTGCAACTGCTGGCGCCGGCGGGCCGCATGGCACTGTCGAACTATCTGCTGCAATCGCTGGTCTGCGCGTGGATCTTCCTGGCCTACGGGCTGCGGTGGATCGGAACGATCGGGCCGCTGGCGACATTTGCGGTCGCGTTCGCGATCTTCGCGGGCAACCTGGCGCTGAGCTGGTGGTGGATGCACCGCTTCGCCTACGGCCCGGCGGAGTGGCTGCTGCGGGCGTTCACCAACCTCCAGCGCCCGCCGCTGCGCCGGCGCCGGCGTGCGGATCAGCGCGACAGCAGCGCCGAGAGCTGAAACACCGCAAAGCCCAGCAGCAGCGCGCCCGACAGCCGATTGATGGACTGCAGCACGCGCGCGCCGAGCTTGTGCCGCACCATCGACACGACGGTCGACAGGCCCATCCACCACAGTGCCGATCCGAGAAAAACGCCCACCACCATCGTCACGGCGGCGGCGGCGCCGCCGCTGCTGCCCGCATGTCCGGTGCCGATCGATGCGAACACCGCGACGAAGGACAGGATCGTCATCGGGTTCGCGAGCGTGAGCATGAACACCGACAGCATGGCTTTGAGCGGCGTGGCGGCGTCCTGCGCGGTCCGGGCCTGGGTGGCGGCCGGTGTGCGCAGCAGCTGCACGCCCATCCACGCCAGGAAGGCCGCGCCGCCGAGCGCCAGCGGCACGCGCGCCGCCACCATCGACGAGATGACTGCCGACACGCCGAACGCGCCGATGGCGCCGTAGCACGCATCCGCCAGCGCGGCTCCGAGGCCGCTGAGGAAACCGATGGCACGGCCGTGCGCGAGCGTGCGCTGGATGCAGAGCAGTCCGATGGGGCCCACGGGTGCGGCGATCGACAGCCCGATGACGAGGGCCTTGAGGAAAAGAGAAAAGTCCATGCCCGCAATTGTTCGGCGCGGCCTTCGTGGCGAGAATGACGAAATTCAGGCGCGCGGCGTGCCAAGCCTGAAATCGGAAGTGAAAATCCCAACTGCACCTTAGATTCATGGAAATCGACTCCAAGAACTGGCAAATCCTCGACGCGCTCCAGCAGGACGCGCGCACCTCGCTGACGGCGCTGGCGCGGCAGGTGGGCTTGTCCGTGCCCTCGACCTCGGAGCGCGTGAAGCGGCTCGAGGAGGCCGGCGTGATCGAGGGCTACCGTGCGGTGGTTCCGCCGCGCAAGGCGGGCTATACGGTGACGGCGCTGATCGGCATCACGACCGCGCAGCCCGACAAGGCCCGGCTGCTGAAGCTGCTCGTTGGCCGGCGCGAGGTGCTCGAGTGCTTTCACGTGACCGGGCAGGATTCCTATGTGCTGAAGGTGGTCGCCCGGGACATCGAGCATCTCGAGGCCTTCGTGAGCAGCATCAACCACCTGGGGGAGACGCGCACATCGATCGTCATGTCGGTGCCGATCCCGGCGCGCGCGGTGGCGGTGCCGGCGGGCACCGTGTCCGGATGATGCGCTGCCGTGCGCTTCTTCAGCCCGCCGCCGCGCCCTGAGGCGGATCGGCCTCGATGCGCATCCTCGGCAGGAACTGCGGGTACTCCCGCTGCATGAAGTCGAGGAGCCCTTCGCGCACGGTGCATCGCAGGTCGAAGGCCAGGCCCGAGGTGGCGGCGGTGCACAGCACGCGAACCTGCATGCTGCGCTCGGTCGCATCGGTCACGCGCATGTTGAAGAAGCGGCCGTCCCATTCGGGCGCCGCTTTCACGATGCGCTCGACCTCTTCGCGCAGCGGCGCCAGCGGCATGCCGTAGTCCACGTAGATGAAGACGGAGCCGAGCAGCTGCGACGAATGGCGCGTCCAGTTCTGGAACGGCTTCTCGATGAAGTAGCTGAGCGGCAGGATCAGGCGCCGGTCGTCCCAGATCTTGAGCACCACGAAGGTGCCCGTGATCTCCTCGACGCGGCCCCATTCGCCCTCGACCACCAGCACGTCGTCGATGCGGATCGGCTGGGCCAGCGCAATCTGCAGCCCGGCAATCAGGTTGCTGAACACCGGCTTGGCCGCCAGGCCGGCCACGATGCCGATCACGCCCGCGGAGGCCAGCAGGCTCGCGCCCACCTGGCGCGCGCCGGGAAAGGTCATGAGCATCATCGCGCCGCCGGCCACCAGCACCACCGACATGGCCGTGCGCGCGAGCACGCGCGTCTGCGTGAGCACGCGGCGCGCCTGGAGGTTGTCTGCAACGTCGGAGGGATGCTGCGCGAGCACGCCGTCGGCAAAGCCGCTGATGGCCCTCACCGCGAGCCAGGTGGTCGCGGCAATCAGCAGCAGCCCGTTGAAGTGCCGCACGCTGCCGAGGAAGCGCAGGTCCTCGGGTGCGGCCTGGAAGATGAGCAGCAGCGCCACCAGAGGCAGCACGAGCCGCGCCGGCGCGTTGCAGTTGACCACCATCGCGTGCACCGCGGGTGCGGGACGGGTGATCCGTTTCAGGATGAGGCCGCCGATGCGGTGGACCAGGAGAGCGAGCGGGACGGCGATGAGGACGGCAATCCAGGTGCCGAACCAGGGGTGGGCAAATATCTCTTGGGTCATCAGGCGGTGGTCGTCGTTGCTTCTGTTGTCTCGTTCAGATGTTGAAGAATGCGCGCCGCGTCGTCGCGCAGCTGCGTCGAAAGTGCCGTGGCCAGGTCGAGCCGGCGCAGCAGCCAGGGGCTGATGTCGTTGTCGAACGGGTCGGGCAGGGGAATCGGGCCGCCCACGGTCGTGGAGCCGGGGCTTTCGGGCAGCGAGGGGCCGGTGGTCGGCGCGGTGCCGATGGCGGCCTCGATGCGCTGCGCGGTGCGCGCGAGCGGGCCTTCGATCTCGGCGGCCGTGAGCCGGTCGCGCCGCAGCACGAGCATCGACTTGACGGCGCTGAGCTGCGCCAGCAACTGGTAGCTGTGCGCCTGCAGGTGTTCGAGCGGCTCCAGCGGCGGCTGCACCGCGCGCGGCTCCGACAGCGAGCGCTGCGTGGCCTGCACCAGCGCCGAGAGGCTGTCGTAGGCCTCGCGGCGCGCGAGCCGCCATTCGAGCTCGGGGCTGCTGTCGACGGCCTGCAGCTGGCCGAGGCCGAGCGCCAGGCGTGCGTGGCGCGCCTGCGCGGTGAGCGTGCGCGCCACCAGCGCCGGAATCTGCCCGCGCTCCCAGGAGGGCAGCACATAGCAGAAGCCCCAGGCCAGCGCGGCGCCGATCAGCGTGTCGGCAATGCGTTCGAACAGCGCGAAGATGGGCGCGGCGCCGGTGTTGAGCATGTGCGCCTGCACCAGGCCCAGCACCGTGGCGGCCACCGCCGTGATCAGGTAGCGCCGCACCGCAAAGCTGTGGGCGATGGCCTGCGCCACCGTGAGGATGATCAGCAGCATGAGCGGCGAAGGATGCGCGGAGAGCAAGCCCACCGCGAGCACGCTGCCCAGCAGCGTGCCGGCGACGCGGCTGTTGCGCCGCTCCAGCGTCTGCGAAAGGCTGCCGCGCAGCACCACCACGATGGTCAGCAGGATCCAGTAGTCGTGCGAACCCCAGGGCAGCGACACCGCAATCGTGTAGCCGGCCGCAATGGCCAGCGCCGCGCGAATGGCATGGCGCAAGGGCGGTGCGTCCCAGCGCCACAGCGTGAGAAAGGGCCGCAACGACCAGTCGGTCGGGCTCACGAACATCTGCCAGTTGGCGCGCACCACCGCAAGGTTGGGTTCGGCATCGCCGCGCGCCATGGCCGACAGGCGCAGCACCTCGTCGTTGATGTGGCCGATGCGGCTGGCCAGGCCGCGCGCGAGCATGGCGGCATTCGGGCCCGGCAGGCCGTGGCTCGCCAGATGGTCCTCGCCCGAAAGATGGATCGACGCGAGCCGCGGCCGCCGGTCGGCCACCACCTCGGGCTGGCGGCCCATCAGCAGCGCGTCGCCGAGCGCCGTGGTGTCGTCGGCCAGCTCCTCGAGCACGCGGCGCATCTCGATGAGCGCCTGCGCATGCGCGGGATGGCTCTTGAGCGCGTCCAGGTCGAGCTCGCTCGCGAGCAGCTGGTCGCGCATTTCGAGCACGATCACCAGCATGGCGGCCAGCCGCTGCCGGCGCGGCGTGCGTGGCGATTCGAGCACGATGTCGCGCGTGGCCTGCAGCTGATCGGCCAGCGCGGCCTGTTCACGCAGCAGCCGGCCCAGCAAAGGCGCGGGGGTTTCGCGGATGTCGTTGGTGTCGTCGCGCGGGGTGAACTGGCTGGCCTCGGTGCGCATCAGCGCGGCCAGCGAATACAGCACGTCCGAGATCGACTGCACGCGAAAGCGCGAATTCAGCGCATGGTTGGCGAGCGTGGCCCAGATCACGTAGAGCCCGGCGCCAAGCCCGAAGTGCCAGCTGCGTTCGAGCGCCTCGGCCATGCCGCTCGGCGCGGGCGTGGCCATCGAGAAGATCATCGAGAACATCACCGCGATGGCAATGGGAATGCCCCGCTTTCCCCATGCCATGGCCAGGAAGGCCACGAAGGTGGCGGGCACCAGCACCAGGCCGAGGCGGATCGGCGCGGCGTGCAGCAGCTGCACGAAGAAGAACAGCGGCAGCCCGATCAGCGGGGCCGGCAGCATCTGGAAGAACTTGCCGCGGCGCGGGCCGGGCAGGTCGGGCGGGGCCGTGACGATCACGCCCACCGCGGCGGCCGAGGCCGCGATGGCGCCGAGCCATAGGTGCACGCCGGCCGAGATGACGAGCAGGCCGAGCGCGACGGTGAGGCCGCTGGCGACGTACTGGCTCAGCGCGATGCGCAGCGCCGCACGGAAGCGGAGGGCAGCACCTGGCCCCTGCATCACTTGGCGGAAGCGCCGCCTTCGGAGGAGCCGCCGCCTGCAGGCGCGTCGCGGCGCACGCGCGTGAGCTTGCGCTGCACGGGGGCGGCCGGTGCGGCCGCGGGAGCGGGCGCCTCGCCGTCGAGCGGCGCGGCCGTCAGGTCGGTGACGGTGCTGCGGGCGTAGAGGTCGACCGAGGGGTCGGCGTCGGGCCGCGCGGCGGCCGACACGGCGCGCACGCGGTCGCTGGCGCGCATCTTGTCGTCGATGCCCGCGAACTTGGAGTACTTGGCGAGCAGCGGCACCAACTGGCCGTAGATGCGCGGTGCGCCGGCCAGGCATTCGCGCTGTTCGAGGAAGTCGGGCTCGCCCGTGAAGTTGCCGATCAGGCCGCCGGCCTCGGTGACCAGCAGCGAACCCGCGGCCACGTCCCAGGGGTTCAGGCCGGTCTCGAAGAAGCCGTCGGTGAAGCCGGCCGCCACGTAGGCCAGGTCGAGCGCCGCGGCGCCCGGGCGGCGCAGGCCCGCCATGCGGGGCATCATGTCGGCCATGATGGCCAGGTACTGCTTGAAGTTGTCGCCGCTGCGGAACGGAAAGCCCGTGGACACCAGGCATTCGCTGAGCCTGGTGCGCTTGGAAACGCGGATGCGGCGCTCGTTCATGTAGGCGCCGCGGCCCTTGGTGGCGGTGAACAGGTCGTTGCGGCTCGGGTCGTAGATGACCGCCTGCTCGATCTTGCCGCGCACCGACAGCGCGATGGACACGCAATAGACCGGGAAGCCGTGGATGAAGTTGGTGGTGCCGTCGAGCGGATCGATGATCCAGACGTAGTCGGAATCCTGGGCGCCATGCTGGGTGCCCGATTCCTCGGCCAGGATGCCGTGCCCCGGATACGCGCCAAGCAGCGTTTCGATGATGACCTGCTCGCTGGCGTGGTCGACTTCGGTGACGAAGTCGTTGACCTGCTTTTGCGAGATGCGCACGGCCTCGACGTCGAGGGCGGCGCGGTTGATGATGGCGCCGGCGGCGCGTGCGGCCTTGACGGCCACATTGAGCATGGGATGCAGGTTTGGGGACGACATTCTGGATTGTGAGAAGAACGGTGGGGTAGGTCCCCCGGAGGCGGTCCGGCGATGCGGGCGGCGAGAATCAGGCATTTTACCGGCTCCGCCCGTTAGTGTCTCCCAACCCGCCATGCGCACCCGTTTCATCCTGATCCAGACCAGCCACGCCGGCAATGTGGGCGCCGCCGCCCGCGCCATGAAAACCATGGGTTTCGACGACCTGGTGCTGGTCGCACCCCGATGGGCCAACGTGCTGCGGCGCGAGGAAACCATCCAGCGCGCGAGCGGCGCCCTCGACGTGCTGACCAATGCCCGCATCGTCGAGACGCTGGACGAGGCGCTCGACGGCGTGACCCACCTGTGCGCCACCGCCATGATCCCGCGCGACTTCGGGCCGCCCACGCGCACCCCGCGCGAGCACCTGGAGCCGCTGGCGAAGCAGGGCGACCAGCATGTGGCCTTCCTGTTCGGCTCCGAGCGCTTCGGCATGCGCAACGAGGATGTCTACCGCTGCAACGTGGCGCTCAGTATTCCGACCGATCCGAAGTTCGGCTCGCTCAACCTCGGCGCCGCGATCCAGGTGGTGGCCTACGAATGGCGGCTTGCGCTGGGCGGCTACGAGGTGCGCGACGCCACGGCGCCCATCGAGGCGGCCGATGCAAAGGCGGTGGCCGGCATGCTCGACCACTGGGAGCGTTCGCTGGTGGAGATCGGCTTTCTGGACCCGGCGGCGCCCAAGAAACTGATGCCGCGGCTGCAGCAGCTGTTCAACCGCGCTCAGCCCACGCCGGAGGAAATCCACATCCTTCGCGGCATCGCCAAGGCGATGGCCGATGCGGCCCGGGCGCCCCGGAACGGCTAAAACCCCCATCGTTCGTACGCGAAGAACCCGGGCTTTAGACTGCCGTCCCCATATCGATATAACGACAAAAGGCAGCGATGTTCTCTCGACTGCGCGCCGACATCCGGTGCATCCTCGAACGCGACCCGGCCGCGCGCAGCGCCTGGGAAGTGATCACGGTCTATCCCGGCTTCCATGCCGTGGTGCTGCACCGCTGGGCGCACGCCTGTTGGACGCATGGTTTCAAGTGGCCGGCCCGCTTCATCGCGCACGTGGCGCGCGGGCTCACGGGCATCGAGATCCACCCGGCGGCGAAGATCGGCGAGCGGGTGTTCTTCGACCATGCGATGGGCGTGGTGGTGGGCGAAACCGCCGAGATCGGCGACGGCTGCACCATCTACCAGGGCGTGACGCTGGGCGGCACTTCGCTCTACAAGGGCACCAAGCGGCATCCGACGCTGGGCAAGAACGTGGTGGTGAGCGCGGGCGCCAAGGTGCTGGGCGGCTTCCTCGTCGGCGACGGCGCCAAGATCGGCAGCAATGCGGTGGTCATCAAGCCGGTGCCGGCAGGGGCGACCGCGGTGGGCATTCCCGCACGCATCATCCCGTCGAAGGCCGGCGAGAGCGCCGATGTGGCCGCGCCGCAGAAGTTCTCCGCCTACGGCATCACGCAGGACGACGACCCGCTGAGCCAGGCGATGCGCGGGCTGATCGACAACGCCGCGGGCCAGGAACACCAGATCGCGCTGCTGTGGCAGGCCATCGAGAAGCTGTCGTCCCAGCCGGGCACCCAAGGACTGCGTGCCTTGCGACGCAGCGCTCGACGAGAGCTTCGAGGCGGAGAAGCTGACGCAGCTGATCGGCAAGTAGAGCGAGTTTTAGCACCCTGTTGTTCAGGGCGCGTGCACAGGCCACCGGGTACTCCCCTCCGCGAATGTCCCCCGGCCTTCGGCCTCCTCCTTGATTTCGCTGCGGGGAGCACCCGATGCCCTGTGCACGAGGGCACGCCTTGAATCAAACCTCAAGCCGAACGTTTCGCGGATGCGTTGTGCAGCGACCCATGTACATGCCCCGCGTGCTGCCCGAAGGGTTCGGTCGCGAGCGCAGCTGTGTCCAGCCCCTGCAGGATGCCGCAGTTCCGCGCCGATTCGGGGCCGCAGCATTGCTGGCGCAGCGCCTTCAGCTGCTTCTCCAGCGTCTTGAGTTCGGAGATGCGCGCGGCCACGTGGCCGATGTGGTCGTCGAGCAGCTGGTTGACTTCGCCGCAGTCTTCTCCCGGCGCATCACGAAACCGCAGCAGACTGCGAATCTCATCGAGCGTCATGTCCAGCGAACGGCAGCGGCGGATGAAGCCCAGGCGCTGCGCATGCTCGTCGTCGTAGATGCGGTAGTTGCCTTCGGTGCGCGCGGGCGCGGGCAGCAGCTGCTCGCGCTCGTAGTACCGGATGGTTTCGACCGGCGTGTTCGCGACCTTGGCCAGTTCTCCGATTTTCATGATGCGGCAAGAATGAAGTGGAGGAATCGTCGTTTGACTCTACACCTGCTTCAGGGTTTCCAATCGACCTCATGACGAACCAGAATGCCCTGAAACCGATGGCGCCGCATCCTCATCCCCATGCGCCAGCCGCTGCCGAAACGGCCTGCTGCGGCAGCACGGCCTGCGGATCGCCGGCCGCCTCCATCCACACCGCCGACATCCCGAAGGGCGCCTTGCTCTTCCGCATTCCGACGATGGATTGCGCAGTCGAAGAGTCTGAAATACGGCGCGCGCTCGAACCGGTCGCGGGTGTCCGGGGGCTGCGCTTTCGCCTCGGCGAACGCACGATGGCCATCACGGTCGACGACAGCGCCTTGTCCGGCGCGCTCGATGCCATCCGCAAGGCCGGCTTCAAGCCCGAACCGCTGAACGATTCGACAGGCAGTCCGGCTGCCGGTGCGCAGGCTGCACCCGCTCCCGCGGGCATCGCGGGCATGAGCAGCGGCCTCGTGCGCCTCATTGCCGCGCTGGTGCTGGCCATCGCGGCCGAGACGGTTTCCTTTCTCGCTCCGGAGGGCACCGGGCCCATGGTGGTGGAGATGGGGCTTGCGCTCGCGGCCATCGCGCTGGCCGGCCTCGACACCTACAAGAAGGGCTTTGCCGCGCTGCTGCGCGGGCGCCTGAACATCAACGCCCTGATGGCCGTGGCCGTCACGGGCGCATTCCTGATCGGGCAATGGCCCGAGGCCGCGATGGTGATGGCGCTCTATGCCATTGCCGAGCTGATCGAGGCGCGCGCCGTCGACCGCGCCCGCAACGCCATCCAGGGCCTCTTGGCGCTGGCCCCCGAACTGGCCGAGGTCAGGCAGCCCGACGGCAGCTGGAAGAGGGCCAAGGCCGATGCGGTGGCGCTCGGTGCCATCGTGCGCATCCGGCCCGGCGAACGCGTGCCGCTGGACGGCGTGGTGACCGAGGGGGCGAGCGCCATCGACCAGGCGCCGGTCACGGGCGAGAGCATCCCGGTCGACAAATCGGCCGGGGACCCGGTGTTCGCGGGCACCATCAACCAGACGGCCGCGCTCGAATTCCGCGTCACCGCCGTGGCGGCCAACACCACGCTCGCCCGCATCATCCATGCGGTCGAAGAAGCGCAAGGCACGCGCGCGCCCACGCAGCGCTTCGTCGACCGGTTCGCGGCCGTCTACACGCCTGCGGTCTTCGTGCTGGCGATCGCCATTGCGGCGCTCTCGCCCTGGCTCATGGGCTGGAGCTGGACCGAGGCCATCTACAAGGCGCTGGTGCTGCTGGTCATTGCGTGCCCATGCGCGCTCGTCATCTCGACGCCCGTCACGGTGGTGAGCGCGCTGGCCTCGGCTGCGCGGCGCGGCATCCTGATCAAGGGCGGCACCTACCTCGAAGAGGCGCGCAAGCTCAAGGCCGTGGCGCTCGACAAGACGGGCACCATCACGGAAGGCAAGCCGAAGCTGGTCGCATCGAGGTTGCTCGACCCCGCGGGCGACGAGGACGTGGTCTTTGCCATTGCCGCGAGCATCGCGGGCCGCTCGGATCATCCGGTGTCGAAGGCCATTGCCGAAGGCCTGAAGCGCGAGCGCCAGCCGGTCGGAGACTTCACGGCCTTGCCCGGACGCGGCGTGCAGGCCACGCACGAAGGCCGCAGCTATGTGCTTGGCAACCACCGCCTGATCGAAGAGCAGGGGCTGTGCAGTCCTGCGCTCGAAGCCGAACTGAAGCAGCATGAGGAAGCGGGGCGCACCGTCACGCTGCTGGCCTCCGGCCAGGCCGTGCTGGCGCTGTTCGCGGTGGCCGACACCATCAAGCCGTCCTCGCAGGCAGCCATGGCCGAACTGCGCGCGCTGGGCGTCACGCCCGTGATGCTGACCGGCGACAACGCCGCCACGGCCAGGGCGATCGGCATGCACGCGGGCATCGACGACGTGCGCGGCAACCTGCTGCCCGAGGAGAAGCTCGATGCCATCAAGGCGCTGCAGCAGCGCCATGGCATGGCCGGCATGGCGGGCGATGGCATCAACGATGCGCCCGCGCTCGCGCAGGCCGACATCGGCTTTGCGATGGGCGGCGCCGGCACCGACACGGCCATGGAAGCGGCCGACGTGGTCATCATGAACGACGACCTGCGGCGCCTGCCCGAAACCATCCGCCTTTCGCGCCGCGCGCATGCGGTGCTGTGGCAGAACATCACGCTGGCGCTCGGCATCAAGGCTGTGTTCTTCGTGCTCGCGGTGTTCGGCAGCGCCACGATGTGGATGGCCGTGTTTGCCGACATGGGTGCGAGCCTGCTGGTGGTGGCCAACGGATTGCGGCTGATGCGCTCCCCGAAGACCGACTGAGGAAATTCATCACCAGCGTGCCGCCCACTTCTCCAGCGGCACACGCGCGGCGTTGCACACATAGCTCACCGCGTGGTACCAGCCCGCGAGCATCATCAGCTCGATCAGCTGCGGCGGGCTCCAGTGGGCGCTCAGCGCCTCCCACAGCATGTCGTCCACGTGGCAGGTGTCGTGCAGCTGGTCCACCATCGACACCAGCAGCCGGTCGCGCGGGGCGAGCAGTTCCACGTCCTCGGCTGCCGACGCCATCACGCGCCGGTCGGTGGCGCTGAATCCGGCGGCATCGCCGAAGGCCGCCACGTGCACGCCCCATTCGTACTCGGCGCCGCAGCGGGCGCAGGCGCGCGTGATCACCACTTCGCGGTCGCGCAGGCCGATGGCTGCCTTTCGGCCCAGCAGGTAGCGGCCCAGGCCCAGCGTGCGCTCGGCCAGTTCGGGGTTGATGGCCAGCACGCGGAACAGCGCGAGGATGTCGGTGCGCCCAGGCGGATTCATCCGGTTCAGCAGGTCGGCGATGAGTTCGGGGAAAGGCGCTTCCAGCGGTGGGATGCGGGGCGCGGAGGCGCGGGGTGCAGCGAGGGTCGGCATGGGTCGGATCCTTCGTAGAATGCGATTGAAATCGCTACGCAATCCGTAGCGACCGAATCAGTTTATCGCTACGAAATACGTAGCGCAAGGGGCACGCGATCCTCCCAGGAAGACACAGGCATGAACGACGCTGAAACCTCGCAAGAACAGGAGGCCGCCGCCGCATCCCGCCGCCCGGTGATGCGCTTGCTGGAGCAACTGGGCCGCAAGGGCACGCTGCGAATCCTCTGGGAGCTGCGCGATGGCCTGCCGCAGAGCTTCAGGGCGCTGCGCACGAGCACGGGGGACATGTCGCCCTCGGTGCTGAACGACCGTCTCAAGGAGCTGCGCGCGGGCGGCATCGTCGCGCTGGCCGATGCGGGCTACGTGCTCACCGAATCGGGCAGCGAACTCGTCAAGCGCCTGAAGCCGCTCAATCAATGGGCCGACCGCTGGTTCGAGGCGCCCGAACAAAACTAACATCGAGTGCTTCGCTCATCCAGACCCTCGGTTTCATGTCCGCCACTTCGCTCCTGCTGCAACTCATCGTCATCCTGAGCACCGCGCGCATCTGCGGCTGGGTGCTGCGCCATGTCGGCCAGCCCGGCGTGGTCGGCGAAATGGCGGCGGGCCTCATGCTGGGGCCGGTGGTCATGGGGGCGCTGTTTCCTTCGCTGCATGCGCAGCTTTTCTCCAAGAGCCATCTCGAAGGCCTGTCTTCGCTCTCGACGGTGGGCCTGGTGCTCTTCATGTTCGTGGTGGGCCTGGAACTGCGGGCCACGCAGGGCGTGCGCGCGCAGCTGAAGGCGGCGGGCTATGTGGGTGCGCTCAGCGTCATCGTGCCGATGGTGCTGGGCCTTGCGATTTCGCCGGCGCTGCATCCGGCACTCGCGCCCGCGGGCGTGGGCTTCTGGCCGTTCGCGCTGTTCATGGCCGCGGCGCTGTCGATCACGGCCTTTCCGGTCATGGCACGTATCCTGAAGGACCGCGGCCTCACGCGCACGCCGTTCGGCCAGCTGGCGCTCGGCGCCGCGGCCGTGGTCGATGTGTTCGCCTGGATCCTGCTGGCGCTGGTGGTGGCGCTCGCGGGTGCGGGAGAGGGCTACACGGGCCTGCTCAAGACCACGGCCGGCGTGGCCGTGCTGCTGGCCGTGCTGTTCTTCGGCCTGAAGCCGGCCTTCGCATGGCTGCTGCGCACGCGCGCACCCGATGGCGAACCATCGACCACGGTCATGGCCTCGCTCATGATCGGCCTGCTGGCCTGCGCGATGGTGACCGAATGGCTGCATCTGCATGCCGTGTTCGGCGCCTTCCTGTTCGGCGCCTGCCTGCCGCGCGACGACCGCCTGCTGAGTTCGCTCACGGAGCGAATCGAGCCGATTTCCATCGTCGTGCTGATGCCGCTGTTCTTTGCGCTCGCGGGGCTCGGCACCACCACCAATGCCTTCTCGGGTGCGAGCATCGGCGCCATGCTGCTGATCGTCGCGGTGGCCACCATCGGCAAGTTGGCCGGCGGCGCCATCGGCGCGCGCATGGCGGGCTACGGATGGCGCGACAGCCTGGCCACCGGCTCGCTGATGAATGCGCGCGGACTGATGGAACTCATCGTGATGAAGATCGGGCTGGACGCCGGCCTGATCGGCCCCGAGCTCTTCACCATGCTGCTGGTGATGGCGCTCGTCACCACCGCGATGACGGGGCCGCTGATCAACCTGGTGATGGGGCGCGCCAAGGCTTCCACCGAGGCCGAAGAGGCCGAGGCACGCGCCAAGCCGTGATGCGCCGTCAGCGTGCGAGCGGCACCGCGAACCCGATGCGGGTCTCGCCGTTCGCGCTGGAGGCGAACACGCGGCCGCCATGCATGCGCGCAATGGCCTCCACGATCGAGAGCCCCAGGCCGTGGTGGCGCGCCGACCTGTCCCGTGCGGGGTCGGCGCGGTAGAAGCGCTCGAACAGGCGCAGCAGCGTCTCGGTCGCGATCGGTTCGCCGCGGTTCACGACGGTGAGCGTGGCTTCGTTCGGCCCCGTGCCGATCTCGATGCCGATGCGGGACGCCGGCGCCGCGAAGCGGATGGCATTGCCCAGCAGGTTGGAAAGCGCACGCCGCACCAGGGAGGCGTCGACGTCGGCCACAGCGTCGCCGGAGACCGCGGCCACGAGTCCGGCCTCCTCGAGCATGGCGTCGTGGAAGTCGATCACATCGCGCGCCTGCGCCGCCAGGCTCGTGCCGGCCTTCACGCGCAGGGGGGCGCCGCGCTCGGCCTGCGACAGAAAGAGCATATCGGTGACGATGCCCGAGAGCCTGCCGACTTCCTCGAGATTGGAGGCGAGAACGGCCTGCAGTTCCTCGTTCGGCCGTGGGCGCGACAGCGCAAGCTCGGTGGAGCCGATCAGGTTGGCAAGCGGTGTGCGCAGCTCGTGCGCGACGTCGGCATTGAACGATTCGAGCTGCACATAGGCCTTCTGCACGCGCAGGAGCAGGGCATTGAACTGCGTGATCCACGGGTGCAGTTCCTGCGCGAACGCCGATGCATCGATGGGCTGGTTGATGTGGTCCGGCGTCAATGCGGCGGTGCGCTCTGCCAGCGCCTCCAGCGGCCGCAGCCCGCGCCGCACCAGGTGCGCGCCGGTCAGCGACACCAGCAGCGTGCCCAGCACGGCGGCCGCAAGCAGTGTCCATGCAAGGCGGCGCAGCAGCACCACGTCCCTTGCCACGTCGATGCCGATGCGGATCGAAAGCGGCGTGCCGCCGCCCGCCTGGCTCCACGTGTGCACGAAGTCGCGCTGGATCCAGCGCCCGCCCGCGGGCGGTGCCGAGCGAAAGAGAACATTGCCGTCGGACTGCCGCGTGATCGACAGGCCGACGTCGTCCTGCAGCGAGAAGAAGTCCTCCAGCTTGTGGCGCAGGAAGGAAAGATCGCCGTCCTTCTCGCCTTCCTCGAGCAGGTGCCGCACCAGCTGCGCCTTGTGGTCGAGTTCGTCGTCCTGCTTTTCGCCGAAGCTCCATGCCGTCACCAGATAGACCGCGAGGCAGGCCACGCTGAGGCCGAAGAATGCCTGCGCGGCGAACCAGGATGTGAGCCGGTTGCGTATCGAGTGCGGCCTTGTGGGGCTCACGACCAGGAACGATCCTCGAGCACGTAGCCCATGCCGCGCACCGTGTGCAGCAGCTTGACGTCGAACGGATCGTCGATCTTGCTGCGCAGCCTGCGGATGGCCACCTCGACCACGTTGGTGTCGCTGTCGAAGTTCATCTCCCACACCTGCTCGGCGAGCGTGCTGCGCGAGAGTATCTGCCCGCGGCGGCGCAGCAGCACCACCAGCAGCGTGAACTCCTTCGCCGTGAGGTCCAGCCGCGTGCGGTTGCGAAAGCACTTGCGGCTGGCCAGGTCGAGCTCCAGGTCGGCCAGCCGGAGCACGGCGGACTCCTGGGGCTTGCCGCGGCGCAGCAGCGCCTGGATGCGCGCCAGCAGCTCGGAAAAGGAAAAGGGCTTGACGAGGTAGTCGTCGGCGCCTTGCTGCAGGCCGTTGACCCGATCCTCGACCTTGTCGCGGGCGGTGAGCACCAGCACGGGCACGTTGCTGGTGCGCCGGATCGCCTGCAGCACCGCGAATCCGTCGATGCCGGGAAGCATCACATCGAGCAGGATCAGCGCGTAGTCGCCCTCGGTGGCGAGGTAGCGGCCTTCGATGCCGTCGCGCGCAATGTCGACCACATACCCGTTCTCCTCCAGGCCCTTCTTCAGGTAGTCGCCAAGCTTGGGTTCGTCTTCAATGACCAGAATTCGCATCGATGGGATGTTAGCGATGGGGCAGGGGCCCGGAGGTTACGAATTCGTAATCGGTGCGACGGACAAAATCCCGCGCGCTTGTCGTACATTGCGCCGCAACCTGCAAACCGCAGGGGCATTGCAGAGCAGCATGCCACATGCCGTCGATATACTTTTTGGACCATGCGCCGCTGGCTTCTGATCTTCCTGCTGCTTCTGCTCCCGCTCCAGTCCAGCTGGGCGGCATCGGCCGCCTATTGCCAGCACGAACGCGATGTCCAGCCGCAGCACTGGGGCCATCACGAGCATGAACCGGACCGCAGCGCGGGCGGTTCCCGCACCGATGACGCGCAGAAGAGCCCCGGCACCCAGCCCAACGCCGTGCTCGGCGATTGCGCCGTCTGCCATCTGGGCCAGGCGCAGCACCTGCCGTCGGCGTCCGATCGAGTGAATGCGCTGCCGATGGCACGGGCGCTGCGCGCCGTGCCCGCTGAGCATTTCATCTCGCACATCTCGGAAGTGCCCGTGCCTCCCGCATGGCCTCTCGCCATTTGATTCGGCGAGAGAACCACCCATCCCCCTGATACCCGACATCAGCAGCTGAGCTCTCGCCGAATTCGTCCGTCCGTTGTTTTGCAACCCAGGAGAATTCGATGCGCACGCTCTTCGTGCCGCTGGCCTTGTTGGCCTTGGCGGCGCCCCCGGCTTTTTCACAACAGGTCGCAGTGTCGGCCGCTGCCGGCACGCCGTATTCACAGCAGTCCGGCGCGGCTGCCCGCACGCTGGAGCCTGCGGGCCCGCTGACCCTGCGCAACGCCATTGCGATGGCGTTGCAGGCCAACCCCGGCCTGTCTGCCGCATTCCGCGAGCAGGAGGCCACAGAGGCCGCCATCGTCCAGGCCGGCGCCTGGCCCAACCCCACGCTCGACGTGCAGGTGGAAGACTGGCGCCGCGACAACCGCACCACCACGCTGCAGCTGAGCCAGCCCCTCGAACTGGGTGGCAAGCGCGCGGCCCGCGTGACGGCGGCCGAACGCGCGCGTGACCAGGCCTCGTCGGCGCTGGCCGGCCGTCGCGCCGAGGTGCGTGCGGCGACCGTCACCGCCTTCTTCGACGTGCTCACCGCACAGGAGCGCCTGCGGCTCGCGCAGGATTCCGTGAGTCTTGCGCAGACGGCCACCCGCGCGGCGGCCAATCGAGTGGCCGCCGGCAAGGTCTCGCCGCTGGAAGAAACCAGGGCCCGCGTGGCCGAGGCTGGCATCCGCGTCGAGCTGATGCAGGCCGAAGGCACGCTGCGCTCGGCGCGCCAGCAATTGGCCGCGCTGTGGGGCAACCCGAATCCGCGCTTCATGCAGGTGGATGGCGCGGTCGACCAGTTGCCGGCAATGACGCAGGACGTGGCCAGCCGCCTGGGCGCGGCGCCCGTGGTGCAGCAGGCGCGGCTCGAAGTCGAGCGGCGCAAGGCGCTGTCCGACCTGGAGCAGGCCAAGCGTATCCCCGACGTGACTGTGTCGCTCGGCGCCAAGCGTGTGCCGGCATCCGAAGGCGAGACCGGCAGCAGCCGGCGCAACCAGGTGGTCGTGGGCCTGTCGATTCCGCTGCCGATCTTCGACACCAACCGCGGCAACGTGGCAGAGGCCCTGAGCCGCGAAGAAAAGGCGCGCGACGACCTCGCTGCCGCCGAGCTGCAGCTGGGCACCGATGTCGCGCAGGCTTCGGAGCGCCTGCGCTCCGCCCGCGCCACCGCCGAGACGCTGCAGCGCGACGCGCTGCCCGGCGCCGAGACCGCCTACAAGGCGGCCACCAAGGGCTTCGAGCTGGGCAAGTTCAGCTTCCTGGAAGCACTCGATGCGCAGCGCACGCTGTTCCAGGTGCGCGCGCAGTACCTGCTCGCGCTGGCCGACGCGCACCGCGCGGCCGGCGACCTCGACCGGCTGCTCGGAGCCGAAGGCAATGACATTTCTGCCGCGACAACGCCCGTCGCGCGCTGACAAGCAAGGAACTCCACAGATCATGAACACCGAAGAACGCAAACCTTTCGCCGAGCGCGTCGGCAAGAAGCAGTGGATCGCCATCGCGGCCGTGCTGGTACTGGGCCTGGGCGCCGGCGCGATGATCCTGCGCACATCACCCGCCAAGCCCGAAGCGGCCGGCCATTCGGAGGCTGCCGCGCATGGCGACGGCGAGCATCACGAAGAAGGTGGCAAGGAAGCCAAGGAAGAGGGCAAGGACCACGACCACGGTCACGGCGAAGCCAAGGGCCATGCCGACAACGAACACCACGAGAAAGGCAAGGAAAAGGACAAGGAAGAGGGCAAGAAAAAAGCCGCGACGTCGGAACACAAGGAAGACGAAGAAAAGATCGCCTTCACCGACGAGCAGATCAAGGCCGCCGACATGACCATCGAGAGCGCCGGCCCCGCGCGCATCAAGTCGTCGCTGCAGCTGCCCGGCGAGATCAAGTTCAATGAAGACCGCACGGCCCACGTGGTGCCGCGCGTGGCGGGTGTGGTCGACAGTGTGCCGGCCAACCTGGGCCAGGAGGTCAAGCGCGGGCAGGTGCTGGCGGTGCTGTCGAGTCCCTCGCTGTCGGAGCAGCGCAGCGAGCTGCAGTCGGCGCAGCGCCGGCTGGAGCTGGCCCGCACGACCTACGAGCGCGAGAAGAAACTGTGGGAAGAAAAGATCTCCCCGCAGCAGGACTACCTGCAAGCCCAGCAGGCGATGCAGGAAGCGCAGATCGCAGTGGCCAACGCCAACCAGAAGCTGCTGGCGCTCGGCGCCACGCCGGGTTCGTCGGCGCTGGGCCGCTACGAGCTGCGCGCACCCTTCGACGGCATGGTGGTCGAAAAGCACATCTCGCTCGGCGAATCGGTGGGCGAGGCCGTCAACGTCTTCACCATCTCCGATCTGTCGACCGTGTGGGCCGAGATCAGCGTGGCCGCCAACAACCTGAACCTGGTGCGCATCGGCGAGCCGGTGAGCATCCGCTCCAGCGCCTTCGACCAGACCGCGACCGGCAAGGTGTCCTACGTGGGCTCGCTGATCGGCGCGCAGACGCGCACCGCCACTGCACGCGTCACGCTGACGAACCCGCAGCGAATCTGGCGCCCGGGGCTGTTCGTGAACGTCGAGCTCGTGGCCTCCGAGATGGATGCGCCCGTGACCGTTTCGGCGGAGGCGGTGCAGACGGTGGAAGACAAGCCCACCGTGTTCCTGCGCGTGCCCGGCGGCTTTATGCCGCAGCACGTGCAGACCGGGCGCAGCGACGGCAAGCGCATCGAGATCGTGAGCGGCCTGAAGCCCGGTGCGGCCTATGCAGCCAGCGGCAGCTTCGTCGTGAAGTCGCAGCAGGGCAAGAGCTCGGCCACGCACACCCACTGAGGAAGCACGCATGTTCGAACGCATCATCCGCTTCTCCATCGAGCAGCGCTGGCTGATCCTGCTCGCCGTGCTCGGCATGGCGGCGCTCGGCATCTTCAGCTACCAGAAGCTGCCCATCGACGCCGTGCCCGACATCACCAACGTGCAGGTGCAGATCAACACCGCCGCGCCCGGCTACTCCCCGCTGGAGACCGAGCAGCGCGTGACCTACCCCATCGAGACCGTCATGGCCGGGCTGCCGGGCCTGCAGCAGACCCGCTCGCTGTCGCGCTACGGCCTTTCGCAGGTCACGGTGATCTTCAAGGACGGCACCGACATCTACTTTGCGCGGCAGCTCGTCAACGAGCGCATCCAGTCCGCGCGGGAGAGCATGCCCGGCGGCATCTCGCCGGTGATCGGGCCCATCTCGACCGGCCTGGGCGAAATCTACCTCTGGACCGTCGAGGCGGAAGAGGGCGCGAGGAAGCCCGACGGCAAGCCCTACTCGCCCACCGACCTGCGCGAGATACAGGATTGGATCATCAAGCCGCAGCTGCGCAACGTGGCGGGCGTGACCGAGATCAATTCCATCGGCGGCTACGCCAAGGAGTTCCACATCGCGCCCGATCCGGCCAAGCTGCTGGCCCACGGCCTCACGATGACCGACCTCGTCACCGCGCTGGAACGCAACAACGCCAACGTGGGCGCGGGCTACATCGAGAAGCGCGGCGAGCAGTACCTCATCCGCGCACCGGGGCAGGTGAAGTCGGCGGAAGACATCGCCAACGTCATCCTCGGCAACGCCAACGGCATTCCGCTGCGCGTGCAGGACGTGGCCGAGGTCGGCATCGGCAAGGAGCTGCGCACGGGCGCCGCCACCGACAACGGCCGCGAGGTGGTGCTGGGCACCGTGTTCATGCTGATCGGCGAGAACAGCCGCACCGTGTCGCAGGCTGTCGACAAGAAGATGCAGGAGATCAATCGCACGCTGCCCGCCGGCGTGAAGGCCGTGACGGTGTACGACCGCACCGTGCTGGTCGACAAGGCCATCGCCACGGTGAAGAAGAACCTGTTCGAGGGTGCGGTGCTGGTCATCGCGATCCTGTTCCTGTTCCTCGGCAACATCCGCGCGGCGCTGATCACCGCGCTGGTGATTCCGCTGTCGATGCTCTTCACCTTCACCGGCATGGTGAACCAGAAGGTCAGCGCCAACCTCATGAGCCTGGGCGCGCTGGACTTCGGCATCATCATCGACGGCGCGGTGGTGATCGTGGAGAACTGCGTGCGAAGGCTGGCCCATGCGCAGGCCCACAAGGGGCGGCCGCTGACGCGCAGCGAGCGCTTCCACGAAGTGTTCGCGGCCTCGCAGGAGGCGCGCCGGCCGCTGCTGTTCGGCCAGCTCATCATCATGATCGTGTACCTGCCGATCTTTGCGCTCACGGGTGTCGAGGGCAAGCTGTTCCACCCGATGGCCTTCACCGTGGTGATCGCGCTGCTGGGCGCGATGATCCTGTCGATCACCTTCATTCCCGCGGCCGTGGCGCTGTTCATCGGCAACAAGGTCAGCGAGAAGGAAAGCCGCCTGATGGTGTGGGCCAAGCGCGGCTACGAGCCGCTGCTGGCGCGCGTCATGGCGGCCAAGCCGCTGGTCATCACGCTGGCCGCGGTGGCGGTGGTGCTGTCGGGCCTGCTGGCCACGCGCCTGGGCACGGAGTTCGTGCCGAGCCTGAGCGAAGGCGACTTCGCCATTCAGGCGCTGCGCATTCCGGGCACCAGCCTCACGCAGTCGGTCGAGATGCAGAAGCAGCTCGAACGCACGCTGAAGGCGAAGTTTCCGGAGATCGAGCGCGTGTTTGCGCGCACCGGCACGGCCGAGATTGCATCCGACCCGATGCCGCCGAACATCTCCGACGGCTACATCATGCTCAAGCCCGAGAGCGAGTGGCCCCAGCCTCGTCGTACGCGCGACGAGCTCCTTGCGGCGGTGCAGGAAGAAGTGGAGAAGCTGCCAGGCAACAACTACGAGTTCTCGCAGCCGATCCAGCTGCGCTTCAACGAGCTGATCTCGGGCGTGCGCAGCGACGTGGCCGTGAAGATCTTCGGCGACGACATGGACGTGCTGAACAAGACGGCGGCCGAGGTGTCGGGCGTGCTGGGAAAGATCGCCGGCGCGGCCGAGGTGAAGGTCGAGCAGACCACCGGCCTGCCGATGCTCACCGTGAACATAGACCGCAACAAGACCGCGCGCTACGGCCTCAACGTGGGCGACGTGCAGGACGCGATCTCCATCGCGGTGGGCGGGCGCGAGGCCGGCACGCTGTTCGACGGCGACCGCCGCTTCGACATCATCGTGCGCCTGCCCGAGAACCTGCGCACCGACCTCGAAGCCATCAGGCGCCTGCCCGTGGCCCTGCCCAAGGGCACGGGCGCCGAAGGCCAGCGCACCAGCTTCATTCCGCTGGGCGAGGTGGCCACGCTCGACATCGCGCCCGGCCCCAACCAGGTGAGCCGCGAGGACGGCAAGCGCCGCATCGTGGTGAGCGCCAATGTGCGCGGGCGCGACCTCGGCTCCTTCGTGGCCGAGGCGGAGGAAGCGATGCGCAACGTGAAGATTCCCACCGGCTACTGGACCGTGTGGGGCGGCCAGTACGAGAACCTCGCTTCGGCCACGCAGCGGCTGCAGATCGTGGTGCCGGTGTCGCTGCTGCTGGTGTTCACGCTGCTGTTCGCGATGTTCGGCAACCTCAAGGACGGCCTGCTGGTGTTCACCGGCATTCCGTTTGCGCTTACGGGCGGCATCGTGGCGCTGTGGATGCGCGGCATTCCGCTGTCGATATCGGCGGCGGTGGGCTTCATTGCGCTGTCTGGCGTGGCGGTGCTCAACGGGCTGGTGATGATCTCGTTCATCCGCAACCTGCGCGAAGGCGGGCTGCCGCTCGACGCGGCGATCCGGGAAGGCGCGCTCACGCGCCTGCGGCCGGTGCTGATGACCGCATTGGTCGCATCGCTGGGCTTCGTGCCGATGGCCATTGCCACCGGCACCGGTGCCGAAGTGCAGCGGCCGCTGGCCACGGTGGTGATCGGCGGTATTCTTTCGTCGACCGCGCTGACGCTGCTGGTGCTTCCGCTGCTCTACCGCATCGCGCACCGGCGCGACGAAGAGGAGGAAGAAGTGCAGGAGCAGGTCCACGGCGCACCGCTGGATCCTGCACTGCAAGGTTCCCATGGCACATGAGCATTCACACGCTGTTGGCCCGCGCGCCCGAACCTGGCGATCGACGCTGGTCGGCGCATCCATCGGCTTCGGAATCGTGCTGGCATTTGCCATGAAGTGGCTCATGAGCTACCAGATCGACAGCGCGCAAGAGCGCCGCGTGCAGCAGAAAACCGTGCGGGCGGCTGCCGCGCGCTGCCATGAGCAGGCATCGAACGCGGCAATCAATGCCTGCCTGAAGGAGATCGAGGCCAGGAGCGCTCCGGCGCCGTGAAGGCGCGGGTAGTGCGCCAGCTCAGCGGGTGCGAATGGCCGACTTCGGCCGGAACGCCTTGCAGACCGTGTCGTCCGTTTCGAGGTACGGCCCGCCGATCAGGTCGATGCAGTAGGGCACCGCCGCGAAGATGCCGGGCACGACCTGCACGCCTTCGGTGTCTTTCAGCCCTTCGAGCGTTTCCGCGATCGACTTCGGCTGTCCCGGCAGGTTGATGATCAGGCTCTTGTCGCGGATCACCGCCACCTGGCGCGACAGGATCGCGGTGGGCACGAAGCACAGGCTGATCTGGCGCATCTGCTCGCCGAAGCCGGGCATTTCCTTGTGGGCCACGGCCAGGGTGGCCTCGGGCGTCACGTCGCGCAGGGCCGGGCCGGTGCCGCCGGTGGTCAGCACCAGAGAGCAGCCGGCGTTCACCAGCTCGATCAGCGTGGCGCTGATGAGGGCCGCTTCGTCGGGAATCAGCCGGGCCTCGAAATCGACCGGGTTCTTCAGCGCCCGGCCGAGCCAGGCCTGCAGCGAGGGCAGGCCCTTGTCCTCGTAGGTGCCGCTGGAGGCGCGGTCGCTGATGGAGACGATGCCGATGCGGACGGGGTCGGGTGCGCTCATGCGTCCTCTTCCCGGTCTTGCGCGGCAGCCTCCGCCGCGTGGTCCGCACCGCCGTGCACAGCGAGCTGCTCCCGCACCAGCTGGAAGATCTCGCGGTAGGCCTTGCCCTGGCGCGGCGCCTCGCCGGCCGGCCCGGCCTTCAGGTCCTTGCGGGCCTGGCGCACCAGGGCGCGCAGCTGCTGCGAATCGGTGGCGGGGTGGGTTTCGATCCAGCCGCCCAGCGCGTCGTCGTCGGCAATCAGCCGGTCGCGCCAGCGTTCGGCCTCGTGCAGCGCGGCGGTTTCGGCTGCGGGCACGCTGTTCTGCTCGGCGAGGGCGAGCCTCACGGCTTCGAGTACTTCGGGTTCGAGCTTGCGCATCAGCTTGCCGATGAACTGCATCTGGCGGCGCTTGCCCTCGAAATTGGTGATGCGCTTGGCTTCGGCGACGGCGTCGACCAGTTTTTCGCCCAGCGGGAGGGCATCGAACAGGCCGGCGCGCAGGCCGAGCAGTTCGGTGCCGAGCTTTTGCAGTTCATCGCTTTCGCGCTTGAGATCGGTGCGGCTGGCTTCGTCGGTGCCCTTGAGCTCGCGCTTGAGCTCCAGGTCGAGCTCGCTGCCTTCGGCAACGAACTGGCCACGGACGAAATAGCCTTTTTTGGGTTTGCGGGACATGGGGTGGATTCTGGGCCGCACCGTGCGGCGTTGCAACGCGTGCAATGCGCAACGGTAAGCCGGGGCAAAACGGGATATGGGGGGCGCAAGTATCATAGCCACCACATGACGACATCCTCCTCGCGCGCCGATTCCGGCTTCGCCTACAGCCGCTCCTTCTTCGAAAACCTGGTCGACACGGCCCTGGCCCACGCCAAAAAGCTCGGTGCCACCGATGCCGGCGCCGAGGCCTCCGAGGGCTGCGGCCTCAGCGTCTCGGTCCGCAAGGGCGAGCTCGAGAACGTGGAGCGCAACCGCGACAAGTCGCTGGGCATCACGGTCTACGTGGGCCACCGCCGCGGCAACGCCAGCACCTCCGACTTCTCCGAGGCCGCCATCGCCCAGACCGTGCAGGCCGCCTACGACATCGCCCGCTTCACTGCCGAAGACCCGGTCAGCGGCCTTCCCGACGAAGAGGATATTGCCAAGGAGCACCCCGAGCTCGACCTGTTCCATCCCTGGAGCGTGACCAGCGAGCAAGCGGCCAAGCTCGCGCTCGAATGCGAAGAGGCGGCGCTTTCGACCGACAAGCGCATCACCAACAGCGAAGGCGCGGGCGTCTCGGCCCAGCAGAGCCACTTCTTCAGCGCCCACACCCACGGTTTCCGCGGCGGCTATGCCAGCTCGCGGCATTCGATCTCGGTCGCGCCCATCGCCGGCAAGGGCGACGACATGCAGCGCGACTCCTGGTACAGCTCCATGCGCTCGGCCGACGAGCTGGCCAGCCCGCAGGCGGTGGGCCGCTATGCCGCCGAACGGGCGCTGAGCCGGCTCAAGTCGCGCAAGATCAAGACCACCGAGTGCCCGGTGCTGTTCGAGTCGCCGCTGGCCGTGGGCCTCCTGGGCGGGCTGGTGCAGGCCGTGAGCGGCGGGGCGCTGTACCGCAAGAGCAGCTTCCTGCTCGATTCGCTCGGCAAGCCGGTGCTGCCGAAGCATGTCGACGTGGCCGAAGACCCGCACATCCTGCGCGGCAAGGGCAGCTCGCCCTTCGACGACGAAGGCGTGGCGACCCGTGCGCGCAAGGTGGTGGACGCCGGCCGGCTCGAAGGCTACTTCCTGTCGACCTATTCCGCGCGCAAGCTCGGCATGAAGACCACCGGCAACGCCGGCGGCTCGCACAACCTGATCCTGAGCTCGCGCCTCACCAAGCACACCGACGACCTCGACGCCATGCTCGCCAAGCTCGGCACCGGCCTGTTCGTGATCGAGCTGATGGGTCAGGGCGTGAACTACGTCACCGGCGACTACTCGCGCGGCGCGAGCGGCTTCTGGGTCGAGAAGGGCAAGATCGCCTTCCCGGTGCACGAGATCACCATTGCCGGCAACCTCAAGGACATGCTGATGGGCATCGAGGCCATCGGCGCCGATGCCTACACCTTCGGCGCCAAGACCACGGGCTCGGTGCTGGTCAACCGCATGAAGGTGGCCGGCAGCTAGCTGGCCGGCGCATCCATCAGACGATGCGCACCGACAGGTTCGGCAGGCCGTCGATGTGGATCTCGATCAGGTCGCCGCGCACCACTGGACCCACGTTCTCGGGCGTGCCCGAGTAGATGATGTCGCCGGGCATCAGCTCGAAAGCCTGCGACAGGCGGCTGATCTGCTCCGCCACCGACCAGATCATGTACTTGAGCGTGGCGTTCTGCTTGGTCTGGCCATTCACCTTGAGCCAGATCGCGCCGTCGGTGTAGTGGCCGACCTTGGCCACGGGATGGATCGGCCCGATGGGTGCCGAATGGTCGAAGCTCTTGCCGATTTCCCAGGGCTTCTTCTGGTCGCCCATCTCGCGCTGCAGGTCGCGCCGGGTCATGTCCAGCCCGAGCGAGTAGCCGTAGACCAGGCCCAGCGCATCCGCTGCCGCGATGTTGCGCCCGCCCTTGCCGAGTGCGACCACCAGTTCCACCTCGTAGTGGTAGTTCTTCGTCAGCGAGGGATACGGATGGTCGGCCACGGTGCCGGGCGTGACCACCTGGATCGCGTCCGCCGGTTTCTGGAAGAAGAAGGGTGGTTCGCGGTTGGGGTCGGAGCCCATCTCGCGCGCATGGGCCGCATAGTTGCGGCCGATGCAGTAGATGCGGCGCACCGGAAACGCCTGCTCGCTGCCGACGATCGGCACCGTGGTCTGCGCCACCGTGAAGGGCGTTTGCACCGAGCGCGATGCGCCGGCAGGCAGCGCGCAGCCGGCCATGGCGCTGGCAGCCACGGCGGCGGAGCCGGCCAGCAGGCCGCGTCGTGAATTGGACATGGTCTTTGTCTCCTGGATCTTTTATGAAAGGCGATGAAGGCCGGCCGCAGCCAGCCGGGCCATTCTGGAGCGCGCGGCGGCGGCGCTTGCGTACGCATCTACGCAAAAACAGGACGCAAGCAACACCGGACCGCCTGCAGGGCCGCCCTGGGCAGGGGCTTACCATCGCGCCATGTCGGCCCTTCCATCCAGCAGCCTGCGCCTCTATGGCATGCAGGAGCGCGCGAACCACCTCGACTTCGACATCCGCTTCGAAGGCGCACGCGACGTGCTGGCGCGCCCGCACCGGCACGAGTATTTCCAGATCCAGGTCAGCATCGACGGCGGCTCGCAGCAGGTGATCGGCGGCGCGGTGCGGCCGTTCACCGCGAGGCACCTGAGCTTCGTGCTGCCTTACCGCGTGCACGTGGTGCCGCATCCGCCCGGCGCGCGCTATGCCATCGTGAACTTCGACCAGGGCTTTCTCTGGCCCGAACTGGCGGTTGAGGCGCTCGACCTGGAGGAGGTGCCGGCCGCGCGCCAGCCCGAGCTCGCGCCCTTCCTGTTCCAGGAGTGGGTGGACTTTCACTTCGGCGACGCCGATTTCGCGCGCATCCTCGGATGGCTCGATGAGCTCGCCGCGCTGAACCGGGAACGGCGCTTCGGCGCCGTGGGCGCGATCCGCGGCATCCTGCTGCAGCTGATGGCGCTGGCCTGCCGCCGGCACGAGGCGCCGCTGCTCGCCCAGGCGGCGCTGCAGAGCGGCCGCAGCGCGGGCCACGATGCGCTGCAGCGCGTGATGCGCTACGTGCGCGAGCACCTGGCCGAGGAGGTGTCGCTCAACGATGCCGCGGCGGCGGCCATGCTCTCGCCCAACTACCTCGCGCACCTGCTCAAGAAACAGACCCAGCGCACCTTCACCGAGCTGGTGACCGAACGGCGCCTGGAACGCGCGAAGGAACTGCTGGTGACCTCGAACGCCCGCATCGGCGACATCGCGCGGCAGTGCGGCTTCGGCGACTCGGTCTATTTCAGCCGCCGCTTCAGGCTGCAGAACGGCGTCACGCCGCGGCAGTTCCGCAGCCAGGCCGATGCCGGACTGGCCAAAGCGGCACAGGAGCTTTCCAGCCGCTAGGGCCGCGCGTTGCGAAGCGCTTCGGTCATTGCGTCCACGATGGTCGCGTTGGCCGCATCCTGCAGCCGCACCACACCCACGGGCGGCAGGTTCCACTGCAGGCGCTGGGGCATCACGCGGGCGCCGCTCGCATCGGCCACCTCCTGCGCAATGTCGTCGGGCAGGATGGTGATCGCGTCGGGCATGTGCCGCAGCACCGATACCAGCGTCTTGTGCGCGTAGGCCTCCAGCAGGGGCACCGGCACCGGCTGCCCGGCCGAGGCGAAGATCGAATGGATCATCTGGCGGATCGGCGTGTCCGCCGGCGGGAAGATCCAGTGCAGGGACACGAAGGCCTCCCAATCCAGTCCGCGCCGCAGCAGCCGCTGGGCGGCTGTGCGCGACACCACGAGGCGCGGCTCCTGCTCGTAGAGGAACTGCTGTGCCAGCCCGGCTTCGGCGCTGGCCGGTGTGAAGCGGCAGATCGCGCAGTCCAGCGTGCGCGCCTGCACGGCCTGTACGAGCGCATGGGTCGTGGCCTCTTCGACCACGAAGCCCAGGCGCGGCCGCACCGCCAGCAGGTGTTGCCAGACGGCGTCCTGCGTGACGCGCGAAAGAAAGGGAATGACGCCGATGCGCAGCCGCCCCTGCAGCCCCGTGCCAAGCGCTGCCAGGTCCTGCCCCAGCGATTGCGCATCGGCCAGCGCAACCCGTGCCCGCGCCAACACCAGCAGGCCCGCGGCCGTGGGCTCCAGCCCGCGTCGGCCGCGGGTGAACAGCGGCGTCATGAAGATGTTCTCGATCTCCCCCAGCGCACGCGTGACGGTGGGCTGGCTCAGACCGAGGTGCTGCGCCGCGCGGCTGACCGAGCGCTGGCGCTCGAGCTCCGCGAGAAGGGCGAAGTGGCGCAGCTTGAGCCGCGGCGTGAGGTGTTGCAGTGTCGGCGGCGGCATGCCGCCATCCTATGCGAGAGGTATAGCAGTCAATGCATGCATTCATAAGAAAATATGCGTTATTGGCTATTCGTTGTTTCTACACTCGGCCGGATGTTCACGACCCGTCCTGAAATCGCCGGTACCTTCGGCGTTGCCTCTTCGACCCACTGGCTGGCCTCGCAAACCGCGATGGGCGTGCTCGAACGCGGCGGCAACGCCTTCGACGCCGCCGTGGCCGCGGGCTTCGTGCTGCAGGTGGTCGAGCCGCACCTCAACGGCCCCGGCGGCGAGGCGCCGATCCTGCTGTGGAGCGAACGCGAGCGGCGCATGCATGCCATCCGTGGACAGGGCTGCGCGCCGGCCGAGGCCAGCGCCGCGGCGTTCCGCGCGCTCGGTTTCGAGCAGGTGCCGGGCATCGGCCTCCTGGCGGCCACGGTGCCGGGCGCGTTCTCCGCCTGGCTCACCCTGCTGCGCGAGCACGGCACCTGGTCGCTCGCCGGGGTGCTGGCACCGGCGATCGGCTATGCGCGCGACGGCTTTCCGCTGGTACCGCGCGTCGCCGAGGCAATTTTTGCCGTGCGCGGCCTGTTTCTCGAACATTGGCATTCGTCGGCCGAGGTGTGGCTGCCCGGCGGCAATCTGCCCCAGCCGGGTTCGCTGTTCCGGCTGCCGGCGCTGGCCGCCACCTACAGCCGCATCGTCGAAACCGCCGAGCGCGAAGGCAGCGGCCGCACCGGCGTGATCGATGCGGCGATCCGCACCTGGCAGCAGGGGTTCGTGGCGCGCGAGATCGACGGCTACTGCCGCGGCACGGCCGTGCGCGACAGCAGCGGCGAGGCGCACACCGGCCTGCTGCGCTACGAGGACATGGCCGCATGGCGCGTTGCCACCGAGGCGCCGCTCACGGCGCAGTTCGGCCGCTACACGGTCGCGAAGTGCGGCTTCTGGAGCCAGGGACCGGCGTTCCTGCAGCAGATTGGCATGCTGCGCCATGCGGGGCTCGAGCACCATGCGCCCGGCACGGCGGGCTTCGTGCACCGCATCACCGAAGCCGCCAAGCTGGCCTTGGCCGACCGGCTGGCGTGGTATGGCGCGGCGTCCGGCGCGCGTGCCGATGCGCAGCAGGCGCTGCTGTCGGATGCCTACCTGCGCGAACGCTGGGCCATGGTCGATCCAGGGCGCGCGTCCGACGTGCTGCGGCCCGGCGAGCCGCTCGGCCTTGCCCCGCGCCTGCCCGACCTGGACGCGAGTGCGCGGACCCTGCGCACGGCCGACACGCGCTTCGGCGTCGGCGAGCCCACCTTCGCCGCGCTGCCGCCGGTCGCCGAATGGGCGGAGCGCGAGATCTTCGTGGGCGACACCTGCCACATCGACGTGATCGACCGGCACGGCAACATGGTCGCGGCCACGCCTTCGGGCGGCTGGCTGTCCTCGAGCCCCGCGATTCCGGCGCTGGGCTTCGCGCTGAACACGCGGCTGCAGATGAGCTGGCTCGACGAGGGGCTGCCCAGCTCGCTCGAGCCGCGCGTCGCGCCCTGCACCACGCTGTCGCCGTCGATGGCGCTGCGCGACGGCGAGCCCTACATGGCGTTCGGAACACCCGGCGGCGACCAGCAGGACCAGTGGTCGGTCGGCTTCTTCCTGCGCCATGCGGTGCACGGCCTCAACCTGCAGCAGGCCATCGACGCGCCGGCCTGGCACGTCAAGCACGCCCCCGGCTCCTTCTGGCCGCGCCAGACCACGCTCAACACGCTCACGCTGGAATCGCGCTTCGACCCCGAGGCGCTCGAACAGCTGCGCGCAATGGGCCACCAGGTGCAGGTCGGCGATGCCTGGTCCGAAAGCCGCATGTCCGCCTGCAGCCGCGAACACGACGCGCAGGGCCGGCTGGTGCTGCGTGCCGGCGCCAACCCGCGCGGCATGCAGGGCTATGCCGTGGGCCGCTGATTTCCGTCGTCTTGCTTCAACTTCCTCACCTTCGTTCCAAGGACATCACCATGCTCCAACGTGCCTTCTGGGGCCTGCTTCTGCTGGCTCTCTCATGCGCCGCGCAGGCTGCCCTGGCTGCCTACCCCGAGAAGCCGATCACGCTGATCGTCCCCTGGGCCGCCGGCGGCTCGACCGACATCCTGGCGCGCGCCATTGCCGAGCAGCTCGGCAAGTCGATGGGCCAGCCGGTGGTGGTCGACAACCGCGTCGGCGCTTCCGGCAACATCGGCTCCAACTTCGTCGCCAAGGCCAGGCCGGACGGCTACACGCTCCTGATCGGCTCGATGAGCACGCACGCGATGAACCCCACGCTGATGCCTGGCATGCCCTTCAAGGGCGCGGATGACTTCACGCCCATTGCGCTGGTGGCCAACGTGATCAACACGATGGTGGTCAACCCCTCGGTGCCGGCGAAGGACCTGCGCGAGTTCATCGCCTACGCCAAGGCCAACCCCGGCAAGCTGGCGTACGCCTCGGCCGGCGGCGGCTCCACCAACCACCTGAGCGCCGAGATGTTCAAGAAGGCGGCCGGCATCGACATGCTGCACGTGCCGTACAAGGGCGGCGCGCCGGCCGTGCTCGACACGGTGGGCAACCAGACCCAGGTCCTGTTCTCCGCCGGCACGCAGACGCTGCCGCACGTCAAGGCGGGCAAGCTGCGCCTCCTGGCCGTGACGGAGCCCAGGCGCTCCGCGCTGCTGCCCGACACGCCCACCGTCGCCGAGACGCTGCCCGGCTATGAGATGAGCGTGTGGTACGCCGCATTCGGACCCGCGGGCATGCCCGCCGAGCTGGTCACGCGGCTCAATACCGAGATCAACAAGGCCCTGGCGGTGCCCGAAGTTCGCGCCCGCATGGATGCGATCGGCGTCGAGCTGGTGAAGAGCACGCCCGAGCAGCTGGCCGCCGCGCTCCGCAGGGACACCGAGCGCTATGGCAAGGTCATCAGGGATCTCGGGATCAAGCTTGACTGAGGTGCTGTCCCTCGAAGTGTGCGAACGGCTCTGCGACGCGCTGCCGCGGGCCGCCACGGTCGATGCCGCGCTGGGGCACATCGAGTCGGCGCGCCGGGCGCTACTCGGTCCGGGGCTGCTCACGGTGAACCTGAACGCGACGGCCCCGGACGATCCGCCCGACGAAGTGCAGCTGCAGCGCCTCTGGTCGTCCGACCCGCAGGCCTACCCGGTGGCCGGCCGCAAGCGCAAGAGGCTCACGCGCTGGACGCAGCAACTGCTGCTGCGTGCCGAGGTCTTCGTCGGTGAAGGCGAGACGGCGCTGGCCGAGGTGTTCGACGACCACGCGCTCATTGCCGCGCTGGGCCTGCGCGCGGTGGTGAATGTGCCGCTGCTGGAAGACGGCCGATGTGCGGCCACCTTCAACGTGCTGGGCACGCGCGCGCGCTGGACGCAGCAGGAGATTGCGCTGGTGCGGCTGCTGGCTCTGCTGGCCACGCCGTGGGTGTTGCGCGCGCGCCGCGATGCCTGGGCATCGCAGCCGGGGCCGCCGGGCTCCCGGCCTCCCTTCACCGTGGCGTAAGTCCTAAGTCCTATAAGCATTCGCCGCGCGCAGACTCGCTCTTGCCGGTCCCCCATGGCCGGCAAAGCACAAGGAGCGGCATGGCTACGCTGGACCGGATGGGCTGTCATCGCTGCGGGCGTGTACGCCTGCACACCGATGCGCCATGTCCGGCCTGCGGCGCAGCGCCGATCGCAAAAGCGGCCGTCGCGGGCGCGAGCGAGCCCTTCGTCGGCCGCCGCGGCGAGCTACAGCTGGCGCACGATGCGCTTGGCGGGGCGCTGGCCGGGCGTGGCCGCGTCGTCATGCTGAGCGGCGAGGCCGGCATCGGCAAGACGCGGCTGGCCCAGGAGGTGGCAACACTGGCCCTGCGGCGCGGCATGCTGACCCTGTGGGGCCGCTGCCTCGAGGAACCCGGCGCGCCGCCCTTCCTGCCGTGGACGCGCGCGATGCAGGCCTGCCTGCGGGCCTGCCGCGACGAGCGCCTACCCGCGCTGCTCGGCCGCGAGGCCGCCGCGGCGGTCGAGATCGCGCCCGAACTCGCCGAGCGGCTGCCCCCCGGCACCGCGGTGCCGGCGATCGGCGAGGGCGACCAGGCACGCTTCCGGCTGTTTGCCGCGGTCGCGCATTTCTGGCGCCAGGCGGCGGCGTTGCGGCCGCTGCTGCTGGTCCTGGACAACCTGCACTGGGCCGACGCATCGTCGCTGCGGCTGCTGGCCTTCATCGCCCAGGACGTGGGCGAATCCCGCATCCTGCTGCTCGGCTCCTACCGCGAGGCCGGCCTGTCGCGCCAGCATCCGCTGGCCGCGACCCTGGCCGAGCTGCTGAACACGCGGCAGTTCTGCCGCCTGCCGCTGCAGGGCCTGAGCCTCGACGAGACCGAGCGGATGGTCGCCGCGGCCAGCGCCGTGACGCCGCCGCCAGCCGTCATCGCAACCATGCACCGCCGCACCGAGGGCAATCCGCTGTACCTGGTCGAGACGCTGCGTTTCCTGCACCAGGGGCCCTGCGGCGACGATCCGCACGCCGCCGCGGCGCGGGTCGAAACCGTGCCGAGCGGCATTCGCGCGGTGATCGGCCAGCGGCTCAACCAGCTCTCGGCGCCGTGCTGCGAACTGCTCGCGATCGCCGCGTGCATCGGCCGCGACTTCGACCTGCCGCTCCTGGCCGAGCTGGCCGGCGCCGGCAGCGAGGCCGCACTGCTGGGCAGGCTCGACGAGGCGCTGGCGCAGCGCGTCATCGAGCTCGTGCCGCCCGGGCCGCAGTACCAGTTCAGCCACGTGCTGATCCGCGAGGTGCTGTACGACGAGCTGCCCGCGTCGCGCCGCGTCGCGCTGCACGGGCGCATCGCCGAGTCGCTCGAGGCGCGCCACGCCGGCGGCCTCGATGCGGTGCTGGCGCAGCTGGCCTACCACGCGGCCGCGGCCCTGCCCGCGGGCAACGCGGCGCGTGCACTGGACATCGCGCAGCAGGCTGCCGCGCGGGCCGTCGCGCTGATGGCGTACGAAGAGGCCCTGCGCTGCTACCGGCTCGCGTTGCAGCTGCAGGAGCGCTGGCTGCCGGCCGAGCGTGCGCGCCATGGGGCGCTGCTGCTGGCGCTCGGCGCGGTGCAGACCCACGCCGGCGAGAACGACGCCGGTGCCGTCACCTTTCTCGAAGCGGCCACGCTGGCGCGCACGCTCGGCGACGCGGACCTGTTCGCGCAGGCGGCGCTCGGCTTCGAGAACAACGGCTGGCGCATCAGCCGCCCGGGCGAGCAGGCAGCGGCCCTGCTCGAAGAGGCGTTGGCGGGCGAAGACGGCTTCGATGCCGCGCTGCGGGTCGATCTGCTGGCCGCGCTGTGCCGCGCCTGCATCTTCTGCGGCCGCCAGCCGCAGGCCAACGCGTCGCAGCGCCGCGCCGTGGCACTGGCGCGCGAGCTGGCGATGCCGCAGCCGCTGTTCAAGGCGCTGGCGGCGATCCTGCCGGCGCGCGCCGATCCCGCCCAGCTCGACGAGCGCCTGCGCTGCGCGCGCGAGGCACTCGAGGTGGCCGAGCGTGCCGGCCACATGGAATGGGTCGACGCGCTGACCGGCTGGCACTTCGGCGACCTGGTCGAGAAGGGAGAACTCGACGCGGCGCGCCCGCTGGCCCAGGTCCACGCGCGGGTGGCGGACGCGATCCGCCAGCCCTTCATGCAGGCCATGGGGCTGGCCAGCCTCACGCTGCTCGCCGCCTACGAAGGCCGCTTCGCGGATGCCGAGCGGCTGGCCGGCGAGACCTTCACGATCGGGCAGCGCTTCCTGCCCGGCAACGCGCAGGGCGCCTACAGCCTGCAGATCTTCGTGCTGCGGCGGCACCAGGGCCGCCTCGGCGAGGTGCTGCCGGTGTTGCGCGGCCTGGTCGGCAGCGTGCCGCGCGACAGTCTCTGGCAGCCCGGCCTCGCGCTGATCTGCGCCGAACTCGATCTGCACGAGCCGGCCCGCGAGGCCTACGAGGCGCTCGCGGGCGACGGCTTTGCCGGCATTGCGCGCGACGGCATGTGGCTGACCAACATCGTCTTCACCGCCGAGGTCTGCGCCCGCCTCGGCGACCGGCCGCGCGCAGCGCTGCTGTACCGGCTGCTCGCGCCCTATGCCGGCCGCAACGTGGTGACCGGCACCAACATCGCCTGCTTCGGTGCCGTGGACCGCTACCGGGGCATGCTGGCCGCGTTGGCCGGCGACGATGCGAACGCCGCGGCGCATCTGGAGGCTGCGGTCGCCCTGGACGAGCGCTGCGGCGGCCGCCCCTGGCTGGCGCACAGCCGCTTCGAATGGGCGCGCTGGCTGGCCGCATGCGGCGAAGCAGCGGCTGCGAGCACGCAGCTCGATGCGGCACTCGCGCTCGGCCGCGAACTGGGCATGGCCGGCCTGGCGCGGCGCTGCGAGGCGCTGCAGCGCGAACTAGAAGGCGCCGGCGCGGCAACGCCTTCGGCCCCCGAGGGCCTGAGCCGGCGCGAGCTCGCCGTGCTGCGGCTGCTCTGCGCCGGCTGCAGCAACCAGGCGATCGCCGAGCGCCTGTTCATCAGCCCGCACACGGTGGCGCACCACGTGCGCCACATCCTGTCCAAGACCGACTGCCGCAGCCGCACCGAAGCCGCGGCCTGGGCGCACCGCCATCGCGTCGCGGCCGAAGGCCGGGAGCAACTCTGAGCGCTTGGGCGGCGCGGCCCGAAATGGTCAATTCGGGCGATGCGCGGCCGCGCGCCGAAGCCTAACTTCGGGTCTCGGGCTCGGCGCCGCCGGGCCCTCAACCCGAAGGAGTGCCCCACATGCCCGCAACCCTGTACGAACGACTTGGTGGTGAGGAGCGCATCCAGCGGCTCGTCACCGACGTCGTCGAGAACCACTACAGCAACCCGCTCATCCGTTCCCGCTTCGCGAACAGCAACCGCGCCGAGGTCGAGCGCCACGTCGTCGAGTTCCTCTGTGCCGGCAGCGGCGGCCCGCAGTGCTACACCGGCAAGGACTTGGTGTCGGCCCACAAGGGCATGAACATCAGCGAACAGGAACTGGTCGCCGCGATGGACGACATCGTCGCGGCCATGACCAAGAACGGCTACGACCAGGCCGAAAAGAACGAGGTGGTCGCGATTCTCTATTCGTTGAAGGGCGACGTGGTGCGGCTGTAGACGCAGCGGCCGATCTCGCCAACGCCCCGGCGGCGCTTCGCCGGCGACACGGAAAGGAACCTGACCATGACACGCCAACCATTTGCCGCCTGGGCGATCGGCGCAGCCCTGATCGCAGGCATCGCCACCAGCTGGGCCCAGTCCGGCGACCACCGGATGATCTCGCCCTCCGACCTGAAATGGGCCGACGTTCCGTCGCTGCCGCCCGGCGCGAAGCTCGCGGTGATCGAAGGCCCCATGAGCGAGGCCGTGCCTTTCACGGTGCGCATCAAGGTGCCGGCCAACTACCGGATTCCGTCGCACTGGCATCCGGCCGTCGAGCGGGTGACTGTGCTCTCGGGCACCTTCCACATGGGCCTGGGCGACAAGCTCGACATGCAGAAGTCGATGCCGGTGGTCGCGGGCGGCATGATGATCCTGCAGCCCAAGACGCCGCACTTCGCCTGGACCAGCGAGGAAACGGTGGTGCAGCTGCACGGCACCGGCCCCTGGGGCGTCACCTACGTCAATCCGGCGGACGACCCACGGGCGAAATGAACGGACGCAGAACGCCTCGCGCCGCCGGTTCGGTCAGGCCGATACGAGGTCGGCCGGCAGCGGCGGCGGGCGCAGTTCGTCGACCTCGATCACCACGTCGGCCGGCAGTCCGTTGCGCCGCGCCGCCTCGCGGATCAACTCGATGCCGGGGGCTTCGTACAGGCAGTACGTCTTCTTCTTGTCGGCGCTGAGGAACGAATACAGCCAGCGCACGCCGACGTCGTCGTTGACGCGGATGATGCCGGCCGCGGCCTCGGGCGAGACCTCGAGTTGATCCGCGAAATTGCGCTCGATCAGATAGAGAGGCATGGCAGCTCCTTCGTCGTGATGGTGCATCCATCGTAGTACGACGGGCAGCAAAAATCTAAGATGTGCCCTTCATGGACACATCCCCCGAGAACCCGACGCGCCCGCGGATCTACCTTGCCGGCCCGGACGTCTTTCGCCCCGACGCCAGGGACCACTTCGTGCGGCTCGCGGCGGCTTGCGAAGCGCTGGGGCTGGCGGCCTTGCTGCCGGCCGACGGCAACGAGGAACCGGGTGAAGAGGCGCCGGAAAGGCAGATCTACCAGGCCAACATGCAGCGCCTTCGCGGCGCCGATGGCGTGCTGGCCAACCTCGCGTGCTTCCGCGGCCTGGAGCCCGATTCGGGCACGGTGTTCGAGGTTGGCGCCGCGGTGGCGCTGCAGATTCCGGTCGTGGCCTATGGCGTGCCCGCAGGCAGCTATGCGGACCGCGCCCGCTCTGCGCTGCAGTGCGCGCCGGATGCGGCCGGGGTGCTGCGCGAGCACGGCAGCGGCATTGCGGTCGAGGACTTCGGGCAGCCGCTGAATCTCATGCTGGCCTGTTCGATCCACATCGCGCCGACGCCGGAAGCGGCGCTGCAAAAGATGGCGGAATTGCTCGCCGTGCTTCGGCGCTGAGCCGCCGCGGGGAAGAGAAGGGCGCGGCTACTTCGCCGCCGCTGGTTCCACCGGCGCCGCCAGGTGTTCGAGCATGCGCCGCGCATTGAGCGGCAGTTCCTGCGACGAGCGCACGCACGCCATCAGCGTGCGCTCGGCCCAGGTGTCGCCGAGCGCGGTGCGCGCGATCTTCATCGAGCGGGCGCAGCGTTCGGCCGCCGTCTGCGGCACGATGCCCACGCCGATGCCGTGCTCGACCATGCGGCACACGGCCTCGAAGTTGCCCACGCGCACGCGATAGGCCAGGTGCCTGCCGAGCGCGCGTGCATGCTGCGTCAGAAGCAGCTGCAGTGCGCTGTCGGCGGGCAGGCCGACGAATTCGCTGTCGATCACCTCGGCCAGCATCACGCGCCGCCGTCCGGCCAGCGCATGGCCGCGCGGCATCACCAGCACCAGATCGTCGCGGCGGAACGGGTGGCATTCGAGGCCCTCGGTGTCGATGGCGTCCGAGACGATGCCGATGTCGCACCGGCCGCCGCGCAGCGCGTCGACGGTGTCCGGGCTGGGGCGCTCCTCGAGGTCGACCGAGATGCGCGGATGCTGCATGAGAAAGCGGCTCAGCACCTCGGGCAGGTGCTCGGTCAGTGCCGAGGTGCCGCACATGAACCGCACGTGGCCCTTGAGGCCCTGGCCGTACTCGCCGAGCTCGCCGCGCAGGCGCTCCATCTGCTGCAGCACCACGCGCGCATGGTGCAGCAGCGTGCGGCCGGCCTCGGTGGGGCGCACGCCCTGCGCGTGGCGCGTGAGCAGCGGGCTGCCGAGGGCGTCTTCCATGCCGCGCACGCGCTGGCTGGCCGAGGCGAGCGTCATGTGCGAGCGCGCCGCGCCGGCCGTGAGGCTGCCGGCCTCGACCACATGGAGAAAAAGCCGCAGGTCGGTGAGATCGAATCGCATGGTGAGGCCGCAAGGTAGCACGGGAGCCTCAGCCTGTGCCTGAGGCCGGCTGCGCGAATGCCGCATTTCCAGGCGCGGATGTGGCCGGCAGACTGCGCCGCAATGACGATTTCGAACGAACTGGCAGAACTGGCAACGGGCCACTGGGCGGCGGCTGCCCTGGTATTTCTCCTGGCCGGCGTGATCAAGGGCGTGATCGGGCTCGGGCTGCCGACGGTGTCGATGGCGCTGCTCGCGCTCTGGATGCCGCCGGTGCGCGCGGCGGCGCTGCTGATCGCGCCGTCGCTGGTCACCAACCTCTGGCAGACCGGGCCGCGCGCGAGCTTCTGGCCGGTGCTGCGCCGCATCGGCGGCATGCAGGCGGGCATCGTGGCGGGCACCCTGGGCGGCGCGCTGTGGCTCGGCGTGCCGGCGGGCACCTGGGCTTCGATCGCGCTGGGGGTGGCGCTGGTGGCGTATGCGCTCTGGGGGCTCACGGGCCGGCAGCTGCATGTGCCCGCGGCGCATGAGCGCTGGCTCGGGCCGGTGGTGGGCGCAGCCACTGGGTTGGTCACGGCGGTGACCGGCGTGTTCGTGGTGCCGGCCGTGCCCTATCTGCAGGCCCTGCGCTTCCAGCGCGACGCGCTGATCCAGGCGATGGGAATCTCGTTCACCACCTCGACCGTGGTGCTCGCCATCGGGCTCGCGGGCAACGGCGGCTATCCGATGGCGGCGGTGGGAGGATCGCTCGCGATGCTGGTGCCGGCCCTCGGCGGCATGGCGATCGGCACCTGGTTGCGCAAGCGGTTGCCGGTGGCGGTGTTCAGGCGCTGCTTCCTGGCCGGGCTGGCACTGCTGGGGCTCTACATGGTGGCTCGCGCGCTGGCGTGAGCCCGAAGAACCCGACGGTGCCCTACGCTGTGAGCAGGGCCGCGCGAACGCGCGCAATGGCCTGCCGATAAGGCAGGGCGAAGTTATCGATGCCGTCGCCGGCCGCCAGCCAGCTGAACGAGAACACCAGGCCGTCTTCCTCGGGGCTGCCCATGGCCACGTGGTCGAAGGTTTCGGGCAACGGGCCATCGGCGCGCATCAGGAACAGATGCCACAGCTGGGGGTGGCGCAGCGTATTGCCTTCGATGCCGGCTTCGCAATCGCGCTGGAGGGTGCCGAGCGGATGCAGTTCGCCGACGTGGTCGATGCCCGATTCCTCCAGCAGCTCGCGGCGCACCGCCACCTCGGGCGATTCGCCGGGCTCGATGGTGCCCTTGGGCAGCTGCATGTTCCCGTCGCCGGGATGGCGGAACACCAGCAGCCGGCCCCGAGCATCGACCAGGCAGGCGCAGGCCTTCGGGATCGCGGTGGCGCAGCCGCCGCCGGCGTGCATCAGGCGCTCGCGAGAGCTGCCTTGACCGCAGCGCTCACCTGGCCCATGTCGGCCTTGCCCGCGAGGCGGGTCTTGACCGCGCCCATCACCTTGCCCATGTCGCCGGGGCCCTTGGCGCCCAGTTCGGCCACGATGGCCTTCACTTCGGCGGCCACTTCGTCGGCGCTCATGCGCTGCGGCAGGTAGACCTCGAGCACCTTGATCTCGGCGGCTTCCTTGTCGGCCAGGTCGGTGCGGCCGCCGGTCGTGAACGCGGCGATCGAGTCCTTGCGCTGCTTGACCATCTTGTCGACGATGGCGATGACCATGGCGTCGTCGAGCTCGACGCGCTCGTCCACTTCCTTCTGCTTCAGCGCGGCCAGCAGCAGGCGGATGGTGCCCAGGCGCTCCGCGTCCTTGGCGCGCATCGCCGTCTTCATGTCTTCGGTGATCTGTTCTTTGAGTGTCATTCGGCACAACCTTTCGGAAAAAACAAAAGCCGCGGCAGGTTTCCCTGGCGCGGCTGGGGCAACGGAGCGCTGGCGGTGACTTTCGTCGACGGCCGGGCCCGGAGTGTTGCTTAGTACAGCTTCTTGGGCAGCTGCATGCTGCGCACGCGCTTGTAGTGGCGCTTGACGGCGGCTGCCTTCTTGCGCTTGCGCTCGGCGGTCGGCTTTTCGTAGAACTCGCGGGCACGCAGGTCGGTCAGCAGGCCGAGCTTTTCGATGGTGCGCTTGAAGCGGCGCAGGGCGACGTCGAAAGGCTCGTTTTCTTTAACGCGGATGGTGGTCATTGATGAATCGTTGAACTGAATTTGGCTCGGGGAGATCGAGGCCCCAAGCCGGGGTTCCTCAACTGAAAAATTTTTGCGGCCGTTGAGGGAAGGCCAGAGTTAGCCCGCGATTATAGCGCGGTTGCGCACGCATGTGCACTCGCCCAGGCCCATTGGAAGTTGTACCCGCCCAGCCAACCCGTCACATCGACCACTTCGCCGATGAAATACAGGCCCGGCTGCTTCGATTCCATGGTCTGGGAGGACAGATCGCGGGTGTCGACGCCGCCGGCGGTGACTTCGGCCTTTTTGTAGCCCTCGGTGCCGCTGGGGGTGATCTGCCAGCGGGCAATGCGCTCGGAAAGCGCCGCCAGGGCCTTGTCGGCGGCCTCGTTGACGGGGCGCTGCAGGGCCGGGTCCTGCCCGACCCAGGCATCCGCCAGCCGGGAGGGCACCAGCGCGGCCAGCTCGTTGGCGATGCGCTTCTTCGAGCGAAGCTTGGCTTCGCCCAGGGCTTGCGCCACCTCCACGCCGGGCGCGAAGTCGAGCGTGAGCGGGGTGCCGGGCTTCCAATAGCTCGAAATCTGCAGCACGGCCGGGCCGGAAAGGCCGCGGTGGGTGAACAGCAGGTCTTCGAGGAAGGCCATCTTTTCCTTCTTGGACCCGGTCTCGATGCGCACCGGCAGCGCCAGCCCGGCCAGTCCGGCATACGGCGTCCAGGCTTCGCCGCCGAAGGTCAGCGGCACCAGGGCCGGCCGCGGCGTGACGACGCGCAGGCCGAACTGCTCGGCCAGGCGGTAGCCGAAATCGCTGGCGCCGATCTGCGGAATCGACAGGCCTCCGGTGGCGACCACCAGCCTGGGCGTTTCGATGGGGCCCTTGGTGCTATCGATCTGATAGCTGCCCGCGCCAGTTGTGTCGGCTCCGGAAGCCGAGAACACGATCTTTCCCAGCTTGCACGGCTGCCAGCACGTGACGCTGCCCGCATCGCACTCCGCCAGCAGCATGTCGATGATCTGCTGCGAGGAGCCGTCGCAGAACAGCTGCCCCTTGTGCTTCTCGTGGAAGGCGATGCCGTGCTTGCGCACCAGCTCGACGAACTGCTGCGGCGCGTAGCGCGACAGCGCCGAGCGGCAGAAATTCGGGTTGTCGCCGATGAAGTGGCGCTGCGGGGCGCGCACGTCGAGGTCGCGGTTGGTGAAGTTGGCACGTCCGCCGCCCGAGATGCGGATTTTTTCCGCGATCTTTTCGCTGTGGTCCACCAGCAGCACCTTGAGCCCGCGCTGGCCGGCCAGCGCCGCGCAGAACAGGCCCGCGGCACCCGCGCCGACCACGACGACGTCGAAAAATTGAACCGAGGAAGAATTGCTCAAGGCGGTCAGGGGCCGTCCGCGGCAAGCAGCGGCGGCGGGTTGTATTTGAGGTGGCCCACGTAGCGCAGCGGCTGCGTGGCGGCAATCGAGGGCACGTCGCCCTCGCGCATGTGCAGCAGGTCGGCCGGGCTGACCCAGCGCGGGTCGGCGTCGGTGATCGGCAGGCCGGCCCGCCGGTAGGCCTCGAGCACGAACTGCGAGCAGAAGAACTGGTCGTCGCGGCTCGCGCCCAGCTGCACCATGGCCATGCCGCTGATGCAGTAGTGGCTGACGGCGGAGGGAACGAGCGGCAGCTCGCACAGGCGCCGGTTCAGCACGAAAGGGGCATTCAGCAGCACGCCGGTGGTGTTGTAGCGGATGCCCACCTGCGAGTTGGCCCAGGCGCGCAGTTTCTGGGCACCCGAGGCATCGAGCCCGGGCACGCGAAAGGCCACGACCATCTGTTCCTCGTCCACCACGTCGGCCAGCGGCCGCGCGCGCACGCCGCTGCCAACCGCCTCGGCGATCAGCCCGTCGCCCAGGTAGAGCACGGCGTGGCTCACGGGCGAGAAGGTGCCCAGCCGGATGCCGAAGGAATTGATCGTGGCAATGGAGGTCAGCAGGATGTCCCCGGGCTGCAGGGCATCGGCCGCGATGAGTTCGCCGCCGTTGCCGGGGGCGATGACCGAGCTTTGCACGCGCAGGCGCAGGCCCGCGTCTTTGGACGGCAGGTCGACGCGGGTGGCGCAGGCCGACAGCAGCAGCAATGCGGCAGCCGCAAGCGCCGCCGCACGGAGATGGCGCCGCATCATCCTTTCCAGACGAAGGGGAACTTCAATTGCTTGAAGAAGCCGTTGGGCACGTAGTCGCCGAGCACGCCGTACTTCTCGGGCCAGAGCCTGGTGCTCTTCACCGCGGTGCCGAAGAGATAGTCGAGAAAGGCGTAGTGCGCCGAATAGTTCTTGTCGAGCGCCTCCACGTCCTGGCTGTGGTGCCAGTGATGGAAGTTGGGCGTGACGATGATGTAGCGCAGCGGCCCGAGCCGCACGCTCACGTTGCAGTGGTTGAACACCGCCTGGAAACCCACCACCACGATGTACGCGTCGATCACTTCCTTGGAGAAGCCCAGCACGTAGATGGGCGCCAGCACCAGCGTGCGCGTGATCAGCAGTTCGAGGATGTGCTGGCGCGAGCCGGCCATCCAGTCCATGCTCTTCACGCTGTGGTGCACGGCGTGCAGGCGCCACAGCACCGGCACCTCGTGGTAGGCGCGGTGGGTCCAGTACTGCACCAGGTCGGCCACCAGGATGATCAGCAGTAACCCGGCCCAGAACGGCAGGTTGCCCACCCAGCCGCGGATGCCGTCGTTGGCGGCCCAGCCGAAGAACTTGTGCACCATCAGGTTGGTGGCCAGCAGCACGAAGCCCACGATCATGTGGTTGACCACGAAGTGGTGGAAGTCGGTCTGCCATTCCTCGCGGAACACCGGCTGGTCCTTGCGCAGCGCGAACAGCTTCTCGATGAAGATGAAGATCAGCGAGGAGCCCAGCAGGTCCAGGATGAACCAGTCCAGGCCGATGTAGGGCGTGTTGTCGGCAAAGTCGTTCACCGGCACCTTGTGCCCGCCCAGCAGCGCGGCCGCGGCCACCAGCAGGAAGGCGGCCGAGGAGAGCCAGCGCGAGCGGTTGAAGATGATGTTCACCAGCGCCAGGCCGCCCGAGACGACCATGGCCGCCAGCAGGATGAAGCGCATCACGTCGACGTTGTAGCTCTTGCGCAGCTCGGGCGTCGTGAGGTACTGCGGAAAGTGGAAGGCCAGCACGCCAAGGAAGCACAGGATGCCCAGGCTCAGGGCGATGGTTCCGGTGACGAGGCCGCGGCCGCGCTGCAGCTGGCCGTGGCTCCCCGTGAAGTCGTTCAGTTTGTCGAGCATGTCCGCCTCTCTCTCGCTTGCGCTTTTGTTGGAGCGCGATTTTAGGCGGCTGTAGGAAAACGCTCACGTCGACCAAAAGGTCTAGACGCGGCCGCCGGTCTCCGGTGTCAGCGCGGCCGCACGGCGCGCCGGCGCAGCAGCGCGGCCGTGCCCAGCGCCACGGCCATCACCAGCAGCGAAACGACGGTGGTCACCGTCCCCAGCGCATAGATGGAAGGCGTCGTGACGGTCGAGGTCAGGCCCTGCAGTTCGAGCGGCAGCGTGTTGACGTCGCCGATGGCCTGCGAGGTGCGGGCGATCTCGTCCCACGACAGGGTGAAGCCGAACATGCCGATGCCGACGATCGACGGGCCGATCAGCGGCAGCACCACGAAGCGGAAGGTCTGCCACGGCGTGGCGCCGAGGTCGCGCGCGGCTTCCTCGTAGGCCGGGTTGAAGCGGTTGAACACCGCGAACATGATGAGCAGGCCGAAGGGCAGGGTCCAGGTGAGGTGCGCGCCGAGCGCGGAACTGAACAGGCCGAGCGCGGTGCCGTAGCCTTCGAGCAGCGTGGCGGCGTCCACCGCCGCGAGCACGCTCTTGATGCCGGTGTCGAGCAGCCGGAACTGCAGGCCGATGCCGAGCGAGATGATGATCGACGGCATGATGAGGCTCGCCACGGTCACGAAGAACAGGGCGTTGCTGCCCTTGAGCTTCTTGCGGAACGCGAGCCCGGCCAGCACCGACAGCACCACGGTGAAGCCCATGACCACCGCGCCCAGCGCCAGCGAACGCCGGAAGGCCGCGCCGATGTCGACGGTGCCCAGGCCCTCGGCCAGCTTGTGGAACCAGTGCAGCGAGACGCCGCGCAAGGGGAAGGTCAGGCCGCCTTCGGGGCCCTGGAAGCTCAGGATGAAGATCGTGATCATCGGGCCGTAGAGGAACAGCACGAAGAGGGCGAACACGATCGCCAGGGGCCAGAAGCCGGGGGCGCGTTGTTCTCCGATGCGTTGGCTCATTTGTCTTCTTTCTTCAGGGCGAGTGCCGAGAACATCGGGTACTCCCCTGCGCGAATGTCCCCCGCCTTCGGCTCCTCCTGTATTTCGCTGCGGGGAGCACCCGATGCCCGGTGCACCTGAGCGCGCCCCGAACGACCAAGCACGATTCGAACGCGGAAGCTCAGATTCATTCAGAGCTCCTTGCGAATATCGACCAGCCGGGTGAGCCCCCAGATGATCATCAGCACCACCGCCAGCAGGATCACCGCGTTGGCCGCGGCCAGCGGAAACTGCAGGTACGAGGTCTGCACCTGGATGATCTTGCCGATCGATGCGATCTGCTGCCCGCCCATCACGCCGATGGTGACGAAGTCGCCCATCACGATGGTGATGACGAAGATCGAGCCGATCAAGATGCCGGTGCGCGACAGCGGCACCACCACGTTCCAGAGCGTCTGCCAGCCCGAGGCGCCCGCGTCGCTGGCGGCTTCGAGCAGCGAGCGGTCGATGCGCATCATGCTGTTGAAGATCGGTACGATCATGAACATCGTGTAGAGGTGCACGAAGGCAAGCACCACCGAGAAATTGGAGAACAGCAGCCACTCGACCGGCTGGTCGACGAGGTCGAGCCCCGTCAGCATCTGGTTGACCAGTCCGTTGCGGCCCAGCAGTGGCACCCACGAGATCATGCGGATCACGTTGGAGGTCCAGAAGGGCACGGTGCACAGCACGAACAGCGCCGTCTGCATGCCCGGCGATCGCACGTGGAACGCGAGAAAGTAGGCCACCGAAAAACCGACCAGCAGCGTGATGCCCCACACCAGCAGGCAGAACTTGAAGGTGCTCAGGTAGGTGTTGAGCGTGACGCACAGGTCGCCGTTGTCGGTGAGCTGCGAACAACCCTCGAACAGGCTCAGGTAGTTGCGCAGCGTCACCGCCGGGATCAGCTCGTACTCATTGAAGTTCCACAGGCTGACCATGGCGACCAGCGCCAGCGGAATCAAAAAGAACAACAGGAACACCAGCGCGAACGGCGCGGCCTGCCACCAGGCCTTGACGGCGTGGACGGATGGACTGGGCGCGTGCGCGCTGGCGGTGGGGGCGCTCACGGGATCAGGCTGCGACGAACTCGTTCCACTTTCTGACCATGTATTCGTTCTCGTCCATCACCGCGTTCCAGCAGGCGATGCCGCCCATGCGCTGCTCGTAGCTGCCGCCGTCGCGCACCGCGCCGGCCTTCGCCAGCAGGTCGCCGTTCGGGCTCTTGATGTCCTGCGAGGCGGGCTTGCCTTCCATCCAGTAGGCCCATTCGTAGGCTTCCATCTTGGCCTTGGCGGTGTCGAGCACGGCGCTGTAGTAGCCCTGGCGGTTCAGGTAGGCGCCGGCCCAGCCGTCGAGGAACCAGTTGATGAATTCATAGGCGCCGTCGAGCTTCTTGCCCGACAGCGTGGCCGGCAGGCCGAAGCCGGCGGCCCAGGCGCGGTAGCCTTCCTTGAGCGGCTGGAAGTTGCAGGCGATGCCCTTGGTGCGCACGGCGGTGACGGCCGGCGACCACATCGACTGGATCACCACCTCGCCCGAGGCCATCAGGTTGACCGACTCGTTGAAGTCCTTCCACAGCGCGCGGAACTGGCCGGCCTTCTTGGCTTCGATCAGAGTCTTGATCGTCAGGTCGATCTCGGCCTTGGTCATGTTGCCCTTGTCGGCGTACTTGTGGATGCCCTTGGCCTCCACCACCATCGCGGCGTCCATGATGCCGATCGACGGAATGTTCAGGATCGCGGCCTTGCCCTTGAACTCGGGGTTCAGAAGCTCGGCCCAGGAACCGATGGGACGCTTGATCAGGTCGGGACGGATGCCCAGCGTGTCGGCGTTGTAGACCGTCGGGATGAGCGACATGAACTGCGTCGGCGCGGTCGCGAACTTCTTGGACTTCTCGCCTTCGAGGTAAATCACCTTCTTGGGCGCGGTGCCCTGGTCGCCCACCGCCTTGCCGGCGACTTCGCCCTTGGTGAAGAGCGTGGTGATCTTGTCGGCGTTCTTGATCTTCCTGGTGTCGATGCCCTTCAGGTTGCCGGTGGGCACGATCTTCTTGAGCGAGAAGAACTCGGTGTCGATCAGGTCGAAGCTGTTGGGCGCGGTGACGGCGCGCTTGGTCACGTCGTCGGTGGTCACGGCCACGTACTGGATCTCGATGCCGGTGTCGGCCTTGAACTTCTCGGCAATGGCCTTGTCCTGGTTCACCGCCGTGCCCAGGTAGCGCAGCACGATCTTTTCCTGCGCGTGCACGAAGGGCGCGATGCCCGTGGCCAGGATGCCGGCGGTGCCTTGCAGCAGGGTGCGACGCTGGAGGCCGGCAGACGAGTCGATGGGGTCGGTCATGGAAGAGTCTCCGTGGAAAAAAACAAGGGAAGGGACGGGGAAAAAGACAAACGGAAATGCAGGCAATGCATGAGCGGCCGCGCGCTCACAGCGGCATGCTCGCGAGCGCGGCCAGGTCGTCGCGCGCGAGGCTGCTGCCGTTGCCGACCGGCGCCGGTGCCCGCTCGGCGGGCGGCTTGGCGCCGGGGCCGAGTACGCGCGCATCGGCCTCGGCCCAGGACAGGCGCACCGCATCGCCCGGCGCATGGGGGCTCGCAAGAAAGGCGGATTCGCCCAGCAGCACCGAGACGCTGCCACGGCCGGGTGCGGCGTCCTGCAGCGCGAGGCCGAGCAGCACGTAAGTGCCCTGGTACTCGACGTCGGTGACCGTGGCGGCAATGCCGTCGCTCGCATCGCCAAGGGCGATCTTCATGTGGTCATTGCGCACGGCGACCGGGCCGGCGGGCGTGTCGAACACGTTGTGGCCGCCCATGAAGCGCGCCACGAACTCGCTCGCCGGATGGTTGTAGACCTGGTGCGGCGAACCGACCTGCTCGATCACGCCGTGGTTCATGACCACCATGGTGTTGGCCAGCGCCATCGCTTCTTCCTGCGAGTGCGTGACGTGGACGAAGGTCAACCCCAGTTCCTTCTGCCAGCGCCGCAGTTCGGCGCGCATCTGGATGCGCAGGAACGGATCGAGCGCCGACAGCGGCTCGTCGAGCAGCAGCACGCGCGGCTCGGTGATGAGTGCCCGCGCGAGCGCCACGCGCTGCTGCTGGCCGCCGGAGAGCTCGCCGGGCTTGCGCTCGGCCAGGTGGCCCATCGCCACGCGCTCGAGCAGCTCGCGTGCGCGCTTCTGTCGCTCGGCCTTGCCGACGCCTTTCATCTTGAGGCTGAAGGCCACGTTATCGAGCGCCGAAAGGTGCGGGAACAGCGCGAAGCTCTGGAACATCATCGCGGTGCCGCGCGCGGCCGCGGGCAGGTTGGTGATGTTGCGGTTGTCCAGCAGGATGTCGCCGCTGGTGACCGACTCGTGGCCCGCGATCATGCGCAGCGTGGTGCTCTTGCCGCAGCCCGAGGGGCCCAGCAGGCAGCAGTAGCTGCCGCTCGCGATGCGCAGGTCGATCTGGTCGACGGCGGCGGGCATGCCCGCGGCGTAGCGCTTGCTGAGCGCGACGACTTCGACGGCGGCGGGCGGGGGCGCGGCGGCGGTCATCGAAGGGCCCCGGGCGCAGGAAATGATCGGAAGGCGAGCATGCTGGCGTTAAGCACGCTCCATGCCACCCTGGGTGCTAAAGCGCGGCGTTCTGGCGCGCAATCATCTTCGGCGTGATGAACACCAGCATCTCGACCTTGTTCACCACCCGCTCGCGCGAGCGGAACAGCGCGCCCAGGTAAGGCACCTCGCCGAGCACCGGCACGCGCGATTCGTCGTTGGTCTCGGTCAGTTCGAAGATGCCCCCGATCACCACCGTGCCGCCGTTCTCGACCAGCACCTCCGTCTGCACATGCTTGGTGTTGATGGCCGGGCCGGCCGAGGTGCTGACGCCGCGTGTGTCCTTGCTCACGTCGAGCGTGAGGATGATGTTGCCCTCGGGCGTGATCTGCGGCGTGACCTCGAGCTTGAGCACTGCCTTGCGGAACGAGATGGAGGTCGCCCCGCTCGACGTTGCCTGCTGGTAGGGAATTTCTTCGCCCTGTTCGATCAGCGCCTTGGTCTGGTCCGCCGTCACCACCCGCGGGCTCGACACCAGCCGGCCCTTGCCTTCGGCCTCGAGCGCGGAGATCTCCAGGTTCAGCATGCGCGTGAAGCTCGAGTTGAACAGCGACAGCGAAAACGCTCCCGCGCTGCTGCCGGTGCCGCCCGCGTCGCCGGCCGGCAGGTTCACGAAGTTGCTGCTGGTGTACGAGGTAAAGCTGTTGTCGCTGCCCGTGGGGCTGGTGCCGAAGGAGCTGTTCTTGCCGATGGCCCCGCCGCCCAGCTTGACGCCCAGCGACTTCCCGAAGGTGTCCGAAGCCTCGACGATCCGCGCCTCGATCAGCACCTGCCGCACCGGCACGTCCAGCTTGCGGATGAGTTCGCTCACCTCGGCCAGGCGTTGCGGCGTGTCCGTCACGAAAAGCTGGTTCGTGCGGACTTCCGCAATCGCGCTGCCGCGCGTGCTCAGGAGGCGCGTTGCCGAAGCGCCGCCGCTGCCGCCCGCGCTGCCGGTGCCCGTCAGGCTTTGCACCACCGTGGCGGCCTTGGCGTAGTTGAGCTGGAACGACTGGGTGCGAAGCGCCGCCAGGTTCTCCAGCGCGGCCAGCGCTTCGAGCTCGATCTTTTCCTTGGCGTTGATTTCGTCCCGCGGCGCGATCCAGAGGATGCTGCCGTTCTTTCGCAGCCCCAGGTTCTTCGCCTGCAGGATGACCTCCAGTGCCTGGTCCCAGGGCACGTCCTTGAGCCGCAGCGTCAGCACGCCGGAGACCGTGTCGGAGGTCACCACGTTGAAGCCGGTGAAGTCGGCGATCACCTGCAGCAGCGCGCGGACGTCGACGCTCTGGAAGTTGAGCGTGAGCTTCTCGCCGGTGTAGCCGGTGCCCTGGGTCAGCTTGCCCGGATCGGTTTTGCGCGAGCGCACCTCGATGACGAACTGCTCGTCCGTCTGGTAGGCGCTCTGTTCCCAGTCGCCGCGCGAATTGATCGTGAGCCGGACCCGGTCCCCGACCTGCTGCGCAACCACCGATTCGACCGCCGTGCCGAAGTCCGACACATCGAGCCGGCGGCGCAGCGCCTCGGGCAGCGAGGCCCGCATGAACTCTGCCACCAGCGTCGAGCCCTGCCGCCGCACGTCCACGCCGAGCTGGCTGCTGCCCATCGCGATGAGCACGCGGCCGGCGCCGTCGCCGCCGCGCCGGAAATCGATGTCCTGCAGCGGCGTCACCTGGCGCTCCCTGCCTTCGGCGAATCCGGCGGTGGACGATGTCCGGGGCGGCTGGCCCGTTCCGGACTGCAACGAGACCAGCAGCGAGCGGCCCTGGATCTCCGCCTGGTAGGTCGTCGCATGCTTGAGGTTCAGCACCACACGCGAGCGTTCACCGGCCTGCACGACGTTGGCGCTGCGAAGGTTGCCCAGGTTGAACTCGATGGCCGAACGCCCCACGGCATTGGCCACGCCCGGAAAGTCCAGCGCAATGCGTGCCGGCTCCTGCACGACGAAGCCGGTGGGCAGCGCGGCCAGCGGGTGGGTGAAGTCGATGCGAACCAGCTCCACGTCGGCCCTCGCCGTGCTCGTGACGGCCTCGATGGCGTTCTGCGCCTGCACCGCCATCGACAGCAGCGAGGCGAGTGCAATGCCGATCCATCGCCGCAGTCGCAAAGCGCTCGGGGAGCGCGGGCATATCTTCATGGGTTCTCTCCGTGTACGGCAGGCGCGAACGACACGCGCGCTCTTCCGATGACGGAGTGAATGGTTTCGCCCAAACTGGGAGGAATCTTGCCGAACCGCGACCGATCGCAACTTGTGTTGCACGGATGCAATGGATCGCAGGCGGCCGCGCCTCTCCGATTTCTCCGAATTTGCGAGGAACCATCGCGGTTTTCCGATTCCCGTGGAGCGTGCGAATGATGGCGAGTCGATCGATGGTTGCGATGCTTGTGGGCGCGCTGGGCATCGCCTGCGCCGGGTCCGGCATGGGCGCGAGCCATGCCGTCGCGCACGCCGCCCTGGAGCGCCGGGAGCTGCCGCCCGCGGCGTCGGCATTGCGGCCGGCGGCGCGGCCCTGGTGGTCGGCCTTCGAGAGCGAAACCTTGAACGCGTTGATTGCCGATGCCGGCCGCGAGGCACCTTCGGCGGGCGCGAGCCTGGATGCGCCGGCCGCCGAGATCGGTGTCTCGGCGGCCTATGTTGCGCTGCTCGTGCAGACGCTGCACCTGGCGTACATCGACAACGCGCGCGCGGCGGCGCGGCGGCAATCGCAGCTCATGGCCGCGAGTCCCGCGCTGCACGACGACTTCAGCAAGGAACTGAAGCGCCGCGAGGCGGGCGCCGAGGCGGCGATGAAAAAGATCGATGCACAGCGCGAAGCGAACCTCGCCTTTCTCGTCGCGCGCTGCGGCCTGCCCGCGGAGGCGCTGAAACAGACGATCGCCGACGAGGTTGCAAAGCGCAGGCTGCCGCGTTTCGCGGCCTCGCTGCCGCAGGCCGTGCCCGCCGCGCTGCTTGCCAACCGTGACGACATCCAGCTGGCGGCGTCGCTGTACGGCATCGAGGCGCGGGCCTTGCTCGCAGGCACCATCGACGCCGTGGAAGACGCTGGCGAAAGCGATGCGCAGGCCGATGCGGGTCTTCCCGGCTATCCGCTTTTCCCGCAGGCTGTGGCGCAGGGCCGCGCGGAAGTCGCCGAGGCCTTGCGAAGGCTGCAGGCCTCGAACGACGCGGCGTTCGACGCGAACCGGCGGGTGCGCGAGGCGAGGGCCGAGTTCGAGCGCGCGAAAACGCGCATGAGCCGCGGGGAGATTTCGGAAGTCCAGATGCTGGAAGACTTCCAGGGCCTGATGCTGGACCAGCAGCGGCTGGCCGCAGCCGATGGCGAACTGGCGATCGCCTGGATTGCCCTCGTGGCCAGCCTCGGAAGCCGCACGCCGGTGGTGCTGCGCGCGAGCCCTGCGCCGGAAGCCGCCGCCTTCCGCGCACGGCTCGGGCTCGTCGGGAGTTTCTGAGAAGCCTAGGTGCCGAAACGGTTCCCGTCCGCCGGCAGCACCGCTGCGGCGAGTCCGCGCAGCACGTCGCCCACCACGATCACCGCGGGGCTGGCGATGCCGGCTTCGGCAATGCCGGCCTGCAGCCTGTCGAGCGTGGTCGCGACCTGGCGCTGGTTCGGCAGGCTCGCATGCTGCACCACGGCCACGGGCGTGTCGCCGGGCAGGCCGTGCAGCAGTTCGCGTTCGATGTGGCCGGCGCCCGCCACGCCCATGTAGATCACGAGCGTGAGCCGCGCGCTGTGCGCGGTGGCGGCCAGGGCGCGCCAGTCGGTCGGGTCTTCGGCCGCGCCGGCGCCGGTCCTGGCGTGGCCGGTGACGAACACCACGCCCTGCGCATGGTCGCGGTGGGTGAGTGGCACGCCCAGCGAGGTGACGGCCGCGAGGCCGGCCGTGATGCCGTTGACCACCGTGCATTCGATGCCGGCCTCGCGCAGGTGCTCGACCTCTTCGCCGCCGCGGCCGAAGATGAAGGGGTCGCCGCCCTTGAGCCGGACCACGGTTTCGCCTTCGCGCACCGCGGTGATCATGAGCCGCTCGATGAAGGCCTGCGGCGTGCTCTTGCAGCCGCCGCGCTTGCCCACGTGCACGATGCGTGCATCGGGCCGCGCATACGACGCCAGGATGCTCTCGCTCACGAGGTCGTCCACCAGCAGCACGGTCGCGGCCTGGATCGCCTTGACGGCCTTGAGAGTCAGCAGTTCGGGGTCGCCGGGACCGGCGCCCACCAGCGTGCAGCTTCCGGCAGCGGATGAAGAAGTGGCTTTGTTCATGCGTGGGATGCCAGTTGCGTGATATGCCTCACCTGCGTTGCGATGGCCTCCGGCACGGGAAGCTCGCCATTCAGCACACGTCGCGTGTATTCGGCCGTGGTCGTGACGTCGATTTCTTTCGGCAGGCCCGGCACCTCGCTCGACGTGCCACTTTCCTGGGCCTGCAGTTCGCTGCGCACGCCGCGCACGAAGCCGTCGATCTGCGCGGTGCGGCGCGGGTCGGACACCACTTCGCCCTCGAGGCCGCGCGAGAGCAGGGCGGTCATGCCCATGAGCTCGAAGGTCTCGCCCATGGTCCGTGCGTATTCCGGATGGGTGTAGCTTGCCACGACCACGCAAGGGCCGGTGGTCGGCTGCATCAGCTTGACCACGCTGTGGCCAGGGTTGCGCAGGCCGACCACGCGGCGTACGTCGAGCAGCCGCTTGAGCGCGGGATTGAGCAGCTCGGTCGGCGCAAAGCCCACCTCGCCGCAGGGGATCTTGCGGATGGCCGACAGCGCGGGCACGTCCAGCGCCTCCAGCACGTTCGACGCCAGCACGCGCGAGGTTTCGGTGGCGCTGCCATGCACCAGCACCGGCAGGCCTTCGCGGGCCAGCAGCAGCGCCAGCAGCGGCGTGAGCACCGGCAGCCGGCGTGCGCCGTTGTAGCTCGGCAGCACGATGAGCGGCCGATCGGCGGCGGGCACATGATCGAGCCGCGCATGCGTGGCATCGAGGAAACCCGCCATCTCCTCGGGCGTTTCGCCCTTGATGCGCATGGCAAGGCAAAAGCCGCCGATCTCCAGGTCGGTGACGGTGCCGTCCAGCACCTGGCCGAACAGGTCCGTGGCCTGCTCGCGCGTGAGCGGCTTGGCGCCTCGCGCGCCGCGGCCGATTTCCTTGATGTATTGGCTGATTCCCATGGGTGCGCCGATTGTCCCGCAATGCTTATGCCGGAATGCGAGTCGGCTTATGCACCCTCCGCCACGGTTTCGGCCGGCGTGGCGCGCACCATGCGCTTGAGCTCGGGCAGGCAGGAGCCGCAGTTGGTACCGCATTTCAGCGTGCCCTGCAGGGCTGCCAGGCGCTCGTCGGGCGTGCCGGTGCAGCGGCCCAGTTCGGCCTGGATCGCCAGATCGGTCACGTTGAAGCAGGTGCAGACCGGATGTCCGCGCGACTGCACCGCCACGGGCGCGCGCGCGCCCGGCGACAGCAGCAGCCGGCCGTAGCTTTGCGCCGGAATCTCCTCGCGCAGCAGGGTGCCGATCCAGGCTTCGGCGCTGGTGTCGCCGCCCAGCAGGAAGGCTTCGAGGCCGGCGTTGCCGTCGGCGCGCCGCACCAGCCGTGCCACGCGGCTCTGGCCGCGCCGGCGGTCGGCGTAGCGCAGGGCATCGCTGCCGCGCAGGCCGAGCAGGCCTTCGATGCGATCGATGGTTTCATCGGCCGGCGCGTCGTGCGCGGCGGCGCGGAACAGGATGCCGCTGCGTTCCTCGCCCGGCGTGTTACCCGAGAACGGCACGCAGGTGGCAAACGGAAACATCGCCATCATCGGCTTGAGCGCCTGGTGCGCGGCCAGCGCGGCGTCGGGCGGCAGCCAGGCCATGGCCAGAAGCGACCACGGCAGCTCGGCCTTGAGGATCTTGACCGGCGTGTGCTTGAGTTCGGGCTGCTTCGAGCTGGGGCAGTAGGCCGAGGTGGTCAGCGCGTTGATGCCCGCCAGCGGCGTGCCGGTCGACGAGCAGCCGCTCAGGTATTCCTCGCCCCAGTGCATGGCGACGAAAGCCTGGCTCAGGCCGATCTCGGCGCTGGCCTGCGCGGGCAGCAGGATTGAGCCGCGCCTGGAGGTGAGGTGCACGAGGTCGCCGTCCTTCAGCTGGCGGCGCGCCATGTCCTGCGCGTTCATCTGCACCACCGGCTCGGCCACGTGGCCGAACAGGCGGCCGACCGTGCCGGTGCGGCTCATGCCGTGCCACTGGTCGCGCAGGCGGCCTGTGTTGAGCGAGAATGGATAGCGCGCCTCGCGCGCCTCGGCCACCGGCTTGTAGACGGTGTCGACGAAACGTGCGCGGCCGTCCGGCGTGGGGAAGATGCCGTCTTCGTAGAGGCGTGCGCGGCCGGTGGCCTCGCCTTCCTTCAGCGGCCATTGCTGCGGGCCCGCGGTGTCGAGCATCGCGTAGCTCATGCCGGTGATGTCGAGGTCGCGCCCGCGCGTGGATTCGCGGTGCTCGTTCCACACCCGTTCGGCGCTGTCGTAGGGAAACAGCGTGGAGGTGCGGCCGAGCCGCTGTTCGAGCCGCCGTGCGAAGTCGACCGCGATCGACCAGTCGTGCCGCGCCTCGCCGGGCGCCGCCACAGCGGGCCGCACGCGCGAGATGCGGCGTTCACTGTTGGTCACGGTACCTTCCTTCTCTCCCCAGGTGGTGGCGGGCAGCAGCAGGTCGGCGAAGGCGCAGGTGGCGGTGGTCGAAAAGGCTTCCTGCACCACCACGAACTCGGCGCGCTCGAGGGCGCGGCGCACCGTGGCCTGGTCGGGCATCGACTGGGCGGGGTTGGTGCAGGCGATCCACAGCGCGCGGATCTCGCCGTCGGCCGCGGCCTGGAACATCTCGACCGCAGTCTTGCCGGGTTTTTCGGGTACCGAGGGCACGTTCCACAGCGCCGCCACCTCGGCGCGGTGCGCGGGATTGGCCAGGTCGCGGTGCGCGCTCAGCAGGTTGGCCAGGCCGCCCACTTCGCGTCCGCCCATCGCATTGGGCTGGCCCGTGAGCGAGAACGGGCCGGCGCCGGGCTTGCCGATCTGGCCGGTGGCAAGGTGCAGGTTGATCAGCGCCGCATTCTTCGCGGTACCGCTGGACGACTGGTTGAGGCCCTGGCAATAGAGGCTCAGCGTGGCCGGCGAGGTCGCGAACAGGCGCGCCGCGGCGAGCAGGTCTTCCTTCGAGATGCCGCAGATCTGCGCCACCTTGTCGGGCGTGCATTCGCGCACCGTGGTCTTCAGCGCATCGAAGCCGCTGGTGTGGGCCGCGATGTAGCCGTTGTCGGTCCAGCCTTCCCACAGCATCAGGTGCAGCATGCCGTTGAACAGCATGACGTCGGTGCCAGGCTGGATCGGCAGGAACAGGTCGGCGATCTCGACCGTGTCGGTGCGGCGCGGATCGGCCACGATGATCTTCAGCCCGGGGTTCGCGGCCTTCGCATCCTCGATGCGGCGGAACAGGATCGGGTGCGCCCACGCGGCATTGCTGCCCACGATGAAAAGGCATTGCACATGCTTCAGGTCGTCGTAGCAGGCCGGTGGTGCGTCGGCACCCAGCGTCTGCTTGTAGCCGGCCACCGCGCTGCTCATGCACAGGCGCGAGTTGGTGTCGATGTTGTTGGTGCCGATCAGGCCCTTGGCGAGCTTGTTGAAGACGTAGTAGTCCTCGGTGAGCAGCTGGCCCGAGACATAGAAGCCCACGGCATCGGGGCCGTGGTCGCGGATGACCTGCTCGAACTTGCCGACCGCATCGTCGAGAGCGGTGTTCCACGCGATGGGCGCCGGCTCGGCACCGCGCTCGGCACGCCGCATCGGCTGCAGCAGCCGCGTCTGTCGCGTGACCGTGGCCGTCGCCGTGAGATGCAGCGTCGAGCCCTTGGTGCACAGACGCCCGAAGTTGGCCGGATGGTCCGGGTCGCCCCGCACGCCGGTGATCTGCGCGCCATCGGATTCGATGATCACACCGCAGCCCACGCCGCAGTAAGGGCAGGTGGAGCGAGTTTCTTCCATGGGTAGTGCCTTGGTTTCGCGTTAGCTGCCGTGCGGCGCCTGCACGTCGAAGCTTTCGTCGCCCAGCTTGTCGGCCGTTGCGGCACCGGGGCCGGCGCGAGGCGGCGCCAGGTCGAGCGCATGCGTCTTCAGTTCGACCACGTTCATCATGACCTGGCCATCTTCGACCTTCACGGCAAACCTCGGCGTGCACCCCTCATCGGGCGACTTGGCGCAGCCGTCGTCCAGCCCGATGGCCCAGTTGTGCAGCGGGCAGGCCACGCTGGTGCCGAACACGATGCCCTGGCTCAAGGGGCCGCCCTTGTGCGGACAGCGGTCCAGCAGCGCGAAGACCTGGTCCTCGGCGTTGCGGAACACGGCGACGTCCACGCCCACCGGCCGCGCCACGCGGCGTGCACCCAGCACCGGGATGTCCTCGACGCGGCAGATCACCTGCCAGTCGTTGCTGTTGCTGTTGTTGGTGTTGTTGTTCATGGCTGTTGCTCCTTTCAGGCGGCCTGCGTTGCGTTGTCATCCACCACCGCCACCGGCGTGAACTGCCGCACATCGACGGACGCCTGGCTCGACTCGAACCACGGATCGGGCTCGCCATCGAGCGCGAACTGCAGCCGCTCCCACAGCGCCTTGCGGCCGGCTTCGTCTTCGAGGATCTTCTTCTTCACGTAGTCCAGCCCCACCCGCCCGATGTAGTGCACCGTGCGCTCCAGGTACCAGCCTTCCTCGCGGTACAGCTGCAGGAAGGCGCCCGAATACTCCATCACCTCGGCGGCCGTCTTCACCTTCACCAGGAACTGCGCCACCTCGGTCTTGATGCCGCCGTTGCCGCCCACATACAGCTCCCAGCCCGAATCCACCCCGATCACCCCCACGTCCTTGATCCCCGCCTCGGCGCAGTTGCGCGGGCAGCCCGAGACCGCCAGCTTGACCTTGTGCGGCGAGTACATCGCCCACAGCGCGCGCTCCAGGTCCTTGCCCATCTGGGTGGAGTCCTGCGTGCCGAAGCGGCACCACTCGCTGCCCACGCAGGTCTTCACCGTGCGCAGGCTCTTGGCATAGGCAAAGCCCGAGGGCATGCCGATGTCCTTCCACACGCCTTCCAGGTCCTCCTTCTTCACCCCCAGCAGGTCGATGCGCTGGCCGCCCGTGACCTTCACCGTCGGGATCTTGTACTTGTCGGCCGCATCCGCGATGCGCCGCAGCTCGTCGGGCGTGGTGTGGCCGCCCCACATCCGGGGAATGACCGAGTAGGTGCCGTCCTTCTGGATGTTGGCGTGGCTGCGCTCGTTGATGAAGCGGCTCTGCGGATCGTCCTTGGCCTCCTTGGGCCAGGTGCTGATCAGGTAGTAGTTGATGGCCGGGCGGCAGGTGGCGCAGCCGTTGGGCGTGCGCCAGCCCAGGTTGCGGTAGACCGCGTCGTGCGTGAGGTAGTGTTCCTTCCTGATCGCGTCGCGCACGTCCTGGTGGTTGGCGTCGGTGCAGCCGCACACCGCCTTCTTCTTGGGCGTGGCCGAGTAGTCGCCGCCGGCGGTGAACATCAGGATCTGCTCGACCAGCCCGGTGCACGAGCCGCAGCTGGCGCTGGCCTTGGTGTGCTTCTTGACCTCGTCCAGGGTGAACAGGCCCTTGTCCTTGATGGCCTTGCAGATGGTGCCCTTGGTCACGCCGTTGCAGCCGCACACCTCGGCCTCGTCGGGCATGCTGGCGGCCTTGCTGTGGCCCTCGTGGCCGGTGTCGCCGATGTTCGATTCGCCGAACATCAGCTTGTCGCGGATGTCGCCCACGCTGCGCCCGTCGCGCAGCAGCTTGAAGTACCAGCTGCCGTCCACCGTGTCGCCGTACAGGCAGGCGCCCACCAGCTTGTCGTCCTTGATCACCAGCTTCTTGTAGACCCCGCCGAAGGGGTCGCTCATGACGATCTCCTCGGTGCCCTCGCCGCCCATGAACTCGCCGGCGGAGAAGAGGTCGATGCCGGTGACCTTGAGCTTGGTGGAGGTCAGCGAGCCCAGGTAGCGCCCGATGCCGAACTGGGCCAGGTGGTTGGCCGCGACCTTGGCCTGCTCGAAGAGGGGGGCGACCAGGCCGTAGGCGATGCCGCGGTGGGCCGCGCATTCGCCGACCGAGTAGATGCGCGCGTCGGTCACGGTCTGCATGGTGTCGGTGACGACGATGCCGCGCTGGCAGTGCAGGCGCATCCGCTCGGCCAGCTCGGTATTGGGGCGGATGCCCACGGCCATGACGACCAGGTCGGCGGCCACTTCGGTGCCGTCCTTGAAGCGGATGGCCTTGACCCGGCCATCCTTTCCCTCATTGCTGTCACCGACGAGCTCCTGGGTCTGGGCACCGATCAGGAACTTCAGGCCGCGGTCTTCCAGCGACTTCTGCAGCAGCTTGCCCGCGACGTCGTCGAGCTGGCGCTCCATCAGCCAGGGCATGACGTGCACCACGGTGACGTCCATGCCGCGCAGCATCAGGCCGTTGGCCGCTTCCAGGCCCAGCAGGCCGCCGCCGATGACGACCGCGCTCTTGTGGGTGCGCGCGGCCTCGATCATGTAGTCGGTGTCGGCGATGTCGCGGTAGGCGATGACGCCCTTGAGGTCCTTGCCGGGCACCGGGAGCATGAAGGGGTTGGAGCCGGTGCACATGAGCAGGCGGTCGTAAGGGGCTTCGGTGACGCCACCTTGCGCATCCACGGCGCGCACGATGCGTTTCACGCGGTCGACCTCGACCACCTTCTTGCCGGCGTGCAGGGTGATGTGGTTGTCGGTGTACCACTCCCAGCTGTTGAGCACGATCTCCTCCACGGTCTGCTCGCCCGCGAGCACGGGCGACAAGAGGATGCGGTTGTAGTTGGGATGCGGCTCGGCACCGAAGACGGTGATGTCGTACAGCTCCGGCGCGAGCTTCAGGAGCTCTTCGAGCGTGCGCACGCCGGCCATGCCGTTGCCGACCATCACGAGGTTGAGTTTCTTCATCATGGTTGGGGCCTTTCGGGGAATCAAGCGATGGGAAGCGCACGGCGCGCGTGGAGAATCGCGCCATGAGCTTTGAAGTGGACATCGGCTACAGCAGCCAGCGCGGACCGCGCGACGTGAATGAAGACTTTGCCGGCGCGGTGAACGCACCGCCGGGCGACGAGTCGCGCGGGCTCATCGCGGCCATTGCCGATGGCGTATCCACGGGCGGCCGTGGCCTCGAGGCGGCGCAGACCACCGTCATGGGCCTCTTGGCCGACTACTTCGCGACGCCCGACACCTGGGAGCCGACCGCCGCGCTCGACCGCCTGGTCGCCGCGCAGAACGCCTGGCTCGCCGACCACAACCGGCGGCGGCAGGGCAGCGCCACCGCGCTCACCACCCTGACGGCGCTGGTGCTGCACGGCCAGAGCTACACGCTCGCGCATGTGGGCGACACGCGAGCATGGCGCGTGCGCGCCGATGGCGAGCCGGCCGCGCCGCTGACCCAGGACCACGCCTTCGAGCATCCCGACATGCGCAGCCGTTTGACGCGCGCCATCGGTCTGGACGACCAGGTGCGTGTCGACTACGCGCAGGGCGACGTCCGCGTGGGCGACTGCTTCGTGCTCACCACCGATGGCGTGCACGGCGTGCTCAAGCCGCAGCGCCTGGCCGCGCTCGCCTTGCAGGGCGGTGCCGAGGAGGCGAGCGAGGCGCTGGTGAACGCGGCCCTCGACGCCGGCACGCGCGACAACGCGACCGCACTGGTCATTCGCGTCGTCGGCCTCGACGTGCGGCAGTTGGACGACGAACTCGGCGACGGCCGCCGCCTGGCGCCGCCGCCCTTGCTGAAGGTGGGCGACGCGCTCGACGGCTACGTCGTCACCGGGCTGGTGGCCGACACCGGCGTGCACCTGCTCTACCAGGCGCGCAATGCGGCCACGCGCGAACTCGTGGCGCTCAAGACGCTGCATCCCTCGCGCGCCAGCGATCCGCAGGAGCGAGCCATGCTCGCGCACGAAGCCTGGCTGGGCCAGCGCGTGGGCAGCGGCGGATTCGTGCGCGTGCACGAGCGCGCCGAGAACGCCAGTGCGCTCTACATCGTGTTCGACTGGCACGGCGGGCGCACGCTGGAACAGATGCGCAAATCCGGCGCGCGCGGCGCGGTGGCCGAGGTGGTTTCCGCTGCCATCGAGGTCACCAAGGCCCTGGGCCGGCTGCACCGCCACGGCGTGGTGCATCGCGACATCAAGCCCGGCAACCTGCACCTGGGCGACGATGGCCGCTGGCGCATCCTCGACCTGGGCGTGGCACTGTCGGGCCGCGAAGGCCCGGCCCAACGGGAACTGCATGCCGGCACGCCGAGCTACATCAACCCCGAGCAGTGGGAGGGCGCCGAGGCCGACACAGCGAGCGACCTGTTCGCGCTCGGCGTCACGCTGTACCAGTGGCTCGGCGGCCATCTGCCCTACGGCGAGATCGAGCCCTACCAGGTGGCGCGCTACCGGCGCGACCCGGCCGCGCTCTCGCGCCTGCGGCCCGACGTGCCCGTGTGGCTCGACCATCTGGTGCGCAAGGCCGTTGCGCGCGATCCGCGGGAGCGCTTCGAAACCGCCGAGGAAATGCTGCTTGCCCTGGAGCGCGGCGCTTCCCGCCCCGTGAGTGCGCCCGCCGCCACGCCGCTGATCCGCCGCGACCCGGCCGCGCTCTACAAGATCGCGCTGGCCGTGTCGCTGCTGTTCAACGCACTGCTCGTGGTGTGGCTGCTCTTCTTGCCACGTTGAAGGCGGGCGGAGGAAAGTCATGGCCGTGCCGTCTTCCTCGCTGGGGGCACGTACTTGGCTTCGGCAGCGTGGGGCGAGGTGCGCGCCCGGCCACCTTTCTCGGCCCAGGTGCGGGTCCAGCGGATTTGCATCACGCGCATGACGCCGAGCATCACCAGCGACAGCGCACCGAAGAACACGAAGCCCCAGACATAGCTGCCCAGGTACTGCTTCGACAGGCCCATGGCGTTGGGCACCAGGCCGCCGCCCAGCGCGCCGATCTCGCCGATCATCGAGCCGGCCACCGCGGTGCTCGTGGGCCAGCGCAGCGGCACCAGCTGGAACAGCGCGCCGTTGCCCGCGCCCAGGGCGGCAAAGCACAGGATCAGCAGCAGCGTGGTGAGCGCGAGCGACCCCGACGAGATGCCTACCAGCACGAGCCCGACGGCCACCACCAGCAGCACCACGGTCAGCGTGTTGACGCCGCCCCAGCGGTCGGAGATCCAGCCGCCCACGATGCGCACGGCGGCGCCCATGAAGGCTGCGAGCATCGTCAGCTGTCCGGCCTGCACCTTGCTCACGCCGAACTGGTCGTAGTAGTAGGAGGGCAGGAAGGTGGTGAGCCCGATGAAGCCGCCGAAGGTCACGCCGTAGATCAGGCTGAACACCCAGCCGTCTTTCTCGAACAGGCAGGCGATGTGTTCGCGGAAGCTGGCGTGGCTGTCGACGTCGGGCGGTTCCTTGGCGAACACGATCATCACGATCATCGGCACGAGGATGGCGCCGGCCGCCACACCGTACACCGCCTGCCAGCCGAGCCACTGCGCGAGCGGCGGCGCCACCAGCACCGACACTGCCGTGCCCACGTTGCCGGCACCCACCAGGCCCATCGCGAGACCCTTGTGCTGCGGCGGGAACCAGCCCGAGCCCAGCGACAGCGCCACGCCGAAGCTCGCGCCGGCAATGCCCAGCAGCACGCCCATGGCGAGCAGGTCGTTGAAGCTCTTCACGAAGAAGAAGCCGAACAGCATGGCGACCGCAATCAGGCCCATCTCGACCAACGTGGCGTTCTTGCGGCCGATGTACTGCGACAGGATGCCGAGCGGAAAGCGCATCAGCGCGCCCGCGATGATCGGCACCGACAGCATCAGGCCCTTCTGCGCGGGCGAGAGGTCGAAGGTCTCGCCGATGAAGGGCGCCATGGCGCCGTTGAGCACCCAGATGCAGCACGAGAACGAGAAGTACAGAAAGGCCGCAAACAGCGTCGGCCCGTGGCCGGAATGCAGAAAGGTCTTGAAGCTGGACATGGCGTTCAATCGTGCGAAATGCCGCGGCGCGGCTCTTCGGGAGCCGTGTCGACGGACGGGGTTGGGGCGGGATGCCGGCAGCGGACGCTGTCGGCGTGGGGGTGTTTCCCGGCATAGGCAATGCCAGGATGGATGCAGGAGCCTGCAGCCTCACCAAAGCGGTGCTTCGTTACACCGCACCCCGATAGATGCAAGAGGCGTGCCTGCGAAAACGCGCGGGCGTGGCCTATGCTTCCGCTGCCCTCCATCACCTCGCCATGATTTCTCTTCTCGCCGTTCTGCCCAATGAATTCGCCGGCTCCGCGCCCTTGCCGGACCTGCCGGAGGAGCTGCGGCTGGCGTTGGAGGGTGCGAATGCCACTGTGCTCGGACGGGCCACCTGCCACACGCTGGTGCAGCAGGTGGGGGCGCTTGCACCGCAACAGGCCTTGGTCCATCTGCCGGAGCCGGCGGGTCAGCTGCAGGCGCTCGTCGATGCATTGCAGGCGTGGGGCGGGGTGCCGCCTTGCGCGCTGAGCCTGGCCAGTGCGCCGCTGGCCGACGAACAGCACGAGGCGCTGGTCGCGCTCGGCGTGCATGCCTGGGCACCCATCGACACCCTGGACGCCCTGTCGCTCGCGGCGCTGACCGCCCGTGCTCAGGCCCGTTGGCAGCGCGAGGCCGCGCTGCGCACCGAGCTCGACGCCCTGCGCACGCGCATGGACGAGCGCAAGTGGGTCGACCGCGCCAAGGGCCTGCTGATGTCGGCGCGTGGAATCGGCGAAGACGAAGCCTTCGGCCTGCTGCGCGGCGCCGCGATGCATGCCAACCTGCGGCTGGGCGAGGTGTCGCGTTCCGTGATCGAAGCCGCGCAGTGGGCCGATGCAATCAACCGCGCCGGGCAGCTGCGCATGCTCTCGCAGCGGCTGGTGCGCGTGGCGGCGCAGCTGCTGTCGGGCATCGACGTGCAGCGCGCGCGGGTCCTGCGCACGCAGTCGACCGAGCGGGTGCAGCAGAACCTGGATCATCTGGGCACCCTCGAGCTGGGTGCGGCCGGCGTGCTTGCGCTGGGCGAAGTGCAGGCCGCCTGGAACGGGCTCGCCGCGTCGCTGGCCGCGCGTCCGGCGACGCAGGGGCTGGCCGAGATCGACGCGCGCGGCGAGGCCTTGCTATCGGCCGCCGAGGCCATGACCGAGGCGCTGGAAGCCTCGGGCGCGCGACGTGCGCTGCGCATCGTCAACATCTGCGGGCGGCAGCGCATGCGCGCGCAGCGCCTCGCGAAGGACGCACTGCTCGCATCGACCATTGCGGCAGAGGCGTCGCGCGACCGCCTGCTGCCGACCATGAACGAGTTCGAAGCCGCGCTGGTGGAGCTGGAGCGCGCGCCCCTCAGCTCACCCGAGATCCGCGCCGCGCTGGCGGCCGCGCGCGAGGAATGGCTGCGCCTGGTCGGCGGCGTGCAGGCGCAGGGCAGCCCCGAAGGCCGCGCGACGCTGGTGCGTTCGAGCGAGGCGCTCGTGGACACCTTCGAGCGGCTCACCGCCTGGTACGAGCACAGCCTGCAGGTCATCATGTCCTGAGCCTGGCTCACCCCCAGTCTGCGCGCACTTCGTGTCGCTTCGCCAACCCCCTCACCGGGGGCAACACCAGCGGCCCGGCGAAGCCGGTTCCGCGGTGTTCCACGAAGGGCTGACATCGCGTCATGCGCCTTGCGCGCCGGTCAAGCTGCGACTTTTTCTACGTGCGCCTGGCGCGTGTAGAGGAAATCGATCACCGCCTTGCGGGCGTGAACGTAGGCCGGGTCTTCGGCCAGTTCGACACGGTTGCGCGGACGCGCGATGTCGACTTTCAACACCTCGCCGATGGTGGCGGCCGGGCCGTTGGTGAGCATCACGATGCGGTCGGAGAGCAGCACCGCCTCGTCGACGTCGTGCGTGACCATGACGACGGTGCTATGCGTCTTCTGCACGATGGCGAGCAGCTCGTCCTGCAGCTTGGCGCGCGTGAGTGCGTCGAGGGCGCCGAAGGGCTCGTCCATCAGCAGCACCTTGGGCTCCATCGACAGCGCGCGCGCAATGCCCACGCGCTGCTTCATACCGCCGGAGATTTCGCCGGGGCGCTTCTGCGCGGCGGCCGAGAGGCCGACCATCGCAAGCGCCGCATCGGTGCGAGCGCGCAGCTGCGCCTTGCCTTCGGTGGCGGCAAAGACGCGCTCGACGGCCAGGTACACGTTCTCGAAGCAGGTGAGCCAGGGCAGCAGCGAGTGGTTCTGGAACACCACCGCGCGTTCCGGGCCCGGGCCCTTGATTTCCCTGTTCGCGCACAGCAGCACGCCCTGCGTTGGCGTGGTCAGGCCGGCGATGAGGTTCAGGAGCGTCGACTTGCCGCAGCCGGAATGGCCGATCAACGTGACGAACTCTCCCTTGGCCACGTTCAGGTTGACGCCCTGCAGCGCAAGGAAGCTGCCCTTGGCCGTCTTGAAGCGCTGCTCGACGTTATGGATCTCGATGTATTTCATGTCATCGTTCATGACTTCACCTCTTCGAACGTGAATGCAGTTGCAAGCTTGATGAGCGCGAACTCCAGCACCAGGCCGACGATGCCGATCACGAAGATCGCGATGATGATGTTGGCGACGTTGAGGTTGTTCCACTCGTCCCACACCCAGAAGCCGATGCCGACGCCGCCGGTGAGCATTTCGGCCGCGACGATCACCAGCCAGGCGGTGCCCACGGCCAGGCGCACGCCCGTCAGCATGTAGGGCAGCACGGCCGGGAACAGGATCCGGGTGAAGATCTTCCACTCGGACAGGTTCAGCACCTTGGCCACGTTCATGTAGTCGCTCGGAACCCGCTGCACGCCGACGGCGGTGTTGATCACCATCGGCCAGATCGAGCAGATGAAGATGGTCCAGATGGCCGCCGGGTTGGCGCCCTTGAACACCAGGAGGCCGATGGGCAGCCAGGCCAGCGGCGACACCGGGCGCAACAGGCTGATCAGCGGATTGAACATGCGCGAAAGGAATTCGAAGCGCCCGATTGCAAAACCGGCCGGAATACCGACCGCCGCGGCCAGCCCGAAACCCAGCGCCACGCGCTGCAGCGACGAGAGCACGTTCCAGCCCACGCCCTGGTCGTTCGGGCCCTTGCTGTAGAACGGGTCGCTGAACACCGTGAGCGCCTGCTGCCAGGTGGCCAGCGGCGACGGAAAGCCGGTGGTGCTCTTCATGGCCACCAGTTCCCAGACCAGCACCAGCAGGCCGAAGCCCGCGAGCGGCGGCAGCACGCGCATCCAGAAGGCGCGGAAGTCACGCTTTTTCAGCATGCGAGGCTCGCTTGCCACCGCGGGCGCCGAAGCGGCCGCGGCAACCGGTGCCGAGGCCCTTGCCGGCTGCGGCGCTGTGGTGGGCACGGCACCGGACGTATCGAGAGGAGAGTGGAAGACAGCGCTGACCATGGCATGCTCCTCAGGCGTGGACCTTGAACGAATCGGCGTATTTCCGGGGGTCCTTGCCGTCCCACACCGTGCCGTCCATCAGCTTGCTGGTTCGCATGGCGTCCTTGGGCACGCTGACCTTCATGGCGCCGGCGACGTCCTTGTACATGTCGATCTGATTGATCTGCTTGGCCACCGCCAGGTAGTCGGGGTGCTCCTTCAGGATGCCCCAGCGCTTGTGCTGCGTGAGGAACCACATGCCATCGGACAGGTACGGAAAGTTGACCGCGCCGTCATCGAAGAACTTCATGTGGTTGGGATCGTCCCAGCTCTTGCCCATGCCGTTCTCGTAGCGGCCCAGGATGCGCTGGTTGATGGCGTCCGAGCTGGTGTTGATGTACGACTTCTCGGCGACGACCTCGGCCATCTTGGCCTTGTTCTGGAGGTTGGCGTCGATCCACTTGCTGGCCTCCATCACGGCCATCATCACGGCACGGCAGGTGTTCGGATTGGCCTTGACGAACTCGGCCCGCGTGCCGAGCACCTTCTCGGGGTGATCCTTCCAGATGTCCTGCGTGGTGATGGCGGTGACGCCGATCTTGTCGATGATGGCGCGCTGGCCCCAGGGTTCGCCCACGCAGAAGCCGTCCATGTTGCCCACGCGCATGTTGGCCACCATCTGCGGAGGCGGCACCACGATCACCTTGGCATCGGCCACGGGGCTGATGCCGGCCGAAGCCAGCCAATAGTTCAGCCACATCGTGTGGGTGCTCGTCGGAAAGGTGCCGGCAAAGGTGTATTCGCGCTTTTCCTTGGCCATGAGCTTGGCGAGCGAAGGTGCGTCCACTGCGCCCTTGTCCGCCAGCGCCTTCGAAAGCGTGATCGCCTGGCCGTTGCGGTTCAGGCCCATGAGTACGGCCATGTCCTTCTTGGGGCCCCCGACGCCGACATGCACACCGTAGACCAGGCCGTAGAGCACATGCGCCATGTCGAGCTCGCCGTTGACCAGCTTGTCGCGCACGCCCGCCCAACTGGCTTCCTTGCTGGGCACGATCTTCACGCCGTACTTCTTGTCGAAGCCCAGCACCGAAGCCATCACCACGCTGGCGCAGTCGGTCAGCGGGATGAAGCCGATCTTGACTTCCGCTTTTTCCGGCTTGTCGGAGCCTTGGGCCCAGACGGCGGCGCGCAGCGCGGGATTGACTCCCACGGCGCCAATGGCGGCGGCTTGCAGTACGCGGCGGCGGCTGAGGCTGGTTTTCAGCGGGTCGGTCATGGGCGGGCTCCGGTTGAAGAACGAACAAAGGAAAGAAGCAAAAACAAAAAGGCGTCCGCACCGCGCAGGGGCTGCTCGAAAACGAGCCCTTGCGGGATGGGGACGCCTTTGTCCGGTTTCGGTGGACAACACCCGCCGTTGGGTGCTGCCTGCCTGGGACCCGTAGGTCCATGTACTACTTCAGCAAACTATGTGCCAGCTTTCCTGGCTGCCGATTGCTATCAAATTGGTAGCAGAAGAGCGGTTGCCGGCATATGTGAAAGGGCCTCGGGGCGGAAATTCGAATTCATGCACGGTTGTTGTGCGCTGCACCAATTCGAACGCTTTGGGGTGGCCCTCAGCGCCGGGGCGCTGCATCGAGCGGCAGGTAGTCGGCCATGGCGAGCATCGACTCGGCCACGTCGACGAGGCGGCGCTTCTGGTTCATGGCCGTCTGGAGCAGCATCTTGTGCGCTTCGTTCTCGCTCATGCGGCGGTGCGCCATCAAAAGGCCCTTGGCGCGCTCGACCAGCTTGCGCTCGTTGAGGGAGGCGCGCACGGTTTCAAGCTCGTCGCCCATGGCCTGTAGCCGGCGCGACTGTTCCTGGACCATGTCGAGCACCGAGCGCTCGAGGTGCCGGCCGTACTGGGCGGGCTCCGTGGCCTGGGTGTCGGCGTCGTCGAAGAACACTGCGCCCTCGGGCTGCGGCGCAAGGGTGCCGAGCACCTGCTGGTATCGCTGCAGTTCGCTGCGTGCCTGCGCGGTCTTGCGGGCACAGAGTTCGCGCAGGTCGGCGGCCAGCCGGTCTTCGACGGTTTTCATGGCGTCGATGCGGCGCGTGCACCAGTCGAACCAGGCCTGGCTCAGCCGGGGATCGGGAACGGACGCCGAGGCCGCCTGGGCAGAGGTCACGCTCAAGCGGCGCTGGCGCTCGATCTCGGCCATGGCAGCGTCGGACTGGCCTTGATGCCAGAGCGCCAGCACGCCGCTGCTCGAAAAATCGGTAAAGACCTGGAAGCAGCGCTCCTGCAGTTCGATGAGGTGCAGCCATTGCTGGCGCTGCGCCTCGTCGCTGCGCCCCAGCGCCAGCGACGCGGCGCCGAAGGCGCGCTCCTGGCCGGCAAATTCCTTGCCCTGCATGAAGTTGAACATCGCCACCAGCAGGCGCGAGATTTCAGGGTCGGTGGCGCCATCGGCCGCCTCGAACACCACCGCCAGCAGGCCGGCAACGAGCTTCGCGAACGCGGCGGTGGCCTGCGCTGGCGTCAGCTCGAGCGCGCCGATGCGGCGGCGCAGGGCAGGCAGGCCGTCCAGCCCGGGAAGCACCCAGGCAATGCGGCTGAAGAGGCGGGCGCTGTTGCCTGCCGTGGCGCCGGGGCGCGCTTCGGTCTCGAGCTGGTCGAATCCGGCGCGCACCACCTGCTCGAGCGCCAGGCATTCGGCGATCTGCGGATCGCGCTGGTCGGCGAAGCGGCCGCCGCGCGAGGCGAGAAACACGTTGGACATGCCGCGCTCCCGCTGCAGCGCATGGACGAGCCGCGCGATCAGGCCGACCAGGTCGCTGGTGCGCGCGAGCTGGTCCAGCTCGTCGATTTCGCACTTTCTGGCGGCGATCAGAAAACTCAGTCCGGATTTCATGGTGGAAAGGGGAAGCAAAGGGCTTGCTGCAACATCCGTGCCGCACGGACATTCTTCGCCGCCTACACTCCCGGGCATGCTTCTCCTGGGAATCGAATCATCCTGCGACGAAACCGGCGTGGCGCTGGTGGAAACGCATGGCGACGCACTGCCGCAGCTGCGCTCGCACGCGCTGCACAGCCAGATCGCCATGCACCAGGCCTATGGCGGCGTGGTGCCCGAACTGGCCAGCCGCGACCACATCCGCCGCGTGCTGCCCCTGACCGAAGCCGTGATGGCCGAAGCGGGCCGCTCGCTGGCCGAGATCGACGTGGTCGCCTACACGCGCGGGCCGGGCCTGGCTGGGGCCTTGCTGGTGGGCGCCGGCGTGGCCTGCGCGCTGGGCGCCGCGCTGGGCAAGCCGGTGCTCGGGGTGCATCACCTCGAAGGGCATTTGCTGTCGCCTTTCCTGAGTGCCGATCCGCCGGAATTTCCCTTCGTGGCGCTGCTCGTGTCAGGGGGGCATACGCAATTGATGCGGGTCGACGGCGTGGGCCGCTACGAACTCCTGGGCGAAACCATCGACGATGCGGCCGGCGAGGCCTTCGACAAGAGCGCCAAGCTCATGGGCCTGCCTTATCCGGGCGGTCCCTGGCTGGCCAAGCTGGCGGAAGCGGGCAATCCCGCGGCGTTCAAGCTGCCGCGGCCGCTCCTGCACAGCGGCGATCTGGATTTTTCGTTCGCCGGCCTGAAGACGGCGGTGCTGACGCAGGCGAAGAAGCTCGGCGCCGAACTCGAGGCGAACAAGGCCGACCTGGCCGCGTCCACGCAAGCTGCGATCGTCGAGGTGCTGCTGAAGAAATCGCTGGCCGCGCTCGAGCAGACGGGCCTCAGGCGGCTCGTCGTGGCCGGCGGGGTGGGCGCGAATCGAAGCCTGCGGGAGCAGTTGAACGCCGCCTGCGCCAGGCGCGGCGTGCGGGTGCACTATCCGGAACTGCACCTGTGCACCGACAACGGCGCCATGATTGCCATGGCGGCCGCCATGCGGCTGCAGTCGGGCCTGGCGCAGGCCAGCGAACGCTATGCCTTCGACGTCAAGCCGCGATGGCCCATGGCTTCGCTGATGGCGTCATCCGAGGCGCCGCGGCCGGTGCCCGCGTAGCCGTCGGGCGCGAGCGGCCGAGCGACGGAAGCGGCAGCACGTCCAGCACATTGCGCCAGAGTTGGCGCCACTGCGGCCAGTCGTGGCCGCCCTCGGTCGTGAAGACGCGGCCTTCGGGCAGGGCGTCCGCCAGCAACTTGTGATTGCTGGCAAAGCGGTCGCTGAGGCCGAAACCGAGATACAGCTGGGGCAGGCTTTGGGATTTCTGCGGCTCCAGGTATTGCTGGAACCAGGGCCATAGCTTGCGGTCGACTTCCTCGTCGGGCAAGGGGCCGGCCGGCGCCTGCCAGGTGCGCAGGCCGCCGGCCTTGAGGATCTCGGCACCAAGGACGCGCCGCCCCAGGTAGGGCGCCAGCGCGACGATGCCGTCGACCGAACCCGGCCGCGACAGTTCATGGATCAGCGCTCCGAAGCCGCCAATGGAGATTCCAACCAGCCAGATCGACTTGTAGCCCTTGGCGCGCTGCGGTTCGATGACGTCCGCATGCAGGCGCTCGCTGAGCGTCTGGTCGTAATAGTAGGAAACGTCGGCGTCCACCAGCAGCGAGTCGGCTGCCAGGTGGCGCTCGCGCACGGCGCTGATGAAGCCTTCGCGCTCGAACTCGTCGGGTTTCAGATAGGCGCCCGGCAGGAAGACCAGGAGCGTATCGGACCGTTCATCGTCGTTGGCTGACTTGAGGTGCGTGATCATGGCGTGCCTTGAAGGGCACCCGAATCCGCACCGTCATGGATTCGGTGCGTCTCTCGAAACGCCCACGAAGAAAGGAAAATGTGAAAACGTCACATGATGTGACGTTATTCGCTGTCGTATTGTGATTAGGGAGCGTCTTCAAAGTCAAAAACAATAGATAACGACACTTTCCTCTTGTGGGCTTTGCGCCTCAGTTGATCGCCAGTTGCGAAACCTGGCTGACCGGCACCTGCTTGCCCAGCTTCAGCGTGAGCACGCCGTTCTCGAGCTTGGCCTCGCTGGCGCTCACGTCGATGTCCTGGGGCAGTTCGTAGGCCGCCTTGAACTGGCGCCTGGCTTCTGCCTTGCTGTCGATGCGGACCACGGCGCCCTCGATGCCGATGGCAAGGTCTTCGCGCGAGAGGCCCGGCACGTCGATGGAGAGCGTCCAGCTCTTGTCGTCCTGCTCGACGAGCGGCGAGGGGCGGGTTCCGGCGAAGGCTTCGTTGACGAAGCGCTCGAAGGCGCGGTCGTACGAACGGGGTGCAAAGCGGGCGGTGCGAAGGGTCGGTGCGAAAAACATGTGAGAACTCCTGAATGAACACAATGGGGACAAGGAATGTGTGTCCCTTACACTGCGCGGCCATTCAATCCTGAGTGCCGCTTGACACCTCATCTAGGCACAGCTGCACCCGTTTCAAGACAATGAACCCCCCCTTTATTTGGCGTCGCAAGGCCTTGAAATTTGCGGCGCTGGCGCTATGCGCGGCCCCCTTCGCAGCGCAGGCGCAGACACCGCCCGCGCCCATCCGTCTCGCGTTGATCGAAAGCATGAGCGGGCCGTTCGCCAATACCGGCGAGGCGGTGTTTCGCAATCTGCTGTGGGCCGTGGAGCGCGTGAATGCGCGCGGCGGCGTCAAGCTGCCCGGCGGGGCGCGGCCGCTGCAGCTCGACCGCTACGACAGCAAGGGGCAGAACGAAGAAGCGCTGTCGGCGCTGCGTGCGGCCATGGACGACGGCGCGCGCATCGTGCTGCAGGGCAATTCGTCGGCCACCGCCGCGGCGCTGGTCGATGCCATCGAGAAGAACAACGAGCGCGATCCCGCGCGGCGCGTGATCTTCCTCAACTACGCGGCGGTTGATCCGGCGCTGACCAACGACCGCTGCAGCTTCTGGCACTTTCGCTTCGACGCCCATGCCGACATGCGCGTGGCCGCGCTGATGGAAGTGGTGAAGGACGATGCGGCCATCAAGCGCGCCTACCTGATCGGGCAGGACTACAGCTTCGGCCAGGCGGTGCTGCGCGAATCGAAGCGGCAACTCGGCGTGCAGCGGCCCGACGTGGAGATCGTCGCGGAAGAGCTCCATCCGATGGGCAAGGTGAAGGACTTCGCGCCCTACGCCAGCAAGATCATCGCGAGCGGCGCGCAGGCCGTGTTCACCGGCAACTGGGGCAACGACCTCACGCTGCTCGTGAAGGCCGCGCGCGAGGCCGGCTTCAACGGCACCTTCTATACCTTCTATGGCAACGCGCTCGGCGCGCCGGCGGCCATCGGCGACGCAGGCATCGGCCGCGTGATCGCGGTGGCCGACTGGCTGCCCAACGTGCAGACCGCGCAGTCCGAGGCCTTTTATCGCGCCTTCCGCACGCGCTTTCCGAAACCCGCCGACGACTACGTGCACATGCGCATGCAATTGCTAGTGGAGTCGCTTGCGCAATCGATAGCGCGTGCGGGCAGCGTCGACGCGGTGGCCGTGGCGCGCGCGCTCGAGCAGGCCGACGTGAGCCTCTACGGCCAGCGCGGCCGCATGCGCGCGGCGGACCATCAGTTCCAGCAGCAGCTGGTGGTCGGCGTGATGGACAAGCAGGGCAGGCCGGGCGTGCAGTTCGATGTCGAGGGTTCGGGCTACGGCTTTCGCGTGGTCAAGACCATCGCTCCCGAACGCGCCGAACTGCCGACCACCTGCAAAATGAAAAGAATCTAGGAAACGAAGACATGCGTGAAGCCATCCACAACCTCGAAGCCTCCAAGATCCGCGAGGTTGCCAATGCCGGACTCGGCCGCGACGACGTGCTCGCGTTCTGGTTCGGCGAGAGCGACGAGGTCACGCCCGAGGTGATCCGCCAGGCGGCGATCGACTCGTTGCAGCGCGGCGAAACCTTCTATGCGCACAACCTCGGCCTGCCCGAGCTGCGCGAAGCCATTGCGCGCTATACCAGCGCGCTTCATCCCGTGGTCGATGCATCGCGCATTGCCGTCACGTCCGGCGGCGTCAGCGCGCTGATGCTTGCGGTGCAGGCGCTGGTCGATGCGGGCGACGAGGTGGTCGCGGTCACGCCCGTGTGGCCCAACCTCACGGCGCAGCCCGCCATCCTCGGCGCCCACGTGCGCACGGTGTCGCTGGTGCCTGCTGATGGCCAATGGACGCTCGACCTGGCGGCGCTGCGCAAGGCGGTCACGCCAAGGACCAGGCTGCTGATCGTCAACGCGCCCAACAACCCCACCGGCTGGACCATGACGCGCGAAGAGCAGCAGGCCGTGCTCGACCACTGCCGCGAAACCGGCACCTGGATCCTGGCCGACGAGGTGTACGAGCGGCTGTACTTCGAGCCCACCCCGAACGGCTGCGCGCCGAGCTTCCTTGATATCTCCAGGCCCGACGACCGGCTGGTGGTGACGCACAGCTTCTCGAAGAGCTTCCTCATGACCGGCTGGCGCCTCGGCTGGCTCGTGCTGCCGCCCGCGCTGGTCGACGGCATCGGCAAGCTGATCGAGTTCAACACCTCCTGCGCCAGCGTCTTCACCCAGCGCGCCGCTGTCGCGGCCATCGAGCACACCGCTGAGATCACGCCCCGCGTGGTGGCCCACCTGAAGCAGTGCCGCGACACCCTGGTGCCGCTCCTGGCCGCGCTGCCCGGCGTGCAGGTGGCCCCCGCCAAGGGCGGCATGTACGCCTTCTTCCGCCTCGAAGGCTTCGGCGACTCCCTCGAGCTGGCCAAGCGCCTGGTTGTCGAGGCCGGCCTCGGCCTGGCCCCAGGCAATGCCTTCGCCCCGGAAGCCCAGGGCTGGTTGCGCTGGTGCTTCGCCTCCAAGGACCCGCAGCGGCTTGTTCAAGGCGTGGAGCGCCTCAAAGCCTGGCTCGCTGCCCAGAAATAGGCGCCCGCCAAAATCGCGCCCGGCGAAGCCAGGGCCGTTCGGGAAACACCGCGGAACCGGCTTTGCCGGGCCGCCGGTGTTGCCCCCTCGAGGGGGAACGAGCTACACGAAGTGAGCGAGAACGGGGGAGGGTTATAATCCCATGGCTTTGCATGCCGCAAGGCGCACGGTGAGGGCAGTTCCAGCGCTCACCGCAAGTCAAACATCCCGGAACAAGGAAACTCAACATGATCGCAGCCTCCATCAAGGCCGAAGTCGTCAAGGACAACGCCCGCGCCGCCAACGACACCGGCAGCCCCGAAGTGCAAGTTGCACTGCTGACCGCCCGTATCAACGAGCTCACCCCCCACTTCAAGACGCACGCCAAGGACCACCATGGTCGTCGCGGCCTGCTGCGCATGGTGAGCCGCCGCCGCAAGCTCCTGGACTACCTCAAGTCCAAGGATGCCGACCGCTACACCGCGCTGATCGCCAAGCTGGGTCTGCGCAAGTAAACCGAATCGCATGAAAAAACGCCTGGGTTAGTCCGCTAGCTCAGGCGTTTTTTACTTCGCGATCCACTTTCGGAGTGCCAAAACAGAGCGAAGCTGTGTCATTCCAATGAAGTTCCCGCCGAGCTTCGCTGGAATGGCATCGTGTTCTGAGAAGCCTCCGTCCCTGCGGAACCTGTGCCCAATGCAGGTCACCCGCTCTCAAAACAGGAGCAAAACATGAGCCTCTTCAACAAAGTCACCAAGTCCTTCCAATGGGGCGACAAGACCGTCGTCATGGAAACGGGTGAAATCGCCCGCCAGGCCAGCGGCGCCGTGGTTGTCGACATCGACGGCACCGTGATCCTCGCGACCGTGGTCGCCTCCAAGACCGCCAAGCCGGGCCAGGACTTCTTCCCGCTGACCGTCGACTACATCGAGAAGACCTACGCCGCGGGCAAGATCCCCGGCAGCTTCTTCAAGCGCGAAGCCAAGCCCAGCGAACACGAAACCCTGACCAGCCGCCTGATCGACCGTCCGATCCGCCCGCTGTTCCCCGAGGGCTTCCTGAACGAAGTGCACGTGGTCATCCACACGCTGTCGCTCAACCCCGAAGTCGACGCCGACATCGCCGCCATGATCGGCGTGAGCGCCGCCCTGTCGATCTCCGGCATTCCGTTCAGCGGCCCGATCGGTGCTGCCCGCGTGGGCTACATCAACGGCCAGTACGTGCTGAATCCGGGCCAGACCGCCCGCAAGGATTCGCAGATGGACCTCGTGGTGGCCGGCACCGAAGCCGCCGTGCTGATGGTCGAATCCGAAGCCCTGCAGCTCAGCGAAGAAATCATGCTGGGCGGCGTGGTGTTCGGCCACGAGCAGGCCAACATCGCGATCAACGCGATCCATGAACTCGTGCGCGACGCCGGCAAGCCGGTGTGGGACTGGCAAGCGCCGGCCGAAGACGAAGCCTTCGTGGCCAAGGTCAAGAGCCTGGCCGAGGAAAAGTTGCGCGCCGTCTACCAGATCCGCAGCAAGCAGGCCCGCACGCAAGCCCTGCGCGAAGCCAACGCCAGCGTGATGAATGCGCTGAAGGAAGGCGGCGAGCCCTTCGACGCCGGCAAGGTCAACGACCTGCTGTTCTCGATCGAAGCCAAGATCGTCCGCAGCCAGATCCTCTCGGGCGAACCCCGCATCGACGGCCGTGACACGCGCACCGTGCGCCCCATCGAGATCCGCAACTCCGTGCTGCCCCGCACCCATGGTTCGGCACTGTTCACGCGCGGCGAGACGCAAGGCCTGGTCATCACCACGCTCGGCACCGAGCGCGACGCGCAGCGCATCGACGCGCTGGCCGGCGAGTACGAAGACCGCTTCCTGTTCCACTACAACATGCCTCCCTTTGCCACCGGCGAAGTGGGCCGCATGGGCTCGACCAAGCGCCGCGAAATCGGCCACGGACGCCTGGCCAAGCGCGCGCTCGTCGCCGTGCTGCCGACCAAGGAAGAATTCCCGTACACCATTCGCGTGGTGTCGGAAATCACCGAATCCAACGGCTCCTCGTCGATGGCCTCGGTGTGCGGCGGCTGCCTCTCGATGATGGACGCCGGCGTGCCGATGAAGGCCCACGTGGCCGGCATCGCCATGGGCCTGATCAAGGAAGACAACCGCTTCGCGGTGCTGACCGACATCCTGGGCGACGAAGATCACCTGGGCGACATGGACTTCAAGGTGGCCGGCACGACCAACGGCATCACCGCGCTGCAGATGGACATCAAGATCCAGGGCATCACCAAGGAAATCATGCAGGTCGCACTGGCCCAGGCCAAGGAAGCGCGCATGCACATCCTCGGCAAGATGCAGGAAGCCATGGGCGAGGCCAAGACCGAGGTGTCGCAGTTCGCACCGCGCCTGACCACGCTGAAGATCAATCCCGAGAAGATCCGCGACGTGATCGGCAAGGGCGGCGCGGTCATCCGCGGCCTGCAGGAAGAAACCGGCACGACGATCAACATCGACGAAGACGGCACGATCACCATCGCCTCGACCGACCCTGAAAAGGCCGAGCTCGCCAAGAAGCGCATCGAGCAGATCACGGCCGAAGTCGAAATCGGCAAGGTCTACGAAGGCCCGGTCACCAAGATCCTGGACTTCGGCGCGCTCATCAACCTCCTGCCCGGCAAGGACGGCCTGCTGCACATCAGCCAGATCGCGCACGAGCGCGTCGAGAAGGTGACCGACTACCTGAGCGAAGGCCAGATCGTCAAGGTCAAGGTGCTCGAGACCGACGAAAAGGGCCGCGTCAAGCTGTCCATGAAGGCCCTGACCGAGCGTCCGGCCGGCATGGAATACAGCGAGCGCCCGCCGCGCGAAGACCGTGGCGACCGCGGTGACCGTGGCGGCGAGCGCCGCGAGCGCTCGGACCGCGGCGACCGTGGTGGCGATCGCGGCGAACGCGCTCCGCGTTTCAACAACGAGCAGCAACAGCAGCCGCGCAACGAGCAGCAGCCGGCGCCCGTCGGCGAGCAGCCGTACGCACCGCGCGAACCGCAAGAGTAAGAAAGAGGGGCGCAGCGGCAGCCATGCCGCGGCCGTCCCACTTTCCAGTATTCGCTAACCACGCCCGGAAACGGGCGTTGCAGGCCAAAGACCATGAAAGCCATTGAAATCACTTCGTACGGCGCCCCCGAGGTGCTGCGCGCCGTGGAGCGCCCCGATCCGGTGGCCGGCGTGGGCGAACTGCTGATCCGCGTCGCGGCCAGCGGCGTGAACCGTCCGGACGTGCTGCAGCGCAAGGGGCACTACCCGGTTCCGCCCGGCGCCTCCGACCTGCCGGGCCTCGAAGTGGCCGGCGAGATCGTGTCGGGCGATGCCGCTGCCCTGGCCGAGGCGGGTTTCAAGATCGGCGACCGCGTCTGCGCGCTGATCGCGGGCGGCGGCTATGCCCAGCTGTGCGTGGCGCCCGTGGCGCAATGCCTGCCGGTGCCCAAGGGCTGGAGCGACACCGAGGCAGCCTCGCTGCCCGAGACCTTCTTCACCGTCTGGAGCAACGTGTTCGAGCGGGGCCGCCTGCAAAAGGGCGAAACCCTGCTGATCCAGGGCGGATCCAGCGGCATCGGCGTCACGGCCATCCAGATTGCCAAGGCGCTGGGCGCCACCGTCATCGCCACGGCGGGCAGCGACGACAAGTGCGAGGCCTGCAGGAAGCTGGGCGCCGACCACGCCATCAACTACCGCACGAGCGACTTCGCCGAAGAGGCGAAGAAGCTCACCGGCGGCAAGGGTGTGGACGTGGTTCTGGACATGGTCGCGGGCGACTACGTGGCGCGCGAGATTGAATGCATGGCCGAGGACGGCCGGCTCGTGATCATTGCGGTGCAGGGCGGCGTCAAGAGCGACTTCAATGCGGGCCTGGTGCTGCGCAAGCGGCTGGTGATCACCGGCTCCACGCTGCGTCCGCGGCCGGTGGCATTCAAGGGTGCCATCGCCAAGGCGCTGCGCGAAAAGGTCTGGCCGCTGCTCGAAAGCGGCGCGGTCAAGCCGGTGATCCACAGCACCTTCGCGGCGGACGGCGAACCCAGCGGCGCGGCGCAGGCGCATGCGCTGATGGAATCCAACCAGCACATCGGCAAGATCGTGCTGACATGGTGACGGACAACAACACGATGACCACGAAAAAGAAGCTGATCGCGGGCAACTGGAAGATGAACGGCAGCCTGGCTGCCAACGAGGCGCTGGTGAAGGCCCTGCAGCAGGGCCTGGCTGCGGCGCCGGCCAGTTGCGACATCGCGCTTTGCGCGCCGGCCCCGTATTTCGCGCAGCTGCAATCGCTGCTGGCGGGCTCCGGCGCCATGGCGCTGGGCGCCCAGGACATTTCGGCGCACCCGCAAGGCGCGTTCACGGGCGAGCATTCGGCGGCCATGCTGAAGGATTTCGGCGTGCGCTATGCCATCGTCGGCCATTCGGAGCGCCGCCAGTACCACGGCGAAACCGACGACGCGGTGGCGGCCAAGACGGCGGCTGCGCTTGCGAACGGCATCACGCCGATCGTCTGCGTGGGCGAAACGCTGGCCGAGCGCGAAGCAGGGCGCACCGAAGAGGTCGTCAAGCGCCAGTTGGCGGCGGTGATCCACGTCAATGGCCATTGCATCAGCGAGATCGTCGTGGCCTACGAGCCGGTCTGGGCCATCGGCACCGGCAAGACGGCCACACCGGAACAGGCGCAGGCGGTGCATGCCGTGCTGCGCGCACAGCTGCACCATGCCGCGAGCGAGCACGCCGCCGGCATCTGCATTCTTTACGGCGGCAGCATGAATGCGGCCAATGCCGCGCAGCTGCTGGCGCAGCCCGACATCGACGGCGGCCTGATCGGCGGCGCTTCGCTCAAGGCCCCCGACTTTTTGCAGATCATTTCCGCTGCTGCCCGCTGAACGCGCGCAGTGGGCGACATCAATTAGGAGTAAGAACGAATGAATGTGGTCCTCAATCTTCTGGTCGGCGTGCAGATGCTGTCGGCCCTTGCAATGATCGGGCTGATCCTGATCCAGCACGGCAAGGGCGCCGACATGGGCGCGGCCTTCGGCAGCGGCAGCGCGGGCAGCCTGTTCGGTGCAAGCGGCAGCGCGAATTTCCTTTCGCGCACCACGGCTGTGCTGGCGGCGGTGTTCTTTGCATGCACCTTGCTGCTGGCCTACTTCAGCCACGCACGGCCTGCGGGCGGCGGCAGCCTGCTCGAGCGCGCAGCCATCGGCACGCCGGCAACGCCCGCCTCCGGCGCGGCGGGGCAGATTCCTGGCGGTACGTCGGGCGCAACGCCTGCCGGCGCACCTGCTTCGGCGCCTGCCGCACCCGTTTCGGGCGCGGGCCAGATTCCGAACAAATAATCAAGTTGTTTTCATGAAGCTGTCAGTGAGAAACTGCTTCATTTCAGGGTAAACTCTAAAGCTGTTCGGAAAGCCAAACACCTTTCCAGGTACCTCATGCCATCCGAACAAAAAACCGCGGTCGTGGTGAAATTGGTAGACACGCTATCTTGAGGGGGTAGTGGCGAAAGCTGTGCGAGTTCGAGTCTCGCCGACCGCACCAAATCTCACCGGCAGAAAGCCTCATCCAGAGTGTTTTCCTGCCGGTGGCAAGCGGTGAAAAATCTCCCGATGAACCTCGATTCCTATCTCCCCGTCCTCTTGTTCATTTTGGTCGGTGTCGGTGTAGGTGTCGCACCGCAAGTCATCGGCTACATCCTGGGTCCCAATCGGCCCGACGCAGCGAAGAACGCTCCCTACGAGTGCGGCTTCGAGGCCTTCGAGGATGCGCGCATGAAATTCGACGTGCGCTATTACCTCGTCGCCATTCTCTTCATCCTGTTCGATCTCGAGATTGCCTTTCTCTTTCCATGGGCGATTGCGCTCAAGGAAATCGGCGCCGTCGGCTTCTGGGCCATGATGATCTTTCTCGCCATCCTCGTCGTGGGCTTTGCCTACGAGTGGAAAAAAGGCGCGCTCGACTGGGAATGACAAGGAATCGACAAAATGGCCATTGAAGGCGTCATGAAGGAAGGCTTCGTCACCACCACCTATGACTCGGTGGTGAACTGGGCGAAGACCGGATCACTTTGGCCGATGACTTTCGGTCTGGCTTGCTGTGCCGTCGAAATGATGCACGCAGGCGCGGCCCGCTACGACATCGACCGTTTCGGCATGCTGTTCAGGCCCAGCCCGCGCCAGTCCGATCTGATGATCGTGGCCGGCACGCTGTGCAACAAGATGGCGCCGGCATTGCGCAAGGTCTACGACCAGATGCCGGAGCCGCGCTGGGTTCTTTCCATGGGCTCGTGCGCCAACGGCGGCGGCTACTACCACTACAGCTATTCGGTCGTGCGTGGCTGCGACCGCATCGTGCCGGTGGATGTCTATGTGCCGGGTTGCCCGCCCACCGCCGAAGCGCTGCTCTACGGCATCATCCAGTTGCAGCAGAAGATTCGCCGCACCAACACCATTGCCCGCGCCTGAGGGATTGCCGACGATGACTGATTTTGCAATTTCGCCGGAGGTGCTGCGCGCCACCATCGCCGAGGCGCTCGGCGCCAGGGCCAGGAGCGTCACGCTCGCGCTGGGCGAGGTGACCGTGGTGGTGGGTGCTGCCGACTACATCGAGGCGGCCACGCTGCTGCGCGATGCGCCCGGCTGCCGTTTCGAGCAGCTGGTCGACCTCTGTGGCATGGACTACTCCGACTACCGCGAAGGCGAGTGGCAGGGCGAGCGCTATGGCGTCGTCACGCACCTGCTGTCGGTGAGCCTCAACCAGCGCGTGCGCCTCAAGGTGTTTGCGCCGAACGAAGACCTGCCCGTGGTCGATTCGCTCCAGCCCGTGTGGAACGCCGCGACCTGGTTCGAGCGCGAAGCCTTCGACCTCTACGGCATCGTGTTCGAAGGCCACGACGACCTGCGCCGCATCCTGACCGACTACGGCTTCATCGGACACCCGTTCCGCAAGGACTTCCCGGTGTCGGGGCACGTCGAAATGCGCTACGACGAAGAGCAGAAGCGCGTGGTCTACCAGCCGGTATCGATCGAGCCGCGGGAAATCACGCCGCGCGTGATTCGCGAAGACAACTACGGCAGCGGTCTGCACTGACACATATGGCCGAAATCAAGAACTACACACTCAACTTCGGTCCCCAGCATCCGGCAGCGCACGGTGTGCTGCGCCTGGTGCTCGAGCTCGACGGCGAAGTGATCCAGCGCGCCGATCCGCACATCGGCCTCTTGCACCGCGCGACCGAGAAGCTCGCCGAATCGCGCACCTTCATCCAGTCGCTGCCGTACATGGACCGTCTCGACTACGTGTCGATGATGAGCAACGAGCACGCCTACTGCCTCGCCATCGAGCGGATGATGGGCCTGGACGTGCCGATCCGCGCGCAGTACATCCGCGTGATGTTCGCCGAGATCACCCGGCTGCTGAACCACCTGCTGTGGCTCGGCGCGCACGGTCTCGATTGCGGCGCGATGAACATGCTCATCTACTGCTTCCGCGAACGTGAAGACCTGTTCGACATGTACGAAGCGGTGTCGGGCGCGCGCATGCATGCGGCGTACTTCCGTCCGGGCGGCGTCTACCGCGACCTGCCGGATGCCATGCCGCAGTACAAGGTCAGCAAGATCAAGAACGCGAAGGCGATCGAGAAGCTCAACGAGAACCGCCAGGGCTCGCTGCTCGACTTCATCGACGACTTCTGCAGGCGCTTCCCCGGGATGGTCGACGAGTACGAAACGCTGCTCACCGACAACCGCATCTGGAAGCAGCGCACCGTGGGCATCGGCGTGGTGACGCCGGAGCGCGCGCTGAACCTCGGCTTCACCGGCCCCATGCTGCGCGGCTCGGGCGTCGAATGGGACCTGCGCAAGAAGCAGCCCTACGACGTCTACGACCAGATGCAGTTCGACGTGCCGGTCGGCAAGACGGGCGACTGCTACGACCGCTACCTCGTGCGCGTGGAAGAAATGCGCCAGGCCAACAAGATCATCCAGCAGTGCTCGGCCTGGTTGCGTGCCAACCCCGGCCCGGTCATCACCGACAACCACAAGGTCGCTGCGCCCGCGCGCGAATCGATGAAGGCGAACATGGAGGAGCTGATCCACCATTTCAAGCTCTTCACCGAAGGCTTCCACGTGCCCGAAGGCGAGGCTTATGCCGCCGTCGAGCATCCGAAGGGCGAGTTCGGCATCTATCTGGTGAGCGACGGCGCCAACAAGCCGTATCGCCTGAAGATCCGCGCTCCCGGTTTCCCGCACCTCGCCGCCCTCGACGAAATGTCGCGCGGTCACATGATCGCCGACGCTGTCGCGGTGATCGGCACGATGGACATCGTGTTCGGCGAAATCGACAGGTGAGAAAGAGCGAATGACGACTTCCTCGACCCACCATGACACGGCGCCCTCGGCGCCTTCTGCTCCTCTGAAGCCTGCGATTCTCGAGCGCTTTGCGCGCGAAGTCGCCAAATACCCCGAAGCGGGCAAGCAGTCGGCCGTGATGGCCTGCCTGGCCATCGTCCAGCAGGACGAAGGCTTCATCAGCATGCAGCGCGAGCGCGAGATCGCCGAGTACCTTGGCATGGCGCCGATCGCCGTGCATGAGGTCACGACCTTCTACAACATGTACAACCAGCACCCGGTGGGCAAGTTCAAGCTCAACGTGTGCACCAACCTGCCGTGCCAGCTGCGCGACGGCGTCACTGCGCTGGTTCACCTAGAGAAGAAGCTCGGCATCAAGATGGGCGAGACCACGGCCGACGGCATGTTCACGCTGCAGCAGAGCGAATGCCTGGGCGCCTGCGCCGATTCGCCCGTGATGCTGGTCAACGACCGCACGATGTGCAGCTTCATGAGCAACGAGAAGCTCGACCAGCTCATCGACGGGCTGCGCGGCTCCGCCAAAGGGGAGGCTGCCTGATGTCACCCGAACAAGTGCTCCAGCAATTCCAGGCCACGGGCGTCCAGACCTGTTTCCATGGCCGCCACATCGAGCCGCAGATCTATGCGGGCCTCGACGGCACCAACTGGCGCCTGGCCGACTACGAAGCGCGCGGCGGCTACAAGGCGCTGCGCAAGATCCTCACCGAGGGCCTCACGCCCGACCAGGTGATCGCCGAAGTCAAGGCCTCGGGCCTTCGCGGCCGCGGCGGCGCGGGCTTCCCGACGGGCCTGAAGTGGAGCTTCATGCCCCGCCAGTTCCCGGGCCAGAAGTACCTCGTCTGCAATTCGGACGAAGGCGAGCCGGGCACGTGCAAGGACCGCGACATCCTGCAATTCAACCCGCACATCGTGATCGAAGGCATGGCCATCGCCGCGTATGCGATGGGCATCAGCGTGGGCTACAACTACATCCACGGCGAGATCTTCCAGAGCTACGACCGCTTCGAGGAAGCCCTCGAAGAAGCGCGCGCCGCCGGCTACCTCGGCGACAAGATCATGGGCAGCACGTACAACTTCCAGTTGCACGCCGCCCACGGCTTCGGCGCCTACATCTGCGGCGAGGAAACCGCGCTGCTCGAATCGCTCGAAGGCAAGAAGGGCCAGCCGCGCTTCAAGCCGCCGTTCCCGGCGAGCTTCGGCCTCTACGGCAAGCCCACCACCATCAACAACACCGAGACCTTCGCGGCGGTGCCCTGGATCATCAACAACGGCGGTCCGGCGTATCTCGAATGCGGCAAGCCGAACAACGGCGGCACCAAGATCTATTCGGTGAGCGGCGACGTCGAGCTGCCGGGCAACTACGAAGTGCCCATGGGCACGCCGTTCTCCAAGCTGCTCGAGCTGTGCGGCGGCGTTCGCAAGGGTCGCACGCTCAAGGCCGTGATCCCTGGCGGATCATCGTCTCCGGTGCTGCCCGCTTCCATCATGATGGAATGCACGATGGACTACGACTCCATCGCCAAGGCCGGCTCCATGCTGGGCTCGGGCGCGGTGATCGTCATGGACGACAGCCGCTCGATGGTCGAGTCGCTGCGGCGCCTCTCGTACTTCTACATGCACGAGTCCTGCGGCCAGTGCACGCCGTGCCGCGAAGGCACGGGCTGGCTGTACCGCGTGGTGGACCGCATCCACAACGGGCAGGGCAGGGCGTCGGACATGGACCTGCTCAACTCCGTGGCAGACAACATCCAGGGCCGCACGATCTGCGCCCTCGGCGACGCGGCGGCCATGCCGGTGCGCGCCATGATCAAGCACTTCCGTCACGAGTTCGAGGCCCTGATCCCGGGCTACGTCCCGAAGGCACCGGTCCAAGCCTGAGCGCGAGAAGAAACATACTCATGATCGAAATCGAACTCGACGGCAAGAAGGTCGAAGTGACCGAAGGCAGCATGGTGATGCATGCGGCCGACAAGGCGGGCACCTACATCCCGCACTTCTGCTATCACAAGAAGCTCAGCATCGCGGCCAACTGCCGCATGTGCCTGGTCGACGTGGAAAAGGCGCCCAAGCCGATGCCGGCCTGCGCCACGCCCGTCACGCAGGGCATGATCGTTCGCACCAAGAGCGAAAAGGCCATCAAGGCCCAGCAGTCCGTCATGGAGTTCCTGCTGATCAACCACCCGCTGGACTGCCCGATCTGCGACCAGGGCGGCGAGTGCCAGCTGCAGGACCTGGCCGTGGGCTACGGCGGTTCTTCTTCGCGCTACGAAGAAGAAAAGCGCGTCGTCTTCCACAAGGACGTCGGTCCGCTGATCAGCATGGAAGAAATGAGCCGCTGCATCCATTGCACGCGCTGCGTCCGCTTCGGCCAGGAAGTGGCCGGCGTGATGGAGCTCGGCATGACCCAGCGCGGCGAGCACTCCGAAATCGAAACCTTCCTCGGCGATTCGGTCGATTCCGAACTGTCGGGCAACATGATCGACATCTGCCCGGTCGGCGCGCTCACGAGCAAGCCGTTCCGCTACAGCGCCCGCACCTGGGAGCTGTCGCGCCGCAAGTCGGTGAGCCCGCACGACTCCACCGGTTCCAACCTGATCGTCCAGGTCAAGAACAACCGCGTGATGCGCGTGGTGCCGCTCGAGAACGAAGAAGTCAACGAGTGCTGGATCGCCGACCGCGACCGCTTCTCGTACGAAGCCCTCAACGGCCCCGAGCGCCTCACGCAGCCCATGCTCAAGCAGGGCGGCCAATGGCATCAGGTCGACTGGCAGACCGCGCTCGAATACGTGGCCAACGGCCTGAAGCAGATCAAGGCCGACCACGGTGCGCAAAGCATCGGCACGCTGGTGAGCCCGCACAGCACGCTCGAAGAGCTGCAGCTGGCCGCCATGCTCACGCGTGAACTCGGCAGCGACAACATCGACTACCGCCTGCGCAACGCCGAATTCACGGCGTTCGAAGGCGTGCGCTGGCTCGGCACCTCGATCGCATCGCTCACGCAGTTGCAGCGTGCGCTGGTCGTCGGTTCGAACCTGCGCAAGGACCACCCGCTGTTCGCGCAGCGCATCCGCCAGGCCGTGCGCAAGGGCGCCGCGCTGTCGGTGATCACCTCGGCCGGCCTGATGGCCGACCGCGACGCGTGGGCCATCACCGTGGCGCAATCGACCATCGTCGAAGCCGACCAGTGGGTCGAGGCACTCGCTGCCGTCGCTGCCGCCATCGGTAAGACCAACGGCGCGACCGCGCCGCTGGCACCGCAGAACGAGCCCGACGCCGCCGCGCTAGCCATCGCAACCTCGCTGCTGAACGGGGAGCGCAAGGCCATCCTGCTTGGCAATGCCGCCGCCCATCACGCGCAAGCCAGCTGCCTGCTGGCCCTTGCAAACTGGATCGGCGCACAGACCGGCGCCACCGTCGGCTACCTGACCGAAGCCGCCAACACCGTGGGCGCGCAGCTCGTCGGCGCGTTCCCGAAGAACGGCGGCCTCGATGCCGGCCGCATGCTGGCCGCGGGCTCGGGCCTCAAGGCCGTGCTGCTGCTCAATACCGAGCCGGTGTTCGACTCGGCCGCGGGCGCCGCAGCCGCCGACGTCATCGGCAATGCGCAGATGGTCGTCACGCTGAGCCCCTTCAAGGCCAACCTCGAGTTCAGCGACGTGCTGCTGCCCATCGCGCCATTCACCGAAACGCCGGGCACCTTCGTCAATGCCGAAGGCCGCGTGCAAGGTTTCCATGCCGTCGTGAAGCCGCAAGGCGAGGCGCGTCCGGCCTGGAAGGTGTTGCGCGTGCTGGCCAACCTGCTCGGCCTGCCGGGCTTTGCATTCGAATCGACCGCTGACGTGCTGCGCACCATCGGCGACAACGGCAGCGTGCCGGCCCATGCGCTGAACAACGCCACCGCCGCCAATGCCGTTGCTTCCAGCGGCGCCGTGGCCGCGCCTGTGGTCGCGAGCGTCTATCAACTCGACTCGATCGTGCGCCGCGCACCGTCGCTGCAACTCACCGCCGATGCACGCAACGCATCGGCTGCTCCGGCCCGTGCCGAGGAGGCATTGGCATGATCGACGCAGTGCATTCGTTTGGCCAGGGACTGGTCCACGCGGGCTGGTGGACGGCCATCGCTTGGCCGGTGATCTGGACGCTGATCAAGATCATCGTGGTCGTGCTTCCGCTGATGGGAGCCGTGGCCTACCTCACGCTGTGGGAGCGCAAGGCCATCGGCTTCACGCAGATCCGCATCGGCCCGAACCGCATCGGCCCGCTGGGCCTGCTGCAGCCCATTGCAGACGCGCTCAAGCTGATGACCAAGGAAATCATTCTTCCGACGGTCGCCAACAAGGGCCTGTTCCTGCTCGGCCCGATCATGACCATCATGCCGGCGCTCGTCGCATGGGTCGTGATTCCCTTCGGGCCCGACGTGGCGCTGGCCAACATCAACGCCGGCCTGCTGTTCGTGATGGCCATCACCTCGCTCGAGGTCTATGGCGTGATCATCGCGGGCTGGGCTTCCAATTCGAAATACGCCTTCCTGGGCGCACTGCGCGCCTCGGCGCAGATGGTGAGCTACGAGATCGCGATGGGCTTCTGCTTCGTCGTGGTGCTGATGGTCTCGGCCAGCCTGAACATGACCGACATCGTGACAGGGCAGGGCAAGGGCACCTTCGCATCGATGGGCATCGGGTTCCTGTCCTGGAACTGGCTGTCGCTGCTGCCGATCTTCGTCGTCTACTTCATCTCGGGCCTGGCTGAAACCAACCGCCACCCCTTCGACGTGGTCGAAGGCGAGTCCGAAATCGTTGCGGGCCACATGATCGAGTACTCGGGCATGAGCTTCGCGATGTTCTTCCTGGCCGAGTACGCCAACATGTGGCTGGTCTCGATCCTGTGCACCGTGCTGTTCCTCGGCGGATGGCTGCCGCCGTTCGAGTTCCTGAGCTTCATTCCGGGCTGGATCTGGCTCGGCGCCAAGACCTTCTGCGTGGTCACCATGTTCCTGTGGGTCCGATCCACCTTCCCGCGCTTCCGCTATGACCAGATCATGCGGCTCGGCTGGAAGATCTTCATTCCGGTCACGCTCGTGTGGCTGGTCGTGGTCGGTGCCTGGATGCAGACCCCGTTCAACATCTGGAAATAACTGGAAGCGCCAACATCATGACTGCTGCGCATACCGCCGGCGCGCTCGCGCGCCCTTCCAAGCTCGCGTCCGCGCCGTTCTCGCTCAAGGACTTCCTGGGCAGCTTCATGCTGTTCGAGTTGTTCAAGGGCCTGGCCATCACCGGCAAGTACGCCTTCGCCCGCAAGATCACGGTGCAGTTTCCCGAAGAGAAGACGCCGCTGTCGCCGCGCTTTCGCGGCCTGCACGCGCTGCGCCGCTATGAGAACGGTGAAGAGCGCTGCATTGCCTGCAAGCTCTGCGAAGCCGTGTGCCCGGCGCTGGCCATCACCATCGAATCCGATGTGCGCGACGACGGCTCGCGCCGCACCACGCGCTACGACATCGACTTGACCAAGTGCATCTTCTGCGGCTTCTGCGAAGAGAGCTGCCCGGTCGATTCGATCGTCGAGACCCACATCTTCGAATACCACGGCGAAAAGCGCGGCGACCTGTACTTCACCAAGGACATGCTCCTGGCCGTGGGCGATCGCTACGAAAAAGAAATTGCAGCGAACAAGGCGGCCGACGCCAAGTACCGCTGATCACGCTCAGTCCGAACCCCGTACCAATTCGAATTCCAATGGACGTCAAGACCGGTCTGTTCTATCTCTTTGCCGCGGTGCTGCTGTTCGCAGCCTTCCGCGTCATCACCGCCCGCAATCCCGTGTACGCCGCGCTGTACCTGGTGCTGGCCTTCTTCCAGGCTTCGGCGATCTGGCTTTTGCTGCGCGCCGAATTCCTGGCGATCGCGCTCGTGCTCGTCTACGTCGGGGCGGTGATGGTGCTGTTCCTGTTCGTCGTGATGATGCTGGACATCAACGTCGACGGCCTGCGGCAGGGCTTCTGGAAGCACTTCCCGCTGGCAGCTGGCGTGGGGGCGCTCATTGCGCTCGAAATGGCTGCCGTGCTGATGGGCGGCTTCCGCCTGGCGGAGGCACCGCGCGCCGCGGCCGCCATGGCAGCCAACAGCTCGAACACGCTCGAGCTCGGCAAGCTGCTGTATTCCGAGTACCTGTATCCGCTCGAAATCGCGGCCGTCATCCTGCTCGTGGCCATCGTGGCCGCCATTGCGCTGACGCTGCGCACCCGCAAGGACAGCAAGTACGTCAACCCGTCCGACCAGGTGCGCGTGAAGGCGCGAGACCGCGTGCGCATCGTGCAGATGCCGGTCACGCGCGCCGCCGAGCCCGTGGTGGAAGCACCCGCAGACGCAGCGGCGGCAAAGGAAAACAAGGCATGACGCTCACGCTCGGACACTTTCTATCACTCGGCGCCATGCTCTTTGCGCTCTCGGTGATCGGCATTTTCCTGAACCGCAAGAACCTCATCGTGCTGCTGATGGCCATCGAGTTGATGCTGCTCGCGGTGAACATGAATTTCGTGGCGTTCTCGTACTACCTGGGCGACATGCACGGCCAGATCTTCGTGTTCTTCATCCTGACGGTGGCTGCGGCCGAGTCGGCCATCGGCCTCGCGCTGCTGGTCCTGCTGTTCCGCAACAAGTCGAACATCAACGTGGACGAACTCAACTCGCTCAAGGGTTGAAAGCAACATGAGCGCAACCCTTTCCGCATCCACCCTGCTGGCCGTACCGCTGGCGCCCCTGGTCGGCGCTGTCGTCGCCGGCCTGTTCGGCACCAAGTTCGGCGGCAACCACATCGGCCGCAAGGTCACGCATTCGCTGACCATCCTCGGTGTGTTCGTCGCCTTCGTCATCTCGGCAATGACGCTCAAGAGCGTGGTGGCCGACGGCGCCCGCTTCAACGCCACCCTCTACGAATGGATGGTGGTGGGCGGCCTGAAGATGGAAGTCGGCTTCCTGGTCGACGGCCTCACGGCCATGATGATGTGCGTGGTGAGCTTCGTCTCGCTGATGGTGCACATCTACACCATCGGCTACATGGAAGAAGACGAGGGCTACAACCGCTTCTTCGCGTACATATCGCTGTTCACCTTCTCGATGCTGATGCTCGTCATGAGCAACAACATGCTCCAGCTGTTCTTCGGCTGGGAAGCGGTGGGCCTGGTGTCGTACCTGCTGATCGGCTTCTGGTTCAACAAGCCGACCGCCATCTTCGCGAACATGAAGGCCTTCATCGTCAACCGCGTGGGCGACTTCGGCTTCATCCTCGGCATCGGCCTGATCGCCGCCTACGCCGGCACGCTGAACTACGGCGAAGCCTTCGCCAAGGCCAACACGCTGGCCGGCATCACCTTCCCCGGCACCGAGTGGATGCTGGTGACCGTGATCTGCATCTGCCTGTTCATCGGTGCCATGGGCAAGAGCGCGCAGTTCCCGCTGCACGTGTGGCTGCCCGACTCGATGGAAGGCCCGACGCCCATCTCCGCGCTGATCCATGCCGCGACCATGGTCACGGCCGGCATCTTCATGGTGGCGCGCATGTCGCCGCTGTTCGAGCTCAGCGACACGGCCCTGAGCTTCGTGCTGGTGATCGGTGCCATCACGGCGCTGTTCATGGGCTTCCTGGGCATCATCCAGAACGACATCAAGCGCGTGGTTGCGTACTCGACGCTCTCGCAGCTCGGCTACATGACGGTGGCGCTGGGTGCCTCGGCCTACTCGGTCGCGGTGTTCCACCTGATGACGCACGCGTTCTTCAAGGCCCTGCTGTTCCTTGGCGCGGGTTCGGTGATCATCGGCATGCACCACAACCAGGACATCCGCTGGATGGGCGGCGTGCGCAAGTACATGCCGATCACCTGGATCACCTCGCTGCTGGGTTCGCTCGCGCTGATCGGCACGCCGTTCTTCGCGGGCTTCTACTCGAAGGACAGCATCATCGAGGCGGTGCACGAAAGCCACCTGTGGGGCGCGCAGTTCGCCTACTACGCGGTGCTGGCCGGTGTGTTCGTCACGGCGTTCTATTCGTTCCGCATGTACTTCCTGGTGTTCCACGGCAAGGAGCGCTACGACCTGAATCCCGACAAGCACCACCATGCGTCGGACGAGGAGCCCGACCACGGCCATCACGCCAACCACTCCACGCCGCACGAGTCGCCTTGGGTGGTCTGGGTGCCGCTGGTGCTGCTGGCCATTCCCTCGGTCGTGATCGGCTACCTGACCATCGATCCCATGCTCTACGGCGAATTCTTCAAGGACGCGATCTTCGTCGACGCCGGCAAGCACCACGCGATGAAGGAAATGGCCGAGGCCTTCCACGGCCCGATGGCCATGGCCCTGCACGGCCTGACCGCCGCGCCGTTCTGGCTGGCGCTGGCGGGCGTGGTGCTGTCGTACTACATGTACATGGTGAACCCGGCGCTGCCGGCTGCGATCAAGCGCGCCTTCGGCCCGGTCTATCGCCTGCTCGACAACAAGTACTACCTCGACTGGATCAACGAGAACATCGTTGCCCGCGGTGCGCGTGCCTTCGGCACCGGCCTGTGGAAGGGCGGCGACCAGGCGCTGATCGACGGCGCCGTGGTCAACGGCTCGTGGAAGCTCGTGGGCCGCATCTCGGGTGCGGTGCGCTGGCTGCAGTCGGGCTACATCTATCACTACGCCTTCGCGATGCTGCTCGGCATCTTCATCCTGATGACGTACTTCGTCTGGTTCAAGCGCTGAGCCAAGCGCTGGAGAAAAACAAAAATGGGTTTGTTGAGCCTTGCCATCTGGGTGCCGATCGCATTCGGTGTCGCGTTGCTGGCGTTCGGCCGTGACGAGCATGCCAGGGGCGTGCGCTGGGTCGCGCTGGTCGGCGCGATCGTGAGTTTCCTGGTGACCGTACCGCTTTACACGGGCTTCCAGAACGGCACCGCCGCGATGCAGTTCGTTGAGAAGGCCGGCTGGATCGCGCGTTTCAATGTCAACTATCACCTGGGCATTGACGGTCTGTCGCTCTGGCTGGTGCTGTTGACTTCGTTCACTACCGTGGTGGTCGTGATCTCGGCCTGGGAAGTGATCACCGAGCGCGTCAACCAGTACATGGCCGCGTTCCTGATTCTCTCGGGCTTCATGATCGGCGTGTTCGCCGCGCTCGACGGCATCCTGTTCTACGTGTTCTTCGAAGCCACGCTGATTCCGATGTATCTCATCATCGGCATCTGGGGCGGCCCGAACAAGATCTACGCGGCGTTCAAGTTCTTCATCTACACCCTGCTCGGCTCGCTGCTGATGCTGGTGGCGCTGATCTACCTGTACAACAAGTCGGGCGGCAGCTTCGACATCCTGAGCTGGCACAAGCTGCCGCTGGGCTCGACGGCGCAGACCTTCCTGTTCTTCGCGTTCTTTGCCGCCTTTGCCGTCAAGGTGCCGATGTGGCCGGTCCACACCTGGCTGCCGGACGTGCACGTGGAGGCGCCGACCGGCGGTTCGGCCGTGCTGGCGGCCATCATGCTGAAGCTCGGGGCCTACGGCTTCCTGCGCTTCTCGATGCCGATCGCGCCCGACGCCTCGCACGAATGGGCCTGGCTCATGATCGCGCTGTCGCTGATTGCGGTGATCTACGTCGGCCTGGTGGCGCTGGTGCAGGAAGACATGAAGAAGCTCGTGGCTTACTCGTCGGTCGCCCACATGGGCTTCGTGACGCTCGGCTTCTTCATCTTCAACGAGCTGGGCGTGTCCGGCGGCATCGTGCAGATGATTGCCCACGGATTCGTGTCGGGCGCCATGTTCCTTGGCATCGGCGTGCTCTACGACCGCGTGCATTCGCGCCAGATCGCCGACTACGGCGGCGTGGTCAACACCATGCCCAAGTTCGCCGCGTTCGCGCTGCTGTTCGCTATGGCCAATTGCGGCCTGCCGGGCACTGCCGGTTTCGTGGGCGAGTGGATGGTCATCCTGGGTGCGGTCAAGTTCAACTTCTGGATCGGCCTGGGGGCGGCCACGGCGCTGATCTTCGGCGCCGCCTACACCCTCTGGATGTACAAGCGCGTGTACCTGGGCCCGGTCGGCAACGACCACGTCAAGGAACTCTCCGACATCAATGCCCGCGAGTTCCTGATGCTGTCGCTGCTGGCCATTGCCGTGCTGTGGATGGGCATCTATCCGAAGCCGTTCACCGATGTGATGGATGTTTCCGTGACGGAGCTCCTGCGCCATGTGGCAACGTCGAAACTGCCCTGATTCCACGCTGAAGAAGAGAACGAGATGATTGACAAACTCAGCTGGGTCGCGATCTACCCCGAAATCGTGCTGCTGGTCATGGCCTGCATCATTGCGCTGGTCGACCTGTCGACCACCGACGCCCGCCGCACGCGCACCTACGTCCTGACGCTGCTCACGCTGGCCGTGGTGGCCGTGCTGACCGGCCTTGCCGCCAACGAGGGCAAGACGGCCTACGGCTTCGGCGGCATGGTCGTGAGCGATCCCATGGGCAACTGGCTCAAGTGCTTTGCCACCGTGGCCCTGATGGTCACGCTGGTCTACGGCCGGCCCTATGCGGCGGACCGCGACATGCTGCGCGGCGGCGAAATGTTCACCATCGGCATGTTCGCGCTGCTGGGCATGTTCGTGATGATCTCGGGCAGCAACTTCCTGCTGATCTACCTGGGGCTCGAGCTGCTCACGCTGTCGAGCTACGCGCTGGTGGCGCTGCGCCGCGACAATGCGGTGGCCAGCGAAGCGGCCATGAAGTACTTCGTGCTCGGCGCCATGGCCAGCGGCTTCCTGCTCTACGGCCTGTCGATGCTGTACGGCGCGACCGGTTCGCTCGACGTCAACGAAGTTTTCAAGATCATCGCCAGCGGCAAGGTGAATCACCAGGTGCTGGTGTTCGGCCTCGTGTTCATCGTTGCGGGCCTGGCCTTCAAGGTAGGCGCGGCGCCTTTCCACATGTGGGTGCCCGACGTGTACCAGGGCGCTCCGACGGCAGTCACGCTGCTGATCGGCGCGGCGCCCGAGCTGGCCGCCTTTGCCATCATCATCCGCCTGCTGGTGGAAGGGCTGCTGCCGCTGGCCATCGACTGGCAGCAGATGCTGGCGTTGCTGGCCATTGCCTCGCTGCTGGTGGGCAACCTGGCCGCCATCGCGCAGACCAACCTGAAGCGCATGCTGGCCTATTCGACCATTGCGCAGATGGGCTTCATGCTGCTCGGCCTGGTGGCGGGCGTGGTCAACGGCAACACCTACAACGCACAGTTCGCCTACAGCGCCTCGATGTTCTACATCGTGACTTATGTGCTGACCACGCTGGCGAGCTTCGGCATCATCCTGCTGCTGGCGCGCGAGGGTTTCGAAAGCGAAGAGATCACGGACCTGGCCGGCCTGAACCAGCGCAGCCCGCTGTACGCCGGCGTGATGGCCATCGCCATGTTCTCGCTCGCGGGCCTGCCGCCGCTGGTCGGGTTCTACGCCAAGCTGGCGGTCCTGCAGGCGCTGATCGCCTCGGGCCAGGCGCTCTACATCGGGCTGGCCGTGTTCGCGGTGATCACGTCGCTGATCGGCGCCTTCTACTACCTGCGCGTGGTCAAGGTCATGTACTTCGACGCTCCGGTCACGGCCAGCACCGTGTCGGCGCCGCGCGACGTGCGCACCGTGCTGTCGATCAACGGCCTGCTGATTCTCGTGCTGGGCATCGTTCCCGGCGGCCTCATGACGCTGTGCGCCAAGGCCATCGTGGCCACGCTGGCGAACTGACCCGGCCTGCCCACGGTGTCGCAAACCGCATCGGTCTGGGTCGTTCTCCTGGTGGCGCTGGTGGCGGCCAACCTGCCGTTCTTCAACGACCGGCTGTTTGGCGTCGTTCCCCTGGCCACGCACCCCAAGCCGCTGGCGGTGCGGCTTGCCGAACTGGTGGCGCTGTATTTCGCCGCGGGCGGCGTGGGTTTGCTGTTCGAAAGCCGGGCAGGGCAGATTGCCCCGCAGGGCTGGGAGTTCTATGCGGTGACCGGTGCGCTTTTCATCGTGCTGGCCTTTCCAGGGTTTACCTGGCGCTACCTCATGAAGCACAGGCACGGATGACCGACATGACTTCTCCCATCGCCGATTCGCACCTGAAGGAAGAACGCACGGCCAGCGAGCTCCTGGTCAAGGGCAATTTCCTCCAGGTCTGCCGCGACACCGTGCGCCTGCCCGACGGCCACACCGCCACGCGCGAGTACGTGATCCACCCGGGCGCGGTGGTGGTGATTCCGCTGCTCGACGACGGCCGCGTGGTGCTGGAGCGGCAGTACCGCTATCCGGTCGGGCATGTGATGGTCGAGTTTCCGGCCGGCAAGCTCGATGCGGGGGAAGATCCACTCGTCTGCGGCCAGCGCGAGCTGCTCGAGGAAACCGGCTACACCGCGGGCGAGTGGGCGTATGCCGGCGCCATGCACCTGGCCGTGGCGTATTCCACCGAGATCATCCACATCTACTTTGCGCGCGGCCTTTCGCTCGGCAAGCGGCAGCTCGACCACGGCGAGTTTCTCGACGTGTTCACGGCCACGCCGGCAGAAGTTGCGCTCTGGTGCCGCGACGGCACGCTCACCGATGCCAAGTCGCTGACCTGCACGCTCTGGCTGCAGAACGTCCTTTCGGGCGCATGGGCACTCGATTGGCAAGCCACCGCTTCGCAAGGCGGCGCGGGATAATCCGCGCATGAAGGTTCTCGATCTCCGCTGTTCGCATGGCCACGGCTTCGAAGGCTGGTTCGCGTCCAATGAAGCCTTCGAAACTCAGCTTGCTGCCGGACTGGTCGAATGTCCGGTGTGTGCCGACACGCGCATCGTCAAGCTGTTGAGCGCGCCGCGCCTGAACCTGGGCAACGCGAAGGCGCCGGCGGAGGCCGCCGCAGCGGCATCGTCATCGGCATCTCCGGCGCCCGCCAAGGCCCAGGCACCGGCCGAACTGTCTCCGGAGGCCCGCTGGATGCGCGCCGTGCGCGAGGTTCTCGCAAAGACCGAGGACGTGGGCGACCGTTTTGCCGACGAGGCGCGCAGGATGCACTACGGCGAAGCCGAAGAACGCGGGATCCGCGGTCAGGCGACCCGCGAGCAGACCGAGGCACTGCTCGAAGAGGGCATTCCGGTGCTGCCGCTGGCCATCCCCGCGGCGCTCAAGGAAACGCTGCAGTGACAGCCTGCCGCGGGTTCAGGCAGTGAACTGGAGGGCGGCCAGGCGAGCATAGACCCCGCCTTGCGCCACCAGCGTGGCATGCGTTCCCTGTTCGACGATGCCGCCATGGTCCAGCACCACGATGCGGTCGGCTTTCTGAACGGTGGCCAGGCGGTGCGCAATCACGAGCGTGGTCCGGCCTTCCATGGCCGATTCGAGCGCCGCCTGCACCATGCGCTCGCTCTCCGCGTCGAGCGCGCTGGTGGCCTCGTCGAGCAGCAGGAGCGGCGGGTTCTTGAGAATGGCGCGCGCAATCGCGATGCGCTGGCGCTGTCCGCCCGACAGGCGCACCCCCCGTTCGCCGAGGAAAGTGTCGTAGCCCTCGGGCAGCGCCTGCAGGAAATCGTGCGCAAAGGCGGCGCGGGCGGCGGCATGCACCTCGTCGGCACTCGCGTCGGGGCGGCCGTAGCGGATGTTCTCGAGAGCGCTGGCCGAGAAGATCACGGCGTCCTGCGGCACCAGGCCGATGCGGGTGCGCAGGTCGGGCAGCGCGAGCGAGGCCAGCGGGGTGCCGTCGAGCAGCAGCCGGCCCGACTGCGGATCGTAATAGCGCAGCAGCAGCAGGAACACCGTGCTCTTGCCGGCGCCGCTCGACCCCACCAGGGCCACCGTTTCGCCGGGGGCGATGTCGAGGCTGAAGTTCTTCAGCGCCGGTGTGCCGGGCCGCGAGGGGTAGTGGAAAGTCACCGCCTCGAGCTTGACGGCGCTGCCCGCCACGGGGACGCGTGCAGCCGCCGGATTCGGCGGTGAAACGATCGCCGCCGGGGCATGCAGCAGCTCCATCAGGCGCTCGGTCGCGCCGGCAGCGCGCAGCAGGTCGCCATACACCTCGCCAAGCACGGCGGTCGCACTCGCAAGAATGGCCACGTAGACCACGGTCTGGCCCAGGTGGCCGGCCGTGATGTCGCCGCGCAGCACGGCCTGCGTGCCCTGGTAGAGGCCCCAGAGCAGCGCCGCCGAGGTGGCGATGATGATGAAGGCCACCAGCACCGAACGCGCCTTGGTGCGGCGCACAGCGGTTCGAAAGGCATTTTCGGTCGAGGCATTGAAGCGGCCGGCCTCGCGCGATTCGGCCGTGTAGCTCTGCACGACCGGGATCGCGTTGAGCACCTCGGCCGCGATGGCACTGGAATCGGCCACCCGGTCCTGGCTCGCACGCGAGAGCTTGCGCACGCGCCGTCCGAACCACATGCTCGGCAGCACCACCAGCACCAGGATGCCCAGCACCTGGACCATCACATAAGGATTGGTCCAGATCAGCACCGCCAGCGCGCCCACGCCCATGACGGCATTGCGCAGGCCCATGCTCAGGGACGAGCCGACCACGGTCTGCACCAGCGTGGTGTCGGCCGTGAGGCGCGACAGCACTTCGCCGGTCTGCGTGGTTTCGAAGAACGCCGGGCTCTGGCGCAGCACGTGGCCGTAGACGGCGTTGCGCAGATCGGCCGTGACGCGTTCGCCGAGCCAGCTCACCGTATAGAAGCGCGCGGCCGAAAAGAGGCCGAGCGCCACGGCCACGGCAAAGAGGGCGCCGAAGTGCTCGCGCAGCGCCATGGTCTGCGCGCCCTTGTCGGCACTCACCAGTCCACCGTCGATCAGGCTGCGCAGCGCCAGCGGAAACACGAGCGTGGTGACGGCGGCCATCACCAGAAAAATGCCCGCCAGCACGATCTGGACGCGGTAGGGCCGAAGAAAAGGGCTCAGGCCCGACAGCGATCGGGGCGAGCCCTTGGCCGGTGAAGACGGAGGGGAAGAAGCCATGGCGCGGATTCTACCGACCCTTGCCGCCGCAAAGGCAGTCTTGACAATAATTGCCGAGGCAATTAATATTTCGTCCATGAGCGATGCAGACAGTCCGAAAGTCCCGCCGGCCCCCGGCGACACCGAGCGTCGGCCGGCCGATTTCTACCGCGCCGAAACCTACAAGGCCGAGGAAAGCATCGGGTATTTGATGCGCCGCATCCTGAGTGCGGTGGCCCAGGCGGTAGAAACCCGCATGTGCGAGCCCGGCGGCCCCACCTTTCCTCAATGGCTGCCGCTGTACAAGCTGCACGTCGGCGCAGCCACCACGGTGGCCGAACTTGCCCGGGCCTGCGAGCTCGACGCTGGTGCCATGACGCGCCTGCTCGACCGTCTTGAGGCCAAGGGCCTGTGCCGCCGCGTGCGCTCGCTGGAAGACCGCCGCGTGGTCAACATCGAGCTCACCGAAGAAGGCCGTGCCGCCGCCCAGGAAGTGCCGTACGTGCTGAGCCGCGTGCAGAACGAGCACCTGGCGGGTTTCACCAAGGAAGAGTGGGAGCAGCTCAAGGGCTACCTGCGCCGCATCCTCGACAACGCACAGGCCCTTGCGGCTCGTGGAGATAAGAATGACTGAATCCCTTGCCGTGCGCGCCGTGCGCCGCACTCCCGTGGTTGCCGCCGTGCTGCTGATGGCCGCGCTGGCCGGTTGCGCCGACATGGCCGGCATCGGCTCGCAGGCCAGGCTGCGCGATGCCTCGTCGCTCGGCATTGCCGCGGACCGCAGCGCGGCCGCCGTGCCGGGCGTCGAGCGCCAATGGTGGCTGGCTTTTGGCGACGCGCAGCTCAACGCGCTGATCGACCAGGCCGTGGCCGGCAACCCGAACCTGCAGGTTGCACGTGCGCGGCTCGTGCGCGCGCAGGCTTCCGCGGACATCGCCGAGTCGGCGCTGAAGCCCAAGGTCAATGGCGAACTCGACCTGAACCGCCAGAAGTTCAACAGCAACTACATCTATCCCGAGCCGCTCGGCGGCTCGACGCAGAACATCGGCTTGCTGCAGCTCGGCGCGAGTTGGGAGCTCGACTTCTTCGGCAAGAACCGCACGGCGCTCGAAGCCGCCATCGGCAGCGCCAACGCCGCGGCAGCCGATGCCGATGCCGCGCGCGTGCTGCTGGCCAGCAACGTGGCGCGCAGCTACTTCCAGTGGGCGCGCCTGAACGAACAGCTCGGCGTGGCCCGGCGCACGCTGGCCCAGCGCGAGGAAACGCTCAAGCTGGTGCGCGACCGCGTGTCCGCCGGCCTCGACACCCGCCTCGAACTGCGCCAGAGCGAGGGCGGTCTGCCCGAAGCGCGCCAGCAGATCGAGGCACTCAACGAGCAGATCGCGCTGCAGCAGCATGCGCTCGACGCACTCGTGGGCCAGCCCGACATCTCTGCATCGCTCAGGCCGCCGATGCTGGAGGCCGTCAAGCCGATCGCCCTGCAAGCCAGCATTCCGGCCGACCTGCTGGGCCGCCGCGCCGACATCGCCGCCGCGCGCTGGCGCGTCGAGGCTGCCACCAGCGACGTGGCCAATGCCAGGACCCAGTTCTATCCGAACGTGAACCTCACGGCCTTCGTCGGCTTCCAGAGCCTGGGTTTCGGCAAGCTGCTCAAGTCGGGTAGCGAGCAGTGGGGCGTGGGCCCCGCGATCCATCTGCCGATCTTCGAGGGCGGCCGGCTGCGCGCCAACCTGCGCGGCAAGGCGGCCGATCTGGATGCCGCGATCGAGAGCTACAACGCCACCGTGCTGGATGCGGTGCATGACGCGGCCGACCAAGTGTCGAGCGCACAGTCGATCACGCGGCAGCAGGCCGAGCAGCGCGCCGCGCAGACCGCCGCCGAAGGCGCCTACGACATCGCCGTGCAGCGCTACCGCGCGGGCCTGGGCAACTACCTCAACGTGCTGACCGCCGAAACCGCCGTGCTCGCGCAGCGCCGGCTGGCGGTCGATCTTGCCGCGCGCGCACTCGACACGCAGGTGGGCCTGGCGCGCGCGCTCGGCGGCGGCTGGCAGCCGCCGGCAACCGCCACGGCCAGGGCCACGGCGCCCGCTTCGCCTGCATTGAACTGAACTGAACCGGCTTTTTCGTCTTCGGAAAGAACTTCATCATGAGCGACAACAACACTCCGACGCCCGCTGCCCCTGCAGCCTCCACTGCAACCGAAGCACCCGCCGGCAACGGCAAGCGCCGCCGCGCGATGACCGCGCTGGCGGCCGTGGTGATCGTCGCCGGCGGCGGCTGGGGCCTCTACGAATGGCTGGTGGCCAGCCACTACGAGGACACCGACAACGCCTACGTGCAGGGCAACGTGATCCAGATCACGCCGCAGATCGGCGGCACCGTCATGGCCATCAATGCCGACGACACCGACTTCGTGAAGGCCGGCCAGCCGCTGGTGCAGCTGGATCCCGCCGATGCGAAGGTGGCGCTCGAGCAGGCTGAAGCCGCGCTCGCGCAGGCCGTGCGCCAGGTGCGCACGCTCTACGCCAACAACGGCTCGCTCGCGGCGCAGGTCACGCTGCGCCAGGCCGACATCGTCAAGGCGCAGAGCGACATCGCCAAGGCGCAGGACGACCTGCAGCGCCGCCGTGCGCTGTCGGGCAACGGCGCGGTCTCGAAGGAAGAACTCAACCATGCCGAGACGGCGCTCGACAACGCGAAGAGCCAGCTCGCCGCCGCGCAGGCCGGCGTGGTGGCCGCGCGCGAAGCGCTGGCAAGCAACCAGTCGCTGACCGAAGGCACCAGCGTGGCCCAGCACCCGAGCGTGCAGGCCGCTGCCGCCAAGGTGCGCGAAGCCTACCTGGCCACGCAGCGCGTGGCCATGCCGGCGCCGGTCGACGGCTACGTCGCCAAGCGCACAGTGCAGCTCGGCCAGCGCGTGGCGGCCGGCACGCCGATGATGTCGATCGTGCCGCTGAACCAGCTGTGGGTCGACGCCAACTTCAAGGAAGTGCAGCTGCGCAACATCCGCATCGACCAGCCCGTGAAGCTCAGGGCCGACGTCTACGGCAAGAAGGTGGAATACACCGGCAAGGTCGCGGGCCTGGGCGTGGGCACCGGCAGCGCCTTTGCACTGCTGCCGGCGCAGAACGCCACCGGCAACTGGATCAAGGTGGTGCAGCGCGTGCCCGTGCGCATCGCGCTCGACCCCGAGCAGCTCAAGGCCAACCCGCTGCGCATCGGCCTCTCGATGGATGCCGAGATCGACATCTCGCAGAAGAGCGGCAAGATGCTGGCCGACGCGCCGCGCGCCACCGCCATTTCGCAGACGCAGGTCTACAGCAAGCTCGACCACGGCGCCGATGCCGAAGTCGACCGCATCGTGGCCGCGAATCTCGGCCGCGGCGCGCCGACGGCCGCAGCGGCACCGGTGCCGGCGCCGGCGGCAGGCCGCTCCGCCACGCCCGCAGCAACTACCGGAACCGCGGCACACGGCGCTTCGCAGTCCCATCCCGGCTGATCGCCGTTCCCGGTTTCCGAGGCAAAGCCAATGGCCACTGCTGCTCCTGCTTATGTAGCGCATCCGCCGCTCGAGGGCGCTGCCCGCGTCTGGGGCACGATCGCGCTGTCGGCCGCCACCTTCATGAACGTGCTCGACTCGTCGATCGCGAACGTGTCGCTGCCGGCCATTTCGGGTGACCTGGGCGTGAGCACCACGCAAGGCACCTGGGTCATCACCAGCTTCGCGGTGGCCAACGCCATCGCGGTGCCGCTCACGGGTTTCATGACGCAGCGCTTCGGACAGGTGCGGCTCTTCATGGCGAGCGTGATCCTGTTCATGGTCGCCTCGCTGCTGTGCGGCCTGGCGCCGAACATGACCACGTTGATCCTGTTCCGGGCACTTCAGGGCTTCGTCGCGGGGCCGATGATTCCGCTGTCGCAGACGTTGCTGCTGTCGAGCTATCCGCGCGCCAAGGCGGGCCTCGCGATGGCGATGTGGTCGATGACCACGCTGGTCGCGCCGGTGATGGGACCGCTCCTGGGCGGCTGGATCACCGACAACATCTCATGGCCGTGGATCTTCTACATCAACATCCCGGTCGGCATCGTCGCGGCCGCGATCACCTGGGCGCTCTACCGCAAGCGCGAGAGCACCACGCACAAGGTGCCGATCGATGCCATCGGCCTGGCGCTTCTGGTGCTGTGGGTCGGCTCGATGCAGCTGATGCTCGACAAGGGCAAGGAGCTCGACTGGTTCCACTCGCCCGAGATCGTCACGATGGCGGTGATCGCCGTGGTCGGCTTCGCGTTCTTCCTGATCTGGGAGCTGACCGACAAGCATCCGGTGGTCGACCTGTCGCTCTTCAAGCGCCGCAACTTCTGGTCGGGCGCCGTGGCCACGGCCGTGGCCTATGGCCTGTTCTTCGGCAACGTGGTGCTGCTGCCGCTGTGGCTGCAGCAATGGATGGGCTACACCGCCACGCAGGCCGGCATGATCATGGCGCCGGTGGGACTGCTGGCCATCTTCTTCTCGCCGGTGGTCGGGCTCACGGTGGCCAAGATCGATCCGCGGCGCTACGCCACGTTCTCGTTCCTGGTGTTTGCGCTGGTGCTGTGGATGCGGTCGAACTTCAACACGCAGGCCGACTTCGTGACGATCATCATCCCGACGATCATCCAGGGCATTGCGATGGCGTTCTTCTTCATCCCGCTCGTGACCATCACGCTCTCGGGCCTCACGCCCGACCGCATACCGGCCGCGTCGGGGCTGTCGAACTTCCTGCGGATCACCGCGGGCGCCATGGGCACGTCGATCACCACCACGCTGTGGGAGAACCGCGCGGCGCTGCACCACTCGCAGCTCGCGGAGTCGGTGAACCAGGGCAACAACGCGGCGACCAGCGCGATGTCGGGGCTTGCGAGCAGCGGCTTGAGCACCGAGCAGGTGATGGGCCAGATCAACCGGATCGTCGACCAGCAGTCGTTCATGCTGGCCACGAACGACATCTTCTATGCGTCGGCGATCCTGTTCCTGCTGCTGATTCCGCTGGTGTGGCTGGCAAGGCCGCAGCGCGGCGGCGCGGGAGGCGACGCGGCCGCCGGGGCCCATTGAGGGCACGTGTTGCTCTTCAGGCGCCGAGTGCCCGCAGCACGTCGTAGCACGCGCCCATGGTGTGGTAGTCGGTCTTGCCGGCCGGGCTTTTTTCGTCGCTGATCTTGCGGTTGTCGGGCGTGAGGATGCGATACCACGCGCCGTGGGGGTGGTCGACGAAATGCGCCCAGCCGTAGGCCCAGATGCGGTCGTACCAGTTCCAGTAGCCGGCATCGCCGGTGCGCACGGCCAGCAGGGCCGCGGCGGCCAGGCTTTCGGCCTGAACCCAGAAGTACTTGTCGCCGTCGCACACCGCACCGTCGGGCCCGAAGCCGTAGACGAGTCCGCCGTGTTCCGCGTCCCAGCCGCGGAGCATGGCAGTGTCGAAGAAGTGCCTGGCACGCGGCACGGTCCAGTCCGCTTCGCGGCCGGCGGCAACGAGCGCGCGCTCCAGCTGCAGCAGCAGCTTGGCCCACTCGGTGAGATGGCCGGTCTGGAAGCCCCAGGGCCGGAAGATGTTGCTCTTGTCGCCGCGGTTGTAGTCCCAGTCGACCGACCAGTCCTCGCGGTAGTGCTCCCAGACCAGCCCGCCGGCCAGCGCGGCCTGCCGGGCTGTGACCGACTCTGCAAGCGCGAGCGCACGATCGAGGTAGCGTGCGTCCTGCGTGGCCTCGAACGCGGAAAGCATCGCCTCGCAGGCATGCATGTTGGCGTTCTGGCCCCGATAAGTACCCACATGCCAATCGGTGGTGGCTTCGTCGGCATAGAGCGCGTGCTGCGGCTCCCAGAAATGCCGTTCCATCAACTGCCAGGTGTCTTCGAGCCCCGCGCGCGCCTCTTCGATGCCGGCCATGAGCGCATGCGCATGCGCGAGCAGCACGAAGGCCAGGCCGTAGCAATGCTGCGTGCCGTCCTGCACGGTGGCGCGGCCGTCGTGCCAGTCGATCTGCCATGCGTAGCCGCCGCCCGGCTGCGCATGCGCGTGCTGCACGAAAGCCAGGCCGTGGCGCGCACTGTCGAGGTGCTTCGGATCCCCGAAGTGCCGATGCGCCATCGCATGGTTGAAGACGAAGCGCGTGCTGCTGACCAGGTGCCGCGTGCGCCGGTCGTACACCGTGCCGTCGTCCTTGAAGAAGTGGAAGAAGCCACCTGATGGGTCGCGGCTGACCGGCTCATAGAAAGCCAGCGTGTGTTGGATATGGTCGGTCAGGAATTCGGGCGAGCGGAAGTTCGGCATGGAAGTAGGGGGCGAACCGATGGGTCATTGTCATTGTGACGACAGTCGTCCGTTGCCGGGGACAGTCGGCGGAGGCAGGTTGCACTGCAGCATAGGCATTTGCCCCAGTATGCAAGCGGGAGACGGCCACGAACAATCGGTCCGCGCTCGACAGTGGCGCGATGAGATGGACTGCATGACCGACATATCTTTCCTGAACCCGGGCGACTTCGCGAGATGAGCGACGTCATCCTCGAAACACGCCAGCTCACCAAGGAATTCAAGGGGTTCACTGCGGTCAGCAAGGTCGATCTCTCGGTGGTGCGCGGCTCGATCCATGCGCTGATCGGCCCGAACGGCGCCGGCAAGACCACCTGCTTCAACCTGCTCACCAAGTTTCTCGAACCCACCAGCGGCACGATCCTGTTCAACGGGCACGACATCACCGGCGAGCGGCCGGCTCAGATCGCGCGGCGCGGCATCATCCGCTCGTTCCAGATCTCGGCGGTGTTTCCGCACCTCACGCTGCTGGAGAACGTGCGCCTCGGGCTGCAGCGCGCGCTCGGCACTTCGTACCATTTCTGGAAGAGCGAGAAGACGCTCAAGCCGCTCGATGCACGCGCCCGCGAACTGCTTGCGGAGGTTGGCCTGGCGCACGAGGCCGACGAACTCACGGTGAACCTGCCCTACGGCCACAAGCGCGCGCTCGAGATCGCCACCACGCTGGCCATGGACCCCGAGCTGATGCTGCTCGACGAGCCCACGCAGGGCATGGGCCATGAAGACGTGCACCGCGTGGCCGAACTCATCAAGCGCGTGTCGGCCGGCCGCACCATCCTGATGGTCGAGCACAACATGAGCGTGGTCTCGACCATCGCCGACACCATCACGGTGCTGCAGCGCGGCGCCGTGCTGGCCGAAGGGCCGTACGCCGAAGTCTCGAAGAACCCGCAGGTGATGGAGGCCTACATGGGCACCACCGACGGCCAGCTCCAAGGGGCGCATTGACATGACCGCCGCCCTGGAAATCAAAGGCCTCCACGCCTGGTACGGCGAATCGCACGTGCTGCACGGCGTCGACATGGTGGTGCAGCCCGGCGAGGTCGTCACGCTGCTCGGGCGCAACGGCGCCGGGCGCACCAGCACGCTGCGCGCCATCATGGGCCTGACCGGCTCGCGCAAGGGCAGCATCGAAGTCAACGGCGTGCAGACCGTCGGCATGGCCACGCACCGCATCGCGCACCTGGGCATCGGCTATTGCCCCGAAGAGCGCGGCATCTTCGCGAGCCTCTCGGCCGAGGAAAACCTGCTGCTGCCGCCGACGCTCAAGAACGTCAAGGGTGCGGGGCCGGGCATGTCGGTGGCCGAGATCTACGAAATGTTCCCGAACCTGGCCGAGCGCCGCAACAGCCCCGGCACGCGGCTGTCGGGCGGCGAGCAGCAGATGCTGGCGGTCGCACGCATCCTGCGCACCGGCGCCAAGCTGTTGCTGCTCGACGAAATCTCCGAAGGCCTCGCGCCCGTCATCGTGCAGGCCCTCGCCCGGATGATCCACACCCTGCGCGGCAAGGGCTACACCATTGTGATGGTGGAGCAGAACTTCCGCTTCGCCGCGCCGCTGGCCGACCGTTTCTACGTGATGGAGCACGGCCGCATGGTCGAGGCCTTCGGCGCCAAGGAGCTCGACGCCAAGATGCCCGTGCTCAGCGAGCTGCTGGGCGTGTAGCCGCGGCCGCGCCAATCGCTTTTTTCCGTTGACTCTCTCAACCATCCAGGAGACCACCATGCAAACCAAGCTCAAAATCATTGCCCTCATGCTCGGGGCCGCGGGTCTTGCGAGCCATGCCGTGCAGGCGCAGGAGAAGGTCGTCATCGGCTACATCAGCGACCTGTCGGGCCTGTACGCCGACCTGGAAGGCAAGGGCGGCGCAACGGCCATCCAGATGGCCATCGACGACATGGGCGGCAAGGTGCTCGGCCAGCCGGTGGAGGTGCTGAGCGTCGACCACCAGAACAAGCCCGACATCGCGGCCTCGAAGGCGCGCGAGTGGATCGACACCGCCGGCGCCACGATGATCTTCGCGGGCACCAATTCGGGCGTGGCGCTGGCCACCGCCAAGGTGGCGCAAGAGAAGAAGCGCGTGTTCTTCACCAACGGCGCGGCCACCTCGGCGCTCACCAACGCGCAGTGCAGCCCCTACACCGTGCACTATGCCTACGACACCGTCGCACTGGCCAAGAGCACCGGCGGCGCCGTGGTCGACACCGGCGGCAAGAGCTGGTTCTTCCTGACGGCCGACTATGCCTTCGGCCATGCGCTCGAGGGCGACACCGCCAAGGTCGTCAAGGCCAAGGGCGGCACGGTGGTGGGCACGGTGCGGGCGCCGCTCAATGCGTCGGACTTCTCTTCCTTCCTGCTGCAGGCGCAGAACTCCAAGGCGCAGGTGCTGGGGCTGGCCAACGCCGGCGGCGACTTCATCAACTCGATGAAGGCGTCGAAGGAATTCGGCATCGACAAGTCGATGAAGATCGCAGGCCTGCTGGTGTTCCTCACCGACGTGAAGAGCCTGGGCCTGCCGGCCACGCAGGGGCTGCTGCACACCACCAGCTGGTACTGGGACGCCGACGACGAGTCGCGCAAGTGGGCCGCGCGCTACGAAGCCAAGACCAAGAACAAGCCGACCGACATCCAGGCCGCCGACTACTCGGCCACCATGGCCTACCTCAAGGCCGTGGAGGCGGTGAAGAGCACCGACGCCGACAAGGTCATGGCCTACCTCAAGAAGACGCCGATCAACGACTTCTATGCCAAGGGCGTGATCCGCGCCGACGGCCGCATGGTGCACGACATGCTGCTGGCGGAGGTCAAGAAGCCTTCCGAATCCAAGGGCCCGTGGGACCTGCTGAAGATCGTCAAGAAGGTGCCGGGCGACCAGGTCTACACGACCAAGGAAGAAAGCACCTGCGCACTCTGGAAGTAGCTGTTGCTCGCCCGCCCCCGACCCCGGGGGCGGCCGTGCGCGGCGGCCACCGCGCGAAGTCATTGCCACTTTTCTGAACCTCGTTTCCATTCACGATGAACATTTCTATGCCTGCCCTGTTGAGCCAGCTCCTGCTGGGGCTGGTCAACGGGTCGTTCTACGCGATCCTGAGCCTGGGGCTGGCAGTGATCTTCGGGCTGCTCAACGTCATCAACTTCGCGCATGGCGCGCTGTTCATGATGGGGGCGGTGCTGTCGTGGATGGCGATGAATTACTTCAACGTCAACTACTGGGTCATGCTGGCGGTGGCGCCGCTGATCGTCGGCCTGTTCGGCGTGCTGATCGAGCGGTTGCTGCTGCGCTGGATCTACAAGCTCGACCATCTTTACGGCCTGCTGCTCACGCTGGGCCTCACGCTGCTGATCGAAGGCGGCTTCCGTTCGGTGTACGGCGTGTCGGGCCTGGCTTACAACACCCCCGAGGCGCTGAGCGGCGGCACGAACCTGGGCTTCATGTTCCTGCCCAACTACCGTGCCTGGGTGGTCGTCGCATCGCTCGTCGTGTGCTTTGCCACCTGGTATGCGATCGAGAAGACGCGGCTGGGCGCCTACCTGCGCGCCGGCACCGAGAACCCGCGGCTGGTGGAGGCCTTCGGCGTCAACGTGCCGCTGATGGTGACGCTGACCTACGGCTTCGGCGTGGCGCTGGCGGCCTTCGCCGGCGTGCTCGCGGCGCCGGTGATCCAGATCTCGCCGCTGATGGGGCAGAACCTCATCATCATCGTGTTCGCGGTGGTCGTGATCGGCGGCATGGGCTCGATCATGGGCGCCATCCTCACGGGCCTGGGGCTCGGCGTGATCGAAGGCCTGACCAAGGTGTTCTATCCGGAGGCGTCGGCCACCGTGGTGTTCGTGATCATGGTCGTGGTGCTGCTGATCCGCCCCGCCGGCCTGTTCGGCAGCGAGAAGTGAAGTCCATGAAGAAAATATCGCTCGTCGTCTACGCAGTGCTGCTGCTGGCACTCGTCGCCGCACCCTTCATCGGCTTCTATCCGGTGTTCGTGATGAAGGTGCTGTGCTTCGCACTCTTCGCCTGCGCCTTCAACCTGCTGCTGGGCTACACCGGCATGCTGTCCTTCGGGCATGCCGCGTTCCTGGGTGGCTCGGCCTACCTCACGGGGCAGGCGCTCAAGGTCTGGCACTTCACGCCCGAGCTCGGCCTGATCGCGGGCACGCTGGCCGGTGCCCTGCTGGGGCTGGTGTTCGGCTGGCTGGCCATTCGCCGCCAGGGCATCTACTTCTCGATGATCACGCTGGCGCTGGCGCAGATGATGTACTTCGTCGTGCTGCAGGCGCCCTTCACCGGCGGCGAGGACGGGCTGCAGAGCGTGCCGCGCGGCAAGCTCTTCGGCATCGTCGACCTGCGCGACGACCTCACGATGTACTACGTCGCGCTGGTGATCGTGGTCGCGGCCTTCCTGCTCATCGCGCGCACCGTGCATTCGCCTTTCGGCCAGGTGCTCAAGGGCATCAAGGAGAACGAGCCGCGCGCCATCTCGCTCGGCTACGACGTCAACCGCTTCAAGCTGCTGGCCTTCGTGATCTCGGCCGCGCTGTCGGGCCTGGCCGGCTCGCTCAAGACGCTGGTGCTCGGCTTCGCTTCACTCAGCGACGTGCACTGGACCGCATCGGGCCACGTGATCCTGATGACGCTGGTGGGCGGCCTCGGCACGCTGTCGGGCCCGCTGGTGGGCTCGGCGGTCGTGGTGCTGCTGGAGAACAAGGTGGGCGACTTCGGCACCTTCATGGCGCGCCTCACCGGTGTCGACTGGTTCAATACGCTGGGCGAGTCGGTCACCATGGTCACGGGCCTGATCTTCGTGATCTGCGTGCTTGCGTTCCGCAGGGGCATCATGGGCGAGGTCATCGCTTTCCTCGACCGCCGCCGAGGCAAGAAAGCCTGAAACGAAAGAAGGCGGACTCTGTCCGCCTTCTTCGCTTCTGGCGCAAGCCTGCTCAGGGCAGCGCGGTGATGCGGTTGGCCGCGGGTGGCGCCAGCGGGCTGTTCGCCTTGATGTAGGCCTCGAGGGCGTCCACGTCCTGGTCGCCGCCGAGCGTGTCCGTGCCCTGGTTGAAGACCGTGAAGTTGTCGCCGCCGGTGGCCAGGAAGCTGTTCATCGTCACGCGGTAGCTCGCGCTGTCGGTCATCGCGGTTCCGTTGAGCGCCATGTTGCCGATGCGCGAGCCCGCGGGCGCCGAGAGGCTGTAGCTGTAGCTCAGGCTGCGCGAAGGCAGCAGCACCCTCGGCGAAGCGACCGTGTTGCTGCCGCTGTTGAACTGCTGCTCGAGCAAGGCCTTGATCTGCGCGCCGGTCATCGTCTTCACCACCAGGCTGTTGCCGAAGGGCTGCACGCTGAAGATCTGGCCATAGGTCACGCTGCCGTCGCCGGCCGGCACGAGATCGGCGCGTACGCCGCCCGGGTTCATGAAAGCGATCTGCGCGCCACCCTTGTTGCTGGCGCTGGTCGCGTCGAGCTGCGCGTCGGCGATCAGGTTGCCGAGCACGCTTTCGCGGGAGGCCGTCTGCGTGCGCGTGGCCGGGCCGGAGAGCGTGCCCACCACCCGCTGGACCAGCGGAGCGGCGATGGACAGGTACTGGCTCACGAGCGCGGCCACTTCCTGGTTCTTGCCGAACACGGGGTACTGGTCGGTCAGCGCGACCGTGCTGGCGCCGCTGGTGTAGGCCTCGCCCTGGACGATCACGTTGTCGGCCGACTTGGCCGTGACCTTGCGGGTGCGCGTGTCGATCGTCAGGTTGATGTCGGTCAGCAAGGTGCCGTACTGGCCGGCGCTCGTCAGCAGGAAAGGCCTGGCCGGATTCGTCTTGCCGTAGTCGCAGATGTAGGAGCGGTGCGTGTGGCCCGAGATCACCACGTCGACGGACGCGTCGAGCTTGTTGAGGATCGGCAGGATGTCGCCGCTCAGGCCGGCGCAGCTCTTGTCGTTGTAGCCGACCGTGGTCGTGCCGCCTTCGTGGACCACCACCACGATGGCGTCGGCGCCCTGCGCCTTCAGCTGGGGAATCAGCGCATTGGCCGTGTCCGCCTCGTCCTTGAAGCTCAGGCCCGCGACACCGGCCGGCGTCACGATGCTGGGCGTGCCCTTGAGCGTCATGCCGATGAACGCGACCTTCACCGTGGCGCCGTCCTTGGTGAAGGTCTTCATGCCCGTGGCGGGAAACAGCGTGGTGCCGTCGGTCTTCACGGTGTTGGCCGCCAGGAAGCCGAAATTGGCGCCCGGGAAGGCCTTGTTCACGCGGCAGGGCTCCAGCGGCGTGTTTTTGGCGCAGCCGCCGTTCTTCATGCGCAGGAGCTCGGTCTGGCCCTTGTCGAACTCGTGGTTGCCGACCGCATTGAAGTCGATCTTCATCGCGTTCACGGCCTCGATGGTCGGCTCGTCGAGGAACAGCGCCGAGACCAGCGGCGAGGCGCCGATCATGTCGCCGGCGGACACCACGGCATTGTTCTCGTTTTTGGCCTTGAGCGATGCAATGGCCGAAGCGAGGTACGCGGCGCCGCCGGCGGGCACCGGGACCGTGCCGCCTTCCTTGGCCGGAGCGCTGATGGAGAGCCGAGGCGGCTCGAGGTTGCCGTGCAGGTCGTTGAAGGCAATGAGTTTCACGTCCACGCTGCCGGGCATGGCGGGGGCCGGAGCCGGGGGTGGCGCCGGCGCCGGTGCGGGCGGCGGAACGAACGGAATGAACCCGTTCGAATGGCTGCTTCCGCCGCAGGCGGACAAGGAGGCCAGGACAACCCCCGCCATGGCGAGATGTCTCAACGATGCGTGCATGAACCTCTCCTCTTTGATGGAATGCAGCGCATGCTGGACATGGCAGATGACGTCGCCATGACCGTCTCCGCTCCGAGGTGCCATCAGGGCAGGGGAACCAAGCGAATGGCCACGCCGGGGCCGAAGGCGCGCTGCAGCAGTTCCCTGGCCTGGGCGCTGCGCGCGTCGTCGGCCGACTGCACCGCCAGTCGTCCTTCGGTGGCTCGCCGCTGCAGATGCCAGCCCTCCTGGCCCAGGCGGATCAGGCTGGCGAGCGCCGCGGCGTCCGCGATGGGCAGTGCCGCGGGCGCGATGTCGAGCCAGTCCACCACCTGGTCGGCTTCGCCGCCGAGCCGTGCGGTCGCGCCGTCCACCAGCGCGTGCTGCGTGGCCGCATCCCTTACCGCGCCCTGCAGGATGATGCCGTTGCCGTGCCAGCGGATTTCAAGCGCTGCGTTCATTGCCGATGGGGCAGGCCGAGCAGTTGCGAACACCCACGCGGCGCCCGCAGCGGCCAGCAGAACCATCAGCAATGCGATGGCCCGGGGTCTTCTGTTCATTCAAGCCTTGGCGCACGTCCACCGTGCAATGTCGGAAGCCGAGTTCAGGGGCTCGGCATGACGGCGTGATGACAGGCAGGGCTGTGCGGCCTCAGAGCCGCAGCGGTGCGGCGTAGCCGGTCATCTCCAGGTAGCCCCGGCCGACGCGGCGGCCTTGCGCGTCGAGCAGGTCGCTCACGCCTTCCCAGTACACCCCGCCGGTGGAGCCGCGGCTGTCGAGCTCCTGGTCGTCGAGCAGGGCGTGCACCTCGAAGCTGCCCGATGGGGTCTGCACGCGCCACCGGGTCGGGTAGCTTGCCTGCGTGCGCGGGCTGGTCCACGTCTTCGCACCGTCGAAGCGCACCTCGTCGTTGTCGAAAACGCGCAGCGCGCCATCGCGCGTGCGAAACGATCCGCCGGCCCACAGCGCACTGCCGTCGCGGCGCCGCAGGCGAAAGGCAGTGAGGGCGCTGCCGTCGTCCAGGTTCATGCCGATCCAGTCCCAGCCCACGGCCTCGGGATGCATCAGCGCCTCGCTCCATTCGTGGTCGAGCCAGGCGGTGCCGTCGACGTCGAAGGCCTGGCCCTTGAGCGCGAGCTTGCCCTGCGTGCGCAGCTGGGGCTCGCTGTAGTAGTAGCTCGCCTGTGCTTCCTCCGGTCCCTTGCGCGAGAGCCCGGCCTTGCCTTGCAGCAGCACCGGCTGCGTGGGCGCGAAGCGCAGGTCGAGCGAGAACTCGCCCGCCGGGATGCGCGCCGAATAGCTGCCGTCCTCCCTGCGCGCCAGCGACCAGTCGCGCAGGCGCACGTCGGTGTCGGCTTCGCTGGCCGATGCGACGCCGAAGCCCGCGCGCGCAATGCGCTGGTCGTGCAGCAGCACGCGGCCTTCGAGATCTGTCACGGCCGCGTGCGCGAACACGAGGTTCCTGGCCGCGAAGGCCGAGCGCAGGCCCTGCGCCGCATCGACGCGCGAGCGGAAGAAAGTCACCTGGAAGCCGAACTCGCGTCCCGCCGCGGTCTTCGCGTGGCCCGTGATGTACCACCACTCGGTCTGCAGATCGGGATGGCTGCCGTAGTCGCGCGGGAACTGCAGCGTGCGCGCGGGCAGCGCCCAGCTTGCGGGCGCGGCGGCCAGCGCCGCAAGCAGCAGGCTGCGGCGCGAGAGCTTGTGAAGGAAGGCAGGCGGCGGCATCACCCCGCAACCAGTGCGTCGATGCGTTGCTGCGCCGGGTCGATGTCGCCGAACGCGTTCTGCACCCAGGTCGCATCGTGATAGCTCGGCAGATAGCGCTCGCCCGCATCGCACAGCAGCGAAAGGATGGAGCCCTGCCGGCCGGCCGCGCGCATCTCGCTGGCAATGGCCAGCATGCCGACGAAGTTGGTGCCGGTCGACGGGCCGACCTTGCGGCCGAGCAGCGCCGAGAGCGCGTGCATGGCCGCCACCGAATCGAGGTTGGGCACTTCGATCATCCGGTCGACCAGCATGCGGATGAAGCTCGGCTCCACGCGCGGCCGGCCGATGCCTTCGATGCGCGAGCCCGCCGCCGTCAGCGCGGTGTCGCCGGTGCGGTGGTAGGCCGAGAACACCGAGCCTTCGGGATCGGGCACGCACACCTGCGTGTCGTGGCAGCGATAGCGCACATAGCGTCCGATGGTGGCGCTGGTGCCGCCGGTGCCCGCGCCCACCACGATCCACGCCGGCACCGGATGCCGCTCGCGTGCCATCTGCTGGAACATGCTTTCGGCGATGTTGTTGTTGCCGCGCCAGTCGGTGGCGCGCTCGGCATAGGTGAACTGGTCCATGTAGTGGCCGCCGGTCTGCTCGGCGAGCGCGTGCGCTTCCTCGTAGACCTGCGCCGCATGGTCTACGAAGTGGCAGCGCGCACCATAGAAGGCGATCTGCGCCACTTTCTCGGGCGAGGTGCTGCGCGGCATCACGGCGATGAAGGGCAGCCCCAGCAGCCGCGCGAAATAGGCTTCGCTGACCGCCGTCGAACCGCTGGAGGCCTCGACGATCGTGGTGCCCTCGCGCACCCATCCGTTGCACAGCGCATAGAGGAAGAGCGAACGCGCGAGCCGGTGCTTGAGGCTGCCGGTGGGGTGGGTCGATTCGTCCTTCAAGTACAGGTCGATGCCGGCCGCGGCGAGCGCGGGCAGCGGCAGCGGGATCAGGTGCGTGTCGGCGCTGCGCTGGTAGTCGGCTTCGATGCGGCGTATGGCGGCGCCGAGCCAGCCGCCGCAGGAGGAAGAGGAGGGTGTTTGCTGCATGTAGGAGGAAGTCTACAAGTCATCCCTCGCAGCACCCAGCGAACGCGCAAATCGGGATACTGTGCGCTGCCAAATTCCACCCGGCAGGAGACAAGACGCATGAGAACAAGACACCTGCGCCCCACGTCGCGGCGCTCGTTAGGTCAAAGGCATTCCATTGGCGCCACAGCACTCGCGGCCCTGGTGCTCGCGGGCTGCGCATCGGGGCCGCCGGGTGTGCAGACGCCGCCGCGCGTGCCGTCGTCCTTCGCGGTGCCCGGCCTGGAGAAGCCCGCGGAGGTGCTGATCGACCGCTGGGGCGTGCCGCATCTCTATGCCGGAACGCTCTACGACGCGTTCGTTGCGCAGGGCTTCATTGCCGCGCGCGACCGGCTCTGGCAGATGGACCTCTGGCGCAAGCGCGGCTTGGGCGAAATGGCCAGGGACTTCGGCCCCGCCTGGGTCGAGAGCGATCGCGCTGCGCGCGCCGTGCTCTATCGCGGCGACATGTACCGCGAATGGCTGGCCTACGGCTCCGACGCCAAGCGCGTGGCCGAGGCCTTCGCGGCCGGTGTCAACGCCTATGTGGCGCAGGTGCGCGCGCAGCCGGCGCTGCTGCCGAAGGAATTCGCGCTGCTGGGCTACCAGCCATCGCTCTGGTCGGCCGAAGACGTGGTGCGCATCCGCCATCACGGCCTCACGCTCAACTTCACGTCCGAGATCGACCGCGCGCGCGCCTTCTGTGCCGGCGGCCAGGGCATCAAGGCCGACTGGCTGCGCCGCGAACTCGATCCGCCGGTCACACCCAAAGTGCCCGTGGGGCTCGACCCCTGCACCCTTCCGGCGGCCGAGTTGCGCGCGGCCTACCTGCGCGCCACGGAGCCGCCGCGCTTCACCAAGGACAACACGCGGCTGGCCGGCACTGCGACCGCGTCCGCGCTCCTGCCGCCCGGCGGAACCGAAGCCACGGCACGGAGCGCCGAGGAGGAGCAAGAGCGGCAACAGGCACTGCAAGGCGACCCCACGGCCGCCTATGGCAGCAACAACTGGGTCATCGCGCCGAAGCTCACCGCCACCGGCCGCCCGATCCTCGCCAACGATCCGCACCGCGCCCACGGCGCTCCGAGCCTGCGCTACATGGCGCATCTCAGCGCGCCCGGCATGGACGCCATCGGCGCTGGCGAGCCCTTCCTGCCGGGCCTTTCGATCGGCCACAACGGCACCATCGCCTTCGGCCTCACGCGCTTCTACATGGACCAGGAAGACCTGTACGTTTACCAGCTGAATCCGAGGAACCCCAACGAGTACCGCTACCAGGGCCGATGGGACCCGATGACGCGCGTCACCGAGCGCATCGCCGTGCGCGGCGAGAGCGCGCCGCGCGAGGTGGTGAACACCTTCACGCGCCACGGCCCGGTGCTGCTGTCCGAGCCCGGCAAGCGGCGCGCATTCGCCCTGCGGGCCGCATGGCTCGAGCCCGGCATGGCGCCGTACTTCGGTTCGATGGACTACATGCGCGCACAGAACTGGGACCAGTTCCGCGCCGCCATGAACCGCTGGGGCGCACCCGGCGAGAACCAGGTCTATGCCGATCGCAATGGCAACGTCGGCTGGATTCCGGGCGGCCTCACGCCGATCCGCCCCAACTGGGACGGCCTGATGCCGGTGCCGGGCGATGGCCGCTACGAGTGGTCGGGCTTTCGCAACGGCGACGAACTGCCCTCGGAGTTCAACCCCGCGCGCGGCTACGTCGTGACCGCGAACGAGAACAACATTCCACCCGATCATCCGGCCGCGAAGAAGGGCATCGGCTACGAATGGAGCGACGGTGCGCGTGCGCGCCGCCTCAAGGAACTGTTCGAGAAAAAGGCGGCCTCGGGCTCGCGCTTCACGCTCGAGGACTCGGAGCGCATGCAGAACGACATCGTTGCCACGCCTGCCCAGCGCCTGCTGAAACTCCTGGCGGGCCTGCGCAGCGACGATGCCCGCACGGCCGCCGGGCTGCGGCTGCTGCAAGGCTGGGACGGCACCATGGACCGCGACAGCGCCGCCGCTGCGCTGTATGAGGTGTGGAGCGCCAAGACGCTGCGCGCGGCGGTGCTCAAGGCCGGTGCCGGCGAAGCCGCGGCCTCGCTGGCAGCACCCGGGGACAACACACGCATGCTGCTGCTGCTGGAGAACCCCTTCGGCTGGGTGAGCGATGCGCAGCGCGATGCGCTCTTGTTGGAAACCCTGCCGCCCGCGATGCAGGAGCTCACGGCCAAGCTCGGGCCCGACATGTCGGCGTGGAAGTGGGGCGCGCTGCACCGCGCGGAGTTCCGCCATCCGCTCGGCGGCGTGGTCGATGCGGCCATGCGCAAGAAGTTGGAAGTCGGCGACTGGCCGATGTCGGGTTCGGCCTTCACGCCCATGGCTGCCAGCTACCGCGCCAACGACTACAAGCTCACGTCGGGAGCTTCGTTCCGGATGGTGCTGGACGTGGGGAATTGGGATGCCTCGCGGGCGATCAATACGCCAGGGCAGTCGGGGGATCCGGACAGTCCGCACTATCGGGATCTGGCGCCGCTCTGGCTCGAGGGGAAGTATGTGCCGCTGGTTTATAGCCGGGGGGGCGGTGGAGAGGGAGACTGTGGAGAGGGTTCGGTTGACGCCTTCTTTGCCTTAGGTTTTTGGGGTTCGGGGCCGGGGCGAGACCCGGCCCCGGAACCCCAAAAACCTACCAATCCTCCTTCACAGCAAGAACAACATCCCGTCCCGCAGCAGACCGCCCCGCCAGCCACGCAGTGACCGTCCCCGCAGCAACCACGGCAGCGCAGAGCACCAGCAGCCGCCCCCAGGGCACCAGCAGATCCATCGTCCAGTGAAAGCTCTGCGGATTGACCACCTTCACCAGCACCACCGACACCGCCAACCCGAGCAGCAGCCCCGCCACGGCGCCGATCGCGGTCCACGCCGCGCCTTCGCCCGCCACCACCGCCAGCACCTGCCGCCGCGTGAATCCCAGGTGCGCGAGCAGCCCGAACTCCTTGCGCCGCGCAAGCACCTGCGCGCTGAAGCTCGCCGCAATGCCGAACAGGCCGATGGCAATGGCCACGGCCTGCAGCCAGTAGGTCACTGCAAAGCTGCGGTCGAAGATGCGCAGCGAGGTGGCGCGGATCTGCCCGACCGACGAGATCTCGACGTTCGTCGTAGTCGAATCGGAGCCGTCGCGGCGTGCCGCCAGCTCGCGCACCGCGGCCTGCACTGCGCCCTCGGACGTGCCGGGTGCGAGCCACAGCGACACATCGCTCACGTTGCGTTCGCCCGTCAGGCGCTCGAAATCCCGCGCGTCCATGGTGATGGCGCCGAACTGCCGTGCATAGTCGCGCCACACGCCCGCGACGAAGAACGCAGCTGGATCAGACCCCGCGGTGGCCAATGCCGGCGAAAGCGGCGCGAAGAGAGAACCCGGCTTCGCGCCATACAGCTCGACCATCGGTTCGCTCACGTAGATGCCGACCTGGCCAGCAGGCACCGGCAGCGCGGGGCCCACCAACGGCAGTGCCTGTGACGCGCCGCCTTCGAGGCTTCGTGCGATCAGCGTGACCGCGGGTTGCGCGGGGTCGAGCTGCAGCGATCGGGTTCGCAGCGTGCCGACGCGCTCCACGCCAGGCAGCCGTGCCAGCGCCTGCACGAAAGCCGGCGCAAAGGTGGCTGTGTCGCTGCTGCTCTGTGTGCCCGAATTGCCGGAGCGGCCGCTCGACGTGGCGCGAACATAGAGATCCGCCGGCAGCACCACGTCGAGCCAATGCGTGACCGAATCGCGAAAGCTCGCCACCATCACCGTGAGCGCAACCGCAAGACTCAGGCTGGCGACCACGCCGCTGACCGCCACGGCTGCGGTGCCGCGCATGCGCCGTGCCCGTTCGATGGCCAGCATCGGCAGCACGCGTTGCGCGAACACGGGCGCCACGCGGTCGTACAGCAGCGCAATCAGCCAGGGCAATGCGGTGATGCCGCCCACCAGCAGGCAGCCCACCGAGAGATACGCCGCAATCGGAATGCCGCCGACGGCCGGCATGTTGGCCAGCGCCGCGCTTGCGGCAATGAGGCCGAGCGCCAGCCAGTGGCTGTGGCCCTGTACGGGCGCGGCGCCCAGGCCCTTGAGGGTCTGCGCTTCAGGCAGTGCCTGCGCCGCGCGTGCGGGCCACCAGCCGCCCACCAGCGCCGCAAGCACGCCGAGCCCGCCGTACAGCAGCGCCGAGCCGGTGCTCCAGTGCAGCGTGGGCGCCACGCCCTCGAAGTACCCGCCACCCAGGTCGCCGCCGAGCACGCGCAATGCGAAGGCCGCGAGCGCTGTGCCCAGCGCAAGGCCGGCGCCGCTTCCAATCAGGCCCAGCACCAGCGATTCGATCAGCACCAGGCGCAATCGCTCGCGCGGCGTCAGGCCCAGCACGCCGAGCAGCGCGAACTGCTGCGCCCGCTTGGCAACGCTGAGCGCCAGCACCGAGAACACCAGGAAAGCGCCGGTGAAAAGTGCCACCAGCGCCAGCACCGTCAGGTTGACGCGGTAGGCGCGCGAGAGATTGCTCACGCGCTCGGCCGCGTCGCCCGGTTCGGCAAACTGCAGGCCGGCAGGCCAGCCCGGCGACCGTTGCAGCGATGCGATGAAGGCCGCCCGGTCGGTGCCGGGAGCGAGCCTCAGGTCGATGCGGCTGAGCTGGCCGAGCTTGTCGAACAGGTCCTGCGCAGCCGCGATGTCCAGCACCGCCAGCGCCGCGCCGCCGGCGGCGACGTGGCCTGCAACCTCGAGCCGCTGCCAGGCGCCGCCGCTGCGCAGCTGTATCGTCTCCACGCGGCCTTGCGCCGCTTCGGCCGGGAGCCCGAGCACGTTGCGCGCCGCGGTGTTGAGAAACACATGGCCCGGCGCCAGCATCGCGAAGCGGGTGGCGTTCTTGCCGGGCTGCGGCATCAGCGCCGGCGCGATGGTGGGCAGCGCCAGCGCATCGATGCCGATCACGCGCATCGGTAGCTGGCGTTCGCCGGCCAGCGCGAGCCCCTGGAACTCGAGCACCGGACTCGCCAGCGCCACCTGCGGATGCTGCGCGAGCCGCGCGAACACCGCTTCGTCGAAGCTGCCCTGCACGGCGCGAACTTCGAGATCGGGCTGGCCGTTGACCGAGCGCACCGCGCTCGAGAACTCGTCGAGGGCCGAGGCATTGATCAGCTGCACCGAGAACGCGAGCGCCACGCCCAGCATCACGGCCAGCACGGCCGCGGCATTGCGCCAGGGATGGTGGCGCAGTTCCTGCCATGAGAAGGTGGTGAGCAAGGCACGCATGCCGTCATTGTGGCTGGCGCGCGCGGAGTTCCGCGGCCGTGGCACCATGGCGCCTCTTCGATGCCTGGGGAATTCGACGATGCGGCTTCCGTGCTCCGACCTGTACCGCCGATGGATGGCGGCATGGCTTCCTGCCTTGCTGCCGGCGGCTGCCGCGTTGGCACAGCCGTTGCCCGTCACCCTGGCCAGCGATCCCGCCGCCATCGCGAAGATGGCGCTCGGTGCCGAAAGGGGAATGCTCGTCGTCGGCGTCCTGCGCGGCGGCAAGGCCGCCTATGGCGTGGCGCACAACCCCGAGCCGTCTGCGGCGCCGCGGGGCATCGCGCCGAACAGCGCCGAGCAGCCGATGTTCGAGATCGGCTCCGTGACGAAGGTGTTCACGGGCCTGCTGCTGGCCCAGTCGGTGGAGCGTGGCGAGGTGGGGCTCGACGACACCGTGGGCCAGCTGCTTGCAGGCAAGTTGGCGTCACCGCTCTCGCCCGCGGTGGCCTCCGTGACGCTGCGCCAGCTCGTGACGCACACCGGCTGCATGCCTGTGATGGCAGACGGCGTGACCGGCGGACCCGCGCTGGCCGCGCAGTTCCGTGCCTTCGACAAGGCGGCGTTCTGGGATGCGCTGTCGCGCATCAGGCTCACGGCGCCGGCGCCGGCGCCGCCCTGCGAAGCGGCGTACAGCAATTTCGGGATGGCGCTGCTGGGGCAGATACTGGCTGAACGCCATGGCACCACGTGGGGCGAGCTGGTGCGCGCGCGCATCACCGAGCCGCTGGGCATGAACGACACGGTGATCCAGCTCGGCGACAAGGCCTCGCGCGTGGCGCCGGCCTTCGCCGGCGACCGGCGCCAGCGGCTGCTCGACATGGCGGCCTATGCACCGGCCAGCGCGCTGCGTTCCACGGCCGCCGACATGCTCACGCTGAGCCGCGCAATCCTCGCCGGCGCCAGCGGTCCGCTGGGCCCCGCGGCCGTGCGCATGCTCACGCCGCTGGCGCGCTACGAAGGCGCCGAGATCGGCTATGCGGTGATGGTGCGCGGCCCCGAAGGCGGCCGGCGCACCTACTACCACGCAGGCGTGACCGAGGGCTACCGCACGCTGTGGCTGCTGGCGCCCGACAGCGCAGAGGCGCTGATCGTGCTCGGCAGCAACGCGCGCGCACCGCTGCAGTCCGTGATGCTGGCCATCGGCAAGAGCCGCTACCCGGTGCCGACCGTGGAGGTGCCCATCGACCCGCAGCGCCTCGAGGACTACCAGGGCCAGTTCCGCATCAACAAGGCCAAGACGCTGAGCTTTGCCGTGCGCAGCGGCCGCCTGCTGGTGAGGGAGACGGGGCGGGGCTACAACGCACTCACGCCCATCGGCAGCGACCGCTTCGCGGTCACGGCCATCGGCGCCGAGGTCACGTTCCGGCGCGGCGAAGGCAACGCGGTGGTCGGCGTGGCGCTGGCGCAGGGCGGCAGCCGGCTCGATGCGCGGAGGGGGGCGAGGCGGTGGCGGTTCCGCAGGATTGACCGGTCTTCGGGCGATGAAAGCTCAAAGCCGTTCCGACATTGCGTTCAGATAGGCGCGCACGGCGGCGTTGCTGCTGAGGCCGATCGCGCGGTCGTAGGCCTGGCGCGCCGCCGCGCGCGCACCGCCGGCCGCGAGCAGGTGCGCGCGGGCGGCCCAGAACGGCTGGTAGCTCGCCACCTCGGCGGCCGGAATGGCCTCCAGCGCACGCAGGCCGATGTCGGGGCCGCGCGCATTGGCCAGCGCGCAGGCCAGGCTGACCTGGGCACCGATGCTGGGCCGCAGCGCCAGCAGTCCTTCGTAGAGCGACACCAGCACTTCGGGCGGCACGGGCGCGCCCACGCGGCGCTCGCAATGGGCCGACTGGATCGCCGCCTCCAGCTGGTAGGGGCCGAGCGCTTTCATCTCCGAGGCCCGGCGCAGGCAGCGTTCGGCTTCCGCGAGCAGGTCGGGGTTCCAGCGCAGCGGGTCCTGCTGGTCGAGCGGCACGTAGGCGCCGGTCTCGCTGCGGCGCGCCGCAGCGCGGCTTTCGCAGAAGAGCATCAGCGCGAGCAGGCCCAGCGGCTCGGGCTCATTGGGCATCAGGCTGCACAGGATGCGGCCGAGGTCGATGGCCTCGGCGGTGAGGCCGCGCGGCAAGGCGTCGGCGCCATCGACGTCGTCCCAGCCGGTGCCGTAGGCGGCGTAGATGCCGTCCAGCACGTCCTGCAGCCGCTGCGGAAGTTCGCGTGCCTGCGGATACTCGAAGGGAATGCCTGCGGCGCGGATGCGCGCCTTGGCCCGCACCAGCCGCTGGCCGAGCGTGGAAGGCGCGGTGAGAAAGGCGCCGGCCATGCGGGCCGCGTCGAGTCCGAGCACGGTCTGCAGCATCAGCGGCGCGCGGGCCGCCGCGTCGATGGCGGGGTGCGCGCAGACGAACATCAGGCGCAGCCGCTCGTCGGGCACGGCCGCGCCTTCGGTGCCGGCGGCGTTGTCCACCTCGCCGGCCAACAGCAGCAGGGTCTGTGTCGCGTCGTCCTGCACGCGGCTGTGGCGCCAGGCGTCGAGCTTGCGGTGCCGGGCCACGCTCAGCAGCCAGGCGTCGGGCTGCGCGGGAATGCCGTCGGCCGGCCAGCGCTCCAGCGCGCGCGCGAAGGCCTCGGCGAGCGCATCTTCCGATGCGGCGATGTCGTGCGTGCGCGCAGACAGGATGGCCAGCAGGCGGCCGTACGACTCGCGCGCCGCACGTTCGGCGGCCTGGTGAGCCGCCGGGGCGTTCACGGTGTGGGCGCCGCGATGGCCGTGGCGGTAAAGACCGGCCGCACCTCCACGCCCCCGCTGGCCGCGCAGGGCGCGCGGGCCGCCCATTCGAGCGCGGCATCGAGGTCCGGCACGTCCACCACGAAGTAGCCGCCGAGCTGCTCCTTGGTGTCGGCGAAGGGGCCGTCCTGCACCTGGCGCTTGTCGCCGCGCACGCGCAGCGTGGTGCCGGTCATCGGCGGGAACAGGCCGTGGCCGCCCAGCGAAATACCTGCCGCGCGCACCGCATCGGCGTACGCGATCCAGCTGGCCCGATAGGCCTGCGAAGAAGCGTCGTCCCTTTGTTCGAATTCGGCCGCGGGCTGATAAAACATCAACATGTACTGCATGGTGTCTCTCCATCGTGGAAAAGAGGCTGAGCAGGATCGCTCACCACAATGACGGCCCGCTGCCGGTCATTTCGACACGGCGTCCGCGTCGAGCAGATGATTTTTTAGGCTATTGCCGCTTGGCGCAATGGCTGGGCTACCTAAGCCTTTAGGCTGCCTTCGCCTGAACGGAGGGCGCGAACATGGCCTCCATTTCGCTTCGCAGCCTGTAGGCGGGGGTCGAGGTGTCCATGGCCACGTCGGCCCAGCACAGGCTCTGGCCTTTCTTCACCGGGCGCACCAGCTTGACGTTGTGTGCCAGCCCGAGCGGCAGGCCGCCCAGGCGCAGCGAGCGCTCGGCCGGCAGCAGCTTGCCCCAGACGGTGTAGCCGCCTTCGCCGTCGAGCATTTCGCCGGGCGCCAGGTCGCGCTTGGCCGTGGCCACCACGTCGGCGTTCCAGCAGGTGGCAACGCCGGTCGGCTCGCCGCGCAAGGCCACGCTCGCGACCGACATGCCGACCTCCAGGCCGATCAGGTGCCAGCGCTTGTAGAGCGTGAAGTAGCGTCCGCTCGGGTCGGTGTGGGCGTTGTATTCCTCGAAGCAGTTCTTGATGTAGTCGGTCTCGGCCTCGACCGTGACCCACACGCCCATGCGGATGTCGTAGGGGATTTTTCGCCCGTCGGCCTCGAGCGATGAAATGACTTCGACCATGCCCTTGCGTTCGAGCACGCCGCCTTCGCTCTGTGGCCGCGTGACGAAGGGAATGTCCTCCACGCTCGCGGGCGGGTAGAGCAGGCCGTCCGAAGGCACGGTGAGGCCGGTGGCGTTGGCCACCGCCGAGCTTTCGATGGACGGCTTGGAGCCGTCGAGAAAGCTGTTGAACATCTTCGGATTGAGGCCGCCGCGCAGCGCCTGTTCGGGCGTGAGGCCGTAGTTGCCCCAGACGGTTTCGGGCGTCGATTCGGTGAAGTGCGGCAGCCACTTGTGGCCGCGTCCGGCCGCAACCACGGGAAAGCCGCAGGTGCGCGCCCAGTCGACCAGGTCGCAGATCAGCGCGGGCTGGTCGCCGAAGGCCAGCGAATAGATCACGCCGGCCTGCTGCGCCTTGCGTGCGAGCAGCGGGCCGCAGAAGGCATCGGCCTCGACGGTCACGTTGACCACGTGCTTGCCGTGCGCGAAGGCATCCAGGCAATGCTCGACGGCGGCCACCGGGTTGCCGGTGCACTCGACCACGATGTCGATCGACGGCTCGCGCGTCACGGCCTGCCAGTCGTCGGTGATCCAGGTGCTGCCCGTCTGCAGGGCCTCCTGCACCGAGCCCGCCGCGGCGCGCTCCGGGTTCCAGCCGACGCGCTCGAGGTTGACGCGCGCCGCCGCGGGCGACAGGTCGGCAATCGCCACCAGCTGCACGCCGGGTGTGCACGGAATCTGCGCGAGGTACATCGAGCCGAACTTGCCGGCGCCGATCAGGCCGATGCGGATGGGGCGGCCTTCGGCGGCGCGCTGCTGCAGGCGGGTGTAAAGGCTCATGGCGTCAGGCCTCCGCGGTGTCGAGGACTTCGAGCGAGGTCTTCAGCGCGCTCTCGGGCAGTCCGTTCTTCCACGGCACCTCGACCGGGTAGGGCTTCAGCAGGCAGTCGTCGGGCAGCATCTCGATGGGCGTAAAATTTCTGTGCGCGATGTATTCGGGCCGCTTGTGGCGGCGGATGTGGTTGCTGACGGCACACAGGCTCAGGTACACCGACACGCGGTTGAACGGCGAGAGGTTGCTGCCCGAGGCATGCACGAGGCAGCTGTGGAAGAGGATCATCGAGCCGGCGGGGCCCTTGGGCGAGACGATGCCGCCGTCCTTGCCGCCGGCGCGGTCCACGAGCTGCGCGATCAGTTCGTTGTCCACCGTCCAGAGCGGATAGCTGGTGGTCGTGCGGTCGTGCCTGGCATCGACCACGCCCTTGCGGTGGCTGCCCGGAATGAACATCAGCGGGCCGTTGTGCTCGTTCACCTCGTCCAGGAAGATCGCGACGTTCATCGCGCGTTCGGTGGGCATCAGGTCGTCGTTGAGCCAGGTGCCGTAGTCCTGGTGCCACTGCCACACGTCGCCTTCGAACGCCATCTTGCCGTTGATCTTGAACTGGTGCATGTAGACCTCTTCGCCGAAGAGATCCACCACCGGTTCCACCATGCGCGGATGGCGCGCGAGCCGGGCGAAGGGCTCGCTGATCAGGTGCGCGGCAAAGTTCGTGCGCACCGCATCCGAGCCTTTCTCGCGCACGTTGAAGGCCTCGCGCTTGCCGTACAGGTCTGGCACCGCATCGGTCAGCGCCTTGGTTTCTTCGGCCGAGAAATGGCCGGGAAAGAACAGGTAGCCGTCGCGCTCGAACTGCGCGCGTTGCTCGGGGGTCAACTTCATGCCTTGTCTCCTTTGCGGGTGGGGGTGGTGGATGCGGTGCGCGCGAGCTGCTGCGCGAGCCGCCGGCCCAGTGCCTCGCTGGCCCTGGCGACGTGTTCCTCGCTCAGCTGCGCGGCGCGCTGCGCGTGGCCGGCGGCAATGGCGGCGGCGATGGCTTCGTGCTCGTCCCAGAGCGTCTCGCGCTGCGGCTCGGCCTGCAGCACCGCGCCCATTGCGCGGCGCAGGTGGCGCCAGTGCTGGTCGGCGCTCTGGCCGATCAGCGGATTGCCCGAGGCTTCGTAGATGGCCTGGTGGAAGGCCATGTCGGCATCGATCATGGCTTCGACATTGCGCCCGCGCGCCGCGCGGCGGCCGCGCTCCATCAGCCTGGGGTCGATGCGAAAGCGCTGTGCGGCCGCGAGCCGCGCGGCCAGCACGTCGAGCGCGCCGCGCACCTGGTAGACCTTGCGCATCCACTCGGCGTCGAGCGGCGCCACCAGCACGCCGCGGCCGGGCGCGTCATGCACGAAGCCGTCCTTCTTGAGCAGGCGCAGCGCCTGCAGCACGGGCTGGCGCGACACCGACAGGCGCTGCGCGATGTCTTCCTGCGTGATCCGCTCGCCGGGTGCCAGCGCGCCGCTGCTGATGGCGCCGAGCAGGGCGCGATAGACCTGGTCGACGAGGTCGGGCGCGACTTCGATGCTGACGAGCTGGGCTGGCATGGATGGCTTCTTTGAACTCTGTATACAGAGTACGGAATTCGAGGCTGCCGCGTATCCCGGGTTTTTACCCATGGGGGCTGCAAAGAAACGTAACCCGCCGCTAAGCTCGGCCCATGCAACTACCTACCTACGACGACGTCATCGCCGCGGCCGCGCGGCTCGAGGGCCATGCCCACCGCACGCCCGTGCTGCGATCGCAGACGGCCGACGAACGCTGGGGCGCCAGGTTCTTCTTCAAGTGCGAGAACTTCCAGCGCATGGGCGCATTCAAGTTCCGCGGTGCGTTCAATGCGCTGTCGAAGTTCGACGCCGCGCAGCGCAAGGGCGGCGTGATCGCGTTCTCTTCGGGCAACCACGCGCAGGCCATCGCGCTGTCGGCCCGGCTGCTGTCGATGCCGGCCGTGATCGTCATGCCCAAGGACGCGCCGGCCGCCAAGGTCGCGGCCACGCAGGGCTACGGCGCCGAAGTGGTGACGTACGACCGCTTCGCCGAGGATCGCGAGGCGCTCACGAAGCGGCTCGCGCAGGAACGCGGCATCACGATGATCCCGCCCTACGACCATCCGGACGTGCTCACGGGGCAAGGCACGGCGGTGAAGGAACTGATCGAGGAAACCGGCCCGCTCGACCACCTGTTCGTGTGCCTGGGCGGCGGCGGGCTGCTGTCGGGTTCGGCGCTGTCGGCGCGTGCGCTGGCGCCCGATTGCAAGGTCTACGGCGTGGAGCCCGAAGCGGGCAACGACGGCCAGCAGTCGCTGCGCGCCGGGAAGATCGTGCACATCGAAACGCCCAAGACCATTGCCGACGGTGCGCAGACGCAGCACCTGGGCGAATACACCTTCGGCATCATCCGGCGCGACGTGGACGACATCTTCACCGTGACGGACGAGCAGCTCGTCGAGGCGATGCGCTTCTTTGCCGAGCGCATGAAGATCGTGGTGGAACCGACCGGTTGCCTCGCCTTCGCGGGCGCCATTGCTGCGGGCAAGGCCATCGCGGGCCAGCGCATCGGCATCGTGGTCAGCGGCGGCAACGTCGATCTCTCGCGCTACGCGGCGCTGCTCGCGTAGCTCAGGCGCGGATTCCCTCGGCGGTGAGGTGCAGCAGGCGGTCCGCACGGGCTGCTGCGCTCTCGGAATGCGTCACCAGCACCAGCGAAGCGCCGTGCTCGCGCGTCTGGCCGATCAGCAGTTCCATCACCTTCGAAGCGGTGCCGGGGTCGAGGTTGCCCGTGGGCTCGTCGGCGAGCAGCAGGGCGGGCCGGTGCACCAGCGCGCGCGCGATCGCCACGCGCTGCAGCTGACCGCCCGAGAGTGTCTGCGGCAGGCGCGCGCCCATGCCGGGCAGGCCCACCGCATCGAGCATGTGCGCGACGCGGCCTTCATCGCGCTGGCCCAGCAGCATCAGCGGCAGCGAGACGTTCTGCCCCACGTCCAGGTGCGGCAGCACGTGAAAGGCCTGGAACACGAAGCCCACATGGCGGCGGCGCCAGAGCGCACAGGCCTCGCCATCGAGCGCGCCGATGTCGGTGCCGTCGTGCGTGACCGTGCCCGTGTCCCAGCTGTCGAGCCCGGCCATGCAGTTGAGCAGCGTCGACTTGCCGACGCCCGATTCGCCGACGATGGCGACGAACTCGCCGGTCTCGACGCTGAGCGTCACGTTCTCGAACACGGGCACGTCGCCGTAGCGCTTGCCCAGCCTGGAAATGCGCAGCGTCATGCAGTGGCGGTGGCAATGCGTTGAACGGCCGTCTGCACGGCGTCGGGCGCGTCGCAGGCGATGACGGTGCGCGCCGGCATGCTGCGCAGCCAGGTGATCTGCCGCTTGGCAAGCTGGCGCGTGGCCGCGATGCCGCGTTCCCGCAGGTCGTCCATGGCCTTGGCATCGGGCTTCCCGACGCCGCATGCGTCGAGCATTTCCCACGCCTGCCGGTAGCCCACGCAGCGCATCGAGGGAAGGTCGGTGGAGAGATCGCCGCGTGCGCGCAGCGCCCTGACCTCGTCGAGGAAGCCGGCGGCCAGCATGGCGTCGAAACGCTCGGCAATGCGCGAATGCAGCCATGCGCGGTCGGTGGGCTCGAGCGAGAAGAGCGCGCCGCCGGCCAATCCCTTCACCGCCTTGTTCTTGTCGCTGGCATGAAAACTCGACAAGGGCTGGCCGCTGCTTTCCCAGACTTCGAGCGCGCGCTGGATGCGCTGGCTGTCTTGCGGCGCAAGGCGCGCGGCGGTCACGGGGTCGACCTTGGCGAGCCTCGCATGCATCGCAGGCCAGCCGCGCTCGGCGGCTTCCGCGTCGATGCGCGCGCGCACGGCTGCATCGGCCGCGGGCATGGCGTCGATGCCGTCGAAAAGCGCCTTGAAATACAGCATCGTGCCGCCCACCAGCAGCGGCAATGCCCCGCGCGCACGGATTTCGTCGATGAGCCGTGTCGCGTCGGCCACGAAGGCGGCGGCGCTGTAGCTTTCGCTCGGGTCGATGATGTCGATCAGGTGATGCGGCACGGCGGCCTGTTCGGCCTTGCTCGGCTTGGCGGTGCCGATGTCCATGCCGCGATAGACCAGTGCGGAATCGACGCTGACGATCTCGACCGGGCGCACACGCGCCACCGCGAGCGCTACCGCCGTCTTGCCGGAGGCGGTCGGCCCCGCGAGCGCAATGTATTTCAGGTTTTCAGGAGGGCCGGAGGCGGCAACGGAGGGCGGCATAAGCGCCCGAGGGTAACAACAAAACCGAAGCGGCCAGGGCCCTGCGTCAGATCGCCTGCGCGCTGGTGCTGGCCTTGACGCGCGCTTCCTGCGGCAGGGCGGGCGAATCCGCCCGAGGGGCCGCCGGCAAGACAGGCAGCGGCTGCGCGCCGCGCACAACGGGCGCGCCTTCCGTTTGCCGCGAGGCCAGCGTGGTCTCGGGCTTCATGCGGAACAGCTGGGAGAGCGCCGAGCGGTACTGGGCCTCGCCGACCGAATTGGTGTTGTGGTGCGATCCGCCCTCGACCAGCACGAAGAGCTTGGGCACGGTGGCCGCGTTGTAGAGCTTGCGGCCCAGCGTGGGGTTGATCAGGCTGTCGGCGGTGCCATGCACCACCAGCAGCGGCGCGCCGATGTCCTTGACCCGGTTGATGGCCTCGAAGCGCTGCGTGATGAGCGGGCCGAACGGCAGCCAGCCCCACTTGAAGCCGCTCACCACGTCGGCAATGGAGGTGAAGGTGCTTTCGACGATGGTGCCGCTTTCGTCGTTGACATGCGCGGCCAGGTCGATGCCGATGGCGCCGCCGAGCGAGTGGCCGAAGATGTAGCGGTGCTGCCGTGGGTGCCTGGCCGCGAGCCAGGTCCAGGCGGCGCGGGCGTCCTCGCGCGCCGATTCTTCCGACGGCAAGCCCTTGGAGCTCTTGCCGAAACCGCGGTAGTCGATGGCCAGCACCGAGAAGCCGAGCTCGTGCATGCGCTGGATGCGCGGCGCCGATCCGGCCACGTTGTAGCGGGCGCCGTGCAGGTACAGCATGACCGGCCGGTCGGTGGTCTCGGGCTCGCCGCCGAGCCAGAGGCCGTGAAGGCGCGCGGATTCGCCGGTGATGGACGACTGGAAGTCGATCCAGACGTCCTGCATGCCCTCGGTCATGGTCGCGGTGTTGCCCCAGCTGCGGTCGCTGGGTTGAAAGATCCACTCGCGTTGCTGTTCATCGAATGTGGAGCAGCCGGCGGCCAGAAGGGCACACAGCGAAAGAACGGAGGCAAGGAGGGACCAGCGTTTCATGGGCTAGAGGGACAGCGAAGCCGGCAGAAAGTTCATGTGCTTTCGACTGAAACGCGCCGACAACTGCGCTCCAGCACCTCCCAGACAGTGCCTCGGGTGGCACTTTGTTCTACACACGCAACGCCCGTGCCCGCTTTGCGGATGACGGCCGAAAACCCAGGAAAAACCCTCAAAATGCCTTGATTTGCTATCTGCCGCGCATAAAAAGCGCGTCCAGCTCCCGAATCGACAGCTGCCGCCAGGTGGGGCGGCCGTGGTTGCACTGGTCCGAACGCTCGGTAGCCTCCATTTGACGTAATAAAGCGTTCATTTCGTCGATGGTGAGCTTGCGGTTGGCCCGCACCGCACCATGGCAGGCCATGGTGGAAAGCAATTCGTTCTGTGCCCGCTGTACAACGGTGCTGGCGTCGTGCTGCGCCAGTTCGGCCAGCACGCTGCGCGCGAGCTCCACCGGGTCGCCGTCGGCCAGGGTGCCCGGCACCGCGCGCACCGCAAGGGTGCGCGGTGAAAAGGGGGTGATTTCCAGGCCCAGCGTGGGCAGCACCGCGGCGCAGGCCTCGGCGGTGGCCACTTCCTGGGGCGTGGCCGCGAATGTGGCCGGAATCAGCAGCGGCTGGCTCGTGATGGCGGCGCCGTCGAGCTGGGTCTTGAGCCGCTCGTAGACGATGCGTTCATGCGCCGCGTGCATGTCGACCACGATCAGGCCCTGGCTGTTCTCGGCCAGGATGTAGATGCCCTGCAGCTGTGCCAGTGCGCGGCCCAGCGGCCAGGCTTGCTCGCTGGTGGCAAGGGTGCCTGCGCCTGGCGATTCGGCCGGCAGCCCGACGGGGGCCCGGAACGCCGTGGGCACCGCACCGGCTGCAGGCCAAAGGGAAGGGCCGGATTCGGCTGCATGGCCCGATTCGGCGGTTCGCTGGGGCCACATGGCCTCGAAATCGCCGGCGCCGCGCTCCGCGGCCACGAAATTGATGCCGGGTTGGGCCCAGGTGGCGCCCGAAGCGGGCACGTTCGGCTTGAAAAAAGGCTGCTGGGGCGCCGCCGGCGTGACCGCATCGCCCGCGCGCGGTGCGGCAAGGGCGTTCTCGATGGCGTGGCGCACTGCCTGGTGCACCTCGCGGCCATCGCGAAAACGCACCTCGATCTTGGTCGGATGCACGTTCACGTCGACTCGCGACGGATCGATTTCGAGGTACAGCGCATACACGGGCTGGCGCTGGCCGTGCAGCACGTCTTCATAGGCGCTGCGCACGGCATGCGACAGCACCTTGTCCCGCACGAAGCGGCCGTTGACGTAGAAGAATTGCTGGTCGGCGCGCGAGCGGGCGGCATCCGGAATGCCGGCACGGCCGACCACGCGCACCGGGCCGCCGATGTGCTCGACGGCCACGCTCTGCGCCACGAAGTCGTCGCTGAGCGCATCGGCCAGGCGCTGCTCGCGCCGGTCGGCGGCGCGCCACTGCTCCATCAGCTTGCCGTCGTGCCACACCGAAAAGCCGACTTCGGGCCGCGCCAGCGCATGGCGGCGCACGGCCTCGATGCAATGGGCCAGTTCGGTGGCGTCGGTCTTCAGGAACTTGCGCCGCGCGGGGGTCGCGAAGAAAAGCTCGCGCACCTCGACCGTGGTGCCGACGGCGCGGGCCACCGGCCGCAGTTCGCCGGTGCGGCCGTCGAGCGCGAAGGCGCCGTCGGCGCCCGCAAAGCGCGAAAGGATGCTGAGTTCCGCAATGGCGTTGATGGCTGCGAGCGCCTCGCCGCGAAACCCCATGGTGCCCACGGTCTCGAGATCGTTCAGGCTTGCGATCTTGCTCGTGGCATGGCGGCGCAATGCCACCGTGAGCTCTTCGCGCGGAATGCCCTGGCCGTCGTCCTCGACCGAGATCAGCCGCACACCACCCGAAGCCAGCCGCACCGTGACCTGGCGCGCGCCGGCGTCCAGGGCGTTGTCGAGCAGCTCGCGCACCACGGAGGCCGGGCGTTCGACCACTTCGCCCGCGGCGATCTGGCTGATCAGCTCGTCGGGAAGTTCGCGGATCGGACGGCGTTCGAGGGATGGAATGGAAGAGGGAAGGGCGCTCACGCAAGCATTCTAGAAGCCGGCCGCCGCCGCCGCGGCCCGGCCTCCGGGAGCCCTTTCAGCCCGGCATCAGCGTGTTGGAAGGCAGGGTTTCGTCGAGCAGCTTGCGCGCCGTTTCGACGCCCGCCACGGGAAGCAGCCCGGGGTCGAGCAGGCCCACCTGCACCAGCACGCTGGCCTGGTCCCAATAGATGTGCTCGTGATAGAGCTTGTTGCCGCGAAACTTGACGACGGCCAGCAGCGGCACCTCGACCCGCTTGCCGGTGGGCGCCACGCCCGGGAGCATCCAGGGGATTTCGGTGGTGTGCGTGAAGCTGAAGAGAAGTTCGTCGACCACCTGCGTGGCGCCTACCGTGCGCGAGATGGATACGAGCGCAGTGTCGGGCGGGTTGCTGTTGACGAAGTGGTTCGTATAGAAGGCGTGCAGCGCCTTGTAGCCCACGCCGCCGGTCATGGTCGGGATGTGATTCACATACGGCTCGGCCACCATCGTGCCCATGGTGTCGTCGACGTTGCGGGTGGCGAACTCGTATTCGCAGTGTTTGTCCCACAGCGCCGAGAGATCGTAGTGCGGGCCGATGGCGGCCTTGAGCGCGGCAATGCTGCGCTCGTGCGCCATCAGTGCCGAGGGCTTGTGGAAATGCTCGCCGCCGGCGCGTGCAAAGGCGTGGTCGACACTCGGGTAGACATGCAGCGTCACGCCGGGCCGGCCCTGCAGGGCCTGCACGATGCGCTCGCGTGCTTCGGGCGGGCAGAACTTGTCGAGCTCGGCGATGTGCAGTGTCAGCGGGCGCTTGATGTGGTCGGCCTCGTCGAGCGCTGCATCGATGCCCACGCCGTAGTAGCCCACCGACACGTCCGCATCGGTGCGGCAGGCCGCAAGATAGGCCAGCTTGCCGCCAAGGCAGAAGCCGAGCACGCCGACCTTGCCGCCGCTTGCCTCGGGCAGGGCGCGCAGCGCATTGATGGCGGACTGCATGTCTTCCATGCCCTTGGCCTCGTCGAAACCCTGGTAGAAGCCGAATGCGCGCTGCCAGTCGGCCTCGCTGTAGCCGAGCTCCACGTCGGGCTGCTGGCGCCAGAACAGGTCGGGCACGAGCGCCACATAGCCTTCCTCGGCGTAGTAGTCGGCCACATCTCGCATCGTGTGGTTGATGCCGAAGATTTCCTGGGCAATCACGAGCCCGGGCCCGCTGCCGGACTCGGGCAAGGCCAGGTAGCCGCGAAACGTGCCGCTGCCGTCGCGGGCCTCGATCTGGATGTATCGACCTGTCATCTTGGATCTCCGAATTCGTCATGGGACGCCACGCGGCGTGCAGCAAGGATAATCCGCAACCATGGAAATCATCAGCTTTCTCGTCGACTTCATCCTGCATGTCGACAAACACCTCGAGGCCTTCGTCGTTGCCTATGGCCCCTGGGTCTATGCGTTGCTCTTCCTGATCGTGTTCGTGGAGACAGGCGCGGTGGTGATGCCCTTCCTGCCCGGCGATTCGCTGCTCTTCATCGTGGGCGCTCTGTGCGGCGTGGGGCTCATGAGCTTTCCTCTGGCCTGCGCAGTGCTCATTGCCGCGGCCATCCTGGGCGACCAGTGCAACTACAGCATCGGCCGCTATTTCGGGCCCAAGGTCTTCCAGTGGGAGAACTCGCGCTTCTTCAACCGCAAGGCCTTCGACCAGGCCCACGCGTTCTACGAGCGCTATGGCGGCATCACGATCATCCTTGCGCGCTTCATGCCCTTCATTCGCACCTTCGCGCCCTTCGTGGCCGGCGTGGCCGAAATGAGCCGCGCGAAATTCACCATGTTCAATGTGGTCGGCGCGCTGATCTGGGTGCTGGGCATTGCAACGGCGGGCTACTTTTTCGGCAACCTGCCATTCGTGCGCGAGCATCTCGACAAGATCATCTGGGCGCTGATCTTCGTGCCGGGCCTGCTTGCTATCTTCGGCGCCTGGCGCGCATCGCGCGCGGAGAAGGCGCGCACGCAGTTGCCTTCGAAGGCCTGACGGCCGGCAAAAAAAAAGCGCGCCGGCGGCGCGCTTCGATGAGAGTGGGATCGGGTCAATATCTCGGCCCGTTGTAGGGGTAGTAACTGCGCGGCGGATAGGCGCGCTGGCTCTCGTAGTAGTTGCGTTCGTCCACACTGCGGCCCACTTGGTTGCCGATCACGCCGCCAATGGCCGCGCCGCCCAGGGTGCTGCCGGTGTTGCCGCCGATGGCGTGGCCCACGGCCGCGCCGCCAAGCGCACCGATACCGGTGCCCAGGTTCTGGTTGGGTCCGGATGCGCAACCTGCCAGCGCCATGACCGCGGTTGCCGCTGCAGCGGTCATCCAGATTCGTGCCTTCATCATCATGGTGTCCACCTTTCTAGAGTGATGGGACCATGATGGTCAAAAGGCACTGGTCCCCTGTGTAGGAGCCTGCCGCGCTTGCCTGTGCGTTGCCACGGGCCGCCCGGCGTGGGACGGCAGGGCGAGCGAGGCCTAGAGTTGGCGACTGCGCGCCAGCGGCGGGTTCTGCGCAAAGTAGCGCTGGATGCCGCGCATCAGAGCATCGGAAAGGCTTTCCTGGTAGCTGACGCTGCGCAGGTTCGCTTCTTCTTCGGGGTTGCTGATGAACGCCGTTTCGACCAGCACGCTGGGGATGTCGGGTGCCTTGAGCACCGCGAAGCCGGCCTGCTCGACCGCGGGCTTGTGCAGCCGCGCGCCGATGCCGCGGATCTCGCCGAGCATGGCGCCGCCGAGCTTGAGGCTGTCGTTGATCTGCGCCGTGGTGCTCATGTCGAGCAGCGCGCGCTGCACCTGCACTTCGTGGTTGCCCACGTTCACGCCGCCGACCTTGTCGGCTTCGTTTTCCTTGTTGGCGAGCCAGCGCGCGGCGCTGCTCGATGCACCGCTCTGGCTCAGCGCAAAAACACTCGCGCCGCGCGCGGCGGGCGTGGTGAACGCATCGGCATGGATGCTCACGAAGAGGTCGGCCTGCACGCGCCGCGCCTTTTGCACGCGCACACCCAGCGGCACGAAAAAATCGGCGTCACGCGTGAGAAACGCGCGCATCGGATTGCCGTTGACGCTGCTGGCGTTGATGCGGTCGCGCAGGCGGTGCGCGATCTGCAGCACGATGTCTTTCTCGCGCGTGCCGTTGGGGCCGATGGCGCCCGGGTCTTCGCCGCCATGGCCGGGATCGAGCGCCACGATGATGATGCGGTCGGTGCGGCTCGTGGTGGCGCCGCCACGCGTGGATGCGACAGGCGCGGCGGGCGCAACAGGCGCAGCAGGCGTAGCAGGAGCAATGGGCGGTGGAGGCGCGACAGGGCCGGGCCGCGTCGACTGCTGCGCCATCAGCTCGCCCAGCGGATCGGGTGCGGGCGCGGCCGCAGCGGCCGGCGGCCGGGCGGGAGGCGCGATGCTGCCGGGGGCGGGGCGCGGCGCGGGCACGTTGGGCGAAGGCCGCACGAGGATCGGCGGCCCTCCGTCGGGCGCAAGGCCCGAAGAGGGCGCGGCGGGCGGCGGCACCGAGGGCGCGCTGGCCACGGCGGTGTCGTTGCCGCCACCGCTGCTGCGCGGCGCCTCGCGCAGGCGCTCGGTGATCAGCGCCTCCATCGGATCGATGGCTTTTTCGGGGTAGAGGTCGAGCACCAGCCGGTGCTTGTACGCGGCGATCGGCGCGAGCGAGAAGACCTGCGGCACCACGGCCTGCTTGAGGTCGAACACGATGCGCACCACCTTCGGTGCGTTCTGGCCGACGCGCAGGCCGTTGATATACGGGTCGCCGGGCTTGATCTTGCCGACCAGTTCGCGCAGTTCGGGGTTGAGATCGATGCCTTCGATGTCCACTGCCAGCCGCGGCGGACTGCCGACGACCAGCTGCTGCGAATGGAGCCGTGCATCGGATTCGATGGTCACGCGCGTGTAGTCGGCCGCAGGCCACACGCGCACCGCGAGGATGGTGGCGCCGCGCGCGATCTGGTGCACGCCGAGCATCAGCGCGACGCTGCCGCCCTGCAGCAGCACGCGCCGCTTGAGGCCGCTGGCCTTCATGCGCCGACGTGCGCCAGCAGGTCGCTGCCGCGGGGAGTGTTCGCCAGGAGGGTCACGCTGCGTGTGTCGTCTGTCATTGCTTCTATTTTAATAGCGAGGTCGGCAATTGGTGTGCGGCCGGCAGCGTTTTCTGGCCACTCCGCGAGCTTGAGGCCCGGTCCCGCGAAAATGTCACGGAAGCCGGCGTCGTCCCACTCGCGCGGATCGTTGAAGCGGTAGAAGTCGAAATGAAAGATGGCAAGGCCGTCGGGCGCTTCGTGGGGCTCGACCACCGCATAGGTCGGGCTCTTGATGCGGCCCTCGATGCCGAGCGCGCGCAGCAGGTGGCGCACGAAGGTGGTCTTGCCGGCGCCGAGGTCGCCGTGCAGCGCGATGAAGGCATTGCGCAGCGCGGGCGAGGCCGCCAGCGCGCGCGCGAAGGCGTCGGTGTCTTCTTCGCTGCGCCAGCGCAGCATGCGGCCGGCGTTCTTCGGCGTTTCTACAATCGGCAAGTGATCGTCAGCCATCCACTCGTTGCTCGTATTCAGGCATTGGCCCGGGAACTCGGATTCTCCCAAATCGGAATCGCGGGCGTCGATTTATCGAGCGCCGAGGAAGGTCTGATGCAATGGCTGGCCCATGGGTTCCATGGCGAGATGAAATACATGGCAACGCATGGCACGCGCCGCGCCAGGCCGGCCGAACTGGTGCCGGGCACGGTGAGCGTCATCACGGCACGCATGGACTACCTGCCGCGCGACACGCCGCTCGACGATTGGCAGGCCGTGGAATTCGATCGCCTCGCGCGGCCCGGCGAAGCCATCGTCTCGGTCTATGCGCGCGGCCGCGATTATCACAGGGTGCTGCGTGCGCGGCTGGCCAGGCTGGCCGAGCGCATTGCCGAGGAGGTGGGGCCATTCGGGCATCGCGCCTTCACCGATTCGGCCCCGGTGCTCGAAGCCGAGCTCGCATCCCGCAGCGGCCAGGGCTGGCGCGGCAAGCACACGCTGGTGCTGGACCGCAGCGCGGGCTCGATGTTCTTCCTGGGCGAGATCTACGTCGACATGGCATTGCCCGAAAGCGAGCCGGTCACCGCGCACTGCGGCAGCTGCAGCGCCTGCATCGACGTCTGCCCGACAAAGGCCATCGTCGCGCCGTACCGGCTCGATGCGCGGCGCTGCATTTCGTACCTGACCATCGAGCACGGCGGACCGATTCCGCTGGAGCTTCGGCCCCTGATGGGCAACCGCATCTACGGCTGCGACGACTGCCAGCTGATCTGCCCCTGGAACAAGTTCGCGAAGAAGAGCGCGCTGCCCGACTTCGATGCGCGCGAAGGGCTCACCGGCCAGGCGCTGGCTTCGCTCTTTGCCTGGAGCGAGGAAGATTTTCTGCGCTTCACCCAAGGCAGCCCCATCCGGCGCATCGGGCATGAACGCTGGCTGCGCAACATCGCCGTGGCACTGGGAAACGCGCTGCGCGCGGGCGAGAGCGGCGCCGCGGAGGCCCTGGCCACGCGGGCCTCGGACCCCAGCGAACTGGTGCGCGAGCACGTGGCGTGGGCGCTGGCGCAGCGCCCCGAACGCTGAACGAACCCTAGCGCGGCAGGGCCAGCGCAAACGGCAGGCTCGCCATTCCCAGCAGCGTGGACAGGGTCACGAGACCTGCCACGTACGGTCCGTTGTAGCCCATGCGCGCCGCCAGCACATAGGCGCTCGAGGCCGTGGGCACGGCGGAGAACGCCATCAGCACGGAAGCCTGTGTCGCGTCCAGCCGCAGTGCAAGAGAGAGGCCCCACGCCACCAGCGGCAGGAACAGATGCCGTATGGACAGCACCGACACCGCCAGCACCTTTCCACGACCCAGGGTTGCGAACTGCATGCCGGCGCCCGCCGCCAGCAGGCCGAGCGCAAGCGACGCGGCGCCGATGCGCGTGAGCGTGGGCGTGGCCCAGTTCGGAACGGTGAAGCCCAGCACGTTCGCCAGCAGCCCGGCCAGCGTGGCGACGATCAGCGGGTTGCGCATCAGCTGCCGCGCGAAGCCGCTCTGCGCGTGCCGCGCCATCGGCCAGACGGCTGCGATGTTGAACATCGGCACGCACACGCCGATCAGCACCGCGATCAGCAACAGGCCCTGCGCACCGGCCAGCCGTTCGGCGAGCGCAAGGCAGATGAAGGAGTTGAAGCGGAACCCGATCTGCGCGCTGGCCGCGTGATCGCGGCGGTCGATGTGCGAACCGAGGCCGGGGACGTAGGGCAGCGCGTAGGCCATCGCGATGCCGCAGAGGCCGATGGCCACGCCCGCGGTGAGCAGGTTCGAGGTAGCGGCAAAATCGAGCGGGCTGCGCACGATCGAATGAAACAGCAGCACCGGGAACAGAAAGTAGTACACCAGGCTTTCGACCTGGTCCCACACGCGGCGGTCGAGCGCGGTGTAGCGGCAAAGCAGCCAACCGATGGCAATGAGCGAGAAATCCGGGAAGAGCAGCTGGGCAAAGTTCACCGCTTCGAGCATAAACCGTGGCGGACCATGGGTAATCCACAGCACGGGCGAAGTACGAAGCCGCTAGCATCCGGGGCTTTGGTTTTTCGACATCAGTCAATCAAGGAGTTTTAGATGCAACGTCGTCAATGGGGCGCCATGGTGGGAGCCGCCGCGCTGGTCGCGGCCGCGGGCCAGAGCTTCGCGCAGGGCTATCCGAACAAGCCGGTCGAACTGAGCGTGCCCTTTGCACCGGGCGGCACGACCGACATCGTGGCGCGCGTGATTTCCGATCCGCTGGGCAAGGTGCTGGGCCAGCCGGTGGTGGTGATCAACCGTGCCGGCGGCGGCGGCATCGTGGGTGCGGCCGAAACGGCGCGCGCCGCGCCCGACGGCTACAAGCTCGGCGTTGCCACGGTTTCGAGCACGGCGGCCAATCCGGCCATCAACCCCAAGGTGCCGTACGACCCGATCAACGACTTCACGCCGATCATCAACATCGCGGCCACGCCCAACATCATTGCGGTGAATCCGAGCTTCCCGGCCAAGAATTACGCGGAGTTCGTGGCCGAGCTCAAGAAGAACCCCGGCAAGTACTCGTACGCCTCGTCGGGCACGGGCGGCATCGGCCACCTGTTGATGGAGCTCTACAAGAGCCTCACCAACACCTTCGTCACGCACATTCCCTACCGCGGCGCGGGCCCTGCGCTCAACGACGTGGTGGCCGGCCAGGTGCCGATCATCTTCGACAACATCCCGTCGGCCATGCCTTTCATCCAGAGCGGCCGGCTGGTTCCCATCGTGGTGTCGGCGCCGCAGCGCCTGGCCGCGTTGCCCAATGTGCCGACTTTCAAGGAAGTGGGGCTCGAGCCGGTCAACCGCATGGCGTACTACGGCATCCTGGGCCCCAAGGGCCTGCCGAAGGAAGTGGTCGACAAGATCAACGCCGGCGTGAAGAAGTCGGTGGAAGACCCGGCCGTGAAGAAGCGCATCGAAGACACGGGGTCGCTGATCGTGGCCAACACGCCCGAGCAGTTCGCGGCGCAGATCAAGGCCGAGTACGAGGTCTACAAGCAGGTCGTCGCAAAGCAGAAGCTCAAGCTGGACTGAGCCTCGCCCACCCTGCCGAAGCCGCCCGCACCACGGGCGGCTTTTTCTTTTTGTTATCTTGCAGCGCATGACCGAGGCCGCCGCCACACAAACCCCCGAGATCGACGACTTCATCGATGCCCTCTGGCTCGAGGACGGGCTGTCGAAGAACACGCTCGCCGCCTACCGCCGCGACCTTGCGCTGTTCGCACAGTGGCTGGGCAGGCAGCGCAGCGGCGGCGCGCTCGACACGGCACAGGAGTCCGACCTGCAGGCCTACATGGGCGCGCGCCTGTCGACCAAGGGCAAGGCCACCTCGGCCAACCGGCGGCTCACGGTGTTCAAGCGCTACTACCGCTGGGCACTGCGCGAGCGGCGCATCGCGGCCGATCCGAGCATCAGGCTCGCACCCGCGCGGCAGATGCCGCGAGCCATCAAGACGCTGTCGGAAAAACAGGTGGACGACCTGCTGGCCGCGCCCGACGTCGAAACGCCGCTCGGCCTGCGCGACCGCGCGATGCTCGAGCTGATGTATGCGAGCGGCCTGCGCGTGAGCGAGCTGGTGGCGCTCAAGGTCATCGACATGAGCCTGAACGACGGCGTGCTGCGCGTGCTCGGCAAGGGCAGCAAGGAGCGCCTCGTGCCCTTCGGCGGCGAGGCGCGGCGCTGGATCGAGCGCTACCTGGAGGAGTCGCGCCCCGCCATCCTCGACGGGCAGCAGACACCGGACCTGTTCGTGACCGCGCGCGGCGCGGGCATGACGCGCGTGATGTTCTGGATCATCGTGAAAAAGCAGGCCGCCGCGGCCGGCATCCACGTGCCGCTGTCGCCGCACACCTTGCGCCATGCCTTCGCGACGCACCTGCTGAACCATGGCGTGGATCTGCGCGCGGTGCAATTGCTGCTCGGCCATGCCGACATCTCCACGACCACCATCTACACCCACGTGGCGCGCGAACGACTCAAGCAGTTGCATGCGCAGCACCACCCGCGCGGCTGAAGGCGCGGTGTTCCTTCATTTCAACCAACAGCAAAGAGACTTCGTTCATGCAGAAAAGAATCTGTGTCGCGGCGGTACTGTTCGCCGCCGGCGGCGCACAGGCCCAGCCCGTTCCCAAGACCATCCGCCTCATCGTGGCGTATCCCGCGGGCGGCGTCAGCGACGTGGTCGCGCGTGCGCTCGGCGACAGGCTCGCCACACAGCTGGGCACCACGGTGGTCGTCGACAACCGGGCCGGTGCCAGCGGTGCCATCGGCATGGACGCCGTCGCCAAGGCCGCACCCGATGGCGCGACGCTGGGCTTCTCGGCCATCAGCCCGCTGGTGCTGAGTCCGCACCTCGGCAAGCTGCCCTTCGATCCGCTGAAGGACATCGCGCCGGTGGCGAGCGTGATGTATTCGCCGGTGCTGCTGATCGCCACGCCGGCCAGCAAGGCGAAGGACTTTCGCGCGCTGATCGCCGATGCCAAGGCGCAGCCCGGCGCGGTGCGCTGGGCCACCTCGGGGCCGGCGTCGCTCGGCCACATCGTGCTCGAGCAGGTGAAGGCGGCCACGGGCGTCGACATCACGCACGTGCCCTACAAGGGCGGCGGCCAGCAGCTCAACGATGCGCTCGGCGGGCAGTTCGAGATTCTCTCGAGCAATGCGAGCCCGACGCTCACGTCGCACATCCAGTCGGGCAAGCTGCGTCCGCTGGCCGTGGGTGCGCCGGCTCGGCTCGAAAGCCTGCCGCAGGTGCCCACGCTGGGCGAGCTGGGCTACAGCGCGGCGAACATCAACTCGGTGTTCGGCGTCTTCGCGCCCGCGGCCACGCCGCCCGCATTGATCGCGAAGTACAACGCCGAGATCAACAAGGCCCTCGCCAGCCCCGAGCTGCGCGCCAAGCTCACGGCCACCGACAACGTGCCGACCGGCGGCACCCCCGCGGCCTTCGCCAGGGAGATCGCCTCGGAGTTCGAAGGCAACGGGCGCATCGTGAAGGCCGCGAACATCAAGGCCGATTGACCTTGCGGCTTGCGGTCTCAATTTCCCTACCTTATAGTAGGCAGATGAGCGCCGCCACCGCCAGACCCGCCGGACTCGCCGCCGGCAGCACCCGGGAGCAGATTCTCGGGGTGGCGCGCCACCTGATCGAAACGCGCTCCTACCTGGGCTTCAGCTTCCAGGACGTGGCCGATGCGGTCGGCATCCGCAAGGCGAGCCTGTACCACCATTTCCCAACCAAGGAAGCGCTGGGCATCGCGGTGATCCGGCAGGCCACCCAGTCCTTCAAGGACTGGGACGCGGCCCGGGTGCGCACGCCGAAGGACGCGCTCGAATCCTATTTCCGCATGTACCGCAACACGCTCAAGGCGGGCTCGGGCATGTGTCCCGCGGGGGCGCTGACGCCGGGGTGGGACTGCATCAACGAGGAACTGCGCCAGGCCGTGCAGGAACTGCGCAACACGCAAGTGCTGTGGCTCACCGGGGTGCTGGGGGCGCTGGCGCCGGCCCGGCAGAAGAAGGGCGCATCGGTCGCATCGCAGGCGGCCTATGTGTTTTCGGTGTGCCAGGGCGCGCTGCTCGCATCGCGCATGACGGGACGCGTCGAGGACTTCGACGAAGCCATCGCGCAGCTCAGGAGTTCGTTGCCCGGCTGATGGCCGGGCGGCATCGCAGGCACGCAGGACGTGCCTATTTTTTGACCTCACTGCCTACCGATTGGATGGTAGATTTCAATCAAGGAGAGTTCTCATGAAAGCCGTCATTTCCGCCTATGCCCGCTCGCCTTTCCACTTCGCGAAGAAAGGCGCGCTCGCCGAGGTGCGCCCCGACACGCTGGCCGCGGGTGTGGTTCGCGGCCTGCTGCAGCGCACCGACCTCGACTCCGCACTGCTCGAGGACATCGTCCTGGGCTGCGCGTACCCCGAGGCCTCGCAGGGCAACAACCTGGCGCGCATCGTCGGCCTGCTCGCCGGGCTGCCGCATGAAGTGGGCGGCATGACGGTCAACCGCTTCTGCGGCTCGTCGATGCAGGCCGTGCACATTGCCGCGGCGCAGATCGAGGCGGGCATGGGCGAGGCCTTCCTGTGCGTGGGCGTGGAGTCGATGACGATGGTGCCGCAGGGCGGCTTCAACTTCTCGCCGAACCTGGAGCTGAAGGAAAGCACCGACGCCTACATCTCCATGGGCGAGACCGCAGAGAACGTCGCGCAGCGCTGGAACGTGAGCCGCGCCGATCAGGAGGCCTTCGCCGTCGAGTCGCACCGCAAGGCCGCCGCCGCGCGAGCGCAAGGGCGCCTGGCGGGCGAGATCGTGCCGGTGCGCCTGGCCTCGGGCGACGTGGTCGATGCCGACGGCTGCATCCGCCCGGCCACTTCGGCCGAGGCGCTGGCAGGCCTCAGGCCGGCGTTCCGTGCCGATGGCGTGGTGACGGCCGGCACCTCTTCGCCGCTCACCGATGGCGCCGCAGTCGTGCTCGTGACCAGCGACGCCTTCGCCGCGAAGCACGGCCTGCAGGCGCTCGCGCGCATCCGCTCGTTCGCGACCGTGGGCGTCGACCCGGCCATCATGGGCATCGGCCCGATCCCCGCAACGCGCAAGGCGCTGGCGCGCGCAGGCCTCAGCGCGGCCGACCTCGACGTGATCGAGATCAACGAAGCCTTCTCGTCGCAGGCGCTGGCCTGCATCCGCGATCTTGGCCTCGATACGGCGAAGATCAATCTCGACGGGGGCGGCCTTGCCATCGGCCATCCGCTGGGTGCGACCGGTGCGCGCATCACGGGCAAGGCGGCGTCGCTGCTCGCACGCGAGAAGGGCCGCTATGCGCTGGCCACGCAATGCATCGGCGGCGGGCAGGGCATTGCCACCATCCTCGAGCGCGTCTGAATAGTTCGAGAATGCGCACAGGCACTACAAGGAACTCCCATGGCGGCACTCCCTGACGACACCGGCGCCAAGCGCGCGCTGTACCTCGAAGACCTGTCGGTCGGCGACCACTTCCAGAGCGGCGAACACACGCTGGACGTGGCGCAGATCAAGGCCTTTGCGTGCCAGTTCGATCCGCAGCCCTTTCATACCGACGAAGAGGCCGCGAAGAGCACCTTCTTCGGTGGCCTCGCGGCAAGTGGCTGGCATACGGCGGCGCTCACGATGAAGCTGCTGGTGGAAAGCGGCATTCCGCTGGCCGAGGGCATCATCGGCTCGGGCGGCGAGCTGCAATGGCCCAAGCCGACACGGCCCGGGGATGTGCTGCATGTGGTGAGCGAGGTGCTCGACATCACGCCCTCGCGCTCCAAGCCGGGCCGCGCGATGGTGACGATGCGCTGCCGCACGCTCAACCAGCGCGGCGAGGTGCTCCAGTACTTCACTCCGAAGCTGGTGGTGCACGCCCGGCCTGCGTAGGCCCCCTGTTCAGTCCTTGCTGCCGGCCGAGAGCGCGCGCAGTTCCTCGGCGCTGAAGCCCGCACGCCCGCGGGCTTCGAGGTTGAAGGGCGGCTTCAGGCGCGGCGCTTCGTAGCGCGCCACGAGTTCGGGGTAGGTTGCCTCGGGGTCGAGGCCGGCGCGCTCGCAGAGCCAGCGGTACCAGCGGTTGCCGATGGCCACATGGCCGACTTCGTCGCGCAGGATGATGTCGAGGATCTCGACCGCACGCAGCGCATCGGGCGTGTTGACGCGCTTGAGCTTGGCCTGGATGAGCGGCGTGGCATCGAGCCCGCGTGCTTCGAGCGTGCGCGGCACCAGCGCCATGCGCGCGAGCACGTCGTCTTTCGTCTTCTCGCACATGCTCCAGAGTCCGTCGTGGCCCGGGAAGTCGCCGTAGCGCCAGCCCACGTCCTGCAGGTGCGCATGCAGCAGCGTGAAGTGCTGCGCCTCTTCATCGGCCACGCGCAGCCAGTCGCGGTAGTAGGCCTCGGGCATGCCGTCGTAGCGCCAGACGGCATCGAGCGCGAGATTGATGGCGTTGAACTCGATGTGGCAGATCGAATGGATCAGCGCGGCGCGGCCCTCGGGCGTGAAGGGCGAGCGTTTTTGCACCGCGGTGGCGGCCACGCGCAGCGGACGTTCGGGGCGGCCCGGCACGCCGATGTCATCGCCCATGGCGCGCAGAGGGTCGGTTGCTATGGAATCGGTAGCGGCTCGGGCAGCAGTGGCGCGTGTTGCCGCAACCTTCTGCTCAGGATCGGTGAGTCGCAGCGCGGCCAGCGCGCTCAATCGGGGGTGCATCCCTACAATTCTAGTTTTTGCCCCCGGAGACTCCACGATGGCCCTCTATGAACTCGACGGCGTTGCGCCGCAACTCGGCACCGGTGCATGGGTCGCCGACAGCGCGGAGGTGATCGGCAACGTGCAGCTGGGTGACAACGCGAGCATCTGGTTCGGCGCGGTGCTGCGCGGCGACAACGAGAAGATGACCATCGGGCGCAACAGCAACGTGCAGGACATGTCGATGCTGCATTCCGACCCCGGCAGCCCGCTCACCATCGGCGAGAACGTCACCATCGGCCACCAGGTCATGCTGCATGGCTGCACCATCGGCGACAACTCGCTGATCGGCATCCAGGCCGTGGTCTTGAATAACGCGAAGATCGGCCGCAATTCGATTGTCGGCGCCGGCAGCGTCGTGACCGAGGGCAAGGAGTTTCCCGACAACTCCCTGATCTTCGGCTCACCCGCCAAGGTGATGCGCACGATCAGCGACGAAGACGCCGCGCGCCTGCGGCACGGCTCCGATCACTACGTCAAGAACGCCATTCGCTATGCGAAGGGCCTGAAGAAAATCGCCTGACACCGCGCAGGCCCAACAGAAAGAAGAATCCGTTTTGAGCGAGCTGCACAAATTCCTGTTCGATGGCCTGCCGGTGCGCGGCATGATCGTGCGCCTGACAGATGCGTGGCAGGAAATCCTGGCGCGGCGCGCCTCCAACACATCGACCGGCGCCTATGCGTCGCCCGTGGCCGAGCTGCTCGGCGAGATGACCGCCGCGGCCACGCTGATGCAGGCCAACATCAAGTTCAACGGTGCGCTGATCCTGCAGATCTTCGGCGACGGCCCGGTCAAGGTGGCCGTGGCCGAAGCCAAGCCCGACCTGAGCCTGCGCGCCACCGCCAAGGTGATCGGCGACCTGCCGGCCGATGCGCGCCTGCCCGAGATGGTCAACGTCAACAACAAGGGCCGCTGCGCCATCACGCTCGACCCCAAGGACAAGCTGCCGGGCACCACGCCCTACCAGGGCGTGGTGCCGCTGTTCGACGACGAGGGCGAGAAGCTCGGCAGGCTCAGCGACGTGCTGCAGCACTACATGCTGCAAAGCGAACAGCTCGACACCACGCTGGTGCTCGCGGCCGACGACCAGGTGGCCGCCGGCCTCCTGATCCAGCGCCTGCCGGTGAAGGGCGAGGGCAACCTCGAAGGCACTTCCGACAAGGACCACGACCAGGCCAACGAAGACCAGATCGGCCGCAACGAGGATTACAACCGCATCTCGATCCTCGCCTCGAGCCTCACGCGCGACGAGCTGCTCACGCTCGACATCGAGACCATTCTTCGCCGCCTGTTCTGGGAAGAAAAGCTGCTGCGCTTCGAGCCGCAGGCTGGCCTGCTGGGGCCTCATTTCGCGTGCACCTGCGGCCGCGATCGCGTGGCGCAGATGATCCGCGGGCTCGGCGTGCAGGAGGCCGAGGAAATCCTCGCCGAGCGCGGCGACATCGAGGTGGGCTGCGATTTCTGCGGCAAGCAGTACCGCTTCGACGCGGTCGACACGGCGCAGCTCTTCAAGCCGCCGGGCGACCAGGTTCCGGGCAGCCCGGTCGTCCAGTAACGCTCTTCGCCGAGTGAGGTTCGGCGCGCGGGTGAGCCGAGCCAGCCGCGCTCGCTCAGCGCGGCGCCTTGTCGTCGAAGCCGCTGAACTCGATGTCGGGGGCGCTCGTGTTGTGCTTGGAAGGCAGGCTGCGCCCGAAGCGCACCTGCGTGGCGCTCAGCGTCTTCACGTCGGGAAGGGGCAGCACCTGCTCTGCGGCCTCGGCCGATTCCTGCCAGCGCAGCTCGCTCACGTCGGCGTTGTCGGGCGCCACGTACATCGAGCGCAGCACCGCGAAGGGCCGCGCGTTGGCCGTGGGCTTGGAAAGCGTCACGTCGAGCGCGGTGCGCGCGCGGCTGATCTCGGACACCTTGGCCACGGCGCTGCCGCCTCCGACGAAGCGCAGGTGGATGGCCAGCGGCTTCGGCACGATGCGGATCGACGCAATGTCGACCACAGGCCGGCTGCCTTGCTCGACCGGGCCGAGCAGGAACGAAGAGCCGTAGACCCCGTCGCCGAAGCGCGCTTGCGGCAGTGGCTTGATGCGCCAGTAGCCGTCGGCCGGGTAGAGCACCAGCGCTTCGAGCGCCTTGCCTTCTTCCTTGCGGAAGATCTGCAGCATGTGAAAGCCGCGGTCCGTGCGCGCGCCCACGCGCACCGGCACCTGCTGGGGCCGCCAGAAGCTGGGCAGCGTCATGCCGACGATGCGCCACTGCGCGTCGTCGAGCAGCACCACGCGGCGCGGCTTGAACTTGTGCGCGGGATCGGTGGGATGCGCGCCGCCGTCGAAGTTGCAGCCCGAGAAGTCGGGCGCGGTGGTGTCGCTGCCGACGCTGTCGAGATAGGCCGGCTGCAGCGCCTCGATGCGCATGCGCCGGATGCCTTCGCCGCGCAGCACCATCGACACGTTGTCTTCCTCGGCGCAGGCGGTGGCCGTGGTAGCGTTCTCCACGGTGGCCGAGACGGGCGCGGCCGTGGCAGCGGCACCCGCTGCCAGCAACGCGGCAAGGAAGATGCCGGAGAGATGAGAGGAACGAAGCGGGAACATCAATCAGGTCTCCGAACTGGGGGTTGAAGGCGTGTCGCGGCGTCCGAGCAGGTCGCTGAAAAGACGATGCTCGCATTCCGGGTCGGAGCACTTCTCGCAAGGCCATGACCAGGAGGCGGGTTTCGATTCGAGGCGGCCCCGTGCCCGGGCCCGGGCACGGCCTTCGTCGCCGGCAACGGAATTGATGGCGTTCCACGCATTGGAGAGTCTTTCGCTGCCGGTGCCGTGCACCACGGCGAAAGAAAGCCCCGCGCCCGAAAGCGCCGCGCGCACCAGCGCGTCCGTGGGTTGGCGTGCGTGGTCGCCATCGCGCAACGCGTCCGCAGCCCAGGGAATGTCGAGCGCGGTCAGCAGGGTGATGGCGCAGCGCGCCTGCGCCGCCAGTGCATCGGCATGGAGCGAGGTATCGCCGAACAGCAGTTCGCTGTAGACCGCGGTCATGACGGCCGTGGTGTCGGCCACCACCACACCCGAAGCGGCCGCGGCATCGATGCGGCGCGTCTGCTCTCGCGCGATGGCCTGCTGCTCGTCGGGGCGGGGCGTACGGCCCTCGCGGTCACACCATTCGCGCAGGTATTCGCCCACCAGCGTGGCGGCAATGCCGCGTTCCTGCAGGCGCAGCACGAGCGCGCGGGCGAGTTCGGTCTTGCCGGTGCTCTCGGCACCGAGCAGCGCAATCACGCATCCGGCCGGCAGCATGGGCGTCATGCGCGCGCGGCCCCGTCGTGCATGCGCGTGCGCCACGCAAGGAAGCCCGCCACGCTGAGCACCGCGAACACGGCATAGAGGCCCACCGTGAGCCACAGGCCCTTGTGGATGAACAGGCCCACGCTCACGACGTTCACCGCCAACCACACCAGCCAGTTCTCGATGAACTTGCGCCCGAGCAGGAACTGGCCGACGAGACTGAGCCCGGTCGAGAACCCGTCCCACCAGGGCACGTCGGTGTCGGTGAAGCGGCGCAGGAAGAGGGCGACCGCGGGCCATGCCAGTGCGCAGGCCGCAAGTGCCAGTGCCGTGCCGCGCGGTGAAAGCCGGCTGACCCGCAATGCGCTGCCGTCGGCGCGGTGGCCGCGCAGCCATTGCGACCAGCCCCAGAACGCGACGATCGCGAAGAACACCTGCAGCGAGGCATCGCCGTAGATGCGTGCCTGCGCGAACACGGCCACGTAAAGCAGCGAGCTGATGATCGCCAGCGGCCAGCCCCAATGAATCTCGCGCATGTTGCAGCCGACCATCGCAAGCGCCAGCACCGCGGCCAAGAGTTCGAGCCAGCTGACCGGTGAGCCCCAGAGCGCGAATGCGGGGGCCGAGAAGAACTCGGGCATCAGCCTAGTGGGTGACCTGAACGAACACTTCGTTGGGCTTGACCATGCCCAGTTCCTGCCGTGCACGCTCTTCGACCATCTCGAGGCCGATCTTGAGGTCGTTGACCTCGGAGGCCAGCCGCTCGTTGTTCACCACGGCCTTGGCGTTGGACGCCTTCTGGTCGGCCAGCTTGGACTGCAGCTGCGCCACGTCGCGCACGCTGCCGCGCCCGTTCCACAGCTGCCACTGCAGGATGACCAGCAGCAGCAACAGCACGATGGGTGGAACGAGGCGCGAGCGCATGCCGCCGGCTTCGCGCGCTACTTCAGGTTGTAGAACGCGCCGCGGCCGGGATAGCTGGCGATGTCGCCGAGGTCTTCTTCGATGCGCAGCAGCTGGTTGTACTTGGCGATGCGGTCGGAGCGCGAGAGCGAACCGGTCTTGATCTGGCCCGCGTTGGTGCCCACCGCGATGTCGGCGATGGTGCTGTCTTCGGTTTCGCCCGAGCGGTGCGAGATGACGGCCGTGTAGCCTGCGCGCTTGGCCATCTCGATGGCGGCGAAGGTCTCGGTCAGCGTGCCGATCTGGTTGATCTTGATCAGGATCGAGTTGGCAATGCCCTTGTCGATGCCTTCCTGCAGGATCTTGGTGTTGGTGACGAACAGGTCGTCGCCCACCAGCTGCACGCGCTTGCCGAGGCGGTCGGTGAGCAGCTTCCAGCCGTCCCAGTCGCCTTCGTGCATGCCGTCCTCGATGCTGATGATCGGGTACTTGTCGACCCAGGTGGCGAGCATGTCGGCCCAGTTGCCGGCCGACAGCGTGAGGTTCTCGCCGGAGAGCACGTAGTTGCCGTCCTTGTAGAACTCGCTGGCGGCGCAGTCGAGGCCGAGCGCAATCTGCTCGCCCGCCACGAAGCCGGCCTTGTCGATGGCTTCGAGAATCAGCTGGATGGCTGCCTCATGGCTTTCGACGCTGGGCGCGAATCCACCCTCGTCGCCGACTGCCGTGCTGATGCCGCGGTCGCCCAGGATCTTCTTGAGCGCATGGAACACCTCGGCGCCGTAGCGCACGGCTTCGCGGAAGCTCGGTGCACCCACGGGGATGATCATGAACTCCTGCAGGTCGAGGCTGTTGTTGGCGTGCGCGCCGCCGTTGATGACGTTCATCATCGGCACCGGCAGCTGCATGCCGCCCATGCCGCCGAAGTAGCGGTACAGCGGCAGGCCCGACTCTTCGGCCGCAGCGCGCGCCACGGCCATCGAGACGGCGAGGGTGGCGTTGGCACCCAGGCGGCCCTTGTTGTCGGTGCCGTCCAGGTCGATCATCGTGCGGTCGAGGAAGGCCTGCTCGCTGGCGTCGAGGCCGAGCACGGATTCCGAGATCTCGGTGTTGATGTTCTCCACCGCCTTGAGCACGCCCTTGCCGAGATAGCGTTTCTTGTCGCCGTCGCGCAGCTCGATGGCTTCGCGCGAACCGGTCGATGCGCCCGAGGGCACGGCCGCGCGGCCCATGGTGCCCGATTCGAGCAGCACGTCGCACTCGACTGTGGGATTGCCGCGGCTGTCGAGGATTTCGCGGCCGACGATGTCAACGATTGCACTCATGCGTTTCTCTTTCTTTTCAGTCTCAATTCAATTAATCAAAGGCCTTCGACCGCGACCATGCGCATGACGGCGGTACCGGCGCGGGCTTCGCGCGCCTTCAGGTATTCGGGCGTTTCGTAGAAAGCCCTGGCCTTCTCGAAGCTGGGAAATTTCAGGATGACGAGGCGCGAAGGCGACCAGTCGCCCTCCAGCACTTCGACCTGGCCGCCGCGCACGCACACTTCGGCGCCGTGCGCCTGCATGGCGGCACTCGACCACTTCTTGTATTCCTCGTACTGCGTCGGGTTCGTGACCTCGACGTGGGCGATGACATAACCACTGCTCATGATTGAAAGACGTCCTCCAGAAATGCGTTTTTCTTGGTCACCTGGTCGAGCGCGAGCAGCGTTTCGAGCAGGGCCTTCATGTGCTTGAGCGGCACGGCATTGGGGCCGTCGCTCAGTGCCTTGGCGGGATCGGGGTGCGTTTCCATGAAGAGGCCGGCCACGCCCACGGCCACGGCCGCGCGCGAGAGCACCGGCACCATTTCGCGCTGGCCGCCCGAGCTCGTGCCCTGGCCGCCCGGCAGTTGCACCGAGTGGGTGGCGTCGAACACCACGGGTGCGCCGGTCTCGCGCATGATCGCGAGCGAACGCATGTCCGACACCAGGTTGTTGTAGCCAAAGCTCGCGCCGCGCTCGCAGGCCATGAAGCTGTCTTCGGGCAGGCCGGCTTCCTTGGCGGCAGCGCGCGCCTTGTCGATCACGTTCTTCATGTCGTGCGGTGCGAGGAACTGGCCCTTCTTGATGTTCACCGGCTTGCCCGACTGCGCCACCGCGCGGATGAAGTCGGTCTGGCGGCACAGGAAGGCGGGCGTCTGCAGCACGTCGACCACCTTGGCGGCCTCGGCGATGTCATCCTCGGTATGAACGTCGGTCAGTACGGGCAGGCCGAGTTCGCGCTTCACCTTGGCCAGGATCTCCAGGCCCTTCTCGCGGCCCGGGCCGCGAAAGCTGGTGCCCGAGGAGCGGTTGGCCTTGTCGAAGCTGCTCTTGAAGATGAACGGAATGCCGAGCGAGGAAGTGATTTCCTTCAGCGTGCCAGCCGTGTCCATCTGCAATTGCTCGGATTCGACAACGCAGGGGCCGGCAATCAGGAAGAAGGGCTGGTCGAGCCCGATGTCGAATCCGCAGAGTTTCATAGAGATGCCTCCGTGCTGCGCACTTCGTCATTCGCCTTGGGAGCGGCCCGGCGGCTCATGCCACCGCCTTCAGGTTCTTTGCGCCGCCCGCGCTCTGGGCCTTGTGGTCGAGCGCCGCCTTGATGAAGGCGTTGAACAGCGGATGCCCACTCCACGGCGTCGATTTGAATTCGGGGTGGAACTGCACGCCCATGAACCACGGGTGCACGTCCTGCGGCAGCTCGACGATTTCGGTCAGGTGCTCGCGCTGCGTCAGCGCGGAGATCACGAGGCCGGCAGCGCGCAGTTCGTCGAGGTAGTTGACGTTGGCTTCGTAGCGGTGGCGGTGGCGCTCGGTCACCACGTCGCCATAGATGCTGTGGGCCAGCGTGCCGGGCGAGACGTCGGAACTCTGCGCGCCCAGGCGCATGGTGCCGCCGAGGTCGGACTTCTCGTTGCGCGTCTTCACGGTGCCGTCGGCGTCCTTCCACTCGGTGATCAGCGCGATCACGGGGCAGGGCGTCTCGGGGTCGAACTCGGTGCTGTTGGCGTTCTTGAGGCCCGCCACGTGGCGCGCGTATTCGATGGTGGCCACCTGCATGCCCAGGCAGATGCCGAGGTAGGGCACCTTGCTTTCGCGGGCGAAGCGGGCGGCCGAGATCTTGCCCTCGACGCCGCGCTGGCCGAAGCCGCCGGGCACCAGGATCGCGTCGTACTTGGCAAGCCGCGAGACGTCCTGCGGGGAAATGGTTTCGGAATCGATGTAGTCGATCTTCACGCGCGCATGGTTCTTCATGCCGGCGTGGCGCAGTGCCTCGTTGAGCGACTTGTAGCTGTCGGACAGGTCGACGTACTTGCCGACCATCGCGATGCTTACTTCCTGCTGCGGGTGCTCGACCTCGTACACCAGCTCGTCCCAGCGCTGCAGCTTGGCCGGCGGCGTGTTGATGCGCAGCTTGTCGCAGATCAGACCGTCCAGGCCCTGCTCGTGCAGCATGCGCGGCACCTTGTAGATGGTGTCGACGTCCCACATGGAGATCACGCCCCATTCGGGCACGTTCGAGAACAGCGAGATCTTGGCGCGCTCGTCGTCGGGGATCGGGCGGTCGGCGCGGCACAGCAGCGCGTCGGCCTGGATGCCGATGGCACGCAGTTCCTTGGCGGTGTGCTGCGTGGGCTTGGTCTTGAGCTCGCCGGCTGCGGCAATCCAGGGCACGTAGCTCAGGTGCACGAAGGCCGAGTTGTTCGGGCCCATGCGCAGGCTCATCTGGCGCACGGCTTCGAGGAACGGGAGCGATTCGATGTCGCCCACGGTGCCGCCGATCTCGACGATGGCCACGTCCACTTCATGCGCGGTGCCGAGGCCGGCGCCGCGCTTGATGTATTCCTGGATCTCGTTGGTGATGTGCGGAATCACCTGCACCGTCTTGCCGAGGTAGTCGCCGCGGCGCTCTTTCTCGAGCACGGTCTTGTAGATCTGGCCGGTGGTGAAGTTGTTGGCCTTGCGCATCCGCGTGGTGATGAAGCGCTCGTAGTGGCCGAGGTCGAGGTCGGTCTCGGCACCGTCGTCGGTGACGAACACCTCGCCATGCTGGAACGGTGACATCGTGCCGGGGTCGACATTGATGTACGGATCGAGCTTGATGAGAGTGACCTTGAGGCCGCGCGATTCAAGGATCGCAGCGAGGGAGGCGGAGGCGATTCCCTTGCCAAGGGAAGATACGACACCACCGGTGACGAAGACAAATTTGGTCATGCCAGTTCCGGACCAGAGATCCGGGCAGTGGGAAATTGCGATTATAGGTGTCCCCTTTGTGCCCCTTCGGCCCAAGGCCATCCCATTCCTGATCTTGTCGGTATGTGAGCAACAATATGACTCATGCAAGATCTCGCCGGCAAACACATCGTCCTGGGCCTTACCGGTGGTATCGCCTGCTACAAGTCGGCGGAGTTGTGCCGCCTGTTCGTGAAGGCGGGCGCCACCGTCCAGGTCGTGATGACCGAGGCGGCCGAGCAGTTCATCACGCCGGTCACGATGCAGGCGCTCTCGGGGCGCACGGTCTACACCTCGCAATGGGATGCGCGCGAGCCCAACAACATGCCGCACATCAACCTGAGCCGCGAGGCCGACGCCATCGTGCTGGCGCCCTGCAGCGCCGACTTCATTGCGCGGCTGGTGCAGGGGAGGGCCGACGACCTGCTGAGCCTGATGTGCCTCGCCCGTCCGATGGACCGCGTGCCGCTCCTGATCGCGCCGGCCATGAACCGCGAGATGTGGGCGCATCCCGCGACCCAGCGCAACCTGATGCAGGCGTCGGCCGACGGTGCCACGGTGCTGGGCGTGGGCAGCGGCTGGCAGGCCTGTGGCGAGACGGGCGATGGCCGCATGCTCGAGCCGGCGCAGCTGCTCGAGGACATCACGGCCTTCTTTGCGCCAAAGCTTCTGGCGGGCCAGAAGCTGCTGGTGACCGCAGGCCCTACGTTCGAGCCGCTCGATCCGATACGCGGCATCACCAACCATTCGTCCGGCAAGATGGGTTTCGCCATTGCGCGCGCCGCGCACGAGGCCGGCGCCGAGGTCACGCTGGTGGCCGGTCCGGTGCACCTGCCAACGCCGCGCGGGGTGAACCGCATCGACGTGCTTTCCGCGCAGGACATGCTCGAGGCCACCCTGCGGGCTGCGCAGTCTGCTAGCATTTTTGTAGCGACGGCCGCTGTGGCCGACTGGCGGCCCGCCACCCACAGCGAGCAAAAGATCAAGAAGGACGGCAGCGGCAAGACGCCCGTGCTGAATTTCGTCGAGAACGCCGACATCCTGCTGGCGGTGGCCAGGAGCGAGCGCGCGCAGTCCCGCAAGCTGTTCTGCGTGGGCTTCGCGGCCGAGAGCGAGAACCTGGTCGAACACGCCAAGGCCAAGCGCGAGCGCAAGGGAATCCCGCTCCTGGTCGGCAACATCGGTCCGCTGACCTTCGGGCAGGACGACAATGCGCTGCTGCTGGTGGACGCAACGAGCACGCGCGAGCTGCCGCGTGCGCCCAAGCTCACCCTCGCGCGCGAACTCATGGCCGAGATTGCCGTCCGCCTTCCTGACTGGAGAGTCTGATGAACCCCCAATGGAACACACCGCCCAATGGCGATTTCGCCAGCTACGTCGAGCGGCTGTCGGCCCAGGCCGCGTTGCCGAAGCGGGCGGCGCACGAAGGGGACCATGGGCTCGACGTGGGCATCACGCCCGCACCGGGCGCGCAGGGCGCTGCGGCGGCCGCAGCGCAGCGGCGCGAATCGTCGAACGGGGACACCTCGGCGCCAGGCGCCGGGGCGTTCACGCCCACGGCGCTCAAGATCATGGCTGCGGTGGGGGCCGTGGTGCTCCTGGCGCTGTGGTCGGCCGGGGTGTCCCTCGTCGTGCTGGTGTTCCTGGCGGGCGCGGCTTTCTGGCTCGCCAGCAAGTTCAAGGGACTGAGGCTTTCACCCGGTGTCGCCAAGTGGCAGCAGGTGCTCGAGGAAGCCGCCCGCAAGCAAAGAGAACAGCAACACAAGCAAGGCAAGTAGAAGTGAAAGTAGACGTTCGTATCCTCGATCCACGCATGGTGGACCAATTGCCCGCCTATGCCACGCCCGGCAGCGCAGGGCTTGATCTCAGGGCCTGCCTCGATGCGCCGATCACGCTGGAACCCAACGCCTGGCAGCTCGTGGGCACCGGCATCGCGATCCACCTGGCCGACCCGGCCTATGCGGCGCTGATCCTTCCGCGCTCGGGCCTCGGCCACAAGCACGGCATCGTGCTCGGCAATCTCGTGGGCCTGATCGACAGCGACTACCAGGGCGAACTCAAGATCAGCGCCTGGAACCGCAGCGACACACCCTTCGTGCTCCAGCCGATGGAGCGGCTCGCGCAACTCGTGATCGTGCCGGTCGTGCAGGCGCAGTTTCGCGTGGTCACAGAATTTGCAGCTTCGCAACGCGGCGAAGGCGGCTACGGTTCCACCGGCAAGCACTGAGCCTCCAAGCCTGGCATCGGCTTCGTGTCGGGCCAGTAAAGACCGGAACTGACGGTTCGCGGCGCGCTCCTACGTTTCGGTGTGTGTCTTGCGTCATCCCCGTTGCGGGAGAGACGTTGGATACAGGCTTTGGCGCATCGGGATGCGCCGATTTATCCGAGGAGCCTCTCAACATGAAAATTTCAACGCGCTTCATTTCCATTGCCGCCTCCGTGGTGGCGCTTGCCACGCTCACGGCCTGCGTCGCTCCAGCGCCGGTCTATCACACCTCGCGCTATCCCTACCAGGCTCCGCCGCAAGCCGTTCCGTACCAGGAAGCGGCCTATGTCGAATACGGGCACGTGGCCAACATCGAGGTGCTGCGCAGCGAAACCGCGGGCACCGGGACCACCGGTGGTGGTGCGGTGGCGGGGGGGGTCATCGGCGGCGTTGTGGGCAACCAGTTCGGGCACGGCAGCGGCCGCGCCGCGGCAACCGCCCTGGGCATCGTGGGCGGTGCGTTGCTGGGCAACACCATCGAGGGACAGGCCAGCGGGCCGCGCGCCTACGAGAGCTATCGCATCTCGGTGCAGACCGACCGCGGCGGCTACCGTGCTTTCGACGTGCAGCATCCGGGCGACCTGCGCATCGGCGACCGGGTGCGCATCGACAACGGCCATATCTCGCGCATGTAGCCGTGTTCCGCAGCAAGAAGAAAGCCGGGCACTGCCCGGCTTTTTTTCTTGTTGCAGCAGTCTGCTCTGCCGGTCAGTGCAGCAGATTGTTGCCGGGCGCGGTCGGCGGCACCTTGAAAAAGGCCGTGCCCGCCGTTCCACTGCCGACTTCTTCTTCCGTGGCTTCGCGCACCGAGCGAACCGTGATGTCGAGCCGGACCGCGATGCCGGCGAGCGGATGATTGCCGTCGAGCACCAGATGGTCCGGATAGATCTCGGCCACGGTGTAGATCACGTCCTTGGGCATGGCGTCGCTCACGCCTGCGGGCAGGGCTGCGCCGTCGAAGGTCATGCCTTCCTCGGTGCCTTCGGGGAACAGCGAACGCGGCTCGAGAAAAAGCAGCTGGTCGTTGAAGTCGCCGAAGCCCTGCTCGGGTTCGAGCTGCAATTGCACCCGGGCACCGGGCTCGTGGCCCATCAGGGCGGCTTCGATCACGTCGAAGAGGTCATCGCCTCCCACCATGAATTCCACCGGTTCGTCGAGCACGTCCAGCACTTCGCCCAGAGTGTCTTTCATCGTCCAGGTCAGGCCGACCACGCATTGTTCAGAGATTTCCATTGCAGAATTCTCCCATGGAGATTACACAACCGCTGCCGTTGCTCGGCGGCCTGAGCGCCGCGCAGTTCATGCGGCGGTATTGGCAGAAGAAACCGTTGCTGGTGCGCCAGGCCATTCCCGCCATGGTGCCACCGATCGGGCGCAGCGCGCTCTTTGCCCTGGCGGAGCGCGAGGACGTCGAATCGCGCCTCATCCGCCACGGCAAGGCCGGCTGGACGCTCAAGCACGGGCCGCTCGCGCGGCGCGCATTGCCGCCGCGCCAGCAACCGGCATGGACGCTGCTGGTGCAGGGCGTCGACCTGCATCACGACGGCGTGCACGCGCTGCTGCAGCAGTTTCGCTTCCTGCCCGACGCGCGCCTGGACGACCTGATGATCAGCTACGCGAGCGACCAGGGCGGCGTGGGCGCACATTTCGACAGCTACGACGTGTTCCTGCTCCAGGCGCAGGGCACGCGGCGCTGGTCGATCGGCAGGCAGAGCGACCTGCGCCTGCAGCAGGGTGTGCCGCTCAAGATCCTCGAGAACTTCGAGCCCGAGCAGAGCTTTGTGCTCGAGCCGGGCGACATGCTGTATCTGCCACCGCGCTATGCGCACGACGGTGTGGCGGTCGGCGACGATTGCATGACCTGCTCCATCGGCCTGCGGTCCTCCGCGGCGGGCGAGCTTGGCGCCGACCTGCTGGCGCGCGTGGCGCAGGCGTATGCGGAGGCGCTGGAAGATGCAGGGCCCGCCGAACTGGCGCGCTACCGTGATCCGACGCAGCCCGCGGTCGATGCGCCGGCCGCCATGCCGGCCGCGCTGCAGGCCTTTGCGCGCAAGGCGGTCGATGCCGCGCTGCGCGACCCCCACGCCGTCGACCGTGCGCTGGGCGAATCGCTGACCGAACCCAAGGCCAACGTCTGGTTCGACCAGGAAGGTGCCGAAGTGCCGGCCGTGCTGCACGCCGTGGCGCTCGACCGCCGCACGCGCATGCTCTACGACGCGCGGCATCTCTACATCAACGGCGAGAGCTTTCGTGCGGGCGGGGTCGATGCAACGCTGATGCGGCGGCTGGCCGACCGGCGTGCGCTCGGGCCGCGCGAACTGGCGCGCGCGAGCGACGGTGCGCTCGCACTGCTGGCCGAGTGGTGCGAAGCGGGGTGGGCCCATGCAGAGTGAGAGTCCCGCGGCTGCCGCACCGTCCTTGCCCGAAGGACGGTTCGATGGCCGCGAGGCTTTCGCGGGCATCGTGCGGGCCGCGCTGTCGAGTGCAGCCCGCCAGGGCTGGAGAGAACTGGTCTTCAGCGATCCCGACTTTGCCGACTGGCCGCTCGGCGAGAGGGCCAGCATCGAGGCGCTCCAGGCCTGGTCGGCCACGGGGCGCCGCTTCATGCTGCTGGCGCAACGCTTCGATGTAGTCGAACGTTCACATGCGCGCTTCGTTCCGTGGCGGCGCATGTGGGATCACATCATCGAATGCCGCACGGTGCGCACGGAGGCGGGCAGCGCCGCGGTGCCAAGTGCCATCTGGACGCCCGAGTGGTTCGTCCACCGCACCGATCCCGAGCGCAGCCGCGGCCTGTGCGGCTTCGCCCCGCGTGCGCGGCGCGAACTGCGCGAAACCATGGATGAGTCGTGGCGAACGGGGCGGCCCGCCTTTCCGGCCTCGGCATCGGGCTTGTAAGCCAATGCCGCGAATGAGGCCGTGAGACACAAACGGGCAGCGATGCGGGTCTAGAATTTTTTCGTTCTGACATCCATTGCCAAAGGAGTTTCCATGAAGAAGTCATCGTCCGTCCTGCTCGCTTCGTTGATCGCCGCTGCCGCACTCGTGGCCTGCGGAAAGAAAGAGGACGCCGCACCGGCGGTTGTGACGCCCCCGCCCGCTCCGGTGACCGAACCGGCACCTGCGCCGCCCGCGGCTGCGCCGGCCCCGTCGACCACCGATCCGTCGGCCGCAACCACGCCTTCGCCGGGCGCCTCCTCGGCCCTGGACGCCGCCAATGCCGCGACGGAGGCGGCCAAGAAGGACGAAGCGCCGAAGAAATAGGCACACCCTCAACCGAGGCGTTCATTCGCCCAGCAAAAAGCCGCCTCGTGGCGGCTTTTTCTATGGTGCCTGGGACAGGGCCGCGTGCGAGGCAATCACACGTCCAGCCAGGGCGAGCCTTCCGACGCGCTGGCAGTGAGCATCTCGGCCTCGTGCCCGCCGAGGGCTTCGGCCATGAGGCGCCGCACGATGTCGGGACGGTTGTTCTGCTCGCTCAGGTGCGCCGCGACCACATGGCGCAGGCCGTCGTGGCGAACCGCGCGTGCGATTTCCGCGGCCGCTTCATTCGACAGGTGCCCGTGCCTGCCGCCAACGCGCAGCTTCAGGAATGCAGGATAGGCCGAATTGGCCAGCAGTTCGCTGTCGTGGTTGAACTCGAGCAGCAGCGCATGCACGCCGCTCAAACGGGCCAGCACATGCGCGGTGGCATGGCCCAGGTCGGTCAGCACGCCCAGGGTGCGGGCGCCATCGGAGCAGCGAAGCTGCAGCGGCTCGCGCGCATCGTGCGGCACGGTGAAGGGCTGCACAGCAATATCGCCAACCGCAAACTCGGCATCGTCCCGCGCCAGGTTGAGCCGGCCTTCGAAATCGCGGCCCCCGGTGGCAAGCCAGGTGCCTTCGCTCATCCAGACGGGAATGCGGTTGCGCCGCGACAGCGAGTGGGCGCATCCGATGTGGTCGCCGTGCTCGTGGGTGACGAAGACCGCGTCGATGTCGCCGGCCGCGAGCCCGGCCCTGGCGAGCCGCAGATCGAGTTGCCGCAGGCCGAATCCGCAGTCGATCAGGAGCCGAGAGGTGCGGCCGCCGCTGGTGGATTCCACCAGCGCGGCATTGCCCGTGCTGCCGCTGCCGAGGCTTCGGAAGCGGAGCATGCGGCTTACTTCAGGTCGTCTGCAATGACCTGGACGATGCGCTGCGCGTTGGCCGAGGTTTCGGGCGCGCCGCTTGCGTTCAGCACCGAGACCGTGGTGCTCTCACCCTGGCCGCTCTTCACGAGGATGCGGAACTTGATCGGCGCTTCGTTCTTGTCGGAGCTGCCGAACAGCTTGCCGAAGAAGCCGGGCTCCTTCTTGTCGGGGTTCGGGGTCACGTAGCGCACGTAGTAGATGCCGGCGCTGCGGTCGCGGTCTTCCACGGTGAAGCCGGTGCGGTCGAGTGCCAGGCCCACGCGGCGCCATGCGCGGTCGAAGCCTTCGCTGATCTGCACGACCGGCTGGCCGCCCACGTTGGCGACGGCCGCGGTCTTGGACGGTGCGGTGGTGGCGGCCAGGATCTTCGACTGCTCTTGCGTCACGCCGAGCTTGACCATCAGGCGGCGCAGGAATTCGGTCTCGAGTTCAGGGTCGCTCGGGCGGGGCTGCCAGACGGTCTGGTCCTGGCGGCTGTTGTTGTAGACCTCCTGCATGCCGCGGTGGCTGATGAAGATCTCGGTGCCCGTGGGCGTGCGTTCCAGGCGGGTGCGGAAGCGGTCGAGTTCGCCGGTCGAGTAGACCGAATCGACCAGCTTGCCCAGCGTGCCGCGGATGATGTCCTGCGGCAGCTTGGCACGGTTCTCGGCCCAGTCGGTTTCCATGATGCCGAGGTTGCGCTGCTCGGTGGTCAGGAGGAAGCCGCTTTCCTGCCAGAAATCCTTCACCGGGTCCCAGAGCTGGTCGGGCGAGCGGTTGATGACGATCCAGCGCTGCGTGCCCGAACGCTCCATGCGAACGTCGCCGATGTTGGCCACCGCGGTGGGAATGCCCGGGGCGTTGGCGGCACCGGCCTGGTAGGCGTTGGCCGTGACCGCACCGCCCGGCACCGCATAGCGGTTCTCACGCGAGAGCTGCGACAGGTCGGGCGGGACTTCGAGCGTCGGGGCCTTGCCGGCGCTCTTGTAGTCGATCTTGTCGCTCTCGAGAACGGAGCAGGCGGCGAGGCTGACAACGAGGGTGGCCAGCAGTGCAGCTCGCGAAATGTTCGAAAGGTTCTTCAACGTCGTCTTCCTTGTTGGAATGGGTTCGGTCAATCTGTGGGCCGCATTGCCCGCACTCTCTGAGCACGGTTCAGGCAAAAGGTTGCGTGACCTCGATGCGGCAGGGGGAAAGAGATTGGGGGGCGAGATGAAAACGGGGTCAGCCCTTGAGCAGGCCGGTGGCGCGCAGGGCGGTCTCGACCACGGGCCGGTTCGTTTCCGCCAGCTCGGTGAGCGGCAGCCGCAATGCGCCGCCGCACAGGCCAAGCCTGGACATGGCCCACTTCAGCGGGATCGGATTGGGTTCCACGAACAGGTGGCGATGCAGCGGCATCAGTTCGAACTGGATCTGCATGGCGCGCCGCACATCGCCGGCGATGGCCGCAACGCACAGCTCATGCATCTTGCGCGGCGCGATGTTGGCCGTGACGCTGATGTTGCCCTGGCCGCCGCAGAGCATCAGGGCTACCGCGGTCGGGTCGTCGCCGGAATAGACGGCAAAGTGCTTGGGCAGGTCGCGGATGAGCCATTGCGCGCGCTCGATGTTGCCGGTGGCTTCCTTGATGCCGATGATGCCCGGCACCTGCGCCAGGCGCAGCACGGTGTCGTGCGCCATATCGGCCACGGTGCGGCCGGGCACGTTGTACAGCACGGTGGGCAGGTCGCCCACGGCTTCGGCGATGGCCTTGAAGTGCCGGTACTGGCCTTCCTGCGTCGGCTTGTTGTAGTAAGGCACGACCTGCAGCTGCGAATCGGCCCCCACGCCCTTGGCGAACTTGGCGAGCTCGATCGCTTCCTTGGTCGAGTTGGCGCCGCAGCCGGCCATCACGGGCACGCGGCCCTTGGCCTGCTCGACCGCCACGCGGATGATCTCGCAATGCTCTTCCACGTCGACCGTGGGCGATTCGCCGGTGGTGCCGACCACGCCGAGGCAATCGGTGCCTTCGTCGATGTGCCAGTCGATCAGCCGGCGCAGGGCGGGGTAGTCGACACTGCCGTCGTCGTGCATCGGCGTGACGAGAGCGACGATGCTGCCTGTCAGTTGCTCCAAGGGGAATCTCTCTGTCGGGTGGACGAAAGCGCCGATTCTACTTACTCCGGCATCCCGGGAAGCGGCCGCCCCGGGGGGCTCAGTTTCCCTGCAGCAGATGGCGTGGGGGCTGGCCTACGTTGGCATCGCCGGCGCGGATGGCCGCGATGCGCTGCACGAAGCGCGCCGGTTCGGCGAGGAAGCCGTCTTCATAGGCCACCACGCGCAATTCCTTGCAGGCAGCCAGCAGTTCGCCGGGCTGCAGCAGGAAGTCGGGGCGCGAGGGCTTGCCCACCGTCTCGTTGCCGGCTGCGAAGGTTTCGTAAAGCAGCACGCCGCCGGGCGCGACCGCGGCCACGATGTCCGCCATGCGCGGGCGCCACAGGTAGTTGGTGACGACCACTGTGCCGAAGGCCTGGTCCGCGAAGGGCCAGGGGCCGGCCTCGATGTCGGCGGTCAGCACGCGGCCGAAGGCGCCCGCGGCCTCGGCGGCTTCCGCCGAGCGATCCACGCCCGTGACCCCATGCCCGCGCGCCGCGAACCACTGCATGTGCCGTCCGTGGCCGCATGCCACGTCGAGCACGGTGGCTCCAGGGGCGAGCAGGTGCGACCACCGCACGATCCATTCCGACGGCTCCGTTCCGCCATGCGAAGGTGCTACATCTTTCATAGCAATCAGAAACAGGACCAGACCTGGTCGACCAGTGTGACCAGGAAATCCGGGTGAACGTAGAGCGCAAAGACGGCGCCCAGCGCCGCCAGCGCGGCGGCAAGCCAGCCGGCATGCACGAGATGGTGGCGCATCTGCGCAGTCATAGGGCCATTGTCCATCGTGAGGTCAGCCGGGCACGGCGACCGGCCGGCCGCCGCGCGCAATGGCGCTTTCCTTCACCGGCAGGTTGATCAGCGCCGCGAACACGCCCAGGGCAATCGCGATGTACCAGACGATGCCGTAGCTGCCCGTGGTGTCGTACAGGTAGCCGCCAAGCCAGACGCCGATGAACGACCCGACCTGGTGGCTCAGGAACACGAAGCCGCTGAGCATCGACAGGTGCGCCACGCCGAAGATGCCCGCGATGATCGCGTTGGTTGCGGGCACCGTCGACAACCAGAGAAAGCCCATGGCCGCCGAGAAGACATACACGCTGAGCGGCGAAATGGGCGCCAGCAGGAACAGCGCGATCGAGACCGCCCGCGCAAAGTAGATGGCCGCCAGGATCTTGCGCTTGGCCAGCTTCTGGCCCAGCAGCCCGACCGTGTAGGTGCCGAACACGTTGAAGAGCCCGATCAGCGCCAGCGCATAGCCCGCCACGTCGGCCGACAGGCGCTGGTCGCGCAGGTAGGTCGGCATGTGGATGCCGATGAAGGCGAGCTGGAAGCCGCAGACGAAATACCCCGCCATCAGCAGCCCGAAGCTCGGATAGCGGAAGGCCTCGCCCACCGCCTGCAGCACCGACTGGTCGCGGTGCCCGGCCAGCGCGCCGCGCTGCGGTTCGCGCAGGCCGAAGGCCAGCGGCACGATCACCAGCGCCAGCATCGCCACCACCGCGAGCGCGCTCTGCCAGCCCAGGTGCCCGATGAGCAGCCCCTCGATCGGTGCCATCAGGAACTGCCCGAACGAGCCGGCGGCCGCCGCCACACCCATCGCCCATGAGCGCCGTTCGGCCGGGATCTGGCGCCCGATCACGCCGTAGACGACGGCATACGTGGTGCCGGCCTGCGCCGCGCCGATCAGCACGCCGGCACTCAGCGTGAACAGCAGCGGCGTGGGTGAATACGCCATGCCCAGCAGGCCCAGCGCATAGAACGCCGTGCCGGCGACAAGCACCCGGAAAGCGCCGAAGCGATCCGCCACCATGCCCGCGAACACGCCGAAGATGCCCCACGACAGGTTCTGCACGGCCAGCGCGAACGAGAAAGTCTGGCGGCTCCAGTCCTGCGCCTGCGTGATCGGCTGCAGCCAGAGGCCGAAGCCGTGGCGGATGCCCATGGAGAGCGTGACGATCATGGCGCCGCAGATCAGCACCTGCTTGACCGAGAGAGTGGGGGGAGACGCTTGCATGCCGTCGAATGTAGCGACTTGGGTACTTCGGCAGGCGGGCCGGCAGTCAAAGCCATTGATGATTTGTGACGCCGGCTTTGATGCGCGGCGCGCATCAAAGCCGGTGCACTCCCGCGAGCGCACGGGGTTCCTGTATGGGTATCCAGTCATTTCGGTTCGACTGACTACAATCCGCCCCCATGGCGACTCCCCCCAAGACTCCCCCCAGTTCATCGTCCGCGTCCTCCGGGTACTCGGAAGGTTCTATCCGCGTGCTCAAGGGCCTCGAGCCCGTGAAGCAGCGTCCCGGCATGTACACCCGGACCGACAACCCGCTGCACATCATCCAGGAAGTGCTCGACAACGCCGCCGACGAAGCGCTGGCGGGCCATGGCAAGAAGATCAAGGTCACGTTGCACACGGACGGCTCGGTCAGCATCGAGGACGACGGCCGCGGCATCCCCTTCGGCATGCACCCCGAGGAAAAGGCTCCCGTGGTCGAACTGGTGTACACCCGGCTGCACGCCGGCGGCAAGTTCGACAAGGGCTCGGGCGGCGCCTACAGCTTCTCGGGCGGCCTGCACGGCGTGGGCGTGTCGGTGACCAATGCGCTGTCGAAGCGTCTCGAAGTGGTGACCCACCGCGAGGGCTCGGCGGCCAAGCTCGCCTTCAGCGGCGGCGATGTGATCGAGGCGCTCGAAATCCGCAAGCTCGAGGCCGGCGAGCGCAAGCAGGGCACCACCGTGCGTGCCTGGCCCGACGCCAAGTACTTCGAGACCGCCGCCCTGCCGATGAGCGAGCTCACCCACCTGCTGCGCAGCAAGGCCGTGCTGATGCCGGGCGTAAGCGTCACGCTCACGGTCGAGAAAACCAAGGAAACGCAGCAGTGGCTCTACAAGGGCGGCCTGAGCGACTACCTGATGCAGACGCTCAACGGCGACCCGGTGATCCCGCTGTTCGAAGGCAGCGGCCATGCCGACAAGAACGCCGACAACTTCGCCGAAGGCGAGGGCGCCGACTGGTGCGTGGCCTTCACCGAAGACGGCCAGCCGGTGCGTGAGAGCTACGTCAACCTGATTCCCACCAGCGCCGGCGGCACGCACGAGAGCGGCCTGCGCGACGGCCTCTTCACCGCGGTGAAGGGCTTCATCGAGCTGCATTCGCTGCTGCCCAAGGGCGTGAAGCTGCTGCCCGAGGACGTGTTCGCACGCGCTTCGTACGTGCTGAGCGCCAAGGTGCTCGACCCGCAGTTCCAGGGCCAGATCAAGGAGCGCCTCAATTCGCGCGATGCCGTGCGCCTGGTGTCGAGCTTCGTGCGCCCTGCGCTCGAACTCTGGCTCAACCAGCACGTCGACTACGGAAGGAAGCTCGCCGAGCTGGCCATCAAGGCCGCGCAGACGCGCCAGCGCGCCGGCCAGAAGGTCGAGAAGCGCAAGGGCTCCGGCGTGGCCGTGCTGCCCGGCAAGCTGACCGATTGCGAGAGCAAGGACATCAGCCACAACGAAGTCTTCCTGGTCGAGGGCGACTCGGCCGGCGGCAGCGCCAAGATGGGTCGCGACAAGGAAAGCCAGGCCATCCTGCCGCTGCGCGGCAAGGTACTCAATACGTGGGAAGTGGAGCGCGACCGGCTTTTTGCCAACACCGAAATCCACGACATCTCGGTGGCCGTGGGCGTCGACCCGCACGGTCCCGCCGACACGCCCGACATGAGCGGGCTGCGCTACGGCAAGATCTGCATCCTTTCCGATGCCGACGTGGACGGCTCGCACATCCAGGTGCTGCTGCTCACGCTGTTCTTCCGCCACTTTCCGAAACTCATCGAAGCCGGCCATGTGTATGTCGCAAAGCCGCCACTGTTCCGCGTCGATGCGCCCGCGCGCGGCAAGAAGCCGGCCTCGAAGGTTTATGCCCTCGACGAGGGCGAACTCACCGCCACACTCGACAAATTGCGTAAAGATGGCGTGCGCGAAGGCGCCTGGAGCATCAGCCGCTTCAAGGGCCTGGGCGAAATGAGCGCGGAACAATTGTGGGAAACCACGCTCAATCCGGATACCCGGCGCCTGATGAAGGTGCAACTGGGGCGCTTCGACTTCACCTCCACCCAGGGCGAGATCACCAAGCTGATGGGCAAGGGCGAGGCTGCCGCCCGGCGCGAACTGATGGAACTGCGCGCCGACGATGTCGATATCGATGTTTGACGACCCTCGTGAAAACTCCAGATCTCATGCGTCCGTTGCTCCTGGCCCTGCTGCTGTGCGCGCAGCAGGGGCTCGCGCACGCCGCTGACGTCTACGGCTACATCGACAGCAAGGGCGTGGCGCACTTCGCATCGGAAAAGATCGACGAGCGCTACCAGATCTTCTTTCGCCGCGGCCAGAGCTTCGACACCTCGCAGGGCGTTGCGCCGTTCGGGCGCGGCGGGCGCAAGCTCGACGGAAAGGTACCGCACGCGTCGCAGACCCTGCTTGCCCTGTTCGAGGCCTCGCCAAGCTACAAGACCGCGAAGGTCGCGCTGCGCGATGCGGCGAGCAAGCACTCGATCGACTACGAATTGCTGCAGGCGCTGATCGCCACCGAATCGGGCTTCGATGCCCAGGCCGTTTCGCCCAAGGGCGCGATGGGACTCATGCAGCTCATGCCGGCCACCGCGCAACGCTATGGCGTCGCAGCCGACAAGCGCAGCACCATCGAGAAGAAGCTCTTCGATCCGCGCATCAACATTGCCGCGGGCTCGCGCTACCTGCGCGACCTGATTGCCATGTTCCCGGGCCAGATCGAGCTGGCGCTCGCTGCCTACAACGCGGGCGAAGGCGCGGTGCAGCGCGCGGGCAACAAGATCCCGAACTACAAGGAAACGCAGAACTACGTGCAGACCGTGCTGCAGCTCTACGCCTACCTCAAGCCGTCGGCGGCGGGGTCATCGGCCGTGGCGGGCGGCGGCGGGCGCGGCGGCAAGACGCCGGGGCGCATCCGCATGGAACTCACGGTGCCCAAGGGCGGCGCCCTGGGCCGTGGCAACATGCCGCCCGATTCGCCGGGCGGCATGCCGGCCATGTCCGATGCCCCCGAGCCATCGGCGGTGCCGGACGGCGGTTCGGACGCACCGGTGTCCTGATGGCCCGTTCTGCCTTTCCTCGCCGATGAAGGAGTCCTTCATGTACCGCCGAAGCTTCGTTCTGGCGGCCGCCGCCTGCGCGGTGGCCGGCGCCGCGCGCGCGCAGCACGCAGCCACGCACGACACGCTGCCGCCGGCGCCTTCGTCGAAGGAGCCCTACGCGCGGCTGCAGGGCGGCGTTCCGCACCACATGACACCCGAGCAGGAAGCCCAGCGCGTCACCGACAGCCCCGCGCCGGCCGGTCCCGCGGGTCGCTGGGTGCCGCGCGCAGCCCTGCCCATTCCGCGCAGCGAGATGGCCTGGGCCACCGCGGCGCAAGGACGCATGCACGTGGTCGGCGGCTATGGCGAAGGCGCGGTCAACCGCGACTACCACCACATCTACGACCCGAAGGCCGACCGCTGGCTCGACGGCGCACCGCTGCCGCGCGGCGCCAACCACGTGGCGGTGGCGGCCGATGGCGACCGGGTCTACGCCCTGGGGGGGGTCGTCGAGCAGAACCGCCGCTCCGACACCAACGCCTACGTCTACGAGATCGCAGCCAACCGCTGGAGCGCCATCGCGCCGCTGCCGCGACCGCGCGGCGCGGCCGCCGCGGTGATGCTCGGCGGTTCGCTGCACCTGATCGGCGGCGCCTCCGAGCCTGCTGCGGAACGTGCGAGCGTGGGCTGGCACGAGGTCTACGACCCCAAGGCCGACCGCTGGTCCTCCGCCAAGCCGCTGCCCGGCGCGCGCGACCACGTGGGCTGCGTGGCGCACGACGGCCAGGTCCACGTGATCGGCGGGCGCTTCAACACCTTTGAATACAACACCGACCTGCACCACGTCTACTTGCCCGCGCGCGACACCTGGGAGCTGCGTGCACCGCTGCCCACGGCGCGCTCGGGCCACGGCCTCGTGGTGTACCGCGGCCGCTTCTTCGCGATGGGCGGGGAGGGTGGCTTCCTGGTGGGCGGCGTGCCGCGCCGGGCCAAGGTGTTCGGCCAGATGGAAAGCTACGATCCCGTGGCCGACACCTGGCAGCGCCATGCGCCGATGCTCACGCCGCGCCATGCGGTGGGCGCCGCGGTGATCGGCGACTGGATCTATGTCGCGGGCGGCGGCGCGGTGCTCGGCGGCGCCGTGCAGTCCGCGGTGCACGAGGCTTTCACACTGGGCTGAGCGCGAACGCGCACGGCCCGCAACCGTTTCTCTTTCTCTCTTCTACATGGACTCCCAACCTCCGCTCGATCTCCAGGGTCCCACCGACGGCGACACCACCCTCACCCTTGCCGACTACGCACAGACCGCCTACCTCGAATACGCGCTCAGCGTGGTCAAGGGCCGCGCGCTGCCCGACGTGTCCGACGGCCAGAAGCCGGTGCAGCGGCGCATCCTGTATTCGATGTCGCGCATGGGCCTGGGCTTCGGCGGCACCAACGGCACCGTGGGCGCCAAGCCGGTCAAGAGCGCGCGCGTGGTCGGCGATGTGCTCGGCCGCTTCCACCCGCACAGCGACCAGGCCGCCTACGACGCGCTGGTGCGCATGGCGCAAGACTTCTCGCAGCGCTACCCGCTGGTCGATGGCCAGGGCAACTTCGGCAGCCGCGACGGCGACGGTGCCGCGGCCATGCGCTACACCGAGGCGCGCCTGGCCCGCATCACCAGCCTGCTGCTCGACGAGATCGACGAAGGCACGGTCGACTTCATTCCCAACTACGACGGCAGCACCGAGGAGCCGCGCCTCTTGCCCGCGCGGCTGCCTTTCACGCTGCTCAACGGCGCGAGCGGCATCGCGGTCGGCCTGGCCACCGAAATTCCGAGCCACAACCTGCGCGAGATTGCCGATGCCTGCGTGGCGCTGATCAAGTCGAACGGCAAGCTGAGCGACGAGGAACTGCTGCTGATCGTGCCCGGCCCCGACTACCCGGGCGGCGCGCAGATCATCAGCGGCCCGGCCGACATTGCCGACGCCTACCGCACCGGCCGCGGCTCGCTCAAGGTGCGTGCGCGCTGGAAGATCGAGGATCTCGCGCGCGGCCAGTGGCAGCTCGTGGTCAACGAACTGCCGCCGGGTGTCAGCACGCAGAAGGTGCTCGAGGAAATCGAGGAAATCACCAACCCGAAGGTCAAGGCGGGCAAGAAGGCGCTGAGCGCCGACCAGACCCAGCTCAAGGCTGCAATGCTCTCGGTGCTCGACGTGGTGCGCGACGAATCCAGCAAGGATGCCGCGGTGCGCCTGGTGTTCGAGCCCAAGACCTCGCGCATCAGCCAGGAAGAATTCATCACCACGCTGCTCGCGCAGACCTCGCTCGAGACCTCCTCGCCGATCAACCTCACGATGGTGGGCATCGACGGCAAGCCCACGCAGAAATCGCTGCGCCAGATGCTCAACGAGTGGATCGCGTTCCGCGAGGTCACCGTCGAGAAGCGCTCGCGGCACCGGCTCAACAAGGTGCTGGAGCGCATCCACATCCTCGAGGGGCGGCAGCTGGTGCTGCTCAACATCGACGAGGTGATCGCGATCATCCGCGCGGCCGAGGACCCGAAGGCTGCGCTCATCGCGCGCTTCAACCTCAGCGAACGGCAGGCCGAGGACATTCTTGAAATCCGCCTGCGCCAACTCGCGCGGCTCGAAGCCATCAAGATCGAGCAGGAGCTCAAGGGCCTGCGCGACGAGCAGAAGAAGCTCGAGGACATCCTCGGCAGCCCGGCGGCGCTGCGCCGCCTGCTGGTGAAGGAAATCGAGGCCGATGCCAAGACCTTCGAAGACCCGCGCCGCACGCTGATCCAGGCCGAGAAGCGCGCCGTGGCCGAAGTGAAGGTGGTCGACGAGCCGGTGACCGTGATCGTTTCGCAGAAGGGCTGGGTCCGCGCGCAGAAGGGCTGGGCCAGCGAGAAGGCCGCGGCGAATGGCGGCAACGGTACGGCCGCTCCCGAGTACAGCTTCAAGTCCGGCGATGCGCTCTACGGCGCATTCGAATGCCGCAGCGTCGACACGCTGCTGGTGTTCGGCTCGGCCAAGGACAAGACCGTGCGCGTCTACACCGTGCCCGTGGCATCGCTGCCCGGTGCGCGCGGCGACGGCCAGCCCGTGACCACGCTCATCGAGCTCGATGCCGGCACCCACGTCACGCACTTCTTCGCGGGCCCGGTGGGCGCCAGCGTGCTGCTGGCCAACACCGGCGGCTACGGCTTCATTGCCACCGTCGAGAACATGATGTCGCGCCAGCGCGGCGGCAAGGCCTTCATCGACGTGGGCGAGGGCGAACAGCTCTGCCGCCCGTCGCTGGTGGGCGGCGCGAGCGGCGCGGAGCCGATGCCGGCCGCCACGCACGTGGCCTGTGCCTCGACCGGCGGCCGCATCCTGACCTTCGACATTGCCGAGCTCAAGAGCCTGCCCAAGGGCGGCCGCGGGCTCACGCTGATCGACCTCGACGCCAAGGACACGCTGGCGGGGGCCGCGGCCTACACGCGCAGCGTGAAGATCGAAGGCATCGGCCGCGGCGGCAAGGAGCGCGATGAAACGCTGGAAATCCGCACGCTCAACAACGCGCGCGGCAGCCGTGCGCGCAAGGGCAAGGCGGCCGACCTCGGCTTCAAGCCGGCGAGCATCGTGCGGGTGCTGTGATGGGCGGCATCGACATCAGCGTCATCGGCCTCTTCATTGCGGTGGTCACGGGCCTTGCCAGCTTCTGGTTCGGCCGGCGCATGCGCCTGAAGCGCGGGGCCAAGCGGCGCGAGAAGGACCGCATCGCGGCGCAGGCCAGCGAGACCCGGCAGCAGCGCCGTGCGCGCGAGCGCAAGGAACGCGGCTAGCGCAGGCCCTGCCACCAACGCTCGTTGGTGCGCGCCTTTCCGACCGTCAGCACCTCGCCGATCACCGGCGTCGCGAGTTCGATCTTCTTCGCCTGCGACAGATCGGCAATGCGGTCCAGCGGATCGTGCCAGGTGTGGAAGGCGAGGTCGAAGGTGCTGTTGTGCACCGAATAGAGCACCTTGCCGCGCAGGTCCTCGAAGGCCTGCACGCTCTGCTCGGGCGTCATGTGCACGGCGGGCCAGTAGGCGTCGTAGGCGCCGTTTTCCATCAGTGCCAGGTCGAAGCCGCCGAAGCGCTCGCCGATCTGCCTGAAGCCCGAAAAGTAGCCCGAGTCGCCACTGTAGAAGATGCGCTGGTCGCCGCTTTGCACCACCCATGAAGCCCACAGCGTGCGATTGCGGTCGGTCAGCGTTCGGCCCGAGAAGTGCTGTGCCGGCGTGGCGGTGAGCTTGACGCCATCGTGCTCGCCGCCCTGCCACCAGTCGAGCTCCGTCACGCGTTCTGCGGGCACGCCCATGGCCACCAGCCGTGCGCGCACGCCCAGCGGCACGAAGTAGCGCTGCACGCGCTGCGCGAGGTACTCGATGGTGGCCACGTCGAGGTGGTCGTAGTGGTCGTGCGAGAGGATCAGGCCTTCGATGGGCGGCAACTGCTCGAGCGTGAGCGGCGGCTTGTGAAAGCGCTTGGGTCCCACCCAGGTGAACGGCGATGCGCGCTCGCTGAACATGGGATCGATCAGCCAGTACTTGCCGTGCAGTTTCAGCAGGTGCGACGAATGGCCGAGCCGCACCACGTGGTTGGCCTCGGGGTCGAGCGCTTCCAGGTCGGCGGTGGCCAGCATGCGCACCGGAATCGGATCGACCGGCACGGTGCCGACCTTGTCGCCGACGATGAAGCGTGACCAGATCCGCCATCCGTCGGCTGAAGGCAGGACGTCCGGGTTCGGCAGGTTCCGGAAGCTGCAGCCCTTGAACTGCGGCGATGTGTCGTAGCGCGCCTCGCATCCGCTGTTGCTGGCGCAGCCGGCCACCAGTGCGCAGCTGGCCGCGAAGATCGATGTGCCGTAGCGGCGAAGGCGGCGCTTCAGAAGAGGAATCGAGAGGCGGGCGGCGTCGTTCATGGGCTGCGATGTGGTCGGGTTTTTTGCGGCGCGAGCTTAGCCGGCGCGCCGCCGCCAATGGTTTCAGCGGCAGAAACATTCGGCGCGCAGGGACATTTCCGCGCCGCTCGTCGTATGCCATGCGTTCTATGGCCGCCTGCGGCATCGCGCGGCACACTGAAGCGCGCCACGTTCCGCGGGCTTCAAGGAGGCGACCACACATGAGCAGCAACCGCTATCCCATCATCTACGTGCGCGGCTACGCCATGACCGAAGCCGAGCGCGACGACACCGCCGCCGATCCGTTCTGCGGCTTCAACGTGGGTTCCACGGTCTACCGCGCCACCGTGAAGAAGAACGCACCGGCGCAGAAGTTCGTCTTCGAATCCCCGGTGGTGCGGCTTCTGGCCGACTACCAGTACCAGAGCGTCTATCAGAACGGCCTGGACATCCTCGACGACGACTGGAAGCCTTCGCCCGACGAAACCGGCAAGGACGTGAACGGCATTGCGGCCGCATCGATCGTCATCTACCGCTACTACGACAGCGGCTCGGAGCTGCTCGGCGACGGCAAGTCCCGCGACGTGAAGGTCTACGCGCAGGGCCTGGGCAAGCTGATTCTTCGCGTGCGCGACCTGGTGGCGCTGCGCGAGGGGTCCGCTTTCTCGGCGGCCGACTTCCGCTGCTACCTGGTGGCGCATTCGATGGGCGGGCTGGTGGTGCGGGCCTTCCTGCAGAACCCGGCGCTCGGCGATGCGGCGGCGCGTGCCTGCGTCGACAAGGTGTTCACCTACGCCACGCCGCACAACGGCATCGACATGGGCGGCGTCAACGTGCCGGCCTGGCTCACGGCCAACGAGATGAACACTTTCAACCGCGAGAGGATGTCGGAGTTCCTGGACACGGCGCCGGTCGACGGCCGCATGGACTATCTTCCGGCCGCCGCGTTTCCGGCCGACCGCTTCTTCTGCATGGTGGGTTCCAACCGCGGCGACTACGAGGCCGCCAAGGGTCTCTCGCGCATGTTCGCGGGCCACGGCAGCGACGGGCTGGTGCGCATCGAGAACGCCTCGCTCTGGTCCATCGACGATGCGAAGCGCAGCAAGCCGGTGGCCACCGCCTACGCCTTTCGTTCGCACTCGGGCTACTTCGGCATCGTCAATTCCGAGGAGGCCTACCAGAACCTCGTGCGCTTTCTGTTCGGCGACGTGCGCGTCGATCTCTGGTTCGAGGTCGATGGCGTGACCCTGCCGCCGGACCTGCCCAAGGACGCCGACGTCGACGCGCTCTACCAGGTCGAGCTGCTGGCCGCGCCGCGCGGCAAGCGCTGGTACCTGAGCCGGCGCGTGGCCGAGGAAGATTCGCCCGCCTGCCGCACGCACAAGGAACTGACCGACCCGGAAAGGCCCGAGCGCCGCTCGATCTATCTCTCGACCGTGTTCCTCGCCAACAAGGCGCGCGTGAAGCAGGACCGGCCGACGCTGGCCTATGCCATGACGCTCGGCGTGCGCGTGCCCGACTACCAGGTGAACAAGAAGTTCTGGCTCGACGGCCACTACGAAGGCAGTTCGCTGTTCCGCGACACGCTGGTGATCGAGATTGCACCGCCCCGGGCCGACGACCCGGCGCAGAACTGGAACGTGAAGTACGGCTGGCAGACCGACACCGCGGGACAGGCGTCGCTGCCGATGAGCCCGAAGCAGCTGGCCGACGGCAAGCTGCAGTTCATCGTGCCGCTCTCGAGCCTGGGCGCGGCTCCGGCGGCGCCCGGCATCAGCGGCAAGGTGCGGCTGGAGGTGAGCGCCTGGAGTTGAAGGAAGCGGCGCTCGGCACGGCGCCGGCGTCATACTCGGGGTGGTCCAGGGTCCTGCTTTCCACTCCCCATGAAAACTGCCGTTCTCGTCATCGACATGCAGCGTGGCCTCTATGACGACCTGCCGCGTCCCCACGAAGCCGCCGAGGTCGCGCGGCGGGTCAATGCCCTCGCCGGGCGTGCCCGTGCCGCGGGCGTGCCGGTGGCTTTCATCCAGCACGAGAACGACGTCGACCTCGAATTCGATTCCGAGCGATGGCAGCTCTCCAGTGCCCTGGAGGTCGATTCGCGCGACACGAAGATCCGCAAGACCACGCCTGACTCCTTCCTGCGCACGCCGCTCGAAGCATGGCTCGCCGGGCATGCGGTGCAGCGCGTGGTGATCTGCGGCTACTCGTCGGAATTCTGCGTGGACACCACCACGCGGCGCGCTGCGGCACTGGGCTACGAGGTCGTGCTCGCGGCCGATGCGCACACCTCGCACGACAAGCCGCACGCCACGGGTGCCTTCATTCGCGCACACCACAACGCCACGCTGGCGGACATCACGAGCTTTGGCGTGCCGATCCGCGCCGTGGCCTCGGCCGACATCGCGTTCTGATCAGTCCGACCCCGGCCGCCACACCCGCGCCAGCGAGGCCAGCTTGCCCTTGAAGCTCAGCCGGTCGTTCGACAGCGCATCGATGAAGTCCGACAGCCGCTGTGACTTCACCATGGTGTAGATGGTGAGCCAGGTCGTGAAGACGAACACCACGCCGAACCAGAGCGCCTTGCGCCACAGTGGCGCATCGGCCTCGGCCAGCAGGTTCATGCCGAGGAAACCCGTCGTCACGGTGCCGATCAGGCCGAACAGCGTGACCACCGTGAGCCGCACCACGGTGCTGGCCTGCCGGCGCAGGCTGTCGGCGTCCAGGTAGGTGTTCATGTCGGCGATGCGTTCCCGGACCTCGGCATAGAGCGGATCGAGCCCGAGGTGCGTGGTGCACATGCGGGACAGTGCGCGCACCTGCGCCTGCTCCGAGATTTCGTGGAACCAGTAGCGATGCGTGAAGCGAAGGAAGCGCTCGAAGCTCGAACGGATCGCGCGCTTGAACTGCTTCACGCTCGGCGTGCTGCGGATGTCGAGCCGCTTGAGCGCCTCGACCAGCTGGTCCGAGAACATCAGCAGTGCCGCCTTCTGGAAATGCGCGATGAGGAACAGCAGGAAGTGCTGGTGCCGGAACTGCGCGAGCACGCCGCGGTCGCGGCAGCAGAAGAATTCCGAGTGCGCATCGCCCACCACGATCAGCGCGTGGCCGTTGCAGAGATAGCGCGTGTTCGGTGCCGCGCCCGCGTCGACCCAGAAGCGGTCGTAGCAGTAGCGGCGCTCGAAGTCTTCCAGATGCTGCTCCGCGTAGGGCAGGTGGGCGCGCTGCGCTGCATCGGCCTCGGCGGCACCGGTGACGAGCCCGAGCCGGATGAAGTCGTTGCGCGAGAGGCGCTTCGGGTCGTCCAGCGAAAGATACGCCATCACCGGCATGCGGTAGTACTCGATCTGCCGGTAGCGCAGCACGCCGGGTTCGTCGGAATGGTCGCTCACCAGCGGCTGCATCAGGTAGGCCCAGTGAGCCGAAATGCGCGGCGCGCGGTGCTGGGCCACGTGCGAGAGAAAGGCTTCGCGCTGCTGCGCGTCCGATCGCGCGAGCACGCTGCCGTCGGCGGCCAGCCATTCGACGCTGGCCATGCAATGCAGCGCGCCGCCCTCGGCGTTCCAGCCCGCGGGGTAGGCGCGGCCGAAGCGGTAGAGCAGGTCCTGCGCCTGCGCGAGGCTCAGATGGTCGGCGCCGACTTCGAGGTTGAGCAGCACCACGTCGATGTCGAAGAAGAAATACAGGTCGCAATGCACCACGTCGAGCGTGATCGGCGCGTCGCCGGCCTGCGGCACCACGCGCACCGCGGCAACGTCGTGGCGGCGGAAGATGCGCATCGGCGAATCGCCATCGTTGCCGTCTGCCTGGCCGCTCCTGTTCTTCGAGCGGCCCTCGCCGTACAGGAAGCGCTGCACGTACGGCAGGAAGCTCACGAACTCGTTGTAGTGCCGCTCATGAAAACGGCTGCTGTCGCCGGTGTATTCGTCGATCTCTTCGCGCCAGGGCGAGGCATCGCCCATCTCGCGCAGCACGTGCCAGGGACCGTGGTGCGTGGGCTTGGCGTCAGGGGCCGGCACCAGCCGCAAGGGCCAGAGCAGGGCCTGCCTGAAATGCTGCACGGCAGGGGATGCGCTTGCCTCTGCAGACACAGTGGCCTCAGATGTATTCAGCATCGCGCGAGTGTAGGCAGAAGGGCTGCCGAAAGACTGACCTAGGGAAATCCCTGGGTTGGCATGAAACCGGTTTCATATAAGCTGCAAGCATTGCTTTCGAGGCATGCGCACGGCCACGCCGTGTTCGCCCCCACCCATGAATTACCAGTTTCAATTCGACGCCGTCTTCGCTGCCTGGCCGCTGCTGCTCAAGGGCACCTGGATCACGATCCAGCTCTCGCTCGTGGCCACGCTGCTGGGCCTGGTGGTCGCGATCTTCTGCGCCTGGGGCAAGACCTCGGGGCCGGGCTGGCTGCGCTTCATCGTCAATGCCTACATCGAGGTGATCCGCAACACGCCGTTCCTCGTGCAGCTGTTCTTTTTCTTCTTCGCGCTGCCGGCCATCGGGCTGCGCTGGTCGCCGCAGACGGCCGCGCTGGTGGCCATGGTGGTGAACCTCGGCGCCTACGCCACGGAAATCATCCGCGCGGGTATCGAGTCGATTCCAAAGGGACAGATCGAGGCGGGCAGGGCGCTCAATCTCAAGCCCTGGGAAATCTTCCGCTTCGTGATCATCAAGCCTGCGCTCAAGGCCATCTACCCGGCGCTCACGAGCCAGTTCATCCTGCTGATGCTGAGCTCGGCCGTGGTCTCGGTCATCTCGGCCGACGACCTGACCTCGGTGGCCGCCAACCTGCAGTCGCAGACCTTCCGCAGCTTCGAGATCTACATCGTGGTGGCTGCCATCTACCTCGCGCTGGCGCTGGCCTTCTCGGCCCTGTTCAAGCTGATCTACAAGCGCACGCTCAATTACCCGGACCGCCGGTAACAGGCCCAGAGCGGAGCAGGAACAACCATGCGTACCTTCGGCTTTCCCGAATTCCTTTTCATCCTCGAAGCGGCCAAGTGGACACTGGCGCTGTCGGCCATCGCCTTCGTGGGCGGTGCGATCCTGGGGCTGATCATCGCGCTCATGCGCACGTCGGAGTCGGCGTGGGCGCGCGGCGTGTCGACCACCTTCATCCAGATCTTCCAGGGCACGCCGCTGCTGCTGCAGCTGTTCCTGGTGTTCTTCGGCGCGCCGGTGCTGGGGCTGGACATCAACCCCTGGGTGGCGGCCGGCGTCGCGCTCATCCTGAACAGCGCCGCCTTCCTCGGCGAAATCTGGCGCGGCTGCATCGAGGCCATTCCGCGCGGCCAGTGGGAAGCCGCCGAGGCGCTGAGCCTCAAGTACAGCGCCCGCATGCGCGACGTGGTGCTGCCGCAGGCGCTCAAGATCGCGCTGGCGCCCACGGTGGGCTACGTGGTGCAGATCATCAAGGGCACGTCGCTCGCCGCGATCATCGGCTTTGTCGAGGTCACGCGCGCCGGGCAGATCGTCAACAACGCCACCTTCCAGCCGCTGGTCGTGTTCTCGGTGGTGGCCGCCATCTACTTCGCGATCTGCTGGCCGCTGTCGCTGCTTGCCGCCCGCATGGAGCGCAAGCGCGCACGGGCATTGGCCCGCTGATTTTTTTATCTCGTCGCTTCCTTTCTTTCTCAGGAGACACCTTCCCATGACCCGTACCACCACCCGCCGCGCAGCGCTCGCAGCCCTCGGCCTCGGCGCCGCGCTCACCGTGTTCGCACCCTTCGCCTCGGCACAGACCGTGGCCGACATCAAGAAGAAGGGCGAGATCACCATCGGCATGCTGGTCGACTTTCCGCCTTACGGCACCACCGACGCCAAGAACCAGCCCGACGGCTACGACGCCGACGTGGCCAAGCTGCTGGCCAAGGACTGGGGCGTCAAGGCCAACATCGTGCCGGTAACCGGCCCGAACCGCATTCCCTTCCTGCTGACCAACAAGGTCGACGTGCTGGTCGCCTCGCTCGCCATCACGCCAGAGCGCGCCAAGCAGGTGCAGTTCTCGCAGCCCTACGCGGCCGCGACCATCGTGCTGTACGGCGCCACCAAGACCCCCATCAAGGGCGCTGGCGACCTGAAGGGCCTGCGCGTGGGCGTGGCGCGCGCCTCGACGCAGGACGTGGCCGTGACCAAGGCCGCACCCGAAGGCACCGAGATCCGCCGATTCGACGACGACGCCTCGGCCATGCAGGCGCTGATCTCGGGCCAGGTCGATGCCATCGGCTGCTCGGTGACGGTGGCGGCGCAGATCGCCAAGCGCGTGCCTGCCGGCACCTACGAAAACAAGTTCACGCTGGTGCAGCAGTCGATGGGCATCGCGATGCGTCCGGGCCAGGAAGAGCTGACCAAGGCCGTGAACGAGTTCGTCGCCAAGAACACCGCCAATGGCGAGCTCAACAAGCTCTACCAGAAGTGGCTGCAGGCCGACCTGCCCAAGATGCAGTGAGCTTCGAAGGCTGAAGAAGAAGGAATCCTGGCATGACGACGGAATCGATCATCCGCATGGAAGCGGTCAACAAGTGGTACGGTGAATTCCAGGTGTTGACCGGCATCGACCTGTCGGTGCGCCAGGGCGAGCGCATCGTGATCTGCGGGCCGTCGGGCTCGGGCAAGTCCACGCTCATCCGCTGCATCAACCGGCTCGAAACGGTGCAGAAGGGCCGCATCGTGGTCGACGGCATCGAGCTCACCGCGGGCGGCAAGAACGTGGACGCGGTGCGCGCCGAAGTGGGCATGGTGTTCCAGCAGTTCAACCTGTTTCCGCACCTCACCATCCTGGAGAACTGCGCGCTGGCGCCGATGCGCTCGCGCGGCATGACCAAGGCGCAGGCGGAAGAGGTGGCCATGAAGTACCTCACGCGCGTGCGCATTCCCGAGCAGGCCGGCAAGTACCCTAGCCAGCTCTCGGGTGGCCAGCAGCAGCGCGTGGCGATTGCGCGGGCGCTGTGCATGACGCCCAAGATCATGCTGTTCGACGAGCCCACCTCGGCGCTCGACCCCGAGATGGTCAAGGAAGTGCTCGACACCATGATCGGCCTGGCCGAAGACGGCATGACCATGCTGTGCGTGACGCACGAGATGGGCTTTGCCCGCAGCGTGGCCGACCGCGTGATCTTCATGGCCGACGGAAAGATCGTCGAGCAGGCGCCGCCGCAGGAATTCTTCGGCAACCCGAAGGACGAGCGCACGCGCCAGTTCCTCGGCCAGATCCTGAGTTCCCACCAGGCCCACTGATGTCCCTCCAGGTATTTGTTTCTCTGTCGTCCTTCGGTGCGGCCGAGGTGGGCAGGCATGGCCAGCTCTGGTGCGCGCAGATGGCGCTGGAGGCCGGTGCCGATTCGGTCGAGGTGCGCGGCGAGATGCTGCGCAACGCCGACGCGGAGCTGCCTTCGCTGGCCGGCCTGGCCTCGGTGTATTCGAGCCCCGAAGGACTCTGGGCCGAAGGCGGTTGGCTTGACAGCGCCGCGCTGGCACGCGGCATTGCCGCCGCAAACAGGCTGGGCGCCCGGCGGCTCAAGATGTCGATCGGCGACTTCCGCGCTTCTTCGCACGGCTCGCTCTGGGGCCTGAAGGTGCAGCTTTCGGAAACCCGCGTCGAACTGCTGATCGAGAACGACCAGACCGTGCGCGCCGGCACGCTGCCCGCGCTGCAGGCCTTCTTCGATGCGGCCGACCGCGCCGGCGTTGAGCTCGGCATGACCTTCGACATGGGCAACTGGCACTGGCTCGGCGAGTGCCCGCTGCAGGCCGCACAGGCGCTGGGCCGCCGCGTGCGCTACGTGCACTGCAAGGGCGCGCAGCGGCTGCCGCACAAGTGGATGGCGGTGCCGCTGGCCGACTCGGCCGCGCCGTGGCGCGCGGTGCTGCGCGCGCTGCCCGCCGATGTGCCGCACGCCATCGAATATCCTCTGGTGGGCGACGACCTGCCGGCCGTCGTGCGCGCGCAAGTCGAGTTCATCCGCGCCGCGCGGGCGTAGGGAGAAATACATGACAGAACCCACTGCTTTCGACGTTGCCCTGTTCGGCGAAGCCATGCTGCTGCTCGTGGCCGACCGGCCCGGCCCGCTGGAAGACGCGCAGGCGTTCCACAAGCGCACGGCCGGCGCCGAGACCAACGTGGCCATCGGCCTCTCGCGCCTGGGGCTCAAGGTGGGCTGGGCCAGCCGACTGGGAACCGACTCGATGGGGCGCTACCTGATCGCGGCGATGAAGGGCGAGGGCATCGACTGCTCGCACGTCATCTGCGACCCGGCGCAGCGCACCGGCTTCCAGTTCAAGGGCCGCGTCACCGACGGCAGCGATCCGCCGGTCGAATACCACCGCAAGGGCTCGGCCGCGAGCCAGATGGGCCCGGCCGATGTCGATGAAGCGTGGCTGCGCTCGGCGCGCCACCTGCATGCCACGGGCGTGTTCGCGGCCATCTCCGACACCAGCCTGCAGGCTGCGCTCAAGTCCATGGAGGTGATGCGCGCGGCCAGCCGCACGATCTCGTTCGACACCAACCTGCGGCCCACGCTGTGGTCTTCCACTGAAACGATGCGCCACTGGATCAACGAACTGGCCTCGCGCGCCGACTGGGTGCTGCCCGGCATCGAGGAGGGCCTGCTGCTCACCGGCCATGACAAGCCCGAAGACGTGGCGAAGTTCTACCGCGACCGCGGCGCGAAGCTCGTGGTCGTCAAGCTCGGCGCCGCCGGCGCCTACTACGACAGCGACGTGGCCGGCACCGGGCATGTCGACGGCTTCCCGGTGAAGGAGGTGATCGACACCGTGGGCGCGGGCGACGGCTTCGCAGCCGGCGTGGTGAGCGCATTGCTCGAAGGCAGGAGCGTGCCCGAGGCCGTGCGCCGCGGCGCCTGGATCGGTGCGCGCGCGGTGCAGGTGCTGGGCGACACCGAAGGCTTGCCGACGCGCGCGGAACTCGAAGAAGCGGGGCTCTGACCATGACGACGAAAAAGAACGTGCTGGTCTTCCGGCCATTGCCCGAAGACCAGCTGGCGCGCCTGCAGGCCGCGCACTATGTGACCGTCGCCGATCCGCGCAGGGAGCCCGAGGCTTTTGCCGCCGCGCTGCGTACCGCGAACGGCCTGATCGGCTCGACCCACACGGTCGATGCCGTGCTGCTCGACGCGGCGCCTCGGCTCGAGGTGATTTCGAGCGTGTCGGTCGGTGTCGACAACTATCCGCTCGCGGAACTGAACAAGCGCGGCATCGTGCTGTGCCACACGCCCGACGTGCTGACCGAGACGGTGGCCGACACGGTGTTCGCGATTCTCATGGCCACGCAGCGCCGCGTGGTCGAGCTCGCAAGCCTCGTGCGCGAAGGCCGCTGGACGAAGAACATCGGCGAAGAACTCTTCGGCACCGACGTGCACGGCAAGACGCTGGGCATTCTCGGCTTCGGCCGCATCGGCCAGGCCGTGGCGCGGCGTGCGGCGCTGGGCTTCGGCATGCCGGTGCTCTACCACGCGCGCCGCTCGGTCGACCTGGCCGCGCAGGCGCCCGAGCTGCAGGGCCGTGCCACGCACACGCCGCTCGACGAGTTGCTCGCGCGGTCGGACATCGTGCTGGCGATGCTGCCGCTGACCGATGCGACGCGCGGCATGATCGACGCCGCCTTCTTCGCGCGCATGAAGCCCGGAGCATCCTTCATCAACGGCGGCCGCGGCGCCACGGTGAACGAGGAAGCGCTGCTCCACGCCCTGGATCACGGCACGCTGCGCGCGGCCGGCCTCGACGTGTTCGCGAAGGAGCCGCTGCCCGCCGATTCGCCGTTGCGCACGCATCCGCGCGTGACGCCACTGCCGCACATCGGCTCGGCCACGCACGAGACGCGGCATGCCATGGCCGAACTCGCCACGACCAACCTGCTGCAGGTGCTGGCCGGCGAGAAACCGACTGCGCCGTACGACACGGCGGCCGCATGATCTGCGCCAGGTTTCTCTCCCTCCCCCGCTGGGGGAGGGCAGGGGTGAGGGCAAGCGGCGTATCCACTGGACGCTCTGCCTGCCCCCATCCCAACCTTCCCCCAGCGGGGGAAGGAGCAAAACCATGAATCCGAGTGGCCGCGCCACCATCGCCGACGTCGCCGAGGCGGCGGGCGTTTCCAAGGCCACCGTCTCGCGCTTTCTCAACCACCGCGAGCGCCTGCTGAGCCGCGACATCGCGGCGCGCGTGGAGGCGGCCATCGCCAAGCTGGCCTACACTCCCAGCCCGATGGCGCAGGCGCTGAGCCATGGGCGCTCGCGCCTCATCGGCCTGATCGTGGCCGACATCACCAACCCCTATTCGGTGGCCGTGCTGCGCGGTGCCGAGAAGGCCTGCCAGGACGCCGGCTACCTGGTGATGCTGTTCAACCTGGGCAACGAGAGCGAACGCGAGCGCGAGGCCATCGATGCGCTCGCGGGCTACCAGGTCGACGGCTTCATCCTCAACACGCTGGGCCGCGGCAGCAACGTGGTCGACGCGGTCACGCTGCACGGAAAGCCTGCGGTGCTGGTGGATCGCCGCCACACCGGCATGCACACCGACTTCGTCTCGCTCGACAACCATTCGGCCATGCGGGACACCTGCAGCCACCTGGTCGCGGGCGGCTACCGCGAGCTGCTCTACGTGACGGAGCCGCAGAAGGGCGTGAGCTCGCGGCGCGAGCGCACGGCCGCCTTCGGTGCCTGCGTGGCCGCGCACGAGCCGCGCGTGGCGGGCGAGGTGTTCGAAAGCGTGGAGGGCGACAGCGATGCGCTCGACGAGGCATTGCGTGCCCTGCGCCAGCGCGCCAAACGCGGCCGCCGCGCGGCCGTGGTCGCGGGCAATGCCGTGGTCACGCTGCGCATCGCGCAGGCGATGGCGCGGCTGGGCTGGCAGTTTGGTACTGACCTCGGCTTTGTAGGCTTCGACGATCCCGAATGGGCCTCGCTCATCGGCCCCGGCCTGAGCACCGTGGCTCAGCCCACCGACGCCATCGGCCGCACGGCTGCCACCTGCCTGATCGAACGGCTGCGGGGGCTGGATGCAGCGCCGCGCCAGCTTCTTCTGCCCGGAGAGCTTGTGGTGCGGGGCTCGTCGCAGGCGCTCTAGGTTTCCCGCGGTGCGCGCCTTCATGGTGCGCCATGCGCACCAGAAGCGCCATTGGGGACGGCGCACCGTTGACTCTTTTTTAGCTCGCCCGTTGCGAAAAACGGTGCTTGGTGCGCACGCCCCCCGCTTTTAGCATTCGCCTCGCTGGCCCTGGATGTCTTCGCATCGCAAGCCAACGCATACACCGCCGAATGCCTTCACCTCACCGCATCGAAGAAAAGGAATCCGCCATGGCCAAGCTCCGCGACCCCGGTCGCCGAAGTCTCCTCAAGACCTCCCTCATCGCCGGTGGACTCTCCGCCGGCGGCCTGCTCTCGGTCGATGCCTTTGCGCAGGGCAAGGCGCGCATCAACATGCAGCTGGGCTGGATCGCCGGGGGCAACCAGATCGGCGAGGTGGCCGCCAAGCGCATGGGCTTCTACGAGCAGGAGGGCATCGACTTCGCGATCCAGCCGGGCGGACCGAACATCGACGGCGTGGCCATCATCGCCTCGGGCCGCTACGAGGTCGGGCAGGTATCGTCGAGTCCGTCGATCATGCTGGCCGTGTCGCAGGGCCTGCCGATCAAGTGCTTCGCGGTGGGCGCGCAGAAGCATCCCTACACCTACTTCTCCCTCGCGAAGAACCCGGTGCGCAAGCCGGCCGACCTCATCGGCAAGCGCGTGGGCATTCCGTCGACCGCGGCCATCCTGCTGCGCGCGCTGCTGGCGAAGAACAAGATTGCCGAGAAGGACGTGAAGGTCGTCACCATCGGCGCCGACATGTCGCCGCTGCTGACGGGGCAGGTCGACGTGGTGACGGGCTGGCTCACCAACACCACCGCCATCAAGGTGCTGGGCCCCGACATCGCCGAACTGACGCAGTGGGACGCGGGCGTGCGCCTCTACGCGCTGCCTTACTACGCATCGACAAAAACGCTGGAGACGCAGCCCAAGGTCATCGAGGCCTTCCTGCGCGCCACGGCCAAGGGCTGGCACTACGTGCGTGCCAACCGCGACCATGCGGTGGACATGCTGGTCAAGGAATATCCGAACCTCAAGCGGGAAGACGAGCGCGTCGCGGTCGACGTGATGCTCGAATACGCGTTCGGCGGCGCCGCGCAGACGCAGGGCTGGGGCGCGATGGACCCGGCCGTGTGGCAGGAGCAGATCTCCACCTATGCGGAGCTGGGCCAGTTCACCGCGCGCACGCCGAAGGTCGAGGACGTGATCTCGCTCGACGCGCTGAAGGCCACGGCCGCCGCGCGGGCCATGAAGGGCTGACGCCATGGCCGCCGTTCTCAACGCGCCCCCCGCCATCGCGTGCCGCGGCATCGGCGTGCGCTTCTTCACCGAGCGGCGCGACGTCACCGCCATCAAGAGCCTCGACCTCGACGTGGCGCAGGGCGAGTTCCTCACGCTGCTCGGGCCCTCGGGCTGCGGCAAGTCGACCTTCCTGCGCGTGGTGGCCGACCTGCTGCAGCCGAGCAGCGGCGGCATCGAGGTGCTGTCGTCCACGCCGCAGGCCGCGCGCAAGAACCGCGACATCGGCTTCGTGTTCCAGGACGCGGCGCTGCTGCCCTGGCGCACGGCGCTGCAGAACGTCGAACTGCCGCTGCAAGTGGGCGGCGGCGCCGGCCGCAAGGGCCGCCGTTCGCCGCAGGAGCTGCTCGAGCTGGTGGGCCTGAAGGACCGGCTGAACGCCTTTCCGCACGAAATGTCTGGCGGCCAGCGCCAGCGCGTGTCGATTGCCCGCGCGCTGGCCAGCGATCCGAAGATCCTGCTGATGGACGAGCCCTTCGGCGCGCTCGACGAGATCACGCGCGACCGGCTCAACGAGGAGATCCTGCGCGTGTGGCGCGAGACCGGCGTGACGATCCTCTTCGTCACCCACAGCATCCACGAGGCGGCCTTTCTCGGCCAGCGCGTGCTGATGCTCGCGGCCAACCCGGGGCGCGTGCGCGAGATCGTGCCCGTCGAGCTGCCCGCCGAACGCACGCTCGAAATGCGCGAGAGCCCCGAATTCGTCCGCCTCACGAGCCATCTGCGGCGCGTGCTGGAAACCTGCTGAGGCCGATGCCATGAATACCCGTTCCATCGATACCGCGGTGCCCGTCGCATCCGCCGCACTCGGCGCCGCAGCCGCGCCGGCCGATCCCGAATACCTGGCATGGGCCGCCGCGCGGCAGAAGCGAATCTGGCGGCGCCGAATTCTTCCGGCGCTCGGCATCGCCGGGCTCATCGTGCTGTGGTGGGTCGTGATCGTCGCATTCGGCGTCAAGCCCTTCATTGCGCCCACGCCAGGGGCCGTGCTGGAAACGCTCTACGCCAAGCGCGGCGTGCTGCTCGACAACCTGCTGCCCACCGCGTTCGAGGCCGCCGGCGGCTTCGTGCTGGGCAACCTCGCGGCGATCGTCGTCGCGACGATCTTCGTGCACAACAAGACGCTGCAGGACATCTTCTTTCCGGTGGTGCTGATGTTCAACGCCGTGCCGCTGGTTGCGAAGGCGCCGGTGCTGGTGCTGATCATGGGCAACGGCGTGGAGCCGAAGATCACGATCGCCGCCCTGGTGTGCTTCTTTCCGACGCTGGTGAACATGGTGCGCGGGCTGGAGTCGGTCAACCCGCAGGCGATGGAACTGATGCGCGTGCTGTCGGCGAGCAAGACGGAGATCTTCTTCCGCCTGCGCCTGCTCAATGCGCTGCCTTATCTTTTCTCGGCGCTGCGCATCGCTGCGTCGATGTGCGTGATCGGGGCGGTGGTGGGCGAGTGGGTGGGGGCCACGGTGGGCATCGGCGCCATGATTCTGCAGGCCACCTTCAACTTCGATTCGCCGCTGCTCTACGCCGCGATCGTCATGAGCGCCACGCTCTCGGGGCTGTTCTTTCTGCTGGTGACGCTGGCGGAAAAGTGGGTCATCCGCTGGCAGCCCGAAAGCACGCACTGACGCGCCCGGTGCACTTCACACACACATCCCAAGATTTCAACAGGAGATAGTTCTATGAGCCGTATTGGCGACTGGATGCAAGAGCCCGCGCACGACGTGCGCGTGGCGGCCGAATCGGACGTGGTGGTGGTCGGCGGCGGCCCTGCAGGGCAAGCCGCGGCACTGGCCGCCGCGCGCAATGGCGCGAGCGTGACGCTGCTGGAGCGCTACAACCACCTCGGCGGCCTGGCCTCGGGCGGCATGGTGCTGGTGCTGGACGACATGTGGGACAGCCACCAGCAGGAAATTTCGGTGCGCGGCATCTGCCTGGAAATGATCGAGCGCATGTCGGCGTTGGGCCTGGCCGAATATCCGCGCCAGCAGGACTGGGGCACCTTGCCCGATTCGGTGCGCCGCTGGAAGCGCTGGGGCACCTACGACTTCCACAGCAAGGAGAAGCCGCACCCCATCTGCTTCGCTGCCGCCTTCGACCCCGACGCGTGGAAGCGCACCTCGCTGGAGATGGTGCAGCAGGCCGGCATCGAGCTGCGCCTGCACTCGTGGTTCTCGCGCACGCTGGTGGAAGACGGCAAGGTCAAGGGCGTGGTGTGCGAGACCAAGGGCGGGCGCGAGGCCATCCTCGGCAAGGTGGTGATCGATGCCACCGGCGATCTCGACGTGGCGGCCTCGGCCGGTGCGCCGCACATCAGCGGCAGCTACATCGTGACGACCGTGTTCCGCCTCGGCAGCGTCGACACCGAGGAGGCCGAGCGCTTCGAGCGCGAGGAGCCCGCGGCCTGGCAGGCGCTGGACCGGGAGATCAAGCACATGCTCGGCGGCGCCTGGGAAGCCTGGTGGCTCAAGACGCCGCTGCCGGGCGTGGTGTGGTGCAACTGCCCGCACATGCCGGGGCTCGACGGCCTCAAGGTGAGCGACCTGACGCGCGCAGAAGTACAGGGCCGCACCACCATCCACAAGGTGATCGACTTCGTGCGCGCCCGGCTGCCGGGCTTCTCGAAGTGCACGCTGATCGACATGGCGCCGCAGACCGGGATCCGCCAGACGCGGCTGCTCGAAGGCGCCTACGTGATGACCAAGGAAGACGTGGCCCAGCGCACGCGCTTCGACGACAGCGTGGCGCGCGGGCGCGACTACTACTACCCGTACCGCACGCTGCTGCCGCGCAGCGTGGAGAACCTGCTGGTGGCGGGACGGCACTATTCGGCCACCTCCGCCGCGCAGAAGATCTCGCGCGAGATTCCGCCCTGCATGGCGATGGGCGAGGCCACCGGCACGGCGGCGGCACTGGCGTTGAGTGCGGGCGTGTCGGTGCGCGAGGTGGACGTGAGCAAGCTGCAGAAGACGCTGCGCGCCCAGGGTGCCGACCCGGGCGACCAGAAGGGGCCGAATGCCGATGTGCCCGCCATCGCACGTTCCTTCGCCAGGGAGGCCGCATGAGCACCGGTGCATTGCCGCTCGACGGCATCCGCGTGATCGACTTCACGCAGGTGATGATGGGGCCGGTCTGCACGCAGATGCTGGCCGACCACGGCGCCGACGTCATCAAGATCGAGCGCAAGGGCGCGGGCGACCTGAGCCGCTCGACCTTCGCGCCAGTGGCGGGTGAAGACAACCCGATCTTCTGCAGCCTCAACCGCAACAAGCGCAGCGTGGAGATCGACCTGCGCGACGCAGCGCAGATGGAGCTGGTGAAGGCCCTGATCGCAGACGCCGACGTGGTCACCAACAACTTCCGCGCCGGCGTGATGGAGCGGCTCGGGCTGGGGTACGAAGACTGCAGGCGGCTGAACCCGCGCATCGTCTACGCGGTGGGCACGGGCTTCGGCGAGACCGGTCCCTACGCGCACAAGGGCGGGCAGGACGTGCTCGCACAGGCACTCACCGGCGTGATGGCGCGCCGTGCCGATGCCTCGGTGCCGGTGTCGATCTACCCGACCGCGCTGGCCGACTACACCGCCGGCATGCACATGGTGCAGGGCATCCTGCTCGCGCTGCTGCAGCGCGAGCGCACGGGCGAGGGCCAGAAGATTTCGGTGTCGCTCTACAACTCCATGCTTGCGATGCAGATGCAGGAAGCGGCCATGGTCATGATGGAAGACTCCGAAGTGAACTGGGCCGCGATGCCGCTGTCGGGCGTGTTCGACACGCAGACCGGGCCGCTGGTGCTGGTGGGCGCGTTCAAGGCCAATCCGCTGCGCGACATCTGCACCGCGCTGGGGCTCGACGACCTGTCGCTCGACGCGCGCTATGCCACGCTGTCGGCGCAGTTCGAGAACAAGGCAGCGCTGCACGCGATCTTCCACGAACGCTTTGCGAGCGATACGCGCGAGCACTGGCTGGCGAAGCTCGAGGAGCAGGACCTGCTCTCGGCCCCGGTGCGCGACATGCGCGAGGCGCTGGTCGATCCGCAGACGCTGCACAACGCGATGATTCTGGAAGCGGGTTCGTCGTCGGGCCGTCCGCTGAAATTCATTGCCAGCCCGATCCAGATGTCGGGCGCCAAGGCCGGCCTGCGGCGCGAGCCGCCCAAGCTCGGGCAGCACACGGCCGAAGTGCTGGCCGAGGCGCGAGCGCTGATCGAGGAGGCCGACGTATGAGCGTGCGCTTCGAGGTTGCCGACCATGTCGCCACCGTCACCATCGACCGCCCGGATGTGCTCAACGCGGTGGACCTGCCGACCGAGGCCGAGCTGCAGCGCATCTGGAGCGAGATCGAGTCGCGCGACGACATCCGCGTGGTGGTGCTTACCGGTGCGGGCGAGCGCTCGTTCTGCGCCGGCGCCGACCTGAAGAACACGTCGAACCTCAAGGGCGTCGAGTATTGGGCGGCGGCACGCCCCGGCGGCTTCGGCGGCATTGCGCTGCGCGAGACGCTCGACGTGCCGGTGATCGCCCGCGTCAACGGCTTTGCGCTCGGTGGCGGCTTCGAGATGGTGCTGGGCTGCGACATCGTCGTGGCCTGCGAGGAGGCGAGCTTCGGCCTGCCCGAGCCGCTGGTGGGCCGCCTGCCGCTGGACGGCGGCATGCTGTTGCTGCAGCGGCAGATTCCCTACCGTCAGGCGATGGGCATGATGCTCACCGGCCAGCGCGTGAAGGCGCAGCGCGCGCTGGAGATGGGCCTGGTCAACGAGGTGGTGCCGCGCGCCGAGCTCGACACGGCCGTCAATCGCTGGGTGCAGCAGATGCTGGCCTGCGCGCCGCTGTCGCTCAAGGCCATCAAGCAGGTGGTGCGCCGCACCGGCACGCTCGCGCCGGCCGAGGCGCACCGCATGCGGCTGCCGGCGCTGGTGGCGGCGCTGCAGTCCGAAGATGCGAACGAAGGCGTGCTGGCGTTCCAGCAGAAGCGCAAGCCGCAATGGCTGGGCCGCTAGGCGCCCGCCCTTCATGCCATGGCCTACGTCATCACCGGCGCCTGCGTCGACATCAAGGACGGCGCCTGCGTCAAGTGCTGTCCGGTGGACTGCATCTACGAAGGCGAGCGCACTCTGTACATTCACCCGGATGAATGCATCGATTGCGGCGTTTGCGTATCCGCCTGCCCCACGCAGGCCATCTATGAAGACCTTCGGCTGCCGTCCGAAATGGCGCACTTCATTGCCATCAACCGCGAGTTCTTCGCGGCGGACATCAGCGGGCTCGGGTCGCCCGGCGGCGCCGATGCGAAGCGCGTGGCCTGCGACCATCCCGCGATTGCAGCGTTCCCACGGCAGCCGGCCGGGTGAACGGGTGCCAGAGGGGAGGGCCGGCTGATGCACGCCAGCATCCTCAAATACTTCATCGAGGTCGCGAGCTGCGGCTCGGTGCGCAAGGCCTCCGAGCGGCTCTACGTGGCCGCGAGCGCCGTCAACCGGCAGATCCACAAGCTCGAAGACGAGCTGGGCGTGGAGCTGTTCGACCGCATGCCCAACGGCCTGCGGCTCAATGCGGCCGGCGAACGCCTGCTCAAGCACGCGCAGGAGACGCTGCACCAGTACCAGGTGATGCGCACCGAGCTCGACGCACTCAAGGGCGAACGCACCGGCCACGTGAAGGTGGCGGCGATGGATTCGTTCTTCGAGGAGCTGTTGCCTTCGGCGGTGGAAGACTTTCTGCAGGTGTTTCCGGCCGTCACGTACACCATCACCGCCGTGCAGCCGATGGAGGTGGCGCAGATGGTGATGTCGGGGCAGGTCGACGTGGGCATGACCTTCGTGAGCCGGCTGCCCGGTGGCGTGGCGGCGGTGGCGCTGGCGAAGCTGCCGATCGGCCTCGTGATGCCGCCCGGCCATCCGCTCGCGAACCACGCCAGCGTCTCGCTGAAGGAGTGCGCGCGCTACCCCTTTCTGCGGTCGAGTTCGCACCCGGTCATCAGCGCCGCGCTGTCGCCGGAGTTCGCCGCGTTCTGGGACGACATGGAGCCGGCCGCCACCTGCAATTCGACGCCCATGCTCAAGCGGCTGATCAGGGCCGGCAAGGGCATCTCGTGCTTCTCGAAGATCGCTTTCATCGAGGACCTCAAGCGCGGCGACCTGATCTGGCGGCCCTTCGAGCTGCCCGCGCTCGACCAGTTGCAGGTCGGCATCGTGGTGCCGTCGCAGCGCGTGCTGCCGCACGTCACGCAGAACTTCGTCGGCCGCATGGCGCGGCGGCTGACGCAGCTCGAACTCGCCGCCGCCGCCGTCTGAGCGGTGGCGCGATCACCACCTGTGGAAGCGGCCCCAGGGCTGCGGCGTGGGCGCAGTCGGCGCACTCCTGCGCGGCCATGGCCTCGAGCGCTTCTGGCGTGTCGAGCTCATAACTGGAGCCGGCGTGCGTCGTCGCCCGCGTCGCGAGGGCCTTCTAGAATCCAGTCCCGCGTTTGCCCGACACAGCTCAGGCAAGGCGCATCGTCCATCTCGTCTTTCCGCATGCCTCTTTTCCGACTTCGCTCCGCGCCTCCTGCTTTCCTGGCTGTTCTTCTTCTTCTTCTTCTTCTCTCCACTTTCGGCACAGCGGCCCCGGCTTCGGCCGCCAATGCCGTCCTGACACTGGACACCGACCGCGCGCAGGAAGATACCCAGACTCCCGCCCTCGACCTTGCGCTGACCCGCTTTGCCGGCATGGCATCCGGCTCCTACTACTGGCCCGAAGGCTTGCTGGCCGAGCAACTGATCTCGGGGCTGTCGTCGCGCCGTGACCGCAAGCAGCAAGCCTTGCCCGGCGGCCAGCGGCTGCTGTCGTCCTACCGTCGGCCCTATGGCGGCAGCGAGCGCGCGGCCGTGCTGCTCGACGACCGCAGCGGTGATGTGCTGGCTGCGGCGCTGGTGCATCGCCAGTGCGGCAAGGGTTCGGCTTCCACCGGCTGCCTGGACGACCAGCACGCGGTGCTGTCGATCTTCCTGCGCCCGGGCGTCGACCGCGCCAAGGCGCAGCCGTTGTTCGCATGGAGCCGCCAGGTGCCCGAAGACCTGCAGTCCGGCGACGGCGAGAAGATCGCGAAGACCGAGTACGCCACGATGGATGCGGCGCACACCGCCGCACGCCCCGTCGAACGGCCGAAGGGTTTCTCGGCAGCGGTGCCGCTGTACCCGAAGTCGCAGATCCATCGCACCGCGCAGGATGCGCTGAGCGACGCCAAGGCCAGGCGCGTGCTGCGCCTGCAGACCACGGACAGCATGGCGCAGGTGCTGGCCTTCTACAAGCAGCTGACGCCGCCGCTCGAAGACATGGAGTCGGGGCTGGACGAGCGCAACGGCTATGTCGCGGGCAGCCGCAAGGGCTTGGCTTTTTCCGTCAACGTGAAGCACGACCGGGACATGCCGGCGATCACCAACATCGAAGTGGAGATGTCCGAATGAATGCGCTGATTCCCAAGACCGTCGCCTCGCTGTTGCTCGCCTGCGCCGTCGGTGCCCATGCACAGGGCGCGCAACCTGCGGCATCGGGCGCCGTCACGACGGAGCTGCCCGCGCCGGCGCTGCGGCTCAGCGAGCAGCCGCGCATCCGCAGTGCCGTGATCGGCATGGTCGGCTACGCGCGCGGCAGCTACACCGAGGCCGATGCGTTGATTGCGCAGCAGGTGCTCGAGGGCATGCGTTCCAGGCACGACATCACGCGACCGTCTGGCCCGATGGCCGCCGGGTCATCGCGTCCGTCAACGGCGGCGACCACGGCGAAGAGCGCGCCGCGATGCTGATCGACGCCGAAGGCCGCCTGGTGGCGCTGGGGCTGGTCAATGGCCATTGCAATGTGCCGCCGACCGACGACAAGCCGAAGGTGTGCAAGCCCGCGCCGCAGACGGTGCTGTCGATCTTCCAGCCCGCCGGTGCGAAGCAGGCGGATGCAGAGCCGCTGGTCGTGTGGGGCAGGACGCTGCCTGCGTTCCTGGCGGCCATGGCCGACAGCGACGACCCGGCAAGGGCGGCGGATGCGCAGAAGATCGCGAGTGTCGAATACATCACCGGTCAGCCGGATGTCCCGGGCTGGCGTGTCGAACAGGTGCCGCCGGGCTTCCCGGCATCGCTGCACCCACTGCTGGTGCAGACGGCCGAGGTGAACAGCACGGCGAGCGCCGGCAAGATCGTGCTCCCCAAGGGCCTCGCCGGCCAGCCGATGCGTACGGCCTACCAGCGCTCCCAGCGCAACGAGCCCCGGCTGCCCGATGCCGAGGTCACGCTGCGCAGCTATGCAGGGCTCGGCGCGCTGGTCGACACCTACCGCGAACTCGCGAAGGGCGCGAGCCCGGAGGAGGAGGGCCGCGAGGTCGCCTTCAACGGCACCGACGGCGCGGGCCGCTACAGCATCCGCCTGCGCGATGCGCAGGAAACCGGCGTGTTCATCACGGTGGCGAGCTGGAAGCGCAAGTAGCCGCCCTGCGTGCCGCAGTGCGGGCCGGTGATGCCATCGCCTGCATGGCCCTTTGCCGTCCGGATGTCAATCGGAGAATTCTTGCCGCTCCCCTGCGATGACACCGAGGCGCGCGGTGAGGGGGCTCACGAGAATCGATGCATGAGCAGGGCCGTCAGAGCTCGCCGCATCCACCTCGAGGAGACATCCACCATGCATCGCTCCCTCCCTGGCCTCTTTCGCCTGCTGCTCCGCACCGCGGTCCTGTGGGCGCTCGCGGTGCTCGTGGCGCCGGCGGCGCTGGCGGCCTACAACCAGAGCCTGACGCGCACGCTCGATGCCGGCCAGATCTACGGCAAGGTCGCCGCCAACAACACGCATGCCTTCCTGGGCCTTCCCTTCGCGCAGCCGCCGGTCGGCACCCTGCGCTGGCGCGCGCCGCAGCCGCCGGTGCCGTGGAGCGGCTCGCGTGCCGCCACCACGCTGGCGGGCATGTGCGCGCAGGTCGGCAACCCCTTCGGCGAACCCGACCCGGCCACCTTCGGCCAGCCCGTGGGCAGCGAGGACTGCCTGTACCTGAACGTCTGGCGCCCCAATTCGAGCGCTGACAACCTGCCGGTGTTCTTCTGGATCCACGGCGGCAGCAACACCAAGGGCTCGGCGCGCGAGCCCCTGTACGACGGCGCCTACCTTGCGCAGCGGGCCAACATGGTGGTGGTGACGGTGCAGTACCGCATGGGCATGCTGGGCTGGCTCAACCACCCGGCGATGAAGACCGGCAATGCGCTGGACGACTCGGGCAACTTCACCACGCTCGACCTCGTGCGCGCACTCGACTGGGTGAGGGCCAACGCCGGCGCCTTCGGCGGCAACTCGGGGCAGGTGACGGTGGCGGGCCAGTCGGCCGGCTGCATCAACACCTGGGGCCTGCTGCAGTCGCCGCTGGCCGAAGGCAAGTTCCATCGCGCGGTATGCATGTCGGGCGTGCCGAACGCCTACCCGCCGCTGGTGGGCACGCTGGCGGCCGAGTCGCTGATCGACAGCCTGCTGGTCGACACCGGCCGCGCCTCGACCACGGCGCAGGCCGCCGCGCAGCGCGTGACGATGAGCAAGGGCGACATCGCCTCGCTGCTGCGCAATGCCACGGCGGCGCAGATCATGAAGTTCACGCCGAGCCCGGTGGTGCCGGGGCATTTCACCGACGGCACGGTGATCCGCGCGAGCGGGCTGCCCGGCCTCCTCGCGGGCAGCTACAACAAGATGCCGCTGATGATCGGCTCGACGCACGACGAAGGCTCGTACTTCGCGTTCCTGTTCGGCATGGGCCAGCCGACACAGGCCGAGCTCTGGAACCTGGCCAACTTCGCGCCGCCCGGCAGCGTGACCTTCAACCAGCTCGTCAAGCCGGAGTTCCAGCCGATCTACACGCAGACCCACGAGGTGCTGACGTACGCGATCGACAACGTGCTCGACAACGTCATCCGCGTGCTGCGCCTGCAGAACGGCGACATCTATCGCTACAACTACAACTGGGACGATACGCCCCAGCCCTGGAAAGACACTTTCGGCGCCTTCCACGGCATCGACGTGGCCGCGCTGTTCGGCAACTTCGTGACCGACGAGCCGAACTTCATGCGCTTTGCCTGGAGCGCGTCGAACGCGAGCAGCCGCAAGGCCCTGTCGGACAAGTTCATCGACTACACCGCCACCTTCGCCCGCTACGGCGCGCCGAGCCGGCTGTTCGACGGCAAGACGCCCTGGAACAACTGGACCAACTTCGTCTGCCTGCTGTGCAGCAAGCGGATGATCTTCGACAACCAGCCGCGCATGTCGGCCGACGACTACCTGTTTTTCTGGCCGCGCTACACGCTGCTGTCGCCGCAGCAGCGCGAACTCCTGTTCCGCTATGTCGACTTCAACGCGCTGCCCGAGTCGGTGGACCCGCTGCGCGACGGCACGCGCTGAACCGCGGCAACGGCTTATTGGATGATCCCGTGGCGCACGGCATAGAGCACCAGCTCGGCCGTGCTGGCCACGCCGAGCTTGTCGAGGATGTTGCCGCGGTGCGTGCTCACGGTCTTCACGCTGATGAGCATCTCGTTGCCGATTGCCGTGAGCGACAGGCCCTTGAGCATCATCAGCATGATCTGGTGCTCGCGCACCGTGAGCCGCTGGTGGGCCGGGCGGTCGTCCCGGCCTCCGAGCTGGCCGCTGACCTGCGAGGCGGCACGCGCGCTCAGGTACTGGCCACCGGCCGCCACGCAGCGGATCGCGCACACCAGCTCGGCCGGTTCCGCATCTTTCGCGATGTAGCCGCGCGCGCCGGCCTGGATGGCGACCAGCGCGTACTGCTCCTCGGCGTACATCGACAGCATCAGCACCGGCAGCGCGGGCTGCGCCGCGCGGATCGAGGCCAGCACCTCCAGGCCGTTGCGGCCCTCCATGTTGATGTCGAGCAGCACCACGTCGAAGCGGCGCCGGCGCACCAGCTCGAGCGCCTCGGCGCCGTTGCCGGCCTCGGCGGTGGTGCGCAGGTCGGTCTCGTCGAGCAGCAGGCGTTGCAGCCCGGAGCGGAAGATCGTGTGGTCGTCGACCATCAGGATGTCGATCATGCGGGGCGGGGCTCTTGGTGCAGCGGGACGCTCAGCACGAGCCGCGTGCCTGCGCCGGGCGCCGAACGGATCTGCAGTTCGCCGCCGATCTCGCGCGCGCGTTCGCGCATGCTCAGCAGGCCGAGCGCGCTGCCCTCGGGGGCATCGGGGTCGAAGCCGCAGCCGTCGTCGTGCAGCGCGAGCCGCAGCCGGCCGTCTTCCACGCGCAGCCGCACGTTCACGCGTTGTGCCTTCGAGTGGCGCGAGACGTTCGTCAGGCCTTCCTGGAAGATGCGGTAGACCGCCGTCGCGTGCCGGGGCGCGAGCCGCAACGCCGGGACGTCGGCGTCCAGCGCGTGCGGCACGCCCGATCGGCGCGTGAAGGCCTGCAGCTCGTTCGCCAGCGCAACGGACAGGTCGAGATGGTCTAGCGCGCTCGGGCGCAGCGCTTCGGAGATCTGCTTCACCGTGTCGATGGTCTGCTGCGTCAGCGCGATCAGGCCCTGCGTCAGCGCCTGCACCTCGGGGTTGTCGGCGCGGCGCTGGATGCGCGTGGCGTCCATCTTGATCGAGGTCAGCATGCCGCCGAGCACGTCGTGCACGTCGCGCGCAAGCGCCAGCCGCTGCTCCTCGAGCTTGTTCGCGGTGTAGGCGGCCAGGGCCTGCAATTGCTCGCGCGAGCGCTGGCGTTCTTCCTCGCCGCGCACGCGGTCGGTCACGTCGACGCCCACGCCCATCACGGCCGGCCGTCCCCGGTAGGTGATGCGCGAGCCGTGCACTTCCACGAAGCGCACGCGGCCGTCGCGGTGCAGGCCGCGCGTGATGAAGTGCATGCTCGGCGGATGCCCCGCCAGCCGGGCTCGGATGCGCGAGCGCACCACCTCGAGGAAGTCGGGCGGCACGATCTGCGCGAGCGACATGCCGGTCGCTTCTTCCGCCGTGTAGCCTGCGATGCCGGCCCAGGTCGCGTTGCAATAGACGAAGCGGTCGTCCTGGATCACGTAGATGCCCGCGACCATCTGTTCGACGATGGTGTCGAAGGGAATGTCCGGCAGGCGCTCTGGTGCGGGATCGGTCATGGGGTGGGCGGTGGCGCGCTGCATGATAGGTCGCGGGCGGCGCCGCGCGGCCCGGGGCCGAGGGTTTGCGAGCAGCAGGGTTCCCCGTAGCGTCGCCCGGAAATGTCCGATGGCCGGCACGCGCGGCAAGGACGAGTTCAGCTACTTCTCGCTCGAAGGCTGCGTGGCGGCGATGATCAGGGTGGAGGCGGCGCGCGGCGGACCGCTCATCCACTGAGCCGCCCGGCGGAGGCGGGCGGGGGAGGGAAGGAGAAAAAGGATCAGCCGACTTCGGCGATCAGCTCGATCTCGACGCAGGCGCCCATCGGAATCTGCGCCACGCCGAAGGCGCTGCGCGCATGCGCGCCCTTCTCGGGGCCGAACACTTCGGCGAAGAACTCGCTCGCGCCGTTGGTCACCAGGTGCTGCTCGGTGAAGGTGCCGACCGAGTTGACCAGGCTCATCACCTTGACGATGCGCGTGACCTTGTTCAGGTCGCCCACGGCCGCATGGAGCGTGCCGAGCAGGTCGATGGCAATGGCGCGCGCCGCCTGCTTGCCTTCTTCGGTGCCGATGTTCGCGCCCAGCTGGCCGGCCCAGACCTTGCCGTCTTTCCTGGCGATGTGGCCCGAGAGGAACACGAGGTTGCCGGTGCGCACGAAGGGCACGTAGGCCGCGGCCGGGGCGGCGACGGGGGGCAGGGTGATGCCGAGGCTGGAAAGCTTGTCGTAAACGCTCATTGAAGATCCTTGTCAGGGGGTTGCGATTGAATCTGCGATTGTGTCCGTGATTGTGACTGCGCTGCCTCCGCCGCCTGCGTGCGCAGCTCTTCGATGGGCCGCACCGTCACGCCTACCTTGAGCGTGTGGCGCGCGCCGCCGTGCAGCACGCCGCGCATCGGCGAGACGTCGGAGTAGTCGCGGCCGATCGCGAGTGCAACGTAGTCTTCGCCAGGCTGGCGGCCGTTGGTGGGATCGAACTCGGCCCAGCCGCCGGCGCTTTCATGGCCGTCGCCGTCGCCGTCGCCTTCGCCTGGCAGGTAGACCGAGACCCAGGCGTGCGAGGCGTCGGCACCCACCAGCCGCGGCTGGCCCGGCGGCGGCTGCGTGAGCAGGTAGCCGCTCACGTAGCGCGCCGGCAGGCCCATGACGCGGAAGCAGGCGATCATGATGTGGGCGAAGTCCTGGCACACGCCCTTGCGCTGCGCGAGCGCCTCGGCGGCGGGCGTGCTGATCTCGGTGCTGTCGGCGTCGTAGGCGAAGTCGCGGTACATGCGCTCGGTGAGGTCCATCGCCACATCGAAGGTCGGCCGCCCTGGCGCGAAGCTCGCGCGCGCATAGGCCGCGAAGTCGTCGTGGCGGGGCACGTAGGGCGACGGAAACACGAACTCCGAGGCGGGGTCGAAGGTGGCATCCTTGCGGTAGCGGAAGCGTTCGCGCACGGCTTCCCAGGGCAGCTCGCGCGCAATGCCCGGCGCGAGCTGCGGCGTTGAAGTCTCGACCACGCTTTCGGCGGTGACGACGAGGCTGTCGTGCGTGGCCTCGAGCGCAAAGAAGGCGCGCGTGTTGCCGTAGACATCGGGCACTTCGCTGCGCTGCGCGGGCTGCGGCTCGATCGCGAGCTTGTGGCTCACGAGCCGCTGCGAGCCGGTGGCCAGCGGCTTCAGGTGGGCCAGGTGCTGCGCTGTTTCGACCGCGGGCGAATACTCGTAGCGGGTTTCGTGCGTGACGTGAAGGAGCATGGGTGTCCTGTGGAGCTGCGGTGCGAAGCGGCGCCGGGCCGTCCTGCCTCAGGCGCCGACCGATCGCAGCGATTCGGAGGTAAGGGTGAAGTAGCGCGTGCCGATGGCGTCGGACACATGGTAGGCCGCGGTCTCGCAATTGGCGAGCAGCTCGACCAGCGCGGGGTGGCTCCCGTCGGGCCCGGTGGCGCACAGGTGCTCCAGCGTCCATGCGGCGGGATCGGACAGTTCGTACGACAGCGCGGTGAGCTTGCCGGGGGCGCTGCCGGCCAGGCGCGCAATGCGCCCGCGCAGCGTCTGCGTGACCCATGCCAGCGAGCGCGGGTTCTCGGCATCGAGCACCAGCAGGTCGACCAGCGTGGCCACGTCGCGCCGCTGCTGGTAGCGGGCGTGGAAGGTGATGGTGCTGTCGAACAGCGCCACCATGGCTTCGAAGCCGCTCACTTCGTGCACGGCGCCGTTCTCGAAGCCGGCCTCCAGCGCGCTCGCGAGAAAGCCCAGCCGTTCGATGTGGCGGCCGATCGACAGCAGGCGCCAGGCGTCGTCGCGCGTCATGCGGTCGGTCTGCGCGCCGGTCATGGCGGCGAGCGCGGTGCTTGCGGATTCGAGCGCGCGCAGCGCGGCGCCGGTGGCAAAGCTGCCTTCGCCGGCCTGCTCGGCCGCGCGCCGCAAAAAGTCGGCCTCGGCGCGCACGATCTGGTTCCAGGTGTCCTGCGAGAGCCGTTCGCGCACGGCGGCGGCGGCCTGCCGGATGCAGCGCAGGCTGAAGCCCACGCTGCCGCCGCGCTCCACGTCGCCGAGCTCGGCGATCAGTGCGCGTTCGAACACGCGGCGCGATTGCGGCGCGCTCGGCGCTTCGGCCGGCACCAGCGCATTGCGCAGCGCCATGCGGTGCAGCCAGTCGAGCAGCGGGCGCGACGACTGGTCTTCGCTGCCCAGCAGGTTGAGCGTGAGGCGCGCGAGGCGCACCGCGTTCTCGGCGCGCTCGGTGTAGCGGCCGAGCCAGAACATGTTCTCGGCCGCGCGGCTGGTCACGGGCGCGCGGTGCCGCGCGAGCGAGGCCGGCGTGGCATGCGGCTGCAGCAGCGTGGTGCGGTCGACTTCGCCGTGCGTCTGCACCCACACGTCGGCGCTGCTGCCGCCGCGCTGCATGGAGGCGATCTGCGCATCGCGGCCCGCCAGCCGGGCCAGCCCGCCCGGCAGCACGCGCCAGGACTGCGGCCCGTCGCTCACCGCGAAGACGCGCAGCAGCATCGCGCGCGGCGCGATGTGGCCGGGGCCCATGTCATTGGCCCAGGTGGGCATCTGCGACAGCGGCAGGTAGCTCTGGACCGTGTGGGCTTCGCCCTCGCGAACGATGCGGCCGGCCCATTCGTCGAGCTGGCGCCGGCTCAGCTGGCTGCCGAGCACCGCGTCGAAGCTGGTCTGTCCGTCGGACCCGGGATAGGTGGGCTTGATGGCGCAGTCGCCCAGCTGCGGCAGCACCGCCTCGAGCGCGGCGCGCTCCCCGCACCACCAGGTCGGCAGCGCCGGCAGCTTGAGCTTTTCGCCGATGAGGCGGCGCGCGAGCCCGGGCAGGAAGCCCAGCAGCGCGGGCGATTCGAGGAACGCCGAGCCCGGCATGTTGGCCACCAGCACATTGCCGGCCCGAATGGCCTGCAGCAGGCCCGGCACGCCCAGCGTGGAATCGGGGCGCAGCTCGAGCGGGTCGAGGAACTGGTCGTCCAGGCGCTTGATGAGCCCGTGTACCGGCCGCAGCCCCTGCAGGGTCTTGAGGTAGAGGCGCTGGTCGCGCACCGTGAGGTCGCTGCCCTCGACCAGCGTCAAGCCCAGATAGCGCGCGAGGTACGCATGCTCGAAGTAGGTTTCGTTGTAGGGGCCGGGCGTCAGGAGCGCGATGTGCGGCGGCGCGCCGGCCGGGCACATGCGCTGCAGGCCGTCCATCATGGCGCTGTAGGTGGCGGCCAGGCGCTGCACCTGCAGGGCCTCGAAGGCCTGGGGAAACTGGCGCGTGATGGCCAGGCGGTTCTCGAGCAGGTAGCCCAGCCCCGAGGGCGCCTGGGTGCGTTGTGACACCACCCACCAGTTGCCGTCGGGCCCGCGGGCGAGGTCGAAGGCCGCGATGTGCAGCCATGTGTCGCCCGACGGCTTCACGCCGTGCAGGGCGCGCAGGTAGCCGGGATGGCCGTGCACCAGCGCCGCGGGCAGCAGGCCTTCGGCCAGCAGCTGCTGCGGGCCGTAGACATCGGCCATGACGCGATCGAGCACGCGCATGCGCTGCAGCACGCCGGTTTCGATCTGGCTCCAGCTCTCGGGCGAGACGATCAGCGGGAACAGGTCGAGCGACCAGGGGCGCTGCGGGCCGTCGGCGTCGGCATAGACGTTGTAGGTGACGCCGTTGTCCCGGATCTGCCGCTCGAGGCTGACCGCGCGCCTCGGCAGGTCATTGAATCCGCCCGGGCCGAGCTGCTCGAAGAAGGCGTTCCAGGCGGGCGTGAGGGGCGGGTTGTCGCTGGAGGAGGGCTGGAGGACCTGGGTCTGCGTTTGCGTCTGGGATTGGGCCTGCGACGGACCCGGCGGCACCCCCGGCCGCTCCGCCGCAGCGTCGTAGAGCATGGGCGGTAACGGCGCCATGGGCGCTGCGCCCGCAACCGGCCGTGCCGGCGTGGCCTGGCCGCGCAGTTCGTCGAAATGGCCGGGCAGGGCGGCCGGCGCGAGCGCCGACGCCAGGGCGGCTGGAAATTCCAGCGCCTGGGCGTCGAACAGGGATTCGTTCAGAGGTTCCACAGGAGGTGGATTGTCACATTGCCGTCACCGGTCGGATGATGGGCGACGTGCTGAATGTCCTCTTGCGGGTTTTTCAGACCCTGTTACCGCCGCAAATCGAGCGTGAACGGGAATTCGCGGCTGCCCGCGAGCTCGATGGTGGCCGGCGGCGTGCGCATTAGCCCCGGCGTGTGGCCCATCTGCGTGAAGCGCGACATGCGCCGGCTTTCGGCCTCGTAGGCATTGACCGGGAAGGTGTCGTAGTTGCGCCCGCCCGGGTGGGCGACGAAATACTGGCAGCCGCCCAGCGAGCGCTTCATCCAGGTGTCGACGATGTCGAAGGTGAGCGGCGCATGGGCGCCGATGCTCGGATGCAGCGCCGAAGGCGGGTTCCAGGCCTTGTAGCGCACGCCCGCCACGAACTCGCCGACGGTGCCCGTGGGCTGCAGCGGCAGCACCTTGCCGTTGACGGTGATCACGTGGCGGCTCTCGTTCAGGCCGGTCACGCGCACCTCGATGCGTTCGAGCGACGAATCGACGTAGCGCACCGTGCCGCCGGCCGAGCCTTCCTCGCCCATCACGTGCCAGGGCTCGAGCGCATTGCGCAGCGACAGCTCCACGCCCATGGCCTGCACCTGGCCCACCAGCGGAAAGCGGAACTCGAAGTGCGGCGCGAACCAGTCGGCATCGAAGGCGAAGCCGGCCTGGCGCATCTCGCTGATCACGTCGTCGAAATCCATCTTGATGAAGGTCGGCAGCAGGAAGCGGTCGTGCAGCTCGGTACCCCAGCGGGTGACGGGCGCCTTGTACGGTTCGTCCCAGAAGCGCGCCACCAGCGCGCGAATGAGCAGCTGCTGCGCAATGCTCATGCGCGCATGCGGCGGCATCTCGAAGGCGCGCAGTTCCAGCAGGCCGAGGCGGCCGGTGCTCGAGTCGGGGGAGTAGAGCTTGTCGATGCAGAACTCGCTGCGGTGGGTGTTGCCCGACACGTCGATCAGGATGTTGCGCAGCGTGCGGTCGACCAGCCAGGCCGGCATGTTCTGGCCGTGGATCTCGCGGTTCCTGGCGATTTCCTTCAGGGCGATTTCGAGCTCGTAGACCTGGTCGTTGCGCGCCTCGTCCACGCGCGGCGCCTGGCTGGTCGGGCCGATGAACATGCCCGAGAACAGGTAGCTCAGCGAGGGGTGGTTGTGCCAGTAGAGCAGCAGGCTCGCCAGCAGTTCGGGCCGGCGCAGGAAGGGGCTGTCCGCGGGCGTGGCGCCGCCCATCACGAAGTGGTTGCCGCCGCCGGTGCCGGTGTGGCGCCCGTCGGTCATGAACTTCTCGGCCGAGAGGCGGGTTTCGAACGCGGCGTTGTAGAGGAACTCGGTGTGGGCGACCAGTTCCTTCCAGTTGTGGGCCGGATGGATGTTGACTTCGATCACACCCGGGTCGGGGGTGACGGCCAGCATCTTCAGGCGCGGATCGCGCGGCGGCGGATAGCCTTCCATCACGATGCGCATGCCGAGCTGCCGGGCCGTGGCTTCGACGGCTGCGACCAGGTCGAGGTAGTCCTCCAGGCGCGCGAGCGGCGGCATGAAGACGTAGAGCACGCCCGAGGCGCTGCCTTTTTTCTCGGCCGACGGACCGTTGGCGCGGCGCGGGTCGCGCACTTCGACGCACAGCGCGGTGCGCGTGACCCAGTGGGCCGACTCGCCGCGCACGGGCTGGCGCGTGGCCGGCGTGGCGGCGGAACGGGTGGCTGCTGCGTCGTCGGCTGTGGAGGCATCGCCGCTCGCGGCTGCGCCTGTGGCTGCCGCCTCGCCCGGCGCCTGCATGCGCAGGGCCGCAGGCACCACCGGCGGCGCACCGAAGGCATAGGGCACCGCGCCCAGGTCGGCGCCCGTTGCGCCGCCCGTCGGCACGGCATAGCGCGCCCGGTAGTCGGCCGAACTCGGCAGCGCGGCGCGTGGCGCGGTCGGGTCGCGCTCGACCAAGTAAGGGTAGTCGCCCTTGCTGGCCCAGGGCTGCGAATCGAGCGGCAGGCGATAGCCCATCGGCGAATCGCCCGGGATCAGGTAGAGCCGGTCGTCGCGCAGGAACCAGGGGCCGGTCTTCCAGCCCGGGCCTTCGAGCGCCGGCGCGTCGGCATCGGCGTTGGCGGGTTCGAGCGGCAGCATGTAGCCGATGACCGCGTCGAGCTTCTGCGTGAACACGCGGCGCAGGCGAACGCGCTCGAGCTCGTCGTCGAGCTTCGATTCGAAGGGGTCGACGTTGACCGGCAGGCGGCGCTCGCGCCAGAGGTAGTAGTAGACGTCTTCGTAGCCGGGCTGGATGTAGCGCTCGGTGATGCCGAGCTTGTGCGCCAGCACGGTGGTGAAGCGGCGCGCGTCTTCGCTCGTGTAGTGCGTGGGCACGCGTTCGTCGGCAAAGAGTTCGGGGTCGTGCCAGAGCGTCTGGCCGTCGGCGCGCCAGAAGATCGACAGCGCCCAGCGCGGCAATTGCTCGCCCGGATACCACTTGCCCTGGCCGAAGTGCAGGAAGCCGCCCTGGCCGTATTCGGCGCGCAGCTTGTGGACGAGCTCGGTGGCATAGCCGCGCTTCGTGGGGCCGAGCGCATCGGTGTTCCATTCGGGCGCATCGCGGTCGCTGGTGGCCACGTAGGTGGGCTCGCCGCCCATCGTGAGCCGCACATCGCCGGCTTTCAGGCGCGCATCGACCGCATCGCCGAGCGCGAGCACCTCGGCCCACTGTTCCTCGGTATAGGGCTTGGTCACGCGCGGCGATTCGTAGATGCGCGTGACCTTCATCTCATGGCCGAAGTCGACCTCGGCTTCGTCCACCCCGCCCTCGATGGGCGCGGCGCTCGAAGGCGTGGGCGTGCAGGCGAGCGGGATGTGCCCCTCGCCGGCAAGCAGCCCCGAGGTGGCGTCGAGCCCGATCCAGCCCGCGCCCGGCAGGAAGACCTCGCACCAGGCGTGCAGGTCGGTGAAGTCGACCGTGGTGCCGCTCGGGCCGTCGAGCGCCTTCACGTCGGGCGTGAGCTGGATCAGGTAGCCCGAGACGAAACGCGCCGCCAGCCCGCAATGGCGCAGCAGTTGCACCAGCAGCCAGCCCGAGTCCCGGCAGGAGCCGCTGCCATTGGTCAGCGTTTCTTCCGGCGTCTGCACGCCGGGCTCCATGCGGATCAGGTAGTTGACGTCCTTCTGGACCTGCTGGTTGAGGCCGACCAGGAAGTCGATGGTGCGCTGCTCCTTGCGCTCGATCTTGTCGAGGTAGGCCGACAGCAGCGGCGTGGGTTCTTCGGTGACGAGGTAGGGCGCGAGTTCCTCGGCCTGCGAGGCGGTGTACTTGAACGGGAAGTTCTCGGCCTGCGGCTCGAGAAAGAAGTCGAAGGGGTTGTAGACCGCCATCTCGACGACGAGGTCGACCGTGACCTTGAACTCGCGCGTCTTCTCGGGAAACACGAGCCGCGCCTGGTAGTTGGCGAACGGATCCTGCATCCAGTTGACGAAGTGCTCGGCCGGCTCGACCTGCAGCGAATACGAGATGACGTTGCTGCGGCAATGCGGCGCGGGGCGCAAGCGCACGACTTGCGGGCCCAACTGCACCAGGCGGTCGTACTTGTAGTGGGTGACGTGGTGGAGTGCGGCGTGAATGGACATGCGTTTTGTGTGCAGTACTGCGAGATTGCATCGAAAAGATGTCTCTTGTGAGACGCATACTAGCCCAGAAGCAAAGCAATTAACGCGCCACTGAGCGTGAGTACAGGGAGGGTTTGCATCATGTGTTCTGGAGTTTGCCGGTGACGCCGGCGCGCGCGTCCGGCGGCGCCGTGGCGGCATCGTGGGCCTTTGCTGCGCTGGGCGGATCGCTGCTCGGCGCGGCCTTGCAATTGCATCAGCCCAGGCTGTGGAGCGCGGGTGCCTATGCGGTGTTGCTCTTCGCAGGCCTGGCCGGCCTGGGCGGGCTGACGCGGCGATGGCGGCCGCCGCCTCGCGCCTGGCGCATGCCGGCAGGGCTCGCGATGGCCGTTGCCCTGGCCTGCGGAGCGCTCGCCGGCGGCGGGCTCGCGGGCTGGCGAGCGGTGGCTTATGCGCAGGGCGCACTGGATCCGGCCCTCGAGGGCCGCGACCTGCAGGTGGTTGGCGTGGTCGCGCAGATGCCCCAGCGCAACGAGGGCGGCACGCGCTTTCGGCTCGATGTCGAATCGGCCCGCTGGGCCGATGAACGCCTTGGGTCCGCGCCACGCGTTCCGGCGCGCATCGCGCTCGGCTGGTACCGCGACGACACCTCTCTCTGGGGACGCGCTCCGGAAAACCGTGCTGCGGCGACGGGCGGCGATGCGGCCGCGTTGCATGCGGGCGAGCGCTGGCGCCTCACGGTGCGGCTCAAGGCGCCGCACGGCAATCTCAATCCGCATGGTTTCGACAACGAACTGTGGCTCTGGGAGCAGGGCGTGCATGCCAGCGGCTATGTGCGAACCGGTGCCCGCGACGCCGCGCCGGCGCATCTGCAATCCACGTGGCTGCATCCCGTCGAGCGTGCGCGGGAAGCGGTGCGCGACGCGGTGTTCGAACGCGTGGCCGACGCGCGGCAGGCGGGCGTCATCGCCGCACTCGTCACCGGCGACCAAAGCGCCATCGACCGCAGCGACTGGGATGTCTTTCGCGCCACCGGCGTGGCTCACCTGATGTCGATCTCGGGGCTGCACATCACCATGTTCGCCTGGCTCGCCGCGCATGCGGTGGGCGCGCTGTGGCGGCGCAGCGCTTGGCTGATGCTTCGCGTTCCCGCGCCGCAGGCCGCGCTGGCCGGCGGCGTGCTGCTGGCCGGGCTCTATGCGCTTTTCAGCGGCTGGGGCGTGCCTTCGCAGCGCACGGTCTGGATGCTCGCGACCGCGGCGCTGCTGCGGCTCACGGGGCGGCGCTGGCCATGGCCCCATGTCTGGCTGCTGATCGCGGCGGTGGTGGTGGCCGTCGACCCGTGGGCGCTGATGCAGGCCGGCTTCTGGCTCAGCTTCGTTGCGGTCGGCATCCTGTTCGCGACGGGCTTCATGCGGCCGTCCGAGGAGGCGGCGGGAAAATCGGCTCGGCTGCTGGCGTTCTTCCGCGAGCAGTGGGTGATCACGCTGGCGCTGACGCCCCTCAGCCTGCTGCTCTTCCAGCAGGTGTCGGTGGTGGGACTGCTGGCCAATGCCATGGCGATCCCCTGGGTCACGCTGGTCGTCACGCCGCTGGCGATGCTGGGTGCCATGGCGCCGCCGCTCTGGGAGCTTGCGGCCTGGGCCGTGCAGCTGCTGGCCCTGCTGCTGCGCTGGCTGGCCGCACTGCCCTATGCCACGCTCTCGATGGCGGCGCCGCCCGTGTGGATGGCGGCCTGCGGCGTGGCGGGTGGCGTCCTGCTTGCGATGCGGCTGCCGGGGTCGCTGCGCACGCTGGGCCTGCCGCTCCTCTTGCCGATGCTGCTCTGGCATGCGCCCCGGCCGGCCGCGGGGCAGTTCGAGCTGCTGGCCGCGGACATCGGGCAGGGGAACGCGGTTCTGGTGCGCACGGCAACGCACAGCCTGCTGTACGACGCGGGCCCGCGCTACAGCCTCGAGAGCGATGCCGGCCATCGCGTGCTCGTGCCGCTGCTGCGCGCCTTCGACGAGCGGCTGGACATGCTGGTGCTGAGCCACCGCGACAGCGACCACGCCGGCGGCGCACCCGCGGTGCTCGCGATGCAGCCGCAGGCGGCGCTGTTGAGCTCGATCGAGGCCACGCACCCGCTGCAGTCGGTGCGCCCGGCCAGGCGCTGCGAGGCGGGCCAGCGCTGGACCTGGGACGGCGTGGATTTCGAGATCCTCCGTCCGGCGGCGGGCGACTATCTGTCTTTCACCAAGCCCAATGCCGTGTCGTGCGTGCTGCGCATCGCCAACGGCCGCGCCACGGTGCTGCTGGCCGGCGACATCGAGCGTCTGCAGGAGGCGGCGCTGGTGTCGCGAACCCCCGATCTGCGCGCCGACGTGCTGCTCGCGCCGCACCATGGCAGCAAGACTTCGTCGAGCGCGCTGTTCCTCGAAGCGGTGCGCCCGCGCATCGCGCTGGTCCAGGCGGGCTACCGCAACCGTTTCGGCCACCCGGCCCCGGAGGTGGTCGAGCGCTATGCCGCGCAGGGCGTGCAGCTGGTCGAGAGCGTGCCCTGCGGCGCCGCGCTGTGGCGCAGCCAGGAACCGGCCGAAGTCGGCTGCGAACGGGAGCGCAATGCCCGCTATTGGCACCACCGCCTGCCGTGAAGGCGGGCGGCGGCACGGCGTTTCGCCTCAACATAGGGCTTTCACTGGCCTCGAACTTGCTAAGCTATGGCTCAAGGAGATTGGTCGTTCCATGCACAAATTCGACGAGATGTATGAGCAGTTGCCCTATGCGGGGGCTGCAATCCGACAGCACTACAAGCGCTACGACCAATGGCTCGCGAAGCAACCCGGCGAGGTGATGCGATCGCGGCGCGAAGAGGCGGAGATGATCTTCCGCCGGGTCGGCATCACCTTTGCGGTGTACGGCGCGAAGGACGAGGACGGTTCCGGCACCGAGCGGCTCATACCGTTCGACCTGCTGCCGCGCATCATTCCCGCCCACGAGTGGGAGAGCATGGAAAAGGGGCTGGTGCAGCGCGTCACGGCGCTCAACCGGTTCCTGCATGACGTCTACCACGACCAGGAAATCATCAAGGCCGGCATCATTCCGGCCGAGCAGATCCTGAACAACGCGCAGTTCCGCCCCGAGATGATGGGCGTCAACGTACCGCACAACGTCTACTCCAACATCTCGGGCATCGACATCGTGCGCGCCCCCGATGCCCAGGGCAACGGCGAGTACTACGTGCTCGAAGACAACCTGCGCGTGCCCAGCGGCGTGAGCTACATGCTCGAGAACCGCAAGATGATGATGCGGCTCTTTCCCGAGCTGTTCAACCAGAACCGCATCGCGCCCGTGGCGCACTACCCCGATCTGCTGCTCGAAACGCTGCGCGCCAGCGCGCCGGCCGCCACGGCCGAGCCCACGGTGGTGGTGCTCACGCCCGGCATGTACAACAGCGCCTACTTCGAGCATGCCTTCCTTGCCCAGCAGATGGGCGTGGAACTGGTCGAGGGGCAGGACCTGTTCGTGAAGGACAACTTCGTCTACATGCGCACCACGCGCGGGCCGCGGCGCGTCGACGTGATCTATCGCCGCGTCGACGACGACTTCCTCGACCCCGAGGTGTTCCGCCCCACGTCCACGCTCGGTTGCGCGGGCCTGATGCGCGCCTACCGCGAGGGCAACGTCGTCATCTGCAATGCGGTGGGCACCGGCGTGGCCGACGACAAGTCGATCTACCCCTATGTGCCCAAGATGGTGGAGTTCTACCTCGGCGAGCAGCCGATCCTGAAGAACGTGCCCACCTACATGTGCCGCAACAAGGACGAGCTGCAGTACACGCTCGACAACATGAAGGACCTGGTCGTCAAGGAGGTGCATGGCGCCGGCGGCTACGGCATGCTGATCGGCCCGGCCGCCACGCAGGCCGAGATCGAGGACTTCAAGAAGGCCGTGATCGCCAAGCCCGACGGCTACATCGCGCAGCCCACGCTGAGCCTGTCCACCTCGCCGACTTTCGTCGATGCCGGCATTGCGCCGCGCCACATCGACCTGCGCCCCTTCGTGCTTTCGGGCAGCGAGGTGCAGATGGTGCCCGGCGGCCTCACGCGCGTGGCGCTCAAGGAGGGCTCGCTGGTGGTCAATTCGTCGCAGGGCGGGGGCACCAAGGACACCTGGATTCTCGAAGCCGACCGCACGCCCAAGCCCAAGGCGGCCACGCAGTCGCAAAGCCAATCGTAGGAGCACAAACGATGCTGTCACGCACCGCCGACCATCTCTACTGGATGTCCCGCTACACGGAGCGCGCGGAGAACACCGCCCGCATGCTCGACGTCAACTACCAGACCTCGCTGCTGCCCCAATCGGCCGAAGTGGCCAAGTACGGCTGGCAGGGCGTGCTTTCCATCAGCGAGCTGCTGCCCTCGTACAACAAGAAGTACGAGCAGATCACGCCTCACGACGTGATGGAGTTCATGGTCAAGGACGAGAGCAATCCGTCGTCGATCCTTTCCTGCCTCAAGGCCGCGCGCGAGAACGCGCGTGCGGTGCGCGGTGCGCTCACCACCGAGGCCTGGGAAACCCAGAACACCACCTGGCTCGAAGTCAACCGCATGCTGCGCGCCGGCGATTTCGAGCGCGACCCGGCCCAGTTCTTCGAATGGGTCAAGTTCCGCTCGCACCTGTCGCGCGGCGTCACGCTCGGCACCATGCTGCAGGACGAGGCGTTCTACTTCTCGCGCCTTGGCACCTTTCTGGAGCGCGCCGACAACACCGCGCGGCTGGTGGACGTGAAGTTCCACGCGCTCAACAGCGAGTTCTTCGGCACCGCCACGGAAGAAGACCAGGAGTACGACTTCTATCACTGGAGCGCCATCCTGCGCAGCGTCTCGGCCTTCGAGGTGTACCGCAAGGTGTACCGCGACGTGATCAAGCCCGAGCGCGTGGCCGAACTGCTCATTCTTCGCGCCGACATGCCGCGCTCGCTGCATGCGAGCCTGGTGGAAGTGGTGAGCAACCTCGCCAAGGTGCAGAACGAGCAGAGCGCCGAAACCCAGCGTCGCGCCGGCAAGCTGCTGGCCGACCTGCAGTACGCACGCGTCGACGAGATTCTTGCGACCGGGCTGCACGCCTACCTCACGCAGTTCCTCGACCGGGTGAACGAACTCGGTGGGCGGATCAGCCAGGACTTTCTGGTTCCGGCGCACTGAGCCTACGCCTCGAGCCAGGGGCGTCGCCGGTGCTGGGGCGAGGCCCCCCGGCTCCGATCTCCGGATGGCTGTTTCAGGCAGGTGGTGGTGCGGCAGCCCGCTCCCTGGTGTCTCTGCATTTGAGCTGCAGTTGCTGGAAATGCGAACGCCATGCCACCGCATCGAACCAGCTCTCCACATCGAGCCTGAGCGATACGCGGCGCACGCCATCGTGATACTGCGTCACCTTGACCCGCAGGCCGTCATTCGCCGGGACGGAATCGATATCGACCTGCGAGTTCGTCAGCGCGATGACCAGGCGCTCGCCCGGGCCCGCATTGCGGGATTTCTTCAGCACGAGATGGCAGCTGTCCTGTTTCGCGAGCTGTCTGTTCCCCGCGCCTGCTGCCAGATAGCGATTGAGCGCTTTCAGGTGGGCGGATGCGGTCATGCGCCTGTCGTCCAGCGCGTCTTCGATGGGATAGCGATCGCCGCATCCTGACGTCACGATGCAGGCAAGCAGCAACAGGCACAGAGCCCGTCTCATGAGCGGGGACGCGGATGGGGCGCCATGGCGCGCTGCGTTGGGCAACATCCTGCAAGTATCGGCCATGGCGTGTTTGTCGATGGACAGCGGGCGCGGCGACTCAGGGATATCCCCCACGGAACTTATTGCGCCTCGCAGGCCCAGACGGGCTCGCCCGGCATCGCCGGACATTCGTGAAGCCCGATAGAAAGGAACCGTCCCTCCATGTTCAGATCCAGCCGACTGCCCGCGCTGCTCCTCGCATTCGTTCTCTCGTGGATGGCATTGCCGTCCGCGTTCGCCGCCGAGCGGCAGATGGTCAGTTCCGCGGCCAAGACCCTGAACATGCGCACCGGTCCGGGCCAGCGCTACGAAGCGCACTGGACCGTGGGCAAGGGCTACCCGTTCCGCGTCATCGGCAGGAAGGGCGACTGGCTGCGGGTCAGCGACTTCGAGAACGACAAGGCATGGGTCTACCGCCCGATGACCAGCAAGACGCCGCACCACGTGGTGAAGGCGAAGGTGGCCGTGCTGCGCAGGTCACCGAGCACACGCAGCCCGGTGGTGAAGCGGGCGGTCTACGGCGACGTGCTGCGCACGCTCGAGCGCCGGGGCGACTGGGTCAAGGTCCGGCACGAAGGCGGCGGCACCGGCTGGGTGGCGCGGCGCCTGGTCTGGGGCTGGTAGCCTGACGCTGTTAGTGGGCCTCAGGTCGCCGTGGCTTGCCGCACCGCGCGCTCCCAGCGCGCCATCGACTCTTCGGCCTGCGCACGGCCCATGGTCGGCATGAAGCGCCGCTCCACCTTCCACAGTTTCGACAGCTGCCGCGCGTCGCTGTAGACGCCGGTCGACAGGCCCGCAAGGTAGGCGGCGCCGAGCGCTGTGGTCTCGATCACCTCGGGCCGCACCACGGGAATGCCCAGCAGGTCGGCCTGGAACTGCATCAGCAGGTCGTTCACGCTCGCACCGCCGTCCACGCGCAGTTCGGCCACGGGCGTGCCGCCGGCCGCCACCGCATCGCGGCTCATGGCCTGCAGCAGCGCGGCGCTCTGGTAGGCGATGCTTTCCAGTGCGGCGCGCGCGATGTGCGCCACCGTGGTCCCCCGCGTGAGGCCGGTGATGGTGCCGCGCGCATCGGCATCCCAGTAGGGTGCGCCGAGGCCGGTGAAGGCGGGCACCATCATCACGCCGCCCGCGTCGGGCACGCTTTCGGCGAGCGACTGCACTTCGGCGCTGCCCTTGATGGCCTTCAGGCCGTCGCGCAGCCACTGCACCACAGCGCCACCGACGAAGACGCTGCCTTCCATCGCGTATTGGGGCGTGGCGTCTGTCTGCGCGGCGCTGGTCACGAGCAGGCCGTTGTGCGAGGGCTGGAATTCGCCGCCCGTGTGCATCAGCAGGAAGCAGCCGGTGCCGTAGGTATTCTTGGCCATGCCGGCCGCAAAGCAGGCCTGGCCGAAGAGGGCGCTCTGCTGGTCGCCGGCCACGCCGCCGATGGGCAGCGCGCGGCCGAGCAGGGCCGCATCGGTGTCGGCAAAGTGCGAGCTCGACGGCTGCACGCTGGGCATGAGCGCGGCAGGAATGTCGAGCGCCTTGAGCAGGTCGGCATCCCATTCGTTGCGGTGCACGTTGAAGAGCATGGTGCGCGAGGCGTTGCTCACGTCGGTCACGTGCACCTTGCCGCCGGTGAGCTGCCACATGAGCCAGCTGTCGACGGTGCCGAAGGCGAGTTCGCCGCGTTCGGCCTGTGCGCGCGCGCCGGGCACGTTGTCGAGCAGCCAGCGCAGCTTGGTGCCGGAAAAATAGGCATCGATGACGAGCCCGGTCTTTTCCTGGATGGTGGCGGTCATGCCCTGGTCGCGCAGTTGCGCGCACATCGGTTCGGCGCGCCGGTCCTGCCAGACGATGGCGTGGTGCACCGGCTGGCCGGTCTTGCGGTTCCACAGAAGGGTGGTCTCGCGCTGGTTGGTGATGCCGATGGCATGGATGTCCGCGGGCTGGAGCTTGGCCTTGGCGAGCACGTCGCGCGCGGTGGCAAGCTGGCTGTGCCAGATCTCCATCGGGTCGTGCTCGACCCAGCCGGGCCGCGGATAGATTTGCGTGAGCTCCTTCTGCGCGATGGCGACGATGCGGCCTTCGCGGTCGAACACGATGCTGCGGGAGCTCGAAGTGCCCTGGTCGAGAGCGAGCAGGTAGGTCATGGCTTGAGTGGTCCTCGGGGTCTGGTCATGTCATCTGTTCTTGGTGCTGTTGTTCAGGGCGTGTGCGCAGATCACCGGGTACTCCCCTCCGTGAATGTCCCCCGGCCTGCGGCCTCCTCCTTGATTTCGCTGCGGGGAGCACCCGATGCTCTGTACACGGGGCACGCTGTGGGGTACCGCCGATCAACAACCGCTCTTTCCAACGATCACGTCGATGGGGTGCCTTGCGTAGCGAAATAAAGGAGGAGCCCGAAGGACGGGGGACATTCGCGGAGCAAGGTACCCCGTCGGCGGGATCGCGCCCTGAACAATGCCCCACGCGACGAACAAAAGAGCGAGCTCTCATTTGAATCAATCGCGCGCGATCTCGAGCCGAACCTGCGCCGCATGCAGCAGATCGGCAAAAGGCGCAGGCGGCTCCGCGTCGGTGAAGAGGCGGTCGATCTGCGACAGCGTGCCCAGCTGGATCATCGCGGGCCGGTTGAACTTGCTCGCATCCGCCGCCAGCCACACCTCGCGCGCCTGCGCGATGATGGTTTGCGCCACCTTCACCTCGCGCAGGTCGAAGTCGCGCAGCGACCCATCGGGCTCGATGCTCGACACGCCGATCAGCGCGATGTCCACCTTGAACTGGCGGATGAAATCGATGGTGGCCTCGCCCACGATCGCGCGGTCGCGCGCGCGCACCGAACCGCCCGCCACGATCACCTCGCACGAGGAGTTGCCGCTCAGGATGGTTGCCACGTTCAGGTTGTTGGTGATCACGCGCAGGCCGGTGTGGCGCAGCAGCGCCTTGGCGATGGCCTCGGTGGTGGTGCCGATGTTGAGGATCAGCGAGCAGTCGTTGGGCACCAGTTCGGCCACGCGCCGCGCGATGCGCGCCTTGCCCTCCGCATGCAGCGTTTCGCGTTGCTGGTAGCCGATGTTCTCGGTGGTGGAACTCGGCACACGCACGCCGCCGTGAAAGCGCGTGAGCAATCCCTGGTCGGCCAGCCGCTGCACGTCGCGCCGCACCGTCTGCAGCGTGACGCCCAGCATATCGGCCAGCTGCTCGACGGTGACGGAGCCGCGCGTGCGCACGGTATCGAGAAGATTGATCTGGCGCGGATTGGAGTTCACAGAGGCGTCGTGGAAAGCGTGAAGACTCTCTAGAGAGTACAGGCCGTGTCACTTTAAAACGAAAGAAAACGAATCCAACTAAGGGAAAACTCGGGGGAAAATCGCGCCAAAAGGAATCCAAATGAAAAGACGCGAAAATACAATGGCGCCCTTCCGTGACCGAAGTCACGAACCAACGGGCCCATCTTCTGTGAGCGATTTCTCCTCCAATTCGCCTCTGCCGGCAACCGATTGCGATGTGTTGATCGTCGGCGGCGGCATCAACGGCTGCGGCATTGCGCGCGACCTGGCTGGCCGGGGCTGGCGCGTGGTGCTGTGCGAAAAGGACGACCTCGCCTCGCATACGTCGTCCTCGTCCACCAAGCTGATCCATGGCGGGCTGCGCTACCTGGAGTACTACGAGTTCTCGCTCGTGCGCAAGGCGCTGCAGGAGCGCGAGGTGCTGCTCAAGAGCGCGCCGCACATCATGTGGCCGCTGCGCTTCGTGATGCCGCACGATCCATCGATGCGGCCGGCCTGGATGATCCGCATCGGCCTGTTCATGTACGACCATCTCGCCAAGCGCGAAGTGCTGCCGGGCTCGCGCAGCATCGATCTGCGCAGCCATGCGGCCGGTGCGCCGCTCAAGCCGCAGTTCAAGCGCGGCTTCGTCTATTCCGACGGCTGGGTCGACGATGCGCGGCTGGTGGTGCTCAACGCCATCGATGCCAGGGCACGCGGCGCCGAGATACTCACGCGCACGCGCTGCGTCCATGCGCAACGCGACGCCGACGGCTGGACCGCCACGCTCGAAGCCGCGGACGGCGGCATCCGCGTGGTGCGCGCCCGTGCCGTGGTCAATGCCGCGGGGCCGTGGGCGGAATCGTTCCTGCGCGGCGTGGCGCAGTCGGCCAAGGGCGAGCCGCTGGCCACGCGGCACCTGCGGCTGGTCAAAGGCAGCCACATCGTGGTGCCGCGCCTGTTCGAGCACGACCACGCCTACATCTTCCAGAACCCCGACAAGCGGATCATCTTCGCGATTCCCTACCAGGACGAGTTCACGCTGATCGGCACCACCGACATCGAGCTGAACGGCGACGATCCCGGCGCGGCGCGCATTGCCGAGGAAGAAATCGCCTACCTCTGCATGCAGGCGAGCCGCTATTTCGACAAGCCGGTCAAGCCGGCCGACGTGGTCTGGACCTACTCGGGCGTGCGCCCGCTGCTCGACGATGCGTCGGGCGACCCGTCGGCCGTCACGCGCGACTACATGCTCGAGTCGAACACCACCGCGGCGCCGCTGCTGTCGGTGTGGGGCGGCAAGATCACCACCTTCCGCAAGCTGGCCGAGGACGCGGCCGACGAGGTCGGCAAGATGCTCGGCCAGTCGAGCGCGCAGCGTCCGCCCTGGACCGATGGCGCCTTCCTGGCCGGCGGCGATCTTTCCGCATGGATCGGCGCCGCCACGCGGCCCGACGACGATTTCGAACGCTTCGTGGCCGCGGTGCAGGCGCGCCATGCATGGCTGGACGCACGGCTCGCGCGGCGCCTGGCACGCGCCTACGGCGCACGCGTGGCCGAGCTGCTCGGCGATGCCAAGTCCATGGAAGACATGGGCGAAGCCGTGGCGCCGGGGCTCCACGAGCGCGAGCTGCGCTTCCTGCAGCAGAACGAATGGGCCGTGAGCGCCGACGACGTGCTCTGGCGCCGTTCGAAGCTCGGCCTGCGCTACACGGCCGAGGAGCGCCGGCAGGTCGCCGCCTGGCTGCAGGCGCGCACCACCAACAACAGCTACATGATCAACGGGGAGCGCTGATGCAATTGACTCTGGAGCGCGTCACCAAGAAGGTCGGCGCGCAGACCTGGCTCTACGAGCAGGACATTGCGCCCAAGAGCGGCGCGGTCACCGTGCTGCTGGGCGCCACGCAGGCCGGCAAGACCAGCCTGATGCGCCTGATGGCGGGGCTCGACACGCCCAGCACCGGCCGCGTGCTGGTCGACGGCAAGGACGTGACCGGCATGCCGGTGCGCGAGCGCAACGTGGCCATGGTGTACCAGCAGTTCATCAACTATCCATCGCTCACCGTGGCCGACAACATCGCCTCGCCGCTCAAGCTGCGCGGCGAGAAGAACATCGAGGCGCGCGTGAAGGCCCTGGCCGACAAGCTGCACATCGGCATGTTCCTCGACCGCCTGCCGGCCGAGCTGTCGGGCGGGCAGCAGCAGCGCGTGGCGCTGGCGCGCGCGCTGGCCAAGAACGCGCCGCTGATGCTGCTCGACGAACCGCTGGTGAACCTCGACTACAAGCTGCGCGAAGGCCTGCGCGAAGAACTCACGCAGCTGTTCGCCACCGGCGATTCGACGGTGATCTACGCCACCACCGAACCCGGCGAGGCGTTGCTGCTGGGCGGCTACACGGCCGTGATGGACGAGGGCGAGTTGCTGCAATACGGCCCGACCGCCGAGGTGTTCCATGCGCCGCAATCGCTGCGCGTGGCGCGCGCCTTCAGCGATCCGCCGATGAACCTGCTGGCCGGCACCGCAACGCCCGGCCGCGTGCAGCTCGCGGGCGGCCCGTCGCTGGCACTGGCCGTGCCTGAAAGCGTTTCGGGCGCGGTCACGGTCGGCTTGCGCGCGAGTGCATTGAACGTGGGCGCGGGGGAGGGCGACATCGCCTTGCCCGGCAAGGTGGAGCTGGCCGAAATCTCGGGCTCCGACACCTTCGTTCACGTCGAGACGGCGGTCGGCGAACTGGTGGCGCAGCTCACCGGCGTGCACCGCTTCGAGTTGGGCACGCCGATCACGCTGTACTTCAGCGCCTCGCAAGCCTATGTGTTCGATGCCGGCGAAAAGCTGGCGCTCGCGCCGGCATGGCGCAAAGGAAACTAGCTATGGCACGCATCGATCTCGACCTGGCCCACGCCTACCGTCCCAACCCGAAACAGGACAGCGACTATGCGCTGCTGCCGCTCAAGATGAGCTTCCGCGATGGCGGCGCCTATGCCTTGCTCGGCCCTTCGGGCTGCGGCAAGACGACCATGCTCAACATCATCTCGGGCCTGCTGGTGCCCTCGCAGGGCACGGTGACCTTCGATGGCCGCGACATGACGCGCGCCACGCCGCAGGAACGCAACATCGCGCAGGTGTTCCAGTTCCCGGTGATCTACGACACCATGACCGTGGCCGAGAACCTCGCGTTTCCGCTGCGCAACCGCAAGGTGCCGGAAGACCAGATCAGGAAGCGCGTGGGCGAGATTGCCGAAATGCTCGACATGAGCGGCCAGCTGAACCAGCGCGCCTCGGGCCTCGCGGCCGACGCCAAGCAGAAGATATCGCTCGGCCGCGGCCTGGTACGCAGCGACGTCTCGGCCGTGCTGTTCGACGAGCCGCTGACGGTGATCGATCCGCACCTCAAGTGGCAGCTGCGCCGCAAGCTCAAGCAGATCCACCGCGAGCTCAAGATCACGCTGATCTACGTGACGCACGACCAGGTCGAGGCGCTCACCTTCGCCGAAGAGGTGGTGGTGATGACGCGCGGCAAGGCCGTGCAGGTGGGCAGTGCCGAGGCGCTGTTCGAGCGGCCGGCGCATACCTTCGTGGGCCACTTCATCGGCTCGCCGGGCATGAACTTTCTTTCGGCGAAGAGCGCGAACGGCGCGCTCGAAGTGGCGGGCACGCCGCTCATGCCGACGCGCGAACTGCCGCAGGGTGCGCTCAAGATCGGCATCCGGCCCGAGTACCTGCGCCTGTCGAACGCGGGCGCCGCCGGCGCCGTGCCGGCCGTGGTGAAGCAGGTGCAGGACGTCGGCACGCACGCCATGCTGAGCGCCGAGGTCGACGGTGGCGTGGTCAAGGTGCGGCTGCACTCGGACGACCAGCCGCCGGCTGTGGGCGACACCGTGTGGCTGCGGGTGCTCGACACCCACACCTGCTATTACAAGGACGAGGAGTTGGTGGCATGAGTGCAGCGCAGGGCCGCCCCAAGCAAGCTCGCACCGCAGTGCGGAGCACGGAGGTATTTCAATGAACGCTACGAACAAGCCCATCAATCAAAAGGCCTGGTGGCTTGTGCTGCCGGTGCTGATCTGCGTGGCCTTCTCGGCCATCGTGCCGCTGATGACGGTGGTCAACTATTCGGTGCAGGACATCATCTCGCCCGACCGGCGCGTGTTCGTCGGCACCGAGTGGTTCGCCTCGGTGATGCGCGACGACGAGCTGCACCAGGCGCTGTGGCGCCAGCTGGGCTTTTCGCTGTCGGTGCTGCTGGTGGAGATTCCGCTGGGCATCTGCTTGGCGCTGTCGATGCCGGCCAAGGGCTGGAAGTCTTCCGCGGTGCTGGTGGTGGTGGCGCTGTCGCTGCTGATCCCCTGGAACGTGGTCGGCACCATCTGGCAGATCTACGGCCGCGCCGACATCGGCCTGCTGGGCCATGCGCTGCAGAAGCTGGGCATCGACTACAACTACACGGGCAGCGCGACAGACGCGTGGCTCACGGTGCTGGTGATGGACGTGTGGCACTGGACGCCGCTGGTGGCGCTGCTGTGCTTTGCCGGCCTGCGCTCGATTCCCGACGCCTACTACCAGGCCGCGCGCATCGACGGCGCGAGCAAGTTCGCGGTGTTCCGCTACATCCAGCTGCCGAAGATGCGCGGCGTGCTGATGATCGCGGTGCTGCTGCGCTTCATGGACAGCTTCATGATCTACACCGAGCCCTTCGTCCTGACGGGCGGCGGGCCGGGCAACGCCACCACCTTCCTGAGCCAGTACCTCACGCAGAAGGCCGTGGGGCAGTTCGACCTGGGGCCGGCGGCCGCTTTCTCGCTGATCTATTTCCTGATCATCCTGTTGTTCTGCTTCGTGCTCTACAACTGGATGCAGCGGGTTGGGACGCAAACGGTGGAGGTCGAGCAATGAACAGCCGTTTTTCGGGGCGCGCTCCCGCCGACGGGGTACCTTGCTCCGCGAATGTCCCCCGCCTTCGGCTCCTCCTTGATTTCGCTGCGCAAGGCACCCCATCGACGGGAGCGTTGGACAGAGCGGTCGTTGATCAGCCGTGCAACCAGAGCGTGCCCTGGTGCGCAGGGCATCGGGTGCTCCCCGCAGCGAAATCAAGGAGGAGGCCGCAGGCCGGGGGACATTCGCGGAGGGGAGTACCCGCCGGCTTGTGCACGCGCCCTGAACAAGAGCCAAAAAAGCGACAAGAACAAGAACAACATGCCATGGAGCAACCGACATGAACGATAAGAGATTCCGCAAGCGCAGCATCTTCTTGGTGCTGTACATCCTGTTCGCGCTGCTGCCCATCTACTGGATGGTCAACATGAGCTTCAAGACGAACGAGGAAATCGTCTCCAGCTTCTCGTTCTTTCCGCACGAGCTCACCTGGGCCAACTACGCGCGCATCTTCACCGACGAGTCGTGGTACTCGGGCTACATCAACAGCCTGATCTACGTGGCCATCAACACCGTGATCTCGCTCACCGTGGCGCTGCCGGCGGCCTATGCGTTCTCGCGCTATTCGTTCCTGGGCGACAAGCACGTCTTCTTCTGGCTGCTGACCAACCGCATGACCCCGCCCGCGGTGTTCCTGCTGCCGTTCTTTCAGCTCTACAGCACCGTCGGCCTCATGGACACCCACCTGGGCGTGGCGCTCGCGCACCTGCTGTTCAACGTGCCGCTGGCGGTGTGGATCCTCGAAGGCTTCATGAGCGGCATTCCGCGCGAGATCGACGAGACGGCGTACATCGACGGCTACTCGTTCCCGCGCTTCTTCGTGAAGATTTTCCTGCCGCTCATCAAGGCCGGCGTGGGCGTGGCGGCGTTCTTCTGCTTCATGTTCAGCTGGGTCGAGCTGCTGCTCGCGCGCACGCTCACCAGCGTGAACGCCAAGCCCATCGTCGCGACGATGACGCGCACCGTGAGCGCCTCCGGCATGGACTGGGCCACGCTGGCCGCCGCCGGCGTTCTCACCATCGTGCCCGGCGCCATCGTGATCTGGTTCGTGCGCCACTACATCGCCAAGGGTTTCGCGATGGGCCGCGTTTAAGAGGAGGCGAAAAGACATGTTCGACTGGATGGTCTGGACCACCCCGGTGGCCGTTTTCTTCATCTGCATCGCGCTCATGCTGGTTGGCATGACGGTGTGGGAGTTCAAGTCGCCCACCACCATGCGGCGCGGCTGGCTGCCGATTGCCACCACGCGCGGCGACCGGCTCTTCATCGGGCTGCTGGCTGCGGCCTATGTGAACCTGATCTTCATCGGCCTGGCGGGCAAGTTCCAGGAATGGATGAGTCTCGAAGCAGAGCCCTCGATCTGGATCAGCTTCGTGCTGTCGATGTTTCTTCTGGCACTGGTGATGCGCAAGGGCTAGGCCCAGGAATTGGTTTTCAGACGCGACCGGCTCTCCGCCTCCCCGGAGCCGCGATCGAAAAAACCGGGGAAGCTTTCAATCGAGGAGACAGACTCATGAAGATGCGCTACACGGCATTGGCACTGGCAGCGGCGATGTTCGCCGCGCAAAGCGCTTCGGCAGGCGAAGCCGAAGCCAAGAAATGGATCGACAGCGAATTCCAGCCGTCGACCCTGACCAAGGATCAGCAAACCGCAGAGTTGAAGTGGTTCATCGATGCCGCCAAGAAGCTCCAGACGAAGGGCGTCAAGGAGATTTCAGTGGTGTCGGAAACCATCACCACGCACGAGTACGAGTCGAAGACGCTGGCCAAGGCCTTCGAGGAAATCACCGGCATCAAGGTCAAGCACGACCTGATCCAGGAAGGCGACGTGGTCGAGAAGCTGCAGACCTCGATGCAGTCGGGCAAGTCGATCTACGACGGCTGGATTTCCGACTCCGACCTGATCGGTACGCACTACCGCTACGGCAAGATCATGAACCTGACCGACTACATGGCCGGGACGGGCAAAGAATGGACCAATCCGGGTCTGGACATCAAGGACTTCATCGGCACCAGCTTCACGACGGCGCCGGACAAGAAGCTCTACCAGTTGCCCGACCAGCAGTTCGCCAACCTGTACTGGTTCCGCGCCGACCTGTTCGACCGCAAGGACCTGAAGGACAAGTTCAAGGCCAAGTACGGCTACGACCTGGGCGTGCCGCTCAACTGGAGCGCCTACGAGGACATCGCCGAGTTCTTCAGCGTCGACGTGAAGACCATCGACGGCAAGCCGATCTACGGCCACATGGACTACGGCAAGAAAGATCCGTCGCTCGGCTGGCGCTTCACCGACGCCTGGCTCTCGATGGCAGGCACTGCGGACATCGGAATTCCGAACGGCATGCCGATCGACGAATGGGGCATCCGCGTGGCCGACGACAAGTGCACGCCGGTGGGCGCCTCTGTCTCGCGCGGCGGTGCCACCAATTCGCCGGCTGCCGTGTATGCGCTCACCAAGTACATCGACTGGATGAAGAAGTACGCGCCCAAGGAAGCCACAGGCATGACCTTCGGCGAAGCCGGGCCGGTACCGGCCCAGGGCCAGATCGCACAGCAGATCTTCTGGTACACGGCCTTCACGGCCGACATGACCAAGAAGGGCCTGCCCGTGGTGAACGAGGACGGCACGCCCAAGTGGCGCATGGCGCCCGGCCCGAACGGCCCGTATTGGAAGCAGGGCATGCAGAACGGCTACCAGGACGTGGGCTCGTGGACCTTCTTCAGTGCCCACGACGCCAACAAGACCGCCGCAGCCTGGCTCTACGCCCAGTTCGTCACGTCCAAGAGCGTCTCGCTCAAGAAGACCATCGTGGGCCTGACCCCGATCCGCGAATCGGACATCCAGTCGAAGGCAATGACCGACATGGCGCCCAAGCTCGGCGGCCTGGTCGAGTTCTACCGCAGCCCGGCCCGCGTGGCATGGACGCCCACCGGCACCAACGTGCCCGACTATCCGAAGCTCGCGCAGCTCTGGTGGAAGAACGTGGCCGAGGCCGTCACGGGCGAGAAGACCCCGCAGAAGGCAATGGACAACCTGGCCGACGAGATGGACAACGTGATGGCCCGCCTGCAGCGCGCCGGCATGGCCCATTGTGCGCCCAAGCTCAATGCCAAGGGCGATCCGAACAAGTGGCTGAGCGACAAGAACGCCCCGTGGAAGAAGCTGGCCAACGAGAAGCCCAAGGGCGAGACGATCGAGTACAGCAAGATGCTGACGGCCTGGAAGGAAGGCAAGGCGCGCTGACCCGCTGCTTTCTTGCAGGACAGCGCTCTCTCGAGGGGCCGCGCCGAAGGGTGCGGCCCTTTTTTTGTTCATTCGTGGGGTCGACGCGACGGCATGACCAATGGCAGATGCGCCAGTGCTAGGGTTGGCTTACATTCGACGGCCCCCGCCTCGCCCCAGCAAGTGAACTCAAGCATTTCCAGCCCCGCCGCGCGCATCAAGCGTGTCCTGGTGATCCACTATTCGCAGACCGGCCAGCTCGGGAGCGTCGCCGAGCAGATCGTCGCGCCGCTCAGGGCCGACCCGGGGATTTCCGTGCACGTCGAGACCCTGCGCCCAGAGGCGGATTTCCCGTTCCCCTGGCCGTTCCTGACCTTCTTCGACGCGTTCCCGGAGTCGGCCCACATGAAGCCGCCGCCGCTCGCGCCGCTCTCGCTCACGGGCGACGAGCAGTTCGACCTCGTCATCCTGCCGTACCAGGTGTGGTTCCTGGCGCCGTCGCAGCCGATCGTCGCCTTTCTCAAGCATCCGCTGGCCCGGCGCCTGCTCGAGGGCAAGCCGGTGGTCACGGTCATTGCCTGCCGCAACATGTGGCTGCTGGCCCATGAGAAGCTCAAGGGCCTGCTCGACGCGGTGGGCGCGCGCCTCATCGACAACGTGGTGCTCACCGATCCCGGCCCGACGCTGGCCACCTTCTTCACCACGCCGGCCTGGCTGATCTGGGGCCGCAAGCGCGGTTTCTGGGGTATGCCCGACGCGGGCCTGAGCGACGCACAGATCCGGGGCGCGGGCCGTTTCGGCCGGGCGCTGCGCGAGGCGCTGCACGGCGACCGGGAGCGCGGATCGCAGCCGCTGCTCGCGGGTCTGGGTGCGGTGCAGGCCGATGCGCGGCTTCTCATCAGCGAAAAGGCCGGCACGCGCAGCTTTTTCCTCTGGGGCAAGCTGATCATGGCGGCGGGCCGGCCCGCCGCCTGGCAGCGCAAGCCGCTGCTGCTGCTCTATGTGGTGTTCCTGCTCGTGCTCATTGTCACGGTCGTCCCGGTGAGCTTGACCCTCCAGGCGTTGCTGCGGCCGTTGTTCAAGGGGTGGCTGACTAAAATGACAGCCAGCTTCGAACGCCCTTCGGGCTCGGCCACGGACCGTTCCCCCCTCTATGACGACTGAAGTCTTCCTGACCCGCACCGCCGCCTTTCTGCCCTTTTCCCCGGTCAGCAATGAAGACATCGAAGACGTCCTCGGCCGCATCGGCGGCAAGGCCTCGCGCGCGCGGCGGCTGATTCTTCGCAGCAACGGCATCCAGTCGCGCCATTACGCCATCGACCGGGCCACCGGCCGGCTCGCCATGAGCAATGCGCAGCTCACCGCCTCGGCCATCCGGGCGCTCGGCGACGTCGGCCCGGTGGATTGCCTCGCCACCGGCACCTCGCTGCCCGACCAGCTGATGCCGAACCACGCGGTGATGGTGCATGGCGAGCTCGGCTGGCCGCGCCTCGAGGTCGTGGCTTGCGCGGGCATCTGCCTGGCCGGTACCACGGCGCTCAAGCACGCGTGGCTCTCGGTGCGTTCGGGCGATGCGCGGCGGGCGGTGGCCACCGGCTCGGAACTGGCCTCGGCCGTGATGCGCAGCTCCAGGTTCGAAGCCGAGCTCGAACACAAGCTCCAGGCGCTCGAAGAGCGGCCGGAACTCGCCTTCGAGAAGGATTTCCTGCGCTGGATGCTTTCCGACGGCGCCGGCGCGGTGCTGCTCGAGCGCGAGCCGCGCGGCCCGCTGTCGCTGCGCGTGGAATGGATCGACCTGTCTTCCGCCGCTCACGAGCTGCCGGTGTGCATGTATGCGGGCGCCGACAAGAATGCCGAGGGCGGGCTCGACGGCTGGGCGCGCACCGATCCCGAAGACTGGCGGCGCGAGTCGACCTTCGCCGTCAAGCAGGACGTGCGCCTGCTCAACGAGAACATCGTGCGCGCCACGCTGGGCGAGCCGCTGGCGGCCATCGTCGGGAAGCGCGGCCTGAAGGCAGCGGACGTCGACTGGTTCCTGCCGCACCTGTCGTCCGGCTATTTCGTCGAACCCGTGAGCCGCTGCCTCGAGTCGATGGGCTTTGCCATTCCGCGCGAGCGCTGGTTCAGCAACCTCGCGACCAAGGGCAACACCGGATCGGCATCGCCCTACATCATGCTCGACGAACTGTTCCGCTCGGGCCGTATCAAGCCCGGCCACAAGCTGCTGATGTTCGTGCCCGAAAGCGGCCGCTTCTCGAGCGGCTTCATCTACATGGAAGCTGTGTGACATGGACCTCGACGCCGTTCCGCAAGAAGGCAACGCCACCCTCGACGGCCACGCCAAGCTCATGTACGCGCGCGACGCGCAGGGCCGCGTGGTCACCACCCGCTCGCGCGGCTGGGAGGCGGAGGAAATCGTCACCAGCCACGCGGTCGACGTGCTGGTCGAGCAGGCCCGGGACGCGAAGGAACGCGTGGCCCGGGGGCTTGCGTCGCCGCTCGAATACTGGATGTACGAGCGCCGCATGGACGTGGCGCTGCTCTCGCAGACCAGCGGCTTCTGGCAATGGCGCGTGCGGCGCCACCTGAAGCCGAAGCACTTCGCAGCGCTGCCGCAGAAGCATCTGGCGCGCTATTCGGAGGCGCTGGGGCTTCCCGTTTCCACCTTGCAGGGCCTGCCGTGAAATTCGAACACCAACAAGCGGCGCATTGCGAAAGCGGTGTCATCTCGAACCTCATGCGCCACCACGGCGTGCCCATGACCGAGAGCATGGCGCTCGGCCTGTCGTCGGCGCTGTCGTTCGCCTACCTGCCATTCATCAAGCTCTCGGGTCTGCCGCTCATCTCGTACCGCATGCCGCCCAAGGCCATCATCAAGGGCCTCCTGGCGCCGATGGCCGCGCGCTTTCGCTTCGAGACCTTCCGCAGCGCCGAGGCCGGTGCGCAGCGCCTCGATGCGCTGCTCGCGGGCGGGCAGATCGTGGGCTTGCAGACCTCGGTCTACTGGCTGCCGTACTTTCCGCCCAACATGCGCTTCCACTTCAATGCGCACAACCTGCTGGTGTACGGCAAGGACGGCGACGACTACCTGATCAGCGACCCGGTGTTCGAAGAACCGGTGCGCTGCGCCAGCGCCGATCTTTCGCGTGCGCGCTTCGCCAAGGGCGTGCTCGCGCCCAAGGGCCTCATGTACTACCCGCAGGCCATCGAGCGCAAGACGGTCGATGCGGCATCGGTGACCAAGGCGATCCGAAAGACGGTGCGCACCATGCTCGCGCCGGTTCCCATCGTCGGCGTGCGCGGCATGCGCACGCTGGCCAGGCGCATGCAGAAGCTGCCGCCGGGCGATCCGCGCAGTGTCGATTTCATCGGCCATGTGGTGCGCATGCAGGAAGAAATCGGCACGGGCGGGGCGGGATTCCGCTTCATCTACGCGGGCTTCCTGCAGGAGGCGGCGCAGCTGCTCGACAAGCCGCAGCTGCAGCAGATGTCCGAGCGGCTGATCGCCATCGGCGACGGCTGGCGAGCGTTCGCATTGAAGGCAGCGCGCATGGTGAAGGGCCGAGAGCCGGTCGATCCCGCTGCGCTGGCCGGCAAGCTACGCGAGCAGGCGCAGCAGGAAGAAACCTTCTTTCGCGACCTCAGGGCCGTTGTTGCCTGAATGGGATCTTCTTCTGTTCGTCGCGTGGGGCATTGTTCGGGGCGCGCTCCCGCCGACGGGGTACCTTGCTCCGCGAATGTCCCCCGGCCTGCGGCCTCCTCCTTGATTTCGCTGCGCAAGGCACCCCATCGACGGGAGCGTTATGCGGAGCGGTCGTTGATCGGCTGTGCACCCAGAGCGTGCCCAGGTGCACAGGGCATCGGGTGCTCCCCGCAGCGAAATCAAGGAGGAGCCGAAGGCGGGGGACATTCGCGGAGGGGAGTACCCGGTGGCCTGTGCACGCGCCCCGAACAGGAACAGCAGCGCCCCGAACAAGAGCGGCAAGCAGCCCGATGCTGGAACTGAAGAACCTAGGCCACCGCTATCCGCACGCCGACTCGGCCGCGCTGGCCGACGTCTCGCTCGCGGTGCCCCGGGGCTGCGTGATGGGCCTGCTCGGCCCCAACGGCGCGGGCAAGACCACGCTGATCTCGCATCTGTCGGGCGCACTGGCCGTGCAGTCGGGCGAGATCCGCATCGACGGCCAGCCGCTGCAGCAAGTGCGCGCCAAGGCACCCACGCGCATCGCGGTAGCGCCGCAGGACCAGGCCTTCTATCCGATGCTCACCGTGGCCGAGAACCTCGCATGCTTCGCCGCGGCGGGCGGCCTCGCCGGCGCACGCAAGAAGGAGCGCATCGACGCTTGCACGCACTTTGCCCAGCTCGAACAGTTCGCCGGCGTGCGCGCCGAGCGGCTCTCGGGCGGCCTCAAGCGCCGCCTCAACCTGGCGATCGCGCTGCTGCCCGAGCCCGAGCTGATGCTGTTCGACGAGCCCACGGTGGGCGTCGATCCGCAGTCGCGCGCCTTCATCCTCGACGCCATCAAGAGCCTGGCGCAGCAGGGTGCGGCGGTGATCTATGCCTCGCACTACATGGAAGAGATCGAGGCCATTGCCGACCGCGTGGCCATCCTCGACCATGGCCGCGTGCTGCGCGAAGGCGCGCTCGAGGAACTGCTGTCGAAGAGCGCGATGCTGCTCACGTTGGCGGCCGACGGGCTCGACGCGCAGATGCTCTCGCGCTTTGGCACGGTGGAGCAGGGCGGCGCGCATTGGCGCATTCACCTGCGCGAAGGCACCGGCCCCGGTCCGGTTCTGCAGGCCCTGGAGGCCGAAGGCATCGAGGTGCGCCACGCCGAGTTCGGCCGCCACGACCTCGAGCAGCTCTTCATGGCACTCACCCACCGGTCCCTGCGCGACTGAAGAACACCATGCTCTTCGCGCTCATCAAGAAGGAACTGCTCGCACTCGTGCGCGACATGCACGGGCTGGCGGCGCTGTTCCTGATGCCGATGGTCTTCATCGTTCTGATGTCGCTCACGCTGAAGGACATCTACCGGCCGCCGCTCGCCGAACTGAGCTATGCGGTCGACCGGCGCGACACCGGGACACCGGCGCAGTGGCTGCAGCAGATCTGGCAGCGCAGCCACGGCGCGCCCAAGGCCCTCGATGCCGACTGGCAGGCGCAGTTGCGAAGCGGCGCGCTCAAGTACGTGATCGTGCTGGAGCCCGGCCTGTCGGCGGAACTCGAATCGGCCGCGCTGTCGACCCAGGCCCACATCCGTCTGCTGACGGAGCCCGGCATCGACGCCAACCTGTTCAACGCGCTGCGGGCCGAACTCGTCGGCGCGTCCGGCGAACTGAAGGCGCGCCTGGCGCTGGCGGTGCCCGGCACCTCCGGTCCGCCGCCGGGTGCCTCGATCCAGGCGCTGGTGAATGCCGAGCGCTATGCCACCGCCGGGCCGCGGCCCACTTCGGTGCAGCAGAACGTGCCGGCGTGGCTGGTGTTCGGCATGTTCTTCGTGGTCGCCTCGCTCTCGAGCCTGTTCGTGCAGGAACGCAGCTCGGGCGCGCTGGGCCGGCTGCGCAGCCTGGGCGTGTCACGCGTCATGCTGCTGATGTCGAAGGCGCTGCCCTACCTGGGCGTCAACGCGCTGCAGGCCGTACTGATGCTGGCTGCCGGCATCTGGCTGATGCCGCTGATCGGCGGCGACGCGCTTTCGCTCGCGGGTATCCATTGGGGGGCGCTGGTGCTGGCGCTGGCGGCCGTGAGCCTGGCCGCGGTGAGCCTGTCGCTGGCGCTCGCGTGCGCGGTGCGCAGCCATGCGCAGGCCGCTACCATCGGGCCGATGGTCAACGTGCTGATGGCGGCGGCGGGCGGCATCATGGTGCCGAAGTTCGTCATGCCGGGCTTCATGCAGCGGCTGGTCGAGATCTCGCCGATGAACTGGGGGCTGGAGGCGCTGCTCACCGTGCTGCTGCGCGGCGGCGGCGTGGCCGACACCCTGCCGCAGGTCGGCAGGCTCGTGGTATTTGCGGCCGCCATGTTCCTGCTGGCCGTCTTTCTGTTTCGCAGGCGCGCATCGTGACCCACTCCCATTCTGCTGAATTCATCGCCAGCCTGAAAGCCATGGTGCTCGAGGCCGTCGAAAAAGACGCACCGCCGGGCGGCCTTGGCGACGACGAGCCGCTGTTCGGGCCCGAGGCCCGGCTCGACCTCGATTCGCTCGACGCCCTGCAGGTGTCGATGACGATCCAGCAGCGCTTTGGCGTGCGCATGCCCGACAGCAAGGAAACGCGCCGCGCGCTCACTTCCATTGCCCATCTGGCCGACCACCTGGTGGAAGCGGGCAAGGCATGAGCGCAGCGTCAAGGGTGCACCTGTGAGCGGCGAGGGCGTTTATCTTGCCGGCATGGGCCTGGCTTGCACGCTGGGCAATGATCTTCCTTCCTCCGTGGCCGCCCTGGCGCGCGGCGGCGTTCGGCCCACGCCGCTCGCCGTTTCGGAAGGCGTGCAGTGGCCCGTCCACATGCTGCCACCGCAGGAGGGCAATTGGAGGCAGCGCCTGGAGCGCGTCGTGCGCGGCGTGGCTGCGCAGGCGGACGAAGGGACAGGGGCAGGGCGTTCCGGCCCGCTCTTCGTCGCATCGTCCTCGCTGGACATCGGCGTCATGGAACACACGGCGCAGGATCTGCGGCTTGGCGGCGACCTGCAGGACTTTGCCGGCCTCGTGGCCGGTGCACTCGACTGGCAGGGGCCGGTCTTCACCATCTCCACGGCCTGCACCTCGGCGCTCAACGCGGTGCTTGCGGCCTGCGATCTCATCCGAAGCGGGCAGGCCGACGAGGCGCTGGTGATCGGCGCCGAGTTGGGCAACCGCTTCACGGTGGCCGGCTTCGGCGCCATGCAGCTGCTCTCGCCCGACGGCGCGCAACCCTTCGGCGCCGGGCGCAACGGGCTGGTGCTCGGCGAGGCGGTGGCCGCATTGCGCCTCGGCTCGCGCGCGGCGCGCTGGCGCATCGCGGGCGGGGCCAACGTGGTCGACGGGCGCAACCCCTCGGGCACCGAAGCCAGTGCGGTGCTCGCCATGTGCCGCGAGGCCTTGGCGCAGAGCGGGCTGCGGCCGCAGGACATCGACCTGATCAAGGTGCAGGCCGCGGGCAGCCCGATCAACGATGCGATCGAGGCGCTGGCATTGAAGCAGGTCTTCGATCCGTTGCCGCCGCTGGTGTCGCTCAAGTCGGCCATCGGCCACACGCTGGGCGCCGCGGGTGCCGCCGAGCTGGCCTTGCTCGTTGGCTGCATCGAAGCTGGCGTGTGGCCGTCGGCGGGCTATGCCATCGACGATGAACTCGGCATTGCCCTGAGCGCGCAGGCGCCTTCCGGGCTGCGCAACATCCTGCTCAACGTGGTCGGGTTCGGCGGCGGGCACGCCTCGCTGGTGCTGGAGGATGGCCGATGAACGCCGGGTCCGCCCACGCATGGCGCACCGTCGCCCACTTCGCGGTCGATCCGCTGCCTGCGGATTGGCGCGACCAGCTCGCGCACCGCCTCGGCCGGCGGCCGCGGCGCGTCGGCCTCTGGACCGAGCTTGCGATGTTCGGGGCCCGGCAGTGCCTCGATGCCGCGGGCGAGGCGGCCTTGCCCGCGGGGGCCCGGCTGCGCGTATCGAGCCTGCGCGGCGCCTGGGGAGCAACGCATGCGGGCCTGGCGCAGCTCGACGCGGGCATGCTGATGCCATTCACCTTCATGCAGGGCCAGCCGGCGCTGATGCTGGCGGAGGTCGGCCGCTGCCTCGAATGGCAGGGCGACGCGAGCTTTGCGCTGTGCCGCGATCCGCAGCAGCTGCTGCAGCTCTCGAAGCTGGGCGCCGGAAGCGCCGGAAGCGCCGGACTGCTGGTCGGCGTGGTGGAAGAGGAGCGCAATGGCGAGAAGCCGCGCTCCGAATGGTGGCGGCTGGTGCCGGCCTGAAACATCGCAAGGCCAACCGCAGGCAGCGAGGTCAGGCCATTGCCGCGATCGACCGGGCCAGGTTGGCGCGAGCCCGTGCCTCCAGCAGCGCGTGCATTCGCGGCGTGGCGTAGATCGCCTCCCGCGCGAGGAAGCGCTGCAGGATCGCGCGGCGGCGCGGCAGGCGCACTTCGGTGGGCACGAACGCATATTCGGCATGCACCTGCCGTTCGTATTCGTCGAAGCGCGCGGAGTCCGCGCCGAGGATCGACAGGTCGATGTCGATCAGCAGTTTGGCGTCGCGGCCTTCGGGCACGGCATCGTGCCGCGTGGCCATCACGAGGGCATGCACGCGTTCGGCCGCATCTGCCGGTACACCGGCCGAAAGGATGGCGCCGCGCGCCCATTCGGCGCTGCGTGCCTCGTTGTCGTGCGCATGCACGTCGTAGACCGCGTCGTGGAACCACAGCGCGAGCGCCACTTCACCGGGGCGCTCGGCCAGCTCTTTCTCGTGCTCGAACCAGGCCAGGCATTCGCCGAGGTGCTGCAGGGTGTGATAGTGGCGCTGCGGCTCGTCGTAGCGGCGCTGGAGCTCGACGCACAGCACCTCGTCGGCGCGGGCCGCGCCCAGCGCGTGCCAGGCGGCGTTCCAGTTGTCCCGCAGTGCCTGGGGCGCCATCGGCTATTGCTCCATGGCGGCCTTGACCTCCTGGCCAAGGTCGAGCACCGACATCGCGTAGTAGCTGCTCCAGTTGTAGCGCGTGATCACGTAGAAGTTGCGCGTGCCGGCCACATAGGTCGGCGGCGCGTCGGCGCCGTTCTGCAGCTCGACCAGCGCGAGAAGGCCCTTGTGGCGCAGGCCATCGCCTTCGGGAACGGCGCCGGCCGCCACGAAGCTGTCGGCGCTGAAGCTCGGCAGGATGTCGGGCGCCAGCAGCAGCGCCTTCTGGAGGCGGGCCTCCTCGAAATGCACCGGGTAGATCGCGGGCACGCCGGGCGTCCAGCCAAAGGCCTTGAAGTAGTTGGCCACCGAGCCGATCACGTCGGCGGGGTTGTCGACCAGGTCGATGCGGCTGTCGCCGTCGAAGTCGACCGCGTACTTGGCGATGCTGCTGGGCATGAACTGCGGCATGCCCATGGCGCCCGCGTAGCTGCCCACGGGCAGCAGCGGGTTGTCTGAAGTGCGGCTTTCGGTGCTCAGGAAGCTCTCGAGCTCGCCGCGGAAGAAGGCTTCGCGCTCGGCCGCGCGCGGATGAGCCTGCGGGAAGTCGAACGACAGCGTGGCCAGTGCATCGATCACGCGGAAGTTGCCCATGTTGCGGCCGTAGATGGTTTCCACGCCGACGATGCCCACGATGATCTCGGCCGGCACGCCGTACGTCGCCTCCGCGCGCGCGAGCGTGTCGGCGTTGTTGCGCCAGAAGCGCACGCCGGCGGCAATGCGCGTCGCGTCGATGAAGCGGCTGCGATAGGCCTGCCAGTTCTTCACCGTGCCGGCCGGGCCCGGCAACATCAGGCGCGGCACGTTCGGCAGGAAGCGCGCGCTGCCGATGGTGGCGCGCACCCAGTTGCGGTCGAGGCCGCGGCGCTCGGCCACTTCTTCGGCAAAGCGCATGGCGTCGTCGCGCCTGGCGTAGGGCGTGCTGCCCGCCACGGTTTTCACGATGCGGGCGCTGGGGGCTTTCTGGGCCTGCGCGGCCATGGACCCTGCGCAGCAGGCGGCGAAGAGGGCTGCTGCGGCGGTGCGGCGTGGCACGGAAAGAAAAAATCGCATGGAGGCGATTGTGCCGTCCGCGCGAGCCCGCCTCCGCGGGACACATGCGGTTTCAGCGCCCGGGATTCGGCGCAGCGGGCCAGTTCAGGCGCCGGAACTCGGCCCGCAGGGCCGCAAGCGAAGCCGGGGAGGCCTCGGCGTAGCGCTGGGCCTCCAGCTTCAGCAGCCATTCGCGCACCGCCTGCGCCGCGGGGCCGAAGTGCGCCTCGGCCTGCGCGGCCATCTGGCGCGGCGGCGCCGTGTCGGGCACCTTGAGGCCGGCCTTGGCGAGGCGCGCGCGTGCCTGGCCGAGCAGGCGCAGCCACGGGTCGTGCTGGCTGCGCTCCCACAAGGCCCATGCCGCGCCGGCAAGGCTCGCACCCACCAGCAGGTAGAGCAGCACATAGGCCAGGTCCTCGAGGCTGGGCGCTTCGAAGCCGATGCTCTTGAGCAGGTTGAGCTGGCGGCTCTGCGTGTAGTTGAGCACCCACTGGTTCCAGCCGTTGTTCACCGCTTCCCACGCGGCGCGCAGGTTCTGCGCCAGCGTGGGGCTCATCGCGCCGATGGCGCCGGCGAACAGGCCCGGCTGCGGCACGAGCCGCTGCAACTGGCCGACCCGGCCCGGCGACACCGCGCCCGTGGGATCGACGCGCAACCAGCCCACGCCTTCCTCCCAGACCTCGGCCCAGGCGTGCGCATCGCTCTGGCGCAGCACCCAGTAGTTGTCGACGCCATTGAGTTCGCCGCCTTGGTAGCCGGTCACGATGCGCGCCGGAATGCCCGCCCCGCGCATCAGCACCACGAAGGCCGAGGCGATGTGCTCGCAGAAGCCTTCCTTGCGGTCGAACCAGAACTCGTCGGCCGTGTCGTTGCCGTAGAAGCCGGGCTCCAGCGTATAGGTGTAGCCGCCGGTGCGCAGCCGCTGCAGTGCGGCGCGGATGAAGGCCTGCGTGCCGGCGTTGGCCAGGGCGGGCTGGGCGCGCATTTCCGCGGCGAGCGCAGCGGTGCGCGGGTTCGATCCGGGCGGCAGGGCGAGATAGGGCCGCAGCGCGGCCGTCTGCCGCACGGGTCCGCTGTGGAACTGCGTGTAGCTCTCGGCGCGGTAGCGCACGAGGTCGGAGATGGGGCGGTTCGCGAGCCATTGCAGGTCGGGGGTGCCCGTGACCTCGAGGCCGGGCGCCTGCGGTGCGCCTGGCGCCACATCGAGCGTGAGCAGCCAGGGGCGATGGTTGGGCTCGAGCGTGACCTCGTAGCGAACTGGCTGGCCGCTGGTGCGCAGGTTGCCCGAGGCTGGCGCGCCGCGCGCCCAGGATGGCAGCGCCGTCCACTCGCGCCCGTCGAACTGCGCGAGCACCGGGCCGCGGAAGTACAGCTGGCTTTGGGGCGGCGCGCGGTTGTCCTCGAACTTGATGCGTGCCGCGATGCTGTCGTCGAGCGCCAGTTCGGCGATGGCGCCCACGCGCATGGTGTTCGACAGGCCCGTGCGCCCGGCCATCGCGTCGCCGGGCGTGCCCCACAGCGGCGCGAAGCGCGGGAACAGCAGGAACAGCGCGAGCATGATCGGCGCGCCCGCCAGGGCCATCCAGCTGGCGGTGCGCGCCGCCTGCATCAACGGCGGCTTGCCCACCGGCATGTGCGCATTGACCAGCGCGGTGAGCAGGCCCAGCAGCGCAAGCAGCATGGTGACCGCGGTCATCAGCGACTGCGAGTAGAAGAAGTTCGTGAGCATCGCGAAGAAGCCCAGGAAGAAGATGACGAAGGCGTCCCGGCGCGCGCGCAGCTCCAGCGTCTTCAAGGCCAGCAGGATCACGATCAGCGTCACCCCGGCGTCGCGCCCCAGCAGGGTGCGATGGGTGGCGAAGGTGGCGGCCAGCGTCAGCGCCAGCAGGCCCACGCGCGCCCACTTGCCCGGAAGCGGGCGGGCCTCCATGGCGAGCGTGCTGCGCCACACCAGCACCATCGCCGTGATGGCGGTGCACCACCAGGGCAGGTTCCCGACCTGCGGCAGGACGATGAGCGCGATGACTGCCAGCAGGAACAGGGTGTCCCTGGCGTCCCTTGGCAGCGCCGAGATTTCGCGCATGAACTTGTTCATGCGCGCTGCTCCCGGCCTGAAGAAGAACGAACGGCGTTCAGGTTCAGCATAGCGCCAGCGCCTCCAGGCAAGCTCTTCGGTGGGCTTCTCCCTGCGACGGCTGCACCACGCGCGCGGCCACGCGGATGCCGTAGTCCACGCCCAGCCGGTCCGCCATCAGCACCCAGGCGCAGAGCCGCGACACCCGGGCCTCGGTGTCGGCCAGGTGGGTGGCCTGCGCGTCGAGCCACAGCTCTTCGCGCTGCGTCTGCTGCGTATCGCGGCTCACCAGGTCTTCCGACCCGGTGGCTTGCGCCCGGGCCGCCTTCTTCCAGACCACGAGCTTGAGCGGGTCGCCGCGCCGGTAGGCCCTGAGGCCGTCGTACTCGCCGGCGGCCTGGGCGCGCAGCGCGGCCGACGTGGCGGCCGGCCCCGACAGCGGCTCGCCCGGCGGCAGCGGCGGCGGATGCGCCTCGGGCGTTGGATAGACCAGCATCTTCGCGGCCGGCCGCCACACCGTCCAGACGCGGAATGTGCCGAGCGGAAAGCGGGTTTCGGCGGTGAGCGGGGGCACCGGATGGAGTCCGCGCCGCTCGGGCTTGAATGCGATCTCGACCGTGGCGCTGCCTTCCGCCGGAACGTCGGTCCAGGCCCACTGGCCGCTGCCGCGCACGGCCATGCCGATGCCGTAGCGCACGCTGCGCCGCGTGTTGTGCAGCACGACGCGAAAGACCGCGGCGGCGCCCGCATAGTGGGCCTCGGGCGGCATCATGTGCATGGCCAGGCCGCGCAGCGTGGCATGGCACACGTGCATGCCCACGGCCACGCTGCCCGCGAGCAGGAAGGTCAGCAGGTAGCCGAGGTTGAGCTGGTAGTTGATCGACGCGATCAGCAGCACCAGCAGCGTGGCGCCCAGCGTCCAGCCGGCGCGCGTGGGCACGATGTAGACGTTGCGCTGCGTGAGCTCCAGCGTGTCCGAAGGCGGCCGGCGCGATAGGAACCAGCCGTCGATACGCGAGCGTAGCGACGCGATCATCGGTGGCGAACGGGACGGTTCATTTTCTTACGGCAGCGGCACGTCCGCGATCATCGCGCGCACCTGCTCCACCGCGCCCCGGCCCGCGTCGCCCACCGGGGTGAGGCGGTGCGCAATGGTCTGCGGAAGAATCGATTGCACGTCGTCGGGCGCAACGTAGTTTCGGTTGGCCAGCAGCGCCTGCGCCTTGGCGGCGCGCAGCACGGCAATGCCGGCGCGCGGCGAGAGGCCCTGCAGGAACCAGCGGCCGGAGCGGGTGGCCGCGATCAGGTCCTGCACGTAGTTCAGAAGCGGCTCGGCCGCATGCACCTGCTGCACACGCTGCTGCAGCGCCGTGAGTTCGCCGGCAGTCAAGAGCGCGGGCAGGGTGGCCAGCATCTCGCGGCGGTCGGCGCCCGAGAGCAGCTCGCGTTCGGCGGCGCGGTCGGGGTAGCCCAGCGAGATGCGCATGAGGAAGCGGTCGAGCTGCGACTCGGGCAAGGCGAAGGTGCCGAGCTGGTCCTGCGGGTTCTGCGTGGCAATCACGAAGAAGGGCGTGGGCAGCGGCCGCGTCTCGCCTTCGATGGTGACCTGCTTCTCTTCCATGGCCTCGAGCAGCGCGCTCTGCGTCTTGGGGCTGGCGCGGTTGATTTCGTCCGCCAGCAGCACCTGCGCGAAGATCGGCCCGGGGTGGAAGACGAAGGCCTGCTGGCCCCGGTCGTAGATGGCCACGCCCGACAGGTCGCCCGGCATCAGGTCGGCGGTGAACTGCACGCGCGAGAACTGCAGGCCGAAGGTGTGCGACAGCGCATGGGCGAGGGTGGTCTTGCCGACCCCCGGCACATCCTCGATCAGCAGGTGCCCGCCCGCGAGCAGGCAGGCCACGCAGTCGCGCACCTGGGGCTCCTTGCCCACGATCACCGTGTTAAGCTGACTCAGCAAAGTGGCAAGCTTCGCAGCAACGTCCATATTTGTATCCATATGCAAACGATACCGTAAGACTGCGCGGCCCCATGCCGTGTGAGGTCTAGATACGACAGAGACACGGCAAAGACATGGGCAAGACCGGCTACTTCACACATCGCGACTGCTGGAAGCATGACATGGGCCGGGGCCACCCCGAATGCCCCGAGCGGCTCGATGCCATCGAAGACAGGCTGCTGCTCACCGGCGTGGGCGATGCCCTGGAGCACCGGGATGTGCCGCTGGCCACCCTTTCCCAGATCACGCGCGCGCACAGCGAGGCTCACCTCGAATACCTCGAAGAGCTTCACCAGCGCCTGGTGGCCGACGAGCCGGCCGGCGGGCCCACCCATGCGCAGCTCGACCCCGACACCGTCCTGACGCGCTTCACGCTGCTGGCCGCGCGCCGCGCCGCCGGCGCCGCGATTGCCGCCACCGATGCGGTCATGGCGGGCGAGATCGAGAACGCGTTCTGCTCGGTGCGCCCGCCCGGGCACCACGCCTGCCGCGAGCAGGCCATGGGCTTCTGCTTTCTCAACAACGTGGCCATTGCGGCGCGGCATGCGCTCGAGGTGCACGGACTGGACCGCGTGGCCATCGTCGACTTCGACGTGCACCACGGCAACGGCACCGAGAACATCCTGTCGAACGATCCGCGCGTGCTGATGGTGGGCTTCTTCCAGCATCCGTTCTATCCGTACAGCGGCACCGAGCATCCGGCCTCGAACATGCTGAACCTGCCGATCCCGGCCTACACCAGGGGCATGGACGTGCGCGAGCTGATCGAAGCCGCCTGGATGCCCCGGCTCGAGGAATTTGCACCCGAGATGGTCTTCGTGAGCGCGGGCTTCGACGCCCACCGCGAGGACGACCTGGGCCAGCTCGGCCTCACCGAGAACGATTTCGCCTGGATCACGAGCCGCATCCGGGACATCGCCAGGCGCCATGCGCGCGGACGCATCGTCTCGATGCTCGAAGGGGGCTACAACCTGGACGCCCTCGCGCGCAGCGTCGAAGCCCATATCCGTGTCCTTGCCGATCTGTAGAGAGCCGCAGGCGCGAACATCGCGCCATGTTTTCCCAAGAGATGAATTTCAACGATTTCACACAACGCCTGGGTCAGGTCGACGCGCGCGGCCTGGGCATCGAACTGGCCGCGCTGGTGGGCTGCGTGGCCCTGGCCTGGGTGGTCACCCGCTGGTTCGGGCGCGACCAGCCGAAGGATTCCATCTGGTTCGGCGAGCGCATCTTCGACGGGCTCCTGTTCCCGCTGCTGGCGCTGGTCTTCACCGAGCTGGCCCGGCGGCTGGTGAGCGACTTCCAGCCCGTGCTGGTGCTGCGCATCGGGGTGTCGGTGTTCCTGTCGCTGGCGGTCATCCGCCTGTTCGCGCGCGTGATGCGGGCGGTGTTTCCCGCCTCCAACCTGGTCCGGCTGCTGGAGCGCACGATTTCGTGGCTGGCCTGGATTGCCGCCATCCTCTGGATCGTCGGGCTGCTGCCGCCGGTGCTGGCCGAACTCGACAACATCACGCTGGCTTTCGGCAAGACGCGCGTCAGCCTGCAGACCATCGTCCAGGGCGTGCTGTCGGCCGGGTTGGTGCTGGTGATCGCGCTGTGGATTGCCGCCACCATCGAGAAGCGCATCCTGCGCGAGGCCGTGAGCGATCTTTCGATGCGCAAGGTGGCGTCGAATGCGGTGCGCGCCTTCCTGCTGCTGGTCGGCCTGCTGTTCGCGCTGTCGGCGGTGGGGGTCGACCTCACGGCGCTCTCGGTGCTGGGCGGTGCGCTCGGCGTGGGCCTGGGCTTCGGCCTGCAGAAGCTGGCGGCCAACTACGTGAGTGGCTTCGTGATCCTGCTGGAGCGCTCCATCCGCATCGGCGACAACGTCAAGGTCGACGCCTTCGAGGGCCGCATCACCGACATCAAGACCCGCTACACGCTCATCCGTGCGGGCAACGGACGCGAGGCCATCGTGCCGAACGAGTCGCTCATCACCAGCCGCGTCGAGAACCTCTCGATGGCGGACCGCAAGTTCAACATCACGACCACCATCGTGGTGGGCTACGACAGCGACGTGGCGCAGGTGCAGGGCATCCTGTGCGAGGCGGCCAAGGCCCAGGCTCGCGTGATCACCGACCCGGCGCCCGTGGCCTTCCTGATGAACTTTGCGCCCGACGGGCTGGAGTTCACCCTGAACTTCTGGGTCGCCGATCCCGACAAGGGCAAGGACAACCTGCGCTCGGCCATCAACATCGCCATTCTCGAGGGCCTGCGCAGCGCGGGCGTGGACATTCCGTATCCGCAGCGCGTGCTGCGGGTGGAGTCGCTGCCGCCGGGCGTTTCCGCCACCCGCGACCCTGCCGTATAATCACGAAAAAGCACGGTCGTTCTTTTTTGTTGCCCCGCGGTGCCAGTCGCCATGAGCGCAGGTGCGGCAAAGGTCGGACCCTAAAATGACCGGCTGCCCTCGAAGCCCCCTTTTTGCAATCCCAATGGAGTCAAGTCAATGAAGGTTCTAGTGCCTGTCAAACGGGTCGTCGATTACAACGTCAAGGTGCGCGTGAAGAGCGACGGCACCGGAGTGGACATTGCCAACGTCAAGATGAGCATGAACCCCTTCGACGAGATCGCGGTGGAAGAAGCCGTGCGCCTGAAGGAAAAGGGCGTGGTCACCGAGGTGATCGCCGTCTCCTGCGGCGATGCCAAGTGCCAGGAAACCCTGCGCACCGCCATGGCCATCGGTGCCGACCGCGGCATCCTGGTCGAGACCACCGAAGAGCTGCAGCCCCTGGCCGTGGCCAAGCTCCTGAAGGCCCTGGTCGACAAGGAACAGCCCCAGCTCGTCATCCTCGGCAAGCAGGCCATCGACGACGACGCCAACCAGACCGGCCAGATGCTCGCCGCGCTGGCCGACCTGCCGCAAGCCACCTTCGCCTCCAAGGTCGAAGTGGCCGACGGCAAGGCCACCGTGACCCGCGAAGTCGACGGCGGCCTGGAAACCCTCACGCTCAGCCTGCCGGCGGTCATCACCACCGACCTGCGCCTGAACGAGCCGCGCTACGTCACCTTGCCCAACATCATGAAAGCCAAGAAGAAGACGCTCGACGTCTTCAAGCCCGAAGACCTGGGTGTCGATGTGAAGCCCCGCCTGAAGACCCTCAAGGTCAGCGAGCCGCCCAAGCGCGGCGCCGGCATCAAGGTGCCCGACGTCGCCGCCCTGGTGGACAAGCTCAAGAACGAAGCCAAAGTGATCTGAGGAAGACAACGACATGACCGCACTAGTTATTGCCGAACACGACCACGCGACCGTCAAGCCCGCGACCCTCAACACCGTGACCGCGGCGCTGGCCTGCGGCGGCGACGTCCACGTGCTCGTGGCCGGTGCCAACGCCGCCGAAGCCGGCAAGGCCGCCGCGCAGATCGCGGGCGTGGCCAAGGTCATCGTGGCCGACAGCCCCAGCCTGGCGGAGAACCTGGCCGAGAACGTCGCCGCCCAGGTGTTGGCCATTGCCGGCAACTACAGCCACATCCTGTTCCCCTCGACCGCCAACGGCAAGAACGTCGCCCCGCGCGTGGCCGCCAAGCTGGACGTGGCCCAGATCAGCGACATCACCAAGGTCGACAGCCCGGACACCTTCGAGCGCCCGATCTATGCCGGCAACGCCATCGCCACGGTACAGAGCAGCGACGCGATCAAGGTGATCACCGTGCGCACGACCGGCTTCGACGCGGCAGCCGCCACCGGCGGCAGCGCCTCGGTCGAAACCGCCGAAGGCGTGGCCGACAGCGGCAAGTCGAGTTTCGTGGGCCGCGAAGTCACCAAGAGCGAACGCCCGGAACTGACGGCCGCCAAGATCATCGTCTCGGGTGGCCGGGCGCTGGGCAGCGCGGAGAAGTTCACCGAAGTGATGGCCCCTCTGGCCGACAAGCTCAACGCGGGCCTGGGTGCCAGCCGCGCCGCGGTGGATGCGGGCTACGCGCCGAACGACTGGCAGGTGGGCCAGACCGGCAAGATCGTGGCGCCGCAGCTGTACATCGCCTGCGGCATCTCGGGGGCGATCCAGCATCTGGCCGGCATGAAGGACTCCAAGGTGATCGTGGCGATCAACAAGGACGAAGAGGCGCCGATCTTCAGCGTGGCCGACTATGGCCTCGTGGCCGACCTGTTCACGGCCGTGCCGGAACTCGTCAAGGCGCTCTGATCGCAACGCCGCACTGAGCCGGAGGGCATCGTTCGCGATGCCCTTTTCGTATCCGCTGTATCTGGAGACATGACATGAGCTACACCGCCCCCCTCAAGGACATGCTGTTCGATATCGAACACCTGGCCAACATCGGCGAGATCGCCAAGCTGCCCGGCTTCGAGGACGCCGGCCTCGAAACCGCGCAGGCCGTGCTCGAGGAATGCGCGCGCTTCAACCAGGACGTGGTGGCGCCGCTGAACGTGGCGGGCGACCGCAACCCGTCGTCCTTCAAGGACGGCGCCGTCACGACCACGCCGGGCTTCAAGGAAGCCTTTGCGCAGTACGTGTCGGGCGGCTGGCAGGGCCTGCAGCATCCGGCGGACTTCGGCGGGCAGGGCCTGCCCAAGACCATCGGCGCGGCCTGCGGCGAGATGCTCAATTCGGCCAACATGAGCTTCGCGCTGTGCCCGCTCCTGAGTGACGGCGCCATCGAGGCGCTGCTCACGGCCGGCTCCGACGAGCTCAAGGCGGTGTATCTCGAGAAGCTGGTGAGCGGCCAGTGGACCGGCACCATGAACCTCACCGAACCGCAGGCCGGCAGCGACCTCGCCATGGTGCGCAGCCGCGCCGAGGCGCAGCCCGACGGCACTTACAAGGTGTTCGGCACCAAGATCTTCATCACCTACGGTGAGCACGACATGGCCGAGAACATCGTGCACCTCGTGCTGGCCCGCGTGACCGGCGCGCCCGAAGGCGTGAAGGGCATCAGCCTGTTCGTGGTGCCCAAGTTCATCGTCGGCAAGGACGGTCGCTTGAGCGAACGCAACGACGTGCACTGCGTGAGCATCGAGCACAAGTTGGGCATCAAGGCCTCGCCCACTGCGGTGCTGCAGTACGGCGACAACGGCGGTGCCGTCGGGTATCTCGTTGGCCAGGAGAACCGCGGCCTGGAGTACATGTTCATCATGATGAACTCGGCCCGCTACGCCGTGGGCATGCAGGGCATCGCGATCGCCGAGCGCGCTTATCAACATGCCGTGGCCTACGCGAAAGACCGCGTGCAGAGCCGCCCGGTCGACGGTTCGATCAACGCGAGCGCGCCCATCATTCACCACCCCGACGTCAAGCGCATGCTGATGACGATGCGCGCCTACACCGAAGGCTGCCGCGCGATGGCTTCGGTGGCCGCCGCCGCGTACGACGCCGCGCACCACCACCCCGATGCCGAGGCGCGCAAGCAGAACCAGGCCTTCTACGAATTCATGGTGCCGCTGGTCAAGGGCTACAGCACCGAGATGAGCCTGGAAGTGACTTCGCTGGGCGTGCAGGTGCACGGCGGCATGGGCTTCATCGAAGAGACCGGCGCGGCGCAGTACTACCGCGACGCCAAGATCCTCACGATCTACGAAGGCACCACCGCCATCCAGGCCAACGATCTCGTGGGCCGCAAGACCGCGCGCGACGGCGGCCAGACCGCCAAGGCGATTGCCGCGCAGATCGAGAAGACCGAAGCCGAGCTTGCCAAGAGCGACAGCCCCGCTGCCGCCGCCGTGCTCAAGCGCCTGAAGGCTGCCCGCCTGGCGTTCGTCGACGTGGTCGATTTCGTCGCAGGCCAGACCAAGGCCTCGCCCAACGCCGTATTCGCGGGCAGCGTGCCCTACCTGATGCTCGCGGGCAACCTCGTGGCCGGCTGGCAGCTCGCACGCTCGCTGATCATTGCCGAGGACCTCGCCTCGCGCAGCTTCGACACCGACTTCATGCTCGCCAAGATCGCGACCGCGCGCTTCTACGCCGAGCACATCCTGAACAAGGTGCCGGGCATCCGCGACAGCATCGTCGACGGTGCCGAGAGCGTCACGTCCCTGGCGCTCGACGCGTTCTGAGTCAACGCCCGTGTCGCCCACCTGACCGGCGACAGGGGCCTTCCTCTCTTATAAAACCGAACCCATCTCCGGAGACGACATGTCCAAGCTGCCCCCCGTCCTCGCGAACCTGCCGCTGCCGATCATCGGCTCGCCGCTGTTCATCATCAGCAACCCCAAGCTCGTGATTGCGCAATGCAAGGCGGGTGTGGTCGGCTCGATGCCGGCGCTCAACGCGCGCCCCGCGGCGCAGCTCGAAGACTGGCTGGCCGAGATCACCGAGGAGCTCGCTGCCTACAACAAGGCCAATCCGGACAAGCCCGCCGCGCCGTTCGCCATCAACCAGATCGTGCACAAGAGCAACGACCGGCTCGAGCACGACATGGAGATGGTCGTGAAGTACAAGGTGCCGATCGTCATCACCTCGTTGGGCGCGCGCACCGACGTGAACGACGCGGTGCACAGCTACGGCGGCGTCACGCTGCACGACATCATCAACAACAAGTTCGCGCAGAAGGCGATCGAGAAGGGCGCCGACGGCATCATTGCCGTGGCGGCCGGCGCCGGCGGCCATGCGGGCGTGAAGAGCCCGTTCGCGCTGGTGCAGGAAATCCGCCAGTGGTTCGACGGCCCCATCGCGCTGTCGGGCTCCATCGCCACCGGCGGCGCGGTGCTCGCGGCGCAGGCCATGGGTGCCGACTTCGCCTACATCGGCACCGCCTTCATCGCCACCGAGGAAGCGCGCGCCAGCGAAGACTACAAGCAGGCCATCGTCGACGGCACCTCCGACGACATCGTCTATTCGAGCCTCTTCACCGGCGTGCACGGCAACTATCTCGCGCCCAGCATCGTCAAGGCCGGCATGGACCCGGCCAACCTGCCCGAAGGCGACGTCAAGACCATGAACTTCGGCGGCGGCGAGGGCAGCAAGGCCAAGGCCTGGAAAGACATCTGGGGCTCGGGCCAGGGCATCGGCGCCGTCACCGAAGTGGCCAGCGCGGCCGCGTTCATCGAAAAGCTCAAGCGCGAGTACCAGGAAGCAAGGCAGCGGCTCGCACTTTGAACGGCACGCGCAACCCGGTGCCTGCCGCGGAGCCCGCGCAGCGCGGGCGAATGCCGCTGCTCGACATCGCCAAAGGCATTGCCTGTGCGGTGATCGTCGGGCACCACCTGTCGCGCTACGGCACGATGCCGGTGGGCGCTTTTCTCCTGGCACCGGGCTTCCTGGGCTGGCTGGCCGATGACGGCCGGCTCGCGGTGCAGATTTTCCTGGTGATTGCCGGCTTCCTTGCGGCGGCGAGCCTCGCGCCCGACGGCGTGCTGCGCGTCGACCGGCCGATGGCGCGCATCCTGCAGCGCTACGGCCGCTTGGTCATGCCTTACCTGGCGGCGCTCACGGTGTGCGTGCTGGTGGCGGCCCTCGTGCGTCCCTGGATGACCGGCGACGACGTGCCGGCATCGCCGAGCATCGGCCAGCTGCTCGCGCACGGATTGCTGATGCAGGATCTGCTGGGCTACGAGGCGCTGTCCACGGGCGTCTGGTACGTGGCCATCGACTTCCAGCTGTTCGTGCTGGCGCTCACGCTCATGGGGCTTCCCGCCATGCTGCGGCGGGCGCCGGTGCCGGCTGCGGCGGTCTCGCGCGAGCGCTGGATTCCCGTGGCGTTGGTGCTGGCGGTGGCCACCACCTCGCTGGTGCTCTTCAACCGCAATGCCGATCTCGACGACACGGCGTTCTATTTCTTCGGCGCCTACGGGCTCGGCATGCTGGCCTTCTGGATCGGACGCGCCACGCGGGCCAGCACCTGGCGCAGTGCCGTCGTGCTGCTGGCGCTGACCGGCGTGGGCGCACTCGCCATCGACTGGCGCAGCCGCATCGCCATTGCGCTCGTGAGCGCGTTGCTGATTGCCGTTGCCCAGCGGCGGGGCTGGCTGTCGCTCGGGCGCTGGCCGGATGCGGCCATGCCCCTGCAGCGCTTGGGCCGCATCTCGTACTCGCTGTTCCTGATTCACTTTCCGGTGCTCCTGGCCACGAATGCCGCTGTTGGCCAGATGGGCCCGCATGCGGCCTGGATCGATGCGCTGGGCATGGCCGCCACCTTCGGTCTTTCCGTGGCGGCCGCGCTGCTGCTGTACCGCTGGGTGGAGGTGCGGCCGGCATCGTGGCGCGCGGTCGCCGCATTGTTCGCGGCGCTGCTGGCGAGCGGGGTGCTCGTCCCGTCCTGACCCGAGCCGCCTGCCGGCGTCTTTTTCGCTGAAATGGTTGCAAGTGGGCGCCGGAGCAGTCACGCTCCGGTTGCTTCATGGATTTTCCATCTTTGATAAGATTGCGAATATTCAGTAAATACTGAAAATACAAGATATCAAGGAATGATCAAGCATCCTCCGCCACGGTCGCCGCTGCAGGTTTTCTCGCTGCCGGATGCCGCAAGCCTCGTGCAAGGCATGGCGGCGCTCATGTGGATTCCGCAGGCGGCGCTCTTGGCCATGGCCGTGCAGGGGCTGGCATCGGGGCAGGGGATTTCGGCGGTGCAGTGGCCGGCTTGCGGCATCCTGCTGCTCGGCGTGCTGCGGGCTGTTTGCGACGCATGGGGCGCACGGCGCATCTTCGGGCACGCCAGGGCGCAGCTCTCGGCGCTTCGCGCCCAAACCGCCTTGGCGCTGGCGGCCGGTTCGCCGCTGGACCGCGACCGTGCCGCGTCCGGGCGTGCGGCCAGCGTGCTCGCGGAACAGGCGGAAGCGCTGGTGCCTTACCTCGTGCGCTACCGGCCCGCGCGCTGGCGCGCGATGGTGGTTCCGGTCGTCATCCTGGTGGCAGTGGCCAGCCTTTCATGGGTTGCGGCACTCGTGCTGCTGGTTGCCGCCCCGCTCATCCCGCTTTTCATGGCCATCGTCGGCTGGCGCGCCAAGGCGGCGAGCGAGGCACAGATGGTCGAGTTGGGCGGCATGAACGCCTTCCTGCTCGACCGCCTGCGCGGGCTGGCCACGCTGCGCGCGCTCGATGCGGTGGATGCCGCCGCCGAGCGGCTCGGGCAGGCGGCAGAGGCGCTGCGGGAACGGACCATGGCGGTGTTGCGCATCGCCTTTCTCTCGTCGGCGGTGCTGGAGCTCTTCTCGGCGCTGGGCGTTGCCATGGTGGCGGTGTACGTCGGTTTCCACCTGCTGGGCACCTTGGGATTCGGCGCCTGGGGAGGCCAGCTGAGCCTGGGGGAAGGGCTGTTCGTCCTGCTGCTCGCGCCGGCATTCTTCGAACCGCTGCGCGAACTCTCGGCGGTCTGGCACGACCGCGCGGCCGGCGAGGCGGCACTGCAGGCGCTCGACGCGCTGCGCGCCCGCGCATTGCCCTTGCCTGGAGCGGACGCGCCGGTCGCACGTGCTGCGACCGGCGTGGCCCGCGCAGGTTCCGCGCCCGCCATCGTGATCCGCGGCCTGCATTTCGCATGGCCGGGCGACGAGCGCCAAGTCTTCGATGGCTTCGACCTGCGCATTGCGGCCGGCGAGCACGTGGCGCTCACGGGCGCGAGCGGCGCGGGCAAGACGGCGCTGCTGTCGCTGATGGCGGGGCTGCTGCCAGCCACGCGCGGCGAGATTTCCATCGGCGGCGTGCCGTTGTCCGATCGCACCGTGGGTGCGCTGCGCCAGCGCATCGCCTGGATGGGACAGAAGCCGCATGTGTTCGCGGGCTCGGTCGAGTCCAACGTCGCACTCGGACGCGCTGGCGTGGGCGCACCGCAGGTTGCGGCCGCGATGCGCTTCGCCTCCCTCGATACGGTGGCGCAGGCGCATCCGGGCGTGGCGCTGGGCGAGGGTGGCATCGGCCTGTCGGGCGGCGAGGCAGTGCGCCTAGCGCTGGCGCGCATCGCCGTCCATCGGCATGCCGACCTGCTGCTGGTGGACGAGCCCACCGCCCACCTCGATACCGAAACCGCCAGCCAGGTGGCCGACGCGCTGCTGGGCCTGGCGCGCGGAAAGACCCTGGTCGTCGCCACGCATGACCCGGTGCTGGCGGCGCGCATGAACCGCTCTATCTGTCTCGATGCCGAGCCGGCCGATGCGGCCTTGGAGCGCGCAGCATGAGCAGGTCTCAGAGCGACTGGCGCGAGCTCCGGCTGGTGCTGCGGCCGTTCCTGGCAACGCAGCCCCGCGCGCTGCTGTGGGGCGGTCTGCTGGCGGCGGCCACCGTGCTGGCGGGCATGGCCTTGCTCGGCCTGTCGGGCTGGTTCATCACCGCGACGGCGCTGGCGGGTCTGCATGCGGCCACGGCCTTCACCTTCGACGTGTTCATGCCCTCGGCCGGCATCCGGCTGCTGGCGCTGGGACGCACCGCATCGCGCTACGGCGAGCGCCTGGTCACGCACGATGCGACCTTCGGCGTGCTCGCGGCCTTGCGCGTGCGCCTGTTCCGAGGCTGGGCACGCCCCGGCGCGGCGCTCCAACTGGCGATGCGGCCGTCGCGGCTGCTGTTCCGGCTGACTTCCGACATCGATGCGCTGGAGTCGCTCTACCTGCGGCTGCTCGTGCCCGCCGCCGCGGCGCTGGGTGCGGCGCTGCTCGCGGGTGCGGTGCTCGGCTTCATGCACGTCGGCGTCGGGCTCGCGCTGCTGCTGTGGCTGGTGGCCGTCGGCTGGGGCCTGGCACTGTTCATCGCGCGGCGGGCCCGGCGTCCGGCGGTGCGCCGCGCACATGGCATCGAGGCGCTGCGGGCGCGCACCGTCGACCTCGTCGCGGGCCAGACCGACCTGGTGATGGCGGGGCGTGCCGATGCCCAGCGCGAAGCACTGATGAGCGCCGACGCGCACCTGGCCAAGGCCGACCTCGCGCTGAACAGGCTCGAGACTTCGGCCGGTGCCGCCTACGGCGTGGCCGGCACGCTGACGTTGGTGGGCGTGCTGCTGGCGGTGGGCGCGCTCATGGGCGAGGGCGCCATCGGCGCACCCGCCGCCGCACTGGGGCTGCTGGTGGCCCTGACGGCCACGGAGCCTTTCGCGGCCCTGCGGCGCGGAGCGCTCGATGCCGGCCGCACCTGGCTCGCGGTCCGGCGCCTCGCGCCGCGCCTGGCGCCTGACGAGGCGCGGCCGGGCGTCGTCGAACCCGGCAAGGCTTTCGCGGTAAGCCTGGTCCACCTGAGCGCGGCGCACTCCGGCAGCGGCATCCCTGCGCTCAGCGATGTCTCGCTGGCCATTGTCCCCGGCGAGCGGGTGGCGTTGATCGGTGCGAGCGGCGCGGGCAAGTCGACGCTGCTCTCGGTGATTGCCGGAGAGATTGCGCCGCGGGCCGGCATCGCGAGTGCGCAGCCCTCATGCCTCCTGACCCAGCGCACCGAACTTTTCCAGGACAGCCTGCGCGACAACCTCCGGCTCGCCGATCCCACCGCGGACGACGCCCGCCTCTGGAGTGCATTGCAATCGGCCGGCCTTGGCGGCGACGTGCGTTCCTTCCCCGCCGGACTCGATACCGCACTGGGTGAAGGCGGCCTGGGCCTTTCGGGAGGGCAGTCGCGCCGGCTCGCGCTGGCGCGGCTGCTGCTGCGCCCGGTGCCGCTCTGGCTGCTCGACGAGCCCACCGAGGCGCTGGACGCCACCATCGCCCACGACGTGCTGCGGCGCCTGTGCGCGCAGGCCGGCCCGCGCACGCTGCTGATCGCCACGCACCTGCGGCGCGAGGCCGCGCTCGCCGACCGCCTGGTGTGCATGCGGCAGGGGCGCATCGTTGCCGAGCTTCGGCGCGGCAGCCCCGCCTTCGACGCCTCGCTGAATGCGCTGCGGCCCGACTGAACCGACAGAAGCCAAAAAAGACCGAAACAGGGAACACAAAGGAAGCCACCCCATGGACCTCGACATCGTTGCGCTATCGCGCCTGCAGTTCGCCGTCACGGCGCTCTACCACTTCCTGTTCGTGCCGCTGACGCTCGGGCTGTCGATCATTCTGGCGGTCATGGAAACCGTCTACGTGATGACGGGCCGCGTGATATGGCGCGACATGACCAAGTTCTGGGGCGTGCTGTTCGGCATCAACTTTGCCATGGGCGTGGCCACCGGCGTGGTGATGGAATTCCAGTTCGGCATGAACTGGAGCTACTACAGCCACTACGTCGGCGACATCTTCGGCGCACCATTGGCCATCGAAGGGCTGATGGCCTTCTTCATGGAAGCCACCTTCGTGGGCCTGTTCTTCTTCGGCTGGGACAAGCTCTCCAAGGTGGGCCACCTGATCGCCACCTGGGCCGTGGCCATCGGCTCCAACTTCTCGGCGCTGTGGATCCTGATTGCCAACGGCTGGATGCAGAACCCCGTGGGCGCGGCCTTCAACCCGCAGACCATGCGCATGGAGGTGACCGACTTCTTCGCGGTGCTGACCAACCCGGTGGCGCAGGCCAAGTTCGTGCACACCGTGTCGGCGGGCTATGTGTGCGCGGCGGTGTTCGTGCTCGGCGTGTCGGCCTGGTACGTGCTCAAGGGCCGCCACCTCGAGATGGCCAAGCGCTCGATGACGGTCGCGGCCTCGTTCGGCCTGGCGGCTTCGCTGTCGGTGGTGGTGCTGGGCGACGAGAGCGGCTACCTTTCGACCGAGCACCAGAAGATGAAGCTGGCCGCCATCGAGGCCATGTGGGAAACACACCCCGCGCCGGCGGCCTTCACCGCCTTCGGCTTCCCCGACCAGGAAGCGCGCGAGACGCACTACGCCATTCATATTCCGGTGGTGATGGGGCTGATCGGCACGCGCTCGCTCGATACCGTGATTCCGGGCATCGACGAACTCGTGAAGCGCGCCGAGGTGCGCATCCGCGCAGGCATCAAGGCCTACGATGCGCTGCAGCAGATCCGCTCCGCCGGCAGCACCCAGACCGTGACGCAGGGCGTGCGCGACACCTTCGAGAACGGCGGCGCCGACATGGGCTATGCACTGCTGCTCAAGCGCTATGTCGACGATCCGCGCAACGCAACCCCCGAGCAGATCACCAAGGCCGCGTGGGACACCGTGCCGCAGGTGGCGCCGCTCTTCTGGCTGTTCCGGATCATGGTGGGCATCGGCGTGCTGCTGATTGCGCTGACGGCCACCTTCTTCGTGCTCTCGACGCGGCGCCGGCTCGACAGCCACCGCTGGCTGCTGAGGGTCGCGGTGCTTGCCATACCGCTGCCGTGGATCGCCATCGAGTCCGGCTGGCTGGTGGCCGAGTTCGGCCGCCAGCCCTGGGTGATCGAAGGCGTGCTGCCGACCGCGGTGGCCGTGTCGAACCTTGGTGTGAAGACGCTGCTGCTCACGCTCGCGGGCTTCGTCGCGATCTACACCACGCTGCTGATCATCGAGATGAAGCTGCTGCTCAAGGTGATACGCAAGGGGCCCGAGGCGGAGCATGCACCCGACGAGGGCGACACGCTCTCGCACATTCCGCCGGCACACGCAGCTGCCGCCATTCCTTCCACCGGGAGCGCCGCATGATCCTCCACACACTCCTCGACTACGACACCCTGCGCATCATCTGGTGGCTGCTGATCGGCGTGCTGCTGGTGGGCTTTGCCGTGACCGACGGCTTCGACCTGGGCAGCGGCATCCTGCTGCCGTTCGCCGCACGCACCGATCTCGAGCGCCGTGTGGTCATCAACAGCGTGGGCCCGGTGTGGGAGGGCAACCAGGTGTGGCTGATCCTCGGCGGCGGCGCGATCTTCGCGGCGTGGCCGCAGCTGTACGCCGTGTCCTTTTCGGGCTTCTACTTGGCGATGTTCGTGATTCTCACGGCGCTCATCCTGCGGCCCGTGGCCTTCAAGTTCCGCAGCAAGCGCGAGTCGCCGCAATGGCGCGCGCGCTGGGACTGGGTGCTGTTCTTCAGCGGCTTCGTGCCCGCGCTGATCTGCGGCGTGGCCGTGGGCAACGTGCTGCAGGGCGTGCCGTTCCGTTTCGGCGCGGACATGCACATCTTCTACGACGGCGGTTTCTTCGGCTTGCTGAATCCGTTCGCGATCCTGTGCGGCCTGGTGTCGGTGGCGATGCTCGTGATGCACGGTGCTTCGTGGCTGCTGCTCAAGACGGCGGGCGCAGTGGCGGAACGTGCGCGCACCTACGGCATCGTTGCCTGCGTGCTCACCGTCGTGCTGTATGCGCTGGCCGGCGTTCTGCTCGCGACGAGCATCGGCGGCTACCGGATCAGCAGTGTGGTGGACGCCGTCGGGCCGTCGAACCCGATGCTCAAGACCGTCGAGTTGCATGCCGGCGCGTGGACCGCCAACTACGCGGCGCACTCGTGGACGCTGGCCGCACCGGTGCTCGGCTTCGTCGGTGCGCTGGGTGCGCTGCTCGGGCTGGTGTTGCGGCGGCCGGTGCTCGCGCTGCTGGCGGCGGCGCTCGGCATTGCCGGCATCATCCTGAGCGTGGGCGCTTCGATGTTCCCGTTCATCCTGCCGTCGTCGATCGACCCGCGCGCCAGCCTCACGGTGTGGGACTCGTCGTCGAGCCACCTCACGCTGTTCATCATGCTGGTGGTCACGGCCATCTTCATTCCCATCGTCGTGGCCTACACCACTTGGGTGTATCACGTGCTGTGGGGCAAGGTCGACGAAAAGGCCATCCGCGAAGAGAGCGGACACGCGTACTGAACGGAGGAAAAAATATGTGGTACTTCGCCTGGATACTCGGCCTGCCGCTGGCGGCCGCCTTCGCCGTGCTCAACGCCATGTGGTACGAGCTCATGGACGACGACGCCATCCGCAAGGAAAAGCTCGCCACGCCCGAAGCGCCGCAGGGGCAGGAGCGGCTCTGACGAAGCCGCTCAGCCGGCTGCCGGATTCTTCTTCTTGGGGGCGCTGCCGGTGATGCGGTCCTTGAGGCCCAGCACCTTGGTCACAGTGGCGCCCATGCCCATCAGCTGCATGGCGGTTTCGGGCGCAAGCCGCTGGACGTCGTCGAACCACTTCATGAGCCGGTCGATCAACTCGTGCATCTCGCGCATGCGTTCCTGCGCATGGCGCTCGGCGTCGCTCGTGGGCGATTCGAGCAGGGCGTTGCGCAGCATGGAGAGCGTGGGCTCGATCTCGCGGCGGCGGCGCTCCTCGGCCAGCACGCGAAAGATCTCCCATACGTCCGCCGGCGCCTCGAAATATTCGCGCCGGTCGCCGGGGTGGTGGCGCAGGTGCACCAGCCGCCAGGCCTGCAGCTCCTTCAAGCCCATGCTCACGTTCGAGCGCGAGAACTCGAGCAGCTCGGCAATCTCGTCGGCATTGAGCGCACGTTCGGAAATGAAGATCAGCGCGTAGATCTGGCCGACGGTGCGGTTGATGCCCCACTTGCTGCCCATCTCCCCGAAGTGAGCGACGAACTGGCGGCTGAGCGGGGGGAGGGTGGCGGTGGGCATCGGCAGATTTTCGTTGCGAATTGCTGTAGCTTCAAGAAAGACTGAATCTTTCCCGGATGCGAGGCCGACCGCGCTCAGGCGGCCTGTGCCTGCGCCTGTGTTTGCGCATCGGCGAAGCGCCGCAGGTGCGCAATGAAGGTCGCGGCCGTCTCGGACAGCGGCTCGCCGATGCGCGTCAGCACGCCGAAGCCCTTCAGATCCTTGCCGATGGGCACGGGCAACACACGCAGCAGCTTCGCGCGCACGTGGTCGCGCACGACGGATTCCGGCAGGGCGCCCACCGCGTCGCTGGCCTGCAGCAATTGCAAGGTGGCGAAGACCGACGCGCATTCCACGAGGTTGGCCGGCGTGCTCCGTCCCGCCGAGGTGAATTCTTCCTCCATCAGTTGCCGCGCCGGGCTGGTCAGCGGCTGAAGAATCCAGGGCCAGGCCGTGAGTGCCTCGAGCGTCAGGCCGCGCTGGCGTGCGCAAGGGTGCCCGCGCCGCACCACCACCTGCATGGTCTCGTTGGCCAGCGGTGCGAAGGCAAAGGTGTTGTGCTGCTTGAGCGAGGAGAAGCGCCCGACGGCGAATTCGATTTCGTGCCGTTCGAGCAGGGCGCCGACCTGGTCGCTCGTCTCGCCGAGGATGCGGACGTTGAGGAGCGGGCGCTCGCGCTTGATCTCGGCCATCGCACGCGCAACGAGGTCGGGAGCCGCGCCCATGATCGCGCCGATGACCAGCTGTCCGTGGCCGCCGCGGCGCTTGATCTCCAGGCTTTCGAGGAAGCGGGACAGGCCGGCCTGTGACTGGCGCGCGTAGGCGACGACTTCTTCGCCGAGCGGCGTGGGGCGCAGCCCTCGCGAGTGGCGCTCGAACAATGGAAACCGGAATGCCGACTCGATGTCCGCCAGCATCTTGGTGGCCGAAGGCTGCGTCACGCTGATCGCGGACGCGGCCTGGACGAGCACCGGGCTTTCGGCCAGCGCGGCGAGGAGTGCCCAGTGCTTCAGCCGCAGGCGATTGATGAGGCGGGGCGCGCTGTTCGGGCTGTCGATTCGATATTCCATTTTGGAAATGCTTATGCCAAATTTTCGATTGGATCGTAATGGCGGCGGCTTCTAGAGTCCAGGCCATCGAACACCAAGGAGACAACATGAGACTGCTGCGATATGGCCCCGCGGGCCAGGAACGACCGGGCCTGCTCGACGCCGACGGGATCCTTCGGGACCTGTCGTCCTTTGCGCCCGACATCACCGGCGAAGTGCTTTCACCCGCGAGCCTTGCCAGGCTCGCGGCGCTCGACCCGCAGGGCTTTCCGGCCGTGCAGGGCCAGCCGCGGCTGGGCGCGCCGGTCGGGAACATCGGCAAGTTCATTGCGATCGGCCTGAACTACGCGGACCATGCGGCCGAATCGAACCTGCCGTTGCCGACCGAACCGACGGTGTTCACCAAGGCGACTTCCTGCATCGTCGGACCCAGCGACGAGGTGACCATTCCGCGTGGGTCGGTCAAGACGGACTGGGAGGTCGAACTGGGCTTCGTGGTCGGCACGCGCGCAAGCTATGTGCCCAGGGAACGCGCGCTGGAGCACATCGCGGGCTACGTGCTCGTCAACGACGTGTCCGAGCGCGCCTTCCAGATCGAGCGCGGCGGCACCTGGGACAAGGGCAAGGGCTGCGACACCTTCGGCCCCATCGGCCCCTGGCTCGTGACGCGCGACGAAGTGGGGGATGCGCAGCAGCTCGGCATGTGGCTCGACGTGAACGGCCAGCGCCGCCAGACCGGCAGCACCGGCACGATGGTGTTCGACTGCGCAACAATCCTGAGCTACCTGAGCGAGTTCATGACGCTGATGCCGGGCGACGTCGTCACCACCGGCACGCCGCCCGGCGTCGGCATGGGCATGAAGCCGGAGCCCGTGTACCTGAAGGTCGGCGACGTGATGACGCTGGGCATCGACAAGCTCGGCACGCAGAGGCAGACGCTGGTCGCATGGAAGGAGGCCGCATGACCGCCGCTTTCCACGCCAACCGCTTCGCGGGTCGCCGTGCCGTCGTCACCGGCGGCGCCGCCGGCATCGGCCTGACCTTTGCCACGCGCTTCATCGCCGAAGGCGGCTCGGTGAGCCTGTGGGACATGAACCAGGAAGCCCTGGACCAGGCAAGCGCCGCGCTCGGCGCCAGGGCCTGCGGCGTCAAGGTCAACGTGGCCGACTGGGCGGGGGTCGAGGCAGCGGCCGCCGCTGCGGCCGCGCAGCTCGGCGGCGGCATCGACGTGCTCGTGGCGTGCGCGGGCATCACCGGCCCCAACGTGCCGCTGGCGGAATACCCGGTGGACCAGTGGCGGCGGGTGGTCGACGTCAACCTGAATGGCCTCTTCTACTGCAATCGCGCGGTGGTGCCGTACATGCAGGCCGGCAATTACGGCCGCATCGTCAACGTGGCCTCGGTGGCGGGCAAGGAAGGCAATCCCAACGCCTCGGCCTACAGCGCATCGAAGGCGGCGGTGATCGGGCTGACCAAGTCGCTCGGCAAGGAACTCGCCAAGGCCAACATCACGGTCAACGCCGTGACGCCGGCGGCAGTGAAGACCGCGATCTTCGACCAGATGTCACCCCAGCACATCGAGTTCATGTTGTCGAAGATCCCGATGGGCCGCTTCGGCACGGTCGACGAGATCGCGGCGGTGATCGGCTGGCTTGCGAGCGAGGAGTGTTCGTTCACCACGGGCAGCGTGTTCGACGCCTCGGGAGGCCGCGCCACCTATTGAAACCGTGCGGCCGGCATGCCGCGAACAAACATAAATAACGGAGACCTCGATCATGAATTCCATCGCCACGAGCACCGCGCTCGACAAGGTGATCGCCAAGGCGATCCGCCGCCTGGTGCCCTTCCTGCTGCTGATGTACGTGCTGGCCTTTCTCGACCGCGCCAACGTCGGCTTTGCCAAGAAGGCCTTCCAGCTCGACACCGGCCTTTCGGACGCCGTGTTCGCCTTCGGCGCCGGCATCTTCTTCATCGGCTATGCGCTGTTCGAAGTGCCGAGCAACCTGATCATGCATCGCGTCGGCGCGCGCGTCTGGATGTGCCGGATCATGGTGACCTGGGGCCTCGTGTCGGCCGCGCTCATGTTCGCGCACAACGAGACCAGCTTCTATGTCCTGCGCTTTCTGCTCGGCGTTGCCGAGGCGGGCTTCTTCCCAGGCGTCATCTACTTTCTGACGCGGTGGTTCCCGGCCAAGGCGCGCACACGCGTAATCGGCATGTTCTATTTCGGCGCGCCGCTCGCGTTCATCTTCGGCAGCCCGCTCTCCGGCCTGCTGCTCGAACTGAACGGCGTGTGGGGCCTGAAGGGATGGCAATGGTTGTTCCTGGTCGAAGGCGTGATGGCGTCGCTGGTCGGTGTGTGGGCCTACTGGTACCTGGACAACAAGCCGCTCGATGCGCGCTGGCTGTCCGCTGAAGAGCGCCAGACGCTGGAGCGCGCCATCGACGCCGAAGAAGAACAGAAGACCGCGCACGGCCCCGCCACGGTGTTGAAGGCGCTGACCAATGGCCGCGTGCTGTTCCTTTCGCTGATCTACTTCCTGATCCAGGTCAGCGTCTATGGCGTGGTGTTCTACCTGCCCACCCAGGTGGCGGCCCTGCTCGGCAAGAACGTCGGGCTGCTGGTGGGCTTCGTCACCGCCATTCCCTGGGTCTGCGCATTGGTGGCCGCGTACTTCGTGCCGCGCCTGGCCGAGCGCAGCGGCCAGCATGCGTTGATCGCGCTGGTGGTGCTGGCAGTTTCGGCGGCCGGCATCGCGGTGTCGGTCAATGCCGCCTCGCCGCTGGTGGCACTGATCGCGCTGTGCTTCGCGGCCGCCGGCTTCATCGCGGTGCAGCCCGTGTTCTGGAGCTTCCCCACCGCGTACCTCGGCGGTGCGGCGGCGGCGGGCGGGATCGCGCTGATCAATTCGCTCGGCGCGATGGGCGGCTTCGTCGCTCCGAACGTTAAGACCTGGGCCGAGCATGCCTTCGCATCTCCCAGCGCCGGGCTGAACCTGCTGGCCGCGACCACGGTGGTCGGCGCCATGCTGTTCCTGGCACTGCGCCAGACGCGCAGCGCCGCAGCAGAGGCCGCCGCGTAGCGCCGCTCTTCATCTCTCTCTGCTCGACGAAAGGATTCCCCATGAGCATGCCCACCATCAAGCACGTGCGCGCCTTCACTATCCGCGGTGGCGGCGCCGACTACCACGACCAGGCCGACGGCCACTGGATCGACGACCACATCGCCACGCCGATGAGCAAGTACCCCGAGTACCGGCAGAGCCGCCGCAGCTTCGGCCTCAACGTGCTCGGCACGCTGGTGGTGGAGATCGAGGCCAGCGACGGAACCGTCGGCTTCTCGGTGACGACCGGCGGCGACCTCGGCTGCTGGATCGTCGAGAAGCACCTGGCCCGCTTCATCGAGGGCGCCCGAGTGACCGACATCGAGAAGATCTGGGACCAGATGTACAACGCCACGCTGTTCTACGGGCGCAAGGGCATCGTGCTCAACACCATCTCCGGTGTCGACCTCGCGCTGTGGGACCTGCTGGCCAAGGTCCGCAAGGAACCGGTCCATGCGCTGCTCGGCGGCCCGGTGCGCGACGAACTGAGCTTCTACGCCACCGGCGCCCGGCCGGACCTGGCGAAGGACATGGGATTCATCGGCGGCAAGATGCCGCTGCACCATGGGCCGGCCGAGCGCGAGGAGGGCCTGAAGAAGAACCTCGACATGCTGGCCGACATGCGCGCCAGGGTGGGCTCCGACTTCTGGCTCATGCTGGACTGCTGGATGAGCCTGGACGTGGAATACGCCACGCGCCTGGCGACGGCCGCGCGCAACGAGTTCGGCCTCAAGTGGATCGAGGAAGCGCTGTCGCCCGACGACTACTGGGGCTACGCCGAGCTGCGCCGCAACGTGCCGCGCGGCTTGCTGGTGAGCACCGGGGAGCACGAAGCCACGCGCTGGGGCTTCCGGCTGCTGCTGGAGATGGCGTGCTGCGACATCCTGCAGCCCGACGTCGGCTGGTGCGGCGGCATCACCGAGCTGATCAAGATCTCGAACCTGGCCGATGCGCACGGCAAGCTCGTGGTGCCGCACGGCTCGTCCGTCTACAGCTACCACTTCGTCATCACGCGCCACAACAGCCCGTTCGCCGAATTCCTGATGATGGCGCCGAAGGCCGACGAGGTGGTGCCGATGTTCAACCCCCAGCTTCTGGACGAACCGGTGCCGGTCAACGGCCGCATGAAGGCCTCCGCGCTCGATGCGCCGGGCTTCGGCGTTCGGTTGAACCCCGACTGCGCGCTGCATCGCCCGTTTCCGAGGTGAGGGCGTTCAGGCCCAGGGCGTGGGCGGCGGAATCTCGCACACCGGCTCGACGTCGATGCTCTTGAAGTCGGCCGGCGAGACGATCTCCAGGTATTCCATGTCGGGCGAGTAGTCGAAAAGGAAATGGCGGATGCCCGGCCGCTGGTGCACGACGTCGCCGGCTTCCACGAGGGTTTCCTTGTCTTCGTACATGAAACGCGCCCAGCCCTTGAGCATGATCACGATCTGGAAGTCGGCCTCGTGGCGGTGCCAGCCGGTGCCCGTTTCCGGTGCCATGTTGGCCTTGACGAGGTGCGCGATGACCTTGCCGTTGGTGGCCTCGGCAATGCCGAGGTCGCGGTAGAGAAAGAAATCGCGCAGGCCGCCCGAGACATACGCGGTGTCACCGGGCTTGATGTGGGAGAACTGGGTGGCGGTTCGGTCCAGCATGGGGCGCTCCTTCGCAGGTGATGATGGGTGCTGCGGCGCAGCACGCATAAAGCGTTCCCAAAGACATCCGCTGCGAAGGGCCGATGCGGCCACCGCTTGACGCCTCCGTGGCGTGCCGGGATACTCAACCACATGGTTCACTCAGACAATGCCACCCTCGACGCCGTCTTTGCCGCGCTCTCGGACCCGACACGCCGCACCGTGCTGGAAACCCTGGGCGAGCGCAGCCTCAGCGTGACCGAGCTGGCCGAACCTCATGGCATGTCGCTGACCGGCTTCATGAAGCACCTGCGGGTGCTGGAGGACGCCGGGCTCATCTCGCGCACGAAAGAGGGCCGCATCGTGCGTTGCGAGCTATCGCCGCGCCCCATGCAGGAGGCTGCCGTGTGGTTGTCGCGCTATGAGAAATTCTGGACCGGGCGCCTCGACGCGTTGGCGCGCTTTCTCTACCACCAGGAGGAGACCGAATGGCAAAACCTGCCGCCCCCCGCACCGAGCGACCCTCGCTTACCCTCCGCAGGCACTACCCCGTCGCCCCCGAAAAAGTCTGGCGCGCGTGGACCGACCCGCAAGCGCTGAAGGCCTGGTTCGGCCCGGACGAGATCGTTTCCGTGCCGCTGGCCGAAGTCGACCTGCGCGTGGGCGGCCGCTTTCGGGTGGCCATGCTCGCGGCCGATGGAGAGACGCACGACGTGAGCGGCGTCTACCAGGAACTCGTGACCAACCGCAAGCTGGTCTTCAGCTGGGCCTGGCGCAGCACCCCGGAGCGCGAGTCGCGCGTCACGGTGCGCATCGAGCCTGACGGCAATGGCTGCGAACTGGTCCTGCTGCACGAGCAGTTCTTCGACGAGGCCGCACGCGAAGGGCACAGCCATGGCTGGACCGGTGCCATGGTCAAGCTCGGGAAATGGCTGGCGCAGCAGCAGGGCGCATGACCGGCTTTCACGCATTGCCTGGGCGCTGGCGAAGACCCATACTGGGGCCTCCACGACGAGACGACGAACGGAGCCTCCCATGAGCAACGAACTTCGCAAGAAGCTGCACGACCTGGCGGAACTGGCCGACAACACCTCCGATCCACAGACCAGAGCCATCGTCGAGGCCATACGGCTGCAGACGGCCGTGCTGAACGAACGGCTCTTCGCCATCGAACTGCAGCTGGGCACGCTCACCAGGCGCATGGAAAACACGACGGACTGAGTGGCCGCCGCTTTGTAGGGATAATCCCCCACCATGAGCGGCAACACCTTCGGAACTCTCTTCGCGGTCACCAATTTCGGCGAGTCGCACGGCCCGGCCATCGGCTGCGTCATCGACGGCTGCCCCCCGGGCATGGAACTGAGCGAGGCCGACATCCAGGGCGACCTCGACCGCCGCCGTCCCGGCACCAGCCGCCACGTCACCCAGCGCAACGAGCCCGACGCGGTGCAGATTCTTTCCGGCGTCTACGAAGGCAAGACCACCGGCACCCCGATTGCGCTGCTGATCCAGAACACCGACCAGCGCAGCAAGGACTACGGCCAGATCGCCCAGCAGTTCCGCCCGGGCCATGCCGACTTCACCTACTGGAAGAAATACGGCATCCGCGATCCGCGCGGCGGCGGACGCTCTTCGGCGCGGCTCACGGCGCCCATGGTGGCGGCGGGTGCGGTCGCCAAGAAATGGCTGGCCGAGAAGCACGGCATGGTGTTTCGCGGCTGCATGACGCAGATCGGCGAAATCGCCATTCCGTTCGAGAGCTGGGACCACGTCCGGAACAACCCCTTCTTCGCGCCCGTGGCCGACGCGAGCGAGCTCGAGGCCTACATGGACCGCCTGCGCAAGGCCGGCGATTCCTGCGGCGCACGCATCCGCGTGACGGCCAGCAATGTGCCCATCGGCCTCGGCGAGCCGCTGTTCGACAAGCTCGACGCCGAAATCGCCTACGCGATGATGGGCATCAACGCCGTGAAGGCGGTCGAGATCGGCGCCGGCTTCGACAGCATCACGCAGCGCGGCACCACGCACGGTGACTCGATCACGCCCACCGGCTTCGTCACCAACAACGCGGGCGGCATCCTAGGCGGCATCAGCTCGGGGCAAGACCTCGAGGTGAGCATCGCGATCAAGCCCACCAGCTCGATCATCAGCCCGCGCCAGTCCATCGACATTCACAACAACCCGGTCGAGGTGGTCACCAAGGGCCGCCACGATCCGTGCGTCGGCATCCGCGCGACGCCCATCGCCGAGGCCATGCTCGCGCTGGTGGTCATGGAGCACGTGCTGCGCAACCGCGCGCAGTGCGGTGATGTGCAAACGCAAGCCGACAAAACCGAAGCCGCGTCCCCGCAGGCGTCTTTCCTCTAGTGTCGCCCCCGCCACCCGTGGCCGCGGGGCGCGGCCACCTGCTGGCGTTCGCTGGTCTGTCGGCCAGCTATTTCGCGCACATCGGTTTCTTCAATCCCTACCTGCCGCTGTGGCTCAAGGACCTGGGGCTGCCGATCTTCACGATCAGCCTGCTGGCCTCGGTGCAGTCGATCACGCGCGTGTTCGCCCCCTATGCCTGGGGCGCCCTCAGCGACCACACGGGGCAGCGCGTGAAGCTGCTGCGCTTCAGTGCCGCGGTGGCGCTCGCCAGCTCGTTCGGGCTCTGGTGGCATGGCGGCGCATGGTGGCTGGCGCTGGTGCTGCTGGTGATGTTCACCCACACCAGTTCGATGATGTCGCTCACCGAGGCCGCCATGGCGCAGCTGGTGGCGGGCGACTGGGGGCGCTACGGGCGCATCCGGCTCTGCGGCTCGGCCGGTTTCCTGGTGACCGTGTTCTTTGCGGGCGAGTGGTTCGAGCGCTTCGGCATGAAGCACTTTCCGGCCTGGGCCGCGGGCACGCTGGCCATCGTGCTGATCGCGACGATGAAGCTGCCCGACATCCGCGAGCCGGTGGCGGCGCACGATGCCGTCAAGGAACCGATCGGGCCCGTGCTGCGCATTCCGGCGGTGCGGTGGTTCTTCGCGTCGCTGTTCTTCCAAGTGATGTCGCACTTTTCGGTCTACGCCTTTTTCTCGCTGTACCTCGATTCGCTGGGCTACGGCAAGAGCGTCATCGGCTTGCTGTGGGCGCTGTCGGTGGTGGCCGAGATCGTCTGGTTCTTCCTGCAGGGTCGGCTCATCGGCCTCTTGCCGATGCCGCGCTGGATGCTGGTGTGCGGCATGGCCGCCGTGGCGCGGCTGGGCCTTACGGCGGGACTGGGCGGCTCGATCGCGGCGCTCGTCGTCGCGCAATGGCTGCATGCGCTGAGCTTTGCGGCGCATCACACGACGTGTATCGCCGTGGTATCGCGGCGCTTTCCAGGCCGGCTGCGCGGACGCGGGCAGGCGCTCTTCACCGTGATCGGCTACGGATTCGGCGGCGTGCTGGGCGTGCTGCTGGGCGGTGCGGTGGCGCAGGAACTGGGCTACCGGACCATGTTTGCGTTGGCGGCCGTGCTGGCGGCGGTGGGCAGCCTGTGTGCCTGGCGGGTGGTGAGGCTGGAGCAGGCGGGGCGAGCGGGCAAGGCCTGAGCTTCTCTCGGTGGCGCGCGCGAACGTCGCGGGCCACAAAGTGTCATGGGCCCTAAATGCCCACGTCATCGCGCCTGCCTACGCTGCGCGGTTTCAACGCTTTCCCATCGACATGTCTGTTTCCGACGACCCGCGCGGTGCGCGCGCACCGAGCAATCCTTCGCTGCCCGAATCCCATTCCGAACCCGCGACCCCGCCGCGGCGCCAGGTCCTCAAGCTCGGCGCGTCCCTGCTGACCGTCGGTGGCAGCGGTGCCTTGCTGGCCGCCTGCGGCGGTGGCGGTGGCGGTGCGCCAGGCTTCGGCCCGTTGCCGGCGCCCGCTCCGGCGCCCGCACCGCCGCCGCCCGCGGCGCCGGTCGACACCAAGATCTCCAGCTTCGCGCTCGCCGTGATGCCAGACACGCAGTTCTATGCGCGCTATGCCACGTCCGACGAGAGCAGCCAGTACCAGAACCGCTTCGGCAGCGAGCCCTTCGCGGCGCAGACGAAATGGATCGCGGCCAACGCCAAGGCCCTGAACATTCCCTTCACCATCCATCTCGGCGACGTGGTTGACCAGGTCCGCAAGCCCGAGCAGTGGAAGGTGGCCGACAGCGCCATGAAGGTGCTGGAAGACGCCAGGCTGCCCTACAGCGTACTCGCCGGCAACCACGACGTGCTGAACGACGTGGACTACAGCGTCGACCCGAACAGCGGCACCGATGCGACCCGCACCCTTGCCAGCGAGCCCTACCTGCAATGGTTCGGCACCGAACGCGCCAAGCGCCAAGCCACCTTCGGTGCGCGCGATGCCAGCGGCTTTCACGAATACCACGTGTTCGAGGCACAGGGCCAGAAATTCATGGTGCTGTCGCTGTCGTGGCGCATCTCGGATGCCGGCATTGCCTGGGCGCGCCAGGTGATCGCGAAGAATCCGACGCTGCCGGTGATCCTGGTCAACCACCAGTTGCTCAACATCGCTGCCGACGGCACCAGCCCGCTCGAGACCGACTACGGCAAGATGCTGTGGGAGAAGCTGATCCGCGACAACGACCAGATCTTCATGACGCTCAACGGCCATCACCATGGCGCCGCGCACCTCACGAAGACCAACGACTTCGGCCGCAAGGTCGAGGAGATGGTGGTCGACTACCAGATGGCCTACCAGGGCGGCAACGGCCTGATGCGCCTGTACGAATTCGACTTGACGCACAAGCAGATCAGGGTGCTGTCGTTCTCGCCCTGGGTGCCGCAGAAGCCGGCTGCCACGCTGACGTCCTTCGACCAGGCCGTACTCGCCATGTCCAACGAGGCCTTCACCATCGAGATGGATTTCGCGCAGCGTTTCGCGGGCTTCAACAAGAGCTTCGGCACGGGCAACGCCACCATCGATGGTTCGCTGGTCGACCAGGCCAGGGCCATGATCCTCGCGAACTATACCGAGCCCGAAGTGGCCGCGCAGCGGCCGGCCTCGAATCCGGACGACTATCCCAGGGTTGCGAACACGCTCGCGCACTGGCGCTTCTTCGGCGGCGCCGTCAACCAGTCGGTGTCGCCGGGCACCATCATCGCCGATGTGACCGGCGCCAATCCGCTGCATCGCGACGCACTGAACCAGGGCGGCATCCAGGGCGCTGCGGACGGCGACATCGTATGGACCGATGACCGCCATCATCTCTCGGCGGCGCCCGGCTCGGTGCGCTTCCTGAACGCCGACAAGAACGTGCCGCGCCTGAGCTACTTCCTCACCGAGGCCGCCGCGCCGATCAACGGCCAGACGCTGGAGAACGGCTACACCGTCGAGGCCTTTGTGAAGATCGACAAGAGCTGGACCAGCAACAAGCAGGCGTGGATGAACATCATGACGCGCGACGGCCGGCGCGGCGACCTCGCCGGCTATCAGGGCGGCGACCCCGAAGCACCGCCCATGCTGTTCGCGATTTCGAGCCTGCGCGAAGTGCAGTGGGAAGTGGTGCCGAGCGCGGCAGGCGCCCGCTCGCCCAAGACCAACTGGTCCGGCGAGGTGATTGCCGACCGCTGGGTGCACATCGCGGTCGTCAACGACCCGGTGTCGCACGACACCACGATGTATGTCGAAGGCGCACCGGTGCTGCGCAACATCGGCAATGCACCCGGACTGGCCACGCTCTCGGCCAGCTCGCCCTGGGTGGTGGGCGGCGGCTCATGGGACGGCGCCCGGGCGGACGGCTTCTTCGGCAACATCGGGGAAGTGCGCGTGGTGGGGGTCGCGCTGGCGCCTGGCCAGTGGCTGACGGCGCGCGCGGCGGGTTGAACGGATAGAAAAGAACGGGCGAGGGCGGGGCTGCTGCGTCCCCGCCTTTGCCGCGGAACCGGCAGCAGCACGATTCGGATTTCCTGGGTGGTACGCAATAGCGCTATTCAGGCCGGATTTTCTTGATGCGAGCAAATTGATTTCTTAATTCGGCACGCCTTCTTGTGATGAACCCACATTTAAAATAATTGGGGGCCATGCAAATGGAGGTGGGCATTAGGCTCAATTTGAAAACAAAAATCTTATTTTTTGATCTACCCAATCGTGGAATGCGAGGTTCCAGGCCGGCAGTACGTGTCCACGCGAATTACAAGATCGCTGCTCAATACAAGAACCCGGACGAATAAAACAATGAGCGCCCAACAAATCATTCTCGACCACGACAAATGGCGCAAAGGCCTCGGCGGCGCGCCCGCGGGCCTGGCCGGCCAAAGCGATGCCAATGCCTATGCGGGGCTCGACCTGGAGACGGCGCAGTTCGCCGCGTCGTCCTTCTCGGGCAGCAGCTTCACGGACACGGTCTTCCGGCACGCCGGATGGACCGCCTGCCAGCTCGACGGCTGCAGCTTCACGCGGTGCAATTTCGAGCACATTGCCATGGCGGATTGCGTGTTCACGCGCTGTGCCTTCGACTAGGCGCAGTTCAGCCAGAGCTCGCTTCGCGGTTGCCGCTTCGTCCAGTGCACCTGGAACGGCATGAACTTCGACGGCAGCGATTGGAGGAACGTGCAGGTGCTGGAGTGCAAGGGAACGAACGTGAATGCCAGGAGCCTGCGCGGTGAGCAGGTCGACTTCACGAACAGCTATTTCGAGCAGCTCGAATTCGAAGGCGCCCTGCTCAACAACACCCTGTGAGGGGGAAGGATGGGGGCGATGCGAACTTGCGGCCCTCGGGTTTTCGATAACTAAAACCACTTGATTTAGTCGCTTCGCTCATCGATAGTCTCCCTGCGTCCGGCCGCCGCTTCCTTGCACAAGGGCACGCGGCCGGTTATCCAGCCCTGCGGGCGCTTGCCGCCCGCCAACGAACGTACGGAGACAAACCATGTTCAGCTCCCGCTCCATCCTGGCCATGGCGGCCATGTCCCTGGCCGCATCGTCCGCCGCCTTCGCCGCCGACCAGCCCGTCATCGGCCTGGTCACCAAGACCGAAACCAATCCCTTCTTCGTCAAGATGAAGGAGGGCGCGCAGGAAGAAGCCAAGAAGCTCGGCGCCAAGCTGCTCTCCGGCTCGGGCAAGGCCGACGGCGACAACGCGGGCCAGATCACCGCCATGGAAAACATGATTGCCGCGGGCGCCAAGACCATCCTCATCACGCCGAGCGATGCCAAGGCGATCGTGCCGGCCATCAAGAAGGCGCGCGACAAGGGCGTGATGGTGATCGCGCTCGACAGCCCGGCCGATCCGCCGGATGCGACCGACGCGCTCTTTGCCACCAACAACTACACGGCCGGCGTGCTGATCGGCGAATACGCCAAGGCCGCGATGGCCGGCAAGCCGGCCAAGATCGTCGCGCTCGACTTGCTGCCGGGCCACCCGGTGGGGGCGCAGCGGCACAACGGCTTCATGAAGGGCTTCGGCCTGCCGGCGAACGATGCCAAGTCGAACGAGCTGTCGAAGGCGCCCGAGATCGTCTGCATGGCCGACAGCTTCGGCGACCAGGCCAAGGCGCAGACCGCGATGGAGAACTGCCTGCAGAAGGCGCCTGAAGTGAACCTGGTCTACACCATCAACGAACCCGCCGCGGCCGGTGCCTACAACGCGCTCAAGCGCGCGGGCAAGGAGAAGGGCGTGCTGATCGTCTCGGTGGACGGGGGCTGCCAGGGCATCAAGGACACTAGCGCCGGCATCATTGCCGCCACCTCGCAGCAGTACCCGCTCAAGATGGCTGCCATGGGCGTGGCGGCTGGCGTGGAGTTTGCCAAGACGGGCAAGAAGGCTTCGGGCTACGTCGACACGGGCGTGACCCTGATCGCGGGCAAGAGCGTGCCGGGCGTCGACAGCAAGGACACCAAGACCGGTACCGAGCTGTGCTGGGGCAAGAAGTAAGCATCGGAGCGTTTTGATGGCGAAATCTCCAACGCACCACATTCCGTGGGGCGCCCTGGGGCCGTGGCTGGCCCTGCTTGGCGCATGCATCTTCTTTGCGACCCAGTCCGACCGTTTTCTCACGGGGGACAACCTCTCGCTGATCCTGCAGCAGGTGATGGTGGTCGGCGTGATCGCCATCGGCCAGACGCTGATCATTCTCACGGCGGGCATCGACCTGTCGTGCGGCATGGTGATGGCGCTGGGCGGCATCATCATGAGCAAGTTCGCGACCGAGCTCGGCCTGCCGGTGCCGGTGGCCATTCTTTGCGGCGTGGGCGTGACGACGCTGTTCGGGCTCATCAACGGCCTGCTGGTCACGCGCATCAAGCTGCCGCCCTTCATTGTGACGCTGGGCACGCTGAACATCGCGTTCGCGATCACGCAGCTGTATTCGTCCTCGCAGACCATCACCGACCTGCCTGCCGGCCTCACGGGGCTGGGCACCACCTTCGCCGTCGGCGCGCCGCCGTGGCGTGGGCGCGGTGCGTCGATCGCTGGTGCTCTATGCGCTCGCATGGTTCGTGCTGCGCGAGACGGCCGCGGGGCGGCACATCTACGCAGTGGGCAACAACGCCGAGGCCACGCGCCTGGTCGGCATTCCGACGCAGCGCGTGCTGCTGGGCGTGTACGTGGCGGCGGGCGCGCTGTACGGCATCGCCTCGCTGCTGTCGGTGGCGCGCACCGGCGTGGGCGACCCGAACGCGGGGCAGACAGAGAACCTCGACGCGATCACTGCGGTGGTGCTTGGCGGCACCAGCCTGTTCGGCGGCCGCGGCGTGGTGCTGGGCTCGCTGATCGGCGTGCTGATCGTGGGCGTGTTCCGCAACGGGCTCACGCTGATGGGCGTGTCGTCGATCTACCAGGTGCTGGTGACGGGCGTGCTGGTGATTTTGGCGGTGGCGGCCGATCAACTCTCGCGCCGGGGAGCCCGCTGATGAACACCGTCGCAAACCCGAAGATCGTGATGCAGGCCCGGGGACTGGTGAAGCGCTATGGCCATGTCACGGCGCTCGACGGTGTCGACTTCGAACTGCGCGAAGGAGAAATCCTCGCGGTGATCGGCGACAACGGCGCGGGCAAGTCGTCGCTGATCAAGGCGCTGTCGGGCGCCACCATTCCCGACGAGGGCGAGATCCTGCTCGACGGCGCACCGGTGCACTTTCGCAATCCGCTCGATGCGCGCCGCGCGGGCATCGAGACGGTCTACCAGGACTTGGCCGTGGCACCGGCCATGACCATCTACGAGAACCTCTTTCTCGGCCGCGAACTGCGCCGCCCCGGCTTTTTGGGCAACGTGCTGCGCATGCTCGACAAGAAGAAGATGCTGCACGAAAGCGCGGCCCGCATGGCGGACCTGAAGGTCGGCATCCAGTCGATGACGCAGGCGGTGGAAACGCTCTCGGGCGGCCAGCGCCAGTGCGTGGCGGTGGCGCGCAGCGCGGCCTTTGCGCGGCATGTGGTCATCATGGACGAGCCCACCGCGGCGCTGGGCGTGAAAGAGGGCAACATGGTGCTGGAGCTGATCCGCCGCGTGCGCGACCGCGGCCTGCCGGTGGTGCTCATCAGCCACAACATGCCGCATGTGTTCGAGGTGGCCGACCGCATCCACGTGGCGCGCCTGGGCAAGCGCGCGGCGGTGCTCAACCCCAAGAAGATCAGCATGAGCGATACGGTGGCCGTGATGACCGGCGCCATGACGGCCGACCAGCTGCCTGCGGAGGCGCATGCCTGATGCAGAAGCCCCTGTGCGCTCGCCCGACCTGCTTCGGCCCCGCGGGTCCAACCAGGTCGGCATGCGCCAGTTCAACGAGCGCACGGTGCTGCAGGCGCTGCGCGTTCACACCAGCCTGCCCAAGGCCGACCTCGCGCGGCTGACCGGGCTGAGCGCGCAGACCATCGGGCTCATCACCGCGCGGCTGGAAGAAGACCAGCTGATCGTCAAGCAGAGCCGGGTGCGCGGCCGCATCGGCCAACCTTCGGTGCCGTTGGCACTGAACCCCGACGGCGCTTTTTCCATCGGCATCAAGGTGGGACGGCGCGGCGCCGAATGGCTGCTCATCGACTTCACCGCACAAGTGCGCGAGCGCCACGCCATCAGCTATGCCTTTCCGGACGTGGACGAGTTGCTGCCCGCCATTGCGCAGCACATGCATCGGCTGCGCGACGGGCTCGGGCCACTGGCGGTGCGCAATGTCGGCGCGGGCGTGGCGGCGCCGTTTCTGCTCGGTGGCTGGCATCGGACGCTGGGGTTGTCGAAGGCGCAGTCGGACCGCTGGAACCAGATGGACCTGGCGGCCGAGGTGCGCGCGCGCACCGACGTGCCGGTGAGCTTTGCGCGCGACACCGTGGCCGCCTGCGTGGCCGAACTGGTGGGCGGGCGCGGGCACGACCTGAAGAGCTTTCTCTACATTTTTGTCGACACCTTCGTGGGCGGCGGGCTGGTCATCAATTCGCATCTGCACACGGGCGCGCATGGCAACGCGGGCGCGCTCGCATCGCTGCCGGTGCAACCACCCGGCGCGGGCGGCGGCGGCGCGTTGCCGCAGCAGTTGATGGCGCAAGCCTCGCTGTGGGAACTGGAGCAACGCCTGCGCGGCGAAGGCCTCGACGCGACCGCCGCTTACGACGACCGCGCGTTGCAGGCGCCGTATGCCGCAGCCACCCAAGCCTGGCTGGCGACCGCATCGCAGGCGCTGGCGCATGCCGTCGTCAGTGGCACGGCCTTGCTCGACCTGGCCGACGTGGTGATCGACGGCTCGATGTCGCGCGAGTTGTTGCAGGCGCTGCTGGAGCAGACGCGTGCGGCGCTGGCGCAATGCAATTGGGAAGGCCTGTGGGCGCCGCGTCTGCACGGCGGCAGGGTGGGGGCGCAGGCTTGTGCGCTAGGCGGCGCGATGCTGCCATTGCATGCCAACTTCGCGCCCGACCACGATGTGTTTTTGAAGGCGGCCTGAAAGGCTGCTCGGGGTTCGTTGCGGGGCGATGCGCGTAGCCGGTTCGAGCCGCTCAAAGGTTCGTCGATGCATGCGGGTCGCGCGGCAGCCGCAGCGTGCTCGCGCTTGCGCCTTCGGGGCAAGGTCCGTCGGAATAGGCAGCATCGCCTTCCGGCATGACGCACTTGTGCACTTCGACGAACGCGGGCACGGCCTTGGCGGGTGGCGCGGCGGTGACGATCGCCGGGGCGGGCCGGGGTGCCGGCATCCGCGATTCCATGGACGAGCGTGCCGTCGCATCCGGCACATCTGGCAACAAGCGGTTATCGGACGGCCTGGTCGGCTCCACATGGGCTGGCATGACCGCGGTTGCCAAGGTCGGCGCACGCGCCGCGCTCTCTTGCACCAGGTCTTTCAACGTCGCATAGAAGAGGGAGACCGCCACCAACGCCACGGCCAAGCAAGGTGCCCAGTACCGTTCGGTGCCGGCTCCGCGCGGGGCGGGCAGCGAATTTTGCAGGCTCATGGCTGAAGCTCCTTGTGGTGTTCAGCCATTCTTGATGGGGCTGCCGCGCGCCGCTGTAGGCCTGCGCCATGCGCCGTGAAGGAATCCGTCCCGAGCTTGAGCGGGACGACTCCCATGGGCCTCCCTCAGCTGTCGATGCGTATGTTGTTCGACTTTGCGATCTTTCCCCACTTGGCGTATTCGTCGCGCGAGACCTTGGCGAATTCGTCGATCGTGCTGCCCACCGGCTGCAGGCCCAGGTCGATCAGCCGGCGCTGTACGTCGGGTTGTTTCAGCACCTTCACGATTTCGGTGTTGAAGCGCGCGACGATGTCCTTGGGCGTTGCGGCCGGCACGTAGAAACCCTGCCAGCCGTCCCCGTCGTAGCCTGGCAGCAGCTCGGCCACCGCGGGTACGTCGGGCAGTGCGGCACTGCGCTTCTTGCTGGTGATGGCCAATGCACGCAGCTTGCCGCTCTTGACCAGCGGTATCGCCGTGGTGGCCGGCTCGAAGGCCAGCGGCATCTGCCCGGCCATCACGTCGGCCAACGGGCTTCCCTTGTAGGGCACGTGGACCATCTGGATGCTCGCCATGTTGTTCATCATCTCCATCACCACGTGCGGGCCCGAGCCGATGCCCAGCGACCCGTAGTCAACCGATCCCGGCTTGGCCTTCGCACGTGCAATCAGGTCTTTCAGGGTGGCGTCGGGCTGGTTCGGGCCGGTGACCAGTACATAGGGCACCAGCGCGACCTGCGTCACGGGTGTGAAGTCGCGGAAAGTGTCGTAGGGCAGCTTGGTGTACACGTTGGGGTTGATGCCCATGATCGAGTTGACCGTCATGAACAGCGTGTAGCCGTCGCCCGGGCTCTTGGCCGCGATCTCCGCGCCGATGATGCCGGCCGCGCCCGCGCGGTTGTCGATGACCACGGGCTGCCCCAGGGCCCGCGCCAGGGGCTCGCTGATGATGCGCGTCACCACGTCGGGGGATACGCCGGCCGCAAAGGGCACGATGACCTTGATGGGCCGGTCGGGCCATTTGCCTTGCGCCAGCAGCGGAGGGGCGGCCATCGCCGCGGAAGCCGCGGCAAGCTGCGCCAGCACGGTGCGGCGAGAGAAACGTTGTTCTTGCATGAGGTGTCTCCGTTCTTTTTTCTGAAAGGCTCAGGCGAGCCAGTCGCGCAGGGCGGCGATGAGAGGCTGCGGCGCAACGATGTGGGGGTAATGGCCGCCCGTCGCAAGGCTCAGGTGCCGCGCATCGGGGTAGAGCGCGCGAACGCGCGCGCGCACCGCGGGTGTGATCGTCGGGTCGTCCGCGCAGTCGCACACCACCGTGCCGGCGATGGCCGGCACGGAAGCTGGCGCCTGCGCGTGGGCCACCTGGCGCAACCGCTCGCGGAATGCGCCTGCCGGCAGGCCGTGGTGCAGCATGTGCAGCTGCACGCTGCGCAGCAGATCGTCGGGCCTGGCCGCCAGGGCGGCATGCCAGCGGGAGACGACCTGGTCGTCGGTGGCCGTGTCCAGCCAGGCCGCATCGAACAGCGGCGAAGCCTTCACGTCGGACCCGTCGACGAAGGTGTTGCCCAGCCACAGGGCCGAGACCTGCTGCGGAAAACCGGCGGCGAAGTGCTGTGCCCACCATGCGCCGTAGGACGAACCCCAAAGCGCGACCGGTCCGGTGTCCAGATCCCGCAGCAGCGCAGCCAGCCCTTCGGCGAGTTGCGCGGGGCTCCGGCCGCCGGGGTAGGTGACGCTGACCACGCGGCGCTCGGCGTCGAAGGCCTGTGCCACCTGCCAGGCCGTGTCGCCGTTGCCAAGCGCGCCAGGCAACAGGACCAGCGGCGCCTTGACGCTCCGGCGGGCGTTGTCGCGGTAGCCCCACGGTGTGCCGTCGCCCTCGGTGAAGCGGCCCAGCGGCGCGCTGGCAACATAACTGCTCAGCGCTGGCGATGAAGGGTGGGCCAGGCTCATGCGAGGTAGCCTTCTTCGCGCAGGGTCGATTTGGCCTTCTCGGTGAAGTCGGCTTCGGGGGCGTTGCCGCCGATGACGAACATCAGGAAGTGCGTCTTGTTCGGCTCGCTGTGGGTGATGTTCTCGAAGCGCCGGTTCACGCCGGGCGGGAAGGAGCAGATGTCCCAGGGGCCGACGTCGAAGTACTCATCCTTGCCATCGAGTTCCCACAAGCAGCGCCAGGTGCCGGTCAGGGGCATGAAGGTCTCGTTGGTGTCGTGGTTGTGCATCATCGGGCCGTTGCCCGGCTTGGCCTCGCAAAAGCCCAGGTTGAAGCCTTCGCTGATGCGGATCGCGGCGTTCTCGGCGGCTTGCGCACCCACCGGCGACACCACCTCTGCACCGCCCTTGCCGGCCGGCGGCTGGAAGCCCACTGCGTTGTAGAGCTTGCGCACGGCGCTCGGATATCGGCTGTCGGGCAGGCCTCCGTCGAAGCCCTTGAGGTCCTTGAAGTAGGCAACGCGTTTGCGCATCTCTTCGCGCGTGACGCGGATCTGGGGAATGGCCATCGTGAATATCTCTGTGGAAGTGAAGGAGGCCGTCGAGTATTCGCTTCCAGGCCCGCCGATGCCATCGCAAGATCCGATGCGCGCCATCGGCTTCGTGATGACGCATGCGGGTTTTCCCGTCGCAAGGCGCTGGCCGATCCGCGCGTCGGCGCGGCAAGATGCGTTCATGAAACTTCAGGATCTCGACCTGCACCTGCTGCGCGCCTTCGACGCGCTACTGCGCGAAAAGCACGTCACCCGCGCCGCGGAACGGCTGGGAATGAGCCAGTCGTCGATGAGCGTGTCGCTTGCCAAGCTGCGCGATCTGTTCGGCGACGAATTGCTGATGCGCTCGGGCAGCGGGTGGATGCCGACTGAGCTGGCATTGGTGCTCTGGCCACGTGTTCAGGATGCCATCGGCGCGCTCGAGCGCGTGCTCGAATCGCCGAGCTTCGATGCCGCCACCGCGACGACGACCTTCCGCCTGATCGTCATCGACTACATCGACCTGCTGATGATGCCGGCCGTGATGCGCCGCATCCGGCAGGAGGCACCGGGCGTGAAGCTGCATGTGCTGCAGACCAACCCCCATCATTTCGGCGAGATGATGGCGGCCGGCGAACTCGACCTGGCGTTGACGTATTTCCCCGGAGCGCCGGACTACCTGAAGGGGCGCAAGCTCTTTTCGGATCGCTTCCTGGGCCTGTGCGCCAGCAGCCATCCGGTGCTTTCCCAAACGCTCGATGTGGGGAGTTTCTGCGCGCTGCCGCATGTGACCATCGAACTCGATGCTGCGCAGATCTACAACGTGCAGATCGACGCGGCGCTCGAACCCCATGGCCTGCGCCGGCGGGTACAGATGATCAAGCCCAGCTTTCTGGCGCTGCCCTTCGTGCTGGAGACTTCGGACATGGTGGCCAGCGTGCCCGCACGCCTGGCGCGCCGCATGACGCGCATGGCGACGGTCTCGTTGTTCGACATCCCGCTCGAGCTGCCACTGTTCGATGTGCGCATGCTCTGGCACCCGCGCACCGACCATTCGCCCGCGCACGAATGGCTGCGCGACCTGATGCTGGCCTGCGCTCGCGAGGCCTGAGGGTTCAACTGCCGACGGCGCAGGGCTACTTGCTCTTGTCCCTTGCGATCGCGAGGCTGCGGGCTTCCGTGAGCAGAGGCTTCACTGTCTCGAAGGTCTTGTTGCTCGGGTTGATCACGCTGACCCAGTACATCTTTGCGTACACCGGATGCGGCATGAGCTTGTCGAGCGCGGTGAAGTCGATGTTCCCTTCGTCCAGTTCGCCGAACAGCGCGCGGAAGGTTTCCTTGCCGACGCCCACGTTGAGGCGGAAGACGCCGGGACGATTCAGGTTCGAGGCGCTGTCGAAGTCGTTGTCCTTCGTCACGATGGTGGCGAAGGGGAACTTGTTGTCCGTGCCGTGAAAGAAAAAAGTGTTGTCGTCGGCGACCTGTAAATGGCCGCCGGCCATCAGGTCGATGAGGTGTTGGGTGATCGCGTCTTCGGTCATGGGCGCGATCTTGCCAGCGTTCAGGAAGGCCAGCGTCGCAGGCCCAGTTCGTCGGCAAGTCGTCGATAGGTCTTGATCTGCGCCGCCACGTACTCGTCCAGCGCGGCGCCGGTGAGCGCGAAGGGGTAGAGCCCGTGCTGCTCGCGCAATGCCGCGTAGCCGGGCGCTGCGCTCGCTTCCTGGAAGGCCGTGGTCCATGCACGCACAGAAGCTTCAGGCACGTTTGCGCTGAGGTACAGGCCGCGAACCGTCGGCCAGACGATGTCCACGCCTTGCTCGCGCGCAGTGGGCACGCCGGTGAGCGCGCCGCCCAGCCGCGTCTGCGACAGCACGGCCAGCAGCCGCACCGCCGCGCCGCCCGTGATGGCCTGCAAGGCTTCGGCCGCATCGCCGGGGAATACGTCGACATGCTTGCCCTGCAGTGCGCCCAGCGCATCGCCGCCGCCTTCGAAGGACACGAAGCGCATGGCCTTGTGATCGCGGCCCGCGGCGCGCACCAGCAACGCGGCCTTCACCCAGTCCTGGCTGCCGACCGTGCCGCCCGCGCCGAAGGCAATGCGCGAGGGTTCTTGCCGCAGGGCGGCGATCAGGTCCTGCAGGCGCTTGTAGGGGGAGTCGCGGTGCACGGCGATCACGCCGTAGTCGGTGCCGAGCGTGGCGATCCAGCGCACCGCTGAAGGCGGGTGCGGCCCGAAGCGGCCTTGCGCAAGATTGAGCAGCGAGCCGCTCGAGAACGCCACCAGCGTGCCCGGTCCGCCGAGCCGCCCGGTGGCGATGCGGTCGAAGGCCACCGCGCCGATGCCGCCCGGCAGGTAGCGCTGGCCCAATGGCGGACGCGTCGGGCGCACCGCCTGCAGCGCATCGCGCGCGAGGGCGCAGCTGAGGTCGAAGCCGCCGCCCGCCTTGGCGGGAATGATGCAGTCCGCCGCGGCCTCGGACGGATCGTTGGCCGACGCCGCAGCGGCACGAAGACTTCCAGGCAGCAGCAATGCAGACAGCGTGCGCAGCGCATGGCGGCGGGTGGCGGAGGAGATCGGCATGGCCTGTGTACGCCCGGCTAGCTGGCGGCCGGCCGAGGCCACCAGATGATCGCATGCAGGCCCGTGCCCGCCTCGCGGGATTCGAGCCGCAGCTCGCCCCGGTGCCGCTGTGCGATGGAACGCGCAATGGCCAGCCCGAGGCCGAAACCGCCCTTGGCCGCGCGTGCGCCGCGGCGAAAGCGCTGGCCCAGCGCGGCGCGTTCTTCCTCGCCCAGGCCGGGACCATCGTCTTCGACGTTGAGGCTCCAGCCCGCCGCATCGCCGGCAGCGAAGAGGGTGATCGTTCCTTCGGTCGGGGTGTAGGCGATGGCGTTCGTCACGAGGTTGCCCAGCGCCTCGCGCAGCAGTCCCCGGTCCGCAACCGCGAAGAACTCGAGCGTGGGCGCATGGATGCCCAGGTCGATGCGCTTGGCGCGCGCCAGCGGCAGCAGGTCGACGGCCACTTCCCGCAGCAGCGCCGCGAGGTCGAATTCAGCGGGCTCCACCGCCACCGTGTCGCTGCGGCCGAGCGCGAGCAGTTGCTGTGCGCTGCGCGTCGCGCGGCCGATCTCGGTCGCGAGCGCATCGAGTGCCGCCTGCACCTGCACCGGGTCCTGCTCGCGCCGCGCGTAGTCGGCCTGCATCTGCAGCGTGGTGAGGTGGGTGCGCAGCTGGTGCGAGGCGTCGTCGAGAAACTGGCGCTGCTGCACCACCAGGTCCTGCGTGCGCGACATCTGCTGGTTGACCGCCGCCACCAGCGGGCGCACTTCGGCCGGCAGATCGGCCTCCGCGATGCGCGTCAGGTCGTCGGGCGTGCGGGCCTGCACCTCGCGCGCCAGCCTCGACAACGGCCGCAGTGCTGCAGCGAGCGCAAGGGCGGTGCCGCAGAGCAGCATCGCCAGCACCAGCCCGTCGCGCAGTGCGGCGCTGCGCACGAAGCGGGCTGTGAATTCCTGCCGCGAGCGCGTGCTCTCGCCGACCTGGATCAGCACGCTGCGGCCGGTGCTGCCGGCCGGTGCGCGGTCGAGGTCGCGCCGGTAGGCCGCCAGTCGCACCGCCTCGCCGAAGTAGGTCGCGTCGTAGAAGGACGGCACGCCCATGGCCAGCTCGGCGGGCGGCGCGGGCAGGTCGGCGCTGCCGAGTTCGACCAGCCCATCGGAAGTCGCCACGCGAAAGAACACCTGGCCGCTCGCCGTGAGCTCGAAGAACTCGAACATGGAGTACGGCAGCTCGACCGAGAGGCCGCCCGAGGCGGTCGAGATGTTGGCGTCGATGGATTTGAGTGCGCCCAGCAGCGAACGGTCATAGGCCGCGTTGGCGGCGGCGAGCGCGTCGTGCCGTGTCATCCACAGCTCGATGCCAGTCACCGCGAGCAGGGCGGGGAACAGCAGCAGCGCGAGCCGCTGCCACAGGCTCGCGCGCCGCAGACGAGCCGCAATGTTCAGCGCCACGCTCCGCTCACTCGGTCTCCAGCACATAGCCGAGCCCGCGCAGCGTCACGATGCGAACGCCGCTGCCGTCGAGCCGCTTGCGCAGCCGGTAGACAAGGACCTCGACCGCCTCGGGGTGCACCTCTTCGTCGTCGGAAAACACCCGTTCGAGGATCTGCTGTTTCGAGAGCGGCTCGCCGCTGCGCTGCACCAGCACGCGCAGCACGGCCAGCTCGCGCGGCGACAGTGCCAGCGCTTCGCCGTTCAGCACGAACTGCCGGCGCGCGCCGTCGTACACCAGCGGGCCGCAGGCCAGGCGCGGATGCTCCACGCCGCGCGCCCGCCGCACCAGTGCATGCAGCCGCGCTTCGAGCTCGGCCAGCGCGAAGGGCTTGGCAAGGAAGTCGTCGGCACCCCCATTGAGCGAGGCCACGCGCTCGTTCAGCGAATCGCGCGCCGTGAGGATCAGCGCCGGCAGCCGCTGGTCGCGTTCGCGCAGCCGTTGCAGCACCGTGTGGCCATCCATCCCCGGCAGGCCCAGGTCGAGCACCAGCGCATCGTGGTCGCGCGCCTGCAGCGCCCGGTCCGCGAGCCGGCCATCGTCCACCCATTCGACCTGGATGCCCGCATGCTCCAGCGCCTTGCAGAGCCAGGTGCCCAGGGTGTGTTCGTCTTCGGCCAGCAGGATGCGCATGGCGCGATGCTAGGGCCTGCGAGGCTCAGTCGGGCTTGATGTTCGCCCGGGCGATCACCTTCTGCCAGCGGGCCTGCTCGGCCGCGATGAACTGCGTGAACTGCTCGGGCGTGCCGCCGACGGCTTCCGCCGCATCGGCGGTCAGCCGCTGCATCGAATCGGGCGACTTCACGGCCTTCATCGTTTCGGCCGAGAGCTTGGCAAGCTGCGCGGGCTCGATGCTGGCCGGCGCGAGCATGCCGTACCACTGCGTCATCTCGAAGCCCGGGAAGCCTTGCTCGGCGACCGTGGCCACGTCGGGCAGCTGCGCCAGGCGCTTGGCCGAGCCGGTGGCAATGCAGCGCACCTTGCCGGCCTTGATGAAGGGAATGATGGCCGCCGCGCCGATGGCCGAGGCGTCGAGCCGGCCCGAGAGCAGGTCGGTCACCATCGGCCCAGTGCCGCGGTAGGGCACGTGCAGCATGAACACGCCGGCGGTCATCTTCAGGTATTCGAAGGCCAGGTGGCCTGCGCTGCCGTTGCCCGCGGAGCCGTAGCTCAGCTTGCCGGGGTTCGACTTGGCGTAGGCGATGAACTCCTTGAGGTTCTTCGCCGGCACGTCGGGGTGCACCACGTAGAGGCTGGGCACCTTGGCCAGCAGGCTCACGGGCTTGAAATCCTTGTTCGCGTCGTAGGGCAGCTTGGCGAAGATGTACGGGTTGACCGCCAGCGTGCCGATGTGTCCGAGGATCAGCGTGTGCTGGTCGGTGCTGCGCGCCACCTCGCTCATCGCGATGTTGCCGGCCGCGCCGGGCTTGTTGTCGACGAAGACGCTCTGGCCCAGCGTGCGCGAGAGCTCGGCGGCGGTGGAGCGCGCGACGATCTCCGAGCTGCCGCCCGGCGCGAAGGGCACGACGAAGCGCACCGACTTGCTGGGCCAGGCCGACTGCGCCGATGCCATCGACGGAAGCAGCCCGCCAAGGGCCAGCGCGCTGCCGCCCTGCAGCCACTGTCGGCGTGTGGCCTGCTGTTCATTCAGGAAGTGGTTGTCGGACATGGTGCTTGTCTCCATCGCTTGTGTGAAAGAAAGCCCGCATCCTGCCCGACGGAGGCTGTCGGAAAGCTGTCAGTCAGATCAGGTTGCGCATGGCCTGCGCGGTTTCGCGCAGCACCGGCAGCACGCGCGCCACCGCGTCTTCGGAGCTTTCGTGGCCCATCGGCATGGTGATGTTGAGCGCGCCCACCAGCGTGCCGTGCCGGTCGCGCAGCGGCACGGCAATGCCGCGCGAATTGAGGTCGAGCTGCTGCTCCGACAGCGCCCAGCCCTGTGCGCGGATGCGCGCCAGTTCGAGCTTCATGCGCTCCATGCTCGCGATGGTGTACGAGGTGAACACCTGCAGTTGCCGCGTGGCCAGCCATTCGGCCAGTTCGGCCTCGCCGCGCAGCGCGAGCATCAGCATGCCGGCGGCCGTGACCTGCGCCGGCACGCGCGCGCCCAGCACGTAGCCGGTGCTCATGCTTCGGTTGGGTCCGTTGCGGGCGATGTAGACCACCTCGTCGCCGTCCATCACGCTCAGGTATGCGATCTCGTGCGTGCCGGCGGCCACGCGCTGCAAAAAGGGCTGGACGATGCGCGGCAGCCGTGCCGAGTCGAGATACGACTGCCCCAGACGCAGCACGCGCGGCGTGAGCCAGAACAGCTTGCCGTCGCCCGCCACGTAGCCCATGTGCTGCAGCGTCAGCAGGTAGCGCCGCGCGGCCGTGCGCGTCATGCCGGTGCGCTCGCCGGCCTGGCTGGCGGTGAGGCGCGGATGGGCGTCGTCGAAGGCTTCGATGATGCTCACGCCGCGTTCCAGTCCGGCGATCCAGTCGCGCTTGTCGAGGCCGGCCGGCGCGGGAGAAAGATCGGTGAGATCGGTGCTCATGGCTCGAAGTGTGCCGTGCGGCGGGCGGCATCGCGCTTGGCCTCGATCAGGATAAACCCTGTTTTTGTACGATAAACGAACGCATTGGCACGATTGTCGTGCATATCGGGTCTCGCCCGAGGATGAATTGCACGGCGAGATGGATAAAGTTCGCCTTGGCAATGGCCTCGGAGCGATTGCCGCACAAAAGAGGCAAGAACATGACCACCTCCATCACCGGCAGCACCCTGGCGTACCTGATCCCCGGCGACCCCGTGCGCAACGTGCGCCTGCCGAGGTTGTTCAACGCCGTCTTCGAGCGTTTCGGCATCGACGCGGTGCTGCTGCCTGTGCAGGTGCCGCTGCGCGACTTCGCGGTGTTCTTCAAGTCGGCCTTCCTGGCCCGCAACGTGCGCGGCATGGTGATCGCGCCGCCGCACAAGCCGCTGGTGGTCGATCTGCTCGACGGCTGCGGCCTGTTCGGCCGCGTGGCGGGCTCGGTCAACGTGGTGCGCCGCACCGAGAACAACGAGCTGGAGGGCGACCTGTTCGACGGCGAAGGCCTCGTGGGCGCGCTGGACCACTTCAATATTCCGTTCCGCGGCAAGCGGGTGCTGATCCTCGGCGCGGGCGTGAGCGCCGCCGCTATCGGTGTGGCGCTGGCCGAAGGCGGCACGGTCGATGGCGCCGAGCACATTGCCTTCTACGACACCTCGGCCGGCAAGGCGGCTGGCGTCGCGGCCAAGCTCGACGCCTTCTTCGATGCCGACGTGGCAGTCGCCGACAGCAATGCGCCCGAAGGCTATGACCTGGTGATCAACGCCACGCCGCTCGGACTGGATGAGAACGACGCGCTGCCTGTCGACGTCGCCCGCATGGACCGCCATGCCGCGCTGTTCGACATCCTGCTGCGCAACCAGCCCACGCCGCTGGTGCGCGCGGCGCGCGCACGCGGGCTCAACGCGCAGGCCGGCTTCGAGATGCTGATCCAGCAGATGCCGCACTACCTCGGGTACTTCGGCCATGCCGATGCGGCGCAGGGCGTGCGCGACGACGCCGACTTTCTGCGCGAGATCGTCTATCCGCCGGCCATGCACGCCGAGATCCGCCAACCCCTGCGCTACCGGTCGCCGAGCGTGGCTTGACCCGGGCGGCGAAACGAAAACCCATATCAAGGAGGAGACGAAATGACAAAGATATTCGACGGCTACTGCAAGGTGCTCGATGCGCTGATCGCGTTGGGGCTTGCCATCATGGTCGTGCTGGTGTTCGGCAACGTGGTGCTTCGCTATGCCTTCAACTCGGGCATCACCGTGTCGGAGGAGGTGTCGCGGTGGCTCTTTGTCTGGGTCACGTTCCTGGGGGCCGTGGTCGCGGTCAAGGAGCGCGGGCATCTGGGCACCGACTTCCTGGTGGCGCGCCTGCCGGTACTGGGCAAGAAGATCTGCCTTGTCGTGGGCCACTTGCTCATGCTGTATGCAACCTGGCTGCTGTTCAGCGGCAGCCTCGCGCAGGCAAAGATCAACTGGGACGTGGAAGCGCCGGTCACCGGCGCATCGACCGCGATCTTCTACGCCTCGGGCATCGTGTTCGCAGCCTCGGCGGCGGTGTTCCTGCTGAGCGACCTGGTGCGCGCGCTCACCGGCCAGCTGAGCGAAGAAGAACTCGTGATGGTGCAGGAGTCGGAAGACCTGGCGCAGCTCGGGCGCGACGACGCGATCGAACGCGACACCCACGACAAGCGCTGAGAGCCGGAACCCACCATGACCGTATTCATCTTCCTCGGCTCGCTGCTCGCCGCCATGGCGCTGGGCATCCCGATTGCCTATTCGCTGCTGCTCTCGGGCGTGGCGCTGATGTACCACCTCGACCTGTTCGACGCGCAGATCCTGGCGCAGAACGTGGTGAATGGCGCCGACAGCTTCCCGCTGCTTGCCGTTCCCTTCTTCATGCTGGCCGGCGAGATCATGAATGTCGGCGGCCTTTCCAAGCGCATCGTCAACCTCGCCCTGACGCTCGTCGGCCATCGCCGCGGCGGTCTCGGCTTCGTGGCCATTCTGGCGGCCTGCCTGCTGGCCGCGCTGTCGGGCTCGGCGGTTGCGGACACCGCTGCGCTCGCGGCGCTGCTCTTGCCGATGATGGTGCGTGCGGGCCACGACAAGGCGCGCGCCGCGGGCCTCATCGCTTCGGCCGGCATCATCGCGCCGGTCATTCCGCCATCGATCGGATTCGTGATCTTCGGCGTTGCGGCCAACGTATCGATCAGCAAGCTGTTCCTTGCGGGCATCGTGCCCGGCATCATGCTGGGGCTGGGCATCGCCGTCGCGTGGTGGTGGGTCGCCAAGCGCGAAAACATCCAGCCGGCGCCCAAGGCCACCGGTGCCGAGCGCGCGAAGGCCTTCAAGGAGTCGCTGTGGGCGTTGTTCCTTCCGGTGATCGTGCTGGTGGGTCTCAAGATGGGCGTGTTCACGCCCACCGAGGCGGCCGTCGTCGCGGCGGTCTACGCGCTGTTCGTCGCGATGGTGGTCTACCGCGAGATGAACTTCGCGCAGCTCTATCGGGTCTTCGTGAGCGCGGCCAAGACCACGGCCGTGATCATGTTCCTGGTGGCGGCGGCCATGGTTTCCGCCTGGCTCATCACGGTGGCCGACCTGCCGAGCAAGCTCATCAGCCTGCTGGAGCCCTTCATGGGCAACCAGACCTTGCTGCTGATCGCGATCATGGTGCTCGTGATGGCGGTCGGCACGGCCATGGACATGACGCCGACCATCCTGATTCTCACGCCGGTCCTGATGCCGGTGGTCAAGGCCGCGGGCATCGATCCGGTCTATTTCGGCGTGCTGTTCATCATCAACAACGCCATCGGGCTGATCACACCACCGGTGGGCACCGTGCTCAATGTCGTGGCGGGCGTCGGCAAGATGAAGATGGACGAGGTGACGCGCGGCGTGCTGCCGTTCATGACGGCGCAGTTCATCGTGATGTTCCTGCTCGTATTTTTCCCCTCGATCGTGCTGGTGCCCATGCGCTGGTTCGCCGGCTGACCCCGTGTTTCACGTTCCCTGTTTCGATTCAAACCCCCAAGGAGACAAGCCATGAAGAAGACCATCACCCGCGCCCTTTGCCTCGGCATTGCAATGCTGCTGCCCGTGGCCGCGGCCGTTGCGCAAGACATCAAGGAGCGTTCGATCAAGTTCGCGTTCCAGAACCAGGGCGACCATCCACAGGCCCTGGGCGCGAAGAAGTTCGGCGAACTCGTCGCGCAGAAGTCGGGCAACAAGATGCAGGTCAAGCTGTTCCCCGGCGGCACGCTCGGCGGCGACGTGCAGACCATCTCTGCCATCCAGGGCGGAACCATCGAGATGACCGTGCTCAATGCCGGCATCCTCTCCAACCAGGTCAAGGCCTTCGCGGTCTTCGATTTCCCGTTCCTGTTCGCCAATCCGCAGGAAGCCGATGCGGTGACCGACGGGCCTTTCGGCAAGAAGCTGTTTTCGGAACTCGCGGCCAAGAACCTCATCGGTCTCGGCTACTGGGACCTGGGCTTTCGCAACGTGACCAACAGCAAGCGCCCGATCAACAAGGTGGAAGACCTGGCCGGCCTGAAGATCCGCGTGATCCAGTCGCCGATCTACATCGATCTGTTCAATGCGCTCGGCGCGAACGCCACGCCGATGCCCTTTCCAGAGCTCTACCCGGCGCTCGAACAAAAGGCGGTCGACGGCCAGGAGAATCCGAACACGGTCATCCGCACGTCGAAGTTCGCCGAAGTGCAGAAGCACCTTGCGCTGACGCAGCACGTCTACAACCCGCAGGCGCTGATCGTCGGCAAGAAGCTCTGGGATTCGCTCAGCGATGCCGAAAAGAAAATCATGACCGAATCGGCCGACGAAGCCACCAAGTTCGAGCGCGAAGTGTCGCGCGGACAGGCCCAGGCCGCACTGGCGGACCTCAAGAAGGCCGGCATGCAGGTGACCGAATTCAGTCCCGCCGAAATGCAGCGCCTTCGCGACAAGGTCAAGCCGGTGGTGGACAAGCACAGCGCCCTGGTGGGCGAGGCCGTGGTGAAGGACCTGTACGCCGAGATCGCAAAGGTCCGCAAGTAAATCCAAAAAAAGGCGAGTGAAGAACACCATGATCACCGGCAAGACCACCCTCGTAGCGCACCTGGGCTTTCCCACCGAAAGCTTCAAGGCGCCGATGATTTACAACCCCTGGTTCGAGAAGCAGGGCATCGACGCGGTCGTGGTGCCGATGGGTGTGAAGCCTGAGGACTATCCGGCGGCCTTCGCCGTGCTGTTCCGGCTCACCAACATCCGGGGCGCCCTGGTGACCATGCCGCACAAGATCACGACCATGGGCCTGGTCGACGAGGTGACGCCGACCGCGAAGATCGCCGGCGCCTGCAACGCCGTGCTCAAGCGCGCCGACGGCACGCTGGTGGGCGACCAGTTCGACGGCGCCGGTTTCGTGCGCGGTGTTCTGCGCAAGGGCTGCACGCTCGAGGGCGCGCGCGTGCTGGTCTCCGGAAGCGGCGGCGTCGGCTCGGCGATTGCGGCCTCGCTGGCGGCGGCCGGCGTTGCGCAAATTGCGCTCTTCGATGCCCACACGGCCTCGGCCGAAGCGCTGGCCGGACGCCTGCGCGCGCACTATCCGGCGCTGGCCGTGTCCACGGGCTCGAACGACCCGGCCGGTTTCGATCTGGTCGTCAACGCCACGCCGCTGGGCATGAAGGAAGACGATCCGCTGCCTTTCGAGGTGGACCGCATCGCACCGTCGACCTTCGTCGGCGAGGTCGTCATGAAGTCAGAATACACACCGCTGCTGCGTGCTGCACGGGACAAGGGCTGCGCCGTGCAGGTCGGCACCGACATGCTGTTCGAGATGATTCCCGCCTACCTCGAGTTTTTCGGCTTCGGCACCGCCACGGCGGACGCGCTGCGCGCCGAGGCGAAGATCAGCTACTGAGATGCAGTGCTTGGCGGGCCGCCATGCGCTGCGAGAGGAAGACGCGGTGTAATGCAGTTGCGCTCACTCGATTTTTTTGACGCGAGAGGCGTTCACCATGAGTATTTTCGAAGGCTTTCTTTCCACGTCCGAGACGCTCTCCGCCTTCAGCGACCACAACTTCGTCGATGCCATGCTTCGCTTCGAAGCGGCATTGACCCGTGCGCAGGTCGCGCTCGGGCTGGTGCCGGAATCGGCCGCGCATTCGATCGTCGGCAGCTGCAAGGTCGAGCTGTTCGACGTGGCGAAGATCGTGCGCGACAGCGGCCGCGCCGGCAGTGTCGCGATTCCACTGGTCAAGGCCTTGAAGGAGGCCGTGGGCCTGTTCAATCCCGGGGCCGTGCCTTTCGTGCATTTCGGCAGCACCAGCCAGGACGTGATCGACACCGCCATGGCGCTGGTCACGCGCGAAGGCGTCGCGCTGATCGAAGCCGATGTCGACCGCGCCATCGAAGCGCTGCTGCAGCACGCCACACAGCATGCGGCCACGCCGATTCTTGCGCGCACGCTGATGCAGCCGGCGTCGGTCACGAGCTTCGGCCTCAAGTGCGCCGGCTGGGCCGCGCCGCTGGTGCGCAGCCGCGCCCGGCTGCGGGAGGCCGCGCGGCATGCCCTGAACGTGCAGCTCGGCGGGGCCGTCGGCACGCTTGCGCAGATGAAGGGGCAGGGGCCGGCCGTCGTGCAGCGCGTGGCGGACGAGCTCGGCCTCGGCAATGCCGGTGCCACCTGGCATACGCAGCGCGACGAATGGGTCGCGCTCGGCTGCGAGCTGGGACTGCTCACGGGCAGCCTGGGCAAGATCGCGCGCGACATTTCGCTCATGGGCCAGTACGAGGTCGGCGAGGTGGCCGAACCCACCGAGCCGGGCCGCGGCGGCTCCTCGGCGATGCCGCACAAGCGCAACCCCGTGGCGGCGATGGTTGCGCTGGCCGCGGCCCAGCGTGCGCCCCAGCGCGTTGCCGCGCTGCTGGCCGCGATGCCGCAGGAACACGAGCGCGCACTCGGCGGCTGGCAGGCCGAGCTGGCCGAATGGCCGCAGCTGCTCATGTCCGCGCACGGCAGCGCGCGCGCGCTGGCCGGCGCGCTGCCGGGCCTGCAGATTGACGCGGCGCGCATGCGTGCCAACATCGACGCATTGCGCTCGGAGCTGCCGCGCGAGGCCGCGGACGAATGGTTCGACCCCGCCCTGGCCGGGCCCGCCGGCGAAACCGCGCTGCGCCAAGTGGCGGCCTTGCGCGCCCACCTGACTGCGAAAGACACATCCCGATGACCGACGAAGCAAGCACAGCCCCCGCGAACGACTACGAAGCCGGGCTCGTCAACCGCCGCCGCGTGCTGGGCGATGCCTGGGTCGACAAGTCGCTGGCCAACCGCAACGAGTTCAACGCCGAGTTCCAGGAGCTCATCACCCGCCACGCGTGGAACGACATCTGGGGTCGGTCTGCGCTGGGCGACAAGACGCGCCGCTACATGGTGCTGTCGATGATGCTGGGCATCCACGCCTATGAAGAATTCGCGATGCATGTGCGCGCCGCGCTCGACGGCCCGCCCGAGTCGCGCCTGACGCCCGAGGACATCAAGGAAGTCATCATGATGGCGGCTATCTACTGCGGCGTGCCCGTGGCGAACCACGCCTTCGGCATCGCAACCGGCATCCTGCGCGAGAAGGGCTTGCTGGACGCGACCTCCCGGTGACCGGGCCGAGCCTGCGCAAGGCCCGGTTCGATCTCGGCTTTGGCTTGCTGCTGCCGCTGCTGCTGGCGGCACAGCCCGTGGCCACCGACAGCTACCTGCCTGCACTGCCCGCCATCGCGAAGGAGCTGGGCTCGGCCAGTACCAGCCTCACGCTCTTCGTGCTGGCCTTCGGCTTTGCGCAGTTGCTGTGCGGCCCGCTGGCCGATCGTTTCGGCCGCCGGCCGGTGCTGCTGGCGGGGCTCGGCTGCTACGCGGTCGCGGCCCTGGGCGGCGCGTTCGCCGGCAGCGTGGCGGTGCTGGCGGGCTGGCGCACGCTGCAGGGTTTTTCGATGGCGGCCATCCTGGTTTGCGCGCGCGCCGCGGTGCGCGATCTCTACCCTGCGCACGAAGGTCCGCACGTCATGGCGCGCGGGCTCACGGGCCTGGGCGTGGTGGGGCTGCTGGCGCCGCTTTTGGGCGCATGGCTGGTGCAGGGCGCCGGCTGGCGCTGGGTGATGGTGTCGATGGCGCTCTATGCGCTGCTGCTCCTTGCGCTGTGCTGGCGTTCGTTCGGCGAAACGCGGCGGCCGCTGGCGGGCGATCTTTCAGCACCGCGCGGCAGCGCCCGCGCCGTGTTCGCGAGCCGCAGCTTTCGCGCCTGGGCCTCGTTGGCCGCAACGACCTACGGCGGTCTCTTTTGCTTCCTGCTGCTGTCGCCGATGGTCTACATCGGCTATCTGGGCTGGTCGCCCGCGATGTACGGCTGGATTCCGGCGGGTGGCTCGCTGGTCTACATCTTCAGCACCACCCTGTGCCGGCGCCTGCTGCGCAGGCATGGGCCGGTGCACACCGTGCAGCTTGGCGCCGCGCTGAGCATTGCCGGCGCATCGATCCAGGCGCTGGGCTGTTGGCTGGCGCCGCACAGCGCCGTGCCGCTGCTTGCGGGCCATGCGGTCTATTGCCTGGGCCACGGCATCCACCAGCCCTGCGGCCAGGCTGGCGCGGTGGGAGACCTGCCGCACCTGGTGGGGCGGGCCGTGTCGTGGTCGGGCTTCGGCATGATGATGGTGGCGTTCAGTGTCGGGCAAATTGCGGCACAGTTCGTCGACACCGGTTTCTCGAACGGCGCCTGGCCGATGGTCGCTCCGATGCTGCTCGCGGGCTGCGTGCTGCTGGCCATCGCGTTCCTCTGGCTGCCACGTCTTCAACATCCAATGAAAAAGGAATCACCATGACCCGTTTGAATGTCGTCCGCGAAGGCAGCGGCCCCTTCGTCGTGCTCAGCCATGCGCTGGGCTGCGATCTGCACATGTGGGACGGCGTGGCCGAGCAGCTTGCGCGCGGCCACACCGTGATCCGCTACGACCACCGCAACCATGGCGGCTCGGAGGTGGTGCCAGGCGCGTTGCGCGTCGAGACGCTGGCACAGGACGCGGCCGAGCTCATCCAGCGCGAGGCGGGCGGGGAGCCGGTGCACTTCGTCGGCCTTTCGATGGGCGGCATGACCGCACAGGCGCTGGCGGTGCGGCATCCCGAACTGCTGCGCAGCGTGGTGATCTCGAATTCGTCGGCCCACTACCCCGACCAGGCACCGTGGCGCGCCCGCGCCGAGACGGTGGCTGCCAAGGGCGTTGCCGCCATTGCGCTGGGCGCGGTGGCGCGCTGGCTGACGCACGGCTTCGTCACCACGGCAGAGGGCAAGGCCGCGGCCCAGGCGCTGAACGATGTGCTGGTGCGCACCGATCCGCAGGGCTACATCGAAAGCTGCAACGCGGTGGCCGCCATCGATTTTCGCGAGAGCAACCACCGCATCGCCGTACCGACGCTGGTGATTGCCGGCCTGCAGGACGAAGCAACGCCGCCGGCAATGTCCGAAGCCATGGCGGCCGCCATCCCCCGTGCACGCCTGGCCACCATCGATGCGGCGCACCTGAGCGCGGTGGAGCGGCCGGTCGAGTTCGCTCAATTGCTGATCGATTACTGGCGCAGTCTCTGAAAGAACGGCTCGCGGAGGCTGCTGGGTAGCCTAGGTCTAACCCCTATTTCGTGCGAACAATGAACGTAGGCGTTCGATGATCGAACGCGGCCTGGGTGTGGAGCGTTGTGGAGGGTGCCGGGTGTTTCTACAGTCGCCTGCATGCATCGCTCCATTGCCACCGTTTCCCTCAGCGGCACGCTTCGCCAGAAGCTCGAAGCCATTTCGGCTGCAGGCTTCGACGGCTTCGAGCTGTTCGAGGCCGACTTCGTCAACTTCAGGGGCGGCGCCGCCGAGCTGGGCCGCATCGCCTCGGACCTTGGCCTCTCGATCGACCTGTACCAGCCGTTCCGCGATTTCGAGGGCATGCCCGAGGCGCAGTTCCGCCGCAGCCTGGAGCGCGCCGAGCGCAAGTTCGACCTGATGGAAGCCATGGGCGCGCCGCTGATGCTGTGCTGCTCGAACACCTCCCCGCTGGCCATCGACGGCCCGGCGCGCGCCGCGGCCCAACTGCACGAACTCGCGGAACGCGCCGCGCGCCGCAAGTTGCGCGTGGGCTTCGAGGCACTGGCCTGGGGCCGCTTCACCTCGCTCTATGGCCAGGCCTGGAACATCGTGCGGCAGGCCGATCATCCGAACCTCGGCCTGATCCTCGACAGCTTTCACACGCTGTCGCTGAAGGACGATCCCGTGGGTATCGCGGCCATTCCGGGCGACAAGATCTTCTTCCTGCAGATGGCCGACGCGCCGCTGCTTTCGATGGACGTGCTGCAGTGGGCCCGCCACCACCGCTCGTTCCCGGGGCAGGGCGATCTCGACGTGATCGGCTTCTTCGAGCAGGTGCTGCGCGCAGGCTACACCGGGCCGCTGTCGCTGGAAATCTTCAACGACCTGTTCCGCGAGACACCCAACCGCCGCACCGCGGTGGACGCGATGCGCTCGCTGCTGTACCTCGAAAGCGAGGCGCAGCGGCGGCTGGCGTCGACGGCCGATACACCGGCGCGCGCACAGCCCGTCGAACTGTTCAGCCCACCGCCCGTGCCGGCGCTCTCGGGCCTGTCGTTCATCGAGTTCGCGGCGGATGAGGCCTCGGCCAGGACGCTCGGCATGCTGCTGGAGCAGCTCGGCTTCCACCGCGTCGGCCGGCACCGCTCGAAGGCCGTGGAGCTGTACCGCCAGGGCGAGATCAACCTGATCGTCAACGCGCAGCCGGATTCGTTCGCGCGCAGCCGCTTCGAGGCGCACGGCACTTCGGTGTGCGCGCTGGGCGTGCGCTGCGCCGATCCGCTGGCGGCGGTCGACCGTGCCACGGCCATGCGCTCGCAGCGCCACGACAGCCCGGTCGGCCCGAACGAGTTGCGCGTGCCGGCCATCGTGGCGCCGGGCGGCAACCTGATCCACTTCGTGTCCGAGGCCCTGGGCACCAACGGCCTGTACGAGGCCGATTTCATCCTCGAGGAAGACGCAGCAGCCGATGCCAGCGGCGCCGGCCTCACGCAGATCGACCACGTGGCGCTGGGCCTGGCGCTGGACCAGCTCGACACCTGGGTGCTGTTCACGCGCGCCGTGCTGGGGCTGGAGCCGGGCGAAAGCCTGGAGCTGGCCGATCCCTTCGGCCTGATCCGCAGCCGCGGCGTGGCCAATGCCGATCGCAGCGTGCGGCTGGTGCTCAACGTGTCGCTGAGTCAGCGCACCCGCACCGCGCGCACGCTGAGCGTGACCGGCGGCGGCGCGGTGCACCACATCGCGCTGCGCTGCGAGGACATCTTCGAGAGCGTGGAGCGGCTGCGCGCCGCGGGCACGCGCTTCGTGCCCATCTCGGACAACTACTACGACGACCTGGCCACGCGCATCGACCTGGACCCGGCGCTGCTCGCGCGCATGCGCACGGCCGGCGTGCTGTTCGACCGTTCGCCCGCGGGCGACTACCTGCACATCTACACCGAGAACATCGAAGGCGGGCTCTTCTTCGAACTGGCACAGCGCACCGCGGGCTACGACGCCTACGGCGCGCTCAACGCACCCGCGCGCATGGCATCGCAGGCGCAGGAATAAATATTATTTTCGTCAACCCGGAGACAAAACCATGGCAACCACCACGGCCCACGAGCCGAAAGGCAAGCACCAGTCGAAGAAAGCCACCGCCAGCGGCTGGATCGGCTCGGCGCTGGAGTACTACGACTTCTTCATCTACGCCACCGCCGCGGCGCTGATCTTTCCCCAGATCTTCTTTCCCAAGGGCGACCCGCAGATCGCGATCATCGCGTCGCTCGCGACGTACGGCGTGGGCTACGTCGCACGGCCGATTGGCGCAGTGCTGCTGGGCCACTGGGGCGACACGCACGGCCGCAAGACCGTGCTGATCCTGTGCATGTTCCTGATGGGCTTTTCCACCATCGCCGTCGGCCTGCTGCCGACCTATGACCAGGTCGGCCTGTGGGCACCCGCGCTGCTGGTGGTGCTGCGCCTGATTCAGGGCTTCGCGGTGGCCGGCGAGATTTCCGGGGCGAGTTCGATGATCCTGGAGCACGCGCCGTTCGGACGTCGCGGCTTCTTCGCGAGCTTCACGCTGCAGGGCGTGCAGGCCGGCCAGATCATGGCGGCGGCCGTGTTCCTGCCGCTCGCGCACTACATGGACAAGGACGCCTTCAACTCCTGGGGCTGGCGCATTCCGTTCCTGCTGAGCTTCATCGTCATCGTGGCCGGCTACATCATCCGCAAGGAAGTGGAAGAGACACCCGCCTTCGCCGAAGTCGACAAGAGCGCAAAGGTGCCGAAGGCGCCGGTGATCCAGGCCGTGACCGAGAGCTGGGGCGACATGCTGCGCGTGCTGCTGTGCTCCCTGATGAACGTGATCCCGGTGGTCGCGACCATCTTCGGCGCCGCCTACGCGGTGCAGCCGGGCTACGGCATCAACTTCGAGAAAGACATCTACCTCTGGATTCCGGTGATGGGCAACATCCTGGCCGTGATCGTGATCCCGTTCGTCGGCAACCTGTCGGACAAGGTCGGCCGCCGCCTGCCGATCGTCGTCGGTGCCATCGGTTCGGGCCTGCTGTCGTTCGGCTACCTGTACGCCATCAGCATCCACAACGTGCCGCTGGCCATCGTGATGTCGCTCCTGATGTGGGGCGTGGTCTACCAGGGCTACAACGCCGTGTTCCCGAGCTTCTATCCGGAGATGTTCCCCACGCGCACTCGCGTCTCGGGCATGGCGATCTCGCAGAACATCGGCACCGCGATCACCGCGCTGCTGCCGGCGCTGTTCGTGGCGGTCGCGCCTCCCGGCGCTGCCAACATCCCGCTGACCGTGGGTGCCATCACGCTGGCGATCTGCGCCATCGCCGCGATCTCGGCCTGGACCGCCCGCGAAACCTACCGCGTGCACATGAACGACCTGGGCACGCCCGATGCGGTTCCGGTCGACAAGCTCGAGTACGACCGGCTGCGCGAGCAGACGCTGGCGAGCGCACGCATGGCCAAGGCTGCGGCCTGAAGACCTTGCGCGCACCAAGGGCGTTGGCGCGATGAAGAATGCCGGGCATGACCTCCCATCTCAAGATCGATTTCGTTTCCGATGTCTCTTGCCCCTGGTGCGCCGTCGGCCTGGGCTCGCTCGAGGCGGCGCTGCGGCGCATCGCGCCCGACGTCACGGCGGAGCTGCATTTCCAGCCCTTCGAGCTGAACCCGCAGATGCCGCCCGAAGGCCAGGACACCTTCGAGCACCTGAGCCAGAAATACGGCTCCACGCGCGAACAACAAGCGCAATCGCGCGAGATGATCCGCCAGCGCGGCGCCGAGGTGGGCTTCGAGTTCAGCCCAGAGGGCCGGCCGCGCATCTACAACACCTTCGACGCCCACCGCCTGCTGCACTGGGCCGAGCTCGAAAGCCCGGCCAGGCAGGCAGCGCTGAAAAAGCTGCTGCTGAAGGCCTACTTCACCGACCGCCAGAATCCCTCCGACCATGAGGTGCTGGTGCGCCTGGCCACCGAGGCCGGGCTCGATGCGGCGCGGGCCCGCGAAATTCTGGCCAGCGACGAGTTCGCCCGCGAAACCCGCGAGCGCGAACGCATGTACACCGATGCCGGCATCCATTCGGTGCCGGCGATCATCATCAACGACCAGCACCTGATTTCGGGCGGCCAGCCGGTCGAGGTGTTCGAGCGGGCGCTGCGCCAGATTGCCGGCGCGCAGCCCAGCACCGTCGCCGCCGCCTGAATCTCCGGCGGCGGTTTCGCCCTGAAACGAAGCCGAGCGCCAGCTTTACCTGGCCGGGGCCGCAAGTTCGTCAACCGCGCCGCCACGGCGCGTGTTGATCGGTTCATGATGCGACCCATGCTGCTTCCCGGACGTCTTTGCATGCTGTCGGTCGCCATGGCGGCGGTGCTGCTGGCAGGCTGCACCGCCGGCCCGCAGCGGCCCGAAGCCGTGCCGCTGGCCGCTCTGCGCCGCGTGGCCGACGATCCGGCCACGCAACTGCGCTGGCTCGACCGCGTGACCTGGGGCACCAGCGCCAGCAGCCAGGCCGAGCTGGCGCGCACCGGCCTGCCGGCCTGGATGGGCCGGCAGCTCAGCCCGCAGGCGCAGCCGCTGCCGGCGGCCGCGCAGGCCCAGATCGACGCGATGACCATTTCGCGCACGCCCTTGCCCGAGCTCGCGAGATCGCTCGAGGCCCAGCGCAAGGCCGCTGATGCGCTCGCGGACGAAGATCAGAAGAAGGCCGCGCGCCAGGCCTACCAGCAGGAGCTGAACCGCCTCGCGCGCGAGGCGCAGCAGCGCTTCGTGCTGCGGGCGCTCTATTCGCCCAACCAGCTGCAGGAGCAGATGACGTGGTTCTGGGCCAACCACTTCAACGTCAACATCCGCAAGGACGCCATCCGCGCCCTGGTGGGCGACTACGAAGAGAACGCCATCCGCCCGCATGCGCTCGGCCGCTTCCGCGACCTGCTCGGTGCCGTGCTGCGCCACCCGGCCATGCTGCGCTACCTGGACAACGCCCAGAACGCCGCCAACCGCATCAACGAGAACTATGCGCGCGAGCTCATGGAGCTGCACACCATGGGCGTGGGCAGCGGCTATTCGCAGGCGGACGTGCAGGAGCTGGCGCGCGTGCTCACCGGCGTGGGCGTGAGCCTCCAGCCGGCCGATGCGCCGCCGCCGCCGAAGATGCGCCCCGAGGTGCAGGCCGACCATCTGCGCCAGGGGCTGTTCGAATTCAACCCGAACCGCCACGACTACGGGGCCAAGACCTTGCTCGGCCAGCCGATCAAGGCGCGCGGTCTTGCCGAGACCGACGAGGCCCTCGACCGCCTGGCGCGGTCGCCGGCCACCGCGCGCTTCATCTCGCGCAAGCTCGCGATGTACTTCGTGGCCGACGATCCGCCGCCCGCGCTGGTCGACCGCATGGCCGCCACCTTTGGCCGCAGCGATGGCAACATCGCGGCCGTGCTGCGGTCCATGTTCGAGTCCACTGAATTCGCCGCCTCGCTGGGCCGGAAGTTTCGCGACCCTGTGCACTACGTGATGGCCGGTGTGCGGCTCGCGTATGACGACCGCGTGGTGCAGAACGTCGATCCGCTGCTGGGCTGGATCAACCGCATGGGCGAGCCGCTCTACGGGCACGAGACGCCCGACGGCTATCCGCTCGGCGAAGCCGCATGGGCCAGCGCCGGCCAGATGAACACGCGCTTCGAAATCGCCCGCGCCATCGGCAGCAACGGCGCCGTGCTGTTCCGTGCCGGCGACAGCAAGGCGCCGCTGGAGCGGCCCGCGTATCCGCCGTTGGCCGAATCGCCCGCGGTGCGCACCATGCAGGCCGTGCTGGCGGCGGAAACCCGCACCGCACTCGCGCAGGCCAGGACGCCGCAGGAGTGGAACATCTTCCTGCTGGCGTCGCCCGAGCTCATGCGGCGCTGATGGCACGAGAAAGGGACTTACCTGATGCAACGTCGAGAACTCTTGAAGCTCGCGGCCGCCGCACAGCTCACCGGCGCGGCCGGCCGGCTGATGGCCGCGCCTGGTGCCGAGGGCGCGAAGCTGCTCGTGGTGTTCCTGCGCGGCGCCTACGACTGCGCCAGCCTGCTGGTGCCGACAGCGAGCGACTTCTACTACGCTTGCCGGCCCAACATCGCGATTGCACGGCCCGGCGAGGCCAACGGCGCGTTGCCGCTCGATGGCCAATGGGGCCTGCACCCGGCGCTGGCGCAGAGCGTGCTGCCGCTGTACCAGCAAAAGCAGGCGGCCTTCATCGCCTTTGCCGGCACCGACGACCTCACGCGCAGTCATTTCGAAACGCAGGATTCCATCGAGCTCGGCCAGGCCCTCGGCAAGCGGCGCGACTACGGCTCGGGCTTTCTCAACCGGCTTGCGGCCGTGCTCGGCGCCGGGCCCCTGGCCGGCGTGTCGCCCATGGCGTTTACCAACCAGCTGCCGATCGTGATGCGCGGCCAGGCCAAGGCGGCCAACATGGCGCTCTCGGGCAATGCGCGCCCCTCGATCGATGCGCGCCAGAGCGAGGTGATTGCGGCGATGTACCGCAACACCGCGCTCGCGCAGCCCGTGGCCGAGGGCTTCCAGGTACAGGGTGAAGTGATGCGCGCCATGCAGGCCGAGATGGACGCCGCCAGCCGCAGCGCGATGACGGCCAAGGGCTTCGAGCTCGTTGCGCGCCGCATGGCGCGGCTCATGCGAGAGCGCCTCGACGTCGGCTTTGTCGATGTCGGCGGCTGGGACACGCACGTGGGGCAGGGCGCAGCCGCCGGCTACATCTCCAACCGCTTCGAAGAACTGGGCCGTGGCGTCGCCGGCTTCGCCGAAGAGATGGGCGAGGCGGCCTGGCGCAACGCCGTGGTGGTGGTCATCAGCGAGTTCGGCCGCACCTTCCGCGAGAACGGCAACCGCGGCACCGACCATGGCCACGGCACCGTCTACTGGGTGCTCGGCGGCGGCCTCTCGGCGCAGGCGGGCGGGCGCGTCGTGGGGGAACAGCAGGAGGTGGCGCAAGCCACGCTGTTCCAGAACCGAGACTACCCGGTGCTCAACGAATACAGAGCGGTGTTCGGCGGGCTGTTCCGCCGGATGTACGGCCTCTCGCCGGCCCAGCTCGCGCAGGTATTCGACGGTGTGGCGCCGAAAGACCTGCAACTGGTCTGATGCTCCGCGGGACCGGCAGCATCGGTGTTTCGCAAGATGGCGTCCGTCAACGTGGCAATGAGCTATCGCCGTCATAGGCAAAGCGTTTGCCCTATTCGTCCGTCCGGATCCAGAATGTTACGCCTCAACCAAAACTGGAGACCCCCATGACCCAGAATCCTGAAGCCAAGTGCCCCGTCCACCATGCGGTGGGCCGCGGCACCGTCAATCAACACTGGTGGCCCAACCAGTTGCGGGTCGACCTGCTTCACCAGCATTCCTCCAAGTCCGATCCGATGGGCAAGGACTTCAACTACGCCAAGGAGTTCAAGAGCCTCGACTACGAGTCGCTGAAGAAAGACCTGCGTGCCCTGATGACGGACTCGCAGGACTGGTGGCCAGCGGACTTCGGCCATTACGGGCCTCTGTTCATCCGCATGGCTTGGCACAGCGCCGGCACCTACCGCACCGGCGACGGGCGTGGTGGTGGCGGCCGGGGCCAGCAACGCTTTGCGCCCCTCAACAGCTGGCCCGACAACGTCAACCTCGACAAGGCTCGGCGCCTGTTGTGGCCGATCAAACAGAAGTACGGCCGCAAGATCTCGTGGGCCGACCTGATGATTTTGACCGGCAACGTGGCCCTCGAGTCCATGGGCTTCAAGACCTTCGGCTTCGGCGGCGGCCGACCGGACACGTGGGAACCCGACCAGGACGTCTACTGGGGCAACGAGACAACCTGGCTCGAAGACAAGAGGTACACCGGCGACCGCGAACTGGAGAACCCTCTTGCGGCCGTGCAGATGGGTCTGATCTACGTCAACCCCGAAGGTCCGAACGGCAACGCCGACCCGGTCTCGGCGGCGCGGGACATCCGCGAGACTTTCGCCCGCATGGCGATGAACGACGAGGAAACCGTTGCCCTGATCGCCGGCGGCCACACCTTCGGCAAGACCCACGGCGCCGGTCCGGCGGAGCTCGTCGGCTCGGCGCCTGAAGCGAATGATCTGGAAGAAATGGGCATGGGCTGGAAAAGCACTCACGCCAGCGGCATCGCCGGCGATGCGATCAGCAGCGGCCTGGAAGTCACCTGGTCACAGACGCCGACGCAGTGGAGCAACCACTTCTTCGAGAACCTGTTCAAGTTCGAGTGGGAACCGGTCAAGAGCCCGGCCGGCGCGGGACAGTGGCAGGCCAAGGGCGCTGCGGCGGACATTCCGGATGCCCACGACAAGTCGAAGAAGCGCGTGCCCACCATGCTGACCACCGATCTTTCACTGCGCTTCGACCCCGCCTACGAAAAGATCTCGCGGCGCTTCCTCGAGCACCCCGAGCAGCTTGCCGATGCGTTTGCGCGCGCCTGGTTCAAGCTGACGCATCGCGACATGGGTCCGCGCTCGCGCTACCTTGGACCGGAAGTGCCGAAGGAAGAGCTGATCTGGCAGGACCCGATCCCGAAGGTCGATCATCCCCTGATCGACGACAAGGACGCTGCGGCTCTCAAGGCCAAGATCCTGGGCTCGGGCCTGTCGGTCACCGACCTGGTGCTGACGGCTTGGGCGTCGGCCTCCACCTACCGCGGCTCCGACATGCGCGGCGGCGCCGACGGCGCCCGCATCCGCCTGGCACCACAGAAGGATTGGGAAGTGAACGAGCCGGCCAGGCTGGCCAAGGTGCTCCAGACGCTGGAGGGCATCCAGGGCGAATTCAACAAGGCGCAATCGGGCGGCAAGAAGGTCTCGATGGCCGACCTGATCGTGCTGGCCGGCTGCGCCGCAGTTGAGCAGGGCGCCAAGAACGCAGGTCATGGCGCGACGGTGCCCTTCACCCCCGGCCGCATGGATGCATCGCAGGCGCAAACCGACGTGGAAGCCATGAAGGTGCTCGAGCCCGTGGCTGACGGCTTCCGCAACTACCTGAAGAAGGACTATGCGGTTCCCGCGGACGCGCTGCTGATCGACAAGGCCCAACTGCTGACGCTGACGGCACCCGAGATGACGGTGCTGGTGGGCGGCATGCGCGCGCTGGGCGCCAACGTCGGTGCCACCAAGCACGGCATCTTCAGCCAGAAGGAGCATGCGCTGACCAACGAGTTCTTCGTGCGCCTGCTCGACCTGAACACGACCTGGAAGGCTGTGCCCGGCGAGAACAACCTGTACGAGGGCGTTGATCGCAAGACAGGCGAGCGCAAGGGCAGCGCGACGCGCGTGGACCTAGCCATCGGCTCCAATTCAGTGCTGCGCGCCCTGGCCGAGGTCTACGGCAGTTCGGACGCGCAGGAGAAGTTCGTGAAGGACTTCATCGCGGCGTGGACCAAGGTGATGAACCTTGGCCGGTTCGACATCGCCTAGACGATCCTCGCGGTTGCCGATTCGATGCGGCTCTGATCAGTCGTCGCCGCGAGCAAGGGTTCGCGGCGACGCCGTTGCATGCAGGCGCAGGAGACAACGATGACGGCCAGCTACGTGGAAATACAAGGCGCCCAGGCGGATGTTGATCTCTGGGATGGATTGATCACGGATCAAAACGCCCTCATCGGCGTCATGATGCAGAGAATGTCCCAAGTCGGATGCACGGATGCAGCATGGCTCGACGAGCGAATCACGGAGGCGGAAAGTATCGAGAATCGCCTGGTCGTCGGACTCGACCGCGCCCAGCGCCGACTGCGGGCATTGATCTAGCTGCTCGGAGCATTCCGGCGCACCGGCGTTCAGGAGCCGCCGAGAATCGGTGCATGCCTCACGCCGTCTCCCTCCTTCGCGCCGCGCGCCTGGCGCGAAGCGCCAAACCTTTTCTTGCCCGTGGTGGCTTCAAGCGCGAGCGCTGCGCGGGCTGCCGCCTGGTGCCCAGCCATTGCATGTGCGCTGCGCGCCCTTCGGTGGCAACGCGCGCGGGGGTGTGCCTGCTCATGGGCGACATCGAGCCGCTCAAGCCCACCAACACGGGGTGGCTGGTCGCCGACGTGGTGGCCGATACCTTCGCCTTCGGCTGGGCCCGCACCGAAACCGATCCCGCGCTGTTGGCGCTGTTGAACGATCCGCAATGGCAGCCCTACGTGGTGTTCCCGGGGCAATATGCGGCGCCCGAGCGTGTGGTCGTGGCCGTTCCGGCGCCTGGAACGGGCGGCAGTGGCACTTCGAAACGGCCGCTCTTCATCCTGTTCGACGCGACATGGGCCGAGGCACGCAAGATGTTCCGCAGAAGCCCTTACCTCGACCGGCTGCCGGTGTTGAGCCTGCAGCCGGAGCGGATCACGCAATACAAGCTGCGCAACTCCGGCCGCGACGACCACTTCTGCACCAGCGAGGTGGCCGCGATGTGCATGAACCTGGCAGGCGAGCATGTTGCCGAACAGACGCTGGATGCCTACCTCGTGGTGTTCACGCACCACTATCTGCGTGCGAAGAACCAGCAGCCCGTGGCCTGGGACGGTGCGGCGCATCGGCGGCTGCGCGAAGTGGCCGTCTTGCCGCCATCATGACTTCGTGGCAACTTCGTAGGCCGTGGTTACGGCAGAGTCGTCTTGCGCGCCAAGTCCCCGCGCCGCGGTGCCGAGGAAGGCAAGGTATGCAGCATGTGCGAGCGCGGCGGGAAATCGCGACTCTCGCGTTGCGTCGAGCACCAGGGACATGTCCTTGACGAAGATATCGACCGCCGATGTGATGTCGTCGAACTTGCCCGCGATCATCCTGGGGCCCCGGTCCGCGAGCATCCAGGACCCTGCCGCTCCGCTGCAGAGAATCTCCAGCGTGAGATCCAGCGGCAGCCCCTGGCGCCTTGCGAGTGCGAGCGGTTCTCCCGCCGCAGCCAGATGGACGCCGCAGAGCACCTGGTTGAGAATTTTCATCTGAGCACCGCAGCCAGCCGCGCCGAGGTAGCGCACCCGGTTGCCGAAGGTCTCGAGCACGGGGGGCGCAAGCTCGACGGCCCCGCGCTTTCCGGAACCCATGATTGTCAGTTGTCCGCGTTCCGCGCCGATGGCGCCTCCCGTGACCGGCGCATCGACCAGCCAGATCGAGTGCTGCGCCAGCCGCCCTTCAAGGGCGCGAACATAGCCTGGATCCATGGTGCGATCCTCGGTCGCGGCCTTCCTGCAATGGATCCATGCCGAAGCGGCAAGAAATTGAAAGCATTCAAGGCGATCCTGCCGAAGCCCTGGCCCCCCCCCGCTGCTGCGGTGGCCGCGGCTTGCGGCATGGCGGTCTGCGGCGGTCACGGGCATCGCGCGGAACACGATGTGCACGGGGTTGCGCGAGCTCAGGTCGCAGCGCCTGCCGGCTGAACGCAGGGCTTTGGGCTTCGCCGCAAAATAGGCGCCGGCGCGCACGGCGCATCCAGAAGGAACATCCGACATGACCATTCCCTTGCAGCAACTCCTCGGCATCGACCTGCCGCTGATCCAGGCACCCATGGCCGGCGTGCAAGGCAGCGCGATGGCCATCGCGGTCAGCAACGCCGGCGGGCTCGGCTCGCTGCCCTGCGCCATGCTGAATGCCGACGCCATGCGCAGCGAGCTCGCTGCTATCCGCGCCGGCACCGACAAGCCCTACAACGTCAACTTCTTCTGCCACACGCCGCCCGAGCCGAGCGTCGGGCGCGAGGAGACATGGCGCACCGCGCTGGCGCCGTACTACGCCGAGTTCGGCATCGATGCCGCGAGCATCCCTACCGGCCCGGGGCGCAACCCGTTCAGTGCCGAAGTGGCCGACCTGCTGGCCGAATTCCGTCCGCCGGCAGTGAGCTTTCATTTCGGGCTGCCTTCAGAGGCGCTGATGGCGCAGGTGCACGGCTGGGGCGCGAAGGTGCTGGCCTCGGCCACCACGGTCGAAGAGGCGCAGTGGCTCGAAGCGCGTGGCGTGGATGCGGTCATCGCGCAAGGGCTGGAAGCCGGCGGGCATCGCGGCCATTTCCTGTCTCACGATCTGACGAGACAGCTCGGCACCTTTGCGTTGCTGCCGCAGCTGGTGCATGCCGTGAAGGTGCCGGTGATCGCGGCCGGCGGCATTGCGGATGCAAACGGCGTGGCCGCGGCGATGGCGCTGGGGGCTGCGGGCGTGCAGGTCGGCACCGCCTATATGCTGGCGCCGGAAGCCACGACAACCGCGATTCATCGCGCGGCGCTCAAGAGCGAAGCCGCGCGCCACACCGCGCTCACCAATCTGTTCACCGGCCGGCCGGCGCGCGGCATCGTCAACCGCGTGATGCGCGAGCTGGGGCCGATCGGCTCGGTGGCGCCGGAGTTTCCGCTTGCCACCTCGGGCATTGCGCCGCTGCGCGCCAAGGCCGAGGCACAGGGCAGCGGCGATTTTTCACCGCTCTGGTCGGGCCAGAATGCGACGGGCTGCCGCGAGCTGCCGGCCGCCGAGATCACGCACGCCTTGGCGCAAGGTTTTCAATCTCTTTCCGCCTGACGCCATGACACAACTCCATCTGCCTTTCAAGTTCCTCGAGCAGGCGTCGAATCCCAGCGTGCGCGAGCCGTGGCTGCTGGTGCTCATGCATGGCGTGGGCAGCAACGAACAGGACCTGTTCGGCCTCGCGCGGCTCATGCCGCCGCAATTTCATGTGCTGAGCCTGCGCGCCCCCTATGTGCTCTCGCCCGATGCGTATGCGTGGTTCGAGTTCCAGGTGCTGGCCGATGGCGAGCGGCGCATCAACGAGGAGCAGGAGCGCGAAAGCCGCTTCCTGGTGGGCGAGATGGTGGCCTCGGCCGCGCAGCAGCTCGGCGTGCCGCCGGAGCGCGTGGTGGTCGGCGGTTTCAGCCAGGGCGGCATCATGGCGCTGTCGCTGCTGCTGACCCAGCCCGCGAAAGTGCGCGCCGCGATGGTGTGGCACGGCCGGCTGCTGTCGCAGGTGGCGGCGCACATTGCAGCGCCCGGGGCTTTCGAAGGAAAGGCGCTGTGGGTGAGCCACGGCAGCGCCGACAACGTGATTCCCCCGAGCGCCGCGCAGGCCACGCGCGAACTGGCGCGCAGCCTGCCGCTGGCGCTGTCGGGCGCCGATTTTCCGGGCGGCCACGAGATCCGCCCGGCCGAGCTGCAGGGCGCGCTGGCGTGGCTGCAGTCGCTCGGTTCGGCGGCGGGCGCGTCCTAGCGGGCCGAACTTTCGCGCCGCGGGCGCGTCACAGGGCGTTACGGGACGAAACCGTGGCGAGGCGCCGATCTGGTGCACCATAGCCGCTCGTCTCCCATTGCAATCCTCGCAAAAGGAACCCGCAGACATGTCCGACCGAGACACCCCCGAAATCCCCGATGTGCACGATTCGCGCGATGCCCCCGCGTACAGGCCACGGCGCGAGACGTCGACCGGAACCATCATCGTCATCGTGCTGCTGGCGATCGCGGCCGGATTCCTGGGCTGGCGCTGGTACCAGCAGCAACAGCCGCAGCCGGTCGAGCCGCCAGCGGTAGCCGCCGCGCCGAACGACGGGCTCGCGCCCGCACCGCCTGCGCCCCCGCCCCAATCCGCGGAGCCGCAGAACCCCATCGATGCGATCGCGCTGCCCGAGTCGGGGCTGCCCAAGGTCGCCGATTCCGATTCGCGCGTGATGAAGGCGCTCGTCGATCTGATGGGCAGCAAGAACGTGGCGGACTTCCTGCAGTTCGAGGGTATCGTGCGCCGCTTCGTGGCCACGGTCGACAATCTCGCGCGCGAGCAGTCGCCCGCGAGCACGTGGCCGGTGCAGCCGACGAAGCAGCGCTTCACCACCCAGGGGAAGGGCGAGAAAGAGACCATTTCGCCCAACAATGCCGCGCGCTACAACCCCATCGTGATGCTGGCCGAGTCGATCGATCCGGCCAAGGCGGCCAAGGTGTATGCGCGGCTCTATCCGCTGTTCCAGCAGGCCTACGAAGAGCTCGGCTATCCGGGGCGCTATTTCAACGACCGGCTGGTTGCCGTGATCGACCATCTGTTACAGGCGCCCGAGCCCGCCGGACCGGTGCAGGTTCGCCTCGTCGAGGTGAAGGGCAACGTGCCGTCGCAGCGGCCCTGGGTGCGCTACGAGTACGCCGATCCGAAGCTCGAGTCGCTCTCGTCGGGCCAGAAGATCATGGTGCGCGTGGGACTGGAGAACGAGCGCAAGCTGAAGGCCAGCCTGCGCGGCTTCCGCGAGCAGATCGCCACGGGCGAGCTGGCGAAGAAGCAGCAGCCGCGCTGAACCGGCGCGCCGTGTAGGCGCGGGCCGATTGCGTGCGGCGCAGATGCCGGGGATGATTCGCCGAATCCGCCGGCGGTGCCGGTGGTTCACCTGACTTCGATTCCCAAGAAAGATCTCGAGGACAACCGTATGAACCTGATGAGCGTCGACCTCTACCAGAGTGCCACCGATCCCGAGAAATTCCTGGCGCTTCCCGCGGGCGCCGATCCCGCCGAGCTCATGGGTCCGATGACCTTCGACCAGGACTACGCGCAGGTCGTCCGGTACCGCGAAGGCTTCGAATTCGATCCGTCCGAAAGCTACGCGGGCGTCAATGCCGCGAAGATCGCCGCGGACATCCTCACCGTGAAGTGGGCGATCTATCGCCGGGAAGCCTGAGCGTCCGCCTTCGGTCTTCAGGCCTTTTCGGTTTCCTGGTACGCGTCCACTGGCACGCAGCTGCAGAACAGGTTGCGGTCGCCGTACACGTTGTCGACACGGCCGATCGGCGGCCAGTACTTGGCCCGCTTGAGTTCAGCCAGCGGGAACGCGCCGAGTTCGCGCGAATACGGATGCGCCCATTCCGTTCCGAGCAGGCTGGCCGCAGTGTGCGGCGCGTGCTTGAGCGGGTTGTCGTCCTTCGGCCAGACGCCTTCCTCGACGCGGCGGATCTCGCCGCGGATCGCGATCATCGCGTCGATGAAGCGGTCGAGCTCGGCCAGCGGCTCGCTCTCGGTGGGTTCCACCATCAGCGTGCCGGGCACGGGGAAGCTCAGCGTGGGTGCATGGAAGCCGTAATCGATCAGGCGCTTGGCCACGTCCTCGGCGGTGACGCCGCTGGTGTCCTTGAGCGGGCGCAGGTCGAGGATGCACTCGTGCGCGACGTGGCCGTTGGGGCTCGCGTACAGCGTGGGGTAGTGGTCCTTGAGGCGCGCGCTGATGTAGTTGGCGCTCAGGATCGCGGTTTCGGTCGCCGCCTGCAAGCCCTTGGCACCCATCATGCGGCAGTACATCCAGCTGATCGGCAGCACGGCCGCATTGCCGAGCGGCGCTGCCGAGACGGCGCCGACACCGCTCGATGCCACGCCGGCCGTCGCATGGCCCGGAAGGTAGGGCACGAGGTCTTCGACCACGCACACCGGGCCCACGCCCGGGCCGCCGCCGCCGTGCGGAATGCAGAAGGTCTTGTGCAGGTTCAGGTGGCTCACGTCGCCGCCGAATTCGCCCGGCGCGGCCACGCCGACCAGCGCATTCATGTTGGCGCCATCGACGTACACGCGGCCGCCGTGTTCATGCACGAGTTCGCAGAGCTCCTTCACGCGGGTTTCGAACACGCCGTGCGTGCTCGGGTAGGTGATCATCACGGCCGCGAGCTTGTCGCTGTGCTTCTCGCAGGCGCGCTTCAGGTCGTCCATGTCGACGTTGCCCTGTGCGTCGCAGGCCGTCACCACCACCTGCAGGCCCACCATCTGCGCGCTTGCGGGGTTGGTGCCGTGCGCCGACGAAGGAATGAGGCAGATGTTGCGGTGCCCCTGGCCCTTGGCTTCGTGGAAGGAGCGGATCGCCAGCAGGCCCGCGTACTCGCCCTGCGAGCCCGCATTGGGCTGCAGGCTGATGCCCGCGTAGCCGGTCGCTTCGCAGAGCCATGCGCGCAGCTGCGCGTCGAGCTGCGCGTAGCCCACCAGCTGCTCGGCCGGCGCAAAGGGATGGATGTTGGCGAACTCGGGCCAGGTGATCGGGATCATCTCGCTGGTCGCGTTGAGCTTCATCGTGCAGCTGCCGAGCGGGATCATGCTGCGGTCGAGCGCCAGGTCCTTGTCCGACAGGCTGCGGATGTAGCGCAGCATCGCGGTTTCGCTCTTGTGGGTGTTGAACACCGGGTGCGTGAGAAAGGCGCTGGTGCGGCGCAGGTCCTCGGGCAAGCGCGGCGCGGTGCCGGCCAGGTCGTCGAAGCGCGGCATCGCGGTGCCGGCGGGCACGAACAGGGCCCAGAGCGTCTCGATGTCGGCGCGCGTGGTGGTTTCGTCGAGCGAAATACCCAGGTGCTGCTGCAGCCGCTGGCGCAGGTTGACGCCCGCGGCCTGGGCGCGCTCGATGATCTTCGGCGTGTCGTCGCCGGTGCGGATGGTCAGCGAATCGAAGGCCGTGGCGTTGACCGGCTCGCGGCCCATTTGCGCGAGGCCCTGCGCAAGGATGGCCGTGAGCGCGGCCACGCGCTGCGCGATGCGCGTGAGGCCGTCGGGGCCGTGGTACACGGCGTACATGCTGGCCACCACAGCCGGCAGCACCTGCGCGGTGCAGATGTTGGAGGTGGCCTTTTCGCGCCGGATGTGCTGTTCGCGCGTTTGCAATGCGAGGCGGTAGGCGGGCTGGCCGTGGGTGTCGATGCTCACGCCGACCAGGCGGCCCGGCAGCGAGCGCTTGAACTCGTCGCGGCACGCCAGGTAGGCCGCGTGCGGGCCGCCGTTGCACAGCGGCATGCCGAAGCGCTGCGTCGTGCCGCAGACGATGTCGGCGTCCCATTCGCCCGGAGGTGCGAGCAGCGTCAGCGCCAGCAGGTCGGCGGCCACGCAGAAGGCGGCGTCGCACTGGTGCGCATGGCCTGCGAGCGGGCGCAGGTCGTGCACGTGGCCGGTGGTGGCGGGGTACTGCGCGAGCACGCCGAAGAACTCGCCGCTCACCATCAGGTGCGGCAGCGTCTCGGACACGGTGCTGACCTTGACCTCGATGCCCAGCGGCGCGGCGCGCGTCCTGATGACCTCGATGGTCTGCGGATGGCAGTCGCCGGACACCAGGAACACGTTGCTCTTGCTTTTGACGCTGCGCTTGGCGAGCGTCATGGCCTCGGCTGCGGCCGTGGCTTCGTCGAGCATCGACGCATTGGCGATGGCCATGCCCGTGAGGTCGCACACCATGGTCTGGAAGTTGAGCAGGGCTTCCATGCGGCCCTGCGAAATCTCGGCCTGATAGGGCGTGTAGGCGGTGTACCAGGCGGGGTTCTCGAGCACGTTGCGCAGGATGACGCCCGGCGTATGCGTGCCGTAGTAGCCCTGGCCGATGAAGCTCTTGAAGACCTTGTTCTTCGCCGCGATGGCCTTCAATTCGGCCAGCGCATCCGCCTCCGTGAGGGGCGCCGGCAGCCGCATCGGCTTGGCGCGACGGATGGCCGCAGGCACGATGCCGTCGATGAGCTCGGCGCGGGTTTCCGAGCCGATCACCGGCAGCATGCGCGCCTCGTCCGCCGCATCGATGCCGATGTGGCGGGCGAGAAACTCTTCGGCGTTCTCCAGTTGTTGCAAAGAGGGAAGGGCGGGAATCGACATGGCGGTGAAGGCTCGGGGATGAGAAAAAGGCGGCCGGAGAACTCGGCGGATCAGGACTCGGCAGCGAACTTGTCGTAGGTGGCGGCGTCGAGCAGGCCGTCGAGCTGCGCTGGCTCGCTGAGCTTGACCTTGAAGAACCAGCCGGCGGCCAGCGGATCGGTGTTGGCGAGCGAGGGGTCGGCGCGCAGGGCTTCGTTCACTTCGGTGATTTCGCCCGATACGGGCATGAACACGTCGGCCGCGGCCTTGACCGATTCGACGACACCGGCCACTTCGCCCTGGGCAAAGGTCTTGCCGACTTCAGGCAGGTCGACAAAGACCACGTCCCCGAGCGCGTCCTGCGCATGCACGGTGATGCCGACGGTGGCCGCGCTGCCTTCGGCCGAGACCCATTCATGGTCCTTGGTGTACTTGATGCTCATGAAAAACTCCTCGTGGAAAAAATGATTTGGGGTGCAGAGCCTAGCCGCGGTAATAGCGGGTGGGCACGAAAGGCAGGGTCGAGACTTCCATCGGCACCGGCTTGCCGCGCACGATGGCCTGCACACGCGTGCCGGGTTCGGAAAACGCGGTGGCCACGTAGCCCATGGCGATCGGGCGGTCGGCCGTCGGGCCGAGCAGGCCGCTGGTGACGAAGCCGATGTCGTGGCCTTCGAAGGATTGCAGCACCGTGCCGTCGCGCACCGGAATGCGTTCCAGTGCCACGAGGCCGACGCGCCTGCGCTTCAGCGTGTCGTGGTCGGTGTGGCCCGCGGCGCCGGCCGTGGCGGCGGCGAGCTGGGCCAGCACCTTGGCCGCGCCCGGAAAGCTGCCTTCGCGTGTGCCACCGGTGCGGCGCACCTTCTGGATCGCCCAGTTGAGCGAGGCCTCGACCGGCGTGGTGGTGGTGTCGATGTCGTTGCCGTAGAGGCACAGCCCGGCTTCCAGCCGCAGCGAATTGCGCGCGCCCAGGCCAACGGGCTTGACCTCGGGCTGGGCCAGCAGCAGGCGGGCCAGCGCGTCGGCATTCTGGCCGGCCACCGAGATCTCGAAGCCGTCTTCGCCGGTGTAGCCGCTGCGCGTGGCGAAGGCCGGAATGCCGCCGATCTGCACCGCGCCGCCGGTCATGAACACGAAGCGCTCGATGCCGGGCGACAGCCGCGCCAGCACCGTGGCCGCCTGCGGCCCCTGCAGGGCGAGCAGCGCGTGGTCGGGCAGCGGCTGCACCTCGCAGCGTTCGCCGATCTTCTGCTGGATGTGGGCGATGTCGGCCACCTTGCAGGCGCCGTTGACGATCACGAAGATCGAGCCGTGGCCTTCGTTGAAGAACATCAGGTCGTCGAGGATGCCGCCCTCGTCGTTCAGCAGCAGGCCGTAGCGCTGCTTGCCGGCGGGCAGGTCGATCACGTCGACCGGCATCAGGGTTTCGAAGGCGGCCGCGGCGTCCGCACCGACCAGGCGCAGCTGGCCCATGTGCGAGATGTCGAACAGGCCGGCCGCGTCGCGCGTGTGCCTGTGCTCGGCCATGAGGCCGGCGGGGTATTGCACCGGCATGGAATAGCCGGCAAAGGGCACCATGCGGGCGCCGAGCTCCACGTGCAGGTCGTACAGCGGGGTCTTGAGCAGTTGTTCGGCGGAAGAGGCGTCGGAGGAAGCAGCCATGGGGCACTCCAAAGGGGCAGACGAATTCCATGGCGCGAGCCATGGGCCACCCCTGCTGTCCGCTTTACCTGAGAGATTCGCCCCACGATCGGGGTTTGCTCCTTCGGTGGGCCGCCGCATGGTTGCAGATGCAACGGCCTCTCTCCAGCAAGGAAACGCCGGCATCCACCAGCGCTGTGTCAGTCCTTTTGCCTGAGCGTTCGGGAAACCCCTGCGCCTTCGGCGGCCCCGGCTGGCGGGGCTCTCTCCTGACCATGGGAGTGTAGTGGATCGCGGGCCCGAGGTCCGCAGGCTCAGTGCACGGTCTCGGCCGGCGGCAGCAGCCGGTCGATGCGCTCGCGCAGCGATTCGGCCCGCTCGGCGCCGGCGGTTTTCTCGACCTCCGTGAGCATCAGCGCGGCAATGGTCATCATCGCGCCGCGGTCACGCGCCTCGCGCAGCGCATCGCGCATCTGCAGCGCGAACCTGGGGTCGCGCCGCACGAACATGCGCTCGCAGATGTCGAACAGGAACATGCGCGTGGTGGCCAGCGAGCGCTTGCCGTCGAAGTTGTCGGCCGAGGTGGCGAGCCGGATCGGGTCTGCCGCGGGCACCGGGACGGGCGGCTGGGCCGCGGCCCGAGCCGTCGCGGCGACTGCCTGCGCGTCCTGCAGATAGCCCTTCAGCACCAATGCCTGGATCGCCTGCTCGGCTTCGGTCCGGCTTGCGAACAGCGGGCTGAAATCGGTCAGCGAACGCCGGCCGTCGGCCATCAGCAGCAAGGCGCGCTCACGCTGGCTGAGCGTGCGCTGGCGGCCTTGGAGTTCGTCGCGTGCCTTGTCGGTCTTGGTGGGAAACATGGCGCCACAGCTTTCGGGGATCGAGGGCTGAAGCATCGTTGCAAGCGGTGACATCTTCGTGAAACGTTTGCCTTACAGGGCAAAACAAAAACGGGCAGCCCTGCGAAGGCTGCCCATTCTTTCATGCCTGCTTTTCGCTTATTTGGCGTAGACCAGGTCGCGCAGCCCCAGCGATATCCACGGCACGTAGGTGATCACCATCAGGCAGGCCAGGATCACGAGCACGAAGGGCACCAGGTACTTCACGATCCGGTCCAGCGAGATGCGCGCCACCGTGCAGGCCGCGAACAGGTTCACGCCGAAGGGCGGGGTGATCATGCCCAGCGCGAGGTTCACCACCATGATCAGCCCGAAGTGCACCGGGTCGATGCCGAAGTGCACCGCCACCGGCGCGAGGATGGGCGCGAGCACGATGATGGCCGCGCTGGTCTCGATGAACATGCCGATGACGAACAGCGCCGCATTCACGCCCAAAAGGAACATCGCGGGCGACTTCAGCACTTCCTGCAGCCAGTGGCCGATGGCGTCGGGCACGCCCGCGCGCGTGATCAGGAACGCGAACAGGCCCGCGTTGGCGATGATGAACATGATCACCGCCGACGACAGCACCGACTTGCGCAGGATGACGTACAGGTCCCTTGGCTTGATCTCGCGGTAGATCACCACGCCCACCACCAGCGCATAGAACACCGCCACCGCCGAGGCTTCGGTGGGCGTGAAAATGCCGCCGTAGATGCCGCCCAGAATGATCACCGGCATCAGCAGCGCCCAGCCGGCCTGCCACAGCGCCTTGCCGAAAGGCATGCGGCCGTCGCCGTCGTTCTTGCCCCAGCCCTTCCACTTGCAGAAGGCCCAGACGAACAGCATCAGCGCCAGGCTGATGAGAATGCCGGGGCCGAAACCCGCAATGAACAGCTCGCCGATCGACACCTCGGCGCTCACGCCGTAGAGGATCAAAGGGATCGAGGGCGGAATGATCACGCCCAGCTCGGCGCTCGTGGCCTGCAGCGCCGCCGCGTACGCGGTGGGATAGCCGTGCTTGATGAGCGCCGGAATCAGGATGGCGCCAATGGCGAAAGTGGTGGCCACCGACGAGCCCGACACCGCTGCGAAGATCATGCAGGTGAGCACGCAGGTCATCGGCAGGCCGCCCTGCACGCCGCCCACGATGCTCTTGGCAAATTCGACCAGCCGCCGCGAGATGCCGCCGGTTTCCATCAGGTTGCCGGCCAGGATGAAGAACGGAATGGCCGCCAGCGGAAACTTGTTGATCGAATTGAACATCTCCTTGACGGAGATCAGCATGTTGACGTTGGCCACCTGGATACCCAGGATCGACGCGAGTCCGATGGACACCGCCACCGAAACCGACAGTGCAAAACACAGCACCATCGTTGCAACCATCACGGGCGTCATTGCGCAGTCTCCAGCTCAAGCCGCTTGGGATCGAGAAAATTGCCAACGATGCCGAACAGGCAGAAAACGGAACCGACCGGCAGCGCCAGGTACGACCACATCATCGACAGGCTTTCGAGCCCGGCCATCGACTGCACGCGGCCGCGCATCGCGTAGTCCCAGCCCCACCAGAGAATGACCAGCATCAGTGCCAGTGCTGCGATGCTGACCACGGCGTCGAGCACGCGCTTGATGCGCGGCGGGCTCCAGCGGTAGAGCACGTCCACGCTCACCATCGCGCCCTGGCGAAACGCCATCGGAATGCCGAGGAACACCATCCAGATCAGGCTCATGCGAATCAGGATCTCGCTCCATTCGGCGGGCTGCTCGAGCACGAAGCGCGTGACGATCTGGAACACGCCCAGGCCCGAGGCGATGACCAGCATCACACAGGCGGCGATCATCGAGAAGCCGGTGGTCCAGCGCTCGATGCCGAGAAATTTTTCTTTCATCTGCAGTCGTGATGTTGAAAACAAAAAAGCCCGCCAGACGGAACTGAACGGGCGGGGAATGCTATCGGAAAGATAGCGTTCGGGTCACTTGAAGTTGCGGATCTTGTCGAGGTTGGCCTTGCCGAAGTCCTTTTCGAACTGGGCGTTCACCGGCGCCAGCGCTGCGACGAACTTGGACTTGTCGACGTTGTCGATTACGGTCATGCCCTTGGCGCGCAGGTCGGCCACGCCCTTGGCATCGTCTTCGTCGACGCGCGCACGGTTGGCCTTGGTGCCTTCCTTGGCTGCATCGAGGAAGGCCTGCTTGTCGGCCGCGCTGAGCTTGTCGAACGACGCCTTGTTCATCAGGAAGATGCAGGGCGAGTAGACGTGGCCGGTGAGCGACAGGTGCTTTTGCACCTGGTCGAACTTGGCCGCGATGATGACCGACAGCGGGTTCTCCTGGCCATCGACCGTGCCCTGCTGCAAGGCGGTGAACACTTCGGGGAAGGCCATCGGCGTCGTGACGATGCCGAAGGTCTTGTAGGCCGCGATGTGCACCGGGTTTTCCATGGTGCGCATCTTCAGGCCCTTGAGGTCTTCCGGCCCCTTCACGTCGCGCTTGCTGTTGGTCATGTGGCGAAAGCCGTTCTCGGCCCAGGCCAGCGCCTTGAAGCCCTTGGCGTCGAACTTGGTCAGCAGGTCCTGGCCGATCGGGCCGTCGAGCACGGCGCGCGCGTGGGCCTTGTCGCGGAACAGGAAGGGCACGTCGAGGATCTTCGTCTCCGGCACGAAGTTCGGCACCGGGCCGGTCGAGGAAAGCGCCAGCTCCTGGGTGCCGAGCTGCACGGCCTCGATCGACTCGCGCTCGCCGCCGAGCGAGCCGTTGTAGAAGGTCTGGACCTTGTAGCGGCCCGCGGTGCGCTTTTCGACTTCCTTGGCGAACACGTCGATCGCGACGCCCTGGTGCGAGTTCTGCGCGGTCGAGATACTGATCTTCATGGTCGTCTGCGCAAAGGCCGCGCAGGCCATGCCCATGCCCAGAACCAGGCCAGCGGCCAGTCGGGTCAATTTCATTCTTCTGTCTCCTGAGATGGAAAGGGGGTGTCGCAAAGCGTCGGCTTCGCGACGCAGCCGATGACTATGCCGCAATAACCAGTTTGACTGCGTCGGGATTTTCACGGACGTAATCGCGAATAACTGCCTCGAAGCTGGCATCGGCCGAGAGCCCCAGGCGGTTGGCGCGAACGGTTTCGATGCGCCCGGGCCAGGTTTTGACGATGCGCTGGATGGCCGGGTCAGGTGTGCGGTCGAGCAGGTCGGTGGCGGCCTTGCCGGCCACGCGCTCGAGCGCCGCGGCCATTTCGCCCACCGTGGTGGAAAGCGAGGGCAGGTTGAGCGCGGTGCGCGGGCCCCATTCGGCGTCGCTGGCCTGCGCGGCGCGCAGGATGCCTTCGACCGTGCGCGCCGGCGATGCAATGGCCACCGGCGTCTCGTCGGGCACCGGGCAGGCGGCGCGAATGCCCGCGAGCGGCTCGCGGATCATGCCGCTGAAAAAGCCCGAGGCCGCGCCGTTGGGCCGGCCGGGGCGCACGCTCACCGTCATCAACCGCACGCTGCGGCCGCGCACGAAGCCCTTGCGCGTGTAATCGGCCATCAACTGCTCGCCGATGAATTTCTGGATGCCGTAGCTGGTCTGCGGCGTCGGCAGCGTGTGGTCTTCGATCACCGGCGGCAGCGGCTGCTCGGGCGAGTCGCCGAACACCGCGAGCGAGCTGGCAAACACCAGCAGCGGCCGGGTGCCCACGGTGCGGGCCTTTTCGAGCAGGGCATGCGTGGCGGCGAAGTTGCTGCGCATGCCCAGGTCGAAGTCGGCCTCGCATTCGCCGCTGACCGCGGCGGCCAGGTGAAAGATGGCGTCGGCCCCGGTCCAGAGCGAGGCGTCGGGCGAGGCCAGCTGTTCGTTCAGGTCGCCGAGTGCGGCGCTGATGCGCGGGTCGGCCGCAAGATCGGCCGGCGGCGCGGCCCGGTCGACCAGCGTGATGCGGGAAATCGCGCGCAGCGGCGCACCCGCAAGCGAAAGCTCGCCCCGCTTCAGCAGGGTGCGGGCAAGGCGTGCGCCCAGGAAGCCGGCGCCGCCCGTGATGACGATCTGCATGGTGGTCTTGTCTCCTTCGCCGACGAGCATAGCGCAGCGGAATGCGCGGCTCAGGCGACACTTGCACGATGAACCTGCGATTCGTCGAAGCCTTCCACTGGGCCGTGGCGCTCAAGAGCGTCACCCGTGCGGCCGAGAAGCTGCACATCACGCAGTCGGCGCTGTCCAGCCGCATCGCCGCGCTCGAGCGCGAGCTGGGCGTGCTGCTGCTCGACCGGCGCGACAAGCAGTTCCGCCTCACGGTGGCGGGGCAGCGCTTCCATGCCTTTGCGCAGAAGCTGCTCGAGATGCAGATGCACATCAAGGCCGAGATGGGTTCGGGCACGGTGCGCGAGGCCGTGCTGCGCGTGGGCGCCATCGAATCGGTGGTGCACAGCTGGCTCACCGGCTGGCTCAAGCACATGCAGGCGACGCATCCGGACTTCGAACTGGAGCTCACCGTCGAAACCACGCCGGTACTGGTCGACCAGCTCCAGCGCGGCAAGCAGGATCTCGTGTTCGCAGCGCTGCCGGCCACCGGCGACGGCGTGCGCACGCGGGCCGTGCCGCCGATGCCCATGTGCTTCGTCGGCCACCGCGAGCTGCACCTGAAGCGGCGCTACCGCATGGCGGACCTGCTCTCGCTCGACCTGCTGACCTTCCAGCGCGGCTCGCAGCCTCACGTGGCGCTGCTGGAGATGTTCCGAGAAGCCGGCAGCCCGCCGCCGCGCGTGCATGCGATCTCGTCGATCTCGGCGATGGCGCAGCTGGTGGAGGCGGGCTTTGGCGTGGCCGCGCTGCCGCGCGCAGTGGTCGAGCCGCTGGCGCGGCGCCTGCCGCTGCGCGTGCTGCCTTGCGACGTGACGCTGGAGCCGCTGCCCATCTACGCGAGCTACCGCGACGACCCGTCGTCCCCGCTGCCGGAGGCCGCGCTGAGCTCCGCCGTGGTGCATGCATCGCACCGCATGGGGTCATCGAAAAAATCGATGAGCTGAGCGAGAAACTTTGCGTTGGCGTTCGTGAGCCCGGATTCCCACAATCCGGCGCATCACACCACAGCGATGCATCGGGCATCGGAAACGCCAAATGTCGAACCGTCAATCCTTCGCAGAACAGCCCGGCGCAGGCAGCAGCGCGCGGGCCGTGCGCCAAGCCTGCCGCAGCGGCGCGCTGAGCTCCCACACCAGCGGACTCGCGAGCGCCCATGTGCAGGGCAACCTCGTGATCCTGCCGCAGGCGCATGCGGCCGACTTCCTGCGCTTCTGCCAGGCCAACCCCAAGCCGTGCCCATTGCTCGGCGTCTCGGAAGCCGGTGACCCGGCGCTGCCGGCACTCGGCGAGGACATCGACATCCGCACCGACCTGCCGCGCTACCGCGTGTGGCAGGGCGGCGTGCTGGCGGACGAGCCCACCGACGTGCGTGCGCTCTGGAGCGATGACCTGGTGAGCTTCGTCATCGGCTGCTCCTTCACCTTCGAGCATGCGCTGATGGCCGAGGGCATCGTGTTGCGCCACGTAGAGCAAGGCCGCAACGTGGCGATGTTCCGCACCTCGATGGCCACCGAGCAGGCCGGCGCCTTCCATGGGCCGATGGTGGTGTCGATGCGCCCGCTGCGCGCGGCCGATGCCATTCGCGCGGTGCAGATCACCTCGCGCTTTCCGGCCGTGCACGGCGCGCCGGTTCACATCGGCGATCCGGCGCTGATCGGCATCCGGTCGATCGCCGATCCCGACTACGGCGACGCGGTCGAGGTGATGCCCGATGAGCTGCCCGTGTTCTGGGCCTGCGGCGTCACGCCCCAGGCCGCGCTGGCCGCCGCCGGGCTGCCGTTCGCCATCACGCACGCGCCGGGCTCGATGCTCGTGACCGACCTGCTGCACCACCAGCTGGCCGCGTTCTAGGCGCGGCGCGGTCCACCCATTCAAAACGCAAGGAGACAAGCACATGAAGACCACCCTCGACGCCGCCCAGGCGGGCGACGACACGCAAGCCGGAGGCAGCTGGCTGCGCACGCTCAACCCGAACGAGAAACGCACGCTCACCGCATCCTTCAGCGGCTACGCGGTCGATGCCTTCGACTACTACACGCTGCCGCTGGTCACGCCTATCCTGCTGTCGCTGTGGGGCATGAGCAAGACCGAGGTGGGGCTGATCGGCACTGCCACGCTGGTGGCCTCGGCCATCGGCGGCTGGGCGGCCGGCATCCTGGCCGACAGGTACGGCCGCGTGCGCATCCTGCAGCTCACGATCCTGGTGTTCGCGATCTTCACCTTTGCCTGCGGGCTGGCGCAAACGCCCGAGCAACTGCTGGTCGCCCGCACGCTGCAGGGCCTGGGCTTCGGCGGCGAATGGGCCGTGGGCTCGGTGCTCATCGCCGAGATGATCCGGCCCGCCTACCGGGGCAAGGCGGTGGGGCTGGTGCAGAGCAGCTGGGCCGTCGGATGGGGCGCAGCGGTGCTGGTGTCGATGGCGCTGTTCTCGTTCCTGCCGCCGGAGTATTCATGGCGCGTGATGTTCATGCTGGGCCTGCTGCCGGCGCTCCTGATCGTGTTCATCCGCCGCTCGATCCGCGACCCGGAGATCTACGTGCAGAGCCGCGCCGCCGTGGCGCGCGGCGAGCGCAGCGGCAATTTCCTCGCGATCTTCAAGCCCGGCATGCTGGGCACCACGGTGCTCGCGAGCCTGCTGTTCACCGGCATGCAGGGCGGCTACTACGCGATCGGCGTCTGGCTGCCCACCTTCCTGAAGAACGAACGCCATCTCACGGTGCTGGGTTCGGGCGGCTACCAGTTCATGTTCATCATCGGGGCCTTCATCGGCTACCTGTGCGGCGCCTACCTGTCGGACCGGCTCGGACGCCGCCGCGCCTTCATCCTGTTCGCGGTGGGCGCCGGATCGCTGGTCTACGCCTACACGCTGCTGCCCATCACCGACGGCCTGATGCTGCTGCTGGGCTTTCCGCTCGGCTTCTTCATGTCGGGCATCTTCAGCGGCGCAGGCGCTTTCCTGGCCGAGCTTTTTCCCAATGAGCTGCGCGGCTCCGGGCAGGGCTTTTGCTACAACTTCGGGCGCGGCATCGGCGCCACCTTTCCGGCGCTGGTCGGGGTGCTGAGCGACCGCATGCACCTTTCGCTGGGCACCGCCATCGGCGTGTGCGCCGCGGTGGCCTATGCCATGGTGGTGGTCGTGGCGCTCTGCCTGCCCGAGACGCGCGGGCGCGACCTGCGCCAGAACTGATCCGTATCGTTTTTTTTCCGAACCCCTTCCTTTTCATGACCACGCATTCCCTTCTCCCGTCCCGCTGGCAGTTCTGGATCGACCGCGGCGGCACCTTCACCGACCTGGTCGGCCGCGATCCCGAGGGCGGCCTGCACACGCTCAAGCTGCTGTCGGAGAACCCCGAGCAGTACAAGGACGCCGCCGTCGAAGGCATTCGCCGCCTGCTGAAGCTCGCGCCCGGTGAATCCGTGACTCCCGAGCGCGTCGAGTGCGTGAAGATGGGCACCACCGTGGCCACCAACGCCCTGCTGGAGCGCAAGGGCGAGCCGACGGTGCTGGTCACCACGGCTGGCTTTCGCGATGCGCTGCGCATCGCCACGCAGGCGCGGCCGCGGCTGTTCGACCGTCGCATCGTGCTGCCCGAGCTGCTCTACCAGCGCGTGATCGAAGCCGGCGAGCGCATGGATGCGCAGGGCGGCGTCGTGCAGCCGCTCGACGAGCGCGCGCTGACCACGGCGCTGCAGGAAGCCTTCGATGCCGGCCTGCGCGCCTGCGCCATCGTCTTCATGCACGGTTGGCGCTTCGCCGCGCACGAACTGGCTGCCGAGCGCATCGCGCGGGCCATCGGCTTCACGCAGGTGTCGGTGTCGCACAAGACCAGCCCGCTCATGAAGCTGGTGCCGCGCGGCGACACCACGGTGGTGGATGCCTACCTGAGCCCGATCCTGCGGCGCTACGTGGAGCAGGTGTCGCGCCAGATGCCGGGCGTGCCGCTGTTCTTCATGCAGAGCTCGGGCGGGCTCACGCAGGCCGACCGCTTCCAGGGCAAGGATGCGATTCTCTCGGGCCCGGCCGGCGGCATCGTCGGCATGGTGCGCACTGCGCTCGACGCGGGCCACGCGCGCGTGATCGGCTTCGACATGGGCGGCACGTCCACCGACGTGTCGCACTACGCCGGCGAGTTCGAACGCTCCTTCGAAACGCAGGTGGCGGGCGTGCGCATGCGCGCGCCGATGATGAGCATTCACACCGTGGCCGCGGGCGGCGGCTCGGTCGTCGCCTTCGACGGTGCGCGGCTGCGCGTGGGGCCGGAGTCGGCCGGTGCCAACCCCGGCCCGGCCAGCTATCGGCGCGGCGGGCCGCTGACCACCACCGACGCGAACGTGCTGCTCGGCAAGATCCAGCCTTCGCACTTTCCGTCCGTGTTCGGGCCGAACGCCGATGAACCGCTCGACCTGGCGGCGGCGCGGCGCGGCTTCGATGCGATGGCGCGCCGCATGTCGGAGGCCACGGGCCGCACCGTGAGTGCCGAAGAAGTGGCGAGCGGCGCGCTGCGCATTGCCGTGGCCAGCATGGCCAACGCCATCAAGCGAATCTCGGTGGCGCGCGGCTACGACGTCACGCAGTACACGCTGCAGTGCTTCGGCGGCGCCGGCGGCCAGCATGCCTGCCTGGTGGCCGATGCGCTTGGCATGCGCAGCGTCTATCTGCATCCGCTGGCGGGCGTGCTCTCGGCCTTCGGGATGGGGCTGGCCGACCAGCTCGCGATGCGCGAGCTGGCGCTGGAGCGCCGGCTCGATGCACAGGGCCTGGCGGCGGCGCGCGATACGGCAGGCTCGCTTGCGGCGCAGGCCAAAGGAGAACTGCGCGAGCAGGGTGTGGCCGATGCGGCCATTGCCACGGTGCACCGCGTGCAACTGCGCTACGAAGGCACCGACACCGCGCTGGCCTGCGCGCTGCCCATGGCGGGTTCGGCCGACGAAGCGATCGCCGCGATGCGCGAAGAGTTCGAAGCCGGCTATCGCCGCCGCTTCGCCTTCCTGATGGCCGAGCGGGCGCTCGTGATCGAGGCCGTGACGGTCGAAGCCGTGGGGGCCGGCGAGCGCGCGGCACCGCCGGCTGCGCAGGCCGATACCGCTCCTCATGCACCCGAGCCGCTGGCAGCCGTCCGCATGTACTGCGAGGCCGACGAAGAAGCCGCGGGCTGGCGCGACGCCGCGCTGTTCGACGAGGTGGCGCTCAAACCCGGCGCGTTCATCGACGGCCCCGCCATCCTCGCGGGCCGCAACGCCACCACGGTGATCGAGCCCGGCTGGCAGGCGCGCGCCACCGCGGCCGGCATCGAGCTGCACCGCGTGCGCCCGCGCGTCGTCACGCAGGCCATGGGCACCAGCGCCGACCCGGTGATGCTCGAGGTGTTCAACAACCTCTTCATGAACATCGCCGAGCAGATGGGCCTGCGGCTGCAGAACACGGCCTACTCGGTGAACATCAAGGAGCGGCTCGACTTCTCCTGCGCGCTGTTCGACGTCGAGGGCAACCTGATCGCCAACGCGCCGCATATGCCGGTGCACCTGGGCTCGATGAGCGAGTCGATCAAGACCGTGATCGACGGCAACCCCGGCATGAAGGCCGGCGACGTCTTCGTGCTGAACGATCCCTACCATGGCGGCACGCACCTGCCCGACATCACGGTGGTCACGCCGGTGTACCTGGCACAGGGCGATGCGCGGCCTTCGTTCTACGTGGCTTCGCGCGGCCACCACGCCGACGTGGGCGGCATCACGCCGGGCTCGATGCCGCCGTTCTCGGCCACCATCGGCGACGAGGGCGTGCTGATCGACAACTTCAAGCTGGTGGAGGGCGGGCGCCTGCGCGAAGCCGAGCTGCGCGCGCTGCTGGGCAGCGGTGCGCATCCGTCGCGCAACATCGAGCAGAACCTGGCCGACCTGCGCGCGCAGATCGCCGCCAACGAGAAGGGCGTGCAGGAGCTGCAGGCCATGGTCGCGCAGTTCGGCCGCGAGACCGTGGCCGCCTACATGGGCCACGTGCAGGACAACGCCGAGGAGTCGGTGCGCCGCGTCATCACGGCGCTGAAGAACGGCGAGTTCACGCTGCCGCTGGACAACGGTGCGCAGATCCGCGTGCGGGTCAATGTAGATGCCGTGCGCCGCTCGGCCACGGTCGACTTCACCGGCACCAGCGCGCAGCTGCCCAACAACTTCAACGCGCCGCGGGCCATCACCATGGCCGCCGTGCTGTATGTGTTCCGCACGCTGGTGGACGACGACATTCCGCTCAACGCGGGCTGCCTGAAACCCATCGAGGTGATAGTGCCGGACGGCTGCATGCTCAATCCGCTGCCGCCGGCCGCGGTGGTGGCGGGCAACGTCGAAACCTCGAGCTGCGTGACCAATGCGCTCTATGGCGCGCTCGGCGTGATGGCCGCGAGCCAGTGCACCATGAACAACTTCACCTTCGGCGACGGCGAGCACCAGTACTACGAGACCATCTCGGGCGGCTCGGGCGCGGGCCAGGGCTTCGATGGCACGAGCGTGGTGCAGACCCACATGACCAACTCGCGCCTGACCGACCCCGAGGTGCTCGAATTCCGCTACCCGGTGCGCCTTGAAAGCTACAGCCTGCGCGCGGGCTCGGGTGGAGCCGGGCGCTGGCGCGGCGGCGACGGCGGCGTGCGGCGCGTGCGCTTCCTGGCGCCGATGACGGCCTCGATCCTCAGCAACGGCCGCCACCACGGCGCGTTCGGCGGTGCGGGCGGCGAGGCCGGCGCGGTGGGCATCAACCGCGTCGAGCGGGCCGACGGCACGGCCCTGGAACTGGATCACATCGGGCAGGTGCAGATGCAGCCGGGCGACGTGTTCGTGATCGAGACGCCTGGTGGGGGAGGGTGGGGCGAAGCCGGGCGCTGAGCTGTGTACTGTCGGCGGGGGTGCGCTCCCGCCGACGGGGGACATTCGCGGGGGGGAGTACCCGGTGTCCTGTGCACGCGCCCCGAACAAGAGCACCGGAAATAGCAACCCAAGAGAGAGAACTACATCCCCACGTAGTTCGGTCCGCCGCCCCCTTCGGGCGTGACCCACACGATGTTCTGCGTCGGGTCCTTGATGTCGCAAGTCTTGCAGTGCACGCAGTTCTGCGCGTTGATCTGCAAGCGCTCCTTGCCGGCCTTGGCTTCGTCGGGCACGAACTCGTACACGCCGGCTGGGCAGTAGCGGCTTTCGGGGCCCGCGAACTTCGACAGGTTGATGTTCACGGGCACCGACGCATCCTTGAGCGTCAGGTGCGCCGGCTGCTGTTCCTCGTGGTTGGTGTTGCTGATGAACACGCTCGAGAGGCGGTCGAAGGTGAGCTTGCCGTCCGGCTTCGGATAGGCGATGGGCTTGCACTCTGCCGCGGGCTTGAGGTACAGGTGGTCGGGCTTGTGGCGGTGCAGGGTCCATGGAATGTGGCCCTTGAACAGCCACTGCTCGATGCCGTTCATGAAGGTGGCAATGCCCAGCCCCTTCTTGAACCAGGCCTTGAAGTTGCGCGCCTTGTTCAGCTCGGTGTAGAGCCAGCTCTTCTCGAACGCAGCCGGGTAGGCCGTGAGTTCGTCGTGCTGGCGGCCGGCCTGCACCGCGTCGTACGCGGCTTCGGCGGCCAGCATGCCGGTCTTGATGGCGGCATGGCTGCCCTTGATGCGGCTCACGTTGAGGTAGCCCGCCTCACAGCCGACCAGTGCTCCGCCCGGAAACACCGTCTTGGGCAGCGACATCAGGCCGCCGGCCGTGATGGCGCGCGCGCCGTAGCCGATGCGCTTGGCGGGCTTGATGCCCTGTGCCTCGTCGCCTTCGAGGTACCACCGGATGTTGGGATGCAGCTTCCAGCGCTGCATTTCCTCGAATGGGCTGAGGTAGGGGTTGCTGTAGTCCAGGCCGGTGATGAAGCCCATGGAGATCTTGTTGTCCTCCATGTGATAGAGGAAGGCGCCGCCGTAGGTGTCGCTCTTCATCGGCCAGCCGGCGGTGTGCAGCACGAAGCCGGGCTGGTGGCGCTTGGGGTCGATTTCCCACACTTCCTTCACGCCGAGGCCGTAAGTCTGCGGATCCTTGCCTTCGTCGAGCTTGAATCTGGCGATCAGCTGGCGGCCGAGGTGGCCGCGCGCACCTTCGGCAAACACCGTGTACTTGCCCAGCAGCTCCATGCCGAGCTGGAAGTTCTCGGTGGGTTCGCCGTCCTTGCCCACGCCCATGTTGCCGGTGGCCACGCCGCGCACCGAGCCGTTCTCGTTGTAGAGCACTTCGGCGGCCGGGAAGCCCGGGAAGATCTCCACGCCCAGGTTCTCGGCCTGCTGCGCGAGCCACTTGGTGAAGGCGCCGAGGCTGATGATGTAGTTGCCGTGGTTCTGGAAGCAGGCCGGCAGGAAGGCATTGGGCGTGCGGAGGCCCGATTTCTCGCCGAGGAACACCATGGCGTCGTCGGTGACGGGCTGGTTCAGCGGGGCGCCCTGTTCCTTCCAGTCGGGCAGTAGCTCGTTGAGGGCGCGCGGGTCCATGATGGCGCCCGAGAGGATGTGCGCGCCGGGCTCGGAGCCCTTCTCGAGCACCACGACCGAGATTTCCTTTTCGTGGTGGGCGGCGAGCTGCTTGAGCCGGATGGCGGTGGAGAGGCCGGCCGGGCCGCCGCCGACGACCACCACGTCGTATTCCATGGATTCGCGGGGGCCGAACTGGGCGAGGATTTCGTCGTGGGTCATGTGGGTCTCGTCGATAATGATTTGAGGCTCGGGCGCTTCGAGGGCACCAAACATTTTATGTGGAGTGCCGGGCGTCACTTCGGCGACTCAACAGGACCCTCCTCCATGGCTTACAGCATCGACCTTTCGGGCCGCGTGGCCTTCATCACCGGGGCTTCCAGCGGCTTGGGCGCGCAGTTTGCCAAGACATTGGCGCGCGCCGGTGCCGCAGTGGTGCTCGCGAGCCGCCGGCTCGAGAAATTGAAGGAGCTGCGCGCGCGCATCGAGGGCGAGGGCGGCGACGCGCATGCCGTCGAGCTCGACGTCACCGACATCGGCAGCATCAAGGCCGCCGTGGCGCGCGCCGAAACCGAGGTGGGCCCCATCGACATCCTGGTCAACAACTCGGGCGTGAGCACCACCCAGCGCCTTTCGGACGTCACGCCCGACGACTACGACTACATCTTCGACACCAACGTGAGGGGCTCCTTCTTCGTCGCGCAGGAAGTGGGCGAGCGCATGCTGGCGCGCGCCGATGGTTCGGCGCCGGGCACCTACATCGGCGGGCGCATCATCAACATCGCCTCGGTGGCGGCGCTCAAGGTGCTGCCGCAGATCGGCACCTACTGCATGAGCAAGGCCGCGGTGGTGCAGATGACCAAGGCCATGGCGCTCGAATGGGGTCGCTTCGGCATCAACGTGAATGCGCTGTGCCCCGGCTACATCACGACCGAGCTCAACGAGGACCACTGGGCCTCCGAAGGCGGCGCCAAGCTCGTGAGCATGCTGCCGCGCAAGCGCGTGGGCAAGCCCGAGGACCTCGACGGCCTGATCGTGCTGCTGGCCAGCGGCCAGAGCCATTTCGTGAACGGCGCGGTCATTGCGGCCGACGACGGGTTCGCGCTCTGATCCTCCCCATCAAGGCCCACCGATGAGAATCGAAATCCCCGAGAAGAAGAAGCTCGTGTACGAAATGTCCATCCCCATCCGCTGGGGCGACATGGACGCCATGGGCCACCTCAACAACGGCACCTACTTCCGCTACCTGGAAACCGCGCGCATCGACTGGATCCGTTCGCTCGGCATCGCGCCCGAACCGGGCGGCGAGGGCATGGTGATCGTCAACGCCTTCTGCAATTTCTACCGCCAGATCGAATACCCGGGCGATGTGCTGCTCAAGATGTACGTGAGCGACCCGGCCCGTACCACCTTCGAGAGCTGGGCCACCATGGCGCGCGCCGAGGCGCCCGACGTGATCTGCGCGGCGGGCGGGGCGACCACGATCTGGGTCGATTTTCCGAAGCAGAAGGCGCTGGCGCTGCCCGACTGGCTGCGCGCGGTGGTGAGCGGGTAGGACGCGCGGCGAAGTAAACGAAAGAGCCGGCCGCTACGCCGGCCGCAGCACGATGCGCGCCTCGAAGCCGCTGGCAGCGCCTGGCGGCGGCGATGCCAGTTCGAGCCTGGCGTTGTGCTTCTCGACGATGGTGCTCACGATCGACAGCCCCAGCCCGTAACCCGTGCGATCGGAGCTGTGGCGCACATGGCGCTGCTGCAACGTGGCGAGCTGCTCGGGGCTGACGCCCGCGCCGAAGTCGCGCACCGCAAGCGTGCAGGGCGCCATCACCTCGATCACCACCCGGCCGCTGCCGCCGTAGCGCAGGGCGTTTTCCACCAGGTTGCGCAGCGCGATCGCCAGCGCGTCGACATCGCCCGAGGCGACGGGCGCAACGGCGTCGGGTACCTTGAGCGCCAGCCGCTCGCTGATCTGCGGGTCGTTCCAGAATTCCTGTGCCACGGCCCCTGCCAGCTGCACCAGGTCGACCCGCGCGCGCGCGAGCGACGCACCCGACTCGGCGCGCGAAAGCTGCAGCAGCTTCTCGGTGCGGTGGCTGAGCATTCGCAGCGCGTCGAGCGCCGCCTGGACATCGTTGCGCCGCAGGTCGTGCTCGAGTGCGGTCTGCAGGCGCAGCCGTGCTGCGGCCAGCGGTGTTCGCAGCTCGTGCGCCGCGTTGGCGGCCAGCGCGCGCTCGACGTCGAGCGAATGCGACAGGCGCTCCAGCAGGCTGTTGACGTGGTCGCCCACCGAGCGCAGCTCGCGCGGCAGGCCGGGCAGCGCGATGGGGCGCAGGTCTGAGCCGCTGCGCTTCTCGATCTCGCCCGCGAGCTGCTGCAGCACGCGCAGCTCGTTGCGCGCCACGTTGCGCAGTACCAGCGCCAGCAGCGGCAGCACGGCGCCCAGCGGAATGATCAGCCCGAACAGCGTGCGGTTCAGCGCCGAGCGCCGCTCGTCGAGCGGATCGGCCACCTGGAAATAGAGGCCCAGCGTGGGATGCCGCACGGTATAGATGCGCCAGGTCTGGTTGTTGGCGAAGCCGGGAGCAAGCGGAACGTCGAATGCATCGGTGGGCGCCTCGGCCGAGCGCAGCAGCACGTGCTCGTGGATGTCCACCACCTGGTACATCACGGCATCTTCCGAGAACAATTGCTTCGGCGCGATCACCGGCGCGTCCGGCGTGGCACCCGAATGCTGCAGCTTGCCCATTTCCTGCACCGCCATGTCGAACATGCGGTGCGACACCTCCACCAGCTCGTTGTCGAAGTTGTTGTTGATCTCCCGGTCCACATACCAGACCACGGCCAGCACACACAGCATCCACACGCCGCCGACCCAGAGGATCAAGGTGCGAGTCAGGCGGCCGGCCAGCGTGTCGCGGCCGTCTTTCGGGGGTGCCGCGTTCATTCTTCGTCGCCTGCCGAGGTCGACAGCCGATAGCCGAGGCCGCGCAGCGTCTGGATGTGGCTCTTGCCCAGTTTGCGCCGCAGCCGGCTGATGAACACCTCGAGCGTGTTGCTGTCGGCCTCGTCGCCGAAGCCGTAGAGCGCAGCGGCCAGGTTCTCGCGGGTGTGGATGCGTTCGGGCCGTGTGGCCATCACGCGCAGCAGGGCCCATTCCTTCTGGGTGAGGACGACCGGGTTGCCGTCCTTGCGAACCCTGTCCTGTGCCAGGTCGATCTCCAGCGTTCCGAGATGCAGCACCGGCGAGCTGCCGGCGCTGCGCCGCCGCTCCACCGCGCGCAGCCGCGCCAGCAGCTCGGCCGGGTCGTAGGGCTTGATGAGGTAGTCGTCGGCGCCGGCGTCGAGCCCGCGGATGCGGTCGGTGACCTGGTCGCGCGCCGTCAGCACGATGACGATGGGCGGCTCGCGCAGCGCGCGTACCTGGGGCAGCAGCGAAAGGCCGTCGCCGTCGCCCAGGTGCAGGTCGAGCAGCACGGCGGCGTATCGCACCGAAAGCAGGGCGCCGCGGGCTTCGGCAAGGCTGGACGCCACGTCGACCACGAATGCCTTCGCAAGCAGATAGCTGCAGACAGCGTCTGCCAACGCACTGTCATCTTCGACAAGCAATATGCGCACGCGGTGTGGTCTTTCCAAAAAAACGCAGTCTAGCGCCGACCGCCGCGGGCCCGGGCGGCGTCAGTTCCCGTTCAGGGCCGCTTCAGGCTCGGTTCAGGCCACGAACGTAGGCTCAAGGGGTCTTCAGGCTTGCTGGTTTCTCTGCTCATGACGCGTGTCCCGAATCTTCCGAATCCCTCGAATCTTCGCCTGGGAGGGCTGACCCTCCTTGCATTGGCCTTGCTGCTGGCGTGGGACGCCACGGGGGGCGATCTTGCCCTGGCGCGCCTGGCGGGCACCCCCATGGGCTTTCCGTGGCGCGACAACGCCTTCCTGGTTCGCGTGATGCACGAGAGCGCGAAGAACCTGAGCTGGCTGTTCGTGATTGCGCTGTTCGCCGGCATCCGATGGCCGCCCGGCGTCCTGCGGCGGCTGCCCGTTCGCGCCCGGGCGCAGCTGGCATTCACGGTGCTGCTCTCGGTCATCGCCATCAGCCTGCTCAAGCATGCGAGCCACACGAGCTGCCCCTGGGACCTGAAGGAGTTCGGTGGTGTGGCAAGCCATGTGTCGCATTGGGCATGGAAGGTCTACGACGGCGGCTCGGGCGGGTGTTTTCCGGCGGGCCACGCCTCTGCGGCGTTTGCCTACGCAGGCGGCTATTTCGTGCTGCGCCGGGTGTCGCCGCGCGCCGCAATCCTCTGGCTCTGCGCGTCGCTGGCCGCGGGGCTGGCGCTGGGCCTGTCGCAGCAATTGCGGGGGGCGCACTACATGAGCCATACGCTCTGGACCGCCTGGATCTGCTGGGTGGTGGGCTTTGCCATCGACCTGGTCGCCGCACCCCGCGCCTCCCGGTTGCCCGCAGCCGAACCCGCCGTCCTGCATGCAGGCCCTTGATGCAGCCCTGTTCGCGCTGATCAACGCCAGTGCCGCGGCACCGGCGTGGAGCATCCATTTCGCGCGCTTTGCCTCCGACGTGCTGCCGGCCTTGCTGGCCACGGCGATCATCGGTGCGGCGGCGCTCGACCGCCGCCTGCGCTATGCCTGCTTCACCGCGCTGGTCAGCGTGCTGGCGGTCTGGGTCTTCGTGAACGTGTTCCGCTCGGCCATGCCGTTCCAGCGGCCCGCCTTCTACGGGCTGGGAATCCAGTGGGCGCCGCAGGGCGCGCGGCCGGGTTTCCCGAGCCTGCATGCCGCGTGCACCTTTGCGGCGGCGTTTTCGCTGTGGTGCCTGCCGTGGCGCGCGCCCATGCTCGCCGCGCTGGCGGTGGCCGCGGTGGTCGGGTGGAGTCGCGTTTTCCTCGGGTTGCACTTTCCGCTCGACGTGCTCGTGGGGGCAATGCTCGCCGCCATGGTGTCGATCGTGGTGGAGCGCGGCGTGAGCCGGCCGCTGAACCTGGCGCTCAGGGCCTACATGCGGCCCCGCTTGAGGGCGAGACGGGCGCGAATCTGAACGCCGGCTGAACGCGCAATTCAGGCTGCCTTCAGTTGCGCTTTCTACAGTCGGTGCATGTCTTTTTCAAGAATCGAACCCGCGCCCGCGCAGGGCATGGGGCTGCCGGCAGCCAGTGTGCCTCACCTGGCGTCCGTGCGCGCTCTCTGGGCGCGCATCGACCTGTGGCTGGCGCGGCCCCGCTCGGCCCAGCGCGTGGTCGTGTGGCTCGCCATCTACCTTGCCGTGGCCGCCAACTGGCCGCTTTGGAACGAACTCGCGCGCATCGGCGGCGCGCCCAGCACCTACCTGCCCACGAGCGCTGCCATGGCGGTGCTCATGGTGTGCGCTACGGTGGCGCTGCTGTCCTTCACGGCCTGGTCGCGCTGGATGAAGCTGTTGTGGTTCGCGGTGGTGCTGCTGGCCGCGTTCGTGCAGCACTACATGCTCGAGTACCGGGTGGTGATGGACCCGACCATGATCGCCAACGTGCTGCAGACCGACCCGAACGAGGCGCGCGACCTCTTGAGCTGGCGCATGGCATACCACGTGCTGCTGGTGGTCCTGCTGCCGGGGCTGGCGCTCTGGCGCGCGCGCATCGTGCCGATGCGCTTCGTCTCCAAGCTCTGGCGCAACGCGGCGCTGCTGCTGCTTGCGGTGGCCGTGGCGCTGGTGGCTGCCGTGTCGATGAACCGGCAGCTCGCGCCGCTGATGCGCAACAACATCCACCTGCGCTACATGATGAACCCGGTCGCGAGCCTCTATTCGACCGGCTCGGTGGTCCTCAGGCCGATGTTCAAGCGCAGCCGCAAGCTGATACCCATCACCGCCGGAACGGCGCTGGGCGCGAGCTACGCGGGCCAGGCGCGGCCGCCGATGTTCGTGCTGGTGGTGGGCGAGACGGCGCGGGCCGACCACTTCGGCCTCAACGGCTATGCGCGCAACACCACGCCCGAGCTGGCGGCGCGCGGCGTGCTGAGCTGGCGCGACGTGCATTCATGCGGCACCAACACGCTCGCTTCGGTGCCGTGCATGTTCTCGCCGCTGGGCAAGCAGGGCTACGAATCGCGCAGCGACGACTACGAGAACCTGGTCGACGTGCTTCAGGCAGCGGGGCTGGCGGTGCTTTGGCTCGACAACCAGGCCGGCTGCAAGGACGTCTGCACGCGCATTCCGAATGCCTCCGCCTTCGACAGCCTGTCACCCGCGCAGAAAAGCGCGCTGTGCGACGGCGAGGAATGCCTGGACGACGTCATGCTCAAGGGGCTCGACGCCCGCATTGCGGCGCTGCCCGCCGAGCGCCGTGCGAAGGGCGTGGTGCTGATCATGCACCAGATGGGCAGCCACGGGCCGGCCTACTACAAGCGCTCGGCGCCGGAGGTGAAGCGCTTCCTGCCCGAGTGCAGGACCAACGCGCTGGCCGAGTGCGGCCATGCGGAGCTGCAGAACGTCTACGACAACTCGATCGCGCAGACCGATCATTTCCTGGGCCAGACCATCGACTGGCTCAAGGCGCAATCGGGCCAGTACGACCCCGGGCTGCTCTACGTGAGCGACCATGGCGAGTCGCTCGGCGAATACGGCCTGTTCCTGCATGGCGTGCCCTACAGCTTCGCACCCGAGGCGCAGAAGCACGTGCCGATGGTCACCTGGTTCAGCCAGGGCATGAGCGAGCGCCGCCGGCTTTCGCGTTCGTGCATGGAAGCGGAGCTCGATGCGCCGCTGACACACGACAACCTCTATCACACGGTGCTGGGGCTGATGGACGTGAGCAACTCCACCTACAAGCCCGCGCTGGACGCGTTCGCATCCTGCCGAAGCAAGGCCTGAGGCGCCGCGCTATTTATTTCTTCTCGCGGGGCAGCCGCCCCATCAGGAAGAACTCGGTGTTCGGCTGCATGCCGCTGAAACTGGCGAGGCGGTTGCTCAGGCCGAAGAAGGCGGTGATGGAGGCGATGTCCCAGATGTCCTCGTCGTCGAAGCCGTGCGCATGCAGCGCGGTGAAATCCGCATCGTCGACTTCGTGCGAGCGCTCGCAGACCTTCATCGCAAAGTCGAGCATGGCACGCTGGCGCGGCGTGATGTCGGCCTTGCGGTAGTTCACCGCCACCTGGTCGGCCACCAGCGGCTTCTTCTCGTAGATGCGCAGCAGTGCGCCGTGCGCCACCACGCAGTAGAGGCACTGGTTGGCCGCGCTGGTGGTGGTGACGATCATCTCGCGGTCGCCCTTGGTGAGCGAACCTTCCTCCCTCAGCATCAGCGCGTCGTGGTAGGCGAAGAAGGCGCGCCACTCGGCCGGGCGGCGCGCCAGCGCGAGGAACACGTTGGGAACGAAGCCCGCCTTTTCCTGCACCGCGAGGATGGCGGTGCGGATGTCTTCCGGCAGGTCTTTGAGCTCGGCGAGAGGGTAGCGGTCGGCCATGTTCTGTCTCCTGGTTGGCAATGCCAGGATCATAGGCAACTGCCCGCCACCGGGCCTGATGCCTACTTGAGTACCTTGCCCTGCGCCGCGCCCAGCGGCGTATGCAATTGCGAAGGCACCCACTGGCCGGTGTTGTCGTCGCGGCCCTGCAGCAGGTAGCGCGTGTCGGGCTTGCCGTAGTTCTGCACCGCCATGGCCGAGAACTTGCCGATGTCGGTCTTCGGGTCGCGCAGGCGGTTCACGATCAGCACCTTCTTCGTGTCGGCAAAGTCGGCCATCATGTTCTGGTCGCCCTCGCTGTCGCCGGCAATGAAGCTCGGGCCGTAGCCGTACTTGCTGACCAGGAAGCGCTGGATGTTCTTCGTCTTGCCGGGGCCCTGCGTCTGGTCGTAGCCGCGCCGGTACTCGGGCTGGATCACCCCGTTGGCGTCGCGCTCCAGCTCCATCGCCAGAACGCGTTCGGTCGGGTTGTTGTAGCCGAAGGCGGGGTTCGAGGAAATCTCCTTGATCACGTCGACGAAGGACGCCGAGCACACCCACACGTCGAAGCCCGCATTCCGGAACGCGGCATACAGCTCCTGCATCTCGGGCTGCAGCCGCAGGCCGTTCTTCCAGCTGACCGAGACCACGCCCGCCTGGCCTGGCAGCGCGGCCGGCGAGGTCCATTTCACCTTGGCCACGGGCTCTTTCAGCTGCCAGGCCACGGTGGCGGCCGTGAGCTTGCGCACCTGGGTTTCGGTCATGCCGACGAAGAGGTAGGTCACCCAGGGGTAGGCCGTGTCGTGGTCGAAGGTGTCGCCGATGGCCTCGTAGAGAAAGCGTACCTTGGTGGTAAAGGCGATGTAGTGCGGGCTCAGCTTCACCGCGGCCAGCGGCTGACTGCCCTTGAGGCCGCTGTAGTTCTGGTAGAGCCAGGTGTAGCTGGCCACGATGTCGGGCACCAGGAGGTCGACGTTGACGGGCTTGCCCGCCGCGTTGTTGTACGCCGGCAGGAAGTCCTTCTTCGGGATGTTCTTGCGCAGCGCCACCTCGAGCTGCGCGGGCGTGGCGCCGAACACCAGGTTCTCGAGCTGGTAGATCAGCGAGGCTTCCTCGATGTCGAGGAACACGCTGGTGTTGTCCCAGTCGAAGACCACGTAGGGCGGCTTGGCGGCGCTGTAGCCCGGGCTTGCCTTGCCGAGGCCGGCGATCAGGCCCTCGATCTGAGCCCGGTTGAAGGCGTCCCAGTGGCCGGGCGAAAGCGTCGCGGACGCAGAGGGGGCCAAGGCGGCGCAGCCCGTGGCGGCGAGCGCGGCGGCGAGCGGCGTGAGAAGAATCAGGCGACGTTGCATGGATTTCCTGTTGTTGTGCGGCGTTGATCGGAAGGCCGAGCGTAGAGAACGCTCGTGACACTTCGGCAGAGGCTTACGCATCAGCCATGCCAGCCTGGAGTCTGTTCACGGGCTCCAGGCACGGATGCGGTCGTACTGCTGTTCGATGAAGGCCGCCACGCGGCGCACGAGTTCACGGTTGCCGCCGGCCGCTTCGACGCTGGCCGCGGCCTGCACCGAAACGATCTCTTCGGTTCGGCGGATGATGTCGTTCGCGTCTGCCGCGGACAGGCCGAAGTGGGGCGCCGCGGTGCGCGCCAGCGCGAGGTTCGATGCGTGCTGCCCCGGCAGGATGGCAAGCTCCTGGTAGCCCGTATGGCCGCCCAGCTGCATGACGAGATCGAAGGCAGGGGCCAGGCGCCAGAGGCCGTCGCCCCGCCGCAAGACGCCATGGTTCTTGACATGGTCGTCGCTGTTGCCCACGGCCAGGTTGAATACCAGGCGGCGAAACAGCTCGGTCAGGTCTTCGTGCGGGCGCCCCGAGATGCGCCGCAGCAGCTGTGCCAATTCGACATAGCTGCCGCGGCTGGATTCATAGGGCACATCGAGCAGTGCCGAGGCCGACAGGTAGTGATGGCGCTGCTCGTCGTTCACGGGGCCGGTTCGGTCGAAACGCTCCACCAGCAAGGCGTGGCCGGACGCCAGGGGGTGTAGCAGGAAGGCAGGCATATCGATGCCGCAGGCGCTGGCCAGCCACAGGGTGGCCGCCTCGATCACCTCCACATCGTGGTCGTCGCCGCGCGAGGAGAATTTGGCGATGTAGCGCCGCCCCTCATGCGCAAAGGCCGCCTTGGGCCGTGCGCCGCCCAGGCTGCCGCCGCGCAGCAGCCGATGCATGTCGGGCCCGATTTCGATGCCTTCCTCGACGCGGCGCGACGCTTCGGCAAGCTCCTCCAGCGACCAGAGCATGGAGGGTGGTTCTTCGCTTCGGATGGGCAATGCCTCGGCGAACACCATCGCGCCGATGCGGTCCTCATTGGTCAGCAGCAGTGCTTCGACGTCCGACAGGGGTTTGCCGTGGCGGATCTCGAGCACCTTGCGTCCCCAGCTGTCGGGCAGGGCATCGCGCAGCGTGAGCGGCATGGCGCCACCCTCTCGGATGCGGCGCTCCGGCAATACGAAAGCAGCATCGCGCAGCGGCAGGTGCTCGGGGTTGAGCGGCATGGCTGCGGGATCCTGGAGGTAGCGCCGGCCATAGGCAAATTCACCCGACTCCACGACGCCGCGGCGAACAAGCTTCATCAGGCCGGCAGGCTGCACCTCGTCGCCCGTGTGGCGCGCGAGTCCGACATAGATGCGCCGTTCGTCCCCGGCCTCGTCAGAAATCACGCTCGTCCTCCGCGATCACCCCGGCGGGCCCGCGCGCAGCAGACCTGCGGACACGGCGCCCGGCGGCCAGGCCAGCGGGTGTGGGAGCCAATGCGTCGAGCGAGTCGATCTCGCCGAACAGCCACAACGCGTGGGCGAGCAAGCCGATGCTGGTCGCGGGCTTGCCCGATTCGAGCGAGCGCAGGGTGGTGGGCGAGCACAGCAGGCGTTCGGCCATCTCTGCGATCGTCCAGCCGCGATGAACCCGGTGCGCACGAAGGCGCAGGCCGAGATTTCTCAAGGGCTCAGCGGTCTGCTGGGGCAGGGCAGAAAGGCTGTTGCTGCTTCTTGGCATCAATAAAATGGCTGTTAAGTGGCTTAGCAGCCATTCTATTGACTATTTTGGTTGACGCAAAGCCTCGGCTACCCGGGCAAGGGAGGTGCTGGGCGGCCGGGCTCGAGCACCGCGAGATCGCTCTCGTCCTTGAGCCCGACGCCGGTCAGCCCCCGGCGAAGGGACTCTCGCATCAGCCATGCCAGCTTGAACGCGGCGGCTTCGCAGGGCAGGCCTTCGGGGCGCACGTTCGAGATGCAGTTGCGCTCGGCGTCGTGCCGGCCGCGCTTCGGGGAATGGGTCAGGTAGATGCCGAGGCTGTCCGGCGAGCTGAGCCCCGGGCGCTCGCCGATCAGCATCACCGAAAGCGCCGCGCCGAACAGCTCGCCGACCTCGTCGGCCAGCGCCACGCGCGCCTGGGTGGCGATGACCACGGGAGAGAAGCGTGTCTCGGGCGGCAGCTGCGCGCGCAGCGCCGCCAGCATCGGGGCGGCATGGCGCGCCACCGCGAGCGAGGAGAGGCCGTCGCCGATGACGAGGCAGACGTCGCAATCGCGGCTCACACCCACGCGCAGGCGCTGCGCATCCACGGGGTCGAGCTGCCGGCCGAGGTCCGGGCGGCGCAGGTAGGTGGTGCGGTCTTCGGCGCGGCTGCGTGCCCGCGCCACGTCCCAGTGCTGCGCACGCAGGGCGGCTTCGAGCGCGTCGACATCGAGCGCCGCATGGATCGCATCGCGCGCCATGGCATGGGCCCAGCCGAAGCGCAGCGTCTCGTCGGTCGGCATGCCGGCGCCGGCGCGGCCCAGCGCGAGGCGTGCGGGGGTGGCCGAACGCCACTCCGCCCAGGGGTTGGGGGTGACAGGGGCGTTGCTGCTCATTGCCCAAGCGCGGCCAGACCGCTCATGTCCGCCAGCAGGCGGTTGGCCGATGGCGGCGCGAGCTGCCCCGCCGCATCGGTGATCTGCATGCGCTGCAGCCAGGCCTCGAATTCGGGCGCGCGCTTCAGGCCCAGCGTCTGGCGCAGGAACAGCGCGTCGTGGAACGAGGTGCTCTGGTAGTTGAGCATCACGTCGTCGGCGCCCGGAATGCCCATGATGAAGTTGATGCCCGCGGTGCCCAGCAGCACGAGCAGGTTGTCCATGTCGTCCTGGTCGGCCTCGGCATGGTTGGTGTAGCAGATGTCGCAGCCGATGGGCAGGCCCAGCAGCTTGCCGCAGCAATGGTCTTCGAGCCCGGCGCGGATGATCTGCTTGCCGTCGTACAGGTATTCGGGCCCGATGAAGCCGACCACCGTGTTGATGAGCAGCGGCTCGTAGCGCCGCGCCAGCGCATAGGCGCGCACCTCGCAGGTCTGCTGGTCGACGCCGAAGTTGGCATTGGCCGAGAGCGCGCTGCCCTGGCCGGTCTCGAAATACATCACGTTGTTGCCGACCGTGCCCCGGTTCAGCGCCAGCGCCGCGGCGTGCGCTTCGGCCAGCAGCTCGGGCGTGACGCCGAAAGACAGGTTCGCCTTCTCGGTGCCCGCGATCGACTGGAACACCAGGTCCACCGGCGCGCCAGCCTCTGCGAGCTTGAGCGTGTTGGTGACGTGCGTGAGCACGCAGCTTTGGGTGGGAATCTCGAAGCGCTGGATCACTTCGTCGAGCATGTGCAGCAGGCGGCCCAGCACCTGCATGCTGTCGGACACCGGGTTGAGGCCGATCACCGCATCGCCCGCGCCGTAGAGCAGCCCGTCGAGCGTGGAGGCCGCCACGCCGCGCAGGTCGTCGGTCGGGTGGTTGGGCTGCAGGCGCACGGCCAGGTGGCCGGGCAGGCCGATGGTGTCGCGAAAGCGCGTGACCACGCTGCATTTTTTGGCGACCGACACCAGGTCCTGGTTGCGCATGAGCTTGGACACGGCCGCCACCATCTCGGGCGTGAGGCCTGGCGCCAGCGCCGTCAGCGCCTCGGTGGTGGCCTGTTCCGAGAGCAGCCAGTTGCGGAAGTCGCCCACCGTGAGGTGCGACACCGGTGCAAAGGCCTGTGCGTCGTGGCTGTCGATGATGAGGCGCGTGATGTTGTCGCTCTCGTAGGGAATCAGCGCTTCGGTCAGGAACTGCTTGAGCGGCGTCTCGGCCAGCACGTGGCGCGCCGCCATGCGCTGCTGCGCGGTGGCCGCGCCGATTTCCGCGAGGTAGTCGCCCGAGCGCGCCGGGCTGGCCATGGCCATGACATGCTTCAGGTCGTCGAAGGCGAAGACCTGGCCGGCGATGGTGGTGCGATAGCGCATCTTTCTTTCTTCACACGATGGTGCCCGAGGAAAGCATCTCGTCGGGCGCTGCCGCCTTGCGTTGTGCCGAAGTCAGCAGGAAATAGCCGTAGGCCGCTGCCATCAGCACCAGGAACAGCAGCGTGAGCATGGCGTTGAACCAGACCATGGCGCCGAGGCAGACCACGCCGAGTCCGAGTGCAATCGCTGGAAACACCGGATAGAACGGCGCGCGGTAGGTGCGCAGCAGGTCGGGCTCGCTCTTGCGCAGCCTGAAGAGCGCGGCCATCGAGATCAGGTACATCACGATGGCGCCGAGCACGGCCATGGTCACGATGTTGGCGGTGAGCGTCTGGCCGCCGAACTGCACCCACTCGTCGCTGAAGATGGCCACCACGCCGATCACGCCGCCGGCCAGCAGTGCGCGGTGCGGCGTGTCGAAGCGCGGGCTCAGGCCCGCGAAGTAGCGCGGCAGGTAGCCGGCGCGCGCCAGCGCGAAGATCTGGCGCGAGTAGCCCATGATGATCCCGTGGAACGAGGCGATCAGCCCGAAGAGGCCGATCCACACCAGCATGTGCAGCCAGCCGCTGTTGTCGCCCACCACCGCCTTCATGGCCTGCGGCAGCGGGTCGTTGATGTTGGCGAGCTTGCGCCAGTCGCCCACGCCGCCCGCGAAGATCATCACGCCGAAGGCCAGCACCACCAGCGTGACGATGCCCGTGGTGTAGGCAATGGGAATGGTGCGGTGCGGATCGCGCGCCTCCTCCGCGGCCATGGCCGCGCCCTCGATGGCCAGGAAGAACCAGATCGCGAACGGTATCGAAGCGAAGATGCCCGAGATGGCCGCGCCGTTGAGCACGTTGCCGCCGGCCCAGCCGTTGGCGACGAAGTTGGCCATCGACCAGCCGGGCGTGACCACGCCCATGAACACCAGCAGCTCGAAGATCGCGAGCACCGTCACGAAGAGTTCGAAGGCCGCCGCAATGCCGATGCCGATCCAGTTGAGCGCGATGAAGATCACGTACGCACCCAGCGCGAACCACTTCGGGTTGATGCCCGGGAACTGCACGTTGAGGTAGGCGCCGATGGCCAGCGCGATGGCCGGCGGCGCGAAGACGAATTCGATCAGCGTGGCAAAGCCCGCCACGAAGCCGCCGGTCGGGCCGAAGGCGCGCCGTGCATAGGCGAAGGGCCCGCCCGCATGCGGGATGGCGGTGGAGAGCTCGGTGAAGCTGAAGATGAAGGTGGTGTACATCGTGGCCACCAGCACCGTGGCCACCAGGAAGCCGAGCGTGCCGGCGGTGTTCCAGCCGTAGCTCCAACCAAAGTACTCACCCGATATGACCAGGCCCACGGCGATGCCCCAGAGCTGGACGGGACCGAGGACCTTCTTCAGATGGCCGGTGCCGGCCGGAACAGCGGCTGCGGCCGGCGTGACTGCGGTGGAATGCATGGGGCTTCCTCTTTTTGCGGATGTTGACAGTGCGTATCCGGCAAAGCAAGGCCTGTTCCAGCGCTGGCCATAATCGTGCTTTTCCAATCCCCCGAGGTGTTCAGTGAAGTCTTGCTCTTCTTCGTCTCTCTTCTGTGCCGCCCTGGTCTCGTTGTGCGCGGTGTCCGCCGCCTGGGCGCAGTCGGCGCCCGTCACCACGCCGAGCGGCCTGGTCTACCAGTCGCTGAAGGAAGGCTCCGGGGCATCGCCCGCCGCAACCGACGTGGTCAAGGTGCACTACCGTGGCACCTTCCCCGACAGCGGCAAGGAATTCGACAGCTCCTACAGCCGCGGCGAGCCGACCGAGTTTCCGCTCAACGGCGTGATCCCCTGCTGGACCGAGGGCGTGCAGAAGATGAAGCCCGGCGGCAAGGCCAAGCTGACCTGCCCGCCGGCCATTGCCTACGGCTCGCGCGGCGCGGGCGGCGTGATCCCGCCGAACGCCACGCTCAACTTCGAAGTCGAGCTGGTCTCCGTCAAGAAGCGCTGATCGGCAGATCTCGAGAACTCAACCTGGCTGGTACTGGAACAGCCAGGTTTCCGTGAGCGTCTTGTCGCCGGTCTTCAGGTAGAGCCGCATGTCGATGGGCTCGTTGCCTTCGGGCGTGAAGTCGAACTGGGCGCGCCAGTGTCCCGGCACGCCGTTGGGCACGGCCTCGGCAAAGACGTAGGAGAACTTGCCGCGCGGTGCCGTCAGCACCAGCTCGGGCTTCACGCCGAAGGGCACGGTGGTGAGCGGCTGCCCGACGAATTCCACCATGAACTTGCGCACGCCCGGCGGGCGCGGCTGGCCGGGCTGTCCGCCGCGTCCGATGCGCGTGGCCACGCAGCGCGCGAGCGGCGAGGGAAAGGGCTCCTGGTCGGTCCAGTGCAGCCGGTACTGCAGGCTGTAGCTCGCGCCTGCCTTGGCGTCGGCCTTGGGCACCCAGAAGGCGACGATGTTGTCGTGGATCTCGTCGTCGGTCGGGATCTCGATCAGCTGCACCGAGCCTTCGCCCCAATCGCCCAGTGGTTCGATCCAGAGGCTCGGGCGCTTCTCGTAGTTGACGCCGTCCTGGAAATTGTCGAAGACGCGGTCGCGCTGCAGCAGCCCGAAGCCGCGCGGGCGGGTGTCCGCAAAGGCCGAGGCGCGCGTCTGCGTGGGGTTGTTGAGCGGGCGCCAGATGCGCTCGCCCGCACCGTTCCAGATGGCCAGGCCGTCGGAGTCGTGCACCTCGGGGCGCCAGTCGATGGCGGTGGGCTTGATGGTCTCCGAGTACCAGTACATCGAGGTGAGCGGCACCAGGCCCAGGCGCGTCACGTCGCGGCGCAGGAACAGGCGCGAGTCGATGTCCATGATCACGGCCTTGCCGCGCTGCATCACGAACTTGAACACGCCCGTGACGCTCGGCCCTTCGAGCAGCGCGTAGACCGTCATCGAGGTGGTGTTGTTCGCGGCCGGCGTTTCGAAATAGAAGCGCGTGAAGGTCGGGAACTCTTCGGGCTTGTCGGGCACCGCCACGTCGAGCGCAAGGCCGCGGGCCGACAGGCCGTACTGGTAGAGCTCGCCGATCGCGCGAAAGTAGGAGGCGCCGAGAAACGCGACCCAGTCGTTCTTCTGCCAGTCGAGCTTGCTCTGGTCGCCCAGGCGGCTTTCCTGCAGCCGAAAGCCCGCAAAGCCCGCGCCCGGCGGCAGCGCGCGCGCGGGGCTGTCGGGCGGCATCGAGAAATAGGAAGGGCTGTAGAGCACCTCGCGCGCAAAGGCGTCGCCATCGGAGTTCTCGAGCACGTGCATGCGCACCGGCGTCTGGAAGAAGCGGCCGAGGTGGAAGAAGGTGACGGGAAAGGCGCCGGGGCCGTCGCGGAAGAGGGCATTGGACGGGTCGAACTTGATCTTGCCGTGCGCGTCGTAGTCGATGCGTTCGAGCACCTCGGGCGCGAGCGGCGTGGCGGCGGCATAGGGTTGCCCGGCCAGGCGCTTGGCCTGCGCCACGAGGCGGTCGAACGAGAAAGGCGAAGGCTGGCTCAGCTTCAGGCCGTTGGCGGCCAATGCCTCTTCGGGCAGTCCAAGGGCGGCGAGTGCGGCGGCGGCACCACCTGCGGCAAGGAAGGATCGGCGATCAAGCATGTGTTTCTTGAGGGTTGCGAGTCTTGGGAGTACGTAAGGGATGCACCGGCCATCGGCTGGTGTCGGTCAGGCTTCGGAAAAAACCATCCTAGCGCAGCCTGCGCCGGAATTTTCCGCGACGAAGAGCGGCGAGCATGCCTGGGCAGCGGCGCTTGCCGCGTCAGCCAACCCGCGCAAGCCGAGCCGGACAAGGCCGGGAATCAAGAAATTTGTGCGTTTATGTATCGGCGTTGTCTGCCGCGCTCAGCGCGTAGACGGCATAGAGCGGCACGCCGAGCAGCATCAGGACCAGTGGTGCGAACAAGGTGTAGGACAGGCCGAAGCCTTCGAGCACCCGATAGGTGGCATCGAGGCGCAGGCGCGGATGGGCTTGCGTCAGCTCGGCGGTCTTGCGCAGCCCCCAACGGAACTCCGCGCCGGTGGCCCGCACCGACGGGTGCTGCGCGGCGCGGCCCACGGCAAGCCAGCACATCGCATCGAAGGCCAGCACCGAGCCCGGAGGGGCTCGCTCGCCGAAGGTCGCAAGCACGGCTTGCACCTGCTGCGGCTCCAGGTACATCAGCACGCCTTCGGTAAAGAGGAAGACCGGTTGCTCCTGGCGCCTGCGCGGCAGATCGAGCTGCTCCCACCAGCGGGCCGACGTCAGGTCGAGCGCGCGCATCTCGTGGCGCGTATGGGTCTCGGGGATGAGTTCGCGGCGCAGTTCGAGCACTTCGGGCAGGTCGGCGTCGGTCATGCGGGATCGCCCGTCGTCGAGCCATTGGAAGTAATGGCTCAGCCCGCAGCCCATGTTCACCACGCGCGCGCCCGGATACTGCTTGAGGAACTCCTGCGCGAGGCTGCGGAAGCGGCGCGTGCGGCTCAGGATGCCGTAGATGGTCGCCCTGTCTTCGGGAAGGGGCTGCCCGTCGTCGCGTATCTTTTCGAGGATCGACGCGGCGTAGGCGTCCCGCACGGCCATCTGCGGAAACATCGCATCGCCCGAGGCACGCGCGGCAAGGGGAATCCGCAGGGTGGAAGGCACGGCCGACAGGCCTCGCGCGGGCTTGCTTGTCGTCATGGGCGCTGGCACAGGGTCATGCACAAGTCTGGCCGCTCCCGCACCGGGGGGCAAGTCAGCCTTTCGTTAGCCCTGGCGGCTTTCGCCGCCCGCCATCACGCCATCACTACTTGGCAGTGGGCATCACGAACTCGGCGCCCTTGGGCGTGCTCTCGGGCCAGCGCTGCATGATCGACTTCTGCTTGGTGTAGAAGCGCACGCCTTCCTCGCCATAGGCATGCATGTCGCCGAACAGCGAGCGCTTCCAGCCGCCGAAGCCGTGCCATGCCATCGGCACCGGGATCGGCACGTTGATGCCGACCATGCCCACCTGGATGCGGCGGCCGAACTCGCGCGCCACGTTGCCGTCGCGCGTGAAGCAGCTCACGCCGTTGCCGAACTCGTGGCCGTTGACCAGGTCGACCGCGTCCTTGAAGTTGGCCACGCGCACGCAGGAGAGCACCGGGCCGAAGATCTCTTCCTTGTGGATGCGCATCTCGGGCGTGACGTGGTCGAACAGCGTGCCGCCCATCCAGAAACCGTCGCCGCAGCCGGCGCCTGCCTTGCTGCTATCGAACTGGCGGCCGTCGACCAGCAGCTTCGCGCCTTCCTTCTCGCCCTGGGCGATGTAGCCGGTGATGCGTTCATGTGCCGCGCGCGTGACGATCGGGCCCATCTCGGCCGCGAGGTTCTCGCCGTCGAGCACCTTGAGCGTCTTCGTGCGCTCGACGAGCTTGGGAATGATCTTGTCGGCCACGTCGCCCACCAGCACGGCCACGCTGATGGCCATGCAGCGCTCGCCGGCCGAACCGTAGCCCGCGCCGATCAGCGCGTCCACCGTCTGGTCGATGTCGGCGTCGGGCATGACCACCATGTGGTTCTTCGCTCCGCCGAGCGCCTGTACGCGCTTGCCGTTGCGGGCGCCGGTTTCATAGATGTAGTTGGCAATGGGCGTGGAGCCCACGAAGCTGATGGCCTTGACGTCGGGATGCTCGAGCAGCGCATCGACCGCGACCTTGTCGCCCTGCACCACGTTGAACACGCCGTCGGGCAGGCCGGCTTCCTTCAGCAGTTCGGCCATGCGCAGCGACGGGGTCGGGTCGGTCGGGCTGGGCTTGAGCACGAAGGTGTTGCCCGCGGCAATGGCCACCGGGAACATCCACATCGGCACCATCACGGGGAAGTTGAAGGGCGTGATGCCGGCGACCACGCCGAGCGGCTGGCGCAGCGTCCAGTTGTCGATGCCGGTGGAGACCTGGTCGGTGAAGTCGCCCTTGAGCAGCTGCGGGATGCCGCAGGCGAACTCGACGATGTCGATGCCGCGCGAGACCTCGCCCTGCGCGTCGGTGAACACCTTGCCGTGCTCGGCGGTGATCATGTGCGCCAGCTCGTCCTTGTGCAGGTTGAGCAGCTCCAGGAACTTGAACATCACGCGGGCGCGGCGGATCGGCGGCGTGTCGGCCCACTTGGGGAACGCGGCCTGCGCGGCGGCCACCGCGGCATCGACGTCGGCCTGGACGGCCAGCGCCACCTTGCCCGTGACCTTGCCGGTCGCCGGGTTGGTGACGTCCTGCGTGCGGGTGGAAGCGCCGGCAGCGCGCTGGCCGCCGATGAAATGGGCAATCTGCTGGGTCATGGGTACCGCCAAGGTGAAGTGATGCGACAGTCTAGGAAAGGGAAGGGCGCCTGCCTAGACTCGAAAGTTGAACTGTTTGTTCGCTATAGTGAACAATCCCACCATGGAACTGCAAAAAGCCGAATCGCTCTGGATGCACCTGCACTGGCTGATCGTGCTCGGCCAGCAGGGCAGCTATACCGCCGCCGCAGCACGCCTGGGTGTGAGCAAGGCCGCCATGAGCCAGCGCATCGCCGAGCTGGAGCGCGCCGTGGGCGTCACCCTGGTGCGCCGGACCACCCGCAGCATGCGGCTGACCGAGGCCGGGCAGCAGCTCGTCGACCAGACGCGCGAGCCCTTCGAGCAGATCGCCCACAGCTTCCTGCAGGCGCAGGACCATGCGGGCGAGCCGCGCGGCCTGGTGCGCGTGACCGCGCCAGTGGCGCTGGGGCGCCAGCAACTGCTGCCCAGGCTCGTCGACTTCCTGCTGGCGCATCCGTCGATCCGCGTCGAGATGGAACTCTCCGACCGGCTGAGCTCCCTGGCGACGGAGGGCTTCGACCTGGCGGTGCGGCATGCGGCATCGCCGCCCGACACGCACGTGGCCTGGCGGCTGTGCGACACGCGCTCGGTGCTGGTGGCGAGCCGCGCCTACCTGCGCCGCAAGGGAACGCCGCTGGCGCCGCCCATGCTGACCGAGCACGACTGCCTGCACTATCCCCGTGGGCAGGAAACCAACGTGTGGTCGTTCGAGCGGCGAGGCGGCCGCGCGCGCCAGGCCGAGCGCGTGACCGTGCCCATCGCCGGTCCGCTGGCGGCCAACAACAGCGAGGCGCTGCGTGACGCGGCCCAGGCGGGGCTCGGCATTGCGCTCCTGCCCGACTTCAGCGCGCAGTCGGGCCTGCAGGCGGGCAAGCTGGTCGAGGTGCTGCCCGACTGGCAGCCCACGGGCGCCTTCGCCGACCAGATCTACGCCATACGGCCTTATTCGCTGCACATTCCGCGTGCGGTCAACCTGTTCGTGAGCCACCTGCGCGAAACCCTCAAGGCCGGATTCCAGCTGCCCCCGGCGTGATGTTTCAGGGAGGCCATTCCGGCCTCGCCTCAGGTGGACGACGCCATCAGCTGCCGAACCAGCAGCTGCGCCGCCGGCGACAAGGTCTCGCCGGTCTTGGTGGCCATCAGCAGCCGGCGCACGGCCCAGGCATCCCTGAGCCGCACCACCTTGAGGCCGAGTGCGCTCACCTGTGCCTTGCAGGCCGCGAGCGGCACCACGCCAATGCCGAGGTTGGCCGCGATCATGTGGCACATCGCATCGAAGCTGCGCACCTGCACGCGCAGGCGCATCGGAATGCCGGCCTGCTCGGCCGCGCGCGAGGTGAGCTCGAGCAGCGAACTGCTGCGGTTCAGGCCCACGAACTCGTGCGCGAGGCAGGTCTTGAAATCGGTCCGGCGCGTGCGCGCGAGCGGATGCTGCCGGGCGCATAGGACCACCAGCTCGTCGGTCTGGAATGGCGCCACGTCGAGCCCGTAGGCCGGCGTGTTCTCGGCAAACACGCCCACGTCGGCCAGGCCGTCGACCAGCGCGCGCACGATGTCGCCGCTCAGCTGCTCCTCCACTTCGACGCGGATGTCGGGGTGCTGGCCGAGGAACGCGGCCAGCGTGGCCGGCAGGAACTCGGTGAGCGCCGACATGTTGGCCCACAGCCGCACGTGGCCGCGCACCCCGCTCGAATAGTCGCCGAGCTCGTTGCTGAACTGCTCGAAGCCCTGGAACAGCCGCATCGCGTGCTGCATGGCCACATGGCCGGCCGGGGTCAGCGCGATGCCTTGCGAGCTGCGCTCCAGCAGCTTCGATCCCGTGGCCGCCTCGAAATCCGAAAGCCGCCGGCTGGCCGCCGAGAGCGCCAGGTGGCAGGCCTCGGCGCCCTTGGTGATGCTGCCCGACCGGGCCACGGCGCAGAACAGGCGCAGCGTGACGAAATCGACGCGGGCGGGGTTGATGGGGACGGCCATCCTTCCATTCTAGAAAGCCTTCGCATTTTGCGAAGGCCTCCTGCCATCAAAGCAATTCCGTTGGCCGCGATCTGTTTCTAGAGTTGGGGCAACCCATCAGGAGACAGACGCAAGATGAACGCACTCGAAGGCCTCAAGGTGCTGGAGCTCGGCCAGCTCATCGCCGGCCCGTTCGCCGGCAAGACGCTCGCCGAGTTCGGCGCCGACGTGATCAAGGTCGAACCCGCCGGCGTCGGCGACCCGCTGCGCAAGTGGCGGCTGCTGCGCGAGGGCACTTCGGTGTGGTGGGAGGTGCAGTCGCGCAACAAGCGCTCGGTGTGCCTGGACCTGCGCAGCACCGAAGGCCAGCAGGCCGTGCGCGCGCTGGCACTGGAGGCCGACGTGCTGATCGAGAACTTCAAGCCCGGCACGCTCGAAGGCTGGGGCCTGGGCTGGGAGCAGCTGCATGCGCTCAACCCGCGGCTCATCATGCTGCGCATCTCGGGCTACGGGCAGACCGGCCCCTACCGCGACAAGCCGGGCTTCGGCGTGCTCGGCGAATCGATGGGCGGGCTGCGCTACCTGAGCGGCGAGCCGGGCCGGGTGCCCGTGCGCGTGGGCGTTTCGCTGGGCGACACGCTGGCGGCGCTGCATGGCGTGATCGGCGTGCTCACGGCGCTGCACCACCGCACGGCCCATGGCGGACAAGGGCAGTTCATCGACGTGGCGCTCTACGAGTCGGTCTTCAACGTGATGGAAAGCCTGCTGCCCGAATACGACGCATTCGGCGCGGTGCGCGAGCGCGCCGGCAGCGCGTTGCCGGGGATTGCACCGACGAATGCCTACAAATGTAGCGACGGCCACTACGTGCTGGTGGCAGGCAACGGCGACAGCATCTTCCGCCGGCTGATGCGCGCCATCGGCCGCGCGGACCTGGAGAGCGATCCGCAGCTCGTGCACAACGACGGCCGCGTGCAGCGCGTGGAAGAGATCGACGCCGCCATCGAGGCCTGGACGCTGCAGCGCAGCCGCGACGAGGCGCTGGCGGTGCTCGATGCGGCCGGCGTGCCGGTCGGGCGCATCTACACGGTGGCGGACATCGCAACCGATCCTCAATACCTGGCGCGCCAGATGATCGTCGAGGCGACCACCGCCGACGGCGACATGCTCAAGGTGCCGGGCGTGGTGCCCAAGCTCAGCGCGACGCCGGGGCGCATTGCGCACCCCGCGCCGCGGCTCGGCGAACACACGGGCGACCTGCAGGGCGCGGGCTGGCCGGCGCGCCGCACCGAAGAAAGCGAGGCCGTATGAAAGAAGGCAAGGGCAAGCGGCTCTTCATCAACGAAGTGGCCACGCGCGACGGCTTCCAGATGGAGAGTCGCTTCATTCCCACCGACGACAAGATCGCGTTGGTCGACCGGCTGGGCACGCTGGGCTACGCCAAGATCGAGGTGACGTCGTTCACCTCGGCCAAGGCGATTCCCGCGCTGCGCGACGGCGAAGAAGTGATGCAGCGCATCGTGCGCCAGCCTGGCGTGGTCTACACAGCGCTGGTGCCGAACCTGCGCGGGGCCGAGCGCGCGCTGGAGAGCCGCATCGGCGAATTCAACGTCGTCATGTCGGTGAGCGAGACCCACAACCTCAGCAACCTGCGCATGACGCGCGAGCAGTCCTTCGCGCAGCTGGCCGAGGTCATTGCGCTGGCCAGGCAGGCCGGTGTGCCCGTGAACGTGTCGCTGTCCTGCGTCTTCGGCTGCCCGATGGAAGGCGAGGTGCCGCTGGCCGGCGTGCTGGAATGGATCGACCGCTTCGCGGCGCTGCAGGTGCAGGGCGTCACGCTGTGCGACACCACGGGCATGGCTTTTCCCACGCAGGTGCAGGCCCTCTGCGAAGCCGTGATGGCAAGGCACCCCGGCCTGCAATGGACGGCGCACTTCCACAACACGCGCGGCATGGGGCTCGCGAACGTGCTGGCGGCGGTCGAGGCGGGCATCGAGCGGCTCGACATGTCGCTGGGCGGCATCGGCGGCTGCCCGTACGCGCCTGGCGCTACCGGCAACGTCGCCACCGAGGATGTGGTGCACATGCTGCAATGCATGGGCTACGACACCGGCATGGACCTGAACGGACTGATCGATGCCGCCTCGGAACTCGAAGCGCTGGTGCAGCACGACTTGCCGAGCCAGGTGCCGCGCGCCGGCCATCGGCTCACACGGCATGCGCCGCCGGCGGATTTCAACGACAGCGCGGCGCGTGCGCATGCGCGCCGGGCCAAGGAGCTGAACCCATGATCGACCATCTGGACCACCTGGTGCTCACCACCGCTGACGAGGAGGCCTGCACCCGCTTCTACGTCGACGTGATGGGCATGGCGCTGGAGACCTTCGGCGCCGACCGCAGGGCCTTTCGCTTCGGCAGCCAGAAGATCAACCTGCATGTGAAGGGCCACGAGTTCGAGCCCAAGGCGCAGGTGCCGACGCCGGGCTCGCTGGACCTGTGCTTCATCGCGAGCGTGCCGCTGGAAGAAGTGATCGCGCGGCTCAAAGACAAGGGCGTGCCGATCCTCGAAGGCCCTGTGATGCGGACCGGCGCCACGTCGCGCATCCGATCGGTCTATGTGCGCGACCCCGACCTGAATCTCATCGAGATATCCGAGCTGGCGCCCTGACGGGCCGGCTTCGAATGCAACTTTAAAAACACCGGAGACAAAACCATGAAACCCACCTATCGCCTTCTGATAGCCGCAGGACTCGCATTGGCGGCCGCCGCGGCCAGTGCCGACACCTGGCCCTCGAAACCGATCACCTTCATCGTGCCCACCGCGCCTGCCGGGTCCACCGACATCATGGCGCGCATGGTGGCCGACCCGCTGCAGCGCGCACTGGGCCAGCCCATCGTGGTCGACAACAAGCCCGGCGCCAGCGGCAACATCGGCACCGAGGCGGTGGCACGCGCCGCGCCCGATGGCTACACGCTGCTGATGCAGTACTCGGGCTACCACGTCGGCAACCCTGCGCTCTTTCCGCAGATCAAATGGAGCCCGACCAAGGACTTCGTGCCGGTGGCGCTGGTGATGCGCGCACCGCACGTGGTCGCGGTGAGCGGCAAGCTGCCGGTGAATTCGATGAAGGAGCTGATCGAGTACGGCAAGAAGAAGAAAGAGGGCGGCCTGTTCTATGCCTCGTCGGGCAACGGCTCGATCCAGCACATCGCGGGCGAACTGCTGTCGCGGCAGGCCAGGCAGCCGATGACGCACGTACCCTACAAGGGCTCGGGCCCGGCCATCAACGACCTGATCGCGGGCAACGTCGACATGTTCATCACCACGCCGCCCTCGGTCATCGGCCATTTCGCGGGCGGCCGCATCAAGCCTCTGGCGTACACGGGCAGCAAGCGCCATCCGTCGATGCCCGACGTGCCGACCTCGGCCGAGGCGGGGCTGCCGGGCTACGAGGTGGAATCGTGGTTCGCGGTGTTCGCACCGGCCAAGACGCCGCCCGAGGTCGTCAACAAGCTCAGCGCCGAGATCAAGAAGATCGTCGAAAGCGAGTCGTTCCGCAAGAAGGTGGACGAGCAGGGCGCCTTCGCCACCTACATGGACCCGGCGGCCCTGGGCAAGTTCGTCGACCAGGAACTCGCGGCCTGGGCGAAGGTGATCAAGGCGGCGGACATCAAGCCCGACTGAACGAACGGGCTACGGCTTGACGCCGAGCACCGACAGGATGATGGCTGCCAGCGTGAGCGTCACTGGCAGCCGGTGGGCGGCGAGCGCATGCGCGCGTGCAACCGACAGCGTGGGCGACGGCAGCAGGTTCTTTTCGGAATGAAGGGATGTGGTCATATCGGCTCCTGAGTGGCTGCGGGCGAAGTGCCCGCATGCCTCCAAGATAGCCATCGGCGAGCCCCGTGGCGCAGGCCTTTCGCCGACACCGCGTTTCCGTTTTTGCAACGATCAGCCCGCAATGAGCTTCTGCACCAGTTCCGCCGTGGTGGCCGCCGCGTACTTGCGCATCAGCCGTGCCCGGTGCAGCTCCACCGTGCGATGGCTGATGCCGAGCGCCTTGCCGATCTCCTTGGACGTGAGCCCGCGCATCACCTGCGCGGCCACCTCGCGCTCGCGCGGCGTGAGCTCGGCCTTCACGGCACGGCGCGATCCCAGGTCCTCGAAGGTCCAGATGCCGGCTTCGTGCGGCGCGGCGCGGTTCATGGCGTGCCCTGTGACGTGGCACCAGAAGGTCTCGCCGGCGATGGCGCCGTGCAGGCCGCCCAGGCGCTTCATCATGCGGTTGTCGGCATAGCGGCCGCTGGCGTTCAGGAACGGCTCCATGCGCTTGCCGATGCGCTCGAATTCGGCCACGCTCGGGTACAGGATGCTGAACGAATGCCCGACCAGGGCGGAGGGCGTTGCACCGAAAATCTCGCACACCCGCTCGTTGCAGGCCACGATGGTGCGGTTGCTCGACACCACCATGCCGACGGGCGCGTGTTCAAAAGCCAGCCGGTAATCGATCTCGGGCATCGGGGGTCACCATTACGAAATACTACGTATGCGACTACGTAGTATCGTTCAAGGCTCTTCAAAGCTTTCGCCAACTCTCCACCATCCATCAAGGAGCCCGAGTGAACAAGATTTATCCCTCCGCAGACGCGGCACTCAAGGGGGTCGTGGCCGACGGGCAGACGCTCGCGGTTGGCGGCTTCGGCCTGTGCGGCATTCCCGAAGCGCTGATCGATGCGCTGCACGACTCCGGCGTCAAGGATCTCACCTGCATCTCCAACAACGCAGGCGTCGATGGTTTCGGCCTCGGCAAGCTGCTCGAGACGCGCCAGATCAAGAAGATGATCGCGTCCTACGTGGGCGAGAACAAGGAATTCGAGCGCCAGTATCTGGCGGGCGAACTGCAGCTCGAATTCACGCCGCAGGGCACGCTGGCCGAGAAGCTGCGCGCGGGCGGCGCGGGCATTCCGGCCTTCTTCACCAAGACCGGGGTCGGCACGCAGGTGGCCGAGGGCAAGGAACTGCGCGAGTTCGACGGCGAAACCTACGTGATGGAACGCTCGCTGGTGCCCGACGTGGCGCTGGTCAAGGCCGACGTGGCCGACAAGTCGGGCAACCTGCGCTTCCGCCTCACGGCGCGCAACTTCAACCCCGCCGCCGCCATGGCCGGCAAGATCTGCATCGTCGAGGTCGAGAAGATCGTCGAAGTGGGCGAGCTGGCGCCCGACGACATCCATCTGCCCGGCATCTACGTGCACCGCATCGTCCTCAACGCCAATCCCGAGAAGCGCATCGAGAAGCGCACCGTGAGCGCGGCCGTTCCGGCCGATGCAGCGGCCGCCAAGGTCGAAGCCCAGGCTGCCATTGCGCAGGCCGCCGCCGGCAGCGAAATGCCCGCCCCCGTCAAGAACAACAAAGGAGCCTGAGATGCCCTGGACCCAAGACCAAATGGCCGCGCGTGCGGCGCAAGAACTCGAAGACGGCTTCTACGTGAACCTGGGCATCGGCATTCCCACGCTGGTGGCCAACTTCGTCGGCGACAAGGAAGTGTGGCTGCAAAGCGAGAACGGCATGCTCGGCATCGGCCCGTTCCCGACCGAAGACCAGGTCGACGCCGACCTGATCAACGCCGGCAAGCAGACCGTGACCACCATCCCCGGCTCGGCCATCTTCGGCAGCCACGAGAGCTTCGCGATGATCCGCGGCGGCAAGATCAACCTGTCGATCCTCGGCGCCATGCAGGTCAGCGAGGAAGGCGACCTCGCCAACTGGATGATCCCCGGCAAGATGGTCAAGGGCATGGGCGGCGCCATGGACCTGGTGGCCGGCGTGAAGCGCGTCATCGTGCTGATGGAGCACGTCGCGAAGAAAAAGGACGGCACCGAGGATCTCAAGATCCTCGAGAAGTGCTCGCTGCCGCTGACCGGCGTGGGCGTGGTCGACCGCATCATCACCGACCTGGCCGTGATGGACGTGGTGCCCGAAGGCCTCAAGGTGATCGAGCTGGCGCCGGGCGTGAGCTTCGATGCGCTGCAGGCCAAGACCGGCGCCAAGCTGATCCAGTAAGGCAGTCGACGCAACGACAACCAAGGGCAGGGCCGCGAGAGCGGGCCCTGCCTTTTTGCTTTGGACGTTCTGGAGAAATGAAATGAATGCGAGCGAAGCTCTGGACAGCATCTGGCGGCAGGCGGGCCTGCCCGTCGAGGCCTTGCAACATGCGCGGCTCACGGGCGAAGACCCGGTGCTGCCGTCGTCCTTCGCGGTGGGCGCGGCCGCGCAGAGCACCATCGCGGCGGCGGCTCTCGCGGCCTGCGAACTGGGGCATCTGCGCGGCGCCGGGCGCCAGCAGGTGGCCGTCGACATGCGGCACGCGGCGCTCGACTGCACCGGATGGTTCAGCCTCGACGGCCGCGTGCCCGACCTGTGGGACACTTTCTCCGGGCTGTACCGCTGCGCCGACGGCTGGGTGCGCATCCACGCGAACTTCGCGCATCACCGCGAGGGCGCGCTGCGGCTGATGAAGCTGGATCCGTCCGCTGCCACGCGCGCGGAGGCCGAGGCGGTGATGGCGACATGGCACGCACGCGATTTCGAAGACGCGGCCGCCGCGCAAGGCCTGGTGGCGACCGCGCTGCGCCGCTTCAACGAATGGGACACCTCACCGCAAGGCCAGGCCATCGCGGCACAGCCGCTCTTCACCATCGAGCGCATCGGCGACGCGCCGCCGCTCCTGCTGCCGCCGCTGCGCGAAGACCAGCGGCCGCTCACCGGCCTGCGCGTGCTCGACCTGACGCGCATCCTCGCGGGTCCCGTGGGTGGCCGTGCGCTGGCGGCGTATGGCGCCGACGTGATGCTCGTCAATTCGCCGCACCTGCCGAACATCGAATCCATTGCCGAAACCAGCCGCGGCAAGCTGTCGGCGCATGTGGACCTGCGCACCGACGCGGGCCGCGCCACGCTGCGGCAGCTCGCCGCGCAGGCTCATGTCTTCGTGCAGGGCTACCGGCCCGGCGGCATCGCGGCGCTGGGCTTCGGGCCGGCGGAACTCGCGCGGCTCGCGCCCGGCATCGTGTGCGTGTCGCTCACGGCCTATGGCACGCAAGGCCCATGGGCGCATCGCCGCGGCTTCGATTCGCTGGTGCAGACGGCCATGGGTTTCAACCATGCCGAAGGCGAGGGCGAAGGCGAAGGGGCCGGCGACGGCAAGCCCAGGCCGCTGCCGATGCAGATCCTCGACGAGGCCACGGGCTACCTGATCGCCTTCGGCGCCGCCGCGGCGCTCTGGCGGCAGCAGCAGGAGGGCGGCAGCTGGCACGTGCAGGTGTCGCTGGCGCAGACGGGGCAGTGGCTGCGCGGTCTCGGGCGCGTGCCCGGTGGGCTGTCGATCGCCAGGCCCGACCTGAAGCCCTACGCGGAGACCTCGGACTCCGGTTTCGGCAGGCTGGCCGCACTGCGCCACAGCGCGCATCTGTCGCGCACGCCGGCCGCATGGCCGCGCCCGTCGATGCCGCCGGGCAGCCATGCACCGGCCTGGCCCACCGGCCCCGGGCAATGAGAAACTTGGCGCATGCAGACGACGAACAGATACGAAGGAAGGCCGTTGCTGCGGCTGGTGGATTGCCTGGTGCTGGACGCCATCGACCAGCTCGACGACGCCAAGCGCGCCAAGCTCGAGGCGCTGGAGCCCAGGCTCGCCCAGACCTTCAATGCGAGCGGCACCTGGCAGGAGATGGTCGGCACCCAGATGGGCTTTGCCGACGACGTGCATGACCAGATCCGGCAGTTCTGGCGCAGCTACCTCGATCGTGCGGAAGAGCAGAACCTGCGCGTGGACCCGCAGGAGTTCGTGGTCGAGTTCGTGGCGCAGAACTTCCCCGACCTCGCGCCGCCGCGGCGCTGAGGCCCGGCGTCATTCATGCATGGGGCAGCAGCAGTTGCCGCTGTGCCTGCACCGTCTCGCGCAGGAATTCCCACACCGCCTGCATCCGCACCAGGTGCTTCGTCTCCGCGGGCATCGACATCCAGAACGTGCGCGTGAAGTTCGCCTGCCCCGGCAGCACGGGCTTCAATGCGCCGTCGTTCTCCGCGATGAAGGCCGGCAGAACCGCAATGCCTGCGCCCGCCAGCACCGCCCGGTGCTGCGCGAGCACGCTGGTGCTGCGCAGCGCGAAGGCATCGGGGCGGTGCAGTTCGTCGAGGTACTGCAGCTCCTTGCTGAAGAGCAGGTCGTCCACGTAGCTGATGAAGGTATGACCGCGCAGGTCTTCGCGCGTCTTGATGGACTTGTGCGCGGCCAGGTACTTCTTCGATGCATAGAGCCTGAGCGTGTAGTCGGTGAGCTTGGTCACGACCACGGGCCCGCGCGCCGGGCGCTCGAGCGAGATCACGATGTCGGCCTCGCGCCGCGACAGGTGCACCAGCCGCGGCATCGCGAGCAGGTCGATGGTGAGCTTGGGGTGCTGCTGTGCGAAGAGCGCCAGCTGCGGTGCCAGCACCACGGTGCCGAAGCCCTCGGTGGCGCCGATGCGGATCAGCCCCGACAGGCCCTCCTGCGAGGCCGGCGCGGTGCTTTCCACCGCCTGGAACGCGCTTTCCATGGCCTCGACCTGCGGCTGCAGCTTGCGGCCCGCCTCGGTGAGCCGGTGGCCGCCCGCTTCGCGCGAGAAAAGCGGCGCGCCCACTTCCTTTTCGAGCGCCTGGATGCGCCGCGCCACCGTGGTGTGGTCCACCTCGAGCCGGCGCGCGGCGCTCATCAGCGTGCCCGAACGGGCCAGCTCCAGAAAGTAGCGAAGGTTGTCCCAGTCCATGTGCTCGCGTTCCCTTGGGTGGGCTCTGCATTTTTGCAAAGCGATGGCGCATATTTGTCTATTGTCATGGCAAATCTGCAAAGCTAGGATGCGACTTGAACCTGCCATGCAGGCCCCGTATTCACAGGAGACAAAACCCATGGACGCCACCACCACCCCCAAGACCCAGGTCGCCACCGTCAAGCTGCTGATCGGCGGCAAGTTCGTCGAATCCAAGACCACCGAATGGCGCGACATCGTCAACCCGGCCACGCAGGAAGTGCTGGCCCGCGTGCCGTTTGCGACACAGGCTGAACTCGACGCCGCCGTGGCCTCCGCCAAGGACGCCTTCAAGACCTGGCGCAAGACGCCCCTCGGCGCGCGCGCCCGCATCTTTTTGAAGTACCAGCAGCTCATCCGCGAGAACATGGGCGAGCTGGCCGCCATTCTCACGGCCGAGCAGGGCAAGACGCTGCCCGACGCCGAAGGCGACGTGTTCCGCGGCCTCGAGGTGGTCGAGCACGCATCGAACATCGGCAACCTGCAGCTCGGCGAGCTGGCCAACAACGTGGCCAACGGGGTCGACACCTACACGCTGCTGCAGCCGCTGGGCGTGTGCGCCGGCATCACGCCGTTCAACTTCCCGGCCATGATTCCGCTGTGGATGTTCCCGATGGCCATCGTCACCGGCAACACCTTCGTGCTGAAGCCTTCCGAGCAAGACCCGATGGTCACCATGCGCCTCGCCGAACTGGCGCTCGAAGCCGGCATTCCGCCCGGCGTGCTGAACGTGGTGCATGGCGGCGAAGCCGTGGTCAACGGCATCTGCGACCACAAGGACATCAAGGCCATCAGCTTCGTCGGCTCGACCAAGGTCGGCACGCATGTCTACAACCGTGCCACGCTGGCCGGCAAGCGCGTGCAATGCATGATGGGCGCGAAGAACCACGCGATCGTGATGCCCGACGCCAACAAGGAGCAGACGCTCAACGCACTGGCAGGCGCCAGCTTCGGCGCGGCCGGCCAGCGCTGCATGGCGGTGTCGGTGGCGGTGCTGGTGGGCGAGGCGCGCAACTGGGTGCCCGAACTGATCGCCAAGGCCAGGACACTGAAGATCGGCGCCGGCACCGAGAAGGGCGTGGACGTGGGCCCGCTGGTTTCCTGCGCCGCCTACGAGCGCGTCAACGGCCTCATCGAGCGCGGTGTGGCCGACGGCGCCAAGCTCGAGCTCGACGGCCGCAAGCCCACCGTGCCGGGCTACGAGAAGGGCAACTTCGTGGGCCCGACGATCTTCTCGGGCGTGAAGCCCGGCATGACGATCTATGACCAGGAAGTGTTCGGCCCGGTGCTGTGCGTGGCCGACGCCGAGAACATCGACGAGGCCATCGAGCTGATCAACAGCAACCCGAACGGCAACGGCACGGCGATCTTCACGCAGTCGGGTGCCGCGGCGCGCCGCTTCCAGGAAGACATCGACGTGGGCCAGGTCGGCATCAACGTGCCGATTCCGGTGCCGGTCCCGATGTTCTCGTTCACCGGTTCGCGTGCGTCGAAGCTCGGCGACCTGGGGCCGTACGGCAAGCAGGTCATCATGTTCTACACGCAGACCAAGACCGTGACGGCACGCTGGTTCGACGACAGCACCGTCTCGCACGGCGTCAACACCACGATCAGTCTCAAGTGAGCCGCGCGTTCCGCGCTGTCGCGGCATCGGCCGTGCTGCTGCTCGCCGCCGGCGCGCATGCGGCCGATGATGCCAACCCGCTGGACTGCAGGCCCGACGGCAACCAGCAGCAGATGAACGCCTGCGCGGTGCGCGACTTTCGCGCCGCCGACGCCGCGCTCAACATCCGCTATGGCGAGGTGATGAAGACGCTCTCGCCGCAGCTGCGCGTCGCGCTGCGCACCGAGCAGCGCGCCTGGCTCAAGGGCCGCGACCCCTCTTGCAAGCGGGCCTCGAAAGCGAACGAAGGCGGCTCCATCTGGCCGCTGGTGTTCAATTCATGTCTGGAGAAATCGACCCGGCAACGGACTGCCGAACTGGATCGCTGGAAGGGGCGCGAACAATGAATTTCGAATTGTCCGAAGAGCAGAACGCCTTTGCGCAGAGCGCACGCGATTTTGCACAGGCCGAGTTCGCGCCCCATGCGGCACGGTGGGACGCGGAGGCCATCTTTCCGAAGGAGGCCATTGCCAAGGCCGGCGAGCTGGGCTTCTGCGGGCTCTATGCGCCCGAGCGCATCGGCGGGCTCGGCCTGCCGCGGCTCGATGCGGCACTGGTGTTCGAGGAGATGGCCGCGGTCGACCCCTCGACCACGGCCTTCATCACGATCCACAACATGGCGACCTGGATGCTCGGCACCTGGGCGACCGATGCAGTGGCGCAGCAGTGGGGCGAAGACCTCACGAGCGGGCGCAAGCTGGCTTCCTACTGCCTCACCGAGCCGGGCGCCGGGTCGGACGCGGGCTCGCTCAAGACGCGCGCCGAACTGCAGGGCGCCGAGTACGTGATCAACGGCGGCAAGGCCTTCATCTCCGGCGCGGGCGCGACCGACGTGCTGGTGCTCATGGCGCGCACGGGCGGCGGCGGCGCGGGCGGCATCTCGGCCTTCGCAGTGCCGGCCGATGCGCCGGGCGTGAGCTACGGCAAGAAAGAGCACAAGATGGGCTGGAACAGCCAGCCCACGCGCACCATCAACTTCGACAACGTGCGCGTGCCGGCCGAAAACCTGCTGGGCAAGGAAGGCGAGGGCTTTCGCATCGCGATGAAGGGGCTCGATGGCGGGCGCATCAACATCGCGACCTGCTCGGTGGGCGCGGCGCAGGGCGCGCTCGATGCGGCGCGCCGCTACCTGCACGAACGCCAGCAGTTCGGCAAGCCGATCGCGAGCTTCCAGGCCTTGCAGTTCAAGCTGGCCGACATGGCAACGGAGCTGGTCGCGGCGCGGCAGATGGTGCGGCTCGCGGCAAGCAAGCTCGATGCGGACCATGCCGATGCCAGCACGTACTGCGCCATGGCCAAGCGCTTTGCGACCGATGCGGGCTTCAATGTCTGCAACGACGCGCTGCAGCTGCACGGCGGCTACGGCTACCTGAGCGAGTTCCCGCTCGAGCGGCTGGTGCGCGATACCCGCGTGCACCAGATCCTCGAAGGCACCAACGAGATCATGCGTGTGATCGTTGCGCGAAAATTGCTCGAGGGCGACAGCGACATCCGCTGAAGCCCCGCATTCAGAACCTCTCAAGACAATGACCGACTCCGTAGTTCTCTTCGACGAAATCAAGACCGCCGGCGGCCAGCGCTTCGGCGTGGCCACCCTCAATGCCCCGGCCTCGCTCAACGCGCTTTCCGTGGACATGGTGCGCCTGCTCACGCCCAAGCTGCGCGAATGGGCCAAGGACGACGGCATCGTCGGCGTGCTGATGCAGGCGGCCGGCGAAAAGGCCTTCTGCGCCGGCGGCGACCTGCGCCAGCTGTATCAAACGCTGCTCGAATGCGGCCCCGCGCGCAACACCTACGCCGAAGACTTCTTCCGCGAGGAGTACGAGCTCGACTATCTGATCCACACCTTCCCCAAGCCATTTCTCTGCTGGGGCCACGGCATCGTGATGGGCGGCGGCGTGGGGCTCATGTCGGGCTGCTCGCACCGCGTGGTCACGGCGCAGAGCCGCATCGCCATGCCCGAGATCAGCATCGGGCTCTATCCCGACGTGGGCGGCAGCTGGTTCCTGCGCCGCACCCCCGGCCGCACGGGCCTGTTCCTGGCGCTCACGGCCGCCAATCTCAATGCGGCCGACGCCATCTTCTGCGGGCTGGCCGACGTGCTGGTGCCGCAAGAGCGCAAGGCCCAGGTGCTCGAAGCGATTGCCGCTGCGCACTGGCGCGGCGAGCAAAAGGCCGACCGTGCCGAGCTCTCGCGCATTCTTGCGCATGCCGGCGAAGGCGCCGAGATGCCGCCCTCGAAGGTGCGCGAGCACTACGACACCATCAACGCGCTGATGGCCGGCGACGACCTGCTCGACATCGCCAGGCGCCTGCGCAGCCTGCAGAGCGACGATGCCTGGCTGCAGTCCGCGTCCAGGACCTTTGCCAAGGGTGCTCCGAGCTCGGCGGCGCTGAGCTTCGAACTCTGGCAGCGCGTGCACCGCATGTCGCTGGCCGAGGTGTTCCGGCTCGAATACTGGGCCTCGCTCGGCTTCTGCGCGCACAAGGACTTTGCCGAGGGCATCCGCGCGGTGCTGATCGACAAGGACCGCAATCCGCGCTGGAACCCCGCCACCATCGAAGAGATCACGTCCGCCTTCATCGAGGACCACCTGCGCCCGCGCGGCGAGATGCCGGCGGAACTGGCTGCGCTGGCCTGAGCCTCTTCCACGAATACAACGGAGACAAGCAAATGAAAATCGCATTCATCGGACTCGGCCACATGGGCGGCCCCATGGCGCTGAACCTGCGCAAGGCGGGCTACGCGGTCAAGGCCTTCGACCTGTCGGACGAGGCCTGCAAGAAATACGCGGCCGAAGGCCTGGCCATCTCCACGTCGGCCGCCGAATCGGTGGCCGATGCCGACGTGGTCATCAGCATGCTGCCGGCCAGTGCGCACGTGGAAGGCCTGTTCCTCGGCAGCGGCGGCAGCAAGCCCGGCCTGCTCGACAGCATCCGTGCCGGCACGCTCGTGATCGACAGCAGCACCATCGCCGCCGCCACGTCGCGCAAGGTGGCCGAGGCGGCCGCCGCCAAGGGCATTGCAATGATCGATGCCCCGGTTTCCGGCGGCACGGGCGGCGCGATTGCGGGCACGCTGACCTTCATGGTCGGCGGCGAGGCCGACGACCTCGAACGCGCACGTCCCGTGCTCGAGAAGATGGGCGCCAACATCTTCCATGCAGGCGGCGTGGGCGCGGGCCAGACTGCAAAGATCTGCAACAACATGCTGCTCGGCATCCTGATGATCGGCACCTCGGAGGCCCTGGCGCTGGGCGTTGCCAACGGGCTCGATCCCAAGGTGCTGTCCGAAATCATGCGGCGCAGCTCCGGCGGCAACTGGGCCCTTGAAAAGTACAACCCGATGCCCGGCGTGATGGAAACAGCGCCCGCATCGAAGAACTACGCGGGCGGCTTCGGCACCGACCTGATGCTCAAGGACCTGGGCCTGGCGCAGGAAAACGCCACGGCCGTGCGCGCCGCAACGCCGCTGGGCGGGCTGGCGCGCAGCCTCTATGCGGCGCACAGCCTGGCGGGCCATGGCGCGCTGGATTTCTCGAGCGTGCTCAAGCTGCTGCAGAAGGCTTCTTCCTAGCCTCCCAGACTTCTAGCCGAACAAGGCGTCGTTGGCCCACAGAAGGCCCAGCACGCCCAGGAACAGCAGCAGGAACACCACCCACGCGCGCGTGAATGCCTGCGTCTCCGTGATCTCGACGGGAGCCGTTTCGGGCGGCTTAGGGGCGCTGGGCGTGTGTGGGTTCATTCCCGACTGTACCCCGCAGGCCCGGCCGTGCCCCCGTGCGTGCCTTCGACATGGCAACCAGGACCCCGGCCGCGACGAGATTGGCACCAATGCTGGCCAGGATCGGCAGCATGTAGCTGCGACTGAGGTCGAACGCAAAGCCCGCCGCGCTCGGGCCGACCAGGGTGCCGAAGGCCACGCTGGTGTACAGCACGCCCAGGATCGCGCCGATGCTGCGGCCGCCGAAACAGTCCATGACCAGCGCGGGCAGCAGCGCGACGAAGCCGCCGTAGAACGCGCCGTAGGCAAAAGCGAATGCGGCCAGCCCCCAGAACCCGCTGGACACCGCCCACACCACCAGCGAAAGCGCCATGCCGGCCGACATCAGCGGCAGCGCCGGTTGCCGGCCGAGCCGATCGGCCAGCCCGCCAAGGAAAAATCGCCCCGCGGTGCTGCCGATGCCGATGGCCCCGAGCAGCAGCACGGCCGAGCCGGGCGGCAGGCCGTGGTCGAGCGCGTAGGGAACCAGGTGGACGAAGGGAACGAACAGCCCGAACGAACTGATCAGGCACGCCGCATAGAGCCCGGCGAAGCGGCGCGACCTTATCGCGTCCCGCAACGTGGAGCCTGCGGGCACGGCTGACGGTGCTTGCGGCTGCGGCGGATCGCCGTCGGGCCCGAGCCCGCGATGGCGCGGATCGTCCTCGATCAGCAGCGCCATGCCGGCACCCACCACCACGGCCAGCACGCCCAGCGCCAGGTAGGCGTGGCGCCATCCCAGCGCCTCGATGAGGAGCGACGCCAGCGGCGGCATCACCAGCGTGCCCACGCCGATGCCGCTCACCGCCATCCCCGAGGCGAATCCGCGGCGCTTGACGAACCAGCGCTGCACCGCGCCCAGCACCGGCACATAGGACGCGCCGACGCCGAGCCCGACACCCACGCCGTAGGCGAGGCAGACCTGGTTCAGGCTCCGGGCCTGTCCCGCGGCGGCAAGGCCCAGGCCGACCAGCACCATGCCCGCGACCGCCAGCCGCCGCGCACCCCACCGGTCTGCGAGCGGGCCGCTGACCACGCCCAGCCCGAAGTAGAGAAAGCCCGCCAGCGAGAACACCAGCGATACGGATCCGCGCGAGGCGCCGAAATCGCGTTGCAGCGATTCAAGGAACGCGCTGAAGGTGTAGGCGCTGCCGAAGCCCACGAGGGTCACGGCGAAGGCGCCCGCAACCACGAACCAGCCGCGAAAGAGGCGTGTGCGCGGTGGTGGATGGGAGGAGGGGGTCAATGGAGGGGCTCCGGGTTTGCTCAGAATATCTATTGGATGGAGAATGAGTTCCGGCGCAGAAGAGTGGTTCTTCCTCCTGCACCGGTGTATGGATGCTCCTCTTTCCCGTGCAGCCTCGCAAACCAGGTTTTCTGAGGCGATCAGATCAGATTAACTAAACCATGGAACATCGGCTTCCACCGCTCAATGCCCTTCGCGCCTTCGAGGCGACCGCCCGTCACCTCTCGGTGAAGAACGCGGCCGACGAGCTGTGCGTCACCGCCGGTGCCGTGAGCCAGTTGATCAAGTCGCTGGAGCTGCATCTGGGCATTCCGCTCTTCCGGCGCGCGAACCGCGGCATCTTTCTTACCGATGCGGGGCAGGCCTACCTGCCGCCGGTGCGCAATGCCTTCCGGCAGATCAGCGACGCCACGCGCCGCATCGCCGTGCCCGCGGAGACCGGCATCCTCACGGTGAGCGCCACCCCGTTCTTCGCATCCGCGTGGCTGGTGCCGCGCCTGAAGGGCTTCCAGGATGCACATCCGGACATCGATCTGCAGGTGGTGAGCAGCACTGCACTGGCCGTTTTTTCGCGCGACGGCGTGGACGTCGCGATCCGCCATGGCCTCGGCCGCTATCCCGGCTTGAGCAGCCAGCGCGTGCTGACGGTGGAGATCGTTCCCGTTGCAACGCCGGCCCTGGTCAGGCAGCTCGGCAGGCCTGCATTGCCGTCCGATCTCACGCGCTGGCCGCGAGTGAACGATGCCGAGCGCAAGGCCTGGCAGCTGTGGTTCGAGGCGCAGGGCGTCGAAGACACGGGCCCGGCCCGCGGCCTGTCGTTCGACGATTCGGGCCTGCTGCTGAAGGCGGTGCTCGCAGGGCAGGGCGCGGCCCTGCTGCCCGCCGCGGTGGTGGCCGACGATCTGGCAGAGGGCCGGCTCGTCCAGCTCTCGGACCTGAGCTGGCTCGAAGACTTTGCCTACTACCTCGTCTGTCCGGAGAACAGCCGCGACCGGCCCAAGGTCGCGGCCTTTCGCGAATGGATCGTCGGCGAGGCCAGCAGAAAAACCACCAGGCCGCGCAAGAAGACTCCGGTCAAAGCAGCTCGATCCCGGGCAGGCTCTTGAAGCAGCTCTCGCGCGTGATGCGCACGAAGTCGGCCAGCCACGGCCGGCCGGACGTGCCCTGCGTGCAGGCCATGTAGAGCCACCCCGTCAGACCCTTGCTGCCCACGCGCCGCGCCGTGACATAGCCGCGGTCCAGATAGTTCTGCACCGCCCACAGCGGCAGGGTGGCCACGCCGCGGCCGCTGGCCACCAGCTGCAGCATCGCCACCGTGAGCTCGGTCGTGCGACGGTGCGCGGGCTCCACGCCGGCCGGTGCCAGCACCTGGCGCACGATGTCGAGCATCTCGTCGGGCACGGGGTAGGTGATCAGCGTCTGGTCGGCAAAGTGGCGCGCCGTGAGATGCGCCTTGGCCGTCAGCGCATGGTCGTTGGCGAGCAGCGCCACGATCTCGAAGCGGAACAGCGCGTGATAGTCCACGGTCTCGTCGGGGTCCTGCTCGGAGACGATGGCCACCTCGGCGCGGTTCTGCATCACCAGCGCGATCGGGTCGGGATGAAAGCCCGAGACGATGTCCAGCTCGATCTCGGGCCAGCGCTGGCGGAAGGCATCCATGGCCGGCATCAGCCAGTCGAAGCAGGTGTGGCACTCGACCACGATGCGCAGCTGCCCGCTGCGGCCCAGCGCCAGCCGCGCCACGTCGCGCTCCGCCTCCTCCACCAGCGGCAGCGCGGTATCGGCCAGCTGCAAAAGCCGCAGCCCGGTGGTGCTGAACTGCGGCGGCACCGACTTGCGCTCGAAGAGCTGCGCGCCGTAGCGGTCTTCGAGCAGCTTGACCTGATGCGACAGCGCCGACTGCGTGAGGTTCAGCAACTGCGCCGCGCGCACCAGGCTGCCGGTGTCGCGCAGCGCAATGAGCGTGCGCAGGTGGCGTATCTCGAGGATCGATTGCGACATGAATTTTATTCAAGTGAATGGGCAAAAGGTTTCGTTTGAATAATATTCCCCAAAGCCCGACCATTGCGGATTCTCAAGATACAGCGACCGGAATACCTGCAATGACCACCCGTACCCACATCCTCGGCTTTCCGCGCATGGGCGCCAACCGGGAACTCAAGTTCGCCCTCGAAAAGCACTGGCGCGGCGAGATCGACCGCGCTGCGCTGGAAGAAGTTGGCGAACAGCTGCGCGAGCGCCACTGGCAGGCCCAGCGCGATGCCGGGCTCGACTACGTGACCGTTGGCGACTTCGCCTGCTACGACCACGTGGCCAACCACATCCAGCTGCTCGGCTGCGAGCCGGAGCGCTTCGGCTTCAAGGGCGACGAGCCCGAGCTGTCGCGCTATTTCAAGATGGCGCGCGGCGTGGAAGACGAGGCTGGCCATGTGCACGACGCCAGCTGCAAGCACGGCGCAGAGGGAACTTTCGCGCTGGAGATGACCAAGTGGTTCGACACCAACTACCACTACCTCGTGCCCGAGTTCACCGCGGCCACGCAGTTCAGGCTGGCCTCGACGCGGCTCTTCGACGAGGTGGCGCAGGCGCAGCAGGCCGGCCATGCGGTCAAGGCCGTGCTGCTGGGGCCGCTGAGCTTCCTGTACCTCGGCAAGGAGAAGCAGGCGGGCTTCGACCGCTTCTCATTGCTCGATGCACTGCTGCCCGTCTATGAACAGGTGCTGAGCCGCCTCAAGCAGCAGGGCGTGGAATGGGTGCAGATCGACGAGCCCATCCTCGGGCTCGACCTGCCCGATGCCTGGCGCAACGCCTTCGAGCGCGCGTACTGGCAACTGGCCCGCAGCGCGCCCAAGCTGCTGCTGGCCACGTACTTCTCTCCGCTGTCGGACAACCTGCGCCTGGCCTGCCAGCTGCCGGTGGCCGGCCTGCACGTGGACGCCGTGCGCGCGCCGCAAGACCTGACCGGCGTGGCCGACTGGCTCGCGGCGCACAAGGTGCTGTCCGTCGGCATCGTCGATGGCCGCAACATCTGGCGCACCGACCCCGACGCGGCGCTGGCCACGCTGCGCCCGGTGGTCGACAAGAAGCGCGGAGAGCTCTGGATCGCGCCATCGTGCTCGCTGCTGCACGTGCCGTTCAGCCTGGCCGCGGAAGATAAGCTCGATGCGGAACTCAAGTCCTGGCTCGCCTTTGCCGTCGAGAAGCTGGACGAGCTGCGTGTATTGCGCGCCGTGCTCGACGGCGGCGAAGACTCGGTTGCCCAGGAGCTCGCGGCCGTCCGCGCCGCGGTGGCTGCACGGCGCAGCAGCCACCGCGTGCACCGTGCCGACGTGGCGCTGCGGCTCGCACGCAGCGTGGCCGGCGACGACCGGCGCGCATCCTCCTTCGGCCAGCGGCAGCAGGTGCAGCGCGCGCGCTTCGCATTCCCCGCGCTGCCCACCACCACCATCGGCTCTTTCCCGCAGACCACGGAGATCCGCGCCGCGCGCGCCGCCTTCAAGCGCGGCGAGCTCGATGCAACAGGCTACCGCGAGAAGATGCGCGCCGAAATCGCACTGGCCGTGCGCAAGCAGGAAGAACTGGGCATCGACGTGCTGGTGCACGGCGAGGCCGAGCGCAACGACATGGTCGAGTACTTCGGCGAACAGCTCGACGGCTTTGCCTTCACCGCCAACGGCTGGGTGCAGTCGTACGGCTCGCGCTGTGTCAAGCCGCCGGTCATCTTCGGCGACGTGGCGCGCCCCGCGCCGATGACGGTCGAATGGGCCGCCTATGCGCAGAGCCTCACGAAGCTGCCGATGAAGGGCATGCTGACCGGCCCCGTCACCATCCTGCAATGGTCCTTCGTGCGCAACGACCAGCCGCGCAGCACCACCTGCGAGCAGATCGCCTGGGCGATCCGCGACGAGGTGGTGGACCTCGAGGGCGCCGGCATCGGCATCATCCAGATCGACGAGCCCGCGATCCGCGAAGGCCTGCCGCTGCGCCGCGCCGGCTGGCCGGCCTACCTGAAGTCGGCCACGCGCGCCTTCCGCGTCAGCGCCTCGGGCGTGCGGGACGAGACGCAGATCCACACCCACATGTGCTATTCGGAGTTCAACGACATCCTGCCGGAGATCGCGGCCATGGACGCCGACGTGATCACCATCGAAACCAGCCGCTCCGACATGGAGCTGTTGCGGGGTTTCGGTGGCGAGAACAATGCCGGCGGCTTCCGCTACCCGAACGAGATCGGCCCCGGCGTGTACGACATCCACACGCCGCGCGTGCCCTCGGTGGACGAGATCGTGCGCCTGATGCGCAAGGCCGCCGGCGTCGTGCCGCTCGAGAACCTGTGGATCAACCCTGATTGCGGCCTGAAGACCCGCGGCTGGCCGGAGACCGAGGCCGCGCTGTCGAACATGGTTGCGGCCGCGAAGCTGCTGCGCAAGGAACTGGCGGCGGCCTGAAGCAGAGGGGCGGTCATGGAGGGCGCCAATAATGGCGCCATGCTTGCCTTTTCAGTTTCTTCGCGGCGCTTCTTTCCTGCGTCCCTTCTTCTCCTGCTGTCGCTGTTGTTCGCACCGGCCATGGGCTGGGCGCAAGACCGTGCACAGGCCCTGCTGCAATTCGAGGGCGTGCAGGCGCGCTACCAGGCAGCCTATGCGCCGGGTGCCGTGTCGCGCGATGCGCGCCAGCTGCTGGAGCCTGCCGACCAGGCCATTGCCGACAAGGCGCTCCAGGCGCTGGATGCGGCCGCTGCGCGGTCTTTCGACGTGGCCGCATCCGTTGCCGCCATCCAGCAGGAAGTGGCGGCTGCCGGCAAGGGCGGCGCGGCGCCGGGTGCGCAGGTGCAAGCCGCGGTGGCCCGGTTCTCGAAGCTGCGTGCCGACTACGCCGCAATGGCCGACGCGGGCAAGCAGGAGTTCTTCAACCGCGAACGCGCGAAGCCGGCCGATCCCGCACGCACGGAACTGCTCGAGCGCATGGCCGTGGCCGACACGCGCGAGGTCGACTTTTCCAGCCAGCTGCTGCTGAGTTCCATCGTCAAGCAACTGGCGCGCGGCAACGCCGGGCAGTTCACTTCGCTGCCGGACCGTACGCTCGACATGGCCGTCGACACGCTGTGGTCGCGCGGCATCACCTCGCCGCGCCCGCGCAACCTGCTGACGGTGGCGCGCGAGTTCGAAAGGCAGGTCACGCAGGCGCTGCTCGCGGCGCTGCCCGATGCGGACGTGGCCGCCTTGCTCGCCTGGCGCAACGACCCGCAGGCCGCGGCCGAGCGCGAAGCCCTGGTGGGCAGCTACCGCGCCGAGGTCAAGGGGAGCGGCGCCGTGGCGATCCGGACGCTGGTGCGCGGCTGGCCGCGTTCCTGACGGCGGTGCGTGCGGTGGCGTACCTGTCGGGCGCCGCGGCATAGGGCATGAAGCGGCTCTGGTTCTCGTCCACATCGAGCGGCCGGCCCACGAACGGAAAAGCGCGCTGCGGGCAGGCTTCGCGCTCGCACACCTTGCAGCCTGCGCCGATGGGGGTCGGCACGTCGGGGTCGCGCAGGTCCATGCCCTTGGAATAGACCAGCCGCGTGGCATGGCTGATGTCGCAGCCCAGGCCGATGGAGAAGGTCTTGTTGGGCGAGCCGTAGCCCCGATAGCCGTGCGACACCGTGCGCGCGATCCAGAGGTAGGCGCGGCCGTCGGGCATGCGCGCGTGCTGCGTCAGCACGCGGCCGGGCTGCGCGAAGGCTTCGTACACGTTCCACAGCGGGCAGGTGCCGCCTGTCTTCGAGAAGTGGAAGTGCGTGGCCGATTGCCGCTTCGAGATGTTGCCCGCGCGGTCGACGCGAATCAGGAAGAACGGAACGCCGCGCGCCTCGGGCCGCTGCAGCGAGCTCAGGCGGTGGCAGATGGTCTCGAAGCCCACGCCGAAGCGCCGCGCCAGCTGGTCGATGTCGTAGCGCAACTGCTCGGCCGCTTCAAGAAAGATGCCGTAGGGCAGCAGCAGGGCGGCGGCGAAGTAGTTGGCCAGGCCGATGCGCGCCAGTGAACGCGCGGTGTCGCTCGACAGCGGTGCCTCGGCGACGAGCTTGTCGATCATGCCGCCGAGTTCGAGGAACGCGAGCTGCGTCGCAAGCTGGAACGCGTGCTGGCCCGGCTCCAGATGGCGCGAGAGCCGCAGCACGCGCGTGGCCGGGTCGTAGCGGCGTTGCGCGCCGCCCTCATCGTCTTCCGCCGGAATCACTTGCACGGCGTGCGCTTCGAGCAGGCGATGCGCGAGCCGGTCGCCCGGATTGCCTTCGCGCAGCCGCCATTGCGCGGAGAAGGCCTCGGCGGCGTCGTCGAGCGGGGCGATGTGGTTCTGGTGTGCAAAGAAGAAGTCGCGCACCTCCTCGAAAGGCATCGGCCGCGCCTGCGGCATGCGTGCGAGATCACCGCGGCCGTCGCCGAGCTCGGCCGCCAGCGCTTCGAGCCGCTCCATGGCATCGCGGTGCCGCTGGTGCAGCGCCACCAGCGCGCGGCCCACGGCCGGCATCTGCGTGGCCACTTCGCGCAGCTCGGCGAGCGCGACGGCATCGCCGCCCGGGTTGTCGGCCAGCGCCTCGCGCAGGCTGGCAACGAGGCGCGCCTCTTCGTCTTCCGAGAAGGACTGGATATCGACGCCCAGCGTGGCATGCAGGCGCAGCAGCACCGGCACGGTGAGCGGCCGCTGGTTCTGCTCGATCTGGTTCAGGTAGCTGGGCGACAGGCCGAGCTGTTGTGCGAGCGCGAGCTGGCTCAGGCCGCGCTCTTCGCGCAGGCTTCGCAGCCGCACGCCCATGAAGGTCTTCTTCATCGTTGATCCGTTATTCGCAAAATTCGCAAATCGCGAGCGATCCGTTTGCAATCATTCGCCAATTCAGGTCTTCATTATGGGCGCGATGTTGCGTAAATTGCGAATCATGCAAAACGCACGCGGCACTGTCCGGTTGATCGAGGTGGTGTTTCCGGAACACACCAACCACTACGGCACCTTGTTCGGCGGTCAGGCGCTGCAGCTGCTGTCGAAGGCGGCGTTCCTGTCGGGCCGCAGCTTCGCGCGCAGCGACGTGGTGATGGCGCGCTGCGGCGAGGTGCTGTTCCATGCACCGGTGCGGCTGGGCAGCACGCTCGTGCTCGACACGCAGGTCTCGCGCGTGGGCCGCAGCTCGCTCACCGTGCGCGTGGCCGGCAGCGTGCAGGACGTGGCCACCGAGGCGCTCACGCGCGTGCTCGACGGCGAATTCGAGATGGTGGCGGTGGACGCCGCCGGACGACCGGTGCGGCTGGCGAGTCCGCCGTGCCTTCATGAAGAAACATTCGAGGAGACCGTATGACACTGACCATAGAGAACGCGCCCGCCGCCGGCTTCAAGCCGAAGAAATCCGTCGCGCTTTCGGGCGTGACCGCGGGCAACACCGCGCTGTGCACTGTGGGGCGCACCGGCAACGATCTGCATTACCGCGGCTACGACATCCTCGACATTGCCGATGTCTGCGAGTTCGAGGAAATCGCGCATCTGCTGGTGCATGGCAAGCTGCCCAGTGCTTGCGAGCTGCGCGCCTACAAGAGCCGCCTCAGGGCCATGCGCGGCCTGCCCGCGAGCGTGAAGGAGGCGCTGGAGCGCCTGCCCGCCAGCGCCCATCCGATGGACGTGATGCGCACGGGCGTCTCTGCGCTCGGCTGCGTGCTGCCCGAGAAGGACGACCATTCGCTGCCCGGCGCGCGCGACATCGCCGACCGGCTGATGGCATCGCTCGGCTCGATGCTGCTCTACTGGTACCACTGGTCCACGCAGGGGCGGCGCATCGAGGTCGAGACCGATGACGACTCGATCGGCGCGCACTTCCTGCACCTGCTGCATGGCCGCGCGCCATCGGCGAGCTGGGAGCGCGCGATGCACACCTCGCTCAATCTCTATGCGGAGCACGAGTTCAACGCCTCGACCTTCACCGCGCGCGTGGTGGCTGGCACGGGCTCCGACGTGTACTCGGCCATCACCGGTGCCATCGGCGCGCTGCGCGGGCCCAAGCACGGCGGCGCCAACGAGGTGGCCTTCGAGATCCAGAAGCGCTACGACACGCCCGATGAAGCCGAGGCCGACATCCGCCGCCGCGTGGAAGCCAAGGAAGTCGTCATCGGCTTCGGCCACCCGGTCTATACCGTGTCGGACCCGCGCAATGCGGTCATCAAGCGGGTCGCGAAGCAACTCTCCGACGAGGCCGGCTCCAGCCGCATGTACGACATTGCCGAGCGGATCGAAGCCGTGATGTGGAACGCGAAGAAGATGTTCCCGAACCTCGACTGGTTCAGTGCCGTGAGCTACCACATGCTCGGCGTGCCCACGGCCATGTTTACGCCGCTCTTCGTGATCGCGCGCACCAGCGGCTGGGCCGCGCACATCATCGAGCAGCGGCAGGACAACAAGATCATCCGACCCAGCGCCAACTACACCGGCCCGGAAGACCTCGTCTTCGTGCCGATCTCGGACCGCCGCTGAAGGCTTCCGCACAGTCCAGCACCGTTTACCGCAACAGAGAAGAACCATGTCCGCTCACATCAGCAACGTCCGCCCCGAACCCGACCAGGTGCTGGTCGACATCGTCGACTACGTGCTCGCCCACCAGAAGATCACCAGCGCGCTCGCCCATGAAACTGCGCGCCTTTGCCTGATCGACACGCTCGGCTGCGGCCTGGAGGCGCTGGAGTATCCGGCCTGCACCAAGCTGCTGGGCCCGGTCGTGCCCGGCACAGTGGTGCCGCATGGCGCGAAGGTGCCCGGCACGCCGTACCAGCTCGATCCCGTCCAGGCCGCTTTCAACATCGGCACGATGATCCGCTGGCTCGATTTCAACGACACCTGGCTCGCGGCCGAGTGGGGCCATCCGAGCGACAACCTCGGCGGCATCCTGGCCACGGCCGACTGGCTCAGCCGCAATGCGGTGGCCGCCGGGCGCAAGCCGCTCGTGATGCGCGACGTGCTCACCGCCATGATCCAGGCGCACGAGATCCAGGGCTGCCTGGCGCTGGAGAACTCGTTCAACAAGGTGGGGCTCGACCACGTGGTGCTGGTGAAGGTGGCCTCGACGGCCGTGGTGGGGCGCCTGATGGGGCTCTCGCGCGATGAGATCGTCAACGCCGTGTCGCTCGCATGGGTCGACGGGCAGAGCCTGCGCACCTACCGCCATGCGCCCAACACCGGCAGCCGCAAGAGCTGGGCCGCGGGCGACGCCACCAGCCGCGCGGTGCGCCTGGCGCTGATCGCAAAGACCGGCGAGATGGGCTACCCGGGCGTACTCACCGCGAAGACCTGGGGCTTCTACGACGTGCTGTTCAAGGGCCAGCCGTTCAAGTTCCAGCGGCCGTACGACAGCTATGTGATGGAGAACGTGCTGTTCAAGATCAGCTTTCCGGCAGAGTTCCACAGCCAGACGGCGGTGGAAGCGGGCATGGCGCTGCATGCGCAATTGCACAAGAGCGGCAAGACGGTGGACGACATCAGGAAGGTGACGATCCGCACGCACGAGGCCTGCATTCGCATCATCGACAAGAAGGGGCCGCTCGTCAACCCGGCCGACCGCGACCACTGCATCCAGTACATGGTGGCGGTGCCGATGATCTTCGGCCGCCTCACGGCCGCCGACTACGAGGACGGCATTGCGAGCGATCCGCGCATCGACGCGCTGCGCAGCAAGATCGTCTGCGTGGAAGATCCGCGCTTCACGGCCGATTATCACGACCCCGAGAAGCGCAGCATCGCCAACGCGCTGACCGTGGAGTTCAAGGACGGCACCAGCTTTGCGGAGGTGGCGGTCGAATACCCGATCGGCCACAGGCGCCGCCGCGCGGAAGGCATTCCGCTGCTCGAAGCCAAGTTCCGTACCAACCTGGCGCGCCGCTTCGCGCAGAAGCAGCAGCAGGCCATCCTCGACGTGTCGCTCGATGCGAAGAGGCTCGAGGCCATGCTGGTGCACGAGTATGTTGATCTCTATGCGGCCTGATCCGATGCAGTGGCTGGCATGCAACATGCATGGACCGTGTTGCGCGATACTCGCCGCCTCGGCGGACTTAGAGAAAAATACGCAGACTGAGCCGAATTTCTTCAGGAAAAGTGTGGACTTTGGCTCTCGCGTCAAAAAGTTCCCCGTCATTGTTTCAGTTTCATGAACACTGCGATTCGATTGGCTAGGGTTTTCCCTTGTCATCGTGGTGCAAACTTCAGGGCATCCAAAGTCCGATCAAGAAGGAAATTGAAATGAAGACCTCGAACATCCTCGCCGCCGCCGCCCTCTCCCTGCTCGCCGTTGCCGGCGCCCACGCAGAGACCTACGAAGGCGTGCAACCCCTGACCTCCGGCTACAGCCGCGTCGACGTGGCGCCGCAGGCCGCTGCCGCTGCCCGCGAAGGCAACGTCTACAGCGACGCCGCTTCGGCCACCGTCGCTCCCGTGCTGGCTGCCTCGGCCGACCGCGCCGCGGTTCGCAGCGAAGCCGTTGCCGCCGCGCATGCACCTGGCCAGAACCTGCGCCGCGAATCCTTCGCCGGCAGCGTGATCCCGTCGCAAGCTCGCAGCTTCACGCGCCAAGCTGGTCTGTAAAAAGGGCGGGCAGGAGAGAGACGGCGGCGCCAGGCCGCTTGCTCTCCCTCAAAAGACAAAAAGCCGGATGGCGCCCCAAGGGGGCCATCCGGTTTTTTGCGTTTTCAGCGCTGCTGCGGCGCGGCGTGGTGGCAGAAGCAGTCGGGCGCGTGGTCGTCCACGATGCCGGTGGCCTGCATCCACGCGTACACGATCACCGGTCCCACGAACTTGAAGCCGCGCTTCTTCAGGGCTGCCGACATCTCTTCCGAAAGCGGCGTCTTCGCCGGCACCGTGCCCGTCCTGTTGACGATGGGCTTGCCGCCGGCCATGCCCCAGACGAACGCCGAAAAATCTTCGCCCGCGGCCTGCATCGCAAGGTAGGCACGGGCGTTGCCGATGGTGGCCTCGATCTTGGCGCGCGAGCGCACGATGCCCGCGTCCAGCATCAGCCGATCGACATCCGCTGCGGTGAACCGCGCCACTTTTTCGGGCACGAAGCCCTGGAATGACGCGCGGAACGCATCGCGCTTGCGCAGGATCGTGAGCCACGAAAGGCCGGCCTGAAAGCCGTCGAGCATGAGCTTTTCCCACAGCGCGCGGCTGTCGCGCTCGGGCACGCCCCATTCGGCGTCGTGGTAGGAGGCCAGCAGCGGATCGCTCCGGGCCCAGGTGCAGCGGGGCTTTGTCTCGGGGGTCATCTGGTTGCGGGGTTTCGTTCTTCGGCAAGGGTGGTTCGGACTTTAACCACTGATACTCGAGTCTCATGATCTCAGTCCATCTTCACGGCCAGCGCTTTCAGGTGCGGGCCGCCGCGGTCATCCTTCATGCGGGCTGCGCGCTCCTTCACCGGGCGCCGGGCGACGAATACTGGGCCTTGCCGGGTGGCAGGGTCGAGGTCGGCGAAGAGGCCTCGGCCACCATCGTGCGGGAGATGAAGGAAGAGCTTGGCGAAGAAGTCGAATGCGGCCGGCTCCTTCATGTGGCGGAGAACTTCTTCGATCTCGCTGGCCGGCGCAACCACGAGATCGGGTTCTATTTTCTCGTCTCGCTGCCCGAGGATTCTCCCCATCTCGACAAGGCGCGGAGCTACCGGGGCATCGAAAGCCACCTGGAGCTGGAATTTCGCTGGTTCCCGATCGCGGAGCTGGCGGCCGTCAACCTGCGGCCGACCTTTCTTCCGGACTCGCTCGCGGCCGATCCGCTGGTCTTCTCGCACGCGGTCCAGCGTGAATACCCATGAGCGGCGAGCGCTACCTGTTCAATGTGTTCGGCCGGATCGTGGCCATCGAAAGGGTCGAAGACTGCTGGACCAGCTACTTGAAGGGGGCGGATGGGAAGCGCTGCAAGATCCAGCTTGCGATTCCATCCGACCTCACCCGCGGCGAGCTTTCGCAGTATCTCTACGACATCTATCACGAGCAGGCGACGCCGACGAACGGCGATGTGTTCGAGATCTTCCAATGACAAACAACCATCGATGGCACCAATCCCGCCGCGAGGCGCTGCCCTCGGGCGCGCGCGTGGCCGGCCTCTATCGCGGCGCCTTTCTGGCCGACGCCTTCGCCATCGACCTGCCACAGGGCGCCACCCGCGACGTCCTGGCGCTTGCACGCTTCGCGTTCGAGCGTCCCGCCCCCTGGGTCAACGCGCTGTTGGCGCTGCGCGACCGGCTGGTCGGCGGCTTCGGCATCAAGACGGCCGGCGCGCTGCGTGCCGGCACTCCGGGCGGTGCGCCGCGCATCGGCATCTTCCGCATCTACGAAACGCATGCGGACGAGGTGGTGCTTGGCGAGGACGACCGGCACCTGGATTTCCGCGTCTCGGTGATGCGCTCCGTGGCGGGGGATTCGCTCACGGCCGTCACGGTGGTGCACTGCCACAACCTCTTCGGCCGCAACTACATCCGGCTGATCGCGCCGTTTCATCGGCTGGTGGTGCGCTCTGCGCTCGAACGCGCGGCGCGCTCGGGCTGGCCCGCGGAAGCGGGGGCCTGAACGGAACGCCTCGTTACCGATTGGAACGTTTGCTTGAAGTTTCTCTCCGGGCAGGGGCAGAGGAACGGAGAGGCCAGGAGGAGTTGCCAGTGTAGACTGCCAGGTTTTTCGTTCTGGCGGTATGGCGCAAGTTTCACAGCGCACAGTTTTCAACGGCTCGGCGCTTGTTCGCTTGCTCTCTCGACTGACCGACATCGACGTCCGCGAACCCCGGCAGGCCACCGCGGATCGATTGAGTCAATGGTTCGGCTGGACCGATGCGATCTCGCTGTCCGCGGCACTCGACGGTGCTGCGGCGGCTGCGCCGTCCCGCGCACGAGCGTCCGCGAGCGCCGAAGAGCGCGAATGCGTCCGTGCGCGAGCTGCGTTGGCAAAGGCCGTGGCCGAAGACGGCACTGTCGCGGCAGCCGTTGACTTCATGCCGTTTCGCCGCCGCCATCTCACGTTGCAACAGGCCATGGAAGCGGGCATCGGCCCGTTGCGTGGCCGTTTGCGGGCGCTGCTGGCGGCCAGGTCGCCAGCGATGGCCCGGCTTGCGGCCGTGGACGTGGTGATGGAGCAGGTGCTGGCTGCGCGCGAGCACAGCTTGCTCGGGGCCGTGCCCGCGCTGCTCGAAAAGCATTTCACGCGCCTGCGCCAGGCCAGCCTGGAGACGATGGGCGAACCCGACGGCGTGGCGGAGGCCGGCGAGTGGCTGCATGTGTTCCGCAAGGACATGAAGAACGTGCTGCTCGCCGAACTCGATTTCCGATTTCAACCGATCGAAGGGCTGCTCGAAGCCCTTCGCATGAGGCAACCAGAGTGCCATGAATAGATTTCTTCACTACGCTGTTTTTGTCGCAGGCCTGGCCGTCGTGTGCTGGGTCGGGGCTGGATACATCGGCTCGCACACCCTGGCGCTCGCCGTCACGATGCTGGTCGGCGCGTTCTACCTGATGGGAGCGCTGGAACTGCATCGCTTCCAGCAGGCAACCTCCACCTTGTCGCGTGCCGTGGCGGAACTCTCCGATCCGCCGGAGAGCCTGGGCGCCTGGCTCGACCGGCTGCATCCAACGCTGCGCAATGCGGTGCGCCTTCGCATCGAGGGCGAGCGCGTGGGCCTGCCGGGCCCGGCGCTCACGCCGTACCTGGCCGGCCTGCTGGTGCTGCTGGGCATGCTGGGCACCTTCCTCGGCATGGTGGTCACGCTGAACGGCACCGGCATGGCGCTGGAAAGCGCGACGGACCTGCCGGCCATCCGTGCCTCGCTGTCGGCGCCCGTGAAGGGCCTGGGGCTGGCATTCGGCACGTCGGTGGCCGGCGTGGCCGCCTCCGCGATGCTGGGGCTGGCCTCGGCGCTGTGCCGGCGAGAGCGGCTGCAGGCCGGGCAGATGCTCGACAGCAGGATCGCAACCACGCTGCGCGCCTACTCGCTTGCCCACCAGCGCGAGGCGTCGTTCCAACTGCTCGAGCAGCAGGCCCACCAGATGCCCCGGCTGGTCGACCAGCTGCAGGCCATGATGGCGGCGATGGAGCGGCAGAGCCAGACCCTGAACGAGCGCCTTGCCGCCGGCCAGGCGCAGTTCCACACCAAGGCCGAGGCCGTGTATGCCGGGCTGGCTTCCTCGGTCGACCAATCGCTGAAGCAGAGCCTGAGCGAAAGCGCGCGCATCGCCGGCGCGACGATCCAGCCGGTCGTCGAGGCCACCATGGCCGGCATCGCGCGCGAGACGGCCTCCCTGCACGACACCGTGGCGCGCACCGTGCAGCAGCAGCTCGATGGCCTCTCGAGCCGCTTCGAGGCTGCCACCGCCAGCGTGGCGGGCACCTGGCAGGCTGCGCTGGCCGAGCACCAGCGCACCTCCGAGGCGCTGTCGATCGATCTGCGCGCTTCGCATGACCGCTTTGCCGAAACCTTCGAGCAGCGCTCGGCGTCGCTGGTGGAGGGCGTCTCGGCCCGGCTGGAAAGCACGGCGGGCAGCGTGTCCGAAACCTGGGGCAGCGCGCTCGCGCAGCATCAGCGCGTCAGCGAGAAACTGTCGCAGGATGCGCAGCAGTCGCTCGCGGCGGCAGCGGCCGGCTTCGAACAGCACTCGGCATCGCTGCTGCGCACCGTGGAACAGGCGCATGCCGCGCTGCAGGCCGACATCGCAGCGCGCGACGATCAGCGGCTGTCGGCCTGGACGCAGGCACTGGCGACCGTGTCCGCGTCGCTGCAGCAGGAGTGGCAGCAGGCGGGCGCACACACGGCGAGCCAGCAGCAGCAGCTCTTCGAGGCGCTTGCGCAGACCGCCCGCGACATGTCCACCCAGGCCGAAGCACACGCGAAGAACACGGTCGGCGAGATCGCCCGACTGCTGCAGGCCGCATCGGAAGCGCCGCGGGTGGCGGCCGAAGTGGTGGCCGAACTGCGCCAGAAGCTCTCCGACAGCATGGCGCGCGACAACGCGATGCTGGAAGAACGCAGCCGCATCATGGAAACGCTGGGAACCCTGCTCGATGCCGTGAACCACGCCTCCACCGAGCAGCGCTCGGCGGTCGATGCGCTGGTGGGTGCATCGGCGGACGTGCTGGACCGCGTGGGCAGCCGCTTCACCGAAAAGGTCGACGAGGAAACCGGAAAGATGGCCGCGGTCGCCGCGCAGATCACCGGCAGTGCCGTCGAAGTGGCAAGCCTTGGCGAGGCCTTCGGCTTTGCCGTGCAGCTGTTCAGCGAATCGAACGACAAGCTGGTGGCGCACCTGCAGCGCGTCGAGGGCGCGCTGGGCAAATCCATCGCACGCAGCGACGAGCAGCTGGCCTATTACGTGGCGCAGGCGAGGGAGGTCATCGACCTGAGCATCATGTCGCAGAAGCAGATCGTCGAAGACCTGCAGCAGATCGCGAGCCGGCAGGCCGTCGTGGGCAGCGAGGCGTGATGCGGGACGATCTCGACGCCGGCCTGGAGCCGAGCGTGCCGGTGTGGGCGGTTTTCGGCGACCTGATGTCGGGGCTGGTCGGGGCCTTCGTGCTGATTCTCGTGGGCGCACTCGGCATGCAGCTGGACCTGGCGGCCAAGCTGCAGGCCGAAGTGCAGCAGCGCCAGGCCGAGACGCAGCGCCGCGAGGCGCTCGAACAAGCGCTGGCAGGGCCGCTCGCGGCAGGCCGGGTCACGCTGAACAACGGACGCATCGGCATCAGCGGCAGCGTGCTGTTTGCCTTCAACTCGGCCGACCTGCAGCTCGAAGGCCGGCAAGTGCTCAAGAGCCTGGCCGCGCCCGTGGCCGCCTACTTGCGGGCGCGCGACGAGGTGCTGATGGTGAGCGGCTTCACCGACGACCGGCAGATGCGGCAGTCGAAGGACGGCAACCGCCCGTTCGCCGACAACTGGGAGCTCTCGGCCCAGCGCGCATTGACCGTGACGCGGGCCTTGATCGAGGAGGGCGTTCCCTCGGCATCGGTGTTTGCCGCGGCCTTCGGTTCCGAGCAGGCCGTGGCATCCAATGCCGACGCCGAAGGGCGGGCGAAGAACCGGCGCGTCGAAATGGCGCCCACGCCGAGGCAGGCTGGTACCGGCACGAAGTCCCGTGAGTAGCAACAGCAACATGGACCCCGCCGCGGTGCTCGACGCATGGCGCGTGCGTGGCGAGCAGCGCAGGGATCCCGTGCGCTTTCGGTTCATCGAGGCGCTCGCCAGGCGGGCCAGTGCGCATGGGGGCGATGCGCGGCGCATCCTCGACGACAGGCTGGCCACGCTGCTTGCGGCGTATCGCGAGAATCTCGAAAAGGCCCAGTGCGCCGACAGTGCTTCGGCAGTTCCAGATGGCAGCGCGAAGCAGGCGGCCCGGCTTCCCCGCGGACCGCTCGCGGAACTCGTCGATCACATGGCCCGGCAGGCGCCGCTGCGGGGCGACGATCCGCCGGCCGATGACGCTGCACCCACCCCCGAGCTCAGGACGCTGCGCTACTTCAGGAGCACCTGGTCGCGGCTCAGCGCCGACCGGCGGCTGACGCAGTCGCTGGCCAAGGTGCCGGAGAATGCGGGCCCGCTCAACTCGCACCACCTGGTGCACCGGTCCCTCATGCTGATGCACGAGCTGTCGCCGGAATACCTCAACCGGTTCATGTCGTACGTCGATACCTTGCTGTGGGTCGATCAGCTGAACGCCGGCAACGGCCCGGCGGCGGCCGCGAATGCGCCGCGCGCCGAAGGCCAGAAGAAAACAGCGCGCGGCAAGCCGGGCTGATCTGCGGCTGCTTTCGCTCCTGCCTCGCAGCGGCTAGCGAAGCCCGTGCGCCCGGATCACCGCCTTGAGCCGCCGCACCTCATGCTGCAGATCGAGGATCAGCGCGGCGGCATCGAGGCCCACGCCAAAGTCGCGCTCCAGGCGGCGCGCCTCGAGCGCGTATTGCAGGTCGGTGCTCGAGAACCGCCAGTGCTCGGGCGGCGCCTCGGCCGCGGAGATCTGCACGATGCCCACCTCGACGAGCTGCACCACCCATTCGGTATCGGCACCGCAGGCATGGGCCAGCTCGCTGGCGGCGAGCGGCTGCGAAGCACTGATGGCTGTTGTCACGGAAACGGTCGCCATGCTCACACTCCCAGATGCTGGCGTGGGTTGAACGAAGCGGACGCCTGCGCCAGCTGCTCATAAGCCTTGCGCGCGGCCTCGTTGTCGGCCGGGGGCAGCGCGATCTCGAGCAGCAGGTACAGGTCGCCGGCCTGCTTGCCGGCCAGGCCGCGGCCCTTGAGCCGCAGCTTGAGGCCGCTGCGCGCGTTGCGCGGCACGGTCACCTCGACCACGCCGCCGGTGGGCACGGGCACCTTGACCTGCGCACCGAGCGCAGCCTCGGTCGGGGTGACGGGCAGCGTCATGTAGAGGTCGCGTTCCTCGATGCGGTAGAGCCTGTGCGGTGCGATGCGCACCTCCAGGTAGAGATCGCCCGCGGGTTCGCCGCCATGGCCGGGCATGCCCTGTCCGGCGAGCCGGATGAACTGCCCCGGATGAACGCCGGACGGGATCTTGACGCTGAGGGTGCGCGTCTTGAGCGTGGGCCGGCCCTGCGCGTCGAGCTCCTGCGCACGCAGCGTGATCTCGCGCTCGGCGCCATTGAGCGCGTCTTCGAGCGCGATCTCGATGGCCGCATGATGGTCTTCGCCGCGTGCGCGGTAGTTGCGCCTTGCCGCGCCGCGCCGCTCGGCCTCGCCGAACAGCGACGAAAAGAACTCGCTGAATTCGGCGTGATCGGCCGGGCCCTGGTTCGGCCCGCGGTGGAATTCGAAGCCGGCGTCCCAGCCCGGCGGCGGCTGGAAGTCGCCCTCGGGATGGCCGCCGCGCGCCACGCGGTCGGCCAGCGCGTCGTAGGCGGCGCGCTTTTCCTTGTCGCGCAGCACGTCGTTGGCTTCGTTGATGTCGCGCATGCGCTTCTCGGCGTCGGGCTCCTTGCTGACGTCGGGGTGGTACTTGCGCGCGAGCTTGCGGTAGGCCTTGCGCACCTCGTCGTCGGACGCTGTGCGGTCGATGCCCAGGGCGCTGTAGTAGTCCTTGAATTCCATGCTTGTCGGTGGTGTGAACGCCGAACAGTACGCCTCCTGGCCGGTTCAGGCCAGGCTTGAATCGCCGTCGGCATGCCGCAGCAGCGGCGTCACGGCCCATGTGGGGCCGCTGCGCGAAAAACGCAATGGCTGCGCATTGCCGAGCAGGCCCAGGTCGATGGGCAGGCCGATCAGCGCCGCCAGTGCGTAGAGCGTGCCCCCGTGGGCCACCACCAGCACCGGCGCGGGCTGCGCCAGCGCGGCGTCCAGCGCAAGCCGCTTGCGGGCCACGAACTGCGCCAGGGTTTCGCCGCCTTCGGGTTCGCAGGCCCAGTCGATCTCGGCCGAGGAGGTACCGATGAGCGCGCCGAAGTTGCGCTCGCGCAAGGCCGCCTGCGGCGTGGGCATGAGGCGAAGCACGGTGGCCACGGCATGCGCCGTGTCGTGCGCGCGGCGGGCGTCGCTGCAGACGATGGTGCGAATCGGCTCTCCCGCCAGCAGCTGGGCGGCGCGCGCGGCCTGCTGCAGGCCGAGCTCGCTCAGCGGCTCGTCCACGGCCTGGAAGATGCGCTGCGCATTGCGGCCGGTCTGGCCATGGCGCAGGAAGTAGAAATGGTCGCAAGCCGGTGCCAGCGGCTGCCCGGCGGCGATGCGGATCAGCTGGTCGAGGCCGGTGGCCGCGCCGTGGGGGAAGGGTGCCTGTGACATGGGGTGTGGTTCAGCCGAACTTCATGCCCTTGGGGCGGGCCTGCAGGCGGTCGATGTAGGCATCGATCTTGGGCCGGTTCGAGCGCCCGCCGAATGCGCGGTGCCAGATGAACATCGAGCCGATCATCACGTCGGCCGCGGTGAACTGCGCACCGAAGAGATACGGGCCATAGCCCAGTTCGCGTTCCACCGCATCCTTGGCCTGCTCGAAATGGGTCCAGCCGCGCGCGCTGTTGTTGCTGTGCAGCCCGAGCAGGCTGTCGCCCATCGAGGGTTCGAGCTGCGCCGTCGAATAGACCATCAGCGACAGGTAGCGGCCGCGGTCGGGCGAGCCCACGGACGGTGCCAGCCTGGCCTGCGGAAACTTCTCGGCCACGTACATGCAGATGGCCGCATTCTCGAAGACGCGGGTGCGGCCGTCGACCAGCGCCGGCAGCTTGCCGGCGGGATTGATCTTCAGGTAATCGGGTTTCTTGTGCGCCTTCTCCCGGATGAGGGTGGGCACGATTTCGTAGTCCACGCCGGCTTCGTCGAGCATCCATTTCGCGACCTGCGAGCGGCTCTGTGGATCGAAATACAGCTTCATCATTGAGGGGGCTCCTTTGAGTGGATGGACGGTCAGAACTTGGGAATGCGCAGCGTCTTGCTGATCATCAGCGTGCCCGAGAGCGCGAAGAGCAGGGTGAGCGGGTGCAGCTGCCAGGGGCCGAGCACCCAGGCGCCGCCCCACACCGCGTCGCCGATGCGACCCTGCCAGGCGGCCCAGGCCAGCACGCCCACCAGCACCACACTGGTCGGGATGGGGGTGCCTTCGAAGTACTTGACCTTGTCGGCGCCCGCGGAAAGCGCCTCGGCCGTGACGTTGTAGCGCGCAAGCCGGCTCACGCCGCAGCCGACGAAATAGATCAGCAGCACGCAGTCCCAGCCGCCGTCCAGGCCCGCGGCAAAGGCGAGCGCGGCCGGCGCCACGCCAAAGGAGATCACATCGGCCAGCGAGTCGAGCTCGCGCCCCAGCGCGGAATGCGTTTGCCGCCAGCGAGCGATGCGGCCGTCGAACACGTCGAACACGAAGGCCGCGGGCGCGAGCGCGGCGGCCCAGAGGAACTGCGCCAGCGACTGGCTCGCCATGAAGGCCATCGAAAGGAACACCGCGCCCACCCCGCACGCCGCGTTGCCGAGCGTGAATACGTCGGCCAGGTGAAAGCCGCGGATCATCGAGAAATGCTTGCGTACCGGTACGGGGGAAGGGGTGGTGGCCATGGGGTGCTTCGGAGTCGGCGAATGCTCCGCACCTTAACGCAAGCGCGGGCGCTTGCCTGTAGTCGCCATCCGACTCCGGAGCGGGCCGGCCGCGCCGAATGGGGCGGCGCCGCCTCGCCCGCTCAAGCCGCAAGCCGCTCGTCGTAAGCCTTCTCTAGCGCCGCGTGGTTGGTCCAGAACCCCCGCGGCTTGCGGCCGTGCAGTACGTCGTCGAGCACGTCGAGGTGGGCGTGCCAGCCGCTGGAGACGCCGAGCGTTTCCTTGCGATCGGGCAGGCGCCGGTGCGTGAGCACGAGGTGTGTGGTGTCGCCCTCTCGCGTGAACTCGAAGCTGACCTCCGAGGCGGCGGCGCTTTCGCTGCCCCAGCTGATGGTCAGGCGCTTCAGCGGTTCGAACTCGACGACCCGCGATTTCTGGAGGATGGGGCTGCGGCAGGCGCTGAAGCGCTCGGGGGCCACTTCGCCGGAAAGCCGGGTGTGGTCGAAGCGAAGCTCGAACACGCTGCCGGGCTCCTCGGCCATGGTGCCGCCGGCCAGCCAGGCGGCGCGCTTGTCGGGGTCGACGAAATAGGCCCACACGCGCTCGACGGGGGCGGGCAGGGTGCGCTCCATGCGCAGGGTACCGGGCTCGATCAGGGTTCCGAGGCTGTTCTTGGCCATGGTTTGCTCCTTGAAAAAAAATGGGGACTTCACTTGCCGCGGGATGCTTCGCGCCGCAGTTCCTTCTCCAGCGCGTCCAGATGGTTGTTCCAGAAGCCTTCGTAGTGGCGCAGCCATGCGTTGGCCGATGCGAGCACCGCCGGCTCCAGCCGACAGACGTGCGCGCGGCCCTGCACCGTGCGGGAGACCAGCCCGGCGCGCTCCAGCGCCTTGACGTGCTTGGATGCGCCCGCGAACGACATGCGAAACGGCGCGCCGAGCTCGCCCACGCTGCATTCGCCCTGGGCCAGCAGCTGCAGCATCGTGCGGCGCGTGCTGTCGGCCAGGGCATGGAACACGGCGTCGAGCCGCTCGTCGTCTAGTTCAACCATGAGGTTGAATATAGTCCTGCCTCAAGAATCATTCAACCGATTAGTTGAATGATTTTTCCGGTTACACCCGATACAGGCGAGACGCGGCTGCGCCACCTGGCGCTGGAGCCTGCGCGATGGCGCTCCTACGATGGCCTTCGTTCCATCCACTCGCAGACAAAAAGACATGAAATCATCCGCCAACCGCCGCACCTTCCTGCTCGCCGCCTCCGCCTTGCCTTTGGCCAGCGCCTGTACCGCATGGTCCGCCAAGGGGCCGCGGGACACCGCGTTTTCGAGTGCCGAAGCGCAGCTCGCGGCCCTCGAACGCTCAGTGGGCGGGCGGCTCGGCCTGGTGGCCTTCGACACCGCCACCGGCGCGCGCGTGCAGCACCGCGCCACCGAGCGCTTCCCGATGTGCAGCACCTTCAAGATGATGGCGTCCGCCGCCATCCTCGCGCGCAGCACCCGCGAGCCCGGCCTGCTGGAGCGGCGCGTGAGCTACGGCAGGAGCGACATTCTTTCCAACTCGCCCATCACCGAAAAGCACCTGGGGCAGGGCATGACGGTCTCCGCGCTGTGCGCAGCCACCATCCAGTACAGCGACAACGCCGCGGCCAACCTGCTGATGAAGATTCTCGGCGGCCCGTCCGCGGTGACTGCATTCGCGCGCTCCATCGGTGACCCGGTCTTCAGGCTCGATCGCTGGGAGACCGAGCTCAACAGTGCCATTCCGGGCGATCCGCGCGACACCACTTCGCCCGAGGCCATGGCCGCGAGCCTGCAGCGTCTGGTGCTCGGCGACGGGCTCGGCGCGGCGCAGCGCAGCCAGCTCGAGGCCTGGCTGCTGGGCAACACCACCGGCGCCACGCGCATTCGCGCGGGCGTGCCGGCCGACTGGAAGGTGGGCGACAAGACCGGCGCCGGCTCCTACGGCACCGTGAACGACATCGCCGTGCTGTGGCCGCCGGCCGGCGCCCCGCTGGTGATGGCGGTCTACCTGACCTTTCCCACGCCCGATGCGGCGGGCCGCAACGACGTCATTGCGTCGGCGGCGCGCATCGCGGCGGATGCGCTGCGGGGCTGAACCGCTCCGCGCTCGCCTGGCTCACTCCTCGCTCGTCCACTCCACCTGCGCGCCCAGGCTGCGCAGGTTCTCGGCGAAGCGCGGGTGGGCCCGGCGGATCGGCGCGGCGTTGCGGATTTCGGAGCGGCCTTCGATGCTTGCCGCCACCATGAAGAGCGCGATCGCCACGCGGATGATGTAGGGGCTCTCGACCACGGCCGGCGTCAGCGGGCTGCCGCCGAAGCTGATGAGCCGGTGCGGGTCCGAGGAGAAGACGTGGGCGCCGAACTTCGACAGCTCGCCGGTCCATCCCAGCGCGCCGTCGTACACCTTGTTCCAGAACATCGCATTGCCCTGGGCGCGCACGCCAAGCGCAATGAAGATCGGAAGCAGGTCGACCGGAAAGTACGGCCACGGCGCCGCTTCCACCTTTGTGAGCACGTTGCTGGTGAAAGGGGTCTGCACCTTGAGCGGGCCGGTGCTGCTGGCGCGCGACCAGCCGTCTGCGTGCGTGACCGTCACCCCGAACTTGTCGAAGGTGCGGTCGATCAGCGGAAAGTTCTCGGGCGCGCTGTTGCGCACGACCACGTCGCCGCCCGTGATGGCGCCCAGCGCAAGGAAGGTGGTGATCTCGTGGAAGTCCTCGTCGAAGCGGAACTCCCCGCCACCCAGCGCGCTGCCGCCGTGCACCGTGAGCCGCGAGGTGCCGATGCCCTCGATGCGCACGCCGAGCATCGCCATGAAGCGGCAGAACTCCTGCACGTGCGGCTCGGAGGCGGCATTGGTGAGCGTGGAGCTGCCATTGGCCGCCGCCGCGCACAGCACGAAGTTCTCGGTGGTCGTGACGGAGGCGTAGTCGAGCCAATGCTGCGCGGGCGTCAGCGGCCCGGCGCAGCGCACGAGCAGCGAGCCGCTGGCACGCTCCACCTTGCCGCCGAAGCGCCGGAACACATCGACGTGCGGATCGATCTCGCGCACGCCCAGCGTGCAGCCCTTGACGTTGTCTTCGAGCCGCGCAATGCCGAAGCGCGCGAGCAGCGGCGGCACCAGCATGATCGACGAGCGCATCTCCTCGGGCAGCCGGTCGCGCGCGGCATCGAACACCGTGTCGCGGTGATGCAGCTCCAGCGTGCCGGTGGCGTGGTCCATGCGCGCCTCGCTGCCCAGGCTGCGGAAGATGTCGAGGATCTTGCGCACGTCGGTGATGTCGGGCACGCCATGCAGGCGCAGCGGCTCCCGCGTGAGCAGCGTGGCGCACAGCACGGGCAGCACGGCATTCTTGTTGGCGGAAGGAGTGATGCGGCCACGAAGCGGCGTACCGCCGTGCACGATGAGACTGGACATGAAGCGATGCGGGGCAGGAGGCTCTGATTTATCCGTTCAACTGCTCGGCCACTTCGCGCCGGCCCAGGCCTCGCACGGCGGCCAGGCCTTCGAGCTGGGCCTTGCGCGGCCTTGCCTTGCCTTGCTCCCATTTGTAGATGGTCTGGCCGGTAACGCCCACCAGCTTGCCGTAGGCGGCCGCCGAGAGGCCGAGCTTGCCGCGGTGCGCGGCCAGCCGGGTTGCGCTGAACCGCCGGTGCGGGCCCGACTCGGCGGCTTCGTCGGCATCGCCCGCGGGAGCGGCGCGCGCCACGGTCTTGGTGGCGCGGCGCAATTCCTTCTCCAGCTTTTCGACCTGCCGGCGCAATGCGGCGATCGAGGCGCGGTGGAGCGCGGAGGCTTTTCTGAGTGTTTCGATCTCCGTGCGAACTTCCTTGCGGGCGACACGGGAAATCTCGGATTTCAGGATGGAAGCGATATTTGGCATGGGGCGCATTGTGCACATCTCACGACGCGAAACCCCGCGAGAGGTGGTAACAGGCGCTTTACAGCGGGGGCTGCTCGACCGCGGCCGCGCATCACAGCACGAACCAGCCCACGGACACGAAGTGGCTCGCGGTCCCTGCAAGCACGAACAGGTGCCAGGTGCCGTGTGCATGCCGGAAGCCCCGCCGGTTGCGATAGAACACCGTGCCCACGGTATAGAGCACGCCGCCGGCCAGCAGCCACGCAAGCCCGCCGCTGTCGAGCCGCGCGGCCAGCGGCACCGCGGCCAGCACGCCGAGCCAGCCCATGGCGATGTAGAGCGCCAGCGGCGGCTTCGAGGCCTCGCTGCTCGCCTGCAGCAGCTCGCGCCCGATGCCGAAGAAGGCCGCGCCCCACACTGCGGCCATCAGCAGCCAGCCCCAGAGCCCGTGCAGCGTGACCAGCGCGAACGGCGTGTAGGTGCCTGCGATCAGCAGGTAGATGGCGCAGTGGTCCACGCGCTCCCAGAAACGCTTCCGCCGCCCACGCGTACTGTGGAACAGCGTGGACGCCGCATACAGCACCACCGCCGAGAGAGAGAACACCAGCGCGCCGGCAATCCGCGCGGCGTCGCCGGTGGGCAGGGTCTTGGCAAGCAGCAGCGCGGTGGCCGCGAGTGCGAGCACCAGGCCCAGCAGATGGCTGTATCCGTTGAGCCGTTCGCCGGGGTACATCGCGTGGGGTGGGGGGCGGTCTGGGGGAGGGCGGCAAGGGCCTGCGGATGCTAGGTGCGCCACGTGACTGCGCGGTGACCACCTCGCCGGTGCCTACGCGGCCGCACTGCCGAAGCGCTCCGCATAGAGCTGCGCGATCCAGTCGATGAACACCCGCACGCGCGGCGAGAGCTGGCGGTGGTGCGGGTACAGCACCGAATAGACCATCGGCGGGCAGGGCGTGTGCGGCAGGATCTCGACCAGCGAGCCCTCGCGCAACTGGCTCTCCACGCTGAAGCGCGGCACCTGGATGATGCCGCAGCCCTGTTCGGCGCAGCTCTTGTAGATATCGGCGTTGTTGACGCTGATCCAGTCCTTCAGCATGCAGGTCTCGAGCTTGCCGTCCACCATGAACTCGTACGGGAACACCTCGGGCCGCGAGGCCGAGAAGAAATTGACCGCCAGGTGCCGGGCCAGGTCCGACGGCTGCGTGGGCGTGCCGTACGCGGCCAGGTAGCCCGGGCTCGCGCAGGTCACTTGCGGCAGCAGCGCCAGGCGGCGCGTGACCAGCGATGAATCCTTGGGCTCGCCCGCGCGCACCACACAGTCGACGCCTTCGCGCACCAGGTCCACCAGCCGGTCGCCGCTGCCCACGGCCAGCTCGATGTGCGGATAGCGCTCATGGAACTCCTGGATGCGCGGCAGCACGATCGCCTGGGCGGGCGCGCCGTGGATGTCGATGCGCAGGCGCCCGCGCGGGTTGACCGCCAGCTCCGCCAGCGAAGACTCGGCGTCCTCGAGCTCGCGCAGCAGATGGCGGCAGCGCTCGTAGAAGGCCTGGCCGTCGACGGTTGTGCGCACCTGGCGCGTCGTGCGCTCCAGCAGCCGCACATGCAGCCTGGCCTCCAGCTCCTTGATGGCGTGCGTGGCCGTGGCACGCGGAATGTCGAGCGCGGCCGCGGCCTGGGTGAAGCTGCCCAGATCGACGATGCGGGTGAACAGCTGCATGGCGTCGAAGCGGTCCATGGGTTCTTCTCGATTGTTGAGTCTCCTTGAATTGTATTGGCGAGATTTGCGCATTTATTCGCACGGGGAGAACAGAGAGACTTTCCCTTGCGCCTTCTTTTCGGCGCTTCCCCGCAACCCTTTCGCGACCCAGGAGCCTCCCCATGCAACTGATCTTTCCACGGCTGCGCAGCCTCTATGACCGGCTGGAGCCGCTGAGCCATGCGCTGCTGCGCATCGCGTTCGGCCTGATGCTCATGACCCACGGCATCCCCAAGCTGCTGGGCCGCAGCCACGGCAGCATGGCCGATCCCATGGCCGGTTCTGTCAACCTGATTGCCAACGTGCTGCAGCTGCCCGCCGCACCGCTGATCGGCTGGTTCATCGCGCTGCTCGAAGGCGTTGGCGGGCTGATGCTGGCACTGGGTTTCCTGACACGCATCGTCGCGCCGATGGTGGTGGTACAGATGCTGGTCATCAGCTACCTGCTGGCACCCACCTTCCCCTGGATCGACCGCGGCTACGAATACCCGCTGATGCTGGTCTTCGTCGCGCTGTGCATCGCGGCGCGCGGCAGCGGCCCTGTGTCGGTCGATGCGCGCCTCGGCCGCGAATTCTGAAGAAGCAAGAAAAAAGGAAAGCCCCATGAGCCACCCACCCCTGCAGAACGCAGCAGGCCCATTGCCTGCCCTCAACCGCCGCATGTTCATGATGACCACGGCGGCCGGTGCCGGCGCCGCGGCTTCGGCCTGCGCCAGTGCGGCCGCGGAAGCCGGCAGCGCGGCACCCAACCCCGGCACGGGCTCCCGGGAAACCCGCGTCACCATCAACGGCAGGCTCCACGAACTGAAGCTGGAGCCGCGCGCCTCGCTGCTCGATGTGCTGCGCGAGCAACTCGGCCTGACCGGCGCCAAGAAGGGCTGCGACCACGGCCAGTGCGGTGCCTGCACGGTGCACGTGGACGGCCGCCGCGTGGCCTCGTGCCTCACGCTGGCCGTGAAGACCGACGGCTGCGTCGTGACCACCATCGAGGGCATCGAGTCGGCCGACGGCACGCTGCATCCGATGCAGCAGGCCTTCGTCGACCATGACGCGCTGCAGTGCGGCTATTGCACGCCCGGCCAGATCATGGCGGCCATTGCCTGCGTGCGCGAAGGCCATGCCAGCAGCGACGCGCAGATCCGCGAATACATGAGCGGCAACATCTGCCGATGCGGCGCGTACACGGGCATCCTCGAAGCGATCCGCGAGGCCGCGCCGCATGTGCACCGCATGGACAGTCGCATGGAGGGCAGCCGCCATGCATGACTTCGCCTACCTGCGTCCGCGCAGCACCGGCGAAGCCGTGCAGCTGCTCGCACAGAACCAGCCCGGCGCGCGCTACTTCGCGGGCGGCACCACGCTGTTCGACCTGATGAAGCTCGGCGTGGAAGCACCGGCCACCGTGATCGACATCACCCGCATCGAAGGCCTGCGCGACGTCGACACCGCGAGCCGCGGCGAGCTGCGCATCGGCGCGCTTGCGGCCATGAGCGACGTGGCGGACAACGCCGTGGTGCAGCGCGAATTCCCGGCCCTGTCGGAATCGCTCTGGAAGGCCGCCTCGCAGCAGCTGCGCAACATGGCAACGGTGGGCGGCAACCTGCTGCAGCGCACGCGCTGCGCCTACTTTCGCGGCGGACCCGAATTCGCCTGCAACAAGCGCGTGCCCGGCAGCGGCTGCTCGGCGGTGGGCGGCCAGAACCGCGGCCATGCGGTGCTGGGCGGCAGCGAAGCCTGCGTGGCCGTCTATCCCGGCGACTGGGCCGTTGCATTGGTGGCCTTCGATGCGCTGGTCGACACCGTCAGCCCGCGCGGCGAGCGCACGCTGCCCGTGCGCGAACTGCACCGCGCACCGGGCGCCACGCCGCACCTGGAAACGGTGCTCGCGGCCGACGAGCTGATCGTGCGCATCCGCGTGCCGCGCGGGGCGATCGGGCGAGGCTCCACGTACCACAAGATCCGCGACCGCGAGTCCTACGCCTTCGCGCTCGCCTCGGCGGCTGTGGCCCTGGAGCTCAGGAGCAACCGCGTGGCCGATGCGCGCATTGCGCTCGGCGGCGTGGCAACGCATCCGTGGCGTGCGGCCGAGGCGGAGCGCAGCCTGGTCGGCCAGCCGTTCACGCGCGCGGCCGCGCGGCGCGCCGCCGAGCTTGCCTTCGAGGGCGCGAAGCCGCTCGGGCACAACGCATTCAAGGTGGCGCTCGGCATCGAGACGGTGACCGATGCGCTGATGCTGGCCAGGGAAAGGAGCTGAAGATGGCAACGAGCCTCAAGACAGTGATGACGAAGCGCACGCCTCGCGCGGGTGCCGAGCGCGTCGACGCGCGCGACAAGGTGCGTGGCGCCACGCGCTATGCGGCGGACGATGTGCGCGCCGGGCTGCTGCATGCCGCGCTGGTGCCGTCGCGTATTGCGCGCGGCACCGTCACCGGCATCGACACCGCGGCGGCGCAGCGCGTGCGCGGCGTTCGCACGGTGTTCACGCACGAGAACATCGGCAGCTTCGACACCGGCGGCTTCCTGATGGGCGGCGGCTTCGGCTTCCAGAGCTTCTATCCGCTGCGCTCGCCGCAGGTCGCCTACCGCGGCCAGACCGTGGCCATGGTGGTGGCCGACACGCCCGAGGCGGCGCGCGAGGCCGCGGCGCTGGTGGCCGTGACCTACGCCGCCATTCCTTTCGTGGCGACCATCGATGCACCCGACGCCCAGCCGCAGGCGCAATCGGCCCTGCTGCCGCAGCCCATGTTCGCCGACCGGCGCGCGGGCGATGCCGAAGCCGCGCTCCAGGGCGCGGCCTTCACGGTGGACGCGGCGTACGAGCTGCCGGTCCAGCACCAGAACCCGATGGAGATCATCGCGACCGTGGCCGAATGGAGCGCCGACGGCGTGCTCACCATCCACGAGCCAACCCAGAATGCCGAAAGCGTGCGCCACGGCCTGGCGAAGCAGCTCGGCATCGAGCCCGCCAAGGTGCGCGTGCTGTCACCCACGGTGGGCGGCGGTTTCGGCCAGAAGAATTCGCTGCAGTCGCACACGGCGCTGGTGGCGATTGCGGCGCGCACGCTGGGCCGGCCGGTCAAGCTCGTGCTGTCGCGCAGCCAGCTGTTCCACAACGCAAGCTTCAGGCCCGCAAGCCGCCATCGCGTGCGGCTGGGCGCCGACCGCGGCGGCAAGCTGGTTGCCGCCATCCACGAGATCGATCAGCAGACCTCGCGCCACGACCTGTTTCCATCGAGCGGCACCGAGATCACTTCGCGGCTCTACGGCATCGGCAATTTCCTCGGCCGCGAGCGGCTCGTGCGCACCGACGTGCAGACGCCCGGCTACATGCGCGCGCCGTTCGAGCATCCGGCCGCCTTCGCATTCGAAAGCGCGGTGGACGAGATGGCCTACGCGCTCGGCCGCGATCCGGTCGCGTTCCGGCTCGCGAACGACGCGGCCGTCGATCCGCTCAGCGGCAAGCCCTTTTCGTCGCGCCACCTGGCCGAGTGCCTTGCCAAGGGCAGCAGCGCCTTCGGCTGGGCGCGCCGCACGATGGCGCCGCGCTCGATGCGCGCGCCCGACGGCAGCTTCATCGGATGGGGCGTGGCGGCCGGTGCCTACAAGGCGGCCATTGCCCCGGCCATTGCCAAGGTGCGGCTCGATGCCAGCGGCACGGTGCGGGTGGCGGTCGGCGGCCACGAGATGGGGCAGGGCATCCGCACCGCCATTGCATTGACGGTGGCACGCGTGCTCGGCGCGCCGGTGGCCGCGGTGGAGATCCTGGTCGGCGACACCACCGCCGCGCCCCAGCACCTGACCGCCGGCTCCTGGGGCACGGCCACCGCGTTGCCGCCGGTGCAGGAAGCCGCGCAGCGGCTCATGGACGACCTGCGGCAGAACGCCGGTGCGCAAGCTGGTGCGAACGGCGCCACGGCCGTGGCGCTGCTGCGGGCTTCCGGCCGTCCCTTTGCCGAGGCCGAGAGCCGGATGCGCGCGCCGGGCCAGCCCGAGCAGGTCTTCGGCCGGCTCACCGGCGGCCTGCCCGCCGCGGCGGGGCCGGTGTATCCGGACTTCGTCGCCTTCAGCTTCATCGCGCACTTCGTCGAGGTGCGCATCGAACCCACCACGCGGCGCATCCGCGTGCCGCGCGTGCTCAGCGTGGCCGACTGCGGCACGGTGGCCAGCCTGCGCACCGCGCGCAGCCAGGTCGAAGGCGGCGTGGTGTGGGGCATTGGCGCCGCCTTGCGCGAGGCGAGCGAGGTGGATGCGCGCTACGGCGGCTTCCTCAATGCGGACCTGGCGGAGTACGTGCTGCCCGTGGCGGCGGACATCGGCCGCATCGATGTCGACTTTGTCGGCAAGCCCGACACGCGGCTCAATGCCATGGGCGTGAAAGGCCTGGGCGAAGTGGCCATGGTGGGCGTGGCGCCCGCCATCGTGAATGCGGTGTTCCATGCCACCGGCAAGCGCTTGCGCAGGCTGCCGCTGCGGCTGGAGGACCTGCTCGAAAGCTAGGCCCCGGGGCTACCTGCCGGTGCCGAACGAATTGACGTGCACCTCGACGATGTCCACGAACTCCGGCAACTCGAGCAGGAACTCGGGGTCGCGTGCCGGCGGCGCCACGCGCAGCGGATCGCCGCGCTGCGCGTGCATCGCATGCATGTGCTCGATCGATTGCCAGTAGGAGACGGTCCTGAATTCGGCGGTGCCGCCGTTCAGCTTGCGAAAGTACTGCACGCCCAGGCATTCCGGTTTCTTCGCGATCTCCTGGATGCCATGCTCGAAGCTGTAGCGCAGGTATTCGTCGGCCCGCGCAATGGGCGTGCGGCCTTGCCACACGCGTCCGATCAAGGGGGTGGCGAGCAGTTTGCATTCGACGGCCATGGATGCTCCTTTTTCGATGAAGACAAAAGGACGAACGGCACCCCGCGTGCCGTCGATGTCTTCGAAAAAAAGAGTGGTGCGCTCGGCAGCTCCGGCGCGTGGGAATCCGTCGCCTCCGCCTGCAAGCGAAGGCTGGAGCGGTGCTCAGGGCTCGAAGGCGCCCTGCAGCGTGCGCGCGAGATCGGCCGCGAGCGCGTCGCGCTGCGGCGCGGGGCGCCAGAAGCTGCGCGTGGCCACGCCCGCCGATTCCCATTCGGGATGGCTGCGCGCGGGCCGCACCGCGCGTACGGCGGCTGCCGTGGCGCGCGTCGGCGCGTCCTGCGTCGCGCTCGTTTCGGCCGCGATGCGCCCTGTGGCCGCATGCCCGCGCTGCTCCAGTGCGCGCGTGAGCTTCAGCTGCCATGCCACCAGCGCAAACAGCACGCCGTCCTCGACCGTGAGCTCGTGCACGTTGCGCAGCCTGTTCGCCAGCTTGCGCCCGAATGGCCCCCAGCCTTGCGAGACGGCTCCGCCGATGGCGCCGCCCACCGCGGCGCCCGTGCCGAGCGAAATGCCGGCCACGGCCAGGTCCGCGACCACGCCCACGGCGGCGCCGATGGCGGCGCCCTTACCGAGCCGCAGGCCCGCGTCCTTCATGGCTTCGGGGCTGAAGAAGTCCAGCGTCCAGCGGCCTTCGATGAGCGGCAGCGGCGCCTCGCCCGCATCGTCCTGGCGGAAGCCGTAGAGCGCGAGCAGGTCGTCGGTGCAGCGCTGCGCCTTGTCGAACACGTCCTTTTGCAATGCCGCGACGAATGTCCTGCGTCGCGCCGTGTCGGCGAACTCCCCGGCCGGCACCGTGCGGCGCAGCGCCGCGGCATCGACCAGCAGTTCCGCGATGCGCGCGCAGGCCGCGTGGCGGCGCTCGGCGGCTTCGGCGGCGAGCGAATCCACCACGGCGCGCAGCAGCTCGCGCCGGTCGCGCAGCAGCGTCGACAGGTCGCTGTAGAGCTCGCGCTCGGCCCCCACGAAGGGCGCTGCGGCATCGAAGCGCACCTGCACGTGCAGGCCGTAGGCCGACAGCAGTTCCTTCCAGTCGGGCTCGCGGCTGGCCGCATCGCGCACGAAGTTCAGCACCGGCAGCACAGGCCGGGCGCAGGAGTTGAGCAGCTCGATCTCGTCGCGGAACTTGGGCAGCACCGGCTCGCGCACGTCGATGACGAGGAACGCCGCATCGATGTCGAGCATGGTTCGCAGAACCTTGGCCTCCTGCTCGAACACGCCGTGCGCCTCGGGGCCCTGCAGGAACAGGCGGATGCGCTCGGGCGGCGTGGCTTGCGCATCATCAAGGCCGGCCAGGTGCTCGCGCAGCGCCACCGCATCCTCCAGGCCCGGCGTGTCGAAGAAGCGCACCGCGGCCTGGCCGTTCACGTCCAGATCTACCGATTCGACATGGCGCGTGGTGCCGGGCCGCTGCGACACCTCGCCGAAATTGGCGCGCCGTGTCAGCGTGCGCAGCAGCGAGGTCTTGCCCGCGTTGGTGTGGCCGACCACGGCGATGCGGATGGCTTGATGCTGCTGCTGCGTCATGGCGGGGTGCCCAGGCCTTGCAATGCGTCTTCGAGCCGGGGCGTGGCCGCGACGCGCGCAAGGCCGGTGCCCTGCAGCCAGTCGATCCAGCGCTGCGGTGCGTCCGCGCCGGACGCGTCCCTGGCGGCCGGTGCCAGCCAGAGCCGGCATTCGCCGCAATGGGCCAGCACTTCGCGCAGGAAGCGTTCGGTGCCCCGGTCGGGGCTCGATGCGGCGTGGCACACCAGCAGCACGGCACGCGGACGGGCCTCTGCCAGCCGGTCGAGCAGCGCGCGGCGCGCGGGGGCGCTGCCGTCGATGCGCTGCACCTGGGCCGGAGTGATGGCGGCGGGCAGGCCCTCGGGCGGCCACGGCGTATCCGCAGGCAGCTCGAAGCCGATGACGAAAACGGCATCCCGCAACTGCGATGGCGAAAGGCCCGCAGGCGCCGAGCCCGGCGCGCGCCCCGGATCGGCATCGACGATGGCGGGCGGCGCGAGCGCGGCGAAGCGCGCCATCAGCTTGCGGTAATACGGCTCGCTCCAGTCAGGCCGCAGCGCTGCGCGGCGCCGATGCCACACCGCCGCGCTCAGCAGCACCAGCGCCAAGCGCGGCAGCAGCCCGTACACCACGATGCAGCCGGTCAGCCACAGCGCCCACGTGCGCTGGCCCGCGGCGCCGGGAGAAGGGGAGAGCACGGTCGCGGCATCGGGAACCGGAAAGCCGATCTGCGACGGTGCCCAGCCCAGCACCTGCACGGCGTGCACGAAGAAGGCCGGGTCCAGGATCGTCGTCTCCCAGCTCAGCGTGTAGCTGCGGAACGCCAGCGCGAACAGCAGCGCGGCCAGCACCACGGCGAACGAGAGCGACCAGATGCCGTGGCTCACCAGCCCCAGCGCCCAGGGCAGCAGCCGCGCGCGCGCGAGCAGCCTGGTGGCCGCCCGCACCAGCACCGGTGCCTGGCCGCGCTTGCCGCCGGCCACGCGCGCGGTGAGCGAGAGCCAGATCCAGCCGAGCGAACTGGTGGAGAACGCGCCGAGCGGCAGCCACAGGCCGGCCAGCCAGAGCAGCAGCGTGAGCGCATGCAGGCCGAGCAGGCTCGCGAGCGCGACGATCACGTTGATGTGCCGTTCGCCGCCGCCGACCACGTTGCCCGCGAGGCCCAGGCCGGCCATGACGATGAGCGCCACCAGCCCGAGCAGCACCCATGGCGCCCATTGGCGGGCGCGTGCCAGTTCGGATTGCAGCCCGATGCGTTCACCGAGCAAAAGCGCGCGTGCGGTGATCCGTGCCGGTGCGTCGGAAGTGCGGGCGAGGGCGGCGCGCAGAACCTCTGCATCGTCGAGCGGACCTTTCTCCTCGGTCCATCGGATCGCCTCGGTGATGACCGCGTCCGGAAAGACAGATTCGCGCAACGCGGTGTTGGTCAACAGGGTCCCTTCGCAAGTGAAGCCCCGCAAGTGCCGGGGCGCGCGAATTATGCCCGGCGCGCTCCGGGCAACCCATGAGAAACGGGGCCACGCGGACGGCCCCGTTCTTGTTCAGCAGGCGAGTCGAAAACGCGTGCCCGGTTTCAGCGCAGGCCGAAGAACGAAAGCACGGCCACGACCACGACGACCAGACCGACGATGTAAATGATGGAATTCACGCGAGGACTCCTCGTTGTTGACGACAGCTTCAGCATCGCGCCCGGGGTGTCCGGCTGCTGTCGGCGGGCAGCGGCCTGTGCTGTAGGACTTGCGAAGACCCCTTCGACCGCATGCGCCGTGCCGGCGCGCCTCATGCGGCAGGCTTGCGGCGGGGTTCGGGGCCCAGCGCCTGCTGCAGCAGCCAGAGCATCGCCGCGCGGATGTCGTCCGCATCGGCACCGGCGTCGATCTCCAGCGCGGCCCGGTCGAACGCGGCCGAGAGCAGCCGGGCGAGCGCATCGAGCGGCACCTCTGCCTTGCCCACCTTGGCTCTTTCCAGTCCCCGGCGCAGCGAGTTCGCCGATGTGGCTTCGTCTATGGCCATGATTTCCGCGAGGCCCAGCACGGCGGGGCCCTCGATCAGCAGCAGCCGCGTGCGGCCCGGCACGGTCATGGTGTCCAGGTAGGCCTTGCTGCCCTCGATCAGCGCCTCGCGCGGCGTGAGCTGCCGGGGCGTGGCCGCCTCGATGCCGGCCGCCACGGCTTCGGCCTCGCGCACCAGCACCTGCCTGAACAGGTCGCGCTTGTCCACGAAGTGGTGATAGAGCGCGCCACGCGTGATGCCGGCGGCCACGGCAATCTCGGGCGTCGACGTGTCGCCGTAGCCCTTGCTGACAAAGAGGCCCCGCGCCGCCTCGATCAAGGCGAGCCGGGTGGTTTCCGTGCGTTCACGGTTGGTCCTGGACGGGGGAGTGGCGGTTGTCCTGGGCATTTACATACAGGCTGTCTGTAGATTAATATGGGGATTTACATGCAACCTGTATGTTAATTGAAAGGACCGACGCCATGAAAGTGACGAGCTACTACCCGGTGATCATGACCAACGACGTGGCCGCAACGGCCCGCTTCTACCAGTCGCACTTCGGCTTTGTGCCGCTGTTCGCGAGCGACTGGTATGTGCATCTGCAGCTCGAAGGCGAGCCCTCGGTCAACCTGGCGGTGCTGGATGGCCGGCACGAGACGATTCCCGCCGCCGCGCGCGGACAGGTGGCGGGCGGCCTGCTGCTCAATTTCGAGGTGGACGACCCCGACGCGGTGCACGACCAGCTGGCCGCGGCCGGGCTGCCGATTCTTCTGCCGCTGCGCGACGAAGACTTCGGCCAGCGCCACTTCATCACCAGCGATCCGAACGGCGTGCTGATCGACATCGTCAAGCCGATCCCGCCGAGCGCGGAGTTCGCCGGGCTCTACGAGGCCGGCGCACTTCCGGCCTGAACCCTGCGCGGCTCAGGCCCGCAGCGCTTCTTCGTCGTCTTCTTCGAGCGAGTCGCCGAGAAAGCCGCCGCTCTGGTGCGCCCACAGCCGCGCATAGAGTCCGCCTTGCGCCATCAGCGTGCGGTGGTCGCCTTCTTCCACCACGCGGCCTTCGTCGAGCACGATGAGCCGGTCCATCGCCGCGATGGTCGACAGGCGGTGCGCGATCGCGATCACGGTCTTGCCTTCCATCAGCCGGTAGAGGCTCTGCTGGATGGCGGCCTCCACCTCGGAGTCGAGCGCGCTGGTGGCCTCGTCGAGCAGCAGGATCGGCGCGTCCTTGAGCATCACGCGCGCAATGGCCACGCGCTGGCGCTGGCCGCCCGAGAGCTTCACGCCGCGCTCGCCCACATGCGCCTCGTAGCCGCGCCGGCCGCTGGCGTCGCCGAGCATCTGGATGAAGTCGTGCGCTTCGGCGCGCCGTGCGGCGGCTTCGATCTGGGCCGGGGTGGCGTCGGGCCGGCCGTAGGCGATGTTGTCGGCCACCGAGCGGTGCATCAGCGAGGTGTCCTGCGTGACCATGCCGATGTGGCTGCGCAGCGAATCCTGCGTCACGTGCGCGATGTCGCGGCCGTCGATCAGGATGCGGCCGCTCTCCAGGTCATGGAAGCGCAGCAGCAGGTTGACCAGCGTCGACTTGCCCGCGCCCGAGCGGCCGACCAAGCCGATCTTCTCGCCCGGGCGCACCACCAGGTTCAGGTCGTCGATGACGCGGCGGCCTGCATCCGCATAGCGGAAGCTCGCGTGCTCGAAGCGCACCTCGCCGTGCGGCACCTCGAGCACGCCGGCATCGGGCGCATCGAGCACGGTGCGCGGGCGCGACAGCGTCTTCATGCCGTCCTGCACGGTGCCGATGTTCTCGAACAGGCTGGTCATCTCCCACATGATCCAGTGCGACATGCCCTGCAGGCGCAGCGCCATCGCGGTGGCCGCCGCCACCGCGCCCACGCCCACCGTGCCGTTCGACCAGAGCCACAGCGCGGTGCCGGCCATGCCCGCGGTCAGGCCCATGCTGAGCGTGTGGTTGACGATCTCGAACGCGCTCACCAGCCGCATCTGGCCGTAGCCCGTGTACATGAACTCGCGCATCGCCTCGCGCGCGAAACCGGCCTCGCGCTGCGTGTGGGAGAACAGCTTGACGGTGGCGATGTTGGTGTAGGCATCGGTCACGCGCCCGGTCATCAGCGCACGCGCGTCGGCCTGCGCCTTGCCCACCTTGCCCAGTCTCGGCACGAAGTACATCAGCGCACCCGCATAGAGCACCAGCCAGACGATGAAGGGCAGCACCAGCTGCACGTCGAGCACGGTCACGAGCACGATGATGGTCACCACGTACACGCCCATGGCCACCACCACGTCGGCCAGCACGAACAGGGTGTCGCGCACCGCCAGGGCGGTCTGCATGACCTTGGCCGTGATGCGGCCCGCGAACTCGTCCTGGTAGAAGGCCATGCTCTGGCCCAGCATCACCCGGTGAAAGTTCCAGCGCAGGCGCATCGGCAGGTTCACTGCCAGCGTCTGGTGCTTGACGATGGTCTGCAGCGCGACCACGCCGATGCTGATCACCAGCAGCGCGGCCAGCCACGCCAGCGTGTCGCCGCGCTCGGCCCACAGCCGCGATGGCACCTGGCCGCCGAGCCAGTCGACGATGCGCCCGAGGATCGCGAACAGCAGCGCCTCGAAGCCCGAGATGGCCGCGGTGAGTGCCGCCATGACGGCCATCTTGAGGCGCAGGCCCTGGGTGCAGGCCCACAGGAACGCAAAGAAGCCCGTTGGGGGGAGCGCCGGTTCGGCCGCGGGATAGGGGGGAAGCAGTTTTTCGAAGAAACGGAACAAGGCAGGCAGTCTCCTGGGGAAGCCGCGACTTTAGCCCCGGGTGGCATGTCCTTGCCCCGAAAGGGTGCGTTTTGCCGCCGCGGGCGGTTGGCCGCCCAGCCGTTCGCCGAGAAAGTCGATGAAGCTGCGCAGCTTGGGCGCCATGTACTGGCGGCTGGTGTACACGGCAAACAGCGTGACCGGCGGCGAGGCGTGGTCGGGCAGCAGCCGCACCAGCCGGCCCGCTGCCAGGTCGTCGTCGACCAGCCATTCGGGCAGGAAGGCAATGCCCATGTCCGCGCGCACCGCATGCAGCGTGAGCGTGGTGTCGTCCGACCGCAGCGCCGGCGTGAGGCGCAGCGGAAACATCCGCCCGCCCGGCCCCTTGAGCGAGAGGTTCTCGAGGTTCACGTAGCTCGGCACGATGGCGCCGAGCCGGCCCACGTCGGCCGGCAGCATGGGGTTGCCGCCCATGCGGCGCAGGTAGGCGGGCGTGCCCGCCAGGTGGAAGGGCACGCGGCACAGCGGCCGCGCAATCAGCGCCGGGGAGGGCTCCTGGGTGGCGCGCAGCGCCAGGTCGTAGCCATCGGCCGCGAGATCGACCTTGCGGTTCTCCAGGTGGATGTCGACCAGCACTTCCGGAAAGCGCTCGCGGTAGTCGGCCAGCACGCGCGCGAAGCGCGGCGTGGCACACCACACCGGCGCGCTCACCTTGAGCTGGCCGCGCGGCGCCTCGCTCTTCTGGCCGATGGCGGCCTCGGCGGCATCGAGCAGGTCGAGCGCGCGCCGGCTCTGCTCGTACCAGGCGGTGCCGGCCTCGGTCAGGCTCAGGTGGCGGCTCGAGCGGTGCAGGAGCCGCGCGCCCAGGGATTTTTCGAGCTGCGCCACGTGCTTGCTGGCCATTGGCGGAGACATCGACAGGCGCTCGGCCGCGGCCACGAAGCTGCCCGATTCGACGACCTCCCGAAATACGCGCAGGCTGGTCAGGCGGTCCATGGATGGTTTCCTCAGAGGAAATGAATCGATGCATCGTAGCCTGTCGATTTCCTGATGGGAAATGTCTACAGTCGATGCAACGCTTTCAAGGAGCATCGACTTGACCCACGCTGACGACACCTCGCGCCTGCCCACGTATTTCATCTCGCATGGCGGCGGCCCCTGGCCCTGGATGAGGAAGGAAATGGGCCCCACCTACGACCAGCTGGCCGCCGCGCTGGCCGACATGCCGCGCCAGATCGGCCGCACGCCGGACGCCATCCTCATGGTGTCGGCCCATTGGGAAGCGCCGGTCTTCACGGTGCAGGGCAACCCGCGCCCGCCCATGATCTACGACTACGGCGGCTTTCCCGCCCACACTTATGAAGTGCGCTACGACGCACCGGGTTCGCCCGAGCTGGCGCGGCGCGTGCAGTCGCTGCTTGCGGCGGCCGGGCTGCCCGCGGCCATCGACCCCGAGCGCGGCTTCGACCACGGCATGTTCTCGCCCATGAAGGCGATGTACCCCGATGCCGGCGTGCCGGTGGTGCAGCTGTCGCTGCGTCGCGGGCTCGATCCGGCGGAGCACCTGGCGCTCGGCCGCGCGCTCGCGCCCTTGCGGGATGAGAACGTGCTCATCGTGGGCAGCGGCCTGAGCTATCACAACCTGCGCAACTTCGGCCCGCAGGCGCACGGCGTTTCCAAGGCCTTCGGCGACTGGCTCGACGACACCGCCGTGCAGTCGGCACCGCAGGAACGCGTGCAGCGGCTGCAGGACTGGGCTGCCGCCCCTTCGGCACGCATGGCGCATCCGCGCGAGGAGCACCTGATCCCGCTGATGGTGGTGGTCGGCGCGGCCGAGCAGGAGCCCGGCGAACGCATCTATCACGAAGACGCCTTCATGGGCGGGCTCGTGGTGTCGAGCTACCGCTTCGGCGCAGCCGCCAGCTGAAAAGGCGGCGTGTTGGCAGAATCGGGCGATGCCTTCCATTCCCGATCCAGATTTCACTTCAGATTCAGACCGCGAAGCCCGCCTGCCGATCGAACGCATCGCCGCGAGCGGCACGCGCCATGACGTGATGCATGGCGGCGTTCGCGTCTGCTGGCGCCGCTTCGGCGGTGAAAACGCCCACGCACCGCTGGTGCTGCTGCATGGCGGCCACGGCAGCTGGATGCACTGGCTGCGCAACGTCGAGGCGCTTTCGGCCGGGCGCACGCTGTGGCTGCCCGACATGCCCGGCTTCAACGACTCCGACGCGCCGCCGCGCGCCGCGCCTGGCGAAGATCCACTCGGACCGCTGCTCGATGCGCTGGGCGGATCGCTCGACCAGCTGATCGGCGCGGGCACGCCCATCGACCTGGGCGGCTTCTCCTTCGGCGGGCTCACCGCCGCGCGCTTCGCGGTGCGGCGCGGTGCCATCCGGCGCCTGGCGCTCGTGGGCAGCGGCGGTCACGGCACGATGCGGCGCATGGCGGTGGAGATGATCAACTGGCGTGCCGCGCCCAGCCGCGAGGAAGAACGCGCTGCGTTGCTGCACAACCTGGCCGCGCTGATGCTGCACGACAAGGCCGCGATCGACCCGGTTGCGTTCGAGATCCACGACATCTCCTGCCACGGCACGCGCTTTCGCAGCAAGGACGTGTCGCAGGCGGGCGGTCTGCAGGCCGCGCTCGACGCGCTCGGCGGGCCGCAGTTGCTGCTCTGGGGCGAGTACGACGTCACCGCCGATCCGCGGCCGCTGGTGGCGCAGCTCACGGCCGGCCATCCGCAGCGCGAAGGCGTGGTGATCGACGGGGCAGGGCATTGGGCGCAGTACGAGCGCGCCGATGAATTCAACCGGCTGCTGCTGCGCTTCCTGGGCTGAGCCTCGCAGCCTCGCTATTGCTTCGCGAGCCCGAGCTTGCGGATGATGTCGCCCCACTGCTCGTAGGTTGCGCGCGTGAGTTCGGCCAGTTGCGCGGGGCTCGAAGACTCCGCCTCGTAGGCGCCCTGGCGGAAGAAGTCGCGCGTGGCGGGCATCGCCAGCACCTGCGCGAGCGCGCCGTTGAGCCTGGCGACCACGGGCGCGGGCATGCGAGCGGGCCCGTAGAAGCCCAGCCAGCTCGCCATGTCGACGCCGGCGACGCCCTGTTCGGTCATCGTGGGCACGTCGGGCAGCATCGCGCTGCGCTTGGGCGCCGCCACCGCCAGCATGCGGACCTTGCCGGTGGCCGTGTTCTGGATCGCGTTGGGCGCCGCATCGAAGTAGTACTGCACGCGGCCCGCGAGAAAGTCCTTCGCGGCATCGGCACCGCCCTTGTAGGGCACGTGCACCACATCCAGCCCCGCCTGCTTCGCAAAGGCCTCGCCGTAGATGTGCGACGAGGTGCCGGTGCCGAAGGAGGCGTAGCTCATCTTCCCCGGATTGGCCTTGATGTAGGCAACCAGCTCCTGCACCGTGCGCGCGGGCACGCTCGCATGCACCGTGAGCACCAGCGGGCCGCGCGCGCCGAGCGAGATGGGCGTCAGGTCCTTGAAGGGGTCGTAGCGGACTTGCGCCAGCGTCTGCGGGTTCTGCGCCACCACGGAAGAGGGCGCGTACATCATCGTGTAGCCGTCGGGCGCGGCGCGAATCACTTCCTCAGTGGCCAGGATGAAGCTCGCACCCGGCCGGTTCTCCACGATGATCGGCGTCTGCAGCACCTCGCCGAGCTTGTTGGCGACGAAGCGCGCCTGCGCATCCGAGGCGCCGCCCGCCGCGAGGCCAAGCACGATGCGGATGCTGCGCCCCTTCTCGGGGAAGGGCGCGGGCTCGGCCGCGAGCGCGGCACACGGCAGTGCGGCCGCGCCGAGTGCGAACCCGAGCCATGCGGCAACGCGCCGGCGGCCGATGAAGGAGTGCGGCCAGGCTTTCATTGCTTGGCCAACCCGACCTGCTGCACCATCGCGCCCCAGCGCTCGTAGGTCGAACGCGTGACGCCGGCAAACTCCTCGGGCGTGCTTGCCCCGGCCTCATAGCCGCCGCTGCGGTAGAACTCGCGCACCTGCGGCATCGCCAGCACCTGCGTGAGCGCCGCGTTGAGCCGGGCGACCACCGGCGCAGGCATGTGCGCCGGCCCGTAGAAGCCGAGCCAGCTCGGCAGGTCGAGGCCGGTCAGGCCTTGCTCGGCGAAGGTCGGCACCTCGGGCAGCGCAGCAATGCGCGCGTTCGCGGCAATCGCCAGGATCTTCACCTTGCCGGTGCCCGAGGTGATGATGGCCGAGGAGGCCGAATCGAACATGTACTGCACGCGGCCGCCGATCAGGTCCTTGGCCGCGTCCGAGCCGCCCTTGTAGGGAATGTGCACCGCGTCGATGCCGGCCTTCTTCACGAAGGCCTCGCCGTAGATGTGCGAAGAGGTGCCCGCGCCGAACGAGGCATAGCTCACCTTGCCGGGGTTGGCCTTCACGTAGGCGATGAGTTCCTTCACGTTGCGGGCCGGCACGGTGGTGCTCACCGACAGCACCAGCGGCCCGCGGCCGCCCATCGAAATGGCGGTGAAGTCCTTGAATGGGTCGTAGGGCACCTGCGAGAAGGTGTGCGGGTTCTGCGCCATGGTCGATGAGGGCGCATAGAGCAGGGTGTAGCCGTCGGGCAGCGCGCGCGCCACCTCGCTCGCGGCCAGCATGGTGCTGGCGCCGGGCTTGTTGTCGACGATCACGCCGGTGCCCAGCATCTCGCCGAGCTTCTGCGCCACGATGCGCGCCTGCGCATCGGTGCCGCCGCCGGCCGTGAAGCCCACCACGATGCGGATCGGCTTGCCGCCGCGCACGGGAAAGTCTTGCGCCAGCGCCAGGGGCGCCACGCCCAGGAGGGCCGCCGCGCTGAGCGCCGCGCCGAATGCGCGGCGGGTGCCGCAGGGTTTCTTCATCGATGTCTCCGTTGGAATGTTCTTCTTATATTGGTTCAGAAAACCATAAAAATCCATATTAGCTAGGGAATACCCCGAAGAAATGCCTTTTTCAGACTTTTATATTTGACAAAATGAACATTGAAATCAAAATACGACGAAACAGCCCATCCAAGACATTCATCCATGAAAACTGTCGTCCGCACCGACGAGCGCATCCTGTCCTCCGACATCTTCGACCGCGACAGCCGCGTCAAGCGGCCTGACCACGGCACCTGGGCCGAGCCCGGCAAAGACATTCCGGTCTACCACCGCTGCGGCGTGCTGGTGGTGGGCGGCGGGCCGTCGGGCACCGCGGCCGCCGCAGCCGCCGCGCGCGCCGGCGCCGACGTGGCGCTGCTCGAGCGCTACAACCACCTGGGCGGGCTTTCCACCGGCGGCCTCGTGATCTGGATCGACCGCATGACCGACTGGGAAGGCCAGCTGGTGATCCGCGGCTTTGCCGAAGAGCTGTTCGACCGCCTGCCGGCCGACGCCATTGCCGGCCCCGCGCGCGAAGACTGGGGCTCGCAGGACGCGGCCAAGGCCGCCCACTGGTCGCAGCGCACGGCCGCCTACCACGGCGTGGTCACGTGGTCGCCCACCATCGACCCGGAGCGCCTCAAGCTGCTGTCGCAGGAGATCGTGCTGGAGCGCAAGGTCAAGCTCATCTACCACTCGTGGGCCGCGATTCCGATCGTGCAGGACGGCGCGGTGAAGGGCGTGGTGTTCGAGAGCAAGGAAGGCCGCATGGCGATCATGGCCGACGTGGTGGTCGACGCCACCGGCGACGGCGACCTGTTCGCGCGCGCCGGCGCGGCTTTCGTGAACGACATCGAGGAGGCCGACGTGCACCACTGCATGAACACCTCGTGGCTGTTCGGCGGCGTGGACATGAACCGCTGGATCGAATTCAAGGCCGGCCAGCCCGAGGCGTTCAGCGCCTTCATGGCGCGCGGGCGCGAAGTGTGCGGCCTGTTCGAGCGGCCCTTCGTCTCGTGGCGCAACGACGTGGCGCTGTTCATGGGGCCGCGGCAGTCGGGCTATTCCGCGCTCGACGTGGACGACCTCACCGCCGTGGAGGTGCGCTCGCACCGCGCGATGGCCGCGCACCTGGACTACTTCAAGGCGCATGCGCCGGGCTTCGAGGAGGCCTACCTGATGCTGAGCGCACCGCAGATCGGCGTGCGCCATGCGCGGCGCCTCTCCGGCGTGGGCGCGGTGCTGCGCAGCCAGTGGCCCGACGGCGTGGCGCTGGCCGACGAGGTGGGCGTGACGCCCGCGGTGTCGCCGAAGTTTCCGAACATCTCCATTCCCTACGGCGCGCTGGTGCCGCAGCAGCTCGACGGCCTCCTGGCCTGCGGGCGCCACATCTCGTGCGACCGCAACTCGCACGGCTTCATGCGCGAGATTCCGCAATGCTGGATCACCGGCCAGGCCGCGGGCGTGGCGGCGGCGCTGGCGTCGCGGGGCTGCATCGAACCGCGCTTCATCGACGTGGGCGCGCTGCAGTCGGCGCTGCTCGCGCAGGGCGTGTACCTGCGCGCCGGCGCCGGGCAGGGCGCGCAGGCGCGGGCCGCGGCCGAAGCCGGTATCTGAATCGCATGAACCCGGCCGACGCGCTTTCGCCAGCCTCTACATTGCAGAGTCTTGCAAAGGGTTCCTCCATGTCCACTGACAAAAACGACACCTCTTTTCCCGCCGCCGATTCCGCCGACGCGCGCGGCGACCGCGCCGACACCGTGAGCGCACTCGAGCGCGGCATTTCGGTGCTGCGCTGCTTCAGCGAGGCGCGCCCCGTGCTGGGCCATGCCGACATCGCGCGCATGACCGGCATCCCGCGGCCGACCGTCAACCGGCTCGTCGCCACGCTGCTCTCGCTGGGCATGCTCAAGGCCGCGCAGGTGGCCGACCGCTTCATGCTCGGGCCGGGCGTGGTGTCGCTGTCGCGCGTGTTCCTCGGCAGCCTCGACGTGCGCGCCGCCGCGCGGCCCAGCATGCAGGCGATGGCCGAGGAGGTGGGCGCCTCGGTCTACCTGGCGATACGCGACGGCATGGAGATGGTGCTGATCGAGGCCTGCCGGCCGCGCTCGTCGATGCTGTCGGCGCGGCTCGACGTGGGCTCGCGCGCGCCGCTGGCCAACTCGGCGCTGGGCCGCGCCTATCTTTCGGCGCTGCCCGAGGTGCAGCGCAACCAGCTGGTCGATTCGATGCGCCTCCTGCGCGGCCCCGAGTGGGACAGCATCGCGCCCGGCATGACGCGCGCCATCGGCGAAGCCCGGCGGCTCGGCTACTGCCTTTCGCTCGGCGAGTTCCACCGCGAGATCAACTCGGTGTCGGTGCCCCTCATTGGCCCGGACGGCGAAGTGATGGCGCTCAACGGCGGCGGCGCGGCCTTCGTGTTCACCGAGGAGCGCCTGCGCAACGAACTGGCACCGCGCTTGCACGACATCGCGCTCACCATCGCGCGCGACATCGGCGGCCACGTGCCCACGCCCTTGCCGGGCTAGCCCGGCCGACCCCACGACAGCACAAGAACGGAGACACAGGCCATGCACCTGAGCGATGAAGAAAAAGCCATGATGGACGGCCGCGACGGACCGGCCGTGCAGAAGGCGATGGACCTGCTGATGCGCTACGGCGAAGCGCTGGGCGCCGAGCGGCTGGTGGAGACGCGCAACGTCTGCGCCACCATCACCTCGACCACGCCGTTCCAGCGCGACTTCGCGCTGGCCAAGGGCGGCGGCATGGACGCGGTGTTCTCCGAGTTCAGCCTCGACAGCCAGGAGACCGTCGAGATCCCGAAGTTCAAGGTCTTCACGAGCCACCTGCAGCTGGGCTTCGACCCCGGTCAGCCCGAGCGCATGGGCGTGAGCGAGGAGATCGTGCAGTTCTACAACAAGAGCGAGCGCCATGCGGCGGGCCTGGGCGCGCAGATCATGAACACCTGCACGCCCTACCAGGTCGGCAACATCCCGACGCGCGGCGAGCACTGCGCGTGGATGGAATCGTCGGCCGTGGTGTATTGCAACTCGGTGCTCGGCGCACGCACGAACACGGAAGGCCGCGAGAGCACTGGCGCCGCCATGCTCACGGGCCGCATTCCCTACTGGGGCTATCACCTCGACGAGAACCGCCATGCCACGCACGTGGTCGAGCTCGATGTCGAGGTCGAATCGGTGCAGGACTGGGGCCTGCTCGGCTACTACATCGGCGAGCATGTGCAGGAGCGCGTGCCGGTGGTGCACAGCCGGCGCGGCATCGGCCGCGTGCCCAACCTGCCGCGGCTCAAGCACTTCGGTGCGGCGGCTTCGTCCTCGGGCGGCGTGGAGATGTACCACATCGCCGGCATCACGCCCGAGGCGCTCACGCTCGAGCAGGCGCTCGGCGGCCGTGCGCCGGTGGAGGTGCTGCGCTTTGGCGAAGCCGAGCGCCGCGCCACCTACGAGAAGATCAACGCGACGGGCAAGGACGCCGAGGTGCAGTACGTGATGCTCGGCTGTCCGCACTACACCATCGAGCAGATCTGGGAGGCCGCGCAACTCATCGAGGGCCGCAAGGTGCACCCGGATTGCGAGCTGTGGATCTTCACGCCGCGCGCCATCAAGTCGCTGGCCGACCGCAACGGCTACACGAAGATCATCGAGGACGCAGGCGGCATCCTCATGACCGACAGCTGCTCCGCCATGAGCCGCGCCGTGCCCAAGGGCACGAAGACCGTGGCGCTCGATTCGGCCAAGCAGGCGCACTACCTGCCCGCGATCCTCGGCGTGCAGGCGTGGTTTGGCAGCACGGCGGAATGCGTCGATGCGGCGTGCACCGGCCGCTGGAACGGAGGCAACGCATGAACGACGCAGTCACGGCTGAAGAGACCATCGTGATTCGCGGCCGCAAGGTGGTCGGCGGCGTGGCCGAAGGCGAGGCACTCGTCACGCGCGACCGCATCTCGGGCTGGGGCGGCATCGATCCGCGCACCGGCACCGTCATCGAGACGCGGCACGAGCTGCGCGGCCAGAGCTTCGCGGGCAAGGTGCTGGTGTTTCCGGGTGCCAAGGGCTCGTCGGGCTGGTCCGCGATGTTCCACATGACGCGGCTCATGAACTCGGCGCCCGCGGCGTTCCTGTTCAACGAGATGACCACCAAGATGGCGCTCGGCGCCGTGGTCACGCATTCGCCCTCGATGACCGACTTCGAGCGCGACCCGCTCGAATGCATAGCCACCGGCGACTGGGTGCGCGTGGACGCCGACCGCGGCGTGATCGAGATCACGAGGAAGAACAAGTCCGGAGACCGCCCATGACCACCCGCCCCCTGCGCAGCAACTTCCCGCGCGGTTCCTATCTCTGGTCGGTGCGCAACGCCCACTGGCGCGCGCTCGGCATCCCCGAGGAAGACTGCGAGAAGCCCAAGATCGCCATCGTCAACAGTTCGTCGGAACTCGCGGCGTGCTTCAGCCACCTCGACCGCGTGGCGGTGGAAGTGAAGGCCGCGATCCGCGCCGCGGGCGGCGTGCCGTTCGAGATCCGCACCGCCGCGCCCAGCGACTTCATCACCGGCGCCGGCGCGCGCGGCGCCTACATGCTCGGCGCGCGCGACCTCGTGACCAACGACATCGAGGTGGCCGTCGAAGGCGCGCAGCTCGACGGCATGGTGTGCCTCACCTCGTGCGACAAGACCGTGCCGGGCCAGCTCATGGCGGCCGCGCGCCTCAACATCCCGACGCTGCTGGTGCCCTGCGGCTACCAGCCCAGCGGCGAGTACCAGGGCCGGCACATGGACATCGAGGAAGTGTTCATCGGCGCGATGCATGCGGTCACGGGCCACCTGCCGGTGGAAGAACTCGTGGGCATGAGCCGCGAGGCGATCCGCGGGCCGGGCGTGTGCTCGGGCCTGGGCACGGCCAACTCGATGCACATCGTCTGCGAGGCGCTCGGCATGGCCTTGCCGGGCAGTGCGCCGGTGGCCGCGCTGAGCCAAAAGATGATGGCCGACGTGCGCGCCGCCGGCACGCGCATCGTGCAGATGGTGTGGAACGACCTCAAGCCGCGCGACATCCTCACGCCCGGCGCCTTTGCCAACGCGGTGCGCGCGGTGCTGGCCATCGGCGGTTCGCTCAACACGGCCAAGCACCTGCAGGCCGTGTCGACCGAAGGGGAGTGCGGCGTCGACGTGTACGGCCTGTTCGAAAGCCTCGGCCCGACGACGCCGGTGCTGGCCGGCGTGCGGCCGATCGGCGAGCACAGCATCGAGGCCTTCGAGGCAGCGGGCGGTTGCCGCGCTCTGATGAAGCAGCTCGCGCCGCTGCTCGACACCGGCGCGCTCACCGTCACGGGCGGCACCGTGGCCGACAACCTGCGCGATGCCGAGGTGACGCAGCCCGAGGTGATCCGCCCCATCGACCGCCCGGTCGCGCCGCATCCCGCCATCGTGCTGCTGCGCGGCAACCTCGCGCCCGAGTCGGGCCTCATCAAGACCGGCATCATGGAGCGCAAGGTGCGCAGCTTCACGGGACCGGCCGTGTGCTTCTGGACCTCGGACGCGGCCATCGCGGCGCTCAAGGGCGGTGAGATCTTGCCGGGCCAGGTGGTCGTGATGCGCGGCGCCGGCGCCTGCGGCGGTCCGGCCATGGGCGGCGGCGCCTCGCGCGTGGTCTTCGCGATCGACGGCGCGGGCCTGGGCGACCAGGTCGCGATCCTGACCGACGGGCATCTCTCGGGCCTGGTCTGCAAGGGGCTGGTGGTGGCCGAGGTGTCGCCCGAAGCCGCGCTCGGCGGGCCGCTCGGGCTGGTGCGCGATGGCGACGTGATCACCATCGACCTCGATGCACGCCGTCTCGACATCGCATTGACCGATGCGGAACTCGCTGCGCGCCGTGCCGACTGGCAGGCGCCCCCGCCGGCCTTCGATACCGGCTGGCTGCAGCAGTACCGGCGCAACGTGAGCCCGCTGTCGAAGGGCGCCGTGCTCGTGCGCACCGAACGACCCGAGCCCTCGGGCTAGACCTTTTTCACCCCGGCCTTCGCCAACCGGTGCGCACCCCCGCGCGCACCCGGTGGCGCAGCCCTGCGCGCGTTCACGAGTTTTTCAACCAAGAGAAGAAGCAGGAGACAAGAAAACATGAAGAGATTCTTGATGGGGTCGGCACTGGCGCTGGCCGGCGGCGGCGCGGCGCACGCGCAGTCCAGCGTCACCGTGTTCGGCGTGGTGGACCTTGGCGTGCAGTACACGAAAGGCGAGGGCGGCGGCTCGGTCAAGGCGCTGTCGAACGGCGGCCTTTCGACCAGCCGGCTCGGATTCCGCGGCACCGAAGACCTGGGCGGCGGCCTGCGCGCGGGCTTCTGGCTCGAAGGTAGCCTGAACCCCGACATCGGCACGGGCAGGCCGAGCAACAGCAACAACCAGGCGAGCGGCGCGGGCACGGCGGGGCCGATTGCCTTCGACCGCATGTCCTTCGTCAGCCTGTCGCACCAGAAGTTCGGCGAGCTGCGCCTGGGCCGCGACTTCATCCCCACGCACTACAACAGCATCTACTTCGATCCCTTCAACGCCAACGGCGTGGCGCGCGCAGGCAACCTCACGTTTGCGGGCGCTGGCACCGGGCCGCTGCCCACCGGCATCACGGGCAGCAACACGGCGAGCTACTGGCTGCCGGCCGGGCTCGGCGGCTTCTACGGCATGGCGATGATCGGCACCGGGGAGAACGACTCCACCGCGCCGAACCGCGACGACGGCAACTTTGCCGGTGCGCGCTTCGGCTTTGCCTCGGGCGCGTTCGACATCGCGGCGGCCGTCACGCGCACGCACTTCAATGCCACCGCCGCCATCGGCAACTACACGCATGCCAACATCGGCGGCTCGTGGGACGCGGGCTTTGCGAAGTTCTTCGCGCTCTACAACAAGGTGACGGTGAAGCTTGCCGCCGGCACGGTGCGCAAGAACACCGCCGAGATCGGTGCGCACATTCCGGCCTTCGAGGTCGGCCGCATCCGCGTGAGCTATGCCTACCTGGACGACCGCAGCGACGAGAGCCTGCGCAACGCCAACGGCATGCCGCGCAACCGCGACGACGCGCGCCAGTTCGGTATCGGCTACGTGCACAACCTCTCGAAGCGCACCGCGCTCTACGGCACCTATGCGCGGCTCATGAACGGCGGCCAGGCGCGCTATGTGGTGAGCGGCGGCGTGGCACCGGCGGGCGGGCGCCGCTCGTCGGGTTGGGAGTTCGGTGTGCGGCATCTCTTTTGACTGAAGAAGGAGCAACGACATGCGACGCAGAAACCTGACGCTGGCGGCCCTCGCGGCCGGCGGCACGCTGGCCATGCTGCCGGGCGCGGCAGCCTGGAGCGCCGAGGGCAGCTATCCGGACAAGCCGCTGCGCCTGATCGTCGGCTTTGCGCCCGGCGGCGGCGCCGACGCGCTCACGCGCATCATCGCGGAGGGGCTCTCCAAGCAGCTCGGCCAGCAGGTGATCGTGGAGAACCGCCCCGGCGCCGACGGCGTGCTGGCGGCGCAGGCCACCTCGTCCGCCAAGCCCGACGGCTACACCTTGCTGATGGGCACCAACACCGCGATGGTGGCGGCGCCCACGCTGCGGCCCACGCCGCCCTACGACCCGTTCAAGGCCTTCACGCCGATCAGCTCGGCCGGCCAGTTCTCGATGTTCCTGGTGGTGCCGGCCAGCCTGCCGGCGAAGAGCGTGAACGAGTTGCTGGCCATGGTGGCGGCCAAGCCCGGTGCCTACAACTCGGCATCGAGCAACAGCGCTTCGGAGCTGGCCATGCTGCAGCTCCTGGGCGAGCGCAAGGTGGTCAACGCGCGCTACAAGGGCGACATGCAGGCCATGACCGACCTGCTGGGCGGGCAGATCCACATGATGTTCACCACCGGCACGCTGGCGCCCGGCTTCGTGAAGGAAGGACGCATCCGCGCGCTGGCCACGCTGCTGCCGCAGCGCAGCGCCTTGCTGCCCGACGTGCCCACGGGCGGCGAGCTCGGGCTGGGCAAGCTCACCATCACGCCCTGGGCCGGCTTCTTCGGGCCGCCGGGGCTGCCGCAGGCCATCACCGACAAGCTGTCGCAGGAACTGCAGAACACGCTCAAGCGGCCCGACGTGCATGCGCAGCTGGTGCAGCAGGGCTTCGAGGGCTATGGCATGAGCCCCGTGAAGTTCGCCGAATTCTTCCGCGCGCAGTACGAGGCCTTCGGCGCCACCGTGCGGCAGCACAACGTGAAGTTCGAATAGCCGCGGCGGCGGGTCAGAGTCCGATCGATGGCGCTTTGCTGCGCCAGAACGCCGCATCGGGGAACGCGCCGGCGCCGGCCGCGGCGTTGTCGGCCATGTGCCCGGCGCGGCTGGTGCCGGGAATGGTGCAGGTCACGGCCGGGTGGCTCAGCACGAACTTCAGCAGCACCTGCGCCCAGCTCGCGCAGCCGATCTCGCCGGCCCAGGCGGGCAGCGGCTTGTCGCGCAGACGCCGCAAGAGCCCACCGCCGCCGAAGGGCATGTTGACGATCACCGCCACGCCGCGCTCGGCCGCGAGCGGCAGCAGGCGCTCCTCGGCCTCGCGCGCGTCGAGCGAATAGTTGATCTGCAGGAAGTCGAGCTTCTCGGCGCGCAGCACGGCCTCAACTTCGCCGTAGGCCGAGGCCGTGTAGTGCGTGATGCCGATGTAGCGGACGCGGCCCTTGTCTTTCCAATTACGCAGGGTGGGGAGGTGGGTCTTCCAGTCCATCAGGTTGTGCACCTGCATCAGGTCCATGCGCTGGGTGCGCAGCCGCGTGAACGACTGCTCCATCTGCGCAATGCCGGCCTCGCGGCCCGAGGTCCAGACCTTGGTGGCGAGAAAGGCCTTGTTCTCGCGCTGCTTCGCTGCGGCGGCCAGCAGTTCGCCGGTGGTTTCTTCGGAGCGGCCGTACATCGGCGAGCTGTCGATCACCGTGCCGCCGGCCGCGAACAGCGCGTCGAGCACGCCGGGCAGGCGCTGGTATTCGTCGCTGCCGGGCCGCTGGTCGAAGCCGATCCAGGTGCCGCAGCCGACCACCGGCAGGGCTTCTTGCGTGGAGGGGATGGGGCGGGTGTTCATCTTCAGGCTGCCTTGCTGCGCGGATGCGGGGGGAAGCGCTGCGCCGGCGCACAGCGCCATGCCCAGCCGCAGCAGCCGGGCGCGCGTGAGGGAAAGACCGTTTACCGGCAGGGTCACGGGAGAAAAAGTCCTTCGGGGGTGGCTTTGCCGTTACAGCTTTCAGTATCGGCCGGGACGGCGCAGAGGGCCACCGCGCAAGGAAAGCCCCTCCAGCGGGCTTTGCCGGTTGCGATGCATGGAATACTGTATAAAAATACAGTTAACAGTTGCATCATGGGCCTCCCTTTCCTCGACTCCTTTTCCGCTGCCGCGGGCCGTGGCGTCTGGCATGCCGACGAACTCGGCCTGGCCGACGCGCAGGTCGTCGCCACCGGCCACGCCGCGCTCGACGCGGAGTTGCCGGGGGGCGGCTGGCCGGTCGGCGCCATGACGGAACTGCTGCAGACCGCGCCCGAAGCCCATGTCTGGCGGCTGCTGCTGCCCGCGCTGGCGCAGGCGGTGCAGGCGCACGGCGGGCCGGTGGTGCTGATCGGCGCGCCCTACGAGCCCTGCGCGGCGGCGCTCGCGGCGCAGGGGCTGCCGGTGGAGGCGCTGATGTGGGTCCGCAGCGATGCGCCGCCCGCGCGGCTGTGGGCCTGCGAGCAGGCGCTGCGCTGCGCCGACGTGGCCGCGGTGCTGGCCTGGCTGCCGCAGGCCCGGGTGGGCGAGCTGCGCCGGCTGCAGCTGGCGGCCGCCCAGCACGACGTGCTGCTTTTCGTGTGCCGGCCCGCATCGGCCGCGCAGGGCGCATCGCCGGCACGGCTGCGCCTTCAGGTGGAAAGCTGCGAGGCCGATGCGTCGCAGATCGAACTGCGCATCCTGAAGCGCCGCGGCCCGCCGCTGGCCGCGCCCGTGATGCTGCCCGCGCGCAACGAGCGCATGAGCGCGCTGCTGGCCGCCGCCCGGCTGCGCCGCAAGCTGCGGCTGCAGCAGCAGGGCACGGTGCCCGCCGGCGAAGCGGCAACGTCCGCGACCGTGGTGCGCATCGACGCGTGGAAAGGGAACGGGAATGCACTGGATCGCATTGCAGTGGTTGCCTGAAACCGATGCATCCGAAGCGCCGACCCTGCCCACGCCCGAGGCGCTGGGCTGGTGGGCACTGCACTACACACCGCACGTCGCCTGGCAGGAGGAGGCGCTGATGCTCGAGGTCTCGGCCTGCGAGCGGCTGTGGGGCGGGCGGCTTCAGTTGATGCGGCAGCTGGTCGCCTCCAACCCCGCGCCCGACGTGCGCATGCTGGGCGCGCAGGGCGCCACGAGCCTGATCGCGCTGGCGCGGCTGCGCCTGTTCGAGCGCGACGAGCCACGGCCCCAGGACGTGCCGGCCGGCCTGCCGCTGGACACCCTGAGCGCCGCGCGCGAACACCTCGACCTGCTCGCGCGCCTGGGCTGCCGCACCTGGGGCGAGGTGGCGGCCCTGCCGCGCGGCGGCCTCACGCGGCGCTTCGGCGCGGCGCTGCGCGAAGCGCTCGACATCGCCTGGGGCCTGCGCCCCGAAAGCCACGGCTGGCTCACGCTGCCCGATGTGTTCGAGCAGAAGCTGGAGCTGCCCGCGCTGGCCGAGACGGCGCCCGAGCTGATGTGGTCGGCCAACCGCCTGCTCACGGCGCTGCAGATCTGGCTGCGCGCGCGCCAGCGCGGCGCGCGCGCGCTCGAACTGCAGTGGACGCTCGACCTCAAGCGCTTCAACGGCGTGAACCTGCCGCCGCGCCAGCAGGTCACCGTACGCACGGCCGAGCCCACGCAGGACATGGCGCACCTGCGCCGACTGCTGTCCGAAAAGCTGGCTCTCACCACGCTCGCGGCGCCCGCGAGCTGGCTCGCGCTGCGCACGCTCGAAACCGATCCATGGGCCGGCGCCAGCACCAGCTTCCTGCCCGAGGACAACCGCAAGGGCGACAAGCTGCACGAGATGGTCGAGCGGCTCAGCGTGCGGCTCGGAGCGCACCAGGTGGTGGTGCCCGCGGCGCAGGCCGACCACCGGCCCGAGCGCAAGCAGGCCTGGCGCCCCGCGCTGCAGCAGGACAAGGCCCCGCCCGACAAGGCCCGCAGGGAAGCGAAGGCCGCGGCTTCGCAGCCCGATGCCATCTACCCGCCGTGGCTGCTGCCCGAACCCCTGCTGCTCGAGATGGATGGCGAGCGCCCGTGCTATCGGGGTCCGCTGCGCAAGCTGGTCGGGCCGCAGCGCATCGAGGCGGGCTGGTGGGGCGGCAAGGAGGACGGCGGCCAGCCCGCGATGCGCGACTACTACGTGGCGGAAAGCCCCGAGGCCGGCCTGGTGTGGGTCTTTCGCGAGCGGCCCTCGGCGCGCTTTTCTCCGGGCGAGGTGCGCTGGTACCTGCAGGGGTTCTATGCCTGACCTGAGCGACAAGCAGCTGCGCGGGCGCAACTCGGCCAAGGTGCATGCACTGCCGCAGCGGGCGCGGTCCAGCCAGGAGCTGCCAGGGCTGCCGCGCCTGCCGGACTATGCCGAGCTGCATTGCCTCACCAACTTCAGCTTCCAGCGCGGCGCCTCGACGCCCGAGGAGATGGTCGAGCGTGCCTACCAGCTCGGCTACACGGCCCTGGCCATCACCGACGAGTGCTCGGTGGCGGGCATCGTGCGCGCGCACGTCTGCCTGCGCGAACTGCCGGCCAAGCTCGACGAATACGAGCGCGAGCATCCCGACGAAGCGCAGATCCCGCGCAACCCCGGTTTCCGGCTGCTGTTCGGCAGCGAGTTCCGCTTCGAGCGCTTCAGGCTGGTGGTGATCGCGAACGGCACCGAGGGCTGGGGCAACCTGTGCGAGTTCATCACCGCCGCGCGCAACACCGAGTTGCCCAAGGGCGAATACCGCGTGAGCTGGGAGGACAGCGACGTGGCCTCGCTGCAGGACTGCCAGGTTCTTTTCGTGCCGCACCGGGAGCCGGGCGGCGCCGTGGACGCGGCCACGCTGCATGAAGACCTGATGGCCGCCAAGGCGCTCTACGCAGGGAACCTGTGGCTGGCCGTGGAAATGCTCAACGAGCTCGACGACGACCTCTGGTTCGTCGCGCTGATGCAGGCGGGCGAGCAGGCGGGCGTGCCGCTGGTGGCGGCCGGCGACGTGCACATGCATGCGCGTTCGAGCAAGCCGCTGCACGACGTGCTGACGGCCGTGCGCGAAGGCAAGACGGTGGCCGCGTGCGGCTTTGCGCTGCAGTCGAATGCCGAGCGGCATCTGCGGCAGCGGCTGCGGCTGGCCGAGCTCTATCTGCCCCGGATGCTCGCGAACACGCTGGTGGTGGCCGCACGCTGCCGGTTCGATCCGGAGGTGATCCGCGAGAACTACAAGTACCCGCTCGAAACCGTGGGAACCAGCGAGACGCCGGCCGAGACGCTGGTGCGCAAGACGTGGGAGGGCGCGCTCAAAAAGTACCCGCTTGAAAGATATGCCTCGGGCATTCCCGCGAACGTTTGCATGCAGGTGCATAAAGAGCTGCAATTAATCATTGATCTCAAATACGAGATGTTCTTCCTGACCGTGGAGGACATCGTGCGTTTTGCCAAGTCGAAGGAGATCCTTTGCCAAGGCCGCGGCTCCTCGGCCAATTCAGCGGTCTGCTATTGCCTCGGAATTACCGCGATCGACCCTGAAAAAGGCCACCTGCTGTTCGAGCGCTTCCTGAGCCGCCATCGCCACGAGCCGCCCGACATCGACGTCGACTTCGAGCACCAGCGGCGCGAAGAAGTCATCCAGTACATCTACGAGAAATACGGCCGCGATCGCGCGGCCATCGCGGCCGTCGTCATCTGCTACCGCTCACGCAGCGCCTTGCGCGACGTGGGCAAGGCCATGGGCATCGACGAACGGTTGATCGACGAATTCGCCAAGGACCACTACTGGTTCGACGACACCGTGCTGGGCGAGCAGTTGTTCAAGGCGGCCGCGCGCGTCGACGTGGAGGAAGACGAGCTCAAGCTGGTGCAATGGATCGAGATGACGCAGCGGCTCAAGGGCTTTCCGCGCCACCTGAGCCAGCATGTGGGTGGCTTCGTGCTCACGCACACCAGGCTCACGCGGCTGGTGCCGGTCGAGAAGGCGTCCATGAAAGATCGCTCCGTCATCCAGTGGGAGAAAGACGACCTCGAAGCCATGGGCATGCTCAAGGTCGACGTGCTCGCGCTCGGCATGCTCAGCGCGATACGGCGCGGGCTCGACCATATGAACCGCTGGCGCGGCGGGAGGGTGCAGATGCACCACATCCCCAACGACGACCAGAAGGTGTTCGACATGATCTGCGACGCCGACACCATCGGCGTGTTCCAGATCGAGAGCCGGGCGCAGATGTCGATGCTGCCCCGCCTGAAGCCGCGCAGCTACGAAGACCTGGTGATCGAGGTCGCGATCGTGCGGCCCGGGCCCATCCAGGGCGGCATGGTGCATCCCTATCTCAAGCAGCGCGAGCGGGTGGCCAAGGGCCTGGCGATCCATTACGAGAAGGAAGAACTGAAGCCCGCGCTGGAGCGCACGCTGGGCATTCCGATCTTCCAGGAGCAGGTGATGCAGATCGCGATGATCGCGGCCAGGTTCACGGCCGACGAGGCCGACCAGCTGCGACGCGCCATGGCGGCATGGAAGCGCAAGGGCGGCCTCGAGAAGTTCCACCACAAGCTCGTGAAGGGCATGACCGACAACGGCTACAAGGCCGAGTTCGCCGAGGCCATCTTCAAGCAGATCCTCGGCTTCGGCGACTACGGCTTTCCCGAAAGCCACGCCGCGAGCTTTGCCTTGCTGGTTACCGTGAGCAGCTGGCTCAAGAACTACGAGCCGGCCTGCTTCCTTGCGGCGCTGCTCGACTCGCAGCCCATGGGCTTCTACAGCCCCTCGCAGCTGGTGCAGGATGCGCGGCGGCATGGCGTCGAGGTGCGGCCGGTCGATGTCGCGTGCAGCGACATGGACACCACGCTCGAAGCACGCGCCCCCGATGCGCCACGCATGCCTGCGGGCACCGATGCGCGCTACGCCGATCGCCTCGGCAACGAGGACCAGCCCGCGGTGCGGCTCGGCCTGAACCGCATTTCAAGCCTCAGCAAGGAGGGCGCCAGGCGCCTGCTCGAAGCGCGCGCGCAAGCACCCTTCACCGGCACCGAAGACCTCGCGCTGCGCGCCGAGCTCGACGGCAAGGACATGGCGGCGCTGGCCGCGGCCGATGCGCTGATGTCGCTCTCGGGCCACCGTCGCCAGCAGGTGTGGGACGCCACCGCCACCCGCGGCATGGGTGACCACTCGCCGGCCTTGCTCAAGGGCGTGCCGATCAATGAGCAGGTCCTGCTGCTGCCCGCGGCGCCCGAGGGCGAGGAGATCGTCGGCGACTACGCAGCGCTCGGCCTCACGCTGCGCCGCCATCCGCTTGCGCTGCTGCGCTCGCGCCTGGCGCGCATGAAGCTCATGAGCGCGGAGCAGCTGCGCGCGCTGCCCAGCGGCCAGACCGCGCGTGCCTGCGGCATCGTCAAGGGCCGCCAGCGCCCGGGAACCGCCAACGGCACCATCTTCGTCACGCTCGAGGACGAGACCGGCAACGTCAACGTCATCGTCTGGAACCATGTCATCGAGGCCTGGCGCGAGCCGCTCCTGAAGTCGCACCTGCTCGCGGTGCAGGGCACCTGGCAGCGCGACGACGACAGCGGCGGCAAGGTGCAGCACCTGATCGCCACCGGCTTCAAGGACCTGACGCCGCTCATGGGCCGGCTGGCGCTGAGCAACACCAGCCGCGACTTCCATTGATGGCATCGAATGCAACCGATCGTTCAATGTCTCGCGCACACCACGACTTTTCGCTAACCTGTTTCCCCCATGTCCGCACTCGCCCTTGTTCCCGCCGTTGTCGCGCATATCGGGCCGCCGCCGCCCGCACCGGACGTGCCGATTCCCATGCCGCCGCCACCGCCGCCCGGGCCTCCGCCCGAGGGCGATCCACCACCCGTGGAGCCACCGTTCACCGATCCGGGTTTTCCGCCGCCCGTGGTGGAGCCACCCATGCAGAGGGCCGGCGAGGTGCCGTTCGGAAAACTGCATGCGCGGCGGCTGCGCGAGATTTACCGTTCGGCGGGCTGGCCCTGCTGCGACGCCATCGAGGTCGAGCTGCTGGCGGGCGGTTTCCTCGAACGCGTGCGCACGCCGCACGGCCACGAGACCTTGCGCGTGACCGACGCCGGCATTGCACGCATCGCCACCACGCTCACCATCAACCGCGCGGTGCTCTCGCCGCACGAGGCACTGGTCGAGCGCGTGGCGCGCGAGATGACGCGCGGCGGCCGCATTGCCTGGCGCGGCCTCGGCCTGCGGGCGCGCCTGCCGCCGCTCGAGGAAGGCGGCAAGCCGCGCTGGTGCATTGCGCGGCCCGATGTGTTCTCGATCCGCAATACCAGCGTCGAGGCCTATGCGCATCCCGTCGTGCACGAGGTGAAGGTGAGCCGCGGCGATCTGCTGGGCGACCTGCGCAAGCCCGACAAGCGCGCGGCCTACCTCGATCTGGGGGGCGAGTGCTGGTATGTGCTGGGCAACGATGCACGCGGCCGCTGCATTGCATCGCCCGACGAAATTCCGCCGGAGTGCGGCGTGCTGGTGCTCGAAGGCGAACGGCTGGTGGTGGCGCGCGCCGCCGTGCATCGCGCCTTCGACCGCATTCCGTTCGGCGTGTGGCTCGCGCTTGCCAAGGCCCAGCCCATTGCGGGCTTCGACGACGACGCGCAGGACCTGCTCGGCGAACCCGGCGCGCACGAGGGCGCGTAGGTTCCCATTCGCCATTCGCCATTCGCCATTCGCCATTCGCGCTCAGCCGGCCGGTGGCCACCAGTGCTCGGCCGTGGTGCGCAGCACGCGCGCCGCATGCAGGCGCACGTCATTGCCGTCGAAAGGGATGCTGCCGCCGTCGCGGTCTTTTTCCGTGGCCACGCGAAAGGGCCAGGTCGAGATCCGGCCCACAGGCTGGCGCGGCTGCGAGCGCCGCAGCGGCGAGAAAAACAGGATTCGCGCAGAGGGCGCCGGCGGGCTGGCGGGGGTCATGGTGTCGCCTTGAATGTTTGCTCTTGGAGACGAGTAATTCTAGAGGAAACACTGTATAAAAAAACAGTATTTTCGCAAGGCCGTGGCGCACCGGGCTCAGGTGTCGAAGAGCGGCTGCGCGGCCCTCGGCATGTCCGGCCCGCTGCGCAGGTCGTGCTCGATGAATTCGCGGGCAATGGCATCCACGTCGGCCGGTGCCGGCGCGTCGAACGACATGCGGTACTTCAGCAGCCGGCCGTTGCGCGCCGTGAGAAAGGTGAACGACTCGTAGGCCTTGCGCGTGACGGCGTGCACGATGCGAAAGCTCACGCGGCGAAAGTCCTGCCCCTCGATCCGCACGTCGCTGACGGGGCCGACCTCCACTTCGGCGTAGAGGCCCCTCGCGCTCGCGAGCCGGACCTCTTCCACGGAAGACTTGAATTGCGCGTCGAAGCGCGGATCGTCGACGCCCGCCTGCCAGTGGCCCTGCTTCAGGTCGTACAGGTAGACGTCGATCCAGCCCACGCGGCTCTGGTAGCGGTGGCTGATGCCCAGGCCCGGCTGCCGCGCCTCGTGCCAGGTCGAGCGCACGTACTGCCACGTCACCGCGCCGGCAGCCGGCACCGCCGGCACCGCCGGCACGGGCGTGGGTGCGGGCGTGACGGAAGGCGCGGCGCAGCCCGAGAGCAGGGCGGCGGTCAGCAGGGCAGGCCAGAGCTTCGTCATGGAGGCCCTGCTCGCGCCCGTCAGTCGAGCCGAACTTCGAAATAGGCTTCGTCGGCCTCGCCCAGCGCGCGAAAGCCCGCCGTCTTGGCGGCGGCGTAGGCCTTGGCCCAGCTTGCCGCCAACGCGACGTCGTCCTTGGTGAACTCGTCGGCGCTCGACTCGCTGGCGTTCTCGAAAGCCTTCAGCGCCGGCCCCACGCCGTCGCCCAGCAGCTTGTCGAGTTCGCGGCGGAAGCGCGCCTCGGCCGCAGAAATGACGTCGGCCGGTGCATCGGGGAAATCGATCAGGTTCACTGTGTAGCTCATGGGGGCGGATGCTACGTGATGGCTGCGTCAGGCTACGGGATCGGGGCCATTTGCGGCACGGCATCGGCCTCGGCGGGCATGGCGGAATCGGGCAGCGGCAGCTCCGCCGCATCGCCGCGCGTCTTGATCGAAGGGCAGCGGCCGTAGGTGTCGTCGAAGCGCACGATGTCGTCCTCGCCCAGGTAGCCGCCGGTCTGCACCTCGATCACTTCCAGCATCGTCTTGCCCGGGTTCTCCAGCCGGTGGATGGCGCCCAGCGGAAGGTAGATGGATTCGTTCTCGCGCACCAGGCTGACCTGCCCGTCGCAGGTGGCCCTGGCCGTGCCCTGGACCACGATCCAGTGCTCGGCGCGGTGGTGGTGCATCTGCAGCGACAGCTTGGCACCGGGCTTCACGGTGAGCCGCTTCACCTGGAAGCGCTCGCCGAAGTCGAGCTTGTCGTAGGCGCCCCAGGGCCGCACCACGCGCCGGTGTTCGGTGGCCTCGGCCTGGCCTTCGGTGGCGAGCATCCGCACCACGTCGCCGACCTGCTCGGCGCAGTCCGCGCCCGCCACCAGCACGGCGTCGGGGGTGTCCACGATGATCAGGCGGCTGGTGCCCAGCGCCACCACGCGGCGATGCGGCGCATGGATGAAGGTGTCGCTCGAGCGCAGGGCGCTGGCCTTGCCGCTCAGGCGGTTGCCGGTGCCGTCCGCCGGATGCAGCGTGGCCACCGCGTTCCAGCTGCCGACATCGCTCCAGTTGCCGTTGAACTTCACGACCGAGATGCCCGGGTGCTTTTCGAGCACCGCGTAGTCGATGCTGTCGCTGCGGCAGGCCTCGAAGGCCTCGCGGTCCAGCCGGTCGAAACTGCCGTCGGCCGAGATGGCGGCGGTGGCGCGTTCGCAGGCCTGCAGGATGTCGGGCGCGTGCATGCGCAGCGCCGCAACGAGGATGTCGGCGCGCGCCAGGAAGATGCCGGCGTTCCAGCAATAGCCGCCGTGCAGGATGAGCGACTCGGCCACGGCCGCCGTCGGCTTTTCCACGAAGCGCACCACCGCGTGGCTGTGGCCGTCGGCCGAGGGCGCGCCGGCCTCGATGTAGCCATAGGCCGTGCTGGCGAAGCTGGGCGCCACGCCGAAGGTCACGATCTGCCCGGCCAGCGCGGCCTCGACGCCGCTGCGCACCGTCTGCGCGAAAAGCGCCGTGTCGGGAATGTGATGGTCGGCCGGCGCGAACAGCAGCAGGTCGTCCCTGCCGGCGCGCAGCGCCGCCGCGGCCATGGCAGCCGCCGTGTTGCGCGCCACCGGCTCGAGGATCTGGCGGCCCGTGGCGCCGGCCTCGTCGACCGCTTCGCGCACCAGGAAGCGATGGTCTTCCGATGCCACGCAGGTGATGTTGCTGTTCAGGCTGCACAGGCGCTCCAGCGTCAGCTGCAGCAGGCTCTTGTCGCCGATCAGCGGCGCGAACTGCTTGGGCAGGGTCTTGCGCGAAAGAGGCCACAGGCGCGTGCCGCTGCCGCCACACAGCACGACGGGATGGATGGTGGGGGTGGTCATGGCGTCATCCTGGTGAAGTGGTGGGCGCTTTGCTCAGAGCTGGCCGGTGTGGGTGGCCAGGCTCACCGCCTGCGCGCGCGAATGCACGTGCAGCTTCTTGTAGATGTTCTTGATGTGGGCGTTGACGGTCTGCCCCGAGATCCCGAGCCTCATGCTGATCTCCTTGGAAACGCAGCCGCGCGCCACGAAGCGCAGGACCTCACGTTCGCGCGCGGTCAACGTCGCCTCGCGCAGCGGCGCCTCCGTTGCGGGCCGTTCGCCGCTGCCGTGCAGGTTCATGCGCGTCAGCAGCCGGCGCGTCAGCTTGGGCGTGATGGCCGCGCCGCCGTTGACCACCTGCAGCACGGCCTCGGCAAAGCTCTGCAGCCAGGCGTGCTTGAGCAGGTAGCCGGTGGCGCCGAGCTCGAACGCGTGCATCACGTGGGCATCGTCCTCCAGCGCGGAGATCACGATGATTTCGCAGTAGCGGTGCAGCTTGCGCGCCTCGCGGATCAGATCGAAGCCCGATCCGTCGCCAAGCCGCAGGTCGACCATCAGCACGTCGAACTCATGGGTCGCCAGCAGGCGGCGGCCATCGCGCACGCTGCTGCCTTGCCCTTCGAGCTGGATGCGCATGTCCGACAGCAATTCCTGGGCGATCACGCGCCGCATGAATTCGTCGTCGTCGATGAGCAGTACGCGCACCGGTGCGTCTTCCTGCCCGGTGAGGAAGTGCGGCCACAGCGGTTCGGGCGGTGGACAGAGGCCCGGCGGATTGGTTTTCCGGCGCTCCGGCATGCGGCCGGGATCCGGCGTGTCGGAAGGAGGAATGGTGTCGGACATGTGGATCCCCAGGTTGGAGTTGGAGGGAGTGAAGGTGCGTGGTGGCCGTGGCGTGCGGTGTCAGTCGGCGAGGCAGCGCAGCAACTCGCGCTCCAGGCGCTGCAGGATGGCGTTCTGGTCCAGCTGCGTTTCGGCGAACGAACGGCCGGCCGCGCCCATGGCTTCGCGCTGCGGGCGCGACGTGGCGAGCTGCGCGATGGCCTCGGCCAGCGCATCGGCGTCGCCGGGCGCAACCACCAGGCCGCGGCCCGACACCACGTTGCTCAGCTCGGTGCCCGCATGGGCCGTGACGATCACGGCCTTGCCGCTCGCGAGCATGCCGCCCAGCTTCGACGGCATCACCAGGTCCGCGGCGTCAGCGCGCTGCGGCAGCACGTGGATGTCGGCCATTCCCAGCAGCTCGTTGAGCCGCTCGGCCGGCTGCAGGTCGAGAAAGTGCACGTGGTCCAGGCCGGCGCATGCGGCTTTCAGCGGTTCGCGGCTCGGCCCGTTGCCGCAGAGCACGAAGTGGATGTGCCTGGCGGCCGCCAGCCGGCCCGCCGCATCGGCCAGCAGTTCGATGCCCTGCTTGCTGCCCAGGCTGCCCGCATAGAGCACCACGACCGCATCGTCCGGAATGCCGAGCATGGCCCGGTAGCCGTTCGCGCCCGATGCGGCGCCCGGGTGCGGGAAGATCGAGCGCACGTCCACCCAATTGGGAAGAAGCACCAGCCGGGTTTCGTCGATGCCCTTGTTCCTGGCCTTGTCGAGCATCGCGGCGGAGATGGTCGACACCCGGCTGAAGCGGCTCAGGAGCCAGCGCTCCGCGGAGAGCGCGAAGCGCCGCACCCGCGCGCCGCGCACCAGGCCCAGGTCGAAGGCGGCATCCACCTCGTAGTCCTGGATGTGCAGCCACGACTTGATGCCGAGCATCCGCGAGAAGAAGAGCACAGCCGGCGCGCAGAAAAGGGGCGGCTCCACGACGAAGACCAGATCCGGCTTCCAGCGGATCTGCCCGAAGAGCAGCGGCATGCTCGACAGCATGAAGGAGAACAGATGCGCCATGCGCGCCAGCGCCCGCGGCCGCGCGGGCACCCAGGTGGGCGCGCGCCAGACCGTGATGCCGTTCCAGTCCGTCTTGCGGTACGCCCAGGCCGAGTGCCCTTCGAACGGCGCCCAGTGCGGAAAGAACGGCGGCGAGGCAATCACCCGGACCTCGTGGCCCTTGGCATGCAGCCACTGGGCCATCTCGCCCGAGTACTTGCCGATGCCGACGAGCTCGGGTGTGAAGTTCATCGAATAGAGCAAGATTTTCATGAAGGCCTCGGGAAGGAACCGCGAACCAGCCGCGCGAGCGGAAAGAAGCCGAACAGCGCACGCATCCGCACCTCGTAGAGGAGCAGGTCGGAAACGGCGGCAATGAAGAACACGTAGTGCGGCTTGCCGGGAAAGATTGAAACCACGGCGCCGTACGACAGGAGCCGCAGCAGCACCTCGGCGAGCGCCCACCATCCCAGCGAGCCCATCGGCACCTTGAGCGCGAGCAGCATCTCGTGGTGGACCGTGTAGGTGCGCAGCAGGAAGTAGGGCGTCATGCACAGGAAGATCTCGAGCGACTCGCGCCCGACCTTCAGCAGCGGCGCGGCGGCCGTGATCACCACGGCGAGCCCGGCGAAGAGCGCGCAGCCCAGCAGGAACGAGTGCTTCGCCAGCCGCAGCTCCGAGCCGTCTGAGCTCGCGGCATCGGTGCCCAGCATGGGACGCGTCTTGGTGTAGAGAAAGGCCTGCACGAACTGCGACGGAGCCTCCGCCAGCAGGAAGGCGATCTTGAAGGCGCCCACATACCCGAGCGGCATGAAGAAGGCCACCACCAGCAGGTCCGACTTGCGAAGCAGGAACATCAGCAGCGAATAGACGGTGGCGCTGCCCTGCGACGCCAGCTCGAGGGCGGCGCGTCCGGGCGGCGGGCCCACGACCCAGCGGGTCTGCATGCAGGCCGCGCCCACCAGCAGGAAGGCCAGCAGGTTGATGAGCAGCAGTTGCGTCGCGCGCAGCTCGGCGCCCCACGCGACGAAAGCCGCCACGCCGATGACCAGGATGGTCGAGCGGATGCCTCCCTCCAGGTTGAGCAGGCCGGCACGGCCCAGACCCCGGCTGTACGACAGGCGCAGGCTCATGAACGAGAACACCGCGAGCGCCGCCATCAGCAGCGCGAAAGGCGCGCCCGCCACCGGCAGGTGCTGGATGCGCAGGACGGCGGCGCTCAGAAGCGCGGCCAGCGGAAGCCCGACGGCCAGCGTGCGGACCACGTCGCCGCGGCGCACGCCCGGCGGCACGGTGGCGGCATGGCGCGCGAAGAGCAGCGGACTGCCCAGCATGGCCACCACCAGCGCCACTTCCATCACCGACTGGTAGATCGAGTATTCGCCGAAGTCCGAAGGCGAGACGTGCGCGGCCATCAGGAACAGCGCCGCGAAACCCGCGAGGTACACATAGAGCCGCGAAGCCAGCGCCCCCACGCCGTGAAGCCGCACCGCGTGCATGCCGGTGAGTTCGACGGTGCGGTGCAGGATGTTCATGGCCGTGACTGGTTGCGTGCGGGAGGCGGTGTCATTTCGGCTCGGCCGCACCGGCGAAGCGCGCGCCGCCCGCGGGGCGCTGCGCCAGCCGGCGCACGCCGAAGGCCCAGTTCTTGGCCCGGCGCGCCAGCCGCAGCGCGGCCGTGAGCAGGGCGACCGTGCGCACCCGGCCGTGCAGCACGTGCGACATCGCAATCTTGGCGCTGCCCTGGAAGTGCAGGGCCAGCACGTTCACCAGGTCGCCCGCGGGCGTGACCAGGCAGGGCTGGCCGTCGACGAACACGAGGCGCTTGGCGCCGCCCCGGCCCTGGAATTCGTTCGCGAGCAGGTTGTGCCCGCCGTTGATGTTGTGGTCGATCACGCGCCCGCCGAACACCCGGTTGATGGGCGCCGCATTGCCGCTCGCATGGGCCCAGAGGTGCAGCAGGGTCATGTCCGATACCCCGCCGCGCAGGCCCCTGGCGGCAAACCGGGCCGCGATGGCGCGCAGCTTCCTGCGGCCGGAGGGCGTTGCGTAGGTGTTGAGCAGGAACGCGATGAACTGCTGCAGGCCCGCTGCGGTCCAGTAGCTGACGTGCGGCGAGATCTGGCAGGGGTCCCAGCCATCGTCGGGGCGCCTGTACGAGCCGGAGAAATCCGCCTTTCCGGCCACGCGCCGGATGTGCGCGCCGACGCCCCGGAACAGCAGCACGTCGCTGTCGATCAGCACGAACTCGCGGTGCTCGGGATGGGCACGCAGATATTCCGACAGCAGGAAGTAGCGCCGGAAGCAGATCTTCTCGAACTCCGGCGGATTGCTCGACAGGTGCACATAGGTGCGGCACAGGCGCTCGTAGCCGGGCCCGGCGTCGGTGGCCGACAGCACGATCAGCGGTTCCTGCGCACGCGCCGCCGATTCGCGGCACAGCAGCAGGGACTTGTTCTGGCGGTCTTCCACCACGATGAAGGGAAGGTCGTTGTTCATGGTCATGCAGTCAGGGACGGGGCGCCGTGGCGCTGCGGACCAGCGCGACGTGGGAGGGGAGAAACCGGAAGTCGGCATCCAGCGGCAGGTCGAGCGTGAACAGCCCGCCGTGGGCGTTCGCCTGCGCGATCCAGCCGCGCACCTGGGCGGCCGTGAAGCGCGGCGGCGTCGGCTGGCCCCACGAGGCGCCGAGCGGCGTCAGCAGGTGGAACTTCAGCTCCGACCGCAGCGCGCCGAATTGCGTGGGAGGCTGCATGTACTCGCCGGCCATCAGGTTCTGGCACGGCGCGGCCTTGGCGCTGAAGCGCGCCGCGCCTTCGCCGGCATTGAAGGCCAGCCACCGGTCGGGGGCGCCGCTGCGTGCCGCGGCGCAGAGCGAATCCCAGCCGACCGGCGAGATGCCCCGGGTGTTGTAGACGCCGTCGAACCACCAGCCCCTGGCGAGCGCACCGTAGTGCTGCGACCAGTCGCGGATCACCGCGGCCCATGCGGCGACGAAGTGCGCCGGCGGCGGCTCCTGCTCGGAGATGTCGCCCAGGCAGTGCATCAGCTCGGGGTCGGCCTGGGGCGCGCGAAACGGCAGGTAGAGCACCAGGGCAATGTCGTGGTTGCGCAGCGCGCGGCCGATCTCCAGCGGCAGGTCGCGCGGCGGCCGGTTCGCGGCACTGCGCGGGCACAGCGCTTCGAGCGCTGCATTCGGCGCAATGTACTGGCCGTTGTTCTGCCCGAGCGTCAGGATGAGGTGGGACGCACGCATCTGCGCGAGCGATGCCGCAAAGGCATCGACGTCGAAGCGGGCAGCATCGGCGATCGACTGCCTGTCGGGCAGGTAGTGCACCATCACGCCGAAGCCGGTAGCCGCCGTTGCCGGCGCCGCGCAGGCCGCGCCGAGCAGCCATGCCGCGAGCAGCCATCGAAGAGCGCATGCGGTTCGTGTCATTGCATGGCCCCGGCAAGCCAGACGGCCTCGCGCTTGAGCATGAGATAGCGCCTGGCCACTGCCCCGGGCGCGCAGGCTTCGGCATGCAGCCAGGCCGGTTGCGTGTCCCGGTGTTCGTCCAGGTACCGCGACAGCTGGCCCAGGTCGCACGGCTCGCTGCCGATGAAGAAGGCGTAGCCGCCGAACAGCTCCCGGTGCACCGGGATGTCCGAGAGCAGCAGCGGCACGCCCAGCGTGGCGGCTTCGGCGGCCGAGAGGTTGAAGCCTTCGAAGGCGGACAGCGAGATGAAGGCCGTCGCCCCGCAATAAAGCCGCGTCAATTCCTGGCGCGAGACCAGCCCGCGGTGCCGCACACAGCTGCCGAGGTCGGGCGCCATGCCGGCGACCATTCTCTGGACATCGGCCGCGCCGTTGCCCGTGATGTCGAGCCAGTCGACCAGGCCCTCGCGCTTCATGCGCTCGAACAGCTTCAGCGTGCCGCCGAAATTCTTGTGCGGGTAGTAGTGGTAGGACGCGATCAGGTAGCGCTTGCCGACGGGCGGCTCGCGGGACGGTGCGGCCGGTTCGGCCGGGCCTGCTGCGCGCGTGGCCTCCACCGGATTGAAGATGACTGTCGCATGCTCGCAGCGCCCGAAGTGCCGCTCGAAATCCTGCTGGCTGCTCCTGCTGATGAAGACCACGTCGGCCGCGCTGTGCGCGACGCGCCTGAGGCTCCAGTCGAGCCACAGGCGCTTGGTGCGGCTGAAATACGCCGGGTAGTACCGGTACTGCAGATCGTGGACGATCACGATCGAATCCCGGTGGCGCCCGAAAAGCGTGAACGGGAGGAAGTAGTTCGGGAACAGCGAGAACACCTGCTCGCCCGATACCAGTGCCCGCAGCCGGTGGTAGTTGTAGAGCAGTATCTCGACCAGGAACCGGCTGAGGCGCAGGCGCCGCGCGGCGGCGAAGAGGCGCGGATGCAGTTCGCTCACCGGCTGGATGTGGTCGCCCTTGCACAGGCGCATCCTGCGCAGCAGGAGGTCGGACACGTTCAGCACGCCGCCCGCGCCGCGGTTGAGGCGGATCGTGTCGTAGAACAGGTACTTGTACATGGTGAACCTCACACCGCGCCGGAGGCATACGGTGCCGCGCGGCGGCGTACCGGGCGGAAGCGCGAACTCAACAGCCCGGCGAGCAGCGCCGCAATCAGCCCCGATGCCGCGAACGGTCCCCAGCCGAGGATCGGACCGCGCAGGAACGGCACGTAGGCGGCCAGCAGCACCAGCGCGCACAGGTAGCTGCCGGACAGCGCGGCGCGCGGATCCACCATCCTGTCCAGCACCCGGAAGCCGGCCGAGATCGCGAGGCCGAACATCACGGGACCGGCCAGTCCGAAGTCGAAGTACGCGGTCGTGAAAGGCGGAAGCGACAGGTTGGCTTGCGAGAAGTTGCCCAGGATGGCGGGCCACCCCAGCGGATCGAAGTCCGGAAACAGCTTCAGGTCCCGCGGCAGGATGAACGAGAAAGCCGACAGCAGGTAGCGCCCCCATCCGAGCTCGGGCTCGGATGCGCGCTCGATGATTCCGGCCACGACGTACATCGCGTCGAAGTCCTGGCTGTAGGGAAAGGTGGTGAGCGATTCGCCCCAGAACGTGCCGCGCGACACCAGGTTGAGCACCGGGCCGAGGCCCGCGATGGCACCGAAGATCAGCAAGGCCAGCGTCCAGCGCCACCCTCGGCCCAGTGCGTGGATGAAGAGCGGCAGCAGCCCGATCAGCAAGACCTGCCGCGCCGTGTTGACCGGGTTCGCGGCGAAGGCGGCCATCGCCAGCGCAAGGCCTGCGGCGCACCATGACCAGACCGTGCGGCGGCGCACGGCATGGATCGTCAGTGCCACGAAGCAGATCAGCACGATGAGCTTGGGCAGCGTCGAATAGACGATGTAGTCGACCGGAAGACTTTCGTCGGCTCCCGGAATGCCGCGCGCGATGAAGTTCAGGTCGGGGCGGATGAACAGCGAGGCAAACGCCGAGATCGCACCGCTCAGGAGCAGCAGCGCGGGGTGGGCCACGCCGGCCGACTGCATCTGGTGGCCCGCATCGGCCGGCGCCAGCGCAGGCGTATCGCGCATGCCGAACCGGGCGGCCTCCACACCCGCCATGTACAGCAGCAGCAGTGTCAGCGCCTGCATGTGCGCGACCGGACCGATCACGCCCGTGTCCCAGAACGAAACGTCGGCGGCGATCTGCATCGCCGGCGCCAGCGAGAAGTAGGTCAGGATCGTGGCGTAGTGGATCAGCAGGAAGACGCTGGCCCCCGGAGCGCCGAGCATCGACAGCTGTACCAGCGACAGCGCGCACACCGCCGCATAGCCCCAGGCCGGCTCGATCGAGCCGCACAGGAACGCAATGGCGATGCCTGACCAGAAGGAAAGCGCTCTCATGGAAGGCCTTGTGCTTGTTCTTGCGTGGGGGGCGGTGCGGGCTCAGGCGTGCGCCAGCTCCTGGACGGGCTGCAGCGACTTCTGGTAGTCCGCATAGGTGCGGCGCAGGCCTTCGGACAGCGGCACCGTGGGGTGCCATCCGAGGGCGGCTGCGCACGACACGTCGAGCAGCTTTCTCGGCGCGCCGTCCGGCCGCGAGGGGTCGAACCGGATCCGGCCCCGGTAGCCCACGACCTCGCCGACCAGTTGCGCCAGCTCGGCGATCGACTGGTCCTCGCCCATGCCCAGGTTGATGTGGGCGCACATCGGGGTGGTGTGCTGCTCGTAGCCGGAGCGGCTCAGGCCCATCACGGTGGTGCAGCCCTCGGCCATGTCGTCGACGTAGAGGAACTCGCGCCTGGCCTGGCCCGTGCCCCAGATCAGCACCTCCGGCGCATTGCTGGTCTTGGCAAGATGGAAGCGGCGGATCAGCGCCGGCACCACATGGCTGTTCTCGATGTGGTAGTTGTCCCCGGGGCCGTACAGGTTGCACGGCATCACGCTGCGGTAGTCGATGCCGTGCGAGGCGCCGTACTGGCGGTTGTAGCTCTCGCACAGCTTGATGCCCGCGATCTTGGCGATGGCGTAGGGCTCGTTGGTCGGTTCGAGCTGGCCGCCGAGCAGCGCATCTTCGCGGATCGGCTGCTCGGTCAGCCGCGGATAGATGCAGCTCGAGCCGAGGAACAGCAGGCGCTTGACGTTCGCAAGGAACGCCTGGTGCGTGACATTGGCGGCAATCAGCAGGTTCTGGTAGATGAACTCCGCCGGATAGGTCATGTTGGCGTGGATGCCGCCGACCTTCGCTGCCGCCAGGTACACCTGGTCGACGCGCTCGGTGGCGAAGAAGCGACGAACGGCATCCTGGTCGAGAAGATCGAGTTCCTCGTGGCTGCGCGTGACGACCTCGTGCCCGAGGCTGCTCAGGCGCTTCACGAGAGACTGCCCCACCATTCCGCGATGACCAGCAACGTAGATACGCATATGTTCTTTCGGTTAAGGGTTGAGGGTTGATAGGACGAAAAGCAAATGCGGATGCCGGCCGACGGCCCCTAGCGGGAGCCGCGCGCTCCGGCCACCACGAGAAAGGTCTTCAGCAGGATCGCGATGTCCTGGCGGATCGAAAGGGTGGCGACATAGTCCGCATCCATCGCCGCGCGGCGCCGGTAGCTGACCTCGTTGCGCCCGCTCACCTGCCACAGTCCGGTGATGCCGGGCCGCACGGCGCAGTAGCTGCTCCAATAGACGCCGTACAGCTCCTTCTGGGCAAACATGCAGGGCCTCGGGCCGACCACGCTCATGTCGCCCTTGAGCACGTTCCAGAACTGGGGCAGTTCGTCCAGGCTGTACTTGCGCAGCACCGCGCCGAAGCGCGTGATGCGCGGATCGCGGTCGAGCTTCTGGTACATCTCCCACTGCCGCCGGGCTGCTTCGTTGCCGCGCAGGTAGCGCTCCAGCACGGCGTCGGCATCGGGCACCATCGTGCGGAACTTGTAGAAGCTGAAGACGCGCCCGTCCCGGCCGTAGCGCGGCTGCTTGTAGATGCCCGGCTTGCCGGAAGTCAGCAGCACGCCGATCCATACCAGCGCGAACGCCCATCCGAGCAGAAGGAAGAAGCCGCCCGCCAGCAGCACGTCCACGACCCGCTTGGAGCCCATCAGCAGCCGTGAATTGCCGGGCGAATGGACAGCGGCGCTCGATCGCAGCGTGTTCATGATGCGGCGCTCGCATGGGCAGGTTGGGGAAGCTCGGCAACCGCCCTCGGGTATTCGTGCACCCGCGGCTGGTAGCCGCCGTAGCGGTAGGCCAGCTTGCCGTAGTAGCGCTGGCGCGTGTCCATCGCATTCAGGACGACGCCCTGGAACTGCGCGCCGGCATGCCGCAGCTGGTGTGCGCTTTCCGACAGGTCGCCCAGCTCGTTGTCCCCGGCGCGCGCGACCATCAGCAGCGTGCCCATGCAGGCCGCCATCTCGGCGGTCTCCGAGGCCAGCAGCATCGGCGGCGTGTCCACGATCACCACGTCATAGCGTGCCGATGCCTTCTCGAGCACCCTGGCAAAGGCGTCGCTCGTCAGGAGCGCGCTCGGGTCCGTGGGCAGCGCGCCCGTGGTCATCACGTCCAGGTGCGCCATGACGCCCGTGTGGACGGCGTTCTGGAATTCGATGGAGCCCTGGATCAGTTCCGACAGGCCGCCGCGGCGCTTCAGCCCGAACACGGCTGCCAGGCTGCTGCGCCGCAGATCGGCGTCGATCAGCAGCACGCGCCGACCGGTCGAGGCGAGCACGGCCGCGAGGTTGGCCGACACGAAGGTCTTGCCCGCGCCCGGCGTGGCGCTCGAAATCATGAGCCGGTTGTCCGATGCCTTGGGCATGGCGAACTTCAGCGCGGTGCGCAGCCGCCGCAATCCCTCGAGCGCCGGGTCGTCCGGATGCTGCGCCGCCAGCAGGTGCACGCCGGGCTTGCCGTTGCGAATGGCGCGATCGAGCAGGTACTGGTGCGCGCTGAGCGTCACGGTGCTGTAGACGTCGAGGCCGGTGTGGGTCTCGATCTCGGCCGGGCTGGCGATGGTCTTGCGCCACGACCTGCGCAGGAACGCCGAACCTGCCCCGAAGGAAAGGCCCGCGATCAGCGCGATCCCCATGACGATCGAGGCCTTGGGCCGGATCGGCTTTTCCGCAAGCAGCGCCTGGTCGAGCACGCGCACGTTGCCGATGCGCCCCTCCTTCGCGAGCCGCATCTGCAGCGAGCTGTTCAGCAGCGACACGTACAGGTCGGTATTGACCTTGATGTCCCGCTGCATGCGCAGCGAGTCCTGCTGCAGCATCGGCATGCGGCGAATGCGCTGCTCCACGCCCCCGAGGGCCTTCCTGAGCGACGCGATCTGTGCGTCGATGGTCATCACGCTCGGGTCCCTGGCCGTGAAGCGCTCGGTAAGCTCGATGCGCTTTTGCGTGGCGTCGAACAGCTTCGTCTGCAGTTCCAGGTTCTGCGACAGCGCGTTGCGCGCCTCGTCGTCCAAGCTGATGGTTCCGTTCTGGTTGCGGTACTGGTTGTAGGTTTGCTCGGACTGCTCCAGCTGCTGCTTCAGCTTGGGCAGCTCGGAGCCCAGGAAGTTGAGGGCGCGCTGTGCCTGGGCCGTCTTCTGGTCGATGTTCACGCGCACGTAGAGCTGCGCCACTTCATTGAGCAGGTTGGCCAGCTGCATCCGGTTGCCGTCGCGCCAGCTCACTTCCATCACCGACGATTGCTTGCCCTTCTCGATCACGCGCAGCTCGCGCTGCAGCTCGAGCAGCACGAGCTGCTTCGACTGGCGCACCAGCTCGAAGGCCGCGCCGGGCCGGCCCGCGATCGAGCCCACCAGCAGATGGATCGGGCCGAGCGGGGTCTGCGCATCGAGCGGCACGCCGACGGAGCCGGCCATCGGCTTGTCCAGCTTGGGGTGCGTCAGCGTGTAGCTGCCGTTGGCGCCCGCGGTCAGCAGGAAGCGCTTGCCTTCGAGATCCGTCGGCACGTCCATTTGCGCAACCACGATCTGCTCGTTGCCGCTCACGTAGCCCGACAGGCCCGCGAAGCCCGGTTCGGAAAGCGTCTTGGCGCGGCGCGCCAGCCAGGCGCCGACCACCGGCACGTACAGCGGCTGCGCCTCGATGTAGAGCTTGGTGTTCTCGATCGCCTGGTCGAGCACCAGGCGCGACTTGAGGATCTCGGCCTCGCCCGCGGTCGGTGTCTTGGCGTTGAGCGCGTTGCTCGCGGAGTCGCCGACCAGCGTGCCGCCCGAGCGGTCCGGGTCCTCGACCTGGATCAGCACGTTGGCCTCGTACACGCGCGGCCCGAACATGGCGTAGCCCGCGCCCAGCAGCAGGGCGACGGCGGTGATGCCCGCGATCTTCCATCGGCTGTCCAGCAGCAGGTCGACATGCTCCCTGAGCCTGGAAGGAGGGGTGTCGGAAGCCGCGACCTCCGGGGCCGAGGGAGCGGGAAGTGCAGGTTGCCAGTGCGCATTCATGAGGATCACCTTTGTGTGTTGCCTGGACGGGATGGCGGAGCGTCAGCGGCGGCTCATGGTGCCGCCGAGGTTCACGACCTGCGCGGCGGGGAGGATCAGGCTGATCACCCGGTTCCAGCGCGCCAGCGGCACGGGGTCGATGTAGACCACGTCGCGCGGCTGCAGCTCGAAGCGGTCGGCAAGCGCCAGCGCCACCGGGTTCTTCGCGTCCAGGTGGTACACCTCGGGAACGTCGCCGCTCGAATTGCGCACCACGTAGATCTGGTCGGTCGACGCGGTCTGCAGCGCCGGGCCGCCCGCGTCGCCCAGCGCCTCGTTCAGGCTCAGCCGGCCGTCGCGCATCGGCAGGGCGGAGGGGCGCAGGATCTCGCCCATCACGTAGATGCGGCTGTCGTCCCGGGTGCCCACGTTCACGATGTCGCCGTTCTGCAGCGGGATGCGCGTCGGGTCGAGGCCCAGGCGCCGAAGCAGCGGCAGGTCGATCACCATCGTGCGTTCCGCGCGCGTCAGGGTCACGCGCGAACGGTCGCCGGCCGGTGTGATGCTGCCGGCGCGGTTGATGGCCTCGGCGAGCGTCATCGGCACGTCGGTGAAGATCTGCAGGCCCGGCGTGCGGACCTCGCCTTCCACATAGACGCGCCGGCTGCGGAACGACTGGATCCTGACGCTCACGAGCGGATCCTTGACGAAGGGCGCGATCTTGCGCGAGATCATCTCGGCGGCGGACCTTTCCGTCATGCCTTCGATCTTGGTGCGGCCGATGTAGGGAAAGCTGATCTCGCCATCGCCATCGACAATGAAGCCGGGTGCGACGCTCACCCCGGTGGGGTCCGACTGCTGCGAGATGACCGCGCCCGCATTGGGCATCAGCTCGGGATGGCGATAGACCACGATGCCGATCACGTCGCCCGGGGCGATCGTGTAGGCCGGCGCCTTGCCGAACAGCTGCCGCACCTCGGGCGGCAGCGCGGCGGGGTTGCGCGCCGCCATCGTGCGGATCAGTTCGGGCGTGATGGAGACGATCTTCGGTTCGCCCCGCGCGTCGCTGCCGCCCGAGCGGTAGGCGCCCCAGTTCCCGCTGTCGGGTGGACCGAAACCCGGAACCCCGCAGCCGGCCAGGCACAGCGGCAGCAGCAGCACCGCCGATCGGATGCGGGTTCGGGCGCGGGCGGGGACGGCGCGGGCGGTGCGCAAGGAACTGGCCGGATCGAGGTGTGCCATGGGGTTTCCTTTCTTCCTTGGGGGGAATCGGTTCACTGCGGGACGTAGGCGCCGTGCTTGGGGCGCTCCACGACGGGGGCGAGCGGGTTCGGGCTGGGGCTGGTGCTGCGGCGCTCCGGGCCGGCGCCGACGGCGCAGGCAGCCACCCAGCCGCCGACGGAGCGCAGGAACAGCTGCTGTCCCCGCATCGTGCAAAGCGTGTGGTCGGCATCGCGCATGAATTCGTACTGCACGGCCAGCGCGAAGGGTTCGCTGCGGAACGGGCCGAGCTGGTCGCGGTCGTGGTCGCAGACATGCAGCGAGCCCGAATAGAGCAGCTGCACCGCCACCTTGCGTTCGACCAGGCGCCTCATGGTGGCGCCGAACCAGACCGCGTTGACCTCGGGCGGCTTGCGTTCCGCGAAGAAACCGGGCAGCGGCTTCGTCGAATGGCTGGGGAGCAGGTGGCGCTGGAGCCAGCGCTTGGCCTTGCCCGCGAACGACGGGTGCGCGGGCGCCGCCAGGGCGCGCCGCAGCATGCGTTCCCAGCGCGCGCGCCGGTCCGGAAAGGCGAAGCCGTCGAACAGCGAGAGCGCCACCACGCGCGTGTCCGTCGCGGCCGCGGTCATGGCGTGCTCCACGCCCGAGCACATGCCCACGATCGCGAACCTGCGGATGCCCAGCATGCTTTCGAGAAGGTCCATGCCGGCGCGCAGGTCGCGCACCGCGCGGGTCTGCAGGTCGGACGACGCGTCGGACGCGTCGCTGTCCCCCAGGCCGCCGAGGTCGAAGCGCAGGCTGCTAACGCCGCGTGCGGCCAGGACGTGCGCCAGCTTCACGTTGATGCGGCGCGGCCCGACCCGGTGGTTGGCGCCCATGTTGAGCATCAGGCAGGCGACGTCGGCCGGCGTCCGGTACGTGGGAATGGTGACCATGCCCATCAGTGCGTTTCCCGGTCCGAACCGGACGGGGCATTGCGTCATGTCATTCATGGAGGGCACCCTGCAAGCGGTTGAGCGCGTCGGCCGGAACCATGGCGCTGTTGGGATAGGGGTCGGAGGTCCAGTCGAGGCGGTGCTGGAAATAGGCGAGACGCACCGGCATGTGGCGCGACTGCTGTTCGGCCGCCCATTGCGCGGTGTCCGCGTCGTCGGGTGCAGTCAGCACCAGCGTGTCGTGCAGGGCCGTGAGCGGCAGCGATTCGGGCGCCAGTGCGCCAAGCTGGGTACGCAGCGCGGGCGACAGCATGGTGCCCAGCGCTTCTTCGGGCAGCGCGTCGGGATCCTGCGCAAGGTTGCGGCGCCAGACCAGGTCCGGAATGCAGAAGGTCGTGTCGATGGCCGCGACATGCTGCTCGCGCAGCAGGCGCGCATAGCGCCGGCCGTCGATCACCGGCTCCCACAGCACGAGCCGCGACGGGTCGCAGCGTCCGTTGCGCGCAGCCAGCACGGCCAGGGTCGCGCCGAGCCGCGCGCCGACCCAGACGATGCGGCTTCCCGGAACCCTGCGGCGCAGCTCTTCGTGGGCCGAGCACAGGTCGCGGCGCCAGCCGTCGAGCTCCCCTTCGCTTTCATCGCCGGGCGAGTCGCCCGCGCCGTGGAAGTCGAAGCGCAGGGTGGCAATGCCCGAGCGCGCGAGGCGCTCGGCCAGCACCTTGAAGAAGCGGTGGGTCCGCAGGCCCTCCTGGCCGAAGGGCGGGCACACGAGCACCGCGGTACTTCCGGGCCGGCCATCGCCAGCCGCATGGAACACGCCGAAGATCTGGCGCGACGCCGGTCCGAACATGAACGGGAGCGCGGTCATTGCGGCACCCTCGGCGCTGCGCGCCTTTCCGCCGAGCGGGAGCGGGCGCAGGTCTGCGCCGCGAAGCTCGGCACGCTGGCGCGCACGTGCGTCTGGCGCCATTCGGCGATCGCTCCCACGCTGTCCACGCGCAGCGGCGCGGGCTGCAGCACGAGCCACAGGATCCGGCCGGCCACCGGCACTTCCACGCTCCGGCAGTCGGGCTCCAGCCCCACCTCGAAGCGCTCCGTCGGCACGATCAGCCCGAGGCCGATGGCCTTGAGGCAGGCTTCCTTGCGCGTCCAGCAGGTCAGAAAGGCATGCTCGCGCTCGCCGGCGGGCAAGGCCGCGAGCGCTTCGTTCTCGCTGTCGGTGAAATGCTGCGCGGCAAGCGCGAGCGCATCGGGCACCGGGCGCAGCTGCTCGACGTCGGCCCCCAGCGGACCGCGTTCGCCGATGGCGAGCAGTCCCAGCGCCTGGCTGTGACTCAGCGAGAACCGCACCCGCGGCCAGCCCGACAGCGAAGGCTTGCCGAATGCGCTGCGGGTGAAGCGCAGCGCCTCGGGGCTCTCGCCGGTGTGCGCAGCCAGCGCGTACCGCAGCGCGACATGCGCCGCCACGAAGCGCTGCCGGTCGGCCTCGAACCGGAACTGTGCGGCGCGCTCATGCTCCTCGTCGCTGAGGAGCCGCTGCGCCTCGGGGCCGGGGCCGACGTCCAGTTCGAGATACCGGCAGACCGGCGCCTCGACGGAGCTCAGGGAGAAAGCTGCGGGGCCCATGATGGATCACTCCTTGCGCAGCCAGCTGCCGAAGGCGCGACTCAGCAGGCCGTCGCCGCGCGCCGGGCCCTTGAGGTTGCCGAGCGGCAGCTTGCCGAGATCCGCGAGCTCGGCATCCTCCGCGGCCCGGTGCGCGGACGAGGCGATCTGCCCGAGGTTCTCGAACAGGTAGCGGCGCGAATTCACGTGGTAGCCCAGCGTCTTCTCGGCCTGCTGGATCGCGCGCAGCACGAGCAGCGAATCTCCGCCGAGATCGAAGAAGTTGTCGCTCGAGCGGATGTCGTTGACATCGATCCCGATCACGGAGGCCCAGATCTGCGCGAGCCGCGCATGCTCGGGGTTCAGGATGGTGTCTTGCGCCTTGGCCGCACCGGCCGGCGCATCCACCGGCGCCGCAGCCCTGAGCGGATCGACGGCCGCGAGCTTGCGCAGATAGACGGCGCTCGCGGAGCCTTCCTCGCTGGCAAGGTCGGCCAGCGACGCCTCGGGATGATCGGCCACCCTCTGCAGCAGTTCGAGATAGCGGTCGCGCAGCTGCGCCCCGGTCTCGCGCAGGTAGATGTCCGCGTTGTAGATCAGCGCGCCTTCCAGCCCGTGCGGCTTGTCCATCAGCCACACGCCGATGTCGTCGGTGGCGCCGCGCTGCATCAGGTGTAGCTGCCGCGTCTGCAGGCTGCCGAGCCGGCGCGCACGGTCGCGCGCGTCCTGGAACGAGAACATCGACTGGTAGGGCCCGACCGCCCTGATGCGTGCGCCGAGCGAGGGCTCCGCCATCAGGCGCTCGAACGGCACCTGCTGGTAGTTCATCAGCGACAGCAGCTCGCGCTTCACGTAGCGCATGAACTCCGCGAGCGGCTGTTCCAGGCCGACCTGCAGCGACACCGGCAGCACGTTGGTGAAGAAGCCCATCACGTCTTCGGTCTCGGGCTGCTGCCGGCCGCGCACGGGGTTCGCGATGACGATGGCCTCGGAGCCGACGATGCGGCTCATGGCGAACGCGTACACGCCGAAGGTCAGCATGCTGAGCGTCACGTCCATGTCGCGCGCGACCTTGCGCAGCTGCTGGGTGGTGGCGAGATCGACGCGGATCCAGTGGGCGCCGCCCTGGCCGCTCTTGCCCGCGCGGCGCGGCATGTCGGTGTTGGGCAGGCGCGGCATCGGTGCGCCGGCGAAGCGCTTGAGCCAGAAGTCGAGCTGGTCCTGGAACGACGGCTCCTTCATCCAGTTCGCCAGCCACTCGGCATAGTCGCCCTGCGTGGTGGCGATGGGCGCCAGCGCATGCGCACGCCCGCGCTCCGCCGCGTCGTAGATGGCGGAGAGCTCGCGCTGGAGCAGGTCGAAGGACCAGCCGTCCCAGATCAGGTGGTGCGGCACGAAGACGAACACATGCTCGTGCACGTCGAGCTGGAACACTGCGGCATGCAGCATCGGCGCACGGTGGATGTCGATCGGCCGGTCGGCGAGCTCCTGCATGCGTTCGGCCAGTTCGGCTTCGCGCTGGTCGGCCGGCAGGTCGCGCAGGTCGACGAAGGGCAGCGAGAAATCCACCGACTCCGCGATCAGCTGGGCCGGCTGGCCCGTGTGCGGATCGGTGCCCATGCGGGTGCGCATGGCGGGCTGGCGGCGGATGATTTCCTTGAACGCGGCCTCGAAGCGCTCCGCGTCGAAGACGCCGGTCAGGCGCTGGGCCGCGGGAGCGTTGTAGACGGAGCGGCCCGGATGCAGGTCTTCCATGAAGCGGATGCGCTCCTGCGAGGGCGTGAGCGGTGCCGTCTTGCGATCGATGCGGCAGGGCAGCGGTGCCTGCGCGCCGGCGCCGGCGTTCTGCAGGCCTTCGACCACGGCGGCCAGCTTTTCGGCCGTGGGCGCCTCGAACAGCGAGCGCAGCGGCAGCGTGATCTGGAATTCGCGGCTCAGCAGCGTGGTCAGGCGCGAGGCCAGCAGCGAATGCCCGCCCATCGTGAAGAAGTCGTCGCGCATGTCCAGGCCCGGCAGGCTCAGCACCTTTTCCATGGTGGCGAGCACCTTGCGTTCGCATTCGGTGCGCGGGCCGGCGCCGCGCCGCGCCTCGTCGCGCGACACCGCCTGCGGCGCGGGCAGCGAGATGCGGTCGACCTTGCCGTTGGGCAGCGTGGGCAGCGCGTTCAGCGCCACCACGTGCTGCGGCAGCATGAAGGCCGGCAGGTGCTCTCGCAGGTGCGCCATCAGCGTGTCGAGTTCGAAGTCGACGCCGGGCGTCAGCGCAAGGTAGGCCACCAGCCGGACATCGCCGGGGCTGTCTTCTCGCGCCACCACCACGCAGCGCGACACGCCGGCCACCTCGCAGCAGCGCGCCTCGATCTCGCCGGGCTCGATGCGGTAGCCCCGTACCTTGAGCTGGAAGTCGAGCCGGCCCAGGTGTTCGATGAGCCCGTCGTTGCGCCAGCGGCCGCGGTCGCCGGTGCGGTAGACGGTTTTTGCGCTGCCGAAGATGCGGGCGGCGACGAAGCGCTCGGCCGTGAGTTCGGGGCGGTCGATATAGCCCAGTGCCAGGCCGTCGCCCGCGATGCAGATCTCGCCCGGCACGCCGATCGGGCAGGGCTGCAGGTCGGCATCGAGGATCCAGATCTCGGTGTTGTCGACGGGGTGGCCGATCGACACGCCGCGCGAGGCGACGATGTCCGGCCGCACCAGCCAGGCCGTGGAATACACGGTGGTCTCCGTCGGCCCGTAGCCGTTCCAGAACTCGTCCATGCGCTCGCACAGCGCGAACGCCATGCTGGGCCGCAGCGCCTCGCCGCCGGTCCAGCCGCGGAAACCGGGCGCGCCGGGCCACTGGGCGTCGAGCAGCAGCTGCCACATGCCGGGCGTGGCCTGCAGGAAGGTGATGCGTTCTTCCTTGAGCAGCCGGCACAGGCGGTTGCCGTCCATGGCCACTTCGCGCTGCACCATCACGATCTCGGACCCCCCCGACAGCGGCAGCAGCAGGTCCGGCACCGCCATATCGAAGGACAGGGTGGTCACCGCGGCGAGCCGGTCGTTCGCGCTCAAGCCCGATTTGCGCTGCATCCACTGCAGCAGGACAACCACCGAGTGGTGCCGCGCGCACACGCCCTTGGGCAGGCCGGTGGAGCCCGAGGTGTAGATCACGTAGGCGCCGTCGTCGGGACCGGCGTCGTCGCCGCTCGGCGGCAGCGGCTCGCCGCTTTCCTGTTGCCAGGCGGTGTCGCGGTCGATCTCGAACACCCGCTCGCCCGCGTCGGCGCGCCAGCCGCGCGGGGCCGCCGCGATGTCCGACGAGGTCATCAGCAGGCAGAGCCCGGCGTCCTTGGCGTAGTGCTCGAGCCGTGCCTGTGGAAACCCGGGATCGAGCGGCACGTAGGCCGCGCCCGCCTTGAGCACGGCCACCAGCGCGGTGACCATCTCGATGCTGCGCTCCAGGCACAGCCCCACGCGCTCGCCGCGGCGCACGCCGCGTGCGCGCAGCGCCCGCGCCAGGCGGTTGGATTGCGCGTCGAGCTCGGCATAGCTGCAGACCCGCGCGCCGTCGCGCACCGCGGGGCGCTCGGGCTGCAGCGGCACGCGCGCCAGGAAGCGGGCCAGCGCGTGCGGGGCGCTCTCCAGCGGCGTGTGCGGCGGCTGCAGCGCGATCAATGCCTGCGCGGCCTCGGCCGACAGCACCTCGAGCCTGCCGATGGCCTCGTCGGGATTGCGCGCAGCCGAGCGAAGCACGCACTCGTAGATGTCCAGCCAGCGCTGCACGGTGGCCTCGTCGAACAGGTCGGTGTTGTACTGCGCCTCGATCTGCAGTCCGCCGTCGAGCGGGCGAAGGTTCAGGAAGAGCTCGAAGTTCTCGTACTGGCGCGCAATCGTGTCCTGCGCGACGTCGATGCCCGGGAAGGTCTGCGCGCTGCTCGCAACGTCGGGGTCGACGTTGAACGCCACGCTTACCAGCGGCAGCCGGCTCGGGTCGCGCTGCAGCGACAGCTTGCCCAGCAGCGCGCCATAGGTGAGAGCCTGGTGCTCGAAGGCGTCGAGCACGGCGGTGCTGCATTCGCTCATCAGGGCATCGAAGCGAAGCTGCCCGTGGGCGGCAATGCGCAGCGGCAACAGGTTCACGCAATGGCCGACCAGGCCGGGCATGTCGCGCGCGATCTGGCCCGATGCGGGAATGCCCACCACGATGTCCTCCTGCCCGGTGAGCCGGTGCAGCGTGGCGACGAAGCCGCTGAACAGGCCCGCGAACAGGCTGGCGCCGGTCTTCGCGCTCACGGAGCGCAAGGCGCTCACCAGGCGGCGCTCGAGCAGGCGTTCGGTGCGCTGCGAATGGAAGGTGCGCGTGGCGGGGCGCGGATGGTCCACCGGCAGTTCGAGCACCGGCAGGGTGCCGCCGGCGAAGCGCTCCAGCCAGTAGTCCACGTGCGGCTGCATGTCGGGATGCGCGGCTTCGGCGGCTTCCTGCGCGGCAAAGACCGCGTAGGTGGGCGCGGCCTTCAGCGGCTGTCCGTTGCCGGCCTGCTCGGCATAGAGATGGCCGAGCTGCTCGGTGATGACCATCCAGGACCATCCGTCGCACACCACGTGGTGGGCCGACATCACGAGTTCATGCTCGGCGTCGCCCAGCCTGCACAGCACCGCCCGGAACAGCGGGCCGTGCTCCAGCGCGAAGGGCGTGCACACCGCGTCGTCGTGCGCGGCCTTCAGCGCCTGCGCGCGGGCTTCGGGCGAAAGGCCGCGCAGGTCCTGCTGCTCCAGCAGGACCTCGCCGGGCCGGCCGACCAGCATGCAGCTGCCGTCCGGCGAGATGGTGGCGCGCAACGCCTGGTGGCGCTCGACCAGCCGAGCCACGGCACGTGCCATGGCACCGGAGTCCAGCGGCCCGCGCAGGCGCAGCAGCACCGATTCGTTGTAGGCCAGCGAGGCCTCGGTGCTCATCGTCGCACCGAGCCAGATCTCGCGTTGCGATTCCGTCGTCGGTATGACGCATTCGATGAGGCCGTGGGCGGCGGCGGGGCGAAGAACGGCGTTCATGCTGCGGCCTTTCCGTTGATGAGGTGGGGGTTGGGGCTCGAGGTGTCGGGCACGTACCAGAAGGGCTGGCCGTCGACGTCGCGGGCGAGGACGGAGCCGTCTTCCTCGCAGCGCTTGCGGTAGTCGAAACCCGTGACGACCGTCGCGCGGCGCGGCAGGAAGCCGGATTCCTGCATCTCGGCCACCGACTCCTTGAAGACGCGCTGGATGGTGGCGATGTCCTCGGCGCTGTGCGCGCTGGTGAGGAAGCACGGGAAGTTGTCCAGGATGTGCACGCCGCGGCTGCGCATCATGGCGAACAGCAGGTCCTGCAGCGGGTGGTCCTCGAGCCAGCTCACGCGCCAGAGCGATGCGAACTGGCGAATCGCGATGGGCGCGCCCACCTCGAGGCACCAGGCGGTGAGCTCGTCGGCCATGGCGGCGGTGCTGCCCGTGAGGCCGGTCTGCAGCGACGGGCCGGCTTCCTTCAGGTGCGTGAGCGAGGCCTTGGCCGCAGCCAGCGCGAGCGGGTGCCGCACGAAGGTGCCGGCGAAGTAGGTCACGCCGACGCCCGGGATCGAGTCGTCGCCGTACTGCCAGGCGCCGCCGTCGAGCGCGTCCATGAAGGCCCGCTTGCCGGCGATCACGCCCACCGGAAAGCCGCCACCGATCACCTTGCCGTAGGTGGCCAGGTCGGCGCGCACGCCGAACAGTTCCTGGGCGCCGCCGAGCCCGACGCGAAAGCCCGTGATGACTTCGTCGAAGATGAAGCAGGTGCCGCTCTGCTCGGTGATGGCGCGCACTTCCTGCAGGAACTCGCGCGGCTGGAAGTCCGGCCGGCGGCTCTGCACCGGCTCGGCCAGCACGGCGGCCAGGTCGTCGGCGTTCTCGCGGATGAAGGCCAGCGCCTCCGGCGTGCCGTAGTCCAGCACGCGGATGTCGCCGAACATGCCGCTCATCACGCCCGGCGCGGCCGACAGGCCCTTGCCGCCCTTGCCGGCGCGCACCAGCACCTCGTCGAAGGTGCCGTGGTAGGAGCCGGTGAACACGACCACGGTGCTGCGCCCGGTCACCGTGCGGGCGATGCGCAGCGCGGCCATCACCGCTTCGGAGCCGGTGTTGCACAGCGCCGCGCGGTCGCAGCCCGTGAGTTCGCAGATGAGGCCGGTGACATCGGCGGCCAGCGGATGCTGCGGCCCGATCTCGTAGCCTGCGTCGAGCTGGCGGCGCACCGCTTCCTGCACGAAGTCCGGCTGCCAGCCGAACATGTTCATGCCGAAGCCGTTGAGCGCGTCGACGTACTCGTTGCCGTCGAGATCCCAGAGCTTCGATCCCTTCGAGCGCTCGATGACGATCTGGTAGGTGATCTCCTTGGTCAGCGGCCGGAAACCGTTCACCACGCGGGGGTCGGCCATGTGCGGACGGTTGGCTTCGGTGAACTGCTTGCTCTTTTGCGTGCGCTCCACATAGCGCCGCATGAAGGCCGCCAGCCTGGCCTTCTGCCGGCCGCTCGGCTCGGCGGTGCGCTGGGTGTGGATCCGCGCGATGGCGCCGAAGGCCTTGGCGACGTCGTAGCGCTGCGGCTCCCTGGCCGGGGCGGGTCCGTCGGCGGAGGGTTGCGCCGCCACGGCCGCAGTGCTTGCGGCAGCGGTCGGCATGGTGGGCGCGGCCGCGAGCGCGTCCATGCCTGCGCCCGACAGCAGCGCGAGCTGGCGCCGCATCAGTTCCATCTGCTGCGCAACCAGCTGCACGATCGGCGCGCTGCCGATGTCGCCGCCCGTGGCTGCTGCGTTCACCACCGGCAGGAACGCGGCCGGCGGCTGCGCAGCCGCCGCCTGCACCGCCACCGGCAGCGGGACCGCAGCCGTGGATACAGACGCTGCCGCAACCACGGGCTCGGCCGGCAGGCTCTCGCGCAGGAATGCGGAAAGGGTGTCGAAGCTGCGGTAGTTCTCCATGAGCTGTCGAAAGCTCAGGTTCACCTTGAAGCGCTTCTTGATCTGCGTGGCAACCTGGGTCAGCGTGAGCGAATCCAGGCCCAGCTCGCCGAAGGCGGCGTGTCCTTCGGCCTGCATCATGTCGATGCCGGAGATGTCCTCGAACAGGGATCGCAGGCGTGCGTCCATGGACTCGGTGGGCGCAGGGGAAGCAGGTGAAGGAAGTGGCGGGGGCGCTGCAGCTGTCACGGTCGACTCCAAGAAGGGGGGTGGAACGAAGAGCGCGGGCGTGGGTGGGGCAACGGGCAGCGAGGCCGGCGGCGAAACCGGCGAGGCAATGGCCGGGCTCGCCGCGGTCGCTGCGATGTCGACCCAGAAACGCTTGCGTTCGAAGGGGTAGGTGGGCAGGCGCACGCGCTGTGCGCCGGTGCGAACGGCGAGCCGGGACAGCTCGACGTCGGCGCCGCATGTCCAGAGGCGGGCCAGCGCCAGCCGCAGCGTGCGGGCCTCGTCGGCCGGCTCGCCGTGCAGCAGCGGCATCACTTCGAGCGCGCCGTGCTGGCGCACCAGCGTGGCCAGCGTGTTGCGGGGGCCCACTTCAATGAAGAGCGGCCGCGCCGTCTGCGCCATGGCGCTGCGCACGGCGGGCGAGAACTGGACGGTGCTGCGCAGGTGGCGGGCCCAGTAGGCGGCGCTGGTGGCCTCGGCGTCTTCGAGCAGGCGGCCCGTGAGCGTCGAGAAGATCGGCACCGTCGGCGGATGCAGCGCCACTTCGCCGACCAGCGCTTCGAAGGGCGCGACGGCGGCATCCATCATGGAGGAATGGAAGGCGTGCGAGGTCTGCAGAAGGCGGCTTGCGATGTCGTCCTTCTGCAGCTCGGCCTGCAGGGCTTCAATGGCGTCGAACGGCCCCGCCACCACGCAGGCCGTGGGGCCGTTGTCCGCGGCGAGCGAGAGCGACGGGCCGAGCCGGGCCGCGAGCTCGAGCGCGCCCAGGCGCACCGACAGCATCGCGCCCGCGGGCTGGGCCTGCATGAGCGCCCCGCGGCGGGCCACCAGCCGGGCGGCGTCTTCCAGCCGCATCACGCCTGCGAGCACGGCGGCGACGAACTCGCCCACGCTGTGGCCGATGAGCGCATGCGGCCGCGTCCCCAGCGAGAGCAGCCGGCGGGCCAGCGCGTACTCGATGGCGAAGATGGCGGGCTGCGTGACGGCAGTGGGTACCAGCGCCTGCGGATCGGTTCCGAACATGCGCTCGCGCAGGTCGAAATCCACCGCGCCGCCGAAAGCCTTCAGGCAGGTGTCGAGGGCTGCCGCGAACACCGGGTCGCTGGCATGCAGGATCTTTCCCATGCCGGCGTACTGCGCGCCCTGGCCCGGGAACATCAGCACCGGCTGCGGCGCGCGCGAGTCGACGCGCCCGCTGGCGCGCCACGGGCTGTCGCTCGCGCGCAGCGCGGCCACGGCTTCGGCCGCATCGCTGGCCACCACCGCGCGGCGGAAGGCATGCGCCTTGCGGCCGACGCTCAGCGTGTAGGCGACGTCGGCCAGCGGTACGCCGGGCGTTGCGTCGAGGTGCGCGGCGAGCTGCTCCGTGGCCACGGCCAGCGCGGCCTCCGAGCGGGCCGAGATCGACAGCACCTGCGGCCCTCCGGCGCTGGCCGAGACGGGCCGCGCGGGCGCTTCCTCGAGGATGATGTGCGCGTTGGTGCCGCCGACGCCGAAGGCGCTGACGCCGGCGCGCCGCGGCTGGCTCGTGCGCGGCCAGGCCTGCAGGCTGCCGCTCACGTAGAAGGGCGTGCGCGCGAAGTCGATCGCCGGATTCGGCGCGCTGAAGTGAGCGGTCGGCGGAATCGCTTCGTGGTGCAGCGAGAGCGCCGCCTTGATGAGGCCGGCGGCTCCCGCGGCGGTCACCATGTGGCCCACGTTGCTCTTGAGCGAACCGAGCGTGCAATAGCCCAGCGCGCCGGTGTGTTCGGCATAGGCGCAGGTCAGCGCCTCGACCTCGACCGGGTCGCCCATCGGCGTGGCGGTGCCGTGCGCCTCGACGTACGAGATGCTGCGCGCGTCCACGTTGGCCGCCGCCAGCGCCGCGCGGATCACGGCGGCCTGGCCGTCGACGCTGGGCGCGGTGAAGCTGGCCTTGGTGCCGCCGTCGTTGTTGACGCAGGCGCTGCGCAGCACCGCATAGATGGTGTCGCCGTCGGCCTGCGCGTCCGCCAGGCGCTTCAGCAGCACCACCGCGGCGCCGTCGCTGAAGACAGTGCCCTGGGCCTGCGCGTCGAAGCTGCGCGTGCGCCCGTCGGGCGAGAGCATCGAGCCTTCCTGGTAGAGGTAGCCGCTGCGCGGCGGGCAGGTGACGGACGCGCCGCCGGCCAGCGCCATGTAGCACTGGCCGGTGCGCAGTGCATGGAAGGCATGGGCCACGGCCACCAGCGAGGTCGAGCAGGCGGTATGGATGCTCACCGCCGGCCCCGTCAGGTTGAGCCGGTTGGCCACGCGCGTGGTGATGTAGTCCTTCTCGTTGGCCAGCATCACCTGGAACTCGCCCACCGCTTCGATCAGGTCGGGCCGGGTGGCGACATGGCGCTGGAAGTAGCTGGCGTTGTACATGCCGGCATACACGCCCACGGGGCCCGGTGCGGCGTCGGGCACATAGCCCGCGCGCTCCAGGCATTCCCAGCAGATCTCGAGGAACACGCGCTGCTGCGGGTCCATCAGCACGGCCTCCTTCGGGCCGATGCCGAAGAAGGCGGCGTCGAAGTTCTCGATGCCTTCGATCACGCCGCGGGCCCGCACGTAGGCCGGGTCCTTGCGCAAGGCTTCGCTCACGCCGGCATCGAGCGTGTCGTCGTCGAAGAAGCTGATGGTGTCGCGGCCGGCGACGAGGTTGTCCCAGAGCTGCTCGACATCCGCGGCGCCTGGAAAGCGGCCCGCGGTGGCGATCAGCGCAATGGCCTCCGACATGTTGGGGTCGGTCTCGGCGAGCGGCGGCTGTGCGCTCGCTGTGCGCGGCGCGGCGGCGGGCGCGGACGCCGCATCGGCGGCCGTTTCCAACTCGGCCGCCATGGCGCTCGGCGTCGGATGGCGGAAGAAGAGATTGGTCGACAGCGGCTGCGCGCTGTCACGCTGCAGTTCCGCCAGCACCTGCAGCACGCGCAGCGAGTCGCCGCCCAGGTCGAAGAAGTTGTCGTTGCGCCCGGCCTTCTCGATGTGCAGCGCGCGGGCGAAGGCTTCGCACACCCGCTGCTCGGCGGCGTTGCGCGCTTCCTCGAACGGCTGCGCGAGATCGGGGCGTTCGGCCGCCGGTTCGGGCAGGGCCCTGCGGTCGAGCTTGCCGTTGAGCGTGACCGGAAGTTGCGCGAGCCAGACCTGGGCAGAGGGCAGCAGCGCTGCGGGCAGGCGTGTGGCCAGATGCGTGCGCAGCGCGTCCCAGGAGAGCCTGTGCGAGCGCGCGACAAGGTAGGCCACCAGGCGCAGCTGGCCATCGGCGTCGGGCCGCGCATCGACGGCGCAGGCCTGGATGGCCGGGTGCGCGAGGATGGCCATCTCGACCTCGCCGGTCTCGATCCGGTGGCCATGGATCTTGACCTGCCCGTCGCGGCGGCCGATGAATTCGAGCGTGCCGTCGGGCAGCCAGCGCACGAGGTCGCCCGTGCGGTAGAGGCGCTCGCCGGTCGCGCCGAACGGATCGGGCACGAAGCGTTCTTCGGTCAACCGGGGTTGCCGCAGGTAGCCGCGCGCGAGCCCGTGCCCGCCGATGCACAGCTCGCCCACCAGGCCGGTCGGCAGCAGGGCCATCGAAGGGCTCAGCACGCGCAGCACGGTGTCCTTGATCGGCCGGCCGATCGGCACCGAGCGCAGGTCGGCGGGCAGCGCGGCCGGAATGCGGTGGGTGGCCGCGAAGGTGGTGCATTCGGTCGGCCCGTAGCCGTTGCTGAGCGCAAGCGCCGGAAGCGCGGCCAGTGCGCGCCGCACGTGCGGCACCGAGAGCGCTTCGCCGCCGGTGATGAGATGCCGCAGGCCCGAGAAGTGCGCCGGGTCGTCGTCGATCACCGCGTTGAACAGCGCGGCCGTGAGCCAGGCGGTGTGCACGTGGTGGCGCGCGATGGTGCGGGCAAGGCCGGCGCCCGTGGGTACGCGCTCGCCGTGGACCACGCAGCAGCCGCCGTTGAGCAGCGGACCCCAGATCTCGAAGGTGGCGGCATCGAAGCCGAGCGGCGCGGCATGCAGCACGTTGCGGCCCGGCGCCAGCTCGGCATAGTCGACGCCGACCACCAGGCGCAGGATCGCGCGGTGGCAGATCTCGATGCCCTTGGGCGTGCCCGTCGAGCCCGAGGTGTACATCACGTACGCCACCGATTCACCGTCGATGGCGGGAGCGCTCCAGGGCGCGGATTCGGTGCCCTCGGTTTCATCGAGCAGCAGCGGCGCACGCGACGCGGGCACGAGATGGCGCAGCGCCGACGTGGTGACCACCTGCCGCGAGTTCGCCTCGTCGAGCATGTAGGCGATCCGCTCGGGCGGGAAATCCGTCGGCACCGGCACATAGGCCGCGCCCGCCTTGAGGATGCCGAGCTGCGCCACCACGGCCTCCATCGACCTGTCGAGCACCAGGCCGACGTTGTCGCCCGCCCGCACGCCCAGGTTCTGCAGGCGGTGCGCGAACTGGTTCGACTCGCGCTCGAGCTCGCCGTAGCTCATCTGCGCATCGCCTTCCGCGAGCGCAATGGCATCGGGTGCGGCCGCGGCCTGGCGGGCGAACATCCCTGCCACGGTGAGGGTCCGGTCAAGGGGAGAGGGGGCCGTGTTCCAGTCGGCGAGCTGGTGCTCGCGGTCGGCGGCGGGCAGGGTGCGGATGCTGCCGAGGGGGCTGTCGGCCCGGTCGAGCAGATCGGCGGCGGTGTCGGCAATGGCCGCGAGCAGTTGCTCTGCCGATGCCGCGTCCAGAAGGCTTGCTGCCGCGCTGGCATGGAGGCGCGGCGAGTCGTCCGATGCGGTGGTCAGCCAAAGTTGAAGGGGGGCCTGGACATCGTCGACTCCGATGTCGCCGCGCAGCCAGAGAACGCTCGGCGACGGCTCCGGCGAAGCTGCGGCTGTGGCCTGGCGCCGTTCCTGGTCGAGCGAGGCCAGCCAGGTGCGGGCCGGTTGGGCCGGATCGAAGGCCGCGGCGACCGCCGTCCGGCTCGTGGCCGCTGCCCATCCGTTCTTCGACGCTTCGTGCAGCGCCGGCTGCTGCTCGCCGAGCCAGCGCGCCTGGAGCAGCAGCCACGCCGCCGCGAAGGGGGTGTCGGGCAGCTGGCCGGTGGCGCCGAGCCATTGCTTCCAGCGCTGTGCGCTCTGCTCTCCGAGCGCCACCGAGCTCTGGGCCCGTTCGTCCGGCCTGTCCGAATTGGGGCGCGATGCGAACAGATCATCCAATGAAAATCGGGGGGGCGCGAATTGCGCCGGATCGGCTAATTGAATTTTCATAGGGAAAATCGAAAAAATAATGCATGCAATAGATGGAATGCGGAAATCGGCAATTAGCCAATTAAATTGATGAGTACGTTAGTTTGTATTTCGAGGCAATCCTAGAGGCTTTGTCCGGCGCGGTGTTGTCCAAAGTTTGTCGAATTACATTTCTGAATCATTCGTTACATGTTTGTACTACCTCATATCGCTTGAATAGGGTAGCTAGCGGCCATTTCCGCCGGCATTCCTCGATTCGTCCGATCTGCGGTGAGGGCACTTTCCCGGAAAGCATTGGCCCAGTGAACTCACTGTAGAAATTGCGCCGCAGTCGCGCATGAGCAATGCGCCCCCTTCGGAGGGAGACAAGCGCCCCCGCCCGCACCGCGTGCGACCATGACAAAAGGCCTGCCGAAAACATGGCAAACCGCTGCTGCGCAAGCTGAATAGGTCTGCAAAATGGGGGGGCAGGTAGAGGCGAAACAGGGGAGTGCCGGCTGCCCGGTATCGCCTGCGCCGGATACCGCAGCTTGTCGACCAGAAGCTGATCAGGCGGGGCTGCGAAGGGCAAGGGATGTAATCGCTACTTGCACAAGATGCGGTAGCTATTAATTGCCTTGGCTTTGGGGGAATGTGAAGTTATTCACGGAGAGACACGGAAATTTTGTAACTCCGGGGTAGTCGGCTGCCTCGTTGGTTTGTCGGATCAAGCCGGGGTTTTGGTAAATTTAATGAATCAATGGGGTTTGTGGCATTCTGATTGCAATTTGAAATTCGTTGCTTCGCAGCAAGTCTGAAAAGCGCCGGTTTTTGCCGGCACGGTGCGAAGAGGTTCTTCCGCGCGCGGTGCCCGAATCGATAGGATTCGGGTTTCGCATTTCTCCGCGCAGCGTCAAACGGTTGCCGAGGCGCTGCGGGGTGGTGTTCTTTCAGCCAAAGAGGAAACCAGCTCATGCTTCCCAACCTGCTGCCCTTGCGTCACCGCGTCGAAGCCTATCGGCGCAAGTTCCTGGTCAACGAGACCGAGAACCTCTTCATGGGCTCTTTCGAGAGCTTTGCCGCCGCGGAGGCCGGCGCACCGGAGTCGAAGGCCGTTGGCTACAGCAACGCCAAGGCGGCCGGCGAGCTCTACAGCCATCAGATCTACTTCTACGACTATCCCGGTCTTTTCTGGCTCGCGAGATCGTTCGACGAGGGCATGCGGCGCGTGTTCGATCTGGGCGGCCACGTGGGAATCAAGTACTACGCGTTCCGCCGCGTCCTGCCTTATCCGGACGGCCTGCGCTGGACGGTCTGCGACGTACCCGGGGTGGTGCAAACGGGGAAGGAACTGGCCGTGCAGCGCGAGGCGACCGCGCAACTGGACTTCACCACCGACTACACAGGCGCCAGCGGCTGCGACGTGCTGTATGCCTCGGGCAGCCTGCAGTACCTGCCGCAGCGGATTGCAGAAACTCTTGCAACGCTCGCCGTGAAGCCGAAGCGCATCGTGCTGAACACGACGGCGGTCCACCCCGAGCGCACCATCTACACGATCAACAGCATCGGCATCGCGTTCTGCCCCTACCGCATCCAGCACGTCGAGGAATTGTGGGCCGAGCTCAGGGACGCCGGCTACAAGCGCCGCGATGCCTGGCGCAACGAAGGCAAGCCCATCGAAGTGCCGTTCGTCGATGGCGGCGACCAGCCGTACTACGCGGGCTGCTGTTTCGATCTGGCAGGCTAGGTACCGCGCAGGCGCCTGGCTGCGAGCCCCCCGCAATGGAGGGGGCACTTGAGTTGGCGTCTTTGCTACACGCCGGCTGGCTGGTGTCCGACAAGCCGATGCGGCGGTTAAATACTTTTTTCGAATCTCACGCGAAGGAACATTTGCGGCAGCAACAACGCGATCGAGGGATCCGCATGCCCCTGATTTTCCTGATGAGCCTTCAACACGCCTCGCTGCCGAAGAAAGTGGTGACGCCCGAAGATGTTCGACATGTATCGATCCTCAAGGCGACGGGTCTGATCGAAGCAGAAATAGCCCCGGCGCTGGATGGCTCCGGCAAGTACAAGAACGCGCGCAATGCCATCGTGATGCGCATCACCAAGGACGGCATCGCCGAGATCAACAGGATGCGGACGCAGGAGAGCCGGTCGAAGCTCGCACGGCGCTTGTGAGGGTGCGCGGGACGAGCGGGGCTGATGGAGCGGGTGAAGGGAAAAAGGAACCGAACCCATGTTGTCCCATCAAATCTCTCATGGCGTTTAAACGCACTTGTTTCATTGGGGAGTTTGGCTAGTGACCACCACATGCCGTATCGGCCAATCACGCTTCATACCAAGTTTGTAGTGGGTTATTTAGTGGGGTAGACTTTGGCTTCATCTAAAGGATTGAGCCATGCCCCGCACCGCCAAAGAGCTATCCGTCAAGGCCGTTGCCGCCAGGAAAGAACCTGGGTTGCACGCAGTAGGCGGTGCGCCTGGCCTTCATCTTCAAATCACCGAGTCCGGGGCGCGATCATGGGTGGCGCGGCTTACGGTGGGCACGCGCACTAATGCGGCCGGCAAGGTCGTGCAGCACCGCCGCGATTTCGGCGTGGGCTCGGCCCAGGTAGTCACGCTGGCGGCTGCCAGAGAGGCCGCCAAAGCCCTTGCCGTGAAGGTCCGCGAGGGTGTGGACCCCGTGGCCGAGAAAATCGCCGCACGAAGCCGTGCGATGGCTCAGCGCGAGGCCGCCATGACGGTCAGGAAAGCGGCGGGCGCATACATCAAGGCCATGCAGTCCAAATGGAAGGACAAGAAGGCCGTCGAGCGGCGCGAGAGCTGGCTAGAAACCTACGCCTACCCGCACATCGGCGACATCCTGGTGGCAGACATCGAGCTGGCACACATCCTCGCGGTGCTGAAGCCGATATGGGAGACGAAAACCGAGACGGCAGAGAAACTGTTGACGGTTCTGCGCGGCACCATCGGATGGGCGACCGTCCACGGCTATAGGCAGGGCAAAGAGAACCCGGCACGCTTCAAGGATTTTCTAGACAAGGTGCTGCCGAGTCCCACGAAGGTGAAGACCGTTCGCCACCATCCAGCGCTTCCGTTCGCGCAAATGCCCACGTTCATGCGTGACCTGCGCGCGCGCAACAACTCCAGCGCACGCGCGTTGGCAGTGGTAAGCCTCACCGCCTTGCGCGCGTCCGAAGTCACAGAAGCGAAGTGGTCCGAAATTGATTTGGACGCCGGATTGTGGGTCGTGCCTGCCAGCCGGATGAAGATGGAGGTTGAACACCGCGTGCCGCTTAGCCGCCAGTGCGTCGCGATCTTTCGAGAACAGCTAGCGGAAGCGCCAGGTGAATGGGTGTTTCCCGGCACGAAGCCAGGCAAGCCGCTAAGTAGTGCTGCACTGCTGGAAATGCTCAAGGGCATGCCCTACGTCGATGCCAAGGGCGAGCGCATCACAACGCACGGTCTTCGCAGCACGTTCCGCGACTACGTGGCAGAAAAAACCGACTACCCGCGCGAAGTGGTTGAAATGGCGCTGGCGCATCAGATTGAATCCGAAGTGGAGGCGGCCTATCGACGGGGCGACCTCTTCCAGAAGCGCAAGAAGCTGATGGCTGAATGGGCAGTGTTCTGCGCGAAGCCGGCACGTTGAAAATTTACAAACTGTTTCTAGTTTTCGCGAGGTAAAGAGCGCCCTCGAAGAATCTGAGCGTGAATTCATCGGCATTCATCGCGATTCACGCCGCTTTATTGCATGTTGTTGCACGCTGGCGACAATTGAGTCCGGTTTAGACAACATGGACTCTCAAAATGCCTACCACGCAAACAGCAGAACTCGAAGTTTTCATCCGGCAAAAACGCCTACTTTCGGAAGGGTTTTTCCCAGGCAGCCACGCCAGTCTTTGGCGCGCGGTTGCGGCCGGCACTTTCCCCAAGCCCATCAAGCTTTCTGCCGGCATGACAGCCTGGCGGCAATCGGATGTTCGCGCCTGGCAGGAATCGCAGACGCGGAAAGTGGGTGAAGCATCGTGAACCCCACAAATGCGAAACCCCAGGGACGGCAATCCTTGGGGTTTCTGGAAAACAGGCCAGCACAGCGCAGCTTTCGTAGGTTGGATTTTACGTTGGTAAGTCTCGCGGCACAACTCGCGCAGACACGCCAAATCATGGACCAGCAGCGCGCTGAAATCTCTTTCATTCGCGGGTTCCTGGCGGGGGTGTCGAAATGAGCGCGAAACCCTTGCTGACGGTTGAGAAGTTCGCGGCATGGCTAGAAGTGACTGCTGTCGTTCGCGAACAGCAGGAAATCGAAAGCCGCGCCAGGATCGTGGACGCCACGCTGCGCGATGTCGCGATGCGCACCAGCTGGGGCTTGATGCCGGCGTGCGACTTTGCATGGCGGTGCCGGGGCAGGAATGCCGCGCCAGAGGTTCGCCGCATCGTTGAAGACGCCCTGCGGGGCATCGGATGGGTTCATCCGAAGGAAAGGGCTGCCGGCAAATGATTTCGATTGACGACTTCATTGCGGGCAAGGGTGTGCAGCCGCAGGGGGCACCGCCATTGCCGCCAACAGCTCCGCGCGTTAAGCACAAGCCGCCATCACCACCCAAGGCTGCGCCCCGCCGTGTCCCCGTGGAGCTGGTGGAGGATGTTCCTGCGCGGGTGTCGCCACCAGTGCCTGCAAATCCTAAGCAGGGCGATCCATCGCCGCTGCTGCCGCCAGAGTACAGCGATGACGCCCTGGCGCTCGATTTCGTGCAGTGCGCCGCCAACCTGCGATGGAGCCATGGGCTCGGCTGGATGCTTGACAACGGCGTTACGTGGGCGCGAGACGACAACTTGCGCCGCTATGACGTGGCGCGGCGGGTGTGTCGCATCGCTGCGGCGGGGGTTGCTGTTGATGCTGAAGCGCGCCGCTTGGCGTCGGCCCGCACGGTAAATGCAGCCCTCTCGCTGGCGCAGGCCGATCCCGGCATGGTGGTGCCGACATCGGCGTGGGACGCGGACACGATGGCCCTCAACACGCCGGCCGGAATCGTGGACCTACGCACTGGAAAGCTGCGCACGCGCGGCATCGAATTCGTGACGCAGGCCGCCAGGGTCGCGCCCGACTTCGCGGGTTCGTGCCCTACGTGGCATCGCTTCCTCCAGCAGGTGTTTGTCGGCGACGGTGACCTGATCGAGTTCATGCAGCGATCCATGGGCTACTGGATCAGCGGCGACCGGCGCGAGCAGGTGATTCATTTCCTGTATGGCCTGGGGGCAAACGGCAAATCGGTGCTCACGGAGTTTGTGCAGTGGCTCGGCGGAAGCTACACGCTGAAGATGCCCGCCAGTGCGCTGATGCAGTCGAAGGGTGAGCGACATCCCACCGAGCTGGCCCAGCTGCGTGGCAAGCGCCTGGCGGTGTCGTCGGAGCTGGACGAAAACTCTTTCTTCAATGAAAGCCTTATCAAAGAGCTGACCGGCGACGACACGCTAACGGCACGCTTCATGCGCGGCGACTTCTTCGAATTCCAGATGACGCAGAAGCACGTCATCGTGGGCAACTTCAAACCCCGGTTGCGTGGTGGTGATCCAGCGATTGCCCGCCGCATGCTGCTTGTGCCGTTCAACGCTCGCTTCCAGGGCGTGGAGCGCGACCCGTACATGCTGGACAAGCTGAAGGCCGAAGCACCGGCAATCCTCGCGTGGATCGTTCAGGGCGCGCTGAAGTGGCAGACCGATGGGCTTGCCGTACCGGCGTCAGTCCGCGATGCATCGGCCGACTACATGGCGGATCACGATGACCTCCAGCAGTGGGTTGATGAATGCTGCGAGATGCAGGGCGAAGCGCAAGCCGGCCACCTGTACACCAGCTTCAGCAACTGGAAGAAGGCGCGCGGCGAACACGCCCCCAGCATGACCGCGTGGGGCTCGCGGATCACCAATCTGCGCGGTGTGTCGAAGCGCCGTTCAGGCGGCATTCGCTACTCGGGCATCCAGCTCACGCACGATGAAATGCGGAGGGTGAATTGGGCCGTTTAAACGCAAGTTGGAAGGGTTGGAACAGTTTCACTATTTGCGACGTACACACGCACGCACGCAATACGTCCCATATGCAGCAACCGTTCCAACTGTTCCAACCTCGCGCACGGCGCAACGCACCACCCCGCCATGCATCACGCACTGGAGGCGGAACCCTGCCCATCACCGCGCACGAACAACGCGGCCACGGGGCTGGGATCGGGCTTGCTGCGTGTCTCCAGCCTGGTGGCACCCCCCCCCCATGCCTCCGGGTCCTTTCCAGGGGTGGACTACCTGCGGAGGCATGGTCTCCGCTACATAGGACAACTGGGTGCCTGTTTTTTCAGCACTTCTACTTCTAACCGAGAAATCAAATCATGAGTGAACCCCTCTACGCGATGACCGCCACCGAGCTGGGCGACATCTTCAATCTCAGCGCGCGGCGCGTCACGCAGATGCACGAGGAAGGCGCTTTGCCTCGTCTGGAGCGCAACAAATACGATTGCGGGTGGCTCACCTACCTGCTGGCCGGCCGCAAGATCACGCAGCGTGCAACGAGGAAGCCGGACGCAGGGCAGACCGTCGCAATCGGCTGGCTGTCGTCACTTGCGAAAGAGCCAGGCGATCCGGACCTGGAGGCATTCTCAAACCTCTTTCTACGCAACGGCCTCACGCGCGCAGCCGCAATGATGGCTGCCGGCGCGGCTCAAGCGAGGCGCGCAGCCTGATGGCTCTGCTTCCAGGCGTCGCCCAGGAAATCGCCGATGTCATCGGCCGCGAACGCACGCTATTCCTGATCGGTCAATTGCCGCGCCACTTCGGCGGCGCACCTGGTCGCAAGTCATGGCGCGTGACGCTGTACGCACCCCGCGTCGAGCGCTTGTGCGATGACCACCGCCTAGTGATCATCCTGGGCCGCGCCGACGCGGAAAAAATCTGCCAGCACTTTGGCGGCGAGACGTTGCAGGTTGCGAACTGCAGCAGCGTGGCAGCCGCGTTTAGAAATCGCGAGCTACTGAAGTTTGCCGCAGCCGGCGTTCATCGTTCCGAGTTGGCGGTGATCTTTGATTTGACCGAACGCCGAGTAGCGCAACTGGTGGCGAGTGCAACGCCGAAGCCGGCGAGCAATCTCAACTACTGCGTGTGGCAGGGAGGGGAGCAGGTTCGACACCCGTTAACTTGATAGAAGTAAGCGCGAGCCGCTTGCACAGCGGGAGCGCAAGAGAAATGAAAGCCGAGCGGTTGCACATTCTGCGGATGAGGCCAGTAAATACAGCCATCCGCGTGTACTTCATGGTCGCCGTTGAGCTGCGGATTGCGATTGACACAGTATTGCGGCATCTCTGTCTCCTTCTCTTTGAGACCGGAATCTAGGCGGAAGAAAAGTGCCAGCCAATCGCGAATTTGCGTGATTGACATTTTGCTCGTGTTGGCGCCTGCATTTGGAAATCCCACCGGAGGATTTCTAAGTCCTGACTTCAGAAAATCAGAACAACACCACTAGGGCCTGCAAGAAACCCATCATGAACGAAGACGAAATCCAACTCACCCCCGAAAGCCACGCGTTCCTCTCGCAGCACATGACCCGTGCCGCATCACCGCGAGTTCTGCGCGACCTGGACCGTTCGCTGGGCAGTCGCAATGTCGGCGGCGCACGCCAGGGCGCGCTGCGAAGCCTTCTCGCTGGCGCACGCACCGCAATGGCAAACGGGCGTTCTCATGCCGCCGTCGCTGGCGATCTGCGCATGTCCGATCTGCTGCCGGCGCTCCCAGGCACTTCGGCGCGCGCGTTCTCGTTGCGCGATCTGCAGCGGCCCGCTGGCGAGGCCACCTACAGCGCGGCAATCCTGGCTGAGTCTCTGGTGGCTCGCGCGGGCGCCAAGATCATTTTCATGCCGCCGCCCGAACCGGTTCCAGGCGGCGAGAACATCCAGGCGTTTTACAAGCGGCCGAGCCGCTACCAGGTTGTGACCGCAGCGAACTTCGCAGCCGTCGCGGACGGCGCAGACGTGGCCTCCAGCGCACTGCCCCTGCTGAGCGCGGAATTCGGTGCGGAATACGGCGATGCCTCCGATGCGTGGCGCGTCGAAATCAGCCGAGCCGACCAGCGCAATATGCAGGAAGACGATCTGGAATTCGTCATCAACCAAGCCATCGTGCGCGGCTACGCCAAGCAGATCGACAAGCGCGTTTTGTCCACCGTCATCGCCACGACCCCCGGCGCATGGTCACTGGCCGCAGCCGCTGCGCATGGCCTGCGGTTTGGCGAACTGCGCGCCGTCATCGGCTCGACAGCAGCGGGTGCTGCGGTGGGTGCTGATGGCGTACTGCGCGCCGCAGGCATCGCTGCCGAACTGACCGATGTGGTGACGCCCACCATTGCCGGCGCGTTCTACCGCGCAGGCTGTGCGGTGGAAGAAGAACTGCGCGTCCTCGTTGAACGGCGCGACGTGCAGGGCACGCTGGTGGTGACTGTGTTTGCCACCATGCAGCCGGTCATTGCAGACCCTGACGCTTTTTTCACGGTAGCAGCGTAATGCGCCCGCGCGTGATGATCGAAGCAATGAGGCGTCGGACCAATCGCGACGCCGCGATGCCACCGGTTGAACTGGTGGCAGAGATTGAAGCCGAGCAAGAAGACGGCGCGCCATTCAGCCCTTCCGTCATGCGTGCACTTGCTGCGGCCAGGACGTTCGAACGCGCTGGTGCTGATGAACATCGCCCGCGCGTCCTGATCGACATCCCCGGCACCATGCCGTTCGATGCGAAGGACGATGTGCCGGCTGCGCTGCAGCGACGCTTCCCCGACAAGCTGAAGACGCCCACCCAGGCCGAAGTTGCGGCGCGATTCCTGCGCGGTGTGCTTCGGGCGCGTCGCCGTGTGCAGCGGCGAAGCTCAAGCTGGGCAACGAACTGGTGAGCCCCATGGAAAAGAAGAACTGCCCCAGGCTGACGGAAAAACTGACGCTAGTTCTGAAGCCAGAGCAGCGCCAACAGATCGAGGCCGTGCGTCACCAACTTGAACAGTGTGGCCGGCGCGCATCGCTGTCGGCGGTTGCTGTCGCACTCATTGAACGAGGGTTGCAGCACGGCGCTGCAACCTGAAGCACACCCGTGCCAGCGGGCAACCTGGCGGGACATGAACGGTTGGATTGTTCCGGCGCGCGCGGCGTCGGTGAGCAGAGGAAGTCCCACTTTGCACCGCGCGCCATTCACGCGGTGGCCTGGCGCGATCTTCCAGGCCAGGGGCATCAACTCTCGAAAGAGGATTGGTTCTGAATTTTCGACGGCACGGCGTCGATAGCGCGAGCCCCGGCGCACCGTGCACCACATAGAAAAAACATGAGCGAAACACATTTCAGCAGTCTGGATCGTGCCATTAAGACACTGACGGCCCAGCGTGCGCGTCTCGAAAGCACCGATCTGCGGCACCCCAGCATCGCCAGCATTGCGCAAGAACTGCGCATCGCGGCGAGCGAACTGATGGTGATGGCAATCTCTCTACAGTCGCACCAGCGCATCGCTGTGCCACCCCTGGAGGCATGACCGATGGACATTTTCAGCTTGCTGGTTCAGGCAATTTCCGAAGCCGACCGAATTTCAAAAAGCGCATCCGCTTCGGCACCGGATCGAGCCACAGCAGCGCAGCTTCGCGACACGCTCAGTTCGATGAAGGGAGGCGCGTTCAGATTGCGGGGCTACCTGCCGCCGGCTACCCCCAACCCAGTGGATGCGACGTAGCAGCGGCTCGGCACCCGCCACTTTCAGCGGCCGGTTTGCGGCTCTCCCACCAGCGCGTCGAACTGACGCATCTTTGATCTTCACGGAATAGAAAAATGGAAAGCCTCACCCACTCAGACCGCGCCCGCTCCGCACTGCTGCAGAGCCTTGCGCTGGAACTGGCGAATCAGGCGGCCGATGCGCTGGAGCCGCATGCGGGGCAGCCCATCGGCGACGATGCGCGTGCGGCGCTTGCTGCTGACGTGTGCCGGGCGCTTGCCGACAAGATGCCAGTGCTGGTGAACGTGCGGCACGCGCTGGATTTAGCTCGGTGAACAGATGCTCGTTGTGCACGGTAGCCGGCCGCGTGGGAGTGTGCTGTGTAACGAGCTGTTGGCAAGCGTCCGGTGCTGGGGCTACGATGCTGCTGGTCAGACCAACTACAACGGCTTATCGAGGGCACCCATGAACCTTCAAATCGAACCTTCCGACGTAAAGACGCAAATACCCCCGGAGCGGCTCCCGGCGAGCCCGCCACCTGCGGCGCCTGCGCCCGCGCCCGCGCAACAACGATCAGCCCAAGATGACCATCGGAGCCCCTGAAGCAGTGACTCACGGCGAGCTGGTCTCGCAAGTTCGCTACGGGTACTGGTTCAACCACCTGTGTGAGCGTCTGTACGGGCGGATTGATCTGTGCCTAAATTTTGTGCAACTCGTCGGAGGCAGTGCAGTTGCTGTCGCCACCATGCAGAGCGTTCCAAGTGTGGCGACTATTGCGGGCGTTCTTCTGGCAGCTGCGGCTGCTGTGTCTCTGCTCATGCATCCGGCGGTCAAGGCCGAGCGCCACCTTCGAGCAAAGTGCGGCTATTTGGACCTGGAGGCGCGCAGTTGGGACGTGGAGTCAGCCGTGCTTATGCGTGAGCTGACCGAGTTGCGCAAAGGAGCGCCAGCGGGCTGGGACGTCTTGGCAGTGCCTGCGTTCAATGCCACGGTACGCGCCATCGGCAGCGATGCCACCATACCGGAGACGGGGCTGCAAAAGTTCGCGCGCGCCCTGGCTTGATGTCGTTACGGCCCTGACCGTCACGAAAGCCCGCTTCGGCGGGTTTTTCAATGACCCTTACCAAGCGCCTTGGGCGCTTACTGGGCGGGGAGTGATAGGCTGGCAGCAAACTCGAATGACGGACATGAGACTGGTGTTGCTTGCAATCGCGAGCGCGTTGACGCTATCCGCTCACGCAGCCAACTACCCATGCTCGGGGAGCAAGGGCGGCGTCGCTCGTTGCAACGGCGAAATATTCGTGTGCAATGACGGTTCGATTAGTGGCTCCAAAAAGAGCTGTATTGCCGAAATGGGCGGCACCGCGAACTCCACGCCAGCGCCAGCCGCGCGCGCTATAGGCGACACCGGATGCAGTTGCCGTTCAGGGCGCATCTGCGTTGGGCCTCGGGGCGGAGAGTACTGTCTAAGCGATAGCGGCGCTAAGAGCTACCGTCGCAAGTGAGCGCCCAGCGGGGCCGCCTAAACGCGCTGGTCTATCAGCGCGTCGACGTTGTAGTGAATTCAGCAGGGCGCTGACCTGGCTCGCTTCGGCGGGCTTTTTTTCGTTCTCGATCCTATGATTGCCGCTCAACAAAAGGAGGTCAAATGACCGCGACGATTGAGACATTGCAGATTGCAAAGCATGGCTTGCCCTTGCTGATCGTGACCAAGGAATCCAACGACATGGGCATGTGTGGGATCGAGATTTCGGCTGTGCGGCCGGTGGCGAGCGAAGGCACCGAATCTGTCACGCAAATTGTTCGACTGGGGATTCAGCTGGGGCAGGTGAGGGATCCCGAGGTCCGAGGCGATGCGTATCGGGCAATGATCGCCGCCGGAAAAGAGGCGGTCCGGCACTTTGTCGGTGTCGAAGCAGACAGGTGCAAGCACCCTGCCGATCAAATTGATGCGAGATCACTAGAGCCAACTCAGTTGCAGGCATGGCTCTCGTTGGGCTTCTATCGGGACTTAGTAAAGGTTCCTGGCGCGAGCGAAGCCACACGCGACATCGGCCCCGAATACAACTTCATCCGCTGATCTACTCACGTAGTAGGGTATGTAGTTGGGTGTTGTGCCAAAGATGCTCTAAGTTACTGATTTTATTGAGCATCTGGAGCGGGTGAAGGGAATCGAACCCTCGTATGAAGCTTGGGAAGCTGCCGTTCTACCATTGAACTACACCCGCAGCAGGCGCGGATTCTACCGTGTCTCCTGATGATCAGGAACGACGGCCGCGAACGCGCAACGCGCGTAATCGCGCAACCGAATGCCTCGGACTTCGGCGCACCTGGTACCTCAACGGCCTGCTAAGCGAAGGCTTTTTCAATCGAGTCCACGATCACCTTGATCGATTTGTCGTGCCGGGTGATTGGCGGGACCTGACGATCCATGCCCAGGAGCTGATAGACCGCCGTCTGCGCCGCACGGACCGAATATTCCACGGTGAAGACCACGTCGTCGGGAATTTCGACAAACTGGCTGATGAAGGCCAGGTTCTTCGAATTTGTCGGCACCGGAAGCGGTCGGTCGCCCTTCGCGCGTGGCATGAACATGCTGGTGATGTAAGGCAGGTTGCAGGGGATGCAGGTCGCACCATCGAAGACGGCGGGATCGAAATTGAGGTGGCCGCACAGCTCGCGCAAGATCTCGGCGCCACTGCATTCCGACATCGGCTTCGGCACAAAGTTGCCGACCCGGTCCGGATGGAGGGCATAGCCCCAGAACACCTGCAGGTTTGCCGGCTGCCCGATGAAATGCGGCTGGTGGTAGAGCACCACCGACATCAGCCAGTTCGAATCCTTGAATGTCACAAGGCCGCCGATGCCCGCCTTGTTGCCCGAGAACTGCTCCATCCGCTCGAAGAAGGCGGGTGTGTTGCAGGTGACGGTGAATGACTCCCAGTAGGATTCAGGAATGGAGCTGTTGAAGGCGGCGGGGTTGCCCAGTTCCGGCCTGCCTGCTGCGATCTTTTCCCAAAGCTCCCAACCATGGCTATCGGCCTTTGTCAGGCGTTTCGGCGGGCTCGTCATCGTGCCCAGGCTGGAGGCGTCGGTCATCGAGCCGTTCTGGAAGAACACCAGATCTCCGTCTTCCACCTTGAGCGTTTCCGCCTTGCCGCCACGGTTCATGGACAGGGCGGCCACACGCAGCTTGCCGGCCTCGTCGATCAGGTCCATGTCGGTGACGCGCACGCCGTTCTCGAAACGGACGCCCTTTTGCTGAAGCCATTCCAGCAGCGGGCGCACGATCGCATCGAACTGGTTGTAGACGGTGCGCTTGACACCTCCCAGCGTTTCGATGCGCGGGAATTCGTTCATGAAACGATGCAGATAGCGCTTCAGCTCGACGGCGCTGTGCCAGGTCTGGAAGGCAAAAGTGGTCTGCCACATGTACCAGAAGTTCGTCTGGAAGAACTGCGGCGAGAGCCAGTCGGCGATGCGGCTTGCGCCAAGTTTCTCCTCGGACGTTTCAGCAAGCCTGACCAGCTCGATGCGGTCCTGCATGGTGAAGCCCATGGTGGAAACATCGATCTTGAAGCAGTTGTGGTCGACAAGGCGCGCCTGCGAATGTGCCTTTATCTCGTCGTTGAAGGCGACGGTTTCCTCGTAAACGGTCCTGTTCGGATCACTGATCGACGGGATACCCTTCAGAAGATCCCAGGTGCACTCGTAGTGGTCCGTGGTCAGCATGCGGCCTCCGCGCAGGGAATAAGCGTGGTCCGTCACCCTCGCGCCATCGAGGCTGCCGCCAACCAGCGGCAACCCCTCGTAGATGGTGATGTCGCCACCAACGACGCCGCCATCGCGGATCAGGAAGGCGGCACCCGCAAGCGACCCGATGCCGCCACCGATGAAATGAGCTTTCATGAGAATGTCCAGCCAGAGGTGTTGTCTCAACAGGTTGTTCACCCGGAAAAGCCTGGGGGACTGGTGCTACCACGCTTCAGCCCCTCTCAGGAGGAACAGGCAGGTTAGCTGCCATGAGAACGACGGATTTGAGCAAGGACAAGAAAAGGGCACTTCGACGAGGCCCGTCAGCGCAGAAAGACGTGCTCCATGAACTGCCTGATCGGGTACTGGATCACGGTCTCCACCCTGGCGGGCAATTCCAGGGGCCGCATCAGCATCTTGAGCGTGGTGCCCGGGCTCAGGTGGGTGCGCACGGTGCTGCTCATGCGCGTGCTCAGCTGCTGGATGTAGGCCGTGTCGCCGGCACGCTCGGGGTCTCGGGCGCGCACCACGTGGCGAATGGCGCAGTCGGCGTCCTCGCTCTTGAGTTCCAGCGTGCGCCGGCCGAGGGTGCCCAGCACGCGGAAACGGCCCAGCCTTTCCTGCTGCCGGTAGCGGCGGAAAAAGCGGTAGAAGTGCTTGTAGTGGTTGACCTCGTCCGCCGCGATGCGGCTCGCCAGGTCGCGCAGCACCGGTTCGGTCGTGCCACGGGCCAGGGCCCGGTAGTAGCTGGCGGTGCCGGTCTCGACCACGCAGCGCGCGGTCATCTCGAGTCCGCGCGTCGGGGCGAGAAGCTCCACCTTGCAATAGGTGGCGTATTCCTCCAGAAAGCCGCGGAAGGCGCCTTCCCATTCGAATTCGGGCCAGACGTGGGACAGGTAGGCGCGCAAGGCCTTGCCATGCTGCAGCTCCTCGGCTTCCCAGTGCTGGGCGAGCCACGCGGTGACTTCGTCGTCGCCGCGGAAAAAGTCGACCAGGTTCTGGGTGTACAGGTCCGAGCCGCTTTCGACGAACGAGGCGCAGGCCACGAGGTAGAAGAGATTTTCGTCCTGGCGGACCTCCGCGCGCGCGATGCGGGAGAAATCCAGATCCTCGATCTTCCAGTGTGCCGCCTCATGGCCTGCCATGCATGCTCCTTGATTCACGTTGAAATGAATGGGACGAAGCCGGGCGCATTTGGTTCTGCGCGCTAATTCCCATATTAGCCTTGGCGCCCGCGCAGCGCCGGCGCCGCTCCCGGCGGGGGCGCGGACCGGTGGCAAAACCTATAATCGTTTGTTCAAGCAAATCAAGCAGTCAGGTCGGTTCGACGCCGTGGGTTCGACGAGAGGGTCGCCATCGCCAGGCCGCCCTCGACAGAAGACGAAATCCAAAGATGAGCCAGCCCACATTCACGGTCGCGGACATCCGCAAGACCTTTCTCGATTTCTTCGCCTCCAAGGGCCACACGGTGGTGGCCTCCAGCTCGCTGGTGCCGGGCAACGACCCGACGCTGATGTTCACCAACTCGGGCATGGTGCAGTTCAAGGACGTGTTCCTGGGCGAAGACAAGCGCCCCTACGTTCGCGCCGCCTCGGTCCAGGCCTGCCTGCGCGCCGGCGGCAAGCACAACGACCTGGAGAACGTGGGCTACACCGCGCGCCACCACACCTTCTTCGAGATGCTGGGCAACTGGAGCTTCGGCGACTACTTCAAGCGCGAATCGCTCACCTGGGCCTTCGAGCTGCTGACCCAGGTCTACAAGCTGCCGGCCGACAAGCTCTGGGCCACGGTCTACATCGAGGACGACGAGGCCTACGACATCTGGACCAAGGAAATCGGCCTGCCGCCCGAGCGCGTGGTGCGCATCGGCGACAACAAGGGCGGGCGCTACATGTCCGACAACTTCTGGATGATGGCCGACACGGGCCCCTGCGGCCCGTGCTCCGAGATTTTCTACGACCACGGCCCCGAGATCCCCGGCGGCCCGCCTGGCAGCCCGGACGAAGACGGCGACCGCTACATCGAGATCTGGAACAACGTGTTCATGCAGTTCGACATGCAGCCCGACGGCTCGGTCAGGAAGCTGCCCGCCCCCTGCGTGGACACCGGCATGGGCCTGGAGCGCCTGGCCGCGATCCTGCAGCACGTGCACAGCAACTACGAGATCGACATCTTCGACGCGCTCGTCAAGGCCGCCGCGCGCGAAACCGGCGAGAAGGACCTGGGCAACAACTCGCTGCGCGTGATCGCCGACCACATCCGCGCCACCTCGTTCCTGGTGGCCGACGGCGTCATCCCCTCGAACGAAGGCCGCGGCTACGTGCAGCGCCGCATCATCCGCCGGGCGATCCGCCACGGCTACAAGCTGGGCCAGAAGAAGCCGTTCTTCCACAAGCTGGTGCCCGACCTCGTGGCGCTGATGGGCGAGGCCTACCCCAAGCTCGTGGCCGACGAGAAGCGCATCACCGAAACGCTGAAGGCCGAGGAAGAACGCTTCTTCGAGACGCTGGCCAACGGCATGGAAATTCTCGATGCGGCCCTGGCCGGCGATGCGAAGACGCTGCCGGGCGAGGTCGCCTTCAAGCTGCACGACACCTACGGCTTCCCGCTCGACCTGTCGGCCGACGTGTGCCGCGAGCGCGGCGTGAGTGTCGACGAGGCGGGCTTCACCGCTGCCATGGAAAAGCAGAAGGCCGCGGGCCGTGCCGCCGGCAAGTTCAAGATGGACCGCAACGTCGAATACGGCGGCGCGGGCAACGTCTTCACCGGCTATGAAAGCCTCGAAGAAAACGCCAAGGTCGTGGCGCTGTACTTCGAGGGCGCCGCGGTGCAGGAACTGAAGGAAGGCCAGCCCGGCATCGTGGTGCTCGACACCACGCCTTTCTATTCCGAGAGCGGCGGCCAGGTCGGCGATCAGGGCGTGCTCGTGGCCGAAGGCGTGCAGTTCGGCGTGGAAGACACGCAGAAGATCAAGGCCGACGTGTTCGGCCACCACGGCACGCAGACCCAGGGCGCGCTCAAGGTGGGCGACACGGTCAGGGCCGCGGTCGATACCGCGCGCCGCGCCGCCACCATGCGCAACCACTCGGTCACGCACCTGATGCACAAGGCCCTGCGCGAAGTGCTGGGTGGCCACGTGCAGCAGAAGGGCTCGCTGGTCGATGCCGACAAGACGCGCTTCGACTTCGCGCACAACGCACCCGTCACGCACGACCAGATCCTGGAGATCGAGAAGCGCGTGAACGCCGAAATCCTTGCCAACACCGAGACGCATGCGCGCGTGATGGACATGGAGTCGGCCCAGAAGACCGGCGCCATGATGCTGTTCGGCGAGAAGTACGGCGAGAGCGTGCGCGTGCTCGACATCGGCAGCAGCCGCGAACTCTGCGGCGGCACCCACGTGGGCCGCACCGGCGACATCGGCCTGTTCAAGATCGTGAGCGAAGGCGGCGTGGCCGCCGGCGTGCGGCGCATCGAAGCCGTCACCGGCGCCAACGCGCTCAGCTACCTGCAAGAGCTCGAAGCCACGGTGCAGAGCGTGGCCGCCACGCTCAAGTCCCCGGCCGCCGAGCTGCAGGGCCGGCTCACGCAGGTGCTGGAGCAGGTGAGGGCACTGGAGCGCGAGGTGGGCTCGCTCAAGGGCAAGCTCGCGTCGTCCAAGGGCGACGAGCTCCTGGCGCAGGCGGTCGACGTCAACGGCATCAAGGTGCTGGCCGCCAAGCTCGACGGGGCCGACGCCAAGACGCTGCGCGACACCATGGACAAGCTCAAGGACAAGCTCAAGACGGCCGTGGTCGTGCTGGCCGCGGTCGACGGCGCCAAGGTGCAGGTGGCTGCGGGCGTCACGAGCGACACGGTCGGCAAGGTCAAGGCCGGCGAGCTGGTCAACTTCGTCGCGCAGCAGGTGGGTGGCAAGGGCGGCGGCAAGGCCGACATGGCCATGGCCGGCGGCACCGATGCCGCGGGCCTGCCGGCGGCGCTCCAATCGGTGCAAGCCTGGGTGGCGGAACGCACCTGATGGCCCAAGCCGAGGTGCTCGACCGGCCTCCCGGCGAAGTGCTGGTGATGGGGGCGGGCACCATCGGTTGCTTCGTGGGCGGCAGCCTGGCGGCGGCAGGGGTTCCGGTGACTTTCGTCGGCCGTCCGCGCGTGCTGCAGGGCCTGGCGGAACACGGCCTGGCGCTCACCGATCTGGAAGGCGGCACGCATCGCCTGCCTGCCGCGAGCCTTCGTCTGAGCGAGCAGGTACCCGTTGGTGCCGTGCCGGCGCTGGTGCTGCTGTGCGTGAAGAGCGGCGCCACCGCCGATGCCGCCGCCGAGCTCGCCTTTGCGCTGCCCGCGGGCACGCTGGTCGTCTCGCTGCAGAACGGCATCTCGAACTGCGCCGCGGCGTCGCGCGTGGGGCCCACGCTCCAGGTGCTGCCGGGCATGGTGCCGTACAACGTGGCCGAGATCGGGCCTGGTGCCTTCCACCGCGGAACGGCCGGCCGCCTGGCGGCGCAGGACGATGCGGCGCTGCGGCCCTGGCTGCCGGTCTTCGAGCGGGCGGGCGTGCCGCTCGACCTGTATCCCGACCTGCTGCCCGTGCAATGGGGCAAGCTGCTGCTCAACCTCAACAATCCCGTCAATGCGCTCTCGGGCCTGCCGCTGCGCGACGAGCTGCTGCAGCGCGGCTACCGGCGCTGCTTCGCGGCGCTGATCGACGAGGCGCTGGGCGTGCTGGGCAGCGCCGGCATCGCGCCGGCGCAGGTGGCCGCGGTGCCGGCGCAGCGGCTGTCTACGGTGCTGCGGCTGCCCGACTGGCTGTTTCGCATCGTCGCGGCGCGCATGCTGCGCATCGACACCAAGGCCCGCTCGAGCATGGCGGACGACCTTGCGCTCGGGCGGCGCACCGAGATCGATGCGCTCAGCGGCGAGGTCGTGCGGCTCGCGCAAGACCAGGATCTGGAGGCGCCGCGCAACGCAAGGATGTTCGCGCTGCTCGAAGAATGGCCCGCGCAGCCCCGGCGCTGGACGGCACGGCAATTGCAAGAAGCGCTGGGCCTGTAGCGCGGAACCTGTACCCTCTCGGGCCATGGGGGCGTGTGGCTTTCAAGGGGGTGTTCTCATGCAGGTTCTGATCCTCGGCAGCGGTGTCATCGGCACCTCGGTGGCGTACTACCTGGCGCGTGCCGGCCACGACGTGACGGTGCTCGAGCGCCAGCCCGCGCCCGCGCTCGAAACGAGCTTCGGCAACGCGGGCGAGGTTTCGCCCGGCTATTCCGCGCCATGGGCCGGGCCCGGCGTGCCGCTCAAGGCCATCAAGTGGATGCTCATGCAGCACAGCCCGCTGGTGATCAAGCCCATGCTCGATCCGGCCATGTGGCGCTGGGGCCTGTCGATGCTGTGCAATTGCACGCAGGCGCGCTACGAACTCAACAAGGGCCGCATGGTCCGGCTTGCCGAGTACAGCCGCGACTGCCTGAAGGCGCTGCGCGCCGACACCGGCATCCGGTACGACGAACGCGCGCTCGGCACCCTGCAGCTCTTTCGAACCCAGAAGCAGCTCGACGGCATCGCCAAGGACGTGGAAGTGCTCAAAGCCTCCGGCGTGCCGTACCAGGTGCTCGACCGGGAAGGCTGCGTGCAGTACGAGCCGGCGCTCGCGGCGGTCAGGAACAAGTTCGTCGGCGGGCTGCGCCTGCCGGGCGACGAGACCGGCGACTGCTTCAAGTTCACGCAGGCGCTGGCCACGCTGGCCGAGGCGGCCGGCGCGAAGTTCCGCTTCGGCGTGGCCATCCAGGCCATCGAGCACGACGCCGGCGGCGTCACTGCCGTGAGCACCGGTGCGGGCCGCTTCACCGCAGACCGTTATGTGGTCGCGCTGGGCAGCTACTCGCCGGCCATGGTCAAGCCGCTGGGCATCGACCTGCCGGTATACCCGGTCAAGGGCTTCTCGATCACCGTGCCCATCTCCGACGCCAGCGGCGCACCGGAATCCACCGTGATGGACGAGACCTTCAAGGTGGCCGTCACCCGGCTCGGCGAGCGCATCCGCGTGGGCGGCACCGCGCAGCTCTCGGGCTTCGACCTGCGGCTCGATGCGAAGCGGCGCGACACGCTCGAGCATGTCGTGACCGACCTCTTTCCGAAGGGCGGCAACGTGCGCGATGCCTCCTTCTGGACCGGCCTGCGCCCCATGACGCCCGACGGCACCCCCGTGATCGGCGCCACGCGCATTCCCAACCTGATGCTGAGCACCGGCCACGGCACGCTCGGCTGGACCATGGCGGCCGGCACGGGCCGCGTGATGGCCGACCTGATCGATGGCAGGAGCCCTGCGATCGACATGGAAGGGCTGACGGTGGCGCGCTACGGCGCGTGAGCTGAGCAGCGCCTGAAAACCCACCCGCCCACTGCGCGGCGGGCGGGCCTGTGTTCCTTGCATCCAAGGGATTACACCTAGATTGACGAAGCCATTCGTACTCGGTATTCTTCGTCTCGTTCCATTAATAAATCATTGTTTCATTAGTGAAACGAACAGATCAACCCACGAACGCCATGCCATCCACACGCCGCCAAGCCATTGCAGCCGCCGTCGCACTGGGCGCCGCCTGCGCCACCGGGCTCGCCCGGGCCGACAGCTATCCGAGCAAGCCGATCACGCTGGTCGTCGCCTATCCGGCCGGCGGCGACACCGACGCGCTGGCGCGGCTCTTTGCCGAGAAGCTGTCGGCGCGCGTGGGCCAGCCCGTGGTGATCGACAACCGCCCCGGCGCCAGCGGCCTCATCGGCAGCGCCTATGTGTCGAAGGCGCCGCCCGACGGCTACACGCTGCTGCTCGCGCCCAGCACGTTCTCGATTGCGCAGCTGGTGCTCAAGACGGGCGGCGCTTCGGGCTACGACGTGCTGAACGGCTTCACGCCCATCGTGCAGACCGGCAGCCTGCCGCTCTTCCTGGTGGCGAGCGGCGCCAGCGGCATGGCGAGCGTGAAGGACCTGGTGGCCGCGGCCAAGGCCGGCAAGCCGCTGACCTATGCGAGCCCGGGCAGCGGCTCGCCGATGCACATCCTGGGCGAGATGTTCAACCGCGCCGCGGGCGTGAACCTTGCGCACGTGCCCTACAAGGGCGTGGCGCCCGCGGTCAACGACGTGCTGGGCGGCCACGTGCCCGCCACCTTCATCACGCTGGGCCCGGTGGCGCCTTATTTCGCCAACGGCAAGATGCTGCCGCTCGCCGTGGCATCGCGCGAGCGCTCGGCGCTCGCGCCCAAGGTGCCGACGCTGCAGGAGCTCGGCTACAAGGACGTGGAAGTCTCGGCCTGGAACGGGCTCTGGGGCCCGCGCAACCTGCCGCCCGAGATCGTGAAGACGCTCAACGCCCACTTCAACGAGATCCTGAAGATGCCGGACATCGTCTCGCGCATGGCCGTTCTCGGCACCACGCCCGTGGGCGGCAGCGCCGACGTGCTGGGCAAGATCAACGCCGCGGACTTCGAGCGCTTCGGCAAGGTCATCAAGGAGCTCGGCATCCAGGCCGACTGAAAAAGCATGACCGAACTCAAAGCCGTTCCCGATCCCTCGAGCCTGCAGGCCTTGCTGGCCGAACTGCCCGCCAACCTGCTGGCGGGCCGCCGCATCCTCGTGACCGGCGGCGCGCGCGGGCTGGGGCTTGCCTTTGCGCAGTGCATCGCGGCGGCCGGAGCACAGGTGGTGCTGGCCGACATCCTCGGCGAGCTGGCCGAGGGCGAAGCCAAGGCGCTGCGCGATGCCGGCCACAAGGCGCATGCGCTGGCCGTCGACCTGTCGGACCCGGCCTCGATCGATGCGTGCGCGGCGGAGGCGGTTCGCCTGCTCGGCGGGCTCGACGGCCTCGTCAACAACGCCGCCATCACCAACTCGGGCGGACGCGATGCGCACCAGCTCGAGATCGACACCTGGGACCGCGTGATGAGCGTCAACGTGCGCGGCACCTGGCTCATGAGCCGTGCCTGCCAGCCCGCGCTCGCGGCCAGCGGGCGCGGCGCAGTCGTCAACCTCGCGTCCGACACGGCGCTGTGGGGCGCGCCCAACCTGCTGGCCTATGCGTCGAGCAAGGGCGCCGTCATTTCCATGACGCGCTCGCTGGCGCGCGAGTGGGGCGGCGACAACATCACCGTCAATGCCGTGGCGCCCGGCCTCACGCTGGTGGAAGCCACCGAGTACGTGCCGATGGCGCGCCACCAGAAGTATCTCGAAGGCCGCGCCATCCCGCGCGAGCAGCAGGCCGCCGACGTCTGCGGCGCCACGCTGTACCTGCTTTCAGGCCTCGCACGCTTCGTGACGGGCCAGCTGCTGGCCGTCAACGGCGGCTTTGCGATGCACTGAACGAATTTTTCCGACGAAGGAGTTTCCCGATGAGCGATTTGTCCGAACAACAGAAGATCACCGATGCCCCCGGCAACAGCCTGGCGCAGCCCGAGGGCAGCAGCCTGGCCGAGTGGATGAACACCCGCATCGCGCGCTACGAAACCCGCAAGTACGACTGGGACGCGCTGAAGTTCCAGGCCGATCTCGACCCCAAGTTCCGCCGCGCGCAGATGCGCTACGTGGGCACGGGCGGCACGGGCGTTGCGAAGGACGTCAACACCGTGCCGGCCGAGCACTTCACCTTCTCCACCATGGTGATTCCGGCCGGCCACGAAGGCCCGCCGCACCTGCACACCGACGTGGAAGAGGTGTTCTTCCTGATCCGCGGCAAGCTCAAGGTGGTGATCGAGAAGGACGGCGAGCGATTCGAAACCATCATGACCGACCGCGACCTGATCTCGGTGCCGCCCGGCGTGTACCGCGAAGAGATCAACATCGGCGACGAAGACGCGCTGATGTGCGTGATGCTCGGCGCGAAGAAGCCCGTGACGCCGACCTATCCGGCCGATCACCCGCTCGCCAGGATCAAGCGCTGAAGAAGACAGCCATGAACGACGCCATCGCCACCAACGCGCTGACCTCCTTGCCCGCTTCCGAGCTGGCGCTGCTGGAGGCCCGCTTTCCGGCGCGCGCCGTGCCGGTCGGCGGCGGTGCCGTGGTGTCGGTGCGCGAACGCGGCGCGGGCCCGGCCATCGTCTGCCTGCACGGCATCGGCTCGGGCGCGGCCTCGTGGCTCAACGTTGCCTTGCTGCTTGCGCCGCAGGCCCGCGTGGTCGCATGGGATGCGCCGGGCTATGGTGCATCGACGCCGCTCTCGGCCGCACAACCCTCCGCGGCGGACTATGCGCAGCGGCTGCACGGCCTGCTCGATGCGCTCGACGTCCAGTCCTGCGTGCTGGTCGGCCATTCGCTTGGTGCGCTCACTGCCGCGTCTGCCGCGCGCAAGGATTCGGCCCTGGCTTCGCGCGTCCGCCGCCTCGTGCTCATCAGCCCCGCGGCCGGCTATGGTGCCCCGCAGCGCGAGGAAGCCCGCCGCAAGGTGCGCGCCGAGCGCCTCGCCACGCTCGACGAACTCGGCATCGCCGGCATGGCCGCGAAGCGTGCGGGCCGGCTCGTGTCCGACAGCGCCGGCGAACTCGCGCGCCAGTGGGTGCAATGGAACATGGCGCAGCTCAACGACGGCGGCTACCGGCAGGCCGTCGAGCTGCTGTGCGGCGCCGACCTGCTGGCCGACCTGCCACCCGCCATGCCGGTGCGCGTGGCCTGCGGCGCGCTCGATGTCGTCACCACGCCCGAGGCCTGCGCCGAAGTCGCGCGCCGGTGCGGCGTGCCGCTCGAATCGATTGCCGATGCCGGGCACGCCAGCTACGTGGAGCGGCCGCAAGCCGTTGCCGCACTGCTGCGCGAAGTGCTGGCCGCCTGATAGAACAAGACACGACAAGACAACCAACGGGAAGAACGAACAACCATGGCCACCAACGACAACGAGACAATGGAAGAGGGCGGCGAGCGCTACAACGTGCCGGCGCTCGAGCGCGGCCTGCGCGTGCTGTGCGAATTCAGCCGGGAGAGCCGCACGCTCTCCGCGCCCGAACTGGCTCGCCGCCTCGACCTGCCGCGCTCGACCGTGTTCCGGCTTCTCACCACGCTGGAGAACATGGGCTTCCTCGAGCGCGCCGAAGGCGGGCGCGACTACCGCCTGGGCCTGGCCGTGCTGCGCCTCGGCTTCGAATACCTGGCCTCGCTCGAGCTCACGCAGCTGGGCGCGCCGCTGCTCAACCGCCTGTGCGACGAGCTGCGCACGCCCTGCAACCTGGTGGTGCGCGACGGCCGTTCCATCGTCTATGTCGCCAAGGTGGCGCCGCCCACGCCGTTCGCGAGCTCGGTCACCGTGGGCACGCGCCTGCCGGCCCATGCCACCGTGCTCGGCCGCGTGCTGCTCGAAGACCTCACGCTGCCGCAGCTGCGCGCGCTCTACCCCGAGGACAGGCTCGAGACCTTCTCGCCGAGCACGCCCAAGACCGTGAGCGAGCTGTTCGACATGGTGCAGGCCGACCGCTCGCGTGGCTACGTGCTGGGCGAAGGCTTCTTCGAATCGAACATCTCCAGTATCGCGGCGCCGGTGCGCGACCACAGCGGCCACATCGTGGCGGCGCTGGGCGCCACCATCACCTCGGGCCACATCGAGGAGAACCGCATGGACGAGATGGTGCTGCGCGTGCGCAGCACGGCCGAAGAAATCTCGGGCCTGCTGAACTATTCGCCCGCGCGCGCCAGCAAGGTGGTGCCGCTTCGCAGCGCATGACGGTCATGACGATGCAGTCTTCTCATTTCTTTGCCACCGATGCGTTGGCGGGCCGCGTGGCCGTGGTCACGGGCGGCTCCTCGGGCATCGGCCTGGCCACGGTCGAGCTGCTGCTCGAATGCGGCGCCGCGGTGGCGCTGTGCGGCCGCAACGCCGAGCGGCTGGACAGCGCGGTTGCGGTCCTGCGCGAGAAGCACCCTGACGCGCGGCTCTTCGCGCAACCCTGCGACGTGCTCGACGGCCCCTCGGTGCGCGCCTTCGCTGCCGCCAGCGAGGCCGCGCTCGGCCCGGCCTCGATGCTGGTCAACAACGCGGGGCAGGGGCGCGTCTCGACCTTCGCCGATACCGACGATGCGGCCTGGACCGAAGAGCTCAACCTGAAGTTCTTCTCGGTCATCAACCCGACGCGCGCCTTCCTGCCGCAGCTCGCGGCGCAGCGCATGGTGCACGGCGACGCCGCCATCGTCTGCGCCAACTCGCTGCTCGCGCGCCAGCCCGAACCGCACATGGTCGCCACGTCGGCCGCGCGCGCCGGCTTGCTGAACCTCGTTCGCTCGATGGCCACCGAGTTCGCGCCGCAGGGCGTGCGCGTGAACGGCATCCTGATCGGCCTGGTCGAGTCGGGCCAGTGGCGCCGCCGCTTCGAGGCGCGCGAAGACAAGTCGCAGGACTGGGCCGCCTGGAGCGGCCAGCTCGCACAGAACAAACACATCCCGCTGGGCCGCTTGGGGCTTCCGACCGAAGCCGCACGCGCCATTCTTTTCCTCGCTTCGCCCCTCGCGTCCTACACGACGGGCAGCCACATCGATATTTCAGGAGGCCTGTCGCGCCATGCATAACCCCAACAACAACACGGTCACGGTCGGCGCAGTCGTCGCGGCCTTTCTCGAACAGTGCGGCGTCAAGGCGGCCTTCGGCGTGATCTCGATCCACAACATGCCGATCCTCGATGCCTTCGCGCAGCGCGGTGCGATCCGTTTCGTGCCGGCACGCGGAGAGGCCGGGGCCGGCAACATGGCCGACGCCTATGCGCGCTCCACGGCCAGCCTCGGCGTGTGCCTCACGAGCACGGGCCCGGCGGCCGGCAACATCGCGGGCAGCTTGGTCGAGGCGCTGACGGCCGGTGCGCCGCTCCTGCACATCACGGGGCAGATCGAGACGCCGTACCTCGACAAGGGCATGTCGTACATCCACGAAGCGCCGGACCAGCTCACCATGCTCAAGGCGGTGTCGAAGGCGGCGCTGCGGGTGCGCAGCGTCGAGACCGTGCTCGGCACGCTCAAGCGCGCAGTGCAGCTCGCGCTGACCGCGCCGACCGGCCCGGTGAGCGTGGAGATTCCAATCGACATCCAGTCGGCGCTCACGACGATGCCGGCCGACCTGTCACCACTGCCGATCGAGCGGCCCGTGCCTTCCGCCGCTGCGCTCGATGCGCTGGCCCTGCGCCTGGCTGCCGCCAGGCGCCCGATGCTGTGGGTCGGCGGTGGCGCGCGCCATGCGGGCGCCGCGATCCGGCGCCTGCAGAAGCTCGGCTTCGGCGTGGTCACGACCACGCAGGGCCGTGGCACGGTGCCCGAAGACGATGCGGGTTCGCTCGGCTCGTACAACATCCACAAGCCGGTCGAGGCGCTGTACCAGCGCTGCGACGCGATGCTGGTCGTCGGCTCGCGCCTGCGCGGCAACGAGACGCTCAAGTACGAGCTGAAGCTGCCGCGCCCGCTGCTGCGCATCGACGCCGACGCGGCTGCCGAAGGCCGCGGCTATGTCACCGACCAGTTCGTCTGCGGCGACTCGGCCCTCGCACTCGAAGGCCTGGCCGACCGCCTCGAAGCGGCGCAGTACAAGGCCGACCCGGCCCTTCTCGCCGAGCTGCGCGCCGCTCACGAGCAGGCGGTCGCCTCGCTGACAGACGGCCTCGGCCCCTATGCCGAACTGGTGCGCGAGCTGCAGGCCGCGGCTGGCCGCAAGTTCAACTGGGTGCGCGATGTCACGGTGTCGAACAGCACCTGGGGCAATCGCGAGCTGCGCATCTTCGAATCGAGCGCGGGCGTGCATGCCACGGGCGGCGGCATCGGGCAGGGCATGCCGATGGCCATCGGTGCGGCCATCGGTGCGGCGGAGACGGGCTCGGGCCGCAAGACCTTCTGCCTGGCCGGCGACGGCGGCTTCATCCTGAACCTCGGCGAACTCGCGACCGCGGTGCAGGAGAAGGCCGACATGGTGATCGTGCTCATGAACGACAAGGGCTACGGCGTCATCAAGAACATCCAGGACGCGCAGTACGGCGGCCGCCGCTGCTATGCCGACCTGCACACCCCCGACTACGCGATGCTGTGCGCATCGCTGGCCCTGCCGCATGCCCGCGTGCAGCGCATGGACGAGCTGAAGACGAAGCTCGGCGAGGCGCTGGCGAAGAAGGGCCCGTTCCTGCTCGAGATCGACATGCTGTCGATCGGCGATTTCAAGAGCGCCTTCGCGGGCCCGCCGACCAACACCGTGACCCAGATTCCGGCGCTCGGCAAGGCTGCCGCGTCGGTGGCGTGAGGGGCATGACCGTGCTGCGCGTTGCACTCATCGGCTGCGGTGCCATCGGAACCTCGGTGCTCGAACTGCTCAAGGGAGACACTGCCCTGGCGGTGGTGGCCGTCGTCGTGCCCGAAGAAGGCGTGGCCGCGGCGCAGAAGCTTGTGCCCGACGTGCAGGTCGCAAGCCGCGTGCCGGCTTCAGGCATCGACCTCGTGGTCGAGACGGCCGGCCACGCGGCCATCGAGGAGCACGTGCTGCCGGCGCTCGCACGCGGCACGCCCTGCATCGTCGCTTCGGTGGGCGCACTGTCGGCCGCGGGGCTGGCTGAAAAGCTCGAGGCCGCCGCGGTCGCCGGCCGCACCCAGGTGCAGCTGATCGCGGGCGCCATCGGCGCCATCGATGCGCTGGCCGCTGCCCGCATCGGCGGGCTCGACAGCGTGCGCTACACGGGCCGCAAGCCCCCGCAGGCCTGGAAGGGCACGCCGGCCGAGCAGGGGCGCGACCTCGACGCGTTGACCCAGGAAACCGTGATCTTCGAAGGCAGCGCACGCGAGGCGGCGAAGCTCTATCCCAAGAACGCCAACGTTGCGGCCACCGTGTCGCTCGCGGGGCTGGGGCTCGACAAGACGATGGTGCGGCTGATCGCCGATCCGGCCATCGCCGACAACGTGCACACGGTCGAAGCCGAGGGCGCCTTCGGCAGCTTCGCGCTGACCATGCGCAACAAGCCGCTCGCGGCCAATCCCAAGACCTCCGCACTCACCGTCTACAGCGCGGTGCGCGCACTGCGCAACCGGGCCGCGGCCCTGGCCATCTGAGTCCCACCCCATGATTTCTTCCGAACTTCTCCCGATCTGCATTGCCGGTGAATGGCGCCTGGGCGGCGGCGACGTGTACGAGAGCCTCTATCCCGCCACGGGCGAGCCGATTGCGCGCCTCAGGGCCGCGAGCCTTGCCGACGTCGAAGAGGCCATCACGCGTGCCGACCATGCCTTCCGCACCAGCGGCTGGGCGCAGCGCCTGCCGCACGAGCGCGCCGCGGTGCTGCACCGCGCGGCGCAGCTGATCCGCGAGGAAAGCGAAAGCCTCGCGCAAAAGCAGCGCCTCGACAACGGCAAGCCGATCAACGAAACGCGCAACCTCGTGGCGAGCGCCGCAGGCACCTTCCAGTTCTTCGCGGCCGCGCTCGAGACGCTGGAAGAAACCATCACGCCCTCGCGCGGCGCCTTCGTCACGATGAGCGTGCACGAGCCCATGGGCGTGGTCGCCGCCATCACGCCGTGGAACTCGCCGATCGCGAGCGAAGCACAGAAGCTGGCGCCCGCGCTGGCGGCCGGCAACGCGGTGGTCGTCAAGCCGGCCGAAGTCACGCCGCTGATGGCGCTGGAACTTGCGCGCATCTGCGAGCAGGCCGGCGTGCCGAAGGGCATCGTCAGCGTGCTGCCGGGCAAGGGCTCGGTCATCGGCGATGCGATCACCCAGCACCCGCTGGTCAAGCGCGTGTCGTTCACCGGCGGCACCACCACCGGCAAGCACATCGCGCACATCGCGGCCGACAAGATGATGCCGGTGTCGCTGGAGCTGGGCGGCAAGTCGCCGACCATGGTGCTCGACGATGCGGACCTCGACCATGCGGTGAACGGTGTGCTGTACGGCATCTTCAGTTCGTCGGGCGAGTCGTGCATCGCGGGTTCCAGGTTGTTCGTGGCGCGCGGCATCTACGACGAGTTCCTGACGCGGCTGGCCGAAGGCGCCAATGCGCTGCGCGTCGGCGATCCGGCCTCGGAGCGCACGCAGATGGGCCCGCTGATCACCGCGAGACACCGCGAGGGCATCGAGCGCTATGTGGACCTGGGCGTGTCCGAGGGCGGCCGGATTCGCACGGGCGGCGTACGCCCGCATGGCGATGGCTATGACCGTGGCTACTTCTACAAGCCGACCATCATCGAAGGCCTGGGCAACAGCGCGCGCATCAGCCAGGAAGAGATCTTCGGCCCGGTGCTCGTCGCGATGCCCTTCGACGACGAGGAGTCGCTGATCGCGCAGGCCAACGACAGCGTCTATGCGCTGGCCGCGGGCGTCTGGAGCCGCGACTTCAAGCGCGCCTGGAAGCTCGGCCGCGCGGTCCAGGCTGGCACGGTCTGGGTCAACACCTACAAGCAGTTCTCCGTCTCGACGCCGTTCGGCGGCTGGCGCGACAGCGGCCTCGGCCGCGAGAAAGGCCGCGAAGGCATCTTCCAGTACATGGAGCAGAAGAGCATGTATTGGGGCACGAACGATCAACCTTTGCCGTGGGCACTGACATGAGCGTACTTGGCATCGACCAGATCACCTACGGGGCAGACGACCTGCCCACCTGCCGCCGTTTCTTCGAGGACTGGGGCCTCGCGCTGAAGTCGCAAGCGGCCGACGAACTCGTCTTCGAGTGCCTCAACGGCTGCAAGGTGGTCGTCGCGGCGTTGGACAAGGCGGACCTGCCGAGCGCGATGGAAGAGGGCCCGACGCTGCGCGAAGTGGTGTGGGGCGTGGAAAGCGATGCGGACCTCGATCGCTATGCCGCTGCCATCGCGCAGGGCCCGGCCTTCTTCGACAGCACCGTCGACGGCGCCCGCCGCATCGGCTGCATCGACCCCAACGGCCTTGCCGTGCGCCTGCAGGTCAGCCGCAAGCACGCCGTCGACGTCGACTGCGGCGCGATGAACACCTGGAACGCCAAGCCGCGCATCAACCAGCCCGCGCCCATCTACGAGCGCGCGACGCCCATCGAGGTCGGCCACGTGGTGTTCTTCGTGAGCGACGTGAAGGCCACCAGCGCGTTCTACGCGCAGCGCTTCGGCTTCGTCTCGTCCGACAGCTATCCGAACCGCGGCGCCTTCATGCGCTGCGCGCCGGAGGGCGGGCACCACGACCTGTTCCTGTTGCAGATCCCTTCAGGCAAGCGCGGGCTCAATCATGTGGCCTTTACCGTGCGCGACATCCACGAAGTCTTCGGCGGCGGCCTGCATTTCTCGCGCCGCGGCTGGGAGACGCAACTCGGCCCGGGCCGGCATCCGGTGTCTTCCGCGTACTTCTGGTACTTCAAGAATCCGGCCGGCGGCCTGATCGAGTACTACGCGGACGAAGACCAGCTCACTGCCGACTGGCAGCCGCGCGAGTTCGAGCCGGGCCCGACGGTGTTTGCCGAATGGGCGGTCGACGGCGGCCTCGACGGCAACACCCGGCGCCAGAAGAACGCGGAAGGCCCGAAAGGCGCTTTCCTCACAGAGAAAAAGTGAATCCGATAACCACCACCATGCAACGACGTCTTTCCCTCTCCCTTGTGTTCGCCGCGCTGGCGGCCTTCGCCTTCGCTTCTCCCGCGCATGCCCAGAGCAATGCGCAGAAGCAGCTCTCGAGCGACCGCTTCACCATCGTCTCGCCGTTCCCGCCCGGCGGCCCGGTCGACACGCTGGCCCGCGTGCTTTCCGACGGGCTCGCCAAGCGCTACGGCCAGGCCGCAGTGGTCGAGAACCTGGTCGGCGCGGCCGGCAACATCGGCATCGACAAGGTCAAGCGCGCGAAGGGCGACGGCCACACGCTGCTCGTGGTCCCCGCCGGCAACCTCACGATCAACCCCACGCTGATGCCGAACTTCCCGTTCGACATCGAGAAGGACTTCGTGCCCGTCACCATGCTGGCCAAGGCGCCCAATGTGCTGGTGGCCTCGCCGTCGTCGGGCATCAAGAGCGCGAAGGATCTGGTGGCGCAGGCCAAGGCCAAGCCCAACACGCTGTCGTATGCCTCGCCGGGCGTGGGCAGCGGCCTGCACCTGGCGGGCGAACTGTTCAAGCAGCAGGCCGGCATCGACCTGCTGCACGTGCCCTACAAGGGCACGGCGCCCGCACTCAACGACGTGCTTGGCGGCTCGGTGCCGCTGATGTTCAGCAACCTGCCCGCGACCATGCCCTTCATCAAGAACGGCAAGCTCGTTGCGCTGGGCGTGACCGAGGCCGTGCGCAGCCCCGCCGCGCCCGACATTCCCACGCTGGCGGAGCAAGGCATCCAGGGCGTGGCCGTGACCTCGTGGTATGGCCTGCTGGCACCCAAGGGCACGCCGCCCGCAGTGGTCGAGCAGCTCGCGAAGGATGCGGCCGAGATGCTGGCCCAGCCCGACGTGCGCGAACGCCTCAAGGCGCAGGGCATGACCGACGCGGCCATGAAGCCGGCCGCGTTTGCCGCGCACATCCGCGATGAAACGGCCGTGTGGGCCAGGATCATCAAGGCCCGCAACATCGTGGCCGAGTGAGCCGCGAACAGCAAAAGGGGGAGACACCCATGAAGACAAGCGAATCCACCATCGGCATCGTCGGTGCGGGCATCGGCGGCCTGGTGGCGGCCATCGCGTTGCGGCGCGCCGGGCACGACGTGGCCGTGTTCGAGCAGGCGAAGCAGTTCGCCCGCGTCGGCGCGGACATCAACCTCACGCCCAATGCGGTGCGTGCGCTCGACGGCCTCGGCGTGGGCGAGGCCGCGCGGGTGACGGCGGCACGCCCTTCGCACCGCATCAGCCGAACCTACGATACCGGCGAGGAAACCTCGCGCCTGGAGATGGCCGATTCGGCAGAGCAGCGCTACGGCGCACCCCAGCTCACGATTCATCGCGCCGACCTGCTCGCCGCATTGGCAGACATGTTCCCGGCCGAGCGCGTGGCGCTGGGCAAGCGCGCAGAGAAGATCGCCGCCGACGAGAAGGGTGTGAGCCTCTCGTTCACCGATGGCACCGGCACCCGCGTCGGCGCGCTGCTCGGCGCCGACGGCATCCATTCGTGCGTGCGCACCGCGATGTTCGGCGCCGAGAGCCCGCGCTTCACGGGCATCGTCGCCTACCGCGCCGTGGTGCCCGCCGAGCGCGTGGCGGGCGTGCCGAACCTCGGCGCCTTCACCAAATGGTGGGGGCCGAATCCGCAGAGCCAGATCGTCACGTTCCCGCTCAATCGCGGCAGGGACATCTTCATCTTCGCAACCACGCCGCAGGGCACCTGGCACCTCGAATCATGGACCGCGCCCGGCAGCGTCGACGAGCTGCGCGAACAGTACGTGGACTACCACCCCGAGGCGCGCGCCCTGCTCGACGCCTGCGACACGGTGCTGAAGACCGCGCTGTACGAGCGCGACCCGATGCCGGCCTGGGCCGCAGGCCGCATGGCCTTGCTCGGCGATGCCGCGCACCCGATGCTGCCGTTCATGGCGCAAGGCGCGGGCATGGCCATCGAAGACGCGGTCGTGCTGGCCTGCCACCTCGAAGGCGTGGCGATGGCCGACGTGGCCGATGCGCTGAAGGGCTACGAAAAGGCCCGCATCGCACGCGCCAGCCAGGTGCAGATCGGCTCGCGCGGCAACAACTGGCTGCGCGAAGGCGGCAATGCCGACTGGGTCTATGGCTACGACGCCTGGGCCGTCCCGCTGGGCGCCCCCGCCGGCGCCACTGCCACCGCCTGATTCACATTCACCTCATCCCACGGAGGCACACCATGCAACAAGACCGCTACCTGCAACCGCATCAGGCGCGCCAGCGCCCCGCGACCACCTATGAAGACCTGCTGGGCGACGTGATCGAGCGCGCCTTTGCAGACGGCATCCACGATCTCGCGGGACTGGTGCAGCGGCTCAACGACAGCGGCCTGGCCACCCCCGGCGGGCAGCCCTGGACCGAGGCGCTGTACCGCAAGGAAATGGCCACGCTGGCCGGCTGAGGAGCAACACATCATGACCATCGCCATCACTCCCATCGCCGCCGACCCGGTCGACCACCTGCTCGAAGTCGGCCTGAAGGACCTCTGGTACCCGATCTGCCCCTCGCACTTCATCAAGGAGAACCCCGTCTCGCTGCGCCGCCTGGGCCGCAAGATCGCGCTGTGGCGCGACGGCGAAGGCGTGCTGCACGCGCTGGAAGACCGCTGCCCGCACCGCGGCGCGCCGCTGTCGCAGGGCGTGGTGCTGGGCGACCGGCTCTCGTGCCCGTACCACGGCGTCGAGGTGCGCCATGACGGCGTCGTCACCCGCGTGCCCGGCAGTCCGGGCTGCAAGCTCGAAGGCTCGCAGGCCACGCGGCACTTCCACGTGCAGGAGCGCGCGGGCGCCGTGTTCCTCTACAACGGGAAGGACCCAGTCGACGTGCCGCCGCCGCTGGTGCTGCCCGAGCAGCTCACGGACGATGCCGAGTATTCGAGCTTCCTTTGCTACACCGAGTGGAAGGGCGACTACCGCTACGTGCTTGACAACGTCATGGACCCGATGCACGGCACCTACCTGCACAAGCAGTCGCATTCGATGGCCGAGGGCGATTCGACGGCCAAGTTCGGCATCCGCCAGACCGACATCGGCTTCGTCTTTGAAAAGGAAGGCCAGCGCAACGTCAACTTCGACTGGACCGAATGGGCCGACACCGGCATCCACTGGATGCGCCTGGAAATTCCGTACCCGAAGACCGGTGGCCCCGGCGGCAACTTCATCATCGTCGGTGCCTTCTCGCCGATCGTGAAGGGCATGACGGCCACCTTCTTCTGGCGCGTGCGCAAGCTGCCGCCAGGCTGGGAGCGCGACACCTGGCGCTTCCTGTACAAGAACCGCCTCGAGGCGCGCCACTGGCACGTGCTGGAGCAGGACCGCGTGATGCTCGAGGAGATGGAGCCCGACGCCAACCAGCACGAGAACCTGTACCAGCACGACCTGGGCATCGTCCGCCTGCGCCGCCACATGCGCAACCTCGCGCAAACGCAACTCGCGGAATCCGCGCAAGCCACGGCCTGACCGGAAGCGAGCCCTGCCATGTCTTCTCCCACGCTGAACGCCCTCGTGCACACCATGCGCTACGAGGCCGACGGCATCGTCAGCGTCGAGTTCCGCCCGGCTTCGCCCGAAACGGACTTTCCCGCCTTCGAGGCCGGCTCCCACATCGACCTGCACCTGCCCAACGGGCTGGTGCGCAGCTACTCGCTGTGCAATCCCTCGAGCGATCGCCAGCGCTACGTGGTCGGCGTGCTCAACGACCGCAAGAGCCGCGGTGGCTCGCGCTACGTGCATCAACAGTTGCGCGTGGGCATGACGCTGCTGATCTCGGCGCCGCGCAACAACTTCAAGCTCGAAGAGGGCGCCGACCGCTCGGTGCTGGTGGCAGGCGGCATCGGCGTGACGCCCATCTGGTGCATGCTGCAGCGGCTCGTGGCCACGGCCAAGCCGGTGGAGCTGCTGTACTGCGCGCGCACCCGCAGGGAGGCCGCCTTCTGCGATGCGATCGAAGCCCTGGCGCGCGAGCACGCCGTGCCGCTCACCTGGCACTTCGACGACGAAAAGGGCGCGCCGCCCGATCTGGCCACGCTGTTGGCCGGCAAGGGCGCCACCAGCCACTACTACTGCTGCGGCCCCACGCCGATGCTCGATGCCTTCGAGAAGAGCTGCGAGAAGCTGGGTTATGCCAATGCGCACATCGAGCGCTTTGCCGCGGTGCACGTGGAGGCGCCGAGCGCCACGCAGGGCTGCGTGGTCGAGTGCGCAAAAAGCGGCAGGAGCGTCGAGGTGCCGCCCGGCAAGTCGATTCTCGACAGCCTGATCGATGCCGGCCTGAACCCCGACCACAGCTGCAAGGAGGGCGTCTGCGGCGCCTGCGAAACAGCGGTGCTCGAAGGCGAGGTCGACCACCACGACGGCATCCTCACCAAGATCGAACGTGCGTCCAACAAGACCATGATGATCTGCGTCTCTCGCTGCAAGGGCGAGCGGCTGGTGCTCGACATCTGAGATTCCCCCACCAAGCAAGAAAGCGTAGAGAGACATCCCATGAAAAAGTTCGTGTTCGCGCTGGCCTCGGCCGGCGCGGCTGGCGCAGCGCTGGCCCAATCTTCCGTCACCCTGTTCGGCGTGGTCGACGCAGCCGTCAGCTACACGCGCGGCAGCGGCGACGGATCGGCCCACAAGACGCAGCTGACCAACAGCGGCAACATGTTCAGCCGCATCGGCTTTCGCGGAACCGAGGACCTGGGCGGCGGCCTCTCGGCGGGCTTCTGGCTCGAGGCCGGCCTGCAGAACGACAACGGCACCGGCTTTCCCTCGAACACGAACAACCAGACCAGCGGCAACGGCACGCCGGGCGTGCTGAGCTTCAACCGGCGCTCCACCGTGAGCCTGTCGGGACCGTTCGGCGAGTTCCGCCTGGGCCGCGACTACGTGCCCGCGTTCTGGAACACGGCCATCTTCGATCCGTTCGGAACCGGCGGCGGCATCGGCGCCAACCAGATCTATTTCTCGGGCCTTGGCGGACTGCCCGCGCCCACCGGCACGCGTGCGTCGAACAGCGTCGGCTACTTCTTGCCGGGCAACCTGGGCGGCTTCTACGGACAGGCCATGTACGCCATGGGCGAGAACGACTCGAACTCGGTGCTGCCGGGTACGCTGCGCTCGAACCGCCGCGACGGCAGCCACGTCGGCTTTCGCTTCGGCTACCTGCAGGGCGGCTTCAACATTGCACTGGCCACCGGCAAGACGCGCTATGCGAGCGGCGACCTTCGCGTGACCAACCTCGGCGCTTCCTACACCTTCGGCCCCTCGCTGATGAGCCTGAAGCTCACGGGCGAGCTCTACACGGAGTCGAAGGGAAGCACAGATGGCAAGGGCGCGTTGATCGGCTTCCAGCTGCCGGTCGGCCCTGGCGAGATCAAGGGCTCGTATGCGCGCTACCGGCGCGAGCCAGCCGGTGCCGCAATGAAGCCGACCACGTCGAAGTTCGCGATCGGCTACGTTCACAACCTCTCGAAGCGCACCGCGCTGTACGCCACCTTCGCGCGCATCGGCAACCGCAATGGCGCGGCACAGGCGCTTGCAGGCGCCATCACCATGCCGAACCGCGCCTCCACCGGCACGGAGTTCGGCATGCGCCACATCTTCTAGGGCCTGTTCGCGCGCTCGGTGTGGCTGCAGGGTCACACCGAACGCGTTCCGATTCCCCGTTTGACGCAGCGCGCACTGCATGAAGAAAGAACCATCTTCGTAGTGCATTGCGCGTGTGGATTCGATGACTCCATTTGTCGTATGGCGCGCGAACATTTTGAGAGCGAAAAGTTCCGTGCTTCGTTGACGCTGTCATCTTCGATCAGCTAAAAATGTGCGCACTTCCAAGGAGGGAGAGCGCACGTGAAGCTATCCAGAACAGCTAGAAGAGAACCTGCGGCCGCGGCCGCCATTTCAATGGCCGCCGTAGCGCATGAAGCCGCAGCGTCGGCGCGCTCCCGCTAAGCCCACCGCTCAGGCATCCAATCCAGCCCGGCACTCCATCGCCCTCGCACTCGACGGGAATGGAACCCATCACTCCCCGCATCCTGGGACCGCCCGCATCGCTCGCGGTGCGGTCCGGTGCTGCGCGTTCGCGCCGCGCCGGCTGAAAAACAAGGCATTGCCGCGTCGTGTTTCCTGGCGAACTTCCGGTTCGCCGGGAGGGCGCGGTGCTGCCTGCCCGATATGTTGTTCATCCATTCCTGCGCGCGTCCGCGCACTGCCGGCTACCCGCCGGCGCGAGCGGGGCGGCGCTTGTCCTTACCAAGAGGCGATCATCATGAAGAAACTTGCCAAGCCAGTCGTCGGCCATCTTGCCATCACCGCCGTGACCCTTGCCGTGCTCACGGCCTGCGGTGGCGGAGGAGGCGGCGGCGACGCTTCCCTGGGCGGTGCCGGGCTGAGCGCGTCGGCGCCCTCGCTCGACAGTCCTGCTTCGTCCCCGGCGCCCAACGACGGACCTGCGCTTGCACCCGAGTCGTCGGTCGCGCAGGTCGACCGCTCCGTGAAGCCGATGGAGCTGCCCGATACCGTCTGGCCCGTCAACTACAAGCTGTGGTTCAGGCCCGATGCGGCGCTGAAGACCTTCGTGGGGCGCGGCGACGTGGAGATCGAAGTGCTCAAGCCGGTGGATGCCATCGTCGTTGCCGCGCACAACCTCAAGTTCGCGAACGGCCGCACCACCTTGCGCAAACTGTCGAATCCTTCGGAGGTGATTGCGCTGGTGCCCACGCCGCAGACGCTGGGCGACTTCGTCCAGTTGCGGCGCAACGACGGGCAGATCGCCAAGGGCAAGTACCTGCTGCACATGGAATGGGACGGCAGTATCCAGTTCTCCGATGCGGAATATTGCCCGCCCGACGAGATGGCCCGCAATCCGTTCTGCTCGGCTGCGACCGGCATCTTCAAGGTGGGCCTTTCCACGCCCGAGGGCGTGAGCAGCGATGCCATCGTGACGCAGGGTGAAACCAACTATGCGCGGCAATGGTTCCCGGGCTGGGACGAGCCGGCCTTCCGCCACACCTTCGAGATCTCCGCCGAGGTGCCGGGCGACTGGCAGACCGTGTCGAACGCCGCGCAGAAGTCGGCCGTCAAGCTGCCCGACGGCTACCAGCAGGTGTCGTTCGAGAAGACGCCTTCGATGCCGATGTACCTCACCTTCTTCGGCGGCGGCAAGTTCGACATTCTCTCGGACACCTTCAAGAGCCCGCTCGACGGCAGCGAGATGCCGCTGCGCTGGTTCACGCCGCCGGGCCGCTCCACCTGGGCCACCTTTGCGATGGAGTGGACCAAGGTGGCGATGGACTACTACTACAACTACACCGGCATCCCGCTGCCGTTCAAGAAGTTCGACACCGTGGCGGCCAACGACAGCTACGACAACAAGCCGAACACCGGCTTCGGCGGCATGGAGAACTGGGGTTCGATCTTCGAGTTTGCCGACCGCGTGCTGACCAAGCCGGGCGAAACGCCCACGCTGTATTCGGTGACTGTGGTGACGCACGAGATCGCGCACCAGTGGTTCGGCGACCTCGTCACGCTCGACTGGTGGGACAACGTATGGCTCAACGAATCGTTCGCGCGCTGGTTCGACCGTCGCACCACGATCAAATTTCATCCCGACTACTACAGCTTCTCCGATTACGTGCTGGACAAGCACACCGTGATCGTGGCCGACCTGAAGGACACCGCGGTGCCGGTGCAGCGCAACCTCAACGATGCGGGTTCGTTCGGCTTCATCAGCCCGTCGATCTTCGTCTACAACAAGGGCAGCCACGTGCTGGAGACGGTGCAGAACTACATCGGCGAGGAGGCGATGCAGAAGGGCCTGCAGATCTACCTGAAGGACTATGCGTTCGGCAACGTCACGCCGTCGCGGTTGTGGAGTTCGCTCGAGAAGGCGAGCGGCGGCAAGAAGGTGGCGGACATCGGCGACAGCTTCGTCCGGCAGACCGGCGTGCCCCTTCTGACGGTGGACGCGCAATGCGCGGGCGACCGCACCTACGTGTCGATCAGTCAGGAGTCGTTCCCGAACCAGAACGCCTATCCGGCATCGGCCTGGACCATTCCGGTGACGCTGGCCTACGGCGACGCAATGGAGCAGCGCAAGACCTTCGTCATGGCCACCAGCACCGCGCAGATGGAGCTCCCTGGCTGCACCGCGGTACTGGCCGGGCCCACGGGGCAGGACTACTACGTGAGCAACTACAGCACCCAGTCGTGGAGCGACCTGCTGGCCAAGGCGCAGAACTTTGCCGACAACAAGCCGCTCCTGCTCAACATCGAGCGGGACGCGTTCCGCCTGCTGTCGGTGGGGCGCATCACGCAGGGGCAGTACGACCAGATCAAGGGCGTTCTCAACCTGCCATCGACGCTGCTGGCCAAGACCGCGGCGAGCCAGCAGAAGATGGCGGCGCAGGACGCCGGCGGCAAGGAAGACTATCCGCACGCGCTGCGCTACCAGGGCAGCCTGAAGCTGCGCGACAACGAAAAGCGTTGAGCACGATCATGAAAAAAGCACTCAACTACCTCGCGGCCAGCCTGTGCACGCTGCTGTTGCTGTCTGGATGCGGCCCGGGCGGCGGGCCCGAGGCGCAGCTGGTCGGCGTCTACGCGGTGAAGAAGAACGGCGCCCTCCGGGAGCTGGTCAAGATCGAGCGGCAGGGCGGCCGCTACATCATGCGCGACAAGGTGCATACCCCCGAGTGGAGCGAGCCGAAGATGCAGATGCAGCCGGTGACGCGTGAGCGCTGGAACCGGATCACCACCGACAGCGAGAACACCGCGTTCGTCGGCGTGTCGAGCGACCAGCTCGCCATCTTCAAGGTGCCGCCGGGGTGGCAGAAGAACAGCTTCAAGACGGAGACGGGCTACTTCCTGTTCTATTCGCAGGGGCCGGTGGAAGCGCACAAGCTGTGATGCGGCGCTTGCGTTGAAGGGGGAGGGCGCGGATGCGGGTGCGGGTTCATTCAGGGCGCGATCACGCCGACGGGGTACCTTGCTCCGCGAATGTCCTCCGGCCTGCGGCCTCCCCCTTGATTTCGCTGCGCAAGGCACCCCATCGACGTGATCGTTGGAAAGAGCGGTCGTTGATCGGCGGTACACCAGCAGCGTGCCCAGGTGCACAGGGCATCGGGTGCTCCCCGCAGCGAAATAAAGGAGGAGCCCGAAGGGCGGGGGACATTCGCGGAGGGGAGTACCCGGTGGCCTGTGCACGCGCCCTGAACAACGGCGCCAAAAAAACTACAGAGCCACGCCAGTAGAAGCCGGCGCCACGATCGCACCTTCGATGCGGTGACGCTGAAGCGCATCGGCGACAAAGCCACTCGCCTTCATCTCCTCGACGAAGGCCGCCAGCAGCGCCTGCGCCGCGGCACCGCGGCTCGCGGGCGTGCCCATGGCCTGCTGGATCACCATGAAGCGGCCGGGCAGCACGCGCACGCCCGGCTCGCGCCGAGCCTCGGCCTCGAGCAGCTGGCGAATGCCGGCGGCCACCTCGACCGCGCCCGAACGCAGCGCCGCCAGCGCCGGGGCCGCGCCCTGGAGCCGGATGATCTCGGCCTGCTCGATCTCGCGCGTGAGGAACAGGTCGTAGGCGCTGCCCGCACCGACCGAGATGCGATGGCCCTTGGCATCGACCTGCGCGTTGTCCGTGAGCTCCGATGACTCGCGCACGAGGTAGCTGCCTTCGATCAGCACGTAGGGCGCGGTGAACAGCAGCCCTTCGCTGCGTGCCGGGTCGATCGCGAAGAAGCCGATGTCGGCCTTCTCGTTCCTTACCGCGTCGACCGATGCCGCCGCCTTCTCGAACACCACGAGCTCGATGCCCACGCCGAGCCGGCGCGCGAACTCGCGCGCGAGATCGATCGACACGCCCACCGGCTCGCCGGTGGCCGCATCCTTGTTCGCGAGGATCGGGTTGCCGAGGTTGATGGATGCGCGCAGCGTGCCGCCGGGCGCGAAGGCGGAGACAAGAGCGGGGGCGACGGGTTGGGGCTGGTTCATGGCGTCCATCGTTCGGGGAAGATGATGGGCGCCAGTTTACTGAGCCCCGAGCCGCCGCATCGGCGCATCAGCGCGCCGTCAGAGGCTCGAGCCCCGTCTTCGCGATGGTCGGTGCCGCTTCGGGCGAGTTGAGATAGCGGATCACCTGGCGCGCCGCATCGGGCTGCTTCGAAGCCGTGGCAATGCCGGCCGAGAACACCGTCACGCGCTGTACCTCCGCCGGCAGCGGGCCGATGTAGTCGATGCCCGCGATCGGCAGCAGTTCGCTTACCTGCTGCAAGCCCAGCGCCGCGTCGCCGCGCGCCACCACGGTGCCCACGCGCTCGCTCAGGATGCGCTTGCTCTTGGGCTTGACCTGTTCCTCGATGCCGAGCTTCTTGAGCAGCTCGGTCTCGTAGTAGGTGCCGCTGGCGCTGGCCGAGTAGGCGATCGAAGGCGCAGCCAGCAGCGTGCGCTTGAGTGCGTCGACCGTTGCGATGTCGGGCTTGGGCGCGCCCTTGCGCACCGCAAAGCCGATCGACGAGCGCACCAGGTCGACCTGGCTGCCGGCCACCACCTTGCCTTGCGCCACCAGCGCGTCGAGCGCGGGCCGCGCGAGGATCACCACGTCGGCCGGCTCGTTGCGCGACAGCCGGCTCGGAATGGAATCTTCCGCATTGCCCATGGAAGCGCCATACGCGGTCTTGACCGTGCGGCCGCTGCTGCGCTCGAAGCCGGGGCGCAGCTCGTTGTATGCGGCCGTGAAGCCGCCCGAGGTCATCACGTGGATGTCGCCGGCAGCGGGCGGCGGGCTGCCGAAGCTGCCGCATGCGGAAAGAACGGCCGCTGCGGCCAGCAGGCTGGCGCGGCGGGTCAGGCGGTCGAACGAGAAGGTCCGGGTCTTCATGGTGTCTCCTGATGAATCACCCCATCGTAGGCAGCGAGGCTGTCAATCGGCCTTCAGCGCCTTCGGGGTAAACACCAGGGCCTGTGGCCCGGCTGGCAGAATCCGGGGGAAGCGGCCCTGCTGCCTTTCAAACCAATGACCTACCTTCGCAGCGTGCTCTTCGAAAGCGGCTCCGTCAGCTGCCAGCTTGCCACGCTGGACACGGCCGAGCCAGGCTGGAGCCCGCCTTATCGCGTGCAGGGGCCTCGCTTGCTGCTGCCGCTGACCCAGCGCTTCGAATGCCGTCTTGATGCGGATGCCTTCGTCTGCGATCCGGCAGCCGCGCTGTGGCTGTCGCCCGATGGGCCCTACCAGTTGAAGCACCCGATGGCGGGCCAGCGCAGCGTGGTCCTCACGCTTGCCGAAGATCTGGCGCCGACGGGCAGGGCCTACCTGCCGCTGGGCAGCCAGGTGCTGTTGCGCCGATGCCTGCAGGCCCATGCGATGCAGGCCATCGATGCGCTCGAGATGCAGGAACACCTTGCCGGATTGATCCAGAGCGTGCGGCCGGCCGATCGGCCGGGCTCGTCGAAGATCCATCGCGCGGTCGAACGCGCCCGCGACTACATCGCCGCCGCACCGGAGCGCAGCGACACGCTCGACGAGATCGCCAAGGCGGTCCATTGCTCGGCATTTCATCTGGCGCGCCGGTTCCGCATGCACACGGGAACGAGTCTGCACGGGCTGCGCAACCAGTTGCGCATGACGCTCGCGCTCGATCGCCTGCGCGAAGGCGAGAGAAGCATCAGCGCGCTTGCGGCCGACCTGGGTTTTGCAAGCCATGCGCACTTCACTGTGGCCTTTCGGCGCGCCTTCGGCATGGCACCGAGCCAGATGCGCACGAATCTGGAAGCGCGCCGACTGCATTGATCGAACACTGCATGCTTCGTATTCAGCGGAGCAACAGATGGTCAATGTGCGTCTTTCAGCCGGCCTGGCCGCCGGTGTGGCCTCGGCGCTGATCGCGGGCATCTGGCAGGTCGCCACGCGCCACTCGACCACCACCACGATCGCACCGGCCGACCTGGCCACCCTGCGCTACGGCATACCGGCCATCGTCCTCATGCCAGTGTGGCTGCGCGTGGGGCTGCTGCCTCGCGGGGTGCCGCTGCGGTGGCTGATCGGAATGGTGCTTGGCGCGGGGTTGCCGTTCGGGCTGGTGGCGATGACCGGCACCAGGTTCGCTCCTTCGGCGCACATGGGCGTCTTCATGGCGGGTGCGTGCCCGCTCTTCGCCGCGGGCCTTGCCTGGATGCTCTGGCATGAGCGTCTCGACCGACCGCGCGCATTGGGCTTGGCATTCCTTGCGGCAGGCATCGGGATCCTGGGCGCGGGCAGCTTCCGCGGCTTCGATGCGGGCGCCTGGCGCGGCGATCTGCTCTTTCTTCTCGCGGCCGCGCTGTGGGCCGGCTTCACGCTGTCGTTCAGGCGCGCCGGCCTCGGCGCGTGGCAAGGCGCGGCGGTCGTCAATGCGTGGTCGGCGATCCTGCTCGTTCCGTGGCTGCTGTGGCGGGGCGGAACGGGCTTGCTCGATGCGCCGCTGCGCGACGTGCTGTGGCAGGCGCTGATGCAGGGCGCGGTCGCCGGATTGCTGGGGCTGTGGATCTTCGGCGCGGCCGTCGCACGTCTTGGTGCGTCGCAGGCGGCCGCATTCGGAGGACTGGCACCCGTTTTCTCCGCATTGGGCGGATGGTGGTGGCTGGCCGAGCCCATCACGGACATCGACCGGATCGCCATTGCCAGTGCCGTGATCGGTGTGACGCTGGCCAGCGGTGCCTGCACGCGCGGTGCGCGCGTGGAATCAGCCGCGGGGTAGATCGAACTCGCGCAGCATCACCGGCTCGATCGAGCCCTGCGCCACCCGGCGGCGCACCGCCGCTTCGAGCTGGTCCGCGTACTGCGCGTAGATTTCCATCGGGTCGTCGCCCTGCGCGCCGGGGCGGAAGCGGTAGCGCAGGATGTCCCTGCTGATGCTCGCACCCATGGGTTGGCCATCGATGAGCACCCAGAAGCGGACCGTGCCCGAGGCCTCGTGGAAGAAGGGAGGATCGACGGGGGCCGTCCCGGAAAGAGGCTGTTCAGACATGAATGTGTTCCGGTACGAGGAGCCTCAGGATACGCTTCATCGAGTACCCCTTCTGCGGGGCGCGCGGACTGCCTCGCTCGGCGCGCCTCCTGTTGTCCTACAAGGAGGCGCATACTCCGTCCAGCATGCGCCTGAGCCAATTCATCAAAGACAACATCGAACCCATTCTTGTCGAGTGGGAATCCTTTGCACGAACGATGATCCCGCCGGCGGAGACCATGTCGGTCATCGAGCTGCGGGACCATGCGCATGAAATCCTGCTGGCCATTGCCGGCGAAATGGAATCGGCCCAGTCGGAAAAGGAGCGCGAGGCAAAGTCCAAGGGACTCGCGCTGCCGTTCCTGAAAGAGACTTTTGCCGCCGAACATGGGGGCCTGCGCCAGCGGGTGGGTTTCGACCTCTCCCAACTGGGCGCGGAATATCGCGCGCTGCGGGCCACCGTCCTTCGTTTGTGGATGGGACACGTCGGCACGGTCGATGCCGCGGTGCTGGAAGAGGTGGTGCGCTTCAACGAAGGCATCGACCAGGGCCTTGCCGAGGCCATGGCCACCTATTCCGACCATGTGGCCAATTCCAGGGACACCTTCCTGGCCGTGCTGGGGCACGACCTGCGAAACCCGTTGAGCGCGCTCAGCTCCTGCATTCATCTTCTCGAGCTGGCAGGCGAGGCCAAGCCCAAGGAACGCACGCTCCAGATCGCCAGGCGAAGCATTGCGTCGATCAACGACATGGTCACCGACCTGCTCGAGTACACGCGCACCCGGCTCGGCCGCGGCATCGAGGTGATTCCGCAGGAAGGCAACCTGAGCGCCCTGTGCCAGGAGGCCTTCGACGAGGTCTGCGCGGCCTATCCCAAGCGGGAACTCGTCGCCGAGCTTCCGGCCGGCGTGGTGCTGATGTTCGATGCGCCCAGAATGCGCCAGGTCCTCACCAACCTGCTGAGCAACGCCGTGCAGCATGGAGACCCTGCCCATCCCGTGGCGCTGGTGATCCGGGACGAGGGGGCGCACGTGACCCTGATGGTCAAGAACCAGGGAAGGCCGATTCCTCCCGATTCGATGCAGGTCATCTTCAACCCGCTGGTGCAGGTTGCGACACGCGAATCGGCGCCGCACGAGCGCCCCGCCACGAGCCTGGGCCTGGGCCTCTACATTGCGCGGGAGATCGTGACGGGGCACGGCGGCACCATCACGGTGACCTCGTCCGCGGCAGAAGGCACGGCATTCACCGTCCATCTGCCTCGCGGCGGCAGGCAGGCGGCCCTGCCCGGCGCGTGAGGCCGATGCCCGCATGCGTTCGGCAACAATCGACCGCATGAAGCTCGTTTTCATCTACGGCCCGGTGGCTTCGGGCAAGCTGACTGTTGCAAGGGAACTGGGGCGCCTCACCGGCCTTGCGGTTTTCCACAACCATCTGGTGGTCGATGCGGTGGCCTCGGTGTTTCCGTTCGGCACGCAGCGGTTCGTGAAGCTGCGCGAAAAGATGTGGCTGGACGTGATGGCCGAGGCTGCAGAGGCAAAGCGCTCGCTGATCTTCACCTTCGCGCCGGAACCGTCGGTGGCCGAAGGCTTTCCGCAGCGGGCCGTTGCGGCGGTGGAAGCCGCGGGCGGCAGCACGGCCTTCGTGCAACTGCGCGTTCCGGCGGCCGAGCAGGAACAACGGCTCGTGGCCCCGAGCCGGACCGAGTTCGGAAAGCTTCGGTCGCTGGACCTGCTGCGGCAGATGCAGGAGCAGTTCGCCGCGTCCGAGCGCGCCATGCCGCATGCGCGAGTCATTGTCGATACGTCGGTGGTGCAGCCGCCGGCCGCCGCGCGCGCCATTGCCGAAGCGCTGGGATTGCCGACGATCCAATAAGTCCTCAGGGCACGGAGGCAGGCGCTGCGCAGCTATTCATTGCATAGCACCGGTGACTAGTCTTACTGTGTTAGTAATTTGAACAGAATCAAGGCATTATGCGAACTTCTTCGAGCAAGAGGTGAGCCTTGATGAAGGAACTGCGTGAGTTTGAGCGCTACCTGGCGCATTTGGGCGAGGGTCTGGGCCATGCAGACAGGCAGGCTGGGCTGCGCGGGTATTGCACCGGCCTGATGGCGCCGCTCAAGCGCAAGAGCGTGGAGCCGATGGCGGCGCACCTGGCACCTGCGGCCACGCGCTCGCGCCACCAGTCGCTGCACCACTTCGTGGCCGATTCGGCCTGGTCTGACGAACAAATGCTGCTGCGCGTGGCGCAGTGGGTCGTACCGGCGATGGACTTCAGCGACGGCGGCTGGTGGATCGTCGACGACACCGGCTTTCCCAAGCAAGGCCGGCATTCGGTGGGTGTGGCGCGCCAGTACTGCGGCATGCTGGGCAAGCAGGACAACTGCCAGGTGGCGGTGAGCGTGACGCTGGCATGCCAGGCGGGCAGCCTGCCGGTAGCCTGGCGGCTGTACCTGCCTCAGGAATGGGCCGTCGACAGGGAGCGGCGCGAGAAGGCGGGCGTTCCGCAAGACTTGGCGTTCGCCACCAAGCCGGCGATTGCGCTGGCGCAGATCGAGCGGCTGATGGCGCAAGGCGCCCCCAGGCACTGCGTGCTGGCCGATGCCGGCTACGGCATGGAGACGGCGTTTCGGGAACGCCTGAGCGAGTTGGGCCTGCCCTACGTGGTGGGCGTGACGGGCCAGGTGACGGTGTGGCCGCCCGGGCATGCGCCGCTGCCGCCCGAGCCGTACAGCGGACGTGGCAACGTGCCTACCCGGCAGCGCTTGGGGAATGCCAGGCACCAGCGCCCGCTATCGGTCAAGGAGTTGGCCTTCGAGCTGGATCCTTCTCAATGGCAGACCCTCGAGTGGCGCGAGGGCACCAACTTCGCCTTGCGATCTCGCTTCGCCCGCGTTCGCGTACATGCAGCCCATCGCGATCATCAGCGCTCGCAGTTGCGCCCTCAGCAGTGGCTTCTCATCGAGTGGCCCGAAGGCCACAAGGAGCCGATGAAGTACTGGCTGTCCACGCTGCCCGAGGCCGTGTCGCTGCAGCGCATGGTGCTGGAGGCCAAGATGCGCTGGCGCATTGAGCGCGACTACCAGGACCTCAAGCAGGAATTGGGGCTGGGCCACTACGAAGGCCGGGGCTGGCGGGGGTTCCATCACCACGCCAGCCTGAGCATCGCCGCTTACGGTTTCTTGATGGCGCGGCAACTGCGGCATCCCGAGGGAGCCGGTAAAAAAAACTCCGCACGAAGCAAAGAATCTGCCCTACCCACGCATTACAAGCCTCGCGGCAGCCCAGCGCACGCAGCGCCACGTCCCATCGTCCATCACGACTTTGCGGCTGCTTATCGCCGCAGCCTTGCTCAAGACGCTGCCCCGATGTCCGTGCTGCCTGCGCGCAAACGCAAGGCTACGCTTGTGACACAGTAAGACTAGGCCGGCCCGTCATGATGACTTTTGACTACAAGCCGGGTTTTCGGCGTCGTCTAGCTTGGCCCCTTGTCGAGACATCAACAAGGAGATATCGATGAAGCTGACACGACGTATTGCACCGACTCTGGTTGCGGTTCTCATGGGCGCCTGCGTGGCCCCGCTCGCATTGGCTGCGGGCGGCGGCTCGGGAGGCGGCGGTGGAGGCGCTGGGGGCGGGGCGGTGGGGGAGGTGGCGGCAGCAGTGCCGGCGCAGGCGTCGGTGCTGGCGTAGGTGCTGGCGTAGGTGCGGGTGCGGGAGGCAATGGCGCCGGCGCGGCCAGCGGGACCAATGCCTCGGCCAATGCAGCCACCCCGGCGACACCCGCCACGCCCGCAACGCCGGCAACGCCATCGCCGCAATCCTCTTCTTCCTCGTCCACGATGTCTGCAACGCCCGCGACGCCGGCCGTGCCCGGCTCCAAGGCCGACAGCACCACGACGACGCCTGCGGTGCCTGCAACGCCGGCCTCGAAGAGGTAGAGAACGAGGTCATCAGGGCGACCGGATCAGGCCAGCTGACCGCTGGCCAGTGCCGCCGCGGCAGCGCGCGTTTCGACCCCGAGCTTCTCGAAGATGTGCTCGAGATGCTTGTTGACCGTGCGCGGGCTGGTGCCCAGGATCTCGCCGATGTCCCGATTGGTCTTGCCCTTGGCAAGCCATGAGAGCACCTCGGTTTCGCGCGGCGTGAGTGCCGCTTCGGCCAGCCGCGCCGACGGCTTGCCCGCGGGCCCTTCGGGCTGCGCCGCGAACAGCAGCATGGTTTCGCCGAGCGCTGCGGCGCCGAGGTTGCGCACCGAGATGCGTGCGCCCGCCGCCGTGGCCACCGCAATGGCCGCGCCGGGTGCAAGCGCGGGTTCGAGCGAGGCTGGCAGCAACCCGGCTGCCGGCGGCGGATCGAGCGCGTGAAGCCACAGCGCGGCTTGCGGCGAGCGCCATGCGATGCGCCCGCGCGCGTCGACGAAAACCACGCCCATGCCGGCCACGTCGACCGCGTCGCGCGCCATGCGCGTGATGCGCGCATTGCGCGTGTGCGTGTGCAGCCGTGCGAGCACCTCCTGCGCGCGGATCGGCTTCACCACGTAGTCGACGCCGCCGCATTCGAAGCCCTCGACCACGTGCGCGGTTTCCGAGAGGCCGGTCATGAAAAGCACCGGAATGTGCGCGAGCGCCGCATTGGCCTTGATGCGCCGGCAGGTCTCGAAGCCCGAAAGGCCGGGCATCAGTCCATCGAGCAGGATCGCGTCCGGCACCACCAGCTCGAGGCGCTGCAGCGCGGCCTCGCCGTCGGCCGCGACCAGCACGGTGTAGCCGCTGGACTCGAGCGTGTCGCACAGCATGCCGAGGCTGCTGGGGGCGTCGTCCACCACCAGCACCACGGGGCGTTCGGTTTCAGGGGGCGAGAGTGTCTGCATCTTGTTCTGCGAGTGCCTTGCGGAGCTTGTCGAGTTCGAAACGGGTGACCATGCCGCGCAGCCAGGTGCAGGTGGCCGCGGCCGGCGGGGATGCGGCGGCGAGCCGGTCGAGCACCTGGTGGAGGCCGCGCACGTGGCCCATCTGCACCAGCCGCATCAGCTCGGCGCGGTCGTCTTCCGACAGCGCGAGCTGCCCCGGCCGCGGTGCGATGTCGACGGCGGGCGGCATCGCGTCGTTCGACGCCAGCCATTCGAGCCCGAGGTGGCGTTCCAGCGTGGCGATCAGCTGCGACTCGATGACCGGCTTGCCCACGAAGGCCTGGCAGCCCGCGGCGCGCAGCAGCTCGCTCTGGTTCTCGAACATGTTGGCCGAGACGATGATGATCGGCAGGCGGTCGAAGCCCGAGGCGCGCACCAGCGCCGCGGTCTGCCAGCCGTCCATGTCGTCCATGGTGAGATCCAGCAGGATGGCCGAGGGCAGGTTCTCGCGCAGGCTGTCGAGGCATTCGGTGCCGCTCGCGGCTTCGCGCACCTCGAAGCCCAGCGGGGCGAGCATGCCGGCCAGCATCTGGCGCTGCACCGGCTGGTCGTCGACCACCAGCAGCGTGCGGCGCGCGCCGATGTAGCCCGACACCTGCCGCCGCAGTGCGCCGGACTGTGCCTGCGGGCCGGGGTCGGCCACTTCGCGCAGGTACACCCGCACGCTGAAGGTGCTGCCCGCGGGCGAGGTGGCGGCCAGCGCCAGCTCGCCGCCCATCAGCGATGTGAGAAGGCCCGTGATGGTGAGGCCGAGGCCGGTGCCGGGTTCGCCGCGCCGGCGTCCCGCGGCCCCGCGCTCGAAGGGAAGAAAGATGCGCTGGTGGTCCTGCGGCGCCACGCCGATGCCGGTGTCGACCACGTCGAAGCGCAGCACTTCGCGCCGCGCATCGACATGCAGCGTGACCGTGCCGCTGTCGGTGAAGCGCACCGCGTTGGCCAGCAGGTTGATGAGAATCTGGCGCAGCCGCTTGGCATCGGCATGCACCCAGGGTGGCAGCCGCCCGCTGTGGGTGTACACGAACGCAAGGCCCTTGTTCTCTGCCTGCGGCCGCACCATGTGCACCACCTCGTCGAGAAAGGCCGGCAGCGCGAGCGGGGCGGGCTCCAGCTGGAGGCGGCCGGCCTCGATGCGCGCCAGGTCGAGCAGGCCGTCGATCAGCCCGAGCATGTGCTCGCCGCTGCGCTGGATGGTCTGCACTGCTTCCCGTGGCGGCGCCACGGCCTCGCCCTTGAGCAGGATCTGCGAATAGCCCAGGATGCTGTTGAGCGGCGTGCGCAGCTCATGCGTCATGCCGGCCACGTAGCGGGTCTTGGCCTGGTTGGCGGCTTCGGCGGCTTCCTTCGCGGTCTGCAGGGCGGCATCGGTGCGCTGGTGCGCCTCGATCTCGATGGTGAGCAGATGGTTGTGGCGGTTCGATTCCTCCTGCGCCATCTGCCGGCTCTCGCTGCCCAGCACGATCCACCAGGCGGCCACGGCCGCCACCAGCGACAGCAGCGCGAACACCTTGAGGAAGGCGCTGCGCAGCGCCGGGTCCACTGCATCCGCGCCCACGATCGCCTCTTGGGCATACACCACGCCCATCACCGTGGCCAGCAGCGCCACCAGCGAGGTGGCCACCATCAGGTAGTGCGCCACGCGAAAGTTGAGCCGGCCCGACAGCGCGGGCGGCAGCAGCGCCTTGAGCCAGCCGCTCATCTGCTCGGCCGCGCGGGAGTCGGTCTTGCAGCGGTCGTGGCAGCGCGATTCCAGCGTGCAGCACAGCGAGCAGATCGGCGCGCTGTAGGCCGGGCAGTGCGCCATGTCCTCCGACTCGAAGCTGTTGTCGCACACCGAGCACTTCACGATCTGCCCCGGCGTCCAGCGCCGGATGTCGCTGCGTGCCAGGTAGTAGCGCCCGCGCGTGCGCCAGGCCAGCAGGGGCGAGACAAGAAGTGCCGTGATCAGTGCGATGAAGGGCGAGAACGCGCGCGCCCACTGGCCCAGCAGGCCGGAGTACGCCAGCATGGCCAGCGCGGCCGCCACCAGCATCGCGCCCAGGCCGACCGGATTGATGTCGTACAGATGCGCACGCTTGAACTCGATGGTGCGCGGGCTCCAGCCCAGCGGCTTGTTGATGACCAGGTCGGCCACCAGCGCGCCGACCCAGGCGATGGCGATGTTGCTGTAGAAGCCCAGCACGTGCTCGAGCGCCGCGAACACGCCCAGCGTCATCAGCAGGATCGCGATGACCACGTTGAACACCAGCCACACCACGCGCCCCGGGTGGCTGTGCGTGAGCCGCGCGAAGAAGTTCGACCACGCCAGCGAGCCCGCGTAGGCGTTGGTGAGGTTGATCTTCATCTGCGAGACCACCACGAACAGCGTGGTGATCGCAAGCACCCAGGCCGGGTCGCGCAGCACGTACGAAAAGCCCGTGAGATACATCAGCGTGGGCTCGATGGCGTGCCTGCCCGGAATCTCGTGCTGGAGCGCAAGAAAGGCTAGGAAGGCGCCGCCCATCATCTTGAGCATGCCCGGCACGATCCAGCCCGGGCCCGCCACCAGCACCGCGGCCCACCAGCGGCCCCGGTTGGCGGCCGTCTTCTCGGGCAGGAAGCGCAGGTAGTCGACCTGCTCGCCGATCTGCACCACCAGAGAGAAGGCCACCGTGGCGGCGGCGCCGAACATCAGCGGGTCGAAGCTGCTGCTGTCGGAGGTGCGGCCCACCAGGCCCGTGAAGTCGGCATACAGCTCGGGCTTCTTCACCAGCACCGCGATGAACGGGCACACGAACAGCACGATCCAGATCGGCTGCGTCCACAACTGCAGGCCCGAGATGAGCGTGATGCCGCGCATCACCAGCGGCACGATCACGATCGACGACAGCAGGTAGAGCAGCGGCAGCGGCCAGTCGAGGTACAGCTGCAGCGCCAGCGCGAGGATGGCCGCCTCCAGCGCAAAGAAGATGAAGGTGAAGCTCGCGTAGATCAGCGAGGTGAGGGTGGAGCCCAGGTAGCCGAAGCCCGCGCCGCGCGTGAGCAGGTCCATGTCCACGCCATGCCGGGCCGCGTAGTAGGAGATCGGCAGGCCGGTGAGGAAGGTGATGAGCCCCACCACCAGGATCGCCCACAGCGCATTCGAGAAGCCATAGCTCAGCGCGATGGCGCCGCCGATGGCCTCCAGCGCCAGGAAGGAAGTGGCGCCGAAGGCCGCGTTGGCGACACGGAACTCCGACCACTTCCGAAAGCTGCGCGGCGTGTAGCGCAGCGCGTAGTCCTCCAGCGTTTCGTTCGCAACCCACGCGTTGTAGTCGCGGCGGATGCGAAAGATCTTCTGGCCGGTGACGGATGGCATGGTGGGCTCTTGCGGCGAGGGCGGCGGTGGCATGGCAGGCAGACACAGCAAGAAGCGCTCCCTGCATTCGGCCCGCCTGTGCACGGCCTGCGAGTCTGGACGCAGGCGCACCTCTGGCCGCTACGTTGAATGACGTATTCGCGGCGGCGCAGGTGATTTCTAAAGTACCAGCCATGGTGCTCGGGGCACCGTCCGATGCACTGCGATGGTGCGCGGCTCTCCTTTCCAACAACCTGCCTGGAGTTTCCTGATGTCGCGTGATTCCGATCCCTCCCTCGATGCCCTGGCATTGCGCCGCCGCCGACTGCTGCAGGGCGCCGCCGCGCTGCCCGTGATGGGCCTGAGCGGCCTGAGCTTCGGCCAGTCGCAGTTCCCCACGGCCAAGGTCAACACCACCAAGCTCGCGGTGACCGACACCGAAGTGACCGTGGGCCAGCTTCACTCGTCCTCCGGCACCATGGCCATTTCGGAGACCGGCTCGATCCAGGCCGAGCAGCTCGCCATCGACCAGATCAACGCGATGGGCGGCATCCTCGGGCGCAAGATCAAGGTGATCAAGGAAGACGGCGCCTCCGACTGGCCGACCTTCGCCGAGAAGTCGAAGAAGCTGTTGGTCAACGACCATTGCGCCGCGGTCTTCGGCTGCTGGACCAGCGCCTCGCGCAAGGCCGTGCTGCCGGTGTTCGAGAAGGAGAACGGCCTCCTGTACTACCCGACCTTCTATGAAGGCCTGGAGCAGAGCAAGAACGTGATCTACACCGGCCAGGAAGCCACGCAGCAGATCATCTGGGGCCTGGACTGGGGCGCCAAGGAGAAGAAGGCCAAGACCTTCTTCCTGGTGGGCTCCGACTACATCTGGCCGCGCACCTCGATGAAGATCGCGCGCAAGCACATCGAGAACTTCCAGAAGGGTTCGGTCAAGGGCGAGGAGTACTACCCGCTGGGCCACACCAACTTCAACTCGCTGATCAACAAGATCAAGGTGGCCAAGCCCGACTGCATCTTCGCGGCGGTGGTGGGCGGCTCGAACGTGGCCTTCTACAAGCAGCTGAAGGCCGCGGGCATCACGGGCGACAAGCAGTTCCTGCTGACGCTGGCCGTGACCGAGGACGAGATGACCGGCGTGGGCGGCGAGAACTTCGCGGGCTTCTACTCGTCGATGAAGTACTTCCAGTCGCTGGACAACCCGAACAACAAGAAGTTCGTGGAAGCCTTCAAGGCCAAGTACGGCAAGGACGCGGTGATCGGCGACGTCACGCAGGCGGGCTATCTCGGCCCGTGGCTGTGGAAGGCGGCGGTGGAGAAGGCGGGCAGCTTCGACGTGGACAAGGTGGTGGCCGGCTCGCCGGGCATCGAGCTGAAGACGGCACCCGAAGGCTACGTGAAGCTGGACGCGAACCATCACCTGTGGAGCAAGGCGCGCATCGGGCAGGGGCAGCTGGACGGGACGTTCAAGGTGGTGGCGGAATCGGCTGAATTGATCAAGCCGGATCCGTTCCCGAAGGGCTATCAGTAAGCAGGCCGCCGACCCTCACCCCAACCCTCTCCCGCGCGCGGGAGAGGGAGTCAATACAGGAATCTCCATGACTCTGTCGGACATGATGAACATCGGCCTCATGCAGGGCTTCGCGGGGCTGAGCCTCTTCGCGGTGCTGCTGCTGATGGGCCTCGGGCTCGCGATCATCTTCGGCCAGATGGGCGTGATCAACATGGCGCATGGCGAGTTCATGACCATCGGCGCGTACTCCATCTACCTGGCCGCGCGCGTCACCGAAAGCCTCGCGCCCGCGTTCATGCCGTACTACTTTCCGATCGCGATCGGCCTCGCCTTCGTGTTCGCCTTCATCGTCGGCTGGATCGTGGAGTGGGTGCTGATCCGCCATCTCTACAAGCGCCCGCTCGACACGCTGCTCGCCACCTGGGGCGTGAGCCTGGGCCTGCAGCAGATCTTCCGCACCTTCATCGGCCCGAAGGAAGTGAGTCCCACGCTGCCCGAGTGGCTCATGGGCTCGTGGACGCCGCACGAGGGCCTGGACATTCCGATCAACGGCCTGTTCGTGCTCGCGCTCACCGCGCTGGTCACCGGCGGCGTGCTGATCGCGCTGCACAAGAGCCGCTGGGGCCTGCGCGTGCGCGCCACCGTGGCCAACCGCACCATGGCCAACGCGACCGGCATCGACACCATGAAGACCGACCGCCTGACCTTTGCCATCGGCTGCGGCATTGCCGGCATGGCGGGCGCGGCCTTCACCACCATCGGCTCGACGGGGCCGACCTCGGGCTCGCTCTACATCGTCGATGCCTTCCTGGTCGTCACCTTCGGCGGCGCCGCCAGCCTGCTGGGTACCGTGGTCTCGGCCTTCGGCATTGCGCAGACGCAGTCGATCTCGGAGTTCTTCATGACCGGCTCGATGGCCAAGGTGCTGACGCTCTCGCTGATCGTGCTGATCCTGATGATGCGTCCGCAGGGCTTGTTTGCAGTCAAGGTCCGTCGCTGATGAACCCGATTCCTTTCTGGAGAACGTTCCGATGATGAATTTCATCAAGGCCTCGATCCTGCGCTACCAGCTCGGCAGCCTGCTGCTGCTGGTGCTGCTGCTGGCGGTCGTGCTGCCGCTGTCGCTCGACATCTTCCGCCTCAACCTCGTGGGCAAGTACCTCACCTATGCCTTCGTTGCCGTCGGCCTGGTGATGGTGTGGGGCTACGGCGGCGTGCTGAGCCTGGGGCAGGGCGTGTTCTTCGGCATCGGCGGCTATGCGATGGCGATGTTCCTCAAGCTCGAAGCCTCCGACCCCGTCACGACCAAGATCCAGTCGACGCCCGGCATTCCGGACTTCATGGACTGGAACCAGATCACCGAGCTGCCCGCGCTGTGGCTGCCGTTCAAGAGCCTGCCGCTGAGCCTGGCGCTGGTGGTGCTGGCGCCGATGGCGCTGGCCTGGCTCGTGAGCTTTGCGATGTTCAAGCGCCGCGTGGGCGGCGTGTACTTTGCGATCATCACGCAGGCGGTGGCGCTGATCTGCACCGTGCTCATCATCGGCCAGCAGGGCTACACGGGCGGCGTCAACGGCATGACCGACCTGAAGACGATGCTGGGCTGGGACACGCGCACCGACGGCGCCAAGTACGTTCTCTACTACGTCTGCGTCGGCCTGCTGATCGCGAGCATCGTGCTGTGCCGCTGGATCCAGACCAGCAAGCTCGGCACGCTGCTGCTGGCCATGCGCGACAAGGAAGACCGCGTGCGCTTCTCGGGCTACGACGTGTCGAACTTCAAGGTCTTCATCTTCTGCCTGGCGGCCGGACTCTCGGGCATCGGCGGCGCGATGTTCGCGCTGCAGGTGGGCTTCATGTCGCCGAGCTTCGTGGGCATCGTGCCGTCGATCGAGATGGTGATCTTCTGCGCCGTGGGCGGCCGCATGAGCCTGGCGGGCGCGGTGTACGGCGCGCTGCTGGTGAATGCGGGCAAGACGCTGTTCTCGGAGAGCTTTCCGGACCTGTGGCTGTTCCTGATGGCCGGGCTCTTCATCGGCGTGACCATGGCCTTCCCGATGGGGCTCGCGGGCCTGTGGGACGAAAAGATCAGGCCCTGGTGGAAGGAGCGCCGCAAGGCGCTGCGCGAAGCCGCGGTGCAGCCGCCGGCATCCACTGCAACACCGCCTGTACCGGGTTCTCCTTCTGCATTGCCGTCGCCCGAACCGCAGTTGCCTGAAGGCGTCGGCAGCCAGCGCGCATGACTGAACCCGGAGCCACCACCCCATGAGCAACACCGACTTCGCCCTTGCGGTGGAAGATCTCAGCGTCTCCTTCGACGGCTTCAAGGCCATCGACAACCTCACGCTCTACATCGACAGGAATGAGCTGCGCGTGATCATCGGTCCCAACGGCGCGGGCAAGACCACGCTGCTGGACCTGATCTGCGGCAAGACGAAAGCGAGTGCCGGCAGCATCAAGTTCAAGAACACCGAGCTCACGAAGATGGCCGAGCACAAGCGCGTGCGGCTGGGCATCGGCCGCAAGTTCCAGACGCCGTCGATCTACGAGAACCTCAGCGTGTTCCAGAACCTGGAGGTTTCCTTTCCGAAGGGCCGCTCGGTGCTCGGTGCGCTGGCGTTCAGGTGCGACGACGAGGTCAAGGCCAAGGTGCAGGCGGTGGCCGAGGACATCGGCCTGGCCGACAGGCTGCGCACCGAGGCAGGCTTGCTGAGCCACGGCCAGAAGCAGTGGCTGGAGATCGGCATGCTGTTGATGCAGGAGCCCGAGCTGCTCATGCTCGACGAGCCCATTGCCGGCATGAGCGCGCGTGAACGCGAGCTCACGGCCGACTTGCTCAAGCGCATCTGCCAGAACCGCGCGGTGATCGTCATCGAGCACGACATGGCCTTCGTGAAGCAGATCGCGCACAAGGTCACGGTGATGCACCAGGGAAAGATCCTGGCCGAGGGGCCGATGGAGAAGGTGCAGGCGGACCCGAAGGTCATCGATGTTTATCTGGGGCACTAGATGAAGTCTCGCGTTGTGCTTTGTTCAGGGCGCGATCCCGCCGACGGGGTACCTTGCTCCGCGAATGTCCTCCGGCCTGCGGCCTCCCCCTTGATTTCGCTGCGCAAGGCACCCCATCGACGTGATCGTTGCACACGAAGGTCGTTGCTCGGCCAAGCACCGGCAGCGCGCCCAGAACAAGAGCAGTAGAGGAGTCAACAAATGAGCAACATCATGGTGAAGGCAGAAGACCTTCACGTAGCCTACGGCCAGAGCGAGGCACTGCACGGCATCTCTTTCGAGGGCCATGCCAACGAAACAATAGCCATCATGGGCCGCAACGGCATGGGCAAGACCACGCTGTTCAAGAGCCTCATGGGCGTGCTGCCGATCAGGAGCGGGCGCATCGAAGTGGCGGGGCAGGACGTGTCGCGCGACGAGAGCTTTCGCCGCGTGGCCAAGGGCATTGCCTACGTGCCGCAGGGCCGGATGATCTTTCCGACGCTGACCGTGGAAGAGAACATCCAGACAGGCCTGGAGAACTCGAAGACGAGGCGCATTCCCGAAGATATCTACGCGCTGTTCCCCGTGCTGTGGGACATGAAGCGCCGCAAGGGCGGCAACCTCTCGGGCGGCCAGCAGCAACAGCTGGCCATTGCGCGCGCCCTCGTCACCGATCCCAAGGTGCTGTTGCTCGACGAGCCCACCGAGGGTATCCAGCCTTCAATCATCAAGGACATTGCCAAGGCCCTCAACGAGATCCGCAAGCTGCGCGGCATCACCATCGTCGTGTCCGAGCAGGTGCTGAGTTTCGCGCTCGACGTGGCCGACCGGCTGTTCGTGATCGAAGGCGGCCGGCTCGTGCACGAGACCGCGCGCGACAAGACCGACGTGGACCACATCAAGGCCTATCTCTCGGTCTGACCTTTTCCGTTCAACCACAACCCAACCAGGAGCCACTGCATATGACGGACACGCTGATCAAGGTCGACCTGACCAAGCCGCCCACCGAGAACGAGATGATCCACAACCGCTGGCATCCGGACATTCCGATGGCCTGCTGGGTCAACCCGGGCGACGACTTCATCCTCGAGACCTTCGACTGGACCGGCGGCTTCATCAAGAACAACGACAGCGCAGACGACGTGCGCGACATCGACCTGAGCACCGTGCACTACCTCTCGGGCCCCGTGGGCGTGAAGGGCGCCGAGCCCGGCGACCTGCTGGTGGTCGACCTGCTCGACATCGGCGCCAAGCAGGACAGCCTCTGGGGCTTCAACGGCTTCTTCTCGAAGAAGAACGGCGGCGGCTTCCTGACCGACCACTTTCCCGAAGCGCAGAAATCCATCTGGGACTTCAAGGGCATGTTCACCAGCTCGCGCCACGTGCCGGGCGTGAACTTCGCGGGCCTGATCCACCCCGGCTTGATCGGCTGCCTGCCCGACAAGCCGATGCTCGACATGTGGAACGAGCGCGAAGGCAAGCTCATCGCCACCGACCCGGACCGCGTGCCCGGCCTCGCCAATCCGCCGTTCGCCGGCACCGCCCACATGGGCAGGATGACCGGCGAGGCGCGCGCCAAGGCGGCGGCCGAAGGTGCGCGCACCGTGCCGCCGCGCGAGCACGGCGGCAACTGCGACATCAAGGACCTGTCGCGCGGCTCGAAGGTGTTCTTCCCTGTATACGTCGACGGCGCGGGCCTCAGCGTGGGCGACCTGCACTTCAGCCAGGGCGACGGCGAGATCACCTTCTGCGGCGCCATCGAGATGGCGGGCTGGGTGCACATGAAGGTCACGCTCATCAAGGGCGGCATGGCCAAGTACGGCATCAGGAACCCGATCTTCAAGCCGAGCGTGATCACGCCGCAGTACAGCGACTACCTGATCTTCGAAGGCATCTCGGTCGACGAGGCCGGCAAGCAGTACTACCTGGACGTGAACGTGGCTTACCGCCAGGCCTGCCTGAACGCCATCGAGTACCTGAAGAAGTTCGGCTATTCGGGAGCGCAGGCCTATTCGATCCTGGGCACGGCACCCGTACAGGGCCACATCAGCGGCGTGGTCGACGTGCCCAACTCCTGCGCCACGCTCTGGCTGCCCACGCAGATCTTCGACTTCGACATCAACCCGAATGCCGCGGGACCGATGAAGATGATCGACGGCAGCATCGACATGCCGCTGTCGCACGACCTGGCCTGACACGCCGATGCCCACCTACGACTACGCCTGCGGCCAGTGCGGCGGCTTCGAGGCGCTGCGGCCTTCGGGCCAGCGCGACGATCCCGCCGCGTGCCCCGACTGCGGCTGTGCATCGCCGCGCGTACTTTCGGCCGCACCGTGGCTCGCGCTGATGGCCTCGGGCACGCGCCGTGCGATGGAGACCAACGAGCGCGCCCGGCACGAGCCGGGCAGCTCGCGCGACTACGCGCGCTTCAAGCATCCGGCGGGCTGCGGCTGCTGCTCGGGTTCATCGTCGCGTCGCAGCGCGACGGTCACGGCGGCGAACGGTGCCAAGTCCGCGCCGGCTAAGCGGCCCTGGATGATTTCGCACTAATCCTTGGCTAAGATTGCGGGGCAGGTTGTGCCTTGGCATCTGCCCGATTGTTTCAATCTCGTGAACGCCGTGATTCGTTTTGCGGCGTTTTTTTATGGGGCTTCGGGATCAAACTTCATCTCACCAACCAACCCATTAGGAGATTGAAATGAATGCCTCGAAAGTCCTCGCCGCTGCTGCCCTCTCACTCCTGGCTGTCGCCGGTGCGCATGCAGAAACCTATGAAGGTGTGCTGACCGTGAACTCGGGCGTTTCGCGCGCCGAAGTCGCGCCGCAAGCCGTTGCAGCCGCCCGTGCCGGCAATGAATACAGCGACGGCGCCGCCGCCGGCGCACAAGCCTTCACCTCGACCGCCGACCGCGCGACCGTTCAAGCCGAAGCCGTTGCCAAGGCGCATGACCCGCTGGCCAGCCTCGACCGCCGCGCGTTCTACCGCGACGAAGTGCCGCAAGCCTACAAGAAGCCCAGCGTGTCGTTCACGCGCCAGGCTGGCCTGTAAGCCAGGACGGCAAGCCGATGCATCGGCTGCGCGACAAGAACAACGGGCCTTCGGGCCCGTTTTTCGTGTGCGCCCAGCATGGGCGCGATCCTGGAGGTGCAAGTCCTCCCGCGAGCTGACCACAGCGAGCGAAGTGAAGCGCAACTGCGTGAGGGCGACCGAGCGTGGGGAGGAAGCGTGAAGCGTAAACCGCGAGTCGAGGTACACAAACCTCATCTGAGGCGCTGCCGAGCAGGGCGAGCGGGCACGATACCGCGAAGCTCTTGTGGTCAAGGCGAGGTGGCGTAAATGGGGCGATTGTGCAGTGAAGGATCGCGTTCTTGCCTGGGGAGATCTCGCCTCGTGCCTGAAAGGGCGACGGGCTTGCCCGGAGCGAGAAGTCAGCAGCGGCCGTAGTAGTCGGGTTCCCCGACGAAGGGCCAAACGAAAAGGACAGTGACGAGGTATGCCGACCGGAAGTGCAATGCATCAGAAGTGCGTGCAAGCGCAGCGACCGACGCAAGGGCGCGGTGAAGCCGCGCCGGAGCGTGGGCGCGATGAAGCACGGCCGGCGCGGCATGACCACACGCACTGGGGGCCAGAGGACCTGCTGGGGCAGGCACTGGCACAGCACAACATGGCGGCGGCGTGGAAACGCGTCAAAGCCAACAAGGGGAGCGCCGGCGTCGATGGACGCACGGTGCAGCAAACGGGGGAAGACCTGAAGACCCAATGGCCCGACATCCGGCGCGGCTTGCTCGACGGTACCTACCGGCCCAGTCCGGTACGCCGCGTGGGCATTCCCAAACTGGGTGGCGGGACACGGGAATTGGGGATTCCCACCGTGGTGGACAGGCTGATCCAGCAGGCCCTGTTGCAGGTGCTGCAACCGCTCATCGATCCGACCTTCAGCGAGCACAGCTACGGCTTTAGGCCGGGGCGCAGCGCGCATCAGGCGGTCCAAGCGGCCAGGCAGTATGTGGAGCAAGGGCGACGTGTGGTGGTGGACGTGGACCTGGGGAAATTCTTCGACCGCGTGAACCACGACATCCTGATGGATCGGCTGGGCAAGCGAATCGCCGACAAGGCGGTGCTGCGGCTGATCCGTCACTACCTGAACGCCGGCATCATGGCGCACGGGGTCATGCAGATGCGCGTGGAGGGCACGCCGCAAGGTGGGCCGCTGTCGCCGCCGCTGCTGGCCAACGTGCTGCTCGACGAGGTGGACCGCGCGCTCGAACGCAGGGGGCGCAAATTCGTGCGCTACGCGGACGATTGCAACGTCTACGTCAAGAGCGAGCGTGCCGGGCAACGGGTGCTGGACGGGGTGCGCGCCTGCTACGCCAAGCTGCGGTTGAAGGTCAACGAGACCAAGACCGCTGTGGCGACGGCATGGGGGCGCAAGTTCCTGGGCTACTGCCTGTGGGCTGCGCCGCAAAAGCAGGTGAAACTGGCCGTGGCCGGGGAGGCGGTGCAACGCTACAAGCAGCGCATTCGCCAGATAACCCGGCGCCAGACGGGGCGCAGCATGAACCAGATCGCACAGGACCTGCAAGCGTTCCTGCCGGGGTGGAAGGCGTACTTCCAACTGGCACAGACGCCCTCGGTCTGGCGGCGACTGGACGAATGGTTGCGGCACCGCTTGCGAGCCATCCAGTTGAAGTTCTGGTGTCGGGGCCCGACCATGTACCGTGAACTGCGCGCCTTGGGCGCCAGCGGCGACGTGGCGGCCCAGATCGCTGGCAACTCTCGCCGTTGGTGGCACAACAGCGCACTCGGCCTGAACCGGGTGCTCACCATCGCATACTTCGATCGCCTTGGAGTTCCCCGCCTGTGCTGACCTCAACTTCTCGAACCGCCCGGTGCGGACCCGCATGCCGGGTGGTGTGGGAGGGGACCGGTCTTCGCTGACCGGCCCCTATCCGATTGGCGGTGGCGGTAGCGTTCGTGCGAATCAGGCCGCGTGCGCGAGGATGTTGACCAGCTTCCCGAACGGATTGCGTCCGGCACCAGCCGTTTGACTTTCATTGCTGCGGGCCCCTTTCGGCGGCTTCTTCCTGCGTGATGCGGAAGGCCTTGGGCTCGCCTTTGGATTCGGCATGCAGCAGCTCGCTTTCGACGCGGATGTTCGTCCACGTATCGATGATGCCGTCCGAGCCGATCAGCTCGATGCTGTCGCCGGAAAGAACCCGGTAGCGAAACAGCGGCGCGCACTGCGGGCCGTCTTGTGTGCCCAGCACGGCGCGAACGAAACCGTTCGGCTGGAACCAATAGATTTCGACATGGGTGTCGGAGGCCAGTTGCAGGCGGCAATCAAAGGGAATGGGCGGTTGCATGACGGAAATTCATCGGGTGGGTCATACGACTCGAAAGCACGGCTTCTACATCCTCTGCCAATGCCGATGGGAAGGCTCGCAGGTCCGTGATTCGCGAAGACTCATTCATTCGGCGGCGTCCCTGCTTGCTGAGTGCCGGTGATCAAGTGATTTCCCCGGAGACCCGAAACGCGACGTCTGACCGAGCGAGAAGGGAGTCCGGCGGATTTCACTACAAAGCAGCCATTTCCGAATGAGGAACGGCCGAATATAGGGCCTCAGCCGGTGGTTCGCCGGTAGGTCAGCAATCGTCCCCTGTAGCCCACGGTATTGACTGTCGCCAGCTGGTCCAGCCGCTCCTCGCACATGCCGAACCCCTCTTCGGCCATCTGCCGGTTGAAGGCCGGCCGGTTGCCGCGGTCGGGGTCGACGATCCATACCGCGGCGGCGGGGCTGGCGTGGCGGCCGACGAAGGCTGCGAGCAGGCCCTTTGCATCGCGCTCGTACAGCAGGTCGCTGCCGATGATGAGGTCGTACAGGCCATGCACGTCGCCATCGGCCCCGGTCTCCTGCATGCCCCAGTGGCCGCGCCGGTACTTCATGGGCGGCAGCGCATTCAGTCGAAGGTTCTCCAGCAGGAAGCCTGCGGTGAGCGGGTGGCAGTCGCTGGCGGTCATGTCGTTGCCGCGGCGATGGCCGACGAGGCTCGCCAGCGCCAGACCGCAGCCGATTTCGAGCACGCGCGCACCGAGCACGACCGGGTGTATCGCCATGCGCGCAGCCAGCTGTGCGCCCGACGGCCAGAGCAAGCCGAACATCGGCCACGAAGCCGAAGAAATGCCTTGCGCGGCGGCCGCGCCCAGCGGGTCGGAGAACTGTTGGCGGTCGAGCAGCGACCGGATGACGAGGTCGTCCGCACCCGCGATGGCGATGCGTTCCAGCTTGATTTGGTAGCCCGGCATCGGAGGGGTGCGGGGCCTCGCGGGCGAGGCCCCGAAGCAGCAAAGGAGGCCCAGTATGCGCGCCACCCGCGCCGGCACGTGAAACCGCCACCGTTGGCGGGTAAGCTCGCGGCCCATGAAGCGCAACAGCACCCCCCGATCCGCCAGCACCAAGGCCACCGCCACGCCGCCGCCCGAGGCGCCGGACGGGCAGGTCTCGGCAGTGCTGGCGCGCATCGAGACGCTGTGGTCCTCCCTCGGCCCGGTGGGCCAGCGCATCGCCGACTTCATCGTGAAGAATCCGCGCGAGGTGGTCCACATGTCGGTGAGCGAGGTGGCCGAGCGCACCGGCTCGAGCGAGGGGAGCATCGTCGGCCTGTGCAAGAACCTTGGCGCCACCGGTTTCCAGCAGATCAAGATCGCGCTGGCGCAGGAGATCGTGCGGCCGGTGCAGTTCATCCATGAAGACCTCGATCCGCAGGACAAGGCCGACGCGGTCATTCGCAAGATCTTCCAGAGCAACGTGCAGACGCTGCACGACACGCAGGCCACGCTCGACGCGAAGGCGATGGAGCGCGCGGTCAAGCTGTTCCGCAAGGCCGAGCGCATCGAGATCTATGGCATCGGCAGCTCCGCCACGATCGCCGAAGACGCCCACTACCGCATGCTGCGCATCGGCCTGAACGCCAAGGTGGAGGTCGATTCGCACGTGCAGGCCATCAGCGCCTCGCTCACCGATTCGAAGGTGGCGGTGCTCACCATCTCGCACTCGGGCAGCACGCACGAGACAGTCACGGCCACGCGGCTTGCGAAGGAAGCGGGTGCCTCCACGGTGTGCATCACCAACTTCGGCAAGTCGCCGATCCAGGCCTTTGCCGACGTGGTGCTCTTCACCATGGCGCGCGAGACCAGCTTTCGCACCGAGGCAATGACGAGCCGCCTCGCACAGCTGGCGATCATCGACGTGCTGATCGCCTGCCTCGCGCTCTCGGACTACGACACCTCGGTGCGCACGCTGCGCCAGACTTTCGACGTGCTCTCGCTCAAGCGGTACTGAGGCGCTTCTTCGCGCGCAGCGAACAGTCCGGCCACGGTGGGCGCTACCGCACCCGGTGTCTGGCCCACCAGCAGGCACGCCATGCCGAGCCTCGCGGCGCCTTCGGCATCGGTGAGCGGGTTGTCGCCGACGACCACCGTGCTGCCGGGCTCTGCGCCCAGGCGGCGCAGGCCTTCCTCGAACAGCAGCGGCGCGGGCTTGCCGATCACGCGCCAGGGCTGCTGGCCGCTCGCGGCGATCACGGCGGCGAGCAGCGCGCCGGTCTCGGGCACCACGCGGCCTTGCGGGCCGGGGTGCGTGGCGTCGGCATTCGTCGCGATCAGCTTGGCGCCGCGCAGCAATTCATTCGCGACGACGGCGAGCCGCGCATGGCTGAAGTGCATGTCGAGCGCGAGCAGCACGAAGTCGGCGCTCTCCTGTACGAGATCGCAGCCTTCGGCACGCGCAAACCGCTGGAGCGCCGGACTCCCGATCAGCAGCACGCGGGCGCCGGGGTGCTGCTGCGCCAGTTGCCGCACCGCCAGTTCGCCGGCCAGCACGATGCGCCCTGGCGGCACGCGCAGACCCAGCCGGCCCAGCCGCTTCGCCAGGCCCTGCGCCGTGTGCGTGGAGTTGTTGGAAACGATGGCGTAGCGATCGTGAAAGTGCGCGAGCAGTGCGGCTGCGCCGTCGATCGCTTCCTGCTGGCGCACCAGCGTGCCGTCGAGGTCGACCAGCAAGTGGCGGGCCCGCGTGGGCCATTCGCCGTTCACTGCGGTGCCGTTGCTGCTGGCGTTGCCATTGCCTGTCGCTGTCTTGGATTTCGTGCTCATGGATCTCCGGTATCGGCCGACCGTATCTCGGCCATGGCGCCGGATTGTATTGAACATTATTCAATCAATTTGTTATTTTGTACTGAGCTAATTTCATTTTCCTGTCATCTTCGGTTTCTAAGCTCACCGGCATCCGAGCGATGGACCCGCTCGCCACTCAGATCCGAAACGAAGGAACCGATCATGAAGAAGCTCCTGGCCGCCGCGGCCGCCGCACTCTCGCTGTCCGCAGCGCTTTCCCCCACGGTCCATGCGCAATCGGTGGCCGACGGCTCGCGCGAGCATCCGCTGCGCGTGCTGCTGATTCCCGCCGACGGCGGCACCGAGTCGGGCACCAAGGCCGACTACGCGCCGGTCTTCAACGCGATCACGCGCACCACGGGCCTGAACTTCGACCTGAAGGTCGGCCAGTCGTACGGTGCCGTGGTCGAGGGCATGTGCAACCAGCTCGCCGACATCGCCTTCTTTGGCCCGGTGTCGTATGTGCAGGCCCACAAGCGCGGCTGCGCGCAACTGCTGGCCGTGGGCGTGGAGAAGGGCGCTTCGGTGTACTACGCCGGCATGTTCGCCAAGGCCAATGCACCCATCGCAGGCATCAAGGACGTCAAGGGCAAGCGCGTGGCCTTCGGCGACGTCAACTCGGCCTCGAGCTTCACCTTCCAGGTCGCGATGCTGATGGACGCGGGCATGGACCCGGCCAGGGACCTCTCCGCCATCCGCATGACCGGCAGCCACGCGAGCAGCCTGGCCGCGCTGGTGCAGGACCAGGTCGACGTGGCATCGCTCTCGTTCGACTCCTACGAGAAGGCGGTGAAGCAGGGCGCAGTCGATCCGAAGACCATGAAGGTCATCGCCAGGAGCATGGCCATTCCGTACCCGCCGCTCGCGCTCAACTCGAAGCTGCCCGAGCCGCTCAAGGCCAAGCTGAAGGACGCCTTCCAGACGGTGAACAAGGCCCCCGGCGTCACGCCCGACATGATCCGCGGCTACGGCGGCAGCAAGATCGACGGCTACGACACCAAGTTCTCCGAAGACGAGTTCAACGTCGCGGCCGAGAAGCTCGGCCTGCTGACCGACGAGCTCAAGGGCCGCATCCTCGCCAAGGCCGCGGAGCGTTGAGCACCGCCATGCTGAACTTCGATTCGGTCGCCATGCGCTATGCCGATGGCACGCGCGCGCTCGACGGCGTCTCGCTGCAGGTGCCGGCCGGCCAGTTCTGCGTGGTGCTGGGGTCCTCGGGCGCGGGCAAGTCGACGCTGCTGCGCATGGCCAACGGGCTGGTCAAGCCCACGCAGGGCGCGGTGCAGGTCGAAGGCGTGCAGATCGCGGCCGCATCGCTCGCCCGCATCCGCCCGCGCATCGGCATGATCCACCAGCAGTTCAACCTCGTGCTGCGCTCCACCGTGGCCGCCAATGTGCTGGCCGGCGCGCTGCCCGCGATGCCGACCTGGCGTGCGCTCCTGGGCCTGTTCTCCGATGCGCAGCGCAGCAAGGCCTGCGCGCTGATCGAATCGGTGGGCCTCCAGGAACAACATCTGCTGCGCCGCGTGAGCGAACTCTCGGGCGGGCAGCAGCAGCGCGTGGGCATCGCGCGTGCCTTCATGCTCGATCCGCCGCTGGTGCTGGCCGACGAGCCGGTGGCCAGCCTCGATCCGCAGACCAGCCACGACGTGCTGTCGCTGCTGCGAGGGCAGGCGCGCGAGCGCGGCACCACGGTGCTGTGCAGCCTGCACCAGATCGAGCTGGCCTGCGAGTTCGCCGACCGCATCGTGGCGCTGCGCCAGGGCGCGGTGGTGTTCGATGGCGCGCCGGAGGCCTTCGAGCCGAAGGTCTTCGATACGATCTACGGCCGCGCCCCGGCCTCTGCGCCGCAGCCGTACGGACCGGGCAACGAACCCGAAGCCATGCTGCCATTGCACGCCGGCGGCATGCTGGAGCTTGCGCAATGAGCAGCCTGACCCGTCCCTCGTCGGCCTGGGAACTGCCGCGGCCCTTTGGCACCCGCAGCCTCGTCGTGCTGTTCCTCGTGGTCGTCGTCGGCTTCTTCGCCGGCCAGCGCGTGGAGATGGGCCGCATGCTGTCGCTCACCGGCGAGGGCGTGCTCGCGGCCGTCGGCCTGCGCGACCAGTCGCAGGTGCTGTCGGGCCTGGGCACCATCGCGCGTTCGCTCTTTCCACCGCAGATCTCGGAGCGCACCGAGGTTTCGCGCATCGAGGGCTTCGACCGCAACCGGCTGCCCTGGTTCTCGCACGTCGAGACCGAGGAGTCGCGACAGCCCAGGCTCAATCCGCAGACGCTGCAGATGGAAGAGGTGGTCGACCGGCGCGAGGTGCTGGTGGAGCCCTTCGGTTACCTCTGGCACGTGGCGGTGAAGATGCTCGAGACCTTCGAGATCGCCATCTGGGCCACGCTGCTGGCCATCGTGCTGAGTGCGCCGCTGGCATGGTGCAGCGCGAAGAACTACACGCCCAACTGCACCGTCTACACGCTCGCGCGCGGCGTGGTCGGCATGTTCCGCGCGGTGCCCGAACTCGTGAGCGCGCTGTTCCTGGTGCTTGCCTACGGCTTCGGCCCCATTGCCGGCGTGCTGGCGCTCGCGCTGCATTCGGCGGGCTTTCTTGGCAAGTTCTACGCGGAAGACATCGAGACCGCTGACGACAAGCCGCAGGAGGCGCTGCGCGCCATCGGCGCGAACAAGCTCAAGGTGATGCGCTTCGCGGTGCTGCCGCAGGTGATGCCGCAGTTCATCGCCTACACGCTGTACATCCTCGACCGCAACGTGCGCATGGCCACCGTGGTGGGGCTGGTGGGCGCGGGCGGCATCGGCCAGGAGCTCAAGGGCCGCTACGACATGTACAACTACGCGCACGTCGGAACGATCCTGATCGCGATCTTCCTGACCGTCCTCATGCTCGACAGGGTCGCAGCCCGGCTGCGCAGCCGCTATGCCTGAGCGCTAGCCCCCCATACCCCGACTCTTTTCCGATCCGGTGCGAGCCCTTCGCGGGCCCGCAGGGGAGCGGCTTCGCCTTCGCTTTTCGATTTCGCTTTTCTCACGCTCTCCGATTCAAAAAGGCACACCTCATGAAAAACAGCTTCTTCCCGGTACGGCCTCGCTGCGGCGGGCCTCGTCTTGTGCCTTGGCCTCGCCGCCTGCGGCGGTGGTGGTGGTGGCGGCGGCGGCGGCGGCGGCCTGCCCATCGTTCCTCCGGGCCAGACGCCGCCCACCGGTGGCGGCCCGCAGCAGCCCGGCGGCGACCAGCCCCAGCAACCCGCGCCCGCCCTCAAGTGCGCGCCCTGACACCGCCATCGCCATCCGATCCGCTCCTCATTCCCCGCGTTGAAAGACCACCCATGAACACCACCAACCGTCGCGATTTCTTCCGCAAGTCGGCGGGCGCCATCGGCGCCGCATCGGCCATGACGATGCTTCCGCCCGTGATCCGCAAGGCGCTCGCCGTCGAGGCCGCTGTCGACACCGGCACCATCCAGGACATCAAGCACATCGTGATCCTGATGCAGGAGAACCGCAGCTTCGACCACTACTTCGGCACCCTGCGCGGCGTGCGCGGCTTCGGCGACCGCTTCCCGATTCCGCTGGCCAGCGGCAAGCCGGTGTATTTCCAGCCCAATCCCAGCGGCGGCGCGGAGATCCAGCCCTTCCGCCGCGATTCCAGGATCGCAAATGCGCTGATCGGATCCGGCACGCCGCACAACTTCCCTGACCAGCAAGCGGCATGGAACCAGGGAAAGATGGATCGCTGGATTCAGTTCAAGAACCAGGCGACGATGGGCTACTACCTGCGCGACGACATTCCGTTCCAGTTCGCGCTGGCCGATGCATTCACGATCTGCGACGGCTACCACTGTTCCATCCTCACCGGCACCGACCCGAACCGCATCATTTTCTGGTCGGGTTCCAACTTCAACCCGGAGCTGCGCAAGAAGGGCATCAACAGCACGGACACCGATTCCGAACCCGTCAACTCGCGCTGCTGGCCCAGCCCGTCGAGCTGGGTTGCGGGTCGGGGGCAGGAGGCCGACGGCACCGGTCAGAAAGACCCCACCACCGGGGCCTACAACTACAAGTACGTCAACAACGCCTTCAAATGGAACACGTTGCCGGACGTACTGCAGAAGGCAGGCATCAGCTGGCACATCTACCAGAACATGAACAACAACTGGACGGGCGCCATGCACGGCTGCCTGGCCTTCGAGAGCTTCCGCACCGCGCAGCCGGGTTCGCCGATCTATGAACACGGCCTGACGGGTGGCCCCGCGACGGCGGACGGCGCTGTCAATTTCCTCGCCCAGCTCAAGCAGGACGTGATGAACGGCACCCTGCCGCAGGTCTCGTGGGTGCTGCCCACGCAGGCTCTGGCCGAGCATCCCGGCAGCAGCGAAGGCGTTGCCGGCGCCGCCGACTTCATCTCGGATGTGCTGAGCGCGCTGACGTCCAACCCCGCGGTCTGGAGCAAGACGGCGCTCTTCGTGACCTTCGACGAGAACGACGGCTTCTTCGACCATCTGGCGATGCCGGCGGTGCCGTCGTACGACGCCAATGGCGAGCTGATGGGCAAGTCCACCGTGCCGCTGGATGGCGAGTATTTCGACGCCTCCGTGGGCAGCTACCTGAACGCCGCCGACACCACCAGCGGCAAGATTCGCCCATGGGGCCTGAGTTCGCGCGTGCCGACGTACGTGGTGTCGCCGTGGAGCAAGGGCGGCTGGGTCAATTCGCAAGTGTTCGACCACACCTCGGTGGGCCGGTTCCTGGAGAAGCGTTTCGGCATCACGGTGGACGCCATCAGCCCGTGGCATCGCGCGGTCTGCGGCGACCTCACCTCCTGCTTCGACTTCGTCAGCCCGAACGATCCGGTGGTCCCCAAGCTGCCCGACACGAGCAACTATCCCGCGATCAATGCAGCGCAGCGAGCTCTGGCCAACACGGCTGCCGTGACAAAGGCGCCCGCCACGCCGCAGCCGCTGTACCAGGAGACCGGCACGCGCTTTTCGCGCGCGCTGCCCTACGAGCTGCACACCAGCGCGCGCATCGAGCCGCGCGGCTTGGTGTCGCTGATCTTCGGCAACACCGGCGAGCAGGGCGCGGTGTTCCACGTCTACGACAAGCTGCACCTGGACCGCATTCCGCGCCGCTACACGGTGGAGGCCGGCAAGCAGATTGCCGACTACTGGAACACCGGCGCCACCGACAGCGGCAAGTACGACCTGTGGGTCTACAGCACCAATGGCTACGTGCGCAGCTTCCAGGGCGATGCGCTGGCGACCGACACCGCGGCCTTCAAGCCCGAGGTGCAGGTGTGCTACGACCCGGCCGCGGGCCAGGTCTACGTGAAGGTGCACAACGCCGGCACGGGCAGCGGCACGGTCGCGGTCACGGCCAACGCCTACCGCGCCGACGGCCCCTGGTCGCTCGACGTGGCTGCGGGAGCCACGGGCATGCTGCACTGGAGCCTGGAAGACAGCGGCCACTGGTACGACTTCACCGTGACCGCCGACAACTTCGAGCGCCGCTTCGCGGGCCGCGTCGAGACCGGCAAGCCGAGCGTGAGCGATCCGGCGATGGCGCTGCACCTGAAGGCCTGAGCACCGTGAAGCACAGGAACAAGCGCACGGCGCGCGGCACGGCGCTGCTCGGGCTGGCCGTGGCGATCGGCTCGGCCGCGGGCATGGCGTCGGCCCAGCCGGTCGCCTGGGACCCGGTCAAGGGCAATCTCGGCATCGGCGACAACGCCGGCACGACCGGCGTCACGGGCAGCAACAACCAGGCGATCGGCAAGAACGCCGGCAACAACGTCTCGACCCAGTGGAACCTGGGCATCGGCGAGGCCGCCGGCACCAACGTGAGCGGCGGCAACGCCAACACGGCCATCGGCTTCAACGCGGGCCAGAACGTGGCGGGAGGATGGAACCAGGCCTTCGGCCGCAGCGCGGGCCAGAACGTCACCGGCAACTACAACAACGCCACCGGCTTCTGGGCCGGCACCGGCGTGACCGGCTCGTACAACAGCGCCTATGGCGCAAGCGCGGGCCGCACCGTGACGGGCAGCAACAACCAGGCTTTCGGGCAGGGCGCAGGCAACAACGTCAGCACCAACTGGAATCTCGCGATAGGCGAGGGAGCGGGCTCCAACGTGTCGGGCAAGAACGCCAACCAGGCCATCGGCTACTACGCGGGTACCAACGTGGTTGGCGGCTGGAACCAGTCGATGGGCCGCAGCGCGGGCCAGAACGTGACCGGCGACTACAACAACGCGGTCGGCTTCTGGGCCGGCACCGACGTGACGGGCACCGGCAACGAGGCCTACGGCAGCAACGCCGGGCGCAACGTGGCCGGCAACGGCAATCAGGCCTACGGCGGCGACGCGGGCCGGAACGTGAACGGCAGCAACAACCTCTCCACGGGGCAGGGCGCGGGTGCCAGGGTGACCGGCTCGGGCAACCAGGCCTCGGGCCTGATGGCCGGTGCGCAGGTCGAGGGCAACAACAACGTGGCGATGGGGCAGGCCGCGGGCGGCGGGGTGCAGGGCAGCCAGAACGTGGCGCTCGGCGCGGCCTCGGGCCAGGGCGTGGTGGGCAGCAACAACATCGCGCAGGGCAGCGGTGCGGGCCAGAACGTCTCCGGCAACGGCAACATCGCGATCGGCACCGAGGCCGGTGTGTACGTGAGTGCGAGCCAGGCCATCTCGCTCGGCACGTCCGCGCGCGCCAGTGCCGACAATGCCGTGGCGATCGGCAGCAACGCGACGGCCTCGCATGCGAACAGCGTGGCGCTGGGCTCGGGCAGCGTGACCACGCGCGGCGCGCAGTCGAACTACGTGGCCGTGGGCATGGCGGGCCTGCAGTCGTCGGCCGGCGAAGTGGCGCTGGGCAACCGCCAGCTCACCGGCGTGGCGCCCGGCAGCGCGCCGACCGACGCGACCAACGTGGGCCAGGTGCAGGGCATGGTGCAGACGGGCGTTGCATCGGCCAACGCGTACACCGACACCGTCGCGGCGCAGGGCCTGCCGTTCGGCAAGGCCTACACCGACCTGACGGCCGTGCGCCTGCAGAACCAGATGGACGAGAACGCGCGGCGCGCCTACGCGGGCATCGCCGGTGTTGCCGCGATGGAGGCCGCGCCGGTCGTGCCCGGCAAGACCAGCTACGCCGTGGGCCTGGGCAACTTCCGCAGCGAGAGCGCGATGGGCGGCTCGATCCGCCGCACGTCGGAGGACGGCCGCTACAGCGTCACGCTCGGCGTGGGCGCGACCAGTTCGGGCGTGGTGAGCCGGGTGGCGTTCACGGGTGTGTTCGACTGACGCGGCATGGCGTGCGGCCTCGCCCGCGTGCGCATCACTCCCGCGTGAGCGCGAAGCTCTTCCTGATGCCGCCCGCCGCCGAAGGCGCCACCCACAGGTCGAACTCTCCCGGCTCGACCGTCGGCTTCATGTCGCGGCCGATGAACTGCAGGTCGTCCGCCCGCAGCGTGAACTCGACCACCTTCGACGCACCGGGCTCGATGCGCACCTTGCGGAAGTTCTTGAGCTCGCGCACCGGCCGCGTCACGCTCGCGGCCCGTTCGGCGGCATACAGCTGCACCACTTCCTCGGCCTCGCGCTGGCCGGTGTTGGTGACGGTGGCGCGCACGCGCAGCGTGCCGCCGAGGGGCAGCCGGTCCTGGCTCAGCTCCATGCCGTCGTAGCGCACCGGTGCATAGCCGATGCCGTAGCCGAAGGGGTAGAGCGCCTGGTTCGTGGTGTCCACGTAGCGGGTCTTGAAAGCCATGGCCTGGTCGTTGTCGGGCAGCGGCCGGCCGGTGCGCTTCTGGCCGTAGTAGAAGGGCACCTGGCCGGACGTTTGCGGAAAACTCACCGGCAGCCGGCCCGAGGGGTTGAAGTCGCCGAACACCACGTCGGCAATGGCCGTGCCGGTCTGCACGCCGAGAAACCAGGTGACGAGGATGGCGTCGGCGTTGCGCACCGCGCCCCTGAGCGCCATCGCGCGGCCGTTGCTCAGCAGCACGACCACGGGCTTGCCGGTGGCGGCCACGGCCTCGGCCAGGTCCTGCTGGGCCTGCGGAATGCCGATGTCGGTTCGCGAGCGGGCTTCGCCCGACATGCGCTCGCTCTCGCCGATGGCGAGCACCACCACGTCGGCATCGCGCGCGGCGGCCACGGCGGCCTCGATGCCGCCGGCCAGCGGCGCATCGATGCCCGAGCCGCGCACCACCGTCAGCGCGCCGGGGTCGGCCAGTGCGGCGCGCAGGCCTTCGTCGATGCCGACGGGCGCCGACTGGCCCGGGAACAGGCTCCATGCGCCGAGCAGGTCCTGCGTGCCCGAGGCGAAGGGCCCGATCAGCGCGATCTTGCGGCCCGACTTGGGCAGCGGCAGCACCGCGCGTTCGTTCTTCAGCATCACGATGGAACGGCGCGCATCCTCGCGCGCCAGCGCGATGTGCGCAGGGTTGTCGGCCCGGGCCTGCGGTGCGGCGTCGAGGCCGCGAAGCGGCTGGTCGAAGAGACCGAGCTTTTGCTTGACCCAGAGCACGCGGCGCACCGCATCGTCCAGCCGCGCCATCGGCACTTCGCCCGAGGCCACGAGCTCGGGCAGGTAGCGCATGTACAGGCCGCTCTGCATGCTGACGTCGGTGCCGGCCAGGAACGACTGCTTCGCCGCCTGCCGGCCGTCGGCCGCGTAGCCGTGCGCGATCAGTTCCTCGTCGGCCGTGTAGTCGGACACCACGAAGCCCTTGAACTTCCATTCGTCGCGCAGCACGCCCGTCAGGAGCGCCGGGTTGGCAATGGATGGAATGCCGGAGATCTCGTTGAAGGCGCTCATGACCGAGAGCGCGCCCGCGTCCAGCGCGGCGCGGAACGGCGGCAGGTAGACCTGGCGCAGCGTGCGCTCGGAGATGTCGGTGGCGGCGTAGTCGAGCCCGCCCTCGGCAGCGCCGTAGGCCGCGAAATGCTTGGGCGTGGCCAGCAGCGAATCGGCGCGCGAGAGGTCGCTGCCCTGGAAGCCGCGCACGCGCGCGGCCGCGAACTGGTTGGCCAGGTACACGTCTTCGCCCGCACCCTCGATGCCGCGGCCCCATCGCGCGTCGCGTGCAATGTCCACCATGGGCGCGAAGGTCCAGCGGAAGCCGTCCGCGCTGGCTTCGACCGCGGCCACGCGCGCGGTGCGCTCGGCGAGTTCGGGCTCCCAGCTCGCGGCCTCGGCCAGCGGCATGGGGAAGATGGTGCGAAAGCCGTGGATCACGTCGGCGCCGTAGAGCAGCGGAATGCCCAGGCGCGATTCGCGCACGGCCACCTCCTGCAGCACCCGCTTGCGTTCCAGCCCTTCGTTGTTGAACAGGCCCGTGAGGCGGCCGGCGCGCACGTCGTCGATCTCCTGCTGCCCATTGCGCTGGGCGGCCTGCGGATTGCCGGGGATGTTGGTGTCGGCGGGGCCGTAGAGGCTGAGCTGGCCGACCTTCTCCTCGACCGTCATGCGGGCGATGAGCGATTCGATGCGGGCATCCGCGCCCGCGGCGCCCTCGGCGGTGGCCGGGGCGGCATGGGAGACGGGGGAGAAGAGAAAACAGGCCAGGCCCAGCAGGGCCGCCATGGCGGGGATTCGAACGTGCATGGCCCGCCATTGTCCCGCCAAAGCGACGCCGCACGGTGCGCTCGGGCTTTGGCCGTAGGCGCGGGGGCCTATTCGGCAGTCGCGCCGGCGTCGCGGGCCACCTTCACCCACTTGGTGGTTTCGCTGCCGATGAAGGCCTTGAGCTCGGCCGGCCGCATGTTGCCTGCTGTTACGCCTTGCTCCTCGAAACGCCTGGACACGTCCTGCTGCTGCAGCGCGCGGGCGACTTCGGCGTTCAGGCGCGTGACCAGTTCCGGCGGCGTGCCGTGCGGTGCCATGAGCGCGAACCAGGTGGTCATGTCGTAGCCCTTGAGGCCGGCCTCGTCGAGCGTGGGCACGCCCGGGTAGGCCGGCGAGCGCTTCAGCGTGGTCACGGCCAGCGCGTCCACCTTGCCGCCGCGCACGTGCGGCGCGGCCGAGGGGCTGGTTTCGATGGCCATCTGGATCTGGCCGCCGATCAGGTCCGCCATCATCGGCGCGCCGCCCTTGTACGGCACGTGGGTCATGTCGGTCCGGGTCATCGAGCGGAACAGCTCGCCAGAGATGTGTTCGGTGCTGCCGTTGCCGGCCGAGCCGAAGTTCACCTTGCCGGGATTGGCCTTGATGTAGGCCACCAGTTCCGCCACCGACTTGGCCGGCACCTTGTCGTTGACCACCAGCACGTTGGGCGTGGAGGCCACGAGCGCCACGGGATCGAAGTCGCGCTGGAAGTCGTAGGGCAGGCGCTTGTAGAGGCCCGGCGCGATCGAATGCGCGATGGTGGCCAGGAACAGCGTGTAGCCGTCGGCCGGCGCCTTCGATGCGATGGCCGCGCCCACGGTGCCGCCCGCGCCGCCGCGGTTGTCGATGATGACCGGCTGCCCGAGCGATTCCGAGAGCTTCTGGCCCACGGTGCGCGCGACGATGTCGGTGGTGCCGCCCGCCACGAAGGGCACGACGATGGTGATGGGCTTGACCGGCCAGCCGGCCGCGAGCGCGGTCGAAGCGGCCGCCGCCGAGAGCAGGGCGGCCGTGCCGGCGCGCAGGAAAGAGGAGAGCGTCTTGTTCATCGTGATGAGTCTTGGTGTTGTCGTGGTTTTGAAGATTGCAGGGTCTGGGTTTCAGCCCACCCGGTTCAGCAGCGGCTGGCCTTGTGTCCAGCGCCGCAGGTTGTCCAGAAAGATGGCTGCCACGCGCGTCTCGTTGCCGTCGGAGTGGCCGGCGGTGTGTGGCGTGACGATCACGTTGGGCAGCGCCCACAGCGGCGATGCGGCCGGCAGCGGCTCCTGTGCGAACACGTCCAAGTAGGCGCCGGCCAGCGCGCCGCGCTGCAGCGCATCGATGAGCGCGACCTCATGGACCACCTCGCCGCGGGCCACGTTCACCAGCCGGGCGCCGGCCGGCAGCCGCGCGAGTGCCGCCGCGTCGACGAGGTTGTGGGTGCGTTCGCTCAGCGGGCAGGCCAGCACCAGCCAGTCGGCGCGCGGCAGCACTTCGCCGATGCGCTCATAGCTCACCGTTTTGGATGTGGGCGGCGCGGCCGCGTCGTCGCTGCTTCGAACGGCGATCACGCGCAGGCCCAGCGCCGCGAGCAGCGAGCCCAGGCCCTGGCCGATGGGGCCCCAGCCGACGATCACCGCGGTCTGTCCCGCGAGGTCGCGCGGCAGCCCGCTGCCCACGAGCGGCGTCCAGCCTCGGCTGTGCTGCGCCGCCAGCAATTGCGGAAAGCAGCGTGCCAGTATCAGCACCCCGGCCAGCGCGGTCTGCACCACCACGCCCGCATTGGCGCCCGACGACGTCGTCACGGCCACGCCGCGTGCAAGGAGCTCGCCATACACCGGCCGGTCGGCGCCCGACGAGTGGGCATGCACCCAGCGCAGCGAAGGCGCGCCGCGCAGGGCGTCGTGGAAGCGTTGTGTTTCGGGCAGCACCGCATGCTTGGTCGAGAGGCCGGTGACGTCGCGCGAGACGAAGGCCACGTCGGCATCGTCGCCGATGCCTGCCAGCACATGGGGCCGGCCGCCCAGCGCCGCCGCCAGGCCGTCCGCCGTCTGGTGCTCGGCCGCGGGCGACATCAGGATGCGCAGGGGTTGCGTCGTCGTCATCTCTTCAGGCGATGCCGCGTCATTCGGCTATGGCGCCCGATTCGCGCACGATCAGCTTCCACTTCTCGTACTCGCGGCGCGTGAATTGCCCGAACTGCGCCGGCGTGCCGCCGACCGGGTCGGCGCCCTCGCGCACCATCTGTGCACTCAGCGAGGGCAGGGCGTCGTTGACCGCCTTGTTGAGCAGCGCAATCACCGGCTCCGGCGTTCCCTTGGGCGCGAAGAAGCCGAACCACGAGCCGGCCGAGAAGTCCGGAAAGCCTTTCTCGGCCACTGTGGGCACATCGGGCAGCGAACGCGAACGCTGCAGGCTGCTCACCGCGATGGCGCGCAGCTTGCCCGCCTTGATGTGCGAGATGACCGACGGAATGGTCGCGAACATGAACTGCACCCGGCCCGCGAGCAGGTCGTTCAGCGCATTGGCGCCCTTGTAGGGAATGTGCAGCGTCTCGGCGCCGATGCGCTTGCTCAGCATGTAGCTCGACAGGTGAGACGAGGTGCCGACACCGGTGGAGCCGTAGTTCAGCTTGTTCGGATTCGCCTTGGCGTAGGCGATGAATTCATCCATCGTCTTTGCGGGCACCCCCGGGTTCACCACCAGCACGTTGGGCACGTCGGCGATCTGCACCACCGGCACGAGGTCGGTGAGCGGGTCGTACGGCAGGTTCTTGTAGAGCGTCTGGTTCACCGCCATTGGGCCCACGGAATTGACGATCAGCGTGTAGCCGTCGGCGGGGGCGCGCACCACGAACTCGGTGCCGATGTTGCCGCCGCCGCCGGGCTTGTTGTCGATGACGAAGGGCTGCACGAGCTTCTCGGACATCTGCTGCGTCACTGCGCGCGCCAGGATGTCGGTGGTGCCGCCGGCCGTGAAGGCCACCACCACGCGCACCGGCTTCGACGGATACGACGCCTGTGCCTCGGCGCGGTGGGCCGTGGCCAGGCCGCCTGCGAGCAAGGCAATTGCTGCGGCGCCCGAGAAGCTGCGGCGGCGCATGGCGAACGAATCGATGGATGATGAAGGCTTTTCTCGTGTCATTTTTCTGTTCCTCGGGGTTTATGCAGCCGGTGCGAAGTCGTACAGCGCCGCGGGGTTGTCGACCAGGACGCGCCGGCGCATGCGCTCGTCGGGCAGCCAGCGCGCCAGCAGGTTGAGCAGCGCGCCGTCGTCGGGCACCTGGTGCGCCTCGAAGTAGTTGATGTGCGGCCAGTCGCTGCCCCACACCACGCGCCCGGCATTGGCTTCGAGCAGTGCCGCGGCAAAGGGATCGATGTCGCCATAGGGCGGCCCCATGTCGGTGTTGCGGTCGGCGCCGGAGATCTTGGTCCAGGCCTTGCCTTCGGCCAGCATCCGGCAAAGCGTGCGAAAGCCCGGATCCTCCACGCCGCGGGCGGCCGCCATGCGGCCCATGTGGTCGATGACCAGCGGCAGCCCGGTGCGCAGCAGGCGCGGTGCGAGTTCCACCAGGTCGGGCGCGTGGATCCAGATCTGCGCATGCCAGCCGAGGCCGGCAAGCCGCGGCGCCAGCGCCTCGAGCACCTCGATGCCGACACCGTTGCGGTACACCGCGTGGCCGTCGCGCTTGAACAGGTTGAAGCGCACGCCGCGAATGCCCGCCGCGTGCCAGCGCTCGAGTTCGGCATCGGTGGTGCCGGCCTGCGGCACGGCCACGCCGCGAAGCCGTTGCGGATAGCTCTGCAGGGCAGCCAGCACCGCGCCGTTGTCGGTGCCGCTGGCGCTTCCGGTCACCAGCACGCCGCGCGCAAGCCGCAGTCGGTCGAGGTGCGCGACGAAGGCTTCGCCCGGATGTTCGACGGGCGTGTAGCTGCGGTCTTCCGCCAGCGGAAAGCGGGTGTAGGGGCCGAACACGTGGGCATGGCTGTCGCAGGCGCCCGGCGGCGGGTCGAAGGCCAGGGGCTCGTATGTGCCGCGAGGGGGAAGGCAGGGGCGGGTCATCGTGCGCGCCTCAGTCGGCCCTGAGCTTGCCGGTCTTCGCGAGCACCGCTGCGCTCGCTTCTTCCTTCTTGAGCGTTGCCAGCCATTCGTCGGGCGAAGAGGCCTGGCCCGGACTGCCGACCGACACCAGCCTGCGCTTCACGGCATCGTCGTTCAACGCCTTGCGCAGCGCCGCGTTGAGCGCGTTCACGACATCCTGCGGCGTGTCGGCCGGTGCCAGCAGCCCGGTGGCGGTGGTGGCTTCGAAATTGGCAAGGCCTGCTTCGCGCAGCGTGGGCACGTTCGGCAGGGCAGGGTCGCGCTCGCGCGACATCACGGCCACCGCGCGCAGCGTGCCCGACTGGATGTGCGCGGCCGAACTCGTGAGCTGGTCCACCACGAGGTCGATCTGCCCGCCCAGCAGGTCCGTCAGCGCCGGGGCCGAGCCTTTGTACGGCACGGCGTTGAGGCTCAGCTTGCCGGCCTGCTCGAGCTGCAGCAGCGCGACGTGGTTGGTGGTACCGGGGCCCGCATGTCCGGCCGTGACCTGGCCCGGCTTGCTGCGCGCCGCCGAAAGCACGGCATCGATGTCCTTGTACGGCCCCTGGCCGCGCACCGCGATCACCAGCGGCGTGGTGGCCATCAGCCCGATGGGGCTGAAGCTGTCGAGCTGGTAGCTGGTCTTGGTCATCAGCGGCAACACCACCAGGGCGTTGGGCGTGCTCACCAGCAGCGTGTAGCCGTCGGGCTGCGCGCGTGCGACATACGAGGCGCCGATGGCACCGCCTGCGCCCGCGCGGTTGTCCACGATCACCGGCTGCCCGAGGGTCTGGCTCAGCACGGGAGCCAGCGTGCGCGCCACCACGTCGAGGTTGCCGCCGGGCGCGAAGGGCACGACCAGTGTGATCGGCTTCTGCGGAAATTTCTGCGCCGCGGCGGGCAGCGCCCAGGCGGCGGCAAGCGCCAGCGCGAGGGCGGGAAGGTGTCGTCTTTTCATCGTGTCTGTCTCGTCGTTCGCTCTTCGATGCGGGGGAGAAAACCAGTCAGTCGCGAAAACCCGGGTCCATGCGGTCGAGCTTGCGCAGCAGCGCGGGCCATTCCATGAGTCCGTAGGGGCGGCGGGTGCTGGGCTGGTAGTTGTTCCAGGTCTCTTCGAGGATGTGCTGCGGCACCGCCTTGAGCGGCGTGTTGCACGACATCGCGCCGATCTGCGCGCGGCAGGCCAGTTCGAGCCGGTGCATCCAGTTGAAGGCCTCGCCGACGCTGCGGCCCACCACCAGCGCGCCGTGGTTGCGGAAGATCACGGCTTCGCTGTGGCCCAGGTCGGCCAGCAGCGAGGCCTGCTCCTCGGTGTTGAGCACCACGCCCTGGTAGTCGTGATAGCCGATCTTCAGGAAGCGCATGGCGGTCTGCGTGAGCGGCAGCAGGCCGCATTCGAGCGAGGACACCGCCATCGACGCCCAGCTGTGCGTGTGGATCACGCAGGCCACGTCGGGCCGCGCGGCGTGCACGGCGCTGTGGATCACGTAGCCGGCCTTGTTGATACCGTAGTCCAGCTCGCCGAAGTCGGGCTTCGAGAGGATGTTGCCGTCCTGGTCGACCTTGATGAGGCTCGACGCGGTGATCTCCTCGTACATCATCCCGTAGGGGTTGATGAGGAACGCGCCATGCTCGCCGGGCACGTGCGAGGAGATGTGGTTGGCCATCATGTCCGACATGCCGTAGAGATCGACGAGGCGGTAGCAGGCGGCCAGGTCGATGCGGGCCTGCCACTCGGCCTCGGAGCAGCGGTCTTTCATGGAAGGGATCTGGAGCACGCCAGGGTTCGTCATCGCGGGGTTCCTTTCGATGGGAGGATTCGGTTCATTCATTCAGTCGGCGCCCAGCTGCAGGCGGCTGGGCAGGCGTTTTTCGATCGCGAACTTCAAGAGCGCCGCCGAACGGAAGATGCCGTGCGCGAACTTGCCGTAGGGCAGCGTGAGGAACAGCGCCATCACCACGCCCAGGTGCACCGCGAGCAGCAGCGCCATGAAGGCGGTGTCGCGCCACGCGAGCAGGGCCAGGCCGGTCACGCTGGTGAGCAGCAGCAGCGCGATGAAGCCGCGGTCCATCGGCCGTTGGGCCACGTCGCCATGCGCCGCGTTGCGCCGCAGGTTCATCCACAGCAGCCCGGCGGGGCCGATCACCAGGCCGATCCCGCCCGCGGTGCCCAGCAGCACCGGCAGGCTCGTGCGCGCATAGGGCGCGTGCAGGCCCAGCAGGTAGTGGTAGAGCGTTGCCACGCAGGTGGAGGCGAAGCACAGCATGAAGCCGTAGAAGGTGAAGTGGTGCAGGCGGCGGCGCCAGAGCGTGAAGCGGTCGTCTTCGTTGTTGCAGCCCTCGCCGTGGCCGCCGTCGAGGTAGGTGAGGCGCAGCACGTCGTGCGCGGCCTCGGCGCCGGCCGCGGCGCGCACGCCGGCCACTTCGCCCGGCGCGTTCTCCTGCGCCGGCGACACCTCGCGCCAGAAGCGCCGCACGCCCATCGCCAGCGCGAACACCACGAAGGCAAACACCGCCCCGAACACCAGCGCGAGAAAGTTGTGCGGGAAGATCGCGTAGAAGTTGCCCGCAAGCGGTTCGTGCAGCAGCGCGCCCGTCATCGCCACGGCCAGCACCAGGAACAGCGCGAGCCCTGCGGCCAGTGCCAGCGCAACGGTGAGGCCGGCCTTCCTGTACAGCGCTCCCATCGCGGGCGGCCACGCGTAGTCGTGGTAGGTCTGCATGCGCACCTGCGCCATCGCCTGCGGCACGTTCACCGCGAACTCGTGCGGCGGCGCATATTGGCAGGCATACAGGCAGGAGCCGCAGTTGTGGCACAGGTTGGCAAGGTAGTGCGTGTCGGCCTTGCCGAACTCGAGCCGCCGCGTCATTGCGGGGAACACGGCGCAGAAGCCTTCGCAATACCGGCAGGCGTTGCAGATCTGCAGGATGCGCGCGACTTCGCCTTCGCTGGCAGTCAGCGGCAGGACGGGGCGGATGGGGATCACGCGCGCCGAGGCGCTGCCGACGCCGTCGGCATCCGCACGGGCGCGTGCGACCAGGTCAGTGAGCTGCTGCAAGGGCGGTCTCCGGGGAATTCTTTTTCGAAAGGTTCTTTGCTGCGCGTGCCGCCTGCGTGCCCGCGATGCGGCCGAAGGCCGTGCCGATGCTCATGCCCACGCCGGCCGTGTAGCCCTTGCCCAGCACGTTGCCGGCCATCATTTCGCCGGCCACGAACAGGTTGGGGCTCGCCCGGCCGCCGAAGCGCACGGCCGCGGTCTCGTCCACCTTCAGGCCCAGGTAGGTGAAGGTGATTCCGGGGCGCACCGGGTAGGCGTAGAAGGGCGCGGTGTCGATGGGGCGCGCCCAGTGCGTCTTGGCGGGCGCGATGCCTTCGGTGTGGCAGTCGTCGAGCGCGGTGTGGTCGAAGCGGCCGACGCGGCAGGCGGCGTTGTAGTCCTGCACGGTGCGCACGAACGTGGCTTCGTCGAGGCCGATATTGCGTGCCAGTTCGCCGAGCGTGTTGGCCTGCGTGCCGGGAAACACCGGTGGCATGAAGCGCCCGACGGCCTTCTGGTCGATGACCGACCACGCGATCTGCCCCGGCTGCTGCGCCACGAGCCGGCCCCAGATCGCATAGCGCTTGGGCCAGAAGTCCTCGCCCTCGTCGTAGAAGCGCTGCGCCTCGCGGTTGACCACCACGCCCAGCGACACGCAGTCGATGCGGGTGCAGATGCCGCCGTCGTAGAGCGGTGCGCGCGCATCGATGGCCACCATGTGGCCCTGCGACGGATCGCCGATGCTGTCGGCGCCCGCGGCGATCATGTACTTCAGCAGCACGCCCTGGTTGAAGCGCGTGCCGCGGATCAGGAAGTTGTCGGCCGGCCATTCGCCGCGCTCGTTCTGGCCCCACGCTTCGCGCAGCCATTCGCGGTTCGATTCGAAGCCGCCCGAGGCGAGCACACAACTCTTCGCTTCGATGCGCTCGCCGGCCTCGGTGCGCACGGCCACGAAGCGGTCGCCGTCGAGTTCGACCGAGGCCACGGGCGTGTCGTAGCGGATCTGCACGCCCAGCCGTTCGGCGCTGCGGAAATAGGCGTTCACGAGCGCCTTGCCGCCACCCATGAAGAAGGCATTGGTGCGCGCCACGTGCAGCGCGCCCGACAGCGGCGGCTGAAAGCGCACGCCGTGGCGGCGCATCCAGTCGCGGCAGTTCGACGAGGCGCGGATCACGAGGCGGGCCAGGTGCTCGTCGGTCAGGCCGCCGGTCACCTTCAGCAGGTCTTGCCAGTACTCCTCTTCAGGGTAGGCCTCGACCAGCACGTCCTGCGGCGCATCGTGCATGCAGCGCAGGTTGCGGGTGTGCTGCGAATTGCCGCCGCGCCATGCCTTGGGCGAGGCTTCCAGCAGCAGCACCGAAGCGCCGGCCTCGCGCGCCATCAGCGCGGCGCACAGCGCGGCATTGCCGCCGCCGACAACCAGTACGTCGATCACTCGTGGGTCTCCTTTGAATCCGGGAGACTTTAGAGAGCGGGGCCTTCACGCGAAAGGCCGAAAGAGGCAACGGGTGTTCAGTTTTCGAGAAGACTTGCGCCGGTCCAGCGGCCCTCGCGCACCAGGGCGCGCGCCGTGTCGGCAACCACCACGCGTGCGGCCAGCGCGGCCGGCGAAAGCTCGTCGTCGGACAGGCTCACGAGCAGGTTGCGGCGGCCCACGTGCGCATCGCTGATCTGCGTGAGCTCCAGGTCGTCGCGGTCGTGGCGGGCCGTGGCGGCGCCGGGCTGCACGGTGGCGCCGTAGCCCGCGCGCACTGCGTCCATCAGCAGCGCAAGGCCGTCGACCTCGGCAATGATGCGCGGCTGGATGCGGGCCCGGGCAAAGGCCGCCATCAGCGTTGCGCGCAGGCCGTGGCTGCCGCTCGGCAGGATCAGCGGAACATCGGCGAGCTGCGACAGGCGGACCCTGGTGCCCGTGGGGCGTCCGCCCAGCGTCGGCGATGCGATCACGAACAGCTTCTCGGCCAGCAGCGGCGCGACGCTCCAGCGCCGCGGCGTGTCGGTCTGGAACAGCACCGCCAGGTCGAGCTGGCGCGCATGCAGCATCGTCGTGAGATGGCCCGACAGCGCCTCGACCATGTGCAGCCGCACCTCGGGGTAGCGCTCCTGCATGGCGCGCATCAGCGGCACGCCGAGCACGGTGGCCGTGGTGGGCGCGAGGCCCACGCTCACATGGCCCGACAGGCGCGCCTGCTGCGCCGCGCGCACCGCGTCGTCGGCATGGCGCAGCGTGAGCTGCGCCTGGTGCAGGAAGGCCATGCCGGCATCGGTGGGCACGACGCCGGTCGAGCTGCGCTGCAGCAGCCGGGTGGAGAGCTCGCCTTCGAGCCGGCTGATCTGCTGGCTCAGCGCCGAGGTGACCACGCCCAGCTCGATGGCCGCGCGGCCCATGCTGCGGAGTTCGCAGACCTTGACGAAGTAGCGCAGTTGCCTCAGTTCCATGCCCGCATCATCGCGCAGATGAAAAAATGGCTGCCGGCACCTGTCGCGCAGGCACTGGCAGCCGTGGAAACCGGAACCGGCGGGTGTTGCCTATTGCTTGTAGCTGTCGTCGATGCGGTCGAGCTTGCGGATCAGCGAGGGCCAGACGAACTGCCCGCCCAGGCCACCCGTCTGGACCTTCATCGCCTGGCCCACGCCTTCGACGATCCTGGGATTCACCTGCGTGAGTTCGCCGCCGCCCGACTGGGCCGCGATCTGGATCTGGCAGGTGTTCTCGAAGGTGTACATCGAAAGGAAGGCATCGGCAATGGTCTTGCCGCAGGTGAGCAGGCCATGGTTGCGCAGCATCAGGAAATTGGCGTTGCCCATGTCGGCCTGCAGGCGCGGCTTCTCGTCGTCGCGGAAGGCCACGCCTTCGTAGTCGTGGTAGGCCAGCGATGCCAGCACGAAGGTCGACTGCTGGCTGATGGGCAGCACGCCGTTCTTCTGCGCGCTCACGGCGATGCCGGCCCTGGTGTGGGTGTGCAGCACGCACTGGATGTCTTCGCGCGCCGCATGCACCGCGCTGTGGATCACGAAGCCGGCCGGGTTCACAGGGTAGGGTGACTCGATGATCTTGTTGCACTGCTGGTCGACCTTGACCAGGCTCGATGCGGTGATCTCGTCGAACATCAGGCCGTAGGGGTTGATCAGGAAGTGGTGCTCGGGCCCGGGAATGCGTGCGCTGATGTGCGTGAAGACCAGGTCGCTCCAGCCGTAGAGCGCCACCAGGCGGTAGCAGGCGGCAAGGTCGACGCGCAGCTGCCACTCCTCGGCGGAGACGAGCTTCTGGATTTCGGATTGGGAGTTTGCGTTCATGGTGAGTGGTTTCCTTGTGGGGGTCAGGCCGCCGCCGGTTCCTTCATGGCGGCCTTGTAGATGCTCTGCTTCGGCTGCGCCATCAGGCCCCGCAGCATGGGTTCGAATTCGCTGATGGGCAGCGTCTCGGCGCGGGGGTCGAAGGCCGGGTTGTCGTAGAGCGCGCAGAACTCGGCCGTGCGCTCGTAGTGCGGATGGTCCTTGAAGCTGTCGCGCATGTCGCGGTCGAGGCCGATGTGATGGAAGAAATAGTGGCCCTGGAAGATGCCGTGGTGCTGCACCATCCAGTGGTTGGCCTCGCTCACGAAGGGCTTGAGAATGGCCGCGGCAATGTCGGGATGGTTGAAGCTGCCGAGCGTGTCGCCGATATCGTGCAAGAGCGCGCACACCACGTATTCCTCGTCGCGGCCGTCGCGCAGCGCGCGCGTGGCGGTCTGCAGCGAATGGGTGTAGCGGTCGACCGGAAAGCCGCCGTAGTCGCCTTCGAGGATCTGCAGGTGCCGGATCACGCGCGCGGGCAGGCCACCCGCGAATTGCCTGAATTCGCCGCCGATCAGTTGCCAGTCTTCGCGCGTGCTCTCCTGCATGCTCCTGAAACCTGCCCGTTCGCTCATCGTGTCTGTCTCCGTGTTCCTGGGGGGAGCGGCCACTGTAGACCCGGGCTTGACGTTCAACTGTCAAGAATTTGACAATGCAGGGCTCTGGTAAACCCCCGCATGCCTCCTCCCAAGCCGCGTCTTTCCGCCCCGCACCGCGCTGCGATGGAGCGCAATCCATGGTTCACCAGCATGCCGCGCGCGCAGCGCGAAGCATTGCTGGGCGCGGCCGAACTCATTCATGTCCGGCGCGGCGCGATGGTGTTCCGCCAGGGCGATCCGATCCACGCAGCGGGCGGCGGCTTCTATGGCCTCCTGGCCGGCACGATCAAGATCTCGTCATTGCGGCAGGACGGGCGCGAAGCCATTCTTGCGGTGCTCGAGCCCGGCAACTGGTTCGGCGAGATCACGCTGATCGACGGCTCGCCGCGCACGCACGACGCCACCGCGCTGGAAGCGCTCGACCTGCTCGTGGTGCCGCCGGACGCCTTTGCCCAGCAGATGCGCGACGTGGTCTTTGCGAACGCGATGGCCGCCATGCTGGCCGCGCGCGTGCGCATGCTCTATGGCCTCACCGAAGACGCTACGCTGCGCAGCCTGCGTGCGCGCGTGGCGCACCGGCTGCTGGTGATGGCGCGCGGCGACGCCACGCAGTCGGTGCAGTTGCGCCGCACGCTGATGCTGCCGCAGGAGGCGCTGGCGATGATGCTCGGCGTCACGCGCCAGACACTCTCGAAGGAGCTCAATGCGCTGGCGGGCGAGGGCGTGATTGCGCTGGGCTACGGGCGCATCGAGCTGCTGTCGCTCGATGCGCTGCAGGCGCTGGTGAGCACCGGGTAGCGCCTTAGCGGAGCACGCGGCCGTCGGCCGAGATGCTGATCAGGTCGATGTTGCGCGAGGCATCGCGCAGGCCCGGGCGCAGGTTGACGCGGAAGCCGCCCACGTCGTAGTCGGTCATGGCGGTCATCACGCGCTGCAGGCTCGCGGTCGTGAAGCCGCGGCCGGCGCGGCGCACCGCCTCGCCCACCACCTTGGCTGCAATGAAACCCTCGAGGCCTTCGTACGAGGGCGTCTGGTCGGAGTTGTCGACCGCGGCGCGGTACTCCTTGACGATCGGAATGGCCGAGGGCCGCGGCGACGGCACCACCTGCGAGATCACGATGCCGCCGATGTCCTTGCCCAGTTCGGCGTACAGCGGGTCGATGCCCACGATCGAGAAGGCCATGAAGCTGCCGCTGTAGCCGCTCTTGCGCAGCTTGCGGATCGCATTGGCCGTGGTGCCCGAGAGCGACACCAGCACAATGGCCTGCGGCGTCTGCTGCTGCACCGTCTTCAGCGCCGCGTCGAGCTTGTCGCCGCCCACCGGAACCATGGCCGTGGCCACCAGCGCGGGCAGCTTCAGCTCGGTGATGGCCTGCTGGACGGCGGCCAGGCCGGCGCGGCCCATGGCGTCGTCGTCGCCCACCAGGGCGATGCGCGTCTGCCCCACGGTCGCGCACTGGCGCACGATCTTCAGCGCCTCGTCGATCATGCCGGGGCGCACGTGGAACACGTGGGGATGGCTCGCCTCGCGCAGTGTGTCGGAGGCGGCAAAGGGCGCGAACAGCAGGCTGCCCTGCTGCGCGGCCACGTTCGCTCCGGCATCGCTGCTGGCGGTGCCCACGAAGCCGAACAGCATGTCGGCCTTGTCGGCGCCGAGCAGGGTGCGGGCGTTGGCGGCGGCCCGCGCCGCGTCGTAGCCGTCGTCGAGTTGCAGGAGCTTGAGCTGCAGGCCGCTGGCGGCATTGCGCTCGTTGAAGTCGCCCACGGCCAGCCGGCTGCCGGCCGCGAAGGCCAGGCCGATCTCGCTGGCCGCGCCCGTCAGGGGGACCGACTGGCCCAGCAGGACCACCCGGGCGCCCGCCGCACGGCTCGATTGCGAAAGCGCCGGCAGATGAACGCCACCGCCCAGCAGCAGCGCTGCGCCCGCCTTGCCCAGCCATTCCCTGCGAGAACTGTCCATGGGTCACCTTTTTTCACAGTAGTAAAAAAGTGTAGCAAGTTCGGTGCCCGCGGGGAAGGCGGCGAGAGGCCTCGCCGCCGGGATTCAGGGAGGGCGGCCTCAGGCGCGCTGGAACACCAGGTCCCAGACCCCGTGGCCCAGCTTGAGGCCGCGGTTCTCGAACTTGGTCAGCGGCCGGTAGCCGGGCTTGGGTGCGTAGCCTTCGGCCGTGTTGCGCAGCAGCGATTCGGCGGACAGCACCTCGAGCATCTGCTCGGCGTAGGGCTGCCAGTCGGTGGCGCAGTGGATGTAGCCGCCCGGCTGCAGATGCCCGGCGAGCTTCTTCACGAACTCGGGCTGGATCAGGCGGCGCTTGTTGTGGCGCTTCTTGTGCCATGGGTCGGGGAAGAACACATGCACGCCCGCCAGGGAACCGGGCTGCAGCATGTGGTCGAGCACATCGACCGCATCGTGCGCGCAGATGCGGATGTTGGTGATCGACTGCTCGCCGATGCGCTTGAGCAGCGCACCCACGCCGGGCTCGTGCACTTCGCAGCACAGGAAATTGGTCTCGGGCAGCACGGTGGCGATGTGCGCGGTGGCCTCGCCCATGCCAAAGCCGATCTCGAGCACGGTCGGGCCCGTGCGGCCGCCGAAGGCCGCCGCCAGGTCAAGCGGCTCTGGCTTGTAGGGGATGAGGAACAGCGGGCCCAGTTCGGCAAAGGCGCGCGCCTGGCCGTCGGTGGTGCGGCCGGCGCGCTTCACGAAGCTCTTGAGGCGGCGGTGCAGCGGATGCGGCTTGTTGTCGGCCGCGTCGTCGTCGCTTGGCGGGGAATCGTGGGGCACGGTGTTGGGAAAGGTCATTACGGCCGCGAATTGTAGAGATCGCGCCATTCGGGCACCCAGCCGGCCAATGCCGGCGCGCAGGAGGCCGCCGTGGCGGCGCGCAGCCCGAGCACGCGCGCGGCCGTGTCGAGGGCGGCCAGGGCGGCTTCGGGCGTTGCGGTGTCGATGGAGATGGCGCCGTTCTGCTTGGAGAGCTTGTCGCCGTCGGCGCCGCGCACCAGCGGCGCGTGCAGGTAGCTGGGCGTCGGCAGGCCGAGCGCGCGCTGCAGCAGGATCTGGCGCGCGGTGTTGTCGGCCAGGTCTTCGCCGCGCACCACGTCGGTCACGCCCTGTTCCGCGTCGTCGACCACCACCGCGAGCTGGTAGGCCCACGGGCCATCGGCGCGACGCAGCACGAAGTCGCCGACCTCGCGGCTGACGTCCTGGCATTGGCGGCCGAGGCGGCGGTCGGTCCAGCAGAGTTCGCCGGACGCAAGTGCCGGCTGGGCGGATTCGAACTTCTCGGTGGCGAAGCGCCAGGCGCGTGCGGGTTTGCCATGCAGCCCGTCGCGGCAGGTGCCGGGGTAGACCCGCTCACCATGGCGCGTGTGCGGCCGGCCGAGCCGTGCCAGCGCCTCGTCGATGTCCTTGCGCGAACAGCCGCAGGGGTAGGCAAGGCCAAGGGCCTGCAGCCTTGCCAGCGCGGCTTCGTAGCGCTCGGTGCGCTGCGTCTGCCATATCGGCGCTTCGTCGGGCAGCAGGCCGCAGTCGGCCAGCTGCCGGAGGATGTGCTCGCCCATGTCGGGCAGGCAGCGTTCGGTGTCGGCGTCCTCGATGCGGATCAGCCAGCGCGCCTGCGGCCCGCGCGCACGCACGTCGAGCCAGCTTGCGAGCGCGGCCACCAGCGAGCCGGCATGCAGCGGACCGGTGGGCGAGGGCGCGAAACGGCCGGTCTCACGCATCCGCGGATCAGATCACTGCGAGCGCCAGCGAGAGTCCCGAGAGGAACGCGTCTTCGACCCGATGGCCGGTGCACCAGTCGCCGGCCACGCCGATGCGCGCCTTGGCGTCCCACAGGTGGCTCTTGCCGACCGGGACCTGGGTCTGGGCTTCGTTCCAGCAGCGTGCCTGGGCGTGCGTGGGCGCGGCATGGATGCCGGTGATCTCGGCGAAGGCGCGCAGCAGCTTGGCTTCGACGCGTGCGGCGTCGTCGCGCAGGTGCTCCTGCGACCACGCGGCGCTGGCCTGCAGCGTCCAGCGCTCGACGCGTTCGCGACCGGGCTTGGACGACTCGCGTGCGAGCCATGCCACGCGGTGGTGGGTGCTGCGCGCTGCATTCCACTGCGGGCCGAGGTGCGACATGTTGGCCTGGTTGGCCTGGGGGAAGGCGATCATCAGCGTCCAGCAGGGCGCAATGCGCACCGGCTCGATCTTCTGGCTGATGGAGGCGGACAGCTTGCCGTCGCCCAGCAGCACGCGCGTGCGCGAGGGCGGCACGGCCAGCAGCACGGCGTCGAAGCCCGAGTACACGTGCTGCGAATCGTCTTCGCCCGCGGTGCGCAGCTGCCAGCGCTTGGGGTCGAGCGCGTCGGGTTCGATCTGCGTCACCTGCGTGTCGACCACGAGGCTGTCGCCCAGCGGCGCGGCCCAGTGGGCCACCAGGGCATCCATGCCGGGCTGCGCCACCCAATGCGATTCGTGCCCGGGCAATGCGGCTTCCGCCACGCGGCCGTGCGCATCGAGCACGCGCACGAGGTTTGCGCTCCAGGGACGGCAGAGATTGGGCGTGGCTTCGAGCGCCAGCGCAAAGCGCGGATCGCGCACGGTGAAGTACTGCGTGCCGCTGTCGAAGCGGCCGAAGGCGGAGTCGACGCTGGCCATGCGCCCGCCGGGCGCAGCCTCGCGTTCGAACACCGTGGCCTTGTGGCCGGCCTGCACCAGCGTTCGGGCACAGGCCACGCCGGCAATGCCGGCGCCGACGACGGCGTAGTGGCGTGGAGCGGCGGGGGGTCGGTGGCGGTCGGTCGCCTTTGCAGTTGCGCGAGTGGTCATGAGGGACTCTTTTCTTGTGTACGGGAGACGGATGGATGTGTCCGGACTCTACATCGGTCCGGGAGCGGGGCAGGAGGACGTGTCCTGTTCGGGGTGCGTGCACAGGGCATCGGGTGCTCCCCTCCGCGAATGTCCCCCGCCTTCGGCTCCTCCTTTATTTCGCTGCGGGGAGCACCCGATGCCCTGTGCACGAGAGGCGCGGCTGTGGTACTGGCCGATCAAGAACAGGTCCGCATAACGATCACGTCGGCGGGATCGTGCCCTGAACAGCAGCGCCTCGAACAATGCACTCCAACATGCCCCTTTCGTGCAGTCAGCGCGCGGTTCGCACCGAGTCAACGCCCCCGATGCCGCTCCAGCAGCGCCCGCCGTGTGGCCTCGTGCTCGAACTGTGCGAGCCACCAGTCGAGCGCGCGGCCCGGCCCGCCCGCGCTGCGCACGCGCCAGGCGCAGTGCATGGTGGCCAGGGGCGGCTGGCGTTCGGTCTTGCGCTCGACCAGGTGGCCGGCCTCGATGTAGGGCCGCGCCATCGGCTCGGGCAGAAAGCCGCCGCCAAGGCCGTGCAGCTGCGCCGCCAGCTTGGCCTGCATGCTCGGCACGGTGAGCACGTCCTGTCCGCCGACGAGGTTGACCGTCATGCTGGGCCCGCTGCGCACCGAGTCGGCGGCCGCCACCGCGCGATGCTGGCGCAGCACCGCATCGGTCAATGGCTCGGGCAAGCGTGCCAGCGGATGATGCGGCGCCACGGCGTAGACGAAACACAGCTCGCCGATGGGCCGGCTGCGGATGCCGGTGGCGGTGAAGGCCAGGCTCGCCGCGTCGAGCACCGCGCCAATGGCCAGGTCGGCCTCGCCGCTGGTCAGCGCCTCGATGGTGCCGAGCAGGGTTTCGTCGCGCAGCTTGAGCCGCGTGGGCGGATCGAGCGCGAAGAAGGCGGTGGCAAGGTCGAGCAGCGGGTCGCGCGCGATCACGCTGTCGACCGCAATGGTCAGCATCGGCTCCCAGCCGGTGGCCACGCGCTTGACGCGGTTGGCCACCGCATCGATCTCGCCCAGCAGCCGCGCCGCCTCGCGCAGCAGTTCGGCGCCGGCCTCGGTGATGCGGGCCTGGCGCGCGCTGCGGTCGAACAGCAGCACGTCGAGCGCGTCCTCGATCTGGCGCACGCGGTAGCTGAGCGCGCTGGGCACGAGGTTGAGCGCGCGCGCGGCGCCGGCAAAGCTGCCGGTGCTGGCCACGGTCTGCAGCATGGCGAGCGCATCGGGGGTCAGTACGTCTCTGGCGCTGGGCATGGCGGCTCCATGGATCGATTGATCGATCAAAAAATTTGAATGATGCCATCAAAAGCAGGCGCTTTTGTCCATGGGGTACGGGCCTAAAGTTCTTCACATCCGCTGCGCATCCGGCGCGGCATACGAAGAAGGCCGGAACATCCCCCCGGGGAACGGCCGAAGGAGTCTGACGATGTTGCAAGTCCGTAAATCACAGGAACGCGGTTATGCCGACCATGGCTGGCTGCGCTCGTTCCACAGCTTTTCCTTTGCCGGCTACTACGACCCGGCCCACATGGGTTTCGGCAACCTGCGGGTGATCAACGAAGACCGCGTGGCGGCGGGCGCCGGCTTCGGCACCCACGGCCACAAGGACATGGAGATCATCAGCTACGTGCTCTCGGGCGAACTGGCGCACAAGGACAGCATGGGCAACGTGGAGTCCATTCCTCCGGGCGACGTGCAGCGCATGAGCGCCGGCCGCGGCGTGATGCACAGCGAGTTCAACCACAAGGCCGACGAGACCACGCACTTCCTGCAGATCTGGATCGAGCCGAACGTGCGCGGCATTGCGCCGGGCTACGAGCAGAAGAAGTTCAGCGACGCCGAGAAGCGCGGCAAGCTGCGCCTCGTGGCCTCGCCCGACGGTGCCGACGGCTCGGTGACGGTGCACGCCGATGCGCGCCTGTTCGCAGGCCTGCTCGACGGCGACGAGAAGGCCAGCCTGGCGCTCGATCCGAAGCGCAAGAGCTACGTGCACCTGGTGCGCGGCGAGCTCGAAGTCAATGGCCAGAAGCTCGCGGGCGGCGACGCCGCGATGCTCGAAGGCGAATCGCAGCTCACGCTCGGCGCCGGCAAGGATGCCGAAGTGCTGGTGTTCGACCTGGCCGCCTGATCCATGCCGGGCGCGTGTCGCCCGGCTTCTTTTTCCCCTGTTCCTTTCCATTTTTCATTTCGACAATCGAGGAGTTTTCAACCATGGCAAGCACCACCACCCCCCCCAACGCAGCCCAGGACACGCTGGCCCTGATCGGCCGTGCCCTGATCGCCTACCTGTTCATTCCCGCCGGCATCGGCAAGCTCATGGGCTTTGCGGGCACCGTCGGCTACATCAACTCGGTGGGCCTGCCGCTGCCGGAAGTAGGCGCCGCGATCGCCATCCTGGTCGAACTCGTCCTTGGCATCGCGCTGCTGGTGGGCTTCAAGACCCGCTGGACTGCCATTGCGATGGCGATCTTCACCGTGGCCGCCGCGCTGTTCTTCCACAAGTACTGGTCGGCGCCCGACGCCGTGAAAATGATGCAGCAGATCAACTTCAACAAGAACATCGCGATCGCCGGTGGCCTGCTCGCCCTCTCGGCCTTCGGTCCCGGCCGCTTCAGCGTCGACAAGAAGTAGGCTCTCCCCCATTCGACACCACTGATCATCGCTTCCGTTCAGGAGAATCGCCCAATGGCAAACATCGTCGTCGTCTTTCATTCCGGCTACGGCCACACCCAGCGCGTGGCGCAAGCCGTGGCCGACGGCGCGGGCGCGCAGTTGCTCGCCATCGACGCCGACGGCAACCTGCCCGAAGGCGGTTGGGGGACGCTGGCCGCGGCCGACGCGATCATCTTCGGCTCGCCGACCTACATGGGCGGCGTGAGCTGGCAGTTCAAGAAGTTCGCCGATGCGTCGTCCAAGGTCTGGTACACGCAGGGCTGGAAGGACAAGCTCTTCGCGGGCTTCACCAACAGCGCCACCATGAACGGCGACAAGGTCGCGACCCTGAGCTACCTGTGGACGCTCGCGATGCAGCACAGCGGCATCTGGGTCAGCATGGGCATCCTGCCGACCAACAACAAGGCGGCCACGCGCGATTCGATGAACTACATGGGCGGCTACGGCGGCCTGCTGACGCAGTCGCCTTCGGATGCGAGCCCGGCGGAAATGTTCAAGGGCGACTTCGACACCGCGCGCGCTTTCGGCGAGCGCATCGCCGAAGTGGCAAGATCGCGCGGATAAAACCCAGTCACCCACGGAGCCCACGATGACCGACACCGCCGCCCAGACCCAGTTGCTTCAACCGCACGACAAGGACCTCGGCGGCGGCTTCAAGGTGCGACGCCTGCTGCCGGCGGCGCAACGCCGTTCGGTCGGGCCGTTCGTGTTCTTCGACCACTTCGGGCCGGCCACCGAGCAGCCCGGCATGGAGCACGACGTGCGGCCGCATCCGCACATCGGCCTGTCCACGGTCACCTATCTTTTCGAGGGCGCGATGATGCATCGCGACAGCCTCGGCAGCGTGCAGGAGATCCTGCCCGGCGCCATCAACTGGATGACCGCGGGGCGCGGCATCGTGCACTCCGAGCGCAAGCCCGAACGCCTCAAGGCCGACACCTACGTCAACCACGGGCTGCAGCTCTGGGCTGCCTTGCCGCAGGCGCATGAAGAAGCCGAGCCGAGCTTCGAGCACACGCCGGCCAGTGCCATTCCCGAGGTGGTGGAGCAGGGCGCGGCGGTGCGCGTGCTGGTGGGCGAGGCCTTTGACCAACGCTCGCCAGTCAAGACACTGTCGCAGACGATCTACCTCGACATCGCATTGCCCGCAGGCGGCCGTTTCGAGCTGCCCGCACTGGCACCCGAGTTGGCCGTCTACGTTGTCGATGCCGATGCGAGCGTCAATGGCGAATCGATCCCCGCGCACACCATGGCGGTGCTGCCCGATGGCCAGGGCGCGGTGCTGACCTCCGGCACCGCCGCGCGCCTGATGGTGATCGGCGGCGAGCCGCTCGACGGCCCGCGCTACATCACCTGGAATTTCGTCTCGAGCCGGCGCGAGCGCATCCTGGAAGCCGGCTCCGACTGGGCCGCCCAGCGCATGGGACATGTGCCTGGCGAGACCGAGTTCATTCCGCTGCCCGGCAAGCCCTTTGGCGTGCGCGAGCCCGATGTCGGAACGACGCCTGTCTGATCTCTGGGGCGTTATTCGTGGCGCGTGCACAGGCCACCGGGTACTCCTCTCCGCGAATGTCCCCCGCCTTCGGCTCCTCCTTGATTTCGCTGCGGGGAGCACCCGGTGCCCTGTGCACCAGGGCAAGCTGTAGGTGTACCGCCGATCAACGACCGCCCTGAACAAGAGCGAGCGCACGATTCGCAAAAAAAAGGCCCGACTGAGCGGGCCTTCCTCTCTGCTTACTTGCCGCCGATCGCGACCGCCTCCGCAGGCGGCGCGCTATCGGGCGCCTTCGGTAGTTCGAGCATGGCCTTGCGGTGGCTGCGTGCGCGCCATGCCGAGTAGCCGACGCCCATCAGCAACAGCGCGCACAGGCCGATGAAGGTGCCGCTGATCGGCCGCGTCACGAACACCGACATGTCGCCGCGCGAGAGCAGCAGCGCGCGGCGGAAGTTCTCTTCCACCATCGGCCCGAGCACGAACCCCAGCAGGATGGGCGCGACCGAGAACTCCAGCGTCATCAGCACCGCGCCGACGATGCCGAACACCAGCACCTCCCAGATCTGGAACAGGCTGTTCTGCGTGCTGTACACACCCGTCGCAATGAAGAACATCGCGGCCGGGAACAGGTACTTGTAGGGCACCTTCAGCAGCTTCACCCACACGCCGATCAGCGGCACGTTCAGCACCACGAGGATCACGTTGCCGATCCAGAACGAGGCGATCAGGCCCCAGAAGATGTCCGGATGCTCGGTGATGAGCTGCGGGCCGGGCTGGATGCCCTGGATCAGCAGCGCACCGAGGATCAGCGCCATCACCGCGTCGCCCGGAATGCCCAGGCTCATCGTGGGAATGAAGTCGACCTGCGTCTTCGAGTGGGCCGAGGCCTCGGGGCCGGCCACGCCTTCGATCATGCCGGTGCCGAACTTGTTCGGCGTCTTCGACACCTTGCGCTCCAGCGCATAGGCGATGAAGGTGGTGATGGTCGGGCCCGTGCCCGGCATCGCGCCGAACACCGTGCCCACGATGGTGCCGCGGATCATCGCGGGAAAGGCGCGCTTGAGTTCTTCCTTGCTGGGCCGCATGTCGCTGAGCTTGAGCGTGCCCGTGTCTCCGATGCTCTTCATGCGGTTCACGTTGAGCAGGAAGTCGGCCACGCCGAACAGGCCCATCGAGATGGCCACCAGTTCGAGGCCGTCGCTCAGTTCGGGCAGGTTGAAGGCGAAGCGGAAACTGCCGCTGTTCACGTCGGTGCCGACCACGCCGCACAAGAGACCGAAGATCGTCATCGCCACGCCCTTGAGCGGCGAGCCGCGCGACATGGTCGAGCCCGCGAGCAGGCCCAGCAGCATGATCGAGAAGATCTCGGTCGGGCCGAACTTGAACGCGATCTGCACCAGGAGCGGCGAGGCGAAGATCATCACGATGATGCCGACCGACGCCGCGAAGAACGAGGCGATCATCGTCACCCCGAGCGCGACGCCGCCCTTGCCCTGCTTGGTCATCGGATACCCGTCGAGACAGGTCACCGCGTGCGGCGGGTGCGAAGGCATGTTCATCAGGATGGCGCCGATGGCGCCGCCGTACTGCGAGCCGTAGAAGATGCCTGCCAGCATCAGGATGGCGGGCACCGGATGCATCACGTAGGTGAGCGGCAGCAGGATCGAGATGGCCTGCAGCGCGCCCATGCCCGGCAGCACGCCGATCAGGTTGCCCACCAGCACGCCGAAGAAGGACCACAGCAGGTTCGAGCCCTGGAACGCAACGCCGAAGCCGAACCAGAGGTCGTGGAGCGATTGACCGATCATGGCTTCAGCCTCCCCACTGGAACAAGGGCAGCTGCAGCTTCAGCGCCCACCAGAACACCACGACCGCGATGAAGCACATCGCGAGCGAGAGCAGCGTTACCTCGGTCAGCGAGTTGTCGCGGTCGCCGAGCGCCGAGATGAACACGATCGCGAAGGTGGCCGGCAGCAGGCCGCCGTATTCGCCGAACAGCAGGAACGCGAGGATGCCGAGGATGATGCAGATGCACCCGCGCATGTCGGGCATGCCGCCCGGGTGGCCGTGCGACACGGCCTCTTCGCTCGCCGGTTCCTCGCCGCGCGCGGAGAGGGCGATCAGCAGGCCGGTCAGCGCGAGCAGTCCGCCGAGCGCCACCGGGAAGAAGCCCGGCCCCATGTGCGCGAGCTCGCCCACGCGGTAGCCGACACCGGCATAGACGGCCGCGAGTCCGACGACCACGAGCAAGGCGCCGCCGTAGTAGTCCTTCTTGAATTTCGATGCGGGCCGTAGCGCGTGCGAGGCCGGATCTTCACCGTGCGGGTGCATTGAGTCTCCTTCGAATCTGGAAGGAGCGCAGTCTAGGAATCGAGGCTTTCAATCGCCTTTCGGTGAGGGCGTGGAAGGCCTTCCCACCCTCAAAATACGTGTTACTGCGTAGCGCACTACCCCGCAGAAACCCTTGGTAAAACCGCCAGTGGCAGCTTCAGGATCGCGCGCAGTCCGCCGCCGTTCGGGCGCTCGGGCATGTCGGCGTTGTCGAGCGCGATCTCGCCGCCGTTGCGCCGCGCATAGCTGCGCGCAATGGTGAGGCCCAGGCCCGCGCCCTGGCTGGCGGCGCTGCCGGCGGCCGGGTCGCGGTGGAAGCGCTCGAACACGCTGTCGCGCCGCTCGGGGTCGATGCCCGGTCCGCTGTCGCACACCTCGGCCAGCGCATGCGAGGCTTCGCGCCGCACGGTCACCGTGATGCTGCCGCCGCGCGGCGTGTACTTGATGGCGTTGTGCACGAGGTTCGCGAGCACCTCGTGCAGCTCGGCAGCATTGGCCCGCACAGGCAGTGCCGGGATCTCGCCTTGGGGCTGCGGTTCGCCGCGCGCATCGACCCAGCCCAGGTCCTGCTCGTTCTCGCGTGCGAGCGGCAGGTATTGCAGCACCACGGCGCGTGCAACGTCGCCCAGGTCGACCACCTCGGGTTCGGCCGCCGCGATCTCGTCTTCGTTCGTGGCGTGGGCCAGCGCGAGCAATTGCTCGCTGAGGCGGCGCGTGCGCGCCAGCTGCGCGACGATGGCGTGCAGCGATTCGCGCATGCGCGCCGGATCGGTCTCGCGCACCGCGTAGCCGGCCTGGATCGAGAGGATGCTCAACGGCGTGCGCAGCTGGTGCGAGGCATCGGCCAGGAACTGCGAATGTTCCGCCACCATGCGCCGGTGGTCCGCGATGTGGTGGTTGACCGCCTCCACCAGCGGCACCACCTCCTGCGGCACGCCGCCGGCGTCGAGCGGCTTCAGGTCGTCGCGCGGGCGGTCGCGCAGCGAGCGGCGCAGGCGCTCCAGCGGCCGCAGCGTCCAGGCCACGCCCAGCCACACCAGCAGGGCCATCACCAGGATCATGCGCACGTCGCGCAGCAACTCCTGCTTCAGCGATTCGGCCTGTGCCTGGCGGCGCGGGCCGGTGCCTTCGGCCGCCTGGACGAGCACGCTCCAGGCCGCGCCGGAGCCGGTGTTGTCGTAGACCGTCTGGCGCAGCGCGGCCACGCGCACCGGGTGCTGCTCGTACACCGCGTCGTAGAACACCGGCGTGCCGTCGGCCGGGCGTTGTGCGGGGCGGGGCAGGCCGGGCACGCCCATCAGCGTGGTCTCGGGGGAGCTGGTGTCCAGCGGCTCGCCGCTGGCGATGCGCTGCACGCCCACGTGCAGGTACTTGTAGCGCAGGTGCGTGGACTCGAACATCGCCTGCACCGAGAACGGCTCCTGCACCTTCACGCTGCCGTCGCTCGCGACCACGATGCCGTTGGCCAGCGCCCGCACGGGTTCGAGCAGGCTCTGGTCGTAGGCGACGACGAGCGAATCGGTGAGCGCCTGGTAGTCGCTCCAGCTGTCGAGCGCCATCAGCGCGACGATGCCCGGCACCAGCAGCGCGAGCAGGCGCGCGCGGATGCCGAAGCGCTGCGGCTCAGGCCGTGGCGGCGGCGCGGGCGCCCGAGGATCCATCGGCGATGCTCTCGAGCATGTAGCCCAGCCCGCGTACGGTGACGATGCGCACGTCGCTGTCCGCAAGCTTGCGGCGCAGCCGGTGCAGCACCACCTCGATGGCATCGGGGCCGGCGGTGCTGTCGTTGGTGAACACCTTGGCGAAGAGCTGCGACTTGCCGACCGGCGCGCCGCTGCGCATCAGCAGCGCGGTGAGCGCGGCCTGCTCGCGAGGCGTGAGCGGCAACAGCGTTCCGCGCAGCGTGAAGGCGCGGCTTTCGCTGTCGTACGAGAGCGAGGCGCACTGCAGCCGCGGGTGCTGCTTGCCGCGGCTGCGCCGCACCAGCGCCGCGAGCCGCGCCTCGAGCTCGGCCAGCTCGAAGGGCTTGGTGAGGAAATCGTCGGCGCCGAGGTTGAGGCCGCGGACCCGGTCCTGCAGCGCGCCCTGCGCGGTGAGGATCAGCACGGGGGTACGGTCGTCGCTATTGCGCATGTCGGCCAGCACGCTCAGGCCGTGCTTGTCGGGCAGGCGCAGGTCGAGCACGATGGCGTCGTATTCGGTGCCGGCCATGAAGGCCTCGGCGGTGCGCGCATCGGGCGCGTGGTCGGCGACGAACCCGCTCTGGGTCAGCGCCCGGACGAGCCACGAGGCCATGTCCAGTTCGTCTTCCACCAGGAGGATGCGCATCGGAGGCCGCCGGCTATTTCTTCAGGCCGCTGCCCAGGTCGATGTCTTCCGATGCCCGCGCGCTGGCATCGGCCGCGCGCGCGCTCAGGTCGGGCGCCAGGGCGCGCCGGCCGTCGAACACGAAACAGTCGCCGTGGTAGTGTGCGCCGCCGACCTGCTCGAAATATTTCAGGATGCCGCCTTCGAGCTGCAACACGTTCTCGACGCCTTCTTCACGCATCAGGATCGCGGCCTTCTCGCAGCGGATGCCGCCGGTGCAGAAGCTCACCACGGTCTTGCCCGCGAAATCGGCGCGGTGCTCTTTCAGCGCGGGCGGGAATTCGGTGAACTTGGTGATGCGCCAGTCGATCGCGCCGTCGAAGGTGCCTTCGTCGACCTCGAAGTCGTTTCGCGTGTCGAGCAGCGCGATTTCCCGGCCTTCGTCGTCATGGCCCTGGTCGAGCCAGCGCTTGAGCGTGGGCGCGTCCACGCCCGGCGCGCGGCCCGCCGACGGCTGGATGGCCGGGTGGTCCATGCGGATGATCTCGCGCTTGAGCTTCACGAGCATGCGGCGGAAGGGCTGCGTGGCCGACCAGCTTTCCTTGGTTTCCAGGTCGGCGAAGCGCGCATCGGCGCGCAGGCCGGCCACGAAGCTGCGGATGGCGTCGGCCGCGCCCGCCAGGAACAGGTTGATGCCCTCCGGCGCGAGCAGGATAGTGCCCATGAGGCCCAGGGCCTGGGCGCGCTCGCGCAGGTCTTCGCGCAGCACGGGGCTGTCGTCTATGGCCACGAATTTGTAGGCCGCGATATTCAAAATCTCTTGCACGGGGGGCGATTGTAGGGATTGCCAACCCACATCGTGGAGGCGGTGCTTTCTACAATGGAAGGATGTTTGTTCACCTGCGCCTGCACACCGAGTTTTCCGTCGTCGACGGCACCAACCGCATCGACGAAGTCGTCAAGGCCGCCGCTGCCGACAAGCAGCCCGCACTGGCCATCACCGACCTCAACAACCTGTTCGGGGCGGTCAAGTTCTACAAGCAGGGGCGAAGCAAGGGCGTCAAGCCCGTCATCGGCGCTGAAATCTTCATCGAAGGGCTGGGCAAGGAGCCCGGCGTGCTCACCCGCATCGTGCTGCTGGTGCAGAACATGGAGGGCTACCTGCACCTGTCCGAGCTGCTGGCGCGCGCCTGGACGCAGAACGTGGGCCGGGGCCAGTCGCAGGCGGCCTGCAAGCTCGAATGGCTCGAAGAGCTGCAGGGCGGGCTGATTGCGCTTTCGGGCGCGCAGGCCGGCCCATTGGGCGCGCCGCTGCTGCAGGGGCAGGAAGAGCGCGCCGCCGAGCTGGCGCTGCAGCTGGCGGGCATGTTCCCGCACCGCTTCTACATCGAACTGCAGCGCGCGGGCCGCCCCGAGGACGAGCCGCATGTGATTGCCGCCGTGAAGCTCGCGGCCCGGCTGCGCCTGCCGGTGGTCGCGACGCACCCGGTGCAGTTCGCGGAACGCCAGGACTACGAGGCGCACGAGGCGCGCGTCTGCATCTCGGAAGGCGAAATCCTGGGCAACCCGCGCCGCGTGCGCAAGTTCACCGAGGAGCAGTACTTCAAGTCGAGCGCCGAAATGGAGGCGCTCTTTGCCGACGTGCCGAGCGCGCTGGCCAACACGGTCGAGATCGCCAAGCGCTGCAACCTGACGCTGGTGCTCGGCAAGCCGCAGCTGCCCGACTTTCCGACGCCTTTCGTCAGCGAAGGCGTGCGCATGCCGATCGACGAGTTTTTCCGCCAGGAGTCGTTTGAAGGCCTGGAAGCGCGTCTTGCGCATCTTTACCCCGACGTCGCCAAGCGCGATGCCGAACGGCCGCGCTATGTGGAGCGCCTCGAGTTCGAGATCAACACGATCCTGAACATGGGCTTCCCCGGCTACTTCCTGATCGTGGGCGACTTCATCAAGTGGGCCAAGAACAATGGCTGCCCGGTGGGCCCGGGCCGGGGCTCGGGCGCGGGCTCGCTGGTGGCCTACGCGTTGAAGATCACTGACCTCGATCCGCTCGAATACAAGCTGCTGTTCGAACGTTTCCTGAACCCCGAGCGTGTCTCGATGCCCGACTTCGACATCGACTTCTGCCAGGGCAACCGCGACCGCGTGATCGACTACGTCAAGGACAAGTACGGCCGCGACGCCGTGAGCCAGATCGCCACCTTCGGAACGATGGCCGCGCGCGCCGCCATCCGCGACGTGGGGCGCGTGCTGGACATGAGCTACATGTTCTGCGACGGCATCAGCAAGCTCATTCCGAACAAGCCGGGCCAGCCGGTCACGATCCAGTACCCGCCCGACCCGAAGGTGGAAGGCGACAAGAACAACTACGCCATCGAGATGGAGCCGCAGCTCGCGGCGCGCATCGAGAAGGAAGAAGAAGTGCGCATGCTGGTCGAGCTGGCGCAGAAGCTCGAGGGCATGACGCGCAACATCGGCATGCACGCGGGCGGCGTGCTGATTGCGCCCGGCAAGCTCACTGACTTCTGCCCGCTCTACCAGCAGCCCGGCAGCGATTCGGCCGTGAGCCAGTACGACAAGGACGACGTGGAGGCCATCGGCCTCGTGAAGTTCGACTTTCTGGGCCTGGCCACGCTCACGATCCTTGAGATCGCGAAAGAGTTCATCGTCAAGCGCCACAAGGGCCAGGAGAACTTCGCGTACGAGAACATCAAGCTCGACGACCGCGAGACCTACAAGCTGTTCTCCGAGGGCAAGACGGAAGCGGTGTTCCAGTTTGAAAGCCGCGGCATGCAGGGCATGCTGAAGGATGCGCGGCCGACGCGGCTGGAGGACCTGATTGCGCTCAACGCGCTGTACCGTCCGGGCCCGATGGACCTGATCCCGAGCTTCGTGGCGCGCAAGCACGGCCGCGAAGAGGTGGAGTACCCGCACCCGGCCGTGGCCGAGATGCTCTCCGAAACCTACGGGATCATGGTCTACCAGGAGCAGGTGATGCAGACCGCGCAGATCCTGGGCGGCTACTCGCTCGGCGGCGCCGACCTGCTGCGCCGCGCCATGGGCAAGAAAAAGCTCGAGGAGATGGCCGAGCACCGCGAGAAATTCCGCGCGGGTGCGCTCTCGACGCACGGCATTCCCCAGGACAAGGCCGACGAGATCTTCGACTTGATGGAGAAGTTCGCGGGCTACGGCTTCAACAAGTCGCACGCCGCCGCGTACTCGCTGCTGGCGTACCACACGGGTTGGCTCAAGGTCCATTACACGGCCGAGTTCTTCTGCGCCAACATGACCGTGGAAATGGACGACACCGACAAGCTCAAGGTGTTGTTCGAAGACGCGCAGAAGAACTTCGGCCTCACCTTCGAGCCGCCGGACGTGAACCGCGGCAACTACCGCTTCGAGCCCGTCACCGACAAGGTGATCCGCTACGGCCTGGGGGCGGTCAAGGGCACGGGCCAGCTCGCGGTCGAGGCCGTGGTGCGCGCACGGGAAGAGGGCGGGCCGTTCAAGAGCCTGTTCGACTTCTGCGTGCGCATCGACCGCCAGCGCATCAACAAGCGCACGGTCGAAGCGCTCATCAAGGCCGGTGCCTTCGACGCGATCCAGCAGAACCGCGCGTCGCTCATCGCCTCGGTCGACCGCGCCTTCGAGTTCGCAGCCGCCACCGAGGCCAATGCGGCGCAGGTCGACATCTTCGGCGACAGCGAGCACGGCTCGGCCACGCAGGAGCCCGAGCTGGTGGACGCCACACCCTGGGGCGTGAAGGAGCGGCTCACCTTCGAGAAGACGGCCGTGGGCTTCTATCTCTCGGGCCATCTGTTCGACGAGGTGGCGCACGAGGTGCGGCGCTTCTGCAAGCGCGAGATCGGCGACCTGATGGACACGCGCGACCAGCAGGTGATCGCGGGCATCGTGAGCGATTTCCGCGTGATCAACGGCCAGCGCGGGCGCCTGGCGATCTTCAAGCTCGACGACAAGTCGGACGCCATCGACGCCACCGCCGACGAGGCGCTGATCAACGCGAACCGCAACACCTTGAAGGACGACGAGCTGGTGATCGTGAGCGGCCGGCTCCAGCCGGGCCGCGGCGGCTTCGAGGCCCGCTTCCAGGTGCAGCAGGTGTGGGACCTGGCCACCGCGCGCTGCCGTTTCGGAAAATTCCTGCGGGTGGCCGTCAATGGCAAGGCGCCCGACATCGCGCGCCTGGTGAAAGACTTTCCACCGCGCACCGAGCAGAGCGAGCATGGCGACCTGGTGCAGGGGCTGCCGGTGCGCCTGTCGATGGCGCGCGGCGGCGCGCAGGTCGAGCTGCAGCTCGGGGAGCGCGCCAGGTTCTTCCCGACGGACGCCGCGCTCGCCAGCTGGACGGCGCAGGCGGACGCCGGCAAGGCCTCGGTCGTTTACGAGTGAGTGCGGCGAGGGAGGCTCGCCTTCGGGGGCATGGCTCCCGAAGGCGGCGGCGCCCCGCTAGCGCTTGGGCCGCAGCGAGACGATCAGCGACGGGAAGATGCGCCCGTCGGTGTCGCGCGGCAGCTTGTCGGTCTTGTGCAGGCCGCGTTCGGCGGCTTCGTCCCAGCTGGGCAATCCGCTCGACTTGGTCAGCTTGACGCCGACGATGGTGCCGTCCGGTGCCAGATTCACTTCGAACTCGGCGGCCGGATTGCCGTTGACCGTCTCGGCGTCGGGGAAGGTGATGTTCGGGCGCACCGCCGCGGCAATGCGTCCCGCATAGCCGCTCGACGGCCCTGACGAGCGCATGGCCGTGCCCTTGGAATCGTCGCTGCCGCTCGCGCCCGCGAGGCCCTGCATGCGCTTGAGCGTTGCGGCGCGGTCGGCCGCCGCCTGCTTGGCTGCGGCTTCCTGCTGCTTCTTCGCTTCGGCCTGTTTGGCCTCGGCTTCCTGCTGCTGCTTCTTCTGCTGCTCGGCGAGCTTTTGCTGCTGCGCCTTCTTGCGTTCGGCTTCGTCTTCGGCGCGCTGCTTGGCCTCGAGCTCTTTCTTGCGCTGCTGTTGCTGGCGCTCGAGTTCGCGCTCCTTCTGCTCTTTTTCTTCCTTGAGCTTTTTCTCGCGCTCGAGCGCGATGTCCGGAGCGCGCGGTGCCGGTGCGGGCTCAGGGGCCTTCACTTGAGGCGGCGGCGGTGGTGGAGGCGCAGGCGGCGGAGGCGCGGGAGCGGGCGTGGGTGCCTGCGGCGCGGACAGGCGCGGCGCGGCCTGCTGCACCGTGGACGACCACAGCTCCGCATCGACGGCGCCTTCGTCTGCGTCGCTGCGCCAGCGCACTCCCCACGTCAGCGCCGCGATCAGGAGCGCGTGCGCAATCAGCGCGAGCAACACCGCGCGCGGCGTGCCGCGCTGCGGCGGTGGTGCGAACTCGGGGCGATCCAGGGCGAGCGACATGCCTTATTTGCCGCCCGTGGTGGTGACGGACAGGCCCACGCGCTCGATGCCGCTGCGCTTGAGCTGGTTCATCGCCTTCACGACGGTTTCGTACTTGACGGACTTGTCGGCGCTGATGACCACGGGGCGCTGGTCGTCGCCGCCCTGGGCGGTCTTGGCCGCGGAGCCGATCTGGGTCATGGGAACGGACGCGCCGCCGCTGCCGGTGGACGGGTCTTTCTTGATCTGCACTTCGTCGTCGCTCTTGATGACGATCTCGATGGGCTTGTCGGGGTGCTTGTTGGCGCGGTCGACGGAGGGCAGGTTGATCACGCTCGGCGTGATGAGCGGCGCGGTGACCATGAAGATGATCAGGAGCACCAGCATCACGTCGATGAACGGGACCATGTTGATCTCGTTGATCGTGCGGCGGCCTCGGCCCCGGGATGAAACGGCGGGCATGCGCTGGACCTCCGCTCAGCGGTTGGCCGGAGCCGCCGAAGTTGCCGACGCCACCGCGGCCGGGTTGGCCGAGAGGTTGCGCTGCAGGATGTTGGAGAACTCCTCGATGTAGGTCTCCAGGGCAATCGCGATCTTGTCGATCTCGCGCGCGAAGCGGTTGTAGCCCACCACCGCCGGAATGGCGGCGAACAGGCCGATGGCGGTGGCCACCAGCGCTTCGGCAATGCCGGGCGCCACGGTGGCCAGCGTCACCTGAGCGAGCGCGGCCAGGCCGGTGAAGGCATGCATGATCCCCCAGACCGTGCCGAAGAGGCCGACGTACGGGGACACCGAGCCCACGGTGGCCAGGAACGACAGGTTCTGCTCGGCCGCGTCGAGCTCGCGCTGGAAGCTCGCGCGCATGGCGCGGCGGGCGCCGTCCAGCAGCGTGGGGGCGTCGCTCACGTGGCGTTCGCGCAGCTTCTGGTACTCGCGCATGCCCGAGGCGAAGATGCGCTCCATGGGCCCGGCGAACTTGGCGTTCTGCGCGGCCGAGGCGAACAGTTCGTTCAGGCTGGTGCCGGACCAGAACTCGCGCTCGAAGTCGTCGTTGAGCGCGCGCATGCGGCGCAGCGCGAAGTACTTGCGGATGATCGCGGCCCAGCTGGCGATCGAGACGATCACGAGCAGCAGCACGACCAGTTGCACCACGAAGCTCGCATGGAGCAGGAGATTGATGATGGAGAGGTCTTGGTTCATGGCTTGAAAGGTTGAATCATGGAGCCGCCGCGGCGCTCGAGGGTTCCCGTAACTTGGGCTGGTATCCGCGCAGGACGCAATGTGGCGGCATCCACCCAGCCGATGCGGATCGTGCCTTCGCACAGCAGAACGGGCGCCGCGGCCCCCATTCGTTCTTGCTCTGTTTTTGATAGCACGCGCTGACCGATTATCAACGACGCCGTGCCCAATTGTCGGAGATCGGCTGTAACCAGCAGTTCGTCGTCGAGCCGGGAGGGGCGATGGTATTTGAGCTGCGTTTCGCTCACCACGAACTGGCCGCCGGTTTCCTCGCGCAGCTTGCGCTGCTCGACGCCCAGCGAGCGCAGCCATTCGGTGCGGCCGCGCTCCATGAACTTGAGGTAGTTGGCGTAGAACACGATGCCGCCGGCGTCGGTGTCTTCCCAGTAGACGCGGATCGGAAACGCGTAGCTCATCGGGCGGGGTTCGCGATCATGGCCCGCAGGCGTTCGACCGATTCCTGCAGATGCGCCATCGAGCTGGCGGTGGAGAAGCGCACGAACCTGGCCGTCTCGGCCGTGCCGAAATCGCGGCCCGGCGTCACGGCCACGTGGGCGCGCTTCATGGTTTCGAAGGCGAAATCCCAGCTGCCCGAAATGCCCAGCTTCTCGGCGACCGCGGTGCAGTCGGCCCAGGCGTAGAAGGCACCGTCGGGCACCACCGGCACGTTCAGGCCCAGCGCATTCAACTGCGGAATGAACCAGTCGCGGCGCGCCTTGAATTCGGCGCGGCGGCGCTCGTATTCGGCAATGCTCTCGGCCTCGAAGCAGGCCAGCGCCGCGTACTGCGACACGGTGCTCGCGCAGATGAAGAGGTTCTGCGCCAGCCGCTCGACCACCGGCACCAGCGCGTCGGGCACCACCAGCCAGCCCAGGCGCCATCCGGTCATGTTGAAGTACTTGCTGAAGCTGTTGATGCTGATGACGTTGTCGTCGATGGCGAGGGCCGTTTGCCCGAACGCATCGTCGTAGGACAGGCCCAGGTAGATCTCGTCGATCAGCGTGATGCCGCCGCGCTGCGACACCACCTCGTGGATGCGGCGCAGTTCATCGGGCGCGATCGAGGTGCCGGTCGGGTTGGAAGGCGAGGCGAGCAGCACGCCGCGCGTCTTGTCGGTCCAGGCGGCCTCGACCTTGGCGGCAGTGAGCTGGAAACGCTCTTCGGCGGTGGTGGGTATCAGCACGGCCTTGCCATCCGCGGCGCTCACGAAGTGGCGGTTGCAGGGATAGCTGGGGTCGGGCAGCAGGATCTCGTCGCCGGATTCGATCAGGGCCAGGCAAGCCAGCTGCAGTGCGGCCGAGGCCCCCGCGGTCACCACGATGCGGCGCGCCGGCACGTCGACGCCGAAGCGCTGCGCGTACCAGCCGCTGATGCGCTCGCGCAGCAGCTCCAGGCCGGTGGCCTGGGTGTACTGCGTGGCGCCGGCGCGCACGGCGCGCGCGGCGGCTTCCTGCACCAGCGGCGGGGCGGTGAAGTCGGGCTCGCCGATGTTCAGGAAGATCATCGGCCGGTCGGTGTGGGCCACCTCGCGCGCGAGCACGCCGGCGGCCTTGGCCACCTCCATGACGTAGAAGGGTTCGATGCGCTGCGCGCGCGCCGAGATTCTCACGCTCTGGCCTTGCCCGAGGCCCGGTCGGCCTCGACTTCGGCGGCGCGCAATTGCGGCGCCAGGCCATTGAGCACGGCGTTCACGTACTTGTGGCCGTCGGTGCCGCCGAATTCCTTGGCAAGCTCGATGCACTCGTTGAGCACCACGCGCCATGGCACGTCCAGGCAGTGCTGGAACTCGTACACGCCGATCCACATCACGGCATGCTCGACGGGCGATATTTCCTCGAACTTGCGGTCGAGCAGCGGACGGATCAAGGCGTCGAGCTGTTCGGCGCCCTCGATCGATCCGTGCAGCAACGCGTCGTAGTGCGCGGCGTCGGCCTTGTGAAAGCCCGCGAGGTCGCGCGTGAAGTGGTCGATCTCGGTCGGGTCGTTGCGCCCCACCAGGTGCTGGTAGAGCGCCTGCAGCGCGAACTCGCGCGCGCGGCTGCGGTTCGACTTGGCCGAAGCCTTGCGTGCGCCGGTGCTGGTCAGGCCGGTACGCACTTGCCGTGCCGGGCGCGGCTTGGCGCCGGCTGCTTTGTTGTTGTCTTCGGTCATTTGAGAGAGGCCAGCAACTGCGCCATCTCGACAGCCACCTGGGCCGCGTCGCGGCCCTTGTCGGTCTGTCGGGCGACGGCTTGCTCGAGGTTTTCGGTCGTGAGGATCGCGTTGGCGATGGGAAGGCGATGGTCGAGCGCCACGCGGCTCACGCTCGCGCCCGATTCGTTGGCCACCAGTTCGAAGTGGTAGGTCTCGCCGCGGATGATGCAGCCCAGCGCCACCAGCGCGTGGTAGCCGCCGCGCACGGCCATCGCCTGCAGTGCGACCGGCACTTCGAGCGCGCCGGGAACCTGCACATGATGGATGTCGTCAGCGGCCACGCCCAGCTTCTCGAGCTCGGCGAGGCAGGCGGCGGCGAGCGCATCGGTGATGTCGGCGTTGAAGCGCGCCTGCACGATGCCGATGCGCAGCCCTTTTCCGTCGAGCGGCTTTGCATCCGCTCCCTTGTTTGCACCTTGCATGTCGTGTCAGTCTTTAGTCTTTGGTCAGGTAGCCAGCAATTTCGAGGCCGTAGCCCGCGGCCATGCTCGGCATGCGGCGGGGCGTGCCGAGCAGGTTCATCTTGTGCACGCCGCATTCGCGCAGGATCTGCGCGCCGATGCCGTAGCTGCGCAGGTCCATGCGGCCGCGCTCGGGCGCCTGCGCGGGCCGTGCGGTGCCGTCGAATTGCGCGAGCAGTTCGCCAGCCGTTTCGCCGCAATTGAGCAGCACGGCCACGCCCTTGCCCTCGTTAGCGATGTGGGCGAGGCTGGCGTCCAGGCTCCACGAGTGCAGCGAGCGGTTGATCTCGAGCGCGTCGAGCACCGAAAGCGGCTCGTGCACGCGAACCGACACCGTGTCTTCCGGCGCCCACTGGCCGCGCACCAGCGCAAGGTGCACGCCACGGCTCGGCTTGTCGGTGAAGGCATGGGCGGTGAAGCTGCCCCAAGCGGTCTGGATTTCGCGGCAGCCGACCTTTTCAACCAGCGATTCGACGCGGCTGCGATGTTCGATGAGCGCGGCAATGGTGCCGATCTTGAGTCCATGCTCGGCGGCAAAGACCTGCAGGTCGGGCAGGCGGGCCATGGTGCCGTCTTCGTTCATCACCTCGCAGATCACCGAGGCGGGCGAGCAGCCGGCCATCGCGGCCAGGTCGCAGCCGGCTTCGGTATGGCCGGCGCGCATCAGCACGCCGCCGTCCACCGCCTGCAGCGGAAAGATGTGGCCGGGCTGCACCAGGTCGCTGGCCACGGCGTTGCGCGCCACGGCCGCCTGCACGGTGCGGGCGCGGTCGGCGGCCGAGATGCCGGTGGTCACGCCTTCGGCCGCCTCGATGGAGACGGTGAAGGCCGTCGAATGCTTGGCACCGTTGCGCGACACCATGGGCGGCAACTGCAGCCGCTCGCACATCTCGCGCGAGAGCGTGAGGCAGATCAGGCCGCGGGCATGGCGCGCCATGAAATTGATGGCCTCGGGCGTGATGTGGTCGGCCGCAATGACGATGTCGCCTTCGTTCTCGCGGTCTTCCTCGTCCACCAGGATCACCATGCGGCCGGCAGCGAGCTCGGCCACGATCTCCTCGACAGAGGAAATCGGCGCGGGCGCCCGCGTGCTGCGGGGAGCGCCGATGGGCGTGACGGAAGCGTTCATTCGGCGGTGTCCTTGGAATATGTGGAAGAGGGCGGCACCAGAACGCCGGCCTGAAGCATGCGCTCCACGTAGCGCGCCACGGTATCGATTTCGAGATTGACCTTGGAGCCGGCCTGCAGGCTGCCCAGCGAGGTGTTTTCGACGGTGTGCGGGATCAGGTTGATGCTGATCTCCGCGTCGCCTTCGATGTCGCTCACGCTGTTGACGGTGAGGCTCACGCCATTGATCGTGATGGAGCCCTTGTAGGCCAGGAAGCGCGCGAGCGCGGGCGGGGCCATCACGCGCAGCTCCCAGCTTTCGCCGATCGGCGCGAAGTGGCTGACCGTGCCGATGCCGTCCACATGGCCGGAGACGATGTGGCCGCCCAATCGGTCGCTGGCGCGCAGCGCCTTCTCGAGGTTGATGCGGGCGCCTTCCTCGGTCAGCCCTGCGGTCTTGTCGAGCGATTCGGCCGAGATGTCGATGGTGAACTGCTGCCGGGCGGGGTCGAGCGTGGTCACGGTCATGCATGCGCCGTTGAGCGCAATGCTGTCGCCGAGCCCGACGTCGTCGAGATAGCCGTCGGGCACCGCAATGCCGAGTCTTTTGCCGTAGGAGGAGGAGGAGGGGCCGAGGTCGTGGATGGCGGCGATGCGCCCCACGCCGGTGATGATTCCGGTGAACATCCACGCATTTTCGCAGACATCCTGGGTCCGCCCGGCAGGGGCCTGCATTCGCCCGCTAGAAAGCGTCCCTTCCAGCGACCCGGGCCACGATCCGGAGGTCCGGCCCGATCCGCTCGACGGTCCTGAATTCCAGCGGCAGGGCGCCGGCCAGGTCGGCCAGCGGCCCGCCGGTATGAATGCCGGAAGCCATGTCGAGCCCGTCGCCGATGAGCTTCGGCGCCAGGTACACCAGCAGCTCGTCGACCAGGCCCTCGCGCAGCAGCGAGCCATTGAGCTTGTGCCCGGCCTCGACGTGGAGCTCGTTCACCTCGCGCCGGGCGAGATCCCGCAGCATCGCCGCGAGGTCGACCTTGCCCTGAGCATTGGGCATAAAGGTGATGCTGGCGCCGCGCGCTTCCAGCGCCGCGGCCTTGGCGCCGTCCTGCGCCGCGGCGTAGATCCAGACGGGCCGGCCGGCCATGAAGATCTGCGCGCCGGGCGGGGTCTGCAATTGGCTGTCGACCACCACCACGTGCGGCTGGCGGCTGGTTTGCACCAACCGCACGTCGAGCCGGGGGTCGTCCTCCAGCACCGTGCCCACGCCGGTCAGCACCGCGCTGGCCCGGGCTCGCCAGGCGTGGCCGTCGGTGCGCGCCGGTTCCGAGGTGATCCATTGGCTCACGCCGTTGCGCAGGCCGGTCTTGCCGTCCAGCGAGGCGGCGGCCTTGAGCCGCACCCAGGGCGTCTTGCGGACCATGCGGCTGAAAAAGCCGATGTTGAGCTCGCGTGCTTCCTCCGCGCCCGGCCCCACCTCGACCGCCACGCCCGCGGCGCGCAGCCGCTCGAAGCCCTGGCCGGCAACCAGTGGGTTGGGATCGGCCATCGACGCCACCACCCGGCCGATGCCCGTCGCCGCCAGCGCATCGCAGCAGGGGCCGGTGCGGCCGTGGTGCGCGCAGGGCTCGAGCGTGACGAAGGCGGTGGCGCCGGCGACCGAAAAGCCCCGCGCCGCGGCATCGCGCAGCGCCATGACCTCGGCATGCGGGCCGCCGACCTGCTGGGTGCGGCCCTGGCCGATCACCGCGCCATTCGCGTCCACCAGCACGCAGCCGACGCGCGGATTGGGGTCGGTCTCCGGTCCGGCCTGGCGCGCGAGGTCCAGGGCCTGGGCCATGAAATTCACAACTTTATTTGCATTTGTCATTTTTTATTAAATCAAATCTATTTGGAAATCAATTCGAAAGCAATTGAGGCCAATGATCCATTGATCTGTTTATTTCGACCGTTCGTCGTTCAGTAGGTGGTCAATAAGAATTCGCCAAATAGAATTTTTGAAAAATTGCAATCAGGGAGAAAACGTCCACCGCTCCAGCCACTTCGGCGAGGCGGCGGACGGTACAACAATGAAAAACGGATTCTGCGCGTCCGCGAGGGCGCATTCCCGTCGAAGCGGAGCCCCATGCGGCTTCACGCTCGTCGAAATGATGGTCGTCATCGTACTGATGGCCATCCTGTTGGCACTGGCGCTGCCCAGCTTCAACAGCCTGATCGAGAAGTACCGCGTCGAGGGCATGGTTTCGGCCTTGATGGCGAGCGTGAGCCACGCCCGCGCAGAAGCGGCTCGGCGCGGGCAGGCCGTGACCATTTGGCAGCGCGCGGAGTGCAGCGGCGCAGACTGGAGTTGCGGCTGGGAAACAGTGGTCGGCAGCGGCGACGGGTTCGAAATCCTGCAGCGGCAAGACCCCGACACGCGCGTTGCGATCGAGAAAAGCGCGGTCGGGTCCATGGCTTTCGATCCCATGGGCCATTTTTCGAGCGTCGCCCGCATCAGCTTCCGTGCGGTGGGAAGCGCCAGTTCATCCAGCGACCCTGCCGTGTGCCTGTCGCTCGGCTGGCGCGTCCGGCGGTGCTGAGGGGAGGAGCGGAACGTGCCGAGCAATCCGATTCGCGCGCCGCGCGGCCAAGCGGGCTTCTCGATGATCGAGGCCCTGGTGGCCATTCTCGTGCTCTCGTTCGGCCTGCTCGCGCTGGCCGGCTTCCAGTTGCGCGTGCTTTCCGACAGCGTGGGCGCGAGCAACCAGAACATCGCCGCGCAGCTGGCCGGCGACATGGCCGATCGCATCCGTGCGAATCCCATGAGCGGCGCCGCGTCGGCCAGCCCCTATGTGGCCGACTGGGCGGCGGCGGACGCCACCGAACCCACCCGCTCGTGCGCGGGGGCCAAGGCCAGTTGCACCGCCGCTCAACTGGCCGCCCACGATCTGTGGACCTGGAAGCACAGGGTGGCAGGTGCGTTGCCGGGCGGCGTGGCCGACGTGCAGAGCAACAAGGACGTCGGCGGCTTGCTGTTCGTGCACATCGCCTGGGACGAGCCCGCTGCAGTCAACCCGATCGCACCCGATTCGGCCTGGAGCTGCCCGACCGGCAAGGCCTGCCAGGAAGCCGTCGTTGCGGTGCCCCAACCATGAACAACAAAGCCATCTCTCACCGCCTGCGCCAGGCCGGCTTCACGCTGGTCGAAGTCCTCGTCGCGCTGATCATCGGCATGCTGGTGGCGCTGGCCGCCATGGCCAGCATGCTCGGCACGCGCAGCACCGCCATGACGGGCGACGACGTCAATGCGCTGCACCAGTCGTCGGCGCTGGCATTCAGGCTGCTGGGCCAGCAGATCCGGCAGGCCGGCTACTTCCCGATCGATGCCACCGGGCCGCTGTACTACTTCGACGTCAATGCGAACCCCAAGCTCGCGAACGAGCCGGCCTTCTTCGCGATCAAGGGGCAGGAGGCGGCCGCCGGTTCAGTGAACGACACGCTGAAGGTCGGCTTTGCGCCGAACCCGGATTATTTCCACGACTGCCTCGGCCAGGTGGCCAAGAACTCGGCGGGCGCAGCGTACTCCCCCGGCAATCCCGCGGACCCCGCGAACGTGCGCCTGATCACCAGCGAGTTCTACGTGGTCAACGGCGCCTTGCGGTGCAAGGGCAGCGGTCATACCACGCCGCAGCCGATCATCGACGGCGTCGAGCGCTTCGATGTCATGTACGGCATCGGCGATGCCGGAACTGAACGGGTGGTGCGCTACGTGACGGCCACGAACGTGGCGAGCTTCGATCAGGTTCGCACGGTGCGCGTGTGCCTGCAGCTTGCGGGTATTTCCAGGAGCAACCCGGGCGGCAGCTACGTCGACTGCGATGGCTCGTCGCAGACCAGCAGCGACGGCAGGCTGCGCCGTGTCTACACGGCGGTGTTCGCACTGCGCAATCTATGAAGCACATTCAGATTCCCAGCAGATGCTCGGCGCAGCACCGAGGGTTCTCGCTGTTCATCGTGCTCATCATGCTGCTGCTCTCGGCGCTGCTCGCGGTGGGCGGTGCGCGGACGGCCCAACTGCTCGAATCGATGGCGGGCAATCAGCGTGATTACCAGCGCGCATTCGAAGCCGCCGAAGCCGCACTGCTGGATGCCGAGCGCGACATTCGGCAGCAGGCCTTCGATGCCGCGACCCAGACCTACGTGGCGTGCTCCGCGCTCGTGAGCTCACCTTGCCGCAAGGCCGCGGACACCCGCGTGTTTCCCGACCGGGATACCGGCTGGGTGACCGCCTACGTGGGCAAGGGCGCCAACAGCTGCGAGCGTGGCATCTGCTACTTCGCCGGGACCGACTCCGTGAGTGCCGCTTCGGGCAGCGAGGCCTACCGGTTCTGGACCCGCGCCGCGTACGTGGACCAGTACGCCAGGTACGGCGAATTCACGGGCGCGCCGACGGCCGGCAATCCAGCCCTGGCCAGCGCCATGTACTGGATCGAGGTGATCGACCGCGCGCGCAGCGACGAGCCCTTGTACCGGATCACCGCGCTGTCCACCGGCGCGCGCACCGCAAGCACGGGTGGCGGCACGCGGGTCCTGTTGCAGATGTCCTTCGACCCGGCCGCGGTCAGGAAAGTGAATTGAGCATGGCGGGAAGAATAGATATGAACATCCACAGGTTTTCGAGGAACGCCGTGCTGTGCGGCCTGGTGCTGGCGCAGACCGCCGGGCACGCTGCGCAATATCCGCTGGCTCAGGCGCCGCGCAACACCGCGGTCAAGGAGCCGGCGCCGAATGTGATCGTGTCGGTCGACAACTCGGGCAGCATGGCGTGGTCGTCGCGGGCGTCGGAAGGAAAGGACCCGTCAGCCGGAACACCCACGCGGCTGGAAGCGTTGAAGACCGCGCTCAGGGACAACTTCTCGGCGGCCAATATTTCCAACGATCGGATTCGCCTTTCCTGGCAGGCGATGAACAACAACAAGAACGGCAAGAACGGCAACTGTGTCGGCTTTTTCGGCGACAGCGCAGCTGGGACCTACCAGGCCGGCCGTTGCCTCGTCAACGGCCGAGCCAATGCGAACCTGATGCGCTCGCTGGATGACACGCACCGCGCCAATTTCATGAGCTGGGTCGATGCCCTGGCCGCGGAAGGTGGAACACCCTTGCACGCCATGATGACCCGCGCCGGCGAATACATGAAGACGACAGGCCAGTTCAATCCCTATTCGGACGACCCGGGCGTAGAGGGCGCCACTCAATCGAGTTGCCGCAAGTCCTTCCATATCTTCATGACCGACGGCGACTACAACCTGTTTGGATTCAAGCCGGAACCCGCGGCACTCGGCATGCCGGCCATCGGCAATGCGGATGGAGCGAGTCGCGCCTTGCCCGATGCCGTGGCCTACGTGCCGCGCGCTCCCTACAAGGACGACGCAGGTGCGGCCAACAACAGCTGGGAGAAAGACGCCTCTGGCTGGTGGCCGAAGGCGGAATACTGGCCCACACTCGCCGACATGGCCTTTCATTACTGGGCCAGCGACCTGCAACCCGCCGTGTCGAACAACCTCAAGAAGGTCGTTGCCGAGCCCGGCGACGTGACCGTGGGAACGGCGACGGTCCCCGAGTACTGGAACCCCAGGAACGATCCCGCCACCTGGCAACACCTGAACACCTACACCATCGGCTTTGGCGCTGCCTCGTCGTGGACGGGCGTGCCGGCCGTTTCGGCGGACGCGTCGCAACCGACCTACAGCGGGGACTATGCGCGCTTGGTCGATGGCTCGATCGCCCTGGAAGGATCCGCTGGCGAGCACCTTGGCGGCAACGGGGAGATGGCATTCCGCAAGCGGCGCCTACGGTTATTACCACGAGCTCACCGCCAACGCCTCCGCCGTTCGCATGGACCTCTGGCACGCCGCGCTCAACAGCCGAGGCACCTTCACGCCGGCCGCGAACGCGCAGGCGCTCGGCGATGCCTTCCGATCCATCCTCTCGCAGATCCTTTTCAACACCAGCACCCCGCTGACCTCGATCTCGGGCAGCGGCTCCAGGGCGTCGAGCGCCACCTCGGCCTACCAGGGTGGCTACGACACGGCCGATTGGTCGGGCAAGGTGATCGCCACGCTGTTCGGCAGTAAGGGCAAGCTGGCCGCCACGCCCGCATGGTCGGCGCGCGAGCTGCTCGATATGCGGATGGCGGTGGCCGGCGCGCGCGACAGCGATCGCAAGGTGCTGAGCTTTTCGGGCTCCACCGCAGCAACGGCCACCAGCGCCGCGGCCGCAGGTGCCGGGGTGCCGTTCCGATGGGCCAGCCTGAGCGATGCGCAGAAGGCGGCGCTCAGGGGCAGCACCGGTACCGACACCGCGAGCACTGCGCTGGGCCAGGGCGTGCTCGACTTCCTGCGCGGCGATCGCAGCAACGAGGGCGCCGGCCTCGGCCTGCGCAAGCGCGGCCATGTGCTGGGCGACATCGTGGGCTCCAGCGTCCGGTACGTGGGGCGGCCCAGCAGCGGTTTCACCCATGAAGGCTACGCCGCATTCGCCTCGACCATCGACCGCACGCCGATGGTCTATGTCGGTGCCAACGACGGCATGCTGCATGCCTTCAACGCGGGCACCGGCCAGGAGGCGTTCGCCTATGTGCCCGCAGGCGTCTATGGCACGGCGGCGGCGCCCCAACTCAAGAAGCTCAGCGAAAGCACCTACTCGCACAGGTACTACGTCGACGGCAGCCCGTTCGTGGCCGACATCTACATGGGTTCGGCCGCCAACGCTACGGCCACCAATACCGAGAAGGCGGCGCTGTGGAGGTCCTTCCTCGTGGGCACGCTGGGGGCGGGCGGCAAGGGCTACTTCGTGCTCGACGTCACCAAGCCCGAGAATATCGGCGAGACCAACGCCGCCGACGTGGCCGTGATCGATACGACCGCGCTCGCCGACGACGACCTCGGCCATCAGTTCCAGCAACCCGTGCTCGATTCCTTTTCCAGGCGCGCGCTGCAGGTGGCACCGCTCAACAACGGCCGCAGGGCCGTGATCCTGGGCAACGGCTACAACAGCACGAGCGAGAAGGCGATGCTGTGGATCCAGTACCTCGACGGCGACAAGTCCGTGCTGAAGATTCCCGCGCCCGCCACGCAGTCGGCCGGCACCGGCAACGGGCTGTCGGCGCCGCAGGTCGTGGACCGCAACGGCGACGGCAAGGTCGACTACGTCTATGCCGGCGACCTGCTCGGCAACCTCTGGAAGTTCGACCTGAGCAGCGGCAAGAGCAGCGACTGGAAGGCCACCCTGGGCTCCGGCGCCACCGCATCGAGCCTGGACGGCGCGCCGCTGTTCGCCGCTGGCGCCACGCAGCCGATCACGGCCGCACCGCTGGTCGTCGACCATCCGCGCGGCGGCTACATGGTGATGTTCGGCACCGGCCGGCTGTTTGCCTCCGGCGACGAAAGCAGCAGCGCCAAGCAGTACCTGTACGGCGTCTGGGACCGCGCCAACGGCAGCACCGGCACCGCGCCGCTGGCCGACCTGGTGGCGCAGACCATCGGGACCGGCACGGTGAAAGAAGGCGACGTGGAATTCCGCACTGCGTCGAGCCACGGCGTGAGCTACAGCGGCTCGGGCGGCAAGCGCGGCTGGTACCTGGAACTGGGAACCGCCCGGGAGCGCATCGTTTATCCGGGCGATGCGCTGAGCGGCAGCGCAGGGCTGTTCTCGTCCACCATTCCCGGCTCGGCGAGCAATTCGCTCGACTGCGCGCCGGGCACCAGTGACGACGGTTGGTCGATGGTGATCGACTTCTTCAGCGGCGTCGTCCCCGACGGCATCGCCTACAACGGGTCCACCAGCGTGCTGGGCAGCTACCTCGGCTTCCGGAACCATTCAGGCCGGGACGACATCGTCTTTCGGCCGCAGAACGCCGCGGAAAAAGGCAAGCACGTGATCTGCAATGCGGCCGGCGGCTGCAACGAGACCGAGCTGCCGCAAGCCGTGCGCCGTTTCGGCTGGCGCAACCTGATCTCGTCGAATTGATGACCGCGCAGCGCGCCCAAGCCATGAACAAATATCCCGACGCGCAGACCCACAAAGGCCAGATGCGTTCGCGCGGCTTCACGCTGGTCGAACTCATGATCGTGACGGCGGTGATCGCCATCCTGGCCGCGATCGCCTATCCGAGCTACATGCGCTACGTGTTGCGGGCCAAGCGGGCCGATGCCAAGCAGCAACTGCTGCAGGCGGCCCAATGGACCGAGCGCTACCTGACGGCCAACGGCCAGTATCCGCCGTCGACCGTTGCGCTGCCGGCCGGGCCGAACCAGTCGCCATCGTCCGGCACGGCCAGCTACGCCATCAGCTATGCGGCAAGAACCGCGACCACCTACACGCTGCGGGCCGAGCCGAAGGGCGCCTCGGCCGCCGACGAGTGCGGAATACTCACGGTGAACCAGCAGGGCGTCAAGCTGGCGGCCGGCCTGACCAGCGCGTCGAATGCGCTGGTGCAGGCCTGCTGGAACCGCTGAGCGCGGGCTTCCTCTTCAGATGTCGCGCAGCAGCTGCCGGAACTCGTCCACGTCCTCGAAGCTGCGGTACACCGAGGCAAAGCGCACGTACGCCACCTTGTCGAGCTTTTTCAGTTCGCGCATCACGAGTTCGCCCACCTTGGTCGAATCGATTTCGCGCAGGCCGCTGGCCAAAAGCTTCTGCTCGATGCGCAGCAGGGCGTTGTCGATCTGCTCGATGCTGACCGGCCGCTTGCGCAGCGCCAGCATCATCGAGGCGCGGACCTTGCCCGATTCGAAGTCGGCGCGGCTGCCGTCCTTCTTGACGACCACCGGAAAGTTGACGTCCGGCCGCTCATAGGTGGTGAAGCGCTTGTCGCAGGCGCTGCACTGGCGGCGCCTGCGCACGAAGTCGGCGTCTTCCGAAACGCGGGTCTCGACAACCTGCGTTTCGAGATGACCGCAAAAAGGGCATTTCATGCGGCCGCGTTTTCTTCGGAATCAGCGGTAGACCGGGAACCGGCTTGTCAGCGCGTGGACCTTGGCGCGGACCGCATCGATGTTGGCGGCGTCGCGCGGGTTCTCTAGCACGTCGGCGATCAGGTTCGCGGTGATGCGCGCCTCTTCGTCCTTGAAGCCGCGCGTGGTCATGGCGGGGGTGCCGATGCGCACGCCGCTGGTCACCATCGGCTTTTCAGGGTCGTTCGGGATCGCGTTCTTGTTGATCGTCATGTGGGCGCTGCCCAGCACGGCTTCGGCTTCCTTGCCGGTGATGCCCTTGGCGCGCAAATCGACCAGCATCACGTGGCTTTCGGTGCGTCCGCTCACGATGCGCAGGCCGCGCTCGGTGAGGGTGTCGGCCACGATCTGGGCGTTCTTGACCACCTGCTGCTGGTAGGCCTTGAACTCGGGCGCCATGGCTTCCTTGAACGCGACGGCCTTGGCGGCGATCACGTGCATCAGCGGGCCGCCTTGCAGGCCCGGGAAGATCGCACTGTTGATGGCTTTCTCATGCTGCGACTTCATCAAAATGATGCCGCCGCGCGGGCCGCGCAGGCTCTTGTGGGTGGTGGATGTGACCACGTCGGCATGCGGCACCGGGTTGGGGTACACGCCCGCGGCCACCAGGCCGGCGTAGTGGGCGATGTCGACCATGAAGATCGCGCCCACGTCCTTGGCCACCTTGGCAAAGCGCTCGAAGTCGATGCGCAGCGAGTAGGCCGAGGCGCCCGCGATGATCAGCTTGGGCATGTGCTCGTGCGCCTTGCGTTCCATCGCGTCGTAGTCGATGGCTTCGTTGGCGTCCAGGCCGTAGCTCACCACGTTGAACCACTTGCCGCTCATGTTGAGGGGCATGCCGTGAGTCAGGTGGCCGCCTTCGGCCAGGCTCATGCCCATGATGGTGTCGCCGGGCTTCAGGAAGGCCAGCATCACGGCCTCGTTGGCCGAGGCGCCGCAGTGCGGCTGCACGTTGGCGGCGTCGGCGCCGAAGATCTGCTTGACGCGGTCGATGGCCAGTTGCTCGGCCACGTCGACGTACTCGCAGCCGCCGTAGTAGCGCTTGCCCGGGTAACCTTCGGCGTATTTGTTGGTGAGCTGCGAACCCTGGGCGGCCATGACGGCCGGCGAAGCGTAGTTTTCGCTCGCGATCAGTTCGATGTGGTGTTCCTGGCGCGCGTTTTCGGCCTGGATGGCAGCCCAGATTTCGGGATCGGTCTGTTCGACCAGGATATTGCGGTTGTACATGGCAGTCCTTTGAAGACGAGGTCCTTGTTCTTCAACCAAACAAGGGCTGCCCAGGCGAACGGCTGAACGCCTGTATGGATGCCAGGCGGTACGCTTCCCAGTGGTATTCCACGTCAGCGCGTGGCACCGTGGGGGGTGCTGCGCCTATCGCCAGTCGCGTACGGGGTGAAGTGTAGCGCAGGGCCTCAGGAAACTTCCGAAAGCAGGGCCACTTTCTGCGGGTCGGCTGCCGGTTCGGCAGCCTGTTGCGGCTTGGGCGGCGTCGCGACGGGAATAGGCTGTGCGCGCACGACCGGTGCCGGTGGCACCATCATCGTCGGGGGATTGCGGCCGTTGGCCACCTGCACCAGCCGTTCGTGCTCGGCCAGGACCTTGCCCGCATAGCCCCCGTCGTCCTCGAGGTTGGCAGCGCCCACGTAGTAGCGCAGGCCGCCTTCGAGCGATCCGGCGCGGGCGATGCATTCCTGCAGCACCTTCACGCCAACGCGCATGTTGGTCACGGGGTCGAAGGCGGTGAGCGTGCCGCCCGCGCTTTCGTACTTGTCGCCGTGCACGCGCGTCATGACCTGCATCAGGCCTTGTGCACCCACATGGCTCTGGGCGAACGGATTGAAGCTCGATTCGACGGCCATGATGGCAAGGATCAGCGTCGGGTCGAGCTTGGTTCGCTTGCCCAGGTGGTACGCTTCTGCAACCAGAACGCTCAGCGGTTCGGCCGCCACGCGGTACTTCTTGCTGAGCCAATAGGCCACGGCAGCCTGCTGCTTGGGCAGGTCGCCGGGGCTCGCGGCCGTGGTGCGCACGATGGCGGTCGGCTCCAGGTCGGTGGCTTCGGGCGCGGGCTTGCGCGACTGCAGCCAGCCCATGAGCTGTTCCTCGCCGGTCTTGCGCAGGTCGGGCCGCGCCACCAGGGCGAGGGCCGCGAACACGATGGCCAGGCCAACCAGCGCAAACCCGTTGTGGGTGATTTCAAAAAAGCCGTCTGCCACATCGGACACAAAGGTCCTCAGCCCGCGGGCCGTGGCATCAAACGCCTTGTTCATCGCTCTTCCTTTCTGTGCGGCACCTGGTCGCAGCGCCGGTGAGGCGATGGATGAAGGCAGCGGCGCTTGGATTGGTACGAATCAGGCTCCGCGCATGGAGGGGTAGGGTGGGAGCGCGGTGGCCTGATCAAGCCGGGGGAACTCGGCAGCGGATTCAGGTGGCCCCTGCTGGGTCTGGGGCAGCCAGGGGCAGGCGGGATTCTAGCGCGGCTAAATACTCGGTCAAGTATAAGAAGCTATTTCCTTATTCCATTACATATTTAAACAAAGTCTCAGGGAAATCCCTTGGGAGAGGGCATTGCAATGCCGGGGTGGGGCGCCTAATCTGAACACGCCTGAGTTCTCAGGCGGTTTTCCGAAATCCGGCAGCCCGAGGTGCAAGTCAAGGGCTGGAACGATGGAGGATCCATGGTGGCAATCTCTTGCTGCCAGCACGGCAGGAACCATTGACTTCCGGTCGCGCGAAGCGATGGCATGGGTTTTGTGCCCGCCATCAAGCCCGGCAATGAGACTTTTCGTCGAATTGCCGGGCTTTCTTGTTTCCGGCTCCGTGCTTCTTTGCGGCACACTCCCGCGATGGATGTAGCTTCCCTCAAACAAAATAGATGGGTGCGACGCGGGATCGTCGCCGTGCTTGTTCTTCTGGGGCTCTGGGCCCTTGCCTGGCTGGCGGTACCGCCCATTGCCAAGAGCCAGATCCAGAAGATTGCGAGCGAGAAGCTTGGCCGGCAGGTCACCGTCGGCAAGATCGACTTCAAGCCCTGGACCCTCGAGCTCGCGCTGAACGACCTGCGCATTGCCACGGCCGACGGCAGCGGGCCCCAGGTGGCGGTCAAGCGCATCTATGCCGATGCCGAACTTCAATCGATCCTGCGCCTGGCGCCGGTGATCGATGCGGTGACGGTCGAGGCGCCGGCCATCCTGCTCACGCACCTCGCGGATGGCAAGTACGACATCGACGACATCCTGGCCAAGCTCGCCGCCGGCCCGCCGCCCGATCCCAAGGCCGAGCCGGCGCGTTTTGCGATCTACAACATCTCGATCAAGGACGGCGCCGTCGATTTCGACGACCAGACCGTCAAGCGCAAGCACGAACTGCGCGACTTCGTGCTCAGCGTGCCATTCCTGAGCAATCTGGCCTCCAAGCGCGACATCAACACCGAGCCCAAGCTGGCTTTCGCGCTCAACGGCAGCAAGTTCGATTCGGCGGCGCTCACCACGCCGTTCGCCGAAAGCCGCAAGACCGACGCCCACGTGCAGTTCAAGGGGCTCGACCTGGTGCCCTACCTGGGCTATATCCCGGGCGGCCTGCCGGTGAAGCTGCAGGCGGGCAGCCTGGATGCCGACCTGAAGATCGATTTCGAGCGAGCCGCCACCGCCGGCCTCAAGATCACCGGCACCGTCGAGGCGCACAAGGCCAAGCTCGGCGACGCCAGGGGCCGGGACCTGCTGGGCTTCGATTCGCTCAAGCTGGCGCTGGCCGACGTGCGGCCGCTGGAGTCGGTGTTTCACATGAGCGAGGTGGCGCTGGCCAATCCGCAGCTTGCGGTCGCGCGCGATGCCAAGGGCCAGCTGAACTTGCTGGCCACCGATCCGGCCACCGGAGCGGCAGAGAAGGTGGCGCAAGCCCCTGCCGCCGCCGCAAGCGCGCCGGATGGCAAGGCCCCGGAAAAGCCGAAGCTGAAGGTTCGGGTCGACAAGGTGGCCCTGAGCGGCGGGCGCATCGGATGGCGCGACGAAACCGTTCAGCCGGCCGCGGCCATCGAGACAACCGCGCTCGGCCTCGATCTGACCGAGCTCACCTGGCCCATGGAGAAGCCGGCCCGGTTCAGCGGCAGCACCGCCATTGCCGGCGCCACGCTCAAGTTCCAGGGCAACGCCACCGACAAGGCGGCCGAGGTGCAGACCGAGGTCGACGCGCTGCCGCTGTCGCTGGCGGCACCCTACCTGGCGCAGAGCCTGGAGCCCACGCTCGACGGCAAGCTCAGCGGCCAGGTCGAGGTCGCCTGGGCCCAGCCCGATCTGCGCTTCAAGGCGCGGCGCGTGGCCATCGACGGCCTGGCGCTCACCCAGGCGAAGACCGCGCTGGCAAGCGTCGGGCGCTTCGAGCTGGTCGATGCCGAGGTCGACATGACCAAGCACACGCTGAACGTGGCCTCGTTCACCGCCACCAATCCGAAGGTGCAGGTCGAGCGCGACAGCGAAAAGCGCTGGATGTTCGAGCGCTGGCTCAAGACACCGGCCGGCGGCGGCGCAACGGCGCAGGCCAAGGCGGCCGCGCCCAAGCCCGCAGGCTCGGGCCCCGAAGCGGCGCCGCCCGGCGCCAACACCACGCCTTGGGCATTGACCATCGGCACCCTGGCGGTCGACAACGGCACGCTTTCCTATGCCGACAAGGCCAGCGCCACGCCGGTGGCCGTCGAGATCACGGCGCTCAGCCTGAAGGCCCAGAAGATCGCGCCCGAAACCAGCACGGTCTCGCCTTTGCAGGTCTCGGGGCGCATCGGTTCCCGGCGTTCGGAGCCGGGCCGTTTCGACTACAAGGGCAACGTGGTGCTCAAGCCGCTCTCGGCCGAGGGCCGGCTCGAAGTGGCCTCGTTCCCGGCCCATGCCTTCAAGGCCTACTATGCCGACGCGCTCAACGTCGACATTCGCCGCGCCTTTGCCAGCTACAAAGGGACCGTGCGCTACGCGAGCGCGCCGGCCGGCATGACGATCAAGCTGGCCGGGGACACGGCGCTGGACGACTTCCGCGCCAACAGCATCTCGCTGACCCAGTCGCCGGGCTTCGACCGCAATACCAACCAGCTGCTGAGCTGGAAGACCCTGAGCCTGCGCGGCCTGCAGGTGAGCATGGCGCCCAATGCGGCGCCGGCGGTGGACGTGCGGGAAACCACGCTGACCGATTTCTTCGCCCGCGTGATCGTCGACCCCACCGGCCGGCTCAACCTGGTGAACCTCACCAAGAAGGGCGAGGCGGATGCCAACGCCGCCGCCGCGGCAAGCGCGGAGGTCAAGTCCCGCCGGAGCCTCGGCGGAACCACCACCACGACACGGGGCGGGCAGCAGCAGGGCGGCGCGCCGGTGTCGGCCGAGGCCATGGTCGGCGGCGGTCCCGAGCCGGCAAAGCCGGCCGCGGCGCCCGTCGCAACCGCGCAGGCCGAGGCCGATTCAGGACCCAAGCCGGTCATCAATTTCGGCCCGATGAGCCTGGTCAACGGCAGGGTCGATTTCACCGACCTGTTCGTGAAGCCCAACTATTCGGCCGACCTGAGCGAGCTGACCGGCAAGCTCAGTTCCTTCTCGTCGAACCCGCCCAAGGGCGAGGGCGGCCGCCCCGCGCTGGCCGACCTGGAACTGCGCGGCAAGGCGCAGCAGACCGCCGCGCTGGAAATCACCGGCAAGCTCAACCCGCTGGTCAAGCCGCTCGAACTCGACATCACCGCCAAGATGCGCGATCTCGACCTGGCTCCGCTGTCGCCGTACTCGGTGCGCTATGCCGGCCACGGCATCGAGCGCGGCAAGATGAGCATGGACGTCAACTACAAGATCGCGCCCGATGGCCAGCTCACGGCCACCAACAAGCTGGTGCTCAATCAACTGCAGTTCGGCGATGAAGTGCAGGGCGCTCCCAACAGCCTGCCGGTGCGGCTCGCGGTGGCCCTGCTGGCCGACCGCAACGGCGTGATCGACGTGGACCTGCCGCTCAGGGGCTCGCTCAACGATCCGCAGTTCAGCATCGGCCCGCTGATCTTCAAGGCGGTGGTCAACCTGATCGTCAAGGCCGTGACCTCGCCGTTCAGCCTGCTGACCGGCGGACTCGGCGGGGGCAGCGGCGAGTCGAGCACCATCACCTTCGAGCCCGGAAGTTCAGTGCTCAGTGGTGCCGCCAAGGAGAGCCTGGACAAGGTCGTCAAGGCCCTGACCGACCGTCCGACCCTGCAGATGACGGTGGTCGGCACGGCCAGCCTCGAGCGGGAGCGCGACGCCTACCAGCGCCAGCGCCTGCGCCAACTCGCCCAGGCCGAGAAGCGGCGCGTGGCGGTGCGCGGCGGCCAGGAGGGCACCAATGTGCCGCCGGTGACCGATGCCGAATACCCCGAGCTGCTGACCGCCGTGTACAAGCGCGCGGACATCACCAAGCCGCGCAACATGGTCGGACTGGCCAAGGACCTGCCGGTGAAGGAAATGGAAAACCTGCTGCTCGCGAGCATTCCGGTCGACGAGGAGTCGATGCGGCAGCTGGCCGTGGAGCGCGGCGCCGTGGTGCGCGACTACCTCCTGGCGCAGAAGCTGCCGAGCGAGCGCCTGTTCCTCGGCGCCGTGAAGACCAAGGCGGGCGATGCCGACTGGAAGCCCGGCGCCGAACTCAACCTGGGCATGAAGTGACGAACGGTCGCTTGGTTTTTCGCACCGCTTCGCTATATATGTAGCCAATCCGTGCCCGCTTCCGGCAGTCATTTGGCTGCTGTTGCGGCATGGAATTCAACCGCCCGCCACAACTGGGTGAAAATGTCGATGTGCGCCGGCCTTTGCCGGCGCCTTCGCTTTCTCTCTTCAGACAACGATTTCGCGCAAGTGACCTCTACTTCTTCCAAGCCACACGACCTCCAGGCCCTCGACACGCTCACCGGCGGCGCCTTCACCGCGCCAACTTCGGGCGAGCGCGCCGCGCGCATCCGCGACTGGCTCGCGGGCAACCCCGCGCCCGAGCAGATGCAGGAAGTCTTCAAGGAGCTGAGCGGCCGCGACAAGGGCGCCGCGCGCCTGCTGCGCGAAAAGCTCGACGAACTCAAGCGCGCCAAGGGCCAGGAGGCCATTGCCGCCGAATGGGCGCAAAAGGCCGAGGCGCTGCTGGCCCAGTCCAAGCTCAACATCGCCGATGCGCTCGCCTGGCAGCGCGATGCCGCCAAGGCCGGCGCGCCCCTCTCGCGCGAACCGCTGGCAGGTTTCAAGGTGCAATTGGCCGACCGGGTCAAGGGCATCGAAGACCTCCAGCACCGTGCCCAGGTGCACCGCGAGGCCGCCGTGCTGCTGGCCCAGCGCTTCGAAGTGCTGTCGACCAAGGGCTGGCAGGACGCCCAGGCCGCCGAGGAATCGCTGCGTGCCGATGTGACCCACTGGCAGCAGCAGGCGGCCGACATCACGGCCGATGCCAACTGGAACAGCCTGGACGCCAGGTTTGCCCCGCAGCTCGAGTCGTCGAAGGCGCAGTTGCTGGTCGTGTCCGATGCGTTCCATGCGGCGCTGGCCCAGGCGCAGGCCGCGGCCGCCGACCCTGCGGCTGCCTTGCCTCCGGTGCCGGTGTGGGCCGACGAACTGCGGGCTGCGCGCGGCGAAGTGATCGCCCCCAAGGCGGCGCCAGCCAAGCCCGCCGCACCCAAGGTCGATCCGGCCGTGCGCGCAGCGGCGCAGGACGCCGTGCAGGCGGCCCTGGCCAAGCTCGAACAGGAAACCGCCGAAGGCCACGGCAAGGCCAGCGCCGGCGCGGCCGCCGCGCTGCGTGCGGTGCTGAAGGAACACGGCAAGCTGGTCGAGGCACCGCTCGAAGGGCGCGTGCATGCGGCGCTGGTCGCGGCCGGCGAGCTCGAAGGCTGGCAGCGCTGGAGCGCCGACAAGGTGCGCGAGGACCTCGTCGCCAAGGCCGAAGGCCTGCTCAAGCGCCCCGAAGGCCAGGCGCTCGGCGGCCGCAAGATGCAGGAAACGCTGCGTTCGCTGCGAGATCAGTGGAAGCAGGCCGACCAGGGCGGCGTGCCCAACCATGCGCTCTGGAAGCGCTTCGACGAAGCCTGCAACGAAGCCCACAAGGTGGTGGAGGCCTGGCTCGAGAAGGTTCGCGCCGATGCGGCAGAGCATCGCGCCCACCGCGTGGCACTGATCGAAGAGGTCAGGGCCTGGGCGGCCGAGCACGCCAGCGCCTCCGACCTGAAGGCGCACAACCGCGCGCTGCACCAGTTCGCCGACCGCTGGCGCGATGCCGGCCACGTGGGCGAGAAGGTCTTCGCCGAACTGCAGCCGCAATGGAACGAGGCCTTCGGTGCCGCGCGCGCGCCCTTCGAGGAAGCGCAGAAGGCCAGCATCGAACGGCGCCAGGCCATGATCGCTGAGGCGGCCGAGCTCGGCGCCCAGCCCATGCTGCGCATCGATGCCGTCAAGGCGCTGCAGCAGCGCTGGCAGGCCGAGGCCCAGAGCGTGCCGCTCGACCGCCGCCATGAGCAAAAGCTGTGGGACGCGTTCCGCGCACCCATCGACGAAGCCTTCAACCGCAAGACGGCCGAGCGCGAAAAGGTCTCCTCTGCAATGAGCGAGCACGACCGCCATGTGCTCGAGGCCTCCAAGGCGCTGGACGCGGCCAATGCCGGCGGCGATGTGCAGAAGATCCGCGCCGCCATCGCGCGGCTCGAAGCCGCGCTGCGTGGCGAGGCGCCTCCGCCTGCGCCGGCACCTGCCGCAAAGCCTGAGCCCTCCAGCGACGGCCCCGCCGTGGGCGCCACCGAAGTGGTCGCGCCCGGACAGGCCGCAGCCGAGTTCGGCGAAAGCGCCGAGCAGGCGCCGGGCTCGAGCGACGCGGAAGCCCTGCCGGGCACGCCCGCTCCGGCACACGCCGCTGCCAGCCCCGATCTCGTTGCGCCGGCCGACGGCGCCGACGCATCGGCGCGCTCCGACGGCGCGGCACATGAAGCCGGCGAAGCGGCCGCGGCCGAAGAAGCCAAGGCACCGCCGAAGCCCGCTCCCAAGCCCGTGGTTGCCGTGCGCGGCGACGACCGTCCCGGCAACAAGAAGGCCGAGGCCGTGCCTGCGGGACGCGCGGGCGGCCGCTTCGGCGACCGGCGCGACGGTGCCCGTCCGGGACCGGGTGGCCCTGGCCGCCCAGGCGATCGCGGAGCGCCTCGTCCTGATGGCCGCGGCGACCGCGGTGCGCCGGCCGGACGCTTCGGCGACCGTCCGCCGCGCTTCGAGGACCGTGGTCCGCGTCTCGGCGACACCGCTTTCCGTGCCCAGCGCGAAGCGCTCGAGCGCGCCGACCTCGCGCTGCGCAAGCTGGCGGCCCAGGCCCATGGCGAAGCACTCACGCAGGTGCTTGGCGCATGGGAACAGCGCGACGCCTCGCGGCTGCCCAGCGTCCAGGAACTCGGACGCGCGGTCACGCCCGCGGTGCGCAGCGGCTGGTCTCAGGCCATCGGCTCAGCGCCCAAGGCCGCGCCCGATGAAGCGGCCGAAGCACTGCTGCGCCTCGAAATGGCCGCCGAAGTGCCGACGCCTGCCGAGCAGCTCGACGCACGCCGCGCGCTGCAGCTCAAGCTGCTGACGAAGCGCGGCGATCCGCCGCCGGTCCAGACCTGGGGCCAGGATGCCGGCAAGGTGCTGGCTGCCGCGCACGATGCGGCCAGCGCGCGCCGGCTGCAGAACGCGTTGAAGGCCTTGCTGCGCAAGTAAGGCACCAGCGTGCGTTCATGAGAAAGGGCCCGCCTCGTGCGGGCCTTTTCACTTCACTGACCCGACCCGTTCTGAAAAAGGCCAGCCCAGGCTCAACGAGCGACCAGGGCCGTCTTCAGGCCGGCTCAAGGCAGCTTGGCCAGGATCTCGTCCATTTCCCCGGCGGTGTAGGCGCGCAGGGAGCGCGTGCGCACATTGCCCTGCATGGCGACAGCTAGACTGAATGCGGCCAGCGCCTGTTCCCCCTCGGCCTCCAGCACGCAGACCACGTCGCAGTCGCCCATGGTCCAGAAGATCTCGCGCATGGTGACGCCGAGCTTTTGGGCCATTTCCTTGGCGGCAGCGGCGCGCTTGGTGGTTTCCTTGACGCTCTGAATGCCCTTGTCCGTGAAGTTCAGCATACCGATATAGGTCACCATTTTTCGCTCCTGTGTTATCCGCGGGGGGACGAATCACATGAGGCAACGCCGCCCGCGACGGCGACGCTTCACGTCATCACACGCGCAGCGCTGCTGTGGTGGGCGATGGCGGCAGCGATGCTACGCCTGCGGCCTGCAAAGGCAAGACGCCACGACCAACGCATACCCTGGACAGGGTATGCGGGCCGGTATCGTTCGCGTAAGCAAGGAAACGCAGACGTGATGGACGATCAGGCCCGTTCGGGCCGAAAGAACGCATCGAAGAGAACCAGCACCGCCGGGAAGTCCCGGGCGAAGTTCGGACGGTTCACGAAGTAGGCCTCGCAGGCCACGGCGAAGAACTCGCTGATCGATGTCGCGCCGTAGTCGTCGAGCCAGGGCGGTTCGGCGCCGAAGCGCTCGGCGAGGATCGTCTTCTCGCGAAAGTCTTCATATGCCGGCTGCAGCACGGCGAGCCAGGCGGCGCGGGATTCGCGCGCGCTGCGCTTGCCTGCAAAACCGGCCGGCAGTGGCGGGCAGCCGTCGGCATCGCCTGCGCGCATGTCGATCTTGTGGGCGAACTCATGGATCACCACGTTGTAGCCGCCGGCGCTCGTGATGCTGCTCGCGAGCACGTCCTGCCAGCTCAACATCACCGGTCCGCGGTCCATGGCTTCGCCGGACACCACCTCGTCGTATTCGTGCACCACCTGTGCTTCATCGATGATCTTTCGGCGTGCGACGACCTCGGACGGGTGCACCACGATGCCGACGAAATCGTCGTACCAGTCCAGCCCGCCCTTCAGGTTCAACACCGGCAGCACCGCTTGAGCGGCGATCGCCAGTGCAACCTCGTCGGTGATGACGAAGCCCTGGGTGCCATGGAATTCCTTGTCGCGCAGAAATTCGGCTGCCAGGGTGCGCAACCGTTGCTGCGCGGCGACGGGCAATGCGCCAAGGAAGGCATAGCGCTCAAGCGTGGCGCGCCAGGCGGCTTCGGGAATCGGGGGCAGGGCGCGCAACCGGCGCAGCCACTTGAACATGGCCCGCGCTAGCGCAGGTCGACGCGCTGTGCGCCGGCGGTGGAAAGGCACAGCAGCTGCGCGCGCGGCGGATGGGCCGCGGCATCCCAGTCGCTCAGCACCATGCGCTTGAGGCCGTCTCCCAGGTCGTGATCGGCGGGGCGGTGCGTGTGGCCGTGCACCAGCGTGCCTGCGCGCGCCTGCTGAAGCCATTGGCGGGCGGCACCGCCGTCCACGTCGGCCCAGCGCGCCGATGGATTGCGCTTGCGGTCTTCGCTTTGCGCACGCATGGAGCGCGCGAGCGCGCGGCGCTCGGCCAGCGGCCTGGCCAGAAAAGCGGCCTGCCACTCGGGCGTGCGCACCTGGGCGCGGAACTCGAGGTAGTCGGTGTCGTCCAGGCAAAGGATGTCGCCGTGGCTCAGCAGCCAGCGTTCGCCGTGCAGCACCAGCACCGTGGGGTCGTCGAGCAGCGTGAAGCCGCACTGGGCGGCGAGCGCCGGGCCCACGAGGAAGTCGCGGTTGCCGTGCATGAAGTACACGGGCAGCCGTCCGGCCGTGCGGCGCAGCAGCTCGGCGCACTCGGCCTCGAAGCCGGGCAGGGCGGCTGCGTCGTCGCCCACCCACACTTCGAACAGGTCGCCGAGAATGATCAGCGCATCGGCCGGCGTGGTCTGCAGATAGCCGCGCCAGGCCTCGAAGGTGGCGGGCTCGTCGGCCTGCAGGTGCAGGTCGGAAATCAGGTCGACGGTACGCCACGCGGACGGTGCGAGCAGCTCCTTGAAAGCCGGATGTGCCGCCATGCTCGTGCCGCGCCGTGCCCGTTCGTTATTCCGCGACGAGAACGGCCTTTTCGATCACGACGTCCTCGAGCGGCACGTCGTCGTGGAAGCCCTTGCGGCCCGTCTTCACGGCCTTGATCTTGTCCACCACGTCGGTGCCGCCGGTGACCTTGCCGAACACCGCGTAGCCCCAGCCCTGGGCCGAGGGGGCGGTGTGGTTCAGGAAGCCGTTGTCGGCCACGTTGATGAAGAACTGGGCGGTGGCCGAATGCGGCGCGCTGGTGCGGGCCATGGCCACGGTGTAGTTGTCGTTCTTGAGGCCGTTGTTGGCTTCGTTCTCGATTTCGGCGCCGGTGGGCTTTTGCTTCATGCCGGGCTCGAAGCCGCCGCCTTGCACCATGAAGCCCGGGATCACGCGATGGAACACCGTGTTGTCGTAGTGACCGTTCTTCACATAGTTGACGAAATTCTCGGCCGACTTCGGCGCCTTGGCGCTGTCGAGTTCGAGCGTGATCACGCCGTAGTTCTTGATGTGCAGTTCGACTTTGGGGTTGCTCATGAGGGAGTCCTTCCTTCGGATGTTCGGAGATTATTTCGCCAGTGTGGCGGACTTGATGATGATGGGTTCGAGCGGCACGTTCTGCATGCCGCCCTTGTTACCGGTTTGCACGGCACGGATCTTGTCGACCACGTCGGTGCCCGACACGATCCGGCCGAACACCGTGTAGCCGTAGCCGTCGGGGTTGGGCGCGTTGAGTGAATCGTTGTTCTTCACGTTGAAAAAAAACTGCGAGGTGGCCGAATTCGGATTGCCCGTGCGGGCCATTGCAATTGTGTACCGATCGTTCTTCAGGCCGTTGCTGGCTTCGAGCGGGATGGGCGCGCGCGTGGGCTTTTGTTGCATGTCGGCCGTGAAGCCGCCGCCCTGGATCATGAAGCCGTCGATCACGCGGTGGAACACGGTGCCGTCGTAGTGCTTGTCCTTGACGTACTGCAGAAAGTTCTCGACCGTCTGGGGCGCCTTGGCCTGGTCGAGTTCGACCAGGATGTCTCCGGCCGAGGTGGCAAGCCTCACGCGCGGCCCGGGCTGCTGTGCATGGACGACGCCTGAAAGGGCGAGCGAGGCCGCCAGCATGAGTGCGCCGCGGCGGCTGAAACGGATGGGCAGGGAAGGGGCTTGGATCGTCAAGGAAGGCTCCGTGTGCGAATGATGTGGGGCGCGGGCCGGGCAATGCAAGCTGCCGCGGCCAAGGCACTGCCGGCAGTTGTTACTTGCTGGAGCGGCCGACCGGCTTGCGAACTTCGGGCGGTGCAGCCGGCAGGGCCGCGGCATCGGCTTCGGCCTTGGGCGTGAAGATCTGGCGGATCAGCGAGAGCTTGGGCGCCACGCTGGCGGTGGTGCTGGCGAATTGCTGCGCCCGCACATATTCCTGGGCCGCCAGGCGGGCATAGACGTCGCCGAGGTTCTCGTGCGCGGTGGCGTAGTTGGGGTTCAGCTTGAGCGCCTGCTCCAGCGCGGCGCGCGCCTGGTCGAACTTGCTCTGCGATGCGTAGAGCGCAGCCAGGTTGTTGTAGGGCTCGGGCAGTTCGGGAAAGTCCTGCGTCATCTGCGTGAACGCGGCAATGGCCTCGTTCTGCTTTTTTTGCTCGGTGAGGATCACGCCGCGCAGAAAGCGCATCTGTGGGTCGCGTGGCTTGCCGGCAATGTAGGCATCGGCCTTGGCGAGCGCCTCGTTCGACTTGCCCTGGCGCAGCAGCTGGTTGACGTCGTCGTAGTCGTTGGCGTAGGCAGCGGAACCCCACAGGCTGAACAGCAGTGCGAAGGCGATGGAGAGTTTGGAGAACGCGACGTGCTTCATGAAGCCTCGGCAGGAGTGGGAAATGCGGGCTTCGAAAACACCCGGAATGCGACGGCAGCAGCCGTTTATACTGCGGTGCATTGTAGCCGAGGGGCCATGTCCAACCCCTCGTAGCCACTGTCCCGTCACCCCTGAAATACACCGTCGTTCGCCCGTACCGCACGAGCGCGAAGCGACGCTTTCCGAACCTCATGAGTCTGCGCATCTACAACACGCTTTCGCGTGAACTGGAGGAGTTCTCCCCATTGCAACCGGGCCGGGTGCGCATGTACGTGTGCGGCATGACGGTCTATGACCTGTGCCACCTGGGCCACGCCCGCTCGATGATCGCGTTCGACGTCGTGCAGCGCTGGCTCAAGGCGAGCGGCTATGCCGTGACCTACGTGCGCAACATCACCGACATCGACGACAAGATCATTCGCCGTGCCGTCGAGAACGGCGAGACGATCCGCTCGCTCACCGACCGCATGATCGACGCGCTGCACGAAGATGCCGATGCGCTCGGCATCGAGCGGCCCACCCATGAACCCCGCGCCACCGACTACATCCCGCAGATGCTGTCGATGATCGGCACGCTCGAGAAGAAGGGCCTGGCCTATCGCTCGGACAACGGCGACGTGAACTACGCGGTGCGCAAGTTCCCGGGCTATGGCAAGCTCAGCGGCAAGTCCATCGACGAACTGCACGCGGGCGAGCGCGTGGCCGTGCTTGACGGCAAGGACGATCCGCTCGATCCGGTGCTCTGGAAGAGTGCCAAGGCGAGCGAACCCGAGGAAGTGAAGTGGGCCAGCGAGTTCGGCCCGGGCCGTCCCGGCTGGCATATCGAGTGCTCGGCCATGGCCTGCGAGCTGCTGGGCGAAACACTCGACATCCATGGCGGCGGCGAAGACCTGCAGTTTCCGCACCACGAGAACGAAATTGCGCAGAGCGAAGGCGCAACCGGCAAGCCGCTGGCCAACTACTGGATGCACAACGGCTTCATCGTGACCGACAACGAGAAGATGTCCAAGAGCCTGGGCAACTTCTTCCTGATCCGCGACGTGCTCAAGAAGTACGACGCCGAAACCATCCGCTTCTTCGTCGTGCGGGCGCACTATCGCCGCCCGCTCAACTACAGCGACGTGCATCTCGACGATGCCCGCGCTTCGCTCAAGCGGCTCTACACGGCGCTCGACCTGGTCGCACCGCAAGCGGTGGCCATCGACTGGAGCGACCCGTATGCGGCGCGCTTCAAGGCCGCGATGGACGAGGACTTTGCAACGCCCGAGGCCGTGGCCGTGCTGTTCGACCTGGCGGGCGAAGTGAACCGCACGCAGTCGCCCGCGCAGGCTGGGCTGCTGAAGGCGCTCGGCGGATGCCTGAACATCCTGCAGGACGATCCGACGCGCTTCCTGCGCGCGGGCACCACGCTGGACGAAGCCACTATCCAGGCGCAGATCGACGCGCGCGCGGCCGCCAAGGCCGCGAAGAATTTTGCCGAGGCCGATCGCATCCGCAACGACCTCCTGGCGCAGGGCATCGTGCTGAAGGATTCGCCCACCGGTACAACCTGGGCCGCAGCGCAGTGAACGGAACCACCAACCCCATGCCTGCTTCGAAAAACCCGGCGGTTCAGATCTTCACGCCGGACTATTGGGAAGAGGCCTGCAAGCACCTGTCCAAGAAGGACCGCGTGATGAAGCGGTTGATCCCGAAGTTCGGCGATGCCTGCCTCGAGTCGCGCGGCGACGCATTCACCACGCTCGCGCGCAGCATCGTGGGCCAGCAGATTTCGGTGAAGGCTGCGCAGACGGTGTGGGACAAGTTCGCGCTGTTGCCGCGCAAGCTGACGCCGGCCAACGTGCTCAAGCTCAAGGTCGACGACATGCGCGGGGCGGGGCTGTCGGCGCGCAAGGTCGAGTACCTGGTCGACCTGGCCATTCACTTCGATTCGGGCGCCGTGCACGTCGACGCCTGGAAGGACATGGCCGACGAGCTCATCATCGATGAACTCGTGGCCATCCGCGGCATCGGCCGCTGGACGGCCGAGATGTTCCTCATCTTCCACCTGATGCGCCCCAACGTGCTGCCGGTCGACGACCTCGGCCTGCTCAACGGCATCAGCGTGAACTATTTTTCGGGCGATCCGGTGAGCCGCAGCGATGCCCGCGACGTCGCCGTGGCCTGGGCGCCGTATTGCAGCGTGGCGACTTGGTATATTTGGCGATCGCTCGACCCGGTACCGGTCGCATACTGAACAACAGGAGAAGACGTTGGCGAAACGAACCTTCCTCGACTTCGAGCAGCCCATTGCTGAACTCGAAACAAAGATCGAAGAACTGCGCTATGTACAGACCGAATCGGCGGTCGACATCTCGGAGGAAATCGACCAGCTCGGCAAGAAAAGCCAGCAGCTCACCAAAGACATCTACAGCGACCTGACGCCCTGGCAGATCACCAAGATCGCGCGGCATCCGGAGCGGCCCTACACGCTCGACTACGTCAACGAGATCTTCACCGACTTCGTCGAACTGCACGGCGACCGGCACTTTTCCGACGACCTCTCCATCGTGGGCGGCCTGGCGCGCTTCAACGGCACGCCGTGCATGGTGCTCGGCCACCAGAAGGGGCGCGACACCAAGGAGCGCACCGCGCGCAACTTCGGCATGAGCAAGCCCGAGGGCTACCGCAAGGCCCTGCGCCTCATGAAGACGGCCGAGAAATTCAAGCTGCCGGTCTTCACCTTCGTCGATACGCCCGGCGCCTATCCGGGCATCGACGCCGAGGAGCGCGGCCAGTCCGAAGCCATCGGCCGCAACATCTACGAAATGGCGCAGCTCGAAGTGCCGATCATCGTCACCATCATCGGCGAAGGCGGCTCCGGCGGCGCGCTGGCCATTTCGGTGGGCGACCAGCTCGTGATGCTGCAATATTCGATCTATTCGGTCATCAGCCCGGAAGGCTGCGCCTCCATTCTCTGGAAGACCAGCGACAAGGCGCAGGAAGCGGCCGATGCCCTCGGCATCACCGCGCACCGCCTGAAGGCACTGGGCCTGGTCGACAAGATCGTGAACGAACCGGTCGGCGGCGCGCACCGCGACCATCGCCAGATGGCCGCTTTCCTCAAGCGCGCGCTCAACGACGCCTTCCGCCAGGTCAGCGACCTGAAGCCGAAGGAGCTGCTCGAGCGCCGCTACGAACGCCTGCAGAGCTACGGGCGCTTCAACGACACCAAGGCCGACACCGGCAGATAAAAAAGCAAGCGCGCTGCTCCATGAACGAAGCCTTCGAACGCGCCATGGCCGCGTTCGAGCCGGCGCATTTGCCGCTGGCGGTGGGCTTCAGCGGCGGTGCGGATTCCACGGCCCTGCTGGCCGCTTGCGCATCGGCCTGGCCGGGCCGGGTGGTTGCCTTTCATGTGCACCATGGCCTGCAGGCCGCGGCCGACGATTTCGAGCGCCATTGCGCGGCCGTGTGCGAGCGCCTCGGCGTGCCGCTGGTGGTGCACCGCGTGGACGCACGGCATGCGCAGGGCGACAGCCCCGAAGATGCGGCACGCCGCGCCCGCTACGAGGCCTTTGCCGCGATGGCGCGCACGGACACAACGGCTGGCGCTATCAAATCGATAGTCCTCGGGCACCATGCCGACGACCAGGTCGAGACCCTTCTGCTGGCCCTCTCCAGGGGCGCGGGTCTGCCGGGGCTCGCTGCCATGCCCGCGCATGCGCAGCGCAATGGCCTGGACGTCCACCGTCCGCTCCTGGCGGTGCCCGGCGCCGACATCCGGGCGTGGCTGAAAGGCCTCGATCTGCCCTGGATCGAAGACCCGACCAACGAGGACGAGCGCTACACCCGCAACCGGATTCGCGCCGTGCTGTTGCCGGCGCTGGCGCGCACTTTCCCCCAGTTCCGCGCCACCTTCGCCCGCAGCATCGGGCATGCCGCGCAGGCACAGGAGCTGCTGGGCGAACTCGCGGCGCAGGACCTGGCCGTGGTGGGCAATCCGCCCCGCATCGCCGCGCTGCAGGCGCTTTCGCGCGCGCGGCAGGCCAATGTGCTGCGGCACTGGCTGATGCAGGCGCACGGCTGCGCGCCCAGCGCGGCGCAGCTCGACCAGCTGCTGGACCAGGTTCGCGCCTGCACCACCCGCGGCCATCGGATCCACCTCAAGGTGGCCAATGGATTTGCCCAGCGCAGGGGCGACCTGCTGCATTGGTACAATTCCGGGCCCTCGCCCAAGGCTTCGCGCTGACGGCTTGCAGGGCGCCGCGCTGGCACTCGGGAGTGCAGCGGCGGCCCTTTCTATTTCTCTGAAATCACCCATGGCATTGATCGTTCACAAATACGGCGGTACGTCGATGGGCTCGACCGAGCGCATCAAGAATGTCGCCAAGCGCGTTGCCAAGTGGGCGCGCGCCGGCCACCAGATGATCGTGGTCCCGAGTGCCATGAGCGGCGAAACCAATCGCCTGCTCGGCCTGGCCAAGGAACTGGCGCCCAGCAAACCGAGCGACGCCCACGGGCGCGAACTCGACATGCTCGCCTCGACCGGCGAACAGGCTTCCTCTGCGCTGCTGGCCATTGCGCTGCAGGCCGAGGGCATGGAAGCCGTGAGCTACGCGGGCTGGCAGGTGTCGGTGCGCACCGACAACTCCTACACCAAGGCGCGCATCGAGAGCATCGACGACGAACGCGTGCGTGCCGACCTGGATGCCGGCAAGGTGGTGGTCATCACCGGCTTCCAGGGCGTGGACGACAGCGGCAACATCACCACGCTGGGCCGCGGCGGCAGCGACACCTCGGCCGTGGCCATTGCGGCCGCGATGAAGGCGCACGAGTGCCTGATCTACACCGATGTCGACGGTGTCTACACCACCGATCCGCGCGTGGAGCCCGATGCGCGCCGCCTCTCGACCGTGAGCTTCGAAGAGATGCTCGAAATGGCGAGCCTGGGCTCCAAGGTGCTGCAGATCCGCTCGGTGGAATTCGCCGGCAAGTACAAGGTGCCGCTGCGTGTGCTCTCGAGCTTCACGCCGTGGGACATCGACATCAATGAAGAGGCCAAGTCCGGCACGCTGATCACTTTCGAGGAAGACGAAAACATGGAACAAGCCGTCGTATCCGGCATCGCTTTCAACCGCGACGAAGCCAAGATCTCGGTGCTCGGCGTGCCCGACAAGCCGGGCATCGCGTATCACATCCTCGGTGCGGTGGCGGACGCCAACATCGAAGTCGACGTGATCATCCAGAACCTCAGCAAGGACGGCCGAACCGACTTCAGCTTCACCGTGCATCGCAACGAGTATGCGAAGACGGTCGACCTGCTGCAGTCGAAGGTCATGCCCTCGCTGGGCGCGACCGAGATCGTGGGCGACACCAAGATCTGCAAGGTCAGCATCGTGGGCATCGGCATGCGCAGCCACGTGGGCGTTGCCAGCAAGATGTTCCGCGTGCTGAGCGAAGAGGGCATCAACATCCAGATGATTTCCACCAGCGAGATCAAGACCTCGGTCGTGATCGACGAAAAATACATGGAATTGGCCGTGCGCGCCCTGCACAAAGCCTTCGACCTGGACCAACCGGCCGCCTGATGGTGGCATAATCTCGGCTTCTTTCAGGAACTGTGACCGAGTGGCCGAAGGTGCTCCCCTGCTAAGGGAGTATGGGGTGTAGAGCCTCATCGAGGGTTCGAATCCCTCCGGTTCCGCCAGATAGCAAACGAAAACGCCCCTCACGGGGCGTTTTTCATGTGTGCCCAGCATGGGCGCGATCTTGGAGGTGAAAGTCCTCCCGCGAGCTGGCCACAGCGAGCGAAGTGAAGCGCAACTGCGTGAGGGTGACCGAGCGTGGGAAGGAAGCGTGGAGCGTAAACCGTGAGTCGAGGTACACAAACCGCATCTGAGGCGCTGCCAAGCAGGGCGAGTGGGCACGATGCAGCACCTGCAACAGGGCCTGCTGGATCAGCCTGTCCACCACGGTGGGAATCCCCAATTCCCGTGTCCCTCCGCCCGGCCCCCCGCGTCACAATAGTTGTCGCCTCCTTAGACCCAAGAACCCGGGGGCGGCGATGAAGGATGAGAGTGGCTCGATACGGACAAGCATTCAAGGACCGGGCGGTAGCAAGGTTGCTGCCGCCGGAGAGTTCGGCGCTGGAGGTAGTGGCGCGCGAGGTTGGCATTGGAGTGCAGACACTGGAGCGTTGGCGCGAGGATGCGCAGTCCATGCCCGCCCGAGGGCGGGCATGGACTGCGCGCGCGCGGCTTGAGGCGGTGATCACGACGGCGGCGATGCCCGAGGCGGCCAAGAGCGCCTGGTGCCGCGAGCACGGGGTATACCCAGCCGATCTGGACAAGTGGCGATCGAGCGCCACTGCCGCGCTGGCACAGCCTGAAGAGGCCCGTGCCAGCCCGCAGGCCACGCGGGCCGACCGCAAACGCATCAAGGAGCTCGAGCGCGACCTGCTGCGCAAGGACCGGGCGCTGGCCGAGACCGCAGCCCTGTTGGTACTCTCAAAAAATCTCGAGGCGATCTTCCACAAGGGAGGGGACGAATGATCGGCCTCGAAGATCGCCGGATCGTGGCCCAGAACATCTCCAAGGCTCACACCGCCGGCGCGCGGCTGCGCCTGGCCTGCGAGAGCGCCGGCATCGACGTGCGCACCCTGCAGCGTTGGCAGGCTCATGAAGGCCTCACCGCGGGCGATGGCAGGCCGCAGGCCGTGCGCCCCATACCCGGCCATGCCCTGAGCCAGGAAGAGCGCGCACAGCTGCTGGCGGTGGCCAATGAGCCGCGGTTCGCTGCCGTGCCGCCGGCGCGCATCGTGCCCATGCTGGCCGATGAGGGTGTGTACTTGGCCAGCGAGTCCAGCTTCAGTCGCGTCCTGCGCGCGCACGGGCAGAGCGCCCATCGCGGTCGTGCCAAGGCGCCCAGGGTCGTGCGCCCTCCCACGACGCACATCGCCGAGACACCGCGACAAGTCTGGTGCTGGGACATGACGTACCTGCCCGCGCAGGTGCTCGGGCGCTGGTTCCATCTCTACCTGATCCTGGACCTGTACAGCCGCAAGATCGTGGGCTGGGAGGTTCACGACACGGACGACTCCGACCATGCCGTGCACCTGGTGCGCCGCACGGCGCTGGCCGAGGGCATCGCCACCCTGGACACCAAGCCGGTGCTGCATGGCGACAACGGCTCCACATTGAAGGCCACGACAGTGCTGGCGATGCTCAACTGGCTGGGCGTGAAGCCGTCGTACTCCAGGCCTCGCGTGAGCGACGACAACGCCTATGCGGAAGCATTGTTCAGAACGGCCAAGTACCGCCCGGAGTTCCCCGCCAGGGGCTTCGCCGACCTGGACCACGCGCGCTCCTGGGCGGCCGGCTTCGTGCGTTGGTACAACCATGACCATCGACACAGCGGCATTCGCTACGTCAGCCCTGCGCAACGCCACAACGGCGACGATCAAGCCATCCTCGCTGCTCGCCACGCGCTGTACACCCGTGCCCGCGCGCTCAACCCAGCACGATGGTCAGGGCCTACACGCAACTGGTCGCCCATCGGCGCAGTGACTCTCAACCCCGAACGTGACTGCATCGTTCAGGCACATGCGAGGAACCCCAACATACAGCCGCTGGCTGCATGAAAGAGGCGACAACTACCTTGACGCGCGCCGCCGGCTTGGGGATGCCCACGCGGCGCACCGGCGCAGCATGAACCAGATCGCACAGGACCTGCAAGCGTTCCTGCCGGGGTGGAAGGCGTACTTCCAACTGGCACAGACGCCCTCGGTCTGGCGGCGACTGGACGAATGGTTGCGGCACCGCTTGCGAGCCATCCAGTTGAAGTTCTGGTGTCGGGGCCCGACCATGTACCGCGAACTGCGCGCCCTGGGTGCCAGTCGCGACGTGGCGGCCCGGATTGCGGCCAATGCTCGGCGCTGGTGGCACAACAGCGCGATGGCGCTGAACCGCGTGCTCACCATCGCGTACTTCGATGCGCTCGGAGTTCCCTGCCTGTGCTGACCTCAACTTCTCGAACCGCTCGGTGCGGACCCGCATGCCGGGTGGTGTGGGAGGGGACCGGTCTTCGCTGACCGGCCCCTATCCCGATTGGGGCGCTGCGCCGCGCAGCCACCCCTGCCGCGGCCCCCGCACGCCGTGACACATTGTCCCGCTCCTGGGACATCGCCAGCCCCCTGAATGCGCCCAAGCCCCGGCGCCCCCTCTGGGCGCATGGACGGAACGGCCCTTGCTATGACAAGCGAGTCCATGACCTCGCCTCATCGCCCACCGCCGCCCATGAGCTCCACCGACCTCGCCTTTGCTTCCAGGCTCGACCAGAGCGTTCGCACGGTGAGCGTGAGCGCGCCCGGGCGCCTGCACCTGGGCTTTCTGGACCCCTCGGGCTCGCTCGGGCGTGCGTTCGGCAGCCTGGGGCTGGTGATCGACGGCTTCACCACCGACGTGGAGCTGTCGGCGTCCGCGTCGGACCACCTGGCGGCCGATACGCCGGCCGGCGAAGCGGAACTGGCCCGCGCTGCGGACTATCTGGCGGTGCTGAAGCAGCGCAGCGGCCGCCATGCGCCGCTGTCGCTGCGGCTGCGCCATGCGCTGCCGACGCATGCGGGCTTCGGCTCGGGCACGCAGCTGGCGTCGGCGATCGGGCGGGCCTTTGCCGAATGGCACGGGCTCGATCTGGACACGGGCACGCTGGCGCACTGGCTCGGCCGCGGCCTGCGCTCGGGGGTCGGGATCGCGGGCTTCGACAGCGGCGGCCTGCTCCTCGATGGCGGCCCGGGCCCGGACGGGCTGCCTGCGCCGCTGCTGTCGCGCATCGAGTTTCCCGGGGAATGGCGCGTCATCGTGGTCCAGGACCCCGCGCACAAGGGCCTGTCGGGCGGCGCGGAGAAGAAGGCCATTGCGGCCTTGCCGCCCTTGCCGCAGGCGGGCGCGGCCGAGATCTGCCATCAGGTTCTGATGCGGGTTCTGCCCGGCGCCGCGCGTGCGGAGTTCGCACCGTTTGCCGCGGGCATCAACCGCATGCAGCAGCTGCTCGGCGAGCACTTCGCGTCGGCGCAGGGCGGCATCTACACGAGCGCTGCAGTCGGGCGGCTGATGCACTGGTTCGCGGATGCGAGCCGCGGGCATGATGCGGCCGTCGGCCAGAGCTCATGGGGCCCCACGAGTTTCGTGATCATGCCTTCGCACGTGCGGGCCGAAATGCTCGTCGATGCTGCGCGTGCCGCCGGGCAGCTCGACCCGCGGCTCGAGCTGCGCATCGTCTCGGGCCGCAACCGCGGGGCGGTGGTGCGCGACCGTACTGCCGAGCCGCGCAAGCGCTGAATCCGCTGCCGCGCATCGTTTACCCATCGCCAATCCTTCCACACGCAAACCCACACCAACGCAGGCCCTCATGGAACGTCCCCGCATCCTCCACATGTTCACCCCCGGCCGACAGATGAGTCCGTTCGACATCAACATGGCAGCGGACGCCGGCTACCAGATCATCGTGCCCTACTGCGAAGTGGGCCTGGACCGCATCACCGGGCTGACGCAGGACACCATCTTCTCGCGCGGGCCGAAAGGCGTGGCGCGCACCGGCATCTTCATCGGCGGGCGCGATGCGCAACTGGCAGCCGACATGCTCGAGCGCGCACGAACCTCGATGGTCAAGCCCTTCGTCGTCTCGCTGATGGCCGACCCGAGCGGCGCCTACACCACGGCCGCGGCCATGGTGGCCTGCGTCGAGGCCGCGTTGAAGCGTCACCACGCCCAGGGCCTGGAAGGCCAGCGCGTGGTGATCCTCGGCGGCACGGGGCCGGTGGGCCGCGTGGCGGGCGTGATCGCGGCGCAGGCCGGTGCCGAGGTGTACCTGTCCAGCCGCAACGGCATCGATGCGGCGCAGGAAGCGGCCGATGAAACCGGGCAGCGCTTCGGCGTGAAGCTGCACGGCCTCTCGGGCGGCGACCCCGACGCCGTGCGCCGCTCCATCGCCGATGCCGACGTGCTGCTGGCCTGTGCGGCTGCGGGCGTGCAGGTCGTATCGAGCGAGGCGCTCGGCGCCGCGACGCGGCTCAAGGTGGCGGCCGACGTGAACGCCGTGCCGCCCGAAGGCATTGCCGGCGTGGGCGTGATGGACGACGCCAAGCCATTGGCCGGCACGCAGGCCGTGGCCATCGGCGCGCTGGCGGTGGGCAACGTCAAGTACCAGACGCAGCATCGGCTGCTGGTGCAGATGTGCGAGGCCGAAAAAGCGCAGGTGCTGAGCTTTCCCGAAGCCTTTGCGGTGGCCCGCGCGTTCCTGGTCGAGCAGGCCGGAAAGACGGCTTGAAGCAGGCCGGCGCAATGCAGGCGATTGCCGTTGCCGCCATCTCTGCGCGCGCCATGGCCGAGGCGGCGGCAAGCGACGGCTTCAAGGTCATTGCGCTCGATCTGTTCGGCGATGTCGACACGCGCCGTGCTGCGTCGCGCTGGTTGCCCATCGGGGCGCCGGGCAGTTTGCACATCGAGTCCGAAAGCGTCCTGGCCGCGTTGCACACGCTTGCGCGGGAGGGCGAAGGAGGCGAGCCGGTGCTGGGCTGGATCGCAGGCAGCGGCTTCGAAGGCGAGCCCGAATTGCTGGAAGAGGGCGCGGCCGTGCTGCCGCTGATCGGCACCGCGCCCGCCGCCGTGCGGCGCCTGCGCGATCCGGCGGCTTTCTTCGGCTTTCTTGCGGCGCACGTCATACCCTTTCCGCAAGTGATGCTGCAGCCGCCCGAGGATCCCGCAGGATGGCTGATGAAGGACGCGCACGGCTGCGGCGGCTGGCATGTCCGCCATGCGCCCTGGTCGATGGACGAGCCGCCATCTTCGCACCACTATTTCCAGCGCGAAATGCCGGGGCTGCCGATGTCGGCCACCTTCATCGCCAACGGCCGAGACGTTCATGTGCTCGGCTTCAACGAACAGACTGTGCGCCGCTTCGGCACGCGGCCTTTCGTGTTCTGCGGTGCCGTCGGGCCGGTGCCCGTGGCAGAGGACATGGCACGCCGCGTGACGGCCATCGCGCGCACGCTGACTGCGGAGTTCGAGCTGCGCGGCCTGTGCAGCCTCGACTTCATGCGCGACGGCGATGCCATCGGCGTGCTGGAAGTCAATCCCAGGCCGCCGGCCAGCATGAGCCTCTACAGAATGCCTGCCGGTTCGCCGGGCGTGATGCAGGCGCATCTGCGCGCCTGCCTGGATGGCGAACTGCCGCCGCCGGTGCCATCGCATGCGCAAGAGGTCGAAGGCATCGAGATTGTCTTCGCGCAGCAGCCGTTGCAGCTCGACGCGGCCGCGGCGCAGCGCCTCGCCGCATGGCCCGGCATCCGCGACTTGCCCGAAGCCGGCCAGCGCTTCGACATCGACGACCCCCTGTGCACCCTGACCGCGAGTGGCAGCAACGCGCAGCAGGTGCGCGCCCGCTTGAACGAAGGCCGCGAGCGGCTGCTGCAATCACTGGAGACAAAGGCATGAGCAACACATCCCCGCCAGCGGCCGCTTCGGGCCTGAGCGTCAACCTGCTGGCCCGGCCGATGGTCGAGCGCCTGCTGGCCGATGCCGATGCGCTCGGGCTGCAGGTGCGCCGTGACGACACCGGCGCGCACATCGTCGATGCCGGCATCGAGGCGCGCGGCAGCGTGGCGGCCGGCTTGCAGATCGGCGAGATCTGCATGGGCGGGCTGGGCCATGTGAACCTGCGCAGCGGCGGCAGCGCCGAGGGCTGGCCCACGTGGCTCGACGTGCGCAGCTCGCAGCCGGTGCTGGCCTGCCTCGGCAGCCAGTACGCAGGCTGGAGCCTGTCGGCAACCAAGGAAGAGACCGGCGGCAAGAAGTTCTTCTCGCTCGGCTCGGGGCCGGCGCGCGCGCTGGCGGTCAAGGAAAAACTCTTTGCCGAACTGGGCTATCGCGACCATGCGCAATGCGGCGTGCTGGTGCTGGAAGTCGATCGCGCTCCGCCGAAGATCGTGATCGACAAGCTGCTGCGCGATTGCGGCCTGGCCGCCGAAGCGCTGACCCTGATCCTCACGCCTACCACCAGCCTGGCGGGCACCACCCAGGTGGTGGCGCGCGTGCTCGAGGTCGCGCTGCACAAGGCGCACGAGCTGGGCTTTGCGCTGGGCAACATCGTCGATGGCGCCGGCATCGCACCGCTGCCGTCGCCGAGCGCCGATGGCGTCGAGGCCATGGGCCGCACCAACGATGCCATTCTCTACGGCGGCCGCGTGCATCTGACGGTCCGCGGCGACGACGATGCGGCACGCGGTTTGGCCCGCGCGCTGCCGTCGCGCAATTCGCGCGACCACGGGCGCTCGTTCGCCGAGATCTTCAAGGAGGTCGAATACGACTTCTACAAGATCGACGGCGCCTTGTTCGCGCCGGCCGAGGTGTGGGTCAGCAACGTCGACAGCGGCAACACCTGGCACGGCGGCGCGCCCGACATGGCGCTGCTGCAGCGCCTGTGGCTGCAGGAGGCCTGACCATGCGTGTAGTCATCATGAGCGACGAGATCGGCTGGCACACGCGCCAGCTGCAGGCCGCACTGCGCGCACGTGGCGCGGTGGGGCGCTGCGTCGACCTGGCCGACTGCAACATCGACACCACCGCGGCGTGGCATGGCCTGGTCATTCCCGGCTATGGCCGCGAGCTGCCCGATGCGGTGCTGGTGCGCGGCATCGCCGGCGGAAGCTTCGAGCAAGTCACCAAGCGCCTGGGCGTGCTGCATGCCCTGCGCGAACTCGGCGTGCCGGTCTACAACGATGCACGCGCGATCGAGCGTTCGGTCGACAAGTCGATGACCAGCCTGCTGCTGCATGCCGCGCGCATTCCCGCACCCGCCACCTGGGCCACCGAATCGGCGGCGCAGGCGCGGCGCATCGCCATGCGCGAAACGGCCGCGGGCCACGCGCTGGTGCTCAAGCCCTTGTTCGGCTCGCAGGGCAAGAATCTGCAACTGGTGGGCGAGGTCGACGGCGTTCATCATCCGATGCCCGACATCGATGCCCGCTACGCGGGCCTGGCCTATCTGCAGCGCTTCGTGCCACCCATGGCCTCGCCGGGTTTCGACTGGCGCGTGATGGTGGTGGGCAGGCGCGCCGTCACGGCGATGCGGCGCGTCAGCGCGCACTGGATCCACAACGTGGCCCAGGGCGCACGCTGCGAACCGGCCGAGCTGGCACCCGCGCTCGCGCAATTGGCCGAAGGCGCAGCGCAGGCGCTCGACATGGACTACGCGGGCGTGGACCTCATCGCCGCGGCCAGCGGGCCGAAGATCCAGGTGCTCGAGGTCAATGGCGTGGCTGCCTGGCAGGGGCTGCAGCGCGTCACGGGGTTCAACATCGCGCGCGCCATCGTCGATGACCTGCTCGACCGCAAGCTCGCGCAAGCGCGCCGCTTCACGCAGCAGAGCCTGCCGCCGGAGCGCCGCGCCTGATGATGAACGCGCGGCAGGCGGCCATGGAGCGCGCGCGGGCCTGCTTCCTGCGGGCCTGCTGGCTCGACGTTGCCGTGCGCAAGCCTGGCAACGTGAGCCAGGCCTCGCCCGGCCACGGCATGCAGGCCTCGATGTTCATTGCCAGTGCACAGGCTGCGGCCGGCGCGCTGTTCGAGCCGGGCCTGCGCGTGGGCGAGCGCATCGAGGCCGCGGTGGAGGCCACCTGGGCGGTGGCCGGGTGCAACACCAACCTCGGCATCCTGCTGCTGTGCGCGCCGATTGCGCTCGCGGTGGAGCAGCACCCCCGCGCCGGAACCCCTGCGGCCTTGCGCACGGCGGTGGAGTCCGTGCTGGCCACGCTCGACATCGACGATGCCCGCGCCGCCTATCGCGCCATTGCGCATGCGCATCCCGGCGGACTGGGGACAGCGCCGGCCGAAGACGTGCGCGATGCACCCAGCGTCGATCTGCGTGCCGCCATGGCGCTGGCCGCAGACCGCGACCTCATCGCACGCCAGTACCGCGACGGATTCGCGGACCTGTTCGCGCTGGCGTTCCAGGAACCGATCCATCCGGCGGGCTGCGGCAGCGCGCCGGCCGATGTCGATGCGCCGCCCGACGCCGCCACTGTGGCTTTCGTCCAACGGCTTTACCTGGCTTGTCTGAGCGCCTTTCCTGATTCACACATTGTTCGAAAACACGGCGAGCGCGTGGCACAGACTGTCATGACGGCGGCGCAGGCCTGGCGGGAGCGCGCCGGCGCGGGCGTGGCACTCGACGCCGACCCCGGCTTTGCCGCCTGGGACCTTTCTCTCAAGGCCGCAGGCGTCAACCCCGGGACCAGCGCCGATTTCACCGTGGCGGCGCTGCTGCTTTCGGGCTGGATCCGCTCGTGCGCGGCGCCCGCGCGCGAGGCGGCGAATGGATGGCACGGATCGTGATACCCATGGCTTTGCGCTGGTCTTCCTGACCGGTGTCGTATTGACCCTAATCACCTTGGACCTCTGAGAGGAGACTCGAAACCATGGCAAAAATCGATCGACTGATGGTGGGCGAATCGCTCGTTGGCGACGGCAACGAAGTAGCCCATATCGACCTGATCATCGGACCGCGCGGCAGCGCTGCCGAGACCGCCTTCGCCAACGCGTTGACGAACAACAAGGACGGCTTCACTTCGCTGCTCGCGGTCGTGGCTCCCAACCTGCTGACCAAGCCGGCCACCGTGATGTTCAACAAAGTGACCATCAAGGGCGCCAAGCAGGCGGTGCAGATGTTCGGGCCGGCGCAGCGCGCCGTGGCGCTGGCGGTGGCCGACAGCGTCGAGGATGGCACCATCCCCATGGCGGAGGCGGACAACCTGTTCATCTGCGTCGGCGTGTTCATCCACTGGCTTGCCGACGACGACAAGAAGATCCAGGACTACAACTACCAGGCCACGCGCGAGGCCATCCAGCGTGCCGTGGCCGGCTCGCCGACGGCAGCGGAAGTGGTGGACAAGAAGGGTACGACGGCACACCCGTTCGCAGCCCACCTCTGAGCCGCAAAACAAAAAACCGACGCGTGAACCGCGTCGGTTTTTTTCTTGCTGCCGCATGGCGCGGCCGTGTCGAGTGTTCAGTGCTTGGCGGGGACCATGCCACTGGCAAGGAAGTTCAGCACGGTGGCGCCGTGCACGAGCTTCGAAGCGCGATGCGTGGGCGCGTGGCGCTCGATCTGCACGCCCACGGCCTGCACGTCGTCGAACTTGCGCGGCTTCACGACCTTCACGCGGACCCAGCTGGCGCCGAACTCGTCGATGAGGATGTCGGCAATGGCCTCTGCAAAGGCCTCGAGCAGTTGCAGCCGGTGCTCGGCCATGAGCCGCACCAGCCGTTCGCGCACCATGCCGTAGTCGATGGTGTCGCCGATGCGGTCGGTGTCGCAGGCGCGTGCGCGGGGCACTCCGGCGTGCACGTTGATCAGCAGTGGCTGCGGATGATGCAGCTCGGAGTCGTGGATGCCGATCACCGTCTGGCCGCTGAAGCCCTCGATGAAGATCAGGTCCATGGGCGCAGATGCCTCGGCCGCGTCGGGCGATGCGTTCGAGGCCGGCGAGACATTCGAGGAAAGGCGAGCGATGGAAGGACGCGGGCTGGTGTTCAAGTGGTGTCTCCAGTGATTCGAATGTGTTTGAAAGTGTGTCTGGCGGCATGCAAGTCCACCCCAGCAGGATTCATCAACGCAAAATGCAGGCCAGAGAACAGACCCGCTCCGGCATTGCCAGTGCTTGGTGTTTCACCCGGTGCGCGGCAGGCCCGCAGGCACAACAATGGGCTGATCGAGACATGATGGAACGCGCCGGAGAACTTCAATGACATTGACGCTGAGACAAGGCGATCGACACGCTGACCGGGTGCTCGACGTGGTGAGACGGGGCTTTCACGAAGAGGGCAACGACCTGGTCACGCGCTCGTGGAGCCGCTGCCTGAACCAGTACCAGCTCGATCCCGGCCGACCGCGCGAACCGGTGGTCATTGCATCGTCGGCGCTGCAGAGCCGCCGCAACCAGCATGCCGACGTCATCGAGTGCGCACGCTACGAGATGACCACGCTCTACCAGCAGCTCGCGGATGCCGAGTCCGCCGTGGTGCTGACCGATACCGACGGCGTGATCGTGCACATGGTGTCCTCGCCCGAGTTCGCCGCCGAAGCCGAGCCCATGGGCCTGCGCGCCGGCGGCATGTGGGGCGAGGCCGAAGCCGGCACCAACGGCATGGGCACCTGCCTGGCCGCCGCGCACCCGATCTCCGTTCGGCGCGAAGAGCATTTCTTCAGCCACTTCACGCAGCTCACGTGTTCGGCGGTGCCGGTGTTCGATCCGTCCGGCGAGATCATCGCCGTGCTCGACGTGACCAGCCGCTCCAGCCTCATGCAGCAGCACGTGCTGGTGCTGCTGGGCATGACGGCGCGCATGATCGAGAACCGGCTCATCGACAAGCGCTTCTCGAATGCGCATCCGCTGCACTTCCACAGCCGGCCCGAATTCGTCTACACGCTGCACGAGGGCAAGCTCGCGGTCGGCGACGACGGGCGCATTCTCGCGGCCAATCGCAGCGCTTTGTTCCAGCTGGGCCTGCAGTCGATGGACGAGATCCGCACGCAGCGCATCGACGACCTGTTCCAGACGTCGCTCGAAGACATCGTCCAGCGCAGCCTTTCTTCTTCATTCCATCCAGTGGTGGCCTACCGGGCCAACGCGGCGCTGCGCTTCTTCGCGGTGGCGCGGCGGCCGGCCTCCGATGCCGCCACGCCGGCGCGTGCGCGCGTGGCCGGCGCAGGCACGGCTTCGATGGCGGCAGAGGCGGGTGTCGAGTCCTTCCGTGCGCCGCTGCGGCCAGCGGCCGCGCGTGCGCCCAGCGTTCGCACCTTCAAGGACGCGCGGCTGGTGGCGCACCTGGACACCGCGCGGCGCGTGGTCGCGCGCCGAACCCCGGTGCTGCTGTGCGGCGAGACGGGCTCGGGCAAGGAAGTGTTCGCGCGCGCCATCCACGAGAGCAGTCCGCATGCAGAGGGCGCCTTCGTCGCGGTCAATTGCGCGAGCCTGCCCGAGACGCTGATCGAATCCGAACTCTTCGGCTACAAGGCCGGCGCGTTCACCGGTGCACAGCGTAGCGGGCGGCGCGGCAAGATCCTGCAGGCCGATGGCGGCACGCTGTTCCTCGACGAAATCGCCGACATGCCGCTGGAACTGCAGGCCCGGCTGCTGCGCGTGCTCGACGAGCGCCAGGTCACGCCGCTGGGCACCGAGGAAACCCATCCGGTGGACTTCCAGCTCGTGAGCGCGAGCCACCAGCATCTGCCGAGCCTGGTGCGCGAGGGACGCTTCCGCGAAGACCTCTACTACCGCCTCGCCGGCATCGAGCTGGACCTACCGCCCTTGCGCGACCGCAGCGACAAGCGCGAGCTCATCCACGACGTGCTGAAGGACGAAGGCGGCAGCGACAGCCGGCTCGGCGAAGAGGCCGAGCGCCTGCTCATGGCTTATTCATGGCCTGGCAACCTGAGGCAGTTGCGCCACGTGCTGCGCAGCGCTGCCGCGCTGGCCGACGGCAAGACCATCACGCGGGAGCACTTGCCTTCGCTGGCCGCGCGGCCCGCGTCATCGCCATTGCCCGCGCTGGCCCATGCTGCAGTGTCCGATCCGGCCGATGCGGCGGCGGACACGGCGCCGTCCAATGCCGCGCCCGCCATCAAGCAACTCAACCCGATCCAGGCCAACGAGCGGCAGGTGCTGCTGCAGATGCTCGAGCAGCATCGCTGGAACGTGAGCAACGTCGCCAAGGCGCTCGATGTCAGCCGCAACACCTTGTACCGAAAACTCCACAAGCTTCACATCGAAATCTCTCCACCCGATTGAGCCGAAGGGCTCGCCAGACATGACGCACGGGGAGCCGACGGGCACGGGCAAGATCGATCCACGCGGCGCCGCGCTGGCTTCCGAAGACGGGGAAGGGCCGCTGGCGGCCTCGCCGCCGCGCTCGCGGCTGGCCTGGTGCATCACCGGTTCGGGCCATTTCCTCGAAGAATCGCTCGCGATCGCGGCGCGGCTGCCGTCGGTCGATCTGTTCCTCTCGGCCGCTGCCGAGGAGGTGCTGCCCATCTACAAGCTGCAGATCGAGGCGCTGAAACCGCGCTTCCGTGTCTTTCGCGACAAGACGGCCAGCGGCGTGCCGGTGGGCATGCTCTACGACGACGTCTATCACACGGTGGTGGTGGCGCCGGCCACCAGCAACACGGTGGCCAAGTGCGCGTTCGGCATCAGTGACTCGCTGCCGACCAACATGTTTGCGCAGGCCGGCAAGCTCGGCATTCCTGGCATCGTGTTTGCATGCGATACGGAACCGGTGGTGGTGACCAAGTCGCCGCATGACTGGGTCACGCTGCGTCCGCGGCGCATCGAACTGGACAACGTGGAGCGGCTGCGCGGCATCGACTTTTGCCAGGTGGTCTGTTCACCGGCCGAACTGGAGACTGCGCTCGACACGCGCCTGAAGGAACTTTCTCTCGCATGGAACACATCGTCTTCCTGACCGGGCGCCTCGCCCAAGCCAGCCTCACGCGGGTGCTGGCCGGGATCGAGGCGGCACCGTTCACATGGGAGGTACGGGAGATCGGACTGCAGGTGGCGGCGCTGATGACGGCCGACATGATCCGCCGCCGCGTTGCGGCCCCGGTGTTCAGCGAGGGTGAAGGCGAGGGCGCTGCACCGCGGCGCGCCGACCGCATCATGGTGCCGGGCCGCTGCCGCGGCGACGTCGAGGCCCTGAGCCTTCACTTCGGCGTTCCGGTGGAACGCGGCCCGCAGGAACTGAAAGACCTGCCGCGCCACTTCAACCGCAGCGCGCGCGCGGTCGACCTGAGCGACTACGAGGTCGCCATCTTTGCCGAGATCGTCGACGCGCCGCGGCTCTCGGTGGCGCAGATCATCGAGCGCGCGCAGCAGCTCGCGGCCGATGGCGCCAACGTCATCGACCTGGGCTGCCTGCCCGAGACACGCTTCGACCATCTGGCCGAGAGCGTGCAGGCGCTGAAGGCCGCGGGCTTCCAGGTCAGCGTCGATTCGAGCGACACGCAGGAACTGCTGCTCGGCGGCAAGGCCGGCGCCGACTACCTGCTGAGCCTCACGCTCGACAGCCTCTGGATTGCCGACGAGGTTGCGGCCACGCCGGTGCTGATACCGCGCGTTCCGGTCGATGAGGAATCGCTGTACGAAGCGGTGGCGCAGATGCAGCGCAGCGGCCGCGCCTTCCTGGCCGATTCGATCCTTGACCCGATACCGTTCGGCCTGACCGCATCCATCGTGCGCTACCACCGGCTGCGCGAGCGCTTTCCCGATGCGCCGATCATGCTGGGCGTGGGCAACCTCACCGAGCTCACCGAGGCCGACACAAGCGGCATCAACGCGTTGCTGTTCGGCATTGCCGCCGAGCTGAACGTGGCGGCCGTGCTGACCACGCAGGTGAGCCAGCATGCGCGCCGCGCGGTGAGCGAAGCCGACTGGGCGCGCCGCATCATGCATGCCGCAGCGCGCAACGCCACGCTGCCCAAGGGCATGAGCGATGCGCTGATGACGGTGCACGCCAAGCATCCGTTCCCCGACACGCCCGAAGAAATCGGCGAGATCGCCTCGCAGGTGCGCGACCCCAACTTCCGCGTGCAGATCTCGCCGCTGGGCCTGCACGTATACAACCGCGACGGCATGCGGCTCGCGCAGGGCGCCTTCGAACTCTGGCCGCAGCTCAAGCTGCAGGACGACGCCGACCATGCGTTCTACATGGGCGTGGAGCTGGCGCGCGCCGAGATCGCCTGGCAGCTCGGCAAGCGCTACGTGCAGGACCAGCCGCTCGACTGGGGCTGCGCCGCTCCGCGGCCCACCGAAGACCTCGCCCGCTGGTGCGCACCGGGAACCACCATGAAGACATCGAAGAAGAACAGCGCGGCCGAGACCGGCGCCACGAGCACCACCACCGCGCCATCATCCTCATGAACGACCAGATCTTCGAAGCCGTGGTCACCACCGTGGCCCCCGGCGGCAAACCGCACGTGGCGCCGATGGGTATCCGCTACCAGGAGGGCGGCATCCTGCTGATGCCGTTCAAGCCCTCGACGACGCACGACAACATCGTGGCCACCGGCCATGCGGTGCTGAACATCGTCTGCGACACCCGCGTGTTCGCGGGCTGTGTGACCGGCCGCAAGGTGTGGCCCACGCTGCCGGCCGAGCGCATCGAAGGCGTGCGGCTCGCCGCTGCGCTGCGCCACGTCGAACTCGAACTGGCCGAGCAGCGCGACGACGTGCAGCGGCCGGTGCTGCGCATGGTGGCCGTGCACGAGGCCACGCATGCGCCGTTTGCCGGCTTCAACCGCGCGCAGGCCGCGGTGATCGAAGGCGCCGTGCTGGTGAGCCGGCTGCACATGCTCCCTCCCGAGAAAGTGGAAACCGAAATGACCTATCTGCAGATCGCGATCGACAAGACCGCCGGCCCTGAGGAACGCGAGGCCTGGGAGTGGCTGCGCGCCGCGGTCGCGCAGCACCGTGCTGGCGCCGCCCGGGAGCGCACATCATGACGATGCGCATGCTGGTGAGCGTGCGCAGCGTGGACGAGGCCCTGCTCGCGGCCCGCGGCGGCGCCGACTTCATCGACCTGAAGGAACCCAACGAAGGCGCACTGGGCGGCTTGCCGGTGGCAACCATCGGCACCGTCGTGGGCGCGCTGCGTGCGCACGGGATCAGCCTGCCCGTGAGCGCAACGATCGGCGATCTGCCCATGCATGCGCTGGACGGCATCCTGGCGCAGGTGGACGCGGTGGGCGCCTGCGGCGTCGACTACGTGAAGGTCGGCATCGAGCGCGGGCCCGAGGCCTTTGCGGTGCTCGATGCGCTAGCGGCCTGCAACTGGCCGGTGGTGCCGGTCTTCATTGCCGACCACGGGCTCGATGCCGCACTGACTGCGCATGCCTGCACGCTCGGGTTTCCGGGGCTCATGGTCGACACCGCGGACAAGCAGGCCGGCAGCCTGTTCGATGCCGTGCCGATGGTGGAGCTGCGCGCCTTCCTCGCCCAGGTGCGTGCCGCGGGGCGGATGGCCGGCGTGGCGGGTGCGCTGCGCACGGCGCACGTCCCGCTGCTGCAGTCGCTGGCGCCGGACTTCGCGGGCTTTCGCAGCGCCGTCTGCGTGGGCGACCGCAAGGCGGCTCTTAGCCCGGAGCGCCTGGCGGCACTGGCCGTGCTGCTGCATGGCGAGGCCGTGGAGCCCGCGTCGGCCTGAACTTCAGCGCGGGGCGAAGGTGGTCTCGCCCAGCAGCAGCGCACGCATGGTCGCCAGCTGGTTCTTGTGAAGCAGGGTGATCGGAAACGCCGCATCGCCGGAGCGCTCGGCAAACTGCTGGTCGACCACGCCGGCGTCGCCCAGCTCCCCCAGCGTCATCTGAGGATCGATGGCGCACGACTTGACCAGCACCAGCTGCTCGGCATTGAGATGCTTGGCGAGGTCGAGCGCGATCGTGTCCGACGTGGCGTCCCAGCCGGTGCGGGCGTCCGGCTTGTCGCGCCGCAATTCGAGCGGCAGCCACAGCGCGGTTTTTCCGCGCCTCAGCAGGTCCGGAATTTCGGTCTTGCGCGCGGTCAGCTGCAGCGCCGGGTTCAGCGCATGCAGCTGGTACGCCGTCTGCGCCATGGCCAGCACCGCCATGTTGTGGGCAGCGAGGTCGTTGAACTGCCAGTGCGCCTGGACGCGCCGCACTTCGTCCGCGAAGGTGCCGCCGCCGCAGACCACCGTCACGCGGCCGCCGCCGATCTGCGTCAGCAGATCGAGCCACTGCGGCAGCACCGGATCGGCACAGAGGCTGCCGCCAATCTTGACCACCCACATCAGTCGTGCTCCCTTTCGAACAGCGCGGCCACCGCCACGCTCGGCGCGCACACCTGCGCCCAGGCGGCGGTGCCCGCGGGCGCATGCCGGGCCACGTTCGCCACGTCGGCGCCATAGGCGGCAAAGCGGCGCGGCACGGAGCCCGCGCCGTCGGCTTCCGTGGCAACGGCCGCCAGGTCGGGCACCAGGAAGGCACCGCAACCCGCGCTGACGACGACGGCCTCGCGCGAGAGCGCATGCGCCGCCAGCACGCGGCGCAGCTGGGCACCGATGGCTTCCACTTGTGCCGCGCGCCAGGCGCGCGCCAGGTCCAGCCATTCTTCAGCGGATGCATCGCGTTCGTCCAGTCCCACCATGCGCGCAAGACGCTGGCGCGTGGCCGGCAGGCTCTTGGCCGCGTTGTCGGCGCTGGGGTACAGGTCGTGCGCCGGGTCGAGTTCGCCGCACAGCCGGTAGACGTCGGCCGTGGTGGCGAAGAACTCGTTCATCACGTGCCTTGCCTGACCGCGCCATTCGATGCGCTGGGTCAACGCGCACACCGGCGTGCGCACCACGCCGTGGTAGGCGAGTTCGCCGCTCACCAGGCGTTCGGCGTCGGTGCGGCTGGTGGTCAGTACGCCCCTGTTGCCGAAGGCGATCAGGTCGGTGGTCGTGCTGCCGATGTCGACCAGCACGCCTTCGGGGAACACCAGCGCGGCATGCCGCGCGGTGGCGAGCCAGTTGGCCGAGGCGATGTGTTCCCAGTGCCGTGCGACGTCCGCGGCAGCGCACCAGCCTGCATCGCCGGCAAAGAAATGCAGCGCGCCCGACTGGGCAGGAAGCGAGGCCGCCAGCGCGGCGGCAATGCCGCGCACGCCGGCTTCGCGGTCGGGAAACAGATCGACCATCTCGCCCGTCATGGTGACGGCATGCTGCGCGGCCGCAAGGCTGGGCCAGCGCGCGCCGGCGGCCTGCAATGCACGCGCCAGATGGTCGAGGCCCTGCCAGAGCGGGCAGCCCCACTGCGCCACGTCGACCACCTCGCCGCCGTGCAGCAGGCAGGCCTTGACGTGGGCGCCGCCGATGTCCCAGCCGATGGTGGTGCGTTCAGGCGTCGGCACGCGCAAGTTCCCGTTCTTGAGTGCTGCCGCCGTGCAGGCGGTCTGCCAGCAGTTCCGCCGCCAGGTTGCGGCCGAGCGCCGCAGAGAGCCCGACGTAGGCGCAGGTGACACGCGGATTGACCTCGATCACCACCGACCCGTGCTGCGGATGCCAGACCAGGTCGATGCCTGCGAAGCCGCGCAGCCCGGGGATGGCGCGCGCTACCTGCAAGGCCAGCGCGGCCAGGTCATGCCGGCGCGGATCGCCGCGGCCCACCGCGTCGACCTTCACGCCATCGAAAGACAGCCTGCCGTGCGCATCGATAGATATGCATTGGCGGTTGATGCTCAGCATTTCGGCATTCTGCTCCGTGCACAGCAGCGAGAGGCTCAGGGCTTCGCCCTCGATCCACGGCTCGAGCGTCAAGGTGGCGCCGGCCTGCGTGCGCGTGGCCTGGTCTTCGAGCGCATCGGCGTGGCGGTTGTGCACGTGGGTGGCCACGCCGCCGGCGCCGTCGTCGGGCTTGACCACCCAGCGCGCGATGTCCGGAGCATCGGCGAAGCCCAGCGGTGTCTGCACGCCGTGGGCGGCCAGGTGTGCGAGCGTAGCCTTCTTGCCGGCCGTGAGCTCGATGGCTTCGGCGCTGCAGCCCAGCCAGCGCGCATTGCCCACCGTGCGCTGGAAGCGCGCGAGCAGGCCGTCCGTCTCGGGTGCCACCAGCCACACCAGGTCGTGCAGCGCGCTCTGCCGCGCGACGAAGTCGAAGGCCGATTCGTTGGCACGGGCTCGCAATGGCACGGCACCTGCAGGCAGGGTGTTCCCCGGTTCGCAGACTGCCGCGGAGACCGAACAATCGGCGGCGCGCACCAGGTCTGCCACCATGGCATCGCGCATCGACAGGCCCAGCGGCAGCAGCTCGTCGGCCGCGGCGTCGTCGCCATAGTCGCTCCAGCCGCCGCCGCTGAGATACTCGTAAACAAAAACGCGTTTCGTCATTTCATCATCCACTTTCCGGGCTCTTCCCCATGACTTCCGAACTGAACCTGATCCCTGTCGTCGATCTGCTGAAGGGCCAGGTGGTGCGGGCCGTGCGCGGCGACCGCAAGGCCTACCGGCCGATCGTGTCTGCGCTGTGCGCCAGCAGCGATCCGGTGACGGTGGCGCGCATCCTGTGCGAGCATTGCGCGGCCCGGCAGCTGTACGTGGCCGACCTCGACGCCTTGCAGGGCGGGGCGGTGCAGATCGGCGTGCTGGCCGATCTGCTGCAGGCGCTGCCGGATATCGAGCTCTGGCTGGATGCCGGCCTCGCGGACGCATCGGCCGGCCAGGCGCTGCGCGAACAACTGGCGCCATATGCCTCGCGCATCGTGCTGGTGTTCGGCAGCGAATCGCTGCGGTCGCGCGAGGCACTGGAACGCTGTTTCGAGGCCACGGGCGGCAATGGCACCGATGCGAATGACCCCGGGGCGGCGCTGTCGCTGGACCGGCGCGACGGCCAGCGGCTCGATGCCGCCGGCTGCTGGGACGCGGTGGACCTGTGGCCGAAGCGGCTGATCGTGATGACGCTCGAGCGCGTCGGTTCCGGCGCCGGCCCCGACCTGGAAACCCTGCAGGAGGTGAGACGCCTGGCGCCGGGCGCCACGGTCATCGGCGCCGGCGGAATCCGCAGCGAGGACGACCTGGCGTGCGCGAGCGCGGCCGGCGCCGACGCCTGGCTGGTGGCCAGCGCCCTGCACGACCTGCAACTGCCGCGCGTGCGCCGCTGATCTGCCGAAGCCGGTGCGACGAGGGTGGGTGAGGCGTGCCATCAGCCCGCTGTACACACGAACCGTGCCATCCACCGGCGGGCTCGCTTGCACTGCCGCCGGCCGCTGCCGGCACGCATTGACCGCCAAAAGCGCAACACTCTGTCTCACATCGTGTGTGTCATCCAGGCCCTGTCCCAAGGCGCGACGGCCTCGGGGTGAATGGCACATGGCTTGCGTGGTGGCCTGCCCATGAATGAACCCGACACTGCCGCGCTTCCCGGCAATGCGCCCTGGACCTGTCCGTTCTGCCCCTTGCTGTGCGACACCTTCGGCGTCGAGCTCGGGACGCCCGGCACGCCGCTGAAGCTCGTGGGCAGCGACTGCCCGCGCGCGCGCAATGCGCTGGCCAACTTCGATGCCGCAGCCAGCGCGGGGCGGCCCCGGGTCGACGGCCAGGACTGCGACCTGGACACGGCGCTCGGCACGGCGGCCTCGCTGCTCGCGGCCAGCCGGCAGCCCCTGTTCGGCGGCCTCGGCACCGACGTCGCTGGCGCGAGGGCCCTCTATGCGCTGGCTTGCGAAACCGGCGCCATCTGCGACCCGGCCCAGGGGCAGGCGCTGATGCATGGCCTGCGCGCATTGCAGGACCGTGGCGGCTTCAGCACCACGCTGGCGGAAGTGAGGACGCGGGCCGACCTGATCGTCTGCATGACCGAGGAACCGGCGGCGCATTACCCGGAGCTCTTGCGCCGCTTCGGCGTGGGCGAGCGGGAGGACGTGGCCGTGGAGACGCTGCCCCCGCACGGTGACCTGTTCGACACCGTGGCCCTGCTCGCGGCACTCGTCGCGGGCCGCATCTCGAAAGACGATGCCCGCGTGCCGGCCGATCTGGCGGCGCTCTCGGCGCGCCTGAAGGCGGCCCGCTATGCGGTGCTGGTGTATGAATCGGGCCGGCTGCCGGCCCAGGGCGCGCTGATCGTCGAGGCCATCCAGCGCATTGTCGCCACGCTCAACCGCAGCACGCGCGCGGCCTCGCTGCCGCTGGGCGGTGGCGACGGGGCTTCCACCGTGAACCAGGTGTTCGCCTGGCTTTCGGGCCTGCCGCTGCGTTCGCGCGCAGGGCCGTTGGGCCTCGAGCATGAGCCGCTGTGCTTCGATGCGCAGCGCCTGCTGGTTGATGGCGCGGTCGACACGCTGCTGTGGGTATCGAGCTATGGCCCCGAGCCCGCGCCGCCGCCGGCCGGCATACCGCGCATCGTGCTCGGCCATCCCGGTATGCAGCTGCCGCAGGATGCGCACGGGCTGGTGTTCATTCCCGTCTCCACTCCCGGCATCGGTTCCGCGGGCCATCTGTTCCGCACCGACGGTTCGGTGCTGCTGCCGCTGCGGCCCGTGTACGAAGACGGGCTGCCGAGCGTGGGCGAGGTGGTCCGGCGCCTGACGCAGGCGGTGCAGGCGCTGAAGAAGGGGCACGTGCAATGACGACGACGCTACGCTTGCGCGGCGGCCGCGTCATCGATCCCGCGAACGGCCGCGACGAGTTGCGCGACCTGTACCTGCGCGACGGCCGCATGGTGGACCTCGCGCCGAACGAAGCCGCCACCGAGGAGATCGACATCCGCGGCTGCATCGTGATGGCCGGCGGCATCGACATGCACACCCACATCGGCGGCGGCAAGGTGAATCTCGCGCGCATGCTGCTGCCCGAAGACCACCGCGCCAATGCGAACCCCATTGCACTGCCCGACAACGTGCTCGAGCTCGCCTCATGCGGCACCTGCACGCCGGGCACGCTGGCCACCGGCTACCGCTATGTCGAGATGGGCTACACGGCGGCCTTCGAGCCGGCCATGATGGCCTGCAACGCGCGCCATGCGCACATGGAGATGGGCGACACGCCGATCCTCGACCACGGCGCCTACGTGATGCTCGGCAACGACGAGCTGTTCCTGCGCATGCTGGCCGAGGGCTGGGATTTCGAGCGCATCCGCGACTATGCGGGCTGGACCATCAACGCCAGCAAGGCGATGGGCGTGAAGGTGGTGAACCCCGGCGGCATCTCGGCCTTCAAGTTCAACCAGCGCAAGCTCGACGTCGACGAGAACCACGTGCACTGGCAGGTCACGCCGCGGCAGGTGGTGCACGCGCTGGCGCGCGCGCTGCGCGAGCTCGGCGTGCCGCATCCGCTGCACATCCACGGCAGCAACCTGGGCGTGGCCGGCAACATCCAGTCCACGCTCGACACCATCGCCGCGCTCGACGGACTGCCCGGGCACCTGACGCACATCCAGTTCCACGCCTATGGCACCGAGGGGCCGAAGAAGTTCTCCTCGGCCGCGCTGCAGCTCGCGGAGGTGGTGAACGCGAACAAGAACGTGAGCATCGACGTGGGCCAGATCATGTTCGGCCAGACCGTCACGGCCTCGGGCGACACCATGCGCCAGCATGCACAGTCGGGCCTGGCCGATCCGCGCAAGTGGATCGGCGCCGACATCGAATGCGAGGCCGGCTGCGGCGTGGTGCCGTTCCGCTACCGCGAACAGAGCTACGTGAATGCGCTGCAGTGGGTCATCGGGCTGGAGATCTTCCTGCTGGTCGACGATCCGTGGCGCGTGGTGCTGACCACCGACCATCCCAACGGCGGCCCGTTCACGAGCTATCCGCACCTGATCCGCCTGCTGATGGACCGCAGCTTCCGCGAGGAACAGCTCGCCAAGCTGCATCCCGAAGTGGCGGCGCAGGCTGCGCTGCGTTCGATCACGCGCGAGCTCTCGCTCTACGAGATCGCGATCATGACCCGCGCCGGCCCCGCGCGGCTGCTGGGCCTGCGCGACCGCGGCCACCTGGGCGCGGGCGCCGCGGCCGACATCGCGGTGTACCGCGAGAACGCCGACCGCGAGGCCATGTTCGCGACGCCCGAATACGTGTTCAAGGACGGCGTGCTGGTCTCGCGCGCCGGCCGCGTCACGGCGGCGCCGGTGGGCGGCACGCACTTCGTCGCGCCGGACTACGACCGCGGCATCGAGAAGCGGCTGCGCCGGCATCTTGCGGCGCAGGGGTCGGTCAACTTCGACCACATCGCCATCGGCCACGACGAGCTGTGCCAGTGCTGCAACGGCGGGCGCCTGCTGCCGGCGGAGTGCTTCAAGGAGGCGTCGTCGTGAAGGCGGGGGGCGGCATGACGGCACAATCATCCCTGCAGCGCAACGGCGTCGTCATCGACGAAACCTTCGCCGAGGCCTTTCCGATGAAGGCCACGCGCATCCTCATCACGGCGCACAACATGGCGTGGGCGCGCCATGCGGCGGTGTCGGCCACCGGCTTCGCGACCTCGGTGATCGCCTGCGGCTGCGAGGCCGGCATCGAGCGCGAGATCGCGCCGGACGAATCGCCCGATGGCCGGCCTGGCGTGAGCGTGCTGATGTTCTCGATGTCGGGCAAGGAGCTCGGCAAGCAGCTCGAACGCCGCGTCGGCCAGTGCGTGCTGACCTGCCCGACCACGGCGGTGTTCGCGGGCCTGCCGCGAGGCGCGCCCGGCAGCGACGTGGCCGCGCTCGGCAAGAACCTGCGCTTCTTCGGCGACGGCTGGCAGATCTCGAAGGTGATCGACGGCGTGCGCTACTGGCGCGTGCCGGTGATGGACGGCGAGTTCGTGGCACAGGAAGACACGCCCGTGGTGAAGGCCGTGGGCGGCGGCAACCTGCTGCTGCTGGCGCGCGACACCGATGCGGCGCTGGCCGCCGCCGAGGCCGCGGTGGCGGCGATGAAGCGGCTGCCCAATGTGGTGATGCCGTTCCCGGGCGGCGTGGTGCGCTCGGGCTCGAAGGTCGGCAGCCGCTATGCGAACCTCAATGCCTCGACCAACGACGCCTTCTGCCCGAGCCTCGTGGGGCTGGTGGCGCACAGCGAATTGGCGGGCGGAGCGTCCGCACAGGAGATCGGCTGCGTGATGGAAATCGTGATCGATGGCCTGACCGAGGCCGACGTGGGCGCCGCCATGCGCGTGGGCATGGAAGCCGCCATTGCGATCGGACCGGCGGGCGGGCTGCTGCGCATCTCGGCCGGCAACTATGGCGGCAAGCTGGGTCCGTTCCATTTTCATCTGCACAGGCTGCTGGGCTCGGCGGGAGATGCGCCATGAGCGGATGGCATTTCAGGCTGCGGCAGGCGCCCGCCTTGCGTGTCGATCTGCGCGGCGTCACGCCGGCCGCGCTGGCGGAACTCTCGGCTGCGCAGGTCGGGCAGCTGCCCGTGGGCCACGGCAACGCGATGCTGGCGCTGGCCGAACTGTTCGACGTCGCGTCGGGCAAGGAGGAGGGCACGCTTCGCTTCGAAGGCGATCTCGGGCGCTTCGACCGCATCGGCTGGCAGATGGACGGCGGGCGCATCCGCGTCGAGGGCGATGCGGGCCACTATGCGGGCGGCTGCATGCGCGGCGGCGCGCTGCAGATCGATGGCCGGGCCGGCTTGCTGGCCGCCTGCGAAATGGTCGGCGGCTTCATCGACGTGAAGGGCGATGTCGGCGACTTCGCGGCCAGCACCTTGCCCGGCAGCATGGACGGCATGCGCGGCGGCACCTTCGTGGTCCATGGCCATGCGGGCGAGCGCTTCGGCGACCGCATGCGCCGCGGATCCGCGCTGGTCCATGGCGATGCGGGCGCGTTCCTGGGTTCGCGCATGGTGGCGGGTACGATCGCTGTCGGTGGCAAGGTCGGCGCGCATGCAGGCTACGGCATGCGCCGCGGCAGCATCGTCTTCGCAGGGCCGGACGCGGCGCTGCCGGCGGGGATCGAGGCAGCATTGACCTTCGTGCCGAACCGGACTGCAACGCCGGTGTTCTGGGCCCTGCTGTCGCGGGATCTCGCGCGCCACGGCGGACCTTTTGCGACCTTGCCCGCGCGCCGCATCGAACGCCACCGGGGCGATCTTTCGGCTGAAGGCAAGGGCGAACTCATCGTGTGCTTGTGACCCGTCTCGGCCTTTCTTCAAACCACTCCTGAATTCCTTTCCATGACGCATCCCTATCTTTTTCATGCAGGCGAAGCCACGGTTCTTGCCAAGGAAGGCCAGTTCACCGACGCCATGCCGGAGATCCTGATCGGCGCAACCGATGGCCCCGTGGGCCAGGCCTTCGCCAACATGATGGCGCAGAGCAAGGGCCACACCGCGATGTTCGCCATTCGCGCCTGCAACCAGCTCGTGCGGCCCGCGACCATCATGGTGCCCAAGGTCACGCTGAAGGACGTGGCCAACATCGACCTGTTCGGCGGCGTGGTGCAAAGCGCAACGGCCGATGCGGTGGTCGATTGCCTGATCGAGGGCATCATTCCCAGGGAACACGCCAACACGCTGTGCATCATCAGCCTGGTGTGGATCGATCCGCGCTGCGCCAAGGACCAGGACCTCGACAAGAAAGACATGTACCGCACCAACTACGAGGCCACCAAGCTCGCGATCCGGCGCGCGCTGAACAACGAGCCGTCGGTGGACGAGCTGATCGCCAACCGGCACCGCATCAAGCACGACATGGACGACTGGAGCTGACCTTGCCTTCCTTCGCGCTCCTCGACGACTGCGGCTCGACGCCCGCGCGGCCCACCAGCCGGCTGCACACCGGGTTCGTGCGCGAGCACCTGTGTGTCGACGCGCGCGACCTCGATGCGACCTGGGCGCGGATCGATGCCGACCTGCGGCAGGGCCTGCACGCGGTGCTGCTGGCCGACTACGAATGGGGCGCCAGGCTGCAGCGGGCGGGGCAGGCGCGGCTTGCCGCGAACGATGCCTCGGCACTGCGCGTGCTGATGTTCCGCGAATGCGCCATGCTCTCGTCGGACGAGGTCGCCAACTGGCTGGCAGGGCTCGAACCGCGCGAGGCCAGCCCGCCGCAGCCCGTCGGCGTGATGGACCTGCAGCCCAGCATCGACGAGCCGGCCTTCACCGAAGCCATTGCGCGCATCCACGAAGCCATCGCCGCGGGCGAAACCTACCAGGTCAACTTCACCTACCGGCTGCACGGCCGAAGCTATGGCTCGCCCGTGGCGCTGTACCGGCGCCTGCGCGAGCGGCAGCCGGTGGCCTATGGCGCGCTGATCGCCCTGCCGGAAGGCAGCCAGAAAGCGGGCGAGGGCGACGTCACCCACGTGCTCTCGTGCTCGCCCGAACTCTTCCTGCGCCACGACGCGGGCGTGCTCACGGCGCGCCCGATGAAAGGCACTGCGGCCCGCGCCGATGCGCCCGAGGGCGACAGCGAGATGGCGCGCCTGCTCTCGGTCGACACCAAGAACCGCGCCGAGAACGTGATGATCGTCGACCTGCTGCGCAACGACATCGGCCGCGTGGCGTGCATCGGCTCGGTGAAGGTGCCGACGCTCTTTGCCATCGAGCCCTATGCCACGGTGTTTCAGATGACCTCGACCGTGCAGGCCAGGCTGCGCGCCGGCGTCGGCATGCCGGAACTGCTGCGCGCGGTGTTTCCCTGCGGCTCCATCACGGGTGCGCCCAAGCATCGCACCATGGAATGGATCGGCGAACTCGAAAGTACGCCGCGCGGCCTCTACTGCGGCGCGATCGGCTGGATCGATGCGCCGGCGGCCGGCGCGGCCATCGGCGACTTCTGCCTGTCGGTGGCCATTCGCACCCTCACGCTGGGCGCGCAGGCACAGGGCCTGCGGCCGTTGCGGCTGGGCATTGGCGCCGGCATCGTGCAGGACAGCAACGCCGCCGACGAGTTCGGGGAGTGCCTGCTCAAGGCGCGCTTTCTCACCGCGCTCGACCCCGGCTTCGAGCTCTTCGAAACCATGCTGGCCACGCCCGGCGAAGGCATCCGCCACCTGGACCGGCACCTGGCGCGGCTGGCGCACAGCGCGCGTGCGCTGGGCTTCCAGTTCGACCGCGATGCCGCGATGCAGGCGCTGCGGGAGGCCTTGCCCGCGCTCGCGCCAGGCCAGCCGTCGCGCCTGCGGCTGGCGCTTGCGCACGGCGGGCGCATCGGCATCACGCATTCGCCGCTGCCGCCCTTGCCTCCGGGCGCAGTGAAGCTGCTGATTGCCGACCAGCGGCTGCCCAATGCAAACCCGCTGGGGGCCTACAAGACCACCGTGCGCCAGCACTACGATGCCGGCGTGCGCGCCGCCGAACGCGCCGGGGCTTTCGACAGCCTGTTCTTCACCGAAGACGGCCGGCTCGTCGAAGGCGGGCGCAGCACGGTATTCGCACGCATCGATGGACGCTGGTGGACGCCGCCCGTTGCCGATGGCGCACTGCCGGGCGTGATGCGCGGCGTGCTGATCGAAGATTCGATATGGGAAGCCACCGAACGCAGCCTGTCCCTGGAAGACCTGCAGGCCGCGCAGAAACTCGTGGTGTGCAATGCGCTGCGCGGCGTGCTGCCGGCGCAGTTGCTGCCGCAAGCGCAGCAGCAACTGCAGCCGCACGAGGCTTCGGCCGCGTGATCGGGGCGCCCGTTTCGTTCGGTGCAGTTTTGCAATGAAGCTGGCGCTGTTCGATCTCGACCACACGCTGATTCCGTTCGACAGCGGCATGGCCTGGACGCGCTTCCTGGTGGCACGCGGCGTGCTGCCGGCCGATGCCGAGACGGTCTACCTGGGATATTGCCAGCAGTACGTGGACGGCACGCTGGACATCCACGAGTTGCATCGCGCGAGCGTCGCGCCGCTCGCGAGCTTCGGCATGGCCGCGCTGCGGCAATGGGCAGCGGAATTCGAAGCCCAGATGGCGCCGCAGGTGCCCGAGCCGATGCGCGCGCTGGTGCGACGGCACCAGGACGCGGGCCACCTCTGCGCCATCGTGACCGCCACCACCCGCTTCATCGCCGAGCCCTTCGGCCGAGTGTTCGGCGTGGCCGACGTGCTGGCGACGCGGTCCCTGGTGATCGGCGACACGCTCGACGGCGGCATCGACGGTGATCCGTGCTTCGGCGTCCACAAGCTGATGCACGTGAACCAGTGGCTCGCCACGCGCGGCACGCGGCTCGAAGCGCTCGAGCAGTCGTGGTTCTATTCCGATTCGGCCAGCGACCTGCCGCTGCTGTGCGCCGTGTCCGATCCGGTGGCGGTGGCGCCGGACGAGCGCCTGCGCGCCCGGGCCCTGGAAGCCGGCTGGCCGATCCTGGAACGCAGCTGAACCGCGAAGCCGGTGCGCGGTCGCGCTAGACCTGGATCAGCCCCCAGCGCAGCGCCACCCACGTGAGCTCCGCCTGGTTGGTGGCGCCCAGCTTCTGCTTGACGCGGTACAGGTGCGAGCCCACCGTGCTGAGCGAGAGGTTCAGCGTGCTGGCAATCTGCGCCACCGTCATGCCGCGCGCGAGCTGGATGAAGACCGAGAACTCGCGCTCGCTGAGCAGGTCGGCCGGGTTGGCCTCGCCCTCGATCTGCGCCGTGGCCAGCGCCTGCGCGGTGTTGGCGTCGATGTAGCGGTCGCCGCGCGCCACGGCCTTCACCGCGGCAATCAGCGCATCGGGCGCACTGCGCTTGGCCAGGTAGCCGAGCGCGCCGGCGCGCAGCACGCGGCGCGGATGGATCGTGTCCTCGTGCGCCGACAGCGCCAGCACGCGCGCCTTGGGGTCGTGGGCCAGCAGGCGGCGCAGCGCTTCCAGCCCGCCCATGCCGGGCATCGACAGGTCCATCACCACCACGTCGGGCCGCACTTGCGGGTAGTCCTGGCAGGCTTGTTCGCCGGTGTCGGCCTCGGCCGCCACCTCGATCTGCGCGTCGGCCAGCAGCATGCGAAAGCCCATGCGCACCAGCGCATGGTCGTCCACCAGCATCACTCGAATCGGCTGAATCGCCTGGGTCATGTGTTCTCCGCGACGGCCGCCGGCAAGGGCAGGCGCACCGTCAGTTGGGCGCCGCTGGGCGCGGCGGGTTCGAGGCGCAGGTCGCCGCCCAGGCTGTCGATGCGCTCGGCAAGCCAACGCAGGCCATAGTGCCCTGTGCTGGTTTCCCTGGCGGCGTCAGGGCCGGGCAGGCCGCGCCCGTCGTCGGTCAGCGTGAGCTTCACCGTCTGTTCGTCGCCCTGCAGGGCCAGCACGATCCGGTGTGCCTCGCCGTGCCGCAGGGCGTTGGTGATGCCTTCCTGCGCGGCGCGGTACAGCACCAGCGCGGTGTCGGTGTCGAGCCGCAGGCGATCGAGCTCGATGTCCAGATGCCACTCGAGCTCCACGCCGCCATGGCTGTTGCGGGTTCGCTCGACCAGGTCTTCGAGCGCGGCCACCAGCCCGAACTTGTCGAGCACCAGCGGCGTCAGGCGCGGGATCATGCCGTGCATGGCCGTGTAGAGCCGTCCCGATTCCTCGGCGATCAGCCGCGCCGCCTGCTCGGCCTGCGGATCGAGCGTCTGCACGCGCTGCGCGATCGACAGGGCCATGCTGCGCATCGCGGTGACCGACTGGCCCAGCTCGTCGTGCAGCTCGCGCGCGATGAGGCGGCGTTCCTTCTCGATCTTCTGATCGACCCAGCGGCCCAGCTCGCGGCTTTCGGACAGTCGGTTTTCGGCCCGCACGGCGCGCCGCTCGGTCTCGATGTGCTGCTGCAGCATGCCGACCATGCGGTTGAAGGCGGCGCCGATGGCCGCCGCCTCGGTGCCGGGCAGGGCGCGCAGCGAAACGTCGAAGCGCCCGCTCTCGAGCTGGTTCAGCGCGTGCACGATGTCCGCGAACGGGCGCGTCGCGCGGCCCACGAGCCAGAACACGCCCGCATTGACGACCGCCAGCAGGCCCAGCGCGCTGAGCATCAGCAGCACGAAGTCGTCCCACGCGTCGAGCACGGCGCGCGACGCGTTGGAACTCACCATCAGCTTGCCACCGGGAAAGGCAATCGACATTTGCGACGGCGGTGGCGAGACGAGGCGGTCGAACCAGTCGGGCGCGTCGCGGCCGGCCTTGTAGACCGAGTTGGGCGAGCTGTACAGCACGCGATCCTCGTTGTCGAGCAGCGTGATGTCGTTGGAGCGCACGCGCCCGACGCCCTGCAGGAACGACAGCATGGCCGGCGTGCCTTGGGCCGCATAGAGCCAGGCGGTGCGGTTCAGCAACTGCGCGGCCACGCGATTGGCGGCCACGACTTCCTCGTGCACCGATTCGCGCATGGCGCGCATCTGCAGCGCGAGCATGGCCGCGACGAACAGCAGCGTCAGCAGGCTGACGATGAGGTTGATCTTCAGGCGCAGCGTCATGGCGCGGGCGCGTTGCCGAAGTGGCCATGCCGCGCGTAGCCGTCGAGCGCGGCGACCATCGCAGAGGCCATGGCCGGGTGCGCGGGGTCGTGGCCTGCGCCGTCGACCCATTGCAGCTGGCAGTGCGCAATGCGGTCGTGCACGGCCTGTGCGCCATGTGGCGCGCAGATGCGGTCGTCGCGGGAATGCAGCAGCAGGGTGGGCACGCGGGGCAGTGCGGCCAGGCGGTCCAGCAGCGGGGGCGAATCTAGCCAGCAGCGGTGCAGCAGGTAGTGGCTCTGCACGCGGTAGCGGTCGACCAGTGCGTCGAGCGTGTTGCGGTCGGGTTCGGCTTGGGCGGCCGGCGGCTCGCCGGCTGGTGCGCCGGCGCCGCGCCCCAGGGTTTGCTCCCAGCGCCACCAGGCCAGCGCGAGTTGGCGGGGCAGCTCTGTGTCGCCATCGGCCGGCACCTGCTGCAGGCCGCGGGCCAGGAAGCCCAGCATGTCGCCGCGCTCGCCGGCCGGCGCCACGGACGCGAACCGCGCCCACGCGGCGGGTGCGCGGCCGGCGCTGTCCTGGAAGAAGGCGCCGATCTCTTCGGCGCTCGGCAGGAACACCGCGCGCAGCAGCAGCGCCGCCACCGCTTGCGGCTCGAACGCCGCATGGGCCAGCGCCAGCGTGGCGCCCCACGAGCCGCCGACCACCAGCCAGCGCGGCACCCCGAGTTGTTCGCGCACGCGCTGCAGGTCTTCGAGCAGGTCGATCGTGCGGTTGTGTACCGTCGCGCCGCGCGGTCGGCTTCGGCCGGCGCCACGCTGGTCGATGCCGATCACGCGGTATCGCGCCGGATCGAAGAAGCGCCGCAGCAGCGGCGAAGTGCCCGAGCCGGGCCCGCCGTGCAGGACCACGGCGCAGATGCCGGCGGGGTCACCACTTTCTTCTACATGCAGCACGTGGCCATGCGGCACCTCCAATGCGTGGGTGCGCCAGGGAGGAGATTCGGGGTACAGGCCGGTGGGAAGCACGAGGGCGATGGTACGCGGTGGCCCTGTTGCCGCTATTCATGAAAATCATGAAGTGCGAATCATGATTTCATGGCTGGGTCTGGTCGGTGCATGGGTTCAAGATGGGTACCGGAGCACACGAAGTTCCCGCAGCCGCCACATGGCGCTGTGCAACCTTGCAGGAGACACCCTATGAAGTGGGAAACCCCGACGGCCACCGATCTTCGCTTCGGCTTCGAGATCACGATGTACGTCAGCGCTCGTTGAGCTGCGCCTCGCCGCAACCCGCCCCGGCACTCCCGGGGCGGGTTGTTTAGAGCCTCTCCGTCTTCCTTTTTTTCATCTCCCGATGCGCATCACTGTCCTGGGCTCGGCCGCTGGCGGCGGCTTTCCGCAATGGAATTGCAACTGCCCCAATTGCGCCGGCGTGCGCAACGGCACGGTGCGCGCCAAGCCGCGCACGCAGTCGTCGATCTTCGTGCGCCCCGACGAGGGCGACGACGGCGTGCTGTTCAACGCATCGCCCGACATCCTGGAGCAGATCCGCAGCAGCCCCATATTGCAGCCCGCACGCGCGATGCGCGACACTGCGATCGCGGGCGTGGTGCTGATCGACGGACAGATCGACCATGCCACCGGACTTTTCATGCTGCGCGAGCGCGGCACGCCGCTGCCGCTGTGGTGCACCGACCCGGTTGCCGAAGACCTGAGTCAGGGTAATCCCGTGCTGCGCGTACTGTCGCACTACTGCGGCGTGGCGCGCCACCCGATCGCGCTCGACGGCAATGCCTTCGAGGTGCCCGGCGTGCCCGGCCTGAGCTTTCGTTCGCTGGCGCTGACCGGCAAGGCCGCGCCGTATTCGCCGCACCGCGAGCAGCAGGTGGCGGGCGACAACATCGGCGTGACCATCCTCGACCGCAGGAGCGGCAAGAGCCTGTTCTACGCGCCGGGCCTGGGCGCCATCACGCCGCCCGTGTTCGACGCCATGGCCAGCGCCGACGCTGTCATGGTCGACGGCACCTTCTGGACCGACGACGAAATGATTCGCCTGGGCGTGGGCAGCAAGCGCGCGCGCGAGATCGGCCACCTGCCGCAGTCGGGCGAGGGCGGCATGATCGAGTGGCTGTCGAAGCTGCCCGCCACCACCGCGCGGCGCATGCTGATCCACATCAACAACACCAATCCCATCCTCGACGAAGATTCCGATGAGCATGCGGCGCTGCGGCGCGCAGGCATCGAGCCCTGCGAGGACGGGATGACCATCCAACTCTGAAAGTACCGAGCCCCGCCATGCATGCCGACAGGATCCAGGACCCGTTTCGCCCGGCCGCTGACAGCGAGAAAGCCGGCCCGGCATGGAACCGCGAGGAGTTCGAAGCCAAGCTGCGCGAGCGCGGCCGCAGCTATCACATCCACCATCCGTTCAACGTCATGCTCAACAGCGGCCGGGCCACGCCCGAGCAGATCCGCGGCTGGGTGGCGAACCGCTTCTACTACCAGATCGCGATCCCGATCAAGGACGCGGCCGTGCTCTCGAACTGCCCCGACCAGCAAGTGCGCCGCGGCTGGGTGCAGCGCATCCTCGACCACGACGGCTTCGAGCTCGGCGGAATCAAGGACGAAGGCGGCGTCGAGGCCTGGCTGCGCCTGGCCGAGGCCGTGGGGCTGACGCGCGAAGAAGTGCGCGACCTGCGCCACGTGGTGCCGGCGGTGCGCTTCGCGGTCGATGCCTACGTGAACTTCGCGCGCCGCGCGCCGTGGCAGGAGGCCGTGTGCTCCTCGCTCACCGAGCTCTTCGCGCCCGAGATCCACAAGCAGCGCCTGGCCACTTGGCCCCAGCACTATGCGTGGATCGAATCGGCGGGCCTCGACTATTTCCGCAACCGCGTGAGCCAGGCGCGGCGCGACGTGGAGCAGGGCTTGGCCATCACGCTCGACCACTTCGACACCCGCGCGCTGCAGGAGCGCGCACTCGAGATACTGCAGTTCAAGCTCGACATCCTCTGGGCCATGAACGATGCGATGGCGACGCGCTACGGCGTGAACGGCGCATGAACGAGCAGACGAAGACCATGTTGACCCTCGAAAGCAAACCCCGCGTCGGCCCCGGCTTCCGCCTGCAATGGGAGCCGGCGCAGGACTGCCACGTGCTGCTCTACCCCGAGGGTATGGTGCGGCTCAACGGCAGCGCGGGCGAGATCATGAAGCGCTGCGACGGCGAGCGCAGCGTCGCGGCCATCGTGGCCGATCTGGAGCAGGCTTTCGACACCACCGGTCTCGAACCCGAGGTGCGCGGCTTCATCGAAATGGCGGCGCAGCAGAACTGGCTGCGCTGGGATCCCCAATGACCACCGCAGCACCGCGCCCCGGACCGCCACTGTGGCTGCTGGCCGAGCTGACCTACCGCTGCCCGCTGCATTGCGTGTTCTGTTTCAACCCGGTCGACTTCGCGCAGCAGGAGAACGAACTTGGCACCGAGGACTGGCTGCGCGTGCTGCGCGAAGGCCGCGAGCTCGGCGCGGTGCAGTGCGGCCTCTCGGGCGGCGAGCCGCTCTTGCGCGACGATCTCGAGATCATCATTGCCGAGGCCGCACGCCTGGGCTACTACACCAACCTGCTGACTTCGGGCGTCGGCCTCACGGCGCAGCGCGCCGCCGCGCTGAAGGCCGCGGGCCTGGACCACGTGCAGCTGTCGTTCCAGGACTCCACGCGCGAGATGAACGATTTTCTCTCGCACACCAAGACCTTCGAGCTGAAGAACCGGGTGGCGAAGATCATCAAGGACCAGGGCTGGCCGATGGTGCTGAACGTGGTGATCCACCGCATGAACATCGACCACATCGACCGCATCATCGAGATGGCGCACGAGATGGGGGCCGAGTACCTCGAGCTTGCCAACACCCAGTACTACTCGTGGGCCTTCGTCAACCGCGACCAGCTGCTGCCCACGCACGAGCAGCTGCGCCATGCCGAAGAGGTGACCGATGCCTGGCGCAAGCGGCTCGGCGAGCGCATGCGCATCTTCTTCGTCGCGCCCGACTACCACGAGGGCAAGGCCAAGAAATGCGTCAACGGCTGGGGCAGCATGTTCCTCACCGTAGCACCCGACGGCGCTGCGCTGCCTTGCCACACGGCCAAGATGCTGCCGGGCCTCGAATTCCCGAACGTGAACGCGCACAGCCTGCGCGAGATCTGGTTCGATTCCGAAGGCTTCAACCGCTACCGCGGCACGGGCTGGATGAAGGAGCCCTGCGCGAGCTGCGACCAGCGCGAGCAGGACCTGGGCGGCTGCCGCTGCCAAGCCTACCTGCTGGCGCAGGATGCGGCTGCTGCCGATCCGGTGTGCGCGAAGAGCCCGGACCACCACCGCGTGGTCGAGGCGGTGGCGCATGCGGCCGCGCGCGATCCGGCGGCGCTGACGGAGCATCCGCTGGTGTTTCGCGATCCCGCCAATTCGCGGCGTCTCTCCGCGGCTCTCGTCACGCCGCACGCGTGAGGCTGCGCGGCGGCACGCCGCGATCGATCGCCTTTTTCTTCTCCCGCTTCGCCGGCCGCCGCTCGCGCAGCCAGCCGAAATCCGGTGCGAACCGCCACGCCAGCAGCAGCAGCGCGAGCAGCGCGGGAATCCACCGCAGGTCCGTATCCGCCAGCAGATGCTGCGCGAAGCGGCGGTCCAGCATGGCCGTCTTCAGGGCCTCGGGCGTGTTCAAGCGCCGGTAGTTCACGCCGACCAGTTCGGCCAGCGCACGCAGATGGTCCTGCCGCAGTTCGGAAAGGTGTTCGTGGTTCAGCGCGCTGCCGATCGCCGAGCCCTGCACCACCTCGTCGGCTCGCCAGTAGCCGGCGGGCTCGCCGTTGCTGCCGGTCTTGGGAATCGGCATCGGCACGTCGCCGCCCACGCCGATCAGCCAGCCCTGGACCTCGCCGGGCTTGATGTCCGTCATCGGCGGCGTCTCGTTGATGCGCAGCGGCGGCGATTCCTGCCCGTCGCTGATGAAGACGAAGTGGGTGTCGGGCCCCACGCTTCGGGCCCCGCGCACGGCCCAGGTCACGCCCTTGCTGACGTTGCTGGCATTGGCCCAGCGCATGCGGCCGTCGATGCGCTCGAGCGAGGCCAGCAGTTCCTCGTAGTGGCTGCAGACCTCGACCGGCGCCAGGATCACCAGCGAGCGGTAGTCCGCGAAGACGCTCCAGCCCACCCTGGAGCCGCAGGGCAGCGCACCGAGCACATCGCGCATGGCGGCACGCGCGAGCGTGAGCCGGCTGACGGCCGCGTGGTCCAGCTCGACGTCCTCGACGTTCATGCTCTGCGTGATGTCGAAGCTGACCTGCCAGTTGAACACCGGGCGCTGCAGCTGCACGCGCGGCGGCCAGACGGCGAGCGCCAGCAGCAGCAGGGCCAGCACCAGCGGCCAGCTGCCGGTGCTGCCGCCGATGCGCCGCCACGCGGTGCGCCAGTGCTGCGACAGCGGCGCCGGCGGCGTCACGGCAGGTCTCCGGCTACGAAGCCCGGAACCCGGACCCGGCGCTGCTCGTGCGCCGGCTGCTGCTCGGCGGAGAAAGCTTCCTGGTCTTCGGGCGCCAGCCGCAGCGCGCGCTCCAGGTTGTAGCGCGCGTCCCAGTCCTGCGGCGCGGCGCGCAGCAGGTCGCGCAGCCGCTGCTTGCCGAGTTCGAACAGCGGCAGCGCGCCGGCGTCCTGCGCCATGCCCTGGCGCAGGTACATGTTGCCCAGGTTGAACAGTGCTTGCTGTGCGACGGGATCGCGTTCGCCGGCCTGGATCAGGCTCGCGTAGCCCTTGAGCGCGGCGTCGTGCGCGCCGGCCTTCGAGAGGGCCACCGCCTGCGCCAGCTGCAGTTCGCGCGGCGCCGAAAGCGGCGCCGCCGCCGCGTCCTTGCCGACCGGCGCGGCGGCGATGCGGGCGATCTCGGCGTTCAGGCCCGTGGTGTGGCGCAGCCGCAGCCCACGCTCCAGTGCCACGCCGATGCAGCACAGGCTCAGCACGCCGAAGACCAGGTGAACCGTGCGTCGCTTCATGGGGTTTCTTTCCGCCAGCTCTGCAGCTGCACCGCGCGGCAGGCGAGCAGGCCCGCGCAGCACAGCATCGCTGCAAGGTAGAACGCCGCGCCGTGGTCGCGCCGCGGCACGCGCTCGTGGATCGTGAGCGGGAAATTCTGCTGCCGGTCGATCTCGGCCATGGCGGCGGCCATTGCCGTGGAGTCGTCGACCTGGTAGAGCCGGTAGGGCGTGCTCAGCGTCTTGAAGAACTGGTGCAGCGCCAGTTCCTCGCCGAGGCCGTAGGCCGAGACCGTCTCGGTGTTGAGGTTGGGCGAGTTGGGGCCGCTGCGCACGTAGATCCAGTACAGGCCGATCTTTTCGCGCGCGAGGCCGGCGTGGACGCGCTGGCGCGTCGCCTCGTCGAGCTGGGCGCCGCCATCCGAAACGATCAGGATCACGCGGCTTCCCGAATAGCTGCGGCCTTCGAATTCCTCGATGGCGGCGAGCAGCGCAACGCCCATGCGGGTTTCGGGCAGGCCGCGCCCGATGGCGGTGGCGGCGAGCGCGGCCTGCACCGTGTCGGTCTTCTGCGTGAAAGGCACCACCGCGATCGGCACCGTGCTGAAAGTCATGAAGGCAAAGCGGTTGTCGGGCCGCTTGGCGACGAATTCGCTCAGCAGGTCGCGCACGACCTTGGCCTTGGGCTCCTGCGACATGCGGCCCGCGGTCTGCAGGCCGTTGGTGTGCACCGTCGCGTCCATGCTGCTGCTGCGGTCCATCAGGATCAACACCTCGGCGCCGCGCCCTGCGCGCTCGACCACGGCGCCCGATTGTCCCGGCCCCGCGAGTCCGAGCACCGTGAAAGCCATGGCGCCGACCGCGAACGCACGCCACAGAAAGCCGACCAGGCGGCCGACGCGATCGGCCGGCAGCCAGGCCACATGCGAGAAGCCCAGCGTGTCGCTTCGCTTGCGCAGCAGCGGCAGCAGCGCGAGCGGCAGCAGGACGAGCATCCAGGGTTGGGCGAGGTCGAAGCGCATGGCTGTGTCCGCCGGTCAATGCCGGTGGCGCTTTTCCGCGTTGCGCAGGGCCCGGCACAGCGGCTTGAGCGGGTAGGTGGCCTGGGGTTGCGCCGATGCGGCGGTGCTCTCGGCGAAGAAGAAGCGCCGGGTCGATTCGCGGTAGAAATCCTCCAGGCGCGGTTGCAGCGGACGCAGGTTGGGCGCGTCGGCCAGCAGTTGCGGCAGGCTGGCGCCGTGCACGACGCGGCCGGCGCTCCTGTTGAGCGCGCGGTGCATCACGCGCCATGCTTCCGGGCTTGCCGGGTCATCGATGCGCTTCAGCTCGCGCCAGGCATGCGCGAACGGTAGCTGCTGCGCTTCGCGCATGTTGCGCCACGCCCACCATGCGAACCAGGCCAGGAGCACCGCGAACAGCGCCAGGAGCGAGAACTTCAGATGCTGCTCGACGGCGTACGTCGGGAGCGCTGCGACCGGCCTGTCCGGCCGCAGGGGCTGCAGATCACCCTGGCCGAGCACCTCCGGCGGCGTCAGCGGCCCGATGCTGACCGGCCATGCGGGCAGCGCGATCGCCGGGCCCGGCGTGGTCGCGATCGTCAGGGCCGGCAGCGAGATGGCAGTCAGTGCGCGCGGCGCATTGATGAGCTGGTATTCGATGGCGAGCCAGCGCCTTCCCTCTGCATCGATCTCGATGCGCGATGGCCTGCGTTCGAGCCAGAGATCGATGCGCGCCGCTGCGGGCAGTGCGCCGGGCTCGAGCGGCCGGCCTTGCTGCTCGAGCAGCACGCGCTGCGTGAGCACATCGCCGAGCACGTGGCCGAAGCTGCGCGGCTGCTCGATGGCGACCGCAGCGGCTGCCGCGGGATTCGCGGGCTCGGCGGCGAGCGCGAGCCCGGCGGGCGCTGCGGCCAGCGCCAGCATCAGCACCGCGGTGTGGACCCGGCGCTGCGCTCTCATGTCGCCGTCTCCAGGAAATAGCGCGTGAGTGCCTCGGCGTCGAATCGGCCGTGCAGGTGAAAGGGTGGCATGCCGTGCGCGTCGAACAAGGCGGTGAGTTCGGCGCGCCGCGCCGCGACCGACTCGCGCCACCGTGTGCGCAGCGACTCGCGCATCCACAGGCTGCGCCGGGCGCCGGTTTCGGCGTCGCGCAGAGCGACCAGCGCGCGGGCGTCGGGCGGTTCGATCTCGGCCGGATCCCAGACCACCAGCGGAACGACGCAGGCGGGCGAGAATTGCTCGAGCAGCTCGCCGAGCGCGGCGATCGGCCAGTGAAAGTCGGAAGCGAGAAACACCAGCCCGCCGCGGCCCACCAGGCGTTCGGTGGCGCGCCGCAGGCCCGCCAGCGCGCTGTCATGCGCGGGCGCCGGGCCCGTGGCCGCGCGGCAGTCGCGCAGCATCCGCGCCATCAGGCTGCCGTTGCCGCGGCTGTGGCGCGCGGGTACGAAGAGGTCCTGGCGCTCGCGCTGGTCGAAGGCCAGCAGGCCGACCGTGTCGCCGGCGCGAAAGGCGCTGTAGCCCAGCGCCTCGACCAGGTCGGCCACCACGTCGAGCTTGCGGCGCTCGGCGCCGAAATGCATCGAGGCCGACACGTCGACCACCACGTGCACCGGAATCGCCACGCGCAGCCGGTGGATGCGCACCAGCCAGTCGCCGCGGCCCTCGCGCACGCTGGCGCGCAGGTCGATGCGGCGCGGGTCGGGATGATCGAACAGCCGCCGGTGCGCGGCGAATTCCTGCCCGCTGCCCTGGCTCAGCCCGCGCTGCGCACCCGGGCGCCAGCCGCCGAAGCGGCGCGGCAGCTGGTAGTGGAATTCGTCGACTCTCTGCATGGTGTCAACAGGCCTTGGCGTTCCGCCGGGTCGCCCCGAGGAAGGCCTGCGTGCCCCACAGACGCGTGCACCCGCGGAACCGGCTTTGCCGGGCCGCGTGGGTGCGCCCCCAGTGGGGGGAGGCGCCGAAGGCGCTTCGGGGGGCGTTCATCTTATGGCGCGGCGATCTTGTCCATGATCTGCGTCACCAGCGCCTCCGAGAGTTCCGCCCGGCGCAGTTCGTAGACCGGCGTGAAGAAGACGCGGTGCCCAAGCACCGAGGGCAGCACCGCGGCGAGATCGGCGGGCTCCAGGTGCGAGCGGCCTTCGAGCCAGGCCACCGTGCGCGCCGCGCGCAGCAGCGCGCTCATGCCGCGCGGGCTGGCGCCGGCCAGGATCAGGCGGTCCATATCCACGCCATCGAGCCGGATGCCGAACTTCTGCGGCGCCTCGGTGGCCTCCCACACGTCGAGCACATAGCGTTCGATGGTCTCGCTGGCGCGCACGCTGCGCTGCACCTGCGCGGCGATGGCGTTGAGCCGGTCCCAGGGCAGGATGGCCGGCGCCACCTTGTCGATCAGGCCTTCGGTATCGTGGTACGCGGTGTCGAACACCAGCGACTGGCGGATGCCGCGGTCGCTGGGCTTGGGCATGTTCAGCTCGAACATGAAGCGGTCGCGCGCCGCCGAAGCCAGCTCGAAGGTCTCTTCGCGCTCGACCTTGTTGCGGTCGGCGAACACCGTCATGTGCGGAAAGCTGTACTCCCGGTCGAAGGCCGACACCGTGCGCTCGGCCATCGCGCGCAAGAGCAGCGACTGCACCTGCGGCCGGGCCCGGTTGATCTCGTTGAAGAAGAAGGTGACCAGGCGCTCGCCGTGTCGCAGCAGCGGCCCGGGGTCGATGCGCGGCCGGCCTTCGGCATCCACGTAGGTGTGATAGACCAGATCGCCGGGCATCAGGTCGACCGTGCCCTCCACGCGCTCGAAGTCGCCGCCGATGGCGCGGGAGAAGGCGCGCAGCACCGTGGTCTTGCCGACGCCCACGTCGCCCTCGAGCAGCACGTGGCCGCGTGCGAACAGCGCCACGTTGATGAGGCGGATCGTCTCGGTCTGGCCGATCACCGCGTTCGCGACTTCGCTTTCGACGCGCAGCGCGAGGCGGCGCCAGTCTTCGAGTTGTTCTTCGGTGCCCATGGTGTGCTTGTGTCCGATGCCCGGGCTACTTCGACTCCATCATCTTCTTGAGGTGGGCGAGCCCGTCGCGGTAGACGCCGGTCACGGCCTTGATCGCGGCTTCGTCGTTCTGGTCCGGCGGCGGATCGTTGTTGGGGTAGCCGCGGTAGAAGGCGCCGCGCCACTCGACGACAGACTTGCCGCCATCGGCCACCACGGTGAGGGTGGAGGTGTAGTTGGTGACCGGCAGCGCGCCGCCGTCCTTGGCGCGGTAGTTGTATTTCATCTTCGCGTCGTCGTAGCCCTCGAGCGTCTCGACCAGCGTGCCGCCGCCCTTGAGCTTGATGGTCCTGACCGAACCTTCGGCATTGCCCTTGTCGGCCGGGCTGTCGGCCACCGCCGGATGCCAGTCCTTCAGCGCGTTGAAGTTCTTGATCTTTGCCCACACGGCGTCGGCCGGGGCCTCGATGGTGACTTTTTCGCTCACCTTCTGGCGCGTGGGTCCGTGGGCCTGGCTCGGGGCCGATGCGGCAAGCAGGATCGATGCGAGAAGAACGCAGAGGGCCCGTCGGCCGGAAGGGTGTGTCAGCATGGAAAGGTCCGTGATGAGGTGAAGAAAAAGTCGATCCAGAAAAATACGTCAGGGCTCGATCGGCGCGCCGATGAAGGCGCCGAACCCACGGCTGTTCTGCCCCGTGGCAATGGTCTTGAGCTTCTGCCCGCTCGCGGCGTCCAGCACCTGCACGTTGTCGTCCATCCAGTTCACGACGTAGACGCGGTCGCCATGCGCGGCAATGCCTTCGGGGTAGGCGAAGCCGGGGAGGGTGCGCAGCACCTTCAGCGAGGCGGCGTCGATCACGCTGACTGAGTCTTCGTGCTGGTTGGTCACGTAGAGCAGTGCACCGCCCTGTGCCAGCGCCGCGCCGTAGGGGGCCTTGCCCACCTTCACGGTGGCGATGACGGCCGGCCGGCGCGCATCGCGCATGTCGACCACCGAGACATCGTTGCTCTGCACGTTGAGCGCATAGAGCCGCGAGCGAGGGGCGTCGTAGAACAGCGCGAACGGATGGCTGCCGACGCGCACGCGCGCCAGCACCCGGCGCGAGGCGGTGTCGACCACGGCCACGCTGTCGTCGTCGCGCTCGGCCACGAAAACGGTGGTGCCGTCGGGATGCGCAGCCACGCCGGCGGGCGCGCGGCCGACCGCGATCGAGGCCAGGAACTTCGAGGCATCGCCGGCATGCGCGTCGTACACCAGCAGCCGGTTGCTGTACCAGTCGGCCACGTACAGGCGCCTGCCGTCTGCCGAGATGTCGATGCCCACCGGCCCGTCGCCGGCCGACAGCGTGTTCACGACCTTCTGCTGTCGCATGTCGATGACCGAGATGGTCTTGCTGTCGGGGTTGGAGACGAAGGCCCGGCCGGCGCGGCTGGACGCCACCACCCCGGCCGGCGACCGGCCCACGGGAACGGTGGCCACCACCTGTTGCGAGGCAAGGTCGATCACCGACACGTCGTGGCTGCCCTGGTTGGTGATGTAGGCGAACGGCGAGGCCCAGGCCGAGGTGCACAGCAGCATCGCGGCAACCCCGGCGTGCACAGGTGTTGCGATACCCGTCATGACGGTCTGCCCGGGATGCGGCTCAGCGCGCGGTGGGAGGACCGATGAAGCAGCCCTTGGTCACCTTGGCCTGGAGCGCCTTGTAGCGCTTGATGTCGGCCTGCAGCTTTTCCGAGTCGCGGATGTAGCCGCCGCGCTCGCCGCCGATGGTGGTGGCCTTGGCGGCGGTGCTCAGCTGCACATACTCGTCGTACTTCACTTCCCTGGCGAGCGCGTCGAGCGCGCAGGAGCACTTGTTCGTCATCTCGAAGTGGCCGGCGTCAGGATGCGCGGCGATGCATTCCTGCACGTACAGCACGCGGTCCACGGTGGGAAAGTCGTTCGCGCGCGGCGCGCCATGCACGGCCATCGGCAGGCCGAGAAGACAACAAAGAAGGCGGACTGTTTTTTTCATGGCGTTCGCTGGAATTTCGTGAGAGGCGGCGCTAGCGCGCCGGCGCCTTGGCCCCGTCGATCAGGAGTTCCTCGACGAGCAGGGGCTGGGCCGCGGCGCTTTCGCCCGGAATGGAGGTGCGTATGCCGTAGACGCCGCCCGGCACCGCGTCGGACAGCGTGAAGCGGTAGCTCTTCGTCGCGAACTTTTCGTACTTCGGCCGGTTCGGGTCGTCCAGGAAGGGGCTGAAGACGATTTCCTTGCCCTTGATGGCCCGGCCCTGGTAGCGCAGCGACACGTCGCGCACTTCGGCGCCCTGGTAGATCCCCATGCGGATGCGCTTGCGAAAGTGGTATTCGGAGCCGCGCGTGAGGCGCTTCATCTCGCGCACGTCGTGCTCGAGGAAGTAGAGGATGACGGGATTGCCGTCGGCGGCCGGCACGTCGGGCACCGGCAGCTTGCGCGCGCCGCTCAGGAACACGCCCTTGGCATCGCAGCAGCGGCCGTCGTCCTTGGCGCTCAGGGCTACGGTCACGCTGTCGGCAAACGCTTCCTCGAAGCTGCCGGTCTTGCCGAAGGTGTAGCGCAGCAGCATGGGCGCCTGCAGGTCCTTGAGCTGCGGCGTCATGAACAGCAGGCGTTCGGCGGGCGAGAAGTCGCGCTTGTCGGGCTCGGCGTGCGAGGCCGGGGGAGACAAGAGCAGGATGCAGAGCGAAGCGGCGATGGCGAAGCGCATGGGAAAGAACGGCAACTCAGTTGGTGGGAGCCCCGAACGATGCGTCGACCAGCGGAACGCCGAACTCCTTCAGGATGGCCTGGATCTCGGGCGCCTTGGATTCGATCAGCCCCTCGATCTGCTGCTTCCATTCGCGCTCGCCGTAGCGCACGCCCATGGCCATCTGGTAGTCGAGGCGCACGCCTTTTTCGGATTTCAGCGGCACCACGACGAGAGCCGGATTCTTGACGCGCCGGGCGAAAAAGCCCGCGATCGGGCCCCAGACGACCACGGCGTCGAGCTTGCCTTCGGCCAGGTCCTTCTCGACGATTTCGCCCGGGTACTGCGCGGGGTCGGCGCTCATGAGCTTGTAGGGCACGCCCTGCTCGAGCAGGCCGTGCTTGTTGAGCCACTGCGAAGCCGGCGAACGGTCGTAGATGCCGATGCGCAGCGACTTCAGCTTTGCCGCATCGAGCTTGAGGAAGTCTTCCGCCGAGGCCACGTTGTCCATGCCCTTGCCCTTGGGAAAGACCAGTGCATAGGTCGAGCGGTAATAGGGCTTGGTGACCGAGACCTCGTCCAGCCCGACGGGCACGCCCATCACGATGTCGCAAGGGTAGTCTTGCCCCGGCAGCTTGAAGCGAAGCGTGTTTCGGAAGAAGGCCAGACGCTGCGGAAACGAGTAGTACGTGACCGGCAGGCCCAGCGCCTTGCCGAACAGCTCGGCGATGCGGTTCTCGATGCCTTCTGCCTTGGTGTTGGAGAAGGGCATGTTGTTGGGGTCCTGGCAGACGCGCAGCGCCTTGCGCGGCGGCGTCTCCTGGGCCAGGGCTGGAACCAGCGCGCAGCAGCAGGCTGCGCCCAGCAGGCCCGCCCGCAGGCGAGCGCCGATGGAAAGGGGGGGGGCAGCACGCTGCCGGGTCGTCATTTGTTTTCTTCCACCCGGGCGCGGGTGATCGCGCCGTCGGAACGGCCCTTGAGGTAGGCGTAGAGCTGGTTGATGTTCTCCATCACCGCAGGGTTGTTGCCGAAGCTCTGCATGCCCTTGTCGAGCCTGCCGTCGCGCACGGTCTTGATGAAGTCTTCCTTCTTCATCGTCTTGAGGCTGTTGATCAGCGAGGGGCCGACCATGCCTTCCTGGTTCGGGCCATGGCAACGGTCGCAAGCGGCGGAGCGCCAGGTGCGGAAACCCTTCATGGTTTCGGGATCCACCTTGTAGCCGTCGGTTACCTTGTAGGGCGCGGGATCTGGCGCCGCAATGGCCAGTGTGCAGGCCACGCCGGCAAGCAGGACGAGGGAAGGCAGCAACGTTGACTTACGAAATTTCATGGCTCCTGGGTCTCCGATATCTTTTGAAAGTACGGGGGGAGAGCCCTCGAGCGAGTGCTCTCCCGTTCCGCATGTTGCGTCTATCTATTCAATGACGCCTCGGTAATAACGCTTCAGTTGGGCAATGCGAAGACGGTCAGCGAGCCGCCGAGTTCGGTGTACTGGCTCAGCTCCTTGTAGCCGCCGACGGCGCCCAGGCCTTCGGTGCTCTTTTCGGGGTCGATGCCCGCCGCCATGCCGATGCCGGCCCAGCCGCCAATGCCCGAGAACACGCCGACGTACTGCTTGCCCTTGTGCTCATAGGTGAACACGTTGCCGATGATGCCGGACGGGGTCTTGAACTTGAAGAGTTCCTTGTTGATGTCCTTGGCATCCACGCACTTCAGGTAGCCTTCCAGCGTGCCGTAGCAGGAGATTCCGCCGGCGGTGTTCAGCGAACCGCTCCACACCGAGAACTTCTCGGCCTTGGTCTGCACGATCTTGCCGGTGCCCGCGTCCCAGGCGATGAAGTTGCCCATGCCGCCATGGCTGCCCGGCGTGGGGTACATCGAGAGCGTGGCGCCCACGTACGGCTGGCCCGCCGTGTACTCGACCTTGAACGGCTCGTAGTCCATGCAGACGTGGTTCGTCGGCACGTAGAAGAGCTTGGTGTTGGGGTCGTAGGAGGCGGGTTGCTGGTCCTTGCTGCCCAGCGCCGCCGGGCAGATGCCCTTGGTGTTGACGTCGGCGCCGTTCTGCGCGGTCGAGTACTTGGCCACCACCTGCGGCCGGCCGGTCTTCATGTCGACGTGGGTGGCCCAGTTCACCTTGGGGTCGTACTTCTCGGCCACCAGCAGCGCGCCGGTCACGCGGTCCAGCGTGTAGGCGAAGCCGTTGCGGTCGAAGTGCACCAGCGCCTTGGTCGGCTTGCCCTTGACGTTGATGTCCGCCAGGATCATTTCGTTGATGCCGTCGAAGTCCCACTCGTCGTACGGCGTCATCTGGTAGACCCAGTTGACCTTGCCGGTGTCGACGTCGCGCGACCAGATGCTCATCGACCACTTGTTGTCGCCGGGCCGCTGCGAGGGGTTCCAGGTCGACGGGTTGCCGGTGCCGTAATACACGGCATTGGTCGCCTTGTCGTAGCTGTACCAGCCCCAGGTGGTGCCGCCGCCGATCTTCCACTGGTCGCCCTTCCAGGTCTTCAGCGAAGAGTCCTTGCCCACCGGCGCCATCTTGCCGTCGGTCCAGGTCATGGTCTTGGCCGGGTCCATCAGCATTTCTTCGTCCGGTCCGGTGCTGAAGCCCTTCCACGCCAGCTTGCCGTCCTTGATGTTGTAGGCGGCAAGGAAGCCGCGCACGCCGAACTCGCCACCGCTGATGCCGGTGATGACCTTGTCCTTGAAGACGTGGGGCGCGTTGGTGTTGGTGGCGCCGACCTTCGGATCGCCGTTCTTCACCGTCCACACCACCTTGCCGGTCTTGCTGTCGAGCGCGACCAGGGTGGTGTCGGCCTGTTGCAGGAAGACCTTGCCCTCCGCATAGGCAAGCCCCCGGTTCACCGTGTCGCAGCACATGACCGCGATCACCGACTGGTCCTGCTTGGGTTCGTACTTCCACAGGATCTTCTGGGTCTCGACGTCGAGCGCGAACACCTTGTTCGGGAACGGCGAGTGCAGGTACATGACGCCATCGACCACCAGGGGCGAACCCTCGTGGCCGCGCAGCACGCCGGTGGAGAAGGTCCACGCAACCTGCATCTTGCCCACGTTGCTCTTGGTGATCTGATTCAACTTGCTGTATCGCTGATTGAACATATCGCCCGCTTGCGTGGCCCAGTTCTTCGAGTTGGCGATGTTTTTCTCGACGTCGGCATTGGCAAGCGCCAAGGCCGGAAGAGCCAACATCGCGACGCCGATATGCCGTACGAGACGGCCGGCGATCTGCCTGGAAAACTTCATAAATGTCTCCTCACATTTCAGTGGGTTTTGAACACGGTCTTGGCAGCAGCCTGCGGATCTTTCGATCACCTTGGCGAATGCTGCGGTCCGCAACATCCATGCCTGCCAGTTCCAGCATGGAGCACTTCGAAGGCCCATGCGCGCTCCATGCGAAGACGCGCGGCTCCACTCGGAAGAGGCGTGCGCGAGGCAGCTTTCGCGCAGCACGCAGCGGCGGGCCGCAACGCGATCCGAACCTAGGGAAATCCCGAGCGTTCGACGCGCTGCCAGACGCTGCACGCCATGCATTGCCGTGGCCCTGCATCGTGTGCGCATCAAATTTGACGCAAAGTGTCTCGTGCGAAGTCACGGATGTCGAGCGACCTGGGTTTGCCGTGGGCTGCAGAGGCCCTTGCGCGGGCAAATGAGTAGGGACTCATCACAGTGAAAACCCTCGACCGCCAGAGGCACAGAATTTGCGGACTGAAGGCAAACGGCAAATACCATTGAAACCCCCAAAGCCCGGCAGATCCCATCGTCCTACATGCTGCGAACCATCGACTTAACCAAGCGCTATGGCACGCGCACGGCGCTGCAGTCGTTGTCGCTGCATTTGCCCGCGGGCCAGTTCGTGGCGCTGCTCGGGCCCAACGGCGCGGGCAAGTCGACGCTGTTCCAGGTGCTGACCGGCATGTTCGCGGCCGACGAAGGCGAGGTCGAAGTGGCGGGCCATTCGCTGCGCCGCTCCGCGACCGCGGCGCTGCGGCACATCGGCGTCGTGTTCCAGCAGATGTCGCTCGACCTCGACCTGAGCATCCGGCGCAACCTGCTGTTCCAGGCCGACCTGCACGGCCTGCCGCGGCGGCTCGCGACCGAGCGCATCGCGTCGGCCTGCGAGCGCCTGAACATCGATGCCGACCTCGACCGCAAGGTGCGAGAGCTCTCGGGCGGCAACCGCCGCAAGGTCGAGCTTGCGCGCGCGGGGCTGCACCGCCCCGCGGTGCTGCTGATGGACGAGGCCACCGTCGGACTCGACCCGAAGTCGCGCCAGGACCTGCTGGCCGCCCTGCACGAGGACGTGCGTGAGCGCGGCGTGTGCGTGCTGTGGGCAACGCACCGGGTCGAGGAGGCCGAGGAGGCCGACCGCGTGCTCGTGCTGCACAAGGGGTCGCTGCTGGCGGACGGCACGCCGGCCGACGTGGGCCGGCAGCTTGGCGGCGCTACGCTGGAGGCGGGCTTCATCGCGCGTACCGCTTGATACCTGACGAATCCGAGCCAACAAAAATGGAGACATCGCATGCCGCAACGTTCTTTCCCGGTCCCTGGGGCGCTGGTTCGCGCCGCCGCTAGCGCATTCGTGCTGGCCGCCGCCAGTGGCGCCGCACTGGCGCAGGGCACCGCCTATGTATCGAGCGAGAAGGACAACGCGCTGACGATGATCGACCTCGCGACGCTGACGGTGAAGGGAACGATCCCGACCTGCAAGCGCGCACGCCACATCCAGCTGACGCCCGAGCGCCAGATCATGGTGGCCTGCACCGACTCCAACCAGGCGGACCTGATCGACCCCGCAAGCGGCAAGTCGGTGCGGCGCATCGCGCTGGGCGACGAGCCCGAAGCCTTCGACCTGTCGCCGGACGGCAAGGTCATCTATGTGTCCAACGAGGACGCGGGCGAGGCCAGCTTCATCGACGCGGCCAGCGGCAAGAAGCTGCGCTCGGTGAAGGTCGGCGCGGAGCCGGAAGGCGTCAAGGTCAGCGCCGACGGCAAGACCCTGTACGTGACCTCGGAGGTGGCGAGCTTGGTGCACGTGATCGACACGGCCAGCGGCAAGGTCGTGAAGAACGTCCGGGTCGGCAAGCGTCCGCGGCGCATGGCGATCACGCCCGACGGCAAGGAACTGTGGATCACCAACGAACTGGGCGCCAGCGTCACCATCGTCTCCACCGCCACGCACGAGGTGATCGACACCCTGAAGTTCGAAGTGAAGGGCGCGCGCGCCGAAGACATCACGCCCGTGGGCATCCAGATGACGAGCGACGGCAAGCGGGCCTTCGTGGGCCTCGGCCGCGCCAACCACGTGGCCTTCGTCGACGTGCCCGGCCGCAAGGTCGGCTCGCTGGTGCTGGTCGGCAAGCGGGCCTGGAACGTCACGCTCGACAAGGCGCAGGCGCGGCTCTACGTGGTCAACGGATTGAGCGACGACGTGACGGTGGTCGACGTGGCCGGCGCCAAGGCCATCAAGAGCGTTCCGGTGGGGCGCGTGCCCTATGGGCTCGTGATCGTCGAATGAGGATGCGCGCACCGGTTTGCTGGTTTCCTGTCGCGTTGCTGGCCGTGGCGCTCATGGCGCCCGTTGCGGCGGGCGCGGCCGTGCTCAAGGCCACCCTGATCGCGCCTGGCGACGATCCCCGCCTGGAGCGCTCCCGCCTGGAGCGGTCCTATCTGGGACATCCTGGCGGCCCGCTTTCCGAAGGGCTCGAGGTCGCGCTCGAGGAGACGAAGTTCGAGCTCGAGGCGGCGGGCGCCGAAGTGGCGCTGGCCACCGCGCCGGCCGCTTCCATCGAGGCGGCGCGCACCGCGGCGGTGGCGGCCGAGAAGAACGGCGCGGCGGTGCTGCTGACCGATCTGCCCGCCGAATGGACGCTGGCCGTGGCCGACGCCGTGAAGCTGCCGGTGCTGAACCTGAGCGACGCCTCCGACCGGTTGCGCCAGCAGGATTGCCGCGCCCGCATGTTCCACCTGGCTCCCAGCGAACGCATGCGCAGCGATGCGCTGGCGCAGACGCTGGTGTCGCGCAAATGGAGCAAGCTGCTCCTGCTGGTGGGCGGCAGTCCGCAGGACGCCCTGCGCGCGGCCACCGTGCAGGCGTCGATCAAGCGCTACGGCTTGCAGGTGGTGGCCAGCAAGCCGTTCAAGCTCTCGGCCGACCCGCGCGAGCGCGACCTGGCCAACCCGCTGCTGCTCACGGCCGGTAACAATTACGACGCCGTGTGGGTGGTCGACAGCGACGGCGAGTTCGCCCGCACGCTGCCCTACCGCACCGTGCTGCCGCGGCCTGTGGTGGGCGACGGCGGGCTGGTGGCGCTGGCCTGGCATGCGCAGTTCGAGCGCTACGGCGCGCCGCAGGTCTCGCGGCGCTTTGCCAAGGCCGCGAAACGCCCGATGACGGCGCAGGACTGGGCCGCGTGGATGGCCGGCAAGGCCCTGGCGGCGGCTGCCATTGCCGCGCCCAAGGGACCGAACGCGGCCTGGGCCCAGGCCATCGCCAGGAGTGCGCTCGACGGTTCCAAGGGCACCGGCCTGAGCTTTCGGGCCTGGGACGGCCAGCTGCGCCAGCCCATGCTGCTGACGGACGGGCAGGGCGTGATTGCGCAGGCGCCGGCCGAAGGCGTGCTGCACCCGCGCAACGTGCTCGACACGCTGGGCGCCGATGCACCGGAGAAGCTATGTCCGAACGCGCGCTGAAAACGAAGACGCCCGTGGGCGAGAGCGCCGGCGAACCGCTGGCGCGCCGCGGACTGGGCCATGCGCTGCAGGCGATGCGCGCCATCATGCTGCGCGAGCTCTACAAGTTCTCGCAGCAGACCGGCCGGCTGGTGTCGGCGCTGGTGCGGCCGCTCCTGTGGCTGGCCGTGTTCGCGGCCGGTTTTCGCAACGTGTTCGGCGTGGCGATCGTCGAGCCCTACGACACCTACATTCCCTACGACGTCTACATCGTGCCGGGGCTGGTCGGCATGGTACTGCTGTTCAACGGCATGCAGTCGTCGCTGGCCATGGTCTACGACCGCGAGATGGGCCTGATGCGCCTGTTGCTCACCGCGCCGCTGCCGCGGCCCTGGCTCCTGTTCTCCAAGCTCTGCGCCACCGCGCTGCTGTCGGTGCTGCAGGCGCTGGTTTTCGTGATCGTGGCGGCGCTGATCGGCACCGAGCTGCCGCTGCTGTCGCTCTCCGGCCTGCATGCATTGGTGGCGCTGGCGGCCGGCGCGCTCATGCTGGGCGCGCTCGGGCTGCTGCTGTCGGTGCACATCAAGCAGCTGGAGAACTTCGCGGGCACGATGAACTTCGTCATCTTCCCGATGTACTTCCTGTCGACCGCGCTCTATCCGCTGTGGAAACTGCAGGAGTCGGGCGCCGAATGGGTGTACCAGCTGGCGCGCTTCAATCCCTTCACCTACGCGGTGGAGTGGATCCGCTTTGCGCTCTACGGCAACGACCCGGGGCTCGCGCCTTACGTGGTGCTGGGCTGCCTGGTCGTTTCTTCGGGCTGGCCTGCTGGGGCTACGACCCCCAGCGCGGCTTCGGCGGCCTGACCAAGCGCGGAGGGGGCGGACCATGAACGGGCAGGGCGGTTCCACCCGGCGCGGCTGGCTGCGCGGGGCCGGCGCGCTGGCGCTGGGCGTGTTGCCGCTGGCGGGAGCGATGGCTTCGACCGAGCCTTTTCCTTCCCGGCCGGTCACGCTGTGGGTGCCCTGGCCCGCGGGCGGCGCCACCGACATCTCGCTGCGGATCCTGGCCGAGCTGGCTTCCGTCCCGTTGGGGCAGCCGGTGCTGACCGAAAACCGCGGCGGCGCCGGCGGCACGCTGGCCATGCCGGTGCTGCAGCAGGCGCGGCCCGACGGCTACACCATTGCCCAGATGCCGCAGCCGGTGTTTCGCGCACCGCACACGCAGAAGGTGCTGTGGGATCCGATCCGCGACGTGACGCCGATCGTCCAGGTGTCCAGCGTCACCTTCGGCGTGCTGGTCGCGGCCGGCAGCCCCGTGCGTTCGCTCGAAGACATGTTCGCATTCGCGCGGGCCCGGCCCGGCGAGCTGACCATTGCCACCAACGGCATCGGCACCACGCCGCACATGGTGCTGGAGGCGCTGTTCACGGCGCGCGGCCTGCGCTACATCCACGTGCCGTACAAGGGCACGGCCGAGCAGCTGAACGCGATTGCGGGCGGGCAAGTGATGGCCGGCGTCAATTCCACCGGCTTCGGGCCGGCCGTCGATGCGGGCACGCTGCGGCTGCTGGCGATCTTTTCCGGCGAGCGTTCGAAGCGCTGGCCGCAGGTGCCCGTGCTGCGCGAACTCGGCTTCGACATCGTGGCCAAGTCGCCCTACGGGCTGGCCGGGCCGCGCGGCATGTCGCGCGGCGTGGTGGCGGTGCTGCACGACGCCTTCAAGAAGGCGATGTTCGACCAGCGCTTCAAGGACGAGCTCGCGAAATACGACCAGGAGGTCGACTACCTCGGGCCGGAGGCCTACGCGCAATCGTGCCGCGAGATCTTCGCGCAGGAGCGCGCCATCGTCGAAAAGCTGGGCCTCACGCGAACCGGCACTTGAGGAGGGGAACACTGTGCGCCGACCGAATACGCCAACCACCCGCCGGCTGATCGGCCTTGCCGTGGCCGCCGCTGCCTGCCCGCTGACGGGGCAGGCGCAGGAGACCGCAGCGGCCCAGGCGGGCAGCCTGCCGGCCGTCGAGGTGGTCGGCACCACGCCCGTGCCGGGCATCGAGGTGCCGAAGGACCAGATCCCGTCCAACGTGCAGACCGCCGACGACCTGCACCTGCGCCGCGCGCAGAGCCTGAACCTGCCGGACTTCATGTCCACGCAGCTGCCGAGCGTGAACGTGAACGAGATCCAGGGCAATCCGTTCCAGGTCGACGTGAACTACCGCGGCTTCAGCGCGAGCCCGGTGCTCGGCACGCCGCAGGGCCTTTCGGTGTACCAGGACGGCGTGCGCATCAACGAACCCTTCGGCGACGTGGTGAACTGGGACCTGATTCCGAAGGCGGCCATCTCGAGCATCACGCTGCTGCCGGGCTCCAACCCGCTGTTCGGGCTGAACACGCTCGGCGGTGCGCTGTCGCTGCAGACCAAGCGGGGCGATACGCATCCCGGCACCGAGCTGGAGCTGCAGGCCGGCTCCTTCGGCCGCGTGAGCACCGAGCTCACGCATGGCCGCAAGCTCGCCGAAGGCGGCCACCTGTTCCTGGCGCTCGGCGGCCTCAACGAGGACGGCTGGCGCAACTACTCGCCCTCGCGCGTGCGCCAGCTGTTTGCCAAGGTCGGACAAGACAGCGGCCGGCTCTCCTGGGACCTGAGCTTCACCCATGGCGACAACCGGATGGTGGGCAACGGCCTGCTGCCCGAGTCCATGCTGATGCGGAACCGCAAGCAGGTGTACACGCGGCCCGACCGCACCGACAACCGCATGTCGATGCTCACGCTCAATGCCAGCTACCGCCTGAGCGACGTGCAGACGATTTCCATGACCGCCTACACGCGGCGTTCGCGCTACAGCACGCTCAACGGCGACCTCAACGACGATTTCAATCCGCCGGACAACGAGGCCACGGGCGTGGAGAACCGCACCTACACGCGCCAGCATGGCGAAGGCGTGGCGCTGCAGTCGACCTACACCGCGGGCATTCACCAGCTCACCTTCGGTGCCTCGGTGGACCGTGCCCGCACGCACTTCCGGCAGACCGAGTCCGAGGGCATGCTGGACGGCACGCGCGCGGTCGTGCCGCAGGAAGAGGCCGAAGTCGATGCGCTGCTCGCGGGCAAGAGCCGCACCGCGAGCATTTATTTTTCCGATCTGGTGGCGCTGCAGCCGAACCTGCAGCTCAGCCTCTCGGGCCGCTACAACGACACCCGCGTGAGCACCCGCGACGACGGGCGCGCCTTGCTTGGCCTGTCCACGCAGCTCGACGGCGAAGGCCGCTACAAGAAATTCAACCCCGCCATCGGCCTCACCTGGCAGGCGACGCCGCGGCTCACGGCCTATGCGGGCTGGAGCCAGGGCAGCCGCGCGCCGAGCCCGATCGAGCTCGGCTGCTCCGATCCGGCCAACGCCTGCGTGCTGCCGAACGCGCTGCAGTCCGATCCGCCGCTCAAGCAGGTGGTGTCGCAGACGCTCGAAACCGGACTGCGCGGCACGCTCGAGTCCGGCATGCGGTGGAATGCCTCGGTGTTCCGCACCGTCAACAAGGACGACCTGCTGTTCGTCAGCAGCGGGCTCTCGCGCGGCTACTTCAGCAACTTCGGGCGCACCCTGCGCCAAGGCGTGGAACTCGGGCTCTCGCAGCAGACGGACCGCCTCGACTGGTCGCTGTCGTACAGCTACCTGCGCGCGAGGTACGACTCGCCGGCCTGCCTGGTGGCCGAAGCGAACAGCAGCGCCGAAACCAGCCCCGCCTGCACCGGCGAAGGCGAGATCGCGGTGCGGCGCGGCGACCGCCTGCCGGGGCTGCCGGCGCATTCGCTCAAGTTCAACGTCGACTGGCGCGTGACGCCCGACTGGACCCTGGGCGCGCAATACCGCGTCTATTCACGGCAGACGGTACGCGGCAACGAGAACGGCCTGCACACGCCCGACGGGGCCGACTTCAGTGGCAGCGGCCGCATCGGCGGCTACGCGCTGCTCGACCTCACGACGCGCTGGAAGCTCGGGCGCAACCTGGAGCTCTTTGCCAAGGTGGCGAACGTGTTCAACCGCCGCTATGCCACGGCGGGCCAGCTGGGCCGCAACGGTTTCGATGCCAGCGGCGCAGTGGCGGCGCCCGATGCATGGCGCAATGCGCAGTTCGTGGCGCCGGGCGCGCCGCGCGCGGTGTGGATCGGCATGCGGGTGCAGCTGGGCGTCTGAGCCCGAGCGCCCGAAGGCTCAGGCCGCGCGCCGCACGCTGCGTTTTCTTGCGGCGGTGCGTGCCGCCGGCAGCGTGCCGAGCTGCTGCTGGATCTGCGCCTGCCCATGCGTGCGCAAATACTCCTCGAAGGCCAGCGCCACCTGCGGCAATTGCCGCGAGGCCAGGTGCATCACGTACCAGTCGCGCACCACCGGATTGCCCGGCACCGGCAGCACGCCCAGCAGGCCGGCGTTCATCTCGAGCACGCAGGTGTGCATCGACAAAAACGCAATGCCGAAGCCCGCGGCGCACATCTGCTTGATGGCCTCGTTGCTCGACAGCTCGGAGCCGATGCGCAGCGGCAGCCCGTGGTCCTTGAAGAAACGCTCGACCGTGGTGCGCGTGCCCGAGCCGCGCTCGCGCACCAGCATGCGCGTGTCCGAGAGCAGGGCGATGCTCGGCTTGGCCGCGGACATCAGCGGATGCGAGGGCGCCGCGAGAAAGGCCATCGGGTGCTTGGCGAAGGCGCTGGAGTCGGTCTTCAGCTCTGCGGGCGGGCGGCCCATGATGGCGATGTCGATCTCCTGGCCCGCGAGCATGCGCACGATCTCGTCGCGGTTGCCGACCTGCAGCTTGACCTTCACCTTCGGATGCTCCTTGGCGAAGTTCACCAGGATGGGCGGCAGCAGATATTCGGCCGTGGTGATGGCGCCCACGCGCAAGGTGCCCGAGAACACGCCCTGCAGCATGGCCATTTCGTCGCCGGCCTCGCGCCACAGGTCGAGGATGCGGCCGGCATAGCCCGCCAGCAATTCGCCCGCTTCGGTCAGGCGGATGCCACGGCCCGTGCGCTGCAGGAGCGGCGTGCCGGCCGATTCCTCGAGTGTGCCGATTTGTATCGACACCGCGGGTTGCGTCAGGTGCATTTCGTCTGCAGCAAGTGAAACGCTGCCGAGCCGCGCCACGGCGTGGAAAGTGGCGAGCTGGCGAAAGCTCGCGTGCTTGGAAAGAGGCATGTAGTGATATTAGGTTTGACAAATGTGAATGTCAAAAGATTTAATTTTTCTTTATCTTTTGCGCGGCCTACATTCACTTCACCAGACAGCACCAAACACCTTCTTTTTCGAGAGGCACTCCATGGGCAACATGAACGAAGCAATCCAGATCACCGACGCCAAGAAGCGCTATTCGGCCGGCGTGCTCAAGTACGCGCAGATGGGCTACTGGGACGGCGACTACGTGCCCAAGGACACGGACATCCTCGCGCTCTTCCGCATCACGCCGCAGGAAGGCGTGGACGCCATCGAGGCCGCCGCTGCGGTGGCGGGCGAATCGTCCACCGCCACCTGGACCGTGGTGTGGACCGACCGCCTCACGGCCTGCGACATGTACCGCGCCAAGGCCTACAAGGTCGAGCCGGTGCCCAACAACCCGGGCCAGTACTTCTGCTATGTGGCCTACGACCTCTCGCTGTTCGAGGAAGGCTCGATCACCAACGTGACGGCTTCCATCATCGGCAACGTCTTCAGCTTCAAGCCGCTGAAGGCCGCGCGGCTGGAGGACATGAAGTTTCCGGTGGCCTACGTCAAGACCTTCCCCGGCCCGCCGACCGGCATCGTGGTGGAGCGCGAGCGGCTCGACAAGTTCGGCCGGCCGCTGCTGGGTGCGACCACCAAGCCGAAGCTCGGGCTCTCGGGCCGCAACTACGGCCGCGTGGTGTACGAAGGCCTGCGCGGCGGGCTCGACTTCATGAAGGACGACGAGAACATCAACTCGCAACCCTTCATGCACTGGCGTGACCGCTTCCTGTTCGTGATGGACGCGGTGAACAAGGCCAGCGCTGCCACCGGTGAGGTCAAGGGCAGCTACCTGAACGTCACGGCCGGCACCATGGAAGAGATGTACCGCCGCGCGCAGTTCGCCAAGGAGCTCGGCTCGGTGATCGTGATGGTCGACCTCGTCATCGGCTACACGGCCATCCAGTCGATGAGCAACTGGTGCCGCCAGAACGACATGATCCTGCACCTGCACCGCGCGGGCCACGGCACCTACACGCGGCAGAAGAACCACGGCGTGAGCTTCCGCGTCATCGCGAAGTGGATGCGCCTGGCGGGCGTGGACCACATCCATGCGGGCACGGCGGTCGGCAAGCTCGAGGGCGATCCGATGACGGTGCAGGGCTACTACAACGTCTGCCGCGACACGCACACCAAGGTCGACCTGCCGCGCGGCATCTACTTCGACCAGGACTGGGGCGCGCTGCGCAAGGTGATGCCGGTGGCCTCGGGCGGCATCCATGCCGGCCAGATGCACCAGCTGCTCGACCTGTTCGGCGACGACGTGGTGCTGCAGTTCGGCGGCGGCACCATCGGCCATCCGCAAGGCATCCAGGCCGGGGCCACCGCCAACCGCGTGGCGCTCGAAGCCATGGTTCTGGCCCGCAACGAAGGCCGCGACATCGCCAACGAGGGGCCGCAGATCCTGCGCGACGCGGCCAAGTGGTGCACGCCGCTCGCGGCCGCGCTCGACACCTGGGGCGAGATCTCCTTCAACTACGCCTCCACCGACACCTCGGACTACGTGCCGACGCCGTCGGTGGCCTGAACCCGCCTTTTCCAGTTCCAGGAGCAACAGACATGCGAATCACACAAGGCACTTTTTCCTTCCTGCCCGACCTGAGCGACGAGCAGATCAGCCGCCAGGTCGAGTATTGCCTCGACAAGGGCTGGGCCATCGGGCTCGAATACACCGACGACCCGCATCCGCGCAACACCTTCTGGGAGATGTTCGGCAACCCGATGTTCGACATCAAGGACGCGGCCGGCGTCATGCTCGAACTCGCGGCCTGCCGCAAGACTTTTCCGCAGCAGTACATCCGCGTGACGGCCTTCGATTCGACGCACGGCACCGAGTCGGTCGTGATGTCCTTCATCGTCAACCGGCCCTCGAACGAACCGGGCTTCCGCCTGATCCGCTCCGAGGAGCCGGGCCGCACGATCCGCTACAGCCTCGAAAGCTATGCGGTGCAGGCGCGGCCCGAAGGCAGCCGGTACTGATCGAAACCCACCATACGGAGATTGCCGGAGCCACGCATGGACGCCACCGAAACCCCCGCCATCACGGCCACGGCCACGGCGCCGAGGCAGCTCTTCGAGTCCTCGGGCGTGAAAGCGCTGCTCGACCAGCTCGACGCCGAGCTGATCGGACTGGCGCCGGTCAAGGGCCGCATCCGCGACATTGCGGCGCTGCTCCTGATCGACAAGCTGCGCCAGGAGCAGGGGCTGCAGTCGCAGCCGCCCTCGCTGCACATGTCGTTCACGGGCAACCCGGGCACCGGCAAGACCACGGTGGCGATGCGCATGGCCGAGGTGCTCAAGCAGCTGGGCTATGTGCGCAAGGGCCACCTGGTGGCGGTGACGCGCGACGACCTGGTGGGCCAGTTCATCGGCCACACGGCGCCCAAGACCAAGGAAGTGATCAAGAAGGCGATGGGCGGCGTGCTGTTCATCGACGAGGCCTACTACCTCTACCGGCCCGAGAACGAGCGCGACTACGGGCAGGAGGCCATCGAGATCCTGCTGCAGGTGATGGAGAACCAGCGCGACGACCTGGTGGTGATTCTTGCGGGCTACAAGGACCGCATGGAGACCTTCTTCGGCAGCAACCCGGGCATGGCCTCGCGCATTGCGCACCACATCGACTTCCCGGACTACAGCGAGGCCGAGCTGATGCAGATCGCGCAGCTCATGCTGAGGCGGCTGAACTACAGCTTCGACGACGGCGCGGCCTCCACCTTCTCGCGCTACGTCAGCCTGCGCCGGCGGCAGCCGCACTTTGCGAATGCGCGATCGATCCGCAACGCGCTCGACCGCATCCGGCTGCGCCACGCCACGCGCCTGTTCGGCAGCGACGAGGCCCTGACGCGCGGGCAGCTCTGCACGCTCCAGGCTCAGGACATCCTGGCCAGCCGCGTCTTCCATCCGGCGGCGGACGCCGTGCAGACCGAAGGAGCAAGGAAATGAGCATCGAAGCCCTGGTCTTCGACGTCGACGGCACCCTGGCCGACACCGAGGAAGTGCACCGCATGGCCTTCAACCTGGCCTTCGAGCAGCTCGGGCTCGACTGGCATTGGAGCCAGGCCGAATACCGCGCGCTGCTGGCCGTCACGGGCGGCAAGGAGCGCATGAAGGCCTGCATCGATTCGCTGCCGCTGAGCGCATCGGAGAAGAAGCGGCTGCATGAACGGGTGCCGGCCATCCACGCGGCCAAGACGCAGCACTACACCGACATCGCGCGGCGCGGCGGCATCGAGCTGCGCACCGGCGTGCTGCGGTTTCTCGAGGAGGCCCAGGATGCCGGCCTGCGCCTGGCCATTGCCAGCACCACCACCGCCGTCAACATCGACGCGCTGCTGCAGGCCACGCTGGGCCCGCGCGGCCTCACGATGTTCGACGTGATCGCCTGCGGCGACCAGGTGCGCGCGAAGAAGCCCGCCTCCGACATCTACCTGCTGGCGCTCGACACGCTGGGCGTGCCGCCCGAGCGCGCGATCGCCATCGAGGACTCGCCCAACGGCCTGCGCTCGGCGCTCGGCGCCGGTCTCTGGACGCTGGTCACGCCCACCTTCTGGACCGAGGGCAGCGACTTCAGCGGCGCCGGGCTGGTGCTGCCCGGCCTGGGCGACCCCACCCAGCCGCTGGCCGGCGAGCCCGGCGGGAGCCTTGCATCCGCGGCATGGCTCGGAATCGAAGAATTGTTGCGGATGGCCACCGTGGCGCCGCCATTGAATGCCGTGCAGGCGCTTTACCGTGAGGACTGCTAGATGCAGAACGAAAAGAACGCCATGCGGATCGCGCCCAGCCTGCTGTCGGCGAACTTCGCGCGGCTCGGCGAAGAGGTCACGGCGGTCATCGAGGCCGGTGCCGATCTGATCCATTTCGATGTCATGGACAACCACTATGTTCCAAATCTGACAATCGGTCCGCTGGTCTGCGAGGCTATCAAGCCCTATGCGACGGTGCCGATCGACGTGCACCTGATGGTCAAGCCGGTCGATGCGCTGATCCCGATGTTCGCGCAGGCCGGTGCATCGATCATTTCGTTCCATCCCGAGGCCAGCGAGCACATCGACCGCACGATCCGGCTGATCAGGGACAGCGGCTGCAAGGCCGGCCTGGTGCTCAACCCCGCCACGCCGCTTGCGGTGCTGGACCATGTGCTGGACCAGCTCGACCTGGTGCTGCTGATGTCGGTCAACCCCGGCTTCGGCGGCCAGAGCTTCATCGAGAGCGTGCTGCCGAAGATCGAGGCGGTGCGCCGCCGCATCGATGCGAGCGGGCGCGAGATCTGGCTGGAGGTCGATGGCGGCGTGAAGCCCGACAACGCCGCGCGCATCGGCGCGGCGGGGGCCGACACGCTGGTGGCGGGCTCGGCCGTGTTCAACGGCGGCCGCTACCGCGAAGCCATCGGCGCCATCCGCGCACAGGCGCTGCAGGGCCGCGAGTCGATGGAAGGGCGTCCCGCATGACGAAAGAAGACCTGTGCGGCATCGATGCGATCGCCTTCGACCTCGACGGCACCCTGGTCGACAGCGCGCCCGACATCCGGCAGGCGCTGAACTGCGCGCTCGAGGAAGCCGGGCTGGCGTGCTTCGAGCTGGACACCGTGCGCGCGTGGATCGGCGACGGCCCCGACGCGCTGATCCTGCAGGCACTGCGCGAGCACGGCCTCGGCGGCAGCGAGGCGCTGCGCGGCCGGCTGCGCAGCGCCTTCGACGCCGCCACTCTGGCGGCCCCATTGCAGTTCGGCAGCGTGTTCGAGGGCATTGCCGAACTCGTCGCCGGCCTGCGCCGCACGCTGCCGATGGTGGTGGTCACGAACAAGCCGACGCCGCTGGCACGCGCCGTGCTGGATGCAGCGGGTCTGCTGCCGGCGATGGCGGGGGTCTACGGCGCCGACACCGCGGCGCAGCGCAAGCCCGCGCCGTTCCTGCTGCACGCCGCGGCGCGCCAGCTGGGTGTGGAACCCGCGCGGCTGCTGATGGTGGGCGACGGCCCGGCCGATCTGCTTGCCGCGCAGGCAGCGGGCTGTCCGGCCGCGCTGGTGGCCTGGGGCTATGGCGGCCATGCGGCGGCGAACGCGGCTGAAGCGGCGCCCGCATGGCGCGTCTCGACGCCGCAGCAGCTGCTGCTGACGGCACGCGAGTCGCGCGCCGTCCGCCGCGACGAAGAAACGACCCGGATTTTTTGATTCAACCAGGAGACGATCATGCCCATTGCAGGCAAGGCCACGCTGACCCAGTACATCATCGAGGAGCGCCGCCGCCACCCCGGTGCCACGGGCGCGCTCAACGCGCTCATCACCGACGTCTCCCTTGCCTGCAAGGCGATCTCGCGCAAGGTCGCGCTCGGCGCCCTGGGCGACGTGCTCGGCAGCGCGAGCACGCAGAACGTGCAGGGCGAGGAACAGAAGACGCTCGACGTGCTGAGCAACGACATGTTCCTGCGCGCCAACGAGTGGGGCGGCCACGTGGCGGGCATGGTCTCGGAAGAGATGGAAGAGCCCTACCTGCCGCCGCAGCAGCAGTACCCGCGCGGCAAGTACCTGCTGCTGTTCGACCCGCTCGACGGTTCGTCGAACATCGACGTCAACGTGGCGGTGGGCAGCATCTTCTCGATCCTGCGCGCGCCCACACCCGAGGCCGACGCCAGGCCTGAAGACTTTTTGCAGCCCGGTACCGAGCAGGTGGGCGCCGGCTACGCGATCTACGGCCCGTCGACCATGCTGGTGCTGACACTGGGCAACGGCACGCATGCCTTCACGCTCGATCCGCAACTGGGCGAATGGGTGCTGAGCCATCCGAACCTGAGCATTCCGCGGCAGACCAGCGAGTTCGCGATCAACGCATCGAACAGCCGCTTCTGGGAGCCGGCCGTGAAGCGCTACGTCGACGAATGCCTGGCCGGCAAGGAAGGCCCGCGCGGCATCGATTTCAACATGCGGTGGATCGCCTCGCTGGTGGCCGAGACGCACCGCATCCTGATGCGCGGCGGTGTCTTCATGTACCCGCGCGACAGCAAGGAATCGGGCCGCGACGGGCGGCTGCGGCTGCTCTACGAGGCCAACCCGATCTCCTTCCTGATCGAGCAGGCCGGCGGCATGGCCAGCACCGGCCGGCGCCGCCTGATGGCGGTCGAGCCGGAGTCGATCCACCAGCGCATCGGCTTCGTCTTCGGATCGTCCGACGAGGTGGCGCGCGTGGAGGCCTACCACAGCGAGGAGCCGCAGGACACCTACCAGGCGCCGCTGTTCGGCAAGCGCGGCCTCTTTGCCACCGCCGCCTGAACGAGGCCCCGCCGCCCGCACGAATTCTTCATCTCCCCGAGGCCACCATGTCAGCCAAACATCCCATCGTTGCCATCACCGGCTCGTCCGGCGCGGGCACCACGTCCGTCACGCGGACCTTCGAGAACATCTTCCGCCGCGAGAGCGTCAAGGCGGCGATCGTGGAAGGCGACAGCTTCCATCGCCACGACCGCAATTCCATGAAGGTGGCCATGGCCGAGGCCGAGGCCGCCGGCAACCGCAATTTCAGCCACTTCGGCGAAGACGCGAACCTGTTCGCCGAGCTCGAGGCACTGTTCCGCGACTATGGCGAAGCGGGCGTCGGCCAGAGCCGCAAGTACCTGCACGACGCGGTGGAGGCGGCGCCCTACAAGCAGGAGCCCGGCACCTTCACGCCGTGGGAAACGCTGCCCGACAGCGAACTGCTTTTCTATGAAGGCCTGCATGGCGGCGTGACCACCGAGAAGGTCGACATCGCGCGCCACGTCGACCTGCTGATCGGCGTGGTGCCGGTGATCAACCTCGAGTGGATCCAGAAGCTGCACCGCGACAAGAACACGCGCGGCTATTCCACCGAAGCCGTGACCGACGTGATCCTGCGCCGCATGAACGAGTACGTGCACTACATCTGCCCGCAGTTCACGCGCACGCACATCAACTTCCAGCGCGTGCCGGTGGTCGACACCTCCGACCCGTTCATTGCGCGCACCATCCCGAGCCCGGACGAGAGCCTGGTCGTGATCCGCTTCGCCAACCCGACGGGCTTCGACTTTCCGTACCTGCTGAGCATGCTGCACGACTCCTTCATGTCGCGCGCCAACACACTGGTGGTGCCGGGCGGAAAGATGGAGCTCGCGATGCAGCTGATCTTCACGCCGATGATCCTGCGCCTCATGGAGCGGCGCAAGAAGTCCTACGCGATCTAGGGCGCGAGCGCCCCGAACCAACACCTCACGCCAACGAACCCAACCGGACCTTCGCATGACGATTGAAAACCTCGCCTTGCGCACGCAGTGCGCCAACGCCATCCGCGCGCTGGCCATGGATGCCGTGCAAGCCGCCAATTCGGGCCACCCGGGCATGCCGATGGGCATGGCCGACATCGCCGAAGCCTTGTGGCGGCATCGCCTGCGGCACGATCCGGCCGATCCGCGCTGGATGAACCGCGACCGCTTCGTCGTTTCCAATGGCCACGGATCGATGCTGCTCTATGCGCTGCTGCATCTGAGCGGCTATGCGCTGCCGATGGAGGAGCTGCGGCGCTTCCGCCAATTGCATTCGCGCACGCCGGGCCATCCCGAGGTCGGCGTCACGCCCGGCGTGGAGACGACCACCGGGCCGCTGGGGCAGGGCATCAGCAATGCGGTGGGCATGGCGCTGGCCGAGAAGCTGCTGGCCGAGGAATTCAACCGGCCCGGCCACGAGGTGATCGACCACCGCACCTATGTGTTCCTGGGCGATGGCTGCCTGATGGAAGGCATCAGCCACGAGGCCTGTTCGCTCGCAGGGACCTGGCGCTTGAACAAGCTGGTCGCGTTCTACGACGACAACGGCATCTCGATCGACGGCGAGGTCGGCGGCTGGTTCAGCGACGACACGCCGGGCCGCTTCGAAGCCTACGGCTGGACCGTGCTGCGCGATGTCGACGGCCATGACGCCGCGGCGCTCGACGCGGCCATTGAACGCGCCACGGCCGCGGACCGCCCGGTGCTGGTGTGCTGCAAGACGCGCATCGGCCAGGGCTCGCCGAACCGCGCCGGTACTGCAAAGGCGCACGGCGAGGCATTGGGCGAGGCAGAGATCGCGCTGACGCGGCAGGCGCTCGGCTGGAGCGCCGCGCCCTTCGAAGTGCCGGCGGCCATTGCAGAGGCCTGGTCGGCGCGCGAATCGGGCGCCGCGCTGCACAAGGCCTGGCAGCAACGCTTTGCCGCCTATGCACAGGAACATCCGGCGCTCGCGCGCGAGCTGCTGCGGCGCCATCGCACCGACGCACCGCTCACTGCGAAGGCCGAGGCGGCACTGGCCTCGGCCGCGTCCGGCGCGGAGCAGCGCAAGTCATCGGTCGCCACGCGCAAGGCCTCGCAGCAGGTGCTCGACGAGGTCGGCCCCGCGATGCCCGAGCTGATCGGCGGATCGGCCGACCTCACGGGATCGAACCTCACCGACTGGAAGGGCCACCGCGCGCTCAAGGGCACGGGCACCGGCAACCACGTGCACTACGGCGTGCGCGAGTTCGGCATGGCGGCCATCATGAACGGGCTCGCGCTGCATGGCGGCTTCCGCCCCTTCGGCGGCACCTTCCTGACTTTTTCCGACTACGCGCGCAACGGCGTGCGCATGTCGGCGCTGATGAAGCTGCCAGTCATCTACGTCTTCACGCACGACTCCATCGGGCTCGGCGAGGACGGCCCGACGCACCAGCCGGTGGAGCATGCCTCGAGCCTGCGGCTGATTCCCGATGTCGACGTCTGGCGCCCGGCCGATGCCACCGAGACGGCCGTGGCCTGGCGGCAGGCCCTGCGCCGCGTGGACGGGCCAAGCTGCCTGCTGCTGACGCGCCAGGCGCTGCCGCATGCCGGCGACGCCGGCGAGCGCATCGAGTCGATTGCGCGCGGCGCCTACGTGCTGCGCCGCCCGGAGGCCGAGTGCGTGGCGCTGCTGGCGAGCGGCTCCGAAGTGGGCGTGGCGCTGGCCGCTGCAGCCCTGCTGGCGCAGGAGGGCATCGAGGCGCGCGTGGTGTCCGTGCCGTGCATGGACGTGTTCGAACGCCAGGATGCCGATTGGCGCCACGCGGTCATTCCGCGTCACCTGCCGCGCGTGGCGGTGGAGGCCGGCAGCACGGGCCTCTGGTGGAAGTTCGTCGGCGAATACGGCGACGTGGTGGGGCTCGACCGTTTCGGCGAATCGGCGCCGGCCGGCGAACTCTTCAAGCTGTTCGGCCTCACGGCCGAAGTGGTGGCCGAGCGCGCCCGCCGCCTGCTCGCGAACGCCGCGCTGGCCAACGTGAAAGAGGCCGCATGAGCTTCAACACGCTCGACCAGGTCAACCTGCGCGGGCAGCGCGTGTTCATCCGCTGCGACCTCAACGTGCCGCTCGATGCCTCGGGCCGCATCAGCGACGACACCCGCATCCGCGCCAGCCTGGGCGGCATCCGCCATGCGCTGTCGCAAGGCGCGCGCGTGATGGTCACTTCGCACCTGGGCCGTCCGAAAGAAGGCCGGCTTGGGCCTGGAGAGTCTCTGGCGCCCGTGGCCGAACGGCTCGGCGAACTGCTGGACGCACCGGTGGCGCTGGTCAGCGACTGGCTCGATCGCCCGTTCGACGTGGCGCCCGGCCAGGTGGCGATGCTGGAGAACTGCCGCGCGAACGTCGGCGAGAAGGCCAATGCCGAAGCCCTGGCGCGGCGCATGGCGGCCCTGTGCGACGTGTACGTGAACGATGCCTTCGGCACCGCGCACCGCGCCGAGGCCACCACCGAGGCGCTGGCACGGCTCGCGCCCATTGCCTGCGCCGGTCCGCTGATGGCGTCGGAACTCAATGCGCTCGGCCGTGCGCTCGCGAACCCCGCGCGGCCGCTGGCCGCGATCGTCGGCGGCGCCAAGGTGTCGACCAAGCTGTCCATTCTCGAGTCGCTCGCCGCGCAGGTCGAGTGGCTGGCGGTCGGCGGCGGCATGGCCAACACCTTTTTGCTCGCGGCGGGCCATCCGGTCGGCCGCTCTCTGTGCGAGCCCGAGATGGTGGACACCGCACGCGCCGTGGCCGCGGCGCTCGCGGCGCGCGGTGCGCAGCTGTTCATGCCGACCGACGTGGTCACGGCCACCGAGTTCTCGCCGACGGCACGCGCGACCGTGAAGGCCGTGGCCGACGTGGCGCCGGACGACATGATCCTGGACTTCGGCCCGGAGTCGGTGGCGCAGCTCGTCGCGATGCTCGGCCAGTGCAGGACCATCGTCTGGAACGGGCCGCTCGGCGTGTTCGAGATCGAGCAGTTCTCGCACGGCACGCGCACGCTGGCCAACGCGATCGCGCGGATGGACGCGTTCTCGCTCGCGGGCGGCGGCGACACCGTGGCCGCCATCAACCAGTTCGAGGTGGAGGAGTGCATCGACTACGTCTCGACGGCGGGCGGCGCATTCCTCGAATTCCTCGAAGGCAAGAGCCTGCCGGCCGTCAAAGCGCTCCAGGACCGGCGGCATTGACGCCCCCATTACCGATTTTTCACATCCACAGGAGCTTCCCATGGCCATGATTTCGCTGCGCCAATTGCTGGACCACGCCGCCGAGCACCAGTACGGCGTGCCGGCGTTCAACGTCAACAACCTGGAGCAGATCCAGGCCATCATGCAGGCCGCGCGCAAGACCGACAGCCCGGTCATCCTGCAGGCCTCGGCCGGTGCGCGCAAGTACGCGGGCGAGCCCTTCCTGCGCAAGATGGTCGAGGCGGCCGCCGAGATGTACCCCGAGATCCCGATCGTGATGCACCAGGACCACGGCGCGAGCCCGTCGATGTGCATGCAGGCCATCCGCTCGGGCTTCACTAGCGTGATGATGGACGGCTCGCTGATGGAAGACGCCAAGACGCCCGCGAGCTACGACTACAACGTGGGCGTGACCCGCCGCGTGGTGGAGATGGCGCATGCGGTGGGCGTCTCGGTCGAGGGCGAGCTGGGCTGCCTCGGGTCGCTCGAGTCGGGCATGGCGGGCGAGGAAGACGGCAGCGGCGCCGAGGGCGTGCTGTCGCACGACCAGCTGCTGACCGATCCGCAGCAGGCGGTCGACTTCGTGTCGCGCACCGGCGTGGATGCGCTGGCCATTGCCATCGGCACTTCGCATGGCGCCTACAAGTTCAGCCGCAAGCCGACCGGCGACATCCTTGCGATCGACCGCATCAAGGAGATCCATGCGCGCATTCCGAAGACGCACCTCGTGATGCACGGCTCTTCGTCGGTGCCGCAGGAATGGCTGGCCGTGATCCGCGACTTTGGCGGCGACATCAAGGAGACCTACGGCGTGCCGGTGGAGGAGATCCAGGAGGGCATCCGCCACGGCGTGCGCAAGGTCAACATCGACACCGACATCCGGCTGGCGATGACGGGCGCCATGCGCCGCGCCATGGGCCAGGACCGCAGCGAATTCGATCCGCGCAAGTTCCTGAAGGAAGCGACCGCGGCCGCGCGCGACGTCTGCATCGACCGCTTCCAGGCCTTCGGCACCGCCGGCATGGCGTCGCGGATCAAGCCGGCAGCGCTGCAGTAGGCGCGGTGCGGCGCCGCTATTCGAGCAGCGCCCGGTGCACGCGGATCGCCTCGGCCGACACGGGGTTCAGTTCTCCCGGTCCGCCGGCGTCCAGGTGCGCCAGCAACTCACGCCGCATGCGCGGTTCCCAGAAGCGCTTCAGGTGCAGCGCGAGGTCATGCAGGGCTTCGCTGCGGTCGGGCATGGCTTCGAAGAAGCTGCCCATCTGGTTCACCATGCGAATCAGCTGGTCGACGTGCATTGCAAAAACCTCAGGCGTTGGCGGGCAGGCCGTTGAGCCGCCACGGGTGGGTGTAGATGACCAGGTCATCGCCGCGCACGAAGCCCGCCAGCGTCAGGCCCGTGTCCTCCGCAATGGCCGTGGCCAGCGAGGTCGAGGCCGATACCGCCGCCAGCAGCGGCACGCCGGCGGCGACGGTCTTCTGCACCATTTCGAAACTCGCGCGGCTGGTCACTGCGATGAAGCCGGTGGAGGCGTCCACGCTGCTTCTTGCGAGCGCGCCGACGAGCTTGTCGAGCGCGTTGTGGCGGCCGACGTCCTCGCGCACCAGCAGGGCTTCACCCTCGGCGCTGCACCAGGCCGCCGCGTGCACGGCACCGGTGACCTTCTGCAGCACCTGCATCGATGCCAACTCCCGCATGCCGCGCGCCACGGCGCGGGTCGAGAGCGCCGGACCCTCGGGCAGCGGCGGCAGCGCGCGCGTGACGTGCGCCAGGCTCTCCGTGCCGCACAGGCCGCAACCCGTGCGCCCGGCCATCGTGCGGCGGCGCGCCTTCAGCCGCGCGAAGGCCGCGCTCGCCACCTCGAGCGTGAGGGTGATGCCCTCGGGTGCGTACGCTTCCTCGACGCCGTAGAGCTCGCCGCGCCCGAGCAGGATGCCCTCGCTGAGCGCGAAGCCCAGCGCGAAGTCGGCCAGGTCGGTGGGCGTCGCAAGCATCACGGCGTGTGCGATGCCGTTGAACTCCAGCGCGACCGGCACCTCCACGGCCACCCAGTCGCGGTTGTCGAAGGCCTGGAGGGCGCGCACGCCGCGCACGGGCAGCAGCTCCGCGCTTCCGGGCCGCAGCGGTACGTCGGACAGGTTCACTTGGTGGCCGCCGTTTCTTCGATGCGCTTGCTCAGCAGTTCTTCCTGCAGCGCGTTGAACCGGCTGTACTCCTGCTGCCATTCGGACGGCTGCATCACCGGCATCACCTGCACCGCGGTCACCTTGAACTCGGGGCAGTTGGTGGCCCAGTCGGAGTTGTCGGTGGTGATCACGTTGGCGCCCGATTCGGGGAAGTGGAAGGTGGTGTAGACCACGCCCGGCTGCACGCGCTCGGTGATGGTGGCCCGCAGCACGGTTTCGCCGGCGCGGCTCCGGATGCCGACCCAGTCGCCCTCGGCAATGCCGCGGTCCTCGGCGTCGTTCGGATGGATTTCCAGCCGGTCTTCGCTGTGCCACTGGTTGTTCTCGGTGCGGCGCGTCTGCGCGCCCACGTTGTACTGCGACAGGATGCGCCCCGTGGTCAGGATCAGCGGGTACATGCGCGTGACCTTCTCGTCGGTCGGCACGTACTGCGTGATGATGAACTTGCCCTTGCCGCGCACGAACTCGCCGACGTGCATGGTCGGCGTGCCTTCGGGCGCGGCCTCGTTGCAGGGCCACTGCACGCTGCCCAGCTTCGCGAGCTTGGAGTAGCTCACGCCCGTGAAGGTGGGGGTGAGCGCGGCGATCTCGTTCATGATCTCTTCGGCGCTCGCGTAGTTCATGGGGTAACCCAGCGCGTTGGAGAGCAGCTGTGTCACCTCCCAGTCGGCATAGCCGGCCTTGGGCGGCATGACCTTGGTGACGCGCGAGATGCGGCGCTCGGCGTTGGTGAAGGTGCCGTCTTTTTCCAGGAACGACGCGCCCGGCAGGAACACGTGCGCGTACTTGGCGGTTTCGTTCAGGAACAGGTCCTGCACGACGATGCATTCCATCGCCATCAAGGCCTCGGCCACGTGCTGCGTGTTCGGGTCCGACTGGACCACGTCCTCGCCTTCGCAGTACAGGCCCTTGAAGCTGCCGGTGATGGCGGCATCGAACATGTTGGGAATGCGCAGGCCCGGGTCGGGTCGCAGCTCCACGCCCCAGGCGGATTCGAAACTGCCGCGCGCGGTGCTGTCCGACACATGGCGGTAGCCCGGCAGCTCGTGCGGGAACGATCCCATGTCGCAGGAACCCTGCACGTTGTTCTGGCCGCGCAGCGGGTTCACGCCCACGCCCTCGCGGCCCACGTTGCCGGTGGCCATGGCCAGGTTGGCGATGCCCATCACCATGGTCGAGCCCTGGCTGTGCTCCGTCACGCCCAGGCCGTAGTAGATGGCGGCATTCCTCTTGCCGTCGTGGCCCAGTGCGAACAGCCGCGCGGCAGCGCGCAGCTCGGTGGCCGGCACGCCGGTCACTGCTTCCATGGCCTCGGGCGAGTTGGCCGGGCGTGCAACGAATTCGCGCCACGCGTTGAACGACTTGGGCTCGCAGCGCTCGGCCACGAAAGTCTCGTCGACCAGGCCTTCGGTCACGATCACATGCGCCATGGCGCTGATGACCGCCACGTTGGTGCCGGGCTTGAGCTTGAGGTGATGGTCGGCCTTGACGTGCGGCGACTTCACCAGGTCGATGGTGCGCGGGTCGATCACGATCAGCCGGGCACCGGCGCGCAGGCGCCGCTTCATGCGCGACGCGAACACCGGGTGGCCGTCGGACGGGTTGGCGCCGATCACCATGATCACGTCCGACTTCTCGACCGACTTGAAGGTCTGCGTGCCGGCCGATTCGCCCATGGTCTGCTTCAGGCCGTAGCCCGTGGGCGAGTGGCACACACGCGCGCAGGTGTCGACGTTGTTGTTGCCGAAGGCCGCGCGCACCAGCTTCTGGACCAGGTAGCCTTCTTCGTTGGTGCAGCGCGAGGACACCAGGCCGCCGATGGAATCGGTGCCGTATTTGCCCTGGATGCGGCGGAACTCGCTGGCGGCGTAGTTGACGGCTTCTTCCCAGCTCACCTCCTGCCACGGGTCGGTGATCCTGCGGCGGATCATGGGCTTGAGCACACGGTCCTTGTGGGTGGCGTAGCCCCAGGCGAAGCGGCCCTTCACGCACGAGTGGCCTTCGTTGGCCTTGCCGTCCTTCCAGGGCACCATGCGCACCACTTCGTTGCCCTTCATCTCGGCCTTGAAGCCGCAGCCCACGCCGCAATAGGCGCAGGTGGTGATGGCGCTGTGCTCGGCCTGGCCCAGCCAGATCACCGATTTTTCCTGCAGCGTGGCGGTGGGGCAGGCCTGCACGCAGGCGCCGCAGCTCACGCATTCGGATTCCATGAAAGGCTGGTCCTGGCCCGGCGATACGCGCGATTCGAAGCCGCGTCCGCTGATGGTGAGCGCGAAGGTGCCTTGGGTTTCCTCGCAGGCACGCACGCAGCGGTTGCAGACGATGCACTTGGCCGGGTCGTAGGTGAAGTAGGGGTTGGACTCGTCCTTGGCGCTTTTCAGGTGGTTGGCGCCGTCGTAGCCGTAGCGCACGTTGCGCAGCCCGGTGACGCCGGCCATGTCCTGCAGCTCGCAGTCGCCGTTGGCGGCGCAGGTGAGGCAGTCGAGCGGATGGTCGGAGATGTAGAGCTCCATCACGCCCTTGCGCAGCTCCTGCAGCTTCGGGCTCTGCGTGCGCACCTTCATGCCGGCTTCGGCCGGCGTGGTGCACGACGCCGGATAGCCCTTGCGCCCGTCGATCTCCACCAGGCAGAGCCGGCACGAGCCGAAGGGCTCCAGGCTGTCGGTCGCGCACAGCTTGGGCACCTGCACGCCCGCGTCGACCGCCGCGCGCATCAGCGAGGTGCCCTTGGCCACCGTCACCGGCATGCCGTCGATCTCGAGCGTGACTTCCTCGGTGGACTCGCGCCTGGGCGTGCCGTGGTCGATGTCTTGCGATGGGTTCAGCATGGGGTGTCTCCTGGTCAACTTAGGCTGCGGCGCGGTCGGGGGCTTCGACGCCGAAGTCCTCGGGGTAGTGATTGATGGCCGACAGCACGGGGTAGGGCGTCATGCCGCCCATGGCGCAGAGCGAGCCGTGCAGCATGGTGTCGCACAGGTCGCGCAGCAGAATGACCTGCTGCGGGCGGTTCTGGTTGCTCGTGATCTTGTCGATCACTTCAACGCCGCGCGTGGAGCCGATGCGGCAGGGCGTGCACTTGCCGCAGGACTCGAGTGCGCAGAACTCCATCGCGTAGCGGGCCAGCTGCGACATGTCGGCCGTGTCGTCGTGCACCACGATGCCGCCGTGCCCGACCACCGCGCCCACGGCCGCATAGGCCTCGTAGTCGAGCGGCAGGTCCCACTGCGATTCGGGCACGTAGGCGCCCAGCGGGCCGCCCACCTGCACCGCCTTGATCGGCCGGCCGCTCGCGCTGCCGCCGCCGAAGTCGTAGAGCAGTTCGCGCAGGCTCAGGCCGAAGGCCTTCTCGACCAGGCCGCCATGCCTGATGTTGCCGGCCAGCTGGAACGGCAGCGTGCCGCGCGAGCGGCCCATGCCGTAGTTCCTGTAGAAGTCCGTGCCGCGCGCCAGGATGAGGGGGACCGACGCCAGCGTGATCACGTTGTTGATCACGGTGGGCTGGCCGAACAGCCCCTGCAGCGCCGGCAGCGGCGGCTTGGCGCGCACGATGCCGCGGCGGCCTTCCAGGCTTTCGAGCAGCGCGGTTTCCTCGCCGCACACGTAGGCTCCGGCGGCCTTGCGCACGATCAGGCGGAAGCCGCGGCCCGAGCCCAGGATGTCGTCGCCCAGGAAGCCCGCCTGCTCGGCATGGCGGATGGCCTCATCGAGCGTGGCAATGGCATGCGGGTATTCCGAGCGAACGTAGATGTAGCCTTCGGTCGCGCCCGTTGCAATGCCCGCGATGGCCATGCCTTCCACCAGCATCAGCGGATCGCCTTCCATCGTCATGCGGTCCGAGAAGGTGCCCGAATCGCCTTCGTCCGCATTGCAGACGATGTATTTTTGCGGCGCCTGCGCGGCCAGCACCGTCTTCCACTTGATCCCGGCCGGGAATGCGGCGCCGCCGCGGCCGCGCAGTCCGGAATCCAGCACCTGCTGCACGATCTCGGCCGGTGCGAGCGCCAGCGCGCGGCGCAGTCCGGCGAAGCCCTCGTGCGCCTCGTAGTCGGCCACGGACACCGGATCGGTCACGCCCATGCGGGCGAAGGTCAGGCGCTCCTGCTTCTTCAGGTATGGAATCTCTTCGGTCAGGCCCAGGTTCAGCGCATGGGCGCCGCCGGAAAGAAAGCCGGCGTCGAACAGGCCGGCGACGTCGGCGCGCGTGACGGGGCCGTAGGCCACGCGGCCTTGCGGCGTGGTCACTTCGACCAGCGTCTCCAGCCAGAACAGGCCGCGCGAGCCGTTGCGCACGATGCGCACATCGGCGTTGCGCGCACGGGCTTCCGCTTCGATCTGCCTGGCCACCCGGTCGGCGCCGACAGCCAGCGCCGCGGAGTCGCGCGGGACATAGATGGTGGTGGTCATGAGTCTTGCCGCGCTTCCTCGACGATGTCGTCGAACAGAGCCGGGGTGATGCGTGCATGCACCTCATCGTTCACCGCGATGGCGGGCGACGAGGCGCACAGCCCGAGGCAGAACACCGGTTCCAGCGAGTACCGGCCGTCCGCCGAAGTGCCGTGCACGCCGCAGCCCAGGCGTTGCTCGGCATGCGCGAGCAGCGCGTCCGCACCCATCGCCTTGCAGGCTTCGGCGCGGCAGACCTGCACCAGCAGCCGGCCTGCCGGGGCCGAGCGGAAGTGGTGGTAGTAGCTGACCACGCCATGCACCTCGGCGCGCGACAGGTTGAACTGCTCTGCGATGACGGGGACCGCGTCGGGCGGGACGTGCCCCAGCGCGTCCTGGATGCCGTGCAAGGCAGGAAGCAGCCCGCCCGGCATGTCCTTGTGCGCGGCGGCGATGGATGTCGCGATGCCCAGGTTTTTCATATGCTTTGAATCTCCTAAATACGGAGTTGCGATATTCGTGGTTGCGCGAGTGTAGGTAGAGGTATCGAGTGCCACAATATGAAGCGTTCAGCTCAATAAATATGCTTTGGAAAGCCGAAACTCATGCATGAAGTGCACATCAGGCCGCAATGGACCATCCGCCAGCCCGACGGCGCGGCCCTGGCGCCGCGGGTGATCGAACTGCTGGTGCAGGTGCTGGAGCACGGCAGCCTGTCCAGCGCCTGTACCGTGTCCGGCGTGTCCTACCGCCATGCATGGGAGCTGATCCGCCAGGGCGAAGCCATGTTCGGCCAGCCGCTGGTGGCCATGCAGCGCGGCAAGGGCTCCAGCCTCACGCCGCTCGGTGAAAAGCTGGTGTGGGCCGACCGCCGCATCACCGCGCGCCTGTCGCCGCTGCTGGATTCGCTGGCCTCCGAACTGGGCGCGGAAATCGAGAAGCTGATTCCCACCGCGCCCACGCTGCTGCGCATCCACGCCAGCCACGGCTTCGCCATCGAGGCGTTGCACGGCTTCCTGGCCGCGGCGCAGGTGCCGGGCGATCTGCGCTACTGCGGCAGCGAGGAAGCCGTGGCCTCGCTGCACCACGGCAGTTGCGACGTGGCGGGCTTCCATGTGCCGCTGGGCGCGTTCGAGGCCGAAGCCGTCGCGCACTATGGTTCGTGGCTCAACGCCGGCACGCAGAAAGTCATCGGCATGGCGACGCGGCACCAGGGCCTGATGGTGGCGCCCGGCAACCCGAAGAAGATCTACACGCTGGCCGACCTGGCGCGTCCCGATGTCCGATTCATCAACCGGCAGGCGGGCTCTGGCACGCGCTATTTGTTCGACCTCCAGTTGCGCGAGCAGGGCATCGCGCCCGAAGCCATCAAGGGCTACGAGCAGTGCGAGTTCACGCATGCGGCGGTCGCGGCCTTCGTGGCCAGCGGCATGGCCGACGCGGGCTATGGCGTGGAAACGCCGGCGCGCCAGTTCAAGCTGGACTTCATCTCCAACCAAGTGGAGCGCTACTTCCTGCTGTGCGACGAGCGCTCGCTCGCCGCACCCATCGTGCAGCGGATGCTGGACATCCTGCGTAGCGAGGCCTACCAGAGCGCGGTGAACCGTCTGCCGGGCTACCAGGCGGTGAACTGCGGCCGCGTGCTGTCGCTGTCGGAGGCGTTCGAATCGCTTCGCCCCGCACCCGCCAGGAAGCGCCGCGCGGCCACCCGGTCATGAGAGGAAGGCCGGCGCTCCCTCCAACCGCACGGTAGCAGGCCTTCAGGCCGCGGCGCGCTCCTCGCCCGGCGCCGCCAGCCGCTGCAGCAGGGGCTGGCGTTTCAGCACCGCATCGCGCGGCCCTGCGTCGAGCACCCGGCCTGCCTCCATCAACACCACGGTGTCGAAGCGGTCGAGCAGGCTCAGGCGATGGATCGACGCGATCACGCAAGCGTTCGGAAAGGCGCTGGCAATGCGCTCCAGCACCCGGGCCTCGGTGCCTGCGTCCAGCGCGCTCGTGGGCTCGTCGAGCAGCAGCAGCGAACTGCCCTGGGCCGCGAGCACGCCGCGCGCCAGGCACAGGCGCTGGCGCTGACCGCCCGACAGGTTGAAGCCGCGTTCGGACACGGGCGTGTCCAGGTTGCCATGGGTGGCCACCAGCACCTCGTCGAACGCGCTCGCATGCAGCGCCGCGTGCAGGGCTTCGTCGGCGAAGGGCTGCCCGAACGAGAGGTTCTCGCGCACGCTGGCTTCGAAGACTTCGGTTTCCTGCGGAATCAGCGTGGCGATGCGGCGCAGCTGCGTCCAGTCGGCCGGCTGGCCGTCGATGGCGAGGGTGCCGCCGTGCGGCGCATACAGGCCCGCGAGCACGCGCAGCAGCGTGCTCTTGCCGCCGCCGCTGGGACCCACCAGCGCAATGCGCTCGCCGCGGCGAAGCGTGAGCGCCACGGCCTTCAGGCCGCCGCGCGCGGGCTCGCCGGCTGCCGCCGCGCTGCCGCGAACCGCGTAGTTCCATTGCAGGCCATCGACCTCCAGCGTTTTCCACGCCGCGTCGGGCGCGATGCGCTCGTGCGCGGGAACCTGCTCGGGCGGGCTTTCCTCCGCATGGCTCATGGGGGCCTGCCAGATGGGCTCGGCGCTGCCGTAGTCGGTGTGCATGCGCGCGAAGAACTGGAAGTTGGCCGCGACCGAGGTCACCACGCCGGCGGCCTGCTGCGCATATTGGTAGATCATGAACACCGCCCCCAGCATCACGGCCTGCCCCGGCGTGCGTGCCTGCCAGACATAGATCACCACCAGGCCCCAGGTCAGCGCCAGGCCCATCAGGTCGACGGCAAACCACTTGCCCTCGTTGAGCACCACGGTGCGCTTGAGCGGCAGCGAGATGGCCGCCATGCGGCGGCGCAGCAGCAGCCGCGAGGCGCCCTGCAGGCGCAGGCCGATCACCGTCGACGCATTGCCCAGGAAGTCGAGCAGCGCGGCCACGTAGCGGCGGTCGGCGTCGTTCTCCGCGCGCGCCAGGCGCATGAGGGCGCGGTCGATGCGTACGATGACGATGGCAATGAGCACGTAGCCCGCCAGGGCCGTCAGGCCGCTGGTGCGCGAGAGCAGGGCCAGCGCGACCAATGGGCCGACGAAGTTGACGGCGTTCGTCAGCCAGATGAACTGGTTCTGCGCGAAATCCGCCAGCGCCCGGCTGGCCTGGTGCACGCGATGCTGCAGTTCGCCCGAATGGTGGCTGTCGTGCCAGGCCAGTGGCGCGGCGGCAATGCGGGCATAGAGCCGGTCGGCCAGGGCCTCGCGCACCTTCACGCCCACGTTGCGTTCGAGGATGCGGCCCGGGCCGTGCAGCGCCCAGGCGCCGATGTACACGCCCGCCAGGGTCGCGATCCAGCGGCCGGCGGCGCCGAATTCATTGCGCTGCAGCGCGTTGATGGCCTGTCCCGCCAGATAGGGCAGTGTCAGGCGGATCAGCTGCGAAACGCCGAGCAGCGCGGTGGCGCCCAGGAGTTGCCCGCGCGCGCCGGCAGCGAAGTGCCAGAGCGCGGCATAGAGTTCGCGGATGGCGTTGCCGGGGGTCGTGCTGTTCATGGGCATGTTCGATGGTCTCGACTGTCAGCAAAAAGCACTCAGCAACTCGTTCGTCGTAACTTTGAGACAAAGCAGGCTCAAAAGTAACCATCTGTATGGTTAAATCGCCCGAACTATCGCGAAGAGGACGAGGGATCTCCATGAAGCTGCTGCTGAGCATCGTGTGCGCCGTTGTTGCGCTGGCGGGGTGCGTGAGCACGCCGCCGGCACCGACGCAACCTGGAACCGGAACGGGGCTGTCGTATGTGCCCATGGTCGCCATGGAAGGCGTGGACCGGGCTCGCTACGACAGCGACGTGGCCGATTGCCGCATCGCGGCAACGCGGATCACCGCGCGCAGCGAAACCGGCGACGCCATGTGGCTCGCATTGGGCCTGGGGTTGATCACGGTGCATGGACAGGGCATTGTGGCAGCGGCCTCGTACACGGGCATTTCGGCGGCGGCGATCGACATGTCCTACCGGCCCAGCGCGGACCTGATTGCCGAGCACCAGCAGATCGCGCTGGTGCACTGCATGGCCAAGCGCGGCTACCGCAACCTCGATCCGAACGTGCGCGACACGTTCTATGGCCATGCCTTCAATCCGGAGGTCGTCCTGGCGCCGCGCAGGACCGGGGTCGATACCTACAACGCCGAAGTCCTTGCCAGAGCCGGGCAGTGCAGCATCCAGCCGCGGGCCGAACTGACGGCCAAGGGCCCGGGCTACGAGTCGTACAGCGTGCCGTGCTCGAACGGCGCGACCTGGACCGTGCGCTGCGAATTCGGCAAGTGCCGGGTGCTGGGCCAGTCGGCCGTTCGCCGCTCCTGACGCCTCGCGCCCATCATTTGACGACCATGCCCTTGAGGGCCGGGTCGGCGGGCGGCACCTTGAGCTTCATCTGCCGCAGGGTCTTCATCAGGAGCCGCGCGATCATCAGGTTGCGGTGCCGCTTGTTGTCGGCGGGTATCACGTACCAGGGCGCGTGCTCCGTCGAGGTGGCGCGCAGCGCCTTGCCGTAGGCCTGCTGGTAGGCGTTCCACTTGGTACGCACCTCGAGATCGCCCAGATCGAACTTCCATTGCTTGCCGGGCGTGTCGATGCGTGCCTGCAGGCGTTCGCGCTGCTCGTCCTTGCCGATGTGCAGCATGCACTTGACGATCACCGTGCCGGTTTCGATCAGCAGGCGCTCGAAATCGTTGATCTGCGCATAGCGCCGCCGGGTCTCGGCCTTGTCGATCCAGCCTTCGACCACGGGCACCAGCACGTCTTCGTAGTGGCTGCGGTTCCACACCGCGATTTCGCCGCTGCGCGGCACCACCGCATGGCAGCGCCAGAGGTAGTCGTGCGCGCGCTCGTCGTCGCTGGGCGCCTTGAAGGCGGTGACGCGCACGCCCATCGGCGAGGTGCGCGAAAAGACCCAGCGAATGGTGCCGTCCTTGCCGCTGGAGTCCATGCCCTGCAGCACCAGCAGGACCTTGCGGCGGCCCTCGGCATGCAGCAGGTCCTGCATTTCGTCGAGCTCGATGGCCAGGGCGTCGATCTCGGCAACCTGGGCGGCTTCATCGCCTTCCAGGAAGGGAGACTCGCCGGGGTGCACCTGCGAGAGTCTGAAATTGCTGTCGACGCGGTATTTCTTGAAGCTGGCCATGAACCCGGACTCCGTGCAAAAACACGCAGCGTACGCGATCAGCGCTCGATCATCGCTCGCTCTCGTCCGGATCGATGGAGGCGCTCCAGCGGCTGTCCCATTCGGCATGCCGCGCCGCGCCGTCGAGTTCGCGCCGGTCGCGCTTGGTGGGGCGGCCCTGCTCGATGGCCAGGGCCGGCTCGCTGCCCATGCGGCGCTGCTCGCGCATTTCCGCCTGCGCGGCAATGCTTTCCGGCGTTTCCTGATAAAGCTGCTGCGCCACCGGTGCGGGCCCGCGCTGGCCGCTCAGGCCGCGCACCGTGACCGTTCGCGTCAGGGCGCCGAGGCGGATGGCAACGGTGTCCCCGGGCTTGACCTCGCGCGAGGCCTTGGCGATGTCGCCGTTGACCTGCACCCGGTTCTTGCCGATTTCATCCGCAGCCAGGGAGTGCGTCTTGAAGAAGCGGGCGGCCCAGAGCCATTTGTCGATGCGCAGACGATCCATATGTTCAGGAATTGTGGTGGTAGACAGGCAGCCGCACGACAGCATCGAGGCCGACCGCCTGTGCGGAATTTTCCTGCGTGCTGCGGTTGTCCAGGGTGATGCGTCCGCCGAGGGCAAACACGATCTCGCGGCAGATGGCCAGGCCCAGCCCCGAGCCGCTGGCCGTGTCGCCGGCGGAGAAGGGCGCGAACAGGCGCTGGCGGAGTTCGGCCGGAATGCCCGGCCCCTCGTCGCGCACCGTCAGCACGGCGTCCTGGCCGTCGCGGCGCACCATCACCGAAAGGGCGCCGCCGCGCGGGCTTTGCTTGATGGCGTTGTGCAGCAGGTTGCGCGTGAGTTCCTGCAGCATCCATTGGTGCGCGCGCACCACGACCGGCTGGTCGATGGCCAGTTCGAAGTCGAGCGCCTTGTCGGCGATCAGCGGCGACAGGTCCAGCGCAATCTGGCGCACCACCTCGCCGAGCTCCAGCGGCACCGACTCCGGCTGCTGGCGCAGCTGCTCGACCTTGGCAAGCGACAGCATCTGGTTGGCGAGCGTGGTGGCGCGCTCCACGGTCTGGCTGATTTCGCCCAGCGCCTGCTCGGGCGGCACGTCGCCGCGGCGCGCCGACTGCACCTGCGCCTTGAGCACCGCCAGCGGCGTGCGCAACTGATGGGCACTGTCGCGCACGAAGCGCTTCTGGTGGTCGAGCAGGCGCTGCAGCCGGCCCATGACCTCGGTGGTGGCATCGACCAGCGGGCGCAACTCGCGCGGCGCATCGGGCGCGTCGATGGGGGAGAAGTCGTCGGCCGCGCGCTTCTCGATGGCTTCGCCGAGCTCCCTGACCGGCCGCGTGGCGCGCTGCACCACCAGCACGGTCACCAGCGCGATCACGCCCATCAGCAGCAGCTGGCGCCACAGCATGTCGACGAGCAGCTTGCGCACCAGCGTTTCGCGCAACTCGAGGGTTTCGGCCACCTGCACCACGGCCATGCCGCGGCCGTGGGCGCTGGCCACGGGCTGCAGCAATACCGCCACCCGCACCGGCTGGTTGCGAAAACGCGCGTCGTAGAAGTCGACCAGGGCCGAATAGGCCCCGCGGTCGGGGATGCGGCCGCGCCAGAACGGCAGTTCGGCAAAGCCCGAGACCATCTCGCCGTCGAGCGCGGAAACGCGATAGAAGAGGCGGCTGCGGTTGTCGGCCTCGAAGGCCTCGAGCGCGGAATAGGGCACGACGGCGCGCAGCCGCGCCTTCTCGTCGTAGCCTTCCACGTCGAGCTGTTCGCCGATGGTCTTGGCCGATGCGAGCAGGGTGCGGTCGTAGGCCGTGGTGGCCGCGGCCAGGCTTTGCCGGTACAGGCTCACGCTGTTGATCACGATGAACAGCGCCACCGGCGCGAGAATGCCTAACAGCAGCCTCGCGCGCAGCGACAAGGCGGTCTTCATGGCTCCGCGCGCAACAGGTAGCCCAGCCCGCGCAGGGTCATCAAGGCCGCGCCGGTGCCCGCGAGCTTCTTGCGCAGGCGATACACCACCACTTCGATGGCCTCGTACTGCACATCGGTTTCGCCCGGAAACACGAGTTCGAAGAGCCGCTCCTTGCTCACCGCATGGCCGGGCTTCATCATCAGCGCCTTGAGCAGCGCCAGTTCGCGCGGCGTGAGTTCCAGGATGCCGCTTCGGTGATAGATGGCGCCGCTTTCGGGTTCGAAGCGCAGCCCGCCCACCTCCTGGGGATTCAGGACCACGTCGGCGCCGGCGTTCTGGTGGCGCCGGCGCAGCGCCCGGATGCGCGCTTCCAGTTCGTCGAGATCGAAGGGCTTGGGCAGGTAGTCGTCGGCGCCGGCATTCAGGCCCATGATGCGGTCGCCGACCGTGCCGCGGGCAGTGAGCAGCAGCACGGGCGTGCGCAGCCCCGCGGCGCGCGCCTGGGCCAGCACCTGCAGGCCGTCGAGGTTGGGCAGGCTCAGGTCGAGCGCCACCACGTCGGGCTCCAGGGCGCGCCATTGCTCGACGGCCAGGGCGCCGTCGCCGCAGACGCGCACGTCGATCTTGCTGCGGGCGAGGGCGCGCTGCAGGGTGACCTGCATCGAGGGATCGTCTTCGACCAGCAGCAGCTTCATGGGGGTGTGGTGGGGAATGGTACTTCGGTGTTTTCCCCAGTCCGGTGGACAGCCAACTGACAGCGGGGCGGCGCATGATAGCGGCTCAGGTCCAAGTCAGGTTTTCTTTAGTTCTCAGGAGACAACGATGCGTCGCGACACCTTTTTGAAGTCATTGGCCGCGCTGGCCGCCGCCGGAGCCCTGCCGTTGTCGGCGCGCGCCGCAGCCAACGTCAAGATGATGGTTCCAGCCAACCCGGGCGGCGGCTGGGATACCACGGGCCGCGCGCTGGGCAAGGCCCTGACCGAAGCCAAGCTGGCCGACACGGTCACCTACGACAACAAGGGCGGCGCCGCTGGCGCACTGGGCCTGGCCCAGTTCGTGAACGGCTCCAAGGGCGATCCGAACGCGCTCATGGTGATGGGCTCCGTCATGCTCGGCGGCATCATCACCGGCAAGCCGCCGGTCAATCTCTCGCAGGCCACGCCGATTGCGCGCATGACCACCGAATACAACGTGTTCGTGCTGCCGGCCAATTCGCCGTTCAAGACCATGAAGGACGTGGTCGAGCAGCTCAAGAAGGACCCGGGCAGCGTCAAGTGGGGCGGCGGTTCGCGCGGCTCCACCGAGCACATTGCCGCGGCCATGATCGCGCAGAAGGTCGGCGCCGATCCGTCGAAGATCAACTACGTGGCCTTCCGCGGAGGCGGCGAGGCCACGGCCGCCATCCTGGGCGGCAACGTCACCATCGGCGGCAGCGGCTACAGCGAATTTGCCGAGTACATCGCCGCCGGCAAGATGAAGGCCATTGCGGTCACGTCGGCCCAGCGCCTGCCCGGCATCAACGTGCCCACGCTCAAGGAGCAGGGCATCGACGTGGAGATCGGCAACTGGCGCGGCGTGTATGGCGCCCCAGGCATCAGCGCCGAGCAGCGCAAGGCGCTGACCGACATGGTGCTGGCCGCCCTCAAGAGTCCGTCGTGGGCCGAATCGCTCAAGAAGAACGACTGGACGCCGGCCGTGCTTTCGGGCGAGGCCTTTGCCAGGTTCGTCGACGACGACTTCGCGAGCCTGCGCGCCATCATGGCCAAGTCCGGGATGATCTGAATTTGGCTCGCCCCCAGTCTTCGCGCACTTCGTGTCGTTACGCCCCCTACCGGGGGCAACACCAGAGGCCCGGCGGAGCCGGTTCCTCGGTGTTCCTGGAAGGGGACGGGGCTTTTTCGAAGAATGAGGGCTTTGAACGCGGGCCTTTCTTTCCCTGACTGCGGGAACAAAAAATGACAATTCCAGAATCCTCGGTCTCGCCGCAACCTGCGGCCGTGTGGCCGCAAACCCTGGTCGGCGCCGGCGTGCTGCTGACCGGCCTGGCGCTGGCTTTCGGCGCCATCGGCATTTCTTCCGAAGCCGGCTACGGCGGCGTCGGACCCAACTTCCTGCCCTGGCTGGTGTCGGGCGTGCTCACGCTGTGCGGCGGCTGGATCCTCTGGGAAGCACGCACCGGCGGCTTTCGCGAGCTCGATGCACCTTCGGGCGCCGAGCATGCCTACTGGCCGGGCTTCGTCTGGGTATCGGCGGGCCTGCTGCTCAACGCGGCGCTCATCGTCCAGCTTGGCTTCGTCCTGAGCTGCACGCTGTGCTACGTGCTGGCGGTGCAGGGCTTGCGCCGCGCGAGCGGCCAGCCCTCGGCCAACCTGCCGCGCACGTGGGCCATCGACTTCCTGACCGGTGCGCTCATCGCCGCCCCTGTGTTCTGGATGTTCACCAAGTTCCTGGCCATCAACCTGCCGGGCCTCACAACGTCGGGATGGCTCTGACATGGACATCTTCAACGCACTCATGACGGGTTTCGCCGCGGCGATCACCCCCGTCAACCTGCTCTGGTGCCTGGTGGGCTGCGCCCTGGGTACAGCCGTCGGCGTGCTGCCGGGCATCGGCCCGGCCGTGGCGGTGGCCATGCTGCTGCCCATTACCGGCAAGGTCGACATCACGGCCTCGATGATCTTCTTCTCGGGCATCTACTATGGCGCCATGTACGGCGGCTCGACCACGTCGATCCTGCTCAACACGCCGGGTGAAACGGCCAGCATGGTCACGGCAATGGAAGGCAACAAGATGGCCAAGAGCGGCAGGGCGGGCGCTGCGCTCGCCACTGCCGCCATCGGGTCCTTCGTGGCCGGCACCATCGCCACCGTCATCGTCACGCTGTTCGCACCCTTCGTGGCCGAGTTCGCGGTGAAGCTCGGGCCGCCCGAGTATTTCCTGCTGATGCTGCTGGCCTTCACCACGGTGAGCGCGGTGCTCGGCAAGAGCACGCTGCGCGGCATGACGGCACTGTTCATCGGCCTGGCGGCCGGCTGCGTCGGGCTGGACCAGATCTCCGGCCAGGGCCGCTACACCGGCGGTGTGCCCGAACTGCTCGACGGCATCGAGATCGTGCTGGTGGCGGTGGGGCTGTTTGCCGTGGCCGAAGTCCTGTACGCCGTGCTCTACGAGGGCAAGGTGGTGGAGGCCCAGAACAAGCTGAGCCGAGTGCACATGAGCAAGCGCGACTGGAAGCGTTCCATTCCGGCGTGGTTGCGCGGCACCGCCATCGGTACGCCGTTCGGCTGCATTCCCGCGGGCGGCACCGAGATTCCGACTTTCCTGAGCTATGCGATGGAAAAGAAGCTGGCCAAGGACCCGCAAGACAAGGCCGAGTTCGGTACCACCGGCGCCATCGAAGGCGTGGCCGGCCCCGAAGCCGCCAACAACGCCACGGTGACGGCGGCGCTGATTCCGCTGCTCACGCTCGGCATTCCCACGTCGAACACCACCGCCATCCTGCTGGGCGCGTTCCAGAACTACGGCATCCAGCCGGGGCCGCAGCTGTTCACCACATCGGCTGCGCTGGTGTGGGCGCTGATTGCCTCGCTCTACATCGGCAACGTGATGCTGCTGGTGCTGAACCTGCCGATGGTGGGCCTGTGGGTCAAGCTGCTGAAGATTCCCAAGCCGCAGCTCTATGCAGGCATCCTGATCTTTGCGACGGTGGGGGCCTACGGCATGCGCCAGAGCGCATTCGACCTGTTCCTGCTCTACGGCATCGGCCTGCTCGGCGTGGCGATGCGGCGCTTCGACTTCCCGACCGCACCCGTGGTGGTGGGCATGATCCTCGGGCCGCTGGCCGAAGCGCAGCTGCGCAACGCCATGTCCATCGGCGAGGGCAGTGCGGTGGTGTTCTTCCAGCGGCCGATGTCCATCACGCTGGTGGTCGTCATCGTGGCTGTGCTGGTGCTGCCGCGCGTTGCCAAGCGCATGAGCGAACGCAAGCTGGCGAGGCTGGCGGCCTGAGCCCTTGCGCGAATCGTCTTCTTCCTTCTTCCCGGAATGCCGCGGTGTCTTGCTGGCCCCGCGGCATTTTTCTTCTTTTCAAGCCGCCGACACGGGCGCGAGGAAGTACGCCGTCTCCTGCCTGAGCGAGGCGTAGCTGTACTCGTTGCGCGCGATCACGCTCTTGTTGCCCTTGCTCTTGTCGTTGCGGTCGGGGCCGAAGGCGTTGCCGTCGATGCTCTCCATCCGGTCGTTGCCGTTCGAAGTGACGATGAAGTGGTGGTTGCGTCCACCCGGGGCGATGCCGCTCACCACCCCGATGCAGCCCGGAAACACGGCCGAATAGTCGGTGATCCGCCGGAACACCGTGCTGTCGAACACGTTCTTGCTGTGCTGGGCCCAGCCGCCCGGCACATGGACGCCGGCCGTGCGGTACACGTAGATGCAGAAGATGCCGCACCATGCGCACAGGTCGTTGGCGTTGCGCCAATTGCCGGCGTCCATTTCCTGCCATTTCGACACGGCCGTCGCGCTGATGGTGGGGCAGCGGCCGATGTAGGCGCCGGCGGCGTTCGCATCCTGGAAGATTTTCTGCAGGCCCATGCCGCCCTGGCGCGGACGCTGCGGGCTCGCCGGATTTGCGCACAGCGCCGCGGCAATGCGCTCGATGTTCGGGCTGGGCTGGGACGAGGTCGTCCATCCCCATCGGAGTAGCGCCGCCTCCGCTGCTGCAACCGCGCTGTCGCCCAGCGCCGATGCCGGTTTGCCGCCGGGCGGCGGCGTGACCATGCCGATGACCTGGGCGATCAGCGTTTCGAGCATGCCCCAGGTCTTCGGCCCGACGATGGCATCGGGCACCAGCTTGCAGAAACCCTGGTATTCCTTGACCTTGGAAGTGGTCTTGGATCCGAACTGCCCGTCGGCCACCAGCTGCGGAAGCCTGGAGGCCACCCACTGGTTCAGGGCCGATTGCAGAAGCGAGACGTCGGCGCCTTGTGAGCCGAATCGCAGGGTGGGTCGAATCATGGGGTCTCGCCGCGCAATGCCGGTGCCTTGTGTGTGTACAGGCACCGGATTATTCGAAGCGGCGCCCTTCGGCGGAATCCGCCATGCAGCCTATTCCTCTGGCCGAACGGGCAGCCCCTTTGCCGCTCGATCCCTCCTCCCGCCCATGGCGAGGAGGAGGGAGTGGAGGAGGGAATCGCAGCCGCTCAGGCCGCGGGGCGGGGCGGTGTCTCGACCAGGTCGTCGTCGATGTGCGGATCGGCCGGCTGCCCGCGCAGCTTGCGCACGGTGCGCCGTATCCAGTGCTCGATGTCGTCCACGTACGTGAACACCGCCGGCACCACCAGCAGGCTCAGCACGGTGGACGTGATCAGCCCGCCGATCACCGCCATTGCCATCGGCGAGCGGAAGCTCGAATCGGCGGTGCCGAAGCCCACGGCAATCGGCAGCATGCCGGCGCCCATCGCGAGCGTGGTCATGATGATGGGCCGCGCCCGCTTGTGGCAGGCGTCGCGCAGGGCGTCCCAGCGGCTCATGCCGTGGTCGCGGCGCGCCACGATGGCGTATTCCACCAGCAGGATCGAGTTCTTGGTGGCGATGCCCATCAGCATGATCAGGCCGATCAGCGACGGCATCGACAGCGCCTTCTGCCCGATCAAGAGGCCGACGAAGGCGCCGCCGAGCGCCAGCGGCAGTGCGCAGAGGATCGTCACCGGATGCAGGAAGTCCTTGAACAGCAGCACCAGCACGATGTAGATGCACAGCACGCCCGTGAGCATCGCGAGGCCGAAGCTCGCGAACAGCTCGGTCATCACTTCCGCATCGCCCACCTCGGTCACGCGCACGCCGGGCGGCAGCTTCTGGATCGATGGCAGCGCCGTGACTGCGGCCTTGGCATCGCCCAGGCCCACGCCGGAGAGCTCGATCTCGAAGTTGACGTTGCGCGAGCGGTCGTAGCGGTCGATGACGGCCGGGCCGCCTTCCATCGTCAGCGAGGCCACCTGGCTCAGCATGACCGGGCCGCGCGCGCCGGGCACCGAGAGGCGGCCGAGCAGCTCGAGGTTCTGCCGTGCCGAATCCTCGAGCTTCACCACGATGGGCACCTGCCGCTGCGCCAGGTTGAGCTTGGCCAGCGCCTGGTCGTAGTCGCCCAGCGTGGCCACGCGCAGCGTTTCGGCGATGGCCGAGCTGGTCACGCCCAGGTCGGCGGCGCGCGCGAAGTCGGGGCGCACGGCGATCTCGGGTCGGATCAGGCTCGCGGTGGAAGTGATGTTGCCGAGGCCGGGCACCGTGCGCAGGTCTTTCTCGACCGCGCTGGCCGCGCTGGCCAGCGCGGCGGGGTCTTCACCCGTGAGCGCGAGGATGTACTTTTCACCCGAGCCGCCCAGGCCCACGGTGCTGCGCACGCCGGGCAGCGTTTCGAGCGCGGCGCGGATCTGGTTCTCGATCACCTGCTTGCGCGGACGGTCGCCGCGCTCGTCGAGCTTGATGGTGAGCGTGGCCTTGCGCGTCTCGGGCGTGCCGAAGTTAGCGAACGGGTCGCCGCCCGCGCTGCCGCCGGCCACCGTGGTGTAGACGCTTCTCACATGCTTGATCTGCATCACGCGGTGGCGGGTTTCCTCCGCGGCCGCGGTGGTCTGTGCGAGCGTGGAGCCGGGTGCGAGCGAGAGATAGATCTGCGTTTGCGAGTTGTCATCCGGCGGAATGAAACCGGTCTTCAGCAGCGGGATCATCGCCAGCGAGCCGAAGAAGAAGAGGGTGGCGAGCACCATCGTCTTGAAGCGATGGTGCGTGCTCCACTCCACGGCGCGCATGTAGGCCGTGAGCCAGCGCGGCTCCTTTTCGGCACCGACCACCGGCTTCAGGATGTAGGCCGCCATCATCGGCGTGAGCACCCGCGCCACCACCAGCGACGCGAACACCGCCAGCGAGGCCGTCCAGCCGAACTGCTTGAAGAACTTGCCGGCTACACCACTCATGAAGGCGGTGGGCAGGAACACCGCGATCAGTGTGAAGGTGGTGGCGATCACCGCCAGCCCGATCTCGTCGGCCGCCTCCATGGCCGCCTCGTAGGGCGACTTGCCCATGCGCAGGTGGCGCACGATGTTCTCCACCTCCACGATGGCGTCGTCCACCAATATGCCCACCACCAGCGAGAGCGCCAGCAGCGAGATCACGTTGACCGAAAAGCCCAGCAGGTGCATGCCGATGAAGGCCGGGATCACCGACATGGGCAGCGCCACGGCCGAGACGAAGGTGGCGCGCCAGTCGCGCAGGAACAGCCACACCACGATCACGGCCAGGATCGCGCCCTCGTACAGCAGGTGCAGCGAGCCGTCGTACTCTTCTTCCACCGGATCGACGAAGTTGAAGGCCTCGGTCAGCTCGATGTCGGGACGCTGCGCGCGCAGCTCGGCCAGCGCCTTCTGGATCGCACGGCCCACCTCGACCTCGCTCGCGCCGCGGCTGCGCGCCACTTCGAAGCCGACCACCGGCTTGCCGTTGAGCAGCGCTGCGGCGCGTGGCTCGGCGATGGTGTCGCTGATGCGCGCCACCTGGTCGAGCCGGATGCGGCGGCCGTCGGAAAGGGCGATCTGCATGTCCGCCAGCTGGTCGGCCGACTGCACGGTGGCCATGGTGCGCACCGGCTGCTCGCTGCCGCCCAGGTCGATGCGGCCACCTGCGCTTTCGGTCTGCACCTGGCGCAGCTGGCGCGAGATGTCGGCCGCCGAGGCGCCCAGCGCCTGCAGCTTGGCCGGATCGAGATCGACGTGCACCTGGCGCGTGACGCCGCCCACGCGGTTCACCGCGCCCACGCCGGGCAGCGCAAGCAGCTTCTTGGTGATGTCGTTGTCCACGAACCAGCTCAGCGCCTCGCCATCCATGCGCGACGAGGCGATTGTGAAGGCCAGCACCGGCTGGGCCGCGAAGTCGAGCTTGGTGACCACCGGGTCGCGCACGTCGGCCGGCAGGTCGGCGCGCACGCGCTGCACTGCGGAGCGCACGTCGTCCACGGCTTCCTGCACCGGCTTCTCGAGGCGGAACTCGACGATCAGCGTGGCCGCGCCGTCCTGCACCTTGGTGGTGATGTGCTTGAGGCCCTGCACCGTGGCAATGGAGTTCTCGAGCTTGCGCGCGACGTCGGTCTCGAGCTGCGAAGGCGCGGCGCCGGGCAGCGATGCCGAGACCGTCACGGTCGGCAGGTCGATGTCCGGAAAGTTCTGCACCTTCATGGCGTTGAACGACAGCAGCCCGCCGAAGCTGAGCAGCACGAACAGCATCACCGCCGGAATCGGGTTGCGGATGGACCAGGCGGAAACGTTCATGGGCGTGCCCTCGTTTCGCCGGTGCCCTGGCCGCCTGCGGCGGGCGCTGCGGCGGGCTGGGCCCCGGCGCCCGCGGGCGCAGCCGCGGCCACGACGCGAACCAGGTCGCCGTCGTTCAGGAAGCCGGCGCCTTGCACCACGATCTGCGCGCCCTCGGGCAGCGCATTGGTGATCTCCACCCGCTCGCCGACGCGGCGGCCGGTCTGTACCTTGAGCTGTGCCACGCGGTTGTCGGGCAGCAGCATGAAGACGTTGTTGAAGCCGTCGCGCGGAACGATGGAGCTCTGCGGCACGGTGGGTGCCGAGCTGCGTCCGAGTTCGAAATCGCCGCGCGCGAACATGCCGGCCTTGATGCCGGTGTTCTGCTGCACGTTGGGCAGGTCGACATAGACCAGCGCCGCACGGGTTTGCGGATCGACCGTGGGTGCGATGCTGCGCACCTTGCCGCGCACCTGGGCGCCGCTCGCGCTCACCACGAAGGCCGTGGTGCCCACCGCAATGCGGCTGAGCTCGGCCGAGGTGACTTCGGCGCGCCATTCGAGCCGGCCCTGGCGGATCAGCCGGAACAGCTCGGTGCCGGCGGCCACCACGCTGCCGACGGTGGCGGTGCGCGAAGAGATCACCCCGTCGTCGGGCGCCAGCACCTGCGTGTTGCGGCCGCGCACTTCCTGCGCTGCCAGCACGGCCTCGGCAGCTTCGACGCGCGCCTTGGCGGTCTGCTCGGCCGTCTGGTACTGGTTGATCTGCTGCTGGCTCAATGCGCCGGTGGCCTGCAGCGTGCGGGCGCGTGCCGCGTTGCCCGCGGCGTCGGCCGCAGTGGCCCTCGCCTCGGCGAGCGAGGCGCGCGATTGCGCGATGTCCGCGCGCACCGTCTCGGGCGAGAACACGGCGAGCAGCTGGCCCTTCTTCACCTCGTCGCCCACGTTCACGCGCACTTCGGCGAGCTTGAGGCCGCTGGATTCGGAGCCCACGCTGGCCTCCTGCCAGGCCGCCACGTTGCCGTTGGCCGCGAGCGTGAGCGCGAGCTCGGTGGGCTCGGCCTTGGCGACGGTGACCGTCAGTGTCGGGCGAGCGGCCGGTGCACCCGCCTTGCCCTTGGCGGCGGCGGCCGGCGTGCCGGGTTCGTTCGCGGGCTTGCGGGTCAGCCACACGGCTGCGGCGGCGATGACGACCAGCGCCAGCAGTGCGATGGCAAGGGTAGAGCGTTTGATTCTTTTCATGGCGACGTCGCGACCTTGGCGGCCGGGTTGGAAGTCATTGAGGGCGATTCGGGGCGGGCCCAGCCGCCGCCCATCGAGCGGTAGAGCGCAACCCAGGCTTCGGTGCGTTCGCGTTGCAGCGAGACGCGGGAGGTCTGCGCGGCAAAGAGCGTGCGGCGCGAATCCTCGAGCTCGAACAGGCTGGCCAGGCCGCTCTGGTAGCGCGCCTGGGTGGCGTCGAATGAGGCCTGGTAGTTCTTCACCGCAGAGTCGGCGTCGGCGGCGCGCGCGTCGGTGGCGTCGAGGTTGACCAGCGCTTCCTCCACCTCGCGCACCGCCTGCCGCACGTTCGCACGGTAGAGCGACACGGCCTCGGTGTAGCGCGCCTTGGCCGCGTCGCTGTTGGCCGCGCGGGCACCGCCGTCGAGCAGTGGCACCGTGAGAGACACCGGTCCGATCGTCCAGGTGTCGAGCGACTCGCGGAAGCCGCTGGTGCGGATCTGCATGCGGCCGATGGAGCCGGAGATGCTGAGCTTGGGGTAGCGCTCGGCTTCGGCGGAGCCCACGTCGGCGCTGGCCGACGCCACGCCGAGCTCGGCTGCGTACACGTCGGGCCGCTGCGAGATGGCCTGCGCCGGCACGCTGGCGATGCTGCCGACCGCCGGCAGCGTGCGCTGCGCGGGCGAGGCGGCGAGCTTCTGTTCGAGCGTGGTCTCGTCGATGCCGCTGAGCGCGACCAGTGCCTTGCGCTGCACCGCGCACTGGGCCCGCTGCTGGGTGAGTCGGCCCGACGCGTCGGAGGCGCTGGCGCGTGCGAGCGCAGCATCGGCCGGCGCGGTGAAGCCGGCGCGTGCCGACAGGTCGGTCAGGCGCGCGGTTTCGCTGCGCGATTTAGCGTCGGACTCGGCCACGCGCAGTTGCTGCTGGCAGGCGCGTTCGGCGAAGTACGCGTTGGCGGTTTCAGCCGCTACGGCCACGCGCGCGTCGTGCCACTTGGCGGTGGCGCTGTTGAACTTCTGCTCGGCCGAATCGCGGTCGGCGCGCAGGCGGCCGAAGAGGTCGATCTCCCACTTGGACTGCAGGCCGGCCTGCAGCGTGGTCAGCGGCGCGATGGCGGCAGTGCTGCTGCTGGATGAGGAAGCCGTGCCGCCCGAGCCGAAGGAGGAGCCCGAGACGCCGCGGCTGGCCGACGCCGTGCCGTCCAGGTTGGGCAGCAGCGCCGCGCCGGCCTGCACGCGCGTGGAGCGCGCCTCGGCCACGCGCGCCGCGGCGCTCGCGAGATTGGGGCTTGCGGCTTCGGCTGCGGCAATCAGTTCGACCAGCAGCGGGTCGTCGAGCTGGCGCCACCAGTCGGCCAGCGACGCCAGCGAGCCGCCGTGGGGCAGGGGCGCGTGCCATTGCGCGGGGAAGGGGGCCTCGACTGTGGCCGGCGGACGCGTCAGGCCGCAGCCGGCAAGCCCGAGACCCAGGCCCAGCGGCAGGCAGAGGGCGGCAATCGATCGGAGTCGTCTCATGTCTTCTTTCTCCCGGAACGGGCAGGTGCGGCTGCGGGCTTGGCAGCGGCCTGGCGGCGCAGGGCTTCGGCCTCGACCAGCGCAATGGCATAGCCCGTGAGGCGCTGCGCCCAGGTGTCCACGCTGCGCGGCGTATTCAGCAAGGAAGGGCGTATGGCCTCAACCAGATCCTGGCTCACGAAAAGCTGCATCGCGAGGCCGGTGATGGCAAAGCTAAGCCGGTGCACGTCGTCGTCGGGCCGCGCAAGGCCCAGGCGGCGGCACAGCACGCCCGCGATGGCGTTGTGCGGGCCCTTGATGTCGCGCTCCATCTCCTCGGCCCACTGGCTGGTCGGTTCGAGCATTTCGCGCAGGTGCAACTGGATGCACTGCCGCACGATCTCTCCCTGCTTCAGGGGCTCGATCATGCGAGTGAAGAAAACTTGCAGCGCTTCTTCCATCGGCAGGCCGGGCGCGTCATAGAGCGAGATGAAATCGCCCGCGTTGCCGCCCATCGGTTCGCCGAAGGTGGCGGCATACAAGCCGGCCTTGTCGCCGAAGTAGTAGCTGATGGCCGAGATGTTCACGCCCGCCGCGCGCGCGATCTCGCGGGTCGAGGTCTTGGCGTAGCCGTTGGCGGCAAACAGCGCGAGGGCGGCATACAGAAGGCGCTGTCGTGCTTCGACGCCGTCGCTGCGTGGCGCGCGGGCGGAAAGTGCTTGGAGGGCGGAGGCGCTCATGCCCGCGATTAGACCATGCAGGCAATCAAACGTTTGATTTACTTATTCCTGCATGAGGGCTTTCTTCGCATTGGCGGCGAATGTGCATTTGGGGCATTTCCGGTGGCCGCATCGACGCCCCAATGAGCGGCCGAATGATGCGCGCTACGATCCGCCCATGTCCGCCGTTCCGCCTGTTGCCGCATCGCCCGCCTTGCCTCTCGACGCCGAAGGCATCCTCGCGCTGGCTGCGCGTTCGATGTTCCATCTGTTCTCGAGCATCAGCCAGGGCATGTTCCTGGTGGACCGCAGCGGGCGCATCGTGTGGGTCAACGAAGGCTATCGCCGCTTCCTGCCGGCGCTGGGTTTTTCGTCGATCGACCAGTTCATGGGCCACATGGTCGAGGACGTCATTCCCAACACCCAGATGCGCCGTGTACTCGAAACCGGCGAGCCGATCCTGGTCGACCTGCTCAACAACAAGGCGGGCACCTTCGTGGTCAGCCGCATTCCGCTGCGCGCCGAGAGCGATGGGCGCGAGGGGCAGGCAGGAGAAGTCATCGGCGCCATCGGCATCGTGCTGTTCGACCAGCCCGAGACCACGCTGCAGCCGCTGATCAGCAAGTTCGCGCTGCTGCAGCGCGACCTCGACGACGCGCGGCGCGAGCTCGCAAGCCAGCGCAACAACCCGCTCTACCAGCACGCGGCCGACGGGCAGCGCCGCTCCAAGTACACCTTTGCCAGCTTCATCGGCAGCAGCCCGGCCGCGGTGGAGGTGAAGCGCCATGCGCGGCGCGCCGCGCAGTCCGCAAGCCCGGTGCTGCTGCTGGGCGAAACCGGCACCGGCAAGGAACTGCTGGCGCATGCGATCCACGCATCGTCGGCGCGCGCCAAGGGCCACTTCGTCAGCGTCAACATCGCGGCCGTGCCCGACACATTGCTCGAAGCCGAGTTCTTCGGCTTCGCGCCCGGCGCCTTCACGGGCGCCGACAGGCGAGGGCGCGAAGGCAAGTTCAAGCTGGCCGATGGCGGCAGCCTGTTCCTCGACGAGATCGGCGACATGCCGCTCGGCCTGCAGGCCAAGCTGCTGCGCGCGCTGCAGGAGGGCGAGATCGAACCGCTCGGCTCCAACAAGCTCGTGCCCTTCGATGCGCGCGTGATCGCCGCCACCTCGCGCGACCTGCCCGAGCTGGTGCGCCGCGGCCTGTTCCGCGAAGACCTCTACTACCGCCTCAACGTGCTGCCGTTGCGCGTGCCGCCGCTGCGCGAGCGGCGCAGCGACATTCCGGCGCTGGTCGAGGCGCTGGGCGAGGACATGGCGCTGCGCAGCGGCGAAGCCCCGTCCGAGATCACGCCCGATGCGCTTGCGCTGCTCGCCGGCCAGCACTGGCGCGGCAACATCCGCGAGCTGCGCAACGTGCTGGAGCAGGTGACCATGCGCAGCGACTCGCAGCGCATCGACGCCGCGCAGCTCGAACGCATCCTGCGCGAAGCCGGGCTGGAGCAGATCGAACTGCCCGCCACCCTGCAGAGCGCGCACGATGCCGACGAGCAGGCGATGCTGCTGCGGCCGCTCGCGCAGCAGGTGGCCGAACTGGAGCGCAAGGCGATCGCCGCCGCGCTCGCAAGCACGGGCGGCAACAAGCTCGCCACCTCGCGGCTTCTCGGCATTTCCCGCGCGACGCTGTACGAGCGCATGACGAGCCAGGAGCGGCCGGCGTGAAGCCGCCGAGCCTCGTGCGCCGGATCGGCCTGGAGCGAGCGCGCCTGTGAGCGTCCGAGCCCTGCGTTCCACCTTCGGCCCCAACTGCCATTGGTGCGGCCTGGCCATGGACTTCGACGAGCCGCACGGCAGGCCCGAGTCCGCGACCATCGAGCACCTGATCGATTCGACGCTCGGCGGCGTGCGCTCGCAAAAACACCGCCGGCTTGCGCACGCCGCCTGCAATCACGCGCGTAACGAGTTCCGCATGCAGGCCGAGCGCCAGTTCCAACGCTGGATCGCCGAGCGCCAAGTCTCCGAGAAAACCCTGACCGATAAATAGACAGTTGATTGAAATTCAGACACATCAAGTGTTCTGAATTCAGTCGAATGGCGCTTCCTCCGAATGAAGAAGCGTTTGGTATCAAGGGGTTAGCAGATGGCACGAAGTGTGCAATATTCAGTCACCTATTTCAGGAGACAAAGAATGAACCGTCGCCACCTCGTTGCCCTGGCCGCACTCACCGCCTGCGCCACCGCCGCACCCGCCTGGGCTCAGTCCAGCGAAATCCGCATTGCCCACATCTACAGCAAGACCGGTCCGCTCGAGGCCTACGGCAAGCAGACCCAGACCGGCTTCACGATGGGCTTGGACTACGCCACCGGCGGCACGATGATGGTCAACGGCAAGAAGCTCGTGGTCATCGAGAAAGACGACCAGGGCAAGCCCGACCTGGGCAAGTCGCTGCTGGCCGCTGCGTACTCCGACGACAAGGCTGCGCTGGCGGTGGGCCCCACGGCCTCGGGCGTGGCGCTCGCCATGCTGCCGGTGGCCGAGGAGTACAAGAAGATCCTGATCGTGGAGCCGGCGGTCGCCGATTCGATCACCGGCGACAAGTGGAACAAGTACATCTTCCGCACCGGCCGCAATTCGAGCCAGGACGCGATCTCCAACGCCGTGGCCATCGACAAGGCCGGCGTGACCGTGGCCACGCTCGCGCAGGACAACGCCTTCGGCCGCGACGGCGTGAAGGCCTTCGGTACCGCGCTCAAGAAGGCGAAGCTGGTGCACGAGGAGTACCTGCCGCCCGCCACCACCGACTTCACGGCCGGCGCGCAGCGCCTGATCGACAAGCTCAAGGACCAGCCGGGCCGCAAGATCATCTGGATCGTCTGGGCCGGCGCGGGCAATCCGTTCAAGATCGTCGACCTCGACCTGAAGCGCTACGGCATCGAGATTGCCACCGGCGGCAACATCCTGCCGGCCATGGCGGCCTACAAGAACCTGCCGGGCATGGAAGGCGCGGCGTACTACTACTTCGGCATCCCGAAGAACCCGGTCAACGAGGCGATGGTGGCCGCGCACTACAAGCAATTCAAGGCACCGCCGGACTTCTTCACTGCCGGTGGTTTCTCGGCCGCGATGGCGGTGGTCACGGCGCTCAAGAAGACGGGCGGCGACACCGGCACCAACAAGCTCATCAGCACCATGGAAGGCATGAGCTTCGACACGCCCAAGGGCAAGATGACCTTCCGCAAGGAAGACCACCAGGCGATGCAGTCGATGTACCACTTCAAGATCAAGGCCGACCCGGCATTCGCCTGGGGCGTACCGGAGCTGGTGCACGAGATCAAACCCGAAGAGATGGACATCCCGATCAAGAACAAACGCTGATCGGCGCCCCGCGATCGCGGCCCTGAGGCCGCACTCCCTTCGCCCCGGAATGGCCGCCGGGCGAAGCGCCAGCCTGCGCTGCCGAAGCGCGGGCGGGCGCAACCAACGGCCGATTCGTCAGCAATCCAGCAAGCGTTCGATACACCTACAACAGAAGGAGACAGCGATGGCAGCGATGCGATGGAAAAACTGGAAGGGATGGGCCGCGGCTGCGGCGATCACGATGGCGGCAGGGCAGGCCGCGACAGCGGCGGTGCCGCTGCCGGCGCTGGGCGCCAATCCGGCGGAGGTGAGCGTGTCCGGCCTCTCGGCGGGCGGCTTCATGGCTGTGCAGTTGCACGTGGCCTATTCGGCCACCTTCAAGCGTGGTGCCGGCGTGGTGGCGGGTGGTCCGTACTACTGCGCCGAGGGTTCGGTGGTCAATGCCACCGGGCGCTGCATGGCCCACAGCAGCAGCATTCCCGTGTCGTCTCTCGTGAGCACCACCAACAGCTGGGCCGCCAGCGGCGCGATCGACCCGGTGTCGAACATGACCGGCTCCAAGGTGTACCTTTTTTCCGGCACCTCGGATAACACCGTCAAGCCGGCGGTGATGGACGACCTCAAGACCTACTACCAGAGCTTCGTGCCCGCGGCCAACACGGTCTACAGGAACAACATCGGCGCCGGCCACGCGATGGTCACCGACGACTACGGCGGCGCCTGCAGCACCACCGCCGCGCCCTACATCAATAACTGCGGCTTCGACCTGGCAGGCGAGATCCTGCAGCAGCTCTACGGGCCGCTGAACCCGCGCAACAACGGCACGCTGGGCGGCACTTTCACCGAGTTCAACCAGTCGGAATTCATCACCGGCCACGGCGTGGCCGCCACCGGCTGGATCTACGTGCCGCAGGCCTGCACCACCACGTCGTGCCGCGTGCACCTGGTGCTGCATGGCTGCAAGCAGAACTACACCGACGTGGGCGACCAGTACGTGCGCAAGACCGGCTACAACCGCTGGGCCGACACCAACAACATCGTCCTGATCTACCCGCAGACCAGCACCGCCGCCACCAACAGCTGCTGGGACTGGTGGGGCTACGACAACGCGAACTACGCGAAGAAGTCGGGCCCGCAGATGGCGGCGCTCAAGGCCATGGTCGACCGGGTGACCGGCTCCGGCGGTGGCTCGTCGCTGCCGGCTCCTACCGGCGTGGGCACCTCGGGCGCGACCAGCAGCAGCATGGTGGTCGGCTGGGCCGGCGTCTCGGGTGCGAGCGGCTACAACGTCTACCGCAGCGGCAGCAAGGTCAACGCCGCGCCGGTGGCCGGCACCAACTACACCGATACCGGCCTGGCCCCGTCCACCACCTACAGCTGGACCGTGGCGGCGCTGGACGCCGGCAACGCGCAAGGCGCAATGTCGACCGCGGCCACAGGCACCACCCTGGCCGGCAGCGGTGGCGGCGGAACCTGCTACACCGCCAGCAACTACGCGCACACCGTGGCGGGGCGCGCCTACGCGCTGTGGGGCCTCACCTATGCCTACGGCTCGGGCCAGTCGATGGGCCTGTGGAACGTCTATGTCACCACCACGCTCAAGCAGACCGGGCCCAATTACTACGTGATCGGCACCTGCTGAGGCCGATCGGCACCTACTTTTTTGTTTGCAATGACACACGATGCTTGAGACGCTAGACCTGACCATCCGCTTCGGCGGGCACGTGGCCGTCAACGGCGTGAGCTGCGCGTTCGCGCCGGGCACGCTGACGGCCATCGTCGGCCCCAACGGGGCGGGCAAGACCACCTACTTCAACCTGATCTCGGGCCAGCTCAAGGCGAGCGCGGGCACGGTGTCGCTCGATGGGCAGCTGCTGTCGGGGCTGTCGCCGTCGGCGCGTACGCACGCGGGGCTGGGGCGGGCCTTCCAGCTCACCAACCTGTTCCCGAACCTCACGGTGCTGGAGAACGTGCGACTGGCAGTGCAGGCCACGCGCGAGGGCGCGCACCGGCGCGGGCTCAACCTGTGGAGCATCTGGAGCGACCACAAGGGGCTGACCGAGCGCGCCGACCAGATCCTGTCCGACGTGGCGCTGAAGTCGCGCGAGCATGCGACGGTGGCCAGCCTGCCGCACGGCGACCAGCGCAAGCTCGAGGTGGCGCTGCTGATGGCGCTCGAGCCCAAGGTCTTCATGTTCGATGAACCGACGGCCGGCATGAATGCGGCCGAGGCGCCCGTCATCCTCGACCTGATCCGCAAGCTCAAGCAGGACAAGACCAAGACCATCCTGCTGGTCGAACACAAGATGGACGTGGTGCGCGAGCTTGCGGACCGGATCATCGTGCTGCACAACGGCACGCTGGTGGCCGATGGAGAACCGGCGGAGGTGATTGCTTCTCCGGTGGTGCAGGAGGCCTATCTGGGCATTGCGAAGGAGGCTGCATGAGCACGAACCTGTTGACGCTCGAAGCAGTGCAGACGCACATCGGGGCGTATCACATCCTCCACGGCGTGGACCTCGCCGTGCCCCGCGGCCAGCTCACCATGCTGCTGGGCCGCAACGGCGCGGGCAAGACGACGACGCTGCGAACCATCATGGGCCTCTGGCATGCTTCGCAAGGCCGGGTGCGGTTCGGCGACAAGGACATCACCGCGCTGCAGACACCGCAGATCGCGGGCCTCGGCATCGCCTACGTGCCCGAGAACATGGGCATCTTCTCCGACCTCACGGTGAAGGAGAACATGCTGCTCGCCGCGCGCGGCGCGAAGAACGCCGGGCAGATCGACGACACGCGCCTGAAGTGGATCTTCAAGCTCTTCCCTGCGGTCGAGAAGTTCTGGAACCACCCAGCGGGCAAGCTCTCGGGCGGGCAGAAGCAGATGCTGGCGGTGTCGCGCGCCATCGTCGAGCCGCGCGAACTGCTGCTGATCGACGAGCCCAGCAAGGGCCTCGCGCCCGTGATGATCAACAACATGATCGACGCCTTCGCCGAGCTCAAGGCGAGCGGCGTGACGATCCTGCTGGTGGAGCAGAACATCAACTTTGCCCAGCGCCTGGGCGACACCGTCGCGGTGATGGACAACGGCCGCGTGGTGCACAGCGGCTCGATGGCGGCGTTCTCCGCCGACGCGCAACTGCAGCAATCGCTGCTTGGACTGGCTCTATGAAATTCGACTTCGACTGGAAGCCGCTGCTACTCGCCCCGATCCTCGCGCTGGTCGCGCTGCCGCTCACGGGCTCGTTCTCGACCTGGCTCACGCTCACGGTCGCGGGGCTGGCGATGGGCATGATCATCTTCATCATCGCGTCGGGCCTCACGCTCGTGTTCGGGCTGATGGACGTGCTCAACTTCGGCCACGGCGTGTTCATCGCGCTCGGCGCCTTCGTGGCCAGCAGCGTGCTCGGCCTGATGGGAGACTGGACGGGCTCGGGCGAACTGTGGCGCAACCTCGTCGCCGTGTTTCCGGCCATGCTGGTCGCAATGGCGGTGGCCGGTGCGGTCGGCCTCGCGTTCGAGCGCTTCATCGTGCGGCCGGTGTATGGCCAGCACCTGAAGCAGATCCTGATCACCATGGGCGGCATGATCATCGGCGAGGAGCTCATCAAGGTGATCTGGGGGCCGGCGCAGATCCCGCTGCCGCTGCCCGAGGCGCTGCGGGGCTCGCTGTTCGTGGCCGACGCGGCCATCAGCAAGTACCGGCTGCTCGCGGTGGCAGTGGGCGTGGTGGTGTTCGGGCTGCTCGCATGGACGCTGGGGCGCACCAAGATCGGCCTGCTCATCCGCGCCGGGGTGCAGGACCGCGAGATGGTCGAGTCGCTCGGCTACCGCATCGGCCGGCTGTTCGTCGGCGTGTTCGTGGTGGGCAGCGCACTGGCCGGTCTGGGCGGCGTGATGTGGGGGCTGTTCCAGCAGAACCTGGTGCCGCAGATGGGCGCGCAAGTCAACGTGCTGATCTTCATCGTGATCATCATCGGCGGGCTCGGCTCGACGGGCGGCGCGCTGATCGGTGCGCTGCTGGTGGGGCTCATGACCAACTACATCGGCTTCCTGCTGCCCACGCTCACGCAGTTCGCGAGCATCTTCCTGATGGTGGCCGTGCTGTTGTGGCGTCCGCAGGGCGTGTACCCGGTGGCGAATCGTTGAGAAAGAAGAGTCCGCCATGTTCCTGAAACGTCTTCTCTCCAACGACATGCCCCGAAGCCGCCTGCTGGCGCTGCTGCTGGTGGTGCTGTTCATCGCGCTGGCCTTCGCGCCGTTCATCTTCCCGGGCGTGAAGGCGCTCAGCGTCGCGGCCAAGGTGCTGGTGTTCGTGGTGCTGGTCGCGAGCTTCGACCTGCTCCTGGGCTACACCGGCATCGTGAGCTTCGCGCACACCATGTTCTTCGGCATCGGCGCGTATGGCATCGCCATCTCGGCGTCGCGGCTCGGGCCCAACTGGGGCGCGGTGCTGCTCGGGCTCGTGGCGTCACTCGCGATCTCGCTGGTGCTTTCGTTCGCCATCGGGCTGTTCTCGCTCAGGGTGCGCGCGATCTTCTTCGCGATGATCACGCTGGCCGTGGCCTCGGCCTTCCAGACGCTGGCCTCGCAGCTGTCGGACTTCACCGGCGGCGAGGACGGCCTGACCTTCAAGCTGCCCGAGCTGATCTCGCCGAGCTTCGAGTTCTCCGAGGAGCCCTTCCTCGGCGTCTCGCTCGACGGCCGGCTGCTGTGCTACTACCTGCTCTTCGTGGCTGCGGTGGTGCTGGTGCTCGCGCTGCTGCGCATCGTGAATTCGCCCTTCGGCCGCGTGCTGCAGGCCATCCGCGAGAACGAGTTCCGCGCCGAGGCCATCGGCTACCGCGTGGTGGTGTACCGCACCACGGCGGCCGTGCTGTCGGCGCTGTTCGCCACGCTGGCCGGCGCCATGCTCGCGATCTGGCTGCGCTACAACGGGCCCGACACCTCGCTGAGCTTCGAGATCATGATCGACGTGCTGCTGATCGTGGTGATCGGCGGCATGGGCACCATCTACGGCGCGGCCGTCGGTGCGGTGCTGTTCGTGGTCGCGCAAAGCTACCTGCAAGACCTGCTGCGCGTGGGCAGCGAGGCCGCGAGCGGGCTGCCGTGGCTCGCGGCGCTCTTGTCGCCCGACCGCTGGCTGCTGTGGCTGGGGGTGCTGTTCGTGCTCTCGGTCTATTACTTTCCCACCGGCATTGTCGGCAAGCTGAGGGCGAGGGCCGCACGATGAGCAACGATCTTTCCGTTCCGGCCTCTTGCTACGCCCAGCTTGCGGGCCGCGAAGTCCATTGGCTCGACTGGGGCGCACCGGACGCGCCGGTGGTCATTGCCTGGCACGGCCTCGCGCGCACCTGCCGCGACATGGACGAACTGGCGCAGCACTTTGCAGCGCGCGGCTTCCGCGTGATCTGCCCCGACACCATCGGCCGTGGCCTGAGCCAGTGGAGTCCGCTGCCCGACGAGGAGTACCAGCTCTCGTTCTACGCCCGCATTGCTGGCGCGCTGTGCGACGAGCTGCGGCTGGCCCGCATGCACTGGGTCGGCACTTCCATGGGCGGCGCCATCGGCACGGTCTGCGCCTCGGGCCTGTTCGAGCCGCGCATGAAGGCGCGCATTGCGAGCCTCACGCTCAACGACAACGCACCGCAGCTCGCGCAGGCGGCCATCGAACGCATCCGCGCCTATGCCGGCGAGCCGCCCGCGTTCGGCACGGTGGTCGAGCTGGAGGCGTTCTTCCGCACGGTCTACAAGCCCTATGGCTGGCTCAGCGATGCGCAGTGGCGCCGGCTGACCGAAAGCTCCACGCGCCGCCTGCCCGACGGCCGCGTGACGCCGCATTACGACCCGGCGATGGTCCGCCAGTTCAGCGCGCACGACAACGACTACCTGATCTGGCCGCACTACGACGTGATCGAGGCGCCGGTGCTGTGCCTGCGCGGCGCCGAGTCGGACCTGGTGCTGCCCGAGGTGACACAGGAGATGCAGCAGCGGGGGCCGGGCGCCGCCGGGTTGCTGAAGGTGGTCGAAATCCAGGGGTGCGGCCACGCACCTGCGCTCAACGTGCCGGAACAACTGGAGCTGATCGAAGGGTTTATCCGGGCCGCCGGTCGCTAGCGGCGCGTCGGCGAGACAATCGCCGCCGATTCCAACCACAAGGATTAACGCCATGGCGCTTTCGATGTACGACCTCTCCGTGCCGGTCTTCTCCCGCGGACTCGGCCAGCTCACCCACCTGCTCGAGAAGAGCCTGGCGCACGCCAGGGCCAACGACATCGATCCGGCAACGCTGGTGGACGCGAGGCTCGCACCGGACATGCTCACGCTGGCCGGCCAGATCCAGCGCGCGAGCGACGCTTCGAAGCTCAGCGTGGCGCGCATCGCGGGCATCACGGCGCCGAGTTTTCCCGACGAGGAAAAGACCTATGACGAGCTGCTGGCCCGCATCGCGAAGACGCAGGATTTCCTCGCGACCGTGGACCGCACGCTGATCGACGGCCAGGAGGAACGCCCCGTGACCATCAAGGCACGCGAGGGCGAGGCGCATTTCACCGCGCAGCGCTACCTGCTCCAGTTCGCGCTGCCCAACTTCTTCTTCCATGTGACCACGGCCTACGACGTGCTGCGCCACAAGGGCATGCCCATCGGCAAGATGGACTATCTGGGCAAGTTCTGAGTGCCGGCGGCGGGCCGGGTGGGCCAGCCCGCCAGGTTGCGCTCGGCAATGCCCGTCAGCGCAGTGATCCACGCCGGGCTGTCGTTGAGGCAGGGGATGTAGCTGAAGGCCTCGCCGCCTGCATGCATGAAGGCTTCGCGGCCTTCCATGGCAATTTCTTCCAGCGTCTCCAGGCAGTCGGCCGGAAAGCCCGGGCACACCACGTCGATCCGCTTCACGCCGCTCGCGCCGAGTTCGCGCAGGGTCGGTTCGGTGTAGGGCTCGAGCCATTTGGCGCGGCCGAAACGCGACTGGAAGGTGACGCGGTGCTGTGCGGCTGAAAGGCCGAGCCGCGCCGCGAGCAGGCGCGCGGTTTCCAGGCACTGGGCCTGGTACGGATCGCCGAGCGCGATGTTGCGCACCGGAATGCCGTGGAAGCTCATCAGCAGCACCTCGCCGCGGCCCTCGCGCTTCCAGTGCGCTTCGATACCGAGCGCCAGCGCCTCGATGTAGGCGGGATCGTCGTGGTACTGGTTGACGAAGCGGAACTCCGGAATGCGGCGCTGGCGGCGGCTCCAGTCGCTCACCGCGTCGATCACGCTGGCCGTGGTGGTGGCCGAATACTGCGGATAGGCCTGCAGCACCAGCACCCGCGTTGCGCCTTCGGCCTGCAGCGCATCCAGGCGCGAAGCGATCGACGGACTGGCGTAGCGCATGGCGTCGTGCACCGTCAGGCGGTGGCCGCGCTCGCCGAGCCAGCCGGCGAGCAGCGTGGCCTGCTTGCGGGTCCACACCTTCAGCGGCGAACCCTCGGCCATCCAGATGCTCGCGTACTTGGCGGCCGACTTGGCGGGCCGCACGCGCAGGATGATGCCGTGCAGGATCAAGGCCCAGATCAGCCTGGGAATCTCGACCACGCGCGGGTCGCCGAGAAACTCCGCCAGGTAGGGCCGCACGGCGGCTGCGGTGGGGGCGTCCGGCGAGCCCAGGTTGCACCAGAGGATGGCGGTGCGTTCGATGGCGCGTCCGGGGGCGATGGAACCGTGGTTCCCATGGTCTTGAGGCATGCGATATTCTCGGGCATGACCTCCGTTTCCACGGCGCCGGCGGGCGCCGAGCCCCTCGATATCAAGCGCATCTCGGCGATCTCGCTCGACCTGGACGACACCCTCTGGCCGATCTGGCCGACCATCGAGCGTGCCGAGACCGTGCTGCAGGAATGGCTGCTGCGCGAGGCACCGAAGACCGCGTCGCTGCTGTTGACGCCGGGCGTCCTGCGCGAGCTTCGCGAAGCCACCGCCAAGGAGCGCTCCGACCTGGCGCACGACCTGAGCGCGCTGCGCCGCGAGTCGATCCGTGCGGCACTGAAGCACGCGGGCGAAGACCCGGCGCTGGCCGATCCGGCCTTCGACGCCTTCTTTGCCGAACGCCAGCGCGTGACGCTCTACGAAGACGCGCTGCCGGCCCTCAAGTGGCTCAGCGAACGTTATCCGCTGGTGGCGGTTTCGAACGGCAATGCGGACATCCACCAGACCGGCGTCGGCCGATGGTTCCGCACTGCGTTCAACGCGCGCGCCTTCGGCAGCGGCAAGCCGCATGCGCCGATCTTCCGTGCCGCGGCCGCGTCGGTCGGCCTGCTGCCGAAGGACGTGCTGCACGTGGGCGACGACGCGGAGCTCGACGTGGTCGGCGCACTCAGCGCCGGCATGCAGGCAGCCTGGCTGGTGCGCGACGAGCGCCCATGGGTGCACGGCGCGCGGCCGCAGCTGATCGTGCCGAACCTGCACGCCCTGTGCATGGCGCTCGGCGCCTGAACGCCGGTGCTATGAAAAGACCGGCCTGAAGAAGCTGCGCTCGTAGCTCAGGATGCACCGGGTGTCCTCGGCGTACCTGAAGGCGGCCTGGCATTCGGCGTCCTGCATCGAATCGGCGCGGTACCGCTCGTACGCGGCCAGGCTGGGAAAGCTGAACATCGCCAGCGCCACGTTGTTGGCGCCTTCCGACGGCAGGAAGTAGCCGTGGTGCTGGCCGCCGAATTTCTCGACCAGCGGGATCCACAGCTTGCCGTAATGCTCGAATTCCTTGAGCTTGTAGGGATCGACGATGTAGCGGAGGTAGCAGGTGACCATGGTTCTTTCCGTATGAACAGAGGGGACGTCAGTCCAGGCTGAACCGCTCGCGCAGCGCGGCGCAGAAGTCTTCCGTGCCGCTGAGCGAGAAGCTTACCGTGTCCAGCTCCGGCGCTTCGCGGGTCTGCTGCAGGTCGAAGTCCCAGGCCGCCCCCTCGTCGAGCGCGCCGCGCGCGTCGGGATAGGCGGCATCCGCCCAGGCCAGCACCTGTGCGATCTCGGCAAGCACTTCGTGTGTTCTTGTAGGCACGGTCGAGGCCATGGCATCGAAGGTGCCGTGGCCCTCGGTGTCTTCGCTGTAGTCGAAATCCAGGTAGCGCAGTTCGGTCATGGCGTTGTCGATGCTTTGGCGGCGGCCAGTCCGCTGAGGACCGCGCCTTCGAGTGTGGCAGGGTAGGGGCCTTCGGTGTAGTCGCCGCAGGCGTGCAGGCCGGGTGCGATGCGCATCGGCGGCCGTGCGAGCGCCGGCGTGCAGGCGAAGGTGGCGCGCTTTTCGATCACGGTCTGCACGATGTGCAGCGCCGTCTGGCCGAGCTGCACGGCGGCTTGCGCAAGCACCTGTTGCTCCAGCGTTTCGCGCGGAGTTTCGTTCGCGCTCACCACCAGCGCCAGCACGCCTTCCGGTCCGCCGAGGTGGCCGCGATCGAAAACGAATTGCGCCGGTGAGGTGGCGGGATGGCTGCGCAGCGCCAGCATCGGTTCCGCGAGCGGCGAGGCGCCGCGCACGTAGACGGTGGCAATGGCCTCGAAGCGCAGGGCCTCGGTGTTTTTGCACCAGCGGTCCGCTGCCAGGCCGGACGCGCGAACGAGCCGCGCCGCGTCCCAGGGCGCACACGCCAGAACGACGTGGTCGAAGCGCTCGCCGTCGACTCGCCATGCCGCGCCCTCGGGCGAGATGGCGTGCACGCGCGTGCCGATGCGAAGTGTCGCGTCGTGCTGCGCGAGCCACGCCAGGGCCGCATCGGGAAAGAGCGCGCCCAGATCGACGCGCGGCAGCAGCAGGTCCGCGCCGCCGCTGCCGCTGAAGAGCGCGTCGCGCAGCACGCGCAGGAACACCTCACCGCTCGACTGATCGATCGGCGTGTTGAGCGCGGACACGCACAGCGGCTCGATCAGCTCTTCCATCACGCGCGGCGTGAGGCCGGTGCAGAGCGTGGCCACGGTGGTGCCGGCGGCGCAGCGGAATCCCGCGAGGCGCCATTGCACGGCGGTGCGCAGCAGCGAGGACTTGTCGCGCCACGTCCAGCCGCGCGCCGTGAAGATGCCGGCCAGCAGATCGAGCGGGGCAGGCAGCCGCGGCAGCTTCAGGCCGCCGCCATCGGCAAAGCGCAGCGAGAGCGGCAGCCGCAGCAGTGCCTGGTCGATATCGATGCCCACCTCGTGCATCAGCTTCAGCGTCGCGGCGTAGGCGCCGATCAGGATGTGCTGCCCGTTGTCCAGCACCAGCCCATGCATGTGGTCGACCCGCCGCGCGCGACCGCCCGCCATGTGCGCCGCTTCATACAGCGTCACGGCATGGCCGAGCCGCGTGGCTTCGACGGCGCAGGCAAGCCCGGCCCAGCCGGCGCCGACGACGGCTGTTCTCAAATGCGCCCCAATGCTTGGACCTTCCACGCCAGCCAGAACTTGCGCACCGGCGTCAGGCTGACGCGCTGGTTCAGCACCTGGAAGTCGTCGCGCTCGATCTCGCGCAGCAGCGTGCGGTAGATGCTGGCCATCATGAGGCCGGGCTTCTGTGCGCGGCGGTCCGCGGCGGGCAGGAGGGCGATCGCTTCGTCGTACGCCGCATGCGCGCGCTCGGCCTGGAACTTCATGAGCGCGACGAAGCGCTCCGAATGCACGCGGTTGAGAATCTCGTGTGCCTTGACGTCGAATTTCTGCAGCTCGTTCACGGGCAGGTAGATGCGGCCGCGCAGCGCGTCCTCGCCGACGTCGCGAATGATGTTGGTGAGCTGCAGCGCCAGGCCGAGCTTGTGCGCATAGGCGGTGGTCTGCGGATCGGTCTGGCCGAAGATGCGCGCCGCGACTTCGCCCACCACGCCGGCCACCAGGTGGCAGTAGCGCGCGAGGCCGGGAAAGTCGAGGTAGCGGGTCTGGTCGAGGTCCATCTGGCAGCCGTCGATCACCTCGTTGAGCTGGCCGGGCTCGATGCCGTAGGCGGCGGCATGCGGCACCAGCGCCTGCATCACGGGATGGCGTGGCGGGCCGGAGAAGGACTGCGCCACCTCGGTGCGCCACCAGGCGAGCTTGGTGGCGGCCACGCCGGGGTCGCTGACCTCGTCGACCACGTCGTCGATCTCGCGGCAGAAGGCATAGAACGCGGTGATCGCGGCACGCCGCGGCTTGGGAAGGAACAGAAACGCGTAATAGAAACTGCTGCCCGAGGCGGCGGCCTTGTCCTGTACGTATTGCTCGGGAGTCATCGGAGGGGCGCTTTCATGGGCGGCAATTGTCTCCGCATCCGCAGGGCCCGCCAGACCAGCAGGGGGGCGTCGGCCTTGCCGATCTTCGGTCGCTGCGAAAAGGTGTCGAAGCCCAGGTCTTCGATCTTGTCGAGAATGCGCAAGCCGCCCTGGACGACGAAGCGCAGCTCCCAGCCGGTGCGGCCGGGCAGGCGATGGACCAGGGGCGCGCCCTGGGCCATCAGCTCCCGCGCCCATGCGCTTTCGACGGCGATCAGGTTGATGGCTTCCTGCGGGGGCGGTGCATCGGCCAGCGGCATGAAGACCTTGAAGCTCTCGCGCGTCAGGCCGCGCCGGGCGCAGTCGGCCAGCGGCGGATAGAAGCGGCCGCGCGGCAGGTCCACGCTCGGGTCCTGCCAGAAATTGATGAGTTGCAGCGCGCTGCAGATGGCGTCGCTTTGCGCCAGCGCCTGCGCATCGTTCACGCCATACAGATGCAGCAACAGGCGGCCGACCGGGTTGGCGGAGCGGCGGCAGTAGTCGAGCAGTTCGGCGCGGTCGGCGTAGGTTGCGCCGTCGCGGGTCTTCTCGATGTCCTGCATGAAGGCGCTCAGCAGGTCGGCGAGCAGCTGTTCCGGGAGCTGGAACTGCGAGATGCTGTGGGCGAGGGGGCCGAACACCTGCGGCCAGCGCGAGGAGGCCGTCACCTGGCCGCGCGCCGCGGCTGCGAGTTCCTCGCGGTAGTGGCGCAAGTCGGCCAGCCGCTGGTCGGGCGAGGCATCGCCTTCGTCTGCGATGTCGTCCGCGGTGCGCGCGAAATGGTAGATCGCGGCGATCGGCGGCCGCAGATGCGGCGGGCACAGCCAGGAGGCCACTGGGAAATTCTCGTAGTGCGCCGGCGGCGCGGCAATGTGGGGTGGTGCAGACACGCGGCGATTGTCCGCGACGCGTGGCGCGGACTATGCTCGCAGCGTCGCCAACGCCCCACTTCTTTTTCATGAATGCACCGACGCCGGCTCCCGCCGCCCCGAGTCCAGCGCCAGGCGAGGCGCCTCATGCGGCGGGTCCGGGCCTGATGATCGCGGCGCTGGGGGTGGTGTTCGGCGACATCGGCACCTCGCCGCTCTACGCCTTCAAGGAAACGCTGAACCCCGAGCACGGCGTGGCGTTCACGCCCGATGCGGTGCTGGGCCTGCTCTCGCTGATCTTCTGGGGCCTGATGTTCGTGGTCACGCTCAAGTACGTGGTGTTCGTGCTGCGCGCCGACCACGACGGAGAGGGCGGCATCCTTGCGCTGCAGGCGCTCGCGCGCAGCGCGGCCGCGGGCCCCCGGACCCGGCCCTGGGTGTGGAACGCCATCGGGGTGCTCGGCCTGGTCGGCGCGGCCATGTTCTATGGCGACAGCCTCATCACGCCTGCCATTTCCGTCCTGTCGGCGGTCGAGGGGCTGGAGGTGCAGGCGCCGGTGCTGCAGCGCGTGGTGATTCCGATCACCATCCTCATCCTGCTCGCGCTTTTCGCGGTGCAGCGCAAGGGGACCGGCGTGGTGGGCAAGGTGTTCGGGCCGGTCATGGTGTTGTGGTTCCTGGTGCTGGCCATCGCAGGGGGCTGGCAGGTACTGCAGCATCCGCAGGTGCTGGCGGCGCTCGATCCGCGCCGGGCCATCGGTTTCCTGGTCGAGCACCGGCTCCAGTCGCTGGGGGTGCTGGGCGCGGTATTTCTCGCTTTTACCGGAGGCGAAGCGCTGTACGCCGACATGGGGCACTTCGGCGCGCGGGCGATCCGGCTCGCATGGCTCTTCATTGCGCTGCCGGGGCTGGCGCTGAACTATTTCGGCCAGGGTGCACTGGTGCTGGCGAATCCAGCGGCCATAGACAACCCGTTCTTCCGGCTCTTTCCTGCCTGGGGCGTCGTGCCGATGGTGGTGCTCGCCGCCATGGCGACCGTCATCGCATCTCAAGCTGTGATTTCGGGCGCCTTTTCCCTCACAGCCCAGGCCATGCGCATGGGCTACCTGCCGCGCATGCGCGTGGTGCAGACCTCGAGCTCGGCCATCGGCCAGATCTACGTGCCCGTGGTCAACTGGCTGCTGATGACGGGGGTGCTGCTGCTGGTGCTGGGCTTTCGCAGTTCGGGGGCGCTATCGGCGGCCTACGGCATCGCGGTATCGGTCACGATGGTGACCACCACGCTGCTGGCCGGCATCGTGGCCTGGGGCCTCTGGCGCTGGAACAGGGTGGCGGTGGTGCTCGGGGTGGTGGCTTTTGCTGTCGTCGACCTGGCTTTCGTGGCGGCCAACAGCCTCAAGATCGCCGAGGGCGGCTGGCTCACGCTCGCGGTGGCGGCTGGGGTGATGGTGCTGTTCACGACCTGGGCGAAGGGCCGCCGGCTGGGCCTGGAAGCCGCCGCGGCCGAAAGCCTGCCGCTCGATTCCTTCGTCGAATCGCTGGCGCTCAACATGCCGCACCGCGTGCGCGGCACGGCCGTATTCCTGAACGCCGATGCGACCGCCGTGCCCCACGCCCTGCTTCACAACCTCAAGCACAACCAGGTGCTGCACGAGCAGGTGATCGTGCTGCGGGTGCTGGCCTGCGACACGCCGCGCGTGGACGCGCGGCACCGCATCGAGGCTGAATCGCTGACGGGCGGCGTCTGGATGGTGACGGCGCGCCACGGCTTCATGGAGCGGCCCGACGTGCCCGAGTTCGTCCGTATCCTGGCCTACCAGAAGACGCTGGCCATCGATTCGATGACGACCTCCTACTTCGTCTCGCGCGCCTCGGTGGGGGAGGAGAACCTGCCCGGCATGAACCCCGTGCGCCGCGCGCTCTTCGGCTGGCTGCAGCGCAACGCGGGCCGCGCGTCGGATTATTTCGAGCTGCCGGACAACCGGCTGGTCGAAATGGGGCAGAGGACCTAGCAACCCCCGAACAACCCCCGAACGGCGATTGACAGTGCCTGAGGTTTACCCTAGATTACTAACCGGTGGGTCATTAATGATCCGGTTCGACCTTTCTAGGGTGTCCCATGACTGCCTCTTCCGGCTTTTCTCCTCTTGCCCGCGGTGCCGCCTGGCTGCTGCTTTCCGCCTTGTTCCTGGCCGGCTGTTCGCAGTCGAAGCCGGCCGAGGAGCCTGTGCGCGCGGTCAAGCTGGTGACCGTGGGCACCAGCGATTTCGATGCCCAGCCCGAGTTCTCGGCCGAGGTCCGGGCGCGTGTCGAATCGCGGCTGGGCTTCCGCGTGGCGGGCAAGATCACCAAACGCCAGGCCGAACTCGGCCAGCACGTGCAGGCCGGCCAGGTGCTGGCCCAGCTCGATCCGCAGGACTACAGGCTGGCTGCTGAAGCGGCGCGCGCCCAGCTCGCCGCGGCGCAGACCAACCGCGATCTCGCGGCGGCCGATCTCAAGCGCTACAGCGAACTGCGCGAGCAGAACTTCATCAGCGGCGCCGAGCTGGAACGCCGCGAATCCACATGGAAAGCCGCGCAGGCGCAGCTCGAGCAAGCGCAGGCGCAGCTTTCATCCCAAGGCAACCAGGCCAGCTACACCACGCTGGTGGCCGACGTGGCCGGCATCATCACCGCCATCGAGGCCGAGCCGGGGCAGGTGGTGCAGGCGGGCACGCCCGTCGTGCGCATTGCGCAGGACGGCGCGCGCGACGTGGTCTTTGCGGTGCCCGAAGACCGGGCGGCGCTCATCAAGCCCGGCTCGCCGGTCGCGGTGCGCGGCTGGTCGGGCGGCAGCGAACTGCAGGGCCAGGTGCGCGAAGTGGCGGCCAGCGCCGACGCGGTCACGCGCACCTACGCGGTCAAGGTGGCCATCGATGCCGCCACGTCGCCGGCGCTCGGCGCCACCGTGTATGCCCGCCCGCAGGCGCTGGCACGCACCGGCGGCGCGGTCATGAAGCTGCCGACCAGCGCGTTGCGCCAGGAAGGCAAGGGCACCTCGGTCTGGGTGCTCGACAAGCCGACCATGACGGTGCGTTCGCAGCCCGTGCAGGTGGCCACGGCCGACGGCAACGAGGCCGTGATCGGCGCCGGGCTCACGCCCGGCACGATGGTCGTGGCCGCAGGTGTGCATGTGCTCTCGCCGGGGCAGAAGGTCACCATCTACCAGTCGAAGGAGGCTGCAGCGGCAGCCGCCAACGCGAAGGAATCGGCGCAGCCGGTCGAGGCCGTGGCGGCCACGAAGAAGGAGATCGCTGCAGGTGCTTCCAAATGACGGAAGGCGCAGCAACCACCGCCAAGCCCGCCGGCTTCAATCTTTCCAAATGGGCGCTGGACCACGCGCCCCTCACGCGCTACCTGATGGTGGTGCTGATGGTGCTGGGCGCCTTCGCATACTTCCAGCTTGGCCAGGACGAGGACCCGCCGTTCACTTTCCGTGCCATGGTGGTTCGCACCTACTGGCCCGGCGCCACCGCGCAGCAGGTGGCCGAGCAGGTCACCGACAAGCTCGAGCGCACGCTGCAGGAGGCGCCGTATGCCGACAAGATCCGCAGCTACTCGAAGCCCGGCGAGTCGCAGATCATCTTCCAGATCAAGGACTCGTCCAAGGCCGCCGACGTGGCGAACGTCTGGTACACCGTGCGCAAGAAGGTCGGCGACATGCGCAACACGCTGCCGCCGGGCGTGCAGGGCCCGTTCTTCAATGACGATTTCGGCGACGTCTATGGCGTGATCTACGCGCTGGAGAGCGAAGGCTTCAGCCCGGCCGAGCTCAAGACCCTGGCCGACGAGGTGCGCCAGCAGCTGCTGCGCGTGAAGGACGTTGCCAAGGTCGACCAGTTCGGCGTGCAGGACCAGAAGGTCTACATCGAAATCTCGCAGAAACGCGTCGCGCAGCTGGGGCTGGACTTCAACGCGGTGCTTGCCCAGCTCGGCTCGCAGAACGCGATCGAAAGCGCGGGCACGATCCAGTCGCCGCTGGACGTGGTGCAGGTGCGCGTGGGCGGGCAGTTCACCAGCGTGGAGCAACTGCGCGAGATGCCGATCCGCGGCAGCTCGGGCAACCAGCTGAAGCTCGGCGACATTGCCGAGATTCGCCGCGGCTACGTCGACCCGCCGGCCGTGAAGGTACATCACCAGGGCAAGGAGGTCGTTGCGCTCGGCGTTTCCATGGCCAAGGGCGGCGACATCATCGCGCTGGGCAAGGCGCTGCGCGCCACCACCGCGCAGATCGACCAGCGCCTGCCGGCCGGCGTGAAGCTCGCGCAGGTGCAGGACCAGCCGGTGTCGGTGGCCAGCTCGGTGAACGAATTCGTCGGCGTGCTGATCGAGGCCGTGGCCATCGTGCTGGCCGTGAGCATCATCTCGCTGGGCCTGCACAAGGGCGGGCGCTTCGGCTGGTACATCGACATCCGACCGGGGCTGGTGGTGGCCATCACGATTCCGCTGGTGCTGGCCGTGACCTTCCTGGCCATGAACTACTTCGGCATCGGCCTGCACAAGATATCGCTGGGCTCGCTGATCATCGCGCTCGGCCTGCTGGTGGACGACGCGATCATCGCGGTCGAGATGATGGTGCGGAAGATGGAAGAGGGCTACGACAAGGTGCGCGCCGCCACCTTCGCCTACGACGTCACGGCCAAGCCCATGCTGACCGGTACGCTCATCACCGCTGCGGGCTTCCTGCCGATCGGCATCGCCAAGTCGGTCACGGGCGAATACACCTTCGCGATCTTCGCGGTGACGGTGATTGCGCTGGTGCTGTCGTGGATCGTTTCGGTGTACTTCGTGCCCTACCTGGGCACGCTGCTGCTCAAGGTCAAGCCGCACGACCCCAATGCGCCGCCGCACGAGCTGTTCGACACGCCGTTCTACAACAATTTCCGCCGCGCGGTGAACTGGTGCGTGCAGCACCGGTGGCTGACCATCGGCGCCACGGTGCTGATCTTCGCGCTCGGCATCGTCGGCATGGGCAAGGTGCAGCAGCAGTTCTTCCCGGATTCGAGCCGGCCGGAAATCATGGTGGACATCTGGTTCCCCGAGGGCACCTCGTTCGCGGCCAACGAAGAGGTCGCCAAGCGCGTCGAGCGGCGCATCATGAAAGAGGAGGGCGTGAAGACGGTCAGCACCTGGATCGGCTCCGGCGTGCCGCGCTTCTACCTGCCGCTTGACCAGGTGTTCCCGCAGACCAACGTGTCGCAGCTCATCGTGCTGGCCAAGGACCTGAAGGTGCGGGAGAGCCTGCGCATCAAGCTGCCGGCCCTGCTGGCGCAGGAATTTCCCGAAGTGCGCGGCCGCGTGAAGCTGCTGCCCAACGGGCCGCCGGTGCCGTATCCGGTGCAGTTCCGCGTGATCGGCACCGACCCCGCCCAGCTGCGCGCGCATGCGGACGAGGTCAAGGCCGTGCTGCGCGAGAACGCCAACATGCGCGGCGTGAACGACAACTGGAACGAATCGGTCAAGGTGATCCGGCTCGAAGTCGACCAGGCCAAGGCGCGCGCGCTCGGCGTGACGAGCCAGGCCATCGCCCAGGCCTCCAAGACGATGTTCTCCGGCACCACGGTGGGCCAATACCGAGAGAACGACCTGCTGATCGACATCGTGCTGCGCCAGTCGGCGGACGAGCGCGAGGCCATTTCGGACATCGGCAACGCCTACCTGCCCACCACCTCGGGCCGCTCGATTCCGCTGACGCAGATTGCCCGGCCCGTGTTCAGCTGGGAACCCGGCGTGATGTGGCGCGAGAACCGCGACTACGCCATCACGGTGCAGGGCGACGTGGTCGAAGGCCTGCAGGGCGCCACGGTGACCGAGCAGCTGCTGCCGAAGCTGCGCCAGCTCGAGGCCGGCTGGCATGCGGCCGGCGAGGGCGGCTACCGCATCGAGGTGGCGGGCGCAGTCGAAGAAAGCAGCAAGGGCTCGGCGTCCATCGTGGCGGGCGTGCCGATCATGCTGTTCCTGGTGTTCACGCTGCTGATGCTGCAGCTGCACAGCTTCAGCCGCTCGCTGCTGGTGTTCATCACCGGCCCGATGGGCATTGCCGGCGTGGCCGGTGCGCTGCTGGTGCTGAACCGGCCCTTCGGCTTCGTGGCGCTCCTGGGCGTGATCGCGCTGATGGGCATGATCCAGCGCAACGCGGTGATCCTGATCGACCAGATCGAGAGCGACCGCGAGGCGGGCGTGCCGGCCTGGGACGCGATCGTGGAATCGGCCGTGCGGCGCCTGCGGCCCATCGTGCTGACCGCCGCGGCAGCGGTGCTTGCCATGATCCCGCTCTCCCGCAGCGTGTTCTGGGGGCCGATGGCCGTGGCCATCATGGGCGGGCTGATCGTGGCCACCGTATTGACCCTGCTGGCGCTGCCGGCAATGTACGCCGCGGCGTTCCGCGTGAAGCGGGAGCCAAAAGAGGGTCCGATTCGCGCTTAAAATACGCGGTTGACCGATTTCAGGCGGACGGTCTTTGGGCGGCGGATATCCAGTATGGGGTGTTCGCTGCACCAGGGCCGTCCGCTTTTGCATTCACCTGAAAAATGGCAATAGCGCGGGTGGCGAAATTGGTAGACGCACCAGGTTTAGGTCCTGACGTTCGCAAGAACGTGCCGGTTCGAGTCCGGCCCCGCGCACCAGCCACACCCCTCACAAGGAAGACACCATGACCGTGACCGTTGAAACTCTCGAGAAGCTCGAACGCAAGATCACGCTGACCCTGCCGGTCGGCACCATCCAGTCCGAAGTCGATTCGCGCCTCAAGAAGCTCGCGCGCACCGTCAAGATGGATGGCTTCCGTCCTGGCAAGGTGCCGATGAACGTCGTGGCCCAGCGCTACGGCTACTCGGTGCACTACGAGGTCATGAACGACAAGGTCGGCGAAGCCTTCTCGCAGGCCGCCAACGAAGCCAAGCTGCGCGTGGCCGGCCAGCCCCGCATCACCGAGAAGGAAGAGTCGCCCGAAGGCCAGCTCGCCTTCGACGCCGTCTTCGAAGTGTTCCCCGAAGTCAAGATCAACGACCTGGCAGGCGCCGAAGTCGAGAAGCTCTCGGCCGAAGTGGGCGACGACGCCATCGACAAGACGCTCGACATCCTGCGCAAGCAGCGCCGCACCTTCGCGCAGCGCGCGCAAGACGCCGTCGCGCAGGACGACGACCGCGTGACGGTCGATTTCGAAGGCAAGATCGACGGCGAGCCCTTCCCGGGCGGCAAGGCCGAAGACTTCCAGTTCATCGTCGGCGAAGGCCAGATGCTGAAGGAATTCGAAGACGCCGTGCGCGGCATGAAGGCCGGCGACAGCCGCACCTTCCCGCTCTCGTTCCCGGCCGACTACCACGGCAAGGACGTGGCCGGCAAGCAAGCCGACTTCATGGTCACCGTGAAGAAGATCGAAGCCTCGCACCTGCCCGAAGTCAACGAGCAGCTCGCCAAGTCGCTCGGCATTGCCGAAGCCACGGTCGAGGGCCTGCGCGCCGACATCAAGAAGAACCTCGAGCGCGAAGTGAAGTTCCGCCTGCTGGCGCGCAACAAGAACGCCGTGATGGACACCCTGGTGGCCAACGCCGAACTCGACCTGCCCAACGCGAGCGTGCAGTCCGAAGTGAACCGCATGGTCGAAGGCGCCCGCGCCGAACTCAAGCAGCGCGGCATCAAGGACGCCGACAAGGCGCCGATTCCCGACGAAGTGTTCCGTCCGCAAGCCGAGCGCCGCGTGCGCCTGGGCCTGGTGGTGGCCGAACTGGTGCGTGCCAACAACCTGCAGGCCAAGCCCGAGCAGATCAAGGCCCACATCGACGAGCTGGCCGCCAGCTACGAAAAGCCGGCCGACGTCGTGCGCTGGTATTTCAGCGACAACAACCGCCTGGCCGAAGTCGAAGCCGTGGTCATCGAGAACAACGTGACCGAATTCGTGCTCGGCAAGGCCAAGGTCAATGAAAAGTCGGTGACGTTCGACGAACTGATGGCGCAACAGCAAGGTTGATCCGCCACCGCCCGCGATGCCAATGGGGCTTGTGCTTTGCGGCACGAGCCCCATTTCACTCTGGCGTACAGTTAAATTCGAACAGCGAACGAACCCTTTCCGGAGAGCAAATCAATGAGCGCACAGGAAATCAAAGGCCTCGGCATGATCCCGATGGTCATCGAGCAGTCGGGCCGCGGCGAGCGGTCCTACGACATCTATTCGCGTCTCCTCAAGGAGCGCATCATTTTCCTGGTGGGCGAGGTGAACGACCAGACTGCCAACCTCGTGGTGGCGCAGCTGCTGTTCCTCGAGAGCGAGAACCCGGACAAGGACATTTCGTTCTACATCAACTCCCCGGGCGGCAGCGTGAGCGCCGGCATGGCCATCTACGACACCATGCAGTTCATCAAGCCCGACGTTTCCACCATGTGCATCGGCTTTGCGGCCAGCATGGGCGCCTTCCTGCTGGCGGCCGGCGAAAAGGGCAAGCGCTTCTCGCTGCCCAATTCGAAGATCATGATCCACCAGGTGCTCGGCGGCGCGCGCGGCCAGGCCACGGACATCGAGATCCATGCCCGCGACATCCTGCGCACCAAGGACCAGATGAACCGCATCCTGGCCGAACGCACGGGCCAGCCGCTCGAAAAAGTCAAGTCGGACACCGAACGCGACTATTTCCTCACGGCCGACGAAGCCAAGGAATACGGCCTGGTGGACCAGGTCATTGCGAAGCGCAGCTGATCGATTGAGCCCGTGCCGCGGCGCCGGCGGCGCCAAAAAGGCAAAAACCGGCGTTTTCCACACGGGAAACGCCGTTTTTGTTTAGTTATCATTGTCCCCACCCCGTTACGAGGCACCTGTCCATGGCCGAAAAAAAAGGCTCTTCCAGCGAAAAAACGCTTTATTGCTCGTTCTGCGGCAAGAGCCAGCATGAGGTCAAGAAGCTGATCGCGGGCCCTTCGGTCTTCATTTGCGACGAGTGCATCGACCTTTGCAACGAAATCATCCGCGACGAGCTCCCGGCTGGTGAAGAGGCGCGCGAGGCGCGCAGCGACCTGCCCACGCCGCTGGAAATCAAGACCAACCTCGACAACTACGTGATCGGCCAGGAGCCGGCCAAGCGCATGCTGTCGGTGGCGGTCTACAACCACTACAAGCGCCTGCGCCACAAGGAAAAGGCCAAGGGCGACGACGTCGAGCTCAGCAAGAGCAACATCCTCTTGATCGGCCCCACGGGCTCGGGCAAGACGCTGCTCGCGCAAACGCTCGCGCGCATGCTCGACGTGCCCTTCGTGATGGCCGACGCCACCACGCTGACCGAGGCCGGCTACGTGGGCGAAGACGTCGAGAACATCATCCAGAAGCTGCTGCAGAGCTGCAACTACGAGGTCGAGCGCGCCCAGCGCGGCATCGTCTACATCGACGAAATCGACAAGATCTCGCGCAAGTCGGACAACCCGTCCATCACGCGCGACGTGTCGGGCGAGGGCGTGCAGCAGGCGCTGCTCAAGCTCATCGAAGGCACCATGGCCAGCGTGCCGCCCCAGGGCGGGCGCAAGCACCCGAACCAGGACTTCCTGCAGATCGACACGACCAACATCCTGTTCATCTGCGGCGGCGCCTTTGCCGGCCTCGAGAAGGTCATCGAGAACCGCACCGAAGCCTCGGGCATCGGCTTCGGCGCCTCGGTCAAGAGCAAGGCGCAGCGCAGCATCACCGAGGTGTTCCGCGAAGTCGAGCCTGAAGACCTGATCAAGTTCGGCCTGATCCCCGAACTGGTGGGCCGCATGCCGGTGGTGGCCTCGCTGGCCGAGCTCAGCGAAGACGCGCTGGTGCAGATCCTGACCGAGCCCAAGAACGCGGTGGTCAAGCAGTTCACCAAGCTGCTGCAGATGGAAGGCGTCGACCTGGAGATCCGTCCCGCGGCCCTCAAGGCCATTGCGCGCAAGGCGCTGGCCCGCAAGACCGGCGCGCGCGGCCTGCGTTCGATTCTCGAACAGTCGCTGATCGACACCATGTTCGAGCTGCCGAATGCCACCAACGTCGACAAGGTTGTGGTCGAGGAATCCACAATCGATGAAAACAAGCCGCCGCTGCTCGTGTACCGCGAAGCGGCCAAGAAGGCCTGAGTGAACGCGGCGCCGGCTCTTTTCACCAAGGCGTCCGGCGCCTTCGACAAAGACCGGGTGCACGGGCTTGAAATGCCCGAACACCCATCCATCTTTGCCTGATCAATCAAAGGATATTCATGTCCGGTCATACCCCCCTGCCTGCCGACGCGATCGACCTGCCGCTGCTGCCGCTGCGCGACGTCGTCGTGTTCCCCCACATGGTGATCCCGCTGTTCGTGGGGCGCCCCAAGAGCATCAAGGCGCTCGAACTGGCCATGGAAGCCGAGCGCCGCATCATGCTGGTGGCCCAGAAAGCCGCAGCCAAGGACGAGCCCTCGGTCGAGGACATGTTCGAGGTGGGTTGCGTCTCGACCATCCTGCAGATGCTCAAGCTGCCCGACGGTACCGTGAAGGTGCTGGTCGAGGGCCAGCAGCGCGCCCGCGTGAACCGCATCGACGACGGCGAGACCCACTTCTCGGCCAACGTGACGCCCGTCGAGGCGCCCGCGAGCGGCGAGAAGGGCACCGAGGTCGAGGCGCTGCGCCGCGCCGTGATGCAGCAGTTCGACCAGTACGTCAAGCTCAACAAGAAGATCCCGCCCGAGATCCTCACGTCGATCTCCAGCATCGACGATCCGGGCCGCCTGGCCGACACCATCGCGGCGCACCTGCCGCTGAAGCTCGACAACAAGCAGGCCGTGCTCGACCTGGACGACGTCAAGTCGCGGCTCGAGAACCTCTTCGGCCAGCTCGAGCGCGAGGTCGACATCCTCAACGTCGACAAGAAGATCCGTGGCCGCGTGAAGCGCCAGATGGAAAAGAACCAGCGCGACTTCTATCTCAACGAGCAGGTCAAGGCGATCCAGAAGGAGCTCGGCGAGGGCGAAGAGGGTGCGGACATCGAGGAGATCGAGAAGAAGATCAAGCTCGCCAAGATGCCCAAGGAAGCGCTCAAGAAGGCCGAGGGCGAGCTCAAGAAGCTCAAGCTGATGTCGCCCATGTCGGCCGAAGCCACCGTGGTGCGCAACTACATCGACGTGCTAGTCGGCCTGCCCTGGAGCAAGAAGACCAAGATCAAGCACGACCTGGCCAATGCCGAGGCGGTGCTCAATGCCGACCACTACGGCCTGGAGAAGGTCAAGGACCGCATCCTCGAATATCTCGCGGTGCAGCAGCGCGTCGACAAGGTCAAGGCGCCCATCCTGTGCCTCGTGGGCCCGCCCGGCGTGGGCAAGACCTCGCTCGGGCAGTCGATCGCGAAGGCGACCGGCCGCAAGTACACCCGCATGGCGCTTGGCGGCATGCGTGACGAGGCCGAGATCCGCGGCCACCGCCGCACCTACATCGGCGCACTGCCGGGCAAGGTGCTGCAGGGGCTGAACAAGATCGGCACGCGCAATCCGCTGTTCCTCCTCGACGAGATCGACAAGTTGGGGACCGACTTCCGCGGCGACCCTTCGAGCGCGCTGCTCGAGGTGCTCGACCCCGAGCAGAACCACACCTTCGGCGACCACTACGTCGAGGTCGACTTCGACCTTTCCGACGTGATGTTCGTCGCCACCTCGAACTCGATGAACATCCCGCCGGCGCTGCTCGACCGGATGGAAGTCATCCGCCTGTCGGGCTACACCGAGGACGAGAAGACGCACATCGCGCTCAAGTACCTGCTGCCCAAGCAGCTGAAGAACAACGGCGTCAAGGAAGACGAACTGCTCGTCACCGAAGAGGCCGTGCGCGACATCGTGCGCTACTACACGCGCGAAGCGGGCGTGCGTTCGCTCGAGCGCGAGCTTTCCAAGATCTGCCGCAAGGTGGTCAAGGGCCTGCTGCTCAAGCAGATGACGCCCAAGGTCGTGGTCGACGGTGCCAACCTCAACGACTTCCTCGGCGTGCGCAAGTACAGCTTCGGCCTGGCCGAGAAGCAGAATCAGGTCGGCCAGGTGGTCGGCCTGGCCTGGACCGAGGTGGGCGGCGACCTGCTCACCATCGAAGCGGTCACCATGCCCGGCAAGGGCGTGATCAGCCGCACCGGTTCGCTCGGCGACGTGATGAAGGAATCGGTCGAGGCCGCACGCACCGTGGTGCGCAGCCGTTCGCGCCGCCTGGGCATCAAGGACGAGGTGTTCGAGAAGCGCGACATCCACATCCACGTGCCCGATGGCGCAACGCCCAAGGATGGCCCGAGCGCGGGTGCCGCAATGACCACCGCCTTCGTGTCGGCGCTCACGGGCATTCCCGTGCGTGCAGACGTCGCCATGACCGGCGAGATCACGCTGCGCGGCGAGGTCACGGCCATCGGTGGCCTGAAGGAAAAGCTGCTGGCCGCATTGCGCGGCGGCATCAAGACGGTGCTGATTCCCGAAGAGAACGCGAAAGACCTGCAGGACATTCCCGAGAACGTGAAGAACGGCCTCGAGATCGTGCCTGTGAAGTGGATCGACAAGGTCCTGGAGATCGCACTCGAGAAGATGCCCGAGCCGCTGTCGGACGAGGAGGTTGCCGCCTCTGCTGCCGCCGTGGCCGAACTGGCCAAGCAGCGCGCTGGCGCCCCGGCTTCAGAGGGCTCTGTCAAACATTGATCGGCAAAACTTGCCGGGCCCCGAAAAAGTGTTCTATAATTCGAGGCTCGAAACGCGGGAATAGCTCAGTTGGTAGAGCGCAACCTTGCCAAGGTTGAGGTCGAGAGTTCGAGACTCTTTTCCCGCTCCAGTTTTGAAAAAGGGAAGCACTGCTTCCCTTTTTTTCGCGAATTCGATTTCGTTTTCAGCAGCGTGGCGCGATAGCAAAGCGGTTATGCAACGGATTGCAAATCCGTCTAGCCCGGTTCGACTCCGGGTCGCGCCTCCACCTCCCTGATCAAGTTCGATCCACTCCCCATTGAAAAACCCAGCCCCGCCAACCTGCGTTGCCGGGGCTCGTTTCGTTTGGGTTATCGTCGATGTTCAACCCGAGGCCCGGATGGTGAAATTGGTAGACACATCGGACTTAAAATCCGCCGCTTCCTTAATCGGGGCATACGGGTTCGACCCCCGTTCCGGGCACCACACTTAGACAAGGGAGCACTCCATGCCTCGTTACAACGCTCCATTTGAAATTCATGTGCACGGCGACGTGCCTTTGCGCTCCGACGTCGGCTTCGATCAGATCCAGGAAGCGCTCAAGCCGCTGTGGGCCTATGCGGGCGCCAAGTCGCTGGCCGACGGCGCGACGAGCACCTACGAAGAAGAACCCGGTATTCGCTTCGAGCAGAAGGACCACATGCTCCAGATCTGCTGGACGGTGCCGGGCGACGAAGACTTTCGCCAGGCGCTCGACGAGATGTGCATGGCCCTGAACGAACTGTCGGAGCGCGGCGCCGCCATCGAGGTCACCTTCTACGACACCGACTTCGACGAGGAAGAGGGCGACCCGGACGAGGAGTCCCGCGACGATTTCCTGATGCTGTTCGTCGGTCCCAACCCGGCCGCGATCATGCAGGTGCAGCGCGACCTGCTGGTGGAAGACGTCGTCAACCTGATGGAGCGCCATTTCGATGGCGCCGAGCTCGGTGGCGTGGTGTCCGAGATCGACCGCCTTTTCAGCGACCGCTTCGATGCGCTCGTGAATTCGCTCGAAATCGGCAAGCGCCCGCGCGGCACCGGCGGCAGTGGCAGCGGCGGCGGGCATGGCGGCGGCCGCCGCCCGCGCCATCTGCACTGACCCGGCCAGCGTTGTTGCGTCCGGCGACCGGTTGATCCATCGCCGCATGGCGCTGTTCCCGCCTTCTGCCCTGAATGCCGGCGTGCGCAAGCGCGAGGTGTTCGGCTGGGCCATGTACGACTTTGCCAATTCCGGCTACACCACGGTCGTCATCACGGCCGTGTTTGCCGCCTATTTCGTGGGTGGCATCGCCAAGGGCGCGCCATGGGCGGCCTTCGCCTGGACCGCGGCGCTCAGCGCGTCCTATGCCGTCGTCATGCTCTCGATGCCTGCCATCGGCGCCTGGGCCGACCGGCGCGCGGCCAAGAAGCGGGTGCTCGTGGTTGCGACGGTGGGCTGCGTCGTTGCGACAGCTGCGCTCGCATTCACGCCGAGGTTCGCAGGGCCCATGGGCGTCGCGGTTGCGATGGCGCTGATCATCGTCTCGAACACTTTCTATTCCTATGGCGAGTCGCTGACCGGCGCCTTCCTGCCCGAACTCGCGACAGCCGAGGGCATGGGCAAGGTCAGCGGGTGGGGCTGGAGTTTCGGCTACGTCGGCGGCATGCTCGCGCTGGGGCTGTGCCTGGCCTATGTGCTGTCGGCCCAGGCGAAAGGCTTGCCTGCGTCGCACTTCGTTCCGGTCACGATGCTGATCACGGCGGCCATCTACGGCGCGGCGGCTTCTGCCACCTTTGCTCTCTTGCCCGAACGCGCGCAGCCTCGAACGGCCAGCAGCGCAGTGGGAGCGTGGCAGCAACTGCGCGCCACCTTCCGGCAAGCCCGCGCCCACCGCGATTTCATGCAGTTGCTGGTTTGCACGGTCTGCTACCAGGGCGGCGTGGCGGTGGCCATCACGCTCGCGGCCATCTATGCCGAACAGGTCATCGGCTTCGTGGCGAGTGAAACCATGGTGCTGATCTTCGTGCTCAACATTGCGGCCGCGCTCGGCGCCTTCGGCTTCGGCTACGTGCAGGACCGCATCGGCCACAAGATCTCGCTGGCCGGTACGCTGGTGGCGTGGATCGCGGTCTGCGTGATTGCCGCGATGGCGACCACCAAGGGCACCTTCTGGTGGGCCGCTGCCATTGCAGGGCTCGCCATGGGCTCGAGCCAGTCGGCGGGCCGTGCCATGACGGGCTACCTGGCCCCGCCGCGGCAGCTCGCGGAGTTCTTCGGGCTCTGGACCTTTGCCACGCGGCTCGCGAGCATCGTCGGTCCGCTGATGTTCGGCGCCATCACGTGGGCCGCAAGCGGCAACCAGCGCATCGCCATTCTCTCGACCGCGGCGCTGTTCATTGCGGGACTGCTGCTGTTGCTGCCCATTGACATGGCGCGCGGCCGGGAAGCCGCGCAGCGCAGCCGGTGAGGCAGGCGGGTCAGGGCATCTGCGGCTTGAGAGACTTCGGCACCCGGTAGCGCTCGCCGTCGTAGCGCAGCGTCACGGTATTGAACCGCGCGGGCATGGCCTTTTCCGTGCAGCCCTGGTCTTCCTGCATCTGCGCGCGGCTCTGCATGACCGTGCGCGACAGCTGCAGATCGGCGTAGCCGTTGCCCGTCGACTTGCCGACCGAAAGCATCGTGCGAAGCTGCTCGAAGTGGCCGGTGCAGGTGCTGTCCCATTCGCCGCTGTCGTGGTCGAGTTCGACCTCTTGCAGTACCTGGCGCAGCTTGTTGCCGTGGTGCACGTAGAGGCGGATGGTTTCGCTTGCCACCGTGCTGCCCGGCGCCGTGCCCCGATAGCGCACGCGCAGCCCGAAGGCGCGCGTGTCGGACGACAGCACGTAGCGCGAGGTGTCGATCCGGATGTCCTGGATGGCGGTCGCGCTGTCTTCGTCGAGCGCCTCGGGCTGGAAGATGCGGCCGATCACCGTGTCGCGCTCGGTGTTGCCGTTGTCGGGCCGCTGGATGAGCAGCACTTCGAGATCGAAGACCTTGGCTCCCGTGCTGCTGGTTTCGCGTGGCACGGGCAGCACCACGATGCTGCGCCCCGCAAAGGCGGGCCAGAGCTTGCACGCGGCCAGGCGCTCGTCGAGCGGGCGGTTCGGATACAGCTTGGCGTGCATGCGCTCGGCAAGCCCGCTCTCGCAGGCCGCATGGCTCAGGCCGGCTGCCGAAAGGCAGAGCAGGAGCAGGGCGCGGCGCAAAAGAAGAAGACGCATGTTGTCGGTCGGCGTCAGGCGGCGGTTGCGGCAGGCGCCGAAGTATCTTGGGGCTCTTGCAGCCAGTGCGCGGCGGCGGCTTCGAGCACGGCGGGGTCGCCGCTGCCCTGCAGGACCAGCCCGCCTTCGCCGCTTTCCGCGAGGCGGCCGAGCGAAGACAGCACGCGCCGGGTCTGCTGCGCGACCGGCGCGCCGGTGTCGATGAAACGCAGCGCGGGCGGCGCATGGCGCTGCAGTTCATCTTTCACGAGCGGGTAGTGCGTGCAGCCGAGCACCACGGTATCGACCTGGCCGGGTGCGTCGCCGAAAGGACCGGCTTCGGCCATGTAGCGGGCGCAGAGTTCCGTGATGGCCGCGGTGTCGAAGCCCTCGATCGCCTTCACGAGTCCGTCGCATGGCACGGCACGGACGTTGGCCGACCCTGCGAATGAGTCGCGCAGGGCCGCGTACTTGGCACTGGCCAATGTTCCGCGCGTGGCCATCACCGAGATGTGGCCGGTACGGCTCGTCGCCACCGCGGGCTTGAGCGCAGGCTCGAGGCCCACGATGGGCAAGGCCGGATGTTCAGCACGCAGCAGGTGGATCGCTGCCGTGGTGGCCGTGTTGCAGGCCACCACCAGCGCCTTGATGCCGTGCTCGGCAATCAACTGGTCGGCGACCTTGCGCGAGCGCTCGATCACGTAGGCATTGCCGCGCTCGCCATACGGCGCGAAAGCGGTGTCGGCAAAGTACACGAAGCGCTCGTGCGGCAGCTCGGCGCGCAGCGCGGCGAGCACGCTGAGCCCGCCGACGCCGCTGTCGAAGACGCCGACCGGGTTGTTCAAGCCTCTTCCATCATGATGGTCTTGAACTCGCCGCTTGCGATGCGCTTCTGCCACTCGGCCGGGCCGGTGATGTGCGCGCTGGTGCCGCCGGCATCGACCGCCACCGTCACGGGCATGTCGACCACGTCGAATTCATAGATGGCTTCCATGCCCAGGTCCTCGAAGCCCACCACCTTGGCGGTCTTGATGGCCTTGCTCACGAGGTAGGCGGCGCCGCCCACGGCCATGAGGTAGGCGCTCTTGTGCTTCTTGATGGCCTCGATGGCGACCGGGCCGCGCTCGGCCTTGCCGATCATCGCGATCAGGCCGGTTTCGGCCAGCATCATCTCGGTGAAGCCGTCCATGCGCGTGGCGGTGGTCGGGCCGGCCGGGCCCACGGCTTCGTCGCCTACCGGATCGACCGGGCCGACGTAGTAGATGACGCGGTTCGTAAAGTCGACCGGCAGCTTTTCGCCCTTGGCCAGCATGCCCTGGATGCGCTTGTGCGCGGCGTCGCGGCCGGTGAGCATCTTGCCGTTGAGCAGCAGCGTGTCGCCCGGCTTCCAGCTCGCCACTTCGGCGGGCGTGAGCTTGTCGAGGTCGACGCGCTTGCTCTTCTTTTCGTCTGGCGCCCAGTTCACGTCGGGCCACAGGTCGAGCGAGGGCGGGTCGAGGTAGACCGCGCCGCTGCCGTCCATCACGAAGTGCGCATGCCGCGTGGCCGCGCAGTTCGGAATCATCGCCACCGGCTTGCTGGCCGCATGCGTCGGGTACATCTTGATCTTGATGTCGAGCACGGTGGCCAGGCCGCCCAGGCCCTGCGCGCCGATGCCCAGGGCATTGACCTTCTCGTACAGCTCGATGCGCAGCGCTTCGACCTTGCTGAGCTCGGCGCCCGAGGCCTTCTTGGCCTGCAGCTCGTGCATGTCCAGGTCGTCCATCAGGCTTTCCTTGGCCATCAGCGCGGCCTTCTCGGCGGTGCCGCCGATGCCGATGCCCAGCATGCCGGGCGGGCACCAGCCGGCGCCCATGGTGGGCACGGTCTTGAGCACCCAGTCGACCACGCTGTCGCCGGGGTTCAGCATGACCAGCTTGCTCTTGTTCTCGCTGCCGCCGCCCTTGGCCGCGACCGTCACTTCGACGGTGTTGCCGGGAACGATCTCGGTGAAGATCACCGCGGGCGTGTTGTCCTTGGTGTTCTTGCGGTCGAACTGCGGATCGGCCACGACCGAGGCGCGCAGCGTGTTGTCGGGGTGGTTGTAGCCGCGGCGCACGCCTTCGTTGATGGCGTCGTCCAGGCTGCCCGTGAAGCCGCCCCAGCGCACGTCCATGCCCACCTTGAGGAACACGTTGACGATGCCGGTGTCCTGGCAGATCGGGCGGTGGCCCGTGGCGCTCATCTTGCTGTTGGTCAGGATCTGCGCGATGGCGTCCTTGGCGGCGGGGCTCTGTTCGCGCTCGTAGGCGCGGGCCAGGTGGGCGATGTAGTCGGCGGGATGGTAGTAGCTGATGTACTGCAGCGCGGCGCTGATCGATTCGATCAGGTCGGCCTGCTGGATCGTGGTCGTCATGGTGGGGGATGCTTTTTGGAGTGTGGAAACGCCCCCCGATTATCTCAGCCGCCGCGTTCTATCTTGCGGCGGCCCGGGCTTCCTCGATCCAGCCGTCGAACAGCGGCCGATGCACCCGGATCCAGCCGTCCGTGTGGCGCTCCAGGTCCTGTTGCGTGTTGGCGCCCTGGCTCATGCGCAGGTTCTGGGCGTTGATGTCGCCGATCGGCAGTTTCATCACCTCGAACAACCTGCCGGCGGCCGGATTCTTCTCGACGAAGGCCTTGTTGGCGACGATCTGCTCCTGGTTGGCCTGGAAGCCGTAGTTCCTGCCGTTGGGAAGCTGCGTGTCCGCGTTTCCGCCCTGGGAGGACGAGAAGGGCACCTGCAGCCACACCACGTCCGCGCCGGGCCGCAGCACGGCGCTGACCCAGTAGGGCGTCCACGTGTAATACAGCACCGGCTTGTCCTGCTTGAAGCGGGCGATGGTGTCGGCCATCAGCGCGGCATAGCTGCCTTGCTTGTGCGTGACGGTGTCGCGCAGCTGATAGGCCGTCAGGTGGTTCTCGATCGCCAGTTCGCAGCCCCAGCCCGGGTTGCAGCCCGTCAGGTCGGCCTTGCCGTCGCCGTCGGCATCGAACAGCTTGGCGATGGCCGGGTCCTTCAGCTGTGCGATGTTGCTGATGTTGTACTGCTCGGCCGTCTTGCGGTCGATCAGGTAGCCCTGCACCGCGCCGTCCGAGTACACGCCCTTGCGCCACAGCTTGGCGTCGCCGCCGCTGTTCTTGTAGAAGTCGGCGTGCAGCAGGCTCCAGTGGTTGGCCATGAAGGTGGCGTCGCCGTTGGCGATGGCCAGGTGCTCGGTGGCGGGTTCGAGGTCTTTCATGGGTTCGACGGTGTAGCCGAGCTTTTCGAGCGCGCGCGCCACGAGCAGCGTCTGGAACGCCTCTTCGGCGAGCGAGCTCTTGAGCGGCTGCACGGTGACGCCCTTGCCGGGCAGGTCGTCGGCGGCTTGCGCCACCATGCCGAAGGCGGCGAAACCGACGGCCAGGAGGCCGCGGGCGATGGCGAGACTGGTTTTCTTCATGCGTTGAATTCCTGCGTGACGGGTCATTGCGCTTGCGTGGCGAGGGAGGGAGCGGGCTCGTTCGCACCGTTGCCGCGCGACGGCGTGCCCACGAGGCGCTGCAGCAGGCGCAGCGCCAGGCCGGCCGGGCCGGTGTGCCACCAGCGGCGCCCGGCGCTGCGGCGCGACTTGCCCATGGCCTGCGTGAGCCGGTCGAGCGAGATCGCCAGCAGCACGATACCCAGGCCGCCCACGGTCGCCAGGCCCATGTCGAGCCGGCCGATGCCGCGCAGCACCATCTGGCCCAGGCCGCCGACGGCGATCATCGAGGCGATCACCACCATCGACAGCGACAGCATCAGCGCCTGGTTGATGCCCGCCATGATCGAGGGCATGGCCAGCGGCAGCTGCACCTTCACGAGCATCTGCCAGGGCGAGGCGCCGTAGGCACGCGCCGCCTCGATCAGGTCGGGCCGTACCTGGCGCAGGCCCAGGTTGGTCAGGCGCACCAGCGGCGCCAGCGCAAAGATGATGGTCACGATCACGCCCGGCACGTTGCCGATGCCGAACAGCATCACCACCGGCACCAGGTAGACGAAGGCGGGCGTGGTCTGCATCGCGTCGAGCACCGGGCGCATGAGGCGCTGCGCGCGGTCGCTGCTGGCCAGCAGTACGCCGAGCGGCAGGCCGATGACCATGCAGAACACCAGCGAGGTCAGCACCAGCGACAGCGTCACCATGGCCTCGGGCCAGATGCCCAGCATGGCCACCAGCAGCAGTGCCACCGTGGTGCCGATGGCGAGCGCGCGGCCGGCGAACTGCCAGGCGAACAGGCCGATCAACGCGATCATCGCCAGCGTCGGCAGGCCGGTCAGCAGGCCCTGCACCCAGTTCAGCGTGCTGTCGATGGGCAGGCGCACGGTCTGGAAGAAGGGGCGGAAATGTTCGACCACCCAGCCGAGGCCCTGGTTGATCCAGGATTCGACGGGGAGGGAGCCGTCCCAGAGGCGGTGCAGCTGCAAGCCGCTGGCCGTTGCATCGGCCGATCCAGCCAGCTGATGGGCCGTGTTGACGGGGGCGTCGAGCCAGGCGCTGGTCGCGGAAGCGTCGGGCGCGGCGGACAGGGCCTCCCAGGGGTCGAGCGTGTGCGCCTGTGGAGCGAGCGTGGCGGCTGCGTCGTTCAGGGGGGCGAGTTCGGAGGTCGGTGCGGTGTCGTTCATCAAGGGATCCTTCGAAGTCGGTCAGGCAGCGGCCACAGCGGCGGCAAGTTGCTGGGGCTGATGTGCCGGGTCGATCGGCGGCGTGTCGCGGTCGAGGAACTTCAAGAGCGTGGTCTTGCTGATCGCGCCGCAGAAGCGGCCGTCGCCTGCCACCACCGGCACTGCGCAGGGGGCCTGCGCGAGCTGGCCGATCAGGCCGGCCACGGCGGCCTCGGCGTCGATCGATGGCAGCCCGTCGATGAATGCGTGCTGCAGCCCCAGCGGACCCGAATGGCCGTCGAGCGCCGCGCGCAGCGTGTCGGCCGACACCGTGCCCAGGTAGCGCTTGGTCGGGCTCGTCACGTAGGCGAAGTCGCGGTCCTGGTCTTCCAGCAGCTTGAGCGCCGCGCGCGCGCCGCGCTCGGGGTGCTCGCACACCACGGTCAGCGACTTGCGCGCGATGTCCGCCGCCTTGAACACGGCCGCGGCGTCCACCCCGCGCACGAAGCTGCGCACGTAGTCGTCGGCGGGGCTGCGCAGGATCTCGTCGGGCGTGCCGACCTGGATCACCTGGCCGTCCTTCATGATCGCGATGCGGTCGCCGATGCGCATGGCTTCGTCGAGGTCGTGCGAGATGAAGACGATGGTGCGCCGCTGCTCCTTCTGCAGCCGCAGCAGCTCCGACTGCATCTCGGTGCGGATGATCGGGTCGAGGGCCGAGAAGGCCTCGTCCATCAGCAGGATCGACGGGTCCGAGGCCAGCGCGCGCGCCAGGCCCACGCGCTGCTGCATGCCGCCCGAGAGCTCGTCGGGGTAGCTGTCGCCCCAGCCCGCGAGGCCCACCTGCGCGAGCGCCAGGTCGGCCTGCGCGAGGCGCTCCTTCCGGCTCGTGCCCGACAGTTCGAGGCCAAAGGCGGTGTTCTCGCGCACCGTCATGTGCGGCATCAGCGCGAACGACTGGAACACCATGCTGATGTCCTTGCGGCGCAGCGCGCGCAGCTTGGCGTCGGAGTGCTCGTTGATGTCCGCGCCGTCGATCACGATGCGCCCGGCGGTCGGTTCGATCAGACGGTTCAAGAGGCGCACCAGCGTCGACTTGCCCGAACCCGAGAGGCCCATGATGACGAAGATCTCGCCGGCCTGGATCTCGAAGGTGGCATCGAACACGCCGATCGACTGGCCCGTCTGCGCGAGGATTTCCTTCTTCGAAAAACCTTGGCGGACGAGTTCGAGTGCCTGTTCGGGCGAATCGCCGAACACCTTGAAGACATGGTCGATGAGAATTCCTTTGGCCATACGCCGGGGCTCCTTGTGTGAAGGTTGGACACAGCACCGCCCCGGAGGGCGGCAACGGCCACGCCATCAGCCGATGGGGATGCCCGAACAGAGAGCGCGTGAAGAAGGCGCGTGCAATGGCCCGGCGAGCCTCAAGGGCTGCCGACAGGCACTGAAGACGACATGGCGACGAAGCCAGTGCCCGCCGGATGCTTCATTCGCAGAGCGACGGGCCTGGTCGAGGGGCGCCGCCTGGATGAGCGTGACGTGGCAATGGGGCCGGAAGGATCCGGCCAGTTTGCCGGGCAGGGCCCGGCGGAAAGAGCCTTGCACCGCGACGGGATTCGGTGATCCGCGAGTAGCGCAAGGGAAACCAACATGACTTGTTGGTCGTCTGAAGACCGCAATTATAACTTTTTGACATGACGCGCGTCAACCCCGGGGCGTATCGTGAGCTGCGCGCCTGGAGGCAAAAGCCTCGCCAGATGCGAGCTATTCTTATCGAGGCCATACTCGGCGTCGCGCCCGGCGAGCGGGCGCAACCATCCAAGACTGCGGAGCTTTTTCATCATGACGACTTCCCCCAAGACCCGTGCCGAGCGCGATACCTTTGGACCGATCGACGTGCCGGCCGACAAGCTGTGGGGTGCGCAAACGCAGCGCTCGCTGCAGAACTTCGACATCTCCGGCGAGCAGCAGCCGCGCGAGATCATCAAGGCGCTGGCCCAGGTCAAGCGCGCCTCGGCCGTGGTCAACCACGCGCTGGGCCTGCAGGACGAGAAGAAGACCCAGGCCATCGTGGCCGCGGCCGACGAAGTCATTGCCGGCAAGCATCCGGGCGAGTTCCCGCTGGTGGTCTGGCAGACCGGCTCGGGCACGCAGACCAACATGAACGTCAACGAGGTGCTGGCCAACCGCGCCAGCGAACTGCTCGGCGGCGAGCGCGGGGAAGGGCGCCTCGTGCACCCGAACGACGACGTGAACCGCAGCCAGTCGAGCAACGACGTGTTCCCCACCGCCATGCACGTGGCGGCGGTCGAGGCCATCACGCACAAGCTGCTGCCGGCCATTGCCAAGCTGCGCGGCACGCTCGCGCAGAAGTCGAAGGACTTTGCCGACATCGTGAAGATCGGCCGCACCCACCTGCAGGACGCCACGCCCCTCACGCTGGGCCAGGAGTTCTCGGGCTACGTGGCGCAGCTGGCGCACGGCGAGGCGCATGTGCGCGCCGCGCTGCCGCACCTGTGCGAACTGGCGCTGGGCGGCACGGCCGTCGGCACCGGGCTCAACGCGCCCAAGGGCTATGCGGAGCAGGTGGCGGCCGAGCTGGCGAAGCTCACGGGCCTGCCGTTCGTGACCGCGCCCAACAAGTTCGAAGCCATGGCCAGCGTCGATGCGCTGGTGCATGCCCACGGCGCGCTCAAGACGCTCGCCGCCAGCATGAACAAGATCGCCAACGACGTGCGCTGGCTCGCGAGCGGCCCGCGCAGCGGCATCGGCGAACTCAGCATTCCAGAGAACGAACCCGGCTCGTCGATCATGCCGGGCAAGGTCAACCCGACGCAAAGCGAAGCCGTCACCATGCTGGCCGCGCAGGTGTTCGGCAACGACGTGGCGATCAACATCGGCGGTGCTTCGGGCAACTTCGAACTCAATGTGTTCCGCCCGATGGTGGCGCACAACTTCCTGCAGAGCGTGCGCCTGCTGGCCGACGGCATGGTGAGCTTCAACGACCACTGCGCCGTGGGCATCGAGCCGAACCGCGAACGCATCACGGAGCTGGTGCAGCGTTCGCTGATGCTGGTGACCGCACTCAACACGCACATCGGCTACGACAAGTCGGCCTACATCGCGAAGAAGGCGCACAAGGAGGGCACCAGCCTGCGCGAAGCCGCGATTGCCTCGGGGCACCTCACGGCCGAGCAGTTCGACCAGTGGGTGGTGCCGGAGAACATGACGGGTCGTTGATCCGGACAGTCACATGAAAAAAGGACCCGCGGGTCCTTTTCTATTGCGGCCGATCAGTAGCCGACGGTGTAGCGCTGGCGCGAATGGACTGGTTTCTCGAGCTCGTCGATGAACGCGATCGCGTAGTCCTCGAAAGTGATCCAGCTGCGGCCTTCGGCGCTCACCAGCAGGTCGTCCTTGCCCAGGCGGAACTTGCCCGTGCGCTCGCCTTCGACGAATTCGGCAGAGGGCGAGAGGAAGGTCCAGTCGAGTCCCTTCTCGTTGCGCAGTGCATCGAGAAACACGCCGCCGGCCGAGGCTTCGGCCTTGTATGCCTCGGGGAAGTTCGGCGTGTCGATCACCTTCAGGCCCGGTGCCGCGAACAGGCTGCCGGCGCCGCCGACCACCAGCAGGCGCTTCACGCCCGCGCGCCTGGCCGGCTCAATGATGGCCGCGGGCGGCACGGTGGCGAAGTGCGCGGCGCTGAACACGGCGTCGTGGCCGGCCAGTGCCTTTTCGAGCGCGGCACCGTCGAGCACGTCGAGGTCCACGGCCTTCACGTTGGCACGGCCCGACAGCTTGTCGCTGGCCTTGCGTGCGATGGCCGTCACGCTGTGGCCGCGGCGCAGGGCCTCTTCGAGAAGGCGGCCGCCGGCGCGTCCGGTGGCGCCGATGATGGCGATGTGGCTCATGAGTGGCTCCAGAAATTGAGTGGGATGAATCGCATCTTAGGTTTCTGGTTTCGAAAGAAATACCTCGAATTTCGCGCTTGTTTATTCCTAAAATCGTTCGAATGGACCGATTGAATGCAATGCACGTGTTCGTCACCGTGGTGGATGCGGGCAGCCTCTCTGCCGCGGCCGACAAGCTCGACCTCTCGCGGCCGGTGGTCACGCGCTACGTGGCCGAGCTCGAGCAATGGACGGGTGCGCGCCTCCTGCACCGCACGACGCGCCGGCTGAGCCTCACGGCGGCGGGCGAGGAACTGCTGCCGCGCTGCCGCCAGGTGCTCGAACTCGCGGGCGACATGCAGGAGGCCGTGCGGCACCCGGCCGAGGCGCCGCGCGGCCAGCTGCGCATCACGGCCAGCACCTCGTTCGCGCAGGCGCAGCTGGCCGATGCGGTGGCCGACTACGTGCGGCTCTATCCCGGCGTGGCGGTCGACCTGGTGCTGATGGACCGGGCGGTGAACCTGGTGGACGAGCGCATCGACCTGGCGATCCGCGTGGCGGTGGAGATCGATCCCAACCTCATTGCGCGGCGGCTCACCGATTGCCGCTCGGTGGTGTGCGCATCACCCGGCTACCTGAAGGAGCACGGGCAGCCGCTGCGCGTGGAGGAGCTGGCCCAGCGCAACTGCCTCACGCACTCGTACTTCGGGCGCAGCCTCTGGAATTTCACGCGCAAGGACGACGGCACGCCCGTTTCGGTGGCCGTCGGCGGCAACGTGTCGACCAACGATGCCGCGAGCCTGATGCATCTTGCGCGGGCAGGGGCCGGCATCGCGATGCTGCCGACCTACCTGACCGCCGGCTTGCTGCAGGCGGGCGAACTGGTGCGGCTGTTCCCGGAATTCGAGCCGCAGGTGGTCGGCATGTACGCGGTGTACGCCTCGCGCAAGCACATGCCGGCCACGCTGCGCACGATGCTCGACTTCCTGGCCGGACGATTCACCGAGGTGCCTGCGTGGGACCTGCCGCCGGCGGGCCGGGAGCTCAGTGCGACCCGCCGCCCTGTGGCGCGTTCGACGTCATGAGCTTGTCGGTGTAGGCAATGGCCATGGCCGAGAACAGGAAGGCGATGTGGATCACGGTCTGCGCAATCAGCACGCGATCGGTGTAGTTGTCCGCGTTGATGAAGGTCTTCAGCAGGTGGATCGAGCTGATGCCGATGATGGCCGTGGCCAGCTTCACCTTGAGCACCGAGGCATTCACATGGCTCAGCCATTCGGGCTGGTCGCGGTGGCCTTCGAGGTCCATGCGGCTCACGAAGGTTTCGTAGCCGCCCACGATCACCATGATCAGCAGGTTGGAGATCATCACCACGTCGATCAGCGCCAGCACCACCAGCATGATCACCGTTTCGTTGAGCGTGCCCACCGGGGCGGTGGTCTTGTAGCCGATGCTGGTGATCAGCGCCTGCAGCGCGTCCTTGCTGCCGAAGGCGGCTTCGACCAGGTGCAGCAGCTCGACCAGGAAGTGCACCACGTACACCGCCTGTGCCACGATCAGGCCCAGGTACAGCGGCAGTTGCAGCCAGCGGCTTGCGAAAATCAGCTTGGGCAGCGGCCTGAGCGGCGAGCCTTTGGCTGGAATTGATGGATTATTGCGGGAATCGAAAGGGTCGGTAGCGGACATCGGCAGGGTGGTCGTGAAAGACTGGCGATTCTAGGGGTGCCCCCGTGTCGGACTCGTGATAACCCTGCGAACTAACATCGGACCCGTCAGTGACCCGTAAGTGCGGCGGCCGACATTACGCCGCATCCATCCAGGAGACAAAGCGAATGAGCAGCGCATCGAAAAACATTGAATCCGTACTGGTCGAGAACCGCGTGTTCCCCCCCGACGCCCGCGCCAGCGAGGGCGCCCGCATCTCCGGCATGGCCGCCTACGAGGCCCTGTGCCGGGAAGCCGAACAGGACTTCGAGGGCTTCTGGACCCGCCTGGCCCAGGGCAACCTGCAGTGGACCAGGCCCTTCACCAGGACCCTGGACGAGTCCAAGGCGCCGTTCTACGAATGGTTCGGCGACGGCGAGCTCAACGCCAGCGCCAACTGCCTGGACCGCCACATCGGCACCCCCGTCGAGCACAAGACCGCCATCGTCTTCGAGGCCGACGACGGCGCCGTCACCCGCGTCAGCTACAAGGAACTGCTCGCCCGCGTGAGCCAGTTCGCCAATGCGCTGAAGGCCGCGGGCATCCGCAAGGGCGACCGCGTCATCATCTACATGCCCATGACCATCGAGGGCGTGGTCGCCATGCAGGCCTGCGCGCGCATCGGCGCCACCCACAGCGTGGTGTTCGGCGGCTTCTCGGCCAAGGCGCTGCAGGAGCGCATCATCGACGCCGGCGCGGTGGCCGTCATCACCGCCAACTACCAGCTGCGCGGCGGCAAGGAACTGCCGCTCAAGGCCATCGTCGACGACGGCATCGCGCTCGGCGGCTGCGAATCGATCCAGACCGTGTTCGTCTACGAGCGCACCCCCACCGCGTGGGCCCGCGTCGAAGGCCGCGACAAGAGCTTCGCCGAAGCGCTGAAAGGGCAAAGCACCGACTGCGCTCCCGTGCCGGTCAATGCCGAGCACCCGCTCTTCATCCTCTACACCTCCGGCTCCACCGGCAAGCCCAAGGGCGTGCAGCACGCCACCGGCGGCTACCTGCTGTGGGCCAAGCTCACCATGGACTGGACCTTCGACATCCGGCCCGAGGACGTGTTCTGGTGCACCGCCGACATCGGCTGGATCACCGGCCACACCTACGTGGCCTACGGGCCCCTGGCCGCCGGCGCCACCCAGGTGGTGTTCGAGGGCATCCCCACCTTCCCGCACGCCGGGCGCTTCTGGCAGATGATCGAGCAGCACAAGGTGTCGGTGTTCTACACCGCGCCCACCGCCATCCGCTCGCTCATCAAGGCGGCCGAGGGCGACGAGAAAGTGCATCCGAAGAACTGGAACCTGGACAGCCTGCGCATCCTCGGTTCGGTGGGCGAGCCCATCAATCCCGAAGCCTGGATGTGGTACCACCGGAACATCGGCCGCGAGAAGTGTCCGATCGTCGACACCTTCTGGCAGACCGAGACCGGCGGCCACGTGATCACGCCGCTGCCGGGTGCCACGCCGCTGGTGCCGGGCTCGTGCACCTTGCCGCTGCCGGGCATCATGGCCGCCATCGTCGACGAAACGGGCAAGGACCTGCCCAACGGCGCCGGCGGCATGCTGGTCATCAAGCGGCCCTGGCCCTCGATGATCCGCACCATCTGGAACGACCCCGAGCGCTTCAAGAAGAGCTATTTCCCCGAGGAGATGGGCGGCACGATCTACCTGGCCGGCGACGGCGCGGTGCGCAGCGCGGACCGCGGCTACTTCCGCATCACCGGGCGCATCGACGACGTGCTGAACGTGTCGGGCCACCGCCTGGGCACGATGGAAATCGAATCGGCGCTGGTGGCCAAGACCGACCTCGTGGCGGAAGCCGCGGTGGTGGGCCGGCCCGACGACGTGACGGGCGAGGCCGTGTGCGCCTTCGTCGTGCTCAAGCGCTCACGCCCGACCGGCGAGGAGGCCAGGCAGATCGCCAACGAGCTGCGCAACTGGGTGGCCAAGGAGATCGGCCCCATCGCCAAGCCCAAGGACATCCGCTTCGGCGACAACCTGCCCAAGACGCGCAGCGGCAAGATCATGCGGCGCCTGCTGCGCAGCATCGCCAAGGGCGAGGCCATCACGCAGGACATCTCCACGCTGGAAAATCCGGCCATTCTGGAGCAGTTGTCACAGACCAACTGATTCGATCTGTAGGACATGGCCGTTAGTGGGAAGCAGGGGCCATTGCGGCCCGCGGCCTGAGGTAAAACCGGCGCAGTTGCCATGCACCTCGACGTGCATGGCGCAGTCCACTGTGTTCGATCTTTACGAAGGAGGCCCCCATGGGCGTGAGATCTGCTTTCCTGTTCGTCATCTTGCTGCTGATCGCGGCGCTCGCCGCGCTCAACTGGGGCACGCTGTCGTCACCAGTGCCGGTGTCGCTGGGCTTCATGACCGTGTCCGCGCCGCTGGGCCTCATGATGCTGGGGCTGACGGTTGCCCTCGGCGTGTTCTTCCTGGTCTACGTTCTGTACCTGCACAGCTCGGTGCTGCTCGATGCCAAGCGCCACAACAGGGAAATGCAGGTGCAGCGCGACCTGGCCGACAAGGCCGAGGCCTCGCGTTTCACCGAACTGCGCAACTTCCTCGAAGCGCAGGAAAACAAGCACATGGCGCAGAACGCCGAGCGGCATGCCGCGCTGCTGACGCGGCTGGGGCAGGTCGAGAGCGTGGTCCGCCAGCGTTCGGAGCAGTCCGACAACACCGTGGCCGCGCACATCGGGCAGCTCGAAGACCGCATCGAGCGCCGGCCGCTGCCCACGGACATCGATCCGCGGGTTTGATGAGATGAGCCTCAGCGCGCCAACAGCACCCAGGCTGCGAGCTTCTTGGCGTCGGCTTCGCTGACCTGGGTGTTGGCCGGCATCGGCACCGGCCCCCAGACGCCCGAGCCGCCCTTGATGATCTTCGCCGCCAGCATGTCGGCGGCACCGGCGTTGCCCTTGTACTTGGCTGCCACATCCTTGAAGGCGGGACCGAGCACCTTGCGGTCCACCGCATGGCAGCTCATGCAGTTCTTCGACGTTGCCAGCGCCAGGTCGGCAAAGGCGGGGGCCGCCAGGCCGAGGCCGAGAACTGCAAATGACAGGAGTCTTTTCATGGGGGCTTATTCGTAATGGCTGGGTTACATTCGATGTAACGCGATTGTAGGTAGCGCCGTGCACCGGCGTCCGGAAGCGTTGCCAACAAAACCCGGAGGGATTCGCGATGCTTTTTCTGCTGTTGGGCCTGCTTGGCGTGGGCCTCAAGTACTTCGAGGTGGGCATGGTTGCCGGCTGGAGCTGGTGGATCGTGCTGTCGCCCTTTGCCATGGCCATGGCGTGGTGGGCATGGGCCGACTGGTCGGGCTACACCAAGCGCAAGGTCATCGAGCGCGAGGAAGCGCGCAAGCAGGCGCGCATCGACCGCCAGCGCAGCAACATGGGCTTGCCCGGCAGCAAGGGCCAGCGCCCGAAGCGCTGACACGCAGCGCCTCGAGCGGCCGTCCCTGACCCGGCTTCAGTACTTGTCGAGCACCGCGCCCGAGCTTGCGCTCGAGGCGTTGAACGCGAACTTGGCCTGCACGCCGCGCGTGTAGCGCGGCGCCGGCGGCTTCCAGCCTTCACGGCGCTTGGCGAGCTCGGCTTCGGGCACGTTGAGTTCGAGCACCAGCTTGTGGGCGTCGATGGTGATCGAGTCGCCCTCGTTCACGAAGGCGATGGTGCCGCCCGCCGCCGCTTCAGGTGCGACGTGGCCGACCACCATGCCCCAGGTGCCGCCCGAGAAGCGGCCGTCGGTGATCAGGCCCACGCTTTCGCCGAGGCCTGCGCCGATCAGCGCGCCCGTGGGCGCCAGCATCTCGGGCATGCCCGGGCCGCCCTTGGGGCCGAGGTAGCGCAGCACCATCACGTCTCCGGCCACGATCTTGCCGTCGAGGATGGCCTTGAGCGCCGACTGCTCGTCGTCGAACACGCGCGCCGGTCCGGTGATGACCGGGTTCTTCAGGCCGGTGATCTTGGCGACCGCACCTTCGGGCGACAGGTTGCCCTTGAGGATGGCCAGGTGGCCTTCGTCGTACATCGGCTTGTCGATCGGGCGGATCACGTCCTGGTCGGCACGCGGCACGTCAGGCACGTCCTTCAGCACTTCGGCAATCGTCTGGCCGGTGATGGTGATGCAGTCGCCGTGCAGCAGGCCCGCGTTCAGCAGCACCTTCATGACCTGCGGAATGCCGCCGGCCTGGTGCAGGTCGACCGCGAGGTACTTGCCCGAGGGCTTCAGGTCGCACAGCACCGGCACCTTCTTGCGCATGCGCTCGAAGTCGTCGATGGACCAGTCCACGCCGGCCGCGTGCGCAATCGCCAGGAAGTGCAGCACCGCGTTGGTGGAGCCGCCGGTGGCCATGATCACGGCCACGGCGTTTTCGATGGCCTTCTTGGTCACGATGTCGCGCGGCTTCAGGTCTTTCTTGATGGCCTCGATCAGCACCTTGGCCGATTCCTTGGCCGAGTTGGCCTTCTCATCGTGCGGGTTCGCCATGGTCGACGAGTAGGGCAGCGAGATGCCGAGCGCCTCGAACGCGCTGGACATGGTGTTGGCGGTGTACATGCCGCCGCACGAACCGGTGCCGGGAATGGCGCGCTTCTCGATCTCGTGCAGGTCTTCGTCGCTCATGTTGCCGGCGGCGTTCTGGCCCACGGCCTCGAACACGCTCACGATGTTGAGGTCTTGCCCCTTGTAGCGGCCCGGCAGGATGGTGCCGCCGTAGACGTAGATGGCCGGCACGTTGGCGCGCAGCATACCCATCAGGCCGCCGGGCATGTTCTTGTCGCAGCCGCCGACCACCAGCACGCCGTCCATCCACTGGCCGCCGACGCAGGTCTCGATGCAGTCCGAGATGACCTCGCGGCTCACCAGCGAGTACTTCATGCCTTCGGTGCCCATGGCCATGCCGTCGGAGATGGTGGGGGTGCCGAACACCTGCGCATTGCCGCCGGCTTCCTCGATGCCCGCGATGGCCGCATCGGCCAGCTTCTGCAGGCCCGAGTTGCAGGGCGTGATGGTACTGTGGCCATTGGCGACGCCGACCATCGGCTTCTTGAAGTCGCTCTCTTCGTAGCCCATGGCATAGAACATCGAGCGGTTGGGCGCGCGGCTCTTGCCTTCGACGATGTTGGCGCTGCGGCGGTTGATCTGGATTGGCTTGGTGTCCATGGTGTCTCTTGTGTCGTGGGGGAGATCGAGGGGAATTCCAAGTATCGGACTTCTCATTGATTCATTCCAATCCATTTTTGTGCGCCGATTGATATGCTTGGCATATGAAAGAAGCCTTGATCGACCTGCGCGCCTGGCGCCAGTTCGTGGCTGTGGCCGAGGAGCTGCACTTCGGCCGGGCCGCGCTGCGGCTGCACATGACCCAGCCGCCGGTGACGCAGGCCATCGCCCAGCTCGAGAAAACGCTGGGCGTCGTGCTGTTCGACCGCACGCGCCGGCGCGTCGCGCTCACGCCCGCCGGCGAGGCGCTGCTGCCCGACGTGCGCGAGCTGCTGGCGCGTGCCCAGGCGCTGCCGGCGCGGGCGCGCGCGGCGGCGGCGGGGCAGGTGGGGCGCGTGCGCATCGCCTTTGTCTCGACCGTCGGCTTCGAGCAGTTGCCGGCCTGGGTGCGCGAATTCCGCGTGCTCTGCCCCGAGGTGGCGCTCGAGCTGGTCGAAGCCACGGGCGACGTGCAGCTCGAGGCCTTTGCGCGCGGCGAGATCGATGCCGGCCTGATGCTGCATTCGCCGGGCGCCGCGCCGCCCGGGCTGGCGCGCCTGCTGGTGGAGGAAGAAGCGCTGGTGCTGGCGCTGCCGGCGCAGCACCGGCTCGCGCGTGCGCGGCCCGTGCCGCTGGCGGAGGCGCTGGCCGAACCGCTGGTGGTCTTTCCGCGCCGCATCCTGCCGTCGCTGCACGATGCGGTCTTCGCTCTCTATCACGCGGCGGGGCGCACGCCGCAGGTGGCGCAGGAGGCGATCCAGATGCAGACCATCGTCAACCTCGTCTCGGGCGGCATCGGCGTGGCCTGGGTGCCTCACAGCGTGATGCAGTTCCGGCGCGCGGGGGTGATCTATCGGCAGGCCGGCGAGTTCAAGGGCGTGGGCCGGCGTCGCGTGGCGCTTCCGGCATGCGAAACCAGCCTCGTGTGGCCTGCGCAGGCCGCGCATCCGGCGCTGGCGCGCTTCGTGGAATTCGTGCGGGAGCGCACGGGGCGGGCACGGGCGAAGCAGGGCCGCAGGGGAGCGTAGGCCCGCCTACTTGCGCGACGTTCGCGCGCCGGCCGGCCTGGGGGCTTCGGGCGGATCGAACGAGGCGGCGAGCAGCATCTCGAGCCAGCCTGCGAACGCCTGCATGCGCCGCGAGAGGTTGCGCCGATGCGGATAGACCAGGTGCACCGGCAGCGGTTGGGCGCGCGCCTCGGACAACACTTCGACCAGCTCGCCGGCCGCGAGGTGTTCGCGCACGTCGTAGGACGGAATCTGGATCAGCCCCAGCCCCGCCAGCGCGCAGGCGATGTAGGTTTCGGCGTTGTTCGCCGCCACCTGGCTGCGCATGCGCAGCGTCGCGGTCTGGCCGTCGCGCTGCCACTCCCAGGGCGCTGCGCGGCCGCTGGTCGGCGAGGCGTAGTTGACCACGATGTGTTCGGGCAGGTCTGCCGGCGTGCGCGGCGTGCCATGGCGCGCAAGGTAGGCGGGGCTCGCGCAGTTGATCAGCGTGAAATGCCCCAGCGGCCGTGCCACCAGGCTGCTGCTCGCCAACGGGCCCACGCGCAGCGCGCAATCGACGCCTTCGAGCACCAGGTCCACGGCACGGTCGCTGGAGCCGAGTTCGAGCTCGATCGCCGGGTAGCGCTCGAAAAAACCCGGCAGCGCCGGCGCGATGAGCCGCCGTGCGATGCGGCTCGGCACATCGACCTTGAGCCGTCCGCTGACGTGGCTGCGCGACGGCAGGAACTGCTGCTCCATGTCTTCCATGTCGGCCACGAGCGTGCGGGCTCGTTCCAGCAGCACTTCGCCATCTGGCGTGAGGCCGACGCGCCGCGTGGTCCGGTGCAGGAGGCGAGAGCCCAGCCTCGCTTCCAGCTGCTGCACCGCCGTGGAAATGGTGGCGCGCGGCAGTGCGAGCCGATCGGCCGCGCGCGTGAAGCTGCCGGTTTCGGCCACGCGCAGGAACACCTTGAGAAGATCGATGCGGTCCATGCGTGTCGACTGGATTGTTCGTAATTTCCTAAACAGTCTAGCGTCGAATTGTTGATTTATTCGGGAACTGGCGATCAATAGACTGAAGCTTCCCGACTCACATCAACGCTCTTCTGCAGGAGGTCATTCCATGTCCGCACGCACTCTCGACAACAAGGTCGCCGTCATCGCCGGCGGCGGCAAGAACCTCGGCGCGCTCATCGGCCATCAACTGGTCGACGGCGGCGCCCGCGGCATCGCCATCCACTACAACAGCGACGCCTCGCGCAGCGATGCCGAGAAGACGGCCGCCGAACTCGAGGCCAAGGGCGCCGACACGCTGCTGGTGCAGGGCGACCTTGCCGTGGTGGAGAACAACGTCAGGCTGTTCGACCAGGCCGTGGCGCATTTCGGCCAGGTCGACATCGCCATCAACACCGCGGGCGTGGTGATCAAGAAGCCGATCCTCGATGTCACCGAAGCCGACTACGACCGGAGCTTCGACGCCAACGCCAAGGCAGCGTTCTTCTTCATCCAGCAGGCCGGACGCACGCTGGCCGACGGCGGCAGCATCGTGTCGCTGGTGAGCTCGCTGCTCGCGGCCTACACGCCGTTCTACGCGATCTATCCGGCCTCGAAGGCGGCGGTGGAGCACTACACGCGCGCGGCCTCCAAGGAGTTCGGCGAGCGCGGCATCTCGGTCAACGCCATCGGCCCCGGACCGATGGACACGCCGTTCTTCTACGGCCAGGAAAGCAAGGAGGCCGTCGAGTACCACAGCAGCGCGGCGGCGCTCAGCAAGTTCTCCAAGAAGGGCCTCACCGACATCGAGGACATCGCTCCCATCGTGCGCTTCCTGGTCACCGAAGGCTGGTGGATCACCGGCCAGACGATCTTTGCCAACGGTGGCTACACCACCCGCTGATCCGGCAGGATCGCGCCTGGAGGACAACGCAAGATGCACACGATCATGGTGATGGGTGGCGGCTTCGTGCTGCTGGCGGTGTTTCTGTTGGCCAGCCGGTTCATCGGCGACGGCTCGTCGCTGGCGCTGGCCGCGGCAGCCAAGTGGTTCATCCCGGCATGGTTCATCGGAGCCGGCATCAACATGGCCGTGGGCGTGATCAAGGCCGGCTATTCGGTGGCCGAAGAACTGCCGATCTTCCTGCTGGTCTTTGCCGTGCCGGCGGTCGTGGCGGCACTGCTGTGGTGGAGGTTAGGGCGCTGACATTGCCCTGAATGTCCCCGTGCCGGCCGCGACATTTCGTCCGGGCACAATCTGCGCCATGCTCATGTATCCGCAGATCAATCCTGTCGCCCTGCAGCTCGGGCCCGTTGCCATTCACTGGTACGGCCTGACCTACCTGGCTGCGTTCGCGCTGTTCTATTTTCTCGGCACGCGCCGGCTGCGCCACGAGCCGTACCGCTCGCTGGTCGGCCAGGGCGCCTGGCAGCGCAAGGACATCGAGGACATCCTCTTCCTGGGCGTGATGGGCGTCATCGTGGGCGGGCGGCTCGGCTATTGCCTGTTCTACAAGCCCGAGTTCTATCTCTCGCATCCGCTCGAAATCCTCTACGTATGGCAGGGCGGCATGAGCTTCCATGGCGGCCTCCTGGGTGTGATCGGCGCCATGATCTGGTTTGCGCATTCGCGCGCCCGGCCGTTCTGGCAGGTGATGGATTTCGTGTCGCCCTGCGTGCCCACGGGCCTGGCGGCGGGCCGCGTCGGCAACTTCATCAACGGCGAGCTCTGGGGCCGCTTCAGCAGCCCCGACCTGCCGTGGGGCATGGTGTTTCCGCAGAGCGGTTCGATGCTGCCGCGCCATCCCTCGCAGGTCTACCAGTTCCTGCTCGAGGGACTTCTTCTGTTCGTCATCATGTGGCTCTACGCTCGCAAGGAACGCAAGGAAGGGCAGGTGGCCGCGGTGTTCCTGATCGGCTACGGCGCACTGCGCTTCATTGCCGAGTATTTCCGCGAGCCCGACGACTTTCTTGGCCTGCGCGCGCTGAACCTGAGCCAGGGGCAGTGGCTCAGCGTGCCGATGGTGGTCTTCGGCATCGGGCTGTGGATCTGGGCCGCGCAGCGCCGCCGGCCGGCGAGCGCCTGAGCACCCGGTTCTCCGGGTAAGCCCGGGCCGTGCAATTTGCGCGCGGCCCTTGCGCTGCATTGGATGCGGGCTCACAATTATGCGTAATTACAGGAAATTACGCGTAACGCACCCCTCCACTTGCCATGCGCCTGGTCCCCAACTCCCTGCACGACGAAGTAGCCGCCACGCTGCGCGAGCAGATCTTCGCGGGCGCGCTGGTGCCGGGGAGTTTCCTGGACGAGGCTGCGCTGTGCGAGCGACTGTCGATTTCGCGCACTCCCTTGCGCGAGGCGCTTAAGGTGCTGACCGCCGAAGGCCTGCTGCGGCACGAGCCGCGGCGCGGCTGCTTCGTGCGCGAGGTGACGGAGCGCGATCTCGACGAGATATTTCCGGTCATCGCGCTGCTCGAAGGCCGTTGCGCCTACGAGGCGGCCCGCAATGCGAGCGATGCGGAGCTGAGCGAACTCGACGTGCTGCACGAACGGCTGGTGCGCCATGCCAAGGCGCGGCGCATCAACGACTACTACGCCACCAACCACCTCATCCACGAGGCCATCATCCAGCTGGCCGATAACAAGTGGCTGGCGCAGGTGATTGGCGATTTGCGCAAAATTCTCAAGCTGGCGCGGCTTCAGCAATTGCATGCGCCGGGCCGGCTCGAGCAGAGCCTGTCGGAGCATCTGGCGGTGTTCGCCGCGCTCAAGGCGCGCGACAGCGAGGGCGCGGACGCGGCCATGCGCACGCACCTGACACGGCAGCGCGAGGCGCTGCGCGAGGTGGCGCGGCAACAGAAATCCAGGGTGATGTCGTGAACGGCGTGAAAGAAGGCATCCCCGCACCCCACAGCATTGGAGTTTGTCGATGAGTGCGACCGAGTGGTTCCAGGCGCGACTGCGCTCTGGCGAGAAGTCCGGCGAAAAGTCCGGCAACAAGGTGCCCGTGGCACCCGAGGGCGCGGCCCGCAGCGCGCCCAAGACCGCCGCGAAGCCGAGCATGCGCTCGACCGCCGAGCGCCTGCAGGCCACGCTGCGCAAGGCCGACGAAGCGTTGTCGCCGCGTGCCTTGCGCCGCGTGCTCACGGCCCTGCAGGCCGTGATCGATCCGCGCGTGAGCGAGGTCGAGGGCGGACGCCGGGCGCATGCCATTGCCCGCGAATACGCCGCCGCCACGCTCGAGGAGCGGCGCGACTACTGGGCGCTGATGAGCGAGCATTTCGCCGCCGATCCGCAAAAGCTCAAGTCCGCGCGCGACCAGCACCAGGCCGCCGTGGGAACGGCCGACGAAGGCCAGGCCGAGTTGCGGCTGCGGCGTGCGCTGGTGTCGCCGCGCATGCGCCTGCTGCAGCGTTTTGCGGTCGAGCCCGAGGGCATGCGCTTCCTGGTCGACCTGCGCGCCGAACTGCTGCCATTCCTGAAGTCGGACAAGCGGCTCATCGCGCTCGACGCCGAACTGGAGCATCTGTTCTCCACCTGGTTCGACGTCGCGTTTCTCGAGCTGCGCCGGATCGACTGGCATTCGCCGGCTTCATTGATCGAGAAGCTGATCCGCTACGAGGCCGTGCACGACATCAAGAGCTGGACCGACGTGAAGAACCGGCTCGACGACAGCGACCGCCGCTGCTACGGCTTCTTTCATCCGAGGCTGCCCAACGAGCCGCTGATTTTCGTCGAGGTGGCGCTGGTCGACCGCATCAGCGACGGCATCACGCCGCTGCTCGACGAGGCCGCCGTACCGATCCAGCCGGCCAAGGCCACCACCGCCATCTTCTATTCGATCAGCAACACCCAGAATGGGCTGCGCGGCGTGAGCTTTGGCGATTCGCTCATCAAGCGCGTGGTCGAGACGCTGCAGGACGAACTGCCGCGCCTGAAGATCTTTGCCACGCTGTCGCCGATCCCGGGCTTTCGCACCTGGCTTGCCAGGAATGCCGCCGAGCTGCTGCTGCGCCTGGACGAGAAGCGCGGGGCCGAGCTCGGCCGGCTCGTCGGCTCGCTGCCACCGACCGCCGAGCGGCTGCTCGCCGCGGTGGATACGCCTGCCACGCTCGATGCCAAGTCGCCGCTGCGCCAGTGGCTTTTGCAGGCCGCCGCCGAATACCTGGGCCACACGCTGATCGACGGCACGCCGGCCGATCCCGTGGCGCGCTTTCACCTGGGCAACGGCGCGCGCGTGGAGCGGCTCAACTGGGCCGGCGACCCGTCGCCCAAGGGCTTGAAGCAGTCGTATGGTCTGATGGTCAATTACCTCTACGATCTCAAGCGCCTGGACAAGCATCGCGCATGGATCGCCGAGGGCAAGGTGGCGGTATCGGGGGATGTTGAAAGCCTGTTCTTCAAAAAAGGCTGAGTTGGTTCTGGAAAGAAGTCCGGCGCGTGATGCACCGGCCCGCATGATGCGGCAATCTACAACGACAGGAGATGACAGATGACTCAGAGTTTTCAGCGACGCGACGTGCTGCGCCTGGCCGCGGCCGGTGCAGCCGTTCTGTGCGGCGGCGCAGGAGCGCAGGGGAGTAACTGGCCGACGCGGCCGGTCAACATGGTCGTGCCGTTCCCGGCCGGCGGCGGCACCGATGCCTTCGCGCGCCCGCTCTCGGCCCAGTTCTCCAAGGTGACGGGCCAGACGCTGGTCATCGACAACCGCGGCGGCGCCGGCGGCACCGTGGGCGCCAGCATCGCCGCCAAGGCCCCGGCCGACGGCTACACGCTCTTCATGGGCGCGGTGCACCACGCGATTGCGCCCTCGATCTACCCGAAGCTCGACTACGACCTCGAGAAAGACTTCGTGCCGCTGATGCTGTTGGCCAACGTGCCGCAGGTGGTGGTGGTCAATCCGCGCCGAGTCACCGCCAATACGTTGCAGGAATTCGTTGCCACCGCCAAGCGCAATCCCGGCAAGCTCAACTACGGCTCGGCCGGCGCGGGTACCTCGCACCACCTGGCGGGCGAGCTGTTCAAGCTGCAGACCGGCACTTTCATCACACACATTCCGTACCGCGGCGCGGGGCCGGCGCTGTCCGACCTGATTGCCGGCAACGTCGACCTGATGTTCGATGGCCTCGGCTCTTCCGCCCAGCACATCAAGGGCGGGCGCATCAAGGCGCTGATGGTTGCCGGCAGCAAGCGCAACCCGGCGTTCCCCGACGTGCCCTGCGCGGCCGAGGTCGGCCTGCCGGACTACACGGTCACCACCTGGTACGGGCTGTGGGCGCCCAAGGGCACGCCGGCCGACCTGCAGGCGCGCATCGTCGACGACATGAAGAAGGCCCTTGCCAGCGACGAGCTCAAGGCCATCTGGGCCCAGAACGGCTCCGAAATCCCGAGCCTCACCCTGGCGTCGTACGGCGGCTTCGTGAGCTCCGAGATCAAGCGCTGGGCCGCGGTGGTGAAAGCCTCGGGCGCCAAGCTGGAGTAACGAGCGACAGCAAGGTTTCACGCCAAGCGCACACCGAATTTCGAAGTACCTGCCCCGATGAAGACGAAAGCCAATTCCAACCTGTTTGCCGCCTTGCGCGCGGCCTTTCCCGCCGACCTCGGCCGCATTGCCGTGGAAACCGACAACGGCCTGTTCTATTCGTGGCAAGACCTCGATCGCGCCAGCGCAATGATGGCCAACCTGTTCGGCGCGCTGGGGCTGGAGGAGGGCGCCCGCATCGCGGTGCAGGTCGAGAAATCGGTCGAGGCGATGATTCTCTATCTCGCCACGCTGCGCGCCGGCTACGTGTTCCTGCCGCTGAACACTGCCTACCAGAGCGCGGAGATCGAATATTTCATCGGCAACGCCGAACCGGCCGTGGTGGTGTGCACCCGGCGCAATGCCGCGTGGGTCGAGCCCATCGCCAGTGCAGCAGGCACCCGGCACGTGTTCACGCTGGACGACGACCGCACCGGCACCCTGCTGGAGCTTGCCGCGCAATGCAGCGACCGGCACGAGGTGGCGCGGACGAAGTCCGGCGACCTGGCCGCCATCCTCTATACCAGCGGCACCACCGGCCGCAGCAAGGGCGCAATGCTCACGCACGGCAACCTGCTGTCGAACGCCGAGGTGCTCAAGAACTACTGGGGTTGGAAAAAAGGCGACGTGCTGATCCACGCGCTGCCGATCTTCCACGTGCATGGCCTTTTCGTTGCGCTCCACGGTGCGCTGCTCAATGGCAGCAAGATGATCTGGCTGACCAGGTTCGACCCGAAGCGCGTGATCGAGAAGCTGCCCGAGGCGACCGTGTTCATGGGCGTGCCCACGCTCTACGTGCGGCTGCTGGCGGAGCCCGGCCTCACGCGCGAAGCGGTGCGCAACATGCGGCTGTTCGTCGCCGGTTCCGCGCCGCTGCTCATCGAGACCTTCGACGAATGGCGCGAACGCACCGGCCACACCATTCTGGAGCGCTACGGCATGAGCGAGACCATCATGCTCACCTCCAACCCCTACAGTCCCGCGCAGGGCGAGCGCCGCGGCGGCACGGTGGGCTTTCCCTTGCCGGGCGTGCGGCTGCGCGTGCGCGACGACGCCGGCCGCGAGTGCACCGCGGACGAGATCGGCAGCATCGAGGTCAGCGGTCCGAACGTGTTCGCGGGCTACTGGCGCATGCCGGAGAAAACGAAGGAAGAATTCACCGCCGATGGTTTCTTCAAGACCGGCGACGTCGGCAAGATCGATGGCCGCGGCTACGTCACCATTGTCGGACGCAGCAAGGACCTGATCATCAGCGGCGGCTACAACGTCTACCCCGCCGAGATCGAGGGCTACATCAACGAGCTGCCCGGCGTGGCCGAAAGCGCGGTGGTCGGCGTGCCGCACCCCGACTTCGGCGAGGTGGGCGTGGCCATCGTGATCGCCAAGGCGGGTGGGGCGCTCGACGCCGATGCCATCGTGGCGGAACTCAAGTCGAAGCTCGCGAACTTCAAGATTCCCAAGCGCTGCTTCGTCGTGCCCGAGCTGCCACGCAACACCATGGGCAAGGTGCAGAAGGCGCTGCTGCGGGAGCAGCACAAGGGGCTGTTCGTCTAGGCCTTCGGCACCCTCGGTGCGAGGGCGGTGACGCGGGGTTCGTGGAAGATGAGCGCGTCCACCGCGTCGGGCGAAGGCCGGCGGAATTCCACGCCGAAGCTCTCGAGCGTGTCGACGCGGAAGCTGCGTCCATCGGCCGGCAGCAGGCGGTAGGTCGGCTGGCCCGGGATCGTCATGCCGAGCTCGCCCCTGGCGTCGAGCCTGATCTCGATCACGCGGCCGCTGTGCAGGTAGTCGCCGGCGCACAGCCGCCGGAACGCCGGGTCCAGCACGTCGCCGGCTGCGGCGCGATGGAACACGATGTCGTCCACCATCTCCTCGAACGGCATCTCGATGCGATCGATGCGGCCTTGCCGGTCGTAGCGGAAGGTGAGCGTCCGGTTGCTGGGGTGCAGCACCGTCGGGCGGTCAGGGGTGATGAACACGTCGTAATGGCGGTGCTCGAGCTTCTCCTCGATACCGCGCCAGCGCCATGCGAGCCCGTCTGCTTCCCTGTCGATGCGCAGGCGCCCATAGGCCGGGTGCTCGTAGTCGCCGACATAGTCGTCGAGCGGATGGCTTGGGTGGGTTCCGCTCCTGCGGACTTCGGCGCTCGCCTTCTTGTCGAGCGCCTGCTGTTCGAGGGCCTGCTTGCGCTTGGGTGCCAGGCGCCCGAACCAGTCGACCGGCTCGCGGCCGCAGATGCGGTCGAGCACCGCATAGGTGAGGATTGCCTGGACGCTTCCCGGCGTGCGGTTGGTCAGCACCACGACGCCCGCGCGGCGCTCGGGCTGCATCGTCATGAGCGTGCTCCAGCCGGTCCAAGAGCCCGAGTGAGCGACGGTGCGCTCGCCGCGGTACTGCTCGCAGAAGAGGCCGAGGCCGTAGTGGGAGTCGCCGACCTCGGCGTACTGGGAGCGCCCCATGTGCACGCGCGGGGTCGTCATTTCGCGCAGCGCCTGAGGCGAAAGCAGTTGCTGCCCATGCGCCTTGCCATCGATGAGAAAGCGCGCCCACTTCGCAAGGTCGGCCGCCGAGGCGTTGATGCCACCGGCCGGCATCGCGCGGATCGGCGACAGCGGTGTGCGATACCGCTCGTCGCCATCCATCGCATGCGGACGGGCGGCGTCGTCGGCGGCCGCGAGGGCCTCGATGGAGAAGCCGAAGCGGCTGAGGCCCAGCGGCTTCATCAGGCGCTCGGTGGTGAAGTCCTGGTAGCTCTGGCCGCTGATGCGCTCGGTGACCATGCCGGCGACCAGGTAGCCGAGGTTCGAATACTGGAAGGTGTCGCGCAGGTCCTTGTTCGGTGCAAGGTGCCTGAGTGCGGCCAGCATCTGTGCGTTGCTCAGGTCGCCGGGCATGTGGATCCAGTCATGCCGCGGCAGCCCGCTGTGATGGCACAGCAGATCGCGCACGGTCAGCCGCTCGGTCGCCACCGGATCGTGCAGGCGGAATTCGGGAATCACCTCGCGCACCGGCCGGTCCCAGTCGAGCTTGCGTTCGTCGACCAGCAGGCCGAGTCCGGCCGCGGTGAACGACTTGGTGATTGAGCACAGCAGAAATTGCGTGTCGATGGTCACGGGCAGGCCCGTGTCGGTGTCGCGCACGCCGTAACCCTTGAGCACGGCGATGTCGCCGTCCTGGATGACGGCCAGCGCGAGTCCCGGTACTTTCCATTCCTGCATCGAGGCTTCGACGAGGTTGTCGAGATCGCTCCACATGGTCGGGGTCCTTGCCGTTGCGTAGGGCCGCGCATCCTACGGCATCCCCCGGAATGAGAGGTCCGCTAAGCCGCGCCCAGCCCGTTCATGAGCCTGCTGCCCGCATGGCAGTTGATGTATTCGTAGCTCTGCTCGTCGGCCTTCAGCACCGACACCTCGTGGTACACGCGCAGCTGCAGCTGGAAGTTCAGCGCCTGCACGTAGCGCATGAAGCTGCCGAAGATCGCGACGTGCGTGGGGTGCGACTCGGCCCAGCGCTCCATGTCGGCGAGCGAGTGCCAGAAGCTCAGGCCGAACGATTTCTCCAGCGGCGCGCCCTTGGCATCGAGGTGGTGCATGTAGCGGTTGCTGTAGCAGCCGATGCCCAGCCCCTGGTCGCGCAGGAAGCCCATGCCTTCGCGCAGCACGGGTTCCATCTCGCCCAGGTAGAGCGTGCGTTCCTGTCCTGTGGTTTCGGCCCACTCCTGACCGGAGCGGATCATGGCGATGTTCTCGTGGCCCGCGATGCGCACACGCTGCCCCGGGGCCGGAGCGCCGGCAATGATGGCGCGCGTGCCCGAGGGCGCCATGGCGTCGGTCTGCGACAGCGGAATGCGGTCGCGCATCGAACCCCAGTAGCCGTGCTCCTGCAGTTCGCCGCTCACGCCGCCCATCACCACGCCCACGCCTTCGAGGCGGTCGGGCGTGTTGAACATGGTCTCGAAGTGCTCGGCGCGCGGCGAAACGATTTCGCGGAAGTAGCCGAGGCCATCCGCCAGCCGTTCCTCGGAGCGCCACCAGGCATCGACCTCGGGCGTTGCGCACCAGCGCGCATGGGCGGCAGGGTCGTCCCAGTAGGCGATGGCGATCATGTTGTCGTAGCCGGCGGCGTCGACATGGTGTGCGAAGTCGTGGTGGCCGGGACCATCGGGCAGGGCGAAGCCGCCGGCGATCTTCATCAGGGCCGCGCATGCGCGGCCCTGCATTCCGGCCCCGCGCGACTGCACGCCGAAATAGCCCATCACGACCTGCCTGACCGCGGCCGGCGCGCGCGCCGACCAGACGGGATAGGGCGGCGCGTAGTCGTCCTCCACGCGGCGATGGCGCGTGCGGGGGCACTTCAGGTGCTCGGCAATGGCGGATTCCATGGTGTGGCTCCGGTGCTTCAGGCAACCAGTGGCTGCTGGCGCGCCGCCGCCGGCTCGGTTGCGGCGACGATGGCCTCGAAGGCGTCGCCCTCGACTTCGGGCGCGCGCTGCAGCACCACGGGCTCGCGGCGCGCCTTGTTCAGCAGCAGCTGGGTGACGTCCGGCCGCGAGTAGTGGCCGCTCGGGTCGGCGGCCGCCTTGGAGAGCGCGATCATCCCCAGGTCGACGTCGGCGATCACCAGCCCTTCCTGGTCTTCGGCCAGGGGCGTACCCAGCGGCGAACCGTCGGGCGCATAGATGCGCGCAAAGCCACCGCCCACGCGCAGCATCTGCTGCTTGCCGGCGTCGGTGCACATCAGCTCGCTCATGGCCTGCGAGACAGTGGCGCACGGCGCAACCACGAAGCACTGGCCCTCGGCCGCATACACCTGGCTCGCGGCGTTGTTGAGCTCCGGGCCGAGCGCATAGGCCGCGCCGCGATAGAGCGAAAAGCTCGGCCAGGCGCCGCAGTGGATCTGCTCGTTCTGCGCATACATCGCGTACTTGCTGAGCGGCTGAAGATGTTCCCAGCACGAGAGCGATCCGATGTTGCCGATGGGTGTCTCGACCACGGCGAGGTCGGAGCCGTCGCCTTCGCCGAACACGGTGCGCTCCACATGCGTGGGCTTGAGCTTGCGGCGAGTCTGCACCGTGCGGCCCTGGTCGTCGATCAGCGCCTGCGCGATGTAGAGGCTGCCGGCAGCCTTTTCGCTGTAGCCGAGCGAAACCCAGATGTTGTGTTTGCGCGCGGCATTCCTGATGCGGTCGAACTCGCCCGAGCCCACGACCAGCGCGTTGTCGTGGTAGCGCTGCACGAACTGCATGCCCCAGGCCGGCGAGTCGAGCCAGATCCACCACGGGTAGCCGGGCACCCAGGTTTCGGGAAAGGCGATGAGCTTCACACCCTGGCCGGCCGCCTGGGCCATGAGGTCGATGGTCTTGTCGATGGTGCCGTCGAGATCGAGGAACACGGGCGCTGCCTGCACGGCGGCGACACGAAGCCTGGGATGAACGGTGGTGGGCATGGCGGGGTCTCCAGAAGCGGGGTGATGAACGAAACAACTTCGCACACCTCCCACCGGGTTTGCGTGGTGGCATGCGGGTTGCTTCAAGCGTAGATTCGCCGCCGCGAAACGCCTTGACCCGAACTTGCGGCGTTCTTGTTCCAGCGTTGCATGCCGACTTCCGAAGGAACCCCCATGACCCCGTTGCTCAGCACCGACGCCGTCCCGCGCAGCCAGCGGCTCGCCTACTGGACCGACATGATCTGCAACGTCTACGTGCAGCTCGGGTGCGACCCGGTGCGCGAAGGCGACACGGGCAATTTCGAAGGCAGCATCCGCCAGCACACGCTGCCGAGCCTGGACGTGTCGGTGGTCAAGTCGGGGCCGCAGAAGGTGATGCGCACGCCGGGTCACATCTCGCGTTCGAGCGACGACTGTTTTCTTGTCAGCATCCAGGCGCGCGGCCAGGGCGTGGTGCGGCAGGACGGACGGGACGCCGTACTGGCGGCGGGCGACTTTGCGCTATACGACAGCACGCGGCCCTACCAGCTGCTGTTCGACGACAGCTTCGAGCAGATCGTGCTCAAGCTGCCCGGCGAACGCCTGCGCAGCGAGCTGCACGACACCGAGACCCTGACGGCCAACACCGTTTCGGGGCGCGAGGGTGCGGGGCACCTGCTGCTGGGCATGATCCGCACGCTGCGCGAAGACATCGACACCTTGCAGCCCGCGTCGGCACTCGCGGTGGCCAACGGGGTGCAGAGCATTCTTGTCGCCGGGCTGCAGACGCTGCCCGCGGCGCGCTCACCGGGCCTGAGCAAGCTCACGGCCTACCATCTGGCCCGCGTGAAGCGGTGCATCGACGAACAGCTGGCGGACCCATCGCTTTCCGTGGGAAGCCTGGCGGCGCAGCTGGGTGTCTCGGCGAGCCACATCCACCGCGTCTTCAAGAGCGAGCCGCTCACGCCCTCGCAGTACATCTGGGAGCGCCGGCTCGAAGCCTGCAGCCGCGACCTGCTCGAGCCGCGCCTTGCCGGCCGGCCGGTGGCCGACATTGCCTACGGCCGCGGCTTCAACGATGCGGCGCATTTCAGCCGCGCATTCCGCGAACGCTTCGGTTGCTCGCCGCGCGAGTGGCGGCAGCAGCGCGTGCAATAGAAGGGGAAGAAGGCTTGCGGCCTGTCTACTGGACGAGCAGGACCGAGGTGTCGGTCTCGGAGATCACCTTGGTGGCCACCGATCCCATCAACGCGCGGCCCAGCAGGCCATGGCCATGGGTGCCGAGCACGATCAGTTCCGCGTGCGCCGCGGCCGCCGACTTGAGGATTTCCTCGGCTGCATGGCCGTGGCGCTTGTCGATCGTGTAGTTGCTCACGCCGTTCTCCACAAGCAATGCCGCCACGGGGTCGAGCACCTTGGCGTTTTCCTCGGCGTAGTAGTCGGTGATCACCTCCTTGCTGAGGTGGCGCGCCACGTGGCCCGAGATGCCGGTGCAGACATGCACGATGACCAGCTCATGGCCCTCCACGAACATGGCGCGGTTGGCCAGCAGGTAGTTGAGCGCCTTTTGCGTATAGACGCTGCCGTCGACGGCGATGAGGATTTTCATGAGCCCGTTATACGGCCGAGGCCCGGGCGTCGCAACGGGTCTCACCCCAGACCCGAGGGGCTTTCAATATCCTCTCAGCCCTGCAGGCCCTTCCAGAGCATGTAGGCCGCCAGCAGATACAGGATGCTCGCGAAGACGCGCTTGAGCTTCTTCACCGGCAGGTTGTGCGCTGCCTTCGCACCCAGCGGCGCGGTGAGCACGCTGGACACCGCAATGACCGCGAGCGCGGGCAGCCAGATGTAGCCGAACGAGCCGGCCGGAAGGCCCTGCACCGACTGCCCGCTCACCACGTAGCCCAGCACATTGGCCACCGCAATCGGAAAGCCGAGTGCGGCGCTGGTGGCCACGGCGTTGTGGATGGAGATGTTGCACCAGGTCATGAACGGCACGCTGATGAAGCCGCCGCCCGCGCCGACCAGGCCCGAGATGAAACCGATGGCACCGCCCGCCGACAGCTGCCCCGCGGTGCCCGGCATCTGGCGCGTGGGCTTGGGCTTGCGGTCGAGGAACATCTGCGTGGCGGAAAAGCCCACGAACAGCGCAAAGACGATGGCGAGCACCGTTCCCTTGAGCAGAGCGAACACGCCGAGGCTGCCCAGCAGGCTGCCGATGACGATGCCGGGCGCGAGGTGCCGCACGATGTCCCAGCGCACCGCGCCGCGCTTGTGATGCGCGCGCACGCTGGACACCGAGGTGAAGATGATCGTGGCCATCGAGGTGGCAATGGCCATCTTCACCGCAAGATCGGAGGCAACCCCTCGGTGTCCCATGATGATCGTGATGAACGGCACCATGAGCATCCCGCCGCCGATGCCCAGCAGGCCCGCCAGGAAACCAGTGCCCAGGCCAAGCGCGGCCAATTCGGCGATCAGGAGGGGGTCGAGCAGGGAAGTCACGCAGCGGAGCCTTGAAAAAAAGCAACGGCCCCGTGCAGCGCATGCAGGGGCCGTATGAACGGAAAAAGGTGTCTGCAAGTGGGCGCCGAACCCGCATCCTGAACCAGGGTTCAGGTGGGCGAGGGCAGCAAGACTTCGGGTTCATCTGACGCGAGATGATCACACCCGTCAAGCGATGTACCAAGCCCGGCTCCGGAGAGCATTGGAACAAGGAAATATTAAGCCCGACGCGCACCGCAGACAGTTCGGATTTTACGCCTCGGACGGGCCGGGCGCTTCCGGTCAGAGTAAATGGTCATCGCCCGCGAGGGCTTGATCGAGTTTCTGAATGAGTTGGGCGGCTCTGGCATCGGCGTCGCCGCCGTCTGTCGCGGGCGCCGCAGCCACGGGGGGCGGCGCGGCCGCAGCAGCGGCTTGCTGGGCGGCCAGGTCGAAGGCCAGGTTCAGCGAAGCGAGCACCGCGATGCGGTCGCGTGCCTTCACCTTGCCCGCATCGCGGATCTTGCACATGGCCGCGTCCACGCGTTCGACGGCTTCGCGCAGTTGCGCCTCGCCGCCGTCGGGGCAGCCGAGCAGATAGCTCTGGCCCATGATCTGAACTTCAATCTGCTTCATGCGGGGGAATCTTGGGAAGGTGGTTCGGCCGGCAACCGCTCGAGCAGTGCATCGAGGCGCGTGCGGGCCGCGGCAAGCCGCGACTTCAGCGCGTCGCGCTCGCGCGTGAGCGCTTCGACCTGCTCCTGCAGCAGCGCATTGGTGCGCTGCACCTCTTCATGACGCACGAGCAGGCGTTCCACACGCTCGGCGATCTGGTCGATGGGGCTGGAGGCGGGCATGGTTGGCGATTGTAGTTTCCCGGCGAACCGCAGGCTGCGCAACTTTTGGCTTACTGCACCGCCACAGGCCCTAGAATCCTGCGCGTTGGTGCCTGCGGCGTGGTTCACACGCCGCGGTTCAACGGGAAGCAGGAGTGAACGCCCCCCGGAAACGGGCAAGGCCGAAGCCGCCTGCGCTGCCCCCGCAACGGTCAAGCAGTCGACGCCGCAAGCGTCAACCTCATTCATCAAGCCACTGGGTGCCCTGAAACAGGCACCTGGGAAGGCGGTGGGGTCGCACTGCCAGCCCGGATACCGGCCAACGAGGCGGCTGCCGCATGCGCGATCGATTGTCGATGCACGAAGCAGCCATTGCGCCCAAGCGCTGGCGGGGAGGCCGGCGACGGGCATAGACGTTCGTTCGGTCCATTCATGACTTCCTGTGGTTCCCTTTCCCTCGGCCGCGTTCCTGCGCGCCGTCGCCGCCTTGCCTGCCTGCCGCTTGCGCTGGCCTCCGCCTTCGGCGGCATGGCATTGCTTCAGTTGCCTTCGATCGCGCATGCCCAGCAGGATGCGCCGGCGCTCGGCGAAACCGTGGTCACGGCCAACCGCACGCCGCAGCCCCTGTCGGACCTGGTGGGCGACGTGTCCGTCGTCGACCGCCAGACCATCGAGCGCAGCGGCGCGGTCGGCGTGGCCGACGTGCTGGCCCGCCTGCCGGGCATCGAGATCACGCGCAACGGCGGCGTGGGCAACACCACCAGCCTGTACATCCGCGGCGCCGAGACGCGCTTCACGGCCGTGTACATCGACGGCGTGCGCGTCGATTCGCAATCGACCGGCGGTGCCGGCTGGGAAAGCATTCCGCTCTCGCAGATCGACCGCATCGAAGTGCTGCGCGGCCCGGCTGCCGCGGTGTACGGCTCCGATGCCGTGGGGGGCGTGATCCAGCTCTTCACGAAGCGCGGCGAGGAGGGCGTGGCGCCCTACGCGGGCATCGGCTTCGGCAGCCACGGCCTGCGCAAGGCGGAGGCGGGCGTGAGCGGGAAGTCGGGCGCCTTCGACTACTCGCTGGGCGTGGCGCACGAGGAAAGCAGGGGCTTCAACGTGCTGCCGATGGACAAGCGCACGCCCTCGAAGGACGGCTTCACGAGCCCCGACCGCGACGGCTACCGCAGCAATGCCGGCAACCTGCGCCTGGGCTACCAGCTCACCCCGGACCAGCGGCTGGAAGCCACGCTGCTGTACAGCGACATGGAAGCCGGCTACGACCCGCCGGTCAGCTTCAGGACCCGGCCGCCGATCCAGTTCAAGAACGACATCTCGAGCAACACGCTGCGCACGGCCGGGCTTTCGTGGTCGGCCAAGTGGAACGACATCTACAGCACGCGCGTGCAGGTCACCGATTCGCAGTCGGTCTACAAGACGCAGCCTTCGTTCTATCGCACCGAGACGAATCTGCGCGGCTACCTGTTCCAGAACGAATTCCGTTTCGGCCCGCACCTGGTGACGGCCACGCTCGAGCGCCGCGAAGACGCGCTCGAGAATGCGCCCACCACCAGCAGCGGCCTGTTCTCGAGCAAGCGCTCGCAGGATGCGGTCTCGCTCGGCTACGGCTTCGTGCAGGGCGCGCATTCGCTCCAGCTGCATGTGCGCCATGACAACGACAGCGAATTCGGCGGCAAGACCACCGGCAGCGCCGCCTATGGCTACGCGATCACGCCGCGGCTGCGCGCCACCGTCTCGGCCGGCACCGCCTTCCGCGCACCCACGCTGTACCAGCGCTTCAGCGAATACGGCGTGGCAAGCCTCAAGCCCGAGTCGAGCCGCAACGTCGAGCTTGGCCTGCAGTACACCGACGGCGGCACGCATGCGGGCATCGTCGTCTACCAGAACCGCGTCAACAACCTGATCGTGTTCGACGGCTCGGCCACCAACTGCCGCTCCGGCTTCGGCTGCTATGCCAGCACGGCGCGCGCCCGCTACCAGGGCGTGACGCTGTCGGGCGGCCATCGCATCGGCGACGTGACGCTGCGCGCATCGCTCGACTTCCAGGACCCGCGCGACCTGGACACCGACCACCTGCTCGCACGCCGCGCGCGCCGCCACGGCACGCTCGGCGCCGACTGGCGCATTGCCGGCTGGACGCTGGGCGCCGAGCTGCAATCGTCGAGCAAGCGTTTCGACGACGCGGCCAACACGCGAACGCTGAGCGGCTATACCGTGCTGAACCTGGTGGCCAGCACGCAGATCACGCGCGACATCGGACTGGTGGCCCGCGTCGACAATGTGGGCGACAAGGACTACACGCTTGCACGCGGCTACGCCACCGGCGGCCGCAACGCTTACATCGGCCTGAAGTGGACACCGCAATAAGCCAACCCGACGCCAACAGCGAATTGAGCGCTGCGCACAGCTGCGCCGCCGTGCTGGTGGCGGCGCCGGCTTCGGGGCAGGGCAAGACCACGGTCACGGCCGCGCTGGCGCGGCTGCACGCGCGCCAGGGCCGGCGCGTGCGGGTCTTCAAGTGCGGGCCCGACTTTCTCGATCCGCACTGGCTGGCGCTTGCCAGCGGCGTGCCGGTGCACTCGCTCGACCTCTGGATGACCGGCGAGGCGGATTGCCGCCGGCGGCTGCATGCGGCCGCGGCCGAGGCCGACCTGCTTATCGTCGAAGGCGTGATGGGCCTCTTCGACGGCAGCCCCAGCGCGGCGGACCTGGCCGAGCGCTTCGGCCTGCCGGTGCTGGCCGTGATCGATGCGCAGGCCATGGCCGGCACCTTCGGTGCGCTGGCCTATGGGTTGCAGAATTTCCGCCCCACACTGCCCTGGGCCGGCGTGCTGGCCAACCGCGTGGCGGGCGAGCGTCATGCCGGCATGCTGAAAGAGGCATTGCGCGAGCCGGCGCAATGGCTCGGCGGCTTGCCGCGCGGCGCCGGTTTCGAGCTGTCCGAGCGGCACCTGGGCCTGGTCGCCGCGCATGAACTCGACGACGCGATGGCCCGGCTCGATGCGGCCGCCGACGCGATGGCTGCAACGCCCATCGGCAAGCGGCTGCTTCATGAATGGCCGCAGGTGCGTTTCGAGCCTGCTGCGGCCGAGCCGCAGGCGCACATCGCCCCCTTGCTGGAAGGCCGCACCATCGCCATCGCGCGCGATGCGGCCTTTGCCTTCATCTATCCGGCCAACCTCGATGTGCTTGCGGCGCTGGGTGCGCAGGTCGCGTTCTTCTCTCCGCTCGCCGGAGATGCGCTGCCCGCATGCGATGCGATCTGGCTGCCCGGCGGCTACCCCGAGCTGCATGCCAAGGCGCTGTCCACCTGCGGCTCGCTGCGTGCGGCGCTGGCCGCGCATGTCGCCGCGGGCAAGCCGGTATGGGCCGAATGCGGCGGCATGATGTCGCTGTTCGAGCAACTGGAAACGGCCGATGGCGCAGCGCACTCGCTCTGGGGGCTGCTGCCGGGCCGGGTGACGATGCACAAGCGGCTGGCTGGCCTCGGGCCGCAGCAGCTCAAGCTTGGCGCCCACACCCTGCGCGGGCACACCTTTCACTATTCGAGTTGCGAAACGCCCCTGATACCGGCGGCCTTCACCGGCAGGCCGGGTGCGGAAGCTCGTACGGGAGAGGCCTTCTATGTGCGCGGCCCGGTGCGGGCAAGCTATTTCCACGCGTGGTTTGCGTCCAGCCCCGTGGCCACGGCCAGGCTGTTCGGCGCGATGCCGATCGAGCTGGAACGCGAAACCCCGGAGGTAGACGCGCATGCCCGTTGAGCACGAATTCATCCTCGGTGGCCAGAAGAGCGGCAAGTCGCGCCGTGCCGAACTGCGCGCCGTCGACTGGCTGGCCGAAGCGCCCGCAACGCGGCGCGCCGTGCTGATTGCCACCGCCCAGGCCCATGACGACGAGATGCAGGAGCGCATCGTGCGCCACCAGGCCGACCGCGCCCTGCGCGTGCCCGCCATGCGAACTGTGGAAGAGCCGGTCGAGCTGGCGCGCGCCATCGTCACCCAGAGTTCGCCCGAGACGCTGGTGGTGGTCGACTGCCTCACGCTCTGGCTCACCAACCTGCTGATGCCGCTGCGCTCCGAGGCCGCGCGGCCGGTCACGCGCACGCCCGCGGCGCACGCCGCCATGCTGCTCGTTGCGCTGCGCGAAGCGCGCGGGCCCGTGGTGCTGGTCGGCAACGAGATCGGCCTGGGCGTGATTCCGCTCGGCCGCGAAACGCGGGCCTTCGTCGATGCGCTGGGCCGCATGAACCAGGACGTGGCGGCCGCTTGCGGCCGCGTCACGCTGATGGCGGCCGGGTTGCCGCTGACTCTGAAGGCACCCGCCGCATGACAAAGCACTGGATTCGATCTTTTTTCACGGCCCTTGCCCTCGGCCTCTGTGCGCTGGCCGCGCACGCCGTCGACGTGGTCGACGAGCGCGGCGTGACGGTGAGTCTGCCGCAGCCGCCGCAGCGCATCGTCACTCTGCTGCCGTCGCTGACCGAAGGGGTCTGCGCGCTCGGTGCGTGTTCCCGCCTCGTGGGCGTCGACAACTATTCCAACTCGCCGAGCGCGGTGCGCGCCTTGCCGCAGCTGGGCGGGGGCCTCGATCCCAATGTCGAAGCCATCGTGGCGCTGCGGCCCGATGCGGTGCTGCTCGCCAAGTCGTCGCGCGTGACGCAGCGGCTCGAGGCGCTGGGCCTCAAGGTGCTGGTGCTCGAACCCAAGAGCCATGCCGACGTGCGGCGCGTGCTCGACAAGCTCGACCAGGTGCTCGGCACCCACGAGGCTCCGAACATCTGGCGCGTGATCGATGCCAGCGTATCGGCCGCGGCACAGTCGCTGCCGGCCAGTGCGAAGGGGCAGCGCGTCTATTTCGAGGTCAACAGCGCGCCCTATGCGGCCGGCGAGTCGTCGTTCATCGGCGAAACGCTCACGCGGCTGGGCATGAAGAACATCGTGCCGGCTTCGCTCGGGCCTTTTCCCAAGCTCAACCCCGAATACGTGGTGCGCGCCAATCCCGATCTCATCATGGTCAGCGTGCGCAGCGCGCCGGGCATGGAGCAGCGGCCGGGCTGGAGCGGCATCCGCGCGGTGCGCGAGGGCCGGATCTGCCGCTTCGACGCCGCGCAGTCGGACGTGCTCGTGCGCCCCGGCCCGCGCATGGACGAGGCCGCACGGCTGATGGCGCGCTGCATCGCGGAGAAGGCCGGCTGAGCCGCGGCAACCTCATGCACACACGCCATCAGCGCCGCGTCTGGTTCTTCGGCATCGCCTTGCTGGTGCTGGGCGGCGCGCTGGCGGTGCTCGGCCTGGGCATCGGCAGCACCGGCTTCGAAAGCCTGCTGGCGGCATGGAGTGATCCGGTGGCGCTGCGGATCGTCTGGGACATCCGGCTGCCGCGCACGCTGGGCGCCTGGCTCGCGGGCGCCTTGCTCGGGCTCGCGGGTTCGGTGGCGCAGGGGCTGTTCCGCAATCCGCTGGCCGATCCCTATCTGCTCGGCAGCGCCTCGGGGGCTTCGCTCGGCGTGGCGGTGGCGCTGCTGCTGTTCGGCGGCTCGGCCGCCAGCACGCAATGGGCGATGCGCCTGGGGCTCACCGGCGCGGCCTTCGTGGGGGCGGTGCTCGCGGTGATGCTCACGCTGGTGCTCGCGCGCGGCGTGCAGCAGACGCTGCGGCTGTTGCTCGCGGGCGTGATCGTCGGCGTGGTGCTCGGCGCCGCCAAGGACCTGATCACCATCGCCTCGGCCGACATCCTGCAGGCCATCCAGGGCTTCATCCTGGGCAGCACCGGCCTGGTCGGCTGGAGCGCATGCGCGGTGATGGCCGCGGTCGGTGCGGCGTGCCTGCTGCTGGGGTGGGCGCTCGCGCCGGTGCTCGACGGTCTTGCGCTCGGGGAAGCGACGGCCCGCAGCCTGGGCCTGCCGCTGGGTGCCATGCGCGCCACGCTGGTGGTGGTGCTCGCACTGGCCACCGGCGCGGCCGTGGCGCAGACCGGCCTGATCGCCTTCGTGGGCCTGGCTGCGCCGCACCTCGTGCGTTCTGTGGTCAAGACCACGCACGCCGGGCTGATCGTGCTGTCGGCGGCCATGGGCGGCCTGCTGCTGATGGCCGCTGACCTGCTGGCGCGCTGGCTCATTGCGCCGCAGGAACTGCCCGTGGGCGTGCTCACGGCCGTGCTCGGCGGCAGCTACCTGCTGTGGCTGATGCACAGGCGCAGCGCGCGGGGTGGCGTGGCATGAGCCAGATCCCCGCACTCGAAGCACGCGGGCTGAGCGCCACGCTCGGCAACATCGAGGTGCTGCACGGCATCGACCTGAAACTCGGGGCCGCGCGCTGGACCAGCGTGGTCGGGCCGAATGGGGCGGGCAAGTCGACCCTGCTCAAGGCGCTTGCGGGCCTGCTCGCGCACCGCGGCGAAGTCTTTCTTTTTGGCGAAGCATCGGCCAAGGTGCCGGGCCGCATTCGCGCGCAGCGCCTTTCGTGGCTGGGCCAGAGCGGCGCGGCGGGCGAGGGCAGCGCCGACGACCTGATGGTCTACGACATCGCCATGCTCGGCCGCCTGCCGCACCAGCGCTGGCTCGCAGCGCCGAGCACCGCCGACCGCGAGGCGGTGGAGCGCGCGCTGCGCAGCACCCAGGCCTGGGATTGGCGCGAACGGCCGCTCGGCCAGCTCTCGGGCGGCGAACGCCAGCGCGTACTGCTGGCGCGCGCGCTCGCGGTCGAGGCCGAGCTGCTGCTGATGGACGAGCCGCTCGCCAACCTCGATCCTCCGCACCAGGCCGACTGGATGCAGACCACGCGCGCCCTGGTGGCCCAGGGTCGCACCGTGGTCAGCGTGCTGCACGAACTCCCGATGGCACTGGCCGCCGACGAGCTGGTGGTGATGAACCACGGCCGCGTGGTGCACCACGGCGGCAGCAGCGACCCGGCCACCCACGCCGCGCTCGAACAGGTGTTCGACCACCGCATCCGCGTGCACCGCGTGGCCGACCAGTGGATCGCACTGCCGAACTGACGAACATCAACACGGAGCCCGCATCATGCAAATCGAAACTCCCCCCAGCGAGAAGCCGTACGACAAGGCCGAAGGCGAACGCCGCGGCCTTGTCATCGTCAACACCGGCGACGGCAAGGGCAAGAGCACCGCGGCCTTCGGCCTGGCGCTGCGCGCGCACGGCCGCGGCAAGGCGGTGAAGATCTACCAGTTCATGAAGGTGCCTTCGGCGCGTTTCGGCGAGCACCGCATGTTCGAGCAGATCGGCATTCCGATCGAGGGCCTGGGCGACGGCTTCAGCTGGAAGAGCCAGGACCTCGAACGCTCGGCCCAACTGGCGCGCGACGGCTGGGAAAAAGCCAGGGCGGCCATTCTTTCCGGCGAGTTCTTCCTGGTGGTGCTGGACGAGATCACCTATCCGCTGATCTACGGCTGGCTGCCGCTCGAAGGCGTGCTCGAAACGCTGCGCGCACGGCCCAAGCACGTGCACGTGGTGCTCACCGGCCGGCGCTGCCCGCCCGAGATCGTCGAGCTGGCCGACACCGTGACCGAGATGGCCATGGTCAAGCACGCATTCAAGGCCGGCATTCCCGCGCAGCGCGGCATCGAGGACTGAGTTGGTGCCCGCCGTTGCGGCGCTGTGGCTTGCCTTGGCCATCGACCGCTGGCTGGGCGAACCTGCCGCGCGTTGGCATCCCGTGGTGTGGATGGGGCGCTATCTCGGCTGGATCGGCTCCCGCATGGCGCCGCTGGCAGCCGATGCGAAGCCCCGCGATCTGCCGCTGCTCCTGGCCGGGGCGCTGGCCTGGGGCGTGGGCGCGATGCTGGTTGGCGTACTGGCGTTGGCATTGGAGGGAAGCGCAACGCAATGGCTGCCCGGCTGGGCGACCGCTTTGGTGCTGGGCCTTGCGCTGAAGCCTCTCTTCGCATGGCGCATGCTACGCGTCGAGGTGCTCGCGGTCGAGGCGGCGCTGGCCGTGTCGCTGGAAGCGGGCCGCGCGCAGCTCGCCCGGCTGGTGAGCCGCGATGTCTGCGCGCTCGGCGAGCGCGAGGTGCGCGAAAGCGTGATCGAGTCGCTGGCCGAGAACCTCAACGATTCGCTCGTGGCACCGCTGTTCTGGTTCGTGCTGCTGGGCCTGCCGGGCGCGGCGGTCTATCGCTTCGCCAACACGGCCGATGCGATGTGGGGCTATCGCGGCGAGCGCAACGGCCGCGACTGGAGCTGGTTCGGCAAGTGGGCCGCGCGCGCCGACGACGTGCTCTCGTGGCTGCCGGCACGGCTCACGGCGGTGCTGCTTGCGCTCGCGGCATGGCGGTGGCCGTTGGGCGTGGCACGCGAGGCGCGGCGCACGCCGTCGCCCAACAGCGGCTGGCCGATGGCGGCGATGGCATTGCTGCTCGGCGTGCGGCTTGCCAAGCCCGGCGTCTATGCCTTGAATGCCGAAGGGCGGCCAGCCGAAGCGGCCGACACGCAGCGCGCGGCGGGGTGGGGCGACAGGGCCGCGGTGGCGCTGGCGGTCTGTGCATCATTGGCCATCTTCGCGGCAACGGTTTGGGCATGACACCGGAACACACGACAACCACCGCCGTGCTGCATGGCGGCCCCGACGAGGTCGGCACCGCCTGGCACGATTTCTCGACCAACGGCAACGCCACGGGCTCATGCCCGGTGGTTCTTGCCGCGCTGCGCACAGCCGATGCGGCCCACTATCCGGATCCGGGCTACACGGCGCTGCGCCGCGCATTGGCGGCCTTTCACGGTGTGGCTGCCGAACGCATCGTGATCGCGGCGAGTGCCAGCGAATTCATTCACCGCATCAGCGCCGCCGTTGCGCAGGGCGGCGGCCGGCAGGTCTTGCTGCCGGCGCACAGCTATGGCGACTACGAGCGTGCGGCGTTGGCCTGGGGTTTGCAGGTGCTGCGGCCGCCAGAGCCGCACGGCGAGGCGGCTCTGCACTGGTGCTGCGAGCCGTCGAGCCCGCTGGGCCGGGCTGAGGCCGACCTCGCGCTGCACGCCAAGTCCGCCGGCACCTGCGTGCTCGACCTGGCCTACGAACCGCTGCGTCTCGAAGGTGCGGCATCGCTCGACGCGGCGCAGCGCGATCGCGTCTGGCAGCTGTGGACGCCGAACAAGGCGATGGGACTCACCGGCATTCGCGCCGCCTATGCCATCGCACCCGAAGGCGATGCCGCCGCGCCGCTGAGGCAGCGCCTCGAGCGGCTGGCCCCCTCGTGGCCGGTGGGCGCACACGGCGTGGCGCTGCTCGAGACCTGGATCGGCAACGAAGCGCAAGCCTGGCTCGCTCGAAGCCTGCACACCTTGCGCACATGGAAAGCGCAGCAGCGCGCCCTTTGCGAATCGATGGGATGGCAGTGCCTGCCGAGCGATGCCAATTTTTTCTGCGCGCGCACCGATGCGCCCTACCCGCAGCGGGCCGCCCGGCTGCGCGCCGAAGGCATCAAACTGCGCGACTGTGCATCATTCGGCCTGCCGGGCCACGTGCGGCTCGGCGTGCTGCCGCCGCAAAGCCAGCAGGCGCTGAAAGAGGCCTGGACGCGCGCAGCGGCCTCGGCCGAACACTGAAAGTCAATACCGCAGGACATCCGCATGCTCTACGCCATCACCACGCTCTTTCTTTGCCAGCTGGCCGGTGAACTGCTCGTGCAGTGGCTGGGGCTACCGATTCCCGGCCCGCTGATCGGCATGCTGCTGCTGTTCATCGTGCTGCTCGTGCGCGGCGGCGTGCCCGATGCTTTGAGCGAGACCTCGGGCCATCTGCTGCGCAACCTCATGCTGCTGTTCATTCCCGCAGTGACCGGCGTCATGCTGCATTTCGAACGGGTAGGGCGCGAATGGCTTCCGTTCCTTGCGGCCGGCATCGTGGGTGCGGCCTTCACCATGGCCGTGACCGCGCTCACCTTGCACTGGATGATCCGCATCACCGGCAAGGATGCGGAATGACCCCGCCCGCGAAGCTGTCCGATATCTGGGTCTTCCTTGCGCAGTCGCCGCTGCTGTGGCTGTCGCTCACGCTGCTGGCCTATCTGGGCGCGCTGTGGCTGCACAGGCGCAGCGGTGCCAACCCGGCGGTCAATCCGGTGCTGGTCTCGGTGATCGCCATCGTGGGCGTGCTGCTCATCACGCGCACGCCCTACGACACGTATTTCGAAGGCGCCAAGTTCGTGCACTTCCTGATCGGGCCGGCCACCGTGGCGCTGGCCGTGCCGCTGTATGGCCAGCTCGGGCGGCTGCGGCGCCTGTGGCTGCCGATTGGCGTGGCGCTGCTGGTGGGCTCGGTGGCGGCCATCGTGTCGGCCATCGGCATTGCATGGGCGCTGGGCGGATCGCACGAGCTGCTGATGTCGCTCGCGCCCAAGTCGGCCACCATGCCGATCGCGATGGGCGTGGCCGAGAAGATCGGCGGGCTGCCGTCGCTGGCCGCGGTGGCCGCCGCCGTGGCGGGCATCTCCGGCGCCATCATGGCGACCGGCCTGCTGAATCTGCTGCGCATCAGGGAACCCGCGGTGCGCGGCTTTGCCGTCGGTATGGCGGCGCACGGCATCGGCACCGCGCGAGCCATCCAGGTGAACGAAACGGCGGGTGCTTTCTCTGCGCTGGCGCTGGGGCTGAACGGCATCGCGACGGCACTGCTGGTGCCGTTGCTGATCAAGCTGTCGAGCTTCTTCTGACGCAGAATGGCGCCTCCTCTTTTGGCTCTGGAGAGCAAGGCATGGCCCAGTACACCGCAGAAATCCTCTGGCAGCGAGGCGACCAGGACTTCCTCGGCAACACCTACAGCAGAAGGCATTCGCTGCGCTTCGATGGCGGCGCGGAAGTGCCCGGCTCTTCGTCGCCGCACGTGGTGCCGCTGCCGTTTTCCGATGCAGCGGCGGTCGATCCCGAGGAAGCCTTCGTCGCTTCGCTGTCGAGCTGCCACATGCTGTGGTTCCTCACCATGGCAATGAAGCGCAAGTTCAACGTCGATCGCTACTTCGATGCGGCGAGCGGCATCATGGAAAAGAACGCCGAAGGCAGGCTCGCGATGACGGTGGTCACGCTCCGGCCCGAGGTCGTGTTCTCGGGCGCGAACCTGCCCACGCGCGAGCAGGTCGAGCACATGCACCACCGGGCGCACGAAGAGTGCTTCATTGCCAACTCGGTGAAGACCGAGGTGCGTTGCGAGCCGGTGTTCGCTCCGGCCGGTTAAGGAGCGTCAGGCGGACTTCAGCGCCGCTGCAGCCGCGGATTCTTCGCAAACAGCTCCGCAGCCCAGTCCACGAACGCCCGCACCTTCGCGCTCAGGTGCCGGTTGGGCGGATAGACCACGTGGATCGGCAGCGGCTCGCGCTGCCAGTCGGGCAGCACCTCGACCAGTTCGCCGCTTTCCAGCAGCGGTTCGGCCATGAAAGTGATGCACTGCGAAATGCCGAAGCCGCCGAGCACCGCCGTGATGTGCGCGTTGCTCTCGTTGACCGACACGCGGTAGGGGCCGTTGAGCTCGATGTATTCGTCGCCTTTCCTGAACTCGTGCGGGTAGGTGCGCCGCGTGCTGCCCGAGAAGTAGCTCACCACGTGGTGCCGCTTCTCGATGTCGTTCGGATGCTGCGGAATGCCGTAGCGCTTGACGTAGGCGGGCGACGCCACGGTCACGAAGTGTAGGGTGCCGATGCGGCGGGCCACCAGCGACTGGTCGCTCAGTTCGCCGGCCCGGATCACGCAGTCGACGTTGTCGCTGATGAGGTCGACCGTGCGGTCGCTCACGCCCAGGTCGACCTGGATCTCGGGGTAGCGGTCGCAGAAGGTGGCCAGCGCGGGCAGGATGATCAGCCGCGCCACCGAGGTGCCTATATCGATGCGCAGGCGCCCCGTGGGATTGGCCTGCGCGTTGGTCATGCTCGCTTCGATGTCGTCGAAGTCGTTCAGCAGGCGCGCCGCGCGCTCGTAGTAGGCCGCGCCGTCCGGCGTCACGGTCACTCGCCGCGTGGTGCGGTTGAGCAGCTTCACCCGCAGGCGCGATTCCAGCGCCTGGATCTGCTTGGTGACCGTTCCCTTGGGCAGGGCGAGCGAGTCCGCGGCCCGGGTGAACGTGCCCGCTTCCACCACGCGAACAAAGATCCGCATTGCCTGGATTTGATCCATTGATGACTGTTCCTGGGAGCCCGGCCATTGCCGAGAGGACGCGGATTCTCACACAAGGCGGCAATCCCCGGCGTTTCCTGGATTGTTAGCTGTTTGGAAACAGAGTAGGGGCAGCTTGCCTGTTTAACGCCACACTGGCCGCCTTATATTTCGACTATCGCCAATCCTCCTGAGGTTGCCTCCATGTCACCCCGTCCATCGTCCCGCTCTGCCGAAGCCGCTGCTCTCGCCGCGGCGCAAGGCGTGGAAGCCGATCTTTCGATCGAGCTGCCCGGCCGGGAGCCCGTGGGCGCCCGGGTCTACGGGCTGCGCCCGCGGGGTGAAACGGTGCCGCTGGTGCTGCATTTCCACGGCGGCACCTTCATCTGCGGCAACCTGGACAACGGACGCAACGTGGCGCGGCTGCTGGCCGGCGCGGGCGCGGTGGTGGTGTCGGTGGACTATCCGCTGGCGCCCGAATCGCCTTTCCCAGAGCCTATCGAAGTGGGTTATGCCGCGCTCGAATGGCTCTACAAGCAGCGCGTGAAGCTCGGCGGCAAGGGCGCCCGGGTGTACCTGGCCGGCGAAGAGGCCGGCGGCAACCTGGCCGCCGGGGTGGCGCTGATCGCCCGCGACCGGGCGCATCCGCCGCTGGCCGGGCAGATCCTGCTGTCGCCCATGCTCGATCCGTGCGCGGGCACGGCATCGCTGCGCAAGGCCACCAACGACTCCGCCGAATGCCGCTGGGCCACGGGTTGGGAAAAGTACCTGAGCTGCCCGTCGAACGCGATGCACCCCTACGCGGTGCCGAGCGGATCGCTGCGGCTGTCGTCCCTGGCGCCGGCCCTGGTGCTGGTGGGTCCCGACGATGCCATGCGCGACGAGGCGATGACTTTTGCCGGGCGCCTGCGCGCGGCCGGCATCGACGTCACCAGCAGCGTCCTGCCCGGTGCCGCCAACTGGCCCAAGGCGCTGTACGACCCCGAGCCCTCGGGTTGCAAGACCTGCGAAGCCAGCGTGCAGCAGCATTTCCGCGAGTTTTTCAGTGCCACCACGCCGCCTCCGGTAGCACCCAAGCCCAGCTAGGCGGGCCGGTCGCGGCAGCCCTGCTGACGACGCGACGCCGCCCCTCGGCCCACCGGTAACCCCGGTCATTTTCGAGTTCCGCCTCCTGGCGCCAAAAGCGCCGGGATGGCCTGTTGCATCCCAAGAAGTCATCGAGAAGGACGAACCATCATGTCGAACAACAAGCAAAACCTTTCTTCCGCCGCCCGCAAGGGCCTGTGGCCCGCAGTGACCGGCCTCACCGCGCTGCTGGCGGTGGCCGCCGCGGTGCTCGGCATGCACAGCTTCAAGGCCGAGGCCACGGCACCGGCCGCGGCGCAGCAGGGCACGCCGGTCTCGGTGGCCACCGTGGCTTCGAGCGAGATCAATGCCTGGGACGAGTTCTCGGGCCGGCTCGAGGCGGTGCAACGTGTCGACGTGCGTTCCCGCGTGGCGGGCGCCGTGCAGTCGGTGCACTTCCGCGAAGGCGCACTGGTGAAGCAGGGCGACCTGCTGATCACCATCGACCCCGCGCCATACGCAGCCGAAGTGGAGCGCGCCGAAGCGCAGGTGGCCTCGGCCCAGGCCCGCCAGGCCTTCAGCCGCAGCGAGCAGGAGCGCGCCAAGCGCCTGTGGGACCAGCAGGCCATCGCCCAGCGCGAATACGACGAGCGCGTGAACGCCGCGCGTGAAGCCGAAGCCAACCTGCGCGCCGCGCAAGCGTCGCTGCAGTCGGCGCGGCTGAACCTGGGCTACACCCAGGTGCGGGCGCCGGTCGCGGGCCGCATCGGCAAGCTCGAAGTGACGATGGGCAACCTGGTGGCTGCCGGCCCCGGCGCGCCGGTGCTGACCACGCTGGTGTCGGTGAGCCCGATCTATGCGAGCTTCGACGCCGACGAGCAGGTGATCACGCGCGCCCTGAAGGATCTGCCGAGCGGCGCCAGCGCCCGCGGCCAGATCGAGAGCATTCCCGTGCAGATGGGCACCGCCGGCCTCGAGGGCACGCCCTTCACCGGCAAGCTGCAGCTGATCGACAACCAGGTCGACGCGCGCAGCGGCACCGTGCGTGTGCGGGCCTCCTTCGACAACAAGGACGGCAGCCTCATTCCCGGCCAGTTCGCCCGCATCCGCATGGGCCAGGCGCGCAGCGACACCGCGCTGCTGGTGAGCGAGCGCGCCATCGGCACCGACCAGAACAAGAAGTTCGTGATGGTCGTGGGCGACGACAACAAGGCCGTCTATCGCGAAGTGGCGCTCGGCGCATCGATCAACGGCCTGCGTGTCGTGAGCAAGGGCCTGAAGGTGGGCGACCGCGTCGTGGTCAACGGCCTGCAGCACATCCGCCCCGGTGCGCTGGTGGCGCCGCAGACGGTGACGATGGACGCCAAGGCCGACACGAAGCAACAACAACCGGAACGCGTCGCGGAAGCCGCGAAGTCCTGAACTCGGAGGGGAGCGCCTTGGCGCTCGCCGGAGAAACAACATGAATCTCTCTAAATTCTTCATCGACCGGCCGATCTTTGCCGGCGTGCTGTCGCTATTGATACTGATAGCCGGCCTGATCGCGCTGCGCGGGCTGCCGATCTCGGAGTACCCGGAAGTCGCGCCGCCCTCGGTGGTGGTGCGCGCCCAGTACCCGGGCGCCAACCCGAAGGTGATCGCCGAAACGGTGGCCACGCCGCTCGAAGAGCAGATCAACGGTGTCGAAGGCATGCTCTACATGGGCAGCCAGGCAACGACCGACGGCGTGCTCACGCTCACCGTCACCTTCCGCCTGGGCACCGATCCCGACAAGGCACAGCAGCTGGTGCAGAACCGCGTCTCGCAAGCCGAGCCGCGCCTGCCGGAAGAAGTGCGCCGCCTCGGCATCACGACCGTCAAGAGCGCCCCTGACCTGACGATGGTGGTCCACCTCGTCTCGCCGAACAACCGCTACGACATCAACTACCTGCGCAACTACGCGGTGCTGAACGTGAAGGACCCGCTCGCGCGCATCGAAGGCGTGGGCCAGGTGCAGATCTTCGGCGGCGGCGACTACTCGATGCGCGTCTGGCTCGATCCGCAAAAGGTCGCGCAGCGCGGCCTGTCGGCCAGCGACGTGGTGGCTGCGATCCGCGGCCAGAACGTGCAGGCCGCGGCCGGCGTGGTCGGCGCTTCGCCGGGCCTGTCGGGCGTGGACATGCAGCTCTCGATCAATGCGCAAGGGCGCCTGCAGAGCGAGGAAGAATTCGGCGACATCATCGTCAAGAGCGGCACCGACGGCGCCGTGACCCGGCTGCGCGACATCGGCCGCCTCGAGATGGGCGCTGCCGACTACTCGCTGCGTTCGCTCCTGAACAACGACCCGGCCGTCGGCATGGGCGTGTTCCAGGCACCGGGCTCCAACGCGCTCGACATCTCGTCCAACGTACGCAAGACGATGGCCGAGCTCAACAAGAACATGCCCGAAGGCCTGGAATACCGCATCGCCTACGACCCGACGCAGTTCGTGCGCGCGTCGATCGAATCGGTGATCCACACGCTGCTCGAAGCCATCATGCTGGTGGTGCTGGTCGTGATCCTGTTCCTGCAGACGTGGCGCGCTTCCATCATTCCGCTGCTGGCCGTGCCGGTGTCGGTGATCGGCACCTTCGCGGTGCTGCACATCCTGGGTTTCTCGATCAATGCGCTGAGCCTGTTCGGGCTGGTGCTGGCGATCGGCATCGTGGTGGATGACGCCATCGTGGTGGTGGAGAACGTCGAGCGGAACATCGAGGCGGGTTTGACGCCGCGTGAAGCCACTTATCGGGCAATGCGCGAAGTGTCCGGGCCCATCATCGCGATTGCGCTGGTGCTGGTGGCCGTGTTCGTGCCGCTGGCCTTCATCAGCGGCCTCACGGGCCAGTTCTATCGCCAGTTCGCGGTGACCATCGCGATCTCGACGGTGATCTCTGCCATCAACTCGCTCACGCTGTCGCCCGCGCTCGCCGCACTGCTGCTGCGCGGCCACGACCAGCCCAAGGACGCGCTGACCCGCGGCATGGACAAGGTCTTCGGCTGGCTGTTCCGCGGCTTCAACAGGCTCTTCAGCCGTGGTTCGGAAGCCTACAGCGGCGGCGTCAAGAGCGTGATCTCGCGCAAGACGCTGATGCTGGTGATCTACCTCGCGCTGATCGGCGTGACCTTCGGCCTCTTCAAGGCGGTGCCCAGCGGCTTCGTGCCGGCGCAGGACAAGCAATACCTGATCGGCTTTGCCCAGCTGCCCGACGGCGCCACGCTCGACCGCACCGACGAGGTGATCCAGCGCATGGGCGAGATCATGAAGAAGAACCCGAACGTGGAAGACGCCATCGCCTTTCCGGGCCTCTCGATCAACGGCTTCACCAACAGCTCGAATTCGGGCATCGTGTTCGCCACGCTCAAGCCCTTCGACCAGCGCAAGCGCGCCGACCAGAGTGGCGGTGCGGTGGCGGGGCAGCTCAACGGCGCGTTTGCCAGCATCCAGGACGCGTTCATCGTGATGTTCCCGCCGCCGCCGGTGGCGGGCCTGGGCACCACGGGCGGCTTCAAGCTGCAGATCGAAGACCGCGCCTCGGTCGGCTACGACCAGATGGACGCGGCGGTAAAGGCCTTCATGGCCAAGGCCTATGCCGCGCCCGAACTCACGGGCATGTTCACGAGCTGGCAGGTCAACGTGCCGCAGCTGTATGCCGACATCGACCGCACCAAGGCGCGCCAGCTCGGCGTGCCCGTGACGGACATCTTCGACACCATGCAGATCTATCTCGGCAGCCTGTATGCGAACGACTTCAACAAGTTCGGCCGCACCTACAGCGTGCGCGTGCAGGCCGATGCGCCTTACCGCGCCCGCGCCGAAGACGTGGGCATGCTGAAGGTGCGCTCGACCACGGGCGAGATGGTGCCGCTGTCCGCGCTGATGAAGGTGAATTCGACCTTCGGGCCGGAACGCGCCATGCGCTACAACGGCTACCTCGCGGCCGACATCAACGGCGGCCCCGCCCCCGGTTATTCGTCGGGCCAGGCGCAGGACGTGATCACCAAGATCGCGGCCGAGACGCTGCCCAAGGGCGTGAGCTTCGAGTGGACCGAGCTGACCTACCAGGAAATTCTGGCCGGCAACTCCGCCTTCCTGGTGTTCCCGCTGGCCATCCTGCTGGTGTTCCTGGTGCTGGCCGCGCAGTACGAGAGCCTGACGCTGCCGATCGCCATCATCCTGATCGTGCCCATGGGCATCCTGGCCGCAATGACGGGCGTATGGATATCGGGGGGTGACAACAACGTCTTCACGCAGATCGGACTGATCGTGCTGGTGGGGCTGAGTGCGAAGAACGCGATCCTGATCGTGGAGTTCGCCCGGGAGCTCGAGTTCGCCGGCAGAACGCCCATACAAGCCGCGATCGAAGCCAGCCGCCTGCGCCTGCGCCCGATCCTGATGACCTCGCTGGCCTTCGTGATGGGTGTGCTGCCGCTCGTGCTGTCGACCGGCGCGGGTTCGGAGATGCGCAAGGCCATGGGCGTGGCGGTGTTCGCCGGGATGATCGGCGTGACGGCCTTCGGCCTGTTCCTGACGCCGGTGTTCTATGTGCTGCTGCGCCGCCTGGCGGGCAACCGGCCGCTCAAGCTGCATGGCGAAGTGCCGCATGGCGAGGAGTTTGTCTCGGCGGGCCATCCGGTCGCCTCGGCACCCTCGTCGCACGGCGGCGGCTCCGGCGGTGGCGGGCTGCATCCTGTGCCGGCCTCGCCGCGTCCTTCGCACGACTGATTGCATGGTCGATCAAGAAGAAAGTTCATCATGAAATTCGCATTTCAACCTTGGGTCCGCAACGCTTTGTTGCCGCTGGTGGCGGGCCTGGCGCTGGCCGGCTGCGCGACCGTGCCCTCCGGCCTGCCGGAGATCCAGACCACCGCCCAGTTCAAGGAGCAGGGCGCCGCCCCGCCTGCGGGCTGGACGCGGGCCGTGCCCTCCGAAGCGCAGGCGCGCGGCGCCTGGTGGCTGGCGTTCAACGACCCGGTGCTCAATGCGCTGGTCGAGAAGGCCGACGTCAACAACAACAACATCCAGGCCGCGGCGGCGCGGCTGGCCGAGGCCCGCGCGCTGGCGCGCAGCGCCAACGCCGACCGCATGCCGCAGATCGGCCTGGGCGCGGGCGCCAACCGTGGCGCGGGCCTCGACAAGGCCACGGCCAGCACCAGGCCGGCCACCATGACCAACATCGGCGCCACGTTCTCGTACGAGGTCGACCTGTTCGGCCGCCTCTCGGGCGCAAGCAATGCGGCCAAGCTCGACGCGCAGAGCCGCGAGGCCCTGCTGCAAAGCACGCGCCTCGCGGTGCAGGCCGAGGTGGCCCAGACCTACCTGCAACTGCGCGCGCTCGACGCCGAGCGCGCGCTGGTGCGCGAACAGGTCGAGGCCTACCGCGACACGCTGCGGCTCTCGCAGCGCCGCCAGCAGGCCGGCGACATCGCCGAGCTCGACGTGGCGCGCGTGCAGACCGAGGTCTCGTCCACCGAGTCGGATGCGCTTGCGCTCGACCGGCAGCGCGCCCAAGTCGAGCATGCGCTCGCGGTGCTGGTGGGCGATTCGGCCTCGAGCTTCGGCCTGCGCACCGACGACTGGGCCACCGCGCTGCCGTCCGTGCCGCCCGGCGTGCCGGCCACGGTGCTGACGCGCCGCCCGGACGTCTCGGCCGCGCAGAACGCGGTGCTGTCGGCGCAGGCTCGTGTCGGCGTGGCGCAGGCGGCCTGGTTCCCGGACATCTCGCTGACCGGCGCGGCCGGCTACGCATCGCCCGAAATCGGCGACCTGTTCAAGTGGTCGGCCCGCTCGTGGGGCGTGGGTGCGCTGCTCTCGCTGCCGATCTTCGACGGCGGCCGCCGCGAAGCCGGCGTGCAGGGCGCCAACGCCCAGCTCGACGGCGCGCTCGCGAACTACCGCAACCAGGTGCTGGTGGCGTTCCAGGAGGTCGAAGACCAGCTCGCCGCCATCCGCATCCTGCAGGAGCAGTCGGTGGTGCAGGCACAGGCCGTCACCTCGGCCCAGCGCGCGACCAGCCTGTCGGACACGCGCTACCGCAACGGCTACATCAGCCAGCTCGACCTGCTCGACGCCCGCCGCAGCGAGCTGCGCAACCGGCGCCAGGCGCTGCAGGTGAAGTCGGCACAGTACCAGGCGGCCGTGGGGCTGATCCGCGCCATTGGCGGCGGCTGGGAAGCGCCGGCCGCCACGGCGCAGGTGCAGCCTGGCGGAACAGCGGCGGTAAAAACCGCGGCACGCTGAAAGAAACACCAAGGGGCGCAAGCCCCTTTTTCTTTGCCTCTTCGCGGCTGCCGGAAGAGGGCTGCGGCGACAACGGACAATAGCCGCATGACAACCCGATGCGTGATGATTCTCGGCACGACCAGTGGCGCCGGCAAGAGCTGGCTGACCGCCGCGCTGTGCCGCTGGTACGCGCGCCAGGGCCTCAAGGTGGCGCCCTTCAAGGCGCAGAACATGAGCAACAACGCCCGCGTGGTCGACGGCGGCGAAATCGGCAGCGCGCAGTATTTCCAGGCATTGGCCGCCCGTGCCGTGCCCGACGTGCGCATGAACCCGCTGCTGCTCAAGCCCGAGCGCGACACCCACAGCCAGGTGGTGCTGATGGGGCAGGTGAGCGCGGAGCTCACGGCCATGCCATGGCGCGGCCGCAGCGAGCGCGTCTGGCCGCAGATTGCAAAGGCGCTCGACGCGCTGCGCGCCGAGAACGACGTGGTGGTGATCGAAGGCGCCGGCTCGCCGGCCGAGATCAACCTGATGGCCAGCGACATCGTCAACCTGCGCGTGGCCCGCCATGCGGATGCGCGCTGCCTGCTGGTGACCGACATCGACCGCGGCGGCGCCTTCGCGCATCTGTACGGCACCTGGGCATTGATGCCCGAGAGCGACCGTGCGCTGCTGCGCGGCTTCGTGCTCAACAAGTTCCGCGGCGACGCCTCGCTGCTGGCGCCGGCGCCGCAGCAATTGCAGGCGCTGACCGGCATCGCGACCGTCGCCACGCTGCCGATGTGGCGGGAGCACGGCCTGCCCGAGGAAGACGGCGTGTTCGATGATCGAGGCCATGCCAGCGGGCCGGTCACGCGCACGGTGGCCGTTGTGGCCTATCCGCGCATCAGCAATCTCGACGAGTTCCAGCCACTCAAGAAAGTGCCGGGCGTCCGCCTGGTCTGGGCGCGCACGCCGGCGGATGTGGCCGGCGCCGACTGGATCGTGCTGCCCGGCTCCAAGCACACCAGCGGCGACCTCGCATGGCTGCGCGCGCAGGGCCTGGACCGCGCCATCGCCGCGCACGCGGCCGGCGGCGGCGCCGTACTGGGCGTCTGCGGCGGCCTGCAGATGCTGGGCGAGGCGCTGGTCGATCCGCACGGCATCGACGGCAATGCGCCGGGCCTGGGCCTGCTGCCGCTGGTGACGGTGTTCGAGCGCGAAAAGACGGTGCGCCACAGGGCGGCAGTCTTCGGCCAGCTGGGCGGCGCATGGGCTTCGCTCTCGAACGTGCCGGTGACCGGCTACGAAATCCATCACGGCCAGACCGCCATCCACCCGCAGATGGCGCAGGACGGCCGTGCCGTGATGCCCGAGGGCCTGGCCTGGCAGAACGCGCGCGGCAACGTGCTGGGCCTCTACCTGCACGGCCTGTTCGAGGACGCGGCCGCGCTCCACGCACTCTTCGGCGCCGCGGCACCCACGCTCGACGCCACCTTCGACGGCCTGGCCGATTTCATAGACACCCACTTCGAGGCCGGCGTACTGCAGGGCCTGATCGCATGACCGACGACAACCAGACCATTCCTTCCATTTCCGATATCCACGACGGCGCCCTTGCGGCGCGCCTGCAGGCGGCGCTCGACAACAAGACCAAGCCACTTGGCGCGCTGGGCCGGCTCGAGAGCCTGGCCTTGCGGATCGGCCTCGTCCTGGGCAGCGAAACGCCAGTGCTCGAAGCACCGCAAATGCTGGTGTGCGCGGCCGACCATGGCCTGGCGGCGCACGGCGTCTCGGCCTTTCCGAGCGACGTGACCTGGCAGATGGTCGAGAACTTCCTGGCCGGCGGCGCGGCCGTCAGCGTGCTGGCGCGCCAGCACGGGCTGGCGCTCACCGTGGTCGACTGCGGCGTGCGGCGCGACTTCCAGGCCCGGCCGGGGCTGGTGTCGCGACGGATCGCCGCTGGCACAGCCGATGCGTCGATTGGCCCCGCCATGACGCCAGCGCAGTGCGCACAAGCCATCGCCAACGGGCGCGAGGTGGTGCGCGCGCTGCCGGGCAATGCCTTGCTGCTCGGCGAAATGGGCATCGGCAACAGCTCGGCCGCGGCGCTGCTGCTTGCGCGGCTCGCGGGGCTGGACATCGACGGCTGCACCGGCTCCGGCACCGGCCTCGACGCCGCGGGACTCGCGCGCAAGCGGGGGGTGCTGCGCGAGGTGCTGGCGCTGCACGCATCGGCGGTGGCACCGCTCGACGCGCTGGCTGCGTTCGGCGGGTTCGAAATCGCCACCCTGGTTGGCGCGGTATTGCAGGCGGCGCAGGAGCGGCGCGTGATCGTGGTCGATGGCTTCATCGCCAGCGCCGCTGTGCTCGTTGCGCAGGCGCTGCAGCCGCACGTGGCGCAGCGCTGCGTGGCCGCGCACAGTTCGGCGGAGCCCGGGCATGCGCTGTTGCTGAAGCACCTCGGGCTCAAGCCCTTGCTGAACCTGGACCTGCGCCTTGGCGAAGGCTCGGGCGGCGCGCTGGCCTGGCCGCTGCTCGAATCGGCCTGCCGCATCCTGCGCGAGATGGCCAGCTTCGAAGCCGCCGGCGTGTCGCGCAAGGACAGTTGAACCCATGAACGGTGTCCGCCACTACCTGCTGGCGCTGCAGTTCTTCACGCGCGTGCCGGTGACCGGCCGGCTCGCCGAATGGATCGGCTTCAGCCCGCAGATGCTGCGCGCAAGCGCGGCGCATTTTCCCGGCGTGGGATGGCTCGTGGGTGGCGTGGGCGCGGCTGTTTTCGTGCTCGCGCTGCAAGGCTTGCCGGGCGTGGCCGGTGCGCTCGCCGCGGCGCTGCTGAGCATGGCCGCAACGGTCCTGCTCACCGGCGCTTTCCATGAAGACGGACTGGCCGACGTGGCCGACGGCCTGGGCGGTTCGGCCGACCGCAGCCGCGCGCTCGAGATCATGAAGGACTCGCGCATCGGTGCCTTCGGCGCCATTGCGCTGGTGCTGGCGCTCGGCCTCAAGGCCGCGCTGCTTGCGTCGATGGCGGGGCAGGGCGCGCAGGCGGTGGCTGGTGCCATCGTCGGCGCGCATGTGCTTTCGCGGCTGGCGCCGCTGTTCCTGATCCGCTGGCTGCCGTACGTGGGCGACAGCGGCGCAAGCAAGGCCAAGCCCTTGGCCGATGCGATCGGCGGTGGTGCCTTGCTGGTCGGCGGGCTCTGGTCGGTTCCCGCTGCCGGGCTGGTGCTGCTGACACAGGGCCCCGGAAGAACGATGGCCGTGGCGGTGGCATGCGCTCTTGCGGCGCTGGTCATGGCGCGCATGTTCCGGCGCCGGCTGCAGGGATTCACCGGCGACGGGCTCGGCGCGACGCAGCAGGTGTGCGAGCTCGCGATCTACCTCGCGCTGGCCTGGCAGGCATGAAGCTGTGGCTGGTGCGCCATGCGCAGACAGACGCCGCGCCGGGCCTTTGCTACGGCAGCGCGGATGTGGGCGTGCCGGCGGAGGCGACGCTGGCGGTGGCGCATGCGGTGGCTTCGCGCCTGCCCGCGGACCTTGCGCTGGCCCACTCGCCCCTGCGGCGCTGCGCCGAACTCGCGCAAGCCATCGGCAGGCTGCGTCCGGACCTTGCCACGCGCGCCGACCCGCGACTGGCCGAGATGGATTTCGGCGCCTGGGAAGGCCGGCCCTGGTCGTCGATCGCCCGCACCGAGTTCGACGCGTGGACCTGCAATTTCGCCGAAGGGATCCCGGGCGGGCATGGCGAAAGCACGGCCTGCTTCATGCAGCGCATCGGCACGGCCTTCGACGAATGGCGCGCATCGCAGCAGGATGCGGTGTGGGTCACGCACGCGGGCGTGATGCGGGCGGTGGCACTGCTGCATCGCGGCGTGCGGCGCGTCGACGACGCCGCGCAATGGCCGTCGGCGCCCATTGACTACGGGGCGTGCCAGCTGATCGAATGCGGCTGATGCGCGGCGGCACCCGCTGCCGCGCGCCCGTCCGCCACAGCGATGCCGACACTGTCCAAGAACGAACGCCTCTACGTCCGCCTCGACGACGACCCCTTGCATGGGCCGGAGGCCGACATGCCCGCGGGTACGCTGCGCGCCTTTCCGGTCGCCGGGCCGCTGCGGGCGCACGTTGCGCACATTCTTCTCTACAGGGAAACGCTGCCCGAAGGCCGCGAGGTGCTGGAGCGCGTGCTGCCCGATGGGGCGGTGCGGCTGGTCTTCAACCTGGGCGATGCACCCTCGGCGGGCGAGGGTGCCGGGCAAGCCGTCGAGGCCATCGGCGCGTCGGCGGCGCCGGCCCTCGTGCGCCTCTGCCGGAAGATGGAGGGGCTGTCGGTGACCTTGCGTCCCGGCGCGGCCGCGGCGCTGCTGGGAAGGCCGGCCAGCGAGATCGCTGGCACCGCCGTGCACCTGGACGAGCTGTGGCATGGCCGTGGTGCCGAACTGCTGGAGCGCATCGCCCTGCAGCCGGATGACGTGTCGCGTGTGACGGTGCTGTGTGCGGCCCTGCAGCACCGGCTGGCCGATGGCGATGCCACTGTCCACCCGGCGGCGATGCGCGCGGCACAGCTCATCGCCACGTCGGGCGGACGGCGTCCGCTGCGCGAGGTGGCGCAGGTCGTCGGCCTTGGCGAAAGGCGGCTGCAGCAGGTCTTTCGGCAGCAGGTGGGCCTGTCGCCCCGTGCCTGGAGCCGGCTCGCGCGGCTGCATGCCTGCGTGCGCGCATTGCGCCTGCAGCGCGAACCCGCCTGGGCGGACCTTGCGCTGGACGGGGGCTTCTATGACCAATCGCACCTCATCAACGAGTTCCAGGCCCTTTGCGGCCTCACGCCGACGGAGTTTCTGGGACGCGCGATTTCGGGTTCTTCCAAGACGGCGGATTGATGCGGCCTTACTGTTGCTTCGAACTCGCAACGAAAGGACAGGACGATGCAATCGGAAAGCAGGGAGCGGCCGCTGAAGGGCCGCGTGGCCGTGGTCACCGGCGCCAGCCGCGGCGCGGGCCGCGGCATTGCGCTGGAACTGGGCGCCGCGGGCGCCACCGTGTACGTCACCGGGCGAAGCACGCGCGGGCAGCCGGCAAGAGGCTATGGCCAGCTGCTCGCGCTCTCGGAACTCGAAGCCCTGCCGGGCAGCATCGACGAAACGGCCGACGAGGTCGCGCGCATGGGCGGACGCGGCATTGCGGTGCGCTGCGATCACACGCAGGAAGACGAGGTGAAGCAGCTCTTTGCGCAGGTGCAGCGCGAGCAGGGCCGTGTGGACCTGCTCGTCAACAACGCCTGGGGCGGCCACGAAACTTTCACCGGCGTGTTCGAGGCACCGTTCTGGGAGCATCCGCTTTCCAACTGGGACTCGATGTTCGACCGCGGCGTGCGCAACCACCTGCTCACCAGCCGATTCGCCGCGCCAGTGATGGTGGCGCAAAAGAGCGGGCTGATCGTGACCACCACCTTCTGGGACCGCGACAACTACCTGCGCGGGAACCTGTTCTACGACCTCGCCAAATCGGCCATGACCCGGCTGGCCTTTGGCATGGCGCAGGAACTTCGTCCCCACGGCGTCGCTTCGCTCGCCGTGTCGCCGGGCTGGATGCGCACCGAGTTCGTGCTGGCCGGCCACAAGACCGACGAGGCGCACTGGCGCGAGCGCCCGGCGCTGGCGCGGACCGAGTCGCCGCGCTATCTCGGCCGCGCGGTGGCGGCGCTGGCGGGCGATGCGCAGGTGCTGGAGAAGAGCGGCGGCGTGCACCGCGTGGCCGACCTGGCCCGGGAATACGGTTTCACCGACGTCGATGGCCGGCAGGTCCAAGCGTTCGAAATGTAGAGCGCCCGGCTCAGCCCGGCTTGGGCGCCGGCGTCTTCGGCTTGTAGTCGCACAGCGTGTGCGCCGCGCATTCCCAGCAGCGGGGCTTGCGCGCCACGCAGATGTAGCGCCCGTGCAGGATCAGCCAATGGTGCGCATGCAGCCGGAATTCGAACGGGACACGTTTCTCCAGCTTGAGTTCCACTTCGAGCGGCGTCTTGCCCGGCGCAAGCCCGGTGCGGTTGCCGACGCGGAAGATGTGCGTGTCGACCGCGATCGTCGCCTCGCCGAACGCCACGTTGAGCACCACGTTGGCGGTCTTGCGGCCGACGCCCGGCAGCGCCTCGAGCTCGGCGCGCGTGCGGGGCACCTCGCCGCCGTGCAGTTCCACCAGCATGCGGCAGGTCTCGATCAGGTGCCTGGCCTTGCTGCGGTAGAGCCCGATGGTCTTGATGTATTCCTCCAGGCCTTCCACGCCCAGCCCGAGGATCGCCTGCGGCGTGTTCGCCACTGGAAAAAGCTTGCGCGTGGCCTTGTTCACGCCCACGTCGGTCGCCTGCGCGGAGAGCAGCACGGCGGCCAGCAGTTCGAACGGCGTGGTGTATTCGAGCTCGGTTTCGGGGGTGGGATTGGCCGCCTGCAGGGTGGCGAAGAAGAGGGGAATGTTGTCTTTTTTCATGGGATCTGAAAGCGCGGCGCTCGTCTGCCGCGCGGAGCAGGGCGGCGATAGACGCAATATATCGTTGAAAGGCGATAGCCTTACGCAGCTTTATTGCCCGCGGCTTTCGCCACAATAGCGCCCCAGAAAGTGAGACTTCCCATGCAATTCGCTTCCCGCCTCGACAACGTCGAAACCTCCGCCATCCGCGAACTCTTCAAGCTGCTCGGCAAGCCCGGCATCATCAGCTTTGCGGGCGGCTTCCCCGACAGCGCCATGTTCGACGTGGAGGGCCTGAAGGAGGCGAGCCAGAAGGCGCTGACCGAGGAGCCCGGCGGCGCGCTGCAGTACGGCGCCACCGAAGGCTACGAGCCGCTGCGCACGCAGCTCAGCGCCTTCATGAAGACCAAGGGCGTCGACGTGGACACTAGCGGCCTGATCGTCACCACCGGCAGCCAGCAGGCGCTCGACCTGCTGGGCAAGACCATGATCTCGCCCGGCGACAAGGTGATCGTCGAAGGCCCGACCTTCCTGGCCACCATCCAGTGCTTCCGCCTCTACGGCGCGCAGCTCATCAGCGCGCCCATCGATGCCAACGGCGTGAAGACCGACGAGCTCGAGAAACTCATCGCCGAGCACAAGCCCAAGTTCGTCTACCTGATTCCCACCTTCGGCAACCCGAGCGGTGCCATGCTGAGCCTGGAGCGCCGCAAGAAGGTGCTCGAACTGGCGGTCAAGTACCAGACGCTGATCGTCGAGGACGATCCCTACGGCGACCTCTACTTCGGCGAAGCGCCGCCGCCTTCGATCCTGGCGCTGAGCAAGGACGTACCAGGCAGCCGCGAGCTGCTCGCGCACTGCGGCAGCCTGAGCAAGGTGCTGAGCCCGGGCCTGCGCATCGGCTGGATGATCGCGCCGGCCGAGCTGCTGGCCAAGGCCACGATGTGCAAGCAGTTCAGCGATGCGCACACCAGCACCTTCTCGCAGGCCACGGCCGCGCAATACCTCAAGAGCGGCCGCATGCCGGCCACGCTGGCGCACGTGCGCGAGGTGTACGGCCAGCGCGCGCAGGCCATGGGCGCGGCGCTCAAGCGCGAACTGGGCGATGCGGTGAGTTTCACGCAGCCGCAGGGCGGCCTGTTCTTCTGGGCCCGCCTCACAGGGGCCAATGGCAAGCTGGCCGATGCCAACGAACTGGCCAAGCGCGCCATCGAGAAGCTCGTGGCCTTCGTGCCCGGGGCGCCGTTCTATGCCGAGAAGCCCGACCTGGCGACGCTGCGGCTGAGCTTTGCGACGGCCGACGTGGCCAAGATCGAAGAGGGCGTGAAGCGCCTGGGCCAGGCCCTGTAGGCCGTCAGTTCAGGGCGAGCGGTGCAGGCGGGGCGCCGCCAGCAGCGCCAGGTTGTCCGCAATGGCCGCATCCACGTTCGGATAGCGGCCTTTCATTTTCGATAGCGTCATGATGGTCTGCAGCGCCTTCAGGTCCTTGACTGAGGGTGCGACCTTGATCTGCGCGATGGCCGCCGATGCGTTGCCGCCGTTGACCAATGCCATCACCTTGCTTGCCCAGTCGTTTGCGCGCGCCATGTCTTCACCTGCTTTCGTTAAAACCACCGCCGACTGTACACAGGCTGCGGGTTAGGATCGACCATGAGAAAAACCTTTCAGCTTCAGGTCGAGGGCAAGCACCCCGACCGCCTCCTCGAAGCCATCAAGCACGAGATCCGCAAGTACATCAAGCGCGAGCGGCGCCGCGAGTTGCCCGAGGGCAGCGACTTCTGGGACTTCGATTGCAGGTTCGGCGCCTCGGCAGAAGCCGCCGAAGTCGTACACCTGTCGGCCATCACAGGTCTGATCGACGGCATCGTCAAGGATGCCGGCAAGCAGTTCTACGTCGAGATCCTGGCCAAGCCCGGCAAGCGCAAGCCGCGCGCGGCCGGGGAGCCGGCAGCGGAAGAATCGCCCGAAGAAATCTAGCCGACCCTCAGAGCAGGCCCTGCGCGAGCCGCAGCCCGTGGCGCTGCTCCGCATCCTGCAGCGAACGTGCGATCGACGGGTGCAGCCGCACCCCGTTCTTCGACTGCGCATCGCGGCGCTTCAAGCCGCCTTCGCCCGGCAGCCGCACGGGCTTGGCCGGGTCAATGGGCACGTTGTTGCGGCACTGCGCCGCCACATGGTCCATCTGCCGCAGGAAAGCTTCCTTGCCGCCGAAGGCATGCAGATCGTGCAGCGTGACGTGCACCGTCGCGCCCCAGCCTTCGGGCGGGTCGGCCCGGCCATGGCCCGCGAGCCCGGCGGTCAGCGTCTCGACCAGCAATGCCATGCCATAGCCCTTGTGCCCATGGCTCAAGCCCCCCACGGGCAGCAGCGTGCCGGGCGGCTGGTCGAACAGCACCTGCGGGTCGTTCGACGGCTTGCCGGTGGCGTCGATCAGCCATTCCTCCGCAAAGGTTTCGCCCGCGGCGCGCTTGCGGTTGCTCATGCCGTTGGTGGTGATGGAGGCCGAGATGTCGACCATCACGCCGCCTTGCGAGAGCGGAAAGCCCATGGCCAGCGGATTCGGCGTGAACACCGCCTGCGTGCCGCCGAAGGGCGCGACGCTGGCCGTGTTGGGGTCGGAGCAGGCGAGCAGCATCAGCATGTCTTCCTCGAGCGCGCGCAGCATGTAGACGGCGAGGCAGGCGATGTGGTGGCTGCGGCGGATCACGAGCGAGGCGGTGCCGAGTTCGCGGGCGCGAGGAACCAGCAGGTCCATGCCCTGGTCCATGAGCCAGGGGCCGGGCAGGCGCTTGCCGTCCCAGAGCACGGCAGCGGGGCGGTCCGACAGCACTTCGGGCGCGCCGCCCGGCGTCATGCCGCCGGATTCGAGTTCCTTCACATAGCCGGCCAGCAGCGCGAGGCCGTGCGTGTCGTGCCCAAGCAGGTCGCCTTCGACCAGGGTACGGGCGACGCTGTCGGCCATCGGGGCGGCGAGCCCGGCCTTCTGCAGCAGGGCGCTGGCGTAGTCCTTGAGCGCGTCGGCGCGGTAGAGCGGGGCGGTTGTGTCGGTCATCTCAGGTCTCCATCAAGCTGTTTGTTGCGGGGCTGCTTGTGTTTGTGGGGTGTGTTCGTGCGGGCGCTGTTGTTCAGGGTGCGTGCACAGGCCACCGGGTACTCCCCTCCGCGAATGTCCCCCGGCCTTCGGCTTCCTCCTTTATTTCGCGTGCGGGAGTACCCGGTGCCCTGCGCACGAGGGCACGCCGCTGGTGCGTCTGAGATCAACAACTGTTCTGAACAACGATCACGCTGGCGGTGTGCTCTGCGCAGCGAAATAAAGGAGGAGGCCGCAGGCCGGGGGACATTCGCGGAGCAGAGCACACCGCCAGCGTGATCGCGCCCCGAACCCAATGCCTCACACACGGCAAGGTCTCATTTCAGGACTTCCAGCAGGCGGTCGAGGCCACCTTCATTGATCGCCACCATGGCCTGCTCGCGGACCTTCGGCTTCGCGTGGTAGGCCACCGAAAGGCCGGCTTCGCCCATCATCGGCAGGTCGTTCGCGCCGTCGCCCACGGCAATGGCTTCCTGCGGAGAGATGCCCAGGAGGGATGCGACCTCGAGCAGCGTGCGGCGCTTCTCGGCGCCGTCGCAGATGTCGCCCCAGCTCTGCGTCACCACCTGGCCGGTGAGCTTGCCGTCGGCCTCGTCGAGCAGGTTGGAGCGCGCGAAGTCGATGCCCAGCCGGTCCTTCACGCGGTTCGCGAAGAAGGTGAAGCCACCCGACACCAGCAGCACCTTGAGGCCGGCCACCTTGCAGGCCGCCACCAGTTCCGCCGCGCCCGGATTGAGCTTCAGCCGCTGGTCGTAGACCTGCTGCAGCGCCTCGACCGGCACGCCCTGCAGCAGCGCCACGCGCCGTCGCAGGCTTTCCTTGAAGTCCTTGATCTCGCCGCGCATCGTGGCTTCGGTGATCGCAGCCACCTCGGCCTTCTTGCCGACGGCATCGGCGATCTCGTCGATGCATTCGATGTTGATCAGCGTCGAGTCCATATCGAACGCGATCAGCTTGAAGTCGGCCAGCACCAGCGGCGGCTTCATGCGCTGGATGACGAGGCCGGGAGAAATTTCTGTAGCACTCATGCGGGGGCGGTTTCCTTGACGATCGGTTGGCCGAGGCTGCGCAGCACATCGCGCACCATCTGTGCACGCTCCTTCGGCTCCTTGAGTTCGCGCTCGATGCGCAGCTTCTCGTTGCCGGCGAGCTTGATGTGCTTGTTCTTCTGGATCAGCTGGATGATGGCCATCGAATCGACCGGCGGGTCTTTCTTGAAGGTGATGTGGATGATGCCCGGCGCGGCATCGACCTTGATCACGCCATAGGGCCGCGCCAGCACGCGCAGCCGGTGCGTGTCGATCAGCGTCTGCGCCTGCGGCGGCAGCTTGCCGAAGCGGTCGACGATTTCTTCGAGCAAGGTGTCGATCTGGTCGGGCGTCTTCGCCGTGGCGAGCTTCTTGTAGAACGACAGGCGCAGGTGCACGTCGCCGCAGTAGTCGTCGGGCAGCAGGGCGGGGGCGTGCAGGTTGATCTCGGTGGTGACCGACAGCGGCGCCAGCAGGTCGGGCTCCTGCCCGGCCTTGAGCGAGCGCACGGCCTCGCTGAGCATCTCGTTGTAGAGCTGGAAGCCGATCTCCATCATGTTGCCGCTCTGGTTCTCGCCGAGCACTTCGCCCGTGCCGCGGATTTCCAGGTCGTGCATCGCGAGGTAGAAGCCGGAACCGAGCTCTTCCATCTGCTGGATGGCGTCGAGCCGCTGCGCCGCCTGCTTGGTCAGGCCTTCGGTGTCCGGCACCATCAGGTAGGCATAGGCCTGGTGGTGCGAACGCCCGACGCGGCCGCGTAGCTGGTGCAGCTGCGCGAGGCCGAACTTGTCGGCGCGGCTCATCACGATGGTGTTGGCGGTCGGCACGTCGATGCCGGTCTCGATGATGGTCGAGCACAGCAGAAGGTTGTAGCGTTGCGCCACGAAGTCGCGCATCACGCGCTCCAGCTCGCGCTCGGGCATCTGGCCGTGGGCCACGGCGATGCGGGCCTCGGGCAATATCTCTTCGAGTTTCTGGCGCCGGTTCTCGATGGTCTCGACCTCGTTGTGCAGGAAGTAGACCTGCCCGCCGCGCTTCAATTCGCGCAGCACGGCTTCGCGGATCACGCCCGTGCCCTCGTTACGCACGAAGGTCTTGATGGCCAGGCGCCGCTGCGGCGCGGTCGCGATCACGCTCAGGTCGCGCAGGCCTTCGAGCGCCATGCCCAGCGTGCGCGGAATCGGCGTGGCCGTGAGCGTGAGCACGTCGACCTCGGCGCGCATCGCCTTCATCGCCTCCTTGTGGCGCACGCCGAAGCGGTGCTCCTCGTCGATGATGAGCAGGCCCAGGTTCTTGAACTTGACTGACTGCGAGAGCAGCTTGTGGGTGCCGACCACGATGTCGACCGTGCCCTCGGCCAGCCCCTTGGCGGCCGAGTTGATTTCCTTGGTCGAGCGGAAGCGGCTCATTTCCGCCACCTTGACCGGCCACTTGGCGAAGCGGTCGACCAGCGTCTGGTAATGCTGCTCGGCCAGCAGGGTGGTGGGCGCAAGGAACGCCACCTGCTTGCCGCCGGTGATCGCGATGAACGCGGCGCGCAGTGCCACTTCGGTTTTGCCGAAGCCCACGTCGCCGCAGACGAGGCGGTCCATCGGCTGGGGCGAGATCATGTCCTGCACCACGGCATGGATCGCGGCCTTCTGGTCGGCGGTTTCCTGGAAGCCGAAGTCGTTGGCGAACACCTCGTAGTCGGCGGCCGAGTAGCGGAAGGCATGGCCTTCGCGCGCGGCGCGGCGGGCGTAGATGTTGAGCAGCTCGGCGGCCGAGTCGCGCACCTGTTCGGCGGCCTTGCGCTTGGCCTTTTCCCACTGGCCGGAACCCAGCCTGTGCAGGGGGGCCTCGTCGGCGCTGACGCCGGTGTAGCGGCTGATCTGGTGCAGCTGCGAGACGGGCACGTAGAGCGTGGCCTTGTCGGCGTACTCCAGGTGCAGCATCTCCTGCAGCAGCGGCTTGCCCTGTTCATCGACGCCCTGGTCCAGGTCCATGTGGATCAGGCCACGATAGCGGCCGATGCCGTGCGCGGTGTGGACCACCGGGTCGCCGACGTTGAGCTCGGACAGGTCCTTGATCAGCGCCTCGACGTCGCTGACCTGCTCCTGCTTCTTGTTGCGGCGGCGCGTGGTGGGGGCGGTGGCGAACAGCTCGGTCTCGGTAACGAGGTCGATGCCTTGCTCGCGCCACGCGAAGCCCGAGGCCAGCGCGGCGGTGGCGATGCCGATCTTCTCGTCGGTGGAGGCTTCGAACTCGGCCAGCGAGTCGAAGGCCGGCGGGCTCACGCCGCTGGCGCGCAGGAAGTCGAGCAGGCTTTCGCGCCGGCCGTCGCTTTCGGCGATCAGCAGTACGCGGTGCGGCGTCGTGTCGATGTGGAGCTTGAGGCCGACCAGCGGGTCTTCGGCGCCGCGCACCACGGCGAAAGGCGGCAGCTTGTCGAACTCGGCGTAGGGCGTGTCCGTGGCGACGTCGCCGCCTGCACTTCCGCGGATGGCAAGCTGCGCATGCGGCTTGGCGCGCTGGTAGAACTGCTCGGCGCTCAGGAACAGCGCCTCGGGCGGCAGCGCCGGGCGTTCGGGGTCGCCGCGCACGAGGCGGTAGCGCTCGTTGGTGTCCTGCCAGAAATGCTGGAACGCGGGTTCGAGGTCGCCGTGCAGCACCACGGTGGCGTCCGCGCCCAGGTAGTCGAACACCGTGGCCGTCTCGTCGAAGAACAGCGGCAGGTAGTACTCGATGCCGGCGGTGGCCACGCCGTTGCCCATGTCCTTGTAGATGCGGCTCTTGGTCGGGTCGCCCTCGAGCAGTTCGCGCCAGCGGCTGCGAAAGCGCGCGCGGGCGTCGTCGTCCATCGGGAACTCGCGGCCCGGCAGCAGGCGCACCTCGGGCACGGGGTAGAGGCTGCGCTGGGTGTCGGGGTCGAAGGTGCGGATCGAGTCGATCTCGTCGTCGAACAGGTCGACGCGAAAGGGCACTGGCGAGCCCATGGGAAAGAGGTCGATCAGGCCGCCGCGCACCGCGTATTCGCCCGGGCTCACCACCTGCGTCACGTGGCTGTAGCCGGCCAGCGTGAGCTGGGCCTTGAGCTTGGATTCCTGGAGCTTTTGCTTGGCCTTGAAGTGGAAGGTGTAGCCGGCCAGGAAGGCGGGCGGCGCGAGGCGGTAGAGCGCGGTGGTGGCGGGCACCAGCACCACGTCGGCCTCTTTCTGGCTGATGCGCCAGAGCGTGGCGAGCCGCTCGCTGATCAGGTCCTGGTGCGGGGAAAAGCTGTCGTAGGGCAGCGTTTCCCAGTCGGGGAACAGGGCGCAGCGCAGCTCGGGCGCGAAGAAGGCGATTTCGTCGATCAGCCGCTGTGCGTCGTTGGCGTCGGCTGTGAACATCGCGGTGGCGCGGCCCGCGGCCTTCTCGCGCATGCCCAGCTGCGCCAGCAGCAGGGCATCGGCCGACAAAGGAGGACGCGGCAGCGTGAAACGCTTGCCCGCCGTGAGGTGGGGGAGGTCCATGGAACGCTTACTGAAAATGCACGACACCCCGCGCCGGCTGGCGAGGGGTGTGCGAAGCGGTCGATTCTAGAATGGCGGCCCCTTATCCGCTTGCCGGCCGTTGGCTCGTGCCGCACCCCATGTCTTCTTCCCGACTTTTCGTGCTGATTCCTTGCGCCGGTTTCGGCCACCGTGCAGGTGGCGTTCAGCCCAAGCAATACCAGCGGCTGGCGGGATCGTCGATGGTGGCTCACACGGTGGCCGCTTTCCGCTCGCTGGCGGGCCGCTTTGCCGGCCTGGCGGTGGTGGTGTCGCCCGACGACCGCGAGGTGCAGACCGCGCTGCCGCGCTTTCCGGCCGACAACGAATTCCTGCTGCGCGTGGGTGGCGTCACGCGTGCCGCCACGGTGCGCAATGGTCTCGCGGCACTGCGGCAGAAGGGCGCCGGGGCGCATGACTGGGTGCTGGTGCACGACGCGGCGCGCTGCCTGGTCACGTCGAGCCAGATCGAGGCGCTGATCGCGGCCTGCGAACACGACGCCGTCGGCGGGCTGCTGGCGCACCGGCTGGCCGATACGCTGAAGGTGTCCTCGGCCGACAGCCGCGTCTCCCAGACTCTTTCGCGGGCCGACAAGTGGCTGGCCCAGACACCGCAGATGTTTCGCATCGGCATGCTGCTCGATGCGCTGGAGCGAACGGGCGACGCGGTGACCGACGAGGCCGGCGCCATCGAAGCCATCGGCCTGTCCCCGTTGCTGGTGCCGGGCAGCGCGCAGAACTTCAAGGTGACCTTCCCCGAGGACTTCGCGCTGGCCGAAGCCGTTCTGCTCGGCCGCAGGAAGGCCATGCCATGACGGCCCCATTCAATATCCGCGTGGGCGAGGGCTGGGACGTTCACCAGCTGGTGGCGGGGCGCAAGCTGATCCTCGGCGGCGTGGAGGTGCCGCACACCACCGGCCTGCTGGGGCATTCGGACGCCGACGTGCTGCTGCACGCCATCACCGATGCCTTGCTCGGCGCGGCGGGCCTGGGCGACATCGGCCGGCACTTCCCCGACACCGACGCGCAGTTTCGCGGCGCGGATTCAGCGGTGCTGCTCGGCGAAGCGGCGCGCCGCGTGCGCGCCGCAGGCTGGGAGATCGGCAACGTCGACAGCACGGTGATCGCGCAGGCGCCCAAGCTGGCACCGCACATTCCGGCCATGTGCCGGCGCATCGCCGAGACCCTGGGCCTTGCGCCCGACCAGGTCAACGTGAAGGCCAAGACGGCCGAAAAGCTCGGCCCGGTCGGCGAAGGCCGCGCAATGGAAGCCCGCGCGGTGGTGGTGCTGCACCGCCAGGGCTGACTCAGGCCCGTCGGGCGGGGGCTTCCGCCGGGCTTGGATCAGGCATGGCGCGCGGCATGCGGATGTGCGCCGCAAGGCCGCGCCCCGGCGTACTGGTGAGCGCAAAGGTGCCGCCCATGCGCTCGATGTTCTTCGCCACGATCGACAGGCCGAGCCCGGCACCGGCCGCGGACGTGCGCGCCACGTCGCCGCGGAAGAAGGGCTTGGTCAATTGCGAGAGCAGGGCAGGCTCGACGCCCGCGCCGTGGTCGCGCACCTTGATCAGCACCGCGTCGTTGTTCGACTGCGCCTGGATCACCACGTCGGCGATGCCGGTGGAGGGTGTCTTGCCGTAGCGCCGCGCGTTCTCCACCAGGTTGGAAATCACGCGCGTGAGCTCGACCTCGTCGCCCAGCACGCGCAGGTCGGGCGGCACGTCGACCCGGATGTTCATCTCCTCGTAGTCCTGCACGGCGTAGGTGCAGGCGTCGACCACGTCGCGCAGCAGCACGGGCTTGGGGTCGACATGGTCGGGGCGCGCGTAGTCGAGGAACTTGTCGATGATGGCGTCGAGCTGGGCGATGTCGGCCGCCATGTGGTCGCGCGCGTCCTCGTCGGCCACGCTCATCTCGGTTTCGAGCCGCAGGCGCGCGAGCGGCGTGCGCAGGTCGTGCGAGATGCCGGCCAGCATGATGGCGCGGTCCTGCTCGATCTTGGCGAGCTGGTCGGCCATGCGGTTGAAGCCGATGTTGACCGCGCGGATCTCGTTGGTGCGGGCGCTCTCGTCGAGCCGGTGCGCCTCGTACTCGCCCTCGCGCACCTGCATGGTGGCGCGCGACAGCTGCTTGAGCGGCAGGTTGATGAGCCGCGTGATCAGCGCCGCGCCGGCCAGGGACAGGGCCATGGCGGTGCTGAGCCAGACCAGCCAGGTGCGTCCGCCCACGCGGCTGAAGCGGGTCGGGTCGAGCAGCAGCCAGTAGGTGTCGCTCTCGATGGTGAAGCCGATCCACAGGCCCGGCTCGTCGTTGACGCGGCTGGCCACCGTGGTGCCTTCGCCGAGCTGGTCGATCAGCTCCTCGGTCACCCGCTGGTCGAGCGCGCCGCTGGTGTAGGGCTGGAAGCGGTCGTTGGGTTCGCGCGGCAGGATGCGCACGCCCTCCTGGTCGGCCAGCGTCTTGATCAGCGACACCCGCGTGATCGCGTCCGAATACACCAGCGCGGCGCGCGTGAGGTTCACGAGCGAGGCGATCTGGTGTGCCGTCTGGATGGCGCGCGGCTCGTATTCGAGCGAGCGAAAGGTCTGCAGCCAGGCGACCGTACAGCCGATCAGCAGCAGCGCGAGCAGGAAGAAGGTGCGCCAGAAAAGGCTGAAGCCGAGCTTGAGGCCCGGTCGCCGATCACGCTGGCCGGCGCCCTCCAGTGGGCTCGGCATGGTGACCTGCGCGCCGTCCTCCTGGGCTGGGCTGGGTCTGGCGGATTGCAGGCCGATGGCCACCTCAGGGCGTCGTTCAGGCCGTGCCGTCCGGCACGAACACGTAGCCCACGCCCCAGACGGTCTGGATGTAGCGGGGCGCCGCGGCATCGGCCTCGACCAGCTTGCGCAGGCGCGAGATCTGCACGTCGAGGCTGCGGTCGAAGGGTTCGAATTCGCGGCCGCGGGCCAGCTGGGCCAGTTTCTCGCGCGAGAGCGGCTGGCGTGGATGGCGCACCAGCGCCTTCAGCATCGCGAATTCGCCGGTGGTCAGGGAGAGTTCCTCGCCGTCCTTCTTGAGCGTGCGCGAACCGAGGTCGAACGCGAAGGGCCCGAAGGTCACGGTCTCGTTCTCGGTGGAAGGGGCGCCGGGCGCCTCGAGCGGCGGACGGCGGCGCAGCACCGCATGCACGCGCGCCAGCAGCTCGCGGGGATTGAACGGTTTGCCGAGGTAGTCGTCCGCGCCGACTTCGAGGCCGACGATGCGGTCGACGTCTTCGCCCTTGGCGGTGAGCATGATGATCGGCGTGCGGTCGTTGGCAGCACGCAGGCGGCGGCAGACCGACAGGCCGTCTTCGCCGGGCATCATCAGGTCGAGCACGATCAGGTCGACCGTGTCGCGCAACAGGATGCGATTGAGCGCCTTGCCGTCCTCGGCCACGATCACTTCGAAACCTTCCTGGGTCAGGTAGCGGCGAAGCAGGTCGCGGATGCGGGCGTCATCGTCGACGATCACGATCTTGTCAGTGCGGGCGGGAACTTGAGTCATTTCTACAACGTTGAATTTGTAACAGCGCCGATTCTGAAGGCGTTGAGCCCCCGTTGAGCCGGTTTTACTTAGTGTTTGACACTAAGTTACAAAACTTGCGGCCGCTAGCTGTCTAGTCATCCGACGTTCGTCCGGCGGTGGCAAAGTCCAGCCTGTCCTAAGACTCTTGTTCAATGAGAACCCTTCTTCCCGTCCTGCCGATCCTCGTTGCCTGCAGCTGCGGCCCTGCCTTGGCGAGTGCTGGCGAGTTTCTCAGGGTCGGCGATTCGCGCCGCAACGAGGTACGCGAAGCCGTCGCGGCCCACCGTGCCGCGCAACGCGACGAAATCCGGCGGGAGGAGGCCGTGGCCGGCAGGCGCCTCACGGCGGCCGAGCTCTTCGAACTGCGCCAGCAGGTGCGAAGGCAGTGGACGCCGCCCGGCACACCCAACGTGCTGAATTCGGCAGAATCGCAACCGGCCGAGCGAATGGTGCCGCAGCCGATCTCGGCCGCGCGCGCCCTGACCTTGCCACGCAGTCAGCGCCGCTGAAGCGGCGAGGGCTGCGTGTTCTTGCGTTATTGAACACAAACCCAGGGAGTAATCTCGTCTTGAAAAAAATCAGATTGATCGCGGCTTGCGTCGCACTGGCTGCGGCAGGTGCCGCGAGCACGGCCATGGCGCAGAACATGGCTGCACCGCCGCAGAACGTGCTGCAGCTCACGGCCACGGGCACGGTGGAAGTGCAGCAGGATCTGCTGAGCATGACCCTCACCACCACGCGCGATGCAGCCGATGCCGCCACGGTCCAGTCGCAGCTCAAGGCCGCGGTGGATGCCGCCCTGGCCGAGGCGAAGAAAAACGCCCAGCCCGGCCAGCTCGACGTGCGTACAGGCAATTTCAGCCTGTCGCCGCGCTACACCCGCGAAGGCAAGATCAACGGATGGCAGGGCACCGCGGAAATGGTGCTCGAAGGCCGTGACTTCCCGCGCATCACGCAGACCGCGGGCCGCATCACCACGCTCAACGTCGGCAACGTGGGCTTCGCGCTGAGCCGCGAGCAGCGCGCCAGGAGCGAAGCCGAGGCCCAGACGATCGCTATCGAGAACTTCAAGCAGAAGGCCACCGAACTGGCCAAGGGCTTTGGCTTCGGCGGCTACACGCTGCGCGAAGTCGCGGTGAACGCGAACGACAGCGGCCCGATCCGGCCGCGCGTCATGGCGGCGGCCGCCAAGTCCTTTGCGGCAGATGCGCCGGTGCCGGTGGAGGCCGGGAAGACCAGCGTGGTCGTGAACGTGTCGGGATCGGTGCAGCTCAAGTAGCTTTTACTGAGCGGTCCAGCCGCCGTCCATTTGCCAGGCGACGCCGCGCACCTGGTCGGCGGCCGGCGAGCACAGGAACACTGCAAGGCCGCCGAGCTGCTCGATCGTGGTGAATTGCAGCGAAGGCTGCTTTTCTCCCAGCAGTTCGTTCTGCGCCTGCGTGGCCGAGATGCCTTCCCGTGCCGCGCGGTCGTCGATCTGCTTTTGCACCAGCTGGGTCAGCACCCAGCCCGGACAGATCGCATTGCTCGTGATGCCGGTGGTTGCGGTTTCGAGCGCCACCGACTTGGTGAAGCCCACGATCCCGTGCTTGGCCGCCACGTAGGCCGACTTCTGCGCCGAGGCCACCAGCCCATGGGCCGATGCGACATTGATGATGCGACCCCAGTTGGCCTCGCGCATGGCGGGAATGGCAAGCCGGGTCGTGTGGAACGCGCTCGTGAGATTGATCGCGATGATGGCGTCCCAGCGTTCGGGCGGAAAGTCCTCGACCTTTGCCACGTGCTGGATGCCGGCGTTGTTGACGAGGATGTCGACGTGCCCGAACCTGGACGCGGCGAACTTCATCATGTCCTCGATCTGGCCGGGCTGGCTCATGTCGGCGCCGTGATATTCGGCGCGCACGCCGAGCGCCTCGATCTGGGCCTTGGGGGTTTCGGCGTCGCCGAAGCCGTTGAGCACGATGTTTGCGCCTTGTTGTGCAAGCGCCTTGGCAATGGCAAGGCCAATGCCGCTGGTGGACCCCGTGACAAGCGCGGTTTTGCCTTTGAGCATGAAGATCAATCTCCGGATGAATTAGGATGCGACGAGACCATTATCCGCACCAGGACGACTTCGTTTTCATGACAGAACCGACGCTTCATTACGTGGCGTGCGATGACCCCCAGGGCGGTCACCGCATGGCCTACTGGCAATGGGGCGACGCGCGCAGCGCGCGCGTGGTGGTGTGCGTGCACGGCCTGACGCGGCAGGGGCGCGATTTCGACGTGCTCGCACGGGCCATCGTGGCACGCGCTGCCGGCGACGTGCGCGTGGTCTGCCCCGACGTGGCGGGGCGCGGCCGAAGCGACTGGCTGCGCGACCCGGCCCTCTACCAGGTGCCGGTCTATGCGGCGGACATGCTGGCGCTGGTTGCGCAGCTGCATCGCGAACAACCGATCGATACGCTCGACTACCTGGGCACCAGCATGGGCGGGCTGATCGGCTTCGTGCTCGCGGGGCACAAGCAATTGCCGCTGGCCCGGCCAATACGCCGCTTCATCGTGAACGACGTGGGCCCGACGATCGAGGCCGCGGCGCTTCAACGCATCGGTGCCTACGTGGGGCAGGGCGGCCGCTACGAAAGCCTGCAGTCGGCGGCCGACGCCATGTGGACGATCTCGACCAGCTTCGGTCCGCATACGCCTGCCCAGTGGCTCTCGCTGTCGCAGCACATGGTGGTGCCTGCCTCGCAGCGCACGGCCGATGGGGCCGCCAAGGTGGAGCCCGGCGAATCCCAAGGCGACGCAGCCGGCCCCTGGCTGCTTCACTACGACCCGGCCATTGCCGTTGCGCTGCGCGCCATCACGCCCGAAGCTGCGGCCCAGGGCGGCGCCGTGATGTGGAGCCTTTATGACGCCATCGATGCGCGCACGCTCGTGACGCGCGGCGCCCAGTCGGACCTGCTCTCGCGCGAAACGGCTCTCGCCATGACGCAGCGCGGCCCCCACGCGGCGCTGATCGAGTTCGAGGGCGTGGGCCATGCGCCCACCTTCGTCGACCCCGGGCAGGTGGGCGCCGTCACAACCTTCCTGTTCGATTGAGGCCAACGTGAAGCGCGAGTCTTCGAGTCTCCAAACGGCGCACGCCTCCGATACGGCGGTGGTGGACTATCCGTTGTCCGCCGCCACGGCCGACCGTACGCCGGTGATGGAGAACATGCTCGCCCGTGCGCGTGCTTTCGCCGAGCCGCTGATCGCCGACGAAAAGCTCGACACTGGCGAGAACACGCTGGCGCATGCCGATGCCGTCGCGGCCATCGTCGCGAAGATGGGTGGCTCCGAGGCCATGCAGGCCGCGAGCTATCTGGTCTACGCCTGCCAGCACCTCAACCGCCCGCAGGAAGTCATTGCCAAGGTGTTCGGCGACAACTTCGCAGCGCTTGCGGTCGAAACCACCAAGTTGGTCCGCGTGCAGGAGCAGGCCCGCTCGGCTTCGCAAGGCCATCACCTGGCGGAAGGCGCGGGTGCGCAGACCGAGAACGTGCGCAAGATGCTGCTCGCGTTCTCGCGCGACCTGCGCGTCGTCATGCTGCGCCTCGCATCGCGGCTGCAGACCTTGCGGCATGCCGCCGCCAGCAAGCAGCCGGCGCCCGAAAGCGTGGCGCGCGAGTCGCTGCAGGTGTTTGCACCGCTCGCCAACCGGCTCGGCATCTGGCAGGTGAAATGGGAAATCGAGGATCTCTCGTTCCGCTTCCTGGAGCCCGAGACCTACAAGCTGATCGCGCGCCTGCTCGACGAGAAACGGGTCGAGCGCGAAGGCCACGTCGAGCAACTGCGTTCGCAGCTCGAAAGCGAGCTGCAGGCCGAGGGCGTGCGCGCCACGGTGCAGGGCCGGCCGAAGAACATCTACAGCATCGTCAAGAAGATGCGCGGCAAGTCGCTCGACTTCGCTCAGGTGTTCGACATCCTCGCCCTGCGTGTGGTGGTACCCGACGTGAAGGACTGCTACGCCGCGCTGGCCTGGGTGCATTCGCACTTCCTGCCGATCGACGAAGAGTTCGACGACTACATCGCGCGGCCCAAGCCCAACGGATACCAGTCGCTGCACACCGTGGTGCGCGAGATGGTCGATGGCAAGCCCGGCAAGCCGATCGAGATCCAGATCCGCACGGAGGAAATGCACGACCATGCCGAGCACGGCGTGGCGGCGCACTGGGCCTACAAGGAAGCCGGACACAAGGGCTATGCAGGCGTGTGGGCGAGCGGCGAATACGACGCGAAGATCGCCGTGCTGCGGCAACTGCTGGCGTGGGAGCGCGACCTTTCGGGCGGTTCGCAAGGCCAGGGGCTCTTCGACGACCGCATCTACGTGCTGACGCCCGACGCGGCCATCGTCGAACTGCCGCAGGGTGCAACGCCGGTCGACTTTGCCTACACCGTGCACACCACGCTGGGCCATCGGTGCCGCGGAGCGCGCGTCGATGGGGCCATGGTGCCGCTCAACACGCCGCTGTCCAACGGGCAGACGGTGGAGATCATTGCGGCCAAGGAGGGCGGGCCTTCGCGCGACTGGCTCAATGCCGAGCTCGGCTATCTTGCAAGCCACCGCGCCCGCGCGAAGGTGCGCGCATGGTTCAACGCGCAGATCACGCACGAAACCGTGGCGCGAGGGCGCGAGGCGGTCGAGAAGCTGCTGCAGCGCGAAGGCAAGACTTCCACGCGGCTCGAGGACCTAGCGTCGCAACTGGGCTTCAAGTCGGCGGATCACTTGTTCGAAGTGGTCGGCAAGGACGAGTTCTCGCTGCGCAACATCGAGATGCTGCTGCGTCCGCCGGAGCCCGCACCGAATCCGGACGACGGCGTGCAGATCAAGAAGCCGCGCGCGAGCGAGAAGTCCGGCAAGGGCGGCGTGCTGGTGGTGGGCGTGTCCTCGTTGATGACCCAGCTTGCCAAGTGCTGCAAGCCTGCGCCGCCCGACGCCATCCGCGGTTTCGTGACGCGCGGCCACGGCGTCAGCGTGCACCGCGTCGACTGCAGCAATTTCCGGATGATGGCCTCGCGCGACGGCGAGCGCGTGATCGATGTCGAATGGGGCGCAGCGAAGGGCGGTGAAGCGCCGGTCTATGCGGTCGACGTGGCCGTGGAGGCGGCCGATCGCCAGGGCCTGCTGCGCGACATCTCCGATGTGTTCGCACGCGAGAAGATGAACGTGATCGGCGTGCAGACCCAATCGGTCAAGGGCACGGCGTGGATGACGTTCACCGTGGAAATCTCCGATGCGGCGCGGCTGACGCAGGTGCTTGGCGTCGTGACGGCGGTTGCCGGTGTGCGATCTGCACGTCGGCGCTAAAAAGCGCGTTTTCTCCTGCTACAATAGCTGCTTCTCGGACACATCCTTAGGCGCGTAGCTCAGCTGGTTAGAGCACCACCTTGACATGGTGGGGGTCGTTGGTTCGAGTCCAATCGCGCCTACCAATTTCTGTTTCAACTTCCGGCCAACCACCGGGTCTGTTGAACAGAGCTTTCACCGGGTTCCCCGGTGTTCCAATCGTCCTTGCGGTGAAGCAGACAAAGACCATGGCCATGTTGTTGTGCTACCTTGGCCGCTCTGCAAACCTTTTCCAAATTTCTTGACAAGCGATCTGATGAACACGCGATCAACGCTGGTTGATCGGGCTCATGCCGAAATGCGCCTGGCCGCATTGCTCAGGCAGGCCCCCATCGAATTTGCGCGCGCGGTCTATGGCATCAACGACCACGCAAGCGGCCGTACCGACACCATGGCGGCACGCGAAATAGCACGCGCCATCCGGCAGGGCACTCCCGTGACGCAGGAGCGTGCCGAGCAGCGCTCGCGCGCCTACTTGCCGACCGCCGGTCAGGAGCACTGTCCGCGCTGCTGGGTGGTTTACGGCCACAAGAGTCCACTGCGTTTCAGGGAAGCCACCGAAGAACGTCCCGAGACGGCGACCTGCAGCGCATGCGGCGCCGAGTACGCGACAGCGCTCGATTGATACGGCGAATGCACGGTCAGGGTAAACCTTGTCGCGATGCAGCAAAACCGCTACCTAGAATCATCGGATGACATGGGCATCCATGTGAAGGAGTCCGCAGTGCAGAGCAAGAAGTCCGGGGTCAAGCCGGTGCAACGTGTAATCAAGAAGTACCCCAACCGAAGGCTCTACGACACCGAGACATCCACGTACATCACGCTCACCGAGGTGAAGCAGCTGGTCATACAGAATGCCCAGTTCGTGGTGCGCGATGCCAAGACCGGGGACGACCTCACGCGCAGCATCCTGTTGCAGATCATCCTCGAGGAAGAAGCCGGCGGTGCGCCCATGTTCACCGAGCAGGTCCTGGCCAACATCATCCGTTTCTACGGACAGGCGATGCAGGGCTACATGGGCCCCTATCTCGAGAAGAACATCCAGGCCATGACCGAGGTGCAGGCCCAGCTGGCCGAAAAGGCCGAGGGCCTCACGCCCGAGATGTGGTCGCGGTTCATGACCATGCAGTCGCCCATGCTCCAGGGGCTCATGGGCAACTACGTCGAGCAGTCCAAGAACGTGTTCCTGCAGATGCAGGAGCAGATGCAGAAGAACACCGAGCAGGTTCTGGGCGCGTTCGGCATCAAGCGCCCCTGAAATCCCGTCCCCGGCCGATAGCTGGGACAATAGAGGCATATGAGCGAAGTTGCCTCCCCCGAACGCATGGCCACGCCGGCTGCCCCCAAGGTCGGCTTTGTGAGCCTGGGCTGTCCCAAGGCCCTGACCGATTCCGAATTGATCCTGACCCAGCTGAGCGCGGAGGGCTACCAGACGGCCAAGACCTTCGAGGGTGCCGACCTGGTGATCGTCAACACCTGCGGCTTCATCGACGATGCCGTGAAGGAAAGCCTCGACACCATCGGCGAAGCGCTGGCGGAAAACGGCCGCGTGATCGTCACGGGCTGCCTGGGCGCCAAGACCGGCGACCAGGGCGGCAACCTGGTGCGGCAGATGCACCCCAGCGTGCTGGCCGTGACCGGTCCGCACGCCACGCAGGAAGTCATGGATGCGGTCCACGCCAACCTGCCCAAGCCGCACGATCCGTTCGTCGACCTGGTCCCCAACACCTTCGGCATCGCAGGCCTCAAGCTCACGCCGCGGCACTATGCCTACCTGAAGATCAGCGAAGGCTGCAATCACCGCTGCACCTTCTGCATCATTCCTTCGATGCGCGGCGACCTGGTGTCGCGCCCGGTCGGCGACGTGCTCGGCGAGGCCAAGGCCCTTTTCGAAGGCGGCGTGAAAGAACTGTTGGTGATCAGCCAGGACACCTCTGCCTATGGCGTGGACGTCAAGTACCGCACCGGCTTCTGGGACGGCAAGCCGGTCAAGACGCGCATGCTCGAACTGGTGCGCACGCTGGGCGAAATTGCCGAGCCCTACGGCGCCTGGGTCCGGCTGCACTATGTGTATCCATATCCGAGCGTGGACGAGATCATTCCCCTGATGGCAAGCGGCCAGGTGCTGCCTTACCTCGACGTGCCGCTGCAGCACAGCCATCCCGATGTGCTCAAGCGAATGAAGAGGCCGGCCAGCGGCGAGAAGAATCTGGAGCGCCTGGCGCGGTGGCGCGAGGTCTGCCCCGAACTGGTGATCCGCAGCACCTTCATCGCAGGCTTCCCTGGCGAAACCGAGCAGGAGTTCGAGCATCTGCTCGACTTCATCCGCGAGGCGCAGATCGACCGGGCCGGTTGCTTTGCCTACAGCCCCGTAGCGGGCGCCACCGCCAACGACATCCCCGGCATGTTGCCGCCAGCGGAACGCGAAGCGCGCCGTGCCCGTTTCATGGAAGTGGCGGAAGCGGTGTCGATCGCGAAGCTGCGCCAGCGTGTCGGTGCGACCATGCAGGTGCTGGTGGATTCGGCGCCCAGCATGGGCCGAAAGGGCGGCGTAGGCCGCACCTATGCCGACGCACCCGAAATCGACGGCACCGTGCGCCTGCTGCCGCCCGAGAAGATCAGCAAGACGCTCAAGGTGGGTGAATTCACTCGGGCCCGCATCGTGGGTGCCGAGGGCCACGACCTGATCGCGCTGCCGATTTGAACCGTTGCCATGCTGGCGAGAGCGGCGGCAATGGCCGACTTGTGAACCACGGGCTGAGCGGACAGGCGGGAAAGTCGTACGCCTACAGACGCATGCAGCCTGAAGTCTGAACGTGGCGGCTTGTGTTCTCCAGGAGGTCCCATGTTCTTCCAGCTCTTTCAACCCGGATCCAGCCTTCATCTCAAAAGGGCTGCGACCTTGCTTCAGGAAGCCCAGATGGCGCGTCTTGAACACCAGGCTGCGGCGGAGCATCACGCGGCCCTGGCCAAGATGTATGCGGAGCGCGTGAAGCGCCTTTCCGGCGAGGTCTATCCGCTTCCTGCTCCCGGCAGCGAGACAGGCGCGAAGGCCGAGCAGGACAAGCCGGCGATCTATTCGATCGAGAGCAACCGCAGGCCCAAGTCGAACCTGCTGACGTAGTTCAAAAGGAAAAGCCCGCTTGATGCGGGCTTTTCGATGGGCACGGACAGGGCTGCAGGGGCCCGGCAGTTGTTCTCAGTCATCCGAGCGAGAAACGACCAGAAGGCTCATGAACAACGCCCCGAGGAACATGCCGACTAACAAGGTAAATGCTGTGATCACAATGGTCTCCGCGAAATTTGATATTTTCAAATCAAACGTAACCTTGTGTACGCTTTCAAGTTACTTTTGGAATCGTTTTTGATGTGAAAGTGTGACTTTTGCTACACCTTGGGAGCGAAAGTCGGAAGCGCATCGCCGCTCTTGGGCGGACGGCCCGGATACAGGTACCTGGAATACTCGCCCGACTTGCCGTACAGCTGCACCGCGAGTTCCACGGGGTCTTCGTTGCGGTGCTTTTCGTAGAGCACCGGGCCCCAGATGATGAATCCGTCGATGCTCAACGAGTGAGGTGCAGGCTCGATGGCCTTCCATGCATGCGCGAACTTTGAAATCCATGCCAGTGCTTCGGCCAGCGCATGGTTGCGAGCAGGGGAGGTGGTGGTTTGTTCGGATGTCGACATGGCGGTTATCCTTTGCGAAAAGACTGTATGAATATACAGTAAAAGTCACGCAGGCAGAGACTACGCCGCTCGACAAGAATTATTTTTGCGCGCCGAACCAGGCCCAGAGGCCGGTACCCAGGCCGATCCAGATCGCCAGGATGAGTACCGCGCCTGCAATGCTTCGCGGCTTCGCACCTTGTTCCTTCATCCACTGGTCGGCGCGCTGACGGCATTCCTCGAGGACATCAGCGGGAATGAGCCGGATGTTCAGCCAGATCAGGCCGGGCAGCAGCAATGCGTCGTCGAGGTAGCCGAGAACGGGAATGAAATCCGGTATGAGGTCGATCGGACTCAGCGCATACGCGACGACGAATGCAGCAAGCAGCTTGGCGAACCAGGGCGTGCCTGGATGGCGGTAGGCAAACCACAAGGTCACGGCATCGCGCTTGATCCGCGACGCCCATTGCCTGATGCGTTGGAAAATGGCCATGCTCACACGCTGTCGAACCGGTGCGTTGCTTCGCGTGGTAAGGTGCACCTCGGCTTCAAAGCCGTCGCAACCCCGCAGATCCGCCTGTGATCCCCAGCAGCGAGTCGAATGCCGCGCTCATCAGGTTGGGTTTTGCGGCTCACCTCTACTGCCAACACGGTGTTATTGATTCGGTTGCTCCGCTTCTCGAGACTCTGCGCGATCATTCGTCGATGTACTGCGTCAGAATGGTGGAAAGCCGCTTCTCCACGAGCGGGTTGCTGCATCATTTCATGAGACGAAGCCCGTTCCATTTGTTCGAATCCGTGCCGCCGAAGAAAAGCGCTTCGCAGAATGTTCCGTCTCAGGATCAAGAAGCTGTGCGCGAACACGGTGGACAACCGTCGGTGCAGCCTGGCTTGGCTGCGACCGGCATCCGTGAGGGAGAACATCCCTCGATCATGTTCCCAGGGAAAAGAAAAAACCCCTGTAAATCGATGATTCACAGGGGTTTCAGCTTGGTAGGGGTGGTGCCCAGAAGAGGACTCGAACCTCCACGATGTTACTCGCTAGTACCTGAAACTAGTGCGTCTACCAATTCCGCCATCTGGGCCCACATAGCTGCCGAAGCAGTTATGTTTTGAATTTCAGGAAAGAGAGAATCATATCAAAAATAATGGCCATTCCAGCGGTCTGCTGGATGAATTTGAAGGAACTGTTCAAGGGCATCGCGACGGACACGGTTTCGTGCAGCGCGACGACGGCGAAGCCGACATCTATCTGCCCCCGAACGAGATGCGTGCGGTGCTGCACAAGGACCGCGTCAAGGCGCGTGTGGTGCGGCAGGATCGGCGCGGGCGTCCCGAGGGGCGGGTGGTCGAAATCGTCGAGCGCCCCGAGCAGCCGATCATCGGCCGCCTCCTGCATGAAGGCGGCGTCTGGCTCGTTGCGCCCGAAGACAAGCGCTATGGACAGGATGTACTGATTCCCAAGGGCGCAACCGGCCCCGCCAAGGTGGGGCAGGTCGTCGTGGTGCAGCTCACCGAGCCGCCAGCGCTGTTCGGCCAGCCGGTCGGGCGCGTGAAGGAGGTGCTGGGCGAGATCGACGATCCCGGCATGGAGATCGAGATCGCCGTGCGCAAGTACGGCGTGCCGCACGAGTTTTCCGAGGCCTGCCTGGCCGAAGCCAAGGCTTTGCCGGAGAAGGTTCGCCCGGCCGACAAGAAAGGGCGCATCGACCTGACCGACGTGCCGCTGGTCACCATCGACGGCGAGGACGCGCGCGATTTCGACGATGCCGTGTACTGCGAGCCCGCCAAGGTCGGCCGCGGCAAGGGCTGGCGCCTGCTGGTTGCCATTGCCGACGTCAGCGCCTATGTGCAGACCGGTTCGGCCATCGACATCGATGCCTACGACCGCGCCACCAGCGTGTACTTTCCGCGCCGCGTGATTCCGATGCTGCCGGAGAAGCTGTCGAACGGCCTGTGTTCGCTGAACCCCGAGGTCGAGCGCCTGTGCATGGTGTGCGACATGCTCGTGGCCGCCGACGGCGAGATCTACGCCTACCAGTTCTACCCGGCCGTGATGTTCAGCCATGCGCGCTTCACGTACACCGAAGTGGCTGCGATCCTTGGCAACACGCGCGGCCCCGAGGCGGCCAAGCGCAAGGACCGCGTCAAGGATCTGCTGAACCTGGCCGACGTCTACAAGGCGCTGCTCAAGCAACGCGGCAAGCGCGGCGCGGTCGACTTCGAAACCACCGAGACGCAGATCATCTGCGACGACGCGGGCCGCATCGAGAAGATCGTGCCCCGCACGCGCAACGAGGCGCACCGCCTCATCGAAGAGGCCATGCTCGCGGCCAACGTGTGCAGCGCCGATTTCATCGCCGAAGGCAAGCACCCGGGCCTGTTCCGCGTGCACGAAGGCCCGACGCCCGAGAAGAAGGAAATCCTGCGCGGCTACCTGAAAGCCATGGGCGTGGGTTTGAGCATCACCGACGACCCGCGGCCCGGTGAGTTCCAGGCGATTGCCGAAGCCACCAAGGAGCGCCCCGACGCGCAGCAGATCCACACCATGCTGCTTCGCTCGATGCAGCAGGCGATCTACACGCCCATCAACAGCGGCCATTTCGGCTTGGCGTACGAGGCCTACACGCACTTCACCAGCCCGATCCGGCGCTACCCCGACCTGCTGGTGCATCGCGTGATCAAGGCCATTCTCGGCAAGACGCGCTATCAGCTGCCGATGTTGCCGACGCCGGGCGAGGCGCACGCCAAGCTGGCCAAGCGGCTGGCCTCGCGCGTCAAGGCGCCGACCACCAAGCCGCAGAAAGCCACTGTCGCGCCAACCAAGGAAGTGCTGGCCTGGGAAGCGGCCGGCCTGCATTGCAGCGCCAACGAGCGCCGTGCCGACGAAGCCAGCCGCGACGTCGAAGCATGGCTCAAGTGCAAGTACATGCGCGAGCACCTGGGCGAGGAGTACGGCGGCGTCGTCACGGCGGCCACGACCTTCGGCATCTTCGTCACGCTCGATGCGATGTACGTCGAGGGCCTGGTGCACATCACCGAACTCGGCGGCGAGTACTTCAAGTTCGACGAAATGCGCCAGGAGCTGCGCGGCGAGCGCACCGGCATCCGCTACGCCATCGGCACCCGCGTGCGGGTGCAGGTGAGCCGCGTCGACCTGGATGGGCGCAAGATCGATTTCCGCCTCGTGCGCGAGGGGGAAGACCTCACGGCGCGAGCCATGAAGGACAAGGGCGCAGCCTCGGCTGGCGTGCCGGTCAAGGCATCGGCCAAGCGCAGTTCGCGTCACAAGGCCGAGGCCGTTCCCGAGCCGCGCGTCGATCGCAGCGCGGCCGTTGCCGCGGCGGGCCCCCAGTCGGCGATGCAGGCTTTCAAGTCGGCGGTCAAGAAGGCCGCCAACAAGATGAAGGGGCGCAAGCCGCGCCGCGCATGATGCGCAACGCAGCATTGCATCCCATCCATACAGACAAACCGAGAAGGAGACACCGAGCATGAGCGTGGAAAACAACAAGGGCCGCATCGCGATCGTCACGGGCGCCGGTAGCGGCATCGGCCGCGCCGCGGCACTGGCGCTGCTGGCCGATGGCTGGAGCGTGACCCTGGCGGGGCGCCGCCTCGAACCGCTGGAGCAGGTGGCGGAAGAGTCCGGCGCCGGCGCGCGCGCCTTCGCAGTGCCCACCGACGTGGCCAATGCGGAATCGGTGCAGGCGCTGTTCGCCGCTGCGGTGGAGCGCTTCGGCCGCGTCGACCTGCTGTTCAACAACGCCGGCGTGGGCAACCCCCCGGGTCCATTCGAAGACTGGACGCCCGAGCAGTGGCGCGGCGTGGTCGACATCAACCTGAGCGGCATGTTCTTCTGCATCCAGCAGGCGTTCCGCACGATGAAGGCGCAGACGCCGCGGGGCGGCCGCATCATCAACAACGGTTCCATCTCGGCCACCGCCCCTCGGCCCAATTCCGCGGCGTACACCGCGACCAAGCACGCAGTCGAGGGCCTGACCAAGACCGCTTCGCTCGATGGGCGCAAGTACGACATCGCGGTCGGCCAGATCGACGTGGGCAACGCCATGACGGAACTGGCCGCACGCATGGCCAAGGGCGTGCCGCAAGCCAACGGCGAACTCGCGATCGAGCCGCTGATGGACGTGAAGATCGTGGGCCAGTCGGTGCTCTACATGGCGAACCTGCCGCTGGAGGCCAACGTGCTGTTCCATACCGTCATGGCGACGAAGATGCCCTTCGTCGGGCGCGGCTAGGATCTCGTCAGCAGGGCACCTGGCGCGCCAGCGCGCCGGCCGTCAGCGGGGGTGCACCGGCCGGCCAGGTGTCGGCGATGTGGCCGTGGCGCCAGACGGCTTCCCGGGCTGCTTCGAATGCCGGCCGCTGCGTCGCCAGTGCGGCGCCGATCATTCCCGCCAGCACATCGCCCGTGCCGGCGGTTGCGAGCCTGGCGTTGCCGGTCAGGTTGAGTACCGGTGGCGTGCTGCCGTCACCGGCGATCACTGTTCCCGAGCCCTTGAGCACGGCGACCACGCCGTAGCGCGACGCGAGCTGGCGGGCTGCTGCCAGCCTGTCGGCCTGAACGTCGGCGGCCGTGCAATTCAGCAGGCGTGCGGCTTCGAGCGGGTGCGGGGTGATCACCGTCGGCCTTCCGCGGCGGGCGCGCGATGCCAGCTGGGCCTGCAGCGCGCCGTCGTTCGCGATGGCGTTCAACGCGTCGGCGTCGAGCACCAGCGCTGCCGCCGTCGCCAGCACACGGGGTAGCACCGCACGGATGTCCGCGCCGCCACCGCATCCGCAGACCGCCGTCATGCCTGAGAGATCGAGCGCCTTGGCGTCTCGCAGCATCAGTTCGGGTTGCGCCAGGTCGACCGCGGCCGCGTCCGGGTCGAGCAGTCCGACGAACACGCGTCCGGCGCCCGCATGCAGCGCGGCAGATCCGGCCAGCAGCGCGGCGCCCGCCATGCCGGGTGCGCCGCCGATCACCGCGACATCGCCATAGTTGCCCTTGTGCGAGGCATGGCTGCGCGGCGCGTCCGCCGGTGCACCCGCCAGGCGCGCGGCCGGCGACTCGGCGGTGCCGCTGCAACCCAGGTCGTCGAACCAGACCGTGCCCGCCGCGTCGCGGCCTTTCGCCGTGAACAGGCCGGGCTTGAGGGTCAGGAAGGTCAGACAGAAGCGGGGCGAAAGAGCACCCGGATGAGGCGTGGCGCTTGAAGCGCCGGTGTCGGCATTCAGCCCCGAAGGCACGTCGACGCTGAGTACTGGCGAGGCCATCGCATGCATCTGCCGCAGCCAATCGGCCATGGCATTCGCGAGTGGCCGGGTGGCCCCGATGCCGAGCAGTGCGTCGATCGCCAGGTCCCAGGTGGCCGGCGGCTCCGGCGCGAAGATCACGCCGGCATCCCGGGCCCGTTGCAGCGACGCCCTGGCATCCGGCGGCAGCCGGTCTTCATCGCCCGCGAACGTGACGATCGGCAGGAAGCCGCGGTGCTGCAACTGCGCGGCAGCCTCGAAGCCATCGCCGCCGTTGTTGCCCGGTCCGCAGGCAATCCATATCGTTCGCGCATGCGGCGCAACCGCCATCGCCAGCCGCGCCACGGCCAGACCTGCCCGCTGCATCAGGGTGTGATGGGGCAGGGCGGCTGCCGCTGCCTGTTCGATGCGACGCGTTGCCGCGATATCGAACAGGTCGGCGACGGTGGCGGACGTGATGCATTGCATGGGTCGATTCTGCCCCGCCTGGCGCGTACGCAGCCGCTGCGGCCGGGTGTGCCTTGCTTATTGAGCGAGCCGCTCGATGCCCAGGCCTTCGAGGTCGACGCCCGCATCGCGGCCGCCGACCAGGTCGGCCACCACGCGTGCGCTGCCGCATGACAGCGCCCATCCGCTCGAACCGTGGCCCAGATTGAGCCAGACGCCCGGCACGCCGCTGGCGCCGAGCACCGGTGGGCCGTCGGGCAGCATCGGACGCGCGCCCTTCCACTGCTGCACGCCCGACTGCAGTGTTGCAGCGCCCGGAAACCAGTCGTGCAGCACTTTGTAGAGCGTTTGCACCGCGGAGGGATTCATGGTGTCCAGAGAGCCGCCGATCTCCGCACTGCCGGCCACGCGCACGCGCTGGCCCAGGCGCGAGATCGCGACCTTGTAGCGCTCGTCCATCACGGCGCTGCGCGGCGCGTTGAGCGATTCGCGGATCGGCGCGCTGATCGAGTGGCCGTACACCGGTGCCAGCGGAATCCGCAGGCCGAGCGGCCGCAGCAGCGAGGCCGAGGCAAGACCGGCGCACACCACCACGGCATCGAAGCGCAGCGGAGGCGAGCCGCTCGCGAGCGAAATGGAGGTGGGCTGCGCGCGGCTCAGCGGCGCAATGTCGCAATTGAAATGGAACTGGGCGCCGAGCGCCTCGGCTTCCCACTTGAGAAGCAGCGCGAACTGGCGGCAGTTGGCTACTTCGTCCTCGGGCAGGTGGATCGCACCCGCGAGCGCCGTGTCGGTGTTGAGCGCGGGCTCGATGCGGCGGGCCTCGTCGGCGTCCACTTCCCTGAAGACGCTGCCCGCCGCGCGCAGCACGTCGAGCCCCGGCTGGACCATTTTCTTCTCGCGCTTGGAGCGCAGCAGCACGAGGTAGCCGTCGCTGCGTTCGTAGCTCAGCTCGCGCGCTTCGGTCACCTCGTGCAACCGGGTGCGGCTGTAGAACGCCAGGCGCTGCATGCGGGCGCGGTTGGCCAGGTAGGTTTCGAGCTTGCAGGCTTTCTGCCAGCGCGCCATCCAGCCGAGGTCGCGCGAACTCAGCGGCCAGCGCAGCTTGATGGCGCCGTGCGGGGACAGCAGCGAGCGCAGCACCTTGGCGCGCATGCCCGGCGCCGCCCACGGCGTGACATAGCCCGGCGCGACCACCCCGGCATTCGCAAAACTGGCTTCCTCGGCCGCAGCGCCGCGGCGCTCGAACACGGAAACTTCATGGCCGTCCGAAACCAGTTCCCAGGCGGTTGTGACGCCGATGATGCCGGCGCCCACGATCGCGATTTTCATTGAATTTTTGAGTAAGAAGAGATGGCCGGCACCCGTCGATCGGTGCGTGAAGCTATTGTTTTTGCAGCGCTCGTTCCGCTTGCAGGGCGACCGCCAGAACGGCGTCGTCGTGCAGCGAGGCATGCCACAGCATCAGGCCCACCGGCAGTTCGCCAACGGCCTGGCAGGGCAGCGAGAGGGCGCAGCCGTCGAGCATGTTGATGATCGAGGGGTTGCGCAGCAGCAATGCATTGATGCGGAAGAATTCGTCGTCGCGCTCGGCGCCCGGCGCGACGCTCGCAATGGCGGGCGCGGTGATCGGTACGGTGGGCGACAGCACCGCGTCGAAGGGCGACAGCGCTGCTTCGACGCGGGCGATCCAGGCCTGCCGGGCATGCATGAGATCGATGTATTCGTGTGCCTTCATGGTGGCGCCCCTGAGGATGCGCTGGGCCACGCGGGGGTCGTAGCCGGCGCCGCTGCGCTCGAGCAGCAGCCGGTGCCAGGCGTAGGACTCGGCCGCCGAAAAACCGCCCGTGGCATTGATGGCCTGCAGCTCCGCGAGCTCCGGCAGCTGGATCTCCTCGATCCGGGCGCCGGCGTCGTGCAGTGTTTGCAGCGCATTGTCGAAAGCCCGCGCCACCGCGGGCTCGATGCCGTCGAAGAACACGTTCTTCACGACGGCAAGCCGGTATGCCCCCAGGGAGGCCGCACCGGCGGTCACACGGCGTGCCGCGAGGATTTCGTGCGCCGTGACGGCGTCGCGGACCGAGCGCGTCATGGCACAGACGGTGTCGAGCGTGGTCGACAGCGGCAGGGCGCCTTCGGTCGGCACCAGCCGGGCAGTGCTCTTGAAACCCACGATGCCGTTCAGCGCGGCGGGAATGCGGATCGAGCCGCCCGTGTCCGAGCCCAGGCCGATGAATGCCGCCCCGGTGGCGACCGAGACGGCGGCGCCGGAGGACGAGCCTCCCGGGATGCGCGGCGTGGCCGCGTCGCTCGCGTTGGCCGGCGTGCCGTGGTGCGGGTTGACTCCCACGCCGGAGAACGCAAACTCCGTCATGTTGGTGCGGCCCGTCAGCACGCCGCCCGCGGCGCGCAGCCGCGCCACGGACACTGCATCGGCCTTGGCGGCCGGCGCGTGCGAGAGCGCCACGGAGCCCGCCGGGGTTGGCTGGCCCTCGATGTCGAACAGGTCCTTGGCGGTGAAGGCGAGTCCGGCGAGCCTGCTTTGCGGCACCGATCGGGCGACCTGCCGGCGGGCTTCGTCGAAGAGTGTGCGGGTGAAGACGTGGCTGCAGGCCGGGGACTGGGCGATGCCGATGGCGCGCTCCATTTCGGTGCATGCATCGGTGCCACCTGCCAGAACATTCAGACGGGTGGCGTGGAGGTCGTTCATGGGTGGGCTGCGAGGGCGCGGACGGCTCGGTTCCGGGGTGGGGCAAGGAGAAAGGACAGAGAGGGCCGTGCTATACTCTTTGGGTTTCGCTGAACATGTGACGGCTTTCGTCGCACCCAGCCAAACACATCCGCAAACCGGCCCAATCAAGGTGTTGTGACTCCATTCGAAGGAGGCACAAAACGGGCTGGATTTTAGACCCAACCTTTGGAGTAATTTTCAATGTCTACCACCATGCGCGAAATGCTGGAAGCCGGTGTCCACTTCGGTCACCAAACCCGCTTCTGGAACCCCAAGATGGCCCCGTACATCTTCGGCCATCGCAACAAGATTCACATCATCAACCTGGAAAAATCGCTCCCGATGTTCCAGGACGCGATGAAGTACGCCAAGCAACTCACGGCTAACCGCGGCACGATCCTGATGGTCGGCACCAAGCGTCAGGCCCGTGAAATCGTGGCTGCCGAAGCTCGCCGCGCCGGCGTGCCTTTCGTCGATACCCGCTGGCTCGGCGGCATGCTGACCAACTTCAAGACCGTCAAGACCTCGATCAAGCGCCTGAAGGACATGAAGGCCCAGCAAGAAGCAGGCCTCGACAGCCTGAGCAAGAAAGAGCAGCTCACGTTCTCGCGCGAGATCGAGAAGCTCGAGAAGGACATCGGCGGCATCCAGGACATGACCGCGCTGCCCGATGCCATCTTCGTGATCGACGTGGGCTTCCACAAGATCGCCGTGGCGGAAGCCAAGAAGCTGGGCATTCCGCTGATCGGCGTGGTCGACTCCAACCATTCGCCCGAAGGCATCGACTATGTGATTCCGGGTAACGACGACTCGTCGAAGGCCGTCACGCTCTACGCTCGCGGCATCGCCGACGCGATCATCGAAGGCCGCAACAGCGCCACCGGTGACGTGGTCAAGGCCATCGCCGAAGGCAGCGGCGACGAATTCGTCGAAGTCGAAGAGGGCGCCTCGGCCTGATCGAGTGCTCTCACGCGCCTGAAGAAGGGGCTTTGGTGCCCCTTTTTTTTAATCTGATTTTTTGGACACGGAGATAGAACAATGGCTGCAATCACCGCAAGCATGGTCGGCGAACTGCGCGCAAAGACCGACGCGCCGATGATGGAATGCAAGAAGGCCCTGACCGAGGCCGACGGCAACATGGAAAAGGCCGAAGAGTTGCTGCGCATCAAGCTCGGCAACAAGGCTGGCAAGGCATCGGGCCGCATCACTGCCGAAGGCGTGGTCACGGCGTTCGTCGAAGGCTCGGCCGGCGGCATGATCGAGATCAACTGCGAAACCGACTTCGTCACCAAGAACGACAGTTTCCTGGCCCTGGCCAACGCTGCCGCGATGCTGGTCGCCAAGCACAACCCCGCGGACATCGCTGCGCTGGGCGCGCTGCCCTATGAGCAGGACGGCTTCGGCCCCACGCTCGAGGACGTGCGCAAGGGCCTGATCGGCAAGATCGGCGAGAACATGAGCTTCCGCCGCTTCAAGCACTTTGGCGGCAACGGCAAGCTGGCTTCGTACCTGCACGGCACGCGCATCGGCGTGATGGTCGAGTTCGAAGGCGACGATACCTCGGCCAAGGACGTCGCGATGCACATCGCCGCCATGAAGCCGGTTGCCATTTCGGCCGCTGACGTGCCTGCCGACTTGATCGAAAAAGAGCGTGCCGTGGCCGCCGGCAAGGCCGAGGAAGATCGCAAGACGGCCGAAGCCGAAGGCAAGAAGCCGCAGCCTGCCGACATCGTTGCCAAGCGCATCGAAGGCGGCGTGCAGAAGTACCTCAAGGAAGTCTCGCTGCACAACCAGCCGTTCGTGAAGAACGACAAGCAGACCGTCGAGCAGATGCTCAAGGCCGCCAACACCAGCATCAAGGGCTTCACCCTGTATGTGGTCGGCGAAGGCATCGAAAAGAAGGTCGACGACTTTGCCGCCGAAGTTGCAGCCCAGGTGGCTGCCGCCAAGGCCGCCGCGTAAAAACTGTTACGCCCCAAAGCGACGGCGCACGCGTGTGTGCCGCCGTTTTTTCACCGCCTCGTTCTACACTCGCCCCCGCCAACCCAAGTAAGGAAATTGCCCATGTCTGATCCCCGCCCAGCCCACAAGCGAATCTTGTTGAAGCTGTCGGGCGAGGCGTTAATGGGGGACGATGCCTTTGGTATTAATCGCGCCACCATCGTTCGCATGGTCGAAGAGGTGGCGGAAGTGGTGAACATGGGTGTCGAGGTCGCCGTCGTGATCGGTGGCGGCAACATCTTCCGCGGCGTCGCGGGAGGCTCGGTCGGCATGGACCGCGCCACGGCCGACTACATGGGCATGCTGGCCACCGTCATGAATTCGCTGGCCCTGGCCGACGCCATGAACAAGCAGGGGCTGGTGGCGCGCGTCATGTCCGCCATCGCGATCGAGCAGGTGGTCGAACCCTACGTGCGCCCCAAGGCGCTGCAGTACCTCGAAGAGGGCAAGGTCGTGGTGTTTGCCGCGGGCACCGGCAATCCGTTCTTCACCACCGACACGGCCGCCGCGCTGCGCGGGGCCGAGATCGGTGCCGAACTGGTGCTCAAGGCCACCAAGGTCGACGGTGTCTATTCCGCCGATCCGAAGACCCATCCCGATGCAACGCGCTATGCGTCGCTCACTTTCGACGAGGCGATCGCGAAGAATCTCGGCATCATGGACGCCACGGCCTTCGCGCTGTGCCGCGACCAGAAGCTGCCGATCAAGGTGTTCTCGATTTTCAAGAACGGTGCGCTCAAGCGCGTCGTCATGGGCGAGGACGAGGGCACGCTGGTGCATGCCTGAGGAGTAATTTGAGATGACGACCCCCACCATTGCAGAAATCCGCAGCGCGACCGACGCCAAGATGAACCAGTCGCTCGCTGCGTTCCAGAACAACCTCACCAAGATCCGTACCGGCCGTGCCAACTCCGCGCTGCTCGACTCGATCCACGTCGAGTACTACGGCTCGCAGGTGCCGCTGAGCCAGGTGGCCAACGTGTCGGTGCTCGACTCGCGCACGATCAGCGTCCAGCCCTGGGAAAAGGGCATGGGCGCCAAGATCGAGAAGGCCATCCGCGAAAGCGACCTGGGCCTGAACCCCGCCTCGATGGGCGACCTGATCCGCGTGCCGCTGCCTGCCATGAGCGAGGAGCGCCGCAAGGAAATGACCAAGCTGGTCCGCAACGAAGGCGAAACCGCCAAGATCGCCACGCGCAACCTGCGCCGCGATGCGAACGAATCGGTCAAGAAGCTGGTCAAGGAAAAGCTCGCCTCCGAGGACGACCAGAAGCGCGCCGAAGCCGAAATCCAGAAGGTCACGGACCGCCACATCGCGGAAATCGACCGCCTGGTCGCGGCCAAGGAAGCGGAGATCATGGCCGTTTGAGGCTGCGCATGGCCTCGTCTTCGCTGCAGATTCCCCACCACATTGCCATCGTCATGGATGGCAACGGACGCTGGGCCACGCGGCGATTCCTGCCTCGCGTGGCAGGACACAAGCAGGGCGTCGAGTCGCTGAGGCGCTGCGTCAAGGCGTGTGTCGATCGCGGCGTGGGCGTTCTCACGGTCTTCGCGTTTTCGTCGGAGAACTGGAACCGTCCGCCCGAAGAAGTTTCGGGGCTGATGGAAATCATGGTGGGTGCACTCGCGCGCGAAGTGCCCAAGCTGAGCCGCGACGGCGTGCAGCTGCATTTCGTCGGCGAGCGCGCAGGCCTCTCCAAGAAAATGGTGCAAGGCCTGGTCGACGCCGAGACCGCCACCGCGCAGAACACCAAGCTGATCCTGAACGTCTGCTTCAACTACGGCGGCCGATGGGACATTGCCCGCGCCGCAGCCAGGCTGGCCGAGCAGGGCGAGGCGCTCACCGAAGCGAATCTCGACCGCGCCATGGCCCTGGCGCACGTGCCCGATCCCGACCTTCTCATTCGCACCGGCGGCGAGCAGCGCCTGTCGAACTTCCTGCTGTGGCAGAGCGCGTACGCGGAACTCTTCTTCAGCGACAAGCTTTGGCCCGAGTTCGACCCGGCCGAGCTGGATGCGGGAATTGCCGCATTTCAGGCGCGCGAGCGGCGTTTCGGCAAGACCTCCGCGCAGATCACGGCCGGCAGCGGCTCCTCACCCGATCGCCAGTTGGCCTGAGGGCCTCACGGTCCGCCCCTCCAGCCGCATGCTCAAACAACGCATCCTCACGGCCATCGTCCTGTTGGCGATCCTGCTGCCGGCACTCTTCTACCCGTCGCACGTTCCTTTCGCCTGCGTGATGCTGGTGTTGATCGGTGCCGGCGCATGGGAGTGGGGCCGGCTCAACGGCTATGGCCAGCGGCTGTCGGTCTTCCTCGGCCTGGAAACGGTGGCGCTGTGTGCGCTTTCGTGGTGGCTCGGCCTGCTTGATCGGTCGCTGTTGCTCATGTGGCTGCTGGCCAGTGCGGCCTGGGTGCTCGGTGGGGCCGCGCTGCTGCGGGTGGCCGTGCCGGGCTGGCCGCGCATTCCCCGTGGGCTGCGGTTGGTCGGGGGGCTGCTGGCGCTCTGGGTGGCGTGGCTGGCAGCGGTGCAGGCACGCATGGTCGGCATCAACTTCCTGCTCTCCATCCTCGTGCTGGTCTGGGTGGCGGACGTTTTCGCCTATTTCACGGGCCGCGCTTTCGGCCTCAAGTTCACGCGCAGCAAGCTCGCGCCCGCCATCAGCCCCGGCAAGAGCTGGGAAGGCGTATGGGGCGGCATGGCGGGCGTCGTGGTGCTGGCCTTTGCCTGGGTCTGGGCCGACAGGGCTGCCGGCGCGACGGTGGCAAGCCTCTACACCCGGCTGTACGAGCGCGGCTGGTGGCTGCTGCTTGTCGGGGTGCTGTTTCTCGCTGCAATCAGCGTTGTTGGCGACCTGGTCGAATCGCTGATCAAGCGCAGTGCCGGCGCCAAGGACAGCAGCAGCCTGCTGCCGGGCCATGGCGGCGTGCTCGACCGCGTGGATGCCCTCTTGCCGGCACTTCCCATTGCATTGATGCTGGCTTTCTTGTGAACACACCCAAACAACGCATCACGGTGTTGGGCTCGACCGGGTCGGTCGGCGTTAGCACGCTCGATGTCATTTCGCGGCACCCCGACCGTTTCGAGGTCTTCGCGCTTTCGGCATCGACCAAGGTCGACGAAATGCTGGCGCAATGCGCACGGTTTTCGCCGCGGTATGCGGTCATGGCGAGCGCGCCGCATGCGGCGCTGCTGGCGGAAAAGATAGAACAAAACAATCTCGGCACAAAGGTGCTGAGTGGTGATGATGCTATCGAAAGGATAGCATCTCATGAGGAGGTCGACGCCGTGATGGCCGCCATCGTGGGGGCTGCGGGCCTCGGGCCTTGCCTGGCCGCGGCGCGCGCCGGCAAGCGGCTCCTGCTGGCCAACAAGGAGGCGCTGGTGGTTGGCGGCGAGCTGTTCATGCGCACCGTGCGCGACGGCGGTGCCACGCTGCTGCCGATCGACAGCGAGCACTCGGCCATCTTCCAGTCGCTGCCCGAGGATCCGTCGACCTGGCCGCGCCGCATCGACAAGATCATTCTTACGGCTTCGGGCGGCCCGTTCCGCACGCGCGCGCCCGATACGCTGGGTACGGTCACGCCCGAGCAGGCCTGCGCGCATCCGAACTGGGTCATGGGCCGCAAGATCTCGGTCGATTCCGCCACCATGATGAACAAGGCGCTCGAGGTGATCGAGGCGCGCCATCTGTTCGGCGTCCTGCCCGAGCAGATCGAGGTGGTCATCCATCCACAGAGCGTGGTGCATTCGATGGTCCAGTTCACCGATGCCTCGGTCATTGCCCAGCTGGGGACGCCCGACATGCGGGTGCCCATCGCTGTCGGCCTGGCCTGGCCCGAGCGCATCGAGAGCGGCGCGGCGCGCCTCGACTTCCGCCAGATGGCGTCGCTGAGCTTCGACGCTCCCGATGCGGCGCTGTTCCCGGGACTGGGCTTGGCCTGGCATGCGCTGCGTGCGGCGCCCGGGACCACGGCGGTCCTCAATGCTGCCAACGAAGTCGCGGTCGAGGCCTTTCTTGATCGGCGACTGCGCTTCGACCGCATTCATGCGGTCAACATGGAAACTTTGGAAGCCGTCAGCCCCTCCAAGCCCGCATCGCTGGCCGATCTGCTGGCGCTCGACGCCAGTGCCCGGGCGGCCGCCAATGCCGCGGCACTGCGCTTCGCGGCCTGACGCTCCCGCCAACAGAGGATCCGGATGCTCACCGTTATTGCTTTCGTGGTTGCACTCGGCGTCCTGATTGCCGTGCACGAATACGGCCACTACCGCGTCGCCGTCGCTTGCGGCGTCAAGGTGTTGCGGTTCTCGGTCGGCTTCGGCAAGACGCTGTACCGCTGGCAGCCCAGGCGCCAGCACCCGGGCCAGGAAACCGAGTTCGTCATCGGCGCTTTTCCCTTCGGCGGCTACGTCAAGATGCTCGACGAGCGCGAGGGGCCGGTTGCGCCGGAGGACCGGCACCGCGCCTTCAATACGCAGCCGCTGCGCTATCGCGCGTCCATCGTTGCCGCCGGGCCGATTGCCAATCTGCTGCTCGCCGTGGTGCTCTACACGGCCGTCAACTGGATCGGGGTCGAGGAGCCCGTTGCCAAGCTGGCGCGTCCGGTGGCGGCATCGCTGGCGGAAGCGGCGGGGCTGCGCGGCGGCGAGCACATCACGCGCGCCGGCTTCGAAGGCGACCTGGAGCCCGTGCAGTCGTTCGAGGACCTGCGCTGGCGCATGACGCGCGGCGCGCTCGACGGCCGCGACCTGACGCTCGAAGTGGCGGGCGAGGGTGGCCGGCCCGGTCGGCAGGTCGTGCTGCCGTTGAGTCTCATGGAGGCCAAGGACGCCGACCCGCAGATGTTCCGCAAGATCGGCGTGCTCGCACCGCTGACGCGGCCCGAGATCGGCCAGGTGATGGCCGGCAGCGCGGCAGAGCGTGCGGGCCTTCGCAGCGGCGACGTGGTCCGCAGCGTCGGCAATGTGCCCGTCGTCGACGGACAGCAGCTGCGCGAGCTGATCCGCACCTCGATCGACGGCGACCAGCCACGCCCGCAGACCTGGCAGGTGCAGCGCGGCAGCCAGTTGATCGAACTCGAAGTCAGGCCCGAACTGCGCGAGGAGGGCGCCGTGAAGGTCGGCCGCATCGGCGCCTATGTCGGCGCGCCGCCCGAAATGGTGACAGTGCGGCAAGGCCCCGTGGACGGTGTCTGGCGCGGCATCGTCCGCACCTGGGAGGTGTCGGCACTGACCGTCCGCATGATGGGCAAGATGGTGATCGGCGAAGCCTCGCTCAAGAATCTGAGCGGGCCGCTCACGATCGCCGACTATGCGGGCAAGTCCGCGAGCCTCGGGCTGACCCAGTACCTGGTGTTCCTTGCGCTGATCAGCGTGAGCCTTGGCGTGCTCAATCTCATGCCGCTGCCGGTCCTCGATGGAGGACACCTGATGTATTATCTTTGGGAGGGCCTGACCGGCAAGAGCGTCTCTGACGCCTGGATGGAACGGCTTCAGCGCGGCGGTGTCGCTTTGCTGCTGGTCATGATGTCGGTTGCACTCTTCAACGACGTCACGCGGCTCTTTGGTTAACTTTCTGCCGGCCCTTTCCGCGCCGGCCCAATTCACAGATGAACACAAACTTCAGTCGCTTTCGCCTGCGTAGCGTTGCCGCGGTAGTGGCCAGCGCGTTGGCGGCCACGGCAGCCTGGGCCGTCGAGCCCTTCACGGTGCGTGACATTCGCGTCGAAGGCTTGCAACGCGTCGAGCCCGGCACGATCTTCGCATCGTTGCCGCTGCGTGTGGGCGATACCTACAGCGACGAGCGCGGATCGGCTGCCATCCGTGCGCTGTTCGACCTGGGGTTGTTCAAGGACGTGCGCATCGACGTCAACGGCAACGTGCTGGTGGTAATCGTCGAAGAGCGGCCCACCATTGCCGATGTCGATTTCGTCGGCACCAAGGAGTTCGACAAGGCCGCGCTCCAGAAGGCGCTGCGCGAAGTGGGCCTGGCCGATGGCCGCCCGTACGACAAGGCGCTGGCCGACCGTGCCGAGCAGGAGCTCAAGCGCCAGTACGTGAGCCGCAGCCTCTACAACGCGCAGGTCGTGACCACGGTCACACCTATCGAGCGCAACCGCGTCAATCTCACGTTCACCGTCACCGAGGGCGATTCCGCGCGCATTCGCGAAGTGCGCGTGGTCGGCAACAAGGCCTTCAGCGAATCGACGCTGCTGAGCCTGTTCGACCAGGACAGCGGCGGTTTCATGAGCTGGTACACCAAGTCCAACCAGTACTCGCGCTCGAAGCTCAACGCCGACCTGGAAACGCTTCGCTCGTACTACATCACGCGCGGCTACCTCGAATTCCGCATCGATTCGACCCAGGTCGCCATCTCGCCGGACCGCCAGGACCTGTCGGTGACCGTCAACATCACCGAAGGCGAGAAGTTCGTGGTGGCCGGCGTCAAGCTCGACGGCAACTATCTCGGCCGCGACGAGGAGTTCAAGTCCCTCGTGACCATCAAGCCCGGCGAGCCCTACAACGGCGAGCAAGTCACCGAAACCACCAAGGCCTTCACCGACTATTTCGGCACCTTCGGCTATGCGTTTGCACGCGTGCAGGCACGCCCGGAAATCGACCGCGTCAACAACCGCGTGACGCTGACCCTGCAAGCCGAACCCTCGCGCCGCGTCTACGTGCGCCGTGTGGCCGTGGGCGGCAACGCGAAGACGCGCGACGAAGTCATCCGGCGCGAATTCCGCCAGTTCGAGGCCTCGTGGTACGACGGCGACAAGATCAAGCTTTCGCGCGACCGCGTGGACCGTCTGGGCTTCTTCACCGAAGTGAACGTCGAGACCCAGGAAATCCCGGGTTCGCCCGACCAGGTCGACCTGGTCATCAACGTGGCGGAGAAGCCCACCGGCAGCCTGCAGCTCGGCGCGGGCTACTCCAGCGCGGAAAAGGTGGCTCTGACCTTCGGCATCTCCCAAGAGAACGTTTTTGGTTCCGGCAACTTCCTGGGCGTGCAGGTCAACACCAGCAAGTACAACCGCACGCTGTCGCTGACCACCACCGATCCGTACTTCACGAAGGACGGCATCTCGCGCACGATCAGCGTCTATCACACCACCACGCGCCCGTATTCGACCACCCTCGATGGCGACTACAAGCTGGTCAACCAGGGCGCTTCGATCCGCTTCGGCGTGCCGTTCAGCGAAGTCGACACGGTCTTCTTCGGCGTCGGGCTCGAGCGCTATGCGTTCGATCCGAACTCGTCGACCTCGTTCTCGGGGCTCTTCACGCCGGCGTCCTACCTCAATTACTTCCAGTGCTCCAAGGATGCGACCGGCTGGTTCGTGACCGAGTGCAACCAGAAGAGCGTATGGGGTGTTCCGCTGACCATCGGCTGGGGCCGCGACAACCGCGACAGCGCGCTGGTCCCGACCACCGGGCGCCTGCAGCGTGCCAACCTGGAGCTGGGCGTCGGCGGCGACATGAAGTACGTCAAGACGAACTACCAGTACCAGCAGTTCTTCCCGATCAACAAGCAATACACGTTTGCGATCAACGCAGACGTCGGCTATGCCAAGGCGCTTGGCGGCAAGGTCTACCCGATCTTCAAGAACTTCTATGCCGGCGGCCTGGGTTCCATCCGCGGCTTCGAGCAGAACTCGCTCGGCCCGCGCGATGTGCCGCTCTTCGGGCAAACCGAAGGCGCCGCACTGGGCGGCACCAAGAAGGCCATCTTCAACGCCGAGCTGAGCACGCCGTTCCCTGGTGCGGGCAATGACCGCACCCTGCGCCTGTACGGCTTCTTCGACGTCGGCAACGTGTTCGGCTCGCGCGCCGCCGGCCTGACCGACGAGCAGTACAAGGCACAGAAGAAGCTGCGCGCTTCCGTGGGCCTCGGGGTCAGCTGGATCTCGCCGCTGGGCCCTCTGCGTCTTGCCTACGCCATCCCCATCAAGTCCCAAAAGGAAGTGCTGGATCCGAATACCGGCTTCGTCCTGATCCCGAAGGATAGAATTCAGCGCTTGCAATTCCAGATCGGAACGTCTTTCTAAATGAAGCATTTGATTCGCGCCGCCGCTGGCGCGTTGTTGATCCCCGTTTTCGCGCTGGCTGCCGCGCCTGCTGCCCAGGCGCAGGAAACCTTTCGCATCGGCTTCGTGAATCCGGATCGCGTGCTGCGCGAGGCGCAGCCGGCCAAGGCTGCGCAAGCCAAGCTCGAGGCTGAATTCCTCAAGCGCGAAAAGGATCTCACGACGCAGGGCGAAGCCCTGAAGACGGCCTCCGAACGGTTCGAGCGCGAAGCTCCCACCTTGTCCGAAAGCCAGCGCACCGCACGCCAGCGCGCACTTGTCGACCAGGACCGCGATTTCCAGCGCCGCCGCCGCGAGTTCCAGGAAGATCTCAATGCGCGCAAGAACGAAGAGCTCCAGCAGGTCTACGAACGTGCCAACCGCGTCGTGAAGCAGGTGGCCGAGGCTGAAAAGTACGATGCCATCCTGCAGGAGGCGATCTACATCAATCCCAAGCACGACATCACCGACAAGGTGATCAAGGCCCTGAACGCCTCGACCGCTGCTCCTTCGGCCGGCAAGTAACGCCGCGAATCGGCGTGGGACTGCAGCTCGGAGCCATTGTCAGCGCCCTTGGGGGCGAGCTCCACGGGGACCCGGCGCTGTCCATCGAACGGCTTGCGCCGCTCCAGAATGCACAGCCTGATGCGCTCAGCTTCCTGAGCCATCCCAAATACCAGCAGGAACTGGCGGCCTCCAAGGCCGCCTGCGTGATCGTCGCGCCGGCCATGCGCGAGGCCGCGGCCGCGCGCGGGGCGTTCATCGTTGCGGCGGACCCCTACCTTTATTTCGCGCGCCTCACGCAGTTGTGGAAGGCGCATCACGCGCGGCCCGAGGCCGACCGCATCCATCCCTCCGCGGTGATCCATCCCGAGGCCCTGGTAGACGCCACGGCGCGCATCGGCGCCCTGTGCGTGGTGGAGCGGGGCGCGCGCGTCGGCGCCGGCACGGTCCTCAAGTCGCGCGTGACGATCGGCGAAGACTGCGTGGTCGGCGAGCGCTGCCTGCTGCATCCGGGTGTGGTGATTGGCGCGGACGGCTTCGGCCTGGCGCCGCACGAGGGCGCCTGGGTCAAGATCGAGCAGCTGGGCGCTGTGCGCATCGGCAACGACGTCGAGATCGGCGCCAACACCTGCATCGACCGCGGCGCGCTCGACGACACCGTCATCGACGACGGCGTCAAGCTCGACAACCTGATCCAGATCGGCCACAACGTGCGTGTAGGCAAGCACACCGCCATGGCCGGCTGCGTTGGCGTGGCGGGCAGCGCCATCATCGGCGCGCACTGCACCTTTGGCGGCGGTGCAATCGTGCTGGGTCATCTCACGGTGGCCGACAGAGTTCACGTTTCGGCGGCGACCGTGGTTACCCGCTCGATCCGCAAGGCCGGCCAGTACACCGGCATGTTCCCCATCGACGACAATGCGAACTGGGAAAAGAACGCGGCAACGCTCAAGCAGTTGCACAGCCTGCGCGAACGGCTCAAGGCGCTGGAAAAAGCCCCTCAGAAAAAGTGAAGACGATGCAGGAACAGAAAATCATGACGACGACGCTCGATATCCATCAAATCCTCAAGCTGCTGCCCCACCGTTACCCGTTCCTGCTGGTGGATCGCGTGCTGGACATGGAGAAGGGCAAGCGCATCACGGCGCTCAAGAACGTGACGATGAACGAGCCGTTCTTCAATGGCCACTTCCCCCACCGTCCGGTGATGCCGGGCGTGCTCATGCTCGAAGCCATGGCGCAGGCGGCCGCACTGCTGTCGTTTCATTCGCTCGACATCGTGCCCGATGACAACACGGTCTATTACTTTGCGGCCATCGACGGCGCGCGCTTCAAGCGCCCCGTGGAGCCCGGCGACCAGCTCACGCTCGAAGTCGAAATCGAGCGCATGAAGGCCGGCATCTCCAAGTTCAAGGGCCGCGCGCTGGTGGGCAGCGAACTGGCCTGCGAGGCCACGCTGATGTGCGCGATGCGCCAGATCAACTGATCTTGCGGCGGTTACGACAAGGCATGACGCAGGTTCATCCCACAGCACTCATCGACCCGAAGGCACAGCTGGACGCCTCCGTTTCGGTCGGGCCCTACACCGTGATCGGTCCGCACGTGCGGGTTGGCGCCGGCACGACCATCGGTGCGCATTGCGTGATCGAAGGGCGCACCACCATCGGCCGCGACAACCGGATCTTTCAGTTTTCCTCGCTCGGCGCGGTGCCGCAGGACAAGAAATACGCCGGCGAACCCACTGAACTGGTCATCGGCGACCGCAACGTCATCCGCGAGTTCTGCACCTTCAACCTCGGTGTGCCGGGCGCGGGCGGCATCACGCGGGTGGGCAACGACAACTGGATCATGGCGTACACGCACATTGCGCACGACTGCCGTGTCGACGACCACACCACGCTGGCCAACAACACCACGTTGGCCGGCCACGTGCATCTGGCCGACTGGGTCACGATCGGCGGCCTGACGGGCATCCACCAGTTCGTCTCGGTCGGCGCCCATGCCATGGTCGGCTTTGCCAGCGCCGTATCGCAGGACGTACCCCCCTTCATGCTGGTCGACGGCAATCCGCTGGCGGTGCGCGGCTTCAATGTCGTGGGCCTGCGCCGCCGCGATTTTTCGGCGCCCCGCCTGGCCGCGGTGAAGCAGATGCATCGCCTGCTGTACCGGCAGGGCAAGACGCTCGAAGAGGCGCGCGCCGGCATCGCCGCACTGGCCGCCGAGACGCCGGAGGCGGCCGAGGACGTGGCGCTCATGGAGCGCTTCCTGGCCAACTCGACGCGCGGCATCGCGCGTTGAAGTAGACAGCCGCCATGGGCACGGACGAACAGCGACGGTTCGCGCTGGTCGCGGGGGAAGCTTCCGGCGACTTGTTGGCGGGCCTTCTTCTCGACGGCCTGCAGGCGCGTTGGCCATCGCTCCAGACCGTGGGCATCGGCGGGCCCCGCATGCTCGCACATGGGCTCCAGAGCTGGTGGCCGCAGGAAAAGCTCGCGGTGCGCGGCTACATCGAGGTGCTGCGCCACTATGCCGAGATCGCCGGCATCCGCCGCCAACTCAAGGCGCGGCTGCTGCGCGAATGGCCCGAACTCTTCATCGGCGTCGATGCTCCCGATTTCAATCTCGACCTCGAAGCCGGACTGCGCAGCCGCGGCATGAAGACCGTGCACTTCGTCTGCCCGTCGATCTGGGCCTGGCGCGCCGACCGCATCGAAAAGATCCGGGCCGCGGCCGACCACGTGCTGTGCATCTTTCCGTTCGAGCCGGCGCTGCTGGCCGGGCATGGCGTGCAGGGCAGCTACGTCGGCCATCCGCTGGCCAATGTGATCCCCATGGCCCCAGACCGCGGCGCGGCCCGCGCAGCATTGGGCCTTGCGCCGGATGCACAGGTCGTGGCCTTGCTGCCCGGCAGCCGCCGTTCGGAAGTGCGCTACCTTGCTGCCCGGTTCTTCGCCGCCGCGGCGCAGATGTTGAAGGTGCGGCCCGCGCTCCGGTTCGTCGCGCCCATCCTGCCGGGGCTGCGCGTCGAGGTCGAGGCCTTGCTGCAGGCCAGCGGCGCAGCGGGGCGGGTGATGCTGCTCGATGGTCAGTCGCATGCCGCGCTGGCGGCCTGCGACGTGACCCTGATCGCCAGCGGCACCGCTACGCTCGAGGCCGCGCTGTTCAAGCGGCCGATGGTCATCGCGTACAACATGAACGCGCTTTCATGGCGCCTGATGCAGCGCAAGCAACTCCAGCCCTGGGTCGGCCTGCCCAACATCCTGTCCCGCGAATTCGTGGTGCCCGAGCTGCTGCAGGAGGCCGCCACGCCCCAGGCGCTGGCCACTGCCACACTGGCCTGGCTCGACGCGCCCGAAAAAACCCGGGCGCTGCAACGAAAATTTTCAGAGCTGCACGTGCAACTGCAGCGCGATACGCCCACACTTTGCGCCGATGCGATCCAGAAAGTTCTTGAAGGCTGAGCAGGCGGCCCTCGTGTGGGATGCGCCAGGCCTCGTTGCGGGCGTCGACGAGGCGGGCCGCGGCCCGCTGGCCGGCCCGGTCGTGGCGGCGGCCGTCATCCTCGACGACCAGCGCCCGATCCGTGGCCTGGCCGATTCCAAGACGCTCACGGCCCTGCAGCGCGAACGCCTGCACGACCAGATTCTTGCCAAGGCCCTGTGCTGCTCGGTGGCGCAGGCCACAGTCGAGGAAATCGACACCCACAACATCCTGCAGGCCACCATGCTCGCCATCCGCCGAGCGGTCGAGGGCCTGCGCCTGAAGCCCGCCAAGGTGCTGGTCGACGGCAATCGCCTGCCGACGCTGGACGTGCTGGCCGAGGCCATCGTCAAGGGCGATGCGCGGGTCAAGGCGATTTCCGCCGCCTCGATCCTGGCCAAGGTCCACCGCGACCGGCTGTGCGAGCAATTGCATAGCGAATTTCCGCACTACGGCTTTGCTGGCCACAAGGGCTACGGCACGCCGGAGCATCTGGAGGCGCTGCAGCGCCATGGCGCGTGCATTCATCACCGCAGGTCATTCAGTCCGGTGGCTGCGGCGCTGGCACGCACCGCGGCTGGTTCGGCGGCGCTCGTGCTCGACGCCGCGATGCCGGCCCCTGCGGAAATCGCAACGGCCGAGACCACCGTGCACCTCGACCTGCGCGCCGCGCCCTGAACCGAACATGACCAGCCCAATCGGCGCGAGCCACATCAGTTCGCGCGACAACCCGCTGCTCAAGGACCTGCGCAAGCTGGCTCAGGATCCGGGCGCCTACCGCAGGCTGGGCCGTGTCTGGCTCGAAGGCGACCATCTCTGCCGGGCAGCGCTCGCGCGCGGCATCCGGCCCGCCATTGCCGTTTTTTCAGAGTCTTTTTGGCCGTCAGCTCCCGCCGAGTGGGCGAATTCTGCTATCAAAACAGTAGTCGTCGACGACGATCTGCTGCGGGCGGTCAGCGGCCTGGAGTCGCCTGCGCCCATGGGATTCGTGCTCGAGCTCCCGCCGCGGCCGGCGCTGTTGCCCGACGCGCCGAGCGTCGTGCTCGACCGCCTGCAGGACGCTGGCAACGCCGGTTCCATCCTGCGCAGTGCGGCGGCCTTCGGATTCAAGCAGGTGATCGCACTCAAGGGCACCGTGGCGCTGTGGGCGCCGAAGGTGCTGCGCGCCGGCATGGGCGCGCATTTCGGCCTTCGATTGATCGAAGGCGTGGAAGCCGATGCGCTCGACGAACTGAAGGTGCCGCTGGTGGCCACCAGTTCCCATCGGGGCGACTGGCTGCACCAGGCAAGGCTGCCGCATCCTTGCGCATGGTTGCTGGGGCACGAAGGGCAGGGCGTTTCGCCCGCGCTGGAAGCCCGCGCCGGCCAGCACATCCGGATCGCGCAGCCAGGCGGCGAGGAGTCGCTGAACGTGGCGGCCGCGGCGGCGATCTGCCTGCACGCGAGCGGCGCGGCCGGGCTTGCACAGACGAGTTCCTGAGTTTCGAATGCCGCAAAGGCATGGGCTGCGAATGTTTTCCGGCCTTGCGAGCCGAGAGGGCGATGCCGCCGAGCTACAATCGGGGGCTTACTCGCAATAGCGTCGCCCGGCCGCCTTTAACGCCAAAATCCCCTTAAGCAGCAGTCCGCAGGCAACGCGCCTGGGGCTCCGGGCGACCGTAACCATCCGGAGAACCCAGTGCTTTTGTCTCTCAAGGGAAGTTTCCCGCCCGCCATCCTGGCGCTCGCAGACGGCACGGTCTTTCAAGGCAATTCGATCGGAGCCACCGGCTCCACGACCGGCGAGGTGGTGTTCAACACCGCCATGACCGGTTACCAGGAAATCCTCACCGACCCGAGTTATTGCCAGCAGATCGTGACGCTCACGTATCCGCACATCGGCAACTACGGGGTCAACGGGGAAGACATCGAAGCCGACAAGATCCATGCCGCGGGCCTGATCATCAAGGACCTGCCGCTGGTCGCGTCCAATTTCCGCAAGACCGCCACGCTGAGCGAATACCTCGTGGCCGGCAAGACGGTGGCGATCGCGAACATCGACACCCGCAAGCTCACCCGCCACCTGCGCACCCATGGCGCGCAGAACGGCTGCATCCTGGGCCTGGCCGCGGGCGAGACCGTGACGCAAGCGCTGATCGACAAGGCCGTTGCCGCAGCCAAGGCTGCGCCCGACATGGCCGGGCTCGACCTGGCCAAGGTGGTGTCGGTCCAGCAGACCTACGAATGGACCGAAACCGAGTGGAAGCTGGGTGCCGGCTACGGCGTGCAGATCACGCCGAAGTTCCACGTGGTGGCTTTCGACTACGGTGTCAAGAAGAACATCCTGCGCATGATCGCCCAGCGTGGCGCCCGCATCACCGTGGTGCCGGCGCAAACAACGGCGGCCGATGTGCTCAAGCTCAAACCCGACGGCATTTTCCTGGCCAACGGCCCGGGCGACCCGGAGCCCTGCGACTACGCCATCAGCGCGGTCAAGGAACTCATCGAGACCGGCATTCCCACCTTCGGCATCTGCCTGGGCCACCAGATCATGGCGCTGGCTTCGGGCGCCAAGACCTTCAAGATGAAGTTCGGCCACCACGGCGCGAACCATCCGGTGAAGGACCTGGACAACGGCCGCGTGAGCATCACCAGCCAGAACCACGGCTTCGCGGTCGACGAGAAGTCGCTGCCCGCCAATCTGCGCCCCACCCACATCAGCCTGTTCGACAACACGCTGCAGGGCCTCGCGCGCACCGACAAGCCGGCGTTCTGCTTCCAGGGCCACCCGGAAGCTTCGCCCGGCCCGCACGACATCGGCTACCTGTTTGACCGCTTCACTGCGCTCATGGAGCAGGCACGTGGCTGATGCACCCGCGGTGCTCGACGTCTCGGTGCTCGCCGCATTGCGCGATGCCGAGGGCAAGATCTATGTGCTGCGCGGCCTCAGGGTCATGCTGGCGCAGGACCTTGCTGCGCTCTACGGCGTCGAGACCCGGGTGTTGTTGCAGGCCATGCGCCGCAACCTCGATCGTTTTCCGGCGGATTTCGCCTTCACCCTCGAGAACCACGACCTCGATGCTTTGAGATCACAACTTGTGATCTCAAAGCCCGAGAAGCCAGGCTCGGGCGGCGCGCGCTACCGGAGCGTGGCCTTCACCGAGCAGGGCGTGGCCATGTTGTCGAGCGTGCTGCGCAGCGAACGCGCCGTGGCCGTCAACATCGAGATCATGCGTACCTTCGTCAAGCTGCGCAGCATGCTGTCGGAGCACGCCGATCTCAAGCGCAAGCTGAATGCGCTGGAACAGCGATACGACCAGAACTTTCGCGATGTATTCAACGCGATCCATCAACTGATGGATGAGCCGAAGCCGGGCGCCTACAGCGGCCGCGGCATCGGTTTCACCAAGGACAAATAAGATGCCCAAGCGCTCAGACCTCCAATCCATTCTCATCATCGGCGCCGGCCCGATCATCATCGGCCAGGCCTGCGAGTTCGATTACTCCGGCGTGCAGGCCTGCAAGGCGTTGCGCGAGGAGGGCTACAAGGTCATCCTGATCAACAGCAACCCTGCGACGATCATGACCGACCCGGCCACGGCCGACGTGACCTACATCGAGCCGATCACCTGGCAGACGGTCGAGAAGATCATCGCCAAGGAGCGCCCCGACGCGATCCTGCCGACCATGGGCGGCCAGACCGCACTCAACTGCGCGCTCGACCTCTGGCGCCACGGCGTGCTCGACAAGTACACCGGCGCGGCCACCAACAAGCCGGTCGAGCTGATTGGCGCCACGCCCGAAGCCATCGACAAGGCCGAGGACCGCCTGAAGTTCAAGGACGCGATGACCAAGATCGGCCTCGGCTCGGCACGCTCCGGCATCGCCCATTCGATGGATGAGGCCTGGGCCGTGCAGAAGTCGGTCGGCTTTCCGACGGTGATCCGTCCCAGCTTCACGCTCGGCGGCACCGGCGGCGGCATTGCCTACAACCCGGAAGAGTTCGAGACCATCTGCAAGCGCGGCATCGAAGCCTCGCCGACCAACGAGCTGCTGATCGAAGAGTCGCTGCTCGGCTGGAAAGAGTACGAGATGGAAGTCGTGCGCGACAAGGCCGACAACTGCATCATCGTCTGTTCGATCGAAAACCTGGACCCGATGGGCGTGCACACTGGCGACTCGATCACCGTGGCCCCCGCGCAGACGCTGTCCGACAAGGAATACCAGATCCTGCGCAACGCCTCGCTGGCCGTGCTGCGCGAGATCGGCGTCGATACCGGCGGCTCGAACGTGCAGTTCTCGATCAACCCGAAGGACGGCCGCATGGTCGTCATCGAGATGAATCCGCGCGTCTCGCGTTCGTCGGCGCTGGCCTCCAAGGCCACGGGCTTTCCGATCGCCAAGGTCGCGGCCAAGCTGGCCGTGGGCTACACGCTCGACGAGCTGCGCAACGAGATCACGGGCGGTGCCACGCCCGCGTCGTTCGAACCGTCGATTGACTACGTGGTCACCAAGATCCCTCGTTTCGCTTTCGAGAAATTCCCGCAGGCCGACTCGCGCCTCACCACGCAGATGAAGTCGGTGGGCGAAGTGATGGCCATGGGCCGCACCTTCCAGGAGTCGTTCCAGAAGGCGCTGCGCGGCCTCGAAGTGGGCGTGGACGGCCTCAACGAGAAGACGCAGGACCGCGAAGTGCTCGAGAAGGAGCTGGGCGAGCCCGGCCCCGAGCGCATCTGGTACGTGGGCGATGCCTTCGCCATGGGCCTGAGCGTGGATGAAGTGTTCGCGCTGACCAAGATCGACCCGTGGTTCCTGGTGCAGATCGAAGAGATCGTGAAGATCGAACTCGAGCTCGAAACCAAGTCGCTGGACGACATCGACAAGGACACGCTGCTCGCTCTGAAGAAGAAGGGCTTCTCCGACCGCCGCCTGGCGCGCCAGCTGAAGACCACCGACACCGCGATCCGCGAGAAGCGCCGCGCCCTGGGCGTGCGCCCGGTCTACAAGCGCGTGGACACCTGCGCGGCCGAGTTCGCGACCAACACGGCCTACATGTACTCGACCTACGAGGACGAGTGCGAAGCCGACCCGACGGACAAGAAGAAGATCATGGTGCTCGGCGGCGGCCCCAACCGCATCGGCCAGGGCATCGAGTTCGACTACTGCTGCGTGCATGCCGCGCTCGCCATGCGCGAGGACGGCTACGAGACCATCATGGTCAACTGCAACCCCGAAACCGTGTCGACCGACTACGACACCTCGGACCGCCTGTACTTCGAGCCGCTGACGCTCGAAGACGTGCTCGAGATCGTCGACAAGGAAAAGCCGCTCGGCGTGATCGTGCAATACGGCGGCCAGACGCCGCTCAAACTCGCGCTCGACCTCGAGGCCAACGGCGTGCCGATCATCGGCACCTCGCCCGACATGATCGACGCGGCCGAAGACCGCGAGCGCTTCCAGAAGCTGTTGCATGAGCTGGGCTTGCGCCAGCCGCCGAACGCCACGGCGCGCACCGAGCCCGAGGCGCTCGAAAAGGCCGCGGCGCTGGGCTACCCGCTGGTGGTGCGCCCGAGCTACGTGCTCGGCGGCCGTGCGATGGAAATCGTGCACGAGCAGCGCGACCTCGAGCGCTACATGCGCGAGGCCGTGAAGGTCAGCAACGACTCGCCGGTGCTGCTCGACCGCTTCCTCAACGACGCCGTCGAATGCGACGTCGACTGCATTCGCGACGCCGAAGGCGCCACCCTGATCGGCGGCGTGATGGAACACATCGAACAGGCCGGCGTGCACTCGGGCGATTCCGCCTGTTCGCTGCCGCCCTACAGCCTGCAGGCCGAGACCATTGCCGAGCTGAAGCGCCAGAGCGCCGCGATGGCCAAGGCCCTGAACGTGGTCGGCCTCATGAACGTGCAGTTCGCGATCCAGCAGAAGGACGGCAAGGACGTCATCTATGTGCTCGAAGTGAACCCGCGGGCTTCCCGCACCGTGCCCTACGTGAGCAAGGCCACCGGCATCCAGCTCGCCAAGGTGGCGGCACGCTGCATGGCCGGCCAGTCGCTCGCGTCGCAGGGCGTGACGAAGGAAGTCACGCCGCCGTACTTCAGCGTCAAGGAAGCGGTGTTCCCGTTCGTCAAGTTCCCGGGCGTGGACACCATCCTCGGCCCCGAGATGAAGTCGACCGGCGAAGTGATGGGCGTGGGCAAGACCTTCGGCGAAGCCTTCGTGAAATCGCAACTCGGCGCGGGCACGCACCTGCCGAAGTCGGGCAAGGTCTTCATCTCGGTGAAGAACAACGACAAGGCGCGCGCCGTGGAAGTGGCGCGCGGCCTGGTCAAGCTGGGCTTCGAGATCATCGCCACCAAGGGCACGGCCGCCGCCATCGGCGCCGCCGGCATCGAATGCGCGACGGTGAACAAGGTGACCGAGGGCCGCCCGCACATCGTCGACATGATCAAGAACAACGAGATTGCGCTGGTCATCAACACGGTGGAAGAGCGCCGCAACGCGATCACCGATTCGCGGCAGATCCGCACCTCGGCGCTGCTGGCGCGCGTGACCACGTTCACCACGATCTTCGGCGCCGAAGCCGCGGTCGAGGGCATGGGCTTCATGGACGAGCTCGGCGTGATCTCGGTGCAGGAGATGCACGCGCAGCTGGCGGCAGCCTGAGCGTCGTCATGGAAACCCAGCTCGTCGAACTGGACCTTGCCGACTGGCGCGCAGCCACACCCAACGAGGCGTGGATCGCTGCGCTGGAAGCCGGCAAGGTGCTGTATTTCCCGCGCCTGGGCTTCGAGCTGCTGCCCGAAGAGCGCAGCCTGCTGACGCCCAGCCTGCTGTCGCCCGACGTGCGCAATATCAGCCTCGACGCCAACGGCAAGCTCAAGGGCGTGGCCGGCGACGAGGCGGTGCAGCGCGCGGCGACCGCGATGGTCGGGCGGTTCCGGGCGCAAGCCCAGCAGCTGATCCAGGGCCTGCTGCCGCACTACACGCCGGCCTTGCGCCTGGCGCCGACCAGCTACCGGCCGGCAAAGGTCGAGACGCGCGTGCAGTCGTGGCGTGCCGATGACCGTCGGCTGCACGTCGACGCATTCCCGTCGCGACCCAATTACGGCGAGCGCATCCTGCGCGTGTTCACCAACGTCAACCCCGAGGGTGCACCGCGCGTGTGGCGCGTGGGCGAGCCCTTCGAGGACATTGCCAGGCGCTTCCTGCCGCGTGCCAAGCCCTATGTGCGCTGGCAGGCCAAGGTGTTGCGCGCGCTGCGCGTCACCAAGGCGTTCCGCAGCGAGTACGACCACCTGATGTTGCAACTGCACGACGGCATGAAGTCGGACCTGGCCTACCAGGAAAACTCGCCGCAGGAAACTGCGAAGTTCCCGCCTGGGTCGGTGTGGGTGTGCTTTTCCGACCAGACGTCCCATGCTGTCATGGCGGGCCAGTACATGCTCGAGCAGACTCTTCATCTGCCCGCCTCGAAGCAATACAATCCGGATTCGAGCCCGCTCGCCATCCTGAGCCGGCTGACCGGACGCCCCCTCGTCTGATCCTGTCCCCCAATCGACCGCCGAACGGCAGCGTTCGGCGGTTTCGCTTTATGGAGAACCAAACATGGCCACCATTCCAATTACCAAGCGCGGTGCCGAGAAGCTGCGCGCCGAGCTGCATCAGCTCAAGACCGTGGACCGCCCCTGGGTCATCAATGCGATCTCCGAAGCCCGCGCGCAGGGCGACCTGAGCGAGAACGCCGAATACGAAGTCGCCAAGGACCGCCAGGGCTTCATCGAGGGCCGCATCCAGGAAGTCGAAGGCAAGCTTTCAGCTGCCCAGGTCATTGATCCGGCCGAGCTTGACGCCGGCGGCAAGGTGGTGTTTGGCTCGACCGTGGAACTCGAGGAAGAAGACTCGGGCGAGCCCGTCAAGTACCAGATCGTCGGCGAGGACGAAGCCGACCTGAAGCTGGGCCTGATCAACATCTCCAGCCCGATCGCGCGTGCGCTCATCGGCAAGGAGGAGGGCGACACCGCCGAGGTGCAGGCGCCCGGCGGCCTCAAGCGCTACGAGATCGTGGCCGTCCGCTACATCTGATCCGCCGGATGAAAGACCGTCTTGCGCTGCTGCTGGCCGCCTTCTGGTGGGGCAGCCTCACGACGATCGGTTTCCTGGTCGTGCCGATGCTCTTCGCCAGGCTCGGCAATCCCGCGGTGGCGGGCAATTTCGCGGGCCAGCTGTTCGAGGCGCAGAGCTGGATTGCCATTGGCTGCGGTCTGCTGCTCCTGGTTCATTTCAGGACGAAGATGGACGACCGCATCGACAGCGCCTCGATGACGGCCATCTTCCTGATACTGGGTGCGTTGCTGCTGGCGCTGCTCCAGCAATATGCCGTGGCGCCCCGCATTCTCGCGCGCGACAACCTCAAGCTGTGGCATGCCGTGGGAAGCGGGATGTACCTGGTTCAGTGGCTCTGTGCCGGCGCGCTGCTGTGGCGCATGGGCGGCGCCCGGGCGCCTGCCGCGGGCTGAATACCGGCGGCGGCATCATCCATACCGCCATTCCCGTTCATTCTTTCCAGAACTTCGCGACCCAGTTCGCCGGCCGGATGTAGCGAAAAGCCCGGTTGCGCCGGCCCGCCAGTGCATCGGGCGGATTGCATTCGCCATGGAACACCATGATGCGCGCGCCCTCCGGCACGAAGGGCTCTTCCCAGTAGTTGGTAGGCCACGTGGGAATGCCGTGGTACTTGAAGCTCGGGCACCAGGCCGCGGGCCAGTAGGAGAGCTTGCCCTGCTTGTGCAGCACGTCGGACAGGTAGGCCTGCTCGTTGCGGTACTCGGCCTGGACCTTGTCCATGTTGGCACGGAAATACGCCAGCACGTCGGCATGGGCGCCCAGTTCGAAGCGATAGACCGACGAATTTCCGGTGATTCGCTCGCGCCGCCAGGGGCGTGCGTAGTCGTGAATGATCAGGAACTCGCCGGGCTGCTCGAAGAAGGCGTCGAGGCTGCCGACGACGACCACGTCCACGTCAAGGAACAGGGCGGTGCCGCGCAGGCCGTGCAGATCCTTTTCGAAGGTGGTGAGCTTCTTCCACGCGCCGTCGCGCTGGCCGGGAGCCAGCTGCAGGTTGAGCGGTGGGATCGGCAGGCAGGTCACTTCGGGGCGGATGCCGGTGCCGTCGTCCGTCAGGCACACGAACTTGAAGTCGCCGCTGAGATTGCGGCGCACCATCGCGTAGAGGCGGTTGACGTATTCGGGGCCGTATTTGGTGCCCCACTTCATGCAGAGAATGTGGCGCTGAGCGCCTTGCGCTGGCGCCAAGTTCAGTCTGCCTGGTTGCGTTTCTTGGCCGAGAGCGGCCGCTTCGCCTTGGCGCGCTTGATGGTGCCGCCGGGGGTGAGCCGCTGGTTGCCGAGCACGCGCAGGGTCTTGATTTCGGGGCGCTGGCCGCCGCGCTTGCTGTACTTCAGCACCTTGATGTCGCGTGGGCCGGGCATGCGGTCTTCATCGACCACGCGCTCTTTCTCGGGCTTGGGGCGCCACAGCACCAGCAGCTTGCCGATGTGCTGGATGGGGGCGGCGTCGAGCTCGTCGGCGAGTTCGCGCAGCATGGCATCGCGAGCCAGGCGGTCGTCGGAGAAGACGCGAACCTTGATCAGGCCGTGGGCCTTGAGCGCCGCGTCGGCTTCCTTTTTCACGGCAGGGGTGAGCCCGTCTCCACCGACCATGACGATCGGATCCAGGTGATGAGCTTCGGCGCGGTGCACCTTGCGCTCGGCAGGGGTAAGTTGAATGGCGGGCATCCCCGTATTATCGACGCGTATACAAAGACCTCCATGAGCACCAAAGCCAAAAGCAAAAAAGTCAACAAAGCCTGGCTGCACGACCACATCAACGATCCGTACGTGAAACTGGCCACGCGAGAGGGTTATCGCGCACGCGCCGCTTACAAGCTCAAGGAAATCGACGAGTCGCTCGGGCTGGTCAAGCCGGGCCAGCTGGTGGTCGACCTGGGCTCCACCCCAGGGGCCTGGAGCCAGTACCTGCGGCGGCGCATGTCGCCCGAGGGGGCGGCGGCCGGCGAGCTGAACGGCACCATCATCGCGCTGGACATCCTGCCGATGGAGCCCATCGAGGGTGTGACCTTCCTGCAGGGCGATTTCCGCGAGGCGCAGCTGCTGGAGCAGGTGCTGGGCGTGCTGGCCGGCCGGAAGGCCGATCTGGTGGTTTCGGACATGGCACCCAACCTGTCGGGCATCCATTCGGCCGATGCCGCCCGCGTGGCGCACCTGATCGAGCTTGCAATCGACTTCGCCCAGCACCATCTGAAGCCCGAGGGAGCCTTGGTGGCCAAGCTTTTTCACGGCAGCGGCTATGACGAGCTGGTGAAGCTGTTCAAGGCGAATTTCCGCACCGTGAAACCTTTCAAACCCAAGGCTTCGCGGGACAAATCGTCCGAAACCTTTCTCATCGGCATGGGTCTGAAGGCCCAGGAAACGCTTTGATACCTTGACGCAAAGGGCCATGGAAGGGCGCCGTTGGGGCGCTAACCCTTGTCAGGCTATGGCTGCTTTAGGGAAATGCCCGCTTTTCGCAGCTTGAAAAGCCTAAAATGGGGCGCAATTGCGTATCCATAGCGCGTTCTTTTCACAATCTTGTCACGCGCTTTCGACTGGAGCTTCGTTTGAACAATCAGTGGTTTTCCAAAGTTGCCGTATGGCTCGTCATTGCCATGGTGTTGTTCACTGTGTTCAAGCAGTTCGACACCCGAGGCGGCGTTGGCTCAGGGATGGTGAGTTATTCGGAGTTCCTGGATCAGGTCCGAAACAACCAGATCAAGAGCGCCGTCATTCCTGAGGGCGCCGGCGGCGGAGAAATCGTGGCCGTCACCAACGAAGATCGCAAGATCCGCACAACCGCCACCGTGCTCGACCGCGGCCTGGTGGGCGACCTGATCGATCACAACGTCAAGTTCGACGTCAAGCCGCGCGAAGAGGGCTCGCTCCTCATGACGCTCCTGGTGAGCTGGGGCCCGATGCTGCTGTTGATCGGCGTCTGGATCTACTTCATGCGACAGATGCAGGGCGGCGGCAAGGGCGGAGCGTTCAGCTTCGGCAAGAGCAAGGCCCGCATGATGGACGAGAACAACAACACGGTCACTTTCGCCGACGTCGCGGGCTGCGACGAAGCCAAGGAAGAAGTCCGTGAAGTGGTCGACTTCCTGAAAGACCCGCAGCGCTTCCAGAAGCTCGGTGGCCGCATTCCGCGCGGGTTGCTGCTGGTCGGCCCTCCGGGTACCGGCAAGACCTTGCTGGCCAAGTCGATTGCCGGCGAAGCCAAGGTTCCGTTCTTCTCGATCTCGGGTTCCGACTTCGTCGAAATGTTCGTCGGCGTGGGCGCGGCCCGCGTGCGCGACATGTTCGAGAACGCCAAGAAGAACGCGCCCTGCATCATCTTCATCGACGAAATCGATGCGGTGGGCCGCCAGCGCGGCGCCGGGCTGGGTGGCGGCAACGACGAGCGCGAACAGACCCTGAACCAGATGCTGGTCGAGATGGACGGCTTCGAAACCAACCTCGGCGTGATCGTGGTGGCTGCCACCAACCGCCCCGACATCCTGGACGCCGCACTGCTGCGCCCCGGCCGCTTCGACCGCCAGGTGTACGTCACGCTGCCCGACATCCGCGGCCGCGAGCAGATCCTTGCCGTTCACATGCGCAAGGTGCCGCTGGGCCAGGACGTGAACCCGAGCGTGATCGCCCGCGGCACGCCCGGCATGTCCGGCGCCGACCTGGCCAACCTCTGCAATGAAGCCGCCCTGATGGCCGCACGCCGCAATGCGCGCGTGGTCGAGATGCAGGACTTCGAGAAGGCCAAGGACAAGATCTTCATGGGCCCCGAGCGCAAGAGTATGGTCATGCCCGAGGAAGAGCGCCGCAACACGGCCTACCACGAGTCCGGCCATGCGCTCATCGGCAAGCTGCTGCCCAAGTGCGACCCGGTCCACAAGGTCACCATCATTCCGCGCGGCCGCGCCCTTGGCGTGACCATGAGCCTGCCGGCGCAGGACCGCTACAGCTATGACCGCGAATACATGCTGAACCAGATCAGCATGCTGTTCGGTGGCCGTATCGCCGAAGAAGTGTTCATGCACCAGATGACCACCGGCGCCAGCAACGACTTCGAGCGTGCGACCTCCATCGCCCGCGACATGGTCACGCGCTACGGCATGACCGACGCGCTGGGCCCGATGGTCTACGCCGAGAACGAAGGCGAAGTGTTCCTCGGCCGCTCGGTCACCAAGACCACCAACATGAGCGAGCAGACCATGGAAAAGGTCGACGCCGAAGTGCGCCGCATCATCGACGAGCAGTACGCCCTGGCGCGCCGCCTGATCGAGGAAAACAGCGACAAGATGCACGCCATGGCCAAGGCCCTGCTCGAATGGGAAACCATCGACACCGAGCAGCTCGACGACATCATGGCCGGCCGCGCACCGCGTCCGCCCAAGGACTGGACGCCGCGCATTCCGCCTTCGGGCAGTGGCGGCAGCGGCGGCACGCCGGCAGTCAATCCGGATCCGGCACCCACTGTTGCCTGAAGTGCATCCGGTGTTCAACACCAACGGGGCCATGGGCCCCGTTTTCGATGAAGGTGCCGCATGACGATGGCCCCCGCAGCGGTCTGGCAGACCACCCGGTTTGCAATCGATCTCGCGCAGCCGCGCGTGATGGGCATCGTCAATGTCACCCCCGATTCCTTCTCCGACGGCGGGGCGCATGCCTCGACCGAGGCCGCGCTGCGGCATTGCGAGCAGTTGCTGAAGGAGGGCGCCGACATTCTCGACATCGGCGGCGAATCGACCCGCCCCGGCAGCCCGGCCGTGCCGCTCGATGCCGAACTGGCGCGCGTGCTGCCGGTAGTCCGGGAGGCCGTGAAGCTCAACGTGCCGCTGTCCGTCGATACCTACAAGCCGGAAGTCATGCGTGCGGTGCTCGAGCTCGGCGCCGACATCGTCAATGACGTCTGGGCGCTGCGGCAGCCCGGTGCGCGCGAAGCGGTGGCTGCGCATCCCTCGTGCGGCGTCTGCCTGATGCACATGCACAGGGACCCGCAAACCATGCAGACCGCGCCCATGCAGGGCGACGTGGTGCCCGAGGTGCTGGCGTTCTGGACCGAGCAGGTGGCACAGCTTCGCGCGCTGAAGGTCGATCCCTCGCGGATCACGCTGGACCCGGGCATCGGGTTCGGCAAGACCGTGGCACAGAACTTTGCGCTGCTGGCACGCCAGCGCGAACTGCTCGCAGCCGGCTATCCGCTGCTGCTGGGCTGGTCCCGCAAGTCTTCCATCGGCACGGTCAGCGGCATTCCGGCGGCCGCCGAACGCCTGGTGCCCAGCGTGATGGCCGCGGTGCTCGCCGTGGACCGGGGTGCGGCCGTCGTGCGGGTGCACGATGTGCGCGACACCGTGGCGGCCATCGCCGTGTGGCGCGCCATGAAGGCCGAAGAGACATATTCACAACAAACTCGACAACAAGAACAAATCCCATGACCCGCAAATACTTTGGCACCGACGGCATCCGCGGCACGGTCGGCCAGTCGCCCATCACACCCGATTTCGTGCTGCGCCTCGCGCATGCCGTGGGCCGCGTGCTCAAGAAGAGCCAGTCGCGTCCCACGGTGCTGATCGGCAAGGACACCCGCATCTCGGGCTACATGCTCGAGTCCGCGCTGGAGTCCGGTTTCAACTCTGCCGGGGTCGACGTGGTGCTCTTGGGGCCGCTGCCGACACCCGGCGTGGCGTACCTGACGCGCGCCCAGCGCGCAAGCCTGGGCGTGGTGATCAGCGCCAGCCACAACGCCTACCCGGACAACGGCATCAAGTTTTTCAGCGCACAGGGAACCAAGCTCGACGATGAATGGGAGCTTGCGGTGGAGGCCGCGCTCGAGGAAGCCCCTGTGTGGGTCGACTCCGCGAACCTCGGCAAGGCACGCCGCCTCAACGACGCGCCTGGCCGCTACATCGAGTTCTGCAAGAGCACCTTCGCCAACGACCTGACGCTGCGCGGCATGAAGCTCGTGGTCGATGCGGCCCACGGCGCGGCCTACCAGGTGGCGCCGAACGTGTTCCACGAACTGGGCGCAGAGGTCACCAGCATCGGCTGCGCACCCGACGGCCTCAACATCAACAAGGGCTTCGGCGCGACCCATCCGGCCGCGCTGGTCGCGGCCGTGACGACGCAGAAGGCCGACTACGGCATTGCGCTCGACGGCGACGCCGACCGCCTGCAACTCGTCGATGCCAGCGGACGGCTGTTCAACGGCGACGAACTGCTCTACCTCATGGTGGCCGAGCGCATCGCGCGCGGCGACAAGCCCGCGGGCGTGGTCGGCACGCTCATGACCAACAAGGCCATCGAGGTGGCGCTGCGCGGGCAGGGCATCGAGCTCGTGCGCGCCAAGGTGGGCGACCGCTATGTGCTCGAGGAACTCGAAAAGCGTGGCTGGCTCCTGGGCGGCGAGGGTTCGGGCCATCTGCTGGCGCTCGACCGCCACACCACCGGGGACGGCATCGTGAGCGCGCTGCAGGTGCTGCAGGCCTGCGTGCGCAGCGGCAAGACGGTGGCGCAGCTGCTCGCGGAGATCACGCTGTTTCCGCAGGTCCTGATCAACGTCCGCCTGACGCCGGGGCAGGACTGGAAGAACAACGATGCGCTGGCCAGCGAAACGCAGCGCATCGAAGCCGAGCTCGGCGACGGCGGCCGCGTGCTGATCCGCGCGAGCGGCACCGAGCCGCTGGTGCGCGTGATGGTCGAGGCGCGCGACGCGAAGCAGGCCGAGTCTTGCGCGAAGCGGCTTGCTGCAACCCTCGAGCCCGCGCGGTGACGATGATCGAGGTCGTCCTGGCGGACTACCGCAACCCAGCGCACGCAGCCGCATTGGTCGACCTGCTCGACGCGTACGCACGCGACCCCGCTGGCGGCGGCACGCCGCTCGAAGCAGGCGTGCGAGCTGGCCTGCCCGCGGCGCTGGCCGCGCGGCCGCAAGTCTTCAGCGTGCTGGCGTATGACGGGAAAGCGCCCGTGGGCCTGGTCAACTGCATCGAAGGGTTTTCGACCTTTGCCTGCAAGCCGCTGGTCAATGTGCACGACGTGGTCGTGCTGCCCAGCCATCGCGGCCAGCGCGTCGCGCAGCGCATGTTTGCGCGGGTGGAGCAGGAGGCCCGCGCGCGGGGCGCCTGCAAGCTCACGCTCGAAGTGCTTTCGGGCAATGCGCCGGCGCTGCGCAGCTACGAGCGCGAGGGGTTCATCGGCTATCAGCTCGATCCGGCGTTCGGCCACGCCGTGTTTCTGCAGAAGAAGCTCTGAAGCAAAAAGGGCCGAGGCGCATTGATCGCCGTCGGCCCTCACCCCGACCCTCTCCCCGAGGGGAGAGGGGGCAAGACAGATCAGAAGCGCGTGACGGGCATATCCGCATCGACCTTGTTCGGCGAGTACTTGCCCAGCTCCCACTTGGCGATCGCGTTGCGGTGCACTTCGTCCGGGCCGTCCGCAAAGCGCAGCGTGCGGGCACCGGCATAGGCGTAGGCCAGCGGGAAGTCGTCGCACATGCCGCCGCCGCCATGCACCTGCATGGCCCAGTCGATCACCTGGCAGGCCATGCTCGGCGCCACCACCTTGATCATCGCGATCTCGTTCTTCGCGACCTTGTTGCCGGCCACGTCCATCAGCCAGGCGGCCTTGAGCGTGAGCAGGCGCGCCATGTCGATCTTGCAGCGCGCTTCGGCGATGCGCTCCTGCGTGACGGTCTGCGAGGCGACCGTCTTGCCGAAGGCCACGCGCGAGGAGGCGCGCTTGCACATCAGCTCGAGCGCGCGCTCGGCCAGCCCGATCAGGCGCATGCAGTGGTGGATGCGTCCGGGCCCAAGTCGGCCTTGTGCGATTTCGAAGCCGCGGCCTTCGCCGAGCAGCATGTTGTCGGCCGGCACGCGCACGTTCTCGAAGTACATCTCGACGTGGCCGTGCGGCGCGTCGTCGTAGCCCATCACGTTGAGCGGGCGCACGATGCGGATGCCCTTGGCGTCGGCCGGCACGATGATCATGCTCTGCTGCGAATGCCGTGGCGCATCGGGGTCGCTCTTGCCCATGGTGATGAAGACGGCGCAGCGCGGATCGGCGGCGCCCGAGATCCACCACTTGTGGCCGTTGATCACGTACTCGTCGCCCTGGCGCTCGATGCGGGTCGAGATGTTGGTGGCGTCGCTGGAGGCGACATCGGGCTCGGTCATTGCGAAGGCCGAGCGGATCTGGCCTTCGAGCAGCGGCTTGAGCCAGCGCGCCTTGATGGCTTCGGAGCCGTAGCGGGCAATGGTCTCCATGTTGCCGGTATCCGGCGCCGAGCAGTTGAAGGCTTCCGAAGCCCACGGCACGCGCCCCATGATCTCGGCCAGCGGCGCGTATTCCTGGTTGGTGAGGCCGGCGCCTTCGTAGCCCGAGGCTGCGGCGCTGTCGACCGGCAGGAACAGGTTCCACAGGCCCTGGGCCTTGGCCTTTTCCTTGACCTTCTCGACGGTCTTGAGCGCCGTCCAGCGCTTGCCTGCGGCCGTGTTGGCGGCCAGCTCGGCCGAATACTCGGCTTCGGCCGGATAGATGTGCGCATCCATGAATGCGCTCACGCGCTTCTGGAGTTCCTTGGTTTTTGCCGAGTATTCGAAGTCCATCTTCTGTCTCCTGGTGGGGGTGTGGGAGCGGTTATGCCTTTTGGGCAAACTGCCAGGCCATTTCGGCCATGGGGCGTGCACCGCGGCCCGAGGCCACGGCTTGCTCGCTCGAAGCAGTACCTGCCTCGACCCGCTTGGCGATGCCCTGCAGGATCGCGGCCATGCGGAACAGGTTGTAGGCCTGGTAGAAGTTCCAGTCGGGCGCCAGCGCCTCGGGCGTGGTGAGCCCGGTGCGCTCGCAGTACCTGCGGATGTATTCGCTCTCGGTCGGGATGCCCAGGCTCCTGTGGTCCAGCCCGCCGATGCCGCGGAACGTTGCGCCCGAGATGTGCCACGACATGCAGTGGTAGCTGAAATCAGCCAGCGGGTGGCCGAGCGTGGACAGTTCCCAGTCGAGCACGGCAATCGCGCGCGGCTCGGTGGCGTGGAACATCAGGTTGTCGAGCCGGAAGTCGCCATGCACGATGGACACCATCTTCTCGTCGCGCGCGCTTTGCGGCATGTGCGCCGGCAGCCATTCCATCAGCTTGTCCATCTCGGGAATGGGCTGTGTGATGGAGGCCACGTATTGCTTGCTCCAGCGGCCGATCTGGCGCTCGAAGTAGTTGCCGGGCTTGCCGTAGTCGGCCAGCCCGCGCTCGGCGAACTTCACGGTGTGCAGCGCCGCGATGACGCGGTTCATCTCGTCATAGATGGCCGTGCGCTCGGCGTTGCTCATGCCGGGCAGCGCCTGGTCCCACAGCACGCGGCCCTGCATGAACTCCATCACATAGAAGGCGCGGCCGATGACGGCTTCGTCTTCGCACAGGCAGTGCATGCGCGGCACGGGCACGTCGGTGCCGGCCAGGCCGCTCATGACCTTGAATTCGCGCTCCACCGCATGGGCCGAGGGCAGCAGCTTGGCAACGGGGCCCGGCTTGGCACGCATCACGTAGCTCTGCGTGGGCGTGACGAGCTTGTAGGTCGGGTTCGATTGCCCGCCCTTGAACATCTCGACCGTCAGCGGGCCCTGGAAGCCGTCGAGGTTCTTCGCCAGCCAGGCTGCGAGCGCTTCGACGTCGAAGGCATGCTGCTGCGAGACCGTACGGGTGCCGATGAAGTTGGAGAAGTCCTGGCTCATGTCAATGATCTGCTTCCGAGACACGCATCAACGCTGCGCGATCCAATACGACCAGGCCGCCCGGCTCGATGCGGATGGTGCCCTCGCGTTCCATGGTCTTGAGTTCCTGGTTGACGCGCTGGCGCGAGGCGCCGAGCAGCTGCGCCAGCTCTTCCTGCGCCAGCTGCAGGCCGATGCGCATCTGGCTGCCGTCTTCCAGGTTGGGCACGCCGTAGCTGCGCACCAGGTGAATGAGCTGCTTGGCCAGGCGCGCACGCAAGGGCAGGGTGTTGAGATCTTCCACCAGCCCGAACAGCGTGCGGATGCGGCGCGCCTGCAGCCGCATCAGCGCCTCGTACAGCTCCACGTGCGCGGCCAGTATCTTTTGAAAGTCGGCCCGCGCCACGCAGAGGATGGTGGTGTCTCCATGCGCATAGGCATCGTGCGTGCGCCGGTCCCCGTCGAACATCGCCACGTCGCCGAACCAGATGCCCGGCTCCACGTAGGTCAGCGTCACCTGCTTGCCCGAGACGGCCGTCGAGCTGACGCGCACCGCGCCCTTGGCGCAGGCGATCCAGTGATCGGGAGGATCGCCGCGGGCAGCGATCAGGTCGCCGTCCTTGAAGCGTTTGACAAAGGCGCATCGGAGAATGTCGTGCCGTAGCGATGGAGAAAGAGAAGAAAACCAGCGACCACTGTTGATCGCTTCACGTTCTTCGATGGTAAGAATGGGGTCGTCCATTGGTCTGTCCTGTCGGCGACTGAAAAGCTGGAGGGTGTCGCAGGAGCGACGGCGTGCCGCTACTCGTATTGCGGTGGTTTTTTCTCGACGAACGCGGCAATGCCGATGCCGGCATTCGGGTGGTGGAGGTTGCGCACGAAGTGATCGCGCTCCTGCGAGAGCTGCGACGCGAACGTGGCGCCGGGCGCTTCGCTCAGCAGTTCCTTGATGCTGGCCAGCGAATTGGGCGCGCGCGCATTGAGCCGGGTCGCCAGCGCCAGGGCGCTCGCAAGCGCCTGGCCGTTCTCGCTCAGTTCGTTGACCAGTCCGAGCGCATGCAGCCTCGGCGCGCCGATGCGCTCGCCGCACATCAGCCACTCGCTGGCCAGCTGGCGTGGCAATGCCCGCCCCAGTTGCCAACTCAGGCCGCCATCGGGCGATAGCGCCACGTTGCTGTACGACGCTGCAAAGATCGCGTCGCGCGCGGCCACCACGAAATCGCAGGCCAGTGCCAGCGAGAAACCGGCGCCTGCGGCCGCGCCTTCCACCGCAGCGATGATGGGCTTGGGAAAAGCGCGGATCGAGTCGATCCAGTTGTGCAGGCCCTCGATGCTTTCGGCTTGCACCGAAGGATCGCGCTGCCGGTTGTCGGACAGCCGCTGCAACGAGCCGCCGGCGCAGAACCATGCGCCTTCGCCCACGATGACGACGCTGCGGATTTCATCGCTGCTCTCGGCGCCGTTGAGCGCCTCGATGCCCGCGGCGTAGATCTCGGGGCCCAGTGCATTGCGCTGGGTCGGGTTGGCGATCGTCAGCACCATGGTGCGTCCCTCGCTGGTGCTCTTCAGTTCGGCGGTCATCGCTGTGATGCTTTCCTTAGTGTTCGTCGGCTTATTCTTCTTCGTGCAACAGGCTCAGGCCGATCGCGCCGCGGCGGCGCAGCCACGGGCTGGGGCGATAGCGTGGATCGCCGTAGACGGTCTGCAGGTTGAATAGCACCTCGAGCATGTTGGTCGGGCCGTACAGGTTGCCCATGGCCAGCGGGCCGCGCGGATAGCCCAGGCCCAGTTGCACCGCGGTTTCGAGGTCGGCCGGCGAGCAGACGCGCTGCTGGCACATGTCGGCGGCAATGTTCACGATGGTGCCGATCACGCGCTGCGTCACGAAGCCGCCGCTGTCGCGGATCACGCTCACGGCCTTTCCATCGCGCGCGAAGAGCGCATGCGCCGCATCGCGGATGTCGCGCCGCGTGGCGGGGTTGGTGGCGAGCACGCGGCGCTTGGTGGCGGCATCGTCGATCAGCATGTCGATGCCCACGGTGCGCGTGGCGTCCAGGCGCTCGACCGCGGCCACCGTGGTCACGTCGAAGCCCAGCGGTGCGACCAGGATCAGCGACGTGGGCGCCGCAGTGGCGCCGCTGTCGATCTGGGCGCCCAGCGTGTTCACCAGCCGCAGCAGGTCGGCCCGCCGCGCGGCGCGGGGCGAGACCCAGACCGAGGGCATCGCCGCCACCGCCGGCGGCACCGGCTCCGCGGGCTGCTGCATCACGCCGTCGTTGTAGCGGTAGAAGCCTTCATTGGTCTTGCGGCCCAGTACACCGGCCGCAAGCCGCTGGGCAGTGATCACGCTGGGCCGGAAACGCGGCTCCTCGTAGTACTGGTGATAGATCGATTCCATCACCGGGTGCGACACATCGAGCGCGGTCAGATCCATCAGCTCGAAGGGGCCCAGGCGAAAGCCGGCCTGCTCCTTCAGGATGCGGTCGATGGTCGCGAAATCGGCCACGCCTTCGCCGACGATGCGCAGTGCCTCCGTGCCATAGCCGCGGCCCGCGTGATTGACGATGAAGCCCGGCGTGTCCTGCGCCTGCACGGCGCTGTGGCCCATCTGCACCGCATAGCCTGCGAGCTGCTTGCAGACGTCGGCCGAAGTCTTGAAGCCGGCCACCACTTCGACCACCTTCATCAGCGGCACCGGGTTGAAGAAGTGAAAGCCCGCCACGCGCTGCGGATGCGCGAGCCCGGCCGCAATGGCCGTGACCGACAGCGACGAGGTGTTGGTGGCGAGCGTGGCGGTGGGCGCAACGACCGTTTCGAGCTCGCGGAACAGCTTGCGCTTGACCTCGAGATCTTCGACCACCGCTTCGATCACCAGGTCGCACTGGGCCAGTGCCCCGACCGAGTCGACCGCCTTCACGCGGGCGATTTGCGCATCGCGTGCCGCGGCGTCGATTTTGCCTTTCTCGTGCAGCTTGTTCCATTGGGCCATGAGGGCTTCGCGCCCGCGCTCGGCGGCACCTGCAAAACTGTCGAGCAGCAGCACTTCGCTGCCTGCCTGGGCCGCGATCTGTGCGATGCCTCGGCCCATGGCGCCGGCGCCGACGACGCCGATCCGGGTGTAGTTGACTGTCATTGGAAAAAAATCTTCGCTGGTTGGTGGGTGTCCGGGTCCGCTTGCAGGCACCGGGCCCGGAGTTTGCGCAGCCTTCGATTTTGCAGCCATCGGCCGCAGGGCCATGCCGGGTTTTACGCGGGGCCGCGCTGTCAGGCCGGCCGGCGGCTGCGGTCAATGGCCACGCTCAGGCCGATGGCCGCAAGCAGCAGGGCAAAACCGGCCCAGTTCATCCACGCCACCGCATCGTTGGCAAGCAGCCATCCACCCAGCCCGGCGCCCACCGCCTGGCCGACATAGATGCCGGAACTGTTCAGTGCCACCGAGCCCGGCGCGAGCGCAGGGGCCAGGCCGACCAGCCGCGCCTGCTGCGCCGAATTGGTCGCAAAACAGCCCAGGCCCCAGGGCACGAGCACCACCGCCAGCCACGGCAGCGTGCCGGCCCAGGGCCACAGGAAGAGGCTCAGCGCGATCAGCGAACTCGTCAGGAGCACCATGCGGCCCGCGCCAACGCGGTCGATGAACCGGCTCACGAGCATGTTGCCGACGAGGCCGAACACCCCGAACAAGGCCCACATCAGGCTCAGCGTGGTGGGATCCGCGCCGAAGTCCTGCTTCAGGATCGGCCCGAAATAGCTGAACAGGATGAACTGGCCGGCACCTTGCAGCGCCGTGACCGAGACAATGCCCATCAGCACCGGGCTGCGCAGCACGCGCGACCAGGCTGCCGCCGTCAGCGCCGCGGGACGGATCCCTTGCGGCAGGGTCAGCCAGATCGACGCCGCGCTCGCGACGCTGAGCAGCGCAATCGCCCCAAAAGCCATGCGCCAGCCGAGATGGCCGCCCACCAGCGCGCCGATGGGCAGGCCCAGCACCGAGGCCAACGACCAGCCCAGAAAGACGAAAGTCACGGCACGCCCGCGTTGCTCCGGCGGCACCAGCATGCCGGCACAGGCGGCGGCCTGCGGCGTGAAGATGGCAGGCGCCACCACCGTGAGCATGCGCACCGGCAGCAGGGCGCCGAAGCTCGGCATCAGGGCCGCAACGGCATGCCCGGCGGCGTACCAGAGGAGGGTCAGGGCGAGCAGCTGGCGGCGATCCCAACCTGCGACCGCTGCCGCCAGCAGCGGCGCGCCCAGGCACATCACGACCGCGGCGGCCGTGATCAACTGGCCCGCTGTCGCAACGGAGACAGAAAGTGATGCGCTGATTTCATTGAGCGTGCCGGGCACCACCATCACGCCCGTGCCGATCACGAAATTGCCGGCCAGCAGGGCCCATAGCGCGCCCCGGGGCGCGGGTCGGCTCACTGAAGAACCTTCGCCTTCGGCTGCGGTATTCGCCTTGGGGCGGCCCGGCGGCTCATGGAATCACCGACGAACCTGCAGCGCGCCGGGGTTCACGATGTTGGTGGGGTTGCCCTTGATGAAACTCACGACGTTGTCGAAAGCTTGGCCGAAATAGCTTTCGTAGCTGTCCTGCTCGACATAGCCGATGTGCGGTGTGCAGATGCAGTTTTCCAGCCGCAGCAGCGCATGGCCCTGCAGCGGCGGCTCGCTCTCGAACACGTCGACGGCAGCCAGCCCGGGCCGGCCGCGGTTGAGCGCAGCCAGCAGGGCATCGGCCTCGACCAGTTCGGCGCGGGAGGTGTTGACGAAGAGCGCCGTCGGCTTCATGCGCGAAAGATCCTCGAGCTTGACCAGGCCGGTGGTTTCCTCGTTGAGCCGCAGGTGCACCGACAGCACGTCGGCCGCGGCGAAGAACTCGTGGCGGTTCTGCGCCACCTGGAAGCCGTCGGAGCGGGCCTTGGCGCAGCTTGCCTCGCGCCCCCAGATCACCACCTGCATGCCGAAGGCCTGCCCATAGCGCGCCACCAGCTGGCCGATGCGGCCGTAGCCCCAGATGCAGAGCGTCTTGCCCTTGAGCACCGATCCCAGCCCGAAATTGGGCGGCATGGACGCCGACTTGAGCCCCGATTGCTGCCAGGCCCCGTGCTTGAGGTTGCTGATGTACTGCGGCAGGCGACGCATGGCCGCCATGATCAGCGCCCAGGTCAGCTCGGCAGGCGCCTGGGGGGAGCCGGTGCCTTCGGCCACTGCCACGCCCCGCTCTGTGCAGGCCGTGACGTCGATGTGGCCACCCACGCGTCCTGTCTGCGAAATGAGCTTGAGCTTGGGGAGCTTTTCGATCAGCTGGCGCGAAATATGGGTGCGCTCTCGGATCAGCACGATCACGTCGGCATCCTTCAGCCGAACCGAGAGCTGGCCGATACCTTTGACCGTGTTGGTGTAGACCTTGGCCGCGTACGCGTCCAGCTTGGCGGCGCAGCGCAGCTTGCGCACGGCGTCCTGGTAATCGTCGAGGATCACAATGTTCATGGCGTGCCATTGTGCCTCGCAGCATTGGCATGACGCGCGTGTGAACGTTTGGATACCCACCCCGGACAACGGTCACCGGGGGGTGCACGGGTTCAGTGCAGGTGTGTGGAGCGGGGCGCGGCGCTGACGGCTTCCATGGCCTCGAGTGCCGCCAGCCGGTCGAGTTCGGCGCAAACATCGGCCATTCGGCCGGAAATCACCATGCGGTTGGTGCTGCGCTTTTCGCCCAGCGGGCCGTCGACCACGCGAATCACGCGCAACGGCCGCACGGGCGCCGGCGCCGCGCTAGGGGTGGCCGTATGGGCTCGCGCTGCGCAGGCCGGCCGGACAGCAACAGCAACGTAGCGCAACCCAGCGGATGTGCTGCCGGTGTCGCGGCGACGTGGGCGGCGCGCCGGCAGCAGCCGGCTCGCAAGCGATTGCAGCGGCATCCACAAATCAACGATGGCGAGGAGGGCGATTCCCATGTGAACTCCAAAAAAGTCTGAGGTTGAACACAGGCAGGATTTCTTTGAATGGACGCAACAGGGTGATGGCGACAAAGCGCCATACGCCCGCCACCTGTTGCGGCCGGATGGGGTGCTGCTTTCGGCAGGCCGCGCGGCCTACATCAGCATGGTGTTGCGGATGAGGCCCACCGCCAGGCCTTCGATCTCGAAGGGCTCGCCAGGCTGGACCACGATGGTTGGGTAGTCGGGGTTTTCGGCATGCAGCTCGATGACCTGCTTGTTCCGCTTCAGGCGCTTGACCGTGACTTCGTCGCCAAGGCGGGCCACCACGATCTGGCCGTTGCGCGCCTCCTTGGTGGCCTGGACCGCGAGCAGGTCGCCGTCCATGATGCCGGCGTCGCGCATGGACATGCCGCGCACCTTGAGCAGGTAGTCGGGCTGGCGCTGGAACAGCGTGTTCTCGACGTAGTAGGTCTGGTCGACGTGTTCCTGGGCGAGGATGGGCGAGCCCGCCGCCACGCGACCGATAAGAGGCAGCGCGAGCTGCGACATGCCGGGCAGCGAGAGAGAGAACTGGCCGCCTTCGCGATGGCGCGACTCGTTGAGCGAACGCAGCGCGTCGCCCTTGAGCCGGATGCCGCGCGAAGTGCCGCTGACGAGTTCGATGACGCCCTTGCGGGCCAGTGCCTGCAGGTGCTCCTCGGCGGCATTGGCCGACTTGAATCCCAGCTCATTGGCGATTTCGGCTCGCGTGGGCGGAGCGCCGGTACGGGCGATGGCGCTCTGGATCAAGTCCAGGATTTGCTGCTGGCGGGCGGTAAGCTTCACGGCGAACTGCATATGTGGTTCCTTGCGGCACTGGCTGAATATCCAGTACCTGTATTTTTAACCAGTTTTTAAAAGTTGGCAACTCATGGTTAATTCCCTTTTGCCCAGTCTGCGGCGCGTCGTGGTCCTGGGCACTGGCGGCACCATCGCAGGCCGGGCCGCCAGCGGCGCCGACAACATCGGCTACACCGCCGGAGAAGTGGGGGTCGCGGACCTGCTTGCCGGCATCGATGCGCCCGAGGGCCTGTCGCTCGCGGCGGAGCAGGTGGCGCAACTCGACAGCAAGGACATGGCGTTCGAGGTCTGGCTGGAACTCGCGCAGCGGTGTGCTTTCTGGCTGGCCGAGGCCGATGTGGCGGGCGTGGTGATCACGCACGGCACCGACACCATCGAGGAAACGGCGTTCTTCCTTCAGGCAGTGCTTGCGCCCGGCAAGCCCGTGGTGCTGACCTGCGCCATGCGCCCGGCCACTTCGCTCTCGCCGGATGGCCCGCAGAACGTGCGCGACGCCATCGCCGTCGCGGCCACGCCGGCGGCACGCGGCGTGACGGTGGTCTGCGCGGGCGCCATCCACAGCGCGCTGGATGTGCAGAAGGTGCACACCTATCGCCCCGACGCGTTTTCGTCGGGCGATGCCGGACCGGTAGGCTACGTGGAAGAGGGTGTGGTGCGGCGCCTGCGGGAGTGGCCGCAACCGTTGGGCGCGGTCCCGAAGTTTCCTGAAGCGAAGGCGGGCGTGGCGATGCGCTGGCCCCGGGTCGAGATCGTCACCAGCCATGCGGGCGCAAGCGGAGCCCTCATCGACCTGCTGCTGCAGGAGCGGGCATCGGGCGTTGCCGAGCCGGTTCGCGGGCTGGTTCTGGCCGCGACCGGCAACGGCACGGTGCACCATGCGCTGGAAGCTGCCGCTCTGCGGGCGCAGGATGCCGGTGTGGCGGTGCTGCGCGCAACCCGTTGCGCGAGCGGGCGCATCCTGCCAAAGCCTGGCGATCCACTGCGGGACGCCGGTGCGCTGACGCCGGTCAAGGCACGCATCGCGTTGATGCTGGATTTGCTCGAAACGGCGGCCACCTAGTGGCGGCCGCGCGTGCAGCGGCTGACGTTCAGCTGCTGAGGGCCGCCAGCGCGCGCTGCGTGATCTCGTCGACGCTGCCCACGCCCTTGATGGCGCGGTACTTCGGTGCCGCGGCCGGATCGGCCTTGGCCCAGGCCGAGTAGTAGTCGACCAGTGGACGCGTCTGCTGGCTGTAGACCTCCAGCCGCTTGCGCACGGTTTCTTCCTCGTCGTCCTTGCGCTGGATCAGGTCTTCGCCTGTGACGTCGTCCTTGCCTTCGACCTTGGGCGGATTGAACTTGACGTGGTAGGTGCGGCCCGACGCAGGATGCGAGCGGCGGCCGCTCATGCGTTCGATGATGTCGCTGAACGGCACGTCGATCTCGAGCACGTAGTCGAGCTTGACCCCGGCCGCCTTCATGGCGTCGGCCTGCGGAATGGTGCGCGGGAAGCCGTCGAACAGGAAACCGCCGGCGCAATCGGATTGCGCGATGCGTTCCTTCACGAGGTTGATGATCAGGTCGTCGCTCACGAGGCCACCCGACTCCATGACGGCCTTGGCCTGCTGCCCGAGCGGTGTGCCGGCCTTCACGGCGGCGCGCAGCATGTCGCCGGTCGAAATTTGAGGAATGCCGTATTTCTGGCAGATGAAGGCCGCTTGCGTGCCTTTGCCCGCCCCGGGCGCGCCCAGCAAAATTAGTCTCATGGTGTCCTCGGACGGTTCTTCGATTTTGTGTCGCGCCAAGCGTCAGCCCAGGAGCCGAGCAAGGCGGAATTGCGTCGAGGATAGCATGCGAGCGCGTACAGAATTTCCGCCGCCACCCCCGGTGCAGCGTACTTTTTCAGCGTGCCGGACCGGCCGCAAAGATCGCGCGCACGCGCTCGAGGTCTTCGGGGGTATCGATGCCGGGCCCCGGCGCGGCTCGGCTGACGTGCACCGCGATGCGGTGCCCATGCCACAGCGCGCGCAGCTGTTCGAGCGCTTCGGTGGCCTCGATGGGCGCAGGCGTCAACGAAGGAAAGCTGCGCACGAAACCGGCGCGGTATCCGTAGATACCGATATGCCGCAGCGGTGCCGGGATGGGCAGCACGGACGGCGGCGCACGGTTCGCGGAACCGTCGCGCCACCACGGGATGGGCGCGCGGCTGAAGTACAGCGCGTTGCCCTGTGCGTCGAGCACCACTTTCACCACGTTCGGGTTGAGGAAGTCGTCGAGCGAATCGATCTCGTGGGCCGCCGTGCTCATGGCGGCTTCCGGATGCGTCGCCAGCGCGGATGCCACGGCGTTGATGAGCGCGGGATCGATCAGTGGTTCGTCGCCCTGTACGTTGACGACGATGTCGTCGCCGTCCAGGCCCAGTTGTTCGCAGGCTTCGGCCAGGCGGTCGGAGCCGCTGGGGTGGTCCTGGCGGGTCAGGATGGCTTCCACGCCATGCTTTTCGCATGCCTTGACGATGGCCGCGTCGTCCCCGGCCACCACCACGCGCACGGCCGCGGACTGGCTTGCCCGCCGGGCCACGCGCACCACCATGGGCAGGCCGGCGATGTCGGCCAGCGGTTTGTTGGGCAGCCGCGTCGAGGCAAGGCGGGCCGGCACCAGAACGGTAAAGCTCACAGCCCCAGCTCTTCGTCGGACAGCGTGCGGGCTTCGTTCTCGAGCAGCACGGGAATACCGTCGCGCACCGGGTAGGCGAGGCGTGCGCTGCGCGAGCAGAGCTCCTGCTTCTCGGCGTTCCAGGTCAACGGGCCCTTGGTGACGGGGCAGACGAGCAATTCAAGCAGCTTGGGATCCATCGAGCGATGATAGCTTTGCGTCGAGCGCGGTGAAGAATTCCGGCGACGGTGCAAAGTGCAGCGGCACGGCAAGCGCGTCGGGGGCCTTGGGCCAGAGCTTGACGGCATCTTTTTCGGTACAGACAAGGCGGCGTCCGACGTGGGCGGGGCGCTGCCAGCCGTCGAAATCGCAGTGGTCCGGCAGGGCGATCGTCTCGGAAAGCGTCAATCCGCGCGCTCGCAGCATGTCGAAGAACGCTTCGGGCCGTGCAATGGCCGCCAGCGCGATCACCGGTTCGCCGGCAAGCGCATCGAGCGGGATGCGTTTCCCGTCGCTCGCCACGGCGTCCTGCGCCAGCGCGCGGGTCGCGGTGTACCCGCTCTCGAACGCGGGGTGCTCTCCACTGTGGAGCACCAGGTCGCACGGGCGCGGCCAGCGCTCGCGCAGCGGGCCCGCGGGCAACCGCCAGCCGTTGCCCACGCCGCGATCGTCGAACACGCAAATCTCGATGTCGCGCGCAAGCGCCAGGTGCTGCAGCCCGTCGTCGCTCACGATGATCTGCGTGGCCGGATGCCGGGCGAGCAGGGCGCGCGCGGCCTCGATGCGGCGTTGCGCCACGAACACGGGCGCGCCGGTGGCACGGCGAATCAGGAGCGGTTCGTCGCCGACATCCTGGGCATTGCTCCCATCAAGCACTTCGCGGCAGTCGTCGGTGCGGCGGCCGTAGCCGCGCGACACCACGCCGGCTTGGAGGCCGCGGGCCTGCAAGTGCCGGACCACCGCCATCACGACCGGGGTCTTGCCGGCGCCGCCGGCAATCACGTTGCCCACCACGATCACCGGCACCCGGACGCGTTCGGTCGTGCGCCATCCCTTCCGGTAGAGCCAGCGCCGCAGCCCGAAAAGCGCCGCGTAGGCAAGCGACAGGGGCCACAGCAGGCAGGCCAGGACGCTGCGGTGCAGCCAGGCACGCTGCAGCCGCGAGGCCGGCGCAGCGATCGAGCCGGTTGTGCCGGTGGTGCTGCGGCGCTGCGACGGCACTCAGTGCCCTGCTTGCGCCGTCGACTGGGCTGCGAAAGTGATCTGCACCAGGCCCACGCGGCGCGCGGCTTCCATCACCGTGATCACGGCCTGGTGCGGGCTGCTGGCGTCGGCGCTGATGATGACCACGCTGTCCTTGCCGCCGGTGGCTGCCGCCCCCAGCGCCGCAGCCACGGTGTCCACGTTGCGGTCTGCCACGGGTTTCTTGTTGATCGAGTAGCGGCCGTCGGCGGATACCGCAACGATCACTTCCTTGGGATAGTCGCGCTGCGAATCGACGTCCGCCGTCGGCAGGCGCAGCTGCATCTCCGTGAACTTGCTGTAGGTGGTCGACAGCATCAGGAAGATCAGGATGACCAGCAGCACGTCGATGAACGGGATCAGGTTGATCTCCGGCTCGTCGCGCCCGCCGTGGCGAAACTGCATGCGGCCGCGAGTCATGGCAAGCCTCCGCCGGGCAGAGCAGCACACGCAGTGGCAAGCGTGGGGGCCATCATTTCCGCAATGCGTTCAGGTGACGCGCGAAGCGCTCGCCCGACAGTTCCAGGTTGAGCAGGTATTCGTCGACCCGGCTGCGGAAATAGCGCCAGAAGATCAAGGTCGGAATGGCCACGATCAGGCCGAAAGCCGTGTTGTAGAGCGCGATCGAAATGCCGTGCGCCAACTGCGCGGGATTCCCGGAGCCCACCGCGCCGCTCCCGGGCGACTGCGACCCGAAGATCTCGATCATGCCGATGACCGTGCCCAGCAGGCCGAGCAGCGGCGCCGCCGATGCAATGGTGGCCAGCGCCGGCAGGTAGCGCTCCAGCTTGTGCGCCACGGTGCGGCCCGAGGCCTCCATGGCTGCGCGCAGGTCGTCCTCGGTGCAGCGCGGATTGGCATTGAGCGCCCGCAGGCCGGCGGCCAGCACCTGTCCGAGCATCGAGTTGTGTTCGAGCTTGGTCACCACGTCGGGCCCCGGCACGGAGCCGTGAGACACGGTGATGGCTTCATCGAGCAGCTTGGGCGGCAGAACCCTCACGGTCTTGAGGCTTGTGAAACGTTCGATAACCAGCGCGAGCGCGATGATCGAACAAGCGAGCAATGGCCAAATCGGCCAGCCCGCGGCAACTATGATGGAAAACAAGGAATCCTCCGGCCCCGTAGACTGCAAATGCGCGGCGATTATCCACCGAGGCCAACATTGCCACGCGGCTTGTTTGCATGTCAGCGAAGACGCACAGATTCTGTGGATAACTTTGTGATTAACCCGCTGCGCAACTTGTCCGGACCCGCATGGGACGGGCCTCCCGCTAGATCGATTGAATTTTGAGCAGTTCTTTTTCCAATGAAATCAACAGCTTGCACGACAAACCGTGCACCTGTTCCGTACTGGGGCCGCGGCACCGAGGACGGGCAACCCACTGTGGAAGAGTGGCCGCCGGCTGCACGGGCGTCTTGTGACCCTGCGTGACTCGAATCCAACGCCAGGCCCGCGGATCTGGGCTGTCGGCGCGCTGTGCCGGGCGGTTGCCGATGCGCTCGACGCGCGCTTCAATCCGGTCGCGGTGCGCGGGGAAATTTCCGGCTTCTCGCGCGCCTCGAGCGGACATTGTTACTTCGCTCTCAAGGACCCGTCCGGCCAACTGCGCTGCGCGATGTTCCGGCGCGCGGCGGGCTTGCTCGACTTTTCGCCGCGCGACGGCGACCAGGTCGAGGTGCGCGGGCGCCTCGCGGTGTACGAACCGCGCGGCGACCTGCAATTGGTGGTCGAAAGCCTGCAGCGCGCCGGCCAGGGCGCGCTGTTCGAGCAATTCCTGCAGCGCAAGGCGCGGCTCGAAGCCGAAGGGCTCTTCGATGCGCAGCGCAAGCGGGCGCTGCCGGTCATGCCGCGCGCAGTGGGCCTCGTGACCTCGCTCGGCGCCGCGGCGCTGCACGACGTGGTCACGGCGCTGCGGCGCCGCGTGCCTCACATTCCCGTGGTCCTGGCGCCGGCAGCGGTGCAGGGCGCCAATGCGCCGGCGGAACTCGTGCGTGCGCTGCAATCGCTGTACACGCTGGAGCCGGCCGTCGACGTGATCCTGCTGGTGCGCGGGGGCGGCTCCATCGAGGATCTCTGGGCCTTCAACGACGAAACCCTGGCGCGCACCATCGTTCAAAGCCCGGTTCCGCTGATTTGCGGCGTCGGCCACGAAACAGACTTCACCATTGCCGATTTCTGCGCCGACCTGCGCGCGCCCACGCCCACCGCGGCGGCGGAACTCGTCAGCGCGCCCCAGGCGATGTGGCTCGGTGCGCTCGATCTCCTGGGCGACCGGCTCGACGGCGCGTTGGGGCAGCGCCTCGATGTGCTGGGGCAGCGCCTCGACCAAGCGGCAGGGCGCCTGGGGCGGCCCTCGACGCTGGTGGCGCGCCAGCAGCTTCGGCTCGCGCACCATTCGCAGCGGCTGCGTTATGCGGTGCTGTCCAGGGCCGAGCGCCTCGCCCATGTGCCGCGCGCGATCTCCGCTGATTTCCCGCTCAAGCTCGAACGCGCACTGGCTCAGCGTCGCGAGCGGCTGGAACGGGTGGCCTTGCGCCTGCGGCTGCTCGATCCTGCGCTGGTGCTGCAGCGCGGCTATGCCTGGCTCACCGGTGCCGATGGGCGTGCGATCGTCAGCGCCAAGAAGCTGAGTCCGGGCGACGCAGTGGTCGCTCGGCTCTCGGATGGGTCGGTCGACCTGACCGTGACGCCCGGCAAAACGGGAACGCGTCCGACGCCGGACCGGTAATTCCTTTCTAGAATCCCTAATTCCCCACAACCAACCCACGAGAAAAAACCATGGAACATGTGCTCCCACCCCTGCCATACGCCCTCGACGCGCTGGCACCCGAGTACTCGAAGGAAACCCTCGAGTACCACTACGGCAAGCACCACAATGCCTACGTGGTGAACCTCAACAACCTGCAAAAGGGCACCGAATTCGAATCGATGACGCTCGAGGAGATCGTCAAGAAGTCCAGCGGCGGCATCTACAACAACGCCGCCCAGATCTGGAACCACACCTTCTTCTGGAACTGCATGAAGCCCCAGGGCGGCGGCGCTCCGAGCGGTGCGCTGGCCAAGGCCATCGATGCCAAGTGGGGCAGCTACGACGCCTTCAAGGAAGCGTTCGTGAAGTCGGCCGTGGGCAACTTCGGCTCGGGCTGGACCTGGCTGGTGAAGAAGGCCGACGGCTCGCTGGACATCGTGAACATGGGTGCCGCGGGCACGCCGCTGACCACCGGCGACACCCCGGTGCTGACGGTGGACGTCTGGGAGCACGCCTACTACATCGACTACCGCAACCTGCGCCCGAAGTTCGTGGAGACCTTCCTGGCCAAGCTGGCGAACTGGGACTTCGCGGCAAAGAACTTCGGCTGAACCGGGTTCTCCATTGAAAAAGCCGACCCTCGGGTCGGCTTTTTCATGGGCCCGCGCAGGCGAGCGCTCAGCGCCTCGAAGCGGCAAACAGTTCGCCGCCGAGCTTGGCACCCTTCTTGATGTTTTTCTTCGCGAACCAGCCCTGGTTCATTTCGAGCACGAAGCGCACGGGCTCCTCGGAACAGTGGGAGTTCTCGGTCATCGGCTCCATGTCGACCAGATTGACGACGCGGCCATCGTCCGCCACGAAGGCGGCAGTCAGCGGCAGCAGCGTGTTCCTCATCCAGAAGCACTGGGTGGCCGGTTGCTCGAAGACAAAGATCATGCCTTCGGACTGAGGCATCTCCTTGCGGAACATCAAGCCGATCTCGCGCTGCCTAGGCGTCTGCGCGACTTGCGCATCGATCTTGTACAAGCCGACGGACAGCTTGGTGCGTTGCAGGTCGGTCTGGGGTTGCTGCTGTGCCTGCGCGGAACCCATCATGGAGGCGGCAAGCAGGAGCAGGGCGGCAAAACGCTGGAACATCGGGGCTTCTTTCAGGGCGGGTCCAAGGACGCAAGGCCAATAAAAATGCCCGCTGATGCGGGCATTGCCGGTGGGATTGGCAGCTTACACCTTCTTGGCTGCAGCCGTGTGCGCCTTGGCCACGTGGTGGCGAGCCTTGTGCTTCTTGACGGCGTGCTTCATCGGTTGCTTCGCCTTGTGGACGACGGCAGGTGCGGCCGGCGCCGGTGCGGGCGGGGTTTGTGCAAATGCGCCGGCTGCGAAGAGACCGGCGACGAGGGCTGCGAGCAGCTTGTTCATGGGACATCCTTTGAGATTGTTGATATGGATCACCTCCCGTTGGAAGGTGAACCTTCAACGCGACAGCCGCTCGGCCCGGTTGACAGCAGTCTCGTTGCCGCAGGCGAAAAAAAAGCGCTCCGGAGAGCGCTTTTTCGTACGGCGTTGGCCGACTTACTGGGGCGTGCCGCCTTGGGTCGACTTGCGCTTCACGCTGCCGTCCTTGTTGCGGCGGCGCTGATCGCGCGTGCTGGCGCGTTTTTCGCCAGCGACTGCAGCCTTGTCGGTACCGACCGCGCCGCCTTCGGGCGTCTTGGCGATGTCGCCGGCGGGAGCCGCCACTTGACCAGCGGGCTTGGCTTCCTTCTTGGCTTCGGCGCGGGCTTGCGACTTGCTGTTGGTGGCGTTCCCTTGCTCGGGCGTGGTGCCGGTTGGGTTCTGGGCGTAGGCGCCAGCGGCGAACAGGCCAGCGATCATGACTGCGAGAATTTTGCTCATTGATGATTCCTCTATCGAGAATTGGTTGGAAACGCCTCCCGGCGAGCAGAAGGTCAGCCACTAACGAGGCCGTTGCCTCGCAGGTTGACAAACGCCAGCTGATGGGTTGCGTCTAAAATGTACAGCGATTTGTTCGCGGGCTGTACAGCGATTCCCCATCGCTGTCTGAATTCGCAGACAGTCGTCCGAATTACGTCACTCCCGGAGTCATTCCCCCTCATGTCCAGCTACCAGCACATCAAAGTCCCGGCCGAAGGCCAGAAGATCACGGTCAACGCCGACAACTCGCTCAATGTGCCTGATCAGCCGATCATTCCCTTCATCGAAGGCGACGGCACGGGTCTGGACATCACCCCGGTGATGCTCAAGGTGGTGGATGCCGCAGTGGCCAAGGCCTACGGCGGCAAGAAGAAGATCCACTGGATGGAAGTCTATGCCGGCGAAAAGTCGACCAAGGTCTACGGCCCCGACGTCTGGCTGCCCGAAGAAACGCTGCACGCCGTGCGCGACTACGTGGTTTCCATCAAGGGCCCGCTGACCACGCCGGTCGGCGGCGGCATCCGCTCGCTGAACGTCGCGCTGCGCCAGGAACTCGACCTCTACGTCTGCCTGCGCCCCATCCAGTATTTCGAAGGCGTGCCCAGCCCGGTGCGCGAGCCCCACAAGACCAACATGGTCATCTTCCGCGAGAACTCGGAAGACATCTACGCCGGCATCGAGTTCGAAGCCGAAAGCGACAAGGCCAAGAAGCTCATCAAGTTCCTGCAGGACGAACTGGGCGTCAAGAAGATCCGCTTCCCCAACACTTCGGGCATCGGCGTCAAGCCCGTGTCGAAGGAAGGCACCGAGCGCCTCGTGCGCAAGGCGCTGCAATACGCTGTGGACAACGACAAGCCCAGCGTCACCATCGTGCACAAGGGCAACATCATGAAGTTCACCGAAGGTGGCTTCCGCGACTGGGCCTATGCCTTGGCGGCCAAGGAGTTCGGTGCCGAACTGATCGACGGCGGCCCCTGGATGAAGTTCAAGAATCCCAAGACGGGCAAGGAAATCACCGTCAAGGACAGCATCGCCGACGCATTCCTGCAGCAGATTCTCCTGCGCCCCGCAGAATACAGCGTGATTGCCACGCTCAATCTGAACGGCGACTATGTGTCCGACGCGCTGGCGGCCCAGGTGGGCGGCATCGGCATTGCCCCCGGCGCGAACCTGAGCGACACCGTCGCCATGTTCGAAGCCACCCACGGCACGGCTCCCAAGTACGCCGGCAAGGACTACGTGAACCCCGGTTCCGAGATCCTCTCGGCCGAAATGATGCTGCGCCACATGGGCTGGACCGAAGCGGCCGACCTGATCATCAGCTCGATGGAAAAGTCGATCGCCAGCAAGAAGGTCACCTATGACTTCGCCCGCCTGATGGACGGCGCCACGCAAGTGAGCTGCTCGGGCTTCGGCCAGGTCATGATCGACCACATGTAATTGCGCGAGCAGCCGCGTTCCGGCGCCCGCGGGTGCCGGTGAGCCAGGGCCCTCGAGATCTTCCCGATCTCGAGGGCTTTTCTTCTTCTTCTTCTTCCGGCCCGCAAGACCGGGGCAGGTTCGCGAAATGGAACACCTTGCTCCAAATCCCCATTTTTTTCAAAGCGGGTGCCGCGTAATATTTACGCTGCGGGGCAGGCGAAAGGCAGATCTTTTTTGCATCGTCTGTGGTGTCGCACACGACGCAAGCCTCTTGATTTGTCGAATACGCGCCACCAAGTCTTCTTGCGCCGGCACGGTGCTTGCACGCTCTATAGAATCTTTTTTATGGCAACGAGAATTCCCAAGACTCCCAGCACTCCGCCGGCCCAGAAACCGGCCGGGGATGACGGAGATTCGGTCGTTCTGGAGCGGCGTCCGCAAAAAACCGCGCCGCCTCAGATGTACCAGGTCGTCATGCTGAACGACGACTACACGCCCATGGAGTTCGTGATCGTCGTGCTGCAGGAATATTTCAACAAGGATCGCGAAACCGCGACCCAGATCATGCTCAAGATCCATCTCGATGGCCGCGGAGTTTGTGGGGTTTATTCCCGCGATCTGGCGGCCACCAAGGTCAATCAGGTGATGGAGGCTGCGCATCAGGCCGGGCACCCGCTGCAGTGCGTCAGCGAACCCGTTGCGTGAACCAGTTGAATTGCGCGCGCTCAAACCCATCTGAGAATTTATTTACAGCAAGGCAAAAGGAAATCACATGATTGCCCAGGAACTGGAAGTCAGCTTGCACATGGCCTTCGTCGAGGCCAGGCAGCAGCGCCACGAGTTCATCACCGTGGAGCATCTGTTGCTCGCTTTGCTGGACAACCCGAGCGCCGCAGAGGTTCTGCGTGCCTGCTCGGCCAACGTCGACGACCTGCGGGCGTCGCTCACCAACTTCATCAAGGACAACACGCCCCAGGTGGCGGGTACCGACGATGTAGACACCCAGCCGACGCTGGGTTTCCAGCGCGTGATCCAGCGCGCCATCATGCATGTGCAGTCCACCGGCAATGGCAAGAAGGAAGTCACCGGCGCCAACGTGCTGGTCGCGATCTTCGGCGAGAAGGACTCGCACGCGGTGTACTACCTCCACCAGCAGGGCGTGACCCGCCTGGATGTGGTGAACTTCATTGCCCACGGCATCAAGAAGAGCGATCCGCCTGAGGCCGTCAAGGGCAGCAGCGAATCGTCTTCGGGCGAGGGCGAAGAGGGCGGCAGCGAAAAGAACGAGAAGGCCTCGCCTCTCGAGCAGTTCACGCAGAACCTCAACCAGCTCGCCAAGGACGGCAAGATCGATCCGCTGATCGGCCGCGAATACGAGGTCGAGCGCGTCATCCAGATCCTGTGCCGCCGGCGCAAGAACAACCCGCTGCTGGTGGGTGAGGCCGGTGTCGGCAAGACGGCGATTGCCGAGGGCCTCGCCTGGCGCATCACGCAGAGCGACGTGCCGGAGATCCTCGCCGAAGCGCAGGTCTACTCGCTCGACATGGGCGCGCTCCTGGCCGGCACCAAGTACCGCGGCGATTTCGAGCAACGCCTCAAGGGCGTGCTCAAGTCGCTCAAGGACAAGCCGAACGCCATTCTGTTCATCGACGAAATCCACACCCTGATCGGTGCGGGCGCGGCTTCGGGCGGCACGCTCGACGCGTCGAACCTGCTCAAGCCGGCGCTCTCCAGCGGTCAGCTCAAGTGCATCGGCGCCACCACCTTCAGCGAATACCGCGGCATCTTCGAGAAGGATGCGGCCCTGTCGCGCCGTTTCCAGAAGGTCGACGTGGTCGAGCCGACGGTGCAGGAAACCGTCGACATCCTGAAGGGACTGAAGTCGCGCTTCGAAGAGCACCATGGCGTCAAGTACGCAGTGGCGGCCCTGCAGGCTGCGGCGGAATTGAGCGCCAAGTACATCAACGACCGCCATCTGCCCGACAAGGCCATCGACGTGATCGACGAGGCTGGTGCTGCCCAGCGCATCCTGCCGGCCAACAAGCGCAAGAAGACCATCAGCAAGACCGAGGTCGAGGACATCGTCGCGAAGATCGCGCGCATTCCCCCGGCCAACGTCAGCAACGACGACCGCGGCAAGCTGCAGACCATCGAGCGCGACCTGAAGAGCGTGGTGTTCGGTCAGGACAAGGCGCTCGAGGTGCTGGCTTCGGCCGTCAAGATGGCGCGCTCGGGCCTCGGCCGCGAGGACAAGCCGATCGGCTCGTTCCTGTTCAGCGGCCCCACCGGCGTCGGCAAGACCGAAGCGGCCAAGCAGCTGGCCTACATCATGGGCATCGAGCTGATCCGCTTCGACATGTCGGAGTACATGGAGCGCCATGCCGTGAGCCGCCTCATTGGTGCGCCTCCGGGCTATGTGGGGTTCGACCAGGGCGGCCTCCTGACAGAAGCCATCACGAAGAAGCCGCACGCGGTGCTGCTGCTCGACGAAATCGAGAAGGCGCACCCGGACATCTTCAACGTGCTGCTGCAGGTCATGGACCACGGCACCCTGACGGACAACAACGGACGCAAGGCCGACTTCCGCAACGTGATCATCGTGATGACCACCAATGCGGGCGCCGAGACCATGAACAAGGCGACAATCGGCTTCACCAACCCGCGCCAGGCGGGCGACGAGATGGTCGATATCAAGCGCCTGTTCACGCCGGAGTTCCGCAACCGCCTGGACGCGATCGTGAGCTTCAAGGCGCTCGATGAACAGATCATCCTGCGCGTGGTCGACAAGTTCCTGCTGCAGCTCGAAACGCAGCTGGCGGAGAAGAAGGTCGACGTCACGTTCAGCGACGGCCTGCGCAAGCACCTGGCGAAGAAGGGCTTCGATCCGCTGATGGGCGCTCGCCCGATGCAGCGCCTGATCCAGGACACGATCCGTCGTGCACTGGCCGACGAGCTGCTGTTCGGACGCCTGATCGATGGTGGCCGCCTCTCGGTCGACATCGACGACAAGGGCGAAGTGCTGCTGGACATCCAGCCGCTGCCGAAGAAGGAAGGCAAGTCCAAGCCTGAAGCCGAAGAGGCTGCCGCCGGATAAGGCGGACCGGCGAAGCCGGTTCCGCGGTATTTCTGGCAGTACCAAAAAGGCCGGTAGCATTCGCTGCCGGCCTTTTTCTTTGGGGCCGGAATTTACCTGTACCGCACATCTTGATTCTTCCCGAGCTCAGTCAGGAATGGAAAACCGGCCTCTCTTTGGCCTGGAGCGGCTATATCGCCGTGCTGTCGGTCTGGATCGTGATGCAGAAGCGCGCGCCGGTGTCCACGATGAGCTGGATCCTGTCGCTTGCGCTGTTGCCGTTCGCGGGCTTCGTCATCTATTACTTCCTGGGGCCGCAGCGCCTGCGCAAGCAGCGCGTCAAGCGCTTGCGCAGCCGCGCCAGCGCGCACACGCAGGCCGACCTGGCGCGCGTGCGCGACGCGGCCCAGAACGCGCCCCCGGCGCTGCAGCAGATGGCGCGGCTGGGCACTGCGGCCTGCGGGCTGCCGGTTTCCAGCGCGATGGGCGTGGCGCTGCTTTCGGGTGGCGCGCGCACCTTCGACGCCATTTTTGACGCGGTGCGCGCGGCGCGCGACCACATCCATCTCGAGTACTACATCTTCGAGCCCGACAAGATCGGCACCGCGTTGCGCGACCTGCTGGTGGAACGCGCCCGGCAGGGCGTGGCCGTGCGCCTGCTGCTCGACGCACTGGGCTCCAAGCGCATCGGCCGCAAGTTCATGGCGCCCCTGCATGCCGCGGGCGTGCAGGTTGCGCTTTTCCACGACACGCGCATCGGCCGCCGCCTGCGCCCGGTGACCAACTACCGCACCCACCGCAAGATCGTGGTGTGCGACGGCCGCGTGGGTTTTACCGGTGGCGTGAACATCACCGACGAGGAAGACAAGCGCACCCGCCCCGACGCCTACCATGACGTCCACCTGCGCATCGAGGGCAGCGCGGTGCGCTGGCTTCAGACCACCTTTCTCGAGGACTGGACCTACGCCACCGGCGAAGATCTGCGCAACATCGACCACCTGATGGGCGCCATGCTGCCGCAGGTGGAAGCCGGCGACATTCCGGTGCAGATCGTGACCAGCGGCCCGGACAACATGCTGGAACCCATCCACCGCATGCACGTGGAGGCGATTCATTCGGCGAGCGAGCGGGCATGGCTCACCACGCCTTACTTCGTGCCCGGCGAGCCCGCCATGATGGCGCTCACCAGCGCGGCGCTGCGTGGCGTGGACGTGCGCCTTCTGGTGCCGCGCCGCAGCGATTCGGCCATTGTGAGCGCGGCCGCGCGCTCCTACTTCGACGAACTGATCGCGTCTGGCGTCAAGGTATGGGAGTACAAGGCGCGCATGCTGCACTCCAAGACCTTGGTGGTCGACGACCATTGCGCGATGATTGGTACCGCGAATTTCGACAACCGCAGCTTCAGGCTCAATTTCGAAGTGAGCGCGGTGGTCTACGGCCCCGAGCTGGCACGACCCCTGGCCGCGCAGTTCGAGACCGACCTCCACAGTTCCGGCGCGGTGCGCGCCCACCGGCCGCAAAGTTTCTGGCGCCGCCTCGGCGACGCGCTTGCACGATTGTTTTCCCCCTTGCTCTGAATGAACCACACCTTTCTCTGGCACGACTACGAAACCTTCGGCGCCGTGCCGCGCCGCGACTGGCCATCGCAGTTCGCCGCCATCCGCACCGACGCCGAGCTGAACGAGATCGGCGAGCCGCTGATGATCTATTGCAAGCCGGCGCCCGATTACCTGCCCAGCCCCGAGGCCTGCCTGATCACGGGCATCACGCCCCAGCTCTGCCTCGAGCGCGGCATCCCCGAGCACGCCTTCGCCGCGCAGATCGAGAAGGCTTTCTCGCAGCCCGGCACCATCGGCGTGGGCTACAACACCATCCGCTTCGACGACGAGGTCACGCGTTTCCTGTTCTGGCGCAATCTCATCGATCCATATGCGCGCGAGTGGCAGAACGACTGCGGACGCTGGGACCTGCTCGACGTGGTGCGCCTCACCTACGCGCTGCGGCCCGAAGGCATCGAGTGGCCGAAGAAGGAAGACGGCAAGCCCAGCTTCAAGCTCGAAGACCTGGCGCGCGCCAACGGCCTGCTGCACGAGTCGGCGCACGATGCGCTTTCCGACGTGCGCGCCACCATTGCCTTGGCGCGGCTGATTCGCGAGCGCCAGCCCAAGCTGTTCGACTTCGCTTTCGGCCTGCACAAGAAGGACCGCGTCGCCAGCGAGCTCGGCCTGCCGGCCATGCGCGAGACGGCCCGGCCTTTCCTGCACGTGTCGGGCATGTTCCCGGTCGAGCGCGGCTGCCTCGGCGTGATGTGGCCGCTCGCGAGCCATCCGACCAACAAGAACGAACTGATCGCCTGGGACTTGGCCCATGACCCCAGCGAGCTGCGCGACCTCGACGTCGAGACCTTGCGCCTGCGCCTGTTCACGCGCACCGCCGACCTGCCTGAAGGCGTGGTCCGCCTGCCGGTGAAGGGCATTCACCTCAACAAGTCGCCGATGGTGGTCGGCAACCTGCGCACGCTGGCACCCGCGATGGCCGAGCGCTGGAACGTCGATCTCGATGCGGCGCTGCGCCACGCGGCCATCGCACGCGAGCTGCCCGACATGAGCGCCATCTGGTCGCAGGTGTATGCCCGCCCCAAGGAGGCGGCGCCCGATGTCGACGAAGACCTCTATGGCGGCTTCGTCGGCAACGGCGACCGGCGCCGACTGAACCAGCTGCGCGCGCTGTCGCCCGAGGAACTCGCCAAGGACCGCACCGGTTTCGACGACGGGCGGCTCGAGGAAATACTCTTTCGCTACCGCGCGCGCAACTGGCCCGAGATGCTCGGCGCAGGGGAGGCCGAACGCTGGGAGATGCACCGCGCGGCCAAGCTGTTCGACGGCGAGGGCGGAGCGCGAACCATCGAAGCGCTGTTCAGCGAAATCGATGCGCTCTCGGAAACAGTCGACGAACGGGGCGAGGAACTGCTGGGCGCGCTGTACGACTATGCAGAGGCCATTGCGCCTTCTCGCTAGCCGGAAGGCGGTCGACCGCATGACCATGGCCGCGCATGGCCGCGCATGGCCGAATGCTGGTCGCCGGTTTCATGGTCTCGATGCTGGCGGCTTGCGGCGCGTTGCAGCCTGCGCCGCGTCAGGCCGCCGATGCCGCGGCCTACCGCGCCTCGACGCTCGGCGCCTGCGATGAAGGCGGTGATCGAGTGGCCGGCCGGGCAGGTTTGTCGACCGATCGAATGAACGCGTCCACGTCGGCGGTATAGGCGCCAGGCAGACCCAGTTCGGCATCGATCGCCGCGTGCGAGAGATCCAGCGGCAGCAGGTCCGCCCGGCCACCGGCCGAGGCCACGCGCGCGGCGAACTGCCGCGCCTGCGCGCAGGAGCCGTCGCGCCGCTGCGTCGAGCACACCAGGAGCATCGGCGGAGCGTCCGGCGCGAGTGTTTCGGTCGGCGACACCGCACGCCAGAGCGCCGCATCGTTGCCGAACACGCGATCGTAGAACGGGAGGTGGCGGCGCTGCATCAGCGCCACCGTGTCGAGGGCGGCGCTGTCGAGCGCAACCGTTGCGAGCCAGCGGCGGGCGCCTTGTTGCCGCGCGATGGCAGACGAGGCGCCGATCAGCGCCACCAGATGTGCGCCGGCCGAATGCCCAACGAGCACTAATCTCGAAGGGTCGGCGCCCCAGGAAGCCGCATGGGCCTGCGCTGCGGCCACTGCGCGGGCGACGTCTTGCGCCTGTTCCAGCGGCGTCACCTGCGGCACGAATCGATAGCCCACGGATACCAGGATGAAACCCTGCCCGCGTACCCAGTGCTCGACCTTGCGGTCCACCACCGAGGCCGCGCCCTTGTTTCCGAACATCCAGGCGCCGCCGTGCACCATCACGAGCACGGGTGCGCCGCGGGGCTGCTGTGGGAGGTAGACGTCCATGCGCTGTTGCGCGTCCGGGCCATAGGGCATGTCGGCGAGCAGGCGCACGTTGGTGGTCGACGGCGTCGGACCCGCCTCTTGCGCCACGGCCGGCGGCAGCGCCAGCAGCAATGCCATGCAGACCATCGGCAGACGCTTCACGAGGAGACTCCCGGAGGACCGAGCAGGATCGAAATTCTTGCGCCCCAGCCCTTCGCCCTCCAGAGGTCGCGCCCGAGGCGCCCCCATTCGTGGAAGGCGATGCGCAACGGATTGTGGGTGCGCAGCGGGGTAGTGAGTCCGTAGCGGATCGGAACGTCGGCGCGCTCTTGCACGAAGGTACCGAACAGCCGGTCGAACACGATCAGCACGCCGCCATAGTTGCGGTCGAGGTACTCGGGGTTCGAGGCATGGTGCACCTTGTGGTGGGTCGGCGTGTTGAAGATCCATTCCAGCGGACCCAGGCGCGGCATCCACGGCGCGTGCAGCCAGAACTGGTAGAGCAGGTTGGCCGCGAGCGCGGCCAGCACCGCCAGTGGCGGAAAACCCAGCCACACGAGCGGTGCGAAGAAGAGCGCGGTGCCGGTGAGCTTGCCCGTCCAGCCCAGTCGCAGCGCGGCTGCCAGTGTCAACTCGTTGGGCGAGTGATGCACGGCATGCGTGGCCCAGAACCAGCGCACCCGGTGCGCCGCGCGGTGGTACCAGTAGTAGCAGAACTCCTGGCCCACGAAGAGCAGCACGAAGGCCGCGGGCGTCGACAGCGCGATGGTGTCCACGCGATGCGCATGCGCCCAGGCCAGCACAGGCGCGGCAATTGACAGCCCCGCCGCATCGACGGCACGCCGGCCCACCGCATCGGCCAGCGAGGCGCCGTAGGCGCGCCAATCGTAGGAGCGGCGCCGCACGAAGCTCTGGACCAGGCCTTCGAGCGTGGCTGCGGCCAGCACGAAGAAGAGCAGTCCCGCGAGCCAGGGCGCCAGCTCGGGACCCATCGACGACCGGACCGTGTCGAAAGACATGCTATGGCCTCCGGCCGCTGCGCGGCCGCGCAGCGGCGTAGGCCTCGATCTGCGCCATCGTCACGGCGCCGGCCCGCGTGCTGTCGATGGCATCGAAGTCGCGGTAGACCCGCGGCATCTTGCCGCGTGCTTCGTCGCGCGTGAGGCGGCCGTCGGTATTGCTGTCGGCGGCCGCGAAGCGCTTGTGCAGCTCGGTTCGCAGCTGGGCCGTGCGAGAGGCGTCGGCTGTTTGCGCGCAGGCGGCGAAGGAGCTGGCTGCCAGCACCAGGAGCCATGTGCATCGGGTTTTCATGGGGCGTGCGTTCTCGTGTCCGTTCAACGGCAGGCAATGACTGCGCCGCTTGCGCTGTAGCAGGTTGCGGTGTGCGTGACGCCGCTGCCGGTGCCGTAGCTGGTGCTGCTGTGTACGCTGTTGCCGGTGGTGGCGCTGGTGGCGACGCTGCTGCGGCTTTGTGTGACCTGGCCCGAGGCGTCGCGCGTCGCGCTGCCGCTGCTCTGGACGCTGCCGCGGCTGCCGGCCGCCGAGAGGCCGCTGCGATGGCTGGCGGAGCCATCGGGGTTGACCGAGGTGGCGCCGGCGCGCAAGGCGTAGCCGCCGTTCGGACCGTGCCATGCGCCCGCGGCGGTGGCCGTGGTGCCGCCGGCCGCATTGGGGCGCACCACGCGCCGGCTGCCCGCTTCGGCATCGGCGGGCGTGAAACCGGCCGCCAGCAATGCAGCCGACAGGACGCAGGGGGTGGACAGGGAAAGGATGTGGTTCATGCGCGGTACTCCTTGCGATGCCGGCTTCGCACCTCGCGTTGCCGTGGATGCGACTGTGGCCGCGAGGTGTGAGCCAACCATGGCTGCGTCGAGGCCGTTCATGACAATCCGTGAGCGCCCGCGGGCGCTGTCATCGTTTGTCATGATTTACGGCGCCTCCGGGGACCTTGGAGCCCGTTACGATCCTCCGCATGACCGACGCGCTCGCCCGCATCCTGATTGCCGACGACGAAGCCGACCTGCGTGCGCTGCTGCAGCGCTATCTGGGCGACCAGGGTTATGCGGTGCGCACCGTCGACAGTGCCCAGCCGCTCGACAAGCTGCTCGCGCGCGAGCGCTTCGACGTGCTGGTGCTCGACGTGATGATGCCGGGCGAAGACGGCCTGGCGGTCTGCCGCAGGCTGCGTGCGCAGGGCGAGACCATTCCCATCCTGATGCTCACCGCGCGCGGCGATCCGGTCGACCGCATCATCGGCCTCGAGATGGGCGCCGACGACTACCTGCCGAAGCCCTTCAACCCGCGCGAACTGCTGGCGCGCATCCAGGCCCTGGTGCGGCGCCAGCGCATGCTCGGCGCCCACACTGGCCCCATGCCCGAACAGGGCAGCGTCCGGTTCGGGATCTTCACGCTTCACCTGGGGGAGCGGCGCCTCGAGCGTGAAGGCGAGGGCGGCAGCGAGGCCGTGCCCATGACCGGCGGCGAATTCGCCCTGCTGCAGGCGCTGGCGCTGAATCCGAATCGGCCGTTGGGCCGCGATCGCCTGATCGAACTCGCGCATGGCCGCGAGCACGAGGCCACCGACCGCAGCATCGACGTGCAGGTGATGCGCCTGCGCAAGCTGATCGAAGACGATTCCTCGCAGCCGCGCCACATCCGCACCGTGTGGGGCGTGGGCTACGTCCTTGTCCCATGAAACTCCTTCCGCGCAGCCTGTTCGGCCGCAATGCACTGCTGATCGTGGTGTTGATTGCGCTGGGCCAGATCGGCGGTGCGCTGCTGGTGCGCCAGATGGTGCTGAAGCCGCGGCTCGACCAGATTGCCGACAGCGTGGCGCGCAACGTGGGGGCGATCCGCGCCGGCCTAGCGGCGTTGCCGGCCGCGCAGCGGGCGGGATTTGTCGCGGGTTTCAACCAGCGTGCACTTGCCGACCGCAACGAGCCCGCGGGCGAGGGAATGCGCGTGCTGCTCACGCCGCTGGAGCGCGGCTTCGTCCGTGCGGTGTCGGCGCGCGTTGCGCAGCAGGGGGTGGAAGCAGTCTGGCGCCGAGAGGCGGGCGGCAGCCTTGCACTGCGGCTCACGCTCGACGGCGGCGATCACTGGATCGTGATGCCGGGTGTCTTACCCGCGCGCGAATTCACCGGTGCCTGGCTGGCCGTGTCGGTGGGCAGCGCGCTGCTCGCGCTGCTGGGCGCCCTGTGGTTTCAGCACCGTCTCAACCGGCCATTGGCGCGCGTGGTACAGGCAGCGCAAACGCTGGCCGCGGGCCGGGAACCCGCGCCGCTGCCCGAGGACGGGCCGACCGAAGTCGCAACCATGAGCCGCAGTTTCAACCAGCTGGTCGGCAGCCTGCGGCAGACGGAACGCGACCGCGCCCTGATGCTGGCCGGCATCTCTCACGATCTGCGCACGCCGCTCACCAAGTTGCGCCTGGGCGTCGAGATCCTGCGCGACCGGATGGAGCCCGAGCTCGTGAGCAGCATGACGCGCAGCGTGGAGGAAATGGATGCGATCGTCGGGCAGTTTCTCGACTTCGCGCGGGGCGACCAGGCCGAGCCCCTGGTGGACGTCGATCTGGCAGCCCTTGCGGCAGAGGTGCGCGCCGCCATGCGGGACCACGGCGAGTCGGTGCAGGTCGAAGCAGACGGCGGCCTGCCTGCCGCGCCCATGCGGCCGCAGGCGATGCGCCGCGTGATGGTCAACCTGATCGAAAACGCATGCCGCCACGGCCGCCCGCCCGTGCAACTGCATCTGGGTGCCGACGGCGCTCAGGTGTGGTTCGAGGTCATCGATGGGGGGGACGGCATCGCGCCCGGGCAGGCCGAGATGCTCAAGCAGCCGTTCCACCGGGCGGGCGGCGCACGCAACGGCCCGGCGGGCGCAGGTCTGGGTCTGGCCATCGTGGAGCGCATCGTGCGCTCCCACGGCGGGCGCTTCGAGCTGCTGCCGGCCGATGGCGGCGGGCTGAGAGCCCGCGTGGTGCTGCCGCGGGCGCCGGCCTGAGCGCTCGCTGCGTCGGTCAGGCTTTCGGGATCATCCAGCCGGTGTGGCCACCGCGGCCCGGCAGATGCAGCGCGGCCGTGGCCGCCGGCGTTTCCGCGAGCAGTCTGCCCTTGCGGAACACCTTGAGCCGCGTTGCGCGCAGCCGGATCGCCTCGACCGGGTTGCGGGCCTGCAGCAGCACGAAGCTCGCATCGCAGCCTGCCTGGAGGCCGTAGCCCTCCAGGTGCATCACGCGCGCGGCATTCGTGGTGACCGCCTCGAAGCACTGGCGGATGCCGGCCTGGCTCGTCATCTGCGCCACGTGCAGGCCCATGTGCGCCACTTCGAGCATGTCGCCCGAGCCCATGCCATACCACGGGTCCATCACGCAGTCGTGACCGAAGGCGACGTTCACGCCGGCGGCCATCAGCTCGGGCACGCGCGTCATGCCGCGGCGCTTGGGGTAGGTGTCGTGGCGGCCCTGCAGCGTGATGTTGATGAGCGGGTTGGAAACGACGCTGACGCCGCTCTGCGCGATCAGCGGCAGCAGCTTGCTCACGTAGTAGTTGTCCATCGAATGCATCGAGGTGCAGTGCGAGCCCGTCACGCGGCCCTGCATGCCGAGGCGCCAGGTCTCGGCTGACAGGGTTTCGATGTGGCGCGAGAGCGGGTCATCCGACTCGTCGCAATGCATGTCGACCAGCTTGCCGCGCCCGGCCGCAAGCTCCATCAACAGCTTCACGCTGGCGGCGCCATCGGCCATGGTGCGCTCGAAATGCGGAATGCCGCCGACCACGTCCACGCCCTTGTCGAGCGCGCGCTTCAGGTTGTCGACGCCGCCCTCGGAGCGCAGCACGCCATCCTGCGGAAAGGCCACGAGCTGCAGGTCGAGGTATGGGGAGACCTTGCGCTTGACCTCGAGCAGCGCATCGACCGCGAGCAGGCTCGGGTCGCTCGTGTCCACATGCGAACGCACGGCCAGCAGGCCCTTGGCCACCGCCCAGTCGCAATACGCGAGCGCACGCTCGATCAGTGCGTCGGCCGTGAGCAGCGGCTTGAGTTCGCCCCACAGCGCAATGCCTTCGAGCAGCGTACCGCTCTGGTTGATGCGCGGCAGTCCGTAGCTCAGCGTGGCATCCATGTGGAAGTGCGGGTCGACGAAATGCGGTGCGAGCAGCAGGCCTTGGGCATCGAGCTTTTCGAGGGCCGGTGCGTCGAGCCCGGCGGTGACTTCGGCGATGCGGCCGCCCTGCACGGCGATCGACATGCCGGTGCGGCCGTCGGGGAGGGTGGCGTTGGTGATGAGGAGGTCGAGCATCGTGAGGGGCTCCGAGGTGCGGATGCAGGGGATTTTCGGTCGTATGCGCAGCGCAGGTGACCGCGAGGGAGATTTGCTCAGCGCGTGCGCTGCGCCCGATAGCGGTACTGCCCCGGCGCTGGTCCGACCTCGATGGTCACGCGGCGCAGCTTGTCGTCATGCCCGGACGTCGCCTTCGCCGTCACCACGATGCCGCGCGGCGTGGCGCGGCAGGTGAGGTCGGTGAGCGCGATCTCGGCATGGTCGTTGTCGAGTTCGGCGATCGCCACCGTGTGCTCGGCATGCAGGCCGCCATTGGCATCGCGCGCCATCCACTGCACATAGAGGAAGGACTGCGCGTACTGATCCGCATGGACCACCCGGTAGGTGCCCCGATGGTCCTTGCCCCAGGTGCCGCACAGCTGTACCCAGCTGACCGCGTCGGGCGTCTTGAAGGTGTCGTAGCCGTAGTCGCTGCCGAGCGCGTATGCACCTGTGCCGCAAAGCGACAGCACAGCCGCGAGCAACGTTGCAGCGATTGTCTTCGTCGTCAACGCTCCCCCTTGCGATAGGGCTTCATCAGCGCCTGCGGATAGCTGGCCTTGCGCGCCACCAGCACCAGCGCGAGGATCGACAGCAGGTACGGCAGCATCAGGTAGATCTGGTAGGGCAGCACGGCGTCGCCCGATTGCTGCAGCCGCAACTGCAGCGCATCGAAGAATGCGAACAGCAGCGCGCCGAGCAGGGCCTTGCCGGGCCGCCATGAGGCGAACACCACCAGCGCCACGCAGATCCAGCCGCGGCCGTTCACCATGTTGAAGAAGAACGCATTGAAGGCGGAGAGCGTGAGGAAGGAGCCGGCCACGCCCATCAGCGCCGAACCCGCCACGATGGCGCCGGTGCGCGTGGCCGCGACCGACACGCCCTGGCTCTCGGCCGCCTGCGGGTTCTCGCCCACCATGCGCACGGCGAGCCCGAGCGGCGTGCGGTACAGCACCCAGGCGATGGCCGGCACCAGCAGCAGAGCGAGAAGGGTGAGCGCAGTCTGTGCATTCAGGATGGGCACCGGCAGCCACTCCATCGGCGCGAAGGGCGCGATGGTCGGCGGCGTGTTCACCTTCGGAAAGCTCACGCGGTAGCCGAAATAGCTGAGTGCGGTGGCCAGCAGCGTGATGCCCAGCCCCGAGACGTGCTGCGACAGCGCCAGGCCCACGGTGAGAAAGGCATGCAGCAGCCCGAAAGCCATGCCGGTGAGCGCGGCGACGCCGACGCCGGCCCAGAGCGGCGCGCCGGCAAACACCGCGAGCCATCCGGTGAAGGCGCCCGCAACCATGATTCCCTCGATGCCGAGGTTGAGCACGCCCGCGCGCTCGCACAGCAGCACGCCGAGCGTGCCGAGGATCAGCGGCGTGGCGATGCGCAGCACCGCGACCCAGAAGGAGGGATTGGCGAGGATGTCGAGCAGGTCGGTCATTTCATCCGCACCCGGTATTGCGTCAGCAGTGTCGCCACCAGCACCGCGACCAGCGAGGCGGCGACGATCACGTCGGCGATGTAGGTCGGCACGCCCACGGCGCGGCTCATGGTGTCGGCTCCGACCAGCACGCCCGCCACGAACACGCCCGCGGCAATCACGCCCAGCGGATGCAGGCCCGCGAGCATCGCGATCGCGATGCCCGTGTAGCCGTAGCCCGGCGACATGTCGAGCGTGACGTAGCTGGTGCGTCCCGCCACTTCGATGGCACCGGCCAATCCGGCCAGCGCACCCGAGAGCAGTGCGACCATGACCACGGTGCGCGTGACCGGCACCCCGGCAAAGACTGCGGCGCGCGCATTGGCGCCTACCGCGCGGATGTCGAAGCCCAGCACCGTGTACTTGAAGATCGCCCACACCATCACCGCCAGCGACACGGCCCAGAGCAGTCCGGTGTGCACGCGCGTCTGGGCGACCAGCTTGCCGAGTTCGAGGTCGGACTGCAGCGACACGCTCTGCGGCCAGCCCATGGCGCTCGGGTCTTTCATCGGCCCGTCGAGCAGCGCCGACACGCCGAGCAGCACGATGAAGTTGATCAGCAGCGTGGTCACCACCTCGTCGACGCCGAGCTTGTTCTTCATGAGCGCCGGGCCCAGCAGCAGCAGGGCTCCCGCCACGGCGGCGGCCAGCATCATCAGCGGGAATAGCAGCCAGGGCGACAGCTCGAAACCGGTGCCGCCATGCATGCCGCCCACGGCCACGGCGGCGAGGGCACCTGCGAACAGCTGCCCTTCGGCTCCGATGTTGAAGAGCCGTGCCTTGAAGGCGACGGTGGCGGCCAGCCCGGTGAGGATCAGCGGAATCGCGCGTGTCAGCGTCTCGCTCCACGCGAACACCGAGCCGAAGCCGCCCTGCAGCAACAGCGCGTAGGTGCGCCCGACCGGCGCGCCGGCCCAGAGCACGAGCAGTGCGCTGATCGCCATGGTGAACACGATCGCACCGATGGGTGCCAGCACCAGCGCGGTGCGCGAGCTTTCGTGGCGTCGTTCGAGCCGCATCATGGCGTGGCTCCCGCGGGTGGCTGCTGCGGCGGCGCCGCGCCGGCCATCGCCAGCCCGATGGCTTCGCGCGTCCACGCCGCGGCCGGGCGCGCTTCGCCGAGGTGGCCACCGTGCATCACGGCCACGCGGTCGCCGAGCGCGAGCACTTCGTCGAGATCGTCGGAAATCACCAGCACTGCCGCGCCGGCATCGCGCGCCGCGACGAGCTGCTGCTGCACGTAGGCGACGGCGCCGATGTCGAGGCCCCAGGTCGGCTGGTGGGCCACGATCAGGCGCGGCGCGCGTGTCGGGTATTTCCTGTTGTCCGCGTCCTCCTCCTGCTCCGGCGGCAGCAGTGCGCGCCCGAGGATCAGCTTCTGCATGTTCCCGCCCGAAAGCGAACGGGCCGGCGCCATCAGGCCCGCGCCGCGCACGTCGAACGCCTTTTCGATGCGCCGGGCATGCAGCCGCGCGGCCGCACGCCGCACGAACCATGACCAGCGCGAGAAGACGGGGCTGCGCAGCCGCTCCGACACCGCGTTCTCCCACACCGGCAAGTCGCCGACCACGCCGACCGCGTGCCGGTCTTCGGGAATGCGCGCCACACCGCGCTGCACCAGCCGGGCGGGCGAGGGCGGCAACGCGCGGCCCATCAGCAAGGCCGTGCCCGACGTGGCGCGGCGCGTGCCGCACAGCAGTTCGGCCAGCGCCACCTGGCCATTGCCCGAGACGCCTGCGATGGCGGTGATCTCGCCGGCGCGCAGCGTGAGCGACACCTCGCGAAGCCGGTTCTGTCCCCGGTCCTTGTCCGATGCAGTGCTCACGTGGTCCAGCACGCAGACCGCATCGCCCACCGACCTGGCCGGCCGGCGCTGCGGAGCTTCGACCGCATGCCCGACCATCCACAGCGCGAGCTGCGCCTGCGTGGTGTCGGCCGTGCGCGCCTCGGCCACCAGCTTGCCGCCGCGCAGCACCGCAATGCGCTGCGACACGCGCAGCACCTCGCCCAGCTTGTGGCTGATGAAGATCACCGACAGGCCCTGCGCCACCATCTGCACCAGCGTGGCGAACAGGGCTTCGCTTTCCTGCGGCGTCAGCACGGCGGTCGGCTCGTCGAGGATCAGGATGCGCGCGCCGCGGTACAGCGCCTTCAGTATCTCGACGCGCTGCCGCTCGCCGACCGAGAGGCTGCCGATCTTCGCGTCGGGCTGCACCGGCAGGCCGAAGCGCCGTGCCACCTCGAGCAGCTTCGCGCGCGCAGCCGCCCGGCGCGAGACCGGCCGCCAGAGCGGCTCCGTGCCCATCATCACGTTGTCGAGCACGCTGAGGTTGTCGGCCAGCGTGAAGTGCTGGTGCACCATGCCCACGCCCGTGGCCAGCGCCGCCCTGGGATTGCCCGGCGGCAGCGGCGCGCCGAAGACTTCGATGCTGCCTTCGTCCGCGACATAGTGGCCGAACAGGATGGACATCAGCGTCGACTTGCCTGCGCCGTTCTCGCCCAGCAGCGCAAGCACTTCGCCCGCGTGCAGGTCGAGGGAGACGGCGTCGTTGGCGACGAGGGAGCCGAAGCGCTTGGTGATGCCCCGCAGGCGCAGAACAGGGGCGCCGGTCACTTCCACGCAGCCAGGAACGCCAGCATGACCTTGGCCGAGTTGTCGGCCGCAATGCCCATGAAGGTGCCCATCTCGTTCTCGCCTTCGCCGCCGCCCGCAAGGTCGCTGAGGGAGCGGAAGGCGATGTAGGGCACGCCGTTGCTGTAGGCCACCATGCCCACGGCCGCCGTTTCCATGTCGAGCACGTTGGCCTGGAAGGTCTTGAAGGTGTATTCGCGATACGCCTTGTTGTCCATGAAGGCCTGGCCCGAGACGCCGTTGCCGCCGATGACGAGCTGGGGCTTGCGCGCCAGGCACTTGCCGGCGCTGCAATTCGCCAGGTCGACATTGCGGATGCTGCGCGCCACCTCGAGCATCCTGGGGTCGGCCTCGAACCAGAACTTGCGCACGATCTGCGGATGCGCCGCGGAGCGCACTTCCACCGGGCGCGGATGCATCATGCCGAAGTTGGGCAGCGTGGCATCGGTGATGAAGGGCGGCGCGGTGAACTTGCCGGGCGCTGTTTCGCGCGCCATCAGCACCTCGAGGTACTGGCCCCATTGAGCGGGAACCGTGACGTCGCCCACATGCAGCTGCGGATTCACGCCCCCCGCGATGCCGCTGAACACGATGTGGGTGACGCGAAAGCGGTCGAGCGCCAGCTGCGTGTTCATCGTCGCGTTGGTCATGCTGATGCCGGAAAGGAACAGCACGACCGGCTTGCCTTCGAGCGTGCCGGTGGTGAACTCGACGCCGTTGGCGCTGTGCTTCGCCGGCCCCTGGAGCCGGTTCAGCAGCAGCGTGAGCTCGGGCTGGAACGCCGAGATCACCGCGATGCGCGGCGTGTCGTCCAGCCGCACGCTGCTGCTGGTGCCGGTGTCGGGGCCCTTGTAGACGTCGGCACAACCTGCGAGGCCGAAGGCCAGCACGCCGGCCGCGAGAAGAGAACGCCAGCGTATCGTCATCGGCCTCCTCACTTCGCGGTCGATTTGGGTTGGGAGTCGTCGACCTTGATGGCGACCTTGCCCGAGAGGATGTCGGCCTGCTTGGCCTTGACCTTGGCGACGATGTCCGCCGGCACCTTCTTCTCGAAAGTACCCAGCGGCGCGAGTTCGGAGCCCTTGTGCTTCATCATCGAGTAGGGGCCGTAGTCCTCGGCGGCGAACTTGCCTTCCTTCACGAGCTTGATTGCGCGGTCGGCCGAGGGCTCGAAGTTCCACAGCGCGGAAGCCACCACCGTGTCGGGGTACTGCGCCTGCGTGTCGATCACGTTGCCGATGGCGAGCTTGCCTTTTTCCTTGGCCGCGTCCGAGACACCGAAGCGCTCGGCGTACATCACGTCCGCCCCCTTGTCGATCATCGCGAAGGCCGCTTCCTTGGCCTTGGGCGGATCGAACCAGCTGTTGATGAAGCTGACGCTGAATTCGACCTTGGGATTGGTTTCCTTCGCACCGGCCATGAAGGCATTCATGAGCCGGTTCACTTCAGGGATCGGGAAGCCGCCGACCATGCCGATGCGGTTGCTCTTGGTCATGCCGCCGGCCACCATGCCGCTCAGGTACGCCGGCTCCTGGATGTAGTTGTCGAACACGCTGAAGTTGGGTGCCTGCGGCTTGAGCGAAGATCCCATGAGGAAGGCGACCTTGGGGAAGTCTTTCGCAACCTTGCGTGCCGCGGCTTCCACGCCGAACACCTCGCCGAGGATCAGCTGGTTGCCGCCGGTGGCGTACTCGCGCATCACGCGCTCGTAGTCGGCGTTGCTGACGTTCTCGGTCGCCTTGTATTCGATCTCGCCGCGCGCCTCGGCCGCCTTGAGCGCCTTGTGGATGCGGCCCACCCATTGCTGCTCGAAGGGCACGGTGTACACCGCCGCCACCTTGAGCTTGGCCTGCGCGAGTGCAAGGCCGGGCGCGCCGGCCGCAAGCGCTGCGGCAATGGCGGCGGAACGAATGATCAACTGACGGCGTGCTGTCACGGTGCTTCTCCTCGAGGTATGGAAATCTTCTTGTTGCTGCCGAATCGACAACGGCCGCCGCCAGAGAGCGTCGGCCTTACTTCGTGCCGAAGATGCGGTCGCCGGCGTCGCCCAATCCGGGCAGGATGTACCCGTGGCTGTTCAGCTCCCGGTCGATCGCGGCGGTGTAGATCGGCACGTCGGGATGGGCCTTCTGCATGGTCGCGATGCCTTCGGGGCAGGTGAGCAGGCAGACGAACTTGATCGACTTGGGGTTGAGTTCCTTGAGCCGTTCGACCGCGGCCACCGCCGAGTTGCCGGTGGCCAGCATCGGGTCGACCACGATCACGTCGCGGTTCTCCATTTCGCCGGGCATCTTGAAGTAGTACTCGACAGCGGTCAGCGTCTTCGGGTCACGGTACAGGCCGATGTGGCCGACGCGCGCGCCCGGCACCACGGTCAGCATGCCGTCGAGGATGCCGGTGCCCGCGCGCAGGATGGACACCAGCACCAGCTTCTTGCCGTCGATGACCTTGGCCTGCATGGTCTCGAGCGGGGTCTCGACCTCGATGTCCTGCATCGGCATGTCGCGCGTGACCTCGTAGGCCATGAGCATGCTGATTTCGTTCAGGAGCCGGCGGAAGCTGTTGGTGGAGGCGTCCTTGCGGCGCATTAGCGTGAGCTTGTGCTGGACGAGGGGGTGATCGACGAGGTGGACGTTGCTCATTGGATTTTCTCTGCCGTTGCTGGACCGGGGAGTCTAAAAGACGGTGCCGTCGCTTTCGATCAGGAGCGGTGGCGATCCGTCTCGCAAGCGCTGTGCCAGCACGCGGCCGGCGGCCCAGGTGCCGCCCTCGAGCACGCAGGCCAGCGGCAGTTCTTCCTCGGTGCGGTCGAGGATCTTGCGCACGTGCGGCACCAGTTCGTCGAGCAGTGCGACGGTGAGGGCGCGCCATTCGACGATGAATTCGTCGCCGGCTTTCCAGGTGCGCGAAAGAAAGACCGGGTCCTTCGGCACGATCACGCCACTGTCGATCAGCAGGCCGCCGTTGCGGTATTCGGGCAGGGCGGTGAGCGCGTCGAGGTGGCGCACCTTCACGCCGGCCCACTCGAAGGGTTCGAGCAGCGAATAGGTCAGCCATTGCGACAGCTTGTGGAACGGCATCCAGCCGTTGGTGAGGCCGGGGCCGCGCACCGCGCTGTGGCGCCAGCAGTCGCCCAGCGCAAGTGCCGGGTCGCTCGAGCCGATGCCGCCCGTGGTGTCGCTGCCGCCGAGTGCAATGCTGTCGATGGTGTTGGCGGAGGGCCAGATGCCCGAGAGCGTTTCGAGCAGCAGCGAGAGGATCTGGTGCGCGGTGATCTCGGCCGTGGGCGGCGCGGCCGCGCCGAACGGGGCGACCAGCGCATCGAACATGCCGGCGGGCCGCCCGTCGTCGCCAAAGGTCTCGGGTTGCTCGCTCATCGCCTCGCCGAGCCGGCGCAGCAGCACCGCGCGGCCGGCCAGGCCCACCAGCGGATTCACGTCGCTGACCTGGAAGGCGTCGCCGAGCCGGTCGGTCACCAGGCCGCGCAGGCCGGCGGCATCGGCTTGCAGCGGATGGTCGGGGTTGGACGAGAACAGCCCGCTCGTGAAGGCATGGAAGCTCGCGATGGCCAGGCCCTCGGAGCGCGAGAAGTGTTGGCCGGTGGCGGGCTCGGTGTAGTGCCAGCCAGGGCCTGCGCCGGCATCGAGCAGCACGCTCACCAGCACGAGGTCGATGTGCGCGCTGGCGCGCTGCCGCGCATCGACGCCCTTGCCGAGCAGTTCGTCGAGCTGCTTCAGCCGGTCGACGCCGCCGGCCTCGAAGTGGCGCCAGCGGCTGTGGTACGGGATGGTGTCCCAGGGATAGCGCTCGCGCGTGACCTCGGCGACGGTGCGCGCCGCGTCTTCGAGCACGTCGCTGCCGGCGATGCGGAACCACTGCGACTCGCCCCGGCGCGCGCGCGCCAGCAGCGCCGCCGCGCGCTCGCGGATGGCAGCGGTCGTGCGCAGCACGGTGGCGGCGCCCGCGGGGTGGCTGGTATCGGGAGCGAACTCGATCGCCGGATCGATGTCGCCCGCGCTGCCCGGCGGCAGGCTGCCCGAGCCGTCGGCAGGCAGGTAGTCGCTGCTGTTGTTGTCCTTGTTGCCGTTCATTCGCTCAATCCCCGGCCCTTGGCCTTCTTGAGTTCCTCGGCGTCCGGTACCGGGCCGGGCGTGAAATAGCCGGCGGCCATCTTGGCGTCCATCTCGACGCGGGCGTCCGCCGGAATCAGTTCGTCCGGAATGTTCACGCGCTCGCCGATCTCGATGCCCGAGCCGGTGATGGCGTCGAACTTCATGTTGCTCATCGACACGAGGCGATGGATCTTCTTGATGCCGAGCCAGTGGAAGACGTCGGGCATCAGTTCCTGGAAGCGCATGTCCTGCACGCCGGCCACGCATTCGGTGCGCGCGAAATACTGGTCCGCCGTGTCGCCGCCCACCTGGCGCTTGCGTGCGTTGTAGACCAGGAACTTGGTCACCTCGCCGAGTGCGCGGCCTTCCTTGCGCGAGTAGGCGATGAGGCCGACGCCGCCGCGCTGCGCGCCCTGGATGCACTCCTCGATGGCGTGCGTGAGGTAGGGGCGGCAGGTGCAGATGTCGGAGCCGAACACGTCGGAGCCGTTGCACTCGTCGTGGATGCGCGCCGTCAGTTCGACCTCCGGGTTGGCCAGGTCGCGCGGGTTGCCGAAGATGTAGAGCGTCTGCCCGCCGATGGGCGGCAGGAACACCTCGAGGTCGGAGCGCGTGACGAGTTCGGGGTACATGCCGCCGGTTTCCTCGAACAGCGTGCGGCGCAGGTCGGTTTCGGAGCAGCCGAAGCGCCGCGCCACTTCGGGCAGGTACCACACGGGCTCGATGGCGGCCTTGGTCACCATGGCCGCGCCACCCGCGGTGAGGAAGTGGCCGTCGGCCTTGAGCCGGCCGCTCTGCAGCGCCTCGATCACCTCGGGCAGGATCACGTGGGCCTTGGTGATCGCGATGGTCGGGCGGATGTCGTAGCCCGCGGCCAGCTCGGTGGAGAACACATCGGCCACCAATGCGCCCCACGGGTCGAGGGAGACGATGCGCCCGGGCTCGCTCCACTGCGGGTACGGGCCGATCACGTCGGTGGGCGCGGTGTTGGTCAGGTCGGCCTTGTGTTCGCGCTTGAGGGCGCCGGCTGCCACGGCCAGTGCGCGATAGACGCTGTACGAGCCGCTGTGCGTACCGATGACATTGCGATGCGCCCGCTTCGTGGTGGTGCCCACCACGGGTCCGCGTTCGGTGGCGGTGGCCGCACCCCAGCGGATGGGCAGCGCGCCGAAGCCGCCGGCATGGGAGGTCAGCCGGATGTGGCCGGTCGACGAGGAAGGGTGGAGCGGGGGAAGGGGTGAGACGGGGATCGCTGAAGTCGAAGGGACGGCGGGGATCGCGGAAATCTCGGGAATTTCAGAAGGGGTCGCTGTGCTATCTGCGGACATTGGAGGCCCTCAAAAAAATGCAATGTACCGATCACTTGCGCGGCTGGCAAGCAGGGCGCGAATGTCGTCAACGCCGCCGGTGGCCGCAGCCATCGCGCTGCGGCCGGTGCGCCGTTCAGGCCGGCGAGGAGCGCAGGCCGTAGGCCTTGCCGCCGACGAACAGATATTCGGCACGCAGCACCGGATCGCCCTTTTCGCCGGTGAAGGTGAAGCCCAGGGCGGCCACCGGGGTGCCGGGCTTGATCTCCTCGAGCCCCCAGGCCTGCAGCCGAGTGAGCGGCGCCAGCTCGACCTGCCACTTGCGGTCGCGCCGCGTGGGCAACTGCGCCTTGGCCAGCAGCGCAGGTCCATCGACGGCCGCGCTTTGCCGGGGCAGGGCGCGCTGTTTCAGGTCGGCCGGCAGGGTCGGGTTCTCGGGCAACTCGAGCTCCACCTCACCGTGCGGATTGCGCCACATGACCTTGGTTGCGCGTCCCTCCAGATAGAGCGGGCGGTCCTGGTCGAAGCTGCTCCATCCATGGTGCGCCCAGGACGGCAGCGCCAGGCCGAGTGAACCGGCAACGAACAAGCGTCTGTCGATCATCTTGGTCTCCTTGCTCAGATGTAGGCAATCCAACGCCCGCAGATGATGACAGCGAGCCAAAACCCCAGCGACAACAGGCATTGCGCCTTGGCCGTCGCGCCGGTGGCGGCAAGGCCGCCTCGAACGTGGAACCAGACGGCATTGGCGCCCGCCAGGCAGATCAGGAAAAGCTTGATGCGAAAGGCGGAATTGGCCAGCAGTTCGCCGGGCTGCGTGGAAAACATCGTGAGGCCGGTGGCGGCGCACAGCCCGAAGCCGACGAGCGCGGGCAGCAGCGTCAGGCGGGCCAATTGCCCTTGCGGCAACTCCCGGCCAAGGCCGAGCACGCGCAATTCGAACACCAGCAGCCCGCCGAACAGCAGCGCGATGCCAACGATGTGCACCACCTCCAGCGCCGGGTAGGCCCAGGGGTGCGAAACCAGCCCGGCCAGCATCGGCGTCAGATCCGGGCCGCGGGCTTTTCAGGGGGCGAAAGGCATGAACTGGCAGGTTGCATGGGGTGCTCCTTCCATGGGGTCGGGCGAGCTTAGCCGAGGACGAATCCGGCGTCTCCACCCGGCACGGCACAATCCGGCGGGATCTTTTTTCCGAAAGGGCTGTAACCAGCCGGTCCGATGGCACGAAACACAATGGACAGCAGAACGCGAATGAGTGACGCCGAAGCAGCGCTGCGCAGCCTGTTCCTGCGCGGCCTCGACGGCGACGCGGCGGCTTATCGCGAATTTCTGCAAAAACTCAGCGCGCATTTGCGCGCCTTTCTGGGCAAGCGCCTGTTCGGCTGGCCCGATGAAGTGGAAGACCTTGTCCAGGAATGCCTGCTTGCCATGCACAACCAGCGCCACACCTACCAGAGCGACCAGCCGCTGACGGCCTGGGTGCATGCGATTGCGCGCTACAAGATGATCGACCTGCTGCGCGCCAAGTCCGCGCGCGAAGCGCTGCATGACCCGCTGGACGACGATCTGGCGGTGTTCGCCGAATCGGCCATCGACGCCAGCGATGCCCGGCGCGACCTGGGGGGCCTGCTGCAGACCCTGCCGGAACGCCAGCGCCTGCCGATCGTGCACGTGAAGCTCGAAGGCCTCTCGGTGGCCGAGACGGCAAGCCTGACCGGCATGTCCGAATCGGCCGTGAAGGTGGGCATCCACCGCGGACTCAAGGCGCTCGCCGCCAGGCTCAGGAGCAAGGCGCCATGAAAACCGACGATCTCGTGGCCATGCTGGCGACCGGCGCCACGGCCGCGCCGCGCCGCGCCGCAGGGCGCCGCCTGGCCCTTGCGCTGTTCGCGGGGCTGCCCCTGTCATTCGCGATCCTGTTCACCGAATACGGATTGCGCCGCGACCTGGTGCAGGCCATGTTCTGGCCGATGTTCTGGGTCAAGGTGCTGTTTCCGCTGTGCATTGCGGCGGCCGCCTTCGTGATGGTGCAGCGCCTGGCGCGGCCGGGCGTGCCGGTGCGGCGCGCCTGGATCGGCATCGCGGTGCCGGTGCTTGCCGTGTGGGTGATGGCCGCCCTGGCCTGGTTCAATGCGCCGGCCGAAGAGCGCATGCCATTGCTCATGGGCGAGTCGTGGCGCGTTTGCGCGCTCAGCATCGGGCTCATGGCGCTGCCGGTCTTTGCGGCGGCGCTGCTGGCCTTGAAGGGGCTGGCGCCCACGCGGCCTGCGCTGGCCGGTGCGGCCGCCGGTGGGCTGGCCGGCGGGGTGGGCGCGGCCGTCTACGCGCTGCATTGCATGGAGTTGACGGCACCCTTCCTGGCAGTCTGGTACGTGAGCGGCATTGCGCTGCCGGTGCTGGTGGGCGCCGTGCTCGGGCCGCGCCTGCTGCGCTGGTGAACGGCCCCGGGGCCTGGCTCAGCGCTTCTTGGCGCCGAAGATGCCGCCCAGCACGCCGCGCAGGATTTCCTTGCCGACCGAGGTGCCCATGGTCCGTACCGCCGACTTGGCCATGGTCTGCACCAGGCCGTCGCGCTTGCCGCCGCGCGGGCCCGTGCTGCCGAAGAGCAGGTCGTTCAGCATGCTGCTGCCTTCGGCCGTTTCGGCCGCACCCTTGCCGCCCGGCGTCTTGGCCGGTGGCGCATCGGGCGCGGTTTCGGCCCGGCCCTTGAGCTTTTCGTAGGCCGATTCGCGGTCCACGGTCTTCTCGTACACGCCGGCGACGAGCGAATTGGCAACTACTGCCTGGCGCTGCGCGGGCGTGACGGGGCCGATCTGGCTGCCGGGCGGCACCACGAACACGCGCTCGGTCACGCTCGGGCGCCCCTTGGCATCGAGAAAACTCACCAGTGCCTCGCCCACCGCGAGTTCGGTGATGGCGGTTTCGATGTCCAGTCCCGGCTTCTGGCGCATGGTGGTGGCCGTGGCCTTGACGGCCTTCTGGTCGCGCGGGGTGAAGGCGCGCAGTGCGTGCTGGACGCGGTTGCCCAGCTGGGCGAGCACCGAATCCGGGATGTCGAGGGGGTTCTGCGTCACGAAATACACACCCACGCCCTTGGAGCGCACCAGCCGCACCACGAGCTCGATGCGCTCCACCAGCGCCTTGGGCGCCTCGTTGAAGAGCAGGTGGGCCTCATCGAAGAAGAAGGCCAGCTTGGGCTGGTCGGGGTCGCCGATTTCGGGCAGCTGCTCGAACAGTTCCGACAGCATCCACAGCAGGAAGGTGGCGTAGAGCCGCGGCGAGTTCATGAGCTTGTCGGCCGCCAGGATGTTGACCACGCCCTTGCCGCCCACCGTCTGCATGAAGTCGGCGATGTTGAGCATCGGCTCGCCGAAGAACTTCTCGCCGCCCTGGGTTTCGATCTGCAGCAGGCCGCGCTGGATGGCGCCCACGCTGGCAGCGCTGATGTTGCCGTACTCGGTGGTGAACTGGCTCGCGTTCTCGCCCACGTACTGCAGCATGGCGCGCAGATCCTTCAGGTCGAGCAGCAGCAGGCCGTTGTCGTCGGCGATCTTGAACACCAGGTTCAGCACGCCGGCCTGCGTTTCGTTCACGTCGAGCATGCGGCCCAGCAGCAGGGGGCCCATGTCGGAGACGGTGGCGCGCACCGGATGGCCCTGTTCGCCGAACACATCCCACAAGGTGACGGGGCAGGCGGCCGATTCGGGCAGCTCGATGCCCCGTTCCTTCAGCGTGGCCGCCATTTTTTCGCCGATCGTGCCTTTCTGGCTCATGCCGGTCAGGTCGCCCTTGACGTCGGCCATGAATACCGGAACGCCGATGCTCGAGAGCTTCTCGGCGATGGTCTGCAGGGTGACTGTTTTGCCGGTGCCGGTGGCGCCGGTGATCAGGCCGTGGCGGTTGGCCAGGCCGGGAAGCAGGGTGCACTCGATGGTGTCGTGGCGCGCGATCAAGAGAGGGTCGGCCATGAAGGGCTCCGGGTCGTATCGAAGCAGGCAGTCTAATCAAGCCTCCCTCCTATAATCCACGGCCCCCGAGGTAGTTACGGAAAAAGTTTCAGGAGGTTTTTTTGTCATCGACTGCTCAGCCCCCCATTCCCGCCGCCGGCGATTCACCTGAACAGTCGCCGATTGAAAAAGAGTTGGCCGTCTTGCTGGTGAACGCGCTCAATCTCGAAGTCGCCCCCGAAGACATCGTGCCCACCGATCCGCTGTACGGCGAAGGCCTGGGCCTCGATTCGATCGACATCCTCGAGGTCGCGCTCGAGGTGTCCCGGCGCTACGGCTTCCAGTTGCGCTCGGACGACGAGCGCAACCAACAGATCTTCCAGTCGCTGCGCACGCTCGCGACCCACGTCGCCCAGCATCGCAGCGCTTCCTGATCCATGTCTCGATGGCGACTGGCGCTCCTGCTGCTGGTGGGAGTGGCCTATGCCGGCCTCTCTCACTGGATGATGCTGTTCCACCCCACCGAGCCGTGGGCCGTGGCGGTCCTGCTCGGCCCGCTCTGGCTGGCCGCCATGGGCTTTGCCGCCAGCAAGTTCGGCCGCTGGGGTTTCGCCGCAGCCCTGCTGCTGGGCATCGGGGGCTTCGCGCTCGTGTTCCTGGGTGAGGCGGGCGACACCAACCGGCTCTACGTCTTCCAGCACGTCGCCATCAACGGCCTCTTGTGCGGCTGGTTCGGCGCTTCGCTGCGCGGCCCCGGCCTGCCGCTGATCACGCAATTCGCGCAGCGCGTGCACCCGCTCAAGGGCCACATGCTGGCCTACACCACGCAGCTCACGCGCATCTGGACCGTGTACTTCGCGCTGGTGGTGGTGTCGTCCATCGTGGTGTACCTGACCCTGCCTTTTTCAGCCTGGTCGTTGCTGGCGAACGTGCTGACGCCGCTGTCGGTCACTCTTCTTTTCGTGGGCGAGCACCTGGTGCGCTACCGGCTGCATCCCGAGTTCGAGCGCACGCGTCTCATCGATGCGGTGCGCGCCTTCCAGGGCGCATCGCCCGTCGACCACAGCAGCGGCGGCCGTTGAAGCAGGGGACAACCGCATGAGCGCCCGCCCGGCCGTTCCGAAGGGGGCTCGCACCGCAGTGCGAAGCACGGAGGTTACTCAATGAGCGCCGATACCCGCCTGCTGCCGCTGATCGCGAACCGGGACCTCGATGCGCCCCTGGCCTGGCGCGCCGGCGTGCCGGTGAGCACGCGCCAGTTCCTGGCCGACGTGGCCCGCCTCGCGCCAATGCTGCCGGTCGAGGGGAATGCCGTCAATCTTTGCGTCGACCGCTACGCCTTTGCCGTCAGCCTGGCGGCTGCGCTGGTGCGCGGCCACGCGAGCCTGCTGCCGCCCGATGCGCGGCCCGACACGCTCGCGCGCCTGCTCGAATCCGGTGGATCGAAGCTTTTCGCACTGACCGATGACGCCGGGCTTGCCACGCCGGGCATGCCGCGCGTGCTGGTCGAAGACTGCTCCAGCCCCGAAGGCGGCGCCGGCCTCGAGGTTCCGGCCATCGACGGCGGCATGCACGCGGTGAGCCTGCTGACTTCCGGCTCCACCGGCGCGCCGCAGCCGCATGCCAAGCGATGGGACACGCTGGTTGGCGACGTCGCGGTGGCGGTGGAGCGGCTTTCCAGCCTGCTCGGGCTGCCATCGCTCGCCGGCATGACGCTGGTTGCGACGGTGCCGGTGCAGCACAGCTACGGGCTGGAATCGTCGGTGCTGCTGGCCATGCTCGGCGGCGCCGCGTTCGACAGCGGACGGCCGTTCTTTCCGGCCGACGTGGCCAAGACGCTGGCCTCGGTGCCGCGTCCGCGCGCGCTGGTCACCACGCCTTTCCACCTGAAGACGCTGCTGCTCTCGGGCATCGAGCTGTCGCCGGTCGACCTGATTCTCTCCGCCACCGCGCCGCTGTCGCCGCAACTGGCGGCCCAGGCCGAACAGGCGCTCGGCGGCGTGCTGATCGAAATCTACGGCAGCACCGAATCCGGCCAGGTCGCCACCCGCCGCACCACGCAGAGCGAGGTCTGGGAGAACTTCGGCAACATCCGCGTGCACGCCGAACCGGGCGAGGGCGACGGTCCCGAGCGCTTCATCTTCAGCGGCGACTTCCTGCCCGAGCCCACGCCCATGGCCGACGTGCTCGAACTGCTCGATGCGCGCCGCTTCCGGCTGTTCGGCCGCGCCAATGACCTGATCCACGTCGCGGGCCGACGCAGCTCGCTCGCGCATCTGAACTATCACCTGAACAGCATCCCGGGCGTCGAGGACGGCGCGTTCTGGCTGCCCGACGAAGTGGCCGATGGCGTGGTTCGCCCCGTGGCCTTCGTCGTGGCGCCCACGCTCTCGGCCGGCGAGATCGTCGCCGCACTGCGGCAGCGGCTGGAGCCCGTGTTCGTGCCGCGCCGCGTGGTGCAGGTGAAGGCCTTTCCGCGCGAAGGCACCGGCAAGCTCACGGTGCGGGCGCTGCGCGAATTCGCGCTCGCGCAGCTGGCGGAAGACGACACGCCGGTGCAGCTGGCCCATGCAGTGCCTGCCGATCATCCGGCGTTCGCGGGCCATTTCCCCGGTCAGCCGCTGCTGCCCGGTGCCCTGGTGCTGGCCGAGGTCATGGAAGCCGTGCAGCGCGTGCCGGCGCTGGTCGCCCGGCTCGGCACTCATCCCACGCTCGCGGCCGCCAAGTTCCTGGCGCCCGTGCGGCCGGGCAGCATGCTCTCCATCGAACTGCAACCCGAGCCCGGCGCCGCGCGCGGCGTGCGCTTCGACGTGCGCTGCGACGGCGTGCTGGCTGTCACCGGCCGCTGGGCCGCCGTGCAAGAGTCTGCGTGATGAATCACACCGACGCCGAGACGCGCGCCGTGAAAGATGCGGCGCAGGCAGGCCAGCGCGGCGACTGGGCACACACGCCCGAGCGCAGCAACATGCTGGCGCTGCGCTTCATCTGCCTGATGGCGCTCGTGTGCGGTCGCCGTGTCACGCGCCTGCTGCTGCCGCCGATCAGCCTGTACTTCCTGCTGTTCGCACCCGCGCCGCGCCGCCACATCAAGCGCTACCTGTTCAGGGCCATCGGTCCGCACGCCGGCTGGATCGATGGCTACCGCCTGCTGCATGCCTTTGCCTCGACGGTGCTCGACCGTGTGTACTTCCTGCGCGGTCGCATGGACCTGTTCGACGTCAAGGTCGAGGGCAACCAGGCGCTGGAAGCCGAGGCACTGAAAGGGCGCGGCGCCTTCCTGCTCGGCGCGCACGTCGGCAGCTTCGAGGCGATGGGCGCCTGCAAGCACAACAGCCAGCACAAGCACGACCTGCGGCTTGCAATGCTGATGTACCCCGACAACGCGCAGCGCATCACGGCCATTCTCAACGCCATCAGCCTGCCCGGGCTGCGGCCCCACGTGATCGCGCTGGGCCGCCCGCATTCGATGCTGGCGTTGCGCGACTGGCTCGATGGCGGCGGCCTCGGAGGCATGCTCGTCGACCGCACCCTGCCGGGCAGCGAGGACCAGCCGGCGCAGCAGCGCGGCAACAACATCGTGCTGCCATTCCTGGGCCATCCGGCAAGTTTCAACGACGGCCCGTTCCGCCTGGCGGCGCTGCTGCGGCGCAAGGTGTTCTTCATGGCCGGCCTCTACGGCGGCGGCGCGCGCTACGATGTCCGGTTCGACCTGCTGGCCGACTTCAGCGAGCGGGCGTCCGACCCCGCCGAGCGGGAACGCCGCATCCGCGCGGCGGTCGAAGCCTATGTGGTGCGCCTCGATGCACTGTGCCGCGCCTATCCCTACAACTGGTTCAACTTTCATGATTTCTGGCTCGAAGATTCGGTTTGACTGGCTTTGCAGGAGCCTGCTGCTGGCACTGGCCTGCTGCGCCGCGCCGGCGTGGGCTTTCGACCTGCCCGAGCTGATGGGGCTGCTTTCGAAGCAGAAGAGCGGCGAGGCCCGCTTCACCGAACAGCGCTTCGTGCACGGCCTCGAAGGCCCGCTCGATGCCCGCGGCACGCTGAGCTTCGATGCCCCCGACAAGCTGGTGCGGCGCACGCTCTCGCCGCGCGTCGAGACCATGGCGGTCGAAGGCAACACGCTGACGCTTTCGCGCGGCGGCCGCAACCGCACCCTGACGCTCGACAGCATGCCCGAGCTGCTCGGCCTGGTCGAAGCCATGCGCGGCACGCTGAGCGGCGACGGCGCCACCCTGCAGCGCTATTTCCGCAGCACGGTGGGCGGCTCGGCCGGCAACTGGACGCTCGACCTCCTGCCGGCCGACAGCCGGCTAGCGGCCCAGGTGCGCAGCATCCGCATCAGCGGCCGCGCAAACGAAGTGCTGGGCCTCGAAATGGAGTTCGTCGGCGGCGACCGCTCGGTGATGAACATCACGCCCGAGCGCCCGGGCGCCGCACCCACCGCGCCTGCGGGCGCTGCCGGGCGCACCACGCCGTGATTGCACGCGAGACCGGGGGAGGGCCGCCGAGCTGGCAGCGCCGGGCGCTGGTGCTGCTGGTCTGGGCGCTGGTGCTGCTCGGCGGTGCGCTGCAGATTGCGCGCACGCAGTTCAGCGCAGACCTTTCCGCTTTCCTGCCCAAGAGCCCCGACGTGCGACAGCAGGTGCTCATCGAGCAGCTGCAAAGCGGCGTGGCGTCGCGCACGCTGATGCTCGGTATCGAGGGCGGTGCCAGCGCCGAGCAGCGCGCTGCCGTGTCCCGCGCGGTGGCCAAGGCCATGCGCGAGAGCCGGCTGTTCGACCTGATCCAGAACGGCGACACGGGCGACTGGAGCGAGGCCGGTACCTGGGTCTTCGCGCACCGCTACCAGCTCTCGCCGGGCGTGAGGCCCGAGCAGTTCACCGCCGATGGCCTGCGCGACGCGATCTACGAAACGTTGTCGATGCTCGGCACGCCGGCAGGCAACGTGATCAAGCCATTGCTCGATCGCGATCCGACCGGCGAGACCCAGCGCATTGCGGTGGAACTGACGCCGGCCAGTGCGCCGCGCAGCGAAAACGGCGTCTGGATGTCGCGCACCGCGCCGCGCGCGCTCATGATCGCCACCACGCGCGCGGCGGGCAGCGATCTCGACGCCCAGGCCCTGGCCATTTCGCGCGTGCACGCGGCTTTCGATGCCGCAACGCGCGACATGGCCGAGGCCACCCGGCCGAAGCTGCTGCTGAGCGGCCCGCCCGTGTTCTCGGTGCTGAGCCGCGACAAGATCAAGACCGAAGCGATCCACCTCGCGATCGTGGGCGGCATCGTGATGGGCGGCCTGCTGCTGCTGGCCTTTGCGTCGCCGCGCGCGCTGGTCATCGCGTTCCTGCCGGTGGCCACAGGCGTGGTGGTGGGGACCGCGGCGGTCAGCGTGGTGTTCGGTTCGGTGCACGGCATGACGCTGGGCTTCGGCAGCACGCTGATCGGAGAGACCGTCGACTACGCCATCTATTACCTGATCCAGGCCCGGGGCGCGGCCGTGGCCGGCACCGGCTGGGCGCGCTGGCGCGAGGTGCACTGGCCCACCGTGCGGCTCGGCCTGCTGACCTCGGTGTGCGGTTTCGCGGCGCTGGTGTTCTCGGGCTTTCCAGGCCTGGCACAACTGGGCGTGTTCTCCATTGCGGGGCTGGTGGCCGCGGCACTGGCCACGCGCCATGCATTGCCCGTGCTCGCGCCCGATGGCGCCACCGGCATGGGCATGCGCAAGTACATGGCGCACGCTGCCGGCGTGCTCGTGCGCGGCCTGCCGCGCCTGCGCTGGGTCCTGGCCGGGCTTGGCGCTGCCGCGCTGGTGCTGGTCATCTGGCAGGGCGGGCATCTGTGGCGCGCCGACCTCGGCGCCATGAGCCCGGTGCCCAAGTCGGCCCAGCAGCTCGACGAGATGTTGCGCGCGGACATCGGTACCGGCGACGGCAGCACGCTGGTGGTGGTCTACGGTGCCGACGAAGAAACCGCACTGCGCAACACCGAGGTGGCCACCGCACGGCTCGAGGCACTGGTCGACAAGGGCGAGCTCGGCGGTTTCGAGGCCGTGACGCGCGTGCTGCCGAGCCTGGCGACCCAGGCGGCCCGGCTGGCCAGCCTGCCCGAGGGCGAAACGCTGCGCACCCGGCTGGCCGAGGCCACGCAAGGCTCGCCGCTGCCGGCCTCGCGCCTCGGGCCCTTCCTGGCCGACGTCGAAGCCGCGCGCAAGCTCACGCCTGTGCGGCGCGCCGACCTGGCCGACGGGCCGCTCGGTTCGGTGGTCAATACGCTCATGTACCAGCGCCCGGGCGGCGGCTGGTCGACGCTGGTGGTACTGCACCCCGGAGCGAAGTTCGACGCGGGCCGGCTCGAAGCGGCGCTGGCAGGCGTGCCGGAAGTGCAGGTGGTCGATGTGGGCCGCGAACTCGCGGGGCTCTATCAACGCTATCTGCATGAGGCCTTCGTGCAGGTGCTGCTCGGCGCGCTGGCGGTGGTGGTGCTGCTCGGCATCTACCTGCGCTCGGGCCGGCGCCTGCTCGCGGTGTGCCAGCCGCTGCTGTTCGCGGTGGTGCTCACCCTTGGCGGCATGGCCGTGCTGCAGGTGCCGCTGGGCATCCTGCACCTGGTGGGGTTGCTGCTGATCGTGGCGGTGGGCTCCAACTACGCGCTGTTCTTCGACCAGCTGCGCGTGGCCGGGCGGGCCGACGAGGACACGCTGGCGTCGCTGATGCTGGCCAACCTCACCACGGTGGTGTCTTTTGGGCTGATCGCGATCTCGGACATTCCGGCGCTGTCGTCGATCGGCCGCGTGGTTGCGCCGGGTGCCTTGCTGGCGCTGCTGCTGTCGGCCGCGTTCGCGCGCCGCGTGGCGCCACCGCCCGCGCCCGGCTGATGGGAGAATCCGGCGCCATGCCGTCCGCATCTTCCGCTGCACCTTCCGAATCCTGGCCCTGGCCGCCGGCCATTCGCGCCAGCGCGGCCTGGCACGTGGCGGCCATCGGCGCCGGCGTGCTGGTGCCGGGCGCCATACCCTGGGCCATCGGCGCGATCGTGCTGAACCATGCGCTGATCACCGGCGCGGGGCTCGCGCCGCGCAGCAGCCTGCTGGGGCCCAATGTCACGCGCTTGCCCGAGGCAGCCGGTGCCCGGCGCCAGGTGGCGATCACCATCGACGACGGGCCCGACCCCGAGGTGACGCCCCGGGTGCTCGACCTGCTGGACGCACATGGCCAGCGCGCCACTTTCTTCTGCATCGCCGAGCGCGTGCTGGCCCACCCGGCACTGGCGCGCGAGATCGTGGCGCGGGGCCACAGCATCCAGAACCACACCGCGCGGCATCGGCACAATTTTTCCTTCCTCGGGCCGCGCGGCTTTGCGAGCGAGATCGCGCGCGCGCAGGACATCCTGGCCGAGGCCACGGGCCAGCGCCCGACCTGCTTCCGCGCGCCGGCGGGCCTGCGCAATCCGTTCCTCGAGCCGGTGCTGCACCGGCTCGGCCTTTCGCTCGTGAGCTGGACGCGCCGCGGCTTCGACACGCGCGAAGGCGACCCTGCCAAGGTCATGGCGCGCCTGGGCCGCAAGCTGCGGGCGCGCGACATCCTGCTTCTGCACGATGGCAACGCCGCGCGCACCCCTGGAGGAAACCCCGTGTTGGTGGAGGTATTGCCCTTGCTTTTCGAACGCCTGCGCGCCGATGGACTGCGCGCTGTCACCTTGCCTGAAGGCCTTGAATCATGAGCGCAGTGCCGCCTTCCTCCACCGACGCCGCCTGGCGCGAACTGCACGAGGCCGCCACCGTTCCCTACAAGAAGGGCGGCACCTTCGCCTGGCATTTCGCGCGCGGCAAGCTGGGGCGCGATCCGGTGTTTCGCGGACTGCTTGAACGCGGGCTGATCGACCCGGCGCATCGCCGCGTGGTCGACATCGGCTGCGGACAAGGGCTCTTCGCGAGCCTGCTCGCGTCGATGAGCCGCATGCAGGCGCACGGCCGCTGGCCGTCGTCCTGGAAGCCCACGCCGCCGGTTGCCGACTACACAGGCATCGAGCTGATGCCCAAGGACGTGGCCCGCGCCGAGGCTTCCATCGGCCATCTGCAGCCGGCACCGCGGCTGCTGTGCGCCGACATGTGCTCGGCGCCGTTGCCGGAGTGCGACCTGGTCGTGATTCTCGACGTGCTGCACTATGTGGACATCGAGGCGCAGGAGAGCGTTCTGCAGCGCGTGCGCGACGCATTGCGGCGCGGCAGCAATGCGAATGCCCGGCTGCTGCTGCGCGTGGGCGACGCGTCGAGCAAGCGCGGCTTCGCCATCAGCCAATGGGTCGACCGCACCGTGACGCGCATCCGCGGCCACAAGGTGTCGCCCACCTGGGGCCGTCCGCTGTCCGATTGGGTGGCGGCGCTGCAGCGGCTGGATTTTCGCGTGCAGAGCATTCCGATGAGCAAGGGAACGCCCTTTGCCAACGTGCTGCTGGTGGCCGACCTGGAGCACCCGGCGTGACAACGGCCTCGCAGACGCTCGACCGCGCCGGTATTGCCGAGCGCATTCCGCACAGCGGCAGCATGTGCCTGCTCGACCGACTCGAGCGCTGGGACGCCGAGTCCATCCATTGCAGCACCCGCACGCATGCGCAGCCGGACAACCCGCTGCGAACGGCGGGCGGCCTGCTCGCGCCCAACGCCATCGAATATGCGGCGCAGGCCATGGCGCTGCACGGCGGTCTGCTGGCTGCAGCAGGGAGCACGCCATCGGCCGGATTCCTCGCGAGCGCGCGCAACGTGCGCCTGTCGGTGGCGCGGCTCGACGACATCGACGGCGCGCTGCAGGTGCAGGCGCGGCGCCTGTCGGGCGACACGAACCAGATCCTCTATGAATTCGCGGTGAACGACAGCGGCGGCCGTGTGCTGGCCGAGGGCCGCGCGGTGGTGGTGCTGAACACGCCGCTGGCAACCGGAGCCACGACGCAATGAATCTCGAAGGAAAACGCGCACTCATCACCGGCGCCAGCGGTGCCTTGGGCGCCGCCATGGCCGAGCGCCTGGCGCGCGATGGCGCCACGGTGCTGCTGCACGCCAACTCGCGTCCCGAAGCGGTGGAGCAACTGGCGGCCACCATCGCGGCCGCGGGCGGCAAGGCCGAGTGCCATGTGTTCGACCTGCGCAGCGACGAAGCCTGCCGCGCGGCGTGCGAGCGCATGCTCGAAGGCGGGCCGGTCCAGATCGTCGTCAACAACGCGGGCGTGCACGACGACGCCGTGCTGCCCGGCATGCGCGCCGACCAGTGGCACAAGGTCATCGACGTCTCGCTCAATGGATTCTTCCGCGTGACGCAGCCCTTGCTGCTGCCGATGATGCGCACGCGCTGGGGGCGTGTGCTCAATATTTCGTCCGTTTCGGCACTGACCGGCAATCGCGGACAGGTCAACTACGCCGCCGCCAAGGGTGCGCTCAACAGCGCGACCAAGGCGCTGTCGCTCGAAGTGGCGTCGCGCGGTGTGACGGTCAACGCCATTGCGCCGGGCATCATCGCCTCGCCCATGGCCGATGCCGCGTTCGATCCCGCCATGGTCAACCAGATGGTGCCGATGAAGCGCGCCGGAACGCCGCAGGAAGTGGCGGCGCTGGCTTCATTCCTGGCCAGCGACGAGGCGGCCTACATCACGGGGCAGGTGATTTCGATCAATGGTGGAATGATCTAGCCGCTGGGGTCGTCAAGCTCCGCGTTCGTCAGGCCTGGAAGGGTGGCAGGCGCCGGGCCTTGCGCCAAAGAAGCCTGGGCAGGCGCAACACGAATTCGACCATCAGGCGCGCGTGCATCCACGTCAGCAGCACGTTGTCGCGTCCATAGCGAAAGTGCGAAACCCCGCCTTCCTCGGCGGTCAGGTACTTCACGGGCGCATCGATGTTCACGGGCTTGACGCCGCGCCAGGCCAGCCGCACGACGGCCTCGGTGTCGAAGTCGAAGCGGCGCATCCATGGCTGCCGCGCCATCACGGCGATCAGGTCGGCCACCGGGTATACGCGAAATCCGTAGAGGGAATCGCCGACACCGGCAAACAGGGTCTCGAGCTGGGTCCAGCCGTTCGACACGCGCCGTCCACGCACGCGCAGCAGCGGGGCGGAGGCATCGAACACCGGGCGGCCCAGCACCATGGTCTCCGGCCGCGCCTGCGATGCGTTCATGAAGGCGGGAATCAGGTCGGCGGGGTGCTGGCCGTCTGAATCCATGGTCAGCGCGTGCGTGAAGCCGGCCTCGCGCGCCGCGCGCAGCCCGTGCAGCACGGCCGCGCCCTTGCCCTGGTTGTGCGGCAGCAGCCAGACCCGCAGGCCCGGGTCGCCGGCGGCCATCTGCTGCAGGCGCTCGCCCGTGCCGTCGGTGCTGCCGTCCACCACCACCCACACCGGGTTCCACTGCGCACGCGCCGCTTCGACCGTGGAGAACAGGCGTTCGCCCGTGTTGTAACTGGGGATCAGGACAAGGTGCGTGCGCGAGGCGTCTGGCATTCGGGGGACGCGTCGGTTGCGCGCTGTTCCATGTGTTGGCGAAAGTATTGTTCCAGCTCCGATTGCAGCACGTGGCTGTCCTGCATGGGCGCAAACCGTTCGCCCAGCCGGAGCCTGAAGACGATGGGCAGCGGCGGCACGCGCCACAGCGGCCAGCCCTTGCTGAGATAGGGCGAGTCGGTCTCGATGAACACGGTCTGGATCGGCGCTTGCGCGAGCTTGGCGATCAGTGTCACGCCGGGGCCGAAAGGGTTGAGCGGCGGCGTCACGGTGCGCGTGCCTTCCGGAAAGATCACCAGCTGGCCGCCGTTGCGCAGGTCGGCCACCGCCAGGCGCACCATGGTGCGGGCCGACTCGTTGCTGATGTAGCGTGCCAGCCGCGCTCCTGCGCCCAGGAAGATGTTGCGCAGCAGGTCGGCCTTCATGATGCAGGCGCTGCGCGGCAGCCGCGCCACCAGCAGCAGGGCGTCGAGCATGGTCGGGTGATTGGCCACGAAGATCACGCCCGGCTCGTTGCGCATCGGGTCGAGGCATCCGGCGTCGATGCGCATCATCCCGGTCACGGAGGCCAGGCCCCAGAACATGCGGTAGGCGAAGGCGATGGTCAGGCGGCCCAGCGTGCGCGCGGGTGCCTCGGGCATCACCGGGTAGAGCAGCATCGCAACCAGGTTCCAGGCCAGCGAAATCAGCCCCAGGAACAGCAGCAGCGCGTAGAGCATCAACGCAAGCGGAATGGCCCTGAGAATGCGCAGCACGCGGGTCATCGACATGGGGTCGCCGGTCCGATCGATCGCGCCGGGTCAGGCCCGCAGGCGACCCGGGGCGACGGCGTGGGCTTCGATCTCGACCAGCAGGTCGCTGCGGCAGATGTCCGCCTCCAGGTAGACCGCGTGGCGGATCATCGGCGCGTCGGCGCCGAGCGCGCTCTCGAGCACGCCGCGCACCTTGTCGGTATCGGCCGGATGCCGCACGTAGACCACGCAATCGAGCATGGCAAGCGCGAACCTGGCCGTGGCCTGGTTGTTGGCGGCTGCGATCACGGCCTCGAGATTGCGCAGCGTTTCGCGCGTTTGCTCCAGCACGTCGCCCTGGTGCACGGTTTCGTGGCCCACGATGCTCGCGGTGCCCGATATGAAAAGCGCCACGTCGCCATTGCCGATGTCGGCCAGCGCGGCGCGCGAGAAGGTGGGCGAGCGCGGGCCGTAGGTTTCGGGGTAGCGGTAAGCCGACACCTGGCGCGGGTTTTCGACCGGCATGGGCGCGGTCTGGCCGGCCAGGAAGCGGATCGACAGCGCACCTTGGTGGATGCCCAGCGCACATGCCGCGGGCGCGCCCTCGAAGGCGGCGCGGCCGGCCTCGAAGAAGGCTTCCTGGCGCCCGAGGTTGAACTGGCGGTAGCGCTCCAGTCCACCGCCGTCGGCGTTGATCTGGGGCAGGTAGTTCCAGATGCGCAGCAGGTGGGGCGTGCCGGCCTGGTCGAGGGTCTTGAACAGGTCGCGGTAGGCGCGGTGCGCAAGCTGGGCAAGGTCCTGCTTTTCGACCGACTCGTCGAGATCGATGGCGCCAAGCAGCCACTGGCCGTCGCTGCGCCAGCGGGCGATGCCGGTGGTGCTCGATGCAACCTGCCCGCCGCTCACGTGCCACACGTCGGCCATGGCGCCTTGCGCCGAAAGAACGCGCGCATTGACGGTCGGCATCCATGCCAGTTCGTGCGGCGTGCCGTAGCCGAGCGCCGCAAAAGGCGCACGGCCGTTGGCGGCCAGCGCAAGGCTGTCGGGCAGCGAAAGGCGCTCGACGCGCAAAGAGGAGGAGGTTTCGCCCTGGACTCGCACGGTCAGCCGGCCTCGACGGTGTTTGCTGGCTTGCGCGCCATGTACTCGGAGAACACGCCGAGGCTCGCGTGGCGGTGCACGTCGGTGAAGCCCGCGGCGCGCAATGCTTCCAGCACGCGCTCGGGCGGAATGCAGGCCTCGATGGTGTCCCAGTAATAGCGCCACAACTCCGAGGTGTTGCTGCGGCGGCCGACCACCCGCGCGATCAGCGGCACCACGGCGCGCATGTAGGCCTTGAGCAGGGCCGTGGCGATGCGGCCGTTCGGTTTGGTGATTTCGAGCACCACCAGGCGTCCGCCGGGGCGCAGCACGCGGTGGAACTCGCCGAACGCGGCCGCCACGTCGCTGATGTGGCGCATGGCGTATCCCATGCTCACGAAATCGCAGCAGGCATCCGGCCGGGGCAGCGATTCCGCCACCCCCTGGACCAGCTCGACGCCCGGCAGGTCGACCTGCTCCATCATTCCCACGCTGGGATCGACGCCGATCAGCCGGCCCTTGGGGCCGATGATCCTGAGCGCCTCGCGGGCGACCAGCCCGGTGCCGATGCCGACGTCGAGCACCTGCGCGCCCGGCGCGAGCCCGGCCTGCGACAGGGCGGCACGGCGGTACGACGGACCGGTGCCGAAGGCGAGCACGCTTTCGATGCGGTCGTAGTCGGCGGCGGTGCTGTCGAAGATGCGCCTCAGGAATGCCTGGTGCTCTGCCTCGTTCTTGTAATACAGCGGCAATGGAGTGTGCGGCGGCAGGATGGTCGGATTCCCGGGCCCGACTGAAGGCGATGGCGTCATCGAAGGATTATCACCAAAAGACCTTGCCGCTTCGGCGCTGCCGCGCCGGCCGTTGTGCGCGCCGGACAGTAAACTCGGAGCTTGCTTTGAAAACACAAGACAGCGAGATAGAAAGCCATGGCCGGACACAGCAAATGGGCAAATATTCAGCACCGGAAGGGCCGCCAGGACGAGAAGCGCGGCAAGCTCTGGACCCGCGCCATTCGTGAAATCACTGTGGCTGCCCGTGCCGGCGGGGGTGACCTCAGCGCCAACCCCCGTCTGCGGCTGGCGGTCGAGAAGGCCAAGGCGGTCAACCTGCCGATCGACACAGTCAAGCGAAACATCGACAAGGCCACCGGCAACCTCGAAGGCGTCAATTACGAAGAAATTCGTTACGAAGGGTACGGCATCGGCGGCGCGGCGATCATCGTCGACACCATGACCGACAACCGCGTGCGCACCGTGGCCGAAGTGCGCCACGCTTTCTCCAAGCATGGCGGCAACATGGGCACCGAAGGCTCGGTGGCCTTCCAGTTCAAGCACTGCGGCCAGATCATCTTTGCCCCCGGCACCGATGAGGACAAGGTGATGGAAGCCGCGCTCGAAGCCGGCGCCGAAGACGTGGTCACCGACGACGACGGCGCCATCGAGGTGATCACCGCCGTCGGCGATTTCGAAGCCGTCAAGAATGCGCTCGAAGCCGCCGGCCTCAAGCCCGAGGTGGGCGAGGTCACCATGCGGGCCGAAAACACGATCGAACTGGCCGGCGAAGACGCGGCCAGGATGCAGAAGCTCCTCGATGTGCTCGAAGACCTGGACGATGTCCAGGAGGTCTATCACAACGCCGCGCTTTCCGAATGAATGACTATTGATCCACAGCGAATGAAGAAGGCCCACGAATGAAGGTACTGGTAATTGGAGGAGGGGGCCGGGAACACGCACTGGCGTGGCGGCTGGCGCAGGCCAGCCGGGTCAGCCGCGTGTACGTGGCGCCGGGCAACGGCGGCACCGTGAGCGACGAGCGCTACGACTGCATCGACATCACCGAGCCCGCCGCGCTGCGCGAGTGGGCTGCCAAGGAAAAGATCGCGCTCACCGTCGTCGGGCCCGAGGCGCCGCTGGCGGCGGGCGTGGTGGACGAATTCCGCGCGCACGGCCTGCGCATCTTCGGCCCCACGCAGGCCGCCGCGCAGCTCGAGAGCTCCAAGGCCTTCTCCAAGGCCTTCATGAAGCGCCACAAGATACCCACGGCCGAGTACGAGGCCTTCACCGATGCGGCCGCGGCCCACGCCTACATCGACGCCAAGGGCGCGCCGATCGTCGTCAAGGCCGATGGCCTGGCCGCCGGCAAGGGCGTGGTGGTGGCCATGACCGCGCAGGAAGCGCACGAGGCCGTCGACTTCATGCTGGTCGACAACAAATTCGGTGTGTCGCACAACGACGGCGGCGCGCGCGTGGTCATCGAGGAATTCCTGCAGGGCGAGGAAGCCAGCTTCATCGTGCTGTGCGACGGCAAGAACGTGACCGCGCTGGCCACCAGCCAGGACCACAAACGCCTGCTCGACAACGACGAAGGCCCCAACACCGGCGGCATGGGTGCCTACTCGCCCGCGCCCGTGGTCACGGCCGAGGTGCATGCGCGTGCCATGCGCGAAATCATCCTGCCGACCATCCGCGGCATGGAAAAGGATGGCATCCCGTACACCGGCTTCCTGTACGCCGGCCTCATGATCGACGCGTCGGGGCACCCCAAGACGCTCGAGTTCAACTGCCGCATGGGCGACCCCGAAACGCAGCCGATCATGATGCGGCTCAAGTCCGACCTGTTCGAAGTGTTCTGGCACGCCACCGACGGCACGCTCGACCAGGTCGAACTGCAGTGGGATCGGCGCGTGGCGCTTGGCGTGGTGATGGCGGCGCACGGCTATCCGCTCTCGCCGCGCAAGGGCGACCGCATCACCGGCATTCCGGCCGAAGCGCCCGATGCCGTGGTGTTCCATGCCAGCACCACCCAGCAGGGCGGCGAGCTCAAGACCAGCGGCGGCCGCGTGCTGTGCGTGACCGTGCTCGCCGACAGCGTGAAGCTCGCGCAGCAGCGGGCCTACGAAGTCGCCGCGCGCATCAGCTTCGACGGTGCGCAATACCGCAAGGACATCGGACACCGCGCGGTCCACGCGCGCAACAACCCGCACGCCTGATGCAACAGACCAACCCGGCAGCGGTCGGCGACTACCTGCGCGAGCTGCAGCAGGACATCGTCGCGGCCGTCGAGGCGGCCGATGGCGGGGCCTGCGTGCGCGACGCCTGGCAAAAGGAGCCCGGAGAGGCGCTGCAGGGCAGCGGACTCACCTGCATCCTGGAGGGAGGGGCGTTGTTCGAACGCGCAGGCTGCGGGTTCTCGCAGGTGCGCGGGCCCAGGCTGCCGCCTTCGGCCACGCAAAACAGGCCCGAGCTCGCCGGTGCGCCTTTCGAGGCCATGGGCGTTTCACTGGTGTTCCATCCGCGCAATCCCTATGTGCCGATCGTCCACATGAACGTGCGCATGCTGGCTGCGCTGCCCGAGGGCAAGGATCCGGTGTGCTGGTTCGGCGGCGGCATGGACCTCACGCCTTGCTATGGCTTCGAGGGGGATGCGGTTCACTTTCACACCGTGTGCCGCGACGCACTGTCCGCTTTCGGCGACGACAAATACCCGCGCTTCAAGACCTGGTGCGACGAGTATTTCTTTCTCAAGCACCGCAACGAGCAGCGCGGCATCGGCGGCATCTTCTTCGACGACTTCGCCGAGGGCGGATTCGAGAACGGCTTTGCAATGCTGCGCTCGGTGGGCAATGCCTTCCTGCCGGCCTACCTGCCGCTGGTCGAGCGACGCCGCGACATGCATTACGGCGAGCGCGAGCGCAATTTCCAGCTCTACCGGCGCGGGCGCTATGTGGAGTTCAACCTCGTGTGGGACCGTGGCACCCATTTCGGCCTGCAGTCGGGCGGGCGCACCGAATCGATCCTGCTGTCGATGCCGCCGCTGGCAAGCTGGGCTTACCGCCAGCAGCCGGAGCCGGGCAGCCCAGAGGCCACGCTGTACAGCGACTTCATCGTGCGGCGCGACTGGTTGTGAACCCCATCGGCAAGGCCCCGCGCATCGGTGTCTTCGGGGGCGCTTTCGATCCGCCGCACAACGCCCACGTCGCGCTGGCCGAGGCAGCACTGGCGCAACTCGACCTGGCCGAGCTGCACGTCATTCCCACGGGGCAGGCCTGGCACAAGAGCCGCGCGCTGACGCCGAAGGAAGATCGCTTGGCGATGACGCGCCTGGCTTTTGGTGGATTGAAAGGCACTGTCGTCATCGACGGCCGCGAAGTGCTGCGAGACGGCCCCACCTACACGCTCGACACCCTGCATGAATTGCAGCAGGAGCAGCCCGGAGCGCAGCTCGTCCTGATCATGGGCGCCGACCAGGCCAGCGCGTTGCCGACATGGCACGGCTGGCAGGCTATACTCGGCATTGCTATTGTTTCTGTAGCGTATCGCGCATTATCGACGGGCGACACTGCTCGTTTTGATCCGAAGATGCTGCCCGGCCTCCCGGTTGGCGCGCGTTTCGAGGCGCTCGAATTGCCGGCCATGGATACCAGCGCCACCGACATACGGCGGCGCGCGGCGCTTGGCGAGAACATTTCCTCGCTGGTTCCGCCGGCCGTTGCACGCTATATTGACCAACACCACCTTTACCGCCCTGCCTGATGACCACTGAAGCCGCCGCCAAGAAAGACACCCAGAAACTCCAGCGAGCCATCATCGATGGCCTCGAAGACGTCAAGGCGCAGGACATCCAGGTTTTCGACACCGAGCATCTCTCACCGCTGTTCGAACGCGTGATCGTGGCCTCGGGCACCTCCAACCGGCAGACCAAGGCGCTGGCCGCCAGCGTGCGCGATGCTGTGCGCGAGGCCGGTTTCGGCAAGCCGCGCATCGAGGGCGAGGACAACGGCGAGTGGATCATCGTGGACTGCGGCGCAGCCGTCGCGCACATCATGCAGCCCGCCATCCGCCAGTACTACCACCTCGAGGAGATCTGGGGCGACAAGCCGGTGCGCGCCAAGCTCGGCGGTACCAAGCCAGCTCTTGCAACCGCCGCCAAGGTGATCGAAGAGAAGAAGCCGGTTGCGGCCAAGATGCCCAACCTGCGCCGTGCAAGCGCGGCCAAGACCGCCATCCGCGCGGCCGAGCAGGAAGCCAAGGCCGAGAAGGCCAGCCGGAGCCCGGCAAAGAAAACCGCCGCCAAGAAGGCGCCGGCCAGAAAGACCACGACCGCGCGCGTGCCGGTCAAGGTCGTCGGCAAGCCCGCCGCGAAGAAGCCTGCGGCAAAGAAGGCGCCTGCCAAGAAGGCGCCTGCCCGCCGCGCATGAAACTGCTGGTGGTCGCCGTCGGGCAGCGCATGCCCGACTGGGCGCAGACTGCCTGGGACGACTACGCCAAGCGCTTCCCGCCCGAGCTCAAGCTTGAGCTGCGCGCCGTCAAGACCGAACCCCGCGGCTCCAAGTCGCTCGAGACGCTCTACGCGGCCGAACGCGAACGCATCGAGGGTGCCATTGCCAAGGGCATGCGCATCGTCGTACTCGACGAGCGGGGCACCGCGCTCACCACCAAGGCGCTGGCCGCGCGCCTGCAGGCCTGGCAAGGCGAGGGCGACGACGTGGCCCTTGTGATCGGCGGCCCCGATGGTCTCGACCCCGCCTTCAAGGCCGCGGCCCATGAACGCATCCGCCTGTCCGACCTGACCCTGCCCCATGCGATGGCGCGCGTGCTCCTTGTGGAACAGCTGTACCGGGCATGGTCGGTCAACGCGGGCCATCCGTACCACCGGGAATGACCGCCGACTTCATCTACCTTGCATCGCAGAGCCCACGGCGTGCCCAACTGCTCGGCCAGTTCGGCATTCGCCACGAACTGCTGCTGGCCGGTGCCGATGAAGATGCCGAATCGCTCGAAGCGGTGCTGCCCCACGAGTCGCCGACGGCCTACGTGCAGCGCGTGACGGACCTGAAGCTCGATGCGGCAGTCGCGCGGCGCAAGCGCCTCGGACTCGCCGATGCGCCGGTGCTCTGCGCCGACACCACGGTGGCCCTCGGCCGCACCATCCTCGGCAAGCCCGAGGACGTCCGCGATGCCGAGCGCATGCTCGCGCTCCTGTCCGGCACCACGCATCGCGTGCTGACGGCCGTGGCGCTGCAGCATGGCCGCCGCCGCCATGCGGCGCTCAGCGTGTCGCGCGTGCGTTTCGCAACCATGACCAGAAAGCAGATGGCGCGCTATGCCGCCAGCGGCGAGCCGCTCGGCAAGGCCGGCGCCTATGCGATCCAAGGCGCGGCGGCTGCGTACATCGAACACATCAGCGGGTCCTATTCGGGCATCATGGGACTCCCGATGTTCGAGACCGCGCAGCTTCTTCGCAGCGCCGGTTTCAATACCTGAGAATTCCATGCAAGACATCCTGATCAACTGGTCCCCGCAGGAGACCCGTGTGGCGCTGGTCGAGCACGGCGCGGTGCAAGAGCTGCACGTCGAACGCACGCTGGAGCGCGGACTGGTCGGCAACATCTATCTTGGCAAGGTTTCGCGCGTGCTGCCGGGCATGCAGTCGGCCTTCATCGACGTCGGCCTCGAGCGCACGGCCTTCCTGCATGTGGCCGACATCGTGGCGCCGTTCACGCCAGGCTCCCGGCCCAGTGCGCCGGCCCCCGAGCGCGACCACCGCAACGGCGGGCCGATGGTGCCCATCGAGAAGCAGGTGTTCGAAGGCCAGTCGCTGCTGGTGCAGGTGATCAAGGACCCGATCGGCACCAAGGGTGCGCGGCTGTCGACACAGATCAGCATTGCCGGCCGCCTGCTGGTGTTCCTGCCGCAGGACAACCACATCGGCGTTTCGCAGAAGATCCCTTCGGACCAGCGCGAGTCCTTGCGTGCGCGCATGCTCGCGCTGATCGAGGCCGCCGCGGCGGCCGACAGCGGCGGCGTGGTGCCTGCCAACACGGGCGGCTTCATCCTGCGGACCAATGGCGAGGATTCGTCCGACGCCGAGCTGGCCGAGGACATCGCCTATCTGCGCAAGACCTGGTCGCGCATTCGCGAGGCGTCGAGCAGGATGCCGCCGATGTCGCTGCTGCACCAGGACCTGAGCCTGCTGCAGCGCGTGCTGCGCGACATGACCAGCGAAGACACGCAGACCATCCGCATCGATTCGCGCGAGCAGTTCGAGGTGCTGCTCAAGTTCGGGCTCGAATACATGCCGCAGGCGGCCGGCAAGCTGCAGCACTACAAGGGCGAGCGGCCGATCTTCGACCTGTATTCGGTCGACGAGGAAATCGCCAAGGCGCTGGGCCGGCGCGTCGAACTCAAGTCGGGCGGCTATCTCGTGGTCGACCAGACCGAGGCGCTCACCACGGTGGACGTGAACACCGGCGGTTTCGTGGGCGCGCGCAATTTCGACGACACCATCTTCAAGACCAACCTGGAAGCCGCGCAGGCCATTGCGCGCCAGCTGCGGCTGCGCAACCTGGGCGGCATCATCATCGTCGACTTCATCGACATGGGCCGCGACGACCACCGCGAGCAGGTGCTGGCCGAGTTCCGCAAGCAGCTCGCGCGCGACCGCGTCAAGACCACGGCGGGCGGCTTCTCGCAGCTCGGCCTGGTCGAGATGACACGCAAGCGCACGCGCGAATCGCTGGCCCACATGCTGTGCGAGCCCTGCGCGGCCTGCGGCGGGCAGGGTATCGTGAAGACGGCGCGCAGCGTGGCCTACGACGCCATGCGCGAGATATTGCGCGAGGCGCGGCAGTTCACGCCGCGCGAGTTCCGCATCGTGTCGTCGCCCCAGGTGATCGAGCTGTTCCTCGACGAGGAAAGCCAGCATCTGGCGGGGCTGAGCGACTTCATCGGCAAGCCGATTTCCTTGCAGTCCGAGCCCGCCATCGGGCAGGGCCAGTACGACATCGTGCTGCTCTGAAGGCTCGTCAGAGCGTCGGGTCCTGGCCTGGCGTCGCGCTGCGCACCGCCAGCGTCTGCAGCCGGGCATAGAGCCCGTCCAGCGCCATCAGCTGCTCGTGGCTGCCTTGCTCGGCGATTCGGCCTTGCTCCATCACGATGATGCGGTCGGCATGCTGGATGGTCGACAACCGGTGCGCGACGATCAGCGTGGTGCGGTTCTGCATCAGGCGCTGCAGGGCGTCCTGCACCAGCCGCTCCGATTCGGTGTCGAGGGCCGAGGTGGCCTCGTCGAGCAGCAGGATGGGCGCGTTCTTGTAGAGCGCGCGCGCAATGGCCAGGCGCTGGCGCTGGCCGCCGGAAAGTTGCGTGGCGTTGTGGCCGAGCACCGTGTCGATGCCCTGCGGCAGGCTCTCGACGTGCGAGGACAGGTTCGCGGCTGCGATGCATTGCTGGACCCGTTCGCGATCGATTCCGGCGCCCAGCGCCACGTTGGCGGCCAGCGTGTCGTTGAGCATCACCACGTCCTGGCTCACCATCGCGAACTGCGCGCGCAGGCTCTTGAGCTCCCATTCGCTGGTGTCGTGCCCGTCGAGCAGCACCTGGCCGCCGCTCGGCAGCACGAAGCGTGGCAGCAGGTTGACCAGCGTGGTCTTGCCGGAGCCCGAAGGGCCGACGAAGGCCACCACCTGGCCCGGCTCGATCGTCAGGTTCACGCCGTCGAGGGCGCGGGCTTCGTCATCGCCGCGGTAGCTGACCTTGACGCCGCGCAGCTCGATGCGGCCTTGCGCATGTTCGATGGCGAAACTGCCCTGCGGCTCCGGTGCCACGTCGTCGATCAGCACCAGTCCGCGTTCGAGCGCTGCCAGTCCGCGCGTGATGGGCGCGGCCATGTCTGCCAGCCGGCGGATCGGCGCGATCAGCATCAGCATGGCCGTGATGTAGGCGACGAACCCGCCCACGGTCAGGCCCTGTTCGCCGCTCTGCCAGAGCGCGATCATCACCACGACCGACAACGCGAGCGCGGCCATCATCTGCGTGAGCGGCGTGGTGGCTGCCTGCGCAATGGTCGATTTCACGGCCAGCCGGTTCAGGCGCCGGCTCAGTTGCTCGAAGCGCTCGCCCTGCGCCGCTTCGGCCCCATGCAACCGCACCATGCGGTGCGCGAGCACGTTTTCTTCCACCACGTAGGCCAGTTCGTCGGTGGCTTGCTGGCCCTGCTGCGTCAGGCGGTACAGGCGCTTGGAGAACACCTTCATGATCCACGAGATGCTCGGCACCAGAAATGCGACGATGAGCGTGAGCTTCCAGTTCAGGTAGACCAGGTAGGCGAGCAGCGCAATCAGCGTGAAGCCGTCGCGCGAAAGCCCGAGCAGGGCCTGCACCAGCAGCATGGAGCCGGTCTGCACCTCGTACACCACGGTGTTCGAGAGCGCGCTAGCCGACTGGCGCGAGAACAGGGCCAGCTCGGCCGCCAGCAGGCGCTCGAACAGCACACGTCGCAGACGCTGCATGCCTTCGTTGGCGATGCGCGAGAGCGCATATTGGGAAATGAACTGGGCAATGCCGCGCACCGCGAACAGCAGCAGCACGGCGGCCGGCACGATCCACAGCGCCAGTTGTCCGCGGTTGAAGCCGCGGTCGAGCAGCGGCTTCAGCAGGGCCGCCATCAGGGGCTCTGTGATGGCCGCCAGCAGGGCGCCGATGAGCCCGACGGCCCACCAGTGGCGCGAGCCGCCGAACCAGGTCATGAGTCGCGCCAGCCGGCGTGTCAGGGGAGGGCGTGCGGTCTCACTGCCGGGGGATGCTTGCATGGCGGCGGATTCTACGGGGCCCACCGAAGGGCCTTCGGAGGGCTGCCATGTAGGACCGCATCGCCCAATACACGTTTTGTGACGGCACGACCGAACCAGTGTGTAACATGTGGCCCGTCGCACTGGGTAGAACTTTTTGCCCCGAAACATCTCCGAACCGCATGAACAAGCCGTTGCCAGTTTCCATTCCAACTCCTTCTTCATTGCTTTTTGCACGCCGCACCTTGATTGCGGCTCTTGCTGCCACTCCCGTGCTGCCCGCGCTCGCCCAGTTCCGGGTCGAGGTTTCGGGCGTCGGGCTGACGCAGCTGCCCATCGCGCTGGTTCCGTTCAAGGGGCAGGACGCCTCGCCGCAGAAGATCTCCGAGATCGTGCAGGCCGACCTGGAGCGCAGCGGACAGTTCCGCGGCGTCGATGCTTCCGGGCAGGCGCTCGACGAAGCGTCGCGTCCCGACCTCGCTCTGTGGCGCCAGCGCACGGCGGATTCGCTCGTGGTGGGCAGCGTCACGCGCCTGGCCGACGGCCGCTTCGACGTGCGCTTCCGCTTGTGGGACGTGGTGCGCGGACAGGACCTCGGCGGCCAGAGCTACACCGTTCCGCAAGGCGACCTGCGGCTCGCGTCGCACCGCATTGCCGACTACGTCTATGAAAAACTGACCGGCGACAAGGGCATCTTCTCGACCCGCATTGCCTACGTGACCAAGGGCGGCAGCCGCTATTCGCTGTGGGTGGCCGATGCTGACGGCGAGAACGCGCAGGCCGCGCTCGCAAGCCCGGAGCCCATCATCTCGCCGGTCTGGTCGTCCAATGGCCAGCAGCTGGCGTACGTGTCGTTCGAGTCGCGCAAGCCCGTGGTGTACGTGCACAACGTGGCCAGCGGGCAGCGCCGCCTGCTCGCCAACTTCCGCGGCTCCAACAGCGCGCCGGCATGGGCGCCCGATGGTGGCTCGCTCGCCGTCACGCTCAGCCGCGACGGCGGCTCCCAGCTCTACACGATCCCGGCGAGCGGCGGCGAGCCGCGCCGGCTCACCCAGAGCGCCAGCATCGACACCGAGCCCGTCTACTCGGCAGACGGCAGTACGATCTACTTCGTGAGCGACCGCGGCGGTGCCCCGCAGATCTACAAGATGGGCGCCAGCGGCGGCGCGCCGACCCGTGTCACCTTCAGCGGCACCTACAACATTTCTCCTTCTGTCAGCGGCGATGGCCGGTGGTTGGCCTACATCTCTCGCGTGGGTGGTGCCTTCAAACTCCATGTGATGGAGTTGGCCACCGGCAATGTCTCGGCCATCACCGACACTTCGGCAGACGAGAGCCCAAGTTTTGCCCCCAACAGCAAGCTGATCGTCTACGCAACGCACCTGCAAGGCCGCGAAGCACTCATGACGACCACGCTGGACGGAAAAATAAAGGCACGGCTGGCGGGACAGGGCGGAGACATAAGAGAACCGGACTGGGGTCCGTTTCAAAAGCAATGATCAAGGTTTATTTGAGGAGTACCCAATGTTGAAACGTACGATTTATTCGCTGGCTATCGTGGCTCTGATTGCCGGTTGCTCGTCGGGCACCAAGCTCAACGACACCCCGGTGACCGACCGCTCCGGCACCGCCGGCGGCCAGCAGGGCAGCGCGAGCGCAGTTGCGCCCGTCACCATCGATCCCAATGCCGGTACCGCGCAAGGTCCGGTCGGTATCGAACGGATCGTCTATTTCGACTACGACAGCTACACGGTCAAGCCCGAGTTCCAGTCCCTGATCGACGGCCACGCCCGTTTCCTCAAGGCCAACCCGCAGCGCCGCGTCTCCATCGAAGGCCACACCGACGAACGCGGTGGCCGCGAGTACAACCTTGCACTCGGCCAGAAGCGTTCCGAAGCCGTCCGCCGTGCGCTGACGCTGCTGGGCGTGAACGACGCCCAGATCGAAGCCGTGAGCTTCGGCAAGGAAAAGCCTGCGGCCCAGGGCTCGGGCGAGGAAGCCTGGGCGCAGAACCGCCGCGCTGAAATCCGCTACACCCGGTGATGCAACGCGCCCTGTTGCGAGGCGCGGCGCTGGCCGCCGCCTTGCTTTGCGTTTCGGTCGGCTCGCAAGCTGCGTTGTTCGAGGATGACGAGGCGCGCCGCGCCATCCTCGACCTGCGGCAGCGGGTGGAGGCCATGCGCCAGCAGACCGATCAGCGGCTTTCCGACGAAAACGGCCAGCTGCGCCGCAGCCTGCTCGACCTGCAGAACCAGATCGAGCAGATGCGGGGCGATCTCGCGCGCATGACCGGCCAGAACGAGCAGCTGCAGCGCACGGTGAGCGAGATGCAGTCGCGCCAGACCACCATCGACGACCGGCTCAAGCAGAACGAGCCGACGAAGGTTTCGGTGGATGGCCGCGAGTTCACCGCCGATCCCAAGGAAAAGGCCGACTTCGACGCCGCGCTTGGCATCTTCCGTGCGGGCCAGTTCGCGCAGGCGCAAACCGCGTTCGCCGAATTTGTCAAACGCTACCCGCAAAGCGGCTACAACGCATCTGCGTTGTTCTGGCTCGGCAATGCGCAGTACGCAACGCGCAACTACAACGAGGCCATCGCGAACTTCCGCTCCATGCTGTCGCTTGCGCCCGACCACGCCAAGGCTCCCGAGGCTGTGCTGTCGATCGCCAACTGCCAGATCGAGCTGAAAGACACGCGCGCCGCGCGCCGCACGCTGGAAGACCTGACCAAGGCCTATCCGCAGTCCGAAGCCGCCCAGGCGGGCCGCGAGCGTCTCTCGCGCCTGCGCTAGCAACGGCGGAGTCCTCCGCTTGAGTTCAGCAACAGCCCTTCCTGAAGCATCGACCGCCGCCGCGAATGTCGTCACCGACACTGCGGCGCCCGACTTTGCGCGCCGCTTCGGCGGCCTCGAACGCCTGTACGGCGTTGCCGGTGCCGCGCGCATCCGCAACGCCCACGTACTCGTCGCCGGCATCGGCGGCGTGGGATCGTGGGCGGTCGAGGCGCTGGCGCGCAGCGGAGTGGGGCGGCTGACGCTGATCGATCTGGATCACGTCTCGGAGTCGAACATCAACCGGCAGATCCACGCGCTCGATGCGACCGTGGGGCAGGCCAAGGTCGAGGCCATGCGCGATCGCATCGCGCAGATCAACCCCGACTGCAAGGTGCTCGCGCTCGACGAGTTCGTGGAGCCGGGCAACTGGACGGCATTGCTCGATGCGGCGCAGGCTGCCAACGGGCCTGCAACGGCCGTCATCGACGCGTGCGACCAGGTCAAGGCCAAGCTCACGATGGCTGCGTGGGCCCGCGCGTCGCGCACTGCCTTCGTCACCGTGGGCGCGGCCGGCGGCAAGCGGCAGGCGCACAAGGTCGACATCGACGATCTCTCGCTGGTCACGCACGACCCGCTGCTGGCCCAGCTTCGCCAGCGCCTTCGCAAGGAGCATGGCGCCTCGCGCGAGGGCCGCAAGATCGGCGTGGCCTGTGTCTTCAGCCGCGAGAGCGTCGCACCGCCCGATGCCTCCTGCGCCATCGAAGGCGATGGTTCACTCAACTGCCATGGCTACGGTTCGGTGGTGAGCGTGACGGCGACTTTCGGCCAATGTGCAGCAGGTTGGGTTCTCGACGAGATTGCGAGCAACGCCACGCTATAATCTTTGGCTTTGCCGGATTCAAAGTCGGCAAAGAAAAATCGAAAAAGAAAAAATGGTTCCGGGACGTTAGCTCAGTTGGTAGAGCAGCGGACTTTTAATCCGTTGGTCACTGGTTCGAATCCAGTACGTCCTACCAGACCCATCCAAGAAGCCGCTCCACCGAGCGGCTTTTTTATTGCCGTGGCTTTGTGATGCCAGCAAAAAAACAGCCCGCGCAAGGGCGGGCTGGAAGATGGCCTGCTGGAGGAGGGAGGATCAGAGGATTGCAGGCCACAGGAGAGCCTTCACTATGTTCCCTGAACCTGCACGCAACCTGACCTGAAGCACTCGCGATCGCACTCGCGCCTGATGGACGACGCTCAGTCTCAGTCCTCGTCTTCCCATTTCCCCACGATGGTGCCGAGCACCGTGAATGCTGTCCGGATCGGTTCGTGTTTTGGATTCAGCGGCAGCAGCCAGCGGCGGCCGTCTTCCTGCTTGAAGACCTTGAAGGTGACCTCGTTGCCCGCATCGAGCCTGGCAATGATGCGTTCGCCGTCCTCGGGCGTTGTTCGCTGCGTGTCGACGAAGATGATCGACTCCGCGGGATAGCTCTTCAGGTGGCCGCTCGGCGCGGTCATGCTGTCGCCACGCACGCGCAGCGCGTAGGTATTGCCGGGGCTGTGATGCGCAACGCAGGGAAGCCACCGCTCGGCCTGGATCGTTCCTTGCGCGGCGCCATTCCACGAAGCAACTTGCGCCCATGCGATGAGGGGAACGGTGCCGGGCGTGCCGGGACGGAAGGACGGGCCCGACGGCGGCGTGCGCGTGACCCTGTAGGTGCCCGGAGCTTCGTTGGCGTTGTCGCGCGCCGTGCGCGGCTGGGGCACGTCCCAGGGCGCGGGGCCGTCGCCGGTGTCGAGCCAGTTGGGATCGACGCGGTAGGCGCGTGCCAGTGCGAGCAGGGCCATCGATCGGCCGGTGTCGCCGCGTTCTATCTTCGAGATGTTGGATTGCTTGACGCCTGAAGCCGCCTCGGCTTGCTTCTGAGTCATCCTGGCGTATTTGCGCGCTGCCAATGCGCGCGCTGCAATAGTCTCCATGGGCGCCGATTTAAGCGCAGGCGAATATTCACTTTGGACTCCAGAATAGTTGAAAGGGAGTATTTGCCATGAAACCACGCAATTGGTGCTGGCGCCGAAGGCCGTGAGGCCGACGCACAAGCAATTCGAAGGGCGAAGCCGTCATTGGGCGCCGTCCCGAGTCGGCAGGACGGCGCCCGGACGCGCGCGCGGCGTGATGCCGCTTCGACCGAATTCGCCTATTGGGCTGATCCGTGCAAAGGCCGCTGCCGCAGGGCCTGTGGCTCGACCGCGCGCTGTTGGCGCTGCTGGCCGTCGCGGCTCTTTTCCATGGACTTTGCTCGCAGGACGACGGCCTGGCGGGCTTGGCGATTGCGGGCCTGGTTGCCGCGGCGTGGATCGGGACCGCGCTGTTCGACGACTGCGCGTTCAGGCGGGGGCGTGCGGTCCGGGAGGCGGTAGAGAGAGCGTCGCGCTCACGCGCACGCAATCCTTGATGTGCTGCTCGCCGAGGGCGCGCAAGGCGGCGTAGCCGAGCGCGGCGGAAACGATCTGCCCGGCAATCGGCACGTACTTGGCGGCCTGCTTGGCTGTGAGCTTCACGCCGGCATGCCGCGCGAGCTTGATCAACAGCTCGCGCGTGACGAGCCTGCCAACCAGCAACGCGCCAACCGTCGTGGCAGCCTTCTGGATGCGTTCGCGCTGATGCGGCGCAAGCTTTTCGACCTGGGTGACCGAAAGGCCGAACTCGGCGCTGATCTGCGGCACCAGGCGCGAGAGCAGGGCCGCATCGGCCGCCCAGTCGATACCGGGCAAGGGAACGGCGCTGGCGGCCGCGGCCATCAAGGCCTTGCGGCCGATCAGGCGGCGGCTGCGGTGGATCGCAGTGATCAGCTTTTCGTCACCCCGGGCCAGCTCGATGGCGGACGGCATGCAGGCAGTCTCCTATGCAGGGTGGGTCAGGCCGCCAGCGTCTCGAGCTGGCCCGACAGGGCCAGCCAGCGCTCTTCGAGCCGACCGATTTCGTCGTTGAGGGCTTTCAGCCGCTTGCCCGCTTCGGCAATTTCGGCCGGCGGCAGGGGCTGTGCCAGGCGCGCCTCGAGCGCGGTGCGTTCGGCGCTGGCCGCGGCCAGTCGTTCATCGATCTGCGCGATCTCGCGCTTGATCGGCTTGGCCTGGTCGCTGCGTTGCTGGCGGTCCTGGGCGTCCTGCTTGCGCTGCTGCGGGTTCTTGTTTGCGGCCGCAGGTTCGTTGGCGGCAGGCGCTGGCGCGGCGGCCACGGGGACGGCCGTATTGGCGGCTTCGCGCACGGCCACCTTGGCTTCTTCGCGCAGCCGCTTGGCTTCGTCGAGCAGGTAGCGCTGGTAGTCGTCGAGGTCGCCATCGAAATCGGTGACCACGCCGCGGCCCACGAGCCAGAACTCGTCGCACACCGAGCGCAGCAGCGCGCGGTCGTGGCTCACCAGCATCAGCGTGCCTTCGAATTCGTTGAGGGCCACGGCCAGGGCCTCGCGCGTGGCGAGGTCCAGGTGGTTGGTGGGCTCGTCCAGCAGCAGCAGGTTGGGTCGCTGCCACACCATCATCGCAAGCACCAGGCGCGCCTTCTCGCCGCCGCTCATCGTGCCGACGGGCTGCTTCACCATGTCGCCGCTGAAGTTGAAGCTGCCGAGGAAGCCGCGCAAGGCCTGTTCGCCGGTGCTTTCCTTGACGGCGCTGCCCAGCTCGCGTGCCATGCGCACCATGTGCTCGAGCGGGTTGTCCTGCGGGCGCAGCACGTCGAGTTCCTGCTGTGCGAAGTAGCCGATGTTGAGGCCCTTGCCCTCGGTGACCTGGCCGGCCAGTGCGCCCATTTCGCGCGCGATGGTCTTCACCAGCGTCGACTTGCCCTGGCCGTTGGCGCCCAGGATGCCGATGCGCTGGCCCGCCAGCACCGAGCGGCTGACGCCGCGCAGGATGGTCTTGGGCTCTTCGCCTTCGATCTCGTAACCGAAGCTGGCGTTGCTGATCGAGAGCATCGGGTTGGGGATGTTGCCGGGCTCCTTGAATTCGAAGGTGAAGTCGGCCTCGGCCAGCAGCGGCGCGACCTTCTCCATGCGCTCCAGTGCCTTCACGCGGCTTTGCGCCTGCTTGGCCTTGCTGGCCTTGGCCTTGAAGCGGTCGATGAACTTCTGGAGGTGGGCGATCTTGTCCTGCTGCTTGGAGAAGGCCACCTGCTGCTGCTCCATCTGCAGGGCGCGCATTTCCTCGAACTTGCTGTAGTTGCCGCCGTAGCGCGTGAGCTGGGCGTTGGCGATGTGCAGGGTGACGTCGGTTACGGCGTCGAGAAACTCGCGGTCGTGGCTGATGACGATCATGGTCCCGGCGTACTTCTGCAGCCAGGCTTCGAGCCACACCAGCGCGTCCAGATCCAGGTGGTTGGTGGGTTCGTCGAGCAGCAGCAGGTCGCTCGGGCACATCAGCGCGCGGGCCAGCTGCAGGCGCATGCGCCAGCCGCCCGAGAAGCTGTTGACGGGGCCGTCGAGCTCGTGCGACTTGAAACCCAGACCCAGGATCAGGGCCTGCGCGCGCGGCACGGCATCGTGCTCGCCGGCGTCGGCCAGGTCGGTGTAGGCGTGGGCCAGTTCCATGCCGATGTCGGCGTCGTCGGGATTGGCTTCGTAGGCGGCCTCGATGGTTGCCAGCGTGGTGCGCAGCTCGGCCAGGCGGGTATCGCCGCCCACCACGAAGTCGGTGGCCGACTCCTCGGTTTCGGGCATGTCCTGCGCGACCTGTGCCATGCGCCATTGCTTGGGCACGTAGAAGTCGCCGCCGTCTTCGTGCAGCGAGCCGTTGAAGAGCGCGAACAGGGTCGACTTGCCGGCGCCGTTGCGCCCCACGAGGCCGACCTTTTCACCGGGGTTGATGGTGACGGTGGCGCCGTCGAGCAGGACCTTGGCGCTGCGGCGAAGAATGACGTTTTTGAGAGTAATCATGAAATAGGAACCGTAGGGGCGATTATCCCGCCCGGCCCGTGGCGGCCTGGCGCGAAGGGGCAAATGGGGACACCACCCGGTGAAAGGAGGGCTGCAGCCGTGGCTGCGAGAAAGTGGCGCGGGGAGGGGGCGAGCGCAGCTAACGCACGCCGGCACTGGCCAGCAGCGCGGTTCGGGTCACGAGCAGGACCTGGTCCTCGCCTGCGGAGGTTTCCAGCCACACGACTTCGAGCTGCGGAAAGGCCGCCTCGAAGTACGCGCGCTCGTTGCCGATTTCCAGCACCAGCACGGCCTCTTCGCTCATGCGGGAAGGCGCGTCGGCGAACAACTGGCGAACGAAGTCCATGCCGTCGGCACCGCCGGCCAGCGCCAGTTCGGGCTCGGCGCGGTATTCGGCGGGCAGGGCGGCCATGCTCGCGCTGTTCACGTAGGGCGGGTTGCACAGCACCAGGTCATACGGGCCGGGCAGGTTGGCGAGGCCGTCGGATTCGACCAGCCTGATGCGCGCATCGAGCTGGTGCCGGGTGATGTTGATGGCGGCCACCTCGAGCGCCTCGGTTGACAGGTCGGCGGCATCGACCGTGATGTCCGGATAGGTCATGGCCGCGAGCACTGCCAGGCTGCCGTTGCCCGTGCACAGGTCGAGCACACGCTGCGTGTGTTCGCCCAGCCAGTAGTCGATGCTGCCGTCGGCGATCAGCTCCGCGATGAAGCTGCGCGGCACGATGGTGCGCTCGTCCACATAGAAGGGCACGCCCTGCAGCCACGCCTCCTTGGTGAGATAGGCGGCGGGCTTGCGCGTGGCGATGCGCTCATCGAGCAGCGCGGCAACCTTGCCGGCGTCGGCCGGCGAGACGGCCGTGTCGGCGACGGCATCGATGTCATCCAGCGGCAGCTTCAGGCGCCACAGCACCAGCCAGGCGGCCTCGTCGAAGGCGTTGGCCGTGCCGTGGCCGAAGGCAACCCCGGCTTCTTCCAGTCGCTTGGCGCCGGCTTCGATCAGCTCGATGACTGTGTTCATTCAGCAAGCGACGCTTCGAGGCGCTCCAGCGTGCGCTTGTAGATGTTCTTCAGCGTCTCGATCTCGGCCACGTCGATGTGTTCGTCGATCTTGTGGATGCTGGCGTTGACCGGCCCGAGCTCGACCACCTGCTTGCAGATCTTGGCGATGAAGCGCGCGTCGCTGGTGCCGCCGCTGGTCGACAGCTCGGTGGCAATGCCGGTTTCGTCGGCGATTGCGGCTTGCACGGCGGTAACGAGTTCGCCCGGCGTCGTGAGAAAGGGCAGGCCGCCGATGGTCCAGCCCAGCGAGTAGTCGACACCATGCGCGTCGAGCACCGCATGCACGCGCTTTTGCAGCGACTCGGGCGTCGATTCGGTCGAGAAGCGGAAGTTGAAGTCGATGACCGCGCTGCCCGGAATCACGTTGCTCGCGCCAGTGCCCGAATGGAAGTTGCTGATCTGCCAGCTGGTGGGCTGGAAGTACGCATTGCCTGCATCCCAGCCGCCCGCGGCGTTGATGGCCACCAGCTCCGCCAGTGCGGGCGCCACGGCGTGCACCGGGTTCTTCGCGAGGTGCGGGTAGGCGATGTGGCCCTGCACGCCATTGACGGTGAGCTTGCCGCTCATGGTGCCGCGGCGGCCGTTCTTGATCATGTCGCCGCAGCGCTGGACGGCAGTGGGCTCGCCGACGATGCAATAGTCGATGGTCTCGCCGCGCGCGGCCAGCGCGTTGCAGACGATGACCGTGCCATCGACGCCCGGGCCTTCTTCGTCGCTGGTGAGCAGCAGCGCGAGCGTGAGTTGCGGATCGGGCGTGGCCTTCAGGAATTCCTCGATGGAGACAACGAAGGCCGCGATCGATGTCTTCATGTCGCACGCGCCGCGGCCGTACAGCTTGCCGTTGCGGTGCGTTGGCGTGAACGGGTGGCTGGTCCACTGTTCGACCGGTCCCGTGGGCACCACGTCGGTGTGGCCGGCGAACACCAGCGTCTTCGTTGCCGTGGCACTGGCCGGGCGGCGTACCGCCCACAGGTTGATCACGCGGAAGTCGGCCGGCCCGCTCTCGATGGTCTCGAGTGTGAAGCCCAGTTGCGCCAGCCGTTCGCCGAGGATCTGTTGGCAGCCCGCATCGTCGGGGGTGACCGAGGGGCGCGAGATGAGTTGTTCGGCGAGCTGGAGCGTTCGGGACATCGGGGGAAAAGCCGGGGGAGGGCTGTGTTCAGAACTTCACGTCGAGCGTGATGTCGGTAAAGGTAGGTTCGTCGACCTGGTCCATCAGACTGCGGTCTTCGGTCTTCTGCTTGGGGGCGGCGCGGTTCTGCAGGCGCCACATCAGGTTGGTGGGCGAGTCGGCCTGGGCCAGGCCTTCCTCGCGCGTCACGCGCTCTTCGGTGATGAGGCGGGCAATGTCTTCCTCGAAGGTCTGGGAGCCTTCGGCCATCGACTGCTCCATGGCTTCCTTGACGGCGGAGAAATCGCCCTTTTCGATCAACTCGGCCACCAGGGCCGTGTTGAGCATGACCTCGAGCGCCGGCACGCGGCCGCCCGACGGCGTGCGCAGCAGCCGCTGCGACACGATGGCGCGCAGGGCCGAGCCCAGGTCGCCCAGCAGCGTGGGGCGCACCTCGACCGGGAAGAAGCTCAGGATGCGGTTGAGCGCGCGGTAGCTGTTGTTGGCATGCAGCGTGGCCACGCACAGGTGGCCCGACTGCGCATAGGCGATGGCCGCGGTCATGGTGTCGCGGTCGCGGATTTCGCCGATCTGGATCACGTCGGGCGCCTGGCGCAGCGCGTTCTTGAGCGCGACCTGCAGCGATTCGGTGTCGCTGCCTACGTCGCGCTGGTTCACCAGCGACTTCTTGTTGGTGTAGGTGAACTCGATGGGTTCTTCCACCGTGAGGATGTGGCCCGTGGCGTGCTCGTTGCGGTAGTCGAGCATCGAGGCCAGGGTGGTGGTCTTGCCCGCGCCGGTTGCGCCCACCATCAGGATCAGGCCGCGCTTCTCCATGATCAGCGTCTTGAGGATGTCGGGCAGGTTCAGGTCGGCGAAGCTGGGAATGGTCGAGGCGATGTGCCGCACCACCACCGCATAGCTGCCGCGCTGGCGCATGGCGCTGATGCGGTAGTTGCCGGCGCCCTCGAGCATCACGGCCATGTTGAGTTCGCCCTTGTTCTCCAGTTCCTGGATGCGGGCTTCGGGCACCACTTCGGCCAGCAGCGCGAGCGGCGCGGCGGCCGGCAGCACCTGGGCATTGATCGGCACGCAGGTGCCGTTGATGCGGATCAGCACCGGGGAGTGCGCCGAGAGGTAGATGTCGGAGGCCTTGCGCTCGGCCATCAGACGAAGGATTCGCTCCATCATGTTCATCGGTCTCTCTCCTCGGGTGCTGTTGTTTTCTAAGGGGAAGGAAGCAGGGCCAATCAGTCGCGCAGCAGGTCGTTCAGCGACGTGGTCGAACGCGTCTTGGCGTCGACCTTCTTCATGATGATGGCTGCGTACGTGTTGTACTTGCCGCCGGGCTTGGGCAGGCTGCCGGCGACGACGACCGAGCCTGCGGGCACGCGGCCATAGATGATCGTATCGGTGGTGCGGTCATAGATCGGCGTGCTCTGGCCGATGAACACGCCCATCGACAGCACCGAGTTTTCTTCGATCACCACGCCCTCGACCACTTCGGAGCGCGCGCCGATGAAGCAGTTGTCTTCGATGATGGTGGGGCCGGCCTGCAGCGGCTCGAGCACGCCGCCGATGCCGACGCCGCCCGACAGGTGCACGTTGGCACCGATCTGCGCGCACGAACCCACGGTGGCCCAGGTGTCGACCATGGTGCCTTCGCCCACGTAGGCGCCGATGTTCACGTACGAAGGCATCAGGATGGCACCCTTGGCGATATAGCTGCCGCGGCGGGCCACGGCCGGCGGCACGATGCGAACGCCCGATTCCTTCAGTTCTCCGGCCGACAGGTGCGAGAACTTGGTGGGCACCTTGTCGTAGAAGCCGAGCGAGCCGGCCTGCATCTGCTCGTTGTCCTTCAGGCGGAACGACAGCAGCACGGCCTTCTTGATCCACTGGTGCACGGTCCACTGGCCGACACTTTCGCGCGTGGCCACGCGCAGCTTGCCGTTGTTGAGCTCGGAAATCACGTGCTCGACGGCATCGCGCACTTCGGCGGAAGCGGCGGAGGGCGAGATGTTGGCGCGGTCTTCCCACGCGGCGTCGATGATTTGTTGCAGTTGCTGGGTCATGGAGAAAGTCTCGGGTAAAAAATGGGAGCCAGGAAAGCAGCGTTCAGCCCCGGCCTTGAGGGCTGGATTGCACGAAGCGGACGATGCGCTCGGCGGCTTCCACGCATTCGGCCGTTTCGGCCACCAGGGCCATGCGGATGCGGCCCCGGCCGGGGTTGGCGCTGTGAGCCGTGTCGCGCGCCAGATAGCTCCCCGGCAGAACCGTTACATTGTATTGAGCGTAGAGCGCGCGGGCGAAGGCTTCGTCGTCGCCAGCCCACACTTCGGGAATGCCGGCCCAGAGATAGAAGCTGGCGTCGGGCAAGCGCACGTCGAGCACGGGTTCGAGCAGCGGCGTGACGGCCGCGAACTTGGCACGGTACTGGGCGCGGTTGTCCACCACATGGGACTCGTCGCCCCAGGCCGCGATGCTGGCCGCGGCCACGGCGCCGCTCATGGCGCTGCCGTGATAGGTGCGATAGAGCAGGAACTTCTTGATGATGGCCGCGTCGCCTGCCACGAAGCCGCTGCGCAGGCCGGGCACGTTGCTGCGCTTGGACAGCGAGGTCAGCGCAATCAGGTTCCGGAAGTCGGGCCGCCCGAGCTTCACCGAGGCTTCGAGTCCGCTGAGCGGAGGCTCGTCGCGGAAATAGATTTCGCTGTAGCACTCGTCGGCGGCAATCACGAAGCCGTGGCGGTCCGACAGATCGAAGAGCCTTTTCCATTCGTCCAGCGACATCACCGCACCCGTCGGGTTTCCCGGCGAGCAGACGAACACCAACTGCGTGCGGGCCCAGACGGCCTCGGGCACGCTGTCCCAGGCTACCGCGAAATTGCGCGCGGGCACGCTGGCCACGTAGTACGGCATGGCGCCCGAGAGCAGGGCCGCGCCCTCGTAGATCTGATAGAACGGATTGGGCGACATCACCACCGGCTGCGGCGAGGCGGTGGGGTCGACCACGGTCTGCGCCAGCGAGAACAGGGCTTCCCGCGAACCATTGACAGGCAGCACCTGCGTGGCCGGGTCGAGGGCGAGGCTGTAGCGGGTTTTCAGCCAGTCAGTGAAGGCGGTGCGCAGGCTCAGGTCCCCGGCGGTCGCGGGGTAGGCGGCCAGCGCGCCGAGGTTGGCGCTCAGGGCGTCCTTGATGAAGCCTGGCGTGGCGTGCTTGGGCTCGCCGATGCCCAGGCTGATGGCCGGGAACTCGGGGTTGGGCGTGACGCCCGCGAACAGTTGCTTCAGCCGTTCGAAGGGATAGGGTTGCAACCGGGAAAGCAGGGGATTCATGCCCGGGATTATCGGCGACGGGGTGTCGGCATCACGACACCAGGGCCTCGATCGCGCAGTCGATCAACGCCCGCAGCCGCGCAAGCCGTCGCAGGTCGCGGTGGTAGCCGAGCCAGACGTCGCGCCCGGGCGGTGCTTCGCCGAGGTCGATGCGTTGCAGGCCCGGGGTCTGGTCGCCCAGCGCCGCGGGCAGCACGGCCAGGCCCGTGCCGGCAGCGCAGAGCCGGGCCTGCACCTCGCGGTTATTGCTGGCAAAGGCCACGCGGGCATTGGGCAGCACGCGGCGCAGCCAGACGGCGTCGGGGAAGTCGCTGTACGCGGTGTCGAGCGTGACCAGCGCGCTGCCCGTGCCGTCGCCGGGCTTCGGCGCTTCCTGCCCCGTCGCCCCGAACACGGCGTAGTCCATGTGCATCAGCTTGCGCTGGAGGATGTAGGGCTCGTCGAAAGGCTGAATGCGGAACACGAGGTCGGCTTCACGCCGCGCGAGATTCAGCAGGCGGGCGTCGGTCAGCAACTCGACGCTGACGCCGGGGTGTTGGCGGATGAACCCCGCCAGCATCGGCGAGAGCACATACACGCCGAACCAGTCCGAGGACGACACGCGCAGCGCGCCTTCCAGCCGCTGCTCGCGGCCTTCGAGTTCGCGCTGGAAGGCGAGCGCCTGTTCTTCCATGCGCTCGGCATGGCCGAGCACCGATTCGCCTTCGGCCGTCAGCACGAATCCGTCGCTGGTGCGCTGGAACAGCGTGAGCGACAGGCTCGCTTCGAGCGCCTTCAGCCGGCGGCCCATGGTCGGCTGCGACAGGCCGATCTGCCGCGCGGCGGCCATCAACGTGCCGGTCCGGGCGATGGCCAGGAAGACCTTGATATCGCTCCACTCCAGGGGAATGTCATTCATTTATGAATGATAAGCCTGCAATTCTGTCAATTTACTTGCAATTGTGTTGACCCAACAATCGATTCATCCCTTCAGCCAACACAAGGAATGATTCGATGGCAAGCACTTCTTCTTCAACCATGCGGGCCGCCGTGCTCGACGCCGCCGGCCAGCCCTTTCGCGTCGCCGAACTCCCGCGCCCTGCAGCAGGCCCGGGCCAGGTGCTGGTCCGCATCCACGCCAGCGGCGTGAATCCGCTCGACACCAAGATCCGCGCCGGGCAGGCCGCGCATGCGCAGCAACCGTTGCCGTCGGTGCTCGGCATGGACCTGGCCGGCGTGGTCGAGGCGGTCGGTCCGGGCGTGACGAAATTCAGGTGCGGCGACGAGGTCTACGGCATGGCTGGCGGCATTGGCGGCTTGCAAGGCACGCTGGCCGAGTACGCGGCCGTCGATGCCGGCCTGATCGCGCTCAAGCCGCACAACCTCGGAATGCGCGAGGCGGCGGGAATCCCGCTGGTGTTCATCACGGCCTGCGAAGGGCTTGTGGACCGCGCGAAGACGCAGGCCGGGCAGACAGTGCTGGTGCACGGCGGTGCAGGCGGCGTCGGCCACATGGCGGTGCAGCTGGCGCACTCGCTGGGGGCGACGGTGTTCGCGACCGGCACGCCGGAGCAGGCCGAGACCATCCGGCAATTCGGTGCGACCCCGATCGACTTCACGACGACGTCGGTGGACGACTACGTCGCGCAACACACGGCGGGCGAGGGCTTCGATGTGGTCTACGACACGGTGGGCGGCGCGGTGCTCGATGCTTCGTTCGCCGCCGCCCGCCGCTATGGCGGCCATGTCGTCAGCTGCCTCGGCTGGGGCACTCACAAGCTGGCGCCGCTGTCGTTCCGCGCAGCGACCTATTCGGGCGTGTTCACGCTGCTGCCGATGATCACGGGTCGGGGCCGCGCGCACCACGGCGAGATCCTGGAAGCGGCGACCCGGCTGGTCGAAGCGGGTCGGCTCGTGCCGCTGATGGATGCGCGCCGCTTCACGCTGAACGAGGCGGCATCCGCCCACGAGGCGGTCGAATCGGGCAAGGCCCGGGGCCGCATCGTGGTCGATATCGAGGCGGACTGAGCAGCATCAGACGGCGCCGCCGGCGCTGCGCCGATAGAAGGCGAGCGAGCCCGCAGCGCCAGCAGCATGCCGCCACAGGCGCGATCGATCCAGCGCGTGGCCGATACCGTCAGCACCCGGATCGCACGGGCGCCGACGAAGGCGTAGCCCAGCATCACCAGCGTGTCCAGGCCCGCGAAGATCAAGGCAATGATCAGGTACTGCGGCGCCTGCGCAGCCGCCGGATCGATGAACTGCGGCAAGAGTGCCGAGCAGAAGATGTAGCCCTTGGGGTTGGTCACCGCCACCAGGAAGGACTTCAGGAAGATGCGCCGGCTTTCGCCCGCCGTGACCGAGGCGGCGGCGTCCGCGTTCGGCAACTTGAAGCCGCCCTTGGAGCGCAGCATGCGCAGCCCGAGCCAGGCCAGGTAGACGGCGCCGACCCACTTCAGCATCGAGAACCAGAACTCCGACGCCGCGAGCAGCGCACCGAGCCCGAGCGCCACGGCGCCGACCAGCACGAAGTCGGACAGCACCGCGCCGAGCATGCCCGGCAACGCCCGGCGCACGCCGTGGCGGGAGCCGTTGCTGAGCGCCAGCAGCACCGTGGGGCCGGGCGTGGCGATGGCGGTGAAGGCGACCAGGGCGAACAGCAAGGCGGTGGCGAGCGTCATGAAAGCAGCTTCCTTTCGAGGTTCAGATTTTCTTGACCAGCACCTGGCTCTTGCGGTCCCAGTTGTACTTGCGCTTGCGGGCTTCGGGCAGCCAGTCGGGGTTGACCTGCTGGAAGCCGCGCTTGAGGAACCAGTGCATGGTGCGCGTGGTGAGCACGAAGATGCTTTCCAGGCCCATGGCCTTGGCGCGGTGCTCGATGCGCTTGAGGATGCGTTCGCCGTCGCCCTGCGACTGCGACTGGGGCGAGACGGTCAGCGCGGCCATCTCGGCGGTCTTTGCCTCGGGGTAGGGGTAGAGCGCCGCGCAGCCGAAGATCACGCCGTCGTGCTCGATGACCGTGTAGTGGCCCACGTCGCGCTCGATCTCGGTGCGGTCGCGCTTGACCAGCGTTCCGTCCCGCTCGAAGGGCTCGATCAGCTGCAGGATGCCGCCGATGTCGTCCACCGAGGCTTCGCGCAGGCTCTCGAGCTTCTCGTCGATCACCATGGTGCCGACGCCATCATGCACATACACCTCGAGCAGCAGCGAGCCGTCCAACGCGAACGGCAGGATGTGGTTGCGCTCCACGCCGCCCTTGCAGGCCTTCACGCAGTGCTGCAGGTAGAAGGCGGTGTCGGTGGGCTTTTGCGGCGGCGGCAGCGACGCCAGCAGCTTCTCGGCCGCGGCAAGCGGCAGCTCGGTGTCGATGGGGTTGTCTTCGCTCTCCGGCAATTCGCTGTCGATGCGGATGCCCGGGATTTCGGTCAGGAAGATCAGCTTGTCGGCCTGGATGGAGATGGCCACGCTGGTGGCCACTTCTTCCATCGTCAGGTTGAAGGCCTCGCCGGTGGGCGAGAAGCCGAAGGGCGACATCAGCACCATGGCGCCGAAGTCGAGCGTGCGGCGGATGCCCACGGCGTCGACCTTGCGCACCAGGCCCGAATGCTTGAAGTCCACGCCGTCGACCACGCCCACCGGGCGCGCGGTGATGAAGTTGCCCGAGATCACGCGAACCGTCGATCCGGCCATCGGCGTGTTCGGCAAGCCCTGGCTGAAGGCCGCCTCGATTTCGTAGCGCAGTTGGCCGGCGGCTTCCTGCGCCGAATCGAGCGCCACCTCGTCGGTGATGCGGATGCCGTGCGAATAGCGCGCCTCGTGCCCCTTGGCCGCGAGTTGCTCGTTGACCTGCGGGCGGAAGCCGTGCACCAGCACGATCTTGACGCCCATGCTCTGGATCAGCGCCAGGTCCTGCGCAATGTTCTGTAGCTTGCCCGCCGCGATCGCCTCGCCTGCCAGCGCGACCACGAAGGTCTTGCCGCGGTGCGTGTGGATGTAGGGCGCGACCGAGCGGAACCAGGGCACGAAGGTGAAGTTGAAAACGGTGGACATGGAGCGTGATTGTGCATTCTCGAAGGGCGGTTCGCGCGGGTCAGGCCATCGCGCGCAGCAGCCGGGCTGCGCGGGTGGCCGCACCGGGGCCGGCGTCGGGCTCGGCCGGTGCCGGGCCGTCCACCCTGCGGGCCTTGAAAGTGGCCAGCAGCGCGGCATAGGCGTCGGTCGAATCGCCTGCGTCGCCGGGCAGGTCGAGCATTTCGGCCAGCTGCGCCGGCGCCACCGAACCTTCGTGCACCAGGGCGTCCACCACGGCCATGAAGGCCGGCGTGTGCGCCTCGAGCAGCGCCAGCGCGCGCGCATGCTCCTGCGCCAGCAGCGCCTCGATTTCGGGGTTGGTGGCTTCCAGATCGGTGTTGAGGTTGTCCTCGGCATCGTTGGCCACGTCGGTGCGGCTCAGCCGCGTGCCGAAGGCGAAATGGCGCACGTACTGCGCTGCGTAGGCGGTGGCTTGGCGGAAATCCTGCGAGGCACCCGAGGTGCAGGCCTGCGGGCCGAACACCAGTTGCTCGGCCGCGCGGCCCGCCAGGCTCACGCAGATGCGGTCGCGCAGGTTCTGCCGGGACCACGCCTTGCGCTGCTCGTAGCTGTTGTAGCCGCCTTCGAAGGACGCGACGTTGATCTTGATCTCCTGCGGCGCGCGGCCGAAGAGCAGGCCGTAGGCCACGCCGTGGCCCGCCTCGTGCACCGCGAGCAGGGCGCGAAAGTCCTCGTTCGAGCGCTTCTTGAGCTGGTTGAGTTCGAGCGACACCGTGAAGCGGCGGTGCGCCTTGCGGTAGCGTGCCACGATGCAGGACTTGTCCGCAGCCGTTTCCAGCGACAGCCGCACCGGCTCGCCGCCGCCCGCGCCTTGCTCCAGCGCCCAGAGCGCGGCGTTGACCAGTGTCGCGCTCAGGATCGCATGGATCGACGAGAACAGCGGGCGCGTGCCCTGCGCCGGAAAGACGGCGTTGGCGTAGATCTGCTCGTACACGCTCAACTCGAGCACGAAGCGCACGCCCGAAGTCTGGTGGATGTCTTCGACGTAGCGGTCGCTGATCGACAGGATCAGCTGCACATAAGTGGCCCGGCTGAACGAGGGATAGATGACGTGGTTGTTGCCCAGCCGCGCAATCTGCTCGGGCTTGAAGCGCTCGGCCAGCGCCTTCTTCACGTCGATCAGCGAGAGCTTCCTGGTCAGCGCATGGAAGATGTCGGCGTCGGTGTCGCAATCTTCCACGCGGCGCGCGGTCTCGGCATACATCTCGTCGAGGTTGCCCGAGACGAACACCAGCAGCTTGCTGTAGTCGGTTTCCCAACTTTGCTGCGAGTCGCGAAAGGCGCGCAGCCGCGCATGCACCTCGGCGGGCTTCCAGGCCATGATCTGCAGCAGCGTGTCGGGCAGCTTGAGGCAGCGCTTGACCTCCTGCGCTTCCCAGGGCGCGAGATGCAGCTTTCGCTTCTTCGCCTTCTTCTTGTCGGCCGGGCCGTCGCGGTCCTGCTCGTACTCGGCCTGGGCGAGCGAGGACTCGATCTCGCCGAGCATCGACAGCGCCGGCGGCAGCCGGCCGTCGGAGAGCAGCGCCCACACGTCCTGGTAGCGCTCGACCTTGGCATCGTGGCCGTTGCCGTCGAGCGTGCGAAAGCGCTGGAACTCGTCGAGCACCAGGATGCCCGGCGTGCCTTCGTCGATGCCCGATTCGGCCAGCATGGCCGAAATCGAACCTCGGCTGCCGTAGCCCGAGCCGTGGCTGAAGCCGTCCATCTGCACCTCGATGAAGCGGTCGTAGAAACCCAGGTGCTGCGCGAGCCTGCGCACCAGCTGCGTCTTGCCGGTGCCCGTGAGGCCCCAGAGGCACACGATGACCGGACGGCCGATGAGTTGCGGCAGCACGTACCAGGCGCGCAGCGAATCGATCACGCGGTCGATGATGTCGTCGATGCCGAAGAGCTCGGTCTTGAGCGCCTGGGCCACCGCCTGCAGGTGGCGCGTCCGCTCGGACAGCGCTGCATGCAGGTCTGAATGAATGTCGTTGGACATGGAATTCTTGAAAATGAAAACGGAAATGAAGAAGCCGCCGCTCCCTCGCGACGAGGAGGCGGCAAGTGCAGACGCTGCGGGAGGTCGGTTGCTGCGCTTCGGTCCTGGAAGCGAGCAGGCGTCCGGTGCAATGGACGCGCGGGCTTCTTCTTCAGGCCGGACGCGGCAGCTCGACCCCGCCATGCACCGGGGCATGGCTTGCGCGGCGGCTGCGCAAATTGGGGGGTACGAGGAAGGAGGTCATGGCCGCCATCCTAGCGGCGGGACCTACCGGAGTAAAGACTATTTACTTCGCGTGTGGCGCAATGGCCGCGCACTGTGGGAGGCGTGCAACAGTGGCGGCGCGCGTCGATAATCGACGGTTTGCCTGCCGCGCCTTCCCGAATAGCTTTCCCCTTGACGACCACGACACCTTCCGCCCCCTTGCGCATCGACTTTCCCGAATCGCTTCCCGTCTCCGGCCGGCGCGATGAAATCATGGCCGCCATCGCGGCGCACCAGGTGGTGATCGTCTGCGGCGAAACGGGCTCGGGCAAGACCACCCAGTTGCCGAAGATCGCGCTGGCGCTCGGCCGCGGCAAGCTCAATGCGCCGCCGGGCAAGGGCCGGCTCATCGGCCACACGCAGCCGCGGCGCATTGCCGCCAGCTCGGTGGCCAAGCGCATCGCCGAAGAGCTGAAGACGCCGCTGGGCGACGTGGTCGGCTTCAAGGTGCGCTTCCAGGACCGGCTGAGCCGCGACGCGTCGGTCAAGCTCATGACCGACGGCATCCTGCTGGCCGAGACGCAGACCGACCCGCTGCTCAAGGCCTACGACACGCTGATCATCGACGAGGCGCACGAGCGCTCGCTGAACATCGACTTCCTGCTCGGCTACCTGCGCGAGATTCTTCCGCGCCGGCCCGACCTGAAGGTGATCGTGACCTCGGCCACCATCGACGCCGAACGCTTCGCGCAGCACTTCGCCTCGGCGAAAGGCCCCGCGCCCACGATCATGGTGTCGGGTCGCACCTTTCCGGTCGAGCAGCGCTACCGGCCCTTCGAGGAGTCGCGCGACCGCGACCTGAACGACGCCATTGCCGATGGCGTCGACGAGCTCTGGCGCGATCCGCACAACGCCGGCGACATCCTTGTCTTCCTGCCCGGCGAGCGCGAAATCCGCGAGGCGGCCGACCATCTGCGCCGCCACCTGAGCCATCAGCCGCTGTTCCGCAACGCCGAGGTGCTGCCGCTGTTCGCGCGGCTGTCGGGCCCCGAGCAGGACCGCATCTTCGACAGCCATTCGGGCCGGCGCATCGTGCTGGCCACCAACGTGGCGGAAACCTCGCTCACCGTGCCGGGCATCCGCTACGTGATCGACACCGGCACCGCGCGCGTGAAGCGCTACAGCTTCCGCAGCAAGGTCGAGCAGCTGCTGGTCGAGCCGATCAGCCAGGCCGCGGCCAACCAGCGCGCCGGCCGCTGCGGCCGCGTGGCCAACGGCATCTGCATCCGCCTCTACGACGAGAAGGATTTCGGCGGCCGGCCGCGCTTCACCGATCCCGAGATCCTGCGCTCGTCCCTGGCGGGCGTGATCCTGCGCATGAAGTCGCTGCGCCTGGGCGACGTGGCGCGCTTTCCGTTTCTCGAGGCGCCTTCGCCGCGCGCGATTGCCGACGGCTACCAGTTGCTCAACGAGCTGGGCGCGGTCGACGACGCGAACGAACTCACGGCCACGGGCGCCGAGCTCGCCAGGCTGCCGCTCGATCCGCGCGTGGGCCGGATGATCCTGGAGGCCCGCACGCGCGGCGCGCTCGAAGAGGTGCTGATCATTGCGTCGGCGCTCAGCGTGCAGGACGTGCGCGACCGGCCGATGGAGGCGCAGCAGCAGGCCGACCAGGCGCACTCGAAGTTCGACGACGAGAAGAGCGAGTTCAGCGGCTACCTGCGGCTGTGGAAATGGATTGCGGACGCGCGCGGCGGCCATGGCGACACTCACAAGCTCAGCAATCGCCAGTACGAGCAGCTGCTGCGCCAGAACTTCATCAACATCCGCCGTGTGCGCGAATGGCGCGACATCCATTCGCAGCTGCTCACGGTCGTCACGGAGCACAAGTGGCGCATCAATGCGGATCCAGCCGGCTACGAGCCGCTGCATCTTTCGATGCTCGCGGGCCTGCTCGGCAACGTCGGCTGGAAGCTGGAAGACGACGAGGCGTACCTGGGGGCGCGCGGCATCAAGTTCTACAAGCATCCGGGCGCGCACCTGAAGAAGAAGCCCGGTCGCTGGATCGTCGCGGCCGAGCTGGTCGAGACCACGCGCCTCTTCGGCCGCGGCATTGCCAACATCGAACCGCAGTGGCTCGAGCAAGTGGCCGGCCACCTGCTGAAGAAGCAGCTGCTCGATCCGCATTGGGAGAAGAAGGGCGCGCAAGTGTCGGCGCTGGAGCGTGCAACGCTCTACGGCCTCGTGGTGTACAGCGGGCGCCGGGTCGATTTCACCAAGGTCGATCCGGTCGCGGCGCGCGAGATCTTCATCCGCGAAGCGCTGGTCGGTGGGCAATGGGAGAGCAAGTTCCCGTTCCTCGCGGCCAATCGCAAGCTGGTGCGCGAGGTCGAGGGGCTGGAGCACAAGTCGCGCCGGCAGGACGTGCTGGTCGACGATGAGCTGATCTTCGCCTTCTACGACGCGCAGTTGCCCGCCGACGTGGCAAGCGGCATCAGCTTCGAGAACTGGTATCGCCATGCCTCCAGGGAGCAGCCGCGCCTGCTCTTCCTGACGCGCGAGGAGCTGATGCGCCACCAGGCGGCGGGCATCACCACGCAGTCCTTTCCGCCCACGCTGCGGCTTGGCGGTGTCGATTGCGCGGCCAACTACCTGCACGAACCGGGCGACGCGAAGGACGGCCTCACGGCCAGCGTGCCGCTCTTCGTGCTCAACCAGGTGAGTGAAGAGCGCTGCGAATGGCTGGTGACGGGCATGCTCAAGGACAAGATCCAGGCGTTGCTCAAGAGCCTGCCGCAGCGGCCGCGCTCGCGGCTGGTGCCGCTGCCCGAGTCTGTGGCGAAGCTCACGGAAGAGCTCTCGGCGCCCGAGGTTTTCGGCCACGGCTCGCTGACCGACGTGCTGCTCAAGCGCGTGCGCGACGCAACGAGCATCGACGTCAAACGCGCGGACTTCAAGCTCGACATGCTGCCGCCGCACCTGTTCATGAATCTGCGCATCGTGGACGAGCACGGGCGCCAGCTTGGCATGGGACGCAACCTGGGCGCGCTCAAGGCGGAGCTGGGAGCACAGGCACGCGGTGCTTTCCAGGCCTTGGCAGGCCTCAACGTCAAGGCTTCTGCGGACCGCAAGCCGGTCGACGCTGCCGAGGGACGCGCCCAGGCGAAGGGCAATGCCGCCGCGCCTGCCCCCGCTGCGCCCAGCCTGCCCGCCGGCCAGCGCTACACGGGCTGGAGCTTCGGCGAGCTGCCCGAGCTGATGGAAGTGCGCCGCGGATCGCAGTCGCTGATCGGATTTCCGGCACTGCGTGACGAAGGCGATGCCGTCACCATCGAGGTGTTCGACGAACCGGCCGTGGCCGCCGCCAAGCACCGCGCAGGCCTGCGCCGCCTGTTCGCGCTGCAGCTGAAGGACGCGCTCAAGTATCTGGAGAAGAACATCCCCGACCTGCAGAAGATGGCCGTGGCTTACATGCCGCTGGGTACCTCCGAGGAACTGCGCACGCAGATCATCGACGTGGCGATCGACAGGGCCTTTCTGCAGGAGCCGCTGCCGACCGACGAGTTCGCGTTCAAGCGCCGCCTGGAAGAGGGGCGGGGCCGGCTCACGCTGATCGCCAACGAGGTGGCGCGGCTGGCCTCGACCATCCTGGCCGAGTACGCGGCCGCCGCGCGCAAGATCAAGGACACCAGGATCCAGCCCGAAGCCGTGCAGGACGCCGCGCAGCAGTTGCAGCGCCTGGTCGGCAAGCGTTTCATTGCCGACGCGCCGTGGACGCAGCTGCAGCATTTCGCGCGCTATCTCAAGGCCATCGTGCTGCGGCTCGACAAGCTGCGCAGCGACCCTGCGCGCGACACTGCCAAGCTGGTCGAACTGCGGCCTCAGGAGCAGCGCTATTGGCGGCTGGTGGCCGAGCGCAAGGGTGTGGTGGACGAGCGCATGCTCGAATTCCGCTGGCTGCTCGAGGAGCTTCGCGTGAGCTTCTTCGCGCAGGAGCTGCGCACGCCGCAGCCGGTCAGCGTCAAGCGGCTGGACAAGGCCTGGGCCCAGCTGCAGGCCTGATCGGCGAGTGACAAAAAAAAGAAGCCCGCTTCTCGCGGGCTTCCTTCATTCAGGTGCACGACCCATGGGGCAGCGTCATAAGCGGCCCATGAGCACCAGGATGACGATGATCAGCAGGACCAGGCCCAGCCCGCCGCTGGGCCAGTAGCCCCAGCTCCGGCTGTAGCCCCAGCTCGGCAGCGCTCCGATCAGAAGCAATATCAGGACGATCAGCAGAATGAACGAGAGGGACATGCGTTTCTCCTGGGCCTTGTTGTTACGAGATTCATGTTCGATGCCAGGAGACCCGCGGCACGCCGGATAGCCGCTTCTTCGGCGGTCAGGGCTTTCCTACCGGTGTCGTCGGCATTCAAGCCGTGCGAACCGATCAGAGCCGTGCAAGCCGATCCAGCGCTGCAATCAGCGTCTCGTCCTTCTTGGCAAAGCAGAAGCGGACCACGCGCTGGTCGAAGCCGTTGCCGTAGAACGCCGACAGTGGAATCGCCGCCACGCCGATCTCGCGTGTCAGCCAGAGGCAGAACTCGGCTTCGGACAGCTCGCTCACCGCCGAGATGTCGACGCACTGGAAATAGCTGCCCTCGCTGCGCAGCAGCTTGAAGCGGGTCTTCTCGGCCAGGCCGGCCGCGAACAGGTCGCGCTTGCGCTGGTAGAAGGCGGGCAGTTCGAGGTAAGGCTTTGGCTCGGCCATGTACTGCGCGAGCGCATGCTGCATCGGCGTGTTGACGGTGAACACGTTGAACTGGTGCACCTTGCGGAATTCGGCCATCAGCGGCGCGGGCGCTGCCACGTAGCCGACTTTCCAGCCGGTGACGTGGTAGGTCTTGCCGAAGCTGCTCACGATGAAGCTGCGCGCCGCCAGGCCCGGGAAGCGCGCCACGCTTTCATGCTGCGCGCCGTCGTAGACCATGTGCTCGTAGACCTCGTCGGCAATCACGAGGACGTCGGTCGGGGCCAGCAGTTCCTCGAGCTTGCGCATCTCGGCGGCGGTCCAGACCGTGGCGCTCGGGTTGTGCGGCGTGTTCACGATGATCGCCCGCGTGCGCGGAGTGAGCGCCGCGGCGACCTTGTCGAAGTCGGGGCGGAAGGTGCCCGGCACGAGCGGCACGCGCACCACGCTGCCGCCGGCCAGTTCGATGTTGGGCACGTAGCTGTCGTAGCAGGGCTCGAGGACGATCACCTCGTCGCCTGCACGCACCACGGCGAGGATGGAGGTGATGATGGCCTGCGTCGCACCGGCAGTGACGGTGATTTCGTCGGCGGCGCTGTAGTCGTGGCCATAGAGCGCCGAGATCTTGCCGGCAATCGCTTCGCGCAGCGCCGGGATGCCGGGCATCGGCGGGTATTGGTTGTGGCCCGCCGCCATGGCGGCCGTGACGTCTTCGAGTAGTTTCGGATCGCAGTTGAAATCGGGGAAGCCCTGGCCGAGATTCACTGCGTTCTTCTCCGCTGCGAGCGCGGACATCACGGTGAAGATGGTGGTGCCCACGGCGGGCAGCTTGGTGGCGATCTCCGGGGTGCGGGGGGAGGAAGGAAGGGCGCTCATGGTCGTGCTCGGAATCGGAATCGGAATCGGAATCGGGGTCTGGATCAAAGTTCGTAGTCTTGCTGATGCCCGCTCAGGGCTTTCGCGATCAGGTTGCGGTCGAGCCGGTCGGACAGCAGCTCGGCAAACTTGAAGACGAAGTTGCGCAGGTAGGCGCTGCGCTTGAATGCCACGCGCGCGATGTTCTGGCCGAAGACATGCCCCATCGGGCGCACCACGAGGTCGGCGTTCGATTCGTCGCGAACCGCCATCTCGGCCACGATGCCCACGCCAAGGCCCAGGCGCACGTAGGTCTTGATCACGTCGGAGTCGATGGCCTCGAGCGCGATGCGCGGCGTGAGCTTTTTCTGTGCAAAGGCGTGGTCGATGCGCGTGCGGCCGGTGAACGACGGGTGGTAGGTGATGATGGGTTCGTGCGCCAGGTCTTCGAGCGAGATGCGCTCCTTGGCCGCCAGGGGATGGTCCTTGGGCAGCACCAGCACGTGCTGCCATTCGTAGCAGGGCAGGGTCACGAGCTCGGCGTAGTCCGCGAGCGACTCGGTGGCAATGCCCACCTCGGCGATCTCGTCGATCACCATGCGTGCCACCTGGTCGGGCGAACCCTGGTGCAGGCTCACGTTGACCTTCGGATAGGCCTCGCGCAGCTTGGCCACGGGCACCGGCAGCACGTAGCGCGCCTGGGTGTGGGTGGTCGCGATCGAGAGGGTTCCGCTGTCCTGCGCGCTGAACTGCTCGCCGATGCGCTTGAGGTTGCCGACTTCGCGCATGATCAATTCGATGCTGGCGATGACGTGCTGCCCCGGCTCGGTGACCCGCTTCAGGCGCTTGCCATGGCGGGCGAAGATCTCGACACCGAGTTCTTCCTCGAGTTCGATGATGGCCTTGGACACGCCCGGCTGCGAGGTGTGAAGCGCCTTCGCCGCCTCCGTCAGATTCAGGTTGCGCCGCACGGCCTCCTGAACAAACTTGAATTGGTGCAGATTCATATCAAATTCCGTCTTATTGCGGAATTCATTATGCCTTCGGAGTCTATGGAAATTGCCGGAACTTCAAGATTTGCTTGCAATTCTGGCCAGCAGATCGATCAGCTCGGGCTCTTCCCCGACGATGCCGGCCAATTGGAAGTCGACCTGCGGCCAGGCCTGGCGCAGCGCTTCCACCTGCAGGGGCAGGTCTTCGCGGGCATGCTTGCCCATGCCCAGGAAGAGCGGAACCACCCGAAGGGCCTTGGCGCCGCTGGCAATCAGGGCCGCCGCGGCGGTGCGCAGGTCGGGCGCCGCAAGCTCCATGTAGGCGCAGACCACGCGGGCTTGCGGGTCGAGCGCCGTGACACGGGCGGCCACGGCCTCGATGGGCTCGCGCCAGCGCTCGTCGCGCGAACCATGGGCCAGCAGGACGATGCCTCTCGCGTTCCCCGTTGCCATCTGCGCTACCTTCGCAGCACCAGCCAGCTGAACGCGGCAAGCGACATCACCGAATAGATGAGCCCTGGCGCCGCCGCCGTCAGCCATGGCGACCAGTTGCTCAGGTTGCCGAGGTAGCCGAACACGTTGTTCAGCAGGAAGAAGCTGATGCCGATCATCACGCCGCCGAACACGTAGGTGGTGATGCCGGCCTGGCGGAAGTGCAGGTAGGCGAAGGGCAGGGCGAGCACCACCATCACCAGGCAGGAAAGCGGGTAGAAGACCTTGCGCCAGAACTGAATCTCGTAGCGCTGGGCGGTCTGGCCGTTGGCCTCGAGATGCCGAATGTAGTCGAACAGGTCGAGGGTGCCCATGCGGTCGGGCCGCAGAAGCGCCACCGACACCATTTCGCTCGTCAGCGTGGTCGGCCAGTCGAGCTGCGGCACCTTGGTGGTCACGATGCGGGCCTTGTCCGCAGAGCTGCGCGTCTCGTAGTCTTGCAGTTCGACGTCCGACAGTTGCCAGTGGCCGTCGAAGATGCGCGCCGAGGACGCGACGAGCTGCTTGCGCACATAGCCGTTGGCGTCGAACTCGAAGATGCGCGCATTCTTGAGCGAACCGTCGCGGGCGATGGACAGCACGTTGACGGCATAGGACACGTTCTCGCGCTTTTCCTTGAGCCAGGCGCCCGTGTTGCCGACCAGCGAGTAGGAGCCCTGGTAGCGGGACTTGAGCAGCTGGCCGGTGCGCTCGGACGCCGGTGCAATATAGTCGCCAATGGCAAAGGTGAGAAAGACGAAGCCGACGCCCAGCAGCAGCAGGGTGCGCAGGGCGCGCCACGGCCCCAGGCCGCTGGTGCGAAGAATGGTGTATTCCGAGCTTTGCGCGAGGCGCGCCATCACGAAGATGCAGCCGATCAGCACCGTGATCGGGAGCAGTTCGTAGAGGTGGCTCGGAATCAGCAAGGTCACGTAGATCAGTGCCTGCGCGGGGCCGTAGGCAAGGCTTTCCGGCTTGCCGATCGACTGCAGTTCGTCGACGAAGTCGAAAAAGAAGAACAGGCTCAGGAAGCCGAGGGTCACGAAAGCCACGGCTTTCAGTGCCTCGACATAGATCAGGCGTCGGATTGTTTTCACGAGGTCGGGTCGATTTTCGTGGGCTGATGCGACGGCAGGCCGCCGGCGATGACGTGCTCGGTCCTGCGCCGCCGGCCCCAGTTGTTGTTGCGCAAGACCAGCCATGCCACGCCGATCAGCAGCACGCCGCCGTGCAGCAGCAGCATGAACGAGCCCATGCCGAAGCGCCCGGAACTGATCCAGCTCTGGCCGAGGTTGAGCATGTTGTAGTAGACGACGAACGCGAACAGCGCGAACAGCAGGTTGCCGCTTCGTCCCACGCGCGGATTGACGCTCGACACCGTCAGCGCCAGCAGCACGAAATTGATGGCCGCCAGCAGCATACCGATGCGCCAGGCCAGTTCGCCGCGGCTGGCGTCGCCGGGTTCGCGCAGGAGCTGAAGCGTGGGCTTGGCGCGCGCCGGCGTGGTGTCCCCGGAGAGGGCGGCATTGCCGCCGGCCCGGGTGCCATAGGTCTCGAACTCGCTGATCTTGAGCCCCGCGGTGGGCAGCAGCGGCCGCTCCAGCCGCTGCCCGTTGCTCAGCATCAGGTAGCGGTTGTTGCCGACATCCTCGATACGCCCGCTGCGTGCCGACGTGGTGATCTGCAGGCCGCGCTCGACCGCCCAGATGAACACATTGGTGGCCGTGGCCCCGTCCGGCGTGTCCTTGTCGATGAAAAAGACCCGCATGCGCCCGGACGACTCGCGGAACTCGCCCGGTGTGACGCGCTCGATGTCGCTGCGCCTTTCATATTGCGTGCGCATGCCGATGGTCTGGGAGTTGGCCCAGGGCCAGCCCAGCAGCGCCATGACCGCGATGAGCGCCAGCACCGGCCAGGCAAAGCGGAACAGCGGCTCGAGGAAATCGGCCAGGCCCCGCCCGCTGGAAAACCAGATCACCATCTCGCTGTCGCGGTACATGCGCGACAAGGTGCCGACAATGGCGATGAACAGGCTCAGGCTCAGGATGGTCGGCATGTAGCCGAGCACCGTGTACGTCATCACGAGGAACACTTCGGACGGGTTCACGCTGCCCTTGGAGGCGAGCCCGAGCGTGCGGATGAGCATCATGGTCATCACGATGGTGACCAGGACCACGAGGGTTGCTCCGAAGCTGCGCGACAGCTCCTTGCGTAGGGAAGAATGGAATAACATCGTTCGAGGAAAAAAAGGATTATGGACTTTCAGCTCAAGACCCTCACCGTCGCCCGCGCCGCGGCCGAAAAATCCGACGTGCTGATCGTGCTCGTCGGCAGCGCCCCCCTCACCGCCAAGGACCCCCTTTCCGCGCTGATTGCCAGCTCCCGCAAGGCCGGCGACCTGCCCGACAAGGCCGGCAAGCTGCTCGCGCTCTACCATCCGGACGAGGTGGTGGCGTCGCGCGTGGTGCTTGCCGCCATCGGGGACGGAAAGCCCGCTTCGGTGCGCAGCGGCGTCATCGCGGCGGTCAATGCGGCCAAGGCCCATGCGCCCAAGCGGGTGGTCCTGGTGTTCGCACACGAAGCCGATGGCAAGGCGGTGGCGTGCGCCGTGGCCGCGGCGGCCGACGCCAGCTATGTCTACACCACCACCAAATCGAAAGCCTCGAACGGCGAGGGGGGGCGCAGCATCCGCCACCTGACGCTCGGCGTGGCCGATACGGCGGCCGTGGGCAAGGCCTTCGACGAAGCCCGCGCCACGGTGTCCGGCGTCGAGCTTGCAAAGGAGTGGGGCAACCGGCCCGGCAACTACTGCACGCCGACCCTGCTGGCCGAGGCGGCCAAGGAGCTCGGCAAGCTGCCCCGCGTCAAATGCGAGGTGCTGGGCCCCAAGGAAGTGCACAAGCTCGGCATGGGCTCGTTCGCGGCCGTGGCCCAGGGCTCGGCCGAGCCGCTGCGCTTCATCGTGCTGCGCTATCAGGGCGGGCCCAAGGACCAGGCGCCCGTGGTGCTGGTCGGCAAGGGCATCACCTTCGACACCGGCGGCGTCTCGCTCAAGCCGGCGGCCGAAATGGACGAAATGAAGTTCGACATGTGCGGCGCGGCCAGCGTGCTCGGCACCTTCCGCGCGCTCGGAGAAATCCAGCCGGCCATCAACGTGGTGGGCTTGGTGCCCTCGTGCGAGAACATGAACGACGGCCGCGCGATCAAGCCCGGCGACGTGGTGACCAGCATGAGCGGCCAGACCATCGAAGTGCTCAATACGGATGCCGAGGGTCGGCTCATCCTGTGCGATGCGCTCACCTATGCCAAGCGTTTCGAGCCAGCGGCCGTGATCGACATCGCTACGCTCACCGGTGCCTGCGTGGTGGCGCTGGGCGGCGTGCGCAGCGGCCTGTTCACCAGCGACGATTCGCTGGCCGAGGCGCTCCAGGCGGCCGGAGAAGAATCGCAGGACCGCTGCTGGCGGCTGCCGCTGGACGACGAATATGCCGAAGGCCTGAAGAGCAACTTTGCCGATGTCGCCAATGTGGCCGGCCGTGCCGGCGGCGCCATCACCGCGGCCAAGTTCCTGCAGCGCTTTGCCGGCGATTTCGTCTGGGCCCACCTGGACATCGCGGGCACGGCCTGGAAGAGCGGGGCGGCCAAGGGCTCGACCGGTCGGCCGGTCGGCCTGCTGGTCTCCTACCTGATGGAACGCACGCGCAACGGCGCGGCCCATGCAGCATCGCCGAAGAAGGTGGCGCGCAAGGAGCCCGGTACGGCCGCACGCAAGGCCCGGTCCGCGCAGTGACGGAAATCGGCTTTCACTTCAATCTGCCGGACAAGGCGAACTACGCCTGCCGGCTGGTCCGCAAGGCCGTGAGCGCGCGCGGATTGCGGGTGGTCGTGGTGGGCGAGCCGCAGATGCTGGAGGCGGTCGATGCGGCGCTCTGGCAGCTCTCGCCCTGCGACTTCATCGCCCATTGCCGCGGCGATGCGCAGCCTCACCTGGTGGCGCGCTCGCCGGTCATTCTTTCCGCCGAGGGCGCCGATGCCGCGGCACTTCCGCACCGGGAAATGCTGGTGAATCTGGGGCCGGCGGTGCCCGTCGGCTTCGAGCGTTTCGAGCGGCTGGTCGACATCGTGAGCAACGAGGCCGACGACCGGCAGATCGGCCGCTCGCGCTGGCGCCACTATGCCGACCGGGGCTATTCCATCCAGCCGCACGACTTTGCAAGGAGCGCTTCCTGATGGCCAGCACGCTGCGTACGCCGCCCCGGTTCGTTCCCACGCTGACCACGGTGCTCGACCTGCCGGCCGAGCCCCCGGGCGCCGCCGAGGCGGCGACGCCGGCCAGCGCGCCGGCACCGGCGGTCGACCCCGCCGAAGCGGTGGCCTTGCCTCAGGCCGAGCAGCGCTCAGAGGCCGAGATCGTCCGGCTCGAAGAGCAGCTTCTGCACCGCGTGCTGCAGCGCGTCGACCTGTCGTTGGAAGAGCGCCTGAGCGATACGGTCTCCGCCGCCGTGCAGCAGCAACTCGATGCGATGGTGCCCCGGCTGCGCGAAGAAATCGAGGCCGTGCTGCGTGCTTTGGTGATCGAGGCCATGGCGGCCGAGCTCTCGGAAAACACAGGGTCTACGCCAGCTTCCGGCGCATAAAGCTTCAGCTAAACTGCGCGCCAGGTCGATCGGGCGGGAGGGTGCCGCTGGTCTGCGGCGCGAAACTTGCGAGGTCTTCGCGCCCGGATCACACGACCGGTTTTTAGTTTATTCATCAATGTTCTGGAGGTTCTCATGCAATTGAAATGGACTGCGGTCGCACTGGCTGCTCTCACGCTTGTGGCTTGCGGCAAGAAAGAAGAAGCTGCTGCTCCCGCCGCTCCGGCGCCCACGGCAGCGGCCCCCGCACCTGCAGCGCCTCCGGCAGATGCATTGATCGTCAAGATCGGCCACGTCGGTCCCACCAGCGGTGCCATTGCCCACCTCGGCAAGGACAACGAGTTCGGCGCCAAGATGGCCATCGAAGACCTCAATGCCAAGGGCCTCAAGATCGGCGACAAGGTTGCCAAGTTCGAACTGCTGGCAGAGGACGACGCCGGCGATCCGAAGCAAGGCACGGCCGTGGCCCAGAAGCTGGTCGACAGCAAGGTCAACGGCATCGTCGGCCACCTGAATTCCGGCACCACCATTCCCGCCTCCAAGCTCTACAGCGACGCTGGCATTCCGCAGATTTCGCCGTCGGCAACCAACCCCAAGTACACGCGCCAAGGCTTCAAGACCACGTTCCGCGTGGTGGCCGACGACACGCAGCTCGGCGGCACGCTGGGCAAGTACGCTGTCGAAACGCTCAAGGGCAAGAACATTGCCGTGATCGACGACCGCACGGCTTACGGCCAAGGCGTTGCCGAAGAATTCGAGAAGGCCGCCAAGGCTGCCGGCGGCACCATCGTCGGCCACGAGTTCACCACCGACAAGTCGACCGACTTCAACGCCATCCTGACCAAGCTCAAGTCCACCAAGCCCGACGTGCTGTTCTTCGGCGGCATGGACGCCGTTGGCGGCCCGATGCTCAAGCAGGTCAAGCAACTCGGCCTGAACGTCAAGTTCATGGGCGGCGACGGCCTGTGCACCAGCGAGCTGCCGAAGCTGGCTGGCGATGCCATCGGCGAAGAGATGGTGGTTTGCGCCGAAGCCGGCGGCGTCGACGGCGACTTCAAGCAGCCGCTGGAAGACTTCAAGGCCAAGTTCAAGGCCAAGAACGGCGTGGAAGTGCAGATCTACGCTCCGTACGTCTACGACGCGGTCAACGTGCTGGCCGAAGCCATGGTCAAGGCCGGTTCTTCCGACCCTGAAAAGTACCTGCCCGAAGTCGGCAAGGTGCAGTACAAGGGCGTGACCGGCCCGATCGCCTTCGACGAAAAGGGCGACATCAAGAACGGCGCGCTGACGCTCTACACCTACAAGGGTGGCGTGCGTACGCAGATTGCCGTGGTGCGCTGATCAGCGGGCGGTTGCGCGCCGTTCAAGCGCGCAAAAGAGAAAAGGGCCTTCGGGCCCTTTTTGTGCCTGCTTGCCGCTCGCTGTCAGGCCAGGGTGGAGAACCCCGAGGGCCGGTCGGTGTTGCAGTATTCGATGAAAGCGTCGAGGTCCCGCGACTTGTCGAATACCGCATCCGCGCCCAACGCTTCGCAGCGTGCGCGGATGTCGGCCGTGACGTAATTGCTCAGCACCACGACACGCTGGCCCGGCCCGCGTGGCTTGCAGCCGGAGAGCACGCCCAAGCCGGAACCCTCCTTCAGGAAGAGGTCGACGATGAGCAATTGCCAGTCATGGGGATGGAGAGCGAGCCAGGCGAGCGCATCCGTTTCGGTTTCGGCAAAGCCGACGACCTGGCCATTGACCAAGTCTTCAAGGGCCGGGACCAAGTTGTCCCTGATGGTCTTGTTGTCCTCGACGAGGAACGTGATGAGGGCCATGCCGTGGTTTCGTTCTGAGAACCAATAGCGTAGCGTGCCGGGCGCGGCCGCAGCGTAGGAGAAAGGATACGGACAACGCGTTCCGGCGCGACGCCCGGCTCAATTCCTGTTGCCGGAGCGGATCTTTGCCTTGAGCTCTTCCGCCAGCGCCTGGCTTTCGTCGCGCTCGGCCGTCACTTCGCGACGCTTCTCGATTTCCTTGCTCAGCGCAGCGTTGACCTCGGCCAGTTTCTCGGCCGACTTGGCGAGCTTTTCTTCGAGCTGGCCCGTTTGCTCGATGGCTTGCGCCACTTCGCCAACCTGCACTTCGTCCGGGAGTTCCTGTTCGAGCACCGTGTTCACGACGGCGAGATTGTCCGACGCCCGCTGCACATCGGCAGCCACTTCTTCGCTCTTCTTGAGCGTCTTGTCGAGCGACGTCTTGCCAGGCGGCACGGTTTGGGGCTGTCCAGCCATCGAGGCTCCTCCTTTGCGGGCTTGAAAGTAAAACCTTTGGATCGTACCGCCAGACGAAGCGGGCGGGATGGGATCCTCCGGTTGTTGCAAGGCAACGCGCCGACCCATGGAGCGGATGACGTACATGCGCTCGCGGTTGGTACTTTTGGCCGCTTCTGACTGCAAGGGCTGGTTACCTACCCCGACAAAACCGGCATCCTCAAGTCAGTCAGCATCGCGAACAAATGAAAAACGGGGCGCAAGGCCCCGTATTCATTACTTCTCTGGCGGAGCAGGCGGGATTCGAACCCGCGGAGGGCTATTAACCCTCACACGCTTTCCAGGCGTGCGACTTAAACCGCTCATCCACCGCTCCTGAGCCTTCGATTGTAGCAGTCGCTCAGGCCGGATTTTGCGGCTTGCCGGCCTGGACCATGCGCATCGCGGAAGCGATGAGTGCGGCGGTTTCGGTCATGTTGCTCGGCACGATCAGCGTGGTCTTGGAATCGGCTGCGACCTTGCCGTAGGCATCGACCGCACGCTCGGCCACCTTGAGCTGCACGGCCTGCTCGCCGCCGGGCTGGCGGATGGCGGCCGCCACGCGTTCGATGGCATCGGCCGTGGCCGTTGCCACCGCGGTGATGGCGGCGGCCTCACCCTGGGCGTTGTTGATCTGGGCCTGCTTCTCGCCCTCGGAGCGGGCGATGAAGGCCTCACGCTCGCCGGTGGCGATGTTGATCTGCTCCTGGCGGCGGCCTTCGGAGGCGGCGATGAGGGCGCGCTTGCCGCGCTCGGCGGTGATCTGCGCCTGCATGGCCAGCAGGATTTCCTTGGGCGGCGTCAGGTCCTTGATCTCGTAGCGCAGCACCTTCACGCCCCAGTTGAGCGCCGCTTCGTCGATGGCCGCGACCACCTGCGCATTGATGACGTCGCGCTCCTCGAAGGTCTTGTCGAGCTCGAGCTTGCCGATCACGCTGCGCAGCGAGGTTTGCGCCAGCTGCGTCACGGCCACGATGTAGTTCGACGAGCCGTAGCTCGCGCGCATCGGGTCGGTCACCTGGAAGTACAGGATGCCATCGACCTGCAGCTGGGTGTTGTCGCGCGTGATGCAGATCTGGCTTGGCACGTCGAGCGGGATTTCCTTCAGGCTGTGCTTGTAGGCGACCCGGTCGATGAACGGGATGAGGAAGTTGGGCCCGGGCGTCATGGTGCCGTGGTACTTGCCCAGGCGCTCGCGCACCCAGGCGTTCTGCTGCGGCACGAACTTGACCGACTGGCTGATGAAGATGATCGCAATGACCAGGATGATGATGGGTACCGAAAATTCCATGGTTTTCTCCTCTAGGGTTCTGTTCTGATCAGGTCTTGTCGACCACGAGCCGGCTGCCGACAACCTCGACCACGCGGTGTTCGCCGGTGGTGGGGGCCTGGCCCGCGCGCGGAATCACGGTCCACTGGGCGCCGCGATAACGAACGGTGGCGGTGCCGTCGGGGTTCCATGCCTCGACGTGAATGGTCTCGCCGATGTCCAGATTGACATCGCGGTTCGATGCTGTGGGCCGCGGGGCCGGCCGCCGGCGCTGAACGGCATACCAGACCAGGACTGCCCCCACGCCGACGACGGCCGCCACCACCAGTTGCGCGACGGTGCCTGCGCCCAGATGCGCCGCAATGGCTGCCGCCGCGAAACCGGTCGCCAGCAGCAACAGGTAAACCGTGCCGGAAAGCAACTCCAGCACGATGGCGGCCCCCGCTATCAGCCACCAGATGGTGGAATTCGCCATGACTTCTCCTCTTTGGTGAATGCACGACATTCTGTGTCAAAACCTGACTCAATCCTTCATCCGAATTCCGTACACTTCGCGCCTCATTGCCTGTCCGGAGCCCTGCTCATGAAATTTCGCTTCCCCATCGTCATCATCGACGAGGACTTCCGCTCCGAAAACACCTCGGGCCTCGGTATTCGCGCGCTCGCGCAGGCCTTCGAAAGCGAGGGCTTCGAGGTGCTGGGCGTCACGAGCTACGGGGACCTGAGCCAGTTCGCGCAACAGCAAAGCCGCGCCAGCGCCTTCATCCTGTCGATCGACGACGAGGAATTCACGGTCGGCCCCGACCTCGATCCCGCCGTGCTGAGCCTGCGCAGCTTTATCGGCGAGGTGCGCCGCAAGAACGCCGACGTGCCGATCTACATCTACGGCGAAACCAAGACCTCGCGCCACATCCCCAACGACATCCTGCGCGAGCTGCACGGCTTCATCCACATGTTCGAGGACACGCCGGAGTTCGTGGCGCGCCACATCATCCGTGAGGCCAAGAGCTACCTCGAAGGCGTGCAGCCGCCGTTCTTCAAGGCGCTGATCGACTACGCGGAAGACGGCTCGTACTCGTGGCACTGCCCGGGCCATTCGGGCGGCGTGGCGTTCCTGAAGAGCCCGGTGGGCCAGATGTTCCACCAGTTCTTCGGCGAGAACATGCTGCGCGCCGACGTCTGCAACGCGGTGGAAGAACTCGGCCAACTGCTCGACCATACCGGCCCGGTGGCGGCCAGCGAACGCAATGCGGCGCGCATTTTCAACGCCGACCATTGCTTCTTCGTGACCAACGGCACCAGCACCAGCAACAAGATGGTCTGGCACCACACGGTGGCACCCGACGACGTGGTGGTGGTCGACCGCAACTGCCACAAGTCGATCCTGCACGCGATCATCATGACCGGCGCGATTCCGGTGTTCATGAAGCCCACGCGCAACCACTTCGGCATCATCGGCCCGATTCCGAAGAGCGAGTTCGAGCAGAGCGCCATCAAGGCCAAGATCAAGGCCAATCCGCTGCTCGCCGACGTGGACCCCAACAAGGTCAAGCCGCGCGTGATGACGCTCACCCAGTCGACCTACGACGGCGTGATCTACAACACCGAGACCATCAAGAACATGCTCGACGGCTACGTCGACACGCTGCACTTCGACGAGGCCTGGCTGCCGCATGCCGCCTTCCACCCGTTCTACGGCGCCTACCATGCCATGGGCAAGCGCCGTGTTCGGCCCAAGGAGTCGCTGGTGTTTGCCACGCAGTCGACCCACAAGCTGCTCGCGGGCATCAGCCAGGCCAGCCACGTGCTGGTGCAGGACTCGCAGAACCGTGCGCTCGACCGCGACCTGTTCAACGAGGCCTACCTGATGCACTCGTCGACCAGCCCGCAGTACGCGATCATCGCAAGCTGCGACGTGGCCGCGGCCATGATGGAGCCGCCCGGCGGCACCGCGCTGGTGGAGGAAAGCATTCTCGAGGCGCTCGACTTCCGCCGCGCGATGCGCAAGGTCGAGGACGAGTTCGGCAAGGACGAATGGTGGTTCAAGGTCTGGGGCCCCGAGAAGCTCGTCGACGAAGGCATCGGCCGCGCCGAAGACTGGATCATGACGGGCGAGAAGAACGGCAAGCCGAAAAACAAGAAGTCGCCGCGCAACTGGCACGGCTTCGGCGAGCTGGCCGATGGCTTCAACATGCTCGACCCGATCAAGTCGACCATCGTGACGCCCGGCCTCGACCTCGAAGGCAATTTCGCCGAGACCGGCATTCCCGCCAGCGTGGTCACCAAGTTCCTGGCCGAGCACGGCGTGATCGTGGAGAAGACCGGGCTCTACAGCTTCTTCATCATGTTCACCATCGGCATCACCAAGGGCCGCTGGAACACGCTGCTCACGGCGCTGCAGCAGTTCAAGGACGACTACGCGCGCAACCAGCCGATGTGGCGCATCCTGCCGGAGTTCTGCCAGCAGCATCCCGGCTACGAGCGCCTGGGCCTGCGCGACCTGTGCCAGCACATCCACCAGCTGTACGCCCGCTTCGACGTGGCGCGCCTGACGACCGAGATGTACCTGAGCGACCTGACGCCGGCCATGAAGCCGAGCGATGCCTTCGCCCACATCGCGCACCGCAAGACCGAGCGCGTGGAGATCGACGAGCTCGAAGGCCGCATCACCACCAGTCTGATCACGCCGTACCCGCCGGGCATTCCGCTCTTGATTCCGGGCGAGGTGTTCAACAAGAAGATCGTCGACTACCTCCGGTTCTCGCGCGAGTTCAACTCGCAGTGCCCGGGCTTCGAGACCGACATCCATGGCCTGGTGGCGCGCGTCGACGAAACCGGCAAGAAGCGGTACTACGCGGACTGCGTGGCCGCGCCGAAGAAGTAATCGACAAGGAGGCGCGCGCAGCAGGCGCGCTGCGCCTCAGGAGGGCAGGTCGCTGCGCACCCGCATGAAGCGGGCGAACCTGGGCAGGCCGCCCGGATTGGTGCCGTTGTAGCGGTACGTCACCCAGCTTCCGACAGCGGGCGGGTTCTCGCGCTCGGCGTCGGTCAGGCCGCTGCCGAGCTTGAAGCGCCTGCCCTCGGGGGTTTCGACCAGCAGTGCGCCCAATCGGCCGCTGTGCCGGCCTTTGCCGGGCATGTGCCCGACCACCCGGGCCTCGGCGTCGTCGTGGGGCTTGACCTTGAGCAGGTCGCTGTTGCGTTCGGCACGGTAGAGCGATCCACCCCGGTGCAGCATCAGGCCTTCGCCGCCCATCTTCACCGTCTTGGCGAGCAGGGCCTGCAGCTCCGCATGGGTGGTTGCGCGCTCCTGCGGCACGGGCACCACCCACGGCGCATCGGTGATCGGCAGCAGCTTGCGCAAGACAGCCAGCCGCGCCGTGAAATCGCCGCCCTGGGCCGGGAGGTCGAACACCATGAAGCGCATGCCGTGCCAGGCGGTGTCGCTGGGTGTCTGGCTGCGCACGGTGGAAACTGCGTGCGCGAACTGGCCCCTGCCGGCCCACAGTTCGCCGTCGAGCGGCTGCTTCGGCAGCGGCGCGATGAACCAGGCGGGCGCCACCACCGGTTCGCCGCCGCGCGTCCACAGCTGCTGGCCGTCCCAGTAGCCGCGCACGCCGTCGAATTTTTCGCTGACCCAGTAGTCGGCCAGCGACATACCGGGGCGGTAGACCTCGGCCAGCATCAATGCCGGCGCGGCCTCGCGCGCGGCGGCCACGCGGGCCGCCAGCGCGCCGAGGCCGGCGAGCAGGAGGGAACGTCTGTTCAGCAAGAGGCCGTTGCCAATCGATTACTCGGCCATGCCCGCCACGACGTTGCTGAAGCCGCCGTCCACATAGGTGATCTCGGCGGTGACGCCGCTGGCCAGGTCGCTCAGCAGGAAGGCGGCCACGTTGCCGACTTCCTCGATGGTCACGTTGCGGCGGATGGGAGAGGCGTCGGCCACGGCGGACAGCATCTTGCCGAAGCCCTTGATGCCGCTGGCCGCCAGCGTCTTGATCGGGCCGGCGCTGATGCCGTTGACCCGCATGCCCTTGGGACCGAGCGAAGCCGCGGTGTAGCGCACCGACGCCTCGAGCGAGGCCTTGGCCAGGCCCATCGTGTTGTAGTTGGGCAGCGCGCGCTCGGCGCCGAGGTAGGTCAGCGTCAGCAGCGCCGACTTGTCGTTGAGGTAGGGCAGGGCCGCCTTGGCCATGGCGGGGAAGCTGTAGGCGCTGATGTCGTGCGCAATCTTGAAGCCCTCGCGCGAGAGCCCTTCGAGGAAGTCGCCCGCGATGGCCTCGCGCGGCGCGAACCCGATGCTGTGCACGAACCCGTCGAACCTGGGCCAGGTCTGCGCCAGATCGGCGAACAGCTTGTCGATCTGCGCGTCGTCGCCCACGTCGCAGTCAAAAATAAGCTTGGAGCCGAAGTCTGCGGCGAATTCGGTGATACGGTCCTTGAATCGCTCGCCGACGTAGCTGAAAGCAAGCTCGGCGCCTTGTTCGTGACAGGCCTTGGCTATGCCGTAGGCAATGGAGCGATTGCTCAACACGCCGGTGATCAACAGTTTTTTGCCGGAAAGAAAGCCCATGAAGTTGCCTCGTGAAAATCTTGGGCAGAATTCTCGCATGCGGGTTTGGCTGCTTCTTTTTCTGGCGCTCTCGGCGGCTCCTTCATGGGCCGCCCATGCCTACGCGCAGTTCGGCGACATCAAATACCCGCCGGGCTTCACCCACTTCAGCTATGTGAATCCGGATGCGCCCAAGGGCGGCGAGATCCGGATGGTGCCGCCCACGCGGCCGACCAACTTCGACAAGCTCAATCCGTTCACGCTCAAAGGCACGGCGCCCTCGGGCATCGGCTCGCTGATGTTCGAGAGCCTGATGACGGGCAATTCCGAAGAGCCGACCACGGTCTATGGCCTGCTTGCCGAAGACGTCGAGGTGGCGCCCGACCGCCTGTCGGCCACCTTCCGCCTGAACCCCAAGGCGCGCTTCAACGACGGCTCGCCGGTGCTGGCGGCCGACGTGGTGCACTCGTTCAACACCCTGACCGGCCCGCTGGCCGCGCCGCAGTTCCGCACCATCTACGCCGAAGTGAAGAAGGCCACGGCCACCAGCGAGCGCGTCGTGCGATTCGACTTTGCGAGCCCGAACCGCGAACTGCCGCTGGTGATCGGCGGCATGGCGGTCTTCAGCCGCCAATGGGGCGGGGGCAAGCCCTTCGACCAGATCGTCACCGAGATGCCGATCGGCTCCGGCCCCTACAAGCCGGCCAGCGACCGCCTGGGCCGCGACATCACCTATGTGCGCCGCGCCGACTACTGGGGCGCAGACCTGCCGGTGCGCAAGGGGCTCTACAACTTCGATCGCGTCACCTTCCGGGTCTACCTGGACGAGACCGCGCGCTTCGAGGGGCTGAAGGCCGGCGAGTTCGACTTCATGCGCGAATTCACCTCGCGCAACTGGGCGCGCCAGTACAAGGGCAAGCAGTTCGACAGCGGCGAGATCGTCAAGCGCGCCTTCGAAAATCACAACCCGGGCGACTTCCAGGGCTACGTGTTCAACATCCGCAAGGACAAGTTCAAGGACGCGCGCGTGCGGCAGGCCATTGGTCTGGCGATGGATTTCGAGTGGCTCAACCGCCAGCTGTTCTACGGCATCTACACGCGGGTGCAGGGCTACTTTCCGAACAGCGAGTTCCATGCCGAGGGCCTGCCCAAGCCCGACGAACTGGCGCTGATGGAGCCGCTGCGCGGCAAGCTCAAGCCCGAGGTGTTCGGCCCGGCCCCGCAGCCGCCGAGCACGGCGCCGCCCGACAGCCTGCGCGAGAATCTGCGCAAGGCGAGGGCGCTGCTGGAAGAGGCTGGCTGGACCTATCGCGACGGCGCGCTGCGCAACGCGAAGAACGAGGCCTTCACGATCGAGTTCCTCAACGACCAGCCCGGGCTGATCCGCGTCGTGACGCCGCTGCAGACGGCGCTGCGCAAGCTCGGCATCGAGATGACGTTCCGCACGGTCGATTTCTCGCTCTCGCAGCAGCGCATGCAGAACTTCGACTTCGAGATGACCTCGCTGCGCCTGCCCGGCAACAGCGCGCCGGGCGGCGAGCTGCTCGAGCTGTTCGGCTCCAAGGCGGCCGACACGCCGGGTTCGTCCAATATCTGGGGCATTGCCGATCCGGCCGTGGATGCGGTGGTCGGCAAGGTGCTGGCGGCCACCACGCGGCCCGAGCTGGCCACGGCCATGCGCGTGCTCGACCGGGTGCTCTCCAACGGCTACTACTCGATTCCGCAGTACTACGGCAACGCGTTCCTGGTCGGCTACCGGTCGGCGCCGTTCGTGCTGCCGCCGACCCTTCCGCCGTACTACGATGCCGGCGACTGGGCGCTCACCACGTGGTGGGCTTCGCCCGACAACAAATGACGCGGCCGCACCGGACATGAACACCGAATGACCAGCTACATCCTCAAGCGCCTGCTGCTGATGATCCCCACGCTGCTGGGCGTGCTCGTCATCACCTTCGGCGTGATCCAGTTCGTGCCCGGCGGCCCGGTCGAGCAGATGGTGGCGCAGTTGCAGGGGCGCGATTCGGGCGGCGAGCGGGCCGCGTCCAGCGGGGCGGGTTACCGTGGCCGCCAGGGCCTCGACCCGCAGCGCGTCGAGGACATCCGGAAGCTCTACGGCTTCGACAAGCCTGCTCATGAACGCCTGTGGACCATGCTGAAGTCGTTCGCGCGCTTCGACCTGGGCACCAGCTTCTATCAGCGCAAGGACGTCTGGCAGCTCATCAAGGAGAAGATGCCGGTGTCCATCAGCCTCGGCCTCTGGACCTTCTTCATCAGCTATCTCATCGCGGTGCCGCTCGGCGTGGCAAAGGCCGTGAGGGCCGGTACGCGCTTCGACTTCGTCACCACGCTGATCGTGCTGATCGGTTATGCCATTCCGGGCTTCGTCCTGGGCGTGGCGCTGCTCGTGATCTTCGGCGGGCAACTGCAGTGGTTTCCGCTGCGAGGTCTCACGTCGCCCAACTGGGAAAGCATGAACTGGGGCGCGCGCATCGTCGACTACCTGTGGCACATCGCGCTGCCGGTGACGTCGATGGTGCTCGGCAGCTTTGCCGTCACCGCCATGCTGACGAAGAACTCCTTCCTCGAGGAAATCCGCAAGCAGTACGTGCTGACGGCGCGCGCCAAGGGGCTGTCGCAGCGGCAGGTACTCTGGAAGCACGTGTTCCGCAATGCGCTGATCCCGATCATCACGGGCTTCCCGTCGGCCTTCATCGGCGCGTTCTTCACCGGGTCGCTGCTGATCGAGACGCTGTTCACGCTCGACGGCCTGGGCCTTCTGAGCTACGAGAGCGTGATCCGCCGCGACTATCCCGTGGTGCTGGGCACGCTCTACCTGTTCACGCTGATCGGCCTGGTCACCAAGCTGATTTCCGACCTCTGCTACGTCTGGGTCGATCCGAGGGTCAAGTTTGACTAGCGCCGCCGTTGTTTCCGCGAGCCCGGGCCGCCGCGCCTGGCGCCGCTTCCGCCGCAATCCGCTGGGGTTCTGGAGCCTGGTCGTCTTCTCGACGCTGGTGGTGCTGAGCCTGTTCGCCGAGCTGCTGTCCACCGAGAAGCCGCTGGTCGTGCGCTACGACGGGCAGACCTACTTCCCCGTACTGCGCGACTACTCCGAGAAAACCTTCGGCGGCGATTTCGAGACGCCAGCCGACTACCTCGATCCCTTCATCCAGAAGCGCATCACCGAGGGCTCCAACTGGGCGCTCTATGCGCCCAACCGCTACGGCCCGCGCACGCTGAACTATTTCGCCTCGCAACCCAATCCCGCGGCGCCATCGGGCGACAACTTCTTCGGCACCGACGACCGCGGCCGCGACCTGCTGGCGCAGCTGATCTACGGCTTTCGCGTGAGCGTACTGTTCGGCCTGGCGCTGACCGTCATTGGCACCGTGCTGGGCGTGGCGGCGGGGGCGGTACAGGGCTACTTCGCGGGCAAGATCGACCTCGCGTTCCAGCGCTTCATCGAAATCTGGGCATCGATGCCCGAGCTCTACCTGCTGATCATCTTCAGCGCGATCTTCGCGCCCAGCGTGGCGCTGCTGCTGATCCTGCTGAGCCTGTTCGGCTGGATGGGCCTGGCCGACTACGTGCGCGCCGAGTTCCTGCGCAACCGCCAGATGGACTACGTGCGCGCCGCGCGCGCGCTGGGCGTGGGGAATCTGCAGATCATGTGGCGCCACATCCTGCCCAACAGCATGGTGCCGGTCGTCACCTTCCTGCCGTTTCGCATGAGCGCGGCCATCCTGGCGCTGACCTCGCTCGATTTCCTGGGCCTGGGCGTGCCGCCGGGCACGCCGTCGCTCGGCGAACTGCTGAGTCAGGGCAAGGCCAACATCGATGCCTGGTGGATTTCGATTTCCACTTTCGGTGTGCTGGTCGTGACGCTGATGCTTCTCACCTTCATGGGCGACGCGCTGCGCGATGCCCTGGATCCGCGGAAGGCCGACAAGTGAGCGAGATGAAGCACCAGCCGCTGCTGGACGTGAAAGAGCTGCGCGTGGCCTTCGGCGGCAAGGAGGTGGTGCATGGCATCGACTTCCGCATCGGCGCGGGCGAAAAGCTCGCGCTCGTCGGCGAATCGGGTTCGGGCAAGACCGTGACGGCACTGTCGCTGCTGCGCCTGGCACAGAACGCCGACGTGGCCGGCATGGCGAAGCTGTTCGATTCCGCAAATACACCGAACGGGCGCGATCTGCTCTCGATCCCGGAGCGGGAGCTGCGCGGCATCCGCGGCAAGGAGATCGCGATGATCTTCCAGGAGCCGATGACCGCCCTCAACGCGCTCTATACCGTGGGCGACCAGATCGCCGAGGTGCTCGAATTGCACGAGGGCCTGTCGGCGCGCGCGGCACAGGCGGCCGCCGTGCAGCTGCTGGCCGACACCGGCATTCCCGAGCCGGAGCGGCGGGCGCGGGCGTTTCCGCACCAGCTCTCGGGCGGCCAGCGCCAGCGCGCCATGATCGCCATGGCGCTCGCCTGCAAGCCGCGCTTGCTGCTGGCCGACGAGCCGACCACCGCGCTCGACGTCACGGTGCGCGCGCAAATCCTGGAGCTGCTCGCCGATCTGCAGCGCAGGCATGGCATGGCCGTGCTGCTGATCACGCACGACCTCAACCTCGTGCGCCGGTTCGCCGACCGGGTCGCCGTGATGGAGGACGGCCACATCGTGGAGCAAGGCGCCGTGGCTGCCGTGTTCGAGGCGCCGCAGCACGCCTACACCCGCAGGCTGATCGACAGCCATCCCGAGCGCGATGTCACCGCCGTGCCCACGGGTGCCGACGCGCGGCCGGTGCTCGAGGCCACGGGCCTGCGCGTGGGCTACCCGGTGCCCCGGCCCGGTTTCGCCGGCTGGTTCCGCAAGGGCGAATTCGTCGCGGTGCAGAACGCGGATTTCCGCATTGCGCCGGGTGAAACGCTGGGCGTGGTTGGCGAGTCCGGATCGGGCAAGTCCACGCTGGCGCTGGCTGCCCTCGGGCTGCTGAAGCACCAGGGTGCGCTGAAAGTGGACGGCAAGGGCTGGGCGGTGGACCGGAGCTCCGACCTGGCCTTGCGGCGGGTCATGCAAGTGGTTTTCCAGGACCCGTTCTCCTCGCTCTCGCCACGCATGACGGTCGAGCAGATCGTGGGCGAGGGACTGCGCGTGCACGCGACCGAACTCGACACGGCACAGCGCCGCGCAAGGGCACTGGCGGCGCTGGCCGACGTGGGCTTGAACGAGGCGCAGTTTCCCTCGCTGCTCGACCGCTATCCGCACGAGTTCTCGGGTGGACAGCGCCAGCGGCTCGCGATTGCGCGCGCACTCATCGTCGATCCGCAGCTGCTGGTGCTCGACGAGCCCACCAGCGCCCTCGACGTGACGATCCAGAAGCAGGTGCTGGGTTTGCTCCAGCGCCTGCAACGCGAGCGGGGCCTGAGCTACCTGCTGATCACGCACGACGTGGAAGTGATCCGCGCCATGGCGCACCAGGTCATCGTGATGAAGGATGGTGCCATTCTCGAAGCCGGCCCCGTCGAGCGCGTGCTCGACGCGCCCGAGCACCCTTACACAAAGAAACTGGTGGCCGCCGCGCTACTGGAATAGAACAACGGGATCGAAGGAAATGTCGGAGATCAGACAGGGCAGGCGCGGTGCCTGGCGCGCGGCGCTGGCCTGCATGGTGACCTTGGCCGTTGCCATGGGCCTGGGGCGCTTTGCCTTCACGCCCATGCTGCCGATCATGCTGCACGAAGGAAAGCTCCAGCTCGAGGCCGGCGGCGTGCTGGCTTCGCTCAACTACCTGGGCTACTTTCTGGGCGCGGTCAGCTGCGCCGCCATCGGGGTCAAGGCCAAGAGCATGGTGCGCGGCGGCCTGGTGGCAACGGCGGTCCTGCTGGTGGGCATGGGCGTGCTCCACAGCTTCACAAGCTGGGGCATCCTGCGCGCGGCGGCCGGCGTGATGAGCGCCTGGGTCTTCGTGTTCGCCTCGGGGTGGGGGCTGCGTCGGCTGGCCGAGACGAATTCCCCGGCCCTGGCCGGCGTGATCTACACGGGTCCCGGCATCGGCATCGCGATGACCGGCCTGCTCGGCGGTGCCCTGGGGCGCTGGGGTTCCGAGGCGGGATGGATCGGCCTGGGCCTGCTGGCGGTGGTGCTGGTGGCGGCGATCTGGCGCGTGTTCGACGACGGCGAACTGCCAGCGGCCGAAGGCTCCGCGGCTCCGCCGGCCGCCCCCGCAAGTACGGCTGCACCGCCTTCTGCGCGCAGCGACGCCGTCTGGCTGGTCGCGCTCTACGGGCTGGCCGGCTTCGGCTACATCATCACCGCGACCTTCCTGCCGGTGATCGCGCGCCAGGCGCTGCCGGGCTCGCCATGGCCCGACTTCTTCTGGCCGCTGTTCGGGCTGGCGATCATCCCGGGGGCCCTGATCGGCGCCCGCGCACCCATCCACTGGGACAACCGCCTGTTGCTGGCGGCGGCCTATGCGCTGCAGGCGCTGGGCGTGGTGCTGTCGGTGGCGTGGCCCACCATCGTCGGCTTTGCGCTTGGCAGCCTGCTGCTCGGCATGCCGTTCACGGCCATCACCCTTTTTGCAATGCGGGATGCGCGCCGGCTGCGCGGGAATGCGGCGGCCGGGCTGATCGGCTATGCGACCGCTTCCTATGGGGTCGGGCAGATCATCGGCCCGCTGTTTGCCGCGCCGCTGGCCCAGCGAACCGGATCTTTCCAGCTTCCGCTGCTGGTGGCGGCAGGCGCATTGGCGCTCGGTTCGGTGCTGTTTGCCTTGGTCTGGTCAAAATCCCGGCGCAAAGTGGTCCTTTGAGCAGGCCAAGCCACTTCATTTATCACGGGAATAGCATATAATTCGAGGCTCACGACCAAACGGGCGGGTACCAACCGCCCGTTTTTTTGGTCTATGCAATTTCGATGCGTGACACCCGTGGCGGGCGGGTGGCACGCATAAGCATTTTTACAAGGCACTTTCGAACACGTGGCATTGCAGCAGACAGTGGAACAAACCGTTGCCGGTCTCGGCTACGACCTGGTCGAGATCGAACGCTCGGCCGGGGGATTGCTGCGCGTGACAATTGATTTGCCCTGGACTGCCCCCACTTCGGAAGCTGTGGCTGCAGGCACTCCCGAGCCCTTCGTGACGGTCGAGGATTGCGAGAAGGTAACGCGCCAACTGCAGTTTGCGCTCGAGGTCGATGGTGTCGATTACAAGCGGCTCGAGGTTTCCTCGCCGGGTATTGACCGTCCGCTTCGCAATGAGCAGGATTTCGAGCGTTTCGTGGGCGAGGTGATCGACATCACGCTCAAGGCGCCAATGGGTGCCGCGGCGGCGGGGCAGGTGTCTGCCACCCGCAAGAAATTTCGCGGCACGCTGGAGCGTGCTGAAAAAGCGGAAGGGGCCGACGGAGCCCCGGGCTGGCAAATCGTCTGGAGCGATGCGCCTGAGCCGAAACCGGGTCAAAAAGTCAGCAAGAAGCGCGCGCCTGCAAAGTTGCAGGCGCTGGGTTTCGTGCTGGATGAGTTGCGCGATGCGCGGCTCGCGCCAATTGTGGATTTCAAGGGCCGCAGGGCCAAAACCCAACCGGGTTTTTCGGATATTGACGACGGAACGAACGTTCCGGACTGACTAGAGGAGTGGGTGGCATGAATCGCGAAATGTTGATGTTGGTGGATGCGATCTCGCGCGAGAAGAACGTCGAGCGCGACGTGGTTTTCGGTGCGGTCGAATCCGCGCTGGCGCAAGCCACCAAGAAGCTCCACCAGGGCGACGTGGACATCCGCGTCTCGGTCGACCGCGACAGCGGCGACTACGAAACCTTCCGCCGCTGGCACGTCGTCCCTGACGAGGCCGGCCTGCAGCTGCCCGACCAGGAGATCCTCCTGTTCGAGGCCAAGGAAGAAATGCCCGACATCGAAGTCGGCGAGTACATCGAAGAAGCGGTGGACTCGGTTCCGATCGGCCGCATCGGCGCGATGGCTGCCAAGCAGGTCATCCTGCAGAAGATCCGCGACGCCGAGCGCGAGATGCTGCTCAACGACTTCATGTCGCGCGGCGACAAGATCTTCGTGGGCACCGTCAAGCGCCTGGACAAGGGTGACATCATCGTGGAGGCCGGCCGCGTCGAAGGGCGTCTGCGCCGCAGCGAGATGATCGCCAAGGAAAACCTGCGCAACGGCGACCGCGTGCGGGCCATGATCATGGAAGTCGACCTGACGCTTCGCGGCGCGCCGATCATCCTGTCGCGCTCGGCGCCCGAGTTCATGATCGAGCTGTTCCGCCAGGAAGTGCCCGAGATCGAACAAGGTCTGCTCGAGATCAAGAGCTGCGCCCGCGATCCCGGCTCGCGCGCCAAGATCGCCGTGCTCTCGCACGACAAGCGTGTCGACCCGATCGGCACCTGCGTCGGCGTGCGCGGCACGCGTGTCAACGCCGTGACCAACGAGCTCGCCGGCGAGCGCGTGGACATCGTGCTGTGGAGCGAGGACCCGGCCCAGTTCGTGATCGGCGCCCTGGCTCCGGCCAACGTGTCGTCGATCGTGGTCGATGAAGAAAAGCACGCCATGGACGTGGTGGTCGACGAGGAAAACCTCGCCATCGCCATCGGCCGCGGCGGTCAGAACGTGCGCCTGGCTTCCGACCTGACGGGCTGGAAGATCAACATCATGGACGCCAATGAATCGGCCCAGAAGCAGGCGAGCGAAACCGACGCCAGCCGCAAGCTGTTCATGGAAAAGCTCGACGTCGACGAGGAAATCGCCGACATCCTGATCTCCGAAGGCTTCAACAGCCTCGAGGAAGTGGCCTATGTGCCGATCTCCGAAATGCTGGAGATCGAAGCCTTCGACGAAGACACGATCAACGAGCTTCGTTCGCGCGCCAAGGATGCGCTGCTGACCATGGAAATCGCCAAGGAAGAGGGCGTCGAGACCGTCTCGCAGAATCTGCGCGACCTCGAAGGCCTCGACCCCGAGCTGATTCCCAAGCTGGCCGAGGCGGGTGTACACACCCGCGACGACCTCGCCGACCTCGCGGTCGATGAACTCACCGAGATCACCGGCCACAGCGCCGATGACGCCAAAGCCCTCATCTTGAAAGCCCGCGAACACTGGTTCGCCGGCCAAGCGTGATGGTCATGGAGGCACGAAACCAATATGTCCAGTACCACTGTCGCCGAGTTCGCGAACGAGCTCAAGAAGACTCCCGAAACCTTGCTTGACCAGCTCAAGAGTGCAGGTGTGCCCAAGGCGGCACCCACCGATGCACTCACCGAGGCTGACAAGCAGCGCCTGCTCGGCTTTCTCAAAGCCAGCCATGGCACCGCCGAGCCCGAGCGCAAGAAAATCACGCTGACGAAAAAGTCGACCAGCGAGATCAAGCAGGCCGACGCCACCGGCCGCGCCCGCACCATCCAGGTCGAGGTGCGCAAGAAGCGCACCTTCATCCAGCGCGACGACGGCCACCCGGCCACGCCCGAAGCGCAACAGGTGGCCGAAGCGCCCGCCGCGGCACCCGCTGCGCCCCGTATCGACGAAGCCGAACTGGCCCGCCGCGAGGAAGAGGCGCGCCGCCAGGCCGAGCTGATCCGCCGCCAGGAAGAAGAACTGGTCGAGAAGCGCCGCCTGCGCGAAGAAGCCGAAGCCCGCGAACGCGAGCAGGCCGAAAAGGCCGAGCGCGCTGAGCAGGCGGAGCAGGAAGCCGCGCGCATCGCCGCCGAGAAGAAGGCCGCTGACGCAGCCACCGCCGCGCCTGCCAAGGAAGCGGCCAAGCCGGTCGCCGCGCCTGTTGCAGCCGCCACAGCCGCCGCCGAACAGGAGGCCGCCGACACCAAGCTGGCTGCGCAAACGGCAGCCACGCAAGCCAAGGAAGACGCGAAGGCCAAGGCCGCCGCCGAATCGAAGGCCCGTGCCGACGAGGAAGCCGCCCGCGCCAAGGACCTCGACGAGCGTCGCCGCAAGGCACTCGCCGAAGCCGAAGCCATTCGCGCCATGATGAACGCACCGGCTCGCGTGCTGGTGCCGCACAAGGCGCCCGAGAAGCCGCAGCCCGAAAAGGCCGCGGTCAAGGGCACGCTGCACAAGCCGGCCGCGCCCGCAGCGCGTCCCGGCGCGCCGGCCGCACCGGGCGCTGCCGCAGCCCCTGGCGCCGCTGGTGCCGGCAAGGAAGTCAAGTCGGCCAAGCTCTCGTCGAGCTGGGCGGGCGATCCTGCCAAGAAGAAGGAAATCAAGACCCGCGGCGATGCCAGCGGGGGTGTCGGCCGCGGCAACTGGCGCGGAGGCCCGCGCGGCCGCCGCGGCAGCAATGACCGCGGAGGCCACGAAGAGCATGTGCAGGCCGCACCGGTGGAGGCGCGCATTCTCGAAGTGCACGTGCCCGAGACCATCACGGTGGCCGAGCTCGCGCACAAGATGGCCGTCAAGGCGCAGGAAGTCATCAAGCAGCTCATGAAGCTGGGCCAGATGGCGACCATCAACCAGTCGCTGGACCAGGACACCGCCATGATCCTGGTGGAGGAAATGGGCCACAACGCGGTCGTTGCCGCGCTGGACGACCCCGAGGCCTTCACCGACGAGGACGTGTCGGCGCAAACCGCCGAAGCCCTGCCGCGCGCACCGGTCGTGACCGTCATGGGCCACGTCGACCACGGCAAGACCTCGCTGCTCGACTACATCCGCCGCGCCAAGGTCGCAGCGGGCGAAGCCGGCGGCATCACGCAGCACATCGGTGCCTACCACGTGCAAACCGAACGCGGCATGGTGTCGTTCCTCGACACCCCGGGTCACGAGGCCTTCACGGCCATGCGTGCCCGTGGTGCGCAGGCCACCGACATCGTCATCCTCGTGGTGGCGGCCGACGACGGCGTCATGCCCCAGACCAAGGAAGCCATCAAGCACGCGAAAGCCGCTGGTGTGCCGATCGTGGTTGCCATCAACAAGATCGACAAGCCCGATGCCAGCCCGGACCGCGTGAAGCAGGAACTGGTGACCGAGGAGGTCGTGCCCGAAGAGTACGGCGGCGACGTGCCGTTCGTGCCGGTGTCCGCCAAGACGGGCCAGGGCATCGACGAGCTGCTCGAGCAGGTGCTGCTGCAAGCTGAAGTGCTGGAGCTCAAGGCGCCGGTGGATGCCGCTGCCAAGGGCCTGGTCATCGAAGCGCAGCTCGACAAGGGCCGCGGCCCGGTCGCGACCGTGCTGGTTCAGTCCGGCACGCTCAAGACCGGCGACGTGGTGCTGGCAGGTTCGACCTATGGCCGCGTGCGCGCCATGCTCGACGAAGACGGCAAGACCATCAAGTCGGCCGGCCCCTCGATTCCGGTCGAGATCCAAGGCTTGACCGAAGTGCCGCAGGCGGGCGACGAGTTCATGGTGATGAGCGACGAGCGCCGTGCGCGCGAAATCGCCACCTACCGTGCCGGCAAGTTCCGCAACACCAAGCTGGCGAAGGCCCAGGCCGCGAACCTGCAGAACATGTTCACCGACCTCTCGGCCGGCGAAGTGCAGACGCTGCGCATCATCATCAAGGCCGACGTGCAGGGCTCGCAGGAAGCGCTGGCCCAGTCGCTGCTCAAGCTGGCGACCGAAGAGGTCAAGGTGCAGATCGTGTACGCCGGCGTGGGCGGCATCAGCGAAAGCGACATCAACCTCGCGATCGCTTCGAAGGCGATCGTGATCGGCTTCAACGTGCGTGCCGATGCCGGTGCGCGCAAGCTGGCCGAAGGCAATGGCGTGCAGCTGAACTACTACAGCATCATTTACGACGCCGTGGACGAGATCAAGGTCGCGATGTCGGGCATGCTGGCACCGGAGCGCCGCGAGGAAATCATCGGCTCGGCCGAGATCCGCACGGTGTTCGTGGCCTCGAAGATCGGTACGGTCGCAGGTTCGTACATCACCTCGGGCTCGGTCAACCGCACGGCGCATTTCCGCCTGCTGCGCGACAACGTGGTGATCTACACCGGCGAAGTCGACTCGATCAAGCGCATGAAGGACGACGTCCGCGAAGTGCGCGAAGGCTTCGAGTGCGGTATCAAGCTCAAGAACTACAACGACATCAAAGAGGGCGATCAGCTCGAGTTCTTTGAAATCAAGGAGATCGCCCGTACGCTGTAACAAGCGTTCGATGTGACCGTATCCATGCCGAAAAGAAAAGCCGCCGCCCCCAACCGCGCGTTCAAGGTTGCCGACCAGATCCAGCGCGATCTCACGGAGCTGATCGCGCGCGAGTTGAAGGACCCGCGCGTGGGCATGGTCACGATCCAGGCGGTCGAGGTCACGCCCGACTATGCGCACGCGAAGATCTACTTCAGCATGCTCACGGGCGACGTGGCCGAGACCACCGAAGCGCTGAACCAGGCCGCGGGCTTCCTGCGCAACGGGCTGTTCAAGCGCCTCCATATCCACACCGTGCCGACGCTGCACTTCCTGTTCGACCGCACCACCGAGCGTGCGGCCGACATGAATGCGCTCATCGCGCAGGCCGTCGCTTCGCGTTCGAAAGACGACTAGCGATGAATGCGCCACGCACAAGGGTGCAGCGGCGCCCTGTGCATGGGGTGTTGTTGCTCGACAAGCCGCTGGGACTCTCCAGCAACCAGGCCTTGCAGAAGGCCAAGTGGTTGCTGCGCGCCGAAAAAGCGGGCCACACCGGCACGCTCGATCCGCTGGCCACCGGCGTGCTGCCGCTGTGCTTTGGCGCGGCCACCAAGTTCAGCCAGCTGCACCTCGATGCCGACAAGACCTACGAGGCCACGGCCCGCCTTGGCATCAAGACCGCCACCGGCGATGCCGAGGGCGAGGTGATTGCCGAGCGCCCGGTGCAGGTCTCGCCTGAAGACCTGGCCCGCGTCGAAGCGCAGTTCACCGGCCCGATCCGCCAGGTTCCGCCGATGCACAGCGCGCTCAAGAAGGACGGCAAGGCGCTGTACGAGTACGCGCGCGAAGGCATCGAGATCGAGCGGGCGCCGCGCGATGTCGTCATTCACAAGCTCGCGCTGACGCAGCTGGACGACTCCCGCATCCGCATCGTTGCGTGCGTGAGCAAGGGCACCTACATTCGCACGCTGGGCGAGGACATCGGCGAGGCACTGGGATGCGGCGCGCACCTGACGTTCCTGCGTCGCACAGCCACGGGCGGTTTCGGCGAGGCGGAGTGCGTCACGATCGAAGCGCTCGAAGCCATGACCGAAGACGAGCGCCTGGCACGCCTGTTGCCTGCCGAAGCGCTGGTCGAAGGCCACAGCCGCGTCACGCTCGCCGCCGAAGATGCGGCACGCTTTCTTTCAGGCCTGCGCCGCCGTGGCGGCTGGGCCGATGCCGAAGCGGTGGCCGTGTTCGGCACCGACCCGCAGGCGTTCCTGGGCACCGCCCATGTGAGCGCCGGCGAACTGATCCCGGGGCGCTTGCTGAACCCCATCGAAATCCAGCAAATTCTTTTGAACGCACAACAGACCGAAGCGACACCATGAGTACCAAGCAAATCCGCAATATCGCCATCATTGCCCACGTCGACCATGGCAAGACCACGATGGTCGACCAATTGCTGCGCCAGTCGGGCACCTTCGCCGAGCACGAGAAAGTCGTCGACACGGTGATGGACAACAACGCCATCGAAAAAGAGCGTGGCATCACGATCCTGGCCAAGAACTGCGCCGTGACCTGGGAAGGCACGCACATCAACATCGTCGACACCCCCGGCCACGCGGACTTCGGCGGCGAGGTGGAACGCGCGCTGTCGATGGTCGATGGCGTGGTGCTGCTGATCGACGCCCAGGAAGGCCCGATGCCGCAGACGCGCTTCGTGACCAAGAAGGCGCTGGCCCTCGGCCTCAAGCCGATCCTGGTCGTGAACAAGGTCGACAAGCCGGGTGCCAACCCCGACAAGGTGGTGAACGCCGCCTTCGACCTGTTCGACAAGCTCGGCGCCACTGACGAGCAGCTCGACTTTCCCGTGGTCTACGCCTCGGGCATCAACGGCTGGTCGTCGCTCGAAGAGGGTGCACCCGGCGAGCAGTGGGGCCCCGATATGTCGGCCCTGTTCAACACCATCCTGAAGCACGTGCCGGCGCAGAAGGGCGATCCCGATGCACCGCTGCAGCTGCAGATCTCCGCACTCGATTTCTCGACCTTCGTCGGCCGCATCGGCGTGGGCCGCATCAGCCAGGGCACGCTCAAGCCCATGACCGACGTGCTGGTGATGGAAGGACCGGACGGCAAGTCGATCAAGGGCCGCGTCAACCAGGTGCTGACCTTCCAGGGCCTGGACCGCGTGCAGGCGACGGAAGCCGGCCCGGGTGAGATCGTGCTGATCAACGGCATTGCCGACATCGGCATTGGCGTGACCGTGACCGACCCGGCCAACCCGGCGCCGCTGCCGATGCTCAAGGTCGACGAACCGACGCTGACCATGAACTTCTGCGTCAACACCAGCCCGCTGGCCGGCCGCGAAGGCAAGTTCGTCACCAGCCGCCAGATCTGGGACCGCCTGCAGAAGGAACTGCAGCACAACGTGGCGCTGCGCGTGAACGAAACCGACGAGGAAGGCATCTTCGAGGTGATGGGGCGCGGCGAACTGCACCTGACCATCCTCTTGGAAAACATGCGCCGCGAAGGCTACGAAATGGCCGTGTCGAAGCCGCGCGTGGTGTTCCGCACGGTCAACGGCGAGAAGCACGAGCCGATCGAACTCGTGACGGCCGACATCGAAGAGCAGCACCAGGGCGGCGTGATGCAGGCACTGGGCGAGCGCAAGGGCGAGCTGGTCAACATGGAACCGGACGGCCGCGGCCGCGTGCGCCTCGAGTACCGCATTCCGGCGCGTGGCCTGATCGGCTTCACCAACGAATTCCTGAACCTGACGCGCGGCTCGGGCCTCATCAGCAACATCTTCGACAGCTACGAGCCGCACAAGGGCGACATCGGCAGCCGCAAGAACGGCGTGCTGATTTCCATGGACGACGGTGAGATCTTTACCTACGCCCTGGGCAAGCTCGACGACCGCGGCCGCATGTTCGTCAAGGCGAACGACCCGGTGTACGAAGGCATGATCGTGGGCATCCACAGCCGCGACAACGACCTGGTGGTGAACGCCACGCGCACCAAGCAGCTGACCAACTTCCGCGTCTCGGGCAAGGAAGACGCGATCAAGATCACGCCGCCGATCGAACTCACGCTGGAATACGGCGTGGAATTCATCGAGGACGACGAACTGGTCGAAATCACGCCCAAGAGCGTGCGCCTGCGCAAGCGTTTCCTCAAGGAAAACGAGCGCAAGCGGGCCAGCCGCGAAATGGCGAGCTGATCGCCATCCGCCCATGCTGCTGCGCCTGACACACGGCGGGGCTGTGTGGCTCATGGTCGCCGTGACCCTGATGTGGGCCACGGCGGGCGTCGTCACACGGCATCTGGCGCAGGCGCACAGTTTCGAGATCACCTTCTGGCGCAGCTTCTTCACGATGCTTGCGCTGCTGGTGATCTTGCCGCTTTGGCGGGGCCGGGCGGTGTTTTCGCAGATCCGCTCGGGTGGGCGCGAGCTCTGGATCTCGGGCGTCTGCTGGACCGTGATGTTCACGGCCTTCATGGTGGCGCTCACGCTGGCTTCCACGGCCAGCGTGCTGGTCACGATGTCTCTCGGGCCGCTGCTCACCGCGCTTGCCGCGCGCGTCTTCATTGCTCATCGCCTGCCCGTGCGGACCTGGGTGGCCATCGTGGTGGCAGGCCTCGGCATTGCCTGGATGTACGGCACGCAACTGGTGCAGGGCGGGGCCGCGGGCGGATCGCTGCTCGGAACGCTGGTGGCGCTGTGCGTGCCGCTGGCGGGCGCCACCAACTGGACGGTGGTTCAGCATGCGCGTGCCAAGGGGCATGACATCGACCTGGTTCCTGCGGTGCTGATTGGCGCGGCGCTCAGCGCGCTGCTCACGTTGCCCTTTGCCTTGCCGTTCCAGGCGAATGCGCACGACCTCGGCCTGCTCGCTTTCCTGGGCGTTTTCCAGCTGGCCATTCCCTGCGTGCTGGCGGTGCTGTGCGCACAGGTGCTCAAGGCGCCCGAGGTGGCGCTGCTCGCGCTGCTCGAAGTGATCTTCGGCATCGCGCTGGCCTGGATCGGCGCGGGCGAGGAGCCGGCTGCGAGCGTGCTGACCGGCGGTGCCCTGGTCATCGGCGCGCTGGTGTTCAACGAGCTGCTGGCACTGCGCGGACGCCGCGCCACCGTGGCCGACACCGCGCTTCCCAGCGCGCACTGAGCTGCGCCAGCGAGCCGAAAAGAAAAAGGCCCCGACATCTGCCGGGGCCTTCGTGATCAGGCGGTCACGGGATCAGGGGCGGGCAACCTTCCAGGCGCCGTTCAGGACGCCGTCGCCGGTCTTGTCGCCCGGCTTGCTGTCCTTCGTCCAGTAGTAGAGCGGCCAGCCCTTGTAGGCCCATTGCTTCTTGCCGTCTTCGCGCATGATGATGGTGTAGCCACCCATCGGCTTGGCCGTTTCGGCCACCGGGAGCGGCGGCCAGTTGGCGGCGCACTGGGCATTGCAGGCGGAGGTGCCTGCACCGGCCGTATCGCGGGCGAAGGTGTACAGCGTCATGCCATTCGGGCCGACCAGCACGCCATCGGCGGTACGGGTGGGGGTGTCGGGTGCGCTGGCGGTCTTGTTGGACATGCCGCCGCAGCCGGCGAGCAATGCCGCCGCGAGGATCGAGGCGCTGAGCAATTTCATGCAGTTTCTCCTTCAGTTGAAAAATCGCGAAAACAAGCCAGGTGGTTGCGCGACCCGGCAGTTTATGCCGGGCTTAGGACAAATCGCGGTAGGCGAGCGTCGCCAGTTTCAGCAAAACATCACGCGGTAGCTTGCCGGCAACGGCATAGCCGAAGCCCTGGTCGACCCAATAGAAGCTTGGCACGGGCCCTTCGGACGCGAAACGGAAGGCTGTTTCGCGCGCTGCGGCCGCGCCGGCGGCAGCGCGGCTGTCGAGGGTGCCGATGTAGAGCGTCACGCGCTCGCCGGCGGTGTCCTCGAACATGAACTGGGCGCGTGCGCCGCTTTCCCCGGGCAAGAGGCGGCCGCCGACGAGCGTGTAGCCCATGGCCGTCAGGTCCGGTACCTTGAGCGGCCTGTCGAGGCGCTTGGACAGCCATTGCACGAGGTGCTGCTGCTCGGTAGCGGCCACTTCGACCGGATGCCTTTTCTCGGGCGCATAGACGGCGTGCGCAATGGACGCGTCGTGCACGAATTCGCGCATGGCAGGCGCCTTGGCAACTTGGGCCGGCGGCGCGCGCATCGACCATTGGGCATTGCCGAGCCAGCCGGCGGCAAAGGCAATCAGCACGCCGGCCGCCATGCCGCCCCATCGCATCCAGCTGCCTTGCCGGGCCCGGCGGGGCTGGTTGCGATCGAGCGCGCTCATCAAGGGGGCGGGAACGGGCTCGTCGAGCAGATCGCCGTGCAGCCGGCGCAGCGCGTCTCGCTGGACGCGCCAGGCCGCCACCCGCGCCGCAACGGCCGGGTCGTGCGCCACGGCGTCTTCGACCGCGGACCGGCGGTCCGGTGCCAGCTGGCCATCGACGAGGGCATGCAACTCGTCGTCGGTGGGGGGCGGAGCGGGGCGATTCATGATTCAGCGGCAGGTTTCACTTGAGGCGGCGCAGGCCGGGGCGATTCGGCGCCGAGGCGCCGTCCATCAGCTCTTGCAGCCGGGCGCGGGCGCGCGACAGGCGCGACATCACGGTGCCGGCGGGGATGCCGAGCACCTTGGCCACCTCGGCATAGGAGAGGTCTTCGAGCGTCACCAGCAGCAGCACGGCCCGTTGTTCCTCGGGCAGTTGCATCAGGCAGCGCTGCAGGTCGAGGCCCATGCCGGGGTCGCGGCCCGGATCGACGCCGCCGTGCACTTCCTGCGCAGCGTCGTCCAGCGGCACGACGCTGTGCGGCGGCGGCGTGCGCCGCAGCTGGCTCGCGAAGATGTTGTGCATGACCGTGAACAGCCATGCGCGCAGATCGCTGCCCACCACCCAGAGCCGCCATTTGCTGCAGGCCCGCTCGAGCGTGTCCTGCACCAGGTCGTCGGCCGCCCAGGCATTGCCCGTGAGCGCGCGCGCATAGCGGCGCAGGCTCGGAATCTGGTCGGCCAGCAGGCGGGCGTCCATGGGGAGCGGGAGCGCGCGCGAGAATCAGGGCTTGGCGGTTTTCCAGGCACCGCCGACGCCATCGCCCGTCTTGTCGCCCGGCTTGGTGTCCTTGGACCAGTAGTAGAGCGGCCGGCCCTTGGCGGCCCATTGCTTCTTGCCGTCGTCGCGCGTGACGATGGTGAAGTCGGCGGCCGGCTTGTCGCTGTCGGTGGCCATGAAGGGCGGCCAGTTGGCCGCGCAGCCGCCATTGCATGCCGACTTGCCGCTGCCGGCCGTGTCCTTGTCGAAGGTGTAGAGCGTCATGCCGTTCGGGCCGACCAGCGCCCCGTCGGCGGCCTTGGGCTGGGCGAATGCGGGAAGCGCGGACAGGCCGGCGAGCAGCGCGGCGGCAATGCCGGCGGAGGAAAGGCGAAAAGGCGACATGGAAGACTCCTGAGGTTGGTGGCACCGACGATCCGATGACACCGCACAAACGCCTGCAATCGGCGTTTTATTCCATGCCGCGCAAAAAAGAACTAGCGGCTGCGGCTCTTCATCGCGCGCTCGACCTCGCGCTTGCCTTCGCGGTCCTTGATGGTGTCGCGCTTGTCGTGCTCGGCCTTGCCCTTGGCCAGCGCAATTTCGCATTTGACCTTGCCCGCCTTCCAGTGCAGGTTGAGCGGCACCAGCGTGTAGCCCTTTTGTTCGACCTTGCCGACCAGGCGGCGGATCTCTTCCTTGTGCAGCAGCAGCTTCTTGGTACGGATGGAATCAGGGTTGATGTGGGTCGACGCGCTCTTGAGCGGGTTGATCTGCAGGCCCACGACAAAGAGCTCGCCGTCGCGGATCACCACGTAGCCGTCGGTCAGCTGGACCTTGCCTTCGCGCAGGGATTTGACTTCCCAGCCTTCGAGGACGATGCCGGCCTCGAAGCGTTCTTCGAAGAAATAGTTGTACGCGGCCTTCTTGTTGTCGGCAATGCGGGAGGAGGTATCTTGTTTCTTGGTGGCCATGGCTCGGGAAGGTGGGGGCGCATGGCTTCAATACAATCCGTCGCGCACGCTGTCCCGATTCTATGAAAACCGTCAACAAGTCCGTCCTCATCTGGTACAGCGCCGAAGAGATGTACGCGCTCGTCACCGACGTGGAGAAGTATCCGCAGTTCCTGCCCTGGTGCGACAAGTCCAGGGTCATCGAGGAAGACGAGGCCGGCATGACCGCCGAAGTGGGCCTGGCCTTCGCCGGCCTTCACCAGAGTTTCACCACCCGCAACACCCACGTGCCGGGGCGCGAGGTGCACCTCAAACTGGTCGATGGGCCATTCTCCAACCTTGACGGCATCTGGAAATTCGTGCCCGTGGGCGAACCCGGCGAGCGCGCCTGCCGCGTCGAACTGCACATGAGCTACGGCTTCAGCAACTTCGCATTGCAGGCGCTGGTGGGGCCGGTGTTCGACACCGTGGCCTCCAGCCTGGTCGAAGCCTTCGTCAAGCGCGCCGAACAGGTCTACGGCACATCCTGATGATCGAAGTCACGCTGAGCTGCTCGCCCGCACCGCGCGAGGTGTTCGAGCAGGTCCTGCGGCTGGCGCCCAAGGCCACCGTGGACGACGCCGTGAAGGCCAGCGGTCTTTCGCAGCGCTTCCCGCAGCTGGATTGGCGCCAGTCCATGACGCCGGGAATCTGGGGCAGGGAAGTCGGCTGGGACCAGCCGCTCGAGGACGGCGACCGCGTCGAACTGTGCCGGCCCCTGGCCGTCGATCCGAAGGTGGCACGCCGCGAGCGCTTCCAGCGCCAGGGTGCGCGCGGTACCGGTCTCTTTGCGAACCGCCGCAAGGGCGGCAAGGCCGGCTACTGAGCCGGCGGGCTGCTTACTTGCAGTCGCTTTCGATGATCGACTGAAGGCGCTTCTGCTCGGCGGCCCGGGCCGCGTCGTCCATGATTTCGCGCTCGCCCTTGGCGTTGATCTTGGCCACGCGGATGCCGCTGTCGAACGTGGCTTTGCCCTGGCGCGCGCGGTCGCAGTTGTCGGCCTTGGCCTTGGCGTTTTTCTCTGCCTCGGCGGCCTGCTTGGCTTTTTCTTCCGCCTGCGCCTTCTTGGTCTTTTCCTCGAGTTCCTTGTCGACGGCCGCGGGTTTGGGCGCGGCCGCGGCCTTGGGGGCCGCCACGTCGGGCGCGTCGGCTTCGGCAGCGGCCGGCGCCGAACCGCCTCGAGGCGGCGGCGAGCCCGAACGGCGCAGGATGTTCTTTTCCGGCACGTCCGGCGGCGGCGCCTGGTCGCTGAAGACCTTCTTGCCGTTCTTGTCGATCCATTGCCATTGCGCGCTGGCCGACAGCGGCAGCAGGCAAACACATCCCAGTACGAGCCAATGCGCGAATTTCATGCAGTGAGTTTAGCGTCGCCTTACGTTTTGCAACATGGACGGGCCCGGCTTTCGTTGTCGGCGAGTTGGGAATTGGCTACGTTTTCGCCGCCTTGCCGGCCCGGCCGGGGCCGGCTGAAGCCCCCGGCGGGGCGGGTAAGTACCGACGGTCGCTACAATCCGTCTTTTGGAGCTTCACCCATGCGCCTTCTCGGCAAAGCGCTCACCTTCGACGACGTGTTGTTGGTGCCAGCGTTCTCCCAGGTCCTGCCCAAGGACACCTCCCTCGCCACCCGTTTCTCCCGCAACATCACGCTGAATCTGCCGCTGGTCTCCGCCGCGATGGATACGGTGACCGAAGCACGCCTCGCGATCGCCATCGCACAGGAAGGCGGCATCGGCATCGTTCACAAGAACTTCACCGCCGCCGAGCAGGCCGCGCAGGTGGCCAAGGTGAAGCGCTACGAATCGGGCGTGCTGCGCGATCCCGTGGTGATCACCCCCACGCACACCGTGCTGCAGGTCATGCAGCTGTCCGACGAACTCGGCATCTCGGGCTTCCCGGTGCTCGACGGCGGCAAGGTGGTCGGCATCGTCACGGGGCGCGACCTGCGCTTCGAGAACCGCTACGACGTGCCGGTGAGCGAGATCATGACGCCGCGCGACAAGCTCATCACCGTGCCCGACGGCACCACGCTGGCCGAGGCCAAGGCGCTGCTCAACAAGCACAAGCTCGAACGCCTGCTCGTCATCAACAGCGCATGGGAGCTCAAGGGCCTGATCACCGTCAAGGACATCACCAAGCAGACCAGCTTTCCCAACGCCGCGCGCGACCCCTCGGGCCGGCTGCGCGTGGGTGCGGCGGTCGGCGTGGGCGAGGGCACCGAGGAGCGTGTCGAGGCGCTGGTGAAGGCCGGCGTCGATGCGATCGTGGTCGACACCGCGCATGGCCACAGCGCCGGCGTGATCGAGCGCGTGCGCTGGGTCAAAAGGAACTACCCGCAGGTCGACGTGGTCGGCGGCAACATCGCGACCGGCGATGCGGCGCGTGCATTGGCTGACGTGGGTGCCGACGCGGTCAAGGTCGGCATCGGCCCCGGATCGATCTGCACCACGCGCATCGTGGCGGGTGTGGGCGTGCCGCAGATCATGGCGGTCGACAACGTGGCCACCGCGCTGCAGGGCACCGGCATTCCGCTGATCGCCGATGGCGGCATCCGCTATTCGGGCGACATCGCCAAGGCCATTGCCGCGGGCGCCAGCACCGTGATGATGGGCGGAATGTTCGCGGGCACCGAAGAGGCGCCCGGCGAGATCGTGCTGTTCCAGGGCCGTAGCTACAAGAGCTACCGCGGCATGGGCTCCATCGGCGCCATGCAGCAGGGCAGTGCCGACCGCTATTTCCAGGAATCCACCACCGGCAATCCCAACGCCGACAAGCTGGTGCCCGAGGGCATCGAAGGCCGCGTGCCGTACAAGGGCTCGATGGTGTCGATCGTCTACCAGATGTCGGGCGGCTTGCGCGCGAGCATGGGCTACTGCGGCTGCGCCACCATCGAAGACATGAAGAACAAGGCCGAGTTCGTCGAGATCACCACGGCCGGCATCCGCGAAAGCCACGTTCACGACGTGCAGATCACCAAGGAAGCGCCGAACTATCGCGCCGAGTAAGTGATGAGCAGGTCCGATCTGGCCAGACCTTGAAAATAAGGCCAGATTGGTATTAGAATTTGGGCCAGATTCAAATTTTCTGGCCCAAATGCAATCCATCGGCATCGCTGAAGCCAAGAACAACTTCTCGGCCCTGATCGACCTGGTCGAAAAGGGCGAGGAGGTTCGCATCACCCGCCACGGCAAGGAAGTCGTGCGCATGCTGCCGGTGCGGCGCAAGCCGGTCATCACCGACGAGCAGATCGAGCGCGAACTCGGCCAGATCGACGCACTGCACGCCGCCATCCAGCCCGGCCGATCGGTGCGCGCATTGCTCGACGAAGGGCGCCAATCGTGACAGCCTTCGTCATGGACGCCTCCGTCACCGCCGCCTGGCTCTTGCCCGACCAGGCCAGCGAACACACCCGCAAGCTCTACGCCGCCATCCGCCGCGACGAGGTGGAGCCGCAGGCGCCCAACGCCTGGCAGTGGGAGTGCGCCAACATCCTTGCCAACGGCGTGCGCAGCGGCCGCATTCCAACGTCCGCGGTCGAAGGGCTCTGGAGCGTGCTCGACGCCATCCGCCACCGCGTCGAACTGCACGAGCTCGCACCCGCGCAGCACAAGGCCGTGCTGGCCGTGGCCATCGACGCCGGCGTGTCGCTCTACGACGCGGGCTACCTCTGGCTCGCGCGCTCGCTCAGTCTCCCGCTCGCCACCTTCGACGAGCAACTCATCCAGGCAGCGCCCAAGGCGGGCGTGAAGCTGTTCGACATTTCAACGCTCTGACCGAGTCTTCTTTCATGCAACACGACAAGATCCTCATCCTCGATTTCGGCTCGCAAGTCACCCAGCTCATTGCACGCCGCGTGCGCGAGGCGCACGTGCTCAGCGAAGTGCATCCCTGCGACGTCACCGACGAATGGGTGCGCGAATACGCCGCCGATGGCCACCTGAAGGGCGTGATCCTCTCGGGCAGCCACGCGAGCGTGTACGAAGAAACCACCGACAAGGCCCCGCAGGCCGTGTTCGACCTCGGCGTGCCGGTGCTGGGCATCTGCTACGGCATGCAGACCATGGCGCACCAGCTCGGCGGCAAGGTCGAGGGCGGCCACAAGCGCGAGTTCGGTTTCGCGTCCGTGCGTGCGCATGGCCACACGGCGCTGTTGAAAGACATCGCCGACTTCACCACGCCCGAAGGCCACGGCATGCTCAACGTGTGGATGAGCCATGGCGACAAGGTCACCGAGCTGCCGCCCGGCTTCAAGCTCATGGCCAGCACGGACAGCTGTCCCATCGCCGGCATGGCCGACGAGGCACGACGCTACTATGCGCTGCAGTTCCACCCCGAAGTCACGCACACGCAGCAGGGCAAGGCGATCCTCGAGCGCTTCGTGCTCGGCATCTGCGAGGCGAAGCCCGACTGGGTCATGCGCGACCACATCGCCGAAGCCGTGGCAAAGATCCGCGAGCAGGTGGGCGATGAGGAAGTCATCCTCGGCCTCTCGGGCGGCGTCGATTCGAGCGTGGCTGCCGCGCTCATTCACCGCGCCATCGGCGACCAGCTTACCTGCGTGTTCGTCGACCACGGCCTGCTGCGCCTGAACGAAGGCGACATGGTCATGGAGATGTTCGAAGGCAAGCTGCACGCGAAGGTGATCCGCGTCGACGCGAGTGACCTGTTCCTCGGCAAGCTCGCGGGCGTGAGCGACCCCGAAGCCAAGCGCAAGATCATCGGCGGCGAGTTCGTGACCGTGTTCAAGCAGGAAGCAGCCAAGCTCAAGGCGGGCGACGGAGGACACAAGGGGGCCACCTTCCTGGCGCAAGGCACCATCTACCCGGACGTCATTGAATCGGGGGGCGCCAAGAGCAAGAAGGCAGTCACGATCAAGAGCCATCACAACGTGGGCGGCCTGCCCGAGCAGCTCGGCCTCAAGCTGCTCGAACCGCTGCGCGACCTGTTCAAGGACGAAGTGCGCGAACTCGGCGTGGCGCTCGGCCTGCCGCCCGAGATGGTGTACCGCCATCCGTTCCCCGGCCCGGGCCTGGGCGTGCGGATTCTTGGCGAAGTGAAGAAGGAATACGCCGACCTGCTGCGCCGCGCCGACGCGATCTTCATCGAGGAGCTGCGCAACTTCAAGGACGAGTCCGGCAAGAGCTGGTACGACCTCACGAGCCAGGCGTTTACCGTGTTCCTGCCCGTGAAGAGCGTGGGCGTGATGGGCGACGGCCGCACCTACGACTACGTGGTGGCGCTGCGCGCCGTGCAGACCAGCGACTTCATGACCGCCGACTGGGCCGAGCTGCCGTATGCCCTGCTCAAGAAAGTGTCGGGGCGCATCATCAATGAAGTGCGCGGGATCAATCGGGTGACTTACGACGTGAGCAGCAAGCCGCCGGCGACGATCGAGTGGGAGTGAAGGACGAGGCTGCGTGCTGGCGCTGGAGGCGGGCTATGTGCCGGCCTGCGCGAATGAGTGGCGCACCGGCGTGTGCGAGAAGCCGCGCACTCTGAGCGGCGGCAGCGCGGCAAAAAGTATTGACGTTGTATATACTTCGTTGGGATCAATGTTTCTAGAGCCGGCCATGTCCAAAGAAGCCATGTTCACCATGAAGCTGGAACCGGAGCTGCGCGACGCCTTCATGGCCGAGGCCGAGGCCAGCCACCGCCCGGCGTCGCAGGTGGTGCGCGAACTGATGCGTGAGTTCATCGAGCGTCAACGGCAGGCCCGTGAGTACGACGCCTTCCTGCGTGCCAAGGTCGACACGGCGCGTGCGCAGATCGCATCCGGTCAATATGCCAGTGATGCCGAGGTCGAGGCTCGCTTTGCTGCCCGTCGCGTCGCGCTACGAGCCAAAGCCGACGGCGCTGACGCGTGAGGGTCCTGTGGACCCTGTCCGCCGAACAAGACCGCGCCGACATCGTCGACTTCATCGCCCAGGACAACCCGCTCGCCGCCATCCGCATGGATGAGACTTTCTCGGCGGCCGTCGGCCGGTTGGCCGAGCACCCCCTGCTAGGACGGGCAGGACAGATCCCGGGCGCCCGTGAGTTGATCCCACACGAGAGCTATCGGCTGGTCTATGAGGTGCGGGCCGATACCGTCTGGATCTTGACCTTGGTGCATACCGCTCGCCAGTGGCCGTCGACCCGGCCGTGATCGACGGCCGGCAAGAGCGCTCGGTTTCTGACAGCGGCTCTTCAGCATCCCGCTAGGGCAAAGTTTCGCGCTTGGCGAAGATGCTTGCCACCTCCGCCATGTGCTCGGTTCCCCAGGTGCACAGCGGGACGATCGCGTCGGCCAGGCTGCGACCCAGCGGAGTCAGCGCGTAGTCCACGCGCGGCGGCACCTCCTTGTAGTCGGTCCGCGCCAGCACGCGATCGGCCTCCAGATCCTTCAAATGCTGGATCAGCACCTTGTCGCTGACGCCCTCGATCAAGCGCTTGAGCTCGCCGTAGCGCCTCGGGCCGTCGCGCAGAAAAAACAGGATCAGCGGTTTCCACTTGCCCGAGATGATGCGCAGCGTGGCGTCGAGCCCGCAGGAGAAGCCGCCGGTACCGCAGGTTGGATGAGAAGAAGGTGTCGTCATTTTTTTATACTTACCAAAAAGTGCATACTTGTCCTTAGGTTATCAGAACTCCATACTTGTTCTCAAGCAGTTCCCTGCTTCCGTGCAACTCCAACTATGGATCCCATGACATGACCAGACTGAATGGAAAGACCGCCGTGATCACCGGCGGCGCTACCGGCATCGGCCGCGCCGCGGCAAAGCGCTTCATCGAGGAGGGCGCCTTCGTCTTCATCTTCGGCCGCCGGCAGGAAGCGCTCGACGCCGCCGTGGCCGATCTCGGGCCCAATGCCCGCGCCGTGAAGGGCTCGGTCTCGGATGAGGCCGACCTCGACCGGCTCTACGCGGCGGTGAAGGCCGAGCGCGGAACCCTCGACATCGTCTTTGCCAATGCCGGGGCGGGAAGCCAGCTTGCGCTCGGCAAGATCACCGCCGAGCACATCGACGAAATCTTCGACACCAATGTGAAGGGATCGATCTTCACGGTCCAGAAGGCGCTGCCGCTGATGGGCAAGGGCGGCTCGATCATCCTGACCGGTTCGAGCGCCGGCACCACGGGCGCCCCGGCCTTCAGCACCTACAGCGCAAGCAAGGCGGCGGTGCGTAACCTCGCGCGGACCTGGGCGGAGGACCTGAAAGGCACCGGCATCCGGGTCAACGTGTTGTCACCCGGGCCGACAGCGACCGAACTCGCGAAGGCGGCGCTGGGCGAGGAGGGCATGAAGGCCTTCGCCTCGATGAATCCACTCCAGCGCATGGCCGATCCGGCGGAGATCGGAGCGGTGGCCGCCTTTCTCGCGTCACAGGACAGCAGCTTCATGACCGCCAGCGAGGTTGCCGTCGACGGCGGCCTGGCGCAAATCTGACGCGAAAACCAAAAAGGAAAATTCATGAGCTACGCAATCATCGGCTTCGGCAACATCGGCCAGGCCCTGGCCAAGGCATTTGCCCGAAGCGGCATCGAGGTATCCGCTGCAACCACGCGCGACCCGGAAAGCTTTGCAGCCGCTGCGGCCGCGATCGGACCCGAGATTATTCCCAAAGCGCTGACGGAAGCGGTCAAGGCGGACATCGTCTTTCTGGCTGTGCGTTTCGAGTCGCACCGGGATGTGGCGAAGGCGCTGTCGACCTGGACGGGAAAGACCATCATCGACGTGACCAATGCCTACGGCGTGTCCCCTGAGGAACTGGGAGGTCAGCCTTCTTCCAAGGCCGTCGCGCAGGCCTTCACTGGCGGACGGCTGGTCAAGGGTTTCAACCATTTGGCCGCCACTGTCCTTGAGCAAGACCCGGCCGTTCATGGCGGCAGGAGAGTCGTATTCTTGGCGAGCGACGATGACGGCGCCACAGCGGAGATTGGTGCGCTTGCGGAAAACCTCGGTTTCTCACCGATCAAGCTTGGCGGGCTTTCGGAAGGTGGACTGCTTGTGCAGGCGCGCGGAAATAGCTGGGGTCAGCTGATCTTCAAGGACTTGGTCAAGCTCGACTGATGATGAATCGGGATCGCAAATTTCGATGCGATCCTGCCTCGTGGACAAAGGGCGGCCACCGTTTTACTGAAGCCAGGCCGCGCCGCCCAGCCACTCGGCCCAGTAGTCGATGCAGGCCTTGATCTTCGGCAGGCGGTGGCGCTCGCGCGCGGTGACTGCGAACACCGGCACCTCGTTGCGCGCATCGACGAACTCCGCCAGCACCGGCACCAGCAGCTTCTGCTGCACCAAGGGATCGCCTACCAGCGTCGCGAGCCGCCCGATGCCCAGTCCCTGCAGAACCATCGAGGCCGCCAAGTTGGTGTCGTTGGTGCGCCAGTGCCCCTCGGCCACGATCAGCTGCGGCTTGCGATCGACCACGAAGGGCCAGCGGTTGAGCGGCGTCACGAGGCCGTTCGTGACGAGCCGGTGCGCACTCAGATCCTCAGGCCGCTCGGGCTGCCCTGCCGCGGCCAGGTAGGACGGCGCCGCGTAGAGCGCGCGCGTCAGCGTGCCGATGCGGCGCGCCACCACGGCGTCGGGCAGCGGGTTCTCGGCACTCGCGGTGCGCACCGCGATGTCGATGCCGTTGCGCGCAAGATCGAGCATCTGATCGCCCACGACGAGTTCGACGCGCAGGCGCGGATGCCGCGCATGCAGCCCGCCGAGGCTGGGTACGAGCTGGTACTGCGCCAGCACGGTGCTGGCCGTGACCCGCACCAGCCCGCCGATCTCGGCCGCGCTACCGGCGAATTCGCCCTCGAGCTCGTCGAGCGTTTCGAGCATGCGCTCGCAGTGGACCTGGAAGGTCTGCCCCTCGGCAGTGAGCGACAGCCCGTGCGTTGAGCGGTGGATGAGCCGCGCGCCGCAGGCCTTTTCAATGCGCGCCAGCGTGCGCGAGATCTGACTCACGGGCACGTCACGCTCGCGCGCGACGGCCGACAGCGTGCCGCACAACGCCACGCGCGTGAACAGGTACAAATCGTCAAGGTGCAGTTCCCGCATGCGCACGATGGTAGCCAACCAGCCTTGCGCGCAGCGCAAAGGCGCTTTGCGCCACGCCCTGTTTCGCCGCGTCCGAACGGTTCCTAGAGTGGCTGCACTGCGAGCAATGGAAGGGAACACACCATGAACAACACCGATCCGAGCCGGTGCGACGACGAACGGTTGATCGAGCGGGCCAAGGCCCATGCGGCGGTGTTGCGCCACGAAGCGATCGACGATTTCTGGCGCGGTGTTGGTAGCGTGGCGCGCCGGATGTTGCACTACGTCGCGCGGCAATGCCAAGGACTGATGCGACTGGTGCGCCGACAGGGCCCGCCTGATCAAGCAGGAGCGGCAGTGCCCAGCCCTGCGGCCAGCACCGCAGCAAGGCCGCTGCCGGCGCTGCCATCCTCGTCGAGGCGCGGGTTGTAGATGGTGACCTCGAGGCCGACCGCCTTTTCGCTCGCCAGGATGAGCCGGAGCGCCGTCGACAGTTCGTCCCATGACAGCCCTCCTGGTACGCGGAAATCGACTGCCGGCATGATGGCATCGTCGAGGCAATCGGCGTCCAGATGGATGAAGAAGCCGTCGAGCTCGGCCCGCGTCAGGTGGTCAATGGCCGCACGAGTTGCGGCTTCGACGCCCAGGCGGCGGATGGTGGGGAGATCGCAGGCCATGAGCTCTGCCGGCAAAGGCTGGCTGCCGAATTGGGCCTGGTCTTCGTGGTCGCGGAATGCGAAGGCGACGGTGTCCTCGGGCCGCACCAGCGGACGGCGGCCCTCCAGGTCGGTCAGCAGTGCCGGCCCGTGGCCGGTGACAAGGGCTAGGTCCATGGACGCGCCTTCGCTGTTGGGCTCGGCTTCGGGCTGGAAGAAATCGGCATTGCCGTCGATGAAGAACAGGCCGTAGCGGCCGCGCCGGCGCAGCGCGAGCATCGAGCCCAGCACGATCGTGCAGTCGCCGCCCAGCACTATCGGGAATTCGTCCCCATCCAGTACCTTCTCCACGGCATCGGCGAGCATGGGCGACCACGACGCGATCGCGCCGGCATTCAGCACCAGGGTGGCTGGATCGGGCTTCGGGTCTTTCGGCGGAACGGCCATTGGCCCGGCACGGCGCGCATGGATGCGGTCTGCGAGTCCGAGTTCCAGCAGCCGGTCGGGCAGGTGCTCCACGCCCTCGGTCGCCAGGCCGAGCGTGGAGGGCGCTTCAAGAATGGCATAGCGTCGGGTCGGCATCAGGTGCTCCAGGTATCGTGAGTGGGAACCGGCGCACCGCTGGAGCAAGGGCGGGTTCTCTCTTGGCGAGACATGGTGCCCATGTTCCGCCTCCTGTCGATCATGGCCAAGCCCTTGACCCTGTGGACGTTGGGGACCTGTTGATCAATCCCGGCAGGGACATCACGGCTCGATGGGGCGCGCCTCGACCAGATACCGGTCGTTGTCGAACACGTCGGGCCGATCTCCCGCGAAGCGCCACATCTGCCTCTTGGTGTGCAGCAGATTGCCGAGGTACACATGCAATGCGCCCGAGCGCGCCGTGCCCGGGTTCGCCACCGCGTGCACGGTATCGGGAGGCAGGTGAACCACTTCGGGCGCGATGGCTTCACGCCGCTCCGGAACCTGCAGCCGGCCCTCGGACAGCGGGTAGATGAAGTTCGTCTCTTTGCCCCGGTAGATGCCGATGAGGGCGTCCATCAGATGATTGTGAGGCGGGTACTGCAGGCCTGGCGTGAGGGTGATGTGATAGATCGTCAGCGTGTCGTTCGCGCACAGCAGGACTTCGTCGTCGCTTGCCTCGTGGACCAGCTCGCCGAGCGCGTGGAAGCGGACGGTGATGTCGCGCAGCACCGCGGCGACGCGATCAAAGCAATCGGCCTTTGCGGCGGCGTCGACGATCTCGTCGATCGCCGTCTGAAGGGGCGAGCTGACGGGCGGGGGTGAAGTCATCATGCTGAACCGGCGGACCTGCGGCAGGATAGTTCAGGTGCGTGGGTCAGTCCACTATCGGCTGCAGGCAGCGGTGACGCGTCACGCGCCGCTTGCGATCTAATTGCATCTGATCCGGCGGCCGCAAGCGCCGCCGCCCTTCGTGCGAAAGGATGCCCGTTGGCCCGTTCCGATCCTCGCAACACCTCGCGGTACTGGCATGCACCCGGCGTGCCGGGCCTGGACTTGCTCCATGCCGATTTCACAACGCACGACTACGCGCCCCACGTCCATGACTCCCTCGTGGTCGCGGTCACGGAAGTGGGCGGCTCGGAGTTCAGGAGCCGCGGCCGTACGGACATTGCCCACGAGCAGGCGCTTCTCGTCTTCAATCCTTGCGAACCTCACTCGGGCCGCATGGGTGGCAGCAAGCGTTGGCGGTACCGGTCTTTCTACCTGGCCGAACCGGGCATCAAGGACGTTCTGACATCGCTGGGGATCGATCAGCCTCGGCATTTCACGGCGAATGTCTTTCGCGATCCGGATCTCGTCGCACGCTTCCTGGCACTCCATCGCGCCCTGGACGGCGAGCCGGACCCGCTGCTTCACCAGGAGTTGCTCGTACGCAGCTTCGGCGCATTGTTCGGAAGGCATGCGCAGGCAGGACAACGCGTGCCCGTCGCGCCGGCAGATGCGCGCCTGCTCGCACCCGTGCTGGAACTGATGCGCGACTGCCATGCAGAGCGCCTGACCCTCGAGCAGCTGGGCCAGGTCGCCGACCTGACGACATTCCAGTTGATCGGCATGTTCAACCGATCGATCGGATTGACCCCGCACACCTACCTGACCCAATTGCGCCTGAGAGCCGCCATACGGCAGCTCCATGCGGGCCAGTCCGTCGCCGATGCCGCGCTCGCGTCAGGCTTCTATGACCAGAGCGCCCTGAACAAGCACTTCAAGCGCACCTTCGGCATGACGCCACTTCAATACGTGCGTGCGCTGACGAACTGAAAAGACGGCTGACGTCAATTCTGACCAATAGCATTTCGGGGCGTCCTGCCATGCTGGCATCCATCAGCAAGGCCACCCATGACACGACTCTTCTGCCAGGACAACCCCGGCATCCTGAAGCTGGATGCCCGAGTTCTGAAATCACGGCCCGGCGCCGTCCTTCTTTCCCGACACCCTCTCTATCCCGGCGGGGGCGGGCAGCTGCCGGACCGGGGCATCGTCCGATGGCAGGGCGGGGAAACACCCGTCGCCGGGTTCTCCGAAGAAGGCGGCCTCGCATGGATCCAGCTTCCGAGCAACACCGAGATCACCGGCGAAGTCCAGGTGGAGGTCGACCCGGTTTTCCGGCAGCTCATGCGGGAGCTTCACACGGACCTGCACGTGCTGAACGCGCTCGTCTTCAGGGACTTCGACGGTGCCCTGGTGACCGGCGTCCAGATGAACGAGGACGGTACGGCACGCATCGACTTCGACCTGCCGGGTGCCGACAACGACCGCCTGCGGGCACTCGAAGCCGAATTGAACGATGTGGTCGCACAGGATCTGGCCGTCGAGACAAGCTACGTTTCGGTCACCGAGGCCCACGGCGAGCAGGGACTGCTGCGCTCCCGCTCGGTGGCTCCGCCGCCTTCGGCGGAAGGCCTCGTTCGCATCGTCGAGATCGCCGGGCTCGACCGGCAGGCATGCGGGGGAACGCACCTTCAATCGACGGGTGCCTCGCGTCCGATCCGGATTCTCAAGATCGAGAACAAGGGCCGCTCCAACCGTCGCGTGCGCATCGGACTGCAGGGCTTGTAGATGCGCAAGTCGTTCCTCGCCCTCTGGGCGCATCCCGACTGGCTTCTGTGGGTGCCACCGGCCTTCTGGGCTGGCAACCTCGTGCTGGGCCGCGCGCTCGGCCCCGTCTTTCCCCCGGTGTCCCTTGCGGTCGGCCGCTGGGTCGTGGCGCTTGCGGCCCTGGTGCCATTCGTCGGGCTGCAGGCCTGGCGGGAGCGGGCGCTGCTTGCGCGGCACTGGCGGTTGATCGCGCTTTGCGGCGCCTTCGGCATCGCCGGCTACAACGCGCTGGGGTACCTGGCCTTGCAGACGGTGCCTGCCACCAGCGTTGCCTTTCTCAACTCGACGCTGCCGCTCATGGTTCCGCTCGCCGCAGTGGTCCTCGGCGTCGAGCGCATCACCTGGAGGACGCTGGCCGGCATCGCCATCTCGTTCATCGGCGTGACCTGGATCGTGGCGCGCGGGGAACTCGCCAGCCTCGTGGCGTTGCGGTTGGGAGGCGGTGAGCTTCTGGTGCTGCTGGCCGTCTCCAACTATGCGGTGTATTCCGTTCTCCTGCGACGAAAGCCCGCAGCGATCAGTCCGCTGGTGTTTCTGGCCGCGACCATGGCCGCCGGACTTGTCGTGCTGATGCCGTTCTGGATATTGGAGCTCGCGCGCGGCGCACGCATTCCGACGGATGCCGCTTCGATGGGCGCGGTCCTCTACATTGGAATCTTTGCTTCGCTGTTCGCGTTCATCCTGTGGAGCCGCTGCGTTGCGACCCTGGGCGCGACGGTGACTGGCGTGTCCTTTCACCTCGTCGCGCTGTTCACCGCGCTCCTGGCGTTCCTGGTTCTGCGGGAGCCCGTGCGCAGCTTTCACGTCGCAGGCATTGCGCTGATCCTGCTCGGCTTCTTCGTCACGACCTTTCGTCCGGCCAGGCGCCCGGCGACAGCGTCCGATCCTTCCCCTTCCTGATCCCATCGGAATCACGCCATGGACACGGTCGAACTCCTGCGCATTCTGGTCGGCTTCGATACGACGTCCCATCGATCCAACCTGGCGCTCATCCACTGGGTGGCCGGATACCTGGAGGGCCATGGCGTCGAGGCACGGCTGATCCACAGCGACGACGGCGCGAAGGCCAACCTGCTGGCCAGCATCGGCCCGCGGGCGCCGGGCGGCATCGTTCTGTCCGGGCACACCGACGTGGTTCCCGTTGACGGCCAGGCCTGGGATTCAGACCCCTTCATGCTCGTCGAGTGCGAGGGCCGGTTCCATGGCCGGGGAGCCGCTGACATGAAGGGCTTCATCGCGGCGTGCCTCGCCGCGGTGCCATCGTGGCGCCGCCTCGATCTGCGCCGCCCGATCCACCTCGCGCTTTCCTACGACGAGGAGGTGGGGTGCTTCGGCGTTCCGCGCCTGATCGCGGGGATGCGCGACCATGTTCCGTCACCGGCGCTTGCCATCGTCGGCGAACCGACCCAGATGCACGTCGGGCTGGCCCATCGGGGCTTCTTCGGCCATCGGATCACCTTCTGCGGCCGGCCGGCCCATTCCAGCGATCCGGCGCTGGGCATCAATGCGATCGAACCGGCCGCCTTGCTGGTCGCGCAGCTGGCAAGCCTCGCACGCACGCTTGTGCGGCAGGGCAATCGCACGACCTTCAATGTCGGCTGCATCAACGGGGGGACTGCGATCAACATCGTTCCCGGATGCTGCGAACTGCTGTGGGAGTTCCGTCCGCCGGACGAAGCGAGTGCTGCGGTGGTGAGGGACGAGCTCGAACGGCTGCTGGCGGTTGTTCCAGCCGACGTGGCCGTCGAGATGACGCAGCTGGCCGGAGTGCCGGCACTCTGCGCGGAGAGCGGCAGTGCGGCTGCCGTAAACATGGCCAGGACTTTGGGCGCGCTGTGGCCGCCGGGCGAGATCCCGTTCGGCACCGAGGCCGGCTTCTTCCAGCAGGCGGGCATCCCCTCCCTGGTCTGCGGGCCTGGTGCCATTGCGCAGGCCCATCAGCCCAACGAGTGGATCGCCGCCAGTGAACTCCGTGCTGCCGAGCGCTTTCTTGCTCGCGTCGGGGCATGGGCCGCATCAGGGTGCGAGGCCCGCTGATTTCACGATGAGCGCGTATTTGCCGGCTTCCGCTGCCGTGTAGCTGGCGAACTGCGCGGCGTTGCGGGTATCCGGCTCTGTGCCGATTTCCCGCAGGCGCTGCACCATGGCGGGAGCCTGCAGGACGTCGGCCATTGCCTCGGACAGCTGCCTGAGCACAAGCTGCGGGACCTTGGCGGGTGCAAACAGGCCGAACCAGGCGCTGACTTCGAAGTCCGGCAAGCCACTCTCCGCCACCGTGGGCACGTCGGGAAGCAACGGGCTGCGACGCAGACTTGTCACGGCCAGCGCCTTGACCGTCCGGGCCTTGAGGTTGGGGATGGCGGTGGTCTGCAGGTCGAACATCACGGGGACATGCCCGGCCAGCACATCCGCAAGCGCAGGCGCACTGCCGCGATACGGCACGTGCAGCAGCTGGATATGCGCGGCGTTCGCGAGCATCTCGCCCGCCAGGTGGTTGGAGGTTCCGGGCCCGGCCGAGGCAAAGCCGATCGTGCCGGGACTGCTCCTGCCGGCGGCGATCAGCTCCGACACATTGTTGTAGGGAGCCGCGGGATGGGCCACCAGCACGAAGGGAATCGATGCCAGTGCACTGACGACTGCAAAGCCCTTGATCGGGTCGTAGCCCACCTTGCTCATGGCCGGATTGATCGCCTGGGAACTGACGGTGCCCATGAGCAGGGTGTAGCCATCCGGCTTGGCATCTGCGACGAAACGTGCGCCGATGGCGGTGCCGGCACCGGCCTTGTTCTCCACGATCACAGGCTGTCCAAGGCGCGTCGCCAGCTGCTCTCCGACAGTGCGCGCAAGGATATCGGCCGAGCCTCCCGGCGGATACGGAACGACGAGCGTGATCGGGCGGGCAGGATAGGTCTGTGCGAACGACGGCACGGCGAAGACGACTGCGGCCAGCAGCACCGGGGCGGCGAACAGCTTCATGAATTTCATCGTGGGCTCCAGTTGGCAGATGCGGGCGACGCCGGCGGCGCTCCCCGGCGCCTTTGCCGAGATGATGCAAACGGCGCGTCATGACGTCCAATACGGACTGCGTACCGAACCCATACATGAATCGAATCACCATGGTCGGCGCGCTGCGCCGGGATTCAGGTGCTGCGCGCGTGCGAGACGACCTTGCTCGCCACCGACAGGAAAGAATGGATCACAGGGTTGTCGTTGGTGCGGCTGTAGGCGAAGGCCAGTTGGTAGGTCGGCGGCGCACGCGTTTCGGCCACGTCGAGAAAGGTCACGTCCTTCATGGCCAGCATGCGCATGGAGGCCGGCACCAGGGCAATGCCCAGGCCGCCGGCGACCAGTGTCAGCACGGCCTGCATCTGGGAGGCTTCCTGGACGACCCTTGGCGAGAAGCCCGCGGCCTTGCAGGCACTGAGCAGCGCCGCCACGAAACCCGCTCCCTCGGCCGCTGGAAAGGCGATGAAGGACTCTGCCGCCAGGGCCTTGATCTTCACGGAGCGGTGTTTTGCCAGGGCATGGCTGCGGGGAACGGCAATGACGAAACCCTGTGCCTGAAGATCGACAAAGGCAAGGTCCGGCACGTCCTGCAGCGGGCCGACCACCAGGGCCAGGTCGACCTCGGCTCGCCGCAGGGCCTCCACCTGCCGGGTGGTGGTCTCCGCGGTCACCTGCAGGTGGACCGTCGGGTAGTCGCGCTGGAACCGCTTGAAGATGTCGGGCAGAAGGTCGAGCGCGGCGCTTGGCACGAAAGACAGGCTGAGCGAGCCTTCGGCGCCCTGAGCGGCACGCCGGGCGCGTTCCGTGGCCGCATGGGCCTGTGTCAGCAGGCGCTGCGCATCCTTCAGGAAAACCTTGCCCGCCGGCGTCAGGCGCACATGGTGCCGGCTGCGGTCTATCGGCAGCGTGCCCACCTGCAGTTCCAGGTTGCGTATGGCCACGCTCAGTGGCGGCTGAGACATGTGCAGCTTCTCCGCCGCACGGCCGAAGTTGAGCTCTTCCGCCACCACCACGAACTGACGCAACTGCCTGAACTCGATCATCTGGAGAGCCTTGTGAAGGTTGACTCGATATACACAGTTCGGATCACGACTCCATTTAAACAGTATTGGATGTATCAAGAGCACGCGCCTAGCATGAATGGCATCCCCGATCGCCGAATGAAGGAGCCATGCCCATGCAGCCGTCCCTGCTCGAAGAAATCCCCGCCGTTCCCAACCCCTATCCGGTCGTGTCGAAGATCGAGTACCCGGAGGTCTGGCGCCTCTGCACCCAGGCACGCGACCTGGCCTGGAACCCGGTCTCCGACATCGACTATTCCGATCTCCAACAGGCCGACCTGCCGCCGGAAGTGCGCAAGGCCGGCGCCGAATGGTGGAGCCTGCGTGCCTGGATGGAGCACGGCGCCACCCCCTATGGCGCAGAGCGCCTGCGCGACGCGATCTTTCAACACCAGCCGTTCGAGGTGAAGCAGCACATCACCAACTTCATCGCCGAGGAGTTCCGGCATCACGAGGCCAGCTTCCGCATCGCCGACGCACTGGCCGAATACGAGCCCATGCCGCGGTCGGACTACTTCAAGGACATCATCCCGCGCTTTCACGACGAGTCGGACGAGAAGGCCATGAGCTTCTTTGCCGGCCTCTCGGTCAACACGCTGTTCGAGCAGCTGTCCGGCGACCTGCTGCAGGCGCGCTACGAGAACGCCCGGTTCGACTCGATCCGCGAGGTCTGCCGGCTGATCCTGCGCGACGAGGCTCGCCACATACAGTTCGGCCGCATCATCATGCGGCGCTTCTTCAGCGAGTTGCCCTCGGAGGAAAAGCGCCTGATCGGCCTGAAGGTCGCGAAGAAGCTGCGCGGCAGCCTGCTCAATGGCGTCTATGCCGTGGTCAACCTGCCGGACGCCGAGCGCGCGCGTTCGGGCCGCAACCGGGCACTGGCAGCCGACCATGGCCTTGGCGCGACGCACCCCGATGAAGAGATCGGCATCATCCGCATGGGCGTGAACAAGATCCGCGAGGACATCGGCGTGTACGGCGTCGAGATTCCGGTCATCCCGGAAATCGACAGCGTCGTGCACTGAGGCCGCCATGCATCAACGCATCATTCCCGACAACGTCGCAGCGCCTGCAGGTGCCTACAGCCACGGCATCTCCACCCATGGCCCGGGCACCTGCCTGCACGTGGCGGGCCAGATCGGCATGACCCCGCAAGGCCGCCTGCTGGAAGGCTTCGAGGCCCAGGCCGACCAGGCCTGGAAGAACCTGGTGGCAGTGCTGCAGGCGGCTGGCATGGACGCATCGCACCTGGTCAAGGTGACGACGTACCTCACCCGTGCCGCGGACCTGCCCCGGCTCAATGCGATCCGCAGCGTGTACCTTGGATCGGCGCGGCCGGCCTCGACCCTGGTGGTGGTCGCGGCGCTGGCGCACCCGGACTGGTGTTTCGAGGTCGAGGCCACGGCCTTCCGGCAGGACTGACCGGCCATGCGCGCGATCCCGCGGCCCGGCGCAATGGACGAGCTGCTGCGCGAGGTCGGCCCGGTGTGGCAGCAGGACATCCGCAGCGCGGGCGACCGGGTCAAGGCCGCCTACCTGCCTGTGCTGATGGCGGCACCGCGCGATGGCGTCGCCGTCACGCGTGAACTTTCCTACGGACCTCACCCGCGCCAGCGGCTGGACGTCTATCGTCCGGCAGTTGCGCGTGACGCGCCCGTGGTGGTCTTCGTGCATGGCGGCGCTTTCGTGCGCGGCACCAAGGACATCAACGAGGCCATGTACGCCAACGTGCTGACCTGGTTCGCCCGCCAGGGTTGCGTGGGCGTCAACATCGAATACAGGCTGGCACCGGAGGCGCCGCATCCGCAAGGTGCCCTGGACGTCGCCGCAGCCTGTGCCTGGGTGTCCGGGCACATCCGCGGCTTTGGCGGCGATCCGCGCGGCATCTGCCTGATCGGTCATTCCGCCGGAGGCACCCACGCGGCGACCTTTGCCTGCGATCCGGCGCTCGCCCACCTGCGGCGCGACGTGTGCTGCCTGGTGCTGGTGTCCGCGCGGCTGTGCGCCGACACCTTGCCGGAGAACCCCAACGCGGCCGGCGTGCGGGCGTATTTCGGCGACGACGCAAGCCGCTACCCGGCCCTGGCGCCCATCGCGCATGCGGCGCAGCTCGCAATGCCCGTGTTCGTCGTCAATGCGCAATACGAGAACCCGCTGCTCGACGTCTATGCGACCGAATTCGCTTATCGCGTGGCGCAGGCACGTCGTGTCGCGCCGCGCCACATGACGGTCGCGGACCACAACCACGTGTCCGTCATGGCGCACTTCAACAGCGGGGAGCAACTGCTGGGCGAGCAGATCCTCGACTTCTTCACGGCCTCCTGCCGCCGGTAGGGCGGGTGCCAGATCGACTCAGTCTTCAACACGCGGCAGGCTCGCACCTGCCGCATGGTCGATGACGTAGAGCCACGAGCCATCTGCCTGCCGGCGCACGACCTCCGCCGAGCTGCCGGCGAGGATCGTCTTTCCCTCCGGCGAGGCCAGGCTGTAGTCGGTCCGCAGCAGTGCAAGGCCGTCCACCTCCACACAGAAGTTGTTGCGGGAAATCATGACTCCCGGCACGTCCAGCAGCTTGCCGAGTTCTACGGCAATGGCGAGTTTTCCCCTGCAGGTCTGGTCGAGGGGTCGGTGCGCAGGGCGGCATCCGGTTCGTACAGCGACAGCAGGTTGTCGATGCAGCGGCTGTTGAATGCTTGGGTAAAAGCTTCGTTCATTGCGGCGGGGGTCGTGACCTTGAACATGACGGATGAACGCTCTCTCTGAAATGCGATGGAGCGCATCACAACATGCGGATCCAGCACTTACCAAATGGATAGAACTGCAGAGACCCCGGCGGCTCCGGCCGGCATCGACACACCTGCGGCGAAGCACGCGAGCGAGTGCCCCGTCGAAGAATGGCTGGCCTTCTTGGGACATTGCTGGAACGCATTGATTCTTTGGCACTTGCAAACCGGTCCCAAGCGCCATGGCGAACTGGTCGGGTGCCTGGCCGGAATCACGCCCAAGGTGCTGACCGAACGCCTGGATGGCCTGGAGCAACGAGGCCTGGTTTCCCGGGAGCTCCTTGCGAGTTTTCCCCGCGGGGTTCTCTACACGCTGTCTGCGCGTGGGCGGTCGCTGGCCCTGGTGCTCCATCAGTTGGAAGTGTGGGCCAAGACTGGCGTGGCGCACGAACGAACAAATTGAGCTTGGCGCGGTGGGATAGGGCAGGGCGTATTGCGAAAAAGCGGGACGCCCATAGGCATTATTGCGAATGCATTCCTATTTGCAATATAGTCGAGGCATGAAACAATGGGCCAACCGACGTGAAGAAATGCTTGATGCCTTGTCGGAGAAGCCGCAGAGCCTGCTGATGGCCAGCGTGTGGATGCGAGTGGCGGGCGCGCTGATGCTGGCCGCGGCGTTGTGGCTGGCTGTTGGCTGGGCCCTGAAATGAGCGGGGCGCCGCTGCCTCCCGCCATCCTGCTGAGCAACCTCACGGTGGCTTATCGCGGGCACCCGGCCGTGCATCACCTGTCGGGGGAGTTCGCGCCGGGCTCGCTCACTGCTATCGTCGGGCCGAACGGCGCCGGCAAGACCAGCCTGCTCGCCGCGATCATGGGACGCATCCGGCCAGCCGAGGGCAGGGTCTCCTTCGGTGGCGCCTCGCGCGACCGCATCGCCTGGCTGCCGCAGCAGGCCGAGATCGACCGGAGCTTCCCGATCCGGGTGTTCGACCTGGTGGCGCTCGGGCATTGGGGGCGGCTCGGCAGCTTCAAGGGTATCGCCGCGCGGCAGCGCGACGCCGTGGGAGACGCGCTGGAGGCCGTCGGCCTTGGTGGCTTCCAGCGCCGCAGCATCGCCGAGTTGTCGGCTGGGCAGTTCCAGCGCGTGCTCTTTGCGCGCGTGCTGCTGCAGGACGCCCCGGTGATCCTGCTGGACGAACCGTTCAATGCAATCGATGCGCGCACCACCGCCGACCTGCTGGCCGTGGTCGCGCGCTGGCACGCAGAGGCGCGCACCGTGATTGCCGTGCTGCACGACCTCGAGCAGGTTCGCCTGAATTTCGATCGCACACTGCTCATGGCGCGGCGCTGCGTGGCGTGGGGGCCGACGGCCGAAGTGCTGCATGCCGAGAACCTGTTCCGCGCGCGCCAGATGGCCGAGGCGTGGGACGAGGATGCGACCGCGTGCAGGGAGGCGGCATGAGCCGCCGGGCCGTTCCCAAGGCGAATACCGCAGCGCGTAGCGCGGAGGTTATGTCATGAACACCGGGGCCTTGCTGGTGCAGCCCTTCGTGGAATACGGCTTCATGCGCCGCGCACTGGTGGCCACGCTGGCGCTGGGCCTGGGCAGCGCGCCGATCGGCACCTTGCTGGTGTTGCGGCGCATGAGCCTGGTGGGCGACGCAATGGGCCACGCGCTGCTTCCGGGCGCGGCGCTCGGCTTTCTGTTTGCCGGCTTCTCGCTGTCGGCGATGAGTGCTGGCGGTTTTTTTGCCGCGCTCGCCGTGGCACTGGCGGCCGGTTTTGTCACGCGCGTGACGTCGCAGCGCGAAGACGCAAGCTTCGCAGCCTTCTATCTGATCGCGCTCGCGCTGGGTGTGCTGCTTGTGTCCACCCACGGCAGCAGCGTCGACCTGATGCACATGCTTTTCGGCACCATTCTTGCCGTGGACGATGCGGCGCTGCTGCTGATGGCCGGCGTCGCAAGCCTGACCTTGGTCGTGTTGGCGGTCATCTATCGGCCGCTGCTCGTGGAATGCCTCGATCCGGGTTTCCTGCGCAATGTGGGCGGGCCCGGCTCGCTGGTGCACGGCGTCTTTCTCGTTCTTACCGTCGCCAACCTGGTGGCGGGCTTCCAGGCGCTGGGCACGCTGATGGCGGTCGGCTTGATGATGCTGCCGGCCACCGCGGCGCGCTTCTGGGCCGCCGAAGTCTGGAGCCTTGCGCTGGTTGCAGCCGGCATGGCGGTGCTGTCCGGCTTTGCCGGGCTGCTGCTGTCCTTCCATGCCCAGTGGCCCTCGGGGCCCGCCATCGTGCTGGTGGCGGGCGTGGCCTACCTGCTGTCGCTCGTGTTCGGACCGCATGGCGGATTGCTTGCCCGGCTCCTGCGCTCACGCTCTCATCGAAATGCCTGACATGAACTTTCCATCGGATCCCATGCGCCGCCGCTTCTTCGCCACGCCGCTCATCGCGCTGCCGCTGCCAGTGTTTGCGCAATTCACCACACCACGGCCGTTGCGCGTCGTCGCGAGCTTCTCGATCCTCGCTGACATGGCGCGCGAGATCGGCGGCAGCGCCGTCGAAGTCGCGGCCCTGGTCGGCCCGGATTCCGACGCGCACGTCTTCCAGCCGAGCCCGGCCGATGCGCGGCGCCTCGCCAATGCCGAACTGGTTATCGTCAACGGACTGGGGTTCGAAGGCTGGATGGACCGCCTGGTGCGTTCATCCGGCTACCGCGGTCCCGTCCTCGTGGCCAGCGAGGGCGTGCCGGTGCGCCGCATGGGCCGCGAGCCCGATCCGCACGCATGGCAGGACCTTGCGAACGCGCAGCGCTATGCCGCAAACCTGCGCGATGCGATGGCGCGGGCACGGCCGGCATTCGCGGCCGAGATCGGCCAGCGCTGCGCCAGCTACATCGAGCGGCTCCAGGCGCTCGACCGCGATGTGCGCGCACGTTTCGACGCGGTGCCGCGCCAGCATCGCCGCGTGATCAGCTCGCACGATGCATTCGGCTATTTCGGCGCCGCCTACGGCATCGAGTTTCTTGCGCCGCAGGGCATGAACACCGACAGCGAGGCCTCCGCCGCCTCGGTTGCGCGCCTGATCGACCAGATCCGGAGCGAGGACGTGCGCGCGGTGTTCGTCGAAAACATTTCCGACCCGCGCCTGGTCCAGCGCATTGCGCGCGAAGGCGGGGTCGTTGTCGGTGGCCGGCTTTATTCCGATGCGCTGTCGACGCCGGGGACCGAGGCGGACACCTACCTGAAGCTGTTCGCCCACAACACCACAACCATTGCCTCGGCGCTCTCGGCAAAGCGCTGAGCTTGTCGAGCGCCCGATCAACCATCATCCAGAGTTGTCCATGAGCCTCATTCCCGTCACCATCCTCACCGGCTTCCTCGGCAGCGGCAAGACCACGCTGCTGAACCGCATCCTGAAGGAGCAGCACGGCCACAAGGTCGCCGTGATCGAAAACGAGTTCGGCGAGGCCGGTATCGACAACGAACTGCTGGTGCAGGACGAGGGCGAGCAGATCATCGAGATGAACAACGGCTGCATCTGCTGCACCGTGCGCGGCGATCTGGTGCGCATCCTCGGCGAGCTGGCGGCGCGCCGCAAGAACGGCAGCGCGAGCTTCGAGCGCGTGATCATCGAAACCACCGGGCTGGCCGACCCGGCGCCCGTGGCACAGACCTTCTTCGTCGATGAAGAGATCAGCCAGACCTATCTGCTCGATGCGATCGTGACGCTGGTCGATGCCAAGCATGCGATGGCGCAGCTCGACGAGCACCATGAAGCCCAGGAGCAGGTGGGCTTTGCGGACCGCATCCTGCTGTCCAAGACCGACCTGGTGTCGGTCGACGAGGTGAGGGCGCTCGAGCAGCGCCTGCTGCGCATGAATGCGCGTGCGCCGATCACCGCGGCGCATTTCGGCCAGGCGCCGATCGACCAGCTGCTCGACATCCGCGGGTTCAACCTGAACGCCATCCTGGAGATCGAACCCGACTTCCTGACCGATGTGGACCACGAGCACGACGACGATGTCTCCAGCTTCGTGTTTCGCGCCGAACGGCCTTTCGATGCGGCGCGGCTGGAGGACTTCTTCGGCGCCATCCTTCGAATCTACGGCACCCAGCTGATGCGCTACAAGGGCGTGATCGCGGTAGTCGGCCTGGACACCCGTGTGGTGCTCCAGGGCGTCCACATGCTGATGGGCACCGAAGCCGGCCCGAACTGGAAGCAGGACGAGCCGCGCCACAGCCGCATCGTCTTCATCGGCAAGCAGCTGCCCAGGGATGTGTTGGTGCAGGGACTCGAACAATGCCTGGCCACAGCATGAAACCATCCGCGAAGTGTCCATCGATCCGCCGCCACAGGGCGATGCGCGCCATGGCATGCATCGCCGGCCTGGCGATGCACCCGGTCGCATCGCGCGCCCAGGCCGCCTTGCCGGCCGTCGAGGTGTCGGCCGGCGAAACCGCTCCCGGCAGCAGCCTGGGCCTCGACCTGCCAAGCGCGACCGGGTCGCGTCTGGGCCTTGCACCGCGCGAAACACCGGCCAGTGTCAGCAGCCTGGGCAGCGCCGACATCGCCGAACGTAATCTGGCCCGTGCGCAGGATGTCGCTGTTCGATTTCCCGGCGTCACCGAAGCGCCTGCGCCCGGCAATGGCGGCACCAGCCTGGTGGCGCGGGGCTTTGCGGGACACAACTCCGTGGCCCAACTGGTCGACGGCACACGGCTGGTGGTTGCGTCCGGCACCGTGACCTATCCGTTCTCCACCTGGCCCTTCGAGTCGGTCGAGGTGCTCAGGGGGCCGGCCTCGGTGCTCTTTGGCGACGGTGCCATCGGCGCGGCCGTCAACTACATCACCAAGAAGCCGCGGTTCGACCGCACGGAGCGCGAAGCCTTCTTCAGCCTGGGCTCCTTTGGCACCCGGCAAGGCGGCATCGGCCTGCGTGGACCAATCAAGGACACCTTGGCCTATTCCGTCTACGTCGACGCGGGCAGCAGCGATGGCTTTCGCCGCTTCGAAAGCTACGACCGGCAGAACTACGCGCTCGCCCTTGCGGCGCGTCCGAGCAGCGCGCTCAAGTTCACGTTCTCGTTCGATGGCGGCCGCAATGACGACGCCCGCTACTTCGGCACGCCGCTTCTCGATGGCGTGCTCGACAGCCGGCTGCGCCGCACCAACTTCAATGTGGACGATTCGGTCGTGAAGTACGACGACCGCATGTGGCGCGCCAAGGCCGAATACCAGCTCGGCAACGGCATCCAGTTGCGCAACGAGCTCTACCACCTGGCGTCGGTGCGCCATTGGCGCAACGCCGAGGCCTACACCTTCAACAGGGCCGGCACGCGGGTCGGCCGCAGCGACTACATCGAGATCCTGCATGACCAGGAGCAGACGGGCAACCGGTTCGATGCCACGTTCGACGGCCAACTCGGCGGCCTGAAGAACCGCTTCGTCGCCGGCCTGGACTGGTATCGCACGACCCTGCTGCACACCAACAATTCGCCCTACGGCGGCGCGAGCACGGTCGATCCGTTCTTCTTTGCGCCGGGCCATTTCACCAGCCCGGTGCCAACGCTTCCGGGACGCCATTCGACCCTGGAGACGACGGCACTCTTCGCGGAGGATGCGCTGGAACTCGCGCCCGGCTGGAAGCTCGTGGCCGGCCTGCGCAGCGACCGCATGCGGCTCGATAACAACGACCTGCGCACCGGCGCCCGTCTGTCCAAGACATACAGTCCCGTCACGGGCCGCATCGGCGCGGTCTGGACACCCAGCGACGTGGTTTCTTTTTATGGCCAGTACGGAACGGGAACCGACCCATTGAGCGGTGCGCTGTCGCTTCCGAATGGTGGAAATTCCTTCGACCTGACCAAGGGCCGGCAGCTCGAGGTGGGGGCCAAGGGCAGCCTGCCGGCCATCAAGGGCGAATGGACGCTGGCCCTCTACCGCATCGAGAAGCGCAACCTGCTGTCCCGCGATGCCAGCGACCCCAGGATCACCCAGCAGGTCGGGCGCCAATCGTCGACCGGCGTCGAACTGGCCATGGCGGCCGAGCCGCTGCCCGGCTGGACCGTCGACGCCAACGCGGCTCTGCTGCGTGCGCGCTACGACGACTTCAATGAGGTGGTCGCCGGGCGTGCTGTCTCCCGCGCGGGCAACATCCCGGTCGGCGTGCCCGAACGCACGGCCAACCTGTGGACGGCCTATCGCTTCCAGCCCCGGTGGCAGCTGGGCATCGGGGCGCGCTACGTTGGCGCGCGGCAGTCCAATGCGGCCAACACGGCGCGCCTGCCGGCCTACACGGTGTTCGATGTGTCGCTGGCCTACGAGTATTCGCGCAGCCTCGATTTCAGCCTGGCCGTCAAGAACCTGACGGACTGCGACTACGCGGTCTCGGGCACCGGCAACGTGCGCTGGCTGCTCGGCGCGCCGCGCACGGTGCAGCTGACGGCGCGTGCGCGCTTCTGAATGATGGATGCCGTGCGGTTGGCCATTGCGCCATGAAGAAGGCGCTCGTCTTTCTGCACAAGTGGCTGGGCGTCGTGCTTGTGCTGTTCTTCCTCATGTGGTTTGCGAGCGGCGTCGTCCTGTACTTCGTGCCGTTCCCGAGCCTCACGCCCGTCGAACGCCTGCAGGCCTTGCCGCCGCTGCAACTGCCGCCAGGGTGCTGCCTGACCGCAGAGGAGGCCGCTCGGCGTGCCGGACTTCGCTTCAGCGAGGCGCGCCTGGGCATGGCGGGTGCGGATCCGGTCTGGCGGCTGCTGGCGCATGAAGAGCAGGGCGCTGCGCCGCCCCATTGGCGAACGCTCGACGCGCGCAGCGGCGTCTTGCGGCCGCCGCTCGCAGACGCGCAGGCGGCCGCGGTGGCCGAGGCCTTCAGCGGGCGCCTCGCGCAGCACTCCGAGCGCCTGGAGCGCGACCAATGGACCGTGCCGCAGGGCCTCGACCCTTATCGGCCACTGGTGAAGGTCGCGCTGGTTGGCGAGGACGGGCTGGAGCTCTACGTTTCTCCAGATGCGGCGGAGGTCGTGCGCGACACGCGCCATGCCGAGCGCTTCTGGAACTGGCTGGGTGCCGTGCCGCACTGGATCTATCCGACCGTGCTGCGGCAATTCCCTGCCGCCTGGCACCACGCCGTCGTGTGGCTCTCAATTCCCGCGACGCTGCTGGCGCTGAGCGGCGTGGTGCTTGGCACCTGGCAACTCTTCCTGAATCGTTCGCGCTGGATTCCCTACCGCAAGTTCTGGCTGCGCTGGCATCACATCGCCGGGCTGGCGGCAGGCATCTTCGCGCTCACATGGATCTGTTCGGGCCTGTTGTCGATGAATCCATTCGGCGTGTTTTCAGCGCGCGAGCCGACGGCGGACGAGCGCGTGCGCTGGGCCGGCCTGCCAACCGAGGCGCGGCTCGATCCGGCCGAGGCGCTGAGGCAGGCCAACCGGCAGGGCCTCGCGGCGCGTGAACTGGAGCTGCTGCACGTTGCGGGGCAGCCGTGGTATCGCTTGCAATCTGCCGAGGGCCAATTGCTGGTGCGTGCCGAGATGCGCGATCCGGGGCAGGCCATTGCCGCGCTGCCTGCGGCCACCGTCCAGCCCTTGCTGGCCGCGCTGCGTCCGGAGGCCGGCGCTCCCACGATGCGCCGCATCGATTCCTACGACGATCTGTACTACGCACGCGAGGCTGTGGACCCGAACACCCGCCATACCCGTCCGCTGCCCGTGTGGCGCGCCGACTGGGCCGATGGCGTGGCCGCCTTCGCGGATCCTGCGTCGGCACGCATTCTCCTGCGCAGCGACGCGTCGGGCCGCTGGCAGCGCGTTCTCTACCATGGCCTGCACAGCCTGGACTTCGCACCGCTTCTCGCGCGCCCGTGGCTGCGCCATGCGCTGGTTCTGGGCTTCTCGCTGCTGGGGATCGGGCTGTGCGTCACGTCTTGCGTCATCGCCTGGCGTGCCCTGGTTCCGTCACGGCGACGGCAGGCGTCAGCAGCAGCGGCGGGCGCGCTCAGGCCGCAACGGCAATCGGAAAGCGCGCCTGCAGCCCATCCGCCCCGCGCTCGAAAGGCACTGTGACGGCCTCCCTCGCAGCCTGCGGAAGATTGCGCCAGATGAAGTCGCGCACATTGCCCGGATCGCCGGCCGCATAGAGCTGCGTGGTCAGCAGCTCGCGCGTGCCGAGCTTCACCTTGACGTGGATGTGCGGCGTGCGGCCGCTGTAGGGCACTGGGCGGATGGTGCGGAAGCGGTAGCTGCCGTCCTCGCCGACCGTGACGCGGCCGAAGCCCTGGAAGGCGGCGTCGGCGCGGTCGCCGTCGCCGGGGTGGTGGTAGTGGCCGTTCTGATCGCATTGCCAGATCTCGACCTGCGCGCCGCGCAGCGGCTTGCCGTCGAGATCGGTCACTGTCCCGTCGACCCAGGCCGGCTGGCCGCCGCGGTAGTCCAGCGTGCCGTTGCGCAGCAGATCGTGGTCGGAATCCTGCGGCAGGCGGACGGGATAGAAGGGCCCCTCGGTCTGCGAAGGCGTTGCGAGCCGGCTTGCCGCCGCCTGCGCCCGGGCGCCGAGCCAGAGTGCGGGCGCGGCAACGAGCGCTGCGGCAACGGTGCGCCGGGGAAGGCCGGGTTCTGATCGGGCGTTCATGGCACGTCAGAGCCGTGCCGCATGCGCCGAGTTCCGCACGCGGGGCAACGGATCTTTACAGACGCTCCTGCCGCAGCAGGCTTCTCCGGTCGTGTTTGAATGCATCGGTGAATCCGACATTTCCCATGCCCGAACAGCTTCTACTCCCAGGCATCGATCCTGCGCCGCTGCCCGTGCGCCGTCCGCGCGGCACCGTGCCACGCAGGGAGCGCCTGCCTCGCTCGCTTTTCTTCGCGATCTTTCCGCGCCCTGAAGATGCCGCGTCGATTGCCGCGCTGGGTGCGCGGCTCAAGGACCGGCATGCGTTGAAGGGCAAGCTGACCGAGGCGCATCGCCTGCATGTCACGCTGCATCATCTCGGCAGTTATCCGGCGGTGCCGCGCGAAACCGTGCAAGCCGCCCTGGAAGCCGCCGCCGCCGTGGCGCCGCCCTCGTTCGAGGTGGTGTTCGACGAGGCCATGCGGTTCGAGCAGAGCAAGGCCTTCGTGCTGTGCGGCGGCGACAGCGATACGGCAGCGCTTGCGGCGTTCAGACAGCGTCTTGGCGAGGCACTGGCGGATGCGGGCTTCAAGCCCGAGCGTGGCTTCACGCCACACATGACGCTGGCCTACACGCCGCGCAAGATCGAGCGGCATTCCATCGAGCCGGTCCGGTGGACGGCCCGCTCGTTCTCACTGATCGAAAGCCACGTCGGCGAAAGCATCCACGAAGTGCTGGGGCAATGGCCTTCGGCCCCGGCTGCCTGAGGTTACGCACCGTCTGTTGCGCATCGCATCTGCGCGATCTGTATCTGTTCTTCGAAAACCGGATGGCGACAATGAGGCTTCGTTGAATGGAAGCCACATGACGTTGCAGACCCGAGACCAGATCGCCGATCGAATTGCCGCCGAAATGGGCCACAGCTTCGAGGGCGAGCTTGTCGCCGGCGGCAACTACGCACCCATCGCGCGCGACGGCCGCACGCTCTACACCAGCGGCCAGGTGCCGCGCGTGGGCACCACGGTGGTCGTCACCGGCCGCGTGGGCGACCAGGTGCCGCTCGGCAGGGCCCGCGAGGCCGCGCAGATCTGCGCCTTGCGCTGCCTGACCCTGCTGCGGCGCGAGCTCGGCTCGCTCGACGGTATCGAGAAGGTGCTGCGCGTCGGCGTCTTCGTGCAATGCACAGCCGATTTCACGCAGCAGAGCGAGGTGGCCGATGCGGCGTCCGAGTTGCTGCACCGCGTGTTCGGCGAGGCAGGCGTGCATGTGCGCACGGCGGTCGGCGTCTATGCGCTGCCGAAGAACGCGAGTGTCGAGCTGGAGATGACAGTGGTGGCCAAGGAGAACGCAGGCCGAAGCAGCTAGCGCTTCGGCAGCTTGGCGATGTCCCGCGCGAGCGACGCGATCGTCAGCGGCGCACAGCCTTCGGCATTGTTGCTCACCGTGACGTAGGCCAGTTGGCCCGCGCCGGTGGTTCCCGCGATCACCCGGGCCAGGGCCTCGCGCGTTTCGGGGTCGGGATCGACGATCTTGTCGAACGGGCCATAGAGCTTTTCCGCATCTTCATAGCCGAAGCGGCCGTGGCGGCGGTGCAGGTTCCAGCGGCACACCAGCGGCCCGGGCCAGAGTGCGCGCAGCATCGGCAACTGGTCTTCGATCGGCGGCATCTTGGCGTGCAGGCCCATGCAGAAGGTGGCGCCCACGCTGCGCAGCATGTCGGCGAAGGCGGGGCAGAGCAGTTGCGGGTCGCGCACTTCGACTGCAATCACGGCATCCGGCGCGGCCGGCTTCAGGCCGGGCAGTGATTCGAGCATTTCGCCGATGCGGGCAAGCAGCGCGGGCTGGTCGGCCAGCAGCTGCGCAGGAATCGGGCTCATCTGGAACACCAGTGCGCCGATGCGGTGGCCCAACCCTTCGAGCGCCGGCTGCACGAATTCCTGGATCGCGATCTCGCTGTTCAGGAACACCGGGTTGACCTGCGTGCCGCGGCCGCTTTCGTCGCGCACGGTGGCGTCGGTCACGAGGCTCGGCGCCTTCACCATAAAGCGGAAGTCGTCGGGCACCATCGCCGCATAGCGCGCGTACTGGCTCGCGGTGAGCGCGCGGTAGAAGTTGCGGTCCAGGCTCACCGTGCGGAAAAGCGGGTGCCGGGCGAGGGCGGACAGCCCGTTCTTCGACAGCACCGCCTCGGCGTATTCGCCATCCCAGACGAGGTTGGCCCAGCCGGGGTAGCTCCACGAGGAGGTGCCCAGCCGCAGCCCGGCCGGAAGCGCCGCGGCCAGCTCGACCAGTGCCGGATCGACGGGCGCCGGCGCCACGGTGGCGCCGCGAGATTTCTTCTTCGCGGGCGGCTCGGCCTCGGCCTCTGGCGGCACGGTGGGGGGCGCCTCGGGCGGGCGCGGAAGATCGGGGAAAAGGGAGTCCTGCACTTCAGCCATGTCTGGGGCCGCATTCTCGGCCAACATCGGGTGGCCTCGCTGCGCCGGGCACAATCCGCGCCATGAAACAGTGGTTGCGCGCGCAGGGTGGTTGGTGGCTGGCATGGCTGGCCCTCACGGCCGTGGGCGCGGTGTGGCTGGCGCGCGCCGAGCTCGCGCAGCTGCAGCAGGATTTCGAGACCGACGCGCGCATCGCGCACCGGCTCATGAGCCAGCAGGTGGTGCAGTACGACGCGGTGCTGGCCACGCTCGCGCTGCTCGAACCCGGCGACGGCGCGGACCGCCCGGAGCAGCGCCTGCCATCGGTTTATCCGTCGATCCTGCGCGTGCAGCGGCGCGAACGCGACCAGGCCTGGCCCGACGAGAAGCAGGCCGGCGCATTGGCCGCTGCGGAAGCACGTTCGCGCGGCGAGCGCCGCGCCGAACTGGCGGGACTGGACCTCGCGCAAGGCCGCTACCAGCTCGTGATGGGTGCGACGCCGATCAGCTACGCCCTCGAAATCGACCTGGCCGGCTCGGTGCCGTGGCGCGACTGGCCGATGGACCCGAAGCAGAGCCCGGTGCGCGTGAGCCTGCAGCGCGGCGCGCAGCAGTTCGTGCTGCAGCCGGGACAGGCGGCGCAAGCGGACACGGGTGGCTGGCGCTTCAGCCTTACCAAGCCCTTGGCATCGCCGAGCCAGCCTTTCGACCTCGTGGCCGAGCGCCATGTGGGCTGGGGTGAACTGCCGTGGCGCAGCATCGCAGGCTGGGCCGTGGCGGCGGCGCTGCTGCTGGCCGGCCTGTGGACCGCGCAGCGCCAGCGCATCGCGCGCCGCCGGGCCGAAGAGCTGCTGCGCCTTGGCCAGGTGGCGCGGCTCAATGCCCTGGGCGAGCTCTCGGCAGGGCTGGCGCACGAGCTGAACCAGCCGCTCACGGCCGTGCTGGCCAATGCCCAGGCCGCGCGCCGGCTGCTCGACGAGGATCCGCCCGACCTGGCCACGGCGCGCAATGCCATGGGCCAGGCCGTGGAGCAGGCGCGCCGCGCGGCCGGTGTGGTCGGTCGGCTGCGCCGCGTGATCGAACGCCCCGAAGCCGGCGGCGACGTGAAGCCGCTGGTGCTGCAGGAGGTGGTGCGCAGCGCCATGCACCTGCTGGCGCCGGAGTTCGCGCAGCGAGGCGTTGCGGCGCAGTTCGATGCCACCGCACAGGCACCGGTGCGCGTGCAGGCAGAGGCGGTGGCGCTCGAGCAGATCGTGCACAACCTGCTGATGAACGCCTTGCAGGCGCTCGACCTGGTGCCCGCGTCCGAACGCCGCCTTTCCGTTTCGGTGGGGCGCAATGGGCAGGAAGGCGTGCTGACCGTGACCGACAACGGACGCGGCATTGCACCCGAGGCCATGCCGCGCCTCTTCGAGCCTTTCTTCAGCACGCGCGAGGGCGGCCTGGGCCTTGGCCTGAGCCTCAGCGAAACGCTGGCGAGCGGCATGGGCGGCAGCCTCTCCGCGGCCAATGCGGCGCCGCGCGGCGCGCGCTTCACGCTGCTGCTGCCGCTGGTGGCGCCGTCCACGGAGCGCATGGGATGAACACCCCACCGCAATCGCCGCTGATCCACCTCATCGACGACGACCAGGCGGTGCGCGACAGCCTGTCGCTGCTGATCGGCACGGTCGGCCTGCGGGTGCAGGGCTGGGCAGACCCGCAGGCCTTCATCGACGGCTTCGACCGCGCGAGCGTCGGCGCCATCGTGCTCGACGTGCGCATGCCCGGCATCAGCGGCCTCACGGTGCTCGACCGGCTCATGGCGCAGGGCGTCGACCAGCCGGTGATCATGCTCACGGGCCACGGCACCGTCGAGATGTGCCGCCGCGCCTTCAAGGCCGGCGCGGCCGAGTTCCTGGAGAAACCGGTGGACGACGAGCAGCTGCTCGAAGCCCTGCAGCAGGCGGTGCGCCAGCATGTGCGCTCGCGCGAACGCTCGCAGGCCGACAACGCGGCGCGCGAGCGCGTGGCGCAGCTGTCGGAGCGCGAGCGCGAGGTGCTTGCCTTCATCGTGCAGGGCCTCACCAACAAGGAGATCGCGCGCACGCTCGCGCTGTCGCCGCGCACGGTGGAGACGCATCGCGCCAACCTGTTCGCCAAGCTCGACTGCGATTCGCTCGCGCAGCTGATCCGGCGCTACGCGGTGCTGGTGGCCGGGCAAGACTGAAAGGCGCGCTCCGTGGCGCTCCGTAGAACTACGGAGCCCCGGGCGTAGCCGTACGAATGGCTTCGGCGGACGGTGTTTTCTACAGTGGCGCAGCCGCCGACAAACAGCCGGCGCCATCACCCTGCATTCACCGGAGAAATCAAAAATGCGTTCCAACCTTCGCTTCGGCGCTCTCGCCATCCTGCTTGCCGCATCGGCCGTCCAGGCCCAGACGCCGGCACCCGCGGTGCGCACCGAGAAGAACATCTCGCTCGCGCTGGCCAACCAGATCGCAGCCGAAGCCGTGGCCGCCTGCGCCGCCAACGGCTACAGCGTGGCCGCCACCGTGGTCGACCGCGCCGGCACCGTGCGCGCCGTGCAGCGCGCCGACAACGCCGGCCCGCACACGCTGGCTTCGAGCGAGCGCAAGGCATGGACCTCGGCATCGGCCAAGGGCGCGACGCAGGCCATGATGGAAGGCGCGCAGAAGAACCCCGGCGCCGCGAACCTGGTGTACCTGCCGGGCTTCCTGCTGCTGGGCGGCGGCGTGCCTGTGAAGTCGGGCAACGAAGTGATCGGCGCCGTGGGCGTCGGCGGTGCGCCGGGCGGCCACCTGGACGACCAGTGCGCCAACGCCGCCATCGAGAAGGTCAAGGGCCAGCTGGGCTGATGATGAAGCACGGCATCTGGTCCGGGTTGCTGGCGATCGCGCTCGGGTTGGGCGCATCGGCCGGTGTGTCGGCCCAGGTGCCGCCGCAGGCCGCCGAGCTGCTGGCCTATGAAGGGCTGCACCGGGCGGCCTGGCAGGGCGACCTGCCGAAGCTGAAGGGCTTGATCGCCTCGGGCGCCAATCTCGACGCACGCGATGTGCGGGGCCGCACGCCCTTGCACGTTGCCACCCATGCACGGCAGCGCGAGGCGGTGAAGCTGCTTGCCAAGGCCGGCGCAAACCTCGACCTGCTCGATGACGACCGCTACGACGCCATCACCATCGCCTCGGTGGCCGACGATGCCGCGACGCTCGCGCTGATGCTGTCGCTCGGCGCGAAGGCCGGGCAGGTGACGAGCCGCTACGACGGCACTGCGCTCATTGCCGCCGCGCACCTGGGCCATGATGAAGTGGTGCGCCAGCTGATCGCGGCCGGCGCGCCCCTCGACCACATGAACAACCTGCACTGGACCGCGGTGATCGAATCGATCGTGCTGGGCGACGGCGGCCCGCGCCACCAGCGCACGCTGGCCGCGCTGATCGATGCCGGCGCCAACCTTGCGCTGGCCGACAGGCAGGGCAACACGCCGCTCCAGCTGGCCCGGGCCCGCGGCTACACGGCCATGGTGAAGCTGCTGGAAGCGCCGCGCACAAGATAGGGTAAGGCGGCTCGGGGACAATCGGAGCCTCACCACGAGGAAATTGCCCCATGTACATGCCGCCGCAATTCAACGCCAAGGACCCGGCCATCGCGCTGGAGCTCATGCGCGCACACCCCTTCGCCAGCCTGATCTCGAACGACGACGAGGGCCTGCCCTACGTCACGCACCTGCCGCTGGTGTCCGAGCAGCAGGAGGGCGGCCAGCTGGTGCTGCTGGGCCACTGCGCCAAGCCCAATCCGCACTGGCGCCATCTGCAGGCGCGGCCGCAGGCCGTCGTCACCTTTCTCGGCCCGCATGCCTACCTGTCGCCCTCGGTCTATCCGGACCTCGCACGCGTGCCAACCTGGAACTACCTGGTGGTGCACTGCACCGTGGAGGCCCGGCTGATCGAGGAGCCCGCAGCCAAGGACGCGCTGCTCAAGAAGCTCATCGGCGAGCACGAGCCCGGCTACGCACAGCAATGGCGCGACCTGGGCGAGGAGTTCCAGCTCAAGATGCTGGCCGGCATCGTCGGGTTCGAGCTGCGCGTGAGCGCACTGCAATGCAAGGTCAAGCTGAACCAGCACCGGCGCGAATCGCACGCCGCCATGCATGCCGTCTACAGCGCCGGCACGCCCGACGAGAAGGCGCTGGCCGTGTGGATGGAGCGCCTGGGCATGACGGCCGAAGCACCCGTGGCGCAAGGAAGCTGAGATGCGCATGTTCGGACTGGTCGGCCTGCTGCTGGCGCTTGTGATCGCCGGGGTTGTCGCGAAGAAGCAGCTCACCAGCGTTGCCGCGCCCGCGTCCGGCGAGGCGCCCGCCGATCCCCGTACGCAGGTCCAGCAGGTGCAAAAGCAGGTCAAGGACGCGCTCGACGCCGCAGCGCAGGCGCGCAAGATGCCGGATGACAACTGAGCCCGCTTCCAAGCCCATGGACGATGCGCACTGGATGGCGCTCGCGCTGGCCGAGGCGCGCCTGGCGGCCGAGGCAGGCGAGGTGCCGGTCGGCGCGGTGCTGGTCAGGAACGGGCAGTTCGTTGCCACCGGGCGCAACACGCCGGTCGCGCAGCACGACCCGAGTGCCCATGCCGAGATCAACGCGCTGCGCGCCGGCGCCGCCGCGCTCGGCAACTACCGGCTCGACGGCTGCGAGCTGTTCGTCACGCTCGAGCCCTGCGCGATGTGCGCGGGCGCCATGCTGCATGCGCGGCTCGCGCGCGTGGTGTACGGTGCGGCCGACCCCAAGACCGGCGCGGCCGGCTCGGTGCTCGATCTCTTTGCCGAACCCCGGCTGAACCACCGCACGCAGGTGCAAGGTGGCGTGCTGGCCGCGGAGTGCAGCGCGGTGCTGCAAGCTTTCTTCCAGCAGCGCCGTGACGCGGCGCGCGAACAGGCCGAGCCCTTGCGCGACGATGCGCTGCGCACGCCGGTGGAGCGCTTCGACGCGCTCGCCGACTACGCCTTTGAACCGCGCTACGTCCAGGACCTGCCCAGCCTGCAAGGCTGGCGCATGCACTACCTCGACGAGGGTCCGCAGGACGGCTCCGCCGCCGCTTGCCTTTGCCTTCATGGTCCCGGCGAATGGGGCTACTTTTTCCGCCATCTCGTCGGTGCGCCCGGGCTGCGCACGCTGGTGCCCGACCTGATCGGTTTCGGCAAGAGCGACAAGCCCAAGCGCGAAGCGGCGCACCGGCTCGAATGGCACTGCCAGGTCCTGAACGAATGGCTCGACCGCATGCAGCCGGCGCCGATGGTGCTGGTGCACAGCGCCGCGGCCACCGGGCTCGCCACGCGGCTGCAGGCCGGAAGGGGCGGCCTGTTTGCAGCCGTGCTGCTCGCGCCCGAAGGCGGCGAGCCGGTGGACGATGCATGGCGCGCGCCGTTCCCCGACCGCGGCTACCAGGCCGCCCTGCGCGCGCTCGGGCCCATGGCGTCGTCCTCCGGCCCGAGCGTTCAGCAGGCTGCGCTGCTCGCCCGGGAGGTGCGCAACGCAATGGGATACTCGACGCCGTGACCAAACACATCTACATCTATTCCCCTTCCAGCGCGATTCGCGACAAGGCCGCCTTCCGGCGCGGCGTGGCAAGACTCAAGGCCCTGGGCTACGAGGTCGAAGTCGACGAAACGGCGCTCGCCGTGTACCAGCGCTTTGCGGGCGACGACGCGACGCGGCTCGCTGCAATCACCCGCGCAGCCGCCAGCGGCGCCCACATTGCACTGATCGCACGCGGTGGCTACGGGCTCACGCGCATCCTCGACGCCATCCCGTACAAGGCCGTGGCCAAGGCGATCCAGCGCGGCACCGAATTCGTCGGCCTCAGCGACTTCACCGCGCTGCAGTGCGCACTGCTCGCCAAGACCGGCGCCGTGACCTGGGCGGGCCCCGCGGTCGGCGAAGACTTCGGTGCCGAGGGCGGTGCGGACGACATCATGGAAGCCTGCTTCGACGACCTGGTGAGCGGGCAGGGCGAAGGCACCGGCTGGCGCATGCCGGTGCGCGATGCCGGCCTGAAAGTAAAGCCCGTGCACGACGCAACCCTGTGGGGCGGCAATCTTTGCGTGCTCACGAGCCTGCTGGGAACCCCGTATTTCCCGGCGGTGGAAAAGGGCGTGCTTTTCATCGAGGACACCAACGAGCATCCGTACCGCATCGAGCGCATGCTCGAGCAGTTGCGCATGGCCGGCGTGCTGGCCAGGCAGCGTGCCATCGTCTTCGGCCAGTTCACCGGCATGCGCAAGGTGCCGGGCTACGACCGCGGTTTCGGGTTCGATACGGTGGTCGACCGGCTGCGCGCCACGCTCAAGGTGCCGGTGCTTGCCGGCCTGCCTTTCGGGCATGTGCCGACCAAGGTGCTGCTGCCCGTCGGCGCGAAGGTCGAGCTGGCGGCCGAGGGACGCGACGTCTTCATGGTGTGGGGCCATCGGCATGGCCACCATGCGCATGACCACGGCCATGCGCATTGAACGCAGGGCGCCGCGGTATCAGTGCACTCAGTGGGTGAAGCGCTGGTGGGCGCGCGGGCCCATCGAGCCGGGCAGGCCGCCCTTGAACATGCTGTTGATGGCTTTCATCTGGCGGCGGGCAGCGGCTTCGCCGTCGATGGCGCTCAGGGCAACCATCACGTCCTGCCGCAGGTACCAGAGCGACTCCACGTCGGTTGCAAACCGCACGCGCTGGGCAACGCGCTGAACCGAGTGTCCGCCATGAACCTGCAGCACCGACAGCATGGCAGCCCGGATGCGTCCCAGCTGGTTCTCTCCCACCCGGGGAGACCCCGTACCGGGAATTCCGAGGAAGCGGAAAAAGCTACGAAAGGGCAGCATGTGGACTAAAAGCGTATTGCCGGAAGCCAGGACGGTTGCTACCTTAAGCCTCATGCGGGCGATTCACAAGTTCTGGAACACTGTTTCTTGTTTGTAAACAACACACTTTACGTTGCACTTAAAGCTATTGTAGAGATTTGAGTACCTAAGTAATACAAACAAACTGCTGTCACAGCATGGACGTCAATTCCACAGTCGTTTTTGCAGACCTGACCGGAAGCTCCAGGGTTTTCGAAGCCATGGGAAATGCGCGTGCCACCGACACGGTGACACGGCTCACCCAATGGATCGGCAGCGTCTGCCAGGCCCACGGCGGCAGGGTGGTGAAGTCGCTCGGCGATGGCGTGTTCGCGATTTTTTCGAACGCCGCCACTGCGATGCCGGCGGTGATCGAACTGCAGCGCTACCACCAGAAGCGCCTCATGACCTGGCCGGTGCCGCTGCGCATGGCGCTGCAGATCGGCGTTGCAAGCGGCGAGGTGGTCGAGGTCGAGGGCGATTGCTTCGGCGATGCCGTCAACCTGGCGTCGCGCCTGAGCGATCTGGCGGGGCCCGGGCAGATCTGGGCCACCGATGCGGCCATTGCACAATTGAGCGAGATCGGTGTACGGCATCGCGACCTGGGCCTGATCACCATTCGAGGGCGCAGCGAGATGTCGGCCGTGCACCGCATCGACTGGCAGGACGAAATGACTTCGTTCCTCACGCTGCCGGCTGCGCTGACGCCGCTGCGGCTGCCCGATTCGTCGCTGGGCCAGATCGAGCTGGCATGGCTCGACGTGCGCTCCGTGTTCCGCATCGAAGAGCTGCCGATCCACCTCGGGCGGGTGCACGACGCGCAGTTCGTGGTGAACGATCCGCGCGTCTCGAGGCTGCATGCGCGCATCGAGCTGCGGCATGGCAGCTGCGTGCTGACCGACCTGAGCACCTATGGCACCTGGGTCCGGTTTCACGGCAATGGCGGGCCGAGCCATGAAGTCGCGCTGCGGCGCGAGGAATGCGTGCTGCACGGACGCGGCGAGATCGGTCTTGGCGCGCCGCTGAGCGATTTCACCGCGCCGACCATCGCCTTCAACACAGCCGGCGCCGAAGTGCAGCTTTCGCGCCGCGAGATCACGAACTGAGTGCCGCGCGCGCCCGGTGCAGTGACGTTTGGCAACGATCTGCCGGGATTGCAGGTGCACTCGCAGAGTGCCTCGAGCGTTGAAACCGCCATGGGGTGCTGGTCGTCAGCACCCCCGCATGGGAGCCACAGTGAAATTCAAAAACAATCGTTCTTCTGTTTTCAAATGGATGGCGTTCGGCGCGATCGCGGCCAGTGCGCTGCTCGCCGCGGGTGCGGCCAGCGCGCGCGGAAGCTGGTCGGTGCAGATCGGCGCGGGCGGCTACCCGGCGCCGTACTACGCGCCGCCACCGCCCGCCTACTATCCGCAGCCGATCTACTACGCCCCGGCGCCGCCGGTGTACTACCGGCCGCCGCCGCCCGTGTATTACCGCCCGGCGCCCGTCTATGCGCCGCCGCCCGGGCGGATCTACTACGGGCCGGGCTACCCCTACCGCCCGCCGAACGGCGACGAATGGGAGAACGACCGGGAATACGAAGACCGGGACTGACCGGCCGAATGCGCTCAGCGTGGCGCGGACAGGATGGCGGACAGTTCGCCCATGTCGATGGGCTTCTGAAGATGGTGGTCGAACAGGTTCCGCGTTGCGGCGCCGGCCGCCTCTTCCTCCGAAAACCCCGAAATGGCCACGAGCAGCCGCGGGCCGCGGTCTGCCGCGGCTGAACGCAGCCGCCGTGCCACCTCGGCACCGGGAAAGTCGGGCAGCGTGAGGTCGATGAGCGCCGCATCGAAGCGCTCCTCGGCAGCGGCATCCATCGCCTGTTGCGCCGTATAGGTGCAGCGGGCGGTGTGGTCCTGCAGCGTCAGGAGTTCCTGCAGCAGGTCTGCCGCGGCTTCGTTGTCATCGACGATCAGCACATTCACTGGGGGGAGGCTTTCAAGCAAGGTGTATCCACCCAGTATCCCGGCCAATCGCCTTCCGTGCAGTAGGAGGGCACCTACGTCCGCACTTGCGTCGCAGTCTTCGCGGCGGCCTGCAGCGGCAGTTCGACATGGAACAGCGAGCCTTCGCCGGGCCTGCTTTCCACCTCGATGCGCCCGTCATGCAGGCACACGATCTTGCGCGTGATGTAGAGCCCGAGGCCCAGCCCGGGCGCATGCTTGCGGCTGTCGTCGGTGCGTTCGAACTGCTCGAAGATGCGCTCCTGGTCTTCGGGCGCAATGCCGATGCCCTGGTCGCGTACGGTGATGTGCGCGGTGCCGCCGAGCTCGCGCAGCACCATCTCCACGGGCTTGCCGCCGCCGTAGCGCAGCGCGTTGGTCAGCAGGTTGGTCAGCACCTGTTCGATGCGGAACTCGTCCCACACGCCGGGTAGCTCGCGCGGCGCTTCCAGCGCAATGGCCGAGCCCGCGGCCTCGGCCTGCTGCTTGAGGCCTTCCACCACGGCCCGTGCGAGCGCGGCAAGGTCGACCGGCTTGGGCTGGATCGACAGCGCGTCCCTTCGCATGCGCGTGACGTCGAGCATGTCGTCGATCAGCCGCACCATGTTGCGGATCTGCCGCTGGTCGCGCTCGATCATGGCGGGCAGGCGATCTGCCGCAAAGGACTCCAGATTGCCCTTGGACACATGGACCTGGCGCAGCTGCGTTTCGAGATACAGGGTGTTGAGCGGCGTGCGCAGCTCGTGCGAAACCATCGACATGAAATCGTCGCGCATGCGCACCGCGCGTTCGAGTTCGCGCTGGGTGTGGCGCAGCTGCTGCACCAGTTCTTCCTGCTTGCGGTTGGCAACCGCGAGCGCGTCCATTTCGTGCCGCAGCGCCTTGCGGTGGCAATGCAGGTCGACGAACACGTTGACCTTGCTCGTGACGGCATGCGGATCGAGCGGCTTGTACAGGAAGTCGACCGCGCCGCTTTCGTAGCCCTGGAAGGCGTAGTTCGAATCGCGGCCCGCCGCCGTCACGAAGATGATCGGGATGTGCCGCGTGCGCTCCGTGCCGCGCATCAGCTCGGCCAGCTCGAAGCCGTTCATGCCGGGCATCTGCACATCGAGAATGGCCAGCGCGAACTCGTGGTCGAGCAGCAGCGCCAGCGCCTCCTCGGCCGAGGTCGCGCGGTACACCGCGCGCCCCGGGCCGCGAATCAGAGCCTCCAGCGCAAGAAGGTTTGCGGGCAGGTCATCGACGATCAGCAGATTGCTTTCGACGTCAATCGGCATGGGCGGACTCCAGTTGCAAGAGCAATGCGCGAAGCTCGCGCATGGGAAGCACGTGATCGGGGGAATGGCGGGCGATGGCTGCCTGGGGCATGGTGGGAATCCGGGCTTCCTTCGGGTCCTGGACGGCGGTGATGCCGCCGGCCAGGTGAATGCGCAAGAGGCCTTCGGCGCCGTCGTCGTTCGCGCCCGTGAGCAGGAACCCGGCCAGCGCGGGGCCGTAGGCATCGGCGGCGGAGGCCATCAGCACATCGATCGACGGCCGCGAAAAGCGCACGGGCGGCTCGCAGCTGAGGGAAAAACAGCGATCGCGCTCGATCGACAGGTGATAGCCGGGCGGCGCGAAATACAGGCTGCCGGGCGCGAGCGGCATCTTGTCGGCGGCCTCGTGCACCGGCATGCGCAGGCGCTCGGCAAAGATCTCGGCGAGGTGGCTTTCGTGGCCTTCGGGCAGGTGCAGGACCACGGCCACCGGAAGGCGCCACGGCGGCGGAATGCCGTGCAGCAGCACCATCAGCGCTTCGATGCCGCCCGCCGACGCGCCGACCACGATGGCCTCGACGCGCCGGCCGGGAGATTGGCGATCATTCGGTTTCATGTGGCCTTGCGATAGATGCGTTCTGGCTGCGAGTGGGCGTCGAAGCGCTCGGAGTAGCTCGAGAAATCGATGCTCTCCTTGGCGCCCAGCCCCAGAAAGCCGCGGTGGCAGAGCGACTCGTGGAACAGGCCGAGTGCCCGGTCCTGAAGCTCGCGGTTGAAATAGATGAGCACGTTGCGGCACGACACGAGCTGCGTCTCGGCGAACACGCTGTCGGTGGCCAGGCTGTGGTCGGCAAAGATGACGTCCGCGCACAGCGCCGGGTCGAAGCGCGCGGCGTCGTAGGCCGCAGTGTAGTAGTCGGAAAAAGAACTGCGGCCGCCGGCGCGCTGGTAGTTGCCCGTGTAGCCGCGGATCGATTCGATCGGGAAGATGCCTTGCCGTGCCTTCTCGAGCGAGGCGGGGTTGATGTCGGTGGCGTAGATCTGGGTGCGGGAGAGCAGCCCTTCCTCGCGCAGCAGGATGGCCAGCGAAAACACTTCCTCGCCGGTGCTGCAGCCCGCCACCCACACCTTGATGGACGCATAGGTGTGCAGGATCGGCACCACGTGCCGGCGCAGCGCCAGAAAGTAGGCCGGGTCGCGGAACATTTCGCTCACGGGAATCGTCAGGTACTCGAGCAGCCGGCCGAACAGCAGCGGGTCGCGCAGCACCTTCTCCTGCAATGCCGAGATGCTCGGGAGCCCGAGCTGCGCCAGCGCGTGCAGCACGCGGCGCTTCTGCGAAGCCACCGTGTAGTTGCGGAAGTCGTAGCTGTACCGCAGGTAGATCGCTTCCATCAGCAGCCGCAGCTCGATCTCCGTGTTGCTCAACGGACATGCGAGGGGCAGGGGAGCGGCATTGCGGTTCACAGCCGCTCCATTTTGGGCATCCACACGCGCAGAAGCGAGAACAGGCGCTCCAAATCCACAGGCTTGGCCAGGTAGTCGCTGGCGCCCGCGGCCAGGCACTGCTCGCGATCGTCCTTCATGGCCTTGGCGGTGATGGCGATCACGGGCAGCTTCTCGAAGCGCGGGTCCGCGCGCAGCCGGCGCGTGGCCTCCAGGCCGTCCATCTCCGGCATCATCACGTCCATCAGCACCAGGTCGATCTCGCGCGCCTGGTCGAGCTTTTCGAGCGCCTCGCGGCCGTTGCGGCCGATCTCGACCGAGGCGCCGCGCTGCTCCAGCGCGCTCGTGAGCGCGAAGAGGTTGCGCACGTCGTCGTCCACCAGCAGGATGGTGCGGCCCTCGAAGATGCGGTCGCGCCCGCGCGCCGCCTTCAGCATGCCCTGGCGTTCGCTGGACAGCTCGGCCTCGACCTTGTGCAGGAACAGCGTGACCTCGTCCAGCAGGCGTTCCGGCGAGCGTGCGCCCTTGATGATGATGGAGCGCGAATAGCGCTGCAGTTCGGCTTCCTCGTCGCGCGTGAGGTTGCGCCCGGTATAGACGATCACGGGCGGGAACGAAACGATTTCCTCCGACGCCATGCGCTTGAGCAGCTCGCTGCCCTGCATGTCGGGCAGGTGCAGGTCGGTGATCATGCAGTCGAAGACGCGCCTGCGCAGCAGTTCGAGCGCCTCTTCGCCGGAGCCCACGGCGGCAATCTCGATGTCTTGGTCGCCGATCAGCCGGATCACGCTTTCGCGCTGCAGCGCATCGTCCTCCACCAGCAGCACGGCCTTGACCTTCTGCGCGAGCTTTTCCTCGAGCCGGGCGAACACCTGCATCAGCTCGGCGCGCGTGGCCGGCTTCTGCGCATAGCCGATGGCGCCCATGTGCAGGGCGGCGGCCTGCGCGTCGTCGGCGGCGGAGACCACGTGGATCGGGATGTGGCGCGTCTGCGGCGAATCCTTCAGGCGCTGCAGCAGGCCAAGCCCGGTGCTGTCGGGAAGGCGCATGTCGAGCAGGATGGCATCTGGCAGGAACTGGTGCGCCAGTTCGAAGCCGTCGGCCGCGCCATGGGCGACCAGGCAGCGGTAGCCGAGCTCGTGCGCCAGGTCGTAGAGGATGTGCGCGAACTGCGGCTCGTCCTCGATCACGAGCACCCGGCGCACCTGGTCGGGCGGCATCGTGCGGTCGTCGGCAAAGGACGGCGGCGGCACGGCAACGGGTGGCACCGGTGCCGCGGGAGCGGCATGCGCGGCAGGGAAGGGCGTGCGCACCGCGGCGGACTTTGCGGGCGCTGGAGCGGGTGCCTGAGCTGCCTGTTGCGAGGCCTGGGGCGCCGCGGCCGGCAGCTGCAGCGTGAAGGTGCTGCCCTGTCCGGGCTGGCTTTGCACCGCGAGCGTGCCGCCCAGCAGGCGCGTGAGATCGCGCGAAATCGAAAGCCCGAGGCCGGTGCCGCCATAGCGGCGACTGGTGGTGCCGTCGGCCTGGTGGAAGGCTTCGAAGATCAGCTCCTTCTGCTCGGGCGAAATGCCGATGCCCGAATCGCTCACCGCGAAGAGCGCACCGCCATTCGCAGCCGCCGAGACCACAAGCGCCACCTCGCCGCTGCCGGTGAACTTGATCGCATTGGAGAGCAGGTTCTTCAGAATCTGCTCGACCCGGTGGCGGTCGGTGACCAGCGTGGCAGGCACGCCGGGCCGTATTTCCATCCGGAAGGCCAGCTGCTTCTCGGCGGCCAGCGGCCCGAAGGTGCTCTCCAGGCTCTGTGCAAGCTTGTCGAGCGCCACCTCCTCGACCACCACTTCGAGCTTGCCCGCCTCGACCTTGGAGATGTCGAGGATGTCGTTGATCAGCACCAGCAGATCGTTGCCCGACGAGTAGATCGATTCCGCGAACTTCACCTGCTCGGGGCTCAGGTTGCCCTGCGGGTTGTCGCCGAGCAGCTTGGCCAGGATGAGCGCGCTGTTGAGCGGTGTGCGCAGCTCGTGTGACATGTTGGCCAGGAACTCCGACTTGTAGCGGCTGGCGCGCTGCAGTTCGTCGGCGCGATCTTCCAGGTCGCGCTGCACGCGGCGCAGGGCCGCATTGCGCTGGTCCAGCGCCTCGGTGCGCTCGGAAAGCTGGCTGTTGGTCTGCTCCAGCTCGGCCTGCTGGTTCTCCAGCATGGCCTGCGAAGCCCGCAACGCGCGCGACTGCTCCTCGAGCTCTTCATTGGCGGTGCGCAGCTCTTCCTGCTGCACCTGCAGTTCCTCGTTCAACTGCTGCGTCTCGGCCAATGCGTCCTGCAGCTGCTCGCGGTAGCGCGCCGCCGCGAGGGAATCGCCGATGTCCTCGGCCACCAGGTCGAGCAATTCGTTGGTCCGCGCATCGGGCACGCCCGGCAGGCCGAGTTCGATCACGCCGTTCACGATGCCGTCGCTCGACACGGGCACCAGCAGCACGGCCGCGGGCGCCATCTCGCCGAGGCCCGAATTGACCTTCAGGTAGTCGGCCTGGATCGGCTCGACCAGCATGCGGCGCCGTTCGGCGGCCGCCTGGCCGACCAGGCTCTGGGTCGGCGAGAACACCTGCGGCGAAGCCTCGGCTTCCATCGAGAAGCCGTAGCTCGCGGCGCGGCGCAGCGTGCCGTGCCGCTCGCGCACGTACAGCGCGCCGACCGCGCTGGCCAGGTGGCGCGAGAAGAAGGCCAGGACCTTGCGGCCCAGGTCGTTCGCGTTCAATTCGCCCACCAGTTCGCCCACCAGCTCGGTCTGCGCGCTGCGCAGCCATGCCTGTTGCGCCAGCCGCTCGGCGTGCGCGGCCTGGTCCCGCAGCACCGCGTCGTAGCTGTTCGAAAGCCGCATGAGTTGCCGGCGGCCGAAGTAGGCCACCATGCCGGTGAACACCAGCGTGAACAGCAGGAACACGGACACCACCAGCCAGGCCGTGCGGTTGGCTTCCTCGTTGCGCTGGTAGCGCAGGCCCTCCTCGGTGTCCATGAAGGCTGCGAACTCGGCGCGCATGTCGTCGCGCAGCTGCTTGCCCCGGCCTTGCCGCACCGCCTGCGGGTAGTCGGCGCCCGAGCGGCGCAAGGCGATCAGGTCTTGCGCAAATCCGTTCCAGGCTTCCTGGAGCGCCGCGATGCGCTCGACCCGCTCCGTCTGCTGCCGGTTGTCAGACACCAGCTGCCGCAGCGCCGCGGCATCGCTCTTGATTCTTGGCAGCGCGCTCTGGTAGGGCTCGAGAAAGCTCTCCTCGCCGGTGATCAGGAAACCGCGCAGGCCCGTTTCCATATCGGTGCTGCGGCGCTGCAGCTCGCCGGCACTGCGCGTCACGCGATCGGTGTACTCGACCCGGCTGAGGGTCAGCAGCAAAAACACGATCAGGCCGACGAACAGCAGGGCGCCGATCAGGCCGCCAAGCAGCGGCCACTTCAGGTTGCGGCTCAGCAGGCGGTCGAAGTCGTCGGGGTCGATCGCGGTCGGGGTTTTCATTCGAACAGGATTTGTAAGCAAAACTTTTGAAGTCTTGCCGAATTCCGCGGCGCCGGGTGTCGGAGAAGGCCCCGATACCGTTTTGCAGCGGTGCGCTCGCTATACTGTTGTTTTATACAGCATTAGCCGTGACCACGGACCCTTCCACCCAGCCGCCAGCAGAGGCGTCCGATGCTCGCACCGTTTCCGTGAAGGCCCTGTGCGCCTTCGGTGCCAAGGCCGGCGACCTCGATCTGCGTTTCGTGCCCGCGCCCAGCGCGCTCGAAGGCATGGCCGGACACGCGCTCGTGCAGGGCCGGCGCGGCGATGCCTATGAAAGCGAGGTGCCGCTGGTCTCGCAATGCGGCGCGCTCAAGGTGCGCGGCCGTGCCGACGGGCACGACCCGCGCGAACCCCGCGTCGAGGAGATCAAGACCTTCCGCGGCGACTTCGACGCCATCCGCGGCAACCACCGGGCACTGCACTGGGCCCAGGCCCGCTGCTACGGCTGGATGCTGTGCGAGATGCTCGGCTACGAGCACATCACCGTGGCACTGGTGTACCTGGACCTCGGCACCGGCGAGGAAACCGTGCTGGAAGAGCAGCACACGCGGGCTGCGCTGCAGGCGCATTTCGAGCTTCTGTGCGAACGCTACAGCGCCTGGGCGCAGAGCGAGGCCGCGCACCATGCTGTGCTGGGCCATGCGCTCGGCCGGCTCGAATTTCCGCATGGCTCGTTCCGAGCCGGCCAGCGGGAACTGGCCGAGGCCGTCTACCGCGCGGCCGTGAACGGGCGCTGCCTGATGGCGCAGGCGCCCACCGGCATCGGCAAGACGCTGGCCACCATCTTTCCGCTGCTGAAGGCGCGGGCTGCGCAAAAGATCGACAAGATATTCTTTCTCACCGCCAAGACCTCGGGCCGCGCCGTGGCGCTCGACGCCTTCGGCGTGCTGGGCAAGGACTGCGCGCAGGTGCGGGTGCTCGAACTCACGGCGCGCGAGAAGGTCTGCGAATACCCCGACCGGGCCTGCAACGGCGATGCGTGTCCGCTCGCCAAGGGCTTCTACGACCGCCTGCCCGCCGCCCGCGAGGAGGCGGCACAAGCCGCCGGGCTCGACCGGCAGGCGCTGCGAAGAATTGCACTGGCGCACACCGTGTGCCCCTATTTCCTCGCGCAAGAAATGGCGCACTGGTGCGACGTGATCGTGGGCGACTACAACTACTACTTCGACGGCAGCGCCTTTCTCTACGCCACCATGAAGGACGCCGAATGGCGCGCGGCAGTGCTGGTCGACGAGGCGCACAACCTGCTGGAGCGCGCGCGCGGCATGTACACCGCCCGGCTCGACGGGCTCGCACTGGAAGAAGCCCACCGCGTGGCGCCTGCGTCGGTGCGCGGCGCGCTGGGCCGGCTGTACCGTGAATGGGACACGGTGCAGCAGGCGCAGGCCGAGCCCTACGACACCGCCGACGCGATTCCCGAGCGCTTCGCGCGCACCCTGCAGGCGGCCAACACGGCCATGGGCGAGTACTTTGCGGCCACGCCCGACGCGGCGCAGGGGCCGCTGCAGCGCTTCTTCTTCGATGCGCTGCAGTTCGCCCGGCTGGCCGATGCCTTCGACGACCATTCCGTGTTCGAGCGCACGCTGGGCCCCGCGCACGACCAGCAGCAGCGCAGCCTCGCCATTCGCAACCTGGTGCCGGCGCCGTTTCTCGAACCCCGCTTCGCGGATGCCGCATCGGTCACCTGTTTTTCCGGCACCTTGTCGCCCTTCGAGTTCTACCGCGACGCGCTCGGGCTGCCGCCGCAGACGATGCTGCTCGACGTGGCTTCGCCATTCCGCAGCCAGCAGTTGAGCGTCGAAGTGGCCATGCATGTGTCGACCCGGTTCCGCGACCGCGCGGAATCGCTGCGCAGCGTGGCCGAGATCATCGGCACCCAGTTCGAGCGCATGCCGGGCAACTACCTCGCGTTCTTCAGCAGCTTCGACTATCTCGAGAAAGCCTGCGCGGCCTTCCTGGCCAGGTACCCTAGCGTGCCGGTATGGGGCCAGACGCGCGGCATGGCCGAGGCCGAGCGCCACGGCTTTCTCGCGCGCTTCGAGGAGGGTGGCCGCGGCATCGGCTTTGCCGTGCTCGGCGGCGCGTTCGGCGAAGGCATCGACCTGCCCGGCAGCCGGTTGATCGGCGCCTTCGTGGCGAGCCTGGGCCTGCCGCAGCACAACGCGCTGAACGAGATTACGCGCGAGCGCATGCAGGCGCGTTTCGGCAAGGGCTACGAATACACCTACCTCTATCCCGGCCTGCAAAAGGTGGTGCAGGCGGCCGGCCGCGTCATTCGCACCGAGCAGGACAGCGGCGTGCTGCACCTGCTGGACGACCGCTTCGCGCGTGCCGAGATCCGGCAGCTGCTGCCGCCCTGGTGGGAACTGCGCCTGGGCGGGCCGGTGCACGCCGGCGAAGGAGAAAACCTCGATGCGCTCCGCTAGGCACATCCAGTTCGCCGACGAGCCCGACCTGTTCGGCGAGGCGCCAGCGGCCGCCATCGAGGGCCTGCGCTACGAGCGCGAATTTCTCACGCGCACCGAGGAAGAGGAGCTGCTGCGCCTCGTGCAGGGCTTCGAGCTGCGGGAGATGCGCTACAAGGAATACACCGCGCGCCGCCGCGGCATCAGCTTTGGCGGCAGCTACGACTTCGACAAGCACCGGCTGCGTCCGGGCACTGCGATGCCGCCGGCGCTTCACCCGCTGCGCGCGAGGGTGGCCGCATGGATGGGCATGAGACCCGAGGATTTCACCCATGTGCTGCTGTCCGAATACAGGCCCGGCACGCCGCTCGGCTGGCATCGCGACGTGCCGGACTTCGAGGACATCGTGGGTGTCTCATTGCAGAGCGATGCGGTGATGCAGCTGCGGCCGTATCCGCCGGCCAGCGCCACCGCACCCGCCAGCCTTCAACTGCTGATCGAGCCGCGGTCCATCTACATGCTGCGCAGCGAAGCGCGCTGGGCATGGCAGCACAGCATTGCGCCAACCGAGGCGCTGCGCTATTCCATCACCATGCGCACGCGGCGGCGCACATGACTTGCGGCGGGCCTCGCCGCAGGCTTTTTTGCGGCAGGCTGTTTCTCGGCCGGGCGTTTGGCCGCGGCTTTTTTCATCAGGTCGGAAGCCACCGACAGGTCCTCGAGCCAGGCTTTCCACGCGGCTTCGCGCTGCAAAGGATCGCCGCGCAGCAGGGCGGAGGGATGCAGCGTGACCAGCACGCGGCGGCCGGTCGCTGCTTCCTCGATCCATTGGCCGCGCTCCTTCATCACCGCAACGGGGCGGCCGAGCAGTGAGCGTGCGGCCGTGGCGCCGAGCGCCACATAGGCGCGCGGCTGCACGAGTTCCATCTCGCTTTCGAGCCAGTGGTGGCAGGCCTGCGCCTCACGTTGGCCAGGAGTCTTGTGCATGCGCCGCTTGCCGCGCAACTCGTACTTGAAATGCTTCACCGCATTGGTCACGTAGAGGTTCTCGCGCGACCAGCCGAGTTCTGCTACCGCGCGGTCGAACAGCTTGCCGGCGGGGCCGACGAAAGGGCGGCCCACCAGGTCCTCCTTGTCGCCCGGCTGCTCGCCCACCACCATCAGCACCGCGCCGACCGGACCTTCGCCGAAGACCGATTGGGTGGCGTGCGCTCCCAGCGGGCACTCGCGGCAGGCATCGGTCGCCACGCTGAGCGCTTTCAGGGCAGCAGTGGCCTCGTTGCGATGGGACACGTCGAACTCGATGTGACGGTGGTGTTCAGGCGGGCGCCCTCAATGCGTCGAGCCGCCCCGGCGGGACTGGCTCTGGTTGCTGCCGCCGACATGGCTTTCGCGGTCGTGGCGGCTCTCGACGGTCCGGCGTGGCTCGTTGCGGGGTGTCGGGCTCTGGTGGCCGGCCTTGTTGTGCTGGGGAGGCAACGAACCACGCTCGTCGGGCGTGTTGGGGTTCGTCTTGGACATGAGCTGCTCCTTCGAAAGAGTGGTGGACATTTATTTGTCCGCGCGGCGCCGGCCCCCTGGTGTGGGAATAGGCCCACGGCGGGCGTCGTCCAAGCCTCATGCCGGGAAGGGCCCAGAGGTGCGCGGCGTGCGCCGCCAGGCCCCGCATTTGCCGATAGTCGAGATCGGCCATTTGACTGTCCGATCACAGGAATGGCGGCCTGGTATGGGGTGAGAACTCGATATTCCGCCGCTATCTTTGTCGTCTGTAAGACAACTTGCATTTCCTCTTCGGGGTGGCCTCCGCATGCGAAGCCGTCCTGTTGCGCGAGGTTGAACTGAACGAGCAGCCTACGCCGGCCAATGTCGTTCAAGTATGGGCATCTTCACACCCGAGCCAGCGGTTTGCCGCGCTGGATTTGCGCCGATACGATCCCGCGCCTTGCCCCCCAAAAGGAATGCGCGGATGCCGCCAACGATTGCTTCTCCCTCGACGCCCGCACCGTCGAAAAACGCCGGCTGGCAGCAGCGCAGCCGGCGCCACGTCTGGCATCCGTGCACGCAGAGCATCCGGCTCGAGGCGGTGCCGCCGTTGCCGATCGCGCGGGGCGAGGGCGTCTGGCTGTTCGACCACGACGGACGCCGCTACCTCGATGCGACGAGTTCGTGGTGGGTCAATCTCTTCGGCCATGCGCACCCGGCCATCAACGCCGCGCTGAAGGACCAGCTCGACACGCTCTCGCATGTGATGCTCGCGGGCTGCACGCACGCGCCGGCCGTCGAGCTGGCCGAGCGGCTTGCCGCGCTGACCGGCCATGCGCTGGGCCATTGCTTCTACGCCTCCGATGGCGCCTCGGCGGTGGAGATCGCATTGAAGATGAGCTTTCATGCGTGGCGCAATGCGGGCCGCAGCGGCAAGCAGAACTTCGTCGCGCTGCGGCAGGGCTATCACGGCGAAACGCTGGGCGCGCTACATGTGACCGACGTGCCGGTGTTCCGCGACGCCTACGCGCCGCTGCTCGCGCATGCGCACCTCGTCGCGTCGCCCGACGCAAGGGCCGCGCGGCCGGGCGAGGACGCAGCCGCCGTGGCGCGGCGCGCCGCGGCCGAACTCGAAGCGCTGCTGATCGAACGGCATGCATCGATCGCGGCCGTGATCGTCGAGCCGCTGGTGCAATGCGCCACCGGCATGGCGATGCACGCCCCCGAATACCTGCGCCTCGTGCGCGCACTGTGCGATCGCTACGGCGTGCACCTCATTGCCGACGAGATTGCGGTGGGGTGCGGGCGCACCGGCAGCTTCTTCGCGTGCGAGCAGGCCGGCATCTGGCCCGATTTCCTGTGCCTTTCCAAAGGCATCAGCGGCGGCTACCTGCCACTGGCGCTGGTGATGACGCGCGATGCGATCTACGAAGGCTTCGTGGACGACGACGCGGCGCGCAGCTTTCTGCATTCCCATTCCTACACCGGCAACGCGCTGGCTTGCCGCGCGGCGCTCGCGACACTCGACCTGTTCGAGCGTGAAGACGCGTTGCGCCGCAACCGTGCCCGCGCCGAACGGTTGATCGACCGGTTGCGCGAAGGGCTCCACGGCATGCCCGTCGATCACCTGCGCCAGCGCGGAATGATCACGGCCTTCGACGTGTGCGAACCCGGTGCCCGATTCGCGGAGCGCTTTCACCTTGCTGCACGGGCGAACGGACTGCTGATGCGCCCCATTGGTGCGACCGTCTACCTCATGCCGCCCTATGCGATCGGCGACGGCGACATCGACCTGCTGGTCGATGGCACGCTGGCCACGCTGCAGGCGGTGGCCGCCCCCACCGATGAAGACCACGCAGAAGGAGGCCGCGATGCCGCGCTTGCTTGAACGCCTGCAGGACGAGATCACGGCGCTCGATGCGCAGTCGCTGCGCCGCCGCCGGCAGATTGCCGAAACGGCCTGCGCTCCCGAGCAATCGCTGACGCTGGCCGGCGCGGCCGCGCAGCGCACCATGCTCGGCTTCAGCAGCAACGATTACCTCGGCCTTGCCGCCCATCCGGCCCTGGCCGCCGCACTGGCCGAAGGCGCGGCGCGCTACGGCACGGGCAGCGGCGGGTCGCACCTGATCCTCGGCCACTCGCGTGCGCATGCCGAGCTCGAGGAGCGGCTGGCCGGCTGGATGGCGCCGTTCATCCCCGAGGCGCAAAGCCTGTTCTTCTGCACGGGCTACATGGCCAACCTCGCGGTGCTGTCGGCGCTCGGCGGCGCCGAGGCGGTGATCTTTTCCGAGTCGCTCAACCATGCGTCGCTGATCGACGGGGCGCGGCTGGCCAAGGCGCGCGTCGAGCGCTATCCGCATTGCGACGTGGCCGCGCTCGATGCGCAACTCGGCTCCTGCGATGCGCCGGTCAAGCTGATCGTGAGCGATGCGGTCTTCAGCATGGACGGCAACATCGCGCCGGTGGCCGAACTGCTCGCGCTGGCGGAGCGCCACGACGCCTGGCTGGTGTTGGACGACGCGCACGGCTTCGGCGTGCTGGGCGCCACGGGCCGGGGCGTGCTGCAGGCCATGGGCCTGCGCTCGGAGCGGCTGGTGCTCATCGGCACGCTCGGCAAGGCGGCCGGGGTGTCGGGCGCGTTCGTGGCGGCGCACCGCACCGTGATCGACTACCTCGTGCAGCGGGCGCGGCCGTACATCTTCACGACCGCCGCGCCGCCGGCCATCGCGCACGCGCTGCTGGCCAGCCTCACGCTGATCGAAGGCGAGGAAGGCCACATGCGCCGCGCCCGGCTGAAGGCGCGCATCGCCCAGCTGCGCCGGGGTCTCGAGGCGATCCTGCCGCCGGATGGCAGCGCCTGGCTGCCGGATTCGCCCACCGCCATCCAGCCGCTGATCGTCGGCGACAACGCGCGCGCGATGCGGACGATGGCGCAGCTCGACGCCCGTGGCTTGCGCGTCGGTGCGATCCGCCCGCCGACCGTGCCCGCCGGCACCGCGCGGCTGCGGATCACGCTGTCGGCCAGCCACGGCGAGGCCGACGTGGCACGGCTGCTCGGTGCCCTGGGCGACGCGTTGGCGCAGCCCTGGAAGGAGGTTGCCTTATGAGCTCCCGCCCGGCCGTTCCGAAGGGGGCTCGCACCGCAGTGCGGAGCACGGAGGTTACCCAATGAGCGCAGCGCCAAGGGTGCACCAATGACGCACCGCCGCTGGTTCGTCACGGGCACCGACACGGGCGTCGGCAAGACGCTGGCCAGCAGCGCGATGCTGAGCCTGCTGGCCGCCTCGGGCCTGCGGGCGGTCGGCATGAAGCCGGTGGCCGCGGGTCTGGAGCCGGTCGACGGTGGTTGGCGCAACGATGACGTCGAGCAGCTGCGCGCGGCCGGCAATGTCGATGTGCCGTTGGCCTTGCGCTGCCCGTACCTGCTGCGCGCGCCGATGTCGCCGCACCTGGCGGCGCGGGAGGAGGGCGTACGTATCGCGTTGCCGCCGCTGCTGTCGGCCTTTGCGGCGTTGTCGCAGTGCGCCGATGCGGTGGTCGTCGAAGGCGTGGGCGGGTTCTGCGTGCCGTTCGGCGACGACCTCGACAGCGCCGACCTGGCCGTGGCGCTGGGCCTGCCGGTGATCCTCGTGGTCGGGCTGCGGCTCGGCTGCCTGAACCACGCGCTGCTCACGGCGGAAGCCATCCGCGCGCGCGGGCTCGTGCTGGCAGGGTGGATCGCGAGCGCCGTCGAGCCGGGGATGCTGGCACCTGAGGCCAACCTCCAGACGCTGCGCGGCCGGCTCGGTGCGCCATTGCTCGGCGTGGTGCCGCACCTGGCCGAGCCCTCGGCGGCAACCGCCGCGCGGCACATCGATCTGCGCGCATTGCGCGCCACCGCGGCCCACGCCGCGCACCGGTCAGCCGCGCTGGCCTGACTCGGCGAGGCGTTTCGCCCGTGCGCCGCCCTGGCGCTCGAGCATCCAGCCCGGGTACTCGGAGGGCAGGGCGCTCACCTTGCCGAGTTCGGCCAGCTCTTCGGCGGAGAGCCGGATGGCGGTGGCGGCGATATTGTCGTCCAGCTGCTCGACGCGCTTGGCGCCGACGATCACGCTGGTCACCACCGGCTGGTGCAGCAGCCACGCGAGCGCAATCTGCGCCACCGACACCTTGCGCGCTTCGGCCAGCTGGCGCATCACGTCGATGCAGTCGTAGGCGCGTTCGACGTTCACCGGCGGAAAGTCGAAGCTGGTGCGCCGGCTGCCTTTTTCGGCTTCGGTGCCACGCCCGTACTTGCCGCTCAGCAGGCCGCCCGCCAGCGGGCTCCAGACCATCAGGCCGAGGCTTTCGCTCTGCAGCATTGGCGCCAGTTCGCGTTCCAGGTCACGCCCGGCGATGGTGTAGTAGGCCTGCAGCGATTCGAAGCGCGCGAGCCCTTGGCGCTCGGCAATGCCCAGCGCCTTCATGATCTGCCAGGCCGCCCAGTTCGAGACGCCCACGTAGCGCACGTGGCCCTGCTGCACCAGGTTGTCCAGCGCGCGCACGGTTTCCTCGATGGGCGTGACCGGGTCGAAGCCGTGGATCTGGTACAGGTCGATGTGGTCCAGCTGCAGGCGCTTCAGGCTGGCCTTCACGCCATCCATGATGTGGTAACGCGAGGCGCCGGCCGCGTTGGCGCTCTTGCCGGTTTCGCCGAAAACCTTGGTGGCGACCACGACGTTCTCGCGCGGCACCTTGAGGTTCTTCAGCGCCTGGCCGGTGATGGTTTCCGAAAGGCCTTCGGAATACACGTCGGCGGTGTCGATGAAGTTGATGCCGGCGTCGAGCGCGCGGCCGACCAGGCTTTCCGCCTCCGACTGCTGGAGGTTGCCGATCTGGCCCCAGATGCCGCTGGAGCCGCCGAAGGTCATGGTGCCGAGGCAGAGTTCGGAAACGAACAGGCCGGTGCGGCCGAATTTGCGGTACTGCATGAGAGGTGTCCTTTGGGTGGGGGTGGCACTGGAAGGGGCCGGAAAGCCCCCATCGACCGCAAAAGTATCCGGCCGCAGCGCCGGGCATGGCGAGCGCGTTCCTGCAAAGTCTTTGCCTATTTCTCCAGACCTCCTGTTCGGGCCGTGCAGATTCATGGGAGCGGCGCTAAGCTTTGAACCACCCGATCCTCCACGCCGGCCGCCACTGCGGCCCAACTCGTGACAAGGCCCCCGAACATGCCCCAAGAAACACCCGAAATCGCTGCCGCCATTGCCCAGCCGATGCCGCTGGAGCCCGAACTCGACGAAGCCAGGAAGGAACTGGTGGCGCTGATCAACCGCATCACGCGCGGCCGGGACGGCACCGTGGAAACGCCGGTGGCCGGCCTGCAGGTGTACTGCATCAGCAAGCCCGACGGTCCCAAGCACGCCTTCGCAACCCCTGCGCTCGGGCTGATCGCGCAGGGCTCCAAGCGGATCATCGTGGGTGACGACATCTATGTGTACGACCCCATGCACTACCTGGTGACCTCGGTCGACCTGCCGGTGTGCGGCCAGGTGCGCCTGACGAGCGAGAACGAACCCTACCTCGGCCTGCGGCTGGAGCTGGCGATCGACGAGATCGGCAAGCTCATCGGCGACGAGAAGCTGCCCGCGAAGGCCAATGCGCCCGCGTCGCGCGGCATGTACGTCAACCGCATCGGCATGCCGGTGCTGGAGCCGGTGCTGCGGCTGCTGCGGCTGGTCGAGACGCCCGAGGACGTGCCGATCATGGCGCCGCTCATCAAGCGCGAGATCATGTACCGCCTGCTGGTGAACGGCGAGGGCGCGCGGCTGCGGCAGATCGCGCTGCAGGACAGCCACACCCAGCGCGTTGCCAAGGCCATCAGCGCGCTGCGCGTCAACTACGCGCAGTCGCTGCGGATCGAGGACATGGCGCGCGCAGTGCACATGAGCGTGTCGTCGTTCCACCATCATTTCAAGGCCGTGACGGCCATGAGCCCGCTGCAGTACCAGAAGCAGCTGCGCCTGCAGGAAGCGCGCCGCCAGATGCTGATGGCCGGCGTGGACGTGGCGAGTGCGGCGCACAGCGTGGGCTACGAGAGCCCGTCGCAGTTCGCGCGCGAGTACAGCCGCATGTTCGGTGCGCCGCCGTTGCGCGACAAGCGGCGCTGGCTCGGCGAAGCCGAGAACGACGCGCTCGGCGCGGGGTCGATGCAGGCCGCCTGAAGGATGGGCCGCTGCGGGTCAGCGCAGCACGAGCACCGGCAGGCTGGAGTGCGTCAGCACGTGCTGCGTCTCGCTGCCCAGCAGCAGCCGCTTGATGCCCTTGCGGCCGTGCGAGGCCATCACGATCAGGTCGCACTTGTGCTTCTTGGCGGCGGCGACGATCGATTCGGCCACCAGGTCGGAGTTGGCGATGGCCGTCTTCAACTGCACGCCGCTCGCCACCGCACGCGTCGCTACGGCGTCGAGCATGCCCTGCGCCTTGTCGGCCCACTGCTTTTCCACCCGGGCGATGTCCTCGGGCGAGAAGGACATGGCGCCGTCGAAATAGCTTTTCGGGTAGCGCGGCACCACGGTGAGCGCCACGAGGTCGGCATCGTGCCGGCTCGCGAGGGCAATCGCGCTCGTGACCGCCTTCTTCGAGAGCGTGGAGCCGTCGGTGGCCACGAGAATGCGCTTGAACATGGTTTTTCTCTCCGGGGAAGTGTGCCGCGAGCTTAGGCCGCGGGTCGTTTTCACCTCTTGATGCAGATCAAACGGGGGCGGGGCCTCGGCCCTTAGCCTTGCCCGATGCAAGCCGCGCTCGCCTCTTTTTCCCCGGCCGCCGCGCTCCCACGGGCTCCCCGTGAAGAGTGGCAGGTGCTCGACGATCCCTCCGAATGGCCCGCGTTCGGCCGTGCGCTCGATGGCGGCGATGCCGGCACTGCGCGCTGGGAATCGCAGGTGGCGGTGGAGGGCATGCACTGCGCAGGCTGCGGCCTTGCCGTGGAGGCGGCGCTGCAGCGCGTGGCGGGCGTGCTCGAGGTGCAGGTGAACGCCGCGAGCCAGCGCGCACGCGTGGTGTGGTCCGCCGCGCTGACGCGGCCCTCGCGCTGGTTCGAGGCCTCCGAAGCCGCCGGTTACCGGCTGGTGCCCGCCGCCGATGGCTCCGCGCGCGAGAGCCGTTCACGCGAGCTGCGGCTCGCGCTCTGGCGCTGGCTGGTGTCGGGCTTCTGCATGATGCAGGTGATGATGTATGCCTACCCGGCCTACATCGCGCAGCCCGGCGAAATGACGCCGGACGCCGCGCAGCTGCTTCGCTGGGCCTCGTGGGTGCTGACGCTGCCGGTGCTGTTCTTCTCTTGCGGTCCCTTTTTCCGCAGTGCGTGGCGCGATCTTCGCCATGCACGCATCGGCATGGACGTGCCGGTTGCCTTCGGCATCGCCATTGCGTTCGCGGTCAGCACCGCGGCCACCTTCGACAGCGCGGGCGCGCTGGGGCACGAGGTCTATTTCGACTCGCTGACCATGTTCGTCTTCTTCCTGCTCACGGGCCGCTGGCTCGAGGCGCGGCTGCGGGACCGTACCGCCGGCTCGCTCGAGGCCGTGATGAATCGCCTTCCCGACAGCATCGAACGCCTCGATGCCGCAGGTGGCTGGGAGCGCGTGGCGGTACGGCGCCTGGCTGCGAGCGACGTGGTGCGGGTACGCCCGGGCGAGGCCTTTCCGGCCGACGGCGTGCTGATCGACGGCGGCACCAGCACCGACGAGGCGCTGCTGACCGGCGAATCCCGCCCCGTGGCACGGGCGCGTGGCGAGCGCGTGCTGGCGGGCAGCCACAACCTGTCGGCCACCGTGCAGGTGCGCATCGAATCGGTGGGCGAGGGCACGCGCTTCGCGCAGATCGTGCGGCTGATGGAAAGCGCCGCGCTCAGCAAGCCGCGGCTGGCCCGGCTGGCCGACCGGATCGCGCGGCCGTTTCTCGTGCTGGTGCTGGTATCGGCTGCCGGGGCTGCGGCCTTCTGGTGGCATGTCGATTCGGGCAAGGCCTTGATGGTGGCGGTAGCGGTGCTGATCGTGACCTGTCCGTGTGCGCTGTCTCTCGCAACGCCGGCCGCGATGCTTGCGAGCGCGGGCGCGCTGGCGCGCGGCGGCGTGCTCACGTCCAACCTGCAGGCGCTGGAGGCGCTGGCCTCGGTCGATACGGTGGTCTTCGACAAGACGGGCACGCTGACCGGCGACACGCCGCGCCTCGAACGCGTGTACTGCCGCCAGGGTTTGCGCCCGGGCGATGCGCTCGAGATAGGTGCCGCCCTTGGCGCGCACTCGCTGCATCCGGGCGCGCGTGCGCTGGTGAATGCATGGAATGCGCAATTCCGCTCGCCGCCCGCCTGGGAAGTGACGCAGCCGGCCGAGCTGGCCGGCCTCGGCCTCGAAGGCCTGCTGCGCCGAAGCATCACGAGCGCCGGCGGAACGGCGCGGCGCGTGCGGCTGGGCTCGGCGAGCTACTGCAACGTGGCGCCGCTGCAAGTCGAGGCGCCGCAGGTTCACCTGAGCGACGAACAGGGCTGGATCGCGAGCTTCGTGCTGGCCGAGGAACTGCGCGCGGACGCCGCCGCCGCCGTGGCCGCGTTGCAGGCCGAAGGGATCACGGTGCGCCTGCTTTCCGGCGACCGCGACAGCGCCGCGCGGGAGATCGCCGCGCGGGCCGGCATCGAATTCGCCCAGGGCGGCTGCACGCCCGAAGACAAGCTCGAGGTCCTGTGGCGCCTCCAGGCGGAGGGCAGGCAGGTGGCGATGGTCGGCGACGGCCTGAACGACGGGCCTTCGCTGGCGCGTGCGAACGCGTCCTTCGCCTTCGGGCGCGCCGTGCCGCTCTCACGCGCGCGGTCCGACTTCGTGGTGCTGGGGGATGCGCTCGGGGCCATTCCGCGCACCATCGCGCAGGCGCGTCGAACGCTGCGCGTGGTGCGGCAGAACCTCGCATGGGCCGCCGGCTACAACGCGCTGTGCGTGCCGCTGGCCGTTGCGGGCTGGCTGCCCGCATGGCTGGCCGGGCTGGGCATGGCGGCGAGTTCGCTGGTGGTGGTTCTCAACGCGGCACGGCTGGCGGCTTCGCATGGCGGGGCAGAGGGCAGGGCGGTGCGCTGATGGACATCCTCTTTCTGCTGATCCCGCTGTCGGTCGTGCTCGTGCTCGCCATTCTCGGCGGCCTGTGGTGGGCCATCGAGCGCGGCCAGTTCGAAGACATCGAGATCGAAGGCGACCGCATCCTGCGCAACGATTGATCTGCATCAAATCCTCCGGCCGGGTGCGCAGGGACACTGCCCGCAGTCCATCAAGAGGCCGCACGATGCAAGAACCCAATCCTCCCGCAGCGATCTACGACGACACCGTCGTACGGCAGTTCGCCCTCATGTCCGTGGTCTGGGGCGTGGTCGGCATGCTCGTCGGCGTGATCATCGCCACCGAGCTCACCTGGCCCGAATTCAGCCTCGGCATCCCATGGCTCAGCTACGGCCGCCTGCGCCCGCTGCACACCAACGCGGTGATCTTCGCGTTCGGCGGCTGCGCGCTCATGGCCACCAGCTTCCACGTGGTGCAGCGCACCTGCCAGGTCCGGCTGTTCGCGCCGGCACTCGCATCGTTCGTGTTCTGGGGCTGGCAGGCCGTGATCGTGGCCGCAGCCATCAGCCTGCCGCTGGGCTACACCACGGGCAAGGAATACGCCGAGCTCGAATGGCCCATCGACATCCTGATCGCGGTGGTGTGGGTGGCCTATGCGGTGGTGTTCTTCGGCACCATCGGCATCCGGAAGGTGCGCCACATCTACGTGGCCAACTGGTTCTACGGCGCCTTCATCATCGCGGTGGCGCTGCTGCACATCGTCAACAGCGCCGAGATTCCGGCGGGCTGGATGAAGAGCTACTCGGCCTATGCCGGCGTGCAGGATGCCATGGTGCAGTGGTGGTACGGCCACAACGCGGTGGGCTTCTTCCTGACCGCGGGCTTCCTCGGGATGATGTACTACTACATCCCCAAGCAGGCCGGCCGGCCGGTGTATTCGTACCGGCTCTCCATCGTCCACTTCTGGGCGCTGATCTTCACCTACATGTGGGCCGGCCCGCACCACCTGCACTACACGGCGCTGCCGGACTGGACGCAGTCGCTGGGCATGGTGTTCTCGCTGATCCTGCTCGCGCCGAGCTGGGGCGGAATGATCAACGGCGTGATGACGCTCTCCGGCGCCTGGTACAAGCTGCGCACTGACCCGATCCTGCGCTTCCTGATCGTGGCGCTGTCGTTCTACGGCATGTCGACCTTCGAGGGGCCGATGATGTCGATCAAGACCGTCAATGCCCTGAGCCACTACACCGACTGGACCGTCGGCCACGTGCACTCCGGCGCGCTGGGCTGGGTGGGCTTCATCACGATGGGCTCGCTGTACTACCTGATTCCACGCATGTACGGGCGCACCACCATGTTCAGCGTGAAGGCCATCGAGGCGCACTTCTGGATGGCCACCATCGGCATCGTGCTCTACATCGCCGCCATGTGGATCGCCGGCGTGATGCAGGGCCTGATGTGGCGCGCCATCAACCCCGACGGCACGCTCACCTACACCTTCGTGGAGAGCGTGAAGGCCACGTTCCCGTTCTATGTGGTTCGGCTGGCCGGCGGCCTGCTGTATCTCGCCGGAATGCTGGTGATGGCGTGGAACGTGTGGATGACCGTCATCTCCGGCCGCTCCGCGCAGGCGTCCATCCCGGCCGTCGCCATTGCCCACGCCTGAGGAAGCGCCATGACGAAGAAGACCCCCTCCAACAGCGGCTTCACCCATGAGAAGGTGGAGACCAACAACCTGCTGATGATCGTGCTCATTCTCGTGGTGGTCGCCATCGGCGGCCTGGTCGAGATCGTGCCTCTGTTCTTCCAGAAGTCGACCACCGAGCCCATCCAGGGCCTGAAGCCGCACACGGCGCTGCAGTTGGCCGGCCGCGACGTCTATCTGCGCGAGGGTTGCTACAACTGCCACTCGCAGATGATCCGGCCGTTCCGCTCGGAGACGCTGCGCTACGGCCACTACTCGGTGGCGGGCGAGTTCGTCTACGACCATCCGTTCCAGTGGGGCAGCAAGCGCACCGGCCCCGACCTGCATCGCGTGGGCGGCAAGTACAGCGACGAGTGGCAGCGCATCCACCTGAACAACCCGCGCGACCTGGTGCCCGAATCGAACATGCCGGCCTATGCCTGGCTGGACAAGAACCTGGTCGATGCCGACGCCATTCCCCGCCGCATGCGCGCGCTGCGCCAGGTCGGCGTGCCTTACTCGGACGAGGACATCGCCCGTGCTTCCGAAGACGTCCGCGGCAAGACCGAGCTGGACGCCACGGTGGCGTATCTGCAATCGCTGGGCCTCGCGCTCAAGTAGGGAGCACCGAACCATGATCGACATCACCACACTGCGCGTTGCCGCCACCGTTTTCTGCTTTGTGCTCTTCCTCGGCATCGTGGCCTGGGCCTATGCCCGCCGCAACGCGTCGCGCTTCGAGGAAGCCGCCCGCCTGCCGTTCGAGCAGGATTGAAAAACAAGGGGCCCACGATGAGCGATTTCGTCAACAACTTCTGGTCCAACTACATTGCCGCCGGCACGGTGCTGAGCATTCTCGGATGCATGCTGCTGCTGTGGCTCACCGCCCGCAAGCGCGTGCCGTCCGACGCGGACAACACCACCGGCCACGTCTGGGACGAGGACCTGCGCGAAGCCAACAATCCGCTGCCCATGTGGTGGATCGGGCTTTTCGTGCTGACCATCTTCTTCGCGGTCGGCTACCTCGTGGTCTTCCCGGGCCTGGGCAGCTTCAGCGGCCAGGCGAACTGGAGCACCAGGAGCGAGTACGAAGAGGACGTGGCCAAGGCCACCAAGGCGCTGGCGCCCGTCTACGCGAGCTACGCCAGCATGCCGATGGAGGACATCGCGCGCGAGCCGAAGGCCATGGCCATCGGCGAGCGCCTGTTCATGAACAACTGTTCCCAGTGCCACGGTTCCGACGCGCGCGGCAGCAAGGGCTTTCCCAACCTGACCGACAAGGACTGGCTGCACGGCGGCGCGCCCGAGAAGATCGTCGAGACCATCACCAAGGGCCGCGTCGGCGTGATGCCGCCGATGGCGGTGGCGGTGGGCTCGCAGGACGACGTGAAGAACCTGGCGAACTATGTGCTGAGTCTCTCGGGCGCACCGCACGACTCGGTGCGCGCCGGCCTCGGCAAGTCCAAGTTCACGGTGTGCGCCGCCTGCCACGGCATCGGCGGTGTCGGCAACCAGGCCGTGGGTGCGCCCAACCTGAGCGACAAGATCTGGCTGCACGGCTACGGCGAGGCGGCCATCATGCAGATGGTCAACGCCGGCAAGCACAACGAGATGCCCGCGCAGGAAGGCCGGCTCACGGAGGCACAGATCAAGCTGCTTGCTTCCTATGTCTGGGGATTTTCCAACCCTGCCACGGGGCCCTGACGTCGCCAGCTCATCATGGATTCATCCGCCCCCGTTTCCGCATCGGCCCCGGCCGGCCCCGGTGCGCGCAAGATCATTCCCATCGCAGCGGCCGAGAGCGAGTCGGTGGGCCTGTACGAGGCCTCGAAGAAGATCTATCCGCGCACCGTTCGCGGCATGTTCGCGCGCTGGCGCTGGGCCATGGTCTTCCTGACCCAGCTGGTGTTCTACGGCCTGCCGTGGGCGCAGTGGGGCGAGCGGCAGCTGGTGCTGTTCGACCTGGCCGCGCGCCGCTTCTACATCTTCGGCCTGGTGCTGTATCCGCAGGACCTGATCTACCTTTCGGGACTGCTGGTGGTCAGCGCGCTGGCGCTCTTTCTCTTCACCGCCGTGGCCGGGCGGCTGTGGTGCGGCTACGCCTGCCCGCAGACCGTCTACACAGAGATCTTCATGTGGGTGGAGCACAGGATCGAGGGCAACCGCACCGCGCGCATGCGGCTCGACGCGGAATCGATGTCGCTCGAGAAGCTGGTGAAGAAGTGGTTCAAGCACCTGGTGTGGATCGGCATCGCCATGTGGACCGGCTTCACCTTCGTGGGCTACTTCACGCCCATCCGGGAGCTGGGCATGGCTTTCCTGCAGACCCGGATGGGCTCTTGGGAAGTGTTCTGGGTCTTCTTCTACGGCTTTGCGACCTATGGCAACGCGGGCTTCATGCGCGAGCAGGTGTGCAAGTACATGTGCCCGTATGCGCGCTTCCAGAGCGCCATGTTCGACCGCGACACGCTCATCGTCACCTACGACCCGAAGCGCGGCGAGCCGCGCGCGCCCAGGCGCAAGGGCATCGACCCGCGCAGCATGGCGCTGGGCGACTGCATCGACTGCGGGCTGTGCGTGCAGGTGTGCCCGACCGGCATCGACATCCGCAAGGGACTGCAATACGAGTGCATCGGATGCGGCCTTTGCGTGGACGCCTGCGACACGGTGATGCAGAAGATGGCCTATGCGCCGCGGCTGATCCGCTACGACACGCAGAACGGCATGGAGGCCGGATGGACGCGCCGCCAGCTGGTGCGCCGCGTGCTGCGTCCGCGCGTGCTGGTCTACACCGCCATCCTGTCGCTGCTGGTCCTGGGACTGCTCGCCAGCCTCGTCACGCGCACGCCGCTGAAGGTGGACGTGGTGCGCGACCGCGCGTCGCTGGCCCGCATCGTCGAGGGGGGGCGGCTCGAGAACGTCTACCGCCTCCAGATCATGAATGCCACCGAGGAGGCACGCGACTACCGCATTGCCGCCCACGGCATCGAGGGGCTGAGCGTCTCGCCCGACGAGCGGATCACGATCGGTCCGGCCCAGTCGCGGTGGGTCGCCGTGCGGCTGCAGGTGCCCTACGGCGCCGTGCCCGCCGGTTCGCACACGGTGCACTTCGACATCCGGGAGGAGCGCGGCGGTATTCAAGTGTCGGAGAAAGCGGCCTTTCTGGTGCCGCGCTGAAGGAGACGAAATGAATGCAACGACGAACGAGCTGCCGGCGCAGGAAGATCCATGGTGGCGCCATCCGCTGCTCTGGATGGTGATTGCCGGCCCGGCGCTGGTGGTGGTCGCGAGCTTCGTGACCTTCTGGTATGCGTGGAGCAGCCCCGATCCGCTGGTGTCAGAAGACTATTACCGCCGCGGCGTCGAAATCAACAGGACCCTGGCGGACAAGAAGCTGATGCCCGCCGTCACGGGCAGGAACCATGCGGCGACGCCGGCCGAGGCCGTGCCATGAGCGTTGCGCGCCAACTGATCGGCATTCTGTGGCCCGCGTTCCTGCTGGCCTGCGCCATGGAGTTGCTGGTGTTCGCGCTGGTCGATCCGTCCGACATGCACTGGGGCGGCGAGGCGCTGCGGATGTCGCGCCAGGGCGTCTACACCGTGGCCTTCTTCCTCTTCTGGGGCATGGCGGCGGCTTCGAGCGCATTCACCGCGCTGCTGGCCATGCCGCCGTCCCGCGATCTTCCCGAGCATCCGCAATGACACTGCCTTCCGCTGCCTCCCACGAGGCTCCCGACGCGCCCCCCTTGTCGGCCGCCGTGCTGCGACAGTTCGACGTTGCGGGCCCGCGCTACACCTCGTATCCCACGGCCGACCGCTTCGTCGAGGCCTTTGGCGCGGACGACTACGCGGCGGCGCTGCGCGAACGGCGCGATGCGGGGGCTTCGGCGGCGCCGCTGTCGCTCTACGTGCACATTCCGTTCTGCGAATCGCTGTGTTACTACTGCGCATGCAACAAAGTGGTGACGCGGCACCGCGAAAGGGCCACCCAGTACCTGGCCTACCTGGCCCGCGAGACCAGGCTCCAGGCCGCGCAATTCGGCCGCCGCGCCGCCGTGAGCCAGCTGCACCTGGGCGGCGGCACGCCCACCTTTCTCGACGATGCGGAGCTGGGTGAACTTCTCGCCATGCTGCGCGGCTCCTTCGACTTCGTTCCCGGCGGCGAATGGTCCATCGAGATCGATCCGCGCACCGTCGACGCGGCGCGGCTCGCAAAACTGGCGACGCTGGGTTTCAACCGGCTGAGCTTCGGCGTGCAGGACTTCGATCCCGAGGTGCAGAAGGCGGTGCACCGTATCCAGCCCGCGCACCAGGTGTTCGGGTTGATGGCCGATGCGCGCGCGCTGGGCTTCAAGTCGATCAACGTCGACCTGATCTACGGGCTGCCGCGCCAGAACGATGCGTCGTTCGAGCGCACGATGGCCCAGGTCTGCGAGCTTCGGCCCGACCGCATTGCGCTCTATGCCTACGCGCACCTGCCCGAACGCTTCAAGCCGCAGCGGCGCATTGCCGCGGACGAACTGCCCGACGCCGCGGCGCGGGTGCGGATGCTCTCGCGCGCCATTGCCACGCTCACCGATGCCGGCTACGTCTACATCGGCATGGACCACTTCGCGCTGCCGGACGACCCGCTCGCCGTGGCCAAGCGGCAGGGGCGGCTGCAGCGCGATTTCCAGGGTTACAGCACACAGCCGGAAGGCGACCTGGTGGCGCTCGGCGTTTCCGCCATCGGCCGCATCGGCGCCACCTACAGCCAGAACGCCAAGACCCTGGAAAGCTACTACGACCTGCTCGACCAGGGCCGCCTGCCGGTGGTTCGCGGCCTTGCGCTGACGCGCGACGACGTTCTGCGGCGCGCGGTCATCATGGCGGTGATGTGCAAGGGCCGGGTCTTTTTCGACGCCATCGGCGAAGCGCACCGCATCGACTTCCGGCACTACTTCGCCACCGAGTTCGCGGCGCTCGGGCCGCTCGCGGCCGAGGGGCTGGTGCGGGTCAGCGACCACGACATCGAGGTCACGGCACAGGGGTGGTTCGTGGTGCGCGCCATCGCCATGGTGTTCGACCGCTATTGCCGCGAGAACCGCACCCGCTTTTCCCGCGTGGTCTGAACATGCAGACCGTATGGGCCGCCTTGCTGATGGGCCTTGCAGGCGGCCCGCACTGCGTGGCCATGTGCGGCGCGGCCTCGGCCGCGGTGATCCGCATCGTGCCGGCAACGGCTGCAGTGGGTGGCGGCACCGCCTTCGCGGCACCGGCGGCTTTTCATCTGGGCCGCATCGCGAGCTACGCCGCGGCGGGCGCCATTGCCGCCGCAAGCGTGGACAGCCTGGCCCAGGCCAGCGCGCAGATCGCCGCGCTCAGGCCGCTGTGGATGCTGCTGCATGTGTTCGTGTTCGCCTGGGGTGCCATGCTGGCCGTCGCGGGCCGGCAGCCAGTGTGGGTGCAGCGCGTCGGCCGCACGCTCGAGGCGCGCCTTCGCCCGTTGGCCGGGGGCACACCGATAGGTGTGCTGGCAGCGGGCGCACTCTGGGTGGCCATGCCTTGCGGACTGCTCTATTCGGCGCTGTTGCTGGCCAGCCTGGGCAACGGTCCGCTGCAGGGCGGCCTGGCGATGGTGCTGTTCGCCATGGGCAGCGGCATCTCGCTGGTGTTGGCGCCGTGGCTGTGGCAGCGGCTGCGGTGGGGCGGTACCGGCCGGCTCCAGGCCTGGGGCGCGCGCCTTGCGGGCGTGCTGCTGGCGGCGGTGGCGCTGCAGGCGCTCTGGTCGGACCTCGGCCACCGGATCGCCGACTGGTGCCGCTGAGCGGCGCGCGCCGGGGGCCCTGGCGACGCGTGCTCAGTTCGTCCAGCGCCAGTCCTCGATCTCCGGCATGTCCTTGCCGTGAACGTTGACGTAGGCGCGGTGCTCCAGCAGCTTGTCGCGCAGATGCTGCTGCACGTGGCCCGCGCTGTTGCGAAAGCGCTCGACCCTGGCAATGGCGTCGGCGGCCAGGTGGAACCGGTCGAGCCGGTTGAGCACGGTCATGTCGAACGGGGTGGTGGTCGTGCCTTCTTCGCAGTAGCCGTGGACATGGAAGTTGTCGTGGTTGGCGCGCTTGTAGGTGAGCCGGTGGATCAGCGAGGGATAGCCGTGGAACGCGAAGATCACCGGGCGGTCGGTGGTGAAGATGGCGTCGAAAACCGCGTCCGGCCGCCCGTGCGGATGGGCATCCGGCGACTGCAGCGCCATCAGGTCGACCACGTTCACCACGCGCACCTTCAACTCCGGGAGCATTTTGCGCAGCAAGTCGACGGCAGCCAGCGCTTCGAGCGTGGGCACGTCGCCGGCACAGGCCATCACCACGTCCGGGGCGGCGTCTTCGTCGTTGCTGGCCCAGGTCCAGATGCCGAGGCCCACGGTGCAGTGGCGCACCGCGGACTCGATGTCCAGCCACTGCGGACCCGGCTGCTTGCCCGCGACGATCACGTTCACGTAGTTGCGGCTGCGCAGGCAATGGTCGACCACCGACAGCAGCGTGTTGGCATCGGGCGGCAGGTACACGCGCACCACCTCGGCCTTCTTGTTCACCACGTGGTCGAGAAAGCCCGGGTCCTGGTGGCTGAAGCCGTTGTGGTCCTGCCGCCAGACATGGCTGGTGAGCAGGTAGTTCAGCGAGGCGATCGGGCGCCGCCAGCCGATGCACCGCGCCACCTTGAGCCACTTGGCATGCTGGTTGAACATCGAGTCGATGATGTGGATGAAGGCCTCGTAGCACGAGAAAAAGCCATGGCGTCCCGTGAGCAGGTAGCCTTCGAGCCAGCCCTGGCAGAGGTGCTCGCTGAGCACCTCCATCACCCGGCCGTCGGGCGCCACATGGTCGTCCCCGGCCAGTATCTCGGCGGTGGAAGTTCGCGCGGTAACGTCGAACAGGGCATCCAGGCGGTTCGACGTGGTTTCGTCCGGCCCCATGACGCGGAAGTTGCGTGCCGCCTCGTTGCGCCGCATCACGTCGCGCAGGAACAGGCCCGCGACACGCGTGGCCTGCGCATCGGCCGCGCCCGGCACCGCAACTTCCACCGCGTGCTCGCGGAAGGGCGGCATGGCCAGGTCCCTGAGCAACAGGCCGCCGTTGGCATGCGGATTGGCGCTCATGCGCTTCGCTGCCTTGGGCGCCAGCGCCGCGATCTCGGGCCGCAGCGCGCCAGCGGCGTCGAACAGTTCCTCGGGCCGGTAGCTGCGCATCCAGTCTTCGAGCAGGCCCACATGCTCCGGCTTGCCGGAAAAGCCGGTGAGCGGCACCTGGTGCGCACGGAACGTGCCTTCGATCGGCACGCCGTCCACCTGCCGCGGGCCGGTCCAGCCCTTGGGCGAACGCAGCACGATCATCGGCCAGCGCGGGCGTTCTCGAAACCCCTGCTCGCGGGCGCTCGCCTGGATGGCATGGATCTCGTCGAGCGCCTTGTCGAGCGCGGCCGCCATCAGGCGGTGCATCTGCGCGGGCTCGTGGCCGGCGACGAAGTACGGCTCGTGCCCATAGCCCCGCAGCAGCTGCGCCAGCTCTTCGTCCGGGATGCGCGCGAGCACCGTGGGGCCGGCGATCTTGTAGCCGTTCAGGTGCAGGATCGGCAGCACGGCACCGTCGCTCTCGGGGTTCAGGAACTTGTTGGAATGCCAGCTTGCCGCGAGGGCGCCGGTTTCGGCTTCGCCGTCGCCGATCACGCAGCAGGCGAGCAGGCCGGGGTTGTCGAACACCGCACCGTAGGCGTGCAGCAGCGAATAGCCGAGCTCGCCGCCTTCATGGATCGAGCCCGGCGTTTCCGGTGCCACGTGGCTCGGAATGCCGCCCGGAAACGAGAACTGCATGAAGAGCCGCTTCATGCCGTCGGCGTTCCGGCCGATGTCGGGGTAGACCTCGCTGTAGGTGCCCTCGAGATAGGTATTGGCGACCACGCCCGGTCCGCCATGGCCGGGGCCGGCGATGAATATGGCGTCGAGCTCGCGGGCCGCGATGGCACGGTTCATGTGCGCGTAGACGAAGTTGAGGCCCGGCGTCGTGCCCCAGTGGCCCAGCAGGCGCGGCTTGATGTGCGAAAGGCTCAGTTTCTCGCGCAGCAGGGGGTTGTCCATCAGGTAGATCTGGCCCACGGACAGGTAGTTGGCTGCGCGCCACCAGGCGTCCAGCAGCGCGAAGTCGTCGCGTTCAGTCATTGTTCGCGCATTCCGCGGTGGTCAGCTGGTTCACGATCCGCTTGACGCCTTCGGCACGGCGCACGGCGCGCTCGACGGCGTTCTTCAGATCCTCGCTGGCCAGCTGGCCGCGCAAGGTGACCACGCCGTCGGTCACGCGCACGTCGACATCGCACCCGAACACCGCCGGGTCCCAGTTCAGCTGGGCGAAGACCTCGTGCCTGAGTTGAATATCGGGGTTCATTTCAAACCTTTCGAGGAAGAGGGGGCTTCTTGCTGCGCTGCCTGCAGTGTGATTCGCGACACGCTCCTTGCCGACACTATCGGCGCACACGGTTTGCACCTTGCCTTCGCGCTGCAATTCCAATGTTTCCTGCGGGTCTTTTTGCGCGACGGGAGGGCGGACCCGAACGGTCGCGTTCTTTCACATCTCTTACGCCTGCGCCGGACGTTTCGATTCTTCGGCCGCGCGGCCGCGGCAGGCTTGCGCCAGATCAAGGCCCGGGCGCCAGGCGCTTTGCAGAATGCCGCGGTTGTCCAAGAGGTGCAAATGCAGCAGTCCGTACTCTTTTCAGGCGTCTTCGATCTTCCATGGTGGGGCGCCGTGCTCGTGGCGTTGGCGTTGACCCACATCACCATCGCCTCGGTCACCATCTTCCTGCACCGTCACCAGGCGCATCGCGCGCTGGATCTGCATCCCGCGGCGAGCCATTTTTTCCGCTTCTGGCTCTGGCTGACCACGGGCATGGTGACGAAGGAATGGGCCGCCGTGCACCGCAAGCACCACGCCAAGTGCGACACCCCCGAAGACCCGCACAGCCCGCAGGTGCTGGGCATCAACCGGGTGCTGTGGGGCGGTGTCTTCCTTTACATCCGCGAGAGCGACAAGCCGGAAACCATTGCGCGCTACGGCCACGGCACGCCGGACGACTGGATCGAGCGCAGGCTGTACTCGCGCCACAAGATTCTCGGCATCGTGCTGATGGGCATCGTGGACATGGTGCTCTTCGGCGTGGTGCCGGGTGGGTTGATTCTTCTCGCGCAGATCGCTTGGATCCCGTTCTGGGCCGCCGGCGTGGTCAACGGCATCGGCCACTACTGGGGCTACCGCAACTGGCCAGCGCCGGACGCCAGCACGAACATCTCGCCGATCGGCATCCTGATCGGCGGGGAAGAGCTTCACAACAACCATCACGCTTTTCCCACATCGGCCAAGCTGTCGTGCAAGTGGTACGAATTCGATGTGGGCTGGCTGTACATCCGTGCGCTGCAGGCGCTCGGCCTTGCCACCGTGAAGCACGTGGCGCCAAAGCCGCGGCTCGCGGCGCCCAAGCCGGCCGTCGACCTGGAAACCGTGCAGGCGGTCATCCGGTGCCACTACGACGTGCTCTCGAGCTATACGCGCTCCCTGAAGCGGGCCTACGCCGAAGAATTCGGCCGGCTGCGCCGCCTGTCGCCGCGCGAGGCGCACTCGCTGCGCGCCGTGAGGCACTGGCTGGCCAAGGACGAGCGCATGCTCGATGAATCGCGGCGCATGCGGCTCGCGCTGGCTTTGCGCGGATCGCGCGCGCTCGATACGATGTACTCGATGCGCAGGGAGCTGACGGCACTGTGGAGCCGTTCCACCGCAACGGGCGAACAGCTTGTCAGGCAACTGCAGGACTGGTGCCAGCGCGCGGAGGCCAGCGGCATCGCGCCCCTGGCCGAGTTCTCGAAGCGCCTGCGTTCCTACGCCTGACCCGGCCCGCACGATTTCACTTCCGGACAAACCAAGGAGCACACCATGGACAGCAAGGTTCCCGCGACACCGGCATCGGCATGGACCGATGCCTACTTTCGCTCCCTGCTCGACTGGCAGGCAGCCTGCGGCGCGAGCGTGCTGCAGGCGCAACAGATCCAGTGGGGAATGCTGGCCGCCTGGCAGCAGTCGGCCAAGGCCGTCCAGCAAGAGCTGCTGGACCAGTGGACCAGCCATTTCGGCGGCGGCGTGCCGCTTGACGGATAGGCCGCGCAGCGCGGCCGGCCAGTCTACTGGCTCGCCAGAACGCCGCTCGGTAGCGTGAAGCGCGCCGCTTCCGCCTTGGCGTGCGATTCAGGCGCGCGCACCAGCAGCACCGGAACGGTCGCAGTCCGCAGGATCTGCTCCGCGCTGCTGCCCATCACCATTCGGCCGAGGCCGCGCCGGCCGTGCGTTCCCAGCACGATCAGGTCCGCGGGCCAGGAAGCCGCTTCGGCCGTGACCCGATCGGGGACGGCTCCCCTGAAGCTGTCGCACAGCACCGAATCGGCCTCGACGCCTTCGGCGGCCGCCCTTGCCTTGCCTTCATCGAGCAGCTTGGTGGCAGCGGCACGCAGCTCCTTGAGCCAGTCGCCCACATGGCCCGAATAGGCATCCATTGCCAGGGCGAAGGAGAGCTCGTCGATGACGTGGATCAGGCGCAGGCGCCCTGCGGTGACCTTGGCAAGGCGAATGGCTTCGCCCAGGCCATGGCTGGATGTCGAACTTCCGTCGACAGGAACAAGAATTCGCTGGTACATGGTGTCCTCGCTTTGGTTTTGAGGTGGATATGCGGCCAGTGTCCGGACCGGTGCGAGGCGCGGCTTGATGCGGATCAAGCGAAAGCGCCGTCGCCAGGCGAAAGGACCGGACGGCATGCGCGGCGTTTGATCTGCAGCAACCCTGCGCGAGACCGGAACCCGGACCCTTGGGGTATGCACAGGAGCCATTCATGACCAACGCCACCATTCGCATCATTCGCCAGGAGCATGCGGCGCTCGCCGCCATGCTGCGCTCCATCATCATGCTGCTCGAACAGCACCGCCGCAAGGGAACCCCGCCCGACTTCGCGGCCTTGCGGGCCATGCTGTTCTACGTGGACGAATTTCCTGAAAAGCGGCATCACCGCAAGGAGAGCGAGCTGCTGTTTCCCAAGATGCGCGCCAGGACGCCGATCTCGCGCGAGCTGATGGACCGGCTCGACAACGACCATGCCTGGGGCGAGCGAAAGATCCGCAACGTGGAGCACGCGTTGCTAGCCTTCGAGATGCTGGGCGACTCGCGGCGGGCGGCCTTCGAGAACGCCATGGAGCAGTACGTCGATTTCTACCTGAACCACATGGCGATGGAAGAGCGCGAAATCCTTCCGCTCGCCGAGAAGGTGCTGACCCCCGAGGACTGGCGCGAACTCGACGAGGCGTTCGGCCGCAACCGGGATCCACTCACCGGCTACCGGCCGGAGCGGGAATATGAGGCGCTCTTCACCCGCATCGTGAACATCGTGCCCGCGCCGATCGGGCTGGGGCCCGTTGACTAGGCGTGGACTCTGGCGGGGGCGATCAGGTGGGCCGTTCGGGCTCGCCTTGTCAGGGCTGAAGGAAGGTGACGTGCTTCGCGATGAGCACGCCGTCGACCACCGTGTCGCCGACGACGCTGACACGGCGGTTGGGGGGCAGATTGGCGAGGTCGGCGATAGTCCCGTTCTCGAAGACCGTCATGGGGCTGCCGGCATTCACTGGCCGGCCCTGTACCCTGAAGTCCGAAGGCGACTGGTAGGCGCTGACCGCCCCAATAAGAGTGAAATCGACCGGTCCGCCTTTGATGCGCAGCTTCTTCACCACCAACACGCCATCCGTCATGAACCCATCAAGCTCCACCTTGACGCCGTTGCCGATCGAATTTGTCTGGCCGCCCGGAATCTGGGCGCCGGAAGCATCGATTTTTGTCCCGAGCACTTTGAAGTCGCCGATCCCGTTGTAGTTGGTGATGACACCCGCAAGCTGCACCGCTGTGGCGTTCTGCGTTGGCATCGCATACCAGCCCTGTACCTTGGTTGCATTGAAGACGCCCGCCATATCTGGCGCAACGCTGCCGCGCACACGCACGATGGCATCGTTGGCCAGAGTGGATGTGTCGATGCCGCCCGAGAACGCTGCGCCGTCGTACTGAACGATGAGTTGGCCAAGCGTGAAGCTCTTTCTCGACAGGTCCAGGTTCTGCACGTAACCAGTCACCAGCGGCTCGGCCGACACCGGCTTCAGTTCGACGCGCGTGGCGCGCAAGGTGCCCGGTGCGGAAGGCAGCCCCCAGACCTGCACCACGCTGCCGGCCATGGCCGGATCCAGGCTGTTCGCGCCGCTCCAGACCGTGGCGTTGTCGACGGTGACCGTGGTGCCCATCACGACGAAGCTGCCCTTCGAAAGATCGATGGCCGACACGGCACCGCGCAGTTCGGCGGCCGAATCGACCTGCTGCGCCGTGGCCGCGGTGAACTCGCTGTCGATCTTGCCGGCAATGCGCACGCTCATGCCGATCTGCAGCTCGGTGGTGTCCTCGAGGCTGATGATGGCGGCGTCGGTGTTGTAGCGTACGCCGTTCAGGATGATGCTGCCCAGCCCGCCCACGGAGCCGATGCCGGTCGCGTCGGCGGTGCTCACGCCGGTGCCGCCCGAGCCTACGCCCGAGCCGTCGTCGCTGCCGTTGCCGGCGGTGCTCGTACCGTCGGTGCTGCCGCCTGCGGTACCCGTACCACTTGTGCCGCCCGTGCCGTCGGTTCCCGTGCCCGTTCCGGCAGGGCTGTCGCTTCCCGAGCCTGTCACGCCGCTCCCGGCAATGCCGCCCAGGCTGCCTGCCGAGCCTCCGCCGCTACCGCCGCCCCCGCACGAGAGCAGCAAGGCCATCGCCCCGGCAAAGAGGATGCCGCGCATCCATCGGTAGTGGTTCTTCATCGTGTTCCTTGTTCCCGCTTCGCGGGGACGGGAGACGCGCCCGGCGCCGCCTCGTCTTCATAGTAGGTGTAGATCCCGACGCGGATGCGCCCCTTGGCGCCGTCGGGCGCCCGGTCGACCGCGCGGTTCATTTCGCCCGCCAGCTCCAGGTGCAGGGCCGTCCAGCGTTCGCGCACCAGTTGGTGGATGTCTTCGCAGTCCTGCAGGCCCAAGCCGCGCGCATACACGGAGCGCTCGAGCATGCGGGGCTCTTCGCCGAGCGTGTTGGACACCGCCGCCAGCAGGTGGTCGCGGCCGTTGTCCCCAAGGAATGCCAGCATCGACTGCAAGTCGTCCACGGGCACAAAGCCGCTGGCCTTGAGTTCGGCGCAGCCGTCCTGCTCGGCCACCATGTTCAGGCGCACCAGTTCGTCGAGGATGGTTCGATGGTGCACGTTGCCGCGGCTGCCGAGCCTGGCCACGGTTTCGAAGGAGGGCGCATCGTCGCCGTCGGAGGTGATCGGCAAGCGCTGGAAGGTCTGGTTTTCCGACACCATTTGCAGCCACAGCGTGAAAGTCTTGGCGGCAGCCGAAATTTCGGTGTGGGGCAGGACGTCCACGGTGTCGCGGACCTTGGCCGTCACGGCCTTGCGGTTCAGCCCGGTGGTGACGGACAGCTGGCTGATGTTGGGTTTTGCCACCCCTTGCTGGCGCCAGGAACGCTTGGCCTCCTCCAGCAGCAGGTCGCGCAGCAGGACTTCCAGGTGCGGGTGCTTGACCCCCATCGCCAGGGCGAGCCTGACCACCGGCCGCAGGATGCGGGCGCAGGCGGCCAGTGCCCAGTCGAGCTGGTGTTCCATGAAAATGAAGCGTTTCTTCTGATGCGATTGCGGTGCGGCGGCCGGGACTGAAGGGGCCCAGGGCCGCCAATCAGTGCACTATTGTCCGCGTCGCCGAGGATCGCACAAAAAAGACCTCATTCATGCGGCGCAGCTTCCTGCATCGGTCCGCGTGACCGAGGAACGGCCGGTGGCGCTGATCTTGACTACCCGTTTCGGGGTACCCAGGGGGGTAGCCCGGCAGATCGTGAAATTGGCCGCAGTGGCGCCGACGCCGGTGGCCTCGAAGGCGAGCGCGCTGAGGCCGCCGCTGTCGCGGATGCGGTAGCCGCCGGCGGCGGCGGGCTGCTTCTGAATCACCGTGGGTGACGCGCCGCCGCTGATGACGATCCAGCCGGCTTCCCATTGACCGTCGGTGGCACAGCTGGTGCCGTTGGACGAGGCGCACAGCGTCACGGGCGCGTTGCGCTTGATGGCCTCGCTGCGGGCGAGCTGGCTGCCGGCGACGAGGTCGGTCGCGTAGGAATTCAGCCGGGTCGAAAGCCGTATGTAGTCGAAGGAGGGAACGGCCACCGACACCAGCACGATCAGCACCACGAGGGTGACCATCAGCTCGATGAGCGTGAAACCGCGGGCGCGCGTGCCGGCCATGGCCATCCCTTTTTCCCTTTTTACTTCTGGATGAACCAGTAGACGCGGCCCTTGGGCTGCTTGAAGGCGGCCTTGACCGTGGCGCCCTTCGGGCTCAGGAACGAATCGGGGTTGGCGCCGATCACCACGTCGCGCAAGGTGCCGTCCACCATGACCCGGCCGACCACGGGCGAGGGTGCGAGGCCGCCGCCCACCACGTTCTGGAAGCGCGCGCCGTTCTGCCCCGCCGCGTCGAGGTACGACAGGTTGTACACGTTGGCGGTGCCCAGGTTGGAGCGGCACGACTGGCTTACGGTCGGGTCGGTCGGCGTGTGGGTGTTGAAGGTCGTGTTGCCATAGGCCGTGACCGACGAGGTCACCACCTGCTCGCCGGCCGCAAGCGCGAGGTACCAGCCCTTCTTGGCTGAGAGTTCGGTCGCCGAAGGCGCCGTGGTGCCCGTGATGGCGAACAGGGAGCCATGGCACAGCAGCGAGCTGCCGTTGCAACGGCTGGCTTCGGCGCTGAGCCAGGTGGTGTCCGAGGGCTTGTCCACCAGCATGTAGAAGCGGTTCGAGACGCTGAGCGCGGCGGTGTAGGAGCGCAGCGGCTTCTCGCGGTCGCCCGAGCCCAGCAGCAGCACATACATGCCGTTGTCCTCGACCACATCGGGACCGAACATGAATTTGCGGTTGGGCGTGCAAGTGGCCGCGGCGTCGTCGCAGCCGAGCGAGGCGATCTTGGCCATCTCCCAGCTGGCGGGCGCGCCGGTTCCCATGGTGATGCGGTAGACGTTGCCGCCCAGGTCGGCCGCGTAGGCGAACTTGGCGAGGCCCGTGCTGTCGTTCACGATGGTGACTTCGCCACTGACCGCGCGGACGGTGTCGAATTTCGTCAGGACGTCGCCCGTGCTGGCGTCGAGCACGTAGATCTTGTTGCCCTTGGTGGCAGCGCCGCAGGCGCTGGCTCCCTCGGTCGTATCGACGTCCTCGCACCTGTCGTAGCCGCCGCCGAACATCACCATGGGCGTGGTGCCGGCGCCATAGCCGCTGGCCTTCACGATCTTGGGGGCCGACCAGGTCTGGCCGATGCCGCTCATGTCGTTGGCGCCGGTGCCGCAGCCCACATCGTTGTCCTGGTTCGGGCAGCCGCGGCGCCATTTGAGAATGGGGGCCGCGGCGTTGGACACGTCGAATGCATAGATCAGGCGGCCGCCACGGCGCATGCTCGCGTAGAGCCAGGCCGAAGTGCCCTGGCGGTAGGCTGCCATCGGGCCGTCCATGCCATAGGGCTTGGGTGCGGTGGCGCCCACGCTGACCGGAATGCCGGGAAAGTTGATGCGCGTGGTGTTGTCGTACAGCCGCTTGATGCTGCCGTAGAACTCGGGCGGCACGAAGGACCACAGCTCGCTGCCGGGCGCTGCCGAACCGATGGCCGTGGCCTGGTTGCCGTTGACGGCGCGCAGCACGCCGTCGTTGGCGCCGTAGAAAACCACCACCTGTGCATTTGCCAGGTCGTCGCTGCCGTAGTTGATGGCCACCGGCCGCGAATGCACCACGTCGCCGTGCACCGAGGGGCGCATCGCGGTGGTGGAGGTCAAGGGATTTCCGGTAGTGTCTCTCCGCTCGTCGCCCTTGTTGTCCAGGCCTCGGAGCCAGTTGATCAGAGCGGTTCGTTCGGTGGTGGTCTGCGCGCCCAGGTCTGTCGACGTGATGCTCGCGTTGCCATCGGCGAAGCTCGTCAGGGCCGAGCAGGTGCCCGGCGCGCAGGTCATGACGTTGCGGTCGGCCGTGGCCATTTGCCGCAGCATGTAGGCCTGCGCACCTTTTTCGACCACGTTGCCATCGGGGCTGTCCGAAGCGCGAAGATCGATTGTCGTGTCGCTGCTGATGCAGTCGCCCGAGGGATTGAAGCTCCAGTAGGTATTGCGATTGGCTGGCGTCCAGAAACTTCGCGCGCAGGGCGCGATGAAGCCGGTCTGGTTGTTGATTGCGTTGGCGCCCGCCGCGTCCTGCAGGATCAGCTGGTTGCTGCCATCCACGCCCAGTTTGTATTGCTTGAGGTTGCCATTCCAGCGCGGATAGGCGGAATCGTCGGGCCTGAACATCCCCACGAACACCTGGTTCAGGTAGGTGCCCTGCGTGTTCACGCTCACGGGCAGGCTCACCGAGGAGAACACGCTGTTGACCGACTGGATCTTGCTGAAGATGTCGTCGAGCGCGCCGCTCAGCGCCGCGCCGAGATCCGGCTCGGTGGAGATGTCGTAGTACCCGCCCTTGCTCTGAGTGGACATGCTGTTGAGCAGTGCGGTCCAACCCGGTCCCTGGCCGCCGTCAGCCGTCGCTGCTTCGACGGTGTAGACCTTCACGCCCATGCTGCTTTGCAGGAACCTGGCCCATTCGTCGGCCACGTTGTCCTGGGAGCCGCTCACGCCCAAGGGAATGGTGGTTGCATCGCCGCCGGCCGCGCGCAGTGCATTGGCGGATATTGTGGTGTCGCTGTTGTTGTCCTGCGCGGCGCCATTGCTGATGTAGATGACGTAGGTGCCGATGCAGTTGGTCGTGTTCGGACCGATATACGTGTTGCTGTTGACGGCCGCCAGGGGGTTGCCCGGCAGCGCATAGATCGCCTTGGATGCGGCGGTTCCAAAGACATTGCCCGCGTAGTCCGCCTTGGCCTTGTTGTTGCCGGCCATGGGTGCGCCGCTCGCCAGATAGCGGTACACCTCCGCCATCATCTTGCCGGCCTTGCCGCCGTTGGATTTGTCGTCACGCACATCGAGGCTGCGGATCAGCGTGCCGTAGTTGAGCTTGTTGGCATCGTCGAGCAAGCGCACGCCTGCGCGCAGGTAGGCACCATCGACGTTCGAGTTGCCTCCGCCCGTTTCGGTGAACATCATCACGCCGACCTTGAACTTGCCCGTGGGCAGGCTTTCGAAGGCGCTCGCCAGCGCATTCATCTCGGCGGTGAAGAGCGGGGTCCAGTTGGCGGTGTTGTCCACCACGAACAATACGTTCGGCGCCTCCGTCACGGTCTGGTTGTAGCCGACGAAGAGATCGATGTCTTCCGCCTGTGCCGAGCACAGGCCAAGCATCAGCATCGCGGCGGCGCAAAGCGACCGGAAGAGGTTCTTTTTCATGATGGCGATCCGTTCATCGTCGTGATCATTCGGAGGAGGGCATGGCTAGGAGCACAGCGCCAGGAACTGCTCTTTGCTCAGGAGCGCGCGCACGCCCTGGCGAACCGAGGTGACCGTGCCGCTGGCGGCATCTGTCACGGTGGTGCTGATGTCCCACACGGAGTTGTATTGGTCGGGCAGGGCATTGAGGCCCGAGCCGGCGGTGGATGCCCCGCCGCCGACACCGCCCGGCCCGACCGCGCCGCCGCCGCCGGTGTCTGTCGACTTGGTCGCACGCACACAGGTCGGCGCCGCAATCTGCACCTCGTAGTCGATCGTGCCGTCGTTGTTGATGTCCACCCGGCTCACGGTGCCCTGGGGCGCCGCCAGCGAAGGCGAGCCATCGACGCCCGGCAGCAGCAGCGAGGCCGCCACTTCCTCGATTGCCCGGTTCGAAGCGGCCACGGCTTCGTTGCGGTTCTGCATGTTGCCCACCGACTTGAGGTTGGTGTTGCTGAGCGTGAAGCCCGCCGTCACGGCCAGCGTGATCAGGAGCAGCATGATCAGCCCGACGATCAGCGCCGCGCCGCCTTGCCCGTGCATGGTGGGGTGCGTTGTCGATGGCTTCACGGCGTTTCCCTGCGTCCGGTCACGTTGGTCATGCGGATCGCGGTGGTGAACGCATGCCGCTTGTAGTGGTCGTTGAAGGGGCCGAGCGATCCGCTTCCCAGGTTGTAGGTGCGCGTGTCCGTGTGGCCCGGCGAAACCTCGATGCTGCGGGCGACCACATAGAGCTTGACCGCCGCCACGTTCATGAGCTGGTCGGCGGTGCAGGGCGCGGCCGTGCTGCAGTGGACGAAGTTGCCGTCGGGGCTTCCGTCGCCGCGGTTGGTGGGCGTGGATCTGTTGGCCGTGTCGGCCCAGTTGATGGCCTCTGCGTAGTTCACCAGCGCGCCGGTCTTGCCGAGCGTATCCAGGCCCAGTTCGACGTGGAAGCCTTCGATGCCCTCGATGAGCGGAACCGGCGGCTGCTGCGCCAGGCCGGTGGCCGACAGGTCGAAGCGGGAGCGCGCCAGGGTCGGGATCCCGTCGCCTTCGGCCTCGGCGTAGGTGCGCACGTAGTAGATGTCGGAGATGAACTTGCGCTTGGGCGCCGGCGCGGTGCAGTTCTTGGCCAGCATGGTGGCGAAGCCGGCCGTGCTGAGGTCGAATTCCGAGGGCTTCTGCGTACCGCAGAACGACGACTGGAAGTAGAGCTTGCCCAGCGTGTCGGCTTCGCAGTTGGGCATGCCCGCCACGCATGTTTCGGCATGGCGCACCACCAGCACGTCGGTGCCGGTCTTGTGGTTCGGCAGCAGGTCGGTGCAGCTGGCGGGCACCGCCTCGTAGGCCTGCACGGGCATGTCGAGCAGGCTGCGCTTGTAGTCGTCGGTCCAGTTGGCGGCCGAGTAGGCCAGGCAGGGATCGGGCGCCGCGCCCGTGGGTACCTTCGTGGGCACCGTGCTGACCGTGAGGTCGTCGAACTCGGGCATGTAGTTTTCCCAGAAGCCGGCGTGCGACACCTCGTTCTCCAGCACGAAGACGCTGAGCCGGCCGCTCTCGATCTGCCGGTTGACCCTGACCATCTCGCGCTGGGTGTTGTTCACGTTGAGGAACAGCGCAAGCAGCGCGGCCACGACGATCAGCATGATGGTGATCGACACCATCAGCTCGATCAACGTGAGGCCGCGCTGGTGCAGCGAAGCGCGCGCAAGGCGGGCAGGGCGACCAACCGCGGTCGCGAAGCGGGCCCGGCTCATGAGAGATTCCCGATGCGCACCAGCGTCGTGACGGTCCTGCGGCACCGGTCGCTGGAACAGGCCGGCGCCGGGTCGCTGGCCGAGGCCGAGGCGGCGGCGTCGTACATGTCCTTGCCGCAGGGCACGCCTTCCGGCGGCGCGGCGGTGGGCACCAGGCCTTGCCAGGCGACCGTGATCAGGTACTCGTTGTTGCCCAGGTCCTGCACGCAGCCGCGGCCGCCGATCATCGCGCCGAGCTTGGTGTCGCCCGAGGTTTCGGCCGCCCCCTTCAAGGCGTCGCACCATTCCTTCGCATCCACCTGCTGGCGCGAGGCGATGGCGGTTGGGCAGTTGGCGCCGGTGCCCAGCGGCGTGTTCGTGACATAGCTGGAGGCCGCGCGGCGGTTGGTGGCGATGCGGCTGGCCATGTCGTTGAGCAGGATCAGCGCCTGCGAGCGCTGGTAGGACTCCATCTCCGACGACTGGAGGCGCGCCTGCAGGCCCACGAGCCCGAATAGCCCGAACGAGACGATCAACAGCGTGACCAGCACTTCGAGCAGCGTGGCACCGCGCTGGTCGCGGCCGTTCGGTGCGGTGGGCAAATGGCGGCTCACCATTTGCCCGCCGGCGTCTTGACGCCCTGGTTGTCGAGGGTGAGGTCGCCATCTCTCTGCTGGCTTCCCGTGGGACTGAAGGTCAGGAGAAAACTGGGCACCTGTGTGCTGGCGTCCTGCAGCGTGATGGTGTAGCCATAGTTGGCCGCAACCTCCGCGGGCAGCGCGTAGCCGCTGGCCGTGAGGGCGTCCTTGCTGGCATAGCCGCGGTTGGCCAGCAGGAACTGCTGCTGCCGGTTGGCGATGTCCATCATCTGCGCCTGCGCTGCGGAGCGCTTGGACCGGATGATGTATTGCTGGTAGCTGGGATACGCGATGGACGCCAGGATGGCGATGATCGCCACCGTGATCATCAATTCGATCAATGTGAAGCCATTGCGTTTGCGTGAGAACGAGTGCTTTGTCATTCAGCTAGGCCATCAATGTTTCATAATGTTATTTATGTGAATTTATCACATACAAATGTGAATAGGGAGCATTCGATGCTGATCTATTCGAGCGCCGCCGGCAAGGTGTTGCGCCATCAGCGAAACAGACTTTGGCAACATTCAACAACGCGAAAGAGGCGCCGAGGTGAGGAAGCTTCCGACTGACGGATGCTGGCGTCGTCCTACGCGTGGGTCCGGGGCCGCTCCCAGAATCGATTTGTTCCAACCTGCAGCGGAACCAACCAGGAGCCCAAGATGACTTCGGAAAAAGCCTTTCCCTTCCCCACATCCAAGAACCACGGCAAGCCGCCCGCCGAGCCCGCCAAGCCGACCGAACAGGCGCCGAGCGAGGAGGCCCTGGACAGCGGGGTCGAGGAATCATTTCCCGCGAGCGACCCGGTCTCCGTCACGGTGACGAAGGTCAAGCTGCCCAAGGCGCCGCAAGACAAGGACAAGGCGGAGGAGGGCCGCGACGCGGACGCCAAGAGATAGCCTTTGGCGGCGCCCCCGCCGCCCACATCACGCCCGCCCTCGGCACGCATCGAGGCGTGGTGTACGTGCTTCCGGAAACCATGGCGCCGCACAAGCGCTTCGAATTCCTGAGCCGGCCTGAATAGAGGCCTCCCGCCCCGGGCAGGCCGGCGCGGGCAAGGCTCTCGCTCCCACAAGCAGTTGAAAGAAGACACGAGCTCTGGCATAAAGCCAGGAGTTGTGAAGAAGTGTCTTATGTGTTAACTATTGTTTCAATAGTCTCGGCACTCCCCCTCACACAAATACCAATCAATACGAGGATCGAGGGCATGAACAACATTCATCGCAGTGTCTGGAACGCTGCGCTGGGCGCGTGGGTGGCGGTTTCGGAGCTCTCCCGCCGGGGCGGGCGAAGCGCTTCTTCGTCGGTCGCGACGGCCGTGTGCCTGCTGGCGCTTGCCAACCTTCCGGGAGGTGCCTGGGCGCAGGCCGCCGGCGGCGACGCGGCCATGGTGGGAGGAGGCACCGGCGGCCGCGGCGGTGCGGGAAATGGCGGTGGGGCCGGGGGCGGAAATATCGGCGAGTACCCCACCAGCAATGGGCAGCCGCCGACGGCGGGAACCGGCGGTGCCGGCGGCAACGGCGCGGCCGGGGCTGGCGGTACGGGCGGCGCAGTGGGCGCGACCAGCGTCACCGGCTCCGTCAGCGGGTCGTCGGGAACCGACGGTGTTGCCGACCCCGACCCGATCTACGGTGCCGGAGGAGGTGGCGGTGGCGGCGGCGCCGTTTACACCACGGACGCCGTCATTTCGGTGACCGGCGCGACCACGCTCCTGGGCGGCAACGGCGGCAACGGCGGTGCCGGGCGCCTGTCTGGCGGCGGTGGCGGCGGCGGCGCGGGCCTGCAGTCGGTGGCGGTCAATGCCACGGTGAGCAATGCGGGGCAGATGACGGGCGGCCAGGGAGGCGCGGGCAGCGCCGGGCAGTGGGCTGGCGGCGGCGGCGGTGGCGGCGATGGCATCGTGTTGCAGGGCGGGGGCGCCACTGTCACGAATACCGGTACGGCCACGGGTGGGCGAGGCGGGGACGGCGGGGCCTCCTTTGCCGACTTTGTGGGCGGTGGCGGCGAAGGCGGTGCCGGCCTGGCGCTGGAGTCCAGCGGCAACTCGGTGCTCAATTCCGGCGCGCTGGTGGGAGGTGCGGGCGGCGCCGGCGGCCTCGGTGGCAGCGGCATTTTCATCAATGGTGTCGGCGGCGCGGGCCTGCGCGTCCGCGGCAACGCGAACACCATCGTCAACACCGGCACCTTGACCGGGGGCCTCGCTGGCGACGGCGCCACGCGCGGCGATGCGGTGCGCATGACCGGCAACGACAACTCGCTCGAACTGCAGAGCGGCTCGGTGATCACCGGGACGCTGACTGCGAACGGCATCGGCAATGTGCTGCGCCTGGCCGGCGCGCTGACCGATGGAACCACCTCGCTCGGCGCCGCCACCTACCGCGGCTTCGACCGCTACGAGAAGACGGGCGCCAGCACCTGGACACTGACCGGCACGACCACCGAACTGACGCCCTGGACCGTGCTCGGCGGCACGCTCGCCATTGCCGACGACGCCGCCCTCGGCAACTCGGCCGGCGCGCTCACGCTCGACGGCGGCACCTTGCGCGCCACCGGCACGACCGCCGGCACGCGCAACGTCACGCTGGGAGCGGGCGGTGCGGCTTTCGAGATTGATCCTGCGCAGGCGCTGACGCTCAACGGCGTGCTTTCCGGTGGCGGCAGCCTGCAAAAGACCGGCGCCGGTGCGCTGGTGCTCGGCGCGGCCAACAGCTACGGCGGCGGCACCCTTGTCAACGATGGGTCGTTGATCGCGACAGCCAGCGGAGCCCTGGGCAGCGGACCCGTCATCGTCAACGCGTCGCTCACGTTCGAGACCGGCGTGAATGCGGGATCGCTGTTCATTACCAACCAGAACGGCTACACCCGATTCAACGGCACCAGCACCGCAGGCGCGGCCACCATCGTCAACAACAACGGCAGCGGCACCGACTTCTATGGCGACAGCCGCGCAGGCGCGGCAAGCATCACCAACAATGACTACGCTTTCACGTACTTCCGCGAGACTGCGTCGGCGGAGCAGGCGACGATCCTGAACCCCTCGGGCACGACCTTCTTCATCCAGAACGCCACGGCCGGCAACGCCAACATCGACAACAGCGGCGGGCAGGCGCGCTTCTACGACAGCAGCAGCGCGGGCTCCGCGAACATCATCAATCGCAGCGGCGGCATCACCTATTTCGTGAACACCAGCAGTGCAGAAAGCGCCACCATCGACAACCGCGCCGGAGGCAGTGTCGATGCGTCGTACCACACCGGCGGGCTCTCGATCGGTGCGCTGTCGGGCGCCGGGCGCCTGCTTCTGGGCGCCGAGGCCGTCAGCGTGGGGGCGCTGGGCACGAACACGACGATCAGCGGCCTGATCGCCGATGGCGGCGAGGGCGGCGGCACCGGCGGCTCGCTGGTGAAGGTCGGCACCGGTACCCTGACGCTCCCTGGCGCCAACACCTACACCGGCGGTACGGCGCTGAAGCAGGGGCGGCTCGACCTCGGCCACAACCAGGCGCTGGGCACCGGCACGCTGGCGATGGACGACGGCACCACGCTCGGCTTCAGCGCCGACGGACTGACCATCGCCAACGCCATCGAGCTGACCGGGAGCAACGACCCCGTCATCGACACGGGTGCGTTCAGCGAAACGCTCAGCGGCGCCATCACGGGCGGCGGCTTCATCACCAAGCAGGGCAGCGGCACGCTCACGCTGACCGGCGCCAACACCTACACCGGCGCCACCGACGTGGCCCAGGGCACCTTGCGCGCCGGCGCGGCAAACACCTTCAGCGCAAGTTCCGCACACAGCGTGGCGGCGGGCGCCACGCTGGACCTCGCGGGCTTCAGCCAGAGCGTTGCCTCGCTTGCCAACAGCGGAACTGTCTCGCTCATCGGCACCACGCCGGGCACCACCTTGACCGTCAACGGCCCTTACACCGGCAACAACGGCGTGCTGCGCCTGGGCACCGCGCTGGGCGCCGACGGCAGCGCGAGCGACCGGCTGATACTCGATGGGTCCACCGCCATCGCCAGCGGCAGCACCACGGTGCAGATCGTCAACCTCAGCGGATTGGGTGCGCTCACCAGCGGCAACGGCATCGAGGTGATCAGCGCGCGCAACGGCGCCACCACCACCGCACAGACCACGAAGAGCGCCTTCTCGCTCGCGGGCACCCATGTGGATGCGGGCGCCTACGAGTACCGCCTGCATGCCGCCGATGCGAGCGGGGCAGGGGAGAACTGGTACCTGCGCTCCACCACGAATGTGGTCCCGCCGGTCGATCCCGTTGCGCCGTCTCCCCCGGGCGTTCCAGCCGCGCCGCCCGTCGTCGTGCCCACCTACCGCGCCGAGGCCTCGCTCTATGCGGCGCTGCCGAGCCAGTTGCGCCAGGGCAGCCTCGCGATGCTGGGCGACCTGCGCAAGCGCGTGGGCGACGACGACGGGAAGGGCACGGCCGCAGCGCCCGCGGGCTCCGGCCGCCGCGCCTGGGCCCGCGTGCTCTCCACCGACATCGACATCCAGCAGGGCGGCACCGTCTCGCCCACCAGCAAGGGACGCCTGACCGGCGTCCAGGCCGGCACCGACCTGCTGGCCACGCCCAACTGGCGCGCCGGCCTCTACGTGGGCCAGCTCGACGGCGACGCCAGGGTGAACGGCTTTGCCAGCGGCCTGCAGAACCTGCGCGTGGGCCGCAACGACCTGCGCAGCCAGTACGTGGGCATCTACGGCACCTATACCGGCGACAGCGGCCTGTATGCCGATGCCGTGGTGCAGTCGGGCCGCCACCGCTACACGGTGCAGCCGAGCCTTGGCGGCGGCGTGGAAGGCAAGGGCCACAGCCTGCTGGGGTCCATCGAAGTGGGGCAGGCCTTCGCGCTCGGAGCGAGCGGCTGGAGCGTGGAGCCGCAGCTGCAACTGATCCACCAGCACCTGGACCTGAACAACTCGGCCATCGTCGGCGCGGTGGTCCAGCCCGAGGCCGACAGCGGCTGGATCGCACGCGCGGGCATTCGCGTGAAGGGCGAAGTCGGCACCGGCCTGGGCACACTGCAGCCGTATGGCCGCTTCAACGTCTACAAGAGCTCGAGCGGTGCGGACGTGGCGCGCTTCGTGAACGGCGCAACGCGCACCGACATCGCGGCGCCGACCGGTGGTACCAGCACCGAGCTGGCTGGCGGCTTCACCCTGGCGCTGGGCAACACCACCAGCCTGTACGGCGAAGTGGGCAAGCTGTGGTCCTCGGGCGGCGATGCGAAGGTAAAGAGTTCGGTCAACGCATCGCTCGGCGTGCGGGTGAAGTGGTGAGCGCCCGAGGGGGCGGCATTCGCCCCCTCAGCTGCGCAGGCTGATCACGCCAAGCAGCAGCACCACCGCCATGCCCAGCAGCAAGGTGGCGCATTTCCAGAAGACCACCGGGTTCTTGTCGAGCAGCGGCGTGCCGCGCCGGTTCAGGAAATCGGGGTGGGGCTGGCGCAGGTCCTCGACGAATTCCGACAGCGCTTCATGGCGCTTGAGCGGGTTGGGGTGCAGCGCCTTGCGCAGGACTTCGTCGATCCATGCCGGAATGGCGCGCTGCGCGTCCTCCAGCGCGGACCTGTACTGCAGGTTCCGCTGGTCCGCGCGCGTGCGGATGCGCGCAACCTGCGCGCCGTAGGGCAATCGGCCGGTCAGCATCTGGTAGACGATCACGGCCAGCGAGAACAGGTCGGACTGCGCCGAGCCGCCGTCGCCAACAAAGTATTCGGGCGCGGTGTACTGCACCGTACCCAGCACCTGCGCCGGGTCGGCCAGCTTGCTGTCGCCCAGGCCCGCCACCCAGGCCGAGCCGAAGTCGATGATCCGCACCGTGCCCGTGCGGTCGATCATGATGTTCTCGGGCCGCAGGTCCTGGTGCAGCATCTCCATGCGATGGAAGGCCTGCAGCCCCTTGGCGAGCTGCTCCACGATGCCGCGCACCGACTCCAGGCTCGGCCGCGGGTTGTCGACCATCCATTGCGCCAGCGTCTGCCCGTCGACGAACTCCATGGCCACGTAGAGGTAGTTGCGCTTGCGGTCCGGAACATGCGGCTTGAGCACGTGCGCGCTGTCTATGCGCCGTGCCACCCACTCTTCGAGCAGGAAGCGGTCGAGGTGGGCCTCGTCGTTCTGCAGGTCGACGGACGGTGTCTTGAGCACGACGCGCCGGCCCGTGTCGTCGTCGACCGCCAGGTAGATGTGGCTGCGGCTGCTGCGGTGCAGGTCGCGCACGATGGTGTAGCCGTCGAACTGCATGCGCGCTTCGAGCACGGGCGGCAGGCGCAGTGCCGCGCGCTGCGCTTGAAGCTCGTTGACGTCGCCATCGGGCAGATCGTCGACTCGCACGATCTGGACCGTCAGGTTGTCGGGGCTGCCGCGTTGGTACGCTTCCCCGGCGATGCTTCTTGCCGCGGCGTCCAGGTCGCCGGCGTGGGCATCCAGCGCGGTCCTGATGACGGCCGCGTCCACATGTTCATGGACGCCGTCGGAGGTCAGCAGGAAGACGTCGCCTTTCTCGATGGCGAGGGCCTGGTAGTCGATCTCCACATGCGGGCCCACGCCCAGCGCCCGGCTCAGGTAGCTGTGCCCGTCCGCCACCGAGACGCGGTGGTCTTCGGTCAGCTGCTCGAGCGCCTCCGCATGCCAGCGGTAGACGCGCGTGTCGCCCACGTGAAAGACGTGCGCCGTGGTCGACTTGATGACCAGGGCGCTGAAGGTGCAGACGTAGCCGCGGTCCTTGTCGAAACGGCCGCCGCTGTTCTGTGTCTGTGCGTGCAGCCAGGCGTTGGTGGCCGTGAGCACGCGTTGCGCCGAACGGCTCACGCTCCATGCGTCGGACGTGCAGTAGTAGTCGGTCAGGAAGCTGCGGACGGCCGACTCGCTGGCCACGTGGCTCACGTCGCTGCTGCTGATGCCGTCCGCAATCGCAACCGCCACGCCCTTCGCGCTGCGGCCCGGCGCCTGCGGCAGGGCGGCGCCGTGGAAGTCCTGGTTGGAGTCCTTGCGTCCCTTGTCGGAGTACTGGCCGATGGAGACCGCGAGTCCGGAACGCATCGTCTTGCGATGGCGCGCAGGTTCAGCGGGCGACGCGCTTGGGCGCCGTGCGCACATGCGTGGCGTACAGCGTCAAGCCGGTGAACGACAGGCCGCCGATGAGGTTGCCCAGCACGGTCGGGATCTCGTTCCAGATGATGTAGTCCATGATCGAAAAGTTGCCGCCCATGAGCAGCGCCGACGGAAACAGGAACATGTTGACCACCGAGTGTTCGAACACCATGAAGAAGAACACCATGATCGGCATCCACATGGCAAGCACCTTCGCCGGTCACCGAGGTCGAGATCATCGCACCGACCACGCCGGTGGACACCATCCAGTTGCACAGCATGCCGCGCACGAACAGCGTCAGCATGCCCGCGGCGCCGTGGGCGGAGTAGCCCACCGTGCGCGCCTCGCCGATCGTGGCGATCACCTGACCGACCTTGTCGGGCGGGCTCGTGAAGCCGAAGGTGAAGACGATGGCCATCAGCACGGCCACGAGAAAGGCGCCGAGGAAATTGCCGACGAAGACCAGGCCCCAGTTGCGCAGCACGCCGCCGATGGTCACGCCGGGGCGCTTGTCGATCAGCGCGAGCGGCGTCAGCACGAACACGCCGGTCAGCAGGTCGAAGCCGAGCAGGTAGAGCATGCAGAAGCCGACGGGGAACAGGATCGCCCCGATGATCGAGTAGCCGGTCTGCACGTTGATCGTGACGGCGAACACGGCCGCCAGCGCGAGGATCGCCCCCGCCATGAAGGCGCGGATGAGCGTGTCGCGGGTGGACATGAAGATCTTGGATTCACCGGCGTCCACCATCTTGGTGACGAATTCGGAAGGCTGCAGGTAGGCCATGGCGGTTTTCTTTGGATTGAAGAGTGAGAAGCTGAACGGAAAAGGGGAGGGGCCGGCGCCTCAGGCGGCCTTCTCCAGCGCGGGCTGCGCGGAGGAAGCTGCAGCCGCGAGTCCTTGCAGGACGTCGCCGACCACGATGATCGAAGGGCTGCCGAGGCCGTTGTCGGCAATCGTGCGCTGCAGCGTCGCCAGCGTGCCGACGGCGTGCCGTTGCAGCGGCAGGCTGGCGTTCTGGACCACCACGACGGGTGTCGCCGGCGGCAGTCCGCTCAGCAGTTCGTCCTGGATCGAGCCCGCGCTCGACACGCCCATGTAGATGACCAGCGTCAGGCGTGCCGAATGGGCCGTGGCGGCCAGCGTGCGCCAGTCGGGCCCCGGCGATCCGGGCTTGGCATGGCCGGTGATGAACACCACGCCCTGCGCATGCGCTCGATGCGTCAGCGGCACGCCGAGCGAAGTCAGCCCGGCCAGGCCTGCGGTGATGCCGTTCACCACCTCCACATGGATGCCGGCCTGCGCGAGGTGCTCGACCTCTTCGCCGCCGCGGCCGAAGATGAAGGGGTCGCCGCCCTTGAGCCGGACCACGTGCTCGCCTTCGCGAACCGCCATGATCATCAGCCGCTCGATGAAGCTTTGCGGCGTGCTCTTGCAGCCGCCGCGCTTGCCGACGTGGATCACGCGCGCGCCGGGCGCCGCCATGGCGACGATGTCGTCGCTGACCAGGTCGTCGACGAGCAGCACGGTGGCCGACTGGATGGCCCTGAGCGCCTTCAGCGTGAGCAGTTCGGGATCGCCAGGGCCGGCGCCGACGAGCGTGCAGCGGCCCTGCGGCACGGACTGCGCGCCGGGTTCACGATCGGCGGCCGTTCCGGCACGCATCGCAGGGGTCGAGGAAGTCAAGGTGAGGCTCATGGGGTGTTCCGCTGTTCAGGCGGCGGTGTCTTCGGACAGGCAGGCCCGGTTCGCGGGCCCTGCAACGGGGCGCTCCAGATCGAGCGCATGCGTCGCGAGCTCTTTCGGATCCAGATGCACCACGCCTTCGGCCACCTTCACCGCAAACTTGGGCGTGCACCCCTCATCGGGCGACTTGGCGCAGCCGTCGTCCAGCCCGATGGCCCAGTTGTGCAGCGGGCAGGCCACGCTGGTGCCGAACACGATGCCCTGGCTCAAGGGGCCGCCCTTGTGCGGACAGCGGTCCAGCAGCGCGAAGACCTGGTCCTCGGCGTTGCGGAACACGGCGACGTCCACGCCCACCGGCCGCGCCACGCGGCGTGCCCCCAGCACCGGGATGTCCTCGACGCGGCAGATCACCTGCCAGTCGTTGCTGTTGCTGTTGCTGTTGTTGTTGCTGTTGTTGGTGTTGCTGTTGCTGTTCATGGCTGTTGCTCCTTTCAGGCGGCCTGCGTTGCGTTGTCATCCACCATCGCTACCGGCGTGAACTGCCGCACATCGACGGACGCCTGGCTCGACTCGAACCACGGATCGGGCTCGCCATCGAGCGCGAACTGCAGCCGCTCCCACAGCGCCTTGCGGCCGGCTTCGTCTTCGAGGATCTTCTTCTTCACGTAGTCCAGCCCCACCCGCCCGATGTAGTGCACCGTGCGCTCCAGGTACCAGCCTTCCTCGCGGTACAGCTGCAGGAAGGCGCCCGAATACTCCATCACCTCGGCGGCCGTCTTCACCTTCACCAGGAACTGCGCCACCTCGGTCTTGATGCCGCCGTTGCCGCCCACATACAGCTCCCAGCCCGAATCCACCCCGATCACCCCCACGTCCTTGATCCCCGCCTCGGCGCAGTTGCGCGGGCAGCCCGAGACCGCCAGCTTGACCTTGTGCGGCGAGTACATCGCCCACAGCGCGCGCTCCAGGTCCTTGCCCATCTGGGTGGAGTCCTGCGTGCCGAAGCGGCACCACTCGCTGCCCACGCAGGTCTTCACCGTGCGCAGGCTCTTGGCATAGGCAAAGCCCGAGGGCATGCCGATGTCCTTCCACACGCCTTCCAGGTCCTCCTTCTTCACCCCCAGCAGGTCGATGCGCTGGCCGCCCGTGACCTTCACCGTCGGGATCTTGTACTTGTCGGCCGCATCCGCGATGCGCCGCAGCTCGTCGGGCGTGGTGTGGCCGCCCCACATCCGGGGAATGACCGAGTAGGTGCCGTCCTTCTGGATGTTGGCGTGGCTGCGCTCGTTGATGAAGCGGCTCTGCGGATCGTCCTTGGCCTCCTTGGGCCAGGTGCTGATCAGGTAGTAGTTGATGGCCGGGCGGCAGGTGGCGCAGCCGTTGGGCGTGCGCCAGCCCAGGTTGCGGTAGACCGCGTCGTGCGTGAGGTAGTGTTCCTTCCTGATCGCGTCGCGCACGTCCTGGTGGTTGGCGTCGGTGCAGCCGCACACCGCCTTCTTCTTGGGCGTGGCCGAGTAGTCGCCGCCGGCGGTGAACATCAGGATCTGCTCGACCAGCCCGGTGCACGAGCCGCAGCTGGCGCTGGCCTTGGTGTGCTTCTTGACCTCGTCCAGGGTGAACAGGCCCTTGTCCTTGATGGCCTTGCAGATGGTGCCCTTGGTCACGCCGTTGCAGCCGCACACCTCGGCCTCGTCGGGCATGCTGGCGGCCTTGCTGTGGCCCTCGTGGCCGGTGTCGCCGATGTTCGATTCGCCGAACATCAGCTTGTCGCGGATGTCGCCCACGCTGCGCCCGTCGCGCAGCAGCTTGAAGTACCAGCTGCCGTCCACCGTGTCGCCGTACAGGCAGGCGCCCACCAGCTTGTCGTCCTTGATCACCAGCTTCTTGTAGACCCCGCCGAAGGGGTCGCTCATGACGATCTCCTCGGTGCCCTCGCCGCCCATGAACTCGCCGGCGGAGAAGAGGTCGATGCCGGTGACCTTGAGCTTGGTGGAGGTCAGCGAGCCCAGGTAGCGCCCGATGCCGAACTGGGCCAGGTGGTTGGCCGCGACCTTGGCCTGCTCGAAGAGGGGGGCGACCAGGCCGTAGGCGATGCCGCGGTGGGCCGCGCATTCGCCGACCGAGTAGATGCGCGCGTCGGTCACGGTCTGCATGGTGTCGGTGACGACGATGCCGCGCTGGCAGTGCAGGCGCATCCGCTCGGCCAGCTCGGTGTTGGGGCGGATGCCCACGGCCATGACGACCAGGTCGGCGGCCACTTCGGTGCCGTCCTTGAAGCGGATGGCCTTGACCCGGCCATCCTTTCCCTCATTGCTGTCACCGACGAGCTCCTGGGTCTGGGCACCGATCAGGAACTTCAGGCCGCGGTCTTCCAGCGACTTCTGCAGCAGCTTGCCCGCGACGTCGTCGAGCTGGCGCTCCATCAGCCAGGGCATGACGTGCACCACGGTGACGTCCATGCCGCGCAGCATCAGGCCGTTGGCCGCTTCCAGGCCCAGCAGGCCGCCGCCGATGACGACCGCGCTCTTGTGGGTGCGCGCGGCCTCGATCATGTAGTCGGTGTCGGCGATGTCGCGGTAGGCGATGACGCCCTTGAGGTCCTTGCCGGGCACCGGGAGCATGAAGGGGTTGGAGCCGGTGCACATGAGCAGGCGGTCGTAAGGGGCTTCGGTGACGCCACCTTGCGCATCCACGGCGCGCACGATGCGTTTCACGCGGTCGACCTCGACCACCTTCTTGCCGGCGTGCAGGGTGATGTGGTTGTCGGTGTACCACTCCCAGCTGTTGAGCACGATCTCCTCCACGGTCTGCTCGCCCGCGAGCACGGGCGACAAGAGGATGCGGTTGTAGTTGGGATGCGGCTCGGCACCGAAGACGGTGATGTCGTACAGCTCCGGCGCGAGCTTCAGGAGCTCTTCGAGCGTGCGCACGCCGGCCATGCCGTTGCCGACCATCACGAGGTTGAGTTTCTTCATCATGGGTGGGGCCTTTCGGGGAATCAGGCGATTCGAAACAACAAATGCAAACGCCGAAACGCGGCCCTTGCGGGGCTTCATTTCGGACGGGGGTTGGGGGGTAGGGCGCCCGCGAGATGCGGGCGGAAGGTGCCGGGCGCTCCTCGCGCTCCTGGAATCCGCAAGACCGCGGAAACCTCACCAAAACGGTGCTTCGTTACACCGTGAGTTAGCAGTTACGCAAAGAACGTGCCTGCTTGCGCGCTACGCATCGCGGCTTGCAAAACCATCGCTGCGGCCCTTCCAACAAGCCAGTCGACAGGTCAACATGTGTGTGTGCGGTCGATCTGCACGCTCAGCAACTGTGACGCACCAATTCAAGGAGCAAACGCCATGTCGAATCACGTTTACAAGTCGCTCGAGCTGACCGGCTCTTCGCCCATCAGCATCGAGGACGCCGTGCAGACCGCCATTGCCAAGGCGCACGAGACGGTTCGCAACATCCAGTGGTTCACCGTCACCGAGACGCGCGGCCATGTGGTGGACGGCAAGATCGCGCACTGGCAGGTGACGGTGAAGATGGGCTTCACGCTCGAGTGACCGCGCGACGGGGCGCAGGGCAGGGTGCCGCGCTGTCTAGGAGCCGATCAAGTGCAGGGCCACCTGCCTTCGATGCGGCCTCGACCGGTGCTCCCACAGGTAGATGCCCTGCCAGGTGCCCAGCGCCATGCGCCCGTTCGTCACAGGAATCGACAGCTGGACCGCGGTCAGTGCCGAACGGACATGGGCCGGCATGTCGTCCGGCCCTTCGTCGAGATGCCGGAACAGCGGGTCGCCATCGGGCACCAGGCGCGCAAGAAAGCGGTCGAGGTCTGCCTGCACCTCCGGATCCGCGTTCTCCTGCACCAGCAGGCTGGCCGAGGTATGGCGGATGAAGAGCGTCAGCAGCCCGGTTCGATAGCCGGTGCGCTCGACCCATTGCGCCACGGCGCGGGTGATTTCCAGAAGGCCCCGGCCATCGGTGTCGAAGTCGAGTGTGGTGGTTGTCTGCTTGAGCATCGCATCGACACTTTAGCGGCTGGAAACTCCGCGCACATGCTCGAGATGCAACGCCACCGGGGTACCTACCGGACGAAAAATGAGTCGCCGCAAGCGCGGCCCGGGACTAGTATTCCATCGTTCGACGCGCGGCTTGGCACGAGGCTGCCGCGGACCAACTGCTCACTCGTGCCAAGGAGAGTAGTGATGGCAAGTTCTATGAATGTCACCAAGCTTCAGACGAAATCCCACGACGTGCCGGATGAGGTTCGGGAGCCGGAAAAGACCCGGGTCGAAGTGGTCCGCCTCGAGGGGTACACGCTTGGACGCTTCAAGTTTCAGCCCGGGTGGCGCTGGTCGCAGTGCATCAAGCCGGTCGTCGGCACGGACAGCTGCCAGGTAGCCCACGTCGGGTACGCGGTTTCCGGTCGAATCACCGTGCAGATGAACGACGGCTCGAAGACCGCCATCGAGGAAGGCATGTCGTACACCATTCCTCCAGGCCACGACGCATGGGTCGAAGGCAACGATCCGTTCGTTGGCGTCGAGGTGATGAGCGCAGAGGAATACGCAAAGCCCAAGAGCTGATGACCCCGACGGGCCTGTCGGCCGACTGCCAATGGCGACAAGGATTTAACGCAGCGACTGCCGGGAGCAGTGGGACATGGACGACAAGGTTCTGCAGGGGGATTCGCCGCCCATGTCATTTAACATAATGCACATTGTGTTCCTTTTAGGGATGCCCGATGAGGGCCAATCCAAGGCAAGCCAAGCCCGCCCTCAGGACCCCATGGGACTCACGGACGCCAACGTCGGATCGAAGTCCGCCTCCACGCGCCCCACGTCCGGTACCCGTGGATATCGCAGCACCCGGTAGCCGGCCTCCACCAGCAGCGCCTCGCGGTCCAGGTCGCGCTGCGACTTGCCCTTGCTGCTCTTGTCGCCGCCGAACGCGACCACAGCCACCACCTTGAACGAGCGGTCGCACACGACGAAGTCGGCGATCTTCCGACTGAACGAGCTTCGCGCCGCGCGCGTGCGGGCCGTGAGCAAGGCACCGAAGCTGACTTGCGGCAGCACCACGAGATCCGGCAGGGTTTGCACGAGCCGGTTGTACATGGCTTGCTCGCGTGCAGTGAGTGGCGGGCGTGCCTTGGGCTTGTCGACAAAGCCGCTGCTGTTTTGCCTCGACCTTTTTCTGGCGATTGCTGCGAACCCAAGCAGTCCGATGGCCAGCAAAAAGACCATGAATAGAAACGTATTCATCTCTGCTTCTCCTTCTCCGCAGAGTCTCGCACGATGCGCAGGCGCCCTCTTTTCGGCGTTTTCCCGGGCCTGCCGATGCGAGGAATCCGGCCCTCAATGGGGCGTGAAGAAACTCACCATTTGCCGTCCTTGGGGATCGCCTTTGGACCGGCCTTGGCGTTGGCGGCAGCCGCGATCAGCTGTGCAGCTTCCGGTCGGTTCGCCTTGTTCGCAAAGTCGACGGCCGTCATGCCGAGCTGGTTCTTCATCGCCGTGTCCGCGCCTTCGGCCAGCAAAAGCTTCACGGCCTCGGTCGAGCCGTACATCGCGGCCATCATGAGCGGCGTGGTGCCGTTGGGCGATTGCGCGTCGATGAAGGCGTAGTTGTCGAGCAGCACTTTCATGATGCTCAGCTGGCCGCTGCTGGCGGCGTAATGCAGCGGCGTCCAGCCGGTCTTGTTGACGGCGGCGTCGCGCTTGAGCAGCTGGGCGACCAGCTCCTGCTGACCCTTGATGGCGGCCAGCATCAGCGGGGTTTCGTCCTTGGCGTTGGCCAGGTCGACATCGGTCTGCGGCGATTCGAGCAGCACCTGCGCGACCTTGGGCGATGGTTCGCGCAGGGCGATGATCAAGCCGGTCTGGCCGTGCTCATCGCGCGTGTTGGGGTCGAAACCGCGGTTCAGCAGGGTGCGCACGCCGCTGGCGTTGTCTCCGCGCACGGCCCGGAAGAAGTCTTCGAACGAGCCCGCGTGTGCGGTAAAAGTTGTTGCTACGACAGCTAGATACAAGAACTTCTTGATGTATTTTCTCATGTTGCTTTGACTCCCTTGAACAGCGTTTCGAAGTTGTTGCTCGTGGCCTCGGCCACGGCTTCGATCGGCAGCTTGCGCAGTTCGGCGATCTGCTTCGCCACAAAAGGTACGTAAGACGGGTTGTTGGTCTTGCCGCGGTACGGCACCGGTGCCAGATAGGGGCTGTCGGTTTCGATCAGCATGCGGTCGAGCGGCACGAAGGCCGCCACGTCGCGCAGGTCCTGCGCCTTCTTGAAGGTCAGGATGCCGGAAAAGGAAATGTAGAAACCCAGGTCGAGCGCCGCGCGGGCCACTTCGGCGGTTTCGGTGAAGCAATGGAACACGCCGCCCGCGGCATTGCCGGCGCCGTCTTCGTCCTCCTCCTTGAGGATGGCCAGCGTGTCGGCCGAGGCTTCGCGCGTGTGGATGATCAGCGGCATGCGGGTTTGCTGCGCGGCGCGGATGTGCACGCGGAAGCGGTCGCGCTGCCATTCCATGTCGGCAATGCTGCGCCCGCCCTTTCGCTCTTCCATCTGGTAGTAGTCGAGCCCGGTTTCGCCGATGGCCACCACGCGCGGCAAGGCCGCCCGGCGCACCAGGTCGTCCACCGTGGGCTCGGCGATGTCCTCGTTGTCGGGGTGCACGCCGACGCTGGCCCAGAAGTTGTCGTAGCGCGCGGCCAGCGCCTGCACATCGTCGAACTCCTCGAGCTTGGTGCAGATGCACAAGGCCCGGTCGACCTGCGCCTCGGCCATGGCGGCGCGGATTTGCGGCATCTGGTCCGCGAACTCGGGAAAAGTCAGGTGGCAGTGGGAATCGGTGAACATGGCGCTGATTGTCTGGCTTATGCCAGGGACACCGAGGAACCGGCTTCGCCGGGCCTCTGGTGTCGCCCCCAGTAGGGGGTGGGCGTAGCGACACGAAGTGCGCGCAGCCTGGGGGCGAGCTTAAATAGTTTGGGTCGGACGGTCGGAAGCCATCGAGCCGCCGAGCGCCGCTTCGATGCGGGCCTTGAGCTGGCGCGATTTCTCGTCCGACGGAAAACGGATGCCCACGCCCGGCGCCCGGTTGCCCGCTGCGCGCTGCGGCGTGATCCATGCGACCTTGCCCGCCACCGGGTAGCGCTGCGGGTCTTCGGGGAGCGTCAGCAGCACGTAGACATCGTCGCCCAGGCGGTATTCGCGCGAGGTCGGAATGAAGATGCCGCCTTCGGCAAAGAGCGGAATGTAGGCGGCATAGAGCGCGCCCTTTTCCTTGATGGCGAGCTGGATCACGCTCGGCCGTTGAGGCGCCGGGGCGGCGGGTGCGGGTGCGGCTGGTTGGTTCATGGGCGGCGAGCTGCAGAGTTTAGGGTGGTTCGCGCTTCGCTCACAAGCGCTTCCAGCATGAGGCCCGCATTGAAGGGGTGTTCGGCGGTTCTGGCCGCGTTCGCGAGCGACTTCGACCAGCGCGCGAGCGCCAGGTGCGAAGGCACGGCGGGCGGCAGGTCGGCGGCCTCGAAGAAACGCGGCGCGGCGCCGCTGCCAACGGCCATCAGGTCGTGGCAGAGCTTCTGCAGCGAGCCGATGGCCTGGGACGGCGACTGGTCCGCGAGGGCGGCCACGTCGCCGCGCGAAACGGCCTTGGGCAGCAGCGCCCAGGCCTTGGGCGACTGGCCGGAGCGCGCGAGCCGCAGGGCATCGCTGGGCCGCCCGCCGGCGGCGCGCAGCAATGCGGCGGCATCTGCGGCGGGCACTTCCTGCGCCGCCAGCCAGGCTTCGGCCTCGGCCGTCTCGGGCCATGGCAGCGTGAAACCCAGGCAGCGGCTGCGGATGGTCGGCAGCAATTGCCACGCCGCCTCGCTGGCCAGCACGAAGCGGACGTCGCCAACCGGCTCCTCGAGCGTCTTGAGCAGCGCATTGGCGGTGATGGTGTTCATGCGCTCGGCCGGATACACCAGCACCACCTTGCCGCGGCCGCGGGCACTGGTGCGCTGGGCAAATCCGACCGCATCGCGCATGGCCTCGACGCGGATCTCGCGGCTGGGCTTGCGCTTCTTGTCGTCGATGTCGGCCTGCGCCTTTTCGTCGAGCGGCCAGCCCAGCTCCTGCATGGCGACCTCGGGCATCAGAACGCAAAGGTCGGCGTGGGTCCGCACCTCGATGGCATGGCAGCTCGGGCAATGGCCGCAGGCGGTGCCACCCCCCTCTTCCTTGGGCTGTTCGCACAGCCAGGCCGCGGCAAGCGCGAGCGCGAGTTCGTATTGGCCGAGTCCCGAAGGCCCCTGCAGCAGCCAGGCATGGCCGCGCTGGCGCAGGAGTTCAGCGAGCGGCCGATGCAGCCAGGGCGAAAGCGCCGAAGTGCTCATCGCGCCGCTCCACTTGCGGGTGCCGGCGCACCGCGTGCGACAAGCGCCGTCTCGACCTGTTGCCAGACCTGGTCGCGCGTCTGGCTGGCGTCGATGCGCACGAAACGCGGCGCATCGGCCGCCGCGCGGGCCGCGTAGCCCGCCGCGACGCGCCGGAAGAATTCGACCGGCTGGGACTCGAACTTGTCGGGCAGGCGGGCTCCCGCCAGCCGCTGGGCGGCGATCTCGGGCGCCAGGTCGAACCAGAGCGTGACGTGAGGCTGAAGCAGCCCTGCCGCTCCCCTGCCCCCCTGCACCCATTGCTCCAGCGTCGACAGCACTTGTGTATCGAAGTCGCGGCCCGCGCCCTGGTAGGCAAAGGTGGCGTCGGTGAAGCGGTCGCACAGCACCACGTCGCCGCGTGCCAGTGCCGGCTCGATCACCCGCACCACATGGTCGCGCCGCGCCGCAAACACCAGCAGCGATTCGGTCAGCGGGTCCATCGGCTGTTCGAGAATAAGCCCGCGCAAGATCTCCGCCAGTGGCGTGCCGCCGGGCTCGCGCGTGCGCACGACCGTGCGGCCGCGGGCCTTGAAGAGCGCCTCCATGGCGTCGAGATGGCTCGACTTGCCGGCGCCATCGATGCCCTCGAGCGTCAGAAACAGGCCGTCACTCATTGCGCTACTTTCGGTTTGGGTTCGCCGCCGCCGCGCTGATAGCGGTTGACCGCGCGGTTGTGGTCGTCGAGCGAACTGCTGAACTGGCTGGTGCCGTCGCCGCGCGAAACGAAGTACAGCGACTTGCTTTGCGCCGGCTGCACCGCTGCCAGCAGCGCCGCCTTGCCCGGCATGGCGATGGGCGTGGGCGGCAGGCCGCCGCGCGTGTAGGTGTTCCAGGGCGTGTCGGTCAGCAGGTCTTTCTTGCGCAGGTTGCCATCGAACGCGGTGCCCAGGCCGTAGATCACGGTGGGGTCGGTTTGCAGCGGCATGCCGGCACGCAGCCGGTTGACGAAAACGGCGGCGATCTCGGAGCGGTCCTTGGCTTTTCCTGTCTCCTTTTCGACAATGCTGGCCAGGATCAGCGCCTGATCCGCCGATTGGATCGGCAAATCGGCCGCCCGGGCGGCCCACGCGGCTTCGAGCTTCTTGTCCATGGCCCGCATGGCACGCTGCAGCAGCGCGATGTCGGTCGAGCCCTTCGAATAGGTGTAGGTGTCGGGGAAGAAGCGACCCTCGGGATGCACGCCGGGCCGGCCCAGCCTGGCCATCAGGGCATCGTCGGGCAGACCGACGGTTTCGGGCTTGAGCTGTTCGGCCTTGGCGAGCGCGGCGCGCACCTGGCGGATGTTCCAGCCTTCGACCAGCACCAGGCTGCGGGTGGCCTCCTCGCCGCGCACCAGCACGTTGAGCAGCATCTTGGGCGTGACGCCGCGCTCCAGTTCGTAGCTGCCGGCGCGGATCTGGCGGTCTTGCCCCGAAATGCGGAACCAGAAATAGAGCATCTGCGGCTGCACGTCGGTGCCGGTATCGGCGACCGCCTGCGCAACGCCGCGCGGCGTGGTGCCGGGCTCCACGGAAAGATCGACGCTGGGCGCGGGCAGCTTGAGCGGCTGATGCACCCACCAGAGGCCGGCGGCGCCGAGGCCGAGCGCAGCCAGGGCGGCGAGCAGGAAAAGCGTGAGGAAGAAGCGGCGCACGGGTCCGATGAAATAGCGGAGAAGAAAAACGTATCGGGGACGAAAGCTCAGTGGCCCTGCGGGAATCGGGGCGGGATTCCCTGCGGACCGGACGGAACGGCTTCGACCATGATAATTCAGCGATGACTACTGTCGTTCTCAACGGTGTTACCACTCTTTCTCACCTGGGCGTGATTCGCGCCGAAGGGCCGGATGCCGCCAGCTTCCTGCATGGCCAGCTCACCCAGGATTTCGCGCTGCTGGGCGCCACCGAGGCCCGCCTGGCCGCGCTGTGCACCGCCAAGGGCCGCGTGATCGCCAGCTTCGTCGGCATCCGGCCGCAGCCCGAGCTGGTGCTGCTGGCCTGCAGCCGCGACATCCTGGCCGCCACGCTCAAGCGCCTGTCGATGTACGTGCTGCGCGCCAAGGCCAAGCTCACCGACGCCACGGAGCAGTTCGCGCTCTACGGCCTTGCCGGCACCGCGCTGGCGGCCAACGGCCTCGATGCCACGGCCCTGCCCGGACAGCGCACGGCCATCGGCGAAGACATCAGCGCGGTGTCGCTCTACCCGGCCGACGGCGTGCCGCGGGCCATGTGGATCGCACCGGCCGGCAGCCCCGTGCCCGCCGGCCCGGCGCTCGACGCGGAACTCTGGCAGTGGAGCGAGGTTCGCAGCGGCATCGTGACCCTGACCACGCCGGTGGTCGAGGCCTTCGTGCCGCAGATGATCAACTACGAATCCGTGGGCGGCGTGAACTTCAAGAAGGGCTGCTACCCGGGCCAGGAAATCGTGGCGCGCAGCCAGTTCCGCGGCACGCTGAAGCGGCGCACCTACCTCGTGCAGGCCGATGGGCCCGTGAGCGCGGGCCAGGAAGTGTTCGCGGCCGGCGATGCCGAGCAGCCGGTGGGCACGGTGGCACAGGCCGCGCCGGCGCCCGGCGGCGGCTGGGCCGCGCTGATCTCGATCCAGATCTCGGCGCTCGAAACCGGCGGGCTGCATGCGGGCAGCGCCGGCGGGCCAACGCTCACGATCGAGCCGCTGCCGTACCCGCTGCTCGAAGACATTTAGTCTCTCTTGTGAATCCCCCAGCGTCCGACGACATGGACGCTTGGCGCTGCCGCGAAAGAGGCGGCGCCATTTTTTTGTGTGCGCGTTTAACCCTGCCGCCGGTGCTGCTCCGTAGAAGCCGTACCGATCCACTCCTGGCAAGGAAAGACATCATGAAGCGCAGACTCCTCTTCTCGACCGCCCTCGCATGGACCGCGCTGGGCGTGCTCCCCGCTTGCGCCGAAAGTCCGGTGCGGCCCCTGCCCCTGCTTTCGCCGCCTTCGACCTCCAACCGCATCGGTTCGCTGATGCAGCTCAGCGTGGTCGACCGCGCCAGCGGCCGCGAACTGCCCATCTATCGCGATCGCGGCGAATACTGGGTGGCCGGCCGGCCCGGCGCGCGCTACGCGATTCGCGCGCGCAATGCGATGGGTGAACGCATCATGGCCGTGATGTCTGTAGACGGCGTCAACGTCGTGACCGGCGAAACTGCGGGCGTGCTGCAGAACGGCTACGTTTTCTCCGGCGGAGAGCGCAGCGACATCTCGGGCTGGCGCAAGAGCGATTCACAGATTGCGGCCTTCGAATTCACTTCCATCGGCAATTCGTACGCAAGCCGCACCGGCCGGCCGGACGACGTCGGCGTGATCGGTGTCGCGATGTTCCGCGAACGCGTGCCTGTGCCGCCTCCTGCGCCACCCGTTGCGTTTCCGCGCCGCGATGGCGTGGACAGCCGCGAGATGGAGCGCCGCCGCAGCGAGGCGCCCTCCGCCGTGGAGGAAGCCGCCCCGGCTGCGCCTGCCGCGCAGGCCCGCTCTGCCGACAGCGCCTTGGGCGCCGAAGCTGCCGCATCTGCGAAAGGTGGCCTGGCCCGGCCATCGCCGCCCACCCCGAGCCTGGGCACCGCCCACGGCCGGCGCGAGACCTCGCATGTCGGCCACACCACTTTCGAGCGCGCGCAGTCCACGCCCGACGAGGTGGTGCGCATCCGCTACGACAGCCGCGAGAACCTCATCGCAGCCGGCGTGATCCCGGTGCCGCCCCCTGCGCGCTGGCCGCGCCCTGAAGGCCCGTCCGCCTTTCCGGGTTCGGAGATGGGCTACGTGCCCGATCCGCCGGCGCGCTACTGAGCGCTGCGATCAACCCAGCGCGCGGCGCATCTCGATGTGCGGAATGCCGGCTTCCTCGAACGGCTCCCCATGCACGGCGTAGCCCAGGCGCGCATAGAAACGCTCCGCACTGCGCTGCGCGTGCAGGCCGATCTCGCGGTCGCCGCGCGCCTTGGCGGCGGCCTCGAGCGCCTGCATCACGGCGGCGCCGTGGCCGCCGCTGCGCAGCGCGCGGTGCACGGCCATGCGGCCGAGCATGGCCGTGCCATCGGCTGCATCGAGCAGCCGCCCGGTCGCAATCACCTGGCCGAGCCGGTTGCGGGCCACCGCATGCAGCACCACGGCATCGTGCTCGTCCCACTCCAGTTCCTTGGGAATGTTCTGTTCCTCGATGAAGACCGCGCGGCGCAGCGCGCCCGCACCTTCGCCCAGGGCTTTCCAGTCGCCCGTTTCCACGGTGCGCATCGGCTCGCCAGCCTCGAAGCCCGTGAGGATTTCGCGCAAGGCAGGTGGCACCGGCTTCGAGGTCTGCGTGGCGGGGTCGGCAAACACATAGACGAGTTCGCAGCCCACCAGGTACTGGTCCTGCCGGAACAGCGCGCCCTCGAAGACGATCGACGAGTTGCCGATGCGCGCGCACTTCATGGCCACGTCGATCACGTCGTCCATGCGCGCGGAGGCGCGAAAGTCGACCGTGGCCTTGCGCACGTACAGGTCGCCGCCCAGCGCATGCATGGCCTCTTCGTAAGGCAGTGCGAGCGCGCGCCAGTAGTCGGCAATGGCAGTATCGAAATACATCAGGTAGTGCGCGTTGAACACGATCTTCTGCATGTCGACTTCGGCCCAGCGCACGCGCAGGCGGTGAAAGAAGCGGAAGTCTTTTCTCTGGGGTACGGTTGCGTCAGTCATGGATTCAGTGCTTCCTTGAGTGCACGGGCCGCATCGTCCTGCGCCTGCAGCGCCTCGGGAATGGCGCGGCCCATTTTCAGAAATTCGTGGATCACGCCGCGGTAGATCTCCAGATCGACCGCCACCCCGGCGGCGCGAAGCTTGTCGGCGTAGGCAATGCCTTCGTCCACCACCGGATCGCATTCGGCCAGGCCGATCCATGCGGGCGCCACGCCGTCGACGTCCTCGGCCAGCAGCGGCGCAAAGCGCCAGTCGTCGCGGTCGGCCGGCGTGCGCACGTACTGGCCGAAGAAATAGTCGATCAGCGCCTTGGTGAGCAGCGGGCCACGGGCGTAGCGTTGGTGCGAGGCGGTGTCCTGGTGCGCCGCGGTGCCGGGATAAATGAGCATCTGCAGCGCGAGTGGCAGGCCGGCGTCGCGCGCGAGGATGGCGCACACCGCGGCCAGCGTGCCGCCGGCGCTGTCGCCGCCCACCGCAAGGCGCTCGATGTCGACGCCGACACGGCCGCCTTCGTGGGCGAGGAAGGCGAAAGCATCCCATGCGTCGTTCGATGCCGTTGGAAACTTGAACGCGGGCGCCAGCCGGTAGTCGACCGACACCACCGCGCAGCCGCTCTTCAGGCTCAATACACGGCACAGCGTGTCGTGCGTGCGGATGTTGCCGACCGTGAAGCCGCCGCCATGGAAATACATCAAGGCCGGCAGCACCGCCGTCGCCGACGGCGCGTAGAGCCGCGCGGGGATCGCGAAGCCGTCGCGCGCCGGAATGGTGAAGTCGTCGACCCGGGCCAGCGCGGGCTTCGGCACTTCGAGCACGCCAGCTCCTTTTTCGTAGGATGCCTTGGCCTCCTCGGGCGTGAGCTGGTCGAGCGAGGGATGGCCGGCCCGCGCCATGCGCCCGACCACGCCGGCCATCTTCGCGGTGAGCGGAGGCTGCCATGTGCCGGGCGCGACAGCGGCAAGGGTTTTGTTCATGTGCAAGACTGTCCCTGCTTGTTAGATTTGGGTGGTCTGCAATCGTACTGCCCCAGGCAAACCCACCTCATGGCCCTCATCCAATACCTCACCCAGATCCAGTTCGAATTCGGCGCCATCAAGTTGCTGTCCAGCGAATGCGCGCGCATCGGCATCAACCGGCCGCTGATCGTGACCGATGCCGGCGTGCGCGCGGCCGGCGTGCTGCAGAAGGCGCTCGATGCCATCGCCGATCTCGAGGTGGCGGTGTTCGACCAGACGCCGTCCAACCCCACCGAAGCCGCCGTGCGCGCGGCCGTCGAGCTGTACCGCAGCGGCCGCTGCGACGGGCTCATTGCCGTGGGCGGCGGCTCCGCCATCGACTGCGCCAAGGGCGTGGCCATCGCCGCCACGCACGAAGGCCCGCTCAAGACCTACGCCACCATCGAAGGCGGCTCGCCGAAGATCACGGAGCGCGCGGTGCCGCTCATTGCAGTGCCCACCACCAGCGGCACCGGCAGCGAGGTGGCGCGCGGCGCCATCGTGATCGTCGACGATCACCGCAAGCTCGGCTTCCACAGCTGGTTCCTGATGCCCAAGGCCGCCATCTGCGACCCCGAGCTCACGCTCGGCCTGCCGCCCAGGCTCACGGCCGCCACCGGCATGGATGCCATTGCGCACTGCATGGAAACCTTCATGTCGGCCGCCTTCAATCCGCCGGCCGACGGCATCGGGCTCGATGGCCTGGAGCGCGCATGGCTGCACATCGAACGCGCCACCAAGGACGGCAGCGACCGCGAGGCGCGCCTCAACCTCATGAGCGCCTCGATGCAGGGCGCCATGGCCTTCCAGAAGGGCCTCGGCTGCGTGCACTCGCTGAGCCACAGCCTGGGCGGCGTCGATCCACGCCTGCACCACGGCACGCTCAACGCCCTCTTCCTGCCGGCCGTGATCCATTTCAACGCCGGTGCCGAATCGGTGCAGAAGGAGCAGCGGCTGCAACGCATGGCGCGGGCCATGCACCTCGATTCGCCCGGCGATCTCGGCGACGCGATCCGCGACATGAACGCGCGCCTCGGCCTGCCCAAGGGCCTGGCCGAGGTGGGCGTCACGCCCGCCCTGTTCGAGCAGATCATCGACGGCGCCATGGCCGACCACTGCCACAAGACCAACCCGCGGCTGGCTTCGCGCGACGACTACAAGGCGATGCTCGAAGCCTCGATGTAAGGGCTTTGTTTGCCCCCATGTTTCAGGAGGGGGGCATCCCTCTCGCGTCATGTATATGACATAAGGAATTTCTAGACTGGCACTCGAAGGCTTCGCATCCGCAGAAGCCCCAAGGGCCAGGGAAATTTCGAATGACGCGCACTGTCCAGGTTCACACCGCACTCAACGCCGAGCAGCTGAAGTTCCGCGCCATGCGGGGACAGGAAGGCCTCTCGCAGCTGTTCGAGTTCGAGGTCGACATGGTCAGCCCGAGCTTCAATCTCGACCTGAAGACACTGCTGGGCACTTCGCTCACGGTCGAACTGCAGGACGAAGGCGCATCGCGCTTTCTCAACGGCACCGTGGTGCGCTTCGAGCTGGTGGGCCGCGCCAACGAAACGGGCCGCCACTACATCTACCGTGCGCTGGTGCAGCCCTGGCTCTGGTATCTCACGCGCACCACCGACTGCCGCATTTTCCAGAACAAGAGCGTGCCCGACGTGCTCGAAGAGGTGCTCGGCAAATACGGCTTCGAATACGAGAAGCGCCTCACCGGCAGCTACCGGCCCTGGGAATACTGCGTGCAGTACCAGGAGAGCGACTTCGCCTTCGTGTGCCGCCTCATGGAGCACGAGGGCATCGCCTACCACTTCGAGCACCGCAACGGCTCGCACCTGCTGGTGCTGGCCGACGACGTCGGCGGCTACGGCACCTTGCCGGGCCACGCCACCATTGCCTACCGCCCGCGCGACCGCGTGGTGAATGCCATGGAACCCTGCATCGACCAGTGGCGCATCTCGGAGCAGATCACCTCGGGCCGCGTGATGCTCGACGACTTCGACTTCAGGAAGTCGCGCGCCTCTCTCCAGAGCGTGCAGCAGGACCCGAAGGGCCACGACCATTCGACCTACGAAGTCTATGAATGGCTGGGCGGCTACAGCGAGAACGACCAGGGCGACAGCTACGCGAAGATCCGCCTGCAGGAGCTGCAGTGCGCGCACGAGCTGGCCACGGGCCACACCAATGTGGCCGGCATGGCGCCGGGCTACCTGTTCCAGATGACGCACTGCCCGCGCGAGGCCGACAACCGCGAATACCTCGTCACCCAGACCCGCTACGACCTGCAGGAGCCCGAGTACTCCACCGGCGGCACGGCCGAATCGGTGTGCGAGTTCGACTTCACCGTGCTGCCCTCCAACGTGGCCTACCGGCCCGCGCGCAAGACGCCCAAGCCGCGTACCAACGGCCCGCAGACCGCCACCGTGGTCGGCCCCGAAGAGATCTGGACCGACCGCTTCGGCCGCGTGAAGCTGCAGTTCCGCTGGGACCGCTACGGCCAGTCCGACGAGAACAGCTCGTGCTGGGTGCGCGTGTCGAGCAACTGGGCCGGCGCCAACTACGGCACCATGCACATGCCGCGCGTGGGCCAGGAAGTGATCGTCGACTTCATCGGCGGCGAACCCGACCGCCCGATCATCACCGGCCGCGTCTACAACAACGACCAGATGCCGCCGTGGGAGCTGCCGGCCAATGCCACGGCCAGCGGCATCCTCACGCGCTCCAGCACCGGCGGTGCGGCCAACCAGGCCAACATGCTGCGCTTCGAGGACCGCACGGGTGCCGAGCAGATCCTGCTGCATGCCGAGCGCAACCTCGACGTGGAGGTGGAAGCCGACGAAACGCACACCACCGACGGCACCCGCACCACCCTCATCAAGGGCCACGAATCGGCCACCTACCAGAGCGGCGAGACGCGCGACATCACCGCGGGCGCGAAAGAAACCATCACCGGCGGAGACACGCGCGACGTGACCGGCGGCTTCAGCGAAACGGTCCAGGGCGGCGTCACGCAGACCATCTCGGGCGGCAAGACGCGCACGCTCAGCGGCGGGCTGGACGACACGATCTCGGGCGGGGTGAAGCTTGCGATCACCGGCGGCTTCAACGGCACCATCGACGGGCAGGAGATCCGCTTCGTGAGCGACGGCCGCAACGACACGATCAACACCTCGAACAACGTCACGGTCAATGGCCCGTCGACCACGATCGTCACCGGCCCGACGGTCCACACTTCGCCCGACGTGACCTTCAACACGACCAACCACATCCACAACACGACGCAGCACGTCATCAACACCAGCGTCTACAACACCACGTCGAACACCTACAACAACCTGACCAACAACTACACGAACAACTCGGTCAGCTACACGAACAACTATGCAAAGAGCAGCGACTGGCGCTGGTTTCGCGCGGGCGGCGTGGGGGTGCGGATCAGCCTCGTCGGCATGTCGTTCGACGTATGGGGGGCGCGCCTGCAGTACTACGCGGGGCTCAACGCACAGATCGCCACGGTGAAGATCGACACCGCCGTCTTCTCGCTGAAGAACAAGCCGCTGGAGGTCAGTGCGAAGGGCCTGGCCATCGCGAACAAGGGGATGCTCATCGCCACCGGCGGCCTCGCCGCGAAGTTCAAGGTACTGACGCTTGTCGCTTGAAACCTTCGAAACCATCCTCTGGGTCGTGTTCGCCATCGTGATGAGCGCGGTCCTCGTGACGGCCGCGTCGGTGGTGATCGTCGCGTCCCGCGAGAACCGCATCTATTCCGCCGAGGAGAAGACCTGGAAGCACCTGGCGCGCAACGGCGTCCCCGCGGAAGCAGTTGTCGAATCGGTCAAGCGTTCCGAGCACGAGCTCTCGCGCGGTGGATCGCAGGGCCAGACGGTGCTGGCGGTCGAGATGTCGCTGAAGGTCTTCGACGGCGCGGGCGGTTCGCATCCGGCGATTGTCAGGACGCTGGTCGACGAAGCCCTGCTGCCGCAGCTCTGCATCGCGGGCACCCAGGTGCACCTGCTGCGCGACCCCGACGACGCCTCGCGCCTGGCCATCGACCGCGCGCGCACGCCGCTTGAAATCCCGCGGGCCTCGGACTGACCGGGTGCCAGCCACGCCGTGAAAACCGTCAAGCCCCTGCGCCTGAGCGTGATCACGCGCCCGTTCCTTCGCGCCGGCCAGCAGCGGCTGGGCGTGACAGCGATGGGCATGGTCTCCATGGGCGAGACCAACGTGCTGCAGCCGGAGCCCGAGTTCTGGAAATCCGTTTCCGACGAACTCGGTCCCACCGGCGTGCTCGACCTCGGCATGCCCAAGGCCTGCGCCGAATTCCTTGCGACCGGCCACGCCTACACGCACCACCAGAAGGACAAGACGGCCTGCGCCGTCGCCGTGCATGTCGGCGCACTGACCAGGCAACTGGCGGTCTTCGGCGACCGGTTCTGGCTCGACGGCCGCGCGACCGCGCCGCAGCCCTTCGAATCGATGCGGCTCGACTGGAGCCGCGCCTACGGCGGCCCGGCCTTCGCCGACAACCCGCTGGGCATCGGCCATGCGCCGGAGCCGGTGAACGGGCTGCTGGTGCAGCGTCTGCCGAACGTCGAGCATCCGCACCGCCGCATCGACCATCCCTCGCGGCAGGCGGAGCCCGCCTGCTTCGGCGCGATGGACGTGAGCTGGCCGAGCCGCATGCGCCTGATCGGCAGGCACTACGACGCGCACTGGCGCGAGAACCTCTTTCCGGGCTTTTCGGACGACATGGACTGGCGCCTCTTCAATGCGGCGTCGCCCGAGCAGCGCTGGGCGGACCTCGACCGCATTCCGGGCGGCACGCCGTACGAAGTCTGGAACATGCACCCCACCCTGCCGGTGCAGCGCGGGCGGCTGCCGCACTGGCGGGCACGCAGCTTCATTGCCCGCAAGACGGCATCGGGCCAGACCGAACCCGAGCGCTTCGAGGAAGTGCCCCTGCGGCTGACCACCGCCTGGTTCTTTCCGCACCTGGCGCAGATCGCGCTGATCTGGCACGGCGAGACCGCCATCGCAGAGGACGATGCCGCCGATGTCACGCATGTGATGCCCGCCATCGAGGCCGCGTCCGACGCCGCACGGCCGCTCGAACACTACTTCGCGATCCTGCAGCGCCGCTGCGATCCCGAAACCGGAGGCCTCTACATGTTCCGCGACGACGAGCTGCTGCCCGCTTCTTCCATCGGGCCGTGGATCGACGAGATGGAAGAGGAAGAGTCCGTGCTCGTGCGCAACATGCGCGAACGCGGCAATGCGCTGCGCCAGGAGCTGACGCAACAGGCGCTGGACGCCGGCCACAAGCCGCGCCACTTCAAGGAGCGCGCGCTGCCTGCGCCCTTCACCAAGATGCCGACGCTGAACGAGTTGCCCGAATTCATCGAGCGCACGAAGGTCTACGAACGCGAGCAGCAGCACAAGCTCGAGGCCGCGCGCCGCGAGCTCGGGCAGATGGCCGAGGCCAATGCGGTGGAGTCGCGCAAGGTGGGCTTCGACTCCGGTGAACTCGTGGCCGGCGCCAACCGCAGCCAGGTCAAGGGTCCCCCTGCGTTCGACGCCCAGGCCGTGACGCAGGGCATGCGGGACATCGCCGCCGCCACGCGCACCGCCCCCATGTCGCCGGCCCAGGAACTGGAGCTCGGGAAGACGGCGGAAAGCGGCCAGCGCGGCCTGATCGACATGTACCGGCTCGGCGCACAGCACCAGTCGGCGGCCGATGCCATGACCGTTGAACGCTCCGGCGAAGCGCGACGGCGGGTGCAGGAGCGCATGGCCACCACCCGCGACCTCTCCGGCCTGGACCTGACGGGCGCAGACCTCTCGAACATGGATCTGCGCGGCGCCTGCCTGCGCCGCACGCTGCTCGAAAGCGCAGACCTGAGCGCCGCGCGGCTCGACGGGGCCGATGCCACGGAGGCCGTGCTGGTTCGCGCACGACTGGCACACACCTCGCTGGCCGGTTGCGTGCTGCACAACGCGAACCTGAGCCTGGCGCATTGCACGCACACCTCGTTCATACGTACGCAGCTCCACGACACCATGATCGAGAAAACCCGCTTCGACGACTGCGATTTCTCGGAGGCTCGCCTGGCGCACCTGAATCTCTTCGGCATGCACTTCCAGAACTGCCGCTTCGACCGTGCCAGCTTCGATTACGTGACCCTGCTCGAACAGAGCCGGCTGCAGGATTGCAGCTTCCGCGCGGCGACCCTGCACAAGTTCGGGCTGATCTCCTGCCAGGTCGAGCGGCTGGATTTCTCGCAGGCAAAGCTCGAGGCCTGCGCATGGGTCCACACCCTCGGCGACCGGGGCATCGTCTTCACCGGGGCCACATTGCAGACCAGTTGCTTCGTCGGCACCAGCAGCCTGCGCACCATCGACTTCGAAGGTGCCACCTTGATCCAGTGCAGCCTGCGCGACATGACGCTGGACGGTGCGCGCTTCGTCCGCGCCACGCTCGACACCTGCGACTTCTCGGCCTGCAGCCTCGTGGGCGCGGACCTGAGCTTCATCGATGCACCCGAGAGCCTGTTCATCCGCGCCGACCTGACCCATGCCTCGCTGCGCGGCGCCAACCTCATGAATGCGAGTCTGCAGAAGGCGCGCCTGATCGGCGTCGATCTGCGCGAAGCCAACCTTTTCCGTACCGACCTGTCGCAGGCCCTGATCGACACCGTGACCGAAACGCGCAACGCCTACATCGCGCAGACCAAGACCGTCCCGCGGCGCGCGGCGGAACCGGCGCGATGACGCCGGACGTGTTGGCGCAGAAGGTTCGCAGCGGCGAGTTCATCAAGGGCCAGGATTTCAAGGGCATGCGCTTCGACCACCTCGACCTGCGCGGCGGGACCTTCGGCGAATGCGATTTCTCGCAGGCGAGCTTCAGCGGCGCGCAACTGACCGAGTCGATGTTCGACAGCTGCCGCTTCGACGGCGCGCGGCTCGACACCGCCGACCTGCAGCGCTCGGCCTTCCATAAGTGCAGTCTGTTGCAAGCCAACCTGCAGGGCGCAACGTTGACCCGGGTGGCCTTCAGCGAATCGAACCTGCAGGGCGCCGACTTTGCGAGCGCCGGCCTGGGCCTTGCTGCCTTCCACAAGAGCAGGCTCGACGCGAGCCGTTTCGACCGTGCCGACCTCACGAAGGCCGTGTTCGGCGAATCGACCCTGGACGGAACGCGCTTCGACAATGTGCAGCTCGACACCACCGTCTACTACCGGGCCGGGTTGCGCAATGCCAGCTTCCAGGGCGCCAGCTTTCACAACGCGATCTTCAGCGAGGCCGACCTGGCGGGCCAGGATTTCTCGACGCAACAGTTTCACCTCTGCCAGTTCATCGACGCCGACCTGGTGGGCTGCAGCTTCGACCGGTCGCGGCTCACCCAGTGCAACTTCAAAGGGGCCAGGCTCGAGCGCGCGGTGCTCACCGCGGTGCATGCGCCGCAGTGTCTGTTTCCCGAGGCCGACCTACGCGACGCCGACTGTCGCGGCGGCCACTTCGCGCAGAGCCTCTGGGTCGATGCGCTGCTGGCCGATGCCGACCTGTCGGACGCACAGTTGGTGCAATGCGTGTTTCACCGCGCGCGCTGCAACCGCACCTCGTTCGCGCGTAGCGAGCTGGTCTACGCCGACTTCTCGTACGCCGACCTGAGCGACGCCGACCTGCGGGGTGCCACCTTCCAGCGCACGCAACTGCACCGTGCGGTACAGACCGGCACGCGCTGGAGCGACCGGCTCGGCGTGCTCGACAACGACCCCGAGCTCTTCGAGGCCGAGCGCCACGCCGCCGCGCGGGCCGTGCGGCCACAGCGCGCCGGCCGCGACGCGCTGGGCCGTCCCCTTCCGCTGGCGCAAGACCCCAAGGACTTCTCATGACCCATCGCATCCTGCGCGAAGCCGCGCAAATGCAGCACCTGATGCCGGATACCGCCTCGCCCGCCGAGGAAGGCGACATGCAGGCGCTGCTGCGCAAGCCCCTGCCCGCCGCGACCGCCGCCTGGACCGGCAGCGCACTGGGCACGGTGCAGCAACAGCGGACCGACGGCAGCTTCCTGGTCGAGAGCCAGGACGGCTGCGAACGCTGGCCATGCCCGCGCGCCGCCAGCTGCCTGCTCCAGCCCGCGCCGGGTGACGTCGTGCTCGTGGCCGGACCGCACCGCGACTGCCTCTACCTGATCGCCGTCGTCACGCAGGCCGATGCCAGCCGGTCGTGCATCGTCGCCGAAGGCGATCTCACCATCAGCTCGCGACGAGGCCGCATCTCGATGCAAGCCCCCTCGCTCAGCCTGAAGGCAGAGAAGGCGCAGATCGACATTGCCGACATGGACTACCGCGGCGCCGAAGTGCGCGTGACCACGCTGGTCGCCCGCTTCGTGGGCCGCACGCTGGAGACGGTTCTCGATCGACTGAGCGTGCTCACGCGCTCCAGCTTCCGCCTGACCGAAGAGGTCGAGCAGGTGCGCGCAGGCCAGATCGACATGCAGGCGTCGGAAACGCTGCGCATGCATGCGAAGAACACCCTTGTCACCAGCAAGGCGCTGGTGAAGGTAGATGCCGAACAGATCCACATGGGCTGAAAGAAGGAACAACTACATGTTTGCCAATGCACAGATGATGGGCATGGACCTCGCCTTTCCCGACGTCTGCAAGACGCCGCCCGCGATTCCCGTTCCCTATCCCAACTTCGCGCTCGGGCCGACGGCCATTCCCAACGCCTGGAACATCCTCTACGGCGGCACGCCGGCCCACAACCTTGCCACCACCACGCCCATCACCAACGGCGACAACGCGGGCGTGCTGATGGGCGTGGTGTCGCAGACGGTGATGGGCCCTTCGCGCCACATCACGGGGGCTTTCACCGTGCTGCTCAAGGGTTCGCCCTGCACGCGCATGACCAGCCTCTCGGTGCAGAACCGCTGCAACATCGTGGGGATGCGCATCGTGCCGAGCCAGTTCAAGGTGCTGGTGCTCGCGGCCTGAGGCTTCCTGTTCCTATTCCGCCTTGACGCCCGCCGTGCGGATGACCTTGCCCCACTTGGCCGTCTCGGCCTTGATGAAGGCATCGAACTCCTCGGGCGTGCTGCCGGCCGGAATGGTGCCCATGGCGTCCAGCTTGGCGCGCGTCTCGTCGCTCTTGATGATGCGCGCCAGCTCTTCCGACATGCGCTTGACGATGTCGCGCGGCGTACCGGCCGGCGCCAGCATGCCGGCCCAGGTGCTGCCGGTGAAGCCCGCGAAGCCCTGCTCGATGAAGGTCGGCACATCGGGCGCGGCGCTCAGGCGCTTGTCGCCCGCCACGCCGATCAGTCGCACCTTGCCCGCCTTGGCCTGGTTGATGAGGCCCGTGGGCGCGTCGAAGAACAGCTGGATCTGGCCACCCATCAGGTCCGTCAGCGCGGGCACCGCGCCGCGGTACGGAATGTGGATCATGTAGGTCTGCGTGAGCGACTTCCACAGCTCGGTCGTCAGGTGCGCGGCCGAGCCGTTGCCCGACGAGCCGAAGCTCACCTTGCCGGGATTGGCGCGCGCGTAGTCGATGAGTTCGCGCGCCGTCTTGAACGGCGCATTGACGCTGACCGCCGCGAGCAACGGCGAGATGCCCATCAGCGAAACGCCCGTCAGGTCCTTCTGCGGGTCGTAGGGCAGCTTGGGATACAGCGTGGTATTGGCCGCATAGGCCGCAATGACGACGCCGAAGGTGGTGCCGTCGGGCGGCGCCTTGGCCATGGCATCGACGCCGATCAGGCTGTTGGCGCCCGGCTTGTTGTCGATCAGCACCGGCTGGCCGAGCCGCGCCTGCAGGCCGACCTGCACCAGCCGCGCCATCTGGTCGGTGAACCCGCCCGGCGTGTAGGGCACGATGATGCGGATCGGCTTGCTCGGCCAGGCGCCCTGCGCCAGCACGGGCATCGGGAGGGTCGCGGCGGCAGCGGCGGCAAGGGTGAATCGGCGGCGTGAGATGGGGGCCTGCGGCATGGGTGGCGGCTTTCTCTGAGAAGAGTGAGCTGACCATTCTCGAAGGCGCTGCGCGGGCACCCCCTCAGGGTTTGCCCCGGCGGGGGGCCGGTTCAGAGCGGCAGGATGTCGCGCGTGCGACCGGTTGCGAGCCAGCCCTCGAACTCGTCGGAGAGCCGCTCTGCCTCCCGCGTGGCCCTGCTCCATGCGCCGATGCGGGCCTGCGCATCGTTCGCGAAGTGGATGAAGTCCTTGCGGTCGGGCAGCTTGCCGTTGGGAAGCGAGCGCACCCAGCCGGCATCGGGCGCGAGCACCACCATGCGATCCAGGAAACTGGTGGACTTGTGGCGCCAGCGCAGGCCCTTGTCGAGCCAGCCCGGCACCACCGCGCGCTGGAAATGCGGGTACAGCACGATGCCTTCGTCGGCCGGCTGGTAGTCCAGGTGCAGGTGGTAGTCGGTGATGCCGCCGTCCCAATACGCGCCGCGCGGCGCGCCGGGAATGTCGTGCACCGCGGCCAGGAGAAACGGGATCGAGCACGAGGCCTGCAGCACCAGGTTGAAGTTCTCTTCGCTGAGCGCATGCTGGCGCGTGCGGAAATCCCTGGTGCCAAAGGGCAAGGCCGCGCCGGGCGTGGAAAAGACGCATCGCTCCAGCCATGCGCCCAGGCCTTTGCGATGCAGGCTGTTGGTGGCAAAGGCGCCCAGGTAGCCGAAAGGCGTGCGCGCCCCGCCCTCGCGCCCGAGGATGTGGCGGCCGCGCGAAGTCACCACGTGGAGCCGGTAGCGCGCATGGCCCAGCACCTCGCCGATGCGCCCGCCATAGAAGTCGACCAGGCTCTCGGCAAAGCGCTCGCTGAGCTGCTGCGGGCTCAGCCGCTTCTGCCCCGGCGGCACCTCGAACTGCTGGCGCACGTAGTCGTGCTCGAAACGCTCGAAGGCCTTGTGCGGATCTGCAAGACAGGCCGTCGAAAGCCGCCATGCCCCGATCGACGCGCCCACCAGGTGCACCGGCTGGCTCGATTGCGCGAGCCAACGCCCGAAGATGAAGCGGTCGAGCGGCCCGAGGATCAGGCCCTTGGGGCCGCCCGCTGCGCCGGGAATCGTGCGCACGTCCTGCGGACGCAGGCCATGCGCTTCGATGTGCTTGCGGGCGGCGGGGCCGGCGTAGATGCGCAGTGCTTTCATCATGCCGGTTGCGTCAGCAAGAACCGTGCAGCACGGTCTACTTGCGCAACCCCTGCAGCTTCGCAAACGCGCTGGCCATCTGCCCCGCGGGCTGCGGCGAGTTGTCGCGGCGCGGGCCCTGCTGCTGGCCGCGCCCGGCGCCTTCGAAGCGGTTGTCGCGCGGCCCGTCGCGGCGCGCGGGCGCTGCATCGAGCTTCATCGACAGGCCGATGCGCTTGCGCGCCACGTCCACTTCCATCACCTTGACCTTGACGATGTCGCCGGTCTTGACCACTTCGCGCGCGTCGTTGACGAACTTGTGGCTCAGCTGGCTCACGTGCACCAGGCCGTCCTGGTGCACGCCCAGGTCGATGAAGGCGCCGAACTGCGCCACGTTGCTCACGGTGCCCTCGAGGATCATGCCCTCGACCAGGTCCTTGATGTCGTCCACGCCGTCGTTGAAGCGCGCCACCTTGAAGTCGGGGCGCGGATCGCGGCCGGGCTTCTCGAGTTCGCCCAGGATGTCCTTGACCGTGATGACGCCGAACTTCTCGTTCGCGAACAGCTCGGGCTTCAGGGTCTTGAGCATCTCGGCGCGGCCCATCAGCTCGGCGATCGGCTTGCCGGTCTTGACGATGATCTGCTCCACCAGCGGATAGGTCTCGGGGTGCACGCCCGTCACGTCGAGCGGGTCGGCGCCGCCGCGGATGCGCAGGAAGCCCGCGCTCTGCTCGAAGGCCTTGGGGCCGAAGCCGCTCACGTCGAGCAGCTGCTTGCGGGTGGAGAACGCGCCGTTCGATTCGCGCCAGCGCACCACGGCCTTGGCCACGCTGGCCGAGAGGCCAGAGACGCGGCTCAGCAGCGGCACGCTCGCGGTGTTGAGGTCCACGCCCACGGAGTTCACGCAGTCTTCCACCACCGCCTGCAGCGTGCGTGCGAGTTCGCTCTGGTTCACGTCGTGCTGGTACTGGCCCACGCCGATGCTCTTGGGGTCGATCTTCACCAGCTCGGCCAGCGGGTCCTGCAGGCGGCGCGCGATGCTGGCCGCGCCGCGCAGGCTCACGTCCACGTCGGGCATTTCCTGGGAGGCGAATTCGCTGGCCGAATACACGGACGCGCCGGCCTCGCTCACCACCACCTTGTCGACCGTCATCTCGGGCGCGCCGGCCTGCGCGGCCATCTTGGCCAGCAGCTTGATGAGGTCGGCGGCCAGCTTGTCGGTCTCGCGGCTGGCGGTGCCGTTGCCGATGGCGATCAGGTTCACGCCGTGCTTGGCGCACAGCTTGCCGAGCGTGTGCAGCGATCCTTCCCAGTCCTTGCGCGGCTCGTGCGGGAACACGGTGGCGGTCTCGACCAGCTTGCCGGTGGCATCGACCACCGCCACCTTCACGCCGGTGCGGATGCCCGGGTCCAGCCCCATCACGACGCGCTGGCCGGCGGGTGCGGCCAGCAGCAGGTCGCGCAGGTTGTCGGCAAACACCTTGATCGCGACCTTCTCGGCTTCTTCGCGCAGGCGGGTGAACAGGTCGCGCTCGGTGGAGAGCGCGAGCTTCACGCGCCAGGTCCAGGCCACGCACTTGCGCAGCAGGTCGTCGGCCGGACGGCCGGCATGGCTCCAGCCCAGGTGCAGCGCGATCTTGCCTTCGGCGATGCTGGGCTTGCCCGGCTCGGGCTCCACCGGCAGCACCAGCTTGGCGTCGAGGATGTCGAGCGCGCGGCCGCGGAACACGGCCAGCGCGCGGTGCGAGGGCACGCGGCCGATGGGCTCGTCGTAGTCGAAGTAGTCGCGGAACTTGGCGATGTCGGCGTTGTTCTCGTCCTTGCCGGTCATCAGGCTGGACTTGAGCAGGCCTTCGTTCCACAGCCATTCGCGCAGGCTCTGCACCAGGCCAGCGTCTTCGGCCCAGCGTTCGGAGAGGATGTCGCGCACGCCGTCGAGCACGGCCGCGACGGTCGAGAAATCGGGGCCCGGCTTGCCGTCGTCGAGCGTGGTGGCGGGCTGCAGGAAGGCCTTGGCTTCCACGGCGGGATCGAGCGTGGGGTCGGCCAGCAACTTGTCCGCGAGCGGCTCGATGCCGAACTCGCGCGCAATCTGGCCCTTGGTGCGGCGCTTCTGCTTGAACGGCAGGTACAGGTCTTCGAGCTCCTGCTTGGTCGGCGCGAATTCGATCGCGGCGCGCAGTTCGGGCGTGAGCTTGCCCTGCTCGTCGATGCTCTTCAATACCGCGGCGCGGCGGTCTTCGAGTTCGCGCAGGTATGAAAGACGCGCCTCGAGTTCGCGCAATTGAATGTCGTCGAGGCCGTCGGTCACTTCCTTGCGGTAGCGGGCAATGAACGGAACCGTGGCACCGCCATCGAGCAGTTCGATGGCCGCCTTCACCTGGTGCTCGCCTACCTTGATCTCGGCGGCGAGCTGGCGAATGATTTTTTGCATGTCGGAGGGGATCCCTGGAACTGGCGACGCCGTTCGGACGCCTTGCGGATAAAGCGCGGAAGTTTGCCATAGGGTACGGCCGCTCCACGGGAACCGGAGCCCCTGAAAATGCCTGCGCTAGTGGTAAACCACTATATGTCGAATTGGTACACCACGCAGAATGTGGTCTAACCACTTTGATCCACCATGGCACTCAAGCTCATCCCTCCCTCCTCCGCAGCGATGTCGAAAATCGGCCAACCTCCGGCGGAGAAGCCGTACCAGCGCCTGGCTGCCAATATTCATGAATTGGTCAAACAGGGTGAGTTTTTGGTCGGCCATCGGCTGCCATCCGAAAGGGCGCTGGCGGAGCGCTTCGACGTCAGCCGCACCTCGGTGCGCGAGGCCATCATTGCGCTGGAGCTGCAGGGCGTGGTCGAGGTGCGCGGTGGCTCGGGCATCTACATCTGCCAGCCGCAGGACGCGCCCACGCAGCTGCCGATGGCCCAGGAAACCGGCGCCGGCCCCTTCGAGCTGCTGCGCGCGCGCTGCCTGATCGAGTCCGAGATCGCCTCGCTGGCGGCCACCACGCGCAAGGACGCCGACCTCGACAAGATGTTCGGCGCGCTCGCCACCATGCGCGAGCAGATGCACGACAAGGAAGCCAACGAGGCGGCCGACCGCATGTACCACCTGCACATTGCCGAATCCACCGGCAACAGCGTGCTGCTGCAGACGGTGACGAACCTCTGGGACCAAGCCAAGGGCCCGATCTGGACCCAGATCGAGCAGCACTTCCATTCGCCCGCACTGCGCCTCCAGTCGCAGGACGACCACCAGCGCATCTTCGCCGCGATCGTTTCGGGCGATGCCGATGCCGCGCGGCTGGCCATGCGGGCGCACCTGGAACGCGTGATCGGCGAATTCGCCCAGAGCTGGCGCTAGGCGCACCCTGCCCCCGCGCGCGGCTGCCTCGGCGCGCTTGACCCTTTCAAAAAAGACGGAGACACGAACCATGAAGCCCAACCTCGCCCATTGCCTTGGCGCATTGCTGCTTGCCGGCAGCTTCGGCGCCGTCCATGCACAGGAGCCGCCCGCGCCCGGCGCGAGCCCGCGCATCGATGCCATCCGCAAGGCCGGCGAGCTGCGCGTCGGCGTGCTGCAGAACGCGCCCTGGCTGATCGAGAACACCACCGGCAACGGCGATCCCTGGAGCGGTCCGGCCTGGCTGCTGGCCAAGGAGTACGCCCGCCTGCTCGGCGTCAAGCTCAGCACGGTGCCGGTGTCGCACGAGACCAAGGTGCCGGTGCTGGCATCGAACCAGGTCGACATGACGATCAGCCCGCTGGGCGAGACGCCCGAGCGGCTGAAGGTGGTGGACTTCGTCGTCTACTCCGCCACCAGCGTGTGCATGTTCGGCCGTGCCGACAACGCCAAGCTGGCGAAGGCTGCCTCGGTCGACGACCTCAACCGGCCCGAGGTGACGATTGCCTACTTCACCGGCGGCGCCGAGGAAGGCTGGGTCAAGGAGCGCTTTCCCAAGGCCATGCTGCGTGCGGTGGCCAGCTCCGGCGCCACCGCGCCGGTGGAAGAAATCATGGCGCGCCGCGCCGATGCGGCACCGATCAACCGCGTGCCGTGGGTCGGGCTGCAGCACAAGGTCAAGGGCCTCGCGGTGCTGCCGAAGGAAAACAACTGCCAGGGCAGCACCGAGAAAGCCTCGCCGGTCGGCCTGGCCGTCGACAAGAACCAGCCCGCCTACCTCGAATGGCTGCGCCAGGTCGCCAAGGCCCGCAAGGCGCAGCTCGACGCTGACGAGGCCCGCGTGATCGGCGCACTGAAATAGGCAAGTCACACATCGTTCAGTCAACAGAAAAACCGGAGACCTTCATGCCACACATCCCCCGCACTTTCCTCGGCCGCAGGCTGGCCCGTGCAGCACTCGCAGCCGCCCTGGCCGGCACCTGCCTCGGCGCCCTGGCCCAGACCCCGCCGCCACCCGGCGCGAGCCCGCGCATCGACGCCATCCGCAAGGCCGGCGTGCTGCGCGTGGGCGTGGTCAACAACCCGCCCTGGCTGGCGCAGAACACCGCCGGCGACGGCGAGCCATGGTCCGGCCCGTCGTGGACGCTGGGCAAGGAATTCGCCAAGCTGCTGGGCGTGAAGGTGGAGCCCGTGGCGGTGAGCCATGAGACCAAGGTGCCGTCGCTCACGGCCAACCAGATGGACATCATGATCGGGCCGCTGAACGAGACTGCCGAGCGCGCCAAGATCATCGACTTCGTTACCTTCTCCAGCACCGGCGTGTGCATGTTCGGCCGCGCCGACAACCCGAAGTTCACCAGCGCGCGCACCCTGGAAGACTTCAACAAGCCCGAGATCACCATGGCGTATTTCTCGGGCGCCGGGGAGGAGCCGCTGGTGCGCCAGCAGTTCTCCAAGGCCAAGCTGCGTGGCGTCGCCAACTCCGGTTCGGTCGCGCCGATCGAAGAGGTGATGGCCGGCCGCTCGGACGTGGCGCCACTCAACCGCATGCTGTGGCCCAACATCAGCAAGAAGGTCAAGGGCCTGGCCGTGTTCCCCAAGGAGAAGGACTGCCAGGACAGCAAGATCTTCCAGATCCAGACCGGCATGGGCGTGGCGAAGGACCAGCAGGTGTACCTCGACTGGCTGCGCGCCGTGGCCCAGCGCATGCAGCCCGCGCTGAGCGAAGAAGAGCGCCGCATGACGCAGAACCTGAAGTGACGCCATGCTGAACTGCGAAATCCACGGCGCGCTCGACCTGCGCCTTGCCGAACGCCCCGCCGAACCGCTCGCGCCCACCCAGGTGCGCGTGGCCGTCAAGGCGGTGGGCATCTGCGGCTCCGACCTGCACTACTACCGCCACGGCCGCGTCGGCGACTTCGTGATCCGCGCACCGCTGACGCCGGGGCACGAGGCCTCGGGCCAGGTCGTGGAAGTGGGCGCGCAGGTCAGCTCGGTGAAGCCGGGCGACCGCGTCGCCATCAATCCCTCGCGCACCTGCGGTGTCTGCCGCTTCTGCCGCGCGGGCACCTCCAACCACTGCGAGAACGTGCACTTCTTCGGCAGCGCCAGCCGCTGGCCCCACATGCAGGGCGCGATGCGCGAGCAGGTGGTGGTCGAAGCCACGCAGTGCCTCGCCGTGCCTGACACGCTGTCGTTCGAACTGGCCGCCTTCGGCGAGCCGCTGGCCGTGGCGCTGCATGCGGTGCAGGAGGCCGGCTCGCTGCTCGGCAAGACGGTGATGGTGGTGGGCGCCGGCCCGATCGGCGCGCTGATCCTCATGGCCGCGAAGCTCGCGGGTGCCAGCCAGCTGATCGCGGTGGACATCGTGGACGAGACGCTCGCGGCCTGCACCCGCGTCGGCGCGACGCGCACCATCAACGCGGCCAGGGAGCCCGATGCGCTGCAGGCGCTGGCCGCGGACAAGGGCCAGGTCGATGCGAGCTTCGAGGTCTCGGGCCACTATGACGGCCTGGCCAACTGCATCCGGTCGACGCGCCCGCGCGGCACCATCGTGCAAGTGGGCACGCTCGGCGGCAACAGCGAGGGCTGCCCGTTCAACCAGGTCATGGTCAAGAGCCTGCACCTCGTCGGCAGCTTCCGCTTCGTCGACGAATACGCCTGGGCGGTGGACTACCTGAGCCGCGGCGTGCTCGACGTGTCGCCGCTCCTGACCGAGGCGGTGCCGGTGGCGCGCGTGCACGACGCCTTCGCGCTGGCGGCGGATCGTCATCGCGCGATGAAGGTGCTCGTCACGTTCTGACGGGATCGCCCGATCCTGCCGCCCTTCCCTCTCTCGCGGAGCTTCCATGGAATTCGACTTTTCCCCGATTGCCGACAACTGGCGCTTCTTCGCCGGCGGCCTGGGCGTCACGGTCGCGCTCAGCCTCATCAGCGCGGTCACCAGCATCCTCGCGGGCCTGGCGATCGCGCTGCTGCGGCTGTATGGCCCCGGCTGGCTGCGCCCGCTGCTCGTGTTCTACATCGACTCCATGCGCGCCATTCCGGTGCTGGTGGTGCTGGTGTGGATGTACTTTGCGTTCCCGCTGTTCGTGGGCTTCACCTTCGCGCCGTTCTGGGCCGCGGTGATCGCGCTGACGCTGCACATCGCGGCCTATGCGGCCGAGGTGATCCGCGCGGGCATCGAGTCCATCCGGCCGGGCCAGACGCGCGCCGCATTGGCGCTGGGCATGTCGCGCGCACAGCTGCTGCGCAAGGTGCTGCTGCCGCAGGCCACCATCCGCATGCTGCCGGCCTTCGGCTCGATCCTCACCATCGCCATCAAGGACACCGCCATTGCCACGGTGATTGCCGTGCCCGAGCTGATGCATCGCGCCGAGACCGTCGCAGGCCAGAGCTACCGGCCGGTGGAAGTGTTCACCGCGGTGATGGTGGCGTACTTCGCGATCCTGTTCCCGGTCACGCGCGGCATCGACAGGCTGTACCACCGCGTCGCGCACCTGGGGCGTTCATGATGAAGAGGGCCACCCCATGACTTTCGACTGGTCCGTGATCTGGACGCACCGCCAGGCCTTGCTCGAAGGCGCGGCGCTCACCGTGGGGCTGACGGTGCTGACCATGCTGCTGGCCGTGCCGGGCGGCATCATGCTGGCGCTGATGCGGCTGTCGTCGAACAGGCTGCTGCAGTCCGCCTCGCTCGCCTTCGTGGAGTTCTTCCGCAACCTGCCGCTGATCCTGGTGATCTACTGGGTCTTCTACGTGATGCCGATGGCGGTCGAGTTCCAGCTCTCCCCGCTCGTCACCGCACTGGTGGCCCTGGTGCTCAACATCTCGGCCTACAACGCCGAGACCTTCCGCGCCGGCATCAACTCCATCCGCAAGGGGCAACTGGAGGCGGCGCTCGCCATGGGCATGTCGCGCCGCCAGGCCATGTTCAAGGTGGTCATCCCGCAGGCGGGGCGCCGCATCCTGCCCGTGATCGCGAGCACCTGGGTCTCGCTCTTCAAGGACACCTCGCTGGTGTCCGTCATCGCCGTGAGCGAACTGGCCTATTCGGCGATGCAGATCCGCGCGCAGACCTTCCGCGTGCTGGAGATGCTCACCGCCATGGCCGTCCTCTACTGGCTGATGGGCTACCCGCAAGCCAAGCTGGTGGACTGGATCCACCGCAAATATGGAGTCAAGGAATGAACAACGACATCGCCCGCGCCCCCGCGCGCAAGAACGCCGACCAGCCGCCGGTGCTGGTCTACGAAGAGGTGCGCAAGCTCTATGGCGACTTCGTGGCGCTCAATGGCGTCTCGCTGCAAGTCCACAAGGGCGAGGTGATGTGCCTGATCGGCCCTTCCGGTTCGGGCAAGTCGACCCTGCTGCGCTGTACCAATGCGCTGGAGACGATCAACGGCGGGCGTGTGCTGATCGACGGCGTGCCGCTGCCCGTGCAGGAGTCGGCGGTGCGCAAGGTGCGCCAGCGCATGGGCATGGTGTTCCAGAGCTTCGAGCTGTTTCCGCACAAGTCCGCGCTCGACAACGTGGCCATGGGCCCCATCACCGTGCTGGGCATGCGCGAGGCCGAGGCCAAGGCGCGCGCCATGGCGCTGCTGGAGAAGGTCGGCCTGTCGGCCAAGGCCGGCAGCTTCCCGGCCAACCTCTCGGGCGGCCAGCAGCAGCGCGTGGCGATCGCGCGCGCCCTGGCCATGGAGCCGGAGGTGATGCTGTTCGACGAACCCACCTCCGCGCTCGACCCCGAGACGGTGGGCGAAGTGCTCAGCGTGATGCAGAAGCTCGCGCAGGAGGGCATGACGATGATCGTGGTCACGCATGAAATGGGCTTTGCGCGGCGCGTGGCCGACTGGGTGGTGGTGTTCGAGTCCGGCGCCATCATCGAACAGGGCCCGCCGGCGCAGATCTTCGAGCAACCCACCGTGGAACGCACCCGCGACTTCCTCGGCCACCTCGGCTGGAACGGCTGACGAACGAACCAACGAATGCCGCCGCCATCTTTCTCGCTTCCATCATGAAAATAACCAACGCCCGCGTCATCGTCTGCAGCCCCGGCCGCAACTTCGTCACCCTCAAGATCGAAACCGACGAAGGCCTGACCGGCATCGGCGACGCCACGCTCAACGGGCGCGAACTCTCCGTGGCCGCCTACCTCACCGAGCACGTCATCCCCTGCCTGATCGGCCGCGATGCGCACCAGATCGAGGACATCTGGCAGTACCTCTACAAGGGCGCCTACTGGCGCCGCGGCCCGGTCACCATGACCGCCATCGCCGCGGTCGACACAGCCCTGTGGGACATCAAGGCCAAGGCGGCCGGCCTGCCGCTGTACCAGCTGCTGGGCGGCAAGAGCCGCACCGGCGTGATGGTCTACGGCCATGCCAACGGCAGCGACATCGAGCACACGGTGGACGAGGTGCTGCGCTATGCGGACGCCGGCTACAAAGCCATCCGCGCGCAAAGCGGCGTGCCGGGCCTGGAGAAGGTCTACGGCGTCGGCAAGGGCACGCTGTTCTACGAACCGGCCGATGCCGACCTGCCCTCCGAGCACGACTGGTCCACCGAGAAGTACCTGCGCCACACGCCCAAGCTGTTCGAGCGCATCCGCGAGAAGCTCGGCTTCGAGCACCACCTGCTGCATGACGTGCACCACCGCCTGACGCCGATCGAGGCGGGACGCCTGGGCAAGGCGCTGGAGCCCTTCAACCTTTTCTGGATGGAGGACGCGACGCCGGCCGAGAACCAGGAAGCCTTCCGCCTGATTCGCCAGCACACCACCACGCCGCTGGCGGTGGGCGAGATCTTCAACTCCATCTGGGACTGCAAGGAGCTGATCGAGAACCAGCTGATCGACTACGTGCGCGCCACCGTGGTCCATGCCGGCGGCATCACGCACCTGCGCCGCATCGCCGACCTGGCCTCGCTCTACCAGGTGCGCACCGGCTGCCACGGCGCCACCGATCTGTCGCCGGTGTGCATGGGTGCAGCGCTGCACTTCGACCTGTGGGTGCCGAACTTCGGCATCCAGGAGTACATGCGCCACACCGAGGAAACTGACGCCGTGTTCCCGCACGCCTACACCTTCGACCAGGGCATGCTCTACCCCGGCGACGTGCCCGGCCACGGCGTGGAGATCGACGAGGCGCTGGCCGCGAGGTACCCCTACAAGCGCGCCTACCTGCCGGTGAACCGCCAGCAGCACGACGGCACGCTGTGGAACTGGTGAGCGTCATGTCCAGGCTGAATGCCGAGACGCTGGCCGCGCTGCCACCCGCGGTCGCGCGCCCTGCCTACGACCGCGCCGCACTCGAGGCCGGCATCGTCCACCTGGGTGTCGGCGCGTTCCAGCGCGGGCACCTGGCCGCCGTCAACGAAGCGGCATTGCATGCGAGCGGCGACCTGCGCTGGGGCATCGCCGGCGTGTCGCTGCGCAGCGCCGAAACGCGCGATGCGCTCGCGCCGCAGGACGGTCTCTACACGCTCGCACTGCGCGACGTGGACGACACCGGCATGCCGCGCGCGTCGCTGCAGGTCATCGGCTGCCTGCTCGGCGTGCAGGTCGCGCCCGAGGATCCGGCGGCGGTGCTCGCGCGCATCGCCCATCCCGCCACCCGCATCGTCAGCCTCACCGTCACTGAAAAAGGCTACTGCCACGACCCGGCCACCGGTGCGCTGCGCGCCGAGCATCCCGACGTGCTGCACGACCTCGCGCGCCCCGATGCGCCGCGCGGCACGCTCGGTTTCCTGGTTTCGGGCCTGCGCCTGCGACAGCTGCGCGGCCTCGCGCCGGTGACGCTGCTGTCGCTCGACAACCTGCCATCCAACGGGCACCTGCTGCGCGGCCTCGTGCTGGACTTCGCGCAGCGCGTCGATCCGCAGTTGGCACGCTGGATTGCCGAGCACTGCAGCTTCCCCTGCTCGATGGTGGACCGCATCGTGCCGCGCACCACCGACGCCGACCGCGCACAGGTCAACGCCGCGCTCGGGCTGGAGGACGCCTGGCCGGTGGTCGGCGAACGCTTTCTCGAATGGGTGGTGGAGGATGACTTCGCCGCCGGCCGCCCGGCCTGGGATGCGGGCGGCGCGCGCTTCGTGCCCGACGCGCGCCCCTTCGAGACGCTGAAGCTGCGCATGGTCAACGGCGCGCACTCGGCGCTTGCGTACCTGGGCGCCATGGCCGGCCTCGACACCGTGGATCGCGCCGTCGCCACGCCCGCCCTGCACCGCTACCTCGACCGCCTGATGCGCGAGGAGATCGCACCCACGCTGCCGGCGCTGCCCGGCCTGGACCTCGATGCGTACCGTTGGCGCCTGCTCGAGCGCTTCGCCAACCCGGCGCTCGCGCACCGCACCGCGCAGATCGCAATGGACGGTTCGCAGAAGCTGCCGCAGCGTCTGCTGGGCACGGTGCGCGACCGCCTGGCCGCGGGCGCTTCGATCGACCGCCTCGCTCTGGCCGTCGCGGCCTGGCTGCACTACCTGCGCGGCGTCGACGAACTGGGCCGCCGCCACGAGATCCAGGACCCGCTCGCCGATGCGCTGGCCGAACGCTGCACGGGGGCCGAACGCGCGGCAGCCGCGGCCGAACCGGCGCACGCCGACGAAGCGCGCGTAGCCGTGTTCGCGGCTTTCGCGCCGGTGTTCGGCAACGACCTCGGAAGCAATGCGCACTTCGTCTCGGCCGTGGCCACGCAGCTGCGTGCGCTGCGCGAACTGGGCGTGCACAAGACGCTGGCCGACCAGGCCTGAGCCAGCGCCCATCGGCCCGCGGTCACAATGCCGTGGCCATGCGCTTCTTCATCCGCTTCCTGCGCGCCCTTGCTGCGGCGCTGCTCGTGCCCATCTTGCTGTTCGAGGAATGGGGCTGGGAGCCGCTCGCCGCGCTGGTGCGCCGCCTGGCCCGGCTGCCGCTCTGGGCGCGGCTCGAAGACCGGCTGCGCGAACTGCCGCCGTGGGGTGCACTGCTGGCCTTCCTGCTGCCGGTGCTCATGCTGCTGCCGGTCAAGGTGCTCGCGCTCTTCCTGTTCGGCCGCGGCCATGCCGCAAGCGGCGTGACAGTGCTGGTCGCCGCCAAGCTGATCGGTACCGCCTTCGTCGCGCGCATCTTCCAGCTGGTCGAACCCGCGCTCATGCGCATTCCGCTGTTCGCCCGCTGGTATCCGCGCTGGAAAGCCTGGAAGGACCAGGTGCTGACGCTGGTCCGCGAGAGCCGGCCATGGCGCGTGGTGCGGGCCCTGAACCGCCGGCTCGCACGCGGATGGCGGCGATTGCGCGAGGGGTGAGTGCTTATTTTTACCCGGGTATATTGTGTTTTTAGTTTTGCCCGGGTAATATATGGCGCATGAACATGCCCCAGGAGGCGAGGCGCGCCCTCGCCAGGAAATACAAGGAAACGGTCCGCCCCGCGGGCGTCTTCGCCATCCGCAATACGCTCAGCGGCCGCCTCTACTTGGCCGGCAGTCTCGATGTGGAGGGAGCGATGAACCGCGCCCGCTTCGAACTCGGCTTGCGCTCGCACCGCAACAAGGCGCTGGTGCGCGACTGGGCCGCGCACGGTGCGGCGGACTTCAGCTTCGAGGTGATCGACCGCGTCAAGGAGCGCGACGACCCGGCCTTCGACCGCGCCGCGGAACTCGAAAAACTTCTTGTGCTCTGGCGCGAGGAGCTTCAGTGCCACGGCGACCGGGGCTACGACGCGCCATGAGCATCGATCCGCTGAACTTGTGCCTCACCATCGGCCGTGTCCACGCCAGCCTGAACCTGAAGCTCCAGGAGGAACTGGGCGCCTTCCATGGCCTGAACTACGAAGACTTCACGCTGCTTCATCGGCTGCTGAGCGCCGAAGGCGGCAGCATGCCGGCGGCCGAGCTTGCGCGATCCCTGGGGTTGCCGGTCTCGGCGTTGATTCGCAAAATGGTCCTGCTCGAAAAATCGGGACTGGCCGAACGCACGGCCGGCGCGAATGGGGACGGCCGCCACGCAGCCATTCGCCCCGGCGGCAGAAAACTGATGCAAGCTGCCGTCACGACCGCCGAAGCAATCTGCGCCAATGCGGTGAAATCGCTGGCTCCGCAAAGCCTGCCGCAAATCAACGTTGCGCTCCTTGCGCTTTGCCACGACGACACGCCGTACGACTGAGCGGTTCAACGGGTAGATTACGCACCCGTTTCGACCGCCCTCCGAAGAACAAAGAAATCCGACATGCCATCCGACACGCCACCCGGCAACCTGATAGTTTTTGCCGCCCTCAAGTGCATCGCCCAGGGAAGCACCGCCGACGTGCTCGCACAATTGCGCGTGCGCAAGGACGACACGCCCTATCTCGTGTTCAACGAACAGACTGGTGAACTGCTCGACTTCGACGTGCACAACCGGGCCGGTATCGTGGCGCATGCGGCCAGCGCCGAGACCTCCGAGGAAACCCCGCGCGGCGTGGGCCGCCCCAGGCTCGGCGTGGTCGCGCGCGAAGTCACCCTGCTGCCGCGCCACTGGGACTGGCTCAACCGCCAGCCCGGCGGCGCCTCGGTCGCACTGCGGCGGCTGGTCCAGGAAGCGAGCCGCGTCAACGCCGACCGCGACGCCGTGCGCGCATCGCGCGAAGCGGCCTACCGCTTCATGACCGCGATCGCCGGCGCCCTGCCCGGCTTCGAGGAAGCCACCCGCGCGCTGTTCGCCGGCGAGCGCGAGCGCTTCGATGAACTCGTCGCGGCCTGGCCCGAAGACATCAAGGCGCATCTGCAGCGGCTTTCCGCCGCCGGCTGGAGCGCCGCATGAGCGCGACGCCGACCACAAGCACCGCCGAAGCCAGCGCCGACCCGAGCGGCCTGCGCGGCACGCCGGTGGCGCCGGTGGGCGCACCGCGCACGCTGTGGAAGACCTTCCTGTTCTTCCTTGCGCCGATGTTGCTCAGCAACATCCTGCAGTCGATGTCCGGCACCATCAACAACATCTACATCGGCCAGATGATCGGCGTCGGCGCGCTGGCGGCCGTGTCGAGCTTCTTCCCGGTGATGTTCTTCTTCATCGCCTTCGTCATCGGCCTGGGCGCCGGCGCCTCGGTGCTGATCGGCCAGGCCTGGGGCGCGCGCGACGCCGCCAAGGCCAAGGCCATCGCGGGCACCGCGCTGTCGGTCGGCATCCTGCTCGGGCTGGCGGTGGCCGTGTTCGGCGGCGCCTTCACAGCGCCGCTGCTGGCCTTCCTGGGCACGCCGCCCGACGTGCTGGCCGACTCCACGCGCTATGCGCGCATCATGCTGATCGCAATGCCGGGGCTGTTCGTGTTCCTGCTCTCCACCGCCATGCTGCGCGGTGTCGGCGACACGGTCACTCCCCTGCTCACGCTGCTGATCTCCACCGGAACCGGCCTCGTGGTCACGCCCGCGCTCATCCGCGGCTGGGGCGGCCTGCCGCAACTCGGCGTCGCAAGCGGCGCCTGGGCTTCGGTGCTGGCCTTCGTGGTCGCCACGCTGTGGCTGGGCTGGCGCCTGCGCCGCCGCGGCAGCCCGCTGGCGCCCGATGCGGAATTTATCCGCCACCTGCGCATCGACCCCAAGCTGCTGAAGGCCGTGCTCAAGGTGGGCGTGCCCACGGGCGTGCAGATGATCGTGGTGGCATTGGCCGAGGTGGCGCTGCTCTCGCTGGTCAACAGCTATGGCTCCAGCGCCACCGCCGCCTATGGCGCGGTGAACCAGGTGGTGGCCTATGTGCAGTTCCCGGCCATCTCGATCGCCATCACGGCGTCCATTCTTGGCGCGCAGGCCATCGGCGCGGGCCGCGCCGACCGGCTGGGCGCCATCGCCAGGACCGCGCTGCTGATGAACCTGGTGCTCACGGGCGGGCTGGTGCTGCTGGGCTACCTGTTCTCGCGCCACCTCATGGGCTTCTTCATCACCAGCGCGCCGGTGATCGAGATCGCGCAGACGCTGCTGCACATCATGCTGTGGAGCCTGGTGATCTTCGGCATGGCCTCGGCCATCTCGGGGATCATGCGGGCCAGCGGCTCGGTGCTGGTACCCACGGCCATCTCCATCCTCTGCCTGATTGGCATCGAGGTGCCCGTGGCCTGGTTCATGAGCCACCGCATCGGGCTCAACGGCATCTGGTGGGCCTACCCCGTGACCTTCGGCGCGATGCTGCTGCTGCAGACGGCCTACTACCGGCTGGTGTGGCGCAAGAAGGCGATCCGGCGGCTGGTGTAGCCGGCGCGGCACATCACTCGCCGTCGAAGGCCTTCTGCGCCGCAGCGAGGTCGAGCTTGACCATTTTCATCATCGCCCGCATCGCGCGCGCGGCCTTGGCCGGGTCCTTGTCCTGGAACATCCGGATCATCGCCATGGGCGCGACCTGCCACGACACGCCGTAGCGGTCGGTGAGCCAGCCGCACTGCACCGGCTGGCCGCCGCCCTCGAGCAGCCTGTCCCAGTAGTGGTCCACTTCGGCCTGTGTCTCGCACTGCACGAGCATCGAGATCGCCGGCGTGAACTTGTACTCCGGCCCGCCGTTGAGCACCATGAACGCTTGCCCGTCGAGCTCGAAGGTGGCGGTCAGCAGCGACCCCTTGAGGCTCGGATTGGTGTCGCCCCAGAACAGCCTGTCGGTGACGCGCGAGTTAGGAAAAATCGAACTGTAGAACTTGAGCGCGTCTTCGCCATTGCCGTCGAACCAGAGGCAGGGAACGATCTTCTGCATGGAAATCTCCTGAGTCTTTGATAATGAACCTGAAGGTTCAGTATCCAGGCGATGCGAGGTGCTTGTCAACCCTTCGGGCTCGCCGTGCAGTACGACGCGGAACCCCACGCCCTGGTTCAAAAGGCCCTCGGTCACTTCCACCCTGCCCCCCATGCGGCCGGCAGCCTGCCTGACGATGGCAAGGCCCAGGCCCGAACCGCTCGCTTCGTGTCCCGATCCGCGATAGAAGCGCTCGAACACCTGTTCATGCTCCGCCGCCGGAATACCGGGACCGTCGTCGGCCACCGTGAGCACCAAGCCTGCCGGGTCTTCGGTGCGAAGCGTCACGGTCACCTGCGCACCGCCATGCACATACTGAACCGCGTTGTTGAGCAGGTTCTCCAATATCGACTGGAACGCCGGCACGTCGATCGGCACGTTCAGGTTGTCCGGCGCATCGAATGTCAACTCGACGCCGCGCGCCATGGCCCGCGGCGCTGCCTGCGCGAGGATCTCGCGGGCCAGCTGCGCAACGTCGACGTGCTTCGGCACCGCGGGCTGGGCATCGTCCAGCAGCGCAAGATCGAGCAGCTGCTGCGTCAAGTGCGAGGCCCGCGCAATCGCCTGCTCCAGATGAGCCTGCGCGCGGCCGCGGCTCTCGCTGTTGTCCGCGCCCGCCAGCGCATGCGCCTGCGCCGCGATGACCGCCATCGGCGTTCGCAGTTCGTGCGCGGCGTCGTGCACGAACGCGCGCTCGCGCGCTACCTTGTCGCGCAACTGCTGCAGCATGCGCTCGATTGCGGACGTCAGCGGCCTGAGTTCCGCATAGGGCGGATCGACGCCAAGCGGCGAAAGGTCGGATGCCTTTCGATGCCCGATGCCGTCGGCCAGGCGGCGCAACGGCCGCAATCCGTGCTTCACCGCAAACCAGACCGGCAGCAGCACGATAGGAAAGGCGAGCAGCAGGTAGGGCAGCACGCTGCGCGTGTTGTTGGGCAGCACCTTGACGAACGTGCGCTCGGGCTCTGCAATGCGCAGCGACCAGCGCAGCGTTTCGTCCTGGTACACCCAGTACGGCTCGCCATCGATGTGCTGCGTTGCCACCTTTCGCAACGGCCCCGCCAGGATCTCGCTGCGCAGTTCCGGCGACGAATGAATCAGCTTTCCCCCGCGGTCCGACAGCTGGAACCGGAGCGTCCCCGCCGGGTTGCCGCTGATCCGCATGCTCTTGTAGATCGTTTCGGCCGAGGCGATCACGGCGCGCACGCGCGCTTCGTCATCGAGCTGCGAGATCGCTTGCGTCAACGACCTGCCGAGCCGGCTCAACCCCTGGTCGACGGTCAACGACTGCCGGAAGTTGATATACATGTACACCTGCAATGCCAGCAGCACGAAGACGAAGGCCAGCAGCACCGCAAGAAACACACGCTGCACGAGCGAGGGGTGCCACAGCCTGCTCATGACACGAGCATGTAGCCCACGCCGCGCACGGTGTGCACCATGGCACCGCCGATCTTGCGCCGCAGGTTGGACACATGCACCTCCACCGCGGCGAAATCCACCGGATCGCCCAGGGGCTCCAGCTTTTGCGCGAGCACACCCTTGGCAACCACCGCGCCCGGCTCGCGCGCCAGTTCGAGCAGCAGCCGGAATTCGCGCGGCGACAGTTCCAGCGGCTCGCCGTTCAGCGACGCCACGTGTCGGCGCGGTTCGATGGACAGCGTGCCCAGGGTCCACACCTCGCTGGCCTGCCGCGCCGAGCGGCGCAGCACGGCGCGAATGCGCGAAATCAGCTCGGCGGTGGCGAAGGGCTTGATCACGAAATCGTCGGCGCCTCCGTCGAGCCCGGCCAGCCTGTCTTCCACCGCCGATCGGGCGGTGATCACGATGACCGGGAGGCTGCTGCCCTCGCGCCGCCAGCGCGCGAGCAGCTCAAGGCCATTGCCGTCGGGCAGCGACAGGTCGAGCAGCACGCAGTCGAATGCGCTCCCGTCCAGCTCGCGTGGCGCATCCGCCGCCCGCCGGCGCCATTCGCTGCTCAAGCCGTCGACCTTGAGCGCGGCCTGCAGGGCGCGGCCAAGTTCAAGGTCATCTTCGATCAGCAGGATGTGCACCCGGCCATTGTGCGCGACCGAACCTTTGGCATAGCCAAAGGTTACCGCCCGCAGAATCCAGGCGCGGACAAAGCCGCACGCCAGAACATTCACGAGGGACGAAAAAACATGAGAAACATCAGGACCCCCAGCGGTTGGTACGCCGCTCTTGCAGCCAAGTGCAGCGCCGCGGCACTGCTTGCCGGCTGCGCCACCGGCCCCACGCACCCCGCACTGGTGTCGGCGCGGCAGGACAACACGCTCCCGCCTCTCGTGCCGATGCGGCGGTTCGTGGCGAACATCGATGCGGTCAACGGCCACGTTCTCTCGCCCGATGGACAACAGCTTGCATGGGTGCAGGCGGTCGGTACCGATGTGGGACTTGGCGTGCGCAAGACGTCCGATGCAGCCGAGGTCAAAAGCCCCAGCACCCGCACCTTTGCGATCGGCACGCTCGCGCGGCCCTTCGTGTCCGGGCCGACCTACATGTGGCTGCCCGACAGCCGCCACCTGGCCTACCTCAAGGACTTCACGGGCGACGAGAACACGCAGATCTTCGTGCTCGACACCGAGGCTCCGGGCGCCAGGCCCTGGGCCGTCACGCCCTGGCCGGGCGTGCGCTCGGCCATGCTGGGATGGGGCGCGCCGGGCAGTGCCACCTTCCTGTTCGCGAACAATCAGCGGGACCGCTCCAGCATGGATCTTTTCGAAGGCGATGCCCGCACGCGCACCGTGCGCGAAATTGCGCGCAGCGAGCCCGACAGCCGCGTGCTGGCCTGGTTCATCGACACCCGGCGCGAACTCGCGGGCCGCATGCGGCAGCTCGGAAGCGCGGACGGCTCCGACCGGCTTCTGGAACTGCGCCAGCCCGACGGTAGCTGGCGCGCCTTCAGAACGGTGAGAGCATTCGATTCCTTCTGGCCGCAGCGCGTCGATCTCGGCGCTGGGCGGCTCTGGGCATTGACGAATGTGGGACGCGACAAGCTTGCGCTGGTCGAGGTCGATCTCGCCAACGGCACGGAGAAGCTGCTCGCGGAAGATGCCGAGGTCGACCTTGACTACGGCGTGTTCCCGCCGCAGCAGGGAGCGCCGCTGGCGTATGTTTCCGAACCTAGCCGTCCCCGCATCTCCTATCTCGACACCGCACTGGCCAGCGAAGTGGCCGGCGCCGAGAAGACGGCCCGGGAGCGCGGCTGGCTGGAGGCCGAACCCGTCATCACGCGGCCCGCTAGCATGGCCAACGATGTGCGCCGCATCGTGCTGCGCTCGACCACCGAGAACGAACGCGTCGAACTGCTGCTGGACCGCGCGAGCGGTCAGCTCACACGCCTCACGCCGCCGCGCGAGCCGACGGCCAACCTCTTCTCGCCCATGGAACCCTTCTCCTTCAAGGCGTCGGATGGTCTCGTGGTGCATGGCTATCTCGTGCGGCCGCTCGGGGTAAAGGGGCCCGCGCCACTGGTGGTCGACATCCACGGCGGCCCCTGGGTCCGCGACTCATGGCAATCTGCGGGCTTTACACCCACTCAGATGCTGGCGAACCGAGGCTATGCCGTCCTCAACGTGAACTACCGCGGCTCTGGCGGCTACGGGCGCGCCTTCATGATGGCGGGCGCGCACGAAACCAGCGGCCGGCTTCAGCGCGACATTGCGGAGGCCGTGCAATGGGCCATCGATCAAGGCGTGGCCGACCCCAAGCGCGTGGCCGTGCTCGGCGGCAGCTTCGGCGGGTTCTCGGTGCTCGCCCAACTGATCCAGAAGCCGCACGACTACCGGTGCGGCATCGACGTGGTGGGCGTAGCCAACTGGCCCCGCGCGATCGAGAACTGGCCGCCCTTCTGGCGCAACCGCCACTATTTCGCACTCTTCTTCGGCGACGTGAACAAACCGGAGGAACGCGCACGCATGCTGCAGGACTCGCCCGTCTCGCAGATCGACCGCATCACCGCGCCGTTGCTGGTGATTCATGGTGCCAACGACGTGCGCGTGCTGCGGCAGGATTCGGACGATGTGGTGGCCACGCTCCAGAAGCTCGGCCGGCCGGTCGAGTACATGAGCTTTCCCGACGAAGGCCACAGCGTGCGCAAGTGGCGCAACCGGCTCGCGCAATGGCGAAAGATCGAAGACACCCTGGCAGTGTGCCTTGGCGGGCGCAGCAACGGGTTCGACTTCTACGAACTGATGCCCCGGCAATAGTCATCACAGCGCCGGGCGCAGCGCGGCTTTTTTCAGCCGTCGGTGCCGTGATCTTTCGCAGCCCCGCCGCCGATCATCCGCCAGGCGCTCAAGGCGCTGAGCACGGCGAGCCCGGCGCTCAGCAGCATCACCCAGCGAAAGCCCGCGACGAAAGATTCGGCCACGGCTTTCTTCAAGGCCGCGGCGGTGGCCGCATCGACGCCCGGCGGCAGTGCGGCGCCGGCCAGCTTGCTGCGCTCGCCCGCGAGAAATGCCGTCGCCTCGGGCGAGGCCCCCATGCCGCGCAGGCTCTCGGCCAGGGTGCCGTCGAAAGCCCAGGCCATGATCACGCCGAACACCGCAATGGCCAGCACCGCGGCCGCGCGCGACACCGCGTTGTTGACGCCCGAGGCCACCCCCGCCTGCTCCGGCCCCACCGCGTTCATCACCGTGGTGGTGAGCGGTGCCACGGTCACGGTCATGCCGAAGCCCAGCACCACCACCGCGGGAAAGAAGCCGCTCCAGTAGCTCGCGCCCACGCCGGGCACCGCGAACAATGCAAAGCCGGCTGCGGCAATCGCTGGACCGATCACCAGCGGCAGCCGCGGACCGAAGCGGTCGACCAACTGGCCGGCCCAGCCCGAGAGCGCGAACATGATGAGGATGAACGGCAGCAGCGCCGCGCCCGCCACGGTGGCCGAGTAGCCCTGCACCTGGATCAAGTTGAGCGGGAAGAAATACAGTCCGCCGCCGAGCGCTGCATACAGCAGCAAGGTCAGCAGGTTGGCACCGCTGAAGTTGCCGATGCGCAGCAGCACGAGCGGCAGCATCGGCGTGTGCGCCATGCGCTCCGCGGCCACGAAGCCTGCGCTGGCCGCAACGCCGATGCCCAGCGCGGCCAGCACCGGGGGCGAGCTCCAGTGCTGCGTGGGCGCCTCGATGAAGGCGTAGACGATGCCGCCGAGGCCGGCGGTGGCCAGCAGCGCGCCGACCAGGTCGAGCCCGCCGCTGGCCGACGATCCGTGGCTCTCGGGCACGTGGCGCCACGCGATCCACAGCACCAGCAGCGCCATCGGCACGTTGATGAGGAAGGCCCAGGTCCACGAGAAGTGATCGACCAGGAAGCCCCCGAGCACCGGCCCCGCGGCCGCAGTGATGCCGCTGAAGCCCGACCAGATGCCGATGGCCTTGCCGCGCTCCTTCTCGGGAAATGCGGCGCTGATGAGCGCCAGGCTGCCGGGCACCAGCAAGGCCCCGCCGATGCCCTGCACCGCGCGCGCGGCAATCAGCTGCTGCACGCTGCCGGAGAGCCCGCAGGCCACCGAAGCGATGGCGAAGATGCCCACGCCGATCGCAAAGATGCGGCGCCGCCCGAAATGGTCGCCGAGCGCGCCGCCCACCAGCAGCAGCGCCGCCAGCAGCAAGGCATAGGACTCGACCACCCATTGCGCCTGGAACGCCGTGGCCCGCAGGTCGGCCTGGATGGCCGGCAGCGCCACGTTGACCACCGTGCCGTCGATGAAGGCCATGCTCGAGCCCACGATGGCCGCGGCCAGCACCCAGGGCTTGGACGCTTCGGGACAGGCGCCCTCCTGCGCACTGGCGCCGTGCAGGATCAGCGTGTCGTCGCAGGGCGCCTTGCCGATCTGTGCCATGGTGACCTCCGATCTATCTGGAAGCAGATGCCGGGATTGCTCCTTCCGCTTCCGGTGGAAGGAGAAAGAATCAGGCCGGGCATGCGGTCACCGCCGGATTCGCGCGCGCTGCACTCACGCTGCGCGCGATGGCCGCGGCCGCCGCGGCAGTGACGCGCTGCGCGCCCTGCGCCACGGCATCGATGCCGCCCGCAACGGCTTCACCCAGGTTCAGCTGGCACGCCATCGTGCGGGGCTCGTCGGAGCGCCGCAGCGTCCAGTTGAAGCCCGCATCCACCCGGCCTCCGTCGACCGCGTCGAACTGGCGCACCTGCACCGCGATGCGCCACACGGGCTGCGAAGACTGGCGGCCGCCCTTGGTGACATCGAGCGCGCCGAGCCGCGCCGCGATGCCGCTGGCCAGCGCATCCTGCAGCTCGTTCTCGAACGACGCGGCCCAGCGGTGCTGCTCGAGCACATCCACCTGCACGCTGCCGTTCGGCCGGCCCACCACCATCTGCGGCCGCGCGAGCCGCTCGGGCACCGCCACCGGTGCCAGCTCGATGTAGAGCGGCGCGGCAGAGCCGAGGGTCGATGGCGCTGCGTCCGCCGCCGCGACCGGGCTGGCCAGCGTGTAGTAGTTGTCGGGCTTGCCCGCGCAGCCTGCGAGGACCATCAGCGCTGCGGCAGTGGCAGCGAGCAGGAACGGTTTTTTCTGCATCATTTCTTGTCGTCCGGTTTGCCGCGCAAGAGCGACTCGGGATGGCGCTCGAGGTAGTCGGTCAGCACGCGCACCGAGCCCGCGGCGCGGGTCAGCTCGCGCAGCGTCTGGCGCATGTCCTGCTGCAGCGGCGAGTCGTCGGCCAGCGTGCGCTCGGCACTGTTGACTGTCTTGCGCACGTCCTTCATGGCGGCGGCCAGTTCGGGCGTCAGGTCGGTGTTGATGCGGTCCACCGCCTGCTCGGTACTGGCCAGCGTCTTGTTGAGCGAGGCGAGCGTGGTGCGCAGGTCGGCCGCGATCTGCTCGTACGGCACCTTGTTGAGCTTGCTTGCGATCTCCTGCACCTGCGACTGGATCTCGTCGAGGCTGTTGGCGATGGTGGGCAGCTCGATTGGGTTCTTCGCCATGTCGATCTTGACGGGCGGCGCCTTGGGGAAGAAGTCGAGCGCCACGTACACCTGCCCGGTCAGCAGGTTGCCGCTGCGCAGCTGCGCGCGCAGGCCCTTCTCGGCCAGGAAGCGCAGCCGCTCCTGCTGGGTGGCGCGCGACTCCACGCCGCTCTCGCCCGCGCGGCGGCGCAGCCGGTCCGGGTAGACCTGTACCAGCACCGGCATGCGGAACTCGCGCTCGGCGCGGTCGAACTCTACGCCGATCGACTTGACCTCGCCGATCACCACGCCGCGGAAATCGACCGGCGCCCCCGGCGCAAGGCCGCGCAGCGACTGGTTGAAATACATCAGCAGCGTCTGCGAAGGACCGTCGGGCTCCTTCATGGCCGCGGTTTCGTCCTGCGCCAGCGTGAAGGCCGTGTTCTCCTTGGCCAGCGGACCCATGGCGTCATCGGGTGCCTGGAACGCGATGCCGCCGAGCAGGATGGTGGCGAGCGACTGCGTGCGCAGCGTGAAGCCGCTGGCGCTCAGCTGCGCGTCGATGCCGCTGGCCTGCCAGAAGCGCGTGTTGACCCCCACGAACTTGTCGTAGGGCGCATTGACGAAGATGCGCAGCGTCACGCCGCGGCCGTCGCCGTCGAGTTCATAGGCCGCCACCTGGCCGACCTTGATGCGCCGGAAATACACCGGCGAGCCCACGTCGAGCGAGCCCACGTCGGTGGCGCGCAGCAGGAACTGCTGGCCCGAGGCATCGCGCGTGACGATGGGCGGCACCTCCAGCCCCTTGAACTCGCTCGCGGTTTCCTTCGACACGCCTGCGTCGGCGCCGATGTAGGCGCCCGACAGCAAGGTGCCCAGGCCCGAGATGCCGGAGGTGTCGAGTCGCGGCCGCACCACCCAGAAGCGCGAATCCTCGGCGGTGAAGCTCTCGGCCTCCTTGCTGAGCTGCACGGTCACCTGCACATGCGACCGGTCGCGCGCGAGCTTCAGGCTCTGCACCGTGCCGATCTGCACGTCCTTGTACTTGACGGCCGTCTTGTTGGCCTCCAGGCCTTCGGCCGTGTTGAAGGTGAGCACGATCTCGGGCCCGCGCTGCATCAGGATCCTGACCACCAGCATCACGCCGACCAGCGCTGCAACGATGGGGATCAGCCAGATCAGCGAGGGCAGCCATTCGCGCCGGCGCACCACGCGCGGCGGAGGAAGCCCCGTCGGGGCCGCAGGGTCGTTGGGTCTGGCTTCTTCGTCACTCATGCTGGCTTCTGTTCCCTGTTGTCGCGTGCCGGTTCCCGGCGTTCCCGTTCGGCGTCCTGCTGCTGCCTGCTGTCCCAGGTGAGCCTGGGGTCGAAGCTCAGCGAGGCCAGCATCGTCAGCACCACCACCGACCCGAATGCCGCAATGCCCACGCCCGCGTTGATGACCGCAAAGCCCTGGATCTGCACCAGCCCGGTGAGCAGCGACACCACGAACACGTCGAGCATCGACCAGCGGCCGATGATCTCGATGATGTGATAGAGCTTGGCCCGCTCGGGCCGGCGCCAGTTGCTGCCGCGCTGCGCCAGCAACGCAAGCAGGATCAATACCGTGAGCTTGAACAGCGGCACCAGGAAGCTCGCAATGAAGATGATGGCCGCGAGCCCGTAGGCGCCCGACACCCAGAAATAGATGACACCGCTCAGGATGGTGTCGTACTGCGCACCGAACAGCGTGCGCGTGATCATCACCGGCAGCAGGTTGGCCGGGATGTACATGATGCATGCCGCGATCAGGAAGGCCCAGGTGCGGCTCAGGCTGTAGGGCTTGCGCGTGTGCAGGTGCGTGCCGCAGCGCCCGCACGGTTCGCCCTCGGCGGCGTGGCGCCAGACGGCATCGCAATGCGGGCAGGCCAGCAGGCCCATCGCGCTGGCCGTTGCCAGCGGCGCTTCGCCGTCGTCCCGGGTCTGGAGCTCGCCTGCGCTCACGCAGCCTCCCCGTCGGGCTCGCCGGGCGGGCGAAAGGTCATTTCCCAGAAGGCATTGGGATTGAACGAGAGCACGGCGGTGAGCATGACCGTGAGCGCCATGAAGGCCCACAGCGCCGGCCCGGCCACCACGCTCGCCATGCTGGAGAGCTTGACGATCGCCACCAGCACGCCGAGCAGGAACACCTCGATCATTCCCCAGGGCCGCAGCATCTGCATGGCGCGCACCAGAATGGCAAAGCCGGCCGGGCGGTACTCGCGGCTGAGCGGCACCAGCAGGTAGGTCAGGATGCACAGCTGCATCAGCGGGAATAGCAGCGTCGTGGCCAGCACCAGCAGCGCCACCACCGACATGCCCTCCCTGCTCAGCACCACGACCGCGCCGGCCAGCGTGGTCTGGCTGCGCAGGCCCTGCAGCTCGATCTCGACGATCGGGAACAGGTTGGCAATGGCGAACATGATCAGGCATGCCACCGTGAGCGGCAGGATGCGGCGGTGCTGGTCGCCCGGGTGGCGGTAGAGCTCGGTGCCGCAGCGGACGCAGCACGACACCTCGCGCGGCTTCAGGGGAGCGCGGCTGAAGACCGCGTCGCAGCCCGGACAAACCACGGTTTCAGGTACTTCCGTCATAGGGGCGTACCCTAACCTATTCAGCCGCCGTGCCCTGTCGTCTTCAGCCGCAGGCTGCTGAAGACCGCCGCCAGGCCCGCGCAGCAGGCCGCCAGCACCAGCGCCACCACCGGCCCGTGGCCGCCATGCGGACTCCAGACGCTGAACACGCCGGCCAGCACCACCGCGCCAAGCGTCTGCCCCGTGAGCCGCGCCGTACCCAGCATGCCGCTGGCCGCGCCACTGCGGTGCGCCGGCGGCGAGGTCACGATGGTGTGGTTGTTGGGCGACTGGAAGAGCCCGAAGCCCAGCCCGCACAGCGCCATGCGCCAGGCGATGTCGGCATTGCCCGGATGCGCCGGCAGCGCCGCCAGCAACCCCAGGCCGATGGCCAGCAGGCCCAGCCCGATGCCGCCGAGCAGCCCGTCCGGATAGCGCCCGATCAGCCGGCCCGCAATGGGCGCCATGGCCACGATGGCCAGCGGCCAGGCGGTGATGAGGAGCCCGGCCTCGATGTGGCTGCGGCCGTACACCTCGAGCAGCAGGAACGGCAGCGCAATGTAGGCCAGCATCTGCGCACAGAAGGCGGCCACCGAAGTGCCCATGGAAAGCGCGAACACCGGAATGCGCAGCAGGTCGATCGGAAACAGCGGCACCGCCAGCTTGCGCTGCCGCCGAAGATAGACGAAGCCCACCGCCACGCCGGCCAGCAGGATGGCCCAGGCCGACTGCTGCGAGCCGCCGCCGGCCACGCTGCCCTCGCGCACGCCCAGGCGGTCGACGCCCAGGAACACCAGCGAGAACATCAGCACGTTGAGCGCCACGTCGATCGGCGAAAAGCGCAGGCCCGACGCCGGTGCCACGCGGTTGAACGGCAGCGCCCGCAAGCCCAGCGCCAGCGTGATGGCGCCCAGCGGGACGTTGATGGCAAACAGCCACGGCCACGAAGCCACCGAAAGAATGGCGGCGGCCACCGAGGGTCCGGCCACCGAGGACGTGGCCACCACCATCGAGTTGATCGCCATGCCGCGCCCCAGCAGCGCCGAGGGAAAGGTCAGCCGCACCAGCGCCGCGTTCACGCTCATGATGCCGGCCGCGCCCAGGCCCTGGAAGGTGCGCGCGGCAATCAGCGTGGTCAGCGAATCGGCAAAGGTGGCGCCGATCGAGGACACCGTGAACACCGCCATGCCCACCAGGTAGACGCGCCGGTAGCCGACCAGGTCGCCCAGCGACGCCAGCGGCAGCAGCATGACCAGCGTGGCGATCTGGTAGGCGTTCACCACCCAGATGGCGTGCGAGGGGCTGGCCTGGAGTTCGCGCGCAATGCCCGGCAGCGCCAGGTTGACGATGGTGCCGTCGAGCACGGCCACCATGATGCCGAGAATGATCACCAGCATTGCGCGCTGGCGCGCGGGCTGGTCCAGCCCGTCGACGGGCTGCGCGGCCTTGCCGTCCACGGACGCCGCGGCTTCCATGTGCGCCGTGCTGCTCACGCCTGCTGCGTCCTGCGGGTGGGCTCTGACCGTACGCTGCCCAGCGTGAGCCAGGTCAGCACCAGCGCGATCAGCGCGCCGCCGGCCATGCCGGTCACCATCGGCAGCGGACGGCCGTCTGTGAAGAGGCCCACCACCGCCATGGCCAGCGCGCCGGTCAACATCTGCAGCGTGCCGAGCAGCGCCGAGGCCGTGCCCGCGATGGCGCCGTGCATCTCCAGCGCCAGCACGCCGGTGGTCGGAATCACCAGGCCCATGAAGCCGGAGGCGATGAAGTACAGCACGATCAGCACCCAGAGGCTGTCGCCGCCCGCCGCAAAGTACGAGAACATGGCCAGCATCGCGATGCCCGACGCCACGACGCCGAACTTGACCAGGCCCACCAGCCCGAAGCGCTCGCCCAGCGAGCCCGTGAACTGCGAGGCGCCGATGAAGGCCGCCGCGTTCACGCCGAAGGCCACGCTGTACAGCGCGGGCGACAGGCCGTAGTGGTCGATCATCACGAACGACGAATTCGCCAGGTAGGTGAAGAAGCCCGCCATCGCGAAGCCGCCGATGAACACCAGCCCGAGATAGTGCCAGTCGCGCAGCAGCACCCAGTAAGCCGACAAGGCGCTGCCGAGGCTGCTCTCGACGCGCTCCGAAGGCGGCCGCGTTTCGCGCAGCTGCGTGACCATCATCGCGAGGCCCGCCACCGCGGCGATGGTCACGGCCCAGAACACGCCGCGCCAGCCCGCCACCGCGATCACCGCGCTGCCCGCGAGCGGCGCGAGGATCGGCGACACGCTGAACACCAGGATCAGGAGCGACATGAGCCGCGCGGCATCGGTGCCGGTGTGCAGGTCGCGCACCACCGCGCGCGGAATCGCCATGCCGGCCGCCGCGCCCAGGCCCTGCACGAAGCGCAGCGCGATCAGCGTGTGGATGTCGGTGGCCAGCGCGCAGCCCACGCTCGCAAGCGCAAACAGCACCAGCCCGGCATAGAGCGGCGGCTTGCGCCCGACCATGTCCGAGACCGGCCCGTACAGCAGCTGGCCCGCGCCCAGCGAGAGGAAGAACGCCGTGAGGCTCATCTGCACTGCGCCGATGTCGGCGCGCAGCGCCTGGCCGATGGCCGGCAGCGCCGGCAGGTACATGTCGATGGCGAAGGGCCCGATGGCGGAGAGCAGGCCCAGCAGCAGGGCCATCTTGAAGAAGGGAGAAGAAGGACGCATTGGACCGATTGTCGCCAAGGGCGGCATCCGGTGCAGGCGTGGGGTCGCCGCCCCGCTGTTGCTAATTCTGCGCAAAGAGTACGACCTTCGTATTCACGCCATCCGCATGGACGTTGCCAGTCATACGCAACGACGCAGACGGCCGCTACGCTATCGCTTTCCCAGCCGGTTCCGCACAACGAATCGCAACATCGCATCCAGGAGCAGCACCCCATGGCCCTCGCCCGAACGATCCATGCCGACCTCTTTCGTGTCTTTCTCCTGACCCTGGTGTCGCTCTTCGCCATTCCGGCGGCGACGCTGGTTTTCACGGAGTACGCGTTGCATTCGGAGGACGCCGAATTCCTGCAGGGGATCGAGAAGCGCATCGCCTCCGACACCCGCCTGTCCGCCGACGACAAGGCGCTGACCGCAGAGTTCTATCGCAGCCACCCGCTCTCCAAGGCCTGCAGTGCCACCGCGCCCGAAGACAGGAACTTCCACGACAAGGTGTGCAGCCCCTACTCGATGCACTGGCAGTTCCACTGGGCCGACCGTGCTGCCATCTGGACGCTGGTGCTCGGTGCGGCATTGCTCGCCGCGGCGCTGGTGCTGGGCGCATTGGCCTTTGCCAACCGCGGCCTGCGCTATGCGAGCTTCGTTGCGGGCTGGCGGCTCATGACGGTGTCGAGCGCGGTCGAGGTCGCGCTGCAGAGCGCGATGCTGGTGTGGCTGTCGTTCTGGCTCACGGCCTACTTCTGGCAGAGCTACTACGTCAAGCTGATCATCATCGCGGGCATTGCGGCCGCGGTGGCCGTGTTCTATGCGATCTACACGCTGTTCAAGAAGCTGCCCTTCGGCAACGAGATCGAAGGCGAAGTGGTCGACCAGGCCGATGCGCCGCGCCTGTGGGAGCGCATCCGCCAGCTCGCCGCCCGCGTGAAGACCGCACCGCCCGACCAGATCGTTGCCGGCATCGACACCAACTTCTTCGTCACCGAAGCGCCCTGCGAGGTGGGCGGACGCACGCTGCACGGCCGCACGCTGTTCGTCAGCATTCCGCTGCTGCGCGTGCTCGACCAGTCGGAGGCCGATGCGGTGCTGGCGCACGAACTGGCCCACCTGGGCGGTGGCGACACCCGCAGCAGCGCCGCGCTCGGCCCCAAGCTGCTGCAGTTCGACCAGTACACCTGGAAAATGCGCGACGGCGGCCTGAGCATCGTGGCGCACTACCTGCTTCGCCTCTACCGGATGATCTTCGCCTTTGCCCTGGCGCGCGACAGCCGGGAGCGCGAATACAAGGCCGACCGCGTCTCCGCGAGCCTTACCGCGGCGGGCGCCATCGTGCAGTCGCTGATCAAGATCTCGGCCTACGCCAGCTACCGCAACGACGTCGAACGCAAACTCTTTGCGCAGGACCGCCAGCACGACGGCGCGCTGGGCATCGCCGGCTTCGTGGCCGCCGGCTTGCCGCCCTATGCCAATTCGGACGCGTTCGTCGAGACCATGAAGACCGCCGATGTGCCGCACCCCTACGACAGCCATCCACCGCTGCTCGAACGCATGCGCAACGTCGGCCACCACGTGCCCGAAAGCGCCTACGGCGCCATCGTTGCCACCGCGCCGGAGGTCTCGTGGGCCGACGACATCGAGACCGCCGCCGCCATCGAGCAGCGGCTGTGGAGCGACTACGAGCAGCGCTTCGTCCAGAACCACGAACTGAGCCTTGCCTACCGCTACGAGCCGGCCACCGAAGAAGAGCGCGCCGTGGTGCTGCGCCACTTTCCGCCGGCTGCGTTTGCACTGAAGAACGGCGAGAGCGTCGAGGTGAGCCACGAGGGCCTGCACCAGAGCGTGGATGGCGGCTCGACCATCGGCTGGGACGAGGTCAAGAACCTGACCTTCCAGGACAACACCTTCGGCGACATGCTGGTCGTCACGCACCACGACAAGGGCATGCTCGGTGCGCGCACCACCAAGGTCAAGGTGGGCGGCCTCGGCAAGCAGAAGGAGAACTTCAAGGCCGCGGTCGGCCGCTACTGGCAGCGGCACCAGATCATGCGGGCGCAGCAGCAGCAACAGGCGTCGTCACAGTCATGATCGAACCCGGCAGCATTCCAACGCTCTACCAATGGCTTGGCGGCAGCGAGGCGCTGCTTCGCCTGACGACGCGCTTCTATGAAAACGTCAAGGCAGACCCCCTGCTGGCACCGGTCTTCGCCCACATGGACGCCGATCATCCGGCCCACGTGGCCGCGTTCCTGGCCGAGGTGCTGGGCGGGCCGGCCGACTATTCGCAGCATCACGGTGGGCACCCGCACATGATCCGGCAGCACCTGAATCGCCACCTGCAGCAGGAACAGCGGCGCCGCTGGGTCGGGCTGCTGCTGGACACGGCGGACGAACTCGCGATGCCGGACGATCCCGAGTTTCGTTCGGCGCTGGTCGGCTATCTCGAGTGGGGCTCGCGGCTCGCGGTCATCAACTCGCAGGCTGGCGCGGCCGTGGACGCGGATGCACCCATGCCCAAATGGGGATGGGGCGAAGTCAAGGGGCCGTATTCGGGCTGAGCGCGCCCTCAATACAAGGTGGACCGCTGCCGCGCCGGCAGCTCGCGGTCGTAGGTCTCGCCGTCGAATGCGGCGTCGGTCAGCGCCGACAGGATGGCGCCGGGCGTGGGCACCTCGCGGCGCGATTCTGCCGGCAGCGGCGCCCACAGCTTCGAGCGCTGGATGGCGCGCGCGCACTGGAAGAAAACCGAGTCGACCCGGATCTCGATCACGCACTGCGGCAGCTTGCCCTCCATCGCGAAGCGCGCCATGAGTTCGGGCGCGGTCGTGATGCGCGCCTTGCCGTTCACGCGCAAGGTCTCGCCCACGCCGGGAATCAGGAACAGCAGCGCCACGCGCGGATCGGCCACGATGTTGCGCAGGCTGTCGATGCGGTTGTTGCCGCGGCGCTCGGGCAGCAGCAGCGTCTTCTCGTCCTGCACCGCCACGAAACCTGGCGGGTCGCCGCGCGGCGAGGCGTCGAGGCCGCCGGGTCCGGTGGTGGCCAGCACCGCGAAAGGAGAAGCGGCAATCAGCGCCTGGTAGCTCGGGTGCAGCCAGGGCACCTCCTTCTTGAGCGAGGCCTCGCCGGCTTCGCCGAACAGCGCTTCGAGCTGCCCGATGGTGTCGATGGCATGGGTCATGGGATCACTCCTTGTTTTTTGTCTGCCGTGGCCGACGGGTTTCTGCCGCACGCCAGTGCCGCCGCGGCCAGCAGCAGCGCGCAAACGCCGTAGAGCCACGACGATGCCACGACCGGCAGCAAGAGCCCGGCCAGCAGCGGCCCGATGCCGGCGCCGATGTCGCGCCACACCGCTCGCGCAGCCAGCGCATGCATGCGTTCCGGCCCCGGTGTGCGGCGCGCCACGATGGGCGGCAGCAAGGGCAGCTGCAAGGCGCGCAGCACCACGATCAATGCCGCGCAGCTCCACAGCCAGCCAAGGCCGAAGCCTGCCAGCGCAATCGCCGTCACGAGCGAGAGGCTCACCAGCAGCCGCTCGGCACCGAAGCGCTCCGCCATGTGGCCGCCGACCGGGCTCAGCAGAATTTCCGCCAGGTAGCGCAGCGCCATCAGCGAACCGGCCATCACCACCGCGCCGCCCGGCATCAGGTCCTTGCCCAGATAGGAGAGGCCGACGATGAAGAGCCCGTCGAGCGTCAGTCCTTCCATGAACGACCAGGCATCGAGGCTGTTGGGCCGCCCGAAGCGGCGCCCGGGCTTCCTGTGTCCGCTGCCGTGCGGCACCGAAGGCAGGCGCCTCGCGGCAAGCACCGCCACCAGCGAGAACGCGGCAAGAATGCAGAAGATCGCGCGCGGGCCGGCCCACAGCGCCAGCAGCGCGCCCAGCGGCAGCGCCAGCACCGGCCCCATCGCGATGAGCGCGCGCGAACGCCCGCTGCGGCGCGCCGCACCCAGGAGCTCGGCCGTGGCCAGCGACTGGGTCGACAGATTGAGCGCGGCAAAACACAGGCCCCACACGAGCCGCAGCGGCAGCAGCGCCCAGAAGCCCGAGAGCGTGGCGTAGCCGAGTCCGCAGAACGCAGCCGCCACCACCGCGATGGTGCACGTGAGCCTGTCGCCGTTGCGCGCATAGAAGCGCGCCACCCAGCCGTATCCCGCAATGCGCACGAGCCGATTGGCCGCAAGCAGCATGCCGGCTTCCGCCAGCGTCACGCCGAATTGCCCGGCATACATCGGCAGCAGCAGGTAGAGCACGACGTCGGCCGGCAGCGAAAGCCCGAGCGCAATGGCCGCGTGGCGGGAGTTCAGGTCGGTGGCAGCGAGAGCTGGAGCGGGCGTGGTGCGAAACATCGAGCCCGCATGGTGCGCCGACGCAAGGCATGCCGACAAACGACATTAACGCCCGCCATGCGTGAGAAAATTGCACACATGCCGCTTCGAGAACCGCCCCTCAATGCCGTGCGCGCCTTCGTCGCCGCGGCCCGCCACCAGAGCTTCACGAGGGCGGCCGTCGAACTTCACGTGACGCACAGCGCGGTGAGCCGGCAGATCAAGAGCCTCGAAGAATGCCTGGGGGTCGCGCTGTTCGAGCGCCGCATCCGCCAGGTCGCCTTGACCGCGGAAGGACAGCAGTTCTTTGCCGAGGCAGGCCCGGCCATCGCGCAGATCCATGCGGCGGCGCGTGCATTGCAGGCACAAGGTCCGGCCCGTGCCGTCAGGATCAACGTGCGGCCCTCCTTCGCGGTGCGGTGGCTCATTCCCCGCCTGCCTTCGTTCGTCGAGCGCTATCCCGAGATCGAGCCGCAGGTGGTCACGAGCACGGTCATGCCCGAACAGGCCGCAGGCAGCTTCGACATCGCGGTGCGCCGCGGGCTCGAGGGCTGGCCGCCCTCCATCGAGGTGCGCCCGTTCCTCGAAGACGAAGTGCTGGTGGTCGGTGCGCCGGCGCTGTTCAAGGCGCATCCGCTCGCGGACCTGCGCACGCTGGCCTCGCACGTGCAGCTGTCGGCCCGCACGCGCAAGGAAGACTGGGACGCCTGGAAGAAGCACGTCGGCGCGCCGCGTGCCAGGCCCGCGGGCCGGCTCCAGTTCGATCACCTGCACTTCGTGCTGCAGGCCGCCGTCGACGGGCTCGGCATCGCGCTGGCGCCGACCTCGCTGGTGGCGCACGACCTGGCCTCGGGCCGGCTGCAGTCGCCGCTGCCCGCGCTGCGCATGGCGCTGAACCGCTATTACTACGGCCTGGCGCCCGATGCCGCACCGGAAGCCGCGTACGTCGCGCAATGGTTCGAGGAAATGATGGCCTTGGGCTCACAAGGCGCGATGACGCTCGCAGGTCCGTAAACGGCCAGCGCAGGACGGCGCGCGCCCGCAGCATGGGGCTTCCTCCCACATGAAGCTCCTTGCCGCATGAAAGCCGCCCTTCCCCGTCCCTTTGTCTATCTTGCGTGGTCCAACCTCGCGGCACAGTCCGCCGAGCAGTTGAGCCTTGCGGCGGTCCCGCTGGTCGCGGTGCTCATGCTGGGTGCCGGGCCGGGCGAGATCGGCTTTCTGGCCGCCATTCAGACGCTGCCTTTTCTCCTGCTGTCGATGCCGTTGGGCGTGCTGGCCGATCGCATGTCGCGACAGCGGCTGATGGTCGCATCCGAGGGGCTGCGCGCCGTCTCGCTGCTGGTGCTGCTGGCCATGGTGCTGGCGTCGAAACTCGGCATCGGCTGGCTGGCGGCGCTCGGATTCCTGGGCGCCGTCGGCACCGTGGGCTTCAGCGTCGCGGCGCCCGCGCTGGTGCCGGCACTCGTGCCGCGCGAGGCATTGGCAGCCGCCAACGGCCGGCTGGAGCTTGCGCGCAGCGCCGCGTTCACGGCCGGGCCTGCGCTGGCGGGCGCGCTGGTCGCATGGGCGGGCGCTTCGACGGCCTTCGTGCTGGCGGCGGTGCTGTCGATCTCGGCGGTGGGCCTGCTGCGGCGCCTGGCCGAGGCGCCGCGCCCATCCGCATCGCGGCGCCATCCGCTGCTCGATGTGCGCGATGGCGCGCGCTTTGTCTGGCAGCACGAATTGCTGCGGCCCATGCTGATGACGGGCGCGGTCTTCAACATCTCGTGGTTCGTGGTGCAGGCCGGCTATGTGCCGTATGCGGTGCGGGTGCTGGGCCTTGGCGCGCAGGCGGTCGGATTCACGCTGGCAATGTACGGCGCGGGCATGGTGGCGGGCGCGCTGCTGACGTCGCGCGTGGTGGCGCGCCTGCCGTTCGGCCGTGCGATCCAGGTCGGGCCCGCGGTGGCGGTGGTAGCCGCGGCGGCCATGGCGGCCACGCTGGTGGTGCCGGCCGCATCGCTGGCGGCGCTGTCGTTCTTCCTGTTCGGTGCCGGACCGATGGTCTGGACCATCACCACCACCACGCTGCGGCAGAGCGTCACGGCCGGGGCGATGCTGGGCCGGGTGTCGGCGGTGTTCCTCACGGTCAATGCGGGCGCCCGGCCGATCGGCGCCGCGCTGGGCGGTGCAGTGGGTGCCAGGTGGGGCGAGCCGGCCTGCCTGCTGCTCGCGCTGGCGGGCTTCATGCTGCAGGCGGGAATCATTTTTGCCTCGCGCATGGCGGGGCTGCAGCGGCTGCCGGTTGCCGCCGCCTGACGGCCTCCGGGGCTGCTAGAAAAGCGAAGCCATTCCGTTCGGCCGCGCGCCTTCGATGTCGAGCATGCGCAGCTTCGTGAGCGCGCCGCCGCCCGCCGAAAAGCCGCCGGGCTTGTTGCCCGCGGCCAGCACGCGGTGGCACGGCACCACGGGCGCGAACGGGTTGTGGCCCATGGCCTGGCCCACCGCGCGCGACAGGCCCTTGTCGCCCAGTTCGGCCGCGATCTCGCCATAGGTGCGCGTGTGCCCAGGCGGAATGCGCCGTGCAATCGCATAGATGCGCTGGTGGAATTCCGACACATGGCTCATGTCGAGGACGATGCCGCCCAGGTCGTCGGATGCGCCGTTCAGCAAGCCCTGGATGGCTGCGATCGCGCGCTGGGCGCTTTCGGGAGGCTCGGCCTCGTTCAGGTTCGCAAAGCGACGCTGCATGCGCGCCCGCGTGGCGGCTCCGCCGTTTTCTTCCGGCAACTGCACGCCGACGAGCCCGCGCGGACCCCAGGCCAGCGCGCAGGTGCCGATCGCGGTCTCGAACAGCGCGAAGCCCGGCTCCACCGTGGCTTCTGCTGCCGCTGCCGTTGTCTCTGCCGTTCGTTCTGCTGCATTCATCACTCCATTTTGTGCCAGCCGCTAAGTCTGTTCAGACGACAGGGTTGGTGGCGCGAGATGCCGCTCCAGCAGCACCGCCACATGCACCGCCTCGCGCTGCGCGCCGTCGCCGATCTGGTGGCGGCAACTGGTGCCGTCGGCCACCACGATGGCGTCGGGCTTCGCGCGGATCGCCGGCAGCAGGCTGGCCTCGGCCATCTGCATCGACACGTCGATGTGGCGCGCCTCGTAGCCGAAGCTGCCCGCCATGCCGCAGCAGGAGCTTTCGATCAGCTCGGGCTCGGCACCGGGAATGAGCCGCAGCACTTCCAATATCGGGCTGACCGCGCCGAAGGCCTTCTGGTGGCAATGGCCGTGCAGCAGGATCGGCGCCGTGGCGGGCGTGAGCGCGAGCGCGAAGCGCCCGGCCTTCAGCTCGCGCGCAATGAACTCCTCGAACAGCAGGGCCTGCCTGGCCACGGTTTCGGCCTTCGTGCCGAAGCCCATCACCAGGGTCTCGTCGCGCAGCGTGAGCAGGCAGGAAGGCTCGAGCCCGACGATGGCAATGCCGGCCTCGGCCAGCGGCCGCAGCGCATCGATCAGCGCCTCGGCACGGCGCTTGGCCTCGCCCACCATGCCGCTCGCCAGGAAGGTGCGGCCGCAGCAGTGGTGCCCGCTGCTCTTCTCGACCGTGTGCAGCGTGTAGCCCGCGGCCTTGAGCACGCGGGCCGCCGCCAGCGCGTTCTCGCTCTCGAAGGTGCCGTTGAAGGTGTCGACGAAAAGCACCGCCGCGCGGCCGCCGTTCGCCTGCACCGACAGCACGGCCTCGCGGCTGGCGAACATGCCATGCAGCTCGGCCTTGGCGCGCCAGAAGGTGTCGGAGCGCCATTCGGGCAGCGACCGCCGTGCCGAAAAGCCCAGCAGCTTCTCGCCCAGCCAGGCCGCGCCAGGCACGGTGTTGCGAAGGTTCATGAGCCACGGCACGCGGCTTACCCTGTGTGCGTAGTCGGGCATGTGGGCCACCAGCCTGTCCTTGAGCGTGTGGCCGTGGCGTTTCTTGTAGTGGTCGAGGAACTCGATCTTCATCTTCGCCATGTCGACGCCGGTCGGGCAGTCGCGCTTGCAGCCCTTGCAGCCGACACACAGATCCATGGTCTCGTGCATCTCTTCGCCGGTGAAGGCATCCGCACCGAGCTGGCCCGAGAGCGCGAGCCGCAACGTGTTGGCGCGCCCGCGCGTCAGGTGCTGCTCGTCGCGCGTCACGCGGTAGCTCGGGCACATGGTGCCGGCGTCGAACTTGCGGCAGTGGCCGTTGTTGTTGCACATCTCCACGGCCTTGGCGAGGCCGCCGGTGCTGTCGCCGCCGGTGCCGGGCGCGGTGGTCTTCTCGGTCACCGGGTCGGCATTGACGTTCCAGGCCGACCAGTCGAGCACGGGCTTGAGCTCGATGCGCCTGTAGGGCCTGGGCGCGGTGGGCGGCGCAAAGCGGAACAGCGAGCCGTCGTCCATGCGCGGCGGGTCGACGATCTTGCCGGGGTTGAACAGGTTGGCCGGATCGAGCTTCTGCTTGATGGCGCGAAAGGCCTCGTTGAGGGCCGGGCCGAACTGCCATTCGATCCACTCGCCGCGGCACAGGCCATCGCCGTGTTCGCCGCTGAAGGCGCCCTTGTACTTGCGCACCAGCGCCGAGGCTTCTTCCGCAATGGCGCGCATCTTGGTGGCGCCGCCGGCGCGCATGTCGAGAATCGGCCGCACGTGCAGCGTGCCGACCGAGGCATGCGCATACCAGGTGCCGCGGCTGCCGTACCTCGCAAACACTTCAGTCAATGCATCGGTGTATTCGGCCAGGTGCTCGAGCGGCACGGCGCAGTCCTCGATGAAGCTCACCGGCTTGCCGTCGCCCTTCAGGCTCATCATGATGTTGAGGCCGGCCTTGCGCACTTCCCACAGGTTCTTCTGGCGCGCGTCGTCGGGCATTTCGACCACGCTGCCGGGCAGGCCGAGGTCGCCCATCAACTCGACCAGCTGCCTGAGCCGCGGCAGCAGCGCGGCCTTCTCGGCACCGGCAAACTCGACCAGCAGGATGGCCGCGGGCTTGCCGATCAGCGCGGTTTCCACCGTGGGCTTGAAGGCCGGGTTGGCAAGGCTCAGATCGATCATCGTGCGGTCGACCAACTCCACCGCCGTGGGGCCCAGCTTCACGATGTGCTGCGCTGCATCCATGGCCGCATGGAAGGTCGGAAAGTTCACGATGCCCAGCACCTTGGCGCGCGGCAGCGGCGCGAGCTTGAGCGTGAGGCTCTTTGTGTAGGCCAGCGTGCCTTCGGCGCCGATCAGGAGGTGCGCGAGATTCACGCTGCCGTCGGCGGTGTAGGGGCGCTCGCTCTGGTTGTCGAAGATGTCGAGGTTGTAGCCGGCCACGCGGCGCAGCACCTTGGGCCAGTCGGCGTGGATCTGCTCGCGGTGCGCAAGCGCCAGCCCGTGCACGAACTCCGCGATGCCGGCCGCGCGAGGGCCCAGCGTGGCCTCAGGGCCGAACTCCACCAGTTCGCCACTCGAGAGCCAGGCGCTCGCGCCCAGCACGTTGTGCACCATGTTGCCGTAGGCGATGGAGCGCGAGCCGCAGGAGTTGTTGCCCGCCATGCCGCCCAGCGTGGCCTGCGCGCTGGTCGACACATCGACGGGGTACCAGAGGCCGTGCGGCTTGAGCTGCGCGTTCAGGTGGTCGAGCACCAGGCCGGGTTCGACGGTGGCGGTGCCCTCCTCCACGTTCACGTCCAGCACGCGGCGGAAATGCTTGCTGTTGTCGATCACCAGCGCAGCGCCCGTGGTCTGGCCGCACTGGCTGGTGCCGCCGCCGCGCGCGAGCACCGGCACCTTCAGGTCGCGTGCGACATCGATGGCGGTGGCGATGTCGCTTTCATTGGTCGGCACGAAGGCGCCGACCGGCGTGATCTGGTAGATCGACGCATCGGTGGCGTAGCGGCCGCGCGAGCCGTCGTCGAACAGCACCTCGCCCTCGGTCTCGGCGCGCAGCCGGCGTGCGAGCAGCTCGCAGGTGTCGTTGGGCGGAAGAACGGTTCCGGCGGGCTGGATGTGGCTGGCGGGATCGACACGCATGGTGTTGTGAGGGTCAGCTCGCTTTGTGGGCCTGGGGATAGATCTGGCCGGTGCGCATCAGCTCGAGCACCGTGTCGCGCTTGCGCATCACGTGAGAGATGAGCACCTTGCGCATGCCGGCGGCATCGCGCGCGGCCAGCGCATCGATCATCTGCTCGTGCTCCTCGACGGCGTGCTTCCACTTGGCATCGTTCTGGTTGGTTCGAAAGCGCAGCGACTGCACGCGGGCATTGATGGAGCGGTAGGTGCTGGCGAGCACGGGGTTGCCCGCGGCCTCGTTGATGGCGGTGTGGATGCGCGCGTTGAGGCGGTAATAACCGGAGAGATCGCGCCGCGCGAAGCAGGCCATCATTTCGTAGTGCAGCGCGCGCACCTCGGCCAGTTCTTCGTCCGTGATGCGCTTGGCCGCCAGCTCGCCCGACATGCCTTCGAGCATGGCCAGCACCTCGAAGGTGTTGAGCACGTCGGCCTCGGTGAGCTTCACCGCCACCGCGCCGCGGTTGGGCAGCAGGTCGACCAGCCCTTCGGCCGCCAGCAGCTTGATGGCCTCGCGCAGCGGCGTGCGCGAGACGCGCAGCTGAAGGCAAAGCTCGCGCTCGTTGAGCTTGGCGCCCGGGGCGATGTGCCCTTCGACCAGCATCGTGCGCAGGCGCGAAGCCACCTGGTCGTGCAGCGCGAGGCGCGAGATTTCGATGATGTCTGCGGTCATGTCTGTTTCCCTTGAATGCATTTTGAATGCAAAAAATGACACCAACAACCCCTATACATCAGGGTAAACCATCATGTTTAATTCTATTTTGAATGCAAAACTGAAAGCGAAAGGACAGTCCATGCTGCAACTCGACCTCCATCCCACCGGCCGCCACTTCCTCCAGATCCCCGGACCGAGCCCGGTGCCCGACCGCATCCTGCGGGCCATGAGCCTGCCGACCATCGACCACCGCGGGCCCGAGTTCGGCACGCTGGGGCTCAAGGTGCTCGGCGGCATCAAGCAGATCTTCAAGACGAAGCATCCGGTCGCGATCTACCCTGCCTCCGGCACCGGCGCCTGGGAGGCCGCGCTCGCCAACACGCTGAGCCCGGGCGACCACGTGCTGATGTACGAAACCGGCCACTTCGCATCGCTGTGGCAGAAGATGGCCACGCGGCTCGGCCTTTCGACCGAATTCCTCGCCTGGTCCGGCAAGGACGACCAGTTGCCCGCCGCACCCAGCTGGCGCCGCGGCGTGCAGGCCGACCTCATCGAGGCCCGCCTGCGCAAGGACACCGAAAGGAAGATCAAGGCCGTGTGCGTGGTGCACAACGAAACCTCCACCGGCGTCACTTCCGACATCGCCTCGGTGCGCAAGGCCATCGACGCGGCGGGCCACCCGGCCCTGCTGATGGTCGACAGCATCTCGGGTTTGGCGAGCACCGATTTCCGGCACGACGAATGGGGCGTGGACGTCACCATCAGCGGTTCGCAGAAGGGCCTGATGCTGCCGCCCGGCATCAGCTTCAACGCACTCTCGCCGCGCGCGCTCGAAGCCTCCAAAGGCGCGAAGCTGCCGCGCGCGTTCTGGGCCTGGGACGAGATCGTGGAGATGAACAAGGATGGCTACTGGCCGTACACGCCCAACACCAACCTGCTCTACGGCCTGTCGGAATCGCTCGACATGCTGCTCGGCGAGGGGCTGGACAACGTGTTCGCGCGCCACCAGCGCTGGGCCGCCGGCGTGCGCGCGGCGGTCAATGCCTGGGGCCTGCCGATCCAGTGCGCCGACCCGGCCGTGTATTCGCCCGTGCTCACCGGCGTGATCACGCCCGAAGGCGTCGACGCCGATGCGCTGCGCCGGCTCATCCACCAGCGCTTCGACCTCTCGCTGGGCACGGGCCTCGGCAAGCTCAAGGGCCGCATGTTCCGCATGGGCCACCTGGGCGACAGCAACGACCTGACGCTGGTGGCCATGGTGGCGGGTGTGGAAATGGGCATGAAGCTCAGCGGCATCAAGCTGGCAGGCAGCGGCGTGCAGGCCGCGATGGACCATTTCGCGAACCATGCAGCGGCACCTGTCGGCCTGCAGAAGGCAGCGTAGTCGCAAGAAAAAACACCGGCCGCAGCGCGCCGCTCGAACGGCGCGGCGGCCACCACCACCTGCCGGGCTTTCCAGCCCGGCACGCATCGGACCCACCACACACCGGAGACAAAGATGATGCAGAGACGTTCGCTGATTCAGGCCGCGGGTGCCGCGGCCGCAACGCTGGGCGTGCCCCGGCTCTTCGCGCAGGAGTGGCCTTCGGGGCCGGTGCGCATCGTGGTGGGATTTCCGCCCGGCGGCGGCACCGATGCGCTCGCGCGCGTGGTGGCCCAGAAGCTCACGGTGATGTGGAACCAGCAGGTCATCGTCGAGAACAAGGCCGGCGTGGCCGGCGTGCTGGCGGCCGAATACGTGTCGCAGCAGCCCAGCGACGGCAGCACGCTGCTCATGGCGCACATCAACAGCCATGCGCTCGCGCCCAGTCTGCAGCCCAAGCTGCGCTACAGCGTGGAGCGCGACTTCGTGCCGATCGTGCTGGTGGGCGTCACGCCCAACCTGCTGATCGCCAGCCCGGCGCAGAAGGCGCTCACGGTGAACGACATCGTGGCCGCCTGCAAGGCCTCGCCCGGCACGGTGAGCTTCGGCTCCGCGGGCGCGGGCTCGGCACAGCACCTGGCGCTGGAAATGTTCAAGCTGCAGGCCCGGGTGGATGCGCTGCATGTGCCCTACAAGGGCAGCGGCCCGCTGCTGGCCGACCTGATGGGTGGACAGATCCAGTACAGCTTCGAGACCATGACCGCGGCCACGCCGCACGTGAAGAGCGGCCGCGTGCTGGCCGTGGCGCAAACGCGCACCAAGCGCGCCAAGGGCCATCCGGGCGTGCCCACGATGCAGGAGCAGGGCTTTGCGGGTTTCGAGGCCACCACCTGGTATGGGCTTGCGGGCCCGGGCAAGCTGCCTGCAGGCGTGGCCGAGAAAGTCAATCGCGACGTCAACGCGGTGCTCGCGATGCCCGACGTGCAGGAGCGCCTCGACACCTACGGCGCCGAGGACGGCGGCGGTTCGCAGGACAAGTTCAAGCAGTTCATCGCCACCGAGATCGCCAAGTGGGCGAAGGTGGTGAAGGATGGCAAGGTGCACGTGGATACTTGATTCAAACGCTGTTGTTCGAGGTGCGCTCCCGCCGACGGGGTACCTTGCTCCGCGAATGTCCCCCGCCTTCGGCTCCTCCTTTATTTCGCTGCGCAAGGCACCCCATCGACGGGAGCGTTATGCGGAGCGGTCGTTAGCTGTACACCACGAGCGTGCCCTGTGCACGCGCCCTGTACAGCAGCGCCCCGAACAAAAACGTCCCGAACAAGACAAAAGCAGCGAAGACAATCCCCCCATGACTCCCTCAATGACAGCCCTCGCCAATGCCCTGATCAAGGCCCGCCAAACGAACCAGACGCTCGATGCCACGCCCTGGCTCGGCACGCTGGAGACGGCCGTCCAGGCCTATGAAGTGCAAGACGCCGTCTCTTCGGGGCTGGCCTGGTTCGGCAACGGGACCGTGCCCCGCGTCTGGAAATCCGGCGGCGGCTCGCGCAGCGCCACGCTCACGCATGCACCGCTGCCCCCGGCCGGCGTGCGCACGAGCCCGGCGGACTTCAGCGACCTTGCCTTTCATGTGCCCGGCATCGAGGCGGAGATCGCGCTGCGGCTCGGGCAGGACGTGACGCCCGCCATGGCCGCGACGCTCGACCATGGCGATGCGGCTTCGCTCATCGATGCGATGGCGGTCTCGGTGGAGATCGTCGATTCGCGCTGGCAGGACCTGGCCGCCACGCCCGCGTTGCTGCGCCTGGCCGATTCGCAGGTGCATGGCGCGCTTGTGATCGGCGAATGGCAGCCCTATGCGGCGGTCGACTGGGCTTCGCAGCGCTGCGAAACGAAGGTCGGCCCATCGGAAACCGTGGTGCGCGAAGGCACCCATCCGCTGGCCGATCCGGCGTGGCTCCTGCCGATCTGGCTGCGCCACATCACGCGGCACGGGCAGACGGCGCCGGCCGGCACCGTGGTCACCACCGGCTCATGGGTCGGCATCGTGCCCTGCCGCCGCGGCGATCAGGTGACGGCGGAATTCGCCGGCATCGGCGCGGTGCGTCTGAGCGTGTAGCGCCCTCCCCCCACGCCCGAGCACGCCACCAGGAAGTCGAGCACCGCGCGCACGCGCGCCGGCAAGGTGCCGGCCTTGCCGATGTACACGGCGTGGATCGGCTCCACCTCGCCCGGGTTGAATTCCTCGAGCAGCGGCACCAGCCGGCCGGCATCGATGTCGTGCTGGATGTGATACAGCGACAGCCGCGCCACGCCCGCGCCGGCAATGGCCAGCTGGCGCAGGGTTTCGCCGTCGCCCGCGCGAACCGGCCCGGCCACGGGCAACGCCATCATTCGCCCGTCCACGCGCAGCGGCCAGTCGGGCGTGCTGCGCCGGTAGGTCCAGCCCAGGCGGTTGTGCGCCTCCAGTTCCTGCGGCGTGTGCGGCGTGCCGTACTTGGCGAGGTAATCGGGCGAGGCCACGATGGACTGGCTGGTTTCGCCAAGGCGCCGCGCCACCAGGTCGGATGGCGGCAGCTGGCCCCAGCGGATCGCGATGTCGGCGCGCTCGTCCATCAGGTCGACGATGCGGTCGGTGAGCGCGATGTCCAGCGTGATCTGCGGATGCAGTTCGAGCAGGCGCGGCACCAGCGGTACCAGCCGGTGGTGCCCGAAGGACACGCTCGCGTTGATGCTCACGCGCCCGCGCGGCGCGGCGCCCGCAGCGGCACAGCGCTCGGCCTCGTCCATGTCGGCGAGCACGCGCGTGCTGCGCTCGTAGAAATGCAGGCCCTCGGGCGTGAGCTGCAGCTTGCGCGTGGAGCGGTGCACCAGCTGGATGCCCAGCCGCAGTTCCAGCCGCGCCACGAGCTTGCTCACCGCGGAAGGCGTCATGTCGAGCAGGCGCGCCGCCGCCGAGAACCCACCAGATTCGACCACCTGCACGAAGGCTTCCATTTCGCCGGAGCGGTTGACGTCGATGCGCGGCATGGCGTTTCCTTGCGTCTTTCTATTGTGAGTTCAAGTCACAAGTCTATGTCCGGGCGGCATTCTAGTCATTCTGGCCGCCAGCCCGCACAGTTGAGCCATCATGCCAATCGCTCTGCTCGCCCTTACCGCCGGTGCCTTCGGAATAGGTACCACCGAATTCGTCATCATGGGCCTGCTGATGCAGGTGTCGGCGGATCTCCACGTCTCCATCACGGCCGCCGGCCTGCTGATCTCGGGCTATGCGCTCGGGGTGGCCGTGGGTGCGCCCATCCTGACCATCGCCACCCGCAAACTGCCGCGCAAGACCGTGCTGCTCGCGCTGATGGCGATCTTCACGCTCGGCAACCTGGCCTGCGCGCTCGCGCCCAGCTACGAGCTGCTGATGGCCGCGCGCGTGGTCACCTCGCTCGCGCATGGCACCTTCTTCGGCGTGGGCTCGGTGGTGGCCACCGGCCTGGTCGCGCCGGAACGCCGCGCCTCGGCCATCGCCATCATGTTCACCGGCCTCACGGCCGCCACGTTGCTGGGCGTGCCGGCCGGGGCCTGGCTCGGGCTGCAGTACGGCTGGCGCGCCACCTTCTGGGCGGTGACGCTGATCGGCGTGCTGGCCTTTGCGGTGCTTGCCGTGTTCGTGCCCCGCGTCAAGGGCGAAGCCAGGCCGGCGCCGCTGCGCGAGGAGCTCGCGGTGCTCGCGCGGCCGCAGGTGCTGCTCGGCCTGGCGATGACGGTGCTCGGCTTTGCGGGCGTGTTCGTGGTGTTCACCTACATCCAGCCCTTGCTGACGCAGGTCACCGGCCTGTCCGAATCGGTGGTGTCACCGATCCTGCTGGTGTTCGGCGGTGGCCTGGCCGTGGGCAACCTCCTCGGCGGCAGGCTGGCCGACAGGTCGACCATGCCCGCCGTGCTCGGCACGCTGGTGGCACTGGCCGCGGTGCTTGGCGCGATGCAGTTCACCATCGCAACGCCGTTCACGGCCGTGGTGTTCGTCGGCCTGCTCGGCATCGCTTCGTTCGCCACCGTGGCACCGATGCAGCTGCGCGTGCTCGAGAAGGCCTCGGGCGCGGGCCAGAACCTGGCGTCGAGCCTCAACATCGCGGCCTTCAACCTGGGCAATGCACTCGGCGCGTGGGTGGGCGGCGTGGTCATCGACCATGGCCCGGGTCTGCGCGCGCTCGGCTGGGTGGCTGCGCTGCTCACGCTCATCGGGCTGGCGATCGCGCTCTGGAGCCGCTCGCTCGATCAGCGCGAAGGAAGTGTCTCGACAGCCGATTGCACCTCGGTGCAGGCCTGAACTCTCCATCTTTTTAAATCCACCACAAAGACAACATCATGGAACAACGCTTTCTCGGCCGCTCGGGCTTCAAGGTCCCCGCACTCGGCTTCGGCGCCGGCACCTTCGGCGGACAAGGCCCGCTCTTCAGCGCCTGGGGCAATACCGACGTCGAGGGCGCACGCAGCATCGTCGACCTGGCGCTGGATGCCGGCGTGACGCTGTTCGACACGGCCGACGTGTATTCGAACGGCGCTTCGGAATCGATCCTTGGCGCCGCGCTCAAGGGCCGGCGCGACAAGGCCATCATCTCGACCAAGCTCGCGCTGCGCGCCGGCGATGGGCCGAACGACGTCGGCGCCTCGCGCCACCACCTGATCGCCGCGACCGATGCCGCGCTCGAGCGCCTGGGCACCGACTACATCGACATCCTCCAGCTGCACGCCTTCGATGCGATGACGCCGGTCGAGATGGTGCTCGACACGCTCGACGACCTGGTGCGGGCAGGCAAGGTGCGGCTGATCGGCGCATCGAACTTCTCGGGCTGGCAGCTGATGAAATCGCTCTCGGCCTCCGACCGGCTCGGGCTGCAGCGCTTCGTGGCCAACCAGACCTACTACTCGCTGATCGGCCGCGACTACGAATTCGAACTCATGCCGCTGGGCCTGGACCAGGGCCTGGGCGCCATCGTCTGGAGTCCGCTGGGCTGGGGCCGGCTGACCGGCAAGGTGCGGCGCGGCCAGCCGCTGCCCGCCGGAAGCCGCCTGCATGAAACCGCCGGCTTCGCGCCGCCCGTGGACGAGGAGCGCCTGTACCGCGTGATCGATGCGATGGACCAGGTGGCGGAGGAAACCGGCAAGACCCTGCCGCAGATCGCGCTCAACTGGCTGCTGCAGCGGCCCACCGTGTCGAGCGTGCTGATCGGTGCGCGCAACAAGGAGCAGCTCAGGCAGAACCTCGGCGCGCTCGGCTGGCAACTGAGCGCGGACCAGATCAAGCGGCTCGATGCGGCCAGCGCGGTGACGCCGCCCTACCCTTACTACCCGTACTGGAACGGTCAGTTCTCGGAGCGCAGCCCGGTGGCGGTGTGAGCTGACCGCGGCATGGTCGCGCCGAGCTGGTCGGCCAGCCGGTCGACCTTCTGCTCCGCCTGCCGCAGCGACTCTGCGAGCTGCTCGCCGCCGAACTCGTCGCACTCCACCGCGGCCTCGAACACCTCGGTGATGCCGATGTAGCCGAACACCGATCGCACCGTGCGCTCGGCATGGTTCAGGTGCGCGATGCGCCCGCCCGGGTCGTAGCCGTGGTCGCCGCGCGCGCCGAGCAGCACCATGCGCTTGCCCGCTTCCGCAAGCATCGGCCAGTACGGTACCGCACCGCGCGCACGGTCGAAGCCGAAGGTTCGGCCCACGCGCACGATGTTGTCGATCCAGGCCTTGAACTGCGCGGGCACGCTGAAGTTGTACATCGGCAGGCCCACCACGATCAGGTCGGCGGCAACGAGCTGGTCGACCAGCCGGTCGCTCTCGGCCAGCGCGTCGGCCATCCAGGGTTCGCGCTCGGCAGGTGCGGTGAAAGCGGCGTGGATCCAGCGGGCATCGACATGCGCAGGCGGATGCTGGCCCACGTCGAGGTAGTCGACGCGGTCGTTCGGCCGCGCCGCGCGCCAGCGCTCGACGAAGCGCGCAGACAGCCGGCGCGTGTGCGAGCCATGGGCATCGATGCCGGAGCGGCCCGGGCGGGCGCTGGCATCGATGTGAAGAAGATTCAGGTTCACGGTATTCATGGATGAAATGCTCTGTTCTGTCTTGCACTGCCACAATGGCGGCGCAGGTCCTGAATCTAGAGACACGCGCAACCTTCGACAAACGATCATTTCTCCATCGATGAACGAGATTGGCCCATCCATCCGGCGCCCGCGGCGGCTGCCGCCCCTGCTCTCTCTGCGGGCCTTCGAAGCGGCGGCCGCGCACCTGAGCTTCCAGCGCGCGGCGCTCGAACTTTCGGTGACGCCCTCGGCCATCAGCCACCAGGTGCGCGCGCTCGAAGACACGCTGGGCCGGCCGCTGTTTCGCCGGCTCACGCGGCAGCTCGCGCTGACGCCCGCGGGAGAGCGGCTGTTCGACGACCTGCGCGCCGGCTTCGACGCGCTCGAGGCTGGCGTCGAAAGGCTGCGCCAACCGTCGGCCTTGCAGGCCGTCACGCTCACCACCAACACCGCCTTCGCGGCACGCTGGGTGCTGCCGCGCATGGTGGCTTTTCGCAAGGCCTGCCCCGGCATCGAGCTGCGGCTGCATGCCAGCGACACGCTGGTCGACCTGGCGCGCGGCGGCGCCGACATCGCCGTGCGATCGGGCAGCGGCAACTGGCCGGGCCTGGTGTCACGCGAGCTGATGCCCGAGCGCTACGCGCCGCTGTGCAGCCCGATGCTGGGCCTGAGGCGCGCGAGCGATCTGCCGAAGCACCAGTTGATCCATTGCGACTGGCAGCCCGGCGCCGCAGCGCCCGCGCTGTGGCCGCGGTGGTTCAAGGAAGCCGGCATCGCGCCGCCGCGAGGCCGGTCGATGAAGGCCGCGGGCCTGTCGTTCTCGGACGAGACCCACGCCATCCTTGCCGCGCTCGCGGGCCACGGCGTGGCGCTGCTGAGCCTCACGCTCGCGGCCGAGGAGCTGCGCAGCGGCGCGCTGGTGCAGCCCTTCGGCCCGGCGCTCGACACGGGCAGCTACTTCCTCGCGGTGGCCGCCGGGTATGAGGGCGAACCGGCCGTTCGCGCCGTGTGGGAGTGGATTGCGTCGCAGGCCGCTGAGGGTTGAAATCTGCCCATGCACCCAGAGCGTGCCCTGGTGCGCAGGGCATCGGGTGCTCCCCGCAGCGAAATCAAGGAGGAGGCCGCAGGCCGGGGGACATTCGCGGAGGGGAGTATCCGGTGGCCTGTGCACGCGCCCTGAACAACAACGCCCTGAACAAAGCTCAGCCCGCGCGCAACTGCTCGCGCAACTTCTGCCCGATCTCCGGCCGTTCGAGGAACGGATCGGCCGGGTTTTTGACCGCCACAATGTTCTCCATGCGGCTACGCACATTGCCCAGCGCCTTCGGGTGGCTGAACACGTAGAACTGGTTGTCGCTGATCGCGTCGAACACCTTCGCCGCCACCTCGGCCGCGGTGATCTTGCCGCTGCTCACGGCCTTGTTGCTCATGGCCTGGCCGATCAGCTGGCTCTTGGTGAGCTCGGTTTCCTTAGGCGCGTTCGGCCGGTTGCGCTCGCTGCTCGTGATGCCCGTGGGCACGAAGTACGGACACAGCAGGCTCGCGCCGATCTGGTCGGTGACGAGGTTCAGATCCTGGTACAGCGTCTCGGTCAGGCTCACCACCGCGGCCTTGGCGGCGTTGTAGATGCCCATGTTGGGCGGCGTGAGCAGCCCGGCCATGCTCGCGGTGTTGGTGATGTGGGCGCGGTAGGCCGGGTCTTTCGCGGCGGCCTCGAGCATCATCGGCGTGAACAGGCGCACGCCGTGGATCACGCCCCACAGGTCCACGCCGAGCACCCATTCCCAATCGGCCACGGTGTTTTCCCACACCAGGCCGCCCGCGCCCACGCCGGCGTTGTTGAACACGAAGTGCGGCGCGCCGAAGCGCTCCTTCACGGCGGCGGCCAGGGCCTCCATCTGGGCGGCGTCCGATACGTCGACCTTGCGGGCCAGCACCTGCACGCCGGCGGCTTCCATCTCGGTGCGCGCCTTGTCGAGCGCGTCCTGCTGCACGTCGACCAGCACGAGGTTCATGCCGCGCGCGGCCCCGATGCGCGCGCACTCGAGGCCGAAGCCCGAACCCGCGCCGGTGAGTACGGCCGTCTTGCCCTTGAAGTCCTGAATCATTTGCCGGTGTCCTTCTTGCGTTGAATGTCTCTGACGTTGGAGGCACCATTGAAATACGGAATGCGCCGCAGCGCAGTCACGAAGGTGCCCCGTGCCGGCGCGTTCTTTCAGGCCTCCGCTTTCTTCAGCACATAGCCGATGCGCGGGAAGTGCACGTACACCGTGCCCACGCGCTCGCTGCTGCGCTCCAGCGTGTAGTGCGTGCGCGTGGCGGCCACCAGCGTGCCGGGGGTTTCCTCGAGGCCGAAGCTCTCGGCACGCACCGTGACCGCGCTGCCCAGCGCAATGCCATGATCGTCCTGGAAGGTGCTGTCGGTCAGCAGGGTGTGCGGCGTGGCGGCCTTGGCGATGGCAATGGCTTCCTCCGCGCTGGATTTCTCGGTCGTGCCATGGCCGATGGCGGCCATGCGATCCATCCAGTCGACCACCGCGGGCGTGAGGTCGAGGATGCCGCGCACCGAGTCGATGCGGCGCGTGTACCAGAGCGGGTGGTAGGCCGAGAAGTCGGCAATGCACGGCGCCTCGCCCAACAGGTAGGGCTTGTCGTCGAGCATGTCGGACAGGCGGCGCAGGTACGACTTGTAGGCGCCGGCGGCGTCGGCCGGGCGCAGCCGCGCCATGTTGCCCGCACTCATCTTGCCGCGGTCTTCGCCGAAGGCCTTGGCGACCTCGGGCGGCGCCTTGGCAAACACTTCGGCCGCGCCCTTGGGCTGCAGGTTCCAGGCCATCGCGGCCCAGAACAGCGTGGTGTCGGCCCATTGCGCAAGGATGCGCGACATGCCCTTCTCGGGCTCGGGATAGAGCGTGGCTTCGGGCTGCAGGTGCTCGAGCACGTCGGCGATGAGCGCGCTGTCGCAGTACATGTCGGCGCCGATCTGCAGGAACGGCGTCTTGCGGTAGCCGCCCGTGAGCACCTCCACGTCTGGCTTGGGCATGATGGCCGGAATGAGGACGGACTTCCAGGGCAGCTTCTTGGCACCGAGGATGAGCCGCACCTTCTCGGAAAACGGCGAGGTGTTGTAGTGGTGCAGGATGAGGTCGGCCATGTGCTGTTTCCCGTGGGTGGAGTGCTTGCTCGACTGTCGCCGTATTCAGCGCGGTTGCGCGCGCTCGATGATCGAATCGAAATCGGTGCCCGCACCCAGCGTGCCGAACACGTTGCCCCAGTCGCCGCCCAGGCGCGATGCGCAGAAGGCATCGGCGACGGCCGGCGGCGCGGTTTGCGCGAGCAATGCAGCCTGCACCGCCAGGGCCACGTCCTGCGCCAGGCGGCGCGCCTCGGCCTCGGAAGCCATGGCCTCGATGCGTGCCGGAAGCGCGTCGGCCAGGCGGTCGAGCGCCGCATGCTGGCCGCGCGCGGGGGCCAACTCTTTCGCGAGTGCCGCCACCGCATCACCCTTGCGCAGGCCGCGCAGCAGGTCGAGCGCCATGATGTTGCCGGCGCCCTCCCAGATCGAGTTGAGCGGCATCTCGCGGTAGATGCGCGCCATGATGCCTTCGCCCCCCTCTTCCACATAGCCGTTGCCGCCGAGGCATTCCATGGCTTCCTGGGCGAAGTGACTGCCGCGCTTGCAGACCCAGAACTTGGCGACGGGCGTGAGCAGGCGCGCCATCAGGCGCTCGTGCTCGTCGGCCTGCCGGTCGAAGGCGCGCGCGAGGCGGATGGCCAGTGCAGTGGAAGCTTCGCTTTCGAGGGCGAGGTCGGCCAGCACGTTCTTCATGAGCGGCTGCTCGATCAGCGGCTTGCCGAAGGCCTTGCGCTGGCTGGCGTGGTTGAGCGCAATGCCGAGCGCCTGCCGCATCAGGCCACTGGTGCCCAGCGCGCAGTCGAGCCGGGTCATGGTGCCCATCTCGAGGATCTGCGGAATGCCGCGCCCCTCTTCGCCCACGAGCCACGCGCTGGCGCCGTGGAACTCGACCTCGGAACTGGCATTGGCCTTGTTGCCGAGCTTGTCCTTCAGGCGCTGGATGTGCATGGCGTTGCGGGTGCCGTCGGGCAGCACGCGCGGCAGGAAGAAGCAGCTCAGCCCGGCGGGCGCCTGCGCGAGCACCAGGAAGGCGTCGCACATCGGCGCCGAGAAGAACCACTTGTGGCCGATGATCGCGTAGCGCTCACCCCAGACGTCGCTGCCATCGCGCACGGCCCGCGTGGTGTTGGCGCGCACGTCGGAACCGCCCTGCTTCTCGGTCATGCCCATGCCCATGGTCACGCCGGCCTTGTCCTTGAACGAAGCAAGCGCCGGGTCGTACCAGAGGCTGCCGAGCTTCGGGCCCCAATCGGCATACACGGCGGCGTTGCTGCGCAGCGCGGGTGTGGCCGCGTAGGTCATCGAGACGGGGCAAAGGATCGACGGCTCCAGCTCAGTGAAGAGCATGAAGCCGGCCGCCCGCAGCACATGCGGGGAAGCGGAAGTGCCCGTCCAGGGGGTGCCGTGCAGGCCCGCGCCCACCGCGGCGGCCATGAGCAGGTGATAGCTCGGATGAAACTCCACCTCGTCGATGCGCCGCCCGAAGCGGTCGTGCGTGTGCAGCTCTGGCGTGTGGGTATTGGCGAGCCGCGCATGGGCCTGCATCTCGGCCGAGCCCAGGGTGACCCCGAGCTCCTGCAACTGCGCCACATGTAGCTGCGGCGCGTTGAATTTCAACGCATCGCGAAGGGGCCGGTTGGTTTCGAAGAGGTTGTAGTCCACCAGCGGCTCGGGCTGGTTGAAGACCTCATGCGTTCCAGCATTCTTCATACAGAACCTCCGATGGATCAGTTCCAGAGGCGAGCTTAGTCCTAGATCAGTTTGACCAGTTGCTTGCCGAAATTCTTGCCCTTGAGCAAACCCAGGAAGGCTTCAGGGGCGGATTCGATGCCTTGCGCAATCGACTCGCGCGGCTTGAGTTTGCCGGAGGCCACCAGCGCGCCAAGCTCGGCCAGCGCCTCGGGCCACACCTCCATGTGCTCGCTCACGATGAAGCCTTCGATCTTCATGCGGTTGATGAGGATCAGCGCCGGATTCGCGAGCGGCAGCGGCTGGCCGTCGTAGCCCGCGATCATTCCGCACAACGCAACGCGCGAGAAGGCGTTGGCGCGCAGCAGCACGGCGTCGAAGATGTAGCCGCCCACGTTCTCGAAGTAGCCGTCGATGCCGTTCGGGCAGGCTTCCTTGAGCGCGGCGCTCATGCTCTTCACGTCGGGATGCTGGCGGTAGTCGATGCAGGCGTCGAAGCCGAGCTCGTCGGTCACGTACTTGCACTTGTCCGGGCCGCCCGCGATGCCCACCACGCGGCAACCGCGCGCCTTGGCAAGCGCGCCGAAGGCGCTGCCCACGGCACCGCTGGCGGCCGTGACGACCATCGTCTCGCCGGCCTTCGGCGCAATGATCTTCACCAGGCCGTACCAGGCGGTGACGCCCGGCATGCCCACTGCGCCCAGGTAGTGCGACAGCGGCACGTGCGTGGTGTCGACCTTCTTCAACGCGCCGGGCTGCGAGGCATCGACCACGCTGTATTCCTGCCAGCCGCCGAAGCCCACCACCTTGTCGCCCATCGCGAACTTGGGGTGCCTGCTTTCGACCACTTCGCCGGCCGTGCCGCCCTGCATTACCTGGCCCAGCGGCTGCGGCTGCGCATAGCTCTTGGAATCGTTCATGCGGCCGCGCATGTACGGGTCCAGGCTCATGTAGTGGTGGCGCACCAGCACCTGGTTGTCGGCGAGCGCGGGTGTTTCGGCAGTCACGAGCTTGAAATTGCCGGCCACGGCTTCGCCATCGGGGCGGTTGTCGAGGTGAATCTGTTTGTTGGTGGGCATGGAGGTCTCCGGAGAAATGCCGTTAATCGGTAGAAGGCGGACGCATCGCGTTGGCGCTGGCGGGCCCCGTAGGCAGGCGGCGCTTCACGTACTTGAAGGTGCCGGTGGCATGCGCGCACACGCGCTCCTGCTCGTCATAGATCTTGGCTTCGGTGAAGGCCAGCGTCGCGGTGCGGTGGATCAGCGTGCCGCGCGCATGCAGCGGCCCGACCGAAGGCTGCATGAAGCTGGTCTTCATCTCGATGGTGACCACACCCGTCTCGGGCGCCACGCTGCGCGCCGCGGCCGCCATGGTGATGTCGAGCAGCGTCATGCAGGCGCCGCCATGCGTCACGTCGAAGGTGTTGAGGTGTTCGGGTTTGGCGGTGTAGACGATTTCGGACTCGCCGCCCTCGAACTTCGTAAGCTCGAAGCCGAGGTGGCGCGCGAACGGAATCTGGCTCGTGTACGAGCGGACGTTGATGTCGGTGAAGTCGGAGGAAGGCATGTTGCGGTTTACTTGTGTTCTAGGCCCCGAGCACCACGCTGACGCCACCATCCACAGCCAGCCACTGGCCGGTGATGTGCTTGCCGGCATCGCTCGCATACAGCAGCGTGAGCCCCTTCAGGTCTTCGTCGTCGCCAAGGCGGCCGAGCGGCGCATGCGAGGCCATCTTTTCCTCGCCCAGCGACTTGATCAGGCCCGCCGCCATCTTCGTCATGAAGAAGCCTGGGCAGATCGCGTTCACGTTGATGTTGTACTTGCCCCATTCGGCGGCCAGCGTGCGCGTGAAGCCGATCACCGCCGTCTTCGAGGTGTTGTAGGCCAGCGTCTGCATCTCGGGCGGGTTGCCGTTCAGGCCCGCGATCGATGCGATGTTGATGATGCGGCCCGTCTTCTTCGGAATCATGTAGCCGTTGGCGACATGCTGCGACAGGATGAAATAGCCGCGCACGTTGAGGTTCATCACCTTGTCCCAGGCCTCGACCGGATGGCTCTCGGCCGGCGCGCCCCAGCTGGCGCCCGCGTTGTTTACGAGGATGTCGATGGCGCCCATGCGCTGCAGCGTCTCGTCGGCCAGGCGGCGGGTGTCTTCTTCCTTCGAGCAGTCGGCGGCGATCCAGCGCGCGTCGATGCCGGCCGATTGCAGCTCGGCGGCAGCCTGCTCCAGGTCGTCAGCCTTGCGCGAGCTCAGCATGATCTTTGCGCCAGCCTCGCCGAGCGCATGCGCCATCTGCAGGCCCAGGCCGCGCGAGCCGCCGGTGATGAGGGCGGTCTTACCGCTGAGGTCGAACAGCTGTTGAATGGTGCGGGCGGTCATGGATGTCTCCGTTGTTCTGGTTGGATGTTCAGGCGATGTAGTCCATGCACTGGCGCGCTTCGCGCACCGCGCCGATGAAGGGCTTCAACGCCACGTGCTGCGGATGGTCTGAATAGGCGGCGAGCGCAGCCGTATCGGTGAATTCCGAATACAAGATCAGGTCGCAGGTGGCTTCGAGCCCGGGCTGGGCAATGGCCACCTCGAAACGCAGCGTGCCGGGCGACAGTTTGGCGCAGGCATCGAGCAAGGCCTTGGCCTTCAGCAGGTTGGTTGCCTTGTCGGCGCCTTCGGCATGTTCCTTGAACTTCCACATCACGATGTGCTTGAGCATGGCCTGCCTTTCGCTGTTATTTGTCGTTGAGGCGCGAGCGCACGTAGATGAGCACGAAGCCCACCAGGGCGACCACGCCGCCGGGCACGGCCATCGACCAGCCGAGCGCCGGCTCGGTGCGGCCCGTGGCAATGCCGAGAATCACGAGAAACAGGCCGCCGTAGATCAGGATCCAGATCCACTTCTCGAGCCGCGCGTGCGGCTTCGGCGGCTTGACGGGGTTGGGAGTGTTGTTGGGGGCGGCGTTGGCCATTGTCAAAAAGCGTCCTCGGGCAATGCTGTACAGGTAGGGTCGCGGCTTTCGACCACGTTGAGCCAGGCACCGATTTTCGGCAGCTCGTAGTGGAAGAAGTAGTCCGTGGCGCCTATCTTGCCAGCTGTTACCGCCCTCGCCTTTTCCGCATCGATTTCGAGTGCCCGCCGCGCCACGTCCAGCCAGATCCAGGCCAGCACGGTGTGGCCGAAGGCCTGCATGTAGGGCACGGCGTTGGCCAGCGCGTCGGCCGGATCGCCGGTGGACCAGGCGGCCTCGGTGGCGCTGCCTATGCGCTGCAATGCGGCCCCCAGCGCCTTGGCATGCGCCGCTAGCGCGGGCACCTTGGCCGCATGGCCGATGGTCTCGGTGATGCGTCCGCCCAGCAACTGCAGGCCGCGGCCCTTTTCCATCAGCACCTTGCGGCCCAGCAGGTCGGCCGCCTGGATGCCGTGCGTGCCCTCGTGGATCATGTTCAGGCGGTTGTCGCGCCAGTACTGCTCCACCGGAAAATCGCGCGTATAGCCGTAGCCGCCGTGCACCTGGATGGCCAGCGAATTGGCTTCCAGGCACCACTCGCTGGGCCAGCTCTTGGCGATGGGCGTGAGCACCTCGAGCAGCAGGCGCGCGTCGTCCGCGGCCTGCGCGTTGCCGGTTTTCTGCTCGTCGACCAGCCGCGCGCAGTACAGCTCCAGTGCCAGCGCACCTTCGCAGTACGCCTTCTGCGCGAGCAGCATGCGGCGCACGTCGGCGTGCTCGATGATGCGCACCTGCGGGCTGGCCGAGTCCTTCGCGACCGCCGTGCCGGGCTGCTCCGCCTTCTTCACGAGCCGGCCTTGTGGCCGGGTCTTTGCATAGTCGAGCGAGGCGTGGTAGCCGGCCATGCCCAGCATGGTGGCGGCGGTGCCGACGCCGATGCGCGCCTCGTTCATCATGTGGAACATGCAGTGCAGGCCCTTGCCGGGCTCGCCGACCAGGTAGCCCACCGCGCCTGCCTTGCCGCCGACCGGGTACTTGCCCTCGCCGAAGTTCAGCAGCGTGTTGGTGGTGCCGCGCCAGCCGAGCTTGTGGTTGAGGCCCGCCAGCGCCACGTCGTTCCTGCTGCCCAGCGTGACCTTCACGCTGCCAGCCTCCCCCTCTCCCGCTTGCGGGAGAGGGCCGGGGTGAGGGTTCTCCACGTTCACCAGCCACTTCGGCACGATGAACAGGGAAATCCCGCGCGTACCCGGCACCAGCTTGCCGCTGGCGTCCGGAATCTTGGCAAGCACGATATGCACGATGTTCTCGGTGAGCTCGTGGTCGCCGGCCGAGATCCACATCTTGTTGCCTGTGAGCCGATAGCGCGGCCCGAGCGGATCGCCCTGGTAGTCGTCGCCATCGGGCACGGCGCGCGTGGCCACGTCGCTCAGCGACGAGCCGGCCTGCGGCTCGGACAGGCACATGGTGCCGGCCCAGCGGCCCGAGAATTCGTTCTTGGCGAACACTTCCTTCTGCATCTCGGTGCCATGCACCATCAGCAGGTTGGCGTTGCCGCTGGTGAGCATGTTCGAGCCGATACTGACCGACGCCATCGCGAAGAAGCTGTTGGCCGCAGCCTGCAGCGTGTAGGGCAGCTGCATGCCGCCAATGTCGTAGTCCTGCGCCGCGCTCATCATTCCCGATTCGACAAAAGCCTTGTGCGCATCGTGCGTGGCCTGCGGCAGGACGACCTTCTCGCCGTCGAAATGCGGCTCCTGCGTGTCGACGATGCGATTGGCCGGCGCGTACTTTTCGCGCGCAATGCGCTCGCAGGTGTCGAGCACCGCATCGAAGGTCTCGCGCGAATGGTCTGAAAAGCGCTCGCGCTGGCTCAGCGATTCCGCGTCGAGCCAGTCATAAAGCAGGAAGTCGAGGGTGGGACGCAGGCTCATGATCGATCTCGGTGTGAATGGATGCGCGGGCTCTGCGCCAGGAACACCGCGGAACCGGCTTTACCAGGCCGCCGGTGTTGCCCCCGGAAGGGGGTTGGCGGAGGCGATACGTAGTGCGCCGCAGACTGGGGGAGAGTCAAAGCACCTCGAAGACGCCGGCAGCACCCATGCCGCCGCCGATGCACATCGTGACCAGCACCTTCTTCGCACCGCGGCGCTTGCCTTCGATGAGCGCGTGGCCCGTCAGGCGCTGGCCGCTCACGCCGTAGGGGTGGCCCACGGCGATGGCGCCACCGTCCACGTTCAGGCGGTCGCCCGGAATGCCGAGCTTGTCGCGGCAATAGATCACCTGCACCGCGAAGGCCTCGTTGAGTTCCCACAGGTCGATGTCGTTGACCGTGAGGCCCAGGCGCTTGAGCACCTTCGGAATCGCGAACACCGGGCCGATGCCCATTTCGTCGGGCTCGCAGCCGGCCACGGCAAAGCCGAGGAAGCGACCGAGCGGCTTCAGGCCCTTTTGCTGCGCGTACTTCTCGTCGACCACCACGCAGGCGCCGCCGCCGTCGGAGAACTGGCTGGCATTGCCGGCCGAAATGAGACCACCGGGCAGTGCCGGTCGAATGCCGCTGATGCCTTCCTTGGTCGTGCCGGCACGGATGCCTTCATCGTTCTCGACCGTGACTTCCTTGGTGCGCAGGCCCATCACGGGATCGGCCACGCCGGCCAGCACGGTGATCGGTGCGATCTCTTCCTTGAAGCGGCCGGCTTCGAGCGCGGCGGTGGCCTTCTGCTGGCTGGCGGCGCCGTACTCGTCCATGGCGTCGCGGCCGATGTTGTAGCGCTTGGCCACCTGCTCGGCCGTCTGCAGCATGTTCCAGTAGATCTCGGGCTTGTGCTTCACGAGCCAGGGGTCGGCCAGCATGTGCTTGTTGGCTTCGTTCTGCACGCAAGAGATGCTCTCCACGCCGCCAGCCACGTACACCTCGCCCTCGCCCGCGATGATGCGCTGCGCCGCGGTGGCGATGGTCTGCAGGCCCGACGAGCAGAAGCGGTTGATCGTCATGCCCGAGGTGGTGACCGGGCAGTCGGCGCGCAGCGCGATCTGGCGCGCGATGTTGGAGCCGGTGGCGCCTTCGGGCGTAGCGCAACCCATGATCACGTCGTCGACCTCGGCGGCTTCGATGCCGGCGCGCGAGATGGCGTGCTGCACGGCGTGGCCGCCGAGCGTGGCGCCGTGCGTCATGTTGAAGGCACCCTTCCAGCTCTTCGCGAGCGGCGTGCGGGCGGTGGAAACAATGACGGCGCTGGTCATGGTGAGGTCCTTTGAAGATGGAAGGAAAAGAAGGTTGTCGTCATTGCGCCGGCGCAGCGTTGGTGTTGCGCAGGAGCTGGTGATAGAAGCCGATCATCTCGCCGTAGTTGGAGATGGCCAGGCGCTCGTTGTTGCCATGGAAACGCGCAAGGTCCTCGCTCTTCATGCGGAACGGCGAGAAGCGGTAGACGGCGTCGCTCACCAGGCTGAAGTGGCGCGAATCGGTGGCTGCGGTCATGAGGCCGGGCGCGACCACCACATCGGGAAACGACTGCCGCACCGCCTGCTGGATCGCGCGGTAGCCGGTGCTGTCGGTCGGTGAAACGGGCGATGGCTCCGAGTTGCCGGGGTAGCGCTTGATCTTGATCTCGTCGTTGCCCAGGCTCTTGCGCAGGTGCGCCTCGACGCTGTCGATGCTGTCGCCCGGCAGGATGCGGAAGTTGACCGCCGCCTCGGCGCGGCCCGGCAGCACGTTGTCCTTGTTGCCGGCGCGCACGATGGTGAGCGCGGTGGTGGTGCGCAGCATCGCGTTGCTGCTCGGGCTTTTTTCGAGCTGGCCGCGCACCAGCGGCTCGGTGAGCCACAGGTTGGAGAGCATCACGCGGTTGACGCCGCCCATCTCGGGTGCGAGCGCGCCGAACATCTGGGCTGCCACGCCCTGGATGCCGCCGGGCATCGGGTTGGCTTCGAGCCGCGCGAGCGCCGCGCTCATGCTGCCGATGGCACTGCGCTGCGGCGGCATCGACGAATGGCCGGGGGCGGTGTCGAGCGAAAGAAAGAAGGTGCCATAGCCCTTCTCGGCCAGTCCGATGAGCGCCGCGGGCTTCGAAAGGCCGGGCAGCACGCCGTCGAGGATCAGCAGGCCCTCGTCGAGCACCCAGTCGAGGCGCACGTTGCGCGACTTGAGCAGTTCGGCAATGGGCTGCGCGCCGCGCAGGCCGCTCACCTCTTCGTCGTCGCCCATCACGAGGTAGACGGTCTGCCTCGGCTGGAAGCCGCTGCCGATCAGCAGCTCGATGGCTTCCATCTGCGCGAACAGGTTGCTCTTGTTGTCGAGCGTGCCGCGGCCCCAGACGAAGCCGTCCTTGATCTCGCCCGCGAAGGGATCGACCGTCCAGGCTTTCTCGGTGCCCGGGGCGATCGGCACCATGTCCTGGTGCGCCATCAGCGCGATGGGCAAGGCCTTCGGATCGGTGCCGCTCCATGTGTAGAGCAGCGCCCTCTGGCCCACCACTTCCTTCTTGAGGGTCGCGTGGACCTTCGGGAACTGCTGCGCGAGATAGGCGTGAAGCTTGTCGAACTCGGCCGCGTTGGCGGCCGGATCGTCCATGGCCGACACCGTGCGAAACGTGATTGCCGCGGACAGCCGCTTCGCGGCCGCCTGCAGGTCGATGTCCAGCTTGGGTGCGGGCGCCACCGCCAGCTGCTGCGATGGCGTGGTCCAGGTCTTGACCGCCACGGCCGCCACCAGTGCCAGGAGCACCAGCAGCAGCCCGAGGAAGATGCGTTTCAACATGGGCAGTCGATGTCCCGTCGCGATCAGCCGAACTGCTTGCCTTCGGCCGCCAGCTTCTGGATCAGCGGCGCGGGCTGCCAGAACTCGGCATCGTCGCGCGGGTTCCTGGCAAAGCGCTTCATGGTTTCGGCCACGTTGTACAAGCCGACCTGCGATGCGTAGTGCATCGGGCCGCCGCGCCAGATCGGGAAGCCGTAGCCGGTGAGGTACACCATGTCGATGTCGCCGGACTTCGAGGCAATGCCATCCTCGAGGATGTGTGCGCCTTCGTTGACGAGCGCATACACCAGGCGCTGCACGATCTCTTCATCGGAAATCTTGCGCGGCGTGATGCCCAGTTCCTTGCGGTGGTCCTCGATCATCTTGTTGACCAGCTCCGATGGAATCGCATCGCGCTTGCCGGCCTGGTAGTCGTACCAGCCCGCCCCGGTCTTCTGGCCGAAGCGGCCCAGTTCGCAGAGCTTGTCGGCCGTGCGGCTGTACTTCATGTCCGGGTATTCCACGGCGCGGCGCTTGCGAATCGCCCAGCCGATGTCGTTGCCGGCCAGGTCGCCCATGCGGAACGGGCCCATGGCAAAACCGAACTTCTCGACGGCCTTGTCGACCTGCTGCGGCGTGGCACCCTCGTCCAGCAGGAAGCCTGCCTGGCGCGAGTACTGCTCGATCATGCGGTTGCCGATGAAGCCGTCGCACACGCCCGAGACCACGGCCGTCTTCTTGATCTTCTTGCCAATGTCCATGACGGTTGCCAGGACGTCCTTGGCCGTTTCCTTGCCGCGCACCACTTCGAGCAGCTTCATCACGTTGGCCGGGCTGAAGAAGTGCATGCCGACCACGTCCTGCGGGCGCTGAGTGAAAGCCGCGATCTTGTCGACGTCGAGCGTCGAGGTGTTGGAAGCCAGGATGGCGCCCTTCCTGGCCACGCGGTCGAGTTCCTTGAACACCTTCTCCTTCACGCCGAGTTCCTCGAACACCGCTTCGATGATCAGGTCGGCATCCTTCAGGCCGTTGTAGTCGAGCGTGGTGCTCAAAAGCGCCATGCGCTGCTCGTACTTGTCCTGCTTGAGCTTGCCCTTCTTGACCTGGGATTCGTAGTTCTTGCGGATGGTCGCAATGCCGCGGTCGAGCGCTTCCTGCTTCATCTCGAGAATCTTCACGGGAATGCCCGCATTCAGGAAGTTCATCGAGATGCCGCCGCCCATGGTGCCGGCGCCGATCACGCCCACCGACTTGATCTCTCGCTTGGGCGTGTCGTCGGGCACATCGGGGATCTTGGAGGCCGCGCGCTCGGCCATGAACAGGTGGCGCAGCGCCAGCGATTCGGGCGTGAACATCAGCGCGGTGAAGATCCGGCGCTCTTCGGCCATGCCTTCGTCGAACTTCATCCTGGTGGCGGCCTGCACCGCATCGACGCACTTGAGCGGCGCCGGATAGTTCTTCGACATGCCGCCGACCATGTTCTTCGCGAACTGGAAGTAGGCATCGCCCTGCGGGTGCTTGCACGGCAGGTTGCGCACCAGCGGCAATGCGTCGCCGGTCTTGCCCGCGACGCCCTTGGCGAATGCAACGGCTTCCTCGAACACCGATTCGGGCGAGGCCGCGAGCTTGTCGAACAGCTTCTGGCCCGGCAGGCTGGCGAGCAGTTCGCTCTTGACGGGCTCGCCGCTCACGATCATGTTGAGCGCGGTCTCCACGCCCAGCACGCGCGGCAGGCGCTGCGTGCCGCCGGCACCGGGGATCAGGCCCAGCTTGACCTCAGGTAGTGCAATGCTGGTGCCGGGCGCCGCCACGCGGTAGTGGCAGCCGAGCGCCAATTCGAGGCCGCCGCCCATGCACACCGAATGGATCGCCGCGACGATCGGCTTGGGCGAAGCCTCGAGCGCGAGGATCACGCTCAGCAGGTTGGGCTCCTGCAGCGCCTTGGGTGTGCCGAACTCCTTGATGTCCGCACCGCCCGAGAACGCCTTGCCGGCGCCCGTGATGACGATGGCCTTGACGGCATCATCGGCATTGGCCTTCGCGAGCCCATCGGTGATGCCGATGCGGGTCGAGAAACCGAGACCGTTGACCGGAGGGTTGGTCAGTGTGATCACGGCGACATCGCCGAGCACTTTGTATTCAGCCGTCATGCTGCGTTCCTTGGTGTGTGAAGAAAAAGAAGAAAAAGCACGAGTGTTCTTTTTCGAGGGATTCTAGGCGTTTCGCGTGGCTCAACAATGGCACGCAGTCGCTGTTGGGACAAGAGGATCCGGGGCGCGGCCCGGATCCCTGGGGGGCTTCTTCAGACCTCTAGCCACTCTTTGCGAGTGGTGGCGTCGGCGCGCAGGCTGTCGGGGGTGCCATCGAACACGATGCTGCCGTGCCCCATCACGAGCGCGCGGTCCGAGATCTGCATCGCGATGGTCAGCTTCTGCTCGATCAGCAGCACCGAGATGCCCTTGTCCTTGAGCGTCTTCAGGTACTGCCCCACCAGCTCGACGATCTTGGGCGCAAGGCCTTCGGTGGGCTCGTCGATGATGATCAGGTCCGGGTCGCCCATCAGGGTGCGGCACAGCGTGAGCATCTGCTGCTCGCCGCCCGAGAGCACGCCGGCCTCGGTATGCTGGCGCTCCTTCAGGCGCGGGAACATGCCGTACATGTCGTCGAAGGACCAGCGGCTGCCCTTGCCCGATCCTTTCTGGCCCAAGAGCAGGTTCTGGTGCACCGTGAGCTTGGGGAAGATGTCGCGGTTCTCGGGCACGTAGCCGATGCCCAGGTGTGCGATCTCGTAGGCCTTCCTGCGCAGGATGTCCTGCTCCCTCCAGCGCAGCGTGCCCTCGGCATGCACCAGGCCCATGATGGCCTTGGCGGTGGTCGAGCGGCCGGAGCCGTTGCGGCCCAGCAGCGCGACGATTTCGCCGGCGCCGACGTTGAAGGAAACGCCATGCAGCACATGGCTCTTGCCGTAGTAGGCGTGGATGTCGTGAAGCTTCAGCATGTCAGTTGACTCGCGGCACGTTGTTGTTGCAGGTTGCTTGTGTTCGAGCGCTCTTGTTCAGGGCGCGTGCACAGGCCACCGAGTACTCCCCTCCGCGAATGTCCCCCGCCTTCGGCTCCTCCTTGATTCCGCTGCGGGGAGCACCCGATGCCCTGCGCACGATGAGCGCGGTCGTTGTGCTGGCCGATCAACGACCGCTGCACATGACGCTCCCGTCGATGGGGTGCCTTGCGCGGCGAAATCAAGGGGGAGGCCGCAGGCCGGAGGACATTCGCTTCGCCGCGTACCCCGTCGGCGGGAGCGCGCCCTGAACGAGGGACGCCGCGTCGAGTCGAAGTGCAGTGCGTCATCAATGCCCTGCCCCCTGCGCATCGGCAACCGAAGAACCCAGATAGGCTTCCTGAACCCGCGCATTGGCGCGAACGGCCGCCGGCGTGTCGAAGGCGATGACCTCGCCATACACCACCACCGCGATCTTGTCGGCCAACCCGAATACCACGCCCATGTCGTGCTCCACCGTGAGCAGCGTCTTGCCGACCGTCACATGCTTGATCAGCGAGATGAAGTGCGCCGTCTCGGTCTTGCTCATGCCCGCCGTGGGCTCGTCCAGAAGAATGACGCCGGCGCCGCCGGCAATGGTCACGCCGATCTCGAGCGCGCGCTGCTCCGCGTAGGTGAGGTTCACCGCGTGCACGTCGCGCTTGCGCTCCAGGCCGATCTGCTTGATGAGTTCTTCGGTGCGCGCGTTGGCATCGTCGAGGTTCGAGAGAAAGCGCAGGAAGGTGTAGCGGTAGCCCAGGCTCCACAGCACGCCGCAGCGCAGGTTCTCGAACACGCTGAGCTTCGGGAAGATGTTGGTGATCTGGAAGCTGCGCGACAGGCCCAGCCGGTTGATCTCGTAGGGCTTCTTGCCGTCGATGCGCTGGCCGTTCAGCAACACTTCGCCGCTGGTGGGTACCAGTCGCCCGCTGATGAGATTGAACAGCGTCGACTTGCCCGCCCCGTTCGGGCCGATGATGGCCACGCGTTCCCCGGCCTTCACGGCCAGGTCCACGCCGCGGATGATTTCGGTCTTGCCGAAATTCTTGCGCAGCGCCTTCAGTTCCAGTGCGTATTGCGCGCTCATTTACGCCGCCTCCCGACGTTTGATTTCTGCTTCGATCTCTTCCTGCGCCTGGCCCCAGACACGCACGAAGCGGCGGCGCGCCACCTCGAGCGCAGCCAGGCCCACGGTCAGGATCGCAGCGGCGCCGAGCCAGCTTGCCGTGCCCGAGGTGTCGAGCGTCACGCCGAAGAAGTTCAGGTTGGGCCCGAGCGCCGCGTTGAGCTGGATGTGATAGATCATCTCGATCAGCGCGGCAGCGCCCACCACCACCGGCACCAGCGCCACGGCCAGCGCGATGTACAGGAGCCAGAAGCGGTCGAACTTGCCGAACTTGGCGACCCGCAGGTTCATCATCACCAGGCTGGCGATGCCGCCGGGCGCGAACATCACCATGAACACGAACACCAGGCCGAAGTAGAGCTGCCAGGCCTTCGAGAGCTCCGACAGCAGGATCGACGCGAACACCAGCAGCACAGCGCCGATGATCGGCCCGAAGAAGAACACCGCCCCGCCCAGGAAGGTGAACAGCAAGTAGCCGCCCGAGCGGATGGCGCTCAGGCTGTCGGCCGCGTTCACGATCTCGAAGTTGATCGACGCCAACCCGCCACCGATGCCCGCGAAGAAGCCGGCAATGATGAACGCGAAGTAGCGCACGCGCTGCGTGTTGTAGCCGATGAACTCCACGCGCTCCGGGTTGTCGCGCACCGCGTTCAGCATGCGGCCGAGCGGCGTGCCCGTGAAGGCATACATGAGCGCGGTACAGACGAAGCAATACGCGGCGATCAGGTAGTACACCTGGATCTGCGAGCCGAAGTTGAAGCCGAAGAAGGTCGGTCCGTAGACCCGGTCGGTGGTGATGCCGCCCTCGCCGCCGAAGAAGCTCGGGAACATCAGCGCCATGGAGGCCACCAGTTCGCCGATGCCCATGGTGATCATCGCGAAGGTGGTGCCCGACTTCTTCGTCGTGACGAAGCCCAGCAAGATGGCGAAGAACATGCCGGCCAGGCCGCCCACCAGGGGAATGGCCACGAGCGGAATCTGCAAGCCGCCCTTGGCGCCCATGTTCATCACGTGGATGGCAAGGAAGGAGCCGAGCCCGACATACACCGCATGGCCGAAGCTCAGCATGCCGCCCTGCCCCAGCAGGATGTTGTAGCTCAGGCAGATGATGATCAGGTAGCCCATCTGCGAGAGCATGGTGAGCGCCAGGCTGCTCTTGAACACCAGTGGCGAAACGATCAGCACGATCGCGAACAGCGACCAGATCAGGAAGCGCCCGATGTTCCAGGGCTTGAAGCGGTAGTACTGCGTGGTTGTGGTTGTCGTTGTCATGGCTTCAGTCCTCCCGGGTACCAAGAAGACCCTTGGGCCTGAAGATGAGGATCAGCACCAGGAACAGGTACGGCAGGATCGGCGCAACCTGCGAGATCGTGAGCTTGAGCAGCTCGTAGCCGAAGGTCTGGTCGGTCACGGTAAAGCCCAGCATCTGCAGGCCGCCGGCGAACGACTGGTCCATGGCCACCGCGAAGGTCTGGATGATGCCGATCAAAAGCGACGCCAGGAATGCGCCGGCCAGCGAGCCCATGCCGCCGACCACCACCACCACGAAGATGATCGAGCCCACGGAGGCAGCCATGGCGGGCTCGGTGACGTAGGTGTTGCCGCCCACCACGCCCGCAAGGCCCGCGAGCGCGGCACCGCCGCCAAACACCAGCATGAAGACGCGCGGCACGTTGTGCCCCAGCGCCTCGACCATGTCGGGATGCTTCAGCGCCGCCTGGATCACCAGGCCGATGCGCGTGCGCGTGAGCAGCAGCCACACCGAGATGAGCATCAGCACGGCCACCAGCATGATGAACGAGCGCGACTTCGGAAACTGGGTGCCGTACAGCGAAAACAGCGGCCCCTGGAGCTGCGGCGGCAGGCCGTAGGGCACGGTCGAACGCCCCCAGGCAAGCTGCACCAGCTCCAGGATCAGGTACGAAAGCCCGAAGGTCACCAGGAGCTCGGGCACGTGGCCGAACTTGTGCACCCGGCGCAGGCTGTAGCGCTCGAAGGCGGCGCCCAGCAAGCCCACCAGCAGCGGCGCAATGAAGAGCGCAGGCCAGAAGCCGATGATGCCGGACAGCGTGTAGGCAATGTAGGCGCCGAGCATGTAGAAGCTGGCGTGCGCGAAGTTGAGCACGCCCATCATGCTGAAGATCAGCGTAAGGCCGGAGCTCAGCATGAACAGCAGCAGCCCGTAGCTGACGCCGTTGAGCAGCGAGATGACGAAGAATTCGACGTTCATCGGTCTTTCGTGTCAGGTAAAAAAAGAAAAAGGCCCGAGTGGTGAAGTCGGGCCTCGACCGGTCAGCGCGCGATCAGGCGATCAGGAGTTGTTGGGCCGCTTCATCTGGCAGCTCGTGGGCGTGCTCGCAACATAGGCCTCGTAGAACTTGACGGGCGCCAGCGTGTAGCCGGTGTTCTCCGGGCTGTAGGGGTTCTTGGCATCGGCCTTCTGCCAGCGTGTGATCCACAGCCCCTGCTGCAGCTGGTGGTCGGCCTTGCGCATCTCGACGTCGCCGTTGAAGCTCTTGAACTTCATGCCTTCCATCGCGGCCGCCACCTTGACGGGCTCGGTCGACTTGGTGCGCACGAAGGCTTCGCTGAGCATGGCGTACACCGTGTAGATGTCGGTGGTGTACATGTCGTCGTTGAACTTCTTCTTGAACTCGTTCATCAGCGGCTGGACGGGGCCGGGCGCGTTGTAGTGGCTGTAGCCCACCTGGTACACCTTGCCGTCCGAAGCTGCGCCCATGGCGGTGGGCGTGCCGTTCGTCACGGCGTAGTAGGTGTAGAACTTGACGTTCAGGCCCGAGTCGTTGGCCGACTTGATGAGCAGCGCGAGGTCGGAGCCCCAGTTGCCGGTAATGACGGTGTCGGCGCCCGAGGCCTTGATCTTGGCGATGTAGGGCGAGAAGTCGCGCACCTGGGCCAGCGGATGCAGGTCGTCGCCCACGATCTCGACATCGGGGCGCTTGTCCTTGAGGTTCTGCTTGGCGAACTTCGAGACCTGCTGGCCATGCGAGTAGTTCTGGTTGATGAGGTAGACCTTCTTGATGTCGGGCTGTTCCTTCATGAAGGCGGTCAGCGCTTCCATCTTCATGGAGGTGTCGGCGTCGAGCCGGAAGTGCCAGTAGCTGCACTTGCTGTTGGTCAGGTCGGGGTCCACGGCCGCGTAGTTGATGTAGAGCACTTCCTTGCCCGGGTTGCGGGCGTTGTGCTTCTCGAGCGCGTCGATGATGGCCAGCGCCGGCCCGGAGCCGTTGCCCTGCACCACGTAGCGCGCGCCCTGGTCCATGGCCGAGCGCAGCGCGCTGGTGGTTTCCTGCGGACTGAGCTTGTTGTCGATGGCGATGACCTCGAACTTCACGCCGGCCGCATTCTTCTTGTTGAACTCCTCGGCCAGGAACTGGAAGGTCTTGAGCTGGTTGGTTCCCACAGCCGCCATCAGGCCCGACAGCGGGTCGAGCCAGGCGATCTTCACGGTTTCGCCCTTCTGGGCCAGGGCGCCGGCGGCGCTCGCTGCAAGGATGGATGCGGTAGCGATTTTCAGAGCGAACTTCACGATCTATTTCTCCTGGTCAAACCGATTCAAATGGCCGCACGAGAGTACAAGCGTTTGTGCCCCCTACCCTCAGGGAATGCCCGTAAGGAGGCGGCCGCAAGGCCCATTTCTATCGCACAGGCGACACCGCATTTCTCCAAGTTGCTACCCAACGGTAGGCAGCTGCTACCAGCGGGTAGGAAATGCGTTCACACAGGCGCTCAGGGGCGCTTCATCTGGCAGGTCGTGGGCGTACTCGCCACATACGACTCGTAGTACTTCACGGGGACATTCGTGTAGCCGGTGTTCTCGGCGTCGTAGGGATACTTGGCGCTGGCCTTTTCCCAGCGCGAGATGTACAGGCCCTGCTGCAGCTGGTGGTCGGCCTTGCGCATCTCGACTTCGCCATTGAAGCTCTTGATCTTCATGCCTTCGAGTGCGGCCGCGACCTTGACCGGATCGGTCGATCTGGTCTGGACGAAAGCGGCATCGAGCAATGCGAACGTGTGGTAGATCGAGGACTGCGTCAGGTCGTCGTTCATCTTCTTCTTGTAGCCAGCAAGCAGCTTCTGGATCTCGCCGCCCATGTTGTAGTGGGCATAGGCCACCGTGTAGACCTTGCCTGCCGAGGTAGCGCCCATGGCCGTGGGCGTGCCGGCGCCCGGCGCGTAGTACGTCAGGAACTTGACGTCCAGCCCCGAGTCGTTCGCCGCCTTGATGAGCAGCGACAGGTCGGAGCCCCAGTTGCCCGTGATGACCGTGTCGGCGCCCGAGGCCTTGATCTTGGCGATGTAGGGCGAGAAGTCGCGCACCTGCGCGAGCGGGTGCAGGTCGTCGCCGACGATCTGGATGTCGGGGCGCTTGATCTTCAGGTCTTCCTTGGCGAACTTCGACACCTGCTGGCCGTGCGAGTAGTTCTGGCCGAGGATGTAGACCTTCTTGATGTCGGGCTGGTCCTTCATCCAGGTGGTCAGCGCTTCCATCTTCATGGAGGTGTCGGCGTCCAGGCGGAAGTGCCAGTAGCTGCACTTGCTGTTGGTGAGGTCGGGGTCGACCGCCGCGTAGTTCAGGTAGAGCAGTTCCTTGCCGGGATTGCGCGCGTTGTTCTTTTCGACGGCGTCGATGATCGCAAGCGCCGGGCCCGAGCCGTTGCCCTGGGTGATGTAGCGCGCACCCTGGTCCTGCGCCGAGCGCAGCGCAGCGGTGGTTTCCTGCGGGCTGAGCTTGTTGTCGATGGCGATGATCTCGAACTTCACGCCCGACGCGTTCTTCTTGTTGAACTCTTCGGCCAGGAACTGCGTGGTCTTGAGCTGGTTGGTGCCCACCGCGGCCATCAGGCCGGAGAGCGGGTCGAGCCAGGCGATCTTGACCGTCTCGCCCTTCTGGGCGAAGGCGGCGGCCACGCCCACCAACATGGCACAGGCAGCGACTGACTTGAGAGCAAATTGCATGAAGAGTCTCCGGAATGAAAGGCGGGATGCCAGCGTACAAGTGCCCTTTTCTTCTCCGCACAGGGATTGCCCGGAAGGAAGGCCGCGAAGGCAGCCTTCCTATCGCGTGCGCGACAGTGCGGGTGGGCTTTGGCGCTTCGTCAGCAGGTGGGTAGCTTGTAGTCCTTGAGCAGCTCGCGCAGCCTGGTCTTGAGGATCTTGCCGGTGGCGCCGATCGGAATCGCCTCGACGAACACCACGTCGTCGGGAATCTGCCACTTGGCCGTCTTGCCTTCGTAGAACTTCAGCAGCTCCTCGCGCGTGACTTCCGCATTGGGCTTCTTCACCACCGCGATGATCGGCCGCTCGTCCCACTTGGGGTGGTACACGCCGATGCAGGCGGCCATGGCAATGGCCGGGTGCGCGACGGCGATGTTCTCGATCTCGATCGAGCTGATCCACTCGCCGCCGGACTTGATCACGTCCTTGCTGCGGTCGGTGATCTGCAGGTAGCCCTCGGGGTCGATGGTGGCGACGTCCCCGGTGGGGAACCAGCCGCGGCCCTGCTCGTCGCGAATGAGCGGATCGCCGCCCTCGCCCTTGAAGTATTCCTTCACGATCCACGGGCCCTTGACCAGCAGGTCGCCGTAGGCCTTGCCGTCCCAGGGCAGTTCCTTGCCGGCGCCGTCGACGATCTTCATGTCGACGCCGAAGATGGCACGGCCCTGCTTCATGCGGATCTGCAGCTGCGCATCGGGCGGCAGCGCGAGATGCTTGTTCTTGAGTGTGCACAGCGTGCCCAGCGGGCTCATCTCGGTCATGCCCCAGGCGTGCAGCACCTCGACGTTGTAGTTCTCCTGGAACGCCGTGATCATGGCCGGCGGGCAGGCCGAGCCGCCGATCACGGTGCGGTTGAGCTTGCTGAACTTCAGGCCGTTGGCCTGCATGTGGCCGAGCATCATCTGCCACACGGTGGGCACGCCGGCCGCGAAGGTGACGCCTTCGGCTTCGATCAGCTCGTACACCGACTTGCCGTCGAGCGCCGGGCCGGGAAACACGATCTTGCAGCCCACCAGCGCGGCCGAGTACGGAATGCCCCAGGCGTTGACGTGGAACATCGGCACCACCGGCAGCACCGAGTCGCGCGCCGACAGCCGCATGACGTCGGGCAAGGCCGCGGCGTAGGCGTGCAGCATGGTCGAACGGTGGCTGTAGAGCGCGGCCTTCGGATTGCCCGTGGTGCCGCTCGTGTAGCACATGCTCGAGGCCGAGTTCTCGTCGAAGGTGGGCCAGTCGTAGTCGGTGGACTGCCCGCCGATCCAGCTTTCGTAGCTCACGAGGTTGGGCACGCCACTGTCCACCGGCAGCCTGTCGGCATCGCACAGGGCAATCCATTTGCGGATCGTGGGGCACTTGGCGTGCACCGCCTGCACCAGCGGCAGGAAGCTCAGGTCGAAGCACAGGATCTGGTCTTCGGCGTGGTTGGCGATCCAGGCGATCTGGTCGGGGTGCAGGCGCGGGTTGATGGTGTGCAGCACGCGACCGCTGCCGCTCACGCCGTAGTACAGCTCCAGATGCCTGTAGCCGTTCCACGCCAGGGTGGCGATGCGGTCGCTGAACAGCAATTGCTCGCCGTCCAGTGCATTGGCCACCTGCCGGGCGCGCGATGCGATCCCGCCCCAGGTGGTGCGGTGGATGTCGCCCTCGACCCGGCGCGAGACGATCTCGCCGTCGCCGTTGTGGCGCTCGGCGAACTCGATCAGCGACGAGATCAAAAGCGGTTGGTCTTGCATCAAACCCAGCATCTACGGACTCCTTTTTGAAATGACTTCATGAAAGCTTGCGAACAACGGATTCACGCAAGCTTCGGCCACTTCCACAATGACACAAACCCGCACTGCCGGATTGAACGCAGCGGCTCATTGGTGCACCTGATCAAGGGACGGCCTGCACCGGCGTGATCACGGCCGCGGAGGGCGTGGCGTCGAGCCGCAGCTGCGACGGCCATGTCGCCCAGGTTGCACCAAGTTCGGGCGTGTTCGGGTCGCCCTTGCGCATGAAGGCCCCGACACTGGCCATGACGGCGTTGGACAGGGCGAGCCGGCCCGGCTGGTTGACCTTGCCGCCCATCACGTTGCTGAGCAGCGCGCCGCCGAAGTTGCCGAACACGAACGGCAGGTCGAACGCATGCGCGGCCCCGTACACGTCGTTCCACGGCGTCGGCTCCTGCGCCCAGTCGAGGCGGTAGTGCCAGATGTTCGACTGACGCGTCTTCATCGTGTTCAGCAGGTTGTCGCGGTTGGCCTCGAAGAGCCCCTTCGTGATGACGGCGGTCGCCGCGTTGTAGCCCGTGCCGGGCGTGTCTACCGGAAGGTAGAACGGATCGATGATGTCGGCCACCGCGAGCGTGGGGGCTGCGTCGGGATCGAAGTCGAACATCATCGAGAAGCGCTGGGCATCGGTGACGATCCAGCCCGGCTTCGGGAAGCCGATGGTTCCCAGCAGCGACGCAAAGAGCTTGCCCTCGTCGCGCGTGTTGCCTGCGAGCATCGGCACCTTGACGTAGTTGTCGGCGGCGATCGCGCCGATCGGATCGACAGGCAGCACCGTGCCGTCGGGAATGGGCGCGACGCTGCCCAGGCCATTGGCGACCACCGTGGCCAGCATCGCACCACCCTCCTGGGCGCGCAGGTATTCGGCAATCTGCGCCGGCGTGCGCATGCCGATGTAGGCCTTGGCGGCGGCCGCGTCGGCGGCGGTGCCATCGGCCACGAGCAGCTTCTCGAGGATCGACTGGCCCTGCGCAAGCGAGACGGATGCCGGGACCAGCGTAGGCAACGTCCCCGGCGGCAGGTTGGTCGCGAGCGAAATCCCGCCGCTCATCTCGAAGGCCTTGTGGAACAGCCCCTTGGCCATCGGCGAGGTCATCACCGCCAGCAGGTTGGTGGCACCGGCCGATTCGCCCGACAGCGTGACATTGCCCGGATCGCCGCCGAAGTTCGCGACGTTGTTCCGGATGAAGCGCAGCGCCGCCATGTTGTCGAGCAGCGCGAAGTTGCCCGAGTCGTCGCCCGCGGTGCCGCCCGGGCGCAGCTGCGGCATGTTCAGGAAGCCCAGGATGCCCAGGCGATAGCTGGCGGTGATGACCACCGCGTTGGCGGCCTTCGCGAGCCGGGCGCCGTCGTAGAGCGGATCAGCCGTGTAGCCCGAAATATTGCTGCCGCCATGCACGAACAGCAGCACGGGCAGGTTCTGCTCGCCGGTGGCGGGACGCCAGATGTTGACGAACAGGCAGTCCTCGCTGCCGACCGGCTTGCCCAGCATGGTGCCGATGGTCGCGTCGTAGGTGTTGTTGGCGCCGGGGCCGAAGAGGCGGCCGATCTGTAGGCAGGCGTTGCCGAACTTCATGGCCGGGCGGATGCCGCTCCACGCCTCGGGCTCCACCGGCGCGCGCCAGCGCAACGCGCCGGCCGGCGGCTGCGCGAAAGGAACGCCCTTCCAGAACCATGTGCCCGAATTGGCGCTGTCGTCCACGCCTTCGATCTTGCCGGCCACGGTTTGGCGCACCATGGGGCCGTCGGCAGCCGGGGGCGGTGCGGCCGGTGGCGGCGGCGCGGGCGGGAGGACCGGCAGGAACGGGAACGACGAGCCCGAAGAACCACCACCGCAGGCCGCGAGGGCCAGGCAGGCCGTCACGGCCAGCGTCCGCGCTGCCGCTGCCGTTCTTGCTGCACCCTGGTTCTCTGGCCGTGCCTGTACCGCTGCTGTCAGTGCCGTATTCATTATTTGTCTCCACACCGGGTTAATCGGAATTCCTGCCTCCGTGTCCGGTGGCCATACTCCGGCCCGCCGAACCCGTAAAAAATTCTAGGAACGCACGCCGTTTCCTTCGCTATCGCAAGCGCGCCAAATCAATGACTTCAGGAGCCTCCATGCCGCACGCCCAGCGCCGACCGCAACGACGGCCCGGCTGCGCGCAGCAGCCGGAGCTTCGGACCAGCTCTGCCGCCTGGCTCGAAGGCGTGCTCTCCATGTTCGAAGCCGAAGGGCTCGACGTGCCTTCGCTGCTGCGCGACGCCGGTTTCGATCCTGATTCGCTGCACCGCCAGAACGCGCGCGTGCCGGTCGACGAGATCTCGGTGCTCTGGCAGCTTGCGGTGGCGCGCGCCGACAAGTCCACGCTGGGCCTGCACCGCGACCTGGCCGCCACGCACAGCAAGCTGGGCACGGTCGGCCACGCCATGGCCTGCAGTGCAGACCTGGGCGCGGCGCTCACCCGGCTCACGCGCTACATGGCGGTGATCTCGGACGCGACCGCTTTCTCGCTGCAGCGCGAGGCGCGCGGCTGCTGGATGGTGATGGAGCACACCGGCGGCAGCCTCCCGATTCCGCGCCAGCGCGTCGAATACGCCCTGCTGACCGTCTTCATGCAGTGCCAGTGGCTCACGCGGCGCGAGCTGCAGCCGCTGGCCCTGGAGTTCGTCTATCCGCCGCCGGCCAACGACCGGCTGCACCGCGAGGCCTTCGGCTGCGCCATCCGCTACAACGCGCCGGCCAACCGCCTGCTGCTGTCGGCGGCGGACATGGCCATGCCGCTGCCCACCCACCACCCGGCGCTCGGCGAGATGCAGGAGCACCTGCTGGACGACCAGCTGAACCTGCTGGGCCAGACCACCACCAGCACCCTGGTGTGCGCCGAAATCGCGCGGCGGCTGCCGCAAGGCGAACCGCGCCGGCAGGACGTGGCCGCCGGCCTCGGCCTCGCGGAGCGCACGCTGCAGCGGCGGCTGCAGGAGGAATCGGTGTCGTTCCAGTCGCTGCTCGACCGCACCCGCCGCGAACTGGCGCAGCAGTACCTGGCGGAAGACCGGCACACGCTCACCGACGTCGCCGACATGCTCGGCTTTGTCGACAGCAGCAACTTCTTCCGGGCCTGCAAGCGCTGGTTCGGGCTGCCGCCCGCCCAGTACCGGGCGCGGATCTGGGACACGCCGGCGCTCGCCCATTGAGGAGCTTCGAGCGGCGTTTGAGTCCCCGATGGCCCGCGCCGCAAGGGGTCTCGCGCTCTGCCGGACAATCCGGGCATGAGCTTGCTTGCTGAAGACACGGCCGCCGCGGACCTGGGATTGCGCTGGAAACCCGGTTTCGGGGCGCTGGGCCCCGCTTTTCTCACCCAACTGCGGCCAACGCCCCTGCCCGATCCCTACTGGGTGGGCCATAGCGAGGCGACGGCCCGGATGCTCGGCTTGCCGGCCGATTGGCGGCAATCGGACGGCACGCTGTCGGCCTTGACCGGCAACCTGACCGTGGCCGGCACGCAGCCCTTCGCCACCGTGTACAGCGGCCACCAGTTCGGCGTCTGGGCCGGCCAGCTCGGCGACGGCCGCGCCATCATGCTCGGCGAAACCGAGGGCGGCCTCGAAGTGCAGCTCAAGGGCGCGGGCCGCACGCCCTACTCGCGCGGCGCCGACGGCCGCGCCGTGCTGCGCTCCAGCATCCGCGAATTCCTCTGCAGCGAGGCCATGCACGGCCTTGGCATTCCGACCACCCGCGCGCTCTGCGTCACGGGCTCGGACGCCCCCGTGTACCGCGAAGTGCCCGAATCCGCTGCCGTCGTGACCCGCGTGGCGCCCAGCTTCATCCGCTTCGGCCACTTCGAGCACTTTGCCGCCAACCAGCGCGACACCGAACTGCGCGCGCTGGCCGACTACGTCATCGACCGCTACTACCCGGCCTGCCGCACCACCGATCGCTTCAACGGCAATGCCTATGCAGCCTTCCTGGAAGCCGTGAGCGAGCGCACCGCCGCCCTGCTCGCGCAGTGGCAGGCCGTGGGCTTCTGCCATGGGGTCATGAACACCGACAACATGAGCATCCTCGGGCTCACCATCGACTACGGGCCGTTCCAGTTCCTGGACGGCTTCGATCCGCGCCACATCTGCAACCACAGCGACGCCAGCGGCCGCTATGCCTTCAACCAGCAGCCCAACGTGGCCTACTGGAACCTGTTCTGCCTGGCGCAGGCGCTCCTGCCGCTGATCGGCGACCAGGAAATCGCCGTCGCCGCGCTGGAGTCCTACAAGACGGTGTTCCCGCGCGAATTCGAGGCCCGCATGCGCGCCAAGCTCGGGCTCGCGGAGCCGGCCGAAGGCGATCGCGCGCTCATCGAGGGCGTGCTGAAGCTGCTGGCCGCCGAAAAGGTCGACTACACCATCTTCTGGCGCCGCCTTTCGCCGCACATGGCCGACGGCCACGCCGAGCCGGTGCGCGACCTGTTCCTGGACCGGGCGGGCTTCGATGCCTGGCTGCTATCCTTTTCGCAGCGGCATGCGCAGGCGCCGCGTCCGGAAGCCGCGGCCCTGATGCTCAAATCGAATCCGAAGTACGTGTTGCGGAACCACCTGGGCCAGCAGGCCATCGAAGCGGCGAGCCAGAAGGACTTCTCGGGTGTGGCAACCTTGTTGGCCCTGCTCGAAACCCCATTTGAAGAACATCCCGGCGCCGAAGCCTATGCCGGGTTCCCGCCCGACTGGGCCTCCACGATCGAAATCAGCTGCTCATCATGACCACTCCCGTAGAGAAAACCGACGCCGAATGGAAAGCCCTGCTTGCCGAAAAAGGCGCCGAGCCCGTGGCCTTCGAGGTCACGCGCCACGCGGCCACCGAACGGCCCTTCACCGGCAAGTACGAGGCGCACTGGGATGACGGCACCTACCACTGCATCTGCTGCGGCGCGAAGCTGTTCGAATCGGGCACCAAGTTCGACGCGGGCTGCGGCTGGCCCAGCTTCTCCGAAGAGGCCGTACCGGGCGCCATCAGGAACATCGTCGACCGCTCGCACGGCATGGTGCGCACCGAAAACGTCTGCGCCAATTGCGGCGCCCACCTGGGCCACGTGTTTCCCGACGGCCCCACCGAAACCGGCCTGCGCTACTGCATGAACTCGGCCTCGCTCGACTTCAAGAAAAAATGAAACTGATCCTCGACTTCTTTCCGATCCTGCTGTTCTTCGGCGCCTACAAGCTGGCCGACATCTACACCGCCACCGGCGTGCTGATGGCCGCCACCGTGCTGCAGATGGGCATCATCTACGCGTTGGACCGCAAGCTGCAGGCCATGCAGAAAGCCACGCTGGTGCTCATTCTGCTTTTCGGCACGCTCACGCTGGTGCTGCACGACGACCGCTTCATCAAGTGGAAACCCACGGTTCTCTACGGCGCCATGGCCATTGCCCTGGCGGTGGCGCTGTGGGCGCTGAAGAAGAACTTCCTCAAGATGCTGCTGGGCTCGCAGCTCCAGCTGCCGGACCGCATCTGGGGCCGCCTCAACGTGGCGTGGATCGGCTATTGCCTCTTCATGGCGGCCATCAACGGCTACGTGGCGGCGTACTTCACCACCGAGGCATGGGTCAACTTCAAGCTCTGGGGCTACGTGTTCCCGATCGTGTTCCTGGTGGCGCAGGGCCTCTACATCTCGCCGCACCTCAAGGGCGACGACAAGCCCGCATCATGAGTGCTGCCTTGAGCCACCCCCTGCCGACTGCGCGCGACCTCGAAGCGGCGCTGCGCCAGGCGCTCCAGCCGACCACGCTCGAGGTGATCGACGAAAGCGGCGCCCACGCGGGCCATACCGGTGCCAACGCCGAGGGCCGGGGCACCCATTTCCGGGTTCGCATCGCTTCCCCACTGTTCGAAGGGAAGCCCCGCGTGGCGCGCCATCGCCTTGTGTATGATGCCCTCCAAGTTTTTATCGCACAGGGTCTGCACGCCATCGCCATCGAGGTGCTCTGAGTCGTTCGATTGCCGGCACGCCGCCGATCTGCCAAAAACAGGGCATGACGGCCGCGGCGGCCCGACCCGATCTTCCATTTCTCGCCCTTCCTTCGTCTCGTCCGCTTTTTTTCACGCGCTTTTTCCTACACGCGCATTTCCCCTCCAGCCTGATATTCATTCCATGAAAAAACAACTCTTGCAGGCCGTCGCGGCCGCAGCGCTGCTCGGTGCGATTCCTCTGGCGGCAGTGGCGCAGAACGCAGCCATCGTCAACGGCAAGCCCGTGCCCAAGGCGCGCATGGACGTGCTGGCCCAGCAGCTGGCGGCAGCCGGCCGGCCGGTCACGCCGGAAATGCAGGGCCAGCTGCGCGAGGAAATCGTCGCACGCGAAGTGTTCATGCAGGAAGCGCAGAAGCAGGGCCTGGACGCCACCGACGACTACAGGAACCAGCTCGAACTCGCCCGCCAGGCCATCCTGATCCGCGCGCTGTTCGAGAACTACCGCAAGACCAGCCCGGTCTCGGACGCCGACGTGAAGGCCGAGTACGACAAGTTCGTGGCGGCCAATGGCGGCAAGGAATACAAGGCACGCCACATCCTGGTCGAGACCGAAGACCAGGCCAAGAAGATCATGGCCGACCTGAAGAAGGGCACCAAGTTCGAGGACATCGCCAAGAAGCAGAGCAAGGACCCGGGATCGGGCGCCAACGGCGGCGATCTCGACTGGGCCAACCCCGCGAGCTTCGTGCCCGAGTTCTCCGAAGCGATGATCAAGCTCAAGAAGGGCGAGACCACGGCAGCCCCCGTCAAGACGCAGTTCGGCTACCACATCATCCGCGTCGACGACATCCGCCAGGCGCAGCTGCCGAAGCTGGAAGAAGTGCAGCCGCAGATCACGCAGCAGCTGCAGCAGCAGCGCCTGCAGAAGTACCAGGAAGAGCTGCGCGCGAAGGCAAAGGTCGAGTAAGGCCCGGATTTTCTTCACGCCATGAAAAAAGCGGCCCGCGGGCCGCTTTTTTTATCTCCGGGTTCTTTCTTTCAGCCCACCCAGCGGCGCGCATTGCGCCAGATGCGCATCCACGGGCTCAGTTCGTTCTTGTCGCCACCGGTCCAGCTCATCTGGATGTTGCGGAACACGCGCTCGGGGTGCGGCATCACGGCCGTGAAGCGGCCGTCGGGCGTGGTCACCGAGGTCAGGCCGCCCGCGCTGCCGTTCGGATTGAACGGGTACTGCTCGGTCGGGTTGCCGTGGTTGTCCACGAAGCGCATCGCCGCAATGGCCTTGGCCGCGTCGCCGCGGTGCTTGAAGTTGGCATAGCCCTCGCCGTGCGCCACTGCGATCGGCAGGCGCGTGCCGGCCATGCCCGCAAAGAAGATGCTCGGCGATTCGAGCACCTCGACCATCGACAGGCGCGCCTCGAAGCGCTCGCTCTGGTTGGTGGTGAAACGCGGCCAGGCCTCGGCGCCGGGAATGATGTCGGCCAGTTCGGCGAACATCTGGCAGCCGTTGCACACGCCCAGGCCGAAGGTATCTTCGCGGCCGAAGAAGGCCTTGAACTGTTCGGCGAGCTTCGGGTTGAAGGTGATGCTGCGCGCCCAGCCGATGCCGGCGCCCAGCGTGTCGCCGTAGCTGAAGCCGCCGCAGGCCACCACCCCCTTGAAGTCGGCGAGGTCCGCCCTGCCCGCCTGCAGGTCGGTCATGTGGACGTCGAAGGCTTCGAAGCCTGCTTCAGTGAACGCGTAGGCCATCTCGACATGCGAATTGACGCCCTGCTCGCGCAGGATGGCAACCTTGGGGCGCGACGACAGCAGCCCCGGGCCGAGTTCACCCCAGCCCTTGCCGAGCGGCGGCGAGACATGCCAGTGCAGGCCCGGATCGGCGGGTTCGCCCGCCGCGGCGTGCTCGGCATTGGCGCAGTCCGGGTTGTCACGCTCGCGGGCGATCTTCCAGCTGACCGAGTCCCACACCTGGTGCAGGTCCTGCAGCGTCGCGCTGAACACCGACTTGGCATCGCGCCAGACTTCGAGTTTGCCCTTGCCGGCATCCATCGTGGAGCTGGCGGGCCGCGTCTTGCCGACGAAGTGGCTGTGGGCGCTGAGGCCGTGGGCGCGCAGCACCTGCATCACGTCGTTGCGCTCTTCGGTGCGCACCTGCAGCACCATGCCGAGCTCTTCGTTGAACAGCGCCTTCAGCGTGAGCTCCTCGCGCCGCGCGCTGACCTGCTGCGCCCAGTTCTTGGCGTCGCCGGTTTCCATGCGGCTGTCGGAGATGCCGTCGCCTTCGGTGACCAGCATGTCGACGTTGAGCGCCACGCCCACGTGGCCCGCAAAGGCCATTTCGCAGGCGGTGGCGAACAGGCCGCCGTCGCTGCGGTCGTGCATGGCCAGGATCTTGCCGTCGGCGCGCAGCGCGTTCACGGCATTGACCAGCGCGACGAGTTGCGCCGGGTCGTCGAGGTCGGGCACGGTGTCGCCGCTCTGGTTCAGCGTCTGCGCCAGGATGCTGCCGGCCATGCGGTGCTGGCCGCGGCCCAGGTCGATCAGCACCAGCGTGGTGTCGGCCTCCGAGGCATCGAGCTGCGGCGTGAGCGTGCCGCGCACGTCGGCCAGCGTGGCGAAGGCGGTCACGATCAGGCTCACGGGCGAGGTGACCTTCCTGGCTTCGTCCCCATCCTTCCACTGCGTGCGCATCGACAGCGAATCCTTGCCGACCGGAATCGACACGCCGAGCGCCGGACACAGCTCAAGGCCCACGGCCTTGACGGTTTCGTACAGCGCGGCGTCTTCGCCGGGCTCGCCGCAGGCGGCCATCCAGTTGGCCGAGAGCTTCACGCGCGAAAGCTCGATCGGCGCCGCCAGCAGGTTGGTGATGGCCTCGGCCACGGCCATGCGGCCCGAGGCCGGCGCGTCGAGCACCGCCAGCGGCGTGCGCTCGCCCATGCTCATCACCTCGCCGGCGAAGCCCCTGTAGTCGGCCAGCGTCACGGCGCAATCGGCCACCGGCACCTGCCAGGGGCCGACCATCTGGTCGCGGTGGCTCAGGCCGCCCACGGTGCGGTCGCCGATGGTGATCAGGAAGCGCTTGGAGGCCACCGTCGGGTGCGACAGCACGTCGATGGCGGCCTTCTGCAGGTCGACGCCCGTGAGGTCGAGCGGCTTGAAGCTGCGCGCCAGCGCCTTGACGTCGCGGTGCATCTTGGGCGGCTTGCCGAGCAGCACGTCCATCGGCATCTCGACGGGCTGCACCTCGGCGCCTTCGTCGGCCACCAGCAGCTGGCGCTCCTCGGTCGCCACACCCACCACCGAGAACGGGCAGCGCTCGCGCTCGCAGAAGGCCTTGAACTGTTCGAGCGATTCCGGCGCAATGGCCAGCACATAGCGCTCCTGGCATTCGTTGCACCAGATCTCGTTCGGCGCCATGCCCGATTCCTCCAGCGGCACGGCGCGCAGGTCGAAGCGCGCGCCGCGGCCGGCGTCGTTGGTCAACTCGGGGAAGGCATTGCTCAGGCCGCCCGCGCCCACGTCGTGGATCGCGAGGATCGGGTTGGCCGCGCCCTGCTGCCAGCAGTGGTTGATGACCTCCTGCGCACGGCGTTCGATTTCGGGGTTGCCGCGCTGCACCGAGTCGAAGTCGAGCTCGGCCGCGTTGGCGCCCGTGGCCATGGAACTCGCGGCGCTGCCGCCCATGCCGATGCGCATGCCAGGGCCGCCGAGCTGGATCAGCAGCGAGCCGGCCGGGAACTGGATCTTCTTGGTCTGCGTGGCGTCGATTTGCCCCAAGCCGCCCGCGATCATGATGGGCTTGTGATAGCCGCGCTGCACGATGTCGAGGTCGCTCGCCACGGTCTGCTCGTATTCGCGGAAATAGCCCAGCAGGTTGGGCCGGCCGAATTCGTTGTTGAACGCGGCGCCGCCCAGCGGGCCCTCGGTCATGATCTGCAGCGGGCTGGCAATGTGCTCAGGCTTGCCGTAGTGGCCCTCTTCCGGCCAGAGCTTCGACACCGTGAAGCCCGTCAGGCCGGCCTTGGGCTTGGAGCCGCGGCCGGTGGCGCCTTCGTCGCGGATCTCGCCGCCCGCGCCGGTCGAGGCACCCGGAAACGGGGAAATGGCGGTCGGGTGGTTGTGCGTCTCGACCTTCATCAGCACGTGGCTCAGCGCGCTATCTTTTTGATAGCTCTGCGAGCCCGCAGCCGGAATGAAGCGCTCGACCGTCGTGCCCTCCATCACCGAGGCGTTGTCCGCATAGGCGATCACCGTGTGCTGCGGGTTCTGCTTCTCGGTGTGGCGGATCATCGAGAACAGGCTTTGCGGCTGGGCCTCGCCATCGATGGTGAAGCTGGCGTTGAAGATCTTGTGGCGGCAGTGCTCGCTGTTGGCCTGCGCGAACATCATCAGCTCGACGTCGCTCGGGTTGCGCCCGAGCCGGGTGAAGGCTTCGACCAGGTAGTCGATCTCGTCTTCCGCCAGCGCCAGGCCGAAACCCGTGTTGGCCGCCACCAGCGCGGCGCGGCCGCCGCCCTGCACATCGACCTGCGCCATCGGCTGGGCCGGCAGCTCGCTGAACAGGCTGGCGGCCTGCTCCACCGTGGCCAGCACCGATTCGGTCATGCGGTCGTGCAGCGGAACGGCCACGGCGGCCAGCAGGTCGCCCTCGAGCACGGGCGCCTTGCCGATCAGCGGGGCCTTGAGCTTCAGGTGGTACTGGGTGACCCGCTCGACCCGTCGCAGCGCCAGGCCGCAGTTGTGGGCGATGTCGGTGGCCTTGGAAGCCCAGGGCGAAACGGTGCCCAGGCGGGGCGTGACGACCACCGAAGTGCCCGCCTTGGCCGGGGCCTCGAAGGGCTCGCCGTAGGTCAGGAGCGCGGCGAAGCGCTCGTGGTCGGCCGCGCCGAGCGCCGCATCGGTGACCACCAGGTGCACGAAACGGGCGCTGATGCTCTCGATGCGCGGCTCGATCGCCTGCAGCTTTGGCAGCAGCTGCCGCGCGCGGAAATCGCTGAGTGCGCTGCCGCCCTCGAAAAGGGTTACGACGGGAAGGGCTTGAGGTGCGGGCTGCGTCACGGTCGAATGGGCCTGGGGCCGCGTTGGGAATCAGAAAAATCGAGGCGGACGGCCGCTGACTGGGGCCATCCGCGTAAGCCCTGAATTTTAGCCGGGTGAATGGGATAATTCCGGGATGAGCATTACCTACAAAGACGCCGCAGGCATCGAAGCCATGCGCGTCGCCTGCCGCCTGGCTTCCGAGGTGCTGGACTACCTCACGCCCCTCATCAAGCCCGGCATCACCACGAACGATGTCGACCGCCTGGCCGCCGAATACATGGTCAAGCAGGGCACCACCTCGGCGACCGTGGGCTACATGGGCGCCAGCAGCGTGCCTTTTCCGAAGTCGCTCTGCACCTCGGTGAACCACGTGGTCTGCCACGGCATCCCCAATGACAAGCCGCTGAAAAAGGGCGACATCATGAACGTCGACGTGACCGTCATCAAGGACGGCTGGTTCGGCGACAACAGCCGCATGTACATCATCGGCGATACCTCCATTGCCGCCAAGCGCCTGTGCCACATCACTTTCGAAGCCATGTGGCATGGCATCCTGCAGGTGCGCCCGGGCGCCCACCTGGGCGACGTGGGCCACGCGATCCAGAAATTCGCCGAAGGCCAGGGCTTTTCGGTGGTGCGCGAATTCTGCGGCCACGGCGTGGGCCAGCGGTTCCACGAAGAACCCCAAGTGCTGCACTACGGCCGACCGGGCACGCTGGAAGAACTCAAGCCCGGCATGATCTTCACCATCGAGCCGATGATCAACGCCGGCAAGCGCGAGGTGAAGGAAGACTTCAAGGGCGGCCAGTACGACGGCTGGACCATCGTCACCCGCGACCGTTCGCTGTCGGCGCAATGGGAACACACGGTGCTGGTCACCGAAACGGGCTACGAGGTGCTCACGCTGTCGGAAGGCAGCCCACCCCTGCCCTCGTTCGTCACCTCCACGAAAACGTGAGCCGCGCGAGCGGCGCACGGCCGAGGACACAGCCGTGATCGAACCAGCCAAGATCGATGTCGCCACGCTGCGCGAAGCCTATCGCGCCAGGAAGCTGGCGCTGTTCGACACCCTGCGCTTTGCCCGCGCGCCCACGCGTAGCGTACACACGGTGCTGCGGCAGCTGTCGGCCCTGGCCGACCAGACGCTGTGCGCGCTCTGGCGGGAAGCCGATTTCGGCGACTCGCTCGCGCTGGTGGCCGTGGGCGGCTTCGGCCGCGGCGAACTGTTCCCCTACTCCGACGTCGACGTGCTGCTGCTGCTGCCGCCCGAGGGCGAGGCCGGCGCGGTCGATCCGGCCCGCATCGAGGCCTTCATCGGCCACTGCTGGGACGCGGGGCTCGAGATCGGCTCCAGCGTGCGCACCGTCGACGAGTGCCTGGCCGAAGCCGAGAAGGACGTCACGGTCCAGACCTCGCTGCTCGAGTCGCGGCTGATCACGGGCGACAAGAAGCTCTTCGTGGCGTTCCGCAGGCGCTTCGCACGGGCCATCGATCCGCAGGCCTTCTTCGTGGCCAAGTCGCAGGAAATGCGCCATCGCCACCAGAAATTCGACAACACGCCCTATGCGCTCGAGCCCAACTGCAAGGAATCGCCGGGCGGCCTGCGCGACCTGCAGACCATCCTCTGGATGACCAAGGCCGCCGGCTTCGGTGGCCGGTGGGACGACCTCGCCAAGAACGGCCTGGCCACCTCGTTCGAGGCACAGCAGATCAAGCGCAACGAAGCGCTGCTCTCGCTGATCCGTGCGCGCCTGCATGTGATTGCCAACCGGCGCGAGGACCGCCTGGTGTTCGACCTGCAGACCGCCGTGGCCGCGAGCTTCGGCTACGAAGGCGAATCGCAGCGCAAGTCCAGCGAGGCGTTGATGCGGCGCTACTACTGGGCGGCCAAGGCGGTGTCGCAGCTCAACCAGATCCTGCTGCTGAACATCGCGGAGCGGCTGCAGCCGGTGGACGAGCAGCACACGCCGATCAACGAGCGCTTCTACGAGCGCGCCGGCCTGATCGAGATTGCGAGCGACGACCTCTACGAGCGCGAGCCGCACGCCATTCTCGAGACCTTTCTTCTCTACCAGAAGACCATCGGCGTGAAAGGCCTGTCGGCACGCACGCTGCGCGCGCTCTACAACGCGCGCCACGTGATGGACAGCAAGTTCCGCAACGACCCGGTCAACCACCAGACCTTCATGCGCATCCTGCTGCAGCCCTACGGCATCACGCATGCGTTCCGGCTCATGAACCAGACCTCGGTGCTGGGGCGCTACCTGCGGGTGTTCCGCAGCATCGTGGGGCAGATGCAGCACGACCTGTTCCATGTGTACACGGTGGACCAGCACATCCTGATGGTGCTGCGCAACGTGCGGCGCTTCTTCATTGCCGAGCATGCGCACGAATACCCGTTCTGCTCGCAACTCGCGGCGGGCTGGGACAAGCCATGGATCCTTTACGTGGCGGCGCTGTTCCACGACATCGCCAAGGGACGCGGCGGCGACCATTCCACGCTCGGCGCACGCGACGTGCAGCGTTTCTGCAAGCAGCACGGCATCGCGCGCGAAGATTCCAGGCTGATCGAATTCCTGGTTGCAGAGCACCTGGTGATGAGCCAGGTCGCGCAGAAGCAGGACCTGAGCGACCCCGAGGTGATCGGCGCCTTCGCCAAGCGCGTGGGCAACGAGCGCTATCTGACCGCGCTCTATCTGTTGACGGTGGCCGACATCCGCGGCACCTCGCCGCGCGTGTGGAATGCCTGGAAGGGCAAGCTGCTCGAAGACCTGTACCGCTTCACCCTGCGCGCGCTCGGCGGCCGCATGCCCGACCCCGACGCCGAGGTGGAATCGCGCAAGCGCGAGGCGCTGGTGCAGCTTGCGCTGCACGCCCAGCGCTTCGAGGCCCACAAGGCCCTGTGGGCCACGCTCGACGTCGGCTACTTCATGCGCCACGATGCCGCCGAGATCGCCTGGCATGCCAAGCAGCTCTCGCGCTTCGTGCCACCGCCCAATGTGCCCGTGGACCCCAAGGCGCCGCCGATCGTGCGGGCGCATCTTTCGCCTGTCGGCGAAGGCCTGCAGGTGGTGGTCTACACGCCCGACCAGCCCGACCTGTTCGCGCGCATCTGCGGCTACTTCGACCAGTCCTCGTTCAGCATCCTTGACGCGAAAGTACACACCACGAGCAACGGCTACGCGCTCGACACGTTTCAGGTGGTGACCACCTTCCTGCCCGACCACTACCGCGATCTCATCAGCATGGTGGAGTCGGGCCTGGCGCAGACGCTGACCGAAGCCGGCCCCCTGCCCCCACCCAGCGTGGGCCGCGTGTCGCGGCGCGTGCGCAGCTTTCCGATCAAGCCGCGCATCAGCCTGCTGCCCGACGACAAGGCGCAGCGCTGGCTGCTCAACATCTCGGCCAGCGACCGCGCCGGGCTGCTTTATTCGGTGGCGCGCGTGCTCGCACGGCATCACCTGAACCTGCAGCTCGCCAAGGTCACGACCCTGGGCGAGCGGGTGGAAGACACCTTCCTGATCAGCGGGCCGGAACTGCAGGGCCAGAAGACGCAACTGGCCATCGAGACCGAGCTGATGGAAGCGCTGGCGTCCTGAGCCGCTTTCCGCTTGTTTCATCCGCGGGTGCATCCTGCGGCATGATGGTGCCGACTTGATTCAACTCGAACGGCAACCCTCGACATGAGCCAGAAAACCAATCCCCTCGCGGGCCAGCCCGCACCGCTGGACCTGCTCGTCAACGTCCCGCGCCTCGTTTCGGCCTACTACGCGGGCCAGCCCGATCCCTCGGTGCCTTCGCAGCGCGTGGCCTTCGGAACCTCGGGCCACCGCGGCTCCTCCTTCGACAACGCATTCAACGAATGGCATGTGCTGGCCATGAGCCAGGCCATTGCCGACTACCGGCGCCAGAAGGGCATCGACGGCCCGCTGTTCCTCGGCATCGACACGCATGCGCTTTCGACGCCCGCCTTCAACAGCGCGGTCGAGGTGCTGGCGGCCAACGGCGTCGAGCTGATGCTCTCGAAGGACGACGAGTACACGCCTACGCCGGCCGTCTCGCATGCGATCCTGGTCTACAACCGCGGACGCACGACGGGGCTGGCCGACGGCATCGTGATCACGCCTTCGCACAATCCGCCCGAAAGCGGTGGCTTCAAGTACAACCCGCCCAACGGCGGCCCCGCGGGCACCGACATCACCTCGGCGGTCGAAGCCGCGGCCAACGCCTTTCTTGCAGCCGGCCTCAAGGGCGTGAAGCGCCTGCCGCTCGCACAGGCGCTGCGCGCCTCGACCACGCACCGCCACGACTACCTGAACACCTATGTCGAAGACCTCGCGCTGGTGCTCGACATGGATGCGATCCGCGACGTTGCAGTCGATCTCGGCGTCGATCCGCTGGGTGGCGCCGGCGTGCGCTACTGGCCGGCCATCGCCGAGCGCTACAAGCTCGGGCGGCTCAACGTTCTGAGCCAGGAGGTCGATCCCACCTTCCGCTTCATGTCGCTCGACTGGGACGGCCGCATCCGCATGGACCCGTCGTCGCCCGATGCCATGCACAAGCTGATCGGCCTGCGGGACCGCTTCGGCATTGCCTTCGCCTGCGACACCGACCATGACCGCCACGGCATCGTCACGCGCAGCGCGGGGCTGCTGCCGCCCAACAACTACCTGGCGGTGATGGTCGACTACCTCTTCACGCACCGGCCGCAATGGGCGGCGCATGCGGCGGTCGGCAAGACGGTGGTCAGCAGCCAGATGATCGACCGCGTGGCCGCCCGGCTGGGCCGCAAGCTGTACGAGGTGCCGGTGGGCTTCAAGTGGTTCGTCGACGGGCTGGTGGATTCGTCGCTGGGCTTCGGCGGCGAGGAAAGCGCGGGCGCCACCTTCCTGCGGCGCGACGGCTCGGTCTGGACCACCGACAAGGACGGCATCGTTCCCGCCCTGCTCTCGGCCGAAATTGCCGCGCGCACCGGGCGCGACCCTGGCGAACGCTTTGCCGAACTGGCGCAGGCGCTGGGCCAGCCGGTGGCCAATCGCGTGGACGCGGCGGCCACCGTCGAGCAGAAGAAGAAGCTCTCGAGCCTGTCGCCGCAGCAGGTGCTGTCCACCGAGCTCGCAGGCGAGAAGATCCAGAACGTGCTGAGCCGCGCCCCGGGCAACGGCGCGGCCATCGGTGGCGTGAAGGTGGTCACAGAGAACGGCTGGTTCGCCGCGCGGCCCTCGGGCACCGAGAACATCTACAAGATCTACGGCGAGAGCTTTCTCGGTGCCGAGCACCTGGGCCGCATCCTCGAGGAAGCGCAGCAGCTGGTGGACAAGGCGCTGGCGACTGGCTGAGAAGCTTCATCGAACGTCCGGCGCTGCCATGAACACCGAACTGTCGCGTCTCGCCGCCGAGCTTGGCCTGAACGATCCCGGGCACGCATCGCTGCGCCTGGCTTTCGGCCTGGCTTGCGCGGACCGCATCGGGCATCTGCTGGAAGACCCGCGCGCCATCGAAGGCCTCTCGGTGGCGCATGCCGTTCTCGACGGCAAGGCCGACGAAGCAGCCTTGACGGCGGCCCGCGCGGAGTTGGCGGCCGTGGCGAACGGGCACCGGGGCTCGAACTCGATCGATGGCTCGGCACATGCGGCGGTTTCCGCCACGTATGCGGTGGCCAATGCCCTGGCCGGCCGGGCCCTCGAGGCCGCGAGCTACGCAGCCTATGCGGCTGTCTATGCCTACGGTGGCTATGCGATCACGGACCCGACGGCCTTCGAGGATGAATTCGCGTGGCAGGTCCAGACTCTCGAGACACTGGCGCAACCGCATGCATCCTCGGCCGGTCCGGCTCAGCGCGTGCCCTCTCCCAGCCGCCGCTCGAGCCACACGCTGTAGCGCGAAAGCCCGAAGCACAGCACCCAGTACACCGCTGCAATAAAGAGGTAGCCCTCGAGGTAGAACGGCCGCCAGGTCGGGTCGCCGCCGAGCGCCAGGCCCAGCGCGCCGGTCAGCTCGAACAGGCCGACCACCGTGACCAGCGAGGTGTCTTTCAGCGTGCCGACCACGCTGTTGGTCAGCGCCGGCACCACCAGCCGCAGGGCCTGCGGCAGCACGATGTCCCGCTGCACCGGCCAGCGTCCGAAGCCCAGCGCCATCGCCACCTCGGTCTGCCCGCGCGGCACGGCCTGCAGCCCGCCGCGGATGATCTCGGCCAGGTAGGCCGCCACGAACAGCGTGAGTCCCGCCAGCACGCGCACCAGCACGTCGGGTTGCCAGCCCGCGGGCCAGAGCAGCGGCAGCAGGAACGACGCCATGAACAGCACCGAGATCAGCGGCACGCCGCGCACCAGCTCGATGTAGCTCGCGCTGAGCGTGCGAACCACCGGCCAGCCCGAGCGGCGCCCCAGCGCAAGCAGCAGCGCCAGCGGAAAGGCCAGCGCCAGGCCCACCACGGCAAGGCCGATGGTGAGTGGCAGTCCGCCCCAGCGGCTGGTTGGCACAGGGACGAGGCCCGCCACGCCGCCGCGCATCAGCAGCACGAACAACAGCAGCGCCGCAATCCAGAGCGGTGCCAGCCACCAGCGCCAGCTGCGCGGCCAGGCGCTCAGCACGGTCACGGCCGACAGCACGACCACGGCAATGGCCGGGCGCCATTGCTCTTCGTAGGGAAAGCGCCCGAACAGCATCGGCCGCCATTTCTCGGCCACCACGCCCCAGCAGGCGCCGTGCTGCACAGCGCGGCAGGCTTCTGCGTCAGGCCGGAACACGGCGTGCACCACGCCCCATTCAATGGCGTGGAAGCCGCCCCACGCCAGCAGCACGACCAGCAGCACGGTGGCCAGGGCCCGCAGCGGCGAACCCCAGAGTTCGCTGCGCCAGGCGATGGGGCCCTGGGCGACGTTCCTCATCGCCAGCCCCTGAGCGCGACGCGCGCGTTGTAGCGATTCATGCCGAAGGAGATCAGCAGCGACAGCAGCAGGTACACCGCCATGATGATCGCGATGCACTCGAAGGCCCGCCCGTTCGAGCCGATGGTGGTGTTGGCCACCGACACCAGCTCCGGATAACCCACGGCCACCGCGAGCGATGAATTCTTGGTCAGGCTGAGCAGCTGGTTGGTGAGCGAAGGCACGATCACCCGCAGCGCCTGCGGCAGGATCACGATGCGCAGCTGCTGCACCGGCGTGAGGCCCAGCGCCTGCCCGGCCAGCACCTGCCCTTGCGACACCGAGAGGATGCCGGCGCGCACGATCTCGGCCACGAACGCTGCCGAATAGAAGGACAGGCCGGCGACGATGGTCACGTACTCCGGGCTCAGCGCCGCGCCGCCGCTCACGCCGAAGTCGCCGCGCTCGGGCCATTCGAAGTGCGTGGGCCACCAGCCGCCCTCGCCCGACGCCGGCCAGGGCACGCTGAGGCCGGCCTTGCTGAGCCACACGCCGGGCAGCAGCCGCACAGGTTCGGTGGGGTCGGGCAGCAGGTTGGCGATGGCAAAGGCCAGCATCAGCAACTGCACGAGCAGCGGCACGTTGCGCAGCAATTCGACATAAGCGGTGCAGATGCCGCGCAGCAGCACATGCGGCGCGAGCCGGCCGATGCCGATCAGGGTGCCGAGCACGACCGAGAAGATCGCTGCGGGGACCGAGGCGCGCACCGTGTTGACCAGGCCTGCCAGAAAGGCGCGCCAGAACGGCTGGCTGGCATCGAAGTCGAGCCAGCCTTCGCTGATGGAGAAGCCCGCGGGCTCGACGAGAAAGTCGAAGCCCGAGCGGACGCCGCGCGCACGCAGCACTTCGAGCGCATGGTGCACCACCCAGAAGGCGCCGGCCACGACGGCCAGCACCAGCAGCGACTGGACGACCCAGGCCAGCCAGGCGCCGCGGCGCGAGGCTTCCCGGCTCATCGAACGGGTGGTGCGTAGATCAGGCCGCCCTTGTTCCAGAGGTTGTTCGAGCCGCGCGGCAGCTTGAGGACCGATTTCGGCCCGACGTTGCGCTCGAACATCTCGCCGTAGTTCCCCACGGCCTTGATGGCGCGGAACGACCAGTCCTTGTCGAGGCCCAGCAGCTTGCCCAGGTCTTCGCCGGTGCCGACCAGGCGCTGCTGCGCCGGGTCCTTGCTGTTGGCCTTGAGCTCGTCGGCATTGGCCTGCGTGACACCGAATTCTTCTGCCTCGATGAGCGCGTTGGGCACCCACTTGGCAATGGCAAACCATTCGTCGTCGCCGCGGCGCACCAGCGGCGCGAGCGGTTCCTTGGAAATCAGCTCGGGCAGGATGACGTAGTCGTCAGGGTTCGGCGCTTCCTTGTTGCGCAGGCCCGCCAGCGCCGAGGCGTCGGTGGTGAAGGCCTGGCAACGGCCGGAGAAGAAGGCCTTGAACGAGGCTTCGAAGCTTTCGAAGACGACGGTCTTGACCGGGATGTTCTGCGCGCGGAAGTAGTCGGACACGTTCTTCTCGTTGGTGGTGCCCGACTGCGTGCAGATGGTGGCGTTCTTGAGCTGCTTGGCGCTCGTGACCTTGAGCTTCTTCGGCACCAGGAAGCCCTGGCCGTCGTAGTAGGTGATGGTGGTGAAGTTGAAGCCCAGCGAGGTGTCGCGCGTGAGCGTCCAGGTGGTGTTGCGCGCGAGGATGTCGATCTCGCCGGCCTGCAGGGCCGAGAAGCGCTGCTGCGAATTGAGCGGCACGAAGTCGACCTTCTTCGGATCGCCCAGCACGGCCGCGGCAATCGCGCGGCAGGTGTCGACGTCCAGGCCCGACCAGTTGCCCTGCGTATCCGGCGCGGAGAACCCGGCCACGCCATTGGTCACGCCGCACTTCACGGTGCCGCGCTGCTTGACGGCATCGAGGGTCTTGCCGGCAAAGGCGGGGGCGGCAGCGGCAAACGCTGCAACGGTTGCGGCCACGGCCAGTGCGGGACGGAATCGGTTCTTCATTTGGTATGTTCTCCTCAACAACGAGCGAAAGGCAGTGTACGAGGCTGCGCGCCACCCTGCCAAGGAACGGACAGTTGAATGCATATGCTGCGTGCGCCGCCGGCTACGGGTTTTTCTCGCCGGCCGCATTCACTAACATACGGGCCTCCAACAACTTCACCAGGAATCTGCTCATGACCAAATCCGACGACACCGGCAAGCTCGTTCTGCGCGTCGCACTCGGCATCCTCATCCTGCTGCACGGCATTGCGAAGGTCGGCAAAGGCGTCGACGGGATCGGCGGCATGCTGGCATCCCATGGCTTGCCGGCTGCCTTGGCCTACCTGGTCTATGTCGGAGAGATCCTTGCGCCGGTGCTGCTCATCGTGGGGCTGTTCACGCGGCCGGCCGCACTGATCGTTGCCCTCAACATGCTGGCGGCCATCTGGCTCGTGCATCAGAAGGACCTGGGCGCGCTCAATGGCCAGGGCGGCTGGGCACTGGAGCTGCAGGGCATGTTCCTGTTCTCGGCGATCGCCATCGCGCTCTTCGGCGGCGGCCGCTTCGGCCTGGGCGGCAAGTACAACTGAAAGAAAGCAAGCGGCCGGTGACGAACCGGCCGCTTTTTTCGTCAATCGTCGTCGTTGGCGTCGAGCCCTGGAAACAGGACGTCGGTGTAGCCGAAGCGCGAGAAGTCGCGCACCCGCATCGGATAGAGCTTGCCCAGCAGGTGATCGACTTCATGCTGCACCACGCGCGCATGAAAGCCGCTTGCGATGCGGTCGATCGGATCGCCGTAGGGATCGAAGCCGGTGTAGCGGATGTTCGCGAAGCGCGGCACCACGCCGCGCAGGCCCGGCACCGACAGGCAGCCTTCCCAGCCCTCTTCTTCCTCCTCGCCGATCGGCGTGATGACCGGATTCAGGAGCACGGTGCGCGGCACCGGGGGTGCGTCGGGGTAGCGGGGATTGACGACATCGGTGCCGAAGATCACGAGCTGCTGGTCGACGCCGATCTGCGGCGCGGCCAAGCCGGCGCCATTGACTGCCAGCATGGTCTCGAACATGTCGCGCACCAGCAGGTGCAGCTCGTCGTTGTCGAAGGCAACCACCGGCTGCGCAACGCGCAGCAACCGGGGGTCGCCCATCTTGAGGATTTCGCGGATGGCCATGGCGGGGATTATCGCGAGCGGCCCCGCCACGCGGTCACGGAGGGGTTTGGCTCGGCGTCTTGGAGTCCGGCGACGACCACAGTCGCGACGCGCCGCGCGGCGGCTGCGACCGGTACTGCGGCAGCGGCGACACGCCTGTATTGCCGGTCGGCGGCACGATGGCTCCACCACCAGGCGGTCGGCCGCCTCCCCAACCGGGACGAGAAGGCACAGGCACCGGCACGGGCACCGGTCGCACCGCCGGGTAGCCCGGCCGTCCGTAATAAGGCCTGTCGTAGTAGGGGCGGTCGTAATAGCGGCGCCCGCCGTCGTAGTAACCGCCACCCTGGATATAGACCGGCGCCGGATTCACCACCACCGGGTCCGCGTAGTACGGCTGCGAATAGCCCCCACTGTAGTAAGGGTCGCCAGGAACAGCCACGCAGCCGCCGAGCAGCGCGAAGCCGCCGACGGCGACACAGATACCGAGAACACGAATTTTCTGCATGAGGGACTCCTTGTCAGCCTTCTGTTTTCTTCAACGTCAGCTTGTAGACCCTGTTGACTGCGCCGGTGTGAAGTCGCGTAACGGGCGGTAAGAACACCGCGCCATCCGCTCCTTCAACCCGGAACACCATTGGCAAGTATCTCCAGCATATGCGCTTCATCGATCACGTTCACGCCGATTTCACGGGCCTTGTCGAGCTTGCTGCCGGCCTCCTCGCCAGCCACAAGGTAGCTTGTCTTCTTGCTGACCGAGCCCGCCACCTTGGCGCCGGCTGCCTCCAATTTATCCTTCGCTTCGTCCCTGCTCAGCGTAGGAAGGGTACCGGTAATCACGAAGGTCAGACCCGCCAACGGCTTGGGGGCACGCGCAGCGGGCTCGCCCTCTTCCCACGTCAGCCCGCAGGCCCGCAGCTGCTCGACCACCTCGCGGTTGTGCGGCTGGTCGAAGAAGGTGCGCAGGCTTTGGGCAACGACCGGGCCGACATCGTTGACTTCAAGCAACTGCTCCTCGCTCGCGTCCATGATCGCGTCGAGCTTGCCGAAATGCTTGGCCAGGTCTTTCGCGGTGCTCTCGCCCACATGCCGGATCCCGAGCCCGAACAGGAAGCGCGGCAGCGTGGTCTTCTTCGAGGCCTCGAGCGCATCGACGAGGTTCCTGGCCGACTTCTCGGCCATGCGGTCCAGCCCCGCCAGAGTGGTGAACCCCAGCCTGTAGAGGTCGGGCAAGATGCGGATCAGGTTGGCATCGACCAATTGCTCGACCAGCTTGTCGCCGAGCCCGTCGATGTCGACCGCGCGCCGCGCCGCAAAGTGCAGGATGGCTTCCTTGCGCTGGGCCGCGCAGAACAGGCCGCCGGTGCAGCGGTAGTCGACTTCGCCTTCTTCGCGCAGCGCCTCCGATCCGCACACCGGGCACTGGTGCGGCATGGTGAACAGCGGCCCGCGCTCGCTGTCGGGCCGGGCCAGGCTTTCCGGCACCACGCCGACCACTTCGGGGATCACGTCGCCGGCACGCCGCACGATGACCTTGTCGCCCACGCGCACGTCCTTGCGGCGTGCCTCGTCCTCGTTGTGCAGCGTGGCGTTGGTCACGGTCACGCCGCCGACGAACACCGGCGCGAGCTTGGCCACCGGCGTGAGCTTGCCGGTGCGGCCCACTTGCACTTCGATGCCGAGCACCTCGGTGATCTGCTCCTGCGCCGGATACTTGTGCGCCACGGCCCAGCGCGGCTCGCGCGAGACGAAGCCCAGCCGCCGCTGCAGCTCGATGCTGTCGACCTTGTAGACCACGCCGTCGATGTCGTAGGGCAAGGCATCGCGCTGGCGCCCGATGTTCTCGTGGAAGGCAATCAGTTCAATGGCGCCGGTCGCACGCGCAGTCTGTTTGGCCACCGGGAATCCCCAGGCATCGAACTGCTGCAGCCATTCGAACTGGGTCGGAAAATCCGGTCCGCCTTCGCTGGCCGGCGTGACCTCGCCGAGGCCGTAGGCAAAAAAGCTCAGCGGCCGCGCCGCCGCAATGGCCGGATCGAGCTGGCGCACCGCGCCGGCCGCCGCATTGCGCGGGTTGACGAAGACCTTCTCGTTCTTCTGCCCGGCCGCGATCTTCTCGCGCTGGCGCTCGTTGAGCGCGTCGAAATCGGCGCGCTTCATGTAGATCTCGCCGCGCACCTCGACCACGGGCGGCGCCTTGCCGTTGAGCCGCAGCGGAATCTCGCGCACCGTGCGGATGTTCTGCGTGACTTCTTCGCCGACTTCGCCGTCGCCGCGCGTCGCGGCCTGTACCAGCACCCCGTTCTCGTAGCGCAGGTTCATGGCCAGGCCGTCGAACTTGAGCTCGCAGACGTACTCGACCTGCGGCCCGTCCTCGGCCAGGCCGAGCTCCTTGCGCACGCGGGCGTCGAACGCGCTCGCACCGTCGGGCGTGATGTCGGTCTCGGTGCGGATCGACAGCATCGGCACCCTGTGGCGCACCTTCACGAAGCCATCGAGCACCTTGCCGCCGACGCGCTGCGTGGGCGAATCGGGCCTGCGCAGTTCGGGGTATTCGGCCTCCAGTGCCTGCAGCCGCTGGAACATCCTGTCGTACTCGGCGTCAGGCAGCTCGGGTGCGTCGAGCACGTAGTAAAGATGGGCGTGCTTGTGGAGCTGTTCGCTCAGTGCGGCGGCTTCGCGTGCCGCTTCGTCGCGCGTGGTCATGGGTGTCTCCCGAACGATCGGATCAGCTGAAGAGGCGGCGCGCCAGCGGCGAACCGGCGGCCAGGTCGCGCGACTCGAGCGTGTCGTAGAGCTGCTCGAGGTCGGCGCCGATCACGTCCATGGTTTCTTCGCGCAGCAGTTGTCCGTCGCTGTCGGTGACCACGCCGTCCATCTCGCGCGCCAGCGTGGCGGCGGCTTCGCGCATGCGGCGGAACGGCTGCTCGGCGCGGTCGACCTGCGGCACGTCCAGGCTCAGGCTGAGCTCGCGGATGGCCGATTGCGCCGGGTCGTCGGCCAGCGCGGCCTGCGTGTCGAACGAGAGTCCGAGGACCGGAGGCAGCCCGACCTCGCTGGTCGGCAGCACCATGCGCCCCGGGATGATCCCGGCCACGAAACCCAGGCGGGCGGCGTTCTGCTGCACATAGCCGGGACTCCAGGCCGCATGCAGCGCGCGCAGCACGAAACCCAGCTGGGCATCGTGCGCGCTTGCGAACTGATCGAGTTCGCGGGCGCGCGCCACCTCGTCGAGCATTTCGGGAAATTCGAGCGCGCCATTGACGGCATCGGCAAAGGCCTGCGCCTTGACGACGAATTCGGAGTATTCGATCTCGTTGAGCGCGCCGGTGCGGTTGGCCAGCTGCACGCCCACCTGGAACGCGCTGTAGCGCTGGCCCGGCACGGGCGGCTCCCACTGGCCGGTGTGCTCGTTCAACCCTTCGATGGCCACGGGCTTGCTGCCCGCGCGGCGCGTGGGCGGCATGGCCGCGATGGCCGCATCGCCCGATGCGAGCCCGTCCAGCGACACCGGCGCGATCACATCGATGAGCGGATCGAGCCCGCCGCGCCGCTCGGCCGCCGGCACCGGGCTGGCACCCGGCGCGGGCAGGTCGGGGTCGAACAGGGGCTCGTGGCGTTCGTGGCCCGGCATCTGGTGCGGATCGACATGCAGCATCGGCTCCACCCCGTCGGACGAGGAAGATGGCCGATTCGCTTCGGACAAGCCGCCGTCAGCGGCGTCGGGCTGCCGCGGCGCATTGCGGCGCGAGGTCACGGTGTTGTAGGCAACGACGGCCGCGAGGACGAGGCCGCCGAGGATGGCCAGGGCGAGAGTGAGATTGCTCATGCGCTGCCCGGCTCAAGCAGCTTCGACCATGGAGGCAGCCGCTTCCATGTCGACTGCGACGATCCGCGAGACACCCTGCTCCTGCATGGTGACGCCGATCAGCTGCTCGGCCATTTCCATGGCGATCTTGTTGTGGCTGATGAAGAGGAACTGGGTTTCGCGGCTCATGGCGGTCACGAGTTTGGCATAGCGTTCGGTGTTCGCGTCATCCAGCGGCGCGTCCACTTCGTCGAGCAGGCAGAAAGGCGCCGGGTTGAGCTGGAAAATCGCAAACACCAGCGCGATGGCTGTGAGCGCTTTTTCGCCACCCGAGAGCAGGTGGATGGTCTGGTTCTTCTTGCCCGGAGGCTGCGCCAGCACCTGCACGCCGGCATCGAGGATTTCGTCGCCCGTCATCACCAGCCGCGCATTGCCGCCGCCGAACAGCTCGGGGAACATGCGGCTGAAGTGCTCGTTGACGATCTTGAAGGTGCCACCCAGCAGGTCGCGCGTTTCGGCGTCGATCTTGCGGATGGCGTCCTCGAGGGTGCCGATGGCCTCGTTCAGGTCGGCGGACTGCGCGTCGAGGAAGGTCTTGCGTTCGCTGGCCACGGCGAGCTCGTCGAGTGCTGCCAGGTTGACCGCGCCCAGCGCCACCACTTCGCGGTTCAGGCGGTCGATTTCGCCTTGCAGGCCGGTGAGGCGGACCTTGTCGGTTTCGATCGACTGGGCAATGGCCTCGAGGTCGGCGCCGGCGTCGTCGAGCAGTTGCTGGTATTGCTCGACGCCCAGGCGCGCGGCCTGTTCCTTGAGCTGGAATTCGGTGATGCGCTGGCGCAGCGGATCGAGTTCGCGCTCGAGCTGCAGCCGGCGTTCGTCGCTGGCACGCAGCTTCAGCGTGAGGTCGTCGTACTGGCTGCGCGCCGCACCCAGCGCGGCCTCGCGCTCGAGCTTGAGCGCCAGCGCGTCCTGCAGGCCGGCCTGGGCCGCCGCGTCGGACAGGCGGCCGAGTTCGGCCCGGGCGCGCTCGTCTTCGTCGGTGAGCGACAGCACCTGCTGCGATGCGGTTTCGATCGCGCGGTTCAGCTCGCCGCGGCGGGCTTCGAGCGTGCGCTGCGAGAAGGTGGCCTCCTGCGCCTGCCGCTCGAGGCTGCGATGCTGCTCGCGGCTTGCGGCCAGCGCGCGGCCGGCTTCGATCACGCGTTCGTCGAGCTGCGCGTGGCGCTCCTGGCTGTCGGCCAGCTGCATGTCGAGCTCTTCGAAGCGGCCTTCGGCGGACATGCGCCTTTCCTGCAGCTCCTCGAGTTGCGCGTCGACCTCGCCAAGGTCGGTGGCCAGCTGCTCGCTGCGCGCGCGCGTCTGCTCGGCGAGCTGCGTCATGCGCAGTGTCTCGACCTGCAGTTCATGCGCACGCGATTGCGTTTCCGCGGCTTCGCGGCGCGCCGTCACGAGGCGCTGCGCGGCATCGGCGTAGGCGGCTTCGGCGCGGACCAGCGCCGTGCGTGCCTCTTCGCTGATGAGCACCTGGGCCCGCAGCTGGCGCTCGAGGTTTTCCATTTCCTGCTGGCGCGCCAGGAGGCCGGCCTGTTCGGAATCGGGGGCGTAGAAGTTCACGCTGTGCGAGAACACGGCGTGGCCGCTCTGCACGTAGATGACTTCGCCCGGCTGCAGCGTCGCGCGCTGCGCGAGCGCCTCTTCGAAACTCTGCGCCGTGTAGCAGCCGTGCAGCCAGTCGGTCAGCAAGGCCTGCAGGCCCGCATCGTTCAGGCGCAGCAGGCTCGACAGGCGAGGCAGCGTGCCGCCGTCCTGCGGCGCGCCGGCCGCGGGCGGGCTGTAGAACGCGAGTTTGGCAGGCGGCGCATCGTTGCCGAAGGCGCGCACCATGTCGAGCCGGCTGACTTCGAGCGCGCCCAGGCGCTCGCGCAGCGCCGCTTCGAGCGCGTTTTCCCAGCCCTGCTCGATGTGGATGCGGCTCCACAGCCCCTGCATGCCTTCGAGCCCGTGCTTGGCAAGCCAGGGCGCCAGCTTGCCGTCGGTCTTGACCTTTTCCTGCAGCGCACGCAGTGCCTCGAGCCGCGCCGAGAGCTCGGCATGGCGCGCGCCTTCGGTGTTGACGGCCTGCTGCTTCGCGCGGCGGTCGTCGTCGAGCTGCGGCACCGAGTCCTGCAGCTCGTGCAGGCGGGCGTCGGCCTCGCTCGCGGTTTCCTGTGCGGCCGCGTGCTCGTCCTGCAGGGATTGCAGGCGCGCTTCGTCGGGCGCGGCCAGGGCGTTCTGGTCGGCGCGCAGGCGTTCGCTGCGCTGCGTGAGCTGCCGGCTCTGCTCTTCGATGTTGCGCTGGTCGGCGGCCAGCACCTGGATCTGCTGCTGCACCTGCGAGACGGCCGTGCGCTGGGCGTTGGCTTCGTCCTGGGCGCGCTGCACGGCTTCCTCGAGCTCGGGCATGCGCGCGTCGTGTTCCTCGAGCTGCGCGGCCAGCAGCACGGCCTGCTCCTCGGCGTCGACGCCCTGGCCGGCCAGGGTTTCGATCTCCGCCTCGGCCTCTTCGCGGCGGTGGCCCCATTGGCCCATCTGCTCGCGCAGCTGGACCAGCCGCTGCTCCACGCGCTGGCGACCTTCGACCACGAAGCGGATCTCGCCTTCGAGGCGGCCCACTTCGGCACTGGCTTCGTAGAGCTTGCCCTGGGCCTGGTTGACCTGGTCGCCGGCCGCGTAGTGGGCCTGACGCACGGTTTCAAGTTCGGATTCGATGCGGCGCAGGTCGGCGGTGCGCGATTCGAGGTCGTTGATGGCCTTTTCCGAGTCGGCCTTGATCCTGGCCTGGTCGGCATCGCTTTCGCTTCGCTTCAGGAACCACAGCTGGTGCTGCTTCCTGGTGGCGTCGCCCTGCAGCGTGTTGTAGCGCGCGGCCACTTCGGCCTGCTTCTCGAGTTTTTCGAGGTTGGCGTTGAGCTCGCGCAGGATGTCTTCCACGCGCGTGAGGTTCTCGCGCGTGTCGCCCAGCCGGTTCTCGGTTTCGCGCCGTCGCTCCTTGTACTTGGAGACGCCCGCAGCCTCTTCGAGGAACAGGCGCAGTTCTTCGGGCTTGGATTCGATGATCCGGCTGATCGTGCCCTGGCCGATGATGGCGTAGGCGCGGGGCCCCAGGCCCGTGCCCAGGAACACGTCCTGCACGTCGCGGCGGCGCACCGGCTGGTTGTTGATGTAGTAGCTGCTGGTGCCGTCGCGCGTGAGCACGCGCCGCACCGCGATTTCGCCGAACTGGTTCCACTGGCCACCCGCGCGGTGGTCGGCGTTGTCGAACACCAGTTCCACGCTCGAACGGCTGGCCTGCTTGCGCGTGGTCGTGCCGTTGAAGATCACGTCCTGCATCGACTCGCCGCGCAGCTCCGACGCGCGCGACTCGCCCAGCACCCAGCGCACCGCATCCATGATGTTCGACTTGCCGCAACCGTTGGGCCCGACGACGCCGACCAGTTGGCCCGGCAGCAGGAAGTTGGTGGGTTCGGCGAACGACTTGAAGCCCGAAAGCTTGATGGAATTGAGACGCACGACTTGTCGGCCTGCCTTGGCATGACGCCAAGGTGTTGATTTGTAAGGAAAATTGCACGGACCTGCCGTTCGAGACAGGCCGCCGCCCCAGCCGTGGATGATAACGTCAGGGCATGAGCGATTCCCTGGTTTCATCACCCCTTGCCGTGCGCCGCGGTTGCCTGCTGGCTGGTGCGGCCGCCCTGCTGGGCCTCGGCGGCTGCGCGGCCGTGCGTTCCACCGACCGCGCCGAACCCTATACCAACCAGGAATGGTTGCAGTCCAGCGCCAACCGCATTGCCAATCTTTCCCTGCGCGACAACCTGCAATCGATCCGGCGCGTGCAGACCACGCTCTACCGGCGCAATCCGCGCGAATGGCGCAAGTCGGCAGCCAGCGTCGAGGCAGCCGCCCAGCGCGCCTGGGATGCGGTGCTGACCGGCCCCGCCCTGCCCGAGCTGCGCGGCGCCACCGGCATCGATGCCATCCGCATGGCTTTCGACGCCGGCCCGCAGGGCTACCAGGGGGACCGGGTGGCGGCGCTGGTCGTCGGCTGGGCCACGATGCTCAAACAGGCCAACGGCGACACCTGGGACCAGACCATGCTCGACGGCGTCAACGCCGAGAACAGCTTCCGGGCCGCTCGCAACTTCGAGATATCGCTCTGGCTGATTGCCTCCAAGACGGGCCCCGACGGCCAGCCCCTGCTGCTGGCCACCGAGATCAGCGAGCGCGGGCGCAACCTCGTGGCCGACCGCGAACTGTCCAAGGTGGTGGCACGGCTCGACCTGCTGGCCGCCCAGGCCGACGAGAAATACCGGCGCGCGGCACTCGATTTCGGCCAGAACTGGGTCATGGGCGTCGTGATGCCTTTCTTCACACTGGTACCCAGGTAAGGATTCAGCCACTTGGTCACGGAAAGATATTTCCCAAACTCGCATTTGCGGTAATATCTTTCCGTGACCAAGCAAGAACTCGTCACCGCCCTGACGGCCCGGCGCGATGCCACGGGCCTCACCCATGCGGACATTGCGCTGCGCTCCGGCCTGACCGAGCGCTCGGTACGCAATGCGCTGAGCCTGAAGGGGAATCCGCAGATGTCCTCCCTGCTGGCGCTGGTGGATGCCCTGGGCCTCGAACTGCAGCTCGCGCCCAAGGGCTTCGGCGAACGCACGGATGCGGATCCCGGCTATCGCCCGGTTCCCACGCGCATCGGCGATGCCGTCGGCGGTGCGGCTGCGCCGTCGGCATCGGCTTCCGAGCCCCGTTCGAGGAAGCGTTCGCCATGAACGTCAAGATCCTCGAGATCTGGCTCGGCGCGCGCCGCTTCGGCAAGCTCTTCCAGTACGCCGACCTGTGCCGCTTCGTGGCGGAGCCGGAACTGATTGGTGCGCCGCCGCCCGAGGTGCTTTCGCTTTCGATGGTGGCCAGCGATCCCTCGGCGCAGGCGGCCCTGTGGAGCGATGTCAGGAACCCGCTTTTCAACGCACAGGGCGGGCAGTTGCCGCGCTTCTTCCAGAACCTGCTGCCCGAAGGCGTGCTGCGCAGCCATATCGCGCAGTTGCGCGGCTGCCGCGAGAACGACCATTTCGAACTGCTTGCGGCCTGCGGCGGCGACCTGCCCGGCGCGGTGAGCGCCCGGCCGGTTGCGGTCGACCGCGGCACCTTGCAGCGGCTCATCACCCAGGACCAGGACGCGCTCGAGATGTCCGTGGTCGAGTTGCCCATGCCGCAAGGCATCTCGGTGTCGGGCGTGCAGCCCAAGCTCGGCCTGCGCCGGCAAGGCGGGCGCTACGTGGCCCGCACCCGCGCCGGTGCGAGCACGCGCGTGATCGCCAAGCTGCCCGTGGCCGGGCGCCCCCACATGCCGCAGTTGGAGATGCTGTCGCTTCAACTGGCAGGCGCGGCCGGCGTCGAGGTCTGCCACGCCGAACTCGCGCCGCTCTCGGCCATTGCGGCCGAGCACAGCTACGCGCTGCCCGATGAGCCCGACTTTCTTGCCGTGACGCGTTTCGACCGCGAAGGCGCGCGCCGCATTCATTTCGAGGACTTCGCACAGGTGCTCGCCGTCGACCCGATGCACAAGTACAGCGCCAGCTATCTCGACATGGCGCTGGCCATGCGCGCCTTTCCATCGCTCGGCGAAGAAGCGGTGCTCGAACTCGTGCGGCGCCTCGCGGTGAACGATCTGCTCGGCAACCCCGACGCGCATTTGAAGAACTTCGGCGTGCTGTACCCCGACGGCATCGCGCCGCGGCTGGCCCCGGCCTACGACATCGTGGCGTATGCGGCGCTCCAGGGCGTCGACGGCCATGCCCTGCCTCTTCTGCCTGCGGCACCCGGCGAGGCCGCCCCCAGGCGGACCGCCCTGTTCACACCCGCCAACGTGCGCGCCTTCTGCTTCTCGGCCGGGCTGCACGAGCCGCTGGTGCGGCGCGCCGTCGCCGACACGGCGCGGCTCGCGCGCAGCCAGTGGCCCGGGATGATCGACGCATCAACGCTGCCTGCCGCGTGGAAAGAACGGCTGCAGCAGCGCTTGCAGGCACATCCCTTGCTGCAAGGCATGACCAGGCGCGGCAAATAAGAAAGCGAAAAACGCGGCCCCTAGAATGATTCAGCCCTTCACTCCTCAACCCATTCGAGGCAGCAGCAACTCATGAGCTCCATCAATTTCATCGGCGGCGAAAAAGGCGGTGTCGGCAAGTCGGTCACGGCGCGCGTGCTGGCGCAGTACTTCATCGACCACAGCAAGCCTTTCACGGGCTTCGACACCGACCGCTCGCACAGCTCCTTCACGCGCTTCTACGAAGGCTTTGCTTCCCCCATCGTGGTCGACAGCTTCGAGGGACTCGACACCGTGGTGAACGGCTTCGAGACGAACCCGCAGCAAAGCGTCATCGTCGACCTGGCGGCCCAGACGCTGGCGCCGCTGTCGCGCTGGATCAAGGAATCGGACCTGTTCGACGTGTTCGACGAACTGGGCGTGGCCGTGAACTTCTGGCACGTGCTGGACGACGGCAAGGACTCCACCGACCTGCTCGGCACGCTGATCGACACCTTCGGCAGCCGGCCCAACTACATCGTGGTGCAGAACTACGGCCGCGGCAGCGACTTCGGCATGCTGCTGGCGTCGCAGTCGCTCTCCAAGGCCACCGTGAACGGCGCCCGCGTGATCACGCTGCCGCGCCTGCACGAGGCGAGCATGCGCAAGATCGATGCGCAGAACACCAGTTTCTGGAAGGCCGTGAACGACCGCGAAGGACCTCATGCGCTCGGGCTACTGGAGCGCCAGCGCGTGAAGTCCTGGCTGGCGACCGCCTACGCGGCCTTCGATACCCTGCCGCTTTAGCGCGCCGGACGCCGGCGAAGCAGCAACACGAGCAACAGGATCGCCAGCACCACGAAGGCAATGAACGACCAGTTCGCCAGCGTCAGGCCGAACAGAGACCAGTCGACCTTCGAACAATCGCCGCCGCCGCGGAAGATCATCGGCAGCGCCCGCTTGAGCGGAAAGGTCTCGATCATTCCGTAGAGGTCGCGCCCGCAGGTCACGACCTCGGGCGGATTCCACTGGAGCCAGCTTTGCGCTGCCGCCGTGTAGGCGCCGCCGATGGCTGACACCAGCGCCAGCACACCGCCCGTCGCCTGCAGGCCGCGGCTCCTGAACACGCCGGCCAGCCCGGTGAAGAGCGCCACCAGCACCAGCGCATAGCGCTGCACGATGCACATGGGACAAGGCTCGAGGCCGACCACGTGCTGCAGGTAGAGCCCGAAGGCCAGCATCAGGACGCAGGCCAGGCAGATCAGCCCATACGCGCGGCGCGGCGCGCCGAAGTACCAATCGATCAAGGGGAAACCCAATCTTCTTCTACGAACACCCGGGCCTTGCGCGGCGTGGCGACAACCGTGTCGCCCTCCTGCAGGCCCAGTTCACGGAACTGTTGCGCAGGGAGTTGCGCCTCGATGATGGTTCCGGAGCCCGGATTATCTGGATTCGTTTCGGTGGGTTCAAGTTCCAGCCGCGCGATCGGGCCGACCACGATGGCGCGCGACAAGGTGGCCACGATGCCGGTTGCGCCGGCGGTGTAGCGCTCCACGGTAAGGTCGTGCGGCCGCACATAGGCCATGGCCTTGGCGTCGCGCGCGCCGCTGTGTTCGGGCGAGTCGAGTCGCATGCCGTCGAGCTGCACCGCGCCGTTGTCGGCCCGGCCATGGAACAGGTTCACGTCGCCCAGAAAGCCGTAGACGAAAGGGCTTGCGGGCTGGTCCCACACCTCTTGCGGGGAGCCGACCTGCTCGATGCGGCCCTTGTTGATGACCACCACGCGGTCGGCCACCTCGAGCGCCTCTTCCTGGTCGTGCGTGACGAAGATGGAGGTGACGTGCAGTTCGTCGTGCAGCCGGCGCAGCCAGCGGCGCAGCTCCTTGCGCACCTTGGCGTCGAGCGCGCCGAAGGGTTCGTCGAGCAGCAGCACCTTGGGTTCCACCGCCAGCGCACGCGCCAACGCGATGCGCTGGCGCTGTCCGCCGGAGAGCTGCGAAGGGTAGCGGTCGGCCAGCCAGTCGAGCTGCACCAGCTTGAGCAGGTCGGTCACCTTCTGCCTGATCTGCGCCTCACTCGGGCGCTCCTTGCGCGGCTTCACGCGCAGGCCGAAGGCCACGTTCTCGAACACCGTCATGTGGCGGAACAGCGCGTAGTGCTGGAACACGAAGCCCACCTGGCGTTCGCGCACGTGCACGTCGGTGGTGTCTTCGCCCGAAAAGAGAATGCTGCCCGTGTCGGCCGTTTCCAGCCCCGCGATGATGCGCAGCAGCGTGGTCTTGCCGCAGCCCGAGGGGCCGAGCAGCGCGACGAGCTCGCCCGACTCGACGTCGAGGTTCACGTTGTTCAGCGCCCGGAAGTCGCCGAACTGCTTGCTGATGTTGCGGATTTCGATGCTCATGGTCTTGTTCTTTCTCTCTCAGGCGGCCGAGGCTTGCGGCGGGCGCTCGGGCGGCAGTTCGGCGATGGCTTTCATTTCGCGTTCGTGGCGCCATTCGATGACCGACTTGATCACCAGCGTGACCAGCGCCAGGATGGCGAGTAGCGAGGCCACGGCAAAGGCCGCCACCGACTGGTACTCGTTGTAGAGCACTTCCACATGCAGCGGCATGGTGTTGGTCTGGCCGCGGATGTGGCCCGACACCACCGACACTGCGCCGAACTCGCCCATGGCGCGCGCGTTGCAGAGGATCACGCCGTACAGCAGGCCCCACTTGATGTTGGGCAAGGTCACGCGCCAGAAGGTCTGCCAGCCGGTCGCGCCGAGCACGATGGCAGCCTGCTCTTCGTCGGTGCCCTGCGCCTGCATCAGCGGCACGAGTTCGCGCGCAATGAACGGAAAGGTCACGAACACGGTCGCCAGCACGATGCCGGGCACCGCGAAGATGATCTTGATGTCGTGTTCGGCCAGCCACGGACCGAGCCAGCCCTGCGCGCCGAAGACCAGCACGTAGATCAGTCCCGCCACCACCGGCGACACCGCGAACGGCAGGTCCACCAGCGTGGTCAGGAAGGCCTTGCCGCGGAACTCGAACTTGGCGATGGCCCAGGCCGCGGCCACGCCGAACACCAGGTTCATCGGCACCGCGATGGCGGCCGTGATCAGCGTGAGGCGGATCGCGCTCCAGGCGTCGGGCTCCTTCAGCGCTTCGAGATAGGCGCCCAGGCCCTTGCGCAGGGCTTCCGTCGCCACGGCGGCCAGGGGCAGCACGAGGAACAGGAACATGAACGCGAGCGCAACGCCGATCAGCGTCCAGCGCACCCAGGCCGATTCGGTGGTGCCGGCCTGCGCGCGGCGGATGACTTTGGAAGGTGCACTCATCTCATGCTCCCGCGCGCTTGCGCTGCCAGGCCTGCAAGCCGTTGATGACCAGCAGCAGGAGGAATGAAATGACCAGCATCACCAGCGCGACCGCCGTGGCGCCCGCATAGTCGTACTGCTCCAGCTTGCCGATGATGATGAGCGGCGTGATCTCCGAGATCATCGGCATGTTGCCGGCAATGAAGATCACCGAGCCGTACTCGCCGATGGCACGGGCAAAGGCCATGGCAAAGCCGGTCAGCAACGCCGGCGCAATCGACGGGAAGATCACCTTCGTGAAGGTCTGAAGCCGCGTCGCGCCCAGCGAAGTGGCGGCTTCTTCGAGTTCCTTCTCGGCATCCTCGAGCACCGGTTGCACCGTGCGCACCACGAACGGCAGCCCGATGAAGATCAGCGCAATCACGATGCCCGCCGGCGTGAACGCCAGCTTGATGCCGTGCGGCTCGAGCAATTGCCCGATCCAGCCGTTGCCCGCGAGCAGCGCCGTGAGCGAGATGCCGGCCACCGCCGTCGGCAGCGCGAACGGCAGGTCGACCAGCGCATCGACGATGCGCTTGCCCGGAAACTTGTAGCGCACCAGCACCCAGGCCACGAGCAGGCCGAACACCGCGTTCACCACGGCTGCGATCAGCGAGGCGCCGAACGTGAGCCGGTACGAGGCCATCACGCGCGGCGCGCTCACGGCCACCCAGAACTGCTCCCAGCTCAGCGTGAAGGTCTTGAAGACCAGCGCCGAGAGCGGAATCAGCACGATCAGGCTCAGGTAAAGAATGGAGAAGCCGAGCGTTATGTGAAAGCCCGGCAGCACCCGCTTGGAACCCCCTGCCCGGTTCACATGCGAAAGCGGCGCTCCCGCGGACGGGAGCGCCGAAGAAACTGCGCCGCTCATTTACTTTGCGCCGGGCGTGTAGAGCTTGTCGAACTGGCCGCCGTCGTTGAAGTGCACCTTCTGCGCATCGCCGAGGCTGCCGAACAGTTCCTGCACCGTGAAAAGCTGCAGCGGCTTGAAGGTGGCGGCGTACTTCTTGAGCACGGCCTGCGAGCGCGGGCGCAGCGCATGCTTGGCCGCGATTTCCTGCGCCTCTTCGGAATAGAGCCAGTCAAGGTAGGCCTTGGCGAGTTCGCCGGTGCCCTTCTTCTTGGTGCTGCGCTCGACCACGGCCACCGGGTTCTCGGCCACGATGCTGATCGACGGGTAGACCGAATCGACCTTGCCCGTGCCGAACTCGCGGTCGATCGACACCACTTCGGATTCGAAGGTGATCAGCGCATCGCCGATGTTGCGCTGCAGGAAGGCGGTGGTCGCGTCGCGGCCGCCGCGTGCCAGCACCGGCACGTTCTTGAACAGCTTGCCGACGAACTCGGCCGCCTGGGCGTCGGTGCCGCCCTTCTTCTTGACGTAGCCCCAGGCCGCGAGATAGGCGTAGCGCCCGTTGCCGCCGGTCTTGGGGTTGACGATCACGACCTGCACGCCGGGCTTGACCAGGTCGTCCCAGTCCTTGATGCCCTTGGGGTTGCCGTTGCGCACCAGGAACAGCATGGTCGAGGTGGTGGGCGATGCGTTCTCGGGGAATTTCTTGTTCCAGTCCTTCGCGACCATGCCGGCATTGGCAAGAAAGTCGACGTCGGTGGAGGTGTTCATGGTCACCACGTCGGCATCGAGGCCGTCGGCCACCGCGCGCGCCTGGGCGCTGGAGCCGCCATGCGACTGGTCGATCTTCACGTCCTTGCCGGTGGTCTTCTTGTAGTTGGCCACGAACGCCGCGTTGTAGTCCTTGTAGAACTCGCGCGCCACGTCGTACGAGGCGTTCAGCAGCGTGGTGCCCTGGGCGAAGGCGCTGCTGCCGGCGAGTGCGGAAGACGCCAACGCGAGCACGGCGGCAAAGGTCTTGAATCTGGAAGTCATGTGGTTGCCAAGGTTTCTGAAAATTCACGGCCCGCTGGCCATGCAGCGGGCTCGTCGGTCAACGACTGGAGCAAGGCGAGGCCGAGCGGCCAGTCTCCATGTCCCGAATCGATGTTGATATGGCCCGCATTCTGCATGCGGACAAACTCACTGCCCCAGGCGCGGGAATAGGCGCCGGCCAGGCGGATCGGGCAATACGGGTCGTTGCTGCTCGCCACCACGATGCTGCGGTACGGCAGCGCCGCATACGGCACGGGCGCGAAGTCCGACAGCACGGCCCGGCGCTCCGGATCGGCCGGCGCCACCAGAAGCGCCCCGCGGATGCGTGCCGCCGCCTCCGCCGGCAGGTGCGCCGTGGCAATGCAGCCCAGGCTGTGCGCGGCAATCACCACCGGCCCGGGGCTTTCGAGCACCAGCCTGGCCAGCGTGGCCACCCAGGCCTCGCGCTTGGGCGATGCCCAGTCGTCCTGCACCACCCGCGCGGCACCCGGAATGCGCTCTTCCCACAGGCTCTGCCAATGGCCGGGCCCGGAGTCGCGCCAGCCGGGCACGATGATCACGCGAGTCTGCATGGCGACGCTGCCCTGCCCGCTTCTTACCTGTTCGGCTGCGGCGTGATGCGCAGGTAGGGCTTCACGGCCTTGAAGCCCTTGGGGAAGCGCTCGGCGAGCTCGGCCGGGTCCTGGATGCTCGGGATGATGACCACGTCGTCGCCGTCCTTCCAGTTCACGGGCGTGGCCACCTTGTGGCTGTCGGTGAGCTGCAGCGAGTCGATCACGCGCAGGATCTCGTCGAAATTGCGGCCGGTCGACGCCGGGTAAGTGATGGTCGCGCGGATCGCCTTCTTCGGATCGATGATGAAGACGCTGCGCACCGTGGCCGTGGCCGACGCGTTCGGGTGGATCAGGTCGTACAGGTCGGCCACCTTGCGGTCGTGGTCCGCAATGATCGGAAAGTTGACGGTGGTGTTCTGCGTCTCGTTGATGTCGCCGATCCACTCCTTGTGCCTGGTGGCCGGGTCGACGCTCAGCGCGATGGGCTTCACGCCGCGCTTGGCGAATTCGCCCGACAGCGCCGCCGTCTTGCCGAGCTCGGTGGTGCATACGGGCGTGAAATCGGCCGGGTGCGAGAAGAACACCACCCATGAATCGCCGGCCCATTGGTAGAAGTCGAGGGGACCTTCGCTGGAGTCCTGGGTGAAATTGGGGGCAGTGTCGCCGAGTCGCAGGGTCGCCATGGTCGCTCCTTGAATGGATGAGAGCCTGGGATTGTGCGAAGTGCGACTTCAATGCCAAACGAATATCTACTTGTTTGGTTATGGCATTTTTCGCATAAGGAGCAGCCAATCCATCCAGTCAGTACATGCCCGATTGGCTCCCGCTCATGTGCTCGGCCAGGAAGTCGATCAGCTGGCGAACCGCCGGCACCAGGGCGCGGCGCTGCGGAAAGACCATGTGCGCGATCACCGGCGCCGGCCCCCAGCCGGGCAGCACCTGCACGAGTCGGCCCGCCTCCACGTCGGCGCGGCACATGTAGCCCGGCAGCAGCGTCACGCCCACGCCCTCGAGCGCGACCAGCTGCAGCGTCGCCAGGTCGTCCGCCACGCAGCGCGGCGTGTGGACATGCACGTGGATCTCGCCGTTCGGCCCCTCGAGCCGCCATTCGCTGCGGCCTTCGCCGTTGGCCGACATGGCCGTCGTCGGCAGCCGCTCGAGGTCGGCCGGCGTGCGGACCGGGCCCAGGCGCTGCAGCAGTTCCGGCCGGGCCACGAGCACGGCGCGGCTGGTGCCCAGCACCTTGGCCACCAGCGTGGTGCTGTCCTCGATGGCGGGCCGCACGCGCAGCGCGATGTCGATCCCCTCTTCGATCAGGTCCACGGGCCGGTTCATGACGCGCAGGTCGACGCGCACCGCCGGGTAGCGCTCCATGAAGCGCGGCAGCAACTGCGCGAGCCCGCTGTGGGCGATGGTGATCGGGCAGCTCAGGCGGACCGTGCCGCAGGGATCGGTGTGCACCTGAGCCACCGCCTCGGTCGCAGCCTGGGCCGCGTCGCGCACGGCGGCCGAATGCCGCAGGAAGATCTCGCCCGCCGGCGTGAGCGACAGGCGCCGCGTGCTGCGCTGCATCAGCTGCACGCCGAGCCGCTCCTCCAGTTCGGCCACCCGGCGCGACAGGCGCGACTTGGGAATGCCGAGCGCGCGGCTGGCCGCGGCAAAGCCGCCGCGCTCTGCCACTTCGGCGAAGAAAACCATGTCGTTGAGGTCTTGCATGCGGCGATTGTCCCGCACATGGAACGATGTAGTCAAAATTTGGCTACTTATCGCTCACTCGCATCAAAAATAGAATTACGCCATCGCCGGCCACCTTTGAGCGCCGACCTCCACACGAAAGTGATCGACCATGAAGCTGCTCCACATCGACTCCAGCATCCTGAGTGCCAATTCGACCTCGCGCCTCCTCACGGCCGAGATCGTGGCGGCCTGGAAGGCCGCGCATCCCGACACCACGGTCGAGTACCTCGACCTCGCCGCCAACGCCCCGTCGCACTTCGGCGCCGATGCCCTGGGCATCAAGACCGGCGTGCAGGCCCAGCCGACCGAAGCCCAGCAGCGCGAAAACGCGCTCTCGGAAGCGCTCGTGAGCCAGTTCCTCGCTGCCGACGTCGTCGTGGTGGGCGCGCCGCTGTACAACTTCTCGGTCCCGACCCAGCTGAAGGCCTGGATCGACCGGCTCGCGCAGATCGGCCGCACCTTCAAGTACACCGACAAGGGCCCCGTGGGTCTGGCCGGCGGCAAGACCGTGATCGTGGCGTCCAGCCGCGGCGGCATCTACTCGACCACCGAAGGCGGCCAGGCCGCGGAACATCAGGAGAGCTACCTGAAGGTGGTTTTCGGCTTCTTCGGCATCACCGACGTGCGCTTCGTGCGTGCGGAAGGCCTTGCCATGGGCGACGCGCCCAAGGCCGCCGCGCTGGCCACGGCACGCGCCGACATCCGGGCGGCAACGGCCGAAGCCGCCAACCAGCAGGACGTGGCCCGGGCCGCCTGAGCCTCGGTTTCAGCCAAAAGAAATGCCGCCCCCCAGGGCGGCATTTTTCATGGGATTCGGCAGCCCCCCGGCGCGTCAGGCGGCCGCGTGGCTCTTGACCCAAGCCACGTACTTGTCCATCCACCCCTGCAGGAACTTCTTCGTGCCTTCAATGCCGATGTGGCCCTTGTCGTCGAACAGGCCATCCTTGGCCTGAAGGAACGCCTCCGGCTGCCCGAGCGTGGGGACATCGAGATACGCCAGCACAGTGCGCAGATGCTGCTGCGCCACCGCGGTACCGATGGCGCCCACCGAAATGCCCAGCACGCCCGCCGGCTTGCCAGCCCAGGCGTTCTGGCCATAGGGACGCGAAGCGTGATCGATGGCATTCTTCAGTACGCCGGGGAACGAACGGTTGTATTCGGGCGTGACGAACAACAAACCCTGGGCGGCCGCGATCTCGGTCTTGAGCCGCTTCACCGAAGGCGCCTGGTTGCCGTCGTCGTCCTGGTTGTACAGGGGCAGATCGTCGATGCGCAAATGCTCGAACGTGAAGTCCGACGGCGCGAGGTGGGCCAGCGCAAGGGCCAGCTTCTGGTTGTACGAATCCTTGCGAAGGCTGCCGACGATCACGGCAATTCGGGTCTGGCTCATGGGTGAAGCTCCTTTGAAGTAGGGAAACATGAACGGAAAGGAATGACCGGGACGATTATGCGAAGCGACCAAGACCTTTTCCCCAAAAGCTCTTCCGCCCCGCCCGCATTTTCGGCACGCCCAGCAGGTCAGCGCAATCGCGGGCATCATCGCCCGAGTCCTTTAGTCTCAGGAGCAATTCACAATGCGATTTCTGATGGTGGGTGCCGGTGCACTCGGTGGTTATTTCGGCGGTCGGCTGCTGGAGGCGGGACGCGACGTGACCTTTCTGCTGCGAGCGCGGCGCGCGGCACAGATCGCGACGACCGGACTGGTGGTGCAGAGCCCGTTCGGCAACCTGCAGCTGCCCTCGCCGCCCCACGTGCTGGCCGAGGACATCCAGGCGCCCTTCGACGTGGTCGTGGTCGGCAGCAAGGCCTACGACCTCGACTCGACCATGGATTCGTTCGCGCCGGCCGTCGGCCCGGACACGGTCATTCTTCCCCTGCTCAACGGCATGAAGCACATCGACCGCCTGGTCGATCGCTTTGGCAGCGAATGCGTTCTGGGCGGCCTGTGCATGATCTCCGCCACGCTGGACGACGAAGGCCGCGTGCTGCGCCTCAACGACATGCACGGCCTGAGCTTCGGCGAGCGCGCGGGCGGACGCTCGGCACGCGTCGATGCCATTGCCGCCCAGTTCGCCGGTGCAAAGTTCGACGCCACGCAGAGCGAGAACATCTCGCAGGACATGTGGGAGAAGTGGGTCTTCATCGCCTCGGCGGCGGGCCTCACGAGCCTGATGCGCGCGTCCATCGGCGACATCGCAAGCGCGGGCGGACAGGACGTGGCGCTCGCGATCTTCGACGAATGCTGCGCCATTGCCGCGCACAACGGCTTCGCGCCGCGACCGGCAGCCGTCGAGCGTGGCCGCGCCATCATGACGGCCGCAGGCTCCACGATGACGGCCTCCATGTACAAGGACATCGTGCGCGGGGCGCCGGTCGAGGCCGACCACATCGTCGGCGACCTGCTGGGCCGCGCGCCCACCGCCCCTTCGCCCGTGCCTTCGGTGCTGCGCACGGCCTACGTCCACCTGAAGGCCTACGAGGCGCGGCGCGCCCGCGAAGCGGCCTGAGGCCTTCTTCTCGATGACTGACGCCATCGCCTTCCTCCACACGGCGCAGGTTCATGTGCCGACCTTCGAGCGCCTCACCCGCGAGATCGCGCCGGAACTGGAGGTGCGCCACCTGGTGATGGAGGAACTGCTGCACGAAGCCCGCGCCGTGGGCATCGACAACCCGATGTTTGCAGCGCGTGTGCACGAGGCCATGCGCGAGGCCGCATCCGACGGTGCCGCCGTGGTGGCGTGCACCTGCTCGACCATCGGCGGCATCGCGGAAAAAACCGCCACGGGTGGCGCCTTCACGGCCCAGCGCATCGACCGCGCGATGGCCGACCGCGCCGTGCGCGCCGGCCCGCGCGTGCGGATTGCAGCGGCGCTCGAAAGCACGCTGGAGCCGACCACCGCGCTGGTTCTTTCGGCCGCCGCGCAGGCCGGCGTCGGTGTCAGGCCGAGCGTGCTTCTGGTCGCCGAGGCCTGGGCGCACTTCGAGGCCGGCGACACCGACCGCTACATCGAGATGCTGGCAAGCGCGATTCGCAGCGCCGCCATCGGGGCCGACGTGGTGGTTCTGGCACAGGCCTCGATGGCACCTGTTGCGGGCGAACTGGCGGACCTTGGCATCGAGGTGCTCGGCAGTCCGGGCCCGGGCGTTGCGCATGCCGTGGCCACGCTGCGCGCCTCGCGCTCGGCGTGGGGCCCGCGGGCGGCTACTCCGACTTGAGGACCGTCTCGCCCTTCAATGCACCCATGTCGCGGATGTTGAAGCGGTGCCGCTTCCAGCCGGCCCACGTGCGGCGCATGTGGGTGATGGAGATGAAGTAGTAGAGAAACTTGAACATGCCGAGCGCCCGCCACATCGGCGTGCCCCGGTAGATGTCGCCGGCCAGCAGCGACATCAGCCCTTCCTTCACGCGGAACGGATTGCCCGGGTGCATGAACATGTCGCGGATCGTCGGATTGGTCACGCGGTAGATGAACCACGAATACTCCCGCGGTCCCTTGCGCATCATGGCCTCGAAGCTCTCGCGCACGGGCGCCAGTTCGGCCGGCCGGTCGAGCGCGGTGGCCACCAGCGCGGCGCCGTCGAAGGCGCTGTGCATCGCAAGGTAAACGCCCGACGAGAACATCGGGTCGATGAAGGTGAAGGCGTCGCCCAGCATCAGGTAGCGGTCGCCCGTCGCGTGGGTGCTCGAATACGAGAAATTGCCGGTGGCGTGCACCGCGTCGTCGACCAGCGTGGCGTGCTTCAGGCGGTCCACCAGCACCGGACAGAGCGCGATGGTGTCGTGGAAGAAGTCCTTCAGCGGCTTCTCGCGCGTCTTCAGGTAGTACGGCCAGCAGACCGCGCCCACACTGGTGGTTCCGTCCGCCAGCGGAATGAACCAGAACCAGCCGTGCGCAAACCAGCAGATGCTGATGTTGCCTTCCTTCTTGCCCTCGAGCCGCTCGGCGTTGGTGAAGTGACCGAACAGCGCGGTGCTGTTGTGGTCGGGGTTCTTTTCCTTGCAGCGGAATTTGTTGGCCAGCAGCGTGTCGCGCCCCGTGGCATCGACCACGAAGCGGGCGCGCCAGCTGCGCCTGGCTCCGTCGTCCATCTCGGCCCGCACCGTGGCACCGTCGGCATCGAAGGCCACGTCGCGCACCTTGCAGCCTTCGAGCGTCTGCGCGCCGCGCGTGGCGGCATTGCGGAACAACAGCTCGTCGAGTTCCGAGCGGCGCACCTGCCAGGCGGAATCGAGCGACTTGTCCCAGCCCTCGGCAAAGTCCACGTAGCTGCGGTGCTCGTGTTCCGGCGAGACGAACTCGATGCCGAACTTGGGCATGCCGATCTTCTCGACCTGGTCGCGCACGCCAAGCTTGTCGAAGAGTTCCACGTTGGCCGGCAGCAGCGATTCGCCGATGTGAAAGCGCGGGTGATGCTCCTTTTCGAGCAGCACCACCTTGCGGCCCTGCTGCGCGAGCAGCGCCGAGATCGTGGAGCCCGCAGGTCCGCCGCCGATCACGAGTACGTCGCAGGAATCGTCGGCCGCGGGGGGCATGGAAGAAGCGGAGGAAGTGGCTTGAGGCAAGGACATGCGGAGGCAAGCTACAGAGTTGACAACGGGGAAGCATAGCGCGGCCGCCGATGCCCGGCCTCCGGGGGATTCCTATGGCGCGCTGGCCTTGGGCGCGTTCTGCAGGCTGGCCTGCGTCACGCTCGCGCCCGCGGGCACGTCGTCGGTGATCCACACGTTGCCGCCGATGACTGCGCCCTTGCCCAGCGTCACGCGCCCGAGGATGGTGGCGCCGGCATAGATCACCACGTCGTCCTCCACCACCGGGTGGCGCGGCAGGCCCTTCTGCAGATTGCCCTCGGCATCGGTCGGAAAGCGCTTGGCACCCAGCGTCACGGCCTGGTACAGGCGCACGCGCTTGCCGATGACCGCCGTCTCGCCGATCACCACGCCCGTGCCATGGTCCATGAAGAAGCCCGCATCGATCTGCGCACCGGGGTGGATGTCGATGCCGGTCTGCGCATGCGCGAGCTCGGCCACGATGCGTGCCAACAGCGGCAGCCCGAGCTTGTAGAGCTCGTGCGCCAGCCGGTGGTGGATCATCGCGAGCACGCCCGGGTAGCACAGCAGCACCTCGTCCACGCTGCGTGCCGCCGGGTCGCCCTGGTAGGCGGCGAGCACGTCGGTGTCGAGCAGGCGGCGCAGCTGCGGCAGCGCGCTCGCGAACCGGCGGATGGCCTCGGCGGCAACACCGTCGATCTCGCTCGAGGGGCGTGGCTCGTGGCGGGCGTTGTAGCCGAGCTCCAGCCGCGCCTGCACCAGCAGCGCCTGCAAGGCAGTGTTCAGTGAGTGGCCGACGTAGAAATCCTCGCTCTCATGGCGCAGTTCCGGCGGCCCGAGCCGCATCGGAAAGAGCGCGCCCTTGAGCGACTCCACGATTTGCGCAAGCGCGTCGCGCGACGGAAACTCGCGCGTGCCGGGCTCGCGCGAGCGGCGCTGGGAGTCGCGCCACTCTTCGCGCGCGGCATGCAGCGCGCGCACGATGTCGCCTACTTCGAAATTGGCCATGGCTTTCTCTCCGGGCGTTTTGTACACCACACTGTAGAAGCCCGCGGCTGATGTGCCAAGAACTGAAAACCCGGCTCCTGCAACTGGAAAAAAACCCGGCGCCAACGCGGCGCCGGGTTGTTCGCGAGCCCGAGGGTCCGTCAGAGCTTGGCGATCGAAACCTCCGTGGACTTCACGAGCGCGACCACGTCGGAGCCCACCTTGAGCTGCAGCTCGTCGACCGAGCGCGTGGTGATGACCGAGGTCACGATGCCCCAGGCGGTTTCGACATCGACCTCGGAGACGACGTCGCCGCGGATGATCTCGCGGACCTTGCCCTTGAACTGGTTGCGGACGTTGATGGCTTGAATGGACATGATGTTTCTTTCTCTTTGGGGTTGAAGGAAGGGTTCGGGCAGGAGAAACAAGGGCAAGGCGGTCATCCGGCGGCGGCAGCCAGCGCCTGGTCGAGGTCGGCGACCAGGTCGTCGATGTGCTCGATGCCGACCGACAGGCGCACGGTGTCTTCCGTGACGCCGGCCCGAGCCAGCTCTTCGGGCGAGAGCTGCCGGTGCGTGGTGGAGGCCGGGTGCGTCGCCAGCGAGCGCACGTCGCCGATGTTCACGAGCCGCGTGAAGAGCTTCAGCGCATCGAGGAACTTCGCCCCGCCCTCGCGGCCGCTTCCGATGCCGAAGGTCAGCACGCCGCTGGACCTGCCGCCGAAGTACTTCTTCGCCAATGCATGGTCGGGATGGTCTTCGAGCGCCGCGTAGTTGACCCAGTTGACGGCCTTGTGCGTCTTCAAGTGCTGGGCCACAGAGAGCGCATTGCTGCTGATGCGGTCCATGCGCAGTGCCAGCGTCTCGATGCCCTGCAGGATCAGGAAGGCGTTGAACGGCGAGATGGCCGCTCCCGTGTTGCGCAGCGGCACCACGCGCGCGCGGCCGATGTAGGCGGCAGGGCCCAGCGCTTCGGTGTAGACCACACCGTGGTAGCTCACGTCGGGTTCGTTCAGGCGCCTGAAGCGCTCCTTGTGCCGGGCCCACGGGAACTTGCCCGAATCGACGATGGCGCCGCCAATGCTGGTGCCGTGGCCACCCAGGTACTTGGTGAGCGAATGCACCACGATGTCGGCGCCATGTTCGATGGGCCGGCTCAGGTACGGCGAAGGCACGGTGTTGTCCACGATCAGCGGCACGCCGTGGCGGTGCGCGATGTCGGCGATGGCCGCGATGTCGGTCACGTTGCCGGCCGGGTTGCCGAGGGATTCGACGAACACCGCCTTGGTCTTCTCGTCGAACAGCTTCTCGAAGCTGCCCGGGTCGCGGTGGTCCGCGAAGCGCGTGGTGATGCCGAACTGCGGCAGCGTGTGCGCGAACAGGTTGTAGGTGCCGCCATACAGCGCGGTGCTGCTGACGATGTTGTCGCCCGCCTCGGCGATGGTCTGGATCGCATAGGTCACTGCCGCCTGGCCCGATGCCAGCGCGAGCGCCGCGATGCCGCCTTCGAGCGCCGCCACGCGCTGCTCGAGCACGTCCTGCGTCGGGTTGTTGATGCGGGTGTAGATGTTGCCCTGCACCTTTAGGTCGAACAGGTCGGCGCCGTGCTGCGCGCTGTCGAACGCATAGGCCACCGTTTGATAGATGGGCGGCGCCACGGCGCGCGTGGTCGGCTCGGGCGAGTAGCCGGCGTGCACCGACAGAGTCTCGAATTTCCAGTTCTGCGACATGCAACTGCCTTTCTTTTCTGTGGATGAACGACGGGTTCAGATCGCCCAGCGCAGCGTGTGCGCCGAGGGCTGCAGCCAGCTTGCGTCCGTGCCGGCGGGCTCGGCCTCGCCGGCCTTCTGCAGCACGCGGTCGAGAATCCGCTTCTCGATGGCCGCGAACGCCGGGTCGCCCTGCGAGCGCGGCCTGGCGAGCGCAATGTTCTCGTCGAGCGCGATACGCCCGTCCTCGATCAGGATCACGCGGTCCGCGAGCGCCACGGCCTCCTGCACGTCATGCGTCACCAGCAGCGCGGTGAAGCGGTGTCGCTGCCAGAGGTTCTCGATGAGGCGATGCATCTCGATGTGCGTGAGCGCGTCGAGCGCGCCCAGCGGCTCGTCGAGCAGCAGCAGGCGCGGGTGATGCACCAGCGCCCTTGCGAGCGACACCCGCTGGCGCTGGCCGCCCGACAGGCGCGCTGGCCATTCGTTCTCGCGGTCGGCCAGGCCCACCTGCGCGAGCACCTCCTTGCCGCGCGCCCTGGCCTCGGCGGGCAAGCCGAGTGTCACGTTGTCGAGCACCCGGCGCCAGGGCAGGAGGCGCGCTTCCTGGAACATGATCCGGGTGTCGTCGTGCAGGCCGTCGATGGCCTTGCCGTCCGTGAAGAGCCCCCCGGACGTGGCCTTCTCGAGTCCGGCGATGAGCCGCAGCAGGGTGCTCTTGCCGCAGCCGCTGCGCCCGACGATGGCGATGAACTGCCCCGGCTCGATGGCGAGCTGGGTGTTGCGCAGCACCTCGCGCTCGCCATAGCGCATGTGCAGGCCGCGCGCCTCCAGGCGCACGCCGCCCGAGATGGCCAGCGGCCGTGTGTCTTTCAGAACGGCATTCATGATGTTTGTGTCCTCCTCACTTCGACGTCTTCTTCTGGTAGCCGGGGTGCCAGCGAAGCCACCATTGCTCCAGGCCGCGCGCGAACAGGTCGGCCAGCTTGCCGAGCAGCGCATACAGCAGGATGCCCACGAGCACGATGTCGGTCTGCAGGAATTCGCGGGCGTTCATCGTGAGATAGCCGATGCCGGCCTGTGCCGAGATGGTTTCGGCCACGATCAGGATCACCCACATCAGCCCCAGCGAAAAGCGCAGGCCCACGAGGATGGACGACAGCGCGCCGGGCAGGATCACCTCGCGGTACAGCTGCCAGCGCGAGAGTCCATAGGTGCGCCCCATCTCGATCAGCTGCGGATCGACGTTGCGGATGCCGTGGAAGGTGTTCAGGTAGATCGGAAAGAACACCGACACCGAGATCAGGAACAGCTTGGCCGACTCGTCGATGCCGAACCACAGGATGACGAGCGGAATGAGCGCCAGCGCGGGAATGTTGCGCACCATCTGGATGGTCGAATCGAGCAGCGTCTCGAAGAACTTCACCGAGCCGGTCAAGAGGCCCAGCACCAGCCCCGTTCCCCCGCCGATGGCGAGGCCCGCCAGCGCACGGCCCGCGCTCACCTTGACGTGCGTCCAGAGTTCGCCCGACACGGCGAGCGCCCAGGCGGCCTTGACCACGTCCACGGGTGCCGGCAGCACCCGCGTGGAGAGCCAGCCCAGCGATGAAGCGATCTGCCAGAAGACGATCAGCCCCACCGGCACCAGCCACGGCACCAGCCGCCCCGCCACGTTGGCGCCGAAGGCCTTGAGCGCGCCGCCGGCGTTTTCTTCCGAAGGCGCGACCGCCGGCAGTTCCTGCACTTGTTCCGTCATGGGAGATCCTTCTTAGCTTTGGGAAATGATGCGCGAAGGCGCGTCGAGATTGGCCACGACTTCGCCGAACGGCCCACTCAGCGATCCGCCCGCGAGCCGTGCCTGCGCCTTGCACGAGAGCAGCGGGAACACCAGCTCGGCGAAGCGGTAGGCCTCTTCGAGATGCGGGTAGCCCGAGAGAATGAACTTGTCGAGGCCGAGCGCCGCGTATTCCTCGATGCGCGCCGCCACGGTCTTGGGGTCGCCGACCAGCGCCGTGCCCGCGCCGCCGCGCACCAGGCCGACTCCGGCCCAGAGGTTGGGCGAAATCTCCAGCTCGGCGCGCGATCGCCTGGCGCCGCCCGCATGCAGCGCAGCCATGCGGCGCTGGCCTTCGGAGTCCATGCGGGCAAATGCGGCCTGGGCGCGGATCACGGTCTCGTCGTCGACACGGCTGATCAGTTCCTCCGCGGCTTTCCATGCGGCGTCTTCGGTCTCGCGCACGATCACGTGCAGCCGGATCCCGAACTCCACCGTGCGGCCTTTGCGCGCGGCGCGGTTGCGCACGTCGGCGATCTTCCTGGCCACCTCGGCGGGCGGTTCGCCCCATGTGAGGTAGGCATCGACCTGCTCGGCCGCAAGCTCGTGCGCGGCGGCCGACGAGCCGCCGAACCACACCGGCGGATAGGGGTCCTGCACCGGCGGATAGAGCAGCTTCGCGCCCTTCACGCTCAAGTGCCGGCCCTCGTAGTCGAAGGCCTGGCCGCCATGGCTGCGCGCAAGAATCTCGCGCCAGATGCGGATGAACTCGGCCGATTGCTCGTAGCGCGCCGCATGGTCGAGATACACGCCGTCGCCTTCGAGTTCGGCCTGGTCGCCGCCGGTGACCAGGTTCACCAGCAGGCGGCCGCCCGACAGGCGATCGAAGGTCGCGGCCATGCGCGCGGCCAGGCTGGGCTGGTGGAGGCCGGGCCGCACCGCCACCAGGAACTTGAGCTTCTTCGTCGCGCCGATCAGGCTCGAGGCGATCACCCACGGGTCTTCGCACGAGCGGCCGGTGGGAATCAGCACGCCTTCGTAGCCAAGGCTGTCGGCCGCGCCCGCGATCTGCTGCAGGTAGGCCAGGTCGATCGGTCGCGCGCCTTCGCTCGTGCCGAGATAGCGGCTGTCGCCATGGGTGGGGAGAAACCAGAATATCTGCATGTCGTCCTTCCGTCGGTGGGGCCTGGCGTCAGATGGCAAAGAAGAAGCCGCGCACGCGGGGCGGCGCGCAGCGCGCGCGCGGCAATGCGGCCCGCAAGCGCCGCGGCTGGGGAATGCCCCAGGCGCGCGTGGTCGTGGCAAGCACGCAGGCGGCACGATGGCGCAAGGCTTCGTGCATCACGCGATGCCCGCCGCGGCGGCCTCGAGCACGCTGATCCTTCGGGGGATCAGCTTCAGGTCGAAGAAGGTGTCGGCGATCTTCTGCTGCTCGGCGAGCACAGCCTTGCTGATGGGACCGGTGCCGTAGGCCGCGCGCGCCACCGTCAGGTCGGCCACCGGCTTCGGCAGGCCCCACAGGGCAGCAAACTCGGCGGCAAGATCGTTCCTGTGGGCGGCACCCCAGACGTCGACCTTGTTGATCTCCTCGATCGCGATGGCCAGCACGTCGGCGTTCTTTGCCGCATAGCCGAGCGACGAGAAGTAGTAGCCGCGGTTGCCCACCACGCCGGTCGCGTCGGCCAGGACGCGGGCTTCGAGCGATTTTTCAGCCGCGGCAAGGAACGGATCCCAGATCACCCATGCATCGACCGAGCCCTTTTCGAACGCCGCGCGTGCGTCGGCCGGCGGCAGGTAGACGAGGTTCAGGTCGGTGTACGGCAAGCCGTGCTTCTCGAACAGCTTGACGATGAGGTAGTGGACGTTCGAGCCCTTGTTGAGCGCAATCTTCTTTCCCTTCAGCTCGGCCACGGTCTTGATGGCCGAGCCCCTGGGCACCAGCACGGCTTCGGACTGCGGGCGCTGCAGCGTGGCCGCCACGTAGGCCAGCGGCGCGCCGGCGGCCTGCGCGAAGATCGGTGGCGCCTCGCCCACGTCGCCGAAGTCGATGGAGCCGACGTTCAGTGCTTCGAGCTGCACCGGGCCGGCGGTGAACTCGGTCCACTTCACGGCCACGCCGAGCGGCGCCAGCCGCTTCTCGAGCGTGCCGCGGCCCTTGAGGATGCTCAGCGCGCCCTTCTGGTGGCCGATGCGCAGCTGCCGTGCCGGCGCCTGGGCCAGTGCGGCGAAGGAAGGCAATGCGATTGCGGCGGCAGCGGCGCCCTGCAGCAGGCGGCGGCGTGGAATGGAGATGGAAGTCATGGGCTCGTCCTTTTCGAATGCGGATGCAGGTGGCCTCAGGCCGAGATGAAGCCGACGATGAGCGCGATGGCGGTTACCACGATCGTGCTGATGGCCAGGTCCCGCAACGCCTTCCAGATGGAGCGGGGCTGCGCGTCGAGTGCGGAGTCTTCGGTGGCAACGGGGTTCATGCGTGGATTCCTTGTGCAAAAACTTCAGGCAAAGCTGTGCCCTCGCCGCGCAGCGGCGACTTCAAAAAACGGGAACAGGAATGGGGCTGGCTGGACTCGGGTTCGAGGAAGAACCCGTTCTAGACGCTACATCGCACCTTGGAGAACGGCACCGGTTCGAAGCCGTGTGTTGCCGGCAGCTTCAGCCCTTCGGTCGCGAGCACCTCGACGGCCTCGTTGAGCCGCTCGGCCAGGTCGGGATGCACCTGGTAGGCGTTCTCGGGCGTGAGCGTGATCTGCGAATCGGTCGCGTAGACGCCCGGCAGGATGTGGCGCGCCGAGAGCGCATGCAGCACCGGCCGCAATGCGTAGTCGAGCGCGAGCATGTGGTGCGGGCTGCCACCGGTGGCCAGCGGCAGCACGGTCTTGCCCTTGAGCGCGTTCTGCGCCAGCAGGTCGAGAAAAACCTTCAGCACGCCGCTGTAGGCGGCCTTGTAGACCGGCGTCGCCACCACGACCACGCGCGCATGCGCCACCTGCGCAATCGCGCGCTCGATGGCCGGATGGCTCCAGTCGGCCAGCAGCAGCGCCTGGGCCGGCAGGTCGCGGATCGCGAGCCGCTCGATGTGGGCGCTGCGGCCGGCCAGCCGCTCGCCCACGGCCTCGAGCAAGGCGGTGGAACGCGAAGGTGCCGAGGGGCTGCCGGCAATCAGGAGAACGGACACAGGGGACTTTCTTTCGGTTTTCTTCGGGCGTTCGAGGCGGCCTACTTCTGCTTTGCCGTGTAGATCTGGTCGAAGGAAGCGCCATCCGCAAAGTGCGCCTTGTCGGCCTTCGCCCAGCCGCCGAAGGCCTGGTCGATGGTCACCAGCGTGAGCTTGGGGAACTGCTTGTCGTACTTGGCCCTGGCTTTTTCCGAGGTCGGGCGGTAGAAGTTGCGGCCCGCAATGTCCTGGCCTTCGTCCGAATACAGGTACTTGAGGTATTCCTCGGCCACCGCGCGGGAGCCCTTCTTGTCGACCACCTTGTCGACCACCGCCACCGTGGGCTCGGCCAGGATCGAGATCGACGGCACCACGATCTCGAACTTCTCGGCGCCGAATTCCTTGAGGGCCAGGAAGGCTTCGTTCTCCCAGGCCAGCAGCACGTCGCCCACGCCGCGCTGCACGAAGGTGATGGTCGCGCCGCGCGCGCCAGCGTCGAGTACGGGCACGTTCCTGAACAGGTTGCCGATGTATTCCCTGGCCTTGGCGTCGCTGCCGTACTTGCGCTTGGCAAACTCCCAGGCGGCCAGGTAGTTCCAGCGCGCGCCGCCGGAGGTCTTGGGGTTGGGCGTGATCACCTGCACGCCGGGCTTGACGAGGTCGTCCCAGTCCTTCAGGCCCTTGGGGTTGCCCTTCTTCACCAGGAACACGATGGTCGAGGTGTAGGGCGCCGAGTTCTGCGGCAGGCGTTTCTGCCAGTCGGCCTTGACGAGGCCGCCGTGCGTGGCGAGCGCGTCGATGTCGCCGCCGAGCGCCAGCGTGGCGACGTCGGCATCGATGCCGTCGATGATCGAGCGGGCCTGCTTGCCCGAACCGCCGTGCGACTGCTTGACGGTCACGTCCTGGCCGGTCTTGCCCTTCCAGTATTTCGCGAACGCGCGGTTGTAGTCGACGTAGAGCTCGCGCGTCGGGTCGTACGACACGTTGAGCAGCGTCACGGGAGCCGCGCCCTGCGCGAACGACGGCAATGCCGTCAGGGCCATGGCACCGGCCACGCCGGCACCCAGGGAAAGCTTGATAAAGTCGCGGCGAAGGCTCATGGTGTCTTGCTCAAAAAGGCATATCAATGAAGCCGCGTATTCTCAATACGACATATAGAAACTGGAACGACCGAGTTTTCAGTTCTAAATAGCCAAATCAACTAAGCAACCGCTTTCCCCACCAGAGGCAATCAAAAATGGCACGCATGGTTCAGTGCATCAAGCTCGGCAAAGAAGCCGAAGGGCTCGACTTCCCGCCCTACCCCGGGGAACTGGGCAAGCGCCTGTGGGAGAACGTCAGCAAGGAAGCCTGGGCCGCCTGGCTCAAGCAGCAGACCATGCTGGTCAACGAGAACCGGCTGAATCTGGCCGATCTGCGCGCCCGCCAATACCTGGCCCGGCAGATGGAAAAGCACTTTTTCGGCGAAGGCGCCGACGTGGCCCAGGGCTACGTGCCTCCTCCGGGCACCTGAACACCACCGCCGGCCGTGACCGCTGAGCCGGTGGCCTGGCGCGCCGACGGCGTGCCGCACAGCGAACGCTTCGACGACATCTATCACACCGAAACCGGGGCGCTGGCGCAGTCGCGCCATGTGTTCCTGGGCGGCTGCGGCCTGCCTGGGGCCTGGTCCGGACGGCCGCAATGGCGGATTCTCGAAACCGGATTCGGGCTGGGGCTCAATTTCCTGACAAGCTGGCAGGCGTGGCGTGCGGACGCGAACCGGCCGCGAATGCTGCACTTCGTCTCGGTGGAGGCGCACCCGGTCGGGCCTGGCGACCTGCTGCGCGCCGCCGAAGCCTACCCCGAGCTGATGCCGCTGGCCCGGGAACTGGCCGCGCAGTGGCACGGGCTGCTGCCGGGCTTTCACCGTCTGGCCTTCGACGCCGGCCGCGTGCTGCTCACCCTGTGCATCGGCGACGTGCAGCCGATGCTGCGCGCGCAGCGCTTCGAGGCCGACAGCATCTTTCTCGACGGCTTCAGCCCGCAGCAGAACCCCGCCATGTGGTCGCCCGACACGCTGAAGGCCGTGTCGCGCTTTGCGCGCCAAGGCACCGGCCTTGCCACCTGGACCTATGCCCGTGCGGTGCGCGATGCGCTCGCGCAGAACGGCTTCCAGCTCGAAAGGCGCCCAGGCCTGCCGCCCAAGCGCGACTGCCTGGGCGGGGTGTTCGCGCCGGCCTGGACGGTTCGCCGCCGCGGCCCCGCGCCCGAGCGGATCGACACCCCGGGCCGCTGCGCCGTGATCGGCGCCGGGCTGGCCGGTGCGGCGGTGGCCGCCAGCCTGGCGCGCCGCGGATGGCAGGTCACGGTGCTCGATGCGGCCGACCGCTTCGCCGCCGGTGCTTCCGGCCTGCCCTTCGGCCTGATGGCGCCGCATGTCTCGCCCGACGACGCCCTGCTCTCGCGGCTCACGCGCGCCGGCATCCGCGCGACGTGGCATGAACTGGAACGCCTGCTGGAAGAAGGCCGCGACTGGCGCGCCAGCGGCGTGCTGGAGCGCCGGCCCGAGGGCGACACACGCGTCCCCGACGGGTGGAGCGATGGCGGCCCCAACGAGTCGTGGCCCGCAAGCGCCGCGCAATTGGCGCAGGCCCGCTTGCCGGCCGATGCGCCGGCCCTCTGGCACGCGCGCGCGGGCTGGGTCCGGCCGCAGCGGCTGATCACGGCCTGGCTGCGCGGGCCGGGCATCGAGTTCCGCGGCAACGCACCGGTGGCACGCACGGTGCACGGCGACGGCGCATGGCAGCTGTTCGATGCGGCGGACCGGCTGCTGGCCGAGGCGGAGCGCGTGGTGGTCGCCGCGGGCTTCGAATCCGGCCGCTTCGCTCCGGGGCTTCCGCTGCAGCCCGTGCGCGGCCAGGTCATGTGGGGCGCCATGGCGGCCGATCCCGGGCTTCCCGCGACACCCGTCAATGGCGACGGCCACCTGATCGCGCATGTACCCGCCGACGACGGCACCCAACTCTGGCTGGCCGGCGCCACCTTCGACCGCGACAGCACCGACCTGGAGCCGAGCGATGCCGATGCCGCCGCCAACCGCGAGCGCCTGGAGCGTCTGCTTCCCGCCGCCGCCGCCGCACTGGCCGCGAGCTTCGATCGCGGCCAGGTCAACGCCTGGGTCGGCGTGCGCTGCGCATCGGGCGATCGCCGGCCGCTGGTCGGCCCGCTCGATGCCGATGCGGCCGGCCTCTGGGCCTGCACCGCGCTGGGCTCGCGCGGTCTCAGCTTCGCGGCCCTGTGCGCGGAACTGCTGGCCGCGCAATGGCACGGCGAGCCGCTGCCGTTGCCGGCCAACCTGGCCAAGGCGCTTGCCACTCAGCGAACGCAAGCGTAGGCGCCAGCCCGCCAAGGGCCGAGAATGCACCGCATGGCCATCCAATACGACATCATCCACACCACCGTCTACCGCTACAGGAAGCCGGTCACCTTCGGTCTGCACCGGGTGATGTTCCGCCCGCGCGACAGCCATGACCTGCGCGTGCTCGCCACCGACCTGCAGGTGAGCCCCCAGTCGTTCACGCGGCTGATCCAGGACCCGCATTCGAACTCGGTCGCGCTGGTGCAGCCCATGGGCGAGGCCACGGAGCTGCGCATCGTGTGCTCCTTCACCATCGAGCACGTGCCGGCGCAGCAGGACCAGCTTGCGCTCGATCCGGCCGCCGAGTTCCTGCCCTTTGCCTACTCGGTGCAGGAGCGCCTCGATCTCGAGCACTACCTGCGCCCGCATCACGACGATGATGCGAGTGGAACGCTGATCCGCTGGGCCCACCAGTTCCTGCACACCGACCAGCCCAACAGCACGCGCGAAGTGCTCGCGCGCATGAACGCGCACATCGGCCAGAGCCTCGAATACAGGGCGCGCGACGAGGAAGGCACGCAGACGCCGCTGCAGACGCTGGCGCTCGGCAGCGGCAGCTGCCGCGACTACGCACTGCTGATGATGGAGGCCGCGCGGCGGCTGGGCATTGCCACCCGTTTCGTCTCCGGCTACCTCTACGACGCCGCGCTCGACCGCGCGGCCCAGGAGCCTGGCGAATCGATGACCGGCGCCGGCACCACGCACGCCTGGCTGCAGGCCTACCTGCCGGGCATCGGCTGGCTTGCCTTCGACCCCACCAACAACCTCATGGGCAGCGGCCAGCTGATCCGCGTCGGCGTCACGCGCGACCCGGCGCAGGCCGCGCCGATCTCGGGCAGCTGGTACGGCGATGCCGAGGCCTACGAGGGCCTCGAAGCCACGGTGGTCGTCACCAAGCGACGCGAAGGATCCGGCGGGTCGTGACGGCGCCCAGCTCGGCGCCCGTCGAGCCTGCACGGTCGAAGCCTCGGGCGAGGAGCAGGCTGTGCCGTGATCGCGCCGCCACCGCCAGGTGCAGGCGCGATCTGGGCCCTGGATCACCGGTGGGTGGTTCCGCGCCGCATGGGCAGCGGCCGCAGCTGCAGATCACGACCGGCTGACCTGTACCGCCGCCCGCGCCGCTGCGAGCTTCGCCTCGAGTTCCGCGACCAACGCCCTCGCCTCGTCGCCTTCCGGGATGTTGCGGCCGCTGTCGCGCCATGCGACGGCGCTTTTGAAGCCCTCGGCTTCGGCCTGCTTGCGAAACCACATCCCTTCGGGGTTGTGGCGCGTGATGCCGTCGAACACCGTGGCGAACATCTGGCTCTGCTCCAGGCCCATCGAATGCCACACCTGGTTCACCACGAGCTTGTGCATCATCAGGTGCGAGCGCGGCACGCCCGCGATGCGCTGTGCGAGTTCCAGCGTCGCATCGTCGAGTTGTTCGGCCGGCACCGAGAAATTGGCGAGGCCCCATTCGGCGGCCCGCGTTCCGGGGATGGTGTCGCCCGTGAACATCAGCTGCTTCGCGCGCATCGCGCCGAGCCGGTAGGTCCACATCGCCGTCGTCGGGCAGCCCCACACGCGCGTGGGCATGTAGCCGATGCGCGCGTCGTCGGCCATGGTGAGCAGGTCGCAGCACAGCGCGATGTCGCTGCCGCCCGCCACCGCGTAGCCGTGCACCTTGGCGATGGTGGGCTTGGTGCAGCGCCACAGGGCCATGAAGTCCTCGGTGTTGCGCTTCATGGCGGCGTAGTCGAGCATCGGATCCCACGGCGCCTTTTCCTGCCGGCAGGGGTGGTCGCCCTGCCCTTCGCGGCCGTGCCCCTCCGCGTAGTCGCCCAGGTCGTAGCCGGCGCAGAAGGCGCGGCCCGCGCCTTCGACCACGATCACGTGCACCTCGTCGTCGGCTTCCGCCCACTCCACCGCGCGGCGGATCTCCGAGGGCGTGGTGTCGCCGATGGCGTTGAGTTTCTCGGGGCGATTGAGCACGAGACGCGCGATGCGCGGATGCTGTGGGTCCTTGTCGATCAGGAGAGTGTCGAAGGCGGGCATGGTCTTTTGTCTCCTTGGGTTGCGCCGTGCCGCTCTTGTAGCATCGCCCCCACCCTCAGGCAAACCACGAGCGCTGCACAATGACCGCGATATTCAGGATTTCCGAAGACGACTATGTAGACGCCATGAAGCTCTACGCGCGGTTGCCGCGCCTGGCGCGATGGATCATCACTGCCATCGCCGTGCTGCTCGTGCTGGGCACTGTCTTCGGCACGCCGCAGATCCAGCCGAGTGCGCTCGGCGGTCTGATCGGCGGCGCGAGCGTTCTGCTGGCCATGCGCCTCCTGGTCATGCCGATGACGGCCCGGCGCCACTATCGCAAGTACAAGGCAATCCAGGAAGAGTTTGCAGTGGAGCTGCTGGACGATGCGCTGCGCCTTCGCGCCCCGCACGGCGAGAGCAGGATCGTCTGGGCGAACGTGCTCAAGTGGCGCCAGGACGATCGCTTCGTGCTCCTCTACCTGATGCCGCGCCTCTTCCATGCACTGCCCAAGTCGGTGGCTGCGCAGGGCTTCGACCTGCCCGGGCTCATCGAACGGCTGAACCGGCACGTCGGCCCTGAGCATTGACGGCCGCGGGATTCAGTTGCAATGTCGCTCCCATCGGCTGGCACCCAAGCCTCCCTCAAGGACTGCACATGAGATTCCCCGCACTCACCGCCGGCATGCTCGCCGCCGCGGCGCTGGCCTGGCATGCCGCGCCTTCGTTCGCAGAGCCGGCCCGGCGCGTGCCGGCGCCCGCGGTCGACCTGCCGGCCTCGCCCACCACCAAATACGACATCGCCGTGTTCGCCGGCGGTTGCTTCTGGGGCGTGCAAGGCGTGTTCCAGCGCGTCAAGGGCGTGAACAACGCCGTGTCCGGCTATGCCGGCGGCGAAGCGAAGACAGCACGCTACGACGACGTGGGCTCGGGCCGCACTGGCCATGCCGAATCGGTGCGCATCACCTACGACCCGCGGCAGATCAGCTACGGCAAGCTGCTGCAGATCTATTTCTCGGTGGCGCACGACCCGACCCAGCTGAACCGGCAAGGGCCGGACACAGGCCCTCAATACCGCTCCACCGTGTTTGCCGAGAACGCCGAACAGGCCCACATCGCGAAGGCATACATCGTGCAGCTGAACCAGGCCAGGACCTTCGGCAAGCCGCTGGCGACCACCATCGAAATGGCGAAGCCGTTCTATGCGGCCGAGCCCTATCACCAGGATTTCCTTACGCGCCATCCGAGACACGGATACATCGTGTTCAACGACCTGCCGAAGATCGAGGAACTGAAGAAGCTGTTTCCGGAGAGCTACCGGTCGACGCCCGTGCTGGTGAATCCGGCAAAGGGCGGCTGATGCTCAGCCGGATTTCGGCGCGTCCGCCAGCACGTCGTAGGCGCCGCGGCGCGCGGCCTGGTTGCAGCGGGCTCGGTGCACCAGCGCCTGCTGCGCCACGGCAACGTTGGCGGCGTCTCCCTTCCAGGCGTCCAGCGCCGGTTGCTGCACGGCGCGCGAGTATGAAAACGCCAGCGCCCACGGCAGGCGCGACCCGGCTCTCGCGTTCATGGCATTCAACCGGGCCGAAGCGAGCTGCGCCGATTGGCCGCCCGACAAAAAGGCGATGCCCGGCACGGCCGCGGGCACGGTACGCCGCAGGCACGACACCGTGGCGTCGGCGACTTCTTCCACGCTCTCCTGCTTCGGGCAGTCCTGCCCGGGCAGCACCATGTTCGGCTTCAGCAGCATGCCTTCGAGCAGCACGCCCTGCAGGCGCAGTTGAACGAACACCGCATGCAGGGTTTCCTCGGTGATTTCCGCGCAGCGTGCGAGGGAATGGTCGCCCTCCATCAGCACCTCGGGCTCGACGACCGGAACGAGTCCGGCCTCCTGGCACAAGGCCGCGTAGCGGGCCAGTGCGTGGGCGTTGACCTCGATGCACGCACGGCTGGGCAGGCCGGCACCGGGCGTGATGACGCCGCGCCATTTGGCGAAGCGCGCGCCCATGACTGCATATTCGGCCAACCGCTCGCGCAGGCCGTCCAGGCCTTCGGTGACCGTTTCCCCGGGATGGCCCGCCAGCGGCTTGGCGCCGGTGTCGACCTTGATACCGGGAATGATGCCCGCGCCGCTGAGCACCGAGACGAAGGACGCGCCCGAGTTCGTTCGCTGGCGGATGGTTTCATCGAAGAGGATCGCGCCGCTGATGGACGCGCCGAGGTTCGGCGCGGTGACGATCAGCTCGCGCCAGTCGCGCCGCGCGTCCTCGGTCTGGGGAATGCCCAGTTTCGCGAAGCGCTTGTGACAGGTGGCGTTGCTCTCGTCCATCGCGAGCAATCCCTTGTCGCCGGCGACCAGCGCCTGTGCGGTATCGATCAATGCCTGTGCAGTCATGATGCTGAGACCCTCGCTTGCGAGCGATCGTACGCCTCCACCGGGGCCGCGGCTAGATCACGTTCTTCTCGATCAGCGGCCGGTTCTCGAGAATCCGCGCGAATGACACCGGCGACAGGTCGAGGCTGCGGTATTCGCCATACCGGACGAGCTCCGCCACGCCGCGCCCCGCCGCCGGGCATTGCTGAAGCCCGTGCCCGGAGAATCCGTTGGCAAAGAACAGGTTGTCGCAGTCCGGATGCAGGCCGAGGATCGCGTTGTGGTCGAACAGGTTCATCTCGTAGTAGCCGGCCCATGCGCCGGTCATGCGGATGGCCTCGAAGGCGGGCACGCGCCTGGCCAATGCGGGCCAGATGAAATCGTCGAAGACGCGGTAGTCGACTTCGAGCGGCGCGTCGTCGCGGTCCCGGTCCTGGGGCGGCGCAAAGCCGCAGATGAAGCGGCGGCCTTCGGGGCGCAGCCAGATGCCCGAGGTGTCGATCACCAATGGGCAGCCCGGCAAGGTGTCGGGGCACGAAAAGCTGAACACCATGCGGCGGCGGCCCCGCACCGGCAGGTCGATGCCGGCCCAGCCCGCGACCCTCGCGGCCCAGGCGCCGGCGGCGTTGACCACCACGTCGGCCTGGAGCACGTTGCCGATGTCGAGCTCGACGCCCGCCACCACGCGACCGTTGCGCTGCAATCCCGTGGCCTGCGCCTGCACATAGCGCGCCCCCTGCGATATGGCTTTCTTGCGAAAGGCTTGCAACAGGCTGTAGCCGTCGTACCAGCCCTCGCCCGAGAGCCCCAGCGAGGCCAGCGCGATGCCCTCGGCCGACATCCATGGAAAGCGCGCCTGCAGCGCGTCGGGCGCCATCAGGATCACGTCGACGCCATGCGCCTTCTGCAGCGCATGGTTCTCGCGCAGCACGTCGGCGCCGTCCGGCGACGCCAGGTACAGATACCCGGGCTCGACCAGGCCGATGTCGGGCACGTTGTCGCCGACACGCAAGGTTTCGCCAAGGCCGCGGAAGAACTCGATGCCGTAGAGCGACATCTCGATGTTGATGGCGCTCGAAAACTGCTGCCGGATCGAACTGGCCGACAAGGCCGACGAGGCCTGCGTGTACGAGAAATCGCGCTCGACCACGGTGACGTCGAACGGTTCCTCCTGCGGGTCCCGGTTCAGGAAATAGGCGATGGCGGAGCCGATGGCGCCGCCGCCGATGATCACCACACGACGCATGAAATTCCTTTCTTGCTGTTCGCCGACAGGTCCAATCCACGCAAGCCGCCGCGAAAACCCGCGGGCCCGGCACGCAGAATAGCAATGATGAGAAAAGACATTCCCAACCTGGGTGCCTTGCAGGCCTTCGAGGCCTCGGCGCGCCTGGGGAGCTTCACCCGCGCGGCGGCCGAACTCGCGCTCACGCAAAGCGCCGTCGGGCGGCAGGTGGCCACGCTCGAGCAGCGGCTGGGCGTGGCGCTGTTCTCGCGCGTGCGAAGGCGCCTCACGCTCACCGACACCGGCCGCGAATATGCGGCGCGCATCCGCCGCCACCTCGACCAGATCCGGCGCGACACGCTGGAGATCAGCGCCGGCCACGACATGGGCTTTGTGCTCGAAGTCGCCGTGGTGCCCACCTTCGCCACGCAATGGCTGATCCCGCGGCTGCCCGATTTCAGCCGGCGGCACCCCAACATCACGGTCAATCTCTCGGCGCGCTCGCAGCCCTTCTCGTTCCAGGAGAACGCCTACGACGCGGCCATCTATTTCGGCGACCAGTTCTGGCCCGGCACCCAGGGCGGGTTGATCTTTTCCGAAGGCGAGATGGTGCCGGTCTGCAGCCCCGCGTTCCGCGACGCCCACGGCCCGTGGGACGAATCGGCCTTCGAGCGCTGCCGCCACGTGCACCTGGGCACGCGCGCGCATGCGTGGCGCGACTGGTATGCGCAGCAGGGCTGGGACTACACGGTGCACGCCTCGCGCGGGCCGCGCTACGAGCTCTTCACCATGGTGACCGCCGCTGCGGCCGCCGGCATGGGCGTGGGCCTGGCGCCGCGCATCCTGATCGAGCGCGAGCTGCGAACCGGCGAGCTCGTGATCCCGATCGACCGGCACCTGGACGTGCGCCAGGGCTACTACTTCGCCTACCCCGAGGGCCGCCTGGCTTCCGGGGCGCTGGAGCACTTCGAGCGCTGGGTGCTCGGGCTCGCGCCGTCCTAGACCGGATTGGGATTGCGCTCCAGAAAGCCCTGCTGGTGCCAGTACGGATAGGCCCGCGTCGTCGCGCTGGCCGCATCGAGTTCGGCCACCTGCGCGGGCGTGAGCTTCCAGCCCGTGGCGCCCAGGTTCTGGCGAAGCTGCGCCTCGTCGCGCGCGCCGATGACCACGCTCGACACGGTCGGCCGCTGCAGCAGCCAGTTCAGTGCCACCTGCGGCACGGTCTTGCCGACTTCGGCCCCGACCTTCTCGAGCGCATCGACCACGCGAAAAAGCAGCTCGTCAGGCACCGGCGGTCCCATGTCGGCCGTCACGTGCAGGCGGCTCGTGGCCGGCAGCGGCTGACCGCGGCGGATCTTGCCGGTGAGCCGGCCCCAGCCCAGCGGGCTCCAGACCACGGCGCCCACGCCCTGGTCCTGCGCGAGCGGCATCAGCTCCCATTCATAGTCGCGCCCGACCAGCGAGTAGTAGGCCTGGTGCGCCACGTAGCGCGCGTAGCCGTAGCGCTCGGCCACCGCCAGCGACTTCATCAGGTGCCAGCCCGAGAAGTTCGACGCGCCCACATAGCGCAGCTTGCCCGCGCGCACCAGGTCGTCGAGCGTGGACAGCGTTTCCTCCACCGGCGTGCTCGCGTCGAAGCCATGCAGCTGGAACAGGTCGATGTAGTCGGTGCCCAGCCGCTTGAGTGCGCCATCGACCGCGCGCACCAGGTGGTAGCGCGACGAACCCACCTCGTTCGGCCCTTCCCCGCTGCGAAAGGTGGCCTTGGTCGAGATGAGGAGCTGGTCGCGCGGGCGGCCCTTGATCGCCTCGCCGAGCACCGACTCGGCCGCGCCGGCCGAATAGATGTCCGCGCTGTCGAACATGTTGACGCCCGCCTCCAGGCAGATGTCGATCAGCTTGCGGGCCTCGGCCACGTCGGTCTGGCCCCAGGCGCTGAAAAGCTCGCCTTTGCCGCCGAAAGTGCCGGTGCCGAAACTCAATACGGGGACCTTGAGGCCAGATTTGCCGAGGTGACGGTATTCCAAGGTGCTGCTCCTTCAGTCGAATGAACCAACGAACAAGATGAATGACGCATCCATTGTTGGCCGCTGCATGGAACCACGTCGCGCGCCGGGCTTTGCGCCCCATCGGCTCGATACGATCGAGCGATGCAGATCGCGATCGAAAACCCCGACCAACCCGACGTCATCCAGCTCATCGCCGACCTCGATGCGTACCAGAAGCCGCTGTACCCGCCCGAGAGCCACTACGGCATCGGCATTGCGGCGCTGTCGGCGGCTCACGTGCTGTTCGCGGTCGCGCGCGACGAGGCGGGCACGGCCATCGGCTGTGGTGCCCTGGTCATGAGCCCCGGCTACGGCGAACTCAAGCGCATGTACGTGCGGCCGCAGAACCGCGGGCGAGGCGTCGCCGCGAAGGTGCTGGGTTTTCTCGAGGGCGAAGCGGCGGCGCGCGGATGCGCCGTGTTCCGGCTGGAGACGGGCGTGAGCCAGCCCGAGGCGCTCGCGTTCTATGCGCGCGCGGGGTACGCCCGGCGCGAGCGGTTCGGCGACTACCCCGACGATCCGTTGAGCGTTTTCATGCAGAAGGAAAAGGCGGCGCCGTAGACCTACCCACGCCGCGCTTCGCAGCCGGCGAACCCCTCAAGCCCGACCAGCTCATCCAGGATGGGACATTCCGGGCGATCGTCACCCTCGCAGCAATGGGCCAGGCGCTCCAGCAGGCGCTTCATGTGCGCGAACTCCTCGATCCGCTGGGCCAGGTCGTCGGCCCGTTCGAGTGCGACGCGCTTCACGTCGAAGCTCGCGCGATGCCCGTCGCGCCACAGTGCGTGCAGCTCGACGACTTCCGGTGTTTCGAAACCCATCGCGTGCGCCCTTCGCACGAAGCGCAGCGTCGACACGGCGCGTTCGTCATAGCGACAGCCGTCCTCTTCGGTGCACGCCATGCCGTCGAGCAGCCCGAGCGACTCGCAATCGCGCAGCAATTGCGCGGATGCGCCAGACCGCGCAACAACGTCGGCAAGGGACAAGCGCGACGCAGCAGCCGGTGCCGTGGGATGTTCCATGGAGTTCTCCTTTCAGCCAAAGAACAAAGTCTCGGCCTTCACACCATGGGAGAGTCAAGCCGGCAGCGCCTACTTGTAGGTTCGCACGACCGCGTCTTCGAACGCGAGCACGTCGGCACCCACGTGCGTGGTGCTGAACTCCGTGTTGAGCAGCAGCAGCCCCGCGTAGTTTCGCGCGGCCATCCGCTGGTACAGCTGCTTCACGTAGGGTTGATTGCAGCCGTCGGAGCAGCTGGCCAGTATCAACGTGACAGGCAGCGGCCTGCCCGCCAGCGCATCGAACATCTTCTGTTCCAGATCGTTGTTCTGGGCTTCCTGTTGCCAGAAAGCGCCTTCGATGGACACGAAGGTGGAAAACACCAGGTTGTCCGGCGCCTCGAGAAAGAGTGCCGTGGCCGCCAGGTTGCCACTGGTCGACAAGCCCGCGAGCATCCGGTTCCTGGGATTGGTCCTGTACTTCGAATCGATGAAAGGAATCAGCTCCTTTGCGAGGAAATCCGTGGTATTTGAAGGCACCGGGAAAGTTGCAGTCTTCCTGGCGCCGCGCGGTGTTGCCGATGCCGACGAAGATGGCTTTCGTTCCGCGTTTCACCAGGATGTCCTTGAGATTCGCGAACCGCGTTTGCGGCAGGCCGTTGGTGGCATCTCCGTCGAGGGCATAGATGACGGGGTAAGCGTCGATGCCCTGGTCGCAGCCGCCGGGCAGGTAGATGGCAAGGGGGTAAGGCGCGCCGGTAGACGCCGATTGGATGGATTCGGACACCACGCGATCGGTGGGTGTCGGCGTCGGTGCCGGCTGCTGGGGCGTTGGTCCCGCGGTCGGCGGGAGTATCGGCAGGCCACCGCCACCTCCGCCCCCTCCGCCACCGCAGGCGGACACACCCGCGAACATCACGCAGCAGCCCATCACCGCGAGCGCGCGGCGAAGCCATTCCAGCCTCGTGTTGTGGTTCCTCGTTCCCCGGCGCAAGACACGCCGCCCGGGATACTCACCGCGCGCGGCAAGGCCGTCAATGTCGCGATGCGATTGGGGCACTGCGGTTAATTCGTTCGGCTTCATTGCGCCCGGTTTCGTGGGGCCGCAGCGACCATTCCCCGAAATTCCCCGTCTGCGGGAATGAAAAGACAACATCAGGGTAATCCCTGAAAGCCGCGCATCGACGGACCCGAACCCGCTGCCCCGCAAGGGAAACACGCCCCGCCTCCCCATGCCAAAGCCGCTCACTCCTGGCCCGCTACTTGCAATATTGTTCGAAAATGACAGAAAATTTTCTTATCTGTCATATATTTGTAAATCTATTTTCATGACCTGTACCCATCCAGGTGCATCGCCCGCCCCATGAGCACCCACGTCGACACCCCAGGCACCACCGTGGCCCAGCGCATTGCGCAGGCGCTGCCGCGGCTGACGCGCTCGCACCGCCAGGTGGCCGACTTCGTGCTGGAGCACCCGCTGCAGGTCGCCACGCTGCCCATCGACGAGCTCGCGGCCGCGGTGGGCGTATCGGTGGCCACGGCCAACCGTTTCGCGCGCGCGCTGGACTTCGACGGCTACGCCACCTTTCGCGCCGAGCTCGTGCGCGGCTTCGAATCGCTGGTGGCGCCGGTGGAACGGCTGCGCGGCAACCTGGAGCATCCGACCACGGTGGCCGAAGTGTTCGCCACGGCGCTCGACGAGAGCCGCCGCAACATCGAAGCCACGCGCCAGTCGCTGGACTACGCCGCCTGCGAAGCCGCGGTGCAGCGCATCCTGAAGGCGCGCTCGATTTACATCGGTGGCTTCGGCGCCAGCGCCTGGCTCGCGGGGCTGTTGCAGCACGGGCTCGACGGCAGCTGCAACGACGTGCGGATGCTGTCGAGCGTCAGCGGCGTCACGCATGCGGCGCGCACGCTGATGCATGCCGGCCCGCAGGACCTGTTCATCGGCTTGACCTTTCCGCGCTACCTCACCGATACGGTGGCGCTGGCGCAGATCGCCAAGGGCCAGGGCTGCGCCGTGCTGGCGCTGACCGACCGCCCGAGTTCGCCGCTGGCGCCGCTGGCCGACGTGGTGCTCTATTGCCAGACCGAAACCAGCTACCGGCCGAACTGCGAAACCAGCGTGCTGGCCTTGATCGAGGCGCTGACCAGCGCGGTGGCGCTGCGTGCGCCCCGCGCGGTGCAGTCCGCGAGCCGCATCCTGCAGGCGGTTCGGCCGTGGCTGCATGGCGCGCAGGGCCTGCCGCGGGCGGAAGTCTCCTCGGCACTGCCCGCTGGCGCGGCACCGGCCGGCGCCGCCAAGAAAAAGAAGAAAGCCTCCTCATGAAGAACAACAGCATCACGCCCGTCATCGCCATCCACGGTGGCGCCGGCACCATCAGCGCCACCACCACCAGCGCGACGCAGGCGCAGGCCTACCACGACGCCTTGCGCAAAATCGTGCAGGCCGCGCAGGCGCAATTGCTCAAGGGCGCATCCGCGCTCGACGCGACCTGCCTCGCGGTCGAGCTGCTCGAAGAGTGCCCGCTCTTCAACGCGGGCCACGGGGCAGTGTTCACGCACGAGGAAACCCACGAACTCGATGCCGCCGTGATGGACGGCGCCACGCTCGCGGCCGGCGCCATTGCCGGCGTCTGCCACGTCCGCCGCCCGGTGCGCGCCGCGCGGGCCGTGCTGGAAGACGGCGCTCACGTGCTGCTGGCCGGCGCCGGCGCCGAAGCCTTCGCGCGCGAGCACGGCCTGGAAATGGTCGAGCCCTTCTTCTTCTCCACCGAGGCGCGGCGCCAGCAGCTCTACCGCGTGCGCGACACCGGCCGCGTGGTGACCGATCACGAAGGCGCGGCCATGACGCCGCCGCTCGACGAAGGCAAGAAGTTCGGCACCGTGGGTGCGGTCGCACTCGACATGCACGGCCATCTTGCGGCGGCCACTTCGACCGGCGGCATGACCAACAAGCGCGTCGGCCGCATCGGCGATTCGCCGCTGATCGGCGCCGGCACCTATGCCGACGACCGCACGGCTGCCGTTTCTTGCACCGGCAGCGGCGAAATGTTCATCCGCGTGGCGGCCGCCCACGACGTCTGCGCCCGCATGGCCTACGGCGGCGCCACGCTCGAAGCCGCCACGCACGCCGTGGTGCACCAGTCGCTGCCCGCCATCGGCGGCACCGGCGGGCTGATTGCCATCGACCGCCACGGCAACCTGAGCCTCGCCTTCAACACCGAAGGCATGTACCGCGGCCACGCGCGCGGCGACGAAGCACCCGCAACAGCCATCTTCGCCTGACGCGCACGCGCCCCTCTTCCTTTCGCACTCCCATGTCCTCCCCCGCCCTCGCCCTGCCAAACGGCCGCGTTCTCGCCGTCGACGACCTCACCGTCCGCTTCTCGACCTCCGAGCGCACCGTCGATGCCGTCAAGAACCTTTCCTTCCACGTCGACCATGGCGAAACGCTCGCGGTGGTGGGCGAGTCGGGCTCGGGCAAGTCGGTGACTTCGCTCGCGCTGATGCGGCTGGTGGAGCATGGCGGCGGCCGCATCCTCGGCGGAAGCATGGCCTTTCGCCGCCGCAGCGGCGAAGTGCTCGACCTCGCCCAGGCGCGCGACGCCGAGATGCGCAACATCCGCGGCGCGGACATCGCGATGATCTTCCAGGAGCCGATGACCTCGCTCAACCCGGTGTTCACCGCCGGCGAGCAGATCGCCGAGGCCATCCGCATCCACCAGGGCAAGAGCAACGCGGCCGCGCGCGCCGAGGCGCTGCGCATGCTGGAGCTGGTGCGCATCCCAGAAGCGCGCAACGTGCTCGACCGCTTTCCGCACCAGCTTTCGGGCGGCATGCGCCAGCGCGTGATGATCGCGATGGCGCTCTCGTGCAGGCCGCAGCTGCTGATTGCCGACGAACCCACCACAGCGCTCGACGTGACCATCCAGGCGCAGATCCTCCAGCTCATCCGCGAGCTGCAGAAGGAGATGCACATGGGCGTGCTCTTCATCACGCACGACATGGGCGTGGTGGCCGAGATTGCCGACCGCGTGCTCGTGATGTACCGCGGCGACAAGGTGGAAGCAGGCAGCTCCGATACCGTGTTTGCCGCGCCGCAGCACCCCTACACCAAGGCGCTGCTGTCGGCCGTGCCGAAGCTCGGCGCGATGCAGGGCACCGACCTGCCCGCCAAGTTCGAGCTGCTGCGCACCGAGGGCAGCCCCGAGACCGTGCCCTGCACCCACACCACGCCGCAGACCACCGTTCGCGAAGACGCCGGCCCGATCCTGCGCGTGCGCGACCTCGTCACGCGCTTCGACGTGCGCAGCGGCCTGTTCGGCCGTGTGAAGCGCCGCGTGCATGCGGTGGAAAAGATCAGCTTCGACCTCTACCCCGGCGAGACGCTGGCGCTGGTCGGCGAATCGGGCTGCGGCAAGTCGACCACCGGCCGCTCGCTGCTGCGCCTGGTCGAGAGCCAGAGCGGCGCCATCGAGTTCGGCGGCCAGAACATCCGCGAGCTGCCCACGCGCGAGCTGCAAGCGCTGCGCCGCAACATCCAGTTCATCTTCCAGGACCCGTTCGCTTCGCTCGATCCGCGCGTGACGGTCGGCTTCTCGATCATGGAGCCGCTGCTCATCCACAACATCGCCAAGGGTGCCGAGGCGCAGCAGCGCGTCGATTGGCTGCTGCAGAAAGTCGGCCTGCCGCCCGAGGTGGCGCAGCGCTATCCGCACGAGTTCTCGGGCGGCCAGCGGCAGCGCATCGCCATCGCGCGCGCCCTCGCGCTCAACCCCAAGGTGGTGGTGGCGGACGAATCGGTGTCGGCGCTGGACGTGTCGATCCAGGCGCAGATCGTCAACCTCATGCTCGACCTGCAGCGCGAGCTGGGCGTGGCTTTTCTCTTCATCTCGCACGACATGGCGGTGGTCGAGCGCATCAGCCACCGCGTGGCCGTGATGTACCTCGGACAGATCGTCGAGATCGGTCCGCGCCGCGCCGTGTTCGAAGCGCCGCAGCATGCCTACACCCGCAAGCTGATGGCCGCGGTGCCGGTGGCCGACCCGTCGCGCCGCCACAAGCCGCGCGCGCTGCTCGAAGGCGAAATCCCGAGCCCCATTCGCGCGGTGGGCGACGAGCCCGACGTGCCGCCGCTGGTGCAGGTCGCGCCGGGCCACTTCGTTGCACGGCACGCCATTGGCGGGGCCTTCTGATCCTTCACGCCATCGTCGGCGCCAACTGATTTTTCAACCCGCAGGCCCTCCTGCTTTTTTCTCGAACCGACCGGAGTTTCTTTTCATGAAGCAATCTTCTTCCTCCCTGCGATGGGCATCGGCACTGCTGGGCCTGGCCGCGCTGGCTGCATCGGGCACGGCATTGGCCGCAAAAGACGTGGTGCTGTCGATCGGCTACCAGCCCGAAACGCTGGACCCGTACAACACCAACACCACCATCACCACGGCCGTGACCAAGACCTTCTATGAAGGCCTGTTCCAGTTCGACAAGGACCTGAAGGTCCAGAACGTGCTGGCCGAAGGCTATGAGGTGTCGAAGGACGGCCTGGTCTACACCATCAAGCTGCGCACCGGCGTGAAATTCCACGACGGCACCGACTTCAACGCCGAGGCGGTGAAGGTGTCGCTCGACCGCGTGCTGAACCAGGACAACAAGCTGCTGCGCTACAACCAGTTCAACCGCGTGGGCAAGGTCGAGGCGCTGAACCCCACCACCGTGCGCATCACGCTGAAGGAGCCCTTCGGTCCCTTCATCAACTCGCTGGCCCACGCCTCGGCCGCGATGATCTCGCCCACCGCGCTGAAGAAGTGGGGCAGCAAGGACATCGCCTTCCATCCCGTGGGCACCGGCCCCTTCGAGTTCGTCGAGTGGAAGCAGACCGAAGCCGTCAAGGCCAAGAAGTTCGACGGCTACTGGAAGAAGGGCTATCCGAAGATCGACAACCTGCAGTGGAAGCCGGTGCTCGAGAACAACACGCGCGCCGCCATGCTGCAGACCGGCGAGGCCGACTTTGCCTTCCCCATTCCCTACGAGCAGGCCGACTTGCTGAAGAAGAGCGAGAAGCTCGAAGTGGTGGCCATCCCTTCGATCATCACGCGCTTCCTGGCTTTCAACATGCTGCAGAAGCCCTACGACAACCCGAAGGTGCGTGAAGCCATCGGCTACGCCATCAACAAGGAAGCGCTGGCCAAGGTCGCGTTCGGCGGCTATGCCTTCCCCGCGCAGGGCGTGGTGCCGCAGGGCGTGAAGTACGCCGAGAAGATGGCGCCCATTCCCTACGATGTGAAGAAGGCCAAGGAGCTGCTGAAGGAAGCCGGCTATCCGGACGGCTTCGAGTCGGTGCTGTGGAGCGCCTACAACAACACGACCAGCCAGAAGACCATCCAGTTCGTGCAGCAGCAGCTCGCGCAAGTGGGCATCAAGCTGCAGGTGCAGGCGCTCGAAGTGGGCCAACGCACCGAGATGGTCGACGCATGGCCAGATGCCAAGACGGCCAAGGTTCGCATGTACTACACGGGCTGGTCGTCGTCCACGGGTGAAGCCGACTGGGGCCTGCGTCCGCTGTTCGCCTCGGAAGCCTGGGCGCCGAAGCTCAACAACATGTCGTTCTACAAGAGCGAAGTGGTGGACAACGCGCTCGCCAAGGCGCTGATCACCGTGGACGACAAGGAAAAGGCCGCGCTCTACAAGACCGCGCAGGAAGAAATCCGCAAGGACCTGCCGCGCGTGCCGCTGGTTACCGAGCAAAACCTGTCGGCACACGCCAAGCGCCTGTCGGGTGTGTTCGTGATGCCTGACGGCAACATCAACATCGACGCTATTGCAGTGTCGAATTGATCGCCAGCTCCCTGTTTTCCTGACTGACTGTCCGACGGGCGATGGCATGCCGCCATCGCCCGCTCGCGACAACCGCACCCCATGCTGAATTACTTCCTCAAACGACTGTTGGGCCTGATCCCCACGCTGCTTATCGTGGCAGTGGTGGTGTTCCTGTTCGTCCACATGCTGCCCGGCGATCCGGCGCGCCTTGCCGCGGGTCAGGACGCCGACGAACAGACCATCGCCATGGTTCGCGCAGAACTCGGGCTCGACAAGCCGCTGCCGCAGCAGTTCGTGAGCTTCTTCACCCACATGCTGCAAGGCGACTTCGGCACCTCGATCCGCACGCGGCGGCCGGTGTCGATGGAGATCGGCGAGCGCTTCTTCCCGACGGTGATGCTGACCATCACCAGCATGGTGTGGGCCGTGATCTTCGGCATGGGCATCGGCATCGTCTCCGCCGTGTTCCGCAACCAATGGCCCGACCGGCTCGGCATGACGCTGGCCGTGTCGGGCATCTCCTTTCCGGCATTTGCCCTGGGCATGCTGCTGATGCAGATCTTCTCGGTCCAGCTCGGCTGGCTACCCACGGTGGGCGCGAGCAGCTGGAAGCACTACATCCTGCCTTCGATTACGCTGGGTGCCGCAGTGGCCGCGGTGATGGCGCGCTTCACGCGCGCATCGTTCGTCGAGGTGATCCAGGAAGATTTCGTTCGCACCGCGCGTGCCAAGGGCGTGCGCGAGCGCACCGTCATCATCAAGCACTGCCTGCGCAACGCGCTGATCCCGGTGGTCACGATGATGGGCCTGCAGTTCGGCTTCCTGCTGGGCGGCTCGATCCTGGTCGAGGCCGTCTTCAACTGGCCGGGCCTCGGCCGCCTCCTGGTCGATGCCGTGCAGATGCGCGACTACCCCGTGATCCAGACGCTGGTGCTGCTGTTCTCGCTCGAATTCATCCTGATCAATCTGGTGGTGGACGTGCTGTACGGCTACATCAACCCCACCATCCGCTACAAGTAAGGCAGCCGACATGACGCAAGCCACCGGCGTGACTGCCGAATCGATCGCTCCGCCCATCGTGGCGGTTCAAACCGCGGGCAAGGTCCGCACGCCCTGGGGCGAATGCTGGCGCCGCTTCAAGAAGCAGCCCGTGGGCATCGTCGCGGCGCTGTTCGTGCTGCTGCTGGTGTTCGTCGCGGTGTTCGCGCCGTGGATCGTGCCCTTCGACGCGGAGAACTTCTTCGACTACGACATGCTGAACACGGGGCCTTCGGCCACGCACTGGTTCGGCGTCGATCCGCTGGGCCGCGACATCTTCAGCCGCATCCTGATGGGTGCACGCATTTCGCTGATGGCCGGCTTCCTGTCGGTGCTGGTGGGCGGCTTCGTCGGCACGGCCTTCGGCCTGCTCGCGGGCTACTACGAAGGCTGGTGGGACCGCATCGTGATGCGGATCTCCGACGTGCTCTTTGCCTTCCCCGGCATTCTTCTGGCGCTCGGCGTGGTCGCCATTCTCGGCAGCAGCATGACCAATGTGGTGGTGGCGGTGTCGGTGTTCAGCGTGCCGGCCTTCGCGCGCCTGGTGCGCGGCAACACGCTGGTACTCAAGCAGCAGACCTACATCGAGGCCGAACGCAGCATCGGCGCGTCGGACTGGACCATCATCGTGCGGCACATCCTGCCGGGCACCATCTCGTCCATCGTCGTGTACTTCTCGATGCGCGTGGGCACCTCGATCATCACGGCCGCCAGCCTCTCGTTCCTCGGCATGGGCGCGCAGCCGCCAACGCCCGAATGGGGCGCCATGCTCAGCGAAGCCCGCGCCGACATGGTGACCTCGCCGCACGTGGCGCTGTTCCCGAGCCTGGCCATCTTCTTCACCGTGCTGGCGTTCAACCTGCTCGGCGATGCACTGCGCGACGCGCTCGATCCGAAGATCGACCGCGAATAATCCCATCTTCATGCCAGCGAACACCCTGCCCCACATCGGCCTCCTGCTCCAAGGCACGCGCAATGCCATCACCGACGTCGAAGGCGTCGCGGTCGGCCACCAGACGCTCGACGACGCAGGCGTGCAGACGGGCGTGACGGTGATCCGTCCGCATGCGGGTGATCCGTTCCGCGACAAGGTACCGGCCGCCGCCGTGGTGCTCAACGGCTTCGGCAAGAGCGTGGGGCTGATGCAGCTCGAAGAGCTCGGTGTGCTGGAGACGCCGATTGCGCTGACCAACACTTTCTCGGTCGGCACAGTGGCGACGGCGCAGATCCGCCATTGCGTTGCGGCCAACCCCGAGAGCGGCCGATCGCTGCCGACGGTGAATCCGCTGGTCTTCGAGTGCAACGACGGCTTTCTCAACGACATCCAGCGGCTGGCGGTCACGGAAGCGGACTACCTGCGCGCGCTCGAGAGTGCCGGCGCCGGCTTCGCGCAGGGCTCGGTCGGCGCGGGCCGCGGCATGTCGAGCTTCCAGCTCAAGGGCGGCATCGGCAGCGCATCGCGCCGCGTGCCGGCGCCCGAGGACAAACTGCACACCGTGGGCACGCTGGTGCTGGCGAACTACGGGCGCCAGCCGCAACTGGTGCTGGCCGGGCACCCGGTCGGCGAACGGCTGGCCGCGCAAGACACGCCCGAGTGCAAGGAGCCCGAGAAGGGCTCGATCATCATCGTCGTTGCCACCGATGCGCCGCTCGACGCGCGCCAGCTACGCCGGCTCGCGCTGCGCGCAGCCGCGGGGCTGGCCCGCACCGGCTCGGTCTTCGGCCATGGCAGCGGCGACATCGTGCTGGCCTTTTCAACCGCCTACACCGTGCCCGATCGCGTCGACCGCCCGATGCCGGCCTTCGCCATGGTGCATGACGGATTGCTCGACGGCCTCTTCCAGGCCGCAGCCGACAGCACCGAGCAGGCGATCCTGCATGCGCTCTGGCGCGCCACGGCCGTGACGGGCCGCGATGGCAATCACCGGGCAGCGCTATCGGAACTGCTGCCGCCCTCTTCCCTTTCTTCTTTCGCGCAACCGCACCCCCTCCCATGAAAGTCCTGATCTCCACCGACATCGAAGGCGTTGCGGGCGTCTACCACCACGAGCAGGCCCGGCCGGGCAACCCCGAGTACGAACGCGCCCGCCTGCTGATGGCGCAGGAGGCCAACGCGGCCATTGCCGGCGCCTTCGAGGCCGGCGCCACCGAGGTGCTGGTCAACGATTCGCATGGCGGCTTTCGCAACATGCCGCCCGACGCGCTCGATGCGCGCGCCCGCGTGGTGCAGGGCAAGCCGCGCTACCTGAGCATGGTGGCCGGCGTCGAGGAAGGCGTGGACGCCGTCTGCATGGTGGGCTACCACTCACGCGCCCAGGGACGTGGCATCCTCGCCCACACCATCAACAGCTTTGCCTTTGCCGGCATCCGGCTCGGCGAGCAGGAACTGGGCGAGGCCGGGCTCTACGGCGCGCTGGCGGGCGAATACGGCGCGCCGGTGGTCATGGCCAGCGGGGACGATGTGTTCATCGCGGAGAACCGTCCGATCTTTCCGCATGCCACCTTCGTTCAGACCAAGCGCGCCACCGGGTTCAGCAGCGGCGTGTCGCTCTCGCCCGAGCAGTCGCGCGCGGCCATCCGGGCTGGCGTGGTGCAAGGGCTGGCCGGCAGGGACAACGCCGCTGCGCTGGTCTTCAAGGGGCCGCAGGTGGTGACGCTGCGCACCCAGTCGCCGGCCATGGCCGATCTGTTCTGCCAGTGGCCGTCGTTCGAACGCATCGACGGCGTGACCTTGCGTTTCACCGCGGACACGGTAGAGGCCGCGGTGCGCATGCTGAACTGCTGTTCGGCGATGTCTTCCATGCTGCGCTGAACCGTTCGAGGCGCCCGCCGCCTCGTTCCGCACCCGCCAGCCGGGTCATCCATCTCTTCCTAGAATTCCTGGGTCAGGCGACTCCGATGGGCTCGCGCCTTATCCGGAATAAGCATTCAACCGCCCGGAAACCCGCATGGGCATTGAAGAATAAGCTTATCCGCATAAAGCGCGAACCAAAAAATAGTTTGCTTCCATAAGGCCGGGTTTCAGAATCTCGGCTTCTTGCTGGGGCGCCCCGTTGTACGTGCGGCACCGCACTTCTTCAAGAATCACACGATGTACCAATACACAGAATTCGATCGCCAGTTCGTCCATCAGCGAGCCGCCCAGTTCAGAGACCAGCTCGAGCGCTGGCAAAAGGGCCGCCTCCACGAAGACGAATTCCGTCCCCTGCGACTGCAAAACGGCTGGTATGTGCAGCGCTATGCGCCGATGCTGCGCGTGGCCGTGCCCTACGGTGAGCTTTCCAGCCGCCAGCTGCGCGTGCTGGCCCGCATCGCCCGCGAATACGACGAGCCCGAAGCCGAGGTCTACCGCAAGGCCATCGAGACGCAGGGCCTGCTCGGCAGCCACAAGCTCCCCACGCACTACGCCCACTTCTCGACACGCCAGAACGTCCAGTACAACTGGATTCCGCTGTCCAAGTCGGCCGACGTGATGGACCTGCTGGCTTCGGTCGACATGCATGGCATCCAGACCAGCGGCAACTGCATCCGCAACATCACGAGCGACGAGCGCGCCGGCATCGCGGTCGACGAAATCGCCGATCCGCGCCCCTACGCCGAAATCATGCGGCAGTGGAGCACGCTGCACCCTGAATTCGCCTTCCTGCCACGCAAGTTCAAGATCGCGATCTCCGGCGCCACCGAAGACCGCGCAGCCACCGGCTGGCACGACGTGGGCCTGAAGCTCGTGAAGAACGAGGCGGGCGATATCGGTTTTCGCGTGCAGGTGGGCGGCGGCATGGGCCGCACGCCCATCATCGGCACCGTGCTGCGCGAGTTCCTGCCGTGGCAGCAGATCATGAATTACCTCGAAGCGGTGATCCGGGTCTACAACCGCTATGGCCGCCGCGACAACATCTACAAGGCGCGCATCAAGATTCTGGTGAAGGCCGAAGGCCAGCGCTACATTGACGATGTCGAGGCCGAGTACAAGCAGATCATCGAGCACGACGGCGCGCCGCACACCATCACGCAGGAAGAGTTCGACCGCGTGGCCGCCTCCTTCGTGCCGCCGACGCTCGCCACCCGCGTGCTGCAAAGCGCCGAGAAGACCGACGCCGAGCTGCGTGCCCACGCCGCCGACGACGTGATGTTCGCGCGCTGGCTGGCCCGCAACGTGGCCGCGCACAAGAACCCCGCGCTGCGCGCCGTGACGCTCTCTTTCAAGCGCCTGAAGCAGGCGCCCGGCGACGCCTCCGCCGATCAGCTCGACACGCTCGCCGAACTGGCCGACCGCTTCTCGGCCGGCGAAGCCCGCGTCACGCACGACCAGAACATCGTGCTGCCCTGGGTGCATGCCGAAGACCTGCATGCGCTGTGGCTCGCCGCCCGCGCGGCCGGCTTTGCCAGCGCCAACGTGCACCTGCTGACCGACATGATCGCCTGCCCCGGCGGCGACTTCTGCGCGCTGGCCAATGCGCGCTCCATCCCCATTGCCGAAGCCATCACCGAGCGTTATCAAGACCTCGACGAGCTCGACGACCTGGGCGAGATCGACCTGCACATCAGCGGCTGCATCAACTCCTGCGGGCACCACCACAGCGGCCACATCGGCATCCTGGGCGTCGACAAGGACGGCAAGGAGTGGTACCAGGTCACCCTCGGCGGCTCCGACGGTTCCGCGCTCAGCGGTACGCCGCAGGCCGGCAAGGCGGTCGGCCCCTCGTTCTCGGCGGCCGAAGTGCCGGGCGTGATCGAGGCCGTGCTCACCACCTACCGCGACACCCGCGAAGGCGGAGAGACCTTCATCGACACCCTGCGCCGCGTCGGCCACGACCCGTTCAAGGCCGCGGCCAACGGTGCGCGCTTCAAGGTGGAGGAAGCAGCATGAACAGACGTCTCAACATCCTCGCTGCCGAAGAGCACGTCGATGACGGCGACCCGAAGGTCCTGCAGCTGCCCAACGATGCCGATCCGCTCGCCATCGAGGTGTGCCTGGAAGACATCGAGCGCATCGACCTGAACTTTCCGAAGTTCACCGATGGCCGTGCCTACAGCCAGGCCTTCCTGCTGCGCCGCCGGCTCGGCTTCAAGGGCGACATCCGCGCCACCGGCGACGTGCTGATCGACCAGCTGGTGCAGATGGAACGCACCGGCTTCTCGAGCGCCGTGCTGAAGGAAGGCGTGGACGCCACCGACGCACAGCGCCAGTTCGACCGCTTCGCCGCCTTCTACCAGGGCGATGCGGTGCAGACCGCGCCGCACTTCGCGGCCGGCACCTGAGCCCGCATGGGAACCATCGACATGAGCATCGCTACGGACATCGACTTCGCACGCATCAACACCGAACTCGGCCGCAACGCCGAGGGCCTGGTGGACTGGGCCGTCGGCCTGGGCCAGCGCGCGATCGTCACCACCAATTTCCGCCCGTTCGAGGCCGTGATCCTGCACATGGTCACGCGCGCCAAGCGCGACGTTCCCGTGGTCTGGATGGACAACGGCTACAACACCGAGGCCACCTACCGCTTTGCCGACGAGGTGACGAAGCAGTTGGGCCTGGATCTGCACATCTACCTGCCGCGCCGTTCGCGTGCGCATCGCGAAGCCGTGGAAGGCCCGACCCCGGCGCTCGACGATCCGCGCCATGCCGCTTTCACGGAAGAAGTGAAGCTGGAGCCCTTTGCCCGCGCGCTGCGCGAGACGGCGCCGAAGGTCTGGTTCACCGCGCTTCGGGCCACCGACACGGCCGTGCGCGCACAGATGGACCCGGTCAGCGTCAATCCGGATGGGCTGATCAAGGTCGCGCCGCTCCTGCACTGGTCGTCCAAGGATCTGTACGCGTACTGCGAAGCGCATGGCCTGCCCAACAACTTCGACTACGTGGACCCGACCAAGGGCGAAGACAACCGCGAGTGCGGATTGCACCTCTCTCACTGAGAGCCATCGCCGCATCGACCATCCGCATTCAGCACCCCACCCGATGAACGCCCGTACCGAAACCGAACTGCTGCTGCCGCCCATGCACTCTCCCGCGCGCCTGTCCAACACCCATCTCGATGCGCTGGAAGAGGAAACCGTCTTCATCCTGCGCGAAGTGGCGGCGGCCTTCGAGCGCCCGACCCTGCTGTTCTCGGGCGGCAAGGATTCGCTGGTGCTGCTGAAGTGTGCCGAAAAGGCCTTCGGCGCCGGCCGCATCCCCTACCCGCTGCTGATGATCGACACGGGCCACAACTTCCCCGAAGTGACGGCCTACCGCGACCAGCGCGCCGAGGAACTGGGTGCCGACTTGATCGTGCGCAGCGTCGAGGATTCGATGGCGCGCGGTACCGTGCGCCTTGCGCACCCCGGCGAATCGCGCAATGCGCACCAGTCGGTCACGCTGCTCGAAGCCATTGAAGAATTCCGCTTCGACGCGCTGATCGGCGGCGCCCGCCGCGACGAGGAAAAGGCGCGCGCCAAGGAACGCATCTTTTCGCACCGCGACAGCTTCGGCCAATGGCAGCCCAAGGACCAGCGCCCCGAGTTGTGGACGCTGTTCAACACCCGCCTCGCCCCGGGTGAGCACTTCCGCGTGTTCCCGATATCGAACTGGACCGAGCTCGACGTGTGGCAATACATCGAGCGCGAACACGTAGGCCTGCCGTCGATCTACTACACGCACAAGCGCGAGGTGGTCGAACGCCGCGGCCTGCTGGTGCCGGTGACCGAACTGACCCCGCCGCGCGACGGCGAAACCGTGCAGGTGCGCGATGTGCGCTTTCGCACCGTGGGCGACATCACGACCACCTGCCCGGTCGAAAGCCTTGCGGCCGATGCGGGCGACGTGGTGCTCGAAACGCTGTCGGTCGACGTCAGCGAGCGCGGCGCGACGCGCATGGACGACATGACTTCGGAAGCTTCGATGGAGAAGCGCAAAAAAGACGGGTATTTCTGATGAGCACCATAACGGCAACCCTCGACAACACCGCCCTCCACGGCGACACCGGCACCGCCCTGCGCTTCATCACCTGCGGCTCGGTCGACGACGGCAAGAGCACGCTGATCGGCCGCCTGCTGGTCGACAGCAAGACGGTTCTGCAGGACCAGCTCGCCGGTGTGCAGCGCGGCGGCGAAACCGACCTTGCCCTCTTGACCGACGGCCTCTCGGCCGAGCGCGAACAGGGCATCACGATCGACGTGGCCTACCGCTACTTCTCGACCGCCAGGCGCAAGTTCATCATCGGCGACGCGCCGGGCCACGAGCAGTACACCCGCAACATGGTCACGGCCGCCTCGGCCGCCGATGCCGCAGTGGTGCTGGTCGATGCCACCAAGCTGGCCTGGGCCGCCGAGGTGGAAGACGGCACCGTGGTCAAGCGCGAGCTCCTGCCTCAGACGCGCCGCCACACGCTGCTGGCGCACCTGCTGCGCGTGCAGTCGGTGGTGTTCGCAGTCAACAAGCTCGACGCCATCGGCGACGCCGGCCTGGCCTTCGAACGCATCTCGACCGCGCTGAACGCCTTTGCCGAAGCGGCGGGCGTGCAGGTGGCCGCCATCGTGCCGATCTCCGCCCTCAAGGGCTGGAACGTGGCCACGCGCCATGCCGACTGGGTCGGCTACGAGGGCCCTAGCCTGCTCGAGCTGCTCGAGGAACTGCCGGTCACCGTGCAGGACGAGGCCGTGCCCTTCGCCTTCCCGGTGCAGTGGGTCGAAAAGTTCTCGGCCTCGGCCGACACCTCGCAGGGCCGCCGCGTGTTCTGGGGCCGCGTGGCTTCCGGCCACGTCGAACCCGGCCAGCGCGTGACCGTGCTGCCCAGCAACCAGACGGCCACGGTCGCGCAGGTGCTGAGCCACACGCGGCAACCGAAGGTGGTGCATGCGGGCCACAGCGCCGGCATCGTGCTCGACCGCGAAGTGGACGTGTCGCGCGGCGACTGGCTGCTGGCGCCCGGCGCCTTCGAGCCGGTGCGCGAGATCACCGCCACCGTGGCCTGGCTCGACGACGAGCCGCTGGTTGCCGGCCGCGTCTACTGGGCGCTGCAGGGCCACCGCTGGGTCAAGGCCAAGGTGGCGCGCATCGTCGACCGGGTGAACATCACCACGCTCGAATCCGAGCCCGCAACTCAGCTGGAAGCCAATTCCATTGGCGACGTGGTGCTTTCGCTCCAGCAGCCGCTGGCGGTGCTGCCCTTCACGCAATCGCGGACCCTGGGCTCGCTGGTGCTGGTCGATACGGCCTCCCACAAGACCGCTGCTGCCGTGCTCGTGCAGCCTGCCGCCGCAAAGGCCTAAAATCCGGGGTTTTCCCGACCTCACACTGACGTTAGAAGACAAATGACCCACGTCGTCTCCGAAGCCTGCATCCGCTGCAAATACACCGACTGCGTGGACGTATGCCCCGTGGATTGCTTCCGCGAAGGCCCCAACATGCTGGTGATCGACCCGGACGAATGCATCGACTGCGCGGTCTGCATCCCCGAGTGCCCGGTCAATGCGATCTATGCCGAGGAAGACCTCCCGGCCAACCAGATCGCATTCATCAAGCTCAACGCAGAGCTCTCGCTGGCCGACGGCTGGAAGAGCATCACCAAGCGCAAGCCCGCGCTGCCCGACGCCGAAGAGTGGAAAGACAAGACCGACAAGATCGGCGAACTGGTCCGTTGAACCCCGAAGGCCGAGCCCCCATCGAAACCGACGCGCTGATCATCGGCGCCGGTCCGGTCGGACTGTTCCAGGCCTTCCAGCTCGGCCTGCTCGAGATCTCCTGCCACATCGTCGATGCGCTGCCCGCCGCGGGCGGCCAGTGCGTGGCGCTCTACGGCGACAAGCCGATCTACGACATTCCGGGCACGCCGGTCACCAGCGGACGCGGCCTCGCGCAATCGCTGCTCGAGCAGGTCGCGCCCTTCAAGCCGCAATTCCATTTCGGCGAGCAGGTGGCCACGCTCGTCCGGCAGGCCGATGAGCGCCTGCTGCTGACCACCTCGGCCGGCACCGCTTTCCTCGCCAAGACCGTGTTCATCGCGGCCGGCGTCGGCGCCTTCGTGCCCAAGCGCATCGCGGTCGAAGGCATTGCGCAGTTCGAAGGCAGCTCCCTTTTCTATCACCCCGATTCGCTGGCCCGCTTCGCCGGGCAGGCGGTGGCGGTGAATGGCGGCGACGACGTTGCGCTGGCAACCGCCGTCGCGCTCACGGCTGTGGCAAGGCAGGTCACGCTGGTCCACCGGCGCGACGGCTTCCAGGCCGACGAAGGCCTCGTCGCTTCGATGCGTGCGCTGGTCGCTGAAGGCAAGCTCGCGTTCAAGGTCGGCCAGCCCACCGCTTTCGACGGCAGGCAACTGCAGATCACCACGCCCGATGCAACCACTGCCGATCTGCCGCTCGACGCGCTGATCGCCTGCCTGGGCATCTCCCCGCGCCTCGGCCCCATTGCCGACTGGGGCCTGGAACTGGAGCGCAAGCAGGTGCCGGTCGACACCGAGAAGTACGAAACCCGCGAGCGCGGCGTGTTCGCAGTGGGCGACATCAACACCTACCCGGGTAAGAAGAAGCTCATCGTCTGCGGCTTCCACGAGGCCACGCTGGCGGCCTGGGGCGCCACCGCCATCGTGTTCCCAGGCAAGGCGATCCCGCTCCAGTACACGACCACCAGCACGCGGCTCCACGAGCTGCTGGGCGTGGCTGGCACTACGTCCCGCTAGGCAGCAGCGCGCGGTATTCGCCGATGAAGCTGCCGATGGCGGCGATGAATCGGTCGATGTCCGCATTGGTCAGCGGCAGCGACAGCACGACGAAGCCGCGCGGCGAGGCGTAGATGCCCTCGCTCAGCAAGTGGAAGAACAGCAGCTGGCGAAGGCGTCCGTCGACCGCCGCCAGGTCGTCCACGCGCCGCACTTCCCCGCGCACGAAATGCGCATTCATCAGCGACCCGACACCGGTGAACTGCATGGCCACGCCCTCCTTCGTGCACAGCGCGTTGAGCCGCGCACGCATCGCCTCGCCGCGCTCGGCCAGCGCGCCGGCCGCCTCGGGCGTGAACAGCTTCGTGAGGCCGGCATATCCGGCCGCCATGGTCATCACGTTGTTGTTGAAGGTGCCCGAATGCGCAAGCGACCCTGTGCGCGGATCGAACTGCGCCATCACGTCGCTGCGCCCGCCAAAGGCCCCGAACGACATGCCGCCGCCGATGTACTTGCCCAGCGTGGTCAGGTCGGACCGGATGCCGAGCCTGTTGGCCAGGCCCTGCGGCCCCAGGCGAGAGGTCATGACCTCGTCGAAGACCAGCAGCGCACCGACCCGGGTGGCCGCTTCGCGCAATGCCTGCAGAAATTCGGGGCTGCCCGGAATGCAGCCGCTCGCGCCCTGCATCGGTTCGACGAGGATCGCGGCGATTTCCGGCCCATGCTTGGCGATCTGCTCGCTCGCGGCCTGCGCGTCGTTGTAGGGCAGCACCAGAAAGTCGAAGGGCACGGTGGTCGGCAAGGGCTTGGCGCCGAAGCCGAGCACGCCGCCGTGGTAGCCGCCCGAGAACACCACGATCTTTCGCCGCCCCGTGAAATGCAGCGCGGCCGTGAGCGCCATCAGGTTGGCCTCGGTGCCCGAGTTGGTGAAGCGCAATTGCTCGATCTGCGGAAAGCGCTCGCAGATGGTCTTGGCGAGCCGGCCTTCGAGCAGGTTGTGGCCCGTGAGGTTGATGCCGCCCTGCATCGCCTCGACGACGGCATCGCGGATCTCGGGTGCCGAGTGGCCGTAGACGCCGGCCGTGTACTCGGCGATGAAGTCGGCATAGCGGTGGCCGTCGGCATCCCAGAGCGCGGCGCCCTCGCCCTTGGCGATGGTGAGCGGAAACGGCGCGTAGAACAGCACCGAGCGGCTGTTGGCGCCCGGCATGTAGCGCGCCTGCGCCTCGAACTGGCGCCGGCTGGCCGGGTTGGCCTCGATGAAGCGCTGGAGGGCCTGGTCAAGGGACTGGTCGATTGCGGAATCGCTCATGGGGACACATCCTCGAAGTGGCGGCATGTGGATTGCCATATCCGGGCCATCATCCATGGTTTGGAGGCGGGACGCACAGGCTCGTACAATAGTTTCCGCTTTGCGCTACGGCGCGGAGCACTACCGCTAGGGGTGTCGAACCGGGATCCGTTCCGGGGCTGACTGAGAGAGTCCCTTTGAACCTGACTGAGGTAAGACGAGGTCAGGGGCTCTTGGGCCGTCAACGGAAGACCGCTAAGGGCCCAAAGCGGTACTACGAAATTTCACGAAGCAGTCATTCGCAACTGGGCCGGCAACGCTCTTACTCAGCGCAGTTCAGCATCCACTGAACACCGAACCGGTCGGTCAATTTGCCGTAGTAGTCCCCCCACGGCTGAATGCCCAAGGGGGTCGTGACCGTTCCACCTGCAGCCAAAGCTCGGAAGAGATTGTTCGTTGAATCTCGACCGTTCATCGCAAGCAAATGCGCGGAGCCTCGCATCGGCTCAGCATCATCGTTGTCGGAGGCATAGAAGAGCAAGCCTGGTCCCTCGAACTTGGCATGCATGACCTGGCCGCGCATGGCCTCGTTCTTCACGGGCATGCCATCGACCCCGTAGCGAAGCACCTCGACGACACGACCAAGACCACATTGAGTATAGAAAGCCAGGGCGTCATCACAGGTCGTGGTGAAAAACAAATAGTTCGAGAGTTGCATGTTGGTATTCCCAGACGTAGATGGGGCGTCAGGCCGAGGCGGCTCCTTCGCCAAGCTGCGCATTGGTGAGAGCCATCCCGGCGATGCCCCAGGCCCCGTCTACCGCGTGCACGACGTTGACCCATATACGCTCCTTCGGGTGCTGCGCGCCTGACAGCTCATGAATGATGTTCGTGGCTTCTTCTATGTAGCCAACTTGAACCTCCCGACTGGCGAACGCGAAGGACGGGACCTTCCATTCGACGAACGCCACGGAGGCCTCCTTTGATCCGGAGTACGTGTGCTCCGTTGGCAAGACGTGGATCGAGCCCACGATGTTGGGCGTCATCGCCTTGTTTCCTGCCAAGCCATGCCATCTAAGCATGGCATCTGACAGGCGGCTGAAGGCGATTTTTTCCTGGCCCTTCGGAAGAACGCCCTCGGTGAGGGTGAGAGTAAGTGGCATGGGTACTCCAAACAGAAAGAACGGCGTCGCTCATGCGCTGCGAACCGCAGAGCATTTCAAGTAACGACCGTTATTCGATAATACATAACGATCGTGTTTTGAACAACTACAATCGTCAGCTTCACATGTTGAAGGAGCCGCTCGTGTCAAGGTCCGAACAGAAGGTGCAGACGCGGCAACGCATACTGGACGGCGCAGGGCGCGGGTTTCGCAAGGCAGGATTTGGCGGGATTGGGGTTGACGGCCTGGCGAAGGAAGCAGGCCTGACATCGGGTGCCTTCTACGTTCATTTCGACTCAAAGGCCCACGCATTCCGGGAGTCGGTCGCACAGGGCATGGCCGAATTGCGCGGCGGCGTGCTGCACTTCCAGGAAAAGCACGGAAGCACGTGGTGGCCGGAGTTTGTGCGCTTCTACCTCAGTGCCAAGCGGACCTGTGACTTGTCAGAGAGTTGCACGCTTCAGACGATGCCGGCAGAAGTCGCGCGATCGGATGAAGGTTCCCGTGAGACGTTTGAAAAGGCTTTGCGCGACGTTGCGCAGGTGATCGTCGACGGTCCAGCCTCGCCAAATGCACCACGAGACATTGGAGCCGCTTGCGCCGCCCTCTCTTCGCTTGCGGGAGCGGTTACGCTTGCACGTTCCGTAGGAAGTAACTTTGCAGACCAGATAGCCGCAGCAACAGAACACGCGCTGCTAGGGTCGCTGGGCGGAAAGAGTCGATCAACGCCATCAGAACGCGACCGGTAGGTTCAGCTTCCAAGCGAAATGGGCGAGGGTACCGGACGTCGGCTCATGGCCGGATTCTGCCGTACGCCAACTACTTTTCGCTGAGCGCGCCGATGCGCGCCTAAAATGGCGACTCGCTAGGGGTGCTGGCCCGACTCGTCGGACCGGCTGAGAAAACACCCTTTGAACCTGTTCTGCCGTGTTTATTTGCATGGCTTGAGGTAATCCTCGCGCAGGGAAGCTGGTCCGGCGGCCTGTCGCGTTGTCTCGCGCGATGGCCCCACCGCCGGAGCCTCGCCCACCTGCCAAACCTTTTGCACTGGAGCAACTGGATGGCACACGACGACGAACTTTCTTCCGCCAACGAGGCGCTGGCGCCGCTGCCCGCGTCGCAGCGCGTGTTCGGCTGGCACGACCACGCATCGCTCTGGTTCAGCCTGGGCGTCGGGCTGCTGGTGATGCAGATCGGCGCCTACCTGGTGCCGGCGGTGGGCACGCGCGACGCGGCCATCGCGATCGTGCTGGGCTCGCTGCTTGGCGCGGGCCTCCTGGCCTGGACCGCGCGGCTCGGCTGCGAGAGCGGCCTGGCGAGCGCCGGGCTGATGCACGCCACCTACGGCAGCGCCTTCGCGCGGCTGCCGGTGCTGCTCAACATCGTGCAGCTGGTGGGCTGGACCACCTTCGAGCTCGTGATCATGCGCGAGGGCACGCAGGCCATCGGCCAACAGGCCTTCGGCCTGGCACTCGGCGGGCCACTGGGCGGCGCCCTCACCACGCTGCTCTGGGGCGCAGTGCTGCTGGCGCTTCTGGCCGGCTCCATGGTCAAGCTGGTGCGGCGCTTCGTGAGCCGCTTCGGCCTGCCGCTGGTGGTGCTTTCTCTGCTCTGGCTGACCTGGCAGTTCGCGACGCGCCTGCAAGCCAAGGGCCTCGACGCCTTCTGGACGCGCCCCGGCGACGGCAGCATGGGCATGTTCGGCGCGCTCGACCTGGTGATTGCCATGCCGGTCTCGTGGCTGCCGCTGGTGGCCGACTACGCGCGCCACGGCAAGCGCAGCCCGGGCGGCCTCGGCAGCGCGTTCAGCGGCACTTGGATCGGCTATGCGCTGGCCAACGTCTGGTGCTATGCGCTCGGCGTGATGGTGGTGAGCGTGGCGGAGCCGGGCACCGGCCTGGTCACCGCGCTGCTGCTCGCCCAAGGCGGGCTGGTGGCGCTGGGCTTGATCCTGATCGACGAACTCGACAACGCCTATGGCGATGTGTATTCGGGCTCGGTGTCCACCCACAGCCTGCTGCCGCGCTGGAGCGTGCGGCGCTGGGGCCTCCTGCTCGCGGCGCTGTGCACCGCGCTGGCGCTGGTGCTGCCGATGCACACGCTCGAACCGTTCCTGCTGATGCTGAGTTCGGTGTTCGTTCCGCTCTACGGCGTGATCCTGGGGCGGCTGGGCACGGGGCAGGCCATCTCGTCGGTTGGCAGCCGCCGGGTCGACCTGGGTGCGGCGCTGATCTGGATTGCGGGCATCGCGGCCTATCACGCCTGTGCCAGATGGGCGCCGCAGTTCGGCTCGGCGCTGCCAACGCTCGCGGCAACTTTCGTGCTGGCCTGGATCAGCCGGCCCAAGCCCACATCTACGACGGCAGGCGGTGCGTCGGCACTGGTGCAAAGCCGTGGTTGAGCGGACCGTGTCCCGCACCGATGCGGACATCCGCACCGGCCGCCATGGCGCCGAGCACGAACGCGCGCGCGCGCTCCACAGCCTCGGGCAAGGCCGCGCCCAGCGCCAGGTGCGCAGCAATCGCGGACGACAGCGTGCAGCCCGTGCCGTGCAGGTTGCGGCTTGCAATGCGGGCCGAGGCCAGGCGCTTGCGCGCGCCGCCACGCGCCAGCAGCACATCGACCACTTCGTCGCCCGGCAGATGGCCGCCCTTGAGCAGCACGGCCTGTGCGCCGAGCGCCAGCAACTCGCTGGCCGCATCGTCGAGCGCATCGATGCCGTCGATGGCATGGCCGATGAGCAAGGCCGCTTCATCGAGGTTGGGCGTCACCACCACGGCGCGCGGGAACAGCTCGCGCACCAGCACCTGCACGGTATCGGCCGCGATCAGCCGGTCGCCGCTGGTGGCGACCATCACCGGGTCGAGCACCACGTTGGGCAGCCGGTAGTGATCGATGGCCCAGGCCACCACCTCGACCACCTCGGGCGCATGCAGCATGCCGAGCTTGACCGCGTCCACGCCGATGTCCTCGACCACCGCCTGGATCTGCGCCTTGAGAAAGGCCGGTGGCACGCCATGGATGCCCGACACGCCGAGCGTGTTCTGCGCGGTGAGCGCCGTGATGGCCGTCATGCCATAGCAGCCGAGCGCCGCGAAGGTCTTCAGGTCGGCCTGGATGCCGGCACCGCCGCCGCTGTCGGAGCCGGCGATCGAGAGCACGCGTGCATAGCGCAGGGGCGCCTGGGGCGCGTCGGAAAGTGCTTGGGTCATGCTGAAAATTATCGGCGACCGGCCCTGCCTTGCTCCCTCCCCTTCCGGGGGAAGGCCGGGGTGAGGGCGCGCGGCGCATCCATCGGGCGCTCTGCCCGCCCCCATCCCAACCTTCCCCCGGCGGGGGAAGGAGCAAAACCATGAGCCTCCCATTCCAATCCGCCGCCATCCTCGGTGCAGGCCTCATGGGCCGGCTGCTCGCGGTCACGCTGGCGCGGGCCGGCTGCGAGGTCGAGCTGTTCGAAGCGGGCAGCCCCGAGGCCGAAGGCGCCGCCGCACGCGTGGCGGCCGCCATGCTCGCGCCGCTGGCCGAATCGGCCGTGGCGCCAGTGCCGGTCGTGCGCATGGGGCAGTACGCGCTGAGCCGCTGGCCCAAGCTGCTGGCACCGCTGGTGCAGCCCGTGTTCTTCCAGCGTGAAGGCACGCTGGTGCTGTGGCACCGGCAGGACGCCGCCGAAGCCGCGCGGCTCGCGCGCGTGCTGGCGCGCACCGGCACGCAGGTGCCCGAGCTCGCCCCGATGCGCACGCTCGACGGCACCGGCATTGCCACGCTGGAGCCTTCGCTCGGCCAGCGCTTCGCACAGGGCTTGTTCCTTCCGGGTGAAGGCCAGCTCGACAACCGCGCGCTGCTGGCTTCGCTGCTTGCCACGCTGCAAGCCAGCCCCGGCGTGAAGCTGCATTGGCAGTCGCCGCGCGCACCCGGCGATTTCGCCCCCGGCACGCCGGGCCAGCCCGACTGGGTGATCGACTGCCGCGGCCTCGGTGCCAAGCCGCAGTGGAACGCGCTGCGCGGCGTGCGCGGCGAGGTCATCCGCGTGCATGCGCCCGAGGTGGCGCTGCAGCGGCCCACGCGGCTGGTGCATCCGCGCTATCCGCTCTACGTCGCACCCAAGCCCGGCAGCGTGTTCGTGATCGGTGCGACCGAAATCGAATCCGACGACATGTCGCCCGCCAGCGTGCGCTCCACGCTCGAGCTGCTGAGTGCAGCCTACGCCGTGCACAGTGGCTTCGCCGAAGCCCGCATCCTCGAGATCGCGACCCAATGCCGCCCCACGCTGCCCGACAACCTGCCCGCCATCCGGCAACCGCAGCCGCGCGTGCTGCAGATCAACGGCCTGTACCGCCACGGTTTCATGATCGCACCCGCCGTGCTCGACGCCGCCATGGAGCTGCTCGTGCACGGCCGCTCTGCGCTCGCGCAGAACCTCGGCCTGGAGACATCCGAAGCATGACGATGAATGTCATGATCAACGACAAGCCTTACACGCTGCCGGACGGCGCCACCGTGATCGACGCGCTGGCCGCGCTGAACGCCGTGCCGCCGTTCGCAGTGGCCGTGAACCGCGAGTTCGTGCCGCGCTCGGCCCATGCGGCGCGCGCGCTGCAGCCCGAAGACCGCATCGAAGTGATACGCCCCGTGACGGGCGGTTGAATGATGGAGACAAAACCCATGAACACGAACGACCCGCTGGTTCTGTACGGCCAGACCTTCCAGAGCCGCCTGCTGCTGGGCACCGCGCGCTATCCCTCGCCCGATCTGCTCGAAGCCGCCGTGAAGCGCGCGAAGCCCGCGATGCTGACGGCTTCGCTGCGGCGTCAGACCGCCAACCAGGGCTCGGGCGGCAACGACACGAGCAACGGCTTCTGGGAACTGCTGCGCCGCCTCGATGTGCCCGTGCTTCCCAACACCGCCGGCTGCCACAGCGTGCAGGAAGTGATTGCCACCGCGCAGATGGCGCGCGAGCTGTTCGATACGCCGTGGATCAAGCTCGAACTCATCGGCGACGACTACACGCTGCAGCCCGACACGCTGAACCTCGTCGATGCCGCATCGCAGCTGATCCGCGACGGGTTCCAGGTGCTGCCCTACTGCACCGAGGACCTCGTGCTGTGCCAGCGGCTGGTCGACGTCGGCTGCCAGGCCGTGATGCCCTGGGCAGCGCCCATCGGCACCGGCCGCGGGCCGGTCAATCCCTATGCGCTGCAGCTGCTGCGCGAACGACTCAGCGTGCCGATGCTGGTCGATGCGGGACTGGGCCTGCCCTCGCATGCCTGCCAGGTGATGGAATGGGGCTACGACGGTGTGCTGCTCAACACCGCAGTGGCGCTGGCGCAGGATCCGGTGTCGATGGCTGGCGCCTTCGCGGACGCCGTGCAGGCCGGCCGCGCCGCCCACCGCGCTGGCGCCATGGCCGCGCAGGAATCCGCGCAGCCCAGCACGCCGGTGCTCGGCACGCCCTTCTGGCATCACGCACCATGAGCGCCGCGCCGGGCCGCCCCAAGCAAGCTCGCACCGCAGTGCGAAGCACGAAGGTCATTCAATGAGCGCTTCGACCGACGCCCGCGCCATCTCCCACGCCATCGTCGCGGCGCACGGGCTGCGCTTCGGCGCCGCCACGGCCGCAGCCATTTCGGCGGGCCGCTTCTCCTCGGAAGACCCCGTGTATCGCGGCGCGAAGCAGGCCTGCACGGCACTCGGCTTCATCGAGATCGATGCCGAGTGCCTGGCGCGAGCGTGGCAGGCACAGGCGGTGCGTACCGGCGCGTTCGATGCGAACCAATGGCCCGAGACGCCCGCCGATTTCGGCCTGCGCGCGTTTCCGCCCACCGAACGCGGCGACGCCTTCGCGCCCTGCCCCGAACGGCTCGGCCTCTACGCCGTGCTGCCCGACGCGCAATGGGTCGGCCGCATGGCGCGCGCTGGTGTCCCCACGGTGCAGTTGCGCTTCAAGTCGGACGATGCGGCAACCATCGAACGCGAAGTACATGCGGCCGTCGATGCCGTGCGCGGCACGGACGCGCTGCTCTTCATCAACGATCATTGGCAGGCGGCCATCGCCGCCGGCGCCTACGGTGTGCACCTTGGGCAGGAAGACCTCGACGCGCTCGCGCCCGCGCAGGTGCAGCAGATCCGCGATGCGGGCCTGCGGCTCGGCGTCAGCACCCACGGCTATGCCGAGATGGTGCGCGCCGATGCAGTGAGCCCGAGCTACATCGCGATGGGTGCGGTGTATCCGACCACCCTCAAGAGGATGGCCACGGCCCCGCAAGGCGTGGCGCGGCTCGCGGCCTATGCGGGCCTGTTGCGCGGCTATCCGCAGGTGGGCATCGGCGGCATCGATGCGATGCGCCTGCCCGAGGTGCTGGCCACGGGCGTCGGCTCGGTCGCCGTGGTGCGCGCGCTTGTCGCCGCAGAAGATCCCGAGGCCACTGCCGCGCAATGGATGGCGGCCATGAGCGCCGCCTCCGCATGAACGAACAAATGACACAAAAGCAATTCCGATCCTGGCCGCTGACGCCGGTCTCGCGTGCAATGGCTGCCGCTTTCCTGCTGGCCGCCGGCGGCGCGCAGGCCCAGCAGCAAACCGAGCTGCCTGCCGTCACGGTGAACGAAAGCAATGCCGCACCGCAAGCCGACGTGAGCGGCTTCGGCGACGTGCCGCTGCGCGAGCTGCCGCTCTCGGCCACGGTGATCGACAGCATGCAGCTTCGCACGAGCGGTGCGCGCCGCCTCGCGGACCTCACGCAGTTCGACTCCTCGGTGACCGATGCCTACAACTCGGCCGGCTACTGGGACTACCTGACCGTGCGCGGCTTCGTGCTGGACAACCGCTTCAACTACCGGCGCGAGGGCTTGCCGATCAGCGCCGAGACATCGATCCCGCTCGACAACAAGGAACGCATCGAGATCCTGCGCGGCACCAGCGGCATCCAGGCCGGCACCAGTGCACCGGGCGGGCTGGTCAACTACGTGGTCAAGCGGCCCACCGAGCAGGACCTGCGCACGCTGCGCATCGAAACCACCAGCCGCGGCAGCGTGCTCGGCGCGCTCGACCTCGGCGGGCGCTTCGGTGCAAACCACGAGTTCGGCTATCGGCTCAACGTGGCGAACGAAAACCTCAAGCCGCTGACGCACAACCTCGACGGCAACCGCAACATGTTCTCGCTGGCGGGCGACTGGCGCATCACGCGCGATTCGGTGCTCGAATTCGAAATCGAGCGCAGCCACAAGACGCAGCCGAGCCAGAACGGCTTCAGCCTGCTGGGCAGCACGCTGCCCGCGCCGGTCGATCCAAGGATCAACCTCAACAACCAGCCATGGTCGCAGCCTTCGGAGTTCAACGCGCTCACCGGCAGCGTGCGCTTCAGCCAGGCGCTCGATGCCGACTGGCGCTGGAGCGCACAGATCGGCCAGCAAAGGCTCAAGACCGATGACCGCCTGGCCTACGCCTTCGGCTGCGGCGCCGAAGGCAACTATGACCGCTATTGCTCCGACGGCACCTTCGACTTCTACGACTTCCGCAGCGAGAACGAGCGGCGCACGCAAACAGCCGGCAGCCTGAACCTCAAGGGCAACGTGATGACCGGCAGCGTGCGGCACGAGCTCGGCTTCGGCCTGCTCGCGAGCCGCGTGCGCAACCGCTTCCAGGACCAGGCCTACAACTACGTCGGCACCGGCAACGTCTGGGCCACGGCCATCGTGCCGCCGGACCCCACGCTGACCGACGCCAACACCAACCGCGACGAACGCTCCACCGAGCTCTCGGTGCAGGACGCGATCCGCTGGAACAGCCGCTTCACCACCTGGCTCGGCGTGCGCCACACGCGGCTCGATCGCGACAGCATCCGCACCGATGGCTCGCGCCCCACCGGCTACAAGGACGGCATCACCACGCCATGGATCGCCGCCAGCTACGCCATCCAGCCGGGCCTCCTGGCCTATGCGAGCTGGGGCAAGGGCATCGAGTCGCAGGTGGTACCGAACAAGAGTTCGCAGTACACCAACGCAGGCGAGGCGCTGCCTGCACTGACCTCGCGTCAGTGGGAACTGGGACTCAAGGGCGGCAGCGACGCCTTCGCCTGGCAGCTCGCGTGGTTCGACATCAAGCGCCCCATGACGAATCTCGACGCCTGCAACCGGCTCGGCACCACGCCCTGCGACGGTCGCTACGACGGCAGCGCCTTGCACCGCGGGCTCGAGGCGGGCGCGCAATGGAACACGGGGCCCTGGCGCCTTGGCGGCAGCGTGACCTTGATCGACGCCAAGCGCCGCGGAAGCACCGCCGAGCCCGCCACCAACGGCCAGTCGCCCACCAACGTGCCCAAGCAGGTGTTGCGCGCGCAAGCGGCCTACCGCGTGACTTCGGTGCCCGGACTCGAAGTGCTGGGACAGCTTTCGCATGAAGGCCGGCGCAACGTGCTGCCCGACGGCTCGATCACTCTGCCCTCATGGACGCGCGTCGATGCAGTGCTGCGCTACGACACCAGGCTGCGCGGCGTCCAGACGAGCTGGAGCATCGCCATCGACAACCTGTTCGACCGCCGCTACTGGAAGGAATCGCCCTACCAGTTCGGCCACATCTATCTCTTTCCCGGAGCGCCGCGCACGCTGCGGCTCGGCTTGAGCGTGTCGCTCTGAGCACCGGTCAAAAAATTTTCAGAAATTTATGGCGGCCGTATTCGCGCACTCGAAAGGCTCAAAAAACCACGCTATAATCTGAGGCTTGTTCCTCGATAGCTCAGTTGGTAGAGCGCCGGACTGTTAATCCGTAGGTCCCTGGTTCGAGCCCAGGTCGAGGAGCCACTACAAGCCGCAAGGCCTCTGGATGCCCCACTACTCAAAAGGTAGTGGGGCATTTCCTTTTGGAGCGGCTTATTTGGCAATCGCCAAATATCCAGTAGTCGCCGTAGCGCCGACCGACTCCACGCCGCCATATACCGCCTCGAGCGAAGGTCGACCCAACTTCGGTAGCCCAAAGCCCAGACAAAAAAACGCCCAGCACGCAGCTGGGCGGAATCCTTGAGGTGTCGCCACATCAAGGGCCCCGCAAAACCAAGATTCGGGGGCAACTGCAAATCAGGTTTCGAGCACCGGCTCGAGATGTCAGGTGTGGCCGACTTCCAGGCCAGCGGCCACCCGGCCGACGGAGCCGAGTCGCTCGGTGATCGGTTTCAGCCACTCCACGGCCGCAGCCTCGGGTGGCATCGATCGCAGGCGTTCATCGCGCCACAGATCACGGGCGACATCCTCCAGCTCGAGCGGGTCGACGGTGTGCCACTGCTGCTGCAGCCGATGCGCGCAAGCGGCAATCCAGAGAGTTGCGGGCATGTTTTCCATACCCCAATACTACTGTATATTCATACAGGTTTACAGCAAAGTGTTTCGATCCCGGCGGAAGTGCGCAGAGCTTTGCCGAACTCGACGGAGGACATGAACATGAACCAGGCTGAACTTTTTTACCCCCAAGCCGCAGTTCCACAGCCGGTCGCAGCCCCGCACACCGATGCCCCGGAAGACCCGCCCTTCAGGTTCGAAGACATCGAGCCGGAACCTCGGGTCGCGTACACCGTGCGGCTCGCCGACTATCCGCACCCGGCGGCCGATGCCGCCAAGGTTGCGGAGCAACGTTTTCGGCGCGAACTCGATCGACAGCTCGACGGCGAAGTCGTGCGGGCATTGCGCGCGTTCCAGAGTGCCAGCGAGTCCAGCGAAACCGATCTCACGAGAGAAGAGATGGCGCTGGCAAAGCGATGGATGAAGGCCTATGACGCGGCCCGAACTGCTGGCTTTCGCGACCTCGGCGATACCGATGAGGCGTTCTTCGACGTGCGGCCGATCTGAGCAACAGTCCTGTTGGCCATGCGCCCTGTCCGACGCCTGTAGGGTGATCCGCACGAATTCCATCGGCTCAGGCTGAGCGCAAGCCGTCACGGTTGGGCCATCATCGCCCGACGGTGCCAGCTACACCCATCGAGTACCTGCTCGAGATCGAGCACGCCAGGTTCCCGGTTCATGTCCGGGATCCGGAGTTGATCCAGGCCATTGCGGTTCTCAAGGCGCTGGGCTGCGTGGAAGCGGACATCTCTCCTCCGCTCGATCTTTGCAGTTCGTTCAGGAACTACGAATCCGCGGTGGTCGTGAAGATCACGTCAGAAGGAATCACGGAACTCGCGCTGGCATACGGCTGACCGTCGTCTTCGCTCTCTTCAGATTCTTCCGGTCTGGGACGAGTGGCTCATCCCCTCTTTTGAATTCGTCTGTCCGCCAACGGACTCCTCGGCTGGCGAACCCGCCGTCACTTTCACGGTGTCGATATCCCTGTTGCGGTGTCCCTTGGGTAGGATCACGGCCGAGGGATCCTCGGATGCCAGCTTCGGATCTTCGGAAGGATGGAAAGGCTTGCGCGTACGCGGCGTGGATAGTACCTCCGGTGTTTCGGACACCGTAGGACAGCTCGCTTGCGCATGCATGTAGGAGTGAGCCGCGGAAGATCTATCGATGGAGCGCTACGCCCCCTGCGGCACGGCAGGCCAGGAGCCCCAAGGCATTTAAGGCAGATCGAGAAATGCCAAAAAGAGGGTATATCCCAAACCACAAGTCAGGCGCCGAACGGTAACGACGCGTACATTAGCGCCAACGTACTATCGGCTTGGGCCATGCACTTGAAATCTCTACTCATCACCGCGCTGCTGCTTGTTGCGGGCGGTTTGTTCTGGTGGTGGGCCTTCGACGGCGGATTCATTGCCGTGATTGTTGCCATCGGCCTGGGTGCCGTGCTCTTTCTGGCCCTTCGGGGCAACAAGTCCATCAAGGACGAACTCGACGCGCAGGTTCCCGACAAGGATCCGGGCAACAAGGAATCCTGAGCCGGGGCGCCAGCCTCAGCGCAGCGCAAACGCCAGCGTCACCGCGCCCAGGGCCAGCAGCGCGAGGCCCGCGATGAAGACCATCTCGCCCCAGGCCTCCAGCCGCACGCCCGAGTTGCGCGAGCGCATCGAGATGAAAGACAGCAGCGCGCTGGCCAGGAAGACCAGCGCGTCGATGGCCAGCAGGCGGTCGATCAAGAGCCGCAGGTCGTCGCGCGGGCCCAGGTGGCCGATCGACATCACGGTCATGCACACGCCGATCATGGTGGCCGACGTGGGCAGGATGTGCGCCGAAAGGCCGCCCGCGGACGAAGCCATCTTTTGTCCCTGCGCGGGCTTCAGCCGATCCGCACCGGCACGAAGATCTTGTCTTCGCCGCGCTGGATCAAAAGGGCCACCGACTTGTCGGCCTTGGCCACCACCTCGCGCACCTGTTCCAGGCTCCTGGCGGGGGTGCCGTTGATGGCCAGCAGCACGTCGCCCGCCTGCACGCCGGCCATGGCGGAAGGGCCGGCCACATCCTCGACGAGCAGCCCGTTCTCGATGGCGGCCTCGCGCTTTTCCTGCGGCTGCAGCGGCCGCAGCGCGAGGCCGAGCTTGCCCTGGCCCGCCGCACTGTCGTTCTTGGCGACCTGTGCGGGCTTGTCGCTCGCATCGCCGAGCTGGGCGGAAAACTCCTGCCTTTCGCCCTGGCGCCAGACTTCGAGCGCGACCTTCTTGCCCGGCGTCAGCTGCCCGATCACCGCGGGCAGGTCGCCCGACGAAACGATGGGCTGTCCGTCCACCTTGCGGATCACGTCGCCCGCCTTCAGGCCGGCCTTGTCGCCAGGGCCGCCCTTCTCGATATTGGAGACCAGCGCACCCTCGGGCTTGTCGAGCTTGAAGGAGTCGGCAAAGGCCTGGTTCACTTCCTGCACCGCCACGCCGAGCCGCGCATGCGTGGCCTTGCCGGTTGCAACGATCTGGTCCTTCACCTGCACCGCCACGTCGATCGGAATGGCGAACGACACGCCCTGGTAGCCGCCGCTGCGGCTGTAGATCTGCGAGTTGATGCCGACCACTTCGCCGCGCGTGTTGAGCAGCGGGCCGCCGGAGTTGCCGGGGTTCACCGCGACGTCGGTCTGGATGAACGGCACGTAGCTGTCGTCGGGCAGTGAGCGGCCCTTGGCGCTCACGACGCCGGCCGTCACCGTGCTCTCGAAGCCGAAGGGCGAGCCGATGGCCAGCACCCATTCGCCGACCTTCAGGTCCTTGGTGTTGCCGAGCGCGAGCGTGGGCAGGTTCTTGGCGTCGATCTTGAGCACCGCGATGTCGGTCTTGGCGTCGGCGCCGAGCACCTTCGCGCGGTACTCGCGCCGGTCGGTCAGCTTGACGGTGACCTCCTTGGCGTCTTTCACGACGTGCGCGTTGGTCATGATGATGCCGTCGGGGCTCACGATGAAGCCAGAACCCTGCGCCCGCATCGGCACTTCGCGCTGCTGGGCGCGCGGGCCCATCTGGCCCTGGAAGCGGCGGAAGAACTGGAACATCGGATCGTCCGGATCGATGCCCTGCATCTCGACCGCAGCCTGGTCCCCCGACGCCTTGGCGGTGCCGGTCACGCTGATGTTGACCACCGCGGGGCCGTCACGCGAAGTGATGGTCGAAAAGTCGGGCAGCGTCACCATGGCTGCGGGTGCCATGCTCGTGGCGTTGGTGGTCGGCGCATTCACGGCACGGGCACTGGTGTAGGCGCCGGCACCGACGGCACCGATCACCCCGGCGGTCGCCAGGGCCAGAACCAGGGCATGGGGAGAAGTCAGGCGGGTGTTCATTTCTAGCTTTCCTTTCAATGCGTCTGCACGCAAACACGATGAAAGGAATGTCGGCCCGCTGGCTTAAGCGCGGCTTAAACCACGCGCGGCGATTTCAGGCCTTGGCGGCAAAGCGCACCAGCACCCGCAGGCCGCCCAGCGTCGGGGAAGCCGCGAGCGCGACCGTGGCGCCATGCAATTCGGCGATCGACTTCACGATGGCCAGGCCGAGCCCGCTGCCCGGCGCCTGCGGCTCGCCCGAGCGATAGAAGCGGTCGAGCACGCGTTCGCGCTCTTCCTGCGGCAAGCCGGGGCCGCTGTCGTCCACGCTCAACTCGACCGACGCGCCGAGGCTTGCGATGCCGACGTCGACGCGCCCCTCTTCGGGCGTGTACTTGACGGCGTTGTCGATCAGGTTGCGCAGCAGCATGCGCAGCGCCTCGGGCTGCCCGTTCACCACGGCCGGGTCGGCATGCGAGATGCCGATGTCGATGCGCCGGGCCTGTGCGGCCGCGACCGCATCCGAAATGGCCAGGCGCGCCACTTCGCCCAGGTCGACCGGTTCGGACTTTGCGCCCGCAGCCATGCTGGCCTCGTGCCGGGCCAGCGCGAGCATCTGCTCGACCAGGCGCGTCGCGCGGTCGATGCCTGCAACCAGCCGGCTTACGGCCAGCTCGCGCGACGCGGCATCGGATGCGCGCTGCAGGCCCTGCACCTGGAGCTTCAGCGCGGCAAGCGGCGAGCGCAACTCGTGCGCCGCGTCGGCGACGAAGTGCTTCTGGGCATCGAAGGCATGCCGCACCCGGTCGAACAGAAGGTTGAGCTCGTGCACCAGCGGGCGCACCTCGTCGGGCAGGTTCTCCTCACTCACGGGGGAAAGATCGTCGGCCTGCCGCGACGCGACCTGCCCGCGCACGCGCGCCACCGGCGCGAGCGAACGGCTCACGACCCACCACACCACCAGCATGAGCAGCGGCGCCATCAACGCCACCGGAGCGATGGTGCGCAGGGCCAGCGCGCCAGCCATGTTGCGGCGCGCCGCCATGTCCTGCGCGACCTGGATCACGAGCCCGCTCGTCTGCATCGAGAACACGCGGTAGGTGGTCCCCCGCGCGCGCACGTCGGCAAAGCCCAGCACCGCCAATTGCGGCAGCGCGGCCTGCTCGGCGGATTCGAAGATGCGCACGCCGTCGGCGGTCCACACCTGCACCACGAAATCGAAGTTCTGCTCGCCGCTGCCCAGGCCGCCCACGGCTGCGCTCGGCGGCAGGCCGGCGCGCAACGACAGCGCCATCTGCTGCATGTGGTAGTCGAAGATGTCGTCGGCCTCCTTCAGGACCGTGCGGTAGGCCACCAGCGCCTGCGCGCCGGCGGCCAGCACGATGGCCGCGAGCAGGAACCACAGCAGGCGCGCGCGCAGCGATCCGGTCAACGCGCGGATCATGTCTTCGGCACCATGTAGCCGACACCGCGCACATTGCGGATCAACTCTGCGCCCAGCTTCTTGCGCAGCCCGTGCACGTAGACCTCGACCGCATTGCTGCTGATCTCGTCCTTCCAGCTGTAGAGCTTTTCCTCGAGCTGGGCGCGCGACAGCACCATGCCGGGCCGCGCGATCAGCGGTTCGAGCACGGCCCACTCGCGCGCCGAAAGCACCACCGGCTGGCCATCCACCGCGACCTCGCGCGTGGCCGGGTTGATGCTCACGCCCATGTGTTCGTACACCGGCTCGGCGCGCCCCGCGGCACGGCGCAGCAAGGCCCGGATGCGGGCCAGCAGTTCGTCGAGGTCGTAGGGCTTGAGCACGTAGTCGTCGGCCCCCGCATCGAGTCCTTCGATGCGCTGCTGCACCGAGTCGCGCGCGGTGGCAATCAGCACCGGCATGCGCTGCTTGCGGGCGCGCAGGCTGCGCAGCACCTCGAGCCCGTCGCGGCGCGGCACGCCCAGGTCGAGCAGCACGAGATCGTATTGCTGGGTGCGCAATGCGGACTCGGCCGCCTCACCGTCTTTCACCCAGTCCACGGCGTATTGCTCGGCGCGCAGCAGGTCGAGCACGGCCTCGCCGATCATCACGTCGTCTTCGAGAAGCAGGAGTCGCATGGTGTTGTTTCGTCCGTTTCGGGATTCGAGGCGGCGGCCGCGTGGAAGTTCATCTCACAGCAGCGACCTGACTTCACGCGCCGCTTCGAAGAGCAGCGGCAGCATTTCGCGCTGGAGTGCCTCCTCCTGGTAGCGCGTACCGGACAGCACCACGTTGAGCGCAGCCACCGTGTGGCCCTGCATGTCGCGCAGCGGCACCGCGAGCGCCTGCACGCCGAGCTCGTGCTCTTCGCTGGCAAAGCAGTAGTCGTCCTTGCGCACGCGGGAGATCAGCTGTCGCAAGCCGCGCGCCTGGGTGGTGGTGTGCGGCGTGAGCCGCGCAAGGTGGCGCCCCTTGAGCCACCGCGTGAACTGGGCCGGCGCCATGGCCGCGAGCAGCACCCGCCCGGTCGATGTCGCGTGGGCCGGCAAGCGGGCGCCAAGGTGCAGGCCATAGGCCAGCACGCGGGTCGGCGTGCCGTAGGCGCCGCTGCGCGCGATGATGACCGCCTCTTCGCCATCGAGCACCACGGCCGAGAACGATTCGCCGGTCTGCGCCGCCAGCCGGTTCAGGGTGGGCTGCAGTGCGCGCGGCAGGCGCGACGACGCCAAGTAGCTGCCCGAGAAACGCAGCACCTTGGGTGCCATCCAGAAATAGCTGCCGTCGGTCTCCAGGTAGCCCAGGTGGGCCAGCGTGAGCAGGTGCCGGCGCGCGGCGGCGCGCGTGAGGCCGGCGCGCTCGGCGGCCAGCGTCGCGTTCAGGCGCTGGCGCTCGGTATCGAAGCTTTCGAGCACGGCCATTCCCTTGGCGATGCCCTCGATGAAGTCGGCTTTGGCGATGGTCATTCTGGTCGCGGTGCAAGTGTTGCGCGATGATCGCGCAGCCATTCGCATGATCGCACAGAGCCTTGCCGCACGCTGCGCCAGCCGGCCGCGCACGCCCTACGCTCCAGAAAACCCCATTGGAGACACGAACATGCGCACACAGGTCGCGATCATCGGCGCGGGCCCGGCGGGCCTGCTTCTCGGACAGCTGCTTTTCAAGGCCGGCATCGACAACATCATCGTCGAGCGTCAGAGCGGCGACTATGTGCTGGGACGCATCCGGGCGGGCGTGCTCGAGCAGGTCACCATGGATCTTCTGGCGCGCGCGGGCGTCGATGCGCGCGCCAAGGCCGAGGGGCTGCCGCACGAAGGCATCGAACTGCTGTTCAAGGGCGCACGGCACCGCATCGACATGCACGGCCTGACGGGTGGCAAGCAGGTCACGGTCTATGGCCAGACGGAAGTGACGCGCGACCTGATGGAGGCGCGTTCGGCCGAGGGCCTCGCCACCATCTACAGCGCAGCCAACGTCAGCCTGCATGACTTCGATTCGCAGCGCCCGCGCGTGCGCTACGAGAAAGACGGCCAGACGCACGAGATCGAATGCGATTTCATCGCCGGCTGCGACGGCTACCACGGCGTGAGCCGCGCCAGCGTACCGGCCGACGCCATCCAGACCTACGAAAAGGTCTACCCCTTCGGCTGGCTCGGCGTGCTGGCCGACGTACCGCCGGTGTCGCACGAACTGATCTACGCCAACACCGAGCGCGGCTTTGCGCTGTGCAGCATGCGCAGCGCGCACCGCAGCCGCTACTACGTGCAGGTGCCGGCTGACGAGCGGGTCCAGAACTGGAGCGACGAGGCCTTCTGGGACGAGCTGCGCGCACGGCTCGACCCCGAAGCCCGCGAGCGGCTGGTGACCGGTCCTTCGCTCGAGAAAAGCATTGCGCCGCTGCGCAGCTTCGTTGCCGAACCGATGCGCTTCGGCGCGCTGTTCCTGGCCGGCGACGCCGCGCACATCGTGCCGCCGACCGGCGCCAAAGGGCTCAACCTTGCGACGGCCGACGTGGGCTACCTCTCGCGCGCGTTCGAGATCTTCTACGGCGATAAATCGGCCTCCGCGCTCGACCGGTATTCCGACCTCTGCCTGCGCCGCGTCTGGAAGGCGGAACGCTTCTCGTGGTGGTTCACCTCGCTGATGCACCGCTTCCCCGAGACCGGCGCCTTCGGCCAGAAGATCCAGGAAGCCGAACTCGACTACCTGGTGCATTCGCACGCAGCCTCCACTGCGCTGGCGGAGAACTACGTGGGCCTGCCGCTCGAAGACTTCTAGCCGGCCGCTTCGAGCGTCTTCTTCATTGCCAGCCCGCCCTGCGCCATCATCGGCTCGATGTAGGCGGCGAGTTCGTCGGGCAGCACGTCGGTGATCCAGACGAAGCGCGAGCGCCCTTCGCCGTGCGCGAACACCTGGGCCGATGCATGGTGGTGGCTCGCCCTGCCGTCGGTGACGGTGTAGGCCAGGCGGCGGTTGGGCTCGTCGATGCCCACGAGCAGCTCGCGCGCCACCAGGCCGTTGGCAAAGCTGACGATGCGGGCGCCCTTGCCGTCCAGCTCGCAGCCGGTCAGAAAACCAGGCGCAAGGCGCGTGTGCACGGCGCCGAAATCGCGCAGCGCGTCCCAGACCCGCGCCGCTTCGGCTTCGACGATGAATTCCTTGTAGATCGTTGCCATGGGTTGCGCGCGCCTTCAGGGGCAGACCGCCTCCACGTTGTTGCCGTCCGGGTCGATCAGGAAGGCCGCATAGTAGGTCGGGCTGTAGTCGGTGCGCGGGCCTGCGCCGCCGTTGTCTGTGCCGCCAGCCTTCAGGCCCGCCTTGTGGAAGGCCTCGACCGCCTTGTGATCGGCCGCGCGGAAGGCGATGTGCGTTCCCGGCCCTTTGGCACCCTCGGTCGCATAGAGCCAGAGCGCGGGCTCGCCTGCGGGTCCGATGCCGGCATAGGTGTTGTCGTGGGAGCCCAGCACATGGCCGAGCGGCGCAAGCGCTGCCTCGTAGAAGCGCCGGCTCGCGGCAAGGTCTCTGACTTTCAGTCCGATGTGGTCGTACATGGCGATGACTTTCTGCTCGATGGGTGAATCAGGCGGTCATCATTGAGCAGGGCGGCCAGGCGGTCTTGGAAAATCTTGCGATCGCCTTTGGCGGCCTGGCGAAAGCCGCGCGGCGACACCCCGGCCGCGCGGTGGAAGGTGCGAACGAAGTTGCTCAGGTCGGCAAAGCCGACGTCGAAGGCCACATCGGTCACGGGCCGGTCGTCGTCCGCCAGCAGCCGCGCCGCGTGGCGCAGGCGCGAGCGGACCAGGTACTGGTGCGGCGTGACGCCGAGCACCTGCGAGAACAGGCGCAGGAAGTGGAACGAACTCAGTCCCGCTTCGGACGCCGCGCCTTCGAGGCCGATGTCGTCGTGCGAGTTCGCGTCGATCCACATCGCCGCATCGACCGCGCGGCGCCTGTCGCGTGCCACAGCGGATTGCGGCATGGGTTTGCTGCGCCCTTCCACCACCTCGACGAAACGGCTCGCGAACCACATGCCCAGCTCGTCGAGGCCCGCATCGCTCTGCCCCTCGGCCGCAACCTGCGCAAGTTCGCCAAGCACCATGAGTTCGGGCAGCGGAGGGAGACCTCCGGTGCGCCAGATTCGCCGGTCGCCGCCAATCAGGTCGACAAATCCCGGCGAGAGATGGAACGCCAGGCATTCGTCGCCGCACATGTGATGGTCGTGGGTGCAGACGTACTCGTCGCCTGGACAGCCCACCAGCACCGAGCCGGCCACCAGCTCATAAGCGTTGCCGCGCGCGCGGTAGCCGAAGCTGCCCTTGCGCACGTACGAGACCGAATAGTCCGAGTGCATCTCGGTGAACGGCCGCGCTCCAGGACCCGCGTCGCAGCGGTAGCTCGAAACGCGGATCGGGTCGGTCTGCAGTTCGGTGGTGACGACCATGGCGGATGTGCCCTCCGAACACCGGGGTGAAGGTGTCTTTCAGTCCACAGTGTGCATGGCTTGCCATACCCGCGCCGGGCTCAACGGCATGTGCAGGCGTGGAGCGCTCGCCGCAAGGCCATTGCGCGCGAAGGCATCGGCCACGGCGTTCACGATAGTCGGCGTGGCGCCGATGGTGCCCAGCTCGCCCACGCCCTTCACGCCCAGCGGATTGTTGGCGCATGGTGTCGACTCGTCCATTTCCATGTGGAACATGGTCTCGACGATGTCCGCGCGCGGCGCGGCGTAATCCATGAGGCTCCCGGTGAGCGGCTGGCCGGTTTCGTTGTCATACACCACCTGCTCGTAAAGCGCCTGGCCGATGCCCTGCACCGCGCCGCCTTCGAGCTGGCCGCGAACGATCATCGGGTTGATCACGCGGCCCACGTCGTTGACCGAGCTGTAGGCCACCACGCTGATCTCGCCCGTCGGCGGATCGATTTCGATCTCGCAGACGTGGCAGCCGTTGGGCCAGGTCGGGCCGGCCACGGTGCTGGTGGAGTCGACGAAGATCTCGCGCTCGGGCTGCTTGCCCGCCAGGGCGAACAGGTCGAGTTCAAGGTCGGTGCCGGTCACGCTGAAGATGCCGCGGGTGTAGGTGATGTCGTCGATGGCGGCCTCGAACTCCTGAGCTGCGAGCGCGCGCGCCTTGTCGATGGTGCGTTCGGCGCCAATGCGAACCGCCGATCCGCCGGTGAAGAGGGAGCGCGAACCGGCGCTGCCGAAGCCGTCGCCGCGGTCGGTGTCGCCGAGCACGACGCGCACCTTCTCGATCGGCACGCCGAAGGCATCGACCGCCAGTTGCGCAAGCGACGTGGCAATGCCCTGCCCCATGGCATTGACGGCGGAGAACACTTCGATCACGCCATCGGCCTGCACCGAGACCGTGACACGCTCCTCGAACACATTGCCGCCAGTCCATTCGAGAAATGTGGCAATGCCCAGGCCGCGGTGCTTGCCGTTCTTCGCCGACTCGGCGGCACGGGCCTCGAAACCCTGCCAGTCGGCCAGCGCCAGCGCCTGGTCCATCACCGACTCGAACTTGCCGGTGTCGTAGGTCTGCGCCATCGGGTTCTTGTAGGGCATCTGCTCGGGGCGGATGAAGTTGCGGCGGCGCAGCGCGATGCGGTCGATGCCGGTCTGGCGGGCGGCCTCGTCCATCAATCGCTCGATGGTGAAGATCGCCTCGGGACGGCCCGCGCCGCGGTAGGCGCCCGTGGGCGCGGTGTTGGTGAGCACCGCCTTGAAATGGAAGTCGATGGTCTGGATGTCGTAGACACTGGTCTGCACCCACGGGCCGATCAGGAGCTGGATCGCAACGCCGGTGCCGGTGGCATAGGCGCCGACGTTGGCCAGCGTCCTGATGCGCAGCGCAAGAATCTTTCCGTCCGCATCGAGCGCGAGTTCGGCCTTGGCCTCGATGTCGCGGCCATGCGCGCTCGAAAGAAACTCTTCGCTGCGGTCGGCCACCCACTTCACGGGGCGCTTGACCTGCAATGCGGCAAAAGCAACGGCAATGTCTTCCGGATAGGCACCCGTCTTCATGCCGAAGCCGCCGCCCACGTCGCCCACCACCACGCGCACCTTTTCCTTCGCGAGGCCGATGGCGGCGCAGATCGAATCGCGCACACCCGAAGGCATCTGGGTACTCATGCGGATCGTCAGGCGGCCCGATTCGGCGTCAGGCGCCGCGAGCACCGAGCGCGGCTCGATGGTCAGCGCCACGACGCGCTGGTTGACCACGTCGAGCGCCACCACGTGTTTTGCCTTGGCAAAGGCGGCCGTCGCGGCGTCGCTGCTGCCGTGCCGCATTTCGGCGGCGACGTTGCCGGAGGCTTCCTCGCACAGCAGCGGCGCGTCGTCGGCGGTGGCGCTTGCGAGGTCGACCACCATGGGAAGCGCTTCGTAGTCGACCACCACCGCCTCGGCGGCATCGCGCGCCTGCTGGACGGTTTCGGCCACCACCGCGGCCACGGCCTCGCCCACGAAGCGGGCTCTGTCGTACGCCATGGCCAGGCGCGGGGGGCTGGCACAGTCGCTGCCGTCGGCCCGCTTGAAGCCCACGGCGCCCGGCATGGGCTTGACGCCGGCCTCGGCCAGCTCGGCGCCGGTGATCACGCGCAGCACGCCGGGCATGGCAGCGGCAGCGGCCGTGTCGATCGACACGATACGCGCATGCGGATAGGGAGACCGAAGGAAGACGAGATACGTCTGGCCGGGGAGCGTGACGTCGTCCGTATAGCGGCCTGCACCGGACAGCAGGCTCTCGTCCTCGAGGCGGCGCACCGCCTGGCCGCTGCCGAAACGCGTGGGGGTGGAATCTGTGGTCAACGTGGTCCTCTTGGGCAGGCCTCCACCGGGCAACGCTGGCCTGGCAGGTCCGCATGGAGTGCAAATGGGAAGCAGCACTATATGGGCATCGGATAGTCTTGTGCGCTTGGAGGGCAGCGCCTGTGGCGCGCGGGCCGCAATCGTTTGCTTTTTCGCTGGAGAACGGGCATTTTTCCTACACTGGCCGAAGCGCGTGCGAAGCCGTGTATACCTACGGGCATGCAACAACTGCCCTGGCTCGAACCCGGCGACGCACTGCCCGATCCCGCCTGCGCCTGGGGCGAGCACGACCCCGTCCCCGGGCTGCTCGCCGCCGGTGGAGCGCTCGACGTCGATACCCTGGTGCACGCTTACAGCCATTGCGTGTTCCCCTGGTTCAGCGAAGACCAGCCGATCCTCTGGTGGAGCCCCGACCCCCGCATGGTGCTGCAGGTGGCCGAATTCAAGCTCCACAGGTCGCTGCGCAAGACGCTGGCCCGGTTCACCCAGACGGCCGGCTGCGAGGTGCGCATCGACCACGATTTCGCCGCGGTCATCACGGCCTGCTCGCAATCGCCGCGCACCGGCCAATCGGGCACGTGGATCGTGCCGGACATGGTGGAGGCCTACATGGCCCTGCATCGGGCCGGCCATGCGCACAGCGTGGAAACCTGGATCGACGGCAAGCTGGCAGGTGGCCTCTACTGCGTGGGGCTGGGCCGTGCGGTGTTCGGCGAGTCGATGTTCACCCGCCGTCCGGATGCCTCCAAGATTGCGCTGGCCGCGCTGGTGTGCCTGTGCCGCCGCTTCCAGGTGAAGATGATCGACTGCCAGCAAAACACCTCCCACCTGGCAAGCCTGGGAGCCCACGAAATGTCGCGCAGTCGCTTCGTGGCGCACGTGGCAAGGGCCCGGGAACAAGAGGGCCCACGATGGTATTTCGAGCCCGTATACTGGAAAGAACTCCTTTCCACGCGACCTGCTCAATCGACGTGACGCACCTCAAGGATCTTCCGCTTCACACGCTGCAGTTCTACGCGACGGCGCCCTACCCCTGCAGCTACCTGCCGGACCGCCAGGCCCGCTCGCAGGTGGCCACGCCCAGCCACCTGATCCACAACGACGCCTACTCCGACCTGGTGCTCAGCGGCTTCCGGCGCAGCGGCATGTTCACCTACCGGCCCTATTGCGACGGGTGCCGCGCTTGCATACCGCTGCGCGTGCTGGTCAACGGCTTCCAGCCCACGCGCAGCCAGCGCCGCGCCGTGAAGCAGCACCAGAATCTGCTGGCGCGCGTGCTCAAGCTGTGCTTCGTGCCCGAGCACTACCAGCTGTATCTTCGCTACCAGACCGGCCGCCATGCCGGCGGCGGCATGGACCACGACAGCATCGACCAGTACACCCAGTTCCTGCTGCAGAGCCGGGTCAACTCCAGGCTCGTCGAATTCCGCGAGGCGCTGCCGGACGGCACGGCGGGCGCGCTCCGGATGGTGTCGATACTCGACGTGCTGAACGACGGCATTTCTGCGGTCTATACCTTCTACGAACCGGACAGCAGCGCAGGCTACGGCACCTACAGCGTGATGTGGCAGATCGAGCAGGCCCGCAAGCTCGGCCTGCCGCACGTCTACCTCGGCTACTGGATCGAAGGCAGCGCCAAGATGAACTACAAGGCGCGCTTTGCGCCGCACGAACTGCTGATCGACGGACGCTGGCAAGCACCATCCGATTTCACAAGGTAAAATGGCGCCCGGTCCACACCGCATCGCGCCATGAGAAAAAACCAATCCGACGTTCCTGCCGTTCCAGTCATCCAGGTGATCGAGCGCATGTTCGCGCTGATCGACGTGCTCGCTTCCCGCGAAGAGGCCATTTCGCTGAAGGAAATCAGCGAAAAGACGGGCCTGCACCCCTCCACCACCCACCGGATCCTCAACGACCTGGCCGTCGGCCGCTTTGTCGACCGGCCCGAGGCCGGCAGCTACCGGCTCGGCATGCGGCTGCTGGAACTCGGCAACCTGGTCAAGGGCCGGCTCAACGTGCGTGACGCCGCCCTGGGACCGATGCGCGAGCTGCACAAGCTCACCCAGCAGCCCGTCAACCTCAGCATGCGCCAGGGCGACGAGATCGTCTACATCGAGCGCTCGTACAGCGAGCGCTCGGGCATGCAGGTGGTGCGCGCCATCGGCGGCCGGGCCGCCCTGCACCTGACTTCGACCGGCAAGCTGTTCCTGGCAGCCGACGATCCACAGCGCGTGCGCAGCTACGCCACGCGAACCGGCCTGGCCGGCCATACGCGCAACAGCATCACGCAACTGCCTGCGCTCGAGCGCGAACTGTCGAAGGCGCGCCAGTACGGCATTGCTCGCGACAACGAGGAACTCGAACTGGGCGTGCGCTGCATGGCCGCCGGCATCTACGACGACCAGGGCAAACTGGTGGCGGGGTTGTCGATTTCCGCGCCGGCTGACCGGCTGGACGAAGGATGGCTGCCCAAGCTGCAGGCCACGGCCAACGAAATCTCAGGCGCGCTTGGCTACAAGGATGCCGCCGCCGTGGCGGCGGCCGGCTCCGCGGCGATTGGTGCCAGCGGCGCTTCAGGTCCCATCGCGGGCTGATCGAGCAGGCTCCGCCGCGGTTCTCGGCATGCCGCCCTTTTCAGGGCGGCGGGTTCCATCAACCGGCGACTTGGTAAGCCGCAGTGCTGCGCGCTGCAGCCGGCGAGCCCGTCGAGGCATGCGTGGCCTCGACCCAGCGGCGAACACGCTCCGCATCGGCAATGCGGCTGAACTTGCCGGCCGAATCCAGGAACACCATGATCAGCTTCCGCCCCGCCACCTTGGCCTGCATTACTAGGCACTGGCCGGCTTCGGAGATGTAGCCCGTCTTCTGCACGCCAATTTCCCAATCCGGGCTCTTCACGAGACGATTGGTCGTGTTGAACTGCAACACGCGGTTGCCCACTTCGACCTGGTATTCAGGCGAGGTCGAGAGCGAGCGCACCGTGGCGTCGGAATAGGCGGCATTGACGAGCAGCGCGAGATCCTGCGCGCTCGACTGGTTGCGGCTCGACAGCCCGGTGGGCTCCACGTAGCGCGTGTCCTTCATGCCGAGCATCTTCGCCTTGGCGTTCATGATGCTCACGAAGGTTGCAAGGCCGCCGGGATAGGTGCGGCCCAGTGCATGCGCCGCGCGGTTCTCGCTCGACATCAGGGCAAGGTGCAAGAGCTCGCCGCGCGGAAGCGTGGTGCCGACCGTCAGGCGCGAACGGCTGCCCTTTTCGGTATCGACGTCGTCCTGCGTGATGGTGATCAACTCGTCGTTCGGAAGACGGGCTTCGCTGATCAAGAGGCCGGTCATCAGCTTGGTGAGCGATGCAATCGGGAGCACCGCGTGATCGTTCTTGCTGAACAGCACTTCGTGCGTGTCCTGGTCGATCACGAGCGCGACGCTCGACTTCAGGTCGAGCACGTCATCGGTTCCGTGCAGGCCGGCCAGCTGCCCGAAGGACTGGCGCGCAGGCGTCTCGACACGAACCACCGAACGGCGTTGCACGGCAACCACGGTCTTGCCGTTCTTCTGGCGAATGGAGGCCACCACGTTGCGGCCGCCGCGAACGACTTTCTCGCTTCGATCGACTTTGCCGCCACGCGGCGCCTTGGCAGAACGCTTGACTTCCACCGGCACCGGTCCTGCGGCCTTCTTGGCCACGGAGGCCTTGGCTGCAGTTGTTTTTTCCTTCTTGGCGGCCTGTGCACCGGACAGCAAAAACGCCGTGGCGCAGAGCGCGACGGCGACGAATTTGACTGCGGGCAAGAACCGCTGGCTGGAAACTCGGCGGGAGCGGGTTTCGGGCATTAATAAATCTCCAGCGGCGAAAATGAGAACCGCAGTGTATCCAAATCAAAAAAGGCACGCAATATCAGTTACTTGCGTCCTGTTCTTCAATCGAATAACAAGAATCGCCTGTCACCTAACCTTGTGCCGCCACTTTCTCAGCTTGGCTCTGTAACTTGTTGAGCGCACTCAAGTAAGCCTTTGCCGACGCAACCACGATGTCCGGATCTGCCCCGACACCGTTGACCACCCGCCCTGCATTTTGTAACCGAACTGTAACCTCTCCTTGGCTTTCCGTCGAGCCACTTATCGCGTTGACAGAGTAAAGCACCATTTCAGCGCCACTCCTGACGTGCGATTCGATGGCCTTGAGAGAAGCATCGACCGGGCCATTGCCATCGGATTCACCGGTGACTTCCTTGCCCTGAACGGTGAACACGACCTTGGCATGGGGACGTTCGCCGGTTTCGCTGTGCTGGGAGAGCGAGACAAAAGCAAACTGCTCGTCAACGTTCGACAGCTCTTCCGCGCTGACGAGCGCGAGGATGTCCTCGTCGAAAATTTCGGACTTGCGGTCAGCCAGTTCCTTGAAATGCATGAAAGCCGTGTTGATGTCGGCCTCGCTGGCCATGGTCACGCCCAGTTCCTGCAGCCGCTGCTTGAATGCATTGCGGCCGCTGAGCTTGCCCAGCACGATCTTGTTGGCGGCCCAGCCCACGTCTTCGGCCCGCATGATCTCGTAGGTGTCGCGGGCCTTGAGCACGCCGTCCTGGTGAATGCCCGAGGCATGCGCGAAGGCGTTGGCACCCACCACGGCCTTGTTAGGCTGCACCACGAAACCGGTGGTCTGGCTCACCATGCGGCTCGCGGCCACGATGTGCCGCGTGTCGATGTTGAGGTCGAGGCCGAAGTAGTCCCTGCGCGTCTTGACCGCCATCACCACTTCCTCGAGCGAGCAGTTGCCCGCACGCTCGCCCAGACCGTTGATCGTGCACTCCACCTGGCGCGCGCCGCCGATCTTCACGCCAGCCAGCGAGTTGGCCACCGCCATGCCGAGGTCGTTGTGGCAATGCACCGACCAGATGGCCTTGTCGCTGTTGGGCACGCGCTCGCGCAGCATCTTGATGAAGTTGCCGTAGAGCTCGGGAATGGCGTAGCCCACGGTGTCGGGCACATTGATGGTTGTGGCGCCTTCGTTGATCACGGTCTCCAGCACGCGGCAGAGAAAGTCGGGGTCGCTGCGGTAGCCATCCTCGGGGCTGAACTCCACGTCGGACACCAGATTGCGCGCAAAGCGCACGGCAAGCTTCGCCTGCTCGTGCACTTCGTCCGGCGACATCCGCAGCTTCTTTTCCATGTGAAGCGGCGAGGTCGCGATGAAGGTGTGGATACGCCCGCGCGCCGCGCCCTTGAGCGCCTCGGCTGCACGCGAGATGTCGCGGTCGTTGGCTCGCGACAGGCCGCACACCGTCGAATCCTTGATGGCGTTGGCAATGGCCTTGACGGCTTCGAAATCGCCGTTCGAACTGGCTGGAAAGCCCGCTTCGATGACGTCGACCTTGAGCCGTTCGAGCTGCTTGGCGATGCGCATCTTCTCGTCGCGCGTCATCGAAGCGCCGGGCGACTGCTCGCCGTCGCGCAAGGTGGTGTCGAAAATAATGAGTTGGTCGGTCATCGTGGATCTCCTTGGTTCGTTGGCACCTTGCGCGTACGGCGGGGAACGGCGTCAGGCGAGCTCAACCACCGATTGTGCGCTGTGCGCGCCGCGGGTCCGCGCGCGCTGCACGCCCGAGACAATGGCCTTCAGCGAAGCCGAGATCACGTTCGCGTCGATGCCCACGCCGAACAGCGTCTGGGCCTCGTCCACGCGCAGTTCGAGGTACGCCACCGACTTGGCATCGGCGCCCGCGCCGATGGCGTGCTGGTGGTAGTCCATCACGCGCACGGTATGGCCGGTGGCCTTGCTCAGTGCTTGCGTGAAGGCGTCGATCGGCCCGTTGCCGCGGCCTTCGATGGCGCGGATCTCGCCGTCCCAGGGCAGGTCGCCGCGCAGCACCACCGAGGCGCTGGCGCCCTCGCCTTCTTCCTCGATCACGCGGTGCTGCAAAGAATGCGCGGCCTCGAGGCCGTATTCGCGCACGAACAGCTCCCAGAGGTCGGCGGCGGTGAGCTCCTTGCCGGCCACGTCCATCACGCGCTGCACGGTCTGCATGAACTCCATCTGCAGGCGGCGCGGCATCTCGAGGCCGTATTCGCTTTCGAGCAGGTAGGCCATGCCCCCCTTGCCCGACTGGCTGTTGACGCGGATCACGGCCTCGTAGCTGCGGCCCACGTCCTTCGGATCGATGGGCAGGTAGGGCATGTCCCAGATGTCGCCCTCCTTGCGCGCAGCGAAGGCCTTCTTGATCGCGTCCTGGTGCGAGCCCGAGAACGAGGTGTAGACGAGATCGCCCACATACGGGTGGCGCGGATGTACCGGAATCTGGTTGCAGTGCTCGACCGTCGCGCGGATCTCGTCGATGTTCGAGAAGTCGAGCTCCGGTGAGACGCCCTGGGTGTAGAGGTTGAGCGCGACGTTGACGAGGTCGAGATTGCCGGTGCGCTCGCCGTTGCCGAACAGGCAGCCCTCGATGCGCTCGGCGCCCGCCATCAGCGCCAGCTCGCCTGCCGCCGTGCCGGTGCCGCGGTCGTTGTGCGGGTGCACGCACAGCACGATGGCGTCGCGGCGCGCGAGGTTGCGGTGCATCCACTCGATCATGTCGGCGAAGATGTTCGGCGTGGAATGCTCGACTGTCGTGGGAAGGTTGACGATGCACTTGCGCTGCGGCGTCGGCGCCCAGACTTCCGTCACCGCGTCGACCACGCGCTTCGAGAACACGACATCGGTGCCCGAGAACATTTCGGGCGAGTACTGGAAGGTCCACTGCGTGCCCGGCTGCTTCGCGGCGAAGTCGTTGAACATGCGCGCATGGCTGCTGGCAAGCTCGACGATCTGGTCTTCGTCCATGCCGAGCACCACGCGGCGCATCACGGGCGCCACGGCGTTGTAGAGGTGGACGATGGCGCGCGGCGCCCCCTGCAGCGATTCGAAAGTGCGGGCGATGAGATGGTCGCGCGCCTGTGTCAGCACCTGGATCGTCACGTCGTCGGGAATGCGGTCTTCCTCGATCAGTTTGCGCACGAAGTCGAATTCGATCTGCGAGGCGGAGGGAAAGCCGACTTCGATTTCCTTGAAGCCGATCGCCACGAGCGTCTCGAACATGCGCATCTTGCGCGCGATGTCCATCGGCTCGACCAGCGCCTGGTTGCCATCGCGCAGGTCGGTCGACAGCCAGATCGGGGCCTTGGTCAGCACGGCATCGGGCCAGGTGCGGTCCTTGAGGCCGATCGGGGCGAATGCGCGGTATTTGGCTTGAGGTTGCTTCAGCATGTCGATTTCTCTGTGATGGTTGGAATCAACCAGCAACCCCAAAGACAAACGGCCCGTTGCTGGTGCGAACGGGCCGTGGTGAGGGATTTGCGCGTGCGCTACCGTCTCCGCCCGTGAGGGAGGGCTAGTAGGGCCAGCAGCGAAATCTTGGTCATGAGGGTTGTGAATGTAGCACAAGCCAGCTTCAGTTATGCAAGCCCCGTTCGTCGGGCTCTTCGGTCGAGGTGCTGATCACGCTCGCCTGCTGCCCCTTTGCCTTGCGCCAGGCGTAGACCACATAGCCGCTCAAGCCATAGGCCACGAACAGGCCAAACAGCACCGTCGGCGGATGGATGTTGATGACCGCGATGCCGAGCGCGATGAGCACGATCACCACGAAAGGCACGCTCTTTTTCATCTGGACATCCTTGAAGCTGTAGAACGGCGCATTGGTGACCATCGAAAGTCCGGCATAGAGCGTGAACGCGAAGGTGATCCACGTGATCTGCGTCCACGAGAGATACAGCACCTCGCCGCCCCGCTTGCCCCACTCGGTCATGAGCCAGATGAAGCCGGCCACCAGTGCGGCCGCGGCCGGCGACGGCAGCCCCTGGAACCAGCGCTTGTCGACCACGCCGGTATTGACGTTGAAGCGCGCCAGGCGCAGCGCCGCGCAGGCGCAGTAGACGAAGGCCGCAATCCAGCCCCAGCGGCCCAGTCCCTTGAGCGACCATTCATAGGCGATGAGCGCAGGAGCGGCGCCGAACGACACCATGTCGGACAGCGAATCCATCTGCTCGCCGAACGCGCTCTGCGTGTTGGTCATGCGGGCCACGCGGCCGTCCAGGCTGTCGAGGATCATTGCGGCGAACACGCCGAGCGCCGCAAGATCGAAGCGCGCGTTCATCGCCATCACGACCGAATAGAAGCCGCCGAACAGCGCAGCGAGCGTGAACAGGTTCGGCAGTATGTAGATGCCCTTGCGGCGCTTGCGCGGCGGCACCTCGTCGGGAACCGTGTCGTCATGCATTGAATTTGCCTCCGTCCCTCGTGGGCACTGCGCGAACAGCTATCCATTCGATAGCTTCTTGATCTGTAAATCGCATGGGTTCGCAGTGTAGTTCAGGGGGATGGTTCGCCCCGTCATGAAAAAAGGCCACCCCAGCGGGTGGCCCTCGGAAAACGGGTGCCGCGGCACCCGGTTCATCGGCGGATCAGTTGCGGGTCTGGTCGACCAGCTTGTTCTTCTTGATCCACGGCATCATCGCGCGCAGCTTCTCGCCGACGACTTCGATCTGGTGCTCGGAGTTCAGGCGGCGGCGGCTGATCAGCGTCGGAGCGCCGGCAGCGTTTTCCAGCACGAAGCTCTTGGCGTATTCGCCGGTCTGGATGTCCTTGAGCACTTGCTTCATGACCTTCTTGGTCTCTTCGGTCACGATGCGCGGGCCGGTGACGTACTCGCCGTATTCGGCGTTGTTCGAGATCGAGTAGTTCATGTTGGCAATGCCGCCTTCATAGATCAGGTCGACGATCAGCTTGAGTTCGTGCAGGCATTCGAAATACGCCATTTCGGGCGCGTAGCCGGCTTCCACCAGCGTTTCGAAACCGGCCTTGATCAGCTCGACCGTGCCGCCGCACAGAACCGCTTGTTCGCCGAACAGGTCGGTTTCGGTTTCTTCGCGGAAGTTGGTCTCGATGATGCCGGCCTTGCCGCCGCCGTTGGCCGTGGCGTAGCTCAGCGCGAGGTCACGCGCCTTGCCGCTCTTGTCCTGGTGCACGGCCACGAGGTGGGGCACGCCGCCGCCTTGCGTGTAGGTGCTGCGCACGGTGTGGCCGGGGGCCTTGGGAGCGACCATCCACACGTCGAGGTCGGCGCGCGGCTGCACGAAGCCGTAGTGCACGTTGAAGCCGTGCGCGAAGACCAGCGAAGCGCCTTCCTTGATGTTCGGTGCCACGTCGTTCTTGTAGACATTGGCGATCTGCTCGTCGGGCAGCAGGATCATGACCACGTCGGCGGCCTTCACGGCGTCGGCCACTTCGGCGACCTTGAGGCCGGCCTTCTCGACCTTGGGCCAGGAGGCGCCGCCCTTGCGCAGGCCGACCACGACCTTGACGCCGCTGTCGTTCAGGTTCTGCGCATGCGCATGGCCTTGCGAGCCGTAACCGATGATTGCGACCGTCTTGCCCTTGATGAGGCTGAGGTCGGCGTCCTTGTCGTAGTAAACCTTCATGATGCGTCTTTCCTATTTAATCTCTGGCACCCCCTGTGCGGGGGTGCGTTCACTCACAGTTGGCCGGAGGGATTCCGGTCCTTCATTTGCTGGTTGATGGACACGAGGTTGTCGTGAATGCGGAACAGCAGGATCAGCAATTCGCTGTAGACGCGAACCATGATCGCGCCAAAAATCAAAATGGCGATGCCGGTAAGAATGCCTCTGAAGCCGCCGCTGAAAAGCGCGCTCACACCGGAAATCAATACCACCAGCAACCCCAGGAAATACAGTATCCGGATGACGATCGGGGTGACCATCTTCTCGAAACCCAGCAAGTCTTGCATTACCTTCTCCTCGTGTGTTGGTTTAGAACAGTGGAACTGAGGGGATCTTCACCCCCTACACGCGCAGGATGCGCTCGCCGCGCCCGATGCCGCTGGCACCGGTGCGGACGGTCTCGAGGATAGCGCTACGGTCGATCGCTTCCAGGAAAGCGTCGTTCTTGCCGTGGTCGCCGGTGAGTTCGATGGTGTAGCTCTTGTCCGTGACGTCGATGATGCGGCCGCGGAAGATCTCGGCCATGCGCATCATTTCCTCGCGCTCCTTGCCGACTGCGCGCACCTTCACCATCATGAGTTCGCGCTCCGTATAGGCGCCTTCGGTCAGGTCGACGACCTTCACCACTTCGATCAGCCGGTTGAGATGCTTGGTGATCTGTTCGATCACGTCGTCCGAGCCGGCGGTGACGATGGTCATGCGCGAGAGGCTCGCGTCCTCGGTCGGTGCGACGGTCAGCGATTCGATGTTGTAGCCACGGGCCGAGAACAGGCCCACCACGCGGGAAAGAGCACCCGGCTCGTTTTCCAGCAGCACTGCAATGATGTGTTTCATGTTTGCGTGACTCCTCTTTTCGCCGCCCTCCCCCGTGCACGGTAATGCGCGGGCTCGGCGGGCAATAGATTCGTCAGTAAAGAGTGATTGAAAGCGAATGCGCCGAGGATCGCTCAGAGATCTTCGGAACCCAGCAGCATCTCGGTGATGCCCATGCCCGCCTTGACCATCGGGAACACGTTCTCGGTGGGGTCGGTGCGGAAATCCATGAACACCGTGCGGTCCTTGAGCTTGCGTGCTTCGCGCAGCGCCGGCTCCACGTCTTGTGGACGCTCGATCAGCATGCCGACATGGCCATAGGCCTCGGCCAGCTTCACGAAATTGGGGAGCGCGTCCATGTAGCTGTGGCTGTAGCGGCCGGAGTATTCGATCTCCTGCCACTGGCGCACCATGCCCAGGTAGCGGTTGTTGAGCGAGCAGATCTTGATCGGCGTGTTGTATTGCAGGCAGGTGGAGAGTTCCTGGATGCACATCTGCACCGAGCCTTCGCCGGTGATGGTGAACACTTCCGAATCGGGCTTCGCGAGCTTGATGCCCATGGCGTACGGAATGCCGACGCCCATGGTGCCCAGGCCGCCCGAATTGATCCAGCGGCGCGGCTCGTCGAAGCGGTAGTACTGCGCGGCCCACATCTGGTGCTGGCCCACGTCCGACGTGATGTACGCGTCGGCGTCCTTGGTCATGTTCCAGAGGGTTTCGACCACGTACTGCGGCTTGATCACGTCCTTGTTGCCGCGGTCGTACTTGAGGCAGTCGCGCGAGCGCCAGGCCTCGATGGTCTTCCACCAGTCGGCCAGTGCGCCGGCGTCGGGCTTGGTGGTGCTCTCGCGGATCATCGAGATCAGTTCGGTGAGCACGTCCTTCACGTCGCCGACGATCGGGATGTCGACCTTCACGCGCTTGGAAATGCTCGACGGATCGATGTCGACGTGGATGATCTTGCGTTCGTTCTGCGCGAAATGCTTCGGGTTGCCGATCACGCGGTCGTCGAAGCGCGCGCCCACGGCCAGCAGCACGTCGCAGTTCTGCATCGCATTGTTGGCTTCGATGGTGCCGTGCATGCCCAGCATGCCCAGGAACTTGCGGTCGCTCGCCGGGTAGGCGCCCAGGCCCATCAGCGTGTTGGTGACCGGATAGCCGAGCATGTCGACCAGCGTGCGCAGTTCGTTGCAGGCGTTGCCAAGCAGCACGCCGCCGCCCGTGTAGATGTACGGGCGCTTGGCATTCAGCAGCAGCTGCAGCGCCTTGCGGATCTGGCCGCCGTGGCCCTTGCGCACCGGGTTGTACGAGCGCATCTCGACCTTGTCGGGATAGCCGGCGTACGGGGTCTTCTTGAAGGAGACGTCCTTGGGCACGTCCACCACCACCGGGCCGGGACGGCCGCTGCGGGCGATGTGGAAGGCCTTTTTCATCGTCATGGCCAGATCCTTGGGATCCTTGACGAGGAAGTTGTGCTTCACGATGGGGCGGGTGATGCCCACGGTGTCGCATTCCTGGAAGGCATCCAGGCCGATGGCGGCGGTGGGTACCTGACCCGAGATGATCACCATCGGGATCGAGTCCATGTACGCCGTGGCGATGCCGGTGACCGCATTGGTCAGGCCGGGGCCCGAGGTGACCAGCGCCACGCCGACCTCGCCGGTGGCACGCGCATAGCCGTCGGCCGCGTGGACGGCTGCCTGCTCGTGGCGTACCAGCACGTGCTGGATGGTGTCCTGCTTGTAGAACGCGTCGTAGATGTACAGAACCGCGCCACCGGGGTAGCCCCAGATGTACTGGACGCCTTCGGCCTGCAGTGCCTTGACCAGCACTTCAGCGCCCATGAGTTCTTGCGTTGGGTTGCCGGCGCCAGAGGACGCGGCTGCTGCGGAAGCGAGTTCCGCCTTCGAGATTTCCATGATCAACCTTTGGAGTTTTTTCGGGAACGAAAAACCTTGGGTGCCCCTTGCCAGCCCTTGTGGGGCCGCGCCAGGACTTGAGGCCAAAGCCATGAGCGGACTGATGTTCCGCCGGACCGTGACCCGTTTGCCTTTTGACTTGCAGCGCGGATTATGACATTGATGGGCTTGCCGCCGCGCAAAAATCCCCATGAAAAGGCACGGGGGCATAATCCGCGGCAGAAAAACATAAGCGCTTCCCGATACCCCCATTCCCCACGCGGCGCCCGCGGCGCCCCCTCTCGCTTGGCCACTGAACAAGAACTTTCCGACTTTCTGAAGAGCGTCGAACGGCGCGCTTTCAAGCGCTCGGTCTACCACGTGCGGGACGAGGAAGCGGCACTCGACATCGTGCAGGACAGCATGATGAAGCTGGCGCAGCACTACGGCGACAAGCCGCAGGAAGAGCTGCCGATGCTGTTCCAGCGCATCCTTTCGAATTGCACGCTCGACTGGTTCCGCCGGCAGAAAACCCGCCGCGCCCTGTTCTCCAACCTCGGCGACTTCGAATCTGCCGGCGACGACGGAGATTTCGATCTGCTGGAGAACTTCGTCTCGCCAACCGACTCCAGAGAAACGGAGAGTGCCGAGGACACGACCCGCCGCGCCCAGGTCTTCCACGAGATCGAAGAACAGATCGCAGCTTTGCCAGGTCGTCAACGCGAGGCTTTCCTGATGCGTTACTGGGAAGAAATGGATGTGGCGGAGACGGCCGCTGCAATGGGCTGCTCCGAAGGCAGCGTCAAAACCCATTGTTCGCGGGCCGTACACGCCCTGAGCAAGGCGCTCAAAGCCAAGGGAATTTCGCTATGAACACTAAGGTTTCAACCTCTTCTTTTGCTGCCGAGGATCAATTCGGCCAGCGTGTCGCTGCGCGGCTGTCCGACGGCAGCCGGGAGCTGCCGCACGACATCGGCGAGCGGCTGCGGGTGGCGCGCGCGCAAGCCGTTGCCATGCGCAAGCAGTCGCCCCAGTTGCGGGCAGCTTCGGTGGTCATGCAATCCGGGCATGTGGCAACAATGGGCGGCGGCTGGTGGACCCGCATCGGTTCGGTGGTGCCCCTGATTGCGCTGGTTGCGGGGCTGATCACCATCAGCGTGCTGCAGGACGAAGACCGTGCCAGCGAACTGGCGGAAGTCGATTCCGCACTGCTCACGGGCGATCTCCCTCCGGCCGCCTACACCGACCCTGGTTTTGCCCAGTTCCTCAAGGCCGACGGCGCCTCTGACTGAGTCCCGTTGAACGAATGCGACGCCCTTCCGCCTCCCGCACCGCTACGCCCCGCCCGCTGCGCCCGCCAACGTCGGGCGCAGTCATTTGGGCGGGCGCGCTCGCCGTTGCGCTGTTCGGCCTGACACTCGCCAGCGCCCAACCTCGTTCCGAGCCGCTCAAATCTGCCGGCGGTGCCGCGCAAGCGGCAACGGCTTCGGCCTCGGCTTCGGCTTCGGCTTCGAAGACCGCTCCAGCGACCAAGCCATACTGGAGCGAACTCACCGCGGAGCAGCAGCAGGCGCTGCGGCCGCTCGCGTCGCACTGGCACGCCTTGAACCCGGGGCACAAGCGCAAATGGCTGGCACTGTCACGCAATTACGCGAACATGTCGGCCGATGACCAAACCACCCTGCACAGCCGCATGATCGAATGGGCAGCCCTGAGCAATCAGCAGCGGGCCCAGGCGCGCCTCAATTTTGCCGAGGTGAAGCGCGTCCCTGCCGACGAACGCAGGGCCAAGTGGGAGGAGTACCAGGCCTTGAGCGCGGAAGAAAAGCGCCGGCTGGCGGAGCGCGCCCCCGCCAAGCCGCGCGGTGCCGCCATTCCGGTGCGTCCTGTTCCAGCCCAGAAACTCGTGACGGTGCCGGCCGTGACGCCTGCGGGGCAGCACACGCCCCGCATCATGCTGGCCCCGCCTGCAACGCCCCTGCCAGCCACGGCGCCTGCCGCCGCCATCATGGTGGCTTCGCCGCCGGAGCGCGTCCCGTCCGTCGTGTCCACGCCCTCCCCGTCCGACGCGTCCGCCGCCGCGTCGCAGCCGGTTCCGGCCGAGGCGCAGGTACCCATGCCATCGGCTGCCGCCCAGGTTTCGCCGCCATCGTCCGCTTCCAATCCTGCAGGCCGTGGCGCCGAGCAGTCCTCGCCCCCCTGATCCCCAAGGTTTCGATGGCTTCAAATTCTTCCGAATTCTCGGAATCGAATCCCTCCTCATCGCTCGCAGATACTCCCCCCAGCGCTCCTCTTCTGATAGTGCCCGGCTTGTGGCGACGCATGGCATGCTGGCTGTATGAGGGCATGCTGTTGTTCGCGGTGGTGTTCGTTGCAGGCTGGCTGTTCAGCACGCTCGGCCAGATGCGGGACGCCATGGATTCCCGCCGGCACTTGCTCCAGGCCTTCCTGTTCGTGGTGTTCGGCGTCTATTTCGTCTGGTTCTGGACCCGGGGACAGACGCTGGCCATGAAAACCTGGAACATCCGCATCGTCGATGCGCAAGGGCGCCCCCTCACCCAGGGCCGGGCGCTGGCGCGCTACCTGCTCAGCTGGATCTGGTTCCTGCCGCCGCTGGCCGCCATCGCACCTTTCAAGCTTTCGGGTGGAGAATCCACGGTGCTGATCTTCGGATGGGTTGCCGTCTGGGCATTGCTGGCGCGCTTTCACCCCGAGCGCCAGTTCTGGCACGACGCCTGGGCCGGTACGCGGCTCATAACCTCCAAGCCGATGAGCCGCCGATGAGTGCCTTGCCCAAGCTTCCCGACCCCGCCGTGAACCCGCAAAAGGCCCGCAAGGGCCTGGAGCGCGTGTGGCATGCAACCCTGATCTCGCTGCACGGCCTTCGGGCAGGCTGGAGCGAGCCGGCCTTTCGCCAGGAAGCCATCATGGCCATCGTGATGATTCCGGCTGCCTTCTGGCTCGGCCGCAGCTGGATCGAGGTGGCCCTGCTCGCCGGCAGCGCCATCCTCGTGATGATCGTCGAGCTGCTCAACACCGCGGTCGAAGCCGCCATCGACCGCATCGGCCCCGAATGGCACGACCTCTCCAAGCGCGCCAAGGACATGGGAAGCGCCGCCGTGCTGCTGTCGCTCACCCTTTGCGGGGGCATCTGGCTGGCGGCGCTGTGGCAGCACTTCGCGTCATGAAGACGCCCGCCGCACGAGGCATGATGGCGGCATGAATCCTGAATTTTCGATCTGTGTGTATTGCGGCTCGCGACCCGGCGAGCGAGTTGAATTCTCCAAGGCCGCGGAAGCGGTCGGCCAGTGGATCGGCCAGCACCGCGGCCAATTGGTCTACGGTGGCGGACGCACCGGCCTGATGGGCACGGTGGCCGAAGCCACCCGCAACGCCGGCGGCCGGGTGGTCGGCATCATTCCCAAGGCGCTGGTCGACCGGGAACTGGCCAATCCCCTGTGCGACGAGCTCCACGTGGTCGACACCATGCACGAACGCAAGGCCATGATGGGCGAGCGCGCCGACGCCTTCGTCGCGCTGCCGGGCGGCATCGGCACCTTCGAGGAATTGTTCGAGATCTGGACCTGGCGCCAGCTCGGCTACCACGACAAGCCCACCGGCATTCTCAATACCGCCGGCTACTACGACGGCCTGCTGGGCTTCCTGGCGCACAGCGTGCGCGAGGGCTTCATGGGCGATTGGCAGATGAACCTGATCCGCACCGGCACCAACCCCACCGAACTGCTCAGCGCGCTGCGCGCCGAAGTTCCCCTGCACCCGCGCGCCGACCGCCTGGCCGAAAACCTGTAGCGTGCAGCCTGGGGGCGAGCCCCTTCAAACGGCGTTTTCGTTTTCCTCGCCGGTGCGGATGCGCACGATGCGTTCCACGCCGGTGACGAAGATCTTTCCGTCGCCGATCTTGCCGGTGCGTGCGGAATTGACGATGGCTTCGATGCAGCGCTCCACGTCGCCTTCATTCACGACCACTTCGACCTTCATCTTGGGCAGGAAGTCGACCACGTATTCCGCACCACGGTAGAGCTCGGTGTGCCCCTTCTGGCGCCCGAAGCCCTTGACCTCGGTCACTGTGAGACCGGTAACGCCCACTTCAGCCAGGGCTTCGCGTACGTCCTCGAGCTTGAAGGGTTTGACGATGGCGGTGATCTGCTTCATGGTTTTTGCGCTCCGGCGGTTTCGTTGAACTTGCTGGTGATAGGGTAACGCCAATCCTTGCCGAAGCTTCGATGGGTCACCCGAATGCCCACAGGCGCCTGGCGCCGTTTGTATTCGTTGATCTTGATGAGCCGCGCAACCCGCTCGACCACCGCACGCTCGTAGCCGGCGGCAATGATCTCGTCGATGCCCTCGTCGTCCTGCATGTAGCGTGCCAGGATTCCGTCGAGGACGTCGTAGGGCGGCAGGCTGTCCTGGTCGGTCTGGTCGGGCCGCAGTTCGGCACTCGGGGGCCGCGTAATGATGCGCTCGGGAATCGGCGAGGCACCAGTGCCGTACGGGTCATGGGCATTGCGCCAGCGGGCCAGCGCGAACACGGTGGTCTTCAGCAGGTCCTTGATCACCGCGAAGCCGCCCGCCATGTCGCCATAGAGCGTGCAGTAGCCGGTGGCCATCTCGCTCTTGTTGCCGGTGGTGAGAACGATCGAGCCGAACTTGTTCGACAGCGCCATCAGCAGCGTGCCGCGGATGCGGGCCTGGATGTTTTCCTCGGCCGTATCCTCGGGCAGGCCCTTGAACTCCCCGGCCAGCGCACCCTTGAACGATTCGAAGGTGTGCTTGATCGAGATCTCGTCGTAGCGCACGCCCAGGCGGCTTGCCATCTCGCGCGCGTCGATCCAGCTGATGTCGGCGGTATAGGGCGAAGGCATCATGACGGCGCGCACCTTGTCCTTGCCGAGTGCATCGACCGCGATGGCAAGCACCAACGCCGAATCGATGCCCCCGGAGAGCCCCAGGATGGCGCCGGGAAAGCCGTTCTTGCCGATGTAGTCGCGCACGCCCAGTACCAGTGCATCCCACAGCTGGGCTTCCGCTTCGCGCGGCACGGCGATGGCCGAAGGTTCCGCCACGACACCGATGCCCTGCGGCGAGCGCTTCAGTTGCATGAAAACCAGCCCCTCCTTGAAACTCTCGGCCTGCATGGCGGGGGCGCCGTCAGCCTGCAGCGCAAAGGATGCGCCGTCGAAGACCACTTCGTCTTGCCCGCCCACCAGGTGCGCGTAGACCAGCGGCAGGCCCACGGCGCGGGCGCGGTCGGCCATCCGCGCCACGCGCTCGCCCTCCTTGCCGACGTGATACGGCGAGGCGTTGATGACGGCCAGCACCTCGGCGCCCGCCGCTCGAGCCAGTTCGGCTGGCTCGTCGAACCAGGCGTCTTCGCAGATCAGCACACCCACCGAGACGCCGCCGGCCTCGAACACGCAGGTGCCCTGCCCCGGCGTGAAGTAGCGGCGCTCGTCGAACACCTGGTAGTTCGGCAGTTCGCGCTTGGCGTAGGTTTCGAGGATGCGGCCTTCCTTGATGACGCTGGCGGCGTTGTAGCGCATCTGCACCGCCACCGAGCGGCTTCGCAGGCTGCCGCCCGTCGGATGCCCCACCACCACGACCATGTCTTTGAGGTCGGCCAGTGCGGCGGCAATGCCTTTCACGGCATCATCGCAGGCTTCGGTGAAGGCGGGACGCAGGAAAAGGTCCTCTGCCGCATAGCCGGCAATCGAGAGTTCGGGCGTCAGCAGAACACGCGCACCTTCGGCGTGGGCCTGGTGCGCGGCATCGACGATTTTTCTCGCGTTGCCGGCGAGGTCGCCCACCACAAAATTGAGTTGCGCGATGGCGAGCTTGAGCGTCATACGGAAGGAAGAAAAAGGCTTGAACGATTATGTCATTCGGGTGGTGGCGTCGCTGTCGGACCTGGAGCCGAAAGCATGGAACGCGCTGCTCGCGGCCGAGGCGCAGCCGTCGCCCTTCATGCGCTACGAATACCTCGCGGCTCTGCACGACAGCGGCAGCGCCTCGCCCGAAAGCGGCTGGATGCCGCAGTTCATTACCCTGTGGCGCGGCGAGCAGCTGCGGGCGGCCTGCCCGGCCTACATCAAGACCCATTCCTATGGCGAGTATGTCTTCGACTGGGCCTGGGCCAATGCCTACGAACAGCACGGGCTCGCCTACTATCCCAAGGCAGTGGTGGCGGTGCCATTCACGCCGGTGCCCGGCGCACGCCTGCTGGCCCGCGATCCGCAAGACCGCACGCTGCTGGTGCAGGCATTGGTGGCCTGGTGCAAGAAGGAAGAACTCTCGTCGCTGCATCTGCTGTTCGGCGCGGACGCCGACATTGCCGCCTGCACCGAAGCGGGCCTGATGCTGCGCAATACGGTGCAGTTCCACTGGACGAATGCCGCCCCGGGGGAATCAGGCGAAACAGCCGGCTACGTGGACTTCGAATCCTTTCTCGCCAGCCTGTCCCACGACAAGCGCAAGAAGATCCGCCAGGAGCGCCGCAAGGTGGCTGAGGCCGGCGTGACCTTTCGCTGGTCACGCGGCGCCGACATCGCCCGATCGGACTGGGATTTCTTCTACCGCTGCTATGCACGCACCTATCGTGAGCACGGCAACCCGCCCTACCTTTCACGCGACTTCTTCCAGCGCATGGCCGACACCATGCCCGAAGCCTGGCTGCTGTTCGTCGCCGAGCGCGAGGGAAAGCCGATTGCCACGAGCCTGATCGCGCTGTCCACGCACGGGGACGAGGCGCTGGTGGCCTACGGCCGTTACTGGGGCGCCGTGGAGCGCGTCGACTGCCTGCATTTCGAGGCCTGCTACTACCAGCCGCTGGCCTGGTGCATTGCGCACGGCGCCAGGCGCTTCGAAGGCGGCGCGCAGGGCGAACACAAGATGGCGCGCGCATTGATGCCGGTGAAGACCACCAGCGCCCACTGGCTGGCACACCCCGGCTTCGCCGACGCGGTCGAGCGCTTTCTCGAGCGCGAGGGCGAAGGCATCGAGAACTACATGGACCACCTGGGCGAACGCAGCCCCTTCAAGGCGGGCTGAGCGGCTGCGAACGCGTGCAGGGCCGAGCGATTACTTCTTGTAGGCAGCGATGCCGTCGACGACTTCCTTCTTGGCCGCGTCGATGCCTTCCCAGCCCAGCACCTTGACCCACTTGCCGGCTTCCAGGTCCTTGTAGTGCTCGAAAAAGTGGCTGATGGCCTTCAGGCGCATCGGGTTCACGTCGTCGACCGACTTCCAGTGGCTGTAGATCGGCAGCACCTTGTCGGTGGGCACGGCCAGCACCTTGCCGTCGACGCCGGCTTCGTCTTCCATCATCAGGATGCCCAGCGGGCGGCACGGCACCACGACGCCGGGCAAGAGCGGATACGGCGCGATCACCAGCACGTCGACCGGGTCGCCGTCGCCAGAGAGGGTCTGCGGCACGTAGCCGTAGTTGGCCGGATAGTACATCGCGGTCGTCATGAAGCGGTCCACGAAGATCGCGCCCGATTCCTTGTCGACTTCGTACTTGATCGGGTCGGCGTTCATCGGGATTTCGATCACGACATTGAAGGCGTCGGGGATGTTCTTGCCGGGGGAGACTTTGTCGAAGGACATGACGTTTTCGAGTAGTTGAAAAGTATGAGGAGAGATGGGGACAAACCCGGAGTTTACTTTCCGTGTCACGGCCCGGTCGCACGCGCTCTCGTTTTTGCCTGTAAATTGCACCCGTTGGCCAATCGGCTCCGCACCTCGGTGCTGCGAGCTTCGAGGAAGCAACGCGACGGAAAACCTGGGTCCCGTACGCGTTGCGCGCAGGACCCATGCTGTCCGTCTCCACAAGTCACAACGAACGAATGGAGAAGCAAAGCATGATCGGCAACACCCCCCTGATACTCGCCATCGTCTGCGGCCTCGTGGCCGTGGGCTACGGTTTCTGGGCTCGAAGTTGGATTCTCGCCAAGGATCCCGGCAACGCGCGGATGCAGGAGATCGCGGCAGCCATCCAGGCCGGCGCATCGGCCTACCTCGCCAAGCAATACACCACCATCGCGGTGGTCGGCGTGGTCCTGGCCATCCTCATCGGCCTGTTCCTCGACGCAACCACGGCCATCGGCTTCGTGGTGGGAGCGGTGCTTTCGGGCGCCTGCGGCTTCATCGGCATGAACGTGTCGGTACGCGCCAACGTGCGCACCGCGCAGGCGGCCACGCAAGGCATCGGCCCGGCGCTCGACGTCGCGTTCCGCGGCGGCGCCATCACAGGCATGCTGGTGGTGGGGCTGGGGCTCCTGGGCGTCTCGGTCTTCTACTGGTTCCTGGCGGGCAACGGCAACCTCACGCCGGACCGCAGCCTCTCGGCCATCCTCAATCCGCTGATCGGTTTTGCCTTCGGCTCCTCGCTGATCTCGATCTTCGCGCGGCTGGGCGGCGGCATCTTCACCAAGGGCGCCGACGTGGGCGCCGACCTGGTGGGCAAGGTCGAAGCCGGCATTCCGGAAGACGATCCGCGCAACCCGGCCGTCATTGCGGACAACGTGGGCGACAACGTCGGCGACTGCGCCGGCATGGCGGCCGACCTGTTCGAGACCTATGCCGTCACCCTGATCGCCACCATGGTACTGGGCGCGCTGATGGTCACGGCCGCGCCGCTCAACGCGGTGCTCTATCCGCTGGCACTGGGCGGTGTGTCGATCATCGCCTCGATCATCGGCTGCTTCTTCGTCAAGGCCTCGCCTGGCATGACCAACGTGATGCCGGCGCTCTACAAAGGCCTGGCGGTCGCGGGCATCCTGTCGCTGATCGCGTTCTGGTTCGTCACGAGCTGGATCATCCCCGACAACGCCATTGCCCCGAGCGGCAGCCAGCTCAAGCTGTTCGGCGCCTGCTTCGTGGGCCTGGCGCTGACGGCCGCGCTGGTGTGGATCACCGAGTACTACACCGGCACGCAGTACAAGCCGGTGCAGCACATCGCACAGGCCTCCACCACGGGCCACGGCACCAACATCATCGCGGGCCTCGGCGTCTCGATGCGCTCGACGGCATGGCCGGTGATCTTCGTCTGCATCGCCATCATGGCCTCGTATGCGCTCGCGGGCCTGTTCGGCATCGCGGTGGCTGCCACGGCCATGCTCAGCATGGCGGGCATCGTGGTGGCGCTCGATGCCTACGGCCCCATCACCGACAACGCCGGCGGCATCGCCGAAATGAGCGAGATGCCCGCCAGCGTGCGCGACATCACCGACCCGCTCGACGCCGTGGGCAACACGACCAAGGCCGTGACCAAGGGCTACGCCATCGGCTCGGCCGGCCTCGCCTCGCTGGTGCTCTTTGCCGACTACACCCACAAGCTGGAGAGCTTCGGGCTGAACATCAGCTTCAACCTGAGCGACCCGATGGTGATCGTCGGCCTCTTCATCGGCGGCCTGATCCCCTACCTGTTCGGCGCCATGGCCATGGAAGCCGTGGGTCGCGCGGCCGGCGCGGTGGTCGAGGAGGTGCGCAGGCAGTTCCGCGAGATCCCCGGGATCATGGAAGGCACCGGCAAGCCCGAGTACGGCAAGGCCGTGAGCATGCTGACCGGCGCGGCCATCAAGGAAATGATGATTCCCTCGCTGCTGCCGGTGGTGGTGCCGATCCTGGTCGGCCTGCTGCTCGGGCCGAAGGCGCTGGGCGGCCTGCTGATGGGCACCATCGTGACCGGCCTGTTCGTCGCCATCTCGATGTGCACGGGCGGCGGCGCATGGGACAACGCCAAGAAGTACATCGAGGACGGCCATCACGGCGGCAAGGGCTCCGAGGCGCACAAGGCCGCCGTCACCGGCGACACCGTGGGCGATCCCTACAAGGACACGGCCGGCCCGGCGGTGAATCCGCTGATCAAGATCATCAACATCGTGGCGCTGCTGATCGTGCCGCTGGTGGTCAAGTTCCACGGCGGCGACGCGGCTGCAGCCGTGCCGCACAAGGTCGAGACACCCCCGGCCGCTACCGCGCCGGCTGCTTCTTCGGCGCCCGCAGCGCCGGTGCAGGCACCTGCGCCCGCAACGCCGGCGGCAGCGGTTGCCTCCGGCGCCGTGGCAGCCGCCGAAGCCGCGGCCGTGAAGGTCGAGAACGGCGTGGTGAAGTTCTATTTCGAGAGCGGCAAGGCCGAGGTCGCGCCCAATGCCAAGGAAGCGTTGGCCGACGTCATCAAGGCCGTGCAGAGCGGCAGCACCCTGCTCGTGAGCGGCTACCACGATGCGAGCGGCGATCCGGCCAAGAACGCCGAACTCGCCAAGCAGCGCGCGATGGCCGTAGGCGATGCGCTCAAGGCCGCCGGCGCGCCCGCGGACAAGATCGAGCTTGCCAAGCCCGAGCAGACCCAGGCGGATGGCCCCCCGGGCGAAGCCCGCCGCGTCGAAGTGAAGGTCAAGGCCTGATGCCCACCACGGAAAGACTCGAAGCCTTCATTGCCGCCGTGGAAAGCGGCGCGCACGCCAAGGCCATCGAGAACTTCTACACCGAGGACGCGACCATGCGGGAGAACCAGGCCGAGCCCCGGCGCGGCCGCAGCACGCTGGTTGCCCGCGAGCAGGCGACGCTGGATCGCACGGCCTCTGTGGTTTCGACCTGCGTGCGCCCGGTGTTCGTGAACGGCGATCACGTGGTGATCCGCTGGGTCTTCGATTTCCGCTTCAAGGATGGCAAGGCCATGCGCATGGAAGAGCTCGCCTGGCAGCGCTGGGAGGGCGACCGCATCGCCCAGGAAGAGTTCTTCTACGATCCGTCGCAGGCCAGGCCCGCCTGACGCGAACCGCAGGCCGAGGCCTCCCTGCTCGGCCCCGCCCCTTTTCGCTACCTGGTGCTCTCGGCCGCCACCGCGCGTACCAGGCGCGTGGCCGGCGGCACCAATTGGCCCAGATCACCCACCCGGTCCTGTTCGATGGCCTGGAGCACCAGTTCGTTGATGCCTCCCACCACCGTCATCGCCATTTCACTCGTCAGGTGCGCCACGGGGCCGCTGTGCGCGCCGCCGCCGCTGTTGATGGCCGCCTGGATGAAGCCGGCGATCTCGTCATTCACCCGGCGCCGCGCCGCCAGCCCCGGCATGCCGAGGCCAAGAATCTCCACGAACAGCGTGCGCAGCAGCGCCGGGTCCTGCGCAAGGTAATCGAAATACGCGCTGATCGCCCGCTCCACCTGCGCATGCCAAGGCTGCGCCGGATCGAAGGCCTCGCTCACGGCGCGCAGAGCCAGCTTGCTCGCCGCCTCGTACAACGCGATCAGGCACTCGGACTTGGTCGTGAAGTGTTCGTAGAAGGTGCGGCGCGAAACAGCGGCCTCGCGCACGATGTCGGCAATGGTGGTGTCCGCGTAGCCCTTGGTGGCCACGGCGCGCGCCATGCCTTCCAGCAGCCGGGAGTAATGCTCGTGGGCGGGCTCCCCGGAGGGACCGGCAAGGGCTGGTTTTTCGGTCGCGATGCTCATGGAGAAGACATTTTCCTACGCATTGGTACTTGACGGTACCAGCCATGGAGCGCACCATTCCGAAAAATTGGTACGAGCGTGTACCGGACTGTACTTTCCAAGGACCACTTGCCATGACCGATCTTGTCGTGCGCCGCCTCTTGATCGACCTCGAGACGCCATTCGGCCGCAACTGGTGCGGTGGCGACGCATTCTCCACGGCTTTTTTCAATGCGCTGTCGATGAGCTTCCCGTTCGGCGAGCAGTTCTTCATCGATGCCGTGCGCGATGCCGCGACCACGCTGCCGGCGCAAACGCAGGAAAAGTTTCGCGCCGAGGTTCGCGGCTTCATCGGCCAGGAGGCCACGCACCGCCGCATTCATTCGCTTTTCAACGCCCATCTGCAGGACCAGGGGCTGGCCGATGGCTGGACGCCCCGCGCCGCCAGGCGCATGCAACTGATGGAAGGGGCCGATCCCCGCCATGCGCTGGCGGTCACCGCGGCCACGGAACACTTCACCGCCATGTTCGCCGAATGGCTGCTCGCCCATCCTGGAGTGCTCGATGGCGCCGAGCCGCGGCTGCGGACCATGTGGCTTTGGCACAGCGCCGAGGAACTGGAGCACAAGGCCGTCGCCTTCGACATCTACAAGGCTGCGCAGGGGTCGGACCCCTGGCGAAAACGCTGGTTCCGTCGGGTCACCGTGATGTTCCTGGGCGATCTGATGCGCCAGACCGTCGACAACCTGCGTCACGAAGGCCAGTTGTGGAAATGGGCAACCTGGAAGAGCGCCGCGCGCATCCTGCTGGGCAGAGGCGGCCTGCTCGGAGGCAACTGGCACGCCTGGCGCAGCTACTTTCGCGCCGATTTCCATCCTGCGCAGCAAGACAGCAAACTGGCGGCACGCTGGCTCGAGAACAACCGCGCGCAGTACACCCCCGTAGGCGCGGCAGCCGACGCTCTTCAGTAGAAGCTGGCTCGATGCGTGGGGGGGCTGATGGCCGCCCGCTGCTCGGGGCGCATGGTCAGGTCGTGCAGGGTATCGAAGTCCGAAGGGGCATCCGGAACGCGCATCACGACTTCCAGTTCATTCAGCGAAGCAACCCACAGGCCCGCGGCCGACTCGGCGGGTTCGTCGTTCGCGAAGGTGCCATCGCGGATGTAGAGGGTTTCGCCGTCGGGGCGTTCGGCGTGCAATTCGATCAAGCGCGAAATCGAAAAGTTGTAGGTCACCAGCTTTTCGCGCGTATTGCGGTCTTTGCCGCCGCAATTGAACGAGCCTTCCGCCGCAATGACGATGCAGGAGCCCTCCACGCCCTCGTCGACGTGGCTTCCAGTGCGCCAGATGGCATTCGGCAGGCGCACACGCACCTTGTCGATCACCAGGTCGCGCTGCTTGTTGAGGCTGCCCAGCGGCGGAACCAGCGAGCGCAGTTGGCGCAGGCGCTCCGCAAAGATGTTGTCCATGAGGAATTCCACATGGTGCGTCGCACTGCCGGAGGAACGCTTAACCACCTGCATGACCACATGACGCGACTTGTTCATTGCAGGTTCCTTCCGCAAATCGCCCGGCAGTGGGCGTCATTGCATTTATACGAAATCATTTGCCGTCGGCTACAAATTAGAACTTTTGACCGATGCTATAAATGCATCAATTGTGTCCAACTGTATATCTATTGCAGCGGATTTGGAAAGAAAATCTGCAATGAGCGCGCTCGGGCATGTCGCCAAGGCGTCGCCCGGCCCTGCTAGGCCGGCGAATCCGGTTTATTCAAGGGATTCGTCGAGCGCCTTGCACGAGGGTGCGCAAACGGTTTGCGACTTGCCCAGCACCTGGCGGGTGCGCAATTGCGACCGTACGCGGTGCTTTCCGCACATGAAGCAGGACATGGTCGCCCCGCTGAACGACGCCGAGGCACGAAACGGCGAGCCCGGTGCCTTCGACTTGTAACGCAGGCCATCGGCCACAACGGCGGTCTTGACCTCAGCTTTGGCCATCGGCTTTGTCCTTTTTCGGTTCAGTGTTGCGCATGGCGCGTGCAATGGCTTCTCTCGCGCTGACTTCGGCTGCAAGCGCCATATCGAGCGCCGAGCGGCAGAGGCCGGCATGTTGGTAATTGAGGTTTTCGTAGACCTCGGCGGCGGCAGGATAGGCGTCGAGCAGACGGCCCAGGTCGGCGCCCGGTTCAACGTCGTTGAATTCGTGCACCAAGTGTTCTACCACCGAGCGGTATTGTTCGGCGCCTACGGGAACGGCGCTGTGCTCGAGCCGCTCCAGCAGTTGAGCCAGCACGTGGGTCACTGCCAGATCGGTCTTGGGAGACGGATTGTGGGTCGTGTTCATGGATTGCATCTGGGGGCAGCATACGCTTATGCAAGTGGCTGCTCCGGCGTGGGGGTCGCCCCGTGCGCGGCCTGCATGCGCCGCAGCAGGCTGTGCAGCATTTCCGTCGACAGCCCGTGAATCACCAGCCGGTGCCCGGCCCGCAGCGTCGAAAGCGGCACCAGCGGATGCTTGTTGTTCACCAGGATGAGGTGTTCCGGGGCCCCCAGCAAGGTGGCCGCGTAGATGCCGATGGTTTCATCCAGTTGCAGCGAATTGGCGGCGCGCCAGAAGTCGTTGTCCGTCAGCATCAGCTGGTACAGCGGCGTGAAAAGCTCGATGGCGCTCTGCAGGTCGAGGAAGTTGAGCTTGCCGTGCGGCATGTCCGAAAGCCGCAGGCCCGGGTCCCTGATCATCGAAAAATCGACTTGGGGCGCCTTGCCCAGCACCAGCCCCTTGTCGCGCAGCGCCTGGTTCAGCCGAATCACGAAGTTGAAGAGATTCAGGTCGTGTTTCAGGAAGGTCTCGTCCTTGAGAGCGTCGATGTCGGCCGGCTCCAGCGGCGAGGTGCCCACGGGCGCCGGCGAATTGCGGCCGATGAAGCCCAGCACCTGCGAGCCGAGGTGGAAATGCCGCAGGATCAGCCAGTTCGCTTCCGGCGAGACGAAGCGTTTCAGCCCCCAGGCCAGCAGCCGGTGCAGCAGCTTCGAGTGCGACCAGTTGCGCGGCACGAACACTTTCACGACCTGGATCAGGATGATCGTGAGCCGCGCCACCGGCCGCAGGAACGGCAGCAGGTACTGGCGCGAACCCGAGCTCGAATCGGCCAGCCACGCCGCCTTGACCTCGTCGGGCAGCGGCGTGCTCTGGTCGAGATAGAGCGCGAGCCAGGGACTGGGATCGCGCTCGTCGTGCCCCTGCGCAAGAAAATCAGGCGTTCGGCTCATGTGGCATTCGCTCCGTGATGTGCTGAAACTGCATCAGGTACAGCGCGGCCGTATGGCGCGCCGTGTCGATGATCTGGCGGGCCGCCCGGCCCTGGCCTCCGGCGCCCTCGCCGCCTTCCACGGCCATCACCATCTCGACCGCGGCAAGCCAGCGGTTCAGGTGGTTCTCGTCGTTGTGGCCGTGGTACTCGAGAAAGCGGAAGGCGTCGGGCGGCAGCCTCAGGCCGGCCTTGATCAGCGGCAGCAGCGCGGGAACGATGCGCTGGCCCGTGCCCTCGATGATGTAGATCGCACCCAGCAGGCCGATCGGGTTGCGTGTGGCGGCCAGGCTATGCAGGTAGGCGTTGAGCGCCTCTCCGCCGGGGTTGCGGCGCAGATCGTCGATCCGCGCCACGGTGCCACCGGCTTTCCGATAGTCGCTGAAGAGGATGTTGAAGTCGTCCTGCTCCTCGCCCGCATGCACGTCGATCAGCGCGGCCAGCGCCTGGTACGGCCCGGTCAGCGAAGCGGCGCCTTCGCGCATCCAGCGGCTGCCTTCGCGCACTTGCGGGATCCACTGCTCCATCCAGTTCAGGTAGTCGGGCAAGGCAAGGCGGCGCTCGCGGATCTGGCGGATCAGCGGCGTGCGCCAGGCGCGCGAGCGGTAGTCGTGCCAGATGCCGGCCAGTTCGGTCAGGAGCGCGCCAAGGCCTTCGGGCGCGGCGGCCGGATCATGCGGCGGCGCAATCGCGGCTTCGTCGTCCAGGGCCGCTTCGGCCGTCACGCGCGGACCGCCCATCGCCCGAGCGGGCGCCTCGGCAGACTCGACCTCCAGCAGCATGTAGGCGGCCATGAAGCGCCCCGATTCCGGCACATAGCAGAAGATCTGTTCCCCGGGCTTCAGCGCTTTGGTGTGCAGGAACTCCGACAGCATGATCAGGATCGACGCGGCCCCCGTATTGCCGCGCCAGGCCAGGTTGCTCCACCAGCGCTCGCGCGGAATGGCCAGGTCGGCCTTGGCCATCAGGTCCTCGACCACGGGAATGAATTTCTCCGACGAGTAGTGGCACAGGAAGTGATCGACCCGCTTCGGATCGAGCCATCCGCCCTGCACCAGCGTTGCGTATTCATGAATGCCGATGTCGAACAGGTGCGGCAGCAGGCGTATGTCCTGCCGCAGCGACAGGGCACCCGCCACCTCCGCCTCGGCCCACGAACCGAAATCGAGATGGCCGCGCGCGCGGTCTTCGGTCAGGCCCAGCTGCATGCAGACCGGGTAGTCCCCCGAGAATGCACGCTGATGCACCCACTTCAGCCGCAGGCGCAGCCCGGGGCTGCCGGCCAGCGCGGGCGTGCCGTCGGACAGCAGCAGCGCGCCCGCGCCGTCGGAGAGCATCCAGCGCAGGAAGTGCGAATCGAAATCGGTTTCGTAGCCGCGTGCCGCGAAGCGCGAGCGCTTGAAAAGCCGCGACGGCATCTCGCTGGCCACCGCGAGCGCGCTGCGGTGCGCACCCAGCTCGATGCCCTGCGCGGCCGACTGGATGGCCGACACGCCCGCGGCGCAGATGCCGTGCACCGACAGCGTTTCCATGGGCGGCGCCGCCAGCTCGCCCTGGATCATGTTGGCGAAACCGGGCATCAGCGTGTCGCCGCCCGAAGAGCCGCTGGCCAGCAGCGACACCCGCGACAGCTCGGCACCGCCGCGCCGCAGGCAGTCGCGGATCGCGCCTGCCGCCAATTGCGTATTGGTGTGGCGCGTCACGCCCTCCTCGTCGATCGCATAGTGCCGCGTGAGGATGCCGTTCTCGGCCAGGATGCGCCGCTTGATGCGCTCCGACATCCGGTTGAGCGGCGCAATGTAGGCGTCCATGCGCTCGTTGGGAATGGGCTCGCCGGGCATGAAGTAGCCGGCGCTCTCGATGTAGACGCGTTGGAATGGGACGGGCATGGTTCAGTGGGTTGAAGACTCGGGCGGCACGGGCGGCATCAGCGAACGGCTGCGAAAACGCGGCCACAGCGCTCCCAGCACGAACACGCGAACCATGTAGGGCACCAGTCCCTGCTCGTTGAGCCCGGGGGCGACCTGCGCGCGGTAGCGCGTGCGGTGCAATTGCGCGAGCTCGGACCAGTGGACATGCGGGTTCTCGTGATGTGCGGTGTGCAGGCCGATGTTGAACAGCAAGGGGTTCACCAGCCCCTCGAAATTGCGCGCGTAGTTCAGGCGGGTACTTGCGGTATCGCGCCGCGCCTCCGCGCCTGGCCCGGGCCGGCGTCCATCGGCATGCGCATGCTGCAGATAGTTGGTCGCCAGCAGCCAATGCAGTCCGTGCAGCTGCGGCACGATCACGAACAGCAGGGCCTTGCGCCAGTCGAGCAGCAGCAGCGCGCTCCAGCTGCCGAGCCACAGCGCGTACTGCGCCATGCAGTAGCGCCAGGGCCCCGGCCAGTGCCTGCGAAGCCGGCCGAGCCAGCCGAAGAACACCGGCACCAGCACCCACACGGCCTGGAACGGATGCAGCAGGTAGCCCCGCAGATGGTTGGTGTCGCCGCCGAAGCGGTAGGTGCGCGCCACATCCCGCGGCCCATGCCGGTGGCGGTGGTGGTTGGCCACGTGCGCCGGCCAGAAGACGAAGGTCGGATGCCCCTGCAGCAGCGTGATCCAGAAGTCGGTGAACCGGTTCATGCGCCGCCCGCGCCAGATGCGCAAATGCACGTGGTTGTGGTGGATCACGCCCACGCCAAGCGTCAGGAACAACATCGGCGCATAGAGCAGCACGGCAAAGCCATGCACCCACTGCCATCCTGCCAGCGCCGGAAGCGCCGCCAGATAGGCAAGGCTCTGCCAGTCGCGCCAGTGGCGAAGGCGTGCCGGCCGGCGCGGCGCGTCAGGCCGGCGTGCCATGCTGCCGTCGGCGTTGCTGCTTCTCGCGGAAGGCCAGGAACTGCGGCTCGGCCGCATCGGCGGCAATGCGCGTGTCGAACAACCGGTCCATGAAAGTGAACTGGAAGCCGTAGTTGCCGCTGTGGCAGGCGTGGTGCAAATGGTGCCGGCGGCTCGCGGCAAACCAGTGGCTGTACGGTACCCCGGGAAAGAAGTCGTAGTTCGAATGCCCGATGCTGTTGAAGAACAGGCTGAACAGCGGCACCGACGCGAGCGACCAGATGCTGAAGTCGTGCAGCAGCATCGGCAGCAGGATCACGTTGCCGAGCATGGCCGCCTCGACCGGATGAAAGCTGTACGTGGCCCATGGCGTGGTCACGACCGAGCGGTGATGCGGCCCGTGAAAGCGCCGCAGCCAGCGCGTGTGCAGCAGGCGATGGTTGAGCCAGAAATGAACGTCGTTCCAGATCGCGAGCACCAGGACTTCGATTGCGATCTGGCGCCATCCCGCGTCGGCATCGAGCCGCGCCCAACCCAGCTGAAGCAAGCCCCACGGAAACACCATGCCCAGCCCGAACACGAGCACCGACACGCCCGACTGCGCCATTTCGCGGCGCAGCTGCCCCGGCTGCAGCGGCCGGGGGTCGAGCATGCGCCCGATGCCGAGCGCCGGCAGCACCCGCCGGGTCGACAGCCAGTTGAGAGCACCGAACCCCAGATAGATGCCGCCGAAAAAGATCAGCCCCCAGAACATCACCTGCAGGGCCGACAACGAAATGAAGCTTTGCGCCATCCCCCGAGGCTACAGCAGCATTTCGGGAACCAGAGGCGCAATGATCAGGTTGTGGAGCCGCTGGAAGAAGCTCGATTCCGGCTCCGACGTGAGGATGACTTCCTTTTCGCCATCGGTCGTGAGCCACTGCAGCGTGCCGGTGTCCTTGGCAATGCGCAGGCGGTACGAGTTCTGCAGCTTGCTGATGTTGATGACGCGCAGCATCTCGCGCGCCAGCTGGGGGCTGTCGACCACCACGCCCATCTCGGTGTTCTGGCTCGCCGAGCGCGGATCGAGGTTCATCGAGCCGATGAAGATGCGCGTCTTGTCGATGGCCGCGGTCTTGGAGTGCAGCCGCCCCAGCGATTTGCCGAACATGCCGAAGCGCTCGCCCGCGGTGGTGCGCTGCGGGCTTAGCTCGTACAGGTCGGCGCCGCTCCTGAGCAGCCGCTCGCGGTAGCGCGCATAGCCGGTGTGCACCAGCGGTTCGTCGTTGGCGGCCAGCGAATTGGTCAGCAGGGTGAGCTTGACCTTGCGCTTGGCCAGGTCCTCGAACGCCGCCATGCCGCGCTCGCCCGGCACCAGGTAGGGAGAGGTCAGGTCGACCTCGAACTTGGCGTCCATCAGCAGCGTCCAGACCTTCATCGTCACGCTGGTGGCAATGGCCTCGTCCTCGGTCATCGTGGTGGGCTTGGTGGGCGGATCGGCAATGGCGCGGGCCTCGCCCCACAGCAACCCCATGCGGCCGCCGTCGAGTTCTTCCGCGATCGGCCCGTAGCCCAGGACGTCCGACGGCGGAAGCACGATCTTCGGCGGCGCCGCCGCCATGCCGATCCAGGCGTCGAAGTCGGCGCCCGTGGGCGTGCGGCCGCCCTCTCCGCGGACGATGTCGGCCACGGGCCAGACCTGCTCGCTGTTCCAGTAGGCATCGAAGATCGACTCCAGCTGCGGCAGCACCTTGCCCACCACCAGCGCGTCCATGTCGATGAAGTTCTGCGCCTCGCTCAGCACGAAATACTCGTCGGCGATGTTGCGGCCGCCCACCACCGCCATGACGCCGTCGGCGATGAAGAGCTTGTTGTGCATGCGGTGGTTGAGTCGCCCGATCTCGTGCGGCGAAGCCGCGAAGCGCGAGAGAAAACCGTTGCGCCCGCAGCAGAACGGATTGAACAGCCGCACGTCCACGTTGGGCGTTGCGGAAAGCGCCAGCAGCAGCTGCTGGCTTTTGACGGTGTAGAGATCGTCCACCAGCAGCCGTACCTGCACGCCGCGCGCGGCCGCCTCGCGCAGCGCACGCATCAGGAGGCGTCCGGTGGCGTCGTTCTCGAACTGGTAGTACTGAACCGCCAACGAGCGCTGGGCACGCTCTGCGAGCTGGACGCGCGCATCCAGCGAATACACGCCGAGCGGCATCAGTCTGAAGCCCGAGTGCTCGCCGGGCGGCGTCGAGGCGGCTGCGATCCTTGCCAGCGTGGTGGACGGATCGGCCGCGGCGGCATTCACCGCCGCCCGCTCGCGCGCCGGCGGCAGCGAGCCGCAGGCCGCCAGCGCCGCGGCGATGGCGCCGGCAAGACAGATCCGCAGAAGTCGGGTCAAGGGGTTCATGATGGCATCCTAGAATTCGTTTCACACCTGCTCGGAGTTACACCATGGCAAGACCGATCCTCTCACGCATCGCACTGATGTCGGTCGCAGCCGGGCTGGCACTCCCCGCCTGGGCCGCCCTGGACATCGGCGACCCGGTACCCAAGTTCATCGCCACCGCCGCGTTGGGCGGCAAGACTTTTCGCTATTCGCTGGCGGATGCCTTGGCCAAGGGGCCGGTAGTGGTGTACTTCTTTCCGGCGGCCGACTCCAGCGACTGTTCGATCGAAGCGCATGCCTTCGCCGAAGCCATCGACCAGTTTGCCGCGCTCGGCGCCACCGTCATCGGCGTGTCGGCCGACGACATCAACACGCTCTCGAAGTTTTCGGTCAAATCCTGCCAGAGCCGGTTTCCCGTGGCCTCGGACGAGTCGAAGTCCGTGATCAACGGTTTCGACGCCCTGATGCAGACCCGGCCCGACTTCGCCAACCGCCTGTCCTACGTGATTGCGCCGAACGGCAAGGTGGCCTATTACTACCAGAACCTGAATCCCGACAAGCACGTGGAGCGCATGCTCAACGCGGTTCGGGCCCTGCCACGGCCGGGTTCACCCAAGTAGAAAGTGCGCGGCGGCGGGGTTGCCCGGCTTCGCGCAAAATCCCGTCCCATGCAACTCAACTTCATCGCCAACGCCGACGTCCCGTCATCCTCCGGCCGCACCCTGCAGGTGCTCGATCCCTCCGACGGCCAGCCTTTCGACGAAATCCAGCGCAGCAATGCGGCCGACATCGACTCCGCCGTGCGCGCGGCGCGCGACTGCTTCGAGGGCGTCTGGCACAAGGTGAGCGCGGCCGACCGCGGCCGACTGCTCTACAAGCTCTCGCAGAAGATTGCCGAGCACGTCGACGAACTCGCGCTCATCGAGCAGCGCGACTGCGGCAAGCCCGTGAAGCAGGCCCGCGCCGACGCGCTCGCGCTGGTGCGCTATTTCGAGTTCTACGCCGGCGCCTGCGACAAGCTGCACGGCGAGACCATTCCCTACCAGGACGGCTACAGCGTCTTCACCTGGCGCGAACCGCACGGCGTCACGGGCCACATCATTCCGTGGAATTACCCGATGCAGATCTTCGGGCGCAGCGTGGGCGGTGCCCTGGCCGCCGGCAACGTGTGCGTGGTGAAGCCGGCCGAAGACGCCTGCCTCTCGCTGATCCGTGTGGCGCAGTTGGCGGCCGAAGTCGGCTTTCCGGCCGGCGCGCTCAACATCGTGACGGGCTACGGCCATGAAGTGGGCGACGCGCTTGCGCGGCACGAAGGCATCGACCACATCAGCTTCACCGGCAGCCCGAAGATCGGCACGCTGATCCAGCAGGTGGCGGCGGAGCGGCATTGCCCGGTCACGCTCGAGCTCGGCGGCAAGAGCCCGCAGATCATCTTTGCCGACGCCGACCTCGACGCGGCCATTCCGGTGATCATCAACGCCATCGTGCAGAACGCTGGCCAGACCTGCTCGGCCGGCTCGCGCGTGCTGATCCAGCGCGGCATCTACGAGCCGCTGCTCGGACGCCTCGGCCGTGCCTTCGAGGCCCTGCGCGTCGGCCCCGCGGCCATGGACCTGGACGTCGGCCCGCTCATCCGCCAGACGCAGCAGCAGCGCGTGTGGGATTTCCTGAGCGACGCCCAGGTGGCGGGCATCCCGATGGTGGCCCACGGCATCGTGGTCGACGAAGCGCCCGAAACCGGCTTCTACCAGGCCCCCACCCTGCTGCGCGACGTGCCGGTGAACCACCGCCTGGCGCAGGAAGAGGTGTTCGGCCCGGTGCTCGCCGCGATGCAGTTCGCCGACGAGGACGAGGCCGTGGCGCTCGCCAATGCCACGCAGTTCGGCCTCGTCGCCGGCGTGTGGACGGCCGATGGCGCGCGCCAGTTCCGCATGGCCAAGCGGGTGCGCAGCGGCCAGGTGTTCATCAACAACTACGGCGCCGGCGGCGGCGTGGAACTGCCGTTCGGCGGCGTCAAGTCGTCGGGCTACGGACGCGAAAAGGGTTTCGAGGCGCTGTACGGCTTCACCACGCTCAAGACCGTGGCCATCAAGCACGGCTGAGGCCCTCGCCGCGTGCAAGGCCAGGTTCCGGGCAGCACTCGATGAGGAGTAGCCCTTTTCGGGTCGACCCATGCCCGATGGAGTAAATTGCCCATTGCCCCATGAACCGCAAAAGCACAACCGTCATTCCGCTCTCCGAGATCGGCCGCGCGCGCCCTGCCGTGGCGGTTCCGGAGGTCGCCGTGCCCGCCACGGGGCGGCTGCTCGACCGCCTGGGCCGGCCACTCACCGACCTGCGCATCAGCGTGACCGACCGCTGCAACTTCCGCTGCAGCTACTGCATGCCGAAGGATGTGTTCGACAAGGACTACCAATACCTGCCGCACAGCGCGCTGCTGAGCTTCGAGGAAATGACCCGGCTCGCCCGCCTGTTCGCGGCCCATGGCGTGCGCAAGATCCGCCTCACCGGCGGCGAGCCGCTGCTGCGCAAGAACATCGAGGCGCTGATCGAGCAGCTGTCCGAAATCCGCACCCCGGGCGGTGAACCGCTCGCGCTCACGCTCACCACCAACGGCTCGCTGCTGCAGCGCAAGGCGGCTGCGCTGGCAACGGCCGGCCTGCAGCGCGTGACCGTGAGCCTCGACAGCCTGGACGATGCGGTGTTCCGCCACATGAACGACGTCGATTTTCCGGTGGCCGACGTGCTCGCGGGCATCGACGCGGCGCTGGCCGCGGGCCTCGGCCCCTTGAAGGTCAACATGGTGGTCAAGCGCGGCACCAACGAGCAGGAAATCCTGCCGATGGCGCGCTATTTCCGAGACCACCACGGCGGCAAGGCGGTGCTGCGTTTCATCGAATACATGGACGTGGGCGCCACCAACGGCTGGCGCATGGACGAGGTGCTGCCCTCGGCCGAGGTCATTGCGCGCATCGGCGCCCAGTTTCCGCTGGTGCCGCTCGAGCCCAGCGCGCCGGGCGAAACCGCCCAGCGATGGGCCTACGCCGATGGCGGCGGGGAAATCGGCGTGATCAGCAGCGTGACCCAGGCCTTCTGCCACGACTGCAGCCGCGCGCGCCTGTCCACCGAGGGCAAGCTCTACCTCTGCCTCTTTGCGAGCGCGGGCCATGACCTGCGTCCCTTGCTGCGCGGCACGGCCACCGACGAGGACATCAGCTCCGCCATCGGCCACATCTGGCAAGGCCGCGCCGACCGCTATTCCGAACTGCGCGCGCTTCGCGGCCCCGAAGGCAGCGAGCACGACGCCAGCGACCCCGCGCCGCGCCGCGTCGAAATGAGCTATATCGGCGGATGACCCCAAAAACACAAGATTCCATTTCCCCCGGCGAGATCACCGGCCTGCTGCTGGCCGGCGGCCGCGGCTCGCGCATGGGCGGTATCGACAAGGGCCTGCAGAACTTCAATGGCTCGCCGCTCGCCATGCACGCCGTGCTGCGCCTGGGCATGCAGGTGGGCGAGGTCATGATCAATGCCAACCGCAACCTGGCGGCCTACGAGTCCTTCGGCGTTCCGGTCTGGCCCGACAGCCTGGCCGACTATGCCGGCCCGCTGGCGGGCTTCCTGACCGGCCTCGAACGCTGCGAAACGCCCTATCTCCTCACCGTGCCCTGCGACACGCCGCTGTTTCCGCTCGATCTGGCGAGCCGGCTGGCTGAGGCCCTGACGGCCAACGACGCGGAAATTGCCATGGTCAACGCCCCCGAGGCCGCCGCCGAACCCGGCGCGGCGCCGGTGTTGCGGCCGCAGCCGGTGTTCTGCCTGCTGCGCACCACGCTGCTCGAAAGCCTGGTGAACTTCACCCAGTCCGGTGGTCGCAAGATCGACGCCTGGACCGCGCAGCACCGCACCGTGCTCGTGCCCTTCGACCGCCCCGGCGACGCGCCCGACGCCTTCTTCAATGCCAACACGCTGGCCGAACTGCACGCGCTGGAAAACCGATGAGCCGCATCGCCGACATTGCCGCCGCCCTTGCAGGCTATGACCCCCAGGCGCTGAGCGTCGGCGGCGTCCAGGCCTTTCTGGCGCAACTGGTGGCGCCAGCCGTGGTCTCGGAACGCGAAGAGGTCGCACTGCGCGAAGCGCTGGGCCGCGTGCTGGCCGAAGACGTCATTTCGCCGGTCAGCGTGCCGCCGCACGACAACTCCGCGATGGACGGCTTTGCCTTCGACGGCGCGATCCTGCGGGACGATTCGTCCACGGATGCATCCATCGAGCTGCGCGTGGCGGGTACCGCATTGGCAGGCGCGGCGTGGCGCGGCGCGCTGGCTGCCGGCGACGCGGTTCGCATCATGACGGGCGCGGTCATGCCCGAAGGGCTCGACACCGTGATTCCACAGGAATTCTGCAAGGTCGACGGCGACCGCGTGCGCTTTCCTGCCAAGGTGCTTCGCCGCGGCGACAACCGCCGCTTTGCAGGCGAAGATCTCATGCAGGGCCAGCCGGCCTTGCGCCGCGGCGAGCGCCTGTCGCCCGCCGCGCTGGGCATGGTCGCCAGCCTGGGACTGCCGTCGGTGCCCGCGCTGAGGCGGCTGCGCGTGGCCTATTTTTCGACCGGCGACGAGATCCTGAGCCTTGGCGAGCCGCCGCGCGAAGGCGCGGTGTACGACAGCAACCGCTACACGGTGTTCGGCCTGCTCACGCGGCTGGGCTGCGAAGTGGTCGACCTGGGCCTGGTGCGCGACGACCCGGCCACGCTCGCCGCCACGCTGCAGCAGGCCGCGAGCCAGGCCGACGCCATCATCACCAGCGGCGGTGTGAGCGTCGGCGCCGCCGACCATACGCGCGCCGTGATGCAGCAGCTCGGCGACATGGCTTTCTGGCGTGTGGCCATGCGCCCCGGCCGGCCGATGGCCGTCGGGCTCGTTCCCCGCAGCCAGCAGGCCCCGCCGCAGCCAGGCTCGGCGGTGCTCTTCGGCCTGCCCGGCAATCCGGTGGCCGTCATGGTCACCTTTCTTGCCTTCGTGCGGCCTGCCCTGCTGCGCATGATGGGATGCCACGAAATTGCCGCGGCGCCGCCGCCCCTGCTGCGCGCGCGCGCCGCGAGCGCCATCCGCAAGAAGCCCGGGCGCACCGAATACCAGCGCGGCTTCGTGCGGGCGGTGGCCGGTGCGCTGCCCGAGGTTCGCATTGCCGGCAACCAGGGCTCCGGCGTGCTGAGCTCGATGGTCGAGGCCAACGGGCTCGTGGTGCTGCACCACGACCAAGGCAACGTGGCCGCGGGCGACGAAGTCGACGTGATGATGCTGGAGGCCTGACCCGCCCCCAGGGCTGCGCGCACTTCCAGCGGCTCAGATCCGGCCCAGGGCCTTGTCCACGCCTTTGTTGGCGAGCATGTCGGCGCGTTCGTTGCCGATGTCGCCCGAGTGGCCCTTGACCCAGCGCCATTCGATCAGGTGGCCTCCCTCGGCCACCAGCTTGTCGAGTTTCTGCCAGAGTTCGACGTTCTTGACCGGCTGCTTGGTCGAGGTGCGCCAGCCCTTGGCCTTCCAGCCGCGGATCCATTCGGTGATGCCCATGCGCACGTACTGGCTGTCGAGGTAGAGGATGACCTTGCAGGGCCGCTTGAGCGCGGCCAGGCCCTCGATGACGGCGGTGAGCTCCATCCGGTTGTTGGTGGTGTTGAGTTCGCCACCGAACAGTTCCTTTTCGGTGGCGCCCGACTTGAGCCACGCGCCCCAGCCGCCGGGGCCGGGATTGCCTTTGCACGCACCATCGGTATAGATCACGACTTCGTTCAAAACGCTCTTTTCCTTCTTCTTTCAATATTTCAATGCTCAATCGGCGCGGTCGGCCTTGGCCTTGTGCATCTTGCCCGCGATGGGTACCGGCGCGGTGGCGCGCGCCGCTGCGCGACGCCAATCGGCGCTGAGCAGGCGCATGCCACGCACCCGCTTGACTGCCACCAGGAAATACACCGCACCGAAGATGGGCCACCAGCGTTCGCCGGCGGTGTCCATCCAGCGGCAGCGTTCGAGCCAGGCCTCGCTGCGCACCGCGGGCCGGTAGATGCCAAAACGCCCCGACTCCACCTCGAAACTCAGGAGCCGCAGCCAGTCACGCATGCGCCAGTAGCCGATGAACTCGCCGCCCTCGGGCAGGAAGAGGTCGCCGAAGCCGAGCCTGCGGTACAGGTGCGCGCGGCGCTGCCGCATGCCCCAGAGGCTGGCCGGATTGAGCCCGCAGATCACCACCCGGCCCTCGGGCACCAGCACCCGCTCCACTTCGCGCAAGGCCGCATGGGGGTCCTGGCTCAGCTCCAGCGCGTGCGGCAGCACCACCAGGTCGAGGCTGTTGGCGGCAAACGGCAACGCCGCAAAATCGGTGAACAGCGCAGCCCTGCCCGACCGCTGGTCGGGGTCGGGCAAGGCCAGCCAGCGGTGCGGCATGCGGTTGGTGCGCAGGCCCTCGACTCCGGCGGCGCCGAGCTGCAGCGCGTGGTAGCCGAAAACATCCGCCACGGCCTCGTCGAACTGGGCCTGCTCCCACGCGAGCAGGTAGCGGCCGGGGGGGGTCGCGAACCAATCCTGCAAACCTATAATTTGACCGCTCATGACCCTCGTTCCGCTGCCCGCCTTCGCTGACAACTACATCTGGATGCTGCAGGACGGGTCCAACGCGATCGTGGTGGACCCGGGCGACGCTCAACCGGTGTTCGACGCCTTGACGCGCGACAAGCTGCAGCTCGCCGCGATTCTAGTCACGCACCATCACCCCGATCACACCGGCGGCGTTGCCGCGCTCCATGCGGCAACCGGCGCACCGGTCTTCGGCCCGGCGCGCGAGCGCATTCCGCAGCCCTTCACCCCCCTGTCGCACGGCGACAGCGCCGAGGTGCTCGGACTGCGCTTCGCGGTCATCGACGTGCCGGGCCACACGGCCGGCCACATCGCCTACTTCCTGCCCGCAAGCGCGGGCCAGCCGCCCCTGCTTTTTTGCGGCGACACGCTGTTCTCCGGCGGGTGCGGCCGGCTGTTCGAAGGCACGCCGGCGCAAATGCTGGCTTCGCTCGATGCGCTCGCCGCGCTGCCGGGCGACACCCGCGTATGTTGTGCGCACGAATACACACTTGCTAACCTGCGTTTCGCCCAAGCGGTGGAACCCGGCAATGCCAATCTGACTCAGTACACCGCGCACTGCGAAAGCCTGCGCGCGCAAGGGCAACCCACGCTGCCCTCGCAACTGGCCACCGAACGCCGGATCAACCCCTTTCTTCGCAGCCGCGAAGCCACCGTCCTTAGAGCGGTGCGCGACCACGCCGAGCTTTCCGCCGATGCGGCCGAAGCCGACGTGTTTGCCGCGCTGCGCCAATGGAAAAACGACTTCCGATGAAACTTATCGCTGCTGTCTGCCTTGCAGGCTCACTGTTGCTCGCGGGCTGCGCGGGCACCACCAGCCCGTCTTCCTCCACCACCCCCGCGCAGTCCACCGCCGGCGGCACCGGCACCAAGGCCTCCGGCAGCGCGGCGCCGGTCTACCCGGGCGGGCCGCTCACCCCCATCACCAGCAGCGAAGCCCATTCGCAGAGCGTCGTCACGCTGGCGCCGCCCGCCGACATGTGGGACCGCATCCGCCGCGGCTTCAAGATGCCGAACCTCGAGAGCGACCTGGTGCGCGACCGCGAGCAGTGGTATGCCAGCCGGCCCGACTACATCCAGCGCATGACCGAGCGCTCGAACAAGTACATCTTCCACATCGTCGAGGAGCTCGAGCGGCGCAACATGCCGACCGAACTCGCGCTGCTGCCGTATATCGAGAGCGCGTTCAACCCGCAGGCCATTTCCAGCGCGCGCGCCGCGGGCATGTGGCAGTTCATGCCGGCCACCGGCACCGACTTCGACCTGAAGCAGAACATCTTCCGCGACGACAGGCGCGACGTGCTGGCGTCGACGCGCGCCGCGCTGGACTACCTGCAAAAGCTCTACGGCATGTTCGGCGACTGGCAGCTCGCCCTGGCCGCCTACAACTGGGGCGAAGGCAGCGTGAGCCGCGCGATCGCCAAGAACCAGCGCCTGGGCCTGCCCACCACCTACAGCGATCTTTCCATGCCGGCCGAAACGCGGCTCTACGTCCCCAAGCTGCAAGCGGTGAAGAACATCGTGGCCAATCCGCAGTCGTTCAACACCGAGCTGCCGCTGATTGCGAACCACCCGTACTTTCAGACCGTGACGCTGACGCGCGACCTCGACGTCGAACTGGCCGCCAAGCTGGCCGACATCCGGCTCGAAGACTTCCGCGCCCTCAACCCGGCCGCGCACAAGCCGGTGCTGCTTGCCGCCGGCACACCGCAGATCCTGCTGCCCTGGGACAACGCAGCCGTGTTCCAGCGCAACTTCGATGCGTACTCGCAAGGCCAGTACGCCAGCTGGACGGCATGGGTCGTTCCCAGCACGATGACGGTGGCCGACGCCGCCCAGCGGTCGGGCATGAGCGAGGCCGACCTGCGCGCGCTCAACAGCATCCCGCCGCGCATGCTCATCAAGGCCGGCTCGACGCTCATCGTGCCGCGCGGCGCCCGCGTCAAGGAGGACGTGACGGCGCTGGTGGCGGACAGCGGCCATCTGAGCTTCCAGCCCGAAATCGTCAATCGACGCACCACCGTCAAGGCGGGGCGCAACGACAGCGTGGCCAGCATCGCGCGCCGCTACAAGCTCAAGCCCGACAGCGTGGCCGAGTGGAACGACGTCAAGCTCAATCACGCGTTCAAGCGCGGCTACAGCGTGGTGGTGTACCTGCCGGTTCGCGCTGCGCCCGAAGCCCGTGTCGGCTCGGGTGCGGGATCGGCTCGCGGCCGAGCCGCCGTCGCCTCCAAGCGCGGCGGCAGCCCGGTGAAGGCGGTTGCTGCACGCGGCAGCAACGTGGTGAAGTCGCCGGCAGGCAAGCAGGTCGTGCGCGAGAAGCGCGGCGGCACGCCGTCGAAGAAGAAGAAACGCTGAAGCCGACGTGACGGGGCCGAAAGCCCGAACGCACCGCAGCGCTAGAGTTTTTCGGTCTCCCCGCTGCGCGGCTGCCACTTCATCAGCCGTTTCTCTATCAGGCCGACAAGGCCGTCGAGCAAGAGCGCGAAGGCCGTCAGCACCACGATGCCGGCAAAGACGGTGTTGACGTCGAAGGTGCCTTCGGCCTGGAGGATCAGGTAGCCCACGCCGCGCGCCGAGCCCAGGTACTCGCCGACCACCGCACCGACGAAGGCGAGGCCCACCGACGTGTGCAGGCTCGAGAACACCCAGCTCGTCGCGCTTGGCAGGTAGACCGTGCGAAGCAGCTGCCGCTGGTTGGCGCCGAGCATCTTCGCGTTGGCCAGCACCACCGGGCTCACCTCGCGCACGCCCTGGTAAACGTTGAAGAAGACGATGAAGAACACCAGCGTGACGGCCAGCGCCACCTTGCTCCAGATGCCCAGGCCGAACCACAGCGCGAAGATCGGCGCCAGGATCACGCGCGGCATCGAGTTGGCGGCCTTGATGTAGGGGTCGAGAATCAGGCTCGCCGTGGGCGCCAGCGCCAGCCAGAGCCCGCAGGCCAGGCCCAGCACGGTGCCGATGCCGAAGGCCAGCACTGTCTCGAGCAACGTGGTGCCGAGGTGCCGATAGATGTCGGCATTGCCTTTCAGGCCCTCCGGGAACAGCAGGTTCGGCGGCACCTCGAACGGCAGGAACCAGCTCCAGATGCGTCCCGCCACCTGGATCGGCTCGCCAAGAAAAAAGGCGATCTGCTGGTTGCGCGACGCCAGGTGCCAGCCCACCAGGATGATCGCGAGCAGCACCAGTTGCCAGAAGCGCGCATTGCGTTCGTTCAGGCGCGGCATCATGCGGCCTTCCTCAGCTGCTGCGCATAGCCCTTGAGCACTTCGTCGCGCAGCACCTCCCAGATCTGGGTATGCAGCTCGACGAAGCGTGGCTGCGTGCGCACCTCGGCCACATCGCGTGGACGCGCCAGGTCGATGGCGAACTCGCCGATCGGATGCGTGGCCGGGCCGGCCGACAGCACGACCACGCGGTCGCTCATCGCAATCGCTTCGTCGAGATCGTGCGTGATGAAAAGCACCGCCTTCTTCTTTGCGCTCCAGAGTTCGAGCACCTCGTTTTCCATCAGCTGCCGCGTCTGGATGTCGAGCGCGCTGAAGGGTTCGTCCATGAGGATGATGTCGGGGTCGAGCACCAGCGTCTGCGCCAGCGCCACGCGCTTGCGCATGCCGCCCGAGAGCTGGTGCGGATAGCGGTCACCGAAACCGGAAAGGCCCACGCGCGAAAGCCAGGCCTCGGCCTGTTCGCGTGCATCGGCGTCAGGCACGCCGCGGTACTGCAGCCCCACCATCACGTTGTCGATGGCGCTGCGCCACGGCATCAGCGCTTCGGTCTGGAACATGTAGCCCGCGCGTGCGTTCACGCCCGCCAGTGTCTGGCCGAAGACCTTGATGGTGCCCGACGAAGGCGCGAGCAAGCCGGCGCCCACGTTCAGCAAGGTCGATTTGCCGCAACCCGTGGGGCCCACCACCGAGACGAACTCCCCTGCCCTCACGCGCAGCGTGGTGTCGGCCACCGCGGTGTAGCGCTGGCCCGGGTCGTCCTTCGAATGGAAGGTGCAGCTGATGGAGAGAAGTTCGAGTGCGTAGTCGGACATGTCTGGCAGGATTTCTGGCAACGGCCGCCACAAGAAAAAACCCGGCCGAGGCCGGGTCGCGGGGACGTTCGGAGTCAGGCTTTGAACCTGTCTTTCGCGCGCCTAGCAAAATCGTTGGTGTAGGTTTTCATGAGATCAATCTTGTCGGCCTTCACGGCCGTGTCGAAGCTCGAGATAGCGGTGAGCGCCGTCTTCGGACCGTCGGCCGGCACGAGGCCGTCGGTGGCGATCGATTCGCGCACCTTGTCGAAAGACGCAAGGTACAGCGCACGGTCGCCGAGCAGGTAGGTTTCGGGCACCGTCTTGATGATGTCGCCGGGCCCGGCCGTCTGCAGCCACTTGAGGCCGTGGACGATGGCATTGGCCAGCGCCTGGCAGGTGTTGGGGTTCTTCTGGATGAAGTCGACCGGCGCGTAGAGGCAGGCTGCGGGCATCGGTCCGCCAAACACCTGCTGCGTACCCTTGAGCGTGCGCGTGTCGCTGATGATCTTCACGTCGCCCTTCTGCTCGAGCATGGTCATGACGGGGTCGGTGTTGCTGATGGCGTCGATCTGGCCCGAGCGCAGCGCCGTGAGCGCGCCGGCCGCCACGCCCACGCCGATGTAGCTCACGTCGCTGGCCTTGAGGCCGCCGCGCGACAGCACGAGATTGGCCACCATGTTGGTCGAGGAGCCCGGCGCCGAGACACCGATCTTCTTGCCCTTGAGATCCGGAATGCCCGTGTAGCCCGCCATGTTCTTGGTCGACACACCCACCGCGATCTGCGGCGCGCGGCCCTGGAGCACGAAGGCCTGGAAGAACTGGTTCTTGGCCTGCAGGTTGATGGTGTGCTCGTAGGCACCGGAGCACACGTCCGCCGATCCGCCCACCACGGCCTGCAGCGCGCGTGCGCCGCCTGCGAAATCGGAGATCTCGACGTCGAGGCCTTCGGCCTTGAAATAACCGAGCTGTTCGGAAATGGTGAGCGGCAAATAGTAGAACGCCGCCTTGCCCCCCACCGCGATGGAAATCTTCGTCTTCTCGAGCTTGGCTTGCGCAAAGACCCGCGGCAACGCAATCGTTGCGGCAGCGACTGCGGAGACTGTCATGAGGGTTCTGCGGTGGAGCATGGAGCAATCCTGCGGGGCTCTTGATTCTGGTGAACTGAATCGAGCTTAGGGGTGCGCCCCTGTTGCCTGCATCGGGGTCATCCCGTGCGGGTTTCCACGTAAGCATGATGGCCTCCACGAGGCCTGTGTCGAACGGCCTGTTGCGCAGCGCCGCAGCGGCTGTTTGCGCTCTTATCGCGCGAGAAAAAGGATCGCGATATTGACCAGGAAACCGAGCGCCCAGACCGCGCTGCGCACGGAGCCGACGCCCTTGATGTAGACCGCGAGATAGATCACACGCAATACGACATAGGCCGCCGCCAGCATGTCGAGCCGCGCCTGATTGGCGCCGAGCTGATGCGCAATGATCACCGCGCCGATGAAGAACGGGAGGCCTTCGAAGCTGTTGGCTTGCGCGCTGTTGGCGCGCGCGCGCCAGCCGCTCTGCTTTGCGGCCCAGTCGCGCGGTTGCATGTTGTCGCGCGGGCCGAAACTGCCGGCCTTGGCGATCCATGCCGCGAGATACGGCAGGCCGCATGCGATGAACACGCACCAGTAGGCGACGGTGAGCAGGCAAAAAGTCATTTCGGGTTGTCTCCATCCGGCAGAGCGGCAGCAGCGGCCGCTGCTGCGCTATCGGCGGTCCACCAGGGCATGCGCGATGGTGCCGAGATCCACGTATTCGAGTTCGCTGCCGGCGGGCACGCCGCGCGCAAGGCGCGTCACGTTGAGGCCGCGCTGCCTGAGCGCTTCGCCGATCACGTGCGCGGTGGCTTCGCCCTCTGCCGTGAAGTTGGTGGCCAGGATGACTTCGCTCACGGTGCCGTCCAGGGCCCGGTCGAAGAGCTTCTGCAGGCCGATGTCCTTGGGCCCGATGCCGTCGAGCGGACTGAGCTTGCCCATCAGCACGAAGTAGTAGCCGCGGAAAACCCCGGTGCGCTCGAGCGCCGCCTGGTCGGCAGGCGTTTCGACCACGCAGAGCTTGCCTGCGTCACGGCGCGTGTCGAGGCACACGCTGCAGACCGGCGCTTCGGTGAAAGTGTTGCAGCGCTCGCAATGCCGCACGTTGCCGGCCGCCTGCTGCAAGGCGCGCGCGAGCAGCTGCGCGCCCTCGCGGTCGTGCTGCAGCAAATGGAACGCCATGCGCGAGGCCGACTTGACGCCGACACCGGGCAGGCGGCGCAAGGCATCGACCAACGCGTCGAGCGAACTGGCGTCGGCCATCAATGGCTCAGAACGGCAGCTTCATGCCGGGCGGGAGGCCCGGCATGCCGGCAGTGAGCTTGCCCATCTTCTGTTCGCTGGTTTCCTCGGCCTTGCGCACCGCGGCATTGAAGGCAGCGGCCACGAGGTCTTCGAGCATGTCCTTGTCGTCGGCCAGCAGGCTCGGGTCGATGGTGATGCGCTTCACGTCGTGCTTGCAGGTCATCACGACCTTGACCAGGCCTGCGCCCGACTCGCCTTCGACCTCGATGGTGGCCAGTTCTTCCTGGGCCTTCTTGAGGTTGTCCTGCATCGCCTGCGCCTGCTTCATGAGGCCGGCCAGTTGTCCTTTGTTGAACATCGTTGGTCCTGATTGGTTGGAAATGGGGGAAGGATAAGAGAGATGGCGGTCGATGCCGAATGCCGCAAGAGCCGGCACGGGTTTTCAGTGGCGTTCCGTCAGGCCGGCTTCAGTGTTCCAGGCACGATCTTCGCATCGAATTCCCGCATCAGCATCTGCACTTCGGGATCGCTGCGAATGGCCTCCTCAGCCAGGCGCTGGCGCTCGTCGGCAGCCTGCTTGTTGCGGCGCGCGGGGCTGTCGACCACGCCGCCGATTTCAATGGCGAGCTTCACGCCATGGCCCAGCGCGGCCAATGCATCGGTGAGCTTTTCGCGGGCAGAAGGCTGGTTGAGCAATTCGCGTTCCACGCGAAGTATCCACTGGTCGACATCGCGCGCCACCAGCTGCGACTGGAGCGCAAGTTCGCGCGCCAGGGCGTTGATGCTCTCGGCCGCGATCATCTGCGTGACCGTGGCGTGCCAGAAGTCGCCGTCCTCGCTGGGCGGAATGGGTGGCGCCGGACCGCGCTGCTCGTCGGATCGCGGCGCGTCCCGCTGGCTCGGCGGCGGCTGGACGCGCATGGGAACGGCAAGCACCCTGGGCGCCTCGGCAGCCGCCGAGGGCCCGGCCGCGGCAGAAGGCCTGGGCCCACCCGGCCGCACGGGCTCGCTGACCACGGCCAGACGCTGGCCTGCCGGCGCCGGGGTGGGTTGAGGCACCGGTGCGGCGACCGAAACCGAAGCCGGCGATGCGGGGATCTCCGTCGTGCCCCGGGCCGGCGCTGCGGCCACCGGGACCGAAACCGCCCTGGAGGCTTCATTCAGAGTTTTTTTTTCCGTGGAGGCCGGGGAGGCGGCCGCGTTGGAAGGCTTGAAGGCCAAAAGCCGCAACAGCACCATGGTCAGCGCGGCGTACTCATCGGGCGCCAGGCCCAGTTCGCCACGCCCGTGCAGGCACAGACTGTAGAGCAGGTGGGTTTCATCGGCAGGCATCAGCGACGCGAGGCGCGCCGTATCGGCCGCGTCGGGGTCGGTGGCGGAATCGGCCGACTCCACCCGCGAGGGCACCGCCTGCAGCACGGCCATGGCCTGCAGCACCGCCGTCATTTCTTCCAGCGTGGAAGCGGCCGACATGCCGTCGCGCCGCAGCGCCTCGGAGGTGTCGACCACCGTCTTGCCGTCGCCCTGCGCCAGCGCCTCTATCAGCTTGAACACATGGCCGCGGTCCACGCTGCCGAGCATCTGGCGCACGCCGGTTTCGAGCAGTTCGCCGTTGCCGAACGCAATGGCCTGGTCGGTGAGCGAGAGGGCGTCGCGCATCGAGCCGCGCGCCGCGCGCGCCAGCAAGCGCAGCGCCTGCGGTTCGGCCGGTACCTGTTCGGTCTGCAGCACGCTCGTGAGGTGCTCCAGCACCGTCTCGGGCGCCATCGGCCGCAGGTTGAACTGCAGGCAGCGCGACAGCACCGTGACCGGCACCTTCTGCGGATCGGTGGTGGCGAGAACGAACTTGAGGTATTCCGGCGGCTCTTCGAGCGTCTTCAGCATCGCGTTGAACGCGGTGTTGGTGAGCATGTGCACTTCGTCGATCATGAAGACCTTGAAGCGCCCCTGCACCGGCTTGTAGACCGCCTGCTCGAGCAGAGACTGCACCTCGTCCACGCCGCGGTTCGATGCCGCGTCCAGCTCGGTGTAGTCGACGAAGCGGCCCGAATCGATGTCCTTGCAGGCCTGGCACACCCCGCACGGCGTGGCAGTGATACCGCCCTGCCCGTCCGGGCCCTGGCAGTTGAGCGACTTGGCCAGAATGCGGGAGACGGTGGTCTTGCCCACGCCCCGCGTTCCGGTGAAAAGATAGGCGTGATGCAGGCGCTGCGTGGTCAGTGCGTTCTCGAGCGCCTGCACCACGTGCCCCTGACCGACCATCTCACCGAAGGTTTTCGGACGGAACTTGCGAGCGAGCACGAGATAAGACATTGCGGGCATTCTAAAAGGCGCGGCACCGGTCCTCGGCCCCACCCCGCAATCAAAAAAAGCCCTGTCTTTTTGCGGGATATCGCGGAACCGGCATTGCCGGGCCGCTGGTATCGCCCCCAGCAGGGGGGTGGGCGAAGCGACACGAAGTGCGCGCAGCCTGGGGGGTTACAATGCGGGCTGACGGGCCTCCCTGCATGGTGAAGTGGCCAACCGGGTCAGGTGGGGAACCAAGCAGCCCTAACTGCGTAGTCAGTGCCAGGGGTAAGGCTCGTCAACCTAACATCGAAAAGCCGTGAGTTCTCAAGAACTCACGCGCCAAAAATAGGGTCGCGAGCCTCACTTGCTTCCGGCACCGACCAGCATCTCGCATGGCCCGACGAAGCCTTCGCTGCTTTCGAACTGCCGCAGCGCCTCTTCGATCGCATCCCAGGTGCTCGCGCGCTCGGCCTCGTCAAGCCGGACCATCATCTGGTGCAGCGCTCCGAAGGACTCGCGTTCGAAGCGCACGCATTCGGCTGCGCTCGCCAGCCGCACCGGCGACGGCACCCGGCGCACCTCGATGTCACGCAAGCCGGCCTTGGCAAACGCGGCCTCGAGCGCGCCCTCGGCACCGAGCGAAAAGGGCCCGGGCTGGCCCGGCAGCGGCGCGGGAAGCTGGGCGCGTTCGCGGATGATCCTTACGGGGATCGAGAAAAAGGCATTGCGCTCGGGGGTCGAGTAGACGACCGCCGACACCCGCCCGCCCGGACGCAAGGCCCGCCGCATGCCGGCGAGCGCGCGCTGCTGGTCGGGAAAGTAGATCAGGCCCACGCGGCTGATTGCCGCGTCGAAGCTTTCGGCGGGCAGCGTGTCGAGCGCCTCGCCGTCGAGTTCAAGGGTCTCGAGGTTCGACAGCCCGACGGCCCTGGCATCCGCAGCAGCGCGCTCGAGCAGGGCCGGCGCGATGTCGGTCGCGAGCACGCGGCCGCTGGCGCCTGCGCGCCGCGCTGCACCGATCGACTGCTCGCCCGCGCCGGCTGCGACGTCGAGTACCCGGGAGCCTGGTCCGATGTGCGCCAGCTCGAACATCGTCTCCGTCGCATCGCCCAGCCAGCGGCCGAGAAACGGTCCCCAGCGATGCCAGGCCTCGGCGGCAGCCTGCCACTGCGCGCGGGTGGTGGTCTTGAAGGCGACGGCGTCGAATGCCGGCGCTGCTGTGGCTGTGGCTGTGGTCATGGTGTGTCTCCATCGAGTGAGGGGACGCCAAGGATGGCAGCGCGGCTACGGGTCCGCCAGTCCAGAATCTGTACTGGCCTCAATCCGCTCCAGGGACTAAATTGGCGCCATGATCGACTACGGCCAGTTCTGTACCGTGGCGCGCGGCGCCGAGGTGCTTTGCGAGCGCTGGACCCCCCTGGTGGTGCGCGAACTGTTGTGCGGCAGCACGCGCTTCAACGACATCCGGCGCGGCGTGCCGCGCATGTCGGGCTCGCTGCTGACGCAGCGCCTGCGCAAGCTCGAGGAAGCAGGTGTCGTCAAGCGGATACGGGGCGACGGCAGCACGGCCCAGTACCACCTGACCGCAGCAGGTGAAGAATTGCGCCCGATCGTGATGGCACTGGGCCACTGGGGTGCGCGCTGGATCGGCAGCCGCCTCAAGCGCGACCAGCTGGATGCCGGCTTCCTGATGTGGGACATCCGCCGTTTCATGCGGGTCGACGAGTGCCCGCTCGGGCGCTGCATCGTGATCCACTTCCGCTTCACCGATGCGCCTGAAGGCGAGCGGCGCTGGTGGCTGGTGGTCGACCATGGCAGCGCCGACCTCTGCCGCGACAATCCCGGCGAGGAGCCAACGCTGATTGTCGAATCGAACATGCTGACCCTGACGGAGATCTGGACCGGCGACCTCGATGCCGAGGCCGCGCTGCGCGAGCGGCGCCTGCGCGTCATCGGCGCGGCATCCGATATCCAGAACCTCTGGCGCTGGATGGGACGCAGCGCTTTCGCCGATGCCCGAACCGCAGCGCGGCTCTGAGGCATTCCCCGCCGCAGACACGCGAAACGGGCATTGCCTCGGCAGAACATCGAACGCCGCGGGGTCCCTCAGAGGCCCAGCTGCTTGATCGCGCCGCGCGCCGCGGCCGCCCCACTGGCCATCGACGCCGTCAGCAGGTAGCCGCCGGTCGGCGCCTCCCAATCGAGCATTTCCCCCGCAACGAACACGCCCGGCACCGCGCTCGCCATGAGCCGTTCGTCGAGCGCCTCGAAGCGCACACCGCCTGCGGTGCTGATGGCTTCGTCGACAGGCCGGGTTGCGACCAGCCGCAGCGGCACGGCCTTGATCGTCGCTGCCAACTGCGCGGGTTCTTGCATCGCTTCGCGGCTCAGCGTCTCGTGCAGCACGCCGGCCTTGATGCCTTCCAGCCCGAGCCGGCTCTTCAGGTGGCTGCTGAGCGACCGGGCGCCGCGCGGATGCTTGACGGCGGCCAGCACCTGCTCGGCGCTGCGGTCGGGCAGCAGATCGAGCAGCAGCGTCGCGCTGCCATGCGCGGCGATCTCGTCGCGCAGCAATGCCGAAGCGGCATAGATCAGGCTGCCCTCGATGCCGGTGGCGGTTGCAACGAATTCGCCCTTGCGCGCAAAGCGGCGCCCCTGGCTGTCGGTGAACGAAATCGCGACCGACTTGAACGGCTGGCCCGCAAAACGGCTCGCGAAATGCTCGCTCCACCCTGCCCCGTCGAAGCCGCAGTTGGCAGGCAGCAGCGGCGCGACATCGATACCGCACTCTTGCAGCCACGGCGCCCATGCGCCATCGGAGCCCAGCCGCGCCCAACTCGCCCCCCCCAATGCGAGCACCGCCGCATCGGCCTTCACGATGGCCTCGCCCGTCGGAGTGGCGAACCGCAACGAGGCGGCGCCGGGTGATGCGTTGCCAAGCCAGCGGTGGCGCATATGAAACTGCACGCCTGCCGCACGCAGCCGGTGCAGCCAGGCGCGCAGCAGCGGCGCGGCTTTCATGTCGGTCGGAAACACGCGGCCCGAAGTGCCCACGAAGGTCTCGATGCCGAGGCCCGCCGCCCATTCGCGCACCTGCTGCGGACCGAAGCGGGCGAGCATCGGTTCGAGCTGCGCACGGCGCTCGCCAAACCGGGTCATGAACACATCGAAGGGCTCCGAGTGCGTGAGGTTCAGCCCGCCGCGGCCGGCCAGCAGGAACTTGCGGCCCACCGAGGGCATGGCGTCGTAAACGTACACCTGCACGCCGGACGCACTCAGGACTTCAGCCGCCATGAGGCCGGCCGGTCCGCCGCCGATCACGGCGACGGTATGGGAAAGAGTCATTCGAGATTTACCAGTTCGCCCTGCCCGGTCAGGAACGCGACGCGCACCGAGGCACCGGGATAGGCATGTTGCACCGCCGCGCGGTAGCGCTGCATCTGTGCGATCAATTCCGCGTCCCGTTCGGGACGCGCAGCGGATTTGTAGTCGAGGATCCACCAGGCACCGCTGGCGCGCTCGCGCACCAGCCGGTCGATGCGCAGCGTCTCGCCTTCATGGACCAGCGTCACTTCGTTGCCGTGCCAGTCGATCATGCGCTCATCCCACGCCCATGCGCCGGCCCCCGCGCGAATGCGCTCGGCCAGCACGGCCGCGCCGCGCGCCTGTTGCGCGTCGAGCATGAACTCACGGGCCGCGGCGCGCACATGCGCGGGCGGCAGCGCCTCGCCCGGCAGGGCCCATTCGAGCAGCCGGTGCATCGCCTGGCCGAAGGCTGCAGCCCGCGCGTCGACGGTAGCGCCAGCAGCTTTCCTGATGGCTGGTGATTCCTTGGCCGCAGGTGCGAGGACGGGCATCTTCTTCATCGAGAAACTGCCGGCCCCGGTCTCCACCGGCAGCGCGAGCAGCGGCTCATCGGCTTCGACAGGCTCGCACATCGATTCGAGCCGCGACCACCAGCTGCCCTCGTTGGCCCGGGCCGGCTGCACCGACGACAGCACGAGGCGCTCGCGCGCCCGCGTGGTCGCGACGTAGAGGCCGTTGAGCTCCTCGCGATGGCGCGCGCGCTGCTCTTCCTCGAGCAGCGTAGCCGCACAGCCCGGCGGGGTCTTCTCGCTTGCCAGGAACACGAAGCGGGTGGGCGCGCTGTCGCTGCCTTTCCATTCGACCAGCACGCCCATGGTCTGGGCTCGCGGCGGTGGTGCGTCGCAGTCGAGCATGAGCACGGTGTCTGCCTCGAGGCCCTTGGCGCCGTGCACGGTCAGGAGCTGCACCGCATCGGGCACGGCGACGGATGGCGCCCTGACGCCGCCCGCACGCAGCGCGCGCACCAGCGCATAGGGCGTGACAAAGCGCGCACCCTCGATGTCGAGCGAGGCCGCCAGCAGCCCGCGCAGATTGGCCAGCGCGCTCTGGCGCATGGCGGAGGGCATGGCGGCGCCGAACCTGGCCAGCACATCGCCGTCGTGGAAGATCGCATCGAGCGCGTCGTGCGGCGGCAATGCGGCGAGCCAGCTCTGCCATTGCTTGAGCCTGGTGCCGGCCTGGACCAGTTCCGCCGGCAGGCCCTCGCCTTTCTGGATCAACGCGAACCAGCTCGACGAAGGTTGTTCGCGCTGGCGCAGCGCCAGTTGCACCAGCGCCTCATCGCCGATGCCGAACAGGGGCGACTTGAGCGCGCGCGCCAGCGAGAGGTCGTGCGCGGGGGACACCAGCGCATCGATCAACGCCACCACGTCCTGCACTTCGGGTGCATCGTGCAGCTCGTTCTTCTCGGGCTGCTGCACCGGGATGTGGCGCTGGCGCAGCGCGTCCTGCATGGCGGACAGCCGGCTGCGGCGGCGCGCCAGCACCATGATCTGGCGCGGCGGCGTGCCATCGGCAATGCGCTGCGCGACCCAGCGCGCGGCCTGCTCGCATTCCTTTTGCAGCAACTGCTCTTCGGGCAGCACCCGCGGGGTGACGAGGCTGTCGCGCCAGTGCAGCATGCCGTCGTCCGCGGGCGCGGCCTCCGCTGTCGTATCGATGGCGCCGCGATCGATGGGCGGGAGCTTGAGCAGCTCGCCTTCGTCGTTGCGCTCGGTGGTGTGCGCGCGGTAGCCGTCGAACTCGTCGGCATCCTGCGCGGCCAGCATCGCCTGGTTGACCAGGCCGACCACCGCGCGCGCGTTGCGGTGGGTGTGATCGCAATTGAGCAGCTCACCGCCCAGCCCTTCGCGCACGAATTTCTTCGCGGCGATGAACACCTGCGGCTCGGCGCGGCGGAAGCGGTAGATGCTCTGCTTCGGGTCGCCCACGATGAAGACGCGCGGTGCCTTGCCGCCCGCGCCGCTGTAGGCGCTGAGCCAGCCGTAGAGCGCCTGCCATTGCAGCGGATTGGTGTCCTGGAACTCGTCGATCAGCAGGTGCGCGATGCGTGCATCGAGCCGTTCCTGCACCCAGCCCGACAGCGCCGACTGGCCCAGCAGCAATTGCGCGGCCTGTTCGACGTCGTTCATGTCGACCCAGCCATGGGCGCGCTTGACCTCTGCGAAGGCGGAGATCAGGAGGCGCGTGAGGCGCGTCATGCGCTGCTGGTAGAGCCAGGCCGCGTGCTGGGCCTGCGCGGCGCAGAGCGTCTGGAGCTCGGCCTCGGCTTCTTGCGCGGCGGGATATTTCTGCAGGTTCTTGTTGAGGCGGTCTTCGGTGGCGACGAAGAAGTTCTTGCGCAGGTGCGCCAGCGCGGCAGCGAGCGACTCCTGCGGCGGTTCGCCAACACCGAACACGTCGATGATCGCCTCGGCCGCTTTCTGCGGCGTCTTGTTGGCTTCGCGGCCGAGTGCGGCGGCACGGTCCAGCCAGCGGCGCCGGACCTGCTCGCCGCGCAGTGCGCCGGTCGGTTCGTCCAGTCCCTCGAGCGAAGGATGAAGCACGCTGAAGTGCTGCACCGCCGACGCCGGGTCGGACAGCGAGAACTCGACCCGGCGCGTGAGCGCTTCGCCGAGAGCCTTGGCGGTCTGCGAACGGCCATAGGTGGCGACCACGGCGTAGTAGTCGGCCAGAGCCTCCTTGTCGGCCGTCACGGCCTCGAAGAAGGGGCGCCAGGTGCGCAGCCGCGCCTCGGCATCGTCTTCGAGAAGCTCATAGTTCGCGGGCAGGCCGAGTTCGCGCAGCACCGCCAGCGGCGCGTTGCGCAGCAGGCCCGCAAACCAGGCGTGGAAGGTGCGGAACTGCACCGGCCTGCCGCCTTCGAGCAAGCGCCTGTAGAGGCCTTGCAGGCGCGGCACGGCAGCGAGCGCGGCTGCGGGCTCGACACCGCGAACGACGAGTTCGCGCACCAGCTCCCCGGGGCTGCGCTCGGCGAACTGCTCGAGCCACTGGTCGAGCCGCTCGCGCATCTCGCCGGCGGCTTTCTTGGTGAAGGTGATGGCCAGGATCTCGTGCGGCTCGCACGCGGACTCGCCCTCTTCGAGCAGCGCGCGCAAGATGCGCGACACCAGCATCCAGGTCTTGCCCGCGCCGGCGCAGGCTTCGACGGCCACCGAGCGCCGCGGATCGCAGGCGACGGTGTAGAAGGCCTCGCGCGCGACGTGCCGGCCGTTGTGCTCGTAGGCGGCGCCGTTCATTGCGCAGGCCCTCCCTCGGTCGGAGACGAAAGTACAGGCTGTTCGATCTCCCAGAAATCTTTTCTGCAAAGCCCGCGCGCTGCGCAGTAGTCGCAGATAGCGCCCTCTCCCAGCGGCGGCAGCGCCGCACCCTGGGCGATGCGGGTGAAGTCGTCGAGGATGCCCGCCACCAGCGCATCGCGTGCCTCCACCACCACCGGCTGCTCGACGGTCTGCGTGCCGGACGATTTCTCGCCGACGTTGACGTAGGCCGCGCGCAGCGTGTCGTCGGCCACCAGCGCGGCATAGAAGGCAAGCTGCGTGTCCTCGGTCGGGTCTTTCACACGCTCCTTGGTCACGGCAGCCGATTCGGTCTTGTAGTCGATCACGAAGGCCTGGCCGTCCGGCATGCGGTCGATGCGGTCCAGCCGGCCGACCAGTTGCAGGCTGCCCAGCGGCTGCTCCATCCACGGTTCGGATTCGGCAAAGACGGCGCCGCTCGCCTCGTGTCCGGCAAGCCATTGAAGGTAGCCGTCTCGCACTGCTGGCCATGCCGCGGCGAACGGCAGGAACTCGGCATCGGACAATCCGAACTCGCGCGTGGCGCGCTCGGCCGCCGCGCTGATGTACGCCACGCGCTCGGCGACATCGCGGGTTGGCGCCCCTTTCAGCGCCTCGTGAAAATGGCCCAGCACGGCATGCAGCCAGTTGCCGAAGTCGCGCTTATCGACCTCGGCGTCGAGCTCGTCGGCACTGCGCAAGCCCAGTTGCCGCAGCGCGAAGAAACGGTAGGGGCAGCGGCGCAGGTCTTCGTAGACGCTGGTGGAGATGTTGCGCAGTGGCAGCAGCGCCCCAGACGGAGTCGGGTAGGCGGTCGGCTGCAGCGCCACCTCGCGCGCCGTGCGCGGGTCCGCCGCCATCTGCAAGGCGTGGTCGAGCTGCAGCGCCTGCACCAGCGGGCTGGGGCGCACCGGCTCGCCACTCGCATCGGACTGGCGCCACAGCACTTCGCAGCATGGATTGCACAAGGCCGCGGCCCAGGCCGAGCGTTGCGCGGCCTCGAGCGTTTCGCGCACGGGCAGGCCCAGCTCGGCGCGCTGGGCGGCGCTCCAGTTGCCGGGCGGCTCGGGCGACGCGGGCAGGCGCCGGTCGTCGCAACCGGGTATGACCACGGCGCCGAACGCGCGGCCCAGCAATTGATGCAGCGGCAGCACCACCACCTGCGGCGCCTCGCTGCCGGCGGGCGGCACGAAGCTCGCATCTTCGAGCACGTCGCGCACCCAGGCCGTGAACTCGGCCAGCGTGTGGCGTCCGCCGGGAAATTCATCGTCGTCGCCATGGGCATCGGCATCGAGCCACAACGCGCCGATCACCTTGGCGCCGGCCATGTCGGCTGCGAGCGGTTCCCATTGCTCCCCGGCCTCCAGCAATTCGCGCAGGGCGCGCAGCCAGTCGGCCAGGGGCCGCGAGCGGGCCATGGCCATGCGGCGGCCTTCGACGGCTTCGGTGAAAGGCAGCAGCGCGATGTCCTGCGGCTTTTCGCTGCGCGCGGCCTGGCCGCACCAGGCGGACCACTCGCGCACACCTTCGCGCCGCAGCCGGGCCTCGAGCGCCTGGGTGGCGAGCGCATCGCCGTCGGCGCCGCTCTTGAGCCATTCGAGCACCTGGTCGCTGCCGGCGTCGTGCGCACAGGCGCGCAATGCGCTCATCACGGCGGCGGCGGCGCGCGTGGTGGAAAGCTTCCAGCCGGTTTCGTCGTGCGCCGTGACACCCTGCGCCTGGAGCTGCGCGCCGATGCGCCGCGTGAGCGCCCGGTCGGTCGCGATCAGCGCCACCGGCGCGCGGCCTGCGGCCAGGTGCCGCAGCACGCAGGCGGCCGCCAGTTCCGCTTCGTCCTCGGGGTCGGCGGCGACATGCGCGCCTGCCGTGGTGGCCGCAGGGTTTGCGGGCACCAGAGAGAGATGGATGGCGCGATCGCCCCACAAGGTGCAGAGCGTCTGGGTGAGTGGATCGGCTTGGAAGCCTCCGAGCACGATCAGCGCATCGACCTGCGCACGCACGGCGTCGCGCAGCAGGACATCGGTGGCGTAGCCCGAATTGGCGGCCCAGGCCACCGCGACACGGATCAGCGCGCTTTCGATGCGGAACCATTCCGACTCGCTGCCCGCTTCGGCGACGTGGGCCGCCCGCTGTGCCCATTCGCTGCCGCGCACTTCAGGCAAGGCAGCAGCCGCGAGGGGGGCCAATTGGTAAGCCAGCTCGACCACGCGCCCGGCGAGCGCGAAGCGCTCCGCGGCAAAGCCGGCCTGCGACAGCAGCGCCTGGGCCGTGACCAGGTCGCGCGCCATGTCGAATGCGATGTCGTACCCCGTGGGCAGGAAGCCGCCCGCGCTGCGGGCCCAGTTGCGCGTGGTTTCGAAGCGCGGCGCGAAGCCCGGGCCGCCGCAGCGCGACCACATGTCGTGGGCCACACCCATCAATTGCGCATACGGCACCAGCACCACGGTGCGCGCCGCGTGCAGCCCGCGCTGCGCGATGGCGCCGGCGATGCGCGCGACGACGCCGTCGGCGGGGTCGCACCACAGGGCCTGGACGGGGTGGCCTTCGTTCATGTTCTATCGAGGGGTTGGAGAGCGGGGAGGCGCGACGCGCAAAGGGCTTTTGCTATCGGTGTCATAGCGTTCCCGCATGGCACCCCACCCCTTGGTTTCTGTCACAATGACCAGCACTTTAGCTGCACCGAAACTCTCTGCGCACAAGGACACATCACATGGCCAGCGACCTGATCAAACACATCTCCGATTCCTCCTTCGAAGCCGACGTGCTCAAGTCCAGCCAGCCGGTGCTGGTCGACTACTGGGCCGAATGGTGCGGCCCCTGCAAGATGATCGCACCCATCCTCGACGAAGTGTCGACCGCCTACGAAGGCAAGCTGCAGATCGCCAAGCTCAACGTCGACGAGAACCGCGACATCCCGGCCAAGTTCGGCATCCGCGGCATCCCCACGCTCATGCTGTTCAAGGACGGCCAGCTGGCCGCCACCAAGGTCGGCGCCATGAGCAAGGCGCAACTCACGGCCTTCATCGACCAGCAGCTCGCCTGAGGCATTTCAACCGGCCAGCGCGCAATGCGTTGGCCGGACGGTTTTTTGCTGTCATAATCTCCCACAGATCACCGGGCCCTTCGAGGTAACCGGTTCGAGTTCCCCGGTTTGTGAGGCAGCTCTCGCCTCACATCAAACCTCCCCCGTTTTTCCGATCGATTGCCCCGCAAGGGGTCATTCCATGCACTTAAACGAACTCAAGGCACTCCACGTGTCTGAAGTCCTCAAGCAGGCTGAAGCGCTTGAGATCGAAAACGTCGGCCGCATGCGCAAGCAGGAGCTGATGTTCGCGATCATCAAGAAGCGCGCCAAGGCCGGCGAACAGGTCTTTGCCGACGGTGTGCTCGAAATCCTGCCTGACGGCTTCGGCTTCCTGCGCAGTCCCGACACCAGCTTCACGGCCAGCACGGACGACATCTACATCTCGCCGAGCCAGGTGCGCCGCTTCAACCTGCACACCGGCGACATGATCGAAGGCGAAGTGCGCACGCCCAAGGACGGCGAGCGCTACTTCGCGCTGACCAAGCTCGACAAGGTCAACGACGGTCCGCCCGAGCAGAACAAGCACAAGGTGATGTTCGAGAACCTGACTCCGCTGTTCCCCAAGGAACAGATGAAGCTGGAACGCGACGGCGTCAAGAGCGACGAGAACATCACGGGCCGGATCATCGACATCATCGCCCCCATCGGCAAGGGCCAGCGCGCCCTGCTGGTGGCGCCGCCCAAGAGCGGCAAGACGGTGATGATGCAGCACATCGCCCACGCAATCAGCGCCAACTACCCCGAAGTGCACATGATGGTGCTGCTGGTGGACGAGCGGCCTGAAGAAGTGACCGAAATGCAGCGCACCGTGAAGGGCGAGGTCATTGCCTCGACCTTCGACGAGCCCGCGGCGCGCCACGTGCACGTGGCCGAAATGGTGATCGAGCGCGCCAAGCGACTGGTCGAGCTCAAGAAGGACGTGGTGATCCTGCTCGACTCGATCACCCGCCTCGCCCGTGCCTACAACAACGTCGTGCCCTCGTCGGGCAAGGTGCTGACTGGCGGCGTCGACTCCAACGCGCTGCAGCGCCCCAAGCGCTTCCTGGGCGCCGCGCGCAACGTGGAAGAAGGCGGTTCGCTGACCATCATCGGCACCGCGCTGATCGACACCGGCAGCCGCATGGACGAAGTGATCTTCGAAGAGTTCAAGGGCACCGGCAACTCCGAAATCCACCTCGACCGCCGCCTGTACGAAAAGCGCGTGTTCCCGTCGATCCAGCTCAACCGCAGCGGCACCCGCCGCGAAGAACTGCTGCTGGCGCCCGAGATCCTGCAGAAGACCCGCATCCTGCGCCAGCTCATGTACAACATGGACGAGATCGAGTCGATGGAGCTCATGCTCAAGAACATGAAGGCGACCAAGACCAATGTCGAGTTCTTCGACATGATGCGTCGCGGCGGCTGAGCACCACGCTCGCCGCAAAAGCGCGTTGGCCCTCGGGTCAACGCGCTTTTTTCATGGGCGTTCGACGATGCGGATCGCCCGGCCTTCGGCGGCGCTCTGCTGGCCGATGTCGAGCAGTTCCATCAGCGCGACGGCCTGCTCGGGAGGCACTGGGTTCGGACCGTTGCCCAGGATCGCATCCCGCACCGCGACGTAGTACTCGAGGTAGTTGCCGGCCCGCGTGGGCCATATCCGGCGCTGCGGCTCGCCGCCGTCGCTGCCGGGCACCACGAGTTCGCCGTCTTGCGGGTCGGCGCCCCACCCTGCAATCGGCGGCCGCTGGCCAGCGCGCAGCGCGTCTTCCTGCGGATCGACACCGTGCTTGATGTAGCTGCCGCGCGTGCCGTGCACGATGTAGCGCGGCGCGGCATGGGCCGCGAGCGTCGTGGCGTGCAGCACCACGCGCAGCGGCGCATGCGGGCCGCTTTCGTAGCGCAGCACGGCGTGAAAATAGTCTTCGACCTGCGCCCCGTCGCGCAAGGCCGCGGTGTCGAGCTGCAGCGTGTCGGGCATTCCGAACAGCTGGACCGCCTGGTCGACCAGATGGGAGCCCAGGTCGACCCAGAGGCCCGCGCCCGGGACCTTCTGTTCGCGCCAGCGGTCGCGCACCTCGGGGCGAAAACGGTCGAAATGCGACTCCAGGTACACCAGCCGGCCGAGTTCTCCACTGGCCAGTACGTCCTTGAGCGTGAGGTAATCGGCGTCGAAACGCCGGTTCTGATAGACGGCCAGCACGCGATTGTTGCGCCGAGCCAACAGTTCGAGTTCCCTGGCTTCGGCCACGTCGAGCGTGAACGGCTTGTCCACCACCACGTGCTTGCCGGCCTCCAGGGCCGCCTTGGCGACCGGATGGTGCTGGGCGTTGGGGGTGGCCACCACCACCAGGTCGATGTCCGACCGGCCTACGAGCGCGGCGGCGTCGGGCACCACCGCCACGCCGGGCCAGTCGGCGTGGACCTTGTGCGGACGGGAACTCGCCACGGCCGCCAGTTCGAGCCCCGGCACGGCCGAAAGCACCGGCGCATGGAAGGTCTGGCCGGCAAAGCCATAGCCGACGAGGCCGGCGCGCAAGGTTCTCGAAGTCATCTGGAGGGCCGTCCTTCGCTCAAAACGAGACAGTATGCGATAATCGACGGCTCCGCGAAAAGTGCAGCCGGGCGTCTTGCCCAGCGATTTCCTCACCGGAACGGCTTGCCCCTGTTGGGCACGCTTGTGGCTCTCGCATCGACCCCAAAGGAAAGACCATGGCAAAAGAAGGCATCCACCCGAATTACCGCGAAATTCTGTTCGTCGACATGTCGAACGGCTTCAAGTTCGTGACCCGTTCGTGCGCGAACACCAAGGAAATGGGCAAGACCGACGACGGCCGTGAACTGCCGCTGTTCAAGCTCGACACCACGAGCGAATCGCACCCGTTCTACACGGGCACGCAAAAGTCGGTCGACAACATGGGCGGTCGCGTCGAGAAGTTCCGCAACCGCTTCGGCAAGACCACCGGCGCTGCTTCCAAGTAAAGCACGCGCTTTCGCATCGAGGGCAGCCCGGTTTACCGCGCTGCCCTTTTTTTCTTTCCCAAGACCGACGCTCCTTCTCTCCCTGTGAATCAGCCCACTCCCGCGATCGTTGCCCAGAGCGCCGTGCGCCGATTGCCGCGCCTGGCACTGCTGCTGCTGTGCGCCGCCTACCTCCTGCCGGGCCTGATGGGGCGCGGCCCCTGGAAGAGCGCCGACATCACCTCCTTCGGCTACATGGCCGAACTGGCACGCAACACCGAAGGCATCGCTCGCTGGTTCGATCCCATGCTGCTGGGCCTGCGGCCCGAAACGCCGGCGCTCATTCCCTACTGGATCGGCGCCTGGGCCATCAAGATCGCACCGTCCTGGGTGCATCCCGACCTGGCGGTGCGCATTGTCTTTGCGCTGCTGCTCTGGGGCACTTTCACCGCCACGTGGTACGCCGTCTACTACCTCGCGCGCACCTCGCGGGCCCAGCCGGTGGCCTTCGCCTTCGGCGGCGAGGCACGGCCCACCGACTACGCCCGCGCCATCGCCGACGGCGGACTGCTGGCGCTGATCGCCTGCCTGGGCCTGGCCCAGCTGGGCCACGAAACCACGCCGGCGCTGGCGCAGCTGTATTTCGCATCGCATCTCTTCTATGGCGTGGCGGCATTGCCCTACCGCCGCGCCGGTCCGGTCATTGCATTGCTGGTCGGGACCATCGGCATGACCTTGAGCGGCGGTCCCACGGTCGGCCTGGCACTGGCGGTGGGCAGCGCGCTCTTCATCGCCTACGAGCGGCGCACCGCCGATGCCACGTCCGACGAAAGCCCCGGCTATACCCGGGGTGCGCTCGCCACGATGATCGCGGCCGCGCTGGTGGCCGCCGCGCTGGCCATCGGGCTGGGTTTGCTGCAGTGGAAGATCCAGTTGCCGGGCCATCATCCGAGCAGCACCTCGGTGCTGGGCGATCTACGCAGCCAGGCCAAGCTGCTGGTGTGGTTCACCTGGCCGGTCTGGCCGCTCGCGATCTGGACGCTGTGGCGCTGGCGCCGCCAGCTCACCGCGCGCCATGTGGCGCTGCCGTTCTGGTTCGCGCTGGTGCCGCTGGCCGCGACCTGGACCACCGACTATTCAGACCGTTCGCTGCTGCTGGCACTGCCCGCACTCGCCACGCTGGCCGCCTTTGCCCTGCCGACTTTCCGGCGTAGCGCGGCGGCGCTGATCGACTGGTTCAACGTGCTGTTCTTCAGCGGGCTGGCCGTGCTGGGATGGATCTACTGGATCGCGATGCAGACCGGCGTGCCGCCCAAGCCGGCGGCCAGCGTGGCGCGGCTGGTACCCGGGTTCGTGCCCGAGTTCTCGGCCATCCCGTTCGTCCTGGCGCTGGCTGCAACCATCACCTGGTGCTGGGTGGTGCGCTGGCGCACCGGGCGCCATAGGGCGGCGCTCTGGAAAACGCTGGTGCTGCCGGCCGGCGGCACCGCGCTGTGCTGGATGCTGCTGATGACGCTGTGGCTGCCTTCCATCGACTACGCGCGCAGCTATGCACCACAGGTGCGGGCGGTGGCCGAGCGGGTCGGGCAGCCGAGCTGCATTGCCGAGCTTGCGTTGAGCCGGGCGCACATCGCGGCACTGCGGCATCACGGCCAGTTCAACCTGCAGCCGCTGCTGCTCGGCACCGATTGCCCCTGGCTGCTGGTCAGCCCCGAAACCATCGAGCGGCTGCACACCATCATTCGCCTGGAGCACTGGCGTTTCAGCGGCACCCTGCGGCGGCCCAGCAGCGCGACCGACGACCTGTTGCTCTACCAGAAGATTGCGCCGTAGCAAGTGATCGGCGAACGAAGCCTGATTGCGCGGCACGCCGGCACGGTGCTGGTGGGCCAGCTGGCGGTGATGGCATTCGGCGTGACGGACACCATCGTGGCCGGCCGCTATTCCGAGAACGCGCTCGCCGCGCTGTCGGTGGGCGCGGCCGTCTTCATCAGCGTGTTCGTCTCGCTCATGGGCGTGCTGCAGGCGCTGCTGCCGGTCTGGGCAGAGCTGCACGGCGCGGACCGAAGAAGCGAAGTCGGCCGCTCCGTGCGGCAGTCGCTTTACCTGAGTGCCATCACCATCGCGATCGGCATGGCCGTGCTGCTGCTGCCGGGCGCGGTGCTGCGCTGGACCCAGGTGCCGCCCGCCATGCGCGGCGAAGTGGAAACGTACCTGGCGGTGCTCGCCTTCGCATTGCCGCCGGCCCTGCTGTTTCGCCTGTTCAGCACCCTGAACCAGAGCCTGGGCAAGCCGCAGGTCGTGACCTGGCTCCAGCTGGGCTCGCTGTGCGTGAAGCTGCCGTTGTCGATCTGGTTCGCCTTTGGCGGCGCCGGCTTGCCGGCCATGGGCCTGGTGGGTTGCGCCTGGGCCACGCTGTGCGTGAACTGGGCCATGCTGGCCTGCGCCGTGTGGCTGCTGCGCAGCAGCACCTTCTACCGCAACTACCGGCTCTGGGAACGCATCGAGGCGCCCGACTGGCGCCAGATCCGCCAGTTCGCGAGCCTGGGCATACCCGGCGGCCTGGCCGTGCTGGTCGAGGTGACCTCGTTCACCTTGATGGCACTGTTCATTGCGCGCCTCGGCACGGCCGCGGCCGCCGCGCACCAGATTGCCTCGAACCTGCTGGCGGTGGCCTACATGGTGCCGCTCTCGCTGGCCATTGCCACCAGCGCGCGCGTGAGCTTCTGGCTCGGCGCCGGGAATGCGGCCAAGGCCCGCCGCGCCTGCCGCATGGGCTTCGAACTCACCGCCCTTTGCGCATTGTTCTTCGCAGGTGTCATGGTGGCGCTGCGCTTCAGGCTGGCCCACGTGTATTCCGACAACCCGGCAGTGATAGCGCTCGCCGCGGCGCTGCTGCTGGTGGTGGCGACCTATCACTTTGCCGATGCGCTGCAGACGCTGTGCGTGTTCGTGCTGCGCAGCTACCGCGTCACGCTGGTGCCGCTGGTCGTCTATTGCACGCTGCTCTGGGGCTTTGGCCTTGGCGGCAGCTACCTGCTGGCCTACCGCGGCCTGGGGCCGTGGCCCGCAATGCAGTCGCCGCTGGCGTTCTGGCTCATGAGCGCGGGCGCGCTCGCGGTCACGGCCTTGCTGTTCGGCGCGCTGCTGCGCTGGACGATGCGCCGCTCGCTTCGCTAGCAGCCGCGCTCAGCCGCGCTTCCCGCACGCGGGTCGCCGGGAACACCAGTGCGAAACGCGAGCCCTTGCCCACCGTGCTCTCGATCCGCAGCTCGGTCCCATGCCGCTGCGCAATGTGCTTCACAATGGCCAGGCCCAGGCCGGTGCCGCCCGTTTCCCTGGAGCGGCTGCGATCGATGCGATAGAAGCGCTCGGTCAATCGCGGAATGTGCTCGGCGGCAATGCCGGGGCCGGTATCGCGCACCGCGTATTCGCCACGCCCGTCGGGCAGCAGACGCCAGCTCACCGCGACCTCGCCGCCGCCGGGCGTGTAGCGGATGGCGTTGCTCAGCAGGTTCGACATCGCGCTTTGCAACTCGGTCGGCGCGCCCGAAATCTCGGATTCGGCGTCGATGCTGAAGGAAAGGCGGTGGCCCTGCGGCGCGAGCCGGCCCGACAGCCCCCGTCCCTCGTCTTCACACTGCGCGAGCAGCGCACGGATGCGGATCCACTGGTTGCCCGATGGCGCCGCGCTGCCCTCGAGCCGCGAGAGCGTCAGCAGGTCGTTGACCAGGGTTTCCATGCGATGCGACTGCTGGCTCATGAGCGAGAGATAGCGCGCACGCTCGTCCGCATCGAGCGGCAGGTTTTGCAGGGTTTCGACAAAACCCGCCAGCACGGTGAGCGGCGTCCGGATCTCATGCGACACGTTGGCGACGAAGTCGCGCCGCATGGCTTCCGCCTGCTCGACCGCCGTGATGTCGCGCGTCAGCAGCATGCGGCGATTGCCCGCATAAGGATGCACCTGCACCGACAGGCGCACCGGATGGCTGCGCTGGTGTCCCTGCCCCGGGCCGGAGGCATCGATGACCACGTCGCGGCTGTAGTTCCACGACGCCAGGTAGGCCACGAAGGCGGGGTCGCGGACCAGGTTCGCAAGATGCTGCAGCAGATCCCGCTCGGCGTCGATGCCGAACTGGCTGGCCGCCGTCTGGTTGCACCACTCGATGCGGCCCTGCTCGTCGAGCAGGATCACGCCGTTGGGAGACGCCTGGATGGCGGCCAGGAATTCCTGCAGGCGGTCTTCGGCTTGCCGGGTCTGCTGTTCGCGGTCGCGCAGCAGCTTGCGAATGCGCTCCGAGAGCTCGCCCCACACGCCGGCGCCGCGTGTCGGCAGGCCCGCCGCATTGTTGCGCAGCACCTTGAGCAGGCGCTCGGCCCGCCACGCATCGAGCGCGAGCCACAGCACGGCGCCCAGCCAGGCGCCCAGCCATCCGAATTTCCAGCCGAAAATGGCTGCAGCGCCCGCTCCTATCGCAAGGGACGCTATTAGAAATGTAGCAATACGGAAAGGCATGGCGGGCGATTATCCGCGCCCGCGGCCCGTGAAAGCAGCGGGACTCAAACCGTGACTTGGGCCGTCAGGCGATAACCCGCGCCGCGCACCGTCTCGACCATCGGCGAGGCGGCACCCAGCGATTCGCGCAGGCGCTTGACGTGCACGTCGACCGTGCGTTCCTCGATGTAGACGTGGTCGCCCCAGACCTTGTCGAGCAGTTGCGCCCGGCTGTGCACGCGCTCCGCGTGCTGCATCAGGTAGGCCAGCAGCTTGAACTCGGTCGGCCCCACCTTGAGCGCGTTGCCCTGCCAGGTGACGCGGTGCGTGGCGGTGTCGAGCGCGAGCTCGCCGATTTCGACCCGTTCTGTGACCACCTCGGGCGCGCGGCGGCGCAGCACGGCGCGGATGCGCGCGAGCATTTCCTGGGTCGAGAACGGCTTGGTGATGTAGTCGTCGGCGCCCGCGTCGAGGCCGGCCACCTTGTCGGGCTCGTCGCCGCGCGCGGTGAGCATCAGGATCGGAACAGCCTTGGTACGCGGATCCTTGCGCCACTGGCGCGCGAGCTGCAGGCCGCTCTGGCCCGGCAGCATCCAGTCGAGCAGGATCAGGTCCGGCAGGAAGGCGTCGATCTCGCGTTGCGCTGCCGCGCCGTCTTCCGACCAGATCGGCTCGAAGCCGTTGTGGCGCAGGTTGACGGCGATCAGCTCGGCGATCGAGGACTCGTCTTCGACGATCAGGACTCGGGGTTTCTTCATGCTTTCTTGAGAGACTTGCGCTCGCTCTGTTACTGCAGCGCCGATTCGATCTCTTGCATCGAAGTGTGCCGCACATCGGCGCCCTTGACGATGTAGATGATGAACTCGGCGATGTTCTTGGCGTGGTCGCCGATGCGTTCGATGGCCTTGGCCAGGAACAGCAGGTCGAGGCTGGCCGAGATCGTGCGCGGGTCTTCCATCATGTAGGTGACCAGCTTGCGTACGAAGCCGTCGAACTCCTTGTCGATCAGGTCGTCGTCCTTCAGGATCGACAGCGCCGCGGCCGTGTCCAGCCGCGCGAAGGCGTCGAGCGCGGTGCGCAGCAGGCCCGAGGCCAGGTCGGCCGCGATGCGCAGCTCGTTCGAGGGCAGCGCGCGGGCCGAACCGCTCTCGATGATCGACTTGACCATGCGCGCGATCTTGTTGGCCTCGTCGCCCACGCGCTCGAGGTTGGCCGTGGTCTTGGAGATGGCGATCAGGAGGCGCAGGTCGCGCGCCGTCGGCTGGCGTCGCGCGATGATCGACGACAGCTCGCGGTCGATCTCGATCTCCATGGCATTGACGCGCGTCTCTGTTTCCATCACGCGGTCGGCAGCCTCGGGGTCGAACTGCAGCAGCGCGTAGACCGCCTGGTGGATCTGCGCCTCGACCATGCCGCCGAGCTCCATCACGCGCGACGAAACGCCGTTGAGTTCGCTGTCGAACTGGGTGGAGAGATGTTTTTCAGTCATGTGAGCTCCTTGGCATCAGCCGAAACGGCCGGTGATGTAGTCCTCGGTTTCCTTGCGCTGCGGCTTGAAGAACATCTGCTCCGTCGCGCCGAATTCGATCAGGTCGCCCAGGTACATGTACGCGGTGTAGTCGCTGCACCGTGCAGCCTGCTGCATGTTGTGCGTCACGATGACCACGGTGTACTCGTTTTTCAGCTCGGCAATCAACTCTTCGATCTTTGCGGTCGAGATCGGGTCGAGTGCGGAGCAGGGTTCGTCGAGCAGCAGCACTTCGGGCTTGATGGCAATGCCGCGTGCGATGCACAGGCGCTGCTGCTGGCCGCCCGAGAGGCCCGAGCCGCTTTGCTGCAGCTTGTCGCGCACTTCGGTCCACAGCGCCGCCTTCTTGAGCGCCCACTCCACGCGGTCGTCCATTTCGCTCGCGCTCAGATTCTCGAACAGCTTCACGCCGAAGGCAATGTTGTCGTAGATCGACATCGGGAACGGCGTGGGCTTCTGGAACACCATGCCGACCTTGGCGCGGATCAGCGCCACGTCCTGCTTGGACGTGAGCAGGTTCTCGCCGTCCAGCGCGATGGTGCCCTCGGCGCGCTGCTCGGGGTAGAGCTCGAACATGCGGTTGAAGGTGCGCAGCAGGGTCGACTTGCCGCAGCCCGACGGGCCGATGAAGGCCGTCACCTTGTTCTCGGGGATCTCGAGGTTGATGCCCTTGAGCGCATGGAACTTGCCATAGTAGAAGTTCAGGTCCTTGACCGAGATCTTCGAGCGCGACGGTTGTGCGACGGTGTTTGGCATGGTTGCTACTTCTTCTTGAATCAGAGTTTGTTGCGCGTGAGGACCCGCGCCAGGATGTTGAGGGCAAGCACGGCCACGGTGATCAGGAACACGCCGGCCCAGGCCAGCTGTTGCCAGTTTTCGTACGGGCTCATCGCGAACTTGAAGATCGTCACCGGCAGGCTGGCCATCGGTTGCGTGACATCGGAGGTCCAGAACTGGTTGCTCAGCGCCGTGAACAGCAGCGGCGCGGTTTCGCCCGCGATGCGTGCCACCGCCAGCAGGATGCCGGTCACCACACCCGCGCGTGCAGCCTTCAGCGTGATGCTGATGATGACTTTCCACTTCGGCGTGCCGAGCGCATAGGCCGCCTCACGCAGCCCCGGCGGCACCAGTTGCAGCATGTTCTCGGTCGTGCGGATCACCACCGGAATCACGATCAGCGCGAGCGACAGCGCGCCGGCCAGGCCCGAGAAGCTCTTGAACTGTGAGACCACCACCGCGTAGACGAACAACCCGATCACGATCGATGGTGCCGACAGCAGAATGTCGTTCACGAAACGCGTGATGCTCGAGAGCATTCCCTTCGGGTTGTACTCGGCCAGATAGATGCCGGCCATGATGCCGATGGGCGTGCCCACGAAGGTGGCCATGGCCACCATCACCAGCGAACCGAAGATCGCGTTGGCGATGCCGCCCGATTCGTTCGGCGGCGGTGTCATTTCGGTGAACGTGGCAATCGCCAATCCGCCAACGCCCAGGCGCAGGGTTTCCCACAGAATCCAGACAAGCCAGAACACGCCGAACGCCATGGCGGCGAGCGACAGAGTCAGCGCGATGATGTTCACGCGCTTGCGGCTCGCAAACTTGGCCGCCCGGGTTTCATCGAGCGCCTGGGCGCTCAGCAAACGTTCGGCAGTGGTCATGATTTCGTGCCCTCGCTCTTCTTCATCTTCGCCAGCAGGACCTTCGACAGCGACAGCACCACGAAGGTGATGAAGAACAGCACCAGGCCGAGATACATCAGCGACGCCTGGTGCAAGCCCTCGGCCGCTTCTGCGAACTCGTTGGCGAGAACCGAGGTAATGCTGTTGGCCGCCTCGAACATGGAGAGCGAGTTGAGCTGGTTGGTGTTGCCGATCACGAAGGTCACGGCCATCGTCTCGCCGAGCGCGCGGCCGAGGCCGAGCATGATTCCGCCGATCACGCCGGCCTTGGTGTACGGCAATACCACCTTGGAGACGACCTCCCAGGTGGTCGAGCCCAGGCCGTAGGCCGACTCCTTCAGCAGTGGCGGCGTGACCTCGAACACGTCGCGCATCACCGATGCGATGAACGGAATGATCATGATCGCGAGGATGATGCCGGCCGACAGGATGCCGATGCCCACCGGTGGGCCAGACACCAGCGCGCCCAGATAGGGCACGCCTTCAAACAGTTTTTGCAGCGGCTGCTGCACATAGGTCGACAGGATCGGGCCGAAAACGAGCAAGCCCCACATGCCGTAGACGATGGACGGCACCGCCGCGAGCAATTCGATGGCGGTGCCGAGCGGGCGCTTCAGCCACGCAGGCGACATTTCGGTCAGGAACAGCGCGATCCCGAAACTCACGGGCACCGCAATCACCAGCGCGATGATCGACGTGGCGATCGTGCCGTAGATCATGACAAGGCCGCCGTACTCGTTCTGCACCGGGTCCCAGACGCTGCTGGTGAGAAAACCGAGGCCGAACTTCGAGATGGCAGGCCAGGCGCCGGCCAGCAGCGACAGCAGGATGCCGACCAGAAGGCCCAGGGTCAACAACGCTGCCCCCATGGCAGCCCAGCCAAAGAGGCGATCGGTGCCCGCGCCGGTGCGAGGACGCTTCGCCGGCGGCGGATTGATGGACGCGCGAGCGCGCTCGACCGAGAGATCGAGCGCGGAATTGTTGGCGGGAAAGGTGGATGACACAGGTCGCTCCGTAGCCGTTTCAGCGGGCGCGCTGCCCAGTGGTGTGCTGCTCATGCGCGCCCTGCCGCTTTACTTGAATGCGACGGGCTTGCCCGAAGCGTCCTTGATCTCGCCCCACGCCTTGGCGATGGTGCCCTTGACGGTGTCGGGCATCGGCACGTAGTCGAGGTCGTCGGCGGTCTTGTCGCCGTTCTTGTAGGCCCAGTCGAAGAACTTGAGCGCGGCGGTTGCCTGGGCCGGCTTGTCTTGCGACTTGTGCATCATGATGAACGTTGCACCCGAAATCGGCCATGCGTCCTTGCCGGCCTGGTTCGTGAGAATCTGATAGAAGCTCTTGCTCCAATCGGCACCTGCGGCGGCGGCCTTGAACGCGACATCCTCGGGCGCAACGAAGTTGCCCGCGACGTTCTGCATCTGGGCGTACACCATCTTGTTCTGCTTCACGTAGGCGTACTCGACGTAGCCGATCGAATTGGGCAGGCGGTTCACGAAAGCTGCAACGCCTTCGTTGCCCTTGCCGCCGGCACCCGTGGGCCAGTTGACTGCAGTGCCCTCACCCGCCTTGGCTTTCCATTCGGGGCTGACCTTGCTCAGGTAGTTCGTGAAGATGAAGGTGGTGCCGGAGCCGTCGGCGCGGCGCACCGGAGAAATCGCGGCATCGGGCAGGCTCAGCGAACCGTTCAGCGCCTTGATCGCCGGATCGTTCCATTTCGTGATCTTGCCAAGGTAGATGTCGGCCAGCACGGTGCCATTGAGCTTGAGTTCGCCGGGCTTGATGCCGGGGACGTTGATCACCGGCACCACGCCGCCGATCACGGTCGGAAATTGCATCAGGCCCTTGGTCTGGAGTTCCTCGTCCTTCAGCGGCATGTCGGAAGCACCGAAATCGACCGTCTTGGAGTCGATCTGCTTGAGGCCGGCACCCGAGCCGACCGACTGGTAGTTGATCTTGACGCCTGTGGCCTTGTTGTAGTCACCCGCCCACTTGGCGTAGAGCGGCGCCGGGAAGGTCGCGCCAGCGCCGGTCACGTCTTGTGCGAAGGCGGGAACATGGGCGAAGGCTGCGGCCACGAGGCCGGCGGCTGCAAATTTGAACGTCGTTTTCATGAAAGCTTCCTTTAGAAGTAAGAAGTAGTCCCTTTCGGGCTTGGAACGGACTCTAGAAAGCTTGTGTGACATCGGTGTGACACTCCGCTGTCGAGGGAAAATGGCGCTGTTTCCCCCATGGCTTGTGTGACGTTGTCACACAACCGTCATTCGCCGCGCCTAGCCTTCCGAGCCTCGCCACCGGCGATTCGGGAGGCCGCGCGCCCGCCACGGCGCTACGATCAAAGACACCGCCTTCTTCACGACAACTACATGCAAAACGGCACCCGCCTCGCCGCAGTCGATCTCGGCTCGAACAGCTTCAGGCTGGAAATCGGACAGGTCGACCACGGCCAGATCCACCGCACCGAGTATCTGAAGGAAACGGTGCGCCAGGGCAACGGCCTCGACAGCGCCCGCAACCTCACGGCCGAGGCCATGCAGCGGGGTTGGGACGCGCTCGCGCGTTTCGGCGAACGGCTGGCCGGTTTCAAGCGCTCACAGGTGCGCGCCGTCGCCACCCAGACACTGCGCGAGGCACGCAACCGCGAAGAGTTCCTGCTGCGCGCGCGCACCATCCTGGGGTTTGGCATCGACGTGATCCCGGGCCGGGAAGAAGCCCGCCTCATCTACCAGGGCGTGTCGCACATGCTGCCGCACACCGACGCCTCCGACCGCGAACGCCGGCTGGTGGTCGACATCGGCGGGCGCTCCACCGAAATGATCATCGGCCGCGCACTGGACGCCGAGCTGATGGAGTCGTACCGCGTCGGCAGCGTCGCTTGGTCGATGAAACATTTTGCGGAAGGCCTCTTTACCCAGAGCGCGTTCCGCGCCGCCGAGGTGGCCGCCAAGGCGGTGCTCGACGACGCGCTGTCCAGCTACACCCGCGACCAGTGGGACGTGGCCTACGGCGCCTCCGGCACCATCGGCGCCGTGGGCGACGTGCTGGCCGCGGCGGGCGGCGAGCCGGGGCTCATCACCCGCGACGGCCTCGACTGGCTGGTCGACCGCCTCCTGAAGGCCGGCAGCACCGACAAGCTGCGCATCGACGGCATGCGCGAAGATCGCAAGCCCGTCATCGGCGGCGGCGTGAGCGTGCTGCGCGCGGTGTTCGACCTGCTCGACATCGAGGAAATGAGAGTCGCCCAGGGCGCGCTTCGCCACGGCGTGCTCTATGAACTGCTGGAGCGCGACGAGAGCGTGGCCGACATGCGCACGGCCACCGTGGCGCGGCTGGCGAGCCGGTTCGCGGTTGATGCGACGCAGGCCAGGCGGGTGGGCGAAACCGCGGCGGCCCTGTTCGTGCAGCTCACTCCCGCAGCGCGCGGCGGCAGCCCCGGCAGCCGCGCCGGGCGGGCGCTGCGCAAGCTCGGCTGGGCGGCCCAGCTGCACGAGATCGGCACGCTGGTCTCGCACAGCGACTATCACAAGCACGGCGCCTACATCCTCGACAACACCGACGCCCCCGGCTTTGCCGTCAACGAACTGCACGCGCTCGGCCAGCTGGTGCTGGGCCAGCGCGGAAAGCTGCGCAAGCTCGACGCCGCGCTCGAGGACGAGACCTTCGTGATGCAGCTGCTGTCGCTGCGCCTGGCGGTGATCCTGTGCCATGCGCGCCGCGATCCCGATCCGCGGGCGCTGCATCTTGCGGCGCTGGGCGCCAGGGCCTTCACGATCGCCTGCGCGCCCGACTGGGCCGAGGCCTATCCGCAGTCCGCGCACCTGCTGCGCGAGGAAGTGCTGGCCTGGCAGAAGACCAGCAGCTGGCGCGTGGAGCTCAGCGGGGCCTGAGCCGCGTCACTTCGCGTCGAGGCCGGCGGTCCGGGTGGTTTCCGCAGAGACCGTGCGTGGCTGGTCGCCCCCGAACATGCCGGCGTAGGCAGGCTGCACGACCCGGTCCAGCCCCTGCTTCAGCCCCTTGTGAGCCACCGCGGTGTCCTTGAGCAGGCCCTCGTAGCTGAAATAGGTGGGCTCGCTCACGTCGGCGGTATGGGCCGTCTGGTGCACGACGGACTGCCGCTCGTCCCTGAGCAGCTGCTCCACCGAGATGAAGGGCTTGAAGCTCGAGGTCGCATCGGCTGCGCCGTACGCCGTGGTGATCCGCAGGATCAAGGTGCTGTAGCCGGGCGTGGGCTGGAGTTCCGGCACCTTCATCTCGCTAGCCGCTCCGGTGGCGCGCATGAAAGGCGTCAGCTTCACTTCGCGGCCGCTCTCCCGCAGGCGCGCCGCCAGCTGCTCCGCGAACTGCCTGTTGAGTGCCATGGTCGCGCCGCTGTTTCTCACTGCGGCCGTGAACTCCTTGCTGCGCTGGTCGGTCCGGGCGGCCATCGTCATCCGGCTGTTGGTGTCGATGGTGAGAGCCAACAGTGCGCCAATGGGCCCCAGAAGCAGCCCGGCGAAGCCTGTCAGCCCCGAACCGCCGCCATCCGTGACGATCAGCTGGTCGTCCTCGTTGTAGATGAGTTCGACCTTCGCAGCCGACCGGGTGGCGTCCTGGCGGGCCTGCAGCGTGGGCTGGGACGTGTTTGCCGCGCACCCTGCCAGAAAGGCTGCAGCGACAAACAGGGGAGTCAGCTTTGTCAACGACGTGCGCGCGTCTTCGCGCAGCAGGTTCACGACGCTTCTTGGCAGCGGGTTGAGAAGTTTCATGCGTGTTCCCCAGTGATGTGGCCGATCGGCACCGCTTCTTTTCCCTCATCGGGCCAAGGCGTCTTGCCGTGGAGTCACTGTAGGAATCGAGCCGCCAGCGCACATGAGCGGTGCGCACTTTCTCCAGGGAGACAAGCGCCCCGCCGCCTCTGCCCGCGGCCATGACAAAGCGCCTGCCCGAAAGTGTCGGGTGCGGCTATCCGAGCCGCTTCACTTCGCGTCGAGGCCGGCGGTCCGGGTGGTTTCCGCACCGGCCAGGCGGGACGGCGCGTCTTCACCGAACATGCCGGCATAGGCCGGCTGGACGATCCGGAAAAGCCCTTGCCGCAGGCCGTCCTGGGCCTTCGCCGTGTCCTGCAGCAGGCCGTCGTATGCCAGGTAGGCCGGCTCCTCCAGGTCGGAGGTATGGGTGGTCTGGTGGAGAACGGCCTGCTGCTCGTCCCGGAGCGACTGCTCGATCGCCACGAAGGGCCTGAAGCTCGATGTCATGTCGGGCGCTCCGTAGGTCGTGGTGACCCGCACGATCAATGTGCTGTAGCCGGGGGTGGACTGAAATCCAGGTACCTGCATCCGGGCGAGCTCGCCGTCAACGCGCGCAGCGGGTGTCAGCTTCACTTCGCGGCCGCTGGTCCGCAGGCGCGCCGCCAGTTGCTCCGCGAATTGCCTGTTGAGCGGCATCGCCCCGCTGTTTTTCACGGCGGCCGTGAACTCCTTGCTGCGCCGCTCGATGCGGCTGGCCATCGTCACCCGGGTGCCGACCTCGACGCCAAGGGCCACCAGCGTGCCTACAGGTCCGAAAACCCCGGCCCAGCCCACGATGGCGGAGCCGCCGCCATCCATCACGGACAGCTGGTCCTGCGCGTTGTAGACGAGTTCGATCTTCGTGATCGACCGGGTGGCGTCGTGGCGAACCTGCGGCGCAGGCTCGGGCGTGTTCGTGGCGCATCCAGCCAGAAGGGCTGCAGCAGCCAGCAGGGAAACAAGCGTTTTCATGGGGCATCCGCGGTGAAGACGGCGGCAACAGCACCCGACACCCGTCGCCCGGAATTCCGCGGCACACAAGGCAACTTGCTGTGCAATCGCCTTGTGGTTGTAAGTTATCAATGCATTTGTGACCAAATGCATCTGGCGCAGCCATTGTGCCTACATATCGCAGCCGCGCCCCTCGGTTTACGTCAATTAGTTTACAAATCCGGGCAAATTTTCAACCCGGATCGCGCTTCAAAGAAGCTCGGGCGACTGCACCGTGACCACCACGGTCTGCACGTCGCCATCGCGTTCGCGCGTGCGGATCCACCAGAGCGAACCCTTGCGCACCGGACAGCTGTCCTGCTTCAGGCCAAGAAGGAGCGAAATCGCCTGCCCTACCGAAGGCTGGTGCCCGACCATCAGCACCACCGACTTGCCATTCGGCCAGCCGGCCGCGGCCAGCATCGCTTCGGCCGTGGTGTCGGGTGCGAGTTCGGCGCGCAGCTTGTATTTGCGGCCGAGCGCGAGCGCGGTCTGCTCGCAGCGCCGCGCGGGGCTGCAGATGATGCGCGTGCCGTCCGGCAGTTGCCGGTCGAGCCAGCTTGCCATGCGCTTGGCCTGCTTCTCGCCGCGCGCAGTGAGAGAACGCTGCAGGTCGTCGCAGCCTTCGGTCCAGTCCTCGGCTTCGGCATGGCGCCAGAAGATCAAGTCCATGGTTATCGTCTTTCGATCGTCAGTTGCTGGATGCATCGGGGTGATGGCCTCGCGATGCATATCGGTTCATGAGTGCGGCCTGCGCGCCGTGCGACTCGACGACGGGTGACGCGCCCGCGTCGCCGGAGTGGGTGTCATGGTCGACGCGCGTGTAGATGCCGTCGCCGCCCAGGTCCCAGGCGTCGCGGCCGTCGTGCAGGTAGGCGACCAGGCATTCGTCGATCAGGCGCTGGCGAAGGCTGGGGTCAGTCACCGGCCAGGCCAGCTCGATGCGCCGCATCATGTTGCGGTTCATCCAGTCGGCGCTCGACAGGTAGAGCGACTCTTCCTCGCCATTGCGAAAGTAGAAGACACGCGAGTGTTCGAGAAAGCGCCCGATCACCGACCGCACGCGGATGTGGTCCGTCAGGCCCGGCACCTGCGCGGGCAGCGTGCATGCGCCGCGCACGATGAGGTCGATCTTCACGCCGTTCTGGCCCGCGCGCATGAGCGCGGCGACCAGCTGTTCGTCGGTCAGCGCATTCATCTTGGCAACGATGCGCGCGGGCACGCCGGTGGCAGCGGCCAGGCTCAGCGCGTCGATCTGCGCGATGAGGTTCTTGTGCAGGTCGAACGGCGCCAGCCACATGCGATTGAGCTTGGGCAGCCGGCTCTGGCTTGCCAGATGCACGAACACCGCCTCCATGTCGGCCGTCAGCAGCGGGTCGGCCGTCAGGTGGCTGATGTCCGTGTAGAGCCTGGCGGTACGCGGGTTGTAGTTGCCGGTGGAGAGATGGCCGTAGCGGCGCATCTGCTTGCCCTCGCGGCGTGTCACCAGCAGCATCTTGGCGTGCGTCTTCAGGCCCACCACGCCATACACCACCTGCGCGCCGATCGACTCGAGCATTTCGGCCCAGTTGATGTTGGCCTCTTCGTCGAAGCGGGCCTTGAGCTCCACAACCACCGTCACTTCCTTGCCGCGGCGCACCGCTTCGCGCAGCAGGTCCATCAACTCCGAATCGGTGCCGGTGCGGTAGATGGTCTGCTTGATGGCCAGCACCTGCGGGTCCAGCACGGCCTCGCGCAGGAACGCGAGCACGCCGTCGAAGCTCTCGAAGGGCTGGTGGATCAGCACGTCGCCGAACTGCAGCCGCTCGAAAAACGACTGCGCCGGCGACAGCGTGACGGGATAAGAGGCAGCGTACGGCGGAAAAAGCAGCTGCGGCTCCTCCAGCAGATCGATCAGCTGGGTCAGGCGGGCCAGGTTGACGGGGCCGTGCACGCGGTAGAGCGCCTGCGCGGGCAGATTGAATTGCGCCAGCAGGAAGCTTGCGAGCGACTCGGCGCAGCTGGCCGAAACCTCGAGCCGCACGGCCTGTCCGTAGTGCCGGTGCTGCAGCCCCTGGCGCAATGCGGTGCGCAAGTTCTTGACGTCTTCCTCGTCGACCGCCAGATCGGAATGTCGCGTGACGCGGAACTGCGAGAAATCGCCCACCTCCCGCCCGGGGAACATGCCGGGCAGATGCGCCCGCACCACGCTCGAAAGCGCAACGAACAGCGTCTTGCCGTCGGACACCTTGGCCGGCATGCGGATCACGCGCGGCAGCACGCGCGGCACCTTCACGATCTGGATCGGGTTCTCGCGCCCGAAGGCATCCTTGCCACCGAGCCGCACGATGAAGTTGAGCGACTTGTTGGCCACCTGCGGAAACGGGTGCGCCGGGTCCAGCCCGACCGGAATCAGCAGCGGGCGCACTTCGCGCTCGAAATATTCGCTGACCCACTTGCGCTGCGCCGGATTGCGTTCGCCGTGCGAAATGATGTGGATGCCGTGCTTTGCAAAGGTCGGCATCAGCTCGTCGTTGTACAGCGCGTACTGGCGCGCCACCAACGTATGGGCGGCCTCGGCCAGCCGCTCGAACGATTCGATCGTGTAGCTGCCCTTCTGCTCGCCGGCGCTGCTGGCAATCAGGTGTGGCGCGGCACGGACTTCGAAGAACTCGTCGAGGTTCGACGAAACGATGCAAAGATACCGCAGGCGCTCGATCAGCGGCACTTCGGGCCTGCGGGCCCAGTCGAGCACGCGCTCATTGAAAGACAGGATGCTGTGATCGCGGTCGAGCAGCGCGGGTGCCGCGGCCGCAAGCGCCCGGTCAGCGGGGGCAGGTTGCATGGGCACTGATTCTGGAGCAAGCGGCACGGGAGCACATGAAGGCTGAAATATGACAGTGTCACCCTCATTTGTGACGCTTTCATGACGACTCTGTGACGCCCGAGGGCCGCCTTTTGTCGGCCCCGCCTCGGGCAATGAGGCGAATGGCCCGGCACCGGGCCGGGCGGCCGCCGGCTTCATGCGCCGAGGAAGTGCTTGCGGTAGCGCGCCGGCAGGTCGTCGATGCGCATCAGCATCGGCAGGTCCGCCGTGTTGAAGTCCGGGTCCCAGGCCGGAGCGCCCAGCACCTTGGCACCCAGGCGCAGGTAGCCCTTGATGAGCGCGGGCGGCTCCACGTCGAGTCCGCCGTCGAGCCGTTCGACCGGCAGCGGCAGGCGCGGCTGCACCTGGTATTGGATCGGCGCCATGTGACTGGCCGACAGCTGACGCCAGATGCTGGCCGCCGCATCGCCGCTGGTCACGCCGTTGTGCGACATGGGAATGCTCGCGCAGCCGATCATGGTGTCGAGCTTGTTGCGATGCATGAAGCCCGCCAGCGCGCCCCACAGCGCGAGGATCACGCCGCCCTGTCGATGGTCGGGATGCACGCAACTGCGGCCCAGCTCGACCATGCGCTCGCGCAGGTCGCGCAGCCGGGTCAGGTCGAACTCGGTGTCGCTGTAGGTGCTGCCCACACGCCGGGCCTGGGCCGGCGTGAGCACGCGGTACGTACCGATCACCTGCTGGGTCAGTTCCTCGCGCACCAGCAGGTGCTCGCAGAAGTCGTCGAACAGGTCGATGTCGTGGCCTGCCAGCGGCGTGCTCACGCGGGCGCCCATTTCGCCGACGAACACCTCGTGGCGCAAGCGCTGCGCGGCGCGCACGTCGTCCAGGTGGCGCGCCCAGCTCACGGTGATGCCTTGCCTGGCATCGACGACCGGCGGCACCAGCACGGCAGCGGGTGCCTCTGGCACCGACGCGGGCGCGGTTGCAGGGGTGGGCCACAGGGCGGCGCGCAGTCCGATCTGCGACAGCGGAAACGTCGGGTTGGGCAGTTCTTTCATGGAGACCCTTTCTGCTGAGGGAGTCTCTGCACCCGCGGTGAAACCGGTATGTCAGCGGCATTGCATTTGCATGACGGTGTTACCGCTTGTTTTGGGCCCGCCTGGATGTCTAATGCGATGGGTCCGCGACATGGAGCTTTCTCAAATGGCCACAGCCGCAAGCAGCAATTTCGACAACCGCCTTCACCAGACCTTTCCCGTCCTGAGCGATACGGAAATCGCGCGCATCGCGCATTTCGGAACGGTACAGCGCTTCGAACGCGGGGAGAGGCTGTTCACCGCAGGCGAAACAAGCCCCGGCATGTTCGTTCTGCTCAAGGGCGTGGTGGCGGTCACGCAGCGCGACGGCCTCGGGCACGTGGTGCCCATCGTGCGCCAGGGCCCGGGCGAGTTCCTTGCCGAAGTGGGCCAGTTGAGCGGCCGCCCTGCCCTCGTCGACGGCCATGCCGAGGAAGAAGTGGAAGCGCTGATCGTGCCGCCCGCGCAATTGCGCGCGCTTCTGGTGGCGGAAGCCGACCTTGGCGAGCGCATCACCCGCGCATTGATCCTGCGGCGCGTGGCGCTGATCGAATCCGGGGCCAGCGGGCCGGTGCTGATCGGCCGGCCAGAGGCGCCGGACATGGCGCGGCTGGAGAACTTCCTGCGCCGCAACGGGCATCCCTACCACCTGGTCGATGCGGCCGAAGATCCCGGCGCCGCCGCGCTGCTCGAGCAGTACGGCACCTGCAAGCTGCTTGCCGTGTGCCCCGACGGCTCGGTGCTGGTCAACCCCGCCGAAGATGCGCTGGCCCGCTGCCTGGGCATGGTCGACACCGCGGAGCACAACGAACTGTTCGACGTGGCGGTGGTCGGCGCCGGCCCTGCCGGCCTCGCGACCGCGGTGTATGCGGCCTCCGAGGGCCTGCGCGTGATCGTGCTCGACTGCCGCGCGTTTGGCGGGCAGGCCGGCGCGAGTGCGCGCATCGAGAACTACCTCGGTTTTCCCACCGGCATCTCGGGGCAGGCGCTTGCGGGCCGGGCCTTCGTGCAGGCCCAGAAGTTCGGCGTGGAAATGCTGATTCCGGCCAAGGTCACGTCGCTGGACTGCACGCGCGACAACCCCATGGGCAGCCTGCGCATCGCCCTTGCCGACGGCCGCGCCATCAATGCACGCACGGTGGTGATTGCAAGCGGCGCACGCTACCGGCGGCCCGACGTGCCGAGGCTGTCCGAGTTCGAGGGCCGCGGCATCTGGTACTGGGCATCGGCCATCGAGGCCAAGCTCTGCGCGCAGCAGGAGGTTGCGCTCGTCGGCGGCGGCAACTCGGCAGGCCAAGCCGCGGTGTTCCTGTCGCGCCATGCGGCCAAGGTCAACGTGCTGGTGCGCGGCCCGTCGCTGGCAGCCAGCATGTCGCGCTACCTGATCGACCGCATCGAGGCCACGCCCAACATCGAACTGCACCCCCATACGCAGTTGGTGAAGCTCAACGGCGATTCCGGCGAAGGACTGACGGGTGCAAGGTGGCGCTGCCAGACCACGGGCAACGAACACGACTGCGCCGCACGCAACATCTTCCTCTTCGTTGGCGCCGAGCCCGAGACCAGCTGGCTCGAGGGCTGCGGCGTCTCGGTCGACAAGCATGGTTTCGTGCGGACGGGCGATGCGGCCAGCAGCGGCTTTCCGGCGCGGCCAGCCACTGCGCTGGAATCCAGCGTGCAGGGCGTCTTTGCCGTGGGCGACGTGCGCTCGGGTTCGGTCAAGCGCGTGGGCGGTGCCATCGGCGAAGGCGCTGCCGTGGTCGCGCTGATCCACCAGCACCTGTCGTCCACCTCGGCCGTTGCGTGAGCGTGCTGCCGCAAGGCAGCGAGCGTGCGTAATTCCCGGCGCTGCACGCGTCCGGATGGCCGCGTATATGCTGCCTCCCTCGCATCACAACCCCCAACATCGGAGCCCGCGACATGCCTGCATCGCCCATCGAGGTCTATTCCTGGCCCACGCCCAACGGCCACAAGATTCACATCATGCTGGAGGAGTGCGGCCTGCCGTACAACGCCCGTCCGATCAACATCGGCAAGGGCGACCAGTTCGCGCCCGAGTTCCTGCAGATCAGCTCCAACAACAAGATTCCCGCCATCACCGACCCGGACGGTCCGGACGGCAAGCCGATCTCGCTCTTCGAATCGGGCGCCATCCTCGTCTACCTGGCAGGCAAGACCGGCAAGCTGCTGCCCGGGACCGACCGCGAACGCTACGACGTTCTGCAGTGGCTCATGTTCCAGATGGGCGGTGTCGGCCCCATGCTCGGCCAGGCCCATCACTTCCGCATCTATGCCCCTGAAAAAATCAGCTACGCCATCGAGCGCTACAGCAACGAAGCCAAGCGCCTCTACGGCGTGATCGACAAGCAGTTGTCGAAAAACAAATTCATTGCCGGCAAGACCTATTCGATTGCCGACATCGCGATCTTTCCGTGGCTGCGCAGCTGGGAAAACCAGGGCATCACGCTCACCGACTACCCGCACCTGAAAGCCTGGTTCGACGGCATCGCCGCACGCCCCGCGGTTCAGCGCGGCGTGAAAGTGCTGGCCGACCTGCGCCAGCCGATCACCGGCGACAAGGAGCGCGAGATCCTTTTCGGCAAGACCCAATACGAGAAGCGCTGAGCACCCAGTTATTCGGGCTAGAATAGAAGGCTTGTCGGGGTGTAGCGCAGCCTGGTAGCGCATCTGGTTTGGGACCAGAGGGTCGAAGGTTCGAATCCTTTCGCCCCGACCAAAGAAAATTGAATGCCTGCAATGACTGACGTCGTTGCAGGCATTTTGTTTTGGGCTCCGGATTTCCAAAGACGGTAGCCACTTACAAGTGCAGTACATGCGCCATCGACCGTGCGGGCATAGTGATCCGGCACCGTCGTTAGCGTCTCGTCAACTCGCTTCCGACTCCTGATCCATGCCACTCCTCGGCACTTGCCGAGTGATCCATCGGAGCACAGATCGTGTCGTTTGGTGTTTCTGGGCAATTGGCATCGGAGAACCGGTCCCCGCAGGCGGGCCCGGAAAGAAATTCGGGACACGGGAAAGTAATACTTTTTTGTTATTTTCTCGTAACAACGATGGATCACTGGCCGCACGGCGGCGCGTTCCGGCAACGTCATGAAGGGGCCCATCATGCCCACCCGTCACATCATCTGCGTGTTGTTGTGCGCCGCGGCCATGCCCGCCGTTTCCGAGGAGCGGCTGTCAGCCGATGATCGGGTATTTCTCGGCAAGGCTGAAATCGAGAAGACCTTGATTGGCAGGGCCATCGTTTCAAGCAATCTTGCGACCGGAATGGTTTCGCGCTGGCAATTCCATGCGGACGGCCGCGTGGACTTTGTCAACCAAAGCGGCCCCGGCAGAGCGTCCGGCACATGGTTCCTCGATGCCGATGGCTTGATGTGCGTGACGATGGCCTTGAGAACCGGCTGCCGTTACTGGTTCAGAAAAGACGGCGCCATCGCGAATGCAAATACCAGGGAGCCGAATGCCCCGACGGTGGCCGAAATAAGGTTCGAATAGTGCCGCGAGCCTTGCCTCCTCAGCCGAAAACGATCCCAGGGGCGGATTCATCGCGTACAGTCGAAATTCAACATTCACTGACGCAGGCTTGTCCGTGCCCTACTACGAACTGAAGATTGGCAACCAGACCGGCCTGGTCCAGGTCACCCAGGACCTCGTCTCCTACACGGCTACCTTGTACTGGATGCCCAATCGCCGAGCCCCGCGTGCCACGGATGAGGTCAACTCCACCCCGCTGGCGCACCACCAGACCTTCGGCCAATCGGAAACCGAGGCGCTTGGGTTGCTCCGCGCGTGGGCCATCGAGAACTTCGATCCGGTCAGCGACTTCGTGCAGATCTGATCGCCTCCCGGCGCTCGGGCCTCAGACGTGGATGTGGGTAGAATCCGGCCTTCCCGGTCAAAAGCAGAGGCGACCAAGTCGTTGATCTGCCTGGTATGTCTCCCTGCCTGGGGGCCCGAGGGTCGAAGGTTCAAACCCTTTCGCGCCAACCCGGTTTTCTTCTGTCCGGCCCGGAATCTGCCCGTAGCTCAGTTGGATAGAGCACCTGCCTTCTAAGCAGGTTGTCGGGGGTTCGATCCCCTCCGGGCAGGCCATTTCTTTGCTCCACGTTCCTCCACAAAGAACCGCAAGCAGCCATTTCCCCTCTGTAGAAGCCAGCGTTTTGCTCCATGAGCAACCACGATGAACCGCTGAAATTCGTCGAATTTGGGGGAACAAACGGGGGAACGGGTACAGTTTCCGCTCCAGTCGCCGAAATTGTTCCCCCATGCTCACCGACACCGCCTGCAAGAAGACCCTCTGCCCTGCCGACAAGCTGCGGTTGCGCCTCGCGTCCGACAGCGGGACGAGCAGACGATTGCCGCAGTCTCCGCACTTGATGCGCGGCTTCTCGCACACCCCGGTGCGCCACTCATTCGCGCAAGCCGGCGCGTAGCCCGACTTGCCGGTGGTCTTGCTCTCCCATCGGACGGGAAACACATCGGTACGACCGCGGAAGAGCCGTCGGAAGATAGCGACCTTCTCGTCAGTGGACAGTCTCGATGGCTCGACGGGCGATGGGGACGGCTGCTGCCGCGTCCGCCATTCGATGCCGTGCGATTCGAGCAGCGCGATCAGCCGGCTGTTCTCCGCGCGCAGCTTGGTGAGTTCATCGCGGTCCGCCATCGAATCCACGCTCGGCCAACAGGTCGTCCATGTTGTCGCCAACGCCGTATCCCAGGTTGTGGCCGAGGCGTCGGACAGCGTCCAGGCGAGCCAACAATGCGGACCTGCGTCCTTCGGGCAAAGCGTCCATGACTTTCAACGCCTGCCCGAACATCCGCACCAGGGCGTTGAAGTAGCCTTCGTCCTGCACGCCGAGATCGTTGCTGAAGCCCACCGCCCGCTCGCAGAAGAACACCATCAGCTCGGCCAGGCTCTCCGGCTGGTCGACGGCCTTCTTGTAATCCGCGATGGCCCTCTTGGCCTTCGTGACCGAGGTGTCCTGGTTCTTAAACACGTCGGGCCACAGCCAGCGGTCGATGGTTGCCTTGTACGGTTTCAGCACATCGTCGCCGAGCCCGAAGCGCGCGTGCAGGAAGGCTTGGTTATCCTTGCTGGCGGCGTAGAGGTCCTGCACCAGGCCGATCAAGCCCGGGCGGTCGAAGTCGGCAAGCTTGTCCTTGACGTCGCTCCAACTCAGCGCTTTCCTCGTACCCATGCTCACGCATTCTCCGGCTTCAGCAGTTCCTTGGCGGCATCCTCCAGCGCCAGCACGCGGCCTCGTTCTGCACAAGCAAATGGCGGTAAAAATCGGCGTCAAGCCAGCAACGCCGGGTTGCCGTCAAGCATGTCGTCAGAAAGAAGCGCTGCATTCTTCGCCGATCACTTTTGGAAGAGTCTTGCTGCCACAAGAAGCCCATATCTTTCAAACAACTTAAAGGTTTCGAGAAGCACCATTGATGTCGTGCTCCCGAATATCGAAGCTCGATCGAGTCATTGATCGATACAAATAATATCCTGCCCCCTCCCCGCCCGACGAAATCCTCCACTGCTGTCTGTCTTTCTGTCCCGTCCTGGGCAACCTGGCCACGGCATGGGCCCGGCAACGCGATGGGCGGTCTCGCCGTCATCTTTGAATCGCATCCGCCGAACGGAAACACGAAAGCCCATGCCCTCCTCAACCAGTTCAGAGGCCAGGATTTCGCCGAGATCACCGGAGCGCGCGCGCTTCGACTGAGGCAGCAGTGCCCTCAGATTTCGGAGGCGCCGTCGTATCCGAGGGCGGGCGACATCGCCAGCGATCCGGTCAGCCTGGTCGTAGTGCGTCCTGACGGCTTCGCCCAGCTGCGTAAGAACGGCTGCACGGCCGCCACCTTTTTCCAAGTACGTTCGGAATGTCTTCTTCTTGCTTTTGTCCTCGGTGCCAGCGCACCAAGCCTTGAACAAAGCCATGTCTCCTCCTCAGTTTCTTTGTGAGTTCCGGTCAGACTAGAGCCAATACTGTTTAGATAAACAATTCTGTGCGACAATCCGATCCCGTCTCCACTACGGACGGAATCGATGGCACGAACAAGGAAGGCGCTACCGGCTCGAGTTGACACGGCGCACCTGATCAGCGCCGGGGTACTTGCGGCGGTGTGTCCGCGCCCGCTGATCGACGAGGTGCTGGCCGAGACGGGCAAGGCCAGCCAGCGCGAGCGGCTGCTGCCGGCTGCGGCGGTGGTGTACTACGTGATGGCGCTGGCTCTGTGGCGCGAGGCGCCGCTGGAGGAAGTGCTGCGCGTGGTGTGCGAGGGTCTGCACTGGCTGGGCGGCGGGCAGGCCGAGGCCGTGCAGGCCAGCAAGTCCGCGATCTCGCAGGCGCGCACCCGCCTGGGACCCGAAGTGATGCGTCGCCTGGCGCAGCGCGTGCTGCGCCCGCTGGCCGCGCCCGGCGCACCTGGGGCGTGGTATCGCGAGCAGCGCGTGATGGCGCTGGACGGCAGTTGCCTGGACGTGGCCGACGAGCAGGCCAATGCGCAGTTCTTCGGCTACCCCACGGCCGTGCGTGGGCAAAGCGCTTTCCCGCAAGCGCGCGTGCTCGGGCTGGTCGAATGCGGCACGCACGCCGTCGTGGCGGCGGACATCGCCTCGTACGCGCGCAGCGAGAAAGCGATGGCCGCCGAGGTGCTGCCCGACTGGTTGCACAAGGACATGCTGCTGCTGGCGGATCGGGGCTTTTACAGTTTCAAGCTGTGGCAATTGGCCGCGGGCAGCGGGGCTGCACTGCTGTGGCGCGTGAGCGCCACGATCAAGCTGCCAGCACAGCAGGTGCTGGCCGACGGTTCGTACCTGAGCACCGTCTACGACAGTGCCGACAGCGCTCGGCGTCACGGCACGACCGTGCGCGTCATTGAGTACGCGCTGCAGAACTCGGCCACCCCCACCAAAGACAGCTACCGATTGATCACCACCCTGCTCAACGCCGATCGAGCACCGGGCCTGGAGCTGGCAGCGCTGTACCACGAGCGCTGGGAAATCGAGGGTGTGTTCGATGAGTTCAAGACGCACTTGCGGGGCGCCAGCACGGTGCTGCGCAGCAAGACACCGGACCTGGTGCAGCAGGAGCTTTGGGGGCTGCTGCTGGCGCACTTCGCCGTGCGCCAGCTCATGGCGCAAGCGGCTTGGCAGCAGGAGCTCGATCCGGACCGCTTGAGCTTCATGCACGCCGTACGCGTGATCAAGCGAAAATTGCCGCAAGCAGCGGCCGTTCCCCCCTGAGCGCCTCGAAAGTTGGCGCGACGCGCTGCTCGCCGAGATCGCCCGCGGCCGCTGCGTGAGCAGCCGCGGGCGCTACAACCCGCGAGGGGTCAAGCGCAAGATGAGCAACTTCAAAGTGCGCCGTCGCGGCGCCGAGCTCCACCGCAGGCATGAGCCGACGCCGGCGTTGCGCGTGCTCCGTATCTGAACAGTATTGAGACTAGAGCTGCCCACCGACCCGCTCCGCTTGACTTCTCGTCCGTCATCCCGCCGCCTGCGCAGGCAGTTCAATTTCGTATGCTTGGGCGATACGGGCTACCAATTCGGCGACGGCGACGTTGCCGAGCTGCAGCGTTTTCGGGTCGATGGACGTGTCCGCAGCAACGGCAGCAAGGAATCGCGTCATGTCGGCGCTGATCTTTTCATCGACCGCGATGCGTGTGGCGGGCGCGAGCAGTTGTGAAAGGCGCAGAACATCGTTGAGGTGCTTGCGCACGTCCTTGGCGTCCACCTTGGCGCCCTGCTCTTTTCGCGCCGTGAGTTCCAGCCACGCGACGGCCTTGAGCGGGATCAGGCGGTCTTCGCCGACCCAGGGCAGGCCATCGACTTCGCGGCGCCCAGCCATGATGAATGCGTAGTAGATCTCGTCCAGCAAGATGGCAGACAAGCTGGAGACGGCTTCGTCGAGTGGTATCGGTGTCAGCTGACTGCCATCAGCCGGTTGCAATCCGTCGGGGGCTCTCGCGAACAGCTCGACCATCGCCGGGTAGCGAGCATCAGCGGGCTTCTGGAACCGATAGAAGATTGGTTTTCCGGTGTCGCTGGCCTGGCGGATTTCATAGCCACCGTCCCCGACGAATTTCCAGAAGGCCTCGCCAAATGCCGGGGTCAGCGCCTCCACATGCAGGACGATGTCCAGGTCTTTGGTGGCGCGGAATTCCAGCCCGGCCTCCTCCATCGTCAAGGTCGCGGCCGTGCCGCCAATCAGGACGTACTGGTCGACGTATGCCGCAAACCGCTCCCGGAAAATGTCCAAGCCTCTCACCATGGAAGTTGTCCTTTCAGTTCATCCAGTGCGAGCTGGATTCGGTCGTCGGCGTTCTCCTGCAGGCTGAGCGTCAGCGAGAGCGGGTCCACCGTGGTGGCGTCTGGCACCAACGCCGGGCTGTAACTCCACAGCTGCCATTCCTGGGCGCTCGCTTCAGGTTCAGGCAGCTCGCGAACGCCGGCATCCGTCGCAGCCTTCCAGTCAGCGGCGGTCAACGCAAACACCGGCCATTTCGGCTCGGTCAGCATGGAATAGCGCGCGAGCGCGCTCAGACCCGCGAGGCGGCTGGGCCGGTGTGCAACGATGCCATGGGCGGCCACCCAGACCGTACGCCTGACCGGCGTCCGCAGTGCGGGCTTCGCACGCTCCCAGACCTGCTCCGGCGGGAGTTCCATTCGCAGCCAGCGCGAGCGGCCGGTTGTGTATGCCGTAGCCAGCCCGGCCGCAGTCAGTTCCTTGACTGCGCGTGACAGTGTCATGGGCGTGTAGCCCAAGGCGACTGCGACCTTGGAGGGCTGCCAATCGGATTGCCACGGCTGGCGCAGCAAGGCGGTGATCAGCATGGCTTGCGCGGAAGGGCTCAGCACTTCCGTGGCCGGCGCGCGCTGCCGAAAATACTCGCGCAGGTCCAGCCCCAGGTCCGGCAGATAGAGTTGGTTGCCCGGCACGATAAACGGGACTTTTTGCTCGATCAAGCGTCGACGGTCGTAGGAGGCCAGTGCATCGGTGACGTAGACCGCCGGCTGACCGGCCAGGGCCTGAACCTTGTCCAGCCAGGTCCGGACTTCGCTGAGGGACTGCTTAGCCTCCGCGCGCCCTATCGCCAGGACAATGGGCTGCCCCAGCAGTTCGAGCTCGCTGAACTGGAAGGCATCGCGAAGGAAGTACGGCAGTTCGTTGGCACGCGCCCACGGCTTCACGGCTGGCGCTTCAATGCCCAGGACCTCATGGAGGTAGCGCAGAACGGCGGTCGCGAGGGTTGGCAAGGCTCATCCTGAATAACTTTAGTTCCGCACGATAACACATTCACTGTTATCGTGCAAACTGGCGTTATCATGGCGCTCTTGACTGTTCCCGGCCCCATGCCGAGCCGTCCGAGAAACCAGACATGATCGGAACGAGGACTCGCTATTCCCTCGCACAATTCCTGGACCAGCGGTTGCGCGTGGCAAACGTGCGACATGACGACAGGCCTCAGATTTTGTCGGTATTTTTGTAGGCACCCAGTGCCATCAGAACCGCCAGAAGCGAGCGCCCATGCGGTCTCTCGCCGAATATTCGATCCCCTCCGGGATCATCCGGGAAACTGCACCACCGGGCCGCCAGGCTTGGTACCCGGCGGAACAAAAGCGGGCGCCGGGTCACCGCCGCGGCCGAGCGAGCGGGTGTAGGCGTAGATGGCCTTCAAGTCCGCGTCGGTCATCGGGCGCACGTTGAACCATGGCATGGGCGGGCGCGGTGTCATGGTGCGTGCATGCTTCACCCATTGCTGCTTGCTCATGTCAGCCATGAGCAAGCGCAGATTGACCGGATATGTAGTGCCCCACGGGCCAGACCAGCCCAGGGCATCGCCAGTCAACCACAGCTTCTCATCGACCTCACCGTTCTTTGTGGCGTAACCGGGCGTGTGGCAATCGTTGCAGCCCGCGATCATCACCAGGTAGCGGCCGCGCTGAATCTCGCCCTTGTTCGCCTTCTGGCTGCTGCCTGTTTGCGCCCCTGCCAAGGCTGAGGACAGGAGGACGGTCAACACGGCGGCGGTGCGCGCGACGCGGCGAATCAGGTGAGCCGTCAGAGCGGCATGTGGACTCATGCGATTCTTCATTGGCTGGCTCCCAGGTTTGGCGTTCATGTCGAAGTGGACACGGCACCACGGTAGCGATCGGTTCTGAACCGCGCATGGGCGCTTTGACCCATTTCTGCCTAGGCGTTTTGTCATGGGTAGCGCAGCGGCGAATACAGACACAGACGTTCGGTGGCGTGGACCGCGCCGGTAACACCAAGGCCTATGCCGAACGTGGAATCGATAGGCTGCATCGACTGAGGTATCTTCCGAACCCGACCGGCGCGCCGATGAGGCGCGCCTGTGTCGCCCAATCCACCTCTGGTCGGGAGTCGTAACGTGGCGCATACGCTTTTCAAGCAGATCCTGACGACGCGGCTGCCAACGCGGTTCTACAGTCCGTCTGAAATAGATCAGCTCAAGGACCTGCGAGATGCCGGATACATCAAGGTGGCGTTCTCGCCGCAGCAAGGCGCGATGCCGCCCTTCGCAACGGTGCACGAGATCACGAATCTGGGACGCGCTGCCGCACGCTACTTCGGATCGACCTACGCGCCACTTCCCGAACTGCCTTCGGTCGCTTTCGTGCTTCCTTCCCAGCACAACCCGGCCGGTTGATCTTCCGACCCGGTATTGGCCGCGTTCGCCTACAGCACCGCCTCCAGAAACTCGAACCCCATCGTCCGCGCGTGATGGTGCAGCCCGCCGTCCTGAACGATCAGGAAGCGTGCACCCTTCAGGCCCGCGTTGTGATGCGAGTGCGGCGCGCCTGGCGGCGTGACGAGGGTCGCCCATGGCGCCCATGGGCAATGCACTCCGGCAACCATCGAATGGCATGCCTCGCCCTGCACCACCAGCGTGACGGCCGCGGAATTGTGGCGGTGCGATCGTTGATGCGTACACGGCTCCAGGGTGTTGAAGCTCAAGGTCAGCGTGGGCGTCAGGTTCCGCGCCGGCTCCTGCCGGTCGGACGAAAAAATCAGCGCACGACCCGAGGTCGCGTCGCTCGTGGCCATGGAAAAGATCAGCGCAAACTGTCGCTCGATCTCGTCGGCGGGATAGTGCACTGCATCGATGAGCGCGTTCGACGCCGCCGGCGGCTGCGATCCGTCGAAGGCCAGCTGCGGCTCGTTGCCCACGGTCCACAAGAGAGCGCCCGCGGAACCGGCGACGAGCCGGTGGTCCCGTGCCGCGGGCAACAAGAAGACGTCGCCCGCGCCAAATGCAAAGCCGTCGGCTGCGCCGACAAGCTCGCCGTTCCCTGAAATCACGTACCAGACCGAGCCGGTGGCGTGCACGTCGAGCGGCAGCGCCTCGCCGGGCGCAACGCGCATGTAGCGCGCGAGCATGAGCGGCGTGGTGGCCGCAAATCCGCAGCCCAGCGCATCGGACTGGTCGCAGCCGAACACGCCGAACGCATCTTCGCGCGGTGGCATGAAAAGCTGCGCGGGAACTTCGGGCAGCTTCACGTTGAATGCATTGCCGGAGTTGAAGAAACGCGCGCGGGCCTGCGCCGCGTTTGCGGGCACTGCGGGCCGCTGCGCCGGCAGGTCCGCCATGTCGGTGACCGGCTCGTTCGTCTTCAAGCGCCCTCCTCCCGAGCCGCATAAGGCAGCAACACGCGCAGCAGCACGTCCGCACCGGCCGCCACATGCGCCGGCTCGGCCCACTCGTGCTCCGCATGGCTCACGCCGCCGCGGCAGGGAATGAAGATCATCGCGCTCGGGCACAGCGCCGCCACGTGGCGCGCGTCGTGGCCCGCGGCGGAAAGAATGGGCATGTGTGGCTCGCCCAGCTGCTCCGCCGCGGCAGCAATGGCCGCCTGCAGCGCGGGATCGAAACCGTTGGATGGCGCATCGACCAGCCGGGTCGCAGTGGCCTTGCAAGGCGCGGCATGCATGCCGCACAGTGCAACCAGCCGTTGGCCCAGCAGGTCGAGCACCTCGTTGTCGGGATGGCGCAGATCGATGCGCAGCGTGACGCGCTCGGGCACCACCGAGGGCGCATTCGGCTCGACCTGGAGCCGCCCGATGGTGAACTTCACCGCGTCGTCATGGCCGCCGACCTCGCTGTACAGCGCCGCCGCGATGCGCGCGAAGGCGGCGAGCGCGTCGCGCCGGCCGGCCATGTCGAGCGTGCCGGCATGGCCTCTTTCGCCATCGATCACGACGTCGAATGTCTTCTTGCCCTGGATGCCGGTGACGACGCCGATCACCCGGCCTTCCGCCTCGAGCATGGGGCCCTGTTCGATGTGCGCTTCCACGTAGGCCTTCAATGGAAAACCGAGCGGCCTGCGCCGCAGCGACGGGAATGCGGCATGCAGGGCATCGAGTGCCTCGGCCACCGGGATGCCATCGGCATCGCGCGCCGCGCGCACGGCCTCCAGGGTGCGGACGCCGGCGAAAGCTTCGGAGCCCATCATCCCGGGCGCGAATCGCGAGCCCTCTTCGTTCATCCATGCCACGCAGACGATGTCCATCGGCGGGCGCACGCCCTGCTCCGCGAGCACGGTCAGCACCTCGAGCGCCGCGAGCACTCCGTACACACCGTCGAAGCGGCCGCCGCCGGGCTGGCTGTCGAGGTGGCTGCCCGCGAGCACCGGCGGTGCCTCTCGATCGAGGCCGGGCAGCGCGATGAAGAGATTGCCCGCCGCATCGGTCGCGGGCTCCAGCCCCGCCGCCCCGGCCCAGCCGATCATGACGTGCCAGGACTCGATCTCTTCCACGCTGAGCGCCTGCCGATCGACGCCGCCGCCGGCGGTGGCGCCACAACGCGCAAGCGCCATGAGCCGGTGCCAGAGACGGTCGGCATTGACGCCGCACGCGGCCGGTGCGCACTGCGACATTGCCTGCGCCATCAGTCGGTCTTCATGATCTGGCTGGGCAGCGCGCGCGGATCGCGCGGCTTCCACTGGCCGGCCTCGACCTGCGCGAAGAACTCCGCCAGCAAGGCATTGAACGCGGCCGGCTCTTCCAGGTTGAGCGTGTGGCCGGTCTTCGGCATCACGGCCAGGCCGCAGGCCGGAATGGTCTTCTTGAGGAAGATGCCGGGCTGCAGGCAATGGTCGTCCTCGTCGCCGACCACCACCAGCGAAGGCGCGCCCATCACGCGCAGTTCGGCCTCCAGGTCGTAGATCGACGGACGCCGTGCCTGCACGCCGCGCATGGTGTTGGCCGCCCCGACCGCGTCGTGCTGGCCGAGCCAGGTCGCAAATTCCTGCCAACCGCGCGGGTCCTTGTTCTGGAATTGCACGCGGCTTGCGCCCAGCGAATAGGTGCGTGCGAAACGCTCCGCGCCCTGCAGTTCGAACTGCTTCGCCACCTCCAGCGAGACGCCTCGGAAATATTCCTCGTGTTCCTTCTCGGCGCCGTAGCCCGCGCCGGCAATCACCAGCGAAGCCGCGCGCCCGCTGTGGCGCAGGCCGAAGTGCAGCGTCGCGAAGCCGCCCATCGACAGGCCGACGATGTGCGCGCGCGGCAGTTGCAGCGCGTCCATCACGGCGGCGATGTCGTCCGCGGCAATGGCCTGCGAGTAGCGTTCCATGTCCTTCGGCACATCCGATGGCGGATAGCCGCGCGCGCCGAAAGTCACGCATTGGTGGCGGCGCGCAAAGTAGCGCATCTGCGGCTCCCAGCTGCGATGGTCGCCGCCGAACTCGTGCACGAACACGATGGGCGTGCCGCTGCCGGCGGTTTCGTAGTACAGGCGGATACCGTCCGCGGTGGTGGCGAAACTCATGGTCGTTCCTCAGAAAAGCGCCGCGGTGGCGGGCAGGCTGCGCGCACGCTCCACGGCTTGCGGCAGCACGTCGCACAGGGCCTGCGCCCAGGCCTTGGGCACGGTGGTCGAGATCTTCACGAAGCGATGGCCGAAGCGCGGCGTGTGGTACGTGCCTTGGCGCACCATGATGTCGTGCTCGCCCAGCGCGGTCACCAGCGCCTCGGGCGTCACGCCTGCGCCGCTGCACTCGACCACGATGAAGTTGGCCTGCGACGGGAACACCGGCACCTCGAAGCCGGGCAGTTCTGCGAAGGCCTCGACGATCATTCGCTGGTTCTCGCGCTGCTGCGCAATGACCTCGGCCATCCACTGATCCTTCACGGCAAGGCCTGCGATGGCTGCGCGCTGCGCGAGCACGCTGGCGCCCAGCGGCGCCTGCGAGTGCGGCAGGATGCGCGCGAGCAATTCAGGCGACGCAACGAGCGCGCCCAGCCGCAGTCCGGCCAGGCCCAGCCACTTCGAGAAGCTCACGATGGTCACCGTGCCTTCGGGATAGAAGCGCGAAGCCAGCGTGTGGCTGTCGGCGAAGTCGCGGTAGGTGCAGTCGTGGATCAGCACGGCACCGACTTCTCGGGCACGCATTGCGAAGGCACGGATCTCGTCTTCGGTGTAGGTGGTGCCGAGCGGGTTGTTCGGATCCACCAGGTAGATCACCGCGGTGTTCTCGTCGGTCGATGCAGCGAGCGCGTCGGCCGAGAGCTTGAAGCCGTACTCGGGCCCGTAGATCGGAATTTCGGTGACCACCGAGCCGGCCTTGGCCGCAAACTGCAGCGGCCACTTCCAGCCGGGGTCGGTGGTGACGAAGCCCTTGCCTTCCTTGCAGAAAGCACGGCAGGCCAGCGCCAGCGCAGACACCGCGCCGTCGGTCACCACCGCCGATTGATCCGGCACGCCCAGGTCGGCCACGATGGCCGCGCGCAGCGCTTCCATGCCCAGCGGCGGTGCGTAGGCGTGAAAGCTCTCGTCGTCGATGGCGTCGTGCAGCGCCTTGCGGACGGCAGGATGCAGCGGAAAGTGGTTGGTGTTCTGGCCCAGCCACATCAGGTCCGGGTTGGTGAAGAGGCGGTCGAAGTACTGGTTGCGGGTTTCGGCGTCGCTGGTCACGGAAGGCACGGCCGCCACGGGGTTCAGCGCCGCATTCATGCCGCGATCCTGCGGGCCTGCTCGGCCTCGATGACCTTCTTGCTGGTCTTGATGATCGAGCCGCGCGCCGCAATGCCGCCGTCGATGGTCACCACCGTGCCGGTGATGTAGCCCGCGCGCGGCGAAGCCAGGAACACCATCAGTTCCGCGACCTCCTCGGGTGTGGCCGGCCGGCCGCCGGGGTAGTTGTCGAACAGCTCCTCCCAGCGGCCTTCGTCTCCGTGGGTGTCGAGCGCGCGGCGCTTCATGAGCTTGACCATGCGGTCGGTCGCCACCGGGCCGGGGTTCACGCCCACCACGCGGATGCCGTCGTCCAGGCTCACGCCGCCGAGCGCGCGGGTGAAGGCCATGACGGCCGCATTGCCGGTGGAGCCGGCGATGTAGTTGGCGTCCCAGTTCTCGCCGGAGTTGCCGATGTCGTTGACGATGACGCCGCCGCCCGCGGCCTTCATGCGGGCGTAGTAGATCTGGCTCAGCTCCATGTAGCCCAGCACCTTGAGCTGGAAGCCGCGCCGCACGGCCGCGAAGTCGAGCGACTCGATCGGGCCCGAGGGAATGTCGCCCGCATTGTTCACGAGGATGTCGACGTGGCCCGCCGCCTCGGCAAGCAGGTTCATGGCGCCGGCCGCCGCCAGATCCATCGGATGGACCTTCACGTTGATCGGATAGATCTTCTCGATCTCTTCCTTCGCGGCCGCGAGTGCGACGCCGTCGCGCGCCGCCAGGTGCAGGTGGCAGCCTTCGGCGGCGAATGCGTGCGCGGCCGCAAGGCCAATGCCCTTGGAGGCGCCGGTGATGAGAACGGTCTTGCCTTCGAGTTCGAGTTTCATGGATTCGGGTCCTGGGATGCGATCAGAGAAATTGGTTGGGAAAATGGATCAGCTCGCGCCGGCGTCCTGCTCGGACAGCGCCGCGATCAGGTCGACGATGTCGTCCTCGAGCAGGCTCACGTGATCGATGGCGGCGTTGAAAGCGGCCTTCGGGTCGTTGCGGCGGATCGCGTCGAGGATGGCGCCGTGCTCGCCGATGGTGGCCGTCATGCGGCCGGGCTGGAAGGTCACGTAGCGCCGGTAGACGCGCACGCGCTTTCTCAGTGCGCGCGTCTGCTCGGCCAGGTAGTGGGTGTTGGAGGCCTCGTACAGCGCGTCGTGGAAATCCTGGTTCACGTCGTAGAAGCGCGAGTGGTCGCCCGAGGCAAGAATGCTCGTGAGCTCGTCGTGCAGCGCGCCCATGCGCGCCTTCTGCGCCTCGGTGGCGCGGCGCGCCGCGAACTTGGCGCACAGGCCTTCCATCACCGCCATCATCTGGAACATCTCGATCAGCATCGGCAGCGAGATGCGCGCCACGCACACGCCGCCCTGGCGGCTGCGCAGGTCTACCAGGCCAGTGGCGGCCAGCGCCTTGAGCGCCTCGCGCACCGGCGTGCGCGACACCTTGAAGCGCTCCGACAGCTCGGCCTCGTCGAGCCGTGTTCCGGGCTTGAGCACGCCGCTCACGATCAAGTCTTCGAGCGTGTCCTTGAGCTCGTCGGACAGCGTGGCGCCGCCCTTCACGCGCTGCCGGTCGCGGCCGCGCAGCGCCGCGGGCTGGGGGGTATCGGATTCGTCGGGTTCCATGCTTCTCATGTCTTCTTTCTTGTGGTTGTCGTCGGGAGAGGCCGCCGGACCGCTTGCCATCGCCGGCTTCAGAAGGGACGGTCGCCGGCCACGGTGGTGCGGTGCATCACGCGGCGGTAGGCCGTGTCGTCGTAGGGTGTGGCACGGTGCATGGTGCAGCGGTTGTCCCAGATCAGCAGGTCGCCGGCGAGCCACTTGTGGCGATAGCTGAACTCGGGCGAGATGGCGTGGGCATTGAGCTCGGCCAGCAGCGCGGCGCTTTCCTCCGGCAGCAAGCCGTCGATCTGCTTGACCACGTCCTCGCCCACGTAGAGCGACAGGCGGCCCGTCTCGGGATGCGTGCGCACCAGCGGATGCACCACGTCGGGCGTGGCGGCAAGCTGCTCGGGCGTGAGCGGGTTGCGGTCTGCAAAGGCCTTGCCGTAGTAGTTGGCGTAGCTGTGCGTGGCAGTGAGGTGGCGGATGCGCGCCTTCATGTCGTCGTCGAGCGCGTCGTAGGCGGCGTGCATCGAGGCGAAGAAGGTGTCGCCCTCCACGGGCGGCACTTCAAGCGCGTAGAGCAGCGCGCCCATCGAGGGCTCGGCCTTGTACGAGAGGTCGGAATGCCAGTTCCAGCCTTCCTTGTGGTTGCCGATGGGCTTGCCGTTCTCCGACACGTTGGACAGCACGTACACCTCGGGATGCTCCTTCTTCAGGAACTGGGTGAGCACATGGCCCAGCAGCGGGCCGAAGCGGCGCGAGAACGCGACGTGCTGCGCCTCGTTGATGCGCTGACCGCGGAACAGCAGCAGCGAGCGCTGGTTGAGCGCATCGCGCAGCACGGCAAAGTCGCTGTCGCCCACCGGCTCGCGCAGGTCGATGCCCTTCACTTCGGTGCCGATGAATGAGGTGAGATTCTCGAGTTGCATGGGAAGAAAAGTGTCTCGGGGATTGAAGAAAGGAAGGAACAGGCCTCAGAGCCTGTAGTTGGGCTGGGTGCGCTCCAGCATGCGAAGGAACGCAGGCCATTCGCGCGTGCCGGGCGGCAGGATGTCGCCCGCAAATTCGGTGAACTGGCGTGCGGCCAGCGCGCTCACTTCGGGCTGCGGAAGCACCAGCGCTTCGCCGGGCGCGAGTCCACCCTGGGCCAGCAGCTGCACCTTGGCGGCCTTCTCGAAGTAGTACATGAGGATGAAGGCCTCCGGGATCGTGCGGCCCACCGTCAGGATGCCGTGGTTGCGCAGCACCAGCGTGTGGTGCGGGCCCAGGTCGCGCACCAGCCGCTCGCGCTCGCCGGTCTCCAGCGCCACGCCTTCGTAGTCGTGGAAGGCCGTGTGGCCCTGGTAGCGCATCGCGAACTGGCTCAGCGGCGCCAGGCCGTTGGGCATCGCCGCGATCGCGGTGCCGGCGTCGGAGTGGGTGTGCAGCACGCACAGCGCGTCGGGCCGTCCCGCGTGGATGGCGCTGTGGATCACGAAGCCGGCCTGGTTGACCTCTGCATCGGTATCGTCCACCTTGTTGCCGTCGAGATCGATCTTCACCAGCGAGGAGGCGGTCACTTCCGAGAACAGCAGTCCGTAGGGATTGATGAGGAAGTGGTGCGCCGGCCCCGGCACGCGCGCCGAGATGTGGTTGTAGATGAGGTCGTCCATGCCGAAGTGCGCCACCAGCCGGTAGCACGCCGCGAGCTGCACGCGCAGTGCGGCTTCGGTCGTCGGATACGCCGCGGGATTTGTCTTCGTCATCATCACCGCCACCACACCAGTTTCTGATCGATCCAGACGAGCACGCCATAGAAGACCATGCTCGCCACCGAAGCGACCAGCACCGCCGACCACACGCTCAGCAGGTCGACCTGTTGGGTCGATTCATAGATCATTCGCCCGAGCCCCGCATAGGCGCCGAGCATCTCGCCGACGATGGCCACGATCATGCTGCGCGGCACGCCGATGCGCAGCGCCGTGACCACCGACGGCATCGCCACAGGCAGGCGCAGCCGCCACACGATCTTGAGCGGCCCCGCGCCGAAGCTGCGCATCAGGTTCACGGCGGCCAGGTCGGCCTGCTTGAGTCCGTGCAGCGCGTTGACCAGCATCGTGAAGCCGACAGCCAGCGCCACCAGTGCAATCTTCGATGCGGCGCCAAGGCCGAACCAGATCAGGAACAGCGGCGCATAGGCCACGGTCGGCACCGCGTTCACGGCCACGGCCAGCGGCATCACGACGCGCTCGAGCGGCGGCGCGAGCAGCAGCACCACCGCCACCAGCAGGCCGAGCACGCTGCCCAGCGCATAGCCGCCAAGCGCCTCGCCGAGCGTGGCCAGCAACGCCGCCATGAGACGGCCGGTGTCGGTGAAGGCATGCTGCACGATCGCGCCCAGGCTCGGCAGCACGAAGGGCGGAATCCTGAAGAGCAGGATCGCGCCTTCCCACACCGCGAGCAGCACGATGACGCTCAGCACCACCGGCACCACGGGCGATGCGCTCAGCTTTCGCTTCGCCACCATACGAGCCTCCTTTCCACGAAGGTGAGCAGCCCGTAGAGCAGCGCACCCATCAGCCCGCAGGCAAACATCACGACCCACAGGCGCAGCACCAGGTCGGCGTTCATCGCCTCCATCAGCATCACGCCCAGGCCCACGGTCTCTCCGAACCATTCGCCCACCACCGAGCCGATCAGGCTCAGGCCGATGGCCACGCGCAGGCCCACCATGATCTGCGGCAGCGCCGAGGGCACGGCCAGCTTGAAGAACATGACGAGGCGGCCGGCGCCGAAACTCTTCATCAGCGCGATGCGCTGCGGGTCGCACGACTTGAGGCCGCGCAAGGTGTTCACCGTCACCGGGAAGAAAGTGAGGAAGAACGCGGTCATCACCTTCGCGAGCAGCGAGTTGCCGAACCAGATGACGATCAGCGCGCCGAAGGCCACCACCGGCACGGTCTGCGACACCACGAACAGCGGGAACACCGAACGCTCCATCCAGCGCGAGTAGGTGAACACGGTGCCGCAGAGGCAGCCGAACACCGCGCCCATCGCGAAGCCCAGCACGGTTTCGAGCAGCGTGCGGCCGAAGCCGCGCATGAGCTGCGGCCACACCGACCACGCATCCTGCGCAATCGCACTCAGCGCCGGCAGGTAGCGAGGCGACGGCGCGAAGGCATGCACCGCGATCTCCCACACGATGGCGAGCCCGACGAAGGCCAGCACGGGCGAGCGCAGCATGCGTTGCGTCGGCGAGCTCACGAGGCGCGCTCCTCCTGGGCGAAGGTCTTGCGGCTTTCCTCCTCGATCTCCGCGAGCAGGCGCTGCTTGAGGCCGATGAACTCCGGTGACAGCACGATCGACGGATCGCGCGGGCGCGGCAGGTCGACCACCGTCTCGCTCTTCACCGTGCCAGGCCGCGCCGTCATCACCAGCACCCTGTCGCCGAGCACGATGGCTTCGTCGATGTCGTGCGTGATGAAGAGCACCGTGCGGCGGTGGCGCGCCCAGATCTCGAGCAGCCAGTGCTGCATGCGGCTGCGCGTGAGCGCGTCGAGCGCGCCGAAGGGTTCGTCGAGCAGCAGCAGATCGCGCTCGAACAGGAAGGTGCGCATCAGCGCCACGCGCTGGCGCATGCCGCCCGAGAGCTGGTGCGGATAGTGGTCGGCAAAACCGGCGAGGCCGAACTCCGGCAGCATGGCGCGCGCACGGTCGCGCGCCTCCTTGCGCGGCACACCCTCCACTTCGAGCGCGAGGATGGCGTTGTCCAGCACGGTGCGCCACGGAAACAGCAGGTCGCGCTGCGGCATGAACGACACCTTGCCCAGCAGCTGGCCGTCGCGCTGCGGCGCGCCGCCGAACAGCAGCGAGCCGTCGTCGTCGGGCGGCAGCAGCCCCGCAATCATGTTGAAGAGCGTCGACTTGCCGCAACCCGAGGGGCCCACGAGCGTGACGAACTCGCTCTTCGCAATCCGCAGGTCGACGCCGGACACCGCCACCGTCTGCGCCTGGCCGTCGCCGAAGCGCTTCCACACGTTGACGAGCTCGAGCATCGGCGGTGCGGGCGTGCCGGCGGCGGGCGGCATCACTTCGTGAGGCATGAACTTCATGATCGCGCGGCGGCTCAGAACTTCTTGTCGGTGGCCGGCACCTGGGTCCAGAAGCTCGGGTCGTAGGCCTTCGACAGGTCGGCCGGCGCCTTCAGCGCCTTGTAGCCCACCAGCTGGGCCTGCATCTTCTCGACCGTCGGCAGGTCGATGGCGAGGATGCCGTCGGTCGTGCCCTTGCCGGCCTTCACGAGCTTCTCGAACTCGTCGAGCATCGCTTCCTGGTGCGCGCGGTTCAGGCTGGGCGATGCGGCCATGACGATGTCGATGGCTTCCTTCTTGTTCTGCAACGCGTACTTCCAGCCCTTGATGGTGGCGTTCATGAAGGCCTGCACCTGCTGCGGCTTCTCGTTGCGGTACTTCTCGGACACGAGCACCGTGTCCTGCTGCACGATCACGCCGTAGTCGTCGGGCTTGATGAGCGTGAGCCTGTCGCCCAGGCCCTGCGCCTTGAGCACGTTGAGCTCGTTGTAGTAGGTGGCGGCGGCGACGTCGAACTGCTTCTCGACGAAGGGCGCCATCGAACCCGACTGCGGCACGATGGTCAGGTCGCCCTGCTTCATGCCGGCCGAAGCGAGCATCGAATAGAGCGTGTACTGCGTGCCGGTGAACCACGTGGCCACCTTCTTGCCCGCGAAGTCCTTCACCTGGGTGATGCCCGAATCCTTGTAGGCGACATAGGTGAAGGGCGTGGTCTGCACCGTGACGCCGATGCACACCAGCGGCAGGCCCTTCTCGCGCGCCAGCAGCACCGTCTCCGTGCCGCCGGCGAGGCCGAAGGTGTCGTTGCCCGAGGCGACGAGGGTCTCGACATTGAGGTTGGGCCCACCCGGATTGATCGTCAGGTCGAGGCCACCCTGGTCGTAGAAGCCCTTGGCCTTGGCCACGTAGAAGCCGGCGAACTGCGCCTGCGCCAGCCATTTGAGGCGCAGCGACACCTTCTCCGCAGCGGATGCGGGCAGGCTCGCAAGAAGCGCCATCGACGCTGCGGCGAGAGTCAGGAAACGCAAGGGCTTGAAAGACATTTGGAAGGCCTCATGGATACAAAAAATTCTTTAAGCAGTATCCATGCCATGTCATTTCAGGCGGTTTTACGGCTTTCGGGGCGGCGAATTGGCCCGGAACATGCACTCCCGCATGGCCCCTGCCCCAACTTGAATCCTCCATGAACCGAATCCATGCGCTTACCGATCTCTCCGCCCGCGAGGCCGCCGAGCAGATGGCGCGAGGCGACCTCCGCACCGCGGACTATGTGGACGCGCTGTTGCAGCGCAGTGCCACAGCCGCCTCCCTCGGCGGCCTGCTGCACCAGGACGCGGAGCGCCTTCGCAGCGAAGCCACGGCCCTCGACACGGCGCCCCGGCCCGCCGCGGGCACGCGCCCTCTGCATGGCGTGCCGCTCGCGTTCAAGGACAACATCGACGTGGTCGACTTTCCCACCACCGCCGGCAGCCCGTGGATGGCGGACCACCGTCCGCGCCGCGCGGCAGGCGTGACGCAGCGCCTGCAGGCCGCGGGTGCGCTGGTGTTCGGCAAGACGAACCTGCACGAGTGGTCGCAAGGCGTCACCGGCCACAACCACGCTTTCGGCCCGTCGCGCAACCCCTTCGATCCCTCGCGCATTTCAGGCGGCTCGAGCGGTGGCAACGCAACATTGCTCGGCATGCGCGCCGTTCCCGCGGCCATCGGCACCGACACGGGCGGCTCGGTCCGGGTGCCCGCCGCGCTGTGCGGCCTGGTCGGCTTCAGGCCCTCCATCGGCCGCTGGCCCGGGGACGGACTGGTGCCCATCTCGCCCACCTTCGACACCGCAGGCGCCATGGCGCGCAACGTGGACGATTGCGTGCTGATCGACCATGCCGTCGCCGATGGGCCTCTCCGGCTGGCGCCGGCGCCGCTCGCCGGCGTGCGCCTGGGCGTGCCCCAGCGCTACTTCTGGGACGAGATCGATCCGCCGGTGGCCGCATTGGCGCAAGACGCGCTCGAGCGGCTGCGGGGCGCCGGCGCGGTGCTGGTGCCCTGCGATCTGGGCGAAGCCGGCGCACTGTTCCAGCAGGGCTCGATGTCGATCTCCCTCTACGAGATCCTGCCTGCGCTGCAGGCCTATTTCGCGCGCCACGAGCGCCCCTTCGATGCCCGCGCACTCGCCGATGCCGTCGTGAGCCCCGACGTCCGGCCGCTGTTCGAGCGCCTGTTCGGACCGGGCGCGATCGGCACGCCGGCCTACCGCCACGCGCTCGGCGTGCTGCGCCCGCGCATGCAGCAAGCGTATCGCCGCTGCTTCGCGCAGAACGCCGTCGCCGCGCTGGTGTTCCCGACCAGTCCGCTCTGCGCGGCGCGCATCGGCGAAGACGTGGAGGTCATGCTGTGCGGCCGGCCGGTATCGGCCTTCTCCGCCTACATCCGCAACACGGGTCCGGCCGGCATGGCGGGACTGCCCGCGCTGAGCCTGCCGATGGGCCTCGCGCGCGGCGGCCTGCCCGCGGGAATGGAACTGACAGGCCCGGCCGGATCGGACAGCGCGCTGCTCGCGCTGGCGCTCGCCATCGAAGCCGTTCTTCCGCCCGCGCCGGTGGCGCCCGCCGTCGCCTGAAGGCTTACATCGCTTCGCGCGAGCGGCTGTCGCGGCATGCCACGACCCTCTGCCATCGTTGTGACATGCACACCATGGACACCCGACCGATCTTTCCTTCCTGGTGGCGCGTCGGCGCACTCGCCTATACGGCCGCGGGCGTGGTGTGCGTCGCCTCGAGCGCGGCCTTTCCCGACAGCGAGATGGCCATGCTGGCGGCGATCGCAGGGGCCTTGCCGTGGTCGCTGGCCTTGCTGACGCTCGACCTGGCGCCGGGCGTGGCGCAGACCGCGGTTCTCCTGCTTGCCGGAAGCTGGGCCGTCAACGCGGGGCTGCTCTGGTGGCTGGCGCTGCGGCGCCCTGCGCATCGGCTGCCAGCGCACGACGACTGACGAAGCATCGCCGAAGGCCTTTCGGTGCGATCATTTCGCCATTCGTTCATCGCGCCCGACGTGCGCGCCCCGCACTCAGACCCCGAAGGTTCTTCCATGCTTCCCGACACGCAAGTCAACAAACCGCTGATCGGCATTGCCGGCGGCCGGCAATCGCTCGATACGCCGGCGCTCCTGCTCGACCTTGGCGCCATGACGCGCAACATCGAGCGCATGGCCGCCTTTGCCAAGGCGCGCGGCGTCGGCCTGCGGCCGCACGTCAAGACGCACAAGTCGGTGGAGATCGCCCGCCGCCAGGTGGCTGCGGGTGCCATCGGCGTGAGTTGCGTCACGCTGGGCGAGGCCGAGGTGATGGTCAAGGCCGGCATTCCGGACGTTCTGATCACCTCGCCGGCCGTCACCCCGAGCAAGATCGCGCGCGTGGTCAAGCTGGCCAGGCTGGCCGGTCCCGGCGGAATGATGGTGGTGGTGGACGACCCGCGCAATGCCGCGGACCTGGCCGCCGCCACGCTCGGCCTGCCGCATCCACTCGAAGTGCTGGTCGACCACGGTGCCGGCTACAACCGCACGGGCGCAGCCAGCGCAGCGCAGGTGCTCGAGCTCGCACGCTACGTCGCGGCCGAGCCGCGCCTGAAGCTGCGCGGGCTGCAGGCCTATGCCGGCAATCTGCAGCACATCGCCGACCGGCAGCAGCGCAGCGTTGCCGCGGCCAGCCTGCGCGAAACCATCGCGCGCATCGTCGCGCAAGCCAGGCGCAGCGGGATTCACTTCGACATCGTCACGGGCGCGGGCACCGGCACGCACGATCTCGACGCGCAGCGGGATGCCTTCACCGAATTGCAGGCCGGCTCCTATGTGTTCATGGATGCGGAATATGCACAGGTGCTGCAGGGCCCGGGGCAGCCCTCGCCCTTTGAGGTGTCCCTGTTCGTGCAGACGGCGGTGGTGAGCACCAACGCGGCGGAGTGGGTCACGGTCGACGGCGGCACCAAGTGCTTTGCGACCGACAGCGGCGTGCCGCTGGTGGCACGCGGCGCCGATCCGGCGAGCTGCTACGCCTTCTTCGGCGACGAGCACGGCAAGCTGCTGTTCGCCGGGCAGCGGCCAGCGCTCGGAGACCGGGTGGAGTTCATCACGCCGCATTGCGACCCGACCGTCAACCTGCACGATGCCTACCACGTGGTCGACGGCGACACGCTGGTCGCCATCTGGCCGGTGGACGCGCGCGGCAGGCACTGAAAAACCCGCATCCGGCCTGCGGGCCGGGGCCCCGCGCTCTTCAGGCGCGCGGCAAGGCCGCGAGAAAGGTCGATACGACGATGGCGGCCGCGCGGTCCAGTTGCAGGACATCGGCCACCTCGAAGCTGTGCGGCACCGTGCGTGCGCTCCCGCCGACCGGCTCGCGGATTTCCATCAGGACTTCTGCCGCCAATTCGCGATCGCTGCGCGGCTGTCCGTCGGGATGCATCACCCACTCGTCCACCTGGTCGAACGGAATGCTGCGGAAGACCGCAACGATGGGTATGTACTTGTAGCGATCCTCGCCGACCAGCACGGGCAAACTGAGATTGCAGAAAAAAGTGGTCGACATGCGGATCGCCGTCGCAATCAAAAGGATTAATTGTTAGTGAATGTGACCAAGACATCCACCTTTCCCGGCCCTTTTTCCTTTGCAAGGTGTGACCTTCCTCACACAAAGAGAAGCTTTGTCGTGAAGGATCGAGACTCCAACAAGGATACTTAATTCTTACATATTGCAGGACAGTTGCGGCGGTTTGCCTGTTGTTCGCTCCCGACAGGCCAAAAAAAGGCCGGAATCCGGCCTTTTGCACGTCTTTCGGGGCCGCTCAGGCCGGTGCGCTGAATCGCGGAGGGCGCCTTTCGATGTTGGCCTGCACGGCTTCGATCTGGTTCGCGCTTCCGATCAAGGCCTGCTGCTCCACCGATTCGGCGATCAGCAGATCGGCCGCGCCGTGCGACAGCGCCGCATTGAGCAGGCGTTTGCCCGCCCGGATGGCGTCGGGGCTCTTGGCCGCGATGTCGTGCGCCAGTTGAAGCGCTTCTGCCAGCGGATCGTCCGCCAGCCGCGTGGCAAAGCCGAACTGCAGCGCTTCCTCGCCCGAGAAGATGCGGCCCGTGAAGGTGAGTTCGCGCACCACGTCGCTGCGGGCGAGTTCGCGCATCAGCACCATGCCGCCCATGTCGGGCACCAGGCCCCACTTGATTTCCATCACCGACAGCCTGGTGCCGGGCGCCACGATGCGGATGTCTGCCCCCAGGGCCACCTGGAAGCCGCCGCCGAAAGCCACGCCATGCACGGCGGCAATGACGGGCACCGGCACCTCGCGCCAGGCCATTGCCACGTACTGCGCCGCATTCGAGATGCCGTGCGTGCGCGCGGACAGATCGGTGCCGCCCGCGGCCGCGCCCAGCACCGCGCTGGCGGCGCCCTGTCCCATGCGTTCGAAAGAGGCCATGTCGAGGCCGGCGCAAAAGGCCTTGCCCTGGCCCGAGACGACCACCGCGCGCACCGCGGCGTCGCCGCGCAGGGCTTCGCCCGCTTCGATCAGTGCGTCGAACATCGCGGGATCGAGCGCGTTCATCTTGTCCGCACGTGCAAGCTGCAGTTCCACCACGCCGTCGGGGTGGCGGGTCCATTCGATTCGCTCGGCCATGGCAATGTCTCCTTCGGTTCTGGCGCCAGTATCGCCCGGCACGGGCGCTCGGCGATGATGGCGCCTGTCGCCGACCCAACACCCCTGGACCCATGCCCCTGGACCGCCGGATCTTTCTGCAATCGGGTGCCGCCGCCGTGGTGGCACTGCTTCAGCCCCACGGTGCCAGCGCATCCGCTGCCCCGCCCCAAGACGGGCGGCCCGTGCTCGGCTTCACCGCGGTGCCGGCGTCGCTGCGCGATGCGGTGGTGGTGCCGCCCGAATATGAATGGCAGCTGCTCTATCCCTGGGGCACGCCCACCGGCATCGCGGGGCATCCCATGCCGGCCTTCGCGCCCGACGGCAGCAACAGCGCGGCCGACCAGGCGCTGCAGGCCGGCATGCATCACGACGGCATGCACTTCTTTCCGCTCGCGTCGCCGGACCGCGGCCTGCTGGTGATGAACCACGAGTACACCGACGAGCAACTGCTCCATGCCGACGGCAGCAAGGAATGGAACGCCGAGAAGGTGCACAAGTCGCTGCATGCGATGGGCGTCTCGGTCATCGAGATCCGCCGCACGCGCGATGGCTGGCGCCAGGTGCGGCCCTCGCCCTACGCACGGCGCGTGCACGGGCAGACACCCATGCGCATCGCAGGCCCCGCCGCGGGCGCGGCACCGATGCGCACCGCCGCCGATCCGGCCGGCGACGAAGTGCTCGGCACCTTCGCCAACTGCGCGATGGGCGTCACGCCCTGGGGCACCTACCTGACCTGCGAAGAAAATTTCCATGGCTACTTCGGCGGCCCGAAGGAATCGGCGAAGGACACCACACCCGCGCAGCGCCGCTACGGCACGGTGCCGGGCTCGCAATGGGTGGAGTACTGGCGCTTCGAGGAACGCTTCGACATCAGCCGGCATCCGAACGAGCCCCACCGCTTCGGCTGGGTGGTGGAAATCGATCCCTTCGACCCCGCGGCCAAGCCGATCAAGCGCACGGCGCTCGGGCGCAAGCGCCAGGAAAGCGCGACCTGCACGCTCGCCAGGGATGGGCGTGTCGTCGTCTACATGGGCGACGACGCCAGGTTCGAATACATCTACAAGTTCGTCAGCCACGGCAAGGTCTCGATGGCCGGCGACGGCTCCCGCGCCTGCGCCAACAGCCGCCTGCTCGACGAAGGCACGCTCCACGCCGCACGCTTCGATGCCGACGGCCGCGGCCGGTGGCTCGAACTCGTGCATGGCCGCAACGGCCTCGACGCGGGCAGCGGCTTCGCCGACCAGGCCGAGGTGCTGATCCACGCCAGGCTGGCCGCCGACGCGGTGGGCGCCACGAAGATGGACCGCCCCGAATGGATCGCTGTCCATCCGCAGACCGGCGAGGTGTACGTCACGCTCACCAACAACAGCCAGCGCGGCGACCCGGGCAAGCCCGCGCCCGATGCCGCCAACCCGCGCGCCGGCAACCGCTTCGGCGGCATCCTGCGCTGGCGCGAGGACGACGGCGACGCAGGCAGCGCGGGCTTCGGCTGGGACCACTTCGCGCTCGCCGGCGACCCCTCGCAGACGGACAGCGGCGCGCGCTATCCATCGGACGATGCCGACGTCTTCGGCAGCCCCGACGGCCTGCACTTCGACGGCGGCGGCCTGCTCTGGATCCAGACCGACATGAGCGGCCAGCTCATCGGCAAGCCGCCCTGTGCCTCGCTCGGCAACAACCAGATGCTGTGCGCCGATCCGGCAACGGGCCGCATCAAGCGCTTCCTGACGGCGCCCGCCGGCAGCGAGGTCACGGGCTGCGTGGTGACGCCGGACCGGCGCACGCTGTTCGTCAACATCCAGCACCCGGGCGAATCGCGCGACGACGGCAGTGCGACACCCAACAGCGCATGGCCTGACGGCGCGGCGCCCGGCAGCGCGCGGCCGCGCTCGGCGACGCTTGCGATCCGCCGGCGCGACGGCGGTATCGTCGGCACCTGAAAAGCCCGAAGAATGGAAAAGGAGATCCGGCATGAGCATCCGCATCGTTCGCCTCGGCACGCCGCGCACGACCGGCGAGGGCCTGCGCATCGGCACCGTGCGCCGCCCGCCGCGCGGGGTCCCGAAGACCGAGTTCGCATCGCAGGACTGGTATGACGTGTGGTACCCGAATCTCGCGCCTTCCGCGGAGACCATGAAGCTGGGCCAGGAAGCGGAAACGCCCGCGCAATGGAACGCCTTCATGCGCAAGTACAAGGCCGAGATGGCCGAGGCCGACGCGAGCCGCAGCATCGACCTGCTGGCCGCGCTGTCGCACTCTGCAGCGTTTTCGGTCGGCTGCTACTGCGAAGACGAGTCGCGCTGCCACCGCTCGCTGCTGCGCGGCCTCCTGGCCGAGCGCGGGGCGGACATCGCGAACTGATTCAATCAGACCGGCGGCAGGGCCAAGAAGGCCGGCAGCTTTTCCGCGTCGGCTGCAAAGGCTGCGAGCGAGGGGCAGTCGGCCGGCGCGACAAGCTCGGGAAGCATCATTTGCGTGAAGCCCCACGCGACGGCGCTGGTCAGACCAGCCTGCCCGATGCCGGCTTCGCCGGCCGCCGCGGGCAGTTCCGGGATCTCGGCCTCGAGCCCGGCATAGGCGGCAGCCAGCTGGCCCCGCACCCTGTCGACCCACGGCGCATGCTGCTTCTCGGGCGGGCGCAGCTTGCGCTCATAGACGATCTGCACCGTCTTCTCGCAGGCCGCGAGCGCGAGCCCCAGCACCCGCAGCGCATGCAGCCGCTCGGCGCCGCGGGGCGGCATGAGGCTGCGGCCCACGATGGTTTCCGCGTGGTCGATGATCAGCGTGGAATCCATCAGCAGCGTGCCGTCGTCGCACACCAGCGTCGGCGCCTTGACCACGGGATTGATCGCCCGAAACTGTTCGAAGGTGCTGAAGACCGAGACCGACCGGTGTTCGAACCCAAGCCCCAGCAGGCGCAGCGAAATGGCCGCGCGGCGCACGTACGGGGAGTCGAGCATGCCTATGAGTTGCATCTGTTTTTTCCTGAGGGATGACGCGCAACGATACCGCGTGTCAGCGCTGTGCCTTGTCCTTCTGGTTCTGCGCCTCGATGCGTTCGCGCGCGGCCTGCCAGTCGTCGTCGCTCCACTGCCGCAGCTCGTAGAAGTTGCCGCCCGTGGCCAGTGCGTTGCCGCCGTCCATCATGATGCTCTGGCCGGTGAGCCAGTCGCACTGGCCCGGCGCCATGAGGAAGGCCGCCAGGTTCTGCAGCTCGCTCATGCGGCCGGTGCGCGCCATCGGGTTGGTCTTCTTGCTGCGCGCGCCGGGCTCCTCGCCGGGATTGAGGCGCTTGCTCATGCCTTCGGTCGGAATCTCGCCCGGCCCGACGGCGTTCAGGCGGATGCCATGGCGCGCCCATTCCACCGCGAGCGACTTGGTCATGACCTCGATCCCGGCCTTGCTCATGGCCGACGGCACCACGTAGGGGCTGCCGTTGTCGACCCAGGTCACGATGATGCTCATCACGCTGCGCATTGCATCGCCCTGCTTCCACTTGCCGGCTTTCGCTTCGGCCACCCAGCGCTTGCCCACGGCCTGCGTGACGTAGAAGCTGCCATGGAAGACGATGTTCGCAATGGCGTCGAAGGCGCGCGGCGAGAGGCTTTCGGTCGGCGCGACGAAATTGCCGGCGGCGTTGTTGACGAGCCCCGTGAGCCCGCCGCTGTGGAACAGGCTCTCGACCATCTCGTCGACGTTCTGCGCAATGCGGATGTCGACGCCGAAGGTGTCGATGCGGCGCCCGGGAAACTGCTGCCGCCACTCGGCCGCGGTTTCCTCGCAGACCGACTGGCGCCGGCCGCAGATGGCCACGTCGGCGCCCAGGCCCAGAAAGCGCTCGGCCATCGCGCGGCCAAGGCCGGTGCCGCCGCCGGTCACGAGAATGCGCTGGCCGCTCATGAGAGAAGGTTCGAACATGGTGAGTCTCCTTGGTCGTTGCGGCAGCGGCAAGGCAGGGAGCGCCGCCATGGCACATGCTACGCGCGCTGCCGGTGCCGCGGCTTGCGAAATCTGGCTCCCCGCGCCAAGTCAGAATGGCAGCCGACCTGTTCTCTGGACATCCGCCCATGCCAACTTCCAAAGCCTCCTCCTTCCAGCCGCTTGCGGGCGTGCGCGTGCTGAGCCTTGCGCTCAACCTCCCAGGCCCCGCGGCGCTGCTGCGCTGCCGGGCCATGGGCGCTGCCTGCGTGAAGCTCGAGCCGCCCGCCGGCGACCCGATGGCGCACTACAACAAGACCGCGTACGCTGCGCTGCACGAGGGCGTCGCCGTTCGCACCGCCGACCTCAAGACCGAGGCCGGGCAGGAGCAGCTGCATGCCGAACTCGCGCAGACGGACGTGCTGCTGACCTCGTTCCGTCCTTCGGCCCTGGCCAAGCTCAAGCTCGACTGGGCCTCGCTGCAGGAACGGCACCCCCGGCTGTCGCAAGTGGCGATCGTCGGCGCACCCGGTGCGCGCGCCGAGGAGCCGGGGCACGACCTGACCTACCTCGCCGAGAGCGGCCTCGTCACCGGCACCGAGCTGCCGCCCACGCTCTTTGCGGACATGGGCGGCGCGCTGCTCGCGAGCGAAGCCGTGCTGCAGGCCACCCTGCATGCGCGGTCCTCGGCCGGCGTGAACGGGCTGTACCTCGAAGTGGCGCTCAATGCCTCGGCCGACTGGCTGGCGCTGCCGCGCACCTGGGGCCTCACGCAGCCCACGGGCGCAGTCGGCGGTGCCCATGCGGGCTACCGTGTCTACCGCTGCGCCGACGGCCGCGTGGCGGTGGCGGCGCTGGAGCCGCACTTCGCGGCCCGCCTCTGCGAGGCCGCGGGCGTGTCGCCGCCGGACATGATGGCCGCGGCCACGCATGAAGCCCTGGCCGGCTGGCTGGCCACGCGCACGCGCGCGGAGCTCGACGCCATGGGCCGCGAACGCGACGTGCCGCTGCTCACGCTGGCCGGCTGACGACGGCCGGCCAGCGCGGCCGGCGTCCTCAGGACGCCGGCAGGCGCAGTTCGCCGAGCTTGCGGTCGAGCTTGATGAGCCAGATGCGCGTCGGCCGCTCCAGGTCGGAGCCGCGCGTGATGCGCGCGCCGGTGGCACCCGCGGGGCAGCCGCTGAGCACGCCGCTGGCGTCGGCCGTGCAGTCCTCGACGCTGCCGGCCACGGTCTTGCCGTCGGCATCGAGCAGCACCGTACCCAAGCCGAAGTCGTTGTCGTTCACCAGCGCCAGCGTCTGGTCGTCCACGATCGTCAGGCCCTCGGCCTTCTCGGCCAGCCAGCCCAGTGCGTTCAGGTCGAGCAGCTCGGTCTTGCGCATCGTCACCACGCTCGCGTAGTCGGCGGCACCCGATGGCGCCTGCGTGATGCTGCTGATCTCCAGGTTGTGGTCGAAGGCCTTGATGTCCGTCGCGTTGGCCGGCAGCTCCACCAGCATCAGCTTGTTGAACACCTTGCCGTCGCCCTTGCGCGCGCCCTGCTCGATCACGATGAAGCGGCCGTTGCCCAGGCTCACCACGTCGCCGAGCTTGGCGTTGCCGGTGCGGTCCTTGTCGTACTGGCTGCCGTCGATCGGGTAGGCGTAGAGCTTCGAGGTTTCCGTGGCCGGGTCGAAGGCCAGCCAGCGCGTGAACTTCGCGATGTGGCGCACGTCGGTGTTGCTGCCGCCCGGCGGCCTGGCCTTGATCGACTTGCCGCTGCCATCGCGCGGGTCGATCGGGCTCTGCAGGAAGCCGTGCAGAACGCCGCTCGCGGCATCGATCGTCAACCCTTCCATGCCGCGGTTCGGGCGGCGCTGGGCCAGCACCAGCGGCAGGTCGGCGGCGCCGCTGCCCGGTGCGTATTTCTTCTCGATCACACCGGTTGCCATGTGGATGCGGGCGATGAAGGGGCCGTACTCGTCGCTGGTCCACAGCACGTTGCGCGCCTTGTCGAGCACCAGCGTCTCCGGGTCGAGCCCGTTGGCATCGAAGTTGGCCTTGGCGGCGTCGAACACGTAGCGGTCGGTCAGCGGCGTCTCGCCGGTCGAGCCCACGCCCGATTGCGGCGGCAGGCCGGTGATCTTCTTGCCGGCATCGAGCTTGAGCGGCAGGCTCGAGGCGAGCACGGCACCCGTCTTGCCGACGCGCACGATGCCGAAGCTCGGTGCGAACGACGGCGCCGGAAACACCTTGCTGATGCTGGTGGCGCCATTGCCGCCGGGCACGGGCGCGGTCGGGCCGTCGCCGTTCGGACCGCGGTCGGTGATCGCATAGAACTCGAGCGTGCCGTCGTCCGCCTTGCCCTTGAACGCGAGCCCCGAGCCGTAGGCCGGCAGGAAGCCTTGGGGAAAGTCGGCCTTGGTGCTGGCGTTGTCGCCTTCATAGGGTACGTTGAAAGCGGTGTCGGCCTGCAGTTGGTAGCGCGTCACGCCGATGCCGACGGCGCCGAGCTGGTTGGTCTGCGTGGCGGTTTCGGTCACGGGGGCGGCCAGGCGCGAGGCCAGGGTGTCCTCGAAGTGCTCGCGCGCCAGCATGCGGCGGGCGGCGTCGACCGTGCGCGTGGCGTACGGCGCGGGCAGCGCGGCGAGCACGGCATTGAGCGCGGTGTCGAAGGCGTCGGCCGAGGCGCTGAAGTCGAGCGCGCCCGCCGTCAGGGCGGCCTTGAGCGCAGGGGTCAGTCGGATGCCGTTCGAGGGGTCGCGGTCCTCGTCGAGGCTCTGCAGCGCGAGCAGGCGGTTGACGACCGCATCGGCCTTCACGTCGCTGCCGCCGGCCAGGGTCAGCGGCGTGATCGCGTCACCGCAGGCGGCACTGCCGAGCGCCAGCGCGCCGACGCTGAAAACGACGGTCTCGCCATCCTTGCAGATGAATTCGCCCTTGGCGCTGGTGGTGGCCCTGGCAGCGCTGCCGGCGACGTAGTCGAGGCCCTCGACCGCCGCGTCGAGAAAGGTGCCGGTCTTCGACTGGGCGGCCGGCGGATTCGTCGCGCCGCCACCGCCCGCTACTGGAGGAAATGCCCACCCTCCTCCACCACCACCGCCGCTGCCGCCACCGCAGGCGGCAACCAGCGCACCGGCACCCGCGAGTGCCAGCCAACCCATCCTCGATCCTCTTGTCTTCTTCATCACTTGTCCTTGTCGTGCGCCTGCGCAACAGGCACAGGCCCGGCGATTAGCGCCGCGGCATGTGACAAGCCGGTGAAACCAGGAAGACGAGGCCGTGCTCAGCGGCCGGCGCCGTCGCGCTGCCGATCCTCGCGCTTGATCGCGAGGTAGGTGTCCAGTTCGATCTCGTGCAGCTGCCGCGGATACTGCTCGGCCGCGGCAAACCAGGAGCGCTCACGCCGCTCGGCCGACGCGCCGGCTTCCGAAGAGAGATAGGCGTCGAGCGTGAGGAAGTAGCGCATCGCATTGCGCTCCACCAGCCCGCGCGGGCCGCGAATGTATTCGGGCTGCCCGTCGGCATCCCTGCCCACCACGGTGAAGCCCACCTTGTTGCGGCCGAAGGTGGCCAAGTACGCCTGGGTGGCCATGCGCACCATCATGTTGTGGTCGTAGCTGTAGCCGAAATGCAGGAAGCTCCTGCGCCCGTCGAGCGCCACCGCTTCGAACGTGACGCGGTAGTTGCTGGTTCCGAGCGGTCCGTTGGTCGCATTCATCTCGATCGACAGGTGCTCCGGCGTCGCGCTTGCCAGGCGATAGGCAAAGGGCAGCTGGAAAGCCTGCTCGACCGGCTTGTCGTAGCGCCGCACGACGAACAGCGTCAGCATCTCGCCCCCCTGCAGCGTGGTACCCATGCGGCAGCGGCGATTGTTGACGTGCAGCATGAGCAGCTCGCACCAGCGGGACGGCTCCTTGAGTGCGGCGCTGATCTCCGGCAGCGGATGGTCCACCACCGCATAGATGTCGCCCTGCAGTCCGTTCGGCGTCTCCATCGAGTCGAGCTGGATGGGCCGCCCGAAACCGCTCTGCGCGAGCTTGGGGCCCATGCGCTGGTGGGTGGCGCGCAGCGCCTGCGCTGCGGCCGAGGCGGGCGCGGAGTCGGGCGACGCCCCCGGGGCATGGGCCGCAGCCGCGAGCAGGACGGCGCCCGCCAGTGTGCGCATCCATGAAGCCGGCAAGGAGAACGGACTGCTCATGGGACCACACCATACACAACGGGCGGCCGTCGCCCGGGCAAGGGAGAATCGCGGCCATGTGCCCTCCTCTTTCCCGCACGCCATGAAGCGCCAAGGCCGGCTCGTCCGCTGGGAGGCCGAACGGGGTTTCGGCTTCATTCGAAGCCCTGAAGTCTCAGCCGATGTGTTCGTGCATCTGCGCGACTTTCTCGACCGGCAACTGAAGCCGCAGGTCGGCATGGAACTGAGCTTCGACGAGATCCATGTGGGCGGCAAGGGACCGCGCGCGATGGTGGTCCACGCCGTGGGTGCCGCTCAGCCCCGGGCGCGGCGGCCCTCCGTGTCGCCGCAGGCACGACGCACCGCCGCCGACCCGGGCCGGCGCCGCGAGACGGTGGCCCCCTCTTCCTTTTCCTCTTCCTCGTCGTCGATGCTGCCCATCGGCGTGCTGATCCTGGGCTATGCGGGGCTGCTCGGGTATGGCGTATGGACCGCGCGCCTGCCGCCCATTGCCCTGGGCGTGCTCCTGCTGGTCAGCCTGCTGACCTTCGCCGTCTACGGTTTCGACAAGAGCGCCGCGCAGGCCGGCCGCTGGCGCACCGCGGAAAGCACGCTGCACCTGCTGTCGCTGGCGGGGGGATGGCCGGGCGCGTGGTGTGCGCAGCGGCTCTTTCGCCACAAGTCGCGCAAGGCGAGCTTCATGGCGGCGTACTGGGCCACCGTGCTGCTGAATATCGCCGCGCTGGCCGCCTGGGTCGGCAAGCTGCTGCCGGCGAGCCTGCTCGCGAACTGAACTCAGCGCGGCTTGCGGATGCCGCCGCGCACCGGGCCGGCTGCGGCCTTGCGCGGCGGCGCCGAACCGTTGTCCCGCGGCGGCAGCCCGGTGTGCTGCGTGAGGATGCGCCCCTTCGAGGGCTTCACCGGCGCCAGCCTGACCGGTGCCGCGGTCTTGGCAACCGGCGCGGTGGTGGAGTTCTTGCGCCGCGCGCTCGTGTAGCCGCCATCGGTCAGTGGCTGCCACGTCGGGATCAGGTGGTGCTTGCCGTTGCCGATCAGGTCGGCGCGGCCCATGCTCTTCAAGGCCTCGCGCAGCAGAGGCCAGTTGTTGGCGTCGTGGTAGCGCAGGAAGGCCTTGTGCAGGCGGCGGCGCTTGTCGCCGCGCACGATGTCCACCGTCTCGCTCTCGCGCGTGATCTTGCGCAGCGGGTTCTTGTTGGTGTGGTACATCGTGGTGGCCGTGGCCATCGGGCTCGGATAGAAGGTCTGCACCTGGTCGGCGCGGAAGCCGTTCTTCTTGAGCCAGATCGCGAGGTTCATCATGTCCTCGTCGCTGGTGCCCGGGTGCGCGGCAATGAAGTACGGAATCAGGTACTGCTTCTTGCCCGCCTCGGCCGAGAACTTCTCGAACATCTGCTTGAACTTGTCGTAGCTGCCGATGCCGGGCTTCATCATCTTGGTGAGCGGGCCCTGCTCGGTGTGCTCGGGCGCGATCTTCAGATAGCCGCCGACGTGGTGCTGCACCAGCTCCTTCACGTACTCGGGCGACTGCACGGCCAGGTCGTAGCGCAGGCCGGAACCGATCAGGATCTTCTTGATGCCCTTGAGCGCACGGGCCCGGCGGTAGATCTTGATCAGCGGATCGTGGTTGGTGCCCAGGTTCGGACAGATGCCGGGGTACACGCAGCTGGGCTTGCGGCACGCCGACTCGATCTCGGGGCTCTTGCATCCCAGGCGGTACATGTTGGCCGTGGGACCGCCGAGGTCGGAGATGGTGCCGGTGAAGCCGCTCACGCTGTCGCGGATGGCCTCGACTTCCTTGATGATCGATTCTTCCGAGCGGCTCTGGATGATGCGGCCCTCGTGCTCGGTGATCGAGCAGAAGGTGCAGCCGCCGAAGCAGCCGCGCATGATGTTCACGCTGAAGCGGATCATTTCCCACGCGGGGATCTTGGTGGTGCCGTCGTGGCCGCCGTTCTCGTCGGCGTAGCGCGGATGCGGGCTGCGCGCATACGGCAGGTCGAACACGTGGTCCATCTCGGCCGTGGTGAGCGGAATGGGCGGCGGGTTGATCCACACGTCGCGCGCCGTGGCGCCCTCGCCGTGCGCCTGCACCAGCGCGCGGGCGTTGCCGGGGTTGGTCTCCAGGTGCAGCACGCGGTTGGCGTGGGCATAGAGCACCGGGTCGGCGCGCACCTGCTCGTACGACGGCAGGCGGATCACGCTGCGGTCGCGCGGCGGCACCTTGATCCTTGCGCGCGGCTGGAGCGCGGGGTTCGGCACGAAGGTCAGCGGCTTGATGGCCGGGTTCACCGGGTTCGCCGCCGCAGCACCTGCCTCGGCGGCCTGCGCCACGGCCTGGGCCTCGTCTTCCTTGGCGCAGGTGGCGCCGTTGGCCTTGGCCTGCTCGGACACCATCAGGTACGGATTGACGTGGGCCTCGACGCGGCCGGGTTCGTCCACGCTGGTGGAGTTGATCTCGAACCAGTCCGCGGGTGTGTCGCGCCGCACGAACGCGGTGCCGCGCACGTCGGTGATCTCGTGCACCGGTTCGCGCGCCGCCAGCCGGTGTGCGATCTCGACGATGGCGCGCTCGGCGTTGCCGTACAGCAGCAGGTCGCACTTCGAGTCGACCACGATCGAGCGGCGGACCTTGTCCTGCCAGTAGTCGTAGTGGGCGATGCGGCGCAGCGAGCCTTCGATGCCGCCGAGGATGATCGGCACGTCGTTCCAGGCTTCCTTGCAGCGCTGCGAATACACGATGGCCGCGCGGTCGGGCCGCGCGCCGCCGACGTCGCCGGGCGTGTAGGCGTCGTCGCTGCGGATCTTGCGGTCCGCCGTGTAGCGGTTGATCATCGAATCCATGTTGCCGGCGGTCACGCCGAAGAACAGGTTCGGCTTGCCCAGCACCTTGAAAGGCTCGGCGCTCTGCCAGTCGGGCTGGGCAATGATGCCCACGCGGAAGCCCTGCGCCTCGAGCATGCGGCCGATCACGGCCATGCCGAAGCTCGGGTGGTCGACGTAGGCGTCGCCCGTCACCACGATGATGTCGCAGCTGTCCCAGCCGAGCGCGTCCATTTCCTTGCGCGTGGTCGGCAGGAATTTGGCCGTGCCGAAACGGGCCGCCCAGTACTTGCGGTAGCTGGTCAGCGGCTTGGCGGCACGCGCAAAAAAGGAGACGTCGACGGGGGCGTTCATCAGTGGGGAAGTTGGCAGCGAGCGGCTTGGCGGGCACGGCGCAGCAGTGGGCAACCTGCAATTTTAGGGTTTTCCACCACTTCTGTCGCGTTGGCACCTGTTGACGCGCCTGAAGCAAGGCCTTTAAATAGTTGCTTCGGTCAACCATCAACATGACAACAGCAACCATTTCAGGCAATTCGCCCGCGCCCGATGCCGCCGCCGTCAAGGCAATCCGGCGCTTCAACCGCTTCTACACGAGCCGCATCGGCGTGCTCGACCCCTACCTTGGCAGCGACATGTCGCTGACCGATGTCCGGGTGCTGTACGAGCTGGCCCACCGGGAAACGACCGTGGCCAGCGAGATCGGCCGCGACCTTCGGCTCGACGCCGGCTACATGAGCCGCATCCTGCGCCGCTTCGAGGCCGCCGGCTGGCTCACGCGCGCGCCCCACCCGCGCGACGCGCGGCAAAGCGTGCTGCAGCTCACCGAAGCCGGGCACGCCGCATTTGCGCCGCTGCAACAGAAATCGCGCGACGAGGCGGCCGCCCTGCTTGCGCCGATGCCTCCGCACGAGCGCCAGCAGGTGATCGATGCCATGGCCCGCATCGAGCGCGTGCTCGATCCGGCCGCGGCCCCTGCGGCGCGCACGCGCACCATCGTGCTGCGCGACCCGCTGCCCGGCGACATGGGCTGGGTGGTGCAGCAGCATGGCGAGCTGTATGCGCGCGAGTACGGCTGGAACAGCGAGTTCGAGGCGCTGGTGGCCGACATCGTGGCCCAGTTCGTGCGCAAGTTCCAGCCCACGTGGGAGAAGTGCTGGATCGCCGAACTCGACGGTGAACGCGTGGGTGCGATCTTCGTGGTGCGCAAGTCGGCCACCACGGCCCGGCTGCGCCTGCTGCTGCTCTCGCCGTCGGCACGCGGCCTGGGCCTGGGCGCACGCCTGACCGACGAGTGCATTGCCTTCGCGCGTGCCAAGGGCTATCGAAAGATGGTGCTCTGGACCAACAGCTGCCTGGCGGCCGCGCGCGCCATCTACGCCAGGCGGGGCTTCAGGCTCGACAAGGCCGAGCCCTACGAAGGCTTCGGCCAGCAGCTCGTGGGCGAGACCTGGTCGCTCAAGCTGCAGTAGACGACGCGGTGCGCCGCCCCCTGAGCCACAGCTTCCTGAGCAAGGGGGCGAGCCACACCAGCAGCACCACGGCCGCCAGCGAAGCGGCAATCGGCCGCGCCACGAAGCCGGCCAGGTTGCCGTCCGACTTGATCATCGAGGTGATGAAGTTCTCCTCGAGCATGCCGCCGAGCACCACGCCGAGGATCGCCGGCGCAATCGGAAAGCCGTTCTCCTCGAGCAGGTAGGCCACGATGCCGGCCGCGAGCATCACGCCCACGTCGAACAGCGAGTTGTTGATGGCGAACGCGCCGACGATGCAGAACAGCAGGATCAGCGGCATCAGCACGTTGCGCGGCACCCGCAGGATGCGCTTGGCCACCTTGATGCAGAGGATGCCCAGCGGAATCATGATGATGTTGGCAATGATGAACAGCATGAACACCGCATAGATGTTCTGCGGGTTGGTGGTGAACAGCGTCGGTCCCGGATTGAGGTTCTTCATGTAGAGCACGCCGATCACGATGGCGGTGATCGAGTCGCCCGGAATGCCGAACACCAGCGCCGGAATCCACGCGCCGGCCAGCGCGCTGTTGTTGGCCGAACCCGATTCGACAATGCCCTCGACATGGCCCGTGCCGAACTTCTCGGGCTCCTTCGAGAACTTCTTGCTCATGGCGTACGACATCCACGCCGCAATGTCGGCACCCGCGCCGGGCAGCGCCCCCACCGCGGTGCCCAGCACGCTGCCGCGCAGTATCTGCACCGGATACTTCTTGGCCAGCGCCCACTGGCCCGAGAGCACGCTCCCCACTTTCTCGACCACCACCTCGCCTGGCGGCAGCGTGTCGACCGCGAAGCGGATCACCTCCGAGATGGCGAACATGCCGATCATCATCGGGATCATGCCGATGCCGCCGGTCATCTCGGCATTGCCGAAGGTGAAGCGCGGAAAGCCCGCCGGGTTGCCGAGGCCCACGCACGCCACGAGCAGGCCGAGCAGCAGCGTGATCATTCCCTTCAGCGGCCGGTCGGAGGTGATGAACACCGCGCAGGTCAGGCCCAGCAGCACGAGCCAGAAGTACTCGAAGGAACTGAAGTTGAGCGCGAAGTCGGCCAGCGCGGGCGCCGCCACGATCAGCACCACCGTGCCGAAAAGACCGCCCACCGCCGAGAACACGAGCCCCGCGCCCAGTGCCGTCTCGGCCATGCCCTTGCGCGTCATCGCAAAGGCCTCGTCGGTGTAGGCGGCGGATGCGGGTGTGCCCGGAATGCGCAGCAGGCAGCCCGGGATGTCGCCGGAGAAGATGGCCATGGCGGTGGCCGTCACCATGGCCGCGATGGCCGGAATCGGCTGCATGAAGAAGGTGACCGGCACCAGCAGCGCCACCGCCATGGTGGCGGACAGCCCCGGGACCGCGCCGACGAACAGGCCATAGAGCGAGGCCAGCACCATCACGAGGATGGTGTAGGGCTCGAAGACCATCGAGAAAGCCTGCAAGAGTGCTGCCGACATGAGTGGAAGTTTCCGGTTACCAGGCGATGGGTGTCAGGACGCCCCAGGGAAGCGGTACGCGCAGCAGCTTGTAGAACGCGGTATGGATCACCAGCGTGGCAATCAGCGCAATCAGCAGTGCGCGGCCCGGCGGCACGCGCATGGCGAGCATCAGCGCCAGCAGCGAGATTGCCGCCGTCGGCAGGAAGCCGAGCCGCTCGGAGGCGAAGATGTAGAACAGCACCGCGCCGATGACCAGCGCGGCGGCCAGCACGTGGCGCGGCGAAGCGGCCCAGTCGCCGAGCCGCACCCAGGCCACGGCGTGGCGCTCGCGCCCGCCCTTGGCCAGCAGCATCGCGCCGCAGATGCACAGCCCGATGGCAAGCAGCCCCGGAAACAGCGCCGGCCCCACCTGCTGGCCCGGTATGCCGGGGTAGCCCTGCACCACGGCAAGCACCACGATACCGAGCGCCAGCAGGATCGCACCGAAGATCGCGTCGTTGAATTTCATCGCGCCGCCCCCCCGCCGGGCACGTGCGCACGCCCTTCGGCGTTCACTTGACGATACCCACGGCCTTCATGGTTGCGCCGAGTTCGGCGTCGGACTTGGCCATGTAGGCGGCGAAGTCGTCGGGGCCCGCATAGATCACCCCAAAGCCGCGCGAGGCCATGAAGTCGGTGTATTCCTTGCTCGCCACCACTTTCTTGAGCGCGCCCGCGAGCTTGTCGCGCACGTCGGCGGGCAGGCCCTTGGGCGCGACGATGCCGCGCCAGGCCGCCATCGACCAGTCGCTGCCGATGGCAGCCTTGAGCGTGGGCACGTTGGGATAGAGGGCCGAGGGCTTGTCGCTCATGATCGCAAGGCTCTTGACCTTGCCCGCATCGATCAGCGAACGCGCCTCGGGCAGCGAGACCGGCGCGATCTCGACACCGCCCGCCACCACGTCCTGCAGGCCCGGCGCGGCACCATTGCTCGGCACCCAGGGCACGGCCGCGGGGTCGATCTTCTGGTCGCGCAGCAGGCCCGCGATGGCCAGGTGCCAGATACCGCCCTGCCCCGTGCCGGAGGCCTTGAGCTTGCCGGGACTGGCCTTGATGGCCGCCAGCAGTTCGGCGACAGTCTTGTAGGGCGCGTCGGCGCGCACCTGGATGCCGGCCGGGTCGAGATTGGCGAGGCCGATCGGCGTGTACGAGGCGCTGGTCAGCGGCGTCAGCCCCTGCCAGTGCATCATGCCGATCTCGACCGTGGCCATGCCGATGGTGTAGCCGTCGGGCGGCGCGGCGGCAATGGCCGCATGGCCCACCACGCCGTTGCCGCCGGTGCGGTTCACCACCGTCATCGGCTGGCCGAGTTCCTTTTCGAGCAGGCTCGCGATGATGCGCGCCGTGGCATCGGTGCCGCCGCCCGCACCCCATGGAACGATCAGCGTGACGGGCCGGCTGGGATACCCCTGGGCAGCCGCGGGCGCTGCCGCGGCGAACATGGCGAGCCCCGCTGCGACGCCTGCGGCATGGGCCACGAAGGAGCGGCGCGAAAAGAAGCCGGCTGAACGAACACGCATGGTTTTTGTCTCCTGGCGAAAGTCATTGGTATGACGATTGAACGGCAAACAGGTTTTTCTCACAGTTCGCTCGCCAGAGACATTAGGGTGAACCATCGTGCGCCGCGCGAAGCGGCGTCTTTTTCGCTACTGCATGAACCAGCCGTGGCTCACCACCAGCGATTGGCCGGTCAGCGCATTGGTCGGGAAGGCCGCGAACAGCAGCGCCACGCGCGCCACGTCGTCGGTGGTGGTGAACTCGCCATCGACCGTTTCCTTCAGCATCACGTTCCTGACGACCTGTTCCTCGGTGATGCCGAGCGTCTTCGCCTGCTCGGGAATCTGCTTCTCGACCAGCGGCGTGCGCACGAAGCCCGGGCAGATCACGTTGGCGCGCACGCCGTGCTTCGCGCCTTCCTTCGCCACTGTCTTGGCCAGGCCGATGAGGCCGTGCTTGGCGGTGACGTAGGGCGCCTTCAGCAGCGAAGCTTCCTTGGAGTGCACCGATCCCATGTAGATCACGCTGCCGCCACGGCCCTGGGCGTACATGTGCTTGAGGCAGGCCTTGGTGGTGAGAAAGGCGCCGTCGAGGTGGATCGCGAGCATCTTCTTCCAGTCGGCAAAACTGAATTCCTCGACCGGATGAACGATCTGCACGCCCGCGTTGCTGACCAGGATGTCGATGCCACCGAAGGCCTTGGCCGCCTCCTCGACCGAGGCGTCGACCTGGTCTTCGCGGGTCACGTCCACCGCCACGCCCATGGCCTGCGCGCCCGTCGCCTGGAGTTCGGCCGCGGTGGCGTCGGCAGCCTGCTTGTTGAGGTCGGCAATGACGACCTTGGCGCCCTCGCGCGCAAACAGAATGGCAATCTCCTTGCCGATGCCGCTGGCCGAACCGGTGATGTAGGCGACCTTGTCCTTGAGTTGCATGGTGAATGTCCTTGAGGGTTGGAGGAAAAAAACGGATTGCAGGATTCAGGCGAGCGCGGCCGCCATCGCGGCTCGCATTCAGCGCGACAGCCCGGGACGCTTGACGCGCTCCACGCCGGGCTCGCCGAGGTCGAAGGTGGTCACGCCGTTCACGGTGGCGTCGCTGCGCAGCGTTTCGGGGTGCGCCAGCGTCCGCCGCATGTCGCGCGCGCCGGCCTCCCAATGCTCTTCGACGGCAGCGCGCGAGAACTCGTAGTCCTTCGATTCGACCTCGTAGGGCTTGTCGCGGTAGATCAGGTGGAAGATGTCGATCGGATGGTGCGTGAGCTCGGCCTGCACCGCCAGCACCGAAGGGTCGTTGCGCAGGTGCGCCGGCAGCTTGGAGATCAGGTCCGCGATGGCCTGCTGCAGGTTCAGGTTGGCGGCCAATGCATCGGTGTTCATGCGGGTGCGGCTCGAATAGGTGATGTCCTTCTGCCGCTCCATCACGCCCGACAGCGTGCGCGGCATCTCGCCGCGTGCATTGAAAAGGTCGACCTGCAGCACCACCAGCGGCTCGGAGCGCGGATGGATGTCGAGCACGTACTGCAGCGGCGTGTTCGAGACGATGCCGCCGTCCCAGTAGTCGTCGCCGTCGATGCTGACGGGCGCAAAGCCCGGCGGCAGCGCGCCGCTGGCCATGATGTGCTCCGGGCCGATGCGCTGGCGCGTGTTGTCGAAGTACACCGAGTTGCCGGTGCGCACGTCGACCGCGCCCACGCTGAAGCGCGCCTCGCACGCGTTGATGCGGTCGAAGTCGATCAGGCGCTCGAGCGTGAGCCTGAGCGGCGTGGTGTCGTAGTAGCTCAGGAGCGGCGCCGCGGCGCCCATCAGCAGCGCGGGCGAATAGCGCGGCTCGAAGAAGCCCGGAATGCCCACCAGCATCGCCATGCTGGCGCTCCACTGGTTCTGCGTGGCGCGGTCGCCCAGCCATGAAGGCAGGCGCTGCGCCGGTCCGGAAGACACCAGGTGCCAGAACTCCCGCAGCCGGTCGACCCGCTTCCCGGGCGCATTGCCCGCGATCAGCGCCGCATTGATGGCGCCGATCGAGACGCCGGCAATCCAGTGCGGCTGCAGGTCGGTCTCGCTGAGCGCGGCATACACGCCGGCCTGGTAGGCGCCAAGGGCACCGCCGCCCTGCAGCACCAGCGCCTTGCGCGCGGCGCGCATGTCTTCGCGGCGCGCCTCGAAGGTGTTGGGGGCCTTGCCTGCCGTCCGGGGCTTCCGGGGCGTCTTCTGCGTCGTCGTCATGGGGTGTCATTTGACACCAGCCCCACGACGGCAAGCTGACCGGGCGCCCTTACATCTTGGGCAGCATCTGTCCCCGGATTTCGCCGGCCGGATTGGCGGCGGTGTGGATGTTGGCGTACCACTTGCCTGCGATCAGGTCGGCCGCCTGCGCCGGCGTGAGCGTGGCCTGGCCCTCGATCGGGCTGGCCGCATTGGCAAAGGGCAGCACCACGCCGGCATTGGCGCCCGCTGCCGCGGGGCCGTGGAAGTGCGCGGCCGTGGCCGGGCCGCTCAGGCCGTTGTAGGTGATCTTGTACTTCAGGACATTGGTGTCCTTGTTGAGCCAGGCTTCCGCCATGCCACTGCCGCGCGTCATGTTGGGCGGCACTTCGCTGGCGGCGTTCATCGCGCCGCTGAAGTTCGCGGTGTTCGACCTGGACATCATCCCGCAGCCGGCCAGCGCGGCAGTGGCCACGCCGGCGATGAGGGTTGCGCGCAAAAAGCTGCCATATCGGGTCATGAGCTTGATCTCCTGAGTTATGAAACCGCTACAGCATAGGCAGGCCTTGCGCTTCGCCTTGTCGGCCACCACCGCGACTTTGCCGGCCGGGCGCGCGCTGAAAGAGAATGCGGCGATGCATCCTGCCGACCTCCCCACTGCCCGCGACATCGTCGACTTCTGGCGCAACGCCGGACCCGAACGATGGTTTGCCAAGAACGAAGCTTTCGATGCGCAGTTCCGCGAACGCTTCCTCCCCGTCCACCAGGCAGCCGCGCGCGGCGAACTCGACCATTGGGCGCACGACCCCGAGGGCGCCCTGGCGTTGCTGGTGCTGCTCGACCAGTTTCCGCGCAACACCTGGCGCGGCGACGCCCGCATGCTGGCCACCGATGCCAGGGCCCTGGCCATCGCCCGCCAGGCGATCGCAGCCGGCATCGACCTGAAGACCGACGAAGACCTGCGGCGTTTTTTCTACCTGCCCTTCATGCACTCCGAGTCGCTGGCCGATCAGGAACGCTCGGTCGAGCTCAACGCGGCGCTCGATGCCAACACCCAGCGCTTCGCGGTGCTGCACCGCGACATCATTGCGCGCTTCGGCCGCTTTCCGCACCGCAACAGGCTGCTCGGGCGCACCAGCAGCGCGGAGGAACAGCGCTTCCTGGACGAAGGCGGCTTCTCCGGCTAGCTAGCGCTGCGGCAGCGGGTCCGAGCGCGTCGGTGAAGGATTGGTCGCGTCGCCGGGGTCCTTGACATGCCTGAGGGAGCCATAGGTCCTGGCATACACCCAGGTGAACTCGGCCCCGAGCAGGAAGATCTGCGCCGAGTAGTACACCCACACCAGCACCACCACCAGCGAGCCCGCGGCGCCGTAGCCGGAGGCCACGCTGCTCTTGCCGATGTACAGGCCGATGAGGTGCTTGCCGATGGTGAAGAGCAGCGCCGTGACCGCCGCCCCCACCCACACGTCGCGCCACTGCACCCTGGCGCGCGGCATGATCTTGTAGATCATCGCGAAGATCACCGTCACCATCGCGAAGCTGAAGACGAAGTTCACCGCCTGCGCCAGCGTGGCCCAGCCGCCGAACACCGGCGCCCACCACTTGCTCAGCGCCGCGAGCGCCGCGCTTGCCACCAGCGACACCATGAGCAGGAAGCCGATGGCCATGATCATGCTGAACGACAGCAGCCGCACGCGCAGCAATTTGAAGAGGCCCTTGCTCTTGGCACGCGCCGGTGCCCGCCAGATGCGGTCGAGCGCATCCTGCAGTTCGCCGAAGACGGTGGTTGCGCCCACCACCAGCAGGCCGATGCCGACCACCGTGGCCACGATGCCTTCGGCCGGCTTGTTGACCGCCTGCAGCATGCCCTGCACTGCCGCCGCACCCTGCTCGCCCATGAGGCCGGAGAGCTGCGCGAAGATCTCGCCGCGCGCGGCCTCCTGGCCGAACACCAGCCCCGCCACCGAGATCACGATCAGCAGCAGCGGCGCGATCGAGAACACCGTGTAGTAGGCCAGTGCGGCGCCCATGCTCGGGGCGTAGTCGTTGGACCAGGAGGCGACGGCCTGCCTGCAGAGATCGAAGAGCGCGCGGATTTGCATGGCGGTGGAGTCTCCCGTCGAGTGATGCAGGGGCATGTCAGCCCGATGCCCGGCATGTTGCAGGCCTGGCTACGATAATCGCACCCACATGCATCCGTCTCCTCCAGGCGCGGCGGCGCCGTCCGCCCATCCGCAACCGAAGTCGCCACGCGACCTTTTTGTTTCGTTCACCTGGCTTGCGCTGCAGGGATTCGGTGGCGTGCTGGCCATCGTCCAGCGCGAGATGGTGGAGAAGAAGCGCTGGCTCACGCCCGAGCAGTTTCTCGAAGACTGGGCCGTGGCCCAGGTGATGCCGGGGCCGAACGTGATCAACCTCGCCCTGATGATCGGCGACCGCTACTTCGGCCTGCGCGGCGCCGTTGCCGCGGTGGCCGGCATGCTCGCGATACCACTCGTCGTCATCCTCGTGCTGGCCGTGCTCTATGCCCACTACGCCGCCAACCCGCAGGTGGCCGCCGCGCTGCGCGGGATGGGCGCGGTGTCGGGCGGGCTGATCGCCGCCACCGGCGTCAAGCTGATTCCGCAACTGCGCAAGCATCCGCTGGGCTTTGCCACCTGCCTGGCCTTCGTCGCGCTGGTGTTCGGCGCCATCGCCCTGTTCAAGCTGCCGCTGGGCTGGGTGTTGCTGGCGGTCGGCGGCGTGGCCTGTGCGTGGACCTGGCGCAGGATTGCCGCATGAGCCAGATGACCATCGCGATGCAATGGCACGACTGGCTGGCGCTTTTCGGCCAGTACCTGCTGCTGTCGCTGCTGTCGATCAGCGGCGCCATCACCACCGTCCCCGACATGCACCGCTACCTCGTCACGCAGCACGGCTGGCTCACCGATGCGCAGTTCAGTTCCTCCGTGGCCATCGCCCAGGCCGCGCCGGGCCCGAACGTGCTCTTCGTCGCGCTGATGGGCTGGAACGTCGGGCTCAACGCGGGCGGTGGCATCGGCGCGGGCCCGGGCGCCTGGCTGCTCGGCTTCTTCGGGCTCCTGGTCACCATGGTCGGCATCATGCTGCCGAGCACCACCCTCACCTACCTTGCCACGCGCTGGGGACACCGCAACCGCGACCGGCGCGGCGTGCGCGCCTTCAAGCAGGGCATGGCGCCTGTGGTGGTGGGCCTGCTGATCGCCACCGGCTGGGTGCTGGCGGCGGGTAACCATGCCGGCGACGCGCCCGCATGGCATCTGTGGCTGCTGACCGCGGTGGCCGCGCTTATCGTCTGGCGCACGCGCATCCACCTGCTCTGGCTGCTGGGTGCGGGTGCGCTGCTCGGTGCCGTGGGCTTCGTCTGATCCTCGTTCTCTATCTCAGGAAACAAACTCATGTCGCAACTCCGCTCGCTCGGCCGCTCCGGCCTCCTGGTTTCACCGCTTGCCTTCGGCGGCAACGTGTTCGGCTGGACGGCGGACGAGGCCACCTCGTTCCGCCTGCTCGATGCCTGGGTCGACGCGGGGTTCAACTTCGTCGACACGGCCGACGTCTACTCGAGCTGGGTGCCGGGCCACACCGGCGGCGAGTCCGAGACCATCATCGGCAAGTGGCTCAAGCAGAGCGGCAAGCGCAACCGCGTGGTGCTGGCCACCAAGGTCGGCAAGCCCATGGGCGAAGGCAAGTCGGGCCTCTCGCCGGCCTACATCCGCGAAGCGGTGGAAGCCTCGCTCAAGCGCCTGCAGACGGACTTCATCGACCTGTACCAGTCGCACGACGACGATGCCGCCACCCCGCTCGAGGATTCGCTGCAGGCCTTCGACGACCTGATCAAGGCCGGCAAGGTGCGCGCCATCGGCGCCTCCAACTACAGCGCGCCGCGGCTGGCCGAGGCACTCGACGTGTCGGAGCGGCTGGGCATCGCGCGCTACGAAAGCCTGCAGCCGCTCTACAACCTCTACGACCGCGCCGTGTTCGAAGACGAGCTCGAACCGCTGTGCCTGAAGCGCGAGGTGGGCGTGATCAACTTCTATGCGCTGGCGGCCGGCTTCCTGACCGGCAAGTACCGCACCGAGGCCGACGCCTCCAAGAGCGCGCGCGGCGCCAACACCACCAAGAAGTACCTGAACCCGCGAGGCCTGCGCATTCTCGAGGCGCTCGACAAGGTGGCGCAGCAGTACAACGCCAAGCCGGGCCAGGTGGCCATTGCGTGGCAGATCGCGCGCCCCTCCATCACGGCGCCGATCGCCAGCGCCACCTCGATTGCCCAGCTGGAAGAGCTGGTCGTGGCCACCCAGCTGAAGCTCGACGCCGGCACCATCCAGATGCTGGACCGGGCGAGCGCCGAAGACCCGGCCTGAGTCCCATCGCCTAGCCGTCGACCGGATTCAGCGGCGTCGAGAGAATGCGCTGGTAGAAGGCCACGTCGAGCCAGCGGCCGAACTTGAACCCGGCCTGCCTCACGGTGCCGGCATGCTCGAAACCCAGGCGCTCGTGCAGCCCGATGCTGCCGGCGTTCGCGGCATCGATGGCACCGACCATGACGTGCACGTCGCGCGCAACGGCTTCGGCAATGATCGCCTCCATGAGCGTGCGGCCGAGGCCCGCACCGCGGTGGCCTGCCTCGACATACACCGAGTGCTCCACCGTGTACTTGTAGGCCGGGAAGGCGCGAAACGTGCCGTAGCTCGCAAAACCCAGCAGCTTGCCGCTCTCGTCTTCCGCGCCGATCACGGGAAAGCCGTTGGCGCGCTTGGTGGCGAACCACGCCACCATGCTCTCGGGCGTGCGCGGCCTGTAGTCGTACAGGGCCGTCGAATTGGCAATGGCCTCGTTGAGGATGGCAAGGATGGCGCCCGCGTGGGCTTCCTCGGTACAGGGGACCAGGCGCATGGTCGTTCCTTTCAGTCTGTCCAATATAGGAGAATAATAATCTCATATGAGAAACAATTCATCTCCGCCCGCCGAGCCCTCCGCCATCGACTCGCTCATTGCCCGCCGGCTCCTCGCGCTGCGCCAGGCCAAGGCGCTGAGCCTGGCCGAGCTGGCCGAGCTCTCCGGGGTCAGCAAGGCCATGATCTCGAAGGTGGAGCGCGCGGAGAGCAGCCCGACGGCCGTGCTGCTGGGCCGGCTGGCCGCCGGCCTGGGTGTGCCGCTCGCGCAGTTGCTGACGGAGGACAAGGGCTCGCCGCGCCGGCTGCGCACCCGGGCCGAACAGGAAGTCTGGCGCGATCCCGAGGCGGGCTACCTGCGGCGGCAGGTTGTCGAGCGCGGTACGGGCAGCGGCGTCGAAATGGTCGAGATCGAACTGCCGCGCTCGGCGCAGGTCGGCTACCCCCGGTGGAGCGGCAAGCCGTACCGGCAGTGCCTGTGGATGCTCGAAGGCGCGCTGCGGGTGGACTACGGCGACGAGCGTTTCGAGCTGGCGCCCGGCGATTGCCTGGATTTCGGCGTCGACCGCCCGCTTGTCTTCAAGACGCTCGGACGCACGGGATGCCGTTACCTGCTGGTCGCGTCCCCGGCATAAAGGCACAGGAGTAGTAGGCAAGTTCCCACAGCGACTGGAGACGACGGCCTGTGCCGCCGAGGGGGCCGGCCGGGATACTCCAAGGCATCCAAAGCTTCCGGGGGAACAAGCATGTCCTTTGCGCTCTACATGATCGGTTTTCTGATCTTCCTCGCCGGCGTCGCCTGGGGCGCCTCGGTGGCCGGCGTGCCGACGCTCTACATCGGGATCGGTGCGCTGATCATCCTGGGCATCGGCATCTTCAGCGCCGTGGCTCGCACGCGCAGCAAAGACCCCTCCTGATTCGAGAGCCGCGCTCCGGTCCAGGGGCCGGTGGCCCTGCGTCAGGCGCTGCGCTGCCGCAGGGCCTCGTAGAGGCACACGCCGCTGGCCACGGAAACGTTCAGGCTCTCGACCGCGCCTGCCATGGGAATGCTCACGAGTTCGTCGCAGGTCTTGCGGGTGAGCTGGCGCATGCCCTCGCCCTCGGCGCCGAGCACCAGCGCCAATGGCCGCTTGAAGTCGCTCTGGTAGAGGGTGCCGGGCGCATCGTCGCTCGTGCCGACGCACCAGATGCTGCGTTCCTTGAGTTCGTTCAGCGTGCGCGCCAGGTTGGTCACCATGAAGTACGGCACCGTCTCGGCGGCGCCGCTCGCCACCTTGGCCACGGTGGCGTTGATGCCGGCCGCGTGGTCCTTGGGGGCGATCACCGCATGCGCCCCGGCGCCATCGGCCACGCGCAGGCAGGCGCCCAGGTTGTGCGGATCGGTCACGCCGTCGAGCACCAGCAGCAGCGGCACGGTGCCGGCCTCCTCGAGGCCTTCGAGCAGTTCGTCGAGCGAACGCACCTGCGCGATGGGTTCGACCCGCGCCACCACGCCCTGGTGGCCATGGCTGCCGCTGAGCTTGGCGAGCCGCAGCCCGTCGGCCTCGACCAGCCGCACGCCGGCTTCCTGCGCGCGTGCGATGAACTGTTTCATGCGCGCATCGCGCCGGCTGGTGTCGAACATCACTTCGAGCACCGATTTCGGCGCGGTCTTGATGCGCACGCCCACGGCATGGAAGCCGAAGATCACTTTGGGGGAAGACATCCCCCGATTATCGAGGCCTGCGTGCCCCGTCCTTCAGGCAATCGGCAATCCGCTGTGCGCGCGGGTGCGTTCGTCGTGCAGTTCCTGCACGGCCAGCGCATTCGGATGCACCCGCGCGCTGTTGCCGACGCTTTCCAGGTACTGGCAGGCGGCATGGCCCGCGGCGGCCTTTTCATAGCGCGCCACCCAGGCATCGCGCAGCGGCAGCTTCTCGGGCGACACGGGCCACACGCCTGGCCGCGGCCGCAGGTGCTCTCCGATGCCGATGCGCCAGGGCTTGGCGCTCAGGCGGGCGCGAAAGCAGTTCTGGTTGCGGCACATGCGCGCATAGACCTGGTCGACGCCCAGCGCGTGGAAGCAGTCGGCCACCGCCATGTCGGCCGGGCTGAAGACGTCATGCATCGCCAGCACCCGGAAGCCGGCCGGCGTGCGGTAGATGCGCAGGTGCCAGTCGGGGTGCTGGTGGACGAAGCGCCCGATGCGCTCGGCCGCGCGCTTCTCGGGCACGGGGTTGCCGCTGGCCTCGCCGCGCTTCCTGGCCAGGCCGATCCGGTAGGCGACGGCAAAGACCACGATGGCCGCGATCAGCCCGCCCAGCCAGGTCTTGGCAGTCCAGCCGCCGACGATGCCCGCGATCAGCGCGGGCGCCAGCGCAAAGCCGAACACGCTGCCGCGCAGGGGTTCGTCGAAGTCGATGTCGACGAACAGCACGTCGGGCGTGTTGAGGCAGCGCGCGCCATAGCTGTTGCGGGTGATGACGGTGTCGCCCTGCCGCTCGACGATTTCCTCGCGGATGGGCACGCCTTCGGCCCCGTTGTAGGCCAGCTTGCGCTCGCGGCGGTTGAGCTGTTCGCCCGCGGCGATGCGCTCGAACGCCTCCCGCGTGCGCTGGTCGGCATGCGCCTGCGCGGCGATCGGGCTCTCGTCGGACCAGCCGTAGCGCCGCACCGTGATCTGCTTGCCCGCCAGCCGCTCCTGGATGCGGCCCTCGGCCCAGAACCGGGGAACGATCATGCTTCCAGCGAGGCCACCAGGACAGGCGTCGACTCGTTGAGCGCCATGCGCCCGGCCTCGATGGTGATGCGGCGCTCGCACTGGGCTGCAATGCCGCGGTCATGGGTGACGAGCACGAGCGTGGTGCCGAGCTCGCGGTTGAGGTCGAACATCAGCCGCATGACCTGTTCGCCGGTCGCGAAATCGAGGCTGCCGGTGGGTTCGTCGGCCAGCAGCAGCGCCGGCTGCACCACGAAGGCCCTGGCCAGCGCCACGCGCTGCTGCTCGCCGCCCGAGAGCACCTTGGGATAGTGGCCGAGGCGCTGCCCGAGTCCGACGCGCCCGAGCATCTCGGTGGCGGCCTTGCGCGCGTCCTTGCGGTCGGCCAGTTCGAGCGGCAGCATCACGTTCTCGAGCGCGCTCAGGTTGCCCAGCAGCTGGAAACTCTGGAACACGAAGCCCACGCGCTGGGCACGCAGCGCGGCGCGCTCGTCCTCGTCGATGGCGAAGATGTCATCGCCCGCGAGCCTGACGGTGCCGCGCGTGGGCGTGTCGAGCCCGGCGATGATCGACAGCAAGGTGCTCTTGCCCGAACCCGAGGCACCGACGATGGCGGCGGTTTCCCGCGCGCCCAGGGTGAAATCGATGTTCTGCAAAATGTCGAGCGTACCGGTCGAGTCGGTCACCGACTTGAACACATGCTCGACAGCGACAATGGCATCAGACGGGGGTTGGGACATGGAAAGGCTTTTCGTTTTGAAACGACGTGACTTTATCTTGAGCGCCGCCGCACTCGGCAGCGCAGGGACATGGACGGCGGGCCACGCCCAGACCGCGCAGGCCGCGGCGCCCCGCAAGCCCGTGATCCTGGTGCTTGGCGATTCGCTGAGCGCCGAATACGGCCTGAAGCGCGGCGAAGGCTGGGTGCCCCTGCTCGAGAAGCGGCTCGCACAGCAGAAGATCCCGGCCACGGTGGTCAATGCCAGCATCAGCGGCGACACCAGCTCGGGCGGACGGGCCCGCTTTGCCTCGCTGCTGGCGCAGCACAAGCCCAGCCACGTGGTGGTCGAGCTGGGTGCCAACGACGCCCTGCGCGGCCTGCCGCTGCAGAACACCGAGGACAACCTGCTGCAGATCACCAAGGCCGCGCAGGCGGCCGGCGCCAAGGTGCTGATCGTCGGCATCCAGGTGCCGCCCAACTACGGCGGCGACTACACGCGGCGCTTCGAGGCCGTGTTCGGCAAGGTGGCCAGCACCACCAAGGCAGCGCTGGTGCCCTTCCTGCTCAAGGGCGTGGCCGATGCGCCCGACGCGCTGGCGCTGTTCCAGGCCGATCGCATTCATCCGACCGCCGCCGCGCAGCCGCAACTGCTCGACAACGTCTGGCCGGAGCTGCGCAAGCTGCTTGCGGCCAAGTAGGCCAGCGGCCACAAAAAAGCCGCTCCGGGCCCGGAGGCCCGCAGCGGCTTTGTTGTCGAGAGCCTTGATTTGGGATCAGCCGTTCTTGGTCGGCAGATCGGGCACCGTCGGCGGATCGCGTTCGAGCGAGGCCACGTCGGTTTCCGGGTCACCCGGGGCCAGGCCGTCGCTGCTCGGGGAGAGCTTGCGATTGGCCTTTTCGCGGAGCTTCTCTTCCTTTTTCTTCTTCTTGGCCAGCTCCTTCTGGCGCTTTTCGTAGCCGTAATTGGGTGTTGCCACTGTTCTCTCCTTGAACGAGGCAGTCAAAGCGACTGCGTGTCATCCAACTGTAAGCGATAACGGTGCACCCGAAGCCCGTGGAGCGGCGGGGCCCCTGCATCCGGAAAACTTCTCTTACATCCGCGCGAGCGCCTGCTGCAGGTCGGCCCGCAGGTCTTCCACGTCTTCCAGCCCGACCGAGAAGCGCACCAGCGTTCCCTTGTGGGGCCAGCGCGCCACGCTGGCATCGCGCATCAGGCCGATGTCGTAGGGCACGACCAGGCTCACCGGCCCGCCCCACGAATAGCCGAGGCGGAACAGGTTCAGGCTGTCGCAGAAGCGGTCGACCTGCTCGGTGCTGTAGCGCTCGTCGAACACGATCGAGAACAGTCCGGCGGCCAGGTCGGCGCCGCCGCACAGCGCACGCCAGTTCGCGTGGCCGGGCGACCCCTCGAGCGCCGGATGGAGCACCTGCGCGATCTCTTCGCGGCCGGCGAGCCAGCGCGCCAGCTCGCGCGCCGAACGGTCGTGCGCGGCATAGCGCAGCCCGATGCTCGGCAGCGAGCGCAGCAGCGTTTCCACGTCGCCGACGCCGACGCCGAATCCCGTGCGCATGTGGGTGAGCTTGAGCGCGCGATGCAGCCGCTCGTCGCGCGTGACGACGCTGCCCATCAGCACGTCGCCGCCGCCGCTCGGGTATTTGGTGAGCGCGTGCACCGAAATGTCCACGCCCTGGCCGCTGCCGTTGAAATCGAAGGGCGCGAATGCCAGGCCCGCGCCCCAGGTGTTGTCCAGCGCCGTCACCACGCCGCGCGCGCGGCAGGCTTTCACGAGTGCCGGCAGGTCGGGAAACTCCATCGTCACCGAGCCCGCCGCCTCGAGCCACACCAGCCGCGTGCGGTCCGAGAGCTTGGCGGCCAGATCGGATGGGTTCATCGCGTCGTACAGGCGGTGCGTGATGCCGAAGTTGGCCAGTTCGCCGGTCGCCAGCGCCTTGTTGGGGCCGTAGGCGTTGTCGGGAATCAGCACCTCGTCGCCGCTCTTCAGGAAGGCAAAGGAAACCAGCGAAATGGCGGCCAGGCCGCTCGGCACCAGCAGGCACTCGGTGCCGCCTTCGAGGGTGGCCAGGCGCTCCTCGAGCGTGAAGGTGGTGGGCGTGCCGTGCAGGCCGTAGGTGTAGCCGGCCTTGGTCTTCCAGTCGCGCGCGCGCATCGCGGCCACGTCGGCGAAAAATACCGTCGAGGCCTTGTAGATGCCGGGCTGCGGCGCGGCGAAGTTGGCGGGCGGCGTGTAGGGGTGGTGAATCAGGGTCGTGGAGGGCTTGCTCATGGCCCCGATGCTAGCGCGGCATTCCGCCGCACAATGCGCCGATGGGCAACTGCCTGTTTTCCTCGAGAGCCACGCCGTGCCGCAGCTGACGAGACTCCCCTCCCCTTGCCTGCGGCCCTACGTGCGGCTGATGTGGGCCTCGGCCCCCGCGGGCGCGGCCGCCGAGCGGCCGGGCGCGCGCGAGCATGTGCTGCCCACGGGCGGCATGCACCTGGTGTTCCGGCTCGCCGGACCGCCGCTGCGCCTGTTCCGCAACGATGCCGACACGCACGGCTACACGGTGGGCTACGCCATGGTGGGCGGGACCCGCTGCGCGTTTTTCGTGCGTGACGTGTCGGTCGAGACGCGCTCGGTCGGCGTGATGCTGCAACCGGGCGCGGCCAGGGCGCTGCTCGGCGCACCGGAAGACGCACTGGCCGGGTGCCACACGCCGCTCGAAGCGCTCTGGGGTGCGGACGCGGGCTTCGCACTCGAGCAGCTCCACGGCACCGGCTCCCTGGCGCGCCAGCTCGCGATCCTCGATGCCCTGCTGAGTGCGCGCCTGTCCGCCTGCGCGACGCATGGCCTGCACCCCGCGGTGGCGCACGCGCTGGCCGGCCTGTCCGGCGCCGGCGGCAGCCCGAAAGCCGGCGCGATCCGCGAACTGGTGAAGCAAAGCGGCTACAGCCACCGGCGCTTCATCGCGCTCTTTCGCGGCATGACCGGCATCGCACCCAAGCAGTACGCACGCATGCTGCGCTTCGACCGCGTGATCGGGCAGTTCGCACTGGATCCGACCCAGCCCTGGGTCGAGCTGGCGCTGGATGCCGGCTACAGCGACCAGGCGCACTTCAGCCGCGAATTCCTTGCGATCACCGGCATGTCGCCCGAGGCCTACCGGCGCGCGGCCCCGACGTCCTCGCGCCACGTGCGGGTCTGAGCGCCTGCCGGCAGGTCAATTTTGTTCAAGACGACGCCTGCCGCGGCAGCCAAAATCGCCGGCATCCCATCAACCCGAGCGGACACCGACATGGCCATCCACGAACTGTTTCCGTATCTCTGCGTCGACGATGCCGGCGCGGCCATCGACTTCTATTGCAAGGTCTTCGAAGTCAAGGAGATCTTCCGGCTCACCGAGCCAAGCGGCCGCATCGGCCATGCGGAGCTCGACTTCCACAACGGCGCAATCCTGATGATCTCGGACGAGTTCGCCGAATACGGCATCCCCAGCGCCAGGACCCTGGGCGGCACCGCAGTGACGCTGCACCTGCACGTGGACGATGCCGACGCCGTGGTGGCGCGTGCCGTGGCAGCCGGCGCCACGCTGGACATGGCGCCGCAGGACCAGTTCTACGGCGAGCGATCCGGCGTGTTCCGCGACCCGTTCGGCCACCGCTGGAACGTGGGCCACAGCATCGAGAAGCTGACGCCGGAGGAAATGCAGCGGCGCTACACCGCGATGTTCGATTCCGACGGTGCGGAACGACGCTGATCGCAGGCGGTTGCCCTCTTCCCAGGTCGTCAGGCCGCGGGCTTTGGGACTTGCCTGCGCACCGGTGGGCGCCGATGTTCACGCTCCCTCGCTTCTCCCACCTCTTTCGAAATGGACGAGACCACGGCGGCCCATTCCTCGGCCGTGAGCAGCAGTGCGGTTTGCGAATGCAGAAGCGTGTCTTCCTTGTCCAAATGCACGTACATGAACTGCCGGTGCTGTTGCAACAGCGCGTCGGCCTCCACGGCTGCGCTCGCATTGCCGGCCTCGGCACGCTCCAGGACGGTCTTTGCCTGTGAGAGGAGGCCGCTGCAGCATTCACTCTCCGAGTCAAGCTGGTCGAGAAGCCTGTCAGCTTCGCTCGACCTGCCACGCAGCATGTTCAGCATCACAACGCCTTTGGGGCGGTGCGTTGTTTCTTCGAAGGCCTGAAGACGTTCAATGACTTCGATGGCAGCCCTTGCCCGTTGCTGGACGCTCGCCTCGCCCCTTGCCTTCATCGCCGTTTCGAGGCGAGCCAGCAACTCCCGGGTGCGAACGTGCTCGGCGCGCAAGATGGCCCACGCGCATTCGGCCGCTAACATGCGTCACTCCTTCGGAGCCGCGAACGGTTCCAAGCTTGCCTGTGAACTCGAGCCTTTGACGCCAAGGTTCTACATCGTTGCGGCGGCTGCTGCAAGCCACGCCAACGCATATGCGCGCTGCGCCTACAGCCTGGCGGTCCGAATGCCGATGAGGCGCTGCCGCAAGCGCCGCCAGGTCAGACCGACCACTTCTCCAGCAGCTTCTCGGCACCGAGCGAGTCATAGCCCTCGAAGGGCTGGTGGATCCACGGATTCGTCGCCAGGTACTCGACCGAGTAGTCGGGCGTGAAGGTCGACAGCGCCTTGGTCCAGAGTACCGCACTGCGCAGCTCGGTGATCGGCTTGTAGTTGTTGCGCAGCATGTCCATCACCGCATGCAGCGTGTGGCCCGAGTCGGCCAGGTCGTCCACCAGCAGCACCTTGCCGGCGATCTCGCCCTTGGGCGTGGTGATGAAGCGGGCGATGTCCAGGTGGCCCTGCACCGTGCCGGCGTCGGCGCGGTACGAGCTGGTCGACATGATCGCCAGCGGCTTGTCGAAGATGCGCGAAAGCACGTCGCCGGGACGCATGCCGCCGCGCGCGAGGCACAGGATCGTGTCGAACTCCCAGCCCGACTGGTGCACCTTGATCGCGAGCTTCTCGATCAGGTTGTGGTACTCGTCGTAGCTGACGTAGAGATGCTTGCCGTCTTCGGTCAACATGGTCTGGTTCGTTCCTGTTCAGTCGGCAAGATAGGGGTGGCGCATCATGATCGTGTGGTCGCGATCAGGGCTCGTGGAAACCATGTGGATCGGCACGCCGGTGATCTGCTCGATGCGCTGCAGGTAGAGCCGTGCATTCACGGGCAGCTTGTCGTACTGCGTGACGCCGACGGTGCTCTCGCTCCAGCCTTCGAGGGTTTCGTAGATGGGCGTGCAGCGCTCGATTTCATCCGCGCCCATCGGCAGGATGTCCGTGGTCTCGCCGTCGAGCTCGTAGCCGGTGCACAGCTCGAGCTTTTCGAGTCCGTCGAGCACGTCGAGCTTGGTGATGCACAGGCCCGACAGGCCGTTGACCTGCGCCGAGCGCTTGAGCAGCGCGGCATCGAACCAGCCGCAACGGCGGCTGCGGCCCGTGGTGACGCCCTTTTCGGCGCCCACGGTGCTCATGTGGTAGCCCGGCGTGCCCGGCGTGGCCCAGTCGAGTTCCGTGGGGAACGGACCGCCGCCCACGCGCGTGCAGTAGGCCTTGGTGATGCCGAGGATGTAGTGCAGCATGCCCGGGCCCACGCCCGAACCCGCGGCGGCATTGCCGGCCACGCAGTTGCTCGATGTGACGTACGGATAGGTGCCGTGGTCGACGTCGAGCAGCGTGCCCTGCGCGCCTTCGAACAGCAGGTTGGCGCCGGCCTTGTGCGCGTCGTTCAACTCGCGCGACACGTCGGCCATCATCGGCTTGAGCAGCACCGCGTGGCGCATGGCCTCGTCGAACACCAGGTCGAAGTCGATGGCAGGAGCGCCGAGCACCTGCGTCAGCACGTGGTTGTGCAGGTCGAGCAGCACGCGCAGCTTGGTCGCAAAACGCTCCGGGTGCTTCAGGTCCTGCACGCGCAGCGCACGGCGCGCGATCTTGTCTTCGTAGGCCGGGCCGATACCGCGGCCGGTGGTGCCGATCTTCTCGACGCCGCCCTTTTCGCGGTAGGTCTCGCGCGCGATGTCGAGCGCCGCGTGGAAAGGCAGGATCAGCGGGCAGGCCTCGCTGATGCGCAGGCGCGAACGCACCTCGACGCCGGCCTTTTCGAGCCCTTCGATTTCCTCGAACAGCTTGGCAGCCGAAAGCACCACGCCGTTGCCGATGTAGCACTTGACGCCGGGCCGCATGATTCCGCTGGGAATGAGGTGCAACGCGGTCTTCACGCCGTTGATGACCAGCGTGTGGCCCGCGTTGTGGCCGCCCTGGAAGCGGACCACGCCCTGGGCACTTTCCGTCAGCCAGTCGACCAGCTTGCCTTTGCCTTCATCGCCCCATTGGGTGCCGACGACGACCACGTTTCTTCCGGTGGTTACGCTCATGCTCGTTCCATTGCTTCAAAAATTCAGATAGCTCGGACTTGCCACTGCCCTGCGTGCTCGACGAGCTCGCGGTCGCAATGGAATTCATCGATTTCGCTGCCGTGGCCCGGCAGCACGCAGACCACGATCTCGCCGGCCCTGCGCAGCCCGGCAATGGCATCTCGCAGGCCGGCCGCATCGCTCCAGGGCGCGCGGATGGCCGCGCGCAGCGGACGCGCCGGCAGCACGCCGACCAGCTCGCGCACGTCAAGGCTGAAGCCGACCGCCGGCCGGTTGCGGCCGAACACGGCGCCGACCTCGTCGTAGCGGCCGCCGCGCACCAGCGCGTCGGCCGCGCCCGGCACGTAGATGCCGAAGCGCATGCCGCTGTAGTAGGCGTAGCCGCGCAGGTCGGCCAGGTCGAAACTGATCTGCCGCGCCGAATCGGCGCCGAGGCTCTCGGCCAGCTGCTTCAGTCCGGCCAGCGCCGCGCGCACGGCCGGCGTGCCCTTGAGGGCCTTGGCGGCCTCGTCGAGCACCGACGCATCGCCATACAGCTGGACCAGCGCGCGCAGCCCGTCGCGCGACGACGCCGGGAAATTGCGCGTGAGCGCATGCAGTTCGCTCGCGTCCTTGGCAACCAGCGCCGCATGCACGCGCGCCAGCATGGCGGCGTCGACCGGCACGCCGGCAAACAGCGCCCGCACGATGCGCGCGTCGGCCAGGTCGACGATCACGCCGTCCTTCAGGCCCGACGCATGCAGGCAATCGAGCGCGAGCAGCAGCACTTCGGTATCGGCCTCGAGCCCCGCATGGCCATAGATTTCGGCCCCGAACTGCAGGGGCTCGCGCGTGGCGTGCGGCCGGTCGGGGCGGGTGTGCAGCACCGGTCCGCAGTAGCACAGCCGCGCCACGCCTTCGCGGTTCAACAGGTGGGCATCGATGCGCGCCACCTGGGGCGTGGTGTCGGCCCGGAGGCCCATGCTGCGGCCCGAGAGCTGATCGACCAGCTTGAAGGTTTGGAGGTCGAGCGCCTCGCCGGTGCCGGACAGCAGCGACTCGAGGTGCTCGAGCAGCGGCGGCATTACCAGCTCGTAGCCATAGCCACGGGCGGTATCGAGCAGCTGGCGTCGAAGTTCTTCGATGTGGCGCGCCTCGGAAGGCAGCACATCGGCAATGTGATCCGGGAGGACCCAGGCGGACATGGGGATCGGGGGCGTGGTTAAACCGGGATTCTACCGGGCCGCGCTACCCCAGCAGCCAAAGAAGGGCCAAACCCATCAAGATGCTGCAGAGTCCGAAGAAGCGCAGCTGGCCGTCGCGCAGCTGCATGAGCTGCCCGAAACCGCGCCGCCACCCGCCCGGCGAGACAAAAGGCAGGATGCCTTCGATCACCAGGACCAGCGCCAGCGCGCTCCAGAAGATTTCGGCGCTCACGGGCGGCCCGGCGCCGGATCAGCGGCGTGGAGGAGCGTTGCCTGCGGGCGTGCCGGCGCTCTGCATGGCGCGGAAGAAGTCCGACGACGGGTCGAGCACCATCACGTCGCTCTTCTTGTTGAAGCTCTGCTTGTAGGCGTCGAGGCTGCGGTAGAACTGCGCGAACTGCGGGTCGCGGCCGAAGGCCTCGCTGTAGGCGGCGGCGGCCTGGGCATCGCCCTCGCCCTTGATCTTCTGGGCATCGCGGTAGGCGTTCGCCACGGTCACCTCGCGCTGGCGGTCGGCGTCGGCGCGGATCTTTTCGCCCTCGGCATAGCCGGTCGAACGCAATTCATTGGCCACGCGCTTGCGCTCTGCCTCCATCCGGCGGTAGACCGATTCGGTGATGGCTTCCACATAGTCGACACGCGTGATGCGCACGTCGATGACGTCAACGCCCCAGGGCTTGGCACCCTTCACCACGGCCAGCACCTCGCGCTGGACGTCGGCCATCAGCGCCTCGCGGCGCACCGAGATCAGGTCGCGCACGGTGCGCTTGTTGATGTTTTCCTGGAAGGCATTGCGCACCACGCGGTTGAGCTGCGTGGCACCCGCGTTTTCGTCGAGGCCCACGTTGCGGATGTAGGCCTGCGGATCGATGATGCGCCAGCGCACGTACCAGTCGATCACCACGCGCTGCTTCTCGGCCGTGAGCATGGGCTCGGTGTCGAGGCTGGAGAGCGTGAGCAGCCGCTTGTCGATGTACGACACGTTCTGGAACGGCGGCGGCAGCTTGAAGTTCAGGCCAGGCTCGGTGATGACCTGCTTGATCTGGCCGAGGGCATACACCACGCCGAACTGGCGCTGGTCGACGACGAAGAGCGTCGAGCTCAGCAGCACCAGCAGCACGAGGATCGACGAAGCGATGAATCCGATTCTGTTCATGTTCTTACTGGCCTTTTCAACGCACGTCGCGATCACGCGAACGGCCATCGCGGGCGCGGCTCTCGCTCGATGGCGGCGCCACCGGAATCACCGACGACTGGGCTGGCGCGGTACCCGCCACGCTGGGGCTGGCCGCATCGACCGGCGTTGCGGCCGGGTTGTTGCCGCTCTGCTGCATGAGCTTGTCCAGCGGCAAGTACAGCAGGTTGGAGCCTTGCTTGGTATCGACCAGCACCTTGGTGGTGCTGGCGTAGATCTGCTGCATGGCGTCGGTATACATGCGGTCGCGCGTCACCTGCGGCGCCTTCTGGTACTCGGCCAGCACCGCACCAAAGCGACCGGCGTCACCCTGCGCCTGCGCAACGATGCGCGCCTTGTAGGCTTCGGACTCTTCCTTGAGGCGCGATGCGGTACCCGTTGCGCGCGGCACCACGTCGTTGGCATAGGCCTGGGCCTCGTTCTTGGCGCGCTCGCGCTCCTGGCCGGCCTTGAGCACGTCGTCGAAGGCGGCCTGCACCTGCTCGGGCGGACGCACGCCACCCTGCTGCAGGTTGATGTTGACGACTTCGACGCCGACCTTGTAGCGGTCGAGGATGGTCTGCATCAGCGTGCGCACGCGAGGTGCGATCTGGTCGCGCTCCTCGGCAAGGGCCGCATCCATCTTCATCTTGCCGACCACCTCGCGCACGGCGGTTTCCGCCACCTGCACCACGGTTTCGGAGGGCGACTTGCTTTCGTACAGATAGGCGCGCGCATCGCTCAGGCGGTATTGCACGGCGAACTTGATCTCGACGATGTTCTCGTCTTCGGTCAGCATGGCCGATTCGCGCAGGCCGGTCGAACGCACGATGGCATCGCGGCCGACGTCGGTCGAGCGGATCTGCGTGACCACGACCACTTCGTGGCGCTGGATGGGATACGGCAGTCGCCAGTTGAAGCCCGCGCCCACGGTCGACTTGTAGCGGCCGAACTGGGTCACCACGGCCTGCTGGCCTTCATTCACGATGAAGAAGCCGGTACCGAGCCAGATGAGAACGGCAACCGCCGCCACCAGTCCGAGCCCGAAGCCTGCATTCTTCATGTCCGGCCGATAGCCATTGCCGCCACCGCCGTTGCCGGTGGGGCGATTGCCGCCGCCCTTGCCGCCGAAGAAGCCCCCCAGCTTGCGATTGAGGTCGCGCCAGAGTTCGTCAAGGTCGGGCGGCCCCTGGTTCGGGCCTTGGCCGCGGGGGCGGTTGCCGTTGTTGTTGCCCGAGGGCGGTGGCGTCGGCGCGCCCGGCGGGTCTGCGTCGGGAGGCCGGTTGCCGGTCGGGCGGTCGCCGTTGGAGGCCGGCTCGTCGCCACGGCCCCATCGGCCATCGTTCAGGTTGAACATGCCCAGAAACCCTCTCCACGCTGGCTTTGCATTCATTCGCTTCGTTCTCTTGTCAGTGGCGGGATTGTGCCCAATCAATTGGCGGTATCGTGCAATTCAGTGTCGGCCTCTGGGGTCATCGTATCGCCCAGGGAACCCGACCGGCGGGCCAGCTCGGCCCGTAAAAGTGGCAGGCCCTCGCCGCTGCGCGCGCTGAGGAAGATGCGCGGAACCTGTACGCCGTCGATTTCCATGTCGTCCTGCAGATGCAGCGGATGTTGTGCGGTTTCAAGGGCGTCGAGCTTGTTGAACACCAGAAGCTGGGGAACGGTGTCGGCACCGATGTCGCGAAGAACGGACTGCACTTCGGCCATCTGCTCCGGGTAATGCGGATTGGAGGCATCCACCACGTGCAGCAGCAGGTCGGCATCGACGGCCTCCTGCAGCGTGGCCTTGAAAGCATCGACCAGGCCGTGCGGCAGCTCGCGAATGAAGCCGACGGTGTCGGAAATCGAGACCTGCCTGCGGGCGTCGCCCAGGTAGAGGTTGCGCGTGGTGGTGTCGAGGGTGGCAAAGAGCTGGTCGGCCGCATAGGCGCGGGCCTTGACCAGCGCGTTGAACAGCGACGACTTGCCGGCATTGGTATAGCCCACGAGCGAGATGTTGAAGGTCTCGCGGCGCTCGCGCTGGCGGCGCTGCGTGCCGCGCTGCTTCTGCACTTTGGCCAGGCGCTCGCGCGTGCGCTTGATCGATTCGCTGATCATCCGGCGGTCGAGCTCGATCTGCTTTTCACCGGGACCGCCGCGCACGCCCGCACCGCCCGTCTGGCGCTCGAGGTGGGACCAGCGGCGAACCAGGCGCGTGCTCAGATACTGCAGGCGGGCCAGCTCGACCTGCAGCTTGCCCTCATGGGAGCGTGCGCGCTGGGCAAAGATTTCGAGGATGAGGAAGGTGCGGTCGTACACCGCGATGTCGAGCTGGCGCTCGAGGTTGCGCTGCTGCGCCGGGCTCAGCGACTGGTCGAAGATGACCTCGCTGGCTTGGTGCAGTGCGGCCAGTTCCTTGATTTCTTCGGCCTTGCCGCTTCCGACGAAAAGTGCCGCGTCGGGCGCCTTGCGCTTGCATACGAGGCGCGCGACAGGCTCCAGGCCCGCGGTCTGCGCAAGCAGGCCGAGTTCCTCGAGTTCGCTGTCGAAATGGGGCAGCCCGAAATCGACGCCGACGAGAACGGCGGCGCCTTCCTGGCGGGGGTTCAGTTCAGACAAGCGGGATCAATATGGAAAAAGCGCGGCGGGGTTGCCGCCGCGCTCCGCGCGATCAGGCTGCGGCGTCGTCGTTCTCGGCAGCCGAGAAGTTGACGGCACGACCCGGCACGATGGTGGAGATGGCGTGCTTGTAGACCATTTGCGTCACCGTGTTGCGAAGCAACACGACGTACTGGTCGAAAGACTCGATCTGGCCCTGCAGCTTGATACCGTTCACCAGATAAATGGAGACCGGCACATGCTCGCGACGCAGGGTGTTCAGAAACGGGTCTTGTAGAAGTTGCCCTTTATTGCTCACGATATTCTCCGTGTTCAAGAGTAGTTGTTGGAGAGATGACCTTAACACAGGGTTTCTGCGCTGCAGCAATCGGGGTCAAAAGCCTTTGAAAAATAACGTCTCTCAAAAGGCGGAACTTTCGACCCGGCCATGGCTCATCGGCCGCCATCGGCGGCCAAGCGCACTCAATCGTCCTTGTCCGCAAAGGGATTTTGCGAGCTTTTGAACTGGATGCGCAAGGGCGTGCCCACAAGATCGAACTCCTTGCGGAAGCGCCCTTCGAGAAAGCGCTTGTAGGCCTCGGTGACGTGCTCCAGCGAATTGCCGTGGATGATGATCACCGGAGGATTCATGCCGCCCTGGTGCGCATAGCGCAGCTTGGGCCGGAACATGCCCGCGCGCTTGGGCGACTGGAATTGCACGGCTTCCAGCAGCAGCCGGGTCAGCACGGGCGTCGACATCTTCCGCGTGGCCGACTTGTGGGCCTGCGCAATGGCCTGCCACACCGGGCCCAGGCCCTGGCGCTTGATGGCCGAGATGAAATGCAGCGAGGCGAACTTGAGGAACGGCAGCCGGGTCTCGATCTGGCGCTGGATCTGCTCGCGCTGATAGCTGTCGACCGCGTCCCACTTGTTGATGGCAATCACCACCGCGCGGCCGCTTTCGAGGATGTAGCCGGCAATGTGCGCGTCCTGGTCGGTCACGCCCTGCGTGGCATCGAGCAGGAGCAGCACGACGTTGGCCGACTCGATGGCCTGCAGCGTCTTGACCACCGAGAACTTCTCGATCGCCTCGAACACCTTGCCCTTGCGGCGCAGGCCGGCCGTGTCGATCAGTTCGAAGCGCTGGCCGTTGCGCTCGAACGGCACCGAGATGGCGTCGCGCGTGGTGCCCGGCAAGTCGAAAGCCACCAGGCGCTCTTCGCCGAGCCAGGTGTTGATCAGCGTGGACTTGCCGACGTTCGGCCGTCCGGCCACCGCCAGCTTGATGGGCTTGTTGACGTCATCCTCGTCCGCCTCGTCGTCCGGATCGGGCAGGTTCAGCGGTGCGAGCGCCAGTTCGACCAGATCGCGCATGCCCTGCCCGTGCGCCGCGGACACGCCGTGCACGTCGCCGAAGCCGAGTTCGTAGAAATCGACCAGCTTGGTGCCGTCGTGCATGCCTTCGGCCTTGTTGGCCGCCAGCACGCAGGGCTTGCCGAGACGGCGCAGCTCGTTGGCAATGTCGTGGTCCTGCGCCGAAAGGCCTTCGCGGGCATCGACCACGAAGATCACCACGTCGGCTTCGGCCACGGCCTGCCGCGTCTGCTTGGCCATTTCCTTGTAGATGCCGCTGCCCGCATCGGGCTCGAAGCCGCCGGTGTCGATCACGATGAACTCGTGCTTGCCCAGGCGGCCATTGCCATAGTGGCGGTCGCGCGTGAGCCCGGCAAAGTCGGCGACGATGGCGTCGCGCGTCTGCGTCAGGCGGTTGAAAAGGGTCGACTTGCCAACGTTGGGCCGCCCGACCAGGGCCACGACCGGCTTCATGGCCGGCCTTTCACGGGCGCGGTTTTCATGGTCGGGCCTTGCAGAGAGTTATTCAGGGCGATATCCAAAAACACCGCCGTTGGCGGTCACCACGACCACCGTGTTGCCGGCCATCACCGGGGTGACGCCAATGGCGGAGCCATCGGGCGTGACGCGATTGAGAAGCGCACCGTCCTCGCGTGAAACGAAGTGCAGCGTTCCCGTGCTTTCGCCGATGACCAGCGAACGGCCCACCGCGAGCGGCCCGGTCAGGACGCGGTTCTTGAAACGGGTCGATTGCCAGGCGCGCTCGCCGTCGGAGCGGCGCCAGGCCGTGACGCTGCCATCGGCCTCGGTGCCGTAGACGAAACCCTCATCGCCACTGACGCCCTCGGCGCCCACGGCAGGCTTGCTCCAGAGCAGCTGGCCGCGCAGCGTGTCGACGCAGCCAACGTTGGCGTAATAGGCGCGGGCACACACGGTGTCGCCGACACGGCTCACGCTGCCGGTCAGGTCGACCAGGCGCTCCACGTCGTTGGTGCCGCGCGGGGCTGCAATAGGCGCCTCCCAGCGCGAGGTGCCATTGGCCGGATTGATGCCGACCAGCCGGCCGCCGATGCCCGAAATCAGCGTGTCGCCCACGGCGATCAGGACGCCCGACTTCTTGAGCACGAGGTTCTCGGCCGTGCGTTGCTGCAGCCAGAGGCGACGGCCGCTCTGGCCGTCCCAGGCGCTGATGCTGCGGTCGGCGGTCTGCACGAACACGCGGCGGCCGGCCACCAGTGGCGCAGTGAAGGCCTGGGCCGAGAGCCGCTGCTTCCACAGGACCTTGCCGCCTTCCATGGCCACGAGTTCGTTGTCGGTGGTCACGACCGCGGCCAGCGAACCGTCGCTGCCGACGCCGGCAGCGAGCTTGGCGCCCGCGTTCGCGCGCCAGGTTTCGCGGCCGGCACGCGCATCGATCGCCACCACGGTGCCGTCGGCGCCGGCCACGGTGACGATGTCGCCGCTGACGTCGGTGGCCAGCGGGAAGCTCACGGCCGGGATGCGCACGCTCCAGGCCTGGCGCACGCCGAACAACGCGGGGTTGGTGGGCAGTTCGGCCGGCTTGGGCTTGCCGGGACCCGAGCAGGCGGCCAGCATTGCGACCAAGACAATAGCCGAACCTGCACGCAGGGCGGACGACTCAGGCATGAAACGCTTGAAATTCATAGTGCGATCAGGAATTTTTGGGGGCTGCTGGCGTGACCGTGATCACAGGTGCCAGGCTCTTCGGATCGACGCCGGCGGCGTTGAGCTTGAATTCGACCAGTCGCCGGTAATCGGACGTCGCGCCAAGGCCGGTCCAGGCCTTGCGGTATTCGGCCTGCGCTTCGGCGCGTTTGCCCTGGGCCATGTAGATGTCGCCCTTGCGGTCGGCCACGAGCGGTTCGAATTCCTTGGGCACGTCGCCCGAAAGCTGCTTGAGCGCTTCGTCGTACGACTTGCTGTCGAGCAGTTCGGCTGCCAGCCGAAGCTTGGCGACCGCCTTGTAGCCCGGATCGACGGCGCTTTGCGCAACCCAGCCGAGCGCCGCCCGCGAAGCCTCGAGGTTGCCCTTCTCGTACAGCGCCTTGGCGGCCAGCAGGCCGGCCTGCTGTGCATAGGCGGTGCCGGCGAAGCGTTCCTTCATGTCGCCCAGCACGCGCTGGATGCGCTCCACGTCGCCGGACTGCGTGCTGCGCTCGACCTCGTCGTAGAGGGCCGCGGCCTGCGCCGCCTTGTTGCGCTGGAAATATTGCCAGCCGTTCCAGGCCACGAAGGCCCCGGCCACGAGCAACACCACCCAGGTGATCAGGGTGCCGTAGGTGTTCCAGAAATGCTTGAGCTGGTCGAGCTGTTCCTGTTCGTCGAGATCGAGATGGGTTGCCATGCGTGTCAGATGTTGGAAGCCGGCGATTGTAGGGTGGCGGCCCAGGTGGCCACCTCGGCGAGCGGCCGCGCCACCTGTTCGCCACCGCCCTCGCGCAGCGATTTGACGGTGACTTCGCCACGCGACAGCTCGTCCTCGCCAAAGATCAGCGCATAGCGCGCTCCGCTCGCGTCGGCCTTCTTGAACTGCGCCTTCATGCTGCCGCCGCCCGCATGCTGCAGCACGCTCACGCCGGCGGCGCGCAACTGCTCGAGCACGACCATGACCTGCGGCAGCGCGGCGGCCGACGGCACGACGGCGTAGGCCGCGGGCGCCGCGGCGGGGACCGGCAGGCGGAGTTCCTGGACCAGCAGCAACAGCCGCTCGATGCCCAGGCCGAAGCCTACGGCCGGTGCAGGCTTGCCGCCCATCTGGCCGATGAGGCCGTCATAGCGCCCTCCTCCACAGACGGTGCCCTGAGAGCCGAGCTGGTCGGTGACCCATTCGAAGACGGTCAGGTTGTAATAGTCCATCCCGCGCACCAGGCGCGGGTTGATGCGGTAGGCCAGCCCTGCGGCATCGAGCACATCGCACACCGCATCGAAGTGTGCACGCGACTCCTCGCCGAGGAAGTCCATCAGTTGGGGCGCGGCCTCCACCACGGCCTGCATGGCGGGATTCTTGGTATCGAGGATACGCAGCGGATTGCTGTGCAGGCGCCGCTGCGCATCGGCATCGAGCACGTCGGCATGCGCCTCGAAATGGCGGATCAGCGCTTCGCGGTGCGCCTGGCGCTCGGCCGGCTGGCCCAGGCTGTTGATCTCCAGGCGCACGTGCTCGCCCTCGACCAGCCCGAGCTCGCGCCACAGCGCCCGCACCATGAGGATCAGCTCGGCGTCCACGTCCGGACCATGAAAGCCCAACGCCTCGACGTCGAGCTGGTGGAACTGGCGGTACCGGCCCTTCTGGGGACGCTCGTGGCGGAACATCGGCCCCATCGTCCACAGGCGCAGCGGGCCGTTGTAGAGCGCGTTGTGCTCGACCATGGCGCGCACGATGCCGGCGGTGGCCTCGGGGCGAAGCGTGAGCTTGTCGCCGTTCATCGCGTCGGTGAAGGAGTACATCTCCTTCTCGACGATATCGGTCACCTCGCCCAGTCCGCGCACGAACAGCGCCGTGGGTTCGACCACCGGCGTCAGCATGTACTGGTAGCCGTAGCGGACCAGGAGCCCGCGCACCGTCTGCTCGAACCACGACCAGAGGGCCGAATCGGGCAGGCGGTCGATGCGCGGCACGCTCGCCGGCAATATGTCGTTCATGCCTTTGACGGCATTGATCTTGTCAGCCATGGGAGGAAGTGGTCAGGCGACGTCGGCAGCCTGGTGCTGGCCGAAGCGCTTTTGAATGTAGGTTTCGACGAGCTGGTGAAACTCGTTGGCGATATTGTCGCCGCGCAGCGTGAGTGCCTTTTCGCCGTCGATGAAGACCGGGGCGGCGGGCGCCTCGCCGGTGCCGGGCAGGCTGATGCCGATGTCGGCGTGCTTGCTCTCGCCGGGGCCGTTGACGATGCAGCCCATCACGGCCACCTTCAGCGTCTCGACACCCGGATACTTCTTGCGCCAGACCGGCATCTGCATGCGCAGGTAGTCGTCGATCTGCTTGGCCAGTTCCTGGAAGGTGGTGCTGGTCGTGCGGCCGCAGCCCGGGCAGGCGGTGACGCTCGGCACGAACACGCGCAGGCCCAGCGCCTGCAGGATCTCGTTGGCGATCAGCACTTCCTGCGTGCGCGACTCGCCCGGCTGGGGCGTGAGCGACACGCGAATGGTGTCGCCGATGCCCTCTTGCAGCAGGATGGAAAGCGCCGTGGCCGATGCCACCGTGCCCTTGGTACCCATGCCGGCTTCGGTGAGCCCCAGGTGCAGCGGATAGTCGCAGCGCTTGGCGAGCTCGCGGTAGACCGAGATCAGGTCCTGCACGCCGCTCACCTTGCACGACAGGATGACCTGGTTGCCGGCCATGCCCATCGATTCGGCCAGCCTGGCGGATTCGATGGCCGAGGTGATCAGCGCCTCGTACATCACCTGCTTGGCATCCCAGGGCTCGGCGCGCTGGCTGTTGATGTCCATCAGGCTGGCAAGCAGTTCCTGGTCGAGGCTGCCCCAGTTGACGCCGATGCGAACGGGCTTGTTCCAGCGCATGGCCGCATCGATCATCTGGCCGAACTGGCGGTCGCGCTTGTCGCCCTTGCCGACGTTGCCGGGATTGATGCGGTACTTGCTCAGCGCCTCGGCGCAGGCCGGATAGTCGGTGAGCAGGCGGTGGCCGTTGTAGTGGAAGTCGCCGATCAGCGGCACGTCGATGCCCATGCGGTCAAGCTGCTCGCGGATGTACGGCACCTGGGCAGCCGCCTCCGGCGTGTTGACGGTGATGCGCACCATCTCCGAACCGGCAATGGCGAGTTCCTTCACCTGGATGGCCGTGCCGACGGCATCGACGGTGTCGGTGTTGGTCATGGACTGCACCCGCACGGGCGCATCGCCGCCCACCGTCACGGTGCGCGGTCCCCAGACCACCTGGGCCTGGCGCGAACGGCGCGCCTTGGGGGCCGCCGAGTCAATGGGTTGGGGAGTGCAGTCGGTCACGATGCCACCTCGAAACGGGCCACGCCGCCGCCGCGCGTGACAGGCTTCAGATCGTAGGGCTTTCCGTGCACCTGCACATCGACCGCCGATGCGCGCCCCACCACCACCGACAACGGCAGCGCGCCCGACAACGCCACCGTTTCGCCGGCCTTCAGGCTACGGCGCAGCAATTGCTTGCCGCCGGCTTCGGCGACCGTGATCCAGCATTCCTCGCGCGCGACGAAAACCAGCTGCTGGCTGTTGGCAGGTGCCGCAGCGGCTGCAGAGGTCGAAGCAACCGCCGCAGCGGTAGCGTTGCCCACCGGCAAGGCTGCGGAGGGAGTGCCCGAGGTCACGGGTGCCGCAGGTGCCACGGGCGACACCGGCGCGCTCTCGACGACGACGGACGACCCGCCCGAAGCCGGCGCAGCCGCCGGCGCCTCGGCCACCGAACCGCTGTCGCTGCGCGACGTCCAGCGCGACACGGAGGCCCCGACCTGATCGAACACCGACTGGGGCAGCCAGAACAGCACGGCCGCGCCGACCAGAAGCAGCCCCACGACCGTCAACACTGCGCGCGACGGAAGGCCGCTGGAGCGCCCGCCGTTCCAGCGCGGCGTTCCGGAAACGATATTGCTCTTGAGCGTGCGATCGGCCAGTGCCAGCGCCGCGCGCTGCGCGCCCGGCAGCTTCGCGAGCACCGGCGCGGGATCGATGCGCAGGGCGCGGCAGACGCTGCTGGCCAGGGCCCGGGCAAAGACCGGATCGGGCAGCGAGGCGATGTCGTCCGCCTCGAGCGCAATGAGCTTCTGCGGCGGCACCTTGAGGGCCGCGGCCACCATTTCGATGTGCAACCCGTGCGCCTCGCGCGCTTCGCGCAGCATGTCGCCGGCCGTCTTGTGCGTGATGTCGCCTTCCTCGAGCGGCAGTACCGCGGAAGTGCCGAACTCCGAAACCCGTTCAGTCATTGAAATTCCCGCGCTCGTACGCTATTGCCTCCCGGGACTGCGGAAAGCGCCGCTGCAGCTGCCCTCCCAACTGCGCCACTGCTTCGCGGTTGTTGAGCCGTCGTTCGATCTTGATGCCGAGCCAGAGCGTCTCGGCGCTGGCCGAAGGGCTGTTGTTGACGCGGCGGATGTAGAACTGCGCACGCGACCACTCTTCGCGCTGCACCAGCAGCGAAGCCAGGTTGAATCCGACCACCGGATTTCCGGCGTCGATCTCGTAGGCCTTCATGAGGCTGCGCTCCGCCTCGGCACGCTGGCCCGCCCTGAGCTGGCAGACGCCCTGGGTCATGAGCGTCTTGGCACGGTCGGTGTAGCTCGGCACCGCCAGTGCCTCGGTGAACTGCTGGGCCGCATCGCCATAGCGGTTCTGCTGGCACAGCAGCCAGCCGTAGTTGTGCCGCACGTTGGGATCGCGCGGATTGATGGCAATGGCGCGGCGGAAGCTGTCTTCTGCCATCCCGGCATCCTCGAGCCGCATGTAGACCAGGCCGCGCAGGTTGTAGGCGTCCGCGTAGTTGGGGTCGGCAACCAGCGCCTGCTTGATCTCGTCGAGCGCGACGGTGGTCTGGCCGTGCTCGAAGTAGCCGGCGGCGAGCTCCATGCGCAGGCGCGCGCGGCGTTGCCGGCTGCTTTCGTCGGATTCGGTCACCATCTCGGCGCCCTTGCCCGAGCTGGTGTCGGCCAGGCTGGTGGTGGTGGTTCGGGTGTTGACGCAGCCCGCGAGCAGAAACGCCACGGCGACGCCGGCAAAGCCTGCAGCCATCAGCCGCTGCGCGCTCGCGGTCGTCATCGGAAAGGCCATCCTCATTAGGTCAATGCTCCTGGGGGGCGGTCTTGCGAACCGGATGCAAAACAACGGTGCGCTCCGAGCCACGGCGCTGGGCCATGCGTTCCGCCGCGCGGGTGCGGTCCTTGACGTCGCCGGCCAGCTGTCCGCAGGCCGCATCGATGTCGTCACCGCGCGTCTTGCGCACGGTGGTCACGAGACCGGCCTCGCTCAGCGTCTTGGCAAAGGCCAGCACCCGCGGCTGCGGCGAGCGCAGAAGGCCCGAAGCCGGAAACGGATTGAACGGAATCAGGTTGAACTTGCACGAGATGTTGTGGCTGCGCACGAGTTCCACCAGTTGACGCGCATGCTCGGGCTGGTCGTTGACGCCGTCGAGCATGCAGTATTCGAACGTGATGAAGTCGCGCGGCGCGTGCGCCAGGTAGCGCTTGCAGGCCTCGAGCAGTTCGGCAATCGGATACTTGCGATTGAGCGGCACGAGATCGTCGCGCAGCGCATCGTTGGGCGCATGAAGCGACACGGCCATGGCCACCGGGCAGTCGGCGCCCAGGCGATCGATCATCGGCACGACGCCGGAGGTCGACACGGTCACCCGGCGGCGCGACAGGCCGTAGGCGTTGTCGTCGAGCATGGTGCGCAGCGCGGGCACCAGCGCCGTGTAGTTCTGCAGCGGCTCGCCCATGCCCATCATCACCACGTTGGAGATGACGCGATCGTCGCGTTTCAGGTGCTTGCGCAGGAAGTGCTCGGCAAACCACAGCTGGGCGACGATTTCGCCCGTGCTCAGGTTGCGGCTGAAGCCCTGGTGCCCCGTGGAGCAGAAGCGGCAACCCACCGCACAGCCGGCTTGAGACGACACGCACAGCGTGCCGCGGTCGTCTTCGGGAATGAATACGGCTTCGACGGCATTGCCGTCGCCGACGTCGAACAGCCACTTGATCGTGCCGTCCTTGGATTCGTGCTGCGTGATGACCGGCAGGGCCTCGACGCGAGCGGTGGTGGCGAGCTTTTCGCGCAGCGACTTGGCCAGATCGGTCATCTGGGCAAAGTCGCTGGCGCCACGCTGGTGGATCCAGCGGAACAGCTGCGTGGCGCGGAATCGCTTCTCGCCGAGCTTTTCGCAGAACGCAGCCAGCCCCTCGAGATCGAATTCGAGCAGGTTGGCCGTGGTCATGAAATCAGCTGGCGTACGGCTTCAGCGCGCGTAGACGTTGAGGCCGGCGAAGAAGAACGCCACTTCGTTGGCGGCGGTTTCGGGAGCGTCCGAACCGTGCACGGCGTTGGCGTCGATGCTGTCGGCGAAGTCGGCGCGGATGGTGCCGGGGGCCGCCTTCTTGGGGTCCGTGGCACCCATCAGGTCGCGGTTCTTGGCGATGGCGTTCTCGCCTTCGAGCACTTGCACGAACACGGGGCCGGAGATCATGAAATCGACCAGGTCCTTGAAGAACGGACGTTCCTTGTGGACCGCGTAGAACTGCTCGGCTTCGTTGCGCGACAGATGCACCAGCTTGGCGGCAACGATCTTGAGGCCGGCAGCTTCGAAGCGGGAAACGATCTTGCCGATGACGTTCTTGGCGACGGCGTCGGGCTTGATGATGGAAAGGGTACGTTCGATAGCCATTGAAGTGCTTCCTGAGCTTTGATTTTGAAGTGATTTGTCACAACTGCAACGAATATGTTGCATCGTAAGTCGACAAAGCCTCTGATTTTAACCGGCGCAGCCTCCGGGTTTGGTGAAAACCCCGAGAAAGGCTGCGCTGGAGAACTGGCTTTCAGCGCCCGCGGCGCCGATTTCCGCCGGGGCCGCCCTGCCCGCCAAAGCCGCCACCCGCCGGACCGCCGCCGCGGCGCCCCGGCCCCTGGCGCTGCTCCTTGCGCTGACGGGAAAAGCTGTCGGCACCGATGTAGCCGAGCGAGGTCTTCATCGGATCGGGCTGGTTCGCGCCGCTCGGCGGCCGCTCCTCGCCCTGGCGGTTGCCCCGGTTGTTGTTATTGCCACGACGCCCTTGCGGCGGCAGGCCTGCATTGCCGCCGGCGCCCCGGTTGCCACGACCCCCGCGCTCGCCGCGCGGCGGACGGCCTTCGCCCAGCGGATTCGGAATGGGCGCCTCGCGGCCATCGTCGCGTGGATCGCGCAGGTCGCGCGGCTGCTGCTGTCCGCCGCCGGCGTTGCGATTGCCGCGCCGCTTCTTGTTGCGTCCGTTGCGCCCGCCGCCGGCGCCGCCTTCCTGGCCCGGCCCTCGTTGCTGCTGCTGCGGACGCGGCGCACCGCCGCCCGAGGCCTGGAACAGCGCGTTGATGTCGCGCTCGTCGAGTTCCATCCAGGCGCCGCGCTTCAGCCCGCGCGGCAGCACCATGGCGCCGTAGCGGATGCGGATCAGCCGGCTGACCGCATGGCCCACCGATTCGAACAGGCGCCGCACTTCGCGGTTGCGGCCCTCGGAGATGGTGACGCGGTACCAGTGGTTGGATCCCTCGCCGCCACCCTCCTCGATGGTGCCGAACTGGGCCATGCCATCGTCGAGGCGAACGCCTTCGAGCAGCTTCTTCTTTTCCTCGGCATTGAGCGCGCCCAGCACGCGCACGGCGTACTCGCGCTCCAGGCCGAAGCGCGGGTGCATCAGCTGGTTGGCCAGGTCGCCGGAGCTGCTGAACAGCAGCAGGCCTTCGGTGTTCAGGTCGAGCCGTCCGACCGATTGCCACTTGCCCTGCTGCAGGCGCGGCAGCTTGCGGAAGACCGTCGGGCGGTTCTGCGGATCGTCGTGCGTCACGACCTCGCCCACGGGCTTGTGGTAGGCGATGACACGCGGCGGAGGCGGCGCGATGCGGTAGCGGATCGGCTTGCCGTTGATCTTGACCTGGTCGCCGTACTGGATGCGCTGGCCGATGTGGGCCGGCTCGTTGTTGACCGAGATGCGGCCCTGGAGAATGAGCGCTTCCATTTCGAGCCGCGAGCCGAGGCCCGCCTGGGCCAGCACCTTGTGCAGCTTGGGCGAGTCGGCCTCCGGCAGCAGCACGCGCTTGAGCGGCGGGACTTCAGGGCTCTCTTCGTCGGCGTCGAACTGGCCCGAGATCACGTCCGCGAACCGGATCGGCTCGGGCGGCGGTGCGTTGCGCTGCTCGCGCTCGGCGGCACGGCGTGCGCGGTCGAGGTCGTCCTCTTCCTCGTCGGGCTCTTCTTCCTCTTCTTCGTCGTCGTAGGAGGGCGCACGGGCGTCCTCTTCGACTCGATCCTCCACGCGGCGCTCCGGGGGTTCGACGGGTGCGGCCGGCGCGGCGGCCTTGCCGGGCTCGTCAGCTATTGGCGCGGCCGCAGGCGCCGCATCGGCCACCTGAGCCTGAGCCACGGGGTCGGAAGTTCCATTTGCCGCAGGCGCTGCTGCGGGCTCGCCCTCCCCGGTCGCCGGTTCCACGGCTTTCTTCCTGCGTGGGGCGCGCGGCTTCTTGGGAGCCTCACCCTCGCCGGCGGCTGCAGCGGGCGCGCCCGCTTCGGCGTCCGCAGACTGGCCGGACACTGCCGCTTTCGCCTTTTTTTTCTTGGATTCGGGCTGGGCCGGCACGATGGCCGCGTCGTCGATGTCGGAGGGGCTCATGAGGTTTTTCCGGGAGGAACAGCGTGGGGATCGGTCTCGTCAGTCGACGGGGCTTCGGTTTCGAACTCGACGGGACGCTCGGCTTCCGTGGAGGCCGGGATGTCCGCGGGCTCTTCGGGAGAGACCGCATCCTCGGCGAATTGCGCAGCGGCGGCCTCGACGGCAGCCAGGGCGGGAGCTGCGTCTGCTTCGGAGTCCGACATGGCCGAAGCATCGGCGTCGGACTCGTTCGGAATGTCCATGGGCAGGCCGGGCTGGTTGCCCGAGGCCTGATCGAGCGCGTCGACCAGCGCCGCCTGCTGGGCCGGCGTTTCGATCAGCGGCAGCTGGTCGAGCGAAGCCAGCCCGAGGTCGTCGAGGAACTGCCGCGTGGTGGCGTACAGCGCCGGCCGGCCGACGGTTTCGCGGTGGCCGATCACTTCGACCCAGCCGCGGTCCTCGAGCTGCTTGAGGATGAGGGAGTTGATGGTGACGCCGCGGATGTCTTCCATGTCGCCGCGCGTGACCGGCTGGCGGTAGGCAATGATGGCCAGCGTTTCGAGGGCAGCGCGGGTGTAGCGCGGCGGCTTCTCGGGATGCAGGCGATCGAGGTGGTCGCGCATCTCGGGCCGGCTCTGGAAGCGCCAGCCGCTGCCGACGCTCACCAGCTCCAGGCCGCGTTGCGCCCAGTCTTCCTGCAGTTCGAGCAACAGCACCTTGATGGTGTCCACGCCCAGCTCGTCGTCGAACAGCACGCGCATGTCGCGCACCGGCAGCGGCTGGCTCGAACAGATCAAGGCGGTTTCGAGAATGCGCTTGGCATCCGCCGTATTCATGGTTTGCGTTATCCGGGAAAAGGCGTCTCGGGGACGCTTGTTCAGAAGGATGGAAGAAGGCGCTGCCGGCACGCGGCGAGTGCAACGCAAGGCCGGCATCGGGGTGGCCGGCGCGGCCCTCGGGCCGTCAGGCGCGATTGTAATCCAGCCCCAGGGTCTGGAACGCCTGAACCAGATCGGCCGGCGGAAGGGAGCGCAGTTCCAGCGCCGCTTGCGTGACGGGATGCACGAATGCGAGCCTGAAGGCGTGCAGCGCCTGCCGCCCCAGACCCGCGGCCGGAGCCCCGCCATAGAGCGCATCGCCGATCAGCGGATGCCCGATGGACGCCATGTGCACGCGGATCTGGTGGGTTCGGCCCGTTTCGAGCGTGCACCGCACGGCGCAGGCCTCGGCATTGCTGTCCAGGCGCTCGATGAGCGTGCGCGCCGTCTTGCCCGCATGGCGCTCGAGATCGACCACGGCCATGCGCAAACGGTTGCGCGGATCGCGGCCGATGGGCGCGTCGACCTGCCGGGCTGCCGCGCCCGTCCAGGGCTTGTGCCCGAGCGCGAGGTACTGCCGCTTCACCTCGCGCGCCGCGATCAGCGCCACCATGGCATCCATGGCGGCCCGCGTTCGCGCCACGACCATGAGCCCGCTGGTGTCGCGGTCGAGCCGGTGCACGATGCCCGCGCGCGGCAGCAGCGCGGCCTTGGGGTCGAGCGCCAGCAGGCCGTTCAGCAGCGTGCCGCTCCAATGGCCGGGCGCCGGATGCACCACCAGGCCGGCCGGCTTGTCGATGATGCGCAGGTGCTCGTCCTCGTGCACCGTGACGATGTCCATCGCCTCGGGCCGGAAGGCCTGGCTCTGGGGCGTCGGCCGCAGCTCGATGCGCCCGGCCTGGCCGGCACGCACGGTGGCCGAAGCCTTCAGGAGCGTGCGCCCCTGCAGGTCCACGGCGCCGGCTTCGATCAGCTGTTGCAGATAGTTGCGAGAAAATTCCGGCACCAGGGCGGCCAGCGCGCGGTCCAGCCGCTGGCCATGCTCGGCCTGGCCCACCGTGAAGGGCCGCAGTTCGCTGGATTCGACCGGGTCGGCGCCCTCGTCGGCCTCGGCGGAGTCGGGGACCATGTCCAGGGGGTCGGTCGATATAATTGAGGGCAACTGTTTCACGAAAGCCGTATGTGATGTTTCGCGCCAAATTATCGGTCCCCTCCTGGATCGCGCTCAGCGCGGCAGCGCTGCTTGCAGCCGGCTGCTCCTCCACCTCCGTCGACAAGACCGCCAGCTGGAGCCCCAACCGCATCTACGCCGAAGCCAAGGACGAAGCGGGTTCCGGCGCCTACGACAAGGCCGTGCCGCTGTACGAGAAGCTCGAAGGCCGCGCCGCCGGCACGCCGCTCGCGCAGCAGGCCCAGCTCGAGAAGGCCTACGCCCAGTACAAGTCCGGCGAAAAGGCCAGCGCCATCGCCACGATCGACCGCTTCCTGAAGCTGCATCCGGCCAGCCCGGCGATCGACTACGCGCTCTACCTCAAGGGCGTGATCAACTTCAACGACGACCTCGGCATGTTCGCGTTCCTGACGCGCCAGGACCTGTCCGAGCGCGACCAGAAGGCCGCCAAGGAATCGTTCGAGTCCTTCAAGGAACTGGCAACGCGCTTCCCCGAGTCGCGCTACACGCCCGATGCGCGCCAGCGCATGAACTACATCGTGAACTCGCTCGCGCAGTACGAGGTGCACGTGGCGCGCTACTACTACTCGCGCGGCGCCTACCTTGCGGCGATCAACCGGGCGCAGCTTGCGCTGTCCGACTATCGCGAGGTGCCTGCGCTCGAAGAGGCCCTGTACATCATCGTCCGCTCCTACGATGCGCTCGGCATGAAGGACCTGCGCGACGACGCCCAGCGCGTGCTGACCACCAACTACCCGCAAAGCGAGTATCTGGCGCGCGGCTTCAAGGGCAAGGACGACCCGTGGTGGAAGGTCTGGTAATCCGCTGAAACAACAAAAAGCCCTTCGGGGCTTTTTCTTCGTCTGCGGAGCCTGCTGCGGCAAGGCCCCCGCGGCCTTTCAGGCCGAGAGCGAATTCCTGAGCTCGCCGATCGCCGCCTCGAAGTCCGCTTCGCTCTCCAGCCGCCGCATCGGCGGCAGCGCGGCCAGCAGCCGCCGGCCATAGCCCATGGCGACCAGGCGGGTGTCGCAAATGGCAAGCACGCCGCAGTCCGTTTCGCGGCGAATCAGCCGCCCAGCCCCCTGCTTCAGCGCCACGGCCGCCTCGGGCAGCGAATAGTCGCTGAATGAACTGCGCCCCTGGGCTTCGAGGCGCTGCGAGCGCGCCTCGACCAGCGGGTCGTTGGGCGGAGGAAACGGCAACTTGTCGATCACCACCAGCTGCAATGCGTCCCCGGGTGCATCGAAGCCCTCCCAGAACGATGCGGATGCCACCAGCACGCAGCCGGCGCGCCCGGCGTCCGCACCTTCGCGGAAACGGTCCATGAGCACGCGCTTGGGCAGTTCGCCCTGCACCAGCACCTCGGGCCGCACATCCGCCTCGAGCCGCTCGAACTGCTGCCTCATCTCGTCGCCGATCGCGCGCAACGCGCGCAGCGTGGTCGTCAGCACCAGGGTCCGGCCGCCGAGTTCGGCAGCGCCTCGCGCGGCCAGTTGCGCAACCCGCAGGCTGTGGGCGGCGTCGTTGGGCTTCGGAAAGGCACGCGGCACATAGAGCCCGGCCTGCGCGGCATAGTCGAACGGGCTCTGCACCCGGAGCACCTGCGCATCGCCCAGGCCGCACGGCTCGGTGAACCAGCGCAGCGTGGGTTCGTCGCCCAGCGTGGCAGAGGTGAAGACCCAGGCGCGTCCGTTGTCTTCGGGTGCCATGCGGTCTTCACGGCCCTCTTCCCCATCGCCGTCTTCATGGGCAGTGCCGCTGCCGATCTTGAGCACGCGCGTGCGCATGGCCTCGGCAATGTCGAGCGGCGATTCGACCAGGCGCAGCTGCGTGCCCACGTCGACCCAGCGCACCGAGTCGGTTTCGCAGGGCAGCGCGAAGCGTGCCGCGCGCTTGGCGAGCTGCTGCGCCCGTTCGTACAGGCGCACGAAATCGGGCGATATCTCGCTGACGGTGTCCAGCCCTTCGGCGGCCATCTCGAAGGCCTGCTGCAGGGCTTCGAGGGCGTCCTGCCAGACCTGTGCATCGATGCCTTCCGGCGACGGCCCCACCCAGCGCAGCTTGGTACCGGGCCACTGCTTGCCGACCGCAAGGCGCAACTCGCGCGCGGCGCGTTCGACGCCCGCCACCAGCTGCTGCCAGTCGACCAGACCGCGCGCATGCTGCAAGCCGGCACCGAGCAGATCCCGCGCGAAGTCGAGTGCCTGCCCGCTGCCGAGCTGCGCGCCCAGGAACTGCACGCCGGTTTCGTTGAGCTGGTGGGCTTCGTCGAACACGACCACGCTCACGGTCGGCAGCAATTCCGCCATGCCGGTCTCGCGCACCGCGAGATCGGCGAAGAACAGGTGATGGTTGATGACCACCACGTCGGCCGCCAGCGCCTCGCGCCGCGCCAGGTTGACGTGGCAGGGCTTGAACTGCGGGCACTGCGCGCCCAGGCAGTTCTCGCGCGTGGAGGTGATGAGGGGAATGAGCGGCGAGCGCTCGTCCAGCCCGGGCAGCTCGGCCAGGTCGCCGGTTCGCGTGGCCTTGGACCATTGCTCGATCTTGGCCAGCGTTCGCAGGCTGCCGCGCTCGGGCAGCGATGCATCGTGGCGCGCCAGGTCGAGCCGGTGCAGGCACAGATAGCTCGCACGCCCCTTGAGCAGCGCCGTTCGCACCGGCAGTTCGAGCGCCTCGACCAGACGCGGAAGGTCGCGGCCGAACAATTGGTCCTGCAAGGTCTTGGTGGCGGTCGACAGCAGCACGCGCTCGCCGCTCAGCAATGCCGGCACGAGGTAGGAAAAGGTCTTGCCCACGCCGGTGCCGGCCTCGACCACCAGCACGCCGCCCTCCTCGATGGTGCGGGCAACGGCCAGCGCCATCTCGGTCTGCCCCGAACGCTCGCGGAACTGCTCGGCGGCACGGGACAGGACGCCGCCCTGCGCGAAGGCGTCGCGCACCTTGTCCTCGAGTGTTTCGCTCACGCGGGTTCTTTCGGATCGAGCACGTTCTCGAGCCGCGCGATCTGGTCGCGCAGCGCAAGCCGGCGCTTCTTCAGGCGCCGCAGCAGCAGTTCGTCCTGCGGCGAAGCTTCAGCCAGACGGTCGATGGTGGCGTCGAGGTCGGCGTGTTCGATGCGCAGCTCGATCAATTGGCGGGAAAGGGAGTGAAGATTGGAGTCCAACGTTGGCGCTGCGAACGTATTCCGCCCGCAGCTCGTGTTCACTCGATAATACGTCCTGGTACGAATCCACGAGAAGACAGAAGGCGCGCCATTGGCGCATTTGCGCTCATGACACAAGGCTTTCGGCTTGCCGCCGCCACCGGTCTCCACAAGGGAGACCGCCCCTATCAGCAGGACCAGGTCCTGATGATGAGCCATCCGCGCGTGCCCGGCTGCATGCTGGGCATCATTGCCGACGGCATGGGCGGGCGCAGCGGCGGGCGCAAGGCCTCCGACCAGGTGCTGATGACGGCGCGCCAGCTGTTCACGCGCTACCACCCTGACCGCGACAGCTCCGCGGCCGTGCTGCGGCAGCTGCTGGAGGATGCGCACACGGTCATCAAGCTCACGGCCCTGTCGAGCGAACAGGAACCGCACAGCACGCTGGCGGCCTTTCTGATGAACCCCAGGGGCGACTGCGCCTGGATCCATGCCGGCGACTCCCGCATCTACCACTTCCAGAACGGCGAGCTCGTCACGCGCACGCGCGACCATTCCTATGTCCAGGTGCTCATCGACCGCGGCGAAATCACCGAAGCCGAGGCCAACGTCCACCCCAAGGGCAACATCCTCCTCGGATGCCTTGGCATGACCACGACACCCCCGCCCGTCGAGCCGCACTACATCCCCGCAATGCAGCCTGGCGACCTGCTGATGGCCTGCAGCGACGGGCTCTGGCACTACTTCAGCCCCGAGGAACTGGCCAGCGTCCTGTATGCGGAGCCGCCGCGCGAAGCGGTGGAAATCCTGGTGGGAGAAGCGCGCCGCCGGGCGCGCGGCACGGGCGACAACATCTCGATCGTGGTGCTGAAGCTCGAAGCGCTTCCGCAAGACTGAACGACGGCGATGGCGCCGAGCGAGCGCCCGGCGGGATGGCTCAGCGACTCGGCGACGACGCTGGCGATGCGGGCGGCAAGGGCGCTCCGCGCGGCTTGGTGCGCTCGGCGTTCTGCCGTTCGCGGCTGGCCCGGTGCTCGGCCGCCTTTTGCTGCTTGCTTTCGAAGCGTTCGACCGCCGCGGGCGCCTCGGCACGCCGCTGGGCGGCCTTGGCCTGCTCGTCGGCCTGCGCCTTCTGCTTGGCCTCGAACTGGCGCCGGCGCTCGTCGGCCTCGGCCGCCGTCGCGGCGCGGCTCGCCGCATGGTCGGCCGCGCGCTGCTCGCGGTCTTTCTGCGCCTGGCGAGACTCGTCCTGCTTCTCGGGCGTGTCTTGCGGGCGCCGGGTGGCGGCCTTCTGGTCGAGCTTCTCGAGTTCGGCCGCACCGCGCCGCTGGCGCTCGATGTCGTTGATGGCCGATTCCTGGCGCTTGATGTGATCGGTCTCGGCGCGCCGGCGCCGGCGGCTGTCGCGCAGGCAGTCTTCGACCGCGAACTTCTGGTAGCAGGCGGCGCGCTCCTTGTCGAAGCGCGCCTCGATGGCAGCGCGCTCGGCGCTGAGCCTGCTGCGTTCCGCTTCGAAGTCTGCATTGCCTGCGGCCGCGTTGGACTGCGCCCACAGCGGCAGGCTGCCCAAGGTCATCAGCACGGCGAGAACGATATTTTTCATGTCAGTCGAGTGTCCACGATGCGGCGTTCCAGGGAGAGGAACTCGCTCGATTGCATTTCGGTGAGCCTGGAAACCGTTCGCGGGAATTCATGCGCAAGCGGCCCCTCGGTGTACAACGCCTCCGGCGGTACCTCGGCCGACATGATGAGCTTGACGCGCCGGTCGTACAAGACGTCGACCAGCCAGGTGAAACGGCGTGCTTCGGAGGCCATGCGCACCGGCATGTGCGGCACGTCGGACAGCAGCACGGTGTGGAACTGGCTGGCGATCTCCAGATAGTCGTTCTGCGAGCGCGGTCCGCCGCACAGCGTCTTGAAGTCGAACCAGACCACGCCGCCGGCCTTGCGCCTGGCGCGGATCTCGCGCTGCTCGATGTGCAGGACCGGGTTTTCGTCGGCTGTTTCGGCCAACCTGTCGAAGGCCTTGCGCATCTCCTTTTCGGCCGAAGCATCGTTCGGCGTCAGGTACATGCGCAGTTGCTCGAGCGTGCGGCGCCGGTAGTCGGTGCCATTGTCCACGCTCAGGACCTCGAGCTTCTCGTTGAGCAGCGCGATCGCGGGCAGGATGCGGTCGCGGTGCAGCCCGCCAGGATAAAGATCGTCGGGCCTGAAATTGGAGGTGGTGACAAAGCCCACGCCGTTCTCGAACAGCGCCACCAGCAGGCGATGAAGGATCATCGCGTCGGTGATGTCCGCCACGTGGAACTCGTCGAAGCAGATCAGCTTGTAGCGCTTGGAGATGCGCCGCCCCAGCTCGTCGAGCGGGTTGACCGTGCCCTGCAGCTCGCGCAGTTCGCGGTGCACCTCGCGCATGAACTCGTGAAAGTGCAGCCGCGTCTTGCGCCGCAGCGGCACCGCGTTGAAGAACAGGTCCATCAGGAAGCTCTTGCCCCGGCCGACGCCACCGTACATGTAGACGCCGCGCGGCAGCTCGGGCCGGTTGATGAACTTCTTCAGCGCGTTGGAACGCTGGGCCTTGTAGTCGCCCCACTCCCGGGCGCAGCGATCCAGCGCCTCGACGGCGCGCAGCTGCGCGGGATCGCTGCGGAACCCGCGCACAGCGAGTTCCGCCTCATAGGCCTGTTTGACGCTGGTCAATGGATCAGAAGTTCAGCGTGCGCTTGTCCACGGCAAGTGCCGCTTCCTTCGTGGCTTCCGACAGCGACGGGTGCGCATGGCAGATGCGCGCGATGTCTTCGGCGCTGGCCTTGAACTCCATCGCCACCACGGCTTCGGAGATCAGCTCGCTGGCCTGCGGGCCCACGATGTGCACGCCGAGGATCTCGTCGGTGGCCGCGTCGGCCAGGAACTTGACCATGCCGGTCGTGTCGCCCAGCGCGCGTGCGCGGCCGTTCGCGAGGAACGGGAAGGTGCCGGCCTTGTAGGCACGGCCCGCGGCCTTGAGCTGCTGCTCGGTCTGGCCGACCCACGCGATCTCGGGGTTGGTGTAGATCACCCACGGCACGGTGTTGAAGTTGACGTGGCCGTGCTGGCCCGCAATGCGCTCCGCCACGGCAACGCCCTCTTCCTCGGCCTTGTGCGCGAGCATCGGGCCGCGCACCACGTCGCCGATGGCCCAGACGTTGGGCAGGCTGGTCTTGCAGTCGTCGTCCACGGCGATGGCGCCGCGCTCGTCGAGCTTCAGGCCCACGGCCTCGGCGTTCAGGCCGATGGTGTTGGGCACGCGGCCGATCGAGACGATCAGCTTGTCGACTTCCAGCGTCTGGGCTTCGCCCTTGGCATTGGTCCAGGCCACGCTCACGCCCTTCTTGGACGACTTGATCTCGCCGACCTTGACGCCGAGCTCGATCTTGAGCTTCTGCTTGTCGAAGGCCTTCTTGGCTTCCTTGGCGATCTGCTCGTCGACCGCGCCGAGGAAGGTCGGCAGCGCTTCGAGCACCGTGACTTCGGCGCCGAGGCGGCGCCACACCGAACCCATTTCAAGGCCGATGACGCCCGAGCCGATCAGGCCCAGCCTCTTCGGCACCGCGCCGATGCGCAGCGCGCCGTCGTTCGAGAGGATGTTCTCCTCGTCGAACGGCGCACCCGGCAACGCGCGGGCGTTGGAGCCCGTGGCCACGATGATGTGCTTGCCGTCGATCGACTCTTCGGCAGCGCCCGCCACCTTGATCTCGTAGCCGGCTTCGCCCGCCTTCACGAACGAGCCGCGGCCATGGAAGAAGGTGATCTTGTTCTTCTTGAACAGGTACAGGATGCCGTCGTTGTTCTGCTTCACGACCTGGTCCTTGCGGGCCAGCATCTTGTCGAGATCCAGGCCCAGGCCTTCGACCTTGATGCCGTGCTCGGCAAAGTGGTGGCCGGCCTGGTCGAAGTGCTCCGACGATTGCAGCAGCGCCTTCGACGGAATGCAGCCGACGTTGGTGCAGGTGCCGCCCGGTGCGGGGCCGCCCTTGGCGTTCTTCCACTCGTCGATGCAGGCCACGTTGAAGCCGAGCTGCGCCGCGCGGATCGCGGCGATGTAGCCGCCAGGGCCGCCGCCGATGACGATGACGTCGAATTGTTTGTTTGCCATCTGATTCTTTCTCCTCAGATGTCGAACAGCAGGCGCGACGGATCTTCCAGCGCTTCCTTCATGGCGACCAGGCCCAGCACGGCTTCGCGGCCGTCGATGATGCGGTGGTCGTAGCTCATGGCGAGGTAGTTCATCGGGCGGATGACGATCTGGCCGTTCTCGACCACGGCGCGGTCCTTGGTGGCGTGCACGCCCAGGATGGCCGACTGCGGCGGGTTGATGATCGGGGTCGAGAGCATCGAGCCGAAGGTGCCGCCGTTCGAGATGGAGAAGGTGCCGCCGGTCATCTCTTCGATGCCGAGCTTGCCGTCCTGCGCCTTCTTGCCGTATTCGGCGATCTTCTTCTCGATGTCGGCAAAGCTCATCTGGTCGGCGTTGCGCAGAATGGGCACCACCAGGCCGCGCGGCGAACCGACGGCAATGCCGATGTCGAAGTAGCCGTGGTACAGGATGTCGTTGCCGTCGACCGAGGCGTTGATCACCGGGTACTTCTTGAGCGCATGCACCGCGGCCTTCACGAAGAAGCTCATGAAGCCGAGCTTCACGCCGTGTTCCTTGGTGAAGCTGTCCTGGAAGCGCTTGCGCAGTTCCATGACGGGCGCCATGTTGACTTCATTGAAGGTCGTCAGGATGGCGTTGGTCGATTGCGACTGCAGCAGGCGCTCGGCGATGCGGGCGCGCAGGCGGCTCATCGGCACGCGCTGCTCGGGGCGTTCGCCCAGATCAGGCGCGCTGGCGGGTGCGGCGACCTGTGGCAGAGCGGGCTTGGCGGCCGGTGCGGCCACGGCGGCCGCGGGCTTGGCGCCCGAAGCGACTGCGCCGAGCACGTCGCCCTTGGTGACGCGGCCGTCCTTGCCGGTGCCGGCGACGTCGCTGGTCTTCAGGTTGTTGTCGGCCAGCAGCTTGGCGGCGGCGGGCATGGCGACGTCCGACTTCGCGCCGCCGGTGGCGGCGGCAGCCGCTGCTGCCGGGGCCGGCGCGGCAGCGGGTGCTGTTGCAGGCGCTGCGGCACTTGCCTTGCCTTCGGTGTCGATCTTCGCGATCAGCTGGTCGGCCACCACGGTGGCGCCATCGGGCTGCACGATTTCGGCCAGCACGCCAGCCGAGGGCGCGGGCACTTCGAGCACGACCTTGTCGGTCTCGATCTCGATCAGGATTTCATCGACGGCGACGGCTTCGCCGGCTTTCTTCTTCCAGGTGAGCATGGTGGCTTCGGCCACGGATTCGGAAAGCTGGGGGACTTTGACTTCTACGATAGACATTTGGAGAGAGCTCCGGATTTTTCTTGAGGTGTTCGTGTGAAAAGAGGCTTGTTTTACTTGGTCAGCACGAAGCCCTTGAGCTTGCCAAATGCGCCATCGACGAGCGCCTTCTGCTGTTCCTGGTGCAGGTGCGAGTAGCCGACTGCGGGCGATGCCGAAGCGGCACGGCCGGAGTAGCCGAGCTTCTGGCCGTCCTGCATGTTCTCGTGGATGTAGTGCTGCACGAAGAACCAGGCGCCCTGGTTCTGCGGCTCGTCCTGGCACCACACCACATCGGCGAGGTTCGGGTACTTCTTGAGCTCGGTGGCGAAAGCCTTGTGCGGGAACGGATAGAGCTGCTCGACGCGGATGATTGCCACGTCGTCGTCGCCCTTTTCTTCGCGCTTCTTGGCCAGGTCGTAGTAGACCTTGCCCGAGCAGGCGATCAGGCGCTTGACCTTCTCGGCCTTCAGGCCCTTGCTGTCCGGAATGACCGTCTGGAAGCCACCCTTGGTGAACTCGGACAGCGGCGAGGTCGCGTCCTTGTTACGCAGCAGCGACTTCGGCGTCATGATGATCAGCGGCTTGCGCAGGTTGCGCACCATCTGGCGGCGCAGCACGTGGAAGATCTGGCTGGCCGTGGTGGGCTGCACCACCTGCATGTTGGTGTCGGCGCTCAGCTGCATGAAGCGCTCCAGGCGCGCCGAGCTGTGCTCGGGGCCCTGGCCTTCGTAGCCGTGCGGCAGCATCATGGTCAGGCCGTTGACGCGGCCCCACTTCACTTCGCCCGAGGCGATGAACTGGTCGATCACCACTTGCGCGCCGTTCACGAAGTCGCCGAACTGGGCTTCCCAGATCACCAGCGTGTTCGGGTCGTTCGAGGCGTAGCCGTATTCGAACGCGAGCACGGCCTCTTCCGACAGGATCGAGTCGATCACGACGAACGGTGCCTGGTTCTCGGCCACGTTCTGCAGCGGCGTGTAGGTGCCTTCGTCGAACTTCTCGCGGTTCTGGTCGTGCAGCACGGCGTGGCGGTGCGTGAACGTGCCGCGGCCGCTGTCTTCGCCCGACAGGCGCACCGGGTAGCCGCTGGCCACCAGCGAGGCAAAGGCCATGTGCTCGCCCATGCCCCAGTCGACGTTCACGTCGCCGCGGCCCATGGCGGCACGGTCGTCCAGCACCTTCTTCACGAGCGGGTGCACCGTGAAGCCGGCCGGCACCGTGGTGATCTTCTCGGCCAGGCGCTTCCACTCGCTGGACGGAATGGCGGTGTCGCCGGCGTCGGTCCACTTCTTGTTGAGGTACGGATTCCAGTCGACGGCGTACTTGCTCTTGAAGTTCGTGAGCACCGGGTCGACCGTGTTGCGGCCTTCGTCGAAGGCGGCGCGCTGGGCCTTGACCATGTCGTCGCCGAGCGTGTCGCCCAGGCCCTGCGTCGCCAGCTTGTCGGCGTACAGCTTGCGCGTGCCGGGGTGCTGGGCGATCTTCTTGTACATGAGCGGCTGCGTGAGCGAGGGAGTGTCCTGCTCGTTGTGGCCGAGCTTGCGGAAGCAGATGATGTCGACCACCACGTCCTTCTGGAACTCCATGCGGAATTCAAGGGCGAGCTGGGTGGCGAGCACCACGGCCTCGGGATCGTCGCCGTTCACGTGCAGCACCGGCGCCTCGATCATCTTGACGATGTCCGAGCAGTACAGCGTCGAGCGGCTGTCGCGCGGGTCGCTGGTGGTGAAGCCGATCTGGTTGTTGATGACGATGTGCACCGTGCCGCCCGTGAAGTAGCCACGGGTTTCGGCCAGTGCCAGCGTTTCCATCACGACGCCCTGGCCCGCGAAGGCGGCGTCGCCGTGCACCAGCACGGGCAGCACCTGCTTGCCCTGCGGGTCGGCGCGGCGGTCCATGCGGGCGCGCACCGAGCCTTCGACCACGGGGTTCACGATCTCGAGGTGCGAGGGATTGAACGCCAGGCTCAGGTGCACCGGGCCGCCGGGCGTGGTCACGTCCGAGCTGAAGCCCTGGTGGTACTTGACGTCGCCGCTGGGCAGGTCTTCGGGTGCGGTGTGGTCGAACTCGGCGAACAGGTCGGCCGGCATCTTGCCGAGCGAGTTGACCAGCACGTTGAGGCGGCCGCGGTGGGCCATGCCGATCACGATTTCCTGCACGCCCTTGATGCCGGCCTGGTTGATCAGCTCGTCCATCGAGACGATGAAGCTCTCGCCGCCTTCGAGCGAGAAGCGCTTCTGGCCGACGTACTTGGTGTGCAGGAAGCGTTCGAGGCCTTCGGCCGCGGTCAGGCGGTTCAGCACGTGCTTCTTCTGGTCCGCGTTGAGCTGCGGGTTGGTGCGGGCGCTTTCGAGCTTCTGCTGCCACCAGCGCTTGTGGTTCTGGTCGGTGGTGTACATGTACTCGGCACCCATCGTGCCGCAGTACGTTTCGCGCAAGGCATTGAGCAGGTCGCGCAGCGACATGGCCTCCCTGCCGAAGAAGGTGTTGCTGGTGTTGAACACCGTCTCGAGGTCGGCGTCGGTGAAGCCGTAGAACGAGGGCTCGAGTTCCGGAATGGCCGGGCGCTCGGCGCGCTTGAGGGGGTCCAGGTCGGCCCAGCGGGCGCCGACGTTGCGGTAGGCGGCAATCAGCTGCTGGACGGCGGTGCGCTTGCGGCCGAGCTCGGAATCCGCGCCGCTGGCCTGCACGACCTTGGTGGTGCCCTGCTTCGCGCGTTCGGCAAAGGCGTTGATCACCGGCTGGTGCGGGACGTCCCGGGTGTTGGAGCCATCGACCGCGGGCACGTTCTGCAGGGCGTCGAAGTACGAACGCCAGTTGTCAGGCACGCTTCCGGGATTGGAGAGGTAGTTTTCGTACATCTCTTCGACATAGGGCGCATTGCCGCCGAAGAGGTACGTGTTGCCCTGATACGCGGCATACGCCGTGGGCTTGGAGGAATCGCTCATGATCCGCTGACCTTCGCTTCCCTGAAGGAAGCACTAGCTGGTTAAGAAACCTTCCGCGACACGGCTGAACCGATTGGCGGATGCGACTGTGGCTGGGGAAGGGCCTGAGTACCTTCGCATTGTGCCACGTCAAACATATGACGGCTGGACGCGGCTTCGCAAGGCCGGTTTCGCTCACTCAGGCGGAAGAAACCAGCTGCCTGATCTGCTGCAGGGTGGCGGGGTCGTCGATGGTGGTCAGGTCGCCCGGATCGCGCTGCTCGCACACGGCCTGGATGGCGCGCCGCAGCAGCTTGCCGCTGCGGGTCTTGGGCAGGCCCGAGACGAAGCGCACCCGGGCGGGCCGTGCCAGCGCGCCGAGCTGGTCGGCCACCACTTTCATGATCTCGCCTTCGAGCTTCAGCGCCGCGTCGGCATCGGTCACGGCGATGCCGTCCTTCGGCACCACGAAAGCCATCGCCACCTGGCCCTTGAGCGCATCGGCCACACCGACCACCGCCACCTCCGCCACGTTGGCGTGGCCCGAGATGCTCTCTTCGATCTCCCGGGTGCCGAGGCGGTGGCCGGCCACGTTGATCACGTCGTCGGTGCGCCCGAGGATGTAGAAATAACCGTCTTCGTCGCGGATGCCCCAGTCGAAGGTCGAATAGACCATCTTGCCCGGCACGCTCTTCCAGTAGGTGTTGACGAAGCGCGCATCGTCCTTCCACACGGTCTGCATGAAGCCGGGCGGGGTGGGCCCTTCGACCACGACCACGCCCTTTTCATTGGGGGCGGTCAATTCCTCGCCGGTCGATTCGTGCAGGATCTTGATCCGGTAGCCGTACATCGGAACACCGGGGCTGCCGAACTTGCTGGGCTTGGCCTCGACCCCGTTGGCAATGGTGATCATCGGCCAGCCCGACTCCGTCTGCCAGTAGTTGTCGATGATGGGCACGCCCAGGCCTTCGCTGATCCAGCGCGCGGTGGGCTCGTCGAGCGGCTCGCCGGCCAGGAACAGCGCGCGCAGGCTCGACAGGTCGTATTTCTTGAGCAGCGCCGGGTCCTGCTTCTTGAGCACGCGCACGGCGGTGGGCGCGCTGAACATCACCGTCACCTTGTATTTCTCGACCAGGCGCCACCAGATGCCGCCGTCGGGCTGCCGGTCGATGCCCTGGGTGGGCAGGCCCTCGTACATGAGGGTGGCCATGCCGGCGATCAGCGGACCGTAGACGATGTAGCTGTGGCCCACCACCCAGCCGATGTCGCTGGTCGAGAAGTAGGTTTCGCCAGGCCGGCCGTCGAAGATGTGCTTCATGCTCGCGGCCAGCGCCACGGCATAGCCGCCCACGTCGCGCTGCACGCCCTTGGGCTTGCCGGTGGTGCCGCTGGTGTAGATGGTGTAGCTGATGTCGGTCGAGGCCAGCCAGGCGCAGGGCACCTCGGCGTCGAGGTGCTTGCGTCGAAGTTCGCTCGCCACATGGTCGCGGCCGGCCGTCAGGTCCATGGGCGCCAGGCCGCGGTCGGTGAGCAGCACCGCGGCCGGCTTGTGCTTCGACAGCCGGATCGCCTCGTCGAGCAGCGGCTTGTACGCAATGACCTTGCCGCCGCGCGAGCCGGCATCGGCGCTCACGACCACCTTGGGCTCGGCGTCCTCGATGCGCGTGGCCAGCGAGCCGCTCGCGAATCCGCCGAACACCACGCAGTGGATGGCGCCGATGCGTGCGCAGGCCAGCATCGCGAAGGCGGCTTCGGGAATCATCGGCATATAGATGAGCACGCGGTCGCCGTTCCCCACGCCCAGTTCCATCAGGCTGGCGGCGGTGCGCTGCACCTCGGCGTGCAGTTCCTTGAAGCTGTAGATCTTCTCGGCGCCGGTTTCGGTGGAAACGAAGATCAGCGCGGGCTGGTCGCCGCGCGTGGCCAGGTGCCGGTCGACCGCGTTGTGGCACAGGTTGGTGGTGCCGCCGACGAACCAGCGCGCAAACGGCGGCTGGCTGGCGTCGAGGATCTGCTCTGCGGGGGTCTGCCAGTCGATCAGCTTCGCCTGCTCGGCCCAGAAGGCCTCGGGCGCATCCACGGACTGGCGATAGAACTCTTCGTAGCGGCTCATCTGGACATGTCTCCTTATTCGTCCGGCCCTGGCGGCATCGCCAAAACTGAATTCATAATTATGGAGACTGATCTTGCAGCAAGCTGACGGCCGGAACAATCGGGCCGAGCCCTGTCATGCGCCGCCGATTCCGGCTATCGAATCAGCGCGAGCAGCTCGTCAAAGGCGGGGTGTTCCGCCGTGCGCAGCCATTCGAAGCCGACCATCTCCGTCGTCACGAGTTCGGCCCCGGCGCCGGCCAGCCGGTCGAAGGCGGCATCGCGGTTGCGCTCGGTGCGCGAGCTGCAGGCATCCGTGACGACCCAGACCTCGAATTCGTCTTCCAGCAGGTCGAGCGCGGTCTGCAGCAGACAGACGTGGGCTTCGCAGCCGGCGATCACGATGGAATTGCGCTCTTCGGCTCCCGCCGCAGGCTTCTGCAGATGCTTGGGCAGGCTGCGGGCATTGCCCTGCGGCGCCTTCGCCGGCACGCGCAGCCATTCGCCCAGGCCTTCTTCCACGCCGCTGAAGTGCATCTTCGACAGGGTGCGCTGGCACAGCGCGCGGATGTCGGGCAGGTTCTCGCCCAGCTTGGAGGGGTTGTGCTCGGTGCCCCACACCGGCACCTGGAACAACCGGGCCATCTTGCCGAGCCGCACCGCGTTCTGCGCGACCGCCTCGCCCTCGAAGATCGCCGGCATCAGCCGCGCCTGGTAGTCGACCAGAACGAGTTGGGAGAGCGAGGCATCGAGCAGCATGAACAGTTTCTTTCAGGTATCGGTTGAATTGGGCTGAACCGTACCACTGAAAAGACCGGCTGGGCGCGGGCCGCCATCGACGCGCTGCACGAGCTGCGCCACGTAGTTCTTGAACAGCGCATCGGCCGACTGCCTGAACATGCGGATGCGCCCGGTGTGCTGCATCAGCAGCAGGCCGACGCCGTGCGCGAACAGCGAAGTATTTTCTCGCAAGGCACTGTCTGCATCGAGCCCCATCGCCAGCAGCGCCTCTTCGCACGGGCGCAAGGCCTGATAGAGGTGGTCGTTCAGTTCGTGGTCGAGCTCGCTGGTCAGGCCGCGCGGACGCATGCCCTGCACCAGATAGAAGCCCAGGTCGAGCTCGCGCGGGTTCGCGGCGTAGAAGTCGAACCACGCCTGGGCCCTGGCGGCGAGCGTCTGGCCGGGGCGATCCCCTGACGCAGAGGCATCGGCCACGGCCGCCTGCAAGCGCTGGATCGACTCGCCGAGCAAGGCCGCGTAGATCGCCTCCTTGCTCTCGAAGTACGAATAGATCGCGCCCGGCGTGTACCCGGCCTTGCGGGCAATTTCGCGAATGCTCGCGCCCTCGATGCCAGCCTCCAGAAAGACCGCGCGGGCGGCGTCGAGCACGAGCGCGCGGCGGGCGTCTGTGAGCGCCTGGCGGCGGTGAAGCTTGGCTTGCATGGGCGGGACTATAGCCTTCGATCGATCGCTGCTCCTTTTTTTTAACCATTGATCAAAAAATTGAACAGTGTTTAAATTCAGACCGGAACTCCAGGAGACACGCACGATGAACGCCCCGCCCCCCAGCGCCTCCCTCATGTCCGGCGCCGACTATCGCGAGTCGCTGCGCCGCTGTCGGCCGACCGTGTTCGTCGACGGCCGCCGCGTCGAGAGCGTGGCGGACGAAGCCGCGTTCCAGCCCGGCATCAATGCCATCGCCCTCACCTACGACTACGCCCTCAAGAAGGAATACGAGCCGCTGATGACCGCCGTGCAGCACACCAGCGGCAAGCGCGTGAACCGGCTCTCCCACCTCAACACCCGCTCGGGCGACCTGCTCAACAAGCTCGAGGCCGTGCGGCTGGTCTGCCAGGAAACCGGCTGCGCCCAGCGCTACCTGACGCACGACGCGCTCAACGCCATCGCGCAGGTGTCGGCCCGCATCGACGACGCGCGCGGCAGCACCGAGCACACCGCGCGCTTCCTCGATTACCTGCACCGCATCCAGGACCAGGACCTGACCCTCGGCGTGGCCATGACCGACGCCAAGGGCGACCGCAGCCGGCGTCCGCACGAGCAGGCGAACGTCGACAGCTACCTGCACGTGGTCGAGCGCAATGCGCGCGGCATCGTGATCTCGGGCACCAAGGCCATCGTGACCGGGGCTCCCTACGTGCACGAGCTGCTGGTCATGCCCTGCCGCAACATGGGCAGGGAGGACGCCGACTTCGCCGTGTGCTGCGCGGTGCCGCTCGATGCGCCCGGGCTCGCGATCGTCGCGCGGCCGGCCGGCCGCCCTGGCGAGAAGCTCGAGCACGGCGACGCCCTCTTCAGCCGCAAGTACGGCCAGAGCACCGGCGTGTGCATGTTCGACAAGGTCTTCGTGCCCTGGGAGCGCGTGTTCTGCGCAGGCGAGTGGGAACACTCCGGCCACCTGACCTACAGCTACGCCACCCATCACCGCCACAGTTGCATCGGCGCCCGTGCGGGCTTCGGCGACCTGCTGATCGGTGCCGGCGCGCTGATGTGCGAGGCCAACGGCTTCGACCCGGGCAAGGAAAGCCACCTGCGCGAACAGATGGTCGAGCTCATCACCATCACCGAGAGCTTCTTTGCCTGCGGCGTGGCGGCCAGCGTCTACGGCAAGGCCGACGAACACTGCGAGGTCTTCATGCCCGACCCGGTGTTCAGCAACATCGGCAAGCTGCTGCTGGCCACGAAGATCTACGACATGCACCGCATCGCGCACTACGTGAGCGGCGGCCTGATCGTCACCCTGCCCGGCCCCGACGAAGACCACAACCCCGAAACCGCCGCCCGCCTGTCGGACGTGCTGCGCGCCAGTCCGGCGATCCCGTACGAGCAGCGCATCGAGACGGCGCGCTTCATCGAAGACCTGACGGCCGGCTACCAGGGCGGCTGGTACAGCGTGATCAGCCTGCACGGCGGCGGCTCGCCGGCGGCCATGAAGCAGGAGATCTGGCGCAACTATCCGGTCGGCTCCAAGGTCGAGCTGGTCGAGCGCATCCTCGAGCGCGGCATCGCGGCCGATGGCTCGCCCGCGGCCGCGCCGCACGATCCCGCCCGCGCCATCACGAGGAACCGCCAGCCCGGCAAGTGCTGCGACACGGGCTGCACCGCACCCGGCCAGCCGGTGAGGGTCGAACTGCCGGCATCGCGGCGCCCCTAGACTCCGGCGCATGCGGATCTTTTCGGCCCGGTGCCCCCTCACCATCCTGAGCCTTTGCGCGGCGCTCGCGGCCACCGGCTGCGGCGGCCTGCGCACGACCAGGGCGCCGCTGGACAGCACGCTCGAGAAAAGCAGCTGCACGCCGAACGCCGACACGCTGATCGTGATGCTGCCCGGCGCGTACTCGCACCCGGACGAATTCGAGCGCGAAGGCTTCGTCAAGGCGCTGAACGACAACAGGCTCGCGGTGGACGTGATGCGGGTCGATGCGCACCTGGGCTACTACAACGACAAGACCATCCTCGACCGCCTGAGCCGGGACGTGATGGCGCCGGCGCGCAGCAAGGGCTACAAGGCCATCTGGATCGTCGGCATTTCGGTCGGCGGCTTCGGCGGACTGCTCTACGCGCAGACCCACCCCGGCGAACTCGCGGGCCTCGTGGCCATTGCGCCCTACCTCGGAGAGCGCGCGCTCGGCGCCGACATCGCCAATGCCGGCGGCCTGGCCCGCTGGAGCGGACCGCTGGGCGATCCACCGGGCGGCGACCCGCGAACGCCGAACGAGACACAGCTGTGGCAATGGCTGCGCGGCTACGTCGGCGCCACGGCCACATTCGGCGCGCGGCCGCCGCTCTATCTGGGCTATGGCGTCGACGACCGCTTTGCCTTCAGCCATCGGCTCCTGGCAGCCGCACTGCCTGCGGGCCGCGTCTTCACGACCGAAGGCGGCCACGACTGGCCCGAGTGGACGCGGCTCTGGCGCCGCATGCTGCCGACACTGCCGCTGCCGGGCTGCCCCGGCTGAAAGCACGGCCTCAGTTCGGCCGCAGGCGCAGCAGCTTGCCGTCGAATTCGTCGGTCAGCACGTAGAGCAGGCCGTCCGGCCCCTGCTTCACATCACGGATACGGGCTTTGCCGTCAGCCAGCAGCTTGTGCTCGGCCCCCACCTTGCCGTCCTTCAGTTCGATGCGGTCGAGGTAGCCGAACTTGAGCGATCCCACGAACAGATTGCCCTTCCATGCCGCACCGTAGCGGTCGCTGGTCAGGAAAGCCATGCCCGAGGGCGCAATCGACGGCACCCAATAGTGCAGCGGCTGTTCCATGCCGTCCTTGGCCGTGAGGCCCTCGCCGATCTTTCCGCCGCCGTAGTTCTCGCCGTAGGTGATCACCGGCCAGCCGTAGTTGCGGCCGGCCTGCGCAATGTTGATCTCGTCGCCGCCCTGCGGGCCGTGCTCGGTCATCCAGAAGCGGCCATCGGGCGCGAGCGTCGCGCCCTGTCCGTTGCGATGGCCATAGCTCCAGATCTCGGGCAGCGCGCCGGCCCGGCCGGCGAAGGGGTTGTCCTTGGGCGCCGAGCCGTCCTTGGCGATGCGCACCACCTTGCCGAGGTGGTTGTCCAGCTTCTGCGCATCGTCCTTGCGGCTGAACCGGTCGCCCAGCGTGAGAAACAGCGTGCCATCGCGCGACTCGACGATGCGGCAGCCGAAATGGTTGCGGCTGGCCACCTTGGGCTGCTGGCTGAAGATGATCCTGAGGTTCTCGAGCCGTGCGCCGTCGGCCGAAAGCTGCGTGCTGGCCAGTGCCGTGCTGTTGCCCGAACCGCCGGCCTCGGGTTCCGAGAAACAGAAATACAGCGTGCGGTTCTTTTCGAAGCCCGAATCGGCCAGCACGTCGAGCAAGCCGCCCTGGCCGCCGGCCGCAATGGCGGGCAGGCCTGCGATGGGTGCACCGACCTTGCCGTCCGCACCGATCAGCCGCAACCGGCCGGGACGCTCGGTGACCACGAAACGGCCGCCTGGCAGAAAGGCGACCCCCCAGGGGGTCTCCAGACCCGACGAAATGGTTTCCGGCCGTATCTGCGCCATGGCGGCGCCCCAGACACCCAGCCCTGCGACGATGGCCGTCTTCCCTAGGACGCGCAGAGCTTCCTGAATTTGCAGGTTCATGTCTTTTCCGGGTAGTTGGAGCGATCTTGACGCGAAATGGGATGCGAATCCAGGCTGTTCGCCCCTTCGCCAGGAGCACAAAAGTTCACTTCCAGCCAATCGCTTATGGTTCATAAAGATCGGCCGTTACATTTTTTCTTCGCTCGAATCAAAAAAAATCAACCAAATCAATAACTTGAAGATACATTCGCCAATTCGGATGAGGTTGACATAACTGCGCGTCATCAATATCCTACGCGCCATGCGTTTTTTCGTCCTACCCGCGTCCCTCCTGTTTGCCGTCGCCGTCCAGGCCGCCCCCCAACAGGATCGAACCGACGACGAACTGGCCCGGTTGCTCGCCGACAAGGGCATCATCGGACAACTCAGGCAGGTCCGCCAAACCGTCGCCGAACGAACTTCCGACCTCGTGGTCACCGCCATCGGCTTCCTCGGGGTCCCTTACCGCCGTGGCGGCAACTCGGTCGAATCCGGTTTTGATTGCAGCGGCTTCGTTCGCGCGATGTACAACCAGACGCTCGGCCATGTGCTGCCGCGCCGGGCCGAAGAGCAGGCGGCCGCCACCGAGAAGATCGATCCCAGCCAGCTCAAGCCGGGCGATCTCGTCTTCTTCAACACCATGCGCCGCGCCTTCAGCCATGTCGGCATCTATGTCGGCGAAGGCAAGTTCATCCATTCGCCGCGCACGGGCGCCCAGGTGCGTGTGGAAGACATGAACGGCAGCTACTGGAGCCGCCGCTTCGACGGCGCGCGCCGCGTGCTCGGCGGCGCACAGAACGACGACATCAAGGCCGCGGCTGCAGCAGCTGCAACCCACACCGGCAACTGAGCCCCCCCTGAATCCAGCGCCCTGGATCAGGGCAAAAAAAATCCCGCCGCGGCGGGATTTTTTGTGGCCGGTCGAACCTCGATCAGGCCGCCTTCTTGGCCGGTGGCAGATCGGTACAGGTCCCGTGTGCCACCTCGGCCGCCATGCCGATGCTCTCGCCCAGCGTCGGATGCGGATGGATGGTCTTGCCGATGTCGATCTCGTCGGCGCCCATCTCGATGGCCAGCGCAATCTCGCCGATCATGTCGCCGGCATGCGTGCCGACGATGCCGCCGCCCAGGATGCGGTGGGTCTCGGCGTCGAACAGCAGCTTGGTGAAACCTTCGTCGCGGCCGTTGGCGATGGCGCGGCCCGACGCGGTCCACGGAAAATGGCCCTTCTTGATCTTGATGCCTTCGGCCTTGGCCTGGTCTTCGGTGAGCCCCACCCACGCCACTTCCGGGTCGGTGTAGGCCACGCTCGGGATCACGCGGGCGTTGAAGGCAGCGCTCGAGAGCTCCTTGTCGCCCTTCTGCTCGCCGGCGATCACCTCGGCCGCCACATGCGCCTCGTGCACCGCCTTGTGCGCCAGCATCGGCTGGCCCACGATGTCGCCGATGGCAAAGATGTGCGGCACGTTGGTGCGCATCTGGATGTCGACCGGGATGAAGCCGCGGTCGCTCACCGCGACGCCGGCCTTCTCGGCGCCGATCTTCTTGCCGTTCGGGCTGCGGCCCACGGCCTGCAGCACGAGGTCGTAGACCTGCGGCTCCTTCGGTGCCTGCTCGCCCTCGAAGGTCACCTTGATGCCCTCCTTCGTGGCCTCGGCGCCGACCGTCTTGGTCTTGAGCATGATGTTGTCGAAGCGCGGCGCGTTCATCTTCTGCCAGACCTTGACGAGGTCGCGGTCGGCGCCCTGCATCAGGCCGTCGAGCATCTCGACCACGTCCAGGCGCGCGCCCAGCGTCGAATACACCGTGCCCATTTCGAGGCCGATGATGCCGCCGCCCAGGATCAGCATGCGCTTGGGGTCGGTGCCCATCTCGAGCGCGCCGGTGGAGTCGACCACGCGCGGGTCCTTGGGCATGAACGGCAGGCTCACGGCCTGCGAGCCGGCCGCGATGATCGCGTTGCGGAACTTGACGGTCTGCTTCTTGCCCGTGGTGTCCCAACTGGTGCCCGACGTTTCTTCCACCTCGAGGTGGTACGGGTCGATGAAGTTGCCGACGCCGCGCAGCACCGTCACCTTGCGCATCTTGGCCATGGCCGTGAGGCCCCCCGTGAGCTTGCCCACCACCTTGTTCTTGTGGCCGAGCAGCTTGGCGCGGTCGACCGTGGGCGCGGCAAAGCTCACGCCCAGGTCGGCGAAGTGCTTGACCTCGTCCATGACGGAGGCGACGTGCAGCAGCGCCTTCGAAGGAATGCAGCCGACGTTCAGGCACACGCCGCCGAGCGTGGCGTAGCGTTCGATCAGCACCACCTTGAGGCCCAGGTCGGCCGCACGGAACGCGGCCGAGTAGCCGCCGGGGCCGGCGCCGAGCACGATCACGTCGCATTCGACATCGACCTTGCCGCCATAGGTGGACGCCACGGGCGCAGCCGCCGGAGCCGGTGCCGGCGCTGCCTTGGGTGCGGGAGCAGCAGCCGCAGAGGCTGGCGCGGGCGCAGCTGCCGCCGGTGCAGGCGCCGCGGCACCGTCCACCTCCAGCGTCAGCACCACGGAGCCTTCCTTGACCTTGTCGCCCACCTTGACCGCCAGCGACTTCACCACGCCGGCTGCCGACGACGGAATCTCCATCGAGGCCTTGTCCGATTCGACCGTGATCAGCGACTGCTCGGCCTTGACCGTGTCGCCGACATTGACCAGCACCTCGATCACCGCGACTTCGTCGAAGTCGCCGATGTCGGGCACCTTGATTTGTTGTTCGCTCATTTGGACACTTTCAGTTTGAGTGTGAGAACGTCGACCGGTGGGGCCGAATTGCGATCGAATTCGCAGGCGGCGGCGATCCCCGCCTCCGCCACGTCGCGCGAGCTGCGCGACTTGATGTCATAGGCCGCGTGCATGGCGCCGAGCGCAAAGCTGCGTCCCGAGCCGATGGACCAGAACTGCTTGAACTCGAACACCTCGCGGTAGCTGTAGATGCCGTAGATGCCGCTCTGGTTGGCCATCAGCATCGTGAACTGGCTCGACTCGTAGGGCTCGTGCTCGTCTTCCTTGGTCTGCATGAAGAACGAGTCCTTCAGCACCGGATGCAGCAGCGTGAAGGTGCGGAAGATCTCGTGCTTGCTGCCGAACAGCAGCGCCTCGCGCGGCTGCGCGGCCAGCGCATGCTGCAGCACCAGGAAGTGCGCAGCGGCGCCGGCCACGGCAAACAGGCTCTGCCCCGCCGCGTCTTCGACAGTGAAGATCTTCTGGTTCGCCTCGGCGCGGTGCGAGAGCCGCGTGTCGCCGAAGGTCACCAGCGAGTCAGCGGCCATCGTGACCTGGCCGCCTTTGCGGACGGCCACTACCGTGGTCATAGCAGGATTCGGCGATAGTCCGCGAGCACTTGCCCAAGATAGGCGTTGAAGCGCGCGGCCAGGGCACCATCGATCACGCGGTGGTCGTACGACAGCGACAGCGGCAGCGTCAGGCGCGGCACGAACTGCTTGCCGTCCCACACCGGCTTCATCTGGCCCTTGGAGAGGCCGAGGATGGCCACTTCGGGGGCGTTGATGATGGGTGTGAAGTGCGTGCCGCCGATGCCGCCGAGCGAGCTGATCGAGAAGCAGCCGCCCTGCATGTCGGCCGAACCGAGCTTGCCGTCGCGCGCCTTCTTGGCGAGCTCGCCCATTTCCTGGCTGATCTGCAGGATGCCCTTCTTGTCGGCATCCTTCAGCACCGGCACCACGAGCCCGTTGGGCGTGTCGGCCGCGAAGCCGATGTGGAAGTACTGCTTGTAGACCAGCTGGTCGCCGTCGAGGCTGGCGTTGAAGTCGGGGAATTTCTTCAGCGCCGCAACCACCGCCTTGATCACGAAGGCCAGCATCGTGACCTTGATGCCCGACTTCTCGTTTTCCTTGTTGGTGGAGACGCGGAAGGCCTCGAGCTCGGTGATGTCGGCTTCGTCGTTGTTGGTGACGTGCGGGATCATCACCCAGTTGCGGTGCAGGTTGGCGCCGCTGAGCTTCTTGATGCGCGACAGGTCCTTGCGCTCGACCGTGCCGAACTTCGCGAAGTCGACCTTGGGCCAGGGAATGAGGCCCAGTGCGGCGCCGTCTGCGCCGCCGCCGGTCGGTGCCTTGGCCGCCGAGGCCTTGGTGCTGGCCTGGCCGCTCATCACGGCCTTGGTGAAACCCTGGACGTCTTCCTGCGTGATGCGGCCCTTGGGGCCGGAGCCCTTGACCTCCTCGAGCGGCACGCCGAGTTCGCGGGCGAACTTGCGCACCGAGGGCGAGGCGTGCGGCAGGTTGGCGCTGGGCGCCGTGGTGGGATCGTGCGGCGCGGCTGCGGACGGTGCCGGCGAAGCGGCGGGTGCCGGTGCGCTGGCGGTCGCGGCAGCCGGTGCGGCTGCGGCTGCGGCAGCTTGCGCGGGCGCAGGGGTTGCGGCACCCGCAGCACCTTCGAGCACGGCGATCAGGTCACCGATGTTGACGGTATCGCCGACCTTGACCTTGAGTTCCTTGAGCACGCCGGCCGCCGACGACGGGATTTCCATCGAGGCCTTGTCCGACTCCACCGTGATCAGCGACTGGTCGGCCGCGATCGTGTCGCCGGGTTTCACCAGCAGCTCGATGACTGCGACGTCCTTGAAGTCGCCGATGTCCGGCACCTTGACGTCGATCGAGCCCGACACGGCCGGCGCGGCGGCAGGCGCGGGCGCCGCTGCCGCAGGGGCCGGTGCTGCGGCCGCAGGAGCCGCGGCAGGTGCGGCAGCCGGCGCTGCAGCAGCACCCGCTTCCTCGGCCTCGAGCACCAGCACCACCGAGCCCTCTTTCACCTTGCCGCCGACCGCGACCTTGATCTCCTTGACCACACCGGCGGTCGACGACGGAATCTCCATCGACGCCTTGTCCGATTCCACGGTGATGAGCGACTGCTCGGCCTTGACCGTGTCGCCCACCTTCACAAGCACCTCGATCACCGCGACTTCATCGAAATCGCCGATGTCCGGCACCTTGACTTCCACTGCTGCCATATCGTTTGTCTCCCGCCGTGAGGCGCCGTTCGTTCGTTGGTTGTTGATGTTCAAGCGTAAAGCGGGTTGACCTTGTCGACATTGATGCCGTACTTCTTGATCGCCTCGACCACCTTGGCCACAGGCACCGTGCCGTCTTCGCTCAGCGCCTTGAGCGCAGCCACCACGATGTAGTGGCGGTTGATTTCGAAGTGCTCGCGCAGCTTGTTGCGGAAGTCGCTGCGGCCGAAGCCGTCTGTGCCCAGCACCTTGTAGGTGCGGCCCTTCGGGATGAAGGGGCGGATCTGTTCCGCATACGCCTTCATGTAGTCGGTCGATGCCACCACCGGACCGGCCGTGGGTGCGAGCTGCTCGGCCACGAAGGGCACGCGTGGCGCCTGGTCCGGGTGCAACAGGTTCCAGCGGTCGGCGTCCTGGCCGTCGCGCGTCAGCTCGTTGAAGCTCGGGCAGCTCCACACCGAGGCGGAGACGCCCCAGTCCTTTTCGAGCAGCTCTTGCGCAGCGAAGCTTTCGCGCAGGATCGTGCCGCTGCCCAGCAGTTGCACGGTGGGCGACTTGGCCTTCAGCGCCGGGCCCTGCTTCGACAGGTACATGCCCTTGATGATCTGCTCTTCGGTGCCGGGCTGCAGGCCGGGCATCGGGTAGTTCTCGTTGAGCAGCGTGAGGTAGTAGTAGACGTTGTCCTGGCGCTCGACCATGCGCTTCAAGCCGTGGTGCAGGATCACGCCCACTTCATGCGCGAAGGTCGGGTCGTAGCTCACGCAGTTCGGGATGGTGTTGGCCAGGATGTGGCTGTGGCCGTCTTCGTGCTGCAGGCCTTCGCCGTTGAGCGTGGTGCGCCCCGAGGTGCCGCCCAGCAGGAAGCCGCGCGCCTGCATGTCGCCGGCCGCCCAGGCCAGGTCGCCGATGCGCTGGAAGCCGAACATCGAGTAGTACACGTAGAACGGCACCATGATGCGATTGTTCGTGCTGTACGACGTGGCCGCCGCGATCCAGCTCGACATGCCGCCCGCTTCGTTGATGCCTTCCTGCAGGATCTGGCCGGCCTTGTCTTCCTTGTAGTACATGACCTGGTCCTTGTCGACCGGGGTGTACTGCTGGCCTGCGGGGTTGTAGATGCCGATCTGGCGGAACAACCCTTCCATGCCGAAGGTCCGTGCTTCGTCCACGAGGATGGGAACGACGCGCGGGCCCAGGGCCTTGTCGCGCAGCAGCTGCGTGAGGAAGCGCACGTAGGCCTGCGTGGTCGAGATCTCGCGGCCTTCGGCCGTGGGCTCCATCACCGACTTGAAGACGTCGAGCGAAGGCACCGTGAAGCTCTCGTCGGCCTTGGTGCGGCGGTGCGGCAGGTAGCCGCCGAGGGCCTTGCGGCGCTCGTGCAGGTACTTCATTTCCGGCGTGTCGTCGGCCGGCCTGTAGAACGGCAGGTCGGAGATCTGGCTGTCCGGGATCGGGATGTTGAAGCGGTCGCGGAAGGCCTTGATGTCCTCGTCGCCGAGCTTCTTGGTCTGGTGGACCGTGTTCTTGCCCTCGCCGATCTTGCCCATGCCGAAGCCCTTGACCGTCTTGATCAGGAGCACCGTCGGCTGGCCCTTGTGCTTCACGGCCGCGTCGAAGGCCGCGTAGACCTTTTGCGAATCGTGGCCACCGCGGCGCAGTTGCCAGATGTCGTCGTCGCTCATCTTGGACACCATTTCGAGCGTGCGCGGGTCACGGCCGAAGAAATGCTTGCGCACGTAGGCGCCGTCGTTGGCCTTGAAGGCCTGGTAGTCGCCGTCGTTGGTCTCCATCATGATCTTGCGCAGCGCTCCGTCCTTGTCGCGCGCCAGCAGCGGGTCCCAGCTGCTGCCCCAGATCAGCTTGATGACGTTCCAGCCCGAACCGCGGAACTCGCCTTCGAGCTCCTGGATGATCTTGCCGTTGCCGCGCACCGGCCCGTCCAGGCGCTGCAGGTTGCAGTTGATGACGAAGATCAGGTTGTCGAGGCCTTCGCGCGCGGCGAGGCCGATGGCGCCCAGCGATTCGACCTCGTCCATTTCGCCGTCGCCGCAGAACACCCAGACCTTGCGGTTCTCGGTGTTGGCGATGCCACGGGCATGCAGGTACTTGAGGAAGCGGGCCTGGTAGATGGCCATCAGCGGGCCGAGGCCCATCGAGACGGTCGGGAATTGCCAGAACTCGGGCATCAGCTTCGGATGCGGGTAGCTGGACAGGCCGTTGCCGTCGACTTCCTGGCGGAAATTGAGAAGTTGTTCTTCGCTCAGGCGGCCTTCGAGGTAGGCGCGGGCATAGATGCCGGGCGAGACGTGGCCCTGGATGTAGAGGCAGTCGCCGCCGTGGTTTTCGCTCTCGGCGTGCCAGAAGTGGTTGAAACCGGCACCGAACATGTTGGCCAGCGAGGCGAAGGAGCCGATGTGGCCGCCCAGGTCGCCGCCTTCGGCGGGGTGGTGGCGGTTGGCCTTGACCACCATCGCCATGGCGTTCCAGCGCATGTAGGCGCGCAGGCGCTCCTCGATCTCGAGGTTGCCGGGGCAGCGCTCTTCCTGGTCGGGCTCGATGGTGTTGACGTAGGCCGTATTGGCGGAGAACGGCTTGTCGATGCTGTGTTGCCGCGCATGTTCGAGCAGCTGCTCGAGAAGGAAGTGGGCCCGTTCAGGTCCCTCGCTTTGAATCACGGAGGACAGTGCATCCATCCATTCACGGGTTTCCTGGGCGTCCGCGTCGTTCGCGGCCGAACCGAACAGGTTCTCGGGATTTGCCGACATGCTTGTCTCTCCTTTAGGGCTGTGGCTGTAATTTAGTGCGCTCTTCGATCACCGCGCGGGAGTTTCTCATAGAAATACTTCTATTTCAAATGGTGCATGCTAATTTCTCAATATGAAATTTAGAAACAAAGTCGCCCGCGCCGGAATCAATGGCACTGCGGCCCCTCTCTCCTTGGCACAGGGGCCATCACCTAAACTCGCAGGATGCCTTTTTCCTCTCCGCTGGCGGTTGCCCGCAGCGCCGTGAATGCGTCTCCGCTCTCGTGGTGGCGCCGCTGGTGGCGCCAGCAAACGCCGGTGCTGCAAGACGCGGTCGCCATGCTGGCGCCGATCGCGGCGGTGCTGCTGTTTCTGGCCGCCATCGTTTCGGCGTTCTGGTACCTGCGCACCGAAGAAGTCGAGCGCGAGCAGGAGTCGGTGCGGCGGGACGTCGAATACGCGCAGCAGCGCATGCGCCTGCGCCTGCTCGAACGCCAGGAACAGCTGATGCGCATCGCGCGCGACGCCTCGAACCGCGAGATCGACCCGATCGAATTCGCGAGCCGCGCGGAATCGCTGGTGAGCCAGTTTCCCGAGCTGCAGACCGTCACCTGGATCGACGATCGGCGCCGTTTCAAGGCCGGCTATTCGGCGCCGAGCGTGCATCCTGCGCAGCAGCACCTGATCGGCGACGTGCTGCGCCCGGGCGACGTGGAGAGCAACTACGCCCTGGCGCGCGAGCTGCGCCAGCCGGTTTTCTCCCAGCCGGTGGCGGGCGGCGATCCCGCGGCGATGCTGCAGCTGCACATTCCCCTCTTCGACCAGGGCCTGTTCGCGGGCGTGGTGCTGGGCGAATTTTCGGTCGATGGCCTGCTGCGCTACGGCATGCCGTCGGAAGTGCAGGCGCGCTACGCGGTCTCGCTGCTCGACGCCAAAGGCAGCGTGCTCGCGGGCAATACGGCCAACCCGAGGGAAAGCGGCACGCGGCTCCTCCCCTGGACGGAAAGAACCAATGAGTACGAGGTGCCGGTTTCGCCCGTCGGCAACGCGCTGGTATTGCGCGCCCAGGCCTACCGCACTTCGCAGGGGGTGGTCGGCAACGGCCTGTTCTGGCTGGTCTGTGCGCTCAGCGTGCTGACGAGCTGGATGCTGATCGGCACCTGGCGCCACACCCGGCGGCGCCAGCAGGCACAGCAGCGGCTGGTCGCCGAGACCAACTTCAGGCGCGCGATGGAAAACTCCATGCTGACCGGCATGCGCGTGCTCGACCTGCAGGGGCGCATCACCTACGTGAACGCCGCCTTCTGCGCGATGACCGGCTGGAGCGAGGCCGAACTGGTGGGCCAGTCGCCGCCCTTCCCCTACTGGCTGGAGTCGGACCGCGAAGTCATGAACGAGCGGCTCGAGGAAGAACTGCACGGACGCGCCCTGCCCGGCGGCTTCCAGGTGCGCGTGAAGCGCAAGAACGGCAGCGTGTTCAATGCCCGGCTCTATGTATCGCCGCTGATCGACGCACGCGGCCACCAGACCGGCTGGATGACGTCGATGACCGACATCACCGAGCCCACGCGCATCCGCGAGCAGTTGTCGGCATCGTACGAACGCTTCACCACGGTGCTGGAGGCACTCGACGCCGCCGTGTCGGTCGCGCCCATCGGCAGCGAAGAGCTGCTGTTCGCGAACAAGCTGTACCGCCTCTGGTTCGGCTCCGACACCGTCGGCCACCTGGGCATGGTGGCGCAGGCCGGCGTGCCGGCCTCGAACGCGCATGACGAAGGCCTCGACGACGTCGACCCGTACGCCGGCCTCCCGATCGATACCCTGACCGCCGCACAGACGGCCAACAACGAGATCTTCGTGCCGCACCTGGGCAAGTGGCTCGAAGTGCGTTCGCGCTACCTGACATGGGTCGACGGCCGGCTGGCCCAGCTGGTGATTGCCACCGACATCACGCCGCGGCGCGATGCCGAGGAGCAGGCCGCCGCGCAGGCCGACCGCGCACAGGCCGCGAGCCGCCTGATCACCATGGGCGAAATGGCGTCGAGCGTGGCGCACGAACTCAATCAGCCGCTCACGGCCATCACCAACTACTGCAACGGAATGATGTCGCGCCTCAAGGGGCAGGCCATCGACACCGAGGCGCTGCTCGCGGCGCTGGAGAAAACCTCCAAGCAGGCGCAGCGCGCGGGACAGATCATCCAGCGCATCCGCTCCTTCGTGAAGCGCAGCGAGCCCAACCGCACGGCCGCCGACGTGTCCACCATGGTCAGCGAAGCGGTCGAACTCGCAGGCATCGAGCTGCGGCGGCGCAACGTGCGGCTCAACCACTACGTGGCCGCGCGGCTGCCGGTGGTGCAGGTGGACCCGATCCTGATCGAGCAGGTGATGGTCAATCTGCTGAAGAACGCGGCCGAGTCCATCGACATTGCCGAGCGTCCGCTCGCGCGCCGAAGCGTGGAGCTGCGCGTGCTGCCGAAGCTGATCGAGGGCCACAACGCCATCGAGTTCTCGGTGCAGGACACCGGCAAGGGCCTGGCTCCCGAGGTGATGGACCGTCTGTATGAAGCCTTTTTCTCTACCAAGCCGGAAGGCATGGGCATCGGGCTGAACCTTTGCCGCACCATCGTCGAGTCCCATCGCGGCAGGATGCAGGCGGAGAACATCTACAATGGTCTGGATGTGATCGGATGCCGTTTTTCCTTCTGGATTCCGGTGTTGGACGCTCCCAGTTCCGTAGCAAGCGACGAGGCAAAGGTACCTGCATGAGTTTGATTCCGAAGAAGGGCACTGTCTATGTCGTCGACGACGACGAAGCCGTGCGAGATTCGTTGCAATGGCTGCTCGAGGGCAAGGACTACAGGGTTCGCTGCTTCGATTCGGCCGAGTCCTTTCTCTCCCGATACGACCCGCGCGAAGTCGCCTGTCTGATCGTCGACATCCGCATGGCCGGCATGACCGGCCTCGAGCTGCAGGATCGGCTGATCGAACGGCGCTCTCCACTGCCCATCGTGGTGATCACCGGCCACGGCGACGTGCCGATGGCGGTCGACAGCATGAAGAAAGGCGCCATGGACTTCATCCAGAAGCCTTTCAACGACGAAGAGCTCGTCACGCTGGTCGAGCGCATGCTCGAGCACGCGCGCGGCGCCTTCACCCAGCACCAGCAGTCGGCCAGCCGCGATGCGCTGCTGTCCAAGCTCACCGGCCGCGAGGCCCAGGTGCTCGAGCGCATCGTTGCCGGCCGCCTGAACAAGCAGATTGCCGACGACCTGGGCATCAGCATCAAGACGGTCGAGGCGCATCGCGCCAACATCATGGAAAAGCTCAACGCCAACACCGTGGCCGATCTGCTCAAGATCGCCCTCGGGCAGGCGGCGCCAGCGGCCAAGGCCTAAGAGCCAGTTGTCTCCCCCCGATAGCGACGAATGTCCCCCACGCCTGCGCAAGCGGGCGTTTTTACTTGGAAAATCGAAACCGATGACCGCCCAACTGATCGACGGCAACGCCCTCGCCAAAACCATTCGCGCCGAGGTCGCCGGCCGCACCGCCGCACTGAAGGCCCGTGGCGTGAACCCGGCCCTTTCCATCATCCTCGTGGGCAGCGACCCGGCCAGCCAGGTCTACACCAGGCACAAGGTCAACGACAGCACCGAAACCGGCCTCGCGGCCACGCTCGAGACCTACCCCGCCGACATGAGCGAGGCCGACCTGCTGGACCGCATCCGCGCCCTCAACGACGACCCCCAGGTGCACGGCATCCTGGTTCAGCTGCCGCTGCCCAGGCACATGGACAGCCAGAAGGTCATCGAGACGATCTCGCCCGCCAAGGACGTGGACGGCTTCCACGTGGCCAGTGCCGGCGCGCTCATGACCGGTGCGCCGGGCTTCTGGCCCTGCACGCCGTACGGCTGCATGAAGATGCTCGAATCCATCGGCTACGACCTGCGCGGCAAGCATGCGGTGGTCATCGGCCGCAGCAACATCGTCGGCAAGCCGATGGCCATGATGCTGCTGGCCAAGAACGCCACCGTCACCATCTGCCACAGCGCCACGCAAGACCTGGCCGCCCTCACGCGCCAGGCCGACGTGATCGTCGCCGCGGTGGGCAAGCGCAACATCCTGACCGCCGGCATGGTGAAGCCCGGTGCGGTCGTGATCGACGTGGGCATGAACCGGAAGGAAGACGGCAAGCTCGCGGGCGACGTCGACTTCGACGGCGTCAAGGAAGTGGCCGGCTGGATCACCCCCGTGCCCGGCGGCGTGGGCCCCATGACGCGCGCCATGCTGCTCGTCAACACCCTTGAAGCCGCGGAACGCGCCGCCAAGTGAGTTCCATGGCCATGAAGAACAACCCCCTCCTCGACTTCACCGATCTCCCGCTGTTCGACCGCATCAAGCCCGAGCATGTGGCGTCCGCGGTCGACATCCTGCTGGCCGATGCCGAGGCGGCGCTGCAAACCGCGACGGCGCCTGAATTTCCCGCCGACTGGAATGCGATCTCGAAGGTGCTCGACGTGGCCTCCGAGCGCTTCAGCCGCGCCTGGGGCGCCGTGGGCCATCTCAACGCCGTGGCCGATACGCCGGAGTTGCGTGCCGCCTACAACGAGGCGATGCCGCGCGTGACCGCGTTCTGGACCCGCCTGGGCTCCGACGAGCGCCTCTACGCCAAGTACAAGGCCATCGACGTGGCCCCCCTCAATCCCGAGCAGCGCCAGGCGCACAAGAATGCCGTGCGCAACTTCGTGCTCGGCGGCGCGGAGCTGCAGGGCGAGGCGAAGAAGCGCTTTGCCGACATCCAGGAGCGCCAGGCCGAACTGAGCCAGAAATTCAGCGAGAACGCGCTCGACGCCACCGACGCCTTCTCTTATTACGCAGCGCTGGGCGAGCTCGAGGGCGTGCCCGAAGACGTGGTGGGCGCGGCCCGCGCGGCCGCCGAAGCCGAGGGCAAGGATGGCTACAAGCTCACGCTCAAGATGCCCTGCTATCTGCCCGTGATGCAATTCGCCCGCAGCAGTGCGCTGCGCGAAACGCTCTACCGCGCCTACGTCACCCGTGCCAGCGAACTCGGCGACCCGGCCTTCGACAACACGGCCTTGATCAACGAGATCCTCACACTGCGCGAGGAAGAAGCAAAGCTGCTCGGCTACAGGAATTTCGGCGAACTCTCGGTCGTGCCCAAGATGGCCGAATCGCCCGAACAGGTGATCAAGTTCCTGCGCGATCTCGCGGCCAAGGCAAAGCCGTATGGCGAACGCGACCTGGCCGACCTGCGCGTCTTCGCCTCGCAGCAGTTGGGCATTGCCGATCCCCAGGCCTGGGACTGGAGCTACATCGGCGAGAAGCTGAAGGAAGCGCGCTATGCCTTCAGCGAGCAGGAGGTCAAGCAGTACTTCCCGGCACCCAAGGTGATGGCCGGCCTGTTCAAGATCGTCGAGACGCTGTTCGAGGTGTCCATCCGCCGCGACAGCGCGCCCACCTGGCACCCGAGCGTCGAGGTCTACCGCATCGAGCGGGCCGGCCAGAAGGTCGGCCAGTTCTACCTCGATCCCTCGGCCCGAGCCGCCAAGCGCGGCGGCGCCTGGATGGACGACGTGCGCGCGCGCTGGCTGCGCCCGGACGACGGCGCGTTGCAAACGCCCGTCGCACAGCTCGTGTGCAACTTCGCCAGCGGCGTCGACGGCAAGCCGCCGCTGCTCACGCACGACGACGTGACCACCCTGTTCCACGAATTCGGCCACGGGCTGCATCACATGCTCACGCAGGTGAACGAGCGCGACGTGTCGGGCATCAGCGGCGTCGAATGGGACGCGGTCGAGCTGCCGAGCCAGTTCATGGAAAACTTCTGCTGGGAATGGGACGTGCTCAGGCACATGACGGCCCACGTCGATACCGGCGAGCCGCTGCCGCGCGCACTGTTCGACAAGATGACCGCCGCCAAGAACTTCCAGAGCGGACTGCAGACGCTGCGCCAGATCGAGTTCTCGCTGTTCGACATGCTGCTGCACACCGAATACCAGGCCGCCGCCGCGCCGCCGGGCGGCGTGCTCGCGCTGCTGGGCAAGGTGCGCGCCGAGGTGGCCGTGATGCCTGCGCCTCCTTTCAGCCGCACGCCGAACACCTTCAGCCACATCTTCTCGGGCGGCTACGCGGCCGGCTACTACAGCTACAAGTGGGCCGAGGTGCTGAGCGCCGACGCCTACGCTGCCTTCGAGGAAACGGTGGGTGCCGATGGCCAGCCAAACATCGAGACCGGCCGCAGGTACCGCCAGGCCATCCTCGAAGCCGGTGGCAGCCGCAGCGCCATGGATTCGTTCAAGGCTTTCCGCGGCCGCGAACCGCAGCTTGATGCGCTGCTGCGACACCAGGGCATGGCACAGGCCCAGCCCGCTTGATGCGGGCCTGAAGCTTGCGATACTCGGGCGATGCATTCGATCCACAAGAAATCCTCCTTGCATCGCCTGTCCGGCGTCGCCCTGCTGCTGATCGCCGCAGGCGCGTTGGCCCAGCCGATCTACCGCAACGTCGACAAGAACGGCAAGGTCACTTTCTCGGACCGCGCGCCCACCGCAAGCACGGAACCGGCCTCAGCGCCGCAGGCCGGCATCGTGCCTCCGGCCAACGCCGGCCTGCCCTACGAGTTGCGGCAGGTGGCACAGCGCTACCCCGTGACCCTGTACAGCAGCGAGGAATGCGCGCCCTGCGGCACGGCCCGTTCGCTGCTCGTCACGCGCGGCATTCCCTTCGAGGAACGCACCGTCAAGAGCAGCCAGGACGTCGAGGCGCTGCAGCGCCTGAGTAACCAGACCTCGCTGCCGCTGCTGACGATCGGCTCGCAGCAGCTCAAGGGTTACTCGGACGCCGAATGGTCGCAATACCTCGACGCCGCGGGCTATCCGAAGAGCAACAGCCTGCCTGCCGGCTACCGCAATCCGCCGGCCCGGCCCCTGGTTGCGCTGCAGCCGGCGCCCGCCGCACGCGAGCCTGTGCAGCCGGCGGCTGCACCGCAGCCGCCCGCGCCCGCCCCCAGCGGTCCGAGCCCGAGCAACCCGGCAGGCATCAAGTTCTGAACCGGCCGGCCGCCGGCCAGAGCTGGCGGCCTTTTTTCTTCAGTCGAACTGCATCGTTTGCACGCCGGAGGGCGTGCCCAGCAGGCACACATCGGCCTTCTGGTGGGCAAACACGCCGACCGTGACCACGCCGGGCCACTGGCTCACTTCGGATTCGAAGGCGAGCGGATCGCCGATCCGCAGCCCCGTCACGTCGACGATGTGCTGCCCGTTGTCCGTCACGAGCGGCAGGCCGTCCTTTTCGCGCACTTGCGCGATGCCGCCCATGGCTTCGAACTGCCGCATCACGCGGCGCGCCGCCATCGGAACCACCTCCACCGGCAGCGGAAAGGCGCCGAGCGTGTCGACCAGCTTGGACGCATCGGCAATGCAGACGAAGCGCCGCGACTGCGCCGCGACGATCTTTTCGCGCGTGAGCGCCGCACCGCCGCCCTTCACCATGAAACCGTGGTGGTCGATCTCGTCGGCGCCGTCGATGTAGACGGCGAGTTCCTCGACCTCGTTGCTGTCGAACACCGGGATGCCCAAGGCGCGCAGGCGCTCGGTCGAGGCCACCGAGCTGGACACCGCTCCCTTGATCTCGTCCTTGATCGTGGCCAGGGCGTCGATGAACTTGTTCACGGTGGAGCCCGTGCCCACGCCGACGATTTCACCCTTGACCACGTAGGCCAGCGCGGCGCGGCCGACCTGGGCCTTGAGTTCGTCCTGGGAGATGGCGCCCGCGCCGTTCGCGGCGCCGGAGGCGGAAGAAGGGGAAACGGGTGCAGTCATCGCGGAGAATCCTTGGCTCATTGAAGTCGAGAATTATCCGATGCCCCTGCTCCCCTCTTCGCTCTACGGCCTGGCCCGGCCCTTTCTGTTCGGCTTCGACCCGGAGCACGCCCACGAACTCACGCTCGAAGGACTGGCCCGCACGCAGAACACACCGCTGGCTTGCGCCTACGCCGCGCCGCGCGTCGATGATCCGGTCACCCTCGCGGGGCTGGAATTTCCCAACCGCGTGGGCCTGGCGGCCGGGCTCGACAAGAATGCCCGCTGCATCGATGCCTTTGCCGCCATGGGCTTCGGCTTCGTGGAGGTCGGCACGGTCACGCCCAGGGCACAGCCGGGCAATCCCAAGCCGCGCATGTTCCGCCTGCCCCAGCGCGACGCGCTCATCAATCGGCTCGGATTCAACAACGAAGGGCTCGATGCCTTCCTCGCCAACGTGCAGAAGGCGCGCTTCCGCAGGAGTGGCAGCGGCAAGAAACCGATGCGGCTCGGACTCAACATCGGAAAGAACGCCGCCACGCCCATCGAAAGAGCGGTGGACGACTACCTGGCCTGCCTGGACGGCGTGTACCCGCATGCCGACTACGTGACCATCAACATCTCGAGCCCCAACACCGCGAATCTGCGGACGCTGCAGAGCGACGAGGCGCTCGACGCCCTGCTGGGCGCCATCGCCGAGCGCCGCCATGCACTGGCCGAGCGCAGTCGTCGGCGCGTGCCGCTGTTCGTGAAGATCGCTCCCGATCTCGACGAGAGCCAGGTTGCCGTCATCGCCGCCACGCTGCAGCGCCACGGCATGGACGGCGTGATCGCCACCAACACCACGCTGGCGCGCGACGCGGTCGCCGGTCTGCCGCACGCCGACGAAGCGGGCGGGCTCTCGGGCGCACCCGTGCGCGAGGCGAGCAACCGCGTGATCTCGCAGCTGCGCTCGGCACTGGGGCCGGGTTTTCCGATCATCGGGGTGGGGGGCATCCTGAGCGCGGCCGATGCCAAGGCCAAGATCGCCGCAGGCGCAGACGCGGTGCAGATCTACACCGGCCTGATCTATCGCGGCCCCGGGCTCGTGCGCGAGGCGGCGCAGGCGTTGCTGCAGAGTCGCAGCGCCGCCTGAGCCTTCTTCGCTCTTCGGTTTCTTCGCTCCCTCTCAGCGCATGCGCCAGAGCACCGGCGCAATGAACGCCGCCCAACGCAACAGCCGCTTGGGACGGATCACCACCACAGCCACCGCGGCGGCAACGCCGGTGGCCACGGGGTGCTCCCGGGCAATGCGCAAGGCAGCAGCGGCGGCCGACTCGTCGGCCGGAGGTGCTTCGGAAGAAGCACCCGTTGCACCGCCGGGCTGCGCCGGCCGCGCGCCCTGCATTGTGGCAATGCGTTCGCGCTGGCGCTCCATGCGGGCGAGCAGTTCCTCGCGCGTGGCTGGCCGCCGGGGGCGCGGCGCTTCTTCGTCCTGGTCGGGATCGTTGCCGAGCCCGAAGCTGTCCTGGACCCAGGCCCAGTCGCGTTCGAATTCGTGGCGCGCTGGAATGAAGCTGTTCGAGGCATTGCGAAGGGTCAGGAACAGACCCAGGGCCGCGCCCAGCCAGAGCAGGATCCACACCCCAGCCACCGACCACGCAGCCGCGATGCGGTGGGGCGTTTCCCAGAAATGCACCACCACCGCCATCGAGAGCAATGCCACCGCCACTGTGGTGAGGCCAAGCACGGCCACCACCAGGACGAGCATCAGCTTGAGGCGCTGCTTCTCGTCCTCCCACGCCATGCGCAGCAGCTGCACGCGGTCTTCGGCCGCCAGCGCACCTTCGGCCGCAGCAATCCGCAGCCGCCGCAAACGGGCATCGAGCCCGAACAGGGACAGCAGTCTCATGCGCCGACTCCGGCTCGGCGAGGGACGACGCGGCGGCTTGCGTTCAGGTCAGCGGCGGCCAAGCAGCAGGCCCACCAGCACGCCGACGGCCAGCGCAGCGCCGGCGATCTGCCACGGTTCGTCGTGGGCGTAGGCGTTGGCAGTGTTGGCCGCTTCGCGGGCCTTCTTGGCGGCCAGCTTGCTCTTCTCGGCGGCAAGCTCGCGCGCAATGGCCAGCTTGGTGTCGATGCGCTGGCGCAGCGCCTTGATGTGGGGAACCGAATCCAGGTCCTTGCTGGCCAGCACGCCACGCACGTCGCTTGCGATGTCTTCGGCTGCCGCTTCAATATTGTTGGATGCACTCATTGGAATCTTTCCTCCGTGATGACACCGGCACCGCGCCGGCGGCTTCACGCCAGCAAATGGCGTGGTGTCATGTTACAGGCACAAAAGCCCCTCATGCACAGCAGTTATGCAGACTTCTGCACGCGATGGCTCTTCATCGCGTCCGCCGTCAGCCTGCCGCGAGCAGGCGCTCGACGTAGCGCCCGATGGCAAGGCTGCTCGTGAGCCCCGGCGACTCGATGCCGAAGAGATTGACCAGCCCCCGCACGCCATGCGATTCGGGCCCGTCGATCATGAAGTCGCGCGCCGGCTCGTCCGGGCCCGAGATCTTGGGTCGCATGCCCGCATAGCCGGGAATCAGCGCCCCGTCGGGCAACGCGGGCCAATACTTGCGCACCTCGGCATAGAAGCCATTGCCGCGCGCCGGGTCCACCACCAGGTCGTCGGCCGATTCCACCCATTGCACATCGGGCCCGAACTTGGCTTGCCCGCCCAGATCGATCGTCAGGTGCACCCCCAATCCACCGGGCTCGGGCACCGGGTAGACGAGGCGGCTGAAAGGCGCGCGGCCTGACAGGGTGAAGTAGTTGCCCTTGGCAAAGTAGGCGGTGGGCACGGCCCCTGCTGGCAGGCCTTCGAAGCGTCGGGCCAGGTGGGGCCCGAGGAGACCGGCCGCATTGACGACGGTGTTGCAGCGCAGCGCCGTTCCGTCTTCCGCTACCAGGACGATAGCGTCCTGGCCGCACTCCGCACGGGCGATGGGCGATTTCAACGCCAGCATGCCGCCCGCGTTCTCCAGGTCGCCGAGCAGGCTCAGCATCAAGGCATGGCTGTCGACGATGCCGGTGCTCGGCGAATGCAATGCCGCCACGCAGTGCAGCTGCGGCTCCATCGCCATGGCCTGTTGCGCCGTCAGCAGCACGAGGTCGCCGACGCCGTTGGCGGCCGCCTTGGCGCGGATGATTTCGAGCTGAGCCACCTGCTCGGCCGAGGTCGCCACAATGAGCTTGCCGCAGCGCTGGTGGGGCACACCGCGCTGCCCCGCGTAGTCATAGAGCGCCTGCTTTCCCTCCACACAGAGGCGGGCCTTGAGCGAGCCCTGCGGGTAGTAGATGCCCGCGTGAATCACCTCGCTGTTGCGCGAACTGGTGCCGGTGCCAATGGCACCTTCGGCTTCCAGCACAACCACTTCCCGGCCTGCAAGCGCCAAGGCGCGTGCCACTGCCAGTCCCACCACACCGCCGCCGATGACGGCGCAATCGAGTTCATCCATGGCGCGAGCTTATCGCGGCTCGCGCGCCGAATTCACGACGTGGTGGGAGGCGGCTCGGGATCGGTCGGGTCGTCCGGCGGCGTGCTCGGCCCTTCGTCGGGCTCCACAGGCAGATCCGGCGTGATCGGGGACGGAAGATCGGGATGGGTGGCCATGGTGCTCTCCTTTGCCCCGGTTCTATGCCGTTGGCTCAGGAATGCAGCCGGTGCGTGGCGCCAGTCGACGTCAGCTCGAGCCGACAGGCGTGTCGCCGAATTTTCGGCGCTGCAAGAAGCGGCTCGGAAAACAAAAAAGCGACCTGGACAATCCAAATCGCTTTTCATCTTCAGGAAAATGGTGGCGGTGGAGAGATTGAAAGATCGTCTGCAGGCCGCATGGATGCTCACTTGTCGGAAAGCCAATTTCGAATTGCACCCCCGTCTGTACCCCCGCTTTGCATTCGATACCCGTCCACGTCGGACTCGGCCCGAGCCCTGAACTAACCTTGCGAGACGCCCCGCGACAAAGGCGATCGGTGTTGCGTCAAGTCAACGGGTCGCCGACCGAATCGGCTGAAGGCATCGCAGGCGCCGGCGAAGAGAGCAATCGGGCGGCCTTGCTCATCAACGTCCGGATCGTTGGGGTCCAGAGGTGGTAACGCCCGCACGGCGCGCTTGCCCCGTAGACTTCCACCTGCCCGTCCTGCTGCGCAAGTCGGGCCACACCTTTTACATCACGTCGCCGATGAACATGAAGGTGGTGCTCGGTGACCTCAGCAAGGCGGTGCTGACCCACCACACGCTGAAGAACACCGCAGGCAGCCGATGAACCTGAACCTTCGAGGGCGAGCTGACCGACGACGACCAGTTCGCTTACGTGAACGGCGCGATCAAGGGAAGCGGCTGGAACGACACACTGGTGCAGCAGGCCGCGAGCAACAGCAAGGAGCAGTTTGCGAATTCACCCGACCTGAAGAATGCGCTGCTGCACGCGATCATGGACGCACTCGAAGCCCACACGACGATGGGCACGCAGGCATTGGGTTCAGAGCGGGTTCGTGATGGCCTGAAGGACGTTCTGCTGGGGCCGGCGCAGTTGTACGAGTCGCTGCGCGCCAGGTCGGCCCGCATCAACCGCTTTTCTTGACCCCCACGGTATAGCTCCCGGTGGACTGCGCGCTCTTGTGGCGCACCGACAGCCAGTAGCTGCCCGGCTGCAACTTGCGCATGATGCGGGCGTTCAGGCCCTTGCCGCGGTCGTCGTCCCAGGCCAGCACGGCGCCGGCGTCGTTGGGGCCGTGCAGCGTCAGCACGGTGTCGCTCGGGCCTTCGGTGGTCATGATGTGCGTGCCGGCGGCGGCCACGTCGAAGTGGTAGGTGTCGACCTCGCCGGCCGTCGCCAGCTCGGCGCTGGTGCGGGCGGCGCCGATGGCGAGCTCGACCGTGCCCGGCGATGCCCTCGGGTACTGGCGGCGCATGAACTCGATGTCGGTGGCCGAGAACTCGGTGTTCCAGCCGACCGAATACGAGCCGACCGTCAGCGAATCGGGGATCGCGTATTCCATGATCGAGGTCGGGTCGAACGCGGTGTGGTTGGTGCTGTCCTCGCTGTAGAGCTGGAACAGGTTGAAGTCGACGTCGTCGCGCGTCCAGTTCTGCTGCGCGTAGTAGGCGTAGACCTTCTCCTTGTCCCACGGGATCTGGCCCTGGGCGGCCGGGTTCTGGTGCTCGTGGATCATGCCGAGCGCATGGCCGAACTCGTGGCGCACCACGCGCTGGTATTCGCGCAGCGCGGTGCTCGGCTCCAGCCAGCCGTAGTTCATGGTCGCCTTCGTGGCGGCGACGGTGAGCGCGTCGGTGCCGACGGTCGACCACGAGAAGCCCTTTTCGGCGAAGCTGATGCGGATCTCGCTGGCGCCGGCTGCCACGAACTTCAGCGTGAGGTTGGCGATGGCTTCCCACTCGTGCGCGATCGCCTCGACCCTGGCCTGCACCTCGGGCACGCCGTCGAGGAACTTCACGCGCAGCGTGCGGCCGTTGTCCCAGAGTTTCATGCGTTCCACCGCGGCACGCGCGCGGCCCGCGGCGGGCGCGCCCAGCGGCCGGATGCGGATGTTGTCGACGCGTTCGTCGGTGGCGGCCTGTTCGCTCGCTCGCGCAGTCGTGGCGGGGCGGCCGCTGTGGACGGGCAGGTAGGGCGAGCAGATCTTCCGGACGATGGTCATGGCGGGGCTCCTGTTCTTCCTCAAGTGGTGGTGACGTGCAGCGAACGCACGGCGACTTCGGGACGAGTCAGCGCCAGCTCCTGCAGGGTGGCGGGTGCGAGCGCGATGTCGGCGCCGGCCCGGATCACGGCCACCAGCAGGATCACGCGGTTGTTGGCCAGCGTGCCGGTAGCCAGGTCGAAGGTCGCGATGCCGGCGTGCGTGGCGTCCAGCGTCTGGCCGGCCAGCGTCTGGCGCCGCGTGGCGTCGGTGCTGCCGACGAAGCTCCAGCCGGCGCCGAAAGCCAGCGCGGTGGTGCCGGCGGCGGAGTTCAGCACCTCGTTGACCGCGCCGGTCCACGGCACCGGGTCGGTGAACCAGGTCGCGGTGTCGTTCCACTTGGCGCGGTGGTGCGGCTTGGGGTCGATCCACTGCAACAGCGTCACGCGCACGTCGGCGCCGTCGCGCGCGCCGAGTCCGCGGTGCTGCACCACGATGTCGACCTTGAGGGCGCCGCGCTTCAGCGCATACGAGGTGCGGCCCAGGTCGCCCTCGGGGATGTCGGGTGTGAGCTCGTACAGGTCGGCTTCGGTCGGCTTGCCGGTGCCCCAGGGCTCGCGCGTGGCATGGGCGCCGGTCATGTGCGTGTTCCAGAAGGCCGCGTTGATGCGCGCCACGCTCAGCGCCGGCATCGGCGGCGCGGGCGGCACCGTGGCCGGCACCGCCAGCACCGGCGCGCCATGGTCGCGCAGCACCTCGCTGAAGTACACGTCCCAGATGCCGTTGGCGACGATACGCGGGTCGCTGGTGCTGGAGCGCAGCGCGGCCTGGAAGCGGCGCAACTGCTCCTTCGTGCCGCGGAAGGGGTCGCGCCGCCAGGGCAGCGTGGACGGTGCGGGCATGGCGGCTGGCGCCTTGCGCGGGCGGATGTCGGGGCTGCTGTGCCAGGAGCGGTCGGTGACCAGGTCGCGCTTCTTCAGCACGCGCAGGTTGCCGTTGGGCGGCGTCACCAGAGGCGGCACGGCGTAGCGCAAATCGTCCTCGTGGATGCGCAGGTAGGTCCGGTCAGCCGCGGTCGGATCATCCAGCCGCAGCTCCCACACGCCGCGCGCTGCGACGCCCGCGCGCAGCAGGGTCACGCCGTTGAAGCTGTGGAAGGCCAGGTCTTCCACCGCCGCCTCGGGCAGGCCGTTGACGCGCTGCGTCCAGGCCCAGGTCGGCGCATCGGCGCCGTGGTCGGTGCGCACGCCCTGCCACACGCCCACCGCGGTGCCGGCCCACACCTCCAGCGGAAGCTCCGGCCGGCAGGCGATGGCCAGCACCGGCGCCGGCACGATGGCATGAAGACCGGTGGGATACCACTTGTCGGTGCCGTCGAACCAGAACAGCGTGTCGGTGTTGGGCATCGTCTTGTGGCCGATGGTGCCCACGTACAGCGCGCCCAGCGTGCCGTGCTGCGCGGGCGGCTGGCCGGGCGCCGGCGGCGCGTCGAGGTTGGGTGCCATGTCGGTCCATACCTCCGAGTCGAGCAGCGAGATCGGCAGGGGCGCGGGGGCAGGCGCGGGTGGCGGCGGGGGCGGCCGCTTCTTGGCCTTGCCCCCGGGCTCGGGGCTGGGCGGGATGCCGGGCGGGGTGGGCGGCGGGGTGTAGCCGGTCGGCACCACGTTCTGGTCCACCCACACGCCCGGGCCGCCGCCGTTGGGCGCGCCGGCGGCGCGCGAATAGCGCCGGATGCGCTGGTCGCACAGCACCCAGGCCACGTCGGGGCCCTGCCAGCGGCAGGCGGTGATCACGTTGCCGAGGCTGTCCTGCCCGGCGTTGATGACCGGCGGCGTGGCGGTCATGCCGGCCAGCGGGTCGGTCGCGGTGGGCAGCGTGACCCAGCTTTTGCCGAAGTCGTCCGAGTACCAGAGCCGCCAGGTGCCGATCAAGGTCTGGCTGAAGCTGGCCGGCACGCCCGCCGCCGGCGCGCTGCGCGTGTTGGCGATGTTGGCCGGCATCGAATAGAAGGCGGCGCCGTCGCGTTCGGAAGGCAGCACCAGGTTGCCGCGGGTCAGCGGGCCGGTGCCGCCGGTGGGGTCGCGGTTCCAGTTGCCCTGCACGTACTGCGCGAAGGACTCGCTCGGGTTGGCCGCGTTCAGGACGATGCCGCCGCCGTCGCCCATGTACTTCATCTTCCACACGCCGCTGGACATGCGCTGCACCGTGCCGTTGTCCTGCAGGCCGCTGAGGAGGTGCCCCTCGGCCATGGGATGGCAGGCCACGTAGTTGCTCTCGCTGATGCTCAGACCGTGGTTGCGCGGATAGAAGCCGGCCGGGCGGTCGGGCCGGTCGCTGCGGAACACGCCGCCGTCGCAGCCCGTCCACAGCGAGGTGCCGGCGTTGCTGAAGGCCAGCGCGTGCACGTCGGCATGCGCGCCCAGGCCGATGAGCGTGTAGCGGTTGGGCTGCCCATAGGTCAGGATGCCGGCGTTGGCGGGATTGGCCGCGACGTCGGCCACGGTGATCGCAGCGTTGTATTGGACTTGCTTGCCGTCCAGCTGCACGTCTTCCATGAAGCAGCCGCCCAGCACCACGCGGTTGGCGTTGTTGGGGTCGACTGCGATGGCGATGTCGTAGAAGCCCTGGTTGCGCAGCACGTCGGGCACGCCGACCACGCCGTGCGCCACCGGGTCGGTGCCGCTGGCCGGGTTGGTCACGCGGAACAGGCCCGCGGTGCCGGCGCCGCCGCCGTAGTCGTTGAGCAGCCACACCTGCGTCGGCGGGTTGGAGGCCGCCAGCGCGCCCCGCCGCGCGACGTAGGCCAGGCCCGCTGTCGCATCGACCGTCACCTTCTTGAAATTGGCGGTGCCGTTGGCGCGCACCCAGAGGCCGAAGTCGGGGCCATCCTTCACCCACACCCAGCAGCGCGCGGGCGACGTGCCGTTGGCCGCCGTCCAGAGGATGTCGGTGCAGGGCTTGTCCAGCGTGGCGAAGGGCGTGGCGGTGGGCCGGCCCCAGTCGACCTCGCCGGCGTGCGCCGCCGGGCGCTGGTACAGGCCGGTGAGCGTGGCCACCAGGATGGTGGCGCTCTCGGGGTCGCGCGCGAAGCGGTAGATGCCGTTGTTGACCAGGTGGTGGGCCTCGGGCTTCCACGGGTCGGCCGCGGCGCCGGGCTTGGCCGGCTTGTCGCCCACCAGGATGCCCACGCCGCCTTCCGAATCGCCGACGTGGCCCTCGGGGTCGCTGTTCACTTCGCCGGTGCCCAGGAACACGGTGTCGTCGCCTTCGTTGGTGCCGAAGATCACTTCGAGCGCACCGCAGGCGTTGCGCTGCGCGGGCCGGTTGATGCCCGCCGTGTTGGTCGGCGCCAGCCCGCCCACCGAGACCCAGCTGTCGCCACCGTTCTTCGAGTACCAGACACCGCCGTTGGCCGACGCCGCATAGATGCGCTGGCCGAGCTCGTGCACGCACAGCGCATTGATGCGGCCGGCCACGCGCGGGTTGCCTTCGGCCTGGCCGCCCAGCACGGTGGCCGGGCCCAGGTGCTGCCACACGAACTGGTCGCCCATGATTGGGGCGAAGGGTCCGGGTGCGCGCCCGCGTCGCGCCGCAGGAGGCAACTGCTGCGGCGTGCGGCTGGCGCGCAGTGCTTTCCCCAGATCGAGCGCGCTGCGCCGGCGCGAGTTGTAGCGGCTGCGCGCCGCCGGGTCGTCGCCGTCGCCCTCGTCGGCGTGCGCGGGCGCAATCGGCCATTCGTACCGGCTCATGGCTGCCCCTCCTTCGGCGCATCCGGCGCCACGCGGATCCATCCTTCGCGCAGTTCGGCCGGCGTGTCGGGCAGCAGCGCGGTCTGCGTCGCGGCCAGGATCGCGTCGGTGCGCCAGGTGGCGGGCGTGTCGCGCCACAGGAAGTTCTGGTCCTTGCCGAACACCGACACCTTGGGCAGGCGCACCTGCCCTTCCTTGTCGAGGTCGGTTTCCACCATCACCGGCCCGGTGCGCAGCGAGGGCGCGATGGTCGCGAGCCCCGGCCCGACCCAGTCGCGCGCCAGCTGCAGCGCCTTGCGCGGCAGCACGCCCGATGTGAGCGTGGCCTTGCCGGCCGGATGCATGAAGATCGTCAGCGTCACGCTCTGGCCGATGTGCAGCATCAGCGTGTCGGCGTCGTCGGTGCCGGCGATGTAGGGGTGCGTGATCGAGGTCCTGGGCGGCATGCCGGTCACGCTGGCGTACAGGCCCAGCTGCCCGCGGCTGCGGCCGGCCTCGGCGGCGGTGCCGGCAATGGCCTTGTCGACCAGGCGGAAGTGCGCATAGTCATCGTCCACGAAGAAGCCCAGCACGCCGTCGTCGCTGCGCGTGACCTCGCCGATGCGCACCGGGAAGGCGTGGCGCGCGGCCTCGCGCTCGGCGTCGACCCATTCCTCGGCGCGCTGCGCGTCGCTCAGGTCGATGTCGTCCGGCGGCCGCAGCTCCAGCTTGAGTTGCGCGCGCACCACCGCAATGGGCCGGCCCACCAGCCCGGCCACGTGCTCGCTGCCGAGCGCGGCAAAGCTGTCGACCGTCCACAGCGTGGTGTCGATGGCGCGCAGCAGGGCCGACAGCGCCGTCTCCTGCCCGCTGTCGGGCGCCAGCGGCGCGCCGGCGCGCGCGGCGGCATCGGCGGCCACCAGGCCGCTGGCGAAGCGGCCGAGCGCCTGCTGCGCTGGCGCCAGGCCGTACAGCGGGCCGGAGTCGGCCGGGCCTTCACGGCCGGCGGCAATCTCCCACATCACGCCGCCGCTCACCGGCTCGTGCAGCAGCTCGCCGATGGGCGAGCCGTCGACGCTGAACAGTTCCAGGCTTTCGTCGAGGTGGTCGGGCATCACGAAACCGGCCACCGGGTTCACCTGCAGTGTGGTGTCGATCTGGTCGACCCGCGCATCCACGCCCACGGTGCCGACCTCGGTTTTGGCGTCGACCAGCTTGAACTGCCAGCGCGCGGGGCGCATCAGCCGCGGCGCGACGGCCAGCGCATTGGGCCGCGCCGGCAGGGCGCTGCGCATGGGCACGGCCACCTGGCCCACCGGCACGTCCAGCGTACGGCCGAAGGCATCGAGCAGGCGCGCACGCGTCAGCGTGAGCGCGCCGGCCAGCAGCATGTGCGGCGGGGCGATGGGCGCCGGGTTGGCAATGCCGCCTCCGCTGGCCGGGCGGCGCAGGCCATCGGTCACGGCCAGGCCCAGCAGCTGGGTGCGCATGCCGTCCAATGCAGCCGTCACCACGTCGAGCTTGTCGACCGCGGCATCGAGCGTCTGGTACGCCGCCTCGGTGGCCTCGTCGACCTGGCCCGCGTGGATGGCGTCGAGCTTGTCCTCGGCCGTGAGCCAATCGGAGATCGCGCGGTGCAGGGTATGGGCCGCGCCGGTGGTGAGCAGGGCGCGTCCGCGCAACACGGTGCCGGCGCCCTGGCCCGCGGTGCCTTGGGTTTCGAGGTCAACGGCGCCGAGATGCCAGGCCTCCAGCGTGGGCGGGTCGATGCCTTCCACCTGCAGCTCCCACTCCAGCCACATCGGGATCCACGGCTGCGCCCAGGTGGTCACGCCCACCAGGTCGGGGTCCGCGCCCTTGTAGAGCGAGAGCTTGCGCGTCTCGTCCGCGACCATGCGCTGGTGCTGCTGCACGCCGGGTTCGATGGGCCGTTGCGCCGCCGCAGCAGCGCCGGCCCGCGCGGCGCGGGCCGTCTTGGGCGCGGCTGCGCTGCCCAGGAAGGCGGTGGCGCCGTCATAGGTGCCGTCCACGCCGAAGCGCAGCACCGACTCGGCCTTGAGCCGGTTGAAGATGCCGGTGCGCCCAGCCGCCGACGGCGCGACGGCATCGGCGATCCAGTCGTCGTGGTAGGGGTCGTGCAGCACCGCCTCACGCGCCAGCGTGAGCGCCTCGCTCGGCACCGAGCCGTTGCCGAGCGAACGCACGAAGCGGTCCTTGGCGATCACGCCGCTGATCTCCTGGATCACGTGCGTGGGCCAGCGGCAGGTGAGCGTGCCGGCCGCCGAGCCCCGCCCGTCGTTGCCGTGGCGCAGGCTGCGTGAGGCGCCGCGGATGGCCACCATCGGCTCGTCGGGAAAAGCGAAGCGCGCAGCGGGGCGCTTGACGATGCGTGATTCAGTCGGCGCCAGCACCTCGCCCACGCGCGAGCGGGCAATGTCGTTCACCCGCGCCGCGCTGGCGTTGATGAGCGTGGGCTTGGACTTGCTGGAATACACCGTGGTGCCGCCCACGGCCTGCGCCGCGCGCGGCGCACCCTCGCCCAGGCCCTTCTTCACCGCTTCCACATTCGCCGTCGCGCGTTGCCCACGGTACTTGCCCACCGCCATGCCGCCGGCGCCGCCGGTCTGCACGCGCTGCATATAGCGGTCGTCGCCGTCGATGCCGCCGGGCACCGAGGTGAAGGCGGCTGCGTGCTCGTGCTCTTCCAGTTCCACCAGGCCGTCGGGCGAGCCCAGGCGGTTGATCTTCTGCGCGGTGAAGGCGGTGAGCAGCCGCTCCGAAGCGCGCCGCTGTTCCGGCGTGGCCTGCGGCGCGGCCGACAGCGCGGCCAGCATCTCGTCCTCGTGCTGGCCAATGGCCACGCGCAGCGTGCCGGCCGATGGCCGACGGTCCACCGGCGCCGTGCCCGCCACCGGCACGCCATAGATCGCGCCATGCAGCAGCGACGAGCGCAGATGCCACGGCGGCGCGACGAAGCGGCGGCCGGCGTCGGCCGAGAAGGTCGACGCGGCGGTGAGCATCTGCACTTCGACGAAGGTCTTGTCGATGGGCGTGTAGGCCGGCGCAGGCGCGGCGACGGCCGCCGCCGCAGCCGCCACGCCGGTGCGCTTGACAGGCGCCGGAATGTCCAGCGGCCGCTTGCTCGACCAGCGCTCCTCGGTGGTCAGGCCCAGCGCCTTGCGCAGCTCGAACTGCGCGCGGTCCTGCTCCTGCGTCCACTTCTCGTCGCCCCACTCGTACAGCAGGCCCCAGCGCAGCCTGGCCAGCAGCTCGTCCAGGCTGTTGCTGCTGCGCGCCTTGTCCAGCGGGTCCAGCGCCGGGTCGCTCCACCAGCCGGCCACCACGTAGGCGGCGCAGTCCTCATCCACGCCCTGGGGCGCGAGCGCCGCCACGTCGGCCAGCGTGTCGTGGAAGGCGAAGCGGTTGAGCACCGCGTCGTACACGCCCGACCAGCTGATCGAGCCGCCCACGGTGCCGGTGAGCCGGCCGCGCTCGATCGTTTCGCCGGCGGGCACGGCGCTCTTGCTTCCGCCTTCCGTCCACGAGCCTAGCGGCACGGCGATGGCGCGGTCGGCCTCGAGCACCCAGCCCGTGGTCACCGCATTCTTGCTGCCGCGCGGCAATAGGATGCGCAGCACCACCCAGCGGTCGGGCAGCACCGGCAGCGCAAGGCGGTTGGCGGCGCCGTCGGCGCGCGTGGCGAGTGTGCCGCGCAGCAGCGCGTCGGGCATGGCCCAGTGCAGGTGCACGCCGGCCGGGCGCGGCGTGCCGGCGGCGAAGGGGTCGGGCATGCCGTCCTCGGGGTCTTCCACGCCCTTGCCGGTGGGGCCGGCCACCAGCATGGGCAGCCGCACCATCGGCTCGGCGCTGCCGGGCTGCACATAGAGCGCCTGCACGTTCATCGGCACCAGCAGGCGGTGCTCGCGCAGCAGGTACTTGTCCCAGGTGGAGATCTCACGCACGTCCAACTGCGCGCGGTCGGCGGCGAGGAAGCGCTTGCCGTACGTTAGCTGACGCACGTCCTCGGCAGCAAGCTTGAGTTGCGTGGCCATTACGAATTCACCTTCGCAGTCAGCGTGTTCTTCCACTCGCTCAAGGGCAGCGTGACCTTGAACTGGTCGAGCCCGTAGAACTTCTTGCCCTCCAGGTCCTTCGGGTCGCCGAACACTTGGCGGAAGGGAAAGCGCAGCATCTGCAGCGCGTACTCGTTGGGCTCCAGCGTACCGCCCGAATTGGGCGCCTTGTCCGCCTGGCGCTTGCGCAGCTCGGCCAGGTTGATCACGCCCGGCGCATTGCGGCGGAACGGCACGTTGACCGAGTTGTTGGCGCCGAGCGGCGCCGAGGGCGGCACCGGGTTGCCGTTGTTGCAGTCGCGCAGCTGCACCTTGGCCACATGCTGGCCCGGCTGCGCGCCGTCGGCCAGCCGCACGCCGAACTGGATGCCCTGGCGCGGCTCCTCGATGTGCACCACGGCCGGCACGCCGTCGAACAGCACCAGCAGCACGGCCGGCGCCAGCCGCTCCAGCCGCAGCACCTTGAGGCGGCTGGGGTCGGACTCGGCCGCGGTGGTCAGCGCATCGTCGGGCAGCAGGTCGCGCGAGTAGGCGCGCACATGCAGGTTGGGCCAGCCCGACACCAGCCGCGAGCGCATGACGAAGCCGGTGATCGTGCCGCCATCGCCGGCCAGCTTCTTCTCGGCGCGCGGCTCGCGCACGTAGCGCTCGGCCGTGTCGACCTCGTCGCGGATGTGCGGGTAGACGGCCTCCAGCTGCGCCCGGTCGGCGCTGGAGATGGTGCCGATGCTCAAGGCGCCCTGCACCAGCGCGTCGGTCCAGGCGCGGTCGATGTAGAAGAAGCGGATGGTCTCGATCGGCAGCAACTGCGCATCGGGCACCAGGTAGTTGAAGGGCACGCCGTGCAACAGCCGCAGGCGTGCCATGAAGCGGCGCAGCTCGCGCGGCACCACGTTGTCGCCGTCGTCGGGATCGTGGTCGGTGACGTAGGCGGCGTAGTTCAGCGCGGCGGCCTGCGCCGCGTCGATCGCCATGGCGGCGTCCATGAAGTTCTTCATTGCTCGCGCTCCTCTTGCTCGTCGCCGTCGGCCTGCGTCTCGGCGCTTTCGATGAGTTCGTCCAGCGCATCGCGCTGCGGGGGCGGCGCGGCGCCGGCACCGCGCTGTGCGCGCGGCTGCGGGGGCGACACCACCTTGGCCGCCGCCGGCATCGCCACCGACAGCGCGTGGCCCAGTTCAGTCTGCAGGGCACCGCGCAAGATGGTCACGGCCTTGTCGTCGATCTTCATCACGCCGCCCTTGCTGGCAATCGGCACGGCGCTCCGGGCCAGGGCCGCCACCATGCCGATCTGCTCCCCGGTCTTCTTCAGCACGGCCAGGTCCAGGCCGAGCCCGGCAGCGACCACCGCGTCGAGGTCGCCTTCCATCTTGATGGCGCGGCCGGGGTCGGCCACGGGCCGGCGCGGGCCGAGGATCTCGTCGGGGTGCCTGGCCATCTCTCCGATGGCCTGGATCGCCACGTAGCGCCCCAGGTCCACGTAGCCGGCCGTGAGCACGGGCAACTGGTAAGGCAAGGCCCGCGCCAGGATCTCGCGTACACGGCCCGCACCGAACTGTTCGCTGCGAAAGCGCATCGAGGCCGACACCACCGACAGTTGCGACAAGGCCAGCAGCCGCCCGATCTCGAAGGCCGAGGCCAGCGACAGGTCTTCGCGCCCGTCCGGCACCACGCGCCGCAGCTGGTCGGCCGAATGCGCCAGCGGCGCCATGCCCTGCCCCGGGTCGCGCTGGGTCGGCAGCGGCACGCAGGGGCCGCGGTACCAGGCGCGCACCGGGTCGCCGCGCCGCGTGCGGTGGTCCAGGCCGATGTGGCCGGTCTGCACCACCTCCGGCCCCAGGCCGGGCTTGGGCGGCGCCTGCGGCGGCACCTCCGGCACGGTGCCCAGCAGGCCGACGTCCAGGTCTTCCATCAGGCTTTCGAAGGTCGCGCCCTCGTTGATGGTGAAGGACCAATGCGCCAGCACCGGAAAGCGCAGCACCTTCTCCATCGCAAAGGCCTGGATCGGCAGCCTGAAGCCGATGCCCATGGCGTCGCGCACCAGCATCTTGGCGTCGGGATCGCGCGCGGCCATCTGCACCGCCTGGCCGGCCTGCATGCCGCCCCACTGCTGCGAGACCGAGGCCTGCGCCATCGACTTCGAGCCGTCGAGCGTGCTGCCCACCTTGGCCGCGGCCTGCTGGCCTTGCGCAGCGGCAGCCTGCAGCGCGCGCGCGGGAGCGGAAGCCGCGCGCGCGGCCGCATGCTGCACGTTGGCCGCCACCGGCAGCGCGATCCCGCCCAGGTCGACGTTGCCCATCACCCGCGGGTCGGGGCCGACATCGGGATCGATCTGCGCCAGTGCCGACCAGTCCTGCGCCAGCGCCCACTCGAAGCTTTCGTTGAAGGGCTCGGGCGGCGGCAGCGCGCCGAGCTGGCCCTCGATGTTGATCAGGCAGGCCATGTAGCGCACCGCCTTGTTGTTGGCCTGGTCGAACACCGGCAGCCGGTTGGCCAGCACCACGGCCAGCCAGCCGTCGTCGTCGCCGATCGCCAGCTCGGTGTCGCTCACGTCCACGTGCCGCACGTGCGTGAGCAACTCCAGGTCCTGCTGGCAGGGAAAGATCTTCTTCACCACCGACTCGGTCACCGCCAGGTACAGGCCCTCCTGCACGTCCTGGTCCGACGGGTCGAGCAGCGTGGTGCCGGGCGTCACGCAACTGGCGACCGCGGTGGCGGTGGAGAGCGCCGCCTCGCCCTCGGCCACCACCACCAGCGCGAGCCAGGGCGTGGCCGAAGGCTGGATCTGGCCGGCCGGATTGCGCTCCCACGGCAGCGTGCGGCGCTTCAGCACGATCTGCGGCAGCCGGTCGGCAAAGGCGCCCTCGGCATTGGCCGGCGGGAAGGTCGACAGGATCTGGTCCGTCGGCATGGTGTAGCGCGGCGCGGAGACCGTCACGTGCGTGGTCTCGGCCACCGCGTCGAAAGGCAGGCCGGTGTGCTCGGAGACGAGCTGGTACTTGCCGGCCGTGACCTGCGGCAGCACGTTCGAGTGCAGGATGAAGTGGCCGATCTTGGGCGTGGTCATGCGTGGACTCCCTTGCGGCGGCCCTTGCCGCCGCGTGTCGCGGGCCGGGCGGGTGGGCGCGTGGAACGTTCGATGGGCTTCATGGGCAGCCGGGTGCTGGCCAGCACCTTGGCTGCGCGCCGTTCGGTCGGTGCGCGCACCGGTCCCTGCCATGCGAGCTGGCTGGGCGGCGCGCCTTCGGCCGCGGCGGCCATCGGCCGGATGGCCGCGTTCAGGCCGCGCGCCGACACCAGCGCCACCGCGCCCGTGGCATCGAGCTGGGCCGAGCCCATCACGCCCACCAGCGACCAGCCGTCCTGAGTGGCGATGCTCACCGTTACCGGCTTGCTTCCATCCGCAACGACGTCATAGGCCAGCACGCTGCGGTTCTCCATGGCCAGCAGCACGGGCGGGCGCTCGTTGCCGGCGGCGTCCTGTGCGCGCTCGGCGCCGTCCAGGCCCATCACCAGCTGGCGGCCGTCGGCCGGGTCGCCGAAGGCGCTCGGGTCGTCCAGCACGATAAGCACGGTGCGCAGGGCTTCGGCGAAGGTGGTGGTCACGGTGCTGACGCCGCGCGCCAGTTCCGCGCCGCCGACCCAACCGGCGTCGAGCCGTTCGCGGTGCAGCTTCAGCGGCTCGCCGTTCGACTTCACCACGCAGCCGGGCGCCACCGCGCTGGACCAGCCGGCGTAAGGCATCTGCATGCCGGCATGCCAGCCGGCCAGCCCGGCATCGCGCGCGGCGGCAGCCTGTGTGCTCTGGCCGATGGCCACGATGCGCTCGGTGCCCGCCACGATCTCGATCGCCCCCGGCAGGCCCGCCGCATCCGGCCCCACGAGCCGGTCGGCCAGCAGGTTGCCGCCCAGGCCCAGCAGCACAACACGCGACGGCGCGCTGCCCACGCGCAGACGCGGACGCTCGCCTTCCATGGCGGCATCGGCCAGTGCGTTGGGCATCTTCAGGATGACGGTCTGGCCCGGCAGCAGCGTGGCGCCGGGGCCGGCGGCGGCCGCCGCCGCCTTGGCAGCGCGCGCCGACTTGGGCACCGGGGGCGCCGTCTGGCCCGCGACCAGCGCGCTGCTGAAGCCGCCCAGCATCGACGCTTCCGCGCCGGTGCGCGACACCATCGCGGGCGCCGCATGGCCCACCGCGGTGAGCGGCACTTCGACCATGCCGATCACGGTCTGCTGCCGCCCCGTGGCCGCGCGGGCCGCCTGCGGCTCGGCCAGCACGAGGCGCGCCGCGATCGACTTGCTGCGCTCGGCTTCCACCGAAGCCAGCGTGGGCGGCGTCTTGCGCCAGCCCTTGGCCGAGCCCTTGACCGTGGTGCGCGTGGGCGCGACCACGCGCAGGTCCACCGTGGCGCCGGGCAGGAAGCCGACCGCGACCGGTGCATCGACGAAGTGGTCGTACACCTTGCCTTCGCGGCCCGGCGCCACCACCGGAATGACCGTGCCCGGATCGCCCTGCAGCCCCTCGGCCAGCGTGCCCATCCGCGGCGGCGACTGGCGCTCGCCGCGCAGCGATGCCTTGGCAGTGGGCGTGGCCGTGAGGTACTTGCCGGCCTGCTGGAAGGCCGCCGACACCGTGGCCGGCGCGGTGACGAGCCCGGCCACCGCCTGCGCCTGCGACTTGATCAGGTTCACGTCCACCGTGCGGCGCGAGAAGGGCAGCGGCTTGCGCACGCCGGGCACCACCTGGTAGTACGGAATCTCCGGCCCGGGCACCGATTCCTTGCCCACCGAGACCAGGTCGAGCTCGTTGAGCGCCTCGATCATCTCGGCCTTGGGCACCTTGCGGTTGTTCGCGTCCTGCGCCGGCCCCCACACGCCGACCGGGAAGCTGCCGAAGGGCCGCGCCGTGGCCGTGAACGGGAAGGTCTGTGTGCCGTTGCGCTTCCAGGTGAGCTGGATGCCCGGCTGCAGGTTGGCCTTGTCCATGGGCGCCACGCCAATGGCGCGGCTGGCCGCGTGCTGCGAGGTGGACGTCATGCCGGCCGGCGGCTGCACCCGCGTCACGCTGGTGGCCGGCACCGTGCTGGTGAAGGTGAGCGTGAACTCGGCCACCACCACGAAGGGCCGCGCGGACGAGCCGTCGGGCGTGGACTGCTCGCCCTTGGCCGGCAGCGCGCCCAGGCCGGTGATGAGCGCATGCGGCCGCGCGGCGCCGTTGTCGGCCGCCTCCAGGTACTTGGTGATGAAGGCCGGGCCCGGCAGCGGCTGCTTCTGTGCCTTGTCGGATTCGCCGAAGGACACCGTGAGCTCGATCGGCCCGATCTCGAACGTGGCGGTGCCGTGAAAGTCCGGCCCCGCCACGTCGATGCTGGCGCCCAGGCTGATCGAGATGGTGACCTCGCCGAAGATCCAGGTGTCGATGGTCACGCCCGCCGCGATGCGCGCATAGGCATCGACGTGGTAATGGAAGGGGTCGAAGAAGACGATGCCGTTGCAGCCGAACTTCACCTCGGCCCAGGCCGGCCCGAAATGTGCAGAGGCCTCGAAGGCACCGCCGGCCATCAGCGCCTCGGAGGTCAGCGCGAAGTAGCTCTCTGCCTTGATGACGATGTTGTCGGACACGCTCCAGCGCAGGCCCAGGCGCGGCACCACCGGGTAGCCGTCGCGGTGGAAGTCGGGGTGGTAGCCGCCCAGCGTGAGGACGAACTCGCCCTTCTTCTCGCCCTTGAACCAGATCACGTAGGCAAAGCCGCCGGTAAGCTTGACGTCCTGGTACAGCAGCCAGGAGTTGTCGGTGAGCTGGCCCTGCACCCACAGCACGCCCTCGCTGCTGGAGAAGCGCACCAGCAGCGCCAGCTCGATCGACACCAGCGCCACCTGAGGCCTGGGCAGCGCCATGCGCGCCAGGCCGAGCAGGTTGATGTCCAGCCCATCGCCCACTTCCACCGCCACCACGGCAATGCCGTCGACCAGCGCGAAGCTGTTGAACGAGAGGCCGGCCGCGAACCAGAAGCTGCCCTTCTGCATCGGGAAGTAGGCGCCCAGCTTGCGCAGCTGGTCCATCGGGTTCTGCGGCTGCGCGGCGATGTCCAGCGCCTGGATCAGCGGGTAGTCGCCGAACCTCGAAAGATCCGTCGGCACGATCAGCTCGCGGTTGATGCCAAAGCCGCCGCCGATGCCGGTGAGGAAGAAGGCCGGCGGCCCGCCGATGGGGCCGTTGACCGCGCCCACCGCGAAGAAGGCGGTGAACTTCTCTTCGCTGCCCGCCACCTTGCCTTCGCCATAGCCGCCATACAGCGTGATGCCGTACACCGCGAAGCGCCCGAGCAGCATGCCCAGGTACTCGATGCCGGCGGGCGTCTGCTGCTTGAGCAGGCCACCCGCGATCGTGAGGCCGGCCATGTTGGCCGACACCGCCAGGCCCGCCAGGTCGACGTGCCAGTTGACCGGGTTGAAGAAGTCGCCGCGGCTGGCCAGGTAGGTGATCTGCAGGTCGTCCACCGCGCAGCTCAGGCCGAACATCGAGACCGAGCCGTCCATCAGCAGCGAGACGCTGCTCACCTTGCCGCCGGGCATGGTCGCGCCAAAGCCCACCTGCTCCAGGTACAGCGGGCCGAAGCCCTTCTGGATGGCGATCCACCAGGGGCCGTCGCCATCGCCGGCACGCAAGCCGACATGCACCGGCTGGCTGCCGTGTTTCTGGATGGCCAGCGCCGGCGAGAAGGCCGGCTTTGGCGGCGTCGGGCCGGTGTCCTTCATCACGCCCTGCGCGATGCCGTTGTCGCCCTGCGCGCCGCCCGCCGACACCGCCAGGTTGGAGAACTGCAGCTGCACGCCGCCGCTCAATTGCTCGGCCGGCGAAGCGCCAAAGGCGATGCGCGCGAACACATGCAGCGCGATCGTCTCCAGCGTGAGCCCCAAGTCCAGCAGCGGCCCCGAGCTCTTGCCCACGCGCAGGCCCACGCCGTTCACCGCCAGGCTGGGCGTGAAGCGGATCTGGCCGGTGGTGGGCAAAAAGCCGACGAAGATGCCGCCGTCGCCCGGCGGGTTGCCCTCGATCCATGAATCGTCGTTCTCCAGCCAGAGCATCACGTCGCCCGTGAGCAGCGGGAAGCGCCCGTCGATGCCCAGTTGCAGTCCGATGATGTTGTTGCTGTCCTTGGTGAACGAGAGGATGAAGTCGCCCAGGTCGATCGAGATGCCGGCCGCGGCGATGTTGCCGAACAGCTTCTGCACGCGCAGCAGCAAGGTGGCCGGGTCGAACATCCCGTCGATCAGCTGCGTCGGGTTGGCCTGGTCGCGCAGCACCACGCCGCGCATCATGTTGCGCACCGTGGTCGCGCCGACGGCGGTGTTCAGCAGCTGCGTGACCGCGGGCTGCGCCATCGCCACGCTGGCGACCAGGTCGCACACGGCTTCCACCACACGCAGCGCGACCTTGCCCGGGTCGTCGTCGCCGGGGCCGGCCACGTTGGCGCCGTCGATGGCCACCAGGCTCACCTGGTGCGTGTCCAGCAGCCACTGCAGCGCGAAGCGGTGCGTGTCGTCCACCGCCATGCCGATGACCACGCGCCGGTCGAGCAGCGGCGCGCTGCCGGCCGCCACGGTGACGAAGGGGCGCAGTTCCACGCCGCCGGCATCGATCGTGGCGGGGCCGGCGGTGACGCTGACCTCGTCGATGCCGGTGTCCGACAGCGCGAGCCGGAAGCTCATGCGGTCGATGCCCGGCACGGCGATGTCGTGGCCCTCGAGCGCGACCACGCCTTGCGTCAGGTCGAGTTCCAGCTCGAAGCCGCCGATGGCCACCATGAGCAGGCCGGGCGCGGAACTGGCGCTGACGGCCGCCGGCAGGAAGCTGTCGAGCAGCGGTGCCAGTTCGGTGATCAAGGTCGCGCCGATGGAAGGCAGCGCGCCGACCAGCTTCTCGGCCGGGTGCACGCCCCAGTCATGCAGCAGCGCGCCGTCGAACTTCGCGGGCGCGCCGCTGCGCATGGCCAGCGCATCGCCCACCTTGGCGACCAGCGGCCCGACCGGCGCGGGCGATTCGGCCAGCTTGTCGAACAGGAAGGGCAGCGCCGCTTCGACCGCGGCCGCCAGTGAACCCAGGCCCGCGAAAGGCACGATGGAGATGTCGGCACCGCTGGCCGGACGCAGGAACACCTCGATGCCGCCCGCACCCAGCCGCGCATGTACCGCTTGCTTGCCGGAAGACGACGCACCGGTCAGGCCCAGGAACATTTCCATCCCCAGCGCGGGTGCGCCGCCGGGGTGGATGGTGAGGCTGGCGCCCGCGCCCGCCGCAAGGCGCCCGGCCCCGCCGCCGGGTGCGGTCCAGGCGCTCGCGTCCACGTCCAGTGCCAGCCTCGCGCCGGCACCGGCCGGTGCCACGCTGAAGCTGATGCCGCTGCCGATGGCCAGCGGCGAGCCGTTCGCGCCGCCCACCCCCAGCAGCGGCCGCAGGGCATCGAACAGCGACTGGATGCGCGCCGGGTTGGCGCCCACCGAGGCCGCACTGCGCAGGTAGCCGGCCGGGTCGGCCAGCAGCCCGGCCAGCGGGCGGATGCGGCGCTGTGCGTCCCCCGCCGCGCCGGTGAGCAGGCCGAAGGCATCGAGCGCCGCGTCGATGACGGGCTTCACGCTGGCGTCGGCGCGCCGCATCATCTCCAGCGCCGCATGGCCTCCCAGGCTCGGGGCGCTGCGCGCCAGCGCGCGGGCGATGGCCTGCGGCTCGGGGTTGGGCCACAGCGAGATGTCGTCGACGTTGCCGCCGGCCTGGTGCCAGCGCAGGAGGATGTGCAGCGGATCGAGCGCCAGCACCAGCTGCAGCTTGCCGGTGGACACCGGCGCGTCCATGCCGAAGCGCAGTTCGCCGCCCAGGCCGGCCGGCGAGGCGATCACGTCCGCATGCCAGCCGAAGCGGCCGCTGCCGTCGCTGCCGCCGCTCACGTGCACCGTGCGGGACAGCAGGTCCACGCTGGCCGACAGCGGGCCGAGCAGCACCGAAACGGCGTCCGATATGTCAGCGCCGGCCGCCGCCATGCGCTGGCGCAGCAGGCCGCCGGGGTCGTGCAGCAGCTGGTCGAGCGCATCGCCCGCCAGGCCGCCAGCCGGGTCGCCCAGGCCCAGCGCCCCCAGCAATGCATCGAGCGCGAGCGAGGCGCTGGAGCTGATGTCGCCCGCATCGACACTGATGCGCTGCACGGCCGCGGCCAGCAGCACGCGCGCCTCGGGCAGCAGCGGCACCGCGCCTTCGCCGGTGCCCAGCACCAGCCGTTCCCACGACTGGCCGAACACGCGCGCATCGTGCAGCGTGACGGTGGCGGTGCCGGTGGCGGCGCCGTCCAGCGGCAGCTCGATGTCGGCGCTGACGGCGCGCAATTCCAGGCCGGGGTTGGCGCACAGCCAGCCGGTGCGGTCGCCCACGCGCAGCTGCACGCGCAGGTGGCGGCCGGTGTCGATGCCGCCCGCCAAGTCGAACTTGAACAGGCGCAGCAGCGCGCTGCCGCTGATCGACAGGCTGCCGGTGGAGGTGGGCGCCACCAGCAGGCGCAGGCCGGCCTGCACGCCGGTGGGCCGGGGCAGCGCGGTCTGGGCGCGGATGCGGGCGCGCTCGGCCAGGCCGGCGGCCACGATGGCGGTGATGGCGCGCGCCACCTGGCTTTGGGTCACCACGCCGAACACGGCGTTGACGGCCAGCCCGGCGCGAGGCGCGGGCGGCAGGTCGTTGGGCACGCGCAGGTCGTCGCCGGGGTCGATGCGGTCCGACAGTTCCATCATCGAATCGACGAGCGCGCGGCCCAGCGACAGATCAGCGTCTTCGGGTTCGTCGTCCGGCCCTGTCGGCGGCGACGGCAGCAGGCGGTTCAACAGGCGCAGCGCATCCGCCGTCGGCTGGGTGGAGATGGCGGTGAGCGCGATGGGCGACAGCGGCGTGCCCAGCGTGACCAGGTCGGTCACCTTTGGCTGCGCCTGGGCCGCGAGCCGCGCCGCATGCCCGGCGCCGGCCAGCGCCACCACGGCGATGTCGTTGCTGACACCGGCCAGCGCATCCAGCACGCGGGCCAGGCGCGCGGCCTGCTCGGGCGTGCCGTCGGTGCTGCTCGCGGCGGCGCGGCAGTCGGCGCGACTGCCGAGCACGACGAACCAGTCGCCGGTGGCCGCGACGGGCGCGGCGAACATGGATGCGTCCAGGTGCGGCGTGCCGAGGTTCACGCGGCGGCCGGCCGGCGCCAGCGGCCACGCGTTGGCGCCGAGCGCGATGTACACGGTGGTGGTCGGCACGCGGCCGGTCAGGTCCTGCAGGTCGAGCTGATCCAGCAGTTGGCCGGCCGCGAAGCCGGCGTGGTCGACGTTCACGCCCGCGGGTGCGGCGGCCGGCGGCGCGATGCGCCCGTCGCCACCCAGCCAGCGCAGCGCCAGCGCGGTGAGGCCACCGGCCACGTCGCGGTCCTGGACCAGTTCGCGCACGTCGGTGGCCACGCGCGCTTCGGCTTCCAGGCCGGCCGCCAGTGCCTCGGGCGGCAGACCCTCGCCACCCGGCCGCCAGCGGCGGATGGACTCGGGCGCGGCCACGATGCGCGGCGCCAGGCCCGCCGGCGGCAGCCACACGGCAATGTTCGGCAGGCCGTCGCCGATCGCCAGGCGGTACGGGTCGTCCGGATGGCCGGTGCCGACGACGATGCCCTGATTGGCGCCGCTGCCGACAAACAGGTCGCACAGCAGCGACAGCACCTCGGGGCCGGCTTCGCTGAGCGCCAGCTGCGGCAGCCAGGCCGCCAGCGCCTGCGCCGGGTCGGCCACCAGCTCGGCCAGGCGCAGCCGCGCATCGGCGTCGGCCACGCCGGCGGTGCTGGGCGCGTCGGTGCTCCAGCCCAGCGCCTTGACCGTGTCGCCGAACACGCCGCCCAGCAGCCGGCCCAGGTAGCCGACCAGGGCCTCCACGCCGTCCCACGCGACAGGCGGCAGCGTGACGTTGCCGTCCGCGCCGATGACCGGCATGGCGATGGGCACGCCGAGGTCGCCCAGCGCCAGTTGCAGATCGGGCGCGGCCACGCTGGCCGACATGCCGCCAGCCGGCGTCCAGCCCAGGCGCAGGCCCACGCCACGTGCGGTGAGCGCGGTGCCGTCGCCCAGCGGCAGCGTGACGCGCGGCGGGCTGACGCCGCGCTCGCGCGCCGAGAGGACGCCTTCCACGCCGGGCAGCAGGCTCGCGGTCTTCGTTTGCAGGTTCAGCGTGGCGAGCGTGGCGGCGATGCGCGTTTCGATGACGGTGCAGCGCTGGCCCAGTTGGTCGACGCTGGTGCCCACGGCCAGGCCGATGGAGACGACCGGCCCGTCGGCGCTGAACTCCAGCGCCAGGGGTCCGATGAGTGGCACGCGCCAAGGGTCGAGCGCGCTGCCCGATCCCAGGATGGCCGAGGCAGCCGAGCCCGCATCGGCGATGAGGTTGCGCAGCTCGGCCAGCACCTGCGTGGCGGCCGAACCCGCGGCGGCGAACAGCTGCTGCCAGTAGCCGCCGATGGCCTCGACCGGGTTGGTCATCAGCGCGGGCAGCGTGATGGCCGTCACGCCGGCGGGCGCATCTAGGCCGATCAGCAGCCGCACCGCCGGCAGCGCGCCGCCGAGGTTGCCCAGCAGTTGCGCGGCCACGTCGCTCACCGTGTTGCCCACCGCGTCCATCACTGCGTCGGGCGAGGTGAGGTCCAGCGTCGGATAGCTGTGCGAGCCGAGCACCACGCCGTCGGCGGCCAGCACGAAGGTCAGGCGCCGCTGCGCATCCAGCGCGAAGCCGACGCGCAGCGTGTCGGCGCGCGCGACCGGCGGACCGGCCAGGTCGAGCACGCGCGCACCCGCGTTGCCGGCGGCGGCCCACACGCCGAACTGCGGCAGCGCGCGCGCGGCGCCGGTGACCAGATCGACGTCGAACAGGTCGGCGCGTGCCTCGACGCGCTTGCTCGCATCGCCCAACACGAGGCCCAGCGTGGGCGTGAGCCGCGCGTTGCCGGTGGGGCCGGTGTCCACGCGCAGGTTGACCTGGAGCGCCGCGCCGCCGCCCAGGGCGAAGCTCACCGGCTGGCCCGGCGCGGGCGGCGCCACGCCGAACAGGCGCGCCAGGTAGCCCAGCCACTGGTTGCGGCTGGCGGCGTTGGTGATCAGGCCGTGCAGCCATTGGGTGATGGCCTGCACGCCTTGCGTGGGCAGCAGGGTGATCGGGAAGTCGGGAATCGCGTCGCCGCTCTTCAGGCCCAAGAGGCCGCCGATGGCTGCGATCACCGAGTTGGCGGGCTGCGAATCGGCCTGCGACTTGACGAGCGCGAGCACCAGGTCGAGCAGTGCATCGTCCAGTTCGTCCACGCCGTCGGCCGCCACGCGGATGTCGCGCGGACTGGTCGCGCCCGGCAGCTGAAAGCCGGTGAGGCTGAGGCCGAACACCGGGTCCTTCGGGTCGCCGGGGCGCGTGGGCAGGTCGACCTCGATGCCGATGGCGCCCAGCCGCGCCTGGCCCGGCACCGGCGGCCCGCCGTCGATGACGATCTCGGTCGCCAGGCGGATGCGCCCGCCGTTGGAACCCAGCAGCAGCGGGTTGGAGACCGAAGGGCCACCATCCTTCTTCGCCCGGAACAGGGGCACGGCCAGCGAGCTGTTGGACTCCACCGCGCCGCTGGTGCGGACCGACAAGGCGACGCCGATGTGCAGGGTGTTGTCGGCCGCCTGCTCGTCGACCGTGACCGACACCGTGAGGTCGGGGTCGTCGATGTGCACGATGGGCAGCCACACCACGCCGCGCGGATCGGTGCTGCGGTCGGCGCCGCCCATGGCCTCGTCGACGAAGGCGATCAGCGCCTGGCGCTGGTCGGGGTTGGAGAGCATCTTCTTGAGCGAGGCCTCCGGCTGGCCGAACCATGCCGGGTTCGGCTCACCGTCCTCGAAGATGCCCAGTGCTTCGGCCAGGTTGCCGAGCACGCCCAGGTCGTCAGTGGCGAAACTCATTGGGAAACCTCCATGCTTCGCACTGCGGTGCGAGCCCCTTCGGGCGGCCTGGCGGGGCTCATGGTGTGGCTCCCTTGACGGCCCTGAGCCCGCTCGAGCCGGCAAAGCGGTGCCGCGCCATCGGCACGATCTGCAGGCCGCGCTTCGAGGCGGTCAGCTCCACCGGCACCAGCACGTTGCCGCGCGCATCCTTGCCGAGCGCGCCGGCGATACCGCTGACCATGCCCAGCACGCCCTGCCAGGCAAAGGCCACCAGCGCCTCGCCCCAGGTGTCGACGATCAGCGCCGGGCCGTTCGGGCGGCGGTAGGTCGCCGCATAGAGGCCGGCGGGCTGCGGGTCGGTGCCGACCGCGAACACCACTTCGACCACGGCGCTGCCGGTCTGGTCGCAGCGCACCGGCAGCGTGACGCGGATCAGGCCGTCGGCCAGTTGCACCTGCAGCCCGGTCAGGCTCACGGCGAGTTCGTTCTCGCCCTCGACCCAGACCACCTCGTTGCGCCGGCTCGGGCGGTAGAGGCCGCTCGCGCGCCGCGCGGCGATGCGGAAGAACTCGGTGGCCTGCTTGGCTTCGAGCGACACCGGCTTGAAGACCTCGCCCTCGGCCATCGGCCGGGTCGCCGCCGCCGGTAGCCGTTGGGCGCGGCGCTCGGCCGCGACGAAGCGTGAATACTCTGGCGCGACTCCATCCGTCATGGTTCGGGACCCTTCAGGCAAGTGGTTCGCGAGAGTTCACCGCTCGCGGCGGTAGCGGCTCAGCCGTGGCGCTGCCAGCGCGACCGGATCGCGCTGCCGAGCCAGCTCACGACGAGCCAGGTCAACAGGAAGGCCCCCGTTTCCAGCATGAAACTGTGGAATTTGTAGAAGACCTCGGCGACGCCGAAAGACAGCAGAAGAGGGACGGCCTCGTCCACCAGTGCGCACTTGACGCCGGCGTTTCGGATGAGCGTGTACATCTTCTTTTCTTCCGGGGTGGTCAATGCGGCGCGAGCTTACGCGGCTCCCCGGTGCCTCACAACCGATCCAATGGCCGTATGACTTGTGAAATAGTTCACGCAATGACGGCGGTACGGCGTGCTGCGCACGCAGATCGTGCCGAGCGCCGCCTGAACGGCGCGCTCGCGACAATCGGGGCCTTTTTTCAGGAGCCCGCGTGGATATTGTTTTGCTGGCGAAAGGCCGCCGTCATGGGTATCGTCGAGGGCCTGACCGAGTTCGCCGATCTCGTCGACCGGCCACCTGATTCTGGCGGGCTCGCTGCTCGACTTCGACGACGACAAGGCCAAGGTCTTCGACATCGCGATCCAGACCGGCACGATCTTCGCGGTGATCCTGGTCTACTGGCAGAAGATCCATGCCTGTTGATTGCCGCCGAAAACTGACCCAAACGCTCGTAGTCCTCGTACTGGACTCCGCCCTCCGCCGGGATAGCCGCCATGGCCGATGCCAGTGCCTTGGCGCTGCCCACAACCGTCGTGGCAAACGAAGGGCTGGCGCCCATGGCGCCGAACCAGCCCCAGTCGAGCTCACCTTCCTTGCTCCGAACCCTGCCGCGCGTGCCAGCGATCCGCTTGCGGTCGGTCTCTGACAAATCTGCGAAGCTGCGGCCGTGCAAAAGCTCACAGGCCTTCTTAAGAACCAGAAGACGTCCGTTAACGCCGTGAATCTTGTCGCTGGTGGGGGTACGAACGCCGGCCTTCCGCTGAGAAATGGGGGTACGACACCCCCAAAAGCAAAGAAAACGCCTGCTGTACCCGCGGTTGTACCCCCGCGTTGGTCTGGCAGTCAATGCAGCGCTTTATACGTCCCTGTCTCGTAAGTCGCTGATTTCCCAATGAAAAAGGCCGCTGGCTGTATGTAGCTAGCGGCCTTTGTCTGATCTGTTGGTGGGCGGTGGAGGCTTCGAACCTCCGACCCCAGCAGTGTGAATGCTGTGCTCTACCCCTGAGCTAACCGCCCTTTCAACTCTTTGGCACCACCTGTGCGGTGCCTTGGAATTAATCGCGTTGCGCGAAGCCTTCGATTATGCCACAGGATTTCAGCCGTTTTGGCGAAACAGCGTGCGTCCGTTGCTGGATTTGTCGAGCTGCGACAACAGCGCTTCGTGCGCCGCAAGCTCCTGCTCGGCCGCCATGATCACCGGCAGGTCGAACTGGCTCAGGTCGATGGCCACCACCGTGGTGCCCTGTGCCGGCTCGTTCGAGCTCACGTCGATCAGCAAGGCATCCTGGCCGCGCGTGAGGTTGATGTACACGTCGGCCAGCAGCTGCGCGTCGAGCTTGGCGCCGTGGAAGGTGCGGTTCGAGCGATCGACGCCGAAGCGGTCGCACAGCGCGTCGAGCGAATTGCGCTTGCCCGGGTAGACCTGCTTGGCCATGGCCAGCGTGTCGGTCACCTCGCCCACGAAGCTGCGCAGCGGCGGCAGGCCGGCCAGCTCGAACTCCTTGTTGAGGAAGCCGACGTCGAAGGCCGCGTTGTGGATGATCAGCTCGGCGCCGCGCAGGTACTCGACGATATCGTTGGCCAGCGTGCCGAACTTCGGCTTGTCGCGCAGGAAGTCGGTCGTGAGGCCGTGCACCTTGAGTGCGTCTTCATGGCTCTCGCGCTCGGGATTGAAGTAGATGTGCAGGTCGTTGCCGGTGAGCTTGCGGGCGAACAGCTCCACGCAGCCGAGCTCGATGATGCGGTCGCCGTTCTCGGCGGAAAGGCCGGTGGTTTCGGTATCGAGGACGATCTGGCGCGACATACGGTGGCTCTTTCAATGATTCTCTTTGGCGTGGTTGATCGAGTACTTGGGAATCTCGATCGTCACATCTTCCTGCGCCAGGATCGCCTGGCAGCTGAGGCGGGATTGTGGCTCAAGGCCCCAGGCGCGATCGAGCAGGTCTTCCTCGCCCTCCTCGGCCTCGTTCAGCGAATTGAAACCCTGGCGCACGATCACGTGGCAGGTGGTGCAGGCGCAACTCATCTCGCAGGCGTGCTCGATGTTGATGTGGTTGTCCAGCAGCGCCTCGCAGATCGAGGTGCCGGCCGGCGCCGTGATTTCTGCACCCTGCGGGCAGTACTCGGGATGCGGAAATATCTTGATGGTGGGCATGTGATTCTCAGAGGGATTCGAGCTTGCGGCCCGACAGTGCGCGCGCAATGCCCGCGTTCATGCGCTGGGCGGCGAAGGCCTCGGTGTCGTTGGCCAGCGCCTTGGTGGCGCCTTCGATGGCCGCGGCATCATTGCCTTTCGCGGCTTCGCGCAACTTCGCCATCGACGCATCGATGACTGCGCGCTCTTCTTCGCTCAGCAGATCGCCGTCGGCATCGAGCGCGCTCTGCGTGGCAAGCAGCATGCGCTCGGCATCCACGCGCGCCTCCACCAGTGCACGCGCCTGCATGTCCTGCTGCGCGGTGGAAAAACTCTCCTGCAGCATGCTCGCGATCTGGTCGTCCGAGAGCCCGTACGAAGGCTTGACCGTCACGCTGGCCTCGACGCCGCTGCCCTGCTCCTTGGCACCGACGCTCAGCAAGCCATCGGCATCGACCGTGAAGGTCACGCGGATGCGCGCCGCACCCGCCGCCATGGGCGGGATGCCGCGCAGCGTGAAGCGCGCCAGGCTGCGGCAATCGGCCACGAGGTCGCGTTCGCCCTGCACCACGTGCAATGCGAGGGCGGTCTGGCCGTCCTGGTAGGTCGTGAAGTCCTGCGCCATCGCGGTGGGAATGGTCTGGTTGCGCGGCACGATGCGCTCGACCAGCCCGCCCATGGTCTCGATGCCCAGCGACAGCGGGATCACGTCGAGCAGCAGCAGATCGCCCGCGCCGTTGTTGCCGGCCAGCTGGTTGGCCTGGATCGCGGCGCCGAGCGCCACGACTTCGTCGGGGTTCAGGTTGACGAGCGGCTCGCGGCCGAAGAATTCGGCGACGGCGCGGCGGATCTGCGGCATGCGGGTGGAGCCGCCCACCAGCACGATGCCCTGCAGGTCCTCGGGCTTGAGCTTCGCGTCGCGCAGCGCCTTGCGCACCGCTGCGATCGTGCGGTCGGTGAGCGGTTGGGTGGCGGCATCGAAATGCGCGCGCGTCAGATCGAATCGGGCAGTGCCATCGGCAATCTCGGCTTGGAACGCCACGGAGTCGGCATCGGTCAGCGCCTCCTTGGCCGCACGGGCGGCCACCAGCACGGTGGCCTTGTCGGCGTCGCTGCCCACTTGCAGACCGGTTTGCGCGAGCACGAAATCGGCGAGCGCGTGGTCGTAGTCGTCTCCGCCCAGGGCCGAGTCGCCGCCCGTGGCAATGACCTCGAACACGCCCTGGGTGAGCCGCAGGATCGAGATGTCGAAGGTGCCGCCGCCCAGGTCGTAGACGGCGTAGACGCCTTCGCTCCCGTTGTCCAGGCCATAGGCGATGGCCGCGGCCGTGGGCTCGCTGATCAGGCGCAGCACGTTGAGGCCGGCGAGCTGCGCGGCGTCCTTGGTGGCCTGGCGTTGGCCCTCGTCGAAGTAGGCCGGCACGGTGATGACGGCGCCGTAGAGTTCGTCGTCGAAGGTGTCTTCGGCGCGGTAGCGCAGGGTGGCCAGGATCTCGGCGCTGATCTCCACCGGCGACTTGATGCCCGCGGCCGTCTGCACCTTGACCATGCCGCCCTCGTCCACCAGGCGGTAGGACATCGACTCGCGGTTGGCGATGTCGGCCAGTCCGCGGCCCATGAGCCGCTTGACCGAGGTGATGGTGTTCGCGGCGTCCTGCGCACGCGCGGCAAGCGCATCGAAACCGATCTGGCGCCGCTCGCGGTCGAGATAGCGCACGGCGGAAGGCAGGATCACGCGGCCCTGGTCGTCGGGCAGGCATTCGGCCACGCCGTTTCGCACCGCGGCCACCAGCGAATGCGTGGTGCCGAGGTCGATGCCCACGGCAATGCGGCGCTGATGCGGGTCGGGCGCCTGGCCGGGTTCGGAAATTTGAAGAAGAGCCATAACGGACTATTGTCCCAACTGATCGAATTTGGCTTCGACGTCCTGTCCGAAGCGCTCAATGAACATGAGGGCTCTCACCTGCTGCGCGGCGGCCGGATAGTCGCCCTTCTCGTCGATCAGCCAGTCGAGCGAGGAGAGCGCGCGGGCACGGCCGGCCTCGACTTCGGCCTGCAGCTGCTCGACCGCGGCGATGTCGCCGGCATCGTCGAGCGCCTCGCGCCATTCCATCTGCTGCATCAGGAAATCGGGCGGCATCGCGGTGTTGTTCTCGGCGTTCAGCGGTGCACCGTTGAGTTCGCAGATGTAGCTGGCCCGCCGGATCGGATCCTTGAGCCGCTGGTAGGCCTCGTTGATGCGCACCGACCATTGCATGGCCACGCGCTGCGCCGCGGCGCCCTGCGCGGCAAAGCGATCGGGATGGGCCTCGCGCTGCAGTTCCTTCCACCGCGCTTCGAGCGCGGCGCGGTCCTGCGCGAAGGTCGCGGGGACGGCGAACAGTTGAAAGTCGGTGTCGTTCAGGTTCATGGCAAAAAAAAGCCGCCAGCACATGACATGGTGGCGGCTGTGGTCGCTGTCAGCGACGGCGCATCAGATGCGGAAACTCTCTCCGCAACCGCAGCGATCCCGCTCGTTCGGATTGATGAACTTGAAGCCCTCGTTCAGGCCTTCGCGCACGAAGTCGAGCTGCGTGCCGTCGATGTAGGCCAGGCTCTTGGGGTCGACCAGCACCTTCACGCCGTGGTCTTCGAACACCACGTCTTCAGGCGCGAATTCGTCCACGTACTCGAGCTTGTAGGCCAGGCCGGAGCAGCCGGTGGTCTTCACGCCCAGCCGCACACCCACGCCCTTGCCCCGTTTGCCGAGGTAGCGGGTGACGTGGCGCGCAGCGGCTTCGGTCAGCGTAACGGCCATGTCAGTGGACTGCCGAGGGCTCGGCTTCTGCCGCCTTGGCGCCGTGCTTGGCCTTGTAGTCGCTCACGGCGGCCTTGATGGCGTCTTCGGCCAGGATCGAGCAGTGGATCTTGACGGGCGGCAGGGCCAGTTCTTCGGCGATCTGCGCGTTCTTGAGTGCCGCGGCTTCGTCGAGCGTCTTGCCCTTGACCCATTCGGTCACGAGCGAGGACGAGGCAATGGCCGAACCGCAGCCATAGGTCTTGAAGCGCGCGTCTTCGATCACGCCGGTTTCGGGGTTGACCTTGATCTGCAGCTTCATGACGTCGCCGCAGGCCGGCGCGCCGACCATGCCGGTGCCGACCGAGTCGTCGCCCTTTTCGAAGGAGCCGACGTTGCGGGGATTTTCGTAGTGGTCGATGACCTTGGATGAATATGCCATGGTGTACCTCTCAAACTTTGTTCAATGCGTCAGTGGGCCGACCACTGGATCGTGCTGATGTCGACGCCGTCCTGGAACATCTCCCACAGCGGGCTCAGCTCGCGCAGCTTCGCGACGTTGTGCTTGATGGTCGAGATGGCGTAGTCGATTTCTTCCTCGGTCGTGAAACGGCCGATGGTCATGCGCAGGCTGCTGTGGGCCAGCTCGTCGCTGCGGCCCAGGGCGCGCAGCACGTAGCTGGGCTCGAGGCTGGCCGAGGTGCAGGCCGAGCCCGACGACACCGCCAGGCCCTTGATGCCCATGATCAGCGACTCGCCCTCGACGTAGTTGAAGCTCATGTTCAGGTTGTGCGGCACACGGTGTTCGAGGTCGCCGTTGATGAACACCTGCTCGACGTCCTTCAGGCCGTCGAGCAGACGCTTCTGCAGGCGGCGCGCATGGGCGATGTCGTCCTTCATTTCGAGCTTGGCGATGCGGTAGGCCTCGCCCATGCCGACGATCTGGTGCGTGGGCAAGGTGCCCGAACGCATGCCGCGCTCGTGACCGCCGCCGTGCATCTGCGCCTCGAGCCGCACGCGGGGCTTGCGGCGCACGTACAGCGCGCCGATGCCCTTCGGGCCGTAGGTCTTGTGCGAGGCGAGGCTCATCAGGTCGACGGGCAGCTTCGTGATGTCGATGTCGATCTTGCCGGTGGCCTGGGCCGAGTCGACGTGGAAGATGATGCCCTTTTCGCGGCAGACATTGCCGATCGCGACCACGTCCTGGATCACACCGATTTCGTTGTTCACGAACAGCACGCTGGCCAGGATGGTGTCGGGGCGGATCGCGGCCTTGAACTTCTCAAGGTCGACGAGGCCGTTTTCCTCGACGTCGAGGTAGGTGACTTCAAAGCCCTGGCGCTCGAGTTCGCGCATGGTGTCGAGCACGGCCTTGTGCTCGGTCTTCAGGGTGATCAGGTGCTTGCCCTTGCCCTTGTAGAACTGGGCTGCGCCCTTGAGCGCGAGATTGATCGATTCGGTCGCACCCGACGTCCAGACGATTTCACGGGGGTCCGCATTGATCAGCTCAGCCACCTGGCCGCGCGCCTTTTCGACCGCCTCTTCAGCCTCCCAGCCCCAGGCATGGCTGCGCGACGCCGGGTTGCCGAAGTGCTCGCGCAACCAGGGGATCATGGCATCGACCACACGCGGGTCGACCGGCGTGGTGGCGCCGTAATCGAGATAGATCGGGAAATGAGGAGTGACGTCCATGGCTGGCTCGGGCTGGCGTGGGGTTGTTTCTTTGATCTGGGCTTCTCGCGGCAGCGCCCGCAGGCGCTCCACGGCTTCAGGACTTCGCGAAGGCGTTGCCGAGGGCAAACACCGAATTCGGCGCGTTCACGCGAATCGGCTTGACCACCGGCTGCGCGGAAATGGCGCGCTTGACGACCGGCTTGTTCTCGATCTGCACGCCCTTGGCGATCTGGTCGTCGACCAGCTTCTGCAGCGTGACGGAATCCAGGAACTCGACCATGCGCTGGTTCAGCGAGGCCCAGAGCTCGTGCGTCATGCAGCGGCCGGCTTCGCCGAGGCAGTTTTCCTTGCCGCCGCATTGCGTGGCATCGATGGGCTCATCGACGGAAACAATGATGTCTGCGACGGTGATATCCGCAGCCTTGCGGCCGAGGCTGTAGCCGCCGCCGGGGCCGCGGGTCGACTCGACCAGCTCGTGGCGGCGCAGCTTGCCGAACAGCTGTTCGAGATACGACAATGAAATCTGCTGCCGCTGGCTGATCGCAGCCAGCGTGACCGGACCGGTGTTCTGACGCAGCGCCAGATCGATCATTGCTGTGACCGCAAAACGGCCTTTGGTAGTGAGACGCATCGCAAGCTCCTTCAAGTGCTTACCGTTGAAATGACACCGTGCCCCAAGGCCGCGGTGACTTCGTCTCCGCCCTGCCCGACCCCTGGCGCTGGTGAACCAGCCGGTGGGATCGGTTCTTCATCGCGAAGTTCTTTTTTCTTGTTGTTGAGTATTTCGGTCAAGTATAGCAGAAGGCCCTGGAGTCTGCTCGGGTAAACCCCTGCGGAAACGGCTTGAAGAAACCGGAACCCCGGCCTAGGACGGCAGGATCGCGATATTGTCCCCGCCGGCGGCGCCAAAAGCCTGCTCCCGCAGCAGCGCCAGCTGGTCGCGCACCCGCGCCGCCTTCTCGAATTCGAGGTTGCGGGCATGCTCCATCATGAGCTTTTCGAGCCGCTTGATCTCGCGGGCGATGTCCTTTTCGCTCATGTCCTCGACCTTGGCGCGTTCCAGGTCGAGCTTGGCCATTTCCTTGCCCGTCTTTTCGCTGTAGACGCCGTCGATGAGGTCGCGCACCTGCTTGACGATGCTGCGCGGGGTGATGCCATGGGCCTCGTTGTGGGCAATCTGCCGGGTGCGCCGGCGCTCGGTCTCGCCGATGGCCTTCTTCATCGATTCGGTCATCCGGTCGGCGTACAGGATGGCCTTGCCGTTCAGGTTGCGGGCCGCGCGGCCGATGGTCTGGATCAGCGAGCGCTCGGCGCGCAGGAAGCCCTCCTTGTCGGCGTCGAGGATGGCGACCAGCGACACCTCGGGAATGTCCAGGCCTTCGCGCAGCAGGTTGATGCCCACCAGCACGTCGAAGCTGCCCAGGCGCAGGTCGCGCAGGATCTCCACCCGCTCGACCGTGTCGACGTCGCTGTGCAGGTAACGCACCTTCACGCCGTTGTCGCCCAGGTAGTCGGTCAGCTGCTCGGCCATGCGCTTGGTCAGGGTGGTGATCAGCACGCGTTCGTTCTTCTCGACGCGGATGCGGATCTCGCCCAGAACGTCGTCCACCTGGTGGGTCGCGGGGCGCACCTCCACCTCGGGATCGATCAGGCCGGTCGGCCGAACCAGCTGCTCGACCACGTTGCCGGCATGGTCCTTCTCGTACTGCGCGGGCGTGGCCGAAACGAAGATGCACTGGCGCATGCGCGTCTCGAACTCCTCCAGCTTGAGCGGCCGGTTGTCCAGTGCGCTCGGCAGCCTGAAGCCGTACTCGACCAGCGTGGTCTTGCGCGCCCGGTCGCCGTTGTACATGCCGCCGAGCTGGCCGATCATCTGGTGGCTCTCGTCGAGGAACATCAGCGCGTCCTTCGGCAGGTAGTCGGTCAGCGTGGCCGGCGGCTCTCCCGGCGCGGCGCCCGAGAGGTGCCGCGTGTAGTTCTCGATGCCCTTGCAGTGGCCGATCTCGGCCAGCATCTCGAGGTCGAAGCGGGTGCGCTGCTCCAGCCGCTGCGCCTCGACCAGCTTGCCTTGCGACACGAATTCCTTGAGCCGCTCGGCCAGCTCGATCTTGATGGTTTCGACCGCGCTCAGCACCTTGTCGCGCGGCGTCACGTAGTGGCTCGACGGGTACACCGTGAAGCGCGGGATCTTCTGACGGATGCGGCCCGTGAGCGGGTCGAACAGCTGCAGCGTCTCGATCTCGTCGTCGAACAGCTCGATGCGGATGGCCAGTTCGCTGTGCTCGGCCGGAAACACGTCGATGGTGTCGCCGCGCACGCGGAAGGTGCCGCGGGAAAAGTCCTGCTCGTTGCGGGTGTACTGCATGCGGATCAGCCGGCCGATCACGTCGCGCTGGCCGATCTTGTCCCCAACCCGCATGATGAAACGCATCTGCGTGTAGTCCTCGGGCGTGCCGATGCCGTAGATGGCGCTCACCGTGGCCACGATGACCGTGTCGCGCCGCTCCAGCACGCTCTTGGTGGCCGACAGCCGCATCTGCTCGATGTGCTCGTTGATCGAGGAATCCTTCTCGATGAACAGGTCGCGCTGGGGCACGTAGGCCTCGGGCTGGTAGTAGTCGTAGTAGCTCACGAAGTACTCGACGGCGTTCTTCGGGAAGAACTCGCGGAATTCGCTGTAGAGCTGGGCCGCCAGGGTCTTGTTGGGCGCAAAGACGATGGCCGGGCGGCCCAGCCGCGCGATCACGTTGGCCATGGTGAAGGTCTTGCCGGAGCCCGTGACGCCCAGCAGCGTCTGGAACACCTCGCCGTCGAGCACGCCCTCGACCAGCCCTTCGATGGCCTTCGGCTGGTCTCCGGCCGGCGGATAGGGCTGGAAAAGTTCGAAAGGCGAACCGGGATATTGGATGAATTCGCCCTGCTTTGCCGGACCGATCGGGTCCAGTTTCTTCAGGTCTGCTATGGCTTCGTTGTTCTCTGGCATGGCTGTTCCCGACAGGTGGCGCTCGCGCCGGTAAAATTCAAGGCAACCGGAAAGGATAAAGCCTCCTCCGGTTGCAGCGAAGCTTTCATCCCAAAGGACCTTTCCATGTCTATGTTCACCGCGGTCGAAATGGCACCGCGCGACCCGATCCTCGGCCTCAACGAGCAGTTTGCAGCCGATACCAACCCCAACAAGGTCAACCTCGGCGTCGGCGTCTATTACGACGACAACGGCAAGCTGCCCCTGCTCCAGTGCGTTCAGGCCGCCGAACAGAACATGATGAAAGCACCGACCGCGCGCGGCTACCTGCCGATCGACGGCATCGTGGCGTACGACAACGCGGTCAAGGCACTGGTCTTCGGTGCCGACAGCGAGCCCGTGCAATCGGGCCGCGTGGCCACCATCCAGGCCATCGGCGGCACCGGCGGCCTCAAGGTCGGCGCCGATTTCCTCAAGAAGCTCAACCCCCAGGCCAAGGTGCTGATCAGCGACCCGAGCTGGGAAAACCACCGCGCCCTCTTCACCAACGCGGGCTTCGAGGTCGAAAGCTATCCCTACTACGACGCCGCCAAGCGCGGCATCAACTTCGACGGCATGCTGGCCGCGCTCAACGCGGCGCCCGCCGGCACCGTCGTCGTGCTGCACGCCTGCTGCCACAACCCGACCGGCTACGACATCACGCCCGAGCAGTGGGACCAGGTCGTCGCCACGGTCAAGGCCAAGGGCCTGGTGCCCTTCCTCGACATGGCCTACCAGGGCTTCGGCTACGGCCTGAAGGAAGACGGCGCCGCCGTGGCCAAGTTCGTCGATGCGGGCCTGACCTTCTTCGTCTCGACCTCGTTCTCGAAGAGCTTCAGCCTCTACGGCGAACGCGTGGGCGCCCTCTCGGTGCTGTGCGAGAACAAGGAAGAAGCCGGCCGCGTGCTGTCGCAGCTCAAGATCGCGATCCGCACCAACTACAGCAACCCGCCGATCCACGGCGGCGCCGTGGTGGCCGCGGTGCTCGGCAACCCCGAGCTGCGCGCCCTGTGGGAAAAGGAACTCGGCGAAATGCGCGTGCGCATCAAGGCCATGCGCCAGAAGCTGGTCGACGGCCTGAAGGCCGCCGGCGTGAAGGAAGACATGAGCTTCATCACCACGCAGATCGGCATGTTCAGCTACTCGGGCCTCAGCAAGGACCAGATGGTGCGCCTGCGCAACGAGTTCGGCGTGTACGGCACCGACACCGGCCGCATGTGCGTGGCCGCGCTCAACAGCAAGAACATCGACTACGTCTGCGCGTCGATTGCCAAGGTCATCTGAGTGACAGCAAAGTGTGAGGGAATCCTTCCTTGACGATTCCTTCACATTCTTGGTCCCGAAACGGCCCTTGCGGCGGGGTCGATGTAGGGGTTAGGCCCCCTGCAATGCAGCGCGTGCGCTGATATATTGCACCGCAACATTCCACTCCCAGACCAGCGATGCTCTATCAACTCTACGAAGCCCAGCGTTCCCTGATGGAACCGTTCTCGGACTTCGCCCAAGCGGCGTCCAAGCTCTACGGCCAGGGCGCCGTATGGGGCCAGTTGCCGATGGCCCAGCGCATGGCCGCCGGCTACGACCTGCTCTATCGCCTCGGCAAGGACTACGAGAAGCCCGAGTTCAACATCAAGTCCGTCAAAGTCGACGGCGAAGACGTGGTGATCCAGGAGGCGGTCGAGCTCGACAAGCCTTTTTGCGAGCTGCGCCGCTTCAAGCGCTTCACCGACGAACCGCACATCCTCAAGACGCTCAAGAGCCAGCCCGTGGTGCTGATCGTGGCGCCGCTGTCGGGCCACTACGCCACGCTGCTGCGCGACACGGTGCGCACCATGCTGCAGGACCACAAGGTCTACATCACCGACTGGAAGAACGCACGCCTCGTGCCCATGTCGGAGGGCGAGTTCCGCCTCGACGACTACGTCAACTACGTGCAGGAGTTCATCCGCCGCCTGCAGGCCGAGTACGGCAACTGCCACGTGGTGAGCGTGTGCCAGCCGACCGTGCCGGTGCTGGCGGCCGTGTCGCTCATGGCCAGCCGCGGCGAACAGCTGCCCCTCACCATGACGATGATGGGTGGCCCCATCGACGCGCGCAAGTCGCCCACCGCGGTCAACAACCTGGCGATGAACAAGAGCTTCGAGTGGTTCGAGAACAACGTGATCTACCGCGTGCCGCAAGGCTTTCCGGGCGAGGGCCGCCGCGTGTACCCGGGCTTCCTGCAGCACACGGGCTTCGTGGCCATGAACCCCGACCGCCACGCCAGCAGCCACTACGACTACTTCAAGGACCTCATCAAGGGCGACGACGCGAGCGCCGAGGCCCATCGCAAGTTCTACGACGAGTACAACGCCGTGCTCGACATGGACGCCGACTATTACCTCGACACGATCCGCACCGTGTTCCAGAAGTTCGAACTCGTGAACGGCACCTGGGACGTCAGGAACCCCAAGGGCCAGATCGAGCGCGTGCGCCCGCAGGACATCCATTCGACCGCCCTGCTGACCGTCGAGGGCGAACTCGACGACATTTCGGGCTCGGGCCAGACCGAGGCCGCGCACAGCCTGTGCACCGGCGTTGCCGCTTCGCAGCGCGAGCACTACGAAGTCAAGGGCGCGGGCCACTATGGCATCTTCAGCGGCCGCCGCTGGCGCGAACTGGTCTACCCCGAGGTGCTGAAGTTCATCGCGGCCCACGACCAGCCCCAGCGCCGCGCCGGTGCGCGCGAAAGCCTGCCGGCCGAAGACCGGATCAAGCCGGGGCGGAACACGGCTGCCGTTGCAGCCAGCAAGAATGTCGCAGCCAGGAAAGCGGCGGCGGTTGCCGCCGTCAAGAAGCCCGCGGCACGCAGGAAGTGAACGGGCTGGCCGCACGCATCCACGATGCACTGCCGCAGACGCAGTGCACACGTTGCGGCTACCCCGATTGCGCAGGGTATGCGCAAGCCGTGGCTGACGGCCAGGCTGGCATCAACCAATGCCCGCCCGGCGGCGCGGAAGGTGTTGCCAGGCTGGCGCGGCTCACCGGCCGCGAGGCGCAGCCTATCGCCCCGCAGTTCGGCACCGAAGGGCCACGCGCCATGGCGGTCATCGACGAAGCCTGGTGCATCGGCTGCACGCTCTGCCTGGATGCCTGCCCGACCGACGCCATCGTGGGCATCAACAAGCGCATGCACACCGTGATCGAAGCGCACTGCACGGGCTGCGAGCTTTGCATTCCGGCCTGCCCCGTCGATTGCATCTCGCTCGAGGTCGAGACGCCGGGCCGCAGCGGCTGGCAGGCCTGGTCGCAGGCACAGGCGGAGGCCGCGCTGGGGCGCTACAAGCTGCATGCCGAGCATCGTCGTACCGACAAGCGCAAGGGCGCGGAAGAAGCGCCCGCCATCGCCGAACCGCAGGCTGCCGACACGCGCAGGCGATCCATCGTCGAAGCCGCGCTGGCGCGTGCCCGCGCCGCCTCGCAACAACGACCACCCGCCGCCAAGCCATGACCCTCGACACCCTGCTCATCTACGTCGTCGCCTCGATCGCACTGGCCGTGATCCCCGGCCCGACGATGCTGCTGGCATTGTCCAACGGCATCGACGGCGGCATGCGCCGCGCAAGCTGGGGCATTGCCGGCGCGTCGCTCGGGAGCGTCACGCTGATCGCGGTGGTTGCGCTCGGGCTCGGCTCACTGCTGGCCGCGTCGGAACTGCTCTTCAACGCGATCCGCGTGGCGGGTGTCGCCTACCTGGTCTGGCTCGGCGTCAAGCTGTGGCGCAGCGACGCAACCGACCTCGGCACGGCGCTGGCCAAATCCGCCATCGAGGTTCGCCCGCATGGCCGCGTCGCGCTCATGCGCAGCCTGCTCGTCGCGCTGTCGAACCCCAAGACGGTGCTGTTCTTCGCCGCTTTCCTGCCGCAGTTCATCGACATCGCCAAGCCGCAGGGCACGCAGTACCTGCTGCTCGGCGCGATCTTCGTGGCGCTCGACACCTGCGTGATGCTGGCCTATGCGGCCGCCGGAACGCAGGCCGTGCGCTGGCTCTCGCGCCGCGGCCTCAAGATGCTGAACCGCAGCTGCGCGGCCGGCATGTGGCTGCTGGCCGCAACGCTGGCCTTCTGGCGCCGTCCAGGTACCTGAACAGCGCGGGGCTCAGCCCTCTTAGCTCTCTTTCGCCTTCTGCGGGCGCTTGAAGAGCAGCAGCAGAACGCCGGCCAGCACCACGGCCACCGCGTACCACTCGAAGCGCGTCACGGTTTCGTTGGCAATCCACACGCCCAGCAGCATTGCGATCACCGGATTGACGAAGGTGTAGCTCGCGGCCAATGCGGCGGGCGCCCTCGCGAGCAGCACCATGTAGGCATTGAACGCGATCAGCGAGCCGAACACCACGAGGTAGAGCCAGGCCGCGGCGGCCTCGGGCCGCGGCGGCCACACCAGCTGTTCGCCGGAGAGGGCCGAGAGCGCCAGCAGCACCACGCCGCCGCAGATCATTTCGCTCGCGAAGCCCATCGCACCGGGCGCGAGCGGCAGGCTGCGCTGGCTCAGCACGCTGCCCATCGACCAGCAGATGCAGGCAATGGAAATCGCCGCCAGCCCCGCGGGCGACGACTGGAAGCCGCTGCCCTGCGTCAGCATCAGCACGCCGATGAGCCCGAGCGCAATGCCCGCCGCCTCCAGCCGCGTCGGCTTCACGCCCCAGATCAGGTTGAGCAGCGCAATCAGCAGCGGCACCACCGCGATGAAGGCCACCACCAGCCCGGAGCCGATCGACACTTCGGCATGGGCCGTGCCGCCCATGCCGCCACCCAGCATCAACGCGCCGACCACGAGGGCATTGCGCCACTGCTCGCGCGAGGGCCAGGCGGCCCCGCGCCAGCGCATCCAGGCAGCGAGCAGCACGCCCGCGAACAGGAAGCGCGAGCCCATCTGAAGAAACGGCGCGAAGCTGATCAGCGCGTACTTGATCGCCAGATAGGTCGAGCCCCAGACCACCCAGGTGGCGGCCAGGCAGAGCCACAGCAGCGGTGGCAGCGCGGTGCGCGCGGGACCGGACGCGGCTTGGGCGGGGGATGCGAGAGTGGGCATGTCGATGTTGTCTTGTTGGTAGAGAAACGCCGTCCATGGTATGAAAGCAATCTTCTCGCAACCATGCACATTTCATGGTTCTTTGCGTTCCGTACCGTCGATTTGAAGGAGTTGCATGGACTTCACCTTGAACCCCGCGCTGGATGCCCACGACACCCGCATCCTGGCCGAACTGCAGGCCGATGCGCGGCTCACCATGGCCGAACTCGGCCGGCGCGTGCACCTGAGCCAGCCGGCCGTGACGGAGCGCGTGAAGAAGCTCGAGGCCGCGGGCGTGATCAGTGGCTACCGCGCGACCGTGAACCTCGGCAAGCTCGGCTACGGCATCCGCGCGATCATCCGCGTGGGCCGCGCCGACTATGCGCGCGTGGTGGAACTGGTGCAGCAGACGCCCGAATGCGTCAATGCCTACAACGTGACAGGCGACGACAGCTGGATCCTGGAGATCGCGGTCATCGACGTGAGCCACCTCGATGCGGTGGTCACCAAGTTCTGCATCCTCACCGAGACGGCCACCTCGATCATCCTGAACCCGGCGCGCGAGCACCAGCCGATGCTGCCGCCTCAGCGATCGGACGTGAAGCCGCCGATCAAGAAGGTGCTCAACGCGTAGACGGTTGCCGTTCGTGCACCAGGTAGGCCATGACCAGATCGACGAGCTGCCGGCGAAACGCGGGTGAAGCGACCAGCCCGGCGCGAGCCGCTGCGTGAATCGCGCCCTCCACGGCGCCCGACAGCACCAGCGCCATGGCCTGCGCACGCGTTGTGGGCTGCCGCCCTCGCAGCGCCTTCACGACTTCCACATAGGCATCGGCGTACGCCTGCTCGAAGCCGTCTGCCGCCTGCGCCTCACCCGTGTGCGCAGGCGCAAGCTCCAGCAGCGCGCGATGCAGGCCCGGCTTGCCCGCGTGCACCGCGACCAGGCCATCGACCAGCGTCTCGGCGCACGCCCTGGGCGCACCCCGGCATGCGCTGGCGGCGCGGAGGGCCGCCAGCACTTCGTCGAGATGATGCCTTCGGATGGCCTCGACGATGGCGTGCTTGTCGGGAAAGTATTGGTAGAGCGAGCCGATGCCCACGCCCGCGGCTTGTGCCACTTGATTGGTCGAGAAGCCGGCCGCGCCGCCGGTTGCAAGAATGCGAGCAGCCGCCTCGACGATGGCATCCACCGTGGCCTTCGAGCGCGCCTGGCGCGGCGCTTTGCGCATGGCGGCCGTGGGTCTGGCAATGCGAGTAGACATGGTGCAGGGGGCGAAGCGACAATGCGAGCAGATTACTCGCATTTTAATCGCAGCATCAGGAGGTTCCACTGCATGCCGTCTCGCTCGCTTCTCCAGCGGCTCTTCGCCTACCGGCGCTGGGCAGACAACGAGCTTCTGGCCTGCCTGGAAGGCCTGGACGCGCAAGCGCATGGCGCCACCAGGGACGCATCGCTGCACCTCGTTCACCACAATCACCTGGTGGACCGCGTCTTCGCCGCCCATCTGGACGGCGAGCCGCACGGCCTTGCTTCGGTCAGCGCCACCGGCACGCTCGCGCTGCACGAGCTGCGCGATCGCAACGACACATGCCTGGCCTGGTACGAACGCTACATCGACGCCGTCTCGCCCGAAGCACTGGCCGAGACCCTGTCCTTCGTCTTCACTGATGGAGACACGGGCTGCATGTCGCGTGAAGAGATGCTGCTGCATGTGCTGACGCACAGCAGTTATCACCGCGGCGAAGCCGGACGCCTGCTGGCGGCAGCGGGCGCCGAGCTGCCCTGGGACACCTTCGCCGTCTTCCTGCACCGGAGCGAACCGGCGCGCCGAAACCTCAGGGCTGGCGCGCCAGCGCGCTGAAGGCGCTCACCACCTCCGGCGGCGCCTGCACCATCTCGATCAGCACGCCCTCGCCGGCGATCGGAAACTCGTCGTTCGCCTTCGGGTGCAGGAAGCAGATGTCGAAACCCGCCGCGCCCTTGCGGATGCCGCCGGGCGCAAAGCGCACGCCCTGCGCGGCGAGCCACTCGACGGCCCTGGGCAGGTCATCGATCCACAGGCCCACGTGGTTGAGCGGCGTGGCGTGCACGGCCGGCTTCTTCTCGGGGTCGAGCGGCTGCATCAGGTCGACCTCGACCTTGAACGGCCCGCTGCCCATCGAACAGATGTCCTCGTCGACGTTCTCGCGCTCGCTCTTGAAGGTGCCCGTGACCTCGAGCCCCAGCATGTCGACCCAGAGCTTCTGCAGCCGCAGCTTGTCGGGGCCGCCGATGGCGATCTGCTGGATGCCCAGCACCTTGAAGGGGCGTGCGGCGGCGGTAGTCATGCGGCGCAACCTTCCGGCTGCTCCTGCACCTGCCGCGCATTGAGGCCGAGCTTGCGCAGCAGCACCGTGTCGGCTTCGACGTCGGGATTGCCGGTGACGAGCAGCTTGTCGCCATAGAAGATCGAGTTCGCGCCGGCCATGAAGCACAGCGCCTGAACGGCATCACCCATCTGCTGGCGCCCCGCCGAGAGCCGCACGCGCGCCGTCGGCATCGTGATGCGCGCGACGGCGATCATGCGTACGAAGTCGAAGGGATCGACCGGCTCCGAATCGGCCAGCGGCGTGCCCGGCACGCGCACCAGGCTGTTGATCGGCACCGACTCCGGATAGGGGTCGAGGTTGGCCAGCTGCGCGATCAGCCCCGCGCGGTGCACCGGCTGCTCGCCCATGCCCACGATGCCGCCGCAGCACACGCTGATGCCGGCGCTGCGCACATGGGCCAGCGTGTCGAGCCGGTCCTGGTAGGTGCGCGTGTCGACGACGTCGGTGTAGTACTCGGGCGCGGTGTCGAGGTTGTGGTTGTAGTAGTCCAGGCCTGCGGCCTTGAGCTGGTGCGCGTGGTGCGGCTCCAGCATGCCGAGCGTGGCGCAGGTCTGCAGGCCCAGGCCTTTCACGGCCTCGACCAGCACCGCCACCTTCTCGACGTCGCGGTCCTTCGGCGCGCGCCATGCGGCGCCCATGCAGAAGCGCGTGGCACCGGCGTCCTTGGCGGCCTGCGCGGCGCGCACCACCTCGTCGACCTCCATGAGTTTCTGCGCCTTCACGCCGGTGTCGAACTCGGCCGACTGCGGGCAGTAGCCGCAGTTCTCCGGGCAGCCGCCGGTCTTGACCGAGAGCAGCGTCGCCAGCTCGATGTCGCCTTCGGGAAAGTGCTGGCGGTGCACCGTCTGCGCCTCGAACAGCAGGTCCATCAGCGGCTTGTCGAGCAGCGCCTGTATCGCTTCGACCGTCCACGGGCCTTGCGGCGCCGCGGCCTTGGTGGGCCGGTGCAGCGTGACCGTCTGTTGTAAATCGTTGGCACCCATCAGTTGAACTCCAGAATGATTTGATCGACCGCGAGCGATTCGCCCTTGCCTGCCGAGATCTTGCCGACCACGCCGTCCTGCGTGGCGAACAATACGTTTTCCATCTTCATGGCCTCGATCACGGCCAGTTTCTCGCCGGCGCGAACCTGCTGGCCCGGCTGCACCGACACCTCGACCAAGAGGCCCGGCATCGGCGACATCAGGAACTTGCTCAGGTCCGGCGGCGCCTTGTAGGGCATCAGCCCGAGCAGGCGCGCGCCTTGGGGCGACAGTACCATCGCCTCGACCTGCGTGCCGTCGTGCGACACGCGCAGCGCCAGCGGGTTCTTGCCGGCCCCGCGCTCGACCTGCGCGGTGAAGGGCCGGTCGTTGACCGTGCCCTGCACGCGAATGGCACCGAGCGCAAAGCCGCTGTCGATCTTGTAGTTTTTGCCGCCCACGGCGACGGCGCTGGCGCCGGTCTTGCCATGGAAGTCGGTGACCGAAACAGGGTGATGCACGTGCTTGCCCTCCGGACCCAGCTCCACCACCACGAACTGCTCGCCCACCTTCACGCCATGGCCTTCGAGCTGCCCGCTGATGCCCGAGGCCCGCGCGCGGTAGCGGCGGTGCACATACGCCGCGAGCGCGATCAGGAACGAAGGATCGGCGTGCGGCACGTCTTCCGCATGAAAGCCGTTGCCGTAGTGTTCGGCGATGAAGCCGGTGTTGAAATCACCCGCCACGAACTTCGGATGCGCGAGCAGCGCGGCCTGGAACGGGATGTTGCTGCTGATGCCGCGGATCACGAAGCCGTTGAGCGCCTCGCGCATGCGTGCAATCGCGTGCTGCCGATCCTTGCCGTGGACGATGAGCTTGGCGATCATCGAGTCGTAGTACATCGGAATCTCGCCGCCGTCGTACACGCCGGTGTCCACCCGCACGCCGTTCAGGTGCTCGGTGTCGCTCGCGAACATGGTCTCGGCCGGCGGCTGGAACCTCACCAGGCGGCCGGTCGAAGGCAGGAAGCTGCGGAACGGGTCCTCGGCATTGATGCGGCATTCGATGGCCCAGCCGTTGCGCTTGACCTCGGCCTGCGTGAGCGGCAGCTCTTCGCCGGCCGCCACGCGGATCATCAGTTCGACCAGGTCGAGCCCCGTGATGCATTCGGTCACCGGGTGTTCCACCTGCAGCCGCGTGTTCATCTCGAGAAAGTAGAAGCTCTGGTCCTTGCCGACCACGAACTCCACCGTGCCCGCGCTCTGGTACTTCACGGCCTTGGCCAGCTGCACCGCCTGCTCGCCCATCGCACGGCGCGTGGCATCGCTGATGAAGGGCGAAGGCGCCTCCTCGATCACCTTTTGATGCCGGCGCTGGATCGAGCACTCGCGCTCGTTCAGGTAGATGACGTTGCCGTGCGAATCGCCCAGCACCTGGATCTCGATGTGGCGCGGCTCCTCGACGAACTTCTCGATGAACACACGGTCGTCGCCGAAACTGCTCAGCGCCTCGTTTCGGCACGAGGTGAAGCCCTCGAAGGCTTCCTTGTCGCTGTAGGCCACGCGCAGGCCCTTGCCGCCACCGCCGGCCGAGGCCTTGATCATCACGGGGTAGCCGATGTCCTTGGCGATCTCGACGGCGCGCTCGGCCGTCTCGATGGCGTCGTTCCAGCCCGGGATGGTGTTCACCTGGGCCTCGTTCGCAAGCTTCTTGGAGGCGATCTTGTCGCCCATGGCCGCGATCGAATAGTGCTTCGGCCCGATGAAGGCAATGCCCTCTTCCTCGACCTTGCGCGCGAAGGCTTCGTTCTCCGACAGGAAGCCGTAGCCCGGATGCACGGCCTCGGCGCCGGTTTTCTTGCAGGCTTCGATGATGCGGTCGGCCTGCAGGTAGCTCTCGCGGCTCGGGGCGGCGCCGATGTGCACGGCCTCGTCGGCCAGCTCGACGTGGCGGGCTTCCTTGTCGGCTTCCGAGTAGACGGCGACGGTGAGGATGCCCATCTTCTTGGCCGTCTGGATGACGCGGCAGGCGATTTCGCCGCGGTTGGCGATCAGGATCTTCTTGAACATGTTCTTCTTCTCCGTGCCGCTCACAGTGGGATGTTTCCGTGCTTGCGCCACGGGTTCTCGAGCTTCTTCTCGCGCAGCATCACCAGCGAGCGGCAGATGCGCTTGCGCGTTTCGTGCGGCAGGATCACGTCGTCGATGTAGCCGCGGGCGCCCGCCACGTACGGGTTGGCGAAACGCGCCTTGTACTCGGCCTCGCGGGCCGCGAGTTTCTCGGGGTCGTTCTTGTCCTCGCGGAAGATGATTTCCACCGCGCCCTTGGCGCCCATCACCGCGATCTCGGCGCGCGGCCAGGCCAGGTTGACGTCGCCGCGCAGGTGCTTGGAGGCCATCACGTCGTACGCGCCGCCATAGGCCTTGCGCGTGATGACGGTGATCTTGGGCACCGTGCACTCCGCATACGCATAGAGCAGCTTGGCGCCGTGCTTGATGATGCCGCCGTACTCCTGCCCCGTGCCGGGCATGAAGCCGGGAACGTCGACGAAGGTGACCACGGGAATGTTGAAGGCATCGCAGAAGCGCACGAAGCGCGCGGCCTTGATGCTGCTCTTGATGTCCAGGCAGCCCGCGAGCACCAGCGGCTGGTTGGCCACGATGCCGATGGTCTGGCCTTCCATGCGCGCGAAGCCGATCACGATGTTCTTCGCGTAGTCGGGCTGCAGCTCGAAGAAGTCGCCGTCGTCCACCACCTTGAGGATCAGCTCCTTGATGTCGTAGGGCTTGTTCGGGTTGTCGGGCACCAGCGTGTCGAGCGAGTAGTCGGGCCGGTCGGCCGGGTCGCCCTGGCCGTTGTTGCCCAGGCGCACCGGCGGCTTCTCGCGGTTGTTGAGCGGCAGGTAGTTGTACAGGCGGCGCAGCATCATCAGCGCCTCGACGTCGTTCTCGAACGCCATGTCGGCCACGCCGCTGCGCGTGGTGTGGGTGACGGCGCCGCCGAGCTCCTCGGCCGTGACGCTCTCGTGCGTCACGGTCTTCACCACCTCGGGGCCGGTGACGAACATGTAGCTCGAGTCCTTCACCATGAAGATGAAGTCGGTCATGGCCGGCGAGTACACCGCACCGCCCGCGCACGGGCCCATGATCATGCTGATCTGCGGCACCACGCCGGAAGCCATCACGTTGCGCTGGAACACGTCGGCATAGCCGCCGAGCGAGGCCACGCCTTCCTGGATGCGCGCGCCGCCCGAATCGTTGAGACCGATGACGGGTGCGCCGACCTTCATGGCCTGGTCCATCACCTTGCAGATCTTTTCGGCATGCGCTTCGCTGAGCGCGCCGCCGAACACCGTGAAGTCCTGGCTGAACACGAACACCAGGCGGCCGTTGATCATCCCGTAGCCGGTGACCACGCCGTCGCCGAGAATCTTCTGCTCGGCCATGCCGAAATCGACCGAGCGGTGCTCGACGAACATGTCCCATTCTTCAAAAGTGCCGTCGTCCAGCAGCAGCTCGATGCGCTCGCGCGCCGTGAGCTTGCCCTTGGCGTGCTGCGCGTCGATGCGCTTCTGCCCGCCGCCCATGCGCGCCTGCGCGCGCTTCTTTTCGAGTTGTTCGATCAGTTCTTGCATGGTGTGCTTCCGAAGCTGTGGTCCTGAATTTCGTGTGTTGTCATGGTCTGGCGGTGATGGCGGCCGCCGCAAGCAGCTGGCGCGCCGCCGTCGATGCGGGCAGCGAGCCCTCCGCCACCTGCTGGGTGAGCTGCGGCAGCAGTTCGCGCACCTGCGCGTGCTGCCTGAAGGCCTGCTTGAGGCCGGCGTCGATGCGTTCCCACATCCAGGCGGTGGCCTGTTTTTCGCGGCGCCTGGCGAGCTTGCCGTTGGCGGTCTGCAGTTGCCTGAATTGCATGACGGCATCCCAGAAGGCATCGACGCCCGTGCCCGCGAGCGCGCTGAGCTGCAGCACCCTGGGCAGCCAGAAGCGCACCTCCGCGCCGCTGTGCGCGTCGTGCACCGCGTGCGCGTGCTCCGGGTTGCCCTGGTGGCCGAAGAGGCGCAGGGCAGAGGTGATCTGTGCCTGCGCACGCGTCGCGGCGTCCTTGTCGATGTCGGCCTTGTTGATGACGACCAGGTCGGCCAGCTCCATCACGCCCTTCTTGATCGCCTGCAGGTCGTCGCCCGCATTGGGCAGCTGCATCAGCACGAACATGTCGGTCATGCCGGCGACGGCGGTCTCGCTCTGGCCCACGCCCACGGTCTCGACGATCACGATGTCGTAGCCGGCGGCCTCGCACACCAGCATGGCCTCGCGTGTCTTCTCGGCCACGCCGCCGAGCGTGCCGCTCGACGGACTCGGACGGATGTAGGCGCGCTCGTGCACCGAGAGCCGCTCCATGCGCGTCTTGTCGCCCAGGATGGAGCCGCCCGAAACGGTGGAGGACGGGTCGATGGTGAGCACCGCGACGCGGTGCCCCTTGTCGATCAGCAGCAGGCCCAGTGTTTCGATGAAGGTCGACTTGCCGACGCCCGGTACGCCCGAGATACCGAGGCGAAACGAATTGCCGGTGCGCGGCAGCAGCGCGGTGAGCAGTTCGTCGGCCTGCGCGCGATGGTCGGCGCGGGTCGATTCGAGCAGCGTGATGGCCTTGGCGATCGCCCGGCGCTGCGCCATGCCGTCCGATTCGGCGATCGCGCGTTCCAGGGCGGCGGAAGCCGGGTTCAGCACGCGTCCCCCGGGGACGTCACGCGCCAGCGGTAGTGCAGGTCGACGCCCTCTTCGCCCTCGAGCACGAAGCCGTGCCGCAGGTAGAAGCGGTTGGCATCGCTCTGCACGAGCGCGGTGAGCTTGATGTCCACCTGCTGTTCGCGCGCCTGCGACTTGGCCCACTCGAGCACCCACTCGCCGATGCCCAGGCCCTGGAAGCCGGTGCGCAGATAGAGGTGGTCCAGCCGCAGCGCATCCGCGTCCTCGGGCTTGAGCGTGACGAAGCCGATGCGCAGCTCGCCGTCGAGCACGATGTGGTGCATGAAGGGCACGACGAATCCGGCCTGCAGCCGCTCGCGCGAGCGCGCCGGGTCGAAGCGCCCCACGCGCTCCAGGCTGGGGCGCATCGCATCGACGCGCAGGGCCAGCATGGCCTCGAAATCGCTGGATTCAACCGGCTGCAGCGACAGCCGCGACAAGAGATCGCCCACGCTCTGCTTCTCAGGCCGAAACCGCCGCGCGAATCTGCTCCAGCACGTCCTTGGCGCTGGCCGGGATGGGCGTGCCCGGACCGTAGATGCCCTTGACGCCGGCCTCGTAGAGAAAGTCGTAGTCCTGCCGCGGGATCACGCCGCCGACGAACACGATGATGTCGTCCGCGCCCTGCTTCTTCAGCTCATTGATGATGGCGGGCACCAGGGTCTTGTGGCCGGCTGCGAGGGTGCTCACCCCCACCGCGTGCACATCGTTCTCGATGGCCTGGCGCGCGCACTCTTCGGGCGTCTGGAACAGCGGCCCCATGTCCACGTCGAAGCCCAGGTCGGCGAAGGCCGTGGCCACCACCTTGGCGCCGCGGTCGTGCCCGTCCTGGCCCAGCTTGGAGATCATCACGCGCGGGCGGCGGCCCTGTTCCTCGGCGAAGGCGTTGATTTCGGTCTTGAGCGTTTCCCAGCCTTCGGCCGAGTCATAGGCAGCAGCGTACACACCGGTCACCTTTTGCGTGTCGGCCCGATGGCGGCCGAATGATTTTTCGAGCGCGTCCGAAATCTCGCCCACCGTGGCGCGCTGGCGCACCGCATCGATGCTGAGTGCGAGCAGGTTGCCGGTGTTGTTCTCGGCGGCGTCGGTGAGCGCGTCGAGCGCGGCCTGCACCTTGGCGGCGTCGCGCGAGGCGCGGATCTTTTGCAGCCGCGCCACCTGCTGCTCGCGCACCATCACGTTGTCGATGGAGAGGCTGTCGATCGCGTCTTCGGTCTTGAGCTTGTACTTGTTGACGCCGACGATCACGTCCTTGCCCGAGTCGATGCGCGCCTGCTTTTCGGCGGCGGCCGCCTCGATCTTGAGCTTGGCCCAGCCGCTGTCGACCGCCCTGGTCATGCCGCCCATCGCCTCGACCTCTTCGATGATGGCCCAGGCCGCATCGGCCATGTCCTGCGTGAGCTTCTCCATCATGTAGCTGCCGGCCCAGGGGTCGACCACGTTCGTGATGTGCGTCTCTTCCTGGATGATGAGCTGCGTGTTGCGCGCGATGCGCGAGCTGAACTCGGTGGGCAGGGCAATGGCTTCGTCGAGCGCATTGGTGTGCAGGCTCTGCGTGCCGCCGAACACCGCGGCCATCGCCTCGATGGTGGTGCGCACGATGTTGTTGTACGGGTCCTGCTCGGTGAGCGACCAGCCCGAGGTCTGGCAGTGCGTGCGCAGCATCAGGCTCTTGGGGTTCTTCGGGTTGAACTCCTTCATGATGCGGCACCACAGCAGGCGCGCGGCACGCATCTTGGCCACTTCGAGATAGAAGTTCATGCCGATGGCCCAGAAGAAGGAGAGGCGCCCGGCGAAGCCGTCGACGTCCAGGCCCTTGGCCAGCGCGGTCTTCACGTACTCCTTGCCGTCGGCCAGCGTGAAGGCCAGCTCGAGCGCCTGGTTGGCGCCGGCTTCCTGCATGTGGTAGCCGCTGATCGAGATCGAGTTGAACTTGGGCATCTTCTGCGCCGTGTACTCGATGATGTCGCCGATGATCCGCATGCTCGGCCCGGGCGGGAAGATGTAGGTGTTGCGGACCATGAACTCCTTGAGGATGTCGTTCTGGATGGTTCCGCTCAATTGGTCCTGGCTCACGCCCTGCTCTTCGGCCGCGACCACGTAGCCCGCCAGCACCGGCAGCACGGCGCCGTTCATGGTCATGGACACGCTCACCTTGTCGAGCGGGATCTGGTCGAACAGGATCTTCATGTCCTCGACCGAATCGATGGCCACGCCGGCCTTGCCGACGTCGCCCGTCACGCGCGGATGGTCGCTGTCATAGCCGCGGTGGGTGGCAAGGTCGAAGGCCACGCTCACGCCCTGCCCGCCGGCGGCCAGCGCCTTGCGGTAGAACGCATTCGACTCTTCCGCGGTCGAGAAGCCCGCGTACTGGCGGATGGTCCAGGGACGCACCGCGTACATCGTGGCCTGCGGGCCGCGCAGGTAGGGCTCGAAGCCGGGCAGCGTATCGGTGTACTTGAGCCCCTGCAGGTCGGCGGCGGTGTAGAGCGGCTTCACAGTGATGCCGTCCGGCGTGAGCCAGTCGAGCGCGCCCAGGTCGCCACCCGGCGCCGACTTGGCGGCGGCCTTGGCCCAGTCGTCGAGGTTGGCAGGCTTGAAGGTGGGTTCGGGTGTGCTGCTCATGAGGGGCTGTTTCGCAGTGTCTTGCAGGGTAGTCGCAAATTCGCCTGCAAGGATTTGCAAGCCGGCCGAGAGTCTAACCGATCCTGTAATTATTAATTCAAACTCGTTTTTGCGGTACAGTCCGCCCCATGTCCGCCGTCACCCTTACCCCCCGCGCCCTCTATGAAGAGGTGGCCGAGCTGCTGCGCCAGCGGATCTTCCGCCGGGAGCTCGAGCCGGGCAGCTGGATCGACGAACTCAAGCTGGCCGAGGAATACGGCATCAGCCGCACGCCGCTGCGCGAAGCCCTGAAGGTGCTGGCGGCCGAAGGCCTGGTGACGATGAAGGTGCGGCGCGGTGCCTACGTCACCGAGGTGTCCGAGCAGGACCTGGCGGACGTCTACCACCTGCTCTCGCTGCTGGAAAGCGATGCGGCCGGCGTGGTGGCCGAGCGCGCCAGCGATGCACAACGCGCCGAGCTGAAGGCGCTGCACGCCGAGCTGGAAGCGGCAGGCGCCCCCGGCAAGGAAGACCGCGAGCATTTCTTCGCGGTCAACGAGCGCTTTCACATGCGCCTCCTGGCCATTGCGAACAACAAATGGCGCGACCAGATGGTGGCCGACCTGCGCAAGGTGATGAAGCTCAACCGGCACAACTCGCTGCTGAAGGCGGGTCGCATTGCGGAGTCGCTGGCCGAGCACCGGTCGGTGATGGCGGCCATCGAAGCCCAGGATGCCGCGGCCGCGATGGCACGGATGCGCGAGCACTTCAAGAACGGCCTTGAAGCCGCTAATTAGGCTCTCCCCCAGTCTTCGCGCACTTCGTGTCGCGCGCGCCACCCCCTTCCGAGGGCAACGCCGGAGGACCGGCGAAGCCGGATCCTCGGTGTTTCACGAACAGATTCGGGTCGGCGCCGCGGGTCAGTCGGTGCTGACGGTTCCAGTTTCCTGGGAGATTCGCTGGGCTGTTTCCAGCAGCCTTGGGGCCACGCGGCCGAGCATCACGTCCTTGGGCAGCAGGTAGGCGGGGCCGCCGCAGCTCACGCCGTAGCGCTCGCCGCGCGGGCCTTTGAGCGCGAAGCCAAGGGCGTGGATGTGCGGATGCCATTCGCCGAACGAGCTGCAATAGCCCAGTCGTGCGTATTCGTCGAGCCCGGCCATCAGGCGCGGTTCGATCGAGGACCAGTTCTCGCCGCTTTCCAGGCGGATCTGCTCCAGCACTTCGGCCCGCTCGGCAGCGGGCAGCGCGCCGAGATAGGCGCGGCCCGCGGCCGAGGTGGCAATGGTCATGCGCGAGCCGACCTCGATGCGCGAACTGATCAGTGCGGAGCGGGGGCGCAGCGAATCGATGATGAGCATGTCGAGCTCGTCGCGAACGCCCATATGGACACTGGCGCCGGCAAATTCGGACAGTTCCGCAAGATGCGGCCGGGCCACCGTCCGCAAATCGAAATGGCGAAGGTAGCGGCTGCTCATGTCGAGCAGCGCCGGCCCGAGGCTGAAGCGGTCGCTGTCCTGCGACTGCTTCAAGTAGCCCGCGGCCACCAGCGTGGCCGTGAGGCGGGACACGGTGGCCTTGGGGATGCCGGTGGTTTCGGCGAGGTCGCGATTGCTGATGGGTGCGGCTGCCATTCCGATGACCTTGAGCAAGGCCAACCCCCTGGCAAGCGCGCTGACTTCCTCTTTGCCGCCAATCGCGTCATTCATGTATCCAAACCCTTATTCTTTTGATGTTCGTTCATTCTTCAGCAAAAAACGATTGACGCACCAGCACTCGGGAATCATTGTTTCGGAACAATGTTCCATTTTCATAAAAGAACGAGGCCGTACGCACGCGGGGTGAAGCCCCTTCTCCCATCACAGGACCGGCGCCTGCTCCTGCTGGCGGGAAGCGGCCTGGCGCTGTTCGGGTTTGCGGCCCCGAAGTCGGGGCGTCCACGCCCGCGCAATTCAACGCGTTCGTCCAGAACGAGATGAAACGCTGGTCGCGCGTGATTGCCGCAGCCGGCATCCAGGCCGAATAGGCATCGCTACTCCCATCCTCATTGGCAAGACCGCTCATGTCCCTCGAACTCACTCCCCTGCACCCGTTCTTCGCTGCCGAGGCACGCGGCATCGACATCGCGCAACCGCTCTCGCCTTCCGAGGTGAAGCAGATCAATGCGGCCATGAACCAATATGCCGTGCTGGTGTGGCGCGGACAGCCGCTCACGGGCCGCCAGCAGATCGACTTCGCCAAGTCGTTCGGCCCGCTCGACCTGGGCCTGAAGAAGGTCTTCAGGCGCCCCGAGCGGCTCGAGGACGAACGGCTGATCGACATCTCCAACGTCGATGCGGAAGGCAAGGTGGCGCGCCGCGATTCGCCCAAGAACCTGTCGAACTTTGCCAACCAGCTCTGGCACAGCGACAGTTCCTTCCAGAACCCGCGTGCCGCCTATTCGATGCTGCATGCGCTGGTGCTGCCGAGCTGGGGCGGCAACACCGAGTTCACCGACCTTCGCGCCGCCTACGACGCGCTGCCCGAACGGACCCGGGCGGACATCGAGGGCCTGCGCGCCGAGCACTATGCGCTGCACACCCGCATCCTGCTGGGCGACGAGGCCTATACCGACGACCAGAAGAAAGCCATTCCGCCGGCCGTGTGGCCCCTGGCGCAGACGCATCCGGGCTCGGGACGCAAGCTGCTGTTCGTGGGCGTGCACGCGCGCGAGATCATCGGCTGGCCGGTGGCCGAGGGACGCATGTTCCTTTCCGACCTGCTCGAGCATGCAACCCGGCGCGAGTTCGTCCACACGCACGAATGGCAGGTGGGCGACCTCGTGATGTGGGACAACCGCAGCACCTTGCACCGCGGCCGGCGCTACGACATCGGCGAGCGCCGCGAGCTGCGCCGCACCACCATCAAGGACGTGCCCGAGGCCACCCTGATGGCAGCCTAGGCACTGCGGCCCAGGTCTCAGGCGGCCAGCGCCACGGGTTCGTGCGCCAGCGCCATCACCTCGTGCGGCGGGCGCGTCTTGAGCCGATGGTCGCTCCAGACCTGGCGCCAGCGCCGCGCGCCGGGCAGGCCGTTGCGCAAGCCCAGCATGTGCCGCGCGATCGACGACCATTGCGTGCCGTGTTCGGCCGCCTCGCGAACCATGTAGTCGCACATCAGCGATTCCACGTCCTCGCGCGTCAGCGGCTGCGGCGCGGCGCCGTAGAACTCGGCGTCCCACTCGGCCAGCCACCAGGGGTTGTGGTACGCCTCGCGGCCAACCATCACGCCGTCGAGCAGCCGCAGATGCTCATGCACCTGCGCGTTGGCCGAGATTGCGCCATTGATCGAGAAATTCAGCTCCGGGAACTCGTGCTTCAAGCGGTGCACGAGTTCGTAGCGCAGCGGCGGAATCTCGCGGTTCTGCTTCGGGCTCAGGCCCTGCAACCAGGCATTGCGCGCGTGCACGATGAAGGTCTTGCAGCCGGCCTCGCTCACCGCACCGACAAAGTCGCGCACGAACTCGTAGCTCTCGATCTTGTCGATGCCGATGCGGTGCTTGACCGTGACCGGCAGGCGGGTGGCGTCGACCATGGCCTTCACGCAATCGGCCACCAGCGCCGGCTCGGCCATCAGGCAGGCGCCGAAGGCGCCGCGCTGCACGCGCTCGCTGGGACAGCCGCAGTTGAGGTTGATCTCGTCGTAGCCCCACTCCTCGCCGAGCCTGGCGCAATGCGCCAGGTCGGCCGGCTCGCTGCCGCCCAGCTGCAAGGCCACGGGATGTTCTTCCACGTTGAAGCGCAGGTGCCGGGGGACGTCGCCATGCACCAGCGCGCCGGTCGTGACCATCTCCGTATAGAGCAGCGCATGGCGCGACATCAGGCGATGGAAGTAACGGCAATGGCGGTCCGTCCAATCCATCATCGGAGCGACGGAGATGATTTTCTCTTTTAAATTCAACGACTTAGCGATATCATTCATACACTTAGAACCCCTTCGTGTGCACGCTCGTGTGCACTCCAGAACGCCCGAATACGCCCCATTTCGCCCTGTCGGTGCACACATAGCGCACACGAAATGCCCACCTTCAAGCAGCTTCCGTCCGGCAACTGGCGCGCGCAAGTCCGCCGCAAGGGTGTCTACGCGAGCGAGACCTTTCGGCGGCACAAGGAAGCCCAGGAATGGGCTCTCGCGACCGAGCGCCGCATCGATCTGGGCGAGCCCGCCAGCCGTTCAAAGACCAAGGACCCGACCACACTTGACGACCTGGTCGATCTGCATGCCACCGACATGAAGGAGGTGCTGCGGGCGCCCCGGCGCTCCAAGGCCTTCACCCTCGATGCGCTCAAGACGAAGCTGGGCAAGCTGAAGCTGTAGGACCTCACGCGCGAGCGGCTCATCCAGTTCGGCAAGGACCGCGCCAAGGAAGGCGCCGGTCCCGTCACCATCAGCATGGACATCGGCTACATCAAGCTGGTAGTTTCTCACGCGGCGGCCGTCCACGGGGTTCGCGTTCAGGTCGAGCCCATCGATCTGGCCCGCATCGCGCTCAAGCGCCTGGGCCTGGTCGGCAAAGGGCGGGAACGGGACCGCCGCCCTACCCTGGACGAACTGCAGGCGCTTGCCGACTACTTCACCAGCAATTCACGGCAGATCATCCCCTTGGGCCGAATCATGCGGTTCGCCGTCGCCACCGCGATGCGCCAGGACGAGATCTGCCACATCCGATGGGAGGACATCGATGCCAAGGCTCGTACCGTGATCGTGCGTGATCCGTCGCATCGCATGTCTCCGGCCGAGTTGCTCGCGCGCGATGCCCAGCGTCGGCAAACAGGGCTCAGAGTTCAAAGCTACATTGAGAGCGAGAGGCTTACATTTGCTGGAGATCAGCATCGCTGAGGAATTGCGCAGATAGTTCAGTTGTCGGGTTTTAGGCCTGCGTGTTCGATCACCGGCTTCCAGCGGCGGAGTTCTTCATTCATGAAGGCCGCAAGTTCCTGCGGCGAACTGCCCACGGCGTCGAAGTATGCGGTCTGCAAACGGCGCTTCGTGTCGGGATCCTTGAGCACGGCGGCGATCTCGCTGCTCATGCGCTGAACCAGCGCGGGCGGCGTGGCCTTGGGCGCCATGTAGGCGAACCATGGCACGGCCTGGATGTCTGGCACGCCCGATTCGCGCAGTGTCGGCAGTTCGGGCAGCAGCGCCGAGCGCTCGGCCGAAGTCACTGCCAGCGCCTTGAGGCGTCCGGCCTTGGCTTGCGGCATCACGGCCACCGGCGGCAAGCAGGCGTAGTGGACGTCACCCTGAATGACCGCGGTGGTCGCCTGGCCCGATGATGCGTAGGGGATGTGCACTGCAAAGGACTTCGTCTTGAGCTTGATCAACTCAACGCCCAGATGCGAGATCGAGCCGCTGCCCGTGGACGCGAAGTTGTACTTGCCAGGATTGCGCTGCATGGCAGCCAGCCAGCCCTTGACCGAATCTACGCCCATCTCGTTCGACACGACGCAGACGTTGGGAGTGGTCGCCGCGAGCGAGACCGGCACAAGGTCACGGAAGGGGTCATAAGGCAGGTTCTTGAAGAGCACCGTGTTGTAGACCAGCGGTGCATTGACTGACAGCAGGAAGGTGTAGCCGTCGGGTGCGGACTTCGCCACCAGGTCGGTGCCGCTGTTGCCGCCTGCCCCCGGCTTGTTGTCCACGATCAAGGGTTGCCCGATTCGACTCGCGAGCTTCTCGTTGACGATGCGTGCGAGGATGTCGGGTGACGAGCCGGCGGCGAAGGGAACGACGATGCGAACCGGTCGCTGCGGCCAGTCCTGTGCAGCGGCGTGGGTGCCCATCAACGCGAGCGCGGTGACGGACCAGCACAGGACTCCGTTCATGGTTGCCCCCCATCGATCTCGATCATGTCTTGGTGGTGCCGCTGCTCGCGTGCGATGAAGCCCGCGATCAGGGCGCGGTAGCAAGCTTCGACAACCTCGGGATAAGCACCCGTTTCGTCGGCGAGCCGCTTGACCTTGTCGATCACCTCCTGCTGCCGTTGCGGCGCCGAGACCTGGAAGCTATCGCGCTTGAAGCGAGCTGCATCCTTCACGTAGCGGCCACGCTGCGCGAGCAGCGCGACGATTTGCGCGTCAATCGCATCGATGCGCTCACGTACCTGCGCCAGGCAGTCGGCCAGCGGAACGTAGTTCGGATCGCGGAATCGGCGTAACGGCGGTTCGTGGGGATTAGGCTCTTGTCCTGTCATGCGATGTCTCCTGTTGATAGTTCTGCAACTGGCCGATCGGCCTCTTCACATGCGAATGATCCGAGCTTGGGAACCATTGCTCAATAGAACTTCGCGAATACACATCATTGCGGAGATCAATGAGTCCAAGCGGTCGGGTCTGCCGTGCATCTGCGGTTCGACAGTACCAAGGCATGTCCAAAAATGATTACTTCTTCTCCGAGAGTTACCGTGACTCGGCTCGCCCACGCTTCGACAATCATCGGCAACGACACATCGAAAGGAAAGAAAGCCATGTCTCAAATCGATATCGCAAAAAACTACATTCGCGCGGCGCAATCGGGTGACCAAGCCCTCCTCGCCAGCCTCATCTCTCCTGATGTTGTCTGGCACCAACCTGGCAAGAACCGGTTTTCCGGTACACATCGCGGGATGCCCGCCGTCGGAGCCATGCTCGGCGGCATGATGGAGGTATCGGGCGGAACTTTCACCATTTCCCGTGCTGACCACTTCATGGAGAACGCCGATTGGGTCGCTATCAACATTGAGTTCAAGGCCAAGCGCGGTGGTGCGGAACTTGAACAAGCGGGAGTAGATCTCCTGCGCATCGAGAACGGCCGAATCGTCGAGGTCCGCCTATTCTCAAGTGATCAGGCGCTTGAAGATGCATTCTGGGGAACCTGAGAAATGCTCAGCAGAGTGTGAAGATCGCCGGCAAGACGACTGCCACGTAAGCGGCCGGAAGCGGCTTTGCGGAAAGCTCACCTTCTGCAATTCGCCTTCGCACCAGATTCCGCGACGCGCACGATAAGTTCAGATATCGAGGGGACTGCACTGCAATAGACCGGTGTCGTTCGCTCCTTGAATACGTACCCAACTCTTCCCTATCAACGCGCCGCGCAGACGAGCCGCAGACCAGCGTTCTCGTGGGTTGCCGACCGGGCAAGCGCTCGCGCGACTGCGTTTCCAGAGATATGAGAGAGAAACTTGCCCCCATGGCAACGTCAAGCGACTTAGATCATCAGTGCACGCCTCACGAACTAGCGAATGCAGCGGAACTCTCGGCGACCGGAGAACTTTCACCACGCTTGCGCAAGAGATCGAGGGCAACATCAACAATCATGTCCTCCTGACCGCCCACCATCCGGCGATGCCCAAGTTCCACGAGGATGTCGACTGTTTTCAATCCGTACTTTCGGGCCGCCGCTTCGGCGTGGCGCAGGAAACTCGAATACACACCGGCATAGCCCAGGGCGAGGGTCTCACGGTCGACCCGGACGGGCCGGTCCTGCAGGGGCCGAACGATGTCGTCAGCGGCGTCCATCAACTTGTACAGGTCGGCGCCATGGAGCCAGCCCATGCGACTTGCTGCAGCGATGAACACTTCGAGCGGGGCATTGCCCGCCCCTGCGCCCATGCCCGCCAGACTGGCGTCCACGCGGTCGCACCCCTCTTCCACCGCGACGATGGAGTTGGCCACGCCGAGGCTCAGGTTGTGGTGTGCGTGGATTCCGGTGAGTGTTGCAGAGTCCAAGACGTCTTTGAGTGCACGGAAGCGGTCGCGAACGTCGTTCATGTTCAAAGCGCCGCCGGAATCGACAACATAGACGCAGGTTGCGCCGTAGCCTTCCATGAGCTTGGCTTGCTGCGCAAACTGCGCGGGTGCGGTCATGTGGCTCATCATGAGAAAGCCGACCGTGTCCATGCCCAGCTTTCGCGCACACTCGATGTGTTGCCGGCTGACGTCGGCCTCGGTGCAGTGCGTCGCGATACGCACAACTCTGGCGCCAGCATCGTAGGCAGCCTTGAGATCATGGACGGTGCCAATGCCTGGCAGCAGCAGGGTCGCAACCTTTGCCCGTTTCACGACGCTGGCGACCGCTTCGATCCACTCGACATCGGTGTGGGCGCCGAAGCCGTAGTTGAAACTGCCGCCCTGCAGCCCATCACCGTGCGCGACCTCGATCGAGTCCACGCCGGCCTCGTCCAGCGCCTGTGCGATCTGGCGCGCCTGCTCGACGCTGTACTGATGGCGCACGGCATGGCTGCCGTCGCGCAGCGTCACGTCCGAGATGTAGATCTTCTTCATGCTGTCGCCCCTTCCAGGATGCGTTCGGCCATGCGCTCCGCCGTGGCAAGCGCGGCGCTGGTCATGATGTCCAGGTTGCCCGCATAGGCGGGGAGGTAGTGGGCGGCACCCTCGACCTCGAGAAAAATAGTGGTCTTCAGGCCGGAGATGCAACCAACGCCGGGCACCTTGAGGTTCTCCACGCGATCGAACTGCACTTGTTGCTTCAGGCGATACCCCGGCACGTAGCGATTCACCGCAGCCACGGTTTCTTCCACGCTCGCGGCAATCTGGCGCTCGTCCGCGGCTTCGCTCAGCGTGTAGACCGTATCGCGCATGATCAGCGGCGGGTCGGCAGGATTGAGGACGATGATCGCCTTGCCCTTGCGAGCGCCGCCGACCACTTCAATGGCCTTGGCCGTGGTTTCAGTGAACTCGTCGATGTTGGCGCGCGTGCCTGGGCCCGCACTCTTGCTGGAGATCGAGGCGACGATCTCCGCATAGTGGACCTTGGCAACCCTGCTGACCGCGGCGACGATCGGGATCGTTGCCTGGCCGCCGCAGGTCACCATGTTGACGTTTATCGCATCCAGGTGTTCCGTGCCGTTCACGACGGGAATGCAGTAAGGCCCGATGGCGGCCGGCGTCAGGTCGACACAGCGAATGTTCGGCTTGTGCTTGCGCAGGAATGCGTCGTGCATGGCATGGGCCGAGGCGGATGTGGCATCGAACACGATGTCGACTTCTTCGAATACCGGAAGCCGCGCAAGCCCGTCGACACCTTCGTGCGTGGTGGCGACACCCATTCGCGCTGCGCGGGCGAGACCATCGGAAGTGGCGTCGATCCCCACCATCGCACCCATCTCGACGTGCCGGCCGTGGCGCAGAATCTTGATCATCAAGTCCGTGCCGATGTTCCCGCTGCCCAGGATGGCGGCTTTGAGTTTACGTTCAGCCATCGCTGGACTCCTTGCTGGGTGGTGATTTGGGAACGCCTCCAACGCCCCAATGGGCGCCCGGGACTTCCTGCAGGATGACGCGGATGGATTCGCGCGGAGCGGCCGTCGCATCCACCGCGGCATCGGTGAGGCCGCGGATGAGCGCTGTCTTGGTGTCCGCGCTGCGGCCTTCGATCATGGTGACCTGGATCAGTGGCATGGCAACCTCAATTGGTGGTGTTGAACTCGACGCGGCCCAGCCCCTGCATTTCCAGCAGGATGTGCTGGCCAGGCTTGAGTGGCTCGGCGGCCGTAGCTCCGCCTGCCATCACGATCCAGCCAGCTTGCAAAGGCTCGCCGGCCGCGGCGCTGAGGCGGGCCGCTGCCACGAGCGATCTCAGTGGATTGCCGAGAATGCCCGCTGTACTGCCGACCTGGCGTGCGACGCCGTCGATCGACATCACCAGACCCAGGTTTGAAAAGTCCTGGCGCGGATCGCGCCAAGGTCCGATGACGTAACCGGAGGACGATGCGTTGTCTGCAACCACGTCTCCCAACGTGAACTTGAAGTTGTCGAAGCGCGAATCGATGATCTCCAGTGCCGGCGCAATGCAGGCGACCGCCTCGAGGGCTTCCGGCAGGCTCGCATTGGCCGGCAGCGGCTTGGCCAGCAGGAAAGCGAGCTCGGGCTCGACACGCGCATGCACAAAGCGGCCCAGGGACACAGGAGCCCCGTCCGCCTCGGCCATCGCGTCCGTCAAGCGCCCCCAGATCATGTCGTGCACGCCCATCTGAACCATCTTGGCGCGGCTGGTAAAGCCCATCTTCACGCCAGTTCGGCGTTCGCCTCGCTGCACGCGGCGATCGATCGACGCGGCCTGAATCGCGTAGGCCGCTTGTTCGTCGATCATTTCGGTATCCGCGAACTGCGGGATGGCCTGCGCCCGATGGGCGGCTGTGTCGACGCGCTCGGCGAGCGCGGCAATGCGTTCCTGGTTCACTTGCGTTCCTCCTCGAATACGGCTCGGACGGAGCCCAATCCCTCGATGCGCGCCTCGAACACATCGCCTGGCCGTACGGTCACCATTGGGCCCAGCGCGCCGGTCAACACGACGTCACCCGCCTTGAGGCCGCGGCCCACCGAAGCCATCTTGTTGGCGAGCCAAAGCGCAGCGTTCAGAGGGTGATTGAGGCATGCCGCGCCTGCCCCCAGAGACACCTGCTCGCCCGCGCGCTCCATCACCATGCCTGCAAGCCGCAGGTCAAGCCCTGTCAAGCTCACTGGTGTGTTGCCGAGCACGAAGGCACTGCTGGAGGCGTTGTCCGCCACCGTGTCGACAAAGCGGATGTTCCAATCCGCGATGCGACTCCCCACGATCTCGATCGCCGGCAGCACAAACGCGACAGCGCGCAACAGTTGTGCAGAGGTGATCCCGGGCTCCGGAAGGTCTTGCTCCATCACCAGCGCGACCTCCGCTTCGACCTTCGGTTGCATGAGCCGCGACCAGCGAACGGGTTCGCCGTCGCCGACGGCCATGTCGGCGAACAGCATGCCGTAATCGGGTTGGTCCACTCCCAGTTGCTGCTGCACGGATCGGGCTGTCAGGCCGATCTTGCGGCCAACCAGGCGAGCGCCTGCCGCGAGGCGCCGATCGGTGTTGAATTCCTGGACGGCATAGGCGTCCTCGCCGGTCAGGCCAGGGAACGACTCGCGAAGCGGCGCAACGGCCTCGCCCACTTCGGCCGCATTCCAGAGCATGTTGGCCGCCAGTTCGATCTCACGTTTGTTCATTGAGGCGCTCCATTGAATTTGATGCACACGTTGGAGAGCTCGGTATAGAACTCCAGGGAGTGGACGCCGCCTTCTCGCCCGATGCCCGATGCTCCCGAGCCGCCAAACGGTGTGCGCAGGTCCCGCAGGAACCAGGTATTGACCCAGGCAATGCCGACCTTGAGTGCGCCGGCGAATCGGTGCGCGCGATCGATATCGCGGGTGTATACCGATGCTGCCAGTCCGTAGGGCGTGTCATTCGCCAGGCGAAGCGCCTCCGCTTCGGTATCGAAGGGGATCACCGCACAGCAGGGCCCGAAGATCTCTTCGCGCGCGACGCGGGAATCGTGCGCAAGGCCGGTCCACACGGTGGGCTCGATCCAGGCACCCGCTTTCAATTCGCGCGACATTTCGGGCACCTCCCCGCCGCAGACAACCGTTGCACCCTCTGTCCTGGCCAGTGCGTAGTAATCCATGACCTTGCGCTGGTGCTCTGCTGAAATGAGAGGTCCGAAGTTCGCGGTGGCGTCGTCTGGGCGGCCGGGTTTCAGCCGCCGCGCTGCTTCGGCCAGCCGCTGAACCACGGCGTCGAAGATCGGACGTTGCACGTAGACACGTTCGGTGCCCAGGCAGACCTGTCCGGTGTTCTCGAAAACGGAGCGCGTCAGGCCGGCGACCACCACCTCAAGATCTGCATCCTCGAACACCACGGCGGGATTCTTGCCGCCAAGCTCCATGGAGACCGGCTTGATGCCGCCTGCCGATGCTCGGATGATGGCAGCGCCCGTCCGGGTTTCACCCGTGAAAGTGATCGCGTTCACCCCGGCATGGGTGGTGAGGAATTCACCGGCCGAGTCAGGGCCGAATCCATGGACGACGTTGTAGACCCCCTTCGGGACGCCGACCTTGTTCATCACCTCTCCGAGCAGTGCTGCAGTGGCAGGTGTTTCCTCGGACGGCTTCACAACGACCGTGTTGCCGCACGCCAGCGCGGGACCCACCTTCCAGGTCATGAGCAGCAGCGGCAGATTCCAAGGGCAGATCACGGCCACCACCCCTTTGGGACGCCTCAGCGCGTAGTTCAGCGCGGGCTTCCCGTCCGGTGCATGGCCGGTGAATGTTTCCGTCGGCACGTTCCGCACCACGTCCGCAAACACCCGAAAGTTGGCCGCGCCTCGTGGAATATCCAGGTGCGATGCCAGCGATCGCGGCTTGCCCGTGTCTGCCACCTCGGCGGCGATGAAATCTTCGGCGCGCCGATCGATCTCAGCGGCCACCGCGTACAGCAGGTCGCAGCGCTGCGCCAGCTTGAGCGCCCCCCACGGGCCGTCCAGCGCATTGCGCGCGGCGCGCACGGCAGCGTCCACGTCTTCGCGCGAAGCCTCGCTGACCTTGGCGATGAGCGAGCCGTCGGCAGGGTTGATGTCATCGAAGACGCGGCCCCCGCGCCCTTCCCGGTATTCGCCGTCAATGAAGTTGAGGATCATGAGATGGTTCCATTTATTGAATTTCAGGATCGCCGTCGCAGAGGTATTCCCACATGCGTTCGAAGATTCCCCCTGAAGCGGTGGCACGACGCTCACGCTCCCCGGCGGCCAGCACCGCGGATTCCGCCTCGAGACCGGCGGAAAGTACGGCCAGTTCCAGGCGCGCGGCGTCCTCCAGGAACCAGGTGAGTGAAACCACCTGGGGCAGCGAGTCAGCGGCAACCACCACTCCGTTTCCCCGCATCACGACGGCGTTCGAGTCGCCCATCGCATCGATCACCGCAGCAGCAAGGGCGTCATCGCGAACGAGTTGGGGGTCATCCCAGAGCGCGGCACCGGCGCCGAAGTACGCCCCCATGCCGTGCCGCGCCTTCGGAGTTCGCCGGGCGGTCCCGAGCGCCATGAGCGAGGGCGGCATCGTGCGTGCCACTGCCTGCACATGAGGGCGCCGGCGATAGAGCTGTTGGTGCAGGCGCACTTCCCCGAGAACACCCTCCGGCAGGGGGCCGTCGATCCGCACCACTTGTCCGGACTCTCCCGGCGCGATCAGGGCCATCGGCCGCGGGGCACAAACCAGGAAATGCTGTTCATCGAGCCTGACGCTGCAGTGGCCATACGCATGCGCAAGGCCACGCCGTCCCAGGGAGCGCGCCGCGATGCGAAGCTGGCGCTCGACATGCTCTGCAGCCTTCATGTCTGCGCTCCATCGCCCGGAGGCCGTCGAAACTCGGCAATGTCCGGGACGGAACCCCACATGCAGAACGACTCCGGGGCCCGCGGAAACTGGCGGGGCTGGTAGGACGCTTCCTCCTCTGCGCCAATGAGGCGCACGCCCGATGAGTACTCGAAGATCATGTCGTCCGGGCCCCTGAAGTACAGGAACATCGCGCCCGAGGTAGGGTGCCGTCCGGGTCCGAAGGCAATCGGCACGCCGGCCTTCTGCAGCATGTACCAGGACCGCATGATGTCGTCGAGGCCTTCGACCTGGTGGTTGACGTGCTGTACGCCTGCTCGCGTGGTAGGAAACAGCGCCACCTTGTGATGCACGTCATCGATGCGAAGCAGCGCTGCATCCCCGATGCGGTCGCTCACCCGCGCACCAAGCATTTGCGTCCAGAAGCGCTCGTCGCGCGCCGCATCCGTGGTGCACAGTCCCACGTGGCTGAAGCCGGTGATACCTGCGTCGCGTGATGGGAAGTACCGCCGGCCGCTGTGGTGCGGATTCACAACCAGGTCGATCTTGTTGCCCGTGGGGTCCTTGAAATGCACGAATGCTTTGACGTGACGCTGCTCGCATTCGTATGGTGTACCTGCGCGAACTTCGACACCGCTGTTGCTGAGCTCGGCTGCTGCGTGATCCAGTTCATCGGTCGTGCGAAGTTCGAAACCTACAGTGTGGTCCGATGGATCGCCTTCGAAGTACACCAGGGTGTGGTCGCGACTGTCGCTGCGAAAGTAGCTGGCGCCTGCTTCCCGGCGTACCTGTTCCAGTCCAAGCACTTCGCGAGCGAAGCGGTTTGCCTGGCCAGAGTCGCGGGTCCCCAGGCGCACATAGCGGATGTCGAGAAGGTTGATCATGGCAATTTCAGTCGAGCTTGAGATTCGCGCTGCGGATGACCTGCCCCCAAGCGGCGGTTTCCTTCCTGATCAGCTGCGAATAGGCGTCAGGCGCAAGTCTTGGGGCTTCGTAGCCGAACGTGCGGTAGCGTTCGGCCACTTCCGGCCGGTCCAGTGCATCGCGGAGGTCTGCAGCGAGTTGCTCCGCAACAGGCGTCGGCGTCGAACGTGCGGCAAAGAGGCCGGCCCAGGCACTGACGTCGAACTCGCGCAGTTTGGGAAGTTCTGCCGTGGCAGGCACGTTGGGATAGAGCGAGTCGCGCCTTGACGCCGCCAAGGCAATGAATCGCAACTTTCCGGCGCGCTCCAGCGCCCCGGCGCTCGCGATGCTGCCGAGGGCCCAGTCGACTTCTTTGGTCGCAACAGCGGCGTACAGCTGGCCAAAGTCGCGATAAGGCACATGCGTCATGCTGATCCCACGCAAGACCTGCAACTGGAGGGCCCCAATGTGTCCTGGACTCCCCATGAACCAGGAACCATAGGTCACTGCATTGGGCCTCGCCTTTGCGGCCGCGACGATGTCCTCGACACCGCGCAAGGGACTGTCTGGCGCAACGGCCACGAAGAATGGCGTTCGCAGGATCATGCCGACCGGCTGCAGATCTTTCTCGACGTCGTACGGCAGGCGTGCGAACGTGTGAGGGTGCGTTGTCGCCTGGTTGCTGTCGATGAGCAGGAGCGTATGGTGGTCCGGCGGCGCGTTTTTGAATGCGGCGATCGCGATGAAGCCGTTGCCGCCGGGGCGGTTGTCCACCACCACCGGCTGACCCCACTTGCGCGCCAGCGCTTCGCCCACAACGCGCAGCGCCGCGTCGGGGCCGCTGCCCGCCGGAAAAGGTGTAACCACACGGACGGGTCTGGTCATGAGCGGCTGGGCCCGCACCGGAAGTCCGGCGAGCGCAACCACGCCACCGATGAGAATCTCACGCCGAGCGATCATCTTGCTGTCTCCTTGAGTCCCGTCAATGAACGAACGAAATGTAGGATGCCGGCGGAAAGATGAGAAATGAATTGATCGGAACAGTGATATGCATAAAGTGAATGAACACGGCGGCGGGCAACGTCCCTTGCCGCGCAACCTCGACGTCACGCTGTTGGAACTGTTCGACTGCATCGGTCGTACGCGAAACTTGTCGGCCGCCGGGGCACAGCTGGGAATGTCTCAACCGACGGTGAGCCGTGCCTTGGGCCGCCTGCGGACGATGTACGGCGATCAACTGTTCATCCGACAGCCCCGTGGCGTCGCTCCGACGCCATTGGCCGAAGCACTCGCCGCGCCCATGGCGGCCGCGCTGGAAGCGCTGCGCGCCACGTTCAGCCGGCCGGGGTTCGACCCAACCCAGGAGGACCGGGTCTTTCGCGTCGCGATGAGCGACATTGGGGAGCGGCTGTTCCTGCCTCGCCTCATGCAACACGTCGCGCGGGAAGCGCCGCACGTCTCGATCGACGCGATCACGAGTCAGGTGCAGTTGCAGGACGGGCTGGGTTCGGGCCACATCGATCTGGCGGTCGGCTTCTTCGGGCCGCTCAGCAAGCAACTGCACCAGCGCCGCCTTTTTCGCGAGCGCTTCGTGTACGTGGCAAGGAGCAACCACCCTTCGCTCGACGGGCACCTGCCTCGGGAGCAGCTCCGCGAGATCGGCCACGTCGTAGGGGGCCCGGAAGGGATGGAGCATGCTGCAGCCGTGCAGAAAGTGCTCGCAGGCCCGAGGGTACGGGCTCGTGTGGCATTGCGTGTGCACAGCTTCCTTTGCATCGCACCCGTCGTTGCTGCAACCGACCTGATCGGCGTGATTCCAAGTAATCTGGCCACGGTAGTTGCCGGCCATATACCGCTGCAGGTTCTGGACCCTCCTGTGCAGTTTCCCGGATTCGACGTCACCATGACGTGGCACCAGCGGCACCACGGGGATGCCGCGAGCATCTGGCTGCGCAATACCTTTTTCGAGTTGTTCAAGTCCGGTGTGAACGCCCGTGATTGACGGGAGCCCGGATTGGAGCCAGTACCGCTGGCAGCCAACCCAGCGGGTCGGCCGGCAACGAGTGGGGCTTTGGCGCCCCTTAGGGAAGGTCTGAACAGGTCACCAATTGGCGTGCGATGAAGGCCAATGGTGTGCACGGAGACGAATCGCACCGCCAGATGCGCCGAATCGACGAGGTCTGCCCCTCATCCAGCGCCCTCAGGCTGTTTGCGGACACACCTGTCCCATCACCGCCATCAGTTTCTTGCGCGCCATCCACAGATTGGACAGCGCAAACAACGTGATCACATGCGCCGTGTTCTTGGCCAGCCCCTTGAACCTCACCTTCACGAGACCGAACTGGCGCTTGATCACCCGGAACGGATGCTCCACCTTTGCGCGCACTCTGGCCTTCTCATATTCGTTCTTGCGCGCTCTGGCCTTGGCACGTCCCTCGGGCATCTTCGCCATGTCGCTGGGCCGGCCCGCAATGTGCCACTGCACATCGCGCTTCACCCGCGCCTGCGCGCCCCGGTAGCCCGAGTCGGCCCACACCTGCTCTTCCTTGCCATGCAGCAAGTCATTCACCTGTTCCACGTCTGCCTCGTTGGCTGCGGTAGTCGTCACCGTGTGCACCAGTCCCGACTCGGCATCCACCGCGATGTGCGCCTTCATGCCGAAGTGCCACTGGTTGCCCTTCTTCGTCTGATGCATCTCGGGGTCTCGCTCGCCCGTGCTGTTCTTGGTGGAACTGGGCGCCGCGATGATCGTGGCGTCCACGATGGAGCCGCGCTTCAGGAGCAACCCCTTCCTGGCCAGGTGGGCGTTGACCTGCTTGAAGATGTCTTCGGCCAGATCGCTGGCTTCCAGCAGGTGACGGAAGTTCAGGATGGTCGTCTCATCGGGGATCGCCTCCAGACCGAGTCCGGCGAACGTGCGCAGCGAGGCGATCTCATACAGGGCTTCTTCCATCGCCGGGTCGCTCAGAGCGAACCAGTTCTGCATCAGGTGCACGCGCAGCATGGCTTGCAGCGGGTAGGGCCGACGGCCTCGGCCCGCCACTGGATAGTGGGGCTCGATGACCTTGAGCAGCGCTTTCCACGGCACCACCAGTTCCATCTCGGCAAGGAAGACTTCGCGCCTCGTCTTCTTCCTCTTGCCCGCTTGCTCCGCATCCGCAAAACTGATCTGACTCATTGCTCATGCTCCTTTGCAGGGGTCAATCCTTCATGCAAGAAACGTGCTCTTGTTCAGACCTTCCTTAGGTCAGACCGCCAAGAATCCCGGCCGTTAGCCGCCTGTATCGGATGCCAAGCCACGACACCCTACGAGCTTTCATTCACTCGAGAAACATCTCGGCGATCATCGAACGGAGCCAACGGTTCGCCGGGTCGAGGTGAAAACGCTCATGCCAGTGCTGCTTGATCGCAAAGACCGGCAGTTCAAAGGGTGGGGCGAGCAACTTCACCTCGGCAATGCTGACCAGCATTTGCGCGACCCGCTCCGGCACGGTCGCGACGAGGTCGGATTGCGCAAGCAGGTTTCCCAAGCCGGGCAAGGTCGGAAGCGATAGCGCAAGCCGGCGTTCGACACCGAGGCGCTTGAGCTGTTGCTGCAGCAGATCGTGTCCCGTTCCAGGCGCCGTGATTGCCACGTGCTTCTCGCGCTTGAACAGCGTCGGCGTCATGCGTTTTCCCACTTGCGGGTGGTCATTTCTCACCACGCATGAGAAGCCCTGTTCGAAGAGCTGCTGTTGATAGAAGCCGGCCTCGAGTTCCGGCATGTAGCCCACGGCGAGGTCCGCCTCTCCGTTCTCAAGCAACCGGCGCGTATCAGGCCCTATGCGCAATACCTCGACATGGACGGAAGGCGCATCCTGAGCGACACGGTGGATCAGCCGTGGCAGGAACTCGAGATGGCTGACGTCCGTCATGCATATCCTGAAATGCCGGCGAGAACTTCCGGCATCGAACACGACCTGCTGGCGGGTGGCCCCCCGAAGCAATTCCAGAGCCTGGCGCAACGGTCCCAGAAGGTCGGCGGCGTGAGGCGTTGGCACCATGCCCTCGCCGGTTCGCACGAACAGCGGATCGTTGAACTGCCGCCGCATTCGAGCGAGGGCCAAGCTCACGGACGTCTGCGGAAGGTCGAGGTTCTCAGCCGCGCGCGTGACGCTGCGCGTCTTGTAGACCTCGTCAAAAACCGCAAGAAGCCGCATGTCCATTATTTAAATTCCTGCTGACGAGTATGTGCGGTATCGCATGGACGCAATGATGGCCGAAACCTACAGTCGCCACAACTGGCCAACATTCAGAGCCAAAAGCTTCGGAGACATACCATGCGGCTTTCCCAGCCACGCAAGTGGCTCATTTCACTCTCAATGGGCTTGGCTGCGGCCTCGCTCCACGCACAGACCTACCCGCGGGGCCCGCTCCACCTCGTCGTGCCCTTCGCGGCGGGCTCGACGCCCGATCTGGTCGCCCGGCTCGTCGGCGAGAGACTCGGAACGCGGCTGGGTCAACCGGTCGTCGTGGACAACAAGCCGGGAGCGTCCGGCAACATCGGAACCAATGCGGTGGCCAAGGCAGCCCCGGATGGGCAGACGCTCGGCATCGGGATCGCGAGCACGCTGGCCGTGAACGCCCTGCTCTACAAGAAGATGCCCTACGCCCCTGGGCGCGACATTGAGCTCATCACGGTCGCCGCGTCTCAGCCCGCCGTCCTGGTTGCGTCTTCCAGGTTTGCGGCGGACAACGCCGCCGATCTGCTCACTGAGTTGAAGAAGAACCCGGCCAAGTACAGCTTCGCGTCCATCGGTGCCGGATCGGCGTCGCACCTCGCGATGCAGGCCCTCGCAGCACGCGCTTCCGCCAACCTTGTGCACGTGCCATACCCCGGCTCGGGCGCCGCGGTCACGGCAATCATCTCGGGCGAAGTCGACATGGGGGTGCTGCCGGCCGCAACGGTCATGCCTTTTGTGAAATCAGGGCGGATCAAGGCTCTGGCGATCGCTTCGTCGAAGCGATCGGCATTTCTGCCCCAATTGCCGACGCTTGCGGAGGTCGGGGCACCCGAGATCCAGGCGGATGCCTGGATCGGGATCGTCGCGCCGGCCAGAACGTCACCCGCGATCGTCAACCACTTGCACAGTGAACTCGTGCAGATCCTCGCCGAGCCATCGATCCGAGAGAAGCTCCGCGCGCAATACATGGAGCCTGTCGCGAACACCCCGGCGCAGTTTCGCAGCATGGTGAACGACGAGGTGGCGCGCTGGAAACCGGTGATCGAGAAGAACGGCATCACGCTGGACTGATCCGCAAGTCCACGATGCACGCATCGACCAGGCACCGTGTTGCGCGAGCGGCCTTCTCGCGTGTCGACGAGGACTTCAGATGAAAACCATGATCGAAGAATCAAAGAACCTTCCTGTGTTCGGCGAATACGACGTCGTCATTGCAGGCGGTGGGCCTTCCGGCATCGCCGCCGCCGTCAGTGCGGCACGTCACGGTGCGCGCACGCTCCTGGTCGAGCACTACGGCTTTCTTGGCGGAATGGGAACCGCGGGTGGCGTGACGAACTTTGCCGGCCTGTACGGACGCCACAACGGAGAGATGCAGCAGATGGTGCATGGCGTGGTGGATGACCTGCTCCCGCGCCTCGAGGCACTGGGGGGGCTGAATCAACCCCAGGACGGCATGCAGGGGCGCATCCGTGTCAGGTCCTACGATGTCTCCGCCTACAAATGCGCCGCCGACCAGATGCTCGATGCCGCTGGCGTCCAGTGTCTCTTTCACGCTTCCGCCGCAGATGTGCTGATGGAAGGCGAACGGATTGCAGCACTCGTCGTGGAAACCAAGTCGGGGCGTTTGGCGATCCGCGGTGGCGTGTTCATCGACTGCACCGGCGATGGCGACGTCGCGGCCCGCGCGGGTGTTCCGTTTGTCGTCGGCGATGGTGCCGGCAGCGGGCTTTTCCCGACGACCATGTTTCGTGTGGGTCACGTCGACCCCGAGCCCGCCCTCTCCGCGATCGGTGAGTTCAGCGCGATCAACCATTTCATGGAACGGGCTCACAAGCAGCATCCGGACCGCTATCAGTTCCCGCGCGAAGGCGCCATCCTGCGCCCGCAGATCAACCCGACCGAGTGGCGCGCCAACGTGACCCAGCTGCGAAACGCCGAAGGTGGCGCGATGAACGGCGTCGATGCCCGGCAACTCAGCGAGGGCGAGAAGGAAGGCAGGCGCCAGATCGTGAACTACTTTCACTTCTTGCGCGAGCAGGTGCCCGGCTTCGAGAAGTCGCGGATCGTGGACATCGCACCGCAGGTCGGCATCCGCGAGACCCGGCGCATTGAAGGCGTCTACGCGCTCAGTGGTGCGGACATTCTTGATTCGGCGCGGTTCGACGACAGCATCGGCATCAACACCTGGCCGATGGAACTGCATGCCGAAGGACGCATCGAGTGGCGTTTTCCGACAGACACCGAGAGGCCGTTCAACGACCTGCCCTGGCGAATGCTCGTTCCCCGCAATGTCGAGAATCTGCTGGTGGCGGGGCGCTGCGCATCGATGACGCACGAGGGTCAATCGGCAGCGCGCGTCAGTGGGGGCTGCTTCGTGATGGGGCAAGCTGCGGGCACCGCCGCCGCCCTGGCCGGGTCCGCCCCGGTGCAAGCCATCGATGTCGCACGCTTGCGGCGAAGTCTGGTGTCGGACGGCGTCCGCATCCAGATCGAGTGAGCATCCGCAGGATCAGGTTACATCGCGCTCGCATGCATGGCCAATCCAGCATGCGTGCTTTCAGCGCCAGCCCAAACACCCGCTCAGTTCGTCGCACGGAACTCACCCCAATGTACACGGTCTGGCCTGCTTTCACACCCTTCACCCTCATTGCCGTCGCTGCCGCATTGACCGCATGTTCGCAACCTCCGGTGGCCAAGGCGGGGGCGTGTGAAAGCTTGACAGCGTTCGGCAATGTCCCGAATGTCACTGTCGACAAGGCAGAGATGATGCTCCCAGGCTTCGTTCCGCCGGGCGAAAAGCGCGCTGTTACGCTGCCCTTCTGCCGGGTACAGGCCACCGCGCGGCCATCGTCGGATTCGGACATCAAATTCGAAATGTGGCTGCCTGACGCATCGAATTGGAACGGCCGTTTCCTGGCCAATGGAGGCGGCGGAAATAGCGGGGCCATCATCTACTCGCGCCTGACCGAAGGGCTCACGCGCGGCTATGCCTCACTTTCCACCGACAACGGCCATGCGTCCAAAGGCGGAAACTTGCATGAGCAGAGCTGGGCGGTCGGACACCCGCAAAAGGTGATCGACTTCGGCTATCGCGCGCAGACGGTCACCGCCGTGGCGGGCAAACAGATCACGCGTGCCTTCTATGGGTCACCCGCAAGCAAGTCGTACTGGATCGGATGCTCCCAAGGTGGTGGCAAGGGCCTGATGCAAGCGCAACGGTATCCCGAGAACTTTGACGGCATCGTGGCGGGTTCGCCGGTCTTCGACTGGACAGGGTCGATGTTCTCGCCGGCGTGGGTCACGCGTAAAGGGTATGCGCGATCCGGCGCAAGGCGTCCCGCGAGCCAAGCTGCCCATGATCCACAAGGCAGTGCTGGCCGCATGCGACGCGCAGGACGGTCTGGTCGATGGGCTGCTGCAGGAGCCTGGAAAGTGCAAATTCGACCCGGCGACGATCGCATGTTCTCTTGGAAAGAACGGCGATACGTGTCTGACGCCCGGCGAAGTGGCGGCCATGAAGCGATTCTGGGCGCCGATCACCGGCAACGACGGCCGGCCTGTCTTTCCCGGCTCGCCATACGGCGCAGAGCTCACCTCTGAATGGCTGGGTCGACCTGAGCCGGGAGAGTCGAGTTGGGCATGGTTCTGGCGCGGACCGATGTTCGAGGACACTTCTTACGACATCGCGGGAAAGCTGAACGTCGATGATCCGAGCGATTTCCAGCTGGCCAAGCAGAAGCTGGGGCCGACGTATGACGCAGTCAATCCCGACCTGAGCCAGTTTGCAGCCCGTCGCGGCAAGTTGATCCTCTGGCACGGACTCCAAGACCAACTGATCACTCCGCTGCGAACCAAGCAGTACGTGGATGAAGTGAACGAAACGATGGGCCCTCAGCGCACCTCGAGCTTCATGAGGTCCTACTTCCCGCCAGGCGTGAATCATTGCCGCGGAGGTGCGGGCCCCATTCCGGACGAGTACGACCTGCTGTCGAAGGTCGTTAACTGGGTAGAGAAAGAGCAGGCCCCCGAAGCCGTCACGGCCGCTCACCGAAACCCTGCAGGGGAAATCGACCGAACGATGCCTGTTTGTCCATACCCTCAGATCGCCCGATATGACGGCAAAGGCAGTCCCAACGTGGCAAGCAGCTTTATCTGTCGAATGCCATCCAAGTAATGCCCTCTAGATGCAGAACGCCTCCATTGCCGAACCCGTTCAAGCTGCGAACGGATGATCTGAGGGCATACGCATGCACAGCATGCCGCCGGCGGAACACGAGCACTGCGTGCAAGGCGACACGGACCCATGCCCCGGGGCAATCGCCAAATGGAATCGTGATTGTCCGGCAGTTGTAGGCAATCGCGAAAAGGGTTGGCACATTGCTTCATTCCACAGCAGAGGTCTTGCACCGCTTACGACCCACTTGGCGGTGAGGAGAAAAACCAGATATGCGTCAACAAATCATTGCACTCGCGACAGTCTGCGCCCTCGCCGCATCCAATGTGCATGCCGCGAACCTCGACCCGCTGGTGCAAACTGGGCTTCGACTGGCCGACGGCACGGAGCAGAAGGTGCTCGAATGGCGCCGGCACATTCACGCAAATCCCGAGCTGTCTTGGCAGGAAACGGAAACGGTGCGCTACATCGCACAGATTCTTGCGACGATGCCGGGCTACGAGGTTCAGACCGGCGTCGCCGGCACCGGCATCAAAGCCGTGCTGCGCGGCGGCAAGCCGGGGCCGGTGGTGGCGCTGCGGGCCGAACTCGATGCGCTTCCCGTGCAAGAGCGCAACAATCTGCCGTTCAGGTCGAACAAAAAGGCCATCTACCGCGGCCAGGAAGCCTTTGTCGGCCATGTGTGCGGCCACGACACCCACATGGCGATGCTGCTCGGTGCGGCGCGGGTGTTCTCCGAGATGCGGGCCGAACTGCCGGGGACCGTGGTGCTGATCTTCCAGCCCGCCGAGGAAGGCGGGCCCGGCAATGGCGGGGCCGTCAAGATGGTCGAGGCGGGCGTCCTGGACAACCCGAAGGTCGATCTCGTGATGGGCCAGCACATCACCGCCACCGGCCCGTCGGGAGCCGTCGCCTACCGCTCGGGCGCGGTGTTTTCCAGCGCTGACAATTTTGTGATCACTCTCGCCGGCAAGGGCGGACACGGATCGGCGCCCTGGGCATCGAACGACCCCGTCCTTGCGGCGGCCGAGATCGTGCAATCACTGCAGGGCATCATCAGCCATCGGATCAATCAACAGGACGGGATCACGGTACTGACCATCGGCATGCTGCAAAGCGGCAACCGCACCAACATCCTGCCGGAGACCGCCGAGATCGGTGGCACGGTCCGCACCTTCTCGAAGGAGAACCAGCGCATCGTGCGCGAGGAGATCACGCGCCGCGCGCAGAAGATCGCCGAGAGCCATCAACTGAAGGTGGAGGTCAAGGTGGGCTCGGGAGGGTACGACATGGTCATCAGCGACCCCGCATTGACCAAGGCCCTGGTGCCGGCCTTCGATGCGGCAGCGGCGGACCTGGGCGTGGCCATGGAAGCGCCTCCCAGCATGGCATCCGACGATTTCAGTTCGCTGACCTCGACAGGCGTGCCGAGCGTTTTCTGGCGGCTGTATGCATCGCCCTTCCCTGGCAAGCCCGGCGTACCGAATCATTCGCCCGAATTCGTGGTGGATGAAGGCGCAATGAAGGTCGGTGTCAGGGCCTTGGTGGCGACCACGATGCAGTACATGGCGGTTGCGGGCCCGCGCGGCGTCAGCCGCTGAGAGGCCTGGCGGCGAACGACGTTCAAGAGCTATTCCACCTTGGCGCCGGTCGCCTTGACGACCTTTCCCCACTGTACGGTCTCGGTCCGGATCCAGGCACTGAACTGCTCAGGCGTACTCGCGACAACGTCGAACTGCATCGCGCGGAGCTTGTCGGTCATCTCTCGTGTCCTGAGAATCTTCACGAGTTCCCGGCTGTAGCGCTCGACAGCAGCGCGCGGGGTTCCTGCCGTGGTGAGAAAACCCACCCACCCGGTCGCTTCCAATTCCTTGTAGCCGAGCTCGACAAGGGTCGGCACATCGGGGGTGTCCACAAAGCGCTTCTCGCCCGTGGTCGCCAACAGCTTCAGCTTCCCGTCCTTGACAAACTGCTGCACGTTGCCCGGGACCATGAAAGCCACATGCACGTTGCCTGCCAGCAGGTCCGTGACGGCGGGCCCGGCCCCCTTGTAGGGCACATGGGTCAGCCGGATACCGGCTGCCGACTTGAACATCTCCATCGTCAGATGGGAAGCGCTACCCATTGCCACCGACGCATAGGAGAGCTTCTCGGGCTGCGCTTTCGCCATCGCCACCAGTTCGGCCACGGAGGATACGCCGGCTGCGGGGCTGACGACGAGATACTGCGGAGATTTCACCGCGAGGGTGATGGGTACGAGGTCCCTCAACGGGTCGTACGGCATCTTCTCGAAGAGCGAGACATTGATGGCAAGCGGGCCGTTATAGCCCACGAGCAGCGTATGCCCGTCCGGCGTGGCCTTGGCGACGAAATCCGCACCGATGTTGCCACCGGCGCCGGGCTTGTTCTCGACGATGACCGGCTGCCCCAGAACCTCCTGCAGCTTGGGAGCGACCAGGCGCGCCAGAACATCGTTGGTGCTGCCCACGATGGGAACGACAATGCGAACCGGCTTCGTTGGCGCCCACTCGTCGGCCGAGAATGCGGCCGGTGCCACGCATGTGGCTGCCGCCGCGACCATGAAAGATCTTTTGGTAATCATCCGAGTCTCCGATGTGGGGCCGATCACGCCGGCCCCGTGGGTTTTCTGATTCCGAAAGCGCGTTCGCCTAGACGAATTCGAAAGAGAATCGGCCAAGCGCACCGTAGTCCGCATCGAAGACATCCCCTTTTTTTGCTACCACAGGGCGCGTGAACGATCCGGCCAACACGACCTGCCCCGCCTCGAGGAACTCGCCCCATGGCGCAAGCTTGTGCGCCAGCCAGGCAATGCCTACGGCGGGATGGCCTTGGACGCCTGCCGCCAGACCGGTCTCCTCCACAGCACCGTTCTGGCGCAGGATGGCGCCGCACCACGGCAGATCGATATCCCGCGGCCCTGCCCTGCGGCCGCCGAGGATGATCCCGGCGTTGGCAGCGTTGTCGGAGATGGTGTCGAACACCTTGCGCATGGCCTTCGTGCGGCGATCGAACTGTTCGATGCGTGAGTCGATGATCTCGATGGCGGGCGTCACGTAGTCGGTGGCATCGAGCACCTCCTCCACCGAAACTTCTTTTCCCTGCAACCTCTTCTTCAGGACAAAGGCCAGTTCCACCTCGACGCGAGGCGCGATGAAGCGATGCGTCGGGATCGCGCCGGGCTCGAAGAACATGTCGTCCAGCAGCGTGCCGTAGTCGGGCTCGTCAATCTGGCTGGACTGCTGCATGGCGCGCGAGGTCAGGCCGATCTTGTGTCCGCGGACCTTTCGGCCCTCTGCGATCTTCATGCTCACCCAGGCACGCGATACAGCGTAACCATCATCAATCGTCATTTCCGGAAAGCGCTTCGAGAAGTGCTCGACCTGCGCGCGCGACCTTTCGCTCTCGTGCAGTTCGGCGGCCAGTCGGCGGATGGTTTCAGTGTTGAACATGATTCGAAATGGTGTGGTGCTGGTCGGTGACCGACGCTGTGGCGGATGCAGCTTTCATTCGGCGTGGAGCGGAATCATCCGTTCGCCTCGAGAAGCGTCACCGGAAAGATCGCATTGATCTGCCCCGTGCCCGAGCTGCCGAAGTAGGGCGTGACCACCTCCACCGGCGCGGTGTAGCGGTCCCAGCCCAGCAGGCCCAGCAGCATCGCGGTGTCGTGCATGTCGCCTTCGCCCCAGCACTTCTCGGCGTACATCGGCAGCATGCCGACGAAGGCCTGCCAGTCGCCGGCCTTCCACAGCTCGACCACGCGGCGGTCCACCTGCTCGAGGAAGGGGTCGTACACCTTGTGCATGAACTCCGGCGCGTGGCCGTTGTCGGCAAAGTGATGCGAGAGCGAACCGCTCGCGAACACCGCCACCGTGCCCTCGTAGCGCTCCTCGATCGCGCGGCGCACCGCCAGGCCGAAGCGGCCCGACTCGGTGAGGTCGTGCCAGTCGCACCAGCCGCTGATGCTGATGACCTTGTAGTGCTGGTCGGCGTTCATGTAGCGCATCGGCACCAGCGTGCCGTACTCGAGTCCGAGCGTGGTGTCGCTGTGCGCGCGGCTCTTCACGCCCATCTCGTTGGCCATGTCGGCGATCAGGTGGCCCAGCGCCGGGTTGCCCGGGTAGGCGTAGGGCATGTTCTTGATGAAATGCGGCAGCTCGTTGCTGGTGTAGGTGCCGCCGAACTTCGGGCCGCAGTTGATGTGGTATTCGCTGTTGACCTGCCAGTGCACGTCGAACACCACGATGGTGTCCACGCCGAGCGTGCGGCAGCGCCGGTCGATCTCCTTGTGGCCGTTGATTGCGGCCTCGCGGCAGCCGAAGTTCGGTCCCGGGAATTCCGAGAGGTACATCGACGGCACGTGCGTGATCTTGGCAGCGAGTGCGAGCGTTCCCATGGTCAGGCTCCCCAGTGCGGAATGTGGTGCGAGCCCATCGACACCGCAACGTTCTTCGGTTCGCAGAACACCTCGTAGCTCCAGGTGCCGCCCTCGCGGCCCGTGCCCGAGGCCTTGGTGCCGCCGAAGGGCTGGCGCAGGTCGCGCACGTTCTGGCTGTTGACGAAGCACATGCCGGCTTCTACGGCAGCGGCCACGCGATGCGCCTTCCCGATGTTCTCGGTCCACACGTAGCTGCTCAGGCCGTAGGGGATGTCGTTGGCGAGTTCGATGGCGTGCGCCTCGTCCTTGAACGGGATCAGGCAGGCGACCGGGCCGAAGATCTCGTCCTGCGCGATCTTCATGCGGTTGTCGACGTCGGCAAAGACGGTGGGCATCACGTAGTTGCCCTTCTTCACACGGTCCGGCAGGTTCGATGGCGCCTCGAGGCCGCCGCACAGCAGCGTCGCGCCTTCCTTCGGGCCGAGTTCGATGTAGCTGCGCACCTTGGCCAGGTGGGCCTGCGAAATCATCGGCCCGACGATGGTCTTCTCGTCGAGCGGGTCGCCCACCGTGATGCGCCTCGCGCGCTCGGCGAACTTCGCGGCGAAGTCGGCGTAGATCGACTGCTGCACCAGGATGCGCGAGCCGGCGGTGCAGCGCTCGCCGTTGTTGCTGAAGATCATGAACACGGCCGCGTCGAGCGCGCGGTCGAGGTCGGCGTCCTCGAAGATCACGAACGGGCTCTTGCCGCCGAGTTCCATGCTGAACTTCTTCAGGCCCGCGCTCTTCACGATGCGGTTGCCCGTGGCGGTGGAGCCGGTGAACGAAATCGCGCGCACGTCGGGGTGCGCCACCAGCGGCTCGCCGGCCTCCTTGCCGTAGCCGTGCACCAGGTTCAGCACGCCGGGCGGGATGCCCGCTTCGAGCGCCAGCTCGCCCAGCCGTGCGGCCGTGAGCGGCGAGAGCTCGCTCATCTTCAGCACCGCCGTGTTGCCGAAGGCCAGGCAGGGCGCGACCTTCCAGGTGGCCGTCATGAAGGGCACGTTCCACGGACTGATCAGCGCGCACACGCCCACCGGGTGGAACAGCGTGTAGTTCAGGTGCGTGGGCGTGGGGTAGGTGTGGCCGTCGACGCGCGTGCACATCTCGGCGAAGTAGTAGAAGTTGTCGGCCGCGCGCGGGATCAGCTGCTTGCCGGTCTGTGCGATGACCTGGCCGCAGTCGTCGGTCTCGGTCTGCGCGATCTCGGGCACGTGCTTGGCGATCAGGTCGCCGAGCTTGCGGATCAGCTTGGCGCGCTCGGGCGCGGGCAGGCCGGCCCACTTCGGGAAGGCCTCCTTGGCGGCGGCCACGGCCGCGTTCACTTCGGCCTCGCCGCCGGAGGCGACTTCGGCCAGCACCTCCTGCGTGGCGGGGTTGACGGTTTCGAAGTAGTCGGTGCTCTTGACCGCCTTGCCGTTAATCAAATGTTCGATGCGCATGATTCACTCGATGAAGTTGATGAGGGTGCCGATGCCTTCGATGTCGGTGACGACACGGTCGCCGGACTTGCAGTCCGCGACGCCCTCGGGCGTGCCGGTGAGGATCACATCGCCAGGATTCAGGGTCATGAATCCGGACAGGTACTCGATCAGTCCGGCGATGTCGAGAACCATGTCGCGGGTGTTGCCGTCCTGCGTGAGCTTGTCGTTCACCCAGGTCCGCAGCCGCAGGTTCATCGGATCGGGTACATCCGCCTTGTCGACCAGCCACGGGCCGATCGGCGTGCAGGCGTCGCGGTTCTTGACCCGCAGATTAGGGCGGTAGAAGTTCTCGAGGTAGTCGCGGATCGCGTAGTCGTTGGCCACTGTGTAGCCGCGGACCACGTCATGGGCGCGCTCCCGCGGCACGTTCTTGCAGGTCTTGCCGATCACGACGGCGAGCTCGCATTCGTAGTGCATGAACGTCGCGTCCGCGGGCCGATGCGTCACGCTGCGGTGGCCGGTGAGCGCATTCGGTCCTTTCAGGAACACCAGCGGTTCCTCCGGCGCCTTCTGGAATTTCAGCTCACGGACGTGGTCCGCGTAGTTGAGACCCAGCGCGAAGATCGTCCCGAACTCGGCGGGTGGCAGCCAGGTCACCTGCTCCTCGCGCAGTTCGGTTCCATCGGGAAGTCGCACGCCGTTGGCGCACGGTGTGGCCGTCAGTGTCCGGCCTTCGTAGACAACGCGCGCCTGTCTCATCGTTCTTCTCCTGCATTGCCCTCGGATACGAATGTGTGGGAGAGCTTTCCGAGCCCAGGCACCTCCAGTTCGACGCGATCACCCGGTCGCGCGAGGGGAGCGCCTTCCGGAGGGCCGACCAGCAGCACGTCGCCGACTTCCAGGGTCATGAACTCGGTGACGTCCGCGATCAAGCGGGACAGCGGACGGACAAGCCCGGTGAAATCGCGCTCGTGGACCTGCTCTCCGTTGACCCTCACCCGCAGTGTGGCAACAGCCAGATCGAACCCTTGTGCCGGTACGGCTTCGCTCATGGGGCAGAACCGGTCGCGGCAACGAAGCTGGATCGACGGCCGGTAGTAGTTCTCGTGCGGCAGCGTGATGTCGCTGACCACGCGATAGCCGCTCACGTAGTCGAGCGCCTGCGCCTCTGACACCTTCGTCGCCCGGCGGCCGATGACGGCACCTACGGTCGCATCGATGCGGACTGCGCCAGCTTGCGAGGGAATTGCGACCGCAGCGCCCTCCCCTGCGAACGTGTTGCGTGGCTTGACATAGAGGACGGTCGCTTTCGGCGCAGCCTTGTAGGGCGGCTGGTTGAACGCCTCGGCGAGTCTTTCGACAGTGGCGCGATCGTTGAGCAGCGCTCCGTACACGGTACCGGGAGCATCGCCCGCGGCAAGAGATGAGTTGGTGAGTGACATGGGAATCCGTGGGTCAGGCCGCACCATGCAGCGATCGATAGTTGAGAAGGTCTTCGATGCCGAAGCGGCCGTTCTCGCGGCCAAAACCGGAAAGCCCCCAGCCTCCGAACGGCGTGGCGAGGTTCTGGGCCGCCCCATTGATCACGACCTGGCCGGTACGCATGCGGCGAGCAAATTCGGTGGCGCGTATGGCGTCGCGCGACCACACCGCGCCCGAGAGACCGTAGCGACTCGCGTTCGCGAAGTCCGCGGCCTCCTCTTCACTCTGGTAGGGAATCAGCGCCAGGACCGGGCCGAACACCTCTTCCTGCGCGATCTCCATTTCCGGACGGACATCGCCAAACAGCGTGGGTTGTACATACCAGCCCTGCCCGAGCCCGGCCGGTGGCTGTGCTCCACCTGCGAGCAGTTGCGCTCCTTGCTCTTGCGCTCGGCCGATCATTCGGCGCACCCGCCGCAGCTGACCCTCGGTCGCGACCGGGCCCAGCCGCGTGGCGTCTTCCAGGGGATCGCCCAACGGCCAGCCGGCGATCGCGTTGCGCAAGCGCTCGACGATCTGCGGTACGAGCCGGGCCGGCGCGATCAGCCGCGACTGGCTCACGCAGGCCTGTCCGGAGTTCGCCATGCTCAGGCGTACGACAGCGGGTATCGCGGCGTCGAGGTCGGCGTCCTCGAGCAACACGGCGGCCGACTTGCCGCCGAGTTCGAGGGTGACCGGCTTCAATCCCTGTGCCGCGTTCGCCATGATCTTTCGGCCGACATCGGTCGACCCGGTGAAACTGATGCGATCCACCTGCGGATGGGTGGTCAATTGCTCGCCGACGGACGCTCCGCCCCACACCATGTTCACCACGCCGGCGGGCAGACCGCAGGCATGGACCGCTTCCATGAACAACTGCGCCGCTCCCGGCGCGACTTCGCTGGGCTTCAGGATCACACTGCAACCCGCACCGATCGCCGCAGCCACCTTCGCCACGATCTGGTGCAGCGGAAAGTTCCACGGCGTGATCGCCACGACCACCCCCGCCGGAACGCGTTCGACGATGCCGTTGCCGATGGTCTCGCGCCACTGGACCTGCGCCAGCCCTTCGATGGCAAACGCCAGGCCTTTCAGCGGCATCGGCAACTGCATCAGGCGACCGAGCCAGGCCGGACAGCCCATCTCCTCGGCCAAAGTCTGCGTCGCGGCTTCGGCGCGAGACTCGAGTTCGCGATGCAAGTGCTGCAGCGCACCGCACCGCTCGTCGATGCTGCTCGCCGACCAGGCGCGAAATCCGGCGCGCGCGCTGCGCACGGCACGCTCGACGTCGTGCGCGGAACACGCGACCACATCGCCGATGCGCGCACCCTGCGAGGGGCTGATGAGCGCCATCCGGTCCGCCCCCGTGCATTCGAGGAACTGCCCGTCGGCGTAGAAATGCGTGTAGCACTTCACCGCAACACCTCGTCGAGCGGATTGGCCGGGGCGGCCGGGCCGCTCATGCCCTTCATCGGCTGCAGGCGCAGCAGATGCCACGGGCTGGGGACCACGCCGATCTTGACCTCGATCAGCACCGGGCCGGCATTGGTGTTGGCCTCCTTGAGCGCCGCACGCAGCGCTGCGGGATTGTCGGCGTGCGCATAGGCCACGCCGAAGGCCTTGGCCAGGAGTTCAAAGTCCGGATTTGCGAGTTCGACCGCCACCTCCGCGCCGAACTCTCGCTTCTGGATGGCGCGCACGTTGCCGTAGTGGCCGTCGTTGAAGACGACCAGCGTGATCGGCAGGCGGTAGCGCTGCGCCGTGGCGAGTTCCTGCAGGTTCCAGCCGAAACCGCCGTCGCCAGTGATGGACACGACGCGCCGCCCCCCGCTCGCCACTGCAGCGCCGAGCGCCACGGGAAACCCGTAGCCCAGCGTTCCCTGGTAGCCGGGACCGATGTAGGTACGCGGCCCATAGACTGGAAAGGCAATGCGGGCCAGGTAGCCGACCTGCGTCAGTTCATTGACGAAGATCGCATCCTCGGCCATCGATTCGCGCAACGCCGCGACGTAGGCGGCCTGCGGCTGCACGGCGTCGATCTGCGCCTGTGCCCAATCCTTGACGCGCTTGCAATCTGCTACCGACAGCGCCTGACGCTTGGCGAGGCGATCGGCGAGTTCTGGCAGGACCCGTGCTGCGTCCGCCGCGATCGCCACCTCCGGTGTGCGGGGCAACCCGAGGTCGTCAGGATCGATATTGATGTGGATGTAGCGAATGCCGCTGGCCGTCCACGACGCTGTGGGGGTCAGCGCGTCGACGAAGCGGCTGCCAACCACCAGGACCACGTCGGCATGCTGGAAGACGGCGCGGCCGGCCAGCGCATTCATCGCAAGCGGATGCCGATCGCTGAGCGCGCCGCGCCCGTTGTCGCTCATGACGACGGGCGCGCCGATCTTTTCCGCCAGATGCTGCAGATGCCCGGTGGCGTCGCTGGCGAAGATCCCGCCTCCCACATAGATCACAGGCAGTTTGGCAGCGTTCAACAGGGCGGCGGCCTTGTCCAGCAGTTCGGTACTCGGCGCGGCCGGTTCAGGTTCGCTCACCGGCGATGGCGCGATGGCTTCCGCAGGGACAGCGGAACTCAGGTAGTCGTGGGGAACCTCGATGCCGACGGGGCGCGGGCGCCCTGACGCCAGCTGGGCGAACGCCGCATCGAATGCGGGTGCGACGTCCGCGGAAGACGTGACGAGATGGTTCCATTTCGTGAGGCCTCGCACGAACCCGGTCTGGTCCTTGATCTCGTGCAGCAAACCGCAGCCTCTGCCCAGACCAGTGGAGTGGATCTGCCCCGCAATGAACAGTACCTTGGAGTTCGATGCATAGGCGGTCGACAACCCGGCTCCCGCATTCAGCGCGCCCGGACCTGGCACGACCATGGCCGCCCCTACCTTGCCAGAAACACGGTAGTAGCCGTCGGCCATGTATGTCGTGGTCTGCTCGTGGCGCGGGATGTACAGGCGTACCTCGTTGCTACGCTGGCGCAGCGCGTCCACGGCCCAGTCCAGCTGGATGCCGGGAATCATGAAGAGGTCACGCACGCCGTGACGCACGAGGCTTTCTACCAGGGCTTGGCCGCCCGTCATTGATTTGGAAGTTTGCATGTTCATTTCTGCGGTGAAGGAAGCTTGGCCACCACGGCCGCCCATTTTTTCGACTCGCCGGCGATGAACTCGCCGAACGCCTTGCCGTCCATGAAAACCGGCTCCGCCGCGAGACCGATCAGTTGCGCCTGCACTTCGGGCTTTGCCATGATGGTCTTCAACTCGTTCGACAAACGCGCCGTCACGGCTGGCGGCGTCTTTGCTGGGGCGAAGAGCCCCATCCACGCGGGCGCGGCATATCCCGGCACGCCTTCTTCGGCAATCGTGGGGATCTCTGGCGCGATCTTGCTGCGGCTTGCACTGGTCACGCCCAGTGCTGCGAGCTTGCCTGCCTTGATGTGCGGATAGGCCGAGGTCAGGTCCACAACGGCCGCGGGCACCTGACCGCCAAGCAGGTCACTCACCGCCGGAGCGCTGCCCCGGTATGCGACCGCAGTCATCGGGACCTTCGCCATCGACGCCAGCAATTCGCCTGAGAGATGCTGCGCGGTGTATTGGCCCGGCGTCGCGTAGGACAGCCCCCCCGGCGTTGCGCGCGCCTGGTTCAGGAAGGCTTTCAAGCTGCTTTGCCCCACACTCGCGCCGGCGACCACCACCAGCGGGATGTCCGCAACCTTGGCGACTGCCACCAGATCCCTCTCGGGCTTCAGCGGAGGTGCATCCGGCAGATGCGGATTGATGGCAATGGCGCCAGTCGCCCCCATGCCGAGCGTGTAGCCGTCCGCTGGCGCTTTCGCGAGGGCGATGAGACCCAGTGCGCCACCGGCACCCGGCTTGTTGTCGACGACCACAGGCTGGCCCAGCGCTTGCGACAACTCTCGCGCGACGATTCGCGCAATGCCGTCGGCCGATGCGCCCGGAGCGAATGGAACGATCAGCGTCACAGGCTTGCCTGGGAAAGTTTGCGCATGCGCGCACACCGTCGTCAGGGCTGCGAGTGCCAATGCGCCCAGTACGCGTGAAGAGGAAGCGAACATCTGTTGTCACCTTGATCGTTATTCGGGCTGGATGTTTGCGGTCTTGGCGACCCGGGTCCATCGCTCGATGTCGGCCGCGATGCGGCGTCCCAGCGCGGCCGATTCCGCATTCCCCGGATCAAGACCGAGCGCATGCATCTTCTCGACCGTGTCCTTCTCCTTGAGGATTTCAGAGGTCGCCGAGCGCAACTTGGCGAGCACGGATTCGGGCGTGCCCTTCGGTGCCATCAGGGCCGTCCAGATCGGGGTGTCGTAGTCGGGATAGCCTGCCTCCGCGATGGTGGGCACATCCGGCAGCGCCGCGGAGCGCTTGGCGGTGGTGACGGCAAGGGCCTTCAGCTTGCCTGCCTTGACCTGCGTGATGACCGCGGGACTGTCCAGCACGCCGACCTGGATCTCGCCGCCGAGCAGGCCGGCCACCACGGGGCCGGAGCCCTTGTAGAGGATGTGATTGAACTTCAGGCCCGCGGCTGCGGTAAGGGTTTCTGCCACCAGCACGAACGAGGTCGTCGGCGTCCCATGGTCGAGTTTGCCGTCCTTCGAGGTCTTGGAAAACTGCACCAGTTCCGCAAAGTTCTTCACCGGCAGCGAGACAGGGACCGTGACGACGAGCGGGAAGGATCCCAGCAGCGCCACGGGCTCGAAGTCCTTGACCGGGTCGTACGGTAGGCCCTTCATCAAAATCGGATTGGTCGTCAGGCCACCACTCGAAGAGACGAGCAACGTGTATCCGTCGGGCTTGGACTTGGCCACGAAGTCATTGCCGATCGCGGAGTTGGCTCCCGGCTTGTTCTCCACCACGACGCCCTGCTTCAGCTTGTCCTGCAGCCTGGCGGCGACCAGACGCGCGAGGATGTCGTTGGTGCCGCCGGGCGCGAAGCCGACCACGATCTTCACGGGACGATCCGGGTATGCCGCCTGGGCGAGAGAGTTCGCGCCGGGAGCGGCAAGGAAGGCCAAAGCCATGAGCGCCAACAAGCGGCGCCTGGACGGAAATCGAACGGGCTGGGTCATGCAAATGTCTCCGATAGGTTGTGATGGAACGGATGAACGGGTGTGCCCGCCTTCTTGTGTCTGTCTTGTGCATGTCCACGTGTCGGACAATAGGTCCATTATACGGACTTGCCTCGAGAGTGGTCAACCCGGATCTCGGCCACGCTGCCATTGGCTCGCGGTCGTCAAGAAATTCCAGGGGAGGCGCAGACCAACAGATCAAAGAAAAAGCCCGCGCGGCCATGCGACCGCGCGGGCTTTTGAAGCAGAAAGAGGTCGCCCGACGCCGCACGCGTCGAGCTGCGGTCACGCTATCACCCGCGCCCGCGAAAAATGCAATTCAGGAGAGTCAGAGATCGAGTTCAGGTCGCGACGCCAGCGAAGCCCAGGGCTTCGGAGAGCTTGGCCGACTCATCGATCAGCAGGCGAGCGATCTGCTGCTGGCGCGTCGCGTTCAGCCTGACCTCCGGTCCGTAGACACCCATCGATCCGGCAACGCGTCCGCTGCGGTCGAAGAATGGCGCCGCCACCGCAACGGCGCCCTCGATGAGTTCGCTGCGGCTGGTCGCATAGCCGCGCTTGCGCGTCTGTGCGAGCTCCGCATCCAATTCCTTTATCTGCACGCCACTGCCCTGGACATACTTGCGGATTTCCTGCGAGCTCAGATCCAGAAACGCGAGGATGGCGCGCCCGGTCGCTCCTCGAACGATCTTCTCGGTGTATCCCACGCCACGCCTGAAGCTCAATGGATGGGGACTGGGAAGCTCGGCGATGCAAGTGCGCAGTTCCCCACGCGGGACGTACAGCGAAACCGATTCACTGGTTTCCTGCCAGATCCTTCGCAGCACCGGCTCCGCGATGCTCGCCAGATCGATGCCTGCCGTCCAGACATGCGCCAGCTTCGCCACCGCTGGCCCCAAGCGAAACCGCTGAGGTTCGCCGACCGAGGCCAGGAAGCCATGCTCCTGGAGCGTGTAGAGCAGCCGATACAGGGTGGGACGCGACAAGTCGACTCGCTTCAGCAGTTCCGCTGCCGACAGTTCGTAGTCCTGCGGCGTGAAGGCCAGCAGGATCTCCAGCGCCCGACCCACCGCGCGAACGTTGTCGCCTTTTTCCGTTTCACTCATTCAGACATTCCCGTGCATTGAACCCGAAGCCTCGATTGTCCACCACACGGACAGGTTGACATCATTCAAAAATAGTCCATACAATGGATTCTTAGTCCACTGTTCGGACAAAAACTTCGAACGCCAATCAACACCCCCCGCGAGGTCCCCCTTGACCACGATCATCCCAGTGACGCTGCTTTTTTCGGACGGCGTTTCACGCCGTCTCCAGGTGCCATGCGGCCACAACCTGGTTGAGTCCGCGACAGCCTCCGGACTCAACCTGCTGACCGATTGTTCCAATGGGCAGTGCGGCACCTGCACCGCCCAATTGGTCTCCGGAAATGTGGACATGCAGGAGTACGACCCCAGCGTGCTGCCGGACGAAGACCGTGACGAAGGGGTGGTGTTGCCCTGCGTGTGCAACATCACCGCGCCGTGCGCCATCGAGTTCCCCTACGACTCGACGGAGGCGTTGACGGAAGAACCAGCCCCGATGCCGGCGGAAGTCACGGCCGTCGATCAGGTCGCCAGCGAAATCGTTCGCCTCGAACTGACGGTCGGAGAGAAGATCGCGTTCGAGCCCGGCCAATATGTCCGGATTCATCCGCGGGGAACCGAGGTTGCGCGCTCGTACTCGATGGCGAACGCTCCGGGAACAGACCGGCTCGAGTTCTTCGTGCGGATCGTGCCCGAGGGTGCGTTCTCATCGTGGCTCGCCAACGCCAAGATTGGTGATGCGGTGGACATCAGTGCGCCTCACGGCACGTTCTTCCTGCGGCACGAAAGCCGGCCCCGCTTGTTCGTTGCAGGGGGCACCGGCTTGGCCCCGTTCCTGTCCATGCTGCGGACCGCCGCCGTCGAGTCCACCACGCCGCAGCCACGCACCACCGTGGTCATCGGTGCGCGAACGCACGGCCATCTGATCGCCATGGACGAACTGGAGCAACTCCGCGTCAGCATGCCGGGCGTGGCGATCCATCTTGCCGTCGAACAAGGCGACGGCCCCGCTGCCCACCGTGGGTACCCCACCGACCTGATTGCGCAACTGGAACTGGATGCGGACACGCGCGTGTATCTGTGCGGCCCCCCGCCCATGGTCGAAGCCGGTAGGTCGGCCGCCGAATCCGTCGGACTGCCGCGCAAGGAAGTCCTTTGCGAACGTTTCACCTGAACCTTCAAGAGAGAGAGACGATGATCCCCATCACCACCGAATCGCGCTACAACGCCATGATCAACCTGCGCAAGGGCTTGATCAGCCGCGAGATCTTCTCCGACAAGGAAGTCTTCGAAGAGGAACTCGAGAAGGTCTTCACCCGCTCCTGGCTGTTCGTTGGCCACGAAAGCCAGATCCCCAACCCCGGCGACTACTTCACCTCCCGCATGGGCGCGGAATCGGTGATTCTGGCGCGCGACAAAAAGAAGAAGATCCACGTCTTCCTCAACTCGTGCCGACATCGCGGGATGAAGGTCTGCCAGTACGACCATGGCAACACCCAGCTCTTTACCTGCCCGTATCACAGCTGGAGCTACACCACGGAAGGCAAGCTGTTCGGGGTGCCGCAGTTCAAGAGCCTGTACGAGGGCTGCCTCGACAAGGAGGAATGGTCCCTGATCGAAGTGCCGAAGATGGAGATCTACAAAGGCACTGTATGGGCCAGCTGGGACAAGGATGCACCGGACTTCCTGACCTACCTCGGCGGGGCCAAGGCCCACCTGGACCTCGCACTTGACGCACGCGACGGCCGCGAGGGCGGCTCGGAAGTGCTCTTCGGCGTCCACAAGTGGATCATCCCGTGCAACTGGAAATTCGCAGCGGAGAATTTTCTGGGCGACACGTACCACAACGTCAGCCATCGCTCGGTGGATCTGATCGGCATCGGCCCGAGTGCCGAAGCCGGAGTGAAAGGACGTCGCGACAATGAGCTCGAGAAAGCGCAACACGTGTGGGCGAACTTCCCGGCGGGTCATGGCGTTCACAGCGCCCTGATGCCCGAGAACACTGAGTTCGTCGATACCTACCGCGACAACCCGGTCATCGCAGAGTACTTCCGGCACTGCTTCGAGGAACGCAAGCGCCGGCTCGGCACGGAGCGAAACCGCCTGGTGCCGTTTGTCGGCACGATCTTTCCCAACGTGTCCTTTCACGGGACCCAGCCTCGCAACCTGTGCGTGTGGCACCCGCACGGCCCGGAGGCGACGGAAGCCTGGCGCTTCTTCCTGGTGGACGCCGACGCACCGCAGGAAGTAAAGGACTTCCTGCGCAAGTACTACATGCGCTATTCCGGACCTGCGGGCATGACCGAGCAGGACGACATGGAAAACTGGAACTATGCGACCGCTGGCAGCCGCGGCGTGATCGCCAAGCGCTATCCCTACAACTACCAGCAGTCCCTGGGCAAGGTGGAGGTCGACAAACTGGTGCCGGGCAACGTCAGCACGCAAGTGAGCGAAGAAAACCCGCGCCAGTTCTACCGCCGCTGGCGCGACTACATGAACGGCGCCGACTGGAACACCCTGCTGGGCCGCCACGACAACCAGCCTGCCAGCTTTGCCGAGTGAGCCGCAGATGAGCGTCATCATCGTCACGGGGGGCACCTTCGGCCTCGGCCAATCCATCACCGTGGAACTGGCCCGCCGCGGCCATCAGGTCGTCGCCTTCGGCTTGTCGCAGCCGCAGGTATCCAGCACGGCCCAAGGCACCGACGGCCTCCTTGGAGAACTCGACAAGGCCGGATGCAAGGCGGACATCCTCGAAGCGGACGTCTCCCTGGCGGCGGACGTCGAGCGGGTCGTGCAGCACACGCTGCAGCGCTACGGAGCCATCCATGGGTTGGTGAACAACGCGGCGATCGGCCCCCTGGGCACTGTGGTCGACACGCCCGAGGAACTGTTCACGCGCATCATCGACGTGAACCTGAAGGGGACCTATCTTGCGAGCCGCGCGGTCATCCCGCACATGAAGCGCCAGGGCGGAGGCTCCATCGTCAATATCGGCTCCGGTGCCGGCTATGGCAAGCCGAACATGGCAGCCTACGCAGCAAGCAAAGGGGCCATCCTGGCTCTCAGTACTGCCATGGCCTACGACCACTTTCACGACCACATCCGTGTCAATGTCGCCATTCCTGGCGGCGGAGGCATCGTGTCGGGGATGAGCGTCGGGCGAGTCGGCGGAGACGTGACGACCTTCACCAGCCGGCCGGTGCCCGGAACTGCCGCCGGCCGCCCTGCGACGGGCCGAGACCTTGCATACGCCGTGGCCTTCCTCCTTTCCGATGAGGCCGAGACCGTGTCGGGCACGGTGCTGGATGTCGGTTGCTTCGCCAGCCAGGGCGGCCCGGTTCCATCCAAATCCTCACACTGAATATCACTGGAGAGAACAAACATGTCCGAGATTGCTGAAGTCGCTGTGCCGGCCCCTGCGAGGCTGCCCCGGGACGCGCGCTACTACGAGATCAAGCGGGAAATAGAGGAATTCCTCTTCGACGAGGCCAACCTGCTCGACGAGCGCCGCTTCAAGGAATGGCTGGAGACGCTCGCGGAAGACCTCGAGTACTTCATGCCACTGACGTTCAACGTCAAGTTTGGCGAGCACGCGGCTCGGGAGAACACCACGCGCGAAAAACACATGAGCTGGTTCAACGAGGGCAAGTGGACCCTCACGAAGCGCGCCGAGCAAATCCTCACGGGCGTGCACTGGGCCGAGGAGCCGTTGTCGCGCGTCTGTCGCCTGGTCTCCAACGTGCAGTTGAGCGGGATCGCGACGAACGCAGCGGGCGAAGAAGAGGTCTCGGTGTCGAGCCGGTTCCTGATCTACCAGAACCGCTGCGAACACGAGCAGTACTTCTTCGTGGGCGATCGCCGCGACGTGATCCGCAGGACCGCTTCAGGCTGGAAGCTCGCGAAGCGCGAAATCCAGATCCATCAAAACGTGCTGCTTGCCAAGAACCTGACCGTCTTCTTCTGAAAGAAATATCAAAATGATCAATCTCATGACCGTGGAGCCAGGTCAGAAGCTGCGGCTCAAGGACGGCACCATCGCCGAAGTGGTGGAGAACATCGGCGACGGGATCTGGGTACAGGCGCGCCGCGCCGGCGACAGTGAAGAAGATCTCATTCATTGCGAGGAGATCGTCGGGGCAGCGGAGGAAGAATGATGGCGCAGATGCACCCGCAGGAACGGCAGGCCCGTGTCCAACTTGCCTCCTGCTACCGGCTCTTCGACTGGCTCGGCTGGACCGAGCTGATCTTCAACCACATCACGGTGCGGGTGCCGGACACGGGCGACAGCCAGCCCCAGTACCTGATCAACCCATTCGGCCTGCACTACTCGGAAGTGACACCGGACAACCTGGTGAAGATCGGTCTTGATGGCACTGCGCTGGACGGCAGCGAGCACCCGGTGAACAAGGCCGGGTTCGTGATCCATTCGGCGCTGCACGCGGCCCGCCAGGATGCGCATTGCGTGATCCATGTGCACACCACTGCCGGTTGCGCGATCGCGTCCAAGGAAGAAGGTCTGAGGAACGACAACTTCTACAGCGCCATGCTGTATGGAGACGTTGCTTACCACGACTACGAAGGGGTGACAACCAACCTCGACGAGCAGCCGCGCCTCGTGCACTCGCTCGGAGCGCGCAACCACCTGATCCTGCGCAACCACGGCCTGCTCGCGCTCGGCCCGACCCTGCCGACCGCGTTCAACCGCCTGTGGGTACTGCAGCGCGCCTGCGAGATCCAACTCGCCGCGGACGGCGCCGCAGGGCCGAACCGCTCCATTGCCGCCGACATCCTGCGCAAGGTTCCGGAAACGCGGGTTGCGGGGCAAGCTTCCACCCATCAATTGATCTTCGATGCCATGGTCCGCCGTGCGGGCATTCACTGGAGTACCTGACACCATGCTGAAGCTGAAAGATCCCGATCTGCTGCGGAGCGCTCTTTTTATCGACGGCGCATGGGTCGGCAACGACGCAGACACCCGGATCGAGGTGCGCAATCCGGCCACAGATCAAGTGGTTGGCACTGTGCCGAATGCCGGCCATGAAGAAACCCTCCGTGCGATTGCGGCTGCGGAGCGAGCGTTCCTGCTGTGGCGCGCCACCACCGCGGAGCACCGCGCGCGCATCCTGCGCAAATGGTTCGACTTGATGATGGAGAACCAGGACGACCTGGCGCTGATCATGACCAGCGAACAGGGCAAACCGCTGGCGGAGGCCAAAGGCGAGATCGCGTATGCGGCCGCGTATGTGGAATGGTTTGCCGAAGAAGGCAAGCGCGTCTACGGCGACATGATCCCGTCGCCCTGGCCTGACAAGCGCATAGTGGTCAAGAAGGAGCCGGTGGGCGTGTGTGCTGCCATCACACCTTGGAACTTTCCTGCGGCGATGATCACACGCAAGGTCGCACCCGCACTCGCCGCCGGCTGCACCATCATCGTAAAACCAGCCAGCCAGACGCCGCTGTCCGCGCTCGCCATGGCGGAACTCGCCGCCCGCGCCGGCGTGCCGGCCGGCGCATTCAACGTGGTCACGGGGAGCGCGCGCGAGATCGGCGCGGCACTGACCACGAGCCCCATCGTCAGGAAGCTGAGCTTCACCGGCTCGACGGAGATCGGCCGCGTTCTCGCTGCACAATGCGCGCCAACGCTCAAGCGCATGTCTCTCGAGCTCGGCGGCAACGCACCCTTCATCGTTTTCGACGATGCGAATTTGGACGAGGCCGTCGCGGGCGCCATCGCCTCGAAGTACCGCAACAGCGGCCAGACCTGCGTGTGCGCCAACAGGCTGCTGGTGCAGGACGGAATCTACGCTGCCTTCACGAAGAAGCTCGCCGCGGCCGTGTCGGAACTGCGCGTCGGGAATGGTACGGAGCCGGGCACGCTGCAAGGACCGCTCATTGACAGCAACGCGCTCGCCAAGGTCGAGGAACTCGTGGGCGACGCTGTCGCGCGCGGCGCGCAGGTCGTCACGGGTGGCAAGCGCCATGCGCTCGGTGGCACCTTCTACGAGCCGACGGTGATCGCCAACGTCACCGCCGACATGAAGATCTCGAACGAAGAAATCTTTGGCCCGGTGGCGCCGCTCGTGCGCTTCAAGACGGAAGCCGAGGCCATTGCGCTCGCGAACGCAAGCGAGTTCGGCCTGGCCGCCTACTTCTTCTCGCGAGACATCGCGCGCGTATGGCGCGTAGCCGATGCCATCGAAGCAGGCATGGTCGGCATCAACACCGGCGTCATCAGCACCGCCGTCGCGCCGTTCGGCGGCGTGAAGCAGTCCGGCATGGGCCGCGAAGGCTCCAAGTACGGCATCGACGAATACGTCGACACCAAGTACCTGTGCATGGGCGGCATCGCCTGAATCCCCCTCATCCCGGACTGAAACATGAAAACTGAACTCAAGACCCGCGTCCTGATCGTCGGCGGCGGCCCCGTCGGCCTGACGATCGCCATGGACCTGGCCCAGCGCGGCATCGACGTCGTGGTCGCCGAGATCCGCCACCGCGGCGAGCCGCCGAGCGTGAAGTGCAACCACGTCTCCGCGCGCTCGATGGAGATCTTCCGCCGCCTGGGCGTGGCCAAGGCGCTGCGCGAAGCCGGCCTGCCCGCCGACTATCCCAACGATGTGGCCTACCGGACCTCGGTTACCGGCACCGAGCTTTCGCGCATTCCGATACCCGCACGCAGGGACCGCTACACCGCCACCGGCGGCCCCGACACCTGGTGGCCCACGCCCGAGCCGCCGCACCGCATCAACCAGATCTTTCTGGAGCCGGTCATCTTCGCGCACGCGGAGTCCACGGACGGTGTGCGCATCCTGAACCGCACGCAGATCGACGGCTTCGCGCAGGACGCGGAGGGCGTGGACGCGACTGGGACGAACCTCGACACCGGCGAGACCTTGGGCATCCGCTGCGACTTCATGATCGGCTGCGACGGCGGCAAGTCCATGGTCCGCAAGCAGATCGGCGCAAAGCTCAGCGGCACCGACGTGGTGGGCCGCGTCCAGTCGACCTACTTCCGCGCACCCGCCCTCCTCGGGCTGCTGAAGTACGAGCCCGCCTGGGCAACCTTCGCACTGAACACCCGCCGCAGCGGCAACCTCTATGCCATCGACGGCAAGGAGACGTGGCTGGTGCACAACTACCTCCACGCCGACGAGACCTTCGACTCCGTCGACCGCGACTGGGCGCTCCGCACGATCCTGGGCGTCGGGCCCAATTTCGAGTACGAGATCATCACCAAGGAAGACTGGATCGGGCGCCGGCTCGTCGCCGACAAGTTCCGCAACCGGCGCGTCTTTATCTGCGGCGATGCCTCGCACCTGTGGATCCCGATGGCGGGCTACGGCATGAATGCCGGTCTCGCCGATGCTATGAACCTCTCCTGGACGCTCGCCGCCTACCTGCAGGGCTGGGCGGGCGAAGGCATTCTCGATGCCTACGAGGCCGAACGGCTGCCTATCACCGAGCAGGTTTCGCAGTTCGCAATGAACCATGCACTGGCGCTGCAGGCCCAGCGGGAAGGCGTGCCGCAGGACATCGAGAAGGAGGGTCCCGAAGGCGAGGCCGTGCGCGAGGCCGCGGGCCGTGCGCTGTACGAATTGAACGTGCAGCAGTATTGCTGCGGTGGGCTGAACTTCGGCTACTTCTACGACAAGTCGCCGCTGATCGCATACGACCAGGAATCGCCTCCCGCCTACACGATGTCCGCGTTCACGCCCTCCACGGTGCCCGGCTGCCGGACGCCGCACGTCTGGCTGAAAGATGGCAGGTCGCTGTACGACGTGCTGGGCAGCGGCTACGCGATCATCCGCAAGGATCCTTCCGTGGACGTCGCTCCCCTGCTCGCCGCGGCCGAAAGGCACGGCGTCCCTATGAAGGTGGTGGATCTCGACGCGCGCGAAGGCACCGAGGTGTACGACCACGCGCTGGTGCTCTCCCGGCCCGACCAGCACGTGGCGTGGCGCGGCGATGCCTGCCCGGCCGACTGCCTGGCGCTGATCGACCGCGTTCGTGGCGCGCTCGGAAAAAGCGGACACGCTACTGTGGAAAGCTCTGCTGCGGTCATTGCGGTCTGAACGATGCAGACCCCTATCAATTCCTTCAAGCGTGCCATCGTCGAGCATCGTCCGCAGATCGGCCTGTGGCTCGGGCTTGCTGACCACTACACGGCAGAGATCTGCGCGGGCGCCGGCTTCGACTGGCTGCTGATCGACGGCGAACACTCGCCGAACGACCTGCGCACCATCCTGCAGCAGGCGCAGGCGATCGCCGCTTATCCCGAGACGCATGCGGTCGCGCGTGTGCCCATGGGTCACGGCCACGTCGGTCAGGCGCTGATCAAGCAGTACCTCGATCTGGGCATCCAGACGCTGCTCATTCCAATGGTAGACACTCCCGAGCAAGCCGCCGAGATCGTGCGCTCGATGCGTTATCCGCCCGGCGGGGTGCGAGGCATGGGCGGTGCGCGCGCCTCGCGCTGGGGCCGCTATCCGCGGTACTACCACGAGGCCAATGACCAGGTCTGCCTGCTCGTGCAGGTGGAAACGCGCGAAGCGCTCGACAATCTCGACGCGATCGCCGCCACCGACGGCGTGGACGGCGTGTTCATCGGACCGGCAGACCTGTCCGCTTCGTTGGGCCATGTTGGCAATCCCGCGCACCCCGAGGTGCAGGAAACAATTGCGTCTTCCATTGCACGCATTCGCAAAGCGGGCAAAGCCGCCGGTATCCTGACGCCCGACGAAGCGCTCGCACGCAAGTACCTCGCACTCGGGGCGGCCTACGTGGCAGTAGGTATCGACACGAGCCTGCTGGCACGCGCAACGGCATCGCTCGCGGCGCGATTCAAGACAGGTGTCGACGTGGCGCCTGCGAGCAAGATGTACTGACGCGGCAGTGCTCCACACGCTTGACGATTGCGACGCGGCAGCGCGCCAGTGCTTGCCGCGCGCGCTCTACGGCTTCGCGGCCAACGGCTCGGAGCGCGGCGCTTCGGTGCTCTCCAACACCCGCTCTTTCGAGCGCCGGGCCCTTGTGCCGCAGACGGTGGTCGACGTTTCCTCCATCTCGCAGACGCGTTCAATCGTCGGGACGAACTATGCGTCGCATTTCGGCATCGCGCCCATGGGGGTGCGCTGTTTGCATACCGCGCGGATCTCAGACTGGCCCAGGCCGCGCATGCGGTGAGCATACCCTTCGTGCTCAGCGGCGCATCGAGCGTGCCCCTGAAGCAGGTGATGGAGGTGGCCCCAGTGCAAGGGATGGACTGAAAGCCGATAGCCCACTTGCCAGCGCACATATCAGGGCCGTACCTGCTTGCGCCGCCACCGCGGCGGAACCAACTGCCGGCACGCGCCTCGGCTGCTCCGCGTGCCAACGCCACGCTGCAGCCTTCCATGCTAAGCCTTCACCATGGATCCAAACTTTTGCTTCGCAACTTCTCAGTGCTGGAGGATCTTGTTCAAGAAGTCCTTGGTGCGCGGCTGGCGGTTTTCGGGGTGGCTGAAGAACTCGTCCTTCGGGCAGTCTTCGAGGATCTTGCCGCCCACGTCGATGAAGATCACGCGGCTCGCGACCTTGCGCGCAAAGGCCATTTCGTGCGTGACCACCATCATGGTCATGCCGTCCTTGGCCAGGCTCACCATCACGTCGAGCACTTCGCCGACCATTTCGGGGTCGAGCGCCGAGGTGGGCTCGTCGAACAGCATCACGATCGGGTCCATGCTGAGCGCACGGGCAATGGCCACGCGCTGCTGCTGGCCGCCCGAGAGCTGGCCCGGGAACTTGTCCTTGTGCGCCATCAGGCCCACGCGGTCGAGCATCTTGAGGCCGCGGGTCTTGGCTTCCTCGGGGCTGCGGCCCAGCACCTTGATCTGGGCGATCGTGAGGTTCTCGGTGACCGACAGGTGCGGGAACAGCTCGAAGTGCTGGAACACCATGCCGACCTTGGAGCGCAACTTGGGCAGGTTGGTCTTGGGGTCGTGCAGCGGAATGCCGTTGACGGTGATCTCGCCCTTCTGGAAGGGTTCGAGCGCGTTCACGGTCTTGATGAGCGTGGACTTGCCCGAGCCCGACGGCCCGCACACCACCACCACGTCGCCCTTGGAGATGCTCACCGAACAATCGTTGAGCACCTGCACCGGGCCATACCACTTCGATACTTCCTTGATTTCAATCACTGCACTTTTTCCACTCCAACTTGAAGTTCACACATTCCATCCCCTCGATAGAGGGCGTGACCCAGCAAAGCAATTAAGGCTTCCGGGCGTGCAGATTCCAATCAGTGATTCAACTTTCGCTGTAAAGCCCTTACGCCGCTGGATGCGACAAAGGAAATGACAAAGTAAACCACGGCCACCAGGACATACATCTCTACCAGACGGTTGTCGCGCTGCGCAAATTTGGATGCCAAACCGAACATGTCCGAAAGCGACAGCACATAGACCAACGAGGTGTCCTGAAACAGAACAATCAGCTGTGTCAGCAGGACCGGCAGCATCTTGCGCAGCGCCTGCGGCAGCACGACATAGCACATCACACCACTGCGACCCATGCCCAGCGCTCGAGCCGCGGCTGCCTGCCCGGGCGCCACCGACTGGAGGCCCGCGCGGACGATCTCAGAGAAGTACGCCGCCTCAAACATGGTGAAAGTTACATAGGCCGAGAGGGTCGCACCAACCTGGACAGGTCTCGGCGCGCCGAAGACCCATGCTCCGATATAGGGCATCAGAACGTAGAAGCTGAAGATCCCCAGCACCAACGGTACTGCCCGGAATAGGTTTGCGTAGGCCGTGCCAATGGCATTGATCACCGAATTCGAGCTGACGCGCATCAGTGCGATCAAGGTACCCAACACCAAGCCAGCTGCGCCAGCAACGAGCGTGAGTTTCAAGCTGAAGGACAGGCCGTCAAGCAGCAGGTATGGCAACGCATGCCAGATCGCGCCGAAGTCAAACGTGGAGAACACGGTCTACCTTCCGCCGCTGTAGCCGGGCATTGCGATATACCGCTCGACCCGCCGCATTGCCATCAACATCGCCATGTTCACGACGAAGTAGATCGCCAGTGCTGCAGAGAATGCTTCGAACACCTGGAACGAGAACTCCTGCATCGCATTGGCCTGAGCCGTCAGTTCCGACAGTCCGATGGTGAGCGCGACGGACGTGGCCTTGACGGTGTTCGTCAGGTCCGTCGTGAGCGTCGGCCAGATGACGCGGTAAGCCCTCGGCAGAAGCACGTGACGGTACATCTGGAAAATAGTGAAACCCACGGCCTTGGCGGCCATCGACTGGCCAGACGGAAGAGATTCGATGCCACTGCGAACCTGCTCGGCCACGCGCGCAGACATGTACAGGCCGATGCCTATCACGGCAGCCCAGAACGATGCGCTCGGCAACTGCTTGACCCAGCGTGCCAGGTCCGGTGGCAGAAGCTCTGGCAGAACGAAATACCAGAGAAAGAGCTGGACGATAAGTGGGATGTTGCGGAAGATTTCCACGTAGCAACGCCCCGCGATACGCACAGCCGCGAACGGCAGCGTCCGGGCAACGCCCACCGCGGTCCCGAGAAGCACCGCCAGCACGCAAACCAAGCCCGTCGTTGCCAAGGTCCACTGCATACCGGTCAAGAGAAGATGCAGATAGCTCCCCTCCCCCGTGGGCGACTGCTCGAACAGGACGCGCCAATTCCAGTTGTAGTTCATCGTCCTGCCCCTGTGGGTTCAGCTTCAGTACGCCGCGGGGTCGATCGAATCGGTCGGCTTGGCGAACGCCTTCTTCAGCCCGGCGCTCATCGGGAAGTTCAGCGTGATGTTCTTCGGCGGAATCGGCTTCATGAACCACTTGTTGTAGGTTTCGATGGCTGCAGGCGTCGCGAAATAGTTGGCCAGCGCTTTGTCGACCACTCGCTTGAATTCCGGATCATCGCGCCGCATCACCAGGCCGTAGGGTTCGACGGGCGCAAATGCATCTGTCGAAATGGCATACGCGTCGGCATCCGCCGAGGCGGCAATGAAGCTCGCCAGCAGGATGTCATCGGTGACCAATGCGACCGCGCGGTCCGTGGACAGCATGAGGAATGCTTCGGCCATCGTCTTGGCGCCGACAATTCGAATGCCCAGATCGCGCTTGGTATTGGCTTCATTGAGCTGAACGATGTTGTTGGTGCCGGCGATCGAAACGACGGTCTTTCCCTTGAGGTCGGTGATCGTCTTCAAGCCGCTTTGCTTCTTGTAGGCGAAGGTGGTCGCCGTCAAGAAAGTGGTGTTGCTGAAGGCGACCTGTTGTTGTCGGGCGGCGTTGTTGGTGACGCTGCTGCAGTCGAGGTCTACCGTCCCGTTCGCGAGCAGCGGGATCCGTGTCTGCGCAGTCACGAGCTGCGTCTTGACGTCGATGGCCTTCAAACCCACCGCGATCTTGATGGCGCCAACGACCTGGTTGCACAGATCGAGCGAGTAGCCCATGACCTTCTGGTTGTCGTCGATGTAGGAGAAAGGCAGCTGGTTGTCCCGCACGCTCAGCGTGATGGATCCGGTTTCTGCGATCTTCTTGAGCGTGCTGGTGGCGTTCTGCCCGCTTGCCTGTGTCGTTCCCAATGCGAGGGCCGCCAGCGTCAGGGCACCGAAAAACTTCGAGATCATGTTCATCCTTCAAGGGTGTAGGGACAGGGCGTGACACCTGGTCATCGCGCATGGCGATGAGGATCACTGGGTCAACGACCTCTCGGGCGTCAACCTAGCGGCACGAATAGTCCTGGAAACACCGAGCGGCGTCCATGCATTCGCCAACATCATGATCACCTTTGGCGATCATGGGCGGCGACGCCGGAATCGCTTTGGCGAACGACCTCCGCGCGGAGGTTCTCTAAACCCTGCCGCTATCGATGCCTGGCGGGTGCGACGGCAACGCGGCGCGCATGCGTGAGAAAGATTTCAGCATCGACACCAGCACACGCGCTTCCTCGCTCAGTCTGCGACTTGCCTTGGAAATCACCGCGATGCTGTAGTACCGGTTCTTCTGCTCGTCGACGCGGATCTCAGTGAGCAAGCTCTTCGTCAACGGATGCTCAAGGAGCGTGATCGGCAAGCGAGCGACACAGTCGGACTCCAGCAGCATCGAAACGGCTCCGAACAGCGAGTCACAAACGGCTGCAAGTCGCGGTCTTCCGAGTTGTTGCTCCAGGAAGAGTTCCTTGATGCTTTCGTCGTCGATGCCGGCTCGCCGGGGGCTGCCAACGACCACCCACTCCAAATCGGCGAGATCCCGGATCGAGGTCACGTTTCTTCGCGGATGACCACGCCGCGCGAAGATGGTCGCGTTCGACTTGTACAACAAGTCGATCCGCAGATCGTGCGCCTCCAACGATTCGGGAATCCTGGTGACGGCAAGCTCGATCCTGTTGTCCCGGATCGCCGCCAACAGTTCGGAGCTCGAGCTCTGCGACATGTGGATGGCGACGTCAGGAAACCTCTTGCGAAAATCGGCCAGTACCGCGGGTGTCAGTTGCAAGGATGGCTCGATGGAAACACCGAGGGATACGGAGGTCACTTGCGATTTCAGGCGGCGAAGCCAGTCTTCAGCCCTCTCGGACTCAAGGAGCACGGCCTGCGCGTGCGAGAGAAAAATTTCGCCCTGCGCACTCAGGGCAATTCCCTTGGCCGTTCGATCAATCAGGACGATCGAATGCTCCTCCTCAAGCCGCGCCACACTTTTGGTGAGTCCAGCCTGCGCCACATTAAGGGCGCGCGCCGCTGCCCGGAAACCTCCGTGCTGAACGACCGCCATCAGGTCGCGCAGTTGTTGCAGTGTCATAGCTCACTCTTCTCGTTGCAGGCCGGTGGACCCCACAAGACCGATCACCAAAGGTGATCGTGACACGCGGCAGCATGTTTGTGAAATTGGGGCAAACACCCATGATGGCGGATCCAACCCACTGTTCGGCGCGCCATGCCCACGGCACGTCGACCGAACGCAAGAAGCATTCCAAGATGTCCGAATCCCTTTCTTACCCCGACCACATCCTCCATCTGAAGCCCTATGTTCCCGGTCTCCCGATCGAGGATCTCGCTCGCCGCCTCGGCGTCGAGCCCAGCAGCATCGTCAAGCTCGCTTCCAACGAGAACCCCCAGGGGGCTAGCCCGCGGGCATTGGCCGCGCTTGCGGCCGCCCGCATCGATCTCTCTCGCTATCCGGACAACGATTGCACGAACCTCGTCGGTGCTATCAGTCGCCGACACGACGTTCCATGCGATTGGGTGGTCTGTGGCGCGGGATCGGAGGCCGTCATCGGCAACGCGGTCTCGACCATGCTGACCACCGGGAGGAAGACACTCTATTCGCAGTACTCCTTTCAAGCCTATGTGGGCGCCTGCCAACGCGTGGGCGCGACCCCCATCGTGGTGCCGTCGCCCGCGTTCGCGGTCGACCTGGGAGCAATGCGTGCGCAACTCTCCAACGGGGTCTCGCTGATTTACATCGCAAACCCTGGAAACCCCACTGGGACTGCCGTCGATCCCGATGACCTCGCTGCCTTTGTCGCGTCCGTTCCCCAGAGCGTGGTGGTGATCCTCGACGAGGCCTACTTCGAATACATGCCGGAGGCCATACGCGGCGATTCCATTGCGCTGGTTCGAAAGCACCCCAACCTTCTCGTCAGCCGCACATTTTCGAAGGCATACGGGCTCGCTGGCCTACGCGTTGGCTACGGCATTGCCCAGGCGCCGCTGGCCGAGATGCTGCGACGCGCTCGCGCGCCCTTCTCGGTCTCGGAAAGTGCGCAGATCGCCGCCGAGGCGGCGCTCGACGATGGCGAATTCATCGCGCGCACGGTCCAACTGAACCGCGAATGCCAAAAGATGCTGCATGCAGCACTCGACCGCTTGCGCATCAACTATCTCCCGTCGACGACGAACTTTGTTCTCGCAGAGGTCGGCGACGGTGCAGCGCTCGCACGTCGGCTCGAGCGGCACTCGCTTATCGTGCGGCCAGTGAATTCCTATGGCCTCCCGAACTGGGTGAGGTTCAGTTTGGGCACTGTCGCTGATACTGAACGCCTCATTCACGCGTTGACTTTAACCGAGTGATTTCACGATGGGCCCTTGCGCCGCGTCGGTACCGGCTCGCATGCCCGGGAGCCCTGCTGCCACGTCGCGTCGACGCGGATCATGTGCCGATCACCGCTGCATCTCGCGCACCCACGCTGCGCATGACGCCGCTCCGCCCGTCATTGATCGGCTCTGCCGCAGCCCACTCCTTATCTCGGCCGCGGAGAGATGGGCGACTTGCAAGGCTACCGACATCGCAAGGAGAAACGCCTTTGGGATCCGGTGGGGTTAATGCATTTCGAACCAATCGCGCGCAGACCGCCCCTGATCCGGTCCCAGCATCGAGAAGCCGCCGTCGACCGGAATGTCCGCGCCGGTGACAAAGCGCGCCGCGTCCGAGCAGAGGAACAGCACCACCTGCGCCACATCGTCGCCGTCGCCGACGCGGCCCAGCGGGTGCATCGGCGCGCCGACGCGGTCGGCGCGTGCGCGGTCGCCGCTCGCCATGCGCGAGAGCGCGTCCGACCAGGTCCAGCCCGGCGACACCGAATTCACCCGCACGCCCCGGGGCGCCAGCGTGGCGGCCTGGTTGCGCGTGAGCTGGAGGATGGCCGCCTTGGCCGCCGGGTACAGCGCCCGGCCCGCAGCGCCGAACTTGCCGCCGACGCTGCCCATGTTCACGATCGCGCCGCCGTGCGCGGCCAGCGCGTCGGCGGTCTTCTGCACCAGCATCGCGCCCGAGACCAGGTTGACGTTCAGCGTGCCCAGCCAGTCGGCGCGCGCGGCATTCAACCCCGCGTCGCCGTAGACCACCGCGTTGTTCACGAGGCAGTCGATGCGGCCTTCGGTGCGCAGCGTGCCGGCCACGAGCGCATCGAGCGCGTCGTCCGACGCGATGTCGCAGGCGACGAAGCGGCAGCCTGCGCCCAGATCGGCCGCCAGCGCCTCGCCGCGCGCCGTATCGATGTCGACAGCCACCACGCGCGCGCCGGCCTGCACGAAGGCCCGCACGATCGCGCTGCCCAGCAGCGCGGCGGCGCCGGTCACGATCGCGACCTTGCCTTGCAGCGTGGTCATGGCCGGCCTCCCCTCTCCATCTGTGCCACGGCATCGTCCACGCGGACCACGTCCGCGAGCATCGCCAGGGTTTCGAGGCTGGCGGCCTGCAGGTGCGCCTGCGCGGTGCTACAGGCGTCGGCGACCACCGCCACGTCGTAGCCCAGGTCGCTCGCATGGCGCGTGCCGTGCTCGACCACGTGGTTGGTGGCGATGCCGGCCACGTACAAGCGGCCTGCACCGGTGGCACGCACCGCCTCCTCGAGCCCGCTGGCCCAGAAGGGGTTGTTGCGCTGGTGGGTGACGACGGCTTCACCCGGCAGGGGCGCGAGCTCGTCGTAGAACCCGGCACCCCAGCTGCCTTCCTGCACCGCGCCGCTCTCGGCCACGCGCCGGAACAGCGTGCAGTTGCGCAGGCAGTCGGCGTAGTCGGGTGCGAAGGCGATGCGCACGAAGATCACCGGCACGCCGTTCGCGCGCGCACCGGCAATGAGCCGCGCGGCCGAGGCGATGAGGCGCGGGCGCACGGGGTCGTCGGCGGCCAAGCCCACTCGCACCTTGCCGTCGACGTGCAGCACGTCGTTCTGGTAGTGCATGGCCAGCAGCGCGGCCTTCACATGAACACCTGCAAGGCTTCGTGCGGCGCGTCGCAGTTGACGAGGTCGACGCGCTTGGTCTGGATGCGCCAGCCGTCGTCGGCGCGGCGCAGCGTGTGCAGCACGCTGCCGCCGAAGGTGCGTTGCTCGGTCTTGCGCCACTCCAGCAGCAGGAGGGTCGAGCGCACGGTGCAGCAGCCGTCGTCGCGCGATTCGAGCGCGATGTTGCCCAGCACGTGCACGGTGCGCGTGGGCGGCTGCTGCGAATAGGCGCGGGCCTGCTCGAGCCGCCGCGCGCGCATCGAGCGCAGCAGGGCGTCTTCGCAGAACAGCGAGGCGTGGTTGAGGTGGTCGACCTGGCCGTGCACCAGCGGCACCCAGTACAGGCCGTCGGGCGTAAAGAGCTTCTGCCATTCGTCCCAGCGGTGCTCGTCGAGCAGGCGTGCCTCGTGGTGCAGGAACTGCGTGAGATCCTGCTGCTCGTTCCAGTCGCGGAAGTTCATTCGACGCTCCCGGCGAGCTCGTTCGTCTTGGCGCCCGTGTCCACGCCCATGTAGCCGGCCCAGGCCGCGAACATGTTGCGCGAGGGCATCTCGCTGTTGCCGTTGGATGCGCGCCCGCCCGGCAGCGGCTGGTCGCGCCCCGCGGCGCGGTGCATGCTGACCCAGTCGCCGCCGTCGGAGCCCAGGCCCTCCTGCACGCGGTTGTAGGCTTCCAGGTCGTCGGGCATCACGTTCGACGAAGGCGAGTTGACGATGTTGGTGTACTTGAGCGTGCGCTGAAAGGTGGCCTCGGGAGCGCCCTTCAGCCGGAAGCTAAAGATCTCGACCAGCGTGCGGTCCACCGACAGCGGCCGGATCACGCGGATCTGCTGGAACGAGGTGTGCGGCGAGCAGCTCGGATAGACGATGGTGTTGTGCCGGTTCACACGCAGGATCTCGTCAGCGCGCACGGCGCCCTGGCTGGCTTCCAGCGACGCCACGTAGGCCAGGCTCACCGGGTCGGTCGGCGGCACGAAGATGCCTTCCATGAAACCGTGGCCGTGGTCGTAGCCCTTGAGCTCCAGCTTCTCCCAGAACTCCAGCGGCTCGCCGTTGCCGTCGACGATCACCACCTCGAAGGGCTTGGGCGTGCCGGCCGGCATGGCCTCATGCTCTTCCTTGGCCGCGCGCCACGACGACTCGTGCGTGGCCACGGCGTGGATGGTGTCGTGCAGGTTCTCGAAGAAGATCTTCCAGTTGTTGCGCTGGATCACGCGCTGCACGCCACCGGCCACCTCCACTTCGCCCTCGGGCGCGCGGTCGCAGAAGTTGTCGAGCGACGTGGCCGCGCCGCCCAGAAATTCTTTCAGCTCGGGCCCGTCTTCCGACAGGCTCGCGAACACGAAGCCGCGGTACGTGGCCACGCGCGCCACCTTGCGCACGCCGTACTGCGGGTCTTTCAGGTCGAGCGCGGTGCATTCGTAGCCGCTGCGCAGCGGCACCGACAGCAGGCTGCCGTCGCACTTGAAGGTCCAGCCGTGGTACAGGCAGCGCAGGAACTTGCCGGCGCTGCCGCTGCCATCGGGCACCAGCTTGGCGCCCTTGTGCGGGCAGCGGTTGAACATCACGTGCACCTGGCCGTCGGTGTGCCGCACCATCACCACGGGCTCGCGGCCCAGGCGGGTGGTGCAGTAGTCGCCGGGCTTGGGCACCTGGCTTTCGTGGCCGACGTAGAGCCAGGCCTGGCCGAACACGCGGTCCATCTCCAGCTCGAAGATGGCAGGGTCGGTGTAGACGCGCTTGTGCACGCGGTCGGGCTGCACGAGCCCTTGCAGTTCGATGGTCATGGGGTGGGTCTCCTGATCAGATGTCGAGCACCAGGTGCGGCGTCTTCGCGCGCGACACGCAGGTGCACAGGGTCTTGCCGTCCGCCTTCTCGCGCGGACTAAGGTTGTGGTCGCGGTGGTCGGGCACGCCCTCGACCACGTCGACCGCGCACACGCCGCAGTCGCCCTGGCGACAGTCGTACAGCGGGTCCAGGCCCGCGGCAATGAGCACGTCGAGCAGGCTCTGGTCGGGCGGCACGGTCAGCGTCTTGCCCGAGCGCAGCGTGCGCACCTCGAAGGGTGCATCGCCTGCCTGCTCGATGGCGCCGGCGAAGAGTTCGAAGTGCACGTGGTCGTCGGTCCAGCCGAGCGCGCGGGCGGTGTCGATCACGGCCTGCACCATGCCGCGCGGGCCGCACACATGCAGGTGGCGGCCGGGCACGGGCTCGGCCAGCAGGGCACGCAGATCAATGCCGCGCGCCGGATCGCCGCCATCGTGAACCACCGTGCCACCCAGCGCGCGCACCTCGTGCAGGTAGGCCGTGGCTTCTTCGCTGCGCGTGGCATAGACGAATTCGAAGGGGCGATCTTCGGCCGCGAGCGAGCGCGCCATGCACAGCAGCGGCGTGATGCCGATGCCGCCGGCAAGGAGCAGCGGCGGCGCGCTGCCTGCGTGCAGCGCGAAGTCGTTGCGCGGCGCGTGCACGGCTAGCGCGGCGCCGGGTTGCAGCGCATGCATCCAGGCCGAGCCGCCCGCGCCCTGCGGTTCGCACAGCACCGCGATCTCGCAGCGGTCCGAGCCGTCGTGCGGCTGGGCGAGCGAGTAGGCGCGCTGCCCCGTGCGGCCGTTGGCCTGCACCACCTGCACGCCCAGGTGGGCGCCCGGCGCGAACGGCGGCAGGGGCTCGCCGTTCGCCGAGCGCAGCACGAAGGCCTTGATGGCCGGCGTGAGCGGCGTGACGGCGTCCACAACCAGCGCCAGCATGTCGGAGTCGCCGCTCATCCCAAGGGCAACGCCGGGTCGGCGATGGTGAGCCCTGTCGATTTTTCCCAGCGCGGCATCAGCGTGTTCGACGGCTGCGTTTCGTCGACCAGCTTGCGTGCCGTCTCGGCGCCGGCCACGGGCAGGCCTTTCGGATCGAGCAGGCCCACCTGCACCAGCACGCTGGCCTGGTCCCAGTAGATGTGCTCGTGGTAGAGCTTGTCGCCGCGGAACTTCACGATGGCCACGAGCGGAATCTCCACCGGCTTGCCGGTGGGCGCGATGCCCGGGAGCAGCCAGTCGATCTCGACCGTGTGGGTGAAGCTGAACAGCATCTCGTCCACGATCTGCGTCGCACCCACCGTGCGCGAGATGGGCGTGAGCCGCGTGTCGGGCGGCGTCGTCGGAATGAAGTGATGCTTGTAGAAGCGCGACAGCTCCCTGGCGCCCACGCCGCCGGTCATGGTCGGGATGTGGTTCACGTAGGGCTCGTTCACCATCGTGGCCATGGTGGCGACCACGTCGCGCGTGGCGAACTCGTACTCGCAGTGCTTGTCCCACAGCGCAGAGAGGTCGTACACCGGGCCGATCGCTTCCTTGAACAGCGCCATCGTGCGCTGGTGCGCCATGAGCGTGGAGGGCTTGTCGAAATGGTCGCCGCCCGTGCGTGCAAACGCATGGTCGACGCCGGGGTAGACATACATCTGTGCAGCGGACTTTCCGGCGAAGACCTCGAGCACCTGGGCGCGGGCCTCGGGCGGGCAGAACTGGTCGAGCTCGGCAAAGTGCAGCGCAATGGGGCAGTCGATTTGCGGCACCAGGTCGAGCGCGCCCTCGATGCCGACGCCGTAGTAGCCCACGGCCGCGTCCACGCCCGAGTGCGCAGCGGCCAGGTAGGCCAGCTTGCCGCCGAGGCAGAAGCCCAGCGCGCCGACCTTGCCGGTGCAGGCCGGGTGCGCGCGCAGCGCCTTCACGCTCGCCGTGACGTCGGCCACGCCGGCTTCGACGTCGAACTTCTGGAAGAAGCCGAAGGCGCGCTGCCAGTCTTCGGGCGAGTAGCCCAGCTCGACACCGGGCTCCATGCGCCAGAACAGGTCGGGCGCGAGCACCACGTAGCCCTCTTCGGCGTAGAGGTCGGCCACCTCGCGCACGTAGTCGTTGATGCCGAAGATCTCCTGGCACAGCACGATGCCGGGGCCGCGCCCCGAGGCCGGCAGGGCCAGGTAGCCGCGAAAGGTCTGGGTGCCGTCGCCGGCCGGGATGTCGATGGTGTCGCTCATCGGTTCGTCTCTCGAAGTGGTGGGGTCGGCGGCGATTCTGTGGAGCGCGCCGGGCCGTTGTCTGTCCATTTCGTGCAGCGGTTTCGGCCGCACGAAACGGATAGCGGGGCGTTGCCGCCGCACAGAGACTGCGGCCTGCATTGCCCCCACCCACGTTCAACGAACTCACCCCGAGGAGACCTTTCATGTCGCAGGCCACGCCCCGATCCATCTTGTGCGCGCTCACCGTCCTGGTAGGCGCGCTGGCTTTACCCGCACAGGCGCAGACCGTGAAAGTCGGCCTGGCGATGGACCTGTCCGGCCCCTTCGCCGTCGGCGGTGCCGAGGCCAAGGCCGGCTTCGCCGTCGCGATGAAGCAGCTGGGCGGCAAGCTCGGCGGCGTGCCGGTGGAGTTCGTCGAGGCCGACACCGCCGGCAACCCCGAGATGGCGCGCCAGGTGGTCGAGCGCATGCTGCTGCGCGACAAGATCGACCTGTTCACCGGACCCGTCGGCTCGTCGGTCGCGCTGGCCGTCGGCCCGCCGCTCTTCGCGGCCAAGGTGCCCTACCTGTCGAGCAACACCGGCCCGAGCGACTATTCGGGCGCGCGCTGCAACCCGTACTTCTTCGGTGCCTCGTACCCGAACGATGCGTACTACGAATCGGCCGGCAAGTTCGCCTCGGACAAGGGCTTCAAGAAGGTCGCGATGATCGCGCCCAGCTACCCCGGCGGCAAGGACGCCATCAACGGCTTCAAGCACACCTTCAAGGGCGGCGTGAGCGACGAGCTGTACACCAAGCTCGGGCAGCTCGACTACTCGGCGGAGCTGGCGCAGATCCGCGCGTCGAAGCCCGATGCGCTGTACTTCTTTCTGCCCGGCGCGATGGGCGTGAGCTTCATCAAGCAGTTCGTCGGCGCGGGGCTCTCGAAGGACGTGGCGCTGATCTCCACCGCGTTCTCGGCCGACGAGGACATGATCCCCGCCGTCGGCGAGCCGATGCTCGGGCTCTTCAACACCGCGCACTGGTCGTTCGACCTCGACAACGCGCCCAACCAGCGCTTCGTGGCGGCATTCCGCCAGCAGAACAACGGGCGCAACCCGTCGTTCTATGCCGGCCAGGCCTACGACGTGCTGATGGCGATGGATGCGGCCGTGCGCGACGTCGGCGGCAAGGTGGCCGACAAGCCCGCGCTGCTCAAGGCGATCAAGGCGGCGAACTACAAGTCGGTGCGCGGCGATTTCCGCTATGGCCCGAACAACTTTCCGATCCAGAACTACTACCTGCGCGTGATCGCCAAGGACGCGAGCGGGCGCATCGCCAACAAGGTGATCGGCACCGTGCTGGAGCGCTACCAGGACCGGACCGCCGCACAGTGCGCGATGAAGTCCTGAGGATGCGTGTTCTTCAGTGCCGCGCGACGGACAGTGGTGCGGGATCGCGAGAGGTGTCGCGCGGCAGCTCCCCGAAGCGCTCGCGATAGCAGGCGGCAAAGCGGCTCAGGTGCGAGAAGCCGCAGTTCAGCGCCACCTCGGTGACGCTGGCACCATCGTGCCGCGCCAGCTGCGCGTGCGCGGCGTCCAGCCGCATGTTGCGCAGCACCTCGCCGGGCGAGAGATCGCGATAGCGCTTGAAGAGCAAGGCGAGGCTGCGGCGCGTGACGCCCGCGGCCTGTGCCACGTCTTCGAGCGACAGCAGCGTGTCGAGCCGCTCACGCATGAACTCCTCGGCCCGCCGCAGCTGCCGCAGGCCGGCTTCCTCGGAGCCGCGCCGTACGGCGGCATGCCGTTGCAGGGCTGAATTCGGCCGGTGGCACAGCAGGTAGAGCATCAGGTTGTCTTCGCAGTGCGCCATCCACCGCGGGTCGTAGGTCGCCAGGCCGCCCGAGGGCAGCAGCGATGCCAGGCCGGCCACCATGCGGCACCACTGCGTGCCGGCGGCGTCGTCCAGACAAAAGGGCATCGCGAAATCGATCTCGCCCACGGCGTGGGTGCCGCGCAAGGCGAAAGCATGGCGTGCCACCTCCTGCAGCCGACTGAGTTCGATCTTCAATATCAGCTGTTCGCAGTCGGCATGCCAGTGCAGCCGCACCGGCTTGTGGGCGGAAATGACCGCGCCCTGGCCGGGATGGATCTGCAGGGTGTGCCCGCCAGTATGGATGTCGGCATGGCCGCGCAGCGGCATCTGCACCAGCACGAAGTTGCCGAGCGCGTCGGGCTCGATGTCGACGTCGCAGCCGTAGCGCAGGATGCACAAGGACAGCGCGCTCAGCTCTGCGCGGCAGAAGATGGCGTCGACGTCGCCGCGACCCCACACGCTGCGGTGCGGCTTGAGCTCGCGGGAGACACGCGCATGCGTCTCCTCTGCATCGTGCGAACGGAAGAGTTCTCTCTCGTACAAGGGGGAAAGCTGCTCGTTCGACCACGCGTCCATAGGCATTCCTCACTCAGGTTCAACGTCGAGACAGTTTTGCTCTGCGCCGCGTTGTACCGCAATTGGTGGATGACATAGTTGCCGCCCGGCAGGTGGCGGTCGTGCAGGGAGACTGAACAGCTGCGCACCCTGGCCAGCCGACCCCCGTGGCTCGACAAATTGTCGACATTCGGTCGGACAATTTGTAGAGCCCCTCCTGTCAGGTCGTTGGCACCAGACATGCGAACGAGAAAATACTTAAGAAAAACAAGGAGTTAGACGCGCCCGGCGACGATGGCGTCGGTGGCATGGCTCTTGCGCTTGGGAAGGCACCATTCACCGGAGCCACCCATGACCATCACGCCCGCTGCACGTGCAGTCGAAACCAGCCAGTCCACGCTCAAGACCTACCTGCGCCCCATCGATCGCGAAGGCCTGCTTGCCTTCGCAGAAAAGGGGCGCAACAACCCGACCTCCCGCGGCACCAACAAAGTTCACACCGTCGTCGATGGCAAGTTCCGTACGCTGAGCTACGTCGGTGATCACACGCCGGTGGTCGTGGACGAGCCGCCACATCTGTTCGGTCAGGACACGGCACCGGCTCCAGGCGAAATTGTGCTGTCGGGCCTCGGTGGTTGCCTGTGCGTAGGCATCACCGCCGTTGCAACGCACCGCAACGTCAAGCTCACCAAACTCGAGATCTTCCTTGAAGGCGACATCGGCAATCCCGCGGCCTGGGGCGCCGGCGGCGCGCAGAAGCAGCCTTTGGAAATGGGCTTCCAGCAGATTCGAGTGAAGGTGCTCGTTGAAGGCGACGCGCCGCGCGACGTTCTGGACGACATCGTCAAGCACGCGAACACCTATTCGCCGGTCGCCAACACGATGCGCAATCCCATCCCCTTCGACATCGCGCTCGCCTGAGCGGTCGGGAGCGGCCTACCATGTCAGCGGTACTTCAGATGGCGGCATTGGCCACCGATGCAGGTCCTGCCCGCGCGCAAATGCTCGATGCCGTTCGGGCGGTGGCGAACGGATCGCTTGCAGCGATGGTCGACGAGATCGACCGCATCGGCACCTATCCCAAAAGCGTCCTGCGCGAACTGGGCAAGGCCGGTGCCTACCGGGCCCAGACGTCCCTGGACGGCCAGCCCGATTTCGTGGCGGCGATTCAGGCCATCACCGAGGTGTCACGCGTGTGCGGGGCCACAGGCTTCATGGTGTGGTGCCAATCGGCCTGCACTCTCTACATGGAGAAGTGCGGCAATCCAAGCTTCCTGGGTGAACGCTTCGAGCGCCATGTTCGCGGTGACACGCTCGGCGGCACGGCGCTGAGCAACCCGATGAAGGCCATGACCGGCATCGAGCCCATGCTTCTCAAGGCTGAAAGAGTCGAAGGCGGCCATGTCGTCAACGGCACCTTGCCGTGGGTGAGCAACCTGGGTAAGGACCACTATTTCGGCGGCGCTGCCACCGTCGTCGCCAATGGCAAAGCATCCCACGACATCATGTTCATGGTGCCGTGCGACAACCCGGCGATCGAGCTGCGCGAATGTCCATCCTTCGCGGGCATGGAAGGCACAGGAACCTGGGGCGTGCGTTTCACGAACTTCTTCGTCGGCAGCGATCGGATGATGGCCGACCCCGTGCGCCCATTCCTCGATCGGATCCGAGCAGAGTTCATTCTTCTGCAGGTGGGAATGGGTCTGGGCGTCTCGCAAGGCGCGATTGACTCGATGTGGGATGTAGAGCAGCAACTCGCCCACGTGAACCAGTTCCTGGAAGATCGTCCCGCCGACCTGCAGGCCGAACTCGATGCCCTGACCGATCGCACGTTCGCGCTGGCCCGCATCGCCAACGAGGGTGGCCAGCCCGCCCTGCTCGATGTGCTGGACGTGCGCGCCCACGCCTCCGAGCTCGCGCTACGATCGGCCCAGTCCGCGCTCATGCACCAAGGTGCGCGCGGCTATCTGCTGTCGTCTGCGGTACAGCGCAGGGTTCGCGAGTCCCACTTCGTGGCCATTGTCACGCCGGCGATCAAGCACCTGCGTCGAGAAATGGCCCGGCTGAGCAGCCCGGTGACGCCGTCATGAGCGCCCCTGCCCTCGCCGTGCGCGGGGCCGACACGGCGGCCGCCTTTCGCCAGTACATCTGCCGGGCGTGCGGATTGATCTATGACGAGGCGACAGGCGATCCGGACAGCGGCTTGGTGCCGGGCACACGCTTCGAAGATATTCCCGACGACTGGTCCTGTCCCTTGTGCGGCGTGGGCAAGGCGGACTTTGAGATCTACGTCCCGCAGGCCAGAGTGGCGCAAGCGGGCTCGCCCAGCCACGCCGGGCGCAGCCGCCGCGATGAACCGGGCGTCGTCATCGTCGGCGCAGGGGCCGCCGGATGGCAGATGGCGCGCGTTCTGCGCGAGCGCGATGCCAGCGTGCCCATCACCCTCGTGACGAACTGCAGCGGCGACGTCTACGACAAGCCGATTCTGTCCGTCGCATTGGCAAGGGCCATCAGCCTTGCGGCGTTGGTCAAGGAAACAGGCGCTCAAGCAGCCGCCCGTCTGAAGGTACGCCTGATGTCCGAAACGCACGCCATCAGCGTTTGCGCAGGAACGAATGCCTTGCGCACGACCAGGGGCAGCGTCAAGTACAAGAGCCTGGTGCTTGCCCATGGCGCAGCCCCGCGCCCGGACCCCGCATTGCCTGCCGATCTGTGCTGGACCATCAACGACCTGCGGTGCTACGCCAGGTTCCGCCAAGCCGTGGACGCGCCGGGAGATGCGCGGCGGATCATCGTTGTGGGGGCAGGCCTGGTGGGCTGCGAACTGGCCAACGATCTGGCGCTGGCCGGCCACGCGGTCGTCTTGCTGGACGTGGCCGACCGGCCCCTCGCCAACCTGTTACCTGCGCAGTCGTCCCAAGACCTGCTCGACGCCTGGGCGCCGCTCGCGATCCAGTTCATGGGCAACACGCGAGTCAAGCAGGTGAAGAAGACGGACTTCGGTATGACCGTGGAGACGGACAGTGCACTCGTTCTGAATGGGGACCACGTCCTGGCCGCCACCGGACTGCAGACACCCAGTCGTCTGGCACAGAGTGCCGGCCTGGACTGGAACAACGGCATCTCGGTCCGCGCAGATTCCCTACACACCAGTGCCCAGAACATCTATGCGTTAGGCGACTGCATCAGCATTGATGGTCACGCAATGCGCTTCATCGAGCCGATCGCACGGCAGGCGCAAGTCATCGCCGCCCACCTGACGGGCTGTGTTGCGCCGGCCTACGCCCACGTTCGGCCGTTGGTACGCATCAAGACCGGCTCTCGCAGGTTCACCGTTTAACGCGGCCACGGACCACTCACCCGTTTCCTCATCGCCAATCCACAAAGGCCCCAATGCGCTATTTCGACCCCTACGATGCCGACGCACCGCTCATGATGAGTTGCGCATGCGGCCGCCACGCCTCCGCAGCGGCGCATGAGGCCGCAAGCGCCGCATCCGCCACCAGGGAGCTGATCCGGCGCAGCCAGACCACCGCGTTCGAGGACTACTCCAACGACTTCATCGAAGCGAGCCTCGTCAAGGCTGTCTTCCCGCAAGATGCCGTGCGCCGCCGCTTCCTGCGCGCCGTAGGCAAGGGAGCCGCGATGGCCGCGATCTCCAGCGTGCTCCCGGTCGCCAGCCTCCAGGCGATGGCCCAGGACAAGGGCGCCATCGAGAAGAGGAATCTGAAGATCGGCTTTATTCCGATCACCTGCGCTACGCCACTCATCATGGCCGAGCCGCTGGGCTTCTACAGCAAGCAGGGCCTGGAGGTCCAGGTCGTCAAGACGGCGGGCTGGGCACTGGTGCGCGACAAGATGATGAATCACGAGTACGACGCGTCGCACTTCCTGTCGCCAATGCCATTGGCGATCACCATGGGACTGGGCTCGAACCCGCAGCCGATGAACGTGGCGACGATTCAGAACATCAATGGACAAGCCATCACCCTCGCGCTCAAGCATAAGTCCAATCGCGATCCCAAGAATTGGAAGGGCTTCAAGTTCGCCATTCCGTTCGAGCATTCGATGCACAACTTTCTGCTTCGCTACTACCTGGCCGAAGCCGGCCTGGACCCTGAGCGCGACGTTCAACTGCGCGTCGTTCCGCCCGCGGAGATGGTCGCCAATCTGCGGGCCGGAAACATCGACGGATTTCTCGGCCCGGATCCGTTCAACCAGCGGGCTGTGGTGGAAGAAGTGGGATTCATCCATCTGCTGACACGAGACATCTGGAACGGCCACCCCTGCTGCGCCTTCGGCACGTCTACGGAGTTCATCCAGAAGAACCCGAACACCTTCGCGGCGCTGTACCGCGCCGTGCTGACCGCTGCCGCCATGGCCCGCGATCCCAGGAACCGGGAGCTCATCGCCAAGGTGGTTGCGCCGCAGGCCTATCTCAACCAGCCGGAAGCCGTGTTGACCCAGGTGCTGACCGGGAGGTACGCCGACGGCCTGGGCAACATCGTCAACGTGCCTGCTCGCGTGGATTTCGACCCCATGCCCTGGCAAGGCATGGCCGTCTGGATGCTGACGCAGATGAAGCGCTGGGGCTATATCAAGGGAGATGTCGACTACAAGCAGGTCGCGGAGAAAGTGTTCCTGCTGACCGATGCCAAGCGGGCCATGCGAGAAATCGGTCAACAGACATCGGACGGCAGCGCCTATCCCAAGTACGAAATCATGGGCAAGACCTTCGATCCGAACAAAGCGCAAGCCTATGCCGACAGCTTCTCCATCAGGAAGACGCCGGCATGAACGAGCCCAAGACACTTCGCGCGAAGGCGGCGCTTCTTTCCGCCTTCTTCATCGCGTTCATTCTCCTTGTCTGGTACGCCGCCACGCTGCCCACCAAGACCGCAGCGCCGACGCTCACAGCCGAGCAGAGCGAGTACGCGAAGCTCATGGGCAAGGATCCGCAGGCGGGCGGCGGTGCAGCTTCGAAGTCCGCATTCCCCACACCTGCCCAGATGGGCTCTGCGATCGTCGGACATCTGTCAGACCCGTTCTACGACAACGGCCCCAATGACAAGGGCATCGGACTTCAGATCTCGTACTCGCTCGCGCGCGTCGGGCTCGGATTCAGTTTGGCAGCGCTGTTCGCCATTCCCTTGGGCTTTCTGATCGGCATGAGTCCGCTGGCCTACCGTGCGCTGGATCCGTTCATCCAGTTGCTCAAGCCGATCTCGCCGCTCGCGTGGATGCCCATCGCGCTCTACACCATCAAGGACTCGTCGATCTCCGGCATCTTCGTCATCTTCATCTGCTCCGTCTGGCCGATGCTGACCAATACCGCCTTCGGAGTGGTCGGCGTGCGACGCGAGTGGCTGAATGTTTCCAGGACGCTCCAAGTCACGTCGATGCGCAAGGCGATCGAAGTCATCCTGCCGGCCGCCGCTCCCACCATCCTGACCGGCATGCGCATCAGCATGGGCATTGCCTGGCTGGTGATCGTGGCGGCGGAGATGCTGGTCGGAGGAACCGGCATCGGCTACTTCGTGTGGAACGAATGGAACAACCTCTCGCTCACCAACGTGATCTTCGCCATCCTGGTTATCGGACTGGTGGGCATGGCGCTGGATCTTGTCTTTGCCAAAGCGCAGAAGGCGGTGACGTATGCCGAATGAATGCAGGAGCAGTGAGCCAGCAGGCGGCTTCCTGAAGATCGAGAACCTGGCGAAGACCTACGTTCCTGGTGCGGAGCCCGTCTTCGATAGCGTCAACTTCGAACTGGCCAAGGGCGAGTTCGCCTGCATCATCGGCCACTCCGGTTGCGGCAAGACCACCATCCTGAATGTCCTCGCCGGCCTCGAAGCGGCCACGGCCGGCGTGGCCATCATGAGTGGCCGCGAGATAGCCGGGCCCAGCCTCGATCGAGGCGTCGTCTTCCAAGGGCACGCACTGATGCCATGGCTGACAGTCAGGAAGAACATCGCCTTTGCGGTGCGCAGCAAGTGGCCGCAATGGAGCGCCAGGCAGGTCGACGAGCATGTGCAGAGTTACGTGGCACTGGTCGGCCTGGATCAGGCGATCGACAAGAAGCCCTCCGCGCTTTCGGGCGGCATGAAACAGCGCGTGGGCATCGCCCGCGCATTTGCCATCCAACCCAAGATGCTGCTGCTGGACGAGCCGTTCGGTGCTTTGGACGCGCTCACCCGCGGAACGATCCAAGATGAGCTGCTTCGAATCTGTCGCGAAACCCGCCAGACCGTCTTCATGATCACGCATGACGTCGACGAGGCCATCTTGCTGGCCGACAAGATCCTGCTGATGAGCAACGGGCCGCGGGCGCGTGTGGCGGAGATCGTCGTGAACACCATGCCTGCGGACCGCCAGCGCGCAACGCTGCACCACGATGCACAGTACTACCGCATCCGCAACCACCTGGTCGACTTTCTGGTCGCAAGGTCCAAGGACCTCTCCGGCGGACGTGCTCCGCTGAAGCCGCCATTCGTGACCCCTGGACTTCAAGCCACCGACCTCGCCGAGCCGGGGCTCGAAGAACCGATCGCTGTCAAACCTGTTCAGCTGCAGCGCGTTGTCTGATCATTCAAGCCATCACCTCTCATTGAAGGAATACTCATGAACCGTATCGACGTTACCGAGAAGATCATCGCGAGCAAGGTTTCCAAGGGCCTGAAGTGGTCGGAGATCGCGGCCAAGGTGGGACTCAGCAAGGAATGGGTCACGTCCGCGTGCCTGGGTCAGATGACGCTGAACAAGGAACAGGCTGGCACGCTTGCAGAGATCTTCGGCCTGTCCGACGAGGAAGCGAAGTGGCTGATGGTCACGCCGTACAAGGGGTCACTGCCCACTGCGGTACCGACCGACCCGCTGATCTATCGCTTCTATGAGATGGTCAACGTCTACGGCACGACTTTCAAGGCGCTCATCCACGAGGAATTCGGTGACGGCATCATGAGCGCGATCGACTTCAAGATGGACCTCCAGCGGGAGGCAGACCCTGCGGGTGATCGCGTCCGCATCGTGATGAGCGGCAAGTTCCTTCCCTACAAGCAATACTGAGCGAATGAGCTGCAGCGCCCGTTCCTCCTGAAGCGCCAGAGCGATGGGTCCATGATCGAATCTCCTCGACCTCTGGTCCACGCGTTCTTCGACCTGGACACCTGCACATTCACCTACGTTCTGTACGTCGAGGATGGCGGTGCATGCGCCATCATCGACTCGGTGCTCGACTTCGAGCCCAAGGCCAGCAGGACGGGAACGCAGTCGGCCGATGCCGTGATCGGGTTCGTGCGGGCGCATGGCCTCCAGGTCGAGTGGATCCTCGAGACGCATGCCCACGCGGACCATCTCTCGGCCGCGCCTTACCTCCAAGCGCACCTGGGGGGCGTCGTTGCGATCGGCGCTGGCATTCGTGTCGTGCAGAGCGCATTCCAGAAGGTCTTTCACCTGCCGACGGAGCTTGAGCCTGACGCTTCGCAGTTTGGACGGCTGTTCGAACCCGACGAGGTGTTCTGCATCGGCCCGCTTCGGGCTCGGGCCATGCACGTGCCCGGCCATACCCCGGCGGACGTGGCCTACGTGATCGAAGCCGACGACGGCATGCCGCAGCTTGCTTTCGTGGGAGACACCCTGTTCATGCCGGATGTCGGGAGTGCGCGCTGCGATTTCCCGGGTGGCAGCGCGCGCAGCCTGTACCGCTCGGCGCAGAGGATTCTGGCCCTGCCACCCTCGACGCGGCTCTTCATGTGCCACGACTATCCGCCTGCCGGTCGCGAATCACGCGCCGAGACGACGGTCGCAGAGCAGCGCAGCGCGAACATTCACCTGCGCGAAGGTATCAGCGAGGATCAGTTCGTTGAGCTGCGCCAGCGCCGCGACGCAACGCTGGGCATGCCCGCGCTGATCTTGCCGGCCATCCAGGTGAACATCCGTGGTGGCGAGCTACCTCCGATGGAAGCCAACGGTGTACGCTACCTCAAGATCCCCATCAACGGGCTGTAGCCGCGCATGGCGACGCACGGCACCGCATTTCGCCATTGCGGCTTCGGCTAGGTGCTCTCTTGCGCAGCAAGCCTGCGCCATCGATAGCCGAACTGCCTGGGAGTCAGGCCAAGAGACTGCGCGGCACGAGACTGGTTTCCACCATGAAGCCGCATCGCATCGCGCAGGTCCTCGGCGTCGTGAGAACTGTGCGGCCGATACTCCCTCACCAAGGGCGCTCCCGAGGCGCCCGGGTTGACAGGATGGGTGTCGCGCTTGCGGACGGTGGTCGTGCCGGTGTGGGTTCCGGGGAGCCAAGTCTCGATTTCTTTGCGAGAAACGATCGCTTGATCGGTGAGCAGAACCGTGCGCTCGATGACGTTGGAGAGTTCACGGATGTTCCCCGGCCACGTCTGTTCCTCCAGTGCGTCGAGTGCCTGCGGCGAGAAGTGGACATTGCGCTGGTTCTGCTGGTTGGTCTTGTTCAGGAAATGCAGCGCAAGCGGCCGTATGTCCTCGCGGCGCTGCGCGAGAGACGGCAGGCTGATCGGAATGACATTGAGGCGATAGAACAGGTCTTGCCGAAAATTGCCGCTTGCCACTTCGACGGCGAGGTCCCGGTTGGTGGCCGCAACCACACGCACATTGATGGGCATCTCTCGCTTGGCGCCCAGGCGGATGATGGTTCCTTCCTGGAGGGTCCTCAACAGCTTAGCCTGCATGGCGAGCGGCATCTCGCCGATCTCGTCGAGGAAGATCGTTCCCTGATCCGCCTGTTCGAACCACCCCGCGCGCGAGGTCGACGCTCCGGTGAATGCGCCCTTCTCATGGCCGAACAGTTCCGATTCAAACAGCGTCTCAGGGATGGCAGCGCAATTGACCTTGATGAACGGTCCGTCATGTCGCGCACTGGCGAGGTGGAGCGCTCGTGCAAACAGTTCCTTGCCCGTGCCTGACTCGCCGAGAAGCAGAACGCTGGCCGAAGCGTGCGACACCCGTTCGAGTTCGGCGAGTGCGCGCAGCAGCGCAGGCGAACGCCCGATGATGCCGTAGCGAGCGGTCGCCGACTCGAGCGCCTGGCTCAGCAAGGCATTCTTGGATTCGAGTTCTCTCGTCTGCGCCTGAATCAGTTGGCGCAATTGCAGAAGCTGCCCCGACAGCGTTGCCAACAGGCGGAGAACGGCAACGTCCTCACTGAGCGCTCGATTCCTGCGCCGGATGCGGTGTGCCGCGAGGACGCCAATGGTTGTATTGCCCAGTTCGATGGGCACCGCAATGAACGCGACCGTCTCTTGAGGCAGCCGCGAGCGTTCGACGGCACGGTTGAGGAACCGAGGGTCGGCATCGATGCTTTGCACAATGCTCGTCTGGCCGGTGGACAGGACCGCTCCCGTGATGCCCTCTCCGACCACATACCGGCCACGTGACATCTCGGCCTTCGTCAAACCGTATGCAAAGTGGATCGAAGCCTCTTCGAATGGCGACGAGCGGTCGCTTCCCTTTTCGAAGGAGTCCAGGAGCACAACCCGTCCCCGATTCAGACCGAGAAGCTCGGACATGAGATGGAGCATTTCCCGAAAGACGACGTCGGGGGCCAAGCTCTTGCCTACAAGGCGCATCACTTCGCCGAGAAGCAGGTGTTCCTGTTCTCGCCAACTTGGCTCGGTTCTGGGGGCTGTGGCGGCGAGCGCTCGGCGCGCGGGTCTGGACATGACTGCTCGATCCTGCTCAGGTGATGAGCCAATACATTGACCTCCGCATTATTCTTGAAGATCACGATCGTGGGGACGACTGCAGGGTCAGACCCGGCCGCGCTCTTGATGCGCACGGCCGGCAGTGGCTGCGCTCAGGCCATCAGCCCTTGCATGGCCGCCGGATGGCGCGTGAACGACCAATTCACATGCACGGCGCGCCAGCGCCCGTCGATCTTGCGGTAGCCCATGGTGGCGTTCCAGGGACTTCCGAGCTTCTCGCCACCTCGTCCGTCGGAAACGTGGTTGACCAGGTTGTAGCTCACCAGCGCCATGTCACCAGCTTCGCTCGCGATCACCTGCGGGTTCAGGAAGTCGTTGCGCAGGATGTTGAGCTTGCCTTCGAAAAACTGGCGGAAATAGACCTCCACGGTCTTGCGGCCTTCCAACCGCGTCTCAGTCATCGGGTCGAAGTAGGTGACATCGTCGCTGTATATCTCCAGGGCCCCGTCGACGTCGCCCTTGTTCCAGCGTTCGTTGATCTCCTTCTCGATGGCGAGAAGGGTCGTGGAGATCTCCTTGGCGTTGCCGTTCATGGTGCGTCCTTTCGTTTGCTTGGTTGCAATTGTCGGACTTGGTTCCGGGTAGGTCACGGTCGAGAGTGGTCTAATGGTTGCCAATATTGGACATCAGGCCAAGCAGCTTCCGCTAAGCGAATCGAGCGATGACTAAAAAGGGACGGCGCGTCCTCGAGATTCAGCGCCTTGACTATCAGCCGGACGGAGACTATCCACTCGATCTGGAAATCTTTCGCGTGTCCGACCTGCGGCGGCGGGTGGGCACCGAGATCCTAGGTTCAACGCATCGGTATGCATTCCTAACGCTGCTCTGCGTCACCCGTGGCGTTTGCACGCAACTGGTGGACTTCGAGTCGGTCCCCTGTGCGCCAGGCTCGTTGCTGTTGATTCGACAGGGCATGGCCCATAGCTTCGGATCCGACGAAGATTGGGACGGATGGCTGGTCCTGTTTCGATCTGAGTTTCTGTTGCCTTCGTCCCTGATCGAGGTCGGTCAAACCGGCGCTTCCGACCTGGACGGACTGCCAACCCATCTGGTGCCGGCCGACACTGAAGCGGCCATGGTTACCCGCGCGATCGCGCAGATGCACGACGACTCGCGAATGGGCGCAGCGGCAGAAGACATGCACGCACTACTGCGTTACCAGCTCTGTGCATTGCTGACGAGAATTCGCATCATCCATGCGCAGAACGAAACACGTGGTGCGGCCCGAAGTCCTGCGTCGCAACGTTTCAAGGAGTTTGAGCTGCTCGTGGAGAAGCACTTCGCCGCTTGGCATCATGCGTCCCGGTATGCCGAGCGCATGGGATGCTCCGAGAAAAGCCTTGCCCGCGCCACGATGGACTCGGCGGGCATGAATCCCAAGGCCTTCATCTCCGCGCGGATCGTTCTGGAGGCCAAGCGGCTGTTGGCGCACACGGAACTGTCTGTCTCGGACATTGCCGAACGCATTGGCTTCAACGACCTGTCCAATTTCGTCAAGTTCTTCAAGCGCGAGGCCGAATGTACGTCGATGGAGTTTCGCCGTCGGCAGATCAGAGATCGTTAACATCAGCTCATGGGTCTATCGCAAGAAGGCACTGTTCGACCCAGGACGCCACTCGCCTGGCTTTGGTGGCCGTATCGACGTGGACGAGCACGGTGCGGTTCTGGATTTCGCACTTTGTTCAGCGCTTCAACGCGGAGCCGCTGTCCTTCGGAAAGGTCGGCCCTTCAATCTCTACTCTCCGACGGCGCTCTACACCAACGCGCACTGGTTCGTCAGAAACCGGCACCGTTGTCTAGGTACGCCTTCGCTTCGAATCACCCAACCAGTCGTTGTGCTCTTGCAGAATAGCTGGCGCGGCGGAACATCGTTTGTTGGCGGGCGCCAGTATCGGTTGCTCCTCGTCACCATTATCCTGTCCTCGGTTCCGTTGCCTTGGCACTGAGCGCCTTGAATCCTCTGTCTCGCACGACGAACGCGGCGGGCATGTAGGGGATCAGAGCCGTCGAACCTGGCTGCAGCGCTTGCATCAACGCCGGGCCTGGCGCGTCGAGTCGGACTGAACAGCTCACTATCAGTGCCATCAACCGCAATTTCCCGGCCCGGTCCGGCCCGGGTTCGCGTTTCCTTTTCGAGCTTGAAAGACGACGTAGCGCGGTCTCCGCCGTCAAGAAGCCGAGCGTATCGTCAGGGCCGCATGAAAGCTAGGAACGGTTGACGCTTCCGAGGGCCGATCTCTCATCTCGGCTCGGTGCCTCCGGCTGAGTCCCGATATTGATTTTCGACCCTGCAGGCTTCAACCGGCTCGCAAGAAAATCCAACAGGGCTCGGTGCACTGCCGTACTGTGCCGGCGCTGCAGATAGACGGCCGACAGCCACATGTCGCTGCGGACGAACTCCGACAGCACGGGCACCAGTCGCCCGCTCTGGACGTAGGGCTCGAGCATCACCGAGGGCAGGTAGACGACGCCTGCGCCAAGCAGTGCCGCCTGGATCAGCGGGCTGGCTTCCGTTGCATCCAACCGTCCACGGACCGCGACTTCGAGTGGCTGACCGTCGACTTCGAAGCGCCACTTTGGCAGCGGATTCAAATGGCTGCTGAACAGCGCGACGTGATGCGCAAGTTCGCCCGGACGGGCAGGCACGCCATGCTTGCGCCAGTAGACGGGAGCTGCACAGACAGTGAGCTCCATCGACACCAGTTTTCGAACGATCAGGTTGTCGTTGGCCGACGCGCCGAAGCGAAGCGCGATGTCGACGCCCTCCTCCGCAAGATCGACCATGCGGTTCGTGAGCATGAGACTGATGCTGACCTCCGGATAGTGGCCAAGAAAGACGTTGATCAGTGCCGGCAATTCCGTCAGTTCCATGCCGTAAGGCGCCGAGATGCGCACGCGCCCGCTCGGGACCCGCGCGCGGTCCTGAAGTTCGGCGCGTGTCGCATCGGCCAGTTCCAATATTGGCCTGCTCCTGTCGAGCAGCAAGAGGCCTGCGTCGGTGAGGCTGACGGCGCGGCTGGTCCGGTTCAGCAACCGCACGCCGAAGCGGCGCTCGAGGGCCGCGATGTACTTGCTGACGGTCCCCCTCGACAGCGCCAGATGCTTGGCGGTGCGGGAGAAGCTTCCGGAAGAGGCCACCTCGCTGAAGGTGCGCAGGAGATCCAGGCTGTCCACGATGCTCTCCTTCCTTCGTTTGTACGGCGAGCTGCTGCTCAGGAAGCGCCGAGTCCGAGCTTTTTTCTCAGGCTCGCGTCCACCGGACCCGCCGGCATGAAGCGCCGCAATTTCGTCAGGAGAGACGCCTCCCCTGGCGGGGTGCAGCGCATGCGCCATGGGTCGAGCGCCGCCTCGACGATGGTGCCCGCCACGCCGTGCGGCTCGGGCGCACTGTTCACGCTGTCGGCCACGGAGAGCGCCACCAGGTCGCGTTCGCGGTCATAGTCCGCGATCCGCGCCCTGGCACGGGGTGCGTTGGCATCGAGGTTCGTCCGGGTGAAGGCCGGCTGTACCAGCGTCGCGCGAATGCCGAACTGGCGCACCTCGTGGTCCAGCGATTCCGACAGCCCTTCCACCGCGTGCTTGGTGGCCGAATACAGCCCCATGTATGGCGCCGGAAGCACGCCGAGCACCGAACTCACGTTAACGATCCGCCCGCGGCGCTGCTGGCGCATGTATGGCAACACGGCGCGCGTCGTGCGAAGCATGCCGAAGACGTTGGTGTCGAACAGTTCCGCGGCCTCGGCCGTCGCGGTTTCCTCGACCGCGCCGATCATCATCATTCCCGCGTTGTTGACCAGCACGTCGATGCGCGTGGCCCGGTCGATGATGGATTCGATGCCCGCCTGAACCGAGCCTTCTTCGCGAACGTCCATCTCGACGAACTCGACACCGGGCAGCGCGGGTGCCTTGCGCAGGTCGCGCGCGGTGCCGAACACCCGGCAGCCGCGCGCCACGAACATCTCGGCGGCGGCGCGTCCGATGCCCGAGGACGCGCCCGTCACGACAACGACTGATGAACTCGACATGGCAATTCCTTCGATCTTGATGAATGGGGATGAGGCGCGTCAGTGCGCGGGCTGCGTCGCGTTGCCGGGTTTGATCCTGAACCAGATCGAATACATCGCCGGCAGGAACACCAACGTCAGGATCGTCCCCGCGAAAGTGCCGCCGATCAGCGTGTACGCCAGCGCGCCCCAGAACACCGAATGCGTCAGCGGAATGAACGCGAGGATCGCCGCCAGCGCCGTCAGGATCACGGGCCGCGCACGCTGCACGGTCGCCTCGACGACCGCATGGAACGGATCGAGCCCCTCCTGCTGGTTGTGGTGGATCTGCCCGAGCAGGATCAGCGTGTTGCGCATCAGGATGCCCGACAGCGCGATGAGCCCCACGAGCGCATTGATGCCGAAGGGCTGCTGGAACAGCAGCAGGGTCGGCACGACGCCGATCAGCCCGAGCGGGCTCGTGAGGAACACCATGACCATCGCGGACATGGAGCGCACCTGGAAGATGATGATGAGCAGCGTGGCCGCCAGCATGATCGGGAACAGCGGCAGCATCGCCTGGGTTGCCTTCTCCGATTCCTCGATCGAGCCAGCCTCGGCGATGCGGTAGCCCGCCGGCAGCTTCTGCATCAGGGGCTGCAGCTGCGCGGTGATCGCGGTCGACACGTCGGGGGGCTGCAGCCCCTCGGCGATGTCGCCCTGCACCGTGATCGTGGGCATGCGGTCGCGTCGCCGCATCACGGGTTCTTCCATGCGCACCTCGACCTCGCCGACCTGCGACAGCGGAATGCGCTGGCCGCCGGCACCGGCGAGCGTGAAGTCCGCGAGCTTCGCGGGATCGAGCCGGGTGCTGCCGGCCGAACGGGCCACCACCTGTACGGTGCGGATGTCTTCGCGCACGGTGGTCACCGGCGCACCGCTCAGGAGGAACTGCAGCTGCTGCGCCACCGCGCTAGAGCTCAGCCCGACGGCCTGCAGGCGGTCCTGTTTCAGGGTGAAGTGCAGCGTGGGCGTGCGGGTGCCCCAGTCGGTGCTGACGGTGCGCATCATCGGGCTGGCATCCATCACCTGCCGCACCTCGGCCGCGATCCTGCGCAGCTCGTTCGCATCGGGTCCGCTGACACGGTAGGCCACGGGGAACGGCGAGTACGGGCCGAACACCAGCTGCGTCACGCGCACCCGCGCCTCGGACGCGAGGCCGTCGGCAATGGCCTGGCGCAACCGGTGCTTCAGGGCCTCGCGCTCCTCCTGGCTGGCCGTGCGCACCACGATCTTGGCGAACGACGGATCGGGCAGTTCGGGCCCCATCGCGAAGTAGAAGCGCGGCGCGCCCTGCCCGATGTACGAGGTGACGATCTGGGCCTCCGGCTGCGTCGACAGCCAGGCCTCGACCTTGGCCGTGGCGCCACTGGTCTGCGTGATCGAGCTGCCGTAGGGCATCTGCACTTCGACCAGGACTTCGGGGCGGTCGGAGATCGGGAAGAACTGCTTCTTGACCACGCCCATGCCGAGGATCGACACCACGAAGAGGCCGACGACCGCGCCCGCCACCAGCCACTTGCGCGCGATGACGCGTGCCAGCACGCCGCGCAGCCGGTTGTAGCGCGGCGTGTCGTAGATCGCGGCATGGCCGCCTTCGATCTTCTTGAAGTTCGGCAGCAGCTTCACGCCCAAGTAGGGGGTGAACACCACGGCGACCACCCACGATGCAATGAGCGCGATGCCGACAATCCAGAACATGTTGCTCGTGTACTCGCCCGCGGTCGACGGCGCGAAACCGTTGGGCATGAAGCCGACGGCGGTGACCAGCGTGCCCGAGAGCATCGGCGCCGCCGTGTGGCTCCAGGCGTAGGCGGACGCGGCCACGTGGCTGTAGCCCTCCTCGATCTTCACCACCATCATCTCGATGGCGATGATGGCGTCGTCCACCAGCAGGCCGAGCGCGAGGATCAGCGAGCCGAGCGTGATGCGGTCGAAGTTCTTGCCGGTCGCGGCCATCACCACGAAGACCACGGCCAGCGTCAGCGGCACCGCAGCGGCCACCACAAGGCCCGCGCGCCAGCCCATGCTCAGGAAGCTCACCAGCATGACGACCAGCAAGGCCGCAAAGAACTTGACCATGAACTCGTCGACCGACGCACTGATGTTCACCGACTGGTCCGTGACCTTGGTGAGGCTCAGGCCCAGCGGCAGCTCGGCATTGATGGCGCGGGCTTCCACCTCCAGCGCCTTGCCCAGGTCGAGCCCGTTCCAGCCCTCCCGCATGACCACGCCGATCAGCAAGGCTGGCTCGCCGCCGTTGCGGATCATGAAGGTGGCCGGGTCTTCATAGCCGCGCCTGACCGTGGCCACATCCGACAGATTCAGGGTGCGGCCCCGCGCGACCACGGGTGTGTCGCGGATCTTCTGCAGCGTGTCGAATGCGCCGTCCAGCCGAATGAAGACCTGCGGGCCGCGGGTTTCCACAGAGCCGGCCGGGCTCAACGCGTTCTGGCTGTTGAGCGCGGCGAACACGTCCTGCGGCCCGATGCCCAAGGTGGCCAGCCGGTCGTGCGCGAACTCGACGTAGATGCGCTCCGACTGCTCGCCCGCGATGTTGACCTTCTTCACGCCCGGCACATGCAAGAGGCGCTGGCGCAGCGTCTCGGCATCGCGCACCAGCACGCGCTGCGCTTCTCCCTTGGCCTTGAGTGCGAACAGGGCGAAGGTGACGTCCGCGTACTCGTCGTTGATCATCGGCCCGATCACGCCGGCCGGCAGGCTGCCCGCTTCGTCACCGAGCTTCTTGCGCGCCTGGTAGAACTGTTCCTGCACCTGGGCCGGCGGCGTGCTGTCGAGCAGCGTCAGGGTCGTGAACGCCAGGCCGGGCCGCGTGTAGGTCTCCGTGCGGTCGTAGTAGCGCAACTCCTGCAGGCGCTTCTCGAGCTTCTCGGCGACCTGGTCCTGCATTTCCTGCGCCGTCGCGCCGGGCCAGGCGGTGATGACCGTCATCACCTTGACGGTGAAAGCCGGATCTTCCGCGCGGCCGAGCTTGAAGAACGCGACCAGCCCCGCCAGCGAGATCAGGCCAATGAGAAACAGCGTGATGGATCGCTCGCGGACGGCCAGCGCCGACAGGTTGAAGCGGCCTTCGCTCATGGGCGGGCTCCGCCCACCGCGGGGGTCGCGGCCGAGGCCGCGACACGCACCTTCTCGCCTTCGCGCAGCAGGTGCGCGCCGAGCGCGACCACCTGGTCGCCCAGCTTGAGCTGCCCGGCCACCAGCGCTCGCTCGCCGTCCAGGCGCTCGACGGCCACCGGCTGCCAGTGCACCGTCGACGGATCGCCACCGATGACCCAGACGCCCGTCGCCTTGCCGGTGTCGAACAAGGCGCTGATGGGCACCTGGACGCCTCCTGCCCGGGCCGGCTTGCCGTCCGAGATGTCGATCGTCACGGTGGCGCCCAGCGGTGCGTTGGCGAGCTCGCCTTCGAGTACGTAGCGCGCCTCGAAGGTGCGCGTGAGCTTGTCGGCCGCATCGGAGAGCTGCCTGAGCTTGACGGGCACGGCAACGCCTTCCTTGCCGAACAGCGTGGCCTGCCCGCCGGAGCCGATGGCCGGTCGCAGCGTTTCGGGCAACTGGACCACGGCCTCCCTGCGCCCGGCCTGCGCCACGCGGACCACCGGCTGACCGGCGTTAACCACCTGGCCGGGCTCGGCCAGCGTCTCGAGCACCGTGCCGTCCGCGTCGGCGGTGAGTTCCGAATAGCGATTCGAATTGCGCGCAACTTCGGATTGCGCCTCGGCCGCACCGAGCTGGGCCTGCGCGGCATCCGCGGCCGCCTTGGCCTGGTCGTACGCGGAGGCGGAAATGGCGCCGGTGCCGCGCAGATCCCGGTAGCGTGCTTCCTCGTCGCCGGCCTGCTTCGCACGCGCCCGTGCGGCGCTGACGGCCTCCTGCTGCGCACGCGCCGCCAGCCTCAGGTCGACCGGATCGATGCGCATGAGCAGCTGCCCGCGCCTGACCGTCTGGCCAGCGTCCACGAAGCGCTCCAGCACCTTTCCGGAGACGCGGAAGCCCAGGTCGCTCTGAACCCGCGCGGCGACGGTGCCCGTGAACGAGCGCGACGCCGGCCCGGCGGCCTGGACCGTGGCGGCGCGCACCAGCGACGTCTGGGTGCGCGGATCGGGCGGGGCCTTGTCGTCGCAGGCGGCCAGCGCGAACGGCAGGGCGCAGACGAAGGCGAATGTGAGGAAGCGACGCGAGTGCATGAGGGGCCCATTGACGAATCGATCAGGACCCCGATTCTGATAATAGTGACCATTTTAGTCAATGGTCACAAAGAAATTATTGTTTCAAGGCGACAGACTGCGCAGCACCAGTCCCGACAGCTGGGCCGGCGCCTGGTCCGTGTAATGGGAGCTGAGCTGCAGGATCACAGGGTTGATGTAGGGGTGCATGACCAGGTAGATGGCCGCCGCCGCCTCATCGATCGGCGTCTTGCGCTCGAAGTCACCCGACTCCCGCCCCTGCCTCAGCAACTCGAGCAGGATCTGCCGGATGCACTCTTCATGGGCGATGGCCGACGGCCAGCGCTCGCTGGCCGCCGAGATGGCGATCTCGTAGAGCTTGCGATCCTGGAAGAACAGCCGAAGGCCCGAATCGACGACGGCCTTGAACATGCGGCGCAGCTTCTCGGGCGGGCGGTCGACACCGTCGACCGCCGCGCGGATCTCCGCCTCGATCTCGCGCAGGCAGTTCGAGCAGATCATTTCGCCGATCGCCTGCTTGGACTCGAAGAACTTGTAGATGTAGGCCTTGGAGAAGCCAATGGCCTTGGCCAGGTCGGAAACCGTGGTCTTCTCGTAGCCGTACTGGCTGAAGTGCTCGGTGGCCGCGACGACGATCTGCGCGCGCACGTCGTGGTCGGCCGGTCCCCGCGCGGCCGGCGGAGAAGAAGTTGCATTGCTCATGTCCGGAGCTTACCGCCCGCGCAAACAATCAACAACAAGTGACTAAATTGAATTATAGTCACAAACTCCTTTCCGTTATTCCTGCCGCTCGTCGCGGAACAAAGCCATGTCCCAACGCACCCTCGCCCTGCCCCTGCTGTTCAGCCTGCTCGCAGGCTGCGCCGTGGGGCCCGACTATGTCCGGCCGGCCCCAAGCCTGCCGGACCGCTTCATCGGCGAGACAGCCCTCGGCCAGCGATCGGCCACCGCCAACGCCGAGCTGGCAGCATGGTGGACCGGCTTCGGCGACGCACAACTGGCCCGCTATGTCGAACGGGCGCTGCAGCAGAATCTCGATCTTGCGCAGGCCGCCGCCCGCGTGTCGCAGGCCCGGGCCGGGCTCGGTGCGGCGAATGCGGCGCTGCTGCCTTCGGGCAATCTCGGCGGACAGGCCGCCAGGGCCTACCAGTCGGTGGAGACGCCGCTGGGCCAGGTGCTGAACGCGCAGCCAGGTTTCGATCGCCACGGCAGCACCTACGAAGCGAACCTCGGCGCCAGCTGGGAGCTGGACATCTTCGGCGGCCTGCGCCGGGGGCGCGAGGCGGCGCTGGCCGACTACCAGGCCTCGGAGGCCGGCGCGGCCGCCACGCGCCTGGCCGTGGCCGCGCAGACCGCCGACATCTACATCACGCTGCGCGGCCTGCAGGCCCGCCTGGACATTGCACGCCGGCAAGTCGCAACGCAGCAGGACCTGCTCGCGAAGATCGGCCTGCTCCACGGCAAAGGGCTGGCCACCGAGCTCCAGCTGCACCAGGCCGAGGGTGCGCTGGCGCAGGTTCGGGCGTCGGTGCCAGTGCTCGAGGCGGGCGAGGCCGCGGCCATGAACGCGCTCGACGTGATGCTGGGCACGGCGCCGGGCGCGCACCGCGCCGAGCTGACAACGGCGGCAGCCATTCCCGTTGCACCGCGCATCAGCGCCGCCGGATCGCCTGCCGAATTGCTGCGGCGCCGGCCCGACCTGATCGCCGCCGAGCGGCGCCTTGCGGCATCGAATGCGCGCATCGGCGTGGCCGTGGCCGAGTACTACCCGAAGCTGTCGCTCGCGGGAACGATCGGTAGCGCCACGTCGGTGGCCAGCGGCAACCTGTTCACCGGGGGTGCCAGCCAGGCCGCGACCCTGCTCGGCCTGCGCTGGCGGCTGTTCGACTTCGGGCGCATCGACGCGCAGATCGAACTTGCCAAGGGGCAGGACGCGGAGCTGCTCGCAGCCTACCGCCTCGCCGCGCTGCGTGCGACCGAGGACGTGGAGAACACCTTCTCCGCCCTGGTCAAGCGCGAGGAGCAGGCCGCCCTGCTCGCGCAAGGGGAGGCCTCTCTCGGCCGGGCGCGAGGGGCGTCGCTTGCGGCTTATCAGCGAGGTGTGGTCAGCCTGATCGAAGTGCTGCAGGCCGACGAGAGCATGCTGCGCGTGGCCGATGCAAGAGCGCAAGCGCAAACGGAGTCGGCGCGCGCGGCGGTCAGTGCATTCAAGGCGCTGGGCGGCGGCTGGCAGGTCGAGCCCGTCAGAGCGGCGGTAATCGGGACGCACTGAGATTCCGGATACGAACCAGCGCGGTTCTTCTCTTCTCACCACGCGATGCGAGCGGCCAGCCGACACGCCGCCTGCCCTGCCCCGCGACGCGGCCTCTGGCACAGCGGCACCTTCAACGCGCCGGGGCGCAACGGCACGCCCGGTGAGTTGCTGATCAAGGATCCGTACGCGAGGACGAAACACTCGCATGACCTGCCTGGGGGCTTGCGCCGAACGGCGCGGTCAGCTCGGAAGGAGCGCAGCCGCAACTCAGGAGCTGCAGGTGTAATTGGCAGCCGACTTCGAGGCGGCCGCATCATTGGCGGGACCTGTGTATCGCGGATATTGCGGGTATTGGCACAGCGGCCGGCTCAAGGCCACCGTTCCGTCTGGATCGCGCTTCTCTGCAACCAACGTGGAAGGTGCTTCGCTTTTTGTCACCCATCGGTCAAGGGCTGTCAGCAGATCCGACGAATCGGCGCCCGGTCCTCCGCTGCAATGGTTGACCCCTGGCGCCACATAGAAACGCGTTGATGCATCGGCAGCCGCGGCGCCCACCGAGCCTCGCATATTCCCGTAGTATTCGACGGTCGATTTCGCGCTGAGAGCGGAATCATTGCCGCCGTGCCACAAGATGAGCTTGCCGCCGCTGTTGATGAACGGTCTGATGTCCGTGTTGGTCGCATCGTTGAGCGCGGCCATGGCGTAGAGCGCATTCTGATTCTGGTCCCAAGGCGTGTAGGCCAGCGAATTGACCGTCCTGTCGCGAGCGAGATAGTTCTTGACCGTCGTATCCTGAAACAGAAACTGCAGCGCCGCGGTGACATTGCCGTCGCCACTGACCCAGGTCCTCCAGGCGCCCGGGTCGTCTTCGTTGCCAGTCAGATTCCAGCCCGCATTCCGGAAGGTAGCGCTACCCGTGAATGTTGCTTCCGTGGTCCAAGACGCCACCACGTCGAGCTGTGCGTCCGACAGGCAGCTATCGCCGGCATCCGTTCCGCCTGCGCAGCGCAGTGCGGCAACATTCACGAGCGCCGGCGTGCATGCGGCCTGATTCGACACAACGCCGTCGGCGACCCCGTCGAGCCCATCGCAAGCGTCTCGCACATGCTTGCTCAGAAGCGCCGTCTTCGCGGCGGTGAATGCACCGCCGGGAGCGGCAAGCACACTGGAGTTTCGGTTGAAGGCGCCCATGAACCCGACCCAGTTGTATGCGGGTGCGCGCGCGATGACGCCATCGAAGAGATTCGGCGAGCGTTGCACCGCCATCAATGCTTCTCGTCCGCCATTCGAGCAGCCCTCGAAGTACGATTTGGCCGGCAACGTCCCGTAGGCCGTCGCCAGGGTCTCCGTTGCGGTCGACATCACGGTGGGCACCGAGAGGCTGCCGAACAGCTGGGCGGCAAAGGTATCGGTCAATGCAAAGTTCGCGCTCAATGCGTTGTCCTGATGGCCGGAGTCGCTGGCAGCCACGGCGTAGCCCTGGCTGAGCGCCGGTGTCGATGGCGGCGAGATGGCGCCGTTGTAGCCGCCACCCCCTTGGTAGTAGAGCTTCCCGTTCCATGCCTCTGGCAGGGAGATCTGAAAGTTCAACGCGGGTGATATGGTGCCGGCCACCTTGCAGTACCCGGGAACGCTTGCTGTCGCAGCCACCATCACGGCCGTTAGAGCGGCGCCTGCAACGGTTTTCCGGTCAGGTCGCTGCAAGCCTTTTGAGCCGTCACAACCGCAGCGGACGGAGGGCTTGCGGGTTGCGCAGCTGGGGGCCGGGAAGCAGCACGGGGACCGCGCCACGGTTGTCTGAACCGCCGCCGCAAGCTGTCAGCATCGCGATGCTGACAGCTGTCGCGTGGAGCTTCGCGCGAGCCAATGAGGCCTTTGAGGATAAGAAGTTCATGTCTCTATTCCTTTGTCGGTTTTCAGCCAAGCGCATCGCAACGAAATGGAGCAATGCCCAGGAGATTCTGAAAGGCGAGACTTTGGCCAACTGTTCCGGGACGGACATTCAGGCCGCTGATTTCTAAGGAGAAACCCTCCGGTTTCGGCATGCGGCGCACGTTATGGGTACTTGGCAAGTGCCTGCCTGTCCATCACGGTGATGTAGCCGTAACCCCGCTGAATCAGGCCCGCTGTTTCCAGCTCGGTCAATGCGACGTTGACACGCTGGCGCGAGATGCCGACGAGCAATCCGATTTCTTCCTGGTTGATTCGCAGTGTGGACTCGGTATTCGGATAGAGCACCGGATGGAAGAGACTGGAGATTCCACGCGCGACGCGCGCCGTCGGCTCGAGCAGTCGATCGAACTTCACCATCGCGATGAATTGTGCAAGCCGCTCGTTCAAATGCGAAAGCATGAAGTGGTTGAACGGAATGCTTCGATCGAGCAGCCAGGAGAACGTGGTCCTTGGCAGATGGACGGTAATGGTCGGTCGCGTCGCCATGACCTCGTACCTGCGGTGCTCTGGTTTCAGGAGCGATCCTTCGCCGATCCACCCGCTGGATGCAACCCCGGTGAACATGATCAGGCGGCCATCCGCCGTGGTGTCCTGAACACGAAGAAAGCCCTCCAGCACGCCAATCCAGCTGTCGGCGATCTCGTCACGCTGGCACACACAGGAGTGCGCTTCATGATGACGAACGTACAGGGCTTCGAACGCTTTCGTTCGCTCGGCCTGCGTCAGGGCGCGTGGCCAGATGCATCGTTCAAAGAAGGCGTTGAGGTCCTTGGCGGGAAGCATGTGTCGCCGCCAAGCTAGGCCGGTTTCGAGATCAGGCTCGTGCAGATGCCGCCTGCCCCGCCGTGACAACCGCGGCTCGACAAGACTCCCAGAGACGTCCCGGCGCGGACGAAAAACAAACCCAACCGATCTCTCATTGTGAATTTCCTTTCGACTGGCAGATCCTATGGACGCAGAGTTGTCGAGTTTGTAGCGCAGATGACATTTGCACCTTTGCGCCGTCGGGACAAACCCGAGTCGCCACGCACCAGGCGCTCAACCGTTCGTTTTCGATCAAGCAGCATTGGCACGAGCGCCACCAGCAGGACCCGGCCAATCGATGGTTGCGATCGACCGTGGCAGATCTCTTCCTCGAAGCCTGATACAGCGGCGCGATGGACACGCGCCCGCTCAGAGTGGCCGATGGCTTCCTGCAGCCTCGGCGATCGCTGAAAGCGCTCAAGAGGCGGGCGTGAAAAGCACCGTGCCCTGCGCGAGCACGCTGGTCCGGTCGTCCACGCTCTTGATCGCCCCTTGCAATTCGAGGACGCAGCCACCCTTCGAATGCGCGGCCATCGACGTCACGCGCCATTCGATGAGCACCGTCTCGCTCGCCCGCACGGGACGCAGCAGGTCGACCGAAAAGTTCATTCCCAGCACCTTCCCCTTCGTGGCGAAGTGGCTGGCGGTCAGCCCCATCAGCAGCGAGGTGGTGTGGGTCGCGCTGGCGATCAGCTCGCCGAAGCGCGTGCCCCGCGCAAACGCCGCATCGTGGTGCAGGGGGTTCTCGTCTCCCGCGGCCAGCGCGAAGGCACGCAACTGCGCTTCGTCGAAGGTGTGGGATCGCGAGAAGCGGTAGCCGGGCCCGACCGGCGCAAGGGCCGCGGCCTCGAAGTCAGCCATGGCTTGCGAGCCGGGTGATGGCGTCCTGGCTTCCGGCCTGCTGGCGCAAGCGGAACTTCTGGATTTTTCCGGTGGCCGTCTTCGGCAAGGGGGTGAAGATCACCCGGCGCGGACACTTGAAGTGAGCCAGCCGCTCACGGCAGAACGCAATGATGTCTTGCTCGGCGGGCGCGGCGACACCGGCCTTGAGTTCGATGAACACGCACGGCACCTCGCCCCACTTGCTGTCGGGCTGCGCCACCACGGCGGCATGCAGGACCGCCGGGTGATCATGGACGACGTCTTCGATTTCGACCGACGAGATGTTCTCGCCGCCCGAGATGATCACGTCCTTCGACCGGTCGGTGATCTGCGCATACCCGTTGGCGTGCAGGACCGCGACGTCGCCGGTGCGGAACCAGCCGCTGGCGAGCGCCTTGCGCGTTGCGGCCTCGTTCTTGAAGTAGCCCATCATGACGGTGTTGCCGCGCAGCATGAGCTCCCCTGCCGATTTGCCGTCGGGCACGACGGCCTCGAGGGTGTCGGCGTCGCCGACCATGAGGCCTTCGAACATGGCGGCGCGCACGCCCTGGCGCACCCGCAGCGCGCCCTGCTCGGTGGGCGCCAGATCGTCCCAGCCGTCCTGCCACACGCAACTCACCGGCGTGCCGGAAACCTCCGTGATGCCGAAGACGTGCTCCACGTCGAAGCCCATCGCCAGCACCGCGTTCAGCACGGCGAGCGGCGGCGGAGAGCCGGCGGTCAGCACGCGCACGGGACGCGGCAGCCGGGTGTCTTTCGCCGCGTCCGCGAGCATCGCCATCACGACGGGCGCCGCGCAGAGGTGATCGATCTGGTGGCGGTCGATGGCCTCCAGCACCGCCTCGGCGGACACCCGGCGCAGGCAGACATGGGTTCCTGCGGCCGCCGTCACGGCCCAGGTGAAGCACCATCCGTTCGCGTGGAACATGGGCAGGGTCCACAGATACTTCGGCGCCCGCGGCATCGCCCAGTTCGTGATCTGCAGCAGGCTCATGAGGTAGGTGCCGCGGTGGCTGGCGACCACGCCCTTGGGGTCTCCGGTCGTGCCGGAGGTGTAGTTCAGGGCGATGGGTTGCCACTCGTCGCTGGGCCACCGGCCGGGGAAGTCCGCGTCTCCGCTCGCCAGCAGCGATTCGTAGTCCGTCTCGCCGATGGGTTCGCCAGCTGGTGCGAGGTGATCGTTGATGTCGATGACTGCAGGCGCACGGTCGAGCAGCCTCAAGGCAGCGGCCACCGTGGCGGCGAACTCGCGGTCGACCATCAGCAACTTGCACTCGCCGTGGCGCAGGATGAACGCGATGCCTTCGGCATCCAGGCGATGGTTGATCGCGTTGAGCACCGCGCCGGCCAGCGGAATGCCGAAGTGGGCCTCCAGCATGGCCGGCGTGTTGGGCGCGAGCACCGACACCGTGTCGCCCGGCGCGATGCCCCGCATCGCCAGCGCCGACGCCAGGCGATGGCAGCGCTCCCGCGTCTGCGCCCAGGTTCGCGTCAGGTTGCCGTGCACCACCGCCACACGTTGCGGATGCGCCAGGGCGGCGCGGTCGAGAAAGCCCAGCGGCGTGAGCGGCACATGATTGGCCGCGCAGCGTTCGAGGCCCTGTGCATAGGATGGCGCGCTCATGCGGTGGTCTCCTTGGAGGTGTCGTGAAATGTCGTGAAGGCGGACACCGGCTCGCGCTCGGTGACGAGCGAGTTCTCGACCGACGACGCGTCGGCGTAGCCCAGGCTCATGCCGCAGACCAGCATCTCGCCGGCGGGAATGTCCAGCAGGTCCGCGATCTGGCGATGGAATTTCAGGAAGGCCGCCTGGGGACAGGTATGGAGGTTGCGGCCGCGCGCGGCCACCATCACGCTCTGCAGGAACATGCCGTAGTCCAGCAGGCTGCTTTCCTCGAGTTTGCGGTCCACCGTGAAGAACAGGCCCACGGGCGCATCGAAGAAGCGGTAGTTGCGCCCGTGCTGCAGGTGCATGCGCTGCTTGTCGCCCTTGGCGATGCCGAGCAAACCGTAGAGGTCCCAGCCGACCTTGCGGCGCCGCTCCAGGTACGGGGAAAACCATTCGCGCGGGTAGTAGTCGTAGGGCTCGAGCAGTTCGCCCGACCGGCCGGGATCGTCATCGAGCGCGGCAATCGCAGCCGACAGGCGGGCCTTTGCAGTCCCGGTCAGCACATGCACGTGCCAAGGCTGCATGTTCATGCCGGAGGCGCTGTAGCGCGCGATCGAGAGGATCGCTTCGATCTCTTCTTTGGGCACCGGCCTGGGCAAATACGCCCTGACGCTGCGTCGGGTGGCAATGGCCCAGTCGACCGCTCCTCGCAGCGCTTGTGCATCCAGCGGCGACGCCATCATTCGGTTCATTCCTGCACAAGCCGGCGAAAACCGTTGAACCGCGATTGCCCTGCCAATGCGTGGATATCGACCTGCTTGTCGATCTGCTGCATGTTGTCTCCTGACGTTCAGCTATCGCGAGATGCGATTGCGAAAGGAGCTTAGTTCTGCAAGCGGTCCACTTCCATGCCCGAGCGTCTCGACCTGGATGGGGCGTTCGGACATGCCCGGCGTCCTTGCCCGAACACCGGGAGGTTTGGCTTATTCCGGCGCGGGCGCGGACGAGCGATAGGCGCCCGGGCTGACGCCCGTCCACTTCTTGAATGCGCGATGGAAAGCGCTGGTTTCCTGGAATCCGGTCCGGGCGGCAACTTCGGCCACCGTCAGCGAAGCGCTCGACAGCAGGTCGATGGCGATGTCCCGCCGCAGGTCGTCCTTCACCCGCTGGTAGCTCGCGCCCTCCTGCTGCAAGCGGCGTTGCAGCGTGGTGCCGGAGATGCAGAGTTCCTGTGCGAGCTTTTCCAGTTCCGGCCACGCATCGGGCACCTGGCTGCGCAACCTGTTGCGCACCTGTGCGCTGGTGCTCGCGTCATTGCGGTACTTGACCAGCAAGTTGGCCGGCGCCGCCCTCAGAAAGTTGTCGACCGTTGCGGGCGACTCCGCAATCTTCGATTCCAGCAGATCGCTGGCGAAGCTGATGTGCGTGGTCTCGCCGTTGAATTTCACGTTCTCGCAAAACCGCGTGCGGTAGTGGCTGTCATCGCCGGGAGGCGGGCATCGGAACTGCATCTCGCGCAGGGGAATTCGCCTGTGCACGAGCCAGCATGCCAATCCGTGGACCAGGATGAACCAGGTGCCATAGCCGAACAGCCGGCGCAGCACGCCGCCGTCATGCAGGATCACGCGCGCCTCGTCGCCGGCGCAGACCAGCTCCCCGCGGAAGTCGTCCAAGGTCGCGTGGAGGAACCTCAGGATCCGGCGAAGCGCATGCGCCAGGTTGTCGGCGTTGACCGCCGCGCGCGTCATGAGCGCATAGCTGCCCCGGCGGAGCCCGTGGCTGTCCAGGCCGAAGAACTCGTCGTCCATCAGGTCGGCCAGCGCCACCCACATGCGCGAGTACGCAGCCGCCGAGATGCGCGCACGCGGCGCGTTCAACAGCTCGCGATCGATCTTTGCGCTTTCGAGGACGCTGCTGATGTCCATGTTCCTCAGCGCCGCTGCGTGGATCGCCTCGTGCACCAGCTCGATGGACACGGTCCCCTTCAAGCCTGCTGACTTCATACGCGCTCTCTCAAGAATCGTTGATGGAGGACAAGCCCTTTATAAGCGCGTTTCACGCCGTACATGATGCGGCTTCAGGGAGGCTGCGGACCCAAAGTTCATTCGATGCGAGTGCGATCGCCCGGGCCTGCCGTACATCGCTGGTGAACGGCCGGTTTCCCCACCGGGGACGTGTCGATCGTCAATGCCTTGAGCCGCCGCCTGGGCTTTCGCGGCGCCGAAGAGCGCGGTTTCACCGCCCCATGAAGCGCCGCGCGACGTAGCTCGCAGCATCCACCAGGCTGACCAGCACGATCATGGCCAGCAGCACCGTGCCGGTCTCGCCCATCTGGAACAGGCCCAGGTGGAAGGCCAGCATCTGGCCCAGCCCGCCGGCGCCGACCACGCCCAGCACGGCCGCCGCCCGGATGTTGTTCTCCCACCGATAGAGCGCATAGCTCATCAGTTGCGGCAGCACCTGCGGCAGCGTCGCATAGAGGAACACCCGCCCTTCCGGCACGCCGCGCACGCGCAGGGCGAAGGCGGGGCCCTGCGCCGCGTTCTCGATGCTTTCGGCGAACAGGCGGCCCAGCACGCCGGACGTGTGCACCGCCAGCGCCAGCGTGCCGGCGAAAGGCCCGAGACCGGCTGCGATCAGCAGCAGCGCGGCCCACATCAGTTCCGGGACGCTGCGCAAGGCGTTGAGCAGCAGCCGCGTCGGTCCGCGCCAGCGCGCCGGATCGCCGTCGTGCAGCTTGCTGGCCGGCAGCGCGAGCAGCAGGCCGGCGACGACGGCCAGCACGGTGCCGACCACGGACATCGCCAGCGTCTCGAGCGCGGCCGGCAACAGCTTCTGCAGGAATGCGTGGCCGAGGGCCGGCCTTGCGAGCTCGCCGGCAAAGCGGCCCATGCGGGCCAGCGACTCGATCGAGAAGAAGCGTGCCCACTGAAGGTCGAGCGACCAGAAGCTCGCCACCACCAGCGCCGCCAATGCAGCGACCATCCAGCAGGCGCGGCAGCGCGCATCGAACAGCGGCGGCGGCAGCCGGTAGACCTCGTTGGCGGCGGGTTGCGGTTCGATCTTCGACATGTCGAGGCTCTCAGGCCAATGCGCGCCGCAGCCAGGCGCTCAACCGGTCGGTGGCCGCGACCAGCAGCACGAACACCAGCAGCATGGTGCTGACCTCCGCGCCGTTGAACATCTTCATCGACGCGTCCATCTGCTGACCGAGCCCGCCCGCGCCCACGAAGCCGAGCACGGCGGACGAGCGGATGGCGCATTCCCAGCGGTAGACGGTGTAGCTGATGAGCTCTCCCGCGTTCTGCGGCAGCAAGCCGTAGAAGAACGCCTGGATGCGGCCGGCGCCGTTACGCAGCAGCGTTTCGGTCGGATGGGCATCGCCGCTCTCCAGGATCTCGCCATAGACCTTGCCCAGCATGCCGGCATAGGTCAGCGCGATCGCGAGCACGCCGGCCGTGACGCCCAGGCCGACCACGCGCACGAACACCAGGGCCCAAATGAGTTCCGGCACGCTGCGCAGCACGATGAGCAGGCCGCGCACCGAAAAGCGCAGCAGCGCCGGCAGCGCCGCCATGCGGCCGGCCAGGCCGGAGATGGAGAGCGAGCGCACCGACAGCAGCGTCAGCGGAACCGCCAGCACCATGGCCAGCGTCAGGCCGGCCGTGGCGATGGCCACCGTGCGCCAGGTTTCCCGCGCCACCAGCGCCAGGAACTCCGCGTCCATGCGCGGCGGCACGAAGCCGGCGAGAAACCGCAGCGCCGGCTCCAGGCTGCCGGGCGCCAGCAGCAGCCAGGGCTTGAATTCGGTCAGCACGAGCATGGGCCACAACACCACGGCCGCGGCCAGCAGCCAGAACAGGCGATGCGCCCAGGCGGGATCGCGCTGCGCCGGTTTGCGTGGCAGGGTGACGGCCATGGTCAGCGGCAGTGCATCACGACAGGGCGCGCCTCGACCGTGCTCTCTCCGAGGGCATCAGCCTGCGCGGGCTCCTGCGCATACAGCTCGCGCAACAGGGCTGGCGTCACCTGTGCGGTGGGCAGGTCGAAGGCCAGCGAACCGCCGCGCAGGCCGATGATGCGCGGGAAGTGCTGCAGCGCGAGCGGCACGTCGTGCAGGGTGGCCACCAGCGTCGCCCCGCTGTCGCGCGCCCATTGCGTGAGGGTGTCCAGGGCCAGCCCGGCGCGGGCCGGATCCAGGGCCGACAACGGCTCGTCGACGAGCAGCAGCTGCGCCTGCGACAGCAGGCCGCGCGCCAGCCCCACGCGCTGCCGTTCGCCGCCGGACAGGCGGTCCACGCGCGCGAAGAGCTTGTCCGCCATGTCGAAGCGCGCCAGCGCTGCGTCCGCCTGCGCGATGCCGGTCGGATAGAACAGGCTGCGCAGCGCCTGCCACAGCCCGATGCGGGGCAGCCGGCCGGCCAGCACCGCGGTCACCACACGCTGGCGCGGCGGCAGCGGCGGCACCTGAGGCGCCAGGAACAGCCGGCCGCGCAGGCGCTGCAGTTCGCGGCGAGGCAGCCGCCACGGATCACGGCCGTCGAGTTCGATACTGCCGGCCGCAGGCGCGAGCGCGCAGGCCATCAGGTGCAGCAGCGTCGTCTTGCCGGCGCCCGAAGGACCGATCACCGCGGCCTGTTCGCCCGCCGCCACGTGCAGGTCCAGCGCCCGCAGTGCGGGCGGCGCCGCGGCGGGAGCCGCGGGGTGCCGCCCGGACAATGACCGCAGCTCGATGTTCACCGGACCCGCTCCTGCATGGCGCCGATCAGTTCAGCAGGCCGGCGTTGCGCGCCGCGGCTTCGATGCCCTTGTAGTTCTCGGCGCGCGTCGGGACGAAGCGCGTGGCGCGCTGCAACGCGAGGATGTCGCGGCCCTCGGCGGTGGCCGGGCTCAGTTCGATGAACGCCCGGGCCAGCTGCTCGCGCCTGGCGGCCGGCATGTCGGCATGCACGGTCCAGTTGTAGTCGTAGTAGGCCGGCGTGGTGTAGAACACCCGCACCTTCGCCGGATCGACCTTCTTGTCGGCCACGAGCTTCTCCCACACCGAGATGTTGAGGGCTCCGGCGTCCACCTTGCCGGAAGCGACCGCGGCCACCGTGGCGTCGTGCGCCCCGGAATACGCCACGCGCTTGAGGTCGCGGTCGGGGTCGATGCCGGCCGCCAGCAGGAAGCTGCGCGGCATCAGGTGGCCCGAGGTGCTGGACTGCGAGCCGAAGCTCAGATTGCGGCCCTTGAGGTCGCCGAGCGAGCGGATGTCCGGGTTCGTGGTGATGAACACCGAGCGGAATTTCTCGTCCTCCTCACGCTGCACCAGCGGCACCACCTTGCCGCCTGAACGATGGCTGGCCTGCACGAAGGTGAAGCCGCCGAGCCAGGCCAGGTCCACCTGCTTGTTGGCCAGCGCCTCGACGGCGGCCGCGTAATCGGTGACCGGCGTGAACTCGACCTTGACGCCCAGCTTGCGTTCCAGGTAGGCGGCCAGCGGCGCCGACTTGCGCGCGAGCTCGGTCGGCGACTCGTCGGGGATCGCGGTGATGCGGAAGGTCTGTTGGGCCTGCGCGGCGATGGCACCGGCCAGCAGGGCCAACGCCAGGACGAAGCGCGGCAGGACAGCAAATTTCATGAGACTCCCGAAAAGCGAAGAACAAGGCGGGGATTAGACCGCAAGAGCCCGGTCACCCGCCGGCGGCATGGCTGCTGCGGAAGCCGGCGAAGATGTCGCTGCGGTGCGGCTCGAAGAAGTTGCGGTAGCGCACATGCGCCAGTGCGGCCGACGTGGCGAGGCACGCGCCGCGCAGCACCCGCCGGGTGCCGAACCACGGCGCCGAGTAGTCGCGGTAGGGATGGGGCGTGAAGCCCGGATAGGGCTCGAACGGGCTCGACGTCCATTCCCAGACCCGCCCCCAGGCGAAGCCCGGCAGCGTGAGCGCCGCGCACTCCCATTCGGCTTCGGTCGGCAGCCGCCGCCCGGCCCAGCGGCACCAGGCTTCGGCTTCGTGTGCGCTCAGGTGAACCGCGGCGCCCTGCGGGTTCAGCGGCAGCCAGCGGCCGCCACGCCGCTGCTGCCAGCCGGTGCCCGCCGGACGGAGACGGGCGGGCTGGCGCGACGGCTGGCCCGCGAGCCAGGCACGGCCTGCATCGGACCACCACGCCGGGTTCTCGTAGCCGCCGCCTTCCACAAACGGCAGGAACCGCGCCCAGGTCACGGGGTGGGCGTCGATGCGCAGCGGCTCGACGGCCACGTCGTGCGGCAGCAGCTCGTTGTCGAACGCAAAGCCGGTGGTGGCATCGGAACCCATCCGGAAGCGCTGGGCCGGCAGTTCCAGTTCCAGTTCGGCATCCGCTGCCGGCGGCGGCGCCGCCTCGCTCTCGCGCAGCGCGATGCCCAGGCCCTGGGCCATGTAGGCCGCCGCCTCCGCGTGCATGGCCTCGTGCAGGGCGACCAGGCGGAAAAAGTACAGCGCATCGTCGTCCGCATCCGGCGGCAGGCCGTCCAGCAGCGCCAGCGTTTGCGCGAGCGTGCGTTCGAGGTAGTCGCGCGTGGCATCGCCATCGGGCAGCGGGAGTTCCCATCGGCTGCGGTGCGCCACGCGGCTGGAGTCGTACCAGGCGTCGGCCTGCGGCAGCAGCGAGGGCTCGCGCGCATGGTCCGGCGCGCAGGCCACGCCCCGTGCGCGCTGCCGGTTGCGGGCGATCCACCACTCCTGGAACCAGGCCACATGGCCCAGCTCCCAGAGCGGCGGATTGAACTCGGGCGCATAGGCAACGCCGGGATAGGCGTCGCCCAATGCGGCGCGGAAATCGTCGGCGAGGTCCAGTGTGCGCCGCCGCGCGGCAAGCAGCGCCGTGCGCACCGACGCCGGCGGCCCCGCGCGCAGCGCCAGTGCCTCGGGCGCCCCGGCCACGCTATAAACAGGCAATGTCGAATCCATCGGTTGTCATCGTAAGCCCGGCGCTGGCCGGCGCCAACAACGGCAACTGGCGCACCGCCCAGCGCTGGAAGGCACTGCTGTCGCCGGCCTGCAGCGCGCGCGTGGTGCAGCAGTGGCCCGATGCGAACGCATCGGCCGACAGCGTGATGCTGGCGCTGCACGCTCGCCGCTCGGCGCAGTCCATCGAGCACTGGGCGAAGGCCCGCCCCGGCCGGGGCCTGGCCGTGGTGCTGACCGGCACCGACCTGTACCAGGACATCGGCAGCGACCCGCAGGCGCAGCGTTCGCTGCAGCTGGCGCAGCGCCTCGTCGTGCTGCAGGCGCTGGGCGCCGAGGCCCTGCCCCCGGAATACCGGCGCAAGGCACGCGTGGTGTACCAGTCGACATCCGCGCGCGCCGAACTGCCCAAGTCCGCACGCCACCTGCGCGCGGTGATGGTCGGCCACCTGCGCCAGGTCAAGTCGCCGCAGACGCTGTTCGAGGCGGCGCGCCTGCTGTGCGGGCGCGAGGACATCCGCATCGACCACATCGGCGGCGCGGACGATGACGGCCTGGGCGACCTCGCGCGCGCGCTGGCAAGCGACTGCCCGGGCTACCGCTGGCTCGGCGCCCTGCCCCATGCCCAGGCCCGCCAGCGCATCCAGCGCGCCCACGTCCTGGTGCACACCAGCGCGCTGGAAGGCGGGGCCCACGTGATCATGGAGGCGGTGCGCAGCGGCACGCCGGTGCTGGCGTCCCGCGTGCCCGGCAACGTCGGCATGCTCGGGGACGGCTACGCCGGCTACTTTCCGCACGGGGATGCCGCCGCACTGGTGACGCTGCTCGAGGCCTGCCGCGCCGGCCAGGGCTCCAAAGACCGCCCAGCCGGCCTGCTGGACAGTCTGCGCACACAATGCGCATTGCGCGCGCCGCTGTTCGACCCGAGGGCCGAGCAGGCCGCACTGTTCCAACTTTTGAACGAACTCCAGCCACCACCATGAACGCAGCCCTCCCGCAAGCCCACACCGCCGAGCCCCGCCTCACCTCGCTGTCGCACGGCGGCGGCTGCGGCTGCAAGATCGCGCCCGGCGTGCTGTCGGAAATCCTCAAGGGCACCGCGCGCATGCCGATGCCGCCCGAGCTGCTGGTCGGCATCGAGACGGCCGACGACGCGGCCGTCTACCAGCTCAACGACGAGCAGGCGCTGATCGCCACGACCGACTTCTTCATGCCGATCGTCGACGATCCGTTCGACTTCGGCCGCATCGCGGCCACCAACGCGATCTCCGACGTGTATGCGATGGGCGGCAAGCCGATCCTGGCGCTCGCCCTGGTCGGCATGCCGATCAACGTGCTCAGCACGGCGACCATCGGGCGCATCCTCGAAGGCGGCGAATCGGTGTGCCGGGCTGCTGGCATTCCGATCGCGGGCGGCCACACCATCGATTCGGTCGAAGCCATCTACGGCCTGGTCGCGCTGGGGCTGGTCCATCCGAAGCGCGTCAAGCGCAATGCCGGCGCGAAGGCCGGCGACGTGCTGGTGCTGGGCAAGCCGCTCGGCGTGGGCATCCTGTCGGCGGCGCTCAAGAAAGAAGCACTCGACGCGGCCGGCTACGAACGCATGATCGCCACCACGACGCGGCTGAACACGCCGGGCCCCGAGCTCGCGGCGCTCGACGGCGTGCATGCGCTGACCGACGTGACGGGCTTCGGCCTGGCCGGCCATGCGCTGGAACTGGCGCGCGGCGCGAGCCTGTCGCTGGAGATCGACTGGAAGCAGGTGCCCGTGCTGGAGGGGGTGCGCGACCTGGTGCGGTCGGGGCACGTCACCGGCGCTTCCGGCCGCAACTGGGCCGGCTACGGGTCCGACGTGGCGCTGCCGCAGAACTTCGCCGACCACGAGCGCGCCCTGCTCACCGACCCTCAGACCAGTGGCGGACTGCTGGTTTCGTGCGCGCCCGAGGCGCTCGACCAGGTGTTGGCCATCTTCCATCGGCATGGCTTCGACGCCGCCGCAGTGGTTGGCAGAGCCAACCCGCAAGGCACCGGGCCGCGCCTGGTGATCCGCTGACGCACCGCCGCGCGCGCCGGCCCATCGGGCCATCGGGCGCACCAGGCCGCGATTCTTCTCATGCGGCCCTTTCCACCCGCTGCCGGCTGACCATGTAGTTGCCCGGCGTCACGCCAAAGCAGCGGCGGAACCACCTGGAGAAGTGGGCCTGGTCCACAAAGCCGCACTGTGCCGCCACCTCGGCGGGCGCCTTGCCTTCGCGCAGCAGCGCCTTGGCCCGGCCGATGCGCGCGAGCCGCGCATAGTGGGCCGGCGTCATGCCGACGGCCGAACGGAACAGGCGATGGAAGTGTTCGCGCGACACGCCCAACCGCTGGGCGAACGAAGCAGGGGCGATGCGGCAGGCGTCCTCCGTCGCCAGGGCCTCGCAGACCGCCTCGACGCGGGCGTCGCCCGGCGGGCGCTCGACCGGCACGCGTTCCTTTCCGGTCTGTGCGCGCAAGATCCGCTCCAGAAGACTGGCGACGTCCGCACCATCCTCCGATTGCGCTGCCGCAGCCAATGCACGGGCCGCACGCTCGTCCTTCCAGACCCGCTGGCGCGGCACGCCCCGCTCACCCGGCGGCCATGCGAGGCGCGCTGCGGCCCAGCCATGCGGCACATACAGCATCACCATCCGAAACCCCTGCGCGCTGACACCTGCCGTGTGCAGCATGAACGGCGCCATCAGCACGATATCGCCGGCGGCCGCCACATGCCGTTCTCCGGCGCACGTGAACTCGCAGCGGCCTTCGAGGATGGCGCCCACGCTCCACTCGGCATGCCAGTGCAGCTCGAAGCGCGCCGTGGGATCGGCCGCGAACATCGCCTCGATCTGCGCGCCGCCTTCCATCGGCAGGCCGATCACGTGGGAGGTGGCGGAGAAGTTCATCCCCCGAAGGTTAGCGCCGGCGGCGCCCTCATGCGGCCAGCGCGCCGCGAACCGTGATGCCGATCCAGCCTGCACTGGCCTCGGTCGCCTCGACCGGCCCGAGCAGCGACAGTTCCTCCACCGGGTGCTCGTGAAACTGCAGTGTCGCGCTGCCCCGCGTCCAGCCCGGTTCGACTCGGTCCACGATGTCGGCACGCAGGTAGCGAGGGGCCGCGGGGACGCCAGGCTGCGTCAGGTCGGGCCAGCCCACCGCACCGATGGTCGGCGCGGCTAGAAAGCCCAGGCGTCCGGCCTTCTCGCCGGTCAGCGTGACCGTCGCGTCGACCAGCCGGCGCTCCTTCACGCTGAGGCTCGCGCCGAGCCGGCTGCCGGTGGACAAGGGCGCGGCCGCGGGATGCACCAGCGGCAGGCTGCGGGTCAACCAGGTCTGGCCGATCTTCTTGGGCCAGCCTTGCAGCCAGCCGCGCAGCAGCGAAATGTCCTGGTCGACGTAGATCAGCGGGCAATAGCAGCGCGCATCGCCGCGCTGCCTCGGCGCGATCTCGAGCACCACGATGGTCTCGCGGTACTGCGCATAGACGGGGTCGAGAAGTTCCCGCCCATCATTGCCGCAGGACTGCCAGTCGGCGAAATGAACGCAGCCCTTGCCGGTGGACACGCCGAGTTCCGCCGGCACCATGGCCGCGCCAAGCCGGGCGTCGAAGGCGAACGCCACGTTGACGAGCCAGCCGGCGTAGTGCCAGGGCGGCGCCTGCACGAGGGCGCTGCGGCCGGAAGAAGTGAAAGGCGGCGTGAAGGACGGCGGCATCGGTTTCCTGCGCGTTGGGGAAGACAACGCCGCACGATAGGACTGCGAACACCGGCCGTCTTGTACGCCAGTGACCTGCGTTGCAACGGGACGCGCCTTTGGACGGTTGTCACACGCGAATTGCCATTTCAGCTCCGCCGTCGCCTATCCTCGGACCCGCATTCAGCATTCCAGAGAGACCCGTCCCTTGCCCTCGACCAAAGCCTCCGCCCCCCTGCCCCGTCCGGCGACGATGGCGGACGTCGCCGCGCGCGTCGGCGTCTCGAAGATGACGGTGTCGCGTGCGCTGAACCGCCGCACGGGCAGCGACCGCGCGACCTCGGAGGCGCTGCGCCAGCGCATCCTCCAGGCATGCGAAGAGATGGGCTACGTGATCGACCAGACCGCCCGCACCTTCTCCAGCAAGCGCTCGGGCTTCGTCGCGGTGCTGATTCCGTCGCTGAACAACTCCAACTTTTCCGAGACCGCGCAAGGCATCGCCGCCGCCCTGGAAGCGCGCGGACTGCAGCTGCTGCTGGGCTACACCGACTACCGGGTGGAGACCGAGGAGCGCCTGCTGCGCGCCATGCTCGCGCGCCGGCCCGAGGGCGTGATCCTCACCGGCGGTGCCCACACACCCGCCGCGCGCGCCATGCTGCAGGCGGCCGGCGTGCCGGTGGTCGAGACCTGGGACCTGCCCGCCACGCCCATCGAGCACACGGTCGGCTTCTCGAACGCAGAAGCGGCCGCCGCGATGGTGCGGCACCTGCACGGCCAGGGTTACCGGCGCATCGCCTTCATCGGCGGCACCTCGAACCGGGACACGCGCGGGGCCGATCGGCAGCGCGGCTACGCCGAGGCAATCCGCGAACTGGGCCTGCCCGATGGGCGCGTCATCAGCTTCGGGCAGCCCCCGATCTCCATGGCGCAAGGCGCAGAGGCCGTGGTGCAGCTGATCCGGCAATGGCCCGACGTGGATGCGGTGATGTGCGTGTCCGACCTGTCGGCCTTCGGCGCGCTGATGGAATGCCAGCGCCGCGGCTGGGACGTACCGGGCCGCATCGCGATCGCGGGCTTCGGCGACTTCGAGGTGGCCCGCGCCTGCCACCCGCGCATCACGACCGTGGCGGTGGACTGCGTGGGGATGGGCAGGGCCGCGGGCGAACTGCTGCTGCGCGTGATCGACGGCTCTCGCGAGGGCCACCGGCCGCCCGCGGAAACGGTGCTGATCCCGTTTCGCGTCGAGCAGCGGGAAAGCTCCTGAGGGTGCTCAGGCCGCGGCGGTTTCCGCGCCGGCGTCGGCAAAATCGATCAGCACCTTCATCGCGCGCTGGCGGTCGCTCGCCAGTTCGAAGGCCTGCCGCGCCTGCAGCATCGGGAAGGTGTGCGACACGACCGGCGACAGGTCGACCCGCCCTTCGTTGATGAGCCGCACCGCCAGCGCGAACTCCGCATGGAAGCGGAACGAGCCGCAGATGCTGAGCTCCTTCGCCACCACCATGTTCTGCGGAATGCTCACGTCGCCGCCCAGGCCCAGCTGCACCACCACGCCGCGCGGGCGCATCACCTCGAGCCCGTCGCGCAGGGCGCGCTCGTTGCCCGAGCATTCGAGCATCACGTCGAAGGTTCCCTTGTCGGCCGAATAGCGCGACACCCAGGCCTTGTCCTGCGCGACGTTGATGGCGTGGTCGGCGCCCATGGCGCGCGCGATGGCCAGTGGTTCGTCGACCACGTCAGTGGCGGTGATCTCGGCCGCCCCGTGGGCGCGCGCGGCCGCGATGGCCAGCACGCCGATGGGTCCGCAGCCCGACACCAGCACGCGCTTGCCCAGCAGCGGGCCTGCGCGCGACACGCCATGCAGCCCGACCGAGAACGGCTCGGCCAGCGCCGCCAGGCGCAGCGGCACGTGGTCCGCCACTTTCACGCACTGCGTGGCCTCGCACAGCAGCATGTTGCGGAACGCGCCCTGCACGTGCGGCGTGCGCATGGCGCTGCCGTAGAAGCGCATGTCCAGGCACTGGTTGGGCAGGCCTTCGAGACAGAACTTGCAGCCGCCGCACGGGCGGCTTGGGTTGATGGCCACCTTGTCGCCGATGCGCACGCTGTCGACGCCGGGCGCCGTGGCCACCACAGTGCCGGCCACCTCGTGGCCCAGCACCATCGGCTCCTTGATGCGCACGGTGCCGAAGCCGCCGTTGTGAAAATAATGCAGGTCGGAGCCGCAGATGCCGCCCATGCCGACCTTCACCAGCACCTGGCCCGGGCCGATGTCTCCGGCGTCCTGTTCCTCCAGGCGCAGGTCGTCGGGGGCATGAATCACGAGGCACATACAGCGCATACGCATGGGTTCTCCTTCAGGCCGTCAGGCGACCGGGGTGACGAGGGGCTGGCCGCCGAAGTGGGCCTGCAGGTTGCGGCGCACCAGCTCGCCCATGGCGCGGCGGGTCTGCTCGGTGCCGCTGCCATGGTGCGGGTGCAGCACCACGTTGTCGAGCGTCGCAAAGCGCGGGTCGATGCGCGGCTCGTTCTGGAACACGTCGAGTGCCGCGCCTGCGATGGCGCGCTGCTCGAGCGCCTGCAACAGCGCGCCCTCGTCCACCGTGGTGCCGCGCGACACGTTCACGAGCCAGCCCTTCGGGCCGAGCGCCTGCAGCACCTCGGCATCGACGATGCCGCGCGTGGCCTCGCCGCCGGGCAGGATGACGATCAGCACGTCGCACCAGTCGGCCATCGCTGCGAGGCTGCCGAAGTGGCGATGCGCACTGTCCTCGCGCGCCGTGCGGCTGAAGTAGCCCAGCTCCATCTCGAAGCCCGAGAGCCGCCGCGCGATGGTGCTGCCAATGCGCCCGAAACCGGCAATGCCCACGCGCTGGCCGAAGAAGCGGGTGGCCAGCGGCATCGGGCCCTTGGCCCACTCACCGCTGCGCACGAAGCGGTCGCCGGCCGGGATGGACCGCTGGAGTGCGAGCGTGAGGCCTACGGCAAGGTCGGCCACGTCGCCGTTGAGCACGTCGGGCGTGTTGGTCACGCGGATGCCGCGCGCGCGGCAGGCCGCAAGGTCGATGCCGTCGGTGCCCACGCCATAGCAGGCGATCAGCTCCAGTCGGGGCAGCGATGCGATGAGCTCGGCGCTGGCCCCCAGCTCGCCACGCGTGGCCACCGCGCGGATGTCCGCGGCGTGCTCGGCGATGAAGGCCTGCCGGTCCGGCGCCTCCCACCAGCGAAGCAGCGTGTAGCTCGCCTGCATCGGCACCATGTCCCATTCCGGATAGGGGCCGGGCATCAGCACGTGCGGGGGTCTCGGGGCAGCGGTCAAGCGGATTCTCCTGCGGGATGGCGCGGCTGCGCAAAATGGATACCGGTAACTTTAACCGCGACTTGAACCTGCCTGAAGGAAGACTCCGCGAAGGTTTTCACCATTGACGGCTTCATTAGATACCGGTAACGTATTTGCATTGCCACCGTCTGCGCATTCCGCCATCGATCCTGGAGCTCCGCTTGAAACTGTTCGACCTGACCGGGCGCACTGCCCTCATCACCGGCTCCAGCAAGGGCATCGGCTTTGCGCTGGCCGCGGCACTGGGCTCGGCCGGCGCGCGCATCGTGCTCAATGCGCGCGATGCCGGCGCACTCGAAACCGCCCGCGACGCCCTGCGCGCCCGGGGCGTTGCAGCCGAGGCCATGGCTTTCGACGTGACCGACGCCGCCGCGGTGGAGGCCGGCGTGGCGCGCATCGAAGCCGAGATCGGCCCCATCGACATCCTGGTCAACAACGCCGGCATGCAGCACCGGGGGGCATTCGCGGAGTTTCCGATCGATGCATGGCACAAGATCACCAGCACCAACATCGACAGCGTGTTCTTCGTCGGCCGCTTCGTGGCGCAGCGCATGATCGAGCGCAAGCGCGGCAAGATCATCAACGTCTGCTCGGTGCAAAGCGAGCTGGGCCGCCCGGGCATTGCACCCTACGCCGCCACCAAGGGCGCGGTGAAGATGCTCACCAAGGGCATGGCGATCGACCTCGGCAAGCACGGCATCCAGGTCAACGGCCTGGGCCCGGGCTATTTCAAGACCGAGCTGACGCAGGCGCTGGTGGCCGACGAAGCTTTCACGGCGTGGCTCTCCGGCCGCACGCCCGCGGGGCGCTGGGGCGACGTGGAAGAACTCGGCGGAGCGGCGATCTTCCTCGCGTCGGACGCATCGAGCTTCGTCAACGGCCACATCCTGTACGTGGACGGCGGCATTACCGCCAGCCTCTGATCCATGGCCGCGAAGCCAGGCCAGCGCGTGGCCGTGATCGGCGTCGGCATCATGGGCTCGGCCATTGCACACCGCCTGCTCGAATGCGGCCATGCGGTGTGCGTGTTCGACCTCGACTCCGCCAAGGTCGCCGCGCTGGAGCAGCAAGGCGCGCACGCCGCCCGCACCGCGGCCACGGCCGCGGCGGCAAGCGACTTCGTCATCACCAGCCTCAACTCGGCTGCGGTGCTGGAGCGTGCGCTCTTCGGCGAGGCCGGGGTGGCCGCCGCCGCGCCCGCGGATCCGCACCGGCTGCTGATCGACATGTCTTCCATCGGCCCGGCCTCGACGCGCCGGCTCGCGCAGTCGCTGCGCGAGCGCACGGGCATGGGCTTCGTGGATGCGCCGTTGTCGGGCGGGGCTCCCAAGGCCCTGCTCGGGCAGCTGACGGTCATGGCGGGCGGCAGCGAGGACGACGTGGCGCGCGCACGCGCCGTGATGGACAGCCTGTGCGCCAACTACACCCGCATGGGCGGCAGCGGCGCGGGCCAGACCACCAAGCTGGTCAACCAGCTGCTTTGCGCCATCGGCTTCCAGGCCGTGGCCGAGGCAGTGCGGCTGGCGGAGGCCGGCGGCGTCGATGCGTCGAAACTGCACACCGCGCTGGCCGGAGGCCGGGCCGACAGCCAGATCCTGCGCGAGTTCGGCCCCAAGATGGCCGCGCGCGACTTCACGCCCACCGGCCGCATCGACAACATGCTCAAGGACCTCGAGGCCGTGCAGGCCTTTGCACAGGGCGAACGCCTGCCGCTGCCGCTGGCGGGCGCGGTCTCCGAGCTGCATCGCGCCTTCGTGGCGGCCGGGCTCGGGGCGCAAGACACGGCCGCCATGATGCGGCAGTTCAACGGCTACGCGCGCGACTGAAGCGCGTGTTGGCCACCCACAGAAAGAAGACCTCATGTTCATCCGCTGCGCGTTTTTCCGGGGCCGGGTCAAGGCCGGCATGGAAGAGGCTTTCGACCGCCACGTGCACGACAAGCTGGTGCCGCTGTGGACCCGCTTTCCCGGTGTGCTCGAAGTGCGCGTGCTGCGCCAGATCGAAAGCGACGTGAGCGATCCCGAACTGGCAATGGTGCTGTCGACCCGCTATGCGAGCCGGGAAGACATCGCGCATGCGCTCGATTCGCCTGTGCGCTACGAAAGCCGCGAGGCCTCGAAGCATCTGTTCGAGATGTTCGACGGCACGGTCTTTCACACGGTCTTCAGCGCCGAAGAATTTCCGCTCGCCAACCGTTGATGCGGCCGTAGCCGGCGCGCGAAGCCGCCTCAGAGCAATTCGAATGCAATGTCCTGCGCGCCCTGCCACAGCACCTTGTTGCCGAGGGCGCGCAACTGCTCCTTGCCTTCGACGATCGTCAGGAAGTGGTTGCCCGCGAGCGGCCCCATCTTGCTGGCGAAGCTGCAGCTGCCGTAGGCCAGGATGATCTCGGTCTCGCTGTAGCCGCCGGGGTAGAACAGGATGTCGCCGACGGAAGGATGGCTGGTGTGGTTCTCGAACCCGACGCCCAGTTCGAAGTCGCCCAGCGGAATCCAGCAGCCTTCGCCGCTCCAGCGCACATGGATGATCTTCTGCCGGTAGGGCAGCAGCCTGGTGAACGCAGCGACGGTCTTCGGTGCTTCCGGATTCGTTTCCGCGACGAAGCGCATGCCCGCCGCCTCAATGCCGATTCTTGCCATGAGTGATTGAAGTAAGTGAAGTAAGGGTCGATCAGTGCAGCAGCTGGCTCAGGAAAAGCCGGGTGCGTTCGTGTTTGGGGTTTGCGAAGAATTCCTGCGGCGCGGCCTGCTCGACGATGGCGCCCTGGTCCATGAAGATCACGCGATTGGCAACCTGGCGCGCGAAGTTCATCTCGTGCGTCACCGACAGCATGGTCATGCCGTCATCGGCCAGCGAGACCATGGTGTCCAGCACTTCCTTGACCATCTCGGGGTCGAGCGCCGAGGTCGGTTCGTCGAACAGCATGACCTTGGGACCCATGCACAGCGCCCGTGCAATGGCCACGCGCTGCTGCTGGCCGCCTGAGAGCTGCGACGGATACTTGTTGGCCTGCTCCGGGATGCGCACGCGCTCCAGGTACGACATGGCGACCTCTTTCGCCTGCCTGGGCGTGTACTTCTTGCTCCACACCGGCGCCAGCGTGCAGTTCTCGAGGATGGTGAGATGCGGAAACAGGTTGAAGTGCTGGAACACCATGCCGACGTCGCGCCGCACCGCGTCGATGCGCCGCATGTCGGCGGTGAGCTCGGCACGGTTCACCACGATCTGCCCCTGCTGATGCTCCTCGAGCCGGTTGATGCAGCGCAGCAGCGTCGATTTTCCCGAGCCCGAGGGTCCGCAGATCACGATGCGTTCGCCGCGCTGCACCTCGAGGTCGATGTCGCGCAGCACCTGGAAGTCGTCGTACCACTTCTGCACGCCGACCATGCGGATGACGAGTTCAGGCCGGCTGTCGGCGGTCGACGCGGGCGTGTTCGGTTGCAAGGCGCTCATGGGGATTCCTCAGGCGGTGGTGGTTTGAATCTTCAGGCCGAGCTCGTCGACCAGGCGCCTCGCGGCGGCGATGCCCTCGGGGCCCATCGGCAGGCGCGGCGGGCGCGGCGCGCCGACCGGCAGGCCCATGGCCGCGAGCAGTGCCTTGGTGCCCGCCACGTAGGACTGGCCGGCGACGAAGTCGATCATCGGAAAGTGCCTGAACGCCAGTGCGCGCGCTTCGGCCAGCTGGCCGGCCATGACGAGGTCGTACAGCCGCGCCATTTCGCGCGGAGCGCCGTTCGATGGCACGGCGGCCCAGCCCACCGCGCCCTCGACATACGACTCGAAGCCCATGATGCCGCCGAACACCGCCATGCGGCCTTCGGACAGCCGCATGATGTCGCGCACGCGGGTGACTTCGAGCGTCGATTCCTTGATGTAGCGGCAGTTGTCGATCTGCGAGAGCCGCGCCACCAGCGGCGGCTTCAGGTCGACGTTGGCGACGGCCGGGTTGTTGTAGACCATGATCGGAATGCCGATGGCGTCCGAGATGGTCCTGTAGTGCAGGAACAGCTCGTCGTCGGTGGGGGTGCAATAGAAAGGCGGCAGCACCATCACGCCGTCGGCGCCCTGCGCCTCGGCGCGGCGGCTCAGGCGCACGGCGGCGCGCGTGTCCTCGGCGGTGGTGCCGATGAGCACCGGCACGCGGCCGGCGGCGCGGTCGATCACGATCCGGGCGACGAGCGCGATCTCGTCGTCGGACATCGACATGAATTCACCCGTCGAGCCGAGCGGGATCAGGCCATGGATGCCGGATTCGATCTGCCAGTCGACATAGCGTTCGAGGGTGGGTACGTCGACGTTGCCTTCGGCATCGAAGGGCGTGACCATGATGGTGTAGGTGCCGCGGAAATCAGCCATGGAATGGATCGCTCAAGGGGACGGAAAAGAAGAAGAGTGGCCGGCATCCAGCAAGCCTGAGGCCAGCAGCGCCGCGCGAATGCGCGCCGTGTCGTCGGCCGGCACGGGCAGGAGCGGTGGGCGCGGGTCCGGATGGGGCAGGCGGCCGAGAAGATGCAGCGCCGTCTTCATGCGGTTGTGGGCGTCGAGGTAAGGCGCGCGGTAGAAGGCCCGGCACAGCGGCACCAGCCGCTCGTTGACCGCGCGGGCGGCCGCCAGGTCGCCGCGCGCGACGGCCTCGTGCAGCGCCACCAGCAGCCCGGCAGCCACGCTGCCCAGGCCCGAAAGAATGCCGTCCGCGCCATAGGCCAGCGAAGCGAACAGCCAGCTGTTGCTGCTGCTCAGCAGCGTGACCGGGCGTGGCAGTGCGCGCAGGGCCCGCAGGTTGTCCTCGTAGAACTCGGGAATGTCGCTGCCCTCCTTCACCGCCACGATGGCCGGCACATCCGTGCAAAGCTGCGCCAGCGTGTCGGTCGAGTAGGCGAGGCCCGAGGCGCGCGACAGCTGGAACAGCACGATCGGCAGGCTGCTCGCAGCGGCCACCTCGCTCACGAAGCGATGGGCCATGTCGGGGCGCGCGCCCGCGCCCTGCGCGAACACCGCCGGCGGAAACAGCAGCAAGGCCGAGGCGCCGGCCTGTGCCGCGTCCCGCGCCAATGCGCAGGCTTGGCGGGTGTCGTCGGCCACCACGCCGGCCACGACGGGCACTTCGCCGGCCGCGGCCACCGCAACCCGCACCACCTGGGTGCGCTCCGCGCGATCGAGCGACGTCGCCTCGCCCGCGTGTCCGTTGACCACCACCGCGCGCACGCCGGGCGTGCCGGCGACGTCGCGCACATGGGCGGCCAGCGCGTCGTCGTCGACGCGGCCGTCCGGCGTGAAGGGGGTCAAGGTGGCGGGCCAGATGCCGCCGACTCCGGAAATGTGCATGGCCATCCTGGTTGTCTAGTCGCGAAAGCCGGCAGTATGCAATAAAATTGGAATCGATTGCAATCATGTCCGACCGTACGGATCGAATTGCAATTTCTTCTTGACCGTCCACCTCCCGCAGAACTACGATAAAAAAATGCAATCGTTTACAAAACAATGCTTTCACGAGGTCGCGCCATGGCGGTGACGCTGCGCGACGTGGCCCGTGCCGCCGACGTTTCCATTGCCACGGCCTCGCGTGCGCTCGCTGGCTCCAGCCTGACCAATCACGCCACGCAGCGGCACGTGATCCAGGTGGCCGCCGCCCTCGGCTACCGCACCAACACCTTCGCCCGGGCGCTGAAGACCAAGCGCTCGCGGCTCATCGGCCTCACCGTGCACAACCTGGAGAACGCCTCGTTCCAGGTGCTCGCCTCGGTGGTGCAGACGCGCATGCAGGCGCTCGGCTACCAGGTCATCCTGAGCATCAGCGCCGACGACCCCGAGCAGGAGCGCGACATCTTCAAGACCCTCGTCGACCACAGCGTCGACGGCCTGATCGCCGTGCCCAACGGCGCCAACGGCGCCCAGCTGCTGGCCATGGAGCACGCCGACATCCCGGTGATCTGCGCGGTGCGCCGCGTCGAGGGCGCCACGCTCGAATCGGTGCTCGCGGGCGACCTCGACGGCGCCTATGCCGGCACGAAGCACCTGCTGGACCTCGGACACCGGCGCATCGGCCTGATCGTGGGCATGAGCGACACCACCTCCGGCAAGGAGCGCCTCGCGGGCTACAAGCGGGCCATGCAGGAAGCGGGCCTGCCCATCGATCCGGCGCTGATCCAGGCCGGCCGCTATGCGCCCGAGACCGGCGTGACGGCCGCCAACGCGCTGCTGTCGATGCCCACGCCGCCTTCGGCCCTCTTCGTGGCCAACCACGAGTCCTCGCTCGGCGTGCTGCGCGTGGTGTCGGAGCGCGGGCTGCTGATTCCCGACGACCTGTCGCTGCTGTTCTACGAAGACTCGCCGTGGTTCGAGTGGCAGCGCCCCGCCATCAGCGTGGTGGACAGCGGTGCCGCCGAAATGGCCAACCTCGCGGTCGACCGGCTGGTGCAGCGCCTGGGCGGCGTGGCCAACAGCGGCCGCGAATACCGGGTCGGCTCGCGCCTGATCCAGCGCGCCTCCTGCCGTGCCATCGCGCCGACCTGAAACAACTTCTCCCACATGCCCTATCTCGAAATCCTGGCGCCGAGCGCGCCCGAAACCCGCAAGCGCGCCGCCAGCCGCGCACTGACCGACGGCGTCGTCACATCGTTCGGCGTCGAGCCCTCGACCGTCACGCTGTACTTCATGCCCGTCGCGCCCCACGACTACGCCCATGAGGGCCAGCTGGGCCACGACGGCGCCGGCGGGGGCACGCGCGTGTTCGTCAAGGTGCATGCCTACCGCCGCACACCGGCCCAGCGCCGCGCGCTGGCCGCCGCCATCACGCCTGCGCTGGCGGCCTGCTTCGCCACCACCGGCGACAACGTGGCCGTCTATTTCCTCGACCGCGAACGCGACGAAGTCGCGCACGACGGCCATCTGGCCAGCGACGAAGCCGAGCAGCAACCCGATCACACCGCCTGAAGACCATGACCCATTTCCTCACCGAAGACCAGATCTCGCTGCGCGACACCGCGCGCCGCTTCGCCGAGGGCGAAGTGCTGCCGCGCGCCGCGGCCATCGACCGCGAGGACAAGTTCGACCGCGTGCTGTACCGCGGCATGGCCGAGCTCGGCCTGTTCGGCGTGAGCCTGCCCGAGGCGGCCGGCGGCTCGGGCTTCGACACCGTCAGCACCTGCCTCGTGATGGAAGAGCTGGCGCGCTGCTCGGGCGCCATCGGCAACGCGTTCGCGATTCCCGTCGAGGCGGCGCTGTTCCTGCACCACCACGGCAACGAGAGCCAGAAGGCGCTGATCCCGGGCATCCTCGACGGCTCCATCGTCATGGCCACCGCCATGTCCGAGCCCGACTTCGGCTCCGACGTGGCCAGCATCACCACCACCGCGCGCGCCGCGGACGACGGCTGGTTGCTCAACGGCACCAAGGCCTGGGTCACGCTCGGCGGCGTGGCCGATCGCATCATGGTGTTCGCGCGCACCGGCAAGGAAGCCGGCCACAGGTCGATCAGCTGCTTCATGGTCGATGCGCACCAGGCCGGCGTGAGCCGCGGCAAGAACGAGGAACTGCTCGGCATGCACGGCCTGGAAGACTGCCAGATCGTGCTGCAGGACGTGCGCGTGCCCAGGAGCGCGCTGATCGGCGCCGAGAACCAGGCCTTCAAGACGGCCATGGGCAACTTCAACTTCAGCCGCCTGCTGATGTCGTCGATGGCGCTCGGCATGGCGCAGGCCGCGATGGAAGACGCCGTGGCCTACGCCACCACGCGCAAGCAGTTCGGCGAGCCGATCATGAACTTCCAGGCCATCCAGTTCATGGTGGCCGACATGGCCACCGACATCGCCGCGGCGCGTTTGCTCATTCATCACGGCGCGCGGCTGCAGGACGCCGGCCACGCCATCGCCAAGGAAGGCGCGCAGGCCAAGCTCTTCACCACCGACATGGCGATGCGCCACGTGTCGAACGCGCTGCAGATCCACGGCGGCAACGGCTACTCGCGCGACTATCGCATCGAGCGCATCTTTCGCGACGTGCGCCTGGCGCAGATCTACGAAGGCACCAACCAGATCCAGCGCCTGATCATCTCGCGCCAGGTCGTCAAAGAACTGGCCTGAGGACGCGGCCATCATGATCGACTGCATCACCCCCGACGCCGCCGCCGCGCTGCTGCGCGATGGCGACATGGTGCTGGCCGGCGGCAACGGCGGATCGGGCGTGCCCGAAGCCGTGTTCGAAGCCATCGAGCGGCGCTTCACGGCCGGCGACGGCCCGCACGACCTCACGCTGTTCCACGTCACCGGCGTGGGCGCGCTCACCGAGAAGGGGCTGTGCCACTTCGCGCACCCGGGGCTGGTGCGCCGCGTGATCGGCGGCAACTTCGGCATGCAGCTGCCGTTCATGAAGATGATCCTCGCGCAGGACGTGGAGGCCTACAACTTCCCGCAGGGCGTCATGACGCACCTGTGCCGCGCCATGGCGGGCCGCCAGCCCGGCGTGCTCACGCACGTGGGCCTCGAAACCTACATGGACCCGCGCCAGGACGGCGGCCGCATGAACGCGCGCACCACCGAGGCGCTGGTCGAGCTGGTGCACGTGGCCGACCGCGACTGGCTGTTCTACCGCGCGCCCGGCGTGCCGAACGTGGCGCTGATCCGCGGCACCTCGGCCGACGAGGACGGCTACGTGAGCATGGAACACGAAGCCACCGCGCGCGAAGACCTCTCGATGGCGCAGGCCGTGCACAACGCCGGCGGCATCGTCATCTGCCAGGTCAAGCGCATCGTGAAGCGCGGCACGCTGCATCCGCACATGGTCAAGATCCCGGGCTTCCTGATCGATCATTTCGTGGTCGAGCCCGAGCAGATGCAGACCTACACCACGTGCTACGACCCGGCGCGCTGCGGCGAGACCGTGGTGCCGGCTTCGAGCATCGCGCCCGACCCGCTCGATGTGCGCCGTGTGGTGGCAAGGCGCGCGGCCTTCGAGCTGCGTCCGCGCGACGTGGTGAACCTCGGCGTGGGCATCTCCGCGATGATTCCCAACGTGGCCTCGGAAGAAGGCATTGCCGACCTGATCACGCTCACGGTCGAATCGGGCGTGGTCGGCGGCGTGCCCGGCCATGCGCGCGAGTTCGGCACCTCGGTCAACCCGCGCGCGATCCTCGACCAGTCCTACCAGTTCGACTTCTACGACGGCGGCGGCCTGAGCTGCGCGTTCCTTTCCTTCGCGCAGGTCGATCCGCAAGGCAACGTCAACGTCACGCGCTTCGGCAAGCGCTACGACGGTGCGGGCGGCTTCATCAACATCACGCAGAACACGCAGCGCCTGGTGTTCAACGGCTCGCTCACCGGCGGTGACTTCGACATCGGCGTGGCCGATGGCGAACTCAAGATCCGCCGAGACGGTGCGTTCAAGAAGTTCGTGCCGGCGGTCGACCAGATCAGCTTCTCGGGACGGCTCGCGCGCGAGCGCGGCCAGCAAGTGAGCTTCGTGACCGACCGCGCCGTGTTCGAACTCGAAGCCGACGGGCTCGTGCTCACCGAGATCGCACCCGGCGTGCGCCTGAAGGAGGACGTGCTCGAGAAGATCGGCTTCGAGGTGCGCATCAGCGAGCAGCTGCGCACCATGGACGCACGCATCTTCCGCAACGGCCCCATGGGCGTGCACGACGAGTTCATTGCGAAGGCACCACGCCACGCAGGCAACGCGGCACAAGGAGAGCAAGCATGAGTGACGTGTATTTCGAAGACGTGGTCATCGGCACCGAGCTGCGCAGCGAAAGCCATGTCGTGAGTGCAGAAGACATCGGCCGCTTCTGCGAGCTCACGCACGACCACCATCCATTGCATACCGACGCGGACTACGCGCAATCGCGCGGCTTTCCGGGCGTCATTGCGCACGGGCTGTTCGGCCTCTCGCTGATGGAAGGGCTGAAGACCGCCTTGAAGATCTACGAGAACAGTTCCATCGCTTCGCTCGGATGGGATCAGGTCCGGTTCTTGCGACCTGTGGTTGCAGGCGATGCGGTGCACGTGGTGTTCTGCTTCACCGACAAACGTCTCTCGGCGCGTGGCGGCCGCGGCGTGGTGACCGAGAGCCTGCAGCTCGTCAACCAGCGCGCGGAGCCCGTGATCGAAGCCGTACACGTGGCGCTGGTCGCATGCCGGCAAGCGGCCGATGTGGCCGATGTGGCCGATGCGACGACCTGACTTCGATGGCCCCGAGTTCTTCTCCTTTTCATTCCTTTCCTGTCTTCAACGAAAGCATCTCATGCACATGATCAAACTGTCCCTGGGTTTCTTCGTCGGCCTCGTGCTGAGTGGCTCGGTCCTCGCCCAGACCTGTACGCCCAAGGTCTCCGCCGAGCACCTGACCGCGCCCGGCAAGCTCCAGATGTCCACCAACCCGACGCTGCCGCCGCAGCAGTTCGTCGACAGCAAGGGCGAGCTCCAGGGGCTCAACATCGAGCTCGGCCGCGCCGTCGCAAAGAACCTGTGCCTCGAGCCCGTCTTCGTGCGCATGGACATGCCGCCGATGGTGCCCGCGCTGCAGGCCGGCCGCTTCGACGTGATCAACACCGGCCTGTTCTGGACCGAGGAGCGCTCCAAGCTGATGTTCCAGGTGCCGTACGGCCAGCAATCGATGAGCATCTACACCGTGCCCAACAGCAAGCTCGCCGTGAGCAAATTCGAAGACCTCTCGGGCCACGTCGTCGGCATCGAGACCGGCACTTACGCCGAGCGCAAATCGCGCGAATCGAACGCGGCCATGGTCGCCAAGGGCATGGCGCCGATCGATTTCCGCACCTTTGCAACGGCCTCCGAAACCACGGCCGCACTGCGCGCCGGACAGCTCGAAGCGGGCATCAACATCGACGAGACGGCCATTGCTTTTGAAGAGCGCGGCATCGTCAACATCCGTGCGAGCGGCCTCTACGGCACCGACATCACGCTGTCGTTCCGCGACCGCGCGGTCGCCGAAGCCGTTGCGCAGGCCCTGACCGACCTGAAGGCCGACGGCACCTACGACAAGCTGTTCGACAAGTTCCGCATGACGCGCCTGAAGGACACCACCAAGTTCGCGATCCGCGGCCCCGGCCCGGCACCGAAGTAAGCGAGTCGAGCAAAGGGCCCGGCCGTGTTCAATTTCGATGCCTTCCTGTCCTACTTCGTCAACCCGTTCCTCCTGGGGGGCGTGGGAATCACGATCGGACTGACCATTGCGACCATCGCGATCGGTCTTGCCCTGGCGCTGCCCCTGGCGCTGGGCAGCATGTCTTCGCATCGATTCCTGTCGGCGCCGGCGCGCTTCTACATCTGGGTGTTCCGCGGTACGCCGCTGCTGGTGCAGATCGTCATCATCTACACTGGCCTGCCGCAGCTGGGCCTGCGCTTCGACGTGCTGACCTCCGCGGTGCTGGCACTGAGCCTGAACGAAGCGGCGTACCTGTCGGAGACGATCCGCGGCGGATTCTCCGCCATCGCCAAGGGGCAGATCGAAGCAGCCAAGGCGCTGAGCCTGTCGCGCTTTGCCACCCTGCGACTGGTGACGCTGCCGCAGGTGCTGCGCGTGATCATTCCGCCGCTGGGCAATTCGGTGAACGGCCTGCTCAAGGCCACCTCGCTGGCCTCGGTGATCTCGATGGAAGAGCTGATGCGCCGCGCCCAGGTGCTCATGCAGGAGAAATTCGAAGTGCTCGAACTCTATTGCGTCGCGGCCTGCTTCTACCTGGTGCTGACCACGCTCTGGGACCGTGTGCAGGTGCGCCTGGAACGCCACTACGGCAGGGGCTACGCGGCGGCGCGCGGCGCGGCCTGACCCAGGGCGAGGCGCAACGCCTTTCCAGTTCGAACCAGACTCACCCGAACCATGTCCAACCCAGCCTTTGACTTTGACCTTGTCGTGCGCAACTCGCGCGTCGTCACCGCTTCGGACACCTTCGACTGCGACATCGGCATTCGCGGTGGGCGCATCGTCCAGCTCGGGATGAAATGGGTGCCGGCACTCGCGAGATCGATGCGGCCGGCCGCACCGTCACGCCCGGCGGTGTCGACGCCCACTGCCACCTCGACCAGCCGATGCCGCCGCCGACGCGCAACGCCGACGACTTCGACACCGGCACGCGCAGCGCGGCCTGCGGCGGCACCACCACCGTGATTCCGTTCGCCGCGCAGCAAAAGGGCCAGTCGCTGCGCGCCGCGGTCGAGGACTACCGTGCCCGCGCGGCCGGCAAGGCGCACGTCGACTACGCCTTCCACCTGATCGTGAGCGACCCGACGCCCACGGTGCTGAACGAGGAGCTGCCGGCGCTCATCCGTGAAGGCTTCACCTCGTTCAAGATCTACATGACTTACGACGACATGAAGCTGGACGACGGCCAGATCCTCGACGTGCTCGACGTCGCGCGGCGGCACGGCGCCATGGCCATGATCCATGCTGAGAACTCGGACTGCATCGAGTGGCTCACGCGCCGCCTCGAAGCGGCCGGTCGCACCGCGCCGCGCTTCCATGCGCATGCACGGCCGATGCTGGTGGAGCGCGAGGCCACGCACCGCGCGATTGCGCTGGCCGAACTGGTCGACGTGCCGATCCTGGTCGTGCACGTGTCGGGCCGCGAGGCGGTGGAACAGATCCGCTGGGCGCGCGCGCACGGCCTGAACGTGTTCGCCGAGACCTGCCCGCAATACCTCTTCCTCACGGCCGAAGACCTGGGCATCGACGACAGCTACCAGGGCGCCAAGTGCGTGTGCAGCCCGCCGCCGCGCGACAAGGCCAACCAGCAGGTGATCTGGGACGGCCTCAACGATGGCCTCTTCACCGTGTTCTCGTCGGACCATGCACCCTTCAAGTACGACGCACCCGAGGGCAAGAAACCCGGTGGCGAGGAGGTGGCGTTCCGCCACATCCCCAACGGCATCCCCGGGATCGAGACGCGCATGGCGCTGCTGTGGTCCGAAGGCGTGCTGGCCGGCCGCATGACGCCGCACCGCTTCGTCGACCTCACCGCCACCGGACCGGCCAAGGCCTACGGCCTGCACCCGCGCAAGGGCACGATCGCGATCGATGCCGACGCCGACCTGGTGGTCTGGGACGAGCGCGAGTTCGTCCTGAAGAACGAGCAGCTGCATCACGAGGTCGACTACACGCCCTACGAAGGCATGACGCTGCGGGCGTGGCCCGGCGTCACGCTCAGCCGCGGCGAGGTCGTATGGAGCCGCGACGATGGTTTTAGCCCGATGCCCGGGCGCGGCGAGCTGCTGCACTGCGGCGTGCCGACATTGATGCCCAGACCCGCCTGACCGTCGCCGAGAAGATCTTCGCGTGAGTGGCGCGGCACAATCGCCTGCGTGCCGCTCCTCGAACACTGCCTGCCTGCCGGCCTCGCGTTGGCCCTTGCCTTCGCCGCGCCCGTGGCGCGGGCGGCGGACCCCGTGCTGCTCGTCACCACCCCGGCCGCCCTGCAGGCCGCGGAAAAAAACGGCGCCGGCTTCGCCCACTGGATCGGCGAAGTACCCGCTTCGGCCGACGGCATCACGAGCAACCAGGCGCTGATGCGCGCACCGGCGTGGCAATCCATCGCCACGCCGCTCGGCGACAGCATCGCGCGCATCCAGCGCAGCGACCGGCAGGCCGGCGTCGGCATCTCGCGCTATCCGCACCGGCTGTTCGATGCGCGCTGGCTTGCGAGCCCCGACGCATTCTTCGAGCTGGTGGGCGTCGCCAACCGCATGGACCGCCGGCCGTTCCGGAGCGGCGCCTGCGGCGAGACGCGGCTGGTGTACCGGCTCGCCTACCGCACCGCCGCGATGCAGTCGCGCCTGCCGATGACCGTCAACGTGGAACTGCGCGGCGATGCGCCAGACGCCGACGGCAGTTGCGCGAGCGCCGCACGGCGCTGGCAGCCGCCGCAGCCCTCGATGCGGGACGAGGCGCTCGGCCGCTGGCTGGTGTCGGCCGACGGTCCGCTGGCGCCGCAGCGCCTCGCGCCCGCACGCATCGCACAGATCACCACCAACCTGCAGAGCGTGCGCTGGCCCTCGGCCGTGCGGCCCGATCTCGGCGGCCATGCGGAGTACGTGCTGCGTGCCTTCCGCTGGAATGCCGGCACGCGGCGCTTCGACGTGGCGCCGCTCGAGAACACTCCCGATGTCGCGCGGCTCAAGGCCAGTGCCCCGCTGCGCAAGGAGCTGCGGCAATGGCTGCAGCAGCCCGCCAACCTGCGCGCGCTGGACGAGGCCACCCTGCAACTCCCCGAGAAGTTCCTGGCGACCGAGGCCATCTCGGTGGCACCGCGCGGTCTTGCGCGGCTGGCGAACCGGCCGTTCGCACAGGTCTTCCCGCCCGGCGAATGGCAGGCCGTGCCCGGCAGCCGCACGCTGCAATCGCCGCAGACGCTGCTGCGCCGCCTCGACGACCTCAGCTGCATGGGCTGCCACCAGAGCCGCGCGGTCGCGGGCTTTCACCTGCTCGGTGTCGACCGGCGCGGCGCATCGCGCACCTTCACGGCGGGCAACGCGTTGGCGCTGCCGCATTCACCGCACCTGCAGGACGAACTGGCGCGGCGCGGCCGCTATGTGCACGCCGCGCTGTCCGCGCCGCAGCCCGATCCGTTCCGGCCGCTCGCCGAACCGGACATCGCGAGCACCGCGGCGGAAAGGGCCACGGTCGGCGCGAGCTGCGAGCCCACCCGCATCACGCAGTCGGCCAACCCGTGGCTGGACCGCGCCGAAAAACTGCCGCGCGTCGCCTGCGAAGGCACGTTCTCCGTGTGCGAGAGAACCTCGGTCGGCTTTCCCGGCGGCATGTGCTCGGGCCCTTGCGATCCGCTCGACAGCAATGGCACCTGCGGCGGAATCGCCATCCTCAGCGACTTCAACCAGTGCCTGGCGGCGAGCAAGCCCTTTGGCGAATGCCTGGGCAAGCACACGCGGCCCGGCAACCTGCGCAGCTGCTCGGCGCAGCAGCCCTGTCGCGACGACTTCATCTGCGCCCAGGCCGAGGGCCAACCCGAAGGCCGCGGGGCCTGCATACCGCCCTACTTTCTCTTCCAGATGCGGGTGGACGGGCACTCCTGACGCGCAATGCTCGTCCGTCGGCCTGCGCGTCATCCTTTGGGTGACAACTTTCAGCCTATGGACAGGGCACAGGCTGGCGGTTCAGCATCGATCTCTTGTCGATTTGGTTGACGGGCAGCGCCTTTCCCCAAGTTGCACCGCTCCTATCGGCGAAATTTTCCGACCATGGAGGTGTTTATGCCTGCGTTGAATATGACGGCCGGCTCGACCGTTACTCTTGACGAATCCGCCACTTTGCAGAACCTTGCCGCTACGCCCGCTGTTGCGGGAGACAGTAACGACAATGACATTTCCGCAAGCTCGCTGCCGACGGCCTTCAGCAGTCGCCTGACGGCGCAGGGTGTGGGAACCGCCATCAACGCCGCACTGAGCGGCTATGACGGCACCAATACCGGCACCAACGCATTCACATTCAGCGTATCCGGCACGGTCACCGATGTTTCATTTACGGACGCGAACGGCGCTTTGCTCAATGGTTTCGACAGCGGCCTCGATACCGCCGACGGCGAAGATATTTTCCTGTACACCGACACGACCAACAACAACATCGTCTACGGAAAGACGGCCCTCAATGTCGTCGTGTTCGCGGCCTACCTGGAGGAAACGGGAAGCCCGGTGACGGGCGCCAAGCTCTGGACGGTCCAGTATGAAGCGATATCGAACCCGGATGCTTCGAACCCGGACGACGCCGTCAATCTTGCGGACAAGCTATTTGTGTCGGTCGCTTCGGCCAGCGAGTTTTCATTTGCGAATGTGCCCTCAGGCCAGAACCTGTTCGCGATGTTCGGCAATGCAACCGCCGCGATCGTCGTGACTGGCAAGAATCCGGCGAACGAATCGACCGGAGTCAACATCAACACCGGCGACACGGTCAATACCAGTCTGGGAGGCGGGCTCACGACCATTGGCACCAACAACCAGATGATCGACCCGCCCAGTGCCAAGAACCCTGGCGAGGGGATGTACTTCACCTTCGTGACTGGCGCCAACGCCGACGATACGGTTCCCAATCTCGATCAGAACGAGGCCGACGAAGAATCGAACATCGATTTCACCGGCCTTCTCGGCACCACTGAGGCGTCTTTCACCATCGCGCAATTGCAGCCCAACAAAGCCGCCACCCTCAAGATCAGCGCCTTTACGACGGTGCTGGCGTCTGGCGACGCATATGTGGACAACCTGCAAAATAATACGGCGATCAATATCAGCTCGGTCGTCGTTCGCGATTCCGCTGGACAACTGGTCACGGGCCTTTCCATCGATCTCAGCGGCGACACCGCTGTTATCAGCGGAATCAAGGCCGGCTATGTCATCGAGTACCAGACGGATGCCAACCACAACCGCGTATTGATCGAGAACGTCGGATCGGCCACCAACAACAATCTCAACGCCAGTTTCGACATCGGCGGTTTCAGCCTGCCCAAGTTCGAGCAGGCGACGGGAGAAGTCGGCTCCATGATGGTCTTCGAGGACGACGGCCCGTCCGTCGTGCTGGCAGCGCCCACCGACACGGCGCTGGTCAACACGCAGGACGCCGACACCATCGGCGCCGCCACCGACTCCGCCACCCAGGACTTCTCGACCGCCTTCGGCGTGGCATCGAGCAGCTACGGCGCCGACGGGGCGGGCACCACCGTCTCGAGCTTCGCGCTCGGCGTGGCCACGCAGGGCGGCGACTCCGGGCTCAAGAGCGACGGCGCCACCATCTACCTGTACGTGGTGAGCGGCAAGGTCATCGGTTCGACATCCGGCACGGAAGCCGGAATTCTTGCCACCAACACCATTTTCGACCTGGCCGTGAGCGCAATCGGTTCGGTGACCTTGCAGCAGTTTGCCGAGATCGACCACGCGCTGCCGGGTGATTCGTCCAACTATGCGGACCAGGAGGCCACGCTGGCCGACACGCTGATCACCCTGACCAACACGGTGACGGTCACCGACGGGGATGGCGACACCGCGAGCGATTCGAAGGTGCTCAATATCGGTGCCAACATCAAGTTCGACGACGACGGCCCGTCCGTCGTGCTGGCAGCGCCCATCGACACGGCACTGGTCAACACGCAGGACGCCGACACCATCGGCGCCGCCACCGACTCCGCCACCCAGGACTTCTCGACCGCCTTCGGCGTGGCATCGAGCAGCTATGGCGCCGACGGGGCGGGCACCACCGTCTCGAGCTTCGCGCTCGGCGTGGCCACGCAGGGCGGCGACTCCGGGCTCAAGAGCGACGGGGCGGTCATCAGGCTGTACCTGGTGAGCGGAAATGTCATCGGTTCGACGGCCGCCACCGAAGCCGACATCACGGCCGGCAACACCATCTTCGACGTCACAGTCAGTGGCACCGGTTCGGTGACGCTGCAGCAGTTTGCCGAGATCGACCACGCGCTGCCGGGTGATTCGTCCAACTATGCGGACCAGGAGGCCGCGCTGGCCGACACGCTGATCACCCTGACCAACACGGTGACGGTCACCGACGGGGATGGCGACACCGCGAGCGATTCGAAGGTGCTCAATATCGGTGCCAACATCAAGTTCGACGACGACGGCCCGTCCGTCGTGCTGGCAGCGCCCATCGACACGGCGCTGGTCAACACGCAGGACGCCGACACCATCGGCGCCGCCACCGACTCCGCCACCCAGGACTTCTCGACCGCCTTCGGCGTGGCGTCGAGCAGCTATGGCGCCGACGGGGCGGGCACCACCGCTTCGAGCTTCGCGCTCGGCGTGGCCACGCAGGGCGGCGACTCCGGGCTCAAGAGCGACGGCGCCACCATCTACCTGTACGTGGTGGCCGGCAAGGTCATCGGTTCGACATCCGGCACGGAAGCCGGAATTCTTGCCACCAACACCATTTTCGACCTGGCCGTGAGCGCAAGCGGCTCGGTGACGCTGCAGCAGTTCGCCGAGATCGACCACGCGCTGCCGGGTGATTCGTCCAACTATGCGGACCAGGAGGCCACGCTGGCCGACACGCTGATCACCCTGACCAACACGGTGACGGTCACCGACGGGGATGGCGACACCGCGAGCGATTCGAAGGTGCTCAACATCGGTGCCAACATCAAGTTCGACGACGACGGCCCGTCCGTCGTGCTGGCAGCGCCCATCGACACGGCACTGGTCAACACGCAGGACGCCGACACCATCGGCGCCGCCACCGACTCCGCCACCCAGGACTTCTCGACCGCCTTCGGCGTGGCATCGAGCAGCTATGGCGCCGACGGGGCGGGCACCACCGTCTCGAGCTTCGCGCTCGGCGTGGCCACGCAGGGCGGCGACTCCGGGCTCAAGAGCGACGGCGCCACCATCTACCTGTACGTGGTGGCCGGCAAGGTCATCGGTTCGACATCCGGCACGGAAGCCGGAATTCTTGCCACCAACACCATTTTCGACCTGGCCGTGAGCGCAAGCGGCTCGGTGACGCTGCAGCAGTTCGCCGAGATCGACCACGCGCTGCCGGGTGATTCGTCCAACTATGCGGACCAGGAGGCCACGCTGGCCGACACGCTGATCACCCTGACCAACACGGTGACGGTCACCGACGGGGATGGCGACACCGCGAGCGATTCGAAGGTGCTCAATATCGGTGCCAACATCAAGTTCGACGACGACGGCCCGTCCGTCGTGCTGGCAGCGCCCATCGACACGGCACTGGTCAACACGCAGGACGCCGACACCATCGGCGCCGCCACCGACTCCGCCACCCAGGACTTCTCGACCGCCTTCGGCGTGGCATCGAGCAGCTACGGCGCCGACGGAGCGGGCACCACCGTTTCGGCCTTCGCGCTCGGCGTGGCCACGCCGGGCGGAGCATCCGGACTCACGAGCGACGGCGTCTCAATCAAGCTGTACCTGGTGAGCGGGAATGTCATCGGTTCGACGGCCGCCACTGCGGGCGCCATCACGGCTGGCAACACCATCTTCGACCTGGCCGTGAGCGCAACCGGTTCGGTGACCTTGCGACAGTTTGCGGAAATCGACCACGCGGGGCCGGGCGTGTCGTCCAACTTTGCGGCCCAGCAGGCCACGATGGCCGACACCTTGATCACCCTGACCAACACGGTGACGGTCACCGACGGGGATGGGGACACCGCGAGCGATTCCGAGGTGCTCAATATCGGTGCCAACATCAAGTTCGACGACGACGGCCCGACGGTGACCGCGATCTCCGACCTCACCGGAGCGAACGACGGCCTGCCCATTGCCGGAACCTACAACTTCTCCGTGGGCGCGGACGACGTGGACAACGCGTCGACCGACGGCATCGTGCTGAACAGCCTGACCGGCACGACCGGCGGCGGGCGGGCCATCACCGATGCGGTCGTCTCGCACTTTGCCGAAGACGCCACCACGGTCACCTACAACTTCAGCTTCAACTACTACCCGGGGCCCACGTCGACGACGACGCAGGCGGCAACCGGCACGGTCGTCTTCAACAAGACCGACGGTACCTTTGCCTTTGACATGGATCAGCTCATCGGTGGACAAACGACGTTCTCCACGAGCTCGCCGCTGGCTTCGTTCAACTACGACACTGAAGGCAACAACTCGCCCGAGATCGTGGTCCAGCAGTACAGCAGCGACTTCTTCGGCGTGCTGTCCGCCAGTTCCGCCAGGCCTCCGAGCGACTCCGGCGATCTGATGTCGGGCAACGATCACGCGTTCACGACGGGCGAAATCTTCACCAGCGAGAGTACGGCCTTCGTCAACGTCGCAACCAACACCCTCGGGGTCAACTCCGACACCGTCCAGGCTGGCGAGCTGCTGAACTTCGACTTCTACAGGTCGAATCCGGTGAGCAACCCCACTTCGACGAGTCCGCCGCAACAGCCTGGCGCAGCCATTGTCGGGACGGACAAGGCCTATGCCGACGCAATCGACATCACGATCGACCAGATCACGGACGGCGAAGACGTGGCGATCCTGCTGAAGTTGTTCGATGCGTCAACCAACACCACCACGACCCGGCTGCTGATCGCCAACTCTGCGACGGACTATCAATCGGCCGGAGGAGGCACGAAGATCGTCAGCATCGGCGAGGACGACTACAACAGCGCCATCTACCAGATCGCGGGCGTGCAGGTGCTGAGCAGCACCGAAGACCTCACTGGCACGGGCATCAGCCTGAGCACCCATGACACGGTCAACCTGACCTCGGCGGGGATGAACTATGCCGATACGGCGGACAACGATGTGTTCAAGATCATCAAGATCGATGTGATCACAGAAACGACCATCAACTCGGACGTGGACCTGAACTTTGCAGGCCAGCTGATCGACGGCGATGCGGACTACGCGAACTTCGACTTCGACGTGCACCTGGAGATCGATGGCATCGCCAACCTGATCGGCACGACCAACCAGCCAACGGCGATCGCGTAGCGGGCTCTCAAGCAAGGGGGCAAGGGGGCGGCAGAAATGCCGCCCCCTTTTCATCTGGCTTGCGCCAGGTGTACAAACGCCGGAGTTGCTCGTTGCTCATCAGGCACTTGCCTCCTATCGCTTGCAATTAGATCGCATGCGATATATCATCCGGCCCATGCCTGCCAAGCACCCCTCCATCCAATCCGCCGGCGCCCCCCAAGGCGACGCACTGGCGCTGGATGAGCAGCTCTGCTTCGCGCTCTATTCGACGATGCTGAGCCTCAACAAGGTGTACCGCGGGCTGCTGCGCGACCTGGACCTCACCTACCTGCAATACCTCGTCATGCTGGTGCTGTGGGAGCAGGACGGCATCAACGTGTCCGAGATCTGTGCGCGGCTGTCGCTCGAAACGACCACCCTCACCCCCCTCCTCAAGCGGCTCGAAGCACACGGCCTCATCCAGCGCGTGCGGTCGGCAACGGACGAACGGCAGGTGATCGTGTCGCTCACCGCCGAAGGCCGCGCACTACGCGGCAAGGCCAAGGCCCTTCCGTCATGCCTCGCACAGGCCATGGAGCTGTCGCCAAAGGACATCGTCAAGCTGCGCACGCAGTTGCGAACGCTGCGTTCCAACCTCGACAGGAACGCGTGATGGTCTGCCACATCCGCCTTCCTGCTTTTTTTCCTCAATTATATCGCACGCGATATTCATATGAACGATAGTTTTAGCCATCATTAACCACGACGTCAAAGAAGGAACGCACCATGTCCGCAAACAGCAAGAATCTCACCGCCACCCCGACCCGCCGCAGCCTGCTGGCCGGCGGTGCTTCCATTGCAGCCGGAGCCCTCGTGGCGACCGGCTTCTCCAAGGCGGCGTCCGCCGCTTCCACCGCCGCGCCGAAAGCCGGCGCGGTTCACGCCTCTTCGAAAGGAAAGCAGACCATGAGCAACACCATCGTCACCAAGGACGGCACCCAGCTTTACTTCAAGGACTGGGGTTCGGGCCAGCCCGTCGTGTTCAGCCACGGCTGGCCGCTCAATTCCGACAGCTGGGAATCGCAGATGCTGTTCGTGGCATCGCAGGGCTACCGCGCCGTGGCGCACGACCGCCGCGGCCACGGCCGCTCGAGCCAGCCCTGGAACGGCAACGACATGGACACCTATGCCGACGACTTGGCGACGGTCATCGAGACGCTGGACCTGAAGAACGCCATCCTGGTCGGCTTCTCGACGGGCGGCGGCGAGGTGGCGCGCTACATCGGCCGCCACGGCACCCAGCGCGTGGCCAAGGCCGCGCTGATCTCGGCCGTGCCGCCGCAAATGCTGAAGACCGCCGCCAACCCCGGCGGCCTGCCGATGGAAGTGTTCGACGGCCTGCGCGCAGCGCAACTCGCCAACCGCTCGCAGTTCTACAAGGACGTGCCCTCGGGCCCGTTCTTCGGCTTCAACCGGCCGGGCGCCAAGGTCTCGCAGGGACTGATCGACTCGTGGTGGGCGCAGGGCATGCTCGGCGGCCACAAGAACACCTATGACTCGATCAAGGCCTTCTCGGAAACCGACTTCACCGAAGACCTGAAGAAGTTCGACGTGCCCACGCTGATCGTCCACGGCGACGACGACCAGATCGTGCCGATCGGCGCGTCGGGCCTGGCCTCGGCCAAGCTGGTGAAGAACAACAAGCTCATCGTCTACCCCGGCGCACCGCACGGCCTGACCGACACGCACAAGGACAAGTTCAACGCCGACCTGCTGGCGTTCATCAAGTCCTGAGCGGGCCGGGCGTCGCGCCGCTCAGGCGTAGCGGCGCTCCAGCGCATCCCATTCGGGCTTGCCGACGAGCCGCTGGCGCTCCGCGAACGGGGTGACCAGCGCGGGGTCTTCGTCGAGGCGCCTTGTGTCACGCAGGACCGTCAGCGCCTTCTGCATGCCGGCCACCGCGCCCTGCAGCGCGGCATTCGCATAGAGCACGAGCCCGTAGCCCATGCCGCCGAGCTCCCGGGCACCGAAGATGGGCGTCTTTCCGCCGACCACCATGTTCATGAGCTGCGGGCGATCCAGGCGCTGCGGCAAGGCGCGGATCTCGTCGGCACTGGTCACCGCTTCGACGAACAGGATGTCGGCGCCGGCCTCCGCGAATCTCTGTGCGCGCTCGATGGCCGCCTCGAAGCCGTGCACCGCGCAGGCATCGGTGCGCGCCAGGATCAGCAGGTCGGCGTCCTGCCTGGCATCGGCCGCGGCCTTGATCTTGTTGACGGCCTCCTCGGTGGAAATCACGTCCTTGCCCGAGAAGTGGCCGCAGCGCTTGGGCGCGACCTGGTCCTCGAACTGGATGCAGTCGGCGCCCGCGCGCTCCAGCGTGCGCACGGTGTGGCGCACGTTCAACGCATTGCCGAAGCCCGTGTCGGCATCGACGATCAGCGGCAAGCCGACGGCATCGCGGATGCGCGCCGTGTGGTCGGCCATCTCGGCCAGCCCCACGAAGCCCTGGTCCGGCAGGCCGAACCACATGTTGGTGACGCCGGCGCCGGTGATGTAGATCGCCTCGAAGCCCAGGTCTTCGACGACCTTGGCCGACAGCGCATTGAAGGCGCCCGGCACCAGGGCGCCGCGGCGGGCCTCCACCAGGGCGCGAAGTCGTTGCTTGGTGTTCATGGATGTGCTCACTTTTCCTGCATCCGGGCGGCCTTGACGATCTCGCCCAGGCGCTTGCGTTCGGCATCGGTGAACTTCACGAACTCCTGGCGCGTACCGCCGATGGGCTCGATGCCCAGGCCCTTGAGCTTGGCCACCGTGGCAGGTTCGCGCATGGCCTTGTCCACGGCGGCGGCCAGCTTGTCGAGGATGTCGTCGGGCGTGCCGCGCGGCGCATGAAGGCCGGCCCAGTGCGCGATCTGCAGATCGGCAAAGCCCTGCTCCACGGCCGTGGAGAGTTCCGGATACGCCGAGATGCGCTGCGTCCAGGTGGTGGCCAGCGCCTTGAACTTGCCATCGCCGCGGATGTGTGGCAGCGCGATGATGCTGGCTTCGGACGTGCCCTCGACCTGCCCGCCGAGCACGGCCGTGGTGCTCTCCGAACCACTCTTGTACGGCACGGGCTGCAGCTTGGCGCCGTACTTCACGTTGAGCATCTCGGCCACGAAGTGCGGCGTGCTGCCGGTGCCGGCGGTGGCAAAGTTGAAGCCCACGCCCTTCTTCGAGGCCTCGACGAAATCGCGCAGGTTGTCGTAGGGCGCCGACTTGGGCACCACCACCACCGAAGGCGCCAGTCCGATCATGACCGCCGGCACCAGGTCTTCGTCCTTGAAGGGCAGCGACTTCTTGATCATGCTGTTGGAGATGACGCCGGCCGCGCTGATCAGGAAGGTGTAGCCATCGGGCGCGCTCTTGGCCACCAGGTCGGCACCGAGCGAGCCGCCCGCGCCGGGCCGGTTGTCGATGATGACGGGCTGGCCCAGCACCTTCGCTGCGCCTTCCGCCGCCGCACGCGCCATGAGGTCGTTCGCACCGCCCGGCGCGAACGGAACGACGAAGCGGATGGTCTTGGCAGGCCAGGCCTGCGCCTGTGCGGACAGCGGCAGGACGCAGGCCAGCACGGCGGCAGCGGCGTTGGCCATGGCGAAGCGGCGGTTGAGTTTCATGGGGTCTCCTGGGTATGTGAGCGGACCAGCGTTCCGCGGGGTTGTCTCGGGTTCTGCGCAAACGCCGTACCACCGACCCGGGGCGCACCCGATTCGTCCTAAGTCGTTGATTTCAAAGGCGTCCACGAGGCCTTACGGTGCCGCACCTGCACCAGCCATTTCAGTTGGTTTTCACCAATGACACAATGAAACCAACTGAAATGAACAAACCGCCCATGGTCTCGCCCTCCTCGTCCTCATCCGCCGCGCCCCGCCCGCTGCATATCGTCGCCGTGGCCCGCCATCGGCTGGGCCGCGTGCTCGCGCGGCTGATCCCTGAACTGGCCGCCGAGGCGCACATCGAGCTGGTCGGACATGCCTTCGACGACGCCGTGGCCGCCGTGCGCGCACTGCATGCCCGCTCTCCCGTCGACGCGGTGGTGGCCGCGGGCGCCAGTGGCGAATGGCTGCGCCAGCACCTGGACATCCCGGTGGCGATGGTGGAGGTGCGCGGCTTCGACCTGATGCGCGCACTGGCCGCCGCGCGCGCCATCTCGCCCAAGGTGGGCCTGGTTTCGTTCGACGGCCCGTCGGAGCATCTGGCGCAGCTGGACGCCCTGTTCGCCATGGGCATCGCGCAGTTCAGCTACCGCAGTCCGGACGATGCACCCGCCTGCGTGGAGGCGCTGCGCGCGGCCGGCGTCGGGGCGGTGGTCGCGCCCGGGCTGGTGTCCGATCTGGCCGAACAGGCCGGCATGGCCAGCGTGCTGATGTATTCCGACGACGCGGTGCGCCAGGCGCTGCAGGACGCCGTGCACCTGGCCCGCCACAGCCGCGCGGACCGCGCGCGCCACGAACGGCTGGGCACCATTCTCGGCCAGTTGCAGGACGGCGTGGTCGCGGTCGACGTGCGCCAGCGCATCGAGGCCCTGAACCCCGTGATGGCAGACCTGCTGGGCGCGCCGGTGGCCGAACTCGCCGGCCGCGTGCTGAGCGACGTGGAGCCCGTGCTGGACCTGGGCGCCACGCTGCTCCTGCGCGAAACCCCGCCCGAGGAGGTGCTGCAGATCGGCATGCGCACGCTGGTCGTGCGGCGCGCGCCCATCGTCGAAAACGGCGAGGTCACCGGCGCGCTGCTGGTGTGCCGCGACCCGGCCGTCATCCAGCGCGCCGACCGCCACTTGCGCGCCAACCAGCGGCAACGGGGGGCCCCCGCGCGCTACCGGATCGAGGCCTTTGCCGGCGACAGTGCCCCGGCGCGGCGCGTGCGCGAGCTGGCGGCGCAGTGCGCGGCCAGCGACGCCACCGTCCTCGTCATCGGCGAGAGCGGCACCGGCAAGGAACTGGTGGCGCAGGGCATCCACACGGCCAGCCGGCGCGCGTCGCAGCCCTTCCTGGCGGTGAACTGCGCCGCGCTGAGCGAGAGCCTGCTCGAAAGCGAGCTGTTCGGCTACGAGGAAGGTGCCTTCACCGGCGCGCGGCGCGGCGGCAAGACCGGCCTGATCGAAGCCGCCCATACCGGCACCCTGTTCCTCGACGAGATCGGCGACATGCCGCTGGCGCTGCAGACGCGGCTGCTGCGTGTGTTGCAGGAGCGCGAGGTGCTGCGCCTGGGCGCGACCGCGCCGGTGCCGGTGGACCTGCGTGTGATCGCGGCCACGCATGCCGATCTCGCGGCGCAGGTGGAGCGCGGCCTGTTCCGCCGCGATCTGTACTACCGGCTTGCGGTGCTGCGCATCGAGACGCCGCCGCTGCGCGAGCGCGGCGGCGACATCGCTGCCCTGGCGGCCAGCCTGTTGGCGCGCCGCCGCGGCGCGGCGGGCGTGCCGGCGGCGCCGGCATCGGCCTGGCTCGCGGCCCTGCTGGAGCTGGCCGCGGGCTACAGCTGGCCCGGCAATGTGCGGGAGCTGGAGAATCTTGTCGAGCGCCTGCTGGCCTGCCACGGCTACCTGTCACCGGCCGGCCGGCTCGACCGCGACCGGCTGCTCGAGGTGTTCCCGGAATGCACGCAGGCCCGCCCGGCGCCGGTGCGCGAACGCCTGCTCAAGGGCGCTCGGGTTGCCGCGGAGCGACAGCGCGTGCGCGAAGTGCTTCAGTCGGTGCAGGGCGACCAGAACCAGGCCTGCGCCATCCTCGGCATCAGCCGCTCGACGCTGTGGCGGCGGCTGCGCGAGGAAGAACCGGCCGCATGAGCCGCCACGAGGGATCGCCTACGCTTCCTCGTACCAGCGGTCCTTCGCCAGCATCACCCGGTGGTGCCCGTGCCCGGCCGGCATCATCGGGAAGCAGTTCTCCTGCGCCGCGACCTGCACGTCGAGGAAGAACGGTCCTTCGCTGGCCAGGCATTCGGCCAGCGCCGCCTCGAGCTCGGCCGGCTCCGACACGCGGCGCGCGCCCCAGCCGAAGGCCTTGGCCAGCGCCACGAAATCGGGCAGCGCCTCGTTCCAGCTGTGGCTCAGCCGGTTGCCGTGGTTGAGCTCCTGCCACTGCCGCACCATGCCCATGTAGCCGTTGTTGCACAGCACCAGCTTCACCGGCGCACGGTGCTGCACGGCGGTCGACAGCTCCTGGATGTTCATGAGCACCGAGGCGTCGCCGCTCACGCACACGGTAAGCGCTCCGGGGTGCGCAACCTGCGCGCCAATGGCGGCCGGCAATCCGTAGCCCATGGTGCCGGCGCCGCCGGAGGTGAGCCAGCGCCGCGGCCGCTCGAAGCGCAGGTATTGCGCGGCCCACATCTGGTGCTGGCCCACGTCGGTCGAGACGATGGCATCGCGCCCGGCAATGGCCTGTTGCAGCGAGGACATCAGCTGCTGCGGCAGGATGGCATCGCCGCGCGGTGTGAAGCCGAGGCAATCTTCCGCGCGCCAGCGCTCGATGCGCCGCCACCAGGGCGCAAGCCGCTCGGGCGCGAAGTCGCCCGCGGGCAGCAGCGCGAGCAGGGCGTCGACGATGGCGCCGCAGTCGCCGACCATCGGCACGTCGACCTTCACGACCTTGTTGATGCTGCCCGGATCGATGTCGATGTGGATCTTGCGTGCATGCGGACAGAACTCGTCGAGCTTGCCGGTCACGCGGTCGTCGAAGCGCGCGCCCACGCACACCACCAGGTCGGCCTCGTGCATCGCCAGGTTGGCTTCGAGCATGCCGTGCATGCCCAGCATGCCGATGAACTTCGGATCCGACGCGGGGAAGGCGCCCAGCCCCATCAGCGTGAGCGTGCACGGCGCATGCAGGCGATGCACCAGCTGCGCGAAGGCGTCGCACGCGGCCGGCCCGGAATTGATCAGCCCGCCGCCGCCGTAGAGCACCGGCCGGCGCGCCGTCGCGATCAGATCGGCCGCGCGCTGCAGCATGGCCCTCGGCGGCAGCGCGGCCCTGCCCGTGCGCAGCGCGCGCAGCGGCTTGGGCGCGGCGCCATGGCCCAGGCGCATGAGCTGAATGTCCTTCGGCACGTCGAGCAGCACCGGGCCCGGCCGCCCGGAGGCGGCGATCTCGAGCGCGCGGCGTACCAGCGACGGCAGGTCGTCGGCCGCGCGCACCTGCTGGTTCCACTTGGTCACCGATCGAGACATGCCGAGCGCATCGCTCTCCTGGAACGCTTGCGTGCCGATCACCCCGGTCGCCACCTGCCCGCTGATGCACAAGAGCGGCACCGAATCGCTGATGGCATCGAGCAAGCCGCTGATGGTGTTGCCCACGCCCGGCCCCGAAGTGACGAGCACCACGCCCACGCGCCCCGTGGTGCGCGCATAGCCCTCGGCCGCATGCACCGCCGCCTGCTCGTGCCGCACCAGCACGTGGCGCAGCCGCGGCTCGCCATGCAGCGCGTCGTAAAGCGGCAGCGCGGCGCCGCCCGGATAGCCGAAAAGAGTGTCGACGCCGCATTCGACCAGCGTGTCGAGCAGGGCCTCGGCTCCGTTGCGCACGCGGGCCGCATCCGCGGGGGCCACGGGCTGCAGGGAGGGAGAAGAAGTCGGAGGAAGGTCGAGCAATCGCATGCCGTCGATTCTTCCGTTTCTGATGCAGAATTTGCTTCCTTCTTTTGGCTATTTTGGTCCATTTAATGAAAACCCTTCGGAAAACAGCCGTCAACGAAGAAGGATCTTTCGACAAGATCGATATGGCGATTCTCCGGGTGCTGCTGCTCGACTCGCGCAAGACCCTGCAGGAGATCGGCAAGGAGGTCGGCCTGTCGCCCACCAGCTGCTGGACGCGCATCAAGAAGCTCGAAGCCCAGGGCGTGATCAAGCGCTACACCATCGACGTGGATCCGGCCAAGCTTGGCTACCACGATTCGGTCATCGTGCAGGTCACGCTCGAAAGCCACACCGACGAAACGCTCTACGACTTCGGCCGCGTGCTCGCAACCATTCCGGAGATCCAGGAGGCCTACCTCGTATCGGGCGACTACGACTACTACATCCGCATCGCGGTGCGCGACACGCGCGACTACGAGCGGCTGCTGCGCGAAAAGCTCTACAAGATTCCCGGCATCCGCCACAGCAAGTCGCACTTCGTGCTGCGCGTGCTGAAGGAGACCAGCGTGCCCGTCATTTGACGGGGGCATGGCCGCGCAGGCGAGCCCATGCCCATGTCGATGCGCTCATCAACGCACGAGCCACCCGTTGATCTCGTCGATGACCTCCGCCTTGGGACCGCCCGCCAGCGCCTGCAGCCGTATCCGCGACATCAGGTAAACGAAGCGGGCCTGCGCCAGGTCACGCTGGGCGGAGACCTTCTGCTGCTCTGCGTTCAGCACATCGGGCAAGGTGCGGCTGCCAGCCTCGAACGAGCGGCGATTCGAGATGACGACCTGCTCTGAGGAACGCACTGCCTGTTCGAGGGCCCTGACCCGGAGGACGCCTTCCGTCACGCCGCGGAATTCCCGATGCAGCCTGACCCCCAGGTCGCGGCGCAAGGCCTCGAGGGCCTCTTCAGCACGCAGCTGCCCTGCGATGGCCTGCCTCACGGTCGAACTCACATGGCCGCCCGAGTAAAGAGGAATGTTGAGCTGCAAGCCGATGGACTTGTTGCTGTAGCGGGTCTTGATGTTGTTGATCGTGTCGCTGTCGTTGCGGGACCACTGGGCAATGGCGTCCAAGGTCGGGTAGTGGCCGGCTTGTGCCTTCTCCAATTCGTATTTGGCCGCTTCCACCTGCGCGACGAGCGACTGGAGTTCCGGGCTGTTGATTTCGGCCTGCTCGACCCAGTCTTCCAGCCGGTCGGGCGACGGCCGGACGAGCCGCATCCTGGACGAGTCCAGCGGCGCCAGCCTGTCGATCGGGCGATTGACCAGGCTCTGGATCTGCCTGCGCGTGAAGTCCAGGTTCTGGCGCGCCTCGAGTTCCTGCGCCAGGTTGAGGTCCAGCGCCGCACGTGCTTCGTCGATGTCGGTGCGCGTGCCGAACCCTGCGCCAAGCCGCTTCTGCGCGGCATCGAACTGGGTCGTGTAGGCGGTCTTTTGCGCCAGCACCAGCGCAAGATGTTCCTCGGCCAGGAGCGCCTCGAAATAGGCGCCGCTCACCCGAACGCCGACGTTCTGCGTTTCGCGTTCAAGCGTGGCCTCGGCATCGTCGACCTGCGCCTGCGCCTGGCGGTAGTCGGCCATCTGGTACATGCGGAAGATGGGTTGCCTCAAGGTCAGCGCCTCGCTGCTGCTGGTGTAGCGCAGGTTGGCCGTGACGAGTTGCCCGGAGGCATCCGGCGACGTTCTTTCCAGCCAGTTTCGATAGCGCGAGACGCTCGCCGAAACGCTGGGAAGCAGCTGCGCACGGGCCTGCGGCAGGCGTTCGCGCCGGGCGTCCGTGGCAGCCCGCACCGCCCGGATCGTCGAGTCTTGTTCCAGTGCTTCCCCATAGGCCTGCGACAAGTCGAGCGACCAGGCCGGCCCGCAGAGAAGGCCGGCGGCAGCAGCGAATGCCAGCAGGTTTTTCTTCTTCACTTGTTATTCTTCCGTCATGGAGGCGGCGATACGCTTGGTGAGCGGATGCAAGAGGTAAACAAGCAGCGAGCGTTCCCCCGTCTTGAAGACCACCTCGACCGGCATACCCGGCTGCAGCGAACGTTTGCCGAGCATCTTCAGCCCCTCCTGCGTCACGGCCACCCGCGCAAGGAAATAGCTCGCGTTGGTCTGCGGGTCGACCAGCAAGTCGCCGGAGACCGAAACCAGCTTGCCCTGCACCACGAGCTGCGGAGAATGGGCAAAGCTCGAGAAGCGCACATCCACCGGTATGCCGGCGCGGACGCGGTCGATCAAGTGAGGCGGCACCCGGGTCTCGAGCAGCAAGGGCTCGTTGGCAGGAACCACGTCCATCAGTTTTTGCCCCGGCGCGACCACGCCGCCGACGGTCTGCGCCACCAGCGCCACCACCTGGCCCGAAGCGGGCGAGCGGATCTCGGTCCGACCCAGCTCATCGCGCAAGGCGACGAACTTCTCGAAATCTCCAAGCACTTCGCGGCTGACTTCGGCCTGCTGGGTTTCCACCTCCTTGTGGTACTCCTGCTGCCTCGCAATGGCACGCTGGCGAAGCTCCGCGATCGACCGCCGGGCCCGGCCCATGTTGCCGATGAGTTCGGCAATGGAGGTGTTCGATTCCGCAACCTGGCGTTCCATCTCCAGTTGGCGATTGCGCGGGGCAAACCCTTCGCCGACCATCTTGCGCGTCTGGCCCAGTTCTTCGTTCAGAAGCGACAGCTGGGTTCGGCGGCTGCCCAACATGCTTGAATAAGCTTGAGACAACTCTTGCTGGCCCTGGATGTTCTCTTCAATCGATTGCAGGTCGGCGCGCAAGGCGGCGCGGCGTGACCTGAGCAGTTGCTCCTGGTTGAACATCTGCTGCCGGATCAGCGGGTCCGAAGCCGCCGCCTGCAAGTCCGGATGAAAGTCGATGGTGTTCTGGCCCGCCTGTTCCGCCAGCAGCCGGCTCTGTATGGCGCGAAAACCCAGATACCGCTGCCGCACGGTCTCGAAGCTCGCCCTGGCCGCGGCGTCGTCGAGCTTGAACAGCAACTGGCCCTCCTGGACCTGGTCGCCCTCGCCCACCCGCACCTCCTTGAGGATGCCGCCGATCTGGTGCTGCACCGCCTTGCGCTTGGTGTCGATGGCCACCTGCCCCTGGCTCGGCACGCCCTCGTCCAGCGGCGCAAATGCAGCCCAGAGCACAAAGCCGCCGAATCCGGCAGCCAGTGCCCACGCGCCGATGCGCCCTGCACGGCCGAACTCGTTCCTGAGGCCATTTGCATCGTCCTGCGACGGGTCGCTGTCCTCGACCGGCACGGGGTTGGAAGTGACGTCCCTGAGAAGATTCGGTTTGGCCATTTGAAGCTCCCGGAGATGAATCGATGACTGGAGGAAGGCGCCGGCTCAGGCCGACTGCACCACCAGGGCCGCCGTTCGCACCGCAGGCTGCGGGCGACGAAAAGACGCGAGCACGGCATCGCGCGGCCCGTCCGCGGCCAGTACGCCATCGCTCAGGACCATGAGGCGGTCGGCCACGGAAACCGCGCCTTGGCGGTGCGTCACCAGGAACACCGTTTTTCCCTTGGCCTTCAACTGCCGTATGGCGCACACCAGTGCGGCCTCCCCGGCGTCGTCGAGGTTGGCATTCGGCTCATCCAGGACAATGAGCGAAGGGTCGCCATAGATCGCACGCGCCAGTCCGATGCGCTGCCTCTGCCCGCCGGAAAGCAGGCTGCCTGCGTCGCCGATGGGGGTGTCGTAGCCTTTGGGGAAACGCAGGATCGTCTCGTGCATGCCGGCGCTGCTTGCGGCCTCGATCACCTTGCGCGAGTCGGTCTCGCCGAGCCGCGCGATGTTTTCGGCAATGGTGCCGCCGAACAACTCCACGTCCTGCGGCAGATAGCCGATATGCGGCCCCAGCTCCTGACGATTCCAGCCACCGATCGGCACCCCGTCGAGCAGCACCGAGCCGGAAGATGCGCTCCAGATGCCCACCATCACCTTTGCCAGCGTCGACTTGCCCGAGCCCGACGGGCCCAGCACCGCCACCACGGTTCCTGCGGGCACCGCAAACGAAATATTCTTGAGGATCGGTGTCGCTCGCCCCGCCGCCCCTGCAGAGACAGCTTGCAAGCCGATGGTGCCGGTCGGTCCGGCCCGGGAAGGGACACGGTCCTGCTCGGGGAATTCGTCCAGCAGTCTTTCGAGGCGCTGGAATGCGCTGCGGCAAGAGACAAAGCCACGCCACGTGCCGACCAGCTGGTCGATCGGCGCCAGCGCGCGGCTCATCAGCACGTTCGCCGCAATCATGGCGCCGGGCGACAACTGGCCATTGATCACCAGCAACGCACCCGCCCCCAAGGTGAGCGACTGTTGGCTGTAGCGTATGAATTTGCTCCAGCCGGCAATGCGGTTGATGAAGCCCTGCGCCAAGGCGCCCTCGTCCATGGAGGCCGCATGCTGGCGATTCCAGCGCTTTTGCAGATTGGCGACCATGCCCATCGATTCGAGCACCTCGACGTTTCGAAGTTTGCCCTGCAGGTCGCCCATCGTCTCGCCCGTGGCCTTCAGGACCGCTTCCGATGGCGCGACGGTCTTCTTCTGTCCGAACCAGGCCAGTGCGGCCTGGACCAGGGCGAACCCCAGCGCCAGGACGCCGAGCCAGGGATGAAGAAAGAAGATCACCGCGATGTAGATCGGCGTCCAGGGCGCATCGAAGAGCGCGAAGACGCCCGGACCGGTGAGAAACTGGCGGATCTGGTTGAGGTCTGCGAAGGGCCTGGACTTGTTGGACGCCGACTGGCCGAGATAGGCCTGGAAGCTTCCGTTGAACACCCGGGTGCTCAGCTGCCGGTCGAAACGCAGGCTGGCCCGCACCAGCAGGCGCGAGCGCAGCCATTCCGACAAGGCCAGCGCCGCGAAGAGGAGCAGCGTGATCAAGGACAGCGCGAGCAAGGTCAGTTCGCTTTGGCTGGACAGCACGCGGTCGAATATCTGCAGCATGTAGAGCGTCGGCGCGAGCATGAGCAGGTTGGCCAGGAAGCTCAGCGAGCCGACCAGCAGGAACTCCCTTCGGAACCCCCAAAGAGCGCGCGCCAATTCGCTGCGGTTGAAGAACGAGGCTTTGTTCATGGCTGTGGGCTCGCCTCTGGCGCGGCACTCGCGGCGTTTTCGGCATCGCGCCGTCTCGACACCGGCTGGTTTGCCGCCTTGCGCACGCGGTCCATCGCCTGCTCACCGGCTTGCCGCAGCGCGGCCAATACTTCGTCGCGTGCGCCGAACCCCTGCATCGCGCCATCGCACAGCACCAGCATCTTGTCGGCCACGGCCAGCACGCTGGTGCGGTGCGTCATGACGACGAACGTGGTGCCGCGCGCCTTGAGTTTCAGAATGGCGGCCGTCAACGCGGCGTCACCGGCATCGTCGAGGCTCGAATTCGGTTCGTCGAGCACCACCAGCGCGGGCTCGCCGTAAAGAGCGCGCGCCAATGCAACCCGCTGTCGCTGCCCGCCCGACAGCACCATGCCTTCGGGCCCGACGGGGCTGTCGTAGCCCAGCGGAAGGCTCGTGATGCAGGCATGCAGGTCGACGGCCAGCGCGGCCTCCTTGACCTTCGAAGGCCGCACCTCTCCAAAGCGCGCAATGTTTTCGGCCAGGGTGCCTTCGAGCAACTCCACGTCCTGGGGCAGATAGCCGATGTGCGGGCCGAGCTCGGCCTTGTCCCACGCGAACACATCCGCGCCGTCCAGCCGCACCTTGCCGCTCGCCGCCGGCCAAAGTCCGACGATGAGGCGTGCCAGGGTCGTCTTTCCCGCGGCAGAGGGCCCCACGACGGCAAGCACCTCTCCGGGCAACAGGCTGAAGGCCACGTTCTTCAGGATGGCCGAGCCTGCGCCTGGAGCGCCTGCAACAAGGCTTTCGACTTGCAGCGCGCCTTTGGGCGGCGGCAAGGGCATCGTCTGCGGCCGCGGCGCGATGGCGCTCAACAGGCTGCCCAGCCGCTGCCATGCATCGCCCGCGTGGACCACCATGCGCCATTGCGCCACCAGCAGCACCAGCGGCGCCAAGGCCCGGCCGCCCAGGATCGAGCCGACCACCATCATTCCGGCGTTGCCGTTGAGCTGGTTCTTCAGCAGCAGCCAGGCACCCAGGCCGAGCAACAGGGAACCCATGGCGACCTGCATGAACTTGCTGACGGCCTGGTAGGCCCCGGCGTTGTCCGAGGCCAAGGCCTCGCGCTGCAGGAAATCGCGCCGCTTGCCCATCCAGCGGCGATGGACGTCCCGCAGCATGCCCATCGACTCGATCACCTGAGAATTTCGCAGCGCCGCATCCGCATACTGCTGCGCTTCGATCGCGCATCGATTGGCCGACACCAGCGGCGGCCGCGTGTTCCGGTCGTTGAGCCAGCCCACGAACACCTGCAGCAGCGAGCCCACCACGGCCGACCAGCCCAGCACGGGGCTGATGGCGAACATGAGCCCCATGAAGACCAGCGCAACCGGCGCTTCCATCAGCGCCAGCAGCGGCGGTGAGTACAGGAATTCCCGCAAGGTGCGAAGGTCGTTGAGCGGCTGCACGGTCCCGCCCGGCAAGCGCTTGAGACCGGCTTCGAAGATGGCGGCGAACACGCGGTCTCGCAGCTTCTGATCGAGCTTCTGCCCGGCCCGGTACATCACTTCGGCACGCGCCCAGTCGAGCACTTCCATCAGGCAGTAGGCGGCCAGGACCAGCAACGTCAGCATGGCCAGCGTGAGCGTACTGCGGCTGCTCAAGACCCGCCCATACACCTCGAGCATGTACGCGCTCGGAGCCAGCAAGAGAAGGCCGGAGCACACACTGAACCAGGCCGCCCGCACGAAGTAGGCGTTGAGCGCTGTCACCGCGTGCCGCAGTCCGTCGGACTTTTCCTGAGCTTTCATGCCGCCTCGCTCGTTCGACATCGATGAGCCTGGACGAGGCCGGCCAGCATGGCCGCCTCGTCCCAACCCGATGCCCTGGCCTACACGATGATGTCGCCGAGCGGCGGCGGCACCACGACACCCACCAACTGCACTTCAAAGTCGGCGACGCCGTTGCCGTCGACGTCTGCCTGAAGCGTGTTGGTTGCGACGTCGAACCTCAGCTGTCCGGCCACGCCGGTGAACGCGCCATCGCCGAGGTAGCTGAACGCATCGTCCCCGTTGCCCGGAATGGCATCGACGCCCGACAGGTCGATCTTGTCCGCACCGCTCGTGAATCCGGAGATCACGTCCTTGTTCGCACCTGCCGGGCTCTCGGCAACGGCATTGAAGTCATACACATCGTTGCCATCGCCCCCCGTGAGCGTGTCCTTGCCCAGCCCGCCGGTCAGCGTGTCGTTGCCGGCGCCACCGTTGAGCGTGTCGTTGCCGGCGCTGCCCTGGATCGCTTCGTCATCCGCACCGCCGGTGAAGGTGGTGCCACCGACGATGCTGACATCCAGCACCTGCGTCGCGGTTGCGTCGCCATCGGCATCCTTGACCGCCAACGAGAATTGCAGGCTGGCGTCGAGTTGGCCGCTGTTGAGAGTGACGAACCCGATGTCCGAGATCTTGATGACATCGTTGTCGGTCGTGGCCGCTTCGGGGTTGGCGGTACCAGGTGTTCCGGAAAATTCCTGGAACGTGGTGCTGCCGCCACCGGCTCCAGTCACCGGATTGAGGTTGATGGCCGTGCCCGTCACGCCTTCTGTCGACACCAGCAGTTGCGCACCTTCGATGACGTAGTTTTCAGAGCCGGTGTTGAAGTCGTTCGACTCGATGATGACCGCGCCATCGTTGTTGTCGAGCGTGATGCTGTACGGGGCCGGGATGGTGCCGCCGAACTTGATGATGTCGGCGTTGTCGATGATGATGGCCTTCGTGATGCGAGAGTTGTCGTCCGGATCAACCAGTTTGAGCACGACAACCAAATCCTCGCTGCCGATGCCGTCGAACTTGAGGAACATGCCGGCGGCCTGCGTTGTCGGCGTCGTGGTCGTGATGCCGAACGGGTTCGCGGCGAAGAAATCGAGGTCCAGAACCTCTCCCTTCTGGATCGTGTCGCCCGCAACGCCGTTGGCCAGATTGGACACGCTCACCCACGTCCCTGCCTGCTTGAACAACTCGCCGTTCACATAGGCGGTTCCGTCGGCCGTGCCCAACGGGTCCACCGGACCGATCGCCTGAATGTTGTTGGCACCGGTGCCGCCACCCGGCTCGCTGTATCCGGTGAACTGCACGAAGAAGTTGCTGCTCAGCTGAGCCACCGACACGTCGGGCTGCGTCTGATCGACCGTCTGTGTGCCCTGCGTGTAGCCGGTAAAACCCAGGGCCTGACCGGTCGAGACGGTGCTGAAGCCCGCGATGGGCGCAGTCAACGCGAGTGAATAGGTGCCGTTCACCTTGTCGAAGCTCAGCGTTCCGGTTGCGCTGGTGGTGTTCGCTGAACTCGGATCCGGCTTGTAGCTGAAGCTGACAGCGAACGAGGCGCCAGTCGAAGTCTCGGAGGACCAGGTCACCGTCGGGCTGGTGATCGCCGCACTGCCCACCGTGCCGGTCAACGTGATCGCTGAAAAGTCGGAGCTGGAGGAGCTGTAGCTCAACCGCGCGTCGGCGCCGATCTCGTAGTCGAAGGCGCCAGTGCCGCCGGGCGATGGGTTGCTGGTGTTCGAGTAAATGAGATCGGAGCGGGCAACGATGCTCGGACCGTCGTCCTCGAAGTTCAAGGCCTGGCCGATGTTGATGAAGTCGGAACCCGTGCTCTGGTCGCCGTCCTGGTCGGTGATGGTGTCGGTGCGCGTCAGCACGATCAGGTCGGCCGCGGCGAGTGTCTTCGAATCGTCCGGATTGGTGGTGTCCGGGTGCACGATCGCACGCTGCTGGTCGAGCGTGACGAGGCCCGCAGCATCCACGCTGACGGTGAAGACCAGCGCGCCACTGATGGAGGTGCGCCCTTCCACAACGCCTGCGTTGACGGTCAGCACCACGCTTTGATTGGTCAGGGTGTCGACCAGGCCCGAGGCGACGCCCGCACTCTTGACGCTCAGCGCGTAGGCACTGGTGACCGTGCCCGCGCCATCCGCGCCGTAGTTCGGCGTGCTGGAGAAGTTGTCGGCGAAGCTGGCCGAAGCGTTGGTGGCCAGAAGGGTCTCGTCCACCGTCAACGCGTCGGGGGGCGCCGTGTCGGCCACCACGATGCTCGGACCGTCGTCCTCGAAGTTCAAGGCCTGGCCGATGTTGATGAAGTCGAAACCCGTGCTCTGGTCGCCGTCCTGGTCGGTGATGGTGTCGGTGCGCGTCAGCACGATCAGGTCGGCCGCGGCAAGTGTCTTCGAATCGTCCGGATTGGTGGTGTCCGGGTGCACGATCGCACGCAACTGGTCGAGCGTGACCGTGCCCGCAGCATCCACGCTGACGGTGAAGACCAGCGCGCCACTGATGGAGGTGCGCCCTTCCACAACGCCTGCGTTGACGGTCAGCACCACGCTTTGATTGGTCAGGGTGTCGACCAGGCCCGAGGCGACGCCCGCACTCTTGACGCTCAGCGCGTAGGCACTGGTGACCGTGCCCGCGCCATCCGCGCCGTAGTTCGGCGTGCTGGAGAAGTTGTCGGCGAAGCTGGCCGAAGCGTTGGTGGCCAGAAGGGTCTCGTCCACCGTCAACGCGTCGGGGGGCGCCGTGTCGGCCACCACGATGCTCGGACCGTCATCCTCGAAGTTCAAGGCCTGGCCGATGTTGATGAAGTCGGAACCCGTGCTCTGGTCGCCGTCCTGGTCGGTGATGGTGTCGGTGCGCGTCAGCACGATCAGGTCGGCCGCGGCGAGCGTCTTCGAATCGTCCGGATTGGTGGTGTCCGGGTGCACGATCGCACGCTGCTGGTCGAGCGTGACGAGGCCCGCAGCACTGACGCTCACCGTGAAGACGACATCGCCCGTGGCGGCAGCCGTGGCGTCCGTGCCCTGGCGCCCCTCGACGACGCCCGAGGCGTTGAGGAACAGGAACACGCTGTTGCCCGTGGCCACGTCAACCAGCCCGGAGTCCGCGCCGCTGGTCTTCAAGCTCAGCGCGTAGGCGCTGGTGACCGTGCCTGCGCCGTCCGCGCCATAGCTCGGTGTGCTGGAGAAGTTGTCGGCGAAGCTGGCCGAAGCGTTGGTGGCCAGGAGGGTCTCGTCCACCGTCAACGCGTCGGGGGGTGCCGTGTCGGCCACCACGATGCTCGGCCCGTCATCCTCGAAGTTCAAGGCCTGGCCGATGTTGATGAAGTCGGAACCCGTGCTCTGGTCTCCGTCCTGGTCGGTGATGGTGTCGGTGCGCGTCAGCACGATCAGGTCGGCCGCGGCAAGTGTCTTCGAATCGTCCGGATTGGTGGTGTCCGGGTGCACGATCGCACGCAACTGGTCGAGCGTGACCGTGCCCGCAGCATCCACGCTGACGGTGAAGACCAGCGCGCCACTGATGGAGGTGCGCCCTTCCACAACGCCTGCGTTGACGGTCAGCACCACGCTTTGATTGGTCAGGGTGTCGACCAGGCCCGAGGCGACGCCCGCACTCTTGACGCTCAGCGCGTAGGCACTGGTGACCGTGCCCGCGCCATCCGCGCCGTAGTTCGGCGTGCTGGAGAAGTTGTCGGCGAAGCTGGCCGAAGCGTTGGTGGCCAGAAGGGTCTCGTCCACCGTCAACGCGTCGGGGGGCGCCGTGTCGGCCACCACGATGCTCGGACCGTCGTCCTCGAAGTTCAAGGCCTGGCCGATGTTGATGAAGTCGGAACCCGTGCTCTGGTCGCCGTCCTGGTCGGTGATGGTGTCGGTGCGCGTCAGCACGATCAGGTCGGCCGCGGCGAGTGTCTTCGAATCGTCCGGATTGGTGGTGTCCGGGTGCACGATCGCACGCTGCTGGTCGAGCGTGGCGAGGCCCGCAGCACTGACGCTCACCGTGAAGACGACATCGCCCGTGGCGGCAGCCGTGGCGTCCGTGCCCTGGCGCCCCTCGACGACGCCCGAGGCGTTGAGGAACAGGAACACGCTGTTGCCCGTGGCCACGTCAACCAGCCCGGAGTCCGCGCCGCTGGTCTTCAAGCTCAGCGCGTAGGCGCTGGTGACCGTGCCTGCGCCGTCCGCGCCATAGCTCGGTGTGCTGGAGAAGTTGTCGGCGAAGCTGGCCGAAGCGTTGGTGGCCAGGAGGGTCTCGTCCACCGTCAACGCGTCGGGGGGTGCCGTGTCGGCCACCACGATGCTCGGCCCGTCGTCCTCGAAAAACATCATCGAGCCGACCTCTGCCGTTGCGGCGGAAACCTGCAGCAGCCTGAACCCCCCGATGTCGAAGTCCGCGTGGGTGTTGCCCGTGGCATCGAGGGTCGCCCCGTTTTCGACGAGTACGCGGTTGTGGTCCGCCGACGTCGTGTATTCGATCGAGTAGCCGGCCTTGACGCCGGTGATCATCGCGACGCCGCCAGTGATGGATATGGCGATAGTCGAACTCGCGCCGCCCTCGGCGCCGCCCGAAAAGCTTTCAAGAACCGCTCCGGTCACGGAGTCGAGCACGCGCACGCTCGTGATCGAAACCACCGTGTCGCCCGCATAGCCATCGATGAAGCTGTTGCCGGACTCGACCGCCGTGCTGTATGCGGTGACCTTGACCTGGGCAGTCTTTCCGCTTTGCAACTGCACAACGTCAAAATCGGCAGTCCTCGCTCCGAACATGCCGGTGAAGTCGATGTTCGACTCCAGATCGGCCTCGTTCTGGTCCAGGTTCGGAATGGTGACGTCCGCCCTGGCGCCGGTCACGAACGTAAAGCGGATGCCCTCCTGCTCGGTGATCATCTGGCTGTTGGTGCCGAACGTGGTCGGCCCGCCGGCCTGGCTGGTGTTGATCGTGTCACCGGTGTTGATGTTGATGTCGTCGCTGGTGATGTTGGGATTGGGCCCGGACTGATTTGCCGGGTCCTTTCCCGTCGCGATGATCGTCACCTCGGAAATCCGGCCGTCCACGATCGTCGGGTTGTCCTTCGTGAACATCAGGAACAGGTTCTGGCCAGACGGCGCGCCTTCGAGATTGAACTCCGTGTCCTGGCTGACGCTGACGAAGACCTTGTTCAACAGGTTGACTGCATCGTCGGGATTGGTCGGATCGGGGTTCGATATCGCTTCATACTGGACCATCCAGATCTTGGCGCCCGACACCGGGGTTCCCGTTTCCTCCAGGTAGGCGGCGAACACGATGACACCGGCGCTGGTCTTCCCCAAGACGATGTTGTTGTTGGTCGTGTCGGTGAACAGGAAGATGTCTTCACCATCGGCGGTATTGAGACCGCTGTCCAGGCCATTGAGCGGAGCGCCGGTCGCGCCCGTGAATGAGACATCGGTGACTGTGCCGGATGCGGTGAACGTGAATGCGTTGGCGCCGGTGTTGCTCCCGGTATAGCCACTCAAGGCAGCTTTGGTCGGGGCCCCCGCACCCAGGGTGGTCAGGCGGCTGCTGAAAACGGTCGGCAGCGAACTTGCGAGAATGTCATTGTCGTTAGCATCTTCCGCAGGTGCGGGGGTAGCGACAGGGTTCTGCAAACCGGCGGATTCGTCCAGGGTGACGGTCGAAATGGCCGTCGTGATCAGCACAGACATAAACGCTCCTCGGGTTAGGAAATTCGGCCGACGGAGAACCGCGCAACTCGAAATGGGCTGCGTTCGCTGGCAATGGACCAGGCTCACGTATCAGCAAAGGAGAGACGATGCTGAACCGCGGGCCCGCGCACTGTCCATAGTTCGAAAGTTGTCACCCATAGGATGACGCGCCGCGCCGGCCGTCGCGCCTTGACCCGGCATACATCTCGATACCTTGCGACGGCCAGGAATCATTCCGGACAACCATGTAAACCTTTATCATTAATTCAAGGGTGCACTCAACAGGCACCGCGGGGGAAAACATGGAACAGGTCCCACGCTCGTCTGCGGGGCTGGGCTCTGCGTGGAACGCAGAGCCGCGGCCGTCAACGCAAGACTCTCGCCCGCCGTCGCCATTCGCGCCGACCGCGCTGCGCACATCGAAATGTCTTCATCCCGCTCGCGTGGAGAGCCCATCTGTTTCGCCGCGTGCGCTCGAAACTCGCGTTTCAGTTCTGATTGCACGCTGCCCGAGCCGCGCATCGACGCTGTTCGGACCGGGCCTGTTGGCGTCGAGGCACCGGCCCGAGCGGACGTACCGGGTCGAGCAGGCGGAGATGAACAGCATCTGCGACCTGGAAGCCTGCTGTCGCCAGCAGGCGCCTCGTCTGCTGCTGGTGGACATCGGGCTTCTTTCCCCGGAAGGAGTCGGCAAACTGGACGATCTGCGCCGCCACTTTCCAGCCACCGACTGGCTTCTTGGCTGGGAGCAGCCCTCGACGAAGGGGCTGGATGCGGCGATCCGAATCCAGGCGCGCGGCTGCGTCGAATGGGGAGCAAACGCTGAGCAGTTCGCGCAATCGCTCGATGCCGTGCTGGCAGGCACCCTGGGCTTTCCGGGGCCGGTATTGCAGGCACTCTATCTTTCCGTGCTGCGATTGGCGGTCGTCGGCGGGCGTCCGGCGACGGGTTCGACACCGCCTGCAGTCCGGCTGACAGCGCGAGAGGACGAGGTGCTGTCGCTGATGCACCGGGACTTGTCCAACAAGCAGATCGCCGAGCAACTCGGCATCAGCGTCAACACGGTCAAGAAGCACCTCGCCCATGTGTTCGCGAAGCAGGGGCAGCACAGCCGCCGCTGGCATCTCGCCCGGCCCGGGCTCGCCGGACCGATTCTGGAGAGGTTCATCCCGCATCTCGAGCCGGCACCTTCGCCCTACCCGGTCGACACATTCGGCCAGTTGCCTCGGATCTCCTATCACCTCGGCGGGGCGGTGGACGACAACGGCTCGCCGCAAACGAAGACCGTCCCGCAGCTTGCCTGCTCCGCCGAGCGGCCCGATGTCTTCTCGACGGTGCAGGAGATGAAGAGCGCCTTCAGGGCTCGGGAGAAGTAGCAAGGCGCCTACAGGCTTGCGGCAATCCGTTCCCGCAGCCACCGGTGCGCCGGGTCCCGGTGCCGCCGCTCGTGCCACAGCATCGCCATCTCATAGCCCGGCACCTCCAGCGGCGCCTCCACCACGCGCAACCCCGGCGCGCCGCGCGTCAGCCGCTCGGGCAGCATCGCGACCATGTCGGTGCCGGCCAGCACCGACATCATGAAAAGGAAGTGCGGCACCGACAGCGCCACGCGCCGCGCCAGGCCTTTTTCCGCCAGCGCCTCGTCCGTGGGCCCGACGAAGCCGCCGCCGCCAGGCGACACCACCACATGCTCCAGTGCGCAGAACTGCGCGAGTGTGGGCCGGCGCTTCAGCCGCGGATGCCCCGTCCGCCCGGCCAGCACGTAGCGCTCGTTGAACAGCACCCGCCGGTGCAGCCCGGGCGGTGCGCCCACGCTGGTGTGGAAGAACAGGTCGATTTCCCCCTGCTCCAGTTGCCGCGCCATGCGCGATGGCACCGCCTCCACCACGGCCAGCCGGGTGCTCGGCGCGGCCGCGCGCAGTCCGGCGAGCGCCGGCAGCAGGATCGCCGACTCGGCGTAGTCGGCCGCGGCCACGCGCCAGGTGGTGGTCGCCTCGGCGGGGTCGAAAGGTTTCGTAGGCGCCACTGCGCGGCCCAATGACTCCAGCGCTTCGCGCAGCGGCTCGCGCAGTTCGTCGGCGCGCGCGGTGGGCCGCATGCCGCGCTGCGCGGGCACCAGCAGCGGATCGTCGAACACCTCGCGCAGCTTGGCGAGCTGCACGCTCACCGAAGGCTGCGACAGATTCAGGCGCTCGGCCGCGCGCGTCACGTTGCGCTCGGCCAGCAGCACGTCGAGCGTGAGGAGGAGGTTGAGGTCGAGCCTCTTGAAATTGTCCACCGCTATTCCTGGAATCTTGAATATTCATTTCCAATATAGCTTGGCAACTCCTAACCTGCATGCATCTTCATCCGACGAACCATGCAGCCGTGAAAATTCTTCTTGTCCATGCCCACCCCGAAGTCCGCTCCCTCAACGGATCGCTGAAGCAATTCATGGTGGAGCGCCTCGTGCAGTCCGGGCACGAGGTGCAGGTGTCCGACCTGTACGCCATGCAGTGGAAGGCGACGCTGGCCGCCGACGACTTCGCGCACCTCGAGCCCGGCGCGCCCTTCGATCCCATCGCCGATTCGCTGCGCGCCTTCGAGACCGGCACCCAGCGCGAGGAAGTCGCCGCCGAGCAGGCCAAGCTGCTGTGGGCCGACGCCGTGATCTTCCAGTTTCCGCTGTGGTGGTACACGATGCCGGCCATCCTCAAGGGCTGGGTCGACCGCGTCTACGCCTATGGCTTTGCCTACGGCGTAGGCGAGCATTCCGACACCCACTGGGGCGACCGCTTCGGCCAGGGGGTGATGGCCGGCAAGCGCGCGATGCTGGTGGTAACCACCGGCGGCTGGGCGCCGCACTACAGCCCGCGCGGCATCAACGGGCCGATGGACGACCTGCTCTTTCCCATCCACCACGGCATCCTCTACTACCCGGGCTTCGAGGTGCTGCCGCCCTTCGTGATCCACCGCACCGGCAAGGTCGACGACGCGGCCTATGCGCGGATCACCGAAGACCTCGGCCACCGGCTCGACGCACTGTGGACGACGGCCCCGATTCCGTTCCGCGCGCAGAACGCAGGCGACTACGAGATTCCCGCGCTCACCCTGCGGCCCGACGTCGCGCCGGACCGCTCGGGGTTTGCGGCGCACGTCGCCGACTAGGGCAGCACGGGGTTTGCAGCTGCGTTCGAAATCGCCGCGTCGGCATCGACGCGCAGCATGAAGCGCCTCGCCACCAGGTCGTTGGCCGCGGCCGTCACGGCCGCCACATAGCCGGCCTGGTCGGTGTAGCGCTCTTGCAGCGAGAGCCGCGGATCGGTCGTTCCCGTGCGCTGCGCGGCCGTCTTCACGAACGGGAAGTACGCGCCGAAGAGCCCCGCCAGGTCGATGGTGCCCGGCTTGCCGGTGTAGTTCCAGCCGGTGTTGGTGCCCACGGGCACCGCCACGTCCAGGCTGCGGATGCCTGCGATGTCATTGCCGTCCGCATCCACCTGCGGCACCAGGATGGCGTAGTCGCGGCCGAGGTACGCGGGCGGCACCTGCGTGGCAATGCCGCTCTCGTCCTGCGGTCGGTAGTTCGGCCCCCAGTCGAGCAGCGAATAGGTGTTGACCAGGCCCGTGTAGTTCGCACCCGGAATGGCCGGAAACTTCAGCTGCTGCGGCCGCACCAGCGTGGCGTCGGCCAGCTTCGGCACCTGGCTGTCGGGCGGCGTGGTGCCCTTAACGACCCAGTCCTCCAGGTTCTGGTAGAGCGCGCGCACCACCGGCACCACGCCGGCGTTGGCATTGGTGGCGTAGAGCGCCCCTGCGCTCGCGGCCGGCAGCGAGGGCAGGCCCAGCAGGTGGTGCGTGCTCGCGTAGTAGTAGATGCGCGCGTTGTCCGGCTGCACGAGGTCGGCCGTGCCCCAGGCATCGGTCAGCAGCGGCGAGCCCTGCAGCACATAGAACTCCGTGCCGCTGAAGCCGATGAAGAGCTTGGGACAGGTGCCGCTCGCCTCGCAGCGCGACAGGATGCCGCCGCGGCGCTGCGCCACGTCGTCCACGTAGTCCTTCGAGAGGCCGCGCGTGCCGGCCTGGCCGAAGGCCGTGTGGTCGGTGCGCACGCCCCCGCCGCCGCCCGGAATCGCGAAGCGCATGTTGATGTTGGTCTGCCGCGCCGCAATCTGCGCGAACACGCCGTCGAACACCTTGCGTCCCGCGAGGTCCTGGTTGAAGCCGAGGTGCACGAAGGTCTTCATGAAATTGCCGCACTGCGAAACGCCCGAGGCAATGGTGTTCCTGATGGCGGCAGCCACCGGGTTGGCGGTGCCCGCGGCATCGCTCGCCTCACGGTGGAAGAAGGCGATCATGTCGCGCACCGCCGCGAGGCCCAGGCCCATGACTTTCGGGTCCTTTGCGACATAGACCAGCTCGTACATGTAGGCCGGGTCCCATTTGTCCCTGAGGCACACGTTCGTCTCGTCGGGCGTGCCGGGAAACGGCGCGGCGGCGCTGCACTTGGCGAATTTCCAGTCGCTTGCGGGAATGAGCTGGCGCGCATCGGCTTCGTTGATGCGCCGCGTGAGCACGTAGCCGGGCCGGGTGTTGTCCAGGCTCGCGGTCGCATAGGCCTGCATGGCGGCGTTGAACGGGCCGCCGGGCAGCGGCAGCGAATCGTTGGTGGCCGCGGTGGGCAGCAGCTCGGCGCGGTAGGTGCCGGTGATGCTGCTGCCGTCCGCATTGCGGGCCACGGGCACCTGGAGCGTGAGCTTGCCCACCGCGGCCGGCACGTCGCCCTGCCACGCGGCCGTGAGGAACACGTAGCCGCGCGAGGCGAAGTACGGATCGAGGTTGACGATGTTGCCGCGGTTCGGCGCGTCGTAGCGCAGCACGCCGTTGGCCTTGCCCATGTCCTTGGGCTTGAAGAGCACGAAGTCGGAGCTGTACTCGACCTTGCCGTTGGCATTGCGCGGCGCGAGCGACAGGTCCTGGATGATGGCGTTGCGCGGGTCCTTCGGATCGACCTCGCCGGTGAAGGTGCCGGTGATCTTCTCGTAGGCACCGGCGCTGCCGAAGGTGCCGGCCACGTCCTCGGTCTTCGAGATCGCGAGCTTGAACTTCGGTGCTTCGGCGGTCGCCGGCGGGGGCGTGGTTGCGACCGGCGGCGGCAGCACGAAGCCACCGCCTCCTCCGCCACCACTCCCGCCGCATGCGCTCAGAAAAAAGGCGGCCGAAGCCACCGTGGCAGCCAACAGGCTCCAGCGTTTCATGGTTTGTCTCCTTCGTTGTGGTGTCTGCGCGGTGCCGATCCCCGCTACGGCCGGCGCGCGCCCTACTCGGCTTCGATGCCGGCGGCCTTCACGATGCGGCCCCACTTCTGCGACTCGGCCGTCTGGAACTTCGCGAGCTCTTCGGGCGAGGTGGTGAACACCTCGGTGCCGGTGGGTTCGTAGAAAGCCGTCTTCGCGGACTCGCTCTTCGCGGCCTTCACCAGCAACTCGTTGAGCCGCTTGACCACGGCCGGCGGCGTCTTCGCTGGCGCATAGGCCGCGAACCAGTAGCCCATCTCGTAGCCCTTCACGCCGGCCTCCGAAATGGTCGGCACGTCAGGTGCGAGCGGCGAACGCGCCGCGCTCGAAACGCCCAGCGCGCGCAGCTTGCCGCCCTTGACCTGCGGCAGGCCGGTGGCCGCGTCGGTGATCATCATGTGGATCTGACCGCCCAGCAGGTCGGTGACGGCCAGCGTGTTGCTCTTGTAGGGCACGTGCAGCAGCTTGATGTCGGCCATCTGCTGCAGCAGCTCGCCCGCCATGCGGCTGGACGAACTTCCGCTGCCGAAGCTGTACTTGCCCGGCTCCTTCTTCGCGAGCGCCACGAACTCGGCCACGCTCCTGGCGGGGAACGACGGATTCACCACCATGATCTGCCCGCCCTTGCCCAGCGCGGTGATGGGCGCATAGTCTTTCACCGGGTCGTAGGGCAGCTTCTTGAACAGGTGCTCGTTGGCGGCATGCGTGGTGTTGGTGGTGATCAGCACGGTGTAGCCATCGGCCGCGGCCTTGGCCGCCTGCTGCGAGGCAATGAAGCCGCTCGCGCCGGCCTTGTTGTCGATCACCACCGGCTGCTTCGTTTCGGCCGTGATGCTGTTGCCCAGCGCACGCGCGATCTGGTCGGTGGCGGTGCCGGCCGCAAAGGGCACGACGAAGGTGATGGGCTTTTCCGGAAAGGCCTGTTGCTGCGCATGGCCCAGCAGCGGCACCAGGGCCAGCGCGGCGGCCGAGAGGGTCAGGGAACGTCGTTTCATTGTTTTGTCTCCGGATGGATGGATGGGTAAGGGAAAAAAGGGAAGCTGGCTGCTGCTACGGCCCCGCCAGCATCGGCGCAAGCGCGCGCGGCACGCGGATGGGCATGTCGAGCAGCAGGAACGACAACGCCTTGCCATGCGCATCGAGGTTCAGCGCATCGTTGACGCCGCCGTCGAGCACCGCGTCGAGCACGAAGTTCATCGCATGCAGCCGGGGCAGCAGGAAACGCTGCACCCGTGCCGGTGTGCGATGGCGGAACTGCATCGACACGCGCTCGGGCGTGAGCTGCTCGGCCAGCAAGGGGTAGAGGTCCGCGTGCCAGGCAATCACGCTGATGTTGGAGCGGTCGCCCTTGTCGCCGGTGCGGCCGTGGGCCGCGCGATAGAGCGGCACTTCGATCATGTCGTCAGTCGATGTGTTCATGCCAGGGCCTCCGCGCCGAGCAGTTCGAAGCGCACCGGCACCGCTTCTCGCGGCAGCAGGCAGGACAAGGTGTTGAGCCGCGGCGTGAGCGCCGTGCGCACGCCGCCGCCGCCCGCGGGTCCGCAGGTGTAGAGCGCCATGACCTCGCGCGCCAGGCGCTCGGCCTGCGCGCGCTCCGCATGCGTGGCCGCCACGCGCAGGCGCACGTCGCGCAGGCCGGTGTCGGGCGTGTCCGCGAGCATGCGGCCCGCATCGTCGCCCAGGATGCTCAGCGCGCCGATCAGGTCCACGCGCAGCGCGAGCCCCTCGAGCCGCTTGCGCAGCACCTCGGCCGCGAGCCGGGCACGCGCCTCGGCGCGCGGCCCCGCATAGGAGATTTCGCCCTCGGCGAGCCAGCCGCCTTCATGGCAGACGTTGACCTTGTAGTGGCTCGGCCGCGCGTGGCCGCGCACGCCCGAGAGCGCCACGCGGTCGGGCGCGCCCGGCAGCGGCTTCACCTCGGCTTCGGCGATGTCGGCAACCACGTCGGGCGTCAGGTAGGCGCTCGGGTCGTGCACCTCGTACAGCAGCTGCTCCTTCACGGTGGCTTCGCTCACGAGCCCGCCGGTGCCGTCGGCCTTGCCGATGCTGCAGTGGCCCTCGGCATCGATCTCGGCAATCGGGAAGCCCACTGCGTCGAGGCCCGGCACATCCTTGTAGCCCGGGTCCGCGAAGTAGCCGCCGCACACCTGCGCGCCGCATTCGAGCAAGTGCCCCGCCATGGTGGCGCGGCCCAGCCGGTGCCAGTCGTCGGCGCGCCAGCCGAAGTGCGACATGGCGGGACCGACTGCGAGAGAAGGATCGGCCACGCGGCCGCACACCACGATCTGCGCGCCGGCGTCGAGCGCGGCGGCAATCGGCTCGGCGCCGATGTAGGCATTGGCGCTGACGATGCGCAGGCCCTCCATCTGCGCGCCGAGCGCCTCATGCAACAGCGCGCGGTGCGCGGGGCCGGAAAGGTCGTCACCCTCCACCACCGCGATGCGCGGTGCGTCGGCGCCGAGCTCGCGCGCCATGCGGGCAATGTGGCGGGCTGCGGCGCGCGGGTTGGCTGCGCCGAAGTTGCTCACGATGCGGATGCCGTGCGCCAGGCAGCGCGCCAGCACGGGCCGCAGCATGGCGTCGAGCAAGGGCTCGTAGCCCGCCTCGGGGTTGTCGCGGCGGCGCAGCTGGGCGAGCGCGAGCGTACGCTCAGCCAGCGTTTCGAAGATCAGGAACGCGCGCTGGCCGGCCGGGCCGCTGGCGAGCCGCGCAATCAGCGTGTCGACCACCGGCCCGGCCGCATCGGTGCGGTCGCCGGAAAAGCCGGCCGCGCAGCCGATCAGCAGTGGGGGCGGTGCATTGGCATTCATCGAGGCGGACTTTAGGCAGGCCGCCGTCATCCGTAAAATCGAAAATTCGGATCAATTGATCTGGATTTCAGATTACATGGGCCCACTCATTGGTCGAGCCGGATGCCGCGCTTGGCGATGATCGCGCCCCACTTGCGGCCCTCGCTGTCGATGAATGAGCTGAACTCCTCGGCGGAGCCGCCGCCCGCCACCAGGCCCTGGTTGGCCAGCAGTTCGCGCACGGCAGGCTCCTGCAGCACGGTGTTCACATCGGCGTTGATGCGGCGGACCACCTCGGGCGGCGTACCGCTTGCGGTGAACAGGCCGTTCCAGGCCAGCGATTCGAAGCCCGGATAGCCCGACTCCGCAACCGTGGGCAAGTCCTTCATGAGCTCGGAGCGCTTCGCGCTCGTGACCGCGAGCAGCTTGATGCGCTTGCCCTGGATGAGCGGCAGCAGCGCGGGCGCCACGGTGAACAGCGCCTGCGTGTCGCCCGCCGCCACCGAGAGGCCCGCGGGCGGCGACCCGGCATAGGGCACGTGCACCGCCTCGAGGCCGGCAACGCTGCGCAACAGCTCCATCGTCAGATGCGAAGAACTCCCCGCGCCCACCGACGCATAGCTGAACTGGTGGCCCTGCTTCCTGGCCCACGCCACGAACTCCGGCAGGGTATTGGCCGGGTTGCCGGCCTGCACCGCCAGCACGTTGGGCTGCGAGGTCGTGAGCACGATCGGCAGCAGGTCGCGCGCGGGCGCATACGGCATGCGGCTGTACATGTAGGGGCCGAAGGCAATCGGCCCGTTGAAGCCGATGCCCAGCGTGTGGCCGTCGCCCGGCGCCTTGGCCACGGCGTCCATGCCGATCAGGCCGCCCCCACCGGCCCGGGTCTCGATGACGATGGGCTGCTTCCACATCGGGCGCAGCCGGTCGGCCAGCGTGCGCGCGATCAGGTCGAGCGAACTGCCGGCTGGCGCGGGAACGATCACGCGCACCGGCTTCGTCGGCCACTCCTGGGCGGAGGCGGCCATCGCCGATGCGCAGGCGAGGAGGAATGCGGCGAGCCTGCTCTTGTTGTTCATGTTCAATCTCTGCTTGGGCCCGCAACCTTACATCGGCGAAAAAAAACGGGCCCGCTTTCGCAGGCCCGGCCTTCTTTCTCGTACCCACGTCCTTGCGGACGGGTTGCTTGCAACTACAGCGGCAGCGCGTTGCCGCGTGCGGCAGCATGGGCTTCGGCCCGCACCGTCGCGCGATCCACCGCACCGGCGACGATCGGCGCGGCGCCCGACGAGGCACCTTCGGCGTACGGGTCGGGCGCGCGCGCGGCGGCCACCGCTTCGGCACGCACGGCATCGCGGCTGTTCATGGCAACCGGCGGATAGATCGGGCCTGCATCCGCGCCCGTGGCATAGGGGTCGCCCGTGTGCGCGGCCACCACGGCCCCGGCGGCCACATCGGCGCGGCTCTCGGCGGAGGTGGGCGGATGGACGCCTTCATAGGTTTCGGCATGGGCGGCGCCGGTGACGGCCGCGAGGGCCACCGCGATGGCGCAGAGGTGCTTGGAGCTGGAGACGGTCATTCGGATGTCCTTCGATTCAATGAATGGATGGATGGAGGGAGGCTTCGAACCGTTTTTGCTTTTTGGGCTGGTCCGTGAAATCCATTCTGCGACGGCATCCAGGTACAGACCCCCGGAAAAGGGAATCCCGGCAATCGCGACGTGGAAACAGCCGGCCACCCTTTGAAGCGATGCGCGAAAGCTGCTAGCGACCGGCTTGTGCAGCGGCGCACATGCCACACGGCACTTCACAGGGCGCGGCAAGGCCGCTACATTCGACGCCTCGACAAAACAACCCGGATCGGAGGTATGCGATGGAAGACACAGCTATTCATTGCCCCGCTTCCGGACGGTTTGTCGGTTCTTCGAAGAGTTGCTGACACAGCCAACTCGACCCTTGCGGCGCTTCCTGGCCGCAAAAGACAAACCGCCCGAGATTCAAACGCCGCCGTCGGCATGCAGGTGCCGGCCGCGATCTGCTCGTTTTCAGAATCCTCAAGGCTCGCCATGCTTGAAACCCGTGCCGCGCATTCGCGGCCGTTCTCGATTTCCGTTTTCGATCCCCATGAGGCGTCCGCCGAAAGCTGGGAGAAGTTCCATCGCTATTGGCAGCTTCGCACCGAGGAAGACCACCCCGGCGAGCGCCGCACCCCCAACGCCGACACCGAGCGCGCGCTGCGGGAGCACCTGCCGCTGCAGGCCTTCCATCGGGTCCTCGCGAGCTGCGATGGCGAATTCATCGGCAGCCTCACGCTGAGCTTTCGCCGCGAAGGCTCGCCGGACCATGCCGCCTTTGCGCCTTATCTCGACGCCTGGGGCGGCGTGCTGCGTCCGCACCGGCGGCGCGGCGTGGCCAGCGCACTGCTGCGCGCGCTGCTCGGCGTCATGGAGGAACGCGGCAAGACCACGGCCAGCATCAAGGCCCATTTGCCCGAAGGGCATGCGTTTGTCTCGGCCATCGGCGCGATCGAAAAGCACCGCGCCGTCGAGAACCGGGCGGCCTTCGACACGCTGCCGTGGGACGAACTCGCCCGCTGGCAAGCGCGGGCATTCGCCTCCGGCGGGGGCTTGCGTGCGGAAATCCACGCCGGCCGCGTGCCCTTCGACCGCCTGGCCAGCCTGATCGCGCCCTTCTCCGTGCTCATCAACGACGCGCCCACCAACGCCCTGGACATGCCGCGGATGCGCTACGAGCTCGAGAACTACCGCACCTGGTATGCCGACATGTCGCAACGCGGCGGCGAGCACTTCCTGGTGCTTCTGCTCGACGGCGACGAGGTGGCCGCCATGTGCGACGCCAGCTGGGACCAGCGCTTTCCCGATCGCATGTACCAGCAGCTGACCGCCGTGGCGCCGCGCTGGCGCGGCAAGGGCCTGGCCAAGGGCGTGAAGGCCGCCATGCTGGCGCTGGTGCGCGAGCGCCACCCCGAGGTGGCCACCGTCATCACCAGCAACGCCGAGGTCAACGCACCGATGCTCTCCATCAACCACCGGCTGGGCTTTGCGCCGCACAGGCATGATGCGGTCTACCAGATCGGCCCGGAAAGCCTGAGGGCCTTCCTCTCGACCCGCCCGCTGGACCCGATGGAGCGGTACCAATGAAAGCACCACCACGACTGCAGTCGCTGGTCGACGAAGGCCTGATCGACACGGTGGTCCGCCAGCTGATGAGCGGCAAGGAAGCCATGGTCTACGTGGTGCGCTGCGGCGAGGAGACGCGCTGCGCCAAGGTCTACAAGGAAGCCGACAAGCGCAGCTTCCGCCAGGCCGTCGACTACACCGAGAACCGCCGCGTGCGCAACTCGCGCGAGACGCGGGCCATGGCCAAGGGCACGCGCTTCGGCCGCCAGGTGACCGAGGCCATCTGGCAAAGCGCCGAGGTCGATGCGCTCTACCGCCTGGCGGCGGCCGGCGTGCGGGTGCCCGTGCCCTACAACTTCCTGGAAGGCGTGCTGCTGATGGAGCTGGTGACCGACGCCAACGGCGATGCGGCGCCGCGCCTGAACGACGTGGCGTTCACGCGCGAGGAGGCCATGCAGCACCACGCCAGCCTGCTGAAGGAAGTGGTGCGCATGCTGTGCGCGGGCGTGGTGCACGGCGACCTGTCGGAGTTCAACGTGCTGCTGGCAGCCGACGGCCCGGTGGTGATAGACCTGCCGCAAGCGGTGGATGCGGCGGGCAACAACCACGCAAAGCGCATGCTGCTGCGCGACGTGGAGAACCTGCGCAACTTCTTCGGCCAGTTCGCGCCGGAGCTGCTGGGCACGCACTACGGCGACGAGATCTGGCACCTGTACGAACGCGGCCTGCTGCGCGTCGAATCGGTGCTGACCGGCACGCATGCGCGCGACACCGGCCCCGTCGACCTGGGCAACGTGCTGCGCGAGGTGGACGACGCGCGCGAAGAGGAAGCGGCGCGGCGCCTGCGCATGCAGCTGCCCAGGCTCTGACGGCGGCGGCCCCTCAGGGCCGTTCGTTCTTCAGCTCGCGCAGCTGCGCCTCGGCATGCTCGAGCTCCGCCCGCAGCGCGCGAATGTCGCGCTCCAGCTTGTCGATGCGTGCCGCACGGCTTTGCGGCGATTCGGACGACAGGCAGCGCGCCCGCAGCGCGTCCAGTTTCTCGGCGAGCTGCCGGCGTCGCAGCATCTGGCCCCTGGAGCGGGCCAGGTCCATGTCGCGCTCCAGTGCGGCCTCCTCCGCTTCGCAGGATGAAGAAGCGGTAGATGCGCCCGCCCCCGTCTCCGCGGGTTGTGCGAATGCAGGTGAGGCCAGCGCCAGCACGACGATCCAGGGCCACAGTTTCATACGCGGCCCCCGCCGTGTCCTCGAAGACCACCATGCCAGGCGAAATCCATTGCAGCAACTCCCGTTTCATCGGCCGCGCCAACGCACGCCGTGCCGCATTCTGTCTCAGGCCAGCGCCTCCACGCACAGCGCCGCCACTTTGCCTGCGACCGAGGGATGCGCCTGCAGCGCATGCAGCGCCAGGTCCATCGCGCCCTGCCGCACCGGCTGCGTCAGCACCAGCACCTGCGCGCCCATGCCGGGCTGCGCAGCCGCCAGCGCCACCTGCTGCACCGGCACCTGCTGCCCGGCCAGCCAGCCCGACACCGCCTCGACGTGACTCGCGGCATGCACGGGTATGCGCAGGTAGTGCGCGCAGCACGCGGCGGCGCGGGGCAGCACCGGGAGTTCGCTCATGGCGTGCAGATGGAAGCCGAGGTGCGGCACGCGCTGCGCGGCGTGGGTGCCGTCGAGCCGCGCCACGTCGACCAGGTCGGCAATCACCGCCGATGCGGTCTGTTCGGAGCCGGCGCCTGCGCCGTAGTACATCGTCACGCCGGACGCATCGCCCTTGACCATGACGGCATTCATCGACCCGTTCACATGCGCCATCAGGTGCGACGCAGGCACCAGCGCGGGCTGCACGCGCAGCTCCACGCCCTCTTCCCGGCGCCGCGCCACGCCCAGCAGCTTGATGCGGTAGCCCAGCTGCTCGGCGCAGGCCACGTCCACCCGCTGCAAGGCCGTGATGCCTTCCACCTGCACATCGGCAAGCCGCACGGAGGTGCCGAAGGCATTGGCGGCCAGCAGCGTGAGCTTGTGCGCGGCGTCGATGCCCTCGATGTCGAAGGCCGGATCGGCTTCCGCATAGCCGAGCGCCTGGGCCTGCGCGAGCGCGGCCGCGAAGTCCAGGCCTTCATCGCGCATCTTGCTCAGGATGAAGTTGGTGGTGCCGTTGATGATGCCCGCCACCCATTCGATGCGGTTGGCCGCAAGGCCTTCGCGCAGCGCCTTGACGATGGGAATGCTCACCGCCACCGCGCCTTCGTAGGCCACGGCCACCCCATGCCGCCGGGCCGCGGCAAAGATCTCGGCGCCATGCACCGCGAGCAGGGCCTTGTTGGCCGTGACCACATGCTTGCCGTGCGCGATGGCGGCCAGCACCCATTCGCGCGCCGGTCCGGTGCCGCCGGCCACTTCGACCACCACGTCGACGTCGGGGTGGGTGGCCACGCGCAGCGGTTCGTCCGTCAAGGGAACATCCGCACCCACGATGGCGGCGGCGCGCACCAGGTTGCGCGCGGCCACCATCACCAGCTCGATGGGGCGGCCCGCCCGCCCCGCGATCTCGGCCTGGTTGCGCGCCAGCACCCGGAATGTGCCGGAGCCGACGGTGCCGATGCCGATCATGCCCACGCGCAGCGCGCGAATGGCCGCGGGGCGGCTGGGCAGGGGTTCGAGGGACTGGACTGGATCGCGGTACATGGAATTCTCCGGATGAAAAACAAGAAACCCAGCTGCCAGAGCTGGGTTTCATTCATTCGGAGAAGAAGAGCGATACACCAGGTGGCTGCCGAAACGGCCACCTGCGCGTGCTCAGGTGGCCGCGTTGGTAATGGTGGTAATCATTCGTGCAACCAATGACCCCTCCGCCCACGCGAAGGCAGGCGGCATCATGCGGGCCAGGGAGGCTACGCAGACGGTGGCGGGGAAGAGATGGCACGACATGCAGATGGAAGTGTACAAGAGGCCGGCCGGCTGGCGCCGAGACTGCCGCGCCAAACCTGCGGGAATACGGGGAGCAGGCCTACAGCGCTGCGTCGGCAGCAGGCCTAGTGTCGTGGACAAAGAACTGCATCATCAGGAGGCAGCATCATGAAGAATTTCGTTCTGGAGCCCCGCATGCGCTCGAGCATCGGCGGCGCCTTCTATCCCACAGGCTATTCGATGGTGATGTTTCCAAGCGCGGAAGACGCCAACCGCATCGGTCACAAACTGATCGAAAACGGCGTGAGCGGCGACGAGATCTACCTGCTTCCCGCGGCAACGATCCTGGAGGAGATCACCCCCACCGTGAGGGAAGCCGACGAGCCGCTGCCTTCGGCCGGAACCGACGCGGCCACCGTGCGCGCCTACACCAAGCTGGCGCGCGAAGGCCACACGGGCCTGCTGGTCAGGACGAAGAACGAAGACGCAGCCAACCACTTGATGGAGGTGGTGCGCACCGTGCCCTATTCGATCGCGCAGCGCTATCGCACGCTGGTCATCGAAGACCTCTGAGATTTCTCTCCCGCCGAGGACGGCTCAGGCGGCCGCCGCTGCGCGCCGCACCACGTCGCGCGCCATGGCCTGCGCGAGTTCCTGTTCGCCCAGGAAGACCGTGGCGGCCATTTCGCGCGTCAGCAGTCCGGCCTCCTCTTCGTTGTGGCTGCGGATCACGGTTTCGATGGCCGGATTGAGCGTGCGGGCGGTTTCCATCATCTGGCGCACGTTCATGGCGTCCGGTATGGCCACCACCAGCACGCGGGCACGCGCGATGTGCGCCTGGATCAGCACGGCCGGATCGGCCGCGTCGCCCCAGACGGCCGCAACGCCGGCTTCGCGCAGCTTCTCCACCAGTTCGCGGTTCTGCTCCGCCACCACGAAGGGAATGTCGTGCGCCTCGAGCTCCGACGCGATGCGGCGCCCGACGCGCCCGTAGCCCACCAGCACCACCTGCCTGGACAGGTACCGGGCTTCGGTGGTCGTCGGCAGTTCGGCCAGCGGATGGTCGTGCGACTCGAGGCCGCGCGCCACCGGGACACGGCCGTGCAGCCATTTCTCGATGGGAGCGACCAGGCTGAACCAGAGCGGATTGGTGGCGATGGAAATCAGCGCACCGGCCAGGATCAGGCTCTGGCCTTCCACCGGCAGCAGGCCGAGCGAGACGCCGAGCCCCGCAAGAATGAACGAGAACTCCCCGATCTGCGCGAGGCTCGCGCTCACGGTGAGCGCCGTGCCCAGCGGATAGCGGAACGCCAGCACCAGCGCGCAGGCGGCCAGCGACTTGCCCAGCACGATCACGCCCACCACCGCCAGCACCTGCAGCGGCCGCTCGATGAGCACCGAGGGATCGAAGAGCATGCCCACCGACACGAAGAACAGCACCGCGAAGGCATCCCGCAGCGGCAGCGACTCCTGCGCCGCGCGGTGGCTGAATTCGGATTCGCGCATCACCATGCCCGCGAAGAAAGCGCCCAGCGCGAACGACACGCCGAACAGCGCCGCCGACGCAAAGGCGATGCTGACCGCGGCCGCGATCACGCACAGCGTGAACAGCTCGCGCGAGCCGGTGCGCGTGACCTGCCAGAGAATCCAAGGAAACGCGCGCCGCCCCACCACCAGCATCAGCGCCACGAACCCGCCCACCTGCAGCAGCGTGACGCCGAGCGTCTGCCACAGCGGATCGGCGTTGGCCGAATCGCCCGCGTGGCCGCCCAGCGCCCCCGCGAGCGGCGGCATCAGCACCAGGACCAGCACCATGGCCAGGTCCTCGACCACCAGCCAGCCGACCGCGATGCGCCCGGTGAACGAATCGAGAATGCCCAGGCTCTCGAGCGCGCGCAGCAGCACGACCGTGCTCGCCACCGACAGCGCCAGCCCGAAGACCAGCGCCTCGCCCCATGACCAGCCCCACCAGAGCGCCAGCGCACCGCCCAGCAGCGTGGCCACCGCGATCTGCGCCAGCGCGCCCGGCAGCGCGATCTTGCGCACCGCCAGCAGGTCGTCGAGCGAAAAATGCAGGCCCACGCCGAACATCAGCAGCATCACGCCGATCTCGGCCAGCTGCGCTGCAATGCCCGCATCGGCCACGAAGCCCGGCGTGAAGGGTCCGATGATCACGCCCGCGAGCAGGTAACCCACCAAGGCCGGCAGCCGCAGCCGCAGCGCCAGGAAACCGAGCACGAGTGCCAGCCCCAGGCCGGCGGCAATCGTGTTGATCAGGGAAACGCTGTGGGGCATTGCTCCATTTTGCAGGAACGATGCGCCACTCTGGTTTCACACGGGCATCATCGATCGGCCATCTTGCCGATGCGCACAAATGAAAAAACCCGCCGAGGCGGGTCTTTTCGATCAGCTTTCCGTCAGCGCGATCAGTGCATGTGCAGGCCGCCGTTGACCGAGAAGTCGGCGCCCGTGCTGTAGCCGCCCTCGTCCGTGGCAAGCCACGAGATGATGGAGGCAATTTCGCTCGGCTCGCCCAGGCGCTTGACCGGGATGGTGGCCACGATCTTGTCGAGCACTTCCTGGCGGATGGCCTTGACCATGTCGGTGCCGATGTAGCCCGGGCTCACGGTGTTGACCGTGACGCCCTTGTTCGCCAGTTCCTGCGCCAGCGCCATCGTGAAGCCGTGCATGCCGGCCTTGGCCGCCGAGTAGTTGGTCTGCCCCGCCTGGCCCTTGGCGCCATTGACCGAGCTGATGTTGATGATGCGGCCCCAGCCCTTCTCGACCATGTCGCCCACCACCTGCTTGGTCACGTTGAACATGCTGTTGAGGTTGGTCTCGATGACCGCGCTCCAGTCCTCGGGCGTCATTTTCAGGAACATGCGGTCCCGCGTGATGCCGGCGTTGTTGACCAGCACGTCGATGGGGCCATGCGCTGCTTTGGCGGCAGAAAAGGCCTCGACGGTGGATTGCCAGTCGCCGACGTTGCCGACCGAGGCGTGGAACTCGAAGCCCAGGGCCTTCTGCTCGGCCAGCCATTTGGCATGGTCGCGCGTGGGGCCGCAGCCTGCGACGACAGTGAAACCGTCCTTGTGAAGGCGCTGGCAAATGGCTGTTCCGATGCCACCCATGCCCCCGGTGACATATGCAACTTTCTTGCTCATGAATTTTTCCTTGATGTGTGCGAAAAGCCTGAACGGCCGCCTTCACTCTAGCGAGTTTCAAGCCGTCGAACTCTGAGGAAAACACTGAGCCGAGCTTGCAACCAGCTGTCACGGCGCGGCCGCATGTGCAACCATATTGCATCAGTCCTTCCCCGTCTTGCTCGCCCCTTCTGCTTCCAAGGAGTTCGAAAGTATGAATTTCAAAATCACCAGGCGGCGCCCCCATGTCTGACACGGCCGGCCTCGAGCCGCTTTCCGTCCTCGCCGACCGTGTCGGCGCCATCCTCCGCAAGCGGCGCCAGACCGTGGCCGTGGCCGAATCCTCGGCCGGCGCCCTCGTGTCGGCCGCGCTGCTCGCCATCCCGGGCGCATCGGCCTTTTTCCTCGGCGGTGCGGTCGTCTATTCGCGCCGGGCCGGAAAAGCGCTGCTGGGGCTGACGGCCGAAGACATGGCCGGCATGCGCGCAGAAACCGAACCCTATGCCAGCTTCATTGCAGGCAGGATCCGCGGCAGCCACCGCGCCACCTGGGGAATTGCCGAGAGCGGCGCGGCCGGCCCTTCCGGCAGCCCGTATGGCGACGCGCCGGGGCATGTGTGCGTGGCCATCGCCGGAGAGGCCGCGGCAAGCAGGACGATCGAAACCGCCGATGCGGACCGCGTGTCGAACATGGACGTATTCGCGCGGCAGCTGCTTCTGCTGTTCCACGAGACGCTGCTGGCCCATCCGGGAACACCTGGCTGAACAACGAGGTGCCGATGAAGAAACCGACCACCCAACCTCATGTGCAATACCACAAGGACGGCAGCGTCTGGGCGCGCGGGCAGAAGACGCCCGAGGGTGTCCTGACGGGCTATTGGGAATGGTTCCGCAGCGACGGAACCCGGATGCGCTCCGGCCATTTAGAGAACGGCGAACAGACCGGCGAATGGACGACGTACGACAAGGAAGGCGCTGTGTACAAGGTCACGCGCATGAAGCCGAAAAGGCCGCCAGCCGGCGCCTGAGCATCGGTCGGCGGTCGGCGTGTCCGGTCAGCCGCGTTCGGTCCGCCGCAGACCAAGGAGCTCAGGCGGATCGAGGATCGCCCACCCGTACTAATCCGCCTGCACCCCTGCCGCCCGGATCACCTTCCCCCATTTCTCGGTCTCGGCCGCCAGGTGGGTGCGCAGCGCTTCGGGCGTCACCTTGTCCATCGGCACGGCCTCGGTGCTCAGTTCGGCGAAGCGGTGCTTGACCATGTCGTCCTGCAGCGCGGCGCGCAGGGCCGTGTTGAGCTTTTCCATCACGGCCGGCGGCGTGCCCTTGGGTGCGTAGATGCCGTGCCACACCTTCACGTCGAAACCCTTCAGGCTCTGCTCGTCGAGCGTGGGAATGTTCGGCATGCTGGACAGCCGCTTCGGCGTGGTCACGCCGAACACCTTGACGCGGTTGCCGTCCTTGATGACCGGCGCGGTCTGCGTGGTCTGGTCGCACAGGAGGTCGACCTGCCCGCCCATCAGGTCGTTGAGCGCCGGGCCGGCGCCCTTGTAGGGCACGGTGGTGAGCTGCACCCCGATCTGGTGCGCGAAGAGCATGCCGCACAGCTGGGACACCGCGCCGATGCCGGCGTTGGCGAGCGTCACCTTGTCCTTGTTCGTCTTCACGTACGCCAGCAACTCCTGGAAGTTGCTGGCCGGAAAGTCCTTGCGCGAGAGCAGGGTCATGGGCACGTCCATCACCTGGCCCACGTATTCGAAATCCTTCAGCGGGTCGTAGTTGAGCTTCTTGTAGAGCGCGGGCGCGGTGGCCATGCCCATGTGGTGGATCAGGATGGTGTAGCCGTTGGGCGCCGCCTTGGCCACGCGCGCGGGCGCGATCGTGCCGCCGGCGCCCACGGTGTTCTCGACGATCACGGTCTGCCCGAGCGACTTGCCCATGGGGATCGCGAGCATGCGCGCGACCACGTCGGTGGGGCCGCCGGCCGAATACGGCACGACCATGGTGATGGGTTTCTCGGGCCAGGGCGCCTGCGCCGCGGCCGGCGTTTGCGCGGCCAGCAGGCATGCGCCCAGCGATGCGGCCAGCAGGCTGCGTGCTTTCCAGTTCTTCTTCAGATTCACTTGCTTGTCTCCTGGGTTGTTGGATGCCTGTCTTGTTCTGCATCGAGCGCCACCAGGCGTTCGGCCAGGCGAACGACCGGCGCGTCGACCATGCGTCCGTCGAGGCTGACCACGCCGCCGCGGGCGGACCGCACGGCCTCGATCACGCGGCGCGCCCATGCGAGCTCGCCGTCGCTCGGACCGAGCGCGGCCTGCACCGGCGCGACCTGGTCGGGATGGATGCAGAGCTTGGCGCCGAAGCCGCCGCGGCGTGCGCGTGCCGTGTCGGCGGCCAGGCGTTGCGCGTCGCGCCAGTCGGCCGTCACGCCGTCGATGGGCGCAGGCAGGCCGGCGCGGCGCGACGCCAGCAGCAGCGCGAGGCGCACCGGCACCAGTTCGGCCTCGTCCGCATCGCAGGCCAGGCCGACGTCGGCCTGGAAATCGAGATTGCCGAAGGCCAGCCGAAGCACCTGCGCAGCCGCCGCGAGTCCATCGATCGCTGCGAGGCCGGCCGCCGATTCGACGAGCGGCACGAGCACGCCGCGAGGGCCGATGGCTTCGGCCACCCATCGCAGGTCGCCGGCCCGCTCTGCCTTGGGCAGCACCACGCCCGCGGCCAGGCCTTGCGAGACCAGCCCGGCCACGGCCGCGCGGTCGTCCTCGTGCCAGGGCGTGCCTGCGGCATTGATGCGCACCAGCAGGCGCTGCCGGTCGGTGCCGGGCAGCGCGGCGAACGAGGCGGCAAGGCCTTCGCGCGCCGGCGCCTTGCGCTCGGGCGCCACCGCGTCCTCCAGGTCGACGATCACTGCGCCCGCGCCGGTGGCCAGCGCGCGCGCATGGCGCTCGGGCCGGTCGGCCGGCACGAAGAGAAAGGCGCGCGCCAGGGCGAGCTGCGCGCTCACACCGCCCCCGCCTCGCGCAGCGCCGCGATGTCCGCCTCGCCGCGGCCGAGGCTGCGCAGGATGGCGTCGGTGTGCTGGCCCACGGCCGGTATCGCATCCATGCGGTAGTCGAAGGCGCTCTGGCGGCCGGCCGGCAGCAGGGCCGGAATGTCGCCCGCCGGCGAGCCCACCTGCCGCCAGCGCTCGCGCGCCTGCAGCTGCGGATGCGCCCACAGCCCGGCCATGTCGTTCATGCGTGCGTTGGCGATCTGCGCCGCATCGAGGCGCTCGACCACCTGCGCGGTGCCGAGCGCGGCGAAGGTCTCCACGATGATCGCGCGCAGTGCGTCGCGGTTCTCGTTGCGCCGCGCGTTGCTGTCGAAGCGCGCGTCGGTGGCGAGCGCTGCCTGCAGCAGCACCTTCTCGCAGAACACGCGCCATTCGCGCTCGTTCTGCAGGCCCAGCATGACCGTGCCGCCGTCGCCCGCGGGAAACGGCCCGTAGGGATAGATGGTGGCGTGCGAGGCGGCACTGCGCGGCGGCGGCGGCGCGCCGTCGTAGGCGTAGTACATCGGGTAGCCCATCCACTCGGCGAGCGACTCGAGCATCGACACGTCGATGTGCGAGCCCTTGCCGGTCTTGCCACGCTGGAGCAGCGCCGCGAGGATGCCGGTGTAGGCGTACATGCCCGCCGCGATGTCGGCGATGGAATTGCCCGACTTGCACGGATCGTCCGGCGTGCCCGTGACCGACAGGAAACCTGCCTCGCTCTGGATCAGCAGGTCGTAGGCCTTCTTGTCGCGGTACGGGCCGTCGTCGCCATAGCCCGAGATGTCGCAGACGATGAGCCGCGGATGCAATGCCTGCAGCGCCTCGGCGCCCAGGCCCATGCGTGCGGCGGCGCCCGGCGCGAGGTTCTGCACCAGCACGTCGGCATCGGCCACCAGCTCCTGCAGCACCGCGAGCGCGGCGGGTTGCTTGAGGTCGAGCGTGAGGCTTTCCTTGGAGCGGTTCACCCACACGAAGTGCGAGGCCTCGCCGCCCACGCGCGCGTCGTAGGCGCGCGCGAAGTCACCGGCGCCGGGGCGTTCCACCTTGATGACGCGGGCGCCAAGGTCGGCCAGCTGCCGGGTGCAGAACGGCGCGGCAATCGCGTGTTCGAGGGAAACCACGGTGATGCCGTCGAGAGGTCTTGTCATGGGCTTGTCCTCCCTGTTCATGCGAGCACGGCCGTGGCCTGCATCGTGAGCCAGCCATCGGCGTCTTCGCCCCAGAGGCTGAAGGTTTTTCCGTCCGCACTGCCGTCGGCCGGCTTGCCGTGCACGCGGAACGGCGCGATGTCGAAGGTCGGCCGCACGGCGCGGAATTCGAAGCGCGCGAGCTGCGCGCCCGGCACGTTGCGGCGCAGCAGGTCCACGAGCAGCGTCGCGATCAGCGGGCCGTGCACGATCAGGCCCGGATAGCCCTCGACCTGCGTCACGTAGCGGCGGTCGTAGTGGATGCGGTGGCCGTTGAAGGTGAGCGCCGAATAGCGGAACAGCAGCACGTCGTCGGGCGCGATCTCGCGGCTGAAGGCGGCGTCCTTCGGCGCCGGCGTGGGCGGCGGCGCCTTCTCGCCGGGCGCGGCCGCGGCGCGGTAGACGATGTCGTGCTCCTCGGTCAGCGCGAGGTCGCGCTCGTTGCGCACTTCATGGCGCACGAGCACGAACATCAGCTCGCCCGTGCGGCCGACCTTGTGGGTGACCGAGGCGATGGTCGAGGTGCGCTCGACCTTGTCGCCGACCTGCAGCGGGTTGCCCTGCTCCCACGCCAGCCGGCCGCCGGCCCACATGCGGCGCGGCAGCGGCACCGGCGGCAGGAAGCCGCCGCGCCTCGCATGGCCGTCCTCGCCGATCTCGGACTGGCGATGGTGCGGCAGGAAGTAGAGCCAGTGCCAGAGTTCGGGCAGACGCGTGCCGGCAATGGGCAGCGCGTCGTCGCGGTCGAGCGTGGCGGAGAGCGCGCGCACCGGAGCGGCGGTGATGCCGTCGGCCAGCGTTTCGCTGCGGCCTTGCCAGGCCTGGAGCTTCGCGAGCGTGTCGCCGTCGATCGCGCCGAAAGATTTTTCCTGAGGGGGATTGCTCATTGGTTCTTTCAGTCCACTGCAGCGCCGGATGCCTTGACGATGCGTGCCCATTTGGCAAGGTCGTCCTGCAGCAGTCTCGAGAATTGATCGGGCGTGGTGGGCGGCGCGATCTCGACGCCCTGCTGGTCGAGCTTGTCGCGCAGGTCCTTCGCGGCCAGCGCCTTGCGCGTCGCATCCTGCAGCGTGGCCAGCACGTCGGCCGACACACCCGCTGGCGCGAACAGGCCGATCCAGAGCGTGCCGTTGTAGCCCGGCACGACCTCGGCGATGGCGGGTACGTCCGGCAGCACCGGCGAGCGCTTCTCGCCGCTCACGGCCAGCGCGCGCAGCTTGCCGGCCTTGATGTGCGAGAGCGCCGAAGGCAGGCTCGCGAACACGATCGGAAGTTGTCCGCCGAGCACGTCGTTGAGCGCAGGCGCCACGCCCTTGTACGGCACGTGCTGCAGCGAGATGCCCGCCATGCTGTTGAGCATTTCGCCGAGCAGGTGGTTCAGCGTGCCGTTGCCGGCCGAGGCGTACTGGTAGTTGGCACCCTTCTGCCGCGCGAGCTTCAGGAATTCGTTGAAGTCCTTGGCGGGAAACGAGGGATGGACCAGCAGCACGTTGGGCACCGCGCCGATCAGGCCCACGGGCTTGAAGTCCTTCACCGGATCGAAGCCCGGATTCTTGTAGAGCGCCGGATTGATGGCCTGGCTGCTGCTGATGGTCATGAGCAGCGTGTAGCCGTCTTTCGGGCCCTTGGCGACGAGTTGCGTGCCGATGTTGCCGCCCGCACCCGGCCGGTTGTCGACCACGACGCTGGCATTCATCACCTCCCCGATCTTCTGGCCCACGAGGCGGCCCACGATGTCGTTGGTGCCGCCCGCGGCCTGCGGCACGACGAGCGTGACGGGGCGCGAGGGATACGGCTGCGCGGCAGCCGGAACTGCGGTGCCGAGCGCTGCCGCGGCGAGGGAAAGAAGCGCCAGTGCGCGGAATTTCATTGTCTTTGTCTCCATGGCCGCATGGTGTTCCGCCATGGCAGTGCGCGCAATCTGCGATTTCGGAACCCAGCCTTCTGAAATTCCGAAGGCTTGTGTACGATGACGCGATGCTTTTCGACCTGACCGACCTGCGCCTCTTCGTTGCCACGGCCGAGCTCGGCAATCTCACGCGGGCGGCCGAGCGGCAGCATCTGTCGCTTGCGGCGGCCAGTGCGCGCATCAAGGCGCTCGAAACCCAGGCCGGACTGCAGCTGCTGCAGCGGGAGGCACGCGGCGTTCGCCTGCTACCGCCGGGAGAAGCCTTCCTGCACCACGCGCGCCTGGTGCTGCACCAGACCGAGCAGTTGCGTGCCGACCTGCTCGAATACGGCGGCGGGCTGCGCGGCCATCTGCGCGTGTTCGCCAACACCACGGCGGTGACCGATTTCCTGCCCGAAATATTGCCGGGCTTCCTCGCGCGCAACCCGCGCATCAACGTCGACCTTCAGGAAAAACCGAATGCTCAGATCCCGCGCGGCGTGCTCGACGGCCGCGCCGACATCGGCATCGTCGCGGGCCGGGTCGACACGCTGGGCCTGGAAGCCATCCACTTCAGCACCGACCGGCTGGTGCTCGTCACCTCGCGCAAGCACCGCTTTGCGAAGCGCCGCAGGATTTCATTCGCGGAAACGCTGGACGAAGACGCGATCGGCATGCAGCAAGGCAGCACCCTGCAGACCTTTCTCGCGCAGATCACCGACAACCTCGGCAAGCGGCAGAAGCTGCGCATCCAGCTCGGCAGCTTCGACGCCATGTGCCGGATGATCGGCAGCGGCGTGGGCATCGGCGTGGTGCCGGAATCGGCCGCGCGGCGCAACCAGGAAAGCATGCAGCTCGCGCTGATCGATCTCAGCGATGCGTGGTGCGTGCGGGAGCGCTACCTGCTGGTACGCGACCGGGCTGCGCTGCCCATCTACGCGCAGGCGCTGGTCGAGACGCTGTGCCTGCACTACGCCGGGCAGCAGGCTGCCATCGATTGAGCGTCCAAAAACAAGGACTTGCAGGCGAATTGTGAAGAAGTCGATGCCATCCCCAATTTCCGTGGACAACTTTGGGGATAACTGATGTTCTTCCTTGTAAAGGCGATTTAAGTCGTTGTTTTACAAGGGGAATAATCAGTTTGCTCAAATTTTGAGCGGTGAACAAGGTGGCATGCGCCCGCCGGGTCCGGCAGCGAGCTGTTGTGCTCCGATGTCCGAGCGCTGTCGTTCAGGGTGCGTGGTGTATCGCCGATCAACAACTGCTCCGTCCAACGTTCCCGTCGATGGGGTGCCTTGCGCAGCGAAATCAAGGGAGAGGCCGCAGGCCGGGGGACATTCGCTTCGCCGCGTACCCCGTCGGCGGGAGCGCGCCCTGAACGGCCGCGCCCCCCAGAAAGAGAGGTGCGCAACCCGGGCGCGTGAAGCCTATCGCTCGATGGTCAGCGCCACGCCCATGCCGCCGCCGATGCACAGCGAGGCAATGCCCTTCTTCGCGTTCTGGCGCTGCATTTCGTGCAGCAGCGTCACCAGGATGCGGCAGCCCGACGCGCCGATCGGGTGGCCGATGGCAATGGCGCCGCCGTTCACGTTGACCTTGTTCACGTCCCAGCCCATTTCCTTGTTCACGGCGCAGGCCTGCGCCGCAAAGGCTTCGTTGATCTCGAGCAGGTCGAGGTCGGCAGCCTTCCAGCCGGCGCGCTGCAGCGCCTTGGTCGACGCGGGCACCGGGCCCATGCCCATGATGGCCGGGTCGAGGCCGGCAGTGGCGTAGCTGGCGATGCGCCCCAGCGGCTTGAGGCCGAGCGCGGCGGCCTTCTTGGCCGTCATCACCATCACGGCGGCAGCGCCATCGTTCAGGCCCGAGGCATTGCCCGCGGTCACGCCGCCCGCCTTGTCGAAGGCGGGGCGCAGGCCGGCCAGCACGTCGGCGCTGGTCTTGCGGTTGATGAACTCGTCCTGGTTGAAGACGATGGGGTCGCCCTTCTTCTGCGGAATGCTCACGCCGACGATCTCGTCCTTGAACTTGCCGGCATCCTGTGCGGCCGCCGCCTTGGTCTGGCTGCCGAGCGCGAGCTCGTCCTGCGCGGCGCGGTCGATGCCGAACTTCTTGGCCACGTTCTCGGCCGTGATGCCCATGTGGTACTGGTTGTAGACGTCCCACAGGCCGTCGACGATCATGGTGTCGACCAGCTTCCAGTCGCCCATGCGCTGGCCGTTGCGCGAGTTGGGCAGCACGTGCGGCGCCATGCTCATGTTCTCCTGCCCGCCGGCAATGACGATCTCGCTGTCGCCCGTGGCCACGGCCTGTGCCGCGAGCATCACGGCCTTCAGGCCCGAGCCGCAGACGGCGTTGATGGTGAGTGCCGGCGTTTCCTTGGTGCCGCCGCTCTTGAGCCACGCCTGGCGCGCGGGGTTCTGGCCGGCACCTGCCGCCAGCACCTGGCCCATGATCGCCTCGCCGACCTGCTCGGCCGTGAGATTCGCGCGCGCAATCACTTCCTTGATCACGAGGGCGCCCAGTTCGGTGGCAGGGATACCGGCGAGCGAGCCGCCGAACTTGCCGACCGCCGTGCGTGCAGCCGAAACGATGACGATGTCTTCCATGAGGTTCTCCGTTGAAATGATGAAGTGATTTGAAGTCGTGGTTGTGAAGGGTCAGGCTCTTGCCTTGACGTAGCGTCCGGGCGCCGGTTCGATGGCCTTGTAGGCCTTGCCGTTGCCGTAGGTCTTGGGCGCGGGGATCTGCTTGCCCGCATGGCCCTTGAGCCATTGTGCCCAGTCGGTCCACCAGCTGCCGGGGTGCTCGGCCGCGCCGGCCAGCCATTCGGCCTGGGTCTTCGGGAACTTGCCGTCTTCGCGGATCCAGTGGCTGCGCTTTTTCTTGGCCGGCGGATTGATCACGCCCGCGATGTGGCCGGAGGCCCCCATGACGAAGCGCTTCCTGCCCGGCAGCAGCTGCGTGGACGCGTACGCGCCGCCGATGGGCACGATGTGGTCTTCGCGCGAGCCGTAGATGTAGGCCGGGATGTCGATCCTGCCGAGGTCGATCTTCTCGCCGCACACCGTGAGCGCATTGGGCTTTGCGAGCTTGTTCTCGTGGTACGTGTTGCGCAGGTACCAGGTATAGAACGGGCCCGGCAGGTTGGTGGCGTCACTGTTCCAGTAGAGCAGGTCGAAGGGCGGCGGGGTTTCGCCCTTCAGGTAGTTGCCGACCACGTAGTTCCACACCAGGTCGTTGGGGCGCAGGAAGCTGAAGGTCGATGCCAGGTCCATGCCGGGCAGCAGGCCGCCCTTGCCCAGCTGCATTTCGCGGTACGCGACCATCGCCTCGTCCACGAAGATGTCGAGGATGCCGGTGTCGCTGAAGTCGAGAAAGGTGGTGAGCAGCGTGACCGAGGCGGCCGGCTTTTCGCCGCGCGCCGCGAGCACGGCCAGCGCGGTGCTCAGGATGGTGCCGCCCACGCAGAAGCCCAGCGCGTTGATCTGCTTGCTCCCGCTGATCTCCTGCACCAGGTGGATCGCCTTGATGGCGGCGTTCTCGATGTAGTCGTCCCAGGTGGCGTTGGCCAGCGACTCGTCGGGGTTGCGCCAGCTCACCACGAACACGCGGTGGCCCTGCTCGTTCGCATAGCGGATCAGCGAGTTCTCGGGCTGCAGGTCGAGGATGTAGAACTTGTTGATGCACGGCGGCACCAGCAGGAACGGCCGTTCGTAGACCTTGGCCGTGAGCGGCTTGTATTCGAGCAACTGGAAAAACTCGTTCTCGAACACCACGGCGCCCTCCGTGGTGGCGACGTTGCGCCCCACTTCGAAGGCGCTCTCGTCGGTCATGCTGAGGTGGCCCTGCCTGACGTCGTGCAGCAGGTTCTGGATGCCCTTGGCAATGCTCTCGCCCTGCGTGTCGATGGCTTTCTTCTGCGCTTCGGCGTTGAAGGCGAGCGAATTGCTGGGCGACGAGGCCGCCATCCATTGCTCGACCGCAAAGCGCATGCGCGCCTTGGTCTTTTCGTCGGCATCGATGGCCTCGGCCATGCCGAGCAGGGTGCGGCCGTTGAGCAGGTAGACGGCCGCGGAGAAGGCCGCGAGCGGATTGCTGCCCCAGGCTTCGCCCGCAAAGCGCTTGTCGCCTTCGGGCCTGGCGTCCAGGCCGCGGCGCCAGAGCTCGGTGGCTTCGGCCATGTACTGCTGCTGGATGGATTGCAGCTTCTCGGGCGCGATGGATACCTTCGGCAGGTCGGGCATCTTCGCCGCCGGCGGCAATTGCCACAGCGGCGTGCCGCCCCCGTTGAAGGCCGAAGCCCCCTGCACGGCGGATTGCTGGAGCGATTCCAGCGCCTTGGCCCATCCCTCTGAAAGAGCCTGCTGGAAGGGCGCGAACGCATCGGCCCCCGTGGCTTGTTGCTTCATCATGTCTCCTGGTCCTCACCTGAATCGTACGGATGGCTTGCGCATTTTGAGTATCCTGCATTTCGCAAGGCGCCCACAACGCTCCCCGCTCACTTACCGACTGAAACTTCTTGTGTTCATCCACCTGATCGTGATTGGCTGGCTCTACGTCGCCCTGATGATGGCCGTGGCCGAAGCCACCAACACCACCGGCACCGTATTGGGTGCCATCTTCACATTTCTTCTGTACGGATTGGCGCCTGTCGCACTGGTGGTTTACCTGATGGGCACCCCGGGACGGCGCCGCGCGACCAGGCAGCGCGAGGCCCAGGCGCAGGAAGAAGCGCGCCGCGCCGCAAGCGAGGCGGCCACGGCGGCAGGCACGGCTTCAGACCTTCCAGACCAGCGCGGCGAAACGCCCGCTGACGCCGTCCCGCCGGTGCGAAAAGAACCGTGACGGGTTGGCGACGGTGCACCAGCCGTCGCTGCCGTCGTTGCCATGCACCGACTCCACGCCGGCCGCGCGGAGGCGCTGGCGCGCGAGCGCGGGCAGGTCGGCCAGCCACTTGCCGGGTGCCGGCGCGGGCTGGAAGCAGTGCGCGGCTTCGCTCGCATGCGCCTCGAACGCAGCCTTGACCTCGGGCCCGACCTCGAAGGCCCTGGGACCGATGCAGGGGCCGAGCCAGGCCATGACCTTGCTGGCACCGTGCCCAGGCCCGGCCTTCGGCTCGGCCGCGAAGCACCGGGCCGCCGCTTCCAGCACGCCGCCGGCAAGGCCGCGCCAGCCGGCGTGCGCAGCCGCCACCCGCTGGCCCGATTCGTCGGTGAAGAGCACGGGCAGGCAGTCGGCGACCATGATCGTGCAGGCCATGCCGACGGCCGTGGCGGTGCAGGCATCGGCCGGCGTGCCGTGGCCCACGATGCCCGGTTCGGCATCGAGCGCCACGAGGCCGGTGCCGTGCACCTGCTGCAGGAAAATGGGGCGCGCGCCGATCGCCTGCGCCAGGCGGCGGCGGTTCTCGGCGACGTCCGCGGCCAGGTCGCCCACATGGTCGCCCAGGTTGAGGCTTTCGTAGCGGCCCTGCGAAACACCGCCCTCCCGCGTGGTGCACACGGCCCGCACGTTCGGCGGCGCCGGCCACTCTGGAACGAGCCAGTGTGCGTCCATGGTGGCGGGCTCGATCAGGCTTCCGCGTCGGGCGCCTGGGAGGGCTGGGCGCGCTGGAAGGCATCGAGTTCCATGCAGGCCTCGAAAGCGGCCATGGTGCGCGGCAGCCCGCTGAAGTCGCAGTCGAAGCGGCGGCCGTTGAAGATCTGCGGCACCAGGCAGCAGTCGGCCATGGTGGGTGTGTCGCCGTAGCAGAACCTGCCGCCCGGATGCTGGGCGAGCTGGCGCTCGAAGGCCAGCATGCCGTCGCGCACCCAGTGGCGGTACCAGGCGTTCTTGGCCTCGTCGTCGAGCTTGAGTTCCTTCACCAGGTACTTGAGCACGCGCAGGTTGTTCAGCGGGTGGATCTCGCAGGCAATGGATTGCGCCAGCGCGCGCACGTGGGCGCGGCCCACCGGATCGTGCGGCAGCAGCGCCGGCTCGGGGCAGGTTTCGTCCAGGTATTCGATGATGGCCATCGACTGCGAAAGACGCTCGCCCTCGTCCTCGAGCAGCGGCACCAGCATGTCGGCCGAAATGGCCGAATACGGCCCCGTGCGATGCTCGCCGCGGGCAATATGCACCGGGATGTATTCGAACTCCAGGCCCTTCAGGTTGAGCGCAATGCGCACGCGGAACGACGCAGAGGATCGGAAGTAGTTGTACAGCTTCATCATTCCCCAAGCATAGCGCTCACCGGCAACGCGGGCCTGCCTCTGGCACACTGCCGTTTTTCTCCGTTCCGCTGAAAAGGACTGACGCAATGGCTTCCGCCGAGTTTGTTTTCACCCCGCCCGCGACCGTTTCGATCCCCGTGGTCGGCCAGCCGGCCCGTTTTCCGGTGCACCGCATCTACTGCGTGGGCCGCAACTATGAAGATCACGCCAAGGAAATGGGCTTCACCGGCCGCGAGCCGCCCTTCTTCTTCATGAAGCCGGCCGACGCGCTGGTGGTGGTCGATGCGGGCCAGACCGGCACCATGGCCTACCCCACGCTCACGAAGAACCTGCACCACGAGATCGAGCTCGTGGTGGCGATCGGCACCGGCGGCAAGAACATTTCGGCGGCCGATGCGCACAAGCACATCTACGGCTACGCGGTCGGCCTCGACATGACGCGGCGCGACCTGCAGAACGACATGAAGAAGCAGGGCCGCCCCTGGGACATCGGCAAGGGCTTCGAGCAGAGCGCGCCCATCGGCCCCATCGTGCCGGTGGCAGCGGCCGGCGACGCCGAGAACGCCGAGATCTCGCTGCAGGTGAACGGCACCGACCGCCAGCGCAGCACCGTGAGCAAGCTGATCTGGAACGTGGCCGAAACCATCGAACACCTGTCGGCCGCGTGGGAGCTTCAGCCCGGCGACCTGATCTACAGCGGCACGCCCGAAGGCGTGGCGGCGGTGGTGGCGGGCGACACGCTGGTGGGTGAAGTGGCGGGCCTGCCGAAGCTCACTGTCAAGATCGCGTGACGCCGGCTCTCCACGCTCCATGATCCTGCGCGTACCCATCAAGCACTGCAAGAACTGCGGCACCGCAGTGGTCTACCGCGTCCCCGACGACGGCGACACCAAGGAGCGCGCCGTCTGCCCGGCCTGCAGCACCATCCACTACGAGAACCCGCTGAACGTGGTGGGCACCATCCCCGTGCTCGGCGACAAGGTGCTGCTGTGCAAGCGCAACATCGAGCCGCGCTGGGGCAAGTGGACGCTGCCCGCGGGCTTCATGGAGCTGGGCGAAACCGCCGCCCAGGGCGCGGCCCGCGAGACCGACGAAGAGGCCGGCGCCCACTACGAGATACAGGGCCTGTTCGCGGTGATCAGCGTGGTGCGCGTGGGCCAGGTGCACCTGTTCTACCGCGCCCGCCTGCTCGACGACCGCTTCGACCCCGGCCACGAGACCATCGAGGCCCGGCTTTTCACCGAGGAAGAAATTCCCTGGGAAGAGATCGCCTTTCGCACCGTGCGCGAGGCGCTGGAACATTTCTTCGAAGACCGGCGGCGCGGCAGCTTCGACCGCGTGCACGAACTCAGCATCGTTTGAAACAATACATGACAAAGGCACGCCGCGCCCCCGCCCTGCTCCGCTGCGCCTTCGCATCCGGCCTGGCGCTGGTGGGCCTGGCGCTGGCCTCGGCCGCGCACGCGGAAACGGTGGGCGACGTCGACACCGTGTTCAAGCTCATCGGCCCCGACCACAAGATCGTGGTCGAGGCCTACGACGACCCCAAGGTGAGCGGCGTGACCTGCTACGTCTCGCGTGCCAAGACGGGCGGGCTGGCCGGCGCCTTCGGCGTTGCGGAAGACAAGTCCGAAGCCTCCATTGCCTGCCGCCAGGTCGGGCCGGTCAGCATCACGCAGCCCCTGCCCAAGCGGGAAGAGGTCTACAGCGAGCGGCTGTCGATCCTGTTCAAGCGGCTGCGCGTGGTGCGCATGGTCGACGCCAGGCGCAACACGCTGGTCTATCTCACGTACTCCGACCTGCTGATCGAAGGTTCGCCGAAGAACAGCGTGACGGCGGTGCCCATCGACCGCGGCACGCCGATTCCGCTCAAGTAGATCCGGGCTCGGCCGAGTTTGCTAGCATGGACGAGGTGGCTCGCCCGGCGCGCCGACCGAAGGAACCCTCCGCAACGAATTCGTTCCAACAGAGCCATGCACCTCCAGACTTTTGCCTTTCGCACCGGCGCCGCGCTTCTCGTGGCCGCCGGCCTTGCCGCCTGCACCACGCCACAGCCGCCCGCGCGGCCCGGCGTGACCATTCCGCCGCCCGTCCAGCAACCCCAGGCCATGTTCATCCGGCCCGCCGCCGGCAGCACCATTGCCCGCTTCGACGGCGTGCGCAACAAGGGGCTCGACATTGCCGGCAACCTGGGCGACCCCATCGTGGCCTCGGCCGACGGCCGCGTGGTGTACGTGGGCGGCGAGTTGCGCAGCTACGGCAACATGGTCATCGTCAAGCACAACGAGACCTTCCTGACCGCGTACGCCCATGCGCAGACCATCCTCGTGAAGGAAAACGCGGTGGTCCGGCAAGGCCAGAAGATCGCCGAAATGGGCAAGAGCGAGACCGACCGCGTGAAGCTGCATTTCGAGATTCGCAAGAACGGCGCCGCCGTCGATCCGGAGCCCTATCTGAGCGGCCGCCTGCAGCAGTAGCGCTTGCATCGGCCGCCGACGCACGCGTCCTACAAAAGGCTCTCGGGCACCAGCGGCGCAAAAAGCTCCAGCTTCCAGCGCGACCAGAAATCCGTTTCCGGCTCCACGTGCAGGATGGTGTCGGCGCCGTCGCCCGCGGCCGGGCTCACCCATTCGATGCCGCCGCTCGGACCCAGCTGCAGCTGGTACGCGCCGTCGAGCCGGATGAAACCGATCAGACTGGTGAGTTGCTGGGCAATCTGCGGGCTGAAGATGAATATGCCGATCTCGGTGTTGTGCAGCATCGAGCGCGGATCGAAATTCATCGAGCCGATGAAGACCATGCTGCGGTCGACCACCGCCGACTTTCCGTGCAGCCGGCCGCTGGCCGAACCGTAGATGCCGAAACGCTTCGTCTGCTCGACGCGCTTGGGGCTCAGCTCGTAGAGCTCCACACCGAGGCCGAGCATCTCGGGCCGGTAGCGGCGATAGCCAATGTGCACCAGCGATTCGTCCGTGGCGGCCAATGAATTGGTGACGATGGTGTAGCTCACGCCCCGTTGCCGCACGAGGCGGATCGTCTCCATGCCGCCGCGACCCGGAATCAGGTAGGGCGTGGTCTGCAGGATCTCCTGCTGGGCGCCGCGCAGGTAGCGCCGCACGTTGTAGAGCACGCTGTCGGTCGACTCGTCAGCCGGCAGTCCGCGGGCCTCGTCCGTGGGACCCAGTGCCTTGGCGGGCGCGTCGGCATAGGCTTCGGCGCGCGCCCAGACGAGCGACAGCGCGCCCTCGCCCAGATCCTTGGCGAGCGCGTTGTTGCCCAGCAGGTCGGTGGAATCCAGCGGCTCGGGATGCAGCGTGTCCGGCCCGGTGGTCAATTGCTCGAAGCGTTCGCGCAGCTGCTGCGGCGTGGCCCCGCCATCGGAGACCAGCGACTCGATCGGATAGACGTACGGGCTGTTCCAGTACATGTCGAACAGCGATGAAAGCCGCGGCACGACCGTGCCGGCCACCAGCGTGTCGATGTCGATGAAGTTCGAGCCGCCATCGCGCAGGAAGTATTCGTTGGCGATGTTGCGCCCGCCCATGACCGCCATCGTGTTGTCCACCACGAACAGCTTGTTGTGCATGCGGCGGTGCACCCGGTCGAAGTCGAGCAGCGACGCTGCCCAGCGCGTGCCCAGGAAATCGCGGCCGGCCGGGAACGGATTGAAGAACCGCACCTCGACATTCGGATGCGCCGCGAAGCCCGCGAACAGCGGATCGGCGCCCGCGGTGTAGAGGTCGTCCACCAGCAGGCGCACGCGCACGCCGCGGTCGGCCGCGTCGCGCAGCGTGCGCAGCAGGTAGCGGCCGGTTTCGTCGTTCTGCACCAGGTAGTACTGCACATCGATCGAGCGCTGGGCGCGGCGCGCGAGTTCGACGCGCGCATGCAGCGAATACTGCGGCATCGGCAGCAGCCGGAAACCGCTCAGCCCCTGCCCCGGCGGTGAAGCCGCCGCCACCAGGCGGCCCAGCATGGTGGCGGCGCCGTCGGCAATGGCCACCGAAGGCTTGCGCTCCACCCCGGCCGGCAGCCCCGCGCAGCCGCCCATGAACAGCAGGGCCAGGCCGAGCAGCAGCAGCCAGGACGCGCGCCCCGGGCGGAAGCCGGGGGCGGTCGGGATGACGGGATGTCGTGGATTGAAGGAGAAGTCTTCGGCCATCGGTGCGATGCAATGCGCAACGTGCGCAGGGTGGCCGGTTTCTACCATGGCCCCGGGCGGAAGACATCTCCATCATCGGCAAAGGCAGGCTGGCGACGAAAGCCTCGATGGTGGACTCAAGCTGGAAGCACGTGTCGCGGGCCGTGTGCAGTCAGGCCGCTGCGGTGAGCTCTTCCATCAGCTCTTCCTTGCGCGCGGCGAGCTGCTCGCGCATGGCCACCAGGTCGAGCCCGCTGGCGGCGCGTGCCTTGACGAAGATCTCGTTGCGCTCTTCCTTCACGTGGTGGTCGATGTATTCGCCCAGCACGATGACCTTGGCATCGAACTTGTCGTCCACCTCGGTGGCAGCTTCGATCTGCGCGATCAATTCCTTGGCGCTGGCGTGCTCGACTTCGGCTTCGTCGAGAAGATCGGTTTCGCTGATCGCCTCGCGCAGGGCCGGGTAGAAGATCTCTTCCTCGATCTGCGCATGAACGGTCAGCTCGGTGCAGATCTGGTTGGCGAGTTCGCGCTTCTTCTGCTGCGCATCGGCAGCACGCGAATGGGTCAGTTCCTCGTACGCCTTGAACATTTTCTTGACGTTGCGGTGATCCGAATCGAGAAGGCTGCATGCATCGGGCGCTGCGCGCTTGGTGGAGTTGGGCATCGTGGGCTCCGGTCTGGTTGAGGAAAGCCGAACGATGAAAGGGCCGCCGGCGCCGCGACGTAGGAAAGCTCCTTGAGTGCGCGTAGCAAGGCGCACTACTCGTGCGTCGCCGCCCTCCCTGTTCGCGCTAGCCGCCCCGGCCGCGCCCACGCTGGGCCAGCAGGCATCCGGCCGCCAGCCCCACCGCAAACAGACCATAGACGACGCCCAGGGAGCGCTTCGAAAGATGGTGCTCGAAGCCTGGCATGAGCCGGCGCGGGATGATCGTGTAGTCCACCGCGCAGGCCAGTGCGGTTGCGGCACCGGCACTGGCGAGCGCTGCGGGAACCGACTGCGCGGGATGCCGGCTGGCGTGCAGCCAGGCATAGATCAGCGCCCAGAATATGGCGCTCGCATGGTGCGTGGCGTAGCCCAGCCCGGTGTGCTTCAGCGTGGGCCGGCGCGCCTCGAAGGCCTGGTCTCCCCACAGCCAGTGGCTGGTGGCGTTGGTCGGCGCCGCCATGCTGCCGGTCTCGCGGCGGCCGCACAGCATCAGCGCGGCGGTGGAGGCAATGCTTGCGAGGGTTCCTGCAATCAGGCCGGTTCGCAGCGTGGACAGTTGTCTTTCGGTCATGGTCTTCATAGGGGAACCTGTCTATGCGGGACTCGCGGAGACGGGCCGCGTCATGGTGCCGGTCGCCCGGGCGCCCAGCGTCATTTCCGTCATCCAGGAGACGAGGAGTTGCCCATAGGCCTGGCGGTGCGCCTGCTTCGACAGGGCATGGTCGGCGCCCGAGATGACGCGGTAGGTCGCGGAGCGCACGCGCTTGAATGCGCCCAGGTAGTTCTCGATGACCGGGTGCGGCACGATCTGGTCGTGCTCCGATTCCACGATCAGCACGTCGCCCGTGAAGGCCTCGCAGGCTGCGAGCGCCCGGTTGTCGCGCGGGCCGACGAGGGTGCGGCGGTAGGCCACGAGATCGGGCCTGCTCAGCTGGCCCTTGGGCGCGAGCCACTCGCGGTCGCGGTAGAGCGCCGGAGCCCGCAGCGCGAGCCAGCGCACCGGCCGCATCGTGCTGACCAGCGCCGCCAGGTAGCCGCCGTAGCTGCTGCCGACGATGGCGACGGCCTGCGGGTCGACGGTCGGGTGGCTGATGAGCGTGTCGTAGGCCGCGAGCACGTCGCGCAGGTTGTCCTCGCGCGTGACCTCCTGGCGCAGCGAGGCATGGCGCGCGTGGCCGCGCAGGTCGAAGGTGAGGCAGACGCAGCCGAGCGCGGCAATCTCGTGCGCGCGCGCGATGTACTGCTCCTGGCTGCCATCCCAGCCGTGGACCAGGAGAACGCCGGGCACCATCGTGGAGGCGGCGACCAGCGTTCCGGCAATGTGCTGGCCGTCTACGGATATGTCTATGAAGTTATGTCGTGTCGCTGTCATATGGCTGGAACAATGCGTATTTGGCGAGGGGCCCGACCTGCGAGTCGACGCCTCGGTAGTGCACCGTCGCATCGGCCGGGATCGGCACCGCAGCACCATACGCTTCGAAGCAGGAGATGCGCACGCGCTCGAGCACCGGGTCGCGCCAGAAGCATTCGAGCGCGACCATTTCGGCCCCGGTGGCGCCGCCGACGCGCCACGACTGCTCGAGCACGCCCGATCGCCAGGCGCCGTCCGCGCCCAGGCCCTGCGCCACGTCGTAGTTCACGCGGGAGGCAAAGAAACCCGGGTAGCAGTCGATCACCGCATGGTGGTAGCGCCGCGCCTGGTCGATGGCCAGGCAAAGCGCCGGGCCGGGGCTGGTCATGTCAAGCAGCGCATCGAAGTTGCCGCGCACGAGCGTCAGGTCGGAGCCGCCGTAGACGTTCTGTCCGGCGTTGTCGCGCGTCATCCGCTGGCGGCCGAAGTAGCTCACGATCATCTGGTCGACCAGCACCTGCCCGACGCTGTAGGTTTCCGGGCTGGCGAGGTTCTCTTCCAGCACCACGCCATGCAGCGCGATCTCGCTCTCGTCCATGGCGGCAAGGCAGCGGTCCAGGGCATCGGCGTCGGCGGCCACGGCCTGGCCCCGCCCGCCGGTGGCGCACACCGGCTTGACGCGCACCACGCCGCTTTCCAGCAGGTGGCGCCCGGCCCATCGCGCGTCTTCGATCGAGAACGCGGAAAAGCCGTCGAGCACCGCATCCGACACGGCGGGGGCAAAGGCCGGCTCCCATCCCTCGGGGCAGACGGCCGCCCTGCCCACCAGCGGATGCGTGATGGCCTTGGTGGCGACGAAGGGGTATGGAACCACGCCGCCGAACAGGTCGTGCAAGGTCGAGATGCCGAGCGAGCGCGCGAGCTGCGCGCTGGCGATGGTGTCGCTCGGCACGAAGTACAGCGGCGCGTTCTCGTGCGCGCGCGAGGCGTCGTATTCGCCCGCAAAGCGGAACTGCTTCAGCGCCGCGAGCCGCTGCGCGAAATTGCTGCGCGTGGCCCGCTCGTGATCGCTGCAATAGGCCTGCGGATCGGCGCTCCAGACCACGACGCCGCCGCCGGTGCTCTTGAGGACCGTGTCCACGAGGGCGACTCCCGAGCTGAAAAGGGTGTCCATGGCATGTGCCCCGGTCTTAGCGGTGCTCCTCCAGGCCGAAGCCCGAGGAGGCGCCGGCGGCGGGGGCTATGGCGAAGGACCGGGTAAGAGCGGAAGTGTTCATCGGGAGAGCTCCTTGTGAACGGTTGGGCGGGTGCACGGGGGCGATCCGTGCATGTCGATGAGGCCGGCTCCTACAGAAGGCCTCCCCGCACGGGCCTAGCTTCCTCTTCCTTCGCGGCCTTCGCAGCAGGCGTCGTCCTCGCGCCGATGGTCGGACATGTTTCGGCCCGGCGGGGCGGGATAACGCGCGTCGTTGTGAAAGAGGCCTCCTACGCGGGCCCCGCCAAATCATCCCTCCTCCCGCGGGCGCATACTCTGTTGCGTCACAACCGAGGACGAACATGCCCGCTCCGCCGTCTTCCCGGGAGTCCCGCGCGCTCGCCAAGCTGGCATGGGAGGCGGCCTGGGAACGGCTGGGCAATGCGCTGCAGCCGCCGGCCGGCTATCCGCCGGCAACGCCGGAGCAACTGGCCGAATGCTTCGAGGTCGCGCAGGCACGGCTCGACCAGATGCGCGCGGCATACGGCGTGCCGGAAGACCGGTGAGCGGCAGTCCCGGCCAGTCCTGACCAACGCGCGTGGCGGCGACTTTCGCCGCCACGCGCGGCTTTCCTACGGCTGCGGCGGTGGCCATTGGGAATGGTGGGCGCCATGGCGTCTTCCCGTTCCGAGCCTCCAGCCCTCGCACCGGCTCCCGCCGCCGGCCACACCGCCCTGCTGATCATCGACATGATCAGCTGCTGGGATTTTCCCGACGCCGAAAAGCTGCTGCCCGGCGCGCACGCCATTGCCGGGCGCATCGCGGCACTGAAGGCGCGCTGCACGCGCGCAGGCGTGCCCGCCATCTACGTCAACGACAACCGCGGACGCTGGCGCTCGGACTTTCCCAGGCTGGTGGAACTGTCGCTGGCCTCGGGAGGCGCCGGTGCCGAGATCACCTCGGCGCTCCTGCCCGAAGAGACGGACTACTTCGTGCTCAAGCCCAAGCAATCCGCCTTCTTCGCAACGCCGCTCGAACTGCTGCTCGCGTACCTGAAGGCCAGGCGGCTGATCGTGACCGGCGTGGCAAGCGACCAGTGCATCTGGGCCAGCGTGGCCGACGCGGGCATGCGCGACCTGCAGGCCATCGTTCCCCGCGACTGCGTCGCTTCGCAGACGAGCACACGCAACCAGCGCTTCCTGCGCCAGGCGGAAGAAGCGCTGCGGATCTCCACCACGCCCGGGTCGCGCATTCGCCTGCCCGCGAGGCACTGAGGCCTGGGCGCCCTCGGACCTACGAGGAACCTCCGCCGCTGGGCCCGCTTGCCGCGGACTGCCCCGAGCGGTCGGGCTCGGCCGGCTGGGAAATGATGTTGAGCGTGTCGCCCGCCTTGCCGATGTCGCCCTTCGCGGCAGTGTCGCCCAGCGACAGCATGCCCACCCGCCTGCGGCCGCGGTCCACCACCGGCATGCGCCGCAGCTGGTAGCCGGCCATCTCGTCCATCACGGTTTCGACGTTGTCGCTCTCGCTGCACCACTTGACGTCCTTCGACATCACCTCGGACAGTGAAGTGTCCAGCGGGCGCGTCTGCGCCACCACGCGAAGCACGATGTCGCGGTCGGTGACCATGCCGAGCAGCCGCTGGCCATCGCACACGGGAATGGCGCCGATGTCCAGTTCGTCCATGGCCTGGGCGGCCAGTGCCACCGTGTCGGTCGGCGAAAGGGTCCGCACGCCGCGTGTCATCAGTTCGGATACGCGTGTCATTGCATGTTTCCTCGGGTGGTTCAACCGCTGCGCCGCTCGGCGTTGCGCTCGCGGGTGGCGGCGGCCTTTTTGGCAGATGCCGAGCGCTCGGCGGCCGTGCGGGACGCTGCCGCGGCGCCGCCCTTGTGGCCGCCGATGCGCGACGGCGCATGGTTCTCGGCCTTGCCGCGGCCGCTGCCGCTCTTCTTGCCGCCGCCGGTCTCGGCGTTGACGGTGGCCCAGGCGCGCCTTTCGGCTTCGCCCTTGCCCACGCCGCGATGCTCGTAGCCTTCCTCGATGCGCTCGACCTTGCGTTTCTGCTTGTCCGTGTAGGACGACTTGTCACCTCTTGGCATTGATTTCTCCTGAAGGGTGAAGAAGCTCTTCATGCTGCGCGCTACCTCCGCGCCGCGGGTCGGAGGACACAGGCCCTGTGCGTGGGAGCAGTCTGGCGGCGGCACAATCCGGCAAGGCCGCGCGAGGCCACTGTGGGATTGCACCGACGGTGCCTGGGGCCGATTGCACGACAGCCGCAGGCGCGTGGTGCGCGGAATATCGCGCTGCAGGTGGCCGCCCTTGCCGCCGAAGGGCACACATGAACCTGTCCGACTTGTTCTCCCCCGACCAGCCGCTGCTGGAGATGGTGATCCGCGGCAGCGCGATCTACTGGTTCCTCCTGGTCATCTTCCGTTTCGTCCTGCGGCGCGACATCGGCTCGATGAGCATGGCCGACCTGCTGTTCATCGTGCTGGTGGCCGATGCGTCGAGCAGCGCGATGCAGGGCGAATACAAATCCATTGCCAATGGCGTGGCCCTGCTGGGCACGCTGATCGCCTGGAACTACCTGCTCGACGTGCTCGCCTACCGCTACGACTTGGTGGCGCGGCTTCTGGAGCCGCCGCCCGAGCCGCTGGTACGGCAAGCTGGTCGCACGCACGCTCAGGAAAGAACGCATCACCGTCGACGAGCTGATGGGGAAGCTGCGCGAGGAAGGCATTGACGATCTCGGCGTGGTCCGCGTCGCCCGGCTCGAGAGCGACGGCAAGGTGAGCGTCATCCGCAACGAATGAACAGCCGCCGGCAGCGCCTGGCCTGCGCGCATGCCAGGTGAGTCTCTTCTCTCCTACTGTCCGGTCTTGATGCCTGCCCTGGCCTTCGATTCTTCCTCGCTGGCGCGCGACAGGCATGCGGCCTTGTCGCCGCCCTGGCGCTCGTTGCACGTCTCCCTGGCAACGTCGTAGCTCGCTGACACCCTCGCTTCGGCGAGCCTGCGGGCATTGGCGTCGCTGGGACTGCGCTGATGGTCGAGCTCGGCCAGCGCGACCTTCTGCCGCCCCTGGGCCTCCTTGATGCAGACCGCCCTGGCAAGCTCGACCTGCAGCTCGCACTGGCCCAGCGCGGCCTTCAGGTTGGCGCCGATCCGTTCCCGGGCAGCACCGTATTCGACGAGGGCCGGATCGATCTCGGCCGGATGCGGCGGCGAGGTTTGCGCACCCGCTGGAACCACAGCCGCCCACAACAGCGCGATGGCGAACAACGCGTGAAGCTTTTGCATGGCGATCTCCTGTAAGCCCGCGTCGAGGCAGTGTGCGCGTGGCATCTGCCGCGCCGGTAGGACGCGCGCCCAAGCCGGCCGGGGGCACCGCCGACGCACTGCCCCAGCATGCCCGCGCCCATGGGAAGCGTCAGCATGTGCTTACGACCGCTTCGCAAGGCGTCCTACCGATGCGCCGCCGCCGACTTCTATATTGATTTCGGACGCCGGATCCTCCCCCTGCAAGAAAAACCACCGGCGTCAAGGAGCTCAACCATGAAGAAACTGTTATTGATGTGTGCTGCGGCCTCCTGCCTGGCCGTCGTTCAGGTGCATGCGCAAGTGAACACGCCCCCTGCGGCAGCGGTCGATCCGGCCATGGCCGAATACAAGGCCGCACGCGACAAGATCTCGGCCGACTACAAGGCCGACAAGGCGGCCTGCGATGCCATGAAGGACAACGCCAAGGACGTCTGCAAGGAAGAAGCCAAGGGCAAGGAAAAGATTGCCAAGGCCGAACTCGATCAGAAGCAGAAGCCCAGCGACAGCAATGCCCGCAAGGTCGCGGAAGCCAAGGTGGAAGTCGCCTATGCGATCGCCAAGGAAAAGTGCGACGACCAGAAGGGCGAGGCCAAGAGCGCTTGCGTGAAGGAAGCCAAGGCCACGGAAGCAAAGGGCAAGGCCGACATCAAGGCAATGAAGAAGTAATGGCAGGCAGCACCCGGCACCCCAAAGACGAAGCAGTGGAGTCCTTGCAGACGCTCGCCATCTCCGAAGCCCTGCGGGCCCACCTCTCGGCCGACAACCTCCTGGCCATCAATTCGCATGGCCAGGAGGTTCTTCATGGCCTCGACTTCGCCGAGTCGCAGCTTCTCGTGGACTGCAGCGAGCAGCCGCCCGCGGATGCCTCCATGCGTGAGCAATGCGCCAGGCTCGTCATCAAGCACGAGCGGGCCCGGCTGCGCATCGCCACGGTCGACGACGAACGCACGGCGGCCAAGTACTAGAACCGGATCCGTTCAGCACACCAGACAACCATCCGCTTCAGACACGGGCGGCCTCCTTCGGTGCAGTTGTTGCGGAAGCTGCCTGGGCGCCGATCATCCAGCAGGCGGCGGTGAAGCGGACTTCGCTGCCGTGCACATAAGGTTCGAAGGCTGCGCGCACGGCTTCGATGACCTGCGTGCGCGTTCGCTCGTCCGCATCCTGAAGAACCAGGCCGACAGGGCCCATCCTCGTGAGATAGCCATGCAGCGCCTTCTCGGGCAACGTGCACTCGACATCGATCGGCCGGATATCGATGCCGGTCCAGCCGCTCTCCTCCAGGACGGAGGAAACCCGATCACGGTCCGCAAAGGAGAACTGGCCCGGCGCGCCCGGCTGGCGCGCCGGCAGGTTCGGCAGCAGCGGTGCGGCGGCGCGCTCCGCCGTCGTCATGAACGGGTTCTCCGCGGCGCTGCGCCATGCGATGACCCGAAGCGCGGCACCGTCGCTCGCGGCATGCCGCAGGTTCGCAAAGGCCTGCACCGGGCTGTCGAAGAACATGATGCCGAAGCGCGAAACGATCAAGTCGAAGCTTGCCGGCTCGAAGGCGTGTCTCTGCACGTCGCCGCAAATGAAGCTCGCCGGCGCGCCCACCCGTTCGGCACGCGCCCGGGCGGCGGCAATCATCGGCTCCGAAATATCGGCGCCGACGCAATGCCCCGCCGCGCCGAGCAGCCGTGCAATGGCCAGCGTGGTGGCGCCCGTGCCGCAGCCGACGTCGAGCACCCGGCGCGGGGATGCGGCGCGTGCCTCGTCCACGAGCAGGTTCTCGAACGGCGCGAGCAACCGGTCGAGCGGCTCCTGCGCATCGACCCAGGCGCGCCCGGCGCGGCCGTTCCAGAGTGCGGCTTGTTCGTTGTCTTCCATCTGCTGCTTGAAGTTCATGATCGTTTGTCCTTGGCTTGCCTCACGAGGCGGAAGCTAGACTGTGCAACTTCAAGTCGACTTGAGGTCAAGAGGTGGCGACACAACATCTGGACATCGCCCAAGTGGCACAGCAATCCGGCGTTCCCGCATCGACACTGCGGTTCTACGAGGAAAAGGGGCTGATCGCCTCGACCGGCCGGCGCGGCCTGCGCCGCCTGTTCGATGCCGGCGTGCTGGAACGCCTGGCGCTGATCGCCGTGGGACGCGCCGCGGGCTTCTCGCTCGACGAGATCGCGCGCACGTTCGCGCACGAGGGCGGGCCGCGCATCGACCGGCGGATGCTTGCGGCCAAGGCGGAAGAGCTCGACAGGACGATTCGCAAACTCAGCGCCATGCGCGACGGCCTGCGGCACGCTGCCGCCTGCCCTGCGCCGAGCCACATGGAGTGCCCCACGTTCAGGCGCATCGTGCGGGCCGCGGCGTCCGGGGCCATTGGCGCGCGAGGAAAGAAGGCGCCCCAGTTGCCGAATCAGGCAGCACACCGCGCTTAGTCCGGGTGCCAGACAGCCTCCTACAACACGACGATCTCTCCGCCGATGCGGCAGGAATTTTCTAGATCGAAAGTTGCAGTCCTGGGCATCGCAATCAACGCCGTCATCCCCCAGAAATGCCGGCTGGAGTTACTTCCATGGTCAGCGCCAATCCAGTTATTTCGTCAGAGCGTGTCGAGGGGTCATCCGTCTACAACGCGTCGGGAGACAAGCTCGGCAGCATCGACGAACTCATGATCGACAAGATCTCGGGTCAGGTCCGTTATGCCGTGATGGAGTTCGGCGGCTTCCTGGGCATAGGCACGGACCGCTATCCGCTCCCGTGGTCCATGCTGAAGTACGACACCTCGCAGGACGGCTACGTGGTGCCGTTGACCAAGGCACAGATCGAGGGTGCGCCGAAGTATGCGAGCGACCGCGCGCCCGAGTACGACGATGCGTACAGCGGGACGGTGGACAAGTATTACGGACTTTGAAAGCACACGGCCGCAGCCGCCCGGATACGGCGGCTGCGGCCATCACCGCCGGGGGCCGCTGTAGGGCTTGCAGGTCAGAACAGCGGTGTGCCGCCGATGGTCTCTGGGAGGCTCTTTGTCGTGGGCAGCAGCAGTGAGGGCATTTGTCTCCCCGGAAGAGGTGCGTACCGCCCATGCGCGCGTACGGCGCAACTTCTACAGTGACTTCACGGCGAAACGCTTTGTTCCAAGACAGGCAAACAAGCGGCGCCGGTTGTCCACCTCACTGGAGAACGCACATGGAACGCAGCCAGCTACCCGGAAATTGCTTCTTGGTGCTTGTGTACTTGCTCGCGCTGCTTGCTTTGTGGCTCAGCAACTGAACGTGAAGCCGCCGACCCGCGCTGAAAGAACGAACTATCGCTGCGAAGGAGGCTATGCACCCGCCGCCTTTTCACGGGCTTGCCATCGCACTTGCCATTTTGAAGTTCAAGCGAGCCTTGCGCCCCAACTGATCTCGACGCCCGCGGACTGGAAAGTAAGCCGCAGCTGCCTCCAGGAAGCGCTTCTGGTCGAACAGCGCGTTTCCCACGACGTCATCAGCATTCCATCCCTTCAAACATAGCTGTTCATGTGGTGGCGGCGGGGATGGCTTGATGACCTCACAACCTCCGACTCCTGGAGTCTCGTCACAGATTCCGTTGATGATGTCCCATATCAACAATCCACCGACACCTCGTGCACCACGCGCGCCTTTCAACCCCGCTCCGCGCTGCTTCTTCGATTTTGTACCGTGCTCCTCCCCCTCCGGGTGACCGACGTTGCGCTCAGGCTCTGGCTCGCAAAGGCCCAGGTCCAGGCGGTGGGCTGGCCCAGCGGGTTCCAGGCGATGCCGGTGACCAGCGGGGTGCCGTTTGCGGCGCGGCAATCAGGATGAGAAGAGCGCGTCAATCAAGATGAGAAGGATGGCGTGGGCGGGAGGTCGGCGGGCGTAGCCCGACGAGCTCCCGCCCACGCCGGCGACAGGTTCCCTGCGGGGCACCTGTCGAATAGATGCCTGCACTGCCTGTCGATCGTCGGAGGATTACTCGGCTCGACGACTTACTTTGTCTGAGTGTGACGGGGGCTGCTAGCCGGCTCGGCGGACACGCTTGACCACCCGCGCGGGCAGCGTTTCCACAAGTTGCGAGACCGAGACCTCCAGGCCGCCGGCCAGCCTCCAAATGTTGAAGAGCGACAAGTTGCGCTCGCCGCGTTCAACAGAACCAACGTAGTTGGGGTGCAAGCCGGCCAACTCCGCAAGTTGCTCGATCGTGATGAGGCGGTCGTGTCGTAAGGCGCGCAGATGCTCGCCAAATGCTTGTTGCAGACGCTCCAGCTCTTTGCCGGACGCGGAGTCCCGTGGCTGGGGTTTGTTTGCAACTACTCGGGGCATGCGCCCAAGTTTTCAATCTCCAACACTAAGAGTACACAAACTATCAGTTTGGTTATGAGGCTGATTCTGGCAAACTAGCCGAAAACAAAACGCAAAGTGTGTTTTGTTTCGATCAAATTTCCTTCTTCGTCAGCTCAACTATCTGGAGCGGAGTGAGATTCAAATGACGCGCCGACAAGTCGCTTCGCCTCTGCCAATGGTCCGACCCCTGCGGTTGCCGGTCTCGGTCACGCGAGCCCGACCGCGGCAACCCGCACCTGTCGTGCGCAGCCTGTCCGCGGCCCGCATCGGCGCGCAGGTGAGGGCGCTGCGCATGGCGGCCGAGGTGTCTGGCGGCGAACTGGCCAAGACCTCGGGGATTTCTGCCTCGATGCTTTCTCGCATCGAGCGCGGTTTGGTCTCGCCGTCGGTGGAGACCCTGGAGCGTCTCGCGAATGGTCTGTGTGTGCCGGCGTCGCGCTTCTTCAGCGACCAGGCGCGGCGCACTGACTTCTGTCATGTGCGCGCAGGACATGGTGTCTTGGTCGATCGCATCGGCGCGGTGGCGGACTACCGCTACGAGCTGCTGGGCCATCTGCTGTCGGGCAACCTGTTCGTGGAGCCCTACCTGGTCACGCTGCTGTCCGGTGCCGATCCCTACGTGACCTTCCAGCATCCGGGCCTCAAGTTCCTGTACTTCCTGTCCGGGGAGGTCACATACCGCTATGGCGCGAAGTCGGTTGCGGTGAGGGCAGGTGACTCGCTGCTGTTCGATGCGACCGCACTGCATGGGATCGAGGCCATCCAGACCCAGCCAGTCTCTTATCTGTCAGTGGTGTTCACGCTGCGAGAGTAGGTTGTTCTTGGCGGCATTGCCGCGCAGCGGGGCGACGCGGGTGCCCATTCGATGGTCCCCCCCGAATTCGCTGCGTGCCGAATTCACCTCTCTGTCCGGCTCTATTTCTCGGTGTTCGGCATGCCGAACACCGAGAAAATCTCGAACGGTAGCAACAGCGGAGGTCTTCTGCTTGATGGAGCCGTGAGGAAATTTATGCGGCGGCCGGGTGGGCTCGTTCTGCATGCGGGATGGATGTCTTGAACGGCCGATCACCCCAGGTGAGACGCACCGCGACGCGGCTCGCTCCGTGCAGGTTGTTTCAGGTTAGTCGAAAGACTTCAGTCAGACAACGACAGTTCAAAGTCGAGCGTCCTCCAAGGCCAGAACGAATGCCAAAGTTCGCAAGCAATGTTGCCGCAGCACGACTGTCCGGCCAGCCGCGTTTCTCCGATGAACAACAGGCTTGCTACTCAACCGTCGGGCCCTTCGCACCCCAAACTCCGGCGGCAACACTGAGCAGCACAAAGAATGAATAAGCCTCAGGGTCGGAGGCGGAGCCCGGAAACAGCGCATGGCGGCCGTGGTTGCAGTAACGGCAAGCGGCCACGATGTTGGAAGCGATGGTGCGCCCGCCATCCATCTTCGCGGCCAGATGCTCGGCCGTCAGCCGAAACATTCGCGCCCGGTCGCGCGAGATGCCATGCGCCGCCGCGAACGCTTTCGCGTCTGCGCGCCACATCGGGTGCAGACAGTAAAAACAAAGGTGGCCTTGAGCCAAGAAAGCGCTCTCGCGGAGCGCGCAGAGATTGGTTCTGTGCGTCATAAGGTTTCACGTTGAAGTGATTCCCCGTTGACGCTTGGCGCAGCCCGGGCGCCAGCGGCTTGGCCGGCTGGCGGTGCACCAACGTAGCGTCGGCGCTGTCGAGATTCTCAGGTCCCGAACAGTTTGGAGTTGATCGCGACGCCAACATCATGAGTGCCGATCATTTCGGAGGACGCCCAAAACGCCTCTGCTTCGGCGTCCCGCTGCTCAACCATGAGTCGACCTTGCTCAAGTAGCTCTCGACCTCGCGCAGCCAAGTCTCCGAGGCCGGAGGATCTCTCGACTACGCCTATCCGGTCGGCCGCACTCCACTACTCTGCAAGCGATTCGACGAATCAAGCTCTCAGCCCTTGAACGCCGCCCAGGGCATGCGGCAGAACGCTTCTTCCAGCGATACGGCGCAACCCTTGTCAGCCAGCGATTCCCCGGTGAGCACGTTCACCAACGTTGCGCCTTCGAGATCCTCAGGCAGCACCACCCTCGTCCCCCGCCACGCATCCGCATCGGGAAGCTCCGGCACACCATCCGCGCCGGCGCGCGCAATTCCCGCAAACAACCGCCCCGCCATCACCACCAGCGTCCGCCCTTCGTGCCGGCGCGCAAAGGCCACCACATGCCGCGCCAGCGGCCCTTCGACCGTGAGCCCTTCATAGCTGCCTTCGCGGAACAGCTCCGCGTGCTCGCGCCGCATCGACAGCAGCCGCCAGATGAACCACAGCTTTGCGCGGCCATCGTGCGGCGACACGGCAAGCGCCTGCACACGCATGGCCAGGTCGGGCCCATCAGCCATCGCCTGGAGTTCATCGAGCCGCCGGCTGCGCAGTTCATAGTCCACCGGCCGCCGGTTGTCGGGGTCGACCAGGCTCAGGTCGATCAGCTCGCTGCCCTGATAGAGATCGGGCACGCCGGGCGAGCCGTACTTCAGCAGCGTGAGCGTCAAGCCGTTCCACGCACCGAACCACGACAGGCGATCGGCCAGGCGCTGAATGTCCGCAAGGCAGCCGTCCTTCGACAGGTCCGAGAGGATCCGCTGCACCAGGGCTTCGAGTGCCGCTTCGTACGGCGCATCGGGCTGGGTCCAGCGCGTGTGGAGCTTGGCTTCGCGCGCGGCCTTCTGCATGTACTGCCACACGCGCGCGGCATAGGCCGGCACGTCGGCGGCATCGAGCCCGCCGAAGGGCAAGGTGCCGAGCAGGGTCTGGTAGAGCAGGTACTCGTCGGCGCGTGAAGGCGCCGCCTCCGCCTGCTCGCCACCGCGGCAGAGCGCGTGCCAGCGCGTGAGCCCGTCGCGCCACTCGCCGGGCATTTCGGAGAGCACGTCGATGCGGTTGCGCACCTCTTCCGATCGCTTGTTGTCGTGCGTGGAAGTGGCGAGCATGGTGTGCGGCCAGTGCAGCGCCCGGTCGGCGCTGAGCGCATGGAACTCGGACACGTCGATGCCGAACCGGTCGGGCTCGCCGCCCACCTCGTTGAGCGAACTGAGCGGAAAGTAGCGATAGAACGAGGTGTCCTCCACGCCCTTGGCCGCGACCGGCGCGCTGAACTGCTGGAAGCGCATCGCGAACCGGCGCACGCGCTCGGCCAGGGCCGGCGGCGCATGCGCGGCGGCGGTCTCGCCGCGCAGCGAGCGGCGCACGAAGGCGAACACGGAACGGTCGGCATCGAGGCTCTGGCGTTCGGCCGCCTCGGTGGCGGCGTCGATGAAATTCGCGTCCTGCGCGGAAGGCGCATCGACGATGTAGGTGCGGTAGACCGGCATGCAGGCGGCCACCTCCGCGAGCACGCGGCGCAGGGCGTTGAGTGTGTAGTCGCGCGTGCCGCGGTCGGCCCGCGCAATTCTGAGCAGTTCGGTGGAGAGCACGTTGAGTTCCGACGACAGCGCATTGCGCATGACCTCGCGCTTGCCCGAGCGGGCCACGGCATCGAAGTCCTGCGTTTCGCCCGTGAAGCCATGCCAGGCCTGCCGCAAGGCGTCGGCTGCGGCGGTATCCACGAGCACGCCGTTCGCCACGTTGGCAAAGCGATAGCCGGTGGTGCCGTGCACGTGCCATTCGACCGGCACCTCTTCCTCCGCGGCGGCGATCTTCTCGGCGACCACGTACAGCGGGCGCGGCGGCCGGCCGTCGGGGCCGGAGGCCGGCAGGACGATGCCCGCGCGGCGCGCATAGCCTTCCTGCAGCTGTCGGAAGTAGCGTGCGGGGTCGTACAGGCCATCAGGATGGTCGATGCGCAGGCCGTCCACCACGCCGGCCGCGGCAAGGTCGAGCGCGAAGGACTGCGTGGCCTCGAACACGTCGTCGCGCTCCATGCGCACCGCCGCCAGGTCGTTGATGTCGAAGAAGCGCCGGTAGTTGATTTCGTCGGCCGCCACGCGCCAGTAGGCGAGCCGGAAGGCCTGCATCTCGATGAGCCGGTGCAGCTGGTCGCGCGCCTCTTCCGAGGCCAGGTTGAACTCCGCCACCGCTGCCAGCACGGCCCGTGCGAGGGAAGGATGCCTCTGCGCCAGATGCGCAAGGCGATCCTTGAACAGCTCCTTGTCGCGCACGCGTTCCGTGCACTCGGAAGGCGTCTGCACACGGCGGCCGGGCAGGTGGCCGAAGGCCGTCGAGAGGCTGGCGAGTTGCGCCGCGAGCTCGGGGGCCTTCAGATGCTGCAGCGCCTGCCTGAGAACCACGGGATAGCTTTCGGGCGCGAGGGGAAACCGGTGGTCAAAATAACGCAACGCAAAGCTGCCCTGCTCCGCTTCGAAGTGCAGCACCAGCTCTCCCGTGGCGAGCACCTCGCCGTAGTGCCCGCCGAGCACGGGCAGCAGCACCTTGCCGGCCAGCTCTTCATTGAGCGGCTGCCAGTCGATGTCGAAGTGGTGCGCGAACAGCGAGGCCGGGCCGTTCTCCAGCACGTCCATCCACCAGGCGTTGTCGGCGCCGAGCACGCCCATGTGGTTGGGCACCATGTCGAGGAGCTGCCCCAGCCCGTTTGCCTGCAGCGCCGCGACGAAGCGCGCAAAGCCCTCGGCGCCGCCGAGCTCGGGATTGATCTCGGCATGGGCGACCACGTCGTAGCCGTGCGTGCTGCCCGCGCGCGCGCGCTGGATGGGCGAGCAATACACATGGCTCACGCCGAGCTGCGCGAGGTATGGCAGCACGCGAATGGCGTCGTCGAAGCCGAAACCCTGGTGGAACTGCAGCCGGTAGGTGGCCCGCGGCACGCACGCCTGCGGCAGCGTCGGCGGCGTAGCTTCCGCGCCCACGCTGCGGCGCGGCCGCGCCGTGCGCAGGCGCTCGGCCAGCCCCTGCATGGCATCGCCCGCGGCCAGTTCCTGCACGGTCGGCCCCAGCTTGCGCCGCCAGTTGGGATGCGTGTCGGTGGTGCCGGGCATGTTGGCCTGCTCCACTTCACCGGCCACGTCCTCGAGCTGGAACACCATCAGCGCCGACGGAGCCGCGGCAAGGAACGCGTGGATCGCCTGCACGATCCGCGGCGAAGGCGTTGCGAGCGACAGCGCCTGTGCCGCCTCGTCCGGCGACAGCAGCCCCGCCTCGCGCACCGCCAGCATCAACCGGATGCGCTCCTGCGCGCGGCCCAGAAGCTGCCCATCGAGCAGCCGGGGATCGGGGAAGAGGCCGAGCGCCAGCCGCAGCCGCAGGTCGTGGCCCGACCACCAGCCCGCCAGCGTGGCGAGATCGTGCGTGCTGATGGCCACCAGCGCGGCCGCCGGATAGGCCGAGGGGGAGGTGAACCCGCCGCCCTGCTGCTTCTCGAAGTAGAGCAGCCGGTATGACAGCACGTCGGCACGCGCGAGGGCTTCCCGCATGGCGTCTTCCACCGTGCCCAGGTCCTCGCCCACGACCATGCAGCGATGCCGATGGCTTTCGACCGCCACGATGGCCAGCATTTCATCGACCGGATAGCGCACGTACGCGCCGTCGTGCGGCGAGCGGCCCGGCGGAATCCAGAACAGGCGCATCAGCCCCATCACGTGGTCGATGCGCAGCGCGCCGGCATGGCGCATGTTGGCGCGCAGCATCTGCACGAAGGGCTGGTAGTGATGTGTGCGCAGGTGGTCGGGCCGCAGCGGCGGCAGGCCCCAGTTCTGGCCGGCCGGGTTGAACTCGTCGGGCGGTGCGCCAATGCTCGCGCCAACCGCGAAGCAATGCCGCGCGGCCCAGGCATCGGAGCCACCGCGGTCCACCGAGACGGCCAGGTCCAGGTAGAGGCCGATGCCCATGCCAAGCGCCGTGCAGCGCTCGCCCGCGCGCGCGAGCTGGCGCTCGGCCACCCATTGCAGGTACTGGTGGTACTGCAGGCGCTGCGCATGCTGCGCCGCGAAGGCCCTCACCTCGGGCGAATCCGCCTCCCGATAGTCCTCGGGCCATGCGAGCCAGCCCCAGCATTGCGGATCGGCGGCGGCGAAGTGGGCCTGCAGCGCCTCGAAGAGCGCGTGCTGGCGCAGCGGCTCGCCATGCGCCGAGACAAAAGCCAGGAAGGCCTCGCCTCTTGCGTCGGGGGCGCCGGCCGGCGAAAGATGCCGGGCGCGGAAGTGCTCGAACAGAAGCTCCAGCACCTCGAACTTGGCGGCGGCCACGCCGGCATGGTCGACCAGCGGCGCGGCCCGCAGCGCCGCGAGCCGGCCCTGGAACTCGGGCGATTCCACGTGCCGGCGCGCGGCCTCGCAGGCGGCGAAATCGTCGACCGCCTCCACGTCGATGTACAGCACGTTGATCCATTGCCGCGACGATGGGCTGTAGGGGCTGGCGCGCGGCGGATCGGTCGGAAACAGCGCATGCAGCGGGTTCAGGCCGATCACGTCGGCGCCCTGCCCGGCCATGCGGTCGATCAGCGCCTCCAGGTCGCAGAAATCGCCCATGCCCCAGTTGCGCGCCGAACGCAGCGCATACAGCTGGAGCGCCGGCCCCCAGACGCGGCCGCCATCCTGCACGGCGGGTGGCCGGTAGCAGCGGCCGGGCGAAGCGATGAGCATGGTCTCGCCGGCCAGGCCGTCGATCTGCAGCCGGTGATAGCCGGGCGCGAGCGCCTCTGCCAACTGCAGCGTGCAGCTGCCATGCGGCCACGGCTGCGCATCGGCTTCGCCGTGGCGCGAACGCCCTTGCTCGTCGCGCAGCCGCCACCGAAGGCTGCCCGACACCTGCGGCAGCTGCAGCGACCAGTGCGGTGCGTGCGCCTCCACCACCTGCACCGGCGGCATGGCGGGCACGGATGAAGAACCGGCCTCCTCCCTGATTGCGGCCCCCGCCTGCACGCCGAACTCGGCCAGCAGCGCGGCCAGGTTCTCGGGCGTCGCATGGCGCAGCGTTCCGAAGGCGTCGTGGTAGGTCGCAGAGATGCCGTAGCGCCGGCACAGGCGCTCCAGCGCATCGTGGCTCCAATGACCCGGCTCAGTCATCGGCCATGTCCTCCAGCGTGGCATGCACGGCGCCGCGCTCGAGTTGCAGGCCCGCTGCATCGGCCACGGTGCCCGTGCTGTAGAGCACCGTGCCAGGAGGCGCGGTGGTCTCCACGGCAGGCTGTGCGCCGAGATTCGCGAGCAGATGAAGGCGCTTTCCCGTCAGTTCCCACTCGACCCGAATGACGCCCTCTTCACAGCGATGGCTTCCCGCGCCGTGCGCGCCGGCCAGGTGCGGCACCAGCAGGCGATGGCGCACGTCGAGCAGCCGCTGAACCTCGCACAGGCGCGCGAAGTGCGGCTGCGCGCCGCGCTCGCGCCACCGCAGCTTCGAGGCCAGGAAGGTTTCGGCGGCGTTGGGATCGGGAATGCGCGCACGCGCCGCTTCGTCGGCAAAGGCGGCGAAGCGGCCGAACTCCGCGCGGCGCCCTTCGGCGACGGCCGAGGCCAGCTCGGGGCCGAAATCGCAGAAGTACAGGAACGGCGACGAGGCCGCGAATTCGTCGCCCATGAAGAACATGGGCACGTGCGGCGACAGCAGCACGCAAGCCAGCGCGGCGCGCACCAGCACCGGATCGCCCAGCGCATGGATGCGCTCGCCGAACGCGCGATTGCCGACCTGGTCGTGGGTCTGCAGGTAGGACACGAACGCGGTCGACGGCAGCTGCGTGCTGGGTTCGCCGCGCAGCTCCCCGCCGCGGAACGCCGATGGCTGCCCCTGGTAGATGAAGCCTTCGGCCAGTGCATGCGCAAAGCGGCCCGCGGCGGCGTCGGCATAGTCCGCGTAGTAACCGTCGCGCTCGCCGGTGGCCAGCACGTGCACGGCGTGGTGAAGATCGTCGTTCCACTGCGCGGTGCCCGCGACGGGCAAGCCGTTGCCGTCGCGCGCCAGCAGCGAGGCCTGGTTGGCGTCGTTCTCCAGCACCAGGTGCACCTGCCTCTCGCGCGCCGGGCCGGCGTTCAGCGCCTCGCGGATTTCCCGCACGATGTGCCTGGGCGAGGCATCGCGAATGGCATGGATCGCATCCATGCGCAGGCCGTCCAGGTGAAACTCCTCCACCCAGTACAGCGCGTTGTGGATGAAGAAGTCGCGCACGGTGCGCGAGCCCGGCCCGTCGAAGTTGATGGCCGCACCCCAGGGCGTGTGCTCGGCCGTGTTGAAGAATTCGGGGCAGCATGCGTGCAGATAGTTGCCCTCCGGCCCGAAGTGGTTGTAGACCACGTCGAGCAGCACCATCATCCCCAGCGCATGCGCGGTGTCGACCAGCGCCTTGAGGTCGTCCGGCGCTCCGTAACTGGCGTCGGGCGCGAACTGCAGCACGCCGTCATAGCCCCAGTTGCGCGCACCGGGAAATTCCGCCAGCGGCATGAGCTCGACGGCGGTGATGCCAAGCTCCGCCAGCTCGCCGAGTCGCTCGCGTACCGCCTGGAAGGTGCCTTCTTCGGTGAAGGCGCCGACGTGCAGCTCGTAGACCACGGCCTCGTGCCAGGGGCGGCCGCGCCAGGCGGTGTCGGTCCACGCGAAGCGGGCCGGATCGACGACCTGGCTCGGGCCATGGACGTCCTGCGGATTGAAGCGCGAGGCCGGGTCGGGCATGGTGGTGCCGTCGGCCAGCCGGTAGGCATAGCGGTCGCCATCGCGCGCATCGGCGAGCGTGAGGCGGTGCCAGCCGTCCGCGTCTTGCGCCATGGCGTGCGGCGTGCCCGTGCCTCCGGCCGGCGTGTGCACGAGCGCGATGCCATGCATCGACGGTGCCCAGAGCGCGAAGTCCACACCGCCGCCGTGCACCGTGGCGCCGAAGGGCATGCGGTGGATGCGGCTGCACGTCATGGCCGCACGTCCGGCCGGCTCAGCACCACCAGCGAGCGGCGCTGCAGCGGATAGGCGGGCTGCGACCAGGCGGGCGCGAGCGCGGCCACGTCCTCGGTGGCGGGCGGCGGCGTGCCGCTGGCGGTGTCGAGCAGCAGCCGCCATGCGCCGTAGGGCGCGGCCGGCAGGGTGAACGAGATCTCGTCGTGGTGCGCATTGAACAGCACCAGAAAATCATCGTCGTGCAACGCCTCGCCGCGCGGCCCTCGGTCGGCGATGCCGCCGCCGGACATGTACATCGCAAGGCATCGGGCGTTGCCGTCGCTCCAGTCCTCCGGGCGCATCTCGGCGCCGTCGGGCTTGAGCCAGACCACGTCGGTCACGCTCTCGGCCTCCGAGGGCTTGCCGGCAAAGAAGCTGCGGCGCCGGAACGAGGGGTGGGCGCGCCTGAGCGCGATGGTGCGCTCCACGAAGGTGATCAGCGCCTGCCGCTCCGGCGTGGGCGTCCAGTCGATCCAGCTGATGTCGTTGTCCTGGCAGTAGGCGTTGTTGTTGCCGTTCTGCGTGTGGCCGCGCTCGTCGCCGGCCAGCAGCATCGGCACGCCCTGCGACAGCAGCAGCGTGGCCAGCAGGTTGCGCTTCTGGCGCTCGCGCAGCGCGGCGATCCCGGGGTCCTCCGTCGACCCTTCGGCGCCGCAGTTCCAGGAGATGTTGTGGTTGCTGCCGTCGCGGTTGTCCTCGCCATTCGCCTCGTTGTGCTTGTCGTTGTAGGAGACCAGGTCGTTGAGCGTGAAGCCGTCGTGCGCAGTGATGAAATTGATGCTCGCGTGGGGCCGCTTCCCCGACCAGCCGTAGAGGTCTTCCGAGCCGGTGAGCCGCTTGCCGACCTCGCCGATCACGCCCGAGTCGCCTTTCCAGAACCCGCGCATGCCGTCGCGGTAGCGGTCGTTCCATTCGGCCCAGCCGAGCGGGAAGTTGCCCACCTGGTAGCCGCCGTGCCCCAGGTCCCAGGGCTCCGCGATGAGCTTGACGCGGTTGAGCGTCGGGTCCTGGCGGATGGCGTCGAAGAAGCCGCCCAGGTTCTCGACCTTGCCGGCCTCGCGCGCGAGGGCCGAGGCCAGGTCGAAGCGGAACCCGTCGACGTGCATTTCCTCGGCCCAGTAGCGCAGCGAATCCATCACCAGCTGCAGCGCGTGCGGATGCTCCAGGTTGACGGTGTTGCCGCAGCCGGTGAAGTCGTCGTAATAGCGCCGGTGGTCGGCATTGACGATGTAGTAGGAGGCGTTGTCCACGCCGCGCATCGAGAGCGTGGGCCCGAGCTGGTTGCCTTCGCAGGTGTGGTTGTAGACCACGTCCAGGATCACCTCGATGCCCGCCGAGTGCAGCGTCTTCACCATGGTCTTGAATTCCTTCACCTTGCCCGAGGCGCTGTAGCGCGTCTCGGGGGCGAAGTAGGCCAGCGAGTTGTAGCCCCAGTAGTTCTGCAGGCCCTTCTCCGCCAGGTGCCGGTCGTTGAGGAAGCTGTGCACCGGCAGCAGTTCGATGGTGGTCACGCCCAGGCGCTTGAGGTAGTCGACCACCGGCGCGCAGCACAGGCCGCCGTAGGTGCCGCGCAGCTCGGGCGGCACGTCGGGGTGGCGCATGGTGAAGCCGCGCACGTGCAGCTCGTAGATCACCATGTCCTGCCACGGCACCGAGGGCCGGCGGTCGTCGCCCCAGGTGAAGGCGGGCTCCAGCACGCGGCCCTTGGGCACGAGCGGTGCGCTGTCGCGGCGGTCGAACGAAAGGTCTTCGCGCTTGCTGCCCACCGTGTAGCCGTAGAGCGCATCGCCCCAGCGCAGTTCGCCCACCAGGTCTTTTGCGTAGGGGTCGACCAGCAGCTTGTGCGGATTGAAGCGATGGCCCTCTTCCGGCTTGTAGGGGCCGTGCACGCGGTAGCCGTAGGCCTGCCCCGGCCGGGCCTCGGGCAGGTAGCAGTGCCACACGCCGTCGGTGCGCTCCCGGATCGGGATGCGCTGGATTTCATGGCGGCCCTTCTCGTCGAAAAGGCACAAATCCACGCCCTGCGCGTGCTGGGAAAAAAGCGCGAAGTTCACACCCTCCCCGTCCCAGTTGGCGCCCCGCGGATAAGGGCGGCCCGGCCAGACGGCCGTGATCGAATTGCGTTGGCTGCTGCGTGTCATCAAATTGGATGTGGGAGAAAGAAATCTCAGCGCGGCGGGCGCTCGTCGGGCGGGCCGCCCTTGGCAGTGCCGTTGTCCTTCGGCAGGCGGGGCCACCAGCGCTCGATCTGCTCCGCCGCCCAATCCTTGCCCGCAAGCCCGAAGGCCAGCGCCAGCGCAAACACCACGCCCGCCAGCACCACCAGGAAGCTTTCGCGCACGATGTCGCCGCCCACCTTGACCTGGTCCAGCGCAATCAGGATGACGAAGGCCATGACCGCATAGCGCGCGATCTGCCCCAGCAGCGCGGCGTCGCGCAACTGCGCGCCCCGGAAGTAGCTCGACACCGCCTCTCCCACGAAGCGGGCAAAGTACGAACCGAAGGCCAGCACCAGCAAGGCCACGAACAGATTCGGCACGAACCACACCACGCGCCCGAGCAGGTCGGCGATGTAGCTCAGGCCCATGCCGTTGAACGCCAGCAGCAGCGCCGCAAAGATCACCAGCCAGTAGGCCAGCACGCCGAAGAGGCTGCTGGTGTCGCCCGGCCATCCGCCCTGGCGCAGGAAGTTGTCCAGCCCCGCGCGCTCGGTCAGCACGTTGAAATTGATGGCGCGCAGCGCCTTGGTGACCGCAAAGCGCACCGTTTTGGCGATCAGCCAGCCGGCGAGCACCACCACCAATGCCATCGCCAGGCGGGGCACGAAGGCCCCGACCTGGTAGAGCATTGCGTTCAGCGGCTCCAGGTGAATGCCAAATCGGTCCATGTTTCTCTCCGGTGCGTGGTTGTGGTGGCGGACGAAAGCGGCGAATGCAATGCAAGCATCAACCGGGCCGCTCCACATGCAGCAGCGCGAGCACCCCGTTCAGCGGCACCTGCGCCCAGTCGATGCGGTTGTTGAGCTCGTAGCGCAGCTCGTACAGCGCCTTCTCGATCTCGAACAGCGCGAGCAGGTCGGCGTCGATGCGGGTGGCGTCTTCTCCCGCGCCCGCTTCCGTGTAGCCGTCCAGGAAGGCCTGGCGCGCCGACTGCTCCCAGGCGGCGGCAGGCGGCCCCAGGTAGGCGGCCTCGTCCACGCTCTGCGCCACGCGCCGCAGGGCGGACCAGCGCACGTAGTTCAACGAACGCAGCATGCCGGCCACGTCGCGCAGCGGCGATCCCTTGGCGCGGCGCTCGTCGAAGCTGCGCGCCGGCTCGCCTTCGAAGTCGATGATCACGAAGTCGTTGTCCCGCAGCAGGACCTGCCCCAGGTGGAGGTCGCCGTGGTAGCGGCTCTTGATGCCGCCGTGCGCCTGCGGCGTGCGCGCGGCAATGGCGTCCTGCAGCGCAGCCTCCATCGCGAGCAGGGCCTGGGCGTCGGGCTGCGCCGGCGCCGGCAGCTGGTTCAACCTTTCGCGCAGCAGCCCCAGGGTGGTGGCGGCGTCGGCGCGGGCCTGCTCTGCGTAGCGGGCGATGTCGCTGTCCAGCAGCGGTTCGGGGTCGAAGGCCGCCGCGCCGGTGCGCAGCGCCAGCGCCTTGTGCAGCTCGGCGGTGCGCCGGCCCAGCGTGGCCATGAGCGCGAGAAAGCCGCCGTGCACGGCCATCGGGTCCGGCAGCGTGCCGTCGGTGGTGGCGAAGTCGCGCAGGAAGCGCTCCAGGTGGCCCAGCGTGTGATCCCAGCCGTCGCCCTGGTTCGACACATAGGACTGCACCATGGCCAGCGTCATGGCGCGGCCGTCGTTGCCGGTGTATTCGAGCGCGCCCAGCACCGGAACGCAATGCGGATATCTGGCGACCTCGGTCAGGAAGCGGCCCATTTCCAGCTCGGGGTTCAGGCCCTCGCGCAGGTGGCGGTAGCCCTTGAGGAACAGGGTTTCGTCGAGCGTCACCACGGTGTTGCTGCTCACGCCGCTGGGCCGCCCGACCGGCAGGCTGGCGATGTCGGCCTCGACGTCGGCAAAGGCGGCCGTCGCGCGGAACTTGAGCCGTCCGTGCGCGGTTTCCAGGTCCAGGCCGCTGCGGATGGCCTGCACCAGCGCGCGGCAGAAGGCTTCGTCGTAGAACGCATCGCCCATCAGGCCCACCTGCGCCTGCTGCCGCACCTTGGCGAGCGCCGCCTGCGCAACGCCGGCCATGCGCTCTTCGTCGCGCTCCTCCCAGGCCAGTGCCAGCGGCATGAAGTAGGTGGCCCCGCCGGGCGGCCCGTCGAGTTCGAGCAGCGGCAGCATCCAGCTGAGCGGCCCCACCTCCCACACGGCATGGTCCGCCAGGCGCGCGCGTTCGATGGCGACTCCCTTCGACGCATACCAGCGCTGGATCTCGATGTGGCGCGGCAGCGTCTCCAGCTCGAACTGGGCGCGCATGCGCTCCGACATGCCGATGCGCCAGGGCATCACGCGCTCGCGGAAGAAGCTGGTCCAGCCGTCGAACAGCACCAGGGTGGGCCACTCCTGGAGCGCCACACCCTCCTGGTGCCAGCTGGGCATCTCGGCATCGGAGGTGAGCCTGAACCAGTAGAAGCCGTACGAGGCCAGCGTGAGCAGGTACGGCAGCTCGCCGATGGGCGGGAACGGCGCGCGGCCCAGCATCTCGATGGGCACGCGGCCCTTGAAGGCCGAGAGGTCCAGCTCCACCGGCTGGGCGGCGCGCGAGAGGTTGAACACCGTGAGGATGATGTCCTGGTCGTACTCGCTCAGGTAGGCCAGGATCTTGCGGTTGCCCGGCTTCAGGAAGCGCCGCTTGCCGCGGCCGAAGGCATGGCTGGTCTTGCGCACGGCCAGCATGCGCTTGGTCCAGTTGAGCAGCGAGCTGCTGTCGCGCGCCTGCGCCTCCACGTTGAGCGCCTCGTAGCCGAACATCGGGTCCATGATGGGCTGCAGGTACAGCCGCTGCGGGTCGGCGCGCGAGAAGCCGGCGTTGCGGTCGGGGCTCCACTGCATGGGCGTGCGCACGCCGTTGCGGTCGCCCACGAACACGTTGTCGCCCATGCCGATCTCGTCGCCGTAATAGATGATGGGCGAGCCGGGCATCGACAGCAGCATGCCGTTCATGAGCTTGACGCGGTCGATGTCGTTTTCCATCAGCGGCGCCAGGCGCCGGCGGATGCCCAGGTTGATGCGCGCGCGCAGGTCGGCGGCATACATGGTGTACATGTAGTCGCGCTCCTTGCTGGTCACCATCTCGAGCGTGAGCTCGTCGTGGTTGCGCAGGAAGATGGCCCACTGGCAGCCCTCGGGAATGTCGGGGGTCTGCTGCATGATCTCGACGATGGGGTGCCGGTCTTCCTGCGCAATGGCCATGTACATGCGCGGCATCAGCGGAAAGTGGTACGCCATGTGGCACTCGTCGCCATCGCCGAAATACTCGCGCACGTCTTCCGGCCACATGTTGGCTTCGGCCAGCAGGAAGCGGTTCTTGTACTGCGCGTCGATGGCGGCGCGCACCTTCTTGATCACCGCATGGGTCTCGGGCAGGTTCTCGTTGCTGGTGCCGTCGCGCTCCACCAGGTAGGGAATGGCGTCGAGCCGGAAACCGTCCACGCCCATGTCGAGCCAGAAGCGCATCACCTTGAAGATGGCTTCGAGCACGGCGGGGTTGTCGAAGTTGAGGTCCGGCTGGTGGCTGAAGAAGCGGTGCCAGTAGTAGGCCTTGGCCACCGGGTCCCAGGCCCAGTTGGAGGTCTCGGTGTCGGTGAAGATGATGCGCGTGCCCTGGTAGATCTGGTCGGTGTCGCTCCACACGTAGAAGTCGCGCTCGGGCGAGCCGGCCGGCGCGCGGCGCGCGGCCTGGAACCAGGAGTGGTCGTTCGAGGTGTGGTTGATGACCAGCTCGGTGATCACCCGCAGCCCGCGTTCGTGGGCGGCCTCGAGCATCTCGCGGAAGTCGTCCAGCGTGCCGTACTGCGGGTTCACGTCCTCGTAGGCCGAGATGTCGTAGCCGTCGTCGCGCAGCGGCGACGGGTAGAAGGGCATCAGCCAGATGGTGTTGACGCCGAGCTCCTTCACGTAGTCGAGCTTGGCCGTCACGCCCTTGAAATCGCCGATGCCGTCGTTGTTGGAGTCGAAGAACGCCTTGACGTTGAGCTGGTAGATCACCGCATCCCGGTACCACAGCGGGTCGTCGCTGATGTCGATCTCTATCGTTTCGAGCGCAATGTGGGAGACGGGGGCGTTCATCGTTGCGGCCTCACAGGAAGTAGTCGAAGTCGCGCTCGTCGCCGTGGCGCCGCCGTACGACGAAGATGTGCGCGGGCGCGCTGTGCGGATCGAGCTTGACGTAGTGCCAGCCGCCCTGCCAGATGAAGCGCTGTCCGCTCAGCAGGTCGTGCATCTGGAACGCACGCGAGCGATCCACGCCCACGCTCTGCGGATCGAGCTCGAGCCAGCCCTCCTGCACGTTGTGCGGGTCGAGGTTGACCACGGTCACGACCACGTTGTCGCCGCTCTCCGACACCTTGGCATACGCCAGCAGCTGGTCGTTGTCGATGCGCAGGAAGCGCAGGCCGCGGTCCCGGTGCAGCGCCGGGTTCTCGCGGCGGATGTGGTTCACGCGGGTGATGAACGGCGCCAGGCTGGCCGGGTCGTCGTGGTTCCAGTGGCGCAGCTGGTACTTTTCGGAGTCGAGGTATTCCTCGCTGCCGGGCGAGCGCGGCAGGTGTTCGCGCAGTTCGTAGGCCGGCCCGTAGATGCCGTAGTTGGCCGACAGCGTGGCGGCAAGCACCAGCCGTGCCATGTACACCGAGGCTTCGCCGCCCTGCAGCTGCTCGTGCAGGATGTCGGGCGTGTTGGGCCAGACATTGGGCCGGAAGTAGTCCACGCCGGGCGCGGTGGAAAGCTCGGTGAAGTACTCGACGAGCTCCTGCTTGGTGTTGCGCCAGGTGAAGTAGGTGTAGGACTGCGAGAAGCCCAGCTTCGCCAGCCGGTGCATCACCTTGGGCCGCGTGAAGGCCTCGGCAAGGAAGATCACCTCCGGGTGCTCGCGCCGGATCTCCCCGATCACCCACTCCCAGAACGCGAAGGCCTTGGTGTGCGGGTTGTCGACGCGGAAGATGCGCACGCCCTCCCCGATCCAGTGCTCGATCACGCTGCGCAGCTCGGCCCACAGGCCGCGCCAGTCTTCGCTCTCGAAGTTGAAGGGATAGATGTCCTGGTACTTCTTGGGCGGGTTCTCCGCGTACTGCACGCTGCCGTCGGGACGCCAGCGGAACCAGTCGGGGTGCGCCTTCACATAGGGATGGTCGGGGGCGCACTGGAAGGCGATGTCCAGCGCAATCTCCAGGCCATGCGTGGCGGCCTGCGCGCAGAGGCGGCGAAAGTCTTCCGCCGTGCCAAGGGCCGGAAGAATGGCCTTGTGGCCGCCCTCGGCCGCGCCAATGGCCCAGGGGCTGCCGACGTCGTCGGCGCCGCTGGCCAGCGCGTTGTTGGGCCCCTTGCGCTGCAGGCGGCCGATGGGATGGATCGGCGGAAAGTAGAGCACGTCGAAGCCCATGGCCGCGATCGCCGGCAGCCGGGCCTCCACGTCCCTGAAGGTGCCGTGCACGCCGGGCGTCGGGCCGGCCGAGCGCGGGAACAGCTCGTACCAGGTGCTGAAGCGCGCGCGCTCGCGCTCGGCCTCCAGCGGCAGCTCGGACGGAAAGCGCACTTCGTGCCGGCGGTCGGGGTGGCGGCGCGCCAGCATGGCAAGCTCTTCGTCCAGCGCAAGGGCCTTGAGCGCCGACGCGTCCGCCCCGGGGTCGGCGGCCACGGCATCGAGCTCGGTGGCCCAGTTGGCCAGGGCCTGCCGGTCCGCGCCCTCGGCCCGCTCGGCCGCGGCGGCCACCTCCAGCGCGCCCACCTGCGATGCGATGCGCACGTCGTCGGGGTCCACGCGGCGCGTCATTTCATGGCGCCACGACTCGAAGGGATCGACCCAGGCCGCCACGGTGTAGAGATAGGGCCCGAGCGCGGGCGGCGAGAAGGCCGCCTCCCACACGTCGTTGGCGAGCGGCTTCATCGGCACTTCGCGGAACTCGGCCTTGCCTTGCGGACGCCAGCACAGCTGCACGCGCAGCACGTCGTGGCCATCGGTGAAGCAGTGCGCCTTCACGCGCACCCTCTCGCCGACGATGCACTTCACTGCGAAGCGGCCGTTGTCCACCGACGGCAGCACGGTGTCGATGACTGCGCGCCGGTTGCCGTCGCGCACGTCGGGCGCCACGGAAGCCATGGGCACCTGCGGGGTTGTGAACAGTTTCATCATGATGGCCGGTGCTCGAGAATCAGCGTGGACAGCGGCGGCAGGGTCATGCACACCGAGTGCATGCGGCCATGCGAACGCACGGGTGCGGCCTCGACGCCGCCAAGATTGCCCCACCCCGAGCCGCCGAACTCGACGGCATCGGTGTTGATGAGCTCGCTCCAGAAACCGGCCAGCGGCACGCCCAGCAGGTAGTTGGTGCGCGGCACCGGCGTCATGTTGCTGACGACCAGGAGCGGCGGCTGGCCGTCGCGCGGCTTGCGCAGGAAGGCGAACACGCTGGCGTCGGCATCGTCGGCCGCGACCCATTCGAAACCCGACGCGGAAAAATCCTGCTGGTAGAGCGCGGGCGCGCCGCGGTACACGCGGTTGAGCTGCGCCACCAGCCGCTGCAGGCCGCCGTGCCCTTCGAGATCGCAGACCCACCATTCGAGCTCGCCGTCGTGCGTCCACTCGCGCCGCTGCCCGAACTCGCCCCCCATGAACAGCAGCTTCTTGCCCGGGTGCGCCCACATGAAGCCGAACAGCGCGCGCAGGTTGGCGAACTGCTGCCATTGGTCACCGGGCATCTTGCCGAGCAACGAGCCCTTGCCATAAACCACTTCGTCGTGCGACAGCGGCAGCACGAAATTCTCGTGGAACGCATAGACCAGCGAGAACGTCATCTTGTGGTGGTGGTACTTGCGATGGATCGGCTCTTCCTTCATGTAGGCGAGCACGTCGTGCATCCAGCCCATGTTCCATTTCTCGCCGAAGCCCAGCCCGTCCATGTCGGTCGGCCGCGAGACGCGCGGCCAGGCGGTGGATTCCTCGGCCACGGTGATCGTGTCGGGGTGCTCGCGGTAGACGGCGCGGTTCAGCGTCCGCAGGAAGTCGATGGCCTCCAGGTTTTCGCGGCCGCCGTGGCGGTTGGGAATCCATTCGCCGTGCTTGCGCGCGTAGTCGAGGTAGAGCATGGACGCGACCGCATCGACGCGCAGCCCGTCGAGGTGGTACCTGTCGAGCCAGAACAGGCCCGACGACACCAGGAAGCTGCGCACCTCCGCGCGGCCGTAGTTGAAGATGCTGGAGTTCCACTCCGGATGGAAGCCCTGGCGCGGGTCGGCATGCTCGTAGAGGTGCGTGCCGTCGAAGAACGCGAGGCCGTGCTCGTCGGTCGGAAAGTGCGAAGGCACCCAGTCCAGCAGCACGCCGATGCCGTTCTGGTGCAGGTGATCGACCAGGTACATGAAGTCCTGCGGGGAGCCGAAGCGCGCCGTGGGCGCGAAGTAGCCGGTGGTCTGGTAGCCCCAGGAGCCGTAGAAGGGGTGCTCCGTCACGGGCATGAGCTCCACGTGCGTGAAGCCCATCTCCTTCACGTAGGCCGCGAGTTCATGCGCGATCTCGCGGTAGCCCATGAACCGGCCTTCGCGGCGGCGCCACGAGCCCAGGTGCACCTCGTAGACGGACATCGGGGCATCGAGCGCATTGCGCGCCGCCCGCGTGGCCATCCATTCGGCGTCGTTCCACTCATAAGAAAGTTCACAGATGCGCGAGGCCGTGGCGGGCGGCAGCTCGGCGCGGAACGCGAAGGGGTCGGCCTTGTCGACCGTGTAGCCGCCAAAGCGCGACCGGATGCGGTACTTGTAGGCCTGGCCCGGCGCCGCGTGGGGCGCATGGCCCTGCCAGATGCCCGTGCCGTCCGCCGACGGCGCGAGCGGATCGGCGTCGCCGGACCAATGGTTCCAGTCGCCGACCACCGTCACCGACTCCGCGTTGGGCGCCCACACCGCGAACCGCGCGCCGCCCTCCTTCAGAAGATGGCAACCCATGAGGTCGTACAGGCGGGAATGCGTTCCTTCGCGGAACAGGTAGGCGTCTTGCGCCTCGGGCTCTGACAGCGGCTGGATCACTGGCACCGGTGTTCCTTGCTTGCATGAAGGCCAGCGACCGGGTGTCCAACGGAACACGCTTTCGGCATCTGCAAGCCTGACCGCACAATTTGCAAAGAATCCCGGCGCAGCGGGTAAGGCTTAAACCGCCTTGGCGTGTCGGAGAGTTCCCCATAACGCGATCAGGGACGAAAAATGGCCGCGCGCGGCGCGCGGTCTTTTCAGGCCGCGAGCGGCGTGGCCCGCGAGGCGGTTTGCGAGCGCGCGGACCGCGGGGAGATGCGCCGCGAAAAGTCGTCCACGGTCAGGATGATGGGCTGGGTCGGATTGGCCCGGTACCGCTTGAGCGCTGCAGCGCCAATGACATCGAAGTGCGCCCTGCAGGTCTCCAGCAGGCGGTCGCCCAGGTTTCGGGTGCCGAACACGTCGTGCAGGGTTTCCTCTGAAATCTGGCCGATGATCCGGGCACCATCGGGTCCGTCCGGGTAGATCGCGAAGCGGACGGCCGCCGTGTCAAAGCAGTAGATGCCTTCGAAGTCCATGTCTGTCTCCTGAAGAATTTCTTCGCTCGCATAGGCGAATCGGATTCAGCGCGGAACCACGCAGACGGCGGCGTGGATTTCCGCGCAAGTTCAGGAAGGATGCAGCCTACACGCCTCCAGCGGTGCGGGAATCGTGGCCTCGCGAGGGTAAGACTTGCTGCAATCCATGTCCGAAGCGCTTGGCGCCCAGCCAGCCCTTCAGGCCCGGATGGCGAGGCTTCGGTGGCGGCAGGTCGCCCGGATAGCGGATGCGCGCGAGCTCCTCGCGCCCTTTTTCGGTCAGGGCCAGCACCTGCGCCGCGGGTTCGCTGCCCGCCAGCGTCAGGGGGTCGGCTGGCGCCGGAATCAATGCAATCACGAGCCCCGCCCGGCGAAGAATCCTGACCTCGTCGATCTCCTTGGGCGTGCGGAAAGACACGGGCAGGCGGGATGCGGCAATCTGCTTGAGCAGGTCCATCGGCATGGCAAATCTCCTTCAGGTTTGGAATGACGACTGACGATTTCGACGAGGATCGATCTAGGTTCGCCGGGCGCGGGTTCAAGAGGCGCGGCAACGTGATTCTTTCAATCGCGCCTTCCGTCCTCATAGCGCTCGAACGATCGGTTTCCGGGCCCCTGCGCGCACCTCTTGAAAACCCGCCGCGAGCGCCTATTTCGCTGATCGGGAGCGCTGGAGACACACGCCTCCGGCGCGCCGTTCAACCTGTTCTTGAATGGAGGTTTTCGCCATGTACCGATCCCTGTTTCCGCGCGACGTGTTCGCAGAGATGGATCGCCTGCAGCGCGAGATGCAGCAGGCCTTCGATCTGTCTCCGACCATCCGCGGCTTCGGCCGCAACGGCTTCCCGGCCCTGAACATCGGCGGCACGCCGCAGACCGTGGAGATCTACGCGTTCGCACCCGGTGTCGACCCCTCCAGCCTGGAGGTCCACCTGGAGCGCGGCCTGCTCACCATTGCCGGCCAGCGCGGCAAGACCCTGCCCGAGGCCGATGCGCAGGCGGCCGTGCACATCAACGAGCGCTTCGAGGGCGCGTTCCGCCGGGTCCTCACCCTGCCCGACGATGCCGACCCCGACGCCGTGGCCGCCAGGTACCGCGACGGCGTGCTGCACATCACCGTGCAGCGCCGCGCGTCGTCGCTGCCCCGGCGCATTGCCGTCCAGTGATATCGACCATGAAGAAAGGAGAGACGATCATGGACAGCCACACCACCACTTCGCCTCGCGCGGCCGGATCGAAGGAGCTCGCGCCCAAGGACGACAGCTCGCGCTACAGCGACGCGGCGCTCACGCCGCCGGTCGACGTGGTCGAGGACAGCGGCGGCATCACGCTCTTTGCCGACCTGCCGGGCGTCTCGCGCGACAAGCTCAGCCTGCAGGTGGCCTCCGACACGCTGACCATCGACGCCGAGTCCGGTCTCTCGGTGCCCGAGGGGCTGGAATCGAGCCACACGGAAGTCGGCCTGGCCCGCTTCCGCCGCGTCTTCACGCTCAGCAAGGAGCTCGACACCAACGCCATCTCGGCCGAGCTTTCGCAGGGTGTGCTGAAGCTGCGCATTCCCAAGGCCGAACATGCCCAGCCGCGGCGCATCGAGATCCAGGCCGCCTGAGCGAGGTGCGCAGCATGTGGTGCTCCGGAGGTGAAGAAAGATGAGCGGCACCGAGTGCCTTGCGCGCCTGCGCGCCGACGCTGCAGCCCTGAGCCCGCGCGCCGCGCACATCGCGCTGGCGCTCCTGCCCGCCGTCGATCACCTACCGGATGCATGGAAAGCGGGCCTGCGCAAGACGCTGACCCACCGCGCCAGCGCGGCCGCGCCGCTGTCCCCCATCGAGTTCGACGCGATCCGCGTGACCGCGGCCAGCCTGCCGCATGCGTACCCCGAATGGGTGGTCACCGATCCCGAGCATCCGAAGGCGCGGGAATTGATCGTGAATGCGTGGCGGGAGGCGGAGCGCCGCGGCCGGGGTGGGTTGCAGGCCGGCGCATAGGCAGGCTCGCCATCCACCCGGAAGGGGAAGACCCCCGGTGGCAGTGCACGCCTACGCCAATGTGGGCATCGCCCTACAACACCCTTGCGCCGGCAAAAATAAGGTGCCTGCAAGGACATCCGAAAAATGGCATTCGCGTCTTTCAGGAACCGGCAGCAGGCGGGCCGCGTGCTCGCCCGAAGGCTGGCCGCCTATGCCCACAGGCCGGAGGTGATCGTGCTGGCCCTGCCACGCGGCGGGATGCCGGTTGCGTACGAGGTGGCCAAGGCGCTGCACGCCCCGCTCGACGTGCTGGTGGTGCGCAAGCTGGGCGTGCCGGGCCACGAGGAATTCGCCATGGGTGCCATCGCGGGCGGCGGCGAACAGGTGCTGGACCAGGACCTCGTGCGCGAGCTCGGCATCGGCGCGAGGGAGGTCGATGAAGTGGTGCGCAACGAGCAACACGAGCTCGAACGGCGCGAACGCGCATACCGCGGCAACCGGCCCGCGCCCGATCTGCATGGCCGCACCGCCATCCTGGTGGACGACGGCCTCGCCACCGGCTCGACCATGCGCGTGGCCGTTCGCGCGGTGCGCCGGCAGGCGCCCGCACGCGTGGTCGTTGCCGCCCCCGTGGCGTCGCCCGAAGCCTGCGCGCTGCTGCGGGGCGAGGCGGACGACGTGGTCTGCGCCGAAACCCCGGAGCCTTTCCTGGGTGTGGGCCGCTGGTACCTGGACTTCTCGCAGACCAGCGACGAGGAAGTGTGCAGCCTGATCGAAGACGCGAACCATCATGGCGCGCATCCAGCCTGAGGACCGTGGACGATGACGCCCTCCCCCATATCGAAGGAAGCAGACGCGCTGCGCGCCGCGGCACATCCGATGGACGGCTCTTCCGGCGACCACGACGCGCTGCTCGAGCTGATCGGCGATGCGCACTACGTGCTGCTCGGCGAGGCTTCGCACGGCACGCACGAGTTCTATGCGGCGCGCGCGGACATCACGCGGCGCCTGCTGGCCGAGAAAGGCTTCAACGCGGTGGCCATCGAAGGCGACTGGCCCGATGCCTATCGCGTGAACCGCTACGTCAAGGGCGCCGGCGACGACGCCGATGCGCGCGAGGCGCTCGCGGGCTTCCGGCGCTTTCCGACCTGGATGTGGCGCAACGAAATTGTCGCGAGCTTCGTCGAATGGCAGCGCGCCTTCAACGATGCAGGCCCGGCGCAGGGAAAGACCGGCTTCTACGGGCTGGACCTCTACAGCCTGCATGCCTCCATCGAAGCCGTGCTCGCCTACTTCGACCGCACCGACCCCGAGGCGGCGCGAAGCGCCCGCGAGCGCTACGGGTGCTTCGACCGCTTCGGCGATGGCGGGCAGGTCTACGGCCTGATGGCCGGCCTCGGCAACACGCCCTCCTGCCAGCGCGAGGTGGTCGACATGCTGGTCCAGATGCGCCGCGCCGCCGGCGACGCATGGCGCAGCGGCATCGCAGCCAACGAGGAAGAGGCCTTCAATGCCGAGCAGAACGCGCGCCTGATCAAGAACGCCGAGGCCTACTACCGCTCGATGTACCTGAGCGACGTGTCCTCGTGGAACCTGCGCGACCGGCACATGGTGGAGACGCTGGGCGAGATCGAGCGCCATCTCTGGCGCGCGAGCGAACGCCCGAAGATCGTGGTGTGGGCACACAACTCGCATCTGGGCGACGCGCGCGCCACCGAGATGGGCGAGCAGCGCGGAGAACTCAACGTCGGCCAGCTGGTGCGCGAACGCCAGGGCCGCGATGCGGTGCTGGTGGGCTTCACCACGCATGCCGGCACCGTGATGGCAGCCTCCGACTGGGGCGCGGCCGCCGAACGCAAGCAGGTGGCTGCGTCGCGCCCGGACAGCTACGAGGGCCTCATGCACGAGACCGGATTCGAGCGTTTCATGCTGCCCCTGCGCGGCGAGGGAAGCCCTTTCTTCGCGCTGCGGGCGCCGCGGCTCGAACGCGCCATCGGCGTCATCTACCGGCCCGAGACCGAGCGGCAGAGCCACTATTTCTTCGCGCGGCTGCCGGTGCAGTTCGACGCACTGCTGCACTTCGACCGCAGCCGCGCGGTCGAGCCGCTGGAACGCGATGCAGCGTCGATGGACGCAGAGGTTCCCGAGACCTATCCGTCCGGCCAATAGCCACCGTTGGCGCCCCACCCACCTATGGGGGATTGCGCGAAGTGGGGCAATCCCCGCTTCTGACACACTACATGCGCCGCGCGGACTGCATCGCGATGCTTTTTTTCCTCTCCAATGAACTCATCAGGTCTCGGGAACATCCGCATCAGCTTGAACTCACGTCTCAGCCTCGGCGTTGCCGCGGTGGTCCTGGCGGCGACCTTCGCCATTGCCACGGTTGCCCTGCATCTGGTCAAGACCAGCATGAAGGCCTCCATTGAAAGCGAAGCGTTCGCGCGCCTGTCGGCCATTGCAAACACGGTAGGCCAGAAGTTCGTCAGCCGCCGCACCCTGCTGGAGACCTTCGCCGACAGCGTGGCATCGAACGAATTCCCCGACGCGCCGGCGTTGCAGGCCTTCCTCGAAAGGCACCCGTCGCTTCGCAAAGCCTTCAGCAACGTCGCGTTCTTCACGGCCGACGGCGACCTGATCGCGAGCCTGAGCGGAGCGCAGCAGCTCGGCAGGGTGAACATCAAGGACCGCCCGTACTTCCTGCAGACGATCGCCTCGCAGGCCGGCGTGGTCTCCGAACCCTACCTCAACCGGCTCAGCGGCCTGGCACAGATTGCCATGACCGAACCGGTGCTGGACCCTGCCGGCAATGTGCGATACGTGATCTCGGGCGCCCTCAACCTGAAGGACCGGAACATCCTGGGCGAACTCACCGACATGAAGTTCGGCGAAACGGGCTATCTGTTCATCACCAGCACGGAAGGCGTGGTGATCGACCATCCGCGCACCGAGCGCATCATCAACCAGACGGGCCTGAAGGGGGTCGGCAATCCCGAGATCGAGCGTCCGATCGAAGGCTACGAAGGTGCGACCGAAGGCTTCAACCATGCGGGCGTGCACGGCCTGTATGCCTTCAAGCGCATCCAGCAGACGAACTGGGTGCTGGGGTCCATGTACCCGAGCGCGGAGGCGTTCGCGCGGGTCGACGCCATCGAGCGTTCGGCCTGGATCGGGACGGTGGTGCTCGCGATGTTCGCCGGCGCCATGGCACTGGGCCTCGTGCGCGGGCAGCTCAGGCCGCTCACGCATCTGCACCGGCACATGCTCGACGTGGACAACCCGGCCCTGGAAACGGCCGTGCCGCGCACGTATCCGCGCGACGAGATCGGCGACATCGCGCGCACCTTCGACACGCTGATGCGGCAGCGCAAATCGAGCGAGAAGTTCCTGCGCGACATCACAGACAACCTTCCCGCGATGGTGTCGCACGTGGATGCGCAGGGACGCTACACCTTCGTGAACGCACCACTGTGCAGAAAGCTCGACCGCGGCGCGGCCCAGCTGATCGGCCGCGCGGCGCAGAACGTCGGCGAAGACGAGACGGGGGATGCCGCCGTTCGGCGCGTGCTGGCCGGCGAGGCCGTCAGCTTCGAAAGCCGGGGCCAGGCCAGGCACGGCGAGGAAGACCGCTACTTCCAGACCGAACTCATCCCCGACCGCGACCAGGCCGGACAGGTTCGCGGCTACTACGCCATGACCTCCGACGTGACCGAGCGCAAGCGGATCGAATTCAGCCTTGCCCACAGCGAAGCGCAGGTTCGCGTCATTGCCGACAACATCCCCGCCCTGGTGTCGCACGTCGATTCCTCGCTCAGGTACACCTTCGTCAATGCCCAGGTGAAAGCCTTGCACAAGGAGCGGGCCATGGTGGGCCGATCGATGCCGGAGGTTCGCGGCCCGGCGGATTTCGCGATCGTGGCATCGGCCTACGAACGCGCGCTGGCCGGCGAGACGGTGGTCGTCGAGAAATCCGGCGATGCGGCGCTGGGCATCGGAAACCGGACCTTCAAGGCCCACTACATTCCCGACCGGGACGCGGACGGCGTGGTGCAGGGCGTGTTCGCCATGACCTTCGACATCACCGACGAAGTGAACATACGCAAGGCCCTGACCGAGCAGGAGAAGCGGCTGCGCGACGTGACCGACAGCATCCCGGCGCTGGTGGGCTATTTCGACAGCAGCGAGAAGTGCCTCTTCGCCAACAGCCGCGCGCGGCAGATGGCGGGCCTGGGCGACGGCCCGCTCGACGGCGTCACCCTGCGCTCGGCGCTCGGCAAGGCGGTGCACCGGCAGATCCGGCCCTATCTTCCGCTGGTGCGCGAGGGCAAGTCGGTGCGCTTTCCGGTCCAGGCCCCGCTCCATGGAAGGGATGGCTATTTCCAGGTCAACCTGGTCGCCGACATGGACCCGCAGGGCGACAAGCTCCTCGGTTTCTATCTCATGACCTTCAACATCACGGCGCTGAAGCGGGCGGAGCTGCGGCAAGCCGAAAGCGAAAGGCGCCTGCGCACCATCACCGACAACCTGCCGGCACTCATCACCTACATCGACCGCGACGAGAAGATCACCTTTGCCAATGCCACCTACCGCGAATGGCTCGGGGTGGAACCCGCCGGCATCCTGGGCCACCACGTGAGCGACGTCGCGGGCCCCGAGCTGTATCTTTCGCGCAAGGCCATGATCGCGCGCGCGCTGGCGGGCGAGCGCGTGGAGTTCGAGGCGCAGACCCGGACCCAGGGCGTAGACCGCGCCACCCGCGTCAGCTACGTGCCCGACATCGGCCCCGACGGCGCCACGCGCGGCATCTTCTCGCTGAGCCTGGACATCAGCGCATTGAAGGCGGTGGAGCGCCAGCTGAGCGACCTGGCACGGTTCGACACGCTCACCGGCCTGTCGAACCGGCTCGCCTTCAACGAGTTTCTGCCCGGAGCCATCGCCCGCGCGCAGCGTTCGGGCAATGCACTGGCGGTGCTGTTTCTCGATGTCGACCATTTCAAGACCATCAACGACACGCTCGGCCATGCGACCGGCGATGGCGTCCTGGTGGAATATGCGCGGCGCCTGCTGGCCAGCGTGCGAACCACCGACACCGTGGCGCGCCTCGCGGGCGACGAGTTCGTGGTGGTGCTGGAGAACGTGCACACGCGGGAAGCCGCCGTGGCCGTCGCGCGAAAGATCGTCCAGCAGGTCGGCACCGCCCCCTTCGAGGTGGACGGCCGGAGCCTGAACGTCACGACCAGCATCGGCATTGCCTTCCACCAGGCGGCCGACGCCTCCGTCACCGCCGCCGATCTGCTGGCGCGCGCCGACGCTGCGCTCTATCGTGCAAAGGCTGCGGGGCGCAACACCTTCGGATTCTCCGATTGAGAACTTTGGTTGCGGTTGCGCATGGCCTTCGTCCACCGCAGCGGGCGCATCCCTGCTGACAAGCCCGCCCCGGCGGCCTCAGAATCCCTCTCACAGGAGAACCCATTTCATGTCCCCCACCGAAGTCGTCACGCCCGAGCAGCTGCTGCACGCGCTGGAGGTTCAAAGCCGCATGCCGATCCTGCGCATCGGCCAGGCCCTGATGGCCCTGGGCATGCTCACCGAAGAGCAGCTGCGCGCCGGCCTGGCCCAGCAGCAGCTCGACCGCAGCGTGCCGCTGGGCGAGACGCTGGTTCGCATGGGCGTGGTGACCCGGGCCCAGCTGCAGGCCGCGCTGGTGCGCAAGATGGGCTACCCGCTCGTGAACCTGCATGAGTTCCCGGCCGCCGTGGACGCCCTGCGCACCATCAGCCACGGGGTCGCCCGGCGCCTGCAGGTGATGCCGCTCATGATCCACCAGGGGCGCCTCATCGTCGCGCTCGACGATCCGGCCAGCCGCCACGCGGCCATCGACGAGGTGGAGTTCATCACCCAGATGAAGGTGGTGCCGGTGATCGGCGAATGCCTGGTCCTGGACACCGTGCTCTACAAGGCCTACGGCAAGATCGGCACCGAGTCGGTCGATCCGACCATCGTCCACGATCCCTCGCGGCCGCTGGACTTCGACATGGGCAACGCCGGCACCAGCGAGCTGCTGGTCACGCTCGAGAAGGAACGTCCCGCGCCGGCCGTCGAGGAAGAAGGCATCGAGCAATCGGACAACTCGCTGGTGCGCATGATCAACAGCATGATCGTGGACGCGCACCGCGAAGGCGTCTCGGACATCCACATCGAAAGCTATCCGGGCAAGGAAAAGACCCGCATCCGGTTTCGCCGCGACGGGCGGCTGCACACCCACCTGGAGCTGCCGGCCAGCTACCGCAACGCGGTCGTCGCGCGCGTGAAGATCATGTGCGACCTGGACATCAGCGAAAAGCGCAAGCCCCAGGACGGGAAGATCAATTTCGCCAAGTACTCGCCGCAGCACCGCATCGAGCTGCGCGTGGCAACCATTCCCACCGCCAACGGGCTGGAAGACGTGGTGATGCGCATCCTGGCCTCGGCCAAGCCCATTGCGCTGGACAAGCTCGGGTTTTCGCCGCGCAATCTCTCGGAGCTCACCAAGGCCGTGGAGCGCCCCTACGGCATGGTGCTGTGCGTCGGGCCCACGGGTTCGGGCAAGACCACCACGCTGCATTCGGCCCTGATGCACATCAACACGCCGGAGCGAAAGATCTGGACCGCCGAAGACCCGATCGAAATCACCCAGCCCGGCCTGCGCCAGGTGCAGGTGAATCCGCGCATCGACTGGACCTTTGCCAAGGCGCTGCGGGCCTTCGTGCGCGCCGATCCGGACGTGATCATGGTCGGCGAAATCCGCGACGAGGAAACGGCCAAGACGGCCATCGAGGCGTCGCTCACGGGTCATCTGGTGCTTTCCACGCTGCACACCAACAGCGCGCCCGAAACCGTGACGCGGCTGCTGGACATGGGAATGGACCCCTTCAACTTCGCGGACTCGCTGCTGGCGGTGCTGGCGCAGCGGCTGGTGCGCCGCCTCTGCAGCCATTGCCTGCAGAGCCGCCCCCTGCGCCCCGAGGAGATCGAGGAACTGTTGGCCGACTACATGCACTCGTTCGCGGGGCAGGAGGCGCCCGACGAACGCGAGACCGTGCGCAAGACCTGGCACAGCCACCACGGCCGCGACGGCCAGCTGCAGGCCTTCACGAGCAGCGGATGCCCGCACTGCGACAACACCGGCTTCAGCGGCCGCGTCGGCATCCACGAACTGATGGTGATCTCCAGGACGCTGCGCCGCCTGGTCCAGGGCGGCGCCCGCGCCGAGGAACTGCAGGAAGCCGCCATGCGCGAAGGCATGCGCACCCTGCGCCAGGACGGCATCGACAAGGTCCTGTCGGGGCAGACCACCATCGAGGAGGTCCGTGCAACCAGCAACGTGTGAGGCGGCGCCTCAGGCGGCGTCCCACGCCACGGCCGGCAGCATGGCGATGCCGGGCCTGGCGAACAGGTAGCCCTGGAACAGGCCCACGCCCAGCGACCGGAGGGCGTGGACCTCCTGCGAAGCCTCGACGCCTTCCGCCACCACCCGGATGCCGAGCTCGTCGCAGGTGCCCACGAAGCCCTTCACGATGCTGAGCCGAACCGGGTCGTTGTGGATGTTGCGCACCAGGCCCATGTCGATCTTCACCACGTCGGGCTGGAATCCGGCCAGAAGCTCGAAGCCCGCATAGGCGGCGCCGAAGTCGTCGATGGCGGAGGTGAAGCCGTAGTCCTTGTAGGTGCGGAACACCGCCGCCAGCGCAGGCAGGTCCGCCACGCGTTCGCCTTCGGTGATCTCGAACATCAGGTGGTTCACCGGAAAATTGCAGCGCTGCGCGGCCACCATGGCGGTATGAAAGCACTCGGCCTGCCGCTCGGCCACGTCGTTGGGCAGGATGTTGAGGCTCAGCCGCGTCTCCATGCCCAGCGCGGAGGCGGTCTCGATGGCTTTCACGCGGCATGCCTCGTGAAACGCGAAACGCTGGCGCGGGTTCACGCGCGACAGAACCTCGAAGGCGCCCTCGCCCGACGTGCCGCGCACCAGGGCTTCGTGCGCGAAGACTTCGCGCCGCTCGAAATCCACGATCGGCTGGAAAGCCATGACGAACCCGTCATCGAAGCCGGGAAAGCAAGCATCTGCCGTTGTTCCAATGGTCACTGGAGTGGATCTCGCGGGAAAGGGGCCGGGTCGTTCAGGCAGCTCGATAAGTACGTAAATGTAACTCCTTCATCCATGGCGGCCTCCTTGATCAGCATGCGGGCAGGTCGAGCTCGACCCAGACCGGCGCGTGGTCGCTCGCCCCGGGCCGGCCGCGCACTTCGCGGTCCACGTTCGCATCGGTCAGCAAGGGTGCGAGTTCGCGGTTGAGCAGCAGGTGGTCGATGCGCAGGCCCGCATTGCGCGGCCAGCGGTTGCGCCAGTAGTCCCAATAGGTGTAGATCGCTTCGTCGGGATGGCGCGCACGGATCGCGTCGGTCCATCCTTGCTTCAGCAGGCGGGCGAAGGCCGCGCGGCTTTCCGGCTGCAGCAGTGCGTCGTCCTGCCATGACGCGGGGTTGTAGATGTCCGCATCGGTGGGCACCACGTTGAAGTCGCCGGCCAGCACCGCCGGCATGCCGCAGCCGTAGAGAAGGCGCGCATGGGCGTTCAGCCGCTCGAACCATTCGAGCTTGTAGTCGAACTTGGGGCCGGGCTGCGGATTGCCGTTGGGCAGGTACAGGCAGCCGACGATCACGCCGCCCACCACGGCTTCGAGATAGCGGCTCTGGCTGTCTTCGGAGTTTCCGTCGAGCCCGCGGCCGGTTTCGATCGGCTCCCTTCCACGCGCCAGAATGGCCACGCCGTTCCATGCGCGCTGGCCGTGGAACAGCACGCCGTAGCCCGCCTCGCGAATGGCCGCGGCGGGAAAGTTCTGGTCCGGGGATTTCAGCTCCTGCAGGCAGGCCACGTCCGGGCGGGACTCGGCCAGCCACGCCAGCACAAGCGCAAGCCGGCTGTTGATGCCATTGACGTTGAAGGTCGCGATCTTCATGGGCGCTGCGTTGAACACAAGCGGGGCTGCCCGGATCATGGCTCCAAAGCCGCCAGGCCCCTGTCGGAGAACACGCTCCCCGCGAGAAGCCGCAAACCGTTGAAAAGCCTTCAGCGGCGGTCGCTTCGAGGCGCGCCCGGCACCGAGATGCACATCAGCGCGCCGGCCGCCGTGAGCCCGAGGAACGCCGAAGCCCACAGCGCGCGCTCGCCCCAGCCCTGCACGAGCAAGCCGAACAGGAACGGCGCACCGGCCTGCAGCAGCCGCGCGGGCACCATCAGCAGGCCCTGCCGCCCGCCGTAGCCCTGGGGGCCGAACAGCAGCAAGGGCAGCGTCCCGACCGCGATCGTGAGAATGCCGTTCCCGGCGCCATGCAGCACGGCAAAGACCATGGCCGCCGGCGCACCGAACATCAACAGCGCGGCCACCCCCAGCGGATGCGCCAGAGCGGCGATCCGCGCCGACAGCAGCGCCGGCGCACGCCTGAGAAAACCGAACTCCAGCAGGCGGCCCGCCACCTGCGCCGGCCCCACCAGCGCGGCAATGGAAACCGCGGCCATCGCCGACACCCCGCTCGCGTGCAGCAGGCTCGGCAGATGCGCCGCCATGGCCGTGCTGACGAACCACCCGACGGCAAAGACATAGGCCAGCAAAATTTCCGTCCTTCGCGGCCGGGCCCTGCCAGGCGCCGGCGCGGCGGCTTGCCCGGCCTCGGGAAGCCGCTGCGCCGCGGCCTCCCGCACCCTCGGAACGATGGCATTCAGCGGCAGCCCCAGCACCAGGTGCAGGCCCGCCCAGGCCATGCATGCGCCGCGCCAGCCGCAGTGCGCTTCGAGAAACGCCGTCAACGGCCAGCCCACCGTGCTGGCAAATCCCGCGAACAGGGTGATGCCCGTGATGGCGCCGCGCGAGTCGGCGCCGTGAATGCGCACCACCGTGGCAAAAGCCGCCTCGTACAGCCCGCTGCCCATCGCGACGCCGATCAGGCCCCACGCGGCCATCAGCCACGGAACGCTCGCGGCCTGCGACAGTGCCAGCAGGCCCGCGGCAAAGACGAGGTTGCTGCCCATCAGCACGGGCCGTCCGCCGAACCGGTCGATCGCCTTGCCGGCAAAGGGCCCCAGCGCGGCCGACACCACCAGCGCCAAGGAGAACGCGGCAAACACGATGAACGACGGCGCGCCGAGGTCGCGCGCGATGGGCGCGGCCAGCATGGCGGGCAGGTAGTACGACGAGGCCCAGGAGAGCGTCTGCGCCGTTCCGAGCGCCGACACCGTCAGCGCCCGGCGGGATGCGGGCGTCATGCCGTGGCGGCCTCGGCGCCGGTCAGCCCGCCTTCGCGCCTCTTTCGTACCAGCCCTGCGACCGGTTGACCACCGCGACCACCAGCAGCATCACCGGCACCTCGATCAGCACGCCCACCACCGTGGCCAGCGCGGCGCCCGACTGGAAGCCGAACAGGCTGATGGCCGTGGCCACCGCGAGCTCGAAGAAATTGCTGGCGCCGATCAGCGCCGACGGGCCGGCCACGCAGTGCGCCACGCCCAGCTTGCGATTGAGCACATAGGCCAGCCCCGAGTTCAGGAACACCTGGATCAGGATGGGCACCGCGAGCAGTGCGATCACCAGCGGCTGCCGGATGATGGCCTCGCCCTGGAAGGCGAACAGCAGCACCAGCGTCAGCAGCAGCGCCGAGATCGACCATGGCCCGAGCCGCGCCGCCGCCGCCTGGAAGTGCGCCGTGCCCTTCTTGAGCAGGTGCTTGCGCAGCAGTTGCGCGATGATCACCGGCACCACGATGTACAGGCCCACCGAAGTCAGCAGCGTGTCCCAGGGCACCGTGATCGACGACAGCCCGAGCAGCAGAGCGACCACGGGCGCGAAGGCCACCACCATGATCGCGTCGTTGAGCGCCACCTGCGACAGCGTGAAGTACGGGTCGCCCTTGCACAGCTGGCTCCACACGAACACCATCGCCGTGCAGGGCGCCGCCGCCAGCAGGATCAGGCCCGCGATGTAGCTGTCGAGCTGCGTCGGCGCAAGCAGCGGCGCGAACACGTGGCGGATGAAGATCCAGCCCAGCAGCGCCATCGAGAACGGCTTCACGGCCCAGTTGATGAAGAGCGTGACGCCGATGCCGCGCCAGTGCGCCTTCACCTGCCCGAGCGCCGCGAAGTCGATCTTCAGCAGCATCGGGATGATCATCACCCAGATCAGCACGCCGACCGGCACGTTGACCTTGGCCACCTCGAGCGCGGCAATGCCGCGGAACACGCCCGGCAGCCACTGGCCCAGCGCAATGCCCACCACGATGCACAGCGCAACCCAGATCGTGAGGTAGCGCTCGAAGAAGCCGATGGCGGGTGGCGGTGCGGACGATGCAGCGGCGGCGGTGGCGGTATGGGAGCTCATGGAAAAGTCAGCTTTCGGAAATCGCGGCCAGCGCCGCCTGGAGTTCGGAGTCCGCCATCGTCTCGATCGGCAGGGCCAGCAGCTGCACGAGGCGATAGGCGAGCGCCTGGCGCGTCAGTTCGAAGGCCACCCGCTTGCCTTCGTCGCCGCCGGGCGCATTCGACGGATCGGGGTAGCCCCAGTGCACCTTCACCGGGCTGCCGGGCCAGTACGGGCAGGCTTCCTGCGCGGCACTGTCGCACACGGTGATGACGATGCGCATGGCCGGCTTGTCTTCGCCCACGAACTCGTCCCAGCTCTTGCTGCGGCAGGCCGACACGTCGACCCCCGCATTGGCGAGCGCCTCGAGCGCGAAAGGGTTCAGGCGCCCGCTCGGCGCGCTGCCGGCGCTGTAGGCCCGCACGTCCCTGCCCGCCTTTCGCGCTAGGTGGTTGAGCATGCCTTCGGCGAGCACGCTGCGGGCCGAGTTGTGCGTGCACAGGATCAACACGTTGACCGTCATGGCGCAGCCTTCTGGACCCTGCCGATGTCGCGCATCTCGCGCTGGATGGCCATGGCATCGAGCCGCGCGAGCGGCAGCGCCAGCATCAGCTCGATGCGGCGCTTCAAGGTCAGCGCCGTGTCCATGAACTGGCGCTCGGTCGCTTCTTCCGAGCCCTCGAAAGCCGCGGGATCGGCCACACCCCAATGGGCCGTCATCGGCTGGCCCGGCCATACCGGGCACACCTCGCCCGCAGCCTTGTCGCAAACCGTCAGCACGAAGTCCATGGCGGGGGCGCCGGGCCCGGCGAACTCGTCCCAGTTCTTGCTGCGGTAGCCCTCTGCGGGAAGCCGCAGCCTCTGGAGCGTGCGCAGCGCCTGCGGGCTGACCCTGCCCGTCGGATGGCTGCCCGCCGAATACGCCTTGAACCGGCCTTCGCCCATGTGGTTGAGCAGGCCTTCGGCCATGATCGATCGCGCGGAGTTGCCCGTGCACACGAAGAGCACGTTGTAGATTCTTTCAGCCATGGCAGTTCGCCTCGCGCGTCCCAGGTGCGCAGCACGCAGTCTTCCGGCTCGCAACCGCCCTCTTCTCGCCATACACCGGCACATTGCCCAGCGTGTGGAAGTGCTCCCAGGCAATGCCCTGCGGATCGGTGATCCAGTGCTTTTCGCTGCGTGCGTAGCAGCAGGTGGTGGCGCCTTCGTCGAAGGTTTCGATCTGGGCGTCCGCGACGCGGGCCTTGAGTTCCGCGAGTTCCTCCTCGTTCTCGGCCTGCAGTCCGAGATGGTCGATGCCCAGCGAATTGGCGCGCGTCGACACCGCAAAATTCACCGGCGGATCGGTGAGCATCCACTTGGCGTAGTCGCTCTCCACCCGCGCCGGCTCCGAGGCGAAAAGCCTGGAATAGAAGGCGATGCTCGCCGGCAGATCCTGGACGTTCAGATGCACATGGAATCGTTTCATGGTTTCTCCTTCAGCATGGACAAGCCTGGGCCGCCTGGGGCAGGCAAGCCTCGCCCTGGCAGCAGTTCTCAGTGAGGTACCCGATCAGCGCGTTCATCTGCTCGAACGCCGCGCGGTAGATCAGGTTACGGCCGCTGCGCTCCTGCGTCACCAGCCCCGAATGGGTCAGCTCCTTCAGATGGAACGACAGGCTGGTGGCCTGCACGTCGAGCGCCTCGACCAGCGCGCCGGGCGTGAGCCCCGCCGGGCCCGCAACCACCAGGGCGCGGAAAACCTGAAGGCGCACCGGCTGGGCCAGCGCGGCAAGGGATCTGACGATGTCCTGTTCTTCCATCGTTCAATAATAGTTGCATAATCGCAGGAATGCAATCGACAAATCCTTCCTCCATCACGATCTTTCACAACCCCGCGTGCGGCACCTCGCGCAACACGCTGGCGATGATCCGCAACAGCGGCGAAGAGCCCCGGGTCATCGAATACCTGAAGACCCCGCCCGCCAAGGAAACGCTGCGCGAACTGCTCGCCGCCATGGCCATGGCGCCGCGCGCGCTGCTGCGCCGCAAGGGCACGCCCTACGACGAACTCGGGCTCGACGATGCCAAATGGTCCGACGATCAGCTGCTCGACTTCATGCTCGCGCATCCGATCCTCATCAACCGCCCCATCGTCGTCACGCCGATCGGCACGCGCCTGTGCCGCCCTTCCGAGGAAGTGCTCGACATCCTGCCCTTGCCGCAAAAAGGCCCGTTCACCAAGGAAGACGGCGAGATGGTCATCGATGCGGAGGGCCGCCGTGTCGATCGCGCTGCCTGAGCTTCCGAACATCGACGCCGAGCTGTTCGACCGGCCCTCGCCCGAGCGCTTCTCCAACACGGCGCCGGCGCGCCACGCACCGCGCTTCCTGCTGCTGTACGGCTCGCTGCGCGAGCGCTCCTACAGCCGCCTGCTGACCGAAGAGGCCGCGCGGCTGCTGCAGGCCATGGGCGGCGAAACGCGCATCTTCGATCCCGCCGGCCTGCCGCTGCCCGACAGCGCGCCCGACGACCATCCCAAGGTGCAGGAACTGCGCGAGCTCGCGCAATGGGCCGAAGGCATGGTGTGGTGCTCGCCCGAACGCCACGGCGCCATGACCGGCATCATGAAGGCGCAGATCGACTGGATTCCGCTGAGCGTGGGCGCGGTAAGGCCCACGCAGGGCAAGACGCTGGCCGTCATGCAGGTGTCGGGCGGATCGCAGTCGTTCAATGCGGTGAACCAGCTGCGCGTGCTCGGGCGCTGGATGCGCATGCTGACCATCCCCAACCAGTCGTCCGTCGCCAAGGCCTTCCTGGAGTTCGACGAAGCCGGGCGGATGAAGCCCTCCGCCTACTACGAGCGGGTGGTCGACGTGATGGAGGAACTGGTGAAGTTCACCCTGCTCACGCGCGACGCGGCCGCCTACCTTGTCGACCGCTACAGCGAGCGCAAGGAAAGCGCCGAGCAGCTCTCGAAGCGGGTGAACCAGCGCGCGATCTAGCGCGGTGCCCGAGGCCGTCGTTGGCCCGACAATCGGCGCCCATGAACGCCAAGCCTTCGACGACAACCCCGCCGGGTCCACCGCCGTCCATGCCGCGACCCATCCGCGTTGCAGCCTCCCTGATCCTCTTGCGCGACGGCGCCCACGGCATGGAAGTGCTGCTGCTGCGCCGCGCCGAGAAGGCCGACGACCAGAACAGCGGTGCCAGCGTGTTTCCGGGCGGCGTGGTCGATGCGCACGACCGCCGCCTGCACCTGATGTGCAAGGGCCTGGACGATGCGGCGGCCAGCGCGCGCCTGGGCGTGCCCGATGGCGGCCTCGACTACTACGCCGCCGCGGTGCGCGAATGCTTCGAGGAAGCGGGCGTGCTGTTCGCAAGCGATGCCGAAGACCGCCTGGTCGAGCTCGACCGGCTGCTGCCGAGCCGGCTCGAATCCATGCGGCATGCCGCCGAGCAGGGCACCGATGCGCTGCTTGCGATGTGCGACGCGCAAGGCTGGCGCCTGGCGATGGACCGGCTGGCCTATTTCAGCCACTGGCTCACGCCGCCCGGCATGCCGCGCCGCTTCGACACCCGCTTCTTCATTGCGCAGATGCCGCCTGGGCAGGCCGTGAAGCCCGACGGCCGCGAGACCGTGGCGCACATGTGGCTGAAGCCGGCGGAGGCGGCGCATCCGCGCCGCGGCCTCAAGCTGATGAACGTGACGCGGCGCACGCTCGAGCAGCTGGCAAGCTTCGGCAGCGCCGCCGACTGCATCGCCCATGCGCGAAGCCTGACACGGATCGTGCTGAACATGCCGCGCCTGGCCGACGGGCCTTCGGGCCGCCGGCCAGTGAACATCGAAGAAGCCGCCTATGAGGAAATCGGCCGCCTCGACCCCGACGGCCAGGGCCACGCACGCTACGCGCTCGAGCCCGGCCTCGTCACGCAGCTGTCGGCGCGCGTCGTGCGCGTGGCTGGCGCAGCGGAGTCGCATCACAGCTATTTCGTCGGCGGCGAAAACGGCCACTGGGCGTTGATCGATCCCGTGCCGCACGGCTCGGTGCAAGGCGAGGCGCTTCGGGCCGCGGCACCCGGGCAGGTGAAGTGGCTGCTCTCGACCGCGGCAGGTACGCGGGCATCGGCCGCGCCGCTTGAAGGGCTTCGATCGGCATGGCCGGATGCCGCCGTGCTGTGGCCGGAGCCCGGGGACACCCTTCGCCTGGGGGGTGCAACGCTGCACGTCCGGCCAGCCGATCATGGCGCGCCTGCACGCCAGTTCCTGCTGGCCGAGGAAGGCACGCTGTTCACCGGCTGCGCCGCAACGCCCGCCGCGCACGGCACCTGCGCCACCGGCGAGGCCGGGTGGATCGCGCCGGCCAGCGGCTTCATCTTTCGCAAGCTTGGCTAGGGCACTCGTCAGGAACAGAGGGCCGGCACCGCATCCCGGCGCAACTGCCCGCGCATCGCGCTCATGCGCTTGATGGCAGCGCCAAGCAGCTTCACGGCCACCTGCGGGTGCTGCTCGCACAGCCCGCGCATGGCCGAAACCGGCACCAGATACACCGACGAAGGCTGCGCTGCAACCAGCGTCTGCCTTGCCCGGTAGCGGCTCTCGCTGAGAGAGGGGCCGAGAAAGAATTCGTCCTGGCGGATGAGGTCGGTGGTGACGTCGCCGCTGCTGCTGCGCCCCTGGACCACCACGCGCAGCAGCCCGCTCGCCACGCAATAGAGCCTGTCCGTCCACTCGCCCGTTGCAAGAACGGTTTCATCGCACCCGTAGGAGCGAAGCTCGCTGGCCTGGACCAATGCCGCGCGTTCCGCATGCGGCAGACCGCCGACCAGAGTGTGCAAATACATCCCCGAATGGTGTCCGAAGGCACTGCAGAGTGCATACCCATGAATTGGGGATGCCGCGCCGGCCTCTATCGCCCGGGCTTCACCCCGGCTGCGCGCCGCAGGCATTCGATCAATTGCTGCGTGCTGGGCGTGCGCCTGCGCCCGCGCATGGTGATGAGGCCCACCGGCGGCAGCTCGATCGGCACCTTGAGCGCCAGCACCTTCAGCATGCCCTGCTGCTGGAAATGCCGCGCCACCGAGCGCGCCATGAAGGCCACCGCATCGCGCTGCTGCAGGAAGCTGATCTGCGCCAGGAAGGAGGCCGACTCGATGATGTCGGCCGGCGGATGCACGCCGTCGCGAAAGAACATCTGGTCGAGCTTCACGCGCAGCGAGGCCCAGGGCGGCGGCATCACGCAGCGCTCCTTCGCCAGGTCGGCCCAGCCCAGCCGGCGCTTCGCGGCCAGCGGATGCCCCGGCCGCACCACCGCCTGCATGGGCTCGGCATGCAGCGCCTCGGTTTCGAGGTCGGGCGCCGCATAGCCGGGCTCCAGCCGCCCCACGAACAGGTCCAGCTCGCCCAGGCGCAGCTTGGGCAGCAGGCGCGTGAGGTCGCCCTCCTCCACCAGCACCGTGGTCTGCGACGAGTGCGCCTTGAGCATCTCGACGGCGCGCGCCATCAGCACCGGCATGGCCACCACCATGGCGCCCACGCTGGTGCGGCCCGCGGCGCCGCTGGCCACGGCCGCGATCTCGTCGCGCGTGCGGTCGTAGTCGGCCAGCACCGAGCGCGCGAAGCGCACCACGCTGTCGCCGTAGGGCGTGGGCTCGGTCCCGCGCGTGGAGCGCTCGAACAACGCCAGGCCGAACATCCGCTCGATTTCCGCCAGCGACTTGGACACCGCCGGCTGCGTGACCGACAGGAACTCGGCCGCGCGGCCCAGGTGGCGGAACTGGTCGAGCGCCACCAGCATCTGCAGGTGGCGCAACTTGAGGTTGGAACGCAGGACGCGGTCGATCTGGCTCATCGTGGTGCTTGCGGCTGTTTCCGCTTCATAACCTCCAGGCTATGAAGAGAGTCCGCTATTTCATTGGATTGCAATGATTGTCTACTGAAGAATGCGCCCAGCTTTCTCGAACAACAATCGTCGGAGACACACACATGACCCTGCAACGCACCCTGCAGCGGCGCCAACTGGTGCTGGGCGGCCTCGGCGCCGCCGCGCTCGCCACCGCCACCGGCCGCGCCTTCGCGGCCGACTATCCGGAACGCCCCATCACCTTCATCTGTCCCTGGCCCGCCGGCGGTACCGCGGACCGCTCGATGCGCGCCATCTGCCAGATCGCCGCGCGCGAGCTCGGCCAGCCCATAGCGCTGGAGAACCGGGCCGGCGCCTCCGGCATGATCGGCACCAAGGCGCTGGCCTCGGCCCGCCCCGACGGCTACACGATCGGGCAGATCCCCATCTCGGTGACGCGCTTCGCGCAGATCGGCACCGTGCAGATCGATCCGCTCAAGGACCTGAGCTACCTGGCCCGCACCTCGGGCCAGACCTTCGGCATCGCGGTGCCCGCCAGTTCGCCCTTCAAGTCGCTGCGGGACATGGTGGCGCAGGCCAAGGCCAAGCCGGGCACGATCAGCTACGCGCATGCCGGCGTGGGCGGCGCCACCCACGTGGGCATGGAGCAGTTCGCGCAGGCGGCCGGCGTCAAGTTCAATGCCATTGCCTACAAGGGCGGTTCCGCCGCGCTGCAGGACGTGCTGGGCGAACAGGTCGACATGCTGGCCGACAGCAGTTCGTGGGCGCCGCACGTCGAAAGCGGCAAGCTGCGCCTGCTCGCCACCTGGGGCGAGGCGCGCACGCCGCGCTTCAAGGACACGCCCACGCTCAAGGAGCTGGGCTACGACGTGGTGGTGGAAGCGCCCAACGGCATCGGCGCGCCGCGCGGGCTGCCGCCGGCGGTGGAAAAGAAGCTGCGCGATGCGTTCCGCGTGGCCGTCAACAGCGAAGAATTCAGGAAGGTGGCCGACAGCATCGACGCCCCGGTCATGTACCAGGACGGCCCCGACTACCGCAAGTACGTCGAAGCCGTCTACCGGCAGGAGACCGAGCTGATCCGCAAGCTCAACCTCAAGGAACTGATGGAGAAAGGTTGATGGCCGACAGCCCCCTGCTTCGCCTGCACCCGCACGACAACGTGCTGGTTGCCAAGACGCCGATCGCCCTGGGCGAGACGATTGCCGAGTTCGGCGTGCGCGCACGCGCGCAGATTCCCGCGGGGCACAAGATCGCGTCGCGCGCCATCGCGGCCGGCGAGCAGGTGAAGAAGTACGACACCGTCATCGGCGTGGCCTCGCGCGACCTCGAGGCGGGCGACTACGTGCACAGCCACAACCTCACGCTGGTGGACTCCTACCGCGACCCGGCCTTCTGCCAGGACGTGCGTCCGGTGGCCTATGTGCCCGAGGCCGAGCGCGCCACGTTCATGGGCTTCGTGCGGGCCGACGGCCGCGTGGGCACGCGCAATTTCATCGGCATCCTGTCGTCGGTCAACTGCTCGGCCACCGTCATCAAGCGCATTGCGGCGCACTTCACGCCCGAGCGCCTGGCGGCCTTTCCCAACGTGGACGGCGTGGCCGCCTTCGCGCAGACCAGCGGCTGCGGCATGTCGTCGCCGAGCGAGCATTTCGACGTGCTGCGCCGCACCCTGGCCGGCTATGCCCGCCATCCCAACCTGGCCGGCGTGCTGATCGTGGGCCTGGGCTGCGAGCGCAACCAGGTCGACGCGCTGGTCGACTCGCAGGGCCTGCAGCAGGGCCGCCTCATGCGCACGATGGTGATGCAGGACGTGGGCGGCACGCGCCAGACGATCGAGGCCGGCATCCGCGCCGTGGAAGAAATGCTGCCCGAAGCCAATGCCGCCGAGCGCACCCGCGTGGGCGCCAACCACCTGAAGATCGGCCTGGAGTGCGGCGGGTCCGACGGCTTCTCGGGCATCACGGCCAACCCGGCGCTGGGCGCGGCCATGGATGTGCTGGTGCGCCATGGCGGCACCGCCATCCTTTCCGAAACGCCCGAGATCCATGGCGTCGAGTTCATGCTCACGCGGCGCGCCGCGACGCCCGAGGTCGGCCAGAAGCTGCTCGACCGGCTGGCCTGGTGGCAGCGCTATGCCGCGGGCCAGAACGCGCAGTTCAACGGCGTGGTGGGGCACGGCAACCAGGCCGGCGGGCTGGCCAACATCTTCGAGAAATCGCTCGGCTCGGCCATGAAGGGCGGCACCACGCCGCTGCAGGCCGTGTACGAATACGCGGAGCCCATCGACCAGGCCGGCTTCGTCTTCATGGATTCGCCGGGCTACGACCCGGTGGCGGTCACCGGGCAGATCGCCAGCGGTGCGCAGCTGATCTGCTTCACCACCGGGCGCGGCTCGATGTTCGGCAGCAAGCCGGCGCCGACCATCAAGCTGGCCAGCAACACGCCGATGTTCAAGCGCCTCGAGGAGGACATGGACATCAACTGCGGCGTGGTGCTCGACGGCGAACTCTCGGTGCCGGAACTCGGGCAGCAGATCTTCGAACAGATCCTGCGCCATGCCTCCGGCGAGCGCACGCGCAGCGAAGCGCTCGGCCTCGGCGATCATGAGTTCGTGCCGTGGCACCTTGGCATCGTCAGCTGACCTTTCCCCTTGGCCTTGCAGCACAACGAACAAAAATGCCCCTGACCCTCACCCGCCCCGACCTGCAGCGCACGGCCAACTTCATCGCCGGCGAATGGTGCAGCACCGACGGCCGCACGCTGGACGTGACCGACCCCGCCACCGGCGCGCTCATCGCACAGGTGCCCGATTCCGGCGCGGACGCAGCCCGTGCCGCCGCCGATGCCGCGTATGCGGCGCTCCCCGCCTGGCGCCGCACGCCGGCCAAGCAGCGCGCACAGATCCTCAAGCGCTGGAACGACCTGGTGCTCGCGCATCAGGACGACCTCGGCCGCCTGATCTCACGCGAACAGGGCAAGCCGCTGGCCGAAGGCATCGGCGAGGTCGCCTACGCGGCCAGCTATATCGAGTGGTTTGCCGAAGAAGCCACGCGCGCCAATGGCGACGTGATCCCCGCGCCCGTTCCGGGCCGGCGCATGTTCGCCATCAAGGAGCCGGTGGGCGTGGTGGCCGCCATCACGCCGTGGAATTTTCCGGCCGCGATGATCGCGCGCAAGATCGCGCCGGCGCTTGCGGCGGGCTGCACCGTGGTCTGCAAGCCGGCCGAGGACACGCCGCTCACCTCGCTCGCGCTGGTGGCGCTGGCCGCGCAGGCCGGCGTGCCCGCGGGCGTGCTCAACATCGTGACGGCCTCGCGCGAGCGCACGCCCGAAGTGGTCGATGTGTGGCTGGACGATGCCCGCGTGCGCAAGATCACCTTCACCGGGTCGACGCCGGTCGGCAAGCACCTGGCGCGCCGCTCGGCCGACACGCTCAAGAAGCTGTCGCTCGAGCTCGGCGGCAATGCGCCCTTCATCGTGTTCGAGGATGCCGACCTGCACGCCGCGGTCGACGGCCTGATGGCGGCCAAGTTCCGCAACGGCGGACAGACCTGCGTCTGCCCGAACCGCGTGTTCGTGCACAAGGCCGCGCATGATGAATTTGCCGAACTGCTCGCGGCCCGTGTTTCGGCGCTGCGCGTCGGCCCGGCCAGCGACCCCGCTTCACAGATCGGCCCGATGATCAATGCGCGCGCCATCGAGAAGATCGAACGCCATGTGCAGGACGCCGTTTCGCGTGGCGCGCGCGTGCTCACCGGCGGCGCGCGGCTGCCCGCGCTGGGGCCGAACTACTTCGCGCCCACCGTGCTCGTGAACGCCGACGCCACCATGGCCTGCGCCTGCGAGGAGACCTTCGGCCCCGTCGTTCCGCTGACGCGCTTCGCGGATGAGGCCGACGTGGTGGCCCAGGCCAACGACACGCCCTTCGGCCTGGCCGCGTACTTCTACTCGCGCGACGTGCGCCGCATCTGGCGCGTGGCGGACGCACTCGAAGCCGGCATCGTCGGCATCAACGAAGGCGCCCTGGCCGCGGAGGCCGCGCCCTTCGGCGGCGTGAAGGATTCAGGCTACGGCCGCGAAGGCTCGGTCCACGGCCTGGACGACTACCTGCATACCAAATACGTCTGCCAGGGCCAGCTGGACTGACGCCACGCGCACACCCCACACATCCAACGGAAAAGACATGCCCGCCCTCAACGCCTTCAAGACAGCCTTGGCCGCCAAACAGCCGCAGATCGGCCTCTGGCTCTCGATGGCCGACCCCTACATGGCCGAGGTGAGCGCCACCGCCGGCTTCGACTGGCTGCTGATCGACGGCGAGCACGCGCCCAACGACCTGCGCTCGACGCTGGCCGCATTGCAGGCCGTGGCGCCCCACCGCGCCCAGCCGGTGGTGCGCGCGGTGCAGGGCGACACGGCGCTCATCAAGCAGCTGCTCGACATCGGAGCGAAGAACCTGCTGGTGCCCATGGTCGACACGGCCGAACAGGCGCGCGCGCTGGTGTCGGCCACGCGCTATCCACCGCTGGGCATCCGCGGCGTCGGCAGCGCGGTGGGCCGCGCCTCGCAGTGGAGCGCACGCACCGACTACCTCGACATCGCCGATGCGGAGGTCTGCCTGCTGGTGCAGGCGGAAACCGTGGCGGCGCTCTCCAACCTGGCGCAGATCTGCGCGGTGGACGGCATCGACGGCGTCTTCATCGGCCCGGCCGACCTGGCCGCGTCGATGGGCCACCGGGGCCGGCCCGGCCACCCGGAGGTGCAGGCCGCGATCGAGGCCGCCATGCGCACCATCGTGGCCTCCGGCAAGGCCGCGGGCACGCTGACCTCGGACCCGAAGCTGGCCCGGCACTACCTGGAACTGGGCTGCACCTTTGTCGCGGTCGGCGTCGACGTGCTGCTGTATGCGGGCGCGGCCCGCAAGCTCGCCGCCGACTTCAGCGGCGCGCCGCCTGCCGCCGAGCCCGCGCCGCGCGCGGCCTACTGATTGAAGGCCCCGGCGCGAGAAAAGGCTACGGCAGGTTCTCGCGGAAGATCACCTGGCTGCGGGTGGTTTCCACGCCGCTGAGCGCCTCGCGCCCGTCGCGCAGGTTGGCAAAGATGCGCACGCAGCTCATCAGCGTGGTGTGCGGGCTCTGCGTGATCACCGCGTCCATGCTGCCGTCGATCAGCAGCGTGCGCGTGTCGGGCGTGAGTCCGTGCCCGATGAACACCACCTTCTGCTCGCGCCCCGCCTCCTTCAGCGCCCGCGCCACGCCGTCGGACGCGCCGCCGATGTTGTAGATGCCGCCCATGTCGGGGTATTGCTCCAGCAGCGCGCGCGTCTGCCGGTAGTTCTTGCCCGCATCGTCCTGGCCTTCGCGCAGGCCCACCACCTCGAGCCGCGGGAACATCTCGTCGATCACGTGCAGGAAGCCGGCCTCGCGCTCCTCGTGCGCCTTGTAGCTCAGGCTGCCCGCGATGAGCGCCACCTTCGCGGCGCGCGCGCCGATGAAGCGGCCGATGAGGTAGCCCGCGGTGCGGCCGGCCGCGCGGTTGTCCAGCCCCACGAAGGCGGCGCGCTCCGAGTTCGACAGGTCCGAGATCAGCGTGACCACCGGCAGCCCGCGCGCAGCCAGCGCCGCCACGGCCTCGCGCACCGCGGGGTGCTCCAGCGCCATCATCGCGATGCCGTCGCAGCGCTGGCCATGGCGCCGCAGCGCGTCCGCCAGCTCGTGCGGATTGAAGCTCTCGATGAACACCGTGCGGCACTGCACGTTGAACGGCGCCCAGTGCTCCTGCGAATAGCCCACCATGTCGCCCAACATGCGGATGAAGCGGTTGGTGCCGGCCGGCAGCAGGAACACCAGCCGGAGGGGCGGCGGCGTGAGCGCGGCATAGAGCTCGGGGCCCGGCAGGTAGTCGAGCTCGCCCGCGGCCTTGAGCACGCGCTGCACCGTGGCATCGCGCACGCCGGGGCGGCGGTTGAGCACGCGGTCGACGGTGGCGGTGGACACCTGCGCCGCGCGGGCGATGTCGACCACGCGCGCGCGCCGCGCATCGGAAGGAGGTGAAGGGTTATCCCGCATACATCAAAAACCATCAAAACCAAGTTTGACCCGGATGATGCATGCTTTTATCTTCGCTGTGGCTCGAATTCAAGGGTGCATCAGATTGCATCAACCGAACTACGAAGATCCTGGAGACAAAGACATGACCTCGCTGACCCGCCGCAGTGCCCTGCGCACGCTTTCCGCCCTCCCCGCCGCCGGCATCGTCTCGGCCCTGCCGCGCATCGCCCGCGCGGCCGAGTTCTCGTACAAGTACGGCAACAACCTGCCGCTCAGCCATCCGCTGAACATCCGTGCGCAGGAGGCGGCCGACCGCATTGCCAAGGAAACCAAGGGCCGGGTCGAGATCAAGATCTTCCCCAACAACCAGCTCGGCGGCGACACCGACATGCTGGCGCAGGTGCGCTCCGGCGGCATCGAGTTCTTCACGCCCTCGGCGCTGGTGATTGCCACGCTGGTGCCGGTGGCCGCCATCAACGCGGTGGGTTTCGCTTTCAACGACTACAGCCAGGTGTGGGGCGCCATGGACGGCAAGCTCGGTGCGCACGTGCGCGGCGCCATCGCCAAGTCGCGCCTCTACGCCTTCGAGAAGATGTGGGACAACGGCTTTCGCCAGACCACCAGCAGCAAGGCCGCGGTCACGAACGCGAAGGACATGGACGGCCTGAAGATCCGCGTGCCCGTGAGCCCGCTGTCGATCTCGATGTTCAAGGGCCTGGGCGCCGCGCCCGCGAGCCTGCAGTTCAGCGAGGTGTATTCGGCCCTGCAAACCAAGATCGTCGATGCGCAGGAGAACCCGCTGCCGATCATCCAGGTCGCCAAGCTGTTCGAGGTGCAGAAGTTCTGCTCGCTCACCAACCACATCTGGGACGGCTACTGGTTCATTGCCAACGGCCGCGCCTGGGAGGCGCTGCCGGATGACCTCAAGACCACCGTGGCGCGCGCCATCAACGACGCCGGCATGCAGCAGCGCGAAGACATCAAGAAGCTCAACGAATCGGTGGTCGGCGACCTGCAGGCCAAGGGCCTCACCATCAACCGCCCGGTGGCCGAGAGCTTTCGCGCCAAGCTGCGCGAGTCGGGTTTCTATGGCGAGTGGAAAGGCCGCTTCGGCCCCGAGGCGTGGGCGCTGCTCGAAGGCGCCGTCGGCAAGCTGGCCTGACCGTCCATGGTGCATGAATCCACTTTCGAGGCGGTCCCGTTCGTGGGCGCCGGGCCGTCCGCCAACGCGCTGAGCGGCATGGCCGGGCGCGCCGACCGCGTGCTGGGCGGCCTGGTCGAGGCCGTGGCCGCATTGCTGGTGCTGGCCGAGATCTGCGTGCTGTTCGCGGGCGTGGTGTCGCGCTATGTGTTCCATGCGCCGCTGGTGTGGTCGGACGAGCTCGCGTCCATCCTGTTCCTGTGGCTGTCGATGCTGGGCGCGGTGGTGGCGCTGCGGCGCGGCGAGCACATGCGCATGACGGCGCTGCTGCAGAAGGTGCAGCCCTCGACCCGCGCCATGCTCGACGCCTTTGCCATCGCGGCCTCCATCGCCTTCCTGGTGCTGATCATCTGGCCGTCGATCGACTATGCGCACGAAGAGTCGTTCATCGTCACGCCCGCCCTCGAGATCAGCAACGCCTGGCGCGCCGCGGCCATTCCGGCCGGCATCGGCATCATGCTGGCGATGGCGCTGCTGCGCCTCTTGCGCGTGTGCACCGGGCGGCAGATCGCCGTCGCGGTGCTCGGCATGGCCGCGCTGGTGGCGGCCTTCTGGCTTGCGGCGCCGCTGTTCGCGACGCTGGGCAAGTTCAACCTCGTGATCTTCTTCGTGGTGGTGGTGGCGGCCACCGTGCTCTCGGGCGTGCCCATCGCGTTCTCGTTCGCGCTGGCCACCTTCGGCTACCTGGCGCTCACCACGCGCACGCCGCTGCTGGTGATGGTGGGCCGGCTCGACGAAGGCATGTCGCACCTGATCCTGCTCGCGGTGCCGCTCTTCATCTTCCTGGGCGCGCTGATCGAGATGACGGGCATGGCGCGCGCCATGATCCAGTTCCTTGCCAGCCTGCTGGGCCATGTGCGCGGCGGCCTCTCTTACGTACTGATCGGCGCGATGTACCTGGTGTCGGGCATCTCGGGCTCGAAGATCGCCGACATGGCAGCCATTGCGCCGGTGCTGTTCCCCGAGATGGTCAAGCGCGGCGCCAAGCCCGGCGACCTGGTGGCGCTGCTGTCGGCCACGGGCGCGCAGACCGAAACCATTCCGCCGTCCATCGTGCTGATCACCATCGGCTCGGTCACGGGCATCTCCATCGCCGCGCTGTTCACGGGCGGGCTGCTGCCGGCCGTGGTGCTGGGCGCCGCGCTGTGCGTGGTGGTGTGGTGGCGCTACCGGCGCGAAGACCTGAGCGGCGTGCAGCGCCACAGCAAGCGCGAGATCGGCAAGCTGCTGCTGGTCGCGCTGCCCGCGGTGCTGCTGCCCTTCGTGATCCGCGCCGCCGTGGTCGAGGGCGTGGCCACGGCCACCGAGGTGTCGACCATCGGCATCGTCTACTCCGCCATCGTCGGTCTGGTGGTGTACCGGCAGTTCGACTGGAAGCGGCTCAAGCCGATGCTCGTCGACACGGCCTCGCTCTCGGGCGCAATCATCTTCATCGTCGGCTGTGCCACGGCCATGGCCTGGGGCCTCACGCAGTCGGGCTTCTCGCAGGACCTGGCACGCGTCATGGGCGCGCTGCCAGGCGGCGCCTATGGCTTCCTGGCCGTGTCGATCGTGGCCTTCATCGTGCTGGGCAGCGTGCTCGAGGGCATTCCGGCCATCGTGCTGTTCGGGCCGCTGCTGTTTCCCATTGCCAAGGCGGCGGGCGTGCACGAGGTGCACTACGCCATGGTGGTGATCTTCGCGATGGGCATCGGCCTGTTCGCGCCGCCCTTCGGCGTCGGCTACTACGGCGCCTGCGCTGTCAGCAAGGTCAACCCCGACGAAGGCATCAAGCACATCTGGGGCTACATCGGCGCCATGCTGGTCGGCCTGGTGATCGTGGCCGCGTTCCCGTGGTTCTCGACCGGTTTTCTCAAGTTCTGATCACAACAACACACTCACATCAACGGAGCCAACCGCAATGAGTCGATTCCTCGGCGAGATTCGCCAGCTGGGCTATGTCGTGCACGACATCGAGGCCGCCATGGACTACTGGAGCACCACGCTGGGCGTGGGCCCCTGGTTCTACAACCCCAAGGTGCCCATCAAGAACTACCGCTACAACGGCCAGGCGCACGAACCCCACAACTCGGTGGCGCTGGCCAACTCGGGCTACGTGCAGGTCGAGCTGATCCAGACGCGCAACGACGTGCCCTCGATGTACCGCGACTTCCTGCAGGCCGGCCGCACCGGGCTGCAGCACGTCGCCTACTGGACCGCCGACTACGACGCCGACCTGGCGCGCCTCACCGCGCAGGGCTTCAAGCCCGTGATGAGCGGCGAAGTGGGCGAGCGCGGCCGCTTCATCTACTTCGACACCGAATATCACCCGGGCACGGTGATCGAGCTGTCTGAAGTGGCGGGGCCCAAGGGCAAGATGTTCGACCTGATCCGCAGCGCCTCCGAAGGCTGGGACGGCAACGAGCCGGTGCGGCCTTTTCCAGACCTGAGCAAGCTGTGACCGTGACTGAACGCATCCGCGCGCGCTACTTGATCGAGACGCCGCTGGACCCGGCCGCCGTGGCCGAGGTGATGGCCGGCGAACAATCGTGCGGCACCTTCACGCGCGTCGAGGGCGAGACCGACGCACTGCGCGAACGCGCGCGCGCCACGGTCGACGCGATCACCGAGCTTGCACCGGCCGAGACGCCGAGCCTGCCCAACGCCCTGCTCGAACGCAAGGGCACGCGCGGCCCGTGGCGCCGTGCGCTGGTCGACATCTCGTTTCCGGCAGCGAACATCGGCGCCAACCTGCCGACGCTCGCGGCCACGGTGTCGGGCAACCTCTACGACCTGGGCGAAGTCACGGGCCTGCGGCTCGAATCGCTGAAACTGCCGGCCGCGTACCGCACGCAGTTCGAGATGCCGCGCGCCGGCATCGCGGGCACGCGGCGCACTACGGGCGTGGCGAGCGGCGCGCTGGTCGGCACCATCATCAAGCCAAACGTGGGCCTGTCCGCCAGCGAAACCGCCGCGCTGGTCGCACGGCTCTGCGCCGCGGGCGTCGACTTCATCAAGGACGACGAGGTCTGCGCCGATCCCGCGCATGCGCCGCTCGCCGAGCGCGTGCCCGCGGTGATGGCCGTGGTGCGCGCCCACCAGGAGCGCACCGGCAAGCACGTGATGGTGGCCTTCAACATCACCGACGAAACCGATGCGATGAAGCGGCACGCCGACCTGGTCGAGCGCGAAGGCGGATCGTGCGTCATGGCCAGCCTCAACTGGTGCGGCCATTCGGGCATGCAGACCCTGCGCCGCCACACCGGCCTGGCGCTGCACGGCCACCGCAACGGCTACGGCGCGCTGTCGCGCCATCCGCTGCTGGGCATTTCGTTCCAGGCCTATCAGACGCTCTGGCGGCTGGCCGGGGTCGACCACATGCACGTGCATGGCCTGCAGGGCAAGTTCTCGCAGCCCGACAGCGAAGTCATCGAATCGGCGCGCGACTGCTTCACGCCGCTGACCGATGCTGCCGACGACCGCGTGATGCCGGCCTTCTCGTCGGGCCAGTGGGCCGGCACGGTGCCGGCCACCTGGGCCGCCATCGGCAGCGACGACCTGCTCTTCATGGCCGGCGGCGGCATCCTCGCGCATCCCGATGGCGCGGCGGCCGGCGTCACCAGCATCCGCCAGGCCTGGTCGGCTGCGCGCGCCGGCACCGCGCTGGAAGAAGCCGCCCGCAGCGCGCCCGAACTGGCGCGCGCGCTGGCCTTCTTCGGCAAGCCGTGATGCCGGCCGCTCCGGCTCCGGCCATCGTCTACTACGGCGACGACTTCACCGGCGCCACCGACACCCTCGGCACCGCGGCGCGCGCGGGCCTGCGTGCCCTGCTGTTCCTGAAGACGCCCGACACCGCGCAGCTCGCGCAGGCCGGGCCGCTCGACGTGCTGGGCATTGCAGGCGCCGCGCGCGCCATGGCGCCCGAGGCCATGCAGGCCGAGCTGGCCCCGGTCGCCGCGCTGTTCCGCTCGCTCGGCGCACGCGTGCTGCACTACAAGACCTGCTCGACCTTCGACAGCGCGCCGCACATCGGCTCCATCGGCGCGGCCGTGCGTGCACTGCGCGGCGCCGTCGAACAGCCCTGGACCGCGATCATCGGCGGCCAGCCCAACATCGGCCGGCACTGCCTGTTCGGCAACCTGTTCGCGGCGGCCGGCGCGGGCGGCGAGGTGTTTCGCATCGACCGCCATCCGACGATGAGCCGACATCCGGTCACGCCGATGCATGAGGCGGACCTGAGATTGCACCTGGCAAAGCAGGGCCTGGCCGACGTGCGCTCCATCCCTTTCACGGCCGCCTCGCAGGGCCCGGATCCGCTCGGCGCGGCGCTGCAGCGTGCACTGCGCCGGCCCTCCCCTGACGCTGACGCCAACACTGCCGAGGCCGTGCTGTTCGACGTGGCCGACGCACCGCAGCTGGCGGCCATCGGCCATGTGCTGTGGTCGCAGGCCCGGCGCGCCACGCTGCTGGCCGTGGGCCCGAGCAGCGTGGTCGATGCATTGGCCGGCGCACTCGGCACGCGAAGCGATGCGCCAGTCGACCAGCGCCACGTCGCTCCCGCGCGCGGCCCCGTGCTGGTGCTTGCCGGAAGCCTGTCGCCCGTCACGGCGCGCCAGGTGGCGGCGGCACGCTCGTTCGACACCGTGTGGCTCGATGCGCCACGGCTCGCGCAACGCGACGCGGCCACGCTGGAGCGACATGCCCGCGACATCGCGCAAGGACTCGCCCGCGGCCGCAACGTGCTGGCCTGCACCCGGCCCGCCGAGCAGACACCCACCGAGGGCAACAACGTCGATGCCCAGGCCCTCTCCCGCGCCGGCGGCGACCTGCTGGCAAAGGTGCTGGCGATGGCGCCGCTGCAACGCGTCGGCATCGCCGGAGGCGACACCTCGAGCCACGCCGTGCAGGCGCTCGATGCGTGGGGGCTTTCCTATGTGGCCGACATGGGCGCCGGCGCGTCGCTGTGCCGCGTGCACAGCGACGCCGCCGCGCTCGACGGCATGGAGATCATGCTCAAGGGCGGCCAGATGGGCTCGGACGATGTGTTCGAGCGCCTGGTGCATGGTGGTGCGGGCAGCAGCCCGCCTTTGTGAGAGAGGGGCGTTCAGGCGAACGCGTAAGGACCGGCAAAGTCTCCGATATGGCTCACGTGGCTGACCATGCCCTGCCGCTCGTCCCACAGATGCAGCATGCAGCCGCGCGGCCCGACGTGGGACTGCGGGGGCGCATCGGGGCGCAGCTGCAACGCGATTTCCGTCGTGGTGCTCGGGCATGAACAGACCACCGTTCCGCCCCAGCGGCGCAGCATCGTGCGATGCACATGCCCACACAGCACCAGTTCGACGTTCGGCGCGCCTCGCACCACGTCTTCGAGCTGCTGCGCCTCCATGCAGCGGTAAGCATCCATATAGGGAATGCCGCTCGTGAAGGGCGGGTGATGCAGCATCAGCAGCGTGGGCTTGACGGTGTCTTTTGCCAGCACGCGCGCAAGCCACGCAAGGCCTTCGGCGTCGATGTGGCCGTGGTGCTTTCCGGCGGGGCACGAGTCGAGCCCGATGATGCGCACCGCGTGGTCGTCCACGCACCAATGCAGCGGCCCTGCCTTGGGCAGGTAGGCGTGGTCGCTGAACGCAGCGCGAAAGCTCTCGCGACGATCATGGTTGCCGGGTATGACGAGAAACGGAATGCGCGAGGCAGCGAGCAGCGTGCGCGCCATCTCGTATTCTTCGGCGCGGCCTTCGTCGACAAGGTCGCCGGTGAGCACGAGCAGATCAGGGCGACGATCGAGCGCATGCACGTGTGCGAGCGCCTCGGCAAACATTCTGTTGGAGTCGACAACGCCCTGGTACAGCTCGCCCTCGGCGCGAATGTGCGGATCGGACAGCTGCGCAATGAGCATCAGGACCCCTTCAAATCAGGCGCGTCGTTGCGCAATTATTGAAACAAAACAATTCAATAGTAATAGCCGACTTACAGCAACCACATTGCAATTGTTAGACATTTTCAAAAAACAATACAAAAGTTCTAATTCCCGACTGAGTTTCCGGCTGTAACGCGAAATCGGCCTGTGCGCGGGCGTCCGCGACCTCTCTCGCCTCCCCCGTCTTAGGTACCGTTTCCCCTCTCTCGAGTGGTACCATCGGGCCGTTGACTAGGGTAACAATGCGCAATCGCCGGTTACTATCGGTTGTCGACGCTGTCGCTCACTTCCAAGCTTCATCCGAACGGGAAAAACACATGAAACATAGTCACCTGATCGCAGCCATGGCCCTTGCAGCCCTGGCCTCCGCGCCTGCACTCGCCCAAACACTGCCTGTGCCTCCGACCAGCGCCGCTGATGCCGTTCGCGCAGCTGGCGGTGGCGGCCTGACGACGCAGCAGGCCGGCCTTGCAGCTGGCGGCGGCGTCCTGCTGGCAGCAGCCCTTGGCGGCGGCGGTGGCAACGGCGGTGGTGGCTTCATCATTCCCGGCGGCCCAGGCGGCACCGGCACTGGCACCACCGGAACCACCGGCACCAGGTAATGGCCGGAGCCCTCCGCAAGGGGGGGTTCCCAGCGAGATTCCAACGCACCTCCAGCGCGGTGCGAAAACTAGGATGTTGCGTACTCGCATCATCCTTTTTTTTGGGCGGATGCTCCTCGGGCTCCTCGGCAATGCTTGCCACGGCCCGGCACCTCTACAACAACAACGCCTCGCCGTCGGACTCCCACACATTCCGTCCGGAATTCAGCTATTTGCGGGCCACCTTGGAAGGCCGCACCGTGTTTCTCGTGCTCGGATACGTCGACCCCCATTCCGAAGGTCCCACAGAGGTCTGGTACAGCGCCTCGGGTGAAACCGTGCGCCTGCGCCACGGGCGCCTTGTGGCCACGGCCGGCCTGACGACCGACTGGCGCGCGGTGCGCCTTGTCAATGCACCCGCCTGGCCTTCCGCCACGGCCGCCGAGCGCACGACAACAACAACAGCACGCTTCCAACGCGAGCGCGACCTGATGCCAGGCTACCGTTCGGGCATACGCGACGACATCGAGCAGCGGCCGATCAAGCCACCTACCGACACCATGCTCGCCGGCAGATCGGCAAGTTCGCTGCGCTGGGTCGAGGAACGCAGCAGCACGCGCCCGGCTTCGGCGTCGTTGCCGCCGGCACGCTTTGGCCTCGCCCAGGTTGGCGACAAGCTCGAGGCGGTCTATTCCGAGCAGTGCCTTTCCCGTGATCTGTGCTTGAGCTTCGAGCGGTGGAATCCCTCTGTGCCAGCCAACGTTGCCTCGACAAGCGCAGCTGGTTCATGAGACCCCCGCCCCCGCCCGGCCCCATCACCAACCCCTTCCGCCTCAGCCTACTGGCCGCAGCGATCGTGTTGATGATTCCCTCCGCCCACGCCGCAGCAACGACCCGCGCGCCTGCGGGTGCCGCGGAAGTGCGCCCGGGCGAGCGGCTCAGCGACTGGCTGCTGCGCCAACCCGAGGATGCGGCCAGCCCCGGCCTCGCATGGCAGGTGCCGCAGGAACTGCTCGCCCAGCAGTTCCTGAAAGAGTCGCTGCTGGTGCGGGTGGAAGCGGCCGTTCGATCGGCCTCGCCCGAGGAACGGGCTTCGCGCGAACAACTCCTGTCTGTGCTGCAGAGCCTTCCGGCGACCGGCCGCGTGGCGCTGGGCATCGTCGATCCGCGCTGGCTGCAGGCGAATCCGGGGCAAGACCCCGTGCTCAGCGAAGGCCAGCGGCTCGCGGTGCCGCCCGCCCCGCTGCGCACGGTGACCGTGGTGCAGCCGGACGGCAGCTTTTGCCGGGTTCCGCATGAAGGCGGACGCTTGCTGCTCGACTACCTGAGCGCCTGCGGCCTCGACAGCGGCGCCGACTGGGCCTGGATTGCGCAGCCCGACGGCCGCACCGCGCGCGCAGGCATTGGGGCCTGGAATGCCGAGCCCGCCGATGAACCCGCGCCGGGCGCCTGGATCTGGGCCCCGCCGCGCCGCATGTCCGCTCTGGCGGCACTGTCGGAGGGGCTGATCAAGTTCCTTGCCGTGCAAGGCCCCTCGCCGCAGGAGCCCAGCACCGCTCCCCCGGCCGCCGATGCGCCCGTTTTCGCCGCGCCCACCGTCGCCGGCACGCTCCCCGAGGCCGTAGCCTCGCAGCCGCGCCCGCTCGACATCAGCGGCAACGACTGGGGCGAAACCGGCCTGCTGCAAACGCCATCGGCCCGCATGGGAGTGGCCGGCGACACGCGCGCGTCGCTCACGTCGATCTGGCCCTACACGCGGCTGAACGTCATGTTCCAGCCCTTCGACTGGATGGAAGCGGGCTTTCGCTACACATCCATCTCCAACCGCGTTTATGGGCCAACTTTTGTCGACCAGTCGTTCAAGGACAAGAGCATCGACCTGAAGGTCCGGTTGCTCGAGGAATCCACCTACCTGCCCCAACTGGCGCTGGGCTTTCGGGACATCGGCGGCACGGGCCTATTCTCGAGCGAATACCTGGTGGCCGGCAAGCGCTTGCATGAATTCGACTTCAGCCTGGGCATCGGCTGGGGCTACCTGGGCGCCAGCGGCAACATCACCAACCCCTTCAAGTTGCTGGGCAGCCGTTTCGACACCCGACCCCGCGCAAATACCACCGGCAACGCCAACATCAGCAGCTTCTTTCGGGGACCGGCCGCCCTCTTTGGCGGCGTGCAATGGCGCACGCCGTGGGACCCGCTCACGCTCAAGCTCGAATACGACGGCAACGACTACCAGAGCGAACCGCTGAGCAGCAAGCTGCGACGGCGCTCACCCATCAACATTGGCCTCTCTTACCGCGTGTCGCCCAAGGTCACGCTGTCCGCCGGCTTCGAGCGCGGCGACAAGTTCATGATTGGCCTCACGCTGGCAAGCAACCTGGCGGCCTCGCAATCGCCCAAGCCCGCCGACCGGCCGCTGCCGGAATTCAGGCCGGAGGCGGCCCCCCGCTCCCCCGGCTGGGCAACCACCGCGGCGGAGATCGAGGCACAGACCGAATGGACCGTCGAGCGCATTGCGCCCAAGGACGACGTGCTGCATGTGTGGGTGACCGACAGCAACACCGTCTACCGCACCGCGCGCGTTGAAAAAGCCATTGCGGTGCTCCACCACGATGCGCCCGACACCATCAAGAGCTTTGTCTTTCACTACGCCGAGCGCGGGCTCGCGGTGCATGCGCAGGCCGTCGACCGCGCCGAATGGGTGGCCGCGCGCATCCAGGCCTTGCCGCCGCATGCGGCGCGTGCCGTGTCCAAGCGCGACTACGAACCCGAGCTGGCCCGCCCCGACGAAAAGAGCGGCACTGCGCAGAGCACCGTCGCCGAGGCCGCCGCCACGGAGACGAATGCCCCTTGGGTGCGCCCCCGCGACAAGTTCACCTTTGGCATTGCGCCGAGCTATGGGCAGATCGTCGGCGGCCCCGACGCCTTTCTTCTCTACCAGCTCGGCATCCAGGCCACCGCCGAATACCGCTTTACGCCGCGCACCTGGCTCAGCGGCGCGGTCAACCTGCGGCTGGCCGACAACTACGACAAGTTCACCTACACCGCGCCCAGCGATCTGCCGCGCGTGCGCACCTACCAGCGCGAGTACGTCACCTCTCGGCGCTTCACCATTCCGTCGCTGCAGCTCACGCACGTGGGGCAGTTGTCGAGCAACCACTACTACAGCATGTATGGCGGTCTGCTCGAATCCATGTTTGCCGGCGTGGGTGCCGAATGGATGTATCGGCCGGCGCGCTCGCCGGTGGCCTTTGGCGTGGACATCAATCGCGTGCGGCAGCGCGACTTCAACCAGGACTTCGGCCTGCGCGACTACAAGGTGACCACCGGCCACGCCAGCCTTTACTGGGACACCGGCTGGAACGGCGTCATGGCCAAGATCAGCGCGGGCCAGTACCTTGCAGGCGACCGCGGCGTCACGCTCGAAGTCATCCGCCGCTTCGACAATGGCTTTGTGCTGGGCGCCTACGCCACCAAGACCAACGTCTCATCCGCGCGGTTCGGGGAAGGCAGTTTCGACAAGGGCATCTATCTTTCGATTCCGCTCGATGCGCTGCTGCCGCGGTCGAGCAAGTTTGCGCTGGGCTTTGCGTGGTCGCCGCTCACGCGCGACGGCGGCGCGCGCCTGGGCCGCAGCAACACCCTTTATGAACTGACCTCCGTACGCGACCAGGGCGCCTTCAACTTTGCGGCCCCGCCAGACAACAAGCCTCGCGCCGGAGACAACATCTTGAACTTCGATCGCAGCAGCAGCCCATGAGTGTTTGTATGCAAGTTAATATCGCTCGCCCGCGCCTACCAGGCGCATGCGTTGTCCATTTCTGCATAGAAAGGCGGACACGTTGAAATCCGTTCTCGTCGTTTGCATCGGCAACATCTGCCGAAGCCCGATGGCGCACGTCATGCTCGCCGACGCCCTGCCGCAGATCACCGTGTCGTCGGCCGGCACGGGTGCGTTGATCGGCCATCCTGCGGACCCCATTGCCCAGGAATTGATGGCCGCGAGGGGCCTCGACCTGGGCGCCCACCGCGCGCGCCAGATCACCCAGTCCATGTGCGTTCAGGCCGACCTGATCCTCACCATGGACGAGGGGCAGCGCCGCCACATCGAAAACAACTACCCGCTCACGCGCGGCAGGGTCTTTCGCCTTGCCGAAACCGCCAAGCTGAATATCCCTGACCCCTACCGCATGGGCCAGGAAGCCTTCGAGCACGCACTTCAACTCATCGACGCCGGCGTCAAGACATGGGCCGAACGCATTCGGCAATTCAAATGAACACCCCTGCTGTGACCACTTCCAATGCTGCGCGCCTCGGTCAGCCTGCCGCTCCCTCGACTGTTGACGATGACGAGGTCTACCTGTCTGAATATCTTGACATCCTGATCGACCGCAAGTGGCTGGTCGCGGGGGTCACGGCGCTGGCGCTGGTGCTCGGTGGGGCCTACGCATTGCTGTCCGCCCCTATCTACCAGTCCAACCTGCTGATCCAAGTCGAGGACGCTACGCCTGATGCCAAGGGCTTCCTCGGCGATGCCTCCAGTCTCTTCGACGTCAAAACGCCCGCCACCGGCGAAATCCAAGTCATCCGCTCACGGATGGTGCTCGGCGCCGCGGTGGATCAGACGCGCTTCTATATCGACGCCAAGCCTCGCTATCTACCGATACTCGGCACCTGGCTGGCGCGGCGGGCCGACGAGCTTTCGAATCCGGGCTTCCTCGGCATAGGCGGCTACGTCAACGGCAAGGAACGCATTGATGTCGCCCGCTTCGACGTGCCGACCGAATTCGAGGACGAAGAGCCTTTCCTTGTCACCGCTCAGGGCGGCGGCAAATACACACTCACGCACGAGGATTTGGACCGGCCGCTGACCGGCGTCGTCGGCCAGCCACTCCACCATGTCCTCGAAGGCGGCACCATCGACCTGCTCATTAACAAGCTTGATGGCAAGCCCGGCGCGGAATTTGTCGTTTTGCGCGCCTCGTGGTTACGAACCATCGAGGATCTGCAAAAGCGCATGCAGATCGGTGAACAGGGCAAGCAGTCGAATGTGATCAGCGTGGCACTGGAAGACAGCGACCGCGATCGCCTCTCCGGCATCCTCAATGCCATCGCCAATCAGTACGTGCAGCAGAACGTCGAACGCAAGGCGGCCGAAGCGCAGAAAACGCTGCAGTTCCTCGACGAGCAACTGCCCGAATTCAAGCGCCAGCTCGAGGCTTCAGAAGACGCCTACACGCGATTTCGCAACAAGAACGGCACCGTGGCCTTCGACGAAGAAGCCAAGGGTGTATTGACCCAGACTATCGAACTGCAAACCAAGCTCCTCGAAACCCAGCAGCGTCGCCGCGAGGTGGCGGCGCGCTTCACCGACGCCAACTCGCGGGTGAAGATTATCGATGGGCAGATTGCCGCCATCGACAAAGAGATTGGCGGCCTCAATGCGCGCGTGAGCCGAATGCCCACGATGCAGCAGGATGCGCTACGCCTCGAACGCGACGTGCGGGTGAACAGCGGGCTGTACCAGTCGCTGCAGAACAACGCACTGCAATTGCGCCTGGTGAAGGAAGGCAAGACCGGCAACGTGCGCTTGCTCGACAAGGCAGTGAAACCAAAGGAGCCAGTCAAGCCGAAGAAACCACTTGTTCTGGCGCTCGCGCTGGTGCTCGGCCTTCTGGCCGGCGTGGTACTGGCCCTGGTGCGAGCTCGCTTCCTCGCAGGCATCCGGGATCCGCAGGAGATCGAGGCCCACACCGGCTTGACGGTTTACTCGGTCGTGCCCTTCACCGCCGAGCAGACGGTGCTCGACCAAAGTGTTGCCGAAGGTGCGAGGGGCATTCGGCTGCTTGCCGTGACCCACCCGGAAAGCCCGCCCATCGAAGCACTTCGCAGTTTGCGGATCGCGCTGCAATTCGCCACTCTCGAAGCCGGTAACAACCGCGTGCTTATCACCGGCGCAACGCCAGGCATTGGCAAGAGCTTCGTTTCAGGCAACTTCGCAGCCATCATGGCCCATGCCGGCAAGCGGGTGCTGTTGATCGACGCCGACATGCGCAAGGGCCATCTGAACAAGCAGTTTGGCCTGCGGCGCGAGGGTGGCCTGTCGGAACTGCTGGCTGGCGAACTCTCGACAGATCAGGCCATCCGTTCGCAGGTGCTGCCGAATCTCGACGTGCTGACTACGGGCAAGCTGCCGACTAATCCAGCCGACATGCTGATGTCGGAAAGCTTCGTCCGCTTGCTCGACATGGTTTCCGCCCGATACGACCTGGTGGTGATTGACACGCCGCCAGTGCTCGTGGCGACTGACACCGCCGCAGTGGCGCCACACATGGGCGCAGTACTCCTCGTGGCCCGCGCGGATCAGACCCAGCTCGGCGAACTTAACGAGAGCGCCAAGCGCCTTGCGCAAGCGGGTAGAACAGTCAATGGCGTGATCTTCAATGGCATCGACTTGACGCGCCGCCACTACGGCAGCCATGGCTATCGCTACGGTGGCTATCGATACACGGAATACAAGTACGACGCCTGACCGCGACAAGATTTCGACCAGAGCGTCGATTTCTGCGAGCGCTCGCTGGTCGGCGAATCGATACAGGCACCCGACGACGACGACCTCAACAACGTCAGCGGCACACTCAACCTGCGACAAGCGATGCAGCGCCATGGCGTCGATCGCGTCGTCTTTTCATCCACGGCCGCAGTGTCGGCCCACCGTCGGCCGAACGCATCAACGAAGACCATCCCAAGGCGCCTATCAACCCCTATGGTGCCGTCAAGTTGATGGTGGAGCGCATGCTGGCGGATGCCGCCCACGCGTATGGCCTGCGTTCCGTTTCGCTGCGCTATTTCAACGCGGCAGACGCAAGCCCCGACTGTGACATCGGTGAAGCACATGATCCGGAAACACGCCCAGTCACCGGACGAATGATTTTTCAGCGTGACTGCCAAAGATGCCGATCAAAACCCGTCGAGCTAAAGCCGGCCATCCAAAATCTATTTTTGAATCCTCTCCCAAGTTTTATTTTCCGGATTGTACATTTTAATAACTCGAGCGGGAACACCAACAATTACGGAATAATCAGGAAAAATTCCGCGTACCACAGCATTGGCACCAACGACACAGCCATTGCCCAAGATGGTCCCGGCTTGTATGCGAGCCCCCATACCAATATAGCAATTTTCCCCTATTCTTGTTTTCTTCCATATCATCGGCTGCCTGAGTACTGGAACGTCAACTTCCTCATGATGATGTTCAATATCCGTGACAGAAGAAAATCCCAGGATGAGCGTTCCCTTACCAATGCTAATTTCCCCCATGCTAGTGATGTGAAAATCCTGCTCAATGGCGACATCATCATGAATAAATATTTTTCCTTGACCATGGCATTCAGCCCGAAACCCAGGAAAAATTCTTACCTTTTTTCCCACGTAAATTCGACTCGGCTGCACTAAAAACTTTGGGGACCCAATGTAGCCCGGAAATTTGAAAGATCCAAATATCAATTTATAAAAGACTGCACGAATGGCCCAGGTAATTTTAAAAACGTATTGCATTGAATGCTTAATTATCGATAGCCCCGCAGGTCAATTTGGCTTTCGGGCAAAGTCAGCTACTTCTTGAAAACGCCAACCAGCGTCTCTTTGTCGAATACCAGCAGCGAAGAAATGCGGTGGCGTTCCATCAGCGCAATAGCATCTTCCACTCGCGTCTCCGCCGCCACACGCACCGGGCTGCGCGTCATCACATCAGATGCGCGACGATCGAAAACGTCTTTGCCATAGCGCGCGACCGCACGCCGCACGTCGCCATCGGTGATTACGGCCCACTCGCTGTCGACCTTGACGATGGCCAGTCCTAGGCTGGAACGTGTAATCGCACTGATGACATCCATGATCTGTGCGTCTTCGCCAATAATGGCCAGGTTCGCACTCGTCATTTCATGTCCGACGCGACTCAGCAGACGCCGCCCTAGCGAACCCCCAGGGTGAAAGCGGGCGAAATGTTCTGGCCTGAAATCACGCGCTTCCATCAGCGTCACCGCCAATGCATCGCCCATCGCCAACGTCGCCGTGGTCGAGGCAGTTGGCGCCAAGTGCAGCGGACAGGCCTCAGCCTTCACGCCCACATTCAAATGACAGTCGGCCGCGCGCGCCAACGTAGAGTTCGGATTGCCTGTGATCGCCACCAGGAAATTGCCGTTGTCCTTCAGGAAAGGCAGCAACTTGACCACCTCCTCGGTCTCCCCGGAAAAGGAGATGGCAAGAAAGGCATCCGCAGAAGTCACCATGCCCAGGTCGCCGTGGTACGCCTCACCAGGATGCATGAAAAAGCTGGGTGTGCCGGTGCTTGCCAGTGTGGCTGCGATCTTCTTTCCGATGATGCCCGACTTCCCCATGCCACAGACGATGGTGCGGCCGCTGGACTGCAGGATGTGCTCCACCACCAGAGAAAAATCACCATCGAGCTTGCCTGCGAGTTCGGCAACTGCCTCGGCCTCGACCTGGAAAACTCGCTTGGCAGAAGCGCGGTAGTCCATGGCGGATGTTGCGACTGTGTTCATTTTTCGCTCTTTCAAAGATAAGAAGGATTGCGGCACAACAGCAGCCGATCAAGATTTACCAGGCCCACCGATTCCGTGGCGCAAGCCCAGCGCGGCCCTCTCGATCAACGGATATCCAGCGGAGGAAAACTCTTCACCAAGTCGTCAATCGCCTTGACCTGGGTAAGAAACGGCTCCAGCGCCGCCAGCGGGAGCGCGCTGGGACCATCGCAACGGGCGCGATCCGGGTCTGGGTGAGCCTCCAGGAATAGCCCGGCGAGCCCCACCGCCATGCCAGCGCGAGCCAATTCCAGCACCTGATTGCGACGCCCTCCGGATGCCTCGCTGCCGGCATCTCGGCGTTGCAGGCTGTGGGTCACGTCGAAGATCGCCGGCAGCCCACCAGTGGAACTGATCATCTCGCGGAACCCGAGCATGTCCACCACCAGATTGTCGTAACCGAATTGCGCGCCCCGCTCGCACAGGATGATGCGCTCGTTGCCCGATTCGCGAATTTTGGTGACGATGTGCTTGAGCTGAGTGGGACTTAGAAACTGCGGCTTTTTGATGTTGACCGCGCGTCCGGTCTTTGCCACAGCAACCACTAAATCAGTCTGACGGGCCAGGAACGCGGGGATTTGCAGCACGTCTACGACCTCGGCCACAGTCGCCGCCTGCTCCACTTCGTGCACGTCCGTGATTACAGGAACGCCGAAGCGCTTCTTGACTTCCTCAAAAATCCGAAGGCCCTCATGCAGGCCCACGCCACGAAATGAGTGAATGGAGGAACGATTGGCCTTGTCGAACGAAGCCTTGAATACGTAGGGAATATCGAGCTTGGACACCACCTTCACGTAGTGCTCTGCAGCCACCAACGTCGAATCGAGATTCTCCAGCACATTGATGCCACCGAACAGAACGAACGGCAAATGATTACCGCTCATCACGCCATCTGCGATCGGAATTTTCATTAAATACCTCGATTAGGAATCAAAACACAGAACTTGAATGCAATTCCGCATTCACTCTATTCCTTCAAAAATCGCTTTTCGAATACGAGCCGCTTGATCACGATCATCGTTATACCATTGACCTATATTAAGAAAACGGCGCTGCGCGGCAATTGGCATCAATTGATCAGCCTTCACAGCCGCGACAATAGAGCAGGAGTCGGGATAACTTAAGCCGTCGACTTGAAAGGCTTGCGCCAAGCGCCCATCGTTCAATAAATAAATCGGTGCTCCGGCATATAAAACCTCAACGACCGCACCCGACATATGAGCCAGACTAAAATCGACATCAATCAAATAGGTTGCAATATCGAAATGTCCAATGCTTTGCAAGCCTCCATCCAAATGTTCTAGATATTCTTTAGGGCGACTCCACGGATGCAACCGAATCAAATATTGAAGTCCGAGCTCCTGCGCAATAAATTTAGCAGTCGCAATCAACTCAAGGTTAGATTCTTTAGCGCTGTCAGCATTCAGCATCACACCGAACACACCTTTAGAAATCTTCTTTGCCCTAGGCAAGGCGAGCCGACTCCAGTCCTTGACCCATCCGCTTACTATTAAGTTCTCCGGCGGAAATCCATAGCGAGAAAATTCGGCTTGCGTAGCTTTACCCCAACAGAGCATTCGCCGGCTAACAAAGTTTGAATAAGCTTCAGCATCAGAGCTCATATTTCGCTCATCTAAGACACGGTACTGTCCGTGCTGGTTGGTCACCGTAAACAATCCAGCAGTATTTCCCATTTGAGCCAAAAGATTTTCGGGCGCATGGGCGTCGCAGAAAGTAACCAAGCGATCCTGTCCTCGCAGCAGCGACCGAAACGAGTAAATAGCGGTAGTTCTGTATTTTGCAATGAGCAGTGCAGTTGCTACTTTTTGCAAAACTCCAACGCGATACCCTTTTACGCCTTGAAAAGATGACCAAAATCGCGTGAGCGTCTGCCAAGCCTGTACGATAGAAAATCGCTCTTCGCTTTCTGCGTAGGAGCAGTTCCTTCCTAGGATTTCACGCAGTTGATTCGGTATGTAGTCATAGTCGGCTCTCTTTTTATGACGGGCAGAATAGAAAAGCAGCACGCGGCATTTCGCTGTCTCATGCGTAATCACTCGCGTCGCGTAGAACAGAGAAAAGATTATCTTCTTTATCCAACCACCCAGAGAAGTATCATAAAGATATATCGCAACCACGTTCGCATAATTTACCTTCCCAAATACTGCAGTTCCACTAAATTTGAAATCTTTTATTTTTCTGTATTTTAAACTTGAGTTCACACCCCCCCCCCTCAAGCGACAGTGATATTACGCACCCGTACACCCAATATCAACGAGAGCGCCAAATAGCCAAGTACAAAAGAAACACAAGCCATTTCGATCGCAAAAAAATAACTTAAACAAAAAAACACAAGAACCCCAATGAAGTTTATTGCGCCCTGCGAAATCAATAGGAAATTTTCGTCTCGACACATACTTAGCACCACCGAAAAGAGTGAGGCAACTGAAAAAAGCACTTGACTAAATAGCAACACCACAAGTGTGGCATCCATATTTTTCTCTATTCGAGCGAACGCGAAAATCTGCTCGCGAAATAGCATGATGGCGATAGATGCCAGAATGCTGGCGCCAAGAATTGTAAAGAACGAAATCCTTATGATTCTTCGTAATTCATTGAATTTTCTTTCAGCATGCAGAACAGCGAAGCGTGAAGAGAATGTGAAGTTAATCGCCAACATTACCAAGCTGATAAGTGTTGAAATTTTCTGCGCCACCATGAAACCTTTGTAAAGCTCCGCGCCATAGACGGTTGGCACTACAAGCAAGGCGGTCCAGCCCAAAATTTGCTGCGCCAAAACTACTCCGCCGAGCTTGTTAGCTGCACGAGAATCTGCCCTCCGATCGGCAGCATCTAGACTATTAGTGCATCGCACTAATACTGATAAAGGTGATCTGTAAGTCGCAATAACGCTCAAGTACACAAAAAAAACAATGGCTGTGTACAGAAAAAAAAGCTGCTCCGCGTTGGCGCGCCAGCCCCCGGCCATCAGTAATAGCAATCCGAAAAGAGAGAAAAGGGGAACCACAATATTCAAGAGAAATGTGGCAAGGTTTGTACGTCCTTCTCCTTGGTAAGCACGAGCTGCACATGCAGAAAGTGCAATCAGCGCGGATGCAACCGAAAGGCCGAGAGCTTCAGTAAACGTGAATCCATAAAGCACTAAACTTATTTTCGGCTGCTGCAGCGCCAAAGACAGAATCAATGACAATCCTGTCCACGTGAGTACGCGTCGATGAGAAATAACAATTAAGTGCATTCTCAATGTGGAAACTTCGGAAGCGGAAGCAGAAGCTACGCGCCGGATGATGACTTCGTCCAACCCCCAGCGATAGCACACGGCCGCGATGACACTAATATTGAATAGCAGAAAAAAACGAGCTGCGTCTCTTGTCTCCAAGTAGCGAGAAACTAGAACAGTAAATAAGACTGCGACAGCCGCCCCCGCGCCGCGCAAAACGAGAGTATTTAATACCGCCGCGAGCCGTTGCAAATTCATCAGCACGGCACTTTAAGTAAGAGAGTTTCGCTCGATTCGCCTGAGAATTCGCAATTCCTTGTGCATCAAGTAAATCAAAAGAAACACAAAGACGATGCCATTGGCATAATACTCCCCCATCCGAAGAAGAATAATGATCAAACTCGACAGGCATGCGATGCTTATCGCAGCATAGTTTTCAGACCTGATGACTCGCCAGCTCCAATAGAAAAAAAGACAGATAAACAGCCAAGCCCCTACTCCAAGCTCTGCCGTTAGGCGACTCAACATCGACGTCGCAGAACCTCGACCCGGGAGTTCATCGCGGTATGTCGGCATTTCATAATTGTCAATGTATTTGTCAAATACGACGCTATACATCCCAAATCCCGCTCCTACTCCAAAATTATCTTCAATGGAGCGCTGGGCGATGGACGCATTTACCACCGCAGAGTAGGTACTAATGTTGATCCCATCATCTACGGTCAATTGAGTGTTAGCGAGCATGGAGACAGTATCGTTCCACCTCAACTGAAAGAATTCGGTTTCGGACAACTTGTATGCGCCGAACAGCGCAAATGGAATCGTAAAACTTAGAATCCAGAGTTTTTTTGGACTTAACCCAGTCAAGAACGAAATCACTACCGCTGCAAACAGGCCAAGATATCCGAGAGATGAAGTTGAAAATATCAGGGCGACGATGACTGCTGCTCCGCTCAGGCTCACCTTAAAGTGGCGAACGAAACTGGACATGTGATAAGCAGCGGCAGGAACCAACGCACATGCATAGAACGCCGGTTCAACACTCAGTCCAGCAACACCCAAATAAACCCCGTAGTCTTTGGCGCCTTCGGTGAATGGAAAAAATATGTCAACTTGGGCAACAACAAAAAATAGTTGCTGGGCGATACCCAGCCATGAAAAGAAAGCTGCAACCTGCAGGTACTTTTCAAAAAACGCACCGACCGACTTACCTGTTAATCGATATGCCGAGTAGTAATAAACAACAAAAAACATGAGTAACACGATTTTTGCGCTCGCAGAAATTACTCTTTCTACGAACATTCCATAACTCTCATACGTGAGCAGCACGCTGATCAGTGAGACGAGAAGAAGGAGAACAAATAAGAAAACAAAATCCTTGGTGACACCAAATGATCGGTTGAATATCACCATCGGAACATAAGTCGCCGCCATCACAAAATAGGCGAAAAACAGGATCCCGACGGGTGTCTCAACATACAGCCCAGAAATGAATGCAGTTGCAAACGAAATCCACAAAAGAATCGATTTATATCGCAATCTTGGCGCGGCGAATTTTATTGCTCGCATATTATTTTTCAGTTCGGGCCCGTGAAATATGGATGGATTTTATTGTCAACCAACTCATTGACCAGCAATATTAAAAAACAGGAACTAATCCACGAGTGTCGGCATCTGCTGCTCGGGGAGTTTCGCCCGAACCTTTGGCAAGTCACCAAAAATCTCATCCGCCCAGGCAGCTATCGAGTAGTAGGCAACGATAGCTTCGTCAACATCAATGCGCGGCGATCTTAGGAAATCTTTTGGTATTGCAGGATTTTTACGATCAATCGCCAAGACATTCTTTGGATCATAGAAACTCGCACCAAGAACACTGGGATTAGTCGTGATCAGTTTTCTTGCGGACCCGAGAATTTCCAGCGTCCTCATCGTGAAGCCAGTTTGAGCGGTTCGCTCGATATCTAGAACCGCGCCCGCTCTTGCCATAAGGCCAGATAACTCTTTGTGAGAAATTGGCTTGAATATAAAATCGTCCTTTTTGACACTCCAGAAACTCGGATCAAATACCCTTCTTGCCCAATATATGATTCGACTGGGGCAATAAAGTACTTTGTGAAAATTCACACCAGACCCCGTCAAAGATTCATCAATTTTCTTGACAATCTTATATCGATCGGTATGCGCGGTACCAACAAATAGCAAGTCGATATCGGGGGTGATCGGCCGACTGTTTTGATAGTCTCTAACAAAAAATAAAGGCCGATATTTCAGCCTTGAGTCATTTTTTACATCGACCGGATCAAAGCTCAGCGCCACGTCGAAGTGATCGACCTTCGCAAATGAAGAGGACGGCATATTTTTGTAGCCGTCCCAAAAATACAGTCTGAAAATGGCATCAGGAAATACCTTTCTCAAGTATTTTATCGATTCGACCGAAAGGGATTCACCCTTGATGACAAAAACTTCCCGGATATTCTTATCTCTATTCTCCTCGGCAATGCGCTTGAAATAGCGAAAAGCCATTTTCTCCGCAATGCCGGGAAGTAGTCTTGTTTTTACTTTCCCGAGAAAACTGGTCGAAGGCCTGTCTTCATACCAGAAGACATTTTCAAACTTCTTTTCCAGTTCGTTCTTTATGTGCTTGGCGTAGCCAAAGAAACTGGACGAAATGAAGAGGACGGACATATCTTGTGGCGCGGAGAATTAAGCGGAGCGATGGAAAGCCGGAGGATGAGACACCTTCTCCGACACGAGATCGCTCGTTGTTGGATGGAAACTCACTTCAGCAGCCCCTTGCTACGCATCTCGCTGACGGATCGCTCGTAGCCTGAATCGCTGACTTCCTGGGTTTGCACCCAGTCAGCAAACGCCTTCACACCATGGGCAAAGTCCACTGCTGGCACGAAGCCAAGGTCGGACTTAGCCCGAGTCAGATCGGCAAAGTTGTGGCGGATGTCGCCCACGCGAAAGTTGCCGGTAACTTTGATTTCGCCGTCGCTGCCGTAGTTGGCTCTCAGCGCCTGCGCGACGCTCAACACGTCGGTGGCCTGGCCGGTGCCAACGTTGTAGGCGGCGCCGCTCACATCGGCATCGATGGCGGCAAGAGTGGCGCTGACCACGTCGTCGATGTAGACGAAGTCGCGGGTTTCCTTGCCATCCTCGAAAATATTGATGTCTTTGCCCTGAAGGAGCAGAGTCGAGAAGATCGAGAGGATGCCGGTATACGGATTCTTCAGAGACTGGCCTGGCCCATACACGTTCTGATAGCGCAGTGCCACACTGGGGATACCGAGACTGGCACCACCAGTGAGTATCAATTGTTCTTGCACCTGCTTGGTGATGCCGTAGATGGAACTGGGATGGATCTTCGAATCTTCGTCGGTAGGAACGGCTACTGCGATGTCGCCGCTTTCCGGATCCCGGCAGTCAAAGATGCCATTGCTCAGATCGCCCGGATCGCGTGCGCCGGGATAGACGTAGCTGTTGCGGCCTTTGTACTTTCCCTCGCCATAGATCGCGCGGGAGGAAGCCACGACGAGCCGCCGGACGGTTTCACTACCGGCTTCTTTCTTGGCGAGGATGTCGAGTAGCAGCGACGTGCCGCGAATGTTGACATCCACGTAGCGATCGATCTCGTACATCGATTGCCCTGTGCCGGTTTCCGCTGCCAGGTGTATGACGACGTTTTGACCAGACAAAGCATTCGCCCAGTCTTCGCGACTTCGAACGTCTCCCTGAATCAAGCGCACCGAGGAAGGCAGACGCCGTACCAAGGCAGATGACTGCGGATCTTCACCGTGAATTTGAGGCGAAAGGTTGTCGAGTACGGTGACCTGATCGCCTCTGCTAACCAAGGCGATCGCCAATGCGCTGCCGATAAAGCCGGCACCGCCTGAAATCAAGATATTCATTCGATTCTCGTTAACAATATAGACGGAACAATTCAAGAGCAGTGCCAGCTTAATAGGAACCGCGTCTTGTGATTACCACAGCAAATGTTTTCGCGATGATCAGCAAATCCCCTGCCAGCGACCAATTGCGCGCATAGCCAACATCCAGTCTTACCCGTTCGTCGTAGCCAAGATCGTTCCGTCCGCCTACTTGCCAGGGACCAGTAATCCCCGGTTTAACGCTTGAGTAAAATATTGCAGCGCCGCCGTAATACTGCTCCAACTCTTTGGCAATCACCGGACGAGGACCAACGAGGCTCATTTCGCCACGAAGTACGTTCCAGAATTGCGGGAGTTCGTCCAAGCTGGTCTTGCGAATAATGCGTCCGAATTTGGTAATACGGGGATCATCTCTCAACTTGAAATCGCGCTCCCACTCGGCCTTGGCTTCGGGGTTTTCTTCTAGATGTCGATCTAAAATCTCGGCAGAATTTACCAACATAGATCGGAATTTAAGGCAGTTAAATTCCTTGCCTCCGCGACCGACGCGACGGTGGCTGTAGATGGCTGGAGAACCCGTTGTATAACGAACGCCCAGCCATAGAATCAAGTAAAGCCAGCTATGGATGACGATAAATATCACAGCGGCCACAATGTCTATCGTTCGCTTGATTACCTTTTCCCAAGCAGGATGCGTCGAGTGCCGCCTCTTCGGCCTGAGACCCGGATCAACAAAATTGGCTGCATACCCATTTACAGTTTCTTCGTTCTCGCTCATACATTGACCCCGTATATGTAAATTACGAACTACGCCGTCGCCGAAGTCGCTGCGAGCGTTTTCTGATGTGAGACCAAGACCACGATCAATTTCTGATGACGAACATCGAAATCAAAATTGCCTTGAGACGGTTTTTTTGGGCGCACAAATCCTCCTCGCTGCCAATCGCTGCGAATTTCACGATCAAGAGAATGAGAAAAGTTGCGCCGGCTGCGGGTGGGTTAAAGCGTGGCCGGTCACGCTATAGATCGGTACCTATCGGAATCGATCTCCCACTTCACTGCCCAAATTCACTACCTGAGCCGAAGGCAGAATCAAGCTGACCACACGGTTCCACTTCACGAGCGGCACCGGGTCGATATAGACCACGTCTTGCGGCTCCAGGCTGAACTGCCTGGCCAGCACCATTGCGGCTGGGTTCTTGGCGTCCAGGTGGAAGATTGCGGGCAAGCCGGTGGCACCCTGGCGAATCACGTAGATCTGGCCGGGGTTGGAGGTGGTAAGCACCGGGCCGCCTGCGTCGCCGAGCGCTTCGTTCAGGTTGAGGCGGCCGTTGCTGCGCACTGTCAGTGCCGATGGGCGGAGGATTTCGCCCATCACGTACACCTTGGCGTCTTCGCGGTGGCCGATGCGGATGGTGTCGCCGTTCCTCAGGGGAATGTCGTTGCCGTCGCGGCCGGCTTCGCGCAGGCGCGTGAGGTCGATGTCGATGGATTTGCCGTCGCGCACCAGGGTCACGGCCGCACGGTTGCCGTTGGCGGTAATGCCGCCGGCCCGGTTGATGGCCTCGGTCAGCGTCATGGGCACGTCGGTGAAGATCTGCGAGCCCGGCACGCGCACTTCGCCTTCTATATAGGCACGGCGGCTGCGGAAGGACTGGATGCGCACCGTTACTTCGGGCTCGCGCACCTGGGTGACGATGAGCTTGGAGATCAGGTCGCCCGCCTCGGCCTCGGTGAGGCCCGCAACCCTGACGCGACCAACATACGGAAAGGCGATTTCGCCCGACGAATCGACGATGAAGCCCGGTGCCACGCTCACACCGGTGGGGTCGGCCTGCTGCGAGATGACTGCGCCGGCATTGGGCAGCAGCTCGGGGTGGTCATACACGATGACGCCGACCACGTCTCCGGGGCCGATGGTGTAGCGCTGCGGCTTGCCGAACAGCGCCCGCACTTCCGGCGGCACGTTCTTGGGCCCGGCCTTGGCCAGGGTGCGCACAAGGGCTGGCGTGATGGGGGTGATCCGGTCCTCGGGTGCTGCGTCGGGCAGGTACTGGAACTTGGGCGGCAGGTCTTCAGCGACCTGGTACGGCTCCACAGTACCCATGCCCGGCACGACGGTGCAGCCCTGAAGCACGGCACCCAACACCACAGCGGCGGCCCATGCCGCCGCGTTTACTTCTCGTCTCAAAACTGACCCCCTCGTTTGTTTGCTTCAGCCCAGCCAGCCGACCCTTTCGAGGTCGCAGCCTGTTGCTGAATACCCTATCTCGTACCGATATTTTATCTTTTGTTGCTAAACGTTTGTATTCAACTAGTGACGCGGATCACTTTTTCAGAGGTATCTAACGTGTTTTACCTTTTGCAACCCATCTTCTCCAGGAAATGTGATGGATGTCCTTGTCAGGACACATAGATATTTTGGAAACAGTTGCGCGAGGTTGAGGGAAGAAGCGAGCAGCTTGTCATCACTCGTATTGGGGAGGCGGCCCATTTTTTTGTAATACCCAGGGGATGGACATCAGCGATCAGCAGATGGTCAGGTGCGACATATCCAATGCTCCAAAAAGAGCCTTTCGGGAGGGCATTTGTTGTTTACCCCCATGTACACCTTCGCAATTGACATCGGAATCTTCGTAGCTGGCGCCTTCCTGGGTGTCCTGGTCATGTGTCTGCTCCAGGTTTCGCGGTCTGACGACTGACGCCGGCAGCCCTGCCTCACGGAGCTTGGGCAAGCGACCGTTGTTGCCACGCGTCACTGCGGGACGGTCCTCGTGACGGTGCGTTTAAACGCCTTGAGGCCTTTTTCCCTACGGAAATCCGTGATGGAGTTGGCAAAACCGCTTTAAAAATGCAATCAGCGGTCTGTGACAGCCAGTACTTCACGATACATTTTGTAAGTCAGAAGCGACCGCTGATCCAGCATAACGAGCGCCGGCAGTCCCAACGGACTGCCGTTCCTTGTTGTTGATTGCTTCTGGACGCCCGCCTCCATGCGAGGTCTCGCAGCCAGAAGGAATCCGGCAGGTCCCGGTGCCCTCGGCCCCTCTGTAGGGCCCGCCTTCCAGCCATTTCTCAGCCCGTGCCTGGCGGATGGGTTACCCACGAGCAAGTACCCAAGCGTGCAACCACAGCGCGACGGCTTGAAGCGCGCCGGTTGACTTTTGGAAACTAAAGTATCAATAATTGATAGTTGAGAACTATTTTGTTACTTAGCCGGAGCGAGCTCGGCGTTCTTCAACCCCCGTCTTTCCAAAATCTTTCCTCTACCCAGTTGGCATTCATCATGAAAAAAATCTCCCTCATCGCTGCAGCGATCCTTGCCGTTACCGCCACCAGCGCTGTCCTGGCAGCAACGAGCCCGGCCACTGCCACGTTCCAGGTTCTGATCACTGTCAACAAGGCCTGTTCGGTTGTCGCGGGTACCGCATCCAACATCGATTTCGGCGCGGTCGACTCCTCCGCCACCAGCCTGTCCGCCAGCAGCAACATCAGCGTGACCTGCTCCAAGACGACGCCCTACAACGTGGGCCTGCTGCCCTCGAACAGCGACACCACGGGCGCCGGTGAGATGAGCCCCGCCAGCGGTACGGACAGGGTCGCCTACCAGCTGCGTTCGGTGAGCGCTACCGGCCCGGTCTGGGGCAGCACCGCCACGGCCACCGACGTGGGCAACGGCGTGGCCGGCACGGGCACTGGCGTGGCGCAGACGATTCCGGTGTTTGCCACGGTTGCCGACGCCAACGTGACGCCTGGCGCCTACGCCGACACGGTGACGGTCCAGGTCAACTACTGATCGATCGATTGCCCATGCACCATCTGCTTCGCTATACCGCTGTCCTCGCGCTTGCCTTCGCGCATGCGCTCGCATCGGCAAGTGGATTGCAGGTGTCTCCGGTCACGCTGACGCTGCAGGCCACGCAGAACGCGGAAGGCCTTTGGCTCAGCAACACCGGCGACACCGTGGTGCACGCGCAGGTGCGGGTCTATCAGTGGACGCAGGAGAACGGCACCGAAAAGCTGACGCCCTCGCGCGAACTGCTCGTCAGTCCGCCGATGGTGCAGCTGGCCGCCTCCGACCGGCAGCTGATTCGCGTGATTCGCTCGGGCGTTCCTGCCGGCACTGTCGAAGGCTCGTACCGGGTGATCATCGACGAGCTGCCGGTGGAGGTGAAGGAGAAGAAGGGCCTGCAGCTGGTGCTGCGCTATTCGGTGCCGATCTTCATCGCTGCCGCGGGCGCACAGTCGCCTGCGCCCCAGCTCGCATGGTCGCTGCGCCGGGAAGACGGCAAGGCGCTGCTCGAGGTGGCGAACAACGGCGGCATGCATGCGCAGCTGGCCGATCTGGAATTTGTCGACACGGTCGGCCGCCGCACGCCGGTGCATGCCGGCCTGATGGGCTACGTGTTGCCGGGCGCGCGCATGCGCTGGCCACTGAAGACTTCCGCGGAGGCCTTTGCCCTCGGCGGCACCCTGGAAACGAAGATCAATGGCAACGCGACGCAGGAAAACATCCCGCCGCTCCCACGCGCCCGCTGAGCGCCTGCTGCCACTGCTGCTTCTTTCCGGTCTGATGTCTTTCGCCGCTCAGGCGGAGAATGCTGCAGCCGGCGCAAGCGCACTGGTGGCCGCGTCCACGGAAGGCGATCTCGCCGGCCCCAGCGGCAGCGACCTCTATCTTGAATTGAGCCTCAACGGCAATCCGCGGGGCCTGGTGCACTTTGGCCTGCGCGGGCAAGAGCTGTGGGCCAGCGCGGCCACGCTGCGGCAGCTGGGCTTTGTGCTGCCGGCGGGCGTGTCGGATCCGGTGCGGCTCAAGAGCCTTCCGGGGGTACAGGTGAAGTACGACGCGGCGGTGCAGAGCGTCGCCATCCATGCCTCGGCCGATGTGCTGCGCCTGCCCACGACGGTGGTCGACACGTCGACAACCATCGTGCCAAAGGCCAGCGCTTCGCCCGGCTTGCTGCTCAATTACGACCTGTATGGCACGCAGGGGCGCGGCAATTCGTCGAGCCTCAATGCGCTCACCGAACTGCGTGCGTTCAGCGGGAGCTCGGTGCTCACCAACACGCTGATGTCGCGCGCGACCCGCACCGATGGCGAGGGCTGGCAGCACGACTCGGTCCGGCTCGACACCACCTGGAGCAAGTCGTTTCCTGACGACATGCTGACCCTTCGCGTGGGCGACACCACCACGGCCTCGCTGCCATGGTCGCGCTCCACGCGAATCGGCGGCATCCAGCTTTCGCGCAATTTTGCGCTGCAGCCCTATCGCACGACCACCCCGCTGCCGGCCTTCATGGGGTCGGCCACGCTGCCTTCGCAGGTGGAGCTGTACATCAACGGCTTGCGCCAGTACACGGGCCAGGTGCCGGCGGGGCCGTTCCAGCTGAAGACGGTGCCAAGCATCAATGGCGCGGGCAATGCGCAGGTGGTGCTGACCGATGCCTTCGGGCGCGCGACGACGCTCGATTTTTCGCTGTACGACACGCAGCGGCTGCTGGAGGCGGGCCTGTCGGACTGGTCGGTGGACCTGGGCATGGTGCGCAAGAGCTACGGCCTGCGCTCGTTCGACTACGGCAACGAACCCGCCGCCACCGGCACCTGGCGCTACGGCGTGAGCAACAGCTTCACGCTGGAAGCGCACGGAGAGGCCACCAAGGGGCTGGTCAAGGGCGGCGTTGGCGGTGCCTTGCTGCTCAGCCAGAGCGGCGTGCTGACGGGCGCCATGGCGCAGAGCAGCTATGGCGCCGAGCGGGGCTCGTTGGTCAACCTGGGGTACAGCTGGCGCGACAACCGGTTCAATTTCACGGTCGAAGGCACCCGCACGCGCGGCGACTACCGCGACGTGGCCTCGCTGTACGGCAGCGCGCCGCCACGCGGCTCGGGCCGCGCATCGATCGGCTACACCACCGGCGGCTTCGGCAGCTTTGGCCTGAGCTACCTTTACCTGCGCTATCCGGCGCAAGAGGCAACGCGCCTGATCAGCGCCTACTGGTTCAAGGCGCTGGGACGCAGCGCCTCGGTGAACGTGAGCCTCAACCAGAACCTGGACAACCGGCGGGAGCGCAGCCTTTTCGTGGGCTTCACCTGGGCGCTGGACGGCAAGGTCACCGCCAGCACCGGGGCCCAGCGCGATGGCGACCGCACCACCTTCTCGGCCGACGCGCAGAGCTCGACGCCGAGCGAAGGCGGCATCGGCTGGCGCGCCGGCCTGCGTCAGGGCGGCGGCCAGAACGGCGGACAGGCCGAGCTCGACTACCTGGGCCGCTACGGCCGCGCGATGGCCGGCATCAGCATGATCGGCGACAGCCGCTACGCCTACGCCGGCGCCACGGGTTCGGTCGCGTTCATGGGCGGCCAGCCGTTTGCGGCCCGGCGCATCGACGATGCCTTTGCGGTGGTTTCCACCGATGGCATCGCCGGCGTGCCGGTGAGGCTGGAGAACCGGGACATCGGCACCACGGACGGCAACGGCATGCTGCTGGTGGCGCCGCTGCGCGCCTACCAGAACAACCAGCTGTCGATCGACCCGATGCAGCTGCCAGCCGACGTGCGGATCGAGCGCGTGAAGACGGTGGCCACCCCCAGCGACCGCGCCGGCACGATGGTGCGCTTTGGCATCACGCCGATCAATGCGGCGGCGCTGCTGCTGGTGGACGAATCGGGCAAGCCGCTGCCGCTGGGCAGCCGGGTGCGCGTGAACGGCGGCACCGGCGAGCCGGCGCTGGTGGGCTTTGACGGCGCCGTGTACCTGGAGTCGCTGGAGGCGCGCAACACGCTCGAGGTGCAGACGCCCGGCGGCCGCTGCCGGGCCAGCTTCGACTATCGCAAGGACGGCGCGGGGATTCCGCAGATCGGGCCGCTGCGCTGCATCAGGGAGGGGAAGACGCCATGAGCTTTTCTTTGAGCCGCACCTTGCAGGCGCTGCGCCTGCCGCTGTTTTGCGCGCTGCTGTGGTGGCTGCCGGTGGGAAGCGCGCAGGCGGCGGTCAGTTGCAACGCGACAATGACGGCCCTGAATTTCGGCACGGTGGAACTGGTCGACGGGAGCACGCCGCCATCCGTGAACGCCACGCTGACCTACACCTGCAACAACACCGGCAACAGCACCGAGTCCCTCAGGGTCTGCTTCAACATTGGCGACGGCGACCAGAGCCTTGGGAGCTTCGACCCGCGGCTCATGAAGCTCACCACAGGCAACAACACCTTGAAGTTCCGGCTCTTCCAGGGGACGAGCGGCACGGTCTGGGGTTCGAACGGCAACGCGGCGGTGCCGAATCCCTTCACCGACACGATGAGCATTGCTCGCCGATCCAGCATAACGAGAACCACCACCATGCGCGGGGAACTGCTTGCCCTGCAAGGCACGGCACCTCCGGGTCAGTACACGGACAACTTCGGCGGCATTCACACCTCGATCACGCTGTCGTCGAACCAGGGCTCCACCGCGCCATCGACGTGCAACGGCTCGTCGTCGGGCAACTTTCCCTTCGTGGTCAACGCGACCGTCGCCAAGAGCTGCCTGGTCACGGCCGATCCGCTGAACTTCGGCGGCATCGACGGCCTGCCGGGCATGGGCAACAGAGACCAGACGAGCACGATCAACGTCACCTGCGCGGCGTCGACCGTCTACAAGGTCGGGCTGTCGCCATCCAATGGCTCGACGATCGGTGCCGGGGTGTTGGCGCCGACGGGGGGCGTGCCGGGCAACACCGACACGGTGCCCTACCGGCTCTACCGCGATGCCAACCGCTCGCTCCCGTGGGGCAACGTCGTGGACACCAATACCGTCACGGCCACCGGCAACGGCACGGCCCAGGCGCTGACCGTGTATGGCCGGGTCCTTGGCAGCAGCGTGAACGTGCGGCCGGACAGCTACCTGGACACCGTGACGGTCACCGTGACCTACTGACCCGCCAGGGCCAGCGGGCGGACGCCGCCAAAAAAAGCGCGGGCGGCCTTAATTTTCCGGCTACTCTGCCGATAACCCAGGTTGGGGCATCGATGCGATGCCCTCCACCGAGGTTGCGACGAGAGGAGGTCCCATGTCCGGAAACATGTCCCGTGCAGGTTCTGCCGGCCTGCTGCTTCCATCGCGTGCGGCACGCGCGGCGGCCGCCGTCGGCATGCTGCTGCTGTTGCCGCTGCGGCTCGGCTCTGCGGAGCCGATGCATGGCATGGGCAGCTCCACGGCCAGGTTCAACGTGACGATGATCGTTCTTCCGACCTTCAAGGTGCTCCAGGTCACGCCGGTGAATGGCGGACATGAATACCGCGTCTGGACCAACATGAAGTCGGTGCTCATCAAGGGCCGCGAGTACCGGTTCGACAAGATCGGTGAAACCGCCTTCACCGTGGCCGGCACCACCGCCGACGGCCTCGACACCCTCGACCCCACCTGGCGCAGTGCCATCGGCGCCATGGCCGCCATCACGGCCCGCACCGCGCCACGAACGGCCGGTGCTGCTGCTGCAGATGGCGACGGGAGCAATTCGATGAGGGTGACGGTGATTTACTGAGGGGCGATGGGGGGTCGCGAGCGCCCCCTCAGATCATCCTGCGTTGCGAGGCACAGGCGTGTTGAGCAGCTGCTGCTCCCAGAGATACGCGATGCCGCTGCCGGCGAAGTGCTGGATGAGAATCTCGGTCAGCTCCTCGACGTGCTCGGTGCGCGCCCAATCGCGTTGCCATTCGCCAGCGAGCGCCATCACAGTCATCACGTTCGCGCCGGCCGCGATCATTCGCTGGATGGCAACTTCGTGAGACTCCTTCGAAATCCCGCCCGACGCGTCGGTGATCACGGTCACGTCCCAGCCTTCGCCGGCGGCCTGGATGACAGGCATTGCAACGCAGACCTCGGTCCACAGGCCGGCGATGATCAGCTGCTTGCGGCCAGTCGCCTTGACGACGCTCACCACATTCTCGTCCTGCCAGGTGTTCACCCAGGTGCGATCGATGACTTCCTGGTCCGGAAATACGTCGGTGATCTGCTTGAAGAGAAGTCCACCGCGCGCCGCGATCACGCTGGTGAGAATGGTCGGAACATTGAAGGTTTTTGCCAGCTTCGCCAGGGCGGTCGTGTTGTTCACCACGGCCTGCGGGTCGTGGCTGTTCAGATTGGCAAGCTGGTAGGGCTGGTGGTCGATAAGAACGAGTACCGAATCTTCGGGACGAAGAAGCGAAGCCAGGCCGTTGCGAAAAGTCATTGATGGATCCTTTGTTTCGGTTGTGAACGGGACGTTGCCCCGAAGCAGGATTGTGTTGTTCCTCCTTTTGATCCGGTAGTACCATTTCGCGGCGAGCTGTGTCGCGGAATGGGGAACACCAAATTGGACATCGAAGAGCTGCAGACATTCGTGGAAGTTGCCGATGCCGGAGGGGTTTCGTCTGCTGCGCTGCGGCTCGGCGTGTCCAAGTCGATCGTCAGCCGTCGCCTCTTCCGGCTTGAAGCGGAGCTCGGTGTCCAGCTGCTTGCGCGGTCCACCCGAGGGGCTGCGCTCACCGAAGCCGGGGCCACGTTCCGGGACCATGCAGCCAGGGTTTGCGCCGAGATCGAGGTGGCCAGGGAAACGATCCTGCCCGCCGGTGACCTTCGCGGCCGCTTGCGCGTTGCTGCGCCGTTTTCCTTGGGCCCGACTCACTTCGCTCCCATGCTCGCGGAAATGGCACGGCGCCACCCCGGGCTTCACATCCAGACCTGCTACAGCGATCGCTTCGTCGATCTCATCGCGGAGGGTTACGACTGTGCGATACGGGTTGGCTACCTCCAGGACTCCAACTTGATCGCAAGGCGCATCGGCCCGGTCCATGGGAAGCTCGTCGCGAGTCCGGACTATGTCAAGGCGCATGGGTCGCCCGAGACACCGGAGGAGCTTGCCGGCCATCAGGCCCTCATGCAGGGAACCGAAGCCTGGCAACTCACGGATGGCGACAAGATCATCACGGTTCGTCCGCAGGGGCGCTTCAAGGCCGACAACGGCACAGCTTTAGTCGCCGCTGCGACGGCAGGACTCGGGATCGCCTACCTGCCCGATTGGCTCACCCATGAACATGTGGCCTCCGGGGCACTCGTGCCGGTCATGACACGTCATCCACCACCCCCGGCAGGTGCATATGTCGTCCGGCCGCCGGGCCAGCATCCCGCACGGAAGATACGGGTCCTCACCGAACTCCTGATCGAGTATTGCGACCGGTCTCCGCATCCTGTGGGGGCTGCCGCGGTTTGAGGGGGTGCGTCGGGCGAACAGTGCCTGCCCGCAGCAGGGGATATAAAGCACTTTTGGGAACCTGCACATCGCCATGCAAAGCCAGCCCGCCTCCGCAGCAAGCGCAAACCTCCTGGAGGACACGGCACCGATCGTCGAGCAGTTGCCCGTCGGAATTTTTCGCAAGGACGCCGAGGGGCGCTTCACCTTCGTCAATGCCCGGTTCTGTCAACTCAAGGACCTGCCTGCAGAACGGATTCTGGGCCGGACGCCTGCAGAGATCGCCTCCGACGAGGCGCGTTCGCTGCAGGTGATCGAGTCCGCAGTGCTGGGGCCCGATGGAACGGTCATCGGCAGCCAGGGGATCTTGCTCGAGGTGCCCGAGCGCAACCCGGAGGACGAAATGCTGGCCAACGAGCGTGAGCTGCTCCGCGCGCTGCTGGACAACTCTCCGGACCATATCTACTTCAAGGACGCGCAGTCCCGTTTCATCAAGACCAGCACGGCCCAGGCCCTGGAGTTCGGAATGGCCACGCCCGAAGGGCTGGTGGGAAAGTCGGATTTCGACGTCTTTTCCGAAGACCACGCGCGCCCGGCGTTCGAGGACGAGCAGGAAATCATCCGCACGGGTTTGCCGATGATCGGCAAGGTCGAAAGAGAAACCTGGATCGACGGGCGGCCCGACACCTGGGCCTTGACGACAAAGATGCCTCTGCGAAACCGTGCAGGCCAGATTGTCGGAACCTTCGGCATCACCAAGAACATCTCCGATCTGAAGGAGGCCGAGCGCCAGATTGCCGAGGTGCACAAGCAGTTGGTCGAGGCCTCGCACCTGGCCGGCATGGCCAGGATCGCCACCAATGTGCTGCACAACGTCGGCAATGTGCTCAACAGCGTGAACGTGTCTGCGGCGCTCGTTCTTTCGCGCGTTCGCGCCTCCAAGGTCCCGGGGCTGGCGCGGGCCGTCCAGCTGATGGAAGACCACGCGGACGATCTGGGTGCGTTCCTCGCTTCGGACCCCAAGGGCAAGGTGCTGCCCGGCTATTTGCGCCAATTGGCTTCCGCGCTGGTGGCGGAGCAGAACGACGCCATCGAGGAACTGGCGGCGCTGGGCAAGAACGTGGAACACATCAAGGAGATCATCGCCGCGCAGCAGGCCTACGCCGGAGCGTCCAGGCTCCTGGAGAAGGTGCAGATCCGCAAACTGGTGGACGATGCATTGCGCATCAACGCAGAGGCGTTGGCGCGGCGCCGGATGGTGGTGGAAAAGGAGATTGCGCCTGTGCCCGAGTTGCTGCTCGACCAGGGGCGGATACTGCAGATCCTGGTGAACCTGATCAGCAACGCCGAACAGGCCATGGAAGGCGTGGCCGACCGCGAGCCCAGGCTCACCTTGCGGGTGGAGCTGATGCCAGGCCAGCGGCTGCGCATCTGCGTTGCGGACAACGGCGTGGGCATTGCGACGCAAACCCTGCCCCAGGTGTTCGTGCACGGGTTCACCACGAAAAAGACCGGCCACGGATTCGGCCTGCACAGCGCCGTGATCGCCGCGCATGAAATGGGCGGAACCCTCACGGCCCACAGCGACGGGCCAGGCACCGGAGCGGCATTCACGCTGGAGCTCCCGGTTGGAACAGAAGGCGCAGAAACGCTCGGCGCAGGTTGAATTCCGGCATGCCTCGGCGCATCCGTCCTTGCCGGCGTGCCCGGCGTTTCCGTTGCGCAGGACAAGACGCTGCGCGTGCTCGTGAGTTTTGCGGCCGGCGGTGCCGCAGACACGGTCGCGCGCCGTGGGCGAAGGCCTGCGCGAGAGCGGCTACACCGCGATCGTCGACAACAAGGCCGGATAGGCAAAAGACATAGCTGATATAGGCGCTTGTTGCTTATCGCCGCGCGGACGCAGCACCAGACTTCGGGCATGACCCAAGCAACGACAGAGACAAGCGCCGCATCACGCCTCCTGGTGCGCTACCGCCCGCCGCTCGCAGACGCCGACGTGCAGATCGAGTACGCCGACCAGGGCTCGGGCCCTGTGGTCTGCATTCTTGCCTCGCTGGCGCGCTCCGGCAGGGACTACGACGAGGTCGCCGGGCTGCTGCAGCTCCACGGCTTCCGCGTGATCCGCCCCGAGCCGCGCGGCATGGGCCGCAGCGAAGGCCCCATGCACGGGCTGAGCATGCACGACTTCGCGGCCGACGTGGCCGCCGTGCTCGATCACGAGAAGACGGGGCCCGTCGTCGTCGTTGGCCATGCCTGGGGCAGCCAGCCCGCGCGCATGCTCGCGGCAGACCGCCCCGACCTGGTGTGCGGCGTCGTGATGGCGGCGGCCTCCGCCGGCAAGCTGCCGCCCGGATCGACCGAGAAGCCCTACAGCCGCCTGCGCGAGGCGATCGACGGCGCGGGCGACATGAACCTGCCCGAGGACCAGCGCCTCGACTGCCTGCAGCGCGCCTTCTTCGCACCGGGCCACGACGCGCGCGTGTGGCTCGACGGCTGGAGTGCGGCCACGCACAAGGCGCAAAGCCATGCACGCATCAACACCCCGGTGGACGACTACTTCTCGGCAGGCACGCAGGTGCCCATCCTGGACCTCCAGGCCGAGCACGACGCCGTGGTGGTCCCGAACGTCATGCAGCCCTACCTGGGAGCGCGCGTGACTGTGCAGGTGATTCGCGACGCGGGCCATGCGATGGCACCCGAGCAGCCGCGCGCCATGTCGCTTGCCATCGGCGCGTTCGCGCACCGCGTGTATCTCGCCCGGGCCGCGGCATAGAACCGCGGGCCCGCAGGCCCCATCGCCACGGCACGCCGCACCGCCGGGAGAACCGGCGGGCAGGCACTCGATTTTCCAAAGGAGACAAGCATGTTCAAGCACATCCACCGCACCGCCATGACGGTCGCCTTCGCGGGCACTGCGCTGTTCGCGGGCACCGCCGCCAGCGCGCAGGACTACCCCCACAAGCCGATCCGCATGGTCATCCCGTACACGCCGGGCGGCTCGATCGACAACGTGGGGCGCCTGGTCGCGGACCAGCTGCAGCGCCAGCTCGGCCAGCCCATCGTGATCGAGAACACGCCGGGCGCTTCCGGCCTGCTCGGCGCATTGAACGTGAAGAAAGCCAAGGCCGACGGCTACACCTTGCTGTTCAACGCGTCCAGCCAGGCGTATCTGCCGCTGGTGGTGGCCAAGCAGACCTACGACGCGGAGCGCGACTTCACGCCCATCGGCCAGATCGGCTTCGTACCGCTGATCGTTGCGGTCAACAACGCCGTGCCGGCCAGGAACATGGCCGAGTTCGTGCGGTTGGCCAAGGCCAATCCCGGCAAGTACACCTGGGCCACGTCCGGCTTGGGCACGACCAGCCACCTGAGCGAGGAGATGGTCAACCGCGCACTGGGCCTGCAGATGGAGATCGTGCCGTACAAGGGCGCCGTGCCGCAGCTGACCGACGTGGTCGGCGGCCATGTCTCGGCCGCCATCTCGCCCATGCCGGGCGTCACGTCGTTCGTGCAGGCCGGCCGGTTGCGGCCTCTGGCCGTGACAAGCAAGGCGCGCCTCGCGTCGCTGCCGGATGTGCCCACGCTGGCCGAGAGCGGCATGCCCGGGTTCGAACTGCTCTCCTGGTACGGCATCTGGGGCCCGGCCGACCTGCCCGCCGCGATCACGGAGAAGCTCAACGCCGAGATCGGCAAGGCCGTGCAGGCCCCGTCGCTGAAAGCCAGGTTCGCCGAGATGTCGTTCGTGCCTGCGCGGTCCACGCCCGCGGAGTTCAAGCAGTTGATCTCCGAAGACCTGGTCAAGATCGGCAAGGCCGTGAAGGACGCGGGCATCCGCATCGATTTCTGAGCCGCAGGAGCCCCAACCATGCACCCCTCTCGCTTTTCAGCTTCGCGCCGCCAGCTGCTGCGCGCCGGCACTCTGGCGCCTGCCGGGCTGACGCTCGCCTGCCTCGGCGTCTCGGCCGCCGAACCATTCCCTTCGCGCACCATCCGGATCATCGTGCCGTTCACACCGGGCGGGGGTACCGACGTGGTGGGCCGCACGCTGCTGGTCGGCATGCAGGCCGCGCTCGGCCAGGCCCTGATCATCGACAACAAGCCGGGCGCCGGTACGGTCATCGGCACCGACATCGTGGCCAAGGCGCCAGCCGATGGCTACACGCTGCTGATGACCACCTCGGCCATCGCGATCAACGATTCACTGGTCAAGAAGCTGCCCTACGACACGCAGAAGGACATCACCGAGGTCGCTCTGATCTGCACCGGGCCCAACGTGCTGGTCACGCGCGCGGGAAGCCCGTACAAAAGCGTGGCCGACGTGATCGCCGCGGCCAAGGCCGCGCCGGGCAAGCTGACCTATGCCTCATCGGGCAACGGCTCGGCCGTGCACCTGGCCGGCGAGCTCTTCAAGAACATGGCAAGGGTCGATATCGCGCACGTGCCTTATCGCGGCGCAGGCCCGGCCTACAACGACCTGATCGGCGGCCAGGTCGACCTGCTGTTCGGCACGGCCGGCGGCGTGGCCAAGCTGGTGGCCGGCGGCAAGATGCTCCCGATCGGCATCACGTCCGCCAAGCGCAGTGCGGCCTACAAGGACGTGCCGACCATTGCCGAGACGCTGCCGGGGTACGAAGCCGACGTCTGGTACGCGCTGTTCGCGCCGGCCGGCACGCCGCCTGCCGTGATCGCGACCCTGAACGCCGCATTGCGCAAGGCCGCCGAGACACCAGCCTACAGGGACCGGCTTGCGAACGAGGGGTTGACCGTGGCCGCCGGCACGCCCGAGCAGATGACCAGACTGATGCGCGCCGAAGAGGCTCGCTGGCGAAAGGTCGTGGTCGACGGCAAGGTCACCATCGATTGAGGAACACCCCCATGCAACATGCAGGCAACGGACGACTGCAAGGCAAGGTCGCCATCATCGTGGGCGCGGGCCAACTTCCCGGCGGCACCGTCGGCAATGGCCGCGCCGTGGCGGAGCGCTTCGCACAGGAAGGCGCAGCGCTGCTGCTGGTCGACATCCAGCAGGAACTGGCCGAGGCGACGCACGAAGCGGTTGCGGCGTACGGGCAGCGCGCCAGCGTGCTGCGCGCCGACATCACACGCGAGGACGATTGCCGGGCCATTGCCGCCGCGTGCATCGAGCGCTACGGGCGAATCGACATCCTGCACAACAACGTGGGCCGTTCCAAGGGCGACCGACGCACGACCGAGATGGACGCCGGCATGTGGGACGAGATCATGGCCATGAACCTCAAAGGCATGTTCATGACCTGCAAGCACGTGCTGCCGCAGATGGTCTCGCAAGGTGCGGGCAGCATCATCAACGTCTCGTCCACGGCTTCGATGGCCGCGCGACCGACCGTGACCTACAAGACCAGCAAGGGGGCCGTCAACGCGTTCACGCAGCACCTTGCCATGGAGAACGCCGCGCACGGCGTGCGCGCCAACGCCATCCTGCCGGGCCTGATCGACACGCCCATGGCCATCGAGCGGCGCGCGCAGGAACGCGGCGTGTCGCGCGAGGTGGTCCGCGCCGAGCGTGAGGCGCTGGTGCCCATGCGGCGCATGGGAACGGGCTGGGACGTTGCGAACGCCGCCGTATTCCTGGCCTCCGACGAGGCCCGGTACCTGACCGGGGTGCTGCTGCCGGTCGACGGCGGCCTGCTGTGCAAGCGGGGCTAGGCACGCGCGCAAGTACGGGCTCAGACCGCCAGTCCCTGCAGGTCAGCAGCCCGGTCCAGGCCCCATAGGCGCTGCAGCAGTCCCTGCGCGCGTTCGGCACCGATCACCGGCATCGCCAGTTCAAGAAACTTGTCCTCCAGTTCGGCGTCGGACAGCGGCAGCTCGGGGTCGCCCTTGCGGTCGGGCTGCAGCCAGGCGTGGCGCTGACCGTCGACGGTCTCGATCTCCACACGCGCCGAGCGGCGGCCGGGGAAGGCCGCATCGAGCTCCGGATCGACCACGGCCGTGATGCGCGCCATCATGGCGCGCGTGTCGGCATCCACCAGCCGCTCGGGCGTGTAGGCTGCCAGCCGCACGCTGCCATGCACCAGCGCCGTGGCCACCACGAAGCGCAGGCTGAAGCGGGCTTCGTTCTCGGTGCGCGGGTCTTCGTAGCAGGCAATGTCGAGCGCGGGGCCGTAAGTCGCCACATGGACGTGGCGAATGTCCGATGCGCGCAGGCCGTACCGGCGTGCGAGTTCCAGAGCACCGTCGATGGCGGCGAAGGTGTGGCCGCAACCGACATGGTTCTTGAAGGTCAGCCGCGTGACGTGGAAGTCACGCCCCAGCGTCTCGCCCACCTTCGACCAGTCCGGGCCGTCGCTCATGGCGCGGCCGAAGCCGGCCTCGCCGTCCAGCACGTCCAACGAGCCCGTCACGCCCTGCGCGGCCAACTGCGCGGCGAGCACGCCGCCCTCGGCGGCGCGGCCCGCGTGCAGGGGCTTGGACATCGAATCCATGCGGAACGCCTGCTGCAGCCCGGCTGCGAAGGTGGCGGCCGTGGCCAGCGCATGTGCGAAGGGCGCGCCCTGCAGCCCCAGCAGGCCCGCAGCGGCGGAGGCGGCCCCGAAAGTGCCCACCGTTCCCGTGTTGTGCCAATGGCGATAGTGCGGCCGCCCCATCACCACGCCGATGCGGGTCGAAACCTCGTAGCCGAGCACCACGCCGCGCAGGAAGTCCAGGCCCGCGGCGTTGCCATCCTGCGCGATGGCAAGCGCCGCCGCCACGGTGGCGGCACCAGGGTGGTACATGGCGTCGCGGAAGCTGTCGTCCACCTCCGCGGCATGGGCCGCCGTACCGTTGAGCAGCGCGGCCACGCGGGGCGTTGCACAACGGCCGTCGGGCAGGCGCGCACGGCCGCGATCCAGGTCGTCCGCCAGCAACGCACGAAGCTGCGGCATCGGCGCCACCGCCAAACCCGGAAACAGCGCCGCATACCAGTCGATCACGGCACGTTTCGCGTGGTGCAGTACTTCGTCATCCAGCCGGGCCTGGTGGAATTCGGTGGCGTAGCGGGCAAATACTTCAGTGGCATGCATGGTCAGGTCCGATCAGTTTCAACGCTCAGGCGAGCACGACGACGCCGTCAGCGGCACGCACGCCCTGCCCCTGCGGCAACACGAAGACCGGATTGATCTCGGCTTCGACCAGGCGCTCGCCGAGCTGGGCCGCCATTTTCGAGAAGGCGACGATGGCATCGACCAGCGCCTCGACATCGGCCTTGGGGCGGCCGCGGAAACCGTCCAGCAATGGCCAGGTCTTCAGTTCGCGCGCCATGGAGAGCGCGTCCTCGCGGCTCAGACCACCCTGGGCGGGCAACAGCCGCATCGTGGTGTCCTTGAACAACTCGGCCGTGATGCCGCCCATGCCCAACAGGATGGCCGTGCCCAGCACATCGTGGTGCACGCCCAGGATCAGCTCCGTGCCGCCGCCCACCATTTCCTGCACCAGGAAGCGCCGGGGCCGCACGCCTGCCTTGCTCTCGACTTCAGAGGCCATTGCCAGCAGGCGCGCCCCCACCGTCTCGGCCGTGAGGCTCACGGCGACGCCGCCGACATCGCTCTTGTGCGTGATCTCGGCCGACAGAATCTTGAGCACGACTCGGCCGCCCAGTTCGCGCGCCGCAGCTTCGGCCTGGGTTGGCGTGGCCACGACCACCTCGCGCGCGCAGGGCACGCCGAAACGGGTGAACAGCTGCTTGGCCTGGGCTTCGTCCAGGGAGCCTGCCGGCAGGTCGTCGACGAGCACGGCCGCCGCGGGCGCGCTGAACGTCGGCTCTTGCCAGCTGCCGACATTCAGCATCGCGCCCAGCGCGCTGGTGCAGCTTTCGGCCGCGGCAAATGCGGGCACACCGCGCTGCGTGAGCAAGGCCGCGACTTCGGGCGCATGCGGGCTCACGTAGGCGATCACCGGCTTGTCCGAGTGGGGCAGGCAGTCCTGGATGGCGCCTGCCATCAGTTCCGGCATGGCCAGGCTGGAGGAGCCGACGATGATCGCCAGCGCGTCGTAGCTGGGGCTCTTGAGCAGGATATTGATGGCGCCGCGCAGCAGGTCCGGCTGCAGACCCGCCAAGGTCACGTCGATGGGATTGCGGTCGAGCACGGCGTGATCGCCGGTCTGCAGCGCGCGCAAAGCCTCGGCCGTCGCAGCGTCCGGCGCCGGCGTCTCGAAGCCTCGCATGCCCAGATCGTCCGAAACCAGAGTTCCGGCTCCGCCCGTCGAGGTCAGGATGGCCACGCGCTTGCCGCGCAGCTTGCGGCCCGTGGCCAGTGCGACCGGAATGTCGAGCAGGTCGCCAAAGGTCTGGGCGCGAATCACGCCGACCTGCCTGAACAACGCGTCGTACATGCTGTCGGCCCCCGCCAATGCACCGGTGTGCGATACGGCAGCCTTCGCGCCGGCTTCGGAGCGACCGATCTTGAACGCGACGACAGGCTTGCCCGCGCGCGCCGCCTTCAGCGCAGCGGCACGAAACTTCCCGGGGTTGCGGACGCTCTCCACGTAGAGTGCAATGACCTTGGTGTCCGCGTCGTCAGCCAGATGATCGACAAAATCCGCCAGGTCCAGATCCACCTCGTTGCTGGTCGAGATCAATTTCGACAGGCCGATGCCGCGTGCAGCGGCACGCGAAAGCAATGCGCCGAGGATGCCCCCGCTTTGCGAGACCACGCCGATCCCGCCGACCGGAAAATGATCCATCTCGAGCGCGCCGCTGGCGGAGAGCACGATGTTGTCGGTCAGGTTGACAAGTCCGATCGTGTTGGGGCCGAGGATCCGCATGCTGCCGGCGGCCTCGATGAGTTGCTGCTGGCGACGCGCGCCCTCCTCCCCGGTTTCCGTGTAGCCGCTGGCGAGCACGATCGCCGCAGCGCTCCCCTTGGCCGCGAGTTCGCGCACGGCCTGATGCGCCCGCTCCGCGCCCAGCAGCACGATGCCAACATCGGGCGTGCCGGGAATCGAGGCGATGTCGGGATAGCAGGTCAGGCCGCCAATGGAGTCGACACGCGGATTGACCGGGTAGATCTCGCCCGTGAATCCGTGCTTGCGCAGGTAGGCCACCGGGCGGCCGGCGGTCTTGGCGGCATCCGCCGAAGCGCCGATCACTGCGACGCTGCGCGGCTTGAGGAGCCTGGTGATGGAGTTCGGTTCGGTCATCTCGTCGTCCCGTTTTTCGCGCTGCTCTTGGCCAGGAAGGCCATCACCGACTCGCGATGCTCGGTGCTGGTGTAGCAAATGCCCTGCGCCTGGCTCCCCTGTGCGAACACCTGGTGCGCGGACAACTCGAAGCTCTGGTTGAGGATCGTCTTTCCGAGGGCCAATGCGGTGGCCGATCCCTTGCTCATCTCGGCCGCCCAGCGCTGCGCATCGGCAACGAGGGTCTCGGCATCCGACTGGCGATCGGCGATGCCGAGGCGCAGCGCCTCTTCAAGCTCGACCTTCCGGCCGCTGAAGATCAGTTCCTTGGCTTTCGAGAGGCCCACTCGGCGCGGCAGGAAGTACATGCCGCCGCCATCGGGAACGATGCCGCGATGGATGTAGGACCACGTGAAGCTCGCCGCATCCGAAGCGATGATGAAGTCGCAGGCCAGGGCCGTGTCGGCTCCCAGGCCGGAAGCCGCCCCGTTGACGGCAGCGATCGTTGGCTTGGGCATGGTGTGCAGCAGCGATTGGGTGTGGTGCACACGTTGCTGGCGGCTCCAGCCGTTGAAGCCCACCTCGCCGGCAGGCGCCTGCATCCGCCGTTCCATTCCGGCGACGTCCCCGCCGGCGCAGAAGCCCTTGCCGCGCCCGGTGAGCACCAATGCGCGAATCGCCTTGTCGCATGTCACATGCTCCAGCGCCGCGATGAATTGCGTGCGCATGTCGTCGCTCATGGCGTTGCGCTTCTCGGGACGGTTCAGCCACAGGGTGGCGATGCCGCCTGCAACTTCCAGCTCGATCAATTGTTCAGTCATTTCACCGTTCCCCTCATTCGTTGGTGATGTTGTTTTCCTTGACGACCTTGCGCCAACGCGCTTCCTCGCCCTTGGCGTACTTGTCGAAGTCCGCCGGCGAGCCCCCGTTGATCACGAGGCCCTCCCCTTCCACGCGCTTGCGAAAGGCCTCCGTCTGGACGGCCTTCTTGGCGGCGGCGTTCAGGCGGGCGATGACGTCAGCGGGAGTGCCGGCAGGCACATACAGGCCGTACCAGCTGTCGGCCACGTAGCCAGGCACGCCGCTTTCCGCAATCGTCGGCACCTTGGCAAGCGCGTGGGAGGACGATCGCGTGGCCGTGGTGACTGCAAGCGCGCGCAGCTTGCCGCTTTCGACGAAGGTGCCCACTGCAGCCGCGGTTGCGAACATGACGTCCACCTGGCCGCCCAACAGATCGGTGATGGCCGGACCGGCGCCCCGGTAGGGAATGTGGGTGATGTTCGTCTTCGTCAGGTTCTTGAAGAGTTCACCGGCAAGGTGCGCCGAAGTGCCTGCGCCTTGCGATGCGAACGAGAGCTTGCCCGGATTTGCCTTGGCTGCGTTGATGAGATCCTTGACCGATTTGAGCGGGCTGTCTGTCCGCACCACCAGCACATTCGGAGAAACCCCGACGAGCATGACCGGCGCGAAGGCCTTCTCGTAGTCGTAGGGCAGCTTGCTCTGGATGCTGGGGTTCACCACATGCGCAACGGTGGCCATCACCATCGTGTAGCCGTCGGGTGCAGCCTTCGCCACCGCGTCCGTTCCGATGATCGTGCCGGCGCCGGGCTTGTTGTCGATGATGACCGGCTGACCCAGTTCCTGGCCCATCGCGATGCCCATGGTGCGGGCGACCAGATCGGTGCCGCCGCCCGGTGCAAACGGCACGACGATCTTGACGGGCTTGTCGGGGAACGCGGCGAGTGCCGGCGTCGGGATTGCAGCGGTCGCCGCTGCGATCGAAAAAAAGACCGAGACGGTCCTGAAGCATGCCGAGAGCAGGCCTTTTTGCATGATTGTCTCCAAATGGAAGAAGGTCGAAGGAAGCAGGATCGATGGCGGCTTGGGTCTTCTCATCGAGTGCCTCCAGCTTAGGTTCCCGGAGCACCTTGCGCACCCCCCTATTTCCAATCAATGGAATTACACTGCGCGATCCCTTCAACCCCGAACCCCATGTTCATGTCCACCAGACGCCAACATTTCGAAGAGCCGACGCTGAATCGATCTCTCGAGCGGGGGATCGAGATCCTCCGGGCCTTCAGGCCCGGTGCCGACCTGCTGGGAAACGGCGAGATCGCGGAGCGCACCGGGCTTTCGCGCGCCACCGTCAGCCGCCTGACCCAGACATTGGTCGAAACCGGAATGCTCGAGCATGATCGGAGCCTTCGGGCCTACCGGCTTGCCGCGCCGGTATTGAGCTTTGCCCACGCCATGCGCGCCGGCTCCCCGGTGTTGAACACGGTCGCCCCGCTGATGCGAGCCCTGGCGGAGAAACTTCGCATCAATGTCGGCCTGGCTGTTCCGGACCGGGACGAAATGGTCTACCTCGAATCGGTCCGCTACAACCGGAGGGTTTCGCTGCGCAACGTCGTTGCGGGCCAGCGGGTGCCGATGGAGCTCACTTCGCTTGGCCGGGCCTACCTGGCGGTCGCCGACGAGCCCCGGCGGCGCGCTCTCATGGCACAGTTCCGCGAAAGACGCCAAAGCGGCTGGAACCAGATTCGTGACGAGATCAGAAGCGCAGCCCGAAGCGTGGCTGAGCGCGGCTTTTGTACCGCTTCCTGGCAACCGGAGGTGGTCGCCCTCGCGACGCCGATCGCGGTGGAAGACCGCCCTGTCTACGTGCTCAACGCGAGCGTCACGACGAAGGCCGGCATTGCGGAGACTGAGTCGATGCTCGCAGGCCCGCTGCTCCAGCTCTCAGGGAATGTGAAAGCCGCCCTCGCCGCGTTGGAGATTCGGAAAGCCTAGCGAGGCGCCGACCTTCAAAGCCCTAGTCGGGCGCGCCTTCCCCATGCAGCCCGACGATCAGCGAGCGCAGCCACGTGATGGCCGGGTCCTTGTGAAAGCGACCATGCCAGAACAGGTTGATCGCAATCTCGGGCAGCTTGGCCGGGTGACGGATGTAGGACAGTTCGAAAGGCCCCGCCAAAGCCTGCGCGAGCCGCTCCGGAACGGTCGCGACCAGGTCGGAGTCGTGAAGGATGTGGCCCACGGCGACATAGTGCGGAACGGTGAGGACCACCTTTCGCACCACCTTCTTCCGGCCGAGGATTTCGTCGGCGTTGCCGTGGCCCGTTCCCGCGGAGATCACGACGACGTGATCGGCCGAGGAAAACTCGCTCAATGAAACCGTCTTCTTGTCGAGGGGATGCCCACGCCGGAACATGCAGACGTACTGCTGCTTGAACAGCCGCCGCTGAAAGTACCCCGCCTTGAGCTGCGGCAACAGGCCGATCGCAAGGTTCACATGGCCCGCTTCCATCTCATCCTGCAGGTTCACGGCCGTGTTGCGAACGGTGCTGATGGACACATTCGGCGCAAGACGTGCCACTTCCTTCATCAGCTTGGGCAGGAAGTAGATCTCGCCGATGTCCGTCATGCCCACCGTGAAGGCGCGCTTCGAAGTCGACGGGTCGAACGACGCCTTCTGGTTGATCGCCGCGTGGATGACTTGCAATGCGCTCGCGGTGGGTCCCGCAAGCTGCTGTGCATACGGCGTCGGCTCCATGCCGTTGGGCGTTCGAAGGAACAACTGGTCATCGGTGAGCTTGCGCAGTCGAGCCAGCGCGTTGCTCACGCCCGGCTGGGAAAGACCAAGGCTGACTGGCCGCCTTCGAGACGCGCCGATCGACGAGCAACTGATGGAAAACGACCAGAAGGTTGAGGTCGATGTCTTTGAGCTCCATGACGCCTCACATTCGCGGAATCAATCTGAACTATTCCCCATATTCTATTGAGCGATGGCACCGGAATGGCGATCATTGCTGCACACAAGACGCTGTTCCCCTACGGCAGCACAGGAGACACAAGACATGGACGACACATCGGCCGTCTTCCCCCAGAAGATCCACTGGGAAAGCCAAGGCACCAGCCGGATCCCCTTCATGGCCTACACCGAGGCCGATCAGCATCGACAAGAGCTGGAGCGCTTCTTCTATCGAAACCACTGGTGCTACGTCGGCCTCGAGGCCGAGGTTCCGGAGATCGGGGACTTCAAGCGAACGGTCGTCGGCGAACGCTCCGTGATCATGGTGCGCGACGCCGCGGATTCCATCAGCGTCGTCGAGAACGTGTGCGCTCACCGGGGCATGCAGTTCTGCCGCGAGCGCCATGGGAGCCGCAAGGCGGAGGGGTTCACCTGCCCTTATCACCAGTGGAACTACACGCTCACCGGCGACCTGCAGGGAGTGCCCTTCCGCCGGGGCGTCAAACAGGATGGAAAAGTCAACGGCGGGATGCCCGCCGACTTCAAGCCCGCCGAGCATGGCCTGAACAAACTCAAGGTCGCGACCCGCGGGGGTGTCGTCTTTGCATCCTTCGACCCCGACGTCGAATCGCTCGAAGACTTCATGGGGCCGGAGATCCTGGGTTATTTCGATCGGCTGTTCAACGGCCGAAAGCTGAAGATCCTCGGCTACAACCGCCAGCGCATTCCGGGCAACTGGAAGCTGATGCAGGAGAACATCAAGGACCCATACCACCCGGGCCTGCTGCACACCTGGTTCGTCACCTTCGGTCTCTGGCGTGCCGACAACAAGTCGGAGCTCAAGATGGATCGGCACCATCGGCATGCCGCCATGATTTCAACGCGTGGTGCGAGCGGCAAGGCCGACCAGGTCACCCAGGTGTCGAGCTTCAAGGAAAGCATGCAGCTCAACGACCCCCGCTTCCTCGACATCGTGCCGGAGCCCTGGTGGGGCGGACCGACGGCTGTGATGATGACGCTGTTCCCGAGCGTGATCTTTCAACAGCAGGTCAACAGTGTCTCTACGCGCCACATCCAACCGAGCGGCCCCGGTGCCTTCGATTTTGTTTGGACCCACTTCGGATTCGAGGACGATACCGAAGAAATGACGCAGCGCCGGCTGCGTCAGGCCAATCTCTTCGGACCCGCCGGATTCGTGTCCGCGGACGACGGTGAAGTGATCGAGTTGTCGCAAAAGGGTTTTGAGCAGAAGCCTTTTCATCGCACGCTCGCCGAGCTTGGCGGACGCGAGGTCGGCGACACGGATCACATGGTCACCGAGACCCTGATCCGGGGCATGTACGAGTACTGGCGCAAGGTGATGGAGGCTTGACGTGGACTTCAAAGACTACTTCGAACTGTCTCAGCTCTACGCCAGCTATGCCCAGGCCGTCAGCTCCAGCCAATGGGAACTCTGGCCCGAATTCTTCACGGAAGACTGCATCTACAGGCTTCAGCCACGAGAGAACTACGACCGCGGCTTTCCGCTGGCGACGCTCTCGTTCGAGAGCAAGGGGATGCTCAAGGACCGTGTCTACGGGATTCGCGAAACCCTGTTTCACGACCCCTACTACCAGCGCCACATTGTCGGAACACCGGTTGTGCTGAAGGCCGAAGCCAATCGCTTCGAGTCGGAGGCCAACTACGCGGTGTTTCGCACCAAGCTCTCCGAGCTTTCAACAGTCTTCAGCGTCGGGCGCTACATCGACGTCGTCGTACGGACCGAACAGGGACTGAAATTCGCTTCGCGGCAGGTCATCTATGACAGCGAAATGATCCCGAACTCCGTCATCTACCCGTTGTGAGGCAACCCATGAGCGATCCTGATTTCCAATGGACCGACGCGGCTCCGGTCGATGAAGTACCGACAGACGATGTCGTGGGCATGCTCGTCGACGGACGCGACATTGCCCTGTACGGCGTAGACGGCCAGATCTATGCAACCGACAACATCTGCACCCACGGGCACGCCCGCCTGTGCGAGGGCTTCCTGGAGGGGCACGAGATCGAATGCCCTCTGCACCAGGGCAAGTTCGACGTGCGCAATGGCGCACCGATGTGCGCCCCCGTGACGGAAGCGATCCGCTCCTATCCGGTGAAGATCGAAGGCGGCCGGGTGTTTCTTTCACTGGGCTGATTCAGCTGCATGGCAATGCTCGCGCACCGAGCCCAGACACACCGTTCCGCAACGGCCCGGAGGCCCCATGAGTGATCGGACGATCGTGATCGTGGGCAGTGGCCAGGCCGGAGGATGGGCTGCGCAGACGCTGCGCAGCGACGGCTTCGATGGCCGGGTGGTGCTGATCGGCGACGAACCTCACCGCCCCTACGAAAGGCCGCCCCTGTCAAAGGCGGTGCTCGCAGGCGATGCGCATCCGGACACGACCTACCTGCAGAAATCGGAAGCGTTCGATGCGCTGAACCTCGACTGGCGCCCCGATGTCAGCGCAACGCGCATCGACAGGACCGCGAAACGACTGCATCTGAGCCACGGCGAGCCGATTCACTACGACAGCTTGATCCTCTGCACCGGAGGACGGGCGCGCCGTTTGGGCATCCCGGGTTCCGATCTGCCTGGCATCTTCACCCTGCGCAGCATCGGCGATGCGGCAGCGCTCGGTGCGGCGCTCGTTGCCGGAAAGCGGCTGCTTGTCGTAGGCGGCGGATGGATCGGGCTGGAGGTCGCGGCGACCGCCCGGAAGAAGGGCCTGGACGTCACCGTCGTCGAGGCCATGGGTCGGCTGTGCGAGCGCACGGTTCCTGCGGAGATTTCCAGCTACCTGCTGCGGCTTCACACCGCGCATGGCGTTCAGGTCGAGTTGGGTGCGGGGATCGAGCAGTTGGCCCAAGGGCCGGGCGAAGACCTGACGGCAACCCTCAGCGACGGACGGGAGCTGGCTTGCGACGTGGTTCTCTTCGGCGTTGGATTGATCGCGAACGATGAACTCGCACGCGAAGCGGGTCTGGCATGTGAAGGCGGCGTCCTGGTCGATTCCCAGTGCCGGACCTCGGATCCGGACATCCTTGCCGCTGGCGACGTCGCGATCTGGCACTGCGACTGGGCTGCCCGGCGCATGCGACTGGAGTCCTGGCAGAACGCCCAGGAGCAAGGGATCGCGGCCGCGCGCGCCGCGCTGGGAGCCACGGTGAACCATCAGCCGCTGCCGTGGTTCTGGTCCGACCAATACGACGTCAATCTGCAGATCTTCGGCGTTCCGACACCCAGGCACCAGGTGGTCGTGCGCGGCGACGTGGACTCCAACAGCTTTGTCATGTTCTTTCTCGATGCAGACAAAGTTGCCGCGGCGCTCGGGCCGAACGCGGCGCGCGATCTGCGTTTTGCGCGACGCCTGATCGAGCGTCGCACGAGCGTCGATCCCCATCAACTCGCCGACCTCCAGGTCCCTCTTTCCAAGCTCTGAAGGTCGAAAACGAGCGGACGGCTTTCCGCCCCTCAACAGACTCTCATCATGCCCCCCGCCTGTCTCTGGAATTCGAGCGGCAAGGCGCTGCTGGGCAGCTTGAAAGAACCCGAGATACGCGCCTGGCTGAAGGAACGCGAGCTGCCCGCCGTCACCGCCACCACCAAGACCGGCCACGAGGCGCCGCTCCCGCTGCCCTCGGGCACCACGCGGGCGCCGCGATGGCGGCAGACGTTCCGGAAGGCCTGGACCTGCCCCTTCTCCTGGCGCACCAGCAGCAGCGGCACGCCGACGTACGTCAGCGACAGCCACGCGCCCGGCGCCGCGAGCGACGCGCTGGCAGCCACCGGTTGCGGATGCCGGCGCAGCAGGCGCAGTTCCTGGCGCGCGATGGCCTCGTCGGTGTACTGGCCGACCGGCACCCGGTCGCCCTGCCCTTGTGCGTCCGCGCGCCCGTCGAGGGGTGATCGCTCGCAATCTACCGACTGACCAGTCGGTACATCAACGCCTCCTTGTGCGTCAGGTCGGTTTGCGAAGGAAGCCCTGCTGGGCGCCGTTGCGGTTGGGCGCGAAGCCGTTGGCCTGCAGCGTCTCTTCGGCGGTCTCGTAGAAGACGCCGATCTTCATGATCTCGCGCGCCTGCTGCGCGGTGGCGATGGGGCGGCCGAACTCGGTCGAGATGCGCACCAGCTGCTTGATCTGTTCGACCGAGCTCATCTTGCCCGTGCGCGTCTGGTTCCAAAGCACATCCTCGATGCCGCAGCGCACATGAAGGCCCAGGGCGATGCCGATCATGTTCACGGGCAGCACGTTGAGCACGGAGCTCTCGACAGTGACCACAGAGCCGTCGGGTGCGGCGCGCAGGAAGTTGGCCAGGTTGTAGATGTTGGCCTGGTCCATGCCGCCGCTGATCGCCACCCAGTTCATCACCAGCGGGCCCTTGTAGGCGCCGCGGCGGATCATCCGCTCGATGGTTTCGAAGCTGTTGATGTTGTAGCACTGGAACTCGCTCTGGATGCCTGCGGCCGTCAGGCGGCGGATGTGCTCCTCCACCCAGCTGGGGTTCGAGGGCACGATCATGTCCTTGTACGTCGAATACAGCCGCGGGTCGCCGCGCGACAGGCCCTTGAAGTCGTCCAGGCCGGCGTGCTCGGTCACGTTCATCTGCGTGGTGTTGACGGTCACGGTCACCTGGTCGGGCTTGGGCGTGAGCTCGGCCAGCATGTGCCGCGTGTCGTCGCTGAGCCACTTGGCCGCGGAACCGTCATCCTCGGGCGCGAAGCTGATGGAGCCGCCCACCTGGATGACCATCTCCGGCACGCGGGCGCGCACGCCGGCGATCAGTTCGTTGAACATCGACAGGCGCTTGCTGCCCTTGCCATTGGCTTCGCGCACATGCAGGTGCAGCACGGTGGCGCCGGCTTCGTAGCAGTCGACCGCCTTCTGGATCTGCTCTTCCATCGTGACCGGAATGTCTTCCGGAAAGTCGGCAGGAATCCACCCCGGCGCATAGGGGGCGGCCGTGATGATCAGGGGTTGCTGGTTCTCGGGATAGAGGTGGCCGTCGAGGAAGTTCATGGTGATGTGTCTCCGGTGGGAAGGGGTCTCTGACGCCGAAAGTGTCTGGTGCACTTGGGAAAACTTCTTGCTCATCTGGGGCGAGGTTTTGTCTTTTTGGGGCAATGGCGCGTCGCGCGCCGACATCGATTCCGGTGTCGCGATTCGGTAAGTGATCGGCGCCTGTCGCCAAGCATTGGGAGGACGTGGCGCCGGAAAATTCGCATGCTCCCGCGTCTTCCGCTTGCCCCTTTCACCTGAGGATGAACCGTCATGTTTCTGCATCTGCTGCGGCCCCCCCTGATCTCCCTGGCCGCCTTGTGCTGCGCCGTGGCCCCCGCCGCGGCCCAGCCCTGGCCCGACAAGCCCATCCGGCTGATCGTTCCCGCGCCGCCCGGCGGCATCTCCGACGCGTCGGCGCGGCTGCTCGCCGAGCAACTGCGCGTCAACCTCGGCCAGACCCTGCTGGTGGAGAACAAGCCGGGCGGCTCCGCCGTCATCGCCGAGCGCGCGCTGATGGCCGCGCCGGCCGATGGGTACACGCTGATGGTGGGACCGTCGAGCGTGCTGTCCGACATTCCGCTCACCGTGAAGACGCCTTTCGACCCGCTGAAGACCTTCACCTACGTCGGCGAGGTGACGGGCATGTTCCATGTGCTGGTGGCCAACACCGGCTTTGCGCCGAACACGGTCAAGGAACTGCTGGCGCATGCCAGGCAGCATCCGCGCTCGGTGAGCGTGGCCAACCTGAGCGCGGGCACGCGCTCCAACCTGCTGGGCGAGATGCTCAGAGAGCGAAGCGGCAACGACATCCTCGTGGTGCCGTACAAGGGCTCGGCGCCGGCGCTGGTCGACCTGATGGGTGACCAGGTGCAACTGACCTTCGAGGTCGTGAGCAACGTCACTTCGCTGATCCGCAGCGGCAAGATCAAGGCCCTGGCCGTGGCGTCGTCCAAGCGCTCTCGCTTCCTGCCCGACGTGCCCACCTTCGGCGAACTGGGCCTGCCCGACTTCGTGCTGCCGGACGCGAGCGTCGGCGTGTTCGTGCTGAGCAGCATGCCGCTGCCGCTGCAGGAGAAAATCCGCGCCGAGGTGGCCAAGGCCGTGCAGTCGCCGAAATTCCGCGAGGCCCTGCTCGCGCAGAATTACGATCCGCCCCGCGACATGTCGCTGCCGCAGCTGCGCCAGACGCTGGACGCCACGACCGCCCACAATCGGGCCATCATCGAGAAACTGCAACTCAAGATCAGCCCCGAGTGAGCGCGGGGCCCCAAAAAAGCCAGCCATGAAACACCTCGGTCGACTGATGCGCAGCGCGAGCCTCAGCGGCTACGTGGAGCTGGTGCAGTCGCTCGGCCGGGACCCGCATGCCTTCATGCGCACCGTGGGGCTGAAGGCCCAGCTGCTCGAACATCCCGAGACGCTGATCCCGGGCGACGCGGTGCGCGAACTGCTCGAGATCACCGCGCGCGCCACGCGCACCGAAGATTTCGCTCTGCGGCTCGCGGCGCAGCGCAAGCTCTCCGCGCTCGGCCCCATCAGCGTCGTGCTGAAGGAAGAGCCCACGCCGCGCGATGCGCTCGACACGCTGGGCCGCTACCTCAAGCTGGTGAACGCCTCGCTGAGCTTTCGCCTCGAAGACACGGGCGACATGGTCATCATCCAGGAAGACCTGCTGCCCAGCCCCGGGTTGCCGATGCGCCAGTCGATGGAGCTGGCCGTGGGCATCATGTTCCGCATCCTCGGCGAGCTGATCGATCCGCAGTGGCGCCCGCTCCAGGTGTGCTTCACGCACCGCCCGCCGGCGGACGTGTCGGCGCACCGGGCCTTCTTCGGGCGCCACGTCAAGTTCAACCAGGATTTCAATGGCTTGGTCTGCCTGGCGGCCGACCTGCGCAAGCCGCGCGAATCGGGCGACCAGGGCGCGGCGCGTTTCGCGCGCGAGTACCTGGATGCGGCACTGAAGGACCGCGGCGAGAGCACGCGCGAAGCCTGCCGCGAACTCATCCTGGCGCTGATGCCCGGCGGCGGCTGCACGGCGCAGGAGGTGGCGCGGCACCTGCGCGTGGACCGCCGCACGCTGCACCGCCGGCTCGAGGCCGAAGGCTTCACCTTCAGCAGCCTGCTCGACCACGTGCGCTCCGACCTCGTCAAGCGCCACCTGCGCGACAGCGACCTGCCGCTGAGCGAGGTGGCCGAACTGCTGGGCTTCTCGGGGCCCAGCAGCTTCAGCCACTGGTTCCGCAATCACTTCGGCTGCAGCGCCTCGCAGTGGAGCAAGCAGACGGCCGGCGCGGTGGCTCAGGGCGCGGTGCGCGCGTTCTGAGCCAGGTCTTCGAAGCGCAGGGCATGCGACATGTCCTCCAGCAGGCGCCAGAACGCGTGCGTGAAACGCCTCGTCATCGCGATGCGCTCTCTCAGGCCGCCTTGCGCAGGAAGCCCTGGTTGGCCCCGTTGCGATTCGGCGCGAAGCCGTTGGCCGCCAGCGATTCTTCGGCCGTCTCGTAGAACACGCCGATCTTCGAGATCTCGCGCGCCTGCTGCGCCGTGGCGATCGGGCGGCCGAACTGGCGCGAGATTTCCACCAGCTGCCCGATCTGCGCCACGGTGCCGATCTTGGCCGAGCGCGTCTGGTTCCACAGCACGTCCTCGGTGCCGCAGCGCACGTGCAGGCCCATGGCGATGCCCATCATGTTCACAGGCAGCACGTTGCGCACCGAGCTTTCCACGGTAAGCACCGCGCCGTCGGGCACCGCACGCACGAAGTTGGCGAGGTTGTAGATGTTCGGCGCGTCCATGCCGCCGCTGATCGCCACCCAGTTCATCACCAGCGGGCCCTTGTAGACGCCGCGGCGCATGAGCCGCTCGACCGACTCGAAGCTGTTGATGTTGTAGCACTGGAAGGCGCTCTGGATGCCGGCCTTGGTGAGACGGCGGATGTGCTCCTCGACCCAGCCGGGCTGCGCCGGCACCGTCATTTCCTTGTAGGCCTCGAAGATGGCCGGGATTTCGCGCGAGGTGCCCTTGAAGTCCGCCAGTTCGGCATGCTCCGTGACGTTCATCTGCGAGGTGTTGACCGTCACCGTCACCTGGTCGGGCGTCGGCTCCAGTTCGGCCAGCATGTGGCGCGTGTCGTCGCTCAGCCACTTGGCGGCGGCGCCTTCGCTCTCCGGTGCGAAGCTGATCGAGCCGCCCACCTGGATGATCATTTCGGGCACGCGTGCGCGCACGCCGGCGATCAGCTCGTTGAACTTGGACAGCCGCTTGCTGCCCTTGCCGTCGAGTTCGCGTACGTGCAGGTGCAGCACGGTGGCGCCGGCGTTGTAGCAATCGACCGCCTTCTGGATCTGCTCCTCCATCGTGACCGGGATCTCGCCCGGGAAGTCGGAGGGAAGCCAGCCCGGTGCATAGGGGGCAGCGGTGATGATCAGCGGCTGCTGGTTTTCGGGAAAGAGGTGGCCGTCGAGGAAGTTCATGGCGTGGCGTCTTCTGGTTGCAATGCGGATATCGGAAGGAAGCGCACGGCTCAGTACGGCACGTCGCCCACGATGCCGGCGCGTTCCATCTTTCGCGGCGCGGGCCAGTAGTCGTTCAGCGCGTAGTGCTGCGTGCTGCGGTTGTCCCAGACGACCACGTCACCCGGCTGCCACGACCAGCGCACCTGGTACTCGGGAATGGTGGCCCGGCTGAGCAGGTAGTTCAAAAGAAGCGCCGCGCCCGGCGTCTTGTCGATGCCGTGCCGCACGTTCTCGGGGGTGCTGTAATTCACGAAGTGCGTGGTGAAGCTGCCCACATAGAGCACCTTCTCGCCGGTCTCGGGGTGCGTGCGCACCACGGGGTGCTCCACGGGCGGGTTGTCCTGGCCCAGCTTGAGGCGGGCTTCCATCGGCATGACGGCGCCGAACGAATGCTCGATGCTGGCCTTGGCGCGCAGCTTGGCGATCTTCTGCTTGATCTCTTCGGGCAGCTCGTCGTGCGCCTGCACCATGTTCACCCAGATGGTGTCGCCGCCGATCTCGGGGCATTCGATGCAGCGCAGCACCGAGCCCAGCGGCGGGGTCGGGCGCCACAGGCCGTCGCAGTGGTAGGTGTTCTCGTAGCTGTGCTTGTTGTCGCTGCGATGGATGAGCACCAGCCCCGGGTGATCGGGGTCGGAGCCGAGCACCGGATGGTCTTCCAGCGGGCCGAAGCGCTTGGCAAAGGCCACGTGCTCGGCGCGCGTGATGTCCTGGCCGCGAAAGAACAGCACCTTGTGCTTGAGCAGCGCAGCGCGGATGGGCGCAAAGCGCTCGGGGTCGCGCGAAGCCTCGCCCAGGTGAACGTCGGTGACTTCCGCCCCGAGGGAGGGCGTGACGGGTCTGATCTTCATGAGAGGTCTCCGTTGGAATGGCGGGTGCAGGTCAGTTCGCCTGGATGCGGTACTTCTTGACGATGGCGGCGTTGCGCTCCGACAGCGCCCGGGTCTCGGCGATGAGCGCGGGCGTGTCGACGCTGAGTTCGGGCTCCAGCCCCACGTCGATCAGCTTCTGCTGCACGGCGGGGGCCTGGCCGGCCTTCTCGATCACGGCATGCAGCTTGGCCAGCACGTCGGCCGGCAGCTTGCTGGAGCCGATGAAGCCGACCCAGCCACGGAACTGGAGGTCCGGGTAGCCGAGTTCGGTCGTGGTCGGCACGTCGGACAGGAAGCGCGAGCGGGTCTTGCCGGTGAAGGCATAGGGGCGCAGCTTGCCGGCCTTGATGAGCGGCGTCGAGGTCAGCATGCCGTCGAACATGATGTCGACCTGGCCGCCGAGCAGGTCCTGCAGCGCGGGCGGTGAGCCGGGGTAGCCAACGTGCTGCATGTCCAGCCCGGCGCCGTCGTTGAGGATCAGCCCGGCGTATTGCGAGACGGTGCCGGGGCTGTAGCTGGCGAAGCTGGCCTTGCCCTTGCGCGCCTTCAGCTCGGCGATCAGGCCCTGGAAGTCCTTGGCCGGGTAGCTGGCCGCCGACACGAGCACCACGCCCGACCGCGCCACCGACGCGATGGGCACCACGTCCTTGAGCGGGTCGAACGGCATCTTCACCACCTGCGGCGTCTCCGCCAGCACGTTGCTCGCAGCCAGCACGATGGTGTTGCCGTCGGGCGCCGCCTGCAGCATGGCCTGCAGGCCGATCGAGCCGCCGGCGCCGGGGCGGTTCTCGATGATCACGGGCCGGCCGATGTCCAGTGCCATCTGTTGCCCGACGACGCGGGCGACGATGTCCATCGTGCCGCCCGGCGGCGCGGGAACGATGAGCTTCACGGGCTTGTCGCCCAGCGCCCAGGCCCCGAGGGCCATCGAGCATCCGACCAGCGCCGCCGCGGCGCGTGCAAAGTGCAGCAGTTTCATGGGTTGTCTCCGGTTCTTGTCATGCAGGCCTCGGTGGGCCAACACCGCCAGTATCCGGCGCACCCCGCCCTCTGTTCTTGCTTTATTGGGGCGTCTGCTTGTCGATTTGGGACATCGCCGCGGCGGTGCTTCCGGTCGCCGCGGCACGCCGCAAGAATGAGCGCTTCCATGCACCCAGACACTCCAGGAGACGCACCATGAACCAGGCCATCCGCTTCTATGAGACCGGCGGCGCCGACGTCCTGAAGCTCGAACACGTCGAGGTCGGCGAACCCGGTCCCGGCCAGGCGCGCGTGCGCCACAGCCTCATTGCCGTCAACTTCATCGACATCTACTTTCGCACCGGGCGCTATCCGCTCGCCCTGCCCAACGGCCTCGGCTCCGACGCCGTGGGCGTGGTGGAGGCCGTGGGCCCGGACGTGACCGACATCCGCGTGGGCGACCGCGTGGGCTATCTCATCGGGCCGCAAGGTGCCTACTCGCAGGTGCGCGTGATGCCGGCCGATGTGCTGATTCCGCTGCCCGAGGGCATCTCCGACCGCACCGCCGCCACGCTCATGATGAAGGGCATGACGGCGCAGTACCTGTTCCGCCAGGTCTATCCGCTCCAGGGCGGCGAGACCATTCTTTATCACGCGGCCGCCGGCGGCGTGGGCCTGATCGCCTGCCAGTGGGCCCGTGCCCTGGGCGTGACGATGATCGGCACGGTCAGCACCGACGAGAAGGCGGCCATCGCCAAGGCCAACGGCTGCGCGCACACGATCGTGACCTCGCGCGAGAACATCGCCCAGCGCGTGCGCGAGATCACCGAGGGCAAGGGCGTGCCGGTGGTCTACGACTCGGTGGGCAAGGACACATTGGAAGCGTCGCTCGACTGCCTGCAGCCGCGCGGCTCGCTGGTGAGCAACGGCACTTCTTCGGGCTCGGTGGTGATCGACACCAAGCTGCTGGCGGCCAAGGGCTCGCTCTGGCTCACGCGCCCGGCGATGGTGCATTACATCCAGCCGCGTTCGCACATGCTGGCCATGGCCGAGGAGCTGTTCGGCCACGTGCTGGCCGGGCGCATCGTGAGCGAACCGCAGCAGAGCTTTGCGCTCGCCGACGCGGTCGAGGCGCACCGCGCGCTCGAAGGCCGCAAGACCACCGGCGCCACCGTGCTCGTGCCCTGAGCAACGAACAAGCAGCGCCGCCCGGCGCTCAGAACGTGTGCCGGATGCCGACGTCGTAGCCCATCGCGCCGCGGGGCTGGAAGCCGCCCGAGGTGGTGAAGCCCGGCTGCGGAAAGATGGCAGGCAGGCTCAGCACCAGCGGCGTCACGCCCATCACGGTCGGGTTGTTGTGGCCGTCCCGGATGCGGATGCGGGCCACCGACGCGTACAGCGCCGTCCGCTTCGACAGGTGATGCACATAGCCGACTGCGAGCTTGTTGGTGCGGGCGTCCGCATCGGGCACCGTCGATCCATTGTCGAACTTCACCGTGGCGTAGGAGACGCGAATCAGCCCCGGGCCGACCGGCACCGTGAGGCCGAGCAAGGCGCCGTCGTACCGGCCGCTGACCGCGGCGGTCAGCGGCCGTTCCTTCACGTCCTTCACGCGCGACAGTTCGCCGAACAGCTTGGCCCACCCGAAGTCGTAGGACGCGCCGAGATTGACGGTCTTGATGCGCTCCTTGTTGAGCAAGGTGTCGGCCACCGTGCTCTCGCCGTAGGCCAGCGCCACGTCAACGGCCCCGTTCGACCAGCCGGCGCGTGCGCCCGCATAGCGCCCGCGGCGGCCCGTGCCGTCCGGGGCGGACGCGCCTTCGACCTTGATGTTCTCCGGCAGCGCGTACTGCACCTGGCCGTAGAAGCCGCCCAGATTCGGCGGCAGGAAGTAGCTGACGGCGTTGCTGGTGCGCAGGTAGCTGTCGGTGCCCGCCGAGAGGCCTCCGTTGAGCAGGCCGCCGGTCGCCAGTGCACGCGAGGCCGCGATGTTGCTGTTGACGACGGCGATCAGGTTCGTGCCCACGCCGTTGACGGTCATCGGATCGAACACCGCGTCGTTCCAGAACGAGGCGGTGTAGTCGCGGCCCAGGCGCAGTTCGCCGAAGGGCCCGCTCAGGCTGAGCGTGGAGCGGCGTCCGAAGTTGGAGATGCCGCCGCCCGTGTCGTTGCTCAACGGCGCCTCGAGCCAGAAGCTCGCAGCCAGGCCGCCGCCGAGGTCTTCGGTGCCCCGGAAGCCCAGGCGGCTCGAACTCAAGCCCGAGGGCGACAACACCGTCTGGCTCTGGCGCATCGTGCGCGGCCCGAAGAGCGCGGCGGAGCCGTAGGTCGAACTCTTCGTCGAATAGCGACTGATCCCCGCGTCGACGACACCGAACACGGTCAGTGAGGATTGGGCACTCGCGCCGGCGGCGCAAAAAGATCCCGCAACAAGAATGAAAGGTCTGAGCATGCCTGGTGTCTCCGATGGCTGTTGTTCGGTGCCCTGGATTCTGGTGACGGCGGTGTTCTCCCGATTGACTTTGCGCGCCAGCCACTTACCCTTCGATGCCACTCCAGTGCTCAGGTTTTCGATGTCTTCCTTGGTCCGCGCGGCAAGTCTCACCAACTACAGCGAAGTCGCCCGTGCCAGTGGACTGGACCCGGTGCGCATGCTGCTCGATGCCGGGCTGAACCCGAGCGTGCTGGACGAACCCGACCTGATGATTCCCGTCGAGAGCGTGGCCTCGCTGCTGCAGTCGTCGGCCGCGCGTTCCGGCAACGAGAGCTTCGGCCTGTGCATGGCGGAGTCGCGGCGCCTGTCCAACCTCGGGGCCGTCGGCCTGCTGGTGCGCGAACAACCCACGCTGCGCGATTCGCTCGATGTGCTGATGCGCTACCTGCCGCTGCTGAACGGCTCACTGTCGCTGATGATCGAGGCCTTCGACCAGGTGGTGGTCATCCGCGAGGAAGTGAAGCCCGGCAAGGAAAACCGCGCCACGCGCCAGCGCATCGAGCTCGCGCTGGGCGTGATGCTGCGCATCATGCGGCAGTTCCTCGGCGCCGACTGGCAGCCGCGACGCGTGTGCCTCGCGCACCCGGCGCCGCGCGACCTGCGCACGCACCGCCGGGTGATGGGCCCGGCCGTCGAGTTCGATCACGACTTCAACTGCATCGTCTGCGCCAAGGAAGACCTGGCCGCGCCCAACCCGTCGGCCGACCCGGCCATGGCGCGCTACGCGCAGCAGCTGCTCGATGCCTCGGCCCGGCCGCCCGTCGAAGCCCTGCACGACGACGTGCGGCGCGCGGTACTGCAGCTGTTGCCCAGCGGGCGCTGCACCATCGAGCAGGTGTCGGACCACGTGGGCGTGGTGTGCCGCACGGTCCAGCGCCGGCTCGCCGATGAAGGGCAGACCTTCTCGTCGATCGTCAACGACGTGCGCAAGGAACTCGCCACGCGCCACGTGCTGGAAAGCGACCGTCCGCTGGCCGAGGTGGCGGCGCTGCTCGGCTTCTCCGCGCCCAGCGGGCTGTCGCGCTGGTTCCACGCGCAGTTCGGCTGCAGCGCGAAGGAAAGCCGCGCGAAGCGCAGCGCGGGGCGCCGCCGGACGGCCGCGCTGCATGCTCGGGATTGACGCGGAAAATCGGCGCCGACCTCCTTCCCGCAGACACCACGGACACGAACGACCCTTGGCCACCTTCCCGTCGACCGGTGCGACCGGCGCCCCCCGCGACCTGCTGCTCAAGGTGACGCCGCCGCGCGTGCCGCGCCACCTGGTGTCGCGCGCCCGGCTGCTGGCCAGCGCCGATGCGCTGCGCGACCACGCGGTGTTCGTGGTGCAGGCACCGTCGGGCTTCGGCAAGACCTCGCTGCTGGCGCAGTGGCGGCTGGAGTACCTGGGCATGGGCATGCCGGTCGCCTGGGTCTCGGCGCAGAACCACGACGATCCGGGCCGGCTGGTTCAGAGCCTGGCGCTGGCGCTGCGCGTTGCCATGGGGCGCCCTGCCTTCGGCCGCAGCGTGCTCGAGGACGACCGGCCCGGCAACCTCGGGAGCGTCACGGCCCTGCTGTCCGAGCTGACGCAGGCGGCGCTGGATGTGGTGCTGGTCATCGACGAGGCCGAGCGGCTGCCGCCGGCCTCGCGCGAGGCGCTGGCCTACCTGCTGCGCAACGCACCGCCCAACGTGCGCACGCTGATCGCCACGCGCCCCGACGGCCGGCTCGACATCGAGGACCTCGTGGCCTACGGGCAGTGCGTGGAGATCGGTCCGGCGCTGCTGAAGTTCAGCCTCGACGAAACCCTGCAGCTCGTGCACGCCCGCTTCGGCGCGCGCGTCGACCGCAACACGGCCGCCCGGCTGCACGAGCTGACGGAAGGCTGGCCGCTGGGCCTGCAGCTGGCGATGACGATCATCTCGCGCGGCGCCGATGCCCACGCTGCCCTCTCCGGCATGACGGCGGCGGCCGGCGAACTGCAGGGCGAGCTGGTGCGGCTGCTGCTGGTCAACCTGGACCCGGACGATCGCGATTTCCTGGTGCGCATCGCCGTGCTCGACCTGCTGCATCCGGATCTGTGCCGGGCCGTGTCCGGTGCCGAAGACGCCGCGGCGCGGCTGGCGCGGCTGAACAACGACACGCCGGTGTTCGCCGCAGCAGAAGGAGGCGACTGGCTGCGCATGCATGCGCTGGCGCGCGACGTGCTGCGCCAGCGCTTCGGCGCGCTGGACACCGCCGAGCAGGTCGCGGTGCATGCGCGCGCGGCGCAGTGGCTGGCGGCACACGACCTGTTCGACGAGGCGGCGCACCATGCGCTGAGCGCGGGCCAGCACCAGACGGCCTACGAGCTGGCGGAGCGCAGCCTGTACGAGTCCCTCATGCGGCGCGGCCGGCAGGCGGCCGTGCTCGAATGGCTCGCGCAGATGCCCGCCGACGAACTCGACCGGCGCCCGCGCCTGCTGCTGGCAGCGGCGTGGACGCTCGCGTCGAGCGAGCGGCACGAGGAGGCCGGCCGCTTCGTGGCACGCATCCTGGCGCAGCCCGACGTCGGCGATGCCCTGCGCTGCGAATGCGCGCTGATCCTCGGCAGCGCCGCCGTGTTCGCGGACGACCCCGACCGTTTCGTCGAACTGCACGCGCCGTGGACCGAGGCCGTGCCGCTGACAGACCCGCTGCTGCTGCAGTCGCACGCCAACCGCATGGCCTACCGCGCGCTGCTCGAAGGCGAACCGGCGCTGGCGCGCCTGCGCCAGCAGCAGGCCATGCGCGGGCACCCGGGTCACGGCATCGACTACATCCGGCGCTGGAGCGAGCTGGTCATCGGCCTCAGCTACGCCTGGGAGGGCCAGGTGCTGCTGGCCGAGCAACTGCTGCGGCCCGCCGTGGCGGGCGCCGAGGCCGAGCTGGGCCGGCGCCACCGCTTCAGCTGCAACCTGGCTGCGCTGCTCGCCGCGGTGGCCTGGGATCGCGACCTGCCGGGCGACGCTGCGACGCTGCTGGCCGACCGCCTCGACGTGCTGGAGCACAGCGGCCTGCCGGAATCGCTGCTGCTGGCCTATCGGACCGCCGCGCGCATCGCGGCGGCCGAAGGCGCCGAACACCGCGCGCTGGAACTGCTGACCGCATTGGACGCGGTCGGCGCCGCGCGGCGCCTGCCGCGGCTGCGCATCGCCAGCCTCGCCGAGCAGGTGCGCCTGCACGCGCAGCGCCACCGCGCCCAGACCTGCCGCGAACTGTGCGAGCGCATCGACGCACAACTGGCCGACCCCGCGCTGCCGCAGGGCCCGCTCTGGCGGCGCGGCGTGGAGACGCTGCGCGACGTGGCCCGCGCCCATGCGGCCATTGCGACGCGCGACTGGCCGGACGCCCTCGCGCAGCTGGCGCGTGCCGACGACCAGGCCCGCCAGCGCAAGCAGGGCGGCCTGCACATCGAGCTGCTCGGCCTGCGCGCGCTGGCGCAAGAGCGCTGCGGCCAGCCCTCGCAGGCGCTGCTGCGCGAAGCGATGGACCTGGCGCGCGCCTACGGGCTGCAGCGCGTGTTCTCCGACGCGCACCCCGACCTCGGCGCCTGGGTCGGCACGCTCGCGGCCGAGAGCGCGCAGCCCGAGATCACGGTCGCCAGCGCCGCCGCGCCGCCGCCCGCGCTCCCCGCGACGCACGGCGCGGTGCTCACGCCCAAGGAGGGCGAGGTGCTGTCGCTGCTGGCCCGCAACCTGTCGAACAAGGAAATCGGACGCGCCATGCAGGTGGGCGAGACCACCATCAAGTGGCACGTCAAGAATCTGTTCGCCAAGCTGGATGCCGGCACCCGCACGCAGGTGGTCCAGCGCGCGCGCATCCTGGGACTGCTCGGCCCCGAGCGCTGAGCGAGGGTTCTCCCTCCCCTCCCGGACCGGGCGCCCCCTTCTGCAAGGAGGGGGCGCGGGAAGGGTTCGCGACCTATTCTTCCTTCCCACACGGTCACCGCCGGACAGCGGCGCCAGACGACCGGGCGAAGGAGACAAAACCATGGGTTCCATGAACCAGCCAGCCCCCTCGAATGGGGCACCCGCCGTGCTGACGCGCGGCATCCAGGTCCACCCCGTGACCTGCGCGATCGGCGCCGAACTGCGCCAGGTGTCGCTGGCCGAGGCCTCGCGCGACGCCGGCCTGGCGGCCGAGATCCGCGCGCTCCTCATCAAGCACAAGGTGCTGTTCTTCCGCCAGCAGGAGCTCACGCGCGCCGAGCATGTCGCCTTCGCCCGCCACTTCGGCGAGCTCGAAGACCACCCGGTGGTCGGCAGCGACCCCGAGCACCCCGGGCTGGTGCGCATCTACAAGAACCCCGACACCCCGGTCGACCGCTACGAGAACAGCTGGCACACCGACGCCACCTGGCGCGAGAAGCCGCCCTTCGGCTGCGTGCTGCGCTGCGTCGAATGCCCGCCGGTGGGCGGCGACACGATGTGGGCCAACATGGCGCTGGCCTTCGAGAATCTGCCCGCGCACATCCGCCAGCAGATCGCCGGGCTGCGCGCACGCCACAGCATCGAGGCCACCTTCGGCGCCGCGATGCCGATCGAGAAGCGCCTGGCGCTGAAGGCCCAGTTCCCCGACGCCGAGCACCCCGTGGTGCGCACGCACCCCGACACGGGCGAGAAGATCCTGTTCGTCAACGGCTTCACGACCCACTTCACCAACTTCCACACGCCGGCCAACGTGCGCTACGGGCAGGACTACCAGCCCGGCGCCGCCATGCTGCTCGCGTACCTCGTGAGCCAGGCCCAGATCCCCGAGTACCAGGTGCGCTGGCGCTGGCAGCCGGGCGACGTGACGATGTGGGACAACCGTTCGACCCAGCACTACGCGGTCATGGACTACCCGCCCTGCCATCGAAAGATGGAACGCGCCGGCATCGTCGGCGAAGCGGTCTTCTGAGCGGGCGCAGCCCTGCGCCTTCCTTATCCCCTTCTTCCTTTCTACCGAGGTTTTGCCATGAACTTTCTCGACGGCCATCTGTTCCCCGAAAACCAGCAGCCGCTGATCATCACCGCCGCGCCCTACGCGCCGTCGTGGGTGCCCGCCGACTTCCCCGAGGACATCCCGGTCACGATGGAGCAGCAGATCCAGAAGGCGGTCGATTGCTACAACGCCGGCGCCACCGTGCTGCACCTGCATGTACGCGAACTCGACGGCAAGGGCAGCAAGCGGCTGTCCAAGTTCAACGAGCTGATCGCCGGCGTGCGCGCACGCGTGCCCGAAATGATCATTCAGGTGGGCGGCTCGATCAGCTTCGCGCCCGAGAGCGAAGGCGCCGCTGCCAAGTGGCTGTCGGACGACACGCGCCACATGCTGGCCGAGCTGGAGCCCACGCCCGACCAGGTGACGGTGACCATCAACACCTCGCAGATGAACGTGGTCGAGCACTGGGAAGACGCCGACGTCAAGGGCACCTCGATGGAAGACCCCGAGGTCTACCGCGCCTACAAGGAAATGACGGTGCCGGCGCAGCCGGGCTGGGCCGAGGAGCACATCCGCCGCCTCAGCAAGGCCGGCATCCAGAGCGCCTTCCAGTGCTACAACATCAACAGCTTCGACTCGGTCGAACGGCTGATGCGCCGCGGCGTCTACAAGGGCCCGCTGGTGATGAACTGGGTGGCCATCGGCGGCGGCATGGACGTGCCCAACATCTACAGCCTGGCCAACTTCGTGCGTGCGGTGCCCGACGGCGCGGTGCTCACGGTGGAAAGCTCCATGCGCAACGTGCTGCCCGTGAACATGATGGGCATCGCCATGGGCCTGCACGTGCGCTGCGGCATCGAGGACAACCTCTGGAACCAGTCGCGCTCCGGGAAGATAGGCACGGTGGCGCAGGTCGAGCAGCTGGTGCAGATCTCGCGGCAGTTCGGTCGCCCGATCGCCACGGCCAAGCAGGCGCGCGAGATCTCCAGGATCGGCGTCTTCTACGACACGGCAGAAGAATCGCTGCTGGCCAACGGCTTCGCGCCCAACCGCAACGGCGGCCAGCAGGGCTTCCTGCGCAAGGCGGCCTGAGCCCTCTCCCCACCTCACTCCAGGCACTCCCATGACACTTCTTCCGCGCCTCGCTTCTCTGACGATGGCCGTTGCCGCCGCGCTGTACGCGCCAGCCGGCTTCGCCTTCATCGACAAGCCGGTTCACCTGATCGTGCCCGCGCCGCCGGGCGGCACCATCGACGTGATCGCGCGCATCATCGGCGACCAGTTGGCGCAGGAGATCAAGCAGCCCGTCGTGGTCGAGAACAAGCCCGGCGCGGGCGGTGCGATCGCCGTCAAGTACATGCTCTCGCAGCCCGCCGACGGGCAGACGCTGATGGTGACGGCCAGCAACGTGCTGTCCGAGATTCCCCACGTGATGAAGACCGGTTTCGACCCGCTGAAGGACGTGAAGCCGGTCGGCATCATGGCGCGCTCGGCGCTGCTGTTCATCGCGGCGCCGCAGTTTCCGGCCAAGGACGCCAAGGAGGCCATCGCCTACGTGAAGGCGCATCCGGGGCAGGTGTCGTACGCCTCGTACAGCGCGGGCACCGCCTCGCACTACGCAGGCGCGATCCTGAACCAGAAGGCGCAGCTCGACATGCAGCACGTGCCCTTCGCCGGCTCGGCGCCCGCGCTGGCGCAGGTCATGGGCGGGCAGATTCCGCTCATGTTCGACGGCACGGTCACCTCGAAGAACCTGGTCGCCGGCGGACGGGTGCGCCTGCTGGGCGTGGCCTACAAGACGCGCCTGCCGGACTTTCCGAACGTGCCGACGATGGCGGAGATCGGCTACCCCGACCTGAACTTCAGCAACTGGACCGGCGTGATCGCCTCGTCGCAGATGCCCGCCACGCTGATCGAAAAGATCCATGCGGTGCTCGAGAAAGTCGCCGCCACCCCGGCCTTCCGCGGGCGCCTCGTGAGCGCCGGCTTCGAGCCGGTCGGTCCGCGCTCGCTGGAGCAGGCCGCGACCGAACTGCGCGAAGAGCACGGCCGCAACGCCGAGATCGTGAAGAGCTTCGGCATCCAGCTGAACTGATCCCCACCCTCCATTCCCCTGCACATGACCGCTCCCACCGTCCTGATCGTTCCCGGCCTGCGCGACGCCGTCGCCAGCCACTGGCAAACCCTGCTTGCGGCGCGCCTGCCACGCGTGCGCGCGGTGCCGCCGATGGGCCGCGAAGACCTCGACTGCACCGCGCGCGTCGAAGCCATCGAGCGCGAGGCGCAGGCGGTCGACGGCCCGCTGATCGTCGTGGCGCACAGCGGCGGCGTGGTGATGCTGGCGCACTGGGCGCAGCGCACGCGCCGGCCGGTGCGCGGCGCGCTGCTGGCCACGCCGCCCGATTTCGAACGGCCGATGCCCGAGGGCTACCCGAGCGTCGAGGCCTTGCGCGCAGGCGGCTGGCTGCCGGTGCCGACCGGGCCGCTGCCGTTCCCGAGCATCGTGGTGGCCAGCCGCGACGACCCGCTGGCGTCCTTCGAGCGCGTGGCGCAGATGGCGCAGGGCTGGGGCAGCCGGCTGGTCGACCTTGGCGCGGTCGGCCACCTCAACCCCGCTTCGGGCTACGGCGAGTGGCCGGGCGCGCAGGCATTCCTCGACGAACTCGCGGCGGGCTGAGCCCATCTCGCCGCCCCTTGCACCGAGAAAGAAACACATCATGGTCAAAGCCATCCGCTTCCACGAGACCGGCGGCGCCGACGTCCTGAAGCTCGAACACGTCGAGGTCGGCGAACCCGGTCCCGGCCAGGCGCGCGTGCGCCACAGCCTCATTGCCGTCAACTTCATCGACATCTACTTTCGCACCGGGCGCTATCCGCTCGCCCTGCCCAACGGCCTCGGCTCCGACGCCGTGGGCGTGGTGGAGGCCGTGGGCCCGGACGTGACCGACATCCGCGTGGGCGACCGCGTGGGCTATCTCATCGGGCCGCAAGGTGCCTACTCGCAGGTGCGCGTGATGCCGGCCGATGTGCTGATTCCGCTGCCCGAGGGCATCTCCGACCGCACCGCCGCCACGCTCATGATGAAGGGCATGACGGCGCAGTACCTGTTCCGCCAGGTCTATCCGCTCCAGGGCGGCGAGACCATTCTTTATCACGCGGCCGCCGGCGGCGTGGGCCTGATCGCCTGCCAGTGGGCCCGTGCCCTGGGCGTGACGATGATCGGCACGGTCAGCACCGACGAGAAGGCGGCCATCGCCAAGGCCAACGGCTGCGCGCACACGATCGTGACCTCGCGCGAGAACATCGCCCAGCGCGTGCGCGAGATCACCGAGGGCAAGGGCGTGCCGGTGGTCTACGACTCGGTGGGCAAGGACACATTGGAAGCGTCGCTCGACTGCCTGCAGCCGCGCGGCTCGCTGGTGAGCAACGGCACTTCTTCGGGCTCGGTGGTGATCGACACCAAGCTGCTGGCGGCCAAGGGCTCGCTCTGGCTCACGCGCCCGGCGATGGTGCATTACATCCAGCCGCGTTCGCACATGCTGGCCATGGCCGAGGAGCTGTTCGGCCACGTGCTGGCCGGGCGCATCGTGAGCGAACCGCAGCAGAGCTTTGCGCTCGCCGACGCGGTCGAGGCGCACCGCGCGCTCGAAGGCCGCAAGACCACCGGCGCCACCGTGCTCGTGCCCTGAACGAAGAACAACGAACAAGCGAACGAAGAGCCCCCTCCCATGAACGGATTGATGATGGATCGGCCGCTGCTGATCTCCTCCCTGCTGACGCACGCGGAAACCCAGCACGGCGAACAGGAGATCGTCTCGCGCCGCGTCGAAGGCGACCTGCACCGCACCACCTACCGCGCGCTGGGCCAGCGCGCGCGCCAGCTGGCCAATGCGCTGGCGGCACTGGGCGTCGCGCACGGCGACCGCGTGGCCACGCTGGCCTGGAACGGCCACCGCCACATGGAGCTGTACTACGCGGTCTCGGGCTCCGGTGCCGTGCTGCACACGCTGAACCCGCGCCTGCACCCGGACCAGGTGCGCTGGATCGTCGATCACGCGGAAGACCGCGTGCTGTGCTTCGACCTGAGCTTCCTGCCGCTGGTCGAGGCCATCGCCCCGCACGTGGCCACCGTGAAGGCCTTCGTCGCGATGTCCGACCGGGCGCACATGCCCGCGTCTTCGGCGATCCCGAACCTGCTGTGCTACGAGGACCTGCTCGACGCGCAATCGCCCCGCTTCGAGTGGCCGGATTTCGACGAACGCACCGCCTCGTCGCTGTGCTACACCTCGGGCACCACCGGCAACCCCAAGGGCGTGCTGTACAGCCACCGCTCCACGGTGCTGCACAGCTACGCGGCGGCCCTGCCCGACGCGCTCAACTGCGCCAGCGCCGACACCATCCTGCCCGTGGTGCCGATGTTCCATGTGAACGCCTGGGGCCTGCCGTACATCGCATGCATGGTGGGCGCCAAGCTGGTGTTCCCCGGCCCGTCGCTCGACGGCAAGTCGCTGCACGACCTGTTCGAAGCCGAGGGCGTGACCGTCTCCGCCGGCGTGCCCACCGTGTGGCAGGGCCTGCTGACGCACGTGGAAAGCCACGGCCTGAAGTTCTCGACCATGCGCCGCACCATCGTCGGCGGCTCGGCCTGCCCGCCCGCGATGATGCGCGCCTTCCAGGAGCGCCACGGCGTGCAGGTGCTGCATGCCTGGGGCATGACCGAGATGAGCCCGCTGGGCACCGCCGGCGCGCTCAAGCCCGCGCACCATGCGCTCGACGCCGAACAGCGCCTGGCCATCCAGTCGAAGCAGGGCCGCGCGGTGTACGGCGTCGAGATGAAGATCGTCGACGCCGACGGCACCGCCCTGCCCCACGACGGCCGCAGCGCGGGCGAACTGATGGTGCGCGGCCCGTGGATCCTCTCGCGCTACTTCAAGGGCGAAGGCGACGGTCCGCTGGTGAACGGCTGGTTTCCCACCGGCGACGTGTCCACCATCGACGCCGACGGCTTCATGCAGATCACCGACCGCAGCAAGGACGTGATCAAGTCCGGCGGCGAGTGGATCGGCTCGATCGACTTGGAGAACATCGCGATGGCCCACCCCGCCGTGGCGATGGCCGCCTGCATCGCGGCGCGCCATCCGAAGTGGGACGAGCGGCCGCTGCTGGTGGTGGTGCGCAAGCCCGGGCAGGCGCTCGCGCGCGACGAACTGCTGCGCTTCTACGACGGCAAGATCGCCAAGTGGTGGACGCCGGACGACGTGGTGTTCGTCGACAGCATCCCGCTCGGCGCGACCGGCAAGGTGCAGAAGAACCTGCTGAGAGACGCCTGGCGCGACCATCTGCTGGACGAAGACAAACACAACAAGCAGGAGACAAGACCATGAAGAAGAAGACCCTCGCCGCCGCCGCGGCCGCCCTGGTCGCCGGCCATTGCCTCGCCCAGTCGTCGCTCACGCTGTTCGGCGTGGTCGATGCAGGCGTCAGCCACTACCGCACCACGAGCAGTTCGTGGAACCCGCTGCGCCCGGCCGAGCTGCGGCAGAGCCAGACCGTGCTGTCCCCGTCGGGCAATGCCTCGAGCCGCCTGGGCTTTCGCGGCACCGAAGACCTCGGCGGCGGGCTGGCCGCAAGCTTCTGGCTCGAGGCGCCGCTGAACAACGACACAGGCGGCGGCATCGCGAACTTCGGACGCCGTTCCACGCTCAGCCTGAGCGGGCCTTTCGGCGAACTGCGCCTGGGCCGCGACTACACCGCCTCGTTCTGGAACGACGCGGTGTTCGACCCGTTCAGCGTCAACGGCGTGGGCACGAACCTGATTGCCGTCGTCAACAGCAACATCGCGGCTTCGCGCGCGCTGGCGACCGGCGGTCTGCTCAACGGAGGCCTCTCGGCGGGCACCGACAGCTACCTGCGCACCAGCAACGCCCTCAGCTATTTCCTGCCGCCGAACCTGGGCGGCTTCTACGGCCAGGTGCAGTACGCGCTGCACGAGAACGTGAAGATCGACAACCTGCCGGACAGCCCCTCGCAGCGCGGCCGCTACGTGGGCGGTCGCATCGGCTGGGCCAGCGGCCCGGCCGACGTGGCCCTGGGCTACGGGGAGAGCACCCTGGCCAGCACCGCCTCCCAAGGCGAGAAAATCAAGAGCCTGAACCTCGGCGCTTCGTACGATTTCGGGCCGGTGAAGCTGTTCGGTGAATGGTCGCGCGTGCGCGACGTGCGCAGCAGCAACAGCGGCCTTCCCGCCGGGGCCATGCGCCTGAGCGACCGCTACGACGGCCTCATGGCCGGCATCAACGTGCCGCTGGGCGCCGGCATGCTGCGCGCCTCCTACGCCCGCGTGCGCTTCCTGAACGGCCTCGGACTGCCGGACGGCAATTCGTCGGTGAACAAGCTCGCGCTGGGCTATGTGCATAACCTGTCGAAGCGCACGGCGCTGTATGCCTCGGTGGCGCGCATCCACATCGGCAATGGCCGCAACAACCCGTCCGTGATGGGCGTGACGCCGCTGGTGTTGAGCAACCCGGCGATCTTTCCGCAGCCGACCTATGCAACCACCGGCGGCATGCAGCCGCGCAGCGCGCTGGGGTACGACGTCGGCGTACGCATGGTCTTTTGAGCAAGCCCGGCACGCTCATCGCCGACGAGGCCTGCGACACGCAGGCTCGCGTGCTTGGTCAGCTTGCGGGCGCCTCGTCGAAGAAGCATCGTTCGGGATTCCTGGATCTATCGTTCGCCGGGCCGGCCGGAATCAGCACCCTGACATTGTTCGCGCCCGTCCGGACACCGACGTGCAACCGAGCTATTCGGGCCTGATGTCGGGCGACGCAATCGTGGGCACCCCCTGCGAGATGGCGGCACCGTTCTGGGCCACCATCGCGCGCCGGTAAGCAGGCCTCGCCTGCAGGCGTTCCCAATAGGCGCGAACCGACGGCGTGAATTGCTGGTCGAGGCCGAGATGCCGGGCCAGCAGCAGCGCGTAGCCGACCGAAACATCGGCGGCGGTGAAACGATCCGCACAAAGGAACGCCTGCTCCGACAAGAGCGGTTCCAGTGTCCGCAACCTCGCGAGGAACCACTTGCCGTAATCGTGGGCCACCTGGGGCTGGCGCCGTTCGCCCGTTTCGAAGTGCAGATAACGCAGCACCAGTGTCTGCGGGAACGTCAAGGTCGCTTCACCGAAATGCAGGTAATTCAGGTAGGCGCCAAAGGCCGGCTCATCGATGCCCACATCGAGCTTTCCCGGAGAAAAGCGTGCCGCCAAATACTGGCAGATGGCAGACGACTCGGTCATGCGAACCGTCCCGTCGAACATGGCCGGCACGGTTCCCAGGGGATTGATCTCCAGGTACGGCCGGGCCAGCGCGCGGGGCGGGAACGGCATCATCTTCAGCTCGTACGCAACCCCGATCTCCTCGAGCATCCACAAGGGACGAAACGAACGTGCGCTCACGCAATGGTGCAAAGTAATCATGGCTTCAGTGCTCGGTGGCGGCGGGCCTCGACCCACTTCCTACAGCGTCGGCGATGAGGTCGCCCATGCGTTCCGTTCCAACCAGTCGGGTGCTGCTGCATCGGATATCCGCGGTACGGTAGTCCTGACGAAGCACCGAGCGTATCGCAACCTCGATGACTACAGAAAGGTCGGGCCAGTGCGCGGAGTGGCGCAGCAGAAGCCCTATTCTTACTGTGTCACAAGCGTAGCCTTGTGTTTTCGCGCAGGCAGCACGGACATCGGGGCAGCGTCTTGAGCAAGGCTGCGGCGATAAGCAGCCGCAAAGTCGTGATGGACGATGGCACGTGGCGCTGCGTGCGCTGGGCTGCCGCGAGGCTTGTAATGCGTGGGCAGGGCAGATTCTTTGCTTCGTGCGGAGTTTTTTTTTACCGGCTCCCTCGGGATGCCGCAGTTGCCGCGCCATCAAGAAGCCGTAAGCGGCGATGCTCAGGCTGGCGTGGTGATGGAACCCCCGCCAGCCCCGGCCTTCGTAGTGGCCCAGCCCCAGTTCCTGCTTGAGGTCCTGGTAGTCGCGCTCAATGCGCCAGCGCATCTTGGCCTCCAGCACCATGCGCTCAAGCGGCAGATCCTCAGCCAGCGTGGACAGCCAGTACTTCATCGGCTCCTTGTGGCCTTCGGGCCACTCGATGAGCAGCCACTCCTGGACGCGCTGCTGCATGCGCAGGTGCTCGCGATGGGCCGCGCGCACGCGTACGCCACCCGGCTGACGCCTTCGTTCGTGCCGATGACCGTCCAGACACAGGCGCCCGCGCGACGCAAGACATGCATCTGTGAAGGTCTGCGGATGGCCGCAGCGGTCAGACGCTGCCGCGAAGAGCCGCGACGGCGACCTCGTAGGCAAGTTGCTCTGCTGTGCTGCTTGGCGCATTGTTGCTGGTGATCACCACAATCTGTGGTGGAAAAAAACCGAAACCAGCATGATGGGAGCGCGTTTTGGCACCTTGTGGTCGACGTTCAGGGCCTTGGCCCGCCCTACTCCCGCATCGTGAATACGACCGACAGGTAGCTCACCGGACTTTCCTCGATTGAATCAATTCCATGCAGGGCGGTGGCGTCGAACTGCAGTGAATCGCCCGGGGCCAGCTTCACCACCTTGGTGCCGTAGCGATAGGTGACGTGGCCAGTGAGAAGGTGCAGGAACTTCACACCGGGGTGCTGGAAGGTCACGTAAGGCTCCGCTTGCGGCAGTAGGGTGACCAAGTAAGGCTCAACGAACAGGTTGCCCGAGAGCTGATGGCCCAGGAGTTCGTAGCGGTAGCCGGCTACGGCGCCGACGCGCTCGACCAGTATTCCCTTGCCCGCGGGGACATAGGACAAGTCCGTGCGACTGGTCTGATCACCGAAGAAACGGGAGACTGGCACCCCCAGGCCGCGGGCGATGCGGTCGAGCGTTTCGACGGAGGGGGAGACCAAGCCGCGCTCGATGCGCGAGAGCATGGAGCGGGAGACGCCGGAAATGACGGCGAGATCCCCTCCTGAGGCGCCGGATGCAACGCGCAGCGCCCGGATCTGGTGGCCAATACGGAAGGCAGAGTCGCTGCGAGTGGGTGCTGAGGCAGGTATACGCGTGCGCACGACAGACGCCGGCAGCCGGAAAGGGCGAGCAGTCGGAAAAGGGGAGGCGCCGCGCAGTTCTTTCATCACACTCGTCGCAAGGAAGATGAAGCGTCGACCAGTGAGGCTGAGACTTCATGGGTCTTATCGTACGTGGTTTTATCGTACTCGCACATGGACCATTCGTCCATGCCCAACCCGTCCCCAAAGTACGCGTCCGATCCGGCGCTCGTATCGTTGGGCGTCGCCATCAGAGGCATCCGGCTGGTGCGCGGGTTTTCTCAAGAAGATCTCGCCCTCCAGAGTCAGATCGAGCGCTCGTACATGAGCAGTATTGAGCGCGGTATGCAGAACGTAGGCGTGATGACCCTGGTGCGTATCTGCGCGACGCTTGGTGTGTCCGTTGCCGAATTGATGTCGGCCGCGAAGCTGTAGTTTTGGCTCGAGCAGTTCGGCAATCTCGGCGTGAGTGTGCTGCTCGAGCAGCATGTCGACGAGTTCGACGACCTTCGGCTGTGTCTTAACTTGCTGTGCCGACGATCTGCGATTCACCGTCGTGATCGTCTGCGTTTTGCCGCCCTTGAAGCGCACGTGAACCTTGGTGATTCCCTCTGCAGGCAGCCTGATCAAGGTGGCATCTTCGATGATGAGGTCGATCATCCTCTTGCGCTCGCGGTTCGGCGTGTGGGGGCGGAACCAGTGGCGACATTGCGGCCAAGCCCGAACTTCGCGCCGATCAAGGCCAAGCGCGCCTTCGAGGCGGTGTGCGAGCAGATCCGCCGCGAGGTGGCACTGGGCACATTGAAACCGGGCGACCGCCTGCCGCCTGAGCGCGAATTCGCCGAGCAGCTCGGCGTCAGCCGCACCGCCATCCGCGAGGCGATGCGCAGCCTGGAGAACGCCGGCATCGTGCAGTGCCAGCAAGGCATGGGCGGCGGCGCCTTCATTCGCGAGCGCGACTCCATGGCCGTGACCCAGGCCGTCGGCGACATGGTCATGCTGGGACAGATTCCCTCGCACAGCGTGACCGAGGTGCGCATCATCCTTACCGAACAGGCGATCCGCATGGCCTGCGAACGCGCGACCGAAGAGGATTTCATGGCGATCGAGCGGGACATCGACCGTGCCGAGCAGCTGACCGTTCGCGGCGACTTCACGCGACGCAACACCTACATCACCGAGTTCTACCGCATCCTTGCACAGGCAACGCACAACCAAGTCATGGTGATGCTGGTGGAGTCACTCTCGGAATTGACCCGTACGCTGCTGGCCAAAGCGAGCCCGGTGCCGCGCAGCGATGTAATCGGCGTGCGGCGCAATGTGCTAAAGCTCATGCGCGCGCGACGCCGACGGTGCGGTCCGGGAGATGCGGGCTCATCTCGAGCGATTGCATCGTTTGCTCGAAGCGCAGGACTGATGGCACAACACAACCGAGCGTAACAAGACGCTGACCGGCATTCGGTCGGATGGGCCAGTCTTCAAGGCCGCTTTCGCCAGCTCACGATCGCTGGCGAGATCACGTCGTCATCACCCGCTTGACGAACTCAAGGACGGAGTCGGTCGCGGGAGCTCGAGGCTTCCAGCCAGCCGTTGCCACTTGTGCACGATGTTGACATTCACGCTGTTACGTTCGGCGGGCTTTTACAAAACGAGGCAGGTCTGAGCGACACAGTTGAAATACGATGTGGCGCGCTCAAGTACGCTATAACCTGCTGGCCCACTCAATGGTTTCCGAGGGCCGAAAACCCGCATGAATGCTAGCTTTGTTGGGTTGGGACATCGTACTTTACCGTCACTTCTACCGTCGAAAAACGAGCGCTTTTACTGGCGCGGGAGATGGACTCGGTTTGCGGGGAAGCTACTCCTGCCTATCAATCGTCAACGATCGCCAGCACCGAGGCTCTATTTTGCCCGCGTTAAACGCGCTGGCTGCAAGACGGCGCAGGCAGGGTGTCCTACCCGGCTTCTGGGATGGGTTCGCCTTACGCGGTGGGAGCGCTGTTCCGAACTCGCACCTTCGGCATTTCCAGGTAGCCTTCAATGGCATTGCGTTAGCTAGTCGTTTATTGACAAATGACTAATTATTGCAACATACTTCAGGGATGGGCTCGGACTCCACGCTCGAACAAGCCGTCCTCGCGTTCGCCGGACGTCGGCCACTGCTGCGCGCGCGAGATCTGGCTGAGCAGGGCCTTCCGACCGTGGTGCTCAGCCGGCTGGTTGCAGCCGGCAAGCTTGAGCGCATCGCCCGTGGCGTCTACAGCCTGCCAGGACGCGCGCTCAGCGAGCACCGGTCTCTGGCCGAGGTAGCCCTGCGTGTGCCGCGGGGTGTCGTGTGCCTGCTGTCGGCGCTTCGCGTCCATGGCATCGGCACGCAGGCGCCCTTCGAGGTCTGGATGGCAATCCCCCATCACTCGCCCACACCCCGGCTGGACCAGCCTGCCCTGCGCGTGGTGCGCATGTCGGGCGCCGCTCTGACCGAGGGCATCGAGCCGGTCGAGATCGACGGCGTGAAAGTCCCGGTGTTCAACGCGGCCAAGACGGTGGCCGACTGTTTCAAGTACCGCAACAAGATCGGCCTGGACGTGGCGCTGGAAGCGCTGCGCGATGGCTGGACACAGCGCAAGCTGACCATGGATGCGCTCTGGCACTACGCCACGATGGATCGCGTTGTCAATGTTATGCGGCCCTATCTGGAAAGCGTCACCGCATGAGCCGCAACCTGGCCGCTTCCATCCGCGCCCGCCTGAAGCAGCGCGCCGATGCCACGAAGCAGGACTTCAACCTGACGCTGACTCACTATGGGTTGGAGCGGCTCCTGTACCGGCTGTCAGTCTCGCCGCATGCCGCCAATTACCTGCTCAAGGGCGCACTGCTGTTTTCGCTGTGGTACGACCAACCACATCGGCCGACGCGGGATGCGGACCTGCTGGGCTTCGGTCCAGACGATCTCGACACCGCCGTGGCGGCCTTCCGCGAGATCTGCCAGATCGAGGTGGAGGATGGAATCGCATTCGATCCTGCCTCGGTCAAAGGCTCGGTGATCCGCAAGGAGGCGGGCTACGGCGGTGTGCGGATCGACCTGCGTGCGAAGCTGGATGGTGCGCGCATCGCGCTGCAGGTGGACATCGGTTTTGGCGACGCGGTCACGCCGGCGCCGGAGACGGTCAGCTACCCGGTGCTGCTCGAAGACCTGCCCGCCCCACAACTGCGCTCCTATCCGAAATACACGGTGGTGGCCGAGAAGTTTCATGCGGTGTGCCTGCTCGGCATGGCCAATACCCGCATGAAGGACTACTTCGATCTCTGGGTACTGCTTGCCGAAGATGCCTTGGAAGCCGCCGAACTGCGCCGCGCAGTCGAGGCCACGTTTGATCGGCGGAAACTCGCGATGCCCAGCACCCTCCCCTCGGGCTTGAGCGATGCATTCGTGCAGGATGCTGCGAAGCAACGACAGTGGGCGGCCTTCCTGAAAAAGAACCGACTCGAGGCCCTGGACCTCGCCCAGGTCGTCGCGCTGTTGCGCGGCGAGTTTCAGAAACTCGGGGCCTACAAGAACAACGAGGAGCACCTGGCCAAGGGCAAGAAGGGCACCGTCTTCGGTGGCGTCGCCGAAGTGGGCGTGACGATCGAAGAGCTCCAGCGCCGCGAAGCCAAGCTCTGAGCGTCAACGATGCCACTGCGGCAGGGAGAGCATCCCTCTCCCTTCCGCAAAGGTCTTCCTACCCTGCTTCTTCTGGACGGTCCATCGTGAACTCCAGAGCGTGGAGGTTTCGTTCGAGTTATCCGCGACGACGGGCAGCGCGTGGCCGAGCACGTGACCACGCTTGATGCAGGCCGATCCTTTGCCTGCGTGACGTCTGCCTGGCAGGCGCATGAAGCGGAATTGCGGGGCTATCTGCGACACCGGCTCTCGGATGCGGACGCCGCCGACGACGACGTGCTTCAGGATGTCCTCCTGAAGGCCATTCGACAAGGTCCAGGCTTCTGCACGCTCGAAAATCCGCGCGCTTGGCTGTTTCAGGTGGCGCGAAACGCCCTGGTGGACCGGCTTCGCATGGCACGCCCGACCGAGCCGCTGTCTGACGATTTGCCGGAGGTGCCCCACGAACCGCTCGCGGCGGTGGATGCGCTTGCCGATTGCCTGGACCGCGCACTCGGAGAACTCTCAGCCGGTGACGCAGCCATCCTGCGTGCCTGCGACATCGAAGGCCAGACCCAACTGGCGTTTGCGCAGTCACACAGCGCAACCCTGGCGTCAACAAAGTCGCGCCTGCAGCGGGCGCGGCAACGCCTGCGCGATCGAATCCCAAGGGCATGCCAGGTGAGGTTTGCACCCGACGGCAGCGTTTGTTGCCACATACCGCGGCCGGACGTCCCCACCTGAGATCACTCCACCGCGCCGCATTGCGCAGGTGGCAGATGCGTCGAGGCCATCCAAGCGGACCTGGTTTGATCTCCATCAAGCGCCCGCAGCGCCATCGGTGCATCCTTTTGCCTGGATCCTCGTCTCCTCGTCAGGAGGATCCCACCATGACCGAACTGACCCTGTCCCAACGTACCCAATTGCTGCCCCGGCGGCACCCTCGCGCCTTCCTCTTGCTGGCGGCTGTCGCCTGGTGGGCACTTTACAAGTCGCTCAATTCCGTTTCCGAGGCGCTCGTTGCGGCGCTGCCGGTGGAGCGCGGCAGCCGGCTCGGCGGCGCGCTCCAGTTCTTCCTCTACGACACGCCCAAGGTGCTGCTGCTGCTCACGGCCGTGGTGTTCGTCATGGGGATGGTCAACTCCTACTTCACGCCCGAACGCACCCGGGCGCTGCTGGCAGGGCGCGCCGAAGGCATGGCCAACGTGATGGCGGCCGGCCTGGGCATCGTGACGCCGTTTTGCTCCTGCTCGGCGGTACCGCTGTTCATCGGGTTCGTTCAAGCCGGAGTCCCGCTGGGCGTGACCTTCTCCTTCCTCATTTCGGCACCGATGGTCAACGAGGTCGCGCTCGCGCTGCTGTTCGGCATGTTCGGCTGGAAGATCGCCCTGCTCTACATGGGGCTGGGGCTGACGGTGGCGATCGTTGCCGGCTGGGTCATCGGCCGGCTCAGGATGGAAAGCTACCTCGAAGACTGGGTGCGCGACATGCCCAAGGTGGCCGCCGCAGGCGGCGAGAACGGACTGACGCTGCCCGAGCGCATCGAGTCGGGCTTTGCGAGCGTGCGCGAGATCGTGGGCAAGGTCTGGCCCTACATCCTGGTCGGCATCGCCATCGGCGGCGCCATTCATGGCTGGGTGCCGCAGGACTTCATGGCATCGATCATGGGCAAGGACGCGTGGTGGTCGGTTCCGCTGGCGGTACTGCTCGGCGTTCCCATGTACACCAACGCAGCCGGCGTGATTCCCATCGTCCAGGCCCTGTTGGCCAAGGGCGCCGCGCTGGGCACCGTGCTCGCCTTCATGATGAGCGTGATCGCGCTGTCGCTGCCCGAGATGATCATCCTGCGCAAGGTTCTCAAGATCCCGCTGATCGTCACCTTTGCGGGCGTGGTCGCCATGGGGATCCTCATCGTGGGCTTCCTATTCAACGCGGTCCTGTGACTGCGTCTTTGCACACCGGTCTTGCGAAAGCCCCCTCATGCCCGAACTTGTTCTGCATCTCTTTCACAACGACCCTGCTGCGCTGTCCACTGTGCCCACGCACCAGGCACACGACACACGCCGGCCAGCGCTGGAGGTCTACATCTTCGGACCGGCCGAAGGTGCGCGATCGGCGAACGACCGGGCCGAATTCAACGGTCGCATCGATGCGCAGGTGAAGCTCGGGGTGCGAATCGAATCACCACATGCATCGGCTTGGCACAGCTGGCGGGCGCCGACGCGGCGTTTCGCGACCGCGGTCCGGCCCTCGAGTCGGCCGCGGTGGCATTTCCGCGCTTCGCTGCCGAAGCGGCCACTCCATGTCGACACTGGACCCACGGCCCCTGCCGAGCAGCACAGCCATGAGTGCTTCTGTCTCGGCCTCGACCGCGGCGCGCTTGGCGCCGGCGCGCACGGTCATATCGGGTCGGCGGCCGAACCGGCCGTTTGAATTTTCAGTCTCAAGGAGCTTTCATGGACATCAAGGTACTCGGCACGGGTTGTGCCAACTGCAAGAGCACCATCGCGCTCATCGAGCAGATCGCCAAAGACAAAGGCGTGCTCATCACGCTGAGCAAGGTGGAGGAATTGCGCGACATCATGGGCTATGGCGTGATGAGCACGCCCGGCGTCGTGATCGACGGCAAGGTGGTGCACGCGGGCGGCGTGCCCCGGCGCAACAAGATCGAACAATGGCTGACGGCCTGAGAAGCGCTCGATGAATGATCAGGTCAATCTGCCGCCGCCGGTTTCCTGCGGCAAGTGCCTTTGAACCGCTCAGCCCATGGGCAAGATGCAGTTCGACGTCGTTGCGGTTCGCCTGAGCGCACAGCTCAGCGAGGCTCGCTGCAAAGAGGCCACCGTGTCGCTGGACACCGACCTGGCCGGCAACCCAAAGGCTTTCAATCCAGCAGAACTGCTGCTGGCGGCCCTGTCGGCCTGCATGATCAAAGGCATCGAGCGTGTCGCTCCGATCTTGAAGTTCAAATTGCAGGGCGTCGACGTTCGCGTGCACGGCGTGCGGCAGGATGTGCCGCCGCGCCTGGAATCCATCACCTACGAAATTGTGGTCGACACCGACGAGTCCGACAGGCGGCTCGATCTTCTCCATGAAAACGTGAAGAAGTACGGCACGGTGTTCAACACCGTGGCGCCCGGTACCGCGTTGTCGGGCGTCCTGCGGCGGAAGGAGCCCCCTCCGTGAGCACAGGGCATGACCACGGCCACGGCGCGGCCGGTTTCAATGCCGCCTTTGCCATCGGCATTGGCCTGAACATGGCATTCGTTGTCGTCGAGGCCTTCTACGGCTGGAGGATCAATTCCCTGGCCCTGCTGGCCGACGCAGGGCACAACCTGAGCGACGTCATTGGCCTTGTTCTGGCCTGGGGCGCAGCCCTGGCCAGCCGGCTGCGACCCAATGCACGCCACACCTATGGGTGGAAGCGCGCAAGCATCCTGGCCGCCTTCATCAATGCGCTGCTGTTGCTGGTGGCGATGGGATCCCTGGCCTGGGAGGCGGTGCACAGGCTGCAGTCACCCGAACCCATTGATGGCCTCACGATCATGCTGGTCGCCGGCGTCGGCATCGTCGTCAACACGATCACCGCGCTGCTGTTCATGCGCGGCCGCGAGGGCGATCTCAACATCCGCGGCGCCTTCCTTCACATGGCGGCCGACGCGCTGGTATCGGCCGGCGTGGTGGTGGCCGGCAGCCTGACGCTGTGGTTCGGCTGGACCTGGCTCGACCCAGTGGCCAGCCTGGTGATCGCCGCCGTCATCGTCGTTGGCACCGCCAGCCTGTTCAAGCAATCCCTGCACCTCTTGTTCGATGGCGTGCCCGAAAGCGTGGACCTCCATGAGGTGCAGGCCCTGCTCGAGGCCCTGCCCGGCGTGGCGCGGGTGCACGACCTGCACGTGTGGGCCATGGGAACGTCCGAGATCGCCATGACCGCGCACCTGGTGATGCCCGAGGGCCATGCAGACGATGCCTTCCTGCAGCGGGCAACCGGGCAACTGCACGACCGCTTCGGAATCGAGCACGTCACGCTGCAGGTGATGCGCGTCCCGTTCACCACCCCCTGCGCTCGATCTGACGATAACACCAGGCTCAGTGACCCTCGATCAGTTCCCCGAACAGTTCCTTGACCTTCGCTCGCGCCTCGGCAAGCGCAATCCGGCCTTGCCCGGTGATCTCGTAGACGCGCCGCCCCCGCCGCCCAGTACGCTCGTGACGCGACGTCAGATAACCCTTTTTCTCCAGTCCATGCAGCATCGGGTACAGCGTTCCGGCGCTCATCTCATATCCGTGATGCCGTAGCTCCTCAATGATGCCGAGTCCGAAGATCGGTTCCACGGCTGCGAGGTGCAGGATGTGCAGGCGGATCAGGCCGCCGTAGAGGTCTTTATCGGTCATGGCACAGTCTCACAGAACGGCACTCAGCAACCAGCCTGCCGCACCGCTACCGATGACGACCAACCAGGGCGGGAGCTTCCAGAACATCAGTGCGACGAGGGCCACCAGAGCCAGCCCGAAATCTCGGGGCTGATGAATGGCGCTCGTCCATACCGGCTGATAGAGCGCAGCCAGCAGGAGACCGACCACGGCAGCATTGACCCCGGCCAGCGCCGCTTGAGTGCGCATGCTGTGCCGCAGCCGCTCCCAAAAAGGCAAAGCACCGACGACCAGCAAGAATGACGGCGCAAAGATCGCCAGCAGGCAGATCGTGCCGCCGATCCATCCGGAAGGCGTTGTGCTCATGGAGGCCCCAAGAAACGAGGCGAACGTGAACAGGGGGCCGGGCACCGCCTGCGCAGCACCGTACCCCGCCAGGAAGGCGTCATTGCTGACCCAGCCGGAGGGCACCACCTCAGCTTGCAGCAGCGGCAGCACGACGTGGCCACCGCCGAAAACCAGTGACCCGGCACGGAAGAAAGCGTCCACCACGGCCATGGGTTGACTTGGCATCAGTTGAGCCAAAACCGGCAGACCGACCAGCAGAGCGAAGAACAGCGTCAACCAGATCGCGCCGACACGGCGGCTGACCGTGATCGGCAGCGGATCATGTGCGCCGTCCTGAGCAGGCTTGAACAGCAGCAGTCCAGCGATGCCCGCAGCAGCAATCATGCCGACCTGCCCCCATGCGGACGGGACAAGCAGAACGACACAGGTCGCAATCGCCATGATGGTGATACGCGGCACATCCGTACAGAGGTTGCGTGCCATGCCCCATACCGCCTGGGCGACGACCGCGACTGCCACCACTTTCAGACCATGCAGCGCGCCTGGCGATATGGCATTGCCGTAGGTGGAAATGCCCAGCGCGAACAGGATCAAGGCAACGGCTGAAGGCAGTGTGAAGCCGGCCCAGGCGGCCAGCGCCCCGGCGTAGCCCGACCGGGACAGGCCCAATGCCATGCCGACCTGGCTGCTTGCAGGCCCCGGCAGGAATTGGCACAGCGCCACCAAGTCTGCATAGCTGCGCTCGGACAACCAGCGCCGCCGTGTGACGAACTCATCGCGAAAGTAGCCCAAGTGTGCGATGGGACCGCCGAAAGAGGTCAACCCAAGACGCAGAAAGATAAGAAAAACAGACCCCGGGTTGCGGTCGCCAGTGTGCGTGTTGGTCATCGGTTCCTTTGATTTCAAAAGGGATCGGTTCATAATAATCGAATATCGATATTGAAATTCAATTATTTGACGGAGGCTCGGGAATGGAACTTGTCTTGATTGGCGTCTCGGCGCTACTCATCTCTGGCCTGACACTTTTTTTCCGGCTTCGGTCTTGGCACAGTTCTGATGCCGGTTTTCGCGTTGTTCTTCCCGTTGCCGCTGGCGATCGCAGCCACCGCTGTTGTGCATTTCGCCAACAACATTTTCAAGTTCGGCTTGATGGCCAAGCAGGCTGACTGGCGGGTCGTGGCACGCTTCAGTGTGCCTGCCGCTATCGCCGCCTTGGCGGGGGCAAGTCTCATCCATCTGTTCGACAAGATGCCGGTCATTGCGAGTTACGCCGTTGGCGAATCGACATTCGAGATCACCATGATCAAGGCCGTCATAGGCTCCCTGATCGTGGCATTCGCCCTCTTGGAGTTGTCACCCCGCTTTCAAGCGCTGGCGTTCCCGCCGAGTTGGCTGCCACTGGGAGGCGCGCTGTCCGGTTTCTTCGGTGGCCTGTCAGGGAACCAAGGCGCACTGCGCTCGGCCTTCCTGTTGAAAAGTGGCCTATCGAAAGAGGCGTTCGTCGCTACAGGCGTCGTTTCAGCCGTCATCGTCGACGCTGCGCGACTGGTGGTTTATGGCGCCAGCTTCATGGCGAGCAACCTTGCTCAGTCGCAGGAACTGCTCGCGCCTGTTGCGGTGGGCACGATCTGCGCTTTTGTCGGTTCATTCATGGGCAAGCGCATGCTTCAAAAAGTGACGCTGCGCGCTGTGCAGATCGCGGTGACTGGGGCGATGCTGCTGATCGGCGTTGGACTGGCGACCGGTCTGGTATAGCCCAAATACTGAATGGCGGCAGGAATGGGCAATCGTGATGTCTGATATCCCGCGGCGCGCGCTTTCCCCCGTCCGGCATCAAAGCATCAAAAGTAATACCGCGCATGGAACTCAAGCTTGCGCGATACCTGCTTCTCGCCGAAATCGGTGCCACTGCGGCCGTGCAAAAACAACAGCCGCAGACGCAACTCGAGGTTCTTGATGCCGGTGTACTGCAGCTCCGGCGCGATCTGGAAGCTGCGGTCCTGCCGGTTCACGATGGCGGTGAGGGAAGGCGTGAAGTAGACGATGCCCAGCGCGTCTTTCACCTGCGCGCGGAAGTAAACATAGTCTCGTCCGGCATTCGGCCGACCGTAGCTGCCCTGGGCCAGCGACAGCGCCTTCTGGAACAGGGGACTGCTGCCCGTGCGCTGCAGTTGCCCGTACCCCGTGTCCACCAGCTCGTAGAACTGGCGCGCTTCGGGCTCGGCGTATCCGGCGCCGTTGCGGTAGTACTCGACGATATACGTGGTGTCGTTCGCAGTGAGATAGCGCAGCCCGATCAGGTAGCTGGTGGCGTTTCCGACCTCGTTCGTCACGGTGCCGGCGGCGGTGGTGACAGGCCGGGTGAACTTCCGGATGCGTGCCCATTCGCCGTGGATCTCGATGTTCGACGCAAGGTTGCGCGAGAAATCCATGCCGAAACGGGCCGGTCGGCTGCCCTTGCCCTGCCATACAAAATCAATGTCGGTATCGCGGTAGAGCAAGTAGAGCTTGGCGGCGGGATTCAAGTGGCCTGGGGCCCCGAAGTCTTGGTTGACACCGCCGCTCACAGGCAGCAGGACCGGCGTGAAGGCAATCGTCTGGAGGTCGCCGCCCGGGCTCGCGATCCAGTCGGCGTTCGCCATCACGAAGCCCTCGCGCGCGAGCTGGGGGTCGTTCGGGTCCTTGGGCCGCTCGACAAAGCCGACCGGATTCCATGCGTAGCCCTTGCCCCACTTGAGCGAACGCTTGCCGACTTCCAGCGTCAAGCCCGGGGTGGGACGAATCGAGTAGGCGGCCTCGTAAACGCTGTTGTTGTGACCGTGCGCAAGCTGGTCGCGTTGCACATCTGCGTTGAGCCGGAAGTCGAAGGTACCCATACCCTTGCGCAGCTTGCCGGCCAACTGCAGCGTTGCGGAACTGCGGTCCAGGCTTTCTCGCTGAGCCTGGTTGTAGAAGCCGAGCTTGTAGAAGGCCGTGTCGCGGCTGAACGAGAAGCTCTCCTGCTTGAACTGCACATAGCCGCCCAGTTCGAACGGTTTCTTCTCGAACTCGGAAGCATCGAAGCTGTACTCTTGCGCGTGCCCGAGTGCCGTCCATGCCAGCAGCGGAACGACGGCTCCGACGCGCAGCTTCCTTGCGACGGTCATTTCCTCAACTCTTGGACCCGCGGCAGATAGTTGAGCGTGAATATCTCGTCAGGGAATTCACGCTTTTTGAGGCCCGACCACAACATCACCGACTTGTAGCCCTTCTGCAGCGGGCTGTCCGTCTCCAGCGTCGCCGGGCGCTTGATGCCGCCGCCGAAATCCTTGACGTCCTTGAAGCGCAGAGTCTTGATCAGCAGACCGCTGGCCGCGTAGCATTCGATGGTCACCGGCAGCAGGAGCTGCCTGTCCACCCACATCTTCAGCCGATCGTAGGCGATCTCGCCGGTCTTCGCCTTCAGCGACAGCACCAGCGCGTCCTTCTGCTCGTCGAGCGATTCCACGTTGTACTCGGCTCCGTAATCGATGCGCATGATGTCGGCATTGTTGAAGACGCTGCCCGTGACCGACTGCAGGCTCGTGATGCGGATCGCGCGGCCCACGTCGGGCATGTACAGCCACATGTTCTCTTCCAACCGCAGGGTGACTCGCCCCTTGTCGCTGGGCGGCAGGAGAAACAGTGCCACGACCTTGTCCCGGCCCTTCTTCATGGTGTAGAGCACTGATTCCTTCTGGCTGCCGTCGGGCTGGATGTCGATCAGCTTGCGATAGGACTCGTAGGACTCGGGCTCGAGGTTGCGATCGACCTGCTGGAGAATCTGCGTCCCATCGAGCGCCATCGCCGGCAGTGCAAGCAGACACAGAGCAAGGTACAGCAGTTTCTTCATGATGGTCCTGTCGATTCACACGTGGCCCAGCGCCGTCACCGGGTCCATGCGCGAGGCCTTCCAGGCCGGCTGCAGGCTGGCGAGCGCCGACATGACAATCACCAATGCGGCGATGATCCCCACGTCACCGACGGTCACGGAGGGAGACAACGTCACGGGCGCCGACTGCATACCGAAACGGAAGGCCGGCTTCCAGATGTTCAGCGCGTAGATGGCCACGAGGCTGATCGCCGTGCCGATCGCCGTCCCGCCCAGCCCGAGCAGCAGTCCTTCGGTCAGAAACAGCGAGAGGATTCTCCGCGGCGGCGTGCCGATGGCGGAGAGGGTCCCGATCTCGCGGATCCGTTCGTAGACCGCCATCATCATCACGTTCATCACGCTGATCAGAACGATCGAGACCAGCATGACCTTGATGAAGATCGCCAGCAGATCGATCATGCGCACGATGCTCGAAAACGGCGACAGATCCGCCCAGGTGTGCACTTCCAGGCCCGGACCGCTCCCCGACCCACCACCAACCCCATCATTCGGCTCGGTGGGCTTGCCGACTGACGCGCCCAGCGCGCGACTCAGGTCCGCGTAAACCTTGTCGAGTTGTGCCGGCTCCTTGAGCCGGATCGCGAATTCGCTGACCTCGGCCTCCTTCATGCGAAGCAGGGCACGCGCGTCTTCAATGGAGATGTAGCCGTCCTTGCCGCCCGGGCCGGTCGCGCTCTGCACCACGCCACCGACTGTGAAGGTCTTGCCGTTGACCGAGCCATCGCCGTTGGTGGCAACCAGGACCACCGTGTCGCCGACCTTCACCTTCAGCCCTCGTGCGATCAGCTCGGGGATGAGGATCTCGCCCGGCGTCAGCAGGACACCCTCCCGCTTCGCACCGATCAACCGCCCGGGAAGCAAGGGCGTGGTGGCGGCTTCCTTGGCCGGGTCCACGCCGTTGATGCGCACGCTCGTGGTTTCGGTGAAGTTGCTGAACATGGCGCCCAGCTTGACGCGCGGCGCGTAGGCCTCCACAGCATCCATGCCCTTCAGGGTCTGCTCCACCCTGTTGACTGTCTGGGGCCGCATGTTCAGGTTCAGCGGCAGGCTGTCGATCGACGCGACGTAGCCTTTGCGGTGCACCTCCAGATGGCCCAGCATCGAATCGGTGAACTGGCCGATCATGATGCTCTTGAACGAGCCGGTGGTGGCGACGAACAGCAGCACCGCCACGATCCCAAGCGTGATCAAGGCCGAGGTGAGAAAGGTGCGCCGGCCAAACCGCATGAGGCTGCGAGCCGCGATCTTCAAGACCTTAAACATGGAGGGACGCCTTTCTTTCCGGCTGCGATTGACGGCGGATCCGGCCGTCCTCGAGCTCGAAGATGACTTCCGCCTCGTCCATGATCTTCGGGTCGTGGGTCGAGAAGACGAAGGTGGTGCCCAGCTCGTCGCGCATCTTCTTCATCAGCTCGATGACGCGCAGTGCCGTGTCGTGGTCCAAGTTGGCCGTAGGCTCGTCGGCCAGCACAAGTTGCGCGTTGGTCGCCAGCGCCCGTGCAACCGCCACCCGCTGCTTCTGCCCCCCCGAGATCTGGTCCGGGCGCTGCCCTGCCTGTTCGCGCATACCCACGGCGTCGAGCAGTCGTTCGACCTGCTGGCGCCGTTTCGCCTCGGGCCAGTCCTGCACCATGATGAGCGGGTACTCGACGTTCTCGTAGACGGTGAGCACCGGAATCAGGTTGAAATTCTGAAAGACGAAGCCGATGTGTTGCCCGCGGAATTCGGCGGCCGCACGGCGATCCATCTTGCCAATGTCCTTGCCAAGCACCGTGAGCGTTCCGCTCGTCGCGTGGTCGAGGCAGCCGATCATGTTCAGCAGCGTGCTCTTGCCGCTGCCCGAAGGGCCGACGAACGCGACGAAGGATCGCGCCTCGATCGTGAAGTCGACGCCCTTGATCGCCTGCACCTCGACCTCGCCAGCGCGGTAGGTCTTGACCAGGTGCTCGGCGCGGATCAACGGCGCGGGCGATGCGAACTGAACGCGCGTGACGGGCGCGTTCATTTGCGCCCCAGCGCTGCGCCGTTGGCGCCCTCGCCAAGCTCGATCCGCCGCCCGCCTTTGCTCTTCGTGCCCGCGGCGGTCGCGTCCGACCTGATGGCCAGGATGACCATCCTGATCGACGCCAGCGATTTCGGCAGCGCGAAAGCCGGACTGGGAACGTATCTCATCGAAACATCTCCGTGGCGAAGCCGAACAGGTCGCTCGAGTATCCGGGCGCGTCAGCGGTAGACATTGACGTGGATCAAGCAAGGCCGATCCTGCGAGGCTGCGCGCTATTTGTGGTGAAGATGCATATGTGCGCCGTGGTCGGAACGCTGGGCGGCGAACCAGGTGTGGATGGCTGTCACCACGGCAGGGTCATCGCTCGCAAATGTGAGGCGTGCGCCGGCCGGAACATTCGCATACGACACCCGCAACCTGTCGCCAGCGTGCGCCAGATCCGTGAGTCCAGCCATGTCCTGCCCATGAATCCGCGCCGGGTCAGAAAAGTCGCCGCGGGCGAAGCGCCTTGCCTCGATCGCCAGATGCGAGCGAATGAGGGCGGTCTGGCGCACGTCCTTCGGGTCGTTGGCCGTGATGGTTTCGACGCCACCGTCCGGGGTGTCGTCGAAGAAGTGGGTCGTGCGCGCCAGATCGAAGGGCATCACCGAGGCCCCCTTGTGGGCCACGTCCTCCTGCCGGGATGTCGTGACCGCAGGCTCGGCCGCTGAAGTAACCGATACCCCTATCAAGGCAGCTGCAGCGGCTGCGACGAGTTGATGCATTGCGTTTCTCCGATTCAATGAGGCCCGAGGTGCTACCGGCGGACGCGTTCGGTGCCAATGCCCATCCGATCAGCGAAGGCCAGGGACGAGATTGCGTGAGCATCCGTCTTGTATCGCCTTTTGGCGGCGGGGCGATGGCTACGCTGGCCGACAAAACAACGATGGCGATATGCGTCTGTCGCAAGACCTGCGCGTCGCCGGTCCAGGGAAGCAATGGCCTTCCGGTCGCTCGCCGAAGAGAAGTGAGCGAGCATTCTGGATGGGCAAGATTGCGCAGCGCCGAGGCTCCGCCCTGCTCGGCGACAGGCGCCTTTCGCGGTCGGATCAGTGCGTGTGATCGGGCGTCGCGCCGCGCCGGTCAGAACCGGGGCCCATGCTCGAACCCATCCCGCCCGGGCCCATCGCGATGCGGCTCATCATGCCTCGGCGCATGGCCGCCATGCCATCGCGGACCAGTTCGGTCACCTCGCCGGCGTGTCCCTGCAGGGCGGCCACCACTTTGGCGTCCGTGGAGGTGCGAGTGACGACTGCGCCTTTCTCGGTCGTTTCGACTTTTGCGGCGATCTTTTCCCGGTTCTCGAACAGCACCGGCAGGGTGCCGCTGAAAATGTTGAACTCGCGCCCATCCTGCAGTCGCTGCGACATGCTGGCCACATGAGCCTTGATGGCCTGTGCAACCTGCGGATCATCGGATTCGGTGACCGTGCGTATGCCGTCGGGCAGCATCGTCACAGTGCGCTTGATCTTGGTGTTATTGGCCAGCAGGTCGTGCACGAGGTTCATGTCTTCGGCCGATCCGGCATCCTGCTTCGTCAGCATCGCGGTCGGCCCGGCCATCCGGCCGTGACTGGCCGCCCCGACGCCTTGGCCCATGCCACGCATCGGGCCGTGACCCGCGCCAAAAGGTTGACCGAGCGCCGTGGCCGCGGTCAGACCCAGCGCCAGCGCGGCGGCGATGCTGCCGACTGAGAGTTTGAGAGCACGCTTCATCTTGAGTCTCCATGCTGAACCGAGTGGGCACCTTCCAGCGTTGAAAGGCGTTGACATGACCTCTTGCGCGATGTCGTGCATGTGGCCACGACCCGTATTGGAAGCGCGAGGCCCTTCCGGTAGATTGCTGCCAAGCATGGAATTGCATCGCCAACCGCCGGATTGGGGTCATGCAACACTACGATACAAAACTCGCCGCGTCCGAGTCCGGTACGGGACGACGCTCATGCCATGGACCACAAAGACCGCATCCTGATCGTCGACGATGACCCAGATATCCGGCAGTTGCTGGTGGATTACCTGGCCCGCAATGGTTTCGACGCCGTGCCGGCCGCCAGCGGCCGGGAACTGTGGCAAGTGCTGAACAAGCACGCTGTCGATTTGGTCGTGCTGGACCTGATGCTCCCCGACGCGGATGGGCTGACGCTGTGCCGCGACCTGCGCGCGAAGTCGAACCTGCCCGTCTTGATGCTCACCGCGCGCGGCGAGGAGACGGATCGCATCCTCGGCATCGAGATGGGCGCTGACGACTACCTGGTCAAGCCGTTCAGCCCGCGCGAGTTGCTGGCACGCATCAAAGGCATCCTGCGTCGCACGCGTGCGTTGCCGCCCAACCTCAAGCCCGATACCCAGCGCTGCCTGGTCTTCGCCGGCTGGAAGCTCGACACCGCCACCCGGGCGCTCACGGGGCCCGATGGCGTGGTGACGCCGTTGTCGGGTGCCGAGTACCGCCTGCTGCGCATCCTGCTCGATCACCCCAACCGGGTGCTCAATCGCGATCAACTGGTGGAACTGATCCATGGCCGCGAAGCCGAGCCTTACGACCGCGCCATCGATGTCCAGGTGAGCCGCCTGCGCCAGCGACTGCAGGACGACGGACGCGAAGCCCGGCTGATCAAGACCGTGCGCGGCGAAGGCTACGTGTTGGCTGCTGCGGTGGAGGGCTTGCCGTCATGCACCTGAAACTCATCAAGTTAGTGCCGCGTTCGCTGTCTGGGCGAATGACGCTGATCCTCGTGCTCGGCCTGTTCGTCGCGCAGGTGGTCAGCCTGGTGCTGCATCTGCAGGACCGTTCGGCCATGATGGCGGCCGGGCGCGTCCATCCTGGGATGCCAGCCTTCGACGCGTTGCCGTTGCGCTTTCTCTGGCACGTGTCGCTGACCCTCGGCGCGGTCGTCGTGGTGTCGCTGGTGGCCGTGCGCTGGGCGACGCGGCCGCTGGAGCAGATGGCCGCGGCGGCGACCGCCTTCGCGCACGACCTCAACGCCGCGCCGCTGGAGGAAGTCGGGCCGACCGAGGTACGCCGGGCCGCAGAAGCCTTCAACTTCATGCAGCGGCGTCTGCGCCAACTGGTGGTCGAGCGCGGCAGAGCGCTCGCAGCCGTCTCCCACGACCTGCGCACGCCGCTCACCCGTATGCGGTTGCGCACTGAACTGGTGGAGGACCCAGGCTTGCAGAACAAGCTCAATGCCGACATCGACGCGATGCGGAGCATGGTCAACAGCGTGTTGTCCTATCTGGGTGGGCTTGAGGATGCCGAACCCCTCCAGCCAATCAACATGGAGGCGCTGTTGTCCAGCATTGTCGAGGATGAGCAGGCTCTGGGACGAAAGGTCCGTCTCGTGCCATCGTCGGGGTTGAGGCGCGTCCCATCGGCTCCCTACGTCGGAAAGCTGTCGATACTGAAGCGTGCGGTGGTCAATCTGATCGACAACGCCGCAGTCCACGGTGATACGGTGGAAGTCCGAATCGACGACTCTCCAAGTACGGTCCGCGTGGTGATTGAAGACAACGGGCCCGGCATACCCGGCGCAGACTTGACGCGCGTTGTCGAACCCTTTGTTCGATTGGACTCGTCGCGTAGCCTCGAGAGCGGAGGAGTAGGACTAGGCCTTGCCATCGCGCGTGACGCAGCGGCCTATCACGGTGGGCGGTTGATTCTCGAAAATCGCCCGGGCGCAGGGTTGAGAGCGAGCATCGAGCTACCGCGGGGTCAGTCCGTCGAGAGGTGAAGTGCTGTGCGTTGTCGTCGTAGGCATTCGCTGCCGGCCTCGCACGAGTTGGACGATCAATGTTCTCTACCGACCCACTCTGGTTCCGCGCACGCGACAGACGCGCATCCGTTCAGCTTCTTAGGGACTCGTCGACCTCGGCCGCTGTGCTTCTTGCGGTGCGCATCACCCCGATGAGCGTTGCCGACGCCGGCCCGGTCCATTCTCCATAGCCCACCAGCCAGAGTCCGGGTACATCTCGCGAGCAAGTCCCGGTGACAGGGACCCTTCCGTCTTCGACAGCGTCGAGCGGTATGAGATGGTCCAACGCCGCGCGAAAGCCTGTGCACCAGATCACCGCATCGAATTCGCGAACGGTGCCGTCGTCCCAGAGTGCGCCTTCGGACGTCATCCGACGGAAAGGTCTGACGGACGACAGCACCCCGCGTGCACGGGCGTCCATCACCGGCGGCACCATGACGATGTCGCCGAATCCGCCAGGAAGCGCATCGATGCTTCGCCCTTCCTGCAGCGCACGCCATCGCGCCGTCGCACGCTCGAACAGCACACGGCCGTCCACGTCATCTGGCAGAAAGGTGGGCTCGTCTTCCGTGACCCACACGGTCTCGTCTGCCGAGAGCGACACTTCGGCCAGGATCTGCGCACCGGAGTTTCCACCGCCCACGATCATGATCCGCTGGCCCCTGAATTCGTCCGGACTCCGGTAGTGCGCCGAGTGGAGCTGGCGGCCGGCGAAATCCTGCATGCCCGGATAGACGGGCATGAAAGGTTTGCGCCAAGTGCCCGTTGCGCTGACGACCGTTCGCGCCGTCCAGGTCCTGCCGGCGGCCTGCACGCTGAAGCCCCGCGCATCGCGCGTGATCGAGGATACGAATACCGGCCGCTCGATCGGGAGTGCGTAGCGCTTTTCGTAGTCCCGCAGGTAATTCACCACATGGTCGCGACCGGGATAGGTTGTACCTGCGCTCGGCATTGGCCACCCCGCGATCGAACTCCAAGCCGCCGGTGAAAACAGACGCAATGAATCCCATCCGTGCTGCCAGGCGCCGCCGCCGCGTTCTTCGGCGTCCAGAATCAGGAACGAGCGTTGCGTACGTCGCAGGAAGTACGCCACCGAGAGCGCCGCCTGGCCACCGCCGATGATGATCACGTCGTAGGTCATTCGACTGTCAGGCCACCGGTTTCAATGCGCCTCCGCGGCATGCGGAGCCGTCCTGATGCTGGTGGTCATGATCACCAGCGCAAGGCAGGCGGACAGGCCGAGTCCGGCGGAAAACCACAGCGCACCGTCGCCCCACCGCTCCACGGCCATGCCGAACAGGAATGGCGCGGCCGCCTGCACGAGGCGTGCCGGCACCATCAGAAACCCCTGTCGCTGGCCGTAGCCCTTGGCGCCGAAGATCAGGAGCGGAAGCGTCCCGATGGCGATGGTCAGAATGCCGTTGCCCAAGCCGTGGAGCACAGCGAAGGCAGCGGCGGCCGAGGTGCCGAACAGGCCAAGACAAAGTGCGCCCAGCGGATGCGCCAGCGTGGCCAGCCTGGCCGACAGCAAGGGGTGCGCGCGCTTCAGAAATGTGAACTCGATCAGCCGTCCCGCCACCTGCGCCGGCCCGACCAGCGCGGCAATTCCCACTGCCGCGGCGAGCGTGGCGCCGCTGGCCAGCAGCAGCTCGGGCAGGTGCGCGGCCATGGCCGTGCTGATGAACCAGGTCACTGCAAACACATAGGCCATCAGGACTGCGGCACGGCGCTGTTGCGCGGGCGCGAGACCGGGGCCGGCGTCCTTCTCGGAGGTCGCGGTCTCCTTCGATGCCGAATCGGCGCGGGAAGCGCGAGGCAACAGCGCATTGAGCGGCAGGCCGACCACCAGATGCAACGCGGCCCACGCAAGACAGGCGCCGCGCCATCCCACCGTGCTTTCCAGGTAGGCCGACAGCGGCCACCCCACGGTGCTCGCAAAGCCTGCGAACAGCGTGATGCCGGTGATGGCTCTGCGCGCGTTCTGGCCGTGCAGGCGCACCACGGTGGCGAAGGCGGCTTCGTAGAGGCCGCTGCCCATTGCCAGGCCCATCAAGGCCCAGGCTGCAAAGACGTGGCCAGGGTGGACGGCTTGGCTCAGAAGTGCCAGGCCGGCGGCGAACACCAGATTGCTGGCCATGAGAATCGGTCGCCCACCCAGGCGATCGATGAGCCGGCCCGAGTAAGGCCCGATCGCGGCCGCGACAAGCAGCGCCACCGAGAATGCACCGAAGACCGTGGAGGTCGAAGTGCCGATGTCCCTGCTGATGGCGCCGGCCAGGACCGCAGGAAGGTAGTACGACGATGCCCATGCCAGGGTCTGCGCCACCCCCAGCATCACCGTCGTCGTGGTCCTGCTCTGCACCTTGGCTTGCTCCCTCAGATGCTTCGCAGGTTGACGCGTTTCGAAAGGGCCTCCGCGCTCTCGCGCCGTTCGCTGTAACGGTCGACCAGGTAGTCCGCGCAGTCACGCGTGAGCAGCGTGAACTTCACGAGTTCTTCCATGACGTCGACCACGCGCTCGTAGTACGGCGAGGGCTTCATGCGCCCGTTTTCCTCGAACTCGAGAAAAGCCTTGGCCACCGACGACTGGTTGGGGATGGTGATCATCCGCATCCAGCGGCCGAGCACGCGCAGCTGGTTCACGGCATTGAAGGACTGCGAGCCGCCCGACACCTCCATGACCGCCAGCGTCTTGCCCTGGGTGGGACGCACCGAGCCGACCGACAGCGGGATCCAATCGATCTGTGCCTTCATGATCCCGGTCATGGCGCCGTGGCGTTCGGGCGAGCACCAGACCATGCCCTCGGACCACTGCGCCAGATCGCGCAGTTCCCGGACCTTCGGATGATCCTCGGGCGCGCCGTCCGGCAGGGGCAGTCCACGCGGGTCGAAGATGCGTGTTTCAGCGCCCATCCTCCGCAGCAGCCGAGCCGCTTCTTCTGTCAGGAGCCGGCTGTAGGAGCGTTCACGCACGGAGCCGTAAAGCAGCAGAATGCGCGGCGCGTGTGTCGCCCGCACGGTTGGAAGCAGGCGCTGCAGATCCGGCCCGTGAAAGGCTTCGGGATCGAGGTTGGGGAGTTCAGGACTGAGCGACACGTTGGCCTTTCGCATCGATCACGGCTTCGCCGTCTTCCTTGGAAAACGCGCCCTGTTGGGGACGCGGCAGGATGTCGAGCACCGCTTCGGAGGGGCGGCACAGACGCGTGCCGATTGGCGTCACCACGATCGGCCGGTTGATGAGGATCGGATGCTGCAGCATGAAGTCGATCAGCTGGTCGTCGGTCCACTTCGGATCGTCGAGGCCCAGCTCGTCGTACGGCGTTCCCTTCTGACGCAGGACGTCGCGCACCGGCGTGCCCATCGCCGCGATCAACTGCTTCAGCGTGGCCCGATCGGGCGGCGTCTTCAGGTACTCGATGACCGTGGGCTCCTCGCCCGTGTTGCGGATCAGCGCGAGCACGTTCCGGGACGTGCCGCAGGCGGGATTGTGATAGATGGTGACGTCGCTCATGAGATCTCAAGCGTGTGGAGGGTGGATGGTTCGCTTCAGCCGACGCTGAGGCGCAGCGCCAGAGCGGCCAGCGTGACGGCGAGCACGGGGATGGTCATCACGATGCCGATCTTGAAATAGTAGCCCCAGCCGATCACCGTGCCCTTCTTCTCGAGCACATGCAGCCAGAGCAGCGTGGCCAGGCTGCCGATCGGCGTGATCTTCGGACCCAGGTCGCAGCCGATCACGTTCGCATAGATCATCGCTTCCTTCACGATGCCGCTCGCGTTCGAGGCATCGATGGACAGTGCGCCGATCAGCACCGTCGGCATGTTGTTCATGACCGATGACAGCGCCGCCGTGAGGAAACCGGTACCCATCGCCGCACCCCAGACGCCGCTTTGCGCGAAGACGTTCAGCAGCGAGGCGATCTGGCCAGTCAGCCCCGCGTTGCGCAGCCCGTAGACCACCAGGTACATGCCCAGCGAGAAGATCACGATCTGCCAGGGCGCGCCATGCAGCACCTTGCGCGTGCTGATGACGTGCCCGCGCGCCGCCACGGCAAGCAGGATGGCTGCGCCCACGGCCGCCACCGCGCTGACCGGCACCCCCAACGGCTCCAGGCCGAAGAAGCCGATGAGCAGGAGCACCAGCACGATCCAGCCCGCGCGGAAGGTCGCCGGATCCCGAATGGCTTCCACGGGGTTCTTGAGTTGCGCCACGTCGTAGCTGGCTGGTATGTCCCGGCGAAAGTAGAGCATCAGCACCAGCAGGCTGGCCGCCACGGCCGCGAGGTTCACCGGGATCATCACGGCGGCGTAGTCGTTGAAGCCGATCTTGAAGAAGTCGGCCGAGACGATGTTCACCAGGTTCGAGACGATGAGCGGCAGGCTGGCCGTGTCGGCGATGAAGCCGGCTGCCATCACGAAGGCCAGCGTGGCGGCAGGCGTGAACCCAAGTGCGACGAGCATCGCCATCACGATCGGCGTGAGGATCAGCGCCGCGCCGTCGTTGGCGAACAGCGCCGAAACCGCGGCGCCCAGCAGCACGATGAAGGCGAACAGCAGCCGGCCGCGCCCGTTGCCCCAGCGCGCCACGTGCAGCGCAGCCCATTCGAAGAAGCCGGCCTCGTCGAGCAGCAGGCTGATGATGATGACGGCCACGAAGGTCGCCGTCGCGTTCCACACGATGCCCCAGACAACCGGGATGTCGGCGAGGTGCACCACGCCGAAGAGCAGCGCGATCACCGCGCCGAGCGAAGCGCTCCAGCCGATGCCCAGGCCGCGTGGCTGCCAGATGACCAGCACGAGGGTGAAGATGAAGATCAGGATGGCCGCGAGCATTGGAGAGTTTTTCTTGGTTTGAATTGGCGATGCACAGGCGGGCACTGCCGGCCCGCTGCATGAGGTCGGAAATCGAGCCGTTGTGGATCAGATGGCTTCGAGGGTTGCGCGCAGCTGCGTGTCATCCAGCGTGTCGAAGGGCACTTGCGCCAGCTTGCGCATCCGTTCGCCGATGGCCTGGCGGGTGGATTCGAAGGCCTCCCGCTTCTCGTCCGCGTTCGTCCCGACATTGGACGGATCCGGGTACCCCCAATGAATCTTCACAGGTGAGCCGGGCCAATAGGGGCAGGTTTCCTGCGCGGCGCTGTCGCAGACGGTGATGACCACCCGCATGGTGGGCGCACCGGCCTGCGTGAATTCGTCCCAACTCTTGCTGCGGTAGCTCGACGTGTCGATGCCCGCGTTCTGGAGCACTTCGATCGCCATCGGATTGATGCGGCCGCTGGGCGCGCTGCCGGCACTGTAGGCCCGCGCGTCGACACCCAGTTCTTGCGCCCAGTGATTGAACATGCCCTCCGCCAGCACGCTGCGTGCCGAGTTGTGAGTGCAGAGGATCAGGATATTCGTCGTCATGTCAGCGGGTTCCGATGTCGCGCACTTCGCGCTGGATGGCCAGGGTCTCGAGCTTGGCCAGGGGTAGCGAGAGAAGGAACTCGATCCGGCGCTTGAGCGTGACGGCGGCGTCCATGAAGGCGCGGTGCTTGATCTCATCCGAGCCTTCGACGGCAGCTGGGTCGGGCAGTCCCCAATGGGCGGTGATGGGTTGGCCTGGCCAGATGGGACAGACCTCGCCGGCGGCCTGGTCGCAGACGGTGATCACAAAATCCATCTGAGCCGCGTCGTCCTTGGCGTATTCGCCCCAGCTCTTGCTCCGGTAGCCGGTGTCCCGGTAGCGCAGCTGGCGCAACGTGGCCAGCGCCAACGGATGCACGGCGCCCTTGGGGTGGCTGCCGGCCGAGTAGGCGGCAAAGCGATTTGAGCCCAACTGCTCGAGGATGCCCTCGGCCAGGATCGAGCGGGCGGAGTTGCCAGTGCAGATGAACAGGACGTTGTGTTTTCGGTCGGTCATGATGTTGAGATTGCAGGTTGATGGATGCGCGGGCGACGGCTGAGCGTCACCGGGCGCAGCAAGCGCCTTTCGAGAGTCCCAGCTGTTCGGCGGCCTTCGAGGCCAGACCTTGAACCTGCTGGCTGACCTGGTCGCGGCCCTGGCCGAAGATCCTGGAGGCATCCATCGTTCGGTAATGCTCCCATGCCACGCCTTGAGGGTCGGTGACCCAGTGCTTCTCGCTCTTGGCATAGCAGCAGACCGTGGCCCCCTCATCGAACAGGGCCCGGTCGGCCGCCTGGGCGCGGACCTTGAGTTCGGCGAGTTCGTCCTCGTCCTCGGCCTGAATGCCGAGATGGTCGATCCCCGTCCCGTGACCCCTCGTGGAAATCGCGAAGTTGACCCTGGGATCTTCCAACATCCACTTGGCGTAGTCCTGCTCGACGCGGGCCGGCTCCGCAGCGAAAAGGTGGGAGTAGAACGCGATGCTCTTGCTCAGGTCATCGACATGCAGGTGAACGTGGAAACGCTTCATGATGGCTCTCCTAGGTGGACGTTGATGGGAGTTGAGACTGCGCTTGCTGTGGCGCTTGACCTGAAGTCGATGGGTCAAGATGCCTGTACATGCACGCAGCCGACGCGGGACAGATGCTGGCGAATTCGGTGAGCGCCCGGATCGCACCGGGCGCATCAGCCCTGGGACAACGAACGTAGCTCCGGGCGGCAAAGAAGTCGTGTGCGGTCGTCGTGAGCAGGAAAAGCCGGCGGACGCCCGCCGCAACGGCACGAGCTTCCATCGCATGCAGGAGCAGATCGCCAAGGCCCGTGCCACGGCGCTCATGCGCCACTGCGAGGGAGCGCAGCAAGCCCGCATCACCTGCGCGCTCGAACCCGACGCAGCCCCAAAGGGCGTCGCCGGCGCGCAGCACCAGGAAATCATTCATGTGCGGCGGGTTCAGATCGCTCTCGGGCAACTCGCAAGTGCGCAGCAGCGCGCGAACCTTCGCCAAGTCGGCCGCGCTCGCCAGTTCCGGTTTCATGATGGATGAAGTGCACGGGCGTCAGCAGGCACACGAAGCATCGACCTGTTCCGTGGCGCATGCCTGCCCTTGGCAGCAGTTCTCGGTGAGGTACGCCAGCAGCGCGTTCATCTGGTCGAACGACGCCCGATAGATGAGATGCCGCCCCTGCCGCTCCTGCGAAACGAGGCCGGCATTCGTGAGCTCCTTGAGGTGAAAGGACAGGCTCGTGGCCGGAACATCCAGGGCTTCAGTGAGCGTGCCTGGGGTCATGCCGTCGGGGCCGGCGACTACCAAGGCGCGAAACACGCGAAGGCGCACCGGTTGCGCAAGTGCGGCCAAGGAACGGACGACTGTATTTTCTTCCATCATTCAAGTATCTTAGAAATGTTGAACCCATGCAAGTAACCGTTCCGTTGCTACGCCAATCCCAGGAGATTCTCGAATGCGGCCATTCCACATGCTTCTCGCCGTTCCGGTCGCCCTGATCCGGGGGGTGGCTGTTCGTCGTCAGCAAGATCGGCTTGGAGAGCTTCACGCCACCTCCATTGACCGCGCTCCGGTTCATGGTGACGGCCGCGGGCGCGCTATGGCTGCCCCGGCCGGCGGTCTCATGGAAAGCGGTGGTGTTCATGAGCCTCACCGTCTTCACCGAACAGTTCCTGCTGCAGTTCTTCGGCATCGCGTTTGGAAGGCCCGGCGGACTCACGGCCTTTATCGTCCAGACTCAAGCGCTCTTCACGGTGGCATTTGCGGCGCTGATGTTCGGCGACAGGCCCAGCACCCAACAGATGTTCGGCGTGAGCGGCGCCCTCACCGGACTGTTCGTGATCGGCCTGACACTGAACGGCAGCGTGCCGGCACTGGCCTTCGCGTTGACGCTCGCGTCGGCGCTGAGTTGGGCCGCCGGCAACTTGGTGATCAAACAGTTGTCCCAGGTCAACGCCCGGAAGCCATGAACCGTCTGCACGGTCGGGCCGTACCCCAGGGTCGGAAGCGCTGCACGCAGCGTGTTGTCCGAGATCGGCCGCTCATGACTGCGCTCACCCGGGAAGACCAGCGCACTGCGGCCCGTTATAGGGATGCAGCTTGCGCAGCAGCTCCACAGCCTGCCTGGGCAGAGGCACCAAGTGCGGATCACCATGTTGCTTGCCATCGATGCGCCGCTTCATCCGCGCAGCGGGCACGGTCCAGAGCGCCCCGTCGAGATCGATCTCGGCCCAGGCCGCCGCTCGCAATTCGTTCGGGCGTTGAAAGAGCATGGGCGCCAGCTGAAGCGCCGTACGCACGATGGCTCCGCCTTGATAGCCCCGGATGACCCGCATCAACGTACCCAGTTGGGCCGGATCCGTGATGGCCGCGAAGTGCCGCTTCTTGTGGGGCGTGAGTGCCCCCCTTGAGATCCGCCGTGATATCGCGCGGCGCCCGTGCAGTCGCCACGGCGTAGCGCCACACCGCGCGTGTCCACCTCACCGGAGAACGCACATGGCCAAACAATTCGCTCAGCTCTTGGTGTCTTGGTATTTGCTCGTGTTCCTCGCTTTGTGGTTCATCATCTGAACACCGCATGTCGCGTCCACATGGGCGTGCCAGTCGATATCTCCGAAGGCACGCCCGGCGTGATGGTGGCCGCCGACGGCACCGAGGTCTCGCTGCAGTAAGGCGCCAGCCGCATGAGGGCCACTTCAGTGGCCGAAGATTAATTTAACGTAAATACATAAAATCCTTGCGCGCGGATTTATTGTCACTACAATAAACCCATGTTCACAGTGATCGAAACCCCGACCTTCCAGCGCCTTGCCGCTGACGTTTGGTCCGACGACGAACGCCTGGAATTCGTTTCCTTTATCGCTGCGAACATCGAAGCGGGAGATGTGATCCCCGGTGCTGGCGGCCTGCGCAAGGTGCGATGGACGCGGGCCGGTATGGGCCAAACGTGGCGGCGCCCGCGTGATCTATTTCAACCGTAACGAGCGCGGCGATCTGGTGCTTCTGATGGTCTACGTGAAGGCCAAGTTCGACAACATCCCCGCTGCCACGCTGCTGAAACTGAAGGAGGCTCTTGATGCCTAAGACCAAAGACTCGGAAATGGAGCAATTTGAGAAGGACCTGCTCCAGTCCATCGGAGAAATGAAGCGAGGCGAGCACGCTGTCGTGCACACGCCTGCGCAGATGGAAGCGCGAAAGCGCGGTCGACCGGCCGGCAGCGTGAAGGAATCCCCAAAGGTCGCAACCACCATTCGCATTGATGCAGATGTGCTGGTGGCGCTAAAGGAGTCCGGCCCAGGCTGGCAAACACGCGTGAATGATGCACTGCGTAAATTCATTGCCGCAGGGCATTCGACTGCAATTCCTGATACCAAGAAGTCGCAATTGGCAGCCGCCTACCAAGCCATCACTGTTGAAATTGACCACGCGCTGGAACGACAAGCCGAGACACTGGAGACGCTTCGAAAGCAACTTACCGAGACAAACGAAGCTGTGAAGGCTATGGAAAGCCTAGCCATCAAGCAGCGGAAAAGCACATCGACTACCTGAAGGCACGCGTGCGCTGTTTGCTGCTTGCAACTCTTCTCATTCCGGCCTGCGTTGTCGCGGCTGAGCCCCGCACGTGCCTGGTGGTGGGCGTCAGCGATGGCGACACCATCACCGCGCGATGCGGCGCCGCGGGCAACTACGAGCAGATCAAGGTGCGCTTCAACGGCATCGATGCGCCCGAGAAACGCCAGCCCCTCGGCCAGCGATCGAAAGAGGCACTGTCCGATTTGGTCTACATGAAAGACGCCGCGCTCGACTGCCCGAAGACCGACCGCTACGGACGCAGCGTTTGCAAGGTGATGGTGGCGCCTGCCTCCGCGCCGCGCGGGCCCAAGACGCTCGATGCGGGCCTGGCCATGGTCACGGTCGGCATGGCCTGGTGGTATCGCGCCTATGCGCGCGAGCAGACGCCGCAGGAGCGCGGGCAATACGAGTTCGCGGAGGTCGAGGCCCGGGCCAAGCACGTCGGCCTGTGGCGCGATGCTGAGCCCGTGGCGCCGTGGGACTGGCGCAAGGCGCAACGGGAAGCCGCGGCACACTGAACTGCCCCGCCGCCGCACGTCCTACACTCCGATCAGGAGGTGGGTATGACCGAAGACGACGAAAAGCAGGTTCGGGAAGAACTGTGGACTCTCGGCATCGAGAACCAGGTGCTGCATTCCATGATCGGTGCACCGGCTACCGCTGACGCGCGCTCTTCGGGCGTCATTGCGGCGAGGTCTCCATCGCAGCAACTGGCGGCGGCGGTTGCGACCACTGCTATGCCGAGGCGAGCACGCCGGCGCGCGTGCTGCGCGCCAAGGGCGCCGAGACCTGGGGCACGGGCTCATCGCGCGTTCGCACCAGTGAGGCAAATTGGAAGATGCCGCTTCTGGCCGGCGTCAACTATCTTGTCCGGCCAAGGCAATTGTCGCCAACCACGCTTCGGTGGAATGCGCAACACGATGCCTTCTTCGCACAGCACGGCCGCCGCCAGCGCGTGTTCTGCGCGAGCCTGGCCGACGTGTTCGACAACGCGGTCGATCCGCATTGGCGCGCCGACCTGTTCAAGCTGATCCTCCAGTGCGATAACCTCGACTGGCTCCTTCTCACGAAGCGCATCGGCCACGCGGTTGGGATGCTGCCGTGGCGGGGCGAGGCTGAGCAGTGGCCGCACGTTTGGCTCGGCGCCACAGTCGTGAATCAAGCCGAGGCCGACCGCGACATCCCGAAGCTGCAGGACGCCCCACCTGCGGTGCGCTTCCTCAGCATGGAACCGCTGCTGGGCCCCGTATGGCTCGGTGCGGACGGGCATGGCCGGTTCGGCGGCATCTCGCGCGCCAGCGGCGACGGCGAGTGGACTTACAGCGATCACCCTCTGGAAGGCAAGCGGTCGACGAAGTGCGGCGAATATTCGGTGCCGCGCATCGACTGGGTGATCGTTGGCGGCGAAAGCGGTCCAAACGCGCGCCCAGCGCATCCTGATTGGCTGCGCAGCCTGCGCGACCAGTGCCAGCACGCCGGCGTGCCGTTCTTGTTCAAGCAGCACGGCGAATGGCGCGAACCCGCAGCCGGCGAGGAATTCGACACGTCGATGGGGAGGGCTCAGCGCCGGCCGGTTTTCATCATGTCGGAGACCGGCACCGTGCACTGCTTCGAGAGCGGCAGCATCGTGAACGGCAAGGCCGTCATCCGCGTGGGCAAGAAAGCCGCAGGGCGCCTGCTCGACGGCCGCGAATGGAACGAGGTGCCGGCGTGAAGCTACTTTTTCTTGAGTTCTGCTTCGACCTTCGGCCGAGAATTTCCGACCTTCTTGATCGCAGCCTTCACATCCGCTGGCTTGACGCCTGCTTTCTTCGCTGCGTAGGCCACTTCGTACTTCTCGCCGCCGGCGACCTTGTTGCGGTCGGATTTTCCGGTCTTCGACTTGTTGTCTGCCATTGCTTGCTCCTTGGAAGGAACGCGCAGTATGGACCTCAACACTCGCAACTGACAATCGATGTTGCTCACCGCCACAAGGAGGCCTGCCATGGCGCCGCCTGAAGTGGTCAGCACGCATGCCTTCCCGCAGGTGCCCGACGTGGTCGAGCGTCCTCTGCTCTATCGCGGGCCGATGGTGGTGGCCGTGCTGCGCGACGTCGATCCGAAGACCCAGACGCGCCGCGGCGTCACGCGCTTGGCCGGCTTCGGCCAGATCACCGATCTCGGGCTCTCAGACACGCCAGGCTACGACTGGCATTTCCGCGACAGCGCCATGCGCTGGCACGACATCACGCATGCGCGCCTGCTGGAATGTTGCCCCTATGGCCAGTTCAAGGATTGGCTGTGGGTGCGCGAGACGCACTTCGCCTGGGGCCACTGGGAGACGCGCTACAGCGCCGCGAAGGGCCGCAACGAGTGGCACTTTGTAGACCTGACGCGGGGCTCCGGGCGCGACTACCTCTACGCCGCGGACGACAACATGGAGCTGGCGCTGCCGAGTCGCTCACGCGGAGTGGTGCAGTACTGGAAGCGCCCGGCCTTCTTCATGCCGCGCATCGCAAGCCGCATCCTGCTCGAAATCACTGGCGTCCGCGTCGAGCGCCTACAGGACATCAGCGTGAACGATTCGATTGCAGAAGGCGTGACATCGCAGGATGACCCCCAGCCTGGCGACGATACGTGGAGCCCGATCAACGCCTACCAGCACCTGTGGAAGTCGATCAATGGCGCCGGCAGCTGGGCCGTCAACCCGTGGGTATGGGCGGTGGAGTTCCGGAGGATCCGGCCATGACCGTCAGTCGCCACCCACGGGATCCGCGTCCTCATCTTCTCGATTCGTCGCTGCTCGCCAGCACACCGAGCCGGCTTCAAACGCGTCGTGCGCGGTCGGAAACGAGTGCTCGGAAGCGGAATGTTCCTCCACGCGATCTGCATCGCCCGTGGCCCGAAGGAGCAGCCAGTGGTAGGTGCCATCGTGGTCTGGATCCTCGATCACCGTCAAAGCAAGGTGCGACAAGTGCATGCCTGTTGCTCCTTAGAACTGCCCTTGCCCGTCGCCGGTGCGGTCATGAACCCAGCGCATCGCCTGCTGCTCCGCGTGCCGGGTTGCCTCCGCCTCGGTGCCATAGACGATCTCTTCCGTGTCGTTCGGCAGTTGGGTCTCCTGCTCATGCGCAGGTGTGCGGACAAGAACAACGACCGGCCGGTAGCCGGCGGGCGCGGCCTCCGCGTGAAGCTCAAAGCGAAATCCACGGTATTCAAGGGAGTGGCCGTCCGAAATGGGCGTGCTGTCGTCTGTCATGGCTGTGGCCCCAGGAAAGCCCTAGATCGTGCGCCTCCTTCAGAGTGACGGGGTGCAGGTGCGCGGAGGCCCTGCGTGAAGGACGGCACGCCGTGGGAGCACGCCTATGACCACGCCCGGATTCGGCGCCTTCTCCAGCGCAGTGGCGCGCGCAATGGCCGAGGTGCGCAAGCAGCACTGCCAGCCCCCTCACTACCGCCCTGCCGAGACGCAGCGCGGCTCTATCCGCTGTACGAAGTGCGGCGGACTTCTCACCTTCACGGCCTCGGCTGTCGATGGCCGGACCTCCGGCCGCTGCACGAGCGCCGGCTGCATTCGATGGCACGAATGACTGCGTGCTCAGCGCTCCCGCGCCGCCACATGCGCTCGAAGGCCCACTTCAATCTGCTGGCGAATCAGTTCCGGAGTGACTTCGTTCGATGTCGCGCGAAAGATCGTTGTCCGCGAGTCGGGTTGCTCATGGATGCCGTCCACCGTTGCAGACCAGCCCAGACGCACCAGATCGCCGTCGAAGACTGGCGTGCCATAGGAAGCTGTATAGCGCCAGCTGCGCCACACCCCAGCCTCGTTGGCTGTGACCTCACCCGCTATTTCCGTTCGATTTGTCACTTTCGACCCTCGTCGTTGAGAAGGCCCACAGTATGACCATCACCGCCTTTCCCCTCGCCTGGCCGCCCGGCTGGAAGCGCACTGCCGCCGACGAGCGCGCCTACGGACGATTCAGCACTGCAAAGCAATCCAGCGTTGGCAACTGGCGCACCACGCAGAACATCACCGTCGCTGCAGCCACGCAGCGCCTGCGCGCCGAGCTCGACCGCATGGCCGTGCGCGGCGATGACCTGGTGCTCAGTTCGAACCTGAAGCTTCGCCTGGACGGCCTGCCGCGCAGCGATCAGGCTCAGCCGGCGGACCCCGGCGCCGCGGTCTGCTGGAACGACCCATGGACCGCTGCGCCGCGCTGCATGGCCATCGACCGCTACACGAAAGTCGAGATGAACATCGCAGCGCTCGCGGCCACCATCGAGGCCATGCGCGCCATCGAACGCCACGGCGGCGCCATCGTGCTCGAGCGGGCCTTCGCCGGCTTCACCGCCTTGCCGGCGCCTATCGTTGCCGGCATGAAGCGCCACTGGCGCGAGGTGCTCGGCTTCTCCAGCAACTACCCCGTGTCGGCCGAGTTGCTGAAGGAGCGCTACCGCTCGCGCGCCAGCAGCGCGCACCCGGACAAGGGCGGCAGCACCGCCGAGATGGCAGAGCTCAACCAGGTGCGCGACGACGCGCTGAAGGAAATCTCATGAAGTGCCCCGCATGCACCAGCGGCGAGCAGCGCGTACTGTCGACGCGCACCGGCGACTCCAAGATCACCCTGCCGCGCGGCATGCGCAAGGTCGGCGCAGTCTGGTACTGGCGCGGCACGGACGGCCTCACCAAGGAGATCGAGGCCAAGCTGCGCGACGCCAAACTGTCCATGCGCGCCGGCTCGACGCCGGTGCAGGCCCGCCTCTGGTGGGAAAAGCACATCTCCCCTGCCTTGGTCGCGGCCGTGCCGGACGACGATGTCGCAGGCACCCTCGAAGAGATCATTCGGAAATACGAGGCCGACGAGTTGGCGACCATCAAGCGCGATGCCACGAAAAAGGAATACGAAGGCCGCATCCGCCGGCTTCGCGCCGTCTTCCGCACGAAGCGCTACCCGAAAAATGAGGTGCAAGCGCTGCTGTCCGGTTACCTGAGCGCGGTGATCGTCACGCAGCACCTCCACGACAACCGCGAGCGCGCCGCGTCGGCGAACAAGGACATTCAGTTGCTGTCGCGCATGTTCCGCCTCGCGCGGGTGCGGTGGGGCCTGACAACGTTCAACCCGTGTGATGGCATCGAATACCTGCCAGAGGCGCCGCGCGACCAATACGTGAGCGACGAGCGGTACGCCCAGATCTACAACGTGGCAAGCCCGGTGTTGCAGTGCATGCTGGAAATCAGCACGCAGACCGGCGCCCGGGAGGGGATGATCTTCGACATCCGGATCGGCGACTACGACGAGACGCAGATCAGCCTACGGGTGACGAAGAAGCGCAACGACAAGGGCTACATCACCAAGTCCTACAGCATGACACCGGACCTCTGGGCAGCGCTGACCCGAGCGCTCGAGCTACGGAAAAAGAACCGCGGCGGCGCGGCCAGCCTGCCCAGCGACTACCTGTTCATCACCAAGCAGGGGAATCCCTGCGGGAAAGAGGCCTTCAAAACCCTGTGGCGGGCCGTGCGCACGAAGCTGGGTCTTCAGCCCCGCGAGATCACCTTCCATGACATGCGAGCGAAGGCAGCATCGGATTCCGCTTCCGACGTCTCCGCCCAAGAGCTGTTGCACCACGAAGATGTGAAGGTCACGAAGCGTGTCTACCGTCGCAAAGTACCAACGGGAACACCCTTGCCGTCCGCAATTGGGGGGCGTGGCGGAAGCTGAAAAGGGCGGGGTTTGTCAGGGACCCCATCCATTTGTCAAAGGCAAAGAAAAACGGGTCAGAGCTTGTGGCCCTAACCCGTTGATCTATCTAGCAATTTTGGTCGGTGTGAAAGGATTCGAACCTTCGACCCCTTGCACCCCATGCAAGTGCGCTACCAGGCTGCGCCACACACCGAAGCTCTCAATTATAGCCGGCTGAAATCACCGTCCGACGGTCAGCAGCTCACGAATTTCAAAAAGCTCGCGCCGCAGGTGCAACAACTGCGACGGATCGACCGTGCGAGCCGCTGCTGGCTGCGGCTCGGGATTGTTGTGGTTGTCGTCCTGGTGCATGGCGGCATCGAACTCTTCCTGGTCGATCTCGACGGCCTCCATGCCCTCGAGCGGCACCACGCCGGCCTTGCGCCGGTCGCGTTCGCCCTGCACGAGTTCTTGCAGCTTGTTGCGCGCGCCGCTGATGGTGAAGCCCTGGTCGTAGAGCAGGTCGCGGATGCGGCGGATCATGAGCACCTCGTGGTGCTGGTAATAGCGCCGGTTGCCGCGCCGCTTCATGGGGCGCAGTTGGGTGAACTCCTGCTCCCAATAACGCAGCACGTGCGGCTTGACGCCACAGAGCTCGCCAACCTCACCAATGGTGAAGTAGCGTTTGACGGGAATGGGCGGGAGCGTTTTCTCCATTGAAATCAAGACCGTGCGCGGGAAACCTTAGAGATTACTCTACGCACGCGCAGGGCGCCAAGCACTTATTCGGCGCCCAGGCTCCACTCGACCTCGGAAGTGCCGTTCTGCTCGATGCTTCCGTGGATTTGTTCCTTGAGCTTGGCGCTCGCGTGGAAGGTGGCCACGCGGCGCTCGCCGATGGGAATGGCCTCGCCGGTGCGCGGGTTGCGGCCCGGCCGCGGTGCCTTCACGCGGATCTGGAAGTTGCCGAAGCCGGAGATCTTGACGTCGGTACCCTCGATCAGGCTGTTGGCAATGAGGTCGAAGAAAGCCTCGACCATGTCCTTGGATTCGCGCTTGTTGAGGCCGATCTGCTCGAACAGCAAATCGGCCAGATGCGCCTTGGTGAGTGCGGGCGTTTCGAGGGCTTCGAGCGTGAATTCCGCAGCGTTCATTCTCATCAACCTCTCAGGCGTGCGCCGAGCTTGGCGCTCAATTGTTCGACGATGGCGCGCACGGCCGGTTCCACCTGCTCGTCGGTGAGCGTGGCGCTGTCGTCCTGGAAGCTCAGGCGAACCGCCATGCTCTTTTCGCCTTGCGCCAGTCCGCCCGATGCCGGCACCGCACCGTCGCGCGCAGGCTGCGGACGATAGATGTCGAACAGCGTGGCGTCGCGCAGCAGCCCTTGCGCCGCTGCCGCCGATTGAATGGCCTGCATCAACGCATTGTGCGTGACGGCTTCGGCCACCACCACCGCAATATCGCGCTCCACCGCCTGGTGCCTGGGCACCGGCCGCGCCACGGGCACGGGGCGCGCGGTGACGGCATCGAGGTCGAGCTCGAACAGCACCGGCGCCAGCGCGAAGTCCCACTTCTGGCGCCAGCGCGGATGCAGTTCGCCGATGAAGCCGATGGCCTTGCCGTCGACCATCACGCGCGCCGAGCGGCCGGGGTGCAGGGCCGGATGCTCCGCCGGCTCGAAGCTCGGCACCCGCGGCGCGAGCAGCGCTTCGACGTCGCCCTTGGCATCGTAGAAATCGACGCGCTGCGCCTTGCCGTCCCAGCGCGCCTCTTCCGCATCGCCCCAGGCGAGGCCGGCCACGCGCATGGGCTGGTCGACGCCGCGCACGGTGCTGTCGGTGGTGGCCACGCTGTCGTCGCGCATGAACACACGGCCCACCTCGAACACGCGCACGCGGGGCGCCTTGCGATCGAGGTTGAACTTGAGCACCTGCAGCAGCGAGCCCAGCAAGGACGAGCGCATCACGCTCATCTGGCTGGCAATGGGGTTGAGGAGCTTCACCGGATTGGCATTGCCGGCCAGGTCTTGCTCCCAGTGCGCCTCGACGAAGCTGAAGTTGATGGTTTCCTGGTAGCCGAGGGCCGCCAGGCTGCGGCGCACCGCGAAGCGGCTGCGCTGGGCCTCGGGCCGCACGCGCGCGGTGATGGGCGCCAGCGGCGCATTGGTCGGCAGGTTGTTGAAGCCGATCAGGCGCGCGACCTCTTCGATCAGGTCTTCCTCGATCAGCAGGTCGAAGCGATGCGGCGGCGGCGTGACGGTCAACGTGCCCTCGCCTTCGCGCAACGCAAAGCCGAGGCGGCGCAGCGCGTCGGCGCATTGCGCCTGCGTGAGCGGCATGCCAATGACGCGCGCGGCACGCGCCACGCGCAGCGTGACGGGCATGGCCTCGGGCACGTTCAGGATCTTGTCGTCCATGGCGCCGGCCTGGCCGCCGCAGATCTCGATGACCAGCTGCGTGATGCGCTCGATGATTTCCACCGTGCGGCTCGGATCGACGCCGCGCTCGTAGCGATGCCCCGCATCGGTCGAGAAGTTGAAGCGGCGCGAGCGGCCCTGAACGGCTTCGGGCCACCAGAACGCGGCCTCCACGTAGATGTTGCGCGTGTCGTCGGACACCGAGGTGGCATCGCCGCCCATGATGCCCGCGAGCGATTCGACGGCCTGGTCGTCGGCAATCACGCCGACCTTGTCGTCGACGCCGATGGTGTTGCCGTTGAGCAGCTTGAGCTGCTCGCCCGCCTTGCCCCAGCGCACCGTGAGGCCGCCATGAATCTTGTCGAGGTCGAAGATGTGGCTGGGCTGGCCGTACTCGAACATGACGTAGTTCGAGATGTCGACCAGCGGCGTCACGCTGCGCTGGCCGCAGCGCGCGAGGCGATCGACCATCCAGGCCGGCGTGGCCACCTTGGTGTTCACGCCGCGCACGATGCGCCCCGAGAAGCGGCCGCAGAGTTCGGGCGCTTCCACCTTCACCGGCAACACGTCGGCAAACGATGCCGCCACCGGCGCGATGGCGGGCGTCCTGAGCGGCGCACCGGTCAGTGCCGCGAGCTCGCGCGCAACGCCATAGACGCTCAGGCCATGCGCGAGGTTGGGCGTGAGCTTGAGCGTGAGCAGCGCGTCGTCGAGCTTGAGCACGTCGCGCACGTCGGCGCCAATGGGTGCGTCGGCATCGAGTTCGAGCAGGCCGCCGTGGTCTTCGCTGAGCTTCAGTTCGCGGGCCGAGCACAGCATGCCCTGGCTTTCCACGCCGCGCAGCTTGCCGAGCTTGATGAGAAAGGGCTTGCCGTCTTCACCGGGCGGCAGTTCGGCGCCGACCAGCGCGCAGGGCACCTTGATGCCGACGCGCGCATTGGGTGCGCCGCACACGATGTTGAGCAAGGCGCCCTGCCCGGCGTCGACCTGGCACACGCGCAGGCGATCGGCGTTGGGGTGCTGCACGGCTTCCTTGATCTCGCCGACCACGATGCGGGTAAAGGGCGGCGCCACGGGGCGGCGCTCTTCGACCTCGAAGCCGCCCATGGTGAGCGTTTCGGCCAGTTCGGCGCTGCCGAAGGGCGGATTGCAGAACTCGCGCAGCCAGGATTCCGGGAATTGCATCTCTTCGATCTCGTATTCGGTATTTATTTCTGTGGACGGGTGCTTACTGGAACTGCGAGAGAAAGCGCAAGTCGCCGTCGAAGAACAGCCGCAGGTCGTTCACGCCATAGCGCAGCATGGTGAGCCGGTCGGGGCCCATGCCAAAGGCAAAGCCGATGTAGCGCTCGGGGTCGAGCCCCATGTTGCGCACCACGTTCGGATGCACCTGGCCGGAGCCCGACACCTCGAGCCAGCGGCCGGCCAGCGGGCCGCTCGCAAACTGGATGTCGATCTCGGCGCTGGGCTCGGTGAACGGGAAGAAGCTCGGGCGGAAGCGCAGCACGAGGTCGTCGCGCTCGAAGAAGGTGCGGCAGAAGTCGGTGAACACGACCTTCAGGTCCTTGAAACTCACGTTCTCGCCGAGCCACAGGCCTTCGCACTGGTGGAACATGGGCGAGTGCGTGGCGTCGCTGTCGACACGGTAGGTGCGGCCGGGCGCAATCACGCGGATCTCGGGCGCCTTCACGGTGCCGGTGGTGTCGGCCGCGGCCGCCGCGAATTCGGCGGCGTACTTCTTGATGTGCTGATGCGCATAGCGCACCTGCATCGGGCTGGTGTGCGGACGCAGGTTGTAGGGAATGCCGTCGTCGCCATTCAGGTCGACGTAGAAGGTGTCCTGCATCGAACGCGCCGGATGGTTCGGCGGGTTGTTGAGCGAGGTGAAGCTGTGCCAGTCGCTCTCGATCTCGGGGCCGTCGGCCACGTCGAAGCCCATGCTCGAGAAGATCTCCTCGATGCGCTCCAGGGTGCGGCTCACGGGGTGCAGGCCTCCCGGAATGCGGCGGCGGCCGGGCAGGCTCACGTCGAGCGCCTCGGCACGCAGCTGCAGCGAAAGCTCTTCGTCGGCCAGCTGCTGGCGCCGCTCGGTCAGCGAGGACTCGATGGCCTGCTTGGCCACGTTGATGGCGGCGCCGCGCGACTTCTTCTCGTCGACGCTGAGCGCGGCCATGCCCTTCATCAGCTCGGTGATGCGGCCCGACTTGCCGAGGAACTGCGCCTTGGCGTTTTCGAGCTCGGCGGGCGTTTTCGCTTCGGCGAAGGCAGCGCGTGCGGTGTCGACAAGGGAGTCCAACTCGTTCATAGCAACAAAAAATAGGCGGGGAAATAAAAAAAGAGCTGGAGCCTTTTCAAGCGCCAGCCCTTGTGTCGTGGGCGCAGGAAGCCGCCCGAAGGCAGCACCCCTGCTGTGCAGAATCAAGCAGCCAGCTTGGCCTTGACCTGCTCCACGATGCCGGCAAAAGCGGCCTTGTCGTGCACTGCGATGTCCGCAAGCATCTTGCGGTCGATCTCGATTCCGGCCTTGCGGATGCCGTTGGCGAACTGGCTGTAGGTCAGGCCCAGTTCACGCGAGGCGGCGTTGATACGCGCGATCCACAGTTGACGGAACACGCGCTTCTTGGTGCGGCGGTCACGGTAGGCGTATTGCCCAGCCTTCATCACCGCCTGTTTGGCGATGCGGAAGACATTGCCGCGGCGACCGCGGAAACCCTTGGCGAGTGCGAGAACTTTCTTGTGGCGGGCGCGAGCCGTTACACCACGTTTGACGCGAGGCATGTGTGTACTCCTTGTTCGTCTGAGTTAAATGCCACGGCCGGGCAGCATGGCGGCGACAGAAACCATGTTGGTCTCATGCACTGCGACTGCACCACGCAGGTGACGCTTGTTCTTGGTGGTCTTCTTCGTCAAGATGTGACGCTTGAAGGCTTGACCGCGCTTGACGGTGCCACCGGGACGAACGCGGAAACGTTTTTTCGCGCTGCTCTTGGTCTTCATTTTGGGCATGTGAATGCTCCTTTAGTTTGTGCTCGTGAGGCGCCGCGGATACTCCACGGACTTGTTGGCCCCGAGACACTTCTTTATTCCGCCCCTGCCTGCCCTTCTTGCGAAGCGCCGGCAACGGCGAAACTCTTTAAAACCCTGCTCTCTCTGTCGCCCAGCCAGCCTTTTCAGGCCGCCGCGGGCGCCGGCGTTTCCGACGAAGCGGGCTTGGCGGTACCGCCACCCGGCTTCTTGCGGCCCGGCGCGATCATCATGATCATTTGCCGGCCTTCGAGCTTGGGGAACTGCTCCACGACGATCAGGTCGCCCAACTCATCGCGAATTCGCTGCAGCAACGCCAGACCGAGTTCCTGGTGCGTGATCTCGCGGCCGCGGAAGCGCAGCGTGATCTTGCATTTGTCGCCCTCTTCAAGAAAGCGCCGGATATTGCGCATCTTGATGTTGTAGTCGCCATCGTCGGTACCGGGGCGGAACTTGATTTCCTTGACCTCGATGACCTTCTGCTTCGACTTCGCCTCGGCCGCCTTCTTCTGCTCGTGGTACTTGAACTTGCCGTACTCGATCAGACGGCAGACGGGCGGATTGGCCGCGGCAACGACCTCTACCAGATCCACGTCAGCCTCACCGGCAAGGCGCAAGGCCTCGGAGAGACTCATAACACCCAATGGCTCGTTTTCCGGGCCTACAAGGCGGACTTCCGGGGCCATGATTTCCCGGTTCAGGCGGTGTTGGCGTTCCTCGCGGTGGCGGCGGTCGCGAAATGCAGTAGCGATGGTCAGAATCCTTCAAAAATTGCTACAAAATCTGTAGCGAACGCCGGGCAGCCCTCGCGGACAAGCGGCATGATTTGGTCGAGAAACACAGATGAGGGTGCTTCCGGGACAAATCAACGCTTGTCAGCAACATCCTGGACGAGCCGTTGCACGAACGATTCGAGGGACATTGCACCGAGGTCTTGATTGCCCCGGGCGCGCACTGCGACGGCACCAGCTTCCTTCTCTTTGTCGCCCACGACAAGGATGTAGGGAAGCTTTTGCAACGAATGCTTGCGTATTTTATACGTAATCTTCTCGTTGTGCAGATCGAGCTGAACCCTAAGCCCTTGATTCTGCAGCGTTTTCGCCACTGAAGCGGCGTAGTCGGCCTGCCCTTCGCTGATATTGAGCACCGCCACCTGCACCGGAGCGAGCCATGCGGGCAGCGCGCCGGCGTGGTGTTCGATCAGCATGCCGATGAAACGCTCGAGGCTGCCGACGATGGCACGGTGCAGCATCACGGGGTGCGCGCGGCCGCTCGTTTCCGTGACGTACTCGCCGCCCAGGCGCTCGGCCGTGTTGAAGTCCACCTGCATCGTGCCGCACTGCCACTGGCGTCCCAGCGCGTCCTTCAGCGTGTATTCGATCTTGGGGCCGTAGAAGGCGCCGTCGCCGGGCGAGATGATGAAGTCGACGCCCGAACGGCGCAGCGCTTCCATCACCGCATGCTCGGCCTTGTCCCAGAGCTCGTCGGAGCCCACGCGGTTGTCGGGGCGCGTGGCCACCTTGTAGAGGATGTCCGTGAAGCCGAAGTCGGCATAGACCTTCTGCAGCTGCGCCGTGTAGGCCACGCATTCTTCGAGGATCTGGTCTTCCGTGCAGAAGATGTGGCCGTCGTCCTGCGTGAAGCCGCGCACGCGCATGATGCCGTGCAGCGCGCCGCTGGGTTCGTTGCGGTGGCACTGGCCGAACTCGCCGTAGCGCAGCGGCAGGTCGCGGTAGCTGCGCAGGTCGCTCTTGAAGATGAGCACATGGCCCGGGCAGTTCATCGGCTTGAGCGCGTACTCGCGCTTTTCCGACTCCGTCGTGAACATGTTGTCGCGGTAGTTCTGCCAGTGGCCCGTTTTCTCCCACAGGCTCTTGTCGAGGATCTGCGGGCCCTTCACTTCCCAGTAGCCCGTGTCGCGGTAGATGCCGCGCATGTACTGCTCGACCGCCTGCCACAGGGCCCAGCCCTTGGGGTGCCAGAACACCACGCCCGGGGCCACTTCGTCGATGTGGAACAGGTCGAGCTCCTTGCCGAGCTTGCGGTGGTCGCGCTTCTCGGCTTCCTCGATGCGCTGGATGTACTGGTCGAGCTGCTTCTTGTCGGCCCAGGCCGTGCCGTAGATGCGCTGCAGCTGCTCGTTCTTGGCGTCGCCGCGCCAGTAGGCACCGGCGAGCTTCGTGAGCTTGAAGACCTTCAGGAAGCGCGTGTTCGGCACGTGCGGGCCGCGGCACATGTCGACGTATTCCTGGTGGTAGTACAGGCCCATGGCCTGCTCGTCGGGCATGTCCTCGACCAGGCGCAGCTTGTAGTCTTCGCCGCGCGACTTGAAGACCTCGATGACTTCGGCGCGCGGCGTCATCTTCTTGACCACGTCGTAGTCCTGCGCAATGAGCTCGCGCATGCGCGCCTCGATGGCGGCCATGTCCTCGGGCGTGAAGGGGCGCTCGTAGGAGATGTCGTAGTAGAAGCCCTCCTCGATCACGGGCCCGATGACCATTTGGGCCGTCGGATAGAGCTGCTTCACGGCGTGGCCGACCAGGTGGGCCGTCGAGTGGCGAATGATCTCCAGGCCCTCGTCGTCCCTGGGCGTGATGATCTGGAGCCTGGCGTCGTGGTCGATGACATCGCTGGCATCGACGAGCTTGCCGTCGATCTTGCCGGCCACCGTCATCTTGGCGAGCCCGGGTCCGATGGACTGGGCAACTTCGGCCACCGAAACCGGGCCGGGGAACTCGCGGCGCGAGTTGTCGGGAAGCGTGATCTGGATCATGAAAAACCTCGGGCGAAAAAACAAAAAGCGCGGTGACTGGCCGCGCTTTGCTTGGTTTGGGAGCTGGAAGAAACCAGCGAGCGCGGGCTACCGGCCCTTTCCTTCGGAGACGAAGAAAAAGCCGCTGAATCCTTGCGGAGTAGTTCGCGGTGTCATAACCAAGGTGCCTTTCTCGCTCTTGTTGGGTGCAGAGGCCGCAATTCTATCCTCTGCCCGCCGGGCCTATCGACGCGAGGTCTTGGCGGTTGCCAGGCAAAAAAAAGGCCGGCGCTCGGCCGGGCTCGAAGGTGACAGCGAATCGTCTGTACTGGCGAATTCAGCGGATCAGTGGAACTGTTCTTCTTCGGTCGAGCCGGTCAGCGCCGTGACGCTGGACTTGCCACCCTGGATGACCGTGGTCACTTCGTCGAAGTAGCCGGTGCCCACTTCCTGCTGGTGCGACACGAAGGTGTAACCGCGATCGCGCGCTGCGAACTCGGGCTCCTGCACCTTCTCGACGTAGGCCGACATGCCGCGCTGGACGTAGTCCTGCGCCAGGTCGAACATGTTGAACCACATCGAGTGGATGCCGGCCAGCGTGATGAACTGGTACTTGTAGCCCATGGCACCGAGTTCCTTCTGGAACTTGGCGATGGTCGCGTCATCGAGGTTCTTCTTCCAGTTGAAGGACGGCGAGCAGTTGTAGGCCAGCATCTTGCCGGGGTGCACCTTGTGCACCGCGTCGGCAAACCGCTTGGCGAACTCGAGGTCGGGCGTGCCGGTTTCGCACCACACCAGGTCGGCGTAGTGGGCGTAGGCAATGGCGCGGCTGATGGCCTGGTCGATGCCCTTCTTGGTCTTGTAGAAGCCTTCGGCGGTGCGTTCACCGGTGAGGAAAGGCTTGTCGTTCTCGTCGTAGTCGCTGGTGATGAGGTCGGCGGCTTCGGCGTCGGTGCGGGCAATCACGAGCGTCGGCGTGCCGCAGACGTCGGCAGCCATGCGCGCGGCGATGAGCTTCTGCACGGCCTCGGTGGTGGGCACGAGCACCTTGCCGCCCATGTGGCCGCACTTCTTGACCGAGGCGAGCTGGTCTTCGAAGTGCACGCCGCCGGCGCCGGCCTTGATCATGGCCTTCATCAGTTCGAAGCCGTTCAGCACGCCGCCGAAGCCGGCTTCGGCATCAGCGACGATGGGCGCGAAGTAGTCGACATAGCCCTTGTCGCCGGGGTTCACGTTCTTCGACCACTGGATCTCGTCCGCGCGGCGGAAGGTGTTGTTGATGCGCTCGACCACGGTCGGCACCGAGTCCACCGGGTACAGCGACTGGTCGGGATACATCGACGAGTAGGTGTTGGCGTCCGCGGCAACCTGCCAGCCCGACAGGTAGATGGCCTTCACGCCGGCCTTCACCTGCTGCATGGCCTGGCCGCCCGTGAGCGCACCGAGGCAATTGACGTAGGGCTCGTTGTTCACCAGCTCCCAGAGCTTCTCGGCGCCGCGGCGCGCGAGCGTGTGCTCGATGGGGAAGGAGCCGCGAAGGCGCACGACGTCGGCGGCGCTGTAGCCGCGCTTGATGCCCTTCCAGCGGGGATTGGTGGCCCATTCTTTCTCGAGGGCTGCAATTTGCTGTTCGCGGCTCAATTGTTCGGTGAGGGTCTGGGGCATGGTCACTCCGTGAGGTTGATTGAAAAGGATAGGCGCTGCGGCCGTGGAGTTACTCTAAACCGAAGCCAGACTCTTATGTCTTATAGAAGACATATTTTTAAGCCATAAAAATCAACAACTTACAGAGACATTTCTCAATACAAAATTATTTTTCTCATATTGAGAAAAAATATTGCGCCGCAGCAGCCGCACTTTTCGCAATGTGCAATCGATCTTTCAGGTGTGAAAACGAAGCGCCGAAAAGAACGGCGGCTCACCTGGCGGCGGCGTGCGCCATCCAGTCGCCGCCATCGATCACCGCGCGCCCTTCGATGCGCGCGGGGTGGATCTCGTAGACCAGGCACTCGAACCGCTGCGCGCCCGCTTCCACGGTCACGCGGCGGCGGATGTATTCCCCGGAATCGTCGTCGGCAACTTCCTCGAGCCGATCGAGCGCGGCCTCCACCTGGGGCGCGATGCGGTAGATCTCGCCGACGATGCGCCCCTGCCCGCCCAGCACTGCGCCGGGATAGGCGCCCAGGTCGTACAGCGTGGCAGCAATGGTCGCGTCGGCCACGTGGACCGGCGCAGGCCTGTAGCGTGCGATGTCGTTGCGCCCGCCGCGGCGCAGGGTGCCGTAGACAAAGACGTGGCGCCGCGCGTGCGTGTCCGGCACGCCATCGGACTCGGGGGATTGGGGCATCATCGAATCCATCGTTCCAACAAGCCGTCCAGTCTATTGAACACCGCTGCTCCCGCCAGTCGCCTGCTGGCCTATGGTTGCCTGGCCCTGAGCATGTCGCTCGTCGGCGGCTACGTCGCCCTTTCCAAGCCGCTGGTGGCGGCCTTTCCGGTGCTGCTGCTCGCCTGGCTGCGCTTCGGCATCGCCGCGCTCGCCATGCCGCACTGGCTGCGGCGCGCACCGGGCGAACCGCCCATGAGCGGGCGCACGCGCGGGCTGGTCTTTCTCGAATCGTTCCTCGGCAACTTCCTGTTCTCGATCTGCATGCTGTTCGGCGTGAGCCTGACGAGCGCGGTGTCCGCCGGGGTGATCATGGCTTCCATCCCGGCGGCCGTGGCGGTCGCGAGCTGGCTCTTCCTGCGCGAGCGCATCACGGTGCGCATCGGCCTTGCCATCGGCTGCGCTGCGCTCGGCATCGGGCTGCTGGCCCTCGCGCCGGCGCACGCCCCGGCCACAGGCAACGGTACTGCGCCGCCTTCGATGCCCTGGCTCGGCAACCTGCTCGTCTTCTGCGCGGTGCTTTGCGAAACCGCCTACGCGGTGATCGGCAAGTCGCTCACCGGCCATCTCGGCCCCAAGCGGATTTCCTCGCTCATCAATCTCTGGGGCTTCGTGCTGTCGATGCCCTTCGGCATCTGGTTCGCACTGCAGTTCGACTTCTCGGCGGTGCGCCTGGGCACCTGGGCGCTGCTCGTGGCCTATGCGCTTGCCGCGAGCATCTGGACCGTGTGGCTCTGGATGACCGGACTGCGCCACGTGCCTGCTGCGCAGGCCGGTGTTTTTGCCGTGATGCTGCCCGTGAGCGCGGCCCTCGTGGGCGTGCTGGTGCTCGGTGAAAGCCTCTCTGCGGCGCAGCTGCTTGCGTTCGCTCTTGCGCTCGTTGGCGTGGTGCTGGCGACCTGGCCCGCACGCCGAAGCTGAAAACCGGGGGTTCTCCCCTCTGAAAAAACAACAACTCCCAATGAAAAAAGCTCTTTTTCCCTTGGAAACGCGTTTTTTCTCCTTTAGCATCCGCAATGCCACTGGAGACGCAAGTTTTTCATTGGTGACTGTTTAACCAAAAAGGAAATCAACCATGGCAACTGCAAAGAAGGCTCCGGCCAAGAAAGCTCCGGCAAAGAAGGCCGCTCCCGCGAAGAAGGCTGCGGCTCCTGCGAAGAAGGCCGCACCGGCCAAGAAGGCTGCGCCCGCAAAGAAGGCTGCGGCTCCTGCGAAGAAGGCTGCACCGGCGAAGAAGGCTCCTGCAAAGAAGGCCGCTCCCGCCAAGAAGCGCACGCCCAACGCCGCGTTCATGAAGGCCCTGACCCCCAGCCCGGCACTCGCCGCCGTTGTGGGCTCGACGCCTCTGCCGCGCACCGCAGTCGTGAGCAAGCTGTGGGACTACATCAAGAAGAACAACCTTCAGGACAAGGCCAACAAGCGCAACATCAACGCCGACGCCAAGCTGAAGGAAATCTTCGGCAAGCCGCAAGTGTCGATGTTCGAACTGGCCGCGCTGATCGGCAAGCACGTCAAGTAAGCGCTCGGGGGCCTCGCGCTCCTGAATCAAAAAGCCGGCTCATGCCGGCTTTTTTTTCGTCTGCGGCAAGGCCATTCCCTCCTCGAAGAAACGCGCTGGCGTGCAGCCGAAGTTCTTGCGAAACGTCTCGATGAACGCGCTCACCGAGCTGTAGCCGACCGTCAACGCCACGGTCGTCACCGCCTCGCCAAGGCTCAGAAGCTCGATGGCTTTCAGCAGGCGAGACTGCTGTCGCCATTGCGCGAAGCTCAATCCGGTCTCGACAGCAAAGCGCCGCGTGAGCGTCCTGCGCGCCATGCCGATGCGATCGGCCCACCGGTCGATGGTGTCGGGCAGCGCGGGGTCGTTCGCCAGCGCCGCGGCCATCGCCCCCAGGCGCCTGTCCTGCGGCATCGGCAAATGAAGTGACGGCCTGGCGCTCGCGGCGAGTTCGTCCAGCAACACACCGACCAGCCGCGCGCGACGCTCCTCGAAGGCCGCCGCCGACGCATCGAGCGATGTCAGCCGGTCGACCAGCGCCTGCGTCAGCGGCGTCGTGCCAAACACATGCGGCTCGCCCGGCAAGCCGGCCACCATCGCCGCGTCGATATGCAGGCTCCAGCCCGCGGTGGCGCCGAAGCTCTGCGCCGCGTGCGCGCAGCGCGGCGCGATCCAGCCGATCCAGCCAGGCGGCTGCACCCAGCGCCCCGAGGGCGTCTCGATGACTTGCAAGCCCTCGCGCAGGGCGAACAGCTGGCCGTCCTCATGGGCGTGATAGCCCGTGACGCGCGGCGCCTCGGAGGCATTGATCCAGAGCTTGACCGGCGTCTCAGCCGTCATGCCTGGCCCGCCGGAGGTATCGATTGGCCCCCTGCCGCAAGTCGCAAAACGCACCGTTGCCTAGCATCGAGTCCATCTTCTCAACGCCTTCAAAGGAACGCTCATGCAAGCTCAGGATGTATTGCCCGACGGACAGGATTTCGTCACCCGGAACGGACTGCGGTTGCGCAAGGGCTCGGTCGGCGCCTTCCTCGTCAACGCGCAACTGCTGCAGGACCCGAGCGCATCCGCCGATGCGAAGCAGGCTGCTGAGCGCGACCTGATCGCCCTGCTGCCCGTCCTTGAGGCACTGGGCCTCTTCGAGGTGTTCGAACTGCGCTCGCCCACCCTGCGCGACGAGGTGGCCCGTCATCGCGCGGCGCTCAGCCCTGCGCCTGCCGCTGCGCGGCACGCGTGATCGACGCGAGCGTGCCGCGCGTGGTGATCACCTCAGGATCGAGCGGAATCTCGATCAGCGTGCCCGTATCGGCCGCCAGCGCGCGCAGCAGCGCGGCTTCGAACTGCGCGGTTTCCGTCACGCGCTCGGCCGCGTAGCCGTAGGCCCGCGCGAGGCCGCAGAAGTCGGGGTTGCGCAGCGCGGTGCCGCTGGCGCGCTCTGGATACTCCCGCTCCTGGTGCATGCGGATGGTGCCGAACATGCCGTTGTTCAGCAGCACGATGATGCTTTTGCCTCCGTGCTGCGAAGCGGTCGCGAGCTCTTGCCCGGTCATCAGGAAATCGCCGTCGCCCGCGATGGTGAAGGCCACCCGGCCCGTGGCCAGGTTGGCCGCGATGCCCGCCGGCACGCCATAGCCCATGGCGCCGCTGGTGGGCGCCAGCTGCGTCTTGTGGCCCTTTGCAAGCCCGTGGTAGCGGAAGTAGCGGTGCACCCAGCTCGCGAAGTTGCCGGCGCCGTTGGTGATGGCCGCATCCGGCGGCAGGTGCTTCTGCAGCAGTGCGACGACCTCCGCCATGTCGACCGGGCCGCGCGGCGTTTCGGCCGGCATGCCGGCGAGCGCCTGCGGCTCGAGGTTCGCCTCGTAGTCCGCATGGGCCTGAACCGCCCACTCTTCCCACGGCAGGGTGTTGGGCGCGCTCAGCACCTCCAGGCTGCGCGCAGCGGCGCTCATGCCGGCGTTGATGGCCAGGTCGGCCTGGTAGACGCGGTTGAGCTCCTCGGCGCTTGCATGGATATGCACCAGCGTCTGCCTGGCCTTGGGCGCTTCGAGCAGCGTGTAGCCGCCGGTGGTCATCTCGCCCAGCCGCGGGCCGATGGCGATGATCAGGTCGCTGTCTTTCACGCGCTGCGCGAGCTTCGGATTGATCGCGATGCCGACGTCGCCCGCGTACAGCGGATGGCCGTTGTCGAAGGTATCCTGGAAGCGAAAGGCATTGGCCACCGGCAGCCGCCAGTTTTCGGCAAAGCGCTGCAGTGCTTGCGCGGCCTGCGCCGTCCAGCCACCGCCGCCCGCGATCACCAGCGGCCGCTGCGACTTCAGCAGCAGCTCGCGCAGCGTGCGCAATGCGCCCGGGTCGCTCCACGGCTGGACCGCCTCCACGCGCTTGAGCGGCCGCGCCGCGGTCTGGCTGCGCAGCATGTCTTCCGGCAGCACCAGCACCACCGGCCCCGGCCGGCCGTTCATCGCCGTGGCAAAGGCGCGCGCCACGTATTCGGGAATGCGGTTCGCGTCATCGATGCGCTCCACGCGCTTGGCAAAGCCCTTGGTGCCCGGCCCGAAGAAGCTGCCGTAGTCCACCTCCTGGAACGCTTCGCGGTCGCGGAAGTCGCTGCCGACGTCGCCGACGAACAGCACCATCGGCGTCGAATCCTGGAACGCGGTGTGCACGCCGATCGACGCGTTGGTGGCTCCCGGCCCGCGCGTCACGAAGCACACGCCCGGGCGCCCCGTGAGCTTGCCGTGCGCCTCCGCCATGAAGGCTGCGCCGCCCTCCTGCCGGTTGACAATGAAGCGGGCCCGCTCGCGATACGCATGAAAGCCGTCGAGCACCGCCAGAAAGCTCTCGCCGGGCACGCCGAACGCGATCTCCATGCCCTGCTCGACCAGGCATTCGACGATCAGGTGGCCGGCGGGTTGTGATGTACTCATGGGAAGTCGAACCTCAGCTGCAATGTCTCCGGCAATTATGTGCGCCCGCTCCCAACGTCTTGCGTTAATTCACCAAATGGTTAAATTCGCGCCATGAAGGCCACCAAGGATTCCTTGCCCGAAACGATCGAGCCGCGTTCGCGCGACGCCGACCGCTCGCAACTGGCCATCCTTGCGTCGGCACGCGACGAGTTTGCCCAGCGCGGCCTGGCCGGCGCGCGCATGGACAGCATCGCCGAGCGCGCGGGCCTGAACAAGCGCCTGATCTACTACTACTTCGGCAGCAAGGACGACCTGTTCCTGGCAGTGCTCGAACGCACCTACGCCGACATCCGCGAGGCGGAGCAGCGGCTGCACCTGGACGAGATCGATCCGGTCGAGGCCATTCGCCAGCTGGTCTCGTTCACCTGGCACTACTACCTCGAGCACCCCGAGTTCATCACGCTGCTGAACAGCGAGAACCTGCACTGCGCCGCGCACCTGAAGCGTTCCGAACGGATCCAGGAAATGAACTCGCCGCTGGTGCAGATGCTGGACACCGTGCTCGAGCGGGGCCGGCGCGACAAGCTGTTCCGTGCCGGGGTGGACCCGGTGCAGCTCTACATCTCGATCGCGTCGCTGTGCTACTTCTATCTCTCGAACAACCACACGCTCTCGGCCATCTTCGGGCGTGACCTGCGCGCACCCAAGGCGATGGCGCAACGCCTCTCGCACATGACCGACCTGGTCCTGGGCTACGTCCTTCACTGAGCCTGCAGGCCCCTGCAGCCTTTCCAGACCTTCTCCGGGTATTCACTAGGCAGCGGCGATTGACGCTGCGGCGCAGCCGTTCCTAGAATCGCTAATTCACTTATTGGTGAATTGATCGATCGAGACAGCGGCCCGACCGCGCGGAGACAACCGACCATGAAGCAACTCGCACGCACCACCGCCCTCACGGCGCTCACCTGCCTGGCCGCCTTGCTGCCGGGCCTCGCATCCGCGCAGAACGGCTACCCCACCAAGCCGATCCGCGTGATCGTTCCGTTCGCGGCCGGCAGCACCACCGACATCATTGCCCGCGCCATCGCCGACAAGATGGGCGCGAGCATGGGCCAGGCGCTGATCATCGACAACCGCGCAGGCGCCAGCGGCACCATCGGCCAGCAGGCCGTGGCCACGGCCGCGCCGGACGGCTACACGGTCATGATCCACTCGTCGTCGCACACGGTGAGCCCGTCGACCTTCGCCAAGCTGCCGTTCGACACGGTGGGCGACTTCGCGGGCGTGACGCCGATCTCGTCGCTGCCCAACGCGCTCGTCATTTCGCCGTCGAAGAACATCAGGACGCTGCCGCAGCTGCTGGCCGCAGCACGCGCCAAGCCCGGCAGCATGAACTTCGCGTCGGCCGGCCAGGGCAGCGCCACGCACCTGAACGCCGAGAAGTTCAAGATGGCCGCGAAGATAGACGCCACCAACATCCCCTTCAAGGGATCGGGCGAGGCCGTCACCGAGGTGCTCTCGGGCCGTGTCGACTACTACTTCTCGCCCATTGCCCCGGTGATCGGCCAGATCAAGGAGGGCCAGCTGCTCGCGCTCGCCGTCGGCTCGCCCAGGCGCGCCGCCGCCCTGCCCGACGTGCCCACCACCACCGAAGCCGGCGTGCCCGGCTCCGAGTTCAACTTCTGGATCGGGATGATGGCGCCCGCCAAGACGCCGCGCGACATCGTCAACCGCCTGCACGACGAAGTGGCGAAGGCGCTGGCCACGCCCGAGGTGAAGGAGCGCTTCGCAAAGCTCGGCGCCGATGCCTGGACGCTCAAGCCCGAGCAGTTCGACGCCCACATCAAGGAAGAGATCGCGAGCAATGCCCAGCTCGTGAAGGCCGCGGGCCTCTCGGTCCAACAGTAAGCCTTCCGAAAAGTCCCGAGTCGTCTTCATGCTCCGCAAGCTCCTGCTCTCTCCGGCCCTGCGCCCGTTCCTGCTGATCCTGTTGCTGCTGGTGCTGTGGGACCTGACGATCCGGCTCTTCAGGATTCCGGCCTACCTGATTCCACCGCCGTGGGAGGTGGTGAAGCAGCTCGTTGCCGAATGGCCGCACCTGCTCGCCGAAAGCTGGAAGACCACGCTCGCCACGCTCGGCGGCTTCGGCCTGACGATCCTCATCGGCATTCCGATCGCGATGGTCATCGCCTACTCGCGTCTGGTCGAGTCGTACGTGTACCCGCTGCTGGTGTTCTCGCAGAGCATCCCCAAGGTGGCGATAGCGCCGCTGTTCGTGGTGTGGTTCGGCTTCGGCATCCTGCCCAAGGTGATCAGCGCCTTCCTGCTGGGCTTCTTTCCGGTGGTGGTGTCGACGGTGATGGGCTTCAAGTCGGTCGAGCCCGACATGCTCGACCTGGCCCGTTCGATGGGCGCGAGCCGCCTGCAGACCTTCTTCAAGATCAGCCTGCCGCAAGCCATGCCCGCAATCTTCAGCGGCTTGAAGGTGTCGGTGACGCTGGCGGTCGTGGGTGCGGTGGTCGGCGAGTTCGTCGGCTCCAACTCGGGCATCGGCTACGTGCTGCAGGTCGCCAACGGCAACTTCGACCTGCCGCTCATGTTCGCCGCGCTCGTGGTGCTGTCGAGCATCGGCGTGATCCTTTTCGTCGCGGTCGACCTGGTCGAGCGCGTGATGATTCCGTGGCACGCCTCGCAGCGCCACGTGCAATGAGTTCCCTCGCCATAGCTACAAAACCCCCGGAGACAACCGCCATGAAGAAACTGCTTCCCTCGATGCTCGCGCTCGCCGTCACGGCGCTGGCCACGTTCGCGATTGCGCCCGCCCATGCCCAGGCCGACAAGCCCAGGGACAAGGTCACGCTGATGCTCAACTGGTACCTCTACAGCGAGCACGCGCCCTTCTTCCTCGGCAGGGAGAAGGGCTTCTATGCCGACGAAGGCATCGACCTCGAGATCCAGGAAGGCCGCGGCTCCGCCGTCACCGCGCAGGCGGTGGCCGCCAAGTCGGCCACCTTCGGCTACATCGACGTCACGACCATGATCAAGGCCGCCGCCAAGGGCGCGCCGCTCAAGTCGACCGGCGTGCTGTTCCAGGTGAGCCCGATGTCGGTCATGGGCTTCACCGAGAAGAACATCAAGACGCCGAAGGACATCGTCGGCAAGACCGTGGCCGTCACGCCCGGCGACTCGATGTCGCAGATGTGGCCGTTGTTCCTGAAGGCCAACAACATCACGGCCGACCAGGTGAAGATTGTCTCGGGCGACGCCCAGACCAAGCTCAATGCGGTGACCAATGGCCAGGCCGACCTGCTGCTGGGCTACGTGATGGACCAGGCCATCAAGCTGCAGGACGCCACCGGCAAGCCCGTGACGCCGATCCGCTTTGCCGACTCGGGCGTGAACCAGATCAGCTCCGGAATCATCGCCAACAAGAACCTGCTGACCGAGAACCCCGACCTGGTGAAGCGCTTCATGCGCGCCTCCACCAAGGCCGCCGAAGCCGCCGAGAAGAGCCCCGAGGCCGCGGTCGACGCGATGCTCAAGGCGAACCCCAAGGCTGGCGTGCGCGACACGCTGATCGTCGGCATGAAGCAGAGCACGGCGCTCTATCACACGAAGGAGACGGCGAACCAGCGGCCGTTCCGCGTGGCGATGAAGAACGTGAACGACTCGCTCGACCTGCTGGTGCAGTACGGCGGCATGGATGCCTCGACGCGCGGCAAGCCCGAGGACTATGTGACCCTGGACTTCCTTCCGAACTGATTCCCGGTCCTCGCGCGCTCGCATCCCGTCACCCCTCACGCACTCCATGTCCCAAGTCAACCTGATCGAAGCGCGCGGCGTCTCGAAAACGTACCAAAGCAAGGACGGCCCGGTCGAGTCGCTGAAGCCGCTCGACTTCGCCATCCGGGAGGGCGAGTTCGTCTCCGTCGTCGGCCCTTCGGGCTGCGGCAAGAGCACGCTGCTCAAGATGGTGGCGGGCCTGCTGCCGATCAGCGGCGGCGAACTCACGCTGGCCGGCAAGCCGATCAAGGGCCCGCAGAAGGACGTGGGCATCGTGTTCCAGAGCGCGGTGCTGCTGCCCTGGCGCAGCGTGGAAGACAACATCCTGCTGCAGGCCGAGATGCGCCACCTGCCCAAGGCTGCCTCCCAGGCCCGGGCGCGCGAATTGATGGAGATGGCGGGTCTCAAGGGCTTCGAGGGCAAGTACCCGTGGCAGCTCTCGGGCGGCATGCAGCAACGCGCGTCGATCTGCCGCGCACTGCTGCACGACCCGTCGGTGCTGCTGATGGACGAGCCCTTTGGCGCACTCGACGCGATGACGCGCGAGAAGATGAATCTCGAGCTGCAGCGCATCTGGATGGCGTCGAGGAAGACCGTGATGCTGATCACCCACAGCATTCCCGAAGCCATCTTTCTCTCGGACCGCGTGATCGTGATGAGCGAGCGTCCCGGTTCGATTGCCGCCGTCTACGACATCGATCTGCCGCGCCCGCGCACGCTCGACATGATGGCCTCGGCCGAGTTCGGCGCGTACACGAAGGTCGTGCGCGCACATTTCTTCTCGCAGGGCATCCTGGACCACTGATTGCGAGCCATGGACGCGCCCCGTTTCCATATCGAAGAGATCCGGTTTGCCGAGCGCGACGTGGCGCTGAGGCTGCCGTTCCGCTTCGGCGCCGCCACCGTCACGGCCTGCCCGCAGGTCTATGCGAAGGCCCGCATTCGCTTCCCCGACGGCCGCACGGCCGAGGGCTGCGCCGCCGAGATGATGGTGCCCAAGTGGTTCGACAAGAACCCGGTGCTCACCAACGAACAGAACTTCGAGCAGCTGCGCTTTGCGCTGCGCGATGCACGCGACGCCTATGCGGCCGAAGACGATGCACAAACCGCGTGGACGCACTTCGCGTCGAACTATGCCGCACTGCAGGCCAGTGCCCGGGCCAGGGGCCTGCAGGCACTGGTGGCGAGCTACGGCCCCGCCCTGATCGACCGCGCCCTGCTCGACGCGCTGTGCCTGCACACGGGTGCCAGCTTCGCCTCGGCGATGAGCGCCAATCTGTGCGGCATCGACATCGCAGGCAGCGGGCTGGCCGATGACCTCGCCGACTTCGACATGCCCGGCTTCCTGGCCTGCCAGTCGCCGCGCGCAAGCATCGCGGCGCGCCACACGGTCGGCCTGGCCGACGCCATCGACGACAGCGATGCGCTACCCGACGCGCCCACGGACGGACTGCCCACCACACTTGCCGCGGCAGTGCACCGCTACGGCCTCACGCATTTCAAGCTCAAGCTCTGCGGCAACACCGCGCAGGACATCGATCGCCTCGAACGCATCGCCCGCGTGATCGACGGCCACGCGCAACTCGTGACGCTCGACGGCAACGAGCAGTACGCCGACGCGGACGCCTTCGGTGTCTTTCTCGACCGCATGCTGTCGACGCCCATGCTGTGGAAGCTCGCGCAGAAGACGGTCTTCGTCGAACAGCCGATCCGCCGCGATGCCGCCTTGGCGCGCAGCGTGTCGGCGCTGGGCAAGCGCATCCCGCTGCTGATCGACGAATCCGACGCCACGCTGGACGCCTTCGTACAGGCCCGCACGCTCGGCTACACGGGCGTATCGAGCAAGAGCTGCAAGGGCTTCTACAAGTCGGTCGTCAACGCGGCGCGCTGCGCACACTGGAACGCTGCGGAAGGCACCGCGCGCCATTTCCTCTCCGGCGAAGACCTGACCATGCAGGCCGGCATCGGCGTCCAGCAGGACCTCGCGCTCGTCGGCTGGCTCGGCCTCTCGCACGTCGAACGCAACGGACACCACTACGTCAACGGCCTCGCGGCCGTGCCCGAGGCGGAGCAGCGGGCCTTGCTGAAGCTGCACCCCGGTCTCTACGAACTGAGCGACGGCGCCGTGCGCCTCGCCATCCGCGGCGGACAGCTCGATCTGTCGTCGCTCGCCACCGCGCCCGGCTTTGCCACCGGCAAGCCCGGCGCCGGCATCTCGTGGGACGCCATGCGTTCCGTCTACTGAAGCACCCTTCTCTCTGACTCTCTCTCGCATCCCAAGGAAGAAAACGATGGCCACCCAACGTCTAGGAATCATCATGCACGGCGTCACCGGACGCATGGGCATGAACCAGCATCTGATCCGCTCCATCTGCGCGATCCGCGCCCAAGGCGGCGTGACGCTGTCGAACGGCGACATGGTCATGCCCGACCCGATCCTCGTCGGCCGCAACGCCGAGAAGATGGAAGCACTCGCGAAGAAGCACGGCATCGCGCGCTGGGGCACCGACCTCGACGCCGCACTCGCGAACCCCGACGACACGATCTTCTTCGACGCCGGCACCACGCAGATGCGCCCCACGCTGCTGGCCAAGGCCATCCGCGCCGGCAAGCACGTCTACTGCGAGAAGCCGATCGCCACCAACCTGAACGAAGCGGTGGAGATCGCGCGCCTGGCCGAAAGCTCCGGCCTGAAACACGGCGCCGTGCAGGACAAGCTCTTCCTGCCGGGCCTGCGCAAGCTCGACATGCTGCGCCGCGCCGGCTTCTTCGGCCGCATGCTCAGCGTGCGCCTGGAGTTCGGCTACTGGGTGTTCGAGGGCGACCTGCAGCCCATCCAGCGCCCGAGCTGGAACTACCGCAAGGAAGACGGCGGCGGCATGATCCTGGACATGATGTGCCACTGGCGCTACGTGCTGGACAACCTGTTCGGCGAAGTGAGGTCGGTCTCGTGCATTGGTGCCACCCACATTCCCAAGCGCTGGGACGAAGCCGGCAAGCCCTACGAGGCCACCGCCGACGACGCGGCCTACGCCACCTGCGAGCTCACCGGCCACAACGGCGAGCCGGTGATCGCGCAGATCAACATGAGCTGGGTCACGCGCGTGCGCCGCGACGACCTCGTGACCTTCCACGTGGACGGCACCGACGGCTCGGCCGTGGCGGGCCTGTCGAGCTGCCGCGCCCAGTCGCGCGTGGCCACGCCGCGCCCGATCTGGAACCCGGACGAGAAGCAGACGATGAACTTCTTCGACCAGTGGCAGGAGATCCCGGATTCGCAGGTCTACGACAACGGCTTCAAGATCCAGTGGGAGCACTTCATTCGCCACGTGGTCGAGAACGAGCCCTACAAGTGGACGCTGCCCGAAGGCGCCAAGGGCGTGCAGCTGGTCGAGGCCGCGCTGGAGTCGTGGAAGGACCGACGCTGGGTCGATGTGCCCGCGCTGAAGGTCTGAGGCAGGCAGCATGGCACTTTCGCTGACCCTTCCCATCGCGAGCGGCTCGCTCGCGCCCTACGCCCTGCGCGGCACCGCGCCGGTGAAGCCCGATGCGGGCGTGAAGTTCAACCGCATCGCCTACTCTGCGGCGCACGTGGTGGCCGACCCGCTCGCGGCGGTCGACCCGTGGCTGCAGTGCGCGGTCGACTGGGACACCACCATCGCCTACCGGCGCCACCTGTTCTCGCTGGGCCTGGGCGTGGCCGAGGCCATGGACACGGCGCAGCGCGGCATGGGCCTGGACTGGCCGACCTCGCTCGAGCTGATCCGCCGCTCGCTCGATGCGGCCAAGGACGTGCCGGGCGCGCTGGTCGCCTCGGGCTGCGGCACCGACCACCTGAACATCGACGAGGTGAGGAGCGTCGACGACGTGATCCGCGGCTATGAAGAGCAGATGGCCGCCATCGAGGCGCTCGGCGGCAAGCTGATCGTGATGGCGAGCCGCGCGCTGGCCCGGGTGGCGAAGAGCCCCGCCGACTACGAGCGCGTGTACGACCGCATCCTGCGCCAGGCGAAGCAGCCCGTGGTGCTGCACTGGCTCGGCGACATGTTCGACCCGGCGCTCGCGGGCTACTGGGGCAGCAAGGAAGTCGATGCAGCCATGGACACGGCGCTCGCCGTCATTGCCGCTCATCCGCACAAGGTCGACGGCATCAAGATCTCGCTGCTCGACAAGGACAAGGAAATCGCGATGCGCCGGCGTCTGCCCAAGGGCGTGCGCATGTACACCGGCGACGACTTCAACTACGCCGAGCTGATCGCCGGCGACAGCTTCGGTAGCGAGCCGACGCATGGCCAGAGCGACGCGCTGCTCGGCATCTTCGACGCCATCGCACCCGCGGCAAGCGCTGCACTGGGCGCATTGGCCCAGGGCGATACCGACAAGTTCCACGCGATCCTCGGCCCCACGGTGCCGCTGTCGCGCCACATCTTTGCGGCGCCCACGCGCTTCTACAAGACCGGCGTGGTGTTCATGGCCTGGCTCAACGGCCACCAGAACCACTTCACGATGGTGGGCGGCCAGCAGAGCACGCGCTCGCTGCAGCACTTCGCCGAGCTGTTCCGCCTGGCCGATGCGGCCAACCTGCTGGAGCAGCCGGAGCTTGCCGTTCAGCGCATGAAGACGCTGCTTGCGCTGCACGGCGTGGAAGGCTAGTCATGCGCCCCCACGCTCATCACTTCGTGTATCGCTGCCCCCCCAGGGGGCGCTCCGTGCCCTTCGGGCGGCCGGGCGGGCACTGACCATGCGCGATTTCTCGCAGAACCACGACTGGCTGTCGATCAACACCGCGACCATCCGCAAGCAGTCGGGCGCCGAGGTGCCGCTGGACCGGATCATCGACCAGTGCGCCGAACGCGGCATCCGCGCGATCAGCCCCTGGCGCGACCAGGTGGCGGCCGTCGGGCTCGACAAGGTCGCAAAGCAGCTGAAGGCGCACGGCATCGGCCTTTCGGGCTACTGCCGCGGCGGCTTCTTTCCGGCGGCCGATGCAGCGGGCCTCCAGGCCGCGCTCGACGACAACCGCCGCGCCATCGACGAAGCCAGAACGCTCGATGCACCCTGCCTCGTGCTGGTGGTCGGCGCCCTGCCCGGCGCGCTGGAGGGCAAGGCCGCCTACAAGGACATCGCCCGTGCACGCGGCGAGGTGCGCGACGGCATCGCCGCATCGCTCGAATACGCGCGCGAAGTCGGCATGCCGCTGGCCATCGAGCCGCTGCACCCGATGCAGGCGGCCGACCGTGCCTGCATCAACACGCTCGAACACGCGCTCGACATCTGCGACGAGCTCGATGCGGGCAAGAGCGGCATGCTGGGCGTGGCGCTCGACATCTATCACGTCTGGTGGGATCCGAAGCTGCAGCAGCAGATCGCGCGCGCCGGCCGCGAGCGCCTGTTGGCCTATCACGTCTGCGACTGGCTCACGCCCACGCGCGACCTGCTGAGCGACCGCGGGATGATGGGCGACGGCGTGGTCGAACTGAAGAAGATCCGCGGCTGGGTCGAGGACGCGGGCTTCGCGGGATTCAGCGAGGTCGAGATCTTCTCGAATCTCGACTGGTGGCAGCGGCCTGGCAGCGAAACACTCGACGTGTGTATCGGGCGGCACAAGCGAGCCGTCTAGCGAAGGCATTCGGGGCGCCTTTGTTCGGGGCGCGTGCACGGGCCACCGGGTACTCCCCTCCGCGAATGTCCCCCGGCTTCGCCTCCTCCTTGATTTCGCTGCGGGGAGCACCCGATGCCCTGTGCACCTGGGCACGCTCTGGGTATACCGCTGATCAACGACTGCTCTTTCCAACGATCACGCCGATGGGGTGCCTTGCGCAGCGAAATCAAGGGGGGAGGCCGAAGGCCGGAGGACATTCGCTTCGCCGCGTACCCCGTCGGCGTGATCGCGCCCTGAACAAGGCGCCCTGAACAGCAGCGCCTCACCTGTGCTGCAATTCGCCCCATGGCTCCCCCGACCCTCGACGACCTGCGCCGTTACGCAATAGCGCGCACCCTCTTCAAGCCGACGACGCTGCCAGGCGCGATCCGCCGGCTCGGCTTCGTGCAGGCCGACCCGATCCGCGCCCCCGCGCGCGCGCAGGACCTCACGCTGCGCCACCGCGTGAAGGACTACCGCGCCGGCGACCTGGAGAGCCGCTACACCCGCCTTGCCATCGAGGAAGACTGCCTCGTCAACTACGGCTTCCTGCCGCGCGAGCATCTGGCGCTGATGCATCCGCGCGAAGCCAAGCGCGCCTGGGATGCCGATACGCGGCGCAAGGCAGCCGACGTGCTGGCCTACGTCCGCGAACACGGCCCGGTGCATCCGCGCCAGGTGGAGCAGCACTTCGCGCACGGCCGCGTCAAGAACTACTGGGGTGGATCGAGCAACGCGACCACGCACCTGCTCGACGGCATGCACTACCGCGGCATGCTGCGCGTGGTGCGGCGCGACAGCGGCACGCGCGTCTACGAAGCCGTGACGCATGTGCCGGCCGACGACAGCCCGGCCGGCCGCGCGCAGCGCGCCGCCGCGCTGATCGACCTGGTCGTGCGCAAATACGCGCCGCTGCCGGCCGCGAGCCTGACGTATCTCGTGCGGCTGCTCGGCTACGGTGCACCGCATCTCTCGTCGCAGACGCAGGCCGCGCTGCGCCTGGCGCGCGACGAACTCGCGAGCTGCCGCATCGACGGCACCACCTGGTACTGGCCCGGCAATGAGAACCCAGCCTCGCGGCGCCATGCGCCCGACGAAGAAGTGCGGCTGCTCGCGCCCTTCGACCCCGTGGTGTGGGACCGCCGCCGCTTCGAGCTGCTGTGGGGCTGGACGTACAAGTTCGAGGCCTACACGCCGGCACCGAAGCGGCAGTTCGGCTACTACGCGCTGCCGATGCTCAGGCACGACCGCGTGATCGGCTGGGCCAACGTCACGGCGCCCGAAGGCCGGGTTCAGCCCGCGTTCGGCTACGTCGACCGCAAGCCCCGCGATGCGTCGTTCCGTGCGGCGCTCGACGACGAACTGCAACGCATGACGCAGTTCCTCGCGAAGCGCTGAGCCGCATCCCGCCTGCGGAGAAAATCCCCGCGCGGCCGAAGGTCTGGCGCGCGGGCGACAACCTCTTCCGCCGGCCGCTCCTAGAATCGCACCGTCGTCCGGCATGCCGGACGGCAAGCGTTCTCAGGGCGGGGCGAAACTCCCCACCGGCGGTAATGGCGGTTTCTTCGAGAGGGGAGCCGCACGAGCCCGCGAGCGCCCAAGGCCTGCAACAGGCGGCGGGGTCAGCAGATTTCGGTGCAATTCCGAAGCCGACGGTCACAGTCCGGATGAAAGAGAGCGCGAAATGCGGGCTGGCCCGCGCGCTTTGCATTGGAGCGCGCGGTCTGCCCCGTGGTTTCGTGCGCCCTGATTCAGGAAACCTGCTTTCAAGAGGCACACCATGAGTCAGATCAACGACCTTCCCCTTTCCGCCGTCAACGCGCCGGGCAACCCGCGCGGCGAGCGCATCGCCTTTGTCGAGGCGCAATGGCATTCCGACATCGTCCACCAGGCACGCGATGCCTTCCTTGCCGAAATGGAGCGGCTCGGCGTGGCACGCGAGCTGATCGACATCTTCGACGTGCCAGGCGCCTTCGAGATTCCGCTGCATGCCAAGCGGCTCGCCAACTCGGGCAAGTACGCGGCCATCGTGGGCTGCGCGCTGGTGGTGGACGGTGGCATCTACCGCCACGAGTTCGTGGCCGGCACCGTCGTCAGCACGCTGATGTCGCTGCAGCTCGAAACCGACGTGCCGATCTTCTCGGCCGTGCTCACGCCGCACCATTTCCACGAGCATGTGGAGCACCGCAAGTACTTCCACCGCCACTTCGCCGTCAAGGGCACCGAGGTGGCCGAGGCCTGCGTGAGGACGCTCGAAGGCCTGAAGAAGGTCGACGCGCTGCTGGCCGCCGCGTGACAACCGGCAGGCTGCTGCAGTAATCTGGGCGGATGGCCTCCGCATCCGCTTCATCTTCAAACGACCGCTACACCCTCTACGGCGCGCCCGGTTCTGGCGCCACGCCCGTCCATGCCGCGCTGACGCTGATCGGCGCGCAGGTCGATGTCGTCGACGTCGCGCCCTGGGAGGGGGAGTCCGAGCGCGAGCGCGTCTCGGGCGTCAACCCGATGCGCCAGGTTCCCGCGCTCGTGCTGCCTTCGGGCGAGGTGATGACCGAGAGCGCGGCCATCCTGATCTGGCTCGGCGACCGCCATCCGGAAGCCGGGCTCTGCCCCGCGCCCGGCGATCCGCTGCGCGCGCGCTACCTGCGCTGGATGGTCTACCTGCCGGCGGCCATCTATTCGCTCTACTGGGTGCGCGACGACCCCACGCGCCTCACGCCCGACCCCGCAGCGCAGGCCGTGATGCTCGAACGCACAGCCGAGCGCATTGCGCACTGCTGGCACCTGATGGACACGCAGATCGACGAACCCGCGCCCTACCTGCTCGGCGAGAGGATCAGCATGCTCGACCTCTACGTGACCGTGATGTCGCGCTGGACGCCGCAGCGCAGGCGTTTCTACCGCGAGGCGCCGCGCATGGCCCGGGTGGTGCGGCGCGTGGATGCCGATCCGCGGCTGGCCGACTTCTGGGCGGCGCGCTTTCCCTTCACGATGGACCAGGAAGCACAGAAAGGCTGACGACGACCACACCATGGCCGCACGCACCCCGACCACCGACTACCCGATGACCATCTTCCACAAGCCCAACTGCAGCACTTCGCGCAACGTGCTGGGCCTGATCCACGAGAGCGGCGTGGAGCCCGAGATCGTCCTGTACCTGGAGACCCCGCCCTCGAAGAAGAAGCTGCGCGAGCTGGCCAAGGCCATGGGCATGGGCGCGCGCGACCTGCTGCGCACGAAGGAAGCGCCCTATGAAGACCTGGCACTGGCCGATCCGAAGTGGACGGACGACCAGCTGTTCGACTTCATCGTCGCGAACCCGATCCTGCTGCAGCGGCCGATCGTCGTCTCGCCGCGCGGCACGCTGATGTGCCGGCCCTGGGCGCGCGTGCGCGAGATCCTGCCCACGGCTTGAGACGAAATCCGCGGGAGATCAGGCCGAGGCCGGCATCAGCGCCGTGCGGCGCACCCGCGTCACGTTGAAGGCGCTGGCAATCAGCACGCCTTGCACCAGCGCAAGGCCGGCGATCACGCTCGTGTACTGGCCATGGTCCATCAAACGGCCGAACACCAGCGGCGCCAGCGCCTGGCCGATGTCGAGGCCCGCATACACCACGCCGTAGACGCGCCCGGTGGCGTTCGGCGGCGTCGAGCGCTTGACCAGCAGGTCGCGCGAGGGCCCCGCGACACCCGACACGAACCCCATGGCGCCGAACAGCACCGGCACCATCACCGGCGGAAACTGCGCAAAGGCCAGCACCAGCGCCAGTGCGGCCGCCACCCCGAAGCCGATGCCCACGATGCGTTCGCAGCGCGACGGATCCGAGGCCAGGAAGCCCCCCGCCACCATGCCGGCCGCGCTCGCCACCATGTAGACCGTGAGGCACACCGCCACCAGCGCCACCGGCACCGCGTGCAGGTGGCCTGCCGCCACCGGCGCGAAGGTCTGCACCACGCTGATCACGACGGCATAGAAGAAAAAGAAGCCGAAGCACATCCACACGGCCGGAATGCGCAGAAAGTCGAACTCGCCGCCGACGGGTGCCGGCTCGCCGTGTCCGGTCGCCTTCTGCACCGTCTTCACGTCGAGCGCCAGCACGCTGCGGTAGGCCCAGAGCACCAGCAGCACCACGATGGCCAGCGCACCGGCCGACGCCAGCGCCGCGCGCCACGAAAAGGCGATGGCAATCGGCACCACGAAGGCCGGCGCCAGCGCCCAGCCCAGGCTGCCGGTGATGCCGTGCACGCTGTAGGCATGGCCGAGCCGCGTCGGCGCCACCTTGCGGTTGAAGAGCGTGTAGTCGACCGGGTGGAACACGCCATTGCCGATGCCGCCCACGACCGCGCACAGCAGCAGCATCCAGTAGCTCTGGGCCAGCGCATAGCCGAAAGCCGCCAGGGCCAGTGCGCCCAGCCCCACGAACAGCACCGGCCGCGGACCCAGCTTGTCGACGATGAAGCCCGAGGCCGCCTGCACGATGCACGAGACCACGAAGAACACCGTCAGCACCGCGCCAAGTTCGGTGTAGCTCACGTTGAACGCGTCTTTGAGCCAGGGGAACAGCGGCGCCAGGATCAGCTGGCTGAAGTGGCTGATGGCGTGGGCCAGGCCGACCAGGCCAATGAGCTGGGCGTCGCCGCGCAGGCTGGTGGAAGGGGTGGCTGTCGGGAAGGAAGAGGAAGACATGGATTGCTACAAAAAACCGCGCAGGCACCGATGCTATGCCCGCTCGCCGCGGCAGAATGGCGATACAGCGACAACATTTGTCGAAACCATGCCAAGCGCCGTTTCACTCCCCTCCCCGGTCACCAGCGTCGCCTCGCTCACGCCGCACCTCTACGCACCCGACGCGGTCCGGCCGCTGCGCGCCAAGGAACATTTCCTGAGCGCCGACACCTTCGTCGAGCTGCACCAGCACCCGTGGCCGCAGCTCACTTTCTCGACCCGCGGCGTGATCCGGCTCAGCACGCAGGACGGCAGCTACATCGTGCCGCCCTCGCGCGCGGTCTGGGTGCCGGCCAACATGCCGCACAGCATCATGCTGATCGAAGACGCCGAGCTGCGCACCGTGTACCTCCATGCCTGGCTTGGTCCGCCGTGGGAAAAGTGCGAGGTGCTCGAGATCAGCCCGTTGCTGCGCGCGCTGATGCTCGCGCTCGACACCACGCCCGACGGCCTGCCGCCCACCGATCCGCACGCACCGCAGCGCGAACGCATGATCGCCCCGCTCTTGGTCGACGAACTCGAACGCGCCACGCAGATCCGCATCGACGTGCCGCTGCCCACCGACAAGCGGCTGCGCCAGCTGTGCGAGACGCTGCTGCGCAACCCGGCCGACCGCGCCACGCTGGCCGAGCGCGCTGCCGCCATCGGTGCCAGCGAGCGCACCGTGGCGCGGCTGTTCCGCGACCAGCTCGGCATGAGCTGGCAGCAGTGGCGGCAGCAGGCCGTGATGGCGCATGCGCTGCCGCTGCTGGCGCGCGGCATGGCCGTGAGCCAGGTGGCGGCCGCCAGCGGCTATGCCACCGACAGCGCGTTCTGCGCCATGTTCAAGGCCGCCACCGGGCGCTCGCCGACGTCCTTCCAGCACAGGAAGCGGTCCGCCGCACTCGCCTGAATTGCGTCATGCGGTCACGGCGCTCTGGCAAGATCGGCCGGCCGACGAAAACCACGGACACCCGACCGACCTGCACATGGCGCCCCTTCCGCGAACGCACAGCCCCCAGACCTGGACCGCAGACATCGGCGTGCGCGTTCGCCGCCTCTTCTGGCTCAAGGCGATCGGGACCACGGTCTTCACCTGGCTCTTCTTCATCGGCTACTTCCACATGCTGCGCAACCCGGCCTACCCGGTCGTGGTGATGCCGCTCACGGCGCTGGACCACCTGATCCCGTTCCAGCCCTACGCGCTGGGCGCCTACCTCTCGCTGTGGGTCTACGTGGGCGTCGCTCCCGGCCTGCAGCTGAGCTTTCGCGAGCTGGTGGTCTACGGGCTGTGGATCGGCGCTCTGTGCCTGACCGGCCTGGGCCTCTTCTACTTCTGGCCGACGCAGATACCGCCGCTGGCCATCGACGTGTCGGGCTATCCCGGCTTTGCGATGCTGCAGGGCGTGGATGCCGCGGGCAACGCCTGCCCCTCGATGCACGTGGCCGTGGCCATCTTCACGGCCATCCGGCTGGACCACGTGCTGCGCGAGGCGCGCACGCCGGTCTTTCTGCGCCTTGCCAACTGGCTGTGGTTTGCCGCCATCGCGTACTCGACGCTGGCCGTCAAGCAGCACGTGGTGCTCGACGCGCTGGCCGGCGCGCTGCTGGGAATGGCCTTCGCACTGCCTTCGCTGCGCTGGCGTCCGGAGGGCAGACGCCAAGGCAGTACCCTGGTGGGAGCGGATATCATTGGCCATCACTGACCCACAAGCCGAGCGAGGAAGGGGTCGATCCCACGCAGCGCCCCGGGGGCGGCGATCGATCAGCGGCTGGCACACGACAACAGGCATCGCACGATGAGTTCGCTGAAGGAATTGCAGGACCTGATCCACGAGAAGTACGGTATCGAACCGTCGAAACTCGACCCCAACGCATCGATGCGCGAAACCGGCGGGCTCGACTCGCTGGCATTGGCCGAGTTCCTGTTTGCCATCGAAGACCACTTCGGCATCACCATGCCCGACGAAGACGCCAACATCGACACCCTGAACGAACTGGCGGTGCTGGTCGACAAGGTCAGGGCCGCGAAGACAGCGTGAAGCACGAGGTCTGCGTCACCGGACTGGGCGTCGTGGCGCCGCACGGCGACGAGCCCGGCGCGCTGTTCCAGGCCCTGCTCGACGGCCGATCGGCCATCCGGCCGGTCTTTCCCGAGCTGCCCAAGCCCGCCGCCGCAGCCATGGCGGCCTTCGACGAAACACGCTGGTTCACCAAGCTGCAGCTCGCCGGCGTCGACCGCGTGAGCCAGCTCGCGGTGGCCGCCGCCGACCTCGCGCTGCGCGATGCGGGCCTTGCCGCGAACGATGCCGATCCCGAACGCGTGGGCGTCTATGCCGGCTGCGGCATGGGCGGCGCCGCGGCGCTGGAGGCCGCCTACCGCGGCAACGGGCGGGTGTCGCCGCTCACGATTCCCGCCTTCATGCCCAACGCGCCCGCCGCCCACGTGGCCATGCGCCAGGGCGTGCAGGGACCGGTGCTGACCTATTCGGTCGCCTGCGCCTCGTCGTCGGTGGCCATTGCCGAAGCCGCCAAGGCCATCCGGCGCGGCGAAGTCGACATGGCCATTGCCGGCGGCAGCGAAGCGCTGATCGTGCCGGGCGTGGTGCTGGCCTGGCAGGCCATGCAGACCCTGGCCACCTTCCAGCCCGGCGAGGCGGCCGGCGCGGTGCGGCCCTTTGCCACCGACCGCAGCGGCTTCGCGCTGGGCGAAGGCGCGGCCTTCCTGGTGCTCGAATCCGCCGAGCGCGCGCGCGGCCGCGGCGCCCGCAGCTATGCCACGCTGGCCGGCTGGGGCCTGAGCAGCGATGCCACCCATCTCACCAAGCCGGATGCTCCGGGCCAGGCGCGCGCGCTGCGCCAGGCCCTGCGGCAGGCCGGCCTCGCGCCGCGCGACGTGGGCTACTGCAACGCGCACGGCACGGCCACGCGCATCGGCGACGTGGTCGAGCGCAACGCACTGGCCGATGTGTGGGGTGCCGATCTCGACAGCCTGCGCGTCAGTTCCACCAAGGCCCTGCACGGCCACATGCTCGGGGCCGCGGGCGCCATCGAGGCGCTGGTCACGGTATTTGCGCTGCACCACCGCCAGTTGCCGCCGAATGCGAACTGCAGCGAAGTCGATCCGGCCTGCAGCCTGAACCTCGTGACGCAGCACGACACGAGTGCGCCAACCATCGAAGCGGCCATGAGCAACTCCTTCGCATTCGGCGGAACGAATTCCGTGCTGCTCTTCCGCCGCTCGTGAAACCGGGGTTCCGTCGGGGGTATGCTGACGATGGAATCTTCATTCACCTCTACAGACGGGAGTTCGTCATCATGCGTTTTCGCACCGCACTGATTTCCATCGCGCTGGTTGCGGCCAGCGTCTCGGCCTCGGCCCAGTCGGACCTGCTCGGCAAGCTCAAGGACCAGATGGGCTCCTCCGGCAGCGGCTCCGCGCTCGGCGAGAACCTCGGCTTCAAGATGCCCGCGATCGGCTCCAGCACCATGGGCAATGCGGCCGGCGTGCTGCAATACTGCGTCAAGAACAACTACCTCGGCGGCGATGCGGCCTCGGTGAAGGACAAGCTGATGGCCAAGATCACCGGCCAGAAGCAGCAGGAAACCGGCTTCGCGAGCGGCGCCAAGGGGCTGCTCAAGGGCGGCGACGGCAAGACGCTGAACCTCAAGATGCTCTCCTCGAAGGTGAAGGAGAAGGCCTGCGACTACGTCCTCAAGAACGCGAGTTCGCTGGTCTAGGTACCCTCCCCATGCCCGCGGCCCGTCATCGTCATCACTGCTTCCTCGGCATTCCACGACCGGCCGCGTAAGTTACCGCCTGCGGTGGCGCAGGAAAATCGCCAGCAAGCCACCCCCCATCCATGAATCCGGCAGCCACCACCTCCTCCTCTTCCTCCCTGCGCCAGCGCATCGCACGCTGGGTTCCATGTCTTGCATGGCCCCGTCCTTCCGCGGCGCTGCTGCGCAACGAGGCGATGGCGGGCATCACGGTGGCGCTGATGGTCATTCCGCAAGGCGTGGCCTACGCGGCGCTGGCGGGCATGCCGCTGGTCACCGGCGTGTACGCGGCGCTGTTCCCGGCGCTCATCGCGGTGCTCTTCAGCTCGTCGCAGCGGCTGTCGGTCGGGCCCACGGCGCTCACCAGCCTGCTGGTGGGCGCATCGCTCGCGCCGCTGGCCGTGCCCGGCAGCGCCGAATGGGTGGAAATGGCCGTGTGGCTCACGTTGATGTCGGGCACGATCCAGATCGTGCTGGGCGCCGGGCGCTTCGGCTGGCTGCTGCGGCTGGTCAACTCGCCGGTGCTCATCGGCTTCACGCAGGGCGCGGCGGTGCTGATCGCCATTTCGCAGCTGCCGGCGCTGCTCGGCTTCACGGGGCGCACCCTTCCCCAGGTGCTGCAGGGCGGGCCGCCGCCGGATCTGGTCGCCATTGCCTTCGGGCTGGGCAGCATCGCCGTGCTGTGGCTCGGCAAGCGGCTGGTGCCGCGCTTCCCGACCACGATGGCGCTGGTGGCGGGCGCCGCGGCCATCAGCTGGAGCCTCAACTACGCATTGCGCGGCGGGGCCGTGGTGGGCAGCCTGCCCTCGGGCCTGCCCTCCTTCTACTGGCCGGGCCTGCTGCCTTTGCACACGTTCAGCGCGCTGGTGCTGCCGGCACTGATGATCACGCTGGTGAGTTTTCTCGAAACCGCCTCGAGCGCCAAGGTCGACAACGCGCGCGCCGGCACGCTCTGGAACGAGAACCAGGACCTGATCGGCCAGGGCCTGGCCAAGCTGGCCTCGGGTTTCTCGGGCGCCTTTCCCACCAGTTCGTCGTTCTCGCGCTCGGCCATCACGCTGTATGCGGGCGCCCAGACCGGCTGGGCCACGCTGTCCAGCGTGGTGGTGGTGGCCGGTGCGCTGCTGTGGCTGATGCCACTGCTCTATCACGTGCCGCAGGCCGTCCTGGCAGCGGTGGTGGTCACGGCCATTCTGGGGCTGGTCAAGCCGGCGAGTTTCATTGCGCTCTGGCGCGTGTCGCGCATCGAAGCGGGCATTTCCCTCGGAACCTTCGCGCTGACCATTGCCACGGCGCCGAGCATCTACTGGGGCGTGCTGGGCGGCCTGCTCGCGAGCCTGGCGCACTACATGTACCGCCACCTGCATCCGCGCATCATCGAAGTGGGCCTGCACCCCGACGGCAGCCTGCGCGACCGCAACCTCTGGAAGCTGCCGCCGCTGGCGCCGCAGCTCTACGCGCTGCGCATGGATGCCGAGCTGGACTTCGCCTCGGCCTCCACGCTCGAACGCGCGCTCACCGTGGCACTGGCCGAGCGGCCCGAACTCACCGACGTGTGCCTCTTTGCGCAACCCATCAACCGCATCGACATCACGGGTGCCGAAGTGTTCGGCTCGATCCGCCGGATGATGGAGGCCAAGGGCATCCGCCTGCACCTGAGCGGCCTGAAGCTGCCGGCCATGCAGGTGCTGGAGCGCGCCGGCCTGCTCGCACCGGGGCCGATGCTCTTCAGCTACCGTACCGACGGCGAAGCGCTGGCGGCGCTGACGCATCGGGTCGATGCGCCGTCGCTGCCAATGTCCCAGAGCGACGCCGGCAGCTGAACGAACGCCGCAAGCGCTGCGCCATGAAGACCACCATCGAAGAACTGGTCGCGTTCCGCACCGTGGTGGACACCGGCTCGATCACGGCGGCGGCCGAGCAGCTCTCGCAGACGGTGTCGGGCATCAGCCGCGCCCTGAGCCGGCTCGAGCAGAAGCTCGAGACCACGCTGCTGCGGCGGACCACGCGGCGGCTCGAGCTCACCGAGGAAGGCGCGGCCTTCCTGCTGCGCACGCGGGCCATCCTCGACGCCATCGACGACGCGGAAGAGCAGCTTGCCGCGCGGCGCCAGCAGCCCGCCGGGCGCCTGCGCGTGAACGCGGCCTCGCCTTTCATGCTGCATGCCATCGTGCCGCTGGTGCCCGAGTTCCGGCGGCTCTTTCCGCAGATCAGCCTCGAGCTCGACACCGACGACCTGCCCATCGACCTGCTGGAGCGCCGCACCGACATCGCGATCCGCATCGGACCGCTGCGCGACTCCACGCTGCACGCACGCCCGCTCGGCACCCACAGGCTGCGCGTGCTTGCAAGCCCGGGCTATCTGGAAGCGCACGGCAAGCCGCGCAAGGTGGCCGACCTCGCCGGCCATGCGCTGCTGGGTTTCACGCAACCCGAATCGCTCAATCGCTGGCCCTTGCGCGGCGTGCACGGCGACGAGTGGCCCATTGCGCCCACGCTCGCCGCGTCGAGCGGCGAAACGCTGCGCCAGCTGGCGCTGGCCGGCGTGGGCATCGTCTGCCTGTCGGACTTCATGACCGGCGCCGACCGTGCGAGCGGCGCGCTGGTGCAGCTGCTGGCCAGGGAGACGGTCGACGTGCGCCAGCCGGTCAACGCGGTGTACTACCGCAACACGCAGCTGTCGGCGCGGATCACCTCGTTCCTCGATTTCCTCACGCAGCGCATGGCCTGAAGAAGATCAGTGCGCCGCGACAAAAGGCTCGACCGAGGCCGACTTGATCTCGTAGCCGCTCACGCCCATGTCCACCGAGGAGTAGCGCGCCGCCTTCAGCAGCCCGCTCACGCGCACCGTGTCCATCGCATGCAGGCCCTTCACGGTATCGGCCGCGACCACGTGCACGATCTGGTTGGCGGGCGGCGGCGGGGTGTGGATGCAGGCGCCGAAGTACGGCACCAGCAGGAACTCGCGGATGCCGTCCTGCGTGTTGTCGAGCGGAACGACGAAACCCGACAGGCGTGCGGCCGTGCCGTCGAGCGCCACGTTGACCGGCGCGTTGTCCCAGACGGCGCGCATCTCGTCGAGCATCTGGATCGCGCGCGGATCGTTGTCGCGCAGCGCCTCCAGGCTGAGGTTGCGGTAGCGCTGGGTCGGGTCCCAGTTCTTGGGAACGAGCTCGTCCCACTTGAGTTCCTGCACGGCGCCCGCGGACACCGGGCTGCTGTCGGCGGCCGGCCCGCAGCCCGCCAGGGCAGCCACGCCCAGCGCAAGCAGGAAAGCCGGCAAGGCGCGGCGGAAGAAGGCTCTCATGGCTCCTATTGTGCTTGCGGCCCGTGTCCGCCAGCTTAGCGGGGGCTGAACGGTGAAGACAAATTGCCCGTGCCCGGCCAGAATCGCGCCACCACGACTCCGAGGAGGTCCGCATGGCTGCAACAGGATGGCTGGGACTCACGTCCCTTGGCATTGTCCACACGGCGATCAGCCTGATCGCCGTGATCGCGGGGCTGATCGCCCTGTTCCGCTACAGGGAAATCACGCTGCGCACCGGCTGGGGCCGGGCCTTCGTATGGACCACCGTGCTGACCTGCCTGACCGGCTTCGGCATCTTCCAGCACGGCGGCTTCGGCAAGCCGCATGCGCTGGGCATCCTGACGCTCGCGGCGCTGGCCATGGGTGCAGCCGCCGGCCGCGGCGCCTTCTTCGGCCAGGCCTCGCGCTACGTCGAAGCCGTGGCCTTCTCGGCCAGCTTCCTGTTCCACTGGATTCCGGCCTTCACCGAAACCCTGACCCGCCTGCCGCTGGGCGCGCCGCTGCTGCCCAATGCGGATGCGCCCGAACTCAAGGCGATCACCGCGGTGCTCGGCGTGCTGTATCTGGTCGGCGTGACGCTGCAGATCAAGCGGCTGCGCGGCGGCAAGCCGGTCAGTCCCGCACCGGTCCGCGCAGGTTCTTGATCTGCGAGCGCTGGCTCTTGCCTTCGAGCCGGCGCTGCTTCGAACCGTAGGTCGGCTTGGTGGCGCGCCGCACGCGCGGCGGCGTGGCCACGCTGTCGACCACCGCCTGCAGGCGCGCGAGCGCGTCGGCGCGGTTCATCTCCTGCGTGCGGTGCTGCTGCGCCTTGAGCACGAAGACGCCTTCCTGCGTGATGCGGCTGTCGCGCAGCGCGAGCATCCGCTCCTTCACGTCGGCAGGCAGCGAGCTCGCGTGGATGTCGTAGCGCAGGTGCACCGCGCTCGACACCTTGTTGACGTTCTGGCCGCCCGCACCCTGCGCGCGGATGGCGCTGAACTCGACGTCGTCGGGGTCGATCTGAATGGGGGCGCGGAGCATGCCCGCAAGTGTGCCTTCAAACGCGCTCGAAGACGGCGGCAATGCCCTGCCCGCCGCCGATGCACATCGTGACCAGCGCATAGCGCCCGCCGGTGCGGTGCAGCTCGGCAATCGCTTTCGTGGTGATGATCGCGCCGGTCGCGCCCACCGGATGCCCCAGCGAAATGCCCGATCCGTTCGGGTTCACCTTGGCCGGATCGAAACCCAGCTCCTGGATGACCGCACAGGCCTGCGCCGCAAACGCTTCGTTCGACTCGATCACGTCGAAGTCGCCGACCTTCAGGCCCGTGCGCTCCAGCACCTTGCGCGTGGCCGGCACCGGGCCGATGCCCATGTACGCGGGCTCGACGCCGGCGTGCGCATAGCCGACCAGGCGTGCGAGCGGCTTCAGGCCCCGCGCCTTGACGCTCTCGCCGCTGGCGAGCACCACCGCGGCGGCGCCGTCGTTGATGCCCGAGGCATTGCCGGCGGTGACGAGGCCGTCCTTCTTGAACGCCGGCTTCATCTGCGCGAGCGTGTCCACGGTGGTGTCGGCGCGCACGTGCTCGTCGGTGTCGAACAGCACGACGCCCTTGCGCGTCTTCACCTCGACCGGAACGATCTGTGCCTTGAAGCGCCCTGCGGCAATGGCGGCGGCGGCGCGCTGCTGGCTGGTCACGGCCAGTGCGTCCATCTGCTCGCGCGTGATGCCGTAGCGCGCCGCCACGTTCTCGGCCGTGATGCCCATGTGGATCTTCTCCCACGGGTCGTGCAGGATGCCCAGCATGTAGTCGACCAGCACCGCGTCGCCCATGCGCGCGCCGTAGCGCGCCGAGGTGTCGAAGTACGGGCCGCGGCTCATCGACTCCGAGCCGCCGCCGATGGCGATGTCGCAGTCGCCCAGCGCAATGGCCTGCGCCGCCGACACGATGGCCTGCAGGCCCGAGCCGCACAGGCGGTTGACGTTGAAGGCCGGCGTCTCGATCGGGCAGCCCGCATCGATGGCGGCCACGCGGCTGAGGTACGCGTCCTTCACGTCGGTCGGGATCACGTTGCCCATCACCACATGGCCGATGGCATCGGCCGCCACGCCGCTGCGCTCGAGGGCGGCCTTGACGGCGGTGGTGGCCAGTTGCGTGTTGGGCACGTCCTTCAGCGCGCCGCCGAAGGTACCGATGGCGGTGCGGGCGGTGCCGACCACGAAGATGTCGCGTGTTGTCATGGTGTGGATCTCCTGGATTGAAAAAAATGGATCGAGCGGCCGGTCATCGCTTTGCTTTCGCCGCCGCAGGCTTGCGGCGCGCCGCGACGGGGCGATGCAGCACGCCATTCAACAGCAGATCGATGCCCTGGTCGGCGATCTGGTCGGGCGTCAGCTCGCCGTCGGGGCGGTACCACCGGCCGATCCAGCTCAGCGCACCGGCCAGCATGAAGGCGGCCATCTTCGGGTCGCAGGGCGCGAGCGAGCCTTCGGCCACGCCATCCTCGATGAGCCGACGGAACTGCCCGTCGATGCCGGCCTTGAGGCGGCGCAGTTCCTTCTTGAGCGGATCGGGCAGCGGGTCTTCGCCGATGCGGATCACGCACATGCCGAAGTCCTGCGTGACCACGCCCGAATAGATGCGCATGCAGGCCTTGAGCTGGTCGATGGCGCTGCCGCCCGCGGCGCGCACCTCGCCGATGCCGGCCTGCATCAGGTCGAGCGCGGTCTTCACGCACTCCAGCAGGATCTGGTCCTTGCTCTCGACGTAGTAGTAGAGCGTGGGCTTGCTGACGTTGAGCCGCTCGGCAATGTCGTCGAGCGACGTGGCATGGAAGCCGCGCTCGTTGAAAAGCTGCGCCGCCGTCTGGAGCACGGCGTTGCGCTTGACCTCGCGCTGCTGCGCGCGCCTGCCGGCAGGCTCCCACGGAGAAGGAGGAATGGATGGGCTGAGGGCTGGAGGGGCCATGGATTTGTAAGGGCGGGAAAGTCCTGATGCCGCGGCGTGCGGCGAACCGTGACATTACCCGTCAGTAGGAATTTTACGCACCAGTAGATTTTCCGATCCTGGACACAAACCCTGACCCGGCACTCCCCTTTTTCTGCAATGCCCGACGATCCTCCACGGGACGACCTCTCCGCCCCTGCCGCATCCGTGCTGCAGGTGGATGCGCTGACGCTCGCGTTCGGCGGTGTGAAGGCGCTGACGAACGTGGGTTTCGGCGCGGCACGCGGCTCGATCACCGCAGTGATCGGTCCCAACGGGGCGGGCAAGACATCGCTCTTCAACACGATCTCGGGCTTCTACAAGCCGGCGCAGGGCCGCGTGCTGTTCGAGGGCGAGGACATCACGCGCCTGCCTGCGCCGAAGCGCGCCGCGCTGGGCCTGGCGCGCAGCTTCCAGAACATCGCGCTGTTCCGCGGCATGACGGTGCTCGACAACATCAAGCTCGGCCGCCACACGCACCTGAAGACCAACGTGTTCGACGCGCTGTTCTACCTGGGCCGCGCGCGCCGCGAAGAAGCCGAGCTGCGGCGCGACGTGGAAGAACGCATCATCGATTTCCTCGAGATCGACCACATCCGCCACGCCTCGGTCGCGGCCCTGCCCTACGGCCTGCAGAAGCGCGTGGAAATGGCGCGCGCACTGGCCATGCAGCCGAAGGTGCTGATGCTCGACGAACCCGTGGCCGGCATGAACCGCGAGGAGACCGAGGACATGGCGCGCTTCATTCTCGACGTGCGGCGCGAGTGGGGCATCACGGTGCTGATGGTCGAGCACGACATGGGCATGGTGATGGACCTGTCGGACCACGTCGTGGTGCTCAACTTCGGCCAGGTGATCGCGCAGGGCACGCCGGCGCAGGTGCAGGCCGACCCCGAGGTGATCCGCGCCTACCTCGGCGCGGGCGACGTCGGCGAGCTGCGGCGGCGGCTGCGCGGCGAATCCACAGTAGGGGCGGCCTGATGGATTGGGCCTACCTCTTCGAGATCGCGCTCACCGGCATTGCCGGCGGCGGGCTCTATGCGCTGGCAGCGCTGGCCTTCGTGCTGGTCTACAAAGCGACACGCGTGGTCAACATCGCCATCGGCGAGATGCTGATGGTCGGCGCGTACCTGTTCTTCACCTTTGCCGCGAGCTTCTCGCTGCCGATCTGGCTCGCGGTGCTGGGCTCGGTGATCGGCACCGGCCTGTTGGGTGCGGTGATCGAGCGCACGATGATCCGGCCGCTGCTGGGCGAGCCGCCGATATCGGTGTTCATGGTGACGGTCGGGCTCGCGTCGATCCTCGTGGGCCTGGTCGAGATCATCTGGACCGCCGACCAGCGCCGGCTGCCCGAGTTCCTGCCGAACGCACCGGTGATGATCGGCGATGCGTTCCTCGCGCCCAAGATCGCCTACGGCGCGCTGATCGCCGTGGTGCTGATCGGCATGGTGCTGCTGCTGTTCCGTTTCTGGCGCGGCGGCGTGGCGCTGCGGGCCACCGCGTCGGACCAGGCGGCGGCCTACTCGATGGGCATCAACGTGCCGCGCGTGTTCTCTCTCGCGTGGGTGGCCTCGGCCATGATCGCGGCGGTGGCCGGCATCATCGTCGGTGCCATCGGCGGCATCTCGTCGTCGATGGGCGTGTTCGGACTGTCGGTGCTGGTGGTGGTGATCGTCGGCGGGCTCGACAGCGTGCTGGGCGCACTGGTCGGCGGCCTCTTCATCGGGCTGGTCGAGGCGCTGGCGGGGTCTTATCTCGGTGGCGAGTACAAGCTGCTTGCGACCTTCATCGTGCTGGTGCTCGTGCTGATGGTGCGGCCCTACGGGTTGTTCGGCACGCATGAGATCGAGAGGCTCTAGCCATGCGCATCGGCACCCTCAAGCAAAGCTACACAGCCGACGCAGCGCTGTTCGACTCGCGCACCCAGAAGGTGTGGCTCGCGATCGGCGCCGCGCTGCTGGTGCTGTTCCCGTTCATGGCCAGCGACTACTGGCTCTACCTGGCGTGCCTGGTCGCCATCAACGTGGCGAGTGCGACGGGCCTCAACATCCTCACCGGCTACACGGGTCTGGTGAGCCTCGGACAAGCAGCGTTCATGGGACTGGGTGCATACACCGTCGCCATCATGCAGACGCGGCTCGGCACGCCCTTCCTCGTCAATATCGCCGCGGGCGGCATCGTCGCCATGCTCGGCGGGCTGATCGTCGGCATCCCCTCGCTGCGCGTGAAGGGCCTGTATCTCGCCATTGCCACCATCGCAGCGTCGTTCATCGCGCATTTCCTGTTCGCCAACCTGAAGCTCACGGGCGGCACCTCGGGCCTCTCGCTGCCGCCAGCGCAGTTCTTCGGGCTGCCGCTCGACACCTCGTTCCGCCTCTACTGGGTGATCGTGCCCGTGATGCTGCTGATGGTGCTCGGCGCGGCCAACCTGTTTCGCACGCGCGTGGGCCGGGCCTTCATCGCGATCCGCGACCGCGACATCTCGGCCGAGGTGCTGGGCATTCCGCTGCTGCGCTACAAGCTGCTGTCGTTCGGGCTCTCGTCGTTCTACGCGGGCGTCGCGGGTGGCCTCTGGGCCTACTTCTTCCGCGTGGTCACGCCGGAGAGCTTTCCGCTCCTGATGTCGATCTTCTTCCTGGCCGCGATCATCGTCGGCGGCATGGGCACGATCCTTGGCGGCATCTTCGGCGCGGTGTTCATGACCATGGTGCCCGAGCTGCTCAAGCTGGTGGTCGACCTGCTGCCCGGCGGCGTCGAGATGACCGTATTCCTGTCGCCCGTGCGCACCGTCGTGTTCGGGCTGCTGATCGTCGGATTTCTGGTGTTCGAGCCGCACGGGCTCGCAGAAGTGTGGCGGCGCATCCGCCGCTTCTTCCATCTATGGCCGTTTCGTAACTAGAACTAGGAGACAAGCATGCCCAAGACACCGAAGCTTTCCCACCATCGCCGCGCCCTGCTGATCGCGGCCGGCCTCTCCGCCAGCCTCGCCGCCGTGTCGCTCGCGAATGCGCAAGGCAATGAGGACATCGTCATCGGCGGCTCCATTCCGATGACCGGCGTGTTCGCCTTCGCAGGCGTCGGCATCAACGCCGGCATTGCCGACTACGTGAAGATCGTCAACGACGCGGGTGGCATCAAGGGGCGCAAGCTGCGCTATGTGCCGGAAGACACGGGCTACAAGGTCGACGTGTCGGTGGCGGCCTTCAAGAAGATCACGAGCCAGAACAAGGTCAACCTCTACTACGGCGACTCGACCGGCTTCTCCAAGACCATCAACCCCGAGCTCGAACGAAACGGACAGATCCTCATGGCCGGCGCTTCGTTTGCCACCGAACTCAACGACTCGGCCAAGTACCCGAACCAGTTCCTGGTCGGCCCCGACTACACCGAGCAGATCGGCATCCTGCTGCGCCACATCGCCAAGGAAAAGCCGGGCGCGAAGGTGGCCTTCGTGTATTCCGATTCCGAATTCGGCCGCGACCCGATCGAAGCCAGCGAAGCCGCCGCCAAGAAGCTGGGCCTCACCGTGCCGGTCAAGCTCATGACTCCGCCGGGCAGCGTCGACGTGTCGACCGAAGTCATCAAGCTGCGCCGCGCCGCACCCGACTACACCATCTTCCACGGCTACATCCTCGCGCCCATCCCGGAGTTCGTGCAGCAGGGCAAGCAGATGGGCATGACCAGCAAGTGGATGGGCACCTTCTGGACCATGGACAGCTCCACCGTCATGAAGATGGGCGAAGGCGCCGATGGCTTCATGGGCGTGATGCCCTACCGCTACTACTACGACACCTCGGCCAAGACGCCGATGCTCGACAAGATCCGCGCGCTGCGCCCCGAGTACCAGAGCACGGCCTACACGCAGGGCTTTCTCACGGCGATGCTGTTCACCGAAGCGGCCAAGCGCACGCTGGATGCGGGCAAGCCGCTGGACGGCAAGAACCTGAAGGCCTCGCTCAACACCATCAAGGACTTCGACACCGGCGGGCTCATCGGCATGCCGATCACGATCAAAGGCAACTCGATTCCCGTGGGCCGCGTCTACAAGGCCGACATGAAGGCGCAGAAGATGGTGCCGGCGTCGGACTGGATCTCGCTGAACTGATGGACGCGCGCGCGGCACCCGACCTCGTGCTGGAGGTCAACAACCTCGAGGTGGTGTACAACAAGGTCGTGCAGGTGCTGCGCGGCCTGTCGCTGACCGTGCCGCGCGGGCAGATCGTGGCGCTCCTGGGCAGCAATGGCGCGGGCAAGTCGACCACGCTGAAGGCGGTGTCGGGCCTGCTCGCGCTGGAGGACGGTGAGGTGGAGGCGGGCCGCATCGTGTTCGATGGCGCGCCGACCGCACAGCTGGCGCCGCAGCAACTCGTGCGGCGCGGCCTGAGCCATGTGATGGAAGGCCGGCGCGTGTTCGAGGACCTGACGGTCGAGGAGAACCTGATCGCCGCGACCTATGCGCTCACCGGGCGTGACGGCCCCGCGCCGCCGCGCAATTTCGACGACGTCTACGCGTACTTCCCCCGCCTGCACGAACGCCGCAAAGGCCTCGCGGGCTATCTCTCGGGCGGCGAGCAGCAGATGCTGGCCATCGGCCGCGCGCTGGTGGCTCAACCCAAGCTCATCCTGCTCGACGAGCCCTCCCTCGGCCTCTCGCCCAAGCTGGTGGAAGACATCTTCACGATCATCGCGCGCATCAATGCCGAACGCGGCACCTCGATGCTGCTGGTGGAACAGAACGCGAGCGTGGCACTGGCCATTGCCCACACGGGCTACATCATGGAAAGCGGCAAGGTGGTGATCGACGGCAGCGCCGAGCGGCTCGCGGCCGACCCCGACGTGCGCGAGTTCTACCTGGGCGTGGGCGGCAGCGGCGAGTCGCGCAGCTTCCGCGCGCTCAAGCACTACAAGCGCCGCAAGCGCTGGCTCTCATGACCGATGCCGCGCTTCCCTCGCTGACATTGCCGCAGATGCTGCGCGAACAGGCGCGCTTGCGGCCCCAACGCATCGCGATCCGCCAGAAGGACTTCGGCATCTGGCATCCGCTGGACTGGGCCGGCTACCTGCGCCGCGCATCCCGCTTCGGCCTCGGCCTGCATGCGATGGGCCTGGCGCCGGGCGGGCATCTCGGCGTGATCTCCGAGAACCGCGTCGAGTGGCTGCTCGCGCAGATGGGTGCCGGCCTGATCGGCGCCGTGACCGTGGGCGTCTACCCGACCAGCCCGAGCAACGAGGTGGCCTATGTGGTCGGCCATGCGGACATCGAGGTGATCGTCTGCGAGGACCAGGAACAGACCGACAAGGTGCTCGACGCCATCGGCCAGCTGCCGCGCCTGCGCAAGATCGTCGTGATCGAGACCAAGGGCCTCGCGAGCTATGCGCCCGAAGTGCGCGCACTCATCGCGACCTTTGCCGAGGTGGAACAGGCCGGCGCCGAAGTGCACGCGCGCGAGGGCGACGCGCTGATCGACGCCGCGCTGGCGCGCCAGACGCTCGCCGACATCGGCCTGATGATCTACACCTCGGGCTCCACCGGCAAGCCCAAGGGCGCGATGATCTCGTACCGCAACATCCGCGGCGTGGTGCCCGGCATCGTCGAGCGGCTGGCGCTCGACGGCGACACCACGCACCTCTCGTACCTGCCGCTGTGCCACGTGGCCGAGCAGATGCTCACGGCCTTCGTGCCGGTCTACCTGGGCTCGCAGGTGAACTTCGGTGAATCGATCCGCACCGTGCAGGAAGACCTGCGCGAAGTGGCGCCCACCATGTTCCTCGGCGTACCGCGCATCTGGGAAAAGCTGCATGCGGGCATCAGCATCAAGATGCAGGAGGCGGGACGCCTGCAACGCGCGCTGTTCCGTCGCGCGCTCGCGGCCTGCGCGCCGCTGGCCGAGAAGCCGCGCAGCGCCTGGACCCTGGCCGAGCGCGGCCGATTCGCCCTCGCCTATTGGACGGTGCTGCGCGCGCTGCAGAACTTCATCGGCCTGCGGCGCGCGCGCGTCGCACTGACCGGCGCGGCGCCGATTCCGGCCGACGTGGTGCGCTTCTTCCGCACGCTGGGCGTGCCGCTGGTGGAGGTGTACGGCCTCACCGAATCGACCGGCATGATCGCCGGCCACCGCAGCGATGCCGTGAGGATCGGCACCGTCGGCCCGCCGACGCTGGGCACGAAGCACCGCATCGGCGAAGCGGGCGAACTGCTGGTGCGCGGCGAGATGGTGTTCGAGGGCTACTACAGGAACCCCGAGGCCACCGAGTCGTCAGTCCGCGACGGCTGGCTGTACACGGGCGACGTGGTGCGCGAGGAAGACGGCCAGCTTCGCATCGTCGACCGCCTGAAGGACATCATGATCACGGCCGGCGGCAAGAACCTCACGCCCTCGGAAATCGAGAACACCATGAAGGGCAGCCCCTTCATCAAGGAATGCATCGTGGTGGCGGACGGGCGCAAGTTCGTCGGCGCGCTGCTGCAGATCGACTACGAAACAGTGGGAAAGTGGGCCGAGGCCGAGCGCATTCCGTTCACGCACTTCCGCTCGCTGGTGGAAGAGCCGCGGGTGCGCGCGCTGATCGAATCGGAAGTTTCCCGCGGCAACGACAGGCTCGCACAGGTGTCGCAGATCCGGCGTTTTCACCTGCTCACAAAAGAGTTGGACCACGACGACGGCGAAGTCACCGCAACCATGAAGGTGCGGCGCTCCAGCATCTACAAGGCTTACGCCGAAGAGATCGAGGCGCTGTACCGCGCCTGACCCTCGTCGGCGCGCTTATTCGCCGCGCGCAGGCCGGGCCCGCACGTCGGTCACGTCGCCTGCGGGACGCAGTGCAAGCGGGCTGCGCACCGATTCGCCGCGCGCACGCGCATTGGCCACGTCGGCCGCCGTCGGCTCGGCCGGCTGTGCCGCATTGCGAAAACGCTCGAAGCCCGAACGCGGGTTGAAGCGCCCGCCCATCGAAGCCATCCAGGGCGTCACGGGCTTGCCCGTGATCCGCCCCCAGGCGTAGCGCACACCCCACACGGCCGCCAGCAGCATGACCGCCACCGCCAGGCTGGCCGCGAAAACCAGCCCCAGGAGCAGAAGAATGACGCGAAAAATCAAGTTCATCATCCAACTTTAGGCTGCAATGGCCTCCGATGGTTCCCCGGCCTTGGTGAACGAGAACTGGCCAGGTGTCCGGATCGGGTCGGTGTTCACCTCGATCGTGTCCTTCGGCCCGAAGCTGCCGTCGAGCAGCAGCTTCGAGAGCGGGTTCTCGATGCGCTGCTGGATGGCGCGCTTCAGCGGACGTGCGCCGAACACCGGGTCGAAGCCGACCTTGGCAATCTCGGCCAGCGCTGCGGGCGACACCTCGAGCCCCAGGTCCATCTTCGCGAGCCGCGCCTTCAGCACCTTGAGCTGGATCGCGGCAATCGATTCGATGTTCTTCGCGTCCAGCGCATGGAACACGACCGTCTCGTCGATGCGGTTCAGGAACTCGGGGCGGAAGTAGTTCTTCAGCTCGCCCCACACCGCTTCCTTGATTTCCTCGGAAGGCTGGCCCACCATGGCCTGGATGATCGGCGAGCCGATGTTGCTCGTCATCACGATCACGGAGTTCTTGAAGTCCACGGTGCGGCCCTGGCCGTCGGTCAGGCGGCCGTCGTCGAGCACCTGCAGCAGCACGTTGAACACGTCCGGATGCGCCTTCTCGACCTCGTCGAGCAGCACCACGCTGTAGGGCTTGCGGCGCACGGCTTCCGTCAGGTAGCCGCCCTCCTCGTAGCCCACGTAGCCCGGCGGCGCGCCGATCAGGCGGGCCACCGAGTGCTTCTCCATGAATTCGCTCATGTCGATGCGGATCAGGTGGTCTTCGCTGTCGAACAGGAAGCCCGCGAGTGCCTTGCACAGCTCGGTCTTGCCCACGCCCGTGGGGCCCAGGAACAGGAACGAACCGGTCGGGCGGTTCGGGTCGGAGAGACCCGAGCGCGAGCGGCGGATCGCGTTGGCAACGGCACCGATGGCCTCGTCCTGCCCCACCACGCGTTCGTGCAGCTTGTCTTCCATGACCAGCAGCTTGTCGCGCTCGCCCTGCATCAGCTTGGCCACCGGAATGCCGGTGGCGCGCGCCACGACCTCGGCGATTTCTTCCGATCCCACTTGCGTGCGCAGCAGCGTGGGCGCGCTGGACTTGCCCTTGGTCGCCTCGTTCGCCTCGGCTTCCTTCAGGCGTTTCTCGAGCGCAGGCAACTGGCCGTACTGGAGCTCTGCAAGCTTGTTGAAGTCGCCCTTGCGCTTCCACTCCTCGATCTCGAACTTGATCTTGTCGATGTCCTCGCGGATCTTCGCGCTGCCTTGCGCCTGCGCTTTTTCGGCCTGCCAGATCTCGTCGTAGTCGGCAATCTCCTTCTGCAGGCGCCCGATCTCGTCCTCGATCAGGCCGAAGCGCTTCTGCGAGGCTTCGTCCTTTTCGCGGCGCACGGCTTCGCGCTCGATCTGCAGCTGGATCAGGCGGCGGTCGAGCCGGTCCATGACCTCGGGCTTGGAGTCCATCTCGATCTTGATCTTGGCCGCGGCCTCGTCGATCAGGTCGATGGCCTTGTCGGGCAGGAAGCGGTCGGTGATGTAGCGGTCGCTCAACTCGGCCGCGGCCACGATGGCCGGGTCGGTGATCTGCACGCCATGGTGCACTTCGTATTTCTCCTGCAGGCCGCGGAGGATGGCGATGGTGGCTTCCACGCTCGGCTCGCCCACGAGGATCTTCTGGAAGCGGCGCTCCAGCGCGGCGTCCTTCTCGATGTACTTGCGGTATTCGTCGAGCGTGGTCGCGCCCACGCAATGCAGCTCGCCGCGCGCGAGCGCGGGCTTGAGCATGTTGCCCGCGTCCATTGCGCCCTCGGCCTTGCCGGCGCCCACCATGGTGTGCAGTTCGTCGATGAAGACGATGGTCTGGCCTTCGTCCTTGGCCAGTTCGTTGAGCACGGTCTTCAGGCGCTCTTCGAACTCGCCACGGTACTTGGCGCCCGCCAGCAGCGCGGCCATGTCGAGCGACAGCACGCGCTTGCCCTTGAGCGAGTCGGGCACTTCGCCCGCGACGATGCGCTGCGCCAGGCCTTCGACGATGGCGGTCTTGCCCACGCCGGGTTCACCGATGAGCACGGGGTTGTTCTTGGTGCGGCGCTGCAGAACCTGGATGGCGCGGCGGATTTCCTCATCGCGGCCGATCACGGGGTCGAGCTTGCCCAGGCGCGCACGCTCGGTGAGGTCGATGCAGTATTTCTTGAGGGCTTCGCGCTGGCCTTCGGCGTCGGCGCTGTTCACGCCCTGCCCGCCACGCACGGCGTCGATGGCGGCTTCGAGCGACTTGCGGCCGAGGCCGTTTTCCTTGGCGATCCTGCCGATGTCCGACTTGCTGTCAGCCACGGCCAGCAGGAAGAGCTCGCCCGCAATGAACTGGTCGTTGCGCTTGATGGCTTCCTTCTCGGTGGCCTGCAGCAGCTTGCCGAGTTCGGGGCCGACCTGGACGATGTCGTGCCCCTGGACCTGCGGCAGCTTCTTGATGGCCGCTTCGGCCGCCTTCGCAAGGCCCTGCACGTTGACGCCGGCGCGCTCCAGCAGGGCGCGCGGGCCGTCCTCCTGGCGCAGCATTGCGGCCAGCAGGTGGGCTGGTTCGATGTAGGCGTTGTCGTTGCCGAGCGCGAGCGTCTGGGCATCGCTCAGTGCTTCCTGGAACTTGGTGGTGAGTTTGTCTTGTCGCATGGTGGTATTCCTGCACTCAAAATAGGACTGTTCGGGCGCGATTCAAGGTGTCCGGCGCTTCGGGCACGGCTATTGCACTGTGCCTGCTCATTTTTCGAATGGAGTCGATCATGGTTTTTTCAATGCAGCGCGCCCATCCGGTTCGCCGGGCGCTCGGCGTCGGTCTCTTTTTAGCGGCCATGGGCCTGACGGGCCTTGCGCAGGCGCAAGGCACGCCCATCCGCCTGCTGGTCGGTTTTCCGGCCGGTGCCGGCACGGACGCCATTGCACGCACACTCGGCGAAAAGCTCAAGGACGTGCTGGGCGTGCCGGTGGTGGTGGAAAACCGCGCCGGCGCCGGCGGACAGATCGCGGCGCAGGCGCTCAAGGCGGCCCCGGCCGACGGCCATACGCTGTTCCTCTCCCACGACCATTCGATCTCCATCCTGCCGCAGGTGGTGAAGAACCCGGGCTTCAACCCCGCGACCGACTTCGTGCCCGTGGCCGGATTCGCCACCTTTGCCAACGTGCTGGCGGTCTCGGGCGGCACGCCGGCCAAGAGCATCGACGAGTACGTCAAGTGGGTTCGCACCCAGCGCGGCGGCAAGGAAACCATCGGCATTCCGGCGCCGGCCTCTATCCCTGAGTTCCTGGTGAAGATGATCTCGGAAAAGTACAAGATCGACGTGCAGCCCGCGCCCTACCGCGGCAGCGCGCCGATGACGGCAGACATGCTGGGCAACCAGATCACGGCCGGCATCGCCTCGGTGCCCGACTTCATCGAGAACCACAAGGCCGGCAAGGTGCGCATCGTCGCTTCCATCGGCGCCAAGCGCCAGGCCGTGCTGCCGAACGTGCCCACCTTCACCGAGCTGGGCTTCTCGAACCTGGAAGACCTGCCCTACTACGGCATCTTCGCGCCCGTCGGCACGCCGCAGCCGATCATCGACAAATACGGCGAGGCACTGCAGAAGGTGCTGGCCATGCCCGACGTGAAGCAGAAGCTCACGACCATGGGATTGACGGTCGGCTACGAGCCGCAGGGGCAGTTCGCAGGCCGCGTGCGCAGCTACACGCAGACCTGGGAACGGATCATCCAGTCGAGCGGCTTCAAGCCTCTTTAAGCGTTCGGGGCGGTGATGCCCCAGCGCGCCAGTGCGGCGTCGTCGCTGACGCGCGCATCGACCCAACGGGCGCCTTCGGGCGTCTGTTCCTTTTTCCAGAACGGTGCCTGGGTCTTCAGGTAGTCCATCAGGAACTCGCAGGCCTCGAAGCTCTGGCCGCGGTGGGCCGAGACCACCGCCACCATCATGATCTGGTCGAGCGGCTGCAACAGGCCCACGCGGTGGATCACCCGTGCGCCCAGGATGTCGAAGCGCCGGTGCGCCTCGTCGATCATGGCCTCGATGGCCTTTTCGGTCATGCCGGGGTAGTGCTCGAGCTCCATCGAGGCGATGGTGCTGCCGTCGTTGCGATCCCTCACCGTGCCGACGAAGCTGCAGACCGCGCCCACGCGTTTGTCGCCGGCGCGCAACGCGGCGACCTCCTGTCCCAGGTCGAAATCGGCTGTCTGGATCGAAACGCGTGCACCACTCATGCCGGGATTGTGGCATCGCGCTAGACTTCGGCAATGCCCCGCCTCGCCATGCTCTTCACCGTGCCTTCGCACGCCGAGAGCACCCGCGCGCGCCAGGGCAGCAAAGCCAAAAAACCAAAGCTCGTCTGACCGGAGCTGCGGTTCCGTCGTCGGATGAGCGACGGAACCTGCCAAGGCCTTGGCCACCAATGGGTTGCGCGCGCATCGGACGACGGTTCTTTTCCATCGGTCGATTCCCGCAAGGAAGCCTGCGTGCCGCAACCATCCATCCCCTCCTCTTCCAGCCCTGACTTCTCGGGCCTCTGGATTCCCCTTGTCACGCCGTTTCAGGGCGGCGCGGTCGACCATGCCGCACTCTCGGCGCTGACCCGCCGGCTCGCCGGCGACGGCGTGGCCGGCTTCGTGGTCTGCGGCTCGACCGGCGAGGCCGCCGCACTCGATGAAACGGAACAGCTCGCCGCGCTCGATACGGTGCAAGCCGCTGCGGCCGGGCTGCCGATCGTCATGGGCCTCTCGGGCTACCACCTGGGCAAGACGACGGCCTGGGTGCGCCGGCTCGCCGAATGGCCGCTGGCGGGGCTGCTGGTGCCCGCGCCGCACTACATCCGGCCTTCGCAGGCCGGTTTGCTCGAATGGTTCCGCGCCATTGCCGACGCCAGCGCGGCACCGGTGCTGGTCTACGACATTCCCTACCGCACCGGCGCGACCCTCACGCGCGAAACGCTGCTGGCGCTGGCCGAACACCCGCGCATCCGCGGCATCAAGGACTGCGGCGGCGACATGGCCAAGACGCGCGCCGTGATTGCCGATGGCAGGCTTCAGGTGCTGTCGGGCGAGGACCACCAGATCTTCGGCACGGTGGCCGAAGGCGGCGTGGGCGCCATCGCGGCGAGCGGGCACGTGCAGACCCGGCACTTCGTGCAGGTGCTGCGCCTCCTGGCCGAGAACCGGCTGGCAGAAGCGCGCGCCGAATGGCAGCCGCTGCAGCCGCTGATCGAGATGCTGTTTGCCGAACCGAACCCGGGGCCGCTCAAGGCGCTGCTGGCGAACGGCGGATCGATGCGCGACGAGCTGCGCTCGCCGATGACCCGCGCGTCCGATGCCTTGCGCGAGCGCCTGGTGGCGCTGGACGCCCGGCTCAGCCGCCCGTAACGGGCGGGAAGAAGGCGACCTCGCAGCCTTCGCGCAGTGCGGCCGCCTCGTCGCTCATGGCCTGGTCGAGCGCCATGCGCACGGCCTTGCCGCGCGCAAGCGCCGCGGCATACGCGCCGCCGCGTGCGATGAGTTCGTCGCGCAGGGCGGCCAGCGTGCCGGCACCGGTGTCGACGGTTTCGCCGCTGGTGGCGAGCGCCTCGCGCACGGAGGCGAAGTAACGGATCTGGACCTTCATGGGCAACGTCAGTCAGGCCAGCAGCGAGGCCAAGGGGATGAAATTCACCGTGTCGCCGGTCTGGATGGTCTGGCCGGGCGGGTTGTCGACGACGCCGTCGCCCCAGACCATCGACGTCAGCACCCCCGAGCTCTGGTTGGCGAACAGGTCGAGCCCGCCCGCGGCGTTGCGCCGGGCGCGCAGGAACTCGCGGCGGCGGTCGGCGCGCGGCCAGTCGAAGTCGGCGCGCATCTGCACGGGCTCCGGTGCCACGCGGCTGGCGCCCTGCAGCGTCAGCAGGAACGGGCGCACGAGCAGCAGAAAGGTCAGGAAGCTGGACACGGGGTTGCCGGGCAGCCCCGTGATGTGGCAGCGGCCTTGCGCGCTGCCCCCGGCCCTGGGAATCGAACCGTAGGCAAAGGGCTTGCCCGGCTTCATCGAGAGCGACCACAACTGCAGTTCGCCGAGCGCCTGCACCGCGGCCTTGATGTGGTCTTCCTCGCCCACGGATACGCCGCCGGTGGTGATGATCAGGTCGCTGCTCTCCGCCGCGCCGCGCAGCGCCTCGATGGTGGCTTCGCGCTTGTCGGGCACGATGCCCAGGTCGTTCACCTCGCAGCCGAGCCGGTGCAGCAAGGCGCGCATGAAGAAACGGTTGGAGTTGTAGATCGCGCCCGGCTTCATGGCCTCTGGCGCGACTTCGCCGGGCATCACCAGTTCGTCGCCGGTGGACAGCAGTGCGACGCGGGGCCGCCGGGCCACCTGGAGCCGGTCGAAACCCACGCTGGCGGCGAGCCCGAGCGCGGCGGGCGTCAGGCGCTCGCCCTTGCGCAGCACCACGTCGCCGGCGGCCACGTCTTCTCCGGCGCGGCGAATCCATTGGCCGGCAGCGGGAGCGATCTCGATGCGCACCGCGCCAAGTCCGCCCTCTTGCGGCACGGGCTGGGTGTCTTCCTGCATCACGATGGCATCGGCACCTCCGGGGATCTGGGCGCCGGTGAAGATGCGCGCTGCAGTGCCGGCGGCCAGCGGCGTGCCCACCGTGCCGGCGGGAATGCGCTGCGCCACCTGGAGCAACGCGCCAGGCGCAGTGCAGTCGGCCACGCGCACCGCATAGCCGTCCATCGAGCTGTTGTCGCGGGGTGGCACGGTGAGCGCGGAGACGAGGTCCTGCGCGAGCACGCGGCCGTCCGCATCGAAGGTGGCGACGCTTTCGGCGGGCAGCTTCGGGAGCGCTTTCCCGAGCAGGCTCGCAAGGGCTTCGTCGAGCGCCATCAGCGGCGGGCGCGAGGGGGTCACGGAATCAGCCATGGTGTTCGGGGTTGTATTCGAAGCGGCTTGCGCTGTCGATCAACCATTGCGCGATGCCCTCGATGTCGTCGAGGTCGAACAGGGGCAGACTGGTGGGTGCCGGCAAGCTCGCGGGCGCATCGGTGGCAATGGCGGTCACGAAGGCGTCCTCGATGTACTGCGAGGGCCGCGCCGGCTTGCCGGCCTCGGGTGCGCGCCAGACCTCGATCTTGAGCAGGTCGCTGTGCTTGAAGCCCTCGACCAGCACCCAGTCGACGCCGTCATGAAGCTCGGCAATCAGGTCGTGCACCGACAGCTGCGCGGGCTGCTCGAACTCGCGGATCAGCGCGAGCCGCTTGTCCGACGCCACGACCACCTCGAAGGCTCCCGCCTCGCGATGACGGTAGGTGTCCTTGCCGGGATGGTCGATGTCGAACTTGTGGTGCGCATGCTTGACCACCGACACGCGCTGGCCATGGAGCTTGAGCACGGGAATCAGGCGCTCGACCAGCGTGGTCTTGCCCGAACCCGAATACCCGGAAAAGCCGATCACCTTCATGTCGAGTTCCTGTGGCTGCCGCCTACGCGGCCGCCGAATGCATGTGCGGGGCAGCCGCTGCCGTGCGCGGCGTGCGGCAAGGGTCAATCACAGTTCTGCGCGATGTATGCCTTCACGGCCTCGGCATCGGCCGGGAGCTTCACCACCCGCTTGGGCAGCGCTTCGATGCCTTCGAACCTGGCCGGCCGCGCAGGCTCGTGCCCGAGAGCTTCCACCAGCGTGGCCGCGAATTTGATCGGCAGCGCGGTCTCGAGCACCACCATCGGCACGCCGGGCGCCAGGTGCTCGCGCGCGGCCTTGAGGCCGTCGGCCGTGTGCGGATCGACCAGCGTGGCAAAGCGCTTGTCGGTGTCGCGGATGGTGGCGAGGCGGTCGGCATGCGTGCTGCGGCTGCTCTTGAAGCCGAAGCGTTCCGCGGCCTGCCTGAACGCGGGGTCGCCGCTCAGGTCGAAACGGCCCTGGCGGCCCAGATCGTCCACGAACAGCGAGCGCAGCTTGCCGGCGTCGCGTCCCACCAGGTCGAACACGAAGCGCTCGAAATTGCTGGCCTTGCTGATGTCCATCGACGGGCTCGAGGTTTCGTGCGTATCGGCCGCCGCGCGCACGCGATAGATGCCGGTGCGGAAGAATTCGTCGAGCACGTCGTTCTCGTTGGTGGCGACCACGAGCGTCTGGATGGGCAGGCCCATCATGCGTGCCACATGGCCCGCGCAGACGTTGCCGAAGTTGCCCGAGGGCACGGTGAAGCTCACGGGCTTGTCGTTGCTCGCCGTGGCCTGGAAGTAGCCGGCGAAGTAGTAGACCACCTGCGCGAGCAGCCGCGCCCAGTTGATCGAGTTGACCGTGCCGATGCGGTACTTGCGCTTGAAGCCCAGGTCGTTCGACACCGCCTTGACGATGTCCTGGCAGTCGTCGAACACGCCGGCGATGGCGATGTTGTGGATGTTCTCGTCCTGCAGGCTGAACATCTGCGCCTGCTGGAAGGGGCTCATGCGCCCGTCGGGCGAGGTCATGAAGACGCGCACGCCCTTCTTGCCGCGCATGGCGTACTCGGCCGCGCTGCCGGTGTCGCCGCTGGTGGCGCCCAGGATGTTGAGCTCGGCGCCGCGGCGGCCCAGTTCGTACTCGAACAGGTTGCCCAGGAGCTGCATCGCCATGTCCTTGAAGGCCAGCGTGGGGCCGTTGGACAGGGCCTCGAGGTACACGCCGTCCTCGAGCTCGCGCAGCGGCACGATCTCGTCGGTGCCGAACACCTCGGGCGTGTAGGTCTTGGCGCAGATCGCCTTCAGGTCGGCCGGCGCAATGTCGTCGATGTAGAGCGAGAGGATCTCGAACGCCAGTTCCGCATACGGCAGGCCGCGCCATTTGGCGAGTGTGGCGGTGTCGACTTGCGGATAGTGCTCGGGCAGGTACAGCCCGCCATCGGGCGCGAGGCCTTCCAGCAGGATTTCGCAGAAACGCTTGCGGTCGGGGTGCCCGCGGGTGCTCAGGTAGTTCACGGTAGGTCTCTTGTGCCGTCCTCAGGACAGCTCTTCCTTGCGGATGCGCACGATCGGCTGCAGCACCGTGGGCAGTGCCTGCAGTTCCGCAAGCACGTCGTTCACCGTGCCTTCGCGCGCGTCGTGCGTGAGGATGATCAGGTCGGTCTGGGTGGAGCCCTCGCCGCCCACTTCGTCGGCTTCGCGCTGCAGCACCGCGTCGATGCTGATGCCGGCGGTGGCCAGCAGGCCCGTCACCTTGGCGAGCACGCCGGCCTGGTCGGCCACGCGCAGGCGCAGGTAGTAGCTGGTGACGACCTCGGCCATCGGCAGCACCTTCAGGTCGCTCATGGCGTCGGGATGGAAGGCCAGGTGCGGCACGCGGTGCGCGGCGTCGGCCGTGTGCAGGCGGGTGATGTCGACGAGGTCGGCGATCACCGCGCTGGCGGTCGGCTCGCTGCCCGCGCCCTTGCCGTAGTACAGCGTGGTGCCGACGGCGTCGCCATGCACGACCACGGCGTTCATGGCGCCTTCGACATTCGCAAGCAGCCGCTTCGACGGCACGAGCGAGGGATGCACGCGCAGTTCGATACCTTGCGCGGTGCGCTTGGTGATGCCGAGCAGCTTGATGCGGTAGCCGAGCTGTTCGGCGTACTTGATGTCCTGCGCCGCGAGCTTGGTGATGCCTTCGATGTGCGCCTTGTCGAACTGCACCGGGATGCCGAAGGCGATCGCGCTCATCAGCGTGACCTTGTGGCCCGCGTCGACGCCCTCGATGTCGAAGGTGGGATCGGCTTCGGCATAGCCCAGGCGCTGCGCCTCCTTGAGCACGGTGGCGAAATCGAGCCCCTTGTCGCGCATCTCGGAGAGGATGAAGTTGGTGGTGCCGTTGATGATGCCGGCCAGCCACTGGATGCTGTTGGCCGTGAGGCCCTCGCGCAGCGCCTTGATGATCGGGATGCCGCCGGCCACCGCGGCTTCGAAGGCCACCATCACGCCCTTGGCATGCGCGGCGGCAAAGATCTCGGTGCCATGCACGGCGAGCAGCGCCTTGTTGGCCGTGACCACGTGCTTGCCGGCCGCGATCGCCTCGAGCACCAGCTGCTTCGCAATGCCGTAGCCGCCGATGAGCTCGATCACGATGTCGATGTCCGGGTTGGCGATGACTTCGCGCGCGTCGGCGACCACCTTCACGCCTTCACCGGCCACTTCGCGGGCGCGGGCGGTGTCGAGGTCGGCCACCATCGTGATCTCGATGCCCCGGCCTGCACGTCGCTTGATTTCTTCCTGATTGCGCAGCAGCACCTTGAAGGTGCCGCTGCCGACCGTGCCTGCGCCGAGCAGGCCTACTTGGATGGGTTTCATTGGGAGATTCGCGTGGATGGTTCGTATGGGGTGGAAAGGAAGGGGCCGCCGGCCGCCGCGGCCAACCGCGCGGCGAGCGGGCACGCCATCAATCCGTCTTGCTGCGCAGGCGGTACAGCTCCAGGAACTTGGCGATGCGGTTGATCGCTTCGCGCAAGTCGTCCTCGTGGGGCAGGAACACGATGCGGAAGTGGTCCGGCGTCGCCCAGTTGAAGCCCGTGCCCTGCACCAGCATCACCTTGGTTTCCCTCAGCAGCTCGAGAAAGAACTGCCGGTCGTCCTCGATGGGGTAGACCTTGGGATCGAGCTTGGGAAACATGTAGAGCGCGGCGCTCGGCTTGACGCAGCTCACACCCGGAATGGCCGTGATGAGCTCGTAGGCCAGGTCGCGCTGGCGCCGCAGGCGGCCGCCGTCGCCGACCAGGTCGTTGATGCTCTGGTAGCCGCCAAGTGCGGTCTGGATGGCCCACTGTCCGGGCACGTTGGCGCACAGGCGCATGTTCGAGAGCATGTTCAGGCCCTCGATGTAGTCCTGCGCCCGCGCCTTGTCGCCCGAAACCACCATCCAGCCCGCGCGGTAGCCGCACGAGCGGTAGCTCTTGGACAGCGAATTGAAGGTCAGCGTGAGCACGTCGGTCGAAAGGCTCGCGATCGCGGTGTGCCTGACGCCGTCGTACAGCACCTTGTCGTACACCTCGTCGGCGAAGATCACCAGGTGGTGCTCGCGCGCAATGGCGACGATGCTCTTGAGCAGTTCGTCGGAATAAAGCGCACCGGTCGGATTGTTCGGATTGATGACCACGATGCCCTTGGTGCGGGGCGTGATCTTGGCGCGGATGTCGTCCAGGTCGGGCATCCAGCCGTTGGCTTCGTCGCAGACGTAGTGCACCGGCTTGCCCCCGGACAGGCTCGAGGCGGCCGTCCACAGGGGATAGTCGGGTGCCGGGAGCAGCATTTCGTCGCCGTCGTTCAGCAACGCGTTGGTGGCCATGGCGATCAGTTCGCTCGCGCCGTTGCCCAGGTAGATGTCCTCGAGCGTGACCCCTGCAACGCCCTGCTTCTGGGTCTCGTGCATCACGGCCTTGCGGGCCGCGAAGATGCCCTTGCTGTCCGAATAGCCCGCCGACGCCGGCAGGTTGCGGATCATGTCCTGCTGGACTTCCTCCGGCGCATCGAAGCCGAACACGGCCAGGTTGCCGATATTGAGCCTGATGATCTTCTGGCCCTCTTCTTCCATCTGCTTCGCGGCGTCCATGATGGGGCCGCGGATGTCGTAGAGCACGTTGGCCAGCTTGGCCGATTTCTTGAACTGCTTCAAAAGGCCCTCCCGGGCGCGGGTTACTACTCGAGGTCGAAAGGCCCTTGGGGGCCTCGTGTCACTGGGAAAACCTATAATTTGACCACAGTTCCCAGTGCCCCGATGAAGCTCCAGCCCGACAAATCCGACGCCCAGTCCCTTACCGCGCACGGCCCCGGGTGGGTCGCCATCAACAACGAAAAGGTCGAGGGCAGCGTGGTGGTGGGCTCGCGCGGCGAGCGCTTCGAATGGAATTGCACCCGTTTCGACCAGCTCGGGCCCGAGCATTTCGCTCAACTTGCGTCACTTGGCGCGGAATTGGTCATTTTTGGAAGCGGATCACGCATCCGGTTCCCGCAGCCTGCCTGGCTCCAGCCCCTGATGTCAAAGCGCACCGGCGTGGAGACCATGGACACCCCCGCAGCCTGCCGTACCTACAACATCCTGGCCGGCGAAGGCCGCCACGTCATAGCCGCCCTCCTCGTGGAACCGCCCGAGCACTGAGGGAGGGGTTTTCGGGGTAAAATACCGGGTTGCGAACAGGCCTGCTGCTCCAGTTAGCAACGACCAATCCTCCATTCGTCGAGTGTGCTCCAAAGCGCTCGATCAATGGAAACCAACGGAGAAAACAAGTTTCATGGCGATCGTTGTCAACAAACCCATTCCTGAATTCGACGCCAACGCCACGGGCGGACTGAAAGTCTCGAATACCTCTCATCTCGGCCACGTGCTGGTCATGTATTTTTACCCGAAAGATAACACTCCGGGTTGCACGACCGAAGCCATGCAGTTTCGCGACCGTTACAAGGACTTCGAGAAGGCCGGTGCCACGGTGTTCGGCGTGTCCCGCGACAACATGAAGTCGCACGACGAGTTCAAGGCCAAGCTCGAACTCCCGTTCGAACTCATCGCGGATACCGAAGAAAAGATGTGCCACATGTTCGGCGTGGTCAAGAACAAGATCATGTACGGCAAGAAGGTCAAGGGCATCGAGCGCAGTACCTTCCTGATCGGCGCGGACGGCGTCCTCAAGGCCGAATGGCGCGGCCTCAAGGTTCCGGGCCATGTCGACGACGTGCTCAAGGCCGTCAAGGCGCTCAAGAAGGCCGCCTGACCGTCACGAGAAGCGCAGCCTGTGCGCTTTTGCATCGCGCCGTGGGGAATGCCCAACGGACTTTGCAAAGAGCGCAAGACGCGTCACCGGCGGTGTGCATAATGGCCTCATGCCGTTGAGCTCCACGACCGCATCCCCCGAACAAAGCCGCCTTGGTCTACAGGCGGCTTTTTCGTTTTCTGGTTTCCACTTCCTGCGAGCGATCTGACACATGCCATTGCCTCCCGCCCCCACGAAACGCGCCGCATTGCTCTCGCCGGATGCGCACGATGCACCCGCCCGCTCCTCGCACAGGGGATCGCGCCGCTCGGGCGAATCGCGCACCGATTCGGCGTCATCGAACGGCTCCCAGCCATTGGAATTGTTCGACCGCCACGCCGCCGATGCGGTAGGCGGTGGCACCGAGGCCGCGCCGCCGATGCGCGCCAGGTCGAAAACCGCCCCCTCCCGCGGCCAGCGGCAGCAACCCACGGCACGCCAGGAATCCGAAGCGCCGCCGCCAGCCGTCCAGGTGTCCGCACCGCAGCAAATTGCGGCGGCGTCGCAGGCGCCGGCGCGGCCCAAGCGCAGCAAGTCCAACGGCCCGGCCAAGCTGTTCGTGCTCGACACCAATGTGCTGCTGCATGACCCGATGTGCCTGTTCCGCTTCGAGGAACACGACATCTTCCTGCCGATGATCGTGCTCGAGGAGCTGGACGGCCACAAGAAGGGCACCACCGAAGTCGCCCGCAACGGCCGCCAGACCAGCCGCACGCTCGACGCCCTGGCGGCAGCCCAGGACGCCGACATTGGCAAGGGCCTGAAGCTGGACACCACGGGCCATCGCGAGGCCGGCGGCAAGCTGTTCTTCCAGACCGCACCGCTCGACTATTCGCTGCCGATCAGCCTGCCCCAGGGCAAGGCCGACAACCAGATCCTCGGCGTGGTCCATGCATTGCGCGACCTCTATGCCAACGACCAGCCCGGCCGTCCGAAGCAGGAAGTGGTGCTGGTGTCGAAAGACATCAACATGCGCGTCAAGGCGCGCGCCCTCGGCCTGGCCGCCGACGACTATCAGAACGACAAGACGCTCGAAGACGGCGACCTGCTCTACGCGGGCTCGCTCGCGCTGCCGGCCGATTTCTGGACGCGCCAGAGCAAGACGGTCGAAAGCTGGCAAAGCGGCAGCAACACCTTCTACCGGGTCAGCGGACCGCTGGTGCCCAACCTCTACATCAATCAGTTCGTCTATTTCGAAGCGCCGGGCGAACCGAGCATGTACGCACGCGTCACCGAGATCCGCGACAAGACCGCGGTGTTCAAGACGCTCAAGGACTACAGCTCGGGCAAGAACGCGGTGTGGGGCGTGAACACGCGCAACCGCGAGCAGAACTTCGCGATGAACCTGCTCATGGACCCCGAAGTCGACTTCGTCACGCTGACCGGCACCGCCGGCACCGGCAAGACGCTGATGGCGCTCGCCTCGGGCCTCACGCAGGTGCTCGACGACCGGCGCTACACCGAGATCATCATGACCCGCGCCACGGTGAGCGTGGGCGAGGACATCGGCTTCCTGCCGGGCACCGAGGAAGAAAAGATGGGCCCGTGGATGGGTGCGCTCGACGACAACCTCGAGTTCCTGGCCAAGGGCGACGGCGGCGGCGCCGGGGAATGGGGCCGCGCGGCCACCAATGAGCTGATTCGAAGCCGCATCAAGGTCAAGAGCATGAACTTCATGCGCGGCCGTACCTTCCTGAACAAGTACGTGATCATCGACGAGGCACAGAACCTGACGCCCAAGCAGATGAAGACGCTGATCACCCGTGCGGGCCCGGGCACCAAGATCATCTGCATGGGCAACCTCGCGCAGATCGATACGCCGTACCTGACGGAAGGCTCCTCGGGCCTCACCTTCGCGGTCGACAAGTTCAAGGGCTGGCCGCACGGCGGCCACATCACGCTGGCGCGCGGCGAGCGCTCCAGGTTGGCCGACTTCGCGAGCGACGTGCTCTAAGAGCCGCCGGTTCGCGGCTGTCAAAAGCCCGCGATGCTCCCAGGAGCACCGCGGGCTTTTTTCGTCCGCGGTGACAGCCTCCTGACAAGACGCTGTCAGGAGGCCGCCCGCACCATCAGGGCTCCTTCAACGCAACGAAAGCGAGTCCTCCATGCAAAACGCCGTCAACTGGTTCGAGATTCCGGTCACCGACATCGACCGCGCCCAGGCCTTCTACGAAACCGTGCTCGGCCGCACGCTGCGCCGCGAAAACTTCGGCGGCCAGACGCTGGCCATCTTTCCCTACGACAACCCCGCCACCGGCGGCGCCCTGCAGGCCGGCGCGAACGCCAGCGCACGCGCGGGCAGCGGCATCCGCATCTACCTCGACTGCATGCCGAGCATCGACGCCGTGCTGGCGCGCGTCGAAACGGCAGGCGGCCAGATCGTCGCGCCCAAGTCCGCGCTGCCGCCAGGCATGGGCTTCATCGCCCATCTGCGCGACACCGAAGGCAACGAAGTCGGCCTTCACGCCATCGCCTGAATCGCACCATGGCACAGCGCAACTGGATTGCCGTGGCCAGCGCCGAGCACGCCCGCCGCGGGCGCGACCACAAGCCGCTCGGCTTCATGCAGGTCGGCCACGGCAAGCTCGGTCCGCTCAAGCGGGTTGCGGCAGGCGACCGCGTGGCCTACTACGCGCCGGCCACGGTCTTCGGCGGTACCGACAGGCTGCAGAGCTTCGTCTCGATCGGCATCGTGCGGCCGGGCGCACCGTATGAGGCCGACATGGGCAACGGCTTTGTTCCATGGCGGCTCGACGTGGCCTACGCGGCCTCCCGCGAAACGCCGATCGCGCCCTTGCTGGACCAGCTGGCCTTCATCGAGAACCCCAGGCAGTGGGGCTACAAGTTCCGCTTCGGGCTGTTCGATGTCCCCGACGCCGACATGATGCTGATCGCCCGGGCCATGAAAGCCGACCTGAAGGCGCTCGCGCTCTGAGCACCACAATCCCCACATCACCCATGCAGAAGAGAACCCCGATGGAACCCGTGCGCCAGCAACATGACGCTTTCCAGGTCGCAGGCCTCACGGTCCGCACCACCAACCGCGAAGAGAACGACCCCGCGGGCGCGCGCATCGGCGCCCTGTGGAATCGCTTCTTCGGCGAAGAGACATACCGATCGACGCCCGGCCGCACCGGCGATGCCCGCATCTTCGGCGTCTACTCCGGCTACGAGTCCGATGCGCATGGCGCCTTCGATGTGACCGTGGGCGTGGCCGTCTCGGGCGGAACGGGCAGCGTGCCCATCGAGGCCGGCAGCTACCTCGTCTTTGCGGGCCAGGGCGAGATGCCGCAGATGGTGATCGCCACCTGGCAGCGCATCTGGCAGTATTTCGAGGCGAACCCGGAAATCGTGCGCCGCTACCGCAGCGATTTCGAAGCCTACGAGGGGCCGGACAAAGTGGCGATCCATATCGGAGTCTCATGAGCACACGCCAGGGCTGGCCCGACGGCTTCGCTGGAATATCCCAGGGAGCGCACTGATGCGCCGCGCCGACCGCCTGTTCCAGCTCGTGCAGATCATCCGCGGGCGCCGGCTCACCACGGCGGCCTTCCTGGCGCAGCGCCTCGAGGTGTCGGAGCGAACGGTCTACCGCGACGTGGCCGACCTGCAGCACCAGGGCGTGCCGATCGAGGGCGAGGCCGGCGTGGGCTACAGGCTGGGCGCGGGTTTCGAGCTGCCGCCGCTGATGTTCACGCAGGACGAAGCTTCGGCGCTCGTGGCGGCGGCCCGCCTGGCGCAGAGCTGGGTCGATCCGGCCCTGGCGCGTGACATCGAAACCGGGCTGGGCAAGATCCTCTCCGTGCTGCCGCCGGCGGCACGCGTCTCGGCCGAGGCGCTCGCACTCTACGCCCCCGCGCTGGGGCTGGGCGATGCCTTGCGCGCGCGGCTGCAGACGCTGCGCGAAGCCGTGCAGGCGCGCCAGAAACTGCGCCTTCACTATCGCGACGTTTCGGGTGATACCAGCGAACGCACCGTGCGTCCGCTTGGCTGCTTCTATTGGGGCAAGGTCTGGACGCTTTCGACCTGGTGCGAACTGCGCAACGACTTCCGGGGTTTTCGCATCGACCGCATGGATGCGGTCGACGTGCTGCCCGAACGCTTTCGCGACGAAGCAGGCAAGACGCTGGCCGACATGCTGCGCCAGGTGAAGGCGCGGACGGCGGAGGCCAAGCTGCTGGAGCAGCAGAAATGAAGGCGCGGCGGCGTCAGTAGTCGTCGTTGTTGCCGTAGCCGGCCAGGTTCTCGAACTTGGTGAGCGGCTTGAGAAAGGCGAGCTTGACGGTGCCCGTGGGCCCGTTCCGGTGCTTGCTGATGATCACCTCGGCCACGCCCGGCTCCTTGCTGTTCTTGTCGTAGTAGTCGTCGCGGTAGATGAACATGATGATGTCCGCGTCCTGCTCGATGGCGCCGGATTCGCGCAGGTCGCTCATCATGGGGCGCTTGTCGGTGCGGCTTTCGACGCCGCGGCTCAACTGCGACAGCGCGATCACCGGGCACTTGAGTTCCTTGGCGAGCATCTTCAGGCCGCGCGAGATTTCGCCCACGGCCGTTGCGCGGTTCTCGTCGCTCATGCTGCTCGACACGCTCATGAGCTGAAGATAGTCGACCACGATCAGGCCGAGGCGCCCGTACTGGCGCGCCAGGCGGCGCGCATTCGCACGCAGCTCGCTGGTGGTCAGGCCCGGCGTCTCGTCGATGTGCAGCGAGACGTTGCGCAGCTTCTCGATGGCTTCCGTGAGGCGCGGCCACTCTTCATCGCTGAGCTTGCCGGTGCGCAGGTGCCCCTGGTCGATGCGCCCGATCGAGCCGACGATACGCACCGCCAGCTGCGACGCACCCATTTCCATCGAGAAGACCGCCACCGGCAGCCCTTCGTTGAGCGCCACGTGCTCGGCGATGTTGATGGCCAGCGAGGTCTTGCCCATGGAGGGGCGCGCGGCCAGCACGATCATGTCGCCCGGCTGCAGGCCCGAGGTCATCTTGTCGAACTCGTAGAAGCCGGTGCGCACGCCGGTGATGTCGTTCGGGTTCTCCGCCATCTCGGTCACGCGGTCGAGCAGTTCGACGACCAGGGCATCCATGCTCTGGAAGCCCTGCTTCATCCGCGTGCCCTCTTCGCCGATGTTGAAGATCTTCTGCTCGGCCTCGTCCAGGATCTTGTCGACCGACTTGCCCTGGGTGTTGAAGGCGTTGGTCGCGATCTCGTCGCTCGCGGAGACGAGTTTTCGCAGGATCGAGCGTTCGCGCACGATCTCGGCATAGCGGCGGATGTTGCTCGCGCTCGGCACATACTGCGCGAGCGAATTGAGGTAGACCAGGCCGCCGATTTCATCGGCCTTGCCCAGGCCCTGCAGCTGTTCGTAGACCGTGATGACGTCGGCCGGCTTGCTGGCGTTGATCAATCCGCCGATCGCGGCATAGATCAGCTTGTGTTCGTGGCGGTAGAAGTCGCCATCCACCAGCAGGTCGCCCATGCGGTCCCAGGCACCGTTGTCGAGCAGCAGGCCGCCGAGCACGCTCGACTCGGCCTCGATCGAGTGAGGCGGAATGCGAAGCTGGGCAACTTGACGATCGGCCGACGGATCATTGTCGGCATAGGAAAAAACGGCGGACATGGACTTCCCTTGCAACCCTGCATGCTAAGCCGCGCACGCGCTGGCGTGTGTGGACAAGGTTGTGAATAAACAGTGATCTTTCAGTGCATCGCGCTGGAAAACCGGTGCGCAGAAAGACAAAAGCCGCCCGGAGGCGGCTTTTGCGGCAGCACACAAGGCGCTGTGGATGATCAGGCGGTTTCGCCGTAGACCGTCACGGTGATGTCGACCACCACGTCGGTGTGCAGCGCAACGCTCACGGTGCTGTCGCCGACGACCTTGATCGGGCCGTTGGGCAGGCGCACTTGCGACTTGGCAACCTTGTAGCCTTGCTTGCCCAGTTCTTCGGCGATGTCGCCGTTGGTGACCGAGCCGAACAGGCGGCCGTCCACGCCGGCCTTTTGGGTCAGCTTGACGGTCGTGCCGCCGAGCTTTTCGCCCTGGGCTTGCGATTCGGCCAGCTTGGCGGCCGCAGCCTTTTCGAGTTCGACGCGCTTGGCTTCGAATTCGGCCTTGTTGGCGGCGGTGGCGCGGCGGGCGCGGCCCGTCGGGATCAGGAAGTTGCGTGCGTAGCCGTCCTTGACCTTGACGATGTCGCCGAGGCCGCCGACGTTCAGGACCTTGTCCAGAAGAATGATTTGCATGGTGACGGCTCCTTAGACGCGGTGCTGGTCGCTGTACGGCACCATGGCCAGGAAGCGCGCGCGCTTGATGGCGGTGTTCAGCTGGCGCTGGTAGATCGCGCGCGTGCCGGTCAGGCGGGCGGGGATGATCTTGCCGTTTTCGCTGATGAAGTCACGCAGCGTGTCGATGTCCTTGTAGTCGATTTCCTCGACGCCAGCGACAGTGAAGCGGCAGAAGCGCTTGCGCTTGAACAGCAGCGACTGGGTGTTGCGCTTCGGGCGCTTGTCTTTGTTGAATTTCTTGAACGTGGCCATTTGGGGACCTCTTGTCGAAAATTAATCTTGCTGAAAATCCTGGATGTGCAGGACCGGATGCTTGCCATTGCCCGGTGTCGCGAGAAAGCCCTGAAAACGCCAGAGACTTCCCATCGACTGCGTTGCGAGCCGTTCGGCGATGGCACCGAAGGCAACGGCCCTGAGGGCCGCTTTCACCTGCCTGGCTTTTCCTGCTTCCTGGAGCGTCGACTCGTGTTCGAGCTTCAGATCGATGGCGGGAAGGCCGGCGGGCGTATATCGCAAGGCTCCGAGTTCGGCAACCGAGGCGCTCAGCAGAAGCTGATTGACTCCGGTTGCCGCAGCAGCGGCAGCGGTCACGCCATCAGCTGTTGTTGGCGGCGTATTCGGCCTGCTGAGCCTTGCGGGCTTCTTCGCGCTCGACCGTCTTCATCATCGACGAAGGACCGGTTTCGGCCTTCTTCTTCTGAACGGTGAGGTGGCGCAGCACGGCGTCGTTGAACTTGAACGCGTGTTCCAGTTCGCCCATCACGGTTTGCTCGGCTTCGATGTTGACGCACAGGTAGTGCGCCTTGCTGAGCTTGTTGATCTGGTAGGCCAGCTGGCGACGGCCCCAGTCTTCAACGCGGTGGACCTTGCCGCCGCCGGCCGTGATGAGGCCCTTGTAGCGCTCCAGCATGGCCGGAACTTGTTCGCTCTGATCCGGGTGGATCAGCAAAATGATTTCGTAGTGACGCATGGCACTCCTTGTGGATTCTTCCGTGGAAGAGGAAAAGCCACCTGCAGCGTCGGGCGCAGTGTGGCAAGGCAAAGCCGGCTATTGTAGCACTGTCGGCATTGCGCGTGTCCAGCGTCAGTCGTTCAGGGCCCGGTCCAGGGCCGCGGCCTTCTCCGCGCCCACCGCGGCGCGTATCTTGGGCGCCAGGGCGACCAGGTCCTCGTAGCTGCTGGTGCCCTCGACCTGCAGGTTGAGCCTGAAGCCCATCAGGCCGAGCGCACCGGTCAATTGGGTGGCAATGGGATAGGCATCCTTGTAGCGCTGCTGCCTGCTGCGCCCGGAAGGCGGCGCGGGTTCGGCCGCCTTTGCCGCCACCACGGGCGCCTTGCTTGCGGCCGCAGGCGCTTCGGTTGCGGCCGCAGGCGCTTCGGGTGCCTTGGCTAGCTCAGGCGCAGGCGCAGCCGGCTTGCTCCCCGCCACGGGCCCGAGCAGCCCCAGTTCGACCATCTGGTCGATCTCTTCTCGCGCAATTCCCATCCCGGCGGCAAGCACCTCATCGACCGAACGCTTGCCGTCGAACAGGATGAACGCAGTACGCTGGCGCGGCGAAAGCGGCACCGAGCGATCCTTGAGAACCCGCTGTCCGGCGTCTGTCTTGACAAGAATCATGATGGTTTCTTCCGCGAAATACCGGTGGGTGCGGCGACGAGCGGCTTCGCCATGCAATCCGCGAGCGACCCGCCACCCTGCGAATGTCGCAAGTCTGACACGAGTAACACATTCTGATTCAATCGGACAGGCACCGAAGCGGGAATTTCCCGATGAGGATTCCCGCAGGGGCGGCCGCGCGGCGGGGGCATGCCCCCCGCGCCCGCCGCCTTCCGTTGTCAGCGCTTGGCGAGCTGCTGCCAGGTGTCGATGACGCTGTCCGGATTGAGGGAGATCGACTCGATGCCCTGCTCCGCCAGCCAGAGCGCGAAGTCCGGGTGGTCGCTGGGGCCCTGGCCGCAGATGCCGACGTACTTGCCCTCGGCCTTGCAGGCCTTGATGACGCGGCTCAGCAGCGCCTTGACGGCCGGGTCGCGCTCGTCGAAGTCGGCGGCCAGCAGCTCGAGCCCCGAATCGCGGTCCAGCCCGAGCGTCAGCTGGGTCAGGTCGTTCGAGCCGATCGAGAAGCCGTCGAAGTACTTCAGGAACTCTTCCGGCAGGATGGCATTGCTCGGCACCTCGCACATCATGATCAGCTTGAGCTCGTTCTCGCCGCGCTTCAGGCCATGTTCGCCAAGCAGCGTGGTCACGCGTTCGGCCTGGCCCAGCGTCCGCACGAAGGGCACCATGATCTGCACGTTGACCAGGCCCATGTCGTTGCGCACGCGCTTGAGCGCCTCGCATTCCATGGCAAAGGCCTCGCCGAAATCCTTGCTCAGGTAGCGCGCGGCGCCACGGAAGCCGAGCATCGGGTTTTCTTCTTCCGGCTCGTAGCGGCTGCCGCCGATCAGCTTGCGGTATTCGTTCGACTTGAAGTCCGACAGGCGCACGATCACCTGCTTGGGCCAGAAGGCCGCGGCAATGGTTGCGATGCCTTCGGCCACCTTGTCGACATAGAAAGCGCGCGGCGAGGCATGGCCGCGGGCCACCGATTCGACGGCCTTCTTCAGGTCGTTGTCGACGTTCGGGTAGTCGAGGATCGCCTTCGGGTGCACGCCGATGTTGTTGTTGATGATGAACTCGAGCCGCGCCAGGCCGACGCCATGGTTCGGCAGCTGCGCGAAGTCGAAGGCGAGCTGCGGGTTGCCGACGTTCATCATCAGCTTGATGTCGATCTCGGGCATCACGCCGCGCTGCACTTCGGTCACCTCGGTTTCGAGCAGGCCGTCGTAGATGAAGCCGGTGTCGCCCTCGGCGCAGCTCACGGTCACCAGCGTGCCGTCCTTCAGCAGGTCGGTGGCGTCGCCGCAGCCGACCACGGCCGGAATGCCGAGTTCGCGCGCAATGATGGCCGCGTGGCAGGTGCGCCCGCCGCGGTTGGTGACGATGGCGGCGGCGCGCTTCATCACCGGTTCCCAGTTGGGGTCGGTCATGTCGGTGACCAGCACGTCGCCGGCCTGGACCTTGTCCATTTCGCTGATGTTGTGCACGAGCCGCACGGGGCCGGTGCCGATTTTCTGGCCGATGGCACGACCTTCGGCGAGCACCGCCCCCTTGCCCAGCAGCTTGTAGCGCTGCTCGGCCTTACCCTGCTGCTGGCTCTTCACGGTTTCGGGGCGCGCCTGCAGGATGTAGAGCTGGCCGTCGGTGCCGTCCTTGCCCCACTCGATGTCCATCGGGCGGCCATAGTGTTCTTCAATGACGAGCGCATATTTGGCGAGTTGCTCGACGTCGGCGTCGCTGAGCGAATAGCGGTTGCGCTGCTCGGTCTTGACGTCGGTGGTCTTCACCAGCTTGCCGGTGGCCTTTTTCTCCTCGGGCGACGCGAACTCCATCTGGATCAGCTTGGAGCCCAGGTTGCGGCGGATCACGGCTTTCTTGCCGGCACGCAGCGTGGGCTTGTGGACATAGAACTCGTCGGGGTTCACGGCGCCCTGCACCACCGTTTCACCGAGGCCGTAGCTGGAGGTGATGAACACCACGTCTTCGAAGCCCGATTCGGTGTCGATGGTGAACATCACGCCGGCCGCGCCGAGGTCGGAGCGGACCATGCGCTGCACACCGGCCGAGAGCGCGACCACGTCGTGCGCGAAGCCCTTGTGCACGCGGTAGCTGATGGCGCGGTCGTTGTAGAGGGAAGCAAAGACTTCCTTCATCTTGTGTAGCACGTCGTCGATGCCGACCACGTTGAGGAAGGTTTCCTGCTGACCGGCAAAAGAAGCGTCCGGCAGGTCTTCGGCCGTGGCCGAGGAACGCACGGCGAACGAGGCGGCGGGATTGCCGGCGCTCAGTTTCGCGAAGGCGTCGGCAATGGCTTTCTGCAGGTCGGCCGGGAAAGGCTGGGCCTCGACCATGGCACGGATCTCGGCACCGGCCGCGGCCAGCGCCCGCACGTCTTCGGTGTCCAGGGCGGCGAGCCGCTTGCTGATCTTGTCGGCCAGGCCGTCGTGGGCCAGGAACTGGCGGAACGCGTGCGCCGTGGTCGCGAAGCCCGTGGGCACCCGCACGCCCTGCGGCAGCTGCGAGATCATTTCGCCGAGGCTGGCGTTCTTGCCGCCGACCGACTCGACGTCGGTCATCCTCAGGTTTTCAAACGGTACGACCAGGGCGGTCGCGTCGAAAAGTGCAGACATGGGAAAGCTCCAGAAGTTGAAACCGGTGCTGCATGCAGACGGCGCGGCACGATCGTTGTCGTTGCTTTGGGTGCTGTCGCGGTGTGCATGGAAAGAATTGGGGGGTGGGAAAGCGGATTCCCGATAATGGCCCGGATTGTAGGCGTGGCGAGATTGCACGCGCCGCAGGACAAGGCCGCAAGAGCAACACCATGCATACACGCACCGTTTTCTTCATTTCCGATGGCACCGGCATCACGGCAGAAACATTTGGTAACGCCGTGCTGGCCCAATTCGAGATGAAACCGCGCCATGTGCGGCTGCCGTTCACCGACACGGTCGACAAGGCGCACCAGGCGGTACGGCAGATCAACCACACGGCCGAGCTGGAAGGCGTGCGCCCCATCGTCTTCACGACGCTGGCGAACATGGAAGTGCTGGAGGTGATCGAAACCGGCTGCAAGGGCATGCTGCTCGACATGTTCGGCACCTTCGTGCGGCCGCTGGAGATCGAGCTGGCGGTGAAATCGAACCACCGCATCGGCCGCTTCAGCGACGTCAGCAAGAGCAAGGAATACGATGCCCGCATTGCGGCCATCGACTTCAGCCTGGCCCACGACGACGGCCAGAGCAACCGGGATCTCGAAGGCGCCGACGTGATCCTGGTGGGCGTGAGCCGCAGCGGCAAGACGCCGACTTCGCTTTACCTGGCGATGCAGCACGGCCTGAAGGCGGCCAACTACCCGCTGATTCCCGAAGACTTCGAACGCCGCCAGCTGCCGCCGGCCCTGATGCCCCATCGCAAGAAGATCTTCGGGCTCACGATCCAGCCCGAGCGGCTGAGCCAGATCCGCAACGAGCGCCGGCCGGATTCGCGCTACGCCAGCCTCGAGAACTGCCGCAACGAGGTGAGCGAGGCCGAGGCCATGATGCGCCGGGCCGGCATCCGGTGGCTGTCGACGACGACCAAGTCGATCGAGGAAATTGCCACCACCATCCTGCAGGAGCTGAAGCCGGAGCGGCTGACGTACTGATCCGGGCGCCCGGATCAGGTCCGCCGCAGCCGGCCTTTAGACGGTCGCCTGCTCGACCGGGGCCGAGGTCCGGATCAGGTGATCGAAAGCACCGAGCGCCGCCTTCGCGCCGTCGCCGGCCGCGATGATGATCTGCTTGAACGGCACGGTCGTCACGTCGCCCGCGGCGAATACGCCCGGCACCGAGGTCTGGCCCCTGGCGTCGACCACGATTTCGCCGTGCTTGGTCAACTCGACCACGCCCTTGAGCCAATCGGTGTTGGGCACCAGGCCGATCTGGATGAACACGCCTTCGAGTTCGACCTTCTTCAGCTCGCCCGTCGCGCGGTCCTTGTAGACCAGGCCGTTGACCTTCTGGTCGCCGGTGATCTCGGTGGTCTGCGCGTTGGTGAACACGTCGACGTTCTTCAGGCTCTTGAGCTTGCGCTGCAGCACGGCGTCGGCGCGCAGCGCGGTGTCGAACTCGATCAGCGTGACATGGCCCACGATGCCGGCCAGGTCGATGGCCGCCTCGACGCCCGAATTGCCGCCGCCGATCACCGCCACGCGCTTGCCCTTGAACAGCGGGCCGTCGCAATGCGGGCAGTAGGCCACGCCCTTGTTCTTGAACTCGTGCTCGCCGGGCACGTTGATGTTGCGCCAGCGCGCACCGGTCGAGATGATGATCGATTTGCTCTTCAGCGAGGCGCCACTCTCGAGCTGGACCTCGATGAGGTCCTTGCCCGGCACCAGCGCCTTGGCGCGCTGCAGGTTCATGATGTCGACGTCGTAGTCGCGCACATGCTCTTCGAGGGCGTGGGCGAACTTCGGTCCTTCGGTCTCCTTGATCGAGATGAAGTTCTCGATGCCCAGCGTGTCGAGCACCTGGCCGCCGAAGCGCTCCGAGGCCACGCCGGTGCGAATGCCCTTGCGCGCCGCATACACGGCAGCCGCGGCACCAGCGGGGCCGCCGCCGACGATCAGCACGTCGAACGGGTCCTTGGCGGCGATCTTCTTCGCTTCGCGCTCGACGCCGCTGGTGTCGATCTTCGCGAGGATCTCTTCCAGGCTCATGCGGCCCTGGCCGAATTCGGTGCCGTTCAGGAACACGGTGGGCACGGCCATCACCTGGCGCTCCTTGACCTCGTCCTGGAAGGTGCCGCCCTCGATCATGGTGGTGCGGATGCGCGGGTTCTGGATGGCCATCAGATTCAGCGCCTGGACCACGTCGGGGCAGTTGTGGCAGGTGAGCGAGACATAGATCTCGAACTCGAAGTCGCCGTCGAGTGCGCGGATCTGGTCGAGCACCGCCTGTTCGACCTTGGGAGGATAGCCGCCGACCTGCAGCAGCGCGAGGATCAGCGACGTGAATTCATGACCCATCGGCAGGCCGGCGAAACGCGGGCCGTGGTTCTCGCTCGGGCGGTTGACCGAGAAAGAGGGCTTGCGATGGTTGTCGTCGCGGCTTTCGGTCAGCTTGACCAGCGGCGACGCTTCGGCGACGTCCTTCAGCAGCGACAGCATTTCGCCCGAGGCCTTGCTGTCGTCGAGCGAGGCGACGATCTCGATCGGCTGCGTGGCGCGTTCGAGGTAACTCTTCAATTGGGCTTTGGTGCTGGCGTCGAGCATGACGGACTCTCTTTCGATAACTGAAAACTATCAACGGGGGACAAAAAAGCCCGGGGCCTCGTGAGCGCCCGGGCTTTCGCGCGGGGGACGCTTAGATCTTGCCGACGAGGTCGAACGAAGGCTTCAGCGTTTCGGCGCCTTCGGTCCACTTGGCCGGGCAGACTTCACCGGGGTGGGCAGCCACGTACTGGGCAGCCTTCACGCGGCGCAGCAGCTCCGCAGCGTCGCGGCCGATGCCGTTGTCGTGCACTTCGATGGTCTTGATCTTGCCTTCGGGATCGATCACGAAGGTGCCGCGGTATGCGAGGCCGGCGTCTTCGCCTTCTTCGATCAGCACCTGGAAGGCGCGGGCCAGTTGCTGGCTCGGGTCGCCGATCAGCGGGTACTTGACCTTGCCGATGGTGTCCGAGGTGTCGTGCCATGCCTTGTGGGTGAAGTGGGTGTCGGTCGACACGCCATAGATCTCGACGCCGAGCTTCTGGAATTCAGCGTAATGGTCGGCCAGGTCGCCGAGTTCGGTCGGACACACGAAAGTAAAGTCAGCCGGGTAGAACACCACGACCGACCATTTGCCCTTGAAGTTGTCGTTGCTGACGGGCACGAACTTGCCGTTGTGATACGCGGTGGCCTTGAAGGGAATGATTTCGGTGTTGATCAGGGACATTGCTGTTTCCTTGGTGGTGGCTAATGAAAGAACGAGCCATGAGTATAACTACCAATCTCAGCAATTTGATAGTTATCAACTATTAAAAGTATTGCAGCTTGCTATGTTTGCGATGACCACGCCGAGATCGAATACGAACGTGTATCACCATCAAACGCATGCAGACCGGCGCAGCATGGGATTGCTTGCAAGGGCTTGCCCACCCCTCTCACAATCGGTGCTTTCAGAACAAGGAAAAAAAAACATGAAGGGCGACCCCAAGGTCATCGAACATCTGCAGGCGCAGCTCAAGAACGAGCTCACCGCAATCAACCAGTATTTCCTCCACTACCGCATGCTCAAGCATTGGGGCTTGGACAAGCTGGCCAAGAAGGAATACGAGGAATCGATCGGCGAAATGAAGCACGCCGACAAGCTGATGGACCGCATCTTCATGCTCGACGGCCTGCCGAACCTGCAGGACCTGGGCAAGCTGAACATCGGCGAAGACGTGCCCGAGCTGCTGAGCTGCGACCTGGGCGCCGAAACTGGCGCGCAAGCCACGATCAAGGACGGCATCGCGTACTGCGAGACGGTGCGCGACTACGTTTCGCGCGACCTGCTGCGGGAAATCCTGGACGACACGGAAGAGCACATCGACTTCCTCGAAACCCAGATCGACCTGATCGACAAGGTCGGCGTGCAGAACTATCTGCAATCGCAGATGGGCGAAATCAGCTGATTCGACAAGGCCGGGGCGGCGTTCTCAGTCGGCGTCGCCCGGTTCCCGCGGGCGCTTGCGCCCGCTGAACATGGCGGCAACCAGGTTTTCCCTGTGCCGCCAACTCGTGAAAGCCACTCCGGCCAGATGCAGGGCGATCAGCGCCACCAGTGTCCAGGCCAAGCTGCGGTGGAGCCATTCCACCCACGCCAATCCCCAGAACATGTCGAGCGAGTACATCCATCCCGTGACGCCCACAACCGCCACCGTGGCGAGCAGGGCAACGACCATCCAGCCGCCCAGCGGGTTGTGGCCCAGGTAGCGCTTTTTGCGCCGGGCAAGCACCTCGGCCGCGTAGCGCCGCACCTGCGCGGGAGACCGGACGAACTGCCGGAACCTCGCATGGCGTCCGCCCAGCCAGCCGCCAATGCATCGCCCGGCAATCAGGGCCAGCGCGGCATCGCCCGCCAGTTCATGCAGCTGCAACAAGGCCTCGCCGCTGAACCACGCCACGGCAACGGCCGCGACCAGCGCCCAGTGCGTTGCGCGCAGCCAAGGCGCCCAGACCTGCGTCGACGCACGCTCGGGAGCCGCACGCACCGCGCGGTTGCTCAGGACGGCTGCTTCACCTGCCCGACCTTCTCGAAGGTCTTGGGATCAAAGAACGCCTCGGTGCGCTGGCAGCTGGCTGGGGCCGGTGCGGGGGGATAGTTATTGAAAATGCGAGAGATTCGTATTTATAATAGGCTCGTACCCAACCAGCCAGCCAACTGCCGCTTTCACCGCCATGATCGTTTGCGTCTGCCGCCGAGTCTCCGACCGTGAAATCGCACGTCACGTGCGGGCCGGCATGACTTTCGACGAAGTCCAGTTCGAGCTTGGCGTGGCCACCCAGTGTGGCCAGTGTGAAGGCTGTGCGCGCGATATCGTCGCGCAGTGCAGCGCCTCCCACCCGGTCGCCGCGTTGAATCGCGAATCGGGAACGAGTGCGATCCAGCTTGCCACCTCCATCACGGAAAGCAAGGCATGGAACTCTTCTCGGCACTCGGCGGCAGCCTGATACTCGTTGCAGGCTCGGCCTGGTGGATCTTTCGTAAGTAAACAGTAGTCGTAGCGGTTTTGCTGCAATCGAGGCACGCTCCGTGCGCGCCCGCATTCGAATTGGTTGATCGTGTCTGACCGCTTTGCCCCCCCTCCCTCCGTCCTGGGCCTCTCGCGCAATGCACTCATTGCCGGGGGCGTGATCCTGTTTCATGCAGCCGCGCTGTGGGCGCTGCAAAGCGGCCTGCTGCGCCGCGCTGCCGAAGTGGTGATCCCCGTCGAAATTCTGAGCCAGTTCGTCGAGCCGCCCAGGCCGGCCGAACCACCGCCTCCCCCACCGCCGCCGCCTCCGCAGCGCAAGCCCGAGGCCGTCAAGCCTCCGCCTCGCCCGGTGGCCATACGCGAACCGAAGCCGACACCGGCGCCCAGCGCGCCGGTCGGCGTGCCCGAGCCTGCGCCCCCCACGCCCATTGCGGAGGCTCCCGCACCCACGCCGCCGGCTCCCCCGGCCCCGCCGCCAGCGCCGCCCGCCCCACGGACGATCGAAATTTCGGAGGGCCAGACGCGCTACGTCAGGGAGCCCAAGCTCGTGTATCCCAGCATGAGCAGGCGGCTGGGCGAGTCGGGGACCACTGTGGTCTCGATCTATTTCGACAGCGAAGGCTTCGCCAAGCGCGTCGAACTCTTCAAGTCCAGCGGATTCGAACGCCTGGACGAAGCGGCGCTCAGCGCCGCCCGAACCGCCCAGGTCACGCCCTTCAGGCAAACGGGAGGCAACGCACAGACCACCTACCTGCTGCGGGCCCCCTTCTCATTCAAACTGAACTAATTTTTCTCTGGAGCAACTTCGTATGGATTCCCAATTCGGCTTGATGAACGTCTGGAACCAGGGCGATTTCGTCACCAAGGCCGTCGCGGTGCTGCTGGTCGGCATGTCGCTTGCGTCGTGGATCGTGATCATCATCAAGGCCCTCGACGTCATCAAGTACAAGCGCCTTGCCAAGCATTCGCAGGACTTCTGGCATAGCGAAGACTTCGCAACCGCGCTCAACAAGCTCGGCAAGGACGACAGCAATCCGTTTCGCGCCCTGGCGCTCGAAGGCCGCGAAGCGGCTGCGCACCATCGCAACACGAAGGCCCATCTGCACGACGCGCTGGACGTGAGCGACTGGATCACGCGCGCGCTGCGCAACGGCATCGATGCGTTCACCGCGCGCCTTCAAACCGGCCTGGCCATCCTGGCATCGGTCGGTTCGACGGCCCCGTTCATCGGCCTCTTCGGCACGGTCTGGGGCATCTACCACGCGCTCATGAGCATCAGTTCCGCCGGCCAGGCCACCATCGACAAGGTGGCGGGCCCGATCGGCGAAGCACTGATCATGACGGCGCTGGGCCTCGCGGTGGCCATTCCGGCGGTGCTGGGCTACAACGCACTGGTGCGCGGCAACAAGTTCGTGCTCACCAAGCTCAACAGCTTTGCGCATGACCTCCACGCCTACTTCGTGACGGGCGCACGCGTGCAAAGCGGGGGCGGCGACGCCATCGTGGTTCCGCTCAAGAAGGGCTGAGCATCATGGCTTTCGGAACCCAGGACGAACCCGATGAGGTGATGAACGAGATCAACATGACGCCGCTGGTCGACGTCATGCTGGTGCTCCTGATCATCTTCATCATCACCGTGCCGGTGATGAAGCACGCAGTCAACATCGACCTGCCCCGCGCCACCAGCGAACCCGAGCAGCCCAAGCCGCAGAACATCCTGTTCAGCATCACCGCCGACGGCAGCTACTACTGGAACGAACAGAAGATCGAAGACGGCGAGCTGCCCGCCCGCCTGGCCGCCGAGGCCGCGAAGGATCCGCAGCCCGAGCTGCACATCCGCGGCGACAAGGCCGTGCGCTATGAACGCGTGGCCAAGGCCATGTCGCAGGCGCGGGAAGCCGGCGTACGCAAGATCGGCTTCATTACCGAGCCCGACGCGAAGTAAGTCACTGCATGGCCCTGAAAAAAGTTGATCGCCGCGATTGACTTTTTATTGCGAATCATTATCATTCACTCATCGCTTCGATAAGGGAATTTCAGATGCAAGCCAAACCGAACGCCTTTTCTGTTCTGAGCCATCCGTCGCTCGACCAATCGGGTGGCGGACAGGCGTCCATCCAGGCACCGCGCCCGGCGCCGATGGTCGAAAGCACGGAGCTTCTCAAGGGAAGCAAAACCGTGGGCATCATGCACAACGGGTCCCTCTATCGGCTCCAGGCCACCAAACTCGGCAAGCTGATCCTGACCAAGTAAGAGGCAGATCAGCCCGCCCTTCGCGCAAGTTTCATCGTGGGGCGACTTGAGGAGATTCATCTCCGAGGGTCGTTTTTTGCTAGCCAACGGTTCGCCGACTAGCCAAGCTTTTTTTCACGCTGGATATCCAACAAAAACGCCGGCTCGAAGCCGGCGTTTTGCTTTGGCGCTTCGAATGCTCAAAGACCGAGGGCCGCAATGCCTGCCTTGGCGATCTGGGCATCTTCGTTCGACTTCACGCCGCTCACGCCGACGGCGCCGATCACCTGGCCGTCCTTCACGATCGGCACGCCGCCCTCCAGCAAGCCCTGTACGGCGGGCGCCGTGAGAAACGCGGTGCGGCCGCCGTTGATGATGTCCTCGTAGACCTTGCTCTCGCGGCGCCCCATGGCTGCCGTATGTGCCTTGGCAGGCGCGATATGGGACGACAGTGCCGCAGCGCCATCGAGGCGCTGGAGCCAGAGCAGGTTGCCGGCATCGTCGGAGATGGCAATGGTCACGGCCCAGTTGTTCTTGAGGGCTTCGGCTTCGGCAGCCGCGGCAACGGCCTTGACATCGGCGAGTTCGAGGAAGGACTTGGTCTTCATGTTGAGAATCAGGTTGCGTAAAACCCGACAGCATAACGGCCAACCGGCCCGGAACCACGGCGGTGCTTAGGACCATCAGCCATACGGTCTTTGTGCCGCCCCCCTCTTGCAGACCCCTAGAATGCGCCCAACTGCGTCATTGCAGCAACCAAAGGAGCTACGGCCATGAACGACCGCGTTACCACCCTCGACACTTCCGCCGGCTACGGCCAGGCGCTGCCGCAGGCTGAGCGCCAACGCGTCCTGCGCAACACCTACTGGCTGCTGGCGCTGAGCATGCTGCCTACCGTGCTGGGCGCGTGGATCGGCGTCGCCACCGGCATCACCCAGTCGCTCACGGGCGGGCTCGGCCTCATGGTTTTCCTCGGCGGCGCCTTCGGCTTCATGTTCGCCATCGAGAAAACCAAGAACTCGGCCGCCGGCGTGCCGGTGCTGCTGGCCTTCACCTTTTTCATGGGCCTGATGCTGTCGCGGCTGATCGCGATGGTGCTGGGCTTCAAGAACGGTTCCGAGCTCATCATGACCGCGTTCGGCGGCACCGCCGGCGTTTTCTTCGTGATGGCTTCGCTGGCCACCGTGATCAAGCGCGACCTGTCGGGCATGGGCAAGTGGCTCTTCGTGGGCGCCATGGTGCTGATGGTGGGCGCCATCATCAACGTCTTCGTCGGCTCGAGCGCCGGCATGATGGCCATCTCGGTGGCCGCCATCGGCATCTTCTCGGCCTTCATGCTGTATGACCTGAAGCAGATCATGGATGGCGGCGAAACCAACTACATCAGCGCAACGCTGGCGCTTTACCTGGACCTGTTCAACGTGTTCCAGAGCCTGCTGGCCCTGCTGGGCATCGCCGGCGGCGAACGCGACTGAGCGAGCAAGCGTCGCGGCGACGCGCCAAAGATGAAAAAAGGGCCCCGAGGGCCCTTTTTTCATGCCAGATCGAACACCGCAATCGACTCGACGTGCGCCGTGTGCGGGAACATGTTGATCACCCCCGCGAACGTGCAACGGTATCCGGCCTGGTGCACCAGCAGGCCGGCGTCCCGCGCCAGGGTGGACGGATTGCAGCTCACGTACACGATGCGCTTCGGCGGCGTCCAGCCATCGGTTCGAAGCTCGGGCTGCAGGTGCAGATCGGCCATGGCCTTGGCCAGCGCAAAGGCGCCCTCGCGCGGCGGGTCGACCAGCCACTTGTCGGCGCTGCCATCGGCCACCAGCATGGCAGGGGTCATTTCGAAGAGGTTGCGGGCCACGAACCGGGTTGCTGACAGCGCCCGTCTGGCGGATGTGGCAGGCTGGTTCTTCTTGAAGTTGTCGCTCGCGCGTGCGACCAGGGTGTCGCTGCCCTCGATGCCCAGAACCTCGCGAGCACGGCTGGCCAGCGGCAGGGTGAAGTTGCCGAGGCCGCAGAACCAGTCGATCACGCGCTCGTTCGCCTGTACGTCGAGAAGGCGCAGCGCCTTCCCCACCAGGGCGCGATTGATGTGCGGATTGACCTGCGTGAAATCGGTGGGCTTGAACGGCATCGTCACACCGAACTGGGGCAGCTCGTAGGACAGCGGCATACCGCCTTCTTCCAGCAGCTTCACCGTGTCCGGCCCCTTGGCCTGCAGCCACCACTGGACGCCGGCGTTCTGCGCTGCAAAGGCCTTCAGGCGGCCGACGTCCGCATTGGAGAGCGGCTCCAGGTGCCTCAGCACCAATGCAATCGTGCCGAGCGAGGTCGTACCGGGCGCATCGCCGCAGGCGAGCTCGATCTGCGGGCAGGTCTCGCGGGCGTCCAGCGAACCGATCAATGCGCGCAAGGGCATCAGCATGTCGCTGACCTGCTTCGGCAGCACCGGGCAGACCTGCATGTCGGCGAGATACCGGCTCTTGCGCTCATGGAAGCCGATCAGCACGGTGCCCTTCTTGACCACATGGCGCACCGAAAGCCGCGCGCGGTAGCGGTAGTGCCATGCCGGGCCTTCCAGCGGCCGCAGCACGTTGTCGGGCCGTACCTTGCCGAGGTGCCACAGGTTGTCCTCGAGGGCGCGCTGCTTCACCGCAACCTGCGCCGCCTCATCCAGATGCTGCATCTTGCAGCCGCCGCACGCACCGGTGTGCAAACCGAAATGCGGGCAGCCAGGCCGAACGCGCTGCGACGATTCGCGCCGGATGGCCGTGACCGTGCCCTGCTCCCAGTTGTTCTTGCGGCGATGAACGTTGAACTGCACCTCTTCGAAAGGCAGGGCGCCCTCGATGAACACGACCATGCCCTCGGCGTTGTGCGCGACGCCTTGCGCGTCGAGGTCGAGCGACTCGACCTTGAGCCATTCGTCACGCGCGGTCGCCGGGGTTTTCGCGGGGACTTTCTTTTCTTCGATGGATTCCGTCATCCCCCGATTGTCTCAGTGCCGGCGCCGGCTAGAACAAGGCGTCGCGCCCCACGCCGGAACGGGTCAGCTGGCGCCGCATCTTGGCCAGCGCCTCGTTCTGGATCTGCCTCACGCGCTCGCCTGTCAGCCCCAGTCGCACACTCAGCACCTCGAGCGTTTCGGGCTCGCGGTCGTGCAGGCCGTAGCGCCCCTCCAGCACCTCGCGCTCGCGTGCATCGAGGGCATGGACCCATTGATCGAGCAAGCGCGCGACCTCGTGGGTGTGCGTGACGTCGGTCGGATCGCCTTGGCCGTCCTCGGACGCCACGGTGTCGGCCAGGGTGAAGCCTTCGTCTCCATGTGCATCGCCGGCATCCAGCGAACGCGGCGCCTCGGCCAGCGCCAGCAGTTCCGCGACCGCCTGCACGTCAAGCCCCAGAAATGCCGCGACATCCTCCACGCGCACGCCATCGGGCCGATGCGCCAGGAACTGGGCATCGCCTTCGAGCGTGCGGCGGGCCCGCAGCACCTGCTGCAGTTCACGCACCACATGCACCGGCAGGCGGATCGCACGCGCCTGGGTCATCACTGCGCGCTCGACCGACTGGCGAATCCACCAGGTCGCATAGGTGGAAAAGCGAAAGCCCCGTTCGGGCTCGAACTTGGTGATGGCGTGCATCAGGCCGAGGTTGCCTTCCTCGACGAGATCGGCGAGCGGCACGCCCCGGCCCAGATAGGCCTTGGCGATGTTCACAACCAGCCTCAGGTTGTGCTCGATCATCGATTGCCGCGCGGTAAAGTCGCCGGAGCGCGCGGCGCATGCGGCCTGGTATTCCTCTTCGGGCGTGAAGAGCTCGGTACGCCGCACCTGGCGCAGGTAGATCGTCAGTGCATCGGCACCCTCGCCTCCGACCGAATCGGTTGCGGCAATCAGGTCGGCAGCGAGTGCAGGCCTTGCAGACGAGCCCTGTGGGTCGTTCTCTCCCGCCCTGCTCCGGCCCGCCGGCCGACGCACGGGCAGTGCGCGACGGGGGCTGGACGCGGCCATGGCATTACCGGCTCGGCAAGTAGCGCGCCGGATCGACAGGCTTGCCCTGGCGGCGGATTTCGAAATGCAGCTTGACGCGGTCAGCGTCGCTGTTGCCCATCTCGGCGATCTTCTGGCCCTTTTGCACCGACTGGTCTTCCTTCACGAGCAGCGTCTGGTTGTGCGCATAGGCCGTGAGGTAGGTGTTGTTGTGCTTCAGGATGATCAGGTTGCCATAGCCGCGCAAACCTGCGCCGGCATAGACCACGCGGCCGTCGGCAGCCGCGAGGACGGCGTCGCCCGCCTTGCCGCCGATGTCGAAGCCCTTGTTCTTGGCATCGTCGAACCCCGCGAGGAGCGTGCCGTGCGCCGGCCAGATCCAGCCGAGGTCCTCGTCGCCCGAGCTTGCTGCGGGCGCCGACGGCGACGCCGTGACCGGCGGCTTGCCGACCGCGGCACTCGCGGGCGCGGCGGGCACCACCACCGACGGCGGCGTGACGGGCTTGGTCACCGCACCCTCGAAAGAAGGGGCAGGCGCGGTTGCGACAGCGGTGGCCGGCCCCACCGGCGGCACCACGCGCAGCACCTGGCCGACTTCGATCAGGTCGGGATTTTCAAGATTGTTCCAGCGAACGATGTTCTGCCAGCTCTGGCCTGTTTCGTTTCCGATGCGGCGGATCGTGTCGCCGGGCCGCACTGCGTAATAACCCGGCTTGCCATAGTTCTCGATGCCTGGAAGCGGCTTGCCCGAGGCGTCGGTGGTGATGAGCGGGCCACCGGGTGCCGCATTGGGCGCACGCGTCATCGTGCCGCGGTCTTCGACCGGTGCCGGCCCTCGCGGTGCGGCGCAGCCCGCGATCACGAGCACAACTGCCAACGTGATACCAGCGCACCAACTCCGATTGCCAAAACCCTGCATTTGTTGTTCCTTCAAGCGATGCCCGATTTTAGGGGGACAAAGTGAACCGCCTCAAGAATGCGGCGCTCGAGTCCACGGGCGGTTTTATCGATGACGACGAGCGCCTGCCCGCCGCCCGCCGAATGGGTGGGCGCCACGATGCGCCCGCCGATGGCGAGTTGTTCGATCCAGGCCTGCGGCACCGCTTCGCCGCCTGCCGCGGCGATGATGCCGGCATAGGGAGCCCCCTTGGCATAGCCGACCATGCCGTCGCCCAGCATCAGATGAACCGTGGCCAGCCGGAAGTGCCGCAGGTTGGCGCGCGCGCGCTCGTGCAGTCCGCGCAGGCGCTCGATGCTGTAGACCTCCGTGGCCACGTGGTTCAGCACCGCGGCCTGGTAGCCGCAGCCGGTGCCGATTTCCAGCACGCGGCCGAGACGGTCCTGCGGCTTTCCGGCCAGCGCGGGCGCGCCCAGCAGGAGCTCGATCATGCGGGCCACCACGCTCGGCTTCGAGATGGTCTGGCCCAGCCCGATGGGCAGGCTCGTGTCTTCATACGCCTGGTTGACGAGCGCGCTGTCGACGAAGCGATGCCGCTCGACTGCGCTCAGCGCGCGCAGCACGCGCGGATCGGCAATGCCTTGGGCAGCGAGCTTCTGCACCATGCGCGCCCGCACGGCGTCGGAGGCCATCGAAGGCGTGGTCGGCACCATCGGCTTGGCAGGCACTGCGGGCAGGCGCCCGCGTGTGGCGGCCGAGGCGGTGGGTGTCAGGCGAACCGGAAATCCAGGCCGTTGCGTGGCCATGCTCAATTACCGAGACGGGCAACCGTCTCGCGCCATTGGCCCAGGTTGGCATGGTCGGTCAGGTCGATCTGCAGCGGCGTCAATGCAATGTGGCCGGCGGCAGTTGCATGGAAGTCGGTGCCTTCGCCGCTGTCCTTGGCGCCTCCGGCACCTGCAATCCAGTACATCGTCTCGCCCCGCGGGCTTTCCTGCGTGATGACCTTCTCCGCGGCATGGCGGCGGCCCAGCCGGCAAACCTTGATCGGCTTGAGCTCTTCGAGCGGCCGGTTCGGAACGTTCACGTTGAGCAGGAAGGCGCCTCCATCCAGCATGCGCTCGCGCTCGATCTGCTGCACCAGCCGCCGGGCCACCTGCGCGGCCGCATCGACGTGCGCCCAGCCTTTCTCGATCTGCGAGAACGCGATGGCCGGGATGCCGAACAGATAGGCCTCCATCGCCGCACCCACGGTGCCGGAGTAGATGGTGTCGTCGCCCATGTTGGCGCCGTTGTTGATGCCGGACACCACCAGGTCGGGCCGGTAGTCGAGCAGCCCCTTGAGCGCGATGTGAACGCAATCGGCCGGCGTGCCCGTCACATAGCGAAAACCGTTGTGCGCCTTGTGCACGTAGAGCGGCGCCGCCAGCGTGAGGGCATTCGACTTGGCGCTGTTGTTGTGCTCCGGCGCAACCACCTCGACGTCCGCGATGTCTTTCAATGCGTCGTGCAATGCGACGATGCCCGGCGCCTGAAAACCATCGTCGTTGGAAATAAGTATCTTCATGGTGCTTTTCAGTGCCCGGATTGTAGGCGCCGCGTGCGTCGCAGCAGGGACAACGCCGCCCCGCCGCGCCCCCTATCATCGCCTCGCATTCATTGCCCACACACGACTGATTCAAAGGAGACCCGAGCATGCACGCATGGCTTTGCGAAAACCCCACCGGCGTCGATGCGCTGACCTGGAAGGAACTGCCGACGCCGGCGCCGGGTCCGGGCCAGGTGCTGATCGAAATCAGGGCGGCCAGCCTCAACTTTCCCGATCTGCTGATCGTGCAGAACAAATACCAGATCAAGCCGCCGCTGCCGTTCGTGCCCGGTTCGGAATACGCCGGCGTCATTCAGGCGGTAGGCGAAGGCGTCACCCACCTGAAGGTCGGCCAGAACGTGGCGTGCCTCTCGGGCACGGGCGGATTTGCAACCCACACGCTGGCACCGGCAGCGCTCTGCATGCCGCTGCCCGAGGGCTTTGGCCATGTCGATGCGGCGGCGTTCATCATGATCTATGCCACGTCGTGGCATGCGCTGATGGATCGCGCACAGCTCAAGGCCGGAGAAACCGTGCTCGTGCTCGGTGCCGCGGGCGGGGTGGGCACCGCCGCGATACAAATCGCAAAGGCAGCAGGCGCAAAAGTGATTGCGGCGGCGTCTACCGACGAGAAATGCGAACTCTGCCGCTCCATTGGCGCCGACGCCACGATCAACTACACGACGCATGCGCTTCCAGGCGGTTTTCGCGACGCCATCAAGGCCGCCACCGACGGCAAAGGCCCCGATGTCATTTACGACCCGGTGGGCGGTGATTTCGCCGAGCCGGCATTTCGCTCGATTGCGTGGCGCGGACGCTATTTGGTGGTCGGCTTTGCCTCCGGGCCGATTCCATCGCTGCCATTGAACCTGACGTTGTTGAAAGGCGCCTCCCTGGTCGGCGTGTTCTGGGGCGATTTCGCCAAGCGCGAGCCCAAGGCCAATGCACAAATGATGGCCGAATTGGCGCAGTGGTACGGACAGGGAAAGATCAAGCCCGTGATCGACAGCACGATGCAGATGTCACAATTGAAAGCTGCCTATGCCCACATGGGATCGCGCGGCGTCAAAGGAAAACTCGTGATGGTGAACTGAGCGCACCGGGTTTGCCCGGATTCGCACCCAATAAAAAAAGCCCGCATTCGCGGGCTTTTTTTATTGGCCTGTGGCCTTCTCGGGAGCTTACTTGATCTCGAACTCGGAAAGCGACTTGCCCGCGGCCAGCGCCTCGGTCACCCAACGTGGCTTGCGGCCGCGGCCACCAGACCAGGTTTCGCCGGTTGGGCCGCGGTATTTGGCTGCTGCCTTGACCGCGGGAACCCCGGCGCTGCGCTTGACCGAGCCGCCGCGTGCGCTGAGTTTCAGATCGGAAGCCGTCAAACCGTATTCGGCGATCTTCCTGCGCACGTCTTCAATCACGCCCGCGCGCTCTTGGTTGCGAAGGTCTTCGGCCTGCTTGCGCAATTGCGCAATCTGCTCGTCGTACTTCTTGATCTGGGAATTGATATCGGCAAGGGTCGAAGCCATTGTTGGACTCCTGAAAATTGGGAACGGGGCGGATTTTAATTCAATTCCAATTTATTACAAGCAGGCCGTCCCGAGAAAAATGGCCCGGCACGTACAGGTTTGCGGCAGCGCACAATGCAGTGCGCACCGGTTTGGACGCTTTTTATGAAACCAAAGGAAGAGTGCTGCGCCGGCCGCAGGAGCCGGAAATGACAACGCCGGGACTGGCCCGGCGCTGTGTTCCCGTGGACGCTATTGCGCAATAGCAGTCGGGGAAAGAATTTTGGGGTGGCTGATGGGACTCGAACCCACGACGACCAGAATCACAATCTGGGACTCTACCAGCTGAGCTACAGCCACCGCAGAGCCTCGAATTGTAGCGGCAAAAACCCCGGTTTTCGCCACCGTGGCATGCGCATGGGCTTGAAATTCTTCTCAGCCCGTTGCCAGGGGGCCGGCCGGGGCTGCTTCCTTGATCTTGATCGAACCGTCCGGCCTTTCGCAGGTGCCGATCAGCAGGCCACTGGCAAGCGCGTGCTCGCGCAGGGCGTCGAATATCTCGTCCCGACCGGGTGCGGCGGAAAACACGGGCGTGTTCTCGAGCGCAAACAACTGAAAGGCGTAGCGGTGCGTGCCGTGTCCCGGGGGCGGATCAGGGGGTAGCCAGGCGGCCTGCAGTCCGGAATTGCGTCCCACATGCAGGCCGGCAGCACCGCCGTTGTCGCGGCTCGGAATAGCCGCTTCATCCAGCTTGCCTTCATTCGGCCGCAGCCCGACGACGATCGCGTGCACGAGCGGATTCGGCGTCGGAGAATCGGCGTCCTCGACCAGCAGCACCAGCGATTCGGTGCCAGCCGGAAGATCGGCCCATTGCAGCGGCGGCGACAGGCCCTCGCCATCGGCCGTATAGCGCGACGGCAATGGCGCGTGGTCCACGAAAGCGACGCTGCTCAAGGCAATCGACGCCATGCCCTGCCGCATACCCAGCGCATTGAAGACGATCTTGTCCAGGCCCGCGCGCATCCCCTGCAGCGCATGGCCGATGACTTCAGGCAATTTTTCCAGCATGGCTCCGGTATAGCGCTGTGCCGCGAAACACCCTGTAGGACGCTGCAGCAACCACGACATGGCAGTCTGCGCCAAAGTTCTCGAACTTCGAGCCCGATGTGCTTTACAAGGGGGTTCGCGCCAGTGTTGCTCCGCTATCATGAGCGCCGTTTGCATCGACGGTTCGCGCTTTTCGCCCGTGGCCTCCACCTTCCACTTCACCGCCAAAGGAATTTCTTCATGAGCATCGTCTGGACCATCCTGATCGGGTTCATCGTGGGTCTCGTGGCGCGGGCCGTCAAGCCGGGCGACGATTCCGCGGGCTTCATCGTGACCACGCTGATCGGCGTTGCGGGCTCCTTGATCGTGACCTATGTCGGCCAGGCACTCGGCTGGTACACCGCGGGCCAGGGTGCGGGCTTCATTGCGTCGGTACTCGGCGCGATCGTGCTGCTGATCCTGTACGGCCTGATCAAGCGCAAGGGCTGACCCGGCTGGCGATGCGCACCGATGCCGCGCAAACCACGGGCCAGGCATCACGTCTACGTGGTCGAACTCGATGACCGCGTCTGGAACCATGGCCGGTTCAGGCGGGCCAACCCCGACTACCAGCTCGGCAAGCCCTTCGTCTATGTGGGAATGACCGGGCTCGACCCCGACATCCGCTTCGACAAGCACAAGGCCGGCATCCAGGCCAACAGCTTCGTGCAGGCCTTCGGCCTCAGGCTGCTGCCTGCCCTCTACGAACGCTACAACCCGATGAGCTACGAAGATGCGCGCTCGATGGAGGTCGAGCTCGGCATCGCGCTGCGCAAGAGCGGCTACGGCGTCTGGCAGGCCTGAGGTCACCGCCTTTGCGGCACCGCTGCTTCAGGCGTAGGTGACCCAGCTCTCGTAGGCCGGGGCGTCCAGGTGCGGCAGCGTGTTGTACGTGACGAGCATGTGCCGCTTGGGCGTGAAGGCAAACTCCGTCACCGCGGTGTTCCGGATGCGCAGATTCAGTTCGATCGTCGTTTCGGGGCTCGTACCCAGCACATGGCCGACAGCCGTGCTGATAGGTCCGCCGCTCGACACCACCAGCACCTTGGCACCGTGGTGGCGGTCGCGCACATGGTCGAGCGCCGTCGTCACGCCCGCCAGGAAGTCGACATAGCTCGGCATGCCGACAGGCTGGGTCCGGCCCTGCATCCAGGCGCCGAGCCCATCGCGCAAGAGGCGGAAGTGGTGCCGGTACATCTCGGGCGAATCGGGCTTTTCGAGCTTGCCTTCGTGAATGGTGGCAATGACCGCTTCGCTGTCGTACTCGTTGAGCCCGGGCCATGGGAGCACATCGTCGCGCTTCAGCGCGAGCCCCTCGGCAATGCCTTCCCAGGTCTGGCGATGGCGCTTCAGGGTGCCGGTGATCACGGCATCGAAATGCATGCCGCGCTCCCGCCAGTATTCGCCGAGGCGCACGGACTGCCTGTGCCCGAGCTCGCTCAGGTTGTCATAGTCGGCAGCGCCGAAACTGGCCTGCCCGTGGCGCACGAGATAGAGGGTTCCCATGTACGGGATTCTGGCGACAAGCGCACCTTGAGCTTGTCCCACGTGCGACGAAATACGCGGCCGCGTCCTGGCTGCTGACCCGGACGCGACACGGTGCGCATCAGGCCCAGGTCAGCGGGCCACAGGCAGCGTATCCGCTGGCTTCGGCACGATGATCTCGGCCTTGAAGCGTTCCTTCAGCAGGTTGTAGTACGCAACTTCTTCCGCCGCGGTCACCGACTGGCCGACCTGCGCGTTCTCCTGCTGCGTTTGCTCGGGCGTCGACGGCGTGCGCGGAACGACCTTGGTCACGCGAACCACCGCATAGCCTTGCGTGCCCAGATCCACGCCCACCAGCGCGGGCAGCTTGGCCGCATCGGCGCGCAGCGCGGCGTCGATGACCGCAATGGGCTGGGCCTGCGCTTCGCGCCGCGAAACCGTGACCGGCGCGCCGAAGGTGGCGCCGTCGGCCTTGGCGGTCCAGGCGGCGAGCTTGGCTTCGCCCTCTGCCTTGGCCATGACGGCGGCACGCTCGGTGACGAGCTGCGCGCGGATCTTGTCCTTGACTTCGGCCAGGGGCATCGGATGCGCGGGCGTGTACTGCGTCACGCGGCCTGCCGCGAGCTGGTTGGAACCGACTTCGATCGCTTCGGTGTTCTGCTTGCGGTCCAGCGAATCGGCCGCGAACAGCGCGCTCAGGAAATTGCGGTTCGCCAGCACGCCGGTGGCACCCGGGGCCGGGGTGCGTGCGACGCTGCTTGCCGTCTGGATCGTGAGCTTCAGTTTTTCTGCCGCCGGCTTGAGGCTGTCGGGCTGCTGGTAGACCGCATCGGTGAAGGTCTCCGCGGCCTTCGCGAATTCCTGCGTCGCCTGCTGCGCGCGAACCTCGTTTTCGATGGTGGCGCGCACCTGCTCGAAAGGCGGCACCACGGCCGGCTTGATGTCGGCGAGGCGAATGATGTGATAGCCGAACTCGGTCTCGACCACGTCGCTGATGTCACCCTTCTTGAGCGCGAACATCGCGTCTTCGAAAGGCTTGACCATCGCGCCGCGCGTCACGAAGTCGAGGTCGCCGCCCTTCTCCGCCGATCCGGGATCTTGCGAATTCTTGCGCGCGACGTCGGCGAAGGTGGCGGGCGCCTTCTTCACTTCGGCGAGCAACTGCTCCGCCTTGGCCTTGGCTTTGGCGCGGTCGGCTGCCGATGCGCTCGCCGGCGCGGTGATCAGGATGTGGCTGGCGCGACGCTCTTCCTTGGCGCCGAAGCGCGCCGTGTTCTGTTCGTAGTAGCTCTTGAGATCGGCCTCGTTCACCGAGATGTTCTTCTTGGCCGCCTCGAGGTCGAGCACGAGGTATTCGATGCTGGCCTGCTCGGGAGCCTGGAACTGCGCCGCATGGTCCTTGTAGTAGGTTTCGACGTCGGCATCGCTGACCGTCACCTTCGACGCGAAGCTCTCGGGGCTGAAGCGCGCGACCTGGATCTCGCGGCGGTCGTAGAAGGCATTGATGGTTGCCGCAGCCAGCGCGGGCGGCGTGAACGCCGTGCCCGAGATGCCCAGCAGCATCTGCTGCGTGGCCAGTTCGGCGCGCATCGACGCCTCGTACTGCTCCGGAGTGCGCCCGGTGACGCGCTGGAAGCTCTCGCGGTCGAACTTGCCGTCCGGCGTGCGGAACGCCGCAAGACCCGTGTCCTGCGCAAAGATCCGTGACAGCCGCTCTTCGGAGATCGTCACGTTGGCCTTGGCTGCCGCAGCGGCCAGCACGCGATCGCGCACCATGCGCTCCAGCGTGGCATAGCGCATCACGTCGGATTCGAGCAGCGTCGGATCGACGTTGGGCGATTGCTGGCGGATGCGGTCGGTTTCGAGGCGGTGCTGTGCATCCCACTCGGGCCGGGTGATGGCCTGGCCGTCGACCCGCGCTACCTTCACTTCGCCGCCGGAGCCCTGATAGCGATCCACGCCAAAGAGGACGAACGAGGGAATGATCAGCAAGAACAAGAAAATCATGACGATCTTGTTGTACCTGCGGAAGAAATCAAACATGCTTGAACACTCTTTTGCGACGGATGTCGGGACGGCAATAAAAAAGGCGAACCTGTGTTCGCCTTTGCATCGGGTGGTGGTGGGTGCTGAGGGGCTCGAACCCCCGACCTACGCCTTGTAAGGGCGCCGCTCTACCAGCTGAGCTAAGCACCCCACCGGGAATACTCTCCGAGTCTACGTCTTAGTTCAGCGCGTCTTTCAACGCCTTGCCCGGACGGAACTTCGGAATCTTGGCGGCCTTGATTTTAATCGCGTCGCCGGTGCGTGGATTGCGGCCGGTGCGAGCGGCCCTTTTACCGACTGCGAAAGTGCCGAAACCGACCAGCGACACCGAGCCGCCTTTTTTGAGCGTGGTACGAATGGCGCCGATGGTGGATTCCAGCGCGCGGGTGGCGGCTGCCTTGGAAATATCGGCGTTCTTTGCGATGTGCTCAATCAGTTCGGTCTTGTTCACAAGGGCCCCTTGTAGAAGAAATAAAGTTGGTCGGCTTTCGTCAGCTGCGAGCTGGCCGCGAAATGACGCGGCTCGAGAAGCCTGGCAGGACTGACGCCTCGGCAGCGCACTGCCAGCGAGGATTACAACCACTGGTCTGCAGGGTGTCAATACGACACGAGGCCATGCAGAACAGCGGAGCGCGCGATTTTAGGGGCGTTTCGTGAAGTCGAATTTCAAAGGGCCTGCGCAATGGCCTTGCCGAGATCGCTGGTGCTCGCCTTGCCGCCGATGTCGGGCGTGCGCGGCGCTCCGCTTTGGGGCGCCAGCACCTTTTCGATGGTGGCCAGGATCGCGTCGTGCGCCTTCTTGTGGCCCAGGAACTCGAGCATCATCGCGCCGCACCAGATCTGTCCGATGGGGTTGGCAATGCCCTTGCCCGCGATGTCGGGCGCCGAGCCATGCACCGGCTCGAACAGCGACGGCATGGTGCGCTCGGGGTTGAGATTGGCACTGGGCGCGATGCCGATGGTGCCGGTGCAGGCCGGGCCCAGGTCGGACAGGATGTCGCCGAACAAATTGCTGGCCACGACCACGTCGAAGAAGTCGGGCCGCTGCACGAAGTGGGCCGTGAGGATGTCGATGTGGAACTTGTCGAGCTTCACCCCCGGGTAGTTCTTCGCCATTTCGGCCACGCGCTCGTCCCAGTAGGGCATGGTGATCGAGATGCCGTTCGACTTGGTGGCGCTCGTCAGGTGCTTCTTGGGGCGCGACTGTGCGAGCTCGAAGGCGAACTTGAGCACGCGGTCCACACCCACGCGCGACATCACGGTTTCCTGCACCACGATCTCGCGCGGCGTGCCTTCGTACATGCGCCCGCCGATGCTCGAGTATTCGCCTTCGGTGTTCTCGCGCACGATGTACATGTCGATCTCGCCGGGCTCGCGCGGCGTGCCGTCGCGCCGCACCACGGGGGCGATGATGCCGGGCATCAGCCGCGCGGGGCGCAGGTTGATGTATTGGTCGAACTCGCGGCGGAACAGCAGCAGCGAGCCCCAGAGCGACACGTGGTCGGCAATCTTCTCGGGCCAGCCGACCGCGCCGAAGTAGATGGCGTCATGCCCGCCGATCTGGTCCTTCCAGTTGTCGGGCAGCATCTTGCCGTGCTTCTCGCAGTAGTCCCAGCTCGAAAAGTCGAAGTGGTCGAACTTCAGGTCGATGCCGAACTTGCGCGCCGCGGCATCGACCACGCGCAGGCCTTCGGGCATGGTTTCCTTGCCGATGCCGTCGCCGGCGATGACTGCGATTCTGTGGGTGGTCATGGTCTGGTTCCTTCTTGCGGGAGAGGGGGAGTGAAAAACTGGAGTGCCTCGGCGAGAAGATCGCTCGGGGCTTCCTCCGGAACATAGTGGCCGCAGGGCAATGCGTGGCCCGAAACCTGAACGGCGCATTGGCGCCACAGCGCCAGCACGTCGAAGCAGCGGCCCACCGCGCCGTGCTCGCCCCAGAGCACGCGCAGGGGCTGCGCAAGCCTGTGGCCGGCGGCGATGTCGGCGCGGTCGTGCACGAGATCGATGGTGGCGGAAGCGCGGTAGTCGCCGCAGATGGATTCGGCCGTACCCGGAATGCCCGCACAGCGCTCGTATTCGGCCAGCACCTCGGGCGCGAACGGCGCGAGCCCCGCGTGGCGCCCACCCATCACGCTGCGCACGTAGCGCACCGGGTCGGAAGCGATCAGCGCCTCGGGCAGCGGCGGCGGCTGGATCAGGAAGAACCAGTGCCAGTAGGCGCGCGCAAACGCCTCGGTGGTGTTCTCGTACATCGAGAGCGTGGGCGCGATGTCCAGCAGCAGCATGCGGTCGACGGCCGCCGCCTGGTCGGCAGCCAGCCGATGCGCGACCCGCGCGCCGCGGTCGTGGGCCAGCACGCCGAAGCGCTCGAAGCCGTGATGGCGCATGGCGGCGAGTGCGTCGAGCGCCATTTCGCGCTTGCTGTAGGCCACATGGTCGGCATCGTCTGCGGGGCGGCCAGAGTCGCCATAGCCGCGCAGGTCCACCGCCACCACCGTGAAGTGCTCGGCGAGCGCCGGCGCCACGCGATGCCAGATCAGGTGCGTCTGCGGATGGCCGTGCAAAAGCAGCAAGGGCGCACCGCGCCCGCCGATGCGGCCATGCACGCGCACGCCATTGCGCTCGATGTCGAATTCGGAAAAGTCGAAGAAGGAAGCAGTCACGCGGCAATTGTGCGTTGCGCCCCATCGATCATCAAGCAACAATCGACCAATTCATACTTTCCAATCTGGCATGAATCCATTGTCGATGGACCGCGGCGATCTCGAACTGGTACTGGCCATCCGCGACCAGGGAAGCCTCGCCGGCGCATCCACCACCCTGGATGTGGTGCCTTCCGTCGTGACCAAGCGGCTTGGCGCACTCGAGGCACGGCTCGGCCAGCGCCTGTTCGAACGCACCACGCGTCGGCTCAGCGTGACCGCCGAGGGCGAAGCCGTCTGCCTGCACGCCAAGACGCTGCTGGAAGGCTTTTCGGCCCTCGAAAGCGAACTCGGCGAGCGGCAGAACGAGCTGGTCGGCACCATCCGGCTGGCGGCAACTTTCGGTTTCGGGCGGCGCTGGCTCGGCCCCGCCCTGGCCAGCTTTCAGGCGCGCCATCCCGGGCTGCAGATCGAGTTGCTGCTGACCGAGCGGCTCCCCGATCTCGGCGCCGAAGGCTACGACGGCGCGCTGTGGCTCTGGGCCGTGCAGCAACGCCGCGCGGCCGACTGGGTCACGCGCCGCATCGCGCGCAACCAGCGTGTGCTTGCCGCCTCTCCTGCATACATAGCGCGGCGCGGCCTGCCGGCCACGGTCGACGCGCTGCGTGCGCACGACTGCCTGGTGGCGCGCGAGAACGGCGAGGTCAACCAGCGCCAGTTCGCCCTGTGGACCCTGCGCCACGCGCGCGACGGCAGCACGGCGCGCGTGCGCGTCCAGGGGCCGTTGACGAGCAATTCGGGCGAGATGGTGCGCGACTGGTGCCTGGCCGGGCACGGCATCATGCTGCGCAGCCTCTGGGACATTGCGCCGCAACTGGCTTCCGGCGAACTGGTGCGCGTGCTGCCCCAGTTCGCCATGCCCGATGCCGACATCCACTGGATTGCGCCCTGGCGCCCCAAGACGCCGCGCCGCGTGCGACTGCTGCTCGACCACCTGGCGGAACAGTTTCGCGGCGAGCCCTGGAAACCGGGCAAGGCCGCTTCGCCGCGCTGAAGGAAGAAAAAACGCCGGGTCAGCGCCCGCTGCGCACCACCAGGCTCACTCCGACAGCCGTCAGCCCGATGCCCAGCAAGGTCACCAGGGTGATCGGCTCGGCGAACAGCAGCCAGGCCATGACCGCGGTACACGGCGGCACCAGGTAGAGCAGGCTCGTGACGGCGGTGGCCGTGCCACGCTGGATCAGCATGTAGAGCAGCGAGCTGCCACCGAGCGACAGCACCAGCACCGACCAGGCCATGGCGCCGGTCGAATGCGCGTTCCATTCGATGCCCTGCGACTCCATCGCCGCAAAGGGCAAGCTCACGAGCAGCGCCGCCGCCATCTGCACGGCGCTCGCACTGCGCACATCGCAGGGCGCAACGAAGAGCTTCTGGTACAGCGTGCCCGCCGTGATCGACAGGAGCGCCATCACCGCAAGCCCCATCGTCAACGCGCTGACCTCGGTGCCTTGCCCGAACTTGCGCGACACCACGAGCACCAGGCCCGCAAAGCCGAGCACCAGCCCGGCCCATTGGCGCTGCGAAATGCGCCCGCCGTTGAACGACAGCCAGATGGCGGTCAGCACCGGCTGGATGCCGACCAGGAGCGCCACCAGCCCCGCGCCCATGCCCGCATGCACTGCCGCCCACACGCCACCCAGGTAGCCCGCCTGCATCAGGATGCCCGTGACCGCCAGGTGTCCCCACTGCGCGCGCTCCTTCGGCCAGGCGACCCGCGCGAGCGCAACCCAGATGCCGAAGCACACGAGAGAGAGCGCATAACGCACGGCCAGGAACTTGAGCGGCGGTGCGTAGGGCATGCCGTAGCGCGCGACGATGAAGCCCGTGCTCCATATGAGCACGAAGACCGCCGGCATGGCCCGCAGCCAGCCCGCGTTGCGAGCCGCGGCCGCCATCGTCATTTGCTGTGGGCCCGGATCTCGGGAATGGCCTTCTGCAGGTAATAGACCATCGACCACACGGTGAGCACCGCCGAGATCCAGATCAGCCACTGGCCCCAGAGGCCCGTGTCGATGACTTTGAACAGACGCCCGTCATAGAGCAGGAAGGGAATCGCGATCATCTGCACGGTCGTCTTGACCTTGCCGATCATGTGGACCGCCACGCTCTTGCCGGCGCCGATTCGCGCCATCCATTCGCGCAGCGCCGAGATGGCGATCTCACGGCCGATGATGATCAGCGCCACGAACACATCGGCGCGCTGCAGGTGCACCAGCACCAGCAGCGCGGCGCACACGAGGAACTTGTCGGCCACCGGATCGAGGAAGGCGCCGAAGGCCGAGGTCTGGTTGAGCTTGCGCGCCAGGTAGCCGTCGAGCCAGTCGGTGGCGGCGAAGACGATGAACATCACCGTGGCGATCAGGTTGCGCATCGGCTCGGCCATCGGCAGGTAGAACACGCCGACGATCAAAGGGATCGCGACAATGCGCGTCCAGGTCATGATGGTCGGTAAGGTCCAGAACATCGCTTGATTGTGTCACGGCGGGATGACCTCGCCGTCTTGCTCATCTCTCGGTACCGGCCTTCAATGCAGGGCCTTGTAGATTTCCTCGGCGAGGTCCGTGGCAATGCCTTCGACCGATGCAATGTCTTCGACGCTGGCGGCCGCCACGCCGCGGATTCCGCCAAAACGCTGCAACAGGCGCGCCCGGCGCTTGGGTCCGATGCCCGGAATGTCTTCGAGCTGGCTGCCGCCCACGCGCACCTTCGCGCGCTTGGCCCGCATGCCGGTGATGGCAAAGCGGTGCGCCTCGTCGCGGATCTGCGCCACCAGCATCAGCGCCGCCGAGTCCTTGCCCAGGTAGACCTTCTCGCGGCCATCGGCGAACACCAGCTCCTCGAGCCCGACCTTGCGGCCCTCGCCCTTCTCGACGCCGACGATCAGCGACAGCGGCAGGCCCAGTTCGCTGAACACCTCGCGCGCCATCGACACCTGCCCCTTGCCGCCATCGACCAGCACCAGTTCCGGCATGCGCGCGGTCCGGGTCTTGGGCGATGCGTCGCTGCCATCGCTCTCGGCGTCGCCCGGCGGCAGCGCCCCGGTCTCGGCCGCCATGGCCTCGGCCAGCTTGCCGTAGCGGCGGTGCAGCACCTGGCGCATCGCGGCGTAGTCGTCGCCGGGCGTGATGCCCTCGATGTTGTAGCGGCGATATTCGCGGTTCTGCATCGTGTGGTGCTCGAACACCACGCACGACGCCTGCGTGGCCTCGCCCGCGGTGTGCGAGATGTCGAAGCATTCGACGCGAAAGTTGTCGAGGTCGTCCGGCGCGAGCTCGAGTGCATCGGCCAGCGCGCGGGTGCGCGCCTGCTGCGAGCCCTCCTCGGCCAGCAGGCGCGCCAATTGCAGGCCGGCGTTCGTCTCGGCCATTTCGAGCCAGTGCCGGCGCTGCTCGCGCGGCTGGAACACGGCTGTCACGCGCGCGCCGGCCTGCTGCGAGATGGCCTCGATCAGCTCGCGGCTCACCAGATGGCTCAGCACCAGCGTGGCGGGCACGGGCACGTCGATGTAGTGCTGGGCAATGAAGGCCTCGAGCACCTGCACCTCGACCGAGTCGGCCGGAATGGGTGCAGCGCCCTCCTCCGCATCGAGCTCGCCATGGTGGATCTGCGCGGCGTCTTCCACGTGCACGGGAAAATAGGCGCGATCGCCCAGGTGCCGGCCGCCGCGCACCATCGCCAGGTTGACGCAGGCCTTGCCGCCCTGCACCTTGACGGCGAGGATGTCCACGTCCTTGTCGGATGCGATCTCGATCGACTGCTGGTGCAGCACGCGCGAGATCGCCGACATCTGGTTGCGCAGCTCGGCCGCCTGCTCGAACTCGAGCTTCTCGGCATGCTCGGTCATGCGCGCCTCGAGCTTCGACAGCACGAGCTGGGTATCGCCCATCAAAAAGGCTTCGGCGCTGGCCACGTCCTGCGCATAGGCCTCGGGCGAGATGTAGCCCACGCAGGGCCCCGTGCAGCGCTTGATCTGGTACAGCAGGCAGGGCCGCGTGCGGTTGGCATACACCGTGTCCTCGCAGGTGCGCAGCTTGAAGACTTTCTGCAGCAGCTGGATCGACTCCTTCACAGCCCAGGCGCTCGGGTAGGGCCCGAAATAACGGTGCTTCTTGTCGACCGCGCCGCGGTAGTAGGCCAGGCGCGGAAACTCGTGCGACGCGATCTTCAGATAGGGATAGCTCTTGTCGTCGCGGAACAGGATGTTGTAGCGCGGCTTGAGCGTCTTGATGAGATTGTTCTCGAGCAGCAGCGCCTCGGCCTCGGAGCGAACCACCGTGGTCTCCATGCGCACGATCTTCGAGATCATGTGGCCGATGCGCGTGCCGCCATGGCTCTTCTGGAAATAGTTGGCGACCCGCTTCTTGAGATTGCGCGCCTTGCCCACGTAGAGCACCGCGCCGGCCGCGTCGAAATAGCGGTAGACGCCCGGCAGCTGCGGCAGGGCCGCGACTTCGCTGAGCAATTGATCGGAATGCACGTCTGACATGGCGGCTATTGTGGCGCGCGCGGACGGCGCGGCTGCGCACTACGGTCTTGTCGTTGCCGAGCGCGCATTCTCTGCATGGCCGACCGGCATGCCAGGCAGGCACCACGGCCTCGGGCCGCCGAAGACGGGCACACTGGCGCCCATGCAATGGGACATTTTCTGCAGGGTCATCGACAACCATGGCGACCTCGGCGTGTGCTGGCGGCTGGCCAGCCAGCTGGCGGCGCTCGGCGAGCGCGTACGACTGTGGATCGACGACGCCACGGCGCTGCACTGGATGGCGCCCGCGGGCTGCGAGGGCGTGAGCGTGATCGACTGGCTCGAGCCCGCCGCCATCCGGCACGCCGTGGCGGCCCCGCCGCCCGATGTGCTGATCGAAGCCTTCGGCTGCGAACCGGCACCCGAACTGATCGCGCGCTTCGCCGAGGCCCAGGCCGCGGGTGGGCCGGGCCGGGCATGGATCAATCTCGAATACCTGTCGGCCGAGCCGTACGTCGAACGCCTGCACGGCCTGCCGTCGCCGGTGTTCAAGGGACCCGGCGCGGGGTTGACGAAGCGCTTTTTCTATCCCGGCTTCACGCCCGCCACGGGAGGGCTGCTGCGGGAGCCCGGCCTGCTTCAGCGACGAGCGCGCTTCGACCGCGCGCAATGGCTGGCGGCGCAAGAAATCCCCTGGCGCGATGGGGAGCGCCTGGTTTCGCTCTTCTGCTATGAGCCCCCGGCGCTGGCGCCCCTGCTCGAGCAGCTGGCGGCAGATTCGCAGCCCACGCGGCTCCTGGTCACCTCAGGTCGCGCCGCGCACGCGGTCAGGGCGTTTTTTTCCGGCCGGGAACAGCCGGACCACGGGCTCTCGGGACTCGGCGCGCTATCAATTTCATACCTGCCCTATCTCACGCAGCCGGACTTCGACCACCTTCTCTGGGCCTGCGACCTGAATTTCGTGCGCGGCGAAGATTCGCTCGTGCGGGGCCTGTGGGCCGGCGCCCCGCTGGTCTGGCAGATCTACCCGCAGGACGACGACGCGCACCACGTCAAGCTCGGCGCCTGGCTCGACTGGCTGGGCGCCCCGCCGTCCCTGCGGCAGTTCCACCACGCCTGGAACGGATTCGACAGCAGCCCCCTGCCCCCTCTCGAAACGCAGGGCCCATGGCGTGAAACCGTGCTGGCCGCCCGTGAAAGGCTGGGCGCGCAAGAGGACTTGGTCACTCAATTGCGGCATCTGGTCGCCGGAAAAAGCTAAAATAGCGGGCTTTGCGGATTTCGGCCCGGATTTACACTGATCCGAGATGCTCTCCGCCAAACCTGCCGCGGGACATGTACCGTGGGGCCAATGATGCCGGCAAGACACGCCGGCAAGACCTTGCAAACCACATTGCAAACGTCGCCGATGGCTCTGCGCACCGAGCGGCCAACATCCAGAGAACCTGATATGAAAATCGCTCAAGAAATCCGCGCCGGCAACGTCATCATGCACGGCAAGGACCCGATGGTCGTCCTCAAGACCGAATACAGCCGCGGCGGCCGCAACTCCGCCACCGTGCGCATGAAGCTCAAGAGCCTGATCGCCAACTTCAACACCGAAGTGGTCTTCAAGGCCGACGACAAGATCGACCAGATCGTGCTCGACAAGAAGGAATGCACCTACTCCTACTTCGCCGACCCGATGTACGTCTGCATGGACACCGAGTACAACCAGTACGAAGTCGAGGCCGAGAACATGGGCGACGCCCTCAACTACCTCGAAGACGGCATGCCGGTCGAAGTGGTGTTCTACGACGGCAAGGCCATCTCGGTCGAACTGCCGACCAGCGTCGAGCGCGAAATCACCTGGACCGAGCCGGCCGTCAAGGGCGACACCTCGGGCAAGGTGCTCAAGCCCGCCAAGATCGCCACCGGCTTCGAAGTGCCGGTGCCGCTGTTCGTCTCGCAAGGCGACAAGATCGAAATCGACACCCGCACCGGCGAATACCGCAAGCGCGTCTGAGGCGATCCGGCGGTCGGATTCCCGCCGGCTGCCACCTCCGCAAAAGGCTCCGCAAGGAGCCTTTTCCGTTGATGGGCTTACCCTTGCGCCCATGAACACACCCGCCAGCGTCCGCACCGAGATCGATGGGCCGGTCAGCACCATCGTCATGAGCCGTCCGAAGCAGCGCAACGCCGTCGACCGGCCCATGGCCGAGGCGCTGCACGCCGCCTTCGAGCGCTTCGAAGCCGATGAAAGCCAGCGCGTTGCGGTGCTGTGGGGCGAGCACGGCACCTTCTGCGCGGGCGCCGACCTGGGCGCGGTCGGCGACCCCGCGCGCCGCAACGAACTCGACCTCGAGGGCGGCGGCCCGGGCCCCATGGGCGCGACACGCATGGCGCTCGCCAAGCCTCTGATCGCCGCCATCAGCGGCCACGCGGTGGCTGGCGGCCTGGAGCTCGCGCTGCTGGCCGATCTGCGCGTGGCCGAGGAAGATGCCGTGCTTGGCGTGTTCTGCCGGCGCTGGGGCGTGCCGCTGATCGACGGCGGCACGGTTCGGCTGCCGCGCATCGTCGGCATGGGCCGCGCGCTCGACCTGATCCTGACCGGGCGGCCCGTGAGCGCCCGGGAAGCGCACGCGATGGGCCTGGTCGACCGCGTGGTGCCACCAGGCCACGCGCGTCTCGAGGCCGAAGCGCTCGCGCGCGAGATCGCGTCGTTCCCGCAGCAGTGCATGCTGGCGGACCGGCATTCCGCCTACGCCCAATGGAACCTGCCGCTGGCCGATGCGCTGCGGCAGGAAGGCCGGCTCGGCGTGCCGATCGTCGCGGCCGAAGGCGCAGCCGGTGCCGAGCGCTTCGTTCGCGGCGCGGGCCGGCATGGCGCTTTCTGAGCCGGTCGGGCGTGACGCTGCACAATGTACCGAGTCTTCCTGTCCGATTTCCCCATGAACAATACGCACGACCTTCACGACAAGCGCCTCGCGGACGCCTGGGCCACCCTCAAGTCCCACTCCGAAAAAGGCCTTCCGCTCGACCCCGATCCTTCGCGCCTCGCCTTTGCCGATCCGGAGTTCCTGCTGCGCCGCGAAACCCGCGGCATCCGCATGCAGCTCGAGCTGATGAAGCCCGACCTGGAGCAGCGCGCCCACGGCATCGAGAACACCGTGGTGGTGTTCGGCAGCGCGCGCTTTCGCAGCGAGGACGAGGCAGCCGCGCTGGTCGCGCAGGCCGAAGCCGGCGGCGATGCCGTGGCGGCCGAGCGCTGGCGTCGCCTGGCGCGCAGTTCGCACTACTACGAGAAGGCACGCGCCTTCGGCAAGCTGGTGGCGCAATACAGCGGCGACAAGGAACCGGAAGACAAGCTTTTCGTCTGCACCGGCGGCGGCCCCGGCATCATGCAGGCGGCCAACCGCGGCGCGCACGAAGGCGGCGGCCTCTCGGTCGGCCTGGCCATCGCGCTGCCCATGGAAGAAGAAGCCAACCCCTACGTCACGCCGGCGCTGAGCTTCAAGTTCCACTACTTCGCGATCCGCAAGATGCACTTCATGATGCGTGCCAAGGCGCTGGTGGCGTTCCCGGGCGGCTTCGGCACGCTGGACGAGCTGTTCGAGGTGATCACGCTGGTGCAGACCCGCAAGTCGAAGCCGGTGCCGATCGTGCTGTTCGGCTCGGCCTACTGGAAGAAGCTGATCGACTTCGACTTCCTGGTCGAAGAAGGCGTGATCTCGCCGGCCGACGTCAAGCTCTTCGAGTACGTCGACGCTCCCGAAGACGCCTGGGATGCGATCAAGCGCTTCTACAAGCTGTGATGCTCAGAATGCACAGCTGAGGTGGATCCAGCCAACGACCAACGTCAGGAAAACGGCGCCCATCGGCATCGCGAAGTGAATCCACATGCCGGCCGGGAGTTCGGCCTTTGGCCATGGCTGAGCGGTCCCGGGCTCGAGCTCACCGCCGAGCCAGTGACTGGCCCGGCGATGGTCGTAGCTTGTGAAACGCGTCTCCATGGAGTTGAATTTTCTCAAGCTCTTTTGCGATAGCGGCTGGAGAGCGAATTCCATGGCCTCGCTGATGGAAACAACCGGCACCCAAAGCAGCGCCAGCGCGAACGGCAGCACCAGGAGACAGAGTAGCGCGAGGTCCACGCGCCACAGACCACCGCAGCTGTTCGACGAGGCAAGGAACACCCCCATTCCGACGCAGCAAATCGCGAAGCCGAGCGCAAACCATCCCGCTGCCAGTGCGAAACCAGCCGTGCGCAGGGCAAGCGCCTCATTCAGCGAACGCGCCCTGGGAAGAGGACGCTCGACTGCGTAGATCGTGCAGCCGCCTTTTCGGGTGGTGCTGCAGTAAAGACCCCAGGCAGAGAACACGCCTCTGGCCATATAGCCGGCAGCCTTGACTTCATGGCCCTTCAAAGCCTGCACGTCTGGTGCCCAGTCCTTGCATGGATCGCGGGCTTGGTCGATCTTGCAGAAGAGGCTGGTGTCGCTCTCGTTGTCAAGACAGATTTCAAACATCTGCGCACGGTGAAATACCGTCTGGCATTTGGTGACGCTGCTTGCCGCGTCTTCGTATGTGCAGTGCTCCACGTGCTCGATCGCCTCGAAGACCTGGACGCTGGAAACCCTTCCCGAAGCGACGCGCCGGATGGTCCGGTGCGACACCCCTATTGCTCGCGCAATCGTCCTCAGGCCATAGGTCCAGCGAACCCAGGCTTGCCACGCCCATTCGATCAACAACGGGTAGTCCGAAACGAGGTCACCGGCAGGGATCGAAGATCGCGGCGGCGTATCGCGCACTTCGCCCGGATCTGCCACGCGGGGTCTTCTCTGTTTTTTTTCCCATGCGATGTCTTGCAGGCTGGCTATGCCTGCGCCACCTTGCCGTTCTTCCTCATTGCGAAACCTTCAGCCCCCAGGTCGCCCGCGCCCCCAGCGCAACCACACCGCCCACCACCCAGAAAACGCCCGCGATGCCGATCAGCGCGCCGATCGAGCCGAACAGCATCGGCATGGCCACGCTCGATGCATTGATGGTCATGAGCCGCAGGCCCAGCGCCTCGCCGTGCCGCGCGTGTGGCGTGATCTGGTGCAGCATGCTCATCACCATCGGCTGCACCGCGCCGAGCGCGAAGCCGAGGATCACGGAACACAGGCCCATGGTCCAGGCCGAGTCGAGCAGCGGGTAGACCGCGAACACCGCAGCCGTGACGAGGGTGGAGCTCAGGATCACGCTGCGCTCCGAAGCGCGCGATGCAACCAGGGGCAGCAGCACCCGGATGGCGGCCGCGGCAATGGCGAAGGCGCCGAGGATGGAGCCGATCACCGAAGCGCTGATGCCGCGGTCGTGCCCCAGCACCGGCAGCACGAAGGCATGCACATCCCAGCTCGACGACTGCAGCCAGTTCACGAACAGCAGGCGGCGGAACATCGGTTCGCGCAGCAGGTCCCAGGCCCGCGTGGGCACGGCCCCGGCGGCGGGTGCGGTGCGCGGCGGCTCGTGCGCGCCGCGCGCAAGCAGCCAGCAGACGATGGGAAAAGCCGCCATCACCGCGAAGCAAACCCGGAACGCCAGCATGTCCGCGGGAGCGCGCCCCGCGTGATCGATGAGCAGGCCGGCAACGAACGGGCCGACGAAATTGGCGACCGCGGGCGCAATTGCAAGCCAGCTGAACACGCGCTTGAGCTGCGTGGCGTTGGTCGCGGAACGGCCCACATGGCGCTGCAGCGCAATGACGGTCGCGCCCGTGGCGCCACCGGTCAGCAGCGCCGCGACGCACATCATCGGAAAGGTCGGAAAAACGAGTACGAGTCCCGCACCGGCCGAGGCCGCAATGACCGACAGCCACAGCGGCCGCTTGAATCCGTGCCGGTCGGCAAAGCGACCGGCCGGCAGCGCCAGGAACACCTGCGTGAGCGCGAACAGCGCAATCAGCACGCCGACGGCCGCTGCGCTGTATCCCAATTGCAGCGCCAGCAGCGGGGTTGCGAGCCGCATGCCGGCCATGGTGGCGTGCAGGCAGACCTGGGCGCCGATCACGCGCAGCAGTTCGGAGCCCTTCACGGGGTGTCGTCGCCCTCGCTGTCGGCCGTGGGAGGCAGCAGCACCTGCGACTGCGCTTCGGGCAGCGCCTCGACCTTGCGCAGCGCGAGGCGCATCTGCTTGGCGCGCGTGTCGGCCTTGTCGAGCGTGTCGGAGGCCTTGGCCACCTGCTCCTTGATGCGCGAAACCCATTCGCCGTAGCGCTCGAACTCGGTCTTGACCGCCCCCAGCACCTTCCAGACCTCTGAGGCCTGCTGCTCCAGCGCCAGCGTGCGAAAGCCCATGTGCAGGCTGTTGAGCATGGCAAGCAGGGTGGTCGGGCCGGCCAGCGTCACGCGGTGCTGGCGCTGGATGGCGTCCATCAGGCCCGGACGGCGCAGCACCTCGGCATAGAGGCTTTCGACCGGCAGGAAAAGAATGGCGAAGTCGGTGGTGTGCGGGGCCGCCAGATAGTTCTCGGCGATCGAACGGGCCTCGACGCGGATGCGCGCTTCGAGCGCCTTGGCGGCGAGTTCGGCGCCGGGTGCGTCGGCACGCTCGTGCGCATCGATCAGGCGCTCGTAGTCGTCGCGCGGAAACTTGGCGTCGATCGGCAGCCACACCGGAGCGCCGTCGTCGCCGCGGCCCGGGAAGCGGATCGCGAAGTCCACGCGCTGTCCGCTGCGCGGCTTGGTCTCGATCTGCTTGGCGTACTGCTCCGGGGTGAGCACCTGCTCGAGCAGCGCCTCGAGCTGCACCTCGCCGAACACGCCGCGCGTCTTCACGTTGGTCAGCACGCGCTGCAGGCTGCCGACGCCGACGGCCAGCGTCTGCATCTCGCCCAGGCCCTTGTGCACCTGCTCGAGCCGGTCGGCCACCTGCTTGAAGCTCTCGCCAAGGCGGGCTTCGAGCGTGCTCTGCAGCTTCTCGTCGACGGTCTTGCGCATCTCGTCGAGCTTGGCGGTGTTGCTCTGCTGGAGCTGCGCCAGCTGCGCCTCCATGGTCGCGCGCACTTCGGACAGGCGGCGGGCATTGGATTCGCTCAGGCCCTGCAGCTGGGTGTTGAGCGTGTCGGCCAGGGTCTTCTGCAACGAGGCGAGCTGCAGCGAGAAGGCATCGAGCTGGGCGTTCTGCGTGCGCGTGGCTTCGGCGCCCTGCTGCACCAATGCCTGCTGGAAGGTGGCGAAGGCTTGCGCGGTTTCCTGCCGCGCGCCGCGCGAGCTTTCGCCGATTTCGTGGCGCAGCTCGCGTTCGGTGCGTTCGTTGGCGGTGCCCATCGCGGACAGCACGGAGAGCAGTTCGCTGTGGTCGGGCGCTGGCTGGCGGCGTGCCAGCAGCCAGACCGCGAGCACCAGCTGGACCACCGCAAGGGCGGCCAGCAGAAGAAGAATCGGGGAAGCGTCCAAGGTGGCGATGAGGGTCCGTATTAGTCTGTCGATTTAGCTGGCGGCGGGCGGAACGGGCGTGACCGGCGTCAGCGCCCCCTTGCCGCCGAACCAGGCGATGAGGTTGTCGGCCGCGAGGTCGGCCATGGCGCGGCGCGTGGGCACGGTGGCGCTTGCGATGTGCGGCGTCAGCACCACGTTGGGCACGGTCAGCAGATCGGGGTGGACCTTGGGCTCGCCCTCGAACACGTCGAGCCCCGCCGCGGCGATGCGCTTCTCGCGCAGCGCGACGGCCAGCGCCGCGTCGTCGACGATGCCGCCGCGCGCGATGTTCACCAGCGTGGCGGTCGGCTTCATCAGCGCGATTTCGGCCGCGCCGATGGTGTGGTGCGAAGCTGGCGAGTACGGCACCACCAGCACGACGTGGTCTGCCGTCTTGAGCAGCTCTTCCTTGCTCACGTAGCTGGCCTTGCATTCGGCCTCCAGGGCCGCATCGAGCCGTGAGCGGTTGTGATAGACCACCTTCATGCCGAAGCCGTGCGCGCCGCGCTTGGCAATGCCCTGCCCGATGCGCCCCATGCCGATGATGCCGAGCGTCGAACCATGGATGTCGGAGCCCGCGAACATGTCGAAGCTCCACTTCTGCCACTTGCCCGCGCGCAGGAAGTGTTCGCTCTCGGTGATGCGGCGGGCCGTGGCCATCAGCAGCGCAAAGCCGAAGTCGGCCGTGGTCTCGGTGAGCACGTCGGGTGCGTTGGTACCGAGCACGCCGTGCGCGGCCATGGCATCGACGTCGAAGTTGTTGTAGCCCACGGCCATGTTGGCGCAGATCTTCAAGTCGGGGCAGGCGTCGAGCACCGCGGTGTCGATGCGCTCGCTGCCGGTGGTGAAGGCGCCCTGCTTGCCTTGCAGTTTGGCGATCAGCTGCTCCTTGCTCCAGCTCTCGTCGGCCTGGTTCGACTCGACCTCGAAATGCTGCGAGAGGCGTTCGATGGTTTCGGGAAAGATCGCGCGTGCGACCAGGATCTTGGGCTTGCTCATGATGATGTCTGCGCCTAGCGGAAGAAGATGAAGGTGATGAGGACGAACAGCGGTACCAGGATGCCCACCGACCACGCCATGTAGCCGAAGAAGCCCGGCATGCGCACGCCGCGGCTCTCGGCAATGGCCTTGACCATGAGGTTGGGTGCGTTGCCGATGTAGGTGTTGGCGCCCATGAACACGGCGCCGGCCGAGATGGCGGCCAGCGTGGTGGCGTAGGTGGTCATGAGCGCGGCCGCGTCGCCGCCCGCGGTGTTGAAGAACACCAGGTAGGTGGGTGCGTTGTCGAGAAACGAGCTCAGCAGGCCGGCGGCCCAGAAGTACATGGCCGGATCGGGCTGGCCGTCGACCCGCGTCACCGCCGACACCACCGCCCCGAAGGGGCCGTGGACGCCGGCTTTCAGCATTGCGATCACCGGGATGATGGTCAGGAAGATGCCCGCGAACAGCTTGGCCACCTCGATCATCGGGCCCCATTCGAACTGGTTGTCGGCGTGCACCTTGTCGGAAGTGATCCTGAGCGAGAGCAGCGTGATGGCGATGAGCCCGGCGTCGCGCGCGAGCCCCGGCAATCCGACGTGCGTGCCAAGCACCTCGAAGCCGGCGGACGATTTCCAGACGCCGGAAAGCAGCACGAAGAAGATGATCCCGCCCAGCAGCCAGAAGTTGGCGGTGCCGTCGAAGCCGATGCGCGGGGTGTCCGGCGTGGGGTCGAACGGCAGCACGCCTTCCTTGCGGTAGTGATGGCGGTCGATGGCATAGAACAGCGCAAGCAGCGTGCCGACGAGAAACAGCGTTTCGGGCAGGATGTTCCGCGCGGTCCAGAAGAAATCGACGCCCTTCAGGAAACCCAGGAACAGCGGCGGATCGCCGAGCGGGGTGAGCGAGCCGCCCGCGTTCGAGACGATGAAGATGAAGAACACCACCACGTGCGCCTTGCTCACTCGGTTGTCGTTGGCGCGGATCAGCGGGCGGATCAGCAGCATCGAAGCGCCCGTGGTTCCCATGAGGCTGGCCAGCACCGCGCCGATGGCAAGGATGGCCGTGTTGAGACCGGGGGCGCCATGCAGGTTGCCGCGAATGTGGATACCGCCCGCCACCGTGAACAGCGCAGTGAGCAGGATGATGAAGGGGATGTATTCCTCCACCAGGGCATGCACGAACTGGGCGCCCGCAAGCGGCACGCCGAAGATCGCGGCAAACGGAAGCAGGAACGCCAGCACCCAGGCCGCGGAAACCTTGCCGTAGTGGTGATGCCAGAACGCCGGCGCAAGCAGCGGCATCAGCGCAATCGACAGCAGGATGCCCGCGAACGGAACGCCCCACAGCGGGGACAGCTTGCTGCCGTCGAACTCGGCAGCCATGGCAAGCGCGGGGAACATCATCGGCAGCGCTGCGGCTGCCGCGAGGCGGACTGTTTTTTTCATGGAGCGGTACCGTACCAGACGCGCGTCAGGCCGGCGGCTGCTCGATCTCGAACACCTGGCGCAGGTAGGCCAGGTATTTTTCGTCCTCGCACATGTTCTTGGAAGGCGTGTCCGACAGCTTGGCCACCGGCTGGCCGTTGCAGTTGATCATCTTGATGACGATCTGCAGCGGTTCGTAGCCGAGGTCGTTGGTGAGGTTGGTCCCGATGCCGAACGCCAGCTGGCAGCGGCCGCGGAACTGCTGGTAGAGCTCGATGGTGCGCGGCACGGTGAGGCTGTCGCTGAAGATCAGCGTCTTGGTGCGCGGGTCGACCCGGTTGGCGGCGTAGTGCGCCAGCATGCGTTCGCCCCACTGGAACGGATCGCCGCTGTCATGGCGCGCGCCGTCGAACAGCTTGCAGAAGTAGAGGTCGAAATCGCGCAGGAAGGCGCTCATGCCATAGACATCGGACAGCGCAATGCCGAGGTCGCCGCGGTATTCGCGGGCCCAGCTCTCGAAGCCGAAGATTTGGCTGTCGCGCAGCCGCGGACCGAGCCCCTGGCAGGCCTGCAGGTATTCGTGCGCCATGGTGCCGAGCGGAATCAGGCCGAGCTTCATGGCATAGAGCACGTTGCTGGTGCCCGCGAGCTGGGGCAGCCGCGCGCCGGGCTCGGCCTGCGCCGGCGGCGAGGTGACGGCGCCGAGCCTTGCGTTCAGCGTGCGCAGCACCTCTTCATGCCAGTCCTTGGAAAAGCGGCGGCGCGTGCCGTAGTCGGCAATCTTCAGGTCGGACAGGCCGGCATCCTGCAGTTGCCCGATCTTGGTCTCCAGGCGCCGCCGGCCTTCCTCGAAGTCGGGCTTCTTCTGCGTGTTGCGGAAGTAGACCTCGTTCACGATGGCCAGCACGGGAATCTCGAACAGGATGGTGTGCAGCCACGGGCCCTTGATGCGGATCTCGAGCTCGCCCGAAGGCTGGGGCGTGATGGTGATGTACTTTTCGTTGAGCCGGAACAGGCCCAGGAAGTCGACGAAGTCGCTCTTGATGAAACGCATCGAGCGCAGGTAAGCCAGCTCGGCGTCCCGGAACTGCAGCGAGCAGAGGCTTCGCACCTCTTCGCGGATCTGCCCGGCGAACTGCGCCAAGTCGATGCCGGGGTTGCGGCACTTGAACCGGTACTCGACCCGGGCTCCCGGGAAGTGATGCAGGACGACCTGCATCATGGTGAACTTGTAGAGGTCGGTGTCGAGCAGGCTGTGAATGATCATGGTGCGGCGCGCGTTGTCCCAAGCTTTTCGGCGTGCGTCCGATTATCACGGGCGCCGTCGGCTTGTGCCTACGGCGCCAACACTGGGCGTCCTACCGCCAGGGTGAATAGCCCCCGCGACAGTTCGTGCACGGCAGCCAACGAGCCCGCCGAATCATTTTTTCAAGGAGATTCGCATGAACAAGGACACCATCGAAGGCAACTGGAAACAGCTCAAGGGCAAGGTCAAGGAGCAATGGGGCAAGTTGACCGACGATGACTTCGACGTCATTGCAGGCAAGCGCGACCAGCTGCTGGGCCGCATCCAGGAGCGCCACGGCATCAGCCGCGACGAGGCCGAAAAGCAGGTCAAGGAATGGGAATCGCGCGACGGCCGCACGCCGGACGCCCTCTGGTACGAAAAATACTGAGCCCCCCGATTTCTCTGAACCGCAAAGAAAGAAAACAATGAAAAAACATCTGCTCATGCTCGCTCTTGCCTCCACCTGCTTCATGGCCACCCAGGCCGGCGCAATGACCAAGGACGAGTACAAGGTCGAGAAGGAAAAGATCGAAGCCGACTACAAGGTCGCCAAGGCCCAGTGCGATTCGATGAAGGACAACGCGAAGGACGTCTGCCAGAAGGAAGCCAAGGGCAAGGAAGACGTGGCGAAGGCCGAACTCGAGCAGCAGTACAAGCCGAGCGACGCCCATGCCCGCAAGGTGGCCGAAGAGAAGGTCAAGGCGACGTACGAAGTCGCCAAGGAAAAGTGCGACGACCAGACCGGTGACGCCAAGGCCGCCTGCGTGAAGCAGGCCAAGGCCGACGAAGCCCAGGGCAAGGCCGACATCAAGGCCATGAAGAAGGCCATGTAGGACCGACGCGGCTCACGGGGCCGCACGGCAAAAGACAAAACGGCGCCTTCGGGCGCCGTTTTTTCTGGCTCAGGCTTTCAGCGAGTCGACCACGCGCTGCAGCGCCTCGGGCAATGGCACCGGCCGTTGCGTGGCCCGGTCCACATACACGTGCACGAAGTGGCCCTGGGCGGCCGCGGTTTCCGCGCCCTGCGCAAAGAGTGCAATCTCGTAGCGCACGCTCGACCGCCCGGCCTGGGCCACCCGGATGCCGGCCTCCACCGTCTGGGGAAAGGCGATCGGGGCGAAATAGTTGCATTGCGTCTCGACCACGAAGCCGATGGTCTGCCCCTGGTGGATGTCGAGCGCGCCGCGCTCGATCAGCAGCGCATTCACCGCCGTGTCGAACCAGCTGTAGTAGACGACGTTGTTGACATGGCCGTACATGTCGTTGTCCATCCAGCGCGTGGGGATGCTGCGAAACGCGCGATAGCTGCTTCGGGAATGCGGCGTGGGCTTGTGGGCGGAACTCATCGCGCGGCATTCTGCCATCGGCGCCAGTAGTCGAAGGCCACCTTGAAGGTGCCCAGCTGCACCTGCACCGTCTCGGCAATGTCGCTGGCGTAGCCTCCGGCCATCGCGAAAGCCAGCGGAACGCGGCGCTGCCAGGCCCAGTCGAACACCCGCCGGTCGCGCGCCTCCAGGCCGTCGAAGGTCAGCTTGAGCCGGCCGAGCCGGTCGCGCTCGAAGGGGTCGGCGCCCGCAAGGTAGATCACCAGGCCCGGCGAGAAACGCCGGTCCAGTTCGTCGAGCGCGTGCTCGAGCGCGGTGAGGTAGTCGGCATCGCCGCAGCCGTCGGGCAGCTCGACGTCGAGGTCGCTCGCCTCCTTGCGGAACGGAAAGTTCTTCTGCCCGTGCAGCGACAGCGTGAAGACGCTCGGGTCGCTGCGGAAGATGCTGGCCGTGCCGTTGCCCTGGTGCACGTCGACGTCGATCACCGCGACCTTGAGCTGCCGGCCGCCGCGGCCATGCTCCGCCTGCATCAGCCGCGCGGCCACCGCGGCGTCGTTGAAAACGCAGAATCCGCCGCCCTTGTCGGCATAGGCGTGGTGCGTGCCTCCCGCCATGTTGGCCGCCACGCCGCCGGCGAACGCCGCGCGGCAGGCCGCAATGGTCGCCCCGGTGGAACGGCGCGAGCGCTCGACCATGGCCTCGCTCCAGGGGAAGCCGATCTCCCGCATGGCCTGCGGGCTCACGCTGCCGTCGCTGATGGCGGCGATCCACTGTGGGGTGTGGGCCAGCGCCAGTTCGCCATCGGTGGCGCGCGGAGCCTGGTCCATGTCCACCGCCGGCAGGTGCTCGAGCAGGCGGTCGCGCAGCAAGGCATAGCGGGACATGGGGAAGCGGTGGCCCGGGGGCAAGGGCAGTACGAACTGGCCGGAATAGAACGCGCGCATGGCCCGTATTCTGGATGCCGATGCGAATTTAGAAAGTGTGTTCTAAATTGCTGCAAAGCAGCAAAACCCCCTTGATCGCAAAGCTGTGCTGCCTATACTTGAGACCATGCTGCGCCGCAACATAAAACATGGACGACGAGGCAGCGCAACGTGAACCGACCACCCTTCATCCTTACCGGAGATTCCCAAATGGCCCTGACCGCTGACCAAATCCTCGCCGCCCAAAAAGCAAACCTCGAAACCCTGTTCGGCCTGACCACCAAGGCCTTCGAAGGCGTCGAGAAGCTCGTCGAACTCAACGTGACCGCTTCCAAGGCGGCCCTGACCGAAGCACAGAGCACCGCCCAAGCCGCCCTGAACGTCAAGGACGCACAGGAACTGCTGACGCTGCAAGCCAGCCTGTTCCAGCCCCTGGCCGAAAAGACCGCTGCCTACAGCCGTCACCTCTATGACATCGCCCAGGGCACCGGCGCCGAGTTCACCAAGGCTTTCGAAGCCAAGGCTGCTGAAGCCCAGCAAACCTTTGTCGGCCTGGTCGACAGCGCTTCCAAGAATGCACCCGCCGGCTCGGAAACCGCCGTTGCCGTGCTGAAGAGCGCCGTGGCTGCCGCCAACAACGCTTTCGAATCGGTCCAGAAGGCCGTCAAGCAGGCGTCGGACGTTGCCGAAGCCAACTTCAACGCCGTGTCGACGCAAGCCGTCGCCGCCGCGAAGACCGCGACCACCTCGCGCAAGCGCTAAGCCGCCGACCACTACCAGTTGTCTCCTTGGGTCCTCACGGATCCAATTCAGGGCCTCATCTTCGGATGAGGCCTTTTTTTTCGAGCACTTTTGCTCGCCCCCAGGCTGCGCGCACTTCGCGTCGCTTCTCCCTCCCCCTACCGGGGGCAACACCAGAGGCCCGGCAGAGCCGGTTCCTCGGTGTTTCTGGCTTGGATAATGCGGGTCTTATTTCAGGAGACTTGTAATGCAGATCGACGGCAAGGTTTTTATCGTGACCGGTGGCGCCTCGGGCCTCGGCGAAGGCGCGGCGCGCATGCTGGCTGCGAACGGCGGCAAGGTGGTGATCGCCGACATGCAGGCCGACAAGGGTGAAGCCGTCGCCAAGGACATCGACGGCGTGTTCGTCAAATGCGACGTGAGCCAGGAGGCCGACGGCCAGGCAGCGGTTGCCGCGGCGCAAAAGCTCGGCAAGCTGGTGGGCCTAGTCAACTGCGCCGGCATCGCGCCGGCCGAGAAGACCGTGGGCAAGAACGGCCCGCACGCGCTGGCGGTGTTCAGCAAGACCGTCACGGTCAACCTGATCGGCAGCTTCAACATGATCCGCCTCGCGGCCGATGCCATGAGCAGGAACGAGCCCGAAGCCACGGGCGAGCGCGGCGTGCTGATTTCGACCGCATCCGTCGCGGCCTACGACGGCCAGATCGGCCAGGCCGCCTACAGCGCCTCCAAGGGCGGCGTGGTCGGCATGACCTTGCCCATCGCACGCGACCTGGCGCGCAACGGCATCCGCAACATGACCATCGCCCCCGGCATCTTCGGCACGCCCATGCTCTTCGGCATGCCGCAGGAGGTGCAGGACGCACTGGCCGCCAGCGTGCCCTTCCCCTCCCGCCTGGGCACGCCCGAGGACTACGCCAAGCTCGCGAAGCACATCATCGAGAACGACATGCTCAACGGGGAGGTGATTCGTCTCGACGGAGCGATTCGACTTCCGCCCCGGTGATCGGCGGCACCGCCGTGCTGCCGGTGCGGTCCAGCCGCTCGTACTGGGCGATCACCTGGGCGCCCAGCAGCACGAGCGTGGCGGCGATCTCCAGGCTCAGCAGCACCACGATCGCCGTGGTGAGCGAGCCGTAGACCACGTTGACCTGCGACAGCGTCGAGAAGTACCAGATCAGCACGCGCCGCGTGGCCTCCCACAGCAGCGCGGCCGTCACGCCGCCGAGCAGCGCGTGGCGCAGCGACATCCGGCCGGCCGGCATCACCAGGTAGAGCGAGGTCAGCATGAAGATCTCGCCGCCCAGCCCCAGCAGGTAGAGCAGCAGGCCCGAAATACCCGACAGCGACCAGCTGCGACCCAGCAGGTCGACGCTTTCCTGCCCGACCAGCTGCAGCGCGCCCGACACCAGGGTGACCAGCAGCAGCCCCACACACAGGCACAGGATGTAGAGATAGGGCATGACCGCGGAGACCAGGAAATGGCGCCGGTGGTCCACCTTGCGGTGATGGAAAATCACCGCCATGGCGCTCTCGAGCACGCTGAAGGCCAGCGAGCTGAAGAAAATCATGGTCACGAGCAGCACCGGGCCCATCACGTCGCGATGGTCGAGAAAATTCGACAGCTCCGTCACGATGGCCTTCGACTGCCCCGGCAGCAGCCATTCGAGATACCGGCCGATGGTGCGCAGCAGTTCGGCCTGCTCGATCAGGTGAGACAGCGCGATCACGCTCACGATCAAGAGCGGCACGATGGAAAGCAGGGCGTAATAGGCCACGGCTCCCGCGAGCAGCAGCCCCTGGTTGGCGCGGAAAGCCTTGAGCGCATCCCAGACGAATCGGAGGGGATGGCGCAACAGCGGCGCGGCATGGTGCAATGGGTTGGGCGTCGTCATCCATGGATTCCAATTGCGGCCAGTATGGCGTCCGAGCACGGGCGTTCGAACGCTTGCGTATGATTTGCCGCTCTTCGCCTACATGACCATCCCCGCTTCTTTCATCCAGGAACTCATCGCGCGCGCCGACGTGGTGGAAATCGTCGGGCGCTATGTGCAGCTCAAGAAGGCCGGCGCCAACTTCATGGGCCTGTGCCCGTTCCATGGCGAGAAATCGCCCTCCTTCTCGGTCAGCCCCACCAAGCAGTTCTATCACTGCTTCGGCTGCGGGGTCCACGGCAACGCCATCGGCTTTCTCATGGAGCACGCGGGCATGGGTTTTGTCGAGGCGGTGCACGACCTCGCCGGCCAATACGGCCTGCAGGTGCCCGAGGACGATGCCTCCCCCGCCGAACGCGCCCGCGCCGCCAACCAGCGCCAGAAGCAGGCCACGCTGACCGACGTGCTCGAAAAAGCCGGCGAGGCCTACCGCAAGGCCCTGCGGCAGGCGCCGGGCGCCATCGAATATTTGAAGGGCCGCGGCGTCTCGGGCGAAGTGGCCAGGCAGTTCGGCATCGGCTACGCGCCCGCCGGCTGGCGCGCGCTGGCCAGCGTGTTTCCCGACTACGACGACCCCCTGCTGGCCGAAAGCGGCCTGGTGATCGTCAACACGGAAGACGGCGCCGAAGACGCCAAGCGCTACGACCGCTTCCGCGACCGCGTGATGTTCCCCATCCGCAACGTGAAGGGCGAATGCATCGGCTTCGGCGGCCGGGTGCTCGGCGACGAAAAGCCCAAGTACCTGAACTCGCCCGAAACGCCCGTGTTCAGCAAGGGACGCGAACTCTACGGCCTGTACGAGGCCCGCGCCGCCTTCCGCGAACGCGGCTATGCCCTGGTGACCGAGGGCTACATGGACGTGGTCGCCCTGGCCCAGCTCGGCTTCCCGAATGCCGTGGCCACGCTCGGCACGGCCTGCACCACGGAGCATGTGCAAAAACTCTTCCGGTTCACCGAATCGGTGGTGTTCAGCTTCGACGGCGATGCGGCCGGCCGCCGCGCCGCGCGCAAGGCGCTCGATGGTGCCCTGCCCTATGCCACCGACGTGCGCAGCATCAAGTTCCTGTTCCTGCCGGCCGAGCACGACCCCGACAGCTTCATCCGCGAATTCGGCGCCGATGCGTTTGCGCGCTTCATCCAGGAAGCCACGCCGCTGTCGCGCTTCATGCTCGAGGCCGCGCGCGAGGGCTGCGACCTGACCACCGCGGAAGGCCGTGCGCACATGACGAGCAACGTGCGTCCGCTCTGGAGCGCCATGCCCGACGGCGCGCTCAAGCGCCAGCTGCTGAGCGAGATCGCCGCGCTGGTGCAGCTCGACGCCGCGGCGCTTTCGGAACTCTGGGCCTCCACCCCGGGCCCGCGCAAGGCGGCTGCGGCGCCAGGACAGCGGCATGCCGAGCCGGGCCACGAGAGCGAATACCCGGACATGCCGCCGCCGGCCGAGTACGAGCCGCCGCGCTATGAAAGCGATAGCAAGCCGCGCAAATTCACCAAGGGCAAGCGCTGGGGCGGCAAATTCGAGGCGCCGATCGAGCCGCTGCGCGGCCGGGGCAAGCCGCCAAGCCGGCCGGACGTCGCTGCGCGGCTGCTGCTGTCGAACATGGCGCAGTGGGACGCGCTGTCGCACGAGCTCCACCTCATGCTGTGCGATCTGCCGGGCCCGCACGGGGCGCTTTTCACCTGGCTCGACAGCCAGCTGCACGAGCACGGCGTGCAGCCGTGGGCGGCGCTCCGCGAAGGCATGCGGGGCCTCGATTTCGAGGCGCTGGCGGAGCGCCTCATGAGCGTTTCCGAAAGCGCCCCGGTCCCCGAAGGCGAGGAAGAACAGCACCTGGCCGATGCCGCCAAGGAGCTCGCGAGCGTGCTCGATTTCATGCTCGACGACCGCCTGAAGGCCCAGCAAAGCGAGGCCATTGCCGCCGTCGGAAAGGACCCGAAGGCGCTTGAACGCTACAAGGCGCTGGAGGCCAGGCGGCTCGAATTGCGCAACCGATTGAACCCGCGTGGTGCAGAAACTGCTTGAAATTTGCGCAATAGGCTATAATGTAAGGCTTCGCAACTGGCGAAATTAGGCAAGAGCGACAGCAGCACCTCCGGGCCGACCCCTAGCGCAACGCACTCCAACGGAAAAAATCCCGCGGAAAGGGTCAATAACCGCAAGGACTGCACACCAAATGTTCGCCCGACATCTTGCCTGACGAGGAATTTCTTCCTCTTTCCCAATTGTTTCTGTCCGTGCCTGTGCGCGGACTTTGTGTCTTGCCCGTGCCTGTGACGGGTGTGGCGGCGCTGCCCGTGTGGCGGTGCGCCTGTGATTTCGCTTGGTCCATCTTGCTGTAACGAGGTCGTATGCCCAGTTCAAAGAAGCCTGCTCCTTCACTCGCCAAAAGCGTCGCCGCTAAGTCTGTTGCAGAGAAACCGTTGAAAGCTGGCGTTATGCCGGCAACTAAGTCGGGTGCCGCCGCGTCCAAATCGGCAGCCGCAACGAAAGTGAAAACCGTGCCCACGAAATCGACCTCCATCGACGATCCGAAAAAAGCTGCCGCCAAGGCAGTTGCCGCCGCCCCTGCCGCCAAGAAAGTAGGCCGCCCGCCCAAGGCCGCCGGCGCTGCCGCGCCCGCCACCGGCGCCAAGCGCGGCCGCAAGCCCAAGGCCGGCAACGAAGCGTCCGAGAGCGACATCGACCTGTCGGACATCGAGGAAGACCTGGCCGGCGACGAACCGGCGGTTGCCACGACCACCGAGGAAAAGGTCAAGCCGCTGCGCATGAAGATCAGCAAGGCGAAGGAACGCGCCTTGATGAAGGAGTTCGGCCTCGACGAGACCGTGCTGTCCGAGGAAGACCTGGCCAAGCGCCGCTCGCGCCTGAAGACGCTGATCACGCTCGGCAAGACCCGCGGCTACCTCACGCACGGCGAAATCTCCGACCACCTGCCCGACAAGCTGGTCGACGCCGAGACCATGGAAGTCGTGGTCACCATGCTCAACGACATGGGCGTGGCGGTGTACGAGCAAACGCCCGATGCCGAGACCCTGCTGCTGAACAACACCGCCCCCACCGCCACCACGGTGGAAGAGGCCGAGGAAGAAGCCGAAGCGGCCCTGTCCACGGTGGACAGCGAATTCGGCCGCACGACCGACCCGGTGCGCATGTACATGCGCGAAATGGGTACGGTCGAGCTGCTCACGCGCGAAGGCGAAATCGAAATCGCCAAGCGCATCGAAGGCGGCCTGATGGCCATGATGGAAGCCATCTCGGCGTCCCCCGCCACCATCGCCGAAATCCTGCGCCTGGCGGCCGACATCCGTGAAGGCAAGGTCGTCATCTCCACCGTGGTGGACGGCTTCTCGAACCCCAACGAGGCCGACGACTACGTGGCCGAGGAAGACTTCGACGAATTCGACGAGGAAGACGACGACGACGGCAAGGGCGGCTCCAAGGCCCTCACCAAGAAGCTCGAGGAACTCAAGCGCGATGCGCTCGAGCGCTTCGACCGCATTGCCTCGATGTTCGAGAAGGTCCACAAGATCTACGACAAGGAAGGCTACGGCACGCCGGCGTACGAGAAGGCCCAGCAGGCCCTGTCGGACGAGCTCATGACCATCCGCTTCACGGCCAAGACCATCGAGAAGCTGTGCGACCTGGTTCGCACCCAGGTCGACGACGTGCGCAAGAAAGAGCGCGAACTGCGCCGCATCATCGTGGACAAGTGCGGCTTCCCGCAGGACGAGTTCATCCGCGACTTCTCGGGCTACGACAAGAACGGCAATCGCGTGGCGTCGAACCTGCTGAACCAGAAGTGGGTCGAGAAGCAGGCTGCCGCCGGCAAGCCCTGGAGCGCCGTGCTGGCGCGCAACATTCCGCCGGTGCAGGAACTGCAGCAGAAGCTCGCCGACATCCAGTCGCGCGTGGTGGTGCCGCTGACCCAGCTCAAGGACATCAACAAGCGCATGAACGAGGGCGAATCGTCCTCGCGCGATGCCAAGAAGGAAATGATCGAGGCCAACCTGCGCCTCGTGATTTCCATCGCCAAGAAGTACACCAACCGCGGCCTGCAGTTCCTGGACCTGATCCAGGAAGGCAACATCGGCCTGATGAAGGCGGTCGACAAGTTCGAATACCGTCGCGGCTACAAGTTCTCGACCTACGCCACGTGGTGGATCCGCCAGGCCATCACGCGCTCGATCGCCGACCAGGCGCGCACCATCCGCATCCCGGTGCACATGATCGAGACGATCAACAAGATGAACCGCATCTCGCGCCAGCATCTGCAGGAGTTCGGCTTCGAGCCCGATGCCGGCATCCTGGCCGCGAAGATGGAGATCCCGGAAGACAAGATCCGCAAGATCATGAAGATCGCGAAGGAGCCGATCTCGATGGAAACCCCCATCGGCGACGACGACGATTCGCACCTGGGCGACTTCATCGAGGACAGCAGCAACACCGCGCCCATCGAGGCCGCGATGCAGGCCGGCCTGCGCGACGTGGTCAAGGACATCCTCGACTCGCTCACGCCGCGCGAAGCCAAGGTGCTGCGCATGCGCTTCGGCATCGAGATGTCGACGGACCACACGCTGGAAGAAGTCGGCAAGCAGTTCGACGTGACGCGCGAGCGCATCCGCCAGATCGAGGCGAAGGCACTGCGCAAGCTCAAGCATCCGTCGCGTTCGGACAAACTGCGCAGCTTCATCGATACTCTGTAATCCGGGTTCCCTGAAGCCACAAGCGCCCGCAGCGCCCCGTCATACGGGCGGCGGGCGCTCTCTTTTGTGCAACGCAAACAAGAAGAATGGAGCCATCGCCATGAATCCCGATGCAGACAAACTCTGGCAGGCCCCGCGCTGGGCACTGGCCGTGCTGCTCGCGGTGCTGGGCATGCTGGGCCCCTTCTCCATCGATACCTACATTCCGGCCTTCTCGGGCATTGCGCGCTCCATCGGCGCCACGCCCGCCGAGATGCAGCAGACGCTTTCGGCCTACCTGTTCGGCTTTGCGTTCATGAACCTGTTCCATGGCGCGCTGTCGGACAGCTTCGGCCGCCGGCCGGTGGTGCTGTGGGGCCTCGCGGTGTTCACGCTCGCCTCGCTGGGCTGCGCGCTGTCGCAGAACATCGCGCAACTGGTGCTGTTCCGCGGACTGCAGGGGCTTTCGACCGGCGCGGGCATCGTGGTGTCGCGCGCCGTGATCCGCGACATGTTCCCGCCCGCCGACGCGCAGCGCGTGATGAGCCAGGTGACCATCTACTTCGGCGTGGCACCGGCCATCGCGCCGATCGTCGGCGGCTTTCTCTTCGTGCATGCCGGCTGGCATGCCATCTTCTGGTTCCTGGTGGCGGTCGGCGTGATCCTGTTCGCGGCCAACTACAAGCTGCTGCCCGAAACCCTGCACCAGAGCCAGCGCCAGCCGTTCCAGGTGCGCCACCTGATGCGCGGCTACTGGGACCTGTGCTCGGACCCGCGCTTTCTGCTGCTCGCGTTCGCAAGCGGCGTTCCGTTCAACGGCATGTTCCTCTACGTGCTGGCCGCGCCTGCCTTTCTCGGCGACCACCTCGCACTGGCGCCGACGCAGTTCTTCTGGTTCTTCCTGCTGACCATCGGCGGCATCATGTCGGGCGCGTGGGCCAGCGGCCGCATGGCGGGCAAGGTGGTGCCCAAGCGGCAGATCCGCGACGGTTTCCTGATCATGCTGGTGACCTCGCTGGTCAACGTCGTGGCCAACGCGCTGTTCACCGCGCACGCGGCCTGGGCCTTGTGGCCGCTGGCGGTGTTCGCGTTCGGCTGGGCGCTGATGGTGCCGGTCGTCACCTTGCTGGTGCTCGACCTCCATCCGGAGCGGCGCGGCATGGCCTCGTCGCTGCAGGCCGTGATCGGCTCCACCGCCAACGGCATCGTCGCCGGCGTGGTGGCGCCGCTGGTCATGCATTCCACGCTGGCGCTGGCGCTCACCTCGATGCTGATGCTGGGCATCGGCCTGGTCGCCTGGGTCTGGCTGCACGGGCGCTGGCCCGAGATCGGCCGCCGGGTGGCTGCGGAGGTCTGACGCGATGGCACAGTTTTCCGCATTGCTGACGCATGCGCGCGCCTGGCTGCCAGGCCGCAACACCGTCGATGCGCGCGAGCGCATGCGCGCCGTGGCCGGCGCGGCCATCGGCATCGTGATCACCGCGCTGCTGTGTCGCTGGATGGCGCAGGCGGCAGGCATCAGCGTCTGGCTGATCGCACCGATGGGCGCGAGCGCGGTGCTGGTGTTTGCCGTGCCCGCGAGCCCGCTGGCGCAGCCCTGGTCGGTCATCGTCGGCAACACGCTCTCCACGCTGGTGGGCATCGCCTGCGTCCGCTGGATACCTGATCCGGCCTGGGCCGCGGCATTGGCTGTGGGCGCCGCCATCGGGCTGATGTTCGCCACGCGCAGCCTGCATCCGCCGGGCGGCGCCGCGGCGCTGCTGGCGGTGCTGACACACACCACGGATTTCTCGGCGGCCCTGTTCCCCACCCTCGTCAACTCGCTGCTGCTGGTGCTGGTGGGCGTGGCCTACAACACGCTCACGGGCAGGCGCTATCCGCATGTGCAGGTGGTGCGCCCGCCCTCGGCGGACGCCCGGTTCAGCCAGGCCGACATCGATGCGGTGCTGGCGCGCTACAACCAGGTGCTCGACATCAGCCGCGACGACCTCGAGTCGCTGATCCAGCAGACCGAACTCGAGTCGTACAAGCGCCGGCTCGGCACCTTGCACTGCGCCGACATCATGTCGCGCGACCCCGTGTCGGTGGAGTTCGGCACGCCTCTGCAGGAAGCCTGGATGCTGATGAACCAGCGCCGCATCAAGGCGCTGCCCGTCACCGACCGCACGCGCCGCGTGGTCGGCATCGTGACGCAGGCCGACTTCTTCCGCCAACTCGACCTGGAGCACCACGAAGGCATTGCCGGCCGGCTGCGCGACCTGATCCGCGCCACGCGCACCGTGGTGTCGAACAAGCCGGAGGTGGTGGGCCAGATCATGACGCGCCAGGTGCGCGTGGCCAGCGCGGACCGCCCCGTGGTCGACCTGGTGCCGCTGTTCTCCGAGGGCGGCCACCACCATATCCCCATCATCGACCATGAAAAGCGGCTCACCGGCATGATCACGCAGTCGGATTTCGTGCGCGCTCTCTACCGTGCCGTGCGGCCGGAGAACTGAAACTTTTCAAGGAGCGCGCATGGCGTGGATCGTTTTGCTGGTGGCGGGCCTGCTCGAAATGGGCTGGGCCATCGGACTGAAGTACACCGAAGGATTTACCAGGTTCTGGCCTTCCGTCGGCACGGCGATCTCGATGGTGCTCAGCGTGGTGCTGCTGGGCTGGGCGATGCGCTCGCTGCCCGTGGGCACGGCCTACGCGGTGTGGACCGGCATCGGCGCCGTGGGCACGGTGATCCTGGGCATCGTGCTGTTCCACGAGCCCGCCAACGCGGCGCGGCTGGTCTGCGTCGGCCTGATCGTCGCGGGCATCCTCGGCCTCAAGTTGACGAGCGCGGCCTGAATTCCGCGCTTCACTCCAGCACGACGTTCGCCTTCTTCACCAGCGCCGCATAGCGCGCCGCCTCGCTGCGGAAGTAGCTCAGGGCCTGCTCGGGCGAGGTGGGCTTGATGATGTTGCCCTGCTTGTCCATGGCCTCGCGGACCTCGGCGCTCGTGAAGGCCGCGGCCACGGCGTCGTGCACGCGCTGGACGTCGGCGGCCTGCATCTTCGGCGGTCCGATCACCGCAAACCAGCCGCCTTCCACGGCGTAGTTCGGCAGGCCCTGCTCCGCGATGGTCGGAATGTCGGGCGCGGCCGGCGAACGCGCCGGTCCGCACAGGCCGATGGCGCGCAGCGCGCCGCTCCTGAGGTGCGGCTGCACCGCGGGCAGCGCCACCACGCCCATCTCGACCTGGCCCGCGATCATGTCGGTGACCATCGGGCCGGTGCCCTTGTAGGGAATGTGGCGCGCCTTCACGCCGGCCTCGTCCATGAACATTTCGCCGGCCAGGTGGATGATGGTGCCGTTGCCCGACGAGGCGTAGTTGTAGCCCTCGGGCTTGGCGCGCAGCAGCGCCACCAGTTCCTTCACGTTCTTGGCGGGCAGCTTGGGATTGACCACCAGCACCAGCGGCGTCGCGCCCACCACGCTGATCGGCGTCACGTCGCCGATGGCGTCGAAGGGCATCTTCTTGTACACGGCCGGGTTGATGACGTGGTTGTTCGACACCATGCCGAGCGTGAGCCCGTCGGGCGCGGCCTTGACGAGCACCGAGGTGCCGGTGATGCCGCCCGCGCCGGGCAGGTTCTCGATCACCACCGGCTGGCCGAAGGCCTTGCCGAGCGCGACCGAGGCCGCGCGCACGATGGCATCCACGCCGGAGCCGGCGCTGATCGGCAGGATGAAGCGGATGGGCTTGTCGGAGCCCTGCGCGAGTGCGGGGCATGCCGCCGCTGCGGCGGCGCAGGCGCCGAAGCCCAGGACGGCGCGACGGGTCATCGGAGGAAGGATCGTGTGCATGGCTTGTCTCTCTTTGTGGTTCTAAAAAGGTGCTCAGGCGACGGCCGATTCGGCCTGCATCGCCGCCATCTGCGCGTCGGCGTAGCCGAGCTCGGCCAGCAGCTCGCGCGTGTGCTCGCCGAGTGTCGGCGGATCGAGGCGCACGCCCAGGCGCCGGCCGTCGAGCGTGATCGGGAACAGGGTCGTCTGCGCGGTCTGGCCGGCGCGCTCGCCGTCGGGCAGGCGGATGTCGGCGAGGCCGCCGGTCGCCTTCAGGTGCGGATCCTCGTAGAGGTCTTCGGGCCGCACGATGGGCGCGAAAGGCAGGCCACGCGCCTCGAAGATCGCCGACAGTTCCGCAGCCGGGCGGTCGGCCAGGCGCCGGCGCAGGTCCGCCAGCAGCGTGGGCCGCAGGCGGACCCTGTCGTTGTTGGTGCGCAGGGCCGGGTCGGCCTTCAGGTCGTCGAAGCCCAGCGCGTCGCAGAACACCGTCCATTGCGCGTCGCTCACCGCGGCCAAGAAGATCTGCTCGCCATCCTTCACGGTGAACACGTCGTACAGCGCCCAGGCCGAGATGCGCTCGGGCATCGGCGCCGCAGCCTGGCCGGTGATCGCGTATTGCAGCATGTGCTGGCCGACCAGGAACACGTTGTTCTCGAACAGTGCCGACTGCACTTCCTGGCCCTTGCCGGTCTGCGCGCGCTGCATCAGCGCGGCCATCGCGCCGATGGCGCCGAACATGCCGCCCATGATGTCGTTCACGCTGGTGCCCGCGCGCAGCGGGTCGCCGGGACGGCCCGTCATGTGGGCCAGGCCGCCCATCATCTGCACCACCTCGTCGAGGGCGGTGCGGTGCTCGTAGGGGCCGGGCAGGAAGCCCGTGTGGTTGACGTACACCAGCCGCGGATTGAGCTTGCCGAGCGCGGCGTAGCCGAGGCCGTACTTGTCCATGGTGCCGGGCCTGAAGTTCTGCGCCACCACGTCGGCGGTGGCGCACAGGCGCAGCGCCGCTTCGAGCCCCTGGGGATGGCGCAGGTCCAGGGCGATGCTCTTCTTGTTGCGGTTGAACATCGGGAAGAAACCGGCACCGGCACCCAGCAGGTGCCGCGTGCGGTCGCCGCCGATCGGCTCGACCTTGATGACCTCGGCGCCCAGGTCGGCCAGCACCATGCCGCAGGTCGGGCCCATGACCATGTGCGTGAACTCGACCACGCGGATGCCGGCGAGCGGCAGGCGTTTTTCTTCGGCCGCCGCGCTCATAAGGCCACTCCGGCAGTCGCCACGAAGGTCTTCGGAAAGCCCGCGCGCCAGACGGTGCCCTGCAGCGTTTCGCCTTCGAGCCACCCGGCCACGCGCTGGCGCAGTTCGAGCAGCTTCGGCAGATCGACGCCGGTCGAAATGCCCATGCTTTCGAGCATGAAGACGAGGTCTTCGGTGTCGACGTTGCCGCTGGCGCCGGGCGCGTGCGGGCAGCCGCCGATGCCGGCCAGGCAGGCGTCGAAGCGCGTGATGCCGACCTCCAGCGCGGCATACACGTTCGCGAGGCCGAGGCCGCGCGTGTCGTGGAAATGGCCGCACCACAGGCGGTCGCCCGCGATGCGCAGCGCGCGCTCGAACAGGCTGCGGACCATGGCGGGATCGGCATAGCCGACGGTGTCCGCCAGGCTCACGCGGTCGGCGCCCGCGTCGAGCAGCGCCTGCATCAGGCGCAGCACCTCGTCGGGCGCCACATGGCCCTGGATCGTGCAGCCGAAGGCCGTGCCCACGCCGCCATCGATCAAGGTCTTCGAACCCGCGGCGTCGCGCGCGGCGCGGATGCGGGCGACCTCGGCCACCACCTCGTCGGGCGTCTTGCGCAGGTTGGCCAGGCTGTGCGCATGGCTGGCCGACAGCGGCACCATCATGAGATCGGCCTCGCCCGCGATGGCGAGTTCCGCACCCCGCAGGTTGGGCACCAGCACCGAGGCGAAGAGCCCGGGCAGCGCCTTCGCATACGCCAGCAGTTCGGCCGTGTCGGCCAGTTGCGGCAGCAGGTGCGCGGGCACGAAGGAACCGACTTCGATCTCGCGCTGTCCGGCGGCATGCGCATCGCGGATCCATTCGAGCTTGCATGCGGTGGGCAGCACCCGGGCGATGCTCTGGAGCCCGTCGCGCAGCCCCACTTCGCGAACGACCGCGCGTGGCGGCAGGAAGGCGTGATTCAAAACTTGTCTCCGTCGTGAGGGTTGACGCCGATCTTAGAAGTTCCGATTTGGTCCAGAAGGTATATTTTGGAAGTCACTTGCTTCCATAACGGAACATCATGAGAGACCTCGACCTGACCACCCTCCGCCTCTTCGTCTCCGTCTGCGAGACCCGCAGCATCGCGCGCGCCGGCGAGCAGGCCAGCATCGTCGGCTCGGCCATCAGCAAGCGCCTGGCGCAGCTCGAGGACGCCGTCGGCACGCCCCTGCTGCTGCGCAAGCGCCGCGGCGTGGTGCCCACCCCCGCCGGCGAAACGCTGCTCGAGCACGCGCGCGCGATGCTGGGCAGCGCCCTTCGCATCGAGCGCGACATGGCGGCGTATGCGGGCGGCGCCCGGGGGCATGTGCGCATCCTCGCCTCGGCCTCGGCGCTGGCCGAATCGCTGGCCGAGGACGTGGCGAACTTCCTGCAGAACCCCGCGCACCGGAACATCCGCGTCGACATGGAAGAGCGCGTCAGCCCCGAGATCGTGCGCGGCATCCGCGAGGGCAGCGCATCGATCGGCCTGTGCTGGGACGCCGCCGACCTGGAAGGCCTGCAGCGGCGCAGCTACCGCACCGACCACCTGGCGATCGTCGCGCACCCCTCGCACCCCGTGGCACGCCACGGCGAGGTGCGCTTCCAGGACGTGCTCGGCCACGAATTCGTCGGCATGCCCGCGCTGAGCGCCGTGCAGCTGATGCTCGCGCGCGAGGCGGCGGTGGCGGGCAAGCCGCTGGTGTACCGCGTGCTGGTGTCCAACTTCGATGCCGCCCTGCGCGTGGTGCGGGCCGGGCTCGCGATCAGCGTGGTGCCGGCCGAAGTGGCACAGCCCTTTACCGACACCTACGGCCTTCGGCTGATGCCGCTCGCCGATGCCTGGGCACGCCGGCGCTTCGCGATCTGCTTCCGCGACGAAGCGACGCTCTCGCCGTCGGCGCAACTGCTGGTGGCGCACCTCGAACGGTGCGCGGCGGATCGGGTTTCCGTCGGCTGATTTGTCCAAAAATAGAAACTATTCATTGGCAAAACCAGGGTTTTTGTTTCTATTCGTGGAACCTAACATCCGGTCTGTTCACGTTGCCATCCCGCCAACGCCACGCCACCGAAAGACCCGAATGTTCCGCAGAACCCTTCTCTCCGCTGCCGCCCTTTCCGCCGCCTTGTCACTCGGCGCCCTGACGGCCCAGGCCGGCGAGCCGCTCAAGCTCGACGTGTACAACCCCGGCGCCAAGTCGATGTTCCCGGTGTCTTCCGAACTGGTCATGGGCCAGACCGATGCCGTGCTGATCGACGCGCAGTTCCAGCGCAACGACGCCGAAGCACTGGTGCAGAAGATCAGGGCCAGCGGCAAGAAGCTGACCACGGTCTACATCAGCCACAGCGACCCCGACTACTACTTCGGCCTCGACGTGATCCAGGCCGCGTTCCCCGATGCGAAGATCCTCGCCACGCCGCAGACCGTGGCCGCCATCCAGGCCTCCAAGGACGGCAAGCTCGCGCACTGGGGCCCGATCCTGAAGGACAACGCCCCCAAGGCGCTGGTCGTGCCCGAGCCGCTGGCCGGCGACAGCATCACGCTCGAGGGCCGCAAGATCCAGGTCGTCGGCCTCGACGGCCCCACGCCCGAGCGCACCTTCGCATGGATTCCCTCGCTCAAGGCCGTGGTCGGCGGCATCCCGGTCTCGGCCAACATCCATGTGTGGGTGGCCGACACGCAAACGCCCGCCTCGCGCCGCGACTGGATCAAGACGCTCGGCCGCATCGAGGCGCTGCACCCGAAGACCGTGGTGCCCGGCCACTTCGAGCCGAACGCCGATGGCAGCGCACCCTACTCGGTGGCCTCGGTGAAGTTCACGCGCAGCTATCTGCAGGCCTTCGAGACCGAGTCGGCCAAGGCCAAGGACTCGGCCGCGCTCATCGCCGCCATGCAGAAGCGCTATCCGAAGCTGGCACACGCCTCGTCGCTCGAGCTGGGCGCCAAGGTCATCAAGGGTGAAATGAAATGGCCGCAGTGAACGACAACACGTCGGCAGCAGGCGCCACGCTGCACTACGTCTTCGATCCGATGTGCGGCTGGTGCTATGCGGCCGCGCCGCTGGTCGAGGCAGTGCGCAACGTGCCGGGCCTGAAGGTCGAGTTCCACGGCGGCGGCATGATGACCGGCACCAACCGGCGCGCGATCACGCCGCAGTGGCGCGACTACGTGATGCCGCACGACCGCCGCATCGCCGAACTCACGGGCCAGCCCTTTGGCGAGGGCTATTTCGACGGCCTGCTGCGCGACACCGGTGCGGTGATGGACTCCGAGCCGCCGACCACTGCGGTGCTCGCGGCCGAGGCGCTGCGAGAGGGCGCTGGCCTCGACATGATCCATCGCCTGCAGCGCGCGCACTATGTCGAAGGCCGGCGCATCGCCGATGCGGATGTGCTCGGGGCGTTGGCGACGGATCTCGGTTGCGATGCAGACGCCTTCGCATCGGCCTTCTCGCGCCTCGCCGGCGAAGCGACCTCCGAGCACATCGCCGCAAGCCGCCGGTTGCTGCAACGCGCAGGCGGCCAGGGCTTTCCGACCTTTGTGCTGGCGCAGGCCGACGGCACCGCGAGCCGCATCGACATCGGTCCCTGGCTCGGCCGTGCCGAGGAATGGAAGGCGCAGCTCGCCAGGCTCGTGGTGCCCTCGCCCGCGACGACGACGATGGCGGCTGGCGCCGGTCCGATGTCATGCGGACCCGACAGCTGCGCGGCCTGAGCCGTTCAGTTCCTTTGCGCTACCTGCTGCACTGGAAACTGGCGGCCTGCAATGCATCGCCGCCCGTGTGGCGCGGCCACAGCGGCCATTCGCACAGCGGGCGCGCACGCACGACCTTGAACGGCGGCTGCACTTCCTGTTCGACCAGCTGCAGCCCGCTCGGCGCACGGCCGCGCTCGACCCAGTCGGCCAGCGCGCCGAGCATGTCGACGTTGGCCGGGGCGCCGCTGCCCACATGGTCGACGCCGGGCGCGGTGTAGAGGCGCATGAAGCGATCCACGTTGTCGCGGCCCATGCGGGCGACGACCGACTCGTAGTAGCGGATGCCCGCGAACGGACTCTGTGCATAGTCGGCCATGTGCTCGAGCATCAGCAGCCTGCCGCCGCGTGCCTGGAAGGCGCCCAGGTCGGGATTCGTCGAATCCATCAGCTGCGAGACGGCGGCAATGCGCGCAGCGAAGTCCTCCGCACGGTAGCTGCGCACGTCGATGGACGGATTGCGCGCATAGAAATACTGCAGCGCCCCGCTGCCGTAGAACCACGCGATGCCGTTGCTCGGCTGCGGCGGCACGGCCGGCGCGCTGGTGCCCGTCCACCACGCATTCCATCCGCCCATCGACGCGAAAGCCGGCGTCGCCTCGCCGCCGATGCCCCAGCCCGGGTACTCGGTGACACCGTTGGCCAGCGGCACGGGCGAGCGCCACGGCGAACGCAGCGTGCGCACCGCCTGCGCCTGCGCATCGTTCAGGCAGTTGTCGCCGCTCGTGCCCGCCGCGCAGCGCAGGCTCGCCGGATCGAAGCGCTGCAGGCAGGCCACCGGGTTCGACACGATCCGGTCCGCCGCGCCATCCGCGGCGTCGCACGATGCGAGCACGGCGTTGTGCACCAGCTGCACCTGCGCGGGCCGCAGCCACCCTTCGCCGAAGGTGACGATGCCGTTGCGCGTGCCGGCGTGCTGGAGCCCGGTCCAGTTGATGACCGGCACCCGGCTGAAGATGCCGTCGAAGTCCTGCGGATAGCGCTGCGCCATCGTGAGCGCCTCGCGTCCGCCTTCGGAGCTGCCCATGAAGTACAGCTTCTGCGGCGCCTGCCCGTAGGCGCGCTGCATCAGCGCCACGGCCACGTCGCGCACCTTCTTGTACGAGGCATGGGCGAAGTTGGCCAGTGCCTCGTCGTTGAGCGCAAAGGCCTGCGGCGGCTGGCCCGCCACGTTCTGGTGGCCGGAGTCGGTGCCGTAAGTGACGTAGCCCTGCGCCAGCGGCGTCGGCTGGTCGAAGCGCGCGGCCGGCACCAGCGCAAGGCCGGTGATCAGCGTGCCGTTGAAGCCGCCGCCGCCGTACTGCACGCTGCGCCCGTTCCATGCGAGCGGCAGGTTGACCCGGAACAGGATCGGCGGAGCCGCGGCGTCGAGCGGCGCGATGCGGCCGAGCACCTTGCAGTGCGCGGGTATCGCCGGCGTGATGCGCGCGGCGGGGCTGGGACCGCGCTCGGCGACGGCAAGCGCCGTGGCGGGAACGAGCGTGGCCGAGTCGATCGTCGCCGCGCCGCTCGGCAGGCCGATCGCAGTGGGTGCGACCGGCGCAACGAGGGCCGCGCAGGTCGCCACCGGATTGGCGCCGAGGCCGAGGTTCGTCGGGCCGGTGGTGCCGCAAGCAGCGAGCAATGCGGCGGCCGCCAACATGGCGCCCCCGCAAAACTTGGTTTTCGGGATCGCCATTTGTCTGTCTCCTGGTGGTTTGTCGTCAGGGGCCGGTTGCTATGCCGGGCACTGTGCGCTTCGGTGGGCGTTCATCAGCGCGCCACGCCCAGCAACCGTTCGAGCACCTGCGGCTGGCTGCGCAATGCCGCAGCACTGTCGGCATGCACGATGGTGCCGTGGTCCAGCACCACCGCGTGGTCGGAGATCGCGAGGATCGCCTGCGGATGCTGCTCCACGATGATCGCGGCCAGCCCCTCGTCCTGCGTGATGCGGCGGATCGCCCGCAGCAGCTCTTCCACGATGATCGGCGCCAGCCCTTCGAGCGGTTCGTCGAGCAGCAGCAGCTTCGGGTTCAGCACCAGCGCGCGGCCCACGGCCAGCATCTGCTGCTCGCCGCCGGAGAGCTGCGTGCCCAGGTTGGTCTTGCGCTCGGCCAGGCGCGGGAACATCTCGTAGACGCGCTGCGGGTTCCACTTTCCGGGCCGCTCCACCGCCGTGAGGTTCTCGTGCACCGTGAGCGACTTGAAGATGTTGCGCTCCTGCGGCACCCAGCCGATGCCGGCCGCCGCGCGCTGGTGCGGCGCGAGCTTGTGCAAGGCTTGCCCGCCGAGCGAGATGGTCCCGCCATGCTGCCGCGTCGCGCCCGCCAGCGTGTTGATCAGCGTGGTCTTGCCCGTGCCGTTGCGGCCCAGGAGCGCCAGTGTCTGGCCTTCGCCGAGCGTGAACGCCACGTCGTGCAGCACCACGGCCTCGCCGTAGCCGGCGCTCAGGTTCTCGATGCGCAGCAGCTCAGACATGAGCATGCTCCCCGTGGCCCAGATAGACCTCTTTCACCTTCGGATCGTTGGCGATGGTTTCGGGATCGCCCTCGGTCAGCAGCGTGCCGTTGACCAGCACCGTCATGCGGTCGGCAAAACTGAACACCAGGTCCATGTCGTGCTCGATCAGGAGCACCGACACATCGGCCGGCAATGCGGCCACCGTCTGCAGCAGCTCCTCGCGCTCGCCGGCGGGCACGCCCGCCACCGGCTCGTCGAGCAGCAGCACGCGCGGCTCGCAGGCCAGCGCAATCGCGATCTCCAGCAGGCGGCGCTTGCCATAGGCCATGAACCTGGTCTGCTGCTGCGCCACGTCGCCGAGGTGGAACTGCTCCAGCAGCTGCGCCGCGCGTTCCGTCACGGCCTTGCTCGCCCCCAGCGGACGCCACCATTGCGACGCGATGCCCTGGTGCTGCGACACCACCAGCGCCAGCGTTTCGAGCGGCGTCATCGAGTCGAACAGCTGGTTGATCTGGAAGGTGCGCACCAGCCCGCGCGCCACGCGCTTGTGCGGCGCGAGCGTGGTGATGTCTTCGCCGAGCAGCGAGATACGGCCTTCGGTGGGCACGAGCACGCCGGTCAACAGGTTGATGAGCGTGGTCTTGCCGGCGCCGTTGGGGCCGATCAGCGCATGGCGCGCGCCGCGCTTGAGTTCCATGGTGACGTTGTTGGTGGCCGTGATGCCGCCGAAGCGCATCACCAGCCCGTGTGTCGAAAGCACGGTTTCGGCCGTCATGCCGCACCCTCCTCTTCTTTCTTCTTTCCGGCGCCCAGCCACGTCCACGGCTTGAGCACGCGGTCGCGCCCCACGAGCACCAGCAGCACCAGCAGCAGCCCGATCCAGAACATCCAGTACTGCGGCGTCACGGCCGAGAGCCAGTTCTGCAGCAGCTTGAAGACGATGGCGCCCGCCACGCCGCCATAGAGCCAGCCCACGCCGCCGATCACCAGCATCAGCAGCACGTCGGCCGAGCGGTCGAAGGCCAGCACGTCGAGCGAGGCAAAGCCCGTGGTCTGCGCCAGCAGCGCGCCCGCAGCACCGGCAATGCCGGCCGCCACGGTGTAGATGACCACGAGCCGCGACACCACCGGAATGCCGATGGCCATGGCGCGCAGCCGGTTGTCGCGGATCGCCTTCAGCGTGGCGCCGAAGGGCGAATGCACGATGCGCCGCATCGCGAGGAACAGCAGCAGCATCACGGCCAGCGAATACCAGGCCGCCGTGCGGCCGTACAGGTCGAATTCGAACAGGCCGAGCACCGGCCCCATCACCACGCCCTGCAGGCCGTCGGCGCCGCCGGTGAGCCAGTCGAGCTTGTTGGCGAGTTCGAGCAAGAGCAGTGCGGTGCCCAGCGTGACCATCAGCCGCGTGAGGTCGCTGCCGCGCAGGATCGTCACGCTCGCCAAGAGGCCGAGCACGGCCGACAGCACGGTGGCCACCACCAGCCCCACGGTCGGGTCCGGCATCACGAGCTTGGCGAACAGCGCCGCGGCGTAGGCGCCGAAGCCGAAGAAGGCGGCATGGCCGAGCGAGACGATGCCGGTGTAGCCGAGGATCAGGTCGAGCGACATCGCGAACAGCGCGACGATGGCGATCTCGTTGACCAGCAGCGAATGCGAAGGCACGACGAAGGGCAGCGCGAAAGCCACGGCCCAGGCCACGAACTCGAGCGGGCGCCAGCGCGCCTTGCGCAGCAGGGCCGATTCGTAGGTCGTCGTTGTGGAAGAAGGCGCGCTCATTCAACGCCCTCCCTTGCGCGTGAACAGGCCCTGCGGCCGCCACATCAGGATCAGGATCATGAGCAGGTAGACGGTGAACGCACCCATCTTCGGAATGAAGTACTTGCCCGCCACGTCGGCAATGCCGAGCAGCAGCGCGGCCGCGAGCGGCCCGGTGATCGACGAGGTGCCGCCGACCGACACCACGATCAGGAAATAGATCATGTACTTGAGCGGAAAGGTCGGATCGAGACCGAGGATCTCCGCGCCCAATGCACCGCCCAGCCCCGCCAGCCCCGAACCGACCGCGAAGGTCAGCAGGAACACGATGTTGACGTTGATGCCCAGTCCCGCCGCCACGCGCGGATCGTCGACCGCGGCGCGCAGCCGGCTGCCGAAGCGCGTCTTCGACAAGATGAGCTGCAGCACCACCGTGAGCACGGCGCACACGGCGATGATGAAGAGCCGGTAGTGCCCCATGCCGAGCAGCAGCGCGCCGTCGCCGACTTCGGTGCGCCCGCGCAGCCATTCGGGCAACTGGATGTTCTGCTGCGACGAGCCGACGAAATAGTCGACGGCCGCCACCGCCATGAAGGCCAGGCCGATGGAGAACAGCACCTGGTCGAGATGCGGCTTGCCGTACATGGGCCGGTAGAGCGTGCGCTCGAGCAGCGCCCCGGCCAGTGCCACCACGATGAACGCGAGCGGCAGGCAGGCCAGGAACGGCACGCCCAGCTTCTGCATCGCAAACACCGTGAGGTACCCGCCCGCCATGGCGAAGGCACCGTGCGCGAGGTTGATGAAGTTCATCAGCCCGAGCGTCACGGCCAGCCCCACGGCGAGCACGAAGAGCAGCATGCCGTAGGCGATGCCGTCGAAAAGAATGGTCAACATGTCAAATTTCTTGCCGCGTGATGGCGTGGCTCTCGTTTCGGATGCTTCTGTTCAGGGCGCGTGCCCAGGCCACCGGGTACTCCCCTGCGCGCATGTCCCCCGCCTTCGGCTCCTCCTTGATTTCGCTGCGGGGAGCACCCGATGCCCTGTGCACTGGGCACGCTCTTTGTGTACCGCTGATCAACAACCGCTCTGCATAACGATCCCGCCGATGGGGTGCCTTGCGCAGCGAAATCAAGGGGGAGGCCGCAGGCCGGAGGACATTCGCTTCGCCGCGTACCCCGTCGGCGGGAGCGCGCCCTGAACAACAGCGCGCCGAACAAAGCACTTCATGCGCCCAGTCACTTTGCCTTGCCCGGATCCTTCACGCCCTTGATCACGTCGAACTCGACGTTGTAGAGCTGGCCGTCCTTCTTCTCGACCTTGCGCAGGTACACGTCCTGCACGATGTCGCGCGTCTGCGCGTCGATGTACACCGGGCCGCGCGGGCTCTCGAAGATCTGGCCCTTCATGGCGGCCAGCAGCGCGTCGCCGCCGCCCTGCCCCTTGGTGGCCTTGAGCGCTTCGTAGATCACGCGCATGCCGTCATAGCCGCCCACGGCCATGAAGTTGGGGCGCATCTTCGGGTTGGCCTTCTGGAAAGCCTCGACGAACTTCTTGTTCGCGGCCGACGGATGCGCGGCCGAGTAGTGGTGCGAGGTGACCACGCCCAGCGCGCCCTCGCCCATGTCGTTGAGCTGGTCGTCGTCGGTCACGTCGCCGGTGGCGATCATGCGGATGCCGGCCTTGTCCATGCCGCGCTCGAGGAACTGCTTCATCACGGCCGCACCCGCACCCGAGGGAACGAAGACGAACAGCGCGTCGGGCTTGGCGTCGCGCACCTTCTGCAGGAACGGCGCGAAATCGGGGTTGCGCAGCGGCACGCGCAGCTTCTCGATCACCTTGCCGCCGTTGAGCTGGAAGCGCTCGCTGAAGAACTTCTCGGCGTCGTTGCCCGGGCCGTAGTCGGCCACCAGCGTGACCACCGTCTTCACGCCGTTCTTGGGCGCCCAGTCGCCCATGGCCACCGACACCTGCGGCAGCGTGAAGCTCGTACGCACGATGTAGGGCGAGGCCTCAGTGATGCTGGAAGTGGCCGCAGCCATCACCACCTGCGGCGTCTTCGACTGCGTGGCCAGCGGCGCGGCGGCCAGTGCGGCCGGCGTGACGCCGAAGCCCGCGATCACGTTCACCTTGTCGTTGACGATCAGTTCCTGCGCGAGGCGCTTGGTGACGTCGGGCGTGGCCACGTCGTCCTTGACGATCAGCTCGATCTTCTTGCCCGCGACGGTGTCGCCGTTCTGCGCCATGTACAGCCGGGCCGCCGCTTCGATCTGCCGGCCGGTGGACGCCTGCTGCCCCGTCATCGGCAGGATCAGGCCGATCTTGAACTTGTTGCTGTCCTGCGCAGTGGCAAGCGACATGGAAAGCGCAAGCGCCGTGAGGCCTGCGGTCTGGATGAGGTGACGTCTTTGCATGAGGTTTTCCTTGGAGGGGCGGAATGCGAATCGGGGGCTATTTTCAACACTTTGCAACATCCGGCGGAGCAGGCAATCACCTACTCCATCGGCGGGGCGCGCCATTGTTGCGCGATGAACAAATGAACTGCGCGATGATCGCGCAGCGCAACGGGCTGCGCGCGTGCATCCATTGGCGATCGCTTTTCATCGAAGGGGCCGCTCAGCCGCGCCGGCGGATCAACTGCACGCCGGGCAGCGGGCGCTGCTCGGCGCTGGGCGTGCCATGCAGCGCCTCGCGCAGGTTGCGCCGTGCGAGGCGGCTGTGCTCGCGCATCAGCGCCTCGGCGCGCGAGCCTTCGCCGGCTTCGATGGCATCGAGCACCTGCAGATGCTGGTCCTGTGCGATCACGAGCATGTCGCGCGCGGCGGGCGAATTGGCCTGCACGATGACGAAGCCCGAGGGCGACGCGAACGGCAGGTTGACCACGCGCTCGAGCTGCTGCGCAATCACCGGACTGGCCGCCATTTCGCACAGCAGCGAATGGAACTTCTCGTTGTGCGTCACGTAGCGCGAGAAGGCCGCGTCGTCTAGCGCGGGCTCGCGCAGCAGTTCGTCGATGCGTGCCAGGCAGGCGCGCGCCTCGCGCAGCACCACCGGCGCCGCGCCGCGCTCGGCCGCGAGCCGCGCCACCAGGCCTTCGAGCGTGCCGCGCAGCTCGATGGCATCGGCCACGTCGCGCTCGGAAAAAGTGCGCACCGCGTAGCCGCCGTTGGGCAGCGCCTCGAGCAGGCCTTCCTGTTCGAGCCGCATGAGCGCGCTGCGCACCGGCGTGCGCGACACGCCGAGCTGCTCGGAGATGGCCACCTCGGCAATGCGTGCACCGCCGGGCAGTTCGCCGGCCAGGATCATTTCGCGCAGCCGCAGCTGCGCCTTCACGGCCTGCGAGCCGCCGCCGTCCACGGGCTCGGCGGGTGGCGCAGCTGCGGCCTTCATGCTGTTGCGGGCGATTTCATGAATACCCAATGTATACAGAATTCATGATGCTTTCGCGGGATAAGCGCCAAAACAAGGGTAAATACCAGGTCTGCTGTACACACTGATGCCGGTTCCTGAGGCGATACGATGTCCCATCGTTTTCAGCCATGACGGAGATCACCATGTCCCAGCACGCCGCCCTGCCCGCCCGCTACGACCACGTCGGCAGTTTCCTGCGCCCCAGATACCTGCTCGAAGCGCGCGAGCAAAAGGCCAAGGGCGAGATCACGCCCGAGCAACTGCGCGAGGTCGAAGACAGGGCCATCACCGAGATCGTCCGGTTCCAGGAAGACGTCGGTCTGAAGAGCATCACCGACGGCGAATTCCGCCGCACCTACTTCCACATCGACTTCCTCGACCAGCTCGGCGGCGTGAAGACCGACATTCCGGTCACGATCCGCAAGCCCGACGGCACCGAGGAACTCGCGCCGCCCGCGATGCGCGTGATCGACAAGGTGCGCCACATCAAGGACATCCAGCTCGCCGACTTCCAGTACCTCAAGAGCCAGGTCTCGGCCGGCCGCACGCCCAAGGTGACGATCCCTTCGCCGACCATGCTGCACTTCCGCGGCGGCCGCGCCGGCATCAGCAAGGAGGCGTACCCCGAGCTCGACCCGGTGTTCTACGACGACGTGGCCAAGGCCTACGGCGACGAGCTGCGCTCGCTGGCCGCCGCCGGCTGCACCTACGTGCAGATGGACGACACCAACCTCGCCTACCTGTGCGACGAGCACATGCGCGAGGCCGCCCGCAAGCGCGGGGACGACCCGAACGAACTGCCGCACCGCTATGCCGCCTTCATCAACAAGGTGGTGGCGCAGAAGCCGCCGGGCATGCTGCTGGCCATGCACCTGTGCCGCGGCAACTTCAAGAGCACCCACGCCGCGGCCGGCAACTACGAGCCGGTGGCCGAGGCGCTGCTGAAGGAAATGGACCTCGACGCCTACTTCATGGAATACGACGACGCCCGCTCGGGCGACTTCAAGCCGCTGCGCTACCTGCCCAAGGGCAAGACGGTGGTGCTGGGCCTCGTGACCACCAAGTTCGGCGAGATGGAAGACAAGGACGAACTCAAGCGCCGCATCGAGGATGCCGCCAAGTACGCCCCGCTCGAGCAGCTCGCGCTGTCGCCGCAGTGCGGCTTCTCGAGCACGGTGCACGGCAACAACATCGCGGTGGAGGCGCAGCGCGCCAAGCTGCGCCTGGTGATCGAAACCGCGCAGGAGGTCTGGGGCTCGACCTGAGGCGCCTTTCATGGTGAAGTCGGGGGCATGACGACTCAGATCTATTCCGCCCCCCTCAGCATGTTCGGCGCCAAGGTGCAGATCGCCGCGCTCGAAAAAGGCCTCGATTTCGAACTGGTGATGGTGCCGTTCACCAAGGACGACACCTACGAACCCAAGCACCCCGAGGTGCTGCGCGTCAATCCCGTCAAGCAGCAGGTGCCGATCCTGATCGACGGCGATGTCGAGCTGTTCGACTCGACCCAGATCTTCGAGTACCTCGAAGACCAATACCCGACGACTGCGCTGTGGCCCCAGGGCATTGCCGAACGGGCCCGCGCGCGGCAGCTCGAGCAGAAGTCGGACGAAGTGTTCTTCCCCAACGTGATCCGGCTCTTCGGCCTGCAGCACGACATGCAGAGCGCACCCGCCGTGGCGGCCTGCGCCGCCTGCGCGCGCTACTACGAGGAAATGGAAGGCCTGCTGGCCACGCGCGAATACCTGGCGGGCTCCTACTCCTTCGCCGACATTGCCTTCTACATGGCGCACGTGTTCGCCGACCGCAAGGGCGCCGGCATGACCGACGCGACGCCGCGGCTCGTGGCCTGGCGCGGCCGCGTGGGCGAGCGGCCCGCGGTGCGCGCGGCGGTCGACCCCATGATGCGGTTCCTGGCCTCCCAGGGGCGCGGCGTGCCCGCCTTCCTGCAACGCTGACCGGCGCGGACGAACCCTCGGGCCTCATTGCCACATGCCGAATACGAAGTTCGACTGGCTCCCCTCACCGTCCCAGCATTTTCTTGTCGTCACCTTTGCGCTGCTGGTCTATGTGCTGACCACGCGCGCGCGCCGCGAACAGCGCGCCCCCACCACGGCCATTGCCTGGGTCATGGGGCTGGTGCTGATGCCCTACGTCATCCTGCCGATGTACCTGCTGTTCGGCCAGCGCAAGCTGCGCCCCGCGGGCTCGCCGCGGCCCGCGCGCACGGCTGCGCCGGGGCACTGGGCCGCCGACCTCATCGAGAGCTTCGGCCTCGCGCCGCCGGGGCGCTGCGACATCCGGCTGCATGCCGACGGCGACGCCGCCCGCGAGGCGCTGTGGCAGGTGATCGACGGCGCGCGCGAACGCATCGACGTGTGCACCTTCATCATCGGCGACGACGCGCTGGGCCGCGCGGTGATCGAACGGCTGGCGCAGCGCGCGCGCGAAGGCATCAAGGTGCGCGTGCTGCTCGACGGCTTCGGCGCGCTGACCCTGCCGCGCCGCCACATCCGCCTGCTGCGTGCGGCGGGCGGCGAAATCGCCGTGTTCCGCCCCTTCTTCAGCCTGCGCCGCATCGGGCCGCGCAACCTGCGCAACCACCGCAAGTTCACCATTGCCGACGACGGCTGGCTGTGGTCCGGCGGGCGCAACCTCGCCGGCGAATACTTCACCGGCAACGACAGGCACCCCGAAGCCTGGCGCGATCTTTCGTTCGACCTGCGCGGCAGCGTGGCCGCCGCGGCGGCGCGCCAGTTCGACCACGACTGGAGTTCGGTGCGCGGGCGCAAGGCGCGCGCCGTCACGGCCGATGACGTGGAGGAAAGCCCGGGCAGCGCCATGGCGCAGTTCCTGCCGAGCGGCCCCGACCAGACCGAGGACACCGCCCATGCGCTGCTGATCGACGCCTGCTTTCGCGCCGAGCACCGCGTACTCGCCGTCACGCCCTACTTCGTGCCCGGCGACGGGCTGCGCGATGCGCTGCGGCTGGCCGCCCGGCGCGGCGTGCAGGTGACCATCGCCATGCCCGCGCGGTCGAACCACCGCCTGGCCGACTTCGTGCGCGCACGCGCCATGCGCGACCTGGCCCGCGCGGGCGTGAGCTTTCGCATGCTGCCCTTCATGGCCCACGCCAAGGCCGTGGTGGTCGACGACGAGCTGGCCATGTGCGGCTCCATCAACCTCGACCTGCGCAGCCTGCTGCTCAACCACGAGGCGGCCGTGGTGTTCTACGGCCCGCGCGAGATCGACTGGCTGGCCGAGTGGATCGACACCACCGCTTCCGCCGGCGAGCCCTACCGCGCGCGGCGTCCGGGCCTGGTGCGCGACGTGGCCGAAGGGCTGCTGCTCACCGTCGCTTTCCAGCTCTAGCAGGCGCCGCGGTCCTGGCCGCCTCCTTCGCGATGGCATCGAGGCCGGCGAACACGTAGCGCATCAGATCGTCCGCCAGGCCCTCGGCATCCTTCAGGGCCGGCAGCACCTTGCCGGCCAGGTCCTTGGGGGCCACGGTCATCACGATGCAGGGCAGCACCGCGAACAGCAGGGCCCGCTGCACCGAGGGATGGTCCTCGGGCAGGCCCATGATGCCGCCGATCAGGCCGCGGATCAGCCGGGCCTTGGGCAGCACCGCCTGCCGGATCAGCGCAGGCAGCGCCGGCGAAGGCGACAGCGCCTCGCGCAGCACCACCCGGAATCCCCAGGGTGCCCTGGGCTGGCTGCCCAGCTCGATCAGGTGCGTGAGGAACGCGCGCAGCTTGAACCGCGGATCGCCAGCCTCGCTGGCCAGGCTGACCAGTTCGTCCATGCTCACGAGCTGGCGGTGCGCCTCGATCAGCACGGCTTCATAGAGCCCGTCCCGGCTGCCGAAGTGGTAGTTGACCGCCGCCATGTTGGTGCCGGCGCGCGTGCAGATTTCCTTGCTGGTGCTCTCGGCGAAGCCGCGCTCCGCAAACAGCTGGCCCGCGGTTTCGAGGATGTGCAGGCGCGTGGTGCTGCCGTCGGTGCGCTGGATGCGCGCCGCACCCTCGCGCACAGCGGGGGAACGGGGATTGGAAGAGCGTGTCGCCATGCGCCGAGGTTAATCGAACTGAAAAAATACTTCAAATTCAAATTTCAATTTGATAACATCCGGCGAGCATCCGTGTGGAAACCGGCAGGAACCCGCCCATGAACAAGAGACCTCTCATTGCCGCTGCCCTCGTGGCGCTGGCGGCCGCTGCAGGCGGCTGGTGGTACTTCAGCCGCTCGGCCGCGCCGTCCGACCAGCTCGTGCTGTACGGCAACGTCGACGTGCGCCAGGTCTCGCTCGCCTTCAATGCCAGCGAGCGCGTGGCCGAACTCGCGGTGCGCGAAGGCGACCATGTGCGGGCCGGGCAGGTGCTGGGCCGGCTCGACACCCGCTCGCTCGTGCTGCGCGTGGCGCAGTCGCAGGCGCGCATCGGCGTGCAGGAGCAGGCGCTGCTGCGCCTGAAGACCGGCAGCCGCCCCGAGGAACTGGCGCAGGCCGGCGCCCAGGTGGCCGCGGCGCAGGCCGATGCCGACCTTGCCCGGCAGCAGCTCGCGCGCCTGCAGGCCATCGGCCAGACCACGGCCGGACGCGCGGTGAGCCAGCAGGACCTCGACAGTGCGCAGGCCCGCCGCAAGATGGCGCTCGCGCAGCTGGACAATGCGCGCAAGGCGCAGCAGCTCGCGGTGGCCGGCCCGCGCAAGGAAGACATCGCGCAGGCGCAGGCCCAGCTCGAATCCGCACGCGCCGACCTCGCGCTCATGAACCACCAGCTGGCCGAAGCCGAGCTCAAGTCGCCCATCGACGCCGTGGTGCGCGCCCGCCTGCTCGAGCCCGGCGACATGGCTTCGCCGCAGCGCCCGGCCTTCACGCTGGCCATCACCGATCCCAAGTGGGTGCGCGCCTATGTGGCCGAACCCGACCTCGGCCGCGTGCGGCCCGGCCAGCCGGCCAGCGTGGCCACGGACAGCCAGCCCGGCCAGCCGATCGCGGGCAAGGTGGGCTACATCTCGTCGGTCGCCGAGTTCACGCCCAAGACGGTGCAGACCGAGGAGCTGCGCAGCAGCCTGGTCTACGAGATCCGCGTGATGGTCGACGACAAGGAAGACCGGCTGCGGCTCGGCATGCCGGCGACCGTGCGGCTGCAGCTCGCTTCCTCCACCGCCAACGGCAAACCCTGATGCGCGACACCGGGCCCGCCGTGGTTGCACGCTCCCTGCACAAGCGCTTCGTGGCCAAGGGCTCGAAGCAGGTGGTGCGTGCGCTCGACGACGTGTCGCTCGAAGTGCGCTCCGGCACGCTCACGGCGCTGGTCGGCCCCGACGGCGCGGGCAAGACCACGCTGCTGCGGCTGATGGCCGGCCTGATGCGCGCCGACGCAGGCGAACTGCGCGTGCTCGGCATCGACGTGTCGGCCGACCCGCAGGCGGTGCAGGACCGCATCAGCTACATGCCCCAGCGCTTCGGCCTCTACGACGACCTGAGCGTGCAGGAGAACCTCGACCTCTACGCCGACCTGCACGGCGTCCTGGCCGGCCAACGCCGCGCGCGCTATGCGCGGCTGATGGAAATGACCGACCTCGGCCGCTTCACCGACCGCCCCGCGGGCAAGCTTTCGGGCGGCATGAAGCAGAAGCTCGGCCTCGCCTGCACGCTGGTGCGCTCGCCCGACCTGCTGCTGCTCGACGAACCCACCGTGGGCGTCGATCCGCTCTCGCGGCGCGAGCTCTGGCAGATCGTGCAGCAGCTGGTCGACGAGGAAAAGCTTTCGGTGATCGTGAGCACCGCCTACCTCGACGAGGCCGAGCGCTGCAGCCACGTGTTCGTGCTGCAGGAGGGCCGGCTGATCGCGCAGGGCACGCCGGACGAAATTCGCGGCCATGCAGAGGGCACCTGCTTTGTCGCGGCGCCGCCGGACGGCGAGGCGCCACGGCTGATGCAGGCGCGCCTGCTCGATGCGCGGCAAGAGATCGTCGATGCCGTGCCGAAGGGCGGCGAGGTGCACTTCATCCGCCGCCGAGGCACGGACGACGCGGCCCTCGAGAAGCTGCTCGCCGGTGCGCGCGCCGAGCCCGTGCCGCCTCGGCTCGAAGACGGCTTCATGACGCTGCTGCGCGCCCGGCAGGCCACCGACACGAACATCGCGCCATCAGCGGCGAGCGAAGGCCTTGCACCGGCCGAGGGCGAGCCCGGCGAAGTGGTCATCGAGGTGAAGGACCTGGTGCGCCGCTTCGGCGATTTCGTGGCCGTGGCGAGCACCAGCTTCTCGGTGCGGCGCGGTGAGATCTTCGGCCTGCTGGGCCCTAACGGCGCGGGCAAGACCACCACCTTTCGCATGCTCTGCGGCCTGCTGCCCGCGAGCGGCGGGCAACTGCGCGTGGCGGGCGTCGACCTGCGCCACGCGCGCGCGCAGGCCCGCCAGCGCATCGGCTACGTGTCGCAGAAGTTCGCGCTCTACGGCAATCTCACGGTGCGCGAGAACCTCTCGTTCTTCGGCGGCGCCTACGGCCTGCGCGGGCAGAAGCTGCAGGGGCGCATGGACACGGTGCTGCAGCAGTTCGGCCTCGAACGCGAACTCGACGCGCCCAGCGGCCAGCTGCCCGGCGGCTACAGGCAGCGCCTGGCCATGGCCACGGGCCTGCTGCACGAGCCCGAGATCCTGTTCCTCGACGAGCCCACCAGCGGCACCGACCCGCTCGCGCGCCGCGAGTTCTGGCGCCGCATCACGGCACTGGCCGAAGGCGGCACCACCGTCGTCATCACGACCCACTTCATGGAAGAGGCCGAGTACTGCGACCGCATCGTGATCCAGGACGCCGGCAAGGTGCTGGCCATCGGCACGCCGCGCGAGGTGCGGGCGCAGGCACTCGATGGCGAGGACGACGAAAAGCGCATCGACATGGAGCAGGCCTTCATCGGCATCGTCGAGAAGGCGCGGCAGGAAGACAGCTCGGCGGAAAGGCGCGCAGCGCCTGGGGTGCACCAATGAGCGGCTTCCGCACCCGGCTCGTCTCCCTCACGCGCAAGGAGTTTCGCCAGCTGCTGCGCGACCGCAGCAACCTGGCCATCGGCATCCTGCTGCCGATGGTGCTGATCCTGATCTTCGGCTACGGCATGTCGCTGGACGTGAAGAACGCACCGGTGGGCGTGGTGCTCGAAGACCCCTCGCCCACCGCGCATGAGGCCATGGCCGGCCTGCAACTTTCGCCCACCATCGCGCCCGTGCTGCTGGGCTCCATGCACGACGCCGAGGCGTTGATGCGCGAACGCAAGATCGACGGCATCGTGCGCGTGCCCTCGGATTTCTCGCGCGCGCTGGCTGCAGGCAACGCGCACGTGCAGCTCATCGTGCATGGCGCCGACGCCGGGCGCGCGACCATCATCCAGGCCTACGTGAGCGGCGCCCTGGCGCAATCGGCCGTGCGCCAGGCCGACCGCGGCGGCGGCAGCACCGGTGCCGACGCCCCCGCAGCGGGCCGCGTGACCGTGGAGCAGCGCATGTGGTTCAACGCCGCGAACACCAGCACCTGGTACCTGGTGCCGGGCCTCATCGTGCTCATCATGACCCTGGTTGGCGCCTTTCTCACCGCATTGGTGATGGCGCGCGAATGGGAGCGCGGCACGCTCGAGGCGCTGTTCGTCACGCCGGTGCGGCCAGTGGAAATACTGCTGGCCAAGATCATTCCGTATTTCGCTGTCGGCATGCTGGGCCTTGCGCTGTGCCTGCTGGCCGCGCGCTTCCTGTTCGCGGTGCCGATGTACGGCTCGCTGCTCGCGGTGGTGCTCAGCTCGATGCTGTACCTGATCGTGGCGGTGAGCCTGGGGCTGGTGATCTCGTCGGTCACGCGCAACCAGTTTCTCGCGAGCCAGGTGGCGCTGATCGTCACGTTCATGCCTTCGATGATGCTGTCGGGCTTCCTGTTCGACCTGCGCAACGTGCCCACCGCCGTGCGCGTGATCGGCCACGTGCTGCCGGCCACCTACTTCATGGACCTGATCAAGACGCTGTTCCTCGCGGGCGACGTCTGGCCGCTGATCTGGCGCAACTGCACGGTCCTCGTGGCCTATGCGGTCGGCCTGCTGCTGCTTGCCCGCGTGGTCACGCGCAAGAGCCTGGATTGAAGGACCGCCTTCCATGATCGACTTCCTGCTGCGCGTCGCCAACCTCTGCAAGAAGGAGCTGCTCGCCATCTTCAAGGACCCGGCAAGCCGCGTGATCCTGTTCGTTCCCGCCATCATGCAGAGCCTCGTCTTCGGCTATGCCGCCACCTACGACCTCTCGAACGTGCCCTATGCGCTGCTCGACCAGAGCCGCACGGGCGCATCGAGCGAGCTGATTGCGCACCTCGACAGCACCGGCGTCTTCCATCGCGTGGCCACGCTGCGCACGCAGGCCGACATCCGGGAAGTCATCGATACCGAGAAGGCGTTGCTCGTGATCCAGATCGCGCCGAACTTCGAGCAGCAGCTCAGCGCGGGACAGTCCGCGGCCATCCAGCTGATCCTGGATGCGCGCAACTCCAACACCGCGGGCTCCGCGGCCGGCTACGTGAGCGCGGTGGTCGAGCGCTACAACGCCGAGCTGCGCGCGCGCGCCGGCGCACCGCCGGCCCCGCTCACCATCGAATCGCGCGCCTGGTTCAACCCCAACCTCGAAACGCGATGGAACCTGCTGCCCGGCCTGATCGCCGCGCTCAGCATGCTGCAGACGCTGCTGCTCACCGCGCTTTCCGTGGCGCGGGAGCGCGAGCAAGGCACCTTCGACCAGCTGCTGGTCACGCCGATGTCGCCGCTCGAGATCATGATCGGCAAGGCGCTGCCGCCGGTGCTGGTGGGCCTCGCGCAGTCGACGCTGATCCTGCTGGTGGCGCTGTTCTGGTTCGGCATTCCGATGGCGGGCTCGCTGGTCACGCTCTACACCGGGCTGGTTTTCTTCACGGTGGCCAGCGTGGGCATCGGCCTCTCGATTTCGGCGGTGTCGGCCAACATGCAGCAGGCCATGCTCTACACCTTCGTGCTGTTGATGCCGATGATGCTGCTCTCCGGCCTGACCACGCCGGTGCGCAACATGCCGCACGTGCTGCAGGTGATCACCATGGCCAACCCGCTGCGCTTCGCGATCGACCTGGTGCAGCGCGTCTACCTCGAGGGCGTGGGCCTGGCCACGGTGTGGCACAACCTGATTCCGCTGTCGATCATCGCCATCGTCACGCTGCCGCTGGCGGCCTGGCTGTTTCGCCATCGCCTGGTCTGAACCCGGGAGCACCACATGCCTGCATCACGCACCCTCTTCGCATATTCCGTGCTTGCGCTTCTGCTGGGTGGATGCGCCGTGGGGCCCGACCACCGGCCCGCGCAAGTGCAGGCGCCCACCGATTGGTCCGCATGGCACGGCGGCTCGGCGGCGCTGCTCGGCGCCGAGCGCAAGGCCGCGCCGGCGGGCGTCGCATCCGGCGACTGGAAGGCCTTCGGCGATCCGCTGCTCGACCGCTTGCAGGCCCGCGCGCTGGCCGCCAACCATGACCTGCAAACCGCTGCCCTGCGCTTCGCGCAAAGCCGCGTCCAGCGCACCGCGGCGGCGGCGCAGCAGGCGCCGCAGCTCAATGCCAGCGGCAGCGTCAGCCGGCAGCGCCAGAGCGAGAGCGGCACCGCGACGCGGATGATCGATGCGCTGGGCTCGTCGGTCGCCAACCGCGACCAGCTGATCCGCACGCTCAGCGAGCCCTACAACCTCTACCAGGCCGGTTTCGATGCCTCGTGGGAAATCGACCTCTGGGGCCGCGTGCGGCGCAGCATCGAGGCCGCCGATGCGGACACCGGCGCATCGGCCGCGCTGCTGCAGCAGGCGCAGCTCAGCGTGCAGGCGGAGGTGGCGCGCAGCTACTTCGAGTTGCGCGGTGCACAGCGTGAACTGCGCCTGGCCCGGGCCGACATCGCGGCCGCGGCCGAGTCGCTCGAGCTGGTGCAGGCACGTGCCGACGGCGGACTGGTCACCGACCTGGACCCGACGCGCCAGCGCACGCAGCTGGCCGAGCTGCGCGCGCGCATTCCGATGCTGCTGCAGCAGGAGGCGCAGGCCATGAACCAGATCACGCTGCTGGCCGGCGCATCGCCCGGCACGCTGAACGCCGAACTCGCGCCACCTTCCGACGGCGCGGGCGACACGCTCGAAGCGCTGCAGGCATCACCGCTGCCCGACCTTGCGCTGGGCCTGCCTTCCGATGTGGCGCGCCAGCGCCCCGACATCGCCGCGGCAGAGGCGCAATTGCATGCCGCCACCGCGCGCATCGGCGTGGCCGTGGCAGACCTCTATCCGCGCGTCACGCTCGGTGCGGGCTTCGGCTACGAATCGGCCGGCAGCGAGCGCTTTGGCGAATGGGGCAGCCGGCAATGGCATGTCGGCCCCTCCATCAGCCTGCCCATCTTCGACAACGGCCGGCGCCGGAGCACGGTGAACCTGCGCGAGCTGCAGCAGCAGGAAGCCGCGGTGGCCTTCCAGCAGACCGTGCTCAAGGCCTGGCATGAAATCGATTCGGCGCTGAGCGCCTACACCGCCGAGCGCCAGCGCCACGCCGAGCTGGTCGAGCGCGAGCGCAGCAGCCGCGACGCACTCACGCTCGCGCATGCGCGCTATGCGAACGGGCTCACGGATTTCGGCGTCGAACTCGACGCCCGCCGCACGCTGCTGCAGGCCCGGCGCGACCAGGTGCAGAGCACGAGCCGCATGGCGGTCGGCATGGTGGCGGTCTACAAGGCGCTCGGCGGCACCATGCCGCCCGCCGTCGCTGCGGCACCGGGCTAGAAGGTGTTGGTGAAGCTCGCGTTGCCAAGGCCGGTGCCGATGGTCAGTACGCCCCAATGGCAGACGTCGCGCATGAAGGGCAGCTCGCTCAGCCCCTGCACCACCGCGTCGTTGTGCATCAGCACCAGCGTGGGGCCGGAGCCGATCATCGGTATGCGGCGCCACAGCGCGCTGGGCAGGTGAAACGCACGGCTCTCCCAATCGCCCGGCAGGTTCTGCGTCCCGCGCTCGATCGAGCCGTCCTTGCGTATCAACCCCGGACAGGCAATGCCGATGAAAGGTGCAAGCCTGATTTTCCTGCGCTCGCAATAGCGCACCATGTCCTCGAGCATGGCCGCGATGCGCTCGACCATGTCGGTGCGGTTCGGGTCGTCGTCCGCATGGCGCCACTTCTCCCGGCGCACCACCTTGGCACGCGACAGGTCGGGCGCCTTGCGCCGCCGCGTCTTCACGATGCCGCAGCGCACGTTGGTGCCACCGATGTCCACGGCCAGGATGGCGTCGTGCTTCTTCAGCATGGCCGGCGGCGCCAGGTGCACCCAACCGATCAGGCCGCCGTCGTCGACCTCGTGCGACAGCCGCCCGAGCTGGACGTGCACGCCCATGTCTTCCAGGATGGCCGCCGTCTGCAGGATGGCGCGCTCGCCCACGTCGCTCTCGGTGAAGCCGCCGCCCACCACGATGCGCTCCACCTTCTTCCATGAGGGCTGGCGCGTGAAGCGCCGGATCACGAAGGCCAGTTCTTCGGCGAATTCCTCGATGGCGCCATGCATCAGGTCGCCGGCGGCCGAGGTCTTCTGCAGCACGCGGTCGAGCTGCGCCTTGCTGAGGTCGCGCGAGTGCTCCCGCCCCAAGGGATCGCTGCCGGTCTTGCGGCGGCGCTTGCGCCAGCGTTCGAGTAGCTCCCTGAAGGCGGTCTGGCTGGCCTGGTCGCCGACGAAGCCGTCCTTGTCGCGCAGCTGCAGGCTGTAGCCCTCCACCCTGAGGCCCGGGAGCTCGCGCAGGCCGTGCACGTCGGGGCCGGGCAGGAGGTGGGTTTTCTTCTTCATGGCGGCCATGATCAGTGCGATTGAATCTGGCAAGCATCGGTAGCCCGCACCAGGTTTTGTAGGAGATTGGCGGGTGCGCCGATCGGGGCGATGTCTATACACTGGCCCCCGATGTGCCTGCCCCACCGCCGCATCCTGCGCGCCGCCTTGTTGTTGTTCGCCATTACCTGGCTCGGTGCCGCTGCGTCGGCGCAACCCGGTGAGGGCACGCTGCGTGTCGGCTCCAAGCGCTTCACCGAGTCGTACATCCTTGCCGAGCTGCTGGCGCAGACCGCGGCGCCGCACACCGCATCGCCGCCGGTGGTGCGGCAGGGGCTGGGCAACACGGCCATCGTGTACGAGGCGCTGCGGTCGGGCGCGATCGACCTCTACGCCGAATACACCGGCACCATCGCGCTCGAGATCCTCAAGGGCTCGCCGGCCGATACGCGCGAGGCCATGAATGCGGCGCTGGCGCCGCTGGGCCTGGGTGTGGCCATTCCGCTCGGCTTCAACGACGGCTATGCGCTGGCCGTGCGGGCGGCCGATGCCGAGCGGCTCGGCCTGCGCACGCTGAGCGATCTCGCGAAGCACCCCGAGCTCAAGCTCGGCCTGTCGAACGAGTTCCTCGGCCGTGCCGATGGCTGGAAGGGCCTCGCCGCGCGCTACGGCTTCACGCAGACGCCCACCGGCCTCGACCACGGGCTGGCCTACGAAGCCGTGGCCGCGAAGCAGATCGACGCCATCGACATCTACACCACCGACGCCAAGATCGACCATCTCGGCCTGCGCGTGCTGGAGGACGACAAGAAATACTTTCCGCGCTACGACGCCGTGGTGCTCTACAGGCTCGACCTGCCGGCGCGGCTGCCCAAGGCCTGGGCCGCGCTGCAGGCGCTCGAGGGCCGCCTCGACGAGCACGCGATGATCGCGATGAATGCGCGCGCCGAACTGCAGAGCGTGCCCTTCGACGCCATCGCGCGCGACTTCCTGGCCGGCACCGGCAAGGGCGCAAAGGCCGAGGCCCGGGAACCCCGGCGCGGCTTCGCCGCCAAGCTGTTCGGCCCCGACCTCTGGCAGCTCGCGCGCCAGCACCTGGTGCTGGTGGCGGTATCCGTCGGTGTTGCGATCCTGATCGGCGTGCCGCTCGCGATCCTGGTGTTTCCGCATGTGCGGCTGCGTGCGCTGGTGCTCGGCTTCGCGAGCCTGCTGCAGACCGTGCCTTCGCTCGCGCTGCTGGCCGTGCTGATCTCCATGCTCGGAGCGATCGGCGCGTTGCCCGCGCTGATCGCGCTCACGCTTTACTCGCTGCTGCCGATCATGCGCAACACCGTGACGGGCCTCGCCGAAGTGCCGAACGGCCTGCGCCTGGCCGGCACCGCCCTTGGCATGACGCCGCCGCAGAACCTGCGGCTGGTGCTGCTGCCGCTGGCGCTGCCCACGCTGCTGGCAGGCGTGCGAACGGCCACGGCCATCGCCATCGGCACCGCCACCATCGCGGCCTTCATCGGTGCGGGCGGATTCGGCGAGCGCATCGTGACGGGACTGGCCCTCAACGACCGCGAGCTGCTGCTGGCGGGCGCGCTGCCGGCCGCGGCGCTGGCGCTGCTGAGCGAAGGCATCTTCGAGCTGATCGAACTCGCGATGCGCCGTCGCCGAGGCACACCGCCGAGCTCGCTGCCGCTCGCCTGAACCTCAGGCCAGCGTGTAGGCCGTCTTCACCGTGGTGAAGAACTCCTGCGCGTACTTGCCCTGCTCGCGCGGCCCGTAGCTCGAGCCCTTGCGCCCGCCGAACGGCACGTGATAGTCCACGCCTGCGGTCGGCAGGTTGACCATCACCATGCCGGCCTGGCTGTGGCGCTTGAAGTGCGTGGCGTACTTCAGGCTCGTGGTGGCAATGCCGGCCGAGAGACCGAACTCGGTGTCGTTGGCCGTGGCCAGCGCCTCTTCGTAGTTCTTCACGCGGATCACGCTCGCGACCGGGCCGAAGATCTCTTCCTTGTTGATGCGCATGGCCGCCGCCGATTCGCTGAAGAGGGCCGGCGACATGTAGTAGCCATCGGTCTCCAGCTTCAGCAGCTCGCCGCCGGCCGCGAGCGTGGCGCCCTCGCCCTTGCCGATGGCGATGTATTCCATGTCCTGGTCCAGCTGCGACTTCGACGAGACCGGGCCCACGTCGGTGCCCTGCGCCAGCGCATCGCCCACCTTGATCTTGGCCATGCGCGCCTTCATGGCCTCGATGAACTTGGGATAGATGCCTTCGGTCACGATGAGCCGGCTCGAGGCCGTGCAGCGCTGGCCGGTGGAGTAGAAGGCGCTTTGCACGCTGAGCTCCACGGCCTGCGACAGGTCAGCGTCGTCCAGGATCACCTGCGGGTTCTTGCCGCCCATTTCGAGCTGCACCTTCTTGTGCCTGGTGACGCACTGCACGGCGATGTTGCGACCCACGCCGACCGAGCCCGTGAAGCTGATCGCATGGATGCCGGGATGGTTGACCAGCGCCTCGCCGATCACGCTGCCGCGGCCCATCACCAGGTTGAACACGCCCGCCGGGATGCCCGAGCGGCTGATGATTTCGGAGAGCGCCCAGGCGCAGCCCGGCACGAGGTCGGCGGGCTTCAGAACCACGCAGTTGCCGAAGGCGAGCGCAGGCGCGATCTTCCAGGCGGGAATGGCAATGGGGAAGTTCCAGGGCGTGATGAGGCCGACCACGCCGACCGGCTCGCGCGTGATTTCCACGCCGATGTTCGGGCGCACCGAAGGCAGCACCTCGCCCGACAGGCGCAGGCACTCGCCGGCAAAGAACTTGAAGATCTGGCCCGCGCGGGTGGCTTCGCCGATGCCTTCGGCCTTGGTCTTGCCTTCTTCACGGGCGAGCAGCGTGCCCAGTTCTTCCTTGCGCGCGAGGATCTCGGTGCCGATCTTGTCGAGCGCATCGGAGCGCACCTGGATGCTGCCGGTGGCCCAGGCCGGGAAGGCGGCGGTGGCGGCGGCCACGGCGGCCTCGACGTCCGCGGCACTGCCCTGCGCGTACTGGCCCAGCACGTCGGCCAGGTTGCTGGGGTTGACGTTGGGGCTGTAGCTTGCGCCGGCACGCCATTCGCCGCCGATCAGGTTGTCGAAGTTTTGCATGAGGATTCCTTGCTGTTCGATGGAAAGAACGAAGCCGGAGCACTGGGTGTCCGGCTGCGGAAATGGAAACGGGAGACTAAACCTTCAACGCACCATGCATGGTTTTTTGTTGTCGAAAGTCCACCCCGGGATCAAGTATTGCATCGCCTGCGCATCGTTGCGCGCGCCGAGGCCGTGCTTCAGGTACAGCTGGTGCGCCTTCTCGACCTCGTCCATGTCGAGTTCCACGCCCAGGCCACCGCGCGTCGGCACCTTCACGAAGCCGCCTTCGATCTGCAGCGGCGCCTTCGTCAGGCGCTGGCCGTCCTGCCAGATCCAGTGCGTGTCGATCGCCGTGACCTTGCCCGGCGCGGCCGCCGCCACGTGCGTGAACATGGCCAGCGACACATCGAAGTGGTTGTTCGAATGCGAGCCCCAGGTCAGGCCCCAGGCCTGGCACAGCTGCGCCACGCGCACCGAGCCCTGCAGGGTCCAGAAATGCGGATCGGCCAGCGGAATGTCGACCGACTGCAGCGAGAGGCTGTGCACCATCTCGCGCCAGTCGGTGGCGACCATGTTGGTGGCGGTCGGCAGGCCGGTGGCGCGGCGGAACTCGGCCATCACCTCGCGGCCCGAGAACACGCCTTCGGCGCCGCAGGGGTCTTCGGCATAGGCCATGACGCCATGCAGGTCGCGGCACAGGCGGATCGCGTCCTGCAGGAGCCAGCCGCCGTTGGGGTCGAGCGTGACGCGCGCCTTGGGAAAGCGCTCGTGCAGCGCGCGGATGGCTTCCACCTCTTCTTCGCCGCGCAGCACGCCGCCCTTGAGCTTGAAGTCGGTGAAGCCGTAGCGCGCGTGCGTGGCCTCCGCCAGGCGCACGATGGCTTCGGGCGTCATCGCTTCTTCATGGCGCAGGCGGAACCAGTCGTTGTCGGCACCGGGATCGCTCTCGTACGGCAGGTCGGTCTTGGTGCGGTCGCCCACGTAGAAGAGGTAGCCGAGCATCTGCACGGCATCGCGCTGCTGGCCTTCGCCAAGCAGTGCCGCCACGGGCACTTCGAGGAACTGGCCCAGCAGGTCGAGCAGCGCCGCCTCGACGGCGGTGACCGCATGGATGGTCACGCGCAGGTCGAAGGTCTGCTGGCCGCGGCCGCCGCTGTCGCGGTTGGCGAAGGCGCTGCGCAGGCTGTTGAGCATCGCGTTGTGGCGGCCGATGGGCTGGCCCACGATGAGGCCGCGCGCATCTTCGAGCGTCTGGCGGATCTTCTCGCCGCCCGGCACTTCGCCGACGCCGGTGTGGCCCGCGCTGTCGGTCAGGATCAGCAGGTTGCGCGTGAAGAACGGGCCGTGCGCGCCGCTCAGGTTCATCAGCATGCTGTCGTGGCCCGCGACGGGCACCACGCGCATGCCGGTGACCACGGGCGCGCCGGACACGACTTTGGAAGCGGATTCGGAATTTGTCATTTTCGGGCTCGGTGCCTCAATCTGCGGTGATGTGGCGAGTGTCGATCAATGTCTTCCAGCGCGTCCACTCGCGCAACTGGAAGGCGGTGAATTCTTCGGGGGTGCTGGCGACGATTTCCAGGCCCTGGTCGAGCATGCGCTTCTTCGTCTCCGGGTCCTGCATGGCGGCAACCACCGCGTCGCTGAGCTTCTTCTTCGTGGCGGGCGGCAGGCCCTTCGGCGCAGCCATGCCTTGCCACGAATAGACCTCCGCCCCCTGCACACCGGCCTCGGCCAGCGTAGGTACATCGGGCAGCACGGGCGAGCGCTTGTCGCCGGTGACGGCAAGGGCGCGCAGCTTGCCCGCGCGGACGTGAGGCAGCACGGCATTCACGTTCTGGAACGAAAAATCGACCTGGCTGCCGAGCAGATCGTTGATGGCCGGGGCACCGCCCTTGTAGGGCACATGCACGCCTTCGGTCTTGCTCTGCTGCCAGAACAGTTCGGCCGACAGATGGTCGGACGAGCCGTTGCCCGAACTCGCGAACGAGACCTTGCCCGGGGTCTTGCGCAGCAATGTCAGCACGTCGGCCACGGTGCGTTCGGGTCGCGCGGCATTGGCCACCAGCACGTTGGGCGCCTGCACGGGCACGCTGATGTAGTCGAAGTCCTTGGTGGCGTCATAGGGCACGCTCTTCTGCAGGTGCGGCGTGACGACGAAGGCACCGAGCGAAGACACCAGCAGCGTGTAGCCGTCGGGCGCCGCGCGCTTGACCTGTCCCGTGCCGATGGTGCCCGTGGCGCCCGGCCGGTTGTCGACGACGAAGCTCCCGCCGAGCTTCGCCTGCAATTGCAGCGCCAGGGCACGCGCCACCATGTCGGTGGAACCGCCGGCAGGGAACGGCACCACGATGGTCACCGGCTTCTGCTGCGGCCACGCATCGGCTTGGGCCAAGGCATGAAGAGGCAGCAGCGCGGCGGCGGCAAGCGCAAGGCCCGCTGCGACAAGTTCTTTTCTATTCATCCGGGCTTCCGATCAGGAGGTAATGCGCACGGCCTGGCGGGCCAGCAGCTTCCACTCGCCGCCCTGCTTCTGCCAGACGCCGAGGATCTTCAGCGCCACCTTGCCGGGCTTGCCCGAATCGTTGGTGTCGGCCGCGAGCGTGTGGCGCACGATCGCAACGTTGTCGACCACCTTGATGGCCTGGTCGGTGATCGTGATGCTCACGAAGTCGGACTTGCGCTCGAGCAGGTCGCCGATGAAGCTGGCCTTGGTGTCGACCTTGCCGCCCGAATGGCCGTAGCTCAGGTCGTCGGCCACCAGCGCGCCGAGGGCGGCGGCGGTGGGATCGACCATTGCAAGGCGCAGCCGCTCGGCGGCCGCGGCCACGGCCGGCTCGGCCGATGCGCCGCCGCCCCCGGGCGCCATCGCACAGCCCGTGAACAGAACGGCGGATGCGGCAATGAGAAAGAGCTTCTTGATGGACATGCCTTGTCTCCGTTGTTGTTGTTGTTGTTCTCGGCCCGACCGCTTACTGCGGGCCGAGCGCGTCGATCAGCGCCTTGAGCTGTTCCATCTCGGCGGGCTTCAGGTCAGTGAGCGGCGTGCGCACGGGGCCGGCGTCGTGGCCGACGATCTTGGCACCAGCCTTGACGATGCTCACCGCATAGCCCGGCACGCGGTTGCGCAGGTCGAGATAAGGCATGAAGAAGTTCTTCAGCAGGCGGTGCTGCGTCGGCAGGTCGTCGTTCGCGACCGCGTGATAGAAATCCATCGCCGTCTTCGGGATGAAGTTGAAGACTGCCGACGAATACACCGGCGTGCCCATCGCCTTGTAGGCCGCGGCATAGACCTCGGCCGTGGGCAGGCCGCCCAGGTAGGCGAAGCGGTCGCCCATCTTCTGGTAGATGGCGACCATGGCTTCGATGTCGCCCACGCCGTCCTTGAAGCCGACGAGGTTCGGATTGCGCTCGGCCAGGCCGGCCAGCGTGTCGGGCTTGAGGCGGCTGGTGGCGCGGTTGTAGACGATCACGCCGAACTTCACGCTCTTGCACACGGCTTCGACGTGCGCGGCCAGGCCTTCCTGGCCGGCTTCGGTCAGGTAGTGCGGCAGCAGCAGGATGCCGTGCGCGCCGGCCTTCTCGGCCGCCTGCGCGCACTGGATCGCAAAGCGCGTGGGGCCGCCGGCGCCGGCAATGATCGGCACCACGCCGCGGCAGGTGTCGACCGCGGTCTGGATGATGCCGGGGTACTCGTCGCCGGTCAGCGAGAAGAACTCACCCGTGCCGCCAGCCGCGAACAGCGCGCTCGCGCCGTAGGGGGCGAGCCACTCGAGACGCTTCTCGTAGCCCTTCTTGTTGAAGTCGCCGTTCGCGTCGAAGTCGGTCAACGGGAACGAGAGCAGGCCGGAGCCCATGATGGTTTTGAGTTCTTGAGGGTTCATCGAGACACCAATGAGAGTGGGTTGAAAAATGGATCCGTTCTTTTCGTGGACTACCGCGGAACCGGCTCCGCCGGGCCGCTGGTAGTGCCCCCGGAACGGGGGTGGCGAAGCGGCACGAAGTGCGCGCAGACTGGGGGAGAGACTTAATCCAGCTTGATGCCGGCGTCGGCAACCACCTTGGCCCAGCGCGCGCGCTCCTTGCCGAAGAACTGCTCTTCCTCGGCCGGTGCCATGGTCACGACCTCGGCACCCTGCCCCGCAAGGCGCGAGCGGATGTCGGCCGTGCGGATGACGGTGATCAGTTCCTTGTTGAGGCGCTGCACGATGGCGTCGGGCGTGCCCTTGGCAACCCGCACGCCCTGCCAGGTGCCGGACTCGAAGCCCGCCACGCCCTGCTCCGCGATGGTGGGCACTTCGCCGATCAGCGGCATGCGCGTCGATTTCGAAACGCCGAGCACCTTGAGCTTGCCGCTCTGCACATGCGGCAGGGTGGCCAGCATGCCGTTCATCAGGATCTGCGTCTGGCCGGCGACCGTATCCTGCACCGCCTGCACGCCGCCCTTGTAGGGCACGTACTGCCAGCGCGCGCCGCTGGCGCGCTCGAGCGCCACGCCGGCCAGGTGCGGCGCGCTGCCGGTGGCGGTCACGGCAAAATTGATCTCCGACTTCTTCGACAGCGCGACCAGTTCCTTCAGGTTGTTGGCCTGGACCGACGGGTGCACCACCAGCAGGTGTGGCGAATAGGCCAGCATGGTCACGCCGCGCAGGTCCTTCGAGGGGTCGAAAGGCAGCCGCGTGTAGACCGAGGGGCTGATGGCCAGCGCGCCGACGTCGCACAGCAGCAGCGTGTAGCCGTCGGGCTTGGACTTGGCGACGAAATCGGCGCCCAGGTTGCCGTTGGCACCGGGCTTGTTGTCGACGATGACCGGCTGGCCAAGCGCTTCCGACAGCGGCTGGCTGATGGAGCGGGCAATGATGTCGGACGAACCACCGGGCGGGTACGGCACCACGATGCGCACGGGCCTGGAGGGCCAGTTGTCGGCGGCATGCGCGCCACCGGCCGCAAGCACCCCGCCGCAGAGGGCGCCAAGCATCAGGTCACGTCGTTTCAAGCTCATTCAAGTCTCCTGCTGGTTGTGTTGTCAGTCATCGTACAACTGAGAACGACACTTGTCCAGCCTCCTGCCCGAAATTTCCTTCAGGACGCAGTCGGCGGCGTCTTGGCCGCAGCCTGCTGGGCCGCTTCCTGTGCCACGCGCAGCCGCTCGCGGCTGTTGGTCAGGTGGATGCGCATGGCCGCGCGGGCCGACTCCGGATCGCGGCGCGCAATGGCCGCATAGATCTCTTCGTGCTCGCGGTTCACGCGGCTCAGGTACTCGCCGCGCCGGTCGTAGTTGCGGATGGCGGTGATGCGCGTGCGCGGAATGATCGTGGTGCCCAGGTGGCTCATGATGTCCGCGAAATACGGGTTGCCGGTGGCCTGGGCGATCTGCAGATGGAAGCGGAAGTCCGGCGCCACGGTGTCCCCCGCCACCGCCACGTTGCGCTCGAAATCGTCGAGCGCCTGGCGCATGGCGAGCAGGTGCTCCTCGGTGCGGCGCGTGGCGGCCAGCCCTGCGGATTCGGTTTCGAGGCTGATGCGCAGTTCGAGCACCGCCAGCACGTCCACGGAGGTGGCGATGTCGGCGGAATCGAGCCGGAACATGCCCGCCGCGCGCGGCTGCAGCACGAAGGTGCCGACGCCATGGTGCGTCTCCACCAGCCCGGCGGCCTGCAGTTTCGACAGCGCCTCGCGCACAACGGTGCGGCTGACGCCGAAGGACTTCATGATGGCCGACTCGGTCGGCAGCTTGTCGCCGGGGCGCAGCGACTGACTGCGGATCTTCTCGCCCAGATCTTCCACCAGCCCATGGGCAAGGCCGCGCGGCCGCGGGCGCCCCACGAAGGGCGCGCCTGCGGCAACTTCTGTCGCGGCGTCGGAAATTGAGGGATTACCCGCAGTCGTCTGGACCATGGTCACGATAATAATCCCGCATTAGTTGTACGACAACAGATAACTTATCACCGCCACCAAAAATGTCGACGCACCCCCAAGCCTCCAACAACAAGCTCCCCCGGATCCTGCTGACCGGCGCCGCCGGCGGCCTGGGCAAGGTATTGCGCGAACGCCTGCGCCCCTTTGCCGAGATATTGCGCCTTTCCGACATCGCCGCGCTCTCCCCCTCCGAGGGAGTGCATGAGGAAGTGATGCCTTGCGATCTTTCGGACAAGGCCGCGGTCCACGCACTGGTCGAGGGCTGCAACGCCATCGTGCATCTGGGCGGCGTCTCAGTCGAACGCCCCTTCGAGGAAATCCTCGAAGCCAACATCAAGGGCATCTTCAACGTCTACGAGGCCGCACGCCGCCACGGCGTGAAGCGCGTGGTGTTCGCCAGCTCCAACCACGTGATCGGCTTCTACAAGCAGGCCGAGCACATCGACGCCCATGCCGCGCGCCGGCCCGACGGCTACTACGGCCTGTCGAAATCCTTCGGTGAGGACATGGCGCAGTTCTACTTCGACCGCTGGGGCATCGAGACGGTGAGCATCCGCATCGGCTCGTCCTTTCCCGAGCCGCTGAACCGCCGGATGATGAGCACCTGGCTCAGCTACCGCGACCTGACCGCGCTGATCGAGAAGTCGCTCTTCACGCCCGACGTCAAGCACACGATCGTCTACGGCATGTCGAACAACCGCGACGTCTGGTGGGACAACAGCGCCGCCGCCCACCTGGGCTTCGTGCCGCAGGACAGTTCCGAAGTGTTCCGCGACAAGGTCGAGGCGCAGCCGCCCATGGCCCCGACCGACCCCAACGCCATCTACCAGGGCGGCGCGTTCACGGCGCAGGGGCCGTTCGAGTGAACCACCGCATTCCCGATTTCTTTCGTTCGACCGACCTCACCCGCTTCCCCAGGAGACAACCCATGAAGCAGATCCAATCGTTGCGCGCCGCCTTCTCCGCCATCGCGGTGGCGGCCAGCCTTACCCTTTCCGGCTTCGCTGCCGCCCAGAGCATGACGCTCAAGGCCGCCGACGTTCATCCGGCCGGCTACCCCAACGTCGTCGCCGTGGAAAACATGGGCAAGAAGCTCGAGGCCGCCACCAACGGCCGCATCAAGCTGCAGATGTTCCCCGGCTCGGTGCTCGGCGGAGAGAAGGAAATGATCGAACAGACGCAGGTCGGCGCCATCAACATCCTGCGCACCTCGCTCGGCCCGATCGGCCCGGTGGTGCCGGAAGTGAACGTGTTCAACATGCCCTTCGTGTTCCGCGACGAAGCCCACATGCGCGCCGTGATCGACGGGCCGATCGGCCAGGAGATGCTCGACAAGATCACCGCGTCGCCGGCCAAGCTGGTCGGCCTGGGCTGGATGGACGGCGGCTCGCGCAGCCTCTACACCAAGAAGCCGGTTCGCTCGCCCGCCGACCTCAAGGGCATGAAGATCCGCATGATGGGCAACCCGCTGTTCGTCGACACGATGAACGCCATGGGCGGCAACGGCATCTCGATGGGCTATGGCGAAGTCTTCACCGCGATCCAGACCGGCGTGGTCGACGGCGCCGAGAACAATCCGCCCACGCTCTACACCGCCCACCACTACCAGGCCGGCGCCAAGTACTACAGCCAGACCAACCATCTGATCATTCCGGAAATCTTCGTGATGTCGAAGGTCACCTGGGACAAGCTGTCCAAGGACGACCAGGCCCTGGTCAAGAAGGTCTCGCGCGAAGCCCAAATGGAACAGCGCGCGCTGTGGGACAAGAGCGTGGCCGACTACACGGCCAAGCTCAAGGCCGAGGGCGTCGAGTTCATCAAGATCGACAACAAGCCCTTCTACGATGCGACCGCGCCGGTGCGTGCCAAGTACGGCTCGCAGTTTGCCGACCTGATCAAGCGCATCGAAGCCACCAAGTAAGCGGACGCCCGGCCCCGCGGGCCGGGCCTGCCTGGAACCGAACATGGACCCCTTCTTCATTCGCCTGTGCGATCGCCTCTACCTTGCCTGCATCTGGCTCGCGGGGACGGCGATCTTCCTGATGTCTCTCATCATTCCCTGGGGCGTGTTCACGCGTTACGTGCTCGGCACCGGCTCGCAATGGCCCGAACCGATTGCGATTCTCCTGATGATGGTCTTCACCTTCATCGGCGCGGCGGCCGCCTACCGCGCCGGAGCGCACATCGCCGTCACGATGCTCACGGACCCGCTGCCGCCGGCCCTGCGCGGCGCCATGGCGGTGCTGGTGAACCTGCTCATGGTGCTGATCTGCGGCTTCGTCGCCTATTACGGCACCCGCCTGTGCATGGAAACCTGGAACCAGTCGATCAGCGAGCTGAGCTGGCTGCCGGTCGGCGTCACCTACGCGGCGCTGCCGATCGGCGGTGCCGCCACGCTGGTGTTCGTGATCGAACGCATGATCTTCGGGTCACAAGCCGCGCGCGGCATCGTGCGCTATGAAGAATTGACCGACGCTGAGAAAGCTGCCTGATGGATGCATTGGTTTTGTTGGGCAGCTTCGTCCTGCTCATGGCGATCGGGATGCCGATCGCCTATTGTCTGGGCCTGGCATCGCTGATCGGTGCGTTCTGGATCGACATCCCGCTCGACGCCGTGATGATTCAGCTCGCCTCCGGCGTCAACAAGTTCTCGCTGCTGGCCATCCCCTTCTTCGTGCTGGCGGGCGCGATCATGGCCGAGGGCGGCATGTCACGCCGGCTGGTCGCTTTTGCGGGCGTGCTGGTCGGCTTCATCCGTGGCGGCCTGTCGCTGGTGAACATCCTGGCCTCGACCTTCTTCGGCGCCATCTCGGGCTCTTCGGTGGCCGACACTGCATCGATCGGCTCGGTGCTGATTCCGGAGATGGAACGCAAGGGCTATCCGCGCTCGTTCGCAACGGCGGTGACCGTCAGCGGCTCGGTGCAGGCCATTTTGATTCCGCCGAGCCACAACGCGGTGCTCTATTCGCTGGCCGCCGGCGGCTCGATCTCCATTGCCAGCCTGTTCGTCGCGGGCATCGTGCCCGGCCTGCTCATGGGGCTCACGCTCGCGGTGCTGTGCCTGATCATCGCCAAGCGCGAGAACTATCCGAAGGGCGAAGTCATTCCGCTGCGCCAGGCGCTGAAGATCTGCGCGGACGCCATGTGGGGACTGATGACCATGGTCATCATCCTGGGCGGCATCCTGTCGGGCGTGTTCACTGCCAACGAGTCGGCATCGATCGCGGTGGTCTGGGCCTTCTTCGTCACGATGTTCATCTACCGCGACTACCGCTGGCGCGACCTGCCCAAGCTGGTGCACCGCACGGTCAAGACGGTGACGATCGTGATGATCCTGATCGGCTTCGCGGCCTGCTTCGGCTACCTGATGACGCTGATGCAGATCCCGCTGAAGGTCACAGCCTTCCTCACGGGCCTGTCGGACAACAAGTACGTGATCCTCGCGCTCATCAACGTGCTGCTGATCATTCTCGGCACGCTGATGGACATGTCGCCGCTGATCCTGATCCTGACGCCCATCCTGCTGCCGGTGGTGAAGCTGCTGGGCATCGACCCGGTGCACTTCGGCATGATCATGATGGTCAACCTCGGCATCGGCCTGATCACGCCGCCGGTGGGCACCGTGCTGTTCGTCGGCAGCGCCGTCGCCAAGCTGCCGATCGGTGTCGTGACGCGGGCCTGCGCGCCCTTCTTCGCGGCGCTTTTCCTGGTGCTGCTCGCGGTGACCTACGTGCCGGCGCTCTCGCTCTGGCTGCCGCGCCTGCTCGGCCTGTGAGGAAGACGCCCGCATGACGATGCTTGCCTATGTTTCCTGCGCCGGCAGCGGCGAGGTCGATGTGCTTGCCATCGACGAGCGCAGCGGCGCGCTCGCGCTGCGCCAACGGGTCGAGCTCGGCGGCATGCTGATGCCGATGGCCGTCGCGCCCGGCGGGCGCCATCTGCATGTGGCGCGCCGCTCGGAGCCGCTGGCGGTGGTCACGCTGGCCATCGACGCCGGCACCGGCCTGCTCACGCGCGCCGGCGAGGCGCCCCTGCCCCACAGCATGGCCTACCTGTCGACCGATGCAACGGGGCGCCATCTGTTCAGCGCCTCGTACGGCGGCCACCGGATCGCCGTCAGCCCGATCGGCGAAGACGGTCTGCCGCAAGCCGCCCGACAGGTGCTGCCGACCGGCGACAACGCCCACTGCATCGTGCAGGCGCCGGCCAGCGGCCACGTCTATTCGACCTGCCTCGGCGGCGGCACCGTGCTGCACTGGCGCTTCGACGCCGCCGCCGGGCTGCTCTCGCCCGCCGAACCGGCGCAGCTCGCGTTTCCCGCGGGCGTCGGCCCACGGCATCTGGCCTTTCATCCGTCCGGCCGGCACTGCTACCTGCTCGGCGAACTCGATGCGTCCATCACGCTGCTCGACATCGATGCGCGCACCGGCGGCCTGTCGCCGCGCCTCACGGTGTCGGCGCTCCCTGCGGGCTTCACCGAGGGCGCATGGGCGTCGGACCTTCATCTCACGCCCGATGCGCGCTTCCTGTATGCCAGTGAGCGGCGCTCGAACACGCTTGCCGCCTTTGCGGTCGATGCGGCCGATGGCGCCTTGGCGTTGATCGGCCACGTGCCCACGGAGCTGCAGCCCCGCGGGTTCTCGATCACGCCGGACGGCCGCTTCCTGCTTGCGGCCGGCCAACTGTCCAACCGCGTGACGAGCTATGCCATCGACCCGGCCCGCGGCACCTTGACGCCGTGCCATTCCCTGGACGTCGGCCAGGACCCGAACTGGATCGAGTGCCGTCCCGCTCCCTGACCTCTTGCCCGCCATGACCACGACCACCGCCGCCCGAGCGCCACTCACCATCAGCATGCATCCGCGCGACAACGTCGCCATCGTTGCCAACGACGGCGGCCTGCCCGCCGGCACCGTGCTCGCGTCGGGCCTGACGCTGGTCGACAAGGTGCCGCAGGCGCACAAGGTGGCGCTGGAGGACATTCCCGAAGGCGGCGTGGTGCGGCGCTACGACGTGCCGATCGGCTATGCCTTGAAGCCGATCCCGGCCGGCAGCTGGGTGCACGAGCGCCTGCTGAAGATGCCCGCGGCGCGCGAGCTCGAAGGCCTGCCGATCGCCACCGTCCGGCCACCCGCTCAGCCGCCGCTCGAGGGCTACACCTTCGAGGGCTACCGCAATCTCGACGGATCGGTGGGCACGCGCAACATCCTCGCGATCACGCAGACCGTGCAGTGCGTGGCGGGCGTGGTCGACTTCGCGGTGCAGCGCATCAAGGCCGAGCTGCTGCCCAAGTACCCCAACGTCGACGACGTCGTGGGCCTCTCGCACAGCTACGGCTGCGGCGTGGCCATCGATGCGCCCGATGCGGTCATCCCGATCCGCACGCTGCGCAATATCAGCCTCAACCCGAACTTCGGCGGCGAGGTGATGGTCGTCAGCCTGGGCTGCGAGAAGCTGCAGCCCGAGCGCCTGCTGCCGCCGGGCAGCATTGCGCTGGTGGACGAGCGCAACGTGGCCGACGTCGGCACCAGCGCCGACAGCAAGCTCGACGTGGTGTGCCTGCAGGACGACGCGCACGTCGGCTTCATGTCGATGATCGACTCGATCCTGCGGCAGGCCGAAGAGCATCTGGAGCGGCTCAACGCCCGTCGGCGCGAGACCGTGCCCGCGAGCGAGCTGGTGGTCGGCGTGCAGTGCGGCGGCAGCGATGCCTTCTCGGGCGTCACGGCCAACCCGGCCGTCGGCTTCTGCACCGACTTGCTGGTGCGCGCCGGCGCCACCGTGATGTTCTCGGAAGTGACCGAGGTGCGCGACGGCATCGACCAGCTCACCTCGCGCGCCACCACCCCGGCCGTGGCCGAGGCCATGATCCGCGAGATGGCCTGGTACGACGCCTACCTGGACCGCGGGCGCGTCGACCGCAGTGCCAACACCACGCCGGGCAACAAGAAGGGCGGGCTCTCGAACATCGTCGAGAAGGCCATGGGCTCGATCGTCAAGAGCGGCAGCGCGCCGATCTCGGGCGTGGTCTCGCCGGGCGAGAAGGCCAGGCAGAAGGGCCTGCTCTATGCCGCCACACCCGCCAGCGACTTCATCTGCGGCACGCTGCAGCTGGCCGCCGGCATGAACCTGCACGTGTTCACCACCGGCCGCGGCACGCCCTACGGCCTGGCTGAGGTGCCGGTGATCAAGGTGGCCACGCGCAGCGACCTCGCGCGCCGCTGGCACGACCTGATGGACGTGAACGCGGGCCGCATCGCCGACGGCGACGCCACCATCGAGGACATCGGCTGGGAGCTGTTTCGCCTGATGCTCGACGTGGCCAGCGGCAGGAAGAAGACCTGGGCCGAACAGTGGAAGCTGCACAACGCGCTGGTGCTGTTCAACCCCGCCCCCGTGACCTGACCCACCCGACCTCGAAAGGAACATCCATGGAAGACCTCAAGGGCAAGACTGCGCTCGTCACCGGCGCCAGCACCGGCATCGGCGCCGCCGTGGCGATTGCGTTCGCTGCGCGCGGCATGTGCGTGGCGGTGCACTACAACAGCTCGGCCGATGCCGCGAACCAGGTGGCGGAGACGATCCGCAAGGCCGGCGGCGACGCCTTCACGCTGCAGGCCGACGTGCGCGACACCGCCGCGATCCGCGAATGCGTCAGGCAGACGGCATCGCGCTTCGGCCGCATCGACGTGCTGGTGAACAACGCCGGCAGCCTGGTGAAGCGCGTGCCCATTGCGGAACTGGACGATGCGCTGTTCGACGAAGTGATGCACATCAACGCACGCTCCGTGCTCGCGTTCTCGCGCGAGGTGGTGCCGCTGATGCGCACGCACGGCGGCGGCAACATCATCAACGTGACTTCGGTCGCGGCGCGCACCGGCGGCGGGCCCGGCGCCTACCTGTATGCGGGCTCCAAGGGCTTCGTGAGCACGGCGACGCACGGGCTCGCCCGGGAACTCGTCGGCGACAAGATCCGCGTGAACGCCGTGGCACCGGGCGTCATCCAGACGCCGTTCCAGGACCGCTTCTCCACGCCCGCAATGCTCGAATCGTTCCGCACCGCCATCCCCATGGGCCGCATCGGCTCGCCCGACGAATGCGTGGGCGCCTTTCTGTATCTGGCCTCGGAGCAGCTTTCGGGCTACGTGACCGGACAGGTGATCGAAGTGAACGGCGGGCAGTACATGCCCTGACGCGGGAACGCCCTCATGAAAAAAGAAACACTCCCTTGCGCGTCCCGGGCGGTCCGCTTCGGCATCGCACTGCTGTGCGCAGCTGCAGGCCACGCCTCGGCCGCCACCTGGGTCTACGTGTCCAACGCCGACAGCCAGGAGATCTCGGTGCTCGAGCTGGACCGCGCAGAGGGCGTGCTCAAGCCGGTGCAGACGCTCAACGTCGGCGGCACGGCCATGCCGATGGCCGTGAGCCACGACAAGCGCGTGCTCTACGCCGCGCTGCGCTCGCAGCCGTTCCGCGTGGTCTCGCTGTCGATCGACGCGGCCACCGGCAAGCTGCAGAAGCTCGGCGAGGCGCCGCTGGCCGACAGCATGGCCAACATCGACCTCGACGCGAGCGGCAAGTGGCTCTTCGCGGCCTCCTACCAGGGCGGCAAGATCTCGGTCAACGCCATCGGCAAGGACGGCGCTGTGGGCCCGATCCAGCAGTTGGTCCAGACCGGGCCGAATGCGCATGCGGTCCACGCAGATGCCGGCAACCGCTTCGTGCTTGCCACCAGCCTGGGCGGCGACAACGTGTCGAGCTGGCGCTTCGATGCGGACAAAGGGCTGCTGTCGCCCAACGATCCGCCGCTGACCATGGGCACCGCCAAATCGGGGCCGCGCCACTTCGTCTGGGACAAGGCGCAGCGCCACGTCTACCTGCTGGACGAGCTCGACGCAGCCCTGCACGTGTATGCGTGGGACGCCGCGCGCGGCACGCTCAAGCTGGAACAGAGCACCACCACGCTGCCGCCGGGCTTCGCGGGCAAGCCCTGGGCAGCCGACCTGCACCTGACGCCGGACGGGCGCTTCCTGTACGCCTCGGAGCGCACCTCGAGCACGCTCTCGGCGTTCAAGGTGGACGCGGCGAGCGGCCAGCTGCAGCCGCTGGGCCAGACGCCGACCGAGAAAGGGCCGCGCGGTTTCGCGATCGATCCGAGCGGCCGCTACCTGATTGCCGCCGGGCAGGAATCGCACGGCATTTCGCTGTACGCCATCGATTCCGCGACCGGTGCGCTCGGCAAGCCTTCGCGCATCACCGCCGGCAAGAACCCGAACTGGATCGAAATCGTCGACGCACCGTGACGCGACGACGGCCATCAACATCATCAAAGGAGACTTCGCAATGCAACGCCGCACACTGATTCGCACCGCCCTCGCCTCTTCGCTCGCCGCGGGCCTGCCCGCGTTCGCGCAGGGCCCCGGCAACTGGCCCACGGGCAAGGCCATCACCTACCTCGTGCCCTTTCCCGCGGGCGGCACGACCGACGTGCTGGCCCGCCTGATCGGCCAGAAGCTCGGCACGGTGCTGGGCACGAGCGTGATCATCGACAACAAGGGCGGCGCCGGCGGCAGCGTGGGCTCGGAGATCGGCTCGCGCGCGGCGCCCGACGGCTTCACGATGGTGGGCGGCACGATCAGCTCGCACGCCATCAACGTGAGCCTGTACCCGAAGCTCGGCTACGACCCGCAGAAGTCGTTTGCCCCGGTGACGCTGATCGGCACCAACCCGCTGGTACTGGTGGTGAACCAGGCCAGCCCCTACAAGACGCTGAAAGACGTGCTGGAAGCCAGCAAGACCAAGTCGGGCGGGCTGTCGTCGGCGTCGGCCGGCACGGGCACCTCGCAGCATCTGTCGCTCGAACTGCTGGCGTTCAAGTCGGGCGTGAAGTTCACGCACATTCCGTACAAGGGCAGCGGCCCGGCGATCCAGGACGTGATCGGCGGCCAGGTCGACATGATGTTCGACACCACCGTGGTGGCGGGCCCGCACGTCCAGAGCGGCAAGCTGCGCGCCATTGCCGTGACCTCGGCCAAGCGCCTGGCTTCGATGCCCGACGTGCCGACGGTTGCGGAGTCCGGCATCGCGGGCCTGCAGGACTTCGAGGTGCTGTCGTGGCAGGCGATCTTCGTGCCCGCGGGCACCCCGGCGCCCATCGTCGAGCGGCTGCACACCGAGATCCGCAAGATCCTTGCAACGCCCGAGATGCAGGAAAAACTCAAGGGCTTCGGCATGGAACCCGCCGACCTCAGCACGGCAAAGATCGCGGCCTTCCAGAAGGCCGAGGTCGAAAAGTGGGCGCAGGTGATCAAGGCAGCGGGCATCAAGGCCGACTGACGCCGGCCGGGGCGCCCGCAAGGCGCGTCCCGGATACGAAAAATGGAGTGCCGGATACAAGGGAAGCCTCCTACGTTCGGGGCCCCGGGCGCTTTATAGAATGCCCCTCCGATTCGCACTCCAGGCATTCCAGGCCTCCCACACGTGTCCGACCGCTCTGCCGTACTGCCCCAATACCTGTTTCCCAAGCAGGCCCTGACGAACTTCGCCGGCTGGGTCGCGGGCAAGGAACGCGGCGCCGTCACCACATGGATCATCCGGCGCTTCGTTGCCAAGTACGGCGTCGACATGGGCGAGGCGCTCGAATCCGACATCAACTACTACAAGAGCTTCAACCAGTTCTTCACGCGCGCGCTCAAGCCCGGCGTGCGGCCTCTCGCGCAGGCCGATCTCGTGTGTCCGGTGGACGGCGCCATCAGCCAGTTCGGCGCCATCGAGGGCGACCAGATCTTCCAGGCCAAGGGCCACAACTACACCACCACCGCGCTGGTCGGCGGCGACGCGGTGCTCGCGGCGCGCTTCGCGCACGGCAGCTTCGCCACGCTGTACCTGAGCCCGAAGGACTACCACCGCATCCACATGCCCTGCGAGGGGCGCCTTCTGCGCATGATCCACGTGCCCGGCGACCTGTTTTCGGTCAACCCGGTCACGGCGCGCGGCGTGCCCGGCCTGTTCGCGCGCAACGAGCGCGTGGTGTGCGTCTTCGAATCGGCGCGCGGGCCCTTCGTGCTGGTGCTGGTGGGTGCCACCATCGTCGGCAGCATGGCCACCGTGTGGCACGGCGTGGTCAATCCGCCGCGCGGCGGCGAGCTGCGCGAATGGCACTACGCCGATCAGCAGATCGTGCTCGGGCAGGGCGACGAGATGGGCCGCTTCCTGCTCGGCTCCACCGTCGTCATGCTGTTCCCGTCGCCCCCGCTGGCCTTCAACCCCGACTGGGCGCCCACCCGCGCGGTCCGGCTAGGCGAAGCCATGGCCAATTTCGCAAATTTGTGAAGCTTTGTCTCACGGCCCGCATGCAGCATGCAACCGTAGCTATAAAACTAGTAGCATCGTGATCCTTGCGCTATAGTCGCCGGCCAACGCGCGGTCCCTATAGCGAGCCAACAAGAAAAGAACGCGAGGCACCGGCCCTGCCCAGGATCGATGGCCCGCCCAGCCCCGAGGAGATGATGTCGATGAGTACCAAGGAAAACGCAGCCGTCAGCCAGCTGCTTGCGCTGCTCGAGGCCCGCTACGCGCTTCGCGTGCTCTGGGCGCTGCGCGACGGCCATGCCCAGACGTTCCGGCTGCTGCAGGACAGCGTCGGCAGCATCACCCCCAACACGCTCAATACCCGCATCAAGGAGCTGCGCGAAGCCGGCCTCGTGAGCCATGGCGGCGACGGCTACAGCCTCACTGCGAGCGGGCAGGACCTCCTCAAGCGGCTCTCGGATCTGCAGGCCTTCGCGGGCAAATGGCAGCTGGGCCAGGTCAAGAAGGCCGCGGCGCCCGCGCCCGCTGCGCCTTCATCGTCTTCGCCATCGGCGCCTTCTTCTTCCTCTTCCCCTGGCGCACCGCCCTCTCCCCCGCCTGCCGCATCGTCGCCGTCTTCCCCCGTCCCGCCTCTTGACACCGGCAATTGAGCAGGCCGGCCGGCCTCCTCCGGGGCGTCGGTAAACTCCGCGCCTTCGGTCCGTTTATCCATCCATCCTCCATTTCATTGACGCAAGGAGCGTTCGACATGCCTACCACTCCCTCCGGCCTGCAATACGAAGACACCACCGTGGGCGACGGCGCAGAAGCCAAGGCCGGCCAGCACGTGCACGTGCACTACACCGGCTGGCTCTACAACGACGGCGTGCAAGGCGCCAAGTTCGACTCGAGCCGCGACCGCAACGACCCGTTCGCGTTCTCGCTGGGCGCAGGCCAGGTCATCAAGGGCTGGGATGAAGGCGTTGCCGGCATGAAGATCGGCGGCAAGCGCACGCTGATCATTCCCGCTTCGCTGGGCTATGGCGCACGCGGCGCGGGCGGCGTGATCCCGCCGAACGCCACCCTGAAGTTCGACGTCGAGCTGCTCGACGCGCATTAAGGCTCGCCCCCCGGCTGCGCGCACTTCGTGTCGCTGCGCCCTCCCGTCGGCGCTTTTGTTCCCGTTGCGGCCCTTTGGGCCGCATTTTTTCGCTTGAAATGCCCCCGACCAGCCCCAAGTGGCTGGCTATCGCTTGTTTCCCGGCCTCGCGCCGGTTCTTTGAAAAATGTCTGACCCGCAACAATCCGCACAGAATTCGCAAATGCTGCAAGGCGAGCCAAGCCCCGAAGAACTGGAAGCCGCACAGGCTGCCAACGAAGCCGAGGCGCTGGCCACGGCCCAGGGCGAACTCGCTGCCCTGCAGGCCAGGAACGCCGAGCTGTCCGACCAGTACCTGCGCGCCCAGGCCGACGTCCAGAACGCCCGCCGCCGCGCCGACGACGAAATCACCAAGGCGCGCAAGTTCGCGGTCGAAGCCTTTGCCGAGAGCCTGCTGCCGGTGACCGACAGCCTCGAAGCCGGCCTGGCCATCAAGGATGCCACGCCCGAACAGATCCGCGAAGGCGCCGAAGCCACGCTGCGCCAACTGAAGAGCGCGCTCGAGCGCAACAAGGTGATCGAGGTGGCCCCGGCCCCCGGCGCCAGGTTCGACCCGCACCAGCACCAGGCCATCTCGGTGGTGCCCGCTCCCGAGCAGGAACCCAACACCGTGGTGAGCGTGCTCCAGAAGGGCTACACCATCAACGACCGCGTGCTGCGCCCGGCGCTGGTCACGGTCAGCGCCCCGAAGTAATCGTCGCGGCACACACGATTCCCACAGGAAATCCCCGCTTCATACCTTGAATCGCGCCGGGTTATCCACAAGTTCATAACAACATATTTTTCAGGCTTTCAGGAGTAAGAACATGGCAAAGATCATCGGCATCGACCTCGGCACCACCAACTCGTGCGTGTCGATCATGGAAGGCAACACCACGCGTGTGATCGAGAACTCGGAGGGTGCGCGCACCACGCCGTCGATCGTGGCTTACCAGGAAGACGGCGAAGTGCTCGTCGGTGCCTCGGCCAAGCGCCAGGCCGTCACCAACCCCAAGAACACGCTGTACGCGATCAAGCGCCTGATCGGCCGCAAGTTCGAGGAGAAGGAAGTCCAGAAGGACATCGACCTCATGCCCTACACCATCGCGAAGGCCGACAACGGCGACGCGTGGGTGGAAGTGCGCGGCAAGAAGATCGCGCCCCAGCAGGTCAGCGCCGACATCCTGCGCAAGATGAAGAAGACCGCCGAAGACTATCTCGGCGAGCCCGTGACCGAAGCCGTGATCACGGTGCCGGCCTACTTCAACGACGCCCAGCGCCAGGCCACCAAGGACGCGGGCCGCATCGCGGGCCTGGACGTCAAGCGCATCATCAACGAGCCCACCGCTGCGGCCCTGGCCTTCGGCCTCGACAAACAGGACAAGGCCGACCGCAAGATCGCCGTGTATGACCTCGGCGGCGGTACCTTCGACGTGTCGATCATCGAGATTGCGGACGTCGACGGCGAGAAGCAGTTCGAAGTGCTGTCGACCAACGGCGACACCTTCCTGGGCGGCGAAGACTTCGACCAGCGCATCATCGACTACATCATTGCCGAGTTCAAGAAAGAGCAAGGCGTGGACCTGGGCAAGGACGTGCTCGCACTCCAGCGCCTGAAGGAAGCGGCGGAAAAGGCCAAGATCGAGCTGTCGAACAGCGCGCAGACCGACATCAACCTGCCCTACATCACGGCCGATGCCTCGGGTCCGAAGCACCTGAACATCAAGCTCACCCGCGCCAAGCTGGAAAGCCTGGTCGACGAGCTGGTCGAGCGCACCATCGCGCCCTGCCGCCTGGCCATCAAGGACGCCGGCATCAGCGTGTCGGACATCAACGACGTGATCCTGGTCGGCGGCATGACCCGCATGCCCAAGGTGCAGGAAAAGGTGAAGGCCTTCTTCGGCAAGGAGCCGCGCAAGGACGTGAACCCCGACGAGGCCGTGGCCGTCGGCGCCGCCATCCAGGGCCAGGTGCTCTCGGGCGACCGCAAGGACGTGCTGCTGCTCGACGTGACCCCGCTGTCGCTGGGCATCGAGACCATGGGCGGCGTGATGACCAAGATGATCACGAAGAACACCACGATCCCGACGAAGTTCGCGCAGACCTTCTCCACCGCCGAGGACAACCAGCCGGCCGTGACCATCAAGGTGTTCCAGGGCGAGCGCGAGATCGCCTCGGGCAACAAGCTGCTCGGCGAGTTCAACCTCGAGGGCATTCCGCCGGCCTCGCGCGGCACGCCGCAGATCGAGGTGAGCTTCGACATCGACGCCAACGGCATCCTGCACGTCGGCGCCAAGGACAAGGGCACCGGCAAGGAAAACAAGATCACCATCAAGGCGAACTCGGGCCTCTCGGAAGACGAGATCCAGAAGATGGTGAAGGACGCCGAACTCAATGCGGCCGACGACAAGAAGAAGCTCGAGATCGTGCAGGCACGCAACCAGGGCGAAGCCATGGTGCACAGCGTGAAGAAGTCGCTCGGCGAGCACGGTGCAAGCCTGGACGCCGGCGAGAAGGAAAAGATCGAAGCCGCAATCAAGGACCTGGAAGAAGCCCTGAAGGGCGAGGACAAGGCCTCGATCGAGGAAAAGACCAACACGCTGATGACCGCAAGCCAGAAGCTCGGCGAAAAGATGTATGCCGACGCGCAGGCCGCGGCCGGCGCCGCCGGCGGCCCGGGTGCTGCTGCTGGCCCGGAAGCTGCAAGCGCTCCGGCCGACGACAACGTGGTCGACGCCGAAGTCAAGGAAGTCAAGAAGGACTGATCCTCAGCCCTTCGAACAAGGCTGGATCACCTGACGGGGTGCTCCAGCCTTTCTCGCTTCAAGTTACGGCTTCCCGCCTGCCCCGACCGAATCAGCCATGGCCACCAAACGCGACTACTACGAAACCCTCGGCGTTCCCAAGAACGCGAGCGAGGAGGAAATCAAGAAGGCTTATCGCAAGCTTGCGATGAAGCACCACCCGGACCGCAACCACGGCGACACCAGCAAGGACGCCGAGACCAAGTTCAAGGAGGTCAAGGAAGCCTACGAAATGCTGTCCGACGGGCAGAAGCGCGCGGCCTACGACCAGTACGGCCACGCCGGCGTCGACCCCAACATGCGCGGCGGCCCCGGTGCCGAAGGCTTCGGCGGCTTTGCGGAGGCCTTTGGCGACATCTTCGGCGACGTGTTCGGCGGCGCCCGCGGGCGCACCAGCGGCGGACGCCAGGTGTTCCGTGGCAGCGACCTCAGCTACGCGATGGAAGTCACGCTGGAAGAAGCGGCCGAAGGCAAGGAAGCGCAGATCCGCATTCCGAGCTGGGACGACTGCGGCACCTGCAAGGGCACCGGCGCCAAGCCCGGCACCAAGCCCATCACCTGCACCACCTGCCACGGCGCCGGCGCCGTGCAGATGCGCCAGGGCTTCTTCAGCGTGCAGCAGACCTGCCCCACCTGCCACGGCAGCGGCAAGATCATTCCCGAGCCCTGCACCGTGTGCCACGGCCAGGGCAAGATCAAGAACAACAAGACGCTCGAAGTCAAGATCCCGGCCGGCATCGACGACGGCATGCGCATCCGCAGCACCGGCAACGGCGAGCCGGGCACCAATGGCGGGCCACCCGGCGATCTCTACATCGAGATCCGCCTCAAGAAGCACGAACTGTTCGAACGCGATGGCGACGACCTGCACTGCGTGGTGCCCGTCAGCATGACCACTGCGGCGCTGGGCGGCGAGATCAGCGTGCCCACGCTCAAGGGCGCCGCCGCCATCGACATTCCCGACGGCACCCAGAGCGGCAAGCAGTTCCGCCTGCGCGGCAAGGGCATCAAGGGCGTGCGCTCGAGCTATCCGGGCGATCTGTACTGCCACGTGCGCGTGGAAACCCCGGTCAAGCTCACCGAGCACCAGCGCAAGCTGCTGAAGGAGCTCGACGAGTCGCTCAAGAAGGGCGGCGACAAACACAGCCCGACCGACAAGGGCTGGTTCGACAAGGCCAAGGAATTCTTCAGCTGAGGCAGAGCCCTCCTGCGTGAAGCACGGAGCACGTCGCGGCGCCGTGCTCCGCGCACGCGAACGGTGCCTGCCGACCTCGTTCGGTGCCGCGCACCATGACGGCCCCTCCCCGGAACCGCGCTGACTAAGCTCTGGCGCGCGCTCCCACGCCCACATGCGCGACACGCTCATCAAAAGATGGCGCGCAGATTGCTTTTATATATTTTTCGACTGAGCAATAAACCTAAACACGACCCGGCGCGTTATTGATGGTGTAACCGTTTTGAGCCGCCGGGGGCTCATTGGGAGGTGCTTTCGCCGGAAAAGATGCAATGACTGCATATGCCGATTGCCATAGGTATTTTCACTTGGCGGAGGGGTCGCGCTGAGTTCGATTGCCGAACCCTGAAATTTAGCTGGAATTGCCAAATGGTGCGGGTTTTTCTCAGGAACTTTACTCGGCACTGTGGTTCTGATTTAACAAAGAATTTTCCGGGTGCACTCTTTGCTTTATGCTGGTTGTGCAGATTGAGATTAAGGGAGTTTCGATGGCTTGCAGCCATGGGCGGCACACCTCTAAAAAAGTTGCGACGCAGTGCGGCTGCAGGCTTCGGGTCAATAAACCCGCAGACCTGATGGAGGCGTGACCATGGATGTGATCAGCAACTTTGCCGCCCGTTACGAGCGCACCCGCGAGGAAGTCCTCTCGCTGCAGGACTTCCTGGATATCTGCAAACGCGATCCCACCGCGTATGCCACCGCGTCCGAGCGGATGCTCAAGGCCATCGGCGAACCCGAGCTGGTCGACACGCGCAACGATTCCCGGCTTTCGCGGATCTTCGCGAACAAGGTCATCAAGATCTACCCGGCGTTCAAGGAGTTCTACGGCATGGAGGACGCCATCGAGCAGGTGGTGTCGTACTTCCGGCATGCCGCCCAGGGCCTCGAGGAAAAGAAACAGATCCTCTATCTGCTCGGCCCCGTCGGTGGCGGCAAGAGCTCGATCGCCGAGCGCCTGAAGCAGCTCATGGAGCACGTGCCCTTCTATGCCATCCAGGGTTCGCCGGTCAACGAGACGCCGCTGGGCCTCTTCGATGCCGTCGAGGACGGCGAAATCCTCGAAAAGGAATACGGCATCCCCCGGCGCTACCTGAACCGCATCCTCTCGCCCTGGGCCGTCAAGCGGCTCGAAGAGTACGGCGGCGACATCCGCCAGTTCAAGGTGGTGAAGCGCTACCCCTCGGTGCTGCGGCAGATCGCCGTGGCCAAGACCGAGCCGGGCGACGAGAACAACCAGGACATTTCCTCGCTGGTCGGCAAGATCGACATCCGCAAGCTCGAGACCTACGCCCAGGACGACCCCGACGCCTACGCCTACTCGGGCGGCCTCTGCCTGGCCAACCAGGGCCTGCTGGAGTTCGTGGAAATGTTCAAGGCGCCCATCAAGGTGCTGCACCCGCTGCTCACGGCCACGCAGGAAAGCAACTTCAAGGGTACCGAGGGCTTCGGCGCCATCCCGTTCGACGGCATCGTGCTGGCGCACAGCAACGAGAGCGAATGGAAGGCCTTCCGCAACAACAAGAACAACGAAGCTTTCCTCGACCGGATCTACATCGTCAAGGTGCCCTACTGCCTGCGTGCCTCGGAAGAAATCAAGATCTACGAGAAGCTGGTGCGCAACTCGTCGCTCGCCAAGGCGCCCTGCGCCCCGGGAACGCTGCGCATGATGGCCCAGCTCTCGGTGCTCACGCGGCTGAAGGAGCCCGAGAACTCCAGCATCTACAGCAAGATGCAGGTCTACGACGGCGAGAACCTCAAGGACACCGACCCCAAGGCCAAGTCGATCCAGGAATACCGCGACTATGCCGGCGTCGACGAAGGCATGAGCGGGGTCTCGACCCGGTTTGCGTTCAAGATCATCTCGAAGGTGTTCAACTTCGACAGCTCCGAGGTGGCGGCCAACCCCGTGCACCTGATGTACGTGCTCGAGCAGCAGATCGAGCGCGAGCAGTTTCCGCCGGAAACCGAGCAGAAGTACATCAGCTACATCAAGGAGCTGCTGGCACCGCGCTACGCCGAGTTCATCGGCAAGGAAATCCAGACCGCCTACCTGGAGAGCTACAGCGAGTACGGACAGAACATCTTCGACCGCTACGTCACCTACGCCGACTACTGGATCCAGGACCAGGAGTTCCGCGACGTGGACACCGGCGAGGTCTTCGACCGCGCCTCGCTCAACGCCGAACTCGAGAAGATCGAGCGGCCCGCGGGCATCGGCAATCCGAAGGACTTCCGCAACGAGATCGTCAACTTCGTGCTGCGCGCGCGTGCCGGCAATGCCGGGCGCAACCCGGCCTGGACCAGCTACGAGAAGCTGCGCGCGGTGATCGAGAAGAAGATGTTCTCCAACACCGAGGAACTCCTGCCGGTGATCAGCTTCAACACCAAGAGCAGTGCCGACGAGCAGAAGAAGCACGAGGACTTCGTGACCCGCATGGTCGAGAAAGGCTATACGGCCAAGCAGGTTCGCCTGCTCTGCGAGTGGTACCTGCGGGTGCGCAAGAGTTCATAGCGACAGTTCACAGCGGCGAGGCACACAAGGCTTCGCCCCCTTTTTGCAAGGAGCTTTGACATCATCGTGGCCATCCTGCAGCAGATCATCGACCGCCGGCTTTCGGGCAAGAACAAGTCCATTGGCAACCGCGAGCGCTTCCTCAGGCGCTACCGAGGGCAGATCCAGGAGGCCGTGCGGCGCGCTGTGAGCGGGCGCAACATCCGCGAACTGGAGCAAGGCGAGGATGTCACCCTGCCGCGCCACGACGTGTCCGAGCCCGTCTTCGGCCATGCGCGCGGCGGCGACCGTGAATACGTGCACCCGGGCAACCAGGAATACCTGAAGGGCGACCGCATTGCGCGTCCGGAGGGACAGGCCGGCGGCGGCTCGGGAAGCGGCGAGGCCGGGGATGGCGGCGAGGGCGAGGACGACTTCGTCTTCCGCCTCACGCGCGAGGAGTTCATGCGCGTGTTCTTCGACGATCTTGCGCTGCCGCATCTCATTCGCACCCAGATCGCCGAGGTGCCCGAATGGAAGAGCCACCGGGCCGGCTTCACGAGCGACGGCTCGCCCAACAACCTGCACGTGGTGCGCTCGATGCGCGGCGCCCTGGCACGGCGCATCGCGCTTGGCGGCGAGCCGCGCAAGGATCTGAAACGCCTCGAAGCCCACCTGCGGCACCTGAAGGCGCACCCGCAGGCCGAGCAGGCCCTGATCAAGAACGAAATCCGCGAAACCGAGGAGCAGATCGCCGAGCTGCGCCGCACCATGCGGCATGTGCCCTACATCGACCCCATCGACCTGCGCTACCGCAACCGCGTCAAGACGCCCGTGCCCAGTGCCAAGGCCGTGATGTTCTGCCTCATGGACGTGTCGGGATCGATGGACGAGGCGCGCAAGGACATGGCCAAGCGCTTCTTCATGCTGCTCTACATGTTCCTCACGCGCCACTACGAAACCATCGACCTCGTGTTCCTGCGCCACCACACGCAGGCGCAGGAAGTCACCGAGGAAGAGTTCTTCCATGCCACCGAAACGGGCGGTACCGTCGTTTCGAGCGCGCTGGTGCTGATGGATGAAATCATCAAGGCGCGCTACCCGAGCGGCGAATGGAACGTGTACGGCGCGCAGGCGAGCGACGGCGACAACTGGCACCAGGACAGCGGGCGCTGCCGCGAGCTGCTGGTCGACCACATCCTTCCGGTGGTGCGCTACTACGCTTATGTGCAGGTGGCCGAGACCGAGCAGAACCTGTGGCAGGAATACGCGCAACTCGAAGGCATCGAGCCCAATTTTGCGATGCGCAAGGTGTCGGACGCACGGGACATCTACCCTGTCTTCCGCGACCTCTTCAAGAAGGAGGGAGTGCCCGCATGACCTCCGACCACCCCCCCCTCCGAGCGCACGGACCGCCTGGAGCGCCTGCCCAGTCCGTCGGACTGGACCTTCGATCTCATCGAGACCTATCACGCCGAGATTGCGAAAACGGCCAAGAGCTTCGGCCTGGACGTGTACCCGAACCAGCTCGAGGTGATCACCGCCGAGCAGATGATGGATGCCTATGCCAGCGTCGGCATGCCCATGATCTACCGCCACTGGTCGTACGGCAAGCAGTTCATCGCCACGGAAAAGAACTACCGCCGCGGCCACATGGGGCTGGCCTACGAGATCGTCATCAACTCCGATCCCTGCATTGCCTACCTGATGGAAGAAAACACCATGGCCATGCAGGCCCTGGTGATCGCGCATGCGGCCTATGGCCACAACAGCTTCTTCAAGGGCAACTACCTGTTCCGGATGTGGACCGATGCGTCCTCGATCATCGACTACCTCGTCTATGCGCGGCACTACATCGCCGAATGCGAGGAACGCCATGGCCTCGACGCGGTGGAGCAACTGCTCGACTCCTGCCACGCGCTGATGAACTACGGCGTCGACCGCTATCGCCGCCCGCAGAAGCGCTCGCTGGCGCAGGAGAGTACGCAGCGTGCCGACCGCGAGCGCCACATGCAGCAGCAGGTCAATGACCTCTGGCGCACCCTGCCGCGCAAGAGCGAACACACGACCGAGTCCGACTCATCCCGCCGCTTCCCCTCGGAACCGCAGGAGAACCTGCTCTACTTCATCGAGAAGAATGCCGCGCTGCTCGAGCCCTGGCAGCGCGAGGTGGTGCGCATCGTGCGCAAGATCGCCCAGTATTTCTATCCGCAGCGCCAGACGCAGGTCATGAACGAGGGGTGGGCCACGTTCTGGCACTACACCCTGCTGAACACCATGTACGACCGCGGCCAGCTCGCCGACGGCTTCATGATGGAATGGCTCAGCTCGCACACCGGCGTGATCTTCCAGCCGCCCGTCGGACATCGCGCCTACAGCGGCATCAACCCCTACGCGCTGGGCTTCTCGATGTTCACCGAGCTGCGGCGCATCTGCGAAAAGCCCACCGAGGAAGACCGCCGCTGGTTCCCCGACTTTGCGGGCACCGACTGGGTCAAGACGCTCGACTACGCCATGCGCAACTTCAAGGACGAGAGCTTTGTCGGCCAGTTCCTGAGCCCGAAGACGATGCGCGATTTCAGGCTTTTCTCCATTCGCGACCACCAGAGCGAGCCCGAACTCGAGGTGTCCGCCATCCACGACGACAGCGGCTACCAGGCGCTGCGCGAATCGCTGTCACGCCAGTACGACATCGGCAGCAGGGAGCCCGACATCCAGGTGTGGAACGTCAACATGCGCGGCGACCGCGCCTTGACGCTGCGCCACACGCAGCGCAACAACCTGCCGCTGCACGACGATGCCGAAGAGGTCCTGAAGCACGTCGCCCGCCTGTGGGGCTTCGATGTGCATCTGGAAAGCGTCGACGCACAGGGCCACATCAGCCGCAGCTGGAAGGCCGCCGCCCCCCGGCAAACCGACTGACCGGCCGCGCCAGGCCCGTCAGGGCACCAGGGCCGCGATGGCCAGCGCGTAGCCCTTCACGCCAAGACCCACGATGATGCCGCGCGCCGCCGGCGAAATGTAGGAGCGGTGGCGAAACTCCTCGCGCGCGTGCACGTTCGAGATGTGCAGCTCGATCAGCGGCACGCTCGCGCCCTTGATGGCGTCGTGCAGCGCGATCGAGGTGTGGGTGTAGGCGCCCGGGTTCATCACCACGCCGAGCATGTTGCCGGCGGCAACCTCGCGGCCGGCTTCGTGGATCCAGTCGATCAGCACGCCCTCGTGGTTCGACTGGCGGCATTCGATCTCCACGCCGTGGCTGGCGCCGGCTTCCTTGCACAGGCGCTCGACGTCGGCCAGCGTGTCGCGTCCGTATTGCTCTGGCTCGCGAGTGCCGAGCAGGTTGAGATTGGGGCCGTTGAGGACGAGTATTTTCTTCATGATGGATGGCAACGTGCGATGCCGCCATTATGGTTGCGCTAAGGTGGCGCGCATCATGAGCACAGACAGCATTTCAACCTGGCACCCCGTGGCCCGCTCGGCCGAGCTGCGCCCCGGCGCCAACATCGTCGCGGGCTTTGCCGAAGGCCAGGAGCTTGCCCTCTGGCGTTCGGCCGGCGGCGCCGCGCAGGCATGGGAAAACCGCTGCCCGCACCGCAGCGTGCGCTTCACGCTGGGACAGGTGGTGGAAGACCGGCTCTCCTGCGCGTATCACGGCTGGCAGTACGACGCCGGAAGCGGCCAGTGCGCGGGCATCCCCGCCCATCCGGGCATGCCGGTGCCGCGCAATGTGTGCGCGAAGGTATTCCGCGCAGCCGAGGCTTCCGGCATGCTGTGGGTGAACCTCACGCCCGCGGCGCCGCCCTCTCCGCCCCCGGACGACGCCGTGCCTGCCGGCTGGTCGTTCTGCCGCACGCTCTGCGTGCGCGCCGGCGCGGCCGGTGCGCGCGATGCGCTCGCGGCACGTGGGTTCACGGCAGATGCGCCGTCGCCCGCCCTGCGCGGCGCGCTCGGCCACGTCGAAGCCGCCGCGCTGGTGCTCGATGCCCAGCCACACCTGGCCTTCATTCACCTCTGGACGCCCGCCGCACCCGGCAGCGACGCCATGAAGACCCTGCACATCGCCGCGCGCGCCCTGCGCGGCGAAATCGAACTGCGGCAGCAGGCGGCCTGACCGGAGGAACACCATGCCCTTCGCCACCGATGACTCCAACATGCTCGACGACTGGCTGGTCGCCGGGCCCGCGGCCGCGCTCGCCGGCACCTCCGAAACCCAGCCCCGCGCGGTTCGCCTGCTCGGGGAAACGCTGCAGTTGTGGACCGATGCCGCCGGCACGCCGCAATGCCGGCTCGGCACGCAGGCGCTGGCCATCCAGCCGCGCCATGGCTATCTCTGGGTCTGCCCCAGCGGCCGGCCGGCGCGGCCGCTGTTCGACTTCCCCGAATACGGCGAGCCCGGGCGCCGCATCGTCGACTGCGGCGGCATCGGCGTGGCGGCGTCGGGCTTGCGCGTGATCGAGAACTTCCTCGACATGGCGCACTTCCCCTTCGTGCATGCCGGCTTCCTGGGCCAGGTGCCGCACACCGAGGTGGCGAAGTACCAGGTGCAGGTCGACCCCGACACGCACGAGATCTGGGCCACCGATTGCCGCTTCTGGCAGCCCCGCGCCTCGGCCGCCCACGACAGCGGCAGCGAAGTGCTCTACAAATACCGGGTGATGCAGCCGCTCTCCGCCATGCTCTACAAGTCGAGTTCGCGCGCCGGCGCGCTCGATGCCATCGGCCTGTTCCTCCAGCCGCTGGACGAGGAGCACGTGATCGCCCACACGCTCCTGGCCTGCTACGACGACACGTCCACCGATGCCGAGCTCATCGCGTTCCAGCAGGCGATCTTCGGGCAGGACAAGCCGATCCTCGAGAACCACGCCTTCAAGCGCATGCCGCTCGAAGGCCGCGCCGAAACGCCGACACGGGGCGATACCTCTTCGGTCACCTACCGGCGCTGGCTGCGCGAGCGCGGCATGCGCTTCGGCGTGAGGGAAGCCGCATGATCCGGCTCTACGACTACGCCCTGTCGGGCAACTGCTTCAAGGTGCGGCAGATGCTCGCGTGGCTCGGCGTCGACTACCAGAGCGTGCCGGTCGACTTCCATCCCGGCCGCGAGCACAGGTCGGCCGCGTTCCTGGCGAGCATCAACCCGCTGGGCCAGCTTCCGGTGATCGACGACGACGGCTTCGTGCTGCGCGACGCGCAGGCCATCCTGGTCTATCTCGCGAGCAGGCACGACGCGCAGGGCCGCTGGTACCCGGATGATCCGCAGCTGCGCGGCCAGGTCGCGATGTGGTTCGCGATTGCCGACGAGCTCACCCGCACCGCCTCGGCCGCGCGGCTGCACGACGCCTTCGGCTACGAGAACATCGACATCGAGGCCTGCCGGCGCGGCGCACACGCAGCCTTCCGCCTGCTGGACGACCACCTGGCCGAGCGCGCCAGCGAGGGCCGTCAGTGGCTGGCCGGCCCGCAGGCGACCGTGGCCGACCTGGCCTGCTTTCCCTATGCGGCACTGGCCGGCGAAGGCGGTATTTCGCTGGACGAATACCCCGCCCTGCGAAGCTGGATCTGGAACTTTCGCCACCTGCCCGGCTTCATCGGAATGTCGGGTATCTTTGCTGCCGGGCCGGCCTGAACGCGAGCCTCGCTATCCTTCCTCCCTTTGCCCTGAAGCGCCATGAAAACCAAAGCTGCCGTCGCCTGGAAATCCGGAGCCCCGCTCACCATCGAAACCGTGGACCTCGAAGGGCCGAAATTCGGCGAGGTGCTGGTCGAGATCAAGGCCACCGGCATCTGCCACACCGACTACTACACGCTCTCGGGCGCCGACCCCGAAGGCATCTTCCCCGCCATCCTCGGCCATGAGGGCGCGGGCATCGTGGTCGACGTGGGCCCCGGCGTCACCACGCTGAAAAAGGGCGACCACGTCATTCCGCTGTACACGCCCGAATGCCGCCAGTGCAAGTTCTGCCTGTCGCGCAAGACCAACCTGTGCCAGCTGATCCGCGGCACGCAGGGCAAGGGCCTGATGCCCGACGCCACCAGCCGCTTCAGCCTGGACGGCAAGCCCATCTTCCACTACATGGGCACGAGCACCTTCAGCAACTACACGGTCGCGCCCGAGATCTCGCTGGCCAAGATCCGCGAGGACGCGCCCTTCGACAAGGTCTGCTACATCGGCTGCGGCGTCACCACCGGCATCGGCGCGGTGATCTTCACCGCCAAGGTGGAAGCCGGCGCCAACGTGGTGGTGTTCGGCCTCGGCGGCATCGGCCTGAACGTGATCCAGGGCGCCAAGATGGTGGGCGCCGACAAGATCATCGGCGTCGACCTGAACCCCGAGCGCGAGGCGATGGCGCGCAAGTTCGGCATGACGCACTTCCTCAACCCGAAGGAACACGAGAACATCGTCGATGCGATCGTGCAGCTGACCGACGGCGGCGCCGACTACAGCTTCGAGTGCATCGGCAACACCAAGGTGATGCGCCAGGCGCTCGAATGCACGCACAAGGGCTGGGGCCGAAGCATCATCATCGGCGTGGCCGAGGCCGGTGCGGAGATCAGCACGCGGCCGTTCCAGCTCGTCACGGGCCGCAAGTGGGAAGGCTCGGCCTTCGGCGGCGCGCGCGGGCGCACCGACGTGCCGAAGATCGTCGACTGGTACATGGAAGGCAAGATCAACATCGACGACCTGATCACGCACACCATGCCGCTGGAAGACATCAACAAGGGCTTCGACCTGATGAAGCGCGGCGAATCCATTCGCGGCGTGGTTCTTTACTAGCCCTCGAGGAGAACGCCCGCCATGAACCGCATGGAGCCCTTGCGCAGGATCGAGGCGGGCGTCCTCGAGGTCGCCTACTACGAAACGGGTCCCTCGGGCGGCCCGCCCGTGCTGCTGATGCACGGCTTTCCGTACGACGTCCACACCTACGCGGAAGTCGCGCCGATGCTCGCCGGGCAGGGCTGCCGCGTGATCATTCCGTACATGCGCGGCTACGGCGCCACCCGCTTCCTGAGCGATGCCACGCCGCGCTCGGGCGAGCAGGCGGCGTTCGGCGCCGACCTGCTCGCGCTGCTCGACGCGCTGAAGATCGAACGCGCGGTGCTCGCCGGCTACGACTGGGGCGGCCGCGCCGCCTGCGTGGTGGCGGCGCTGTGGCCCGAGCGCTGCGCGGGCCTGGTCTCGCTCAACAGCTACAACATCCAGAACATCGCCAAGGCGATGGAGCCGGACACGCCGGCAAACGAGCACAGCCTCTGGTACCAGTACTACTTCCACAGCGAGCGCGGCCGCGCCGGCCTCGCGAAGGACCGCAGGGCGCTCACGCGGCTGCTGTGGCAGCTCTGGTCGCCCACCTGGAAGTTCGACGACGCCACCTTCGAGCGCAGCGCCGCCGCCTTCGACCACCCCGATTTCGTCGACGTGGTGATCCACTCGTACCGGCATCGCTTCGGCCTCGTTCCGGGCGACCCGGCGTACGCGGACATCGAACGCCGCCTCGCAGCGCAGCCCGCGATCGCCGTGCCCGCCATCACCTTCGACGGCATCGACGACGGTGTGCGCCCGCCCGCCGACGCCTCGGCCCATGCGCTCCGCTTCAGCGGCTCGCGCTCGCACCGGCTGGTGCCCGGCGCGGGGCACAACATGCCGCAGGAGGCGCCGCGCATTTTTGCCGACGCCGTGCTCGAACTCGTGTCCGCACTGCACAACAACACCGCCCGATGACCGACACCCTCAAGACCCTTTCCGAGCACCACGCCTTCGGCGGCGTGCAGAGCTTCCACGAGCACGCCTCGCACGAGATCGGCCTGCCGATGCGCTTTTCGGTCTACCTGCCGCCGCAGGCCACGCACGAGCGCGTGCCGGCCCTGCTCTACCTGGCGGGGCTGACCTGCAACGAAGAGACCTTTGCAGTGAAGGCCGGCGCGCAGCGCATGGCCGCCAGCCTGGGCCTGGCGTTGATCGCGCCCGACACCAGCCCGCGCGGGAGCATTGCCGAAGGCCTGCCCGGCGCCACCGCCAACTGGGACTTCGGCATTGGCGCGGGCTTCTACCTCGATGCCACCGAAGCCCCCTGGTCCACCCACTGGCGCATGGAAAGCTGGATCGTGCACGAGCTGCTGCCCTTGGTGGGACGGCACTTCGCCATCGACGACCAGCATCTGGGCATCTTCGGCCATTCGATGGGCGGCCACGGTGCACTCACCCTGGCGCTGCGGCATCCGGGGCGCTTCAAGTCGCTGTCGGCGTTCGCGCCCATCTGCGCGCCCACGCAATGCCCGTGGGGCGAAAAAGCGTTGGGCGGCTACCTGGGCGAGCCCGGCGACGACCGCGCGCAATGGCTCGCGCACGACGCCAGCGCGCTCATGAAATCGCAGACTGCCGCGCCCTATCCGCAAGGCATACTGATCGACCAGGGGCTGGCCGACAAATTCCTTGCCGAGCAGCTGCTCCCCGAAGCCTTCGAGGCCGCCTGCTTTGCCGCCGGCCAACCGCTCACATTGCGCCGCCACGCGGGCTACGACCACGGCTACTACTTCATCCAGACTTTCATGGCGGACCACATCGCGCACCACGCGCAAACGCTGCGCGGCTGATCGACCGTGGCAGACGGGCGGCTTATCATGGGGCGTATGTCCGCAGCACAGATTCCCGCCTTCCAATTGCGGTCCCGCGACGGTGCCGCCGAAGAGAGCCTGGTGCTGGCCGGCATCTGGCGCCGCGCCTGGATTGCGGCCAACCGGAATGCCGCCGTCATCGAGCCGATCACGCATTGGCTGCGGCGCGTGCAAACCGAATTCGTGCCGCCCGCCGACGTGGTGCTGGCCGAACGCGAGGGCCAGGTGCTCGCCTTCATGGTGCTGCTGGCGCGGCGCGAATACGTGGCGCAGCTGTTCGTCGAGCCTCATCTTCGCAACCAGGGCCTCGGGCAGGCGCTGCTCGACGAAGCCAGCGTGCGCATGCCGCAGGGCTGGAAGCTCCACGTGGCCACCAGCAACACCGCGGCGCAGCGCTTCTACGAACGCTACGGCCTCGTGCGCGGCGCGGTCGACCGGCACCCGGCCAGCGGACGCGAACGGGTCGCCTACCATTGGTATCCGGCGCGCCCGCCACCACAGTCGCGACGTATTGGCTGAGCGCTCTCCTTCCCTCGGTTTCTTCATGCGCATCGATCACATTGCCCTCTGGACCACCGATCTCGAACGCTGCAAGCGCTTCTACACCGACTACTTCGGCGCCACGGCCGGTGCGGGCTATGTCAATCCGGCCAAGGGCTTTGCGTCCTGCTTCCTGAGCCTGGGCGATGGCGCCCGCATCGAGGCGATGACGACCAGCGCCCTCTCGCCTGTAACGGCCGAGGCCGGCGCGCAGCGCATGGGATGGACGCACCTGGCCATCAGCGTGGGGTCGGAGACTGCGGTCGACGAACTGACGCAACGGCTGAAGTCGGATGGCTACCCGCTGCTCGACGGCCCGCGCCGCACCGGCGACGGCTACTACGAAAGCGTGGTGCTCGACCCCGACGGCAACCGCATCGAGATCACGGCCTGAGCGCCGCGAGGAGCCACCATGCACCACCTGCTGATTTACGACACCGCACCCGACTACCTCGAACGCCGCGGCGAATTCCGCGATGCGCACCTTGCGCTTGCGTGGCAGGCCGTGGAGCGCGGCGAGCTGCTGCTCGGCGGCGCCACGTCCGACCCGCCCGATGGTGCGGTGCTGCTGTTCGAAGCCGGCTCGGCCGATGTGCCCGCAGCCTTTGCCAAGGCCGACCCCTACGTGCGCCACGGCATCGTCACGGGTTGGCGCGTGAACGCCTGGAACACCGTGGTCGGTGCGCAGACATCGACGCCCGTCAGGCCCTCCTCCGCAACCCCCGCACGATGAGCGCATTCGTACAGAGCCTGCACGAAATCTTCGAGCGCCTCGGCCGCATCGAAACGCGCCGCATGTTCGGCGGGCATGGCGTATGGCACGAGGGCCGCATGATCGCGCTCGTCGCCAAGGACACGCTCTACCTCAAGGCCGATGCCGGCAGCGCCGAGCATTTCGACAAGCAGAACCTGCCGCCCTTCACCTATGTGCGCGAAGGCAAGGCGATGCCGATGTCATACCGGCTGGCCCCGGCCGATCTTTTCGAAGACCGTGAGGAAGCCGCGCTCTGGGGCCGCCGTGCCTATGAAGCGGCTCTGCGTTCAGGCCAGCCTCCGAAGAAGAAAAAGACCGCGGCTGCCGCCCAAAAAACTCCTGCCAGGAAAGCCCCAGTGAAGAAGAAAAAGAAAGCAGCCTCCTCGTGAGCGACAACCCTCCCGCGTTGCCGCCCCTTCCCGAGCGCGAGCAGATCGCGCTGCTCGAACCCTTCGAGGGCCTGGGCCTGAAAGACATCGTGGTCATTTCCACGCTGCAGGACGCCGAACATGCCGCCGCCGCATTGCTGGCCGCCGGCGTCGCCGGCTTCGACACCGAATCCAAGCCCACCTTCGCGAAGAACGAGGTCTCGGGCGGCCCGCACGTGGTGCAGTTCGCAACGCGCGAGACAGCCTGGCTGTTCCAACTGCACCGCACCGAATGCAATCCGGTGGTCGCAACGCTGATTGCTTCCACCGAACTCCGGAAGGTCGGCTTCGGCCTTTCGACCGATCTCACGCTGATCCGCAACCGCCTCAACATCGAGCCGAAGGCGGTGTTCGACATCGACAGCGAGTTCCGCCACCGCGGCTACCGCAAGTCGGTGGGCGTGAAGGCGGCCGTGGCGCTGGTGTTCAACCGGCGCTTCGTGAAGTCGCGCAAGGCGACCACCTCGAACTGGGCCAACAGGCAGCTGACCGAAGCGCAGATCCGCTATGCGGCCAATGACGCCTACGCGTCCATTCGCGTGTTCGATGCGCTCTTCGGCGGCTGAAACGCCGGCGCCCCTGCGTCCCGCCCGGCCATAGGCGCCTGTGGCTGCGGCTGCGCGGCGCGCCCGGCACAATGTCAGCCACATCGACCGCATACGAAAGAAGGGCCATGAGCAACAAGAGCGATTTCGGATTGATCGGCCTGGCCGTGATGGGCCAGAACCTGGTGCTGAACGTGGAAAGCCGCGGCTTCCAGGTCAGCGTGTACAACCGCACCGAAGCCACCACCGAAGCCTTCGTGGCCGCCAATCCCGGCAAGAAGCTGGTCGGCGCGAAGACGCTCGAGGAGTTCGTGCAGAGCCTCGCCAGGCCGCGCAAGATCCAGATCATGGTGAAGGCCGGCGCACCGGTCGACCAGGTCATCGAGCAGCTGATTCCCCTGCTCGACAAGGACGACATCGTCATCGATGGCGGCAACAGCCTCTACACCGACACCGAGCGCCGCGACGCCTACCTCCAGGCCAAGGGCCTGCGCTTCATCGGCGCGGGCGTGTCGGGCGGCGAGGAAGGCGCGCGCAAGGGTCCGTCGATCATGCCGGGCGGCCCGCTCTCCACCTGGGAAGTGATGAAGCCGATCTTCGAGAGCATCGCGGCCAAGGTGGACGGCGAGCCCTGCGTGATCCACATCGGCCCCGGCGGCGCGGGCCACTACGTGAAGATGGTGCACAACGGCATCGAGTACGGCGACATGCAGCTGATCTGCGAGGCCTACAGCCTGTTCAAGGCCGCCGGCTTCAGCACCGACGAGATGGCGGCGGTCTTCAACCAATGGAACGACGGCGAGCTGCAGAGCTACCTGATCCAGATCACCGCCAAGGCGCTCGAACAGAAAGACCCGGAAACGGGCCAACCGATCGTCGACCTCATTCTCGACAAGGCCGGCCAGAAGGGCACGGGCCAGTGGACGCTCGTCAACGCGGCCGAGAACGCGGTGGTCATCAGCACCATCAACGCCGCGGTCGAGGCGCGCGTGCTGTCGTCGCAGAAGAAGGCTCGCGTGGCAGCCAGCAAGGTGCTGCAGGGGCCGAAGATCGAACTGTCGCTCGACAAGAAGGCGCTGGTGGCCAAGGTGCACGACGCGCTCTATGCCTCGAAGGTCGTCAGCTATGCGCAGGGCTTCGACCTCATCCAGACCATGGGCGAGAAGAAGGAGTGGAAGCTCGACCTGGGCCGTATCGCGGCCATCTGGCGCGGCGGCTGCATCATCCGCGCGCGCTTCCTGAACCGCATCACCGACGCCTACCGCACCGACCCGTCACTGGGCAACCTGATGCTCGATCCGTTCTTCAAGGATCTCCTGAACCGCACGCAGCAGAACTGGCGCGAAGTGGTGGCGCTGGCGGTGAGCAACGGCATTCCGGTGCCGGCGTTCAGCGCGTCGCTGGCCTACTACGACAGCTACCGCACCGAGCGGCTGCCGGCGAACCTGCTGCAGGCGCAGCGGGACTTCTTCGGAGCCCACACCTATGAGCGCGTGGACAAGCCCGCCGGCGAGTTCTTCCATACCAACTGGCCGGAAGTCATCGGCTAGCCCCGAACAAGTCAGCCGCCAGGCAACCAGGCCTTGACCTGCCCGACCAGCGCCCCCAGCGGCGCCGTCGCATCGACCGCGAGCACGCCCGGCTCGCCGACCGGGGACTCCAGCGTCGCGAACTGGTTGGCGACCAGGCTCGCCGGAAACATGTGCTCGCCCGCGCCGGCCCGTGCGGCCACGCGGCGTTCGGATTCGGCGCGTTCGATCTCCATGAACACGAAGCGCAGCCCCGGCACTGCCGCGCGCAACTGCTCCCGGTAGCTGCGCTTGAGCGCCGAGCAGGTCAACACCGCCCCCTGCGGCGCAGCGGCCAGCTTCTGCCCCAGCGTCGCGAGCCAGCCGGCGCGGTCCGCATCGGTCAGTGCGATGCCGCGGCTCATCTTTTCGACATTGGCCGGCGGGTGGTAGTCGTCGCCCTCGATCAGCGGCAGCCCGAACCCCACCGCCAGCGCAGCGCCGAGGCTCGATTTGCCGCAGCCCGAAACACCCATCACGACCAGCCATACCCCGTTCATACGTACCCCCTTTTGGTGCAGTCACGGGACATTCCCCGAGCATCAGCGGAACTTGAATCTACTTCCTTATGAAACCTTTATTCGCCGGGACAGACACCACGGTAGCGGCCGATCCTAGAACAGGCTGCCCTGCCCCGCTGCGCCAGGTGGCCGGAACGCGCTGAGGTCGAGCGCAATGCGCTCTCGGTTGAAGCCGATGCGGTTCGCCGCCTTCTCGAAGCGCTGGCGGATCAGGTCGGCCCAGAGGCCTGAGCCCTTCATGCGGGTGGCGAAGTCGGCGTCGTAGTCCTTGCCGCCGCGCATCTCGTGGATGCGCGCCATGATGCGGTCCGCGCGCTGCGGGTAGTGCAGTTCGAGCCACTCCTTGAAGAGCGGCGCCACCTCCCACGGCAGCCGGATCACCGTGTAGAAGGCGCTGCGCGCACCGGCGGCCCAGGCGGCTTCGAGCACCTGTTCCATGTCCTCGTTGACGAAGGGAATCTGCGGCGCCACGCTCACCCCCACCGGCACGCCCGCCTCGGCCAGCGTGCGTATGGTGCGCAGCCGCCGATGTGGCGCGGCAGCGCGCGGCTCCAGCTTGCGGGCCAGTTCGCCGTCGAGCGTGGTCACGGTCACGTACACCGCGGCCAGGTGCTCGGCGGCCATGGGGGCGATCAGGTCGAGGTCGCGCTCCACCGCGCTCGATTTCGTGACCAGCGCAAACGGATGGTGCGTTTCCTTCAGCAGCTCGATCACCGAACGGGTGAGCCGCAGTTCGCGTTCGATGGGCTGGTAGCAGTCGGTGGCGGTGCCGATGGCGACATGGCTGGGCCGGTAGCTCTTGCGGCCGAGTTCGGTGCGCAGCACCTCGACGATGTTGCGCTTGGCGATGAGCCTGGTTTCGAAGTCGAGCCCCGGCGAGAGATTGAGGTAGCTGTGCGTGGGCCGGGCAAAGCAGTAGATGCAGCCATGCTCGCAGCCGCGGTACGGGTTGAGCGAACGGTCGAATGAAATGTCGGGCGAGTCGTTCTCGTTGAGCACCGACTTCACGTCCTCGAAACGCACTTCGGTGGCGAGCGGCGGCAGCTCCTCGGCTTCGGCCGCGCGTTCTTCGAGCGTGCCCCAGCCGTCGTCGAAGGCATTGCGCTCGTCGCGCGAAAAGCGGTGCGCCAAGCGCGTGGCCGCGCCGCGGCCCTTGATGGCATGGATGGGAATGCGGGCCGCCGGCATGGCAGATCCTTTCTTTCGAGAACTGTATGTTTACACAGTATTCCAAACCCTTTCCGCTGGCAATTGGATTTTTCATTTCTCTCTTGACAGAAATTTCTAAAATCCTAGACTCCGAGGCATGGAACTCACCGACATCCAACGCAAGTTCGTTCTCCACTGGGGGGAAATGGGCTCGATGTGGGGCGTCAACCGCACGGTCTCGCAAATCCACGCACTGCTGTTCGCCCATGGCAAGCCCATGCATGCGGAAGAACTCTCCGACACGCTGGGCGTGGCCCGCTCCAACGTGAGCAACAGCCTGAAGGAACTGCAGGCGTGGAACCTGGTGCGCGTGACGCACATCCTGGGCGACCGGCGTGACTATTTCGAAACCAGCGTTGACGTCTGGGAGCTGTTCCGCACCGTGGTGCGCGAGCGCAAGGAGCGCGAGTTCGACCCCACCATCCGCGTGCTGCGCGAAATTGTCTCCAGCCCCGACTTCCAGAAGGAGCCTGCCGATGCGCAGGACCGCATCCGCTCCACCATGGATCTGATGAGCAAGCTCGCCACCTGGGCCGACGAAATGCTGCGGCTCTCGCCCGGCACGCTCGACAAGGTGCTGACGCTGGGCGCCAGCGTGCAGAAGTTCGTTCGCGGGGATGCGGCGCAGGCGGCAACTCCTGCGGCCCCGAAGAAGGACGACGACGACCCCGATGCCCACCACGCCAGCCTGCCGATGATTTGAGCTCTCTTTTTTTGCCTCATTATTTCTGTTTTGACAGAAATAACGAAAACAACCCTCATGCCCACCATCGCCGCCTACCCTCTGACCGTCTACTTCGATGCCGCCTGCGCCCTGTGCACGGCAGAAATGAGCGCGATGCAGGCGCGTGACTCCGCGGCCCGCCTGAACCTCGTCGACTGCTCGCCCGCCGGATTCGACGCCGGCCCGGCCCCGCGCGCGGCGCTGATGACCGCGATCCACGCCGTCGACGCAGCGGGGCAGGTGTTCGTGGGGGTTCCCGCCATCCGCGCCTGCCGCGACGCCGTCGGGTTGCCGAGCGGCAGTTTCCTGCTCGACCTGCCGCTGGTCGCGCCGCTGGCCGAGCGCGCCTATGCGGTGCTTGCGCGCAACCGCTACCGGCTGCCGCACTGGCTGGTGGCCCTGCTCGCCGGCAAGGCCGCGCGGTCGTCTCGCACCTGCGCCGGTGGCAATTGCCGGATCTGAAAAAAAGGAGCTCTCGTGCCCAACGTCTTCCAGCCCGATTTCCGTCCATCTCGCGCTCGCAGTGCGCCTCAGACACCCGCGGCGCCCGAAGCCTCCATCACCAAGGCCGATACGCGGGACTATTTCACCGAGGTGGCCGAAGACTATCGCGCGTGGAGCCCCAGCTACAACATGCACTTCGGCTTCTGGCGGCTCGGCCTGAACCCGCTGCGGCGCGAAGGCATGCTGGTGGAAATGAACCGCGCCGTCGGCCGCGCGCTGAAGCTCGACGAGCCCCGGCCATTGCAGGAAAGGGCGCCGCGCCGCTGCGTGGTCGACCTTGGCTGCGGCGCCGGCGCCACCGCGCGCACGCTGGTCGGCGACGACCCGTCTCTGTATGCCGTCACGGTCACCAACGTGGCGGTGCAGAACAGCATCGCCGTGCGGCTCGATGCCCGCGCCGGCGTGGCCGACCGCGTGGCGCACATCGAAGCCGACTACACCCGCACCGGCCTGCCCACCGCACAGGCCGATGGTGCCTGGGCGGTGGAAAGCGCCTGCTACGCGAGCGGCACGGCCAAGGCCGATTTCGTGCGCGAGGCGGCCCGCCTGCTGAAGCCCGGCGCGCGGCTCGCGGTGATCGACGGTTTCCTGCTGCGCCAGAATCCCGGCCGCACCGCCGGCTGGCTGCACCGCCTGTGGGCCGACAGCTGGGCCGTGCCCACCCTGGCCGTGCAGGGCGATTTCGTTGCCGCGCTGCGCGACAACGGATTCGACGAGATCGAGGTGCGGTCGCTGCGCTGGCGCGTGGCGCCCAGTGCGCTGCACATTCCGGTGCTTGCCACGCGCTTCGCGCTGGCCGAACTCTGGAAGGCGCGCGGCAGGCTCAGCCCCTGGCGCCGCAAGCACATCGTGGCCAGCTATTGCGCGCTGGTGCTGGGCCTTTTCTGGCGCGATTTCGACTACTGCATGGTGACGGCCAGGCGCAGCGGCTGAAGGCCTCCGAGTCAAAAGAACACACCGAGGAGAAGAAACTTCCATGAGCATCGAACCCGAAGAAACCAGGCCCCATGAACTCCCACCCATCGAGGCCGACGCTTCGCAGATGCGCGACATGCCCAAGCGCCGCATGCCCTTCGCGTGGTTCTGGCCGCTGCTCGTCGGCGCGGCGGTGGCCCTCGTTCTGCGCATTGCCTTCAGCGGCCTGCCGGGCCAGCGCTTCTCGGCCATGCTGGGTTCCTTCATCTATCTCGCTCCCGCGGTGTGCGGCGCGGTCACGGTCTACATGGCCGAGCGCACCGAGCGGCGCAGCTGGGGCTACTGCATCTGGGCGCCGTGGGTCTCGACCGCGCTCTTCGTCGTCGGCACGCTGCTGGTCTTCATCGAAGGGATGATCTGTGCCATCGTCATCGTGCCCTTGTTCAGTGTCATGGGCAGCCTCGGCGGCCTCGCGATGGGCATCGTCTGCCGCATCACCAACTGGCCCAGGCCGGCGCTCTACAGCTTCGCCTTGCTGCCGCTGGTCTTCGGCGCCATCGAGCCACGGTGGTCCAACCCCGAGCAGATCTCGAGCACCTCGCGCACCCTCTTCATCGCCGCGCCCGCCGAGCGCGTGTGGCACGAACTCAACGATGCGCGCGACATCCGGCCCGGTGAAGTCGGCGATGCCTGGGCCTACCGCATCGGCGTGCCGATGCCGGTGGCGGGCGTGACCGAAGACACCCCCGAAGGCCGCGTGCGCAAGGTGCAGTGGCAAAAGGACGTGCACTTCGACGAAATCATCACCGAGTGGCAGCCGCTGCAGCGCGTGAAGTGGCGCTACCGCTTCTCGCCCGACTCCTTTCCCGCCGGTGCGCTGGACGACCACGTGGTCATCGGCGGCCACTATTTCGACCTGCGCGATTCGGCCTACACGCTCACGCCGCGCGAGGGCGGCACGGAGCTTCGCATCGACGTTTCCTGGCGCGTGAGCACGCGCTTCAACTGGTATGCCGACCGCGTGGCGCAGTTCCTGCTGGGCGACTTCTCCGAGCACATCCTGCGCTTCTACAAGGCGCGCAGCGAAACCGCCGCGGCCGCCGCATGAAGGACACGAGGCCCGTCTTCCAGCAGGTGCTCGGCCCTGGCTGGGACCAGCTCGGCGAAGTGATCCGCCGGCACTACGCAATGGCGCCGTTCTCGAACGCCCACGTGTGCGTGCGCGGCACGATGGATGAAGTGCATCACGCGCCGTGGGCGCGCGTGCTGATGCCCTTCGGCCGCCTGTTCGGCGCACTCGTTCCCTACACCGGCACCGGCGTGCCGATCGAAGTGCACTACCGCTGCCGGCCCGGCAACGCCCGCCTCTACTGGGACCGCATCTTCAGCTTCGAAGGCCGCGCGCCGTTTCACTTCCGCTCGCACATGGCGCACGCGGCCAAGGGCGGCGGCGAGGTGATCGAGTACGTGCGCTTCGGCATCGGCATGCGCCTGGCCGTGAGCGCGGAAGAAGGCGCGCTGGTGTTCCGCGACCTCGGCTGCATCTGGCGCCTTGGCAGGCTGCGCGTGCCGCTGCCGCTGGGCCTGCTGCTGGGCACCGCCTACGTCGAGGAGCGGCCCGACCCGCACGATGCCGACCGCTTCACCATGAAGATGGTGCTGCGCCACCGCTGGTTCGGCGACGTGTTCCGCTACAGCGGGCGCTTCCGGTTGGGTCCACAATGACCGGATCATGCCGCGCCGCCCCGAAAACCTCTATCCGCAATACCACGCCCACGTCTACTTCGGCCCGGCCACCGTGGCGCAGGCCAGGCAGCTGTGCGAGCAGGCGGGCCGCGAACTGATGGTGGTGGTCGGCCGGGTGCACGAACGGCTGGTGGGGCCCCACACGCACTGGAGCTGCCAGCTGGCGTTCGACGCGGCCGAGTTCGACCAGGTGATCGAATGGCTCGAAGCCCATCGCAACGGCCTCGACATCTTCGTGCACGGGGTCACGGGCGACGACTTCGCCGACCACACGGCGCATGCCATGTGGCTCGGCGAGGAAAGCGCGCTCGACCTGCGGATGTTCCGGCGTTAGGGCCTGTTAATCAGAACTCGGCGTCGAGCTCGTCGATTTCCTCGGGTTCTTCCTTCGCGGCGGCCACCCACTCCTGCATGGCGGGCAGGTCCATCACGCGCTTGCAGTATGCGGCGCAGACGCTGTCGAGCGGCACGTCGTAGCTCAGGAAGCGCGTGACCACCGGCGCATACATCGCATCGGCCATGCCCGGCTGCTTGCCGAACAGGAAGGGGCCGCCGTAGGCCTTCAGGCATTCGCGCCAGATGGCGACGATGCGGTCGATGTCGGCCTGCGCGCGCGACCAGATCTTGAAGCCGCGGAACCGGGCCTTGATGTTCATCGGCAACGCGCCGCGCATGGAAGCGAAACCCGAATGCATCTCGCCGCAGATGGCGCGGCAGTGCGCGCGCGCCTGGATGTCGGCCGGCAGCAGCCCGCTCTTGGGCTTGATCTCGTTCAGGTATTCGCCGATGGCCAGCGTGTCCCACACCTTGACGCCGCCGTGCTGCAGCGAGGGCACCAGCATCGACGACGAGAGCAGCAGCATCTCGGCCTTCATGGCCGGGTCGTCGGGCGGAATGATCTTCTCGCTGAAGTCGAGCCCTGCCAGCCTGCACATCAGCCAGCCCCGCAGCGCCCAGGCGCCGTAGTTCTTGCTGCTGATCGTGAGAACGGGTTTGGCCATCGTGGATCTCCTTGACGGGCTGCCTGCTGCCGGTTGGCTCCCATGGGACCTGCAAGGCCTGTGCCACCGCTTGGCCCGCAACTTGCCTGTACTACTTTCATGTTGTACCGGGCCTACCAGAACCAAGCCGACCTGCTTTCGCCCTCCCGGCTCGCAGCCCAGTACCTCGGCCGGGCCCTCTGGAAGGACGGCACCGAACGCACCATGCTGCGGCGCATGGCCGCGCAGTTCGAAGTGTTTTCGCGCATGCGGCTGACCCATTCGCGCCCCGACTACGGCATTGCCAGCGTGCCGGTCGATGGCGTGGAAACCGCGGTGCACGAAGAGAAAACGCTGGTCTCGCCCTTCGGCACGCTGCTGCATTTCCGCAAGGACACGCAGGCCGTGCACCCGCCCGTGCTGCTGGTCGCACCACTGTCGGGCCATTTCGCGACGCTGCTGCGCGAAACCGTGCGCACCCTGCTGCGCGACCACGACGTGTACCTGACCGACTGGCACAACGCGCGCGACGTGCCGCTGTGGCAGGGCCGATTCGGCCTGGACGACTACACGCTGCAGCTCATGCGCTTTCTCGAGGCCGTGGGCCCGGGCGTGCACATGGTCGCGGTCTGCCAGCCCTGCGTGGCCGCGCTGGCCGCCACGGCGCTGATGGCCGAGGACGACAACCCGGCCACGCCGCGCAGCCTCACGCTGATGGCCGGCCCGGTCGATTGCCGCGTCAACCCGACCGGCGTCAACGCGCTTGCCACCAGCAAGCCGATCGAATGGTTTCGCCGCAACCTCATCAGCCACGTGCCCTGGCCGCATGCCGGCATGATGCGGCGCGTGTATCCCGGCTTCCTGCAGCTCTCGGCCTTCATGAGCATGAACCCCCAGCGCCACAAGAAGCAGTTCCAGGACATGGTCCACCATCTGGTCGAGGGCGACATCGAGAAGGCCCGCACCATCGGCGCCTTCTACGACGAATACCTGGCAGTGAACGACCTGCCGGCCGAGTTCTACCTGGAGACCGTGGAGCGCGTGTTCCAGACCTACGACCTGCCGCGCGGCGTGCTCACCGTGGGCGACCGCACGGTGAACCCGGCGGCCATCCGCCGCACCGCGCTGCTCACGGTGGAAGGCGAGCGCGACGACATCTGCTCGGTCGGCCAGACGGTGGCGGCGCAAGACCTCTGCACCGGCATCCGGCCCTACCTCAAGGTGCATCACCTGCAGGCCGGCGTGGGCCACTATGGCGTTTTCAGCGGCAGCAAGTGGAACGCGCAGATCTACCCACGCGTGCGCGAGACCATCCACGCCGCGGCCGAGCTGCACTGAGCATTCGGTCGAATGCCCGGCTTCAGCGCCGGCTGCGCTTCCCCTTCGTTGCCACACGCCGAACCGCGGCCTCGCCGGCCTGCGGCAACCGCTCGCGCAGGAACGCAATCAGTTCCTGCGCCGCCACGTTGCGCATCGGCCCCGGCAGGTAGGCCAGCACCACGCGGCGCTCGATGCGCGGCTTGAGCAGCGGCAGCACCACCAGTTCGGGGTCGCGCAGCAGCGAGGTGTAGAGCCGCGGCATCAACCCCAGAGCCTGGCCGCTGCGCACCAGCGCATAAAGCGTTTCGGAATAGCTCACGCGGTAGGGCTCGGGGCCTTGCTCGAACTGCGCGCGCGCCGGGTTGCCGAGCGCCGGCATGCTGCCGCTCTCGAACAGCACCAGCCGCTCCTTGCCGATGGCCTCCCAGCTCGCGTCTCCAGCCGGCGCCAGTGCATGGTCGCGGCGCACCACCAGCACCAGCGGGTCGCGGAACAGGTCGACGCAGACCAGCCCGCCGGGCGGCTCGGTGATGGCGGCCACCGCCATGTCGAGCTGGCCGCTGCGCAATTCGGCCAGCAGGTCGGTCGAAGGCGCATCGCGCCAGGCGATCTCGACCTCGCGCCGCCCGGCTTGCAGAAACTCGCTGGCCGCGGCCGTCACGCGCGCGCTGGCCGACGGGATCACGCCCACGCGCACGAAGGCCCGCCCGCGCTGCACGGTGCTCTCGATGTCGCGCAGCGCCACCTCGAAGGTGTTGACCAGGAAATCGGTGCGCGCCAGCACCTCGGCGCCCACCGGGGTGAGTTCGAGGCGGTGGGTGGAACGGGTCAGCAGTTCGGCGCCGAGCAGTTTCTCCATCTGCTTGATCGCGTTGCTCAGCGCCGGCTGGGTAATGGCCAGCCGGCGCGCCGCGCGGCCGAAGTGCCCTTCTTCCACCAGCACCGAGAAGAACTGAAGCTGGCGCAAGGTGAGCGCCCGAAGCGGCAAGGAGGCCATGGCGTTCCCGTTATCAATTCAATGAATCAAATTATAGAAATTCAAAATTTTGTTTATGAGATGACCTTCCCTAGACTGGCTGGCATGACCAGCCCCGCCTCGCCGCCCCTCACGCTGGAATCCATGCTGCATGCGATTCCCAAGGTGGAGCTGCACTGCCACCTGTTCGGCACGGTGCGCCACGAAACCTTCAAGCAGCTCAACCATCGCGCCGGCTCGCCGCTCGTGGCCGAGGAAGTCGAAGGCTTCTATACGCGCGGAGAAAAACCGGTGGGCGTGCTGCGTGTGCTGCGCGCGCTCGACGCGCAGCTGGTGCGCAGCCCCGGCGACCTCTACCAGCTGACGCGCGAATACCTCCAGGACGCGGCGGCCCACAACGTACGCTACGCCGAGTTCTTCTGGAACCCCACCGGCACGGTGCACGGCTCCGGCATCGCCTACCCGATGGCGCAGGGCGCGATCGTCCGCGCGATCCATGACGCGCAGCAGGAGTTCGGCATCACCGGCCGGCTCATCGCCGCCATCGACCGCGAGGCGAGCCCCGAGGCGGCCGTGGAGATGGTGGAGTGGGTCAAGGCCCACCGCTGCGACGAGGTGATCGGCATCGGCATCGACTACCGCGAGGTCGACCGGCCGCCCGAACTCTTCGCCCAGGCCTACGCCGAGGCGCGGCGCGCGGGACTCAAGGCCACCGCGCATGCGGGCGAGTTCGGCATGCCGTGGACCAACGTGCGCACCGCGCTCGACGTGCTGCAGGTGGACCGCATCGACCACGGCTATACGGTGGTCGACCAGCCCGATTTCGCGCGCCAGTGCGCCGAACGCGGCGTGATCTTCACCGTGGTGCCCACCAACTCCTACTACCTGCGCACGCTGCCTCCGGAGCGCTGGGCGCTCGACCATCCCATTCGCCGCATGCCCGGCCTGGGCCTGCGCATCCATCCCAATACCGACGACCCGACGCTGCACAAGGTCACGCCCACCCAGGCCTGGCTGATGATGGTGCGCGACTTCGGCTTCGGGCTGGACGACCTGCGCGGCTTCATGCACAACGGGCTCGACGGCGCGTGGATCGACGACACGCAGCGCCGCGCCTGGCGCACGCAATGGAGCCGCGAGTTCGACACGCTGCGCGCCGGCCTTGCGCAAGCGCCGCATCCCGCCCACCCGCAATGAACCACGCCATGAACCACCCTCGCCGCCTTCTTCTTGCCGCAACCCTCTGCTCGGTGCTGCCCGCCGCGGCGCTCGCACAGGGCGCCTGGCCCGCCGCCAAGCCGATCACGCTGATCGTTCCCTACACCGCGGGCGGCAGCGTGGACGTCAACGCCCGCCTCGTCGCCACGCGGCTGGGCGAACGGCTGAAGCAGTCGGTGGTGATCGAGAACGTGAGCGGCGCGGGCGGCGCCATCGGCGTGGCCAAGGCCGTCAATGCGGCGCCCGACGGCTACACGCTGGTGGTCGGGCCCGACAGCGCCATCGCCATCGGGCGGCTGGTCAACCCTTCGGCCTTCAAGTTCGATCCGCTCAAGGACCTGGCCCCGGTCGGCATGCTCAACACCGCGCCGATGGTGCTGGTGGCTCGGCCGGGCCTCGAGGCCCAGACCTATGCCGACTTCGTGAAACTCGCCAAGGCCAAGCCCGGCGCCTACAACTACGCCACCTCGGGCGTGGGCACGGTGCTGCAGCTGGCCATGGAGCTTCTCAAGCAGCGCAGCGGCATCTTCGTGACCCACGTGCCCTACCGCGGCGGCGCCCAGATTGCCACCGACGTGATCGGCAACCAGGTCGACCTGGCGATGCTGGTCAGCACCAGCGCCATTCCGCACGTGAACGGCAACCGCCTGAAGGCGCTGGGCATCACCGGCAGCCAGCGTCTCGCCGCGCTGCCCAACGTGCCCACCTTCAACGAGATGCCAGGCCTGAAGGGCTACGACATGGTGAGCTGGACCGGCATCTTCGCCCCCGCCAGGACCCCGCCCGCCGTCGTGGCCCGCCTCAACCAGGAACTGAACGCCGTGCTCGCCGAGGAGCAGGTGCGTGCCAAGCTCAACGAGCAGGGCGCCCTGCCCGGCAGCGGCACGCCCGAACAGTTCGGCCAGTTCGTCCAGGCCGAATACGCCCGCAATCAGAAGATCGTGCAGTCGGCCAACATCAAGGAATAAGCCGGCCCGGTCGACGCAGGCGTGCGGCCAGTTATTGCTCTTCTGGCCAGTCGCGGATGTAGGCCTTGAGCATCTTGTTCTCGAAGTTCTGGCTGTCCACCACCGCCTTGGCCACGTCGTAGAAGCTGATCACGCCCATCAGCATGCGCTTGTCCATCACGGGCATGTAGCGCGCATGGCGCTCCAGCATGATGCGGCGGATTTCGTCGAGGTCGGTTTCGAGCGTGCAGGTCACGGGCGCGTCGTCCATGGCCTTGCGCACCAGCGTGCCGCCCACCTGGCCGCCGTTGTCGACAATGGCCAGGATCACTTCCCTGAAGGTGAGCATGCCGACCAGGTCGCCGTGTTCCATGACCACCAGGGAGCCGATGTCCTTGTCCGCCATGGTGTTGACGGCTTCGGCCAGCAGGTCGTCGGGCGTGATGGTGAAGAGCGTATTGCCCTTGACGCGAAGGATATCGCTGACTTTCATCGTGTGCTCCTCTCGGAAATCGTTCTCGGCGGCGTGCCGAATTGAATATAGCCCACAATCGGCGCCGACTCCCACGCCCATGTTGCGCGCGCATGATTAGCAGACGTAACGGGGCATTGCGAACGAACCCAGAAAGGCTCCCATGCCCGGCTATTCCGACCCCGGCTTCGACACCCTGGCGCTGCATGCCGGCGCCGCGCCCGACCCCGCCACCGGCGCGCGGGCGGTGCCGATCCACCTCACCACCTCCTTCGTCTTCGAGTCGAGCGACCATGCGGCGGCGCTCTTCAACCTCGAGCGCGCGGGCCATGTCTATTCGCGCATCAGCAATCCGACCAATGCGGTGCTCGAGCAGCGCGTTTCGGCGCTCGAAGGCGGCATCGGCGCCATTGCCACGGCCAGCGGCCAGGCTGCGCTGCACCTGTCGGTGGCCACGCTCATGGGCGCCGGCTCCCACATCGTGGCGAGCACCGCGCTCTACGGCGGCTCGCAGAACCTGCTGCACTACACGATGCGGCGCTTCGGCATCGAGACCACCTTCGTGAAGCCCGGCGACCTGGATGGCTGGCGCGCCGCGATCCGGCCCGAAACCAAGCTCCTGTTCGGCGAAACCGTGGGCAACCCCGGCCTGGACGTGCTCGACATTCCGGCGGTGAGCGACATCGCGCACGAAGCCGGCGTGCCACTGCTGGTCGATTCCACGCTCACCTCGCCCTACCTGATCAAGCCCTTCGACTGGGGTGCCGACCTGGTCTACCACTCGGCCACCAAGTTCCTCTCGGGCCACGGCACCGTGATTGGCGGGGTGGTGGTCGACGGCGGCAGCTTCGACTGGGAGAAATCGGGCAAGTTCGCCGAACTCACGCAGGCCTATGACGGCTTTCACAACATGGTCTTCAGCGAGGAAAGCACGGTCGGTGCATTCCTGCTGCGCGCCCGGCGCGAAGGACTGCGCGACTTCGGCGCCTCGATGAGCCCGCACACGGCCTGGCTGATATTGCAGGGCATCGAGACGCTGCCGCTGCGCATGGAACGGCACATCGACAACACGCAGAAGGTGGTCGAGTTCCTCGCGAGCCACCCCTTCGTGTCGCGCGTGGGGCATCCGCTGATCGAATCGCATCCGAGCCACGCGCTGGCGCAGAAGCTGTTGCGCCACGGCGCGCGCGGCGCCGGCGCGGTGTTCAGCTTCGACATCAAGGGCAGCCGCGCGCAGGGCAAGGCCTTCATCGAGGCGCTCAAGCTCTTCAGCCACCTGGCGAACGTGGGCGACTGCCGCAGCCTGGTGATCCATCCGGCCAGCACCACGCACTTCCGCATGACCGACGAGGCACTGGCGGGAGCAGGCATTTCGCAGGGCACGATCCGGCTTTCCATCGGACTCGAAGACCCGGCCGACCTGATCGACGACCTGAAGCGTGCGCTCAAGGCTGCGGAAAAGGCGGGGGCCTAGGATGGAACCCTGCTATTCCGTTCGTCGCCGCGTGAGTCGTTCGGGGCGCGCTCCCGCCGACGGGGTACGCGGCGAAGCGAGTGTCCCCCGCCCTTCGGGCTCCTCCTTGATTTCGCTGCGCAAGGCACCCCATCGACGTGATCGTTATGCGCAGCGGTCGTCGATCAGCGATACACCCAGAGCGTGCCCTGTGCACAGGGCATCGGGTACTCCCCGCAGCGAAATCAAGGAGGAGCCGAAGGCGGGGGACATTCGCGAAGGGGAGCACCCGGTGGCCTGGGCACGCGCCCTGAACAACAGCGACAAGAACAGAAGCACCCCAAACACCGCCCCGCGGAGCAACTGACATGAACTACACCGTCAACGGCCACGCCACCTACTGCTACACCGGCGGCAAGGCCTTCGATGCCGCCAAGCCGACCGTGGTGTTCATCCACGGCGTGCTCAACGACCACAGCGTGTGGATCCTGCAGAGCCGCTGGTTCGCCAACCACGGCTGGAACGTGCTGGCGCTCGACCTGCCCGGCCACTGCAGGAGCGACGGCCCGCCGCCCGCCAGCGTGGAAGACGCGGCGCAGTTCGTGCTCGCGCTGCTCGACGCGGCCGGCGTACGGAAGGCCGCGCTCGTGGGCCACAGCTTCGGCTCGCTGATCGCGCTCGAAACCGCCTCGCGCGCGCCCGAACGGGTCACTCATCTGGCGTTGGTGGGCACGGCCTACCCGATGACCGTGTCGCCCGCGCTGCTCGACGGCGCACTCAACGACCCGCAGCGCGCCATCGCGATGGTCAATACCTTCTCGCATTCGCTGCTCGCGCCGCCGCCCTCCTCGCTCGGCCCCGGCACCTGGCTCTACGGCAGCTCGCGCGCGCTGATGCGCCGCGTGCTTGCGAGCAACCGTGACGCCAACGTGTTCCACATCGGCTTCAAGGCCTGCAACGACTACGCGAACGGCGAGAAGGCGATCGAAGCCGTGCAGTGCCCCGTGCTGTTCCTGCTCGGCGATGCCGACCAGATGACGCCGCCGCGCGCCACCAAGGCGCTGGTGGCAAAGGCAAGGAAGAGCAAGGTGGTGACCGTGCACGCGGGCCACTCGCTGATGAGCGAGGCACCCGACGAAGTGCTGTTCGCGCTGCGCGACTTCGTCGCTGCGCCCGCCTGAGCCGGCCGCCTTATTCCGCCACGATCCCCGCGCGGTGCGCGAGCGCGCGGTAACGCGAGATCTCGCCCTCCATCTGCGTGCGGAATGCCGCCGCGCCGATAGCCACCGGCTCCATGCCCTGCGCGCGCAGCTGCGCCTGCAGCGTCGGGTTGCCCATGGCCACGACGACCGTGCGGGCGAGCTTGTCGATCACCGGCGCCGGGGTGCGGGCCGGCGCGGCGAAGCCGTACCACCCGTCGAAGGTGGCATCGGGCAGCCCCTGCTCGGCCAGCGTGCGCACCTCGGGCAGCATGCCGGAGCGCGTCACGCCCACGATGCCGAGCGCGCGCAGCTTGCCCGAGCGCACGTGCGGCGCCACGGAAGCCACGGTGTCGATGCCGACCTCGATCTCGCCGCCGATCACCGCCATCGAACTCTGGCTGCTGCCCTTGTACGGGATGTCCTGGAGCTGGACGCCCGCGGCCAGCGCGAACAGTTCGCCGGCCAGGTGGGGGGCCGAGCCCGAGCCGAAGGTGGCGTAGCGGATGCTCTTCGGCCTGGCCTTGGCCGCCGCGACGAGCTCCGGCACCGAGTGCCACGGCGTGCCCTTGCCCACCACCAGCACCAGCGGCGTGCGCGCCACGATGGCGATGGGCGCGAGGTCGCGCAGCATGTCGTACGGCAGCTTCGCGCGCAGGGCCGGGTTCACGCTGAAGCTCGTCGAGCCCGACAGCAGCAGCGTGTAGCCGTCCGGCGCCGCCTTGGCGACAGCGTCGGTGCCGATGATGGTGGAGGCGCCGGGCTTGTTGTCGATCACGATCGGCTGGCCCAGGTGCTCGGACAGCGTCTGCCCCATTGCCCGTGCCACGAGATCGGTGCCGCCGCCCGGCGGAAAGGGCACGACCAGCCTGATGGGGCGATCGGGCCAGGCGCCTTGGGCAAACGCGGGCGTCTGCGCCGCCAGGGCAGCGGAAGCGGAAAGCAGCAGGCCGAAGCGGCGACGGGAAATGGCGAGGTTCATGGTACGAATCAGGAGAAAGAGGATGAAACGGATGCCGGAAGCCGCCCGGCGGCCCACGGTGCGAGCCCCGGCTCGCCCAGGTCCCAGTAGAGGCCGGCCATGATCTGCAGGCCCTCGCGCGCCAGCGGCGCGAGCAGGTGCTCGTTGGGCGCGTGCTGCGCACAGGCCGGGTACGAATGCGGCACCCACAGCGTGGGCAGGCCCAGCAGGTCGGCGAAGACGTCGTTGGGCAGCGAACCCGCGAGGTTGGGCAGCAGGTCGACGCGCTGGCCGCTGCTCTCTTCGATGGAGCGCCGGGCCCAGTCGACCCACGGGTTCTCCACGTCGAGCCGCGTCGCCGCGCCTTCCAGCGTGACCTGCACTTCCACATCGCCGAAGCCATGCGCATCGAGATGGGCGCGCACGATGTCCGCCAGTTCGCGCCACGGCGTGCCGACCACGAAGCGCAACTGGCAATGCGCCACCGCCTCGGACGGAATCGCATTGACGGGCCGCTGCGGCGAGCCGGCGCCGAGCGCGAGCACCTCGATGGTGTTCCACGCCACCAGCCGCTCGGCGGGGCTCAGGCCGGGCTCGCCCCAGCCTTCGTCGAGCGCGGGATCGTCGGCGCCGCCGCCGATGGCGATGTCGGCCAGCGCCTCGCGCACGCCCTGGGGAATTCCAGGCGGCCGCAAGGCCTCGACCCGGATGCGCCCGCGCGCGTCCACCAGCGACGCCACGGCATGGCTCAGCACGGTGGCCGGATTGGCGAGCACGCCGCCCCAGTTGCCCGAGTGGTAGCCCCGCGCCCGCGCGCGCAGCCGCAGGCTGAAGTTGACGGCGCCGCGCGAGCCCAGGAACAGCGTGGGCCGCTCGGCGCTCACGCGCGGTCCGTCGCTGGCGATGAACAGGTCGGCGCGCAGCCGGTCGCGCTGCTGCTCGCACACCGCGTGCAGGCCCGGCGACGCGGCCTCTTCGCCGGTCTCGATGAGCCAGGTGATGTTGTAGCCAAGGCGCCCGCCCCGCGCGCGCAGTACGGCGGCCAGCCCGCCGAGCGCGATGGTGTGCTGGCCCTTGTTGTCGGCCGTGCCGCGCCCGTACCAGCGGTCGCCGCGCACGGTGAGCGCCCACGGCCCGAGGCCTTCGTCCCAGTGCGCGTCCTGCCCGCTCACCACGTCGCCATGGCCGTAGCTCAGCACGGTAGGCAATGCAGGGTCTTCGATGCGGCGCGCGATCAGGAAGGGCCCGCCGCCGGCCACCGGGTTCTCGACGATTTCGCATTCGAAACCCAGCGCGGCCAGCGGCGGCACCAGCTCGTCCCGCAGGTAGGCGCCGAGGGCGGGCGTGGCGGCGCCGGTGTCGCTCTCGGTGCGAAAGGCGACGCGCCGCTGCAGGTCGGCGAAGAAGCCGCCGTCGTCGAAATAGGCGGCGGCCGCGGCAAGGCTCTCGGTACGTTGCATGAAGGAATTCCTGTGTGCGTGGGATGCAGCAAGTACAAGGCCTGGAGGGCAATGCTTCCAGCACCGATTTCGCAAGCTACCATTGCCTTCAAGGCAACGCTTCCATCGCCATGACACCACCGCTCCTCAGCATTCCGATGCGCCATTTCCTCGAAGTGGCGCGCAGCGGCTCGGTCAGCCAGGCCGCGGCGCGGCTGTTCGTGGCCTCGTCGGCGGTCAGCCGTCAGATCGCCAAGCTCGAGGACAGCCTGGGCACGCCCTTGTTCGAGCGCCACGCCAGGGGCATGGCGCTCACAGCGGCGGGCGAGCGGCTCGCGGCGCACCTGCGCAATGCGCAGCTCGACATCGAGCAGGTCATCGAGCAGGTGCGCGACCTCGGCGGCCGCAGCGCGCACCGCATCCGCATGGCATGCACCGAGGGGTTTGCCGCGCACTTCATGCCACAGGTCATGCGCAGCTTCGAGTCGGCGCATCCGGGCACGCAGCTCGAACTCCACGTGGGCTCGCCCGACGGGGTGAGCGCGCTGCTCGCGCGCGGCGAGGCCGACATCGCACTGAAATACGTGGTGGCGCCGGAGCCCGGCCTGAAGATCGAGCACTCGGCCAATGCGCCGGTGTTCGCGGTGCTGCGCCCCGACCACCCGCTGGCACGACAACGCGTGGTTTCCGTGGCGGATGCCGTGCGCTATCCACTGGCCGTGGGCGACAAGGGCGTGACCGCACGGCAGCTGTTCGACCAGGCGTGCAGCCTGCAGGGCCTGCAATACCGCGCGATCTTCGTCAGCAACTTTTCGTCCGTGCTGCTGCCGCTGTTGCGCACGCCGGACGTGATGCTTTCGGGGCACCTCACGGTGACGCACCTCATCGACGCGGGCACGGTGGTGGCGCGCCCTTTCGCCGAGGCGCCGCTTCAGCAGCGGCAGCTGCAGGTGCTGGCGCTCGAAGGCCGCACGCTCGCGCCATTGGCGCAGGAGTTCGTGCAACACCTGGTGCATGCCATTGCCAGCGCAGGGCGGCGCAAGCGGGGCCGCGCGCGTTCGAGCGCCTGAGCTTCAGCGGCCCAGCGCGTTGATGTCGGCCGGGTCGAGCAGCACCTTCGGCGCGCCGTGCCGCGCCACGGCCAGCATGGCGCGGCCGACCTTCTCGGTGGTCGTCACCTTGTCGGGCCAGAGCCGGTAGGCCAGCCCGAGCACCGGCTTGAGCACCATGATCGCGGCCTGGTAGAGCGGCGTCTTCGAGCGCACGCCATGCAGCGGCTGGATCATGCCGGGGCGGAACATGTAGGCGGCCTTGAACGGCAGCCTGAGCAAGGCGTTTTCGGTCGCGCCCTTCACGCGCGCCCACATGCGGCTGCCGCGCTCGCTGCTGTCGGTGCCCGCACCCGTCACGTAGGTGAAGGTCATGCCCGGGTTGAGCCGCGCGAGCACGGTGGCGGCGGCCATCGTGAGGTCGCAGGTGATGCGCTTGTACTCGGCCTCCTTCATGCCGACCGACGACACGCCGAGGCAGAAGAAGCAGGCATCGAAGCCCTGCAATTGCGGCTCGAAGCCGCTGTAGTCGGTCATGTTCCTGATGACCACGTCCTGCAGCTTCGGGTGCTGAACCCCGGTGGCATTGCGGCCGACCGCGACCACGCGCGCCACGTCGGGCGCAAGCAGGCATTCGCGCAGCACGCCCTGCCCCACCATGCCGGTGGCGCCGAAGATCAGGATGTTCACGGGATGGGGCGCGGTCAGACCGCGAATTCGGTCGGACGCTTCTCGAGCACCGCCAGCAGCAGGTCGACGTCGAGGCTGGAAGGCTGCGGCGCCTGCAGCGCGCCGAGCATGCGCGAGAGCGTCTCGGCATGCGGCAGCAGCGGGCCCAGGAAGCGGGTGCCGTCGGCACCGGCGATCAGCAATGTCGGAAAGGTCTCGACGTCGAACGCATCGGCGATCTCGGCGTGGTCCTCGATGTCGACCCAGGCGAAGCGGAACTGCGGATGCGCCCGCGCCACCTGCTCGAGCAGCGGCCGGTAGTCGCGGCAGGTGCCGCACCATTCGGCGCACAGGCACACCACCCACGGCGCATCGCTGGCCGGCTCGGCGGAAACGGGGGCGGCGGGAAGAGCGCTCAAGGCTGATACGGTGAAGGTGTGAATACGGAGCCCGGGGTGGTGCGGCCGGGAGGTCGTGGCTATTATGGACAAAGCGCCTCCGGCGTTCAGGAGACTCGCACGATGAACACCACGACTGCCCCGGAATCTGCTGTCGATCCGCGACGTTTCAAGAGTTTCGCGGAGTTCTATCCCTTCTACCTGACCGAGCACGCCAACCGCACCTGCCGGCGCCTGCACTTCGCGGGCTCGACGATTTCGCTGCTGTGCCTGGTGGCGCTGCTCGCCACGCTCAACCCGCTCTGGCTGCTGGCCGGGCTGGTCGCGGGCTACGGCTTTGCCTGGGTCGGGCATTTCGGGTTCGAGAAGAACAAGCCGGCCTCGTTCAAGCGCCCGCTCTACAGCTTCATGGGCGACTGGGCGATGTACCGCGACATCTGGCTGGGCCAGGTCAAGATCTAGGGCCTGGCCGCTCCTAAATCAGGAGCACGTCGCCCAGGCGCAACGAGTGCAGCGGGCCTTTCTGCCACAGGTCTTCGAGCGGCTCCGCGCGCGGCATCAGCAGCTCCCTGAGCAGCGGTTCGATCGGCGTGGACGGGTCGGCCAGCAGCACGTAGCGCGGATCCTCGTTGGCGGTTTCCTCGGCGAGCGGCGCAATCCAGTCCAACGCCACCAGCGTTTCGAGCACCGGCACCACTTGCAGCGCATCGACCCGCATGCGGGTGACGAGTTCGGTGGCGCCCATTCCCTTGGCCGGCGTGGCGCGCGCCCGCGCCAGGTGCTGCAGCACCTCCATGGCCAGCTGCAACGGCCACCCGGCCCGGCTGCCCCGGCGCGCAACACCGGTCAGCAGGCTCGGCAGATAGGCCGCGATGACCGCGCCCAGCAGCACGATCACCCAGGCCACGTAGATCCACACCAGCAGGATCGGCACGGTGGCAAAGGCACCGTAGAGCACCGAATAGGTCGGCACCAGGCTCAGGTAGTAGCCCAGCACGCGTTTCGCGATTTCGATGGCGGCCGCCACGAAGATGCCGCCGGCCCAGGCATGCGACCAGCGCACGGTGGTGTTCGGCACGTAGTGGTAGAGCGACGCCATGCCCGCCGCAAGCAGCACGAATTCGAAGGTGTCGAAGAACAGCTTGAGAATGCTTCCGCCCACCACGTCGCGCGATGCCGCGAACACGTACGAGGTGGTCGAGAGGCTCACCGCCAGGATCAGCGGGCCGAGCGTGATGGCGGCCCAGTAGATCAGCACGCGCTGCGCAAAAGGCCGGGGCGAGCGCACGCGCCAGATGTTGTTGAGCGTCTTGTCGATGGTGAGGATCAGCGCAATGGCGGTGATCAGGAGCACCACCAGGCCCGCGATGCCGAGCCCGCCGGCCTTGCTCGAGAACTGGTTCAGGTAGCCCAGCACCTGGCGCGCGATGTTGTCGGGAATCAGGCTCTCGATGAGCCAGCGCTGCAGCCGCCCCTGCAGCTTGGCGAACATCGGGAACACGGTAAAGAGCGCCAGCGCCACCGTGAAGAACGGCACCATCGCAATGGTGGTGGTGAAGGTGAGGCTGCTGGCCGTGAGGCCGAGCCGGTCTTCGCGGAAACGCTCGCCCAGCACCGCCGCGGTGTTGCCCCACGGAAAGCGCGAAAGATCCCTCCAGAGCTGCCGACGATTCATGGCCGGTATCATAAGAACCTGAGCCCTCCCCCAGTCTTCGCGCACTTCGTGTCGCAGGTTCCGCGGTGTTCCGCCCATGAAAACCATCACACCGCCAGCCTCTTCCTCCGTTCGCGCCACCCGATGGCTTGCCGTGGGCAGCCTCGTCGGCCTGATCGTGCTGGGCCTGGCCTGGGAGCTGTGGCTCGCGCCGCTGCGGCCCGGCGGTTCGCTGCTGGCGCTCAAGGTGCTGCCGCTGGTCATTCCGCTCGCGGGGCTCTACAAGAACCGCATGTACACCTACCGCTGGGTCAGCCTGATGATCTGGCTCTATTTCACCGAGGGCGTGGTGCGCGCCTGGAGCGACACCGACGGCTTGGGCCAGGTGCTCGCGCTCGTCGAGGTGCTGCTGTGCCTCATGCTCTTCGCGGCCTGCGCCTGGCATGTGCGGCTGCGCCTGCGCAACGCCAAGGCGGCCCGCCAACTGGAGGTTTCCACCCCATGACGACTTCTTCCTCCGCTTCCCTCGTCGATCAACTGCGCGCCATCGTGGGTGCGCAGCACGTGCTGAACGAAGGCGACCTCACGGCCTACGAGCAGGACTGGCGCAAGCGCGCGCGCGGCAAGTCTCTGGCGGTGGTGCGACCGGCCAATGCGCAGCAGGTGGCCGACGTGGTCAAGGCCTGCGCCGCGGCCGGCACGGCCATCGTGCCGCAGGGCGGCAACACCGGCCTGGCCGTGGGTTCCATTCCCGACGACAGCGGCACGCAAGTGGTGCTGAGCCTGCAGCGGCTGAACGCCATCCGCACCATCGACGCCGCCAACCTCACGATGACGGTGGAGGCCGGCTGCATCCTGCAGACGCTGCAGGAGGCGGCGGAGAAGCAAGGCTTCCTGTTCCCGCTGAGCCTCGCGGCCGAGGGCAGCTGCACCATCGGCGGCAATCTTGCGACCAACGCCGGCGGCACGCAGGTGGTTCGCTACGGCAACACGCGCGAGCTGTGCCTGGGCCTCGAAGTGGTCACGCCGCAGGGCGAGATCTGGGAAGGCACCAGCGGCCTGCGCAAGGACAACACCGGCTACGACCTGCGCGACCTGATGATCGGCAGCGAAGGCACGCTGGGCATCATCACCGCGGCGACGATGAAGCTCTACCCGCTGCCCGCCGCACAGCTCACGGCCTGGGCCGCGGTGCCCTCGCTCGACCACGCGGTCACGCTGCTGGGCCTTGCGCACAAGCAGCTGGGCTCGGGCCTCACGGGTTTCGAGGTGATGGGCAGGTTTGCATTGAGCCTGGTCGACAAGCACATGCCGCAACTGCGCGTGCCCTTCATCGGCGATGAGGCCGTGCCGTTCTGCGTATTGCTGGAGAACTCCGACAGCGAATCCGAAGACCATGCACGCGCCCGCTTCGAGGCGCTGCTGGAGACCGCCTTCGAAGACGGCTGCGTGACCGACGCGGTGGTGGCCGAGAACCTCGCGCAGGCGCACCAGCTCTGGCACATCCGCGAAAGCATTCCGCTCGCGCAAGCGGAAGAAGGCCTGAACATCAAGCACGACATCTCGATTCCCGTGTCGCGCATTCCGGCCTTCGTGGCGGAAACCGATGCGCTGCTGGCGCGCGAGATCGCCGGCGTGCGGCTGGTGAACTTCGGCCACCTGGGCGACGGCAACCTGCACTACAACGTGCAGGCGCCCGAGAACATCGATACCAAGGCCTTCCTGAAGAACGAGGAAGATCGCATCAATACGCTGGTGTATGACGCGGTCGAGAAGTTCGGCGGCTCGTTCTCGGCCGAGCATGGCGTGGGCTCGCTCAAGGTCGACAAGCTCGAGAAGCACAAGTCGCCGGTGGCGCTGGAGATGATGCGGGCGATCAAACGCGGGCTCGATCCGAAGAACATCCTCAACCCGGGCCGCGTGATCCGGGTCTAGGAAAAATCCTCGCCGCGCAGCTCGATGGGCCGGCCGTGCGGCGTACGGTCGGCCGCACGGTCCCAGGCGTGGCGGTAGCGCACCAGTTCGTCTTCGGAGCTGGCGCCCTTGCGCGCGACCAGGCTTTCGAGCGCGCCGAGCCAGTGGCGGTAGTAGGTGTTGCCGGTGTCCGGGTCGCCCGCCGCCTGCGCGGCCGCGATCTGCGCCGCAAGCACTTCGGCCCATTCAACCCAGGTGAAGAGCCCGCGCTCGTGCAGCGCCAGCGTCATCGCAAAGGCCTGGGCCTCCCAGGGTGCGTTGAACACCGGCCCGTCGGCATCGCGCGGCATGCCGGGGGCCAGCGCGAGCGGTGGCACACCGCTGTTCATGCGGCGGGCTCCAGGTAGCTTTCCCAGGCGTCGACCGACACCGCGAGGTTCTGGCGCGGCGCGCCTTCGCCCCAGAGTTCGGCTTCGTCGAAAACCACGGTGTAGAGCCACTGCGGCTGCTCGCCCTGGCCCTGCGCATGGGCATCGGCGAACACATGCGCGCCGTGGACATGCTCGATCACGCCGCGCTTGCCCTGCACATAGCCCGGCAGCCGCGTGTGGTGGTCGACCTTGCCGAGATGCATGCGCACCGGCTGGCCGACGGCAAAGCGCGCCGGCCCCGGCTCGGGGCGCTGGGTGGGCGAGCCCTTGGCCAGCACGGCCGGAACAGCGGCGGCCTGCAGCACACGGGCGACCGGTGCCGCGGGATGGCGCATCTCGCCGGATGCGAGCTCGTCCGGAAAAACCTGGCCACGCTGCAGCATCAGCTGCGCCAGCGCGCCGAGCCAGATCTGGTAGTAGCTCAGGTTTTCGTAGCCCGGCAGCGTCTCGCGCACGGCGCGGCTCGCATCGATGTTCCAGGAGCCGGTCGCGCCCATCGCGAGCGTGAGCGCCAGCGCACGCGGCTCCCACGCAGCATGGAACAGCTCGCCCTCGGGCTCGGGCGTGACCGGGCCGAAACCGGGCTGGCCGCCGAGGTCGGCATGCGTGAGATAGCTCATGCAGCGCTCCCCGGCGTTGCGGGTGCTTCCACCCGCCGCGTGCCGATCATCGAATCGCGCGTGACCAGTGCGGCAAGCTCTTCTTCGCCCATGCCTTCGGTGCCTTCCGGGCGCTGCGGTATGACGAGGTAGCGCACCTCGGCGGTCGAATCCCAGACCCGGATGCGCGTCGATTCGGGCAGCGTCGTGCCGAAATCGGCCAGCACGCCGCGCGGATCCTTCACGGCCCGCGAGCGGTACGGCGCGCTCTTGTACCAGGTGGGCGGCAGGCCGAGCACCGGCCAGGGATAGCAGCTGCAGAGCGTGCAAACGACCATGTGGTGCTGCTCGGCCGTGTTCTCCACCGCCACCATGTGCTCGCCCTGCCGGCCGGTATAGCCCAGCGAGGCAATGGCCGCGGTGGCATCCCGCAGCAGCCAGTCGTGGAACTCTTGATCGACCCAGGCCCTGGCCACCACGCGCGCGCCGTTGCGCGGGCCGATGCGGGTCTGGTAGGTGTCGATCAGCACGTCGAGTGCGGCCGGATCGATGTAGCCCTTCTGGGTGAGCACGCTTTCGAGCGCCCGCACGCGCAGGTCCATCTCGCCGAGCTCGCTGTGTTCGTGGCCGTCATGCCCATGATCGTGGTGCTGTTCGCTCATGCCTGCGATGCTACGCGCTGGCACTTAAAATTCGAACACCCGCTCGCCCGCCCCCTCTCCATGACCTCCATGCCCATCCGCCCCGTCCGCTCCCAGTACGAAGATTTCATGCGCCACGTCGACACCCATGGCGTCCACAAGAGCGACCGCACCGGCACGGGCACCAAGAGCGTGTTCGGCCACCAGATGCGCTTCGACCTGAACGAAGGCTTTCCGCTGGTGACCACCAAGAAGGTGCACCTGAAGTCCATCATCCAGGAACTGCTGTGGTTCCTGACCGGCTCCAGCAACAACAACTGGCTCAAGGAGCGCGGCGTCACCATCTGGGACGAGTGGGCGCGCGAAGACGGCGACCTGGGGCCGGTGTACGGCGTGCAGTGGCGCAGCTGGCCCACGCCGGACGGCGGCCACATCGACCAGATCTCCGAAGTCATCAAAACCCTGAAGACCAACCCCGATTCGCGCCGCATCATCGTGAGCGCATGGAACGTGGCCGAGCTCTCGAAGATGGCGCTCATGCCCTGCCACGCCTTCTTCCAGTTCTACGTGGCGCCGCCGCAGGCGCCGGGCGAGCGCGGCAAGCTGAGCTGCCAGCTCTACCAGCGCAGCGCCGACATCTTCCTGGGCGTGCCGTTCAACATCGCAAGCTACGCGCTGCTCACGCACATGGTGGCGCAGCAGTGCGAGCTCGACGTGGGCGACTTCGTCTGGACCGGCGGCGACTGCCACATCTACAGCAACCACGCCGAACAGGTGGCGCTGCAACTGAGCCGCGCGCCCTACCCGTATCCCACGCTCCACATCAAGCGCAAACCGGCCTCGATCTTCGAGTATGCGTACGAAGACTTCGAGGTGCTCGACTACAAGCACCACGAGGCCATCAAAGCGCCCGTGGCGGTGTGAGCGGACTGTTGGGCCTCATGACGACACCGCGCATCAACCTGATCTTCGCCCGCGCCGCCAACGGCGTGATCGGGGCCAATGGCACCATGCCCTGGCACCTGCCTGAAGACCTGGCGCACTTCAAGCAAACGACCGGCGGCGCGCCGGTCATCATGGGCCGCAAGACCTGGGACTCGCTGCCGCCGCGCTTCCGTCCGCTGCCGGGCCGGCGGAACATCGTCGTGACGCGGCAGGACGATTGGAAAGCCGAAGGCGCGCAGCGCGCGGGCAGCCTGCAAGAGGCGCTCTCGCTGTGCGAAGAATCGCAAGTGCCCGATGTATGGATCATCGGCGGGGCGCAGATCTATGCCGAAGCCGAGCCGCTGGCACAGCAGGCCGTCGTGACCGAGATCGCGCGCGACTACGAAGGCGATGCGCATGCGCCCCAACTCGATCCCTCCGCGTGGCGTGAAACGGATCGTGAATCGCACGTCTCGGCCAGGGAAGGCTTGAATTACAGCTTCGTGACCTACGAACGTATCGGGTCGTTGAATGCATGAGCGGTAACGCGGCGTAGCGCCCCCGTTCGCATCAACGGCATCCCGATACCGGTAACCGGCGAAGACACCGCAACCGGCCTGATCTGAGAATCGGCACCTTCGTTTCCGGCGGTCGTGACAGAAGAACACTTCGGTACACATACAAAAGTCATGCGGGTTGAAGGGACTAGGCACAACCGTGAATTTTTCCGCAAAATGCTCGTCCATATCTAGACAAGGAGACGGCTCATGTCCATGGAGTTTCTTCGGGTCCTCGCCGAGCAGAGATTGCCATACGTCGTCCACACGCCAGCAGACATCGACAGGCTGCGCGTGCTGCGGGCCGCCGAGCTGGTGACCGCTTTCATTCCTCCGTCCAGCCACGCGCCCGACGATCGCGCGATCCGTCATCTCGCCCAGGTGGAGTCGATCACCGCCAAGGGCAAGCTGGCGCTGAACAAAGCCACTTCGGCCTTCATCGAACTCTGAGCTTCGGCGCATCGCCAAGCCCTTCGGCCAGGGGCGGCATCAGCGTTTGCGTGCGCGCGCACTGGCTGCTTCGAATCCCAGCATCTTCATTGCAGCGCCCGGACTCTTGGCCGCCTTCGCATAGCCGGCCCACGGATCGTTGCCGCGGTCGAGCCGGGCATGGATGTTTCTCAAGGTCCACTGCGCACCACTCGTGAGCGTTGGCACCTCCTGCCATTCCACCGGCACCGACACACCCATCCCGGGACGCGCCCGCACCGACCAGGCGCAGATGGTGGTCGCGCCGAAACCATTGCGCAGGTAGTCGATGAAGATGCGGCCGACGCGGTTGCCCGGCCCGCTCTTGGCGACGAACATCTGCGGCAGGGTGCGCGCCATGTGCCGCACGATGGCCTGCGAGAAATCCTTGATGGTGTCCCAGTCGTACTGCCGCTTGAGCGGCACCACCACGTGCAGCCCCTTGCCGCCGCTGGTCTTGCAGAACGGCGCCAGGCCCAGTTCGTCGAGCACCACGCGCATCAGCTCCGCCGCCTGCAGCACCGTGGGCCAGCCGACCCCCTCTCCCGGGTCGAGGTCGAAGGTCATGCGGTCAGGCTTGCCGATGAGCGTCTTCACGCCGTTCCAGGTGTGGAACTCGATGACGTTCATCTGCGCCGCACTGAGGAGACCGAGCGGGCCTGCCACCTCGATCAGCTCGGGGTGGTCCGGCCACAGTGCCGCATCGAGCTGCCGCACGCCGGCCATCTGCCCCAGCTCGAGGTGCTTCTGGAAGAAGAGCGGCCCGTTGATGCCCTGCGGCGCGCGCACGAACGACACGGGCCGGCCCTTGAGGTGCGCCATCATCAGCGGCGCGACCAGGCCGTAGAAGCGCACCACCTCCACCTTCGTGATGCCCGTCGATGGATCGACCACGCGGTCGGCATGCGAGACCTTGAAGTTGGCGGGCATGGTGGCGGCTGGTTCGGGCTCGGGTTCGCGGTCGGCGCCCGCCTGGTGCACCGGCTTCTCGCGGACGATGGCCTTGGCGGGCTTGTCCGAGCGCACGGCGTGAAACACCGGGTGCCGCACATGGCCGTCCTTCGTCCAGTCGGAAAAAGTGACTTCGGCCAGCAGCACCGGCTTGACCCAGTGCGCGCGGCGGTCGTTCTCGGTCGGGTTCTTGAACGGCCGCTTGTCGACGCCGAGCGGCTTCAGCCTTTCGAGCATGTCGGCAAGCGCTCGGCCGTTGAAGCCCGCGCCCACCGCTCCGGCGTAGACGAGGTCGCCCCTGTCGTCGTGCACGCCGATCAGCAGGGCGCCGATGCCCACCCGCGAGCCCTTGGGATCGGTATAGCCGCCGATGACGAACTCCTGCCGCTGCGAGCACTTGAGCTTGATCCAGTCGGGCGAGCGGCGCGAGGCATAGGTGCTGTTCTTTCGCTTTCCGATCACGCCTTCGAGCCCGATCTTGCAGGCCGAGGCAATGATGTCTTCCGGCGGTGCATCGAAGATCTCGCTGAAACGGATTTCGGGCGGCGCCTTGGCAAGCAGCGCCTGCAGCAGGCCGCGGCGCTCCACCAGCGGCACGCCAGTGAGATCGAAGCCGCCGTAGTACGGCAGGTCGAACAGGAAGTAGACGATGTTGCGCGTCTTCTCGCTGTCGAAGGCGTTCTGCAAGGCCTGGAAGTCCGTGCCGCCGGACTCGTTGAGCACCACGATCTCGCCATCGAGCCAGCCCGGCTTCAGCTTCATGCGCTCGATCGCGCGCACCAGGTGCGGCATGCGGCCGCTCCAGTCGTGGCCGTTGCGCGTGAGCAGCTGCACGCCGCCTTTCGCATCGACGCGGGCGAGCAGCCGGTAGCCGTCGAACTTGATCTCGTAGAACCAGTTCTCGGGATCGGGCGGCGGGCCGTCGACCAGCGTGGCGAGCAATGGCGAGAGCTTGGCGGGCATGGCCGCCTTCACCGCATCGGCGGGCATGCCGCCGGCGGTCGACTTGCCGCGTTTTCTTGCCGGCACGGGTGCTGCCGCGCCATGCGCCGAAACGGCCGCAGCGGGCATCGGCATCTCCGCCACGCTGTCCGGGAACTGGTCGACCACGCTGAACTCCGTGGCTGCACGGGCGTACGCATCGTGCTCCTTGATCAGCAGCCACGCGTCCTGCTTGTCCTTGGCGTTGCCGTGCATGCGCACCAGGGCCCACTTGCCGCGCAGCTTGTAGCCGTGCAGTTCGAACTTGAGATGCCCCGCCTTGTAGCCCTTGCGCGGATCGCCGATGGGCGTCCAGGTGCCCTTGTCCCAGATCATCACCTTGCCAGCGCCGTACTGCCGGGGCGGTATCTCGCCCTCGAACCGGTTGTAGGAGATCGGGTGGTCCTCCACATGCACGGCCATGCGCTTGTCGTGCGTGTCGTAGCTCGGGCCCTTGGGTACGGCCCAGCTCTTCATCGCGCCGTCGAGCTCGATGCGGAAGTCGTAGTGCAGCCGGGTCGCCCAGTGCTTCTGCACCACAAACTGCAGCACGCCGGGCGCCGAGGCGCCGCCCTCCTCAGGCTCGGGCGTGACGCCGAAGTTGCGCTTTTCCTTGTAGCGCTTCAGCGGGTTTGCGCGCGCCATGGTGTGTCGGCCCCCGTGTGCAGCGGATGGCTGGCCGCGCAGCGTTCGAGCAGCAGGTAGAGCACCAGGCCGCCGACCAGCGGCAGCAGGTAGTAGAGCGCGCGGTAGGCCAGCACGGCCCCCATCAGCGCGCCCTGGCGCACGGAGCCCGAGAGCAGCGCCAGGTAGACGGCTTCGAGAACGCCGAGCCCGGCCGGAATCGGCGTGATCACGCCGACGATGGATGCAGCCAGCAGAACGCTCAGCGTGGTGGCATACGGCACCTGCCGGCCCAGCAGCAGGTACATGGCACAGCCCATCAACGCCCAGTTGGCGGTGGAGAGCGTGAGCTGGACGATCGCAAGCTGCGCCGAGGGGAGCCTCAGCCGCCGTCCCCTCACCTGCCATTGCCGTCCGCGCGAAAAGGCGCAGGCCACCACGTACGCCGCCGCGAGAAGCATCATCAGCACGCCGAGCACGCGCAATGCGTCCGCCCCGATGCTCGCCTGGCGCGGCGGCGTGATGATGCCAGCCGCGAACAGGCCGCCAGCCAGCAGCCCGTAGCCGAGCCAGTTGGTGGCCAGGCTCACGCCGACGACCTGCGCCACCGTGGCTTCGTCGAGGCCGGCGCGCGCATAGAGCCTGGCGCGCATCGCAATGCCGCCGACCAGCGAACCCAGGTTGAGATTGAAGGCATAGCTCGTCACGGCAATGGCCCAGGTGCGCCAGCGCGGCACCCGGTGGCGCGTGTGCCGCCGGCCGATGAGGTCGAAGCATCCATAGAGCGCATGGCTGGCAGTGGCAATCGCCCAGACCCCCAGGAGCAGCATCGCCGGATAGCGCTGGAGCGCGTCCCATGCGCCCGCCCAATCGACCTTGTGCGCGTGCGACAGCAGCAGGCCCAGCACCGCGACTCCCAGCAGCGGCAGCACCCATCGGCGGCAGCGGCGCCAGAGCGACGGCCTGCCCACCGGATGGCCCGCCGCCGAAAGCGTGGTCGCATCGTGGTTCATGGCGGCCTCAGGGTCGAGATCAGCGCCGGCAGGTCGAGCGGCTTGAGCAGATGGTGGTCGAACCCCGCCATCGCAATGCGCTCCTTGTCGCCGTGCTGGCCCCAGCCCGTCAGTGCGACGAGGATCAATCCGGCCAGCGCGGGATCGGCGCGCAGCCTGGTTGCCAGCTCGCATCCGTCCATGCCCGGCATGCCGATGTCGAGGATCGCGAGCCCGGGCGGCGGGCCCTCGGCCACCATGCGCAGCGCGGCATCTCCGCTGTAGGCCACGCGCGTCGAGACCCCCATCGAGCGCAGCAGCTCGCCCAGCGCATCGGCCGCATCCCTGTTGTCGTCGACGATCAGCACCGTGCCCGGCAACGACGCCGGCCAGCCGCGATCGGCCGGCGCCGGCGACTGCGGCATGCCGGTTTCGACACGGGTGAGCGGCAAGCGCACGCAGAACATCGCACCCTGGCCGAGTCCGGCACTGGTCGCCTCGACGCTGCCGCCATGGAGTTCGACCAGGCTCTTCACCAGCGTCAGCCCGATGCCCAGCCCGCCCTGCGCCGCCTTGGAGGTGCCGCTCACCTGCACGAACATCTCGAAGATCGACTTCAGCATCTCGGGCGCAATGCCGGTGCCGTTGTCCCAGACCTCGACCACGGCGTCACTGCCTTCTTCGCGCAGGACAATCCGGATCTTTCCGCCGGGAGCGGTGTACTTTGCGGCGTTGTTGAGCAGGTTGGAAAACACCTGCGTCAGGCGAACGCCGTCGCCTTGCACGACGAGCGGTTCGCCGCACAGTTCGGTGCTCAGCACATGCCTGGCACCTTCGAGCAGCGGCCGGCTCAGTTCGATGGCATCCTCGATCACCGCTTCGAGCGCGATCGCCTCCATGCGCAGCTCGATCTTGCCGCGCGTGATGCGCGAGACCTCCATCAGGTCGTTCACGAGCCGCACCATGTGGTCGATCTGCCGGCCCATCAGCTCGTAGTAGCGCCGGGCTTCCGCGGGCTCGTGCGGCTTTCGCATCAAGAGCGTGAGCGCGGTGCTCATCGGGGCAAGCGGGTTGCGCAGCTCGTGCGCCAGCGTTGCAAGGAACTCCGTCTTGCGCTGATCCGATTCGCGCAGGCCGTCGAGCAGCTCGCGCAGCTGGTACTGCCGGTTGCGCGCCCGCAGTGCCGTGCGAACCGTGCTGATCAGCGAGGCCACCCGCATCGGCCGTTCGATCACGGTGACATTGGCGAGCCGCTCCATGGCCTTGACGATGACGGGCGAGTCCGCGCCCTGGCGGGCAAGAACGAGCACCGGCAGATCGGACCACGGAGGCTGCGAGCCCAGCGCTTCGGTCAGGGCGGCCGCGGCCGGGTCGGCCAGCACTTCTTCCGCCAGCATGATGACGCCGGCGCCTTCCTGCAGCCCCCGCACGAGCTCGCACAGGCTGTCGCAGGTGTGGGCCGCGATTTGTGCGCGTGCCAATACGGCGCTAGCCATGAGGGCATCCCTGGAGGTCGCGGTCCGCAACAGGATGCGCTGCTCGACGGAAGCGGAGGGCGGGCTCACGATGCGAGCTGCACGCCGTCGGTGGGAATGGGGATGCCCGTCAGGATGCCTCTGAAATGGCGCAGCGGCTCGCCGACCCTGAGGCCTGTGGCCGTCATGGAGAAATCGCGGATGGTCCGCTCGTGCGCACCGCCGCGCTTCTTCAGCACCGAGATCGCCTGGCGCACTTCTCCGTCGAGTTCGAAATAGCGAAGCAGCACCACGGCGTCCGCCAGGTAGCTCGCATCCACGGGCGTCTGCATCTGCATGCCGATGAGGCCGTGCTGCGCGCCCACCAGCAGTGTGGCAACGCCGGCCTGCCCCAGGTAGGAAAGCAGTTCGTGCAGTTGCACGATCAGAAAGCGCTCGTCGGGCATGGCGTTGAGATAGCCATTGAGGCTGTCGATCACCACCACTGCCGCACCGCACTCCACCACCGCCAGCCGGATCAGGTGCACGAACTCGCCCGGCGACAGTTCGGCAGGGTCGACCTGCCGCACCTTGATGCGGCCGGATTCGATGTGCGGAGCCAGGTCCATGCCCATGCTCTCGCAGCGCGTACGCAGCGTGTAGATGCTCTCGTCGAAGATGAAGAGGGCCGCGCATTCGCCGCGCTGTGCCGCGGCCAGCGCGAACTGAACCGCCACCGTCGACTTGCCGGTGCCCGGCGCGCCGACGAACAGCGTGCTCGTGCCCCTCTCGAGGCCCCCACCCAGCAAGGTATCGAGCGAATCCAGGCCGCTGGGAATCCGCTCCTGCGTCAACGCCGAAGAATGCTCGGACGCGACCAGGCGCGGAAAGACGCGCAAGCCGCCGCGCTCGATCCGGTAGTCGTGGTAGCCGCCGCGGAACTGCTGGCCCCGGTATTTGCTGACGATGAGCCGGCGTCGCGCGGCGCCGTAGTCGGAGCTGATCTGCTCCAGCCTCACGACGGCGTGGGCGATGCTCTGCACCTGGAGGTCGTGCTTCATGGCCGTCATGTCGTCCAGCAACAGCACCGTGCATTGGCGGCCGGCAAAGAACTGCTTGAGCGCCAGGATCTGCCGCCTGTAGCGCAGCGAGCTGCCGGCCAGCAGGCGCAATTCGGACAGCGAATCGAACACCACGCGCGACGGCTTGAGCACATCGACATCGGAAAGGATCCTCAAGGTCGTCTCGCTGAGTTCGACCTCGGACGGATGGAACATGGTGTACTGCTCGTCCGGCTCGAGCGCGGCTTCCGACGGAAGCATCTCGCGCACCTCGATGCCGCTCAGGTCCCAGCCGTGGGAAAGCGCCACGCCCCGAAGCTCCTGGGCTGTTTCAGACAGCGTGACATACAGCACCGATTCGCCGCGCCTGGCGCCCTCGATCAGGAACTGAAGCGCGATGGTGGTCTTGCCGGCGCCGGGGGTGCCTTCGACAAGGTAGAGGCGATTGGACGTGAGCCCGCCGCCAAGAACGTCGTCGAGGCCGGGAACACCGACTTTCATCAGGCCGTCCTGCGTGGACGGCACTGCCGTGTCGTCGAGTTTCATCTCTTCCTCCGTCGTGGGGACAGCAGTCCTTTCTGCCCTGTTCTGTTTGCCATCTGCTTGCGGGAAGATTTTTACCAAGGGGTGCGGGCCCCGGGTTGTAGGGCATCACCCTTCTTCGAGACAAGACAACGCCACTGCCCCGCAGCGTCGGGCGCGGGCAGCGGGAACGGCTCATGATTTGTCGGGCGTCTTGCGTTCGGCATCACCCGGATCCTCGAGCTTCTTGTTGTCGACCTTCTTCATCAGTTCCTCGCCCTCGGTATCCCTTCCGTCCGTCGGCACGGATTCCTCCTGGGTGATCTCCGGTTCGTCGTGGGAGCGCTCGCGGCGCTTCGGCGATGGCGTGTTGTTCATGGCTGGCAACCTCCTGAATGAGCCCCGACAGTGAGATGCCTGCAGCACGAAAGCGCTCAGGCAATGGCGGCAGCGATCGTCAGCCAAGGCCGGCAATGGCGTCGGCCGCGTCGCCGGTGGCGGTGCTTTCCTTGAAATTCAGGTCGACCAGGATCTCGTCAGGGTCGATGTACATCGACAGCACGTGGCCGACGCCCTGCACGCTCGGCTCTTCCATGGCCAGGCTGCGGATGGCGCGCGCGCTTTCAGGGCGAATGACCTCCCTGATCAGCAGCCCGCGGGCCCGGCTGGCCGGCCGCGACGAACTTGGTGGCGGCAATGGCCGCGTTGGCGCCCCCGCGCGCCGTTCAGCGCTTGCCCTCAGGGAAGGCCGAGGTAGATCCGCAGATCGTCCTTGATGGTGCCCGCTGACGCGACCGCCATGCGCAGCCGGGCCTCGCTGACGCCGAACCACTTCGTCCAGTAGTCGACCTCTTTCAGGTCGGTGATGTCGATTCGCTCATCGTTCTGTGGAACGCGGATCTCCATGTCGTCCGGCATCGCGGGATCTCCAGGTTGGTTGGAGACGAAAGTTTCCCCGCCGATGGAAGCCACCATGCCAGCCCGATGCCATGGTTGATGCAGGACATGTTCTACATGCCGTGGCCTGGTGTGGTTTCGGGATGTTTCGCAGGCTGAAGCGTCACAGCCAACCGCAAAATAATTGAGGGTAAAGTGTTCGCTTGCCCGCTTGCCCGCTTGCCCGCTTGCCCGACGTGTAACCGGATTGTTCGGGTGCTTTCAAATCCATATCCTCGCGCTTTGATGAAAATAGCCACCTGGAACGTCAACTCCCTGACTGCTCGCCTGCAGCATGTGCTCGACTGGCTGATCGCCAATCCCGTCGACGTGCTCTGCCTGCAGGAACTCAAGATGAGCGACGACAAGTTCCCGCTCGATGTGCTCAAGTCGGCCGGCTACGAGGCCGCCGTGTTCGGCCAGAAAACCTACAACGGCGTCGCCATCCTGAGCCTCGCGCCGATGCGCGACGTGGCAAGGAACATTGGCGGCTTCACCGACGACCAGTCCCGCGTGATTGCAGCCACGGTCGAGACGCCGGCGGGTCCGCTGCGCATCGTGAACGGTTACTTCGTCAACGGCCAGGCGCCGGGCACCGACAAGTTCGAATACAAGATGGGCTGGCTGCGCGCCCTTCGCGAATGGCTGCGTGCGGAAATGGCCGCCCATCCGGGCTTGGTGCTTCTCGGCGACTTCAACATCACGCCGGAAGACCGCGACAGCTTCGACCCGGTGGGACTGGCAGAAACCATCCATCACACGACCGAAGAGCGCGAGCATTTCAAGGCGCTGCTCCAGCTTGGCCTGGTCGACAGCTTCCGCCTCTTCGAGCAGCCCGAGAAAAGCTATTCGTGGTGGGACTACCGGATGCTGGGCTACCAGAAGAACCGCGGCCTGCGCATCGACCACATCCTGGTGAGCGAGCCGCTGGTGCCGCGCGCAAAAGGCTGCATCATCGACCGCGTACCACGCAAGTGGGAAAAGCCAAGCGATCACGCACCGGTGGTGCTCGACCTCGACCAGGGTATTTGATGACCATGACCATCCGCACTCTCACGACGATCGCAGCGGCGCTTGCGCTCGCCGCCTGCTCGGCACTCAAACCCGCGGACAAGGCCGGCGACGGCAGTTCGCCCACCTCCGCCACCGACGAGGTGCCGGGCCCGAGGAGCGATGTGCCGACCGTGCGGCTGATCACCGCGCAGACGCCTGCCGTGCGGGCCTATCGCAAGACGGGGGCACGCCAGATCTACAAGGCCTACCCGCAGCGCATCTACAAGGGAAAGATTCCTCCGCTGGTCTATGCGGTGGTGGTGGTCGAGACCGACCTCGATGCCGAAGGCAACGTCAGGAACGTCACGTTCAGCCGCGTGCCGAGCCATGCGCCCGAGGTGCCGGGAAAGATTGCGGAACTCATCAAGGCGGCGTCGCCGCTGCCCAGCCCGGGGCGCCTGGGCGGCCACACGTACGTCGACACGTGGCTTTGGGACAAGAGCGGAAACTTCCAGCTCGACTCGCTGACGCTGGGGCAGCGCAGCCGATAGCTGCGCGAAGCGCGCCCTACTCGATGCCCAGCTCCTGGATTTTCCGGGTGATGGTGTTGCGGCCGATGCCCAGCTTCTGAGCGGCTTCGATCCGGCGGCCACGGGTGTTGGCCAGGGCCGTGAGGATCAGCCGCGATTCGAAACGGCGCGACAGCGCATCCCAGACGTCGGTGCGCCCGGCCGCGAGCAGCGCCTGGGCTTCGATCTCCAGGCCGCTCTCCCAGCTGCTTGCGCCCACCAGGCCTTCTGCGGCTTCCGGTGCAGCGCCGCTTGCCGGCGCCGCTTCGCGCTCGACGCTTGGCGACAGCAGCGGCGCGGCTTGCGCAGGCGCCGTGGCGGCGGCAGTTTCCGCGGCATGCACTTCTGCACCGGCGGCCGCGGCCATGACTTCGGGCGGCAGGTCCTTGGCCTCGATGAGCTGGGCCGGTGCCATCACGGTCAGCCAATGGCAGATGTTCTCGAGCTGGCGCACGTTGCCCGGAAAGCTGAACGAAGCAAGCTTGGCCAGGGCCGCATCGGAAATGCGCTTGGGTTCGACACCGAGCTGGCGCGCGCTCACCTGCAGGAAGTGGCGCGTGAGCGCCGGCACGTCTTCGCCGCGCTCGCGCAGCGCCGGCAGGCGCAGGCGAATCACGTTGAGGCGGTGGAACAGGTCTTCGCGGAAGCCGCCGAGCTTGACGCGCTGCTCGAGGTCCTGGTGCGTGGCCGCGATCACGCGCACGTTGGCCTTGACCGAGTTGTGCCCGCCCACGCGGTAGAAATGCCCGTCGCTCAGCACGCGCAGCAGGCGCGTCTGCAGATCGAAGGGCATGTCGCCGATCTCGTCGAGAAAGAGCGTGCCGCCCTCGGCCTGTTCGAAGCGGCCGCGCCGCATGGTCTGCGCGCCGGTGAAGGCGCCGCGCTCGTGGCCGAAGAGTTCGCTCTCGAGCAGGTCCTTCGGAATCGCGGCGGTGTTGATGGCCACGAAGGGGCCGTTGGCACGTGGCGAATGCTTGTGCAGCGCACGCGCCACCAGTTCCTTGCCCGAGCCCGACTCGCCCGTGATGAGCACGGTGACGTTGCTTTGCGAGAGACGGCCGATGGCGCGGAACACGTCCTGCATGGCGGGCGCCTGGCCCAGCATTTCGGGCGCGGCGACCATGCGCTCCTCAGCCACTTCCTCGCGCTGGCTCTCGTCGACGGCACGGCGGATGAGCTCGACGGCGCGCGGCAGGTCGAAGGGCTTGGGCAGGTATTCGAAGGCACCGCCCTGGAACGCCGAAACGGCGCTGTCGAGGTCGGAAAACGCCGTCATGATGATGACGGGCAGGCCGGGGTGCTTGGCCTTGATCTTGTCGAGCAAATCGAGCCCGGAGCCGCCGGGCATGCGGATGTCGCTCACCAGGACCTGGGGGCCCTGCTGTTCGTCGTCGGCGGCGAGTTCGAGGGCGGCCAGCACCTCGCGCGCGTTGGTGAAGCTGCGCGTGGGCAGGTCTTCGCGCAAAAGGGCCTTCTCCAGCACGAAGCGGATCGATTGGTCGTCATCAACTATCCAGATCGGCTTCATGCATCTCCTTGTTGCCGTGGCTGCTAGGGCAGCGGTATCAATATCTTGAAATCGGTTCGGCCCGGGACGCTGTCGCACTCGATCACGCCGTGATGCTGTTGCACAAAAGTTTGCGCAAGCGTCAACCCAAGCCCAGTTCCGCCTTCCCTGCCCGATACGAGCGGATAGAAGATGCGGTCCTTGATCGTGTCCGGCACACCCGGTCCATTGTCGATGACATGCAATTCCAGTGCCAATCGATACCACTGCTTGTTGAATATCACCTGTCGGGCGATGCGCGTCTTGAAAGTGATCTGTGCATCGCCCGCGGCGCGGCGCTCGGCCAGGGCCTGCGCCGCGTTGTGCACGATGTTGAGCGTGGCCTGGATGAGCTGCTCGCGGTCGCCGCGGAATTCGGGAATCGACACGTCGAAGTCGCGCTCGATGTGCAGGTCGCGCGGAAACTCCGCAAGAATGACCGAGCGCACGCGCTCGCAGACTTCGTGGATGTTCACGTCGCCCACCACGTGCGGGCGCCGATGCGGTGCCAGCAGCCGGTCGACCAGTGTCTGCAGCCGATCGGCCTCGTGAATGATGACTTGCGTGTACTCGATGAGGTCGCGCGACTCGACCTCCATCTGCAGCAACTGCGCCGCACCGCGGATGCCGCCGAGCGGGTTCTTGATCTCGTGCGCGAGATTGCGAATGAGTTCCTTGTTCGCCTGCGCCTGGTCGAGCAGGCGCTCTTCGCGGTCCTGGCGCACCTGCTGCTCGAGCGGCGACATCTCGATGATGAGTTCGCCCTGTTTGTCGCCCTGGGCCAGCGTGACCTGCACGGGCATCAGCTCGTGGTTGACGCGACGCAAGAAGGCTTCATAACGCAGCGTGGCGAAGTCGTTGCTGCGTGCACCATCGATGGCCGTGCGGAGCACGTGCGGCTCGTGAAAGCAGGCACCGAACTGAGAGCCTTCGAGCGTGCGGCGCGACGTGCCCAGCGCGTCTTCGAGGGCCGCGTTGGCAAACAGCACCGAGCCGTTGGTGCTGACCACCGCAATCAGCGTGGACAGCAGGTCGAAGGACTGAAAGCGCGGAGTGGCGCCGGCCGCCTTCTTCCCGAACGCCATGTTCTTACTGCTTGGCCGGCAGGCGGCCGAGTTCGCGGCGAATGCCCGCGATGTCGCTCTCGTTGCGGGCCAGCTCGGCCTTCATTTCAGCCACGCGGTCGAGGTACTTCTGGTAGTTGCGGCCTTCGCTGCCCTGCTTCTCGGGCTCGCCGTTGTTGTATTCCTTCTTGAGCTCCGCCTGGCGGGCCTCGGCCTTCTTGAGCTCGGACTCGAGCACCGAGCGGGCTTCGCCGTCGCGGGCGCGCTGGTCGACGCCTTCGACGCGCGGGCTGCCCGCGGGCGCGCGGGACGCCGCCGGGGCGGAACTGCCCCCGGCAGAACCACCGCCCGCAGGCTTGGTGCCCTGCACGACCGTGACGTTGCCGCCTTCCATGACCTTGCAGCCCTTTTGCTGCGCGATGGTCGAATTGTTGGTGTATTCATTGCCGCAGCGCCACACGCGCTCCTGGGCGGACGCGGGCAAGGCGGCCAACAATGAACCGGCCAGGAAAATGAGAGAAGCAGTCTTCATGAGAATCGGTGATGGCGCGACAAAGGCGCATTTTCCTGCAATTCGACTCCACTGGTGACAAGATGTTCCGCGCCAGCAAAAAGGACGGCCGAGGCCGTCCTTTTCGAGTTCATCCCAGCAACACCGCGGAACCGGCTCTGCCGGGCCGCAGGTGTTGCCCCCTCGAGGGGGAGGCGGCTACACGAAGTGAGCCGCTTCGGGGGTGGGCCAATTACAACGAGTAGTACATGTCGAACTCGACCGGGTGGGTCGCCATGCGGAAGCGCGTGACTTCCTGCATCTTCAGTTCGATGTAAGCGTCGATGTAGGCATCGGTGAACACGCCGCCCTTGGTCAGGAACGCACGGTCCTTGTCGAGGTATTCCAGCGCCTGGTCGAGGCTGTGGCACACGGTCGGGATCAGCGCGTCTTCTTCCGGCGGCAGGTGGTACAGGTCCTTGCTGGCGGCTTCGCCCGGATGGATCTTGTTTTCCACGCCGTCGAGGCCGGCCATCAGGAGTGCTGCGAAACCGAGGTACGGGTTCATCAGCGGATCGGGGAAGCGTGCTTCGACGCGGCGGCCCTTCGGGTTGGCCACGAACGGGATGCGGATCGAGGCCGAGCGGTTCTTGGCCGAATAGGCCAGCTTCACCGGCGCTTCGAAGCCGGGCACCAGGCGCTTGTAGCTGTTGGTGCCGGGGTTCGTGATGGCATTCAGGGCACGTGCGTGCTTGATGATGCCGCCGATGTAGTGCAGCGCGAAGTCCGACAGGCCTGCATAGCCGTCGCCGGCGAACAGGTTCTTGCCGTCTTTCCAGACCGACTGGTGCACGTGCATGCCGGAGCCGTTGTCGCCGACGATGGGCTTGGGCATGAAGGTGGCGGTCTTGCCGTAGGCGTGGGCCACGTTGTGGATCACGTACTTCTGCAGCTGGACCCAGTCGGCGCGCTGCACCAGCGTGCTGAACTTGGTGCCCAGTTCCATCTGGCCGGCGTTAGCCACTTCATGGTGATGCACTTCGACCGGGATGCCGAGCGACTCGAGCACCAGGCACATTTCCGAGCGCATGTCCTGGAAGCTGTCGACCGGGGGAACCGGGAAGTAGCCGCCCTTGACCGCGGGGCGGTGGCCGGTGTTGCCGTGCTCGTATTCCTTGTCGGTGTTCCACGAGGCTTCTTCGGAGTCGATCTTGACGAAGCAGCCCGACATGTCGTTCTTCCAGCGGACGCCGTCGAACACGAAGAATTCGGGTTCCGGACCGAAGTAGGCGGTGTCGCCCAGGCCCGAGGCCTTCATGTAGGCCTCGGCGCGCTTGGCGAGCGAGCGCGGGTCGCGCTCGTAGGCCTTGCCGTCGGCGGGGTCGATCACGTCGCAGGTCAGGATCAGCGTCGTTTCTTCGAAGAAGGGGTCGATGTTGGCGGTGTTCGGGTCGGGCATGAGCTGCATGTCCGAAGCCTCGATTCCCTTCCAGCCAGCGATGGACGAGCCGTCGAAAGCGTGGCCCGAAGTGAATTTGTCTTCATCGAATGCCGAAACAGGCACGGTCACGTGCTGCTCTTTGCCACGGGTGTCGGTGAAGCGGAAGTCGATGAACTTGACCTCGTTTTCCTTGACGAGCTTGAGTACATCGGCGACGGTCTTTGCCATCAGTTTCTCCTGAGTTGGATGGTGGTTAGGAATACAGGGACAGAGGATGCAGTTTCTATGCCATTGTCGCCGCTCATGAAGCGGCTTCGACGGCGGGCGCAAACCCCAAAACAAGGCAGATAATCACCAATTTGGTGCAATAAGAACTACCGCACCAATTCCGGGCCAAGCCTCGCATCATAGGCGTGCAGGCCCTCGATCAGTTGCGCATAGGCGGCATCCAGGCGAACTGGATCGCCCTTCACGCCGAGTTCGATGTGGCGGCCGTATTCGGGATGATCGACGCTCGGCAGGCTGAACACCTTGATGCCGGCATGCGCCGCTTCGATGGCCTGCATCAGCGGCGTGAGCGTTGCCTCCATGGCGCCAAAGACGATGACCGATTTCTCGCCCGACTGCCCACTGGAAAACATGTGCGCATAACGGCTGTCGAGCACCGATTCGATCATCGGCCAGGCCATGACCGGGAATCCCGGCACGAAATGGACGTGCCCGACGCTGAAGCCCGGAATCTTGTTGTACGGGTTGCGGATGATCGTGGCGCCCTTCGGGAACACGCCCATGTTGAGGCGGTGAATGTTGTCGGGCCGGTCGGGTTCGTAGGCGATGCCCTGCTCGCGCGCGGTGTCCTGCATGCGCTCGCGGATCAGCAGTTCCGCCTCGGGATGCAGCTCCAGCGGCACCCGCAGGGCCTGCGCGGCGCATTGCCGCGTGTGGTCGTCCGGCGTGGCGCCGATGCCGCCGGTCGAAAAGACGATGTCGCCCGAGCCGAAGGCCCGGCCGAGCGCGGCGGTGATGCGCGCGGGCACGTCGCCCACGTATTCGGCCCAGCCGAGCTGCAGGCCGCGCGCGGCGAGCAGCTCGATGACCTTGGGCATGTGCTTGTCGGCACGCTTGCCGGAAAGGATTTCGTCGCCGACGACGATCAGACCGAATGCGCGGGTCATGGGGATTTCCATTGGGAGAGAAGAGCCTGGTCGGCCTCGATGGCGGGTGCGCCGTCGGATGGGACGGAGGCGGCGGCGGCCCCGCGCCGGGCACGCAATTGCGCCAGGGCATCGAGGCAGTAGTGGCCGAACCAGAGCGCCGAAAACGCAAACACCAGCGTGTAGATCCAGATCGCGAGCGGCACCAGCACGAAGAAGGCGGCGGCAAACAGCAGGCCCGAGGCCCAGACGATGCTGGGTGCGGCCCCCAGATACCCGCACAGCACGCCGATGCACAAAAGCGGCAGCCGGTGCGCGCGCAGGATGGTGGCCCGCTCTTCGGGGCTCGCGTGTTCGGCCAGCGCATCGAAGCTCATCACGCGGTAGGTGAGCCAGCCCCAGATCAGCGGCGGCAGAACGAGCACCAGCGGAGGAATGAGCCAAAGCGGCATGGAAACCACGAGCGCCACCAGCGCCAGCACGGTCACGCCGAGCGAGCGCGCCACACTGCCGAAGAACGAGGCGCCCTTCTTGCGCTCGAGCGCGGGAAAGCGGCGCAGCGCCACCAGTGCAGTGAGCGGCGGCGCCATGAGGCCGGCCACGATCAGGAGCGAAACCACCACGATCAACGGCGTGGCGGCCACCACGACCACCAGCGGCGCCAGCACGGCCGTGACGTCGCCCGAGAAGAGCCGCCCGATCCAGCCCCAGAAGCTCGACAGCAGGGGCCAGGCATCGAGTGCCTCGCGGGTCCACGCGACGGTCGCGTCCCAGTAGAAATAGCCGAAGCCTGCAGCCAGCAGCACCATCAGGCCCAGTGGCAGCAGCGACAGCACGATCACGCGCGGCAGCATGCAATAGGCGACCGCGCGCCAGAAGGAATCGAGGAGCAGGCGCATTGGGTGCGAAGGATAACCGGCTCGGTTCGGGCCGGCGCTCAGCCGCGGCCGACCATCCGCTTCAGCCCGAGCCATTGCTGGGTCCAGAAGCCGCGCCCGTAGTCGCGCACCCGGCCGTCCGCGCCGGGCTCGACCTGGTCGCGAATGCCGGTGGGGTCGTAGCGCTCCTCGAAGTTCACGGTGCGAAAGAGCATGTCCCACCAGGGCAGCAGGACGCCGAAGTTGCACCCGCCCAGCGTGTGCGCGCCCCGCGATTCATGGCCCAGCCCGATGCTGTGGTGCAGCCTGTGAAAGCGCGGGCTGATCCACAGCCGCTCGCCAATGGCGCCGAAACCGAGCTTCAGGTTGGCGTGCTGCAGGCTTTCGCTGAGCTGCGTGAACGCCACGAACGCAATGAATTGCCCCGGCGCCACGCCGATCAATTGCGCAACGATGACGATGAGGGTGTCATGGACGATGTCGTCGAGCAGATGGTTGCGGTCGTCGCTCCACATCGTCATCTGGCGCTGCGAATGGTGCAGCGAATGCAGGCCCCACCACCACCTGAACTGGTGCTGGCCGCGATGGATCCAGTAGCCCACGAAGTCGAGCACCACGAGATAGATCGCAAAGGCCACCCACGGCACGTCGGTGACGCCGGGCCAGGCTTCATCGAGATGGAAAGTGCCCCAGCCCGCGGTACGCAGCATCCCGATGGCCTCGTCGAAGAACGGCTCGAGCGTGAAGAACATGGCCAGCCGGAACAGGCCGAGCCGATGGATCAGCGTGTAGAGCACGTCGATGCGGATCGCGCGGCGGTCGGTGACCGGCTCGACGGCACGCCAGCGCTGCAGCGGGCCGATGACCGCGAGCAGCACCACGACCTGGATCAGCCCGACCAGCAGCCAGCCGGTGGCGTCGAAGGCGTCCTCGGTCCAGCCGCCGAGGCCCACCGCAAACACCAGCGGCTGGACCAGCGTCTCGAAGAACCAGCCCTGCAGCGCGGAAAAAGCGTCCGTCAACCTATCGATCACGGCGGCAGCCTCAGGGGTGGGATGCGATCCAGGCGCGGTATTGCGGATGCTGGCGCAGCGTCTCGAAGCAGAAGCCCTTGGCCTTGAGGCCGACAATCAGCGGTTCGAGGTTGGCCGGCGCCCACGGATCCTTGCGCGACCAGATGCCCAGGTGGGCAAGCAGGATGTCGCCGGGGCGGATGGTTTCCAGCGCCTGCGCCAGGAGCTTTTCGTTGCTGAACTTCTCGCTCGGCAGCTCGTCTCCCAGGAAGCCCGCCGGCGACCATCCCACGTGCTCGAAGCCGCAGGCCTTGGCGGCCGCGAGCAGCCGGGGCGAGGTCTTGCCGCCTGGCGCCCGGTACAGCGGCAGCGGCTTCTTGCCGGTGATGAGGGCCAGCCGCTCGGAGGCCTTGCTGATATTGGCGCAGTATTCGGCCGCGCTCCAGGTGAACTCGCGTCCGGCCAATGCGCCCGCCGAAGGCTTGATGCGGAAGCTCGGCGCTACCCCCTTGAGGTCGCCGCGCCAGTACGCGTGGTCGTAGGTGTGCGAGGCGAATTCGTTGCCCTCGGCCGCCCTCGCCTTCCACCACGGCGCCCAATGGCTGTCGAGGCTGTCGCCGTCGGTCTGGGTGCGCTCGGCGGCGGCAAAGAAGGTGACGCGGACGTTCTGGCGCTTGAGCACCTCGGCCACCAGCGGGGCAACGCCCATGTGGCCGGTGTCGAAGGTCAGGTAGACCGGCTTCTCGCAGGAAGCGCCCTGCTGCGCCCAGGCGGCCGGCATCGCCGCGACGGCGATCGCCAGGGCCGCCGCCCGGCCGGTGCGGCTAGATGCGCTTGGCATGGTCCAGCGTCCAGACGCCGTGCGGCGAGCGGCCGACGTTGACCTGGCGCACGAGCTTGTTGTTCACCAGATCCACCACGCTGAGCTTCTTGGCCCAGCGCGAGGTGACATACAGCGTCTTGCCGTCGGCCGATACGTCCATGCAGTCGGGCCCGCCCGGCACCGGGTAGACGGCGCCGACCTTCAGGGTCGCCAGGTCGATCCGGCTGATGGTGTTGGCCACCCGGTTGCTCACGAACACGCTCTTGCCGTCGCCGGCCGAGCGGAAGGCATGGGCCCCCTTGCCGGTCGGGATCTTGCCGACCAGCTTCGGCTCGGCGCCAGCCACGTCGAACACCTGCACGCCGTCGCTGCCGGTCAGGCCCACGAGCAGGGTCCTGTCGTTGTGGATGCCGAAGATGTCGGCCGGCATGGCGCCGGTGGCCACGCGCCAGCGGATGGTCTGCGTGGGCAGGTCGATGGCGATCAGCTCGTCGCTGTCCTGCATGGTGACGTAGGCGATGGTGCTGGTGTTGTCGATCCAGATGTGGCTGGGCGTCTTGCCCGACGCGATGCGCTTGGCGAGCTTCAGGTCCTTGCCGTCCCAGCGATAGATGTCGACGTGGTTCAGGCGGTTGCCCGCGGTGACGAACCACTTCATGTCGCGCGAGAACTGCAGCTGGTACGGATCGATGATGCCGTAGACCACGCGCTGCACTTCAGCCGTCCTGGGGTTGAGAAAAGTGAGCGAATCGCCCGCCGAATTGGCCACGATGACCGACTTTTCGTCGGGCGTCATATAGATGTGGTGCGGTTCCTTGCCGGTGGCAATGCGCTGCTTTTCGATCCAGTCGGCCGGATCGATCACGCTGACGCTGGCGTCCAGCGAGTTGAGCACGAAGATCGGCGGGGCTTCGCGTGGTGCAGCGGTGGCGGCTTGCGCCACCCAGACTGCCAGGCATGAAAACAGGAAGGCCGAAAAGCGGCCATTCGGTCGGGCAGGAAATCGCAAGGGAAGGTTCCGAGAGAGAGCTGGGAATCTTAACGGCCGCGCCTGAAGACTGGCTGACCGGGAAGACGCGCCTTCTTCCCTTATTTCAGCGCTTTCCGGGCTTGGCGGGTGCCCGCAGCGCCGCGACCTGCTCGGCCGTGAGCCAGCGCCATTGGCCGGCAGCCAGGTCGCCCGGCAGCGCCAGGTCGCCGATGCGGGAGCGGTGCAGGCCCTCGACCCGGTTGCCGACCGCCGCCAGCATGCGCTTGACCTGGTGGTACTTGCCCTCGGTCAGCGTCAGCCGCAGGTGCAGCGGACTGTCGGATTCGCAGGCTGCCGCGCGCACCGGTTTCGGATCGTCGTCGAGCACCACGCCGGCCAGCAGCTTGTCGATCTGGAGCGCGTCCACCGGGTGCTTGGCCGTGACCTCGTAGACCTTGGGGACGTGGTGCTTGGGCGAGCCCATCTTGTGGATGAACTGGCCGTCGTCCGTCAGCAGCAGCAGCCCGGTGGTGTCCTGGTCGAGCCGGCCAATGGCCTGCACGCCCTGCACCGCGCCCTTGTTGGGCCGAAGCCGAAGCGGAGACGGCAGCAGCGTGTAGATGCTCGGGTAGGTCGAGGGCTTCTGCGAGCACTCGGTGCCCGCGGGCTTGTGCAGCATCAGGTAGGCCTTCTCGTGGTACGCCCACTCGGTGCCCTGGACGGTGAAAAGCAGGCCCTCGGGATCGAGGTCGGCGAACGGGTCGTCCACGCCCTTGCCCGCCACGCTCACGTGGCCTTGCTGGATCAGCCCCGCGCACACGCGCCGCGTGCCGAAGCCCTGGGAATAGAGGATGTCTTGCAAGTGCATAGGAAAGGAAAGGTCTTCGCGCGCAGAAGAGAAGTCTTCTCTTCTTCGTGGAACACCGCGGAACCGGCTTTGCCGGGCCGCTGGTGTTGCCCCCGGTGAGGGGGCAGGAGAAGCGACACGAAGTGCGCGAAGCCTGGGGGAGAGTCTAGTACCCGGCAGCCAGGCCGGTGTTGCGGCGCGGGTCGTTCGCGCCATAGAAACGGTTGGCGCCCACCGGCTTGCCGCCCAGCGACGGCGCGCCGACGATGATCGCCGCCGGGTGGTTGGCCGGTTGCGGCACGCCCAGGTTGTGGCCCATGTCGGTCAGGATCTTGCGGGTGTCGGGGCTGATGGCGAAGGTTTCGACGTTGGTCACATCCGGCAGCCACTGCTGGTGGAAGCGCGGCGCATCGACGGCTTCCTGCACGTTCATGCCGTAGTCGACCACGTTCAGGATGGTGTGCAGCACCGCCGTGATGATGCGGCTGCCGCCGGGCGTGCCGACCACGAACACCGGCTTGCCGTCCTTCGAGACGATGGTCGGGCTCATCGAGCTCAGCGGGCGCTTGCCCGGGGCGATGGCGTTGGCCTCGCCCTGCACCAGGCCGTACATGTTGGGCACGCCGATCTTCGAGGTGAAGTCGTCCATCTCGTTGTTCAGCAGCACGCCGGTCTTGTCGGCCGTGACCTTGGCGCCGAACCAGTCGTTGAGTGTGTAGGTGACCGACACCGCATTGCCCTGCTGGTCGGTGATCGAATAGTGCGTTGTATTGCTGCCTTCGTGCGGCGCGACGCCGGGCTTGATGTCCTTGGACACGCCGGCCTTCTTCGGGTCGATGGCTGCGCGGATCTTCTCGGCGTAGCCCTTGTCGAGCAGGCGGTCGAGCGGGTTCTTCACGAAATCCGGGTCGCCCAGGTAGCTGTTGCGGTCCACGTACGCATGGCGCATGGCCTCGATCTGGTAGTGCACCGCCTCGGCGGAGCGAAAGCCCAGGTCCTTGAGCGGATAGCCCTCGAGGATGTTGAGCATCTCGCAGATGATCACACCGCCCGAACTCGGCGGCGGTGCCGACACCACACGGTAGCCGCGGTAGTCGCATTCCACCGGTGCCAATTCGCGCGTCTTGTACTGGTCGAGGTCGGCCTGGGTGATGATGCCCTTGCCGGCCTGGCTCGATGCCACGATCGCCTGCCCGACCCAGCCCTTGTAGAAACCGTCGACACCCTTGGCGCTGACGGCGCGCAGCGTCTTGGCGAGGTCTTTCTGCACCAGTTTCTGGCCGACCGCGAAGGGCTCGCCCTTGTTCAGGAAGATGGCGCCGGAAACGGCATCTTTCTTGAAGTCGTTGGTGGAGGTGCGCAGCATGTCGACGTCGCCCTGCTCCAGCGCAAAGCCTTTTTCGGCCAGCTGGATCGAGGGAGCGATCAGCTGGTCGCGCTTCATGGTGCCGTATTTCTCGCGCGCGTACTCCATGCCCGAGACCGTGCCCGGCACGCCGACGGCAAGATGCCCGTTCGTGCTCAATCCCTTGATGACATTGCCATCCTTGTCGAGATACATGTTGGCCGTGGCAGCCAGCGGGGCCTTCTCGCGGAAGTCGAGGAAAGTCTTGCGGCCATCGGCCAGCTGCACGGTCATGAAGCCGCCGCCGCCCAGATTGCCTGCCGCCGGATAGACCACCGCCAGCGCATAGCCCACGGCCACCGCCGCATCGACGGCATTGCCGCCGCGCTTGAGCACATCGACACCGACCTTGGTGGCCAGGTGCTGCGCGCTCACGACCATGCCGTGCTCGGCCGCGACCGGCGCCTGCGAGGCGGCATTCGAGGCGCTTGCGCCTGCGAGCAAGACTGCTGCCGCTACCGCGGCGCGCAGGGTCGGAGTCCAGTGAAGTTGCTGCATCGGTGGATTTCCTCTTTGGGTTCGATGGGGACGGTAACAGTCACGCGACGAGCAGCGCCTTGCGCCGCAAGGCCGTCAGGCCAAGCACCACCTGCTGCCGTGCGAATTCCTTCAAGACCGATGGATCGGTCAGCGGCTTGTCGTTCTGGATGAAGCGCAGGCGGCCGGCGCCCACTTCGTCCGCAAGGTGGTCGGCCAGCATGCCGTGCGAATGCGCGCCGTCGAGCAGCGGCAACAGGCAGCGCTCCAGCGCGGAAAGCCCCACGGACTCGTGCCACTGGTTGCAGACGTTCGCGGAGCTTCCGGCCGACAGCGCCAGGCCGGGCGCACTGCGCACCGATGGCAGGGCCCGCGGCAAGGCAGAGACCTCCGCGGCGGCGTGCACCGGCGCGCGCCGGACGCGCACGGCACCGAGGATCACCAGTTCTTCGAGCATCGACAGCACGAGCGGCTCGGCCGACGAACGCGGCTCGCCCAGCAGCGCAAGAACCGCGGCCATCAGTGCCTCGAACGACACGCTGGCCGGATAGTGCGCATCGAGCACCTGCGCCAAGGCCTTGTGCACCGGCAGTCGCAACGTCACCGTCAGGTTGCGCAGCGCACTGCACGGCTGCTCGCGCGCGTCGAGCGTCAACGCACTGCCGTCCGCAACGGTGAACACGCCTGCAAATTCAAAGCCGCGGATGCGGGCCTGGTCGAGCCGATAGCGGATCTCCCTGCCGCGGCCCTGCTTCACCAGCAGCGTCTGGCGGAATGTGCGATTGACCAGGAAGTCGAGATACTGCTCCATCAGGATCTGGCTGCCGCCGCATTCGCGCAGCAGCGGCTCGCGAACCTTCTCGCCGTAGTTCTGGACGAACATGGTCGACGGTTCCGCCTCTGCCAGATAGCACAGCCCATTCGCCTCGGCGCGCGCCACGAACTCCTTGAAATAGCAAGGCGCGTTGCAAGGCTCGAGGAACTCGTGCAGCAGGTAAGAGCCGTTGGCACCGCGCACGATCGGCATCGTTTCCTCGAGCGTTTTTCCGAGCACGCTGTCGGGACGGGCCGACTGCTCGAGAAATTCGAGCATGCCGCGCGCGTAGGACAGCTTTTCCTCCGGCGTGTCGCGCGGGCCGCCGCGCAGGATCATCGCATCGCGCACGATCTCCCTCGCCTTCCAGCCCGGATACACGTTGTAGCTGACATAGGCGACGCCATCGGGGGCAAGATTCTCCGAGCACACGCGCAGGATCGCGTCCTGCACCGGTCCGGGCACCCAGCTGTAGACCCCGTGGCAGACGATGTAGTCGAACTGGCCGAACGATGCATCGACCTCCGCCAGGTTGAACGCCCGCAGCTCCACATTCGGCAGCCCGGCGCGCGCGATGGTCTCGCAGCCCTGCGCGACCTGCACCGTCGACAGATCGAGGCCCAGGGCGCTTGCTTCGGGGTGGCGCGCCGCAAACGGAATCAGGTTGCCGCCGGCCGCGCAGCCGAGCTCCAGCACCCGTGCCCGGGACGGAGCCGGTGCCTCGAGGCCGAACAGAAAGGCAATGGCCTCCAGGTGCTCGACGGCGGTTTGCGGGAACGGGTGCGACTCGTAGGGCACCGCGTCGTAGTAGCTCGTGAGCGTCGAAGTCAGTGAATCGGGCACGGCGTCCTTTGGAATCGAGGCGGGCAGCAGCACCCCTTTGCCAAGGGGAAGTCGCGGCCAGGGTGTGACAGTCCCCGCCGACTATAGCCCCGCGCCCGGGCAAAAAAAAGCCAACCCGTCGAAGGTTGGCTTTTTGGGATGGATGGTGGCGGACGGTTGACCAGGTGCCGACTGGCCTCCCGAGCTCATGAGCACTCGTGCGGGATGCTGCGGGTCAAGCGCCCAGAAGCCGACGAGCCAACACGGATTGCATATCTCGGCGGCCATCGACGATCAGGTAAATCACGACCTGGCTGCCCACGACGCGATAGATCACCCGGTAGGGTTTGAACGCTGTCTGGCGATATTCCTTGATGCCCAGCGCCACAAGCTCCTTCGGGTAGCTGCCACGCTCAGGGAAATGGGCAAGCCCCTCCACCACCTCCATCAACCGGTCAAGAACGTGGTTGGCGTTGGCCACACAGTCGAACTCGGAGATGTAGTCGTGGATGGACTCCAAGTCCTGCTCTGCGCCCTCGGTGAGCAGAACCTCGTAGCGGCTCGGTCTACCGACCATCACGCCGTCGGACGTTTCGCGCGCAGGCGGGCCACCACATCAGCCACCGGCTTGAGTCGACCACCCTCAACATCCTGCTGGCCGAGCGCTAGGATCTTGAGCAGGGCCAGCGTCTCCTGCGTTTCTTCATAGGACGCGACGTCCTGTAGCACGGCCTTGGCCTCGCCATTCTGCGTGATGACCAAGGGCTCCCGCTGTTCAGCGAGGTGCGTCAGCACCTCCGCAGCATTGGCCTTGAGGTAGCTGATGGGCTTGACTTGGGATGAGTAGCGCATGACCCTGCTCCTGAATCGAATAGGACCGAATATAGTCCTTTATCGGTCTCATCGCAAACCACTGCGCAGCTGCGCGCTCAACCAGCCAAACCCCACGCGCTCCTGTTCCAGCCGTACTCTGGGCTGAAGCCGATCGAATCTGAGCTCATCATAGACCGCCGTTCACACTCAGTCGTGAGGCGCGACAAGTCGTGGCGCGCGGGTTCGGGCTCCTCGCCCCAGTGCGAGCGGTGGACAAGAAGCGTTTCGTGGTCCATGAGGAACGATGTCGCGTGTGGAAAGTAGCCGCGTAGCTGAAGCGGTTAGCTATCCATGGCAAGCGGCCTTGTGATCCACAACTTAGTTTGACGCTAACCCGTGATCCGCATAGCCACCTGTACATCCATACAGGTCCGGTGACGCTGTCCGCGCTGCGCCAAGTCTCCAATTTCAGCGGGAAGATACCTTCCTCAAACGGCTGAACGGACGAGCGGACTTTGAGGACGGAAGTCTCCGAACCTGATACCAAGCACAGGTTCCTGCCCATGGGGATGCCACACCTCCCCCACCCTGCTTGCCTTGGCAAGTCGCTCGAGGAATAGCTGCGGTAGCTGCCCACCAGGGTGGAGGGCATCACCGACGAGGGCCTCGCCGAGATTGCCAAAATGGGCGACGCGCCCAGGCTCGCGAAGCCCTCGATGCGATTCGCACGAGGGTTGCGATTGATGTGACCTTGGCTGCTTCAGTGCCCTGACTGCACGGACGGCAGATTCAGTTGCGCCTCGGCAATGCCAACGTGAACAGTCGCTGTGCGGATGGCTCCTCTGCCGATTGATACCGCTCCAGCGCTGCGGTAGCATTTCTCACATGTGGAAACCCGGCAAGCCGATCGTGATCGACGGGATGACGTTGTCTCCTGCCGAAGCGTGGCGTCACGAGTTCATCAGCGAGTTGCACGATCGCTGCGACGGCTTGGTCGATCGCGAATGGTTGGAAGACCTTTTTTTAGCGCTTTTCCCGCTGGGTGGTGACCGGGCGCCGCGCGAGACAGCCCAGATTGCACTCGCCACGCTCAAGTTCCAACTTCCGAGCAATGACGAAAGCTAGGGCTTCTTCACCTTTCGGATTCGGTGCTGGGACCGTCTTCTGATTTGTTGCATTTGTAGCAGCATTTTTTCTCGATCAATGCTGCTCAAGGCTACCCCACCACGCTTTTCGGCTCCCAGAGTTGGACGAAGATCAGACCACCGAGCCCCAACAGGATCGGTAATGTTTTCTCGACCGCGACGCACGACAGCGCGGTGCTGGCCGAACGATCCAAGCCCGCCGAGAAGACCCTCAAAGCCTGCAGTGCCCAAAGCCTGGAGGCTTTGTTGTTTGAGAACTCAACCAGTCTCGAATTCGGGCACGCAGGCTGCAATCCACATGCTTCCGGGAGACGTTTTGTCGTGGGCGATTGTAGTGAGCAAGGGCATTTGTCCCCCTGGAGAAGGTGCGTACCGCTCATGCGCGCGTGCGGCGCAATTTCTACAGTGACTTCACGGCGAAACGCCTTGTTCCAAGATGGGCAAACAAGCGGCACCGGTTGACCACCTCACTGGAGAACGCACATGGCCAAACAATTCGCTCAGCTCTTGGTGTCTTCGTATTTGCTTGTGTTCCTCGCCTTGTGGTTCATCATCTGAACGTGAGGCGGCCGACTCAACCCATTGGCATCGTGCAGCCTATGGTCGGGGCGCAGACAGCTTGCGGTCGTTGCTGATCGTGGAGAGTAGTAGCTCTACTTCCGCGTCTCGCTGCTCAACGATGAATCGACCGCTTCGAAGTAGCTCTGCACCTCGCGCAGCCAGGCTTCCGAGGACCGCGGATCGATCTGAGACACGCTGGCAGGCAGCGGGGTCGCTTGCGGCTTCGCCCCGATCACGGGCGGCGTAGTCGGCGAACTGCTTGCGCAACCGCTCAGCATCGCCAGCAGCAGCGCGGCGGCGGCCATCGAGCACGGCCAGCTTCTTTTCGTAGGCATCCACATTCTCCTGTTGGGCTTGGGCGTGAGCCGCGACGAGCGCGACGGTGCGCTGCAAGTCGGCCAGCGCGGCGTGCGCTCAATGCCGGCAACACCGAGTGCAGCTATCAGCCCTACACTGAGCAGCCAGAGCAGCGGGGTTTTAAGGTCAGGTAGCACTGCGGAACCTCCAGATTTGCCGCTGGCAATCCACCGAGCGGTGCCCCTCCCTGCCGCGTGCGATGCACCTCACCTCGAGCCCCAGTGCAGGCACAGTTCTTCACCGGTGCCGCGGCGGTCGACCAAACCGTTCAGCGTCACGAGTTGGCCTTTCACGCGGCCTTTCACCCAGCGCGAAAGCTCATCGCAGCCGCCCTCGATTTCGCCGGCGTTGAACTTCGCGCGCAGCGTCGAATTGAGCGTCGAGGAATTGGCGCCCAGGTTGTAGAACCAATCGATCAGCGCGGCCTGCTGCCACTTGTTCAACTCGTCGTAGGTCGTGATGTAGCGGCGAGCATGGGCTTCGGCAATGTCCAAGTGCTTCGCCTCGAGCGCACGGCACTCGGCCGCGGTGTAGCGTTTCGCCGGGACCACTTCGGGACCGGTCACGCCGCGGCACACCGTCCAGATGCCGACCGGGTCCTTGTAGGGCACCGAGAGCACCGCGCCGCTCGGCTGCCGCACGGTTGGGCCTTCGCCCTCGTACCAAGCCTGCAGTACAGCAGCAATTGCCAAGGTGCCGCCGGCACCTGCAGCGATCAAGCGATTGCGAAGGGCTGCGTTCATTCGTCGACTCCCAACTCTGCAAGATCGGAGTCGCCGCGCTGACTGCCCTTGATGCGCTCGACGCGCAGCGCATACAGCTGCTCCGACCTTCGATCAGCCTTGGCCTTGTAGTACCAGTTGATCAGAAGGCCCGCGACACCAACGACCATGCCCAGCAGCACGACGAACTCGTTGGAGAGCATCCAACCAACAATCATCGAGCCGGCGCCGGCGTAGGTGGACTTCGATGCCACCGCTGCCGTGGCGGCTTCGACTGCTTCGTTCTTCATCGTGTGAGCCTTTCAGGCGATAAAAAGCCCGCCGAAGCGGGCTGTGGTGAGATGCGAAATGCTTTAGCCAACGACTTCGGTAAGGCTGATGGTTGCCACCCACTTGATGTTGGTCGCCGCGGCACCTGTCACGTTGACCTGCAGCGATCCCAGCGTCGTGTTGGCCGTCACAGTCACCACCCACGCGCTGGCACCCCCGATGGCTGCGAGCGTTGTCACCGTCGTAGTGCCGTCAATCTGAGTGGAGGCTGCATTGGCTCCGCGCGAGATTGCCCCAGTGATTTGGTACGCTGCGCGGTCGCCAAAGGTTGTGACTTTGGCCGACACCATGATCGTGAACGCGAACATGGAATTGTTCGGCAGCACCGCACAGGTATTGGCCCCTGGCGTGGAACCGTCCGCAGAGAGGGCCGTTGTGGTCGCGCCAGTCGTGAGCGCGCGTTGCACCAGCCGCTCGGTTTGCGCATCCCCAACGGTTGAAAAGTTTCCGCTGGCGCTGGCAACCGCCCCCCTGGTACGGGCCAGAGCATAGGCCCCCATTGCCGTCGACGCAGCCCCCACGGCTTGACTGAACGCGCCACCAGGCACGGTTGACGAATCGCCGCTTGCGATATTCTGCGTCCCGCCACCTACCGTGGCGTTGTAGTTCGACGCCTGATTCCGATCGCCGCCGCCAATGGTCGTGTAGTCCCCGACGGAGGTGATATTTCCCTCGCCTCCACCAACGCACGAACTACCGCCGCTTGCATTGTTCGAGGCCCCACCAGAGACGGTGTTTTGATTGCCACTCACGGTGTTTCCAGAGCCGCCACCCACCGTCGTTGCCGTGCCGCTGCTGATGGTGTTGCCAATGCCCCCAGAGATCACGGCGCTGATGCCGGCATTGGTGTTGTTGGCGCCTCCGGAGATGACGGATCTCGTGCCCGATGCCACCTGTGCTGCTGCTGACCGCACGGTTTGCCAGTCCACCGCATTGGCTCCGCGCTTGTTGCCCCCCACAGAAGACGCCGTAGGCAACTGGGCGAGAAGAGCGCCGACGCCCTTCGGCTGCAAGACAAAGTCGGTGTCGGTCGTCGCGCCCGCCGCGGAGACCAGCAGTCGAGCTGCGTTGATACTGGAGTTTGGTGAGGCAGTCTCGAGCGACTCGGTGAAAACTGTCAGCCCTCCGCCACCGCTCGGCACATATGCGGCCGTCTGGTAGTTGGTGCCATCGGAGACGATCAAGGCCCATTGTCCAGTTGCCAGCACCAGGGTCGCTGCGCCATCGATCGTCGACGTTGTGGGCGTGATGGTGAGAGCTCCGGCGCCGTTGTTCTTGACCCACATGTACCAGTTCGCAGGAAATGCCCCCGCGGCCTGCGGCAGCGTGGCAGCGATGCAGGAGCGCTTCGTCTTCTTCGAAGGACCGTACGACTTCGTGCAGCGGTCGAATGCCGGCGCGGCCGAGGTGCTCGAGAAGCTGCTCGCACTGGCTTGGAGCGCCGACACGACGGGCTGGTGCGAAGACGGCTACACCTACAACATCGCCCGCGAGCGCAACGTGCTCGGTCAAGGCATGGGCGAAGGTGACACGCGGCTGCTGGAGATCGGCTGGGGCGGCACGCCGCGCATCCACTACGCAAAGGCCGAGGACGTGGACCTGTTTGTCAGTCCGCGGCAGCTGAAGCGTCTGCGAGCTGTGCTGGTGGCCACCGCGTGCGCGAAGGTGGCCGCGTGATCGCGCTCGCCATTCTCCACCGCGGTGTCGCCCTCGCACGGCAGGCGCTGGTCGACGCCGCACTGTTCACCCTCTTCTGCTTCGGGCTGCTGCTGGGCTCGATTTGGAGGTGGGCTTGAGCATCGGTAGTCGCCTTAAAGAGACGCGGAAAGCTAGCGGCTGGAGCCAGTTGCAGTTGGCAACCAAGGCCGGCTTAACCCAGGGTGCGATCGGCAATATCGAATCCGGCTTGCGTCAGCGCCCACGGGAACTGGTATCCATCGCCAAAGCTCTGCGGGTTTCGCCCGAATGGTTGGAGATGGGTAAGGGTCCGAGGGCAGAGAGCGCCTCGCTCAAGCTCATAGGGGTCGACGCCGAGCCCTCAGTGAGGGCAGCGGTGGAATATCTTGCCGGCCTAGCCGCACGGCAACAGCCAACGCTCCGCAAGAACCTGGGAAATTTTCTCGTCCAACTGATCGAGAACCCGGAGGACACAGCGCTGATCGAGCAAACCATCGCCGACATCGAGCGGTTCGCCCTGCAGCACGTCACGCGCAAGCGGATGAGCAACCTGCTGTTGCCGCTGCGGAATGCGCTCTCCGAGGCCGTGGCCGACGAGGCCATCGCGTTCAACCCGCTGGACCGCCTCAAGATCGCGCGGATCCTGCCGCGGGACACGCTCTCGACCGACTACGCGCCCGACCCATACACGATGGAGGAGTTGCTGACCCTGCTGACCTCGATGCAGGACGCCGAGCGACACGCATTCCAGTTCTGGGCGTTCTCCGGCGTCCGCACCAGCGAGCTGATCGCCATCACCTGGCCGGACGTCGACCTGGTGGCCAAAACGGTACGAATCGACAAGGCGGTGGTCGAGGGGCAGGAGAAGGGAACGAAGACGAAGGCGGGGTCCGCACCATCCCCCTGTTGCTAGCGGCGCGGCAGGCCTTGCAGGCGCAGCTGGCCGCGATCTAAACCGCCCAGGGTCCGGTGTTCCTGAATCCCCGCACGGAGGGCGAATGGACCGACCAGTCCCTGCTGCGGCTGTGGCAACGCACCTGCAAAAGGGTCAAGGCGCGCTACCGCAATCCTTATCAAATGAGGCACACTTTTGCAAGCCACCTGTTGAGTCAGGGCGAGAACCCGGCGTACATCGCCAAGCTCCTGGGCCACGAATCGACCGAGATGGTGATCCGGCACTACGGCCGCTGCGTCGAGCAAGGCGCGGAGTTGGGCTTTGACCGGCCGGCCGTTCGCTATGGTCGCCGGTGCCTTCCGGGCCTTCCCGAGATCGACGACGCGTGCGATTCAGGTGCGAATCGCGTGTGAAAAACGTGTGAATCGGGGGACGGAAAGGGACGGTAGAGGACGGAGTGCCTTACCGTAAGTCCTTGATTTTATTGGACTTAGCCCTATGAATATGGTGGAGCTGGGGGGATTTGAACCCCCGTCCGCAAGCCTTCATCGCGCAGTTCTACATGTTTAGTGATCTGATTTGAGTCTCGCTTCCGGAGTCGCGCAGTCACACGCTAAACCGGACGCCAGCACCCTATTTTCTCGCCCCGACCCAAGGTACCCGGATCGAAGCCAGCCCATGTAATTATCCTTGCAGCCGGGAGGTCAGGATTGCTCCAGACCCCCTTGCCCAGCCCATCGGCCAACTGTTGCAAGGCTCACTGGCAATTAAGCAGCGAGTGCGAAACGTTCGTCGTTTGCAGTTAGTTTGTTTGAATCTGTTTTACGAGCGCATTCAGCTCGACATGCCCCGCTGCGACTCCGAACCCACGTCGAAACCAGTGCAGCCCCAAGCCCATCATTTTAGGCCCGGTTGAGGAATTGCAAGAGCTCCAGGGGCGAAGTAATTGCGGCATCGGCCTCCCAGAGGGTCGCGTCGGCCTGGGGCCCCATGTAACCATAGGTAGCCGCAATGGTCCGCATGCCGGCGGCCCGGCCCGCGATGATGTCGCGTTCGTCGTCCCCCACGTAGATGCAGGCGCCGGACGGAATTCCAAGCCGGCGTGCTGCTTCATGCAAGGGCTCGGGGTGTGGCTTGGCATATGGCGTGGTGTCGCCGCTCACGATCGCGCCGGCGCTGCTGAAAAGCGGAATGGCGCGCGTCAGCGGATCGGTAAAGCGGGCCGACTTGTTGGTGACCACCCCCCAGGCCAGGCCGCGCGCGCAGATGGCATCGATGAGCGCCCGCACGCCGTCGAACACCTGCGTGTTGAGCAGCATGCGGTTTTCGTAGGCAACGAAGAACTCCTCCCTCAACTCGGGGAACTCCGGCGACTCGGGCGTGATGCCGAAGGCCACGCCGAGCATGCCCCGTGCGCCGGCCCCCGCCATGAACCGATAGCGCTCCAGGGGGTACGGCTCGAGGCCGCGATCCGTGCGCATCTTGTCGGCCGCGGCGCCGAGATCGGGTGCGCTGTCGATCAACGTGCCGTCCAGATCGAACAGCACGGCCTGAATCGCCGCCGCCGTCACGTCTGCGCACCCGTCAAGACCGGCTTCTGCGTGGCAAACATGTAGTTGACGCTGGTGTCGGCGCTGAGCCAGTACCGCCGCGTGAGCGGGTTGTGCTCCATTCCGCGCGTGTGCCGCAGGTCGAGGCCGGCCGCACGGCAATGGGCCGCCAGCTCGCTGGGGCGCAGCAGCTTCGCGTATTCGTGCGTGCCGCGCGGCAGCATGCCCAGGACGTATTCGGCGCCGACGATCGCAAGCATGAACGACTTCAGGTTGCGGTTGATCGTGGAGAAGAAGACCCAGCCACCCGGCTTGACGAGCGTGGCACAGGCCTGAACGATCGAAGCGGGCTCGGGCACATGCTCGAGCATTTCCATGCAGGTGACGACGTCGAAACTGCCCGGCTGCTCCGCAGCCAGCGCCTCCGCGCTGACCTCCCGGTACTTGACGCCCCGGGTTCCGGCTTCGAGCGCATGCAGGCGCGCCACCTTGAGCGCCTTGCTCGCCAGATCGATGCCGAGCACGTCGGCGCCTTTTCGGGCCATCGAATCGGCCAGGATGCCGCCGCCGCAGCCGATATCGAGCACGCGTCGCTGCGAAATCGGCGCAATACCGTTAATCCATTCCAGGCGCAATGGATTGATTTCATGGAGCGGGCGGAATTCGCTGTCCAAATCCCACCAGCGGTGGGCCAGTTCCGAAAACTTGGCGAGTTCCGCCGGATCGGCATTCACGTGATCTGTCATGCCACGATTATGAAACGGAGAATGCGCCGCCGAACATCGACGGGCACTTCACGCCCGCCAGAAGGAATTCGGCAGGCATAAAAAAACCCCGCCGAAGCGGGGTTTCTTTTAGCGATTCAATCGAATCAGCGGGTGGCGCGGGTGCCGACCACTTCGATTTCCACGCGGCGGTTCTTGGCGCGGCCTTCCTTGGTGCGGTTGTCCGCAACAGGCTGCTTCTCGCCCTTGCCTTCGGTGTAGACGCGATTGCGTTCGATGCCCTTCGAGACCAGGAAGGCCTTGACGGCTTCGGCGCGGCGCACCGACAGACGCTGGTTGTAGGCGTCGGTACCGATCGAGTCGGTGTGGCCCACGGCGATGATCACTTCGAGGTTGACGTCGCGGATCTTGGAAACCAGGTCGGTCAGCTTAGCGCGACCTTCGGGCTTGAGAACCGACTTGTCGAAGTCGAAGAATGCATCAGCAGCGAAGGTAACCTTCGAAGCAGCCACGGCCGGCGGAGCAGCAGGACGCGCCGGAGCCGCGGGAGCGGGCGTCGCGGCAGCAGGAGCTGGCGGAACCAGAGCACCGTCGCAACCGGCAGCGGCAGTAGCCGGCGTCCAGTTGGCATCACGCCAGCACAGTTCGTTCGTGCCGTTCTTCCAAACCAGTTCGCCGGTGCCGTTTTGCCAGTTGTCGATCGTAGGACCGCCATTCGCAGCGGTGACACGGGTCTGCGCGCCGGCGGCAGTGGCGAGCGCAGCGACTGCAAACATCATCGCCACTTTATTCAGTTTCTTCATGGTTCTCCTCTTGGGGAAAAAGCCGCAGCCGCGCTGCGAATCAAGGACGCTTTAAGTGACCACCACCCAAAACGTTGAGGCGATTGTGCCATAGGGTCTTTGGCAAACAGGCCGCTGGACACCCCTGAAGCGTAGGACGGAGGCGGAATAGCGGCCTTGTGTTGCGGCGGTGCGACACCCCTCACAGCGTAAAATTTCGCCTTCCTGCCGCCAGCCTCTCGCTCAATGACCTCCTTCGCCAAAGAAACCCTGCCCATCAGTCTTGAAGAGGAAATGCGCAGCAGCTATCTCGACTACGCCATGAGCGTGATCGTGGGCCGGGCGCTTCCCGATGCGCGCGACGGCCTCAAGCCTGTGCACCGGCGCGTGCTGTATGCCATGCACGAGCTCAACAACGACTGGAACCGGGCCTACAAGAAATCCGCCCGCATCGTGGGCGACGTGATCGGTAAGTACCACCCGCACGGCGATCAATCCGTTTACGACACCATCGTGCGGCTGGCGCAGGACTTTTCCATGCGCCATATGCTGGTCGACGGCCAAGGCAACTTCGGGTCGGTCGACGGAGACAACGCAGCCGCAATGCGGTATACGGAAATCCGGCTGGCCAAAATTGCGCACGAAATGCTGGCCGATATCGACAAGGAAACTGTCGATTTTCAAGACAATTACGACGGCTCCGAAAAAGAGCCGAAGGTCCTTCCAAGCAAACTGCCGAATTTGCTGGTGAATGGCTCAGGCGGTATTGCGGTTGGCATGGCCACCAATATTCCGCCGCACAATCTCAATGAGGTGGTGGACGCCTGCCTGCATATGCTGCGCAATCCGCAGGCAACCATCGACGAACTGATGGAAATCGTGCCGGCGCCCGACTTCCCGACCGCCGGCATCATCTACGGCATCAATGGCGTGCGGGACGGCTACCGCACCGGCCGCGGCAAGGTCGTGATGCGCGCCAAGTGCCACTTCGAGGACATCGACCGCGGCCAGCGCCAGGCGATCATCGTCGACGAGCTGCCCTACCAGGTCAACAAGAAGACGCTGCAGGAGCGCATGGCCGAGCTGGTGCACGAGAAGAAGATCGAAGGCATCAGCCACATCCAGGACGAATCCGACAAGTCGGGCATGCGCCTGGTGATCGAGCTCAAGCGCGGCGAAGTGCCCGAGGTGGTGCTCAACAACCTGTACAAGCAGACCCAGCTGCAGGACACCTTCGGCATCAACATGGTGGCGCTGGTCGACGGCCAGCCCAAGCTGTGCAACCTGAAGGACCTGATCGAGGTCTTCCTGCAGCACCGCCGCGAAGTGGTCACGCGCCGCACCGTCTTCACCCTGCGCAAGGCCCGCGAACGCGGCCACGTGCTCGAAGGCCTGGCGGTGGCGCTGGCCAACATCGACGAGTTCATCCGCATCATCCGCGAATCGCCCACCCCGCCGGTCGCCAAGTCCGAACTGATGACCCGCAGCTGGGACAGCAAGCTGGTGCGCGAGATGCTGACGCGTTCGCGCGCCGACGGCGGCGTGGTCAATGCCGACGATTACCGCCCCGAGGGCCTCGAACGCGAGTTCGGCATGGGCTCGGACGGCCTCTACCGGCTGTCGGAGACGCAGGCGCAGGAAATCCTGCAGATGCGCCTGCAGCGCCTGACCGGCCTCGAGCAGGACAAGATCGTTGCCGAATACAAGGAGGTCATGGCAGAGATCGACGACCTGCTCGACATCCTGTCCAAGCCCGAACGGGTCTCGGTCATCATTGGCGACGAGCTCGGCACCATCAAGCACGAGTTCGGCCAGTCGAAGCTCGGCGCGCGCCGCAGCCTGGTGGAACACAGCGCCTACGATCTCTCGACCGAAGACCTGATCACGCCCACCGACATGGTGGTGACGCTTTCCCACAGCGGCTACATCAAGAGCCAGCCGCTGGGCGAATACCGCGCGCAAAAGCGCGGCGGACGCGGCAAGCAGGCAACGGTCACCAAGGAAGACGACTGGATCGACCAGCTCTTCATCGCCAACACGCACGACTACATCCTGTGCTTCTCCAACCGCGGCCGGCTGTACTGGCTCAAGGTGTGGGAAGTGCCCGCGGGTTCGCGCGGCTCGCGCGGCCGCCCCATCGTCAACATGTTCCCGCTGCAGGAAGGCGAGAAGATCAACGTGGCGCTCGCCCTGACCGGCGAGAAGCGCAACTTCCCGGCCGACCAGTACGTGTTCATGGCCACCTCGATGGGCACGGTCAAGAAGACCACCCTCGACGAATTCAACAACCCGCGCAAGGGCGGCATCATTGCCGTGAACCTCGACGAGGGCGACTACCTCATCGGCGCCGCCCTGACCGACGGCAAGCACGACGTGATGCTGTTCAGCGACGGCGGCAAGGCCGTGCGCTTCGACGAAGAAGACGTGCGCCCGCTGGGCCGCAACGCACGCGGCGTGCGCGGCATGTCGCTCGACCCCGGGCAAGGCGTGATCGCGATGCTGGTGGCCGAGGACGAGCAGCAAAGCGTGCTCACCGCCACGGAAAATGGTTACGGAAAGCGTACAAGCATTACCGAGTACACGCGCCATGGCCGCGGAACCAAAGGCATGATCGCGATTCAACAGAGTGAGCGCAACGGCAAGGTCGTTGCCGCCACCCTCGTGCATGCGGACGATGAGATCATGCTCATCACCGACAAGGGCGTGCTTGTGCGCACCCGGGTCGCCGAGATTCGTGAACTGGGTCGCGCAACGCAAGGCGTTACGCTGATCGGGCTCGACGAAGGCGCCAAACTCAGCGGACTACAACGTATCGTCGAAAACGACGCCAACGGCGAGAGCGAGCCTGGCGCGGACGATACTTCCTCATCTTCAACGGAGAACCCTCAGTGAAAAAATTCAAGCTCGCCCTTCTGACCGTCGCCCTGGCCGGCAGCTCGATGGCCGCCATGGCCCAGGACAAGGCTGCGCTCATCAAGCAGTTCATCGACGTGCAGCGCCCCGGCATCGAGTCGCTGGCCCGCGGCTTGGTCGAGCAATCGAGCGCTCCAATTGCGCAGGCAGGCTCGCAATACCTGCAGACGCAGGTGCCCGAAGCCAAGCGCGAATCGGCCGCCAAGGCCGCCGACGCCGAGCTCAAGAAGTACTTCGACGACGCCTACCCGATCGTGCGCGACAAGGCCGTGCAGCTGGCACCTGGCGCCCTCACCCCGCTGCTCGAGCAGAACTTCAGCGAAGAAGAACTCAAGCAGCTGCTGGCCTGGATCAACTCGCCGCTCAGCAAGAAGTACCAGGACCTCAATCCGAAGATGCAGACCGCGCTGACCGAGAAGCTCGTGAGCGACACGCGCGCCACCATCGAACCGAAGATGCGCGCGCTCGACGAGAACGTGGCCAAGGCCCTGGGCGCTCCGACCGGCGCGCCACAAGGCGCCGCTCCCGCCAAGGCACCTGCCAAGGCTCCCGCCAAGAAGTGACGTGAATCAGCAGCAGCCCCAGCCGGCCGGCACGCGCCCGTACAATTTTTCCGCAGGTCCGGCCGCCATGCCGGAGGCGGTGCTGCAACGCGCCGCCTCCGAAATGCTCGACTGGCAGGGCAGCGGGATGAGCGTGATGGAAATGAGCCATCGCGGCAAGGAATTCGGCGCGATCTGCACCCAGGCCGAAGCCGACATCCGCACGCTGCTGGCCGTGCCCGAGCACTTCCACATCCTCTTCATGCAGGGTGGCGGCCTCGGCGAGAACGCCATCGTGCCGATGAACCTGTCGCGCGGCACCACCGCCGACTTCGTCATCACCGGCAGCTGGAGCATCAAGTCGCAAAAGGAAGCGCAGCGCTACTGCACGGCGAACATCGCCGCGAGCAACGCCGGCGACCATCACACGCGGCTGCCCGATCCCTCGACCTGGCAGCTCAGCAAGGACGCCTCGTACGTGCACCTGTGCACCAACGAGACCATCAACGGCATCGAGTTCCAGCAACTGCCCGACCTGGCGGCCCTTGGCAGCAACGCGCCGCTCGTCATCGACTTTTCGTCGCACGTGGCTTCGCGCAGCGTCGACTGGCGCCGTGTCGGCCTTGCATTCGGCGGGGCGCAGAAGAACCTCGGGCCGGCCGGACTCACCCTCGTGATCGTGCGGGACGACCTGCTCGGACATGCGCTCGAGATCTGCCCCAGCGCGTTCAACTACAAGATCGTTGCCGACAACAAGTCCATGTACAACACCCCGCCGACCTGGGGCATCTACATGGCGGGGTTGACGTTCCAGTGGCTGCTTCGGCAGACCGAAGGCGCGCTCACCGGCGTGGCGGCCATGGAACAGCGCAACATTGCCAAGGCCAAGCTGCTGTACGACTTCATCGATACCTCTTCGTTCTACGTCAACAAGATCGACCCGGGCTGCCGTTCGCGCATGAACGTGCCGTTCTTCCTGGTGGACGAGAGCCGCAACGACGCCTTCCTGGCCGGTGCGCGCGAGGCCGGCCTGCTGCAGCTCAAGGGCCACAAGTCGGTCGGCGGCATGCGCGCGAGCATCTACAACGCCATGCCGCTGGAAGGCGTACGGGCCCTTGTGAGCTACATGCGAGAATTCGAGCGATCGCATGCCTAGGCGCATGCCCAGCTGCTCGCACCGATGACCGCCTCCGCACCAACACCGCCCTCCTCTCCCGACAACTCCGAAAGCCTTGCCGGTCTGCGCGTGCAGATCGATTCGCTCGACCAGCAACTGCTCAGCCTGCTCAATGAGCGGGCCCACGTGGCAGAGCTGGTGGGCGAGGTCAAGAAGCGCGAAGGCACCCCGTATTTCCGCCCCGACCGCGTGGCTCAAGTCATCGAGAAGATGCAAAAGAGCAATGCGGGCCCGCTCAAGGACCTGCATGTGGCCGCCATCTGGCGCGAAATCATGTCGGCCTGCCTGGCGCTCGAATCGCCGCAGCGCGTCGCCGTGCTGGGGCCCGAGGGCACTTTTTGCGAACAGGCCGCCATCGAATACTTCGGCGGCGCCGCCGACCTGATCTACTGCGCCAGCTTCGACGAGGTGTTCCACGCCACGGCGGCCGGCAGCGCCCAGTACGGCGTGGTCGGCGTCGAAAACTCGACCGAAGGCGTGGTCACGCGTTCGCTCGACCTGTTCCTGCATTCGCCCACCCACGTGGTCGGCGAAGTCAGCCTGCTGGTGCGCCACCATCTGCTGCGCAGCAGCAACACGCTCGACGGCATCGAGGCGGTGCTGGCCCACCCGCAAGCGCTGGCGCAGTGCCAGACCTGGCTGTCGAAGCACCTGCCCAACGCCGAGCGGCGTGCCGTTTCGAGCAATGCCGAAGGCGCGCGGCTCGCGGCCACCAACCCGGCCTGGGCCGCGCTGGCCGGCGAACGCGCCGCCACGCGCTTCGGCCTGCACATCGTGGCGCATGCGATCCAGGACGACTCGTACAACCGCACCCGCTTCTCCGTGATCTGCCTGCCCCAGACGCTGGCCATGCCGCCGGCCTCGGGACGCGACTGCACGAGCCTGATCGTCTCCGTGCCGAACCGGCCCGGCGCCGTGCACGACCTGCTGGTACCGCTGAAGGTCAACAACGTGTCCATGACCCGTTTCGAGTCGCGCCCGGCGCGCACCGGCCAGTGGGAGTACTACTTCTACATCGACCTGGACGGCCACCCCTCGCAGCCCAACGTGGCTGCGGCACTGGCCGAGTTGCGCGGCCTCTGCGCGTTCTACAAGGTGCTTGGCGCCTACCCCGTCAAAGCCTGAGCCGGACAAGCACCATGTTCGAGCAATTGGGATTGATCGGCTGCGGCCTCATGGGCGGCTCCTTTGCGCTCGCGCTCAAGCGCGCGAAGCTCGTGAAACGCGTGGTCGGCTACAGCAAGTCGCCCTCCACCACCGAACGGGCGCGCCAGCTCGGCGTGATCGACGTGGCGGCGCCTTCCGCGCTGCTGGCGGTCTCGGGCTCCGACCTCGTGCTGCTGGCGGTGCCGGTGGCGGCCTCGGAAGCCACCTTCAAGGCCATTCGCCATGGCATTTCGAGCGATACGCTGGTGATGGACGTGGGCTCGACCAAGGGCGACGTGATCGAAGCCGCACGCAACGGCCTGCAGGACCAGTTCGCCCACTTCGTTCCGGCCCACCCGATCGCCGGCAAGGAAGTGTCCGGCATCGAGCATGCCGAGGCTTCGCTCTACACGGGCCGCAAGGTCGTGCTGACGCCGGTCAAGGCCACGCTGCGCTCGAACGTGCAGCGCGCCTCGCAGATCTGGAGCGGCATTGGGGCCCACGTGGTCACCATGACCCCCGAGGAGCACGACGGCGCCTTTGCGGCCGTGAGCCATCTGCCGCATCTGCTGGCCTTTGCATATATCAACGCGCTCATCGCGCAGCCGCAGGGCGACCAATTCCTGCGCCTTGCCGGACCCGGGTTTCGCGATTTTTCGCGCATCGCGGCCGGCGACCCGGTCATGTGGCGCGACGTGCTGCTCGCCAACCGCGAGCAGGTGCTGCTGCAGTCGCAGGCATTCCGCAAGGCGCTGCTCGACCTGGAGGCGCTGATGACGGCCGTCGACGCCCAGGCGCTCGAGCACGCGATTGCCGCCGCCAGCAAGGCCCGCGCCGCCTGGCAGCCCAACACCGACGCGCCCCAGGACTCCTGACATGTTCTCGACGGCATTCCTCGACATTCCTGCGCTGGCCGGGGCTTCGGGCACCGTGCGGCTGCCGGGCTCCAAGAGCATTTCGAACCGGGTGCTGCTGCTGGCTGCACTGGCGAGCGGAATCACCACGGTCCATGACCTGCTCGACTCCGACGACACCCGCGTGATGCTCGATGCGCTGCGCGCGCTCGGCTGCGGCATCGATGCGGCGGGCAGCACACTGCGCATCACCGGCATCGGCGGCCAACTGAAGCCCAACGGGCCGTTGCTGCCGCTTTTTCTTGGCAACGCCGGCACCGCGATGCGTCCACTGACCGCCGCGCTGTCGCTGCTCGGCGGCGAATTCGAACTGAGCGGCGTGCCGCGCATGCACGAGCGGCCGATCGGCGATCTTGTCGACGCGCTGACCCAGCTCGGCTGCCACATCGACTATCTCGGCAACCCCGGCTACCCGCCGCTGCGCATCCGCCCGGCCGATCACGGCACGCTGGCGCTCGACACACCGATCCGCGTGCGCGGCGACGTCTCGAGCCAATTCCTGACCGCGCTGCTGCTGGCATTGCCACTCGCAGCGGGCAGTGCGCCCCCCACGCTCGGCACTGGCGTGTCGTCGCTGCCCCCCGAGGGGGTGGCCCCGCCTCGGGGCGGCCCTTCGGCGGGACGCGACATCGTGATCGAGGTGGTCGGCGAACTGATCTCCAAGCCCTACATCGAGATCACGCTGAACCTGCTGGCGCGCTTCGGCATTGCCGTGCGGCGCGAGGGCTGGGAGCGCTTCACCATCCCCGCCGGCAGCCGCTACAGCTCGCCGGGCGACATCCACGTCGAAGCCGACGCTTCGTCTGCTAGCTATTTCATAGCACTGGGTGCCATTGCCACGGGCGCTCCCGGTCAAAGCAGTATCCGGATCGAAGGCGTGGGCGCCGATTCGATCCAGGGTGACATCCGCTTCATCGAGGCGGCGCGACAGATGGGCGCGCAAGTCGACAGCGGGCCGAACTGGCTCGAAGTCCGCCGCGGCGCCTGGCCGCTCAAGGCCATCGACCTCGACGCGAACCACATTCCCGATGCCGCGATGACGCTCGCCGTCATGGCGCTCTATGCCGACGGCCCGAGCACCCTGCGCAACATCGCCAGTTGGCGCGTCAAGGAAACCGACCGCATCGACGCCATGGCCAACGAGCTGAGAAAGCTCGGCGCCACCGTCGAATCCGGCCCCGATTTCATCCGCGTGCACCCGCTCGCGCAGGCCGGCTGGCTGCCGGCCAGCATTCGCACCTACGACGACCATCGCGTGGCGATGTGTTTTTCGCTCGCGGCGTTCAACCCGGCCCGGGTGCCGGTGCGCATCCTCGAGCCCCACTGCGTCGCCAAGACCTTCCCGGACTACTTCGAAACCCTGTTCTCGGTGGCCGAGGCCTTCGAGGTTCCGGTGATCTGCATCGACGGCCCCACCGCCTCGGGCAAGGGCACGCTCGCGGCCGAAGTGGCGCGCCTGCTCGGCTACCACTACCTCGATTCGGGTTCGCTCTACCGCGTGACCGGCCTGGCCATGCGGCGCGCCGGGCTCAGCGCCGACCCGCAGCACGAGGCGCAGGTCGCCGCCCTGGCGGCGGCCCTGCCCCTGCATTTCACCGAAGGCAAGGTCCTCTTGGCCGGTGAAGACGTCAGCGACGAGATCCGCACCGAAGCCGCCGGCATGGATGCCTCCCGCGTCTCCACGCTTCCCGCGGTGCGCGCAGCGCTTCTGGCCCTGCAGCAGCGGTTTCGGCAGCTCCCGGGCCTGGTGGCCGACGGCCGCGACATGGGCACCGTGATCTTCCCCGACGCGGCACTCAAGGTCTTTCTGACGGCCAGCGCCGCCCAGAGGGCCGAACGCCGGCATAAGCAGTTGATTTCAAAGGGTATTTCAACTACACTTGACAGTCTTCGCTCCGACTTGGAAGCGCGCGACGCCAGGGACTCGTCCCGCAGCGTCGCTCCCCTCAAGCCGGCGCAGGATGCCCGCCACCTCGACAACTCCCAGCTGTCCATCGAGCAATCGATCGATCAGGTGTTGAACTGGTGGCAGGAAAAACAGCCGTTCAAGCCCGCTTGAGCGGTTGGAAGTCACAGCCTTTCAGGTCCGCTTGAAGGGCTCGCGCCAACCGGATTCCGGGGTAGCGCATACCGCTCCAGCAGGCTCCTCTCGCGCGACAGCGCACCGGCCTGCTGGTTGTTCAACCAACCGGGCACCAGCCCACAAAACCGCCGTCTCCAGACCCACAGCAGCCGCACGCAATTTCGCATGAGCGCCTGCCAACCCTGCCTGACGGAAGGAACCATAAATGTCTGAATCTTTTGCCGACCTATTCGAAGAGTCCCTGAAGCGTTCCGAAATGCGCACCGGCGAGGTCATCACGGCCGAAGTCGTGCGCGTCGAACACAACCACGTGGTGGTCAACGCCGGCCTCAAGTCCGAAGCGTACGTGCCGATCGAGGAGTTCAAGAACGACAAGGGCGAACTCGAAGTCCAGGCCGGCGATTTCGTTTCCGTTGCCATCGGCAGCGTTGAAAACGGCTACGGCGACACCATCCTCTCGCGCGACACCGCCAAGCGTCTGGCTTCGTGGCTCGCCCTCGAGAAGGCCCTGGAATCGGGCGACTTCGTCACCGGCACCACCAGCGGCAAGGTCAAGGGCGGCCTCACGGTGCTTGTCAACGGCATCCGCGCGTTCCTGCCGGGCTCGCTGATCGACACGCGTCCGATCAAGGACCTGACCCCGTACGAGAACAAGACCCTGGAATTCAAGGTCATCAAGCTCGACCGCAAGCGCAACAACGTCGTGCTGTCGCGCCGTGCCGTGGTCGAAGCCAGCATGGGCGAAGAGCGCGCCAAGCTGATGGAAACCCTGAAGGAAGGCGCAGTCGTGCGCGGTGTCGTCAAGAACATCACCGAATACGGTGCGTTCGTCGACCTCGGCGGCATCGACGGTCTGCTGCACATCACCGACATGGCATGGCGCCGTGTTCGCCACCCGAGCGAAGTCGTTCAGGCCGGCCAGGAAATCACCGCCAAGATCCTCAAGTTCGACACCGAAAAGAACCGTGTCTCGCTGGGTCTCAAGCAAATGGGCGACGACCCATGGATGGGCGTTTCGCGCCGCTACCCGCAATCGACCCGCCTGTTCGGCAAGGTCACGAACATTGCCGACTACGGCGCGTTCGTCGAACTCGAACCCGGCATCGAAGGCCTGGTGCACGTCTCCGAAATGGACTGGACCAACAAGAACATCGCTCCGAACAAGATCGTCTCGCTGGGCGACGAAGTCGAAGTCATGGTCCTGGAAATCGACGAAGACAAGCGCCGCATCAGCCTGGGCATGAAGCAGTGCAAGGCCAACCCGTGGCAGGAGTTCGCGCAGAACACCAAGCGCGGCGACCGCGTCAAGGGCCCGATCAAGTCGATCACCGACTTCGGCGTGTTCGTCGGTCTGGCTGCCGGCATCGACGGCCTGGTGCACCTCTCGGACCTCTCGTGGAACGAAGCCGGCGAAACCGCCGTTCGCAACTACAAGAAGGGCCAGGAAGTCGAAGCGATCGTGCTGGCCGTGGACGTGGACCGCGAGCGCATCAGCCTGGGCATCAAGCAGCTCGACAGCGACCCGTTCACCACCTTCACCACGGTGAATGACAAGGGCCAGATCGTGACCGGCAAGGTCAAGACCGTGGACGCCCGCGGCGCTGAAATCGACCTCGGCGAAGACATCATCGGCTACCTGCGCGCCAGCGAAATCTCCCGCGACCGCGTGGAAGATGCACGCAACGTGCTGAAGGAAGGCGACGAAGTCACCGCCATCGTCGTGAACGTGGATCGCAAGACCCGCAACATCCAGCTGTCGATCAAGCAGAAGGACATGGTCGACGAACAAGGCGCCATGGCCAACCTGAGCCAGCAGTCGGCACGCGAAAACGCGGGCACGACGAGCCTGGGCGCCCTGCTGCGCGCCAAGCTCGACAACAACGACAGCAAGTAAGCTGAGTCCGAAGACAGAGCAGGCCCTGGGGCCGCTCTGTCTTTTTTTTTCGTCCACGTTTTTGTTTGGCCTATGACCCGCTCTGACCTCGTCGAAGAACTCGCAGCGCGCTTCGCGCAGCTGACGCACCGCGATGCCGAATACGCCGTCAAGACCATCCTCGACGCGATGAGCGACGCGCTGGTGCGCGGGCACCGTATCGAGATCCGCGGTTTCGGCAGCTTCTCGGTCAACCGGCGTCCGCCGCGCATCGGCCGCAACCCGCGTTCGGGCGAGAGCGTTCAGATCCCCGAAAAGCGGGTGCCGCATTTCAAGCCCGGCAAGGCATTGCGCGAGGCCGTCGACGCCAAGACCGCCGAACTCGACGCCAAGGGCCGCAAGGCCTGATCGCATGGATGCAAACGTAGAATGCTCCCGGCAACGGGAACGGCTATGAAATACCTCCTGTGGCTGCTCAAGGCAGCCATTTTTTTTACGCTTTTTGCTTTCGCGCTGAACAACCAGCACGACGCAACCGTCTATTTCTTCTTCGGCACGCATTGGCGCGCGCCCCTGGTGCTCGTCGTGCTCGCAGCTTTCGCCGGTGGCCTGGTGGTAGGTGCGCTCGGCATGCTGCCTGGATGGTGGAAGCACCGTGCGGCGGCAGCACAGGTTCCGGCCACGCGCGGCGACGAAGCCGCGGCTCCTGCGCCATCCGTGCCTGCTCCGGCAGCAGCGCCGTCGTCCATTTCCGCCACCGACCTACCCACCGTACGCCAACATGGACTTTGATCCCAGCTGGCTGCTGATCAGCCTGCCCGTTGCCTTTGTCCTGGGCTGGCTTGCCTCGCGCTTCGATATCCGGCAGCTCAAGCTCGAGAACCGGCAAGCCCCCAAGGCGTATTTCCGCGGCCTCAACTTTCTTCTCAACGAACAGCAGGACCAGGCCATCGATGCCTTCATCGAGGCCGTGCAGAACGATCCCGACACGCAGGAACTGCACTTCGCCCTCGGCAACCTGTTTCGCCGGCGCGGCGAATACCAGCGTGCGGTGCGCGTGCACGAGCATCTGCTGGGTCGCGGCGACCTGAGCCGCAGCGACCGCGAACGCGCCCAGCATGCGCTGGCGCAGGATTTCCTGCGCGCCGGACTGCTCGATCGCGCCGAAGCCGCGCTGCAAAAACTCGAGGGCACGCGCTACGAGAACGAGGCGCGGCTTTCGCTTCTGGCCATCTACGAGCGTTCGCGCGAATGGGCCCAGGCCGCCGCCGTGGCGCAGAAGCTCGACGAGTCCGACCAGGCCAGCTACAGCACGCGCCGAGCCCACCACCTTTGCGAGCAGGCCTCCGAACAAGTGGCGGCCGGCGACCTGGCCGCGGCCGGCCGGCTGCTGTCCGAGGCGGTCGCGCTGGCCCCGCAGGCACCCCGCCCCGCCATCGATTCCGCCACGCTGCAGTTGCGCAACGGCGACGGCGCCAAGGCCTTCGGCACCCTTGTCGCCCTGAGCGACACCGCCCCGCTCGCCCTGCCGTTGTATGCCGCTGCACTGCAACAGGCCGCAGTGGCCGCCCACTGCGAGGGCGAAGCGCTCACGCTGCTGCAACGGCACTATGCCGAGTCGCCGTCGATCGACGTGCTCGAAGCGCTGATCGCGCTCGGCGGCTCGCCGACCAATGCGATTCCGGCGGCCAACGGCCAGCCACTCGCTCCGCGCGACGGCTACATCGCGCATCTCGCCCAGCAGCCCTCGCTGGTCGCCGCCTCGCGCTGGCTTGCGGGCGAGCGCTTCGAGCACGAGCAGTTCCACCCGCAGGTGCAGCGCGCGCTCGACCAGGCCACGCGGCCGCTCATGCGCTACCGCTGCGCCGCGTGCGGCTTCGAAGCGCACCAGCATTTCTGGCACTGCCCCGGATGCCAAGCCTGGGACAGCTACCCGCCGCGGCGCGTCGAAGAGCTCTGAGCCACATTCCGAGCACGTTTCTGAACAATGGTGAACGCAGCCCCTGCAGGGGGCGAGGGCGTCAACACGCCTTTCCCTGAACCGTTGAACGCGAGCCGGCGTCTTCTGCCGGCGAACTGTCATATCAACAAATCAGGGAGTTTGAAAATCATGTTGAAGAAAATCCTGGCCATGGCGGCCATGCTGTTCGCGGTTGTCTCGTTCGCTGCCGTCGACGTCAACAAGGGCACGGCTGCCGATCTCAACGGCATCAAGGGCGTCGGCCCCGCAATGTCCAAGCGCATCCTCGACGCACGCAAGGAAGTCGAGTTCAAGGACTGGCCCGACTTCATGCAGCGCGTCAGGGGCGTGAAGGAAAAGAAGGCCGAGAAGCTGTCGGCCGAAGGACTCACGGTCAACGGCAAGGCCTTCGGCGGCCAGGCATCAGCCCCCGCCGCCTCGAAGGCGGACAAGGTCGCCAAGGCGCCCAAGGCCGCCGATGCCGAAGCGAAGCCCACCAAGCCCTGATTGAATCGCCTCGGGGTCCGCTGCGACCCCGCAGTCAAAGCCGCCGCGAAGGCGGCTTTTTTGTCTGCGCTGCGGCAGGAGATCGGCGGCTGCACAACGCCGCGTGGCAGGGAAATGCCTCAGGAGTGGCCCGGAATTTGCACGTATGCTCGTTTTCGTTTTCACTTTCATACGTTCCGGAGCGCTCATGAATCACAAGTTCGGCATTGCCCTCGCTGGCCTCACCCTCGGCGCCGCGGCCTTCGCGCAAACCAAGTGGGACCTGCCCACGGCCTACCCCGCCGGCAACTACCACACCGAAAACATCACGCAGTTCGCCAGCGACGTGGAAAAGGCGTCCGCCGGCAAGCTCAAGATCACCGTCCATGCGAATGCCGCGCTGTTCAAGGCGCCCGAGATCAAGCGCGCCGTGCAAGGCGGCCAGGCCCAGCTGGGAGAGATCCTGCTGGTGAACTACCAGAACGAATGGCAGATGTTCGGCGCCGACGGCATCCCGTTCCTGGCCGACAGCTACGACGCCGCATGGAAGCTGTACCAGGCGCAGAAGCCGGCGCTTGAAAAGAAGCTGGCCGAGCAGGGCCTCGCGCTGCTGTACACCGTGCCCTGGCCGCCCCAGGGCATCTACGTGAAGAAGCCGATCTCCTCCGCGGCCGACCTCAAGGGCGTCAAGTGGCGTGCCTACAGCCCCGCCACCGCGCGGGTCGCCGAGCTCGTCGGCGCACAGCCGGTCACGGTGCAGCAGGCCGAACTCTCGCAGGCCATGGCCACCGGCGTGATCGAGTCGTACATGTCGTCGGGTTCCACCGGCTACGACACCAAGACCTACGAATACATCAAGAACTTCTACGACACCCAGGCCTGGCTTCCCAAAAATGCGGTGCTGATGAACAAGAAGGCCTTCGACGCGCTCGACAAGCCCACGCAGGAGGCCGTACTGAAGGCCGCCGCCGAGGCGGAGAAGCGCGGCTGGGATATCTCGAAGAAGAAGACGCTCGAATACATCGATCTGCTCAAGAAGAACGGCATGGCCATCCACGTGCCTTCGGACCAGCTCAAGGCCGACATGAAGAAGGTGGGCGACACCATGCTCAAGGAATGGCTTGAGAAGGCCGGACCCGATGGCCAGGCGGTGGTCGACGCATACAAGAAGATGTGACGCAACGCCGAACAGCCACCGATGCGAAAGACGCTTGATTTCCTCTACAACAGCGCCGCCGCCCTGGCGGCGCTTTTCATGGTCGGCCTGCTGGTGATGGTGCTGCTCTCCATCATCGGGCGGCAACTCCATTTCAACATTCCAGGCATCGATGCCTATGCCGGCTACCTGATGGCCGGTGCCGGTTTTCTTGCGCTCGCCCACACGCTCAAGCGCGGCGAGCACATCCGCGTGACCCTGGTGCTGCAGAACCTGCCGCCCGCGGCGCAGCGCTGGCTCGAACGCTGGGCAATGGGCGCAGGCGCCCTGCTCGCGGTGCTGTTCGCCTGGTACAGCGCGCGGCTGGTGTTCCAGTCGCACGACTTCCACGACATTTCCACCGGCAACGACGCCACCCCCTTGTGGCTGCCGCAGCTCTCGATGGCCGTGGGTGCGCTGGTGTTCGCCATTGCAGCCTTCGACGAGTTCGTGATCGAGTGGCGGGGAAGACCTGCCAAGCCGGTCGAGACGGAGGCATTGCGCCATGAGTGACATTGCCGTTGCAGGCCTGCTGATTGCCGCGCTCTTCCTGATCCTGGGCAGTGGCGTGTGGATCGGCCTCACGCTCTCCGGCGTGGCGTGGATCGCCATGCAGATTTTCTCGTCCCGCCCCGCGGGCGATGCCATGGCCGTGACCATCTGGGGCTCGGCCTCGAGCTGGACGCTCACCGCGCTGCCGCTGTTCATCTGGATGGGCGAGATCCTGTTCCGCACGCGGCTCTCGCAGGACATGTTCAAGGGTCTCGCGCCCTGGATGCAAAGCCTGCCGGGCCGGTTGCTGCACACCAACGTGGTGGGCTGTGCGGTGTTCGCGGCAGTGTCGGGCTCGAGCGCCGCCACCTGCGCCACCATCGGCAAGATGAGCCTGCCCGAACTGAAGCGGCGCGGCTACCCGGACGACATGGTCATCGGCACGCTGGCCGGGGCCGGCACGCTGGGCCTCCTGATCCCGCCTTCGATCATCATGATCGTCTATGGCGTGAGTGCGGACGTGTCGATCGCCCGGCTGTTCATTGCGGGCGTGATCCCGGGCATCCTGCTTGCGCTGCTGTTCTCGGGCTACATCGTGTTCTGGTCGCTGCGCCACCCGGACCGCATTCCGCCGGCCGATGCGAAGCTGCCCTTCATCGAGAAGCTGAAGGCCTCGATGTCGCTGATCCCGGTCGCGCTGCTGATCCTGTCGGTGCTCGGATCCATCTACGCGGGCATTGCCACCGCCACCGAAGCGGCCGCCGTGGGCGTGGTCGGCGCCATGGTCATCTCGGGCGCACAGGGCTCGCTGAACTGGCACAGCTTCAAGGAAGCGCTGCTCGGCGCCACGCGGCTCTACTGCATGATGGCACTGATCCTCGCGGGCGCGGCCTTCCTCACGCTCGCCATGGGCTACATCGGCCTGCCGCGCCACCTGGCCGAATGGATCGGCTCGCTCGGGCTCTCGAAGTTCCAGCTGATCGTGATGCTCGCGGCGTTCTACGTGGTGCTGGGTTGCTTCCTGGACGGCATCTCGATGGTGGTGCTCACCATGGGCGTCATCATGCCGACGGTCACCGCCGCCGGCATCGACCCGATCTGGTTCGGCATCTTCATCGTGCTGGTGGTCGAGATGGCGCAGATCACGCCGCCCGTGGGCTTCAACCTGTTCGTGCTGCAGGGCATGACCGGCAAGGACCTGCTCTACATCGCCCGCGTCACGCTGCCGATGTTCTTCCTGATGGTGGCGGCCGTGCTCATCATCTACTTCGTGCCGCAACTGGTCACCTGGCTGCCGCAGCAGATGGCGCCATAAACAGCACCGGGCGTGCCCCGACAATAGGCCGATGCTGCTTCCGATTCTTGCCATCTGCATGGGTGCCTCCGTGGGCGCGCTGGCGCGCTGGGGCCTCGCACTCTGGTTCGGCGCCAGCGGGCTCATGCCCTGGGGCACGCTGGCCGCCAACCTGATCGGGGGCTACCTCGTCGGCGTGGCCATTGCCTCGTTCCATCTGCTGCCCGACCTCGATCCGGCCTGGCGGCTCGCACTGGTCACGGGCTTTCTCGGCGGCCTGACGACCTTCTCGAGCTTCTCGGCCGAGGTCGTGACCATGCTTCTCGAAGGCCGGCTGGGCGTGGCACTGCTCACGGCAACGGCCCACCTCGGCGGATCGCTGTTCCTGACCTGGCTGGGCATACGCAGCGTGCAGGCCCTGGCCGCCTGATCGATCGACCCATCGCCAGGCGGCAAGGCCGTCGATTTTCACGGGTTTCCGGGAGAATTCTTCAAAGGGCCGGTCGATAGAATCGACCGCAATGCCCCTGGTCTTTCTCGTCGCACTTCCCTTCATTGCCAGCGTGCTGGCCGCGTTGATGCCGTCGAACGCGCGCAATCGGGAGTCGACGCTGGCGGGGCTCGTCGCACTGGGCTGCGCGGTGCAGACCGCATGGTTCTTTCCCCAGATCGCGCGCGGCAACGTGCTGCGCCAGGAGATCGCGTGGCTGCCCGAGCTCGGGCTCAATCTCGTGTTCCGCATGGATGGCTTCGCGTGGCTGTTCTGCATGCTGGTGCTCGGCATCGGCGCGCTGGTGGTGCTCTATGCGCGCTACTACATGTCGGCCTCCGACCCGGTGCCGCGCTTCTTCTCTTTCTTTCTCGCGTTCATGGGCGCGATGACGGGCGTGGTGCTCTCGGGCAACCTGATCCAGCTGGTGCTGTTCTGGGAGCTCACCAGCCTGTTCTCCTTCCTGCTGATCGGCTATTGGCATCACCGCCGGGACGCGCGGCGCGGCGCGCGCATGGCGCTCACCGTCACCGGTGCCGGCGGGCTCTGCCTGCTGGCGGGCGTGGTGGTGCTGGGCCGCATCGCGGGCAGCTACGAGCTCGACGTGGTGCTCGCCTCGGGCAACGAGATCCGCGCGCATGCCCTCTATCCCGCGGCCCTGGTGCTGATACTGCTCGGCGCCTTCACCAAGAGCGCGCAGTTCCCGTTCCACTTCTGGCTGCCGCGCGCCATGGCGGCACCAACACCGGTCTCGGCCTATCTGCATTCGGCCACCATGGTGAAGCTCGGCGTGTTCCTGATGGCGCGGCTGTGGCCGGTGCTGTCGGGCACCGAGCAGTGGTTCTGGCTGGTGGGCGGCGCGGGCGCGATCACGCTGCTGCTCGGCGGCTTTGTCGCGATGTTCCAGCGCGACCTGAAGGCATTGCTGGCCTATTCGACCATCTCGCACCTCGGTCTCATCACGCTGCTGCTCGGCCTGAACAGCCCGCTGGCGGCGGTGGCGGCGGTGTTCCACATCATGAACCATGCGACCTTCAAGGCATCGCTGTTCATGGCGGCCGGCATCATCGACCACGAGAGCGGCACGCGCGACATCCGCAAGCTCAGCGGCCTGCTGCGGCTGATGCCGATCACGGGCACGCTGGCGATCATCACGAGCGCATCGATGGCCGGCGTGCCGCTGCTCAACGGCTTCCTCTCGAAGGAGATGTTCTTCGCCGAGACGGTGTTCATCCAGGCGACGCCATGGATCAACCTGAGCCTTCCGGTCATTGCCACCGTTGCAGGCATCTTCAGCGTGGCCTATTCGGCGCGCTTCGTGTTCGACGTGTTCTTCGGTCCGCCCTGCGGGCCCGACGTGCCGAAGCAGCCGCATGAGCCGCCGCACTGGATGCGCGTGCCGGTCGAGCTGCTGGTGCTGGTCTGCCTGGTGGTGGGCGTGGCGCCGGCCTGGTCGATCGGAGCGCTGCTGGCGGCTGCCGCCGCGCCGGTGGTCGGCGGCGTGCTGCCGGAATACAGCCTGGCCGTATGGCACGGCTTCAACCTGCCGCTGGCGATGAGCTTCGTGGCGCTGGCCGGCGGCATGGTGCTCTACCTGTCGCAGCGCCGCCGCCGCGCGCAGGGCAAGCTCGAACACACGCCGCTCCTGCACCGCTTCGACGGCCAGGCCATCTTCGAGCACCTGCTCGCGCAGCTCAGCGAGGCCGGCCGGCGCAGCCGCCGCGTGCTGGGCACGCGGCGCATGCAGTCGCAGTTGCTGCTGCTGATCGCGGTGGCCGCGGCGGGCGCCGCGGCTTCGCTCTGGACGACACCCGTCGCCCGTGGCGCCCGCGAGCTGCTGCCCTTCTCGCCGATGTTCGCAATGACCTGGCTCATCGGCGGTGTCTGCGCGCTGGCCGCGGCGTGGCAGGCCAAGTTCCATCGCCTTGCCGCGCTGATGCTGGCCTCGGGTGCCGGGCTGGTGTGCTGCGTGACCTACATCTGGTTCTCGGCACCCGACCTTGCGCTGACCCAGCTCGTGGTGGAGGCCGTGACCACAGTGCTGATCCTGCTGGGCCTGCGCTGGCTGCCGATGCGCAGCAAGGACACGGTCCAGTCCGCGCGCGCCAGGCTGCGCCCCTGGGGCCGGCGCGGGCGCGACCTGCTGGTGGCGGCTGCCGCCGGCGGCGGCATGTCGGCGCTGGCGTGGCTGATGATGACGCGGCCGTTTCCGCAAAGCATCTCGCCCTTCTTTCTCGAGCATGCGCTGGCCGAGGGCGGCGGCACCAACGTGGTCAACGTGATGCTGGTCGACTTCCGCGGCTTCGACACCTTCGGCGAGATCACCGTGCTCGGCGTGGTGGCGCTCACGGTCTACGCCTTGCTGCGCCGCTTCAGGCCGGCCCGCGAATCGATGGCCCTGCCGGCGCAGCAGCGCGCGCAGGCCGACGATGGGAGCAGCGACTTGCTGAACCCGCGCCTCGCCAAGGACACGGCCGTGGGCTACCTGATGGTGCCGGCGGTGCTGGTGCGGCTGTTGCTGCCGCTCGCGGTGCTGGTGTCGGTCTATTTCTTCATGCGCGGGCACAACGCACCCGGCGGCGGCTTCGTCGCGGGGCTGGTGATGTCGGTGGCACTGGTGCTTCAGTTCATCGTCTCGGGCACCGAGTGGGTGGAAGAGCACCTGCGTATCTATCCGCGCCGCTGGATTGCCGCCGGCCTGCTGCTCGCACTGGTCACGGGCAGCGGCGCGGTGGTGTTCGGTTATCCGTTCCTGACCACCCACACCGCACACCTGCACCTTCCCGTCCTGGGCGAGCTGCACGTGCCGAGCGCCCTCTTCTTCGACATCGGCGTGTTCGCGCTGGTGCTGGGCGCCACCATGCTGATCCTCACCGCGCTGGCCCACCAGTCGATACGCAGCCACCGCTGGGCCGACGAGCAGCGCGAAAAGGAAGCCGAAGCCGCCGCGGCCGCCAGCGCAACGCCGGAAGGAGCGCACTGATGGAGATCGTGCTCGCCCTGGCCATCGGCGTACTCACCGGCTCGGGGGTGTACCTGCTGCTGCGTCCCCGCACCTTCCAGGTGATCATGGGCCTCACGCTCATCTCGTACGCAGTCAACCTGTTCATCTTCAGCATGGGGCGGCTCAAGCTCGACAGCGAACCCGTGCTGGTCAAGGGCATCACCGCCACGCTGACCAACACCGCCGACCCGATGCCGCAGGCCCTGGTGCTGACGGCGATCGTGATCGGCTTTGCGATGACGGCGCTGTTCCTCGTGGTGCTGCTGGCCTCGCGCGGCCTCACCGGCACCGACCACGTGGACGGCGAAGAGCAACAGGAGGCGGTGGAATGACGGGGCTGGTCCAGCTGCTCGACCAATTGCTCGAGTTCAGCATGCCGCACCTCGTCGCGGTGCCGATCCTGGTGCCCCTGCTCACGGCCGCATTGATGCTGCTGCTGGGCGAAAGCCGGCGCCGCACCAAGTCGGCGCTGAGCGTGGTCTCGGGGCTGGTGGGCCTGCTGGCGGCGCTCGCGCTGCTGCGCTGGGTGAATGCGCCGGAGACCGGCGACGGGCCGGGATCGATCGGCGTCTACCTGCCGGGCAACTGGCGGGCACCGTTCGGCATCGTGCTGGTGGCCGACCGGCTGTCGACCCTGATGGTGGCGCTCACGGGCGTGGTCGCCTTTGCGGCCTCGATCTACTCCACCTCGCGCTGGGACCGCGCCGGCGTGCATTTCCATCCGCTGCTGCAACTGCAGCTCATGGGCCTGAACGGCGCCTTCCTGACGGGCGACCTGTTCAACCTGTTCGTCTTCTTCGAGGTGATGCTCGCAGCCTCCTACGGCCTGCTGCTGCATGGCTCGGGCCGGCTGCGGGTACAGGCCGGGCTCCACTACATCGCCATCAACCTGGCCGCCTCGTCGCTCTTCCTGATTGGCGCGGCCCTGCTCTACGGCGTGACCGGCACGCTCAACATGGCCGACCTCGGCGAGCGCATCGCGCAGCTCGCGCCGGCCGACCGCGGCCTCGTGCATGCGGCCGCCGCCATCCTCGCGACCGCATTCTTCGCCAAGGCCGGCGCCTGGCCGCTCAACTTCTGGCTGGTGCCGGCCTACAGCGCAGCGGTGTCGCCCGTGGGCGCCGTGTTCGCGCTGCTGACCAAGCTCGGCATCTACACGCTGCTGCGGCTGTGGACGCTGCTCTTCGCATCGGATGCCGGTGCCTCGGCCGCGTTCGGGCAATCCGCACTCATCGCGATCGGGCTTGCGACGCTGTTCGCGGGCGCCATAGGCATCGTGGGCACGCAGCGGCTCTCCAACCTCGCGGGCTTCAGCGTGCTGGTGTCGGCAGGCACGCTGCTCGCGGCCATCGGCCTCGGGGAGCCGGCCGTGTGGGCCGGCGCGCTCTACTACCTGCTGAGTTCGACGCTGGCAGTCAGCGCCTTCTTCCTGCTCACCGACATGATCGAGCGCTGGCGCAATGCCGGCATGAGCGTCGCGCCGCACGAGAAGGCGGGCAATGCGCCGTTCCTGGCGGAAGACCTGCGCGTGCTCGACGACGTGAACCTCGACGACGAAGCGCAGGCGCTCTACGGCCGCGCGATTCCCGCCGGCGTGGCGTTCCTGGGGCTGAGCTTCATCGGCTGCACCCTGCTGCTCGCGGGCCTGCCTCCGCTGTCGGGCTTCGTGGGCAAGTTCGCGATGCTTTCGGGCGCCTTCTCCACCGGCGGCACATCGGTGCCCGCATGGATCTTCCTGGGGCTGCTGATCGCCTCGGGCCTGCTGGCGCTGATTGCGCTGAGCCGCACCGGCATGCGCCACTTCTGGACCCAGCCGCATCCCACCATGCCCGCCCTGCCCGCGCTCGAGGTGCTGCCGGTGGCCGGCCTGCTCGCGGCCAGCGTGGCGCTGACCGTCTGGGCCGGCCCCGTCATGCACCACGCCATCACCACCGCCGAAGGGCTGCGCACGCCCACCGCCTACCGCAACGCCGTGATGGGCGCGCGGCAGGTCGCCAACCCCGCGGCGCCCCCGAAAGGCCCGGCACCATGAAGCGCTGGATTCCCTCGCCACCGCTCTCGCTGGCGCTGTTTGCGGTGTGGCTGCTGCTCAACCAGTCGCTCGAAGCCGCAACGCTGCTGTCGGCCGCGCTGCTGGCCATTGCCGTTCCCCTGCTCACCAAGGGATTGCGGCCGGCCACCGTGCGCATGCGCAAGCCCTGGGTCGCGCTGCGGCTCGCGGGCCGGGCCTCGGCCGACATGCTGGAATCGGCGCTCTTCGTGGCACGGCGGCTGCTGACGCGCCGCACCTCGCGCATCGCCTCGCAATTCATCAACGTGCCGCTGGAGCTGCGCGACCCCAACGGGCTCGCGGTGCTGGCCATGATCATGTGCCTCACGCCCGGCACCGCATGGGGCGAGATCGCGTTCGACAGCAGCACGCTGCTGATCCACGTGTTCGACGTCGACGACGAAGCCGCTTTCATCGCCATGATCAAGCAGCGCTACGAGCGGCCCCTGATGGAGATCTTCGAATCATGACGCCTGTACTTTTCTGGGCCTTGAAGCTGGCGCTGCTGCTGCTGGCGGTGGCCATGCTCTGCGCGCTGGCCCGTCTGCTGGTGGGGCCCAGCGCGCAGGACCGCGTGATGGCGCTGGACTGCCTCTACATCAACGGCATGCTGATGATGCTGGTGCTCGGCATCGTCTATGCGAGCAACGTGTACTTCGAAGCCGCCATGCTGACCGCGCTGTTCGGCTTCGTCGGGTCGACGGCCATGGCCAAGTTCCTCTTGCGCGGGGAGGTCATCGAATGACGGATTTCATCGTGGGGCCGCTGCCCTTGTGGGCGGAAATCGTCACCGCCGTGTTCGCCGTGCTGGGTGCAGCCTTCGCCGCCATCGGCTCCTTCGGCCTCGTGCGGCTGCCCACCTTCTTCCGCCGCATCCACGCGCCGACGCTCGGCGCCACGGTGGGCGTGTGGTGCATGACGATCGCCACCATCGTCTACTTCTCGGTGCAGGGCTTCAGCCTCTTCCTGCACGCCGTGCTCATCGTCCTGTTCATTGCGCTCACGGCGCCCATCACCACCATCTTCCTGATGCGCGCCGCGCTCTTCCGTGAACGGCAAAAGGGCGGCGACGTGCCGCCGGCGGCGAAGTCGGGCTGACTGAACAGGAACTGGTCGCAGGAACCGGTCGGCGCCTCAGCCCATCGCCAGCTGCTGCATGCCCTTGGCGCGCGCCACTTCCATTTCGCGCGGCAGCGTGACCGCGTTCTTCACGGCCAGGATTTCCGCCATCACGCTCACCGCGATCTCGGGCGGCGTCTTGCTGCCGATGTAGATGCCGATGGGGCCGCGCAGCCGCGCGAGCGATTCGGCCGTCTGGTCGAAGTGCTCGATCATCCGGTCGCGCCGCGCATCGGCATTGCGGCGCGAGCCGATGGCGCCCACGTAGAAGGCCTCGCTCTGCAGCGCTTCGAGCAGCGCGAGGTCGTCGAGCTTGGGATCGTGCGTGAGCGCAACCACGCAGCTGCGGCGGTCGGGCTTGAAGGCCAGCACCGCATCGTCGGGCATCTCGGTCGTGATCTCCACGCCGGACAGCGACCATGCGGTGCGGTACTCGGCGCGCGGATCGCACAACGTCACGGCAAAGCCGCTGAACTTGGCCATGGTCGCGAGGTACTCGGCAAGCTGGCCGGCGCCGATCAGCAGCATGCGGTATTCGGGGCCGAAGGTGTTGGTGAGCTCGGTGTCGTTCACCTTGAGCGCGTCGGGCGCAGTGGCTTCGGCGAGCCGCACGGCGCCGGTCGCGAGCGTCACGGTGCGCTGCATGAGCCGGCCTTGTTCAAGCTCGGCCACCAGCGTGTCGAGCGAGGCCGCGTCGGGGTCGTATTCGAGCAGCAGCTCCAGCGTGCCGCCGCAGGGCAGCCCGAAGCGGTGCGCCTCGTCGGCCGTGATGCCGTACTTCACGAGCACGGGCGGCGCGCCCACGGGCACCTCTTCGCCGTTGCCGTGCGCATGGCTGTAGCGCGCGATCAGGTCGTCCTCGATGCAGCCGCCGGAGACCGAACCCACCACCGCGCCGTCGTCGGCCAGCGCCATGATCGAGCCGACCGGCCGCGGCGAGGAGCCCCAGGTGCGCACCACGGTCGTGAGCAGCGCGCGCTTGCCGGCGTGCCGCCAGTCGCGCAGCGTGCGCAGCACCATGACGTCGAGATTTTCCATCGCCTGATCCGTTCCTAGCTGCTGGCGTCGCCCGGTGCGGCAGACGCGTCCTTGTCGTCCTTCTTGCCGAGGCCGATCTTCCTCATGAGGCCGGACATCATGCCGGCCTTTTCGGCGGACGCCTCGGCCGGTTCCGACACAGCGGCAGGCGGGGGGCCGTAGCGGCTCTGCATCTCGGCCTCGAAGCGCTTGAAGAAGTCGTCGGCGGTCGACTTGGCGGCGCCGTCGATGAGCCGCTGGCCCAGCTGGGCGATCTTGCCGCCGACCTGCGCCTGTACGGTGTAGTCGAGCTCGCAGCCGGGTGCCGGCGCGGCTTCGGCGGCGCCGTCCAGCGGCCGCAGCGTCACGCTGGACGAACCCTTGGCAAAACCCGCCACGCCGCCCTGCCCCTCGAAGCTGAGCTTGTAGCCATCCGGCGCCACGATGTCCGACAGCGCGACCTTGCCGTTGAACTTGGCCGACACCGGGCCGATCTTGACCGCCAGCGCCACGCTGTACTGGTTGTCGCCCGTGAGCTCGAACTTGTCGCAGCCGGGAATGCATTTCTTGAGCGTCTCGGGATCGTTGAGCGCATCCCAGGCCTGTTGTTGGGTGACGCCGAGGCGGCGGTTGCCGAGCATTTCCATGGTGGTTTTCCTTTTTTCCTTCTGTGAGGCACTAGCGGCCGGACCGCATGAGGGCGGCAAGGCTGGCGGCCAGCTGTTCGAGGGCACTGAGATTGTGGACCGCCAGCATCGCATCCGCATGCCGGTGCAGCACACTGGCCCCACGCGCCAAAGGGGCGTAGCCCTCGAAGCGCAGCAGCGGATTGAGCCACAGCAGGCGGCGCGAGTGGCGCTTGAGCCAGAGCAACTCGTTTTCCAGCAGCGCCGGCTCGCCGGTGTCGAGCCCGTCGCTGATCACCAGCACCAGCGTGCGGCGGCCGGTCAGGCGGCGGGCATGGAAGCGCCGGAGTTCGGCGAGCGAACTTCCGAGCCGCGTGCCGCCCGCGAAATCGTCGATGGCGAGGCCGGCGGCCGCCAGCATGGCATCGGTGTCGGCCAGTCGGAAGGCCGGCGTGAGGTCGGTCAGGCGGGTGCCGAAGGCGAACACGTCGCGCCGCCCGGCCCGCCGCGTGGAGGCGTGCAGGAAAGCCAGCAGCAGCCGCGCATAGCGTTCCATCGAGCCCGACACGTCGACCAGCACCAGCAGCGGCAAAGGCCGCTCGCGCCGGGCCAGCCGCGGCAGGCGCAGCAATTCGCCGCCGGTGCGCGCAGCCTCGTGCAGCACGCCGGGCCAATGCATGCGCGCATGCTGCCGGCCGGCATCGTTGGCCGCGCGCAGCCGGCGCGACGGCACCGAAGGAATGGGCAGGCTGACGTCGCGCGCAAGCCGCTCCACCAGTTGGTACTCGGACGCGCCGAGCGCATTGAAGTCGGCATGCTGCAGGCGCTGCCGGTCGCTCGATGTCATGGCGGCATCGAACTCGACCTCCTTGTCGGGCTTGGCGACCACGGCCGGCCTGGCGGGATCGCGCGGCGCCGTGAGGGCTTCGCGCACGCGCGGGCGCCGCTTCGAGGGCTCGGCCTTGCCTTCGGCGCTCGGCAGCATCTGCGCGAGCAGCTTGTTGGCAAGTTCAGGGTCGCGGAACCAGGCGTCGAAGAGTTCGCGGAACACCATGCGGTCCTGCTCGCGGCTCACCATGACGGCCTCCATGGCGGCGCTCAGGTCGAGCCTGCTTTCCACCCCCACCAGCGCAGCCGCTTCGGCGGCCAGCGCAATGCGCATGGCATCGGTGCGAACGCCGGCGCGGCGCAGGGCGCGGCCGAAGGCCGTGATGTTGCCGGCCAGCTTGCCGCTGCGTACGTCGCCGAGTTGCTGGATGCCGGTCATGCGGGCGGCCGCTACCTTCGGCCGCGCTCAGGGCGCGACCGGCTCCTCGGGTTTCAGCAGATCCGATGCCAGCTCGTGCGTGAGCGCCGCCACGTCGTCGCGTTGCTTGAACAGGATGCCGGCGGTGTCGACCACCACTTCGGGGTCGAGCTCGACCGTGTCGAGCGCGATCAGCGCCCTCGCCCACTCGACGCTTTCGGCGATGCCGGGCGCGCGCTGGAAGGCGTTGACGAAAGGCGCATCGCGCAGCCGCGCGACAAAGGCGGCCACCTGGGCCGACAGCTTCTCGCCGGCCTGCGGCACCTGGGCCCGCACGATGGCAAGCTCGCGCTCGCGTTCGGGATAGTCGAGCCAGTGGTACAGGCAGCGCCGCTTGACCGCATCGTTGAGCTCGCGCGTGCGGTTGCTCGTGAGGATGGTGACCGGCGGCACCACGGCACGCACGGTGCCGAGCTCGGGAATGCTGACCTGGTATTCGCCCAGGTATTCGAGCAGGAAGGCCTCGAAGGGCTCGTCGGCGCGGTCCACTTCGTCGATCAGCAGCACGGCGCCGGGCGCGGGCGTCTGCAGGGCCTGCAGCAGCGGACGGCGGATCAGGTAGTGCGGCTGATAGACCTCGGCTTCGACGTCGCGCGCCGCGCCGGTGGCCTCGGCCGCGCGCATGTGCAGCAGCTGCGCGGCGTAGTTCCATTCGTAGAGCGCCTCGCGCTGCTCCAGCCCGTCGTAGCACTGCAAACGCAGCAGCTCGCGATTGAGCGCCTTCGACAGCGCCTTGGCCAGTTCGGTCTTGCCGACGCCGGGCTCGCCCTCGAGCAGCAGCGGACGCTGCAGCCTGAGCGCGAGGAACACGGCCGTGGCCAGGCGGCGGTCGGCAAAGTAGCCGGCCTGCATCAAGCCTTCGGAAAGGGAATCGATGGTCGGGAAGATCATGGCGAAGCGTAGCGGAAGACGCGGGGGTGTCGCGCCTTCCGGCCTGCGAGCGGTGGTGGCGCTGTCTCGTTCAGCCCAGCGCCCTGGTGACGGCGCGCTGCGTGAGCACGCTGATCAGGTTGGCGCGATAGGCCGCCGATGCGTGCAGGTCGCTGTTGAGGTCGCTCGCATCGATCTTCACGGCCGCGGCAGCTGCCGCGGTGAAGCTCTTGTTGAGCGCATCTTCGAGCCCCGCGTGGCGGAACACCCCGTTGCCCGCGCCGGTCACGGCCACCCGCACGCCGCTGTCGGACTGCGTGAGGAACACGCCGACGAGCGGGAAGTTCGATGCCTTCTGGCGCAGCTTCTCGTACACGGCGCGCTTCGGGATCGGAAAGCGGATCGCGGTGATCAGCTCGTCTTCTTCCAGCGCCGTGGTGAACAGCCCGAGGAAGAAATCGTCCGCAGCGATCTCGCGCTTCGAGGTGATGACCGTGGCACCGGAACCCAGCACCGCGCTGGGATAGCAGGCGGCAGGGTCGTTGTTGGCCACCGAGCCGCCGATGGTGCCCATCGCGCGCACCTGCCGGTCGCCGATGCGCGAGGCCAGGTCGGCCAGCGCCGGGAAGGCGGCTTTCACGTCGGCGTTGTTGGCCACGTCGAGGTGGCGCGACATCGCGCCGATGGTGATCGTGTTGCCATCTTTCTTGATGCCGGTGAGCTCCTTGATGTCGCCCAGGTCCACGAGCTGCTCGGGCGCCGAGAGCCTGAGCTTCATGGAGGCGAGCAGCGTCTGGCCGCCGGCCAGCGGCTTGGCGCCGGCGGCAACGAGCTTGACGGCATCGGCCACGGTGGCCGGTCGTTCGAGTGTGAAGGCGTACATGGTGTGGGTTCCTTCGTTGTTCTAGTGGGAGGCGGCAGCCTGCATCGCTTCCCAGACGCGGCTGGCCGATGCGGGCATGTCGAAGTCCTTGACGCCCAGCGGCGCCAGCGCGTCGAGCACGGCGTTGATCACGGCTGGCGGCGAGCCGATGGCCCCCGCTTCGCCGCAGCCCTTGGTGCCCAGCGGGTTGTGCGTGCACGGGGTGCACACGGTGTCGAGATTGAACTGCGGAAAATCGCCCGCCCTGGGCATGGCGTAGTCCATGAAGCTGCCGGTGAGCAGCTGGCCGGTTTCGTTGTCGTAGACGCAGTTCTCGAGCAGTGCCTGGCCGATGCCCTGCACCAGCCCGCCGTGCACCTGGCCCTCGACGATCATCGGGTTGATGATGGTGCCGAAGTCGTCCACCGCGGTGAAGCGGTCCACCCGCACCTCGCCGGTCTGCTTGTCGACTTCGACCTCGCAGATGTAGGTGCCGCCCGGGAAGGTGAAGTTGGTCGGGTCGTAGAACGCGGTTTCGTTCAGGCCGGGCTCGAGCTTGTCGAGCGGGTAGTTGTGCGGCACATAGGCCGTGAGCGCCACCTGGCCGAACGGGATCTTCTTGTCGGTTCCCTTCACCGTGAACTCGCCGTTCGCAAACTCGATGTCGGCATCGCTCGCCTCCATCAGGTGCGCGGCGATCTTCTTGGCCTTGGTCTCGATCTTGTCGAGCGCCTTCATGATGGCGGCGCCGCCCACCGAGATGGAGCGCGAGCCGTAGGTGCCCATGCCGAAGGGCACGCGGCCGGTGTCGCCATGGACCACGTCGACGTTGTCCACCGGAATGCCCAGGCGCGCCGCAACCACTTGCGCAAAGGTGGTTTCATGCCCCTGGCCGTGGCTGTGCGAGCCGGTGAACACGGTCACGCTGCCGGTGGGATGCACGCGGATCTCGCCGCATTCGAACAGGCCGGCCCGCGCACCCAGCGCCCCGGCGATGTTCGACGGCGCGATGCCGCAGGCCTCGATGTAGCTCGAGTAGCCGATGCCGCGCAGCTTGCCCGCGGCCTCGCTGGCCGACTTGCGCTTCGCATAGCCTCCGACATCGGCCAGCACGCGGGCCTTGTCCATGCAGGCGTGGAAGTCGCCCGTGTCGTACTGCAGCGCCACCGGCGTCTGGTAGGGGAAGGTGGTGATGAAGTTGCGCTTTCGGATCTCGTCCTGGCCCAGATTCATTTCCCAGGCGCAGCGCGACACCAGGCGCTCGAGCAGGTAGGTGGCCTCGGGCCGGCCCGCGCCGCGATACGCATCGACCGGCGCGGTGTTGGTGAACCAGGCATCGACCTCGACGTAGATCTGCGGCGTGGTGTACTGGCCCGCGAGCAGCGTGGCGTAGAGGATGGTCGGCACTGCGGTCGAGAAGGTCGACAGGTAGGCGCCGAGGTTGGCGTCGGTGTGCACCCGCATCGCGAGGAACTTGCCATCCTTGTCCAACGCCATCTCGGCGTGGCTCACATGGTCGCGGCCGTGCGCATCGGACAGGAAGCACTCCGAGCGTTCGGCCGTCCACTTGATGTTGCGGTTGAGCTGCTTGGCGGCCCAGGTCAGGCACACGTCTTCGGCGTACAGGAAGATCTTGGAGCCGAAGCCGCCGCCCACGTCGGGCGCGATCACGCGCACCTTGTGCTCGGGCAGGCCCAGCACGAAGGCCGTCATCAGCAGGCGCTCGACATGCGGGTTCTGGTTGGACACATAGAGCGTGTAGTCGTCGGTGCCGCGGCTGTAGCTGCCGATGGCCACGCGCGGCTCGATGGGGTTGGGGATCAGCCGGTTGTTGACGAGGTCGAGCTTGGTGACGTGCGCGGCCGTGGTGAACACCGCATCGACCGCCGCCTTGTCGCCCAGCGTCCACTTGTAGCACTGGTTGTCGGGCGCCTCGTCGTGCAGCGTGACGCCGCTCGCCTTCTTCGCCGCGTCGGCCACGCTCACGAGCGCGGGCAGCACGTCGTAGTCGACCACCACGGCTTCGGCGGCATTCTTGGCCTGCTCGACCGTCTCGGCCACCACCATGGCCACATGGTCGCCCACGTAGCGCACCTTGTTGATCGCGAGGATCGGGTGCATCGGCTCCTTCATGGGCGTGCCGTCGGGGTTGTTGATGAGCCAGCCGCAGGGCAGCCCTCCCATCTTGCCCTCGATGTCCTTGCCGCTGAAGATGCCGACCACGCCGGGCATCTTGAGCGCTTCGGCGGTGTCGACCGACTTGATGACCGCGTGGGCGTGCGGCGAGCGCACGAAGACCGCATGGCTCTGGTTGGCCAGCGTGATGTCGTCGGTGTAGTTGCCCGCGCCGGTCAGGAAGCGATAGTCTTCCTTGCGCCGCAGCGCTTCGCCGATGTGGGGCAGGTTCGAGAAGTCGGAAGCACCCATGATGTTGCTCCCTTCACGCCGTGACGGTGGTCTTGACCGGGGTGCCGGAGGCCATGGCCTCGCCACCCATCTTCACGGCCTTCACGATGTTCTGGTAGCCCGTGCAGCGGCACAGGTTGCCGTCGAGCAGTTCGCGGATCTCGGACTCGCTCGACTTGGGATGGTGGGTGCACAGGTCGATGGCGCTCATGACCATGCCGGGGGTGCAGAAACCGCACTGCAGGCCATGGCATTCCTTGAAGGCCGCCTGCATGGGGTGCATGGTGCCGTCGGGCTGGGCGATGCCCTCGATGGTGGTGATTTCCGCACCGGCCGCCTGCCCGACCAGGATGTTGCACGATTTCACCGCGCGGCCGTTCATGTGAACGGTGCACGCGCCGCACTGGGCGGTGTCGCAGCCGACATGGGTGCCGGTGAGATGGAGATGCTCGCGGATGGCGTGCACCAGGAAGGTATTGGGGGGCGCGTCGACCGTGGCCGGTCGGCCGTTGACCGTGAAAGCTACCTGCATTTGGCTGTCTCCGTTGAAGGTGATGGCTGGTTCAGCAAAAGGCATCTTGGATGCCGGCCCGGTGCACTATCCTAGGCAAAACCCTCGCCGCTTGCGCGGTGCGTACGAAATTCTCAAAATGAAACAACTTGCGGCCCGGCAAGTTTCAAAAAAGACGCCCCACCCGAGCGACCCGACCCGATGTCCGCCTCCATCGTCCTGCCCCTCCCCGAGCGTTCCGTCGCCATTGCGCAGGCCCGCCGGGAGCTGATCCATGGCGACGCCTCCCGCTCGCGGGGCACCGCGCGCGTCGAGCCATGGATCCTGCGTTCCTGGGAGCGCTGCATGGAAGCGGGGCGGCAGCCGCAGCAGCGGGTCAGCTTCGAACCGGTGGGCAAGTCGGCCGTGCGCGACGTGGCCGAGCGCAACCGCGCGCTGATCTTGGCGGCCAGGCCGGTGATCGAGCGGCTGTCCCGCGCCATTGCCGACACGCGCTATTTCGCCGTCCTGACCGATGCCGAGGGCATCGTGGTCGATGTGGGCCCGCTGCCCGACGGCACCGACACCGCCAGCCGCGACGCCCGCAACATCGCCCGCGTCGGCGTCGACCTGTCGGAGCGCGCGGTCGGCACCAGCGCCATCAGCACCGCACTGGCCGAGCAGGAATCGGTGTGGCTGCACCGCGGCGAACACTTCTTCGAGGACACCAGCGTCTACAGCTGCGCCGGCGCGCCGCTCTTCGGCCCCCAGGGCGACTGCATCGGCATGCTCGACCTGACCGGCGTGCAGGCGGTGGAGCGGCCGGAGCTGCGGCACCTGGCCACGCTTTCGGCGCGCAGCATCGAGAACATGCTGGTGCTGAACGAGCCCTGCGAGCTGCGGCTGCATCTCTCGTGGCCGGGCTGCCCGCGCGGCGAAGCCACCGACGGGCTGCTGTGCGTCGACGCCGGCGGCACCGTGACAGGCGCGAACGCCGCGGCGCGGCAGATGCTGCACCAGCCGCTGGCGCGCAGCCAGCATGCGCTGCACTGCAACGACCTGTTCGCGCTGCCGCTGGAGATGCTGTTCGATGCGGCCCGCCGCGGCGATGCCGTGCTCGAGGTGCCGCTCTGGTCGGGCCTGCGCGTGCAGGTCCGGCCCCAGCGCGGCGGCAAGGGCTCGCCGGGCGCGGTGCCCGAAGCCCGGCCGCGGCTGCGCGACGTCGAAACCGCGCTGATCCGCAAGGCCGTGGCCGACGCCCGCGGCAACGTGGCCGAAGCCGCCCGCACCCTCGGCATCAGCCGCGCCACGGTCTACCGCAAGCTGTGGCGCGGGCGCGCCTCGGGATCCGCGGACTGAAGCGTGTTCATGCTCCGACCGGCACCTTGTCCAGGAAACCGGTCACCGACTGCAGCTTGCCCGCGTCGAGCCGGGCGAAGTCGGTTCCCTGGATCAGGTCTTCGGCGCCGCTCGGGCCCAGGGTCCACGAGAAGCGCAGGTTGTCGCCATGCGCCTCGGGCTTGCCGAACAGGTTGAAGCGGAAACCCGGATAGCGCTGGTGCACGGCACCGATCAGCGCGCCGATCTGCTCGCGGCCGCTGGCCTGCGCCAGCGGGTCCACGTAGTGCGCATCGGCCGTCCAGGCGGCCGCGATCAGCTCGGCGCGGCGCGCGGCATCGGTTTCGTTCCAGGCCGCGATGTAGCGTTGGGCAATGGCGGCGGCGTCGTGTGCGGCGGTGTTCATGATGACCATTTCCTTTCGAGGGTTCGACCCGCAACATCGCGGGGTGAAGGAATGGTCGCGCCGGGCACGCGCGGCGTCGATGACCTCGCAGGTCATGCAACGATGCGCGGCGGCATGCGCCGCTCAGTTCGACCGTGCGTTGGGAAAGAACAGCTGCTCGCCGCCGATCTTGTAGGCGGCAATGGTCTGCTGCCCGGCCGGCGAGATCACCCAGTCGACGAACTTCTGCGCGCCCCGGCTGTTGAGCGAGGGGAATTTCGCCGGGCTCACCACCATCACGCCATATTGGTTGAACAGCCGCTTGTCGCCCTCGACCAGCACCGCCAGCCCGGCGCGGTTCTTGAAGCTGAGCCAGGTGCCGCGGTCGGCCAGCACATAGGCGCCGGACGAGGCCGCGATGTTCAGCGCCGGCCCCATGCCGCAGCCGCACTCCTTGTAGCCCGTGCCCTTGCGCTCGTCGGGCACCGGCTGCCCCGCCTCGGCCACGCCGGTCTGCGTCCAGAGGCGGCGCTCGGCCGCGTCGGTGCCGCTCTTGTCGCCGCGCGACACGAAAGGCGCATTGGCGGCCGCGATCTTCTTCAGCGCGGCGACGATGTCGCCGCCCTTCGTGGCAACCGGGTCGGCCTGCGGGCCCACCAGCACGAAGTCGTTGTACATCACCGGATAGCGCCTGGCGCTGAAGCCCTCGGCCACGAACTTCTCCTCGGCCGCGGTGTCGTGCACGAACAGCACGTCGGCGTCGCCGCGCTTGGCCATGTCGATGGCCTGGCCGGTGCCCACCGCCACCACCTTGACGTCGATGTCGCTCGCTTTCTTGAAAGCCGGCAGCAGGTGCGAGAACAGGCCCGACTGCTCGGTGGACGTGGTCGAGGCCATGGTGATGGTCTCGGCGCGCGCGGCGCCGGCCGCCACGAAGAAGACCGCAACGGCCAGCGAGGCGCGGATGCCCGCGCTTGCGCGGTGCTGCTTGAGGAACGGATTCATGCCAACTCTCCTTTGACGAACAGGCGGGCCTCTTCCGGCAGGGGCCCATGGAAGAAATCGTGGACGGGCAGATCGGCCAGCACACGGCCGTGCTCGAGGTAGACCACGCGGCTGGCCAGCCGCTTGACCTGCCCGAGGTTGTGGCTCGCGAACACCAGCGTGCGGCCGACGGCGGCTTCGGCGATGAGCGTCTCGACCTCGCGCTTGGCGGTCGGGTCGAGGCTGGCCGTGGGCTCGTCGAGCAGCAGCACCGCCGGATGCAGCGCCCAGGCGCGCGCCAGCGCCACCCGCTGCTGCTGGCCGCCCGACAGGGCGCGGGCGTTGCGGTCGGCCAGGTCTTCCAGGCCCACGCGCGCCAGCGCCGGAATGGCGGCGCGGCGGGCATCGCGCCAGCGCATGCCGCGCAGCCACAGCGCCACCGCCACGTTGACCACCACCGAGGCGCGCAGCATGTGCGGGCGCTGGAACAGCATGGCCTGGTGGCGGCGCGGCGCGGCGCTGGTGAAGCTTCCCGCCGCATGCGGGACCAGGCCGTGCAGCAGCCGCAGCAGCGTGGTCTTGCCGCTGCCGTTGGCGCCGATGAGGGCCACGCGCTCGCCGGCCGTGATGGTCAGGGTCGCGCCCTGCAGCGCCGCCACGCGCCCCAGGCGAACGTCGACGCCATGGAGCGCGAAGACGGTGGCGTCCACGCTCGCGAGCTGCGCGCGTTCGTTCACGGGCGCGCCTCCGGCCGCCACCAGGCCGCCATGCCGCCGCCTTCGCCGCCCCCGCCGTCGACCCGCTCGCGCCAGCCCCGCACGGCGGCAATCGCGAGGTTGAGCACCAGCACCACGCCCAGCAGCACGATGCCCAGGGCCAGTGCCAGCGGCAGGTCGCCCTTGCTGGTTTCGAGTGCGATGGCCGTGGTCATCACGCGCGTGAAGCCGTCGATGTTGCCGCCCACCACCATCACCGCGCCCACTTCCGATACCGCGCGGCCGAACGCCGCGATCAGCACCGTGAGCAGCGCGTAGCGCTCGTCCCACACCAGGAGCAGCGCCCGCACCAGCGGCCTGGCGCCGAGCGAGCTCAGCTGCTCGCCATGCGCACGCTCGGCATCCTCGATGGCCTGGCGCGTGAGCGCCGTCACCACCGGCAGCACCAGCACCGTCTGCGCCAGCACCATGGCCTTGAACGAAAACAGCCAGCCCAGGAAGCCGAGCGGGCCGGAACGCGACAGCAGCAGATAGATCACCAGCCCGACCACCACCGACGGCAGCGCCAGCAGGGTATTCAGCAGCGTGAGCAAGCCGGCGCGGCCGCGAAAGCGCGCCACGCCCAGCCAGGCCCCCAGCAGCAGGCCCAGGCCGCAGGCCAGCACGCAGGCACTGGCGCTGACCGCGAGCGAACGGCCGACGATGGCCAACAGCACCGGATCGCCGGACACGAGCAGCTGCCAGGCCGCGACGGCGCTCTGGGCAAAGGTGTTCACGCGGTGGGCTTCATGGTCGGAAGCGCCGCAGTATCGGGGTGTACCTCCAATTACCTATGCAATTTTTTTGCATAGGTAGACCACACCCCAGCTGGTCAGACCATGTCGAGCGGAAAGACCGGCCTGCGCACCTTGGAGAACGGGAACAGGCTGTAGTCCGAGCTGGTCACGCCCGGGCTGTCGCACTCGACCAGCGCCGCGGAGATCGGCTCGAACACCGGCCGGCAGTACATGCGCGACTTGAGCAGCAGGAAGCGTTCCTTGCGCGGATCGAGCCCCGCGCATTCGAAGACGCCGATGTCCCAGGGCTCCTGCGTGCGCTCGGTCACCACGATGCGCGCGGCGCCGATGTCGAACAGCACCGTGCGGCCCATGCTGCTGCGCTGGCCGGTGTAGGTGGGGCCGGTGATCACATATTCGCCGTTGCCGACGGTGCGCACCGTGCCGGTCAGCGTCACGGGCTTCTTCGACAGCCCTATGCCTTCGAGCGACACCTTGTTGCCGAGCGCCACCGTCACCTCGGCGCCCTCGCCCGCCGCGATCAGCTCGGCCACCGCGGCCGGATCGCACAGCGGGCCCACGCCGATGCCGTCGAGCCCCTGCGCCAGCGCCTCCTGCAGCACGTCCATGGTGTCGCAGCTGCCGCCCGACATGCAATTGTCGCCATGGTCCAGCAGCAGCACCGGACGCGTCGCGCCGTCGGCGATGGCCTTGGCCCGCGCGATCGACTCGGCCAGCGGCTCGCTGCGGTAGATGAACGCCTCGCGCTCGTCCCACATCTGCCTGGCGATCCGGTCGGCCGTGGCCTGCGCGCGCTCGGGCGCTTCTGCATCGACCACCACCACGCTCATGCAGGGCGCCTCGATGTCCGACAGCGAGAAGCCGGCAAAGATCGACACCGCGAGCGATTCCGATGCTTCGGCGGCGCGCGCCGCCTCGATGGCCCGCTGCATCGCACCGGTGAACGAGGCGCTGCGCAGCGTGTGCGCCATCAGGGGCAATGGGTGCCAGCGCATCGCGGGCCTGCTGCTTCCTGCGAGCAGGTCGAACAGCAGGCGGCCGGCATGCTCGCCGGTCTCGTACATGTCGATGTGCGGATAGGTCTTGAAGCCGACGATCACGTCGGCATTGCCGACCATCGCCGGCGTCACGTTGGCGTGCAGGTCGAGCGCCACGCCGATGGGCACGCCGGGCGCCGCGGCGCGCAGCCGCAGCAGCAGGTCGCCTTCGCCGTCGGCGCTGTTCTGCGCCACCATGGCGCCGTGCAGGTCGAGCAGGATGGCGTCGCAGCCCGGCGCGGCATCGACGATGCACTGCGTGAGCGTGGTGTAGGCCTGCGCATCGACCGGCCCGCTCGGATTGGCCGAGGCCGACACCGGCGTGACCAGCGTTGCACCGGCCTGCTCGGCCAGGTCGATGAAGGCGGACATCGCGGTGCGCATGCCCTTGTTGTCCTTGTAGGCCTGCTCTCCGAACGTAGGGCCGTCGGGGCCGAAGGCCGCGAGCGGCGTCGGCACCGGCGAGAAGGTGTTGGTCTCGTGGTTGAGCCGCGCAATCAGCACCTTCATGACGACGCCACTCCCGCGCTCTGCAGCATTGCCTGCAGCAGCACATTGCAGCCCGCCTCGAGGTGGCCGGGCTGCGCATCCTCGATCTCGTTGTGGCTGATGCCATCGAGACAGGGCACGAAGATCATCGCCGTGGGGCACACGCGCGCAAGGTACACCGCGTCGTGGCCCGCGCCGCTGATCACGTTCATCCAGGTCATGCCCTGCGCCTGCGCGGCCTCGCGCACGGCCGACACGAGCGTGGGCGTGAAGGGCTGCGGGGGAAAGTAGACGACCTGCTCCACCGTGGCCTCGACCTTGCCCTTGGCGGCGATGCGCTGCACCGTCTCCTTCAGCTCGGCGTCCATGGCCGACAGCACCACGTCGTCCGCCGCGCGCAGGTCGACGCTGAGCTTCACGCGGCCCGGGATCACGTTGCGCGAATTCGGATAGCTGTCGATCCAGCCGACCGTGCCGCGCGCATGCGGCGCATGGGCCAGCGCGATGCGGTTGACCTCGATCACCAGTTCGGAGGCCGCGAGCAGCGCATCCTTGCGCAGCTCCATGGGCGTGGGGCCGGCATGCGCTTCCATGCCCTGCACCACCACGTCGTACCAGCGCTGGCCGAGCGCGCCCTCGACCACGCCGATCACGCGCTCGTTGGCCTCGAGCACCGGCCCCTGCTCGATGTGCGCCTCGAAATACGCACCCACCGGCGACGCCGCGGCCGAAGCCGGTGCGGTGCCCGCATAGCCGATGGAAGCCAGCGCCTCGGCCACGCTGATGCCGTCGTTGTCGCGCTGCGCGAGGGCATGCTCGAGCGTGAAGGCATCGGCGAACACGCCCGAGCCCATCATCACCGGCACGAAGCGCGAGCCCTCCTCGTTGGTCCAGACGGCAATTTCCAGCGGTGCCTCGGTGACGACGTTCGCATCGTTCAGGCTGCGGAGCACTTCCAGCCCGGCCAGCACGCCATAGTTGCCGTCGAACTTGCCGCCCGTGGGCTGGGTGTCGATGTGGCTGCCGGTGACCACCGCGGGCCGCGTGTCGTCGCGGCCGGCGCGGCGCGCGAAGATATTGCCGATCCGGTCGACGCGCACCTCGCAGCCGGCTTCGCGCGCCCAGCGGGTGAAGAGATCGCGGCCCTGGCGGTCGAGGTCGGTCAGCGCGATGCGGCAGACGCCGCCCTTCTCGGTGGCGCCGAGCTTCGCCAGTTCCATCAGCGAGTTCCAGAGACGGTCGCCATTGATGCGGAGTTGGGTTGGTGAGTTCATGGCTTTGCAAAAAGAAGAAGGGATGCGCGAAGCCTCAAGCAAGGCCCACGCCCAAATAGCGGTCTTTCACATCGTGGTCGGCCATGAAGGCGGAGTTGCCCGCCTCGTGCACGATCACGCCCTGCTCGAGGATGTAGTGGCGGTCGGCCAGCTGCACGCAGACTTCCAGGTTCTGCTCGACCAGCAGGATGGCCACGCCGGCCGCCTTGATGCTCTTCAGCTGGGCGACGATTTCCTCCACGATGACCGGCGCGAGCCCTTCGACCGGCTCGTCGAGAATCAGCAGCCGCGGATGGTTCATGAGCGCGCGGCCGATGGCCAGCATCTGCTGCTCGCCGCCCGAGAGCTGGCCGCCGCCATTGCGGCGCCGCTCCTTCAGGCGCGGGAAGATGCGGTAGATGTCGCCCAGTTGCCAGGGCGAATCGCGGCGCTGGCCGAGCAGCAGGTTTTCTTCCACCGTGAGCAGCTTGAAGACCCCGCGGTGCTCGGGCACCAGGCACACGCCGCGCGTGGCAATGCGATGCGGCGGCAGGCCCGCGATGTCCGCGCCCTGGAAGCGCACGCGGCCGCCGCTGGGCGTGACGGCGCCGGCAATGCTCTTGAGCGTGGTCGACTTGCCCGCACCGTTGCGGCCCAGCAGCGTGACCAGTTCGGCCTCGCCCACCGTCATCGACACGCCCTGCAGCACGTGGCTCTTGCCGTAGTGCGCGTGCAGCGCCTCGACTTCGAGAATGTTCTTTGCGCTCACGCCTTGCCCCCGGTGATCATGTTGCCCAGGTAGGCCGTGCGCACGCGCGCATCGGCCCGGATGTCCCCCGGCAGCCCCTCGGCCAGCACGCGGCCCAGCTGCATCACGGTCACGGTGTCGGAGATGTCCATCACGATGTTCATGTTGTGCTCGATCAGCACCACGGTGTGCGCATCGCGCAGGCCGCGGATCAGCCGCTTCATGTCGTCGAGGTCGTCGATGCCCATGCCCGAGGTCGGCTCGTCCAGGAAGATGGCCTTCGGCTTCGCGGCCAGTGCCATGCCCACCTCGAGGCGGCGCTGCTGGCCATGCGAAAGCTCGCTGGCGGACGCGTCGGCCAGCCGCTGCAGGCCCACGCGTTCCAGCACCTCGGCCACCGTCTCGGCGCAGGCGCGTTCGCCGACCGGCGCGCGCCAGCAGTTCATGGCCTGGCGCGGCGCGATGCCCTGCGCCGCCACGCGCAGGTTCTCGCGCACCGAAAGGCTCGCGAACAGGCTGGTCACCTGAAACGAACGCGCCATGCCGCGCTGCACGCGCTTGTGGTCGGGCTCGTGCGTCACGTCGTGGCCGTCGAACAATATGCGGCCGCCCGTGGTGGTGCCGGTGCCTGTGAGCATGTGGAACAGCGTGGTCTTGCCGGCGCCGTTGGGCCCGATCACCGAGTGCACGGTGTTGCGCTTGATCTTCAGGTCGACCCCGCCGAGCGCGGCGAACTTGCCGTAGTGCTTGGTGACGCCGATGGCTTCGATCAGGATGGGTTGCGTCATGCCTTTTCTCCCTTCACGCCAGGCGCGGCCGCCACCGAAGGCGGCGCCTTGCGGAACACACGGCGCCATGCGCTTTCGCCCAGGCCCCAGAGGCCGCGCTGCATGCCGATGCTCACGCCGATCAGCAAGAGCCCCAGCAACAGCAGCCACCGCGGCCACAGCGTGGAGAGCCAGTCGGCCAGCAGCACGTAGAAGGCCGAGCCCAGCACCGAGGCAAACAGGTTGCCGGTGCCGCCGATCACGGTAATGACCAGGATCATCTCGCTCGTGTGGTACTCGGCATTCGACAGCGGCGCGATGCCGGTCATCATGGCGTGCAGCCCGCCCGCCAGGCCGGTGACGGCGCCCGAGATCACGAAGGCCAGCAGCTTGAAGCGCTTGAGGTCGTAGCCCACCGCGGCGGCGCGGTCCTCGTTGTCGCGGATGGCGAGCAGCGTGCGGCCGAAGACCGAATCGGTCACGCGCAGCAGCAGGCCGAAGGCGATGAGGAACATCACGGCCACGAAGGCGTAGTACTTCCAGGGCGTGTCCATGAAGGCGGGGCGCGGCACGTCGAGCAGCCCGTTGTCGCCGCCCGTGAGTCCCGAAGCGGTGTACGCCACGAAATAGAACATCTGCGCGAAGGCCAGCGTGAGCATCACGAAATAGGTGCCGCGCTGGCGGATCGCGACCCAGCCGACCACCGCCGCGCCCAATGCGCCCATGGCAATGGCCGCAAGCAAGGCAAGCGGCATCGGCAGAGAAAGCCGCGTGAGCAGGATCGCGATGGTGTAGCTGCCCAGCCCGAAGAAGATGCCCTGCCCGAACGACAGCAGCCCCGTGTAGCCCAGCAGCAGGTTGCAGCCCAGGGCCGCCAGCGCATAGATCAGCACCTCGCTCGCGAGCGAACCCGAGCGCAGCACCAGCGGCAGGACCAGCGCAACGACGAGCGCCAGCAGGAAAGTGATTTTTTTGGGCATGGCGGTGTTCATCCTCTGCGGCCGAGCAGGCCATGCGGGCGCAACAGCAGCACGGCCCCCATCGCGACATAGATCATCAGGCTCGCGCCCGGCGGCCAGATGGTGCTCATGAGGCTCTGCACGATGCCGATCAAGAGGCCGCCGACCAGCGCGCCGCCGAAGCTGCCGAGCCCGCCGATCACCACCACCACGAAAGCCACGCTGAGCGCCTCCACGCCCATGAAAGGCTCCGCGCCCCGGATCGGCGCGGCCAGCACGCCGGCCAGTGCCGCGGTGGCCGCACCCAGCGCGAACACCAGGCTGAACACCCGGAACACATTGATGCCGAGCAGCGACACCATCTCGGTCGATTCGCTGCCCGCGCGCACCGCGCTGCCCAGGCGCGTGCCTTCGAGCACCCACCACAGCAGCACCGCGAGCACGGCGGTGAAGCCGATCACGAACAGCCGGTACTTGGGATAGATGAAGCTGCCCCACATCACCACGCCCTGCAGCAGCTCGGGCGTCGCCACGCTGTTGCCGAGCGGCCCCCAGAACACGATGACGATCTCCTGCACCGCGAGCGCAAGCCCCACGGTCACGAGAATGTGGAACTCGTGCGCCTTGGCATAGACGCGGCGCAGCAGCAGCTTCTCGGCCAGCCAGCCCAGCGCGCCCACGCACAGCGGCACCAGCACCAGCGCGGCCCAGAAGTCGAGCCCCCATTGCATGGCCTGAAAGCACAGGTACGCGCCCAGCAGATAGAAAGCCCCGTGCGCAAAATTCACGAAGCGCAGCAGGCCGAACACGATGGACAAGCCAACGGCCAGCAGGAAATACAGCATGCCGATGCCGATTCCGTTGATGGTCTGGAGCAGGTAGACGGTCATGCGCGCGTCGGTGTCCTTTGCGGCCTCAGGCCAGCTTGCAGCCGGTCTTGTCTACTGCAAGGAAGGACTTGCCCGAACTCACCACGTCCACATAGTCGGCCGGGTTCTTCATCTTCGACTTGGCCTTGCCCTTGAGCAGGTAGTAGTCCTTGATGACCTGGTGGTCGGCCTTGCGGATTTCTTCCGTGCCCGTGAGCCCCTCGTACTTCATGCCTTCGAGCGCCGCGATGACGGCCTTCTGGTCCACGGTGCCCGCCTTCACGATGCCGTCGATGAGGATCTTGGTGCAGACATACGAGCCCGCCAGGCTGTAGTTGGGCACGATCTTGAGCTTGTCGGCCGTGAGCTTCACCAGGTCCTTGTTGAGGGTGGTGTCGGCGGTGTGCCAGTACTGCGCGCCGAAGTAGACGCCGTCGCACAGGTCGGCGCCCAGCTCGTCGAACTGCTCCAGGCCCGAGGCCCAGGCCATGAGGATCGTCATGTTCTTGTGCATGCCGAAGCTCACCGCCTGGCGCAGCGCGGCCGACGACTGTGCGCCGAAGTTCAGCAGCAGCAGCACGTCGGGCTTGGCGGCCATGGCGTTGGTGAGATAGCCGCTGAACTCCTTCTCATTGAGCGAGTGGTAGCTGTTGCCCACGTGCTCGATGCCCTTCTCCTGGAAGATGTTCTTGGCCGCGCCCAGCAGGCCTTCGCCGAACACGTACTGCGGCGTGATGGTGTACCAGCGCTTGGCCTTCGGCATGGTGGCGATCAGCGGGCGCACCGTCTGCTCGATGGCGCCGAAGGTGGGCACCGACCAGCGGAAGGTGGCCGGGTTGCAGTCCTTGCCCGTGATCTCGTCCGCACCCGCGGTGGTGATGAAGACGCCGCCGGCCTTCTCGGCCTCCTTGCCCATGGCCAGCGCTTCGGACGACAGGATGCCGCCCGCGAAGAACTTGGCGCCCTGCTGCTGCGAGGCTTCCTGCACCTTGCGCACCGCTGTGGCCGGCTTGCCTTCGGTGTCGAGCACCGTGTAGGCCAGCGGGCGCTTCAGCACGCTGCCGTACTGCTCGATGGCCAGCTTCATGCCCAGGTCGGCGAACTTGCCGTTGGCCGCGAAGGCGCCCGACATCGGAACCGGGCAGCCGAAGCGGATCGCATCGGCCGATTGGGCGAAGGCCGCGCGGCCGGCCAGGAGCGAGGCGGGAGCGGCCGACAGGGCGGCGAGCTGAAGAAGGTGTCTGCGTTGCATGGGATTCTCCGGACGTGGATGGGAGGGAAGAGAAAGGTGCTGCCTGAAGTCGGCAACGAATTTAAGCGGATAAATATGATTAATATGCTGGTAAAAACCCGCTAGCAATGGCCGTGCCAAAATCCGGCAGGTCCGGGCCCGATACCTGCTCAGAGCCCCTCATCACCCCGAAATGACCCTTTACGCATGAAATCGACGCAGGACGCCATGACCTTTGGACACACCCGTGCCAAACGGCAGAAGCTCTCCGACGTCATCGTCGAGGACGTCAAGCGCTGGATCGTTGCCGAGCGCAAGCAGCCCGGCGACCGGCTGCCGAACGAGAAGGAACTGATCGAGCTCTTCGGCTATTCGAAGAGCACGGTGCGCGAGGCGTTGAAGGCGCTGGAGGTGCGCGGGCTGGTCTCCATCCGCACCGGCCCCGGCGGCGGCGCCTACCTGCAGCAGGTGTCGGTCGACCATGCGTCGGAGCCGCTGCGCAACTTCCTGCACTTTCACCACCTGGACGGGCACCACATCTACCAGCTGCGCAAGGTGCTGGAGCCCGAGCTGGCCGTGAGCGTCGTCGGCAGGCTGACGCCCGAGCAGTTCGAGCGGCTCGAAGCCAACGTGCGCCTTTGCACGATAGAGCCCACCAACGAGGACGAACTGCGCACGCAGCGCGAGGCCGAGCTCGCGTTTCACACCATGCTGGCCGAGGCCTGCCCCAATCCGGTGCTGTCCTTCATGTGCCGCTTCCTCAACGACCTGCTGCGCGACCTCGTGGTCTACAAGAAGGCGCTGGACCACCACCATTTCGGCGAGGCCAACGTCGACTATCACACCCAGTTGCTCGACGCCTACCGCCGCGAAGACGCCGAAACCGTGCGCCGCCTGATGGCCGAGCACATGGTCGATGCCGAGGCGCACATGCACGAGATGGAGGCGCACATCGGCGCCAAGCATCTGTTGCTGCCTGGCGGCGGGCAGCGGTAGTCGAATCGGTTTTCAGGGCGGGTGCACGAGGCCACCGTGGGCACGCTGGTGGAGTACCGCCGATCAACGACTGCTCTGAATCACGCTCCCGTCCGGCGTGATCGCACCCCGAATTCAGGCATGCGCCTTCTCCAGGCACTCCTGAAACGCCAGCACCGCCCGTGAAGGCTTCGGCGACCGCCGCAGCAAGCTCACGAACCGGCACGCGTAGTTGAACCGCGCCGGCAGCACGGCCTTCATCAGCCCGCGCTGCTCGAACACCTGCGCATAGTGGTCAGGCAGAAAGCCCAGGAAGCGCCCCGAAAGAATCAGCGTCGCAATCGCCTCCTGGTCGAAGCCCGTGGCCCTGCGCGACAGCCTGGCGCGGTGGCTCAGTTCCATGTTGGGCGAGTGGTAGCCCAGGCCCGCGAAGTGATGCTCGCGCAGCTTCGCCCACGTGAGCTTTGCGTGGCTGCTGCCGAAGAGCGGATGCCCCGCGCCGCAATACAGCAGCATCGTCTCGTCGAACAGGTCGGCGTACACCAGGCTCTTCGAGGCGCGGTGCGCCGGGATGATGCCGATCTGGAAGTTGCCTTCGAGCACGCCCTGCTCTATGGCGTTGATCGAGCCCACATGCACCGCCAAGTTCACCTCTGGCGCAAGTTCGGTGAAGCGCGCGATGGCTTCGCCGATGCGCGCCTTCGGGTTGGTGGCCGTCTTGTCGAACAGCGCCACGTCGAGCTGGCCGCCCATGCGGTTGTGGATGTCGTCGATGCTGCCGCGAAAGGCGTCGACCGAGGCCAGCAGGCGCAGCGTCTCGTCGTACACGCGCTGGCCCTCGGCCGTGAGCGCGAAGCCGGCCCGGCCGCGCCGGCACAGCACCAGGCCGAGCCGGGTTTCCAGGTCCTTCACGTGCCGGCTCACGGTGGAGGTGCCGATGTTGAGCTCCAGCTCCGCCGCCGCCATGCCGCCGCAGTCGACCACGCTCTTGAACACCTTGAGCAGGCGCAGGTCCATGTCGCTGAGCTGCCCCAAGACGGCACGGTTGCGAGCACTGTTTTGGGCTTTCGCCTTTACTTGCATAAAGTGTCAAGTGAACATTGATATTGCGCCATTCTCCACACTGAAGGCTCTGCCAACAATCGGTGTACCTCATCACCCTTTTGGAGCCCGCCCTGCGCGGGAAGCGCCATGACCCTTGCAACGCCCGCCATCGAACCGACGCCCGCCCTGCGCACCGACGCCGCCTGGCTCGACGCGCACTGGATGCCCTACACCGGCAACCGCAACTTCAAGGCCGATCCGCGCATGATCGTGGAGGCCAAGGGCGCCTACTTCACCGATGGCGACGGCCGCAAGATCTTCGACGGCCTCTCGGGCCTGTGGTGCTCGGGCCTCGGCCACGGCCGCCCCGAGATCACCGAGGCGGTGAGCCGCCAGATCGCCAGGCTCGACTACTCGCCCGCCTTCCAGTTCGGCCATCCGCTCTCGTTCGAGTTAGCCAACAAGCTCAAGGAGCTCACGCCCGCGGGGCTGGACTACGTGTTCTTCACCGGCTCGGGCTCCGAAGCCGCCGACACCTCGCTCAAGATGGCGCGCGCCTACTGGCGCACCAAGGGTCTCGCGAGCAAGACGCGCCTGATCGGCCGCGAAAAGGGCTACCACGGCGTCAACTTCGGCGGCATCTCGGTGGGCGGCATCGCGGCCAACCGCAAGCTCTTCGGCCAGGGCGTGGAAGCGGACCACCTGCCGCACACGCAGATTGCAGGCAACGCCTTCACGCGCGGCATGTCGGAGAACGGCGCCGAGCTGGCCGACCGCCTGCTCGACCTGATCGCGCTGCACGATGCGTCGAACATCGCGGCCGTGATCGTGGAGCCCTTCGCGGGCTCGGCCGGCGTGGTGATTCCGCCCAAGGGCTACCTGAAGCGCCTGCGCGACATCTGCACCGCCAACAACATCCTCCTGATCTTCGACGAGGTCATCACCGGTTTCGGCCGCTGCGGCGCGCTCACGGGTGCCGAAGCCTTTGGCGTGACGCCCGACATCATGAACATCGCCAAGCAGGTGACCAACGGCGCGCAGCCGATGGGCGCGGTGATCGCCAGCAAGGAGATCTACGACACCTTCATGGCGGCCGGCGGGCCCGACTACATGCTCGAATTCCCGCACGGCTACACCTACGGCGCGCACCCGGTGGCCTGCGCCGCCGGCATCGCGGCGCTCGACGTGCTGCAGAAGGAAGACATGATCGGCCGCGTGCAGGCGCTCGCGCCACACTTCGAGAACGCGGTGCACAGCCTCAAGGGCAGCAAGCACGTGACGGACATCCGCAACTACGGCCTGGCGGCGGGCATCACGATCGCCGCCCTGCCGGGGGAGCCGGCACGCCGCCCGTACGAGATCGCCATGAACTGCTGGAAGAAGGGCTTCTACGTGCGCTACGGCGGCGACACGATCCAGCTCGCACCGCCCTTCATTTCCGAGAAGGCCGAGATCGACCGCCTCGTCAACGCCCTGGCCGACGCCCTCGCAGAAACAGCCTGACGCACGGCAGGCAGGCAATGGACGGCTCTGCATAATGAGCCGGCCTCCATTTCCCGCCAGCCCCCGTGCAACAGATCGACCTTTCCTACGCGATCCGGCCCCGCCGCAACGGATCGCGGCAGATCCGCAATCCGCTGATGCAGATCCTGCAGGCGGTGCGCGAGCACGGCTCCATCTCGGCCGCGTCGCGCGCGCTCGACCTGTCCTACCGCCACGTGTGGGGCGAGCTGAAGCACTGGGAACAGGCGCTCGGCCATCCCCTGGTGCAGGGTGAGCGGGGCCAGCGCGCGCAGCTTTCCGAATTCGGCGACAAGCTGCTGTGGGCCGAGCGCCAGGCCCAGGCCCGGCTGGCGCCGCAGATCGAGGCGCTGCATGCCGAACTCGAGCGCGCCTTCGCCCTGGCCTTCGACGACCGCACCCATGTGCTGAGCCTGCAGGCGAGCCACGACGATGCACTCGCGCTGCTGCGCACCCATGCGGCGGGCACCGCGCAGCTGCACCTGGACATCCAATTCACCGGCAGCGTCGATGCGATCCGCGCGCTCAACCAGGGCCGCTGCGTGATGGCGGGCTTTCACACGCTGGAGCATCCGCCGCGCGGCTCGCTGGCCCAGCGCACGTACCAGCCGCTGCTCAAGCCCGGGCAGCACAAGCTGATCGGATTCGCGCGGCGCACGCAGGGCCTGCTCGTGGCGCCGGGCAATCCGCTCAACCTGCGCTCGCTGGCCGACGTGGCGCGGCTGCGCGCGCGCTACGTCAATCGGGCCATCGGCACCGGCACGCGCGTGCTGCTGGACGAGCTGCTGGCGCAGGCCGGGCTCGATGCCCCTGCGCTCACGGGCTATGAACGCTGCGAAACCTCGCATGCCGCCGTCGCGCATGCCGTGGCGTCCGGGCAGGCCGATGCCGGGCTCGGGCTCGAGTCGGCCGCCCACGCCGAAGGGCTCGACTTCGTGCCCCTGGTGCGCGAGCGCTATCACCTGGCCTGCCTCAAGTCGGCGCTCGACCAGCCCGCCCTCCAGGCGCTGGTGGCGGTGCTGCGCAGCGCGAACTGGCAGCACCTGCTGGGGACGCTGCCCGGCTACGAAGCCGCCGACAGCGGCGAGGTGCAGTCGCTGCGCGCGCTGCTGCCCTGGTGGACCTTCCAGCGCGAGAAGGCACACGGGCATTGAAGAGGCCGTCCGGGCGCATGGGTTAAGGTTGAGCCCATGACAGCTGCGGTGCACAGCGACATTCCCGCCCGTCTCGACCGCCTGCCCTGGTCGCGCTGGCACTGGCGCGTGGTGATCGCCCTCGGCGTGGCCTGGGTGCTCGACGGCCTCGAGGTAACGCTGGTCGGCTCGATCGGCGCCGTGCTCGAGAGGCCCGACACGCTGGGGCTCAGCGCCGGCGAGATCGGCTGGTCGGGCTCGATCTACATCGCGGGCGCGGTGATCGGCGCCCTGCTCTTCGGCCGCCTGACCGACCGGCTCGGGCGCAAGAAGCTGTTCCTGGTCACGCTGGTGGTCTACACCCTGGGCACGCTGGCCACCGCGTTCTCGCCGAACTTCGCTTTTTTTGCACTCTGCCGTTTCATCACGGGCCTGGGCATCGGCGGCGAATACGCGGCCATCAACTCGGCCATCGACGAGCTCATTCCGGCGCGCGTGCGCGGCCGCGTCAACCTCGCAATCAACGGCAGCTTCTGGATCGGCGCGGCGCTGGGTGCCGGGCTCAGCCTGGTGCTGCTCGATCCGCGCGTGATCGGTCCGGTATGGGGCTGGCGCGTGGGTTTCGCGCTGGGCGCGGTACTGGCGGTGGCCATCCTGCTGGTGCGGCGCCACGTGCCCGAAAGCCCGCGCTGGCTGATGTTGCATGGCCGTGCCGACGAGGCGCTGCGCATCGTCGAGACCATCGAGGCCGAGGTTCGCGCACAGCACGGCCCGCTGGCGCTGGCGGAAGGCCGCGTGACGTATGCCGGCGGGCACCACCGCAGCCCGTCGATGGGCGAGGTGGCGCATGTGCTGCTGCGCCGCTACCGCGCGCGCAGCGTGGTCGCGGTGGCGCTGATGGTTTCGCAGGCCTTCTTCTACAACGCGATCTTCTTCACCTATGCGCTGGTGCTCACGCGCTTCTACGGCGTGGCCGAGGACAACGTGGCGCTCTACATCTTTCCGTTCGCGCTCGGCAACGTGCTCGGGCCGCTGCTGCTGGGTCCGCTGTTCGACAGCGTGGGCCGGCGCAAGATGATCGCGCTGACCTACGTGCTCGCGGGCGTGGGGCTCGCGTTCACCGGCTGGGCCTTCATGATGGGCTGGCTCGATGCGCGCAGCCAGGCGCTGTGCTGGTCGGCGGTGTTCTTCCTGGCCTCGGCCGCGGCGAGTTCCGCCTACCTCACGGTCAGCGAAGTGTTCCCGCTCGAGATGCGGGCCATGGCCATCGCGATCTTCTACGCCATCGGCATGGGCGCGGGCGGCTTCGTGGCGCCTGTGCTGTTCGGCGTCCTGATCGAAACCGGGAGCCGAGGCGCGGTGATGGTGGGCTACGCGATCGGCGCCACGCTGGTCATCGTCGCGGGGTTGCTGGCGCTGCGCTATGCGGCCGATGCGGAGTGCAAGCCGCTGGAGGAAGTGGCGCCGCCGCTGTCGTCAGACCCGCATCCTCGCTGACCCCATTCGGGAAACACCGCGGAGGCGGCTGCACGAAGTGTGCCGCTCAGGGGGTGAGTCACAGACTGCAGGTCCGGAAGCCGAAAAAACCGTCGTCACGGCCCGGCAGCGCAAAGCCCCGGCGGCGCGGCGAACGCAAACGCGAGCGGGTCGCGAACGAGGCACCGCGCAGCACGCGTGCTTCGCCGAATGCGGGCACGGGATCGAACTCGCTGCCCGCGCTCCACGGATCGGCGCGAAAGCCGGGCCAGGGCCGCAGCGTGCCAGCCGTCCATTCATGCACGTCGGCCCAGCGAAAACCGCGCCGGGCCGCCGTGTGCGCCGCAATCTCCCATTCGACCTCGGTCGCGATGCGCCGGCCGGCCCAGCGCGCCCAGGCATCGGCCTCCCACCAGCTCAGGTGCACCGCGCTGTGGTGGCCGGCCGCACGCACGGTGGCACCAAAACGGTGCTGCAGCACCGAGCCGCCGGTGCCATTTCGCGCGGCGCCGATCTGCTCGACATGGCGCGGCCCGCGGCGCCCTTCGATCTGCGAGGCCAGCCATTGCCAGCCTTCCGGATGCCAGAACTCCTTGCGGTCGTAGCCGCCTTCGTCGACGAATTCGATGAACTGGTTCCAGGTTACCGGCTGGGCGTCGATCTCGAACTCGGGCACGTCGACCCGGTGCGCGCCCTGCTCCTGCGCGAAGGCGAATCCGCAGCCATCGGGCAGGCCGAGCTCCCATTGGGTTGCCGGCAGCAGCAGCGGCTCGCGCGTGACGGCCGTGGGCATCGGCTCGATGCCCAGCGGCAGCCCCAGGGTCTGCGCCATCACGATGAACTGCTCGCCGCGCAGGTCTTCATGGAAGAGCGCGAGGCGGTAGAAGTACAGTCCCGGATCGGTCTCGGCCGCATGCTCGAGCAGTTCGAGCGTGCTCTCCAGCGTTTCGAGCAGGTAGGCCTTGGTCTGGCCAAGGTCCGGCAGGCCAGGCGACCAGCGCTGCGCGGGCGGTACCTGGGCCGGATTCCACCAGTCGTCGGCACCGGGCTCTATGGCGGCCAGCCGGGTCGGCCGCACCGGGCAATCGGCGCCGAAGGCGCGCTGGGTGTTGCGCCCGATCCACCACTCGGCAAACCAGCCGATGTGCCCGGCCAGCCAGACCGGCGGCACCACACCCGCATCGTCCGTGCGCGCCACCGCGAGCGCGGGCGAGCCCAGCGCCTCTTCGTAGAGCGACAACAGGTGAAGCGTGTGGTTGCGCGCATCGATCAGGGCCAGCGACAGCAGTTCCCGGCCCGCCCGCTGCATGTCGGGCGACTCGATGGAATGCGGCAAGCCCGCGGGCAGCAGGGGCGGCAACGACGACGGCATGTTTCATTATGGCGAGCCGCCGCACCATCGCGGCGCATTGCGCCCCGCGCCTACGGGAATACACCGCCCGGCCTGGTCCGAAAACGGCTTCCCGCGCCGATAAAATCGCGCGTCCGCCGAAAGCCCCCGGACCGCCGCTCGCCGGCGGGAGCCGGCCCGCTTTTGCATCCAAGCATCCATTTCCTCTCTGGAGAAGAGCATGAATTTCCTGCTCAGATTTTCGCGCGCGGTCGATTGGCTCAATGGCCAGATCGGCAAGTACGTGATCTGGCTCATCCTGGCGTCCACCGTCATCAGCGCCGTCAACGCGGTGGTTCGCAAGGTCTTCAATGTCAGCTCCAACGCGTATCTCGAAGTGCAGTGGTACCTGTTCGCCGCATCGTTCCTGATTGCCGCAGGCTACACGCTGCTGAACCAGGAACACGTGAAGGTCGACGTGCTTGTCAGCCGCCTGTCCAAGCGCGGACAGATCTGGGTCGACATCATCGGCTTCGTCTTCTTTCTCACGCCGTTCTGCTTTGCCATCCTCTGGTATGGCATTCCATTCTTCCTGCAGGGCTACCGCTCGGGCGAGGTGTCGAACAACGCCGGGGGCCTGCTGCGCTGGCCGGTCTACGCGATGATCCCGCTGGGCTTCTCCCTGCTGATGCTGCAGGGGTGGTCCGAGCTGATCAAGCGCATCGCCTTCCTCCAGGGCCGGATCGAAGATCCGACGTCGAAGCGGGGAGAAAAAACGGCTGAGGAAGAGCTTGCCGAGTCGATCCGCCGGCTGGCCGAAGCCCAAACCAAATCCAGCTGAAGCGGAACATCATGGAATTCATTGTTCAGAACTACGCCCCGCTGATGTTTGCGGGCCTGATCTGCTTTCTGCTGGTCGGTTTCCCGGTTGCCTTCAGCCTCGGCGCCTGCGGGCTGTTCTTCGGCTTCGTCGGCATCGAGCTCGGGCTGTTGCCCGAAGCCCTGTTGCAGGCCATGCCGCTGCGGCTCTTCGGCATCATGCAGAACGACACGCTGCTGGCGATTCCGTTCTTCACGCTCATGGGGCTGATCCTCGAGCGCAGCGGCATGGCCGAAGACCTGCTCGAGACCATCGGCCAGCTGTTCGGCCCGATCCGCGGCGGCCTCGCGCTGGCCGTGGTGTTCGTGGGTGCGCTGCTCGCGGCCACCACGGGCGTGGTGGCGGCTTCGGTGATCTCGATGGGCCTGATTTCGCTACCGATCATGATGCGCTACGGCTACGACCGGCGCCTGGCGACAGGGGTGATCGCGGCCTCGGGCACGCTGGCACAGATCATTCCGCCTTCTCTGGTGCTGATCATCCTGGCCGACCAGCTCGGCCGCAGCGTCGGCGACATGTACAAGGGCGCCTTCCTGCCCGGCTTCCTGCTGATGGGCATGTATGCGGGCTACGTGATCCTGCTCGCCCTGTTCAAGCCCTCGTGGGTGCCGGCCCTGCCGCCGGAAGCGCGCACGCTGCGCGAGGACAACGGCAAGAGCGGCGGCCCCTCGCTGCTGGTGCTCACCGCGGTCTGCGTCGTGGCCTCGGTATGGTTCGCCCGGCACATTGCCGACATCCATACCTGGTGGAAGGGCGAAGAAGTCACGAGCGTGGCCACCGACGAGACCATCGTGGTGTCGATGTGCGCCGGCGTGCTGCTGGCGCTGGTCATTGCCGTCATCAACCGCGTCACGCGCCTGGGCCTGCTCTCGCGCATGGCGGAGCGCGTGACCTTCGTGCTCATTCCCCCGCTGCTGCTGATCTTCCTCGTGCTCGGCACCATCTTCCTGGGCGTTGCCACGCCGACCGAAGGCGGCGCGATGGGTGCCATGGGTGCGCTCATCATGGCCACGGTGCGCCGGCGAATGAGCATGTCGCTGCTCAAGCAGGCGCTCAACACCACCACCAAGCTGTCGTGCTTCGTGGTGTTCATCCTGATCGGCGCCACGATCTTCGGCCTGGTGTTCCAGGGCGTGGACGGTCCGCGCTGGGTGGAGCACCTGCTGGCCAAGGTACCGGGCGGCCAGCTGGGCTTCCTGATCGTGGTGAACGTCATGGTGTTCTTCCTGGCGTTCTTCCTCGACTTCTTCGAGCTGTCGTTCATCGTGGTGCCGCTGCTGGCACCGGTGGCCGACAAGCTGGGCATCGACCTGATCTGGTTCGGCGTGCTGCTGGCGGTGAACATGCAGACTTCGTTCATGCATCCGCCATTCGGCTTTGCGCTGTTCTACCTGCGCAGCGTGGCGCCGACCAAGGCCTACAAGGACCGAGTCACGGGCAAGCAGATCGAGCCCGTCACCACCATGCAGATCTACTGGGGCGCCGTGCCGTTCCTGCTGATCCAGCTCACGATGGTCGGCCTGATCATTGCGTTCCCGGGCATCGTGTCGAGCGGGCTGGACAAGAAAGAGGTCTATGACCTCGACAAGGTCATGCGCGAGATGGAAGCCAACATGCCGGGCTCCACGCCCGAGGTGCCGGCGCCCGAAGTGCCGGCGCCCGATGCGGGTGGCGCACCGGCACCTGCGCCCGAAACCGGGGCCTCGGCACCCGGGGACGGCGTGGCGGCCCCGGCGGCCGAGGAGGATCCGATGAAGGCCATGCTGGAATCGATGGAGCGGGACAAGAAGAAGTAGCCCGTCCCCTGGTTCCAGGCCCGCGCAACGCGCGGGCCGCACACGAAAAAAAGCCCGCGTGACGCGGGCTTTTCTTTGGCCGGGCCGAAGCCCGCGGATCAGAGCTTCTGCTTGGACATGAAGCTGTCGAAGGCCGACTCGGCGAAGCGGAACCACAGCACCTGGTCGCGCTGGAACGTGCGCAGGTCGGCGTAGATCTTCTTCCACTCTGGGCTCTTGGCGTCGTTCTCCGCGAACACTTCCATCGAGGCCTTGAAGGAGGCGTCAAGCACGGCCTGCGAGAACGGCAGCACCTTGGTCTTGGACGCCACCAGCTGCTTCAGCGCGGTGGGGTTCAGCGCGTCGTACTTGGCGAGCATGTCGGACGAAGCCACGGCGGCAGCCGCTTCCACGATGGCCTTGTTCTCGGCCGAGAGGCCGTCGAACGCCTTCTGGTTGATGAAGAAGTCCACTTCCGGACCGCCTTCCCACCAGCCGGGGTAGTAGTAGAACGGTGCCACCTTGTTGAAGCCGAGCTTCTGGTCGTCATAGGGGCCGACCCATTCGGCGGCATCCAGCGTGCCCTTTTCGAGCGACTGGTAGATCTCGCCGCCGGGGATGCTCTGCGGCACCGCGCCCAGCTTGGTCATGACGTCGCCGATGAGGCCGCCGCCCAGGCGCATCTTCATGCCCTTGAAATCGGCCGGCGACTTGATTTCCTTGCGGTACCAGCCGCCCATCTGGCAGCCCGTGTTGCCGCCGGCAAAGCTCAGCATGTTGTACTTGGCGTAGAACTCGTTCATGAGCTTGCGGCCGTTGCCGTGCATCATCCACGCGTTCATCTGGCGCGAGTTCAGGCCGAACGGAATGGCCGAGCCCAGCGCGAATGCGGGGTTCTTGCCGTAGAAGTAGTAGGGCACGGTGTGGCACATCTCGACCGAGCCGTTCTGCACGCCGTCCACCACGCCGAAGGGAGGCATCAGCTCGCCGCCGGCATGAACCGAGATTTCGAACTTGCCGCCCGACATGGCCCTGACCGCCTTGGCGAAGACCTCCGCGCCGCCGTAGATGGTGTCGAGCGACTTGGGAAAGCTCGATGCCAGGCGCCAGCGGACGGCCGCCTGCGCATGAACTGCGGGCGCAATGCCGGCGGCCAGAACGCCAGCGATGCCGGCGTTTTTGATGAGGGAACGACGATCCATTGAATTCACTCCGAGTGCATTGGAAAAAACGAAACGCGGCTTGTGGCCGCGTCGAGGACTTTTGTAAGTCTTGCTTATTGTAAAAACGCGCTTACACGCGGCCGGCGGGGGTTTACCCTGCGGCGGCACCGAAGCGCTGCGTGATCGAGGCGGCAATGCCGGCCGCATCGAGCCCGATCGACGCGAGCAATTTGCCCGGATCGCCATGCTCGATGAAGCGGTCGGGCAGGCCCAGTTGCAGCACCGGCCTTTGCACGTTGGCCGCCTGCAGTGCCTCGAGCACCGCACTGCCCGCGCCGCCCATGACGGCCCCCTCTTCGAGCGTGACGATGGCGTCGTGCGTGCCCGCCACCTTCAGCAGCAGCTCGACGTCGAGCGGCTTGGCCCAGCGCATGTTGACCACCGTGGCGTCGAGCGATTCGGCCGCCGTGAGCGCCGGGTACAGCAGGGTGCCGAAGGCGAGGATGGCGATGCGCTGGCCCTCCCTGCGCACTTCGCCCTTGCCGAACGGCAGCGCGTCGAGCGCGAGGTGCGGCACCACGCCGGCGCCGGCCCCGCGCGGATAACGCACGGCCACCGGGTGGTTCTGCTCGTAGGCGCTCGACAGCAGCTGGCGGCACTCGCGCTCGTCGGCCGGGCAGGCAATGCTCATGTTGGGAATGCAGCGCAGGAACGGGATGTCGTAGGCGCCCGCGTGCGTGGCGCCGTCGGCGCCCACGAGGCCGGCGCGGTCGAGCGCGAACACCACCGGCAGGTTCTGGATCGCGACGTCGTGGATCAGCTGGTCGTAGGCGCGCTGCAGGAAGGTCGAGTAGATCGCCACCACGGGCTTCAGGCCTTCGCAGGCCAGGCCCGCCGCGAAGGTGACGGCATGCTGTTCGGCAATGCCGACGTCGTAGTACCGGTCGGGAAAGCGCTGCTCGAACTCGACCAGCCCCGAGCCTTCGCGCATGGCCGGCGTGATGCCCACCAGCCGGCCGTCGTGTGCGGCCATGTCGCACAGCCACTGGCCGAAGACCTGCGTGAAGGTCTGCTTGGCCACCGCGGTGGGCTTGATCAGCCCGACCTGCGGATCGAACTTGCCGGGCCCGTGGTAGGCCACCGGATCGGCCTCGGCCAGCTTGTAGCCCTGCCCCTTCTTGGTGACCACGTGCAGGAACTGCGGGCCGTCCAGGTGCTTGAGGTTCTCGAGCGTGGGCACCAGCGAATCGAGGTCGTGGCCGTCGATGGGACCGACGTAGTTGAAGCCGAACTGCTCGAACAGCGTGGCCGGCACCACCATGCCCTTGGCATGCTGCTCGAAGCGCTTGGCCAGTTCGAACAGCGGCGGCGCGGCACGCAGCACGCTCTTGCCGACGTTCTTGGCCGCGGCGTAGAAGTTGCCGCTCATCAGCTGCGCGAGGTAGCGGTTGAGCGCACCCACGGGCGGGCTGATCGACATGTCGTTGTCGTTCAGGATCACCAGCAGCTTGCAGTCGCACACGCCGGCGTTGTTGAGCGCCTCGAAGGCCATGCCGGCCGTGAGCGCGCCGTCGCCGATGATGGCCACGGAATGGCGGTCCTCGCCCTTCTGCTTGGCCGCCATGGCCATGCCGAGCGCAGCCGAGATGCTGGTCGACGAGTGCGCCGTGCCGAAGGTGTCGTATTCGCTCTCGCTGCGCTGCGGAAAGCCCGAGATGCCCCCGATCTGGCGCAGCGTGGGCATGCGCTCGCGCCGGCCGGTCAGGATCTTGTGCGGATAGGTCTGGTGGCCCACGTCCCACACCAGGCGGTCGTGCGGCGTGTTGAACACATGGTGCAGCGCGACGGTGAGCTCGACCGTGCCGAGGTTGGAACTCAGGTGGCCGCCGGTGCGCGAGACGTTGTCGAGCACGCAGGCGCGCACCTCGTCGCACAGCTGCTTGAGCTGGGCGCGGTCGAATTGGCGGATCGGGGATGGATCGTGAAGCGTGGGAAGCAGCGCAGCCATGGGAACGTCGTGGGTCTTCTTGTCCATCTGTGAGTTGTTCATCGGTCGCGGTCGACGACCATGTGGGCCAGCGCGCGCAAGGCCGCGGTATCGGCAAGGCCGCTGCGGTCCAGCGCCGCAAGCGATTCGGCCAGCAGCTGCCTCGCCTGCGCACGCGCGCCGTCGAGGCCCCACAGCGAAACATAGGTGGGCTTGTCGGCGGCCGCATCCTTGCCGGCCGTCTTGCCGAGGGTCTGCGAATCGGCCGTGACGTCGAGAATGTCGTCGACCACCTGGAACGCCAGGCCGATGGCGGCGCCGTAGTCGCGCAGGGCGGCCAGCGCATCGGATGCCACGGCACCGGCACAGGCCGCGCCCATCTCGACGCTGCCCTGCAGCAGCGCGCCGGTTTTCAGGCGGTGCATTTCGCGCAGCTGCGCTTCGTTCAGCGCCAGGCCCACACTGGCCAGGTCGATGGCCTGCCCGCCCGCCATGCCCTGGCTGCCCGCGGCACGCGCGAGCAACCGGCACAGCATGGCCTGGATCGATGCGGGAATCTCGTCGCCGTCGGGCGTCAGCAGCTCGAAGGCCAGGGCCTGCAAGGCATCGCCGGCCAGCAGCGCATCGGCTTCGCCGAACTTCACGTGCACCGTGGGCTTGCCACGCCGCAGCACGTCGTTGTCCATGCTCGGCAGGTCGTCGTGCACCAGCGAGTAGGCGTGGATCAGTTCCGTTGCACAGGCCGCGCGCAGCGCCGCAGCCGCATTGCCGCCGACCGCTTCGCTCGCGGCCAGCACCAGGAGCGGCCGCAGCCGCTTGCCGCCGTCCAGCACGGCATAGCGCATGGCATCGCCGAGCAGCACCGGCGCATCGACGCCGACCCAGCGCGAAAGCGCCGCCTCGACGCGCGCCAGGTACGGGTCGCTCCAGCTGGCCAGGCGTGCAGCATCCCATTCCACCGCTTTAACCGCGCTCATTCGGCGGTCCAGGGCTTGAGGCTGCCCGCGTCGAGCACCTTGATCTGGTCTTCGACCGCCTGGAGCTTTTCGCGGCAGAAGGCGAGCAGCGCCGCACCGCGCTGGTAGCTGCCGAGCAACTGGTCGAGCGGCAACTGGCCCGACTCGAGTTCTGCAACCAATTGTTCCAACTCCTGGAGCCCGGCTTCGTAGCTGGCCGGCAGCGGCCCCGTGTCGGGCGTGGCTGCCGGGCTGGACGTGGAGGAAGAAGGGACCTTGGGCATGCGAGACAACGAGTGTGAAACCGCGCATTTTAGGGCGGGGAACCAAACGGGCGCCGGCATGTGGCGCGCCACGGGCACTGTGCTGCCCCCTTGGGTACAATCCTGGCTTCCCATGCCGGCCAACCCGGCACAACTCTTCGGGCCGTCGCCCTCCAGACGGCGCCTTCCGTCTTTTCCTTTTTTCTCCCTGTGGGGAGCTTGGTCAGGTCCTCCATGTCTGATTTAAGTCTTCAACTGCAGCAGGCCACGAGCCAACTTCCAGTTTCCGCGTACTTCGACGAGTCGCTCTATGCGCGCGAAATGCAAACGCTGTTCGCGCACGGCCCGCGCTACGTGGGCCACCGGCTTGCCGTGCCCGAGCCCGGCAACTTCCACACCCTGCCGCAGGAGCACCAGGGCCGCGCGCTGGTGCACACGCCCAAGGGCGTGGAACTCATTTCCAACGTGTGCCGCCACCGGCAGGCGCTGATCCTGCAGGGCCGCGGCCAGCTCGACAGCCAGACCGGCGGCAACATCGTGTGCCCGCTGCACCGCTGGACCTATGCGGCGAGCGACGCGCGCACCACGGGCACGCTGATCGGCGCGCCGCACTTCCAGCAGGACCCCTGCCTCAACCTGCACAACTATCCGCTCACCGAGTGGAACGGCCTGCTGTTCGAACGCGGCCCCGACGGCGGCGGGCGCGACGTGGCGGCCGACATGGCCGAACTCGGCCCGCGTGCCGACCTCGACTTCACGGGCTACGCGCTCGACCGGGTCGAGCTGCACGAGTGCAACTACAACTGGAAGACCTTCATCGAGGTCTACCTCGAGGACTACCACGTCGGCCCGTTCCATCCCGGCCTGGGCAGCTTCGTCACCTGCGACGACCTGCGCTGGGAGTTCAACCGCAACTTCTCGGTGCAGACCGTGGGCGTGGCCAACCGGCTCGGCCGCGCGGGCAGCCCCATCTACCAGAAGTGGCAGGAGCAGCTGCTCAAGTACCGCGAAGGCAAGCCGCCCAAGTACGGCGCCATCTGGCTCACCTACTACCCGCACGTGATGGTCGAGTGGTATCCGCACGTGCTCACCGTGTCGACGCTGCATCCGGTGAGCCCCACCAGGACGCTCAACATGATCGAGTTCTTCTACCCCGAGGAAATCGTGGCCTTCGAGCGCGAATTCGTCGAGGCCCAGCAGGCCGCCTACATGGAAACCTGCGTGGAAGACGACGAGATCGCCGAGCGCATGGACGCCGGCCGCCGCGCGCTCATGCTGCGCGGCGACGACGAGAGCGGCCCCTACCAGAGCCCGATGGAAGACGGCATGCAGCAGTTCCACGAGTGGTACCGCAGCGCGATGCAGAACAACGCCTGAGCCGAGCAGTGCAAGCACTCTGGATGGTGCTCGGCGCCTTTTTGTTCGCCACCATGAGCGTGGTCGTGAAGATCGCCTCGGCCTGGTTCAACAGCGGCGAGATGGTGCTCGGGCGCGGCCTGATCGGCATCGTGTTCCTGTGGCTGCTGGCGCGCAACCGCGGCGTCTCCATGGCCACCCGCTACCCCGGCATGCATGCCTGGCGCAGCACCATCGGCGTGGTGTCGCTCGGCGCGTGGTTCTATGCCATTGCCCACATGCCGCTGGCCACGGCCGTCACGCTCAACTACATGAGCAGCGTGTGGATCGCGGCCTTCCTGGTCGGCGGCGCGCTGCTGGCCTGGGTGCCGGTGCCCGGGCGCGATGGCCGCATCGAGCGCCCGCCGCTGCAGGGCACGCTCGCGCTGACCGTGCTCGCGGGCTTCGTCGGCGTGGTGCTGATGCTCAAGCCTTCGGTCAGCGGCAGCGACGGCTTCGCGGGGATGCTGGGCCTGCTGTCGGGCCTCACGGCCGCATTCGCCTACATGCAGGTGGTGGCGCTGTCGCGCATCGGCGAACCCGAGCTGCGCACGGTGTTCTATTTCGCGGCCGGCTCGGCCGTGGCCGGCGCTTTCGCCACGGCTGCCACCGGGTTTTCGGACGGAAACTCCTGGACGTGGCAGCATGCGCTGTGGCTGCTGCCGATCGGCCTCCTGGCGGCTCTCGGGCAGCTTTGCATGACGCGCGCCTACGCCACGGCCAAGACGCAGGCCGGTACGCTCCTGGTGGCCAACCTGCAGTACTCCGGCATCATCTTTGCGGCGTTCTACAGCGTGGTGCTGTTCGACGACCGCATCGACGCCGCCGGCTGGGCCGGCATGGCGCTCATCATCGTGAGCGGCATTGCGGCCACCGTGCTGCGCCAGCGTGCAGTGCCCAAGGCGCCGGCCGAAGAACACTGATCCGCATCGAACCCGTCGACAACGAAGGAACCCCGCCATGTGCACCACCCTCGTCAGCGTCGAACAACTCCAGCAGCTGCAGGCTGGCGACGTGCCCCTCATGGTCTTCGACTGCAGCTTCGACCTCATGAAGCCCGAAGCCGGCGCGCAGCAATATGCCGCTGCGCACATCCCCGGCGCACTGCATGCCGACCTCGACGCCCACCTCAGCGCGAAGCACGGCGTGCCCGGCTCGCATGGCGACGTGGTCATTGCGCAGGAAGACGGCGTGCCGGCCTCGGGCGGGCGCCATCCGCTGCCGAGCCGCGAGAGGTTCGCGGCCTGGCTGTCGAGCATCGGCTTTTCCAACAACATGCAGGCCGTGGCGTACGACCGCAACGGCGCCAACTATTGCGGCCGGCTCTGGTGGATGCTCAAGTGGATGGGCCACGATGCCGTGGCCGTGCTCGACGGCGGCCTGCAGGCGTGGCAGGCCGCGGGCGGCGAAGTCACGAACCGCGAGGAGCCGGCGCACTTCCAGTCGAACTTCGTGCCGGGCGAACCGCTGGCAAGGCTCGTGACCACCGACGCCGTGGTGCGCCGGCTCGGCCAGCCTGACCAGAACCTGATCGACGCGCGTGCCGCCGCACGTTATCGCGGAGAGGTGGAACCTCTGGACCCCATCGCGGGTCACATCCCCGGGGCTCTGAACCGGCCCTTCGCCGAGAACCTCGGCCCCGACGGCAAGTTCAAGCCGGCATCGCAATTGCGCGCCGAGTTCGACGCGCTGCTCGCGGGACGCGATCCGGCGACGGTCGTCCATCAATGCGGCAGCGGCGTGAGCGCTGTGCCCAACCTGCTCGCGATGCAGATCGCGGGCCTTGGGACGACAGCGCTCTATGCCGGCAGCTGGAGCGAATGGAGCAACACGCCGGGGCTGCCGACCCGGCAAGGCGCAGAACCATGAAACAGATCCGACTTCGACGCATTTCATCCGGCTTCGCATTCGCCGCGGCACTGTTCGCAGCCCCCTTTCTTTCCGCCCAGGCCCAGCAGCAGCATGCGCATGTGCACGGCCAGCTCAAGCTCGACGTGGCCATCGACGGCCCCACGGTCGTGATCAACATGGAGTCCCCGCTCGACAACATCGTCGGCTTCGAGCGCGCGCCCAAGACCGATGCCGAGAAGAAGACCGCCGAGGACGCCATCGCCCAGCTGCGCGCGGCCGACAAGCTCTTTGCCATCGACCCGGCCGCCAACTGCAAGCTCGGCCCGGTCGAGCTGCGCTCCAGCGCACTGGGCCTCGGCAGTCCCGACCCGGGCGAGCCCGCGGGCCATGCCGACCTCGACGCCACTTTTTCCTTCAACTGCACCAACGCGGCCGCGGCAAAGTTCATCGACGTGAATCTTTTCTCCGCCTTCAAGGGCACGCGCCAGATCGATTCGCAGATTGCTTCCGCACAAGGCCAGTTCAAGCGCCAGCTCAAGCGCCCGGCAGGCGCGCAGGCCGCCCAGCCCGTTCGCCTGACCTGGGGCAAGTGACGCTGTGAGCACCGTCCCCCAGGGCGAGGCCGCGCCATTGCGCGTGGTGCTCGCCGCCGAAGGGCTGCGCTTCTCGTGGCCCGGCATGCCAAAGCCATGCATCGACATCGAGGCCTTGCGCATCACCGCGGGCGAGGCGGTCTTCCTGCACGGCCCGAGCGGTTGCGGCAAGAGCACGCTGCTGTCGCTGCTGGCCGGCGTGCTGGTGGCGGACGAAGGCCGCGTCTCGCTGCTGGGGCACGACTGGTCGCAGCTCTCGGGCGCCGCGCGCGACCGCTGCCGCGTCGCCCACGTCGGCTACATCTTTCAGCAATTCAACCTGCTGCCGTATCTGAGCGTGCTCGACAACGTGCTGCTGCCCTGCCGCTTCTCGCAGCGGCGCGAGTCCCAGGCCGCGCGGGGAGGCAGCGCGCGCGAAGAGGCCGAGCACCTGCTCGAGCAGATGGGGCTCGACCGCAGCCTGTGGAAGCGCCAGGCGATGCAGCTCTCCGTGGGCCAGCAGCAGCGCGTGGCCGCTGCGCGCGCGCTCATCGGCCAGCCCGAAGTGGTGATTGCCGACGAACCCACCTCCGCACTCGACGAAGACCGGCGCGAAGCGTTTCTCGACGTGCTGCTGACGGCCTGCGCCGTGAACAACAGCGCGCTCGTGTTCGTGAGCCACGACCAGCGCATTGCGCAGCGTTTTGCGCGGCATGTGCTGCTGCCCGAGATCAACCGCGCGGCGCCGGCGGCCATGGCGGCGGACAGCTGAGATGAAGGCGCTTTTTTCCATCGCCTGGCGCAGCGCCTGGAACCGGCGCTTCACGCTGGCGCTCACGGTGTTCTCGATCGCGCTGTCGACCTTCCTCTTGCTCGGCGTCGAGCGCATCCGCACCGAACTGCGCGAGAACTTCGCATCGTCCGTCTCGGGCACCGACCTGATCGTCGGCGCGCGCACCGGCTCCACGCAGCTGCTGCTGTACTCGGTGTTCCGCATCGGCGCGGCCACCAACAACATCTCGTGGAAGAGCGTGCAGGCGCTGGCCGCGCACCCCGGCGTCGACTGGGTGGTGCCGCTCTCGCTGGGCGATTCGCACCGCGGCTTCGCGGTGCTGGCCACCTCGCCCGAGTACTTCACGCGCTTTCGCTACGGCAACCGCCAGTCGCTCGCGCTGCGCGAAGGCAAGCCCTTCAGCGCGCTGTTCGATGCGGTGGTGGGCGCCGAGGTGGCCGACAAGCTCGGCTACCACGTCGGCCAGAAGATCACGCTCGCGCACGGCAGCGGCGAACTCAATGCGGCCGAGCATGCCGACAAGCCCTTCACCGTGGTGGGCGTGCTCGCGCGCACCGGCACGCCGGTCGACCGCACGGTGCACATCGGCCTCGAGGCGATGGAAGCCATCCACCTCGAATGGGCGGGCGGCGCGCCGATGCCGGGCGTGAAGATTCCGGCCGAGCAGGTGCGCAAGTTCGACCTCACGCCCAAGAACGTGACGGCCGCGCTCGTGGGCCTGAAGAACCGCTCCGCCGTGTTCGGCGTGCAGCGCTGGATTTCCACCTACACCGGCGAACCGCTGATGGCCATCCTGCCCGGCGTGGCGCTCGACGAGCTGTGGAGCGTGATCGGCATCGGCGAGAACGCGCTGCTGCTGATGTCGGCGCTGGTGGCGCTGGTGAGCCTTGCGGGCCTGGTCTCGGTGGTGATGGCCGGGCTGAACGAAAGGCGGCGCGAGCTGGCCGTGCTGCGCGCCGTGGGCGCCGGCCTGCGCCACGTGCTGGCGCTGCTCGCGCTCGAGGGCGCCATGGTCACCGTGCTGGGCGTGGCCTTCGGCGTGGTGATGGCGGTGCTTGGCATCGCCCTGCTCGCGCCATGGCTGCAGTCGCAGTTCGGGCTGACATTGAGCCTTTCGGAACCTACACTGAATGAATGGCTGCTGATGGCGAGCCTGCTGGCCGCGGGCTGGCTGGCGAGCCTGCTGCCGGGCATCCGTGCCTACTGGCTTTCGTTGGCCGACGGCCTCTCCCCGAGGATTTAGATATGTACACCCCCAGTCTTCGCGCACTTCGTGTCGCTACGCCAACCCCCTTGCAGGGGGCAACACCAGCGGCCCGGCAAAGCCGGTTCCGCGGTGTTTCTGGAACTGTGGCGCTGGCACTTGGAACATCGATGCTTTCGCTGGTTGCGTGGGCCGCCGACCCGGCGCCCAAGGACACCACCGCATCGAACCCGCTCGGCGGCAAGGCCGCACCGCCTGCCGCAACAGCCAAGGCCCCGCCGGGCCAGCCGCGCCAGATCACCTGGGAAGAACTCGTGCCCAAGGACTGGGATCCGGCCAAGGAATTCAAGGGCATGGACCTGAGCGCGCTCAACGACGGCGACCCGCGTGCCAACGAGCTGCTCATGAAGATGCAGGAAGTGTCGAACAACGCGCCGACCAACCCGGCCATGAACGGCGCGGACATCAAGATCCCGGGCTTCATCGTGCCGCTCGAAGAAGCGAAGGGCGAAGTGACCGAGTTCCTGCTCGTGCCCTACTTCGGCGCCTGCATCCACACCCCGCCGCCGCCGGCCAACCAGATCCTGCACGTGGTGACGCCCAAGGGCGCCAAGTTCCGCGCCATGGACACCGTGTGGGTCACCGGCAAGCTGCAGACCCTGCGCAACGATTCGATGATGGGCGTGAGCGGCTACCACGTGAACGCGACGAGCGTCACCAAATACACGGGCGGCGCCAAATAGAGCGCCTGCGGCGCTTGTGGTTCTGCGCCGACAGCACAGGCGGCGCAACGCCGACACAGACCGTTGCATCGGCGATGCACGCTGGCGTCGTCGCCACAGGTGGCGCGCCGTTGAAGAGTTTCGAGGGCGTGACGTCTACGCCCACAGGAACTCCAGATGACAACATCATTCCGCCGCACACCGGTCGCGCGGCTCCTGACGATCTCGCTGTGCATCGGCGCGCTCGCCATCGCCGGCTGCAACAAGACCGACACGCCTTCGACCCCGGCGCCCGCGCCTCCAGCGGCCACCGCACCTGCGCCCGCGCCGGCCGCCCCAGCGCCGGCGGCCTACACGCCACCCTCGGCCGAGCAGCTCTATCAACTCGTCGCCCCCATTGCGCTGTATCCCGACAAGCTGGTGGCGCAGGTGCTGGCCGGTTCCACCTATCCCGACCAGATCACCGCGGCGCACGGCTGGCTCGCTCAGAACGCAGCGCTCAAGGGCGGCCCGCTCGCCGATGCGGCCAACCAGCAGCCCTGGGACCCGAGTGTGAAGTCGCTCACCGCATTCCGCCCGGTGCTGGACCAGATGGCCGGCAACATCGCGTGGACCGAGGCACTCGGCCAGGCCTACTACAACGATCCGGCCGACGTGATGAACGCCATCCAGGTCATGCGCCAGCGCGCATCGGCGGCGGGGCGGCTCAAGAACAACGACAAGCTGCGCATTGCCAGCGCCGCGACACCGCAGAACTACGCGCCGGCGCCGGACGTGCAACCCGTCTATGCTGGCCCCGCCGTGGTCGAGGCGCCGCCGCAGTTCATCACCATCGAGCCCGCGCAGCCCGACGTGGTGTACGTGCCCAGCTACGACCCGCAGCGGATCTACGGCGAGCCCGTGCCCGTGTACCCCGGCTATGCGTATGCCCCGCCCGTCGAGGCCGCGCCCGGCTACAGCCGCGGCCAGATGGCGGCGGCCGGCGCATTCACCTTCGGGCTCGGCGTGGTCGTGGGCGCCGCGCTGGAGCGCCACGACTGGGGCTGGCGTTCATGGGACATGAACTGGGGTGCCCCGCGCTACCGGGACCGCGACCGCGCGGTGCAGCCGGCCTACACCCGGCCCGCGGTGGTCTACAACAACAGCACCTACATCTCGCGCTCGACGACGGTGGTCAACAACGTGCGCAACGTCTACAACAACAACGCGCCGCGCGGCATGCCGCCTGGCGCTCCCGCCCCCAATGTCGCGGGCGGCCCAGCCTTGGCTCAGCAACAGAACGCCCAGCTGGTGCAGCAACAGCAACAGCAACAGCAACAGCAACAGCAGCAGCAGCAGCAGCGAGAGCAGCAAGCACGGCAGCAGCAGGCCCTCATGCGCCAGCAGCAGGAGCAGCAACAAGCCGGGCAACAGGCCCAGCAACTGCAGGCACGCCAGCGCCAGCAAGAACAGCAGGAGCGGCAGGCGCGCCTTCAGCAACAGCAGCAGGACCGGTTGCAGCGCCAACAAGCGCAACAGGCACAACGACAGGCGCGGCAACAGGCACAGCAACAGGCGCCTGGCACCCACCAGCCGCCGCCGCAGGCCCTGCTTCAACAACAGCAGCAGGACCAAGCGCGGCGACAGCAGGCCCAGCTACAGCAGCAACAGGCACGTGCGGCCAGCCGGCAGGTTCAACAACAACAACAGCAGCAGCACGCAGCGCAGCCCCCCCAGCAACAGAGGCCATCGGCACAGCAGGAGCAATCACGGCGCCAGCAAATGCAACAGCAACAGCAAGCCCAGCAACAGGCCCGCGTGCTCCAGCAGCAGCAGGCTCAACAGCAACAGGTGCAACGGCAGCAGGCGCAGCAACAGGCCCGACAACAGCAGCATCAAGAGCAATTGCAGCGACAGCAGCAACAGGCGCAAGCAGCGCGCCAGCAACAGCAACAGCAACAACAACAACGGCAGCAGGCGATGCAACAACAGCAGCAACGCCAACAGCAACAGGCGCAGCAGGCACAGCAAATCCGCCAGCAGCAGCAACAGGCCCAGCAGCACGCGGCGGCCGCTGCCGCTGCCGCCCATCGCCGCCCGCCCGGCCGCCCCGGCGAACCGCCCAAGGAGCAGCCCTGAGGGCGGCCGCCGCGACGCCCGTTACTGCTTGCCGATTTCCGTCAGCAGCCGAGTGACGAGATAGAGGCGCGGCACGATCGAGTCGACCTCGATGTATTCGTCGCGTGCGTGATAGCCGAAGCCAGCAAGGCCGAAGCTCTCGACCACGGTGGCCTTGCCCGAACGACCCGCATAGCCCGCGTCGGTGCCGCCGCCGGTCATTGGCGTGAGAGCGAGTTCGCGGTCGATTTCCTTGTAGATGGCCTGGGCCTTCTCGGCCAGTGCGCGGCCCTTCTCGCCTGCCACGAAGGCCGGGCGGCCCACTTCGACCTTGACCGTGGTCTCGGTATCGGGCACCAGCTTGCCGCTCGCGATCTTCGCCTGCAACGCAGGCCTCCAGCTTCTTCTCGGCGCCGGGCTGCGTGATGCGGATGTCGCCGAGTGCCCGGGCCTTTTCGGTGATCTGGTTGATCGGGCCGGTCGCGCGCGCCACGGTCCAGTTGAGCGCGACACCGGGGATGTCCTTCGCGACATCCCCGGTCTGCAGCAAATGGTATGACAGCTCGTACAGGGCGTTGCGACCCAACTCGGGTGCTGCATCCGCATGCGATGCCCGGCCCTTCACTTCGAGCGTGGCCTGCGCGATGCCTGCCGCGCCCAGCAGCAGCGATTCGCCCTTGGCCACCGACTTGGCGGCGGTTGGCTCGAACGACAGGACCGTGTCGTGCTGATCGGCCATGGCCGCGATGAGCTCGCCGGAGCCGACCGAGCCCACCTCTTCGTCGGGATTCATGAGCACCGTGAGCGTGTCGTAGTCGCGCCATCCTGCATCGGCCAGGATCTTCAGATGGCGGGCGCCAGCATAGCGACCCTCGCCAGCATTCGCGCGCAAATCGGCGACAGCAGGACAGCGCGGCGAAGCGTCAGGCTCCGCGACCTCGCGTGGCTTTCTTCGTGGCGGCTGCGGGCTTGGATCCGGGCCTGAGTCTGGATGGCGCCTTCCCCACCGGCCCGGATGCAGGCGCCTCGCGCGCCGACCTCATGTGCCCGCTCTCCGCCGTGGTCATGCCCACGATCTTCGCGAGCTGCCGGCTCACGCTCACGTAGGCATGGCCGATGCGGCTGTCGAAATACAGCGAGTCGCCGCGCGCAAGGTGCACCACTTCGCCGTTGTCGAAGTGCACCTCGATCTCGCCCGACAGCACATAGGCGAATTCCTCGCCGGTGTGCCGAACGAAGTCTTCCGGGCCATGGATGCGGCGCGCATGCACGGTGCCCACGATGGGGCTCATCTGCTTGCCGGCCGCCGTGGTGCCGAGGAACTCGTAGGCGATCGACAGGCCGCGGTACACGACGCCCTTCCCCGCGCGCGTGACGACCGGCCCGTCGAGCTGCGCGGGCTTGACGCCGGCGCCCGCGAACATGGCGTTCATGTCCATTTCCAGCGCGTGGCCGAGCGCGGTGAAGTTCTCGTAGCCCAGCGCCAGCTGCCCGCGCTCGGCGCGCGAAATGGTGGTGATCGACACGCCCGAGCGCTCGGCCAGCTGCGCCAGCGTCCAACCGAAACGCTTGCGCGCGGCCCGCAGGCGATGACCGAAAGTGGTGCGGTCCAGCGTGGGTGCCTCGTCCTTCGGCCTTGTCCCCGGCTTGGTCCCTGTGTGTGGATTCACGCTTGGCTTTCTCTTGTAGTGCAGCGCAATTCTGCCAGCCCGGTGCCGCGCCATCCATGATGACCCGCGTGACGCAGGCCCGGAAGTTGCGTATACGCAAATTGCGTTGACGCAAATTTCACCGATGCGGTGCACCATGGTTTCCCCTTGGTGCTCTCTATTTAATTTGCGTATCCGCAAATTTCTACCTACACTTTTCACCGATGACTTCCAATTCTCCAGCGCCCGCGGTGGCCGACTACCTTGTGATTGGCGGCGGCATTGCCGGGGCTTCGGTGGCCCATTGGCTCGCGCCGCATGCCCGCGTGATCCTGCTCGAACGCGAAGCCCAGCCGGGCTACCACTCCACCGGACGGTCGGCCGCGCTCTTCATGGAAAGCTATGGCACGGCGCAGGTGCGCGCCCTCACCATGGCGAGCCGCACCTTTCTCGAGCATCCGCCCGAAGGCTTTTCCGAGCACCCGCTGCTCACGCCGCGCGGCGCGATGATGGTCGCGAGCAAGGAGCATCTGCCGGAGCTCGAAGCCCACTGGGACGTGCTGCGCGCCATGAACACCGGCGCCAAGCGCCTCAACGCCGAAGAGGCGCTCGCAATGGTGCCCGCCCTGCGGCCCGACCAGGTGGCCGGCGCCGTCCACGAGCCCGATGCCGCCGACATGGACGTGCATGCCATCCACCAGGGCTACCTGCGCGGCATGCGGCGGGCCGGCGGCAAGCTGGTGTGCGATGCCGGCGTGACGGCCATCGAACGCATCGGCGACCACTGGCGCGTGACGGCCGGTGGCGGCGTCTACGAAGCGCCGGTGGTGCTCAACGCCGCAGGGGCGTGGGTCGACACCATCGCGCAGATGGCTGGTGTGCAGCCCATCGGCATCGAGCCGCGCCGGCGCTCGGCCTTCATCTTCGCGCCGCCCGAGGGCAGCAGCGTCGCGCACTGGCCCATGGTGTTCGGCGCCGACGAAGGCTGGTACATCAAGCCCGATGCCGGCATGCTGCTCGGCTCGCCAGCCAACGCCGACCTGGTCGAGCCGCAGGACGTGCAGCCCGAGGAGCTGGACATCGCCTTCGCGATCCACCGCATCGAGGAAGCGACCACGCTCACCATCCGCCGGCCTACCCGCACCTGGGCCGGCCTGCGCTCCTTCGTGGCCGACGGCGACCTGGTGGGCGGCTTCGATCCGGACACACCGGGCTTCTTCTGGGTTGCGGCGCAGGGCGGCTACGGCATCCAGACCTCCGCGGCCATGGGCGAGGCCTGCGCCGCACTGGCACGCGGGCTGCCGCTGCCCGAACGCATCGCGGGCTTCGGCCTCACGGCCGAGATGCTCGGACCGCAGCGACTTCGTGCAGCGGCTGCCGCGGACTGATCGAAACCATCGAGAGCTCAACCATGCGTGTCTTCAGTGCTTCCCTCGCCACCGAAACCAACACCTTCGGCCCGATGCCGACCGGCCTCGCCTCCTTCAGGGACCGCGGCTACTTCCCGGCCGGCCAGCACCCGGACGCGATGACGCTGTTCTCGGGCCCGCTGTGGGCCGCGCGCATGCGCGGCGCCGACCGCGGCTGGGAGCTGTTCGAGGGCATGGTGGCCGGCGCGCAGCCCAGCGGCACCACCACGCGCCAAGCCTACGAAACGCTGCGCGACGAACTGCTGGCCGACCTGCGTGCGGTGCTGCCGGTCGACATGGTGCTGCTCGGGCTGCACGGCGCCATGGTGGCCGATGGCTACGACGACTGCGAGGGCGACCTGCTCGCGCGCGTGCGGCAGATCGTCGGACCCGACGTGGTCATCGGCGCCGAGCTCGATCCGCACAACCACCTCACGCCCCAGATGGTCGCCAACGCCGACCTGATGATCTCGTTCAAGGAATATCCGCACACCGACGTGCTCGAACGCGGCCTGGAGCTGGTGGACATCTGCACCGCAATGGCCGAAGGCAAGGTGAAGCCGGTGGCTGCGGTGGTCGACTGCGACATGATCGTCACCGTGCACACCTCGCGCGAACCGGCGCGCGGCTTCGTCGAACGCATGCAGTCGCTCGAGGGCAAGGACGGCGTGCTGTCGATCTCGCTCACGCACGGCTTCTCGTGGGGCGACGTGCCCGAGATGGGCACCAAGGTGCTGGTCTACACCGACGGCGACCAGGCCAAGGCCGATGCGCTGGCCCGCCAGCTTGCCGATGAAGTCATCGCCATGCGCGATGGGCTCGCCATCGACTACCCCAGCGTCGACGCCTCGCTCGACCAGGCATTGGCCTTCGACGGCGGCCCGGTGGTGCTGTCCGACGGCGCCGACAACCCCGGCGGCGGCGCGGCCAGCGACTCCACCTTCATCCTGCGCCGCATGGTCGAGCGCGGCATCACGAACGCGGCCATCGGGCCGATGTGGGACCCGATCGCGGTGCGCATCGCCTTCGATGCGGGCGTGGGCGCCAAGCTCGCAATGCGCATCGGCGGCAAGATCAGCCCGCTCTCGGGCGACCCGATTGACCTCGACTGCACCGTGAAGGCGCTGCAGCACGACCTGGTGATGACGGGGCTCGCGGGCACGCCCACGCTCATGGGCGACAGCGCGCTCGTCGAGGCCAACGGCATCGAGATCGTACTGATCACGCTGCGCAACCAGGCCATGGGCACTGACCTGTTCACCCAACTCGGATGCGACCTCGCCGCGAAGAAGATCGTCGTGGTGAAGTCGTCGCAGCACTTCTACGCTTCCTACTCGAAGGTTGCGAAGCACGTGATCTACGCCGGCGCGCCGGGCGCCGTGACGCTCGACCTGAACACCCTGCCCTACCGCAAGGCGCGCCTGCCCAAGTGGCCGATCGGCGTCGCCGCCTGACCTTTTCTTTCGCCTCTACCGGAGTACCGACGATGAAACGACGAACGCTTGCAGCCCTTGCCACCCTGGCGCTTTCGGCCGCGTGCCAGCCGGCGCTCGCCCAGACGCCGCCCAAGACGCTGAAGGTGGTGGCGCATGCCGACCTGAAGATCCTCGACCCGACCTTCACCACCGCCTACATCTCGCGCAACTTCGGCTACATGGTCTACGACACGCTGTTCGCGCAGGATGCGAACGGCAAGCCGCAGCCGCAGATGGCCGAGAAGTACACCTCCTCCAAGGACGGCAAGCAGTGGAGTTTCACGCTGCGCCCGGGCCTGAAGTTCTCCGACGGCGCCGCCGTGACCTCGGCCGATGCCATTGCCTCGCTGCAGCGCTGGGCCGCGCGCGACAGCATCGGCCGCGCCATGGTGGCGGGCGGCGCCGAGTGGAAGGCGGTGGATGCGCGCACCTTCACGCTCACGCTCGCCGAGCCCTTCGGCCTGGTGCTCGAGGGCCTCGCCAAGCCCTCGAGCTTTCCGCCGGTGATCCTGCCCGAGCGGCTCGCGAAGATGCCCGCCACGGCGCCGCTGCCCGAGGTGATCGGCTCCGGCCCCTTCATCTTCAAGCGCGACGAATGGGTGCCGGGCAACAAGACCGTGTTCGTGCGCAATCCCAACTACGTGGCGCGCAGCGAACCGCCGAGCGGCCTGGCCGGCAGCAAGAAGACCACCTTCGACCGCGTGGAATGGCTCTACCTGCCCGACGCCAACAGCGCCATCGCGGCGCTCAAGCGCGGCGAGGTCGACCTGGTGGAGCAGGTGCCGCCCGACTACATCGCGCCGCTGCGCACCGACCCCGGCGTGAAGATCGGCTCCGGAGGCACCTACCAGGGCTTCCTGGTGATGAACCACCTGCTGCCTCCCTTCAACAACCCGAAGGTGCGCCAGGCGCTGCTGCAGGCCGTGAGCCAGGAACGCATCGTCGCGGCCATGGGCTATCCGCTGGACATGCGCATGGCCTACTGCCAGACCTACTTCATCTGCGGCAGCCCCAACGACACCGCCGCGGGCGCCGAGCCCTATCGCAAGGCCGACGTGGCCAAGGCCAAGAAGATGCTCGCGGACGCCGGCTACAAGGGCGAGAAGGTCACCATCCTGGTGCCGAGCGACGTCACCTACCTCAATGCCGAGGCGCTGATGGCCGCGCAGACCATGCGCAGCATCGGCATGAACGTCGATGCGCAGACCATGGACTGGGCCTCCATCGGCGCGCGCCGCGCCAAGCGCGACGCGCCGGAGGCCGGCGGCTGGAACATGTACGTCACCGTGGCGGGCGAGTTCGACGTCAACTCCCCCATCACCAATGCCTACCTGAGCGCGGCCTGCGGCAACACCCTGCCCGGCTGGCCCTGCGACAAGCCGCTCGACGAGCTGCGCAATGCCTGGCTGAAGGAAACCGTGCCGGCCAAGCGCCGCGAAATCCTCGACGCCTTCCAGGCCCGCGCCTACGAAGCGGTGCCGTACATCAATGCAGGCCAGTACTCGGCCGCATTTGCCGCCCGAGCCAGCCTCAAGGGCACGGACAAGCTCTGGGCCGGCATGCCGACGGTCTGGATGCTCGACAAGTAACCGGCGTCGCACGGCTGCACCATGGGCTACATCCTCAGGCGATTTCTCTCGACGCTGCCCGTGATGGCAGTGGTGGCGGTGGTGGTGTTCCTGCTGATCCACCTGTCGCCGGGCGACCCCGCGGCGCTGATCGCGGGCGACCTGGCCTCGGTCGAAGACATCGAGAAGCTGCGCGCCGCGCTGGGCCTGAACCTGCCCCTGTGGCAGCAGTTCGCGATCTGGCTCGGCAAGCTCTTCACGGGCGATCTCGGCACCTCGATCTTCACGCAGGTGCCGGTGGCGCAACTGCTCGCGCAGCGGCTGGAGCCCACGGTGTCGATCGCGGTGCTGACCATGGCGCTCACGCTGGTGCTGGCGGTGCCGCTGGGCACGCTCGCGGCCTACCGTGCGGGCAGCTGGATCGACCGGCTCGTGATGCTGTTCGCGGTGCTCGCGTTCTCGGTGCCGGTGTTCCTGGTGGGCTACCTGCTGATCTACGCTTTTGCGATCCAGCTGCCGTGGTTTCCGGTGCAGGGCTATGTGCATTTCTCGGACGGCCCCGGCGACTGGCTGCACGGCCTGGTGCTGCCGTGCGTGAACCTCGCGCTGGTGTACATCGCGCTCGTCACCCGCATGACGCGCGCCACGGTGCTCGAGGTGCTGCATGAAGACTACATCCGCACCGCGCGTGCCAAGGGCCTGGGCGTGCTGCCGGTGCTGGGCCATGCGCTGCGCAACGCGGCCATTCCCATCGCCACCACGGTGGGCGTGGGCATCGCGCTCTTGATCGGCGGCGTGGTGGTGACGGAGACGGTGTTCGCCATTCCGGGCGTGGGCCGCCTCGTGATCGATTCGGTGCAGCGCCACGACTATCCGGTGATCCAGAGCGTGCTGCTGCTGTCGGCCGGCGTGTACGTGCTGATCAACCTGCTGATCGATTTGAGCTACCGCTTGTTCGATCCGCGCATCCAGTACTAGATGACCCCATGTCCACCGTACTTCCGATGAGTGAACTTCCACCGCCCGTTGCCACCGCTTCGCCCGCAGCCATGGCCGAGGAGGCGCCCTTCGTGCCGCCGCGCTGGCGCTGGGTGCGCAAGCATCCGACGCTGATCGTCGGCGGGCTGCTGCTGGTTGCGGTGGCTGCGGTCTCCATTGCCGCGCCCTGGATCGCCACCTTCGATCCGCAGGACATCGACCCGCTCGCGCGCATGCAGCCGCCCTCGGCCGAGCACCTGTTCGGCACCGACGCACTCGGCCGCGACGTGTTCAGCCGCGCCGTGTGGGGCGGGCAGGTGTCGATGATCGTGGGCGCCTCGGTTGCACTGCTCGCCACCTTCTTCGGCGTGCTGATCGGCCTCGTCGCCGGCTTCGTGCGCTGGGCCGACGGGCCGGTGATGCGGGTGATGGACGGGCTCATGGCCATTCCCGGCATCCTGCTCGCCATCGCGCTCATGGCGGTGACGCGCGCCAGCCTCACGACGGTGATCGTCGCCATCACGGTGCCCGAGATTCCGCGCGTGGTCCGGCTGGTGCGCTCGCTCGCGCTCACCTTGCGCGAGCAGCTGTATGTCGAGGCGGCGCATGCGGTCGGCACGCGGCTGCCGGTGATCCTGCTGCGCCACGTGCTGCCCAACATGGTGGCACCTTTGATCGTGCAGTCGACCTTCGTGGCCGCCGCCGCGGTGCTGACCGAAGCAGCACTGTCCTTCCTCGGCGTGGGCGTGCCCGCACAGACGCCGAGCTGGGGCAACATGATGGCCGAGGGCCGCAACTTCGTGGCGGTGGCGTTCCACATCATCCTGTACCCGGGCCTGCTGCTGGCAGCCACGGTGCTGGCAATCAACCTGCTCGGCGACGGCCTGCGCGATGCGCTGGACCCGCGCCTGGCACGGCAGCTGTGAGGCCGTCCATGGCACCCATGTCCCACATCGCCCTCGCCCCCGGCGAGCCGCTGCTCGAGGTCGACAACCTGCGCACGTATTTCCATACGCTGGCTGGCGTGGTGCGCTCGGTCGACGGCGTTTCGTACACCGTGCGCGCCGGCCGCACGCTCGGCGTGGTCGGCGAATCGGGCTGCGGCAAGAGCGTGACCGCACTTTCCATCCTGCGGCTGGTGCCCACGCCGCCCGGGCGCCACATGGGCGCGGTGCGCCTGCGCGGCACCGACCTGATGCAGCTCAGCGAGCGCGAGATGCGGCAGATCCGCGGCAACCGCATCTCGATGATCTTTCAGGAGCCGATGACCTCGCTGAACCCGGTGCTCACCGTGGGCCGGCAGATCGCGGAGACGGTGCAGCTGCACCAGAAGGCGAGCCGCGCCGACGCGCTGCAGCGTGCGGTCGAGATGCTGCGCGTGGTGCAGATCCCCGAGCCCGAGCGGCGCGTGAACGAGTATCCGCACCAGCTCTCGGGCGGCATGCGCCAGCGCGTGATGATCGCGCTGGCCCTGGCCTGCAACCCCGAGGTACTGATCGCCGACGAGCCCACCACCGCGCTCGACGTGACGATCCAGGCGCAGATCCTCGACCTCATCAAGCGGCTGCAGAAGGAGCTGGGCATGGGCGTGGTGATGATCACGCACGACCTCGGCGTGGTGGCCGAGAGCTGCGACCGCGTGGTCGTGATGTATGCGGGCCGCAAGGTGGAGGAAGCCGATGTGGTCGACCTGTTCGACCGACCGCTGCATCCGTACACGCGCGCGCTGATGGCCTCGATGCCCGCGATGAACACCACGAGCGCGCGGCTCACGGAGATTCCGGGGCTGGTGCCGGCCGCGCACGAGCTGGGCCGCGGCTGCGCCTTTGCGGCGCGCTGCAGCCAGGCGCGCGAACGCTGCCGCGCCGAGACGCCGCAGCTCACGCTGCAGGGTGGCGACCACGTGGTGGCCTGCTTCGCCGTCGAAGAACAATGGGCAGAGGCCCCCGAGGTGAGCGCATGACCACGACAACCGCAGCCCCGCTGCTCCAGGTGCGCAACCTGCGCAAGCACTACATCTCGCCCAAGCGCTGGCTACGGCCGGCCAGGCCCGCGATCCAGGCGGTCGACGGCGTCTCGTTCTCGGTGGCGCGCGGCGAAACGCTGTCGCTGGTCGGCGAATCGGGCTGCGGCAAGACGACCACCGCCAAATCGGTGATGCGGCTGGTCGAACCGACCTCTGGCTCGGTACAGCTCGAAGGCGAAGAATTGCTGACGCTCTCCGCCAACGAGATGCGGCTGCGCCGGCGCCAGCTGCAGATCATCTTCCAGGACCCGTATGCCTCGCTCAATCCGCGCCTCACGGCCGGCGACATCGTGGCCGAGCCCATGCGCAACTTCAGCAGTTTCGGCACGGGCACGGCCGCCGAGCGGCGCGAGCGCGTGCAGTGGCTGTTCTCGCGCGTCGGCCTGCGGCCCGAGGCGGCAAGCAAGTTTCCGCACGAGTTCTCGGGCGGCCAGCGGCAGCGGCTGGGCATTGCGCGCGCGCTGGCGCTCAACCCCAAGCTGATCGTCTGCGACGAGCCGGTGTCCGCGCTCGACGTGTCGGTGCAGGCGCAGGTGGTGAACCTGCTGATGGACCTGCAGGCCGAGTTCGGCATTGCCTACCTGTTTGTCGCGCACGATCTCGCGGTGGTGCGCCACATCAGTCACCGCGTGGCCGTGATGTACCTCGGCCACATCGTCGAGATCGCCGACCGCGACACGCTGTTTTCCGCGCCGCGTCATCCCTACACGGAGATCCTTCTCTCGGCCGTGCCCGTGCCGAACCCGCGCACACCGGCGCGCCGCATGCTGCTGCAGGGCGATCCGCCAAGCCCCGCCAATCCGCCGTCGGGCTGCCGCTTCCACACGCGCTGCCCGATGGCGCAGGCGGTGTGCAAGGAACAGGTGCCCGAACTGACGGAACGGCCCTCGTCTTCCAACGGCGGGCATTGGGTGGCTTGCCACTTTCGCTGAGATGACTTTTCTTGTTCATCGCGTTGCGTGTTCGGGGCGTGATCGTTGTGCGGAGAGGTCATTGATCGGCCGCACACCAACCGCGTGCCAAGTGCACGGGGCATCGGGTGCTCCCCGCAGCGAAATCAAGGAGGAGGCCGCAGGCCGGGGGGACATTCGCGGAGGGGAGTACCCGGTGGCCTGTGCACACGCCCCGAACAAACGTTCTTGAAGACATGAAAGGCCTCACATGAGCACACTCAAAAACCACTACGACCTGCTGATCCGCGGCGGCACCGTGATCGACGGCACCAAGGCGCCGCGCTTCGATGCCGACGTGGGCATCATGAACGGCCGCATCGCCGCCATCGGCAATCTCGCAGGCCACACCGCCGACCGGACGCTGGACGCCACCGGCCGCATCGTCGCGCCGGGCTTCATCGACTCGCACACGCACGACGACCAGGCCGTTCTTTCGCAGGCGCAGATGCCGTTCAAGGTGTCGCAGGGCGTGACCACGGTGATCGCGGGCAACTGCGGCATCAGCGCCGCGCCGCTGCGCGAAGACATGGAGCTGCCGATGCCGCTGAGCCTGCTCGAGTCGCCGGCCGCGGGCCGCTTCACGAGCTTCGCGGCGTACCTCGATGCGCTGCGCGCCACGCCTTCGTCAGTGAACGTGGCGGCGATGGTGGGGCATTCGACCTTGCGCGCCGTGGTCATGTCCGACCTCGACCGCCCCGCCAACGACACCGAGATTGCCGCGATGCAGGCGCTGGTCGAAGAGGCGATGCAGGCCGGCGCCATCGGCCTTTCGACCGGCACCTTCTATCCGCCGGCCGTGAAGGCCACGACCGAGGAGATCATCGAGGTCGCCCGCCCGCTCAGCGCGCGCAAGGCGCTCTACGTGACGCACATGCGCGACGAGGCGGACCGCGTGATGGAGTCGCTGGAGGAAACCTTCCACATCGGCCGCGCCCTCGGCATCCCGGTGGTGGTGTCGCACCACAAGGTGCAGAACGCGCAGAACTTCGGCAAGAGCAAGGTGACGCTGCCCTTCATCAAGGAGGCGATGCAGCACCAGTGCATCGGGCTCGACTGCTACCCGTACACGGCGGGCTCCACCATGATCCGCACCGACCGCGGCATGATGGACGGCCGGGTGCTGATCGCGTCGAGCGTGCCGCACCCCGAGTGCGCGGGGCGCGACCTGAAGGACATCGCGGCCGAATGGGGTGTGCCGGGTGAAGAGGCGGCGAAGCGGCTTTCGCCCGGCAGCGCGATCTATTTCATGATGGACGAGGACGACGTGCAGCGCATCCTCGCCTTCGAAGACACCATGATCGGCTCCGACGGCATTCCGCTCGGCGAGAAGCCGCATCCTCGGTTGTGGGGCACCTTCCCGCGCGTGCTCGGCCACTACAGCCGCGACGTCGGCCTGTTTCCGCTGGAGACGGCGGTGTGGAAGATGACCGGGCTCACCGCGCGCAACTTCGGGCTGCACGAGCGCGGGGCGCTGAAGCCGGGCCACCATGCCGACGTGGTGATCTTCAACGCCGCGACGGTGCGCGACACGGCCAGCTACGCGGCGCCGACCCTGCCGGCCGAAGGCATCGATGCGGTGATCGTGAACGGCGCCGTCACCTGGCAGCACGGCGCGCACAACGGCGCGCGCAACGGACAGGTGATCACAAGGCGCGAAGAAGCGGCCTGACGAGGATCAGTCGGGGGCGTTCACCACGCGGTCGAACTCTTCGTCGGCAGGGACGTTGTCGGCGTCGAGTTCGCTCGCATCCGTGAGATCGATGCCCGTTTCCTCCGACAGGTCGTCGGAGATTTCGCTGTCGGTTTCCTCGAAATCGTCGGCTGGCGTGTTGTCGTCGTCTTCGTCGGACGACGAGGCAGGACGCGCGGTGGCGTCGACGTTGATCATGATCGGCTCCTCAGGCTGAATACTGAACGACCCCCTATAGTGCGCCTGTTTCGGCCATTCCGGTTCACCTGAAGCGCAGTGTCGGTGTCGGAAAGTTTCTCGCCCCGCGCCGCCCGCCCCGCCGGCCTTGCCCTCAGTCCTTGTGGACGTGGCCGTGCTCCCCATGGCCCTCGTCGTGGCCCTGGTCGCCATGGCCGTGCTCGCCGTGCGCCAGCCGGCTCACCAGCGAGACCAGCGCAATGCCCACCACCAGCCACACGATCTGCGCCGCAGTCTGCCGCGCAGGCAGCCGCTTCTGCAGCTGGGGAATCAGGTCGGCCAGCGCCACATAGACGAAGCTGCTGCTGGCCAGCACCAGGAAGTACGGCAGCCAGCCATGCAGCTGGTCGACCAGCCACCATCCCACAATGCCGCCGAGCATGGTCATCGTGCCGGCGAGCGACACCTTGACCAGGGCCGCGCGCTGGTTGGCCGAGCTCTGGCGCAGCACGACCAGGTCGCCGATGTGGTGCGGAACCTCGTGCGCCAACACGGCAACGGCCGCCACCAGGCCGAGGCGGATGTCCGCAATGAAGGCCGATGCGATCAGGATGCCGTCGCCGAAGCAGTGCACGCTGTCGCCGGTGAGCACGGCCCAGCCGCCGCCCATGCGGGGGGCGTGGCTGTGCGCATGGCCATGGGCATGGCCGTGATCGCCGTGTCCGTGGTCATGGCCGCCTGCCGGGTGCCCGACCGGTCCCGGCACGGGGTCGCCGTGGTGGTGCTCGTGCCCGTGATGCCAGAGCTCGGCCTTGTCGAGCAGGAAGAAGAACACCAGGCCGAACAGCAGCACGCCGAACAGCAGCGCGGGCTCGATGCGGCTTTCGAAGGCTTCGGGCAACAGGTGCATGAAGGCGGTGGCCAGCAGCGCCCCTGCGGCCAGGCTCAGCAGGTGCTGCGAATTCACCCCGCCCGACCCGTTGCGAACGCCCACGCGCAAGAGCAGTGCGGCCAGCCACACGCTTCCGATGCCGGCAACCAGGGTCGCCACGATGATCACTATCAAATTCATAGCTGCTTGCGCAATGTCGATGGGCATTGATGCCCGATACCGTTCATAAAAAGAGAAAGGCCGTCACAGGGACGGCCTTCGGCGGTGGATGGCTACAGGCAGTCGTCAGGCGACGCCATTGGCTTTGAACCAGGCCGTGGCGCGCTGCCATCCGTCTTCGGCCGCGCTCTTCACGTAGCTCGGGCGGTAGTCGGCATGGAACGCGTGGCCTGCTTCGGGATACACGACGAAGCTCGAAGCCTTGGCAGCCGGGGTTCCGGTGGCCAGGGCGGCTTTCATCTTATCAACCGTGTCAAGGGGGATGCCCTGGTCCTTGCCGCCGTAGAGCCCGAGCACGGGCGCCTGCAGACTGGCCGCGATGTCGATCGGGTGCCTGGGCGTGAGTTCGCTCGGCTGGCCGACCAGCCGGCCGTACCAGGCCACGCCGGCCTTGACCTTGCCGGTGGCCGCATAGAGCCACACGATGCGCCCGCCCCAGCAGAAGCCGGTGATGCCGGCCTTGGAGACATTGCCGCCGTTGGCCGCAGCATACGCCAGCGCGCCGTCGAGGTCGGCCAGCACCTGCGCATCGGGCACCTTGCTCACGATGTCGGCCTGCAGCTTGGGAATGTCGGTGTAGCTCTTCGCATCGCCCTGGCGCGCATAGAGTTCGGGCGCAATGGCCAGGTAGCCGAGCTGGGCGAAGCGCCGGCAGGTGTCGGCGATGTATTCGTGCACGCCGAAGATTTCCTGGATCACCAGGATCACGGGCAGGCCGGTCTTGCCGGCCGGCGCGGCCGCATAGGCCGGCACCTCGAAGCCATTGACGGTGTACTTGACCGGCCCGGCCTTCAGGCCTTCGGCCGAGGTGCTGATCGCGGTCTGCGCCATGACCGGCATGACCGCGGCCGCATAGCCCACGCCAATCGCGGCCTTGAGCGCAGTGCGGCGCGTGGCGCCCTGCTCTGTGCTCTCGCCGGGGCGAAGCGAATCGAAATCGGAACGGCTGTCGTCGCGAAGGGACATGGGAGGGGCTCCAGTTGAATCGTCGGACAAAGGGGCATGCGCGAAAACGCACGCCGCAATGTAGGCGAAACCGGCCCGGCCCGTATGTCAGCAGGGTTGCTTGCTAGTCGCGGTAGGCGCGGCGCGCCAGCGCGGCGGCCAGCACCTGCGCCGGGTCGACCAGGCTCAGCCCGGCCACGGCGGCCGAGCCCTGGAGCCCGAGCGGAACCTCGGTGCAGCCCATGATGATGGTGACCGGCCCGTGGCGTTGCGCGAGTTGCAGCGCCACTTGCGAAAAGCACGCTTCGGCGAGCTGCATGTTGCCTGCCTTGACGCCGTCGAAGATGCCGCGCGTGATGATGCGGCGCTCTTCGGCCAGCGGCACATGGCAATCGAGCCCCGCGTCGGCCAGCGCCTGATCGTAGAGCCGCACGCGGTAGGTGCCTTCGGTGGCCATCAGCGCCACGTTGCCCGCACCCTGCGCGGCAAGATGCTGCGCCACCTCGCGCGCCATGTGCAGCAGCTCGACCTGCGGGAAGCGTTCCTGCAGCCGGGCATGCCAGGCATGCGCGGTGTTGCAGGCAATGGCTACCGCCTGGCTGCCCAGCGCGGCAAGGCGCCCGAGCGCCTGCAGCATCGGCTCGAGCGGCTGGTGTGCGCCGTTCTCGGCCGAGCCCAGCGCATCGGTGCGGTCGGGCACCGGCACCTGCGCCAGCCAGTGCTCCGGAAAGGACTGGTCCCGCACCGGTTCCCCGCGCGAGCGCATCTGCTGCGCACAGGCCTGCACGAACAGCCGGACGAAGTCGGCCCCCGCCGCAGGGCCCATGCCGCCCAGAATGCCGACTACGTTCGTCGAAGCCATGATCTTTCTCTGAAGTGCGCGCAGCCTGGGAGCGAGCTCAGGTCGCCGGCTTGTCCGAAGGCGCCTTGATGTTGTCCTTGAGCTGCTGGCTCATGGGCAGGTTCAACGGCACGTTCTTCGGCGGGATCGGCGACATGAACCACTTGGTGTAGAGCTTCTCGAACTCGCCGCTCTTCATCATGCCGATGAAGGTGTCGTCCACCAGCTTCTTGAAGGCCGGGTCGTCCTTGGGCAGCATGCAGGCATAGGGCTCGACCTGCAGCGCCTCGCCCACCACCTCGTAGTCGGCCGGGTTCTTGGCATTGGCGATCAGGCCGAACAGCAGGATGTCGTCCATGGCAAAAGCCACGGCGCGGTCGCTTTCCACGAGCAGGAAGGCGTCGGCGTGGTCCTTGCCGAGCACGATGTCCATGTCGAGGTTCTTCTCGGTGTTGTACTTGCGCATGACCAGCGCATTGGTGGTGCCGGTGGTGCTGGCCACCGTCTTCTTGGCCAGATCGGCGTAGTCCTTGATCTTCGAGGACTTCTTCACCAGCAGGCGCGTGCCCGTGTAGAAATGGTTGACGGCAAAGGCCACGTCCTTGCCGCGCGCGCTGTTGTTGGTGGTGGAACCGCACTCCAGGTCGACGGTACCGTTGGTGATGAGCGGAATGCGGTTCTGCGAGGTCACCGGCATCAGCTGCACCTGCAGGCTGGGCTTGTTGAGCTTCTTCTTCACCGCCTCGACCACGGCGTTGGAGAGTTCGACCGAGAACCCGATCGGCTTGTTGGGGCCGTCCAGGTAGCTGAAGGGCACCGACGACTCGCGGTAGGCGAGCGTGATCTTGCCGGTCTCGGCGATCTTGGCCAGCGTGTCGGCGGCCTGGACGCCGGTGGCGGAAAGCAACACCACGGCAGCGGCGGCCATCAATGCGGAGAGTTTCATGCGAGCCTTCTTCAGATTGGTTGAACAGAGCGGCCAGTGTAAGAAGGAGTGACACGGCGCGACAATTCCAATTGAACCCTAGGTCATACCCAAAGGTTATGGGTCAGGCAAAGCCGGGCGGCAAGGCATGCGCTTTGGCTATGGGCCACCGCGCTTTTGGCATTTCCGGCCGGCGCGGCGCGCACCTACAGTCGATGCTGTCCCCTATTCACTCCCTCCCGGAAAGTTGCCTCCATGCATGTGTGTGTGCTCGGCGCCGGCATCGTGGGCCTGGCCACCGCCTGGCAGCTCGAACGCCGGGGCCACCAAGTCACGGTGATCGACCGCGCAGCCCCCGGTGCGGGCGCGAGCGGCGGCAACGGCGCGCAGCTGAGCTACTCGTACGTGCAGCCGCTGGCCGATCCGTCGATCTGGAAGCAGCTGCCCAAGCTGCTGCTCTCGCCCTCGTCGCCGCTCAAGCTGCGGCCCCAGCTCGACCCGCTCCAGTGGCGCTGGGGCCTGGCCTTCCTGGCCGCCTGCAATGCGGAAACCTCCCGCAGCACCACCGCGCAATTGCTCGCGCTGGCCGCGCTCAGCCGCACCGGATTCGAGGCGATGCAGGCCGACGTGGCGCCCGACTGCGACTTTTCCGCCACCGGCAAGCTGGTGCTGTACGCCAGTGCGGCCTCGCTCGACGGTGCACGCGCGCAGCTCGAACTGCAGCGCGCCATGGGCAGCGAGCAGCGCCTCGTCTCGCCCGACGAATGCGCTGCCATCGAGCCCGCGCTCGCGGGCTACCGCAGCCAGATGGCAGGCGCGGTCCATACGCCCAGCGAGTGCGCAGCCGACTGCCTCAAGGTCTGCGCCGAACTCATGCGGGTGCTCAGCGCGCGCGGCGTGCGCTTTCTGCTCGGCGCCGACGTGCACGGCTTCGCACGCAGCAACGGACGGGTGGCGGCGGTGCAGACGAGCGCCGGCGACGTCGAGGCCGAGGCCTTCGTGATGGCGCTGGGCTCGGCCTCGCACAGGCTGGGGCGCGCGCTGGGCGCCTACCTGCCGGTGTATCCGCTCAAGGGCTACAGCATCACGGTGGAGGTCGACCCCTCACCGGGCGCGGCGCCCCGCGTGAACGTGACCGACAGCGCCCGCAAGGTGGTGTTCGCGCGCATCGGCTCGCGGCTGCGCGTGGCGGGCATGGCGGAACTGGTGGGGCACGACGCGAGCATTCCGGCCACGCGCATCGAAACGCTGGCCGCCGCCACGCGCGCCGTGTTCCCGCATGCAAGCCGGCTCGAAGAATTGCATCCGTGGACCGGCATGCGGCCGGCCACGCCCAAGGGGCTGCCGATCATCGGGCGGCTGCCGAGCGCGCCGGCGAACATGCTGTTCAACACGGGCCACGGCGCGCTGGGCTTCACGCTGGCCTTCGGCTCGGCGCAGCGGATTGCGCAGGCACTGGAGAGCGCGGCTTCCTGAGTTGCCCCGCCACGGGTCAGACGGCCTGCTCGATCGCCTCGCGCATGCAGCGCGTGATGCCGCGCACCGCCACCGAATCGGGCCTCCCCGCGAAACGCAAGGCGCGCACCGGCACCGGAATGTGAGGCTCCAGCGCCAGCACGTCGACCTTGGCGGCGTCCGCCGAACGGGCCGTGCATCCATCGACCAGCGCCACGCCCAGCCCGTGGTGCGCCATCGACAGCGCCGCGTGGTAGGTCTGCACCGTGACCACCGCCTGCTGGAAGCCGACGCCCGCCTGGCGGCAGGCCTGGCTCAGGCTGGTGCCCACCGGGTCGCGGCTGTCGAGCCCGATCACCGGCCGGTCGACCAGGTCGTGCAGCGCCACCGAGCCGTTGCGCACCAGCGCGCGCGGCAGCATGCCCTTGGGCGCGATGCACACCATGCGCGTGTCGGCGAGCGTTTCCTGCGTGAGCGAGGGATGCACCGCGGGGCTGAAGACGAAGCCCACGTCGGCCTCCTGCAGCAGCAGCGCCGACATGATCTGCGGCGAGTGCAGCGACTCGACGGTGATCGAATAGCCAGGGTGCTTCTCGCGGAACGCCTTGAGCGCGCGCGGCAGCACCTCGTAGCTCAGCGCCAGCACGCTGAGGATGCGCAGCTCGCCGGTGTCGCTGCCCGCGCGCAGGTTGGCCGCGAGGCGCTGCACCTCGTCGAGCTGCGCAAACAGCCGCTCGATGTGCGGATACAGCGTGAGCGCCTCGGTGGTCGGCGTGAGCCGGCCCTTGGCGCGCTGGAACAGCGGAAAGCCCAGTTGCAGCTCGGCATGCTGCAAGGTGCGGCTCACCGCCGGCTGCGTGATGTTGATGAGCCGCGCCGCCGCGCTCACGCTGCCCGTGAGCATGATCGCGTTGAAGACCTCGATGTGGCGCAGGCGCATGGCGACGTCAGTTGCCGATTTTGCTGCGCGAGAGGTCCATCACCATGCGGGTTGCAAGATAGAGCCTCGGCTCGATGGAGTCGACCAGCACGTACTCGGCATCGGCCGAATGCGCGCCGAAGCCCTGCAGGCCGAAGCGCTCGACGACCGGCGCCTTGGTCTTGAGCGCGGCAAAGGCGGCATCGGTGCCGCCGCCGGCCACCTTGTCGTCGGCGCCCAGCGGCCGGCCGAGCTCGTCCTTGTAGATCTGCTGCGCATGCTTGGCGAGCGCGCGCGAGGCATCGGTGGCCTCCAGTGGCGGACGGCGGCGCTCGAACTTCATCTCGACCTTGGCCTCGGGAATCAGCTGCTTCTTCACGCGCTCCTGCACCTGCTGCTCGATGCGGTCGTAGTCGCTCACCTTGAGCACGCGCACGTCGGCGCCCGCGGTGGCGCTGGCCGGAATCACGTTGCGGTTGCTGCCCGCGCGCGAGATGGTCCAGTTCATCTTGAGCCCCGTGGCGGGGTCGGACAGGTCGCGCATCTGCAGGATCTGGTGCGACAGCTCGTAGAGCGCATTCACGCCCAGCTCCGGCGCCGACCCCGCATGCGAGGCCTTGCCCGTGACGTTCAGCGAGACCGAGGCAATGCCCGCGGTGGCCAGCGAGAGCTTGTCTTCCTTGACCGAGGCGCCCTCGAACGAGAGCACCGCGTCGTGCTCGCCGCCCAGCCGCGTGATGAGCGTGCGCGAACCCGGCGAGCTGATTTCCTCGTCGCCGTTGATCAGCACGGTGAGCGTGCCGTAGTCCTTGAACTTCAGCGCCTGCAGCATCGCGACCGTGTGCGTGATGACCGCCACGCCCTGCTTGTCGTCGGCAATGCCCAGGCCATAGGCCTTGTCGCCTTCGACGCGGAACGGCTGCTTGTTGAGCATGCCCACGGTGTAGACCGTGTCCATGTGCGCGATGAGCATGATCTTCTTCTTGCCCGTGCCCTTGAAGGTGGCGCGCACGACCCTGCCGATCTTCTCGGGCGTGTCTTCCATGCGGTAGGCCTCGGCGCTCGGGTCGATCAGCTCGACCTCGCCGCCCATGGCCTTGAATTTCGCGGCGATGAGGTCGGAGATCTTCTCCAGGCCTTCGAGGTCGCGGCTGCCCGATTCGATCGAGACCAGCTCCTTCAGCGTCTCGAGCAGCGCGGGCTTTTCCTTGGCGGCCAGCGAGGCGATGCGGGCATCGGGGGCGGCAAACGCGGTGCCGAGGCAGGCGGCGCAAACGGCGGCGAGCAGGAATTTGCGGGGCTGGAATGTCATGTGCGTGCTTCTTCTTTCTTTCGTTGGGCTGGGTCAGTGCGCCTTGTCCCAGTTGGGACCGATGCCGATCTCGGCCAGCAGCGGCACCTTGAGTTCCGCCACGCCGGCCATCAGGCGCGGGATTTCGGTGCGCACCCATTCGACCTCGGCCTCGGGTACTTCGAACACCAGTTCGTCGTGCACCTGCATGATCATGCGGGTGGCGCGCTTTTCTTCGTCAAGCACGTTCTGTACCTTGATCATGCTGAGCTTGATCAGGTCGGCCGCCGTGCCCTGCATCGGCGCGTTGATGGCCGCGCGCTCGGCGCCGCCGCGGCGCGGACCGTTGGGCGAATTGATCTCGGGCAGGTAGAGGCGCCGGCCGAACACGGTCTCGACGTAGCCCTTTTCCTTGGCCAGCGCCTTGGTCTCGTCCATGTACGCCTTCACGCCCGGATAGCGCGCGAAGTAGCGTTCGATGTAGGAAGCCGCGGCCTTGGTCTCGATGCCCAGGTTGCGCGCCAGGCCGAAGCTGCTCATGCCGTAGATGAGCCCGAAGTTGATCACCTTGGCATAGCGCCGCTGCTCGCTCGACACCTGGTCGGGCGTGGAGCCGAACACCTCCGCCGCAGTGGCGCGGTGCACGTCGATGCCGTCCCTGAAGGCGCGCAGCAGCGACTCGTCGCCGCTGATGTGGGCCATGATGCGCAGCTCGATCTGCGAGTAGTCGGCGCTCGCGATCACGCTGCCGGCCGGCGCAATGAAGGCTTCGCGCACGCGGCGGCCTTCGGGCGTGCGGATCGGGATGTTCTGCAGGTTGGGATCGTTGCTCGACAGGCGCCCCGTGACCGCCACCGCCTGCGCATAGTGCGTGTGGACGCGGCCGGTGCGCGGGTTGGCGAGCTGGCCCAGCTTGTCGGTGTACGTGCCCTTGAGCTTGGACAGGCCGCGGTGCTCGAGGATCTTGGCCGGCAGCGGATAGTCCTCGGCCAGTTTCTCGAGCACTTCCTCGTCGGTGCTGGGTGCGCCGCTCGGCGTCTTCTTGACCACCGGCAGGCCCAGCTTGGTGAAGAATATCTCGCCGATCTGCTTGGGCGAGCCCAGGTTGAAGGGCTGGCCCGCGATCTCGTAGGCCTCCTGCTCGAGCGCCATGATGCGCGTGCCGAGTTCGTGACTCTGTGCGGCGAGCGTGGGCGCGTCGATCAGCACGCCGTTGCGCTCGACGCGGTAGAGCGCCTCGCTCGAATCCATCTCGAGCTGGTAGATGAAGCGCAGCTTCTCGTCGCGCTCGATCTGCGGCCACAGCGCCAGGTGGACGTCGAGCGTCTGGTCGCTGTCCTCGCACGAATATTCGGCGGCCTTGGCGATGTCGACCTGGCTGAACGGGATCTGGTGCGCGCCCTTGCCGCACAGGTCTTCGTACGAGATGCCGCTGCGGCCCAGGTGGCGTTCGGCCAGGCTTGCGAGGCCGTGCGGCCGGTGCGCCTCGAGCACATAGCTTTGCAGCATGGTGTCGTGCGCATAGCCCTGCACCTCGATGCCGTGGTTGGCGAGCACGTGGCGGTCGTACTTGATGTGCTGGCCGAGCTTCTTCTTCGCCGGGTTTTCGAGCCAGGGCTTGAGCCTGGCGAGCACGTCGTCGATGGGCAGCTGCGCGGGCGCGTCGGGATAGTTGTGCGTGAGCGGAATGTAGGCCGCCGCGCCGGGCTCGATGCTGAAGCTCACGCCGACGATGCGCGCGACCATTTCGTCGAGCGACGTGGTCTCGGTGTCGATGGCGGCCAGCTCGGCGGCCTCGAGCTTGGCGAGCCAGGCGTCGAACTGCTCCCAGGTGGTGATGGTCTCGTACTGGAGGTTGCTCGCGGGCGCAGCGGCCTCCAGCGCGCCGAGCTCGGTCGATTCGTCGAACAGGCCACCCTGGTCGGTGCTCGCGGCGCCACCGCGGGCCATCTGCTTCTTGATGTTCTCCTCGATCAGCTCGGGCGGCACTTCCAGCGCCTCGATCGACTTGACCAGGCTCTTGAAGCCGAACCTTTCGTAGAAGGGCTTGAGCTCGGCGGTCTGCGGCGCGCCCACCGGCAGGCCTTCGAGCGAAGGCAGGCCGGCGACGTGCGTGGCCAGGTCGCAATCGGTGCGGATGGTGACGAGCTGGCGGCTCAGCGGTAGCTTGCCCAAGGCCTTGCGCAGGTTCTCGCCGGCTTGCCCCTTCACCTCGGCCGCGCGCTCGATCAGCGCGTCGAGCGAGCCGTATTCGAGCAGCCATTTGGCGGCCGTCTTGGGGCCGACCTTCTCGACGCCGGGCACGTTGTCGACGGCATCGCCGACCAGCGTCTGGTAGTCGATCATCAGGTTGGGCGGCACGCCGAACTCCGACGTGACTCCCGCCACGTCGCGCTTCTTGCCGTTCATCGTGTCGATGATGGTGATGTGCTCGTCCACCAGCTGGCTCAGGTCCTTGTCGCCGCTGGAAACGATGACCTCGATGCCCTGCCCGGCTGCGGTCTTGGCGAGCGTGCCGATCACGTCGTCGGCCTCGATGTCGGGCACGCACAGCACCGGCCATCCCATCAGCTTCACCACCTCGTGGATGGGGTCGATCTGGCTGCGCAGGTCGTCGGGCATCGGCGAGCGGTTGGCCTTGTATTCGGGGTACAGGTCGTCGCGGAAAGTCTTGCCGGGCGCATCGAAGATGCAGGCCGCGTAGTCGGCGCGCACCTCGCGGCGCAGCGCCGTCATCATGTTGATCATTCCGCGGATGGCGCCGGTCGCGGGGCTCTTCGGGTCGCCGGGCACTGCCCGCAGGTCGGGCATGGCATGGAAGGCGCGGTAGAGATAGCTCGAGCCATCGACGAGCAGCAGCGTTTTCTTGTCGGTCATCGGGCCATTTTGCCGTGCCCGGACCGGCATCCCGAACCACGCTGTCAAGCGCCGCCCGCCGACACCCTGAAAGCGCCCCGCGCCTACAATCCATGCATGCCTAGCCCCACACTCCTGGTCGCCCGCCGCATCCTGCTGGCGCTGGCCTTTGCCGTTCCTGTTGCCGCCGTCCAGGCGCAGCCCGCACCCGTCGCAACGCCTGCGCCGGCCGAGCCGCTACAAAATCAGGAGCAGGCCGACGGCCGCCGCAACCAGAAGGTCGAGCACATCCACACGGAAGACAGCGGCGCCTCGGTCGACGAGGTGCGCTATGGCGGCCGCACGCAGAGCATCAACGTGAAGCCCAAGGCCAACGTGCCGGGCTACGAGGTGCGGCCCAACGATCCAGGCGCGCGCACGGGTTCGGGCGATGCCAACTCGAACGGCAACGGCGCCCGGGTCTGGAACGTGATGAAGTTCTGACCGTGCTGCGCCTTCCATCGGCAGCGAGACGCTGAGCACCGCCATGGCAGTTTTTACCGAAGTCGAATTCGGCGAGGCCGACGCGCTCGTGCAGCGCCTCGGCCTGGGCCCCCTGCGCGAGCTGCGCGGCATCGAGGGCGGCATCGAGAACACCAACTATTTCGCGACCGCCGAAAGCGGCGAGTTCGTGCTGACGCTGTTCGAGCGCCTCAGCGCCGAGCAGCTCCCCTACTACCTTTGTCTCATGAAGCACCTGGCGGGCCGCGGCCTGCCGGTGCCCGAGCCGGTGGCCGATCCGGCCATCCAGCCGCCCTCGGGCCATGCGCTGACGATTCCCGCGAACGCCCCGTGCGAGCTGCTGCTCAAGGTGGCGGGCAAGCCGGCCGCGCTGGTGCAGCGGCTCTCGGGCCGAAGCGAACTGGCGCCGGGCACGGCCCACTGCACCGAACTGGGCGCCATGCTGGCGCGCATGCACCTGGCCGCGCGCGACTTTCCGCGCATCCAGCCGAACCTGCGCGGCCTCGCGTGGTGGAACGACACCGTGCCGGTGGTGCTGCCGTACGTCGACGAATCGCAGGCAGCGCTGCTGCGCGCCGAGCTCGCCTACCAGAACCACATTGCCGAATCGTCGGCCTACGCGGCGCTGCCGCGCGGGCCCGTGCATGCCGACATGTTCCGCGACAACGTGATGTTCGCCACCGGCGAACACGCCGGCGCGGCGCCACGCCTCACCGGCGTGTTCGACTTCTATTTCGCGGGCACCGACACCTGGCTGTTCGACCTGGCCGTGTGCCTGAACGACTGGGCCATCGATCTCTCGAGCGGCGAACACGATGCCGAACGCGCCGACGCGCTGCTCGCGGCCTACGAAACCGTGCGCCCGCTGAATGCGGCCGAGCGCGCCCTGTTGCCCGCGATGCTGCGCGCCGCGGCGCTGCGCTTCTGGATTTCGCGGCTGTGGGACTTTCACCTGCCGCGCGAAGCCAGCATGCTGAAGCCGCACGATCCGGCGCACTTCGAACGCGTGCTGCGCGAGCGCGTCTACCACCCGCACGTCATGGCGCAGTCGCTCGAGCCGCTGGCCGCCTGATTCTCAAAAAATGAAACTCCACATCGTGCCGGCGCGAACCGGCGCCGAATGGGTCCGCCTCGGGCTCAAGACCTTCTGGCGGCAGCCGCTCGCCTTCGTCTCGCTGTTCTTCCTGCTGATGGCGCTGATCTCGACGGTGTCGCTGCTGCCGCTCGTCGGCAGCGTGCTGGCGCCGATCCTGCTGCCCTTCATGACGCTGGGCCTGATGGTGGCCACTTCGGTGGCCTACACCGACAACGCAGAGGGCGTCGGCACCGCCGGCCACGCGCAGCGGCCCACCGGCTCCGCCATGTTCGTGGCGGTGGCCGCCGCCATGCGCACCGAATGGCGCGCGCTGGTCAAGCTCGGGGTGATCTCGGCGGCGTACTTCGTGGTGGCCGTGCTGCTCACGAGCTTCATCGACGGCGGGCAGCTGGCACGCGCCTACCTGCTCGACGACATGCCGTCGGCCGAGACCCTGGCGAGCAGCGACTTCCAGGTGGCACGCATGTTCCTGATGTGCCTGAACCTGCCGCTCTCGCTGGCGATGTGGCACGCCCCGGCACTCGTGCACTGGCACGGCGTGGAGCCGGTGAAGAGCATCTTCTTCAGCGTGGTGGCGCTGTTTCGCAACTTCGGCGCCTACGCCCTCTTCGTGCTGGCGTGGTTCGGCGTGTTCCTGCTCGCGGGCATCGGAATGGGGCTCATCGCCACCGTGCTGATCGGCGTGGGCGCGGCGGCCGGCGGCGCCGCCCTCATCGGCAACGTGCTGATCGTGGGATCGGCGCTGGTGCTCGCGGCCATGTCGCTGAGCTCCACGTGGTTCACCTTCCGCGACAGCTTCGATCCGAACTGACCGCCGGGCAGCCCGCCGGCCCGGGACAGCCGGCAGCCGCCGGCCGGTTCCAATGGCCGACCCGGCCGGTGCTCACACCGGCGTGAGCTTGGCCACCGACAGGGCGAGCCACTTCACGCCATGCCGGGTGAACTTGACCTGCGCGCGCGCGTCGTCGCCCGTGCCTTCGAGCGACAGCACCGTGCCTTCGCCGAACTTGTTGTGGAACACTTGCATGCCCGAGCGCAGGCCGTGCGAGGGCGCGGTCTTCTGCGGCGGCACCGGCGGGCTCGCGAAGGTGTCCTTGCTGCCACCGTAGCCGCCACCGCTGCCGCTGCCGTAACTGCCACCGCCGCCGCGCGTGCTGGCATAGCCGCCGCCATAGCCGAAGGCCGAGGGCGTGAAGGCCTGGTTCTTCGGCGTGAGCCACTTGAGCGCGCCTTCGGGCAGCTCTTCGAAGAAGCGGCTCTTCACGTTGTAGCGCGTCTGGCCGTGCAGCATGCGCGTTTGCGAATGGCTCAGGTACAGGCGCTTGCGCGCGCGCGTGATCGCCACGTACATCAGGCGGCGCTCTTCCTCGAGGCTCTCGAAATCGCTCATCGAGTTCTCGTGCGGGAACAGGCCCTCTTCCATGCCGGTGATGAACACGCAGTCGAACTCCAGGCCCTTGGCGGCGTGAACGGTCATCAACTGCACCGCGTCCTGCCCGGCCTGCGCCTGGTTGTCGCCCGACTCGAGCGCTGCATGCGTGAGGAACGCGGCCAGCGGGCTCAGTGTTTCGCCGGTTTCGGCATCGGGCGCGAGCGGCTCGTCGATGACGGGCTGGTTCGGGTCGATGCCCTGGCTCGCGGGCGACTGGCGCAGTTCGTCGATGGGCAGCGCCACTGCATCGCGGCCGAAGCCTTCCTGCGTGACGAAGCTCTCGGCCGCGTTCACCAGCTCTTCCAGATTCTCGATCCGGTCGGCGCCTTCGCGGTCGGCCTTGTAGTGTTCGACGAGGCCGCTGTGGTCGAGCACCAGCTCGATGATCTCGCGCAGGCTCACGCCCTGGGTCTGCTCGCGCAGCACGTCGATCTTGGCAACGAAGCCAGTGAGGTTGGCACCGGCCTTGCCGCCGACGACGCTCACCGCATCGTGCAGCGAACGCCCCGCCGTTCGCGCCGCATCCTGCAGCTGCTCCAGCGTGCGCGCGCCGATGCCGCGCGGCGGAAAGTTGACCACCCGCAGGAAGCTGGTGTCGTCGTCCTTGTTCTCGAGCAGGCGCAGGTAGGCCAGCGCGTGCTTGATCTCGGCGCGCTCGAAGAAGCGCAGGCCGCCGTACACGCGGTACGGCACCGAGGCGTTGAAAAGCGCCGTTTCGATCACCCGGCTCTGCGCATTGCTGCGGTAGAGCACGGCCATTTCCTTGCGGTCGAAGCCGTCGCGCACGAGCTGGCGCATTTCCTCGACCATCCACTGCGCCTCGGCCAGGTCGGTGGGCGACTCGTACACGCGCACCGGCTCGCCGGGGCCCTGGTCGGTGCGCAGGTTCTTGCCCAGGCGCTTCTTGTTGTGGCTGATGAGCTCGTTGGCCGAGTCGAGGATGTTGCTGTAGCTGCGGTAGTTCTGCTCCAGCTTGATCTGGTGCTGCACGTCGAACTCGCGCACGAAGTCGGCCATGTTGCCCACGCGCGCACCGCGAAAGGCGTAGATGCTCTGGTCGTCGTCGCCCACCGCGATCACGCTGTTGTGCTCGCCCGGCACGAACTGGCCAGCGACGGTGTTGCCCGCGAGCATCTTGATCCACGCGTACTGCAGGCGGTTGGTGTCCTGGAACTCGTCGATCAGGATGTGGCGGAAGCGCCGCTGGTAGTGCTCGCGCACCGGGTCGTTGTCGCGCAGGAGCTCGTAGCTGCGCAGCATGAGCTCGCCGAAATCGACCACGCCTTCGCGCTGGCACTGCTCTTCGTAGAGCTGGTAGAGCTCGACCTTCTTGCGGTCGTCCTCGGTGCGGATTTCGACGTCTTTCGGACGCAGGCCGTCTTCCTTGGCGCCGGCAATGAACCACTGGGTCTGCTTGGCCGGAAAGCGCTCGTCGTCGACATTGAACTGCTTCATCAGCCGCTTGATGGCCGAGAGCTGGTCCTGCGTGTCGAGGATCTGGAAGGTGGACGGCAGGTTGGCCAGCTTCCAGTGCGCGCGCAGGAGGCGGTTGCACAGGCCGTGGAAGGTGCCGATCCACATGCCGCGCACGTTGACCGGCAGCATCGCCGTCAGCCGCGTCATCATTTCCTTGGCGGCCTTGTTGGTGAAGGTCACGGCCAGGATGCCGCCGGCGGAGACCTGGCCGGTCTGCAGCAGCCAGGCGATGCGGGTGGTCAGCACCCGCGTCTTGCCCGAGCCGGCGCCGGCGAGGATCAGGGCATTGCCCGCAGGCAGGGTGACCGCGGCGCGCTGTTCCGGGTTGAGGTTGGCGAGCAGGGGCGAATCGGCCGCTGGGGATGGGGGTGCGCCGGCAGTGGCGTCGTACGAGCCGAAAAGAGACATCCCGGCATTGTAGGAAGCCGGGGCGTCCCGACGCGGCGGCGGGGTCGCCCGCGCCCTTACTTCACGAGTTTCAGCGTGCCCTTCATGATCGAGGAATGGCCGGGGAAGGAACAGAAGAAGGTGTAGCTGTCGGCCGCGCCCAGCTTGGCGACCGGAAAGGTCACGCTGTCGCTTTCGCCGCCACCGATGACCTTGGTGTGCGCCACGACGCGCGCGTCGCCGGCCTTCACATAGTTTTGCGGCAGGCCCGCAGCGATGCCGTCGGCGGCGACCGCCTGCACGTCGGCCGTCTTGGCAAGCACCCAGTTGTGGCCCATGGCCTGCTTCGGCAGCTTGCCGACGTGCTTGAGCTTGACGGTGAATTCCTTGCAGCTCCTGCTCACCTCAATGGCGGGCTTGTTGAACTGCATGGCATCGTTGCCTTCGATCTCGATGCTGCAGTCGGCAGCAAAGGCGGAGGAAGAAGAAGCGAGCGCCAGGACGGCGATGGCAGCGAGGCGGTGACGAAGCATGGGAACAATCTCCAGGAAAAACGAAAGGCGGCGCACAGCGTGCAGCGGTGGCCGCATTGTCGAGCGCGGCCGCCGCACGGCACTGATCTGCATCAAATGGTGCCGCCGCATGGTGCTTTTCACCACAGGCCCATGCAACTGTTGATCTGGATCAGAGATCCGGAGACAGCGCGTGCCGAGACTGCCTGCGACTGTCAATCCCGTGTCGGTCACAACTGGAAATCCCATGACCATGAAGAAGAATCTCGCGCGCGCCGCTGCCGCCGCCGCCCTCCTCGGCACCCTGTGCGCCGCCCCTGCCCTGGCCCAGGAAGCACAGGGCAACTGGCTGGTACGCGCCCGCGCCGTCCATCTGGACCCGGCCAACCACTCGGATCCGATCGGCAAGCTGGCCGTGCCGGCCGACGCCATCACGATCAACGGCAAGACGATTCCCGAAGTCGATTTCACCTATTTCTTCACGCCGAACGTCGCCGCCGAACTGGTACTGACGGTTCCGCAAAAGCAGAAGGTCACGGTGGCGCAGAGCGCACTCGGAGGGCCGGTGGCCATCGGCACCTTCAAGCACCTGCCGCCGACGTTGATGCTGCAATACCACTTCATTCCCGACGGCCCGATTCGTCCCTACCTGGGCGCCGGCCTGAACTACACGCGCATCAGTTCGGTCAATCTCGATGTGCCGACGGTGGGCCGGCTCGGCCTCGATCACGACAGCTTCGGCCTGGCCATCGGCGGCGGCGTCGACATTGCGCTCACCAAGAACGTGTTCCTGAACTTCGACCTGAAGAAGGTGCAGATCCGCACCGGTGTGAGCCTGGCCGGCACCAGGATCTCCAAGGTGAAGGTCGACCCGCTGCTGGTCGGCGTGGGCATCGGCTATCGCTTCTGAGCGAGCCGCTGGAGGTGGTTGCGCGGCCGGGCAGACCGGCCGGCGAATAAGGTCTATACGAAAGTGCGGAGGAAGGCGAGGCGCCACCTCCCTATAATCAATCACCGGGCCCAAGTTTCTTGTCGCCCGGTTTTTTTGTGCCTGCACGGCGCCAATCGACCGGGCCGGGACCAAGCGCCCACGCCGCCGAAATCGTTCCGCGGCGCACCTTTCGCAGGAGCTTGGTTTCTCATGCAAATTTTCGATTACGACAACATCCTTCTGCTGCCGCGCAAGTGCCGCGTGGAAAGCCGCTCGGAGTGCGACGCCAGCGTGACGCTCGGCGCACGCAGCTTCCGCCTGCCGGTGGTGCCGGCCAACATGAAGACGGTGGTCGACGAGCCGATCTGCCTGTGGCTGGCGCAGAACGGCTACTTCTACGTGATGCACCGCTTCGATCTCGACAACGTCAAGTTCGTCAAGCAGATGCACGGCAAGGGCGTGTTCGCCTCGATTTCGCTGGGCGTGAAGAAGCCCGACTACGACACGGTCGACCAGCTGGCGGCCGAGGGCCTGGTGCCCGAATACATCACGATCGACATCGCGCACGGCCATGCCGACAGCGTGAAGAACATGATCGGCTACCTGAAGCAGAAACTGCCGGGCTCCTTCGTGATCGCCGGCAACATCGGCACGCCCGAAGCCGTGATCGACCTGGAAAACTGGGGCGCCGACGCCACCAAGGTCGGCATTGGCCCGGGCAAGGTCTGCATCACCAAGCTCAAGACCGGCTTCGGCACCGGCGGCTGGCAGCTCAGCGCGCTCAAGTGGTGTGCGCGCGTGGCAACCAAGCCGATCATCGCGGACGGCGGCATTCGCGACCATGGCGACATCGCCAAGAGCGTGCGCTTCGGCGCCTCGATGGTGATGATCGGTTCGCTCTTCGCGGGGCACGAGGAATCGCCTGGCCGGACCGTGGAGGTCGACGGCGCGCTCTTCAAGGAGTACTACGGCTCCGCCAGCGACTTCAACAAGGGCGAATACAAGCACGTCGAGGGCAAGCGCATCCTCGAGCCCATCAAGGGCAAGCTGGCCGACACGCTGATCGAGATGGAGCAGGACGTGCAGAGCTCCATCAGCTACGCGGGCGGCCGCTCGCTGATGGACATCCGCAAGGTCAACTACGTCACGCTCGGCGGCGACAACGCGGGCGAGCACCTGCTGATGTAAGCCCTGCCCTGCTAGGCCTCCAGGAGCTGCACCGCGTCGCGGTGCAGCCTGTGGGCCGGGTCCGCCAGCGCATCGACGATGCTGAAGTGGTTCAGCCCCGGCAGCGATTCGCACACGGGCACGGCGTTGCGGCCCCAGGCCTCGCGGATCAGCGCGTTATGGCGGATGAATTCCTCGCTTTCGTCGGCGCCCACCAGCGCATGCAGCTGGCCGCGCGCGGGGGCCGGCCACAGCGCCGGGCTGGCGCGCAGCGCATCCGCATCGCCGAGCTTCAGCACGTTCTCCAGGAACGGCGTGCGCTGCAGCGGCCGAAGGTCGTAAAGGCCCGAGATCGACAGCGCATTGCGCACCAGCTGCGCCGGCAGGTCCGGCGAGACTGCCTTCCAGTTGCAGGCCAGCAGCGCGGCCGCCATGTGGCCGCCGGCCGAATGGCCCGCCACGGTGATGCGCGAAGGGTCCGCGCCAAAGCTCGCGGCATTGCGCCAGGTCCACTCGAGCGCGCGCACCATCTGCATGACGATGCCGGGCACGGTGACGGGTTCCTCCGCCGTTCCGGGGCACAGTGCGTAGTTGGGCATCACCACGCACACGCCGCGGTCGTTGAACGCGGGCGCAATGAACGAATGGTCCCGCTTGTCCATCGCGCGCCAGTAGCCGCCGTGAATGAACACCAGCACCGGTGCGCCGGGCACGGGTGCCGGAAAGATGTCGAGCGTCTCGTTCACGCCCCGGCCATAGGGCACGTCGATCCGGCCGGGCAAGGTTTCGCGCACGGCTTGCGAGTCGCGGCCCCAGCGGGCGAAGTACGCCGGGTGATCCTTCACGCGCGCAAGATTGTTGTACATGCCTTCCAGCCAGGCGGGCTCGTACGAGGCCATGCGGGTTGTGCTTTCCTTCTTTTTTCGAAGCGCGTATCTTGGCATGCGGGCCATGCGTTCCCGGGCCTGTTCCGGTTAAAATCCAGCTTGCGTTGGGGGGGTAGCTCAGCTGGGAGAGCGCCGCGTTCGCAATGCGGAGGTCGTGAGTTCGATCCTCATCCTCTCCACCATCCCATCAGAAGGGCTCGGATTTTTCCGAGCCCTTTTTCTTTGCCTAGCCCCTGGGCACTTTCGGCCCGCGATGCATCCGCCAGCCGGGATGTCGCAATTTGCTTCATTCGGTAACAAAAGTACACATTGCAAACGGGGTTAACCGAAAAGTATTGCTTTCGACTACGAAAGTAGTAATGTGAAATCCTCGCAGATATTAAATTTGGTGCAAAAGTGAACCAAGGTGTTACTTCTCAAAGCTTCCCTCCCAGGGGCATGGGCACCTTGTCGTGGTTGGCTGACAGGGCATGAGCCGCTCTTTGCACTTGAAAAAACGCCATGCAAGCCAACTCCATCGACCCGGATTACGGGACCGACTCCAGCCTCACCGCCGATGCGCTCATGGTGTCGCGGATGCGGCTGGTGCTGGCGGTGTCCGCGCTGCTGGCGGTCGCGGTTGACCTTCGCGACCCACAGCAACGGGTAGGCAGCGCCGTCTGGCTCGCGTTTTCCTGCTATGCGCTCTACAGCCTGGGCGTGTACATCTGCACACGAAAAGGCCAACCCTATTTCCAGGGCAAGGCCATCCATTGGTTCGACGTGCTGTGGTTCACGCTGATCGTCTTCGCGACCGGCGGCATCGGAAGCCTCTATTTCCTCTTCTACTTCTTCGCCATCCTCACCTCGTCCTTCCGATGGGGATACGAGGAAGGCGCCCGGGTAACCATGGCCTCGGTAGCCTCGTTGGCCGTGTGCGGCCTGGGCACGAGCATCGCAAGCGACACGCCACAGCTGCTGATGCGCACCACCTTCCTGCTGGCGCTGGGGCACATGATCGGGCACTGGGGCGGATCGAAAGTCGAGCTGAGGCGGCGCCTTTCGCTCCTGAGCCAGGTAAGCCGGCTGTCGAATCCCAGGTTCGGCGTCGCCCGCACGATCGCCAGCACCCTGGAAAAGACGCTGGCGTTCTACAAGGCAAGCCACTGCGTTCTCCTGACGCGCGACACGGCAACCAGCAGCTGGGTCATGCGCACCCTCAGGCAAAGCCATGTGGGCGAGGCGGTCGACGTCGAGACGATCGGCGATGCCTTCGATTCGCCGCTGATGGCACTGAACCCCGGGCACATCGTGCTGCGCAATCGCCTGCCCTGGCCGCTGAACCGGCTGTGCGTGCAGGGCCATGCCTTCGACCTTCGCCTGCGCCGCTGGTACGCACAGGACGAGCCCGGCCTGCGGCGCAGCACCGCGGTTGCCGCCATGCTGGAGGCGCGCTCCTTCATCAGCGCCCCGCTGCCAATGCGCCAGGGAGAGGGGCGGATCTACGTGTCGTCCAGCGAGGGGCTGTTCCGCAAATCGGATGCGCTGTTCCTGGCGCACATGATGGGCCAGGTCTTTCCGGTGATCGAGACGATCGGGGTGCTCGACCGGATGGCCTCGGAGGCCGCCTCGAAGGAGCGCCTGAAAATCTCGCTGGATCTGCACGACACCGCGATCCAGCCCTACATCGGCCTGAAGCTGGGGCTGAGCGCGCTGCGCAAGAAGGCGGGCGCCGACAATCCGCTGGTCGATGACCTGGACAAGCTGGCCAGCATGGCAGAGAGCGTGGTGGCCGACCTGCGCCACTATGCGGGCGTCGTCAAGCATGGCGGGGAAAGCCACTGCGAGTTCATTCTTCCGCACCTGCACCGCCAGGCTGCGCGCATCAAGACGCTCTACGGCATCGACATGGAGATCCTGGTCGATGGCGATGTCCACCTCGACGACCGCATGACGGCCGAAGTGCTCCAGCTGGTGCGCGAAGGACTCAACAACATCTGCAAGCACACCCATGCGCACCGCGGCCGCATCCACATCGGCTGCACGGACGGCGGGCTGCAGATCCGGATCGAAAACGAGTCCTGCGGCATGGACTTCACGGATTTCCGCCCACGTTCCATCAGCGAACGCGCAGCCGCCCTGGGCGGAAGCGCGCAGGTCAGCCAGGGTGCGGGCGGCGCCACGGCAGTACTGATCGAAATACCCATCTAAGAAGGCGAAGGTGTCAACATGCAATCCACAGCCACGCACCCCATCGGCGTCATGCTCGTAGACGATCACCAGACCATGCTGTGGGGCCTGTCGAGACTGATCGACGGCGAGCAGCCGCGCATGAAGGTCGTCGCCACCGCCAACTGCTGCGAGCAGGCCCTGGAACAGACCGAGCACGTCGTGCCCGATGTCATCCTGCTCGATCTGGACCTGGGAGGCCGATGCTCCCTCGACATACTTCCGAAGCTGCTGTCGAACGACGTCTCGCGCGCGCTCATCCTCACGGCGGAACGCAGCCAGCAGACGCTGGACCTCGCCGTGCTGCGCGGCGCAAGAGGCGTGTTGTGCAAGGACGCTTCCGCGGAGCAGGTGCTCGATGCGATCTCGCGCGTCCACAACGGCGAGCTGTGCATCGACGCGCAGGCCATGGGCCGCGTGTTCTCCGAACTGACTTCGCAAAAGAAGCCGGCGAAGGCCGACCCCGAAGCGGCCAAGATCGCGAGCCTCACGCAGAAGGAACGGCAGATCATCCGCGCCGTCGTGGAAGGCAGCGGCGCCGCCAACAAGACGCTCGCCGCGCGGCTGTTCGTGACCGAGCACACCTTCCGCAATCACCTCACGTCGATCTACCAGAAGCTCGACGTGGCCAATCGGCTCGAACTCTACATCTACGCCATCAAGCATCAGCTCGACGCCGCGCCCCATTGAGCGCGGGCGCCGGGCTCAATGCCCGCCGCCGAGCATCGGCCCGATGATGCGAACCACGCGGATGGCCGCCGGCGCAAGAATGACCAGCGAGATGGCCGGGAAGATGCACAGCACCAGCGGCAGCAGCATCTTGGTCGGCACCTTGGCGGCCAACTCTTCCGCGCGAACCTGGCGCTTGTGGCGCAGGTCGTCCGAGAAAACGCGCAGCGATTCGCCGATGCTGGTGCCGAACCGGTCGGCCTGGGTCAGCATGGTGGCGAAGGTTCCGATTTCCTCCACGCCCGTGCGCAGCGCGAGGTTGTGCAGCGACTTCTCGCGCGTGCCGCCCGCGCGCATCTCAAGATTGGTCCAGTGCAGTTCCTGCGCCAGGGCCACGCTCTTGACGCGGATCTCCTCGGTGACCTTGACCAGCGCGGCATCGAGCCCAAGGCCCGCCTCGACGCACACCAGCATCAGGTCGGCGGCATCGGGAAAGTTCTCGAAGATCTCGCGTTGGCGCCCCTTGATCATCACGCGCAGCACGATGTTGGGCAGATAGCAGCCGAACAGCGCCGCAACCGCCAGCCACAGCAGGGTCGTGAGCCCGTCGCCCGCCCCTGCCGCGCGCATCGCCACAAAGACCAGGCCGGCAAGGCCGAGGGGCAGCAACGTCTTCAGGCCGAAGTAGAGAAGGCTCGCATCCGGGTGGCGGATGCCTGCGTTCAGGAACTTCAAGCGCAGCGGTGAGGTCTCGCCGTCGCCCGTGGGCGATGACAGCTGGGCGAAGGGGCCGACGACCTTGACGGCGGTCTCGGCCCAAGCCGACTTGCCAGATGAAGGCGCTACCGCCCGCAGGCGCTGCTCGGTGCGCGTGGGCAGCATCCAGACCGCGAATCCGCCGATGGCGAGGGACACGGTAACGAACACGAGGATGGGAAGCAGCATGGCATTTCTCCTTCAGACACGAATCTTCACGATCTTGCGCAGAATCACCACGCCGACCACCATCAGGGCCAGCATGTACTTGACGACCGTCTGCCCTATCGGATCGGTCCACAGCGGCGACATGAACTCCGAATTGAAGATGTTCATGAGTGCCGCCAACGCAAAAGGCATCAGGCCCAGAATCCAGGCCGACAGCCGCCCTTCCGACGACAGCACCCGCACCCGTGCCAGCAGCTTGAGCCGGTCGCGAATGAGCCGGCTCAGGTTGCCGAGCACCTCGGTCAGGTTGCCGCCGGAGTCGCGCTGGATCAGCACCGAGACCACGAAGTAGCGCAGGTCGGTGAGCGGCACGCGTTCGCTCAGGTTCGTGAGCGCCTGCTGCAGCGAGACCCCGAAGTTGACCTCGTCGGCCACCATGCGGAACTCGCTGGCAACGGGATCCGGCATTTCCTCGCCGATCATCTGCACGCTGCTGGCGAACGAATGCCCCGCGCGCAGTGCACGTGTCACCAGGTCCAGCGCGTCCGGCAACTGCCGCTCCAGATGCGCCAGGCGGCGGCTGCGCCGATGATTCAGGTAGAGCAGTGGCACCGCGGCGCCGGCAACGCCTGCCAGCAAGGCAATCCACGCGGGCTGGTTCGCAAGCGACACCATCGCGAAGAAGGCAAGCACACCGGACAGCGCGCAGGCCAGCAGCACGTGGGACACCGTCCACTCCAGCCCGGCCTGAAGAATGAAGCGATCCAGGCCATGGGCTCGCGGGAGCTTCAGCAGAACGCGCTGCAGCCACGGCGCATCGCTGAGCACACGGTCCTTCACCAGCCGTGCCTGCGCGATGCGGTCGGTGGCGGCGGACAGCGCCTGCAGCCGCTTGCCGATCTTCTGCGCCTCGGGGCCCCGGTAGGAACGCCACAGCATGTACAGGCCCTCGATCACCATCAGCACCGTCACGAAGACCAACACCGACAGCGTAATGAGCGTGTCGCCAACCAGATTGTCGAACATGATGGCCTCCTATTCGTAGTGCTTGTCGGGATCGAACATGGTGTCGGGCAGCACCACGCCGAAGGCGTGCAGGCGCTCGACGAATTTCGGCCGGACGCCCGTGGCATGGAAGTACCCGCGCACCCGGCCATCGGGGCCCATGCCGGTCTGGCGGAACGCGAAGATCTCCTGCATCGTGACCACCTCGCCTTCCATGCCGGTAATTTCCTGGATGCTGGTGACCTTGCGCCGTCCATCGACCAGACGCAGGACCTGGATCACGACGGTGATGGCCGATGCGATCTGCTGGCGCACGGAATGATGCGGAAGGTTCAGGTTGGCCATGCTGATCATGTTCTCCAGCCGCGCCAGCGCATCGCGCGGGCTGTTCGCGTGGATGGTGGTCAGCGAGCCTTCGTGGCCGGTGTTCATCGCCTGCAGCATGTCGACCGCCTCGGCGCCGCGCACCTCGCCAATCACGATGCGGTCGGGCCGCATGCGCAGTGCGTTTCGCACCAGCGCGCGCTGCGTGATCTCGCCCTTGCCTTCGATGTTCATCGGCCGGGTTTCCATGCGGGCCACGTGCGGCTGCTGGAGCTGGAGCTCGGCCGCGTCCTCGATGGTGATGATGCGTTCGGTGGCGGGAATGAAGCCGGAGAGAATGTTCAGCAGCGTCGTCTTGCCGGCGCCGGTGCCGCCGGAGATCAGCATGTTGATCTTCGCGCTGGCCAGCCCTTCGAGCATCAGCCCCATCTGCGGCGTCAGCGTCTTGAGGTCGTTCACCAGGTTTTCCATCTTCAGCGGAATCTTCGCGAAGCGGCGAATCGACATCATCGGGCCGTCCAGCGCCACCGGCGCGATCACCGCATTGACGCGCGATCCGTCCGGCAACCGGGCATCGACCATGGGGCTGGACTCGTCGATGCGCCGCCCCACCAGCGAGACGATCTTGTCGATGATGCGCAGCAGGTGCTTCTCGTCGGTGAAACTGACGTCCGTCAGCTCCAGGCGGCCCTTGCGCTCGACATAGATCTGGTCATGCGAGTTGACCAGGATGTCGGACACCGTCGGGTCGGCCATCAGCAGCTCGATCGGCCCGAAGCCGAGCATTTCGTGCTGGATGTCGCGGATCAGCGTGCGCCGCTCGATGTCGTTCAGCGCCTCGGGCTCTTCCTGCAGCAGCCGCGTGACCATGGTGGAGATCTCATGGCGCAGCACCTCGGGCTTCAGGGTTTCAAGCACCGCCAGGTCGAAGCGGTCCAGCAGCTTCAGGTGCATCCGCTCCTTCAGGAGCTTGTAGGAGTCCGAGGCAAAGGATGAAAGCGCTGCATCGGCCAAGGGCGGCGCCGGCGAGCGCGCAACCGGCTCGGCTTCGATCGCATTGAGCTGTTCTCTGAATGACATGTGGACCTGCCTTGCTGTTGGAAGAAGAAGATTCGTAGGGGTGCAACGCGGGAATCAGGCGCGGCGAAAGAGCCGGCCGATGAAGCCCGGTGCTTCCTTCGGGCGTGGACTGAGCGTTTGGGAGATCTCCTCGAGCCGCTTGCAGAGCGCGCTGCCCCGCGACATCTCCGCCAGGGGCACGCCGCGGTTGATCGAGGCGTCCACGTCCTTGCCGCCGTCGGGCACGCTGACCAGCGTGGCCCCGCCCAGCGAGCGGCGCATCTCGGACAACCCGATCTCTCCGCCAACGGCACTGCGGTTGACCAGCAGTTCGACCTTGCCGGCCGGATAGCCCAGCGACTTGAACACCTGCATGAGGCGCGTCACATTGCGGATGTGCGGCAGGCTGGGCTGGAGCACCGGAAAAATGCGATCCGCGCGGTCCAGCACGCGGATGGTGAGCGGATCAATGCGCAGGCCCAGGTCGAACAGCACGAAGTCGTACTGGGCCGCGGCCACTTGAAGGATCGCATCGATGTGCTCGGCCTTGACCTCCAGGGCCCGCGAGAGGTCCTCTGGAGCGGCAAGAATGCTGAATCCCGGCGCCACCTTCACCGCGCTGGCGGCAAGCAGCGAGGCATCGAGCCGGCCGATGTCGCGGGCCACGTCGGCCACCGTGGAGGTGGGCCGCAGGTCGCTCACATAGGAAAGGGCATCGCCAAACTGCAGGTTCAGGTCGATCAGCAGCACCGAGCGCCGCGTGGAGAGCTGATGCCCGATGTTGGTCGCCAGAAAGGTGGCACCGCTGCCGCCCTTGCACGGCATGAACGCGACCACCTGCCCCGGCTCGCGCGTCTGCGCCCCCGCCATCTTGAGCGCGATGCGCTCCACGGCCGCCTCGAGCGCCGCGGGCTCGGGCGGCGAAGGCAGCACTTCGCGTACGCCCGAACGCATGGCAAGAATCAGGAACTCGGGCGTCTGCATGGCGCACAGCAGCACCACCGCGATGGCGGGATGGCGCATCGTGAGCTGCTCCACCATCGCCAGTTCCTGGGGATCGCAGCACATGCCGTCCACCAGCAGCAGCTCGGGCGCCGATCGCTCGACCACCCATTGCATGCGGCTCTTGCCTCCTTCGAACGGCGAGACCACGTGGGAGCGGGCCTCCAGCACCTTGCGCATGTCCTGCAGATGGCCGAGATTGGGGGAGATGATGGAGATCTTCATGGCGGGTTCCGTTTCGTCTCTACGAGCAGATGGTCGGGCTGTGGGGGTCCTGCCGCATGACTTCTCGCGGCAGGAAGGCGGAAAAAGTCGGCATCGGGATCAGCGGCGCCGTCGCCCCGACGATGGGCGAAATCCATTGGTAGTTGAGCCCGGTGATGCCCACCGTGACGCCTTGGCAGGTGGCGGCCGTGCAGCCCGCCGGCGTCCAGGCCACGCTCACCGCGGTGATCTGCGGCAGCAAGGCCTGCATGCGGGCAAGCACCAGCGCCTGCTGGCCGGTGTCGTCGCACACCACCGCGTAGCGCGCGCCGGCGCGCGTGGCCTCGCTGGCCGCATTCCAGGTGAACAGCATGCGCGCAAAGTCCACGATGCCCAGGACCAGCATGAGGAAAACGAGCAGGCCCAGCGCAAACTCGACAGTGGTCGCCCCGGATGTGCGGTGTCTCATGATGGCGCCCTCATGGTGGCGGTGATGTCGCTGAAGACGAGATCGCCGTTTGCATCGGCGAAGGCGATGCCCATCACCGAAGGAAAGAGCGAGTGGAAGGTGTAGCTGCTGATGCGTACCGTCACGGTCGTGATGAGCGGATTCGCCCCCGTCGTCTGCCAGGTGCAGCAACTGCCCGCGGGCACGTTCGCGAGGCTCAGGCCGCGCGCCAGCGGCACGCCCGTACCGTCGATGTTGCCGAACACCATCAGGTTGCGCGCCTCGGCGATGTGCGAATTTGGCGTCTGGACCGACAAGTAGCGGACCGCGTCGCGCGTCGACTTGACGACCAGGTTGTATTCGTACATCGCTCGGCCGAACTCGGTCGTGATGAAGGTGAGCAGCAGCAGGAGCGGCGTGATGAGCGCCAGCTCGACCAGCGCCGCGCCGCGCTGCCGCCTGTGATTGGATGTCTTTTTCATGTGCATCACCTCACCAGGACCGGGACCAGCGGCCCCGCCGCACCGCCGGGGAGTCCGCTCGTCGTGCAGGGGCTGCCCACGGCGCCCGCATTGCCGCGGAACTCCAGCCACGTGTCGGTCATTGGAATGCTCAGGGGCTGAAGCATCAGCAAGCAGGCGTAGTCCATCACACGCCCGGCGCCGTCGAGAATCGGCGCCGTGACGATGCGCCGATCGAACCCGTATTGCTTGTGGCCGCCCGCGACGTTGCCCGGCGCGGCCAGCTTCTGAAAGCCGTTGAGCGACAGCCCCGTGATCGCTTCGCAGCCGTTCGCGCCCTTCACGTTGGTGCCGGTGTCGGCGCAGGAAGCAAAGACCGCCCGCTTGGCCAGGAAGTTCTGGGCGCTCGCAGGCGATCCGGGCGCCGGCCCGTCGTAGGCATTGAACTGCGCGGGCCAGTTGAGGGCGGTGTAGGCATAGCCGGTGTAGTCGGGCCGCTGGGTGCTCGGATCGCCGCTGTTCTTGTAGATGCCGAAGCGCTGGTTCCAGACATCGACGATCGAGGTCTGCACACCTGGCGTGCCGAGCGTGTCGCCCACCTTCGTTCCGCAGTGATTGTTCATCTCCGACTCGGTCTCCGAGGCGCTGTTGCTTCCATCGAGATTGGCCCAGCCGATCTCGCCGCCGGCGGCCCCGCTCTGTGCCTGGATCAGCTTCACCCATTCGCCGACGACGAAGCCGTAGTTGGGCGCCACGCCACCCGGCTTGGGTTTCACTCCGACCGGAATGGGGCAGGTGGTCTGCGCACTGGCACGGGTGGCCACCGCGCTGGCTGCAACGCTGCGGGTTGCGGGATTGCCAGCGGTATCGCCAGAGAAGGCCCCCATGGCTTTCATGAGCCAGACTTCGATGTTGGGCTGGGTATGCACGCATTGCGCATAGGCGGCCACGAGAGGATTGGTCGTGGGCGCATAGGCGGCATCTCGAAAGGTGATTTCGGCGAGAACGATCTGGCCCTCTCCGCTCCAGGTGGCCGACTGCATGTTGACCCGGTTCGCGTTGCCGGCCGTCTGGCCAGCGCTCTGGGCCCGCGCGACCGCTGAGCCCTGACCGTCGAGCTCGCGCGCTGCGGCCAGTGCACAGCTGTCCACGGCCGTCTGCAACTCGGCCCTCACGACGAACAGGTGCCCGAAGTCGAGCGCAATGCCCATGAATCCCATCAGGAACAGCAGGAACAGCGCGGCCGTGACGATCATCGCGCCACGCTGACGTTGTTGAAGGCGATGGATTTTCATGATCGGCTTCCGGTACGAGGGTGGCAATTCGAACTGGACCGACTCAGACGCAGTTCCCGGCGCCAAGGCAGGTGGCAACGCGGCCAATGAAGGAACCGAAGCTTGCGGCGAGGGACAGCGGTTGCAGCGCGAGCACCAGCGCGATGGAGATGACGGCAATGATCAGCGCGTACTCCACAACCTGAGCGCCGCTCTCGTCCTGCAGGAATGACTTGAACATGGTGGCTACTCCGTTTCTTTGCTTGAGAAAACCGATGGAACGCTGGCGACGGGAAGCGGGCTGGGCATCGCCCGGCCCGCCACCCATCGCTTACACGCACGTAGCCGTGGTCAGGCAGGTCGTGACGCGGCCAATAAATTGCGTGAAACCGCCACCGGTAGTGAGGGCTTGCAGTGCAACGACCAGCGCGATCGAGACGACAGCGATGATCAGCGCGTACTCGACGACCTGAGCGCCGTCTTCGTCACGCAGGAAGCCGCGGGTAAATTGGCCAATGGATTGGAGAATGTTGGACATGAGTCTTTCCTTTCAAGGTTCAAATGAGAAAACAGATTTCGTGAATGAGTGAATTGCGTTGCATAAGAGTGATGACTTTGGTCGTGACTCTCCTTTCGTACAAAGCTGGTTGATAAAAGAAGCGCGCGATGAAAAGAGGTGCAATCGGTCGAAAGACGAGTGCGCTACTTTTCGCCGCCGATCGCGCCGCCGATGTTGATGACGTTCACCGCAGGCGGTGGCTTCTTGTAGGACTCCTGGTACTGCAGCATCGACTCGCGCGCCGCGCGGCCGTCCATGCCGACAACCGGGTTGCCATCCTTGCCGGCATCGGGATTGATGGTCATCTTCTTCTTGGCGTCGCGCACCGCATCGCCAAAGCGCGCGTCGTAGTTGGGTGTGACGTGGGAGCATCCGGCGCCCACAAGCAGCGTCAGCGCGAGAATGGTCGACTTGAACATGGTGGTGCTCCTTACAGGGGATTGCTTGCCGGTGCGACCGGGGCCGGGGTGCTACTTTCGAGGCTGCCGTTCAGGTAGACCTCGGCGCGGCTTGGAACGACGTGGTTGTCGGTCGGAACACGGGGCGTCTCGGCCAGCGGCCGGACCAGGCGCGGCGTGATCACGAACATCAGCTCGGTCTGGTCGTTCTGGAACTCGGAGCTGCGGAACAGCGCGCCCATCACCGGAACCTCGCCCAGTCCGGGGTAGCGCTTGATGGTTTCGGTGACGTTGCTCTTGATGAGCCCCGCAATGACGAAGCTCTGGCCGTCGTTGAGCTGCACGGTGGTGTCGGCGCGGCGCACCGTCAGCGACGGCAGCACCGCCGTCACGCCGCCCACGGTGGTGAAGGGCGAGCCGGTCTGCGACAGGTCCGACACTTCCGACACCATCTTGAGGTTGACCCGGCCGCCGTTCAATACGGTGGGGGTGAACTTCACGCCGATGCCGAATTCCTTTTCCTCGAGCGTGATGGTCGAGCCGCTGCGGCCGTTGGAGCTCTGCGCCACAGGGATGAAGATCTTGCCGCCCGACAGGAAGCTGGCCTGCTGGCCGCTGATCGACATGATGTTGGGCTCGGCCAGGATGCGCACCAGGCCGTCGTCTTTCTGGCCGTCGATCCCAATCGACGCACGGCCGATCCGCAGCGCCTCGACAAGCCCCGAGCCGCCGCTCAGGAAGTCGGAGATCAGCGAATAGGTGTTGAGCCCGCCGCTGGCTGTACGGAGCAGGCCGACACGCGCGCCCAGCCGGTCCAGCAGCGTCTTGCTGACTTCGGCAATCTTCACCTCCAGCATCACTTGCTGCGGCGCCGTGACGCGCAGCAGGTTCACCACCTTCTTGCCGTCCGCGCCGTAGGCCGCGGCCAGGGTCAGCACGTCGTCGAGCTTGAGCGTGTCGCTGACCTCGCCGGTGAGCACGATGGATTTCTCGGCGCTGCGCACGCGGATGCGGTTCTCTTCGGGCATCAGCTCGGCCAGCTTGGACTGCAGCGCGCCCGGGTCGATCGTCACGATGACGTCCTTGATATAGCAGGTGCCGTCGGCGCTTTGCAGCACCACGTTCATCGAGCCGGCCTGCCGTCCGCGGAAGAAGAGATCGTTCGGACTCAGCAGCATCACGTCGACATCGGCCACGCCGTCGCCTGCGCCCTTTGCCGCCGCTGGCGGCTGCGCCGTGGCCGCCGGGGCGTTGCTCGGCGGCTGCCCGCTGACCAGGATGCGCGCGACACGTGTCTGCAGCGGAATGACCACCGACTTGCCGAGCACCGCATAGGTCGGCTGGTCGTCCGGAATGATGGCCCTGCAGCGGCGCATCGCGGGTGCGGCGGCCGGCGCGGGCGCCGATGGCGCCGCGACGGGTGCCGGAGCCGGGGCTGCAAGCTCCGCCGCAAAGCCTGGCGCCGCCAGGGTCGTGAGCGCCGCCAGCAGCCAGGCGGGTGAAGAAGAAGAGAGATGTTGCACTTGTGGTTCCTCCAGGCGGGTGATCAGAAGCAGGTGAGCGAGCGGGCTGCGTGCTGGATCACTTCCACGCATTCGGATTGCCGCAGCACCACGGGGGCGGTACGCGGCACTCGCGCGGGGGCCGGCCGCGCTGCCACGGTGGTGGAGATCGGCAGGATTTCCTTCTCGCCGAACAACTGGCCCTTGGTGATACCTGCGGTGGCAACTGTGGTCTTGTCCATCTGATTGCGCAGCACCAGCGAGAGGGTTCCCACGCTGCGCGCCAGGTCGAGCTTTTCGGAGTCTTCGAGCGACAGCTCCAGCGTCACCGCGCTGACCACCTTCGGCTTGGTGTCGTCGCGGTTGGCTTCTTGCGCCACTGCCAACACCAGCACCTTTTCAAGCACGGTCTTGCTGATCTGGCGGTTCTCTTCGCCGCGGTTCTTGTCCTGCTGCGCGTTGACCATCACGTCGACGTAGTTGCCCGGCAGCGCAAAGCCCGCCACGCCCACCACGTCGTTGACCCGCACCGTCATGGCGCGCTTGCCGCTGGCAATGACGGCGGAAAGGCCGCCCTGGGTGCCGACCGGCGCGAGCTTGCCTTCCAGGATGGCCTCGCCGCGCAGCACGCCGACCTTGACCACGCGGTCCTCGAGCGACTTCGCGTCCTTGAACGACCCCGCCGGCAGCGAGCCGCTCGGCCAGTCGACCAGCGACAGCATCTGGGGATTGACCCGGCTGCCCAGCTCGATGTCGACGGCGGCCACCACCACCTTGTTGGATGCGATCCCGCCCTGTCGGGAAACCCAGCCCGCCGCGTAGATCGCGGCCGCCAGACCGGTCAGGAGGGCCAGCAGAAGCAGCCCGAGCGCCTTGATGTTTTTCATGCGAATCTCCGCCGTGGATGAAATGAAGAATGGGACGGGCTAGACAAAGCCCAACTGATGCGCCAGGACCTGTGCAATCGTCCCCACGCAAATGCAGATGCCGTAAGGCAGCTTTCCGATGGATTGCCGCGTGTCGATCGTTCCGCTCGGCCGCACTCCCGCAATGCCCGAGATGGCGATGCCCTGCGCGGCATCCTTCACGTTGCACAGCATGTGGCCCAGGCGGCGCCGGTGCATGGCTACCACCACTGCCGCCAAGCCGCCGACGATGCAGGTGAACAGGATGGCCTGCAGCGTTTGATAGGGGCCGAGAAATGCGCCGACCATCGCCATCAGCTTGACGTCGCCCGCGCCCATGATCCCCAGCACATAGAACGGCAGCATGATCGCCAGGCCCGTGCCCAGGCCACCCAGGGCGTTCAGCGCACCCGTCATCGGCGTGCGCGCCGCAAAGGTGCCGTAGATGATCGCGAACACCATGCCGCCGAAGGTCAGCCAGTTGGGAATGCGGTAGAAGCGCGCGTCGCTGACCGCGGCCATCACCAGCAGCACGAAGAGCCCGCTCATGCGGAAGTCCGAGGCCAGCATCGCCAGCAGGTCGAGGACAGCGTTGAATTCCTGCATGGTGCGAACCTCAGGCGCTGCGCCGCACGGCAAGCAGCAGGAGCAGGCACACAACCACCACGAGCGAGCCGATGAGTGCGACCTCCATGAACGACATGCCCGCGTCCTCGCGCAGCAGGTTCATGAAGCTTCTTGGCAGCAGGTTGAGCGGTTCCATGCGTGTTCCCCAGTGTTGTGGTCGACTGGCACCGCTTCTTTCCCCTTACCGGGTCAAAGCGTCTTGCCATGGGGTCACTGTAGAAATCGCGCGGCATGCGCACATGAGCAGTGCGCCCCTTTTCCAGGGAGACAAGCGCCCCGTCCCCTGGGCCCGCAACCATGACAAAGCGCCTGCCCGGGGCGGCGCGCGGCGGAATCGGGATAGGGGCCGGTCAACGAAGACCGGACCCCTCCCACACCACCCGGCATGCGGGTCCGCACCGGGCGGTTCGAGAAGTTGAGGTCAGCATAGGCGGGGAACTCCGAGCGCATCGAAGTACGCGATGGTGAGCACGCGGTTCAGCGCCATCGCGCTGTTGTGCCACCAGCGCCGAGCATTGGCCGCAATCCGGGCGGCCACGTCGCGACTGGCACCCAGGGCGCGCAGTTCGCGGTACATGGTCGGGCCCCGACACCAGAACTTCAACTGGATGGCTCGCAAGCGGTGCCGCAACCATTCGTCCAGTCGCCGCCAGACCGAGGGCGTCTGTGCCAGTTGGAAGTACGCCTTCCACCCCGGCAGGAACGCTTGCAGGTCCTGTGCGATCTGGTTCATGCTGCGCCCCGTCTGGCGCCGGGTTATCTGGCGAATGCGCTGCTTGTAGCGTTGCACCGCCTCCCCGGCCACGGCCAGTTTCACCTGCTTTTGCGGCGCAGCCCACAGGCAGTAGCCCAGGAACTTGCGCCCCCATGCCGTCGCCACAGCGGTCTTGGTCTCGTTGACCTTCAACCACAGCTTGGCATAGCACGCCCGCAGCCCGTCCAACACCCGTTGCCCGGCACGCTTGCTCTTGACGTAGACATTGCAGTCGTCCGCATAGCGCACGAACTTGTGCCCCCTGCGTTCGAGCGCGCGGTCCACCTCGTCGAGCAGCACGTTGGCCAGCAGCGGCGACAGCGGCCCACCTTGCGGCGTGCCCCCTCCACGCGCATCTGCATGACCCCGTTCGCCATGATGCCGGCGTTCAGGTAGTGACGGATCAGCCGCAGCACCGCCTTGTCGGCGATTCGCTTGCCCAGCCGATCCATCAGGATGTCGTGGTTCACGCGGTCGAAGAATTTCCCCAGGTCCACGTCCACCACCACACACCGCCCTTGCTCCACGTACTGTCTGGCCGCTTGGACCGCCTGATGCGCGCTGCGCCCCGGCCGCAAGCCGTAGCTGTGCTCGCTGAAGGTCGGATCGATGAGCGGTTGCAGCACCTGCAACAGGGCCTGCTGGATCAGCCTGTCCACCACGGTGGGAATCCCCAATTCCCGCGTCCCTCCACCCGGCTTGGGTATGCCCACGCGGCGTACCGGACTGGGCCGGTAGGTACCGTCGAGCAAGCCGCGCCGGATGTCGGGCCATTGGGTCTTCAGGTCTTCCCCCGTTTGCTGCACCGTGCGTCCATCGACGCCAGCGCTCCCCTTGTTGGCCTTGACGCGTTTCCACGCCGCCGCCATGTTGTGCTGTGCCAGTGCCTGCCCCATCAGGTCCTCTGGCCCCCAGTGCGTGTGGTCATGCCGCGCCGGCCGTGCTTCATCGCGCCCACGCTCCGGCGAGGCTTCACCGCGCCCTTGCGTCGGTCGCTGCGCTTGCGCGCACTTCTGATGCCTTGCACTTCCAAGCGGCATGTCTCGTCACTGTCCTTCTCGTTTGGCCCTTCGCCGGGAGACCCGACTACTACGGCCGCTGCTGACGTCTCGCTCCGGGCAAGCCCGTCGCCCTTTCAGGCACGAGGCGAGATCTCCCCAGGCAAGAACGCGATCCTTCACCGCACAATCGCCCCATTTACGCCACCTCGCCTTGACCACAAGAGCTTCGCAGTCTCATGCCCGCTCGCCCTGCTCGGCAGCGCCTCAGATGCGGTTTGTGTACCTCGACTCGCGGTTTACGCTTCACGCTTCCTCCCCACGCTCGGTCGCCCTCGCGCAGTTGCGGTTCGCTTCGCTCGCTGTGGCCAGCTCGCGGGAGGACTTGCACCTCCAGGATCGCGCCCATGCTGGGCGCACACGAAAAAAGGGCCCTGGCGTTGCCGCCAGGGCCCTTGCTGTTCCTCTTGCTTCAGCTCAGGTGTCGAGCGTCAGGTGCTGGCCATGCAGCGCCGCGGCCGCGGGCGACGCAAGAAAGCCGATGGTCTGCGCCGCGACGGCAGTCGACACCCACTCGTCGGGATTGGCGTCCGGCATGGCCTGCCGATTGGCCGGCGTGTCGAGCACGCTGGGCGCCACGCTGTTGATGGCCACGCCATGCGGGGCGGCCTCGGCGGCCATGGCCTCGACCAGGCGCTGCAGCGCGCTCTTCGATGCGATGTACGCCGCCATGGCCGGCAGGCCGCGCGCCGCCACCTTGGCCGTGATCGCCACGATGCGGCCGGCGCCGTGCTCGATCATCGAGGGCAGCACCGCCTGCGTCACCGCCACGAAGGACCAGGCGTTGAGGTTCATCATCCGGTCCCAGCTTGCCCGCGTGAGCGCGTGCGTGGCCTCGCCCATCTCGAAGCCGCCGGCAATGTGGACCAGCGCATCGATGCGGCCGAAGGCCTTGAGCGCCTGGCCCGCGAGTTCCGACATGTCGGCCGCCGAGGTCACATCGCCCGCGAGCAGCAGGTGCTGCGAATTGTCCAGGCCCGGGAAGACCTCGGCCAGGCGGTCCGCACGGTGGTCGACCAGCGCCAGGCGCGCGCCCTGCCCGAGGAAATGCTGGACCACCGCACGGCCCAGCGCGCCCGCGGCCCCGGTAATCACAACATGGGACATGGTGGTGGTATCTGTCATGGAAGATCTCCTGCTGGAGGGACCGCGGCCCCGTCGATGATGACGAATCCTAACGCCGCCGCGCACAAAATCGTTGAGCCCCGGAATTTTTACGCTATACTTGCGGTCTTGCCAAAAAACGCAAAACGTTTTGTGCAAGGGCTCTTAGCTCAGTTGGTAGAGCAGCGGACTCTTAATCCGTAGGTCGAGTGTTCGAGTCACTCAGGGCCCACCAACCAACATCGCGGAAACGCTGAAAAGCCTGCTACCTCACCGGTAGCAGGCTTTTTTTATTGGCTGTCCGGCTGCGGCTCACCGGCCAGCCAGCCCTCGACAAACCGCGACAGCACCTCCCGCTTTTCCCGCGCCTCCGCCAGCAGGTACTGGCGCGCATGTTCCTGGGCCAGTTCGTTCGACAAAAACCAGGCCTCGCGCGCCGGGTCCCCGTGCGGGGGCGGCGCGCCCCATGCTGCGGCGCCGCTGCCGAGAAAGGCCTCCGTCACGGGCAGGCGCCCATCGGTGCGGCCCAGTTCCGACAGCGGGTTGCGGGGGCCGCCGAGTTCGATGCGGACGTGCACGATGTCTTCTTCCACCGCGATGGACGCCCCCAGGCCGCCCTGCTGCTGCACCTGCCAGAGCTGGGCGGCGCCCGCATGGCGCACCCAGCTTTCCAGCGCCCGCGCAAGGCTTTCGATGATGGCTTCCTTGTTGTCCATGCGGCACTCACTCCTTCATGTCCGTATCGATGCCTTGCGGCACTACCACTCGCCGACCTCGCGCACGCGCTGGTCGAGGTCGGGATATTCAAGGCTGCGGTCCGTTGGCGCAAGCGAAGGCTCCGGCGCGCCCTGCCCGGCCGCAGCGCCGATGCCCAGGCGCCGTGCAAGCGCCCACGCCACGCGCCGGCGCGCCGGCGCCGGGCGAACCGCGATCATCCGGATGGGGGTGTTGTTGCGCTTGCGCATGGTGGCTCCTTGGGTTGATGGCGTTGGGCTTTCCATTTCGGTTGTGTCCTCGCGCGACGGACAGCACCCTGGGGTGCTGCCCCGTACGACGTCGCCGCACAGGAACGGTCCACTTTCCTGCACATCCCGCCAGGCCGTCCACGCGGCTGGAAACTGGCGGTGTGGCGAAGGCACACCCGAAATGGCAAACCAAAAAACAAAAAAGGCCCGGATCCTTGCGGTGTCCGGGCCTCTGATGAAGAGAGCTTGGGAAGTGCGCTCTAAGCGCAACCTCCGCCCGGGGGCATCTGACCTTTGAACGCTGCAACGTGCACGAGCGATCGGCCCGAAGCGGGTCGAATGCTGGTGAGGTTCAGTGCGGCGGTGGTCACGATGGTTCCTGGTCGAAGCTTTTCTTGGCGCGGCCGAAACCGCGAATGAGCTGAACTGTAAATAGTGTTTACGGCAGCGTCAACAACCGGGACAATCTTCCCTGTCTCGTTGTTGTTGTTTTCAAACAGTGCCCAATACCACCGTCGCGCGTCGCCGCAATGTTCTTGCGCTGCACCGCCGCTTTCTCGAAGGGGCCATTGCAGCCGGCCTGCCCGCCAAGGGACTGGACCAGGCCTTTGCCAGGAAGATCGAAATCTCGCCCAGCATGTGGAGCCAGATCAAGAGCTCCCGCCCCATCGGCGACAACCTGGCACGGCAGATCGAGCAGCATTGCGAAGTGGAGGCGGGCTGGCTCGACAAGGAAGACCGGCCCTCCGAAGTGCCCGATGCGGCTGAAGAGCGCTTCATCGCAGCCGCGCGCGAGGCCTGGCGGCAGGCCAACGCCAAGGGAAAGAGGGAACTCGGCGGCTGGCTCAAGCAGCGCGCGGCGCGCGCGCCCGGCGACGAGCCGCCGCCCTGATGCGCTTCAGGCGAGCGACGCCGCGCCGCGCAGGATGGCCGCGCGCAGGTCATGCGGAATTTCCACGGCGCGATGGCTCTCGAGCGAGGTGGTCACGAGCACCTGCTTCACCTGCATGCGCAGTTCGCCGCTGGCGGGGTCGAAGCAGCGCAGCGCGAGCGTCATGGAGCGCGAGCCCAGCCGCTCCACGGCAAGGCCCAGCGTGACGCGGTCGCCCATGCGGCTCACGGCGCGGAAGTCGGCCTCGAGCCGCACCGTGGGCAGGCCGATGCGCCGCTTCGCGATGAGCGCGTGGTAGCCGATGCCGAGCCCTTCGCTCACCCAGTCTTCCACCAGGCCGTTGAGCATGACGAAGTACTGCGGATAGAAGACGATGCCCGCGGGGTCGCAATCGGAAAAGCGGATCATCCGCGCGCGCTGGAACTCCGCCTGGGGCGTTTCGGTTTCGCCTGCGCTCGTCGCCATCAGCCCTCCTCGCCCGCAGGCTCGCTGCGCATCACGTGCACGCGCAGCTGGCCGAGCTGTGCGTGCATCTGCCTGACGGTCTTCATGTCGAGCCCCGAGAACATCTCGAGGATCCATTGCTCGTGCTCCTTGGCCATGGTCTCGAAGCTCGCACGGCCCTTGGGCGTGAGGCTCACGATCCACGAGCGGCGGTCGTCGGGGCTGTGGGCGCGCGCCACCAGGCCGTCGCGCTCGAGTTCGTCGGTCAGGCCCGTGACGTTGCCGCCGGTCACCATCAGGTAGCGCGACAGCACGCGCATCTTGAGGCCTTCTTCATAGCGGTAGAGCTGGGCCATGTAGTCGAAGCGCGCCAGCGAAATGCCGAAGCGCTCGCGCAGCCGGCGCCGTATCTCGGCTTCGATCTGCGTGGTGCTTGCGAGCATGCGCAGCCACAGCCTGAGCATGGCGTGGTCTTCGCGGCCGGCGCGGGCCTCGTGGCCGAGCTCCTCGGCATCGCTGAGCGCGGCATGCGACGCATCGTTGCGCATCACATCACCTCCCCGCCCGACACCGAGACCGATTGCCCGGTGACGGATGCGGCGCCGCTGCCGCAGAGCCAGCGCACCGCGTCAGCCACCTCGGCGGGCCGCACGATGCGCCGCTGCGGATTGGCGCTGGAGAACTCGGCCAGTGCATCGGCCTCGCTGCGCCCAGTCTTGCCCACCACGTTGGCAACGCTCGCGCGCAGGATGTCGGTGTCGGTGTAGCCGGGGCACACCGCGTTCACCGTGATGCCCTTGCGCGCCACCTCGAGCGCGAGCGAGCGCGTGAGCCCGATCACGCCGTGCTTGGCCGCCGCATAGGCCGCGACGTAGGCATAGCCCTTCTGGCCCGCGGTGCTGGCAATGTTGACGATGCGGCCCCAGCCGGCTTCGAGCATGTCGGGCAGCGCGGCCTGCGTGCACAGGAACGCGCCGGTGAGGTTCACCGACAGCATGCGCTGCCAGAGCTCGGCCGAGGTCTTGAGAAAAGGTGCGCTCTCGGCCGCGCCTGCGTTGTTGACGAGGATGGCGAGCGGTCCGCGTTCGGCACGCGCCAGCGCAAAGGCCGACTGCACGGCCTGCGCGTCGGCCACGTCGGCTGCGGCGACGCCGTGGCCCTGGCCCTCGAGCGACGCGGCCACGCGCTGGAGCGCATCGAGGTCGCGCCCGAGCAGCGTGAGCGTTGCGCCCTCGGCAGCCAGGGTACGGGCAATCTCGGCCCCGATGCCGCGTGCAGCCCCGGTGACGAGGGCATGGCGGCCGTTCAATGAATTTGCATGCATACCTGAATGATTTAGTTCTGAACTATTTTAGCGTGTGCGGCGCATCATCTGTTCAGCGCATGAAACGGCCGCCGTTGAGGTCCAGCGTGGCCCCCGTCATGAAGGCTGCCGCGGGCGAAGCGAGGTAGACCACGGCGGCCGCCACCTCTTCGGCCTCGCCGAAGCGGCCGAGCGGAATGGCGGCCTTCAGCGCCTGCTGCCGCGCCGGGTCCAGTGCATCGAGCGCGGGGCCGCGAACCGCTGCCGGGGCCAGCGCGTTCACCGTGACGCCATGCGGCGCGAGTTCCTGCGCGAAGCTGCGCGTCAGCGCCAGCAGTCCGGCCTTGCTGGCCGCATAGTGCACGCCGGTTGCAGCGCTGGGCTGCTGACCCGCCAACGACGCCAGGTTGACGATGCGCCCGGACCCGCGCCCGCGCATGTGCCGCCCGGCAATGCGGCAGCCGAAGAAGCTGCCGCGCAGGTTGACGGCCAGCACGTCGTCCCACTCGTCCGGCGTGATGTCCCAGACCGAGGTGAACGGCGTGCGCGCGGCATTGTTGACCAGCAGGTCGATGGCGCCGAAACGGGCCGCCGCTGCATCGAAGCAGCGGGAGAACGCCGCCTCGCTGCGCACGTCGAGTTCCATCGCGATGCAGTCCGCGCCCGCAGCGCGCAGGCCCGCGGCTGCGGATTCAGCGCCGTGGGCATCGATATCCGCAAGCACCACGCGCGCACCCGCTTCGCCCAATCCGCGCGCAATCGCGGCACCCAGGCCCTGCCCCGCGCCGGTCACGAACGCGGCCTGGCCGGCAAGCGGTGACGGCGGGGAACTCATGCCGCCTTGACCGGAGGACGAACGGCAGGCCGCCCGTCCCAGGTCTGTTCACTGACGCCGCGTTCGCGCAGCTTGAACTTCTGCACCTTGCCGTTCTCGGTGCGCGGCAGGTCCGGCAGCACGTCGATGTAGCGCGGTACCGCGAAGTACGGCAGGCGGCTCTCGCAGAAGCGCGCCAGTTCGGCCGGTTCGATGCGCCCGCCCTCGCGCGGCACCAGCGCGGCCATCACCTCGTCCTCGGCCAGTTCGGATTGCACCGGGTACACGGCGCAGGAGGCCACGCCGGGGTGGCTCAGCAGCACCTGCTCGACCTCGAAGGACGAGATGTTTTCGCCGCGCCTGCGGATCGCATCCTTGATGCGGTCGACAAAGCGAAAGGCGCCATCGGCATCGCGCACCACGCGGTCGCCGGTATGGAACCAGAGGTTGCGCCAGGCCTCGACCGTCTTCTCGGGCATGTTGAAGTAGCCGCTCGCAAAGGCGTGGGGCTCGTCCGCGCGCAGCAGCAGTTCGCCGGCCTCGCCTGCCGGCAGTTCCACGTCGCCTTCATCGGCCACGCGCGCCTGGAAGCCGGGGCGCAGCCAGCCCATGACGCCGCCGCGCGGCGAATCCGGCGCAGTGGCAATCGCGAAGTTGGTCTCGGTCGACCCATAGCCTTCGAGCAGCGGCACGCCGGTGCGCGCCTTGAAGGCCTGCCCGGCCGCCGACGGCACGCCCGGCCCGAGCCCGATGCGGACACGGTGATCGCGCTCGCCTTCGCCCTCGGGCTGGGCAAGCAGGATGGGCACCATCGCGCCCAGCAGGTAGACCACGGTCGCCCCGTTGGCGCGCATCGACGGCCAGAAGCCCGAGGCCGAGAAGCGCGATTCGAACACCACTTCGGCCCCGGTCAGCGCGGCCTGCACGAAGGTGTTGAGCGCATTGATGTGGAACAGTGGGAGCGTGGTGCACAGCACGTCGTCGCGGCCGACGCCGAGCACCTCGGCGCTGTTCACGCCCCACCAGAAATACTGCGCATGCGGACAGACCACGCCCTTGGCAGGGCCGGTGGTGCCCGAGGTGTAGAGGATGGCGAGCGGGTCGCCGGGCTGCACCGCGGCCGGCGCAATGGGCGGCCCGCCTTCGGGGTAGCTCGAGACGCGAACGCCTGCAGGCGGCGCCCATGAGGCGGCCGTCTCGCCGACGACCCAGAGCTCGCGCAGCGCCGTGCGCCCCAGATCGGCCGTCGCCAGCCGTTCGAGAAAGCCCGCCTCGATCACCAGCAGCTTCGCCTCGCTGTCGGCAAGGAAGTATTCGATCTGCGGCCCCATCGACGCGGTGTTGACCGGCACCACCGAGGCGCCGAGCCAGCCCGCGCCGAGAAAGGTTTCGAGAAACTCGATGCGGTTGCCGCACATCACGGCGATGCGGTCGCCGCGCGCCACGCCGGCCTCGGCCAGCGCACCGGCACGCACCGCGGCCGCCTCGGCCGCGTCGCCGTGCGTCCATTGCCGCCCCGCGATCCGCAGCAGCGGACGCCCGGCGAAGCGTTCCGACTGCCGCTGCAGCATCGCGGACAGCGTGCGCTGGCCCGGCGGCAGCGCGCGCGCTTCACTCGTCATCGTGCGTGCCTCCGCCCAGGTAGGTGGCCTGCACCCGCGGATCGCTCGCCAGTTCGCCCGATGCGCCCGACAGCGCGATCTCGCCGGTTTCCAGCACGTAGCCGTGGTCCGAGGTCTCGAGCGCGGCGCGCGCGTTCTGCTCCACCAGCAGGATCGAGACGCCGTCCTCGCGCAGCTTGCGCACGATGGAAAGAATGTCGCGCACGATCAGCGGCGCGAGCCCGAGGCTGGGCTCGTCGAGCATCAGCAGGCGCGGCGCGGACATCAGGGCACGGCCCACCGCGAGCATCTGCCGCTCGCCGCCCGAGAGCGTGTCGGCGCGCTGCGAGCGGCGTTCGGCCAGGCGCGGGAAGCGGTCGTACACCGATTGCAGCTGGCGCTTCATCGCATCGCTGCGCAGCCGCCTGGCATAGGCGCCGAGCTGCAGGTTGTCGAGCACGGTGAGCTCGCCGAACAGCTCGCGCTTCTCCGGCACCAGGCACAGGCCGCGCTCCACGCGCGCCTCCACGTCGAGGCCCTGCAGGTCTTCGCCCTCGAAGCGCAGCGTGCCCTTGCAGGGCAGCAGCCCCATCGCAGCCGCGAGCAGCGTGGTCTTGCCCGCGCCGTTGGGCCCGATCACCGAGATGATCTGCCCCGGCTGCAGGTCGAGCGACACGCCGCGCACCGCCTCGACCTGCCCGTACGAGACGTGCAGGTCGCCAATCTCCAGCATCGCGGTCATTTCGTCACCCCCAGGCTTGTCACTTCGTGTACTTCGCGCACCCCCTGAAGGGGGCCCGCGTCTTCGGGCGGCCGTGCGGCGCTCATACAACACTCCCCAGGTAAGCCGCCTGCACGCGCTCGTCGGCACGCACCGCCGACGGCACGCCCTCGACGAGCTTGGAGCCGAAGTTCATCACCACCAGACGGTCCACCAGTTTCATCACGAAGTCCATGTCGTGCTCGACGATGAGGATGGTCACGCCCTCCTCGCGCAGCTTGCGCAGCAGGTCGCCAAGCGCCATCTTTTCCTTGCGGCGCAGGCCCGCCGCGGGCTCGTCGAGCACCAGCAGCACCGGGTCGGCGGCCAGTGCACGCGCGATCTCCAGGATGCGCTGCGTGCCCAGCGGCAGGCTGCCCGCGAGCTCGTGCGCGCGGTCGCCCAGGCCGATGCGGTCGAGCTGGCGCTGCGCCTCCTGCAGGATCTGCATCTCTTCCTTGCGATCCAGCCGCAGGCCTGCCTTCAGGATGCCCGAGCGCGTGCGCGAATGCGCGCCCAGCGCCACGTTGTCGAGCAGGCTCATGTGGGGCCGCAGCTTCACGTGCTGGAAGGTGCGCGCCAGCCCCAGCCGCGCCACCTGCCGCTGCGGCATGCCGGCAATGTCGTGGCCGAGAAAGCGCACCTGGCCCGAGGTCATCGGCAGCGTGCAGGTCAGCAGGTTGAACATGGTCGACTTGCCCGCGCCGTTGGGCCCGATGAGGCCGACGATCTCGCCCGCGTTCACTTCAAAGCTCACGTCGTTGACCGCCACCAATCCGCCGAAGCGCTTGAGCGCGCCGTTCACCGACAACACCTGCGTGCCGCGCGCCGGCAGTTGCCGGTGCGGCAGCGGATCGACCGCGGGCGCCTCGTGGCGCGAAGCGCCTTGGGCGCCGGCGCGGCGGCGCGTCCAGCGCCGCAGCAGACCCATGAGCCCGCCCCGCGCAAAGTGCAGCAGCAGGATGAAGAGCGTCGCGAAGGCCACGGCCTCCAGCTGACCCGCACGCTGCGTGAGCATCGGCAGCACGTCCTGCAGGCCGTTCTTCAGCACCAGCACCAGCGCGGCGCCCACCAGCGCGCCCGCCAGCTGCCCGAGCCCGCCGGCCACCGCCATCAGCAGGTATTCGATGCTGGCACGCACGTCGAAGGGCGAAGGGCTCACGAAGCGGTTCATGTGCGCATAGAGCCAGCCCGCCAGCCCCGCGAACAGCGCGGCCGTGACGAACAGCGTGAGCCGTACGCGGTAGGCATCCGCCCCCACGCTCGCGAGCAGCGTGGCACCGCCGCGCAGGCCGCGAATCGCGCGCCCCGGCCGCGACTGCAGCAGGTTGTGGCTGAACAGGCAGGCCAGCCCGACCACCACCCAGATCAGGTAGTACATCGAACGCGGATCGGCCAGCGACCAGCCTGCGATCTGCAGCGCCGGAATGTTCGACAGGCCCGTGTGGCGCCCGAGCGCATCGACGTTGCCGAACAGCATCGCGATCGACAGGCCCCAGGCAATGGTGCTGAGCGGCAGGAAGTGCCCGCCCAGCCGCAGCGTCAGCATGCCGATGGCCAGCGCCGACAGGCCCGTGAGCAGCAGCGCGAACAGCAGCCCGATCCATGGCGACAGGCCCTGCGTGGTGGTGAGCCAGGCCGTGGCATAGGCCGCGATGCCCACGAAGGCCGCCTGCCCGAACGAAGTCGCACCGCCCACGCCGGTGAGCAGCACCAGCCCGAGCGCCACCAGCGCGCCGATGCCGATGTCGTTGAGCAGCGAGACCGTGAAGCTGCCCGCCACCGCCGGCACCAGGGCCAGCACGGCGACCACCACGGCGATCCACGCCATGCGCTTGCGGTTCGCGTTCATTGGTCCACCTCGTCTTCTTCCTCTTCGGCATGGGCCGCCATGAACGACCGCAGCATGAGTACCGGAATCAGCAGGCTGAACACGATCACGTCTTTCAGCGCTCCGCTCCAGAATGAGGCGAAGCTTTCCACCACGCCCACGGCGAGCGCGCCCACGGCCGTCATCGGGTAGCTCACGAGCCCACCGATGATCGCGGCCACGAAGGCCTTCAGGCCGATGATGAAACCCGAGTCGTAGTACATGGTGGTCACCGGCGCGATCAGCACGCCGATGAGCCCGGCCAGCAGCGAGGCGCAGCCATACGCCAGCAGCGCCGTGCGCACCGGCCGGATGCCCACCAGCCGCGCGCCGACCCGGTTCACGGCCGTGGCGCGCAGCGCCTTGCCCGCCACCGTGCGCTCGAACACCAGGAAGAACAGCCCGCTCAGCACGATGGCCGCGCCCACCATCAGCACCACCTGGCCGCTGACCGTGAAGCCGTCGCCCAGCGTGAACGCGGCGCTCGTGAGCGGCGTGGTGCGCGAGCCTTCAGGGCCGAAGAACAGAAGGCCCAGGCCCGACAGCAGGAAATGCAGCGCCAGCGACACGATCAGCAGCACCAGCACCGAGGCATCCGCGATCGGCTGGAACACCACCCGCGCGAGCAGCGGCGCAATGGGCACCACCAGCAGCACGGCCACCGCGATGTGCACCGCCACCGGCACGCCGGGCCGCGCCGCCAGCCACGCCAGCAGGCACGGAATCGCAGGAAGCACGCCCCACATCAGCACCGCCTTGGGAATGCGCGAGGCCTCCCCACGCCGCAGCAGGCTGCCGATCTCCGTCGCCAGCGCGAGCGCCGCGAGCACCGCGACCATGCCGATGGTCGGCGGCACGCGACCGGTTTCGAAGGCCGCGAGCGACAGGGCCGCGAAGGCCGCGATGTCGCCGAACGGCACGAACACCACCCGCGTGACGGAAAAGATCAAGACCAGCCCGAGCCCGGCCAGCAGATAGACGGCACCGTTGGCCAGGCCATCGGTGACGAGAATCAGCGCCACGTCCCATGTCATAGAAAAGCCTCTCGGGAAATCATCGTCATTGGCATGAAGCGGTTCAAGGTGCGAGCTTCCATTGGCCGTTGTCGAGCTTGACGATCACGCGTGCGCGTTCGTCCACCCCGTAGAGGCTGCCGGGCTTGAAGGTGTAGACGCCGTGCGTGCCCACCACTTCCTTGGTGCTGAAGATGGCATCGCGCAATGCGACGCGGAACTCGGCGGTTCCCGGCTCGGCCTTCTTCATGGCGCGCGAAGCGGCATCGGCAAACACCAGCCAGCCGTCGAAGGAATAGGCCGAGAACGCATCGCTGGTGGGTGCGTTGTTGACCTTCTGGAACACGGCGCGGAAATCGGTCGCGATCTTCTTCGTTGGATGGCTGTCGGGCAGTTGCTCGGCCACGATCACCGGGCCGGTGGGCATCAGCGCGTTCTGCCCCGAGGCGCCGACCACGCGCACGAAGTCGGGGTTGATCAGCCCGTGCTGGCCGTACACGCCGCCCTTGTAGCCGCGCTCCTGCAGCGCAAGGAACGGCAGCGCGCCCGGCGTGCCGGCGCCGCCGGTCATCACCGCATCGGGCCTGAGCGCGACGATCTTCAGCACCTGCCCGGTCACCGAGGCATCGGCGCGCGCGTAGCGCTCGTTGCTCACCACCTTGATGCCGGCCTCGGGTGCGGCCTTCATCAGTGCGTTGTAGACCAGATCGCCCCAGGCATCGGTGAAGCCGATGTAGCCGACCGTCTTGACGTTGTTGCGCTTCATGCGCTCGACCACCGCATCGATCATCAGCTGCGTGGGCTGCGCCACCGTCATGACCCACGGGTTCTCGTTCGCGTCGAGCAGGATGGGAGTGAGCCCGATCATCGGCACCTTGGCTTCCTTGCCCACCTGCGCCATCGCAATGGCGGCCGGGACGCCCGAGGTGCCCATCAGCACATCGACCTTGTCCTCCTCGATCAGCTTGCGCGCATTGCGCCCGGCCGTGGTCGGGTCGGAGCCGTCGTCCAGCACGATGAGCTGCACCTTGCGGCCGTTGATCTCCGGCTTGTAGGCCAGCGCGGCCTGCATGCCCTTGGCGTAGGGCACGCCCAGCGAGGAGTTCGGCCCCGACAGCGACACGCTCAGGCCGACCTTGAGGTCGGCCGCGAATGCGCTTGCAACACCACAGGCGGTCAGCGCCGCGGCGAGGGCACCGCGCGTCAAGATCTGCATCAGGCTCTTCATGTCGTAGCTCCAGTGAGGATGGATGGAATGAACGGAAAAAATCAGATGAACAACTGGATCGCAGGCAGCGCGCGTGCGGCGTTGAGCAGGTCGATGCGCTTCTGGCGGATGGCCCAGCCCGTGGGCGTGCGCACGAGGTGGTGGCGGGCGGTGCCGGTCAGCAGGATCTGCGATTCGCCGCGCGCCTCGATGTAGAGGAACGGCGTGCGCAGGTGCACCGCATCGTTCGTCTCTTCCTCGATGCGCGAAGGCTGCAGCACATGCTGGCTGTGGCTCGGAGGGTGCTGCGAATGCGCACGCGGGCTCTTCAGGCGATCGACACGCAGCTGCAGCAGCAACCGGTCTTCATAGGCCAGCGAGTTGTGCGAGAACGGGTCGGCCTGCGCGGCGCCCAGAAGCGGCACCCAGTAGTGGCCGTCTTCGGTGAAGAGTGCCAGCCAGTCGTCGAAGCGCCGCTCGTCGAGCAAGGCGGCCTCATGGGCGGCGAAATCGCGCGGGTCGCTGCTCATGCCGCGGCCTCCATGCCCGCCAACATCGACTTCGCCCAGGCGCGGAACTGGTTGCGCATGAGCAGTTCATTCGTGCCGTTGGTGGTGAGGGTCGATTGCCCGAGTTCGGCAACATCGAAATTGCGGTGCAGGCTCACCCACTCGTTGCCGCCGGCGCGCAGCCCCTGCTGGATGCTCTCGAACAAATGCACGTCGTCGTGCGCGACCACCGACATCGGCGAGAACACGAGCCGGTTGTAGCTCAGGGCGCGCTCGAACAGCAGCGCCGGCGCACCGGCCGCGCGGAAGCTCCAGGCCTCGACGAGCGTGCGGTTGGCGGCCAGTGGCCGGATCACGCGGATGGCCTGCGGCGAGCCCTTGACCGACAGGCTCGGATAGAAGACCGAGTTCTGCGGCGAGCGCTGCAGGATCTCGGTCGCACGCTCTTCGCCGTGCGCGGCGCGCATCGCGGCCTCGTATTCGGGCAACTGCGCGTAGTTGGAATGGATGCTGAAGTTCACGCCCAGCACGCTGTGGCCATTGGCGAAAACACGCCCGCCCATCTTGTCGAAGAATTCGTAGCCCGATCCGAAAGGCAGGATCTGCTCCATCGCCATCGGCTTGGGGTCAGAAGGCGCATGGCCTTCCCACAGCGCCTCGGCCGCCTTGGTGGCCGACTCATGCGTCGACATCGGATGCACCGTGTCGTTGATGTTCTCGAGGTACATCTTCCAGTTGCAGTGGACGATGTTGCGCAGCACGCCGCCGCCCACGGTGAGCTTGTCCTCGGGCGAGCGGTCGACCATGTTGTCGATGGCGCCGAGCACCTCGCCGAAATAGTCCTCGAACGAGGGGCCGGTGCCTGCGAGCCGCACGAAGACGAAGTCGCGGTAGACCTTCACGTGCCTCACCACTGAAAGCCCCTGGCCCGACTCGCAGGCCTTGAGCTGCGTGCCTTCGTAGCCGTTCTTCAGCGGCACGCCGAGCGGCGCACCGTCGAGCTTGTAGGTCCAGGCGTGATACGGGCAACGAAAGAAGCGGCCGGTGTTGCCGCACTCGTCGGTCACCAGCTGCGTACCCTTGTGGGCGCAGCGGTTGTAGAGCACGTGCACCGCGCCGTCGGGCTGGCGCACCATCAGGAGCGGCCGGCCCGCGATCTCCTGCGCCACGAAGTCGCCCGGCTCCGGCACCTGGCTCGCGTGGCCGAGATAGACCCAGGTGTTTGCGAACAGGTGCTCCTGCTCGAGCGCGAAGATCTCCTCGCTCAAGTACAGGTCGCGGTGCACCCGGTCGTCCTGCACGAGCGCGGCGATGCGGTCGGGATGATGGCGGTAGCTGGTCATCGGCGTGAGCCCGGTCGGCGTTCGTTCAGCGTGTGCTCAGGGCACGAGCTTCCACTGGCCCTTGTTCATCTGCACGATCACCACGCCGCGCTGGTCGGAACCGTAGCGGTCGTCGGGCTTGAAGGTGTAGATGCCGTGCGTGCCCACCAGCTCGCGGGTAGCCACGATGGCATCGCGCAGCGCGGTGCGGTACTGCGGCGTGCCCGGCTCGCCCTTCGTGCGCGAGGCGGCATCGGCGAGCAGCAGGTAGGCGTCGTAGGTGTACGAGGAGAAGGCATCGGTGGGCACCGCGCCGTTCACCTTCTGGTAGGCGCTCCGAAAGCCCATCGACACCTTCTTGATCGGGCTGGTGTCGGGCAGCTGGTCGGCCACCAGCACGGGACCGCTGGGCACCTGCAGGCCCTCGATGGAGGCACCGCCGACGCGCACGAAATCGGCATTGATGAGGCCATGCGTGCCGTAGAGCTTGCCCTTGTAGCCGCGCTCGGCGAGCGCGATGTAGGGCAGTGCACCCGGCGTGCCCGAGTTGCCTGCGAACACCGCATCGGGCCGCTGCGCCACGATCTTGAGCACCTGCCCAGCCACCGACGAGTCGCTGCGCGCATAGCGCTCGTTCGCCACCACCTTGATGCCGGCCTTGTCGGCGCTCTTCACGAGCGAGTCGTAGGCCAGGTCGCCCAGCGCATCGGAAAAGCCGATGAAGGCCACCGTCTTCACGCCCGACTTCTGCATGCGCTCGACCACGCCCGCGACCATGAGCGGGAATGGCTGCGACACGGTCACGGTCCATGCGCCTTCGGGGCCGGGGATGGTGACGGGCGTGGGCGAGATCAGCGGCGTGTTGAGTTCGCGCGCCACGGACGCAATGGCCATCGCGCCCGGCACGCCCGAGGTGCCGATCAGCACGTCGACCTTGTCTTCCACCACGAGCTTGCGCGCATTGCGCCCGGCGGTGGTGGGATCGGAGGCGTCGTCGAGCACGATCAGCTGGACCTTGCGGCCGCCGATTTCGGGATGCTCGGCAATGGCGGCGCGAATGCCCTTCTCGTACGGCACGCCCAGTGCAGCGACCGGGCCCGAGAGCGAGCTGATGAAGCCGATCTTCAGGTCGGCCGCCATGGCTTGCGCGGCCGCGAACGCTGCTGCAGTGAATCCCATGATCCGGATCAGGTTCTGTTTCATTGTTGGTGCTCCAGCTTGTGGTGTTGTGTTGGGGTGCTTGCGTTCTTGTTCGGGGCGCTTTTGTTCAGGGCACGCCCTGGGTGTATCGCCGATCAACGACTGCCCTGTCCAACGCTCCCGCTGATGGGGTGCCTTGCGCAGCGAAATAAAGGAGGAGGCCGCAGGCCGGGGGACATTCGCGGAGCAAGGTACCCCGTCGGCGGGAACGCACCCTGGACAGCAGCGCACTTCAAACACAACGCGACGAACAAAAAGGCAAGCCGTCATTTCATGGAACCAGCTTCCACTGTCCCTTTTCCAGCTTCACGACAACACGCGAACGTTCATCCGAGCCATAGCGGTCGGTCGGCTTGAAGTTGTAGACCGAGTGCGTTCCAACCAGCTCCTTGGTACTCACGATGGCGTCGCGCAGCGCGAGGCGAAACTGCGGCGTGCCAGGCTCGGCCTTGGTGGCGAGCGCACGCTGCGCCGCGTCGAGGTACAGCAGCCAGGCATCGAAGGTGTAGGCCGAGAAGGCATCGGTCGGCGGTGCGCCGTTGGCCTTCTGGTAGGCCGCGCGGAAGTCCATCGACACCTTGCGGATCGGGTTCTCGCTCGGCAGCTGCTCGGCCACGATCACCGGGCCGGTGGGCGCCAGCAGTCCTTCGACCGATGCACCGCCCACACGCACGAAGTCCGGGTTGATCAGCGCATGCATGCCGTAGATCTGGCCCTTGTAGCCGCGCTCTGCGAGTGCCAGGTAGGGCAACGCGCCAGGCGTTCCCGAAGTGCCGGTGATCACCGCGTCAGGACGCAACGCCACGATCTTGAGCACCTGTCCGGTCACCGACGAATCGGCGCGCGCATAGCGCTCGTTCGACACGATCTTGATGCCGGCCGGCTCCGCGCTCTTCTGCAGCGCGTCGTACACCAGGTCGCCCCAGGCGTCGGAAAAACCGATGTAGCCGACCGTCTTCACGCCCGACTTCTTCATGCGCTCGACCACCGCGCTCACCATCAACGGTGCGGGCTGCGGCAGCGTCACCATCCACGCGCCCTCCTCGCCCGGCAGGTTGGCGTTGGCGATGGAGATGAGCGGCGTCTTGGTCTCGCGCGCAACGCCGGCAATGGCCAGCGCACCGGGCGAGCCCGCGGTGCCGATGATGACGTCGACCTTGTCCTCGTCGATCATCTTGCGGGCATTGCGCGCGGCCGTGGACGGATCGGACGCATCGTCGAGCTGCACCAGCTGGATCTTGCGGCCGCCGACGTCGGCCTTGTAGGCGATGGCGGCCTTCATGCCCTTCTCATAGGGAATGCCGAGCGACGACACCGGCCCCGACAGCGACGTGATGAAGCCGACCTTGAGGTCGGCCGCCCACGCGCCCGCGGCGCTCAGGGCGCCGAGGCCCACAGCCAGGCCCGCGAGGGCACGGAATCGATTCAGGACTTTCATGGCAATGCTCCAGAGGTGATGGATGAACGAGAAGAACGCTGAATGACTGTCAGAGGGCGAGGCTGCCGACGCTGGTGCCGCCGCAGACGTAGAGCACCTGCCCGGTGATGAAGCTGCTGTCGGGGTCGGCGAAGAAACGCACGGCGCGTGCCACATCGGCCGATTCGCCGAGCCGCTTGACGGGCACGGAGGCGGCGAGTGCGCGTTCCTTCTCGCTGCCGGCCTCGACCACGTCGTAGAACATGTCGGTGCGGATCGGGCCCGGTGCCACCACGTTGACCGTGATGCCGTCCGCGGCGAGTTCGAGCGCCCAGGTGCGGGCCATGCCCAGCATGCCGGCCTTGGTGGCGGAATAGCTGGTGCGCGTGGCCAGGCCCAGAGCGGCGCGCGACGACAGCAGCACGATGCGGCCGAAGCGTTGCGCACGCATGACGGGCAGCGCGCCCTGCACCAGCTGGATCGCGCAGCCCAGGTGCAGGTCGACCAGCGCATCGAGATCGTCGAGCTTCACTTCGGGCAGCAAGGCCGCGCGAATCACGCCAGCGTTGTGGACGATGCTGGTCGGAGAAAAGCGCTCGACCAGTTCGCGCACCGCCTCGCCCGTGGCCGCGCGGTCGCTCAGGTCGACCTCGATGCTGTGCAGCTTCGGATGGTCGATCTCGGCCCTGCGGCGCGCGAGCGAGACCACTTCGTAGCCCTGCGCGAGCAGGTCTTCGCAGATCGTCTTGCCGATGCCGGCGCTGCCGCCGGTGACGGCCGCGACCCTGGGCGCCGTGCTCATGCCGAGGCTCCTACCAAGGCCAGCACACGCAGCGGGCTGCCGCTGCCCTTCTCGATCTTCAGCGGCGGGCAGATCAGCACCGCGCCCGATGGCGGCAGCAGGTCGAGGTTGCTCAGGCACTGCAGCCCATAGCGCCCCGCGCCGTGCATGTAGTAGTGGCACGGGTACGGCGGCCGCAGGTGGTAGCCCTGCCCGGCGTCGGTGCCGATGGCTTCCGAGCCGAAGCCCAGCACGTCGCGCTGCTCCACCAGGAAGCGCACGGCCTCGGTGCTCGGGCCGGGCGTGTGCTGGCCCGTCTCGTCGAAGTTCTGATAAGCCTCGGGGTCGCTGCGCTTGGACCAGTCGGTGCGCATCAGCACCCAGGCGCCCTTCGGGATGCGGCCGTGCGCGGCTTCGTAGCGCTCGATGTCGGCCACGCTCAGCAGGTAGTCGTCGTTGGACTGCACGTCGGCCGAGCAGTCGATCACGCAGGCCGGCGCCACGAAGTGCTGCACGGGAATGGTGTCGACCGAGTTGTTCGGCAGGTCGCGGCCGGAGATCCAGTGGATCGGCGCATCGAAGTGCGTGCCGGTGTGCTCGCCGCAGGAAAAATTGTTCCAGTACCAGCCCGGTCCGCGCTCGTCGTACTTCGACACTTCCTCGATACGAAAGGGCCAGCACTGGCCCATCTCGGGCGGCAGCGCGATCTGCGGGAACTCGGGCGTGAGTGTCTGCGTGAGGTCGATCACGCGGATGCGGCCGCTGGCCATGGCGGTCACGAGGCCGCCGAGGATTTCGGCGGCGGACATCAGTTCGGTTGTCGTGGTCATTCGTGTGGCTCCTGTCTCAGCCGCCCGCCGCGAGTTCGCGCTCGAGCACCTTCGGGTTGTCGCGCCAGCGCTCCAGCCACTCCTGCGCCACGTCGCCCGGGTAGACGTCTTCCACGCCATCGCGCAGTGCCTTCACGATGGCATTGGCCAGCGCCGTGGGTGCGAGCTTGGGCGGCGGCGTGTGCTGGTTCCATTCGTCGTCGATGGGTCCCGGGAACACGTTGATCACGCGGATGCCGGCCGGCCGCATTTCGGCGCGCAGGCACTGCGCGAGCGAATGCGCCGCCGCCTTCGAGGCACTGAAGGTGCCGTGCGGCGGAAAGTTGCTGAGCGCATAGATCGACAGCAGGTTGACCCAGGCCGTGGCGCCCGTCGCGCCGTCGGCCGAGCGGCCCTTGAGCGCGGGGCCGAACTCCTGCGCGAGGCGCAGCAGGCCGAAGTAGTTGATGTCCATCTCGGCCTTGGCCACGTCGGTGCCGCGGCGCGCGCCGATGCCGAAGGTGCGGTGCACCTCGGCGTTGTTGATCACGATGTCGACCTTGCCGCCGATGGAGCCCGCAAGCTCCGTCACCTGGCGGCCGTTGGTCAGATCGAGCGGCACCAGCGTGACCTGCGGCAGCGCCGAGATGTCGTCGAGCCCGTCGCCCATCTTCTTCCAGGGCTCGGCATGGCCAACCCAGACGATGTCGGCGCCGGCCTTCACCAGCGCGCGCACGATGGCCTGGCCGGTCTCGGTCTTGCCGTCGGTCACCAGCGCCTTGCGGAACTTTGGGTCGCTGGTCATTTCACGCAGCATGTTGTCGTCGGCCATGTGGGCACTCCCTTCATTCGGAAAACCAATGAGAACGGCCTGACCCGCGCGGTCGAGCCGGGCGCCCACGCGCACACGCTCGGGCGCATCGCCGACCTCGCCGTGCAGGTGGACCATGAGCGTCGGGCCGGCATCCAGGTGCACCAGGCCCAGCCGCCACGGCAGCCGCTCGCGGAAGAACAGGTCGTTGCTGTGGTGCAGCGTGGTGCTGCCGAGCAGCTCGCCCTCGCCGCTCTGCTCGCGCCAGCGCAGTGCGGCCGAGAGGCACTTGTGGCAGACCTCACGCGGCGGGTACTGCACCGTGCCGCAGTTGTCGCAAGTCTGCAGTTCGAAGCGGCCTTCGGCGGCGGCCGCGGTGAGGCCGAGCGCCACGCGGCCGCGCGCGCCGGGCGGCAGGTTCATCTGCCGGGTGCGCAGCACCGGGTTCTTGCGCGGGGGACGCATCAGGGGCATGGTCATGCCGGTCTCCCCAAAATGACGGCGCCTGTACACAGGCAACGGTCGTAAGTGACCATGCCGAAGCCCGCGACGAGGCCAAGCTGCGCATCGGGCACGGCGCGTTGCCCGGCCTGGCCGGTCAGCTGGCGAATCGCCTCGACCATGCCGAGGAAGCCGCCTGCCGCGCCGGCCTGCCCCGCCGAGAGCTGCCCGCCGCTCGTGTTGTTCGGGAAGCTGCCGTCGAAGGTCGTCGTGTGCGACTGCACGAACGCGGGGCCCTCACCCTTCTCGCAGAAGCCCAGGTCTTCGAACTGCATCATCACGATCACCGGGTAGTCGTCATAGGTCTGCACGAAGTCGAGCGCGGCGGGCTGCACGCCGGCCTGCGCGTAGAGATCGTCGCGGTCCATGCGCCAGCCGCCCTGCACCATCACCGGATCATCGGCATAGGCGTTGTGGCGCTCGATGGCGCCGCGGATCACCACGTGCGCCAGGCCCAGGTCACGCGCGCGCTCCTCGCTCATCACGAGGAAGGCGTCGGCGCCGGCGCAAGGCATCACGCAGTCGAACAGGTGGATCGGGTCGGAGATCGGCCGCGCGGCCATGTACTCGTCGAGCGTCAGGCCCTTCTTGAACATCGCGTTCGGGTTGCCGAGCGCGTTGGTGCGCTGGTCCACGCAGATACGGCCGAAGTCTTCGCGCTTCGCGCCGTAGGTGCGCATGTAGTTGGCGGTGATGAACGCGAAGATCGAATTCGGCCCGCCCGAGCCATAGGGGTAGCTGGCGTCGCGCGCGAAATTGCTGAAGCTGCCGAGCGTCTGGCGGAAGGAGTCGACGTGATTGGTGTCGGCACCCACGCAGGCCACGATGTCGGCATCGCCCGCCTGCACGGCGCGCGCCGCGCGGCGCAGGCACATCACGCCCGAGGCGCCGCCGGTCGGCACATGGTCGAGCCAGCGCGGCGAGAGGCCCAGGTGCTGCGTGACGCCCACGGCCGTGTCGGGCGCGAGCGAGAAGCTGCTGAGGCACAGGCCGTCGATCTGCTCCTTGGCAACGCCGCTGGATTCGACCAGCGCCTCGATGGCCTGCCCGATGAACCAGTGCGCAGTGCGCGTGGAGTAGCGCACGTAGGGCACGGTGACCGGCACGGCCACCGCGACGCCTTCGTAGGAGAGTCGTCGCTTCGTCATGCCTGCCTCTTCTTCATCGCGCGGGTGTCGATGCAATGGCCTTGCCCCGGCAGCGACTGCGCCATCTCGCGCAATTGGCCACGCTGGATCTTCTGCGAAGGCGTGAGTGGCAGCGCGTCGACAAAGGCCACGTAGCCGGGTGCCTTGTAGTACGCCAGCTGGGCCAGCGCATGTTCAACGATGCTGGCGGCGATCTGCGCACGCTGCGAGGCATCGACGCCCTCGCGCATCACGATGCAGGCCAGCACCTCGTCGCCGCGCACCGCATCGGGCGTGGCGGCCACGGCGGAGGTTTTCACGGCCGGGTGCTGGTTGAGCACGCTCTCCACTTCGACGGCCGAGATGTTCTCGCCGCTGCGGCGGATCACGTTCTTCTTGCGATCGAGGAAGAAGAAATTGCCTTCGGCGTCGCGGCGCACCAGGTCGCCGGTGTGGAACCAGCCATCGGCCCAGGCTTCGCGCGTGGCCTCTTCGTCCTTCAGGTAGCCGGAGAAGAAATAGCGCTTCGGGTCGTTGCCGGCCGAACGCACCAGCAACTCGCCCGGTGCATCGACGCCGACTTCATTGCCGTCCTCGCCCACGAGGCGGATCTCGACGAAGTCTTCCTGCCGCCCGAAGCAGCTCGTGCCCACGAGGCGCGGCTCGCGGTTGGCCATGATGCAGGCGGCTGCGCCGGTCTCGGTCATGGCCCAGGCCTCGACCAATGGGAAGCCAAAGCGCTCTTCGAAAGGCGCGTGGTTCTTGCGGTCGACGCCGGCACCGAAGCCCCAGCGGATGGCGTGGTCGCGGTCGGCCGCCGATGCGGGTGCGGACAGCAGCATGGCCGGCATCACGCCGAGGTAGTGCACGATGGTGGCGCCGCTTTCGCGTGCGCTGGCCAGCCAGGTCTTCGGATGGAAACGGTCGAGCTGCACCAGGCATCCCCCCGCGACCAGCACCACCATGGTGGAGAACGCCATCGCGTTCATGTGGTTGAGCGGCAGCGGCGTGATCACGCGTTCCGCATCGGGCCGGATGCTGCACACGCCGCCGAGCGCGGCATACCACTCGCCGGCGCGCAGGAAGTAGGCGTTGCTCAGGATGCAGCCCTTCGGGCGCCCGGTGGTGCCAGAGGTGTAGAGCAGGCCGCATTCGGTATCGACGCCGATGGGCTCGTGGGCGCGCGGCGCGGCCGTCTTCGCGCTCGGCACCGCGTCGTCGGGGCCCATGGTCTCGAAGGCCACACCAGCGCGCGCCGCAGCCGCGCGCAGCTCGGTAGCACGCTCGGGCAGCGTCACGGCCAGCCCGATTTCGCTGTGGCCGATCAGGTAGATCAGTTCGGCTGAACGCATCTCCGCGTTGATCGGCACCACACTCACGCCCAGTGCGTTGAGCGCGAACCAATGGAAGAGGAAGGCGGGCCGGTTCTCCAACAGCAGGCCGACGCGGTGGCCATGCCCGTAGCCCCCTTGCGCATAGGCCGTGCGCAAACGTTCGACCTCGGCGGCAGCCTCGCCCCAGCGAATGGCACCGGCCGCGATGCCGTAGGCGGCCGCGGTCACCGATTCGGTGAACAGGAACTCGGCCTGCGGCGTGCGCTGCGCGGTCGCCGCGAAGACTTGATGGACGGTGGCGTGTGGCATCGCGTCCCTAGATGAAGAGCTGCACGGCCGGCAGCGCCGCGTCGCAGTTGAGCAGGTTGACGCGCTTGAGCGTCATGCGCAGCGCACCGTCCTGCACCGTGAGGTGGTGGAAGAAGGTGCCGACATAGAACTGCAGCTCGTCGCCCTGCGTTTCGGTGTAGTGGAATTCGGTGCGCACCACGAAGCGATTCGCCTCGGCGTCGAACTGCTCGACCACGGGCACCTGCAACAGGTGGTGGCAACGGCTCGGCGGCTGCTGCGAGAAGGCACGCGGACTCTTGAGGCGCTCGATGCGCAGGTCGCGCAGCAGCTTGTCCTCGTAGAGGTGCGAGGTGTGGTTGATGCCGTCTTCCTGGTCGGGCACCAGCGGCACCCAATAAAAGGCGTCGTCGGTGAAGAGTGCATTCCACTCTTCGTAGCGGCGCGTGTCGAGCAGGTGCACCTCGTTCACGACGAAGTCGATCAGGTCCTGGCGGGTAGCTTCGGTGCCGGCCATCACATGGTCTCCGTCATGCGCTGCACCCAGCTGCGGTACTGGTTGCGCATCGGCAGCTCGTTGGTGCCGCCGGTGGTGATCTCGCCGCCCTTGAGCTCCGACGGGTCGTAGTTGCGATGCAGACTCACCCATTCGTTGCCGCTCGCGTGCAGTCCGGCCTGCATGCCTCGGTAGGCCTGCAGGTCGTCGTGTCCCACCACCGAGAACGGCGAGTTGATGAGCCGGTTGTACATGGTGGTGCGCTGCAGCAGCTCGGGCGGCGCGCCCTTGAGGCGGAAGGTCCAGCTCTCGATCAGCGTCCTGTCGGCCGAAATCGGCTTCACCACGCGGATCGCCTGGATCGCGCCCTTGATCGTGAGGTTCGGGTAGTACACCGTGTTGTGCCGTGCCATGCCCAAGATCTGCGCCGTCTTCTCCTCGCCGTAGCGCGCCTTCATGGCGTCGTCGTAGGCCGGGATCGCCTTGTACTTGCTGTGGATGCTGAAGTGCACGCCCGTGAAGCTGTGGCCGTGGTCGTAGGTGCGGATGCCCATGTCCTCGAAGAACTTGTAGTCGGACATGAAGGGCACGAACTGCTCGACCGCCATGGGCTTGGGCTCGTCGGCGGGCTTGTCGGCCCACATGCGCTTGGCGGTGCCGGCCGAGGACTCGTGCGCCACCATCGGGTGCATGGTGTCGTTGAGGTTCTCAACGAACATCTTCCAGTTGCACTGGTGCATGAAGCGCAGGCAGCCGCCGGCGATTTCCAGTTCGCCCTCGGGCGAGCGGTCGGCCATGTTGTCGATGGAGCTGAGCGAGTCGCCGAAGTACGCGTCGAAGTCCGGCCCCGCATCGTTGATCTTCACGAAGATGAAGCCGCGGTGGCTGCGCACATGCTTGAGCGTGGTGAGCCCCTTGGCCGATTCGCACGCGTGCAGCGCGGTGTTCTCGTAGCCGGTCTTCAGCGGAATGGCCAGCAGCGAGCCGTCGGTCTTGAAAGTCCAGGCGTGGTACGGGCAGCGGAAGAACTTGCCGGTGTTGCCGCAAGGCCCGTTCACCAGTCGCGAGCCCTTGTGGGCGCAGCGGTTCATCATGGCGCGCACGCTGCCGTCAGAGTGGCGCGCGACGATCAGCGGGCGGCCGGCGATCTCGTTGCTGATCCAGTCGCCGGGCTTCGGCAACTGGCTCTCGTGGCCGACGTAGTTCCAGGTGTTGGCGAAGAAGTGTTCCTGCTCCAGCTCGAACAGCTCCTGGCTGGTGTACAGGTCGCGGTGCACGCGGTCGTTCTGGACCAGCGCGCGAATGGCATCGGGGTTGTCTCGGTACGAGGTCATGGTCTCGTGTCTCCTTGATTCAGATGTCGAGCACCAGGCGCGCACCCTTGGCGCGCGAGATGCAGATCTGCATCACGTTGCCCTCCGCCTTCTCGCGCGCGGTCAGCACGTAGTCGCGGTGGTCGATCTCGCCTTCGAGCACGGGCACGGCACACACGCCGCATTCGCCGCGCTTGCAGTCGAACATCGGGTCGCAGCCGTTGTCGATGAGGCAGTCGAGGATGCTCTGGTCGGCCGGCACGGTGAAGCGCTGGCCCGATTGGGCGAGCTCCACCTCGAAGGGCTGGTCGCCCTCTTCCGCGACGGGTTCGGTGAAGAGCTCGAAGTGCACGCGGTCGTGGTCCCAGCCGCGGGCCTGGGTGCGGGCCAGCATGGCGTCGAGCATGACCTTGGGGCCGCAGACGTAGAGGCGGTCGCCGGCGGGCACGTCGTCGAGCAGGGCATCGATGTCGAGCGGCGCGCCGGCCTCGGCATCGGCATGCACGCGCAGGTCGTCGCCCAGCAGCGCCTGCAGCTCCGGCAAAAAGGCCATCAACTCGCGGCTGCGACCGGCGTAGTGCATGCGCACGGGTGCTTCTTCGGCGCGGCGGCGCGCGGCCATGGTGGCCAGCGGCGTGACGCCGATGCCGCCCGCGATGAGCACCGAGCCACCCGGGCCGGTGTGCAGCGGGAAGTCGTTCTTCGGTGCCTCGATGGCGAGGGTGTCGCCCTCGTTCAACCCCTCGTGCATGAAGCGCGAACCGCCACGGCCTTCGGCTTCCTTGCGCACGGCGATCACGTAGTCGGTCGGTGCATTGGTGGCATTGCGCGCCGTCGCAAAATTGATCAACGAATAGTGACGCCAATCGGTCTTGCCGTCGGGCAGCGACACCTGCACACGGATATGGGCGCCGGCCGCAAAGCCAGGCAACGGGCGACCATCTTCCGCACGCAGGCGCAGCATGCGGATCAGCGGGTTGAGTTGACGCGCTTCGGCGACGCGAAGCTGGAGCGTGGCGGTGGGAGTGGTCATCGTGCGTTGTCTCTTCAGGCCAGTGCGTGCTGCGCCAGCGCGGCTTGCAGCTTGTGGCCGTGTTCGTCCGCGAGCGCCGCGTCGCGCAGTTCGCGCAAGGTGGCGGGCGCGAGCTGCGCGCCGGCGCGCTCGACCGCGCGCATCACGGTGTCGTAGTTGCGGATGCCGCGCTCGTGCGTGTCGCTGTAGCCCTTGACGAGGCGCTGGCACTGCGCCAACTCGACGGCCAGCTCGGGGTTGCGCTGCGCGGTGGCCGCAATGCGCTGCAGCCATTCCTCGATGCGGCGGTTTTCTTCGGCATAGCGCATCGTCGAGCGGCGCCAGCGCTTCATGGCCGCAACGGTGCGCAGCATCAGATAGCCGTGCAACGAGCTGGTCTGGATCACGCGGCCGTGCTGCGTGAAGCGCTCGACGAGCTTCTTCGGCAGCGTGGAGTTCATCAGCCAGCGGCCGATGCCGCCCGGCAACGTCTCGCAGATTTCCTGCAGGCGCGGGTGCATGTACTCGTTGATGGCAAGCACCTGCCCGGGCTGCACGCGGGCCTCGCCGCGCACGCGCTCGAAGCGGGTGGCGCGGGTCTTGAGCGCGGCGACGCGGGCAGTGTCTTCGTAGGACATCCACAGCGCGAGATGGCGTGCGGTTTCTCGCAGCAGGCGGTGATCGCCGTTGTTCGGCAAGGCGGAGACGGCGGCCATGCGATCCAGGTACAGGCCGGCATAGGCCGGGTCCTGGTAGTCGATGAGGCGGCGCACGCCTTCCAGCAGGAAGTCTTGCGCGGCCAGCGGGAAGTCGTGCTGCACACGTTCGACCAGCGCGCGCACGGCCGGATGGCGCGGTTGTGGGGTCGGCGTGACCGCAGCGGCTTCCGGCGGCGTTTCGCCATCATCACCGCCATGGGCGCGGGCGAACGCGCCACCGAAGGCTTTCAGGCTCGGCTTCACGCCCACGCCACCGCGCTCGATGGTCGCCTCGAACTGCGCGCGGCTGAACGGCAGCACGCCCGAGCCCGCCAGCGCGCCGAAGAGCACGGCGCTGATCACGCTGCCCGAGGCTTCGGCGGCCTGCGCCATGTCGAAGCGGATGAAGCGCTTGGCGGCCCTGCCCGTGTGCGCGAGCAACTGGGCGCTGTCGACGCGGCCGTCGCCCAGCGCGCTCTTCTCCGCGATCGAGAACACGCGGTGCGTGGAGGCGATCAGCGTGGTGCGGTCGGCCGTGACCAGTCCGCGCTGCACCGCGCGGCCGGCTTCCATGAGTTCCGATGCCAGCACCACGTCGACATCCCCCGGCAACGGCATCAACGCCAGCACCGGCCGTCCGCCGTCCGCTTCGGCTTGCGCGGCCGGATACAGCTCGACGTAGTAGATGGTGGCGCCGGTGCGCTGCGCCACGCCGGGCACCGAGGTGGTCTGCGCGACGTAGCCGTTGGCCTCGCCCATGTCGACGATCCAGTCGGCGAGCACGCCGCCGCCCTCCCCGCCCATGGCGAGGATCGCGATCTTGATCGGTTGCGCCTTGTTCGTCATCGCTTCAGAAGGCATAGGTTTCACGGCGGCGCGCTTCGCCACGTTGCAGCCAGCCGATCACGGCGGCGCGCACGCGGTCGCGCAGCACGTCCCAACGGGTCGGGTTGCTCACGATCTGCGCCTTGTAGAACGAGGGGCACAGCACCGCGGCATGCGAGACCTCGCCGCAGACGCCGCAGCCCACGCAGCTGTCGAGCACCGTCGCGACCGGGTCGGTGCGCAGCGGGTCGGGGTTGGGCTTGATCGACAGCGACGGGCAGCCCGAGAGACGGATGCACGAGTGATCGCCGGTGCAGGTGTCGGAATCGACGCCGAACTTCTCGCGCACCATGCGCTTCCCGTCGGCGATGGCCTTTCGCACCAGCGGCTTCTCGCGGCGCTGCTTGTTGAGCATGCACTCCGATTGTGCGATCAGGACCTTGGGGCCCTTCTTCGTCGTGGTCAGCGCTTCTTTCAGCGCATCGCGCATGCCGGCGACGTCGTAGGTGCGGCGCAGCGTCCTGACCCATTCGACACCCACGCCGCGCACGGCGCGCTCGATCTCATGGCCGGTGCTGCGCGTCTTGTTGACGGCGTTCGACGAGAGGATGTCCTGCCCGCCCGTGGCCGAGGTGTAGTTGTTGTCGACGACGATGGTGAGGTTGTCGCTCTTGTTGAAGACGGAGTTCGCCACGCCGCTGGTCAGGCCGTTGTGCCAGAAGCCGCCGTCGCCCATCATCGAGATCGCGCGCTTGCCGGCTGGCGCATTGAGCGCCGAGGCGCCGGCGCCGCCGAGGCCGTAGCCCATGGTCGTGTTGCCGATGTTGAAGGGCGGCAGGATGGAAAACAGGTGGCAGCCGATGTCGGCGCTCACATGATGCGCACCGAGCTCGCGCTCGACCAGTTTCATCGCGCTGAAGATCGGGCGTTCGGGGCAGCCGGTGCAGAAGCCCGGCGGGCGGGCGTGCACGACGTCGCCGAGTCCCGTGGACGGCTGCACCGGCTCGGGTGCGGCATCGACGCCGATGGCGGCCACTTCCTTGAGCGGGATCACTTTGCGCACCGGCACGGGCACGGGCATCGGCAGCGGCACGAGGCGTTCGTAGCGCTCGCAGAAGACGCGCGCGCCCTTCAGAAGCTCGGACGACGTGTATTCGCCGGCAACGGGCAGCATGTCCTTGCCGTGCAGCGCGGTGGTCGAGCCCGCCTGCCGCAGGATGGTCGCGAGGTTCTGCTCGACGAAGTTGGGCTGGCCCTCCTCCACGATCAGCACCGCGCGCTTGCCTTCGCAGAAGCGGATGACTTCGCTCTCGATGACGGGGTAGGCCACGTTCATCACGTAGAGCGGCACCTGGGTGTTGCCATAGACATCGGCCAGGCCGAGCCGCTCGAGCGCGCGCAGCAGCGTGTTGTAGCTGCCGCCCTGCACGATGATGCCGATGTCGTCGGCGTCTTCGGAGAAGAACTCGTTGAGCTTGCGCTCCTCGATGAAGCGCACGGCGGCGGGCCAGCGGTCCTTCACCTTCTCCTGCTCGTGCACGAAGCTCGCGGGCGGCAGCACGATGCGGCCGACGTCGCGCTGCGGGTTCTCGAGCGCGTCCTTCAGCGTGAACTTTGCGCGCTTGTTGTCGCCGGCAATGAAGTGGCCATGCACATGGCAGGCGCGGATGCGCAGCTGCAGCATCACGGGCGTGTTGCTGGCTTCGGAGAGATCGAAGCCCTGCTTCACCGCATCGACGATGCTCGGCAGGTTGGGCCGCGGATCGAGCAGCCAGATCTGCGACTTCATCGCGAAGGCATGGCTGCGCTCCTGCATGATCGACGAGCCCTCGCCGTAGTCCTCGCCCACGATGATCAGCGCGCCGCCCGTCACGCCGCCCGAGGCCAGGTTGGCCAGCGCGTCGGACGCCACGTTGGTACCCACGGTGGCCTTGAAGGTCACGGCGCCGCGCAGCGGATAGTTGACCGACGCGGCCAGCGTGGCGGCGGCGGTGGCTTCGCTCGCGCTGTTCTCGAAGCGAATGCCCTGCTCGGCAAGGATGTCCTGCGCATCGGCCAGCACGTCCATCAGGTGCGAGATCGGTGCACCCTGGTAGCCGGCCACATAGGAAACTCCCGATTCGAGCAAGGCCTTGGTGACCGCCAGAATGCCTTCACCGCGAAACACATCTCCGCCAGAAAGCCGCAGCTTCTTGACTTCTTCGACGAACGAACGCTCAGCCATGTCGGTCCTTGTTCTCTCTCGTGGGACGATGCGTGCAAGCTGCCGCACCGTGCTTTCTATAATGTTGACAAATGAATGTATCCACAATCATGAATTACCCTAGACATGCAAACAGCGTGCCCGCGGCTGGTTCGAGGCTCCTGGCTGTGAGGTGCCTTCATGGCTGAACCCTCTGCCGAAACGCATCGCTTCGTCGATGACTACCTGCCTGCCCTGCTGGCGCAGGCCAGCCAGCTGATCTCCTCGGAGTTCCACGAGGTGGCGCGGCAGCAGGGCTTCTCGGTGTCCGAGTGGCGCGTGATGGCCTCGCTCGCGGGCAGCGAACCGATCAGCATCGGCCAGCTCGCACAGGTGACGGTGACCAAGCAGCCGACCGTCACGCGGCTGCTCGACCGCATGGAGGCACGCGGACAGGTGGAGCGGTTGCCCCATGAAAGTGATCGCCGCATCACGCTGGTGCGCATCACGCGCAAGGGATTGAAGGCGGTGGAGCACCTGATGGAACTCGCGCGCGACCACGAGCGGCGCGTGCTCGAACCCTTCGGCCTGCGGCGCGCCGAAGAACTGAAGCAGACCCTGCGGCAGATGATCGACCTGCACGTGCATGTGCCGGTCGAGGAGCCGGACGAAGACTGAGGCGCCCTGCCCCCATGCGTACGGAGTGCGGCTAAGGCACCAGCACCGCGCGGCCGCGATGGCCGCGCTGCGCTATCCATTCGAGCGCCATGGCGGCATCGGCGAGTGCGAAGCTCCGCACCCCCAGATGCAGGCGGCCATCGGCCAACCGGGCGAGCAACTCGGGCGCCGCGGCACGGCCGGCGGCTTCGCGCCTGAACATGTTGAGCGGCAGCAGCGCCACGTCGCGCTGCAGGAAGTGGGCGATGTCCAGCTGCAGCGTGGGGCCTGCGGTGTAGCCGATGAGCACGGCGCGACCGCCGGGCCGCACGGCAGGCAAGGCCGTCGAAAGAACGCTGCCGCCGACCGTGTCGATCAACAGGTCTGCACTCGCGGGCGGCGGAGCTTCGGCGTTCGGATCGAGCGCCCTCACGGTGCAGCCAAGCTCGCGCGCCAGCTGCACCGCGAGCGAGCCCACGGCACCGCTCGCCCCCGTGACCAGCACCTGCTCGCCGGCCTGCAGCTTCGCGACTTCATGCAGCGCCACCCACGCCGACGTGGTGGGCGAAAAGAACGCGGCACCGACCGTCATCGGCAGCGTGTCGGGCAGCAGGCCGAGCGCTTCGTCGGGCGCATCGACCTGTTCGCACCAGGTGCCATCGAACAGCGTGCCCAGGCCACTGCCGCGCAGCCACACGCGCTCGCCGGCGGCAAAGCGCTCGCTTGCGAGGACGATGCCTGCGGCCTCCACGCCCGGCGTGTAGGGCAGCGGCGGATGGCGCAGGAAACTGCCGCGCCACACGGTGCGGTCGATGTGGCCGACGGTGGCGGCGTGCATGTGGACGATGGTGCGGCCGGGCTGTTGCACTGGGTCGGGCATTTCTTCGAGCACGGGCACCGCGTCGAAGCCGTGAATGCGGATGGCCTTCATGATGGCAGCGTCGAAAGAAAGTCGAGCACCGTCTGCGCGAATGCCTCGGGCATCTGGTCGGGCAAGGGAACCATGCCGCCTTCGATATCGACGATGCGCGCCTGAGGCAGGTGGTGCCGCAGCTCTTCTGCGTGCGGCGAGGCAAACGGATCGCCGGTGGCGTGGATGATGAGCGCGGGCTGTGTCACGCGGCCGATGCGCTCTTCCATGCGATAGGAGGCGACGGCGCGATGTCCTTCCTCCACGCGATGGCCGACCTTCAACGCATCGAGCACGAAGGCTTCGAGCAGATCGGGGCGGCCCGGCGGATAGAAGCCCTGGCGCTTTTGCCAGAGTGCGGCGAGATGGCTTCCGTCTTCACTTGGAGCGACCTGGTCGATGGGCGGCTTCCGGGCCCTCGCGATGCGAAAGGCTTCGCCGGTAAACGGCGTGGACGACAGCACGAGGCTGCGCACGCGGTCCGGAAACGCGCTCGCCAATTCGATTGCCACGACGCCGCCCGTGTGATGACCCACCACGTCGGCCTGCGCAATGCCCAGTGCATCGAGCAGTTCGCAGGCCACGCGCGCCCAATGCGCGATGCTCGCCGGCATGCCGCCGTCCGCCGAATCGCCGAAGCCCGCGGTGTCCATGGCAATGGCGCGATACCGCGCGCCGACCAGCGGCAGCACCTCGCGGTATTCGGCCCAGCTGCGCGGCGACTGGTGCAGCAGCAGCACGGCCGGCGCGCTCGCATCGCCGCACGCCGCGTAGTGCACCTGCCCCACCGACAGGTCGGCAAAGGCGCGGCGGATCGTCACGGCAGCGTCTCGCTGGCCGGCGCGCGCCACAGGCCCGCATGCTTCAATTCGCCGAGCGTGCGCGACAGCACGTCGCGCCGGTAGGCTGCGATGTCGCGGCCCTCGTAGTCGTAGAAGCCGCTGCCGCTCTTCAGGCCGAGCCGCCCCTCCTCGACCATGCGGTCGACGATGGCCGGCGCGGTATAGCGCCCCTTGTCGATCGAGGCCGACATCTCGCGGCTCGCATGGTGCAGGATGTCGCAGCCGCCGAAGTCGATGAACTCGACCACGCCGAGCGCGGCAAAGCGCAGGCCGAGGCCGTAGCGGGTGGCCTTGTCGATTTCCTCGGCGGTGGCGGCGCCCTCCTCGATCATGCGGGCCGCTTCGTTCATCACCAGCGCCTGCAGGCGCGGCACGATGTAGCCGGGCGATGCACCGCAGACCACGGGCAGCTTGCCGATGGCTTCCATCAGCGCCTTGGTGCGCGCGAGCACTGCGGCGTCGGTGCCCGAATGGCAGCTGAGTTCCACCACGGGAATCACGTAGGCCGGGTTGAGCCAGTGCATGTTCAGGAAGCGCTCGGGCAGGCGCACCAGCGCCGCGAGCTGCGTCACGAGGATGCTGCTGGTGGTCGAGGTGAGGATGGCGTCGTCGCGGCAATGGCGGTTGAGCTGCTCGAAGGCCTCGCGCTTGGCCTCCAGGGTTTCGGGCACGCCTTCGAACACCAGCTCGGCGGCGGCCAGTGCCTGGGGCGCTTCGGCGGCGTTCACGAAGTCCACGCGGGCGGCAATGGACCGGATCTGCGCCGCATCGATCACGCCGAGCTGCGCCAGGCCTGCGAGGCTGGCTTCGATCTCGGCCTTCGCTTCGCCCTGCAGCCGCTGCCAGGCTGCGTCGCTGCGCGGACGCAGGTCGATCAGCGAGATGCGGTGGCCCGCATAGGCGAACGCGATCGCGATGCCGCGGCCCATGCGGCCCGCGCCGACGGCCGCGAAACGTGGCAGCGCCGAATCATTCGCCATCGTGCAGCCTCTGCGTGAGCTGCGCCGCACTCAGCTCGGCGAGCCCCAGGCTTTCGAAGGTGCGCGGCCCTCGGCGCAGGTCGCGGCCGAGAAAGCCGCCGACGATGGCCAGCAGGCCGTGCGCGATGGGCGCGTCCACGCCCGCATGGCGCGCGGCCGAGGCCAGGAAGGCGAGGCCGAGCTCGGTGTCCTCGGTGATGTAGCGGTGCGTGTGCAGGTCGATGTTCTCGCGCCAGTCGCCCGACTTGACGAGTTGCTTGTGCGCATCGCCGTACATCCACCGGTCGTTGTTGTAGTGGTCGGCCAACGGGTAATGCGGCGCGCCCTGCCTGAAGGCTTCGCGCACCGCGATGCGCTCCTGGTCGAGCCGGTCGGTCACGTCGCGCACTGCGCGCTGCGTGCCTTCGTTGTGGATGTCCCAGCGCTCGAAGTGCTGCAGCGGCGCGGCGTTCATCACCATCAGCGGCGGGTGGATGACCGGGCCGGCGTTCATGAGCGCGCCCGAGAGCGCATTGCCGCAGCCATGCACCGCCGGGTAGGCGCGGCGGATCACCTCGATGGCCTCGGCCTCCTTGCGCGCCGGGTAGACGCCGGTCGGCAGGCGGATGGCGCGGATCGTGACGTTCACCTCGCGCTCGCCATGCTTGCGCGCGAGGTACGGCAAGGTGCCGGTTTCGGCCCAGGCCACGTCGGCACGGCTGCCGGCCTGCTTCACCGCCTTCGCCATCACGTAGCTGCCGAAGGTGCCCGGCGGCAGAAAGACGACCTGACCGTCGACCAGGTGCGGCGCCATGGCCAGCGCGATGTCGTGCTGGGCGATGGCGGGCGTGGGAATGACGATCAGCTCGGCGCCCTTGAGCGCCGCGGCGATGTCGGCGGTGGCCAGCGCCAGCGGCACCTCGCGCACGCCGTCGGCGTCCTTCAGCGTGATGGCGCCGGCTTGCACCACAGGCTTAAGCGCAGCTGCATCGCGGCGCCACAGGCGCACCTCATGGCCGGTTTCGGACAGGTCCGCGGCGGCCGCATAGGCGCCGTGACCACCACCAAGAATCGCAATTTTCATGTTCGAAATTTGAAAGGCAGACGTCGATGAACCGGCAGCCGCGGTACGGACCGGGGAAGCAATGCCTCATTACATTACTTTTCATCGATTCATGTGTCAATCAAATTCCGTGCCCATGTCCCCCGCGGAAACCCGCAATGAAAAAGCCCGCGCTTCTTGCGAAGCGCGGGCTTTCTTTTGGGGCGAAGCGGCCGGCTGGCCGCTCTGGAATGGATCAGCGCGTGGGCTTGAACGCACGCTTTTGTGCGTCGCGCGGCACGAACACCTTGCCCGGGCCGCCATGGCCTGCGCCATTGCCGCGCGGTGCGAAACCTTCGCGCGGAGCGAAGCCTTCACGGGGCGCGAAGCCGCCGTCGCCACGGCCACCGCCGTGGCCGCCGCGCGGGGCGCTGTCGCCCCAGCCCGGCTTGCGGCCATAGCCGGCGCCACCATCGTCACGGCCGCCGCCGAAGCCGGCGTTGTTGCCGCCCTGGAAGCCACGCGGGCCGCCCGGTGCGGCCGGACCGCGCGCATTGCGGTCGTTGAAGCCGCTGGCACCGGCGTAGCCGCCGCTGTTGCCGCCGCGGTAGCCACCGCCGCCGCCTGCGCCGCCATTGCCGAACTTGCGGTCGCGCGACTGGTTGTCGCCACGGCCGCCGCGGTACTCGCCCATCGGCGGACGCGATTGCGGCATGCGCTGTTGCGGCTCGAGGCCGGCAACCACTTCGGCCTTGAACTGCTGGCGGCTGTATTGCTCGATGTCCATGATCTTGCGGCGATCGCGGAATTCGGCAAACGTGATGGCCAGGCCGTCGCGGCCTGCACGGCCGGTGCGGCCGATGCGGTGGGTGTAGTCCTCGGCCTTCATCGGCAGGCCGAAGTTGAAGACGTGGGTGATGGTCGGCACGTCGATGCCGCGGGCGGCAACGTCGGTGGCCACCAGGATCTGCACCTGGCCCTGGCGCAGCGCCATCAGGCGGCGGTTGCGCAGGCCCTGGCTCAGGGCGCCGTGCAGCGCCACGGCGCTGAAGCCGTCTTGCTGCAGGTCGCTGGCGAGGCCGTCGCACTCGACTTGCGTGCTTGCGAACACGATGGCCTGGTTGATGCTGGTGTCGCGCAGCCAGTGGTCGAGCAGCTTGCGCTTGTGCTGGCTGTTGTCGGCCCAGTACAGCGACTGCTTGATGTTGACGTGCTTCTCTTGCGGGCTGTCGATGGTGATGCGCTGCGGCTCGCGCATCACGCGCTGGGCCAGCTGCTGGATGCGCGGCGCAAAGGTGGCGCTGAACATCATGGTTTGCTGGCGCTCGATGGTGAGCTGGTTGACTTCGGCCAGGTCGTCGGAGAAGCCGAGGTCGAGCATGCGGTCGGCTTCGTCGACCACCAGGAACTTGACCTGGTCGAGCTTGAGTTGCGACGAGCGCTGCAGGTCGAGCAGGCGGCCGGGCGTGGCCACCACGAGGTCGGCGTTCTGCAGCTTGGCGATCTGCAACTGGTAGGGCATGCCGCCCACCACGTTGGCGACGCGCAGGCCGCGGCAGTGGCGAACCAGCTCGATGGCGTCGTGCGCCACCTGTTGCGCGAGTTCGCGCGTCGGGCACAGGATCAGGGCGCCGGGCGTGGCAGCCTTGAAATGGCGCGCGTTGGTCGGGTCCTTGCGCTTGGGCTTCTTCGGCACGGCTTCGCCGCGGGCAGCGGCTTCGGCGGCCAGGCGCTGGAATTCGGCCTTGGCGGCCTCTTCGGCTTCGGCCTGGCGCTTGAGCAGCGTGTGCAGCACGGGCAGCAGGAAGGCTGCCGTCTTGCCCGAGCCGGTCTGGCTCGAGACCATCAGGTCGACGAAGCGGGCTTTGCCGTCCTGGCCGGCTTCACCGCCCATGGCGAGCGGGATCACCTTGTCCTGCACGGTGGTGGGCTGGGTGAAGCCCAGGTCGGCCACGGCGGCGATCAGTTCGGGTGCGAGGCCGAGCTTGATGAAGCCGTTGGGCAGGCGGGCCTCTTCGGCCGCGGCCGCTTCGGGCGCTGCGGCGTCGAGCGCCTCGAGAATCGGCGCTTCGGACACGGTGTCCACGGCGGCGATGAATTCGTTGTTGTTGGTGGATTGCACAGGCGCGAACTCGCCCTGCGCTTCAAAAGCGTCGGTCATGTGAATATCAATCTCAAACGCGAGCGCTGCCGTAGGCGGCGCCCCGTTGGTGGTTAAAAACATCAACCATCCAACGACATTCAACTTCTGGCTTTCGCCGGAGGCTGCGGCCCTTTTTGATCAGCGGATGCGATCGGGCGCGGTGTGCAAGATAGGGAGATGCAAGAGACGCTGACCGGAAAATCCCCCAGATCAGCGAAGCCATCGATTATGGCACGACTCGGGGTTTTTACCTAATCCGTCAATCGAAGAAAGGTTTCCCGGTAGTGCGCGAGCTCCTCGATGGACTCGTGCACGTCGGCCAGCGCGGTGTGCGCCTGCTGCTTCTTGAAGGCGCTGTAGGCGGCGGGCTTCCAGCGCTTGGCCAGTTCCTTGAGGGTGCTGACGTCGAGATTGCGGTAGTGGAAATAGGCCTCGAGCTTGGGCATGAACTTGACCAGGAAGCGCCGGTCCTGTCCGATGGTGTTGCCGCACATGGGCGAGCCGCTCTTGGGAACATAGCGGGCCACGAACTCCAGCAACTGCTGCTCGGCGGCGGCTTCGTCCAGCATGGAGGCCTTCACCTTGTCGATCAGGCCGCTGCGGCCGTGCGTGCCCTTGTTCCAGGCGTCCATGGCGTCGAGCACCGCGTCGCTCTGGTGGATGACCAGCACGGGGCCATCGATGCGGGGCGTGAGGTCGGGGCCGGTGACGACCACGGCGATCTCGAGCAGTCGCTCTTTCTCGGGGTCGAGACCGCTCATTTCGCAGTCGAGCCAGACCAGGTTCTGGTCGCTTTTCTTGAGGACGGGCAGGGTTGCGACAGTCGTGGGGTCGAGGGATTCGGGCATTGCAGGATTGTCGTCGAAGGTCTGCGCTGGCCGAACCCGAGGGCTAAACTCGCCGGTCATGTCCTATTCGCTCATCTTCACCACTGCCTTCGCCGTTGCACTGGTCGCGGGCCTGCTCGTGAAGTTCTGGCTCGCCTCGCGGCAGGTGCGCCACGTGGCGCGGCACCGCAGCGCGGTGCCGGCGGCTTTCGAACACACCATCAGCCTCGCCGCCCACCAGAAGGCGGCCGACTACACCATTGCCAAGGCGCGCTTCGGCCTGGTCGAAATGGCCTGGAGCACCGCACTGCTGCTGGGCTGGACGCTGCTGGGCGGGCTCGACGTACTCAACAGGCTGCTGCTGGGCTGGCTCGGCGGCGGCATGGTGCAGCAGCTGGCGCTGCTGGCGGCCTTTGCGGCCATCGGCGGCCTGCTCGAACTGCCCTTCACGCTCTGGCAGACCTTCAGGCTCGAGGAGCGCTTCGGCTTCAACAAGATGACCTTTCGCCTCTGGCTGGCCGACACGCTCAAGTCCACGGCGCTGGGCGCCGCGATCGGCCTGCCGATTGCGGCGCTGATCCTGTGGCTCATGGGCGCAGCCGGCGCCACATGGTGGCTCTGGGCCTGGGCCGTGTGGATGGGATTCAACCTGCTGGGGATGCTGGTGTATCCCACCTTCATCGCGCCGCTGTTCAACAAGTTCAAGCCGCTCGACGACCCCACGCTCAAGGAGCGCGTCACGGCGCTGATGAAGCGCTGCGGCTTTGCCGCCAAGGGCTTGTTCGTGATGGACGGCAGCACCCGCAGCGCCCATGCCAATGCGTACTTCACCGGCTTCGGTGCGAGCAAGCGCGTGGTGTTCTACGACACGCTGCTGCGCCAGCTCGACGCGGCCGAAGTCGAGGCCGTGCTCGCGCACGAGCTCGGCCACTTCAAGCACCGCCACATCGTGAAGCGGCTGATCGCGATGTTCGCGCTGAGCCTGGCGGGCTTCGCGCTGCTGGGCTGGGTGTCGACCCAGGCCTGGTTCTACACGGGGCTCGGCGTGCAGCCCAACATGGCGACAACGGCGCCGAACGATGCACTCGCACTGCTGCTCTTCATGCTCGCGGTGCCGGTGTTCGGCTTCTTCGTCGCGCCGCTGCCCGCCCGACTGTCCCGCAAGCACGAGTTCGAGGCCGATGCCTACGCGGTGGCGCAAACCAGCGGTGCCGATCTGTCGGCCGCCTTGCTCAAGCTCTACCAGGACAACGCGTCGACGCTCACGCCCGACCCGGTGTTCGTCAAGTTCTACTATTCCCACCCTCCGGCCTCCGAGCGCCTCGCGCGCATGACGGCAGCCTGAAAAGACATTTCCCGGAAGCCGAGACCATGAGCAGCATGTTCAAGCCCAAAGACTGGAAAAACATTCCCCGCCACGCACTGAGCGCCACCGAGATCGTTTCCGGCCTCGCCAAGCTCGATGGCTGGAAGCTCGACGGCGACGGTGCCAACGTTGCCATCGAGAAGACCTTCAGCTTCGCCAACTACTTCGAGACCATCGCGTTCGTGAATGCGCTGGCTTTCATCGCCCACACGCAGGACCATCACCCGGACCTGTCGGTGCACTACAACCGCTGCGTGGTGCGCTTCAACACGCACGACGTGGGCGGGCTCTCGATCACCGACTTCGAGTGCGCGCGCCAGGCGAACGCGCTGGTGGCCAACCCGGCACCGTGATGAGGAAACCCGCCGTTGGCTAAGCCGGGCCGCACTCCCGCCAAGGGGGCCGGCACCTCCGCGCGCATTCTTCACGACGGCCTGGTCATCGCGAGCCATGGCCGCCATTGTCTGGTCGAGACGCCCGCGGGCGAGCGCCTGATCTGCCATCCGCGCGGCAAGAAGAGCCAGGCCGTGGTCGGCGACCGCGTGCGCTGGCAGGCCAGCGAAGACGAGGGCACCATCGAAGAGGTCGTGCCGCGGCGCAATCTCTTCTACCGCCAGGACGAAATCCGCACCAAGTCGTTCGCGGCCAATCTCGACCACGTGCTGATCCTGATCGCGGCCGAGCCGGAGTTTTCGGAGCATCAACTCGCGCGCGCGCTCATTGCCGCCGAAGCCGAACGCATCACGCCGATCATCGCGCTCAACAAGAGCGACCTGACCGAGCCGTTCGAGCGCGCGTGGAACAAGCTTGCGCCCTACCGCCGCATGCACCATGGCGTGCTGCCGCTCTCGCTCAAATCATCGGGCGAAGCCGACTACGCCTCGCTGATGAAATTGCTCGCGGGCAAGAGCACGCTGGTGCTGGGCCCCTCGGGCGCCGGCAAGAGCACGCTGACCAACCTGCTGGTGCCGGGCGCGACCGTACTGACGCAAGAGATTTCGCAGGCACTGAACTCAGGCAAGCACACGACCACGAGCACCACTTGGTACTGGATCGACGAGGCGCGCACCACCAGCCTGATCGATTCGCCGGGCTTCCAGGAATTCGGCCTGAACCACATCGCGCCGATGCAGCTCGCGGGCCTGATGCCCGACATTGCCGAGCATGCGAACGACTGCAAGTTCTACAACTGCACCCATCTGCACGAGCCGGGCTGCGGCGTGATCGCGAACGTGGACGCGCCCGGCAAGCCTGGTCCGATCAGCGCCACGCGCTACAAGATCTATGGCGAACTCTTCGCCGAGCTCAGCCAGTCGCGCTACTGAACGCCCAGGATCGATTCGAGTGCCTGCACCAGCGCCCCGCACTGCTCCCGCGTGCCGATGCTGATGCGCAGGTACTGCGCAATGCGCGGCTGCCTGAAATGCCGCACCAGCACCGCGCGCTCGCGCAGCAGCGCCGCCAGTTCGGCGGCATCGCGCTGTGGATGGCGCACGAACACGAAGTTGGCTTGCGAGGGCAGCACTTCGAAGCCCAGGTCTTCGAGCTGCAGGCTGAGGCCCTCGCGGGTATCGACGACCTTGTCGCACGTGGTCCTGAACCAGGCCTCGTCCTCGAGCGCCGCCACCGCGCCCGCCGTGGCAAGCCGGTCGAGCGGATAGGAATTGAAGCTGTCCTTGACGCGCACCAGGGCGTCGATCAGATGCGCCTGGCCGCAGGCAAAGCCGACCCGCAGGCCCGCCAGCGAGCGCGACTTGGACAAGGTCTGCACCACCAGCAGGTTCGGATATTTGCCGACGAGCGGCAACGCGCTCTCGCCGCCGAAATCGACATACGCCTCGTCCACCAGCACCACGCGCGCGGGGCACGCCGCGAGCAGTTGCTCGATGCGCGCGAGCGGCAGCCCGATGCCCGTGGGCGCGTTCGGGTTGGCGATCACCAGGCCTGCGCAGCCGCTGCGGGCGCGGGCTGCCATCGCATCGACGTCGATGCGCAGGCCTTCGTCGACCGGCAGCAGTTCACAGTCGATGCCATAGAGCTGCGCATAGACCCGGTAGAAGCTGTAGCTCACGTCGGGCATCAGCAACGGCTCGGCCTGCTGAAAGAAGGCGAAGAAGGCGTGCGCCAGCACCTCGTCCGAACCGTTGCCTGCAAAAACCTGGTCGGCCTGCAGGCCATGCCGCCGTGCCACCGCTTCGCGCACGGCGAGCGAGGTGGGGTCAGGGTAGCGCTCCAGACCGTTCGCCGCCGCCTGCTGGATGGCGCCGATGGCGAGCGGCGACGGCGGGTACGGATTCTCGTTGGTGTTGAGCTTGACGAGGTTCTCGATGCGCGGCTGCTCGCCGGGCACATAGGGTTGGAGCGCGCCGATGCGCGGACTCCAGAAGGCCGGTGCCGGAATGGTCATGATTTTTCTGGAAAGCCGCTCAACCGAGCAGGCGAGCCAGCGTGAGCAAGGCCAGCAGCACCATCCACATCACCACCGAGCGCCACACCAGGCCCACCACGCTGCGCAGGTGGCCGGGTTCGGGCTCGCGGCCCGGCGTGCTGCCGCTGTCGAGCCGGCGGCCATCGGCCATCGAATCGCCAGCCTGCGCGCGCGGCAGCGGGTCGGTGGCCGGAATCGGGCTCAGCGCGCCGCCGCCCAAGCGCACATTGACGGCGCCCGAGGTCGCCGCGAGGATCACGCCGTCGTTCTCGCTCGGAAAGCGCCGCGCGTCGTTGCGCCAGCAGTCGATCGCCTCTTCGAAACTGCCGACGACGGCAAAGCCCAGCGCGGTGATGCGCGCAGGCAACCAGTCGATGGCGTGCCAGGCGCCCTCCGCGGCCCGCTGCACCGAGACGCTCGAAGGCTGCACCGCCGCGCCGTTCTTGTGGTGCCAGTAGCGCGAGACGAACTCGCTCATCCGATAGAACACCGCGCCGGCCGGCCCCAGGCCCAGGGCCGCCAGCACCGAGAACCAGGCCAGCACGCCGAACACGTGGCGATGCGCCGCAATCACCGAATGTTCGATCACATGGCGAACGATTTCGCTGCGCGGCAGCTCGGCCGCATCCACACCCTGCCAATGTGCCAGCAGCGAGCGCGCCAGCGGCTCGTCGCCTTCGTCGAGCGCATCGCGGATGTCCGTGAAGTGGTGGCTGAACTGCCGAAAACCGAGCGTGACGTAGAGCACCGCAACGCTCCAGAGCACCGCGAACGGCAGTCCCAGCGTGAACACCAGCAGCAGGTGAATGCCCAGCGTCATCAGCGTCGGCATGAGCACCGCAAGGCCCCATGCGACCCATCCGTGGTGCGGCTTGCCGGCGTCGAAATTGCGGCTGGTCCAGCGCGTCCAGGCCAGCACGCCGCCGTACACCGGGTTGTGGGAGGCGAGCGGCCTCACCTGCTCGATCAGCAACGCACACAGGATGGCAAAGAAGCTCATCCTTCGATGATAGCGAGAGCGCCTGCGCAGGCGCGGCCCCGGCTCGGATCAGGCGCTGAGGAAGCGATAGAGATTGCGCAGCATGCCCGCGGTGGCGCCCCAGACGAAGCGCTCTTCGGTGCCGTCCTGGTAGGGCATCGAATACCACTCGCGGCGGGTGCCGTCGGGCGCGGGCACGGTGTGGCGGCGGTGATTGGCCGGATCCATGAGCCAGGCCAGCGGCACCTCGAAGGCCAGCGCCACTTCGTAGGGATTGATGGTGAGCTCGAACTCGGGCTTCACCAGCGCGACCACGGGCGTCACGATGAATGACGTGATGGTCGTGTAGGTCGGAAGGCTTCCAAGCACTTCGATGAACCGGGCCGAGAGCCCCACTTCTTCCCAGGCCTCGCGCAACGCAGCCGCCGCGACGTTCGCATCCTCGGGGTCGACGCGGCCGCCCGGAAACGCCACCTGGCCCGAATGGTTGGACAGGTGCGCCGTGCGCTCGGTCAACAGCACGGTGGCGCCCTGCGGCCGCTGCACGATGGGCACCAGCACGGCCGCCTGCGCCGGGGCGCGGTCGGTCATGCGCGGTTCGCGCCGCAACTCGGGCGTCCACTCGGGCGGCGCGGCAAAGCGCCTGCGCAGGGCCTCGGGCGCCAACTGTGCGGGCGCCACCGCGGGCAGGCCGTCAGGGCCGCCGACCACAGGCGCCTCGCGCGGGTCGATCGGCAGCAGCGCGGGGGGCACCACGGCATTGACGGGTTCGACGGGAGCGAATTGCATGGGAGCGGTGGAGTGGGTCAAGTGAGAGGGTTTCAGTGAAAGAGTAGAGCGTAAAAAAGCCGTGCTGTCTTTTTGCAAGAAGCGTGCACGGCGCACAACGCAAAAAGCCGCCAGAGCGGCGGCTTTTTGCACGGCAGGAAGGCAGCTTACTTGGCGGCCGATGCTGCTTGCGACTTGCCCGGCAGCTTTTCCTTGATGCGTGCCGAACGGCCGCTGCGCTCGCGCAGGTAGTACAGCTTGGCGCGGCGGACATCGCCACGGCGCTTGACTTCGATGCCGGCGATCAGCGGGCTGTAGGTCTGGAACGTACGCTCCACGCCTTCGCCGCTGGAGATCTTGCGCACCGTGAAGCCGCTGTTGAGGCCGCGATTGCGCTTGGCGATCACGACGCCTTCGTAGGCCTGCACGCGCTTGCGGGTGCCTTCGACGACGCTCACGCTGACGATGACCGTGTCACCGGGCATGAAATCGGGGATCTTCTTGCCGAGGCGGGCGATTTCTTCCTGCTCGAGGGTTTCGATGAGGTTCATGATTTCCTGATATTCGATCGTGCTCGCGCTACACAAAAGGCGCCTTCGGATTTATTGCTGAACGCAACAAGGCCAGGCGCGGCCGGGCAGAGGATCGGGGAACCGGAGATTATAGCTTTTTTTTCAGAGCTGCCTCATCGACCTTGCTCAGGCGGCCGGCGGCACGCGCGGCGGCAATCAGGTCGGGCCGGCGGGCGGCGGTGATGGCCAGCCGCTGGTCGCGGCGCCAGCGCTCGATCTGCACGTGGTGCCCCGACAACAACGGCGCCGGCACGCCCTGCCCGTTCCATTGCTCCGGCCGGGTGTAGTGCGGGCAGTCGAGCAGGCCGTCGAGCGAAGGATTGAAGCTGTCCTGCACGTGGCTGGCCTCGTCGCCCAGCACGCCTGGCTGCAGCCGGGCCACGGCATCGAGCAGCGCCATGGCCGCGATCTCGCCGCCCGAGAGAACGAAATCCCCGAGGCTGATCTGGTGGGTCACGCGCGTGTCGATGAAGCGCTGGTCGATGCCTTCATAGCGGCCGCAGACCAGCACCGCGCCTTCGCTGGCCGACCAGCGCTCGACCGCTTCATGGCGCAATGCCTCGCCGATGGGGGAAAACAGCACGACCGGCGCCGGGGAGCCGCGCGCGGCCAGCGCCGCATCAAGGCAGGCCGACAGCGGCTCGGCCATCATCACCATGCCGGGGCCGCCGCCAAAAGGCCGATCATCCACGCGCTTGTAGTTGCCCTGCGCGAAGTCGCGCGGATTCCAGAGCACGACCTCGACCTGCTTCGACTCGTAGGCGCGGCGCGTCACGCCGCTGGCCATGAAGGGCGTGAACAGTTCGGGAAACAGCGTGAGGACGTCGAAGCGCATGCGCGCGAGGCCCAAATCAGAAATCGGGTTGCCAGTCGACCGTGATGAGGCGGCCGGCCAGGTCGACCTTGTCGACGAAAACCGAGACGAAGGGCACCATGCGTTCGATGGCCTTGCCGTCTTCTTCGGCCGCGAGCACCAGCGTGGTCTGCGGGCCGGTGGCGAGCAGTTCGCGCACCGTGCCGAGCGCCACGCCTTCGCGGTTGACCACCGCGAGGCCGATCAGGTCGACCCAGTAGTACTCGTCGTCGCCGGCCGTCGGAAAGCTCGAGCGCGGCACGAACACGCGCGCGCCGCGAAGCGCCTCGGCCGCATTGCGGTCGGGCACGTCCTCGGACGAGGCGACGATGCAGTCGGAATGTTCCTTGGCTTCGCGGATCGCGAGCCGGAAAGCCGCGGTTGCCGAGGCTCCGGGAGCCTGCAGGAACCAGCGCTTGGAAGAAAAAAGCGCCTCGGGCTGGGCGCTGTGGGGCAGGACCTTGAACCAGCCCTTGATGCCCCATGCATCGGCGATGCGTCCTACCTCGATCGCATCCGCCGGCAATTCGGCGGCTTCGAGTGCGGGCAACATCACCGTGCCGGGCAGCTTAGGCTGCCGCCTTGGGTGCTGCGGCTGCAGCTTGCTTGATCAGGCGCAGGACCGTGGGCGAAGCTTGTGCGCCAACGCTCTTCCAGTAGGCCAGGCGGTCCTGGGCAATGCGGATGCTTTCTTCGTTTTCCTTGGCGGTCGGGTTGTAGAAACCCAGGCGCTCGATGAAGCGGCCATCGCGGCGAACGCGCTTGTCCGACACGACGATGTTGAAGAACGGACGGCCTTTGGAGCCGCCGCGGGAGAGTCGAATGACGACCATGATTTATCCTTGGGTGGTGCAGCAAGCCCGTTTTCTAGACAAGAGGCCCGCTCACAGTGTTCTTTCAACGTCGAGACACGCGACATGGCCACCCGGCCAGCGACACGCTGAAAAGCCTGCGATTATAGCCCGACCCGCGTTTTCCACGAATTCCAGCGCTTGCCGCGATCCGTTTGCCACCTGCATGACCCTCACCATCCGCCCCAGCCGCGACGAAGACATCGCGGCCATCACGGCCATCTACGCCCACCACGTGCTCAACGGCACCGGCACCTTCGAGACCGAACCGCCCTCTGCCACCGACATGGCCGCGCGACGCGCCGACGTGCTCGGCAAGGACCTGCCCTACCTCGTTGCCGAAGAAAACGGCGAAGTGTTGGGTTTTGCCTACTGCAACTGGTTCAAGCCGCGCCCGGCCTACCGCTTTTCGGCCGAAGACTCCATCTACATGTCTGAAGCCGCACGCGGCAAGGGCCTGGGTACCCGGCTGCTGGCAGCCCTCTCGCAGGCCGCCGAGGCAGCGGGCGTGCGCAAGCTGATCGCCGTCATCGGCGATTCGGCCAATGCCGGCTCGGTCGGCGTGCACCGCAGCCAGGGCTTCACGCACGTGGGCGTGCTCAAGGACTGCGGCTGGAAGTTCGGCGAATGGCGCGACGTGGTCCTGATGGAAAAGGTGCTCGGCGAAGGCAGCACCACCAAACCCGAATGAAAAACAAGACCATTGCCGCCTGGCTCTCCTTCCTGGGCGGCCCGCTGGGCCTGCACCGCTTCTACCTGCGCGGCATCGGCGACTGGCTCGGCTGGCTGCTGCCCATTCCCACCGCGCTGGGCCTCTACGGCATCGAGCGCGCGCGCATGTACGGCCTGGACGACGGCTGGAGCTGGGTGCTGATTCCGCTCCTGGGCTTCACCATTGCGGGATGCGCGCTGACGGCCATCGTCTACGGCCTCATGACGCCCGAGAAGTGGAACGCCCGCTTCAACGGGGGCGCGCCTTCGGACGCCGCGCCGGGCCGCACGAACTGGGCCACGATCGGCGCCGTGGTGCTGGCGCTCCTGTTCGGCACCACGGTGCTGATGGCCAGCATCGTGTTCAGCTTCCAGCGCTACTTCGAACACCAGGTCGAGGAAGGCCGGAAGATCTCGCAGTAGCCGCTGCGCGCCCGAAGGCTGCGCCGCGCGCCTTGCTCAGAAGATCTGCAGGCTGAGCCAGTAGGCAATGGCGGCCACGAACGCCGACGCCGGGATCGTGAAGATCCAGGCCCAGACGATGTTGCCCGCCACGCCCCAGCGCACGGCGCTGGCGCGCTGCGCGGAGCCCACGCCGACGATGGCGCCGGTGATGGTGTGGGTGGTCGACACGGGAATGCCCAGCGCGGTGGCCAGGAACAGCGTGAGCGCGCCGCCCGTCTCCGCGCAGAAGCCGCCCACGGGCTTGAGCTTGGTGATCTTCTGGCCCATGGTCTTCACGATGCGCCAGCCGCCGAACATGGTGCCCAGCGCAATCGCGGCGTAGCAGCTCACGATGGTCCAGGTGGGCGGGCTCGCATCCGTGGCCGAGGCGTAGCCGGTGGCGATCAGCAGCATCCAGATGATGCCGATGGTCTTCTGCGCGTCGTTGCCGCCGTGGCCCAGGCTGTAGGCCCCGGCCGAAACCAGCTGCAGCCGCCGGAACCAGCGGTCCACGCGCGAGGGCGTGGCGCGCCGGAAGCCCCAGGCCACCAGCACCATCATCATCGAGCCCAGCAGGAAACCGAGAAACGGCGAAACGAAGATGAAGGCCACGGTCTTCCAGATGCCGGAAGCCACGAGGCCGCCGGTACCGGTCTTCGCGATCACGGCACCGACGATGCCGCCGATCAGCGCGTGCGACGAGCTGCTCGGGATGCCGTAGTACCAGGTCACCAGGTTCCAGCTGATGGCGCCCACGAGCGCGCCGAAGACCACGTGCACATCGACCACGCCGGGCTGGGCAATGCCCTTGCCGACCGTCGCCGCCACGCTCAGGTGGAAGATGAAGATCGCGATCAGGTTGAAGAAAGCCGCGAACAGCACGGCGTGGCCCGGCTTGAGCACGCCTGTCGACACCACGGTCGCGATCGAGTTCGCTGCGTCGTGGAAGCCATTCATGAAGTCGAACAGGATCGCAAGCGCGACCAGAACCATCACCACCCAGAGGGCGACCTGAACCGTTGCCATCGATGGTTACCGCTCAGGAATTCTCGAGGACGATGCCCTCGATGACGTTGGCCACGTCCTCGCACTTGTCGGTGATCGTCTCGAGCAATTCGTAGATTGCCTTGAGCTTGATCACCTCGCGCACGTCGGGCTCCTCGCGGAACAGCTTGCTCATGGCGCTGCGCATCACGCGGTCGGCATCCGACTCGAGGCGGTCGATTTCCTCGCAGGTCTTGAGCGTGGCCTCGGCCACCGCCGGGTCGGCGATCTTGCCGAGGAACTTGACGGCATCCTTCAGGCGGTCGCAGCACTTCACGCTCAGGGCGGTGAGGCGCACGATCTCGTCGGTCATGTGGCGCACGTCGTACAGCGCCATGGTCTCGGCCGAGTCCTGGATCAGGTCGGCCACGTCGTCCATCGTGTTGATGAGCTTGTGGATCTGCTCGCGGTCGATCGGCGTGATGAAGGTCTTGTGGATCAGCCGGTTGACGTCGTGCGTGACGCGGTCGGCCGCACGCTCGGCATTGTCGACGTCGCGGTTGTACTGCTCGCGCAGATGCACGTCGTTGTAGTTGGCCACGAGTTGCTCGAACGCCCGCGCCGCTTCGACGATGCGCTCGGCGTGCTGGTTGAACATCTCGAAAAAATTCCCCTCGCGGGGCAGCAGCTTGCCGAACATGGCGCTCTCCTGGGTTCGCGGCTGCCACAAATGTGTGACAACGTCATGAAAAACCGCGCAAGTGTAATGGGCGAAGCAAAGCCGGCCGGCGAACGGGGTTCGCCGCCCCGCCTGCTCAGTCGCGAATCCGCTCGATGACCTGCGAGGAAACGCGGGCAAGCGCCGCGCGCGGCACCTTGTCGGGTGCGATCTCGGCGAGCGGCTTCAGCACGAAGGCACGGTCGCGCATGCGGGGGTGCGGCAAGGCCAGCGCGGGCGTGTCCTTGATCGCGTTGCCGTGCATCAGCAGGTCGAGGTCGAGCGTGCGCGGCGCATTGGGAAAAGGCCGTTCGCGGCCTGCCTGCTCCTCGAGCAGATGCAGTTCGGCCAGGAACGCCTCGGCCGTGAGCCCGGTCCGCACGGCCACCACGGCGTTGATGAAATCGGGCCCGGCCGCATCGACCGGCGCGCTGCGGTAGAGCGACGAGCGCGCCGTCACCACGGTGCGCTCGATGGTGCCGATGGCGTCCATGGCCGCCGTCACGGCAGCCCGGGCGTCACCGAGGTTCGCTCCGATGGCGACGAAGGCCTGAACGGTGGGATAGTCCTCGCGCGGGCGGCGGGCGGGCGCACCCGCAGGCCCCGCCTTGCCCGCAGGCCGGCTGGGCGCGCGCCGCGCGGGTGCCGGGCCGCCGCTCTTCGGCTTCGACGAAGGGCCGCCACGCGATGGCGGCCGGCCCTGGCCACCGCCGCTCTTGCCGTCCTTCGGCCGGTTCGGTGCGCTCATTCGGCTGCGGCGCTCCCGCCGCCCTCGCCACCACTGCCACTGCCGCCACCAGCTCCGGTGCGCGGCTTGCGGCGACGGCGGCGCTTGCGCGGCGCGGCCGCTTCGCCATCGGGCGGCACGGCGCCGGCATCGACCTCGATCTCGGCCTCGTGGTCCTGCCGCGATTCGGCGTCAGGCTGGCGCTGGCGCGCCGCCGGTTCGCCGCGGGAGGGCTTCGGCGCCACCGGGTCGCGCGTTCGCACGCGCTGGCGGGTCTTCTGTTCGTCGCGCACCTGCTCCAGCAGGTCTTGCTGGCGCACGTCGTCGGCGGTGCTGAACTCCTGCCACCACTCGGCAATGGCCTCGCTGACCTCGCCCACGTCGGCGCGCAGCCGCATGAAGTCGAAGGCGGCGCGGAAACGCGCCTGGTCGACCAGGCTGTAGGGGGTGGAACCGGTGCGCTTGTCGAAGCGCGGCTGCATCATCCAGATCTCGCGCATGTCGGCAGCGAGCTTGCCGCGGCCCGAGACATCGCCGATGCGGGCGTTGAACACGTCGTCGATCGCGTCCTGCAGGGCCGGGAACGGCGGCTGCGGACGCTGTCCGTGGCGGCCTTCCTGGCGCTGGGCCCAGCCGTCGCGCACGTCGGCCCACAGCACGCAGGCCAGGAGGAAGCTCGGCGCCACGGGCTTGCCTTCTCCGACGCGGCGGTCGGTGTCCTGCAGGGCCGCCTTCACGAACGGCGAGTCGGCGCGCTCCACCACCACGTCGAGCAGCGGATAGATGCCCGTGACCAGGCCCAGCTTGCGCAGTTGCTCGACCGTGGCAATGGCATGGCCGGTCTGCAGCAGCTTGAGCATTTCGTCGAACAGGCGGCTCTGCGGCACGTCGGCCAGCAGCTTGCTCGATTCGACCAGCGGCGCGGCCGTCTTGGCTTCCATCTTGAAACCGAGCGCCGCGAGCTTGGCCGAGAAGCGGATCGCGCGAATGATGCGCACCGGGTCTTCGCGGTAGCGCGTCGCCGGGTCGCCGATCATGCGCAGCGTGAGCTTCTGGGCGTCGCGGATGCCGTTGTGATAGTCGACCACGATCTGGTTGGCCGGGTCGTAGTACATGGCGTTCACGGTGAAGTCGCGGCGCGCCGCGTCTTCTTCCTGCGGGCCCCAGACGTTGTCGCGCAGCACGCGGCCGCTGGCGTCCACCGCGTGCTTCATGCTCGCGAGCTCGCCCTTGCTGGTGCGCTCGTTGCCGGCCACCTGCTCGGCGGCGGCGTTGTCCATGTAGGCGCGGAAGGTCGAGACCTCGATCACCTCGTGCTCGCGGCCGCGGCCGTACACCACGTGCACGATGCGAAAGCGCCGCCCGATGATGAAAGCGCGCCTGAAGAGCGACTTGACCTGCTCGGGCGTGGCGTTGGTGGCCACGTCGAAGTCCTTGGGGCGCAGGCCCAGCAGCAGGTCGCGCACCGCGCCGCCCACCACGTAAGCCTCATAGCCCGCCTGCTGGAGCGTGGTGACGACGTTCCTGGCACGTTCGTCGACCAGGGCTGGATCGATCTTGTGAACCTCTGCCGGCACCTCCTGGCGCTTGCCGAAGCGGCTCTTGCCCTGTGCGCCGCCGGCCGATTTGCCGAGCAGCTTGTCGATGAATTTCTTGATCATTGTTGGTTGAAGCTCTTCTCTATTCGTTTTCGAGCATGGATCGGATCAGCGGGATCGTGATCGCGCGCTGTGTCTGCAGGGCATAGCCGTCGAGCTGCGTGAGCAGTTCCATCAGGCTGCCCAGGTCGCGGCTGAAGCGGTGCAGCATGTAGTCGAGCACCTCGTCCGACAGCATGACGCCGCGCGTGTCGGCGGCCTGGCGCAGCACCGCGCGGCGTTCGCTTTCGCTCAGCACCTGCAGGTGGAACACATGGCCCCAGCCCAGCCGGGTGCGGAGGTCCTCGCGCAGCGGCAGGTCGGCCGGCGGCAGCGCGCCCGCGGCCACCACGCCACGCTGCAGCGTCTGCGCATTGACGAACCAGTTGAAGGCCGCGTGCTGCTGCACGGCGGTGTAGAGGTGCACGTCGTCGAGCAGCACGGCACCCCAGCGCTCGTCGAATTCGGGCGGCTCCAGCAGGCCGGCATGCAGCCAGCCCACGCTCGCGCCCTGCTCGCGCAGTGCGACACGCACCGATTCGAGCAGATGGGTCTTGCCGCTGCCGCTTTCGCCCCACAGGTAGGTCGGGACGGGAGAGTGAGGCACGGCGTTGCCGGCGCCGCCCACCCACAGTTGCAGGTGCCGCAGCGCCGCCTCGTTCGGGCCGGCAAAAAAAGCGTCGAAGCTGGGGCCCGTCGCAATGCCGATATCGAGCGCGAGCTGTTTCATCCCGGGAAGGTTCATGGAGGGGGCCCGGAGGGCCCTTAAAATCGTGAGGAATTCTATCGGCCCGGCCGCTTCGGTCGCCGGCGCCTCCACCTTCCCGCCCTTCTCGACACCGTCCGACCATGACTTCCCCTACGCCCACCCCGCTCAGCTACAAGGATGCAGGTGTCGATATCGATGCCGGCGACGCACTGGTCGACCGCATCAAGCCCCTGGCCAAGAAGACCCTGCGCGAAGGCGTGCTGGCCGGCATCGGCGGCTTCGGCGCGCTGTTCGAGGTGCCCAAGCGCTACAAGGAACCGGTGCTGGTGAGCGGCACCGACGGCGTGGGCACCAAGCTCAAGCTGGCCTTCGAATGGAACATGCACGACACGGTCGGCATCGACCTGGTGGCCATGAGCGTCAACGACGTGCTGGTGCAGGGCGCCGAGCCCCTCTTCTTTCTCGACTATTTCGCCTGCGGCAAGCTCGACGTGGACACGGCCGCGGCCGTGATCGGCGGCATCGCCCGCGGCTGCGAGATCTCCGGTTGCGCGCTGATCGGCGGCGAAACCGCCGAGATGCCCGGCATGTACCCCGCCGGCGAGTACGACCTGGCGGGCTTCGCGGTCGGCGCGGTCGAAAAGTCGAAGATCCTCACGGGCCAGAACGTGAAGCCCGGCGACGTGGTGCTGGGCCTGGCCTCGGCCGGCGTGCATTCCAACGGCTTCAGCCTGGTGCGCAAGGTGATCGAGCGCGCCGGCACCGATTTGCCCGCCACGCTCGACGGCAAGCCGTTCCGCGAGGCCGTCATGGAGCCCACCCACCTCTACGTGAAGCCGGTGCTCGAGGCGCTGGCCAAGCACCCGATCAAGGCGCTGGCCCACATCACGGGCGGCGGCCTGCTCGAGAACATTCCGCGCGTGCTGCCCGAAGGCACGGCGGCCCACCTCAAGAAGGGCAGCTGGCCGCAGACCGAGCTCTTCGCCTGGCTGCAGAAAGTGGCGGGCATCGACGACATCGAGATGAACCGCACCTTCAACAACGGTATCGGCATGGTGGTGGTGATCGACGCGGCCGAAGCCGCAGCCTGCGCCGCCACGCTGCGCACGGCCGGCGAATCGGTGTTTGAAATCGGCATCATCGCCGAGCGCGGCGCGGGCGCCGCCGTCGTGGTTGGCTGACTTCCTCGCTCCGAGGCTCGCAAGCGCAGCACCCGGACCCTGATGGCCAAGCCCTCCCCCCGCGCCACCTTCGAGACCAAGCCCCAGCCCGCCTCGCGCAACGTGGTGCTGGCCAGCTACCTGCTGATGCCGGCCGCGCTGCTGCTGGTGATGTGGCAGCACCTGCTGCCCGGCCTCCTGTGCGTGTGCATCGGCTTTCTGGCCACGCGCTGGTTCGCGCGCCTGATCGGCGCCGGCCTGGCCCGGCTCAGGCTGCCGTCCGGGCGTGCCGACGTCCAGGCCCGGGTGCTGGCGGTCACGCTGGTGCTGCTGGCGCCCATCGCGCTGATCTCGCTGGGCCTGTCGCAAGCGCGCGAATACATCCTCGACGCGCCCGACCAGTACCGCGAGCTGCTCGACTACACGGCGCGCACGGTGCTCGAACTGCGGCTCAAGCTCCCACCCGAAATCGCGGTCTACCTGCCCGAAGGCGCGGCCGAAGTGCAGCGCGTGGTGGCCAACTACCTGCGCGCGCAGGCCGGATCGCTGGCGCTGGCCGGACGGGCATGGCTCGGCGGCCTGCTGTTTGCCTATGTGGGCCTCATCGTGGGCGGGCTGGCCGCCATCGCGCCGTCGCCGCTGCTGCGCCGGCCGCTCGCCGCGCAGCTGCACCGGCGCATCGAGATCTTCGGCGAGGCCTTCGGCCAGATCGTGGCCGCGCAGTTCTGGATCGCCGCCTTCAACACGCTGCTGACCGCCGTCTTCCTGCTGTTCCTGATGCCGCTCTGGGGCCCTCACCTGCCCTACACGCCGGCCCTGATCACGCTGACCTTCGTGGCGGGCCTGGTGCCCATCGTCGGCAACCTGGTCTGCAACTCGGTGATCACGCTGGTGGCGCTGTCGGTGTCGCCGGTGACGGCACTGGCATGCCTGGTGTTCCTGATCATCATCCACAAGGCGGAATACGTGATCAACGCCAAGGTGGTCGGCAGCCGCACGCAGATGCGGGTGTGGGAGCTGCTGGCGGTGATGTTCGTGGCCGAGGCGGTGTTCGGCCCGGCCGGACTGGTGGCGGCGCCGCTTTTCTACGCGTACCTCAAGAAGGAACTGCAGGCCGCTGGGCTGGTGTAGCCTTCATGTCCCGATTTGATCGGTTCTGGTCCGCTTCGGCGCGGACTGCATTCTGGCAGCGCAGAAGAATAGGCGGCATCATTCACTCCGCCCTTTCAAGTCAACGCCATGAAATCCTGTCTGATTGTGATCGATGCGCAGGAATCGTTTCGCCAGCGCGCGTACTGGTCGGAAAACGTTGCGCAGCCCTATTTCGCCGCCCAGAACGCGCTGATCGAGGGCTGCCTGGCCGCCGATCTTCCGATCGTGCGTGTCTTCCACGTCGATGGCCCCGCTGACGCAGGCCATCCCTTCGCGGTCGAGTCGGGCTTCGTGCGGCCGATCGAAGGCCTGGCGGCTTTCGAGGCCGCGGCCACCTTCACCAAACACCGCCACAGCGCGCTGATCAACAGCGGACTCGACGTCTGGCTCACGCAGCAGGGCATCGGCCGGCTGATCGTGAGCGGCATCCGCACCGAGCAATGCTGCGAAACCACCACGCGCCACGCTTCCGACCTGGGCTGGGAGGTCGACTACGTGACCGAGGCCACGCTGACCTTCGACATGGTGCAGCCCGACGGCCGGCCGCTTGCCGCGGCCGACATCAAGGCGCGCACGGCCACCGTGCTGGACGGCCGGTTCGCCACTGTCTGCAGCGTGGCGCAGGCGCTGCAGCGCGCCGGCACACGCCAGATGGACTCCGCATGGACCTCCAGCAGCATCAGCGGCCCATCCGCGTAGTGTTCGTGCTGCTGCCGGGCAGCCTGGTGCTCGACTGGGCCGGGCCTGCCGAGGCGCTGCGCATCGCGAACCAGCGGCTGCGCGCGGCGGGCCAACCCGAGCGCTTCGAGATCGAATTCGCAGGCCCGCGTCCCACGTCGATCGGATCCGTGGGCGTTGCGCTCGCCAACCTCGCACCCTTGCCGGCGCAATGGCATGGCCCGGCCTGGGTCGTGCTGGTCGGGCTGCCCGGAGACGCCATCCCGATCGGCAACGCCGAGACGCAGGAGCTGCTGCACTGGCTGCGCGGCCAGCGCTTCGAACGCGGCCGGCTCGAGCTGGTCACCGTCTGCGCCGGCGCCCTGCTGGCGGCTCATGCCGGCGCGCTTTCGGGCCGGCGCGCCACCACGCACCACCATCACCTCGACGAGCTGCGCTCGGTGGAGCCGCGCTGCGAGGTGGTCGCCAACCGCGTGTTCGTGATCGATCCGCCGGTGTACAGCAGCGCGGGCGTCACCACCGGCATCGACCTGGTGCTGCATCGCATCGCCGATGTGTGCACAGAGGCGCTGGCAGCCCAGGTGGCGCAGACGATGGTGGTGGCGCAGCGGCGCGGTCCGCACGATCCGGAGCTTTCGCCCTTCCTGGCCTACCGCAACCATCTGCATGCCGCGCTGCACCGCGTGCAGGACGCCGTCAGCGAGCAGCCCCAGGCCGACTGGAACGTGCCCCGGATGGCGGAAGTGGCCCACACCTCGGCGCGGCACCTGACGCGGCTGTTCGTCGAGCATGCGGGCGTGGCGCCGCTGGCCTATCTGCGGCGGCTGCGGCTGGCGGCCGCGCAGCTTGCGCTGGCCTCGGGCGCGAGCGTGACGCGGGCGGCGGAAATCTCGGGCTTCGGATCGGACACGCAGCTGCGGCGCGCCTGGCACCAGTTCGGCTTGCCCGGCTCGCCTTCCGCATCGGCTTCGCCGTCGAAAGCGTAGCGGCCGCCGGCCCCAGCGGGATGCGGGGTATCAGCTTTCCGAAGCCGCACAGGCCCGCGCGCGCGCCAGCAGCAACGTCCGCTCGCGCGTGTTGCGCGTGAGCGAGGCGGCGCGGTCGAATTCCCTGCGCGCCTCGTCGCGGCGGCCGAGCTTCAAGAGCAGGTCGCCGCGCACCGCCGGCAGCAGGTGATAGGCCTGCAAGGCCGGCTCGCCCATGAGCGCATCCACCACTTCGAGCCCCGCCGCCGGCCCGAAAGCCATCGAGAGCGCAACGGCGCGGTTCAATTCGACGATGGGCGACGGCGACAGTTCGGCCAGGGCGTCGTACAGCGCGGCAATGCGCGGCCAGTCGGTGTCATCTGCGGTGCGCGCACGGCCGTGGCAAGCGGCAATGGCCGCCTGCAGCGCATAGGGGCCGAAGGCACCGCCGAGCGCTTCGGCGCGCGCCAGTCCGGCCAGGCCGCGGCGGATCAGCATCTGGTCCCAGCGCGCGCGGTTCTGCTCGAGCAGCAGCACCGGCTCGCCCGAGGCGCCCACGCGCGCGGCCGTGCGCGAGGCCTGGATTTCCATCAGCGCCACGAGGCCATGCACCTCCGATGCATCGGGCATCAGCTCGGCCACGATGCGGCCCAGGCGCATGGCTTCCTCGCACAGCGCGGGACGCATCCAGTCGTCGCCGGCCGTGGCCGAGTAGCCTTCGTTGAAGATCAGGTAGAGCACCTCGAGCACCGACGCGAGCCGAGCTTCGAGGTCGTGCCGGCGCGGCACTTCGAAGGGCACGCGCGCTTCGAGCAGCGTGCGCTTGGCGCGCACGATGCGCTGTGCCACGGTGGCTTCGGGCACAAGAAAGGCGCGGGCGATTTCATCGGTGGCGAGGCCACCCATCAGGCGCAGCGTGAGCGCCACGCGCGCGTCGGTCGAAAGCACGGGGTGGCAGGCGGTAAAGACCAGCCGCAGCAGGTCGTCGCCGATGTCGTCGTCGAGCGCGGCATCGACCGCCTCGGCGAAATCGGCCTGGGCCATCTCGTGCTGCGCATCGAGTTCGCGGCCGATTTCGGGGGCCTTGCGCTCGGCCAGCTGCCCATGGCGCAACCGGTCGAGCGCGCGGCGCTTGGCGACGGCGGTGAGCCAGGCGGCGGGGTTGTCGGGCACGCCGGCTCCGGGCCATTGCTCGAGCGCCGAGACCAGCGCGTCCTGCGCCAGTTCCTCGGCCAGGCCCACGTCGCGCACCATGCGCGCGACGGTGGCGATGATCCTGGCGGATTCGATGCGCCACACCGCCTCGATGGTGCGGTGGATGGCGGCCTTGTCGCCGCGGCCCTCCGGGGCGCCCATGTTTACGCTTTCTTGGCGGCCTGCATCGACGCAAATTCGGTGGTCAGGGCCTGCACGTCGGGCGGGAAGTCGGCAATCTCCTGGATCTGGCGGACCTCGATGACCTCGTTCTCGCTGCCGGGGCAGCGCGTGGCCCATTCGATGGCGTCGGCGCGCGAGGGCACGTCGATGATCCAGTAGCCGCCGAGCACTTCCTTGGCTTCGGCGAAAGGACCGTCGACGACCTTGGGCTTGCGGCCCGGAAAGCTCACGCGCGCACCCATCGAGGGCGGATGCAGGCCGTCGCAGCTGATCAGCACGCCGGCCTTCTGCATCGACTCGTTGTAGGCCATCATGGCCGCCACCGCATCGACGTCGTCGGGAATGGTGCCGGGCGCGGCCGTCTCGTAGCCGTGGGGAATCATCAGCAGCATGAATCGCATGGCGGGTCTCCTTTGGTGCGGTCTTGCCGTTCAGCTGCCGGCCTTGGCCCGGGCATCGGTTTCGGCGCGCAGGCGGTCTTCCTGCGCCAGCAGCTCGGGCGTCATCGAGTCGCCGAAATCGGAGGCTTCGAAGACCTGGCGGATCTCGATCTCGCCCTCCTGGAACGGACTGCGCTTGATCCACTCGATGGCTTCCTCCTTCGACTTGACCTGAAGCAGCCAGAAGCCCGCGAGCAGCTCCTTCGTTTCGGCGAAAGGCCCGTCGATGACGGTGCGCTTCAGGCCTTCGCAGCGCACCCGCGCGCCCTTGGAAGACGGATGCAGCCCTTCGCCCGCCAGCAGCACGCCGGCCTTGACCAGCTCCTCGTTGAACTTGCCCATGGCGGTGAGCACTTCGGTGCTCGGCATCACGCCGGCTTCGGAATCCGTGTTGGCCTTGACCAGAACCATGAATCGCATGTCGTCTCTCCTGAAGGTTGATGGAATCGGGAGCCGCTGAAACCGCGCGCTCCTGTTCACACGTCGCACGAGCGGAAGCCGGATCGACACACCCGCCCCGATCCATTTGTAATTTTATGTATCAGAAATTCAGGGCAAATAGCCGCAGAAGCGCAGCACATGTCCGTCGGGTTCGCGGATGGCGAATTCCCGCAGGCCCCAGGGCTGCGACATGGGCGGCTCGATGACCGTGACGCCGCGCTTCGCATAGGCGGCATGCAGGCCGTCGATGTCCTTGCCCACGTGGATCACGATTTCGCCGCGCCAGGGCGGCACCCCGCGCGTGTTGCACTGCCACAGGCGCAGGTAGACCGGGTCGCCGTACGTGCGGTCGCCTTTCTTGACCCGCGCATAGCTCGGCGGCTCACCGGCGATGAAGTCGATCTCGAAGCCCAGCACGTCGCGAAACCAGCGCGCGGCGCGCGTGACGTCGGACACCGGCAGCACCGGCTGCACGCCGTGGAATTCATGCAAGGTGCCGAGATCGGGTGCGTCGGCGACGCCGGTGCTGGCGGCCATCAGTCGGATTCGCGTCGCAGCGCCGCCACGCGCTCGGCAATGACATCGACGTCGAGCGCGTCTTCCGCATGCTCGAGGTAGGTTTCCAGGTCGCGCATGGCGGCCGCGGTATTGCCCTGCTCGGCATGCGCGATGCCGCGGTCGCGGTACTCGCCCCAGGCATTGGGCAGCAGCGCGATGAGGCGGTCCTGCACGGCGATGGCGCGCTGCCAGTCCTCCTGCGCCCGGTGCACTTCCTTCAGGTTGCGCAGCATGCGCCCGATGATTTCACGCGAGCTGGCAGGCTGCAGGTAAAGACCCAGCGGCACGTCGAAGTCGCCGACCAGCCCGTTGCTGCGCTTGTAGGGTTCGAGCCGCTCGCCGAGTTCTTCGCGCGAGAGCGATTTGCCGGTGAAGGGGTCGATCACCACCTGCCCCTTCGGCAGCGTGACCTTGAGCATGAAATGGCCCGGGAAGCCGATGCCCCGCGCCTGCAGGCCCAGCCCCTGCGCCAGCTCCATCCACAGCACCGCCAGCGAGATCGGGATGCCGCGGCGCGTGCGCAGCACGGCGTTCAGGTAGCTGTTGTCGGGATCGTAGTAGTCGTTGACGTTGCCGCCGAAGTTCAGGTCGTTGAAGAAGAACTGGTTGAGCGCGCGCAGCCGGGCGAGCGGCGCGGCATCGGCCGGCAGCCGGCGCCTGAGGCGTGCGAGCAACTGGTCGACATCGCCGAGCACCTGCTGCACGTCGAGGTCGGGGTATTCGTCCTGCGCCAGGCTGGCGGCAGCCTCGAGCAGCGGAAAGTGTTCGTCGCTCTGCACCAGCGATTCGAAATACGCCAGGGCCGTGGGAACCTGAAAGCTGAACGTCATGTGTCTTTGTAGAGGAGCATTCGGGGAGCGTCAAGGCGGTGTTTTCAGCTTGCGCAATTCGAAAACGGCTGCGTTGCGGAAAGCCGCAGCGCGAGGCCTCTCATCGGCGCATGAAACTGCGCAGCCGCACGCCCACGGCCGTGAGAACCGCGAAATAGAGCAGCACCGCGCCGGCGATCAGTGCGGCCAGCAGGCCGATGCGATGGAAGCGCTGCTCGCGCAGGCCGATCCAGTCGAAGTGGCGCGAACCCCATGCCAGCAGGGCCGCCAGCACCAGCGCACCCGCCAGCACCTGCAGCGCGAATTTGCCCCAGCCGGGTTCGGGCCGGTAGCTGCCGCGGCGGATCAGGCCGACCAGCAGCCAGATCGCATTGACCAGCGCGCCGATGGCAATGGTCAGCGTGAGCGCCGCGTGCTGCAGCACCGGCACGAGGAAGAAATTGAGGACCTGGGTCAGCACCAGCACGCCCACGGCGATCAGCATGGGCGTGCGCGTGTCCTGCCTGGCGTAGTAGCCGGGCGCGAGCACCTTGATGGCCACGAGGCCGATCAGCCCGACGCCGTAGCCCATCAGCGCCACGGTGGTGCGCTGCACGTCCTCGCCCTGGTAGGCGCCGTTGTGGAACAGCACGGCCACCAGCGGCTGGGCGAAGAGCAGCAGCGCGATGGCGCACGGCGCCGACAGCAGCACCACCAGCCGCAGCCCCCAGTCGAGCAGCGACGAATAGCGCGCATCGTCCTTGGCGGCGCGGGCGCCGGCCAGCTGCGGCATCAGCACCACGCCCAGCGCCACGCCGAGCATCGCGGTCGGGAATTCCATCAGGCGGTCGGCATTGCTCACCCAGGTCACGCTGCCTATCGCAAGGTGCGAGGCGATCTGCGTATTGATGAGCAGCGAGATCTGCGCCACGCTCACCCCCAGCAGGGCGGGCAGCATCAGCTTCAGCACCTGGCGCGTGGTGGGATCGCGCCAGGCGTCGCCCAGCGCCTTGAAACTCGCGCCGATGCGCGGCATGAGGCCCAGCGCGCGCAGCGCCGGAATCTGGATGGCCAGCTGCAGCACGCCGCCGACCAGCACGCCCATGCACTGGGCATAGATCGGCTCGATGCCGTAGCGGCGGAACAGCGGCGCCCCGACGACGATCGCCAGGATCAGCGCGATGTTCAGCAGCACCGGCGAGGCGGCCGGCACCGCGAACTTGCGCCACGTGTTCAGGATGCCGCCCGCCAGCGCCACGAGCGACATGAAGCCGATGTAGGGGAACATCCACCGCGTCATGACCACGGCTGCGTCGAAACCCGCCAGCCCGCTGGCCATGGCCCACACCAGCAGGGGCGCGCCGACCACGCCGGCCACGCAAACCACCACCAGCGCCCAGGTGAGCAGCGTGGCGACTTGGTCGATCAGCGCCTTGGCGCCCTCTTCGCCGGCTTCGGTCTTGCGCGCCGCGAGCACCGGCACGAAGGCCTGGCTGAAGGCGCCTTCGCCGAAAACCCGCCGAAACAGGTTGGGAATGCGAAAGGCGACGTTGAACGCGTCGGTCAGCGCGCTGACGCCGAACACCGAGGCAAAAAGCACGTCGCGCACGAGGCCCGTGATCCGCGAAGCGAGCGTCAGCAGGGATACGGTGGAAGCGGATTTGAACAGGGACACGGGGCGAGTGTAGGGCCCGGCAAGCCCCGATTCGGCGAAAAAGGCAACCCGGCCTATAATGGAGGGCTTTGCTGCATCATCCTCAGACACCTAAGGAACTAAATCATGGCATCCGCCAAGCCCAAGAAAAAGAACCCGCGCCTCGCCTCCGGCCGTAAGCGCGTCCGCCAGGACACCAAGCTCAACGCTGCGAACACCTCGCTGCGCTCCAAATACCGCACCGCCGTGAAGAATGTCGAAAAGGCCGTTCTGGCCGGCGACAAGACCAAGGCGAGCGAGCTCTTCGCGAAGGCCCAGAGCATCGTCGACACCGTCGCCGACAAGGGCATCTTCCACAAGAACAAGGCAGCTCGCGACAAGAGCCGCCTGTCGGCGAAGGTCAAGGCCCTCGCCCTCGCGCCTGAAAAGGCCGCCGCCTGACACCTGTCAGGCAAGCCCGGATCGGAATCCTCCGGTCCGCCGTTTGATCGGGGTGCGCTGCAGCAAAGTGTAAAAAACCGCCTTCGGGCGGTTTTTTCATGTCCGATCGCTTCGCGGAAGGAAGCCGCCCGCTCAGGCCTTGGGTGGCGCGTCGGGCACCAGGCAGGCTTCGGCCACCTGCAGGTCGTTGTCGCGCGCGAAGTTCACGCAGAAGTCCCAGGCCATGGGTTCGGCATCGCGCAGGGCGCGGTTCACCACCACGCACTTGACCCCGTTGATGGTGGTCGGAATGCACCAGGGCGAATAGCTCAGGTGGCTGCCCGGATAGGCGCCGCCGGGGCGGAAGGAGCACATCACGCCGGCCAGCCGCTCGGCCCAGTCGCTGGGTCGGAAAGTCCGGCCATCACGGGTGATGCCCTGGATGAAGATTTCTTTGGCAGTGGGGGAAATCATCGTTGAATGAAGCGACCGGAGCGGGTGCTGCGGTGCAGCAAGCGATTCTATCCGCGGCACTTTTTGCATCCTGAACATGGGGCATTGCTGTAATGCGGAATCCTCAACGAAGCCGTCAAACCGCACGCCTAGAATCCGCGGTTCCCTATCTGGAGAACCGAATGAGCGCTACCGCCCAGCCCACCTCGCCCCACGTCATGAACACCTACGGTCGCCTGCCGATCGCGCTGTCGCACGGCCAGGGCTGCCGAGTCTGGGACACCGAGGGCAAGGCCTACCTCGACGGCCTCGGCGGCATCGCCGTGAACACGCTGGGCCACAACCATCCCGAGCTGGTGCCCGCGCTGCAGGACCAGATCAGCAAGCTGATCCACAGCTCCAACTACTACCACGTACCCGGCCAGGAGCAGCTGGCCGCCAAGCTGACCGAGCTCTCGGGCCTGACCAACGTCTTCTTCTGCTGCACCGGCCTGGAGGCCAACGAGGCCGCCCTGAAGCTCGCGCGCAAGTTCGGCCACGACAAGGGCATCGAACGGCCCGAGATCGTGGTGTACGAGGCCGCATTCCACGGCCGCAGCATCGCCACCCTGTCGGCCACCGGCAACCCCAAGGTGCAGGCCGGCTTCGGCCCGCTGGTCGAAGGGTTCATCCGCGTGCCGCTGAACGACATCGAGGCGCTCAAGAAGGCCACCGAAGGCAACCCCAACGTGGTCGCCGTGTTCTTCGAAACCATCCAGGGCGAAGGCGGCATCAACCCGATGCGCTGGGAATACCTGAAGCAGGTGCGCGCCCTGTGCGACGAGCGCGACTGGCTCATGATGATCGACGAAGTGCAATGCGGCATGGGCCGCACCGGCAAGTGGTTCGCGCACCAGTGGGCCGGTATCAAGCCCGACGTGATGCCGCTGGCCAAGGGCCTGGGCTCGGGCGTGCCGGTCGGCGCCGTGGTGGCCGGCCCCCGGGCCGCCCACATCTTCGGCCCGGGCAACCATGGCACCACCTTCGGCGGCAACCCGCTCGCGATGCGCGCCGGCATCGAGACCATCCGCATCATGGAAGAGCACAAGCTGCTCGAAAACGCCGCGACCGTGGGCGAGCACCTGAAGGCCGCGCTCGCGCGCGAAATCGGCGGCCTGGCCGGCGTGAAGGAAATCCGCGGCCAGGGCCTGATGCTGGGCATCGAGCTCGACCGGCCCTGCGGCGTGATCCTGAACCGCGCCTGCGACGCCGGCCTGCTGCTGAGCGTGACGGCCGACAAGGTGATCCGCCTCGTGCCGCCGCTCATCCTGAGCATTGCCGAGGCCGACGAGATCGTCGCCATCCTCGCGCCCCTCGTGAAAACCTTCCTGTCGGAGCCCGCAGCGCAATGACGACCGCCACCACGCCCAACGCCATCCGCCACTACCTGCAGTTCTCGGACTTCACGGCCGACGAATACGGCTACCTCTTCGATCGCATGGCGATCATCAAGAAGAAGTTCAAGACCTACGAGAAGCACCAGCCGCTGACCGACCGCACGCTGGCCATGATCTTCGAGAAGGCCAGCACGCGCACCCGCGTGAGCTTCGAGGCGGGCATGTACCAGCTCGGCGGCAGCGTGGTGCACCTGACCACCGGCGACAGCCAGCTCGGCCGCGCCGAGCCCATCGAGGACAGCGCCAAGGTCATCAGCCGCATGGTCGACCTCGTGATGATCCGCACCTACGAGCAGACCAAGATCGACACCTTTGCCGCGCATTCGCGCGTGCCGGTGATCAACGGCCTGACCAACGAGTTCCATCCCTGCCAGATCCTCGCGGACATCTTCACCTACATCGAGCACCGCGGATCTATCCAGGGCAAGACCGTGGCCTGGGTGGGCGACGGCAACAACATGGCCAACACCTGGCTGCAGGCCAGCGAGATCCTCGGCTTCAAGGTGCACGTGAGCACGCCCAGCGGCTACGAGGTCGACCAGTCGGTGGCGGGCCTGCGCTCGGCCGACAGCTACCAGGTCTTCAAGGACCCGATGGAAGCCTGCCGCGGCGCCGACCTGGTGACCACCGACGTCTGGACCAGCATGGGCTACGAGTCCGAGAACGAGGCCCGCCGCAAGGCCTTTGCCGACTGGTGCGTCGACGAGGACATGATGCGCATCGCCCAGCCCGACGCCCTCTTCATGCACTGCCTGCCCGCGCACCGCGGCGAGGAAGTGCAGGCCGAGGTCATCGACGGGCCGCAGTCGGTGGTGTGGGACGAGGCCGAGAACCGGCTCCATGCGCAGAAGGCGCTGATGGAGTTTCTGCTGCTGGGGCGGCTGTGAGCATCTGACCGAAGGCGTGGCCGCGTGTCCCATTGCCAGCAATGCGGTGCCTGCTGCGCCAGCTACCGCGTCGACTTCAGCGTCCACGAACTCGACGAGAACGGCGGACACGTGCCGTCCGGCCTTGCGGTCGAAGTGAACGACGCCCTCTGCCGCATGCGCGGCACCGACCACACGCCGCCGCGCTGCGCGGCGCTCACCGGCAAGATCGGCCAGGCCGTGAGCTGCGGCATCTACGAATGGCGCCCCAACCCCTGCCACGAGCTGCAGGCCGGCAGCGACGCCTGCGAGCGGGCCCGTGCGCGGCACGGGCTGCCCGGCCTGGCGTCGCTGCCCTCCTGAGCCGATCGATCATCTCGTCACGCGGTGTGTTGGAAATAACCGACACCACGACCCCCCGCCCGGCGCTAACTTCGCGCCATGCGTTCTCTGCAACCCCAACTCCGCATCTGGGACATCTCGCCGCCCGTGCATGAAGGCACGCCGGTGTTCCCCGGCGACACGCCCTACCAGCAACGCTGGGCGGCGACCATTTCGCCGGATTGCCCGGTCAACGTCAGCGAGATCAAGCTCTCGCCCCACGTCGGCGCGCATGCCGACGCGCCCCTGCACTACGACGCCGAAGGCCAGGCCATCGGCCTCGTCGACCTCGCGCCCTTCCTCGGCCCGTGCCGGGTGATCCATGCCATTGCCAAGGGGCCACTGATCGAGTGGGCGCATATCGCGCACGCCGTCACGAGCCAGATGCCGCAGCGCGTGCTCGTGCGTACCTATGCCGCCATGCCCGTCGGCCACTGGGACCCGCAGCTCGCGGCCTACGCGCCCGCCACCGTCGAGCGGCTCGCGGCCATGGGCGTGAAGCTCATCGGCATCGACACCGCCAGCATCGATCCGGCCGACAGCAAGACCCTGGAAAGCCACCAGCGCATCCGCCGCCTCGACCTGCGCGTGCTCGAGAACCTGGTGCTCGACGACGTGCCCGAGGGCGACTACGAACTCATCGCGCTGCCGCTCAAGCTGGTCGGCGCCGATGCCTCCCCGGTTCGCGCCGTGCTGCGCGAGCTTCCCCGCTGAAAACCTCCACCATGACGACCCTTGAAGACTGCCGCGCGCTCGACGCGCAAGACCCGCTGCGCGCCCTGCGCGACCAATTCACCATTCCCGAGGCCGTGCTCTACCTCGACGGCAACTCGCTCGGCGTGCTGCCGAAAGCCGCGCCCGCACGCATCGCCGAAGTGGTGGCCAAGGAATGGGGCGAGGGCCTGATCCGCTCGTGGAACACCGCCAGCTGGTTCGACCTGCCGCAGCGCCTGGGCGACAAGGTGGCGCGGCTGATCGGCGCCGCGCCCGGCGAGGTGGTGTGCACCGACAGCACCTCGGTCAATCTGTACAAGGTGCTGTTCGCGGCGCTCTCGCAGCAGAAGGACAGCGGGCGCAAGCTGGTGGTCAGCGAGCGCAGCAACTTCCCGACCGACCTCTACATTGCCGAGTCGCTGTGCCGCGAACGCGGCTTCACGCTCAAGCTGATCGAGGCGAGCGAACTGCAAGGTCCGGATTCGGTGCTGACCGGCGAAGTCGCCGTGCTGATGCTCACGCATGTGAACTACCGCACGGGCGCCATGCACGACATGAAGGCCATCACCGCCGCCGCGCATGCCGCCGGCGCGCTCACGGTGTGGGACCTGGCGCACAGCGCGGGCGCGGTGCCGGTCGCACTCAACGACAGCGATGCCGACTACGCCATCGGCTGCGGCTACAAGTATTTGAACGGCGGCCCCGGCGCGCCGGCCTTCGTCTGGGTGCATACGCGGCATGCGGGCAAGTTCGAGCAGCCGCTGTCGGGCTGGTGGGGCCACGCCGCGCCCTTCGAGTTCACGCCGCACTATCGCCCCGCCCCAGGCGTGGGCCGCTATCTCTGCGGCACGCAGCCGGTCATCGCGTTGGCCGGGCTCGAGTGCGGGCTCGACACCGTGCTCGCGGCCGAAGTCTTCAACGGCACGAACGGCGCGATGGCCGCGCTGCGCACCAAGTCGCTCGCGCTCACCGACCTGTTCATCGCGCTGGTGGAAGAGCGCTGCGCGGGCCAGGGCCTCGCGCTCGTCACGCCGCGCGAGCACGCGCGCCGCGGCTCGCAGGTGTGCCTGAGCCGTGACGAAGGGGCCTACGCCATCGTGCAGGCGCTGATCGCGCGCGGCGTGATCGGCGACTACCGTGCCGGCGACTCGCAGATGCCCGACATCCTCCGCTTCGGCTTCACGCCGCTGTACCTCGGCTTCGAGGACGTGTGGAACGCGGTCGAGCACCTGGTGCAGGTGCTCGAGACGGGCGAGTGGCGGCGCGCCGAATTCAACCGCAAGAACGCAGTGACATGAGCACCGAAAAGAGCACGGACAAGAGCCCCGAGAAGATCGTCCACGAGGAAAAGGCGCAGCTGGATTTCAGCGCCTCGATGAGCTATGGCGACTACCTGCATCTCGACGAGATCCTCAACGCGCAGCATCCGCTCTCGCCCGCGCACGACGAGATGCTGTTCATCGTGCAGCACCAGACCAGCGAACTCTGGATGAAGCTGATGCTGCACGAACTGCGCGCCGCCACCACCTGCATCGCCGAGGAGAGGCTGGCCGACGCCTTCAAGATGCTCGCGCGGGTGAGCCGCATCATGGAACAGCTGGTGAGCGCATGGACCGTGCTCTCGACCATGACGCCGCCCGAGTACACGGCGATGCGCCCCTACCTCGCCAACTCCAGCGGCTTCCAGAGCGCGCAGTACCGCTGCATCGAGTTCGCGCTCGGCAACAAGAACGCCGCCATGCTCAAGCCGCATGCGCACCGGCCCGATCTGCTCGCGCAGGTGGATGCGGCCTACCGCTCGCCGTCGCTCTACGACGAGTCGCTGAAGCTGCTCGCACGGCATGGCCTGCCGGTGCCCGCCGATCACCTGGAGCGCGACTGGACCCAGCCTTATGAAGCCAGCGACGGCGTGGAGGCGGCGTGGCTCACGGTGTACCGCAACCCGCACGACCATTGGGACCTGTACCAGCTGGGCGAGAAACTCACCGACCTGGAAGACGCCTTCCGCCTCTGGCGCTTTCGCCATGTGACCACGGTCGAGCGCGTGATCGGCTTCAAGCGCGGCACGGGCGGAACGGGCGGCGTGAGCTACCTGCGCAAGATGCTCGATGTGGTGCTGTTCCCCGAAATCTGGAAGCTGCGCACCGATCTGTGAGCTAGCGCTTGCCCTGCTTGCCCCACCTGCCCGAAGCGCTACATTCGTTGGCAACAACAACGGAGGCACTGCCATGAACGATGTCCAGTTCTCGCTCGAAGAGCTTGCTACCCTGCGCGAGCATGGCGTGGTCCTGTTCGCAGACCGCGTGATCTTCGAGGCCCAGCCGCCCATGTCGGCGCAACGGATCGCCGCCATCGAGGCGCTGTGCGCCGGCCCGCTGCCCGAGGCGCTGGCCGCGCTGTGGCAGCAGACGGCGGGCGGGCGGCTCGACTACGACCTGTCACTGCCGATGAACGGCAACGTGGAATCCGTCAGCTGGTCGGAACTGTTCTGGGACGGCAGCGACGGCTATCGCGACCTGCAGGGCTGGATCGAGCACGAACAGGAGCTGGCCGAAGAGGCCGCCAAGGACGAAGGCCGCCCCTGGAGCGGCAAGCTCACGCACCTGCCCTTCGGCGGCTTCGAGTACCTCGACCGCGTCTATGCGGTGGTGGAGCCCGGTCCCGAGCACGGCCGCATCGTCGCGTGGAAGCACGGGCTGCCGCCCGCATGGACGCATGCGCTGCACGAAGACAGCGTGAGCACCATCGCGCCCGACCTGCGCGGCGCCTTCGCGGCCCTGCACCTGGACGAGGACCCGCTGGCGCCCACGGGCGACTATTTCTCGGGCCAGGCCCTGCTGCAGTACCTGGACGACCGGCACCAGGCCCACGGCCTGGACCTCGACCTGATGGACAAGCTGGTGGCCTTCTATTGCCGCGCGGTGGTCGACTGGCGCACGCCGCTGGCAGACGGCACGCTGCGCCGGCTGCCGGCCATCGCGCGCGCCGCGCTGCACCACGCCATCGGCACCGACGATGCGGACCTGGTGGCCGAACTCGCGGCCGCCGGCGTGAGCTTCGACGGCCCGCAGCAGGGCAGCGCGCTGGCCACCGACGTGGCCATTGGCCAGGGCGCCTTCGCCGCGGCCATGGCACTGGTGCGCGCGGGCGCGCCGGTCGCACGCGATGCCCTGGGCAACGTCGACGGCCAGATCTCGCCGGAGCTCACGAGCGCGCTGCTCGCCAACGGGGCGGAGCCCAGCGTGGCGGCCATCGTCAAGTGCGCAGCCTGCGGTGCGCCCGCCAGCGCGCACCTGATCGCCGATGCATGCGCGCAGGCCGGCATCGACGTTCCGCCCGCATTCGTCATCGACCGCGATGCGACGCTGGCCGAACTCGAAGCCACGCTGCTCGAGGTCCGGGAAGGCACCCACGGCCATTACCTCGGCGCCGAGGGCCTGGCCGAACGCATCGAGCACCTGCAGGCCTTCAGGCTCTGAGCACCATCGGCGCGGCTGCCGTCAGCCGCCGTACAGCCAGGGCTGGTCCAGCAGCCGCGCGCCCAGGGTGCGCATCGCCAGGTCGCGCCCGATGCGCACCGCACCGGTCGCATGAAAGATCTGCCCGTTGCGCCGGGCCTTCGCCTGCACCAGCGCATTGCGCTGCCAGCGCGCCTCGGCATAGCGGGTGAACGCGGCCGGCACGTCGGCCGCATCGCCTTGGCCCAGTGCTTCGGCCAGCGCCGCCGCGTCCTCGATCGCCATGCCTGCGCCCTGCGCCAGGTAAGGGACCATCGGATGCGCGGCATCGCCCACCAGCGCCACGCGCTCGTGGGCCATCTCGGCCGCGGAGGCCAGCGGCGGCCGGTCGTTGAGCGTCCAGGCGCGCCAGCCGGGCATGGCTTCGAGCAGCGCCTGCAAGGCACTTGCGCTTCGGCCCGTGGCCTCCTGCAGCGCGGCGAGGCTGCTGGCCTGGTCCCAGTCGCGCGCATCGCCGGCCGGCGCAGACTCCGCGATCACCACCACGTTGAGCCAGGCGCCGGCGCGCACCGGATACGCCACGGCATGCAGGCGCGGGCCGAGCCACACGTCGATCCGGTCGCGGCGCAGCGCCTGCGGCAGCACGGCCTGCTCGACCATCCCGCGCCAGGCCGTGTGGCCGGTGGCGCGCGGCGGCGCCGCTGCGGATGGCACATCGAGGCGTTGGCGCGCCACGCTCCAGAGCCCGTCGGCGCCGACCAGTGCCTCGCCCTCCCAGGCCCGCGCACCGCTGCTCGAAATGCACACGAGATCGTCGCTGGTTTCGACCTGCGCAATGCGCGCATCGGTCACCAGGGTGCCGGTGCCGCGGGCGCGCACCGCTTCGAGCAGCAGCGCATGCAGGTCGGCGCGGTGCACGCAGAAGTAAGGGGCGCCATAGCGTTCGCGCATGGCATCGCCCAGCGGCAGGCGGGCCAGTTCGGCGCCGCTGCCGGCGCCCTGCACCACCAGGGCCTCGGGACGCGCGGCGATGGCCTCCAGGCCTTCGGCCAGGCCCATTTGCTGGAGGCGCCGCGTGACGTTGGGCCCCATCTGGATGCCGGCGCCGATCTCGGCGAACACGCGCGCCTGCTCGAAGACATCGACGCGGTGGCGGCCGCGGGACAGCGCCAGCGCGGCAGAAAGCCCCCCGATGCCGCCCCCCACGACGAGGATGTGTGCGGGCATCGGCCTCAGCGGGTGCGCGTGGACAGCGGGCTGTGGCCGGCTTTTTCGGATTCGGGTTTGTTGGCGGGTGTCTTGGGGCCGCAGCTGCCACAGCTGTCGCAGGAGCCGCAGCCCGAGGTCTTGGCGAGCGAGGCCGCCAGCTGCGCGGCGCGCTCCTGGTCGACCAGCCCGGCCCGGTGCGTGCCGGCCGCGAGCCTGTGCGCGGCGCCGCGCCGCCAGCCCGCAGGCATCCAGCGCCAGACCGCATAGAACGCGGCTGCCGCGACGATCAATCCAACGATCAGTTGCTGTGTCATATCCGTTTACTCCGACGCGCGTTCGAGACTAACCCAGAAACATCGCGCAAACCTTGCGGCAGATCATCCGGCGCCCAGTGCCACCGCCACGCGATAGGTGATGAAGCACGCCAGGTAGGCCAGCGCGAACAGGTAGCCGGCCATGATCCAGACGTACTTCCATGATCCGGTTTCGCGCTTGACCGCCGCCAGGGTCGAGATGCACTGCGGCGCGAACACGTACCAGACCAGCAGCGACAGCGCCGTCGCGAGCGACCAGCTGCCCGCGATCAGCGGCTCGAGCTGGCCGGCCACGTCGTCGCCGGTGGCCGACAGCGCGTACACCGTGCCGAGCGCGCCCACCGCCACTTCGCGCGCCGCCATGCCCGGCACCAGCGCGATGGAGATCTGCCAGTTGAAGCCGATGGGCGCGAAGATGTGCTCCAGGCCGCGGCCGATCATGCCCGCCAGGCTGTACTGGATGGCCGGCCCCGTGGCGCCTTCGGGCGGCGACGGGAAAGTCGACAGGAACCACAGCAGGATCGTGAGCGTGAGGATGATCGTGCCCACGCGCTGGATGAAGATCCAGGCCCGTTCGTAGAGCCCCAGCGCCAGGTTGCGCACGTTGGGCCAGCGGTATGCCGGCAGTTCCATCATCAGCGGCGAGTGCTGCTTGTTGTCGCGGAAGCGCTTCATCACCCACGCCACCGCCATGGCGGAAACGATGCCGAAGACGTAGAGCGCGAACAGCACCACGCCCTGCAGGTTGAACACGCCGCCCACGGTGCGCGCCGGAATGAAGGCCGCGATCAGCAGCGCATAGACCGGCAGGCGCGCCGAGCAGGTCATGAGCGGCGCGATCATGATGGTGGTGATGCGGTCGCGCCAGTTGCTGATGGTGCGCGTGGCCATCACGCCGGGAATGGCGCAGGCAAAGCTCGACAGCAGCGGAATGAAGGAGCGGCCCGACAGCCCCACGGTCCCCATCACGCGGTCCAGCAGGAAGGCGGCGCGCGGCAGGTAGCCCGAGTCTTCGAGCGCCAGGATGAACAGGAACAGGATCAGGATCTGCGGCAGGAACACGATCACGCCACCCACCCCGGCAATCACGCCGTCCACCAGCAGGCTCTGCAGCATGCCCTCGGGCATGTGGGCCTTCAGCAGGTTGCCGAGGCCCTCGGTGCCGGCCTTGATGGCGTCCATGGGCACGTTGGCCCAGCTGAACACGGCCTGGAACATCAGGAACATCGTGACCGCGAGCACCAGCATTCCCCACACCGGGTGCATCACCACGCGGTCGATGCGGTCGCTGGTGGCCAGGCTGCCGACCGGCTCGCGCACGGCCATGCCGAGGATGCGGCGCACTTCGCGCTGCGTGGCCAGCACGTCGTCCAGCCCCGGCGCCTGCCAGGGTTGCGGCGCCGCGGCGGCCACCGGCGCATCGAGGGCTTCGAGCAGGCCTTGGGCGCCGCCCGATTGCACGCCGACGGTCTCGATGACCGGCACGCCGAGTTCGCGCGACAGCACGGCCGTGTCGACCGCGATGCCCTGCTTCTTTGCCATGTCGGTCATGTTGAGCGCCACCACCATCGGCAGGCCGAGGCGCTTGGCCTCGAGCACGAGCCGCAGGTTGAGCCGCAGGTTGGTGGCATCGGTCACGCACACCAGCAGGTCGGGCAAGGCCTCGCTGCTTTGGCCCGTGACCACGTCGCGCGTCACGGCCTCGTCCACGCTGAGCGCGTTGAGGCTGTAGGCCCCCGGCAGGTCGAGCACGAACACGCGGCGGCCCGACGCGGTGCGGAGCGAGCCTTCCTTGCGCTCGACCGTCACGCCGGCATAGTTGGCCACCTTCTGGCGGCTGCCGGTGAGCAGGTTGAACAGCGCCGTCTTGCCGCAGTTCGGATTGCCCAGCAGCGCGATGCGCCCTGGCTGTGCGGTGGCTGCGAGGCGCCCCGGTCCCTGGATGACGGCTTCAACCATGGCGTGTGCCTTCCGGCACGCCCGGTGCCACGTGAATCAGCGCGGCCTCGTGGCGGCGCAATGCGAAAGTCGTGTGGCCCAGCCGCACCGCCAGCGGCTCGCGCCCCGGGAGGCCGCTGGCCACGATGCGCACGGCCTCGCCCGGCACGAAGCCGATCTCGGTCAGGCGCAGGACGAGATCGCGGTCGTCCGCGCCCTCGGGGCGCGCCACGTCGAGCACGGTGGCCCACTGGTTGTCGGGCAGCTGGTCGAGCCGCAGGCCGGAAGATGCCGGCGCGGCGCCGAAATTGTTGGTTTGCACGGTAAGAAAGTGCGTCGGGTTCCGAACGCGCCAATTGAGCAAAAGCTAGATGCTATCAATTCTCAATCGCAGAAACCTGACCAAGTCCCTTTGACCTCTCGGGCTCTGCCCTTTCTCCCGCGGATTCAGGCCTTTGCGCTGCCCGGTTCAGCCCAGTTCGAGGATGCGTGCCGTTACCGCATTGCCATCGACAATGAGCTCGGCAACAGCAATTGGCAATTTGAATCGGCGCGGGCCGGCACTGCCCGGATTGACGTAGAGCACGCCACCGCGCTCCTCGATCTTCGGCTTGTGGGAGTGGCCGGACACCACCACGCGAACCCCGGCGCCTGCGGGATCGCTGGCAAGCTGCGACAGGTCGTGTACCGCATGCACGAGCACGCCGCCAACTCTCAGGAAGGCCGTCTCCTCGATGTGGCCGGCCCAGGGCTCCCGGTCGTTGTTGCCCCGCACCACCGTCAGCGGCGCGATGGCGGCGAGCGCTTCGAGGATGCCGGCATCGCCGATGTCCCCACCATGCACGATGAAGTCGCTGCCCTGCAGCGCCGCCACGGCCTGCGGGCGCAGCAGGCCGTGGGTGTCGGAGATGAGGCCGACGCGGATCAAGCCGCCAGCAGTTGCCTGAGCACGAACGGCAGGATGCCGCCGTGCTTGTAGTAGTCGACCTCGATCGGCGTGTCGACGCGCAGGCGCACCGTGACTTCCTGGTGACTGCCGTCGGCGCGATGCACGACGAGCTTCACGTCCATCTGCGGCTTGAGTTCGCCACCGATCACCACATCGATTTCTTCGTCGCCCGTGAGGCCCAGCGCCTGCCACGAATCGGCGCCGCGGAACTGCAGCGGCAGCACGCCCATGCCGACCAGGTTGGCGCGGTGGATGCGCTCGAAGCTGCGCGCCACCACAGCCTTGATGCCCAGCAATTGCGTGCCCTTGGCGGCCCAGTCGCGCGACGAGCCGGTGCCGTATTCCTCGCCGCCGAAGACCACCGTCGGCACGCCCTGCTCCATGTACTTCATGGCGGCGTCGTAGATGAACATCTTCTGGTTGCCGGGCTGGAACAGCGTGACGCCGCCCTCTTCCTGCGTGCCGTTGACGTCGGGCGGAATCATCAGGTTCTTGATGCGCACGTTGGCGAAGGTGCCGCGCATCATTACGTCATGGTTGCCGCGCCGCGAGCCGTAGCTGTTGAAGTCGGCCTTGGGCACGCCATGCGCCTTGAGCCAGATGCCCGCGGGCGAGCTTTCCTTGATGGAGCCGGCCGGCGAGATGTGGTCGGTGGTGATCGAGTCGCCGAACAGCGCCATGATGCGCGCGCCCTTGAAGCCCGCGTCCGATGCGTGCGGCTCCATCTTGAAGCCTTCGAAGAACGGCGGCTCGGCGATGTAGGTCGACTTGGGCCAGTCGTAGACCTGACCGTTCGTGCCCTTGATGCTGCTCCAGAACTTGCCCGGGTCGGTCTTGACCTTGTCGTAGTTCTCGCGGAACGACTTGGCATTCATCGCATAGCGCAGGTTCTGGTCGATTTCCTTCGGGCTGGGCCAGATGTCGCCCAGGTACACGTCCTTGCCGTTCTTGCCCTTGCCCACGGGCTCGGTCATCAGGTCGACCATCACGTTGCCCGCGATCGCGAAGGCCACCACCAGCGGCGGCGAGGCCAGGAAATTGGCCTTCAGGTTCGGATGGATGCGCGCCTCGAAGTTGCGGTTGCCCGAGAGCACGGCCGCGCCGACCAGGTCGTTCTTGATGATGGCGTCGTTGATCTCGGGCGTGAGGTCGCCCGCATTGCCGATGCAGGTGGTGCAGCCGTAGCCGGCCAGGTAGAAGCCCAGCTTCTCGAGGTACGGCAGCAGGCCCGCCTTCTCGAGGTATTCGGTGACGATGCGCGAACCCGGCGCGAGCGAGGTCTTGACGTGCGGCTTGACCGTGAGGCCCGCCTCCACCGCCTTCTGGGCCAGCAGGCCGGCCGCGAGCATCACGCTCGGGTTGGAGGTGTTGGTGCACGAGGTGATGGCCGCGATCAGCACGTCGCCGTTGCCGATGGTCACGCCGCCCTTGGGCGACGAGGGCGCGGTGGCGCTCACATGGGCGGCCGCCTTGGTCGAGCGGTTGGCCACCATCTCGACCACGTCGCGCGGTGCGCCCGGCGGCGGCGGGGCGGTTTCCTCGTCGTCGCCCTGGCCGTTCGCGGTCAGCGCATAGCGCAGCTTCAGCCGCTCGGCCGGCTGGTTGAAGCCGTTGGCGTCGTTGGGCTTGCTGAAGAGCTCGGAGAACTTGGTCGACAGGTGGCCCAGGTCGATGCGGTCCTGCGGCCGCTTCGGGCCCGCGAGGCTCGGCGACACGGTGCCGAGGTCGAGCTTGACGATCTTGGTGTAGTCGATGTCGCCGGGCGCCGGCATGCCGAACAGCCCCTGCGCCTTGTAGTAGGCCTCGAAGCGCTCGACCTCCTCCTTGGTGCGGCCCGTGCCCTCGAAGTAGGCCACCGTCATTTCATCGACCGGGAAGAAGCCCATGGTGGCGCCGTATTCGGGTGCCATGTTGCCGATGGTGGCGCGGTCGGGCACCGCGATGGAGGCGGCGCCGGGGCCGAAGAATTCGACGAACTTGCCCACCACCTTCTCGGCCCGCAGGATGGCGGTGACGTACAGCACCAGGTCGGTGGCCGTGACGCCTTCGCGCAGCTTGCCGGTGAGCTCGAAACCCACCACGTCGGGCGTCAGCATGTACACCGGCTGGCCCAGCATGGCGGCCTCGGCCTCGATGCCGCCCACACCCCAGCCGACCACGCCCACGCCGTTGATCATGGTGGTGTGGCTGTCGGTGCCCACCAGCGAGTCGGGGTAGTACACCGGCACCTCGGCGTTGTCGCTCGCGCTCTTGTAGACGCCGCGCGCAAAGTATTCGAGATTGACCTGGTGCACGATGCCGAAGCCCGGCGGTACGACACGGAAGGTGTCGAAGGCCTGCATGCCCCACTTCATGAACTGGTAGCGCTCGTTGTTGCGCTGGAACTCGAGCTTCATGTTGAGATCGAGCGCCTTGGACGTGCCGTAGTAGTCGACCATCACCGAGTGGTCGACCACCAGGTCGACCGGCACCAGCGGCTCGATGGTCTTGGGCGACTTGCCGAGCTTGGCGGCCACGCTGCGCATGGCGGCCAGGTCGGCCAGGAGCGGCACGCCGGTGAAGTCCTGCAGCACCACGCGGGTGACGACAAACGGAATTTCGTCGGTGCGTTCTGCGTTGGGCGCCCAATGGGCCAGCTCTTCCACGTGCTTGGGCGAGACCTTCTGCCCGTCGCAATTGCGCAGCACCGACTCGAGCACGATGCGGATCGACACCGGCAGCCGGTCAACGGTGGGATATTGTTTGGCCAGTTCCTTCAGCGACCAGTACTTGCCGGACTTGCCCGATGCGGTCTTGAAGGTCTTGAGGGTGGACGCAAAGGCGTGCGCCGGTGCTTTGGCCATTGAGGAACTCCTGGTTGTTCGTGGAAGCTCTTCAAGGATAGCGGGGAACGATGTCAGCTGCTGTAGTCAGTCTTCCATCGCACGCCTTCGACGCGCGGCGTTCCTCATCGCGAAAAATGCCGGGTGAATGGGCGCTGCCGTCATCCCGCGGACTCAGGCCGCGGCCATGGCGCCACCGCTGCGGGTGCGGCGCAGGCCCGTCCATTGCAGCTCGGCCAGCACCACCACGCACAGCGCCTGTGCCAGCACCCAGGCCGTGCCCAGCGCGGTGACCGCGACCACGCCGCTCATCAGCAGCGCGACGCAGGCCACGGCCCATCCGAAATTGCCGGCCACCACGAGCCCGATCAGCCAGCGCGGCGGCGTGCGGCGGCTGGCCATGAAGACCGCGGCGCCCGCGTAGGCCAGCAGGAAGACACCCGTCCCCATGAGCAGCGGCGCCGGCAGGCCGGTCAGCCGGGCGAGCGCGCCGGTGAACCCGACCTGCAGCGCACCGGTCGCGGCGCAGGAAGCGGCGTCGGCCCACATGATGCCGGGCAGGAAGCGGGGGGATGCAAGGACGGACATGAGAATCTCCTTCGGGTGGTACGCCGCAAGCCAGTCCTGCCGCGTTGGAGCCGATGATTCCGTCCGGCGCGCATCGCGTCGATGACCTGGGAGGTCATGGCGCCGCATCGGCGCCGCGCCAGAATGCGGGCCATGAACACCACCCGCACCCACTCCGCCAAGGCCGGCCAGCCCGGCGCGCGCGACCCGTTCGGCGCCCACCTGCGGCACTGGCGCACCCGCCGCCGCCTGAGCCAGCTCGACCTGGCGCAGGAAGCCGAGGTCTCGACCCGCCACCTGAGCTATGTGGAGACGGGCCGCGCCGCGCCCAGCCGCGAGATGGTGCTGCGCCTGGCCGAGCGGCTCGACGTGCCGCTGCGCGAGCGCAATGCGCTGCTGGTGGCCGCGGGCTTCGCGCCGATGTACCGGCAACGCTCGCTCGACGACCCGGCAATGGCGTCGGCCCGGCGGGCGGTGGACCTGGTGCTGAAGGGCCATGAGCCGTTTCCTGCCCTGGCCGTCGATCGGCACTGGAACCTGGTGGCGCACAACGCACTGGTGCCGCTGCTGATGGCCGGCGCCGCGCCCGAGCTCGTGAAGCCGCCCATCAATGTGCTTCGCCTGAGCCTGCATCCTGACGGCCTGGCTTCGCGCATCGCCAACTTCGCGCAGTGGCGCACCCATCTGCTCGAACGGCTGCAACAGCAGATTGCCGCGACGGGCGACGCAGTGCTGCAGGCGCTGCACGACGAGCTGGAGGCCTTCCCTGCCCCCAACGTGAGCCACGATGCGCCCGCAGCGGACACGGACCTGTCGGGCGTGGTCGTGCCCTTCCAGCTGGCCACGCCGAACGGCGTGCTGAGCTTCATCAGCACCACGACGATCTTCGGCACGCCGGTCGATGTCACTTTGCAGGAACTGGCGGTGGAGTCGTTCTTTCCGGCCGATGCGCAGACGGCGGCGGCGCTGGCGGAGATGGCGAAGCAAGCGGCTGGCTGAGGGCCTGGCCCTTCTGCGCCGCCGGACCTTCGAAGTCGTCGACCTGGATCACCTTGTCGGCGGCCTTCAGGTAAGCCAGCGCCAGTTCCGGATCGGGCGCGGAACGTGCGGCCTCTTCGAGCGAGTTCGTGCGGCGCAGCACCTTGTTGAGCGCGGCCGTGGTGTCGCCGAGTTGCCCGCCCAGTTCCATCGCACGCATCAGGTCGCGCAGGCCGCCGGCCGCGGGCTCGCTGAGGTCGGGCGCCAGGCGCTGGACGATGCGCGGATTCGTGCGCAGCAGCTCGGCCAGCGCCATCAGCTGCACGTCGCGCAGCGGCGCCAGGTGCGCGGTGCGGCGCAGCACCAGCGCGCCGATCACGCGCCGGCCGGCGGTCGGCAGGTTGGCATAGAGGTCGCGCAGGATCCTGCCCGCCTCGTCCAGCTGCAGCCGGATCGCGGCCTGCGCAAAGGGCAGCAACTCGGGCGCCGCATCGACGCGATAGCGCCACACGCTGGCGCTGGCCAGGTACAGGTGCGCGAGCACGTCGCCCAGCCGCGCCGACAGCAGTTCCATGCGCTTGAGCCGGCCGCCGAGCAGGCCCATGGCCAGGTCGGCGGTGAGCGCGTACTTGGCGCTCATGCGCGCGATCAGACGTGCCTCGCGCGCCAGCGCCTCGGGCGGCTCGCCCACCACGGGCGCACCGAACAGGCTGTGCCAGAGGTTGGCGGCCACGTGCTTGCCGTGCGCGACCAGCGCACGTCCCAGCGCCTTCTCATCCCGCGCCTGCACGGCCGCCATTTCGTCCAGTACATGCGGATGGCAGCGGATCGCGCCCTGGCCGAACACGATGAGCGCACGCGTCAGGATGTTGGCGCCCTCCACGGTGATGGCGATCGGCGCCTGCCGGTAGGACACGCCGAGCAGGTTCGACGGCCCGGCGATGATCCCCTTGCCGCCGAGGATGTCCATGCCGTGGTTCACGGCGCGCCGCCCGGCCTCGGTGAGCTGCACCTTGAGGATCGCGCTGGCCACGCTCGGCCGCTCGCCCTTGTCCAGCGCGGCCGCGGTGAAGCGTCGCGCCGCGTCGCTCGCATAGAGCTCGGCCGACATCTGCGCGACCAGGCCCGCGACCGCATGGAATTTGCCGATCGGCAGGCCGAACTGCTCGCGGATCTGCCCATAGCCGTTGCTCACGTAGAGCGCCGTCTGCTGCATGGCCGCGCCGAGCGCGGGCAGCGAGATGGCGCGGCCCGCGGCCAGGCACTCCATCAGCATGCGCCAGCCCTGGCCCACCTGCCTTTCGCCACCGATCACCCAGTCCATCGGCACGAACACCTGGCGGCCGCGGATCGGGCCGTTCATGAAGGCGCTGTCCATCGGGCGGTGGCGCCGGCCGATTTCCACGCCCTCGTGCGGCACCGGAATCAGCGCGCAGGTGATGCCGAGTTCGCGCTGGCCTTCGGGCCTGCTCTCGTCCACCGCATGGAAAGCCAGCCCCACGACGGTGGCGACAGGCGCGAGCGTGATGTAGCGCTTGTCGAAGTCGACCAGGAAGCCGCGCGTGCGCCGGCCGCCGAATTCGCGCTCGACCACCACGCCGCGGTCCGGAATCGAGGCCGCGTCGGAGCCCGCATAGGGCGACGTCAACCCGAAGCATGGGAGCTCGCGGCCGTCGGCCAGGCGCGACAGGTAGCGCGCCTTCTGCGCGTCGGTGCCGTAGCGAAGCAGCAGCTCCGCCGGACCGAGCGAGTTGGGCACCATCACGGTCACGGCCGCGGCGATGTTGACGGTGGCAATGCGCGCCACCACCGTGGCGTGTGCAAAGTGGCCGAAACCGAGGCCGCCGAACTCCTCGGGAATGATCATCCCGAAGAAGCGTTTGGTGCGCAGGTAGCGCCACACCTCGGGCGGCAGGTCGCGCGCCTCGTCGATGGCGTGGTCGTCGAGCATGCGGCACAGCTCGCGCACCTCGTGGTCGAGAAAGGACTGCTCGCGCTCGGTGAGCCGGTTGGGTCCCATGGCCGAGAGCAGGTCGAAGTCGGGACGCCCCGCAAAAAGAAGTCCCTCGAAGCCGACGGTCCCGGCTTCGAGTGCGGCGCGCTCGGTATCGCCCAGTGGCGGCAGCGCCCTGGCAAACGGCTGCATGGCCCATCGGCCGATCAGGGAGGCCAGCGGCATGGCGTTGTCTCCTTCCTTCTTCTCCGCGAGAAGCGGCGGATGAAGGCCATTCTTGTCAGCAATGCCGGCTCTTCCGGCCGGCCAAGGGCGCCGTTGCGTGTCGGAGATGGCCGGGGAGGCAGACAAAAGCGGATCCCCAGACGCAAGAAAGCCCCGCCAAGGCGGGGCTCCTGTTCAATGCGCGAAGTGCCTGCGGATCAGGCCGCGACTGCGGCGCCGGCCTCGGTCTTGTAGTCGTCGATCTTGTCGAAGTTCAGGTACTGGTAGATCTGCGCGCTCGACGCGTCGAGCACGCCCGTCGCGGCCATGTACTCCTCGCGCGTCGGGATGCGGCCCAGGCGCGAGCAGATCGCGGCCAGCTCGGCCGAACCCAGGTACACGTTGGTGTTCTTGCCCAGGCGGTTCGGGAAGTTGCGGGTGCTGGTCGACATCACCGTGGCGCCTTCGCGCACCTGCGCCTGGTTGCCCATGCACAGCGAGCAGCCCGGCATTTCGGTGCGCGCACCGGCATTGCCGAACACGCCGTAGTGGCCTTCTTCCGTGAGCTGCTGCGCATCCATCTTGGTGGGCGGTGCAATCCACAGCTTGACCGGGATGTCGCGCTTGCCTTCGAGCAGCTTCGACGCGGCGCGGAAGTGGCCGATGTTGGTCATGCACGAGCCGATGAACACTTCGTCGATCGCGGCGCCAGCCACGTCGCTGAGCGTCTTCACGTCGTCCGGGTCGTTCGGGCAGGCCACGATGGGTTCGTGGATCTCGGCCAGGTCGATCTCGATGACCGCGGCGTAGTCGGCGTCGGCATCGCCCTTGAGCAGCTGCGGGTCCGCGAGCCAGGCTTCCTGCGCGGCGATGCGGCGCGCCAGCGTGCGGGCGTCGGCGTAGCCTTCGGCAATCATCCACTTCATCAGCGTGATGTTGCTGTTGATGTATTCGATGATCGGTTCCTTGTTCAGGTGCACCGTGCAGCCGGCGGCCGAGCGCTCCGCGGACGCGTCGCTCAGTTCGAAGGCCTGTTCCACCTTCAGGTCCGGCAGGCCCTCGATCTCGAGGATGCGGCCCGAGAAGATGTTCTTCTTGCCCTTCTTCTCGACCGTGAGCAGGCCGCTCTTGATGGCATACAGCGGAATCGCGTTGACCAGGTCGCGCAGCGTGACGCCGGGCTGCATCTTGCCCTTGAAGCGCACGAGCACCGACTCGGGCATGTCCAGCGGCATCACGCCGGTGGCTGCGGCGAAGGCCACGAGGCCGGAGCCCGCGGGGAAGCTGATGCCGATCGGGAAGCGGGTGTGGCTGTCGCCGCCGGTGCCGACGGTGTCGGGCGTGAGCAGGCGGTTGAGCCAGCTGTGGATCACGCCGTCGCCCGGACGCAGCGAAACGCCGCCGCGGTTGGCCATGAACTCGGGCAGTTCGTGGTGCATCTTGACGTCGACCTTCTTCGGGTACGCCGCCGTGTGGCAGAACGACTGCATCACGAGGTCGGCCGAGAAGCCCAGGCAGGCCAGGTCCTTCAGCTCGTCGCGCGTCATCGGGCCGGTGGTGTCCTGCGAGCCGACCGAGGTCATCTTGGGTTCGCAGTAGGTGCCCGGGCGAACGCCCTGGCCTTCGGGCAGGCCGCAGGCGCGGCCGACCATCTTCTGTGCGAGCGAGAAGCCCTTCTTGGTGTCGACCGGGCTTTGCGGCAGGCGGAACAGCGTCGAAGCCGGCAGGCCCAGCGCCTCGCGCGCCTTGGCCGTGAGGCCGCGGCCGATGATCAGCGGAATGCGGCCGCCGGCGCGCACTTCGTCGAACAGCACGTCGCTCTTGACCTTGAATTCCGCGATGACCTTGCCGTCCTTCAGCGCCTTGCCTTCGTAGGGACGCAGTTCGACCACGTCGCCCATGTTCATCTGGCTCACGTCGAGCTCGATGGGCAGCGCGCCCGAGTCTTCCATGGTGTTGTAGAAGATCGGCGCGATCTTGCCGCCGAGGCAGACGCCGCCGAAGCGCTTGTTGGGCACGAAGGGAATGTCTTCGCCGGTGAACCACAGCACCGAGTTGGTGGCGCTCTTGCGCGACGAGCCCGTGCCGACCACGTCGCCGGCATAGGCCACGAGGTGGCCGCGCGCGCGCAGGTCTTCGATGAACTTCACCGGGCCGCGCTTGCCGTCTTCTTCGGGCACGATGCCGGGGCGGGCGTTCTTGTGCATCGCGAGCGCGTGCATCGGAATGTCGGGACGCGTGGTGGCGTCGGGTGCGGGCGACAGGTCGTCGGTGTTGATTTCGCCGGCCACCTTGAAGATGCTGACCGTGATGCTTTGCGGCACTTCGGGGCGGCTGGTGAACCATTCGGCATCGGCCCAGCTCTGCAGCACGCCCTTGGCGTTGGCGTTGCCCTTGTCGGCCTTTTCCTTGACGTCGTGGAACTGGTCGAACATCAGCAGGGTTTTCTTCAGGCCTTCGGCCGCCGTGCGGCCCACTTCGGCGTCGTCGAGCAGGTCGATCATCGGGCTGATGTTGTAGCCGCCGAGCATGGTGCCGAGCAGTTCGGTGGCGCGGGCGCGCGAGATGAACGCGTTCTTCTCGGTGCCGTGGGCCACGGCCGCCAGGTAGCTCGCCTTGACCTTGGCCGCGTCGTCGACGCCGGCGGGCACGCGATGGGTGAGCAGATCGAGCAGGAAGGCACCGTCCTTGGCATTCGCGCTCTTGAGGAGCTCGATGGCCTCGGCGGTTTGCTTCGCGCTCAATGGCAGCGGCGGAATACCGAGCGCGGCGCGTTCGGCAACATGGTCAACGTAGGCTTGCAACATCTTCTTTTCTCCGGAAACTGGGCTGACGGGCGTGCGGTACGGCAAGCAAGAGCCGCGCCGCACCCCGTGTGGGACTCTCTTACTTCTTGGCCGCGTCGGCGCCTTCGAACAGGCTCTTGGGCGGGTTCTTCTTCATTTCTTCGGCGAACGCGACCTGCTCTGCCGTCTGGCATTCGTCGGCGATGCGCAGGCCGGCCTTCTGGTTCATCAGCATCGACTTGTTACCCAATTGCAGCCACATGGCGCCGGCACGGGGGTCTTCGAGGCGGATGGCGCCGGTGCGGCTTTCGACCGGGTGCATGCGGTACTTCACGCCCTTGGTCGACACGTTGAAGAAGCCGGGCTTCTTCTCGTCGGCCGCCACCGTCACGTCGGCGCCGAGTTCGCACTGGGCCTTGCCGAGGGAAACGCGCTGGGCCACGGCCAGGTCGGCGTCGGTCAGCACGATGTTGGTTTCATCGGCAACGGGGGTGACTTCCTCGACGGCCTTGGCGGCCTTGCGGGTGACCTGCTTCTTGGGAGGCGCCTTCTTGGCTTCGGCCTTGGCCGCAGGCTTGGCAGGGGTGGTCTGCGCCATGGCGGCGAACGGAAGCGCCAGGGCCAGGGTGGCGATCAGGGCAATTTTCTTCATGGGTGTGTTTCCTTGAGGCTGGATTCGGAAGTTTCAGGAGGCCGCGAGTGCAAACCAGGCTTTTGCCTCGGGAGGCAACGCGCGCCCTGTTGCGTGGGCGCGCGTCAGCACTTGCCAGAAATGGCGATAGCTCGCGCGGTCGTGCAATGTGCCATCAATTTGGGTCGGTGCCCAATCCGCGAGTGCGGCATTTGTAATGATTTTTGTGGCAATTTGAATCTGCGCCTCATCGGGCGCAAAAGCCTCCAGGATGGGCCGGATCTGGTTCGGATGGATGCTCCACATGCGCGTGTAACCGAATTCGGTGGCCGCCTTGCGGGCTGCCATGCGCATGGCACCGGTGTCGTTGAACTCGGTGACCACGCAGTGCGAAGGCACCTTGCCGTACGCATGCGCGGCGGATGCGATGGCCAGCTTGGCGCGCACGACCAGTGGATGCGTGAACTGGCCGGCCGCGCCCATGCCATCGGCAGGAATGGCGCCCGCATGGGCAGAAACGAAGTCCATCAGGCCGAAACTCAGCGATTGCACGCGCGGATGCGCCGCAATTTCGAACGCGTTGTGCACGGCCAGCGGCGATTCGATCAGCACATGCAGCGGCAGCGCATCGGCATCTGCCGCCTCGAGCGCCGCCACCGCCTGGGCCACATCGGCCACCGACTCCACCTTGGGCACCATCAGGTGGCTGAGCCGGTGGCCGGCGCGGCCGGCAATGGTGATCACGTCGCCGGCGAAGGCGGGATGGTCCACGGGGTGAACGCGCACGCCCACCCGCATGCCCGGCCTGGCCGCCAGTGCGAGTTCGGTCACGAGCGCGGCGTGCTCCGCCTCTCCGCCCACGGGGGCGCCGTCCTCGCAATCGAGCGTGACGTCGAACACGCAGGCACCGAACTCCTCGGCCATCTCGGCCTGCAGCGCCAGGCTCTTCTTCATGCGGGCTTCGACGCCGCTGTAGTGGTCGCACACGGGCAACGTCACGGCGCCGGCTTGCGCGCCAAGCAGCACTTCGCCTGGATGAACGCTCTTGGTCATGCTTTTTTCTGCGCCACGACGAACATGCGCGGGAAAGCAAGCAGCCGCTTGCCGTCGGTACGGGCCGGATAGGCCTGGTCCACGCGACGCTCGTATTCGCCCAGGTAGCTCGCCTGCAGGTCGGCAGGCAGGCGATCGACGAAGGGCTTCAGCCCCGTGCCGCGCACCCACTCGACGATGGCCGCGGCGTTGGCCATGGGGTGCTGGTAGATGGTGTGCCACACATCGACCCTGGCCGCCTCGGGCGCGAGCAGGTCGTAGTAGCCGCCGAGCGGCAGCAGCAGGGTGCGCAGCCGGTCGGCATTGCCGATGGGCTCGGCCCAGGGCGCCTCGGCGGCCACGGCGCGCATCAGGCGGTGCGTGGGCTCCTCGCGGTTGTCGGGCATCTGGATGGCGAGCACGCCACCCGGGGCCAGCGCAGCGAACAGGCGCGGGATCAGTTGCTCATGATCCGGCACCCACTGCAGGGCTGCGTTGGCGTAAATGAGGTCGGGCGCTTCGTCTTGCGGCGCCCAGGTCGCGATGTCGCTCAACTCGAAGCGCGCCTGCGGCAGGCGCTCGCGCGCGCTGGCCAGCATGGCTTCGGAGTTGTCGGTCCCGACGACTTTCGCCGTCGGGAACCGGTTGGCCAGCAGCTCGGTGGAATTGCCCGGGCCGCAGCCGAGGTCGACCACGCGGGCCGCCCCGGACAACGGCACCCGCGCCAGGAGTTCCTGTGCGGGGCGGGTGCGCTCGTCCTCGTAGCGACGGTAGAGCGCGGGGTTCCAGTCGAGCATGCCGGCCGATCCTGCTTAGATCAGGTGCGCAACGCCGGCTTGTTCGCCCTGCAGCTCTTCCAGCGTCTTGTTGATGCGTTCCTGGCTGAAGGCGTCGATTTCCAGGCCTTCGACCAGCTTGTACTCGCCGTTTTCACAGGTGACCGGGAAGCCGAACATCGTGTCCTTCGGAATGCCGTACTGGCCGTCCGACGGAATGCCCATGGTGACCCACTTGCCGTTGGTGCCCAGGGCCCAGTCGCGCATGTGGTCGATGGCGGCGTTGGCGGCCGAGGCAGCCGACGACAGGCCGCGTGCTTCGATGATGGCGGCGCCGCGCTTGCCGACGGTCGGCAGGAAGGTGTTGGCGTTCCATTCCTGGTCGTTGATCATCTTGGCGACGCTGTCACCCTTGATGGTGGCGAAGCGGTAGTCGGCGTACATCGTGGGCGAGTGGTTGCCCCAGACGACGAGCTTTTCGATGTCGGCCACGGCCTTGCCGGTCTTGGCAGCGATCTGGCTGGCGGCGCGGTTGTGGTCCAGGCGCAGCATGGCGGTGAAGTTCTTGCGCGGCAGGTCGGGGGCGCTCTTCATCGCGATGTAGGCATTGGTGTTGGCCGGGTTGCCGACCACCAGCACCTTGACGTTGCGGCTGGCCACGGCGTTCAGCGCCTTGCCCTGCGCCGTGAAGATGGCGCCGTTGACGGCCAGCAGCTCGGCACGCTCCATGCCCGGGCCGCGCGGACGCGAACCGACCAGGAGGGCGTAGTCCGCATCCTTGAAGGCGGTCATCGGGTCGCCGTGGGCTTCCATGCCGGCCAGCAGCGGGAAGGCGCAGTCGTCGAGCTCCATCATCACGCCCTTGAGCGCCTTCTGGGCCTTCTCGTCGGGGATCTCGAGCAGTTGCAGGATGACCGGCTGGTCCTTGCCGAGCATTTCGCCGGACGCGATACGGAACAACAGGGCGTAACCGATTTGGCCGGCGGCACCGGTGACGGCAACGCGGACGGGTTTTTTGCTCATGGGAAGACTCCAGAAGATGGTGAAACGGTATCGGCGGGCGCGCGGGGCGCCGATGGTCCTGCAGGGCGGGAATCCTTCCCGCGGCGCAGGCCGGCCCGCATTTTAAGCCGATTCGATGAGCCTCGTCTTATGTCTTATATAAGATATGCTCCGAGGTTCCGCCACGGCGCACCCCACCGCTGCCATGAATGCCTCCACCGTCCTCGAAGATTCTGCGACGCCCTCCTTCAGTCCGCTCTATCAGCAGATCAAGACGCTGATCCTGCAGAGCCTGCAGGCCGGCGAGTGGAAGCCGGGCGAGCCGATTCCGAGCGAGATGGATCTTGCGGTGCGCTACCGCGTCAGCCAAGGCACGGTGCGCAAGGCCATCGACGAACTGGCGGCCGAGAATCTCGTGGTGCGGCGCCAGGGCAAGGGCACCTTCGTCGCCACGCATGCCGAGCAGCATGTGCAATATCGCTTTCTGAAGCTCGTGCCCGATGTCGGCACCCCGAGCACCGAAGGCCCCGCCGAGCGCACCATCGTCGATTGCCGCCGCCAGCGCGCCTCGGCCGACGTGGCGCGCGCACTGGGCCTGCGCACGGGCGACGCGGTGCTGCAGGTGCGGCGCGTGCTCGCCTATGGGGGCGTGCCCACCATCCTCGAGGACCTCTGGCTTCCCGGTGCGCCCTTCAAGGGCCTCACCGCCGAGCGGCTGCGAGCCTGGCCGGGCCCGATGTACGCCATGTTCGAAACCGAATTCGGCGTGCGCATGGTGCGCGCCGAGGAAAAAATCCGCGCCGTGCTGCCCGATGCGGAACAGGCCGCGCTGCTCGACGTGCCGTTGCAGATGCCTTTGCTCAGCGTGGAGCGCCTGGCCCACACCTACCACGACATGCCGATGGAATTGCGCCGCGGCCTCTATCGCACCGACACGCACCACTACCGCAACCAGCTCGGTTGAGAGCGCATCCAGATGGCATCACGACCCCACCGCATGGCAGCGCCAAAGATTCGTGCGCAACACGCCGCGAACTCCCTAGCATCCGACTGCATCGCTGCGCCGACGCGGGCACCTCCGCCACGCAATGGTGCATTGCAATAGAATTTTGCGTTGTTTGCATTCCGCAGAAGAAACAAAAGCGTTCGCTCCCAGAACAAGCCACCAAGCCACGAAAGCCTCCCCAATGACAGAGCTTGCAACTCCTCCCCGGCCACCGCGTCGCGAATTCCGAAACATCAATGCCTTCACCGATCTCACGACCTATCGGCTGCCGCCGGCCGGCATCGTGTCGATCCTGCACCGCGTGAGCGGCATCCTCATGTTCCTGCTGCTGCCGTTCATCATCTGGATGTTCGACACCTCGCTTTCGTCCGACTATTCCTTCGCCAGATTCAAGGCCGCCTTCAACAGCGGTCTTGGCTTCGTTCCGGGCTGGTTCATCAAGCTGGTGGCTCTCGCGCTGATCTGGGCCTACCTGCACCATTTCATCGCCGGCCTGCGCCACCTCTGGATGGACGTGAGCCATGCCGCCGTCACCAAGGAGTTCGGCCAGACCTCCGCCATGGTCACGCTGGCCCTGAGCATCCTGCTCACCGTGGTGCTCGGCGCCAAGTTGTTCGGCCTGTACTGAGAAGGAGCCAACCATGTCTGTGAATTACGGCTCCAAGCGCATCGTCGTCGGCGCGCACTACGGTTTGCGCGACTGGCTCAGCCAGCGCATCACGGGCGGCCTGATGGCGCTCTTCACGATCATCCTGCTCGCGCAGCTGATCTTCACGCGCGGCCCCATCGGCTACGACCTCTGGGCCGGCATCTTCGCCGCGCAGTGGATGAAGGTGCTGACCTTCTGCGTGATCGCTTCCCTGCTGTACCACGTGTGGGTGGGCATGCGCGACGTGTGGATGGACTACGTCCAGCCCGTCGGCATCCGCCTCGCCCTGCAAATTTTCACCATCGTCTGGCTTGTCGGTTGTGCGGGTTGGGCCATTCAAGTGCTTTGGAAGATCTGACCCCACCATGACCTACACAAAAGAAAATATCACCAAGCGCAAGTTCGACGTCGTGATCGTCGGTGCCGGCGGCTCCGGCATGCGCGCCTCGCTGCAACTGGCCCGTGCCGGCCTCAATGTGGCGGTGCTCTCCAAGGTGTTCCCCACCCGTTCGCACACCGTCGCCGCGCAAGGCGGCGTGGGCGCATCGCTGGGCAACATGAGCGAGGACAACTGGCACTACCACTTCTACGACACGATCAAGGGTTCCGACTGGCTCGGCGACCAGGACGCGATCGAGTTCATGTGCCGCGAAGCCCCGAAGGTCGTGTACGAGCTCGAGCACTTCGGCATGCCCTTCGACCGCAACCCCGACGGCACGATCTACCAGCGTCCCTTCGGCGGCCACACGGCCAACTACGGCGAGAAGCCCGTGCAGCGCGCCTGCGCCGCGGCCGACCGCACCGGCCACGCGATGCTGCACACGCTCTACCAGAAGAACGTCGAGGCACGCACGCAGTTCTTCGTCGAGTGGATGGCACTCGACCTGATCCGCGACGCCGAAGGCGACGTGGTCGGCGTGACCGCGCTCGAAATGGAAACCGGCGACCTGCACATCCTGCAGGCCAAGACCGTGCTGCTGGCCACCGGCGGCGCAGGCCGCATCTTCCAGGCCTCGACCAACGCCTTCATCAACACCGGCGACGGCCTCGGCATGGCCGCGCGTTCGGGCATTCCGCTGCAGGACATGGAGTTCTGGCAGTTCCACCCGACCGGCGTGGCCGGCGCCGGCGTGCTGCTGACCGAAGGCTGCCGCGGCGAAGGCGCCATCCTGCTCAACAGCAACGGCGAACGCTTCATGGAGCGCTATGCGCCCACGCTGAAGGACCTGGCGCCGCGCGACTTCGTCTCGCGCTCGATGGACCAGGAAATCAAGGAAGGCCGCGGCTGCGGTCCCAACAAGGACTACGTGCTGCTGAAGCTCGACCACCTCGGCGCCGAGACCATCCACAAGCGCCTGCCCTCGGTGTACGAAATCGGCGTGAACTTCGCCAACGTCGACATCACCAAGGAGCCGATCCCCGTGGTGCCGACCATCCACTACCAGATGGGCGGCATTCCGACCAACATCAACGGCCAGGTCGTGATTCAGCAAGGCGACCAGAACAGCGCCGTGGTGAACGGCCTCTATGCGGTGGGCGAATGCTCCTGCGTGAGCGTGCACGGCGCCAACCGCCTGGGCACCAATTCGCTGCTCGACCTGCTGGTGTTCGGCCGCGCGGCCGGCAACCACATCGTCGAGTTCAACGACAAGCTGAAGGAGCACAAGCCGCTGCCGGCCGATGCCGCCGACCGCACGCTGGAGCGCCTGAACCGCCTCGAGGCAGCCACCGACGGCGAATACGCACAGGACGTGGCGGGCGAGATCCGCGCCGTCATGCAGCAGCACGCGGCCGTGTTCCGCAAGCAGGCCTCGATGGACGAGGGCGTGGTCAAGATCGCCGCCGTGCGCGAGCGCGTCAACGCGATCGGCCTGAAGGACAAGTCGAAGGTGTTCAACACCGCCCGCATCGAAGCGCTCGAAGTCGACAACCTGATCGAAGTGGCGCAGGCCACCATGGTTTCGGCTGCCGCCCGCAAGGAATGCCGCGGCGCGCACACGGTCGAAGACTACGAACGCCCGGCCGACGACCCGGTCGCGCCGCTCGGCCGCGACGACGCCAACTGGATGAAGCACACGCTCTGGTACAGCCAGGACAACCGCCTCTCCTACAAGCCGGTCAACCTCAAGCCGCTGACGGTCGACTCCGTTCCTCCCAAGGTCCGTACGTTCTAAGCCAGAACAACATCACAAGGTTTCACGATGAAGCGCACATTCCAGATCTACCGCTACGACCCGGACAAGGACGCCAAGCCCTACATGCAGACCGTCGAGATCGAACTCGACGGCCATGAGCGCATGCTGCTCGACGCCCTGATGAAGCTCAAGGCGCAGGATCCCACCCTGTCGTTCCGCCGCTCGTGCCGCGAAGGCGTCTGCGGCTCCGACGCGATGAACATCAACGGCAAGAACGGCCTCGCCTGCCTGACCAACATGCTCACGCTCAAGGGCACGATCGTGCTGAAGCCGCTGCCGGGCCTGCCCGTCATCCGCGACCTGATCGTGGACATGACGCAGTTCTTCAAGCAGTACAACTCGATCAAGCCGTACCTGCAGAACGACAACGTGCCGCCCGAGAAGGAGCGCCTGCAGTCGCCCGAGGAGCGCGACGAGCTCAACGGCCTGTACGAGTGCATCCTGTGCGCGAGCTGCTCGACCAGCTGTCCGAGCTTCTGGTGGAATCCCGACAAGTTCGTGGGCCCGGCCGGCCTGCTGCAGGCCTACCGCTTCATCGCCGACAGCCGCGACGAAGCCACCGCCGAACGCCTGGACAACCTCGAAGACCCGTACCGCCTGTTCCGCTGCCACACGATCATGAACTGCGTCGACGTGTGCCCGAAGAACCTGAACCCGACCAAGGCGATCGGCAAGATCAAGGAACTGATGGTGCGCCGCGCCATCTGAACTTTTCCGAGAGAAACCATGCAAACCGCTGCCGAACTCGCACAGCCGATCAGCGAACGTGCGCTGAGCAAGCTGAAGTGGCGCTGCCGGCGCGGCCTGCTCGAGAACGACCTGTTCATCGCCCGCTTCTTCGAGCGGCACGAATCCCGCATGACCAATGGCCAGGCGGGAGCGATGGAGACCTTGATGGACCTGTCGGACAACGATCTCCTCGATCTTCTCCTGCGAAGAAAGGAGCCCGAGCCCGCATGGGCCGGGGCCGAGGTGGTCGAGTTGCTGCAGCTGATGCGCACCGACGGCGCGCAGCGTCCCGCAACCTCCGTTTCCTCTTCGCCCTCCTGAATACTCCTCTGAAAGAACCCCGAAATGAAAGCTTCCGATACCAAGGCCACGCTGTCGTTCAGCAACGGCGGAGACAGCGTCGAACTGCCGATCTACAAGGGCACCGTCGGTCCCGACGTGATCGACATCCGCAAGCTCTATGCGCAGACCGGCATGTTCACCTATGACCCGGGCTTCATGTCGACCGCCGCCTGCCAGTCGGCCATCACGTACATCGACGGCGACAAGGGCGAGCTGCTGTATCGCGGCTACCCCATCGAGCAACTCGCAACCAACTGCGACTTCCTCGAGACCTGCCACCTGCTGCTCTACGGCGAACTGCCGGACCAGGCCAAGAAAACCAACTTCACCAAGCTCGTGACCAACCACACGATGGTCAACGAGCAGATGCAGTTCTTCCTGCGCGGCTTCCGCCGCGACGCGCATCCGATGGCCATCATGACCGGCCTGGTGGGCGCACTGTCGGCCTTCTATCACGACAGCACGGACATCAACAATCCCGAGCACCGCGAGATCGCCGCGATCCGCCTGATCGCGAAGATGCCGACGCTCGTGGCCATGGCCTACAAGTACACGATCGGCCAGCCGTACATGTACCCGAAGAACGACCTGAGCTACGCGGGCAACTTCCTGCACATGATGTTCGCCACGCCTTGCGAGGAGTACAAGGTGAACCCGGTGCTCGAGCGCGCGCTCGACCGCATCTTCATCCTGCACGCAGACCATGAGCAGAACGCCTCGACCTCGACCGTGCGCCTGTGCGGCTCGTCGGGCACCAACCCCTTCGCGGCCATCGCAGCCGGCGTGGCCTGCCTCTGGGGCCCGGCCCACGGCGGCGCCAACGAAGCGGCGCTCAACATGCTCTACGACATCCAGAAGGAAGGCGGCGTGGAGAAGATCGGCGAGTTCATCAAGAAGGTCAAGGACAAGAACTCGAACGTCAAGCTCATGGGCTTCGGCCACCGCGTGTACAAGAACTACGACCCGCGCGCCAAGCTGATGCAGGAAACCTGCAACGAAGTGCTGACCGAGCTGGGCCTGGAGCAGGACCCGCTGTTCAAGCTCGCCAAGGAACTCGAAAAGATCGCCCTGGAAGACGAGTACTTCGTGTCGCGCAAGCTCTACCCGAACGTCGACTTCTACTCGGGCATCGTGCAGCGCGCCATCGGCATTCCGGTGCCGCTGTTCACCGCGATCTTCGCGCTGGCCCGCACGGTCGGCTGGATTGCGCAGCTGAACGAAATGATCGGCGACCCCGAGTACAAGATCGGCCGCCCGCGCCAGCTGTTCGAAGGCTCGCCCAAGCGCGACGTGCAGCCCATCGGCAAGCGCTGATCGCGCGCTGCTTGCGCTCAAGCCGCAAAGCTGCCCTCGGGCAGCTTTTTTGCGTCTTGGCTGACAGGGCCGGCCGCGGGGCGTGGGTAGGTTCGACTGCGGAGGCCCGAGATTTCGCGCCTTGCTTTTCAACCGCCTTCAGGAGACCCGTCATGAAGCAACTTACCGCGCTGATCGCCGTCGCTTTCGCACTCGCCATCCCGCTGGGTGGCTGCAACACCGTCAGGGGTGCCGGCCAGGACATCCAGAAGGGCGGTGAAAAGATGGAAGACGCCGCCAAGAAGCGCCAGTAGGCACCCGAGCCTCAAACGCCCCGCCCCGCCCCTCGCCGAACAGCGAGGAGCGGGGCGTTTTGTCGTGCGGGGCAGCCGGGACTCGTCGCCTCAGGGCAATAAACCCATCGCACATGACGATGGCAGACCCGTCAAAACCCTGGGAAAATGGCAAACTCATCGCCAGACGCGATGCCCAAAGCCCCATGAGCACTTCCGAACGCAATTTCGCCCGGCGCATCGACCTCACGTCGCTGCAGCTGTTCGTGGCCGTTTGCGAGCTCGGCAGCATCGGGCGGGCGGCGGAACGCGAATTCATTGCCGCTTCGGCCATCAGCAAGCGGCTGTCGGACCTGGAAAGCACCCTGGGCACCACCCTCCTCTACCGCCATGCGCGCGGCGTCGATCTGTCCCCCGCGGGCGAAAGCCTGCTGCACCATGCGCGCTCGGTGCTCTACAGCCTCGAGAAGATGCAGGGCGAGCTCAGCGAATACGCAGAGGGCGTGCGCGGCCATGTGCGCGTGCATGCCAACATCTCGGCCATCGTGCAGTTTCTTCCCGAGGACCTCGGCGCCTTCACGCGCGAGCACGACGCGATCAAGATCGACCTCGAGGAGCATCTGAGCAACGAAGTGGTGCGCGCGGTCCAGGAAGGCGCGGCCGACCTCGGCATCTGCCACATTCCCGACGGCACGAACGAGTTGCAGACGCTGCCCTACCGCCACGACCGGCTCGTGCTGATCGCGCCCGCCGGGCACCCGCTGGCCACGCAGGGGCCGATCGACTTCGCCGCCTCGCTCGATTTCGACCACGTCGGCCTGCACACCAACAGCTCGATCTACGTGGCCATGCACCAGGCCGCGCTCGAGGCGGGCCGCAGCGTCAAGCTGCGCATCCACGTGACCGGCCTCGACGCCATGTGCCGCATGATCGACAACGGGCTGGGCATCGGCGTGATGCCGCAACGCGCCTTCGAACTGCTGCAGGCGGGCATCGGCAGTCGCCTCTGCAGCGTGGCGCTGAACGACGCCTGGTCCAGGCGCGAGATCCGCCTGGTGGCGCGCGACTTCTCCACCCTGCCGGTGGCCGCGCGCACGCTGGTCAACCATCTGCACACGCCGACGGCCACCCACGATGCCGCCGAGCCGCTCGCCGCATAGAACACAAGACAATTCACCTCCCCACGAAAGACAAGAGACCGACATGGCACGCACGCTCTACGACAAGATCTGGGACGAACACGTCGTCCACACCGAGGAAGACGGCACCGCGATCCTCTACATCGACCGCCACCTGGTGCACGAAGTCACCAGCCCGCAGGCCTTCGAGGGCCTGCGCGTCGCCGGCCGCAAGCTGTGGCGCATCAGCTCGGTCGTGGCCACGGCCGACCACAACACGCCGACCACGGGCTGGGAGCGCGGCTATGAAGGCATTGCCGACCCCACCAGCAAGGAGCAGGTCACCACGCTCGACAAGAACATCGCGGAATTCGGCGCTGCCGCGTTCTTTCCGTTCCTGAGCAAGCGCCAGGGCATCGTGCACGTGATCGGGCCCGAATCGGGCGCCACGCTGCCGGGCATGACGGTGGTCTGCGGCGACTCGCACACCTCCACGCACGGCGCCTTCGGCGCACTGGCGCACGGCATCGGCACCAGCGAGGTCGAGCACGTGATGGCCACGCAGACGCTGCTGGGCAAGAAGGCGAAGAACATGCTGGTGAAGGTCGAGGGCAAGCTGCCTTTCGGCTGCACCGCCAAGGACATCGTGCTCGCGATCATCGGCAAGATCGGCACCGCCGGCGGCACGGGCTACACGATCGAATTCGCGGGCTCGGCCATCCGCGACCTGAGCATGGAAGGCCGCATGACGGTCTGCAACATGGCCATCGAGGCCGGTGCGCGTGCGGGGCTGGTGGCGGTCGACGAAAAGACCATCAGCTATGTGAAGGGCCGCCCGCTCGCGCCCACGGGCGTGGAGTGGGACCTGGCCGTGGCCTACTGGCGCACGCTGCAGTCCGACCCCGGTGCGAAGTTCGACGCCGTGGTCGAACTCGACGCCACGCAGATCCAGCCGCAAGTGACCTGGGGCACTTCGCCCGAGATGGTGGTCGACATCAATGGCCGCGTACCCGATCCCGAGAAGGAAAAGGACCCCAGCAAGCGCGGCGCCATCGAGCGCGCGCTGGTCTACATGGGCCTGGAGCCGAACAAGGCGATGAACGACATCTTCGTCGACAAGGTGTTCATCGGCTCGTGCACCAACAGCCGCATCGAGGACATGCGCGAAGCCGCCGCCGTGGTGAAGAAGCTCGGCCAGAAGGTGGCCAAGAACGTCAAGCTCGCGATGGTGGTGCCCGGTTCGGGCGTGGTGAAGGAACAGGCCGAGCGCGAGGGGCTCGACCTGATCTTCAAGGCCGCAGGCTTCGAATGGCGCGAGCCCGGCTGCTCGATGTGCCTGGCCATGAACGCCGACCGCCTGGAGCCCGGCGAGCGCTGCGCCTCCACCAGCAACCGCAACTTCGAAGGCCGCCAGGGCGCCGGGGGCCGCACCCACCTCGTGAGCCCGGCCATGGCCGCCGCTGCCGCGGTGCACGGCCACTTTGTCGACGTCCGTACGTTCGCCTGAACACAGAGAGATTCACATGCAGAAATTCACCGTGCACAAGGGCCTCGTGGCCCCCATGGACCGCGAGAACGTCGACACCGACGCGATCATTCCGAAGCAGTTCCTCAAGTCGATCCGCAAGACCGGCTTCGGCCAGAACCTGTTCGACGAATGGCGCTACCTCGACGCCGGCTTTCCGGGCCAGGACCCGGAAAGCCGCAAGCCGAACCCCGACTTCGTGCTGAACCAGCCACGCTACGCCGGCGCCTCGATCCTGCTGGCGCGCAAGAACTTCGGCTGCGGCTCGTCGCGCGAGCACGCGCCGTGGGCGCTCGACCAGTACGGCTTCCGCGCGATCATCGCGCCGAGCTATGCCGACATCTTCTTCAACAACAGCTTCAAGAACGGCCTGCTGCCGATCGTGCTGCCCGAGGCGCAGGTGGCGCAGCTGTTCGACGAGACCTTCGCCTTCCCCGGCTACACGCTGACCATCGACCTGGAGCGCCAGGTGGTCGTGAAGCCCGATGGCGGCGAGTTCGCGTTCGACGTGCAGGCCTTCCGCAAGTACTGCCTGATCAACGGGCTGGACGACATCGGCCTGACGCTGCGCCACAAGGACAAGATCAAGGCCTTCGAGGCCGAGCGGCTGGCCCAGAAGCCCTGGCTCGCGCACACGATGATTGCCTGACCAGCCTCCGCATTCCCGTATTCAAACCTCAGACCACATCATGAAAATCGCAGTTCTCCCGGGTGACGGCATCGGCACCGAAATCGTGGCCGAAGCCATCAGGGTGCTCGACGCGCTCGACCTCTCGTTCGAAATGGAGTCGGCGCTGGTCGGCGGCGCGGCCTACGAGGCGCACGGCCATCCGCTGCCCGAAGCCACGCTCAAGCTCGCGAAGGAAGCCGACGCGGTGCTGTTCGGCGCGGTCGGCGACTGGAAGTACGACAAGCTCGAGCGCTCGCTGCGCCCGGAGCAGGCCATTCTCGGCCTGCGCAAGAACCTCGGCCTGTTCGCGAACTTCCGCCCGGCCATCTGCTACGAGCAGCTGGTGGGTGCCTCGAGCCTCAAGCCCGAGCTGATTTCGGGCCTGGACATCCTCATCATCCGCGAGCTGACCGGAGACATCTACTTCGGCCAGCCGCGCGGCCGCCGCACGGCCGTCGACGGGCATTTTCCGGGTGCCGAAGAGGCGTTCGACACCATGCGCTATTCGCGCCCCGAGGTCGAGCGCATCGCCCGCGTCGCCTTCGAGGCCGCACGCAAGCGCAGCAAGCGCGTGACCAGCGTGGACAAGGCCAACGTGCTGGAGACCTTCCAGTTCTGGAAGGACATCGTGACCGAGGTGCACAAGGACTATCCGGACATCGAGCTCGACCACATGTACGTCGACAACGCGGCCATGCAGCTGGTGAAGGCGCCCAAGAAGTTCGACGTGATCGTCACCGGCAACATGTTCGGCGACATCCTCTCGGACGAGGCCGCCATGCTCACCGGTTCCATCGGCATGCTGCCCTCTGCGTCGCTCAATTCGAGCAACCAGGGCCTGTACGAGCCCAGCCACGGCAGCGCGCCCGACATTGCCGGCAAAGGGGTTGCCAATCCATTGGCTACAATACTGTCCGCTGCCATGATGCTCCGTTTTTCATTGAACCAAGCCGAAGCTGCCGACCGGATCGAGTCGGCGGTCAAGCACGTGCTCGCTTCCGGCCTGCGCACCGGTGACATCTGGTCAGAAGGCACGAAGCGCGTCGGCACCCGCGAAATGGGCGACGCGGTTGTTGCAGCAATCACCAAAAAGACGATTACCGGCTAACCGCAGCCCGCTTCGTCACGCCCCTCCCCGGCTCGACGAGTCGGGGGCAAGAAAAGACAACTTCTTTCTTTATTAAAAGGGCAAAACTGAAATGGCGAACGCATCTCAACCTCTGGTCGGCCTCGTGGGCTGGCGCGGCATGGTCGGCTCGGTTCTGATGGACCGCATGCAGGCCGAAGGCGACTTCGGGCTCATCGAGCCGGTCTTCTTCTCGACCTCCAACGCCGGCGGCAAGGCCCCGGCCATGGCCAAGAACGAGACCGCGCTCAAGGATGCGAACGACATCGAAGCGCTGAAGAAGTGCGACATCGTCATCACCTGCCAGGGCGGCGACTACACCAGCGACGTGTTCCCCAAGCTGCGCGCCGCCGGCTGGAGCGGCCACTGGATCGACGCCGCCTCCACGCTGCGCATGAACGATGACGCGGTCATCGTGCTCGACCCCGTCAACCTGCCGGTGATCCAGAACGCGCTCGCCAAGGGCGGCAAGAACTGGATCGGCGGCAATTGCACCGTCAGCTGCATGCTGATGGGCGTGGGTGCCCTCTACAAGGCGGGCCTGGTCGAGTGGATGACCAGCATGACCTACCAGGCGGCTTCGGGCGGCGGCGCGCAGCACATGCGCGAGTTGCTGACCCAGTTCGGCACGCTCAACGCCGAGGTGCGCGCGCTGCTGGACGACCCCAAGTCGGCCATCCTCGAGATCGACCGCAAGGTGCTGCACAGGCAGCAGAATCTCAGCGCCTCCGAAACCGCCAACTTCGGCGCACCGCTGGGCGGCTCGCTGATCCCCTGGATCGACAAGGATCTGGGCGACGGCATGTCCAAGGAAGAATGGAAGGCCGGCGCGGAAACCAACAAGATCCTCGGCCAGGGCGCAGGCTTCGGCACTGCCGCCGTGCCGGTCGACGGCTTCTGCGTGCGCATCGGCGCCATGCGCTGCCACAGCCAGGCGCTGACCTTCAAGCTCAGGAAGGACGTGCCCGTGGCCGACATCGAAGCGCTGATCGCCGCGGACAACCCCTGGGCCAGCGTCGTGCCGAACACCCGTGAAGCGACCCTGAAGGACCTGACGCCGGTGGCGGTGACGGGCACCATGAACATCCCGGTCGGCCGCATCCGCAAGCTGGCGATGGGCCCCGAGTACGTCGGCGCCTTCACCATCGGCGACCAGCTGCTGTGGGGTGCGGCCGAACCGCTGCGCCGCATGCTGCGCATCCTCCTCGAGGCTTGATGGGGGCGCGCAGGCTCTCCACGGACCAGGAGTGTTGCCATTTGGCAACACAGAATGTGTGCGTAAGTATGCGCGCACTGGGTAGAACGGGCGCACCGCCTTGTCAGTACCCGGTGATGATGCTAACGTCCTCTTACAAATTCTGGGCCTGAGCCGCCCCTATCAGCATGACAAGACATCTGTTGCCCGCGGCCCGCCCATCGGCCGCTCGCCCCTCCCTGCCCTTGAACGGTCTTCGCCTCTCCGTTCTGGGCACGGCCGTTGCCGTGGTCCTGGGTATTGCAAGCGCTGACGCCAGCGCCTTCGCGCTGGGACAGTTGAAGGTGCAATCGGCCCTGGGCGAACCGCTTCGCGCTGAAATCGACGTGACCGAAATGGCCGCCGCCGAAGCGGAAAGCCTGAAGATCAACGTTGCCAGCGCCGACGCCTTCAAGAACGCGGGCGTTCCGTACAACGCCGCGCTGAGCGACGTCAAGGCAACGCTGCAGCGCCGCGCCGGTGGCCAGTATGTCGTCCGGCTGACCGGCAGCCGTCCGCTCAACGATCCCTTCGTCGACCTGCTGCTCGAAGCCAATGGTTCTTCGGGCCGCATGGTGCGCGACTACACCGTGCTGCTCGATCCGCCGGCAACCCGCCAGGCGGCGCCGAGCGCGCCCATCGCGCCCGCCACGCCCCAGGTGAGCACGCCGCCGGCGGAGCGTCCGGGCGCCGCTGCGGCCCGCGCACGCCGCGAGCGCGCACCCGTCGCACCGGCCATCGCTCCCGCAGCACCGGCAGCACCCGCCGCTGCCGCGCCGCAGGCGCCCAGCGCCGCTGCGCCGGCTCGCCCGGCCGGTGGCGGCGAACAGGTCACGGTCCAGCGCGGCGATACCGCCAGCAAGATCGCCGGGGCCCACAAGCCCGCCGACATCTCGCTCGACCAGATGCTGGTGGCGCTCCTGCTTGCCAATCCCGATGCGTTCATTGGCGGCAACGTCAATCGCATGAAGGCCGGCGCCGTGCTCGATCTGCCGAGCGCCGCCGAAGCCGGCGCCATTCTGCCGTCGGAAGCGCGGCGCACCATCACGGCGCAAAGCCGCGACTTCGGCGCCTACCGCCAGCGCCTTGCCGAGAATGCACCCACGTCGAACGTGGCCGCCGCCGGCCGCAAGGCTTCGGGCAAGCTGCAGGCCAACGTCGAGGATCGCAATGCCGCGGCAAGCGCCCCCGACAAGCTGACGATCTCGCAGGGCAGCGCAACCGCCCGTGCCGCCGAAGAAAAGGTTGCGCAAACCCGCCAGGCGCAGGACAGCAACAACCGAGTTGCCGAGCTCTCGAAGAACATCAACGAGCTGGCCAAGCTCAAGGCAGCCACCGGTTCGGCGGCGCCAGCCGCTGGCTCGGCGGCACCCGCCCCGGCAGCCCCCGGCATTCCGGTTCCCAATCCGGGCGCGGCCGCCACCACGGCGCCGGCCGCTCCGGCGCCTGCAGCCGCCGCGCCCGCCCCGGCTGCTGCTCCCGCCACGGCGCCCGTCGTCCCCGCCACAACGCCCGCCGCCACTTCGGCACCAGCAGCGGCGGCTCCCGCGCCTGCTGCAACGGTACCAGCAGCCGCTCCAGCCGCCGAGCCGACGCCTGCTGCATCGTCCGAACTTGCGCCGGCCGCTCCCGCTGCGGCGGCAAGTGCCGCGGCCGCCGCGCCGGCACCGGCGCCCAAGCCGGTCGTCAAGGCAGCTCCTCCGCCGCCCCCGGTGGAGCGCGGGTTCTTCGAAGAGCTGATGGACAACCCGCTGATGCTCGGCGGCGCAGCGCTGATCGCCTTGCTGGTCGGCTTCCTGCTTTACCGTGTTCTGGGCCGCCGCCGCGAAGAAATGAGCGAAAGCGTGTTCCTCGAAAGCCGCATCCCGAAAGACTCGTTCTTCGGCGCCAGCGGCGGCGAATCGGTCGACACCAAGCACCGCGGGGACTCCACCGTGTCGTCGCTGTCGTACTCGCCGAGCCAGCTCGACGCGGGCGATGTCGACCCCGTGGCCGAGGCGGACGTGTACCTCGCCTATGGCCGCGACCTGCAGGCCGAGGAAATCCTCCGCGAGGCCCTGCGCGTGAATCCGGACCGCACGGCCATCCACCTCAAGCTGCTCGAGATCCATGCCAAGCGCCGCGACGTCCGGGCCTATGAAGGCCTTGCGACCGAAGTGCACAAGCTGACCAACGGCAACGGCGCCGACTGGAACCGCGTCGCCGAAATGGGCAAGGACCTCGACCCAGGCAATCCGCTGTATGAGTCGGGCGCCCCCCGAGGCGTGACCCAGGCCGAGAGCGCCGCCTTTGCGGGCGCCCTCGCCACGGCAGCGGCCAAACCCGCGCCGGCCCCTGTGCCGGCGCCCGCCCCCGTTGTGGCGGCCGCGCCAGCCTTCGTGCCCTCGGTCGCGCCGCTGGACTTCGATCTGGACCTGAGCCAGCCGCCGGCACCGGCGCCTGCTCCGGCCCCGGTGAGTGCCAGCCTGCCGAAGACGGCGTATGCGCCGGCCGCCAGCAGCCCACCGCTGTCCAACGGCCATGCGCACGCGCCCACGGCACCGGCCGATCTGGAAAACGACTTCGACACCGCCCCCGGAGCGCTGTCCCCGATCACCCGTCCCGGCGCGCTGGGCGAAGCCGATGCCAACACCCGTCCGGCCGGGCTGCGCGGCAATTTGCCCGCGGACTCGGGCTTCATCGAATTCGACATGAGTGCGCTGGCCGGTCTTCCCGCCCGCCCGGTGGCCGGTACCACCGAGGCAGCGAGGCCCGCCGCGGCCACACAGGACGACGATGGCGACGAAAGCCCCCATGCGGTCAAGCTGTCGCTGGCGCGCGAGCTGCAAGCCATCGGCGACGTCGAAGGCGCCCGCTCGCTGGTCGAGGAAGTCGAGGCTGAAAGCGCTGGCGACCTCAAGTCGCAGGCGAGGCAATTGCTCGCCGAGCTGCGCTGATCGGCACTTTCCCCCGTTTCTGAATTCGTGAGGCTGGCGCTAGGCATCCGCTACAACGGCCAGGCATACGAGGGCTGGCAAAGCCAGCGCTCGGGCCGCACGGTGCAGGACAAGCTGGAAGCCGCCCTCGCCAAGTTCGCGGCGCAGCCCATCGGCACGCTGTGCGCCGGCCGCACCGACGCCGGCGTGCATGCGCTGATGCAGGTGGTGCACTTCGACACCGCCGTCGAACGCGAGCCCTTCTCCTGGATGCGCGGCACCAACCGCTTCCTGCCCGACGACATCGCCGTGCAGTGGGCGCAGCCGGTGCCCGACGAATTCCATTGCCGCGCCAGCGCATTGGCGCGGCGCTACCTCTACGTGCTGTCGCAGTCGCCCGTGCGGCCCAGCCTCGACTCGGGCCGGGTCGGCTGGTCGATGCATGCGCTCGACGGCGATGCGATGCGCGCCGCCGCCGCCCTGCTGGTGGGCAGGCACGACTTCAGTTCCTTTCGCGCCTCGGCCTGCCAGGCGCGCTCGCCGGTCAAGGACCTGCGCCGCATCGAAATCACGCGCCACGGCAGTGAGGACCGCTGCCGCTGGCATTTCGAGTTCGAGGCCGATGCCTTCCTGCACCACATGATCCGCAACCTGATGGGCTGCCTCGTGCGCATCGGCCGCGGCGACGAACGTCCCGAATGGATCGCCGAGGTGCTCGAGGCGCGCAGCCGCAAGGTGGCGGCACCCACCTTCTCGGCGGACGGGCTGTATTTTCTCGGGCCGTTGTACGACGCCAAGTGGGGTCTGCCGGCCGAGGCGACGCTGCAGGCCGGCGGCGCTCCTTATGATGGGCCGCCATGACTGTCGCTCCCCGCACCCGCATCAAGATCTGCGGCCTCACGCGTGAGGCCGACGTGGATGCCGCGGTCGAGGCCGGTGCCGATGCCGTCGGCTTCGTGCTCTATGCGAAAAGCCCCCGCGCCGTCACGGCCGAACGCGCCGCCCAGCTGGCCGCGCGCCTGCCTCCTTTCGTGACGCCGGTGCTGCTGTTCGTCAACGAGGGTGCTCTCGAAGTCATAGCATCGCTCGCACGCGTGAAGGGGTCCATCGCGCAGTTTCACGGCGAAGAAACGCCCGAACAGTGCGAGGAAGCCACCGGCCCGGACCGCTTCCGCTACATGCGCGCGGCCCGTATTCCGCTGGGCGCCGCCGGAGCCGGCTTCGACCTCGTAAAATACGCGTCCGATTACTCCCACGCCCAGGCCATCCTGCTCGACGCCCATGTCGAAGGTTATGGCGGTGGCGGCAAGGCATTCGATTGGTCACTTCTTCCACCCGCCGTCGACGCTCACCTCGTCTTGAGTGGTGGGCTCACACCTGCAAACGTGAGCGATGGCATTCGCATCCTGCGGACGCGCTGCAAGACGCTGTCCGTTGATGTGAGCTCGGGCGTCGAAATCGACGGTCCCGGGAACAAGGGCCTGAAGGACGCCGGAAAGATCCGGCAATTCGTCGCAGCAGTCAGAGCTGCCGACGCGTCCTTCTCCAGTTAGCTGCCGCACCCGATCGTGATTTCGGGCTGCGGCCCAACGATCGAGAACCATGCAAAGCCATATCCAGGATTACCAGCAACCCGACGCCACCGGCCACTTCGGCAACTACGGCGGCACCTTCGCGAGCGAAACGCTCACCCACGCGATCAACGAGCTGCGCGACGCGTACGCGAAGTACAAGGACGACCCGGCGTTCCTCGCCGAGTTCCACTACGAGCTGAAGCACTTCGTCGGCCGGCCCTCGCCGGTCTACCATGCCGCGCGCACCAGCCGCGAGATGGGCGGCGCCCAGATCTACCTGAAGCGCGAGGACCTCAACCACACCGGCGCGCACAAGATCAACAACGTGATCGGCCAGGCGATGCTCGCGCGCCGCATGGGCAAGCCCCGCGTGATCGCCGAAACCGGCGCCGGCCAGCATGGCGTGGCCACCGCCACCATCTGCGCGCGCTACGGCCTCGAATGCGTGGTCTACATGGGCAGCCAGGACGTGAAGCGCCAGAGCCCCAACGTCTACCGCATGAACCTGCTGGGCGCCACCGTGGTGCCGGTGGAGTCGGGCAGCAAGACGCTGAAGGACGCGCTCAACGAGGCGATGCGCGACTGGGTCACGAACGTGGAGAACACCTTCTATATCATCGGCACCGTGGCCGGCCCGCACCCCTACCCGACCATGGTGCGCGACTTCCAGAGCGTGATCGGCACCGAGTGCATCGACCAGATGCCCGCCATGCTCGCGGCCCAGGGCATCACCGGCGAGGCCGAAGGCAGGCAGCCCGATGTGGTGGTGGCCTGCGTGGGCGGCGGCAGCAACGCGATGGGCATCTTCCATCCCTACATTCCGTTCGCCAGCACCCGACTCATCGGCGTGGAGGCTGCGGGCGAAGGGCTCGACAGCGGCAAGCACTCGGCGTCGATCCTGCGCGGCAGCCCGGGCGTGCTGCACGGCAACCGCACCTACCTGCTGCAGAACGAGGACGGCCAGGTGACCGAAACGCACAGCATCAGCGCCGGCCTCGACTATCCGGGCGTGGGCCCCGAGCACGCGTACCTGGCCGACATCGGCCGCGCCGAGTACGTCGGCATCACCGACACCGAGGCGCTCGAAGCCTTTCACTACCTGTGTCGCACCGAAGGCATCATTCCGGCCCTCGAATCGAGCCACGCCGTGGCCTATGCCATGAAACTCGCGAAGACCATGCGGCCGGACCAGTCGATCCTGGTGAACCTCTCGGGGCGCGGCGACAAGGACATCGGCACCGTGGCCGACCTGTCGGGCGTCGACTTCTACGACCGGCCCTCGATGCGCGGCCTGAGCGTGAAGGGAGGCAAGTGATGAGCCGCATTGCCGCTACCTTCAAGACACTCCAGTCGCAAGGCCGCCGCGCCCTGATTCCCTACGTCACGGCCGGCTTCCCCTTTGCCGACATCACGCCCGAGCTGATGCACGGCATGGTCGAGGCGGGTGCCGACGTGATCGAGCTCGGCGTGCCGTTTTCCGACCCGATGGCCGATGGCCCGGTGATCCAGAAGGCCGGCGAGGCGGCGCTGGCCCTGGGCGTCGGCATGAAGCAGGTGCTCGCCATGGTGGCCGCCTTCCGCCAGAAGGACCCGACCACGCCCGTGGTGCTGATGGGCTATGCGAATCCGGTCGAGCGCTACGACCTCGTGCACGGCAAGAAGGCCTTCATCCGCGATGCGTCGGCCGCAGGCGTCGACGGCCTCCTGGTGGTCGACTACCCGCCGGAGGAGTGCGAGGACTTCGCAGCCGATCTCAAGGCCGCAGGCATCGACCTGATCTTCCTCTTGGCCCCCACCAGCACCAGCGAGCGCATGGCCCAGGTCGCGCGCATCGCGAGCGGCTATGTCTACTACGTGTCGCTCAAGGGCGTGACGGGCGCCGGCCACCTCGACACCGAAGCGGTCGGCCGGATGATCCCGCGCATCCGCGAGCACGTGAGCATTCCGGTGGGCGTGGGCTTCGGCATCCGCGACGCGCGCACGGCCCAGGCCGTGGGTTCGGCCGCCGACGCGGTCGTGATCGGCACCAGGATCATCCAGCTGATCGACGGACAGCCACGCGAAAAGGTGGTGCCTGCGGTGCGCGAATTCCTCGCCGGCATCCGCGAAGCGCTCGATGCCCTGCCGGCGGCTACCCCCAAGAACGCGGCTGGCCGATAATCGCCGTTGCCCTCACCCCCCAGCCCCTCTGCCGCATTGCGGCAGAGGGGAGCTAATTCGGAGTCCTATGAGCTGGCTTGAAAAACTGCTACCCGCCAAGATCGCACAAACCGACCCGTCGGAGCGCCGCCAGGTGCCCGAGGGCCTGTGGATCAAATGCCCCGCCTGCGAGACCGTTCTCTACAAGACCGACCTCGAGCACAACCAGAACGTCTGCCCGAGCTGCAGCCACCACCACCGCATCGGCGCCCGTGCGCGCCTCGACGCCTTCCTCGACGCCGAGGGCCGCTACGAAATCGGCCAGGAAGTGCTGCCGGTGGACGCGCTCAAGTTCAAGGACAGCCGCAAGTACCCCGAACGGCTCAAGGAAGCGCTCGAGAACACGGGCGAGACCGACGCACTGGTCGTCATGGGCGGCTCGGTCCACAGCATCAGCGTGGTCGTGGCCTGCTTCGAGTTCGAATTCATGGGCGGCAGCATGGGCAGCGTGGTCGGCGAGCGCTTCGTGCGCGGCGTCGAGACGGCCATCGAACAGAAGGTGCCCTTCATCTGCTTCACCGCCACGGGCGGTGCGCGCATGCAGGAAGGCCTGCTGTCGCTGATGCAGATGGCCAAGACCAACGCCGCGCTCACCCGCCTCGCGAAGAAGGGCCTGCCCTACATCAGCGTGCTGACCGACCCGACCATGGGCGGCGTCTCGGCCGGCTTCGCCTTCGTGGGCGACGTCGTCATTGCGGAACCCAAGGCGCTGATCGGCTTTGCCGGCCCGCGCGTGATCGAATCGACCGTGCGCGTGACGTTGCCCGAAGGCTTCCAGCGCGCAGAGTTCCTGCAGACCAAGGGCGCGATCGACTTCATCAGCGACCGCCGCGAGCTGCGCAAGACCATTGCGAGCACCCTCGCGATGCTGCTGCGCCAGCCGGCCGACGCAGTCAGCTGACCAGGAGATCGCTCAGGCGCCCAGCCGGTAGGCCCAGACCAGCAGGTTGCCCAGCACGATCGCAATCACCTGCAGCACCACGATGGCGGCCAGGGGCGACAGGTCCACGCCGCCGATCAGCGGAATGAACCGCCGAAACGGCCGCACCAGCGGTTCGGCCAGCCGGGAAATGAGGTCGAGCAGCATCGGCGACGCCCCCGGTATCCACGACAGCACGGCATAGACCACCAGCAGCGCGGTCAGGCCTGAAATCGCCAGCTGCAGCAGCCCCACCAGCGAGACCAGCGGCAAGGTGGCAATCCGGCCCAGGTTGCCGATCAGCAGCCACAGCAACAGGAACTTCGCCAGCACCAGCAGCCAGGCCGCGATGGCGCTCGCCAGGTCCCAGCGCTTGACCGAAGGCACGATGCGGCGCAGCGGCAGCACGATCCAGTCGGTGATCGCAAAGACGAAACGCCCGAGCGGGTTGCCGAAAGGCACGCGGTGGTACTGCATGTAGAGGCGCAGCAGGCAGGCGCCGCCGAGCAGGCCGACGATCACGTCGAGAAGGAACGAGGGGATCTGGTAGAGCATGGGGCGCGGTCGTGAGGGGAATGCGATGATAGCCATGCAAGGTTCCTCGATGACGACACAGCCCCTTTTGCATTCACTGCCATTGTTCCCGCTCGGCACGGTCCTGTTTCCGGGCGGCGTGCTTCCACTGCGTATTTTCGAAGTACGTTACCTGGACATGATCGGCAAATGCCGCAAGGCCGACGCGCCCTTCGGCGTGGTCAGCCTCACGAGCGGCAGCGAAGTGCGCAAGGCCGGCGCCGAGGCGGAAAGCTTCGCCGCCGTCGGCACGCTGGCGGTCATCCGCGAATTCGATTCGCCGCAAAGCGGCCTGCTGCAGATCGAGTGCGTCGGCACGCAGCGTTTCCGGGTGCGCGCCACCGAACTGCAGAAATACGGCTTGTGGGTTGCCGAAGTGGAAGCCGTGATCGAAGACACGGCGCTCGAGATTCCCGACGACCTCCAGCACACCGCCACGGCGCTGCGGCGTCTGGTCGACACCCTCGAAGAACGCCGCCGCGCGCAGGGCGCCGAAACCGTGCGCCTGCCCATCGGCGAGCCCTACCAGTTCAACGATTGCGGCTGGGTCGCCAACCGCTGGTGCGAATTGGTGCCCATGCAACTCGAACTGCGGCAGCGGCTCATGGAACTCGACAGTCCGCTGATGCGGCTCGAACTGGTCAGCGATCTGCTGGCACGTGCGGGCATCACTGAATAGGTTGCTACTTTTTTCATAGCATTTCACGCAGGATTGACGGGCACTGGAGGCCGGTTTCATTCGACCCCGATCGGCTAAAATGCCGGGTTGCGCACGCTTCTGTTGCGCCCCATCCGCTCTCCATGTCCGACCACCTGATCCCCTCCATTCCCACGCCCGCCGCGGCTCCAGCCCCCGCGCCCGCCGTCGACGACAACCAGCTCATCGCGGAACGCCGCGAAAAGCTCAAGCTGATGCGCGCCGCGCAGGCCGAGGGCAAGGGTGTCGCATTTCCGAACGACTTCAAGCCGGGCCATCGCGCCGCCGCGCTGATCGAGATGCATGGCGCCGTCGATGCCGAAGCCCTCGAGGCGCAAGCCATTTCCGTGAGCGTGGCCGGCCGCATGATGCTCAAGCGCGTGATGGGCAAGGCCAGTTTTGCAACGGTGCAGGATGCGACCAGCCGCATCCAGCTCTACGTCACGCGCGATGCCATCGGCGAGGAAGCCTATGCCGAGTTCAAGCGCTGGGACCTCGGCGACATCGTGGGTGCCGAAGGCATGCTGATGAAGACCAAGACCGGCGAGCTGTCGGTCAAGGTCACGAAGCTGCGCCTGCTCACCAAGAGCCTGCGCCCGCTGCCCGACAAGTTCCACGGCATGGCCGACCAGGAGCAGAAATACCGCCAGCGCTACGTCGACCTGATCACCGACGAAACCGCCCGCGTGCGCTTCACCGCGCGCAGCAAGGCCGTGAGTGCACTGCGCGAGTTCATGGTGGCCCACGACTTCCTCGAAGTCGAAACGCCGATGCTGCACCCCATTCCCGGCGGCGCGAATGCCAAGCCCTTCAAGACGCACCACAACGCGCTCGACCAGGAGATGTTCCTGCGCATCGCGCCCGAGCTCTACCTCAAGCGCCTGATCGTCGGCGGCTTCGAGCGCGTGTTCGAAATCAACCGGAGCTACCGCAACGAGGGCATCTCGGTGCGGCACAACCCCGAGTTCACGATGATGGAGTTCTACGCGGCCTACTGGAACTACCGCGACCTGATGGACTTCACCGAAACGCTGATCCGCACCATCGCCGACAAGGCCGTGGGCACGCAGCAGCTCACCTACCAGGGCAAGCCGGTCGACCTGACCCAGCCTTTCGAGCGCCTGACGATCCGCGAAGCCATCCTCAAGTACGCCGAGGCCGGCACCGGTGTCGACGACAGCGCCTGGCTCATCAATGCGCTGCGCAAGCTCGGGCTGAGCGAAGAGAAGGACAAGCTCTCGCAGCGCAGCCTGGCCAGCCTGCAGGTGATGTACTTCGAAGAGACGGTGGAAGAGAAGCTCTGGCAGCCGACCTTCATCATGGAGCACCCGACCGAGATCTCGCCGCTGGCGCGCGCCAACGACGAGCGGCCCGAGGTCACCGAGCGCTTCGAGCTCTACATCACGGGCCGCGAATTCGGCAACGGCTTCAGCGAGCTCAACGATGCCGAGGACCAGGCCGCGCGCTTCAACGCCCAGGTGGCCGCCAAGGACAGCGGCGACGACGAAGCCATGTTCTACGACCACGACTTCGTGCGCGCACTCGAATACGGCATGCCGCCCACCGGTGGCTGCGGCATCGGCATCGACCGGCTGATGATGCTGCTGACCGATTCGCCGAGCATCCGCGACGTGATCCTGTTCCCGGCGCTGCGCAGGGAATCTTGAGCGTGAAGTTACCGTCGTCGCTGCCGACGATCGGCATCGACTTCGGCACCTCCAATTCCGCCGTGGCCTGCCGGGTCGACGGTGCGGCCCGGCTGCTGCCCATCGAGGGCGCCGCCACCACGCTGCCGACCGCGATCTTCTTCAACGCCGAAGACCGCACGACGCATTTCGGCCGCGAGGCCATCGCGCTCTACTTGGCGGGCGTCGAGGGCCGCCTCATGCGCTCGCTGAAGAGCCTGCTCGGCAGCGCGTTGATGCAGGAGAAAACGGCCATCTACGACGGTCTCGTGAGCTTCGAGGACATCATCGCGCGCTTCCTGCGCGAACTCGCCGTGCGGGCGGGCCGCGAGCTGGGCCGGGTGCCGGAGCGTGTCGTCATCGGCCGGCCCGTGCACTTCGTCGACGACGATTCCAAACGGGACGAACGCGCGGAAGAAAGCCTGCGCCACGCGGCCCGTGCGGCCGGGTTCCGAGACGTCGCCTTTCAGCTCGAGCCGATTGCAGCGGCCTTCGACTACGAACAGCGCATCGCGAAGGAATCGCTGGTGCTGATCGTCGACGTCGGCGGCGGCACCTCCGACTTCACCGTCGTGCGCGTGGGCCCCGACCGCGCCGCGCGCGAGGACCGCAGCAGCGACGTGCTGGCCACCAGCGGCGTGCACATCGGCGGCACCGACTTCGACCAGCGCCTCAACCTCGACCGCGTCATGCCGGAATTCGGCTTTCGCCACACGGGCGCGCAGGGGCGCGAAGTGCCCAGCAAGGTGTTCTTCGAGCTTTCGTCCTGGCACCTGATCAACTGGCTCTATGCCGCCAAGGCGGTGCGGCAGGCGAAGGACTTGCGCACGAGCTACGGCGACACGCGGCTGCACGACCGGCTGATGACGGTGCTGGAAGAGCGGCACGGCCACCGCATCGCCAGCGAGGTCGAGCAGGCGAAGATCGCCGCCTCGGTGAACGATGCGCCCACCGCCATCGACCTCTCGTGCGCCGAGCCGGGCCTGGCCGCGTCGCTCTCGCCCGCCGACATGGCGCAGCAGCTTTCTCCGCTGCTCGAGAACGTGATTGCCTGTGCGCATGCCTGCGTCAAGCGCGCCGGGCTGCGCAGCGGCGATCTCGACGCCATCTACCTGACGGGCGGCTCTTCGGCCCTGCGGCCGTTCCAGCAGGCCTTGCGCAGGAGCTTCGCGGGCGTGAACCTCGTCGAGGGCGACCTGTTCGGCGGCGTGGCGACCGGGCTCGCCTGCGCGGGACCGGTGGCATGAAATACCTCGCGGGCTATCCACCCGCGCTGCTGGCGCAGGTGCAGCAGCTGGTCGCCACCGAAGGGCTCTCGCCCCTGCTGCGCAAGCGCTATCCCGGCCCCCTTCACGAGGTGCAGACGGACCGTGCGCTCTACGACTACGTGAGTGAACTCAAGAGCGATTTCATGCGCAAGGCCCCGCCGCTGTCCAAGGTGGCGTTCGACAGCAAGCTGCATGTGATCCGCAACGCACTCGGCACGCACACCACCGTTTCGCGCGTGCAGGGCAGCAAGCTCAAGACCAAGCGCGAAATCCGGGTGGCGAGCCTGTTCAGGGAAGTGCCCCTGGAATGGCTGCGCATGATCGTGGTCCACGAGCTCGCTCACATGAAGGAGCGGGACCATGACAAGAGCTTCTATGCGCTCTGCGAGCACATGGAGCCGGACTACCACCGGCTCGAATTCGATGTCCGGCTGTACCTGACGCATCTGGATTCGGGCGGCGAGCGCCTGTGGGCGAGCTCGCTGCCGGGTTCGGCCCCGGGCAACACGCCGTAGCAGTACCTCAGGCGCCGTACGGCGCTGCGAGACCGGCCTGGGCAAGCACCTGCCTCGCGTGCCGATACCCCGCCGAATCGACCAGCGTGTTCCAGTCGAGCGGCGGCGTTTCAGGTCGCAGCGCCCACCGGCGTGCTTCGCTCTTCGCATCGGGCTGCCAGCGCCCCGCCCTTGCCGCCGCGGCAAAGCCCTCGAGCAGTTCGTCGAGCGGCCGGCCATCGCCGATGCTCTGGTTGCACAGCATCGCAAGATCGCAACCCGCATCGAGTGCCGCCAGCGCGGCATCGGCATAGCTCAGCAGCTCGCCGTCGATGTAGCGCCCCGCTTCCATGCTCAGGTCATCGCTGAAGATGGCCCCACCGAAGGCAAGCCGGTTGCGCAGGATGTCTTTCAGCCACCGGGACGAAAAGCCCGCGGGCCGCCTGTCGACCTTCGGATAGATCACGTGCGCCGGCATCACCGCCGTGAGCGTGCCTGCGAGCCAGTCGTAGGGCCGCGCATCGTCGGCCAGGATGGCCTTGAGGCTGCGCCGGTCGACCGGAATTTCAACGTGCGAATCGGCGGTAACGAAGCCATGCCCCGGAAAGTGCTTGCCGCAGTTGCGCATGCCCATCTGCAGCATGCCGTGCGTCACGCTCTTGGCCAGCAGCGCCACCACGCGCGGGTCGCGGTGGAAGCTGCGGTCGCCGATCACGCTGCTGCCGCCGTAGTCCAGGTCGAGCACCGGCGCAAAGCTGAAGTCGATGCCGCAGGCGCGCAGCTCGGCGGCAAGCACCTGGCCGGCGGCGGTGGCCGCCTGCGTGGCGCGCATCGCGTCGCGCATCCACAGCTCGCCCAGCGCGCGCATGGACGGCAGCCGTGTGAAGCCGTCCGTGCGAAAGCGCTGCACCCGGCCGCCTTCGTGGTCCACGCAGATCAGGAGATCCGGACGGATGGCCTTGATCTCGGCATTGAGCGCGCTCATCTGCGCACGGTCTTGCCAGTTGCGGGCGAAATGGATCACGCCGCCGACCAGGGGGTTGGCGATGCGCCGGCGGTCGGCGTCGTTCAGTTCGGTCGCCGCCACGTCGATGATCAGCGGTGCGTGGGGACGGGCGAGCCCGGCGGTCATAGTTTCTCCACTACCACGAAGCTCGCGGCATATTCGGTTTCGTCGGTCACGGTGACATGGGCCGTGAGGCCCCTGGCCTCGAACCACGCCTTGAGCTCGCCGTGCAGCACGATGACGGGCTTGCCGCTGCGCAGGTTGGCGATCTCGCACAGGCGCCAGCTCATCGGCATGCGCATGCCAAGGCCGATGGCCTTGCTGAAGGCCTCCTTGGCGGAAAAGCGCGTGGCGAGATAGCTCAGGCCGCGCTTGGGCCAGCGCTCGCTGCGGACCTTCCAGACCGCGAATTCGGCGTCGCTGAGCACCCTGTGGGCAAAGCGCTCGCCCTGGCGCTCGAACGTTGCGGCGATGCGCCTCAGGTCACAGATGTCGGTACCGATGCCGTAGATCATGCCGCTCCAGCGTTCACTGCGCCTCCTGGATGCAGCGCAGGTATTCCTTCGTGGTGGCGGCGTAGCCGAGTTCGAGCGCATCCGCGATGAAGGCATGCCCGATGGAAACCTCCTGGACGCCGCGCACCGCACGCAGGAACGCCGTGAGGTTGTCGCGGCTCAGGTCATGGCCCGCATTGAGGCCGAGGCCCGCAGCCTGCGCCGCGCGTGCCGACTCGACATAGCGCGCGAGCACGGCCTGCTCGTTCGGCGTGCCGCGCGATGCGGCATAGCCTTCGGTATACAGCTCGACGCGATCGGCCCCCACCGCCTTGGCCGCGGCCATCATCCCGGGGATGGGGTCCATGAAGAGGCTCACGCGCACGCCCAGGGCCTGGGCCTCGGCGATCAAGGGGCGCAGCCGGTCGGCGTCCTCGGGAAAGCTCCAGCCATGGTCGCTGGTCGCCTGGGTTTCGCTGTCGGGCACGAAGGTGGCCTGGTGCGGCTTCAGCGCGCGCACGAAGTCCATCAGGTTGTGGAAGGGGTTGCCTTCGATGTTGAACTCGATCGCCGGCCAATCCCTGGCCAGCAGCGCGGCCAGGTCGCTCACGTCGTGCGCGCGGATGTGGCGCTCGTCGGGCCGCGGATGCACGGTGATCCCCTGCGCTCCGGCGGCAAGACAGGCGTTGGCGGCGGTGAGCACGCTCGGAATGCCGAGAGCGCGCGTATTGCGCACCAGGGCCACCTTGTTGAGGTTGACCGACAGCGAGGTGGTAGCGGAATGGCCGGGAGTGCTCATAGGGCTTGCAAATCTCTCATCATCTGCCGCGTGCGCAGCGTGGACACACCGCAATGGTAGTTGAGCAGGGCGCGCAGCTGGTTTCTGAGGGCGCTGTTGCTGCCGGCATTCATGGTGGCGATCTCGCGCAGCGTGGCCGTGAAGGGTGCGCGGTCGTCGAGCACGCCCTGCAGCGACTGCCAGTCGGCACCGGCCAGCGCCGCCTCGTCCTCGCCCGCCAGCCGCAGGCCGGCTTCCGGCACCAGGGTGTAGCGGGCATCGGCCACGAGCGGCTCGAGCGTGAGGGTCTGCGCGTCGAGCGACGGCAACAGGCCCACTTCGCGCAACAGCAGCAGCTCGAAGGCGCGCAGCGCGGCCGCCTGGGTGGCGGCCTGCGCCCCGGCGTGGTCGCCGGCCAGCACCTGCACCACGCCCGCATAGGCATCGAACAGCGCCTCGTGGGCGTCGTCCCGCGCCAGCAGGCGCAGCAGCAGTTCGTTGATGTAGTAGCCCGAGAGCAGCGCCTCGCCGGTCGGCATGACATGGCCGCCCATCCACTCGGCGCCCTTGAGCGTACGGATCTCGGCGTCGCCGCCGTAGTTGAGCTGCAGCGGCTGCAGCGGCAGCAGCACCGGCCTGAAATTGGAACTCGGCCGCTTCGCCCCCTTGGCCACGAGCGCGATGCGCCCGTGGTGGCGGGTGAAGACCTCGAGGATCAGGCTCGACTCGCTCCAGTCGTAGCGATGGAGCACGTACGCCGGCTCATGCGAAACGCGGTGGGCAGTTGCCACTTCATTCGTAGCCGAACGAGCGCACGCGGGCTTCGTCGTCGGCCCAGCCGGACCGCACCTTGACCCACAGTTCGAGGAAGACCTTGGCGTCGGCCAGCTTTTCGAGCTCGACCCGGGTTTCCATGCCGATGCGCTTGATGCGCTCGCCCTTGTCGCCGATCACCATGGCCTTGTGGCCGTCGCGCTCCACCACGATGGTGGCCGCGATGCGCAGCAGGCGCTTCTGGCCCTTTTTCTGGGGCGGCTCTTCCTCGAACTTGTCGATGATCACGGTCGAGGTGTAGGGCAGTTCGTCGCCGGTCAGGCGGAACAGCTTCTCGCGCACCAACTCGCCCGCGAGGAACTTCTCGCTGCGGTCGGTGAGCTCGTCCTCGGCATAGAACCAGGGCTGTTCGGGCAGGTATTTCTCGCAGATGCCGAACAGGCGCTCGACATCCTTGGCATTCTTGGCCGACATCGGCACGAACTCGGCGAAGGGGTGCTTCGCCTGCATGGTCTGCAGCCAGGGCGCGATGTCGCCACGGCGGTGCACGTTGTCGAGCTTGTTGGCCAGCAGCACGGTCGGGATGCCCTTGCCGAGCAGCTTGAGCACCCGCTCGTCGGCCGGCGTGAAGCTGCCCGCCTCGACCACGAAAAGAATCAGGTCCACGTCGCCGACCGCGCCCTGCACGGTCTTGTTGAGCGACTTGTTGAGCGCGTTGGCATGCAGGGTCTGGAAACCCGGCGTGTCGACGAACACGAACTGCGTGGCGCCCAGCGTGCGCATGCCCGTGATGCGGTGCCGCGTGGTCTGCGCCTTGCGCGAGGTGATGCTGATCTTCTGGCCCACCAGCGCATTGAGCAGCGTCGACTTGCCCACGTTGGGCTTGCCGACGATGGCGATCAGGCCGCAGTGCTGAGGGCCGCTTGCGCCCGTATCGCCCGCCGGGCCCTGGGAGTCTGCTGCTGAATTGATAGCGTCGTTCATTCTGATTTCACGCGGCCCCGCGTGCCTTGAGCCGGATCAACATGGCCGCCGCGGCAGCCTGCTCGCCGGCACGTCGCGAACCACCGATGCCGCGTTCGCGCAGGCCCAGCTCCGGCACCTCGCACTCGACGTCGAAGGTCTGCTTGTGCGCTGCGCCGAGCGTGGCCGCCACGCGGTACACCGGCAGCTTCATTTTGTGACCCTGCAGCCATTCCTGCAATTCGGTCTTCGGATCCTTGGCCGCCGCGTCCATGCGCGGATTGATTTCGACCGACTCGTAGAGCCGCCGCACCAGCGCCTCGGCGGCCGAAAAGCCGGCATCGAGGTAGACCGCGCCGATCAGCGCTTCGAGCGCGTCGGCCAGGATCGAAGGCCGGTTGGGCCCGCCGGAGCGCGCCTCGCCTTCGCCGAGCCGCAGCAATGGCGACAGCTGCAGTTCCAGCGCCAGGCGGTGCAGGGTGTCCTGCTTGACCAGGTTGGCCCGCACACGCGACAGATCGCCCTCGGGCAGGGCCGAGAGTCGGGTGTAGAGCAGGTGCGATACCGCGAGATTGAGCACCGAATCGCCGAGGAACTCGAGGCGCTCGTTGTGGTCGGCCGAAAAACTGCGGTGCGTGAGCGCGAGCTGGAGCAGCCGCGCATCGGAGAACGAATGCTTGAGGCGCTCCTGCAGCGCCGTGAGGCCGCCGTCCACCTTGCGTGTCGCCGCGTTCAGCGGGTTTGGCCCTTGTACTTGAGCACCAGGTAGGCCGGTCCGAACAAGGGAATCTCGCGCTCGTAGGAATACGACACGACCACCTTGTCGCCGACCTTCTTGATGTCGAGGTCCTTGCCCGAGACCGACTGGAAGTCGTCGATGGCCTGGGCCCGATCGAAGATGGCGCGCACTTCGGGCACGGTGGTGCCTTCCTTGGCCTTGTTGGCGGCCTTGTCGATGGCCTGCCATTCGATCAGCGTCGGGATGACCTGCGCGACGACGACGCCGACGCAACCCAGCACCACGGCGACAAACACCAGACCGATGAACGAGATGCCGCGCTGATGCGCGGCCCTGCTGCGGATGGACCGATTTGTTCTCATGCCCTCTTACCCCTCGAACAATGCTGACTGCTTATTGGAATGGACCGATGCGACCCAGGTCGCCGAAGTTCATCCAGACGAAGAACGCCCTGCCCACGATGTTCTTGTCCGGAACGAAGCCCCAGAAACGGGAGTCCGCCGAATTATCGCGGTTGTCGCCCATCATGAAGTAGTTGCCGGCCGGCACCTTGCACACCACGCCTTCGACGGAGTAGCGGCAGTTCTCGCGGTACGGAAAGTCGGTGGCGCCCTGGACGAAGGCCGGACCGGCATCGTCGTTGAGCAGCCGGTGCTGCTTGCCGCCGAGGTCTTCGGTGAACTGCCTGAGCAGCCGCATCGACTCGCTGTCGAGGTAGTCGGGCATCGGGTTCTTGGAGACCGGCTGCCCGTTGACGGTGAGCTTCTTGTTCAGGTAGGCCACTTCGTCGCCCGGGATGCCGACCACGCGCTTGATGTAGTCCATGCTCGGCTTGGGCGGATAGCGGAACACCACCACGTCGCCGCGCGCGAGCGGCGTGCCGTCGGTGATCTTGGTGTTGATGACCGGCAGGCGCAGGCCATAGGTGAACTTGTTCACCAGGATCAGGTCGCCGGTGAGCAGCGTCGGCATCATCGAACCCGACGGGATCTTGAAGGGCTCGTACAGGAACGAGCGCAGCAGGAACACCACCAGGATCACCGGGAACAGCCCGGCCGTCCAGTCGAGCCACCACGGCTGCATCAGCAGGCGCTCGCTGGCCTTGGCGTCGACGGTATCGACCTGCGTGATGCCCTGGCCGGCCAGGCGCTCGTTGCGCTCGCTCAGCGAGGCTTCGAGCGCGGCGGCGGCGCGCTCGCGCCGGGGCAGGAAGTAGAAGCGCTCGGCCAGCCAGTACAGGCCGGTGACCACCGTGGCCAGGAACAGCAAGAGCGCGAAATTGCCCTCGATGGCGCCGAAGTACCAGGCACCGACATAGCCGGCGAAGGCCGCGAGGACCAGGGAAGTGATGAATGCCATTTTTGAGATCAGTCTTCGACTTGCAGAATCGCGAGGAAGGCCTCTTGCGGGACCTCGACGGAGCCGATCTGCTTCATTCTTTTCTTGCCCGCTTTCTGCTTCTCGAGCAGTTTCTTCTTGCGGGTGATGTCGCCGCCGTAGCACTTGGCAAGAACGTTCTTGCGCAGCGCCTTGATTGTCTCACGCGCAATGATGTTGACCCCGATGGCGGCCTGGATCGCCACGTCGAACATCTGGCGCGAAATGATCTCACGCATCTTCGACACCACCGCCCGGCCGCGGTACTGCGACTGGCTGCGGTGCACGATGATCGACAGCGCATCGACCTTCTCGCCGTTCAGCAGGATGTCGACCTTGACCACGTCGGACGCGCGATATTCCTTGAACTCGTAGTCCATCGAGGCGTAGCCGCGGCTGACCGACTTCAGCTTGTCGAAGAAGTCGAGCACGATCTCGCCGAGCGGCATCTCGTAGGTCAGCATGACCTGGCGGCCGTGGTAGGCCATGTTCATCTGCACGCCGCGCTTCTGGTTGGCCAGCGTCATGACGGCGCCGACGTATTCCTGCGGCATGTAAAGGTGCACGGTGACGATCGGCTCGCGGATCTCGCTCATCTTGCCGACGTCGGGCATCTTGGACGGGTTCTCGACCATGATGACTTCGCCGTCGTTGCGCACCACCTGGTAGACCACGCTCGGCGCGGTCGTGATCAGGTCCTGGTCGAACTCGCGCTCCAGGCGCTCCTGCACGATTTCCATGTGCAGCAGGCCAAGGAAGCCGCAGCGGAAGCCGAAGCCCAGCGCCTGGCTCACCTCGGGCTCGTAGCGCAGCGACGAATCGTTGAGCTTGAGCTTTTCCAGCGCGTCGCGCAGCGAGTCGTACTCGCTGGCCTCGGTCGGATAGAGGCCGGCAAACACCTGCGGCTGGATTTCCTTGAAGCCCGGCAGCGCCTCGGTGGCGGTGGCGGCCGCGCCGCCCGTGCCCGGCTTGATCAGCGTCACCGTGTCGCCGACCTTGGCGGCCTGCAGTTCCTTGATGCCCGCGATGATGTAGCCCACCTCGCCGGCCTCGAGCGAAGGGCGCGGTTCGTTGGCCGGCGTGAAGACGCCGATGTTGTCGGCGTTGTACATGGCGCCGGACGCCATCATCTTGATGCGCTCGCCCTTCACCAGCCGGCCGTCCACCACGCGCACCAGCATGACGACGCCGACGTAGGGGTCGAACCAGCTGTCGACGATCATGGCGCGCAGCGGGCCGTCGGGATTGCCGCGCGGCGCCGGCATCTTGTGGACGATGGCTTCGAGAATCTCGTCGATGCCGAGGCCGGTCTTGGCGGAACACGGAATCGCATCGGTCGCGTCGATGCCGATCACATCTTCGATTTCGCTGCGTGCGTTGTCGGGGTCCGCGTTGGGCAGATCCATCTTGTTGAGCACCGGCACCACTTCGACGCCGAGGTCGAGCGCGGTGTAGCAGTTGGCCACCGTCTGCGCTTCGACGCCTTGCGATGCATCGACGACGAGCAGCGCGCCTTCGCACGCCGACAGCGAGCGGCTCACTTCATATGAGAAGTCGACGTGGCCCGGCGTGTCGATCAGATTGAGGTTGTAGACCTGCCCATCGAGGGCTTTGTAGTGCAGCGCGGCGGTCTGCGCCTTGATGGTTATCCCACGCTCTTTTTCGATGTCCATCGAGTCGAGCACCTGCGCTTCCATCTCGCGTTCCGCAAGGCCGCCGCAACGCTGGATCAAGCGGTCTGCGAGCGTCGACTTGCCGTGATCGATGTGCGCAATGATCGAAAAATTTCTGATGTGATTCATCAACGGGAACGCTTAAGTACTTGAATTGGCTCGTGCGCAGAGTGCGACAGGCAAGAAAAAAGGGCGCGTCTTCTGGAGACGCGCCCTGAACCAACAAGCAATGGCAACTGCAGTAGTTGGAACTTCATTGTAGGCAAAAAGGGAGGCACGTACATCCGGGGACAGGGTCAAAACGGGTCGTTGCAGGTCCACAACATCAAAGATATAAACAGCTTATCCACAAGATCGGTGGAGCACTCCATGAACAACTTGTGGGCGATCTGTGGAGCGCCGGTGGACTGCTGTCTGACATCTCGCATGGTGGAGGAAAGCTCTCCCCTTATGCGCGGACTCGCCGCCCAATGGGCTCTATTCTACCGAAAATCGTCCTAAGCCTCTTTATAAGTTAGTGAACACAAACAAAACTGACCTGCTTTCGGCGCCGAATTTTTTTTGAAACCGGGCGCTCCAGCGTCGCAAAGACCTCAAAAAAAGGCCCCAAACCCGAGTGACGGGTGGGGCCACTTGACGGAAAGGCCAGATCAGCGTGCGGGTCGAATCAGGGCGTACTGGGCCCATTCGCCGCGGCGGAACAGCACGCTCAGGGGCTTGCCCTTGTCGGCCTTGGCGACCGCGGACTCGAATTCCTTGACGCTCGAGACCTCGATGTTGCCGACGGCAAGGATCACGTCTCCTTCGCGCAGACCGGCCCTCGCGGCGGCATCGCTTGCCGCCTCGATGCGCACGCCGCCACGCATCTTGAGTTCCTTCTTCTGGGCTTCGGTCAGGTCGCTGACCACCAGGCCGAGCGCCTTGCCGGCCGCCGACGGCTTGGCCTGCGACTCCTCGCGCTCGGGCTGGCGCTTGCCGGACGGCTTGGCTTCCGCATCGCCCTCGGCGACGGTGACCGAGAGCTCGCGCGTACTGCCGTTGCGGAACACCGTCAGCGTGTTCTTGGCACCGGGCTTGGTGCTGGCCACCGAGCGCGACAGGTCGCTGGGCGTCTCGATGGCCTTGTCGCCGTACTTGGTGATGATGTCGCCCTCGCGCACGCCGGCCTTGTCGGCCGCCGAGCCCGGCACCACGCTGCTCACGAGCGCACCGCGCGCCTTGCCGAGCCCGATGGATTCGGCCACGTCCTTCGAGACCGAGCCGATGGTCACGCCGATCAGCCCGCGCGATACGCGGCCGGTGGCGCGCAGCTGGTCGCTGACGCGGATCGCCTCGTCGATCGGGATCGAGAACGAGATGCCCATGTAGCCGCCCGAGCGCGAATAGATCTGGCTGTTGATGCCCACCACCTCGCCGCGCAGGTTGATCAGCGGTCCGCCCGAGTTGCCGGGGTTGATTGCCACGTCGGTCTGGATCAGGGGCACCAGGTCACCGGTGTCGCGCTGCTTTGCGCTCACGATGCCGGCGGTCACGGTGTTCTCGAGGCCGAAGGGCGAACCGATGGCCATGACCCATTCGCCAACGCGCAGCTTCGAGATGTCGCCGACCTTCACCACCGGCAGGCTCGTCGCCTCGATCTTGACCACGGCGACGTCGCTGCGCTTGTCGGCACCGATCAGCTTGGCCTTGAACTCGCGCTTGTCGGTCAGCGTGACGAGGATTTCGGACGCGTCCTCGATCACGTGGGCATTGGTCATGACATAGCCGTCGGCGGACAGGATGAAACCCGAGCCCACGCCGCGCGGACGCTCTTCCTCCTGCGGCTGCTGCGGCCGGTTCGGGCGCGGGCCCGGACGCGGGTTGCCGGGCAGCGGCTGCCCGAAGAAGCGCCGGAAGAACTCCTGCATCTCCTCGTCCATTTCGCCGCTGCCGCCGCTGGAGGCCACTTTCTCGACGGTACGGATCCCGACCACGGCCGGCCCCACCTGCTCCACGAGATCGGCGAAATCGGGCAATCCGCGCGCCTGCGGCGTCTGTGCAATGGCCGGCGCCGCCGGCAGGAAACCCATGGCTGCCGAACAGGCCATGCCGAATGCGAAGAGATAGGAACGAAGCGTGTGTCCCTCGACTTTGAACATCATCGGTTTTCTTTCAAAAGAACAGAGCGGCCAAAAGAAGAGCTATGAGTCCGTGATGCGGACTTGGTTCAGCGCCATCTGCGGCGCATGCGCAGCGGGTCGACGTCAACGCGTGCGCGCGAGGCTTTGAGCGAACGCATTGAGCGTCTGCTGCGGCACCTCGCCCACAGCGGTCAGCCACCAGTCGCTCGCCGGCTCGGGCAATCGCCGACGAATGGCGTTGGTTGCCCCGATCGTCAGCACCCCATCCCGGGGCGCACGCTTTTCATCGTAACGCTCGATGAAAAGCGACACCGAGGCCAGGCCATCGGAGAAGGTCCACTGCACGGTGCGGTCCTGCCCCGCCTTGTCGTCGCTGCCGGCCGGACGCCGGTAGAAGCTGCGCGGCTTGAAGCCGGCCACGGGAGCCTTGAGCACCCAGCCTTCGTCCTGCGCGCTGGTGCGCTCGAGCTCCAGCTTCTCGACGCGGTAGCCGCTGGTGTTGGTCATCATCTGCGCGAGCGCCTGCGCCTTGACCGGTGCGTCGAGCTGCAATTCGGAAAACGCCGACTGCTCCACCACGCGGGATTCGGCGTCCACGGTCTGCAGCTTCACCACGAGGCCGGAGCGGCGCTCGCTCCAGATGCGATAGCCGAAGCGCAGCCCATCGTGCGGCACCAGCTGCACCACGTCGGCATCGAAGCCTGCCACGCGGTCCTTGCCGATGGCCCGCACGTCGTAGAAATCGCCGATCGACGAATCGGGCTTGTCGGGCAGATTGGGGAACAGGTCGAGGTTCTCGCGCTTCTCGACCTTCACGACCTTCGCCTCGGGCAGGAAGGTCATCACATGATGGTTGCGCCTGAAGGTGGAGCGCGGCGGCCCCGACAGGGCCTCGATGCGCTCGATCTGCAGATCGCCGTCGCGCACATGCCAGATGCGTGCGCTCGAGAGGTCGCCGCCCGCGGCCGAAACCACGAAGGTGCCGACGTAATTGCGCTGCCGGGCTCCCGTATGCATGCGCTGCAGCCACTCGACGACGCTCATCGAAGGCGGTGCATCGCCGGCCTGCGCCGAAGCCGTGCCCTTGGCGTTCGCGGAACCCGGCCGGGTCTGCGCGGCCGCGATCTGCGCAAGACAAAAAGCAGCGAGCACCAGTGCGAACGCGCGTGCGGAGATCGGCATCTGAACGGTCATTGGAGAGAGACAGGCGCGGATCAGCGCGCAGGACCTTCGAAGGTCGCGTTGCGCAGGAAGCCCGAGGGCATTTGCGACGCGCCACCGGCTTGCTGGTGCGCTTCGAGCAACTGGTCGAGCCGCGGATCACGCAGCATGACTTGCGGACTGCCGTTGCCGACCACCACGCGGGTTGGCGTGAGCGCGGCCGTGGGCGGAAGCTGGCTGTTGGAGGCTGCGGCGGCCAGCACCGAATTGGCCGCCGGCTGCTGCTGGGCTGCGATCTGGGCACCCGGCGACGACACGCCAGCGCCGTTTCCGACCAGGGTCCAGCTGATGGCGGCGACCGCCACCAGCGACGCGGCGCCGGCCACCAGCTTCCAGCGGAAGACCGGCTCGTTGGCTGCGTCGGCCCTGTGCCGCGCCGTCAGCACCGCAGGGGCCGCGGCCGGCACCTGCGCCGGCGCCGCGACGACGGGCTCCGCGGCCAGGCGCTGCTGAAACCGGGCCAGGAATGCACTGCCATCGCTGCTGGGCGAATGGGCGCCCGATCGCAGGATGTCGCCCACCAGGTGATAGGCCCGCCAGGCCCCGCGCGCGTCTTCTTCCGCGCAGACGGTGTCGATGGCCCGCGCGAAGTCCTCGCCATGCAAATGACCATCCGCCAGTGCGGATACCTGTTCACGAACCGTCATCGTCTGATTCATTTCATTCACCTGCTTACCTACCAACGCTTGCCGGACTGGTTGTCCAGCAGCGGTTTGACCCTGGCCGAAATGGCCTCACGCGCCCGGAAAATACGCGAGCGCACCGTGCCGATAGGGCAATCCATGACCTCGGCGATCTCTTCGTAACTCATGCCCTCGATCTCGCGCAGGGTGACCGCCTGGCGCAATTCGGGCGGCAACGCTTCCATGGCCGCCTCGACCACCTGGGCGATCTCGTTTGCTGCCAAGACTGATTCGGGGGTTTCGTCGCTGATTGGTTCGTTTCCAGGGCGGTAAGTTTCATCGTCCTCGTCAGAAGACGGCCGCAGGGCGCTTTCGGAGATGGTCGGGTCGCGCTTCATGTCGACCAGCGCCTTCTTGGCGGTGTTGACCGCAATCCGGTAGAGCCAGGTGTAGAACTGGGCATCGCCGCGGAACTGGTGGAGCGCGCGATAGGCCCGGATGAAGGTTTCCTGGGCGATGTCTTCGACCAGGTCGACGTCGCGCACCATGCGCCCGATCAGGCGCTCGATCCGGCGCTGGTACTTGATGACCAGCAGCTCGAAGGCCTTCTGGTCACCCGCGACCGTGCGCTGGACCAGCTGGAAGTCGACCTCGCCCGGGCGCGGCGCCTCGGCGGACACATCGGGCAAGCCGGAGTCCGGTGGCACTGGCGGCGGAGAAGTTGTCATCGGGGAGGTTCAGGGCGCATCGGCAGGCGCGGTTGCCCGCCACGGCTCGCCCGCAGGCGATGCGGACGGGGCGCGCGAATATACCGCACGGCGCACATCGCGCCAGCGCTCCGGCATGGTGCGCTGTTCGAGCCATATCCATCGTCCGGCACGGCCCGGCTGGGTCAACCGGACCAGCAGCAGCGATTGCAGGTCGAACGCCACGGCGGCGCGCGCCGCGTGAACGGACCGGCCGGGGTCGGCGCCCGTCAAGGTCCAGCACAGGCCGTCGAAGTGCAGCATGGCGGCACCGTCGCTTCGCAGCCCGAGCCCGGCCGCAATGCCTGAAAACAGGACGCTCAGAACCAGCAGCAGCTGGCGCCAGCCAACGCTATCGATCAGATAGCACGAGAGGCCCGCGCAGCAGGCACCCAAGGCCCACGTGGCAACCAAGATCCGGGTCGCGCCGCGCGAGCGCCCCACCGGATAGGTCACCGACGGTGCGCTGTACATGGAAGAGCAAGATTCAAACGCGCTTGAACACCAGCGTGCCGTTGGTGCCACCGAAGCCGAAGTTGTTCTTGACCGCGACATCGATCTTGAGATCGCGCGCCACGTTGGCGCAATAGTCGAGGTCGCACTCCGGATCCTGGTTGAAGATATTGATGGTCGGCGGACTCTTCTGGTGATGCAGCGCCAGCACCGTGAACACCGATTCGATGCCGCCGGCACCGCCCAGCAAGTGGCCGGTCATCGACTTGGTCGAGTTCACGACGAGCTTCTTCGCATGGTCGCCGAAGGTGTTCTTGATCGCGTTGGTCTCGTTCAGGTCGCCCAGCGGCGTCGAGGTGCCGTGCGCGTTGAGGTACTGCACCTCGTCGGCGTTGATGCCTGCGTTGGCGAGCGCCATCGACATCGAGCGGCGCGGGCCGTCGACGTTGGGTGCCGTCATGTGGTACGCGTCGGCACTCATGCCGAAGCCCGAGACCTCGGCGTAGATCTTGGCGCCGCGCGCCTTGGCATGCTCGTACTCCTCGAGCACGACCACGCCGGCACCTTCGCCGAGCACGAAGCCGTCGCGATCCTTGTCCCACGGACGGGACGCGGTGCGCGGATCGTCGTTGCGCGTCGAGAGTGCACGCGCCGCCGCAAAGCCGCCGATGCCCAGCGGCGAGACGGTCGACTCGGCACCGCCCGCGACCATCACGTCGGCGTCGCCGTACTCGATCATGCGGGCCGACAGGCCGATCGCATGCAAGCCGGTGGTGCAGGCCGTGACGACGGCGATGTTCGGACCCTGGAAGCCGTACTTGATCGAGACGTGGCCCGAGATCATGTTGATGATCGAGGCGGGCACGAAGAACGGCGACACGCGGCGTGGGCCGCGATTCACGAGTTCCGCATGCGTTTCCTCGATCATGGGCAGTCCGCCGATGCCCGAGCCGATGTTGCAGCCGATGCGCGTCGCCTCCTCGGGCGACAGCGCATCGCCGGTCTTGAGACCGCTGTCCTGGACCGCCTGCATGGCGGCGGCCATTCCGAGGTGGATGAAGCGGTCCATGTGGCGCGCTTCCTTCTCGGAGATGTACTGCGTGATGTCGAAGCCCTTCACCTCGCCCGCAAACTTGCAGGCGAAGGCGCTGGCGTCGAACGATTTAATGGTGTCGATGCCCGAATTGCCGGCCAACAGGTTGGACCAGGATTCGGCCACCGTGTTTCCGACAGGAGCGATGCAACCGAGTCCGGTCACGACGACGCGGCGTTTGGTCATGCCGGCAAACCTTTCTGGAAGCGCTGAAGACTGCTGTCGGCGCGTACGGGGCTGAAGAAGAAAAGCGCCGCCGGCCGAAACAGTTCCAACTTGGCCCGATCAGGCCTTTTGATTCTTGGTGGCGTAGTCGACGGCGTTTTGCACCGTGGTGATCTTCTCGGCGTCTTCGTCGGGAATCTCGATGCCGAATTCGTCTTCGAGTGCCATCACCAGTTCGACCGTGTCGAGCGAGTCTGCACCGAGGTCGGCCACGAAGGCCTTCTCGTTCGTTACTTGGGACTCTTCCACGCCGAGCTGCTCGGCGATGATTTTCTTGACACGTGCTTCGATATCGCTCATTTGGTTCCCTCTGAGGGTTGTAGGTAACAGTGGATTTTAGCCGGGCGCATTGTGGCATTTGCCGTGCGCCCGGTACGGGAAAAGATTGCGCCTTGCGGCTACATGTGCATGCCGCCGTTGACGTGCAGTTCCTGCCCCGTCACGTAGGACGCCTGGGGCGACGCGAGGTAGGCCACCGCGTGTGCGATATCGGCCGGCTTGCCCAGATGGCCCAGCGGAATCTGCTGCAGCAGCGCCTGCTGCTGTGCCTCGGGCAGGCTGGCCGTCATGTCGGTTTCGATGAAGCCCGGCGCCACGCAGTTGACCGTGATGTTGCGGCTGCCCAGCTCGCGCGCCAGTGCGCGGGTCATGCCTGCCACGCCGGCCTTGGCCGCCGCGTAGTTGGCCTGGCCCGCATTGCCGGAGGCGCCCACCACGCTGGTGATGCTGATGATGCGGCCGTAGCGCTGCTTCATCATCGGGCGGATCACCGCGCGCGAGAGGCGGAATACGGCCTTGAGATTGGTGTCGAGCACCGCGTCCCAATCGTCGTCCTTCATGCGCATGGCCAGCGTGTCGCGCGTGATGCCGGCGTTGTTGACCAGCACGTGGATCGCGCCGTAGGCCTGCACGATTTCGTCGATCAGCGCCTCGACGGCGACGGCGTCGTTCACATCGAGCGCACGGCCGCGGCCGTCGAAGGCGCTGAGCGCCGAAGTGATCTTCGCGGCGCTGTCCTCGGTGGTGCCGGTGCCGACCACCTTGAGGCCGCGCTGCGCCAGCTCGAGCGCAATCGCTGCGCCGATGCCGCGCGATGCGCCGGTGACCAGGGCGACTTGCCCTTCGAATTTGGGAATGCTCATAAAAGAAGTGTCCGGGGCCTGCGCCGTTCAGCCGGCGAGCGATTGTCGGGTGTCCGCGAGCGTCGCCGGGTCGTACACCGACGCGGCTTCCAGCTCGGGGGCGATGCGCTTGACCATGCCGGCCAGCACCTTGCCCGGCCCGCACTCGATGATGGAGGCTACGCCGCGCAGTTTCAAGGCCTGCACGCTCTCGACCCAGCGAACCGGGCCGGCGGCCTGGCGCACGAGGGCGTCGCGGATGCGCGCGGGATCGGTCTCGACGGCCACGTCGATGTTGTTCAGCACCGGTATCTGCGGCGCAGCGAGCGTGAGGGTGGCGAGCTTTTCGCGCAGTGCCTCGGCTGCAGGCTTCATCAGGCTCGAATGGAACGGCGCCGACACCGGCAACAGCAGCGCGCGCTTGGCACCACCGGCCTTGAGCAGCTCGCAGGCCTTGTCGACGGCCGCCTTGCTGCCCGCGATCACGGTCTGCATCGGATCGTTGAAATTCACCGCCTCGACGATCTCGGCGCTGCCCGCACCGAAGGACGCCGTGGCTTCCGCGCAGCCGGCCACCACCTTGCCGGAGTCCATTCCCAGCACCGCCGCCATGGCACCGACGCCGACCGGCACTGCCTGCTGCATGGCCTGCGCCCGAAAGCGCACCAGCGGCGCAGCCTGCGCGAGCGTCAGCACGCCCGACGCAACCAGCGCCGAATATTCACCCAGCGAATGCCCCGCCACCACCGAAGGGGTGGCCCCGCCTTCGGCCAGCCAGGCGCGCCAGGCGGCAACGCCGGCCACCAGCATCACCGGCTGGGTGTTGGTGGTCAGCGCCAGCTCTTCCTTCGGGCCGTTCCTGATCAGCCCGCCGATGTCTTCGCCCAGCGCCTCGGAGGCTTCGCGCAGGGTTTCGGCCACGGCCGGGTGATCGCCCCAGGCATCGAGCATGCCGACGGCCTGGGAGCCCTGACCCGGGAAGACAAAAGCAAAGGATTTCATTTTTATCAAAAGCGTCGTGTCGCATCGCAGCCCGGAAGGGCATCGCCGTGCGCTACAGATTCAATAGCACCGCGCCCCAGGTGAAGCCGCCGCCCACGCCTTCCAGCATGACGGTTTCGCCCTTCTTCACCTTGCCGGACCGCACGGCCTCGTCGAGCGCCAGCGGAATCGAGGCGGCCGAGGTGTTGCCATGCTCGTTGACCGTGACGATGAGCTTCTCGTGCGGAAGCTTCAGCTTCCTGGCCGTGCCTTCCATGATGCGGATGTTGGCCTGGTGCGGAATGAGCCAGTCGATGTCGGCCTCGGTCTTGCCTGCCTTCGCAAGCGTGGCGCGGGCGGCATCCTCGAGCACGCGCACCGCCAGCTTGAACACGGCCTGCCCATCCATGTGCAGCAGGGGTGTGCCCAGCACATTGCCGCCGGAGACGTGGCCGGGCACGCAAAGAATGCCGACGTGCTTGCCGTCCGCATGCAGGTCGCTCGCCAGGATGCCCGGCTCCTCGCTGGCCTCGAGCACCACGGCGCCGGCGCCGTCGCCGAACAGCACGCAGGTGGTGCGGTCGTTGAAATCGAGAATGCGCGAGAACACCTCGGCACCGACCACCAGCGCACAGCGCGCGCTGCCGGTGCGAATCATGGCGTCGGCCACGGTCAGCGCGTACACAAAGCCGCTGCAGACCGCCTGGAGGTCGAAGGCCGGGCAGCCAGCCACGCCGAGCTTGTTCTGAAGAATGGCCGCCGACGACGGAAACACCATGTCGGGCGTCGAGGTCGCGACGATGATCAGGTCGATGTCTTCCGCCTTGCGGCCCGCGGCTTCGAGTGCGTGCCTGGCGGCCTCGAGGCCGAGATCGCTGCTCGTGACCTCGGGCGCCGCGAAGTGGCGCGCATGGATGCCGGTACGCTCGACGATCCATTGGTTCGAGGTTTCGATGCCGCGCGATGCCAATTCCTTGGCAAGATCGTCATTGGTCACCCGGCGCGGGGGCAGATAGCTGCCGGTGCCGGTGATGCGTGAATAAGGGCTCATCAAACGTGAAGGGCCGTCGCGTCAGCTGGCACCGCGGGCTCCTGCCGCGCGAGCAAAGGCGCGGCGTGAGCAATGCGGGCCCGCACGCGATCGAGCAGGTTGTTGCGAGCGGCATCATAAGCGCGATCCAGCGCATGTCCGAAAGCCACTTCGTCGGCCGAACCATGGCTCTTGAAAACCAGGCCGCGCAGGCCCAGCAACGCCGCACCGTTGTACCGACGATGGTCCAGACGGCTTTTAAACGCTTTTAGAACCGGATAAGCAACAATTGCCGCCGCTTTCGTGAAAATGTTTCGCGAGAATTCGACCCGGATGAACTCGCCGATCATCGAGGCCACGCCTTCGCTGGCCTTCAACGCGACGTTTCCGACGAAACCGTCACAGACGACGATATCTGTCGTGCCCTTGAAAATGTCGTTACCTTCCACGTTGCCGTAGAAGTTCAGATCCTTGGAGTTGGCGGCCGTACGCAGCAGTTGGCTTGCCTTTTTGATCGTTTCGCTGCCCTTGATGGCTTCTTCACCAATATTGAGCAGGCCGACCGAAGGCGCTTCGTTACCTGTCAGGGCAGAAACGAGCGCGGAGCCGAGCACGGCGAACTGGAGCAGGTCTTCCGCATCGCAGTCGACGTTGGCCCCAAGGTCGAGCACCGTGGTGGCGCCGCCCTTGGCATTGGGAAGCTGGGGCGCGATGGCGGGACGGTCGATGCCGTCGAGCGTCTTGAGCAGATAGCGGGCAATGGCCATCAGGGCGCCCGTATTGCCGGCGGAAATGGCCGCCTGGGCGGCGCCATCCTTGACCTGCTGGATCGCGACACGCATCGAAGAGTCTTTCTTCTTGCGCAGGGCAATTTCCACCGGATCGTCCATGCCCACCACTTCGCTGGCAGCGACGATGCGGGCACGCGGATGCGCGGCGAACCCCGCCAATGCAGCCGGCGCACCGACCAGCAACAACGAGGCTTCGCTGTGCCGCTCGAGAAACGCGCGGCAGGCCGCAAGCGTGACGCGCGGCCCATGGTCGCCTCCCATGCAATCCACGGCGAGCGTGATTGCGGAAGGCGCAGCGGTGAATTCGGGGGAGGAAGGCGTAGCCATCAAAACAAAGGCCCGACGCTACGGCAAAAGTAGCTTCGGGCCTCGGCCTTGGGATGCGAGATCAGGCTTCGGACTTGTTCTTGAGCACCTGGCGGCCACGGTAGAAACCGTTCGGGCTGATGTGGTGGCGCAGGTGCGTTTCGCCGGTGGTCGGCTCAACGGCAATGCCGGGCACGACCAGCGCATTGTGGGAACGGTGCATGCCGCGCTTGGAAGGCGACTTCTTGTTTTGCTGGACGGCCATGATGGCTCCTGGACTGTTAGGTGAGTGATTGGATGCGCTCTCTTGCGGTGGCAATTCAGGAGCATGCATGGAATGCCCTTGTCTGTCTTGCTGCTCACGGCGGCGCGCGCGAAGCCCATGATTATAGCCCAGGCGGCGGAAAAGGGCTACTTGCCCACTTCCGGCTTGCGCGAACGCAACGCCCCGAGCACCGCGAAGGGGTTCGGCTTGGCTTCTTCGGCCGCCTGGAAGTCTTCGTCGCTGGACGAGAGCCGGACCGGTACCGGGCAGACCTCGTGCACGGGCATGACGGGAATCTCCATCAGGAGCTCGTCCTCGATCAGGGCTGGCAGGTCGAAATCCCGGCTCACGACGAGCAGGTCCTCCTCGGATTCCTCGTCTTCGGCCTCCGCCGTCGCCTCGTCGCCGACGAAGCGGAACCAGCGGTCCACCACCAGCGGCGTCTCGACTGGCGTCAGGCAGCGCTGGCAGGTCAGCGGCACGGTCGCTTCGGCTTCCAGATGCAGCCAGGGCACGGCCTTGCCGTCGGCGCCCGGGCGCTCTTCGCCCGTCGCCGCCCAGCGGACCACGGCATCGGGCGCCGGGGCCGCCAGTTCGGCGGCAAGGCGCACATAGTTGGGAACCGGGTCGGTGGCGTCCAGGGTGGCGGCAGCGGCGGCAAAACCGGCCACGTCGAGCCGTTGGGGGGCAAATTCTCTCTTCATCCGCGCCAGTCTAGCGTGCCCGCCGCTTCACCGCCCCGGATGCATGCCTGAGGGTTTTGCGCAGCTCCCGCACAATCTGGCCCATGCAACGCCCCTTGATCCTCGCCTCGACCTCGCGCTACCGCCGCGAACTGCTGAACCGACTGCATCTGCCCTTCGATGTACAGCCCCCTGATGTCGACGAAACGGCGCTGGACGGCGAAACGCCGCGCGAGCTGGCCGAGCGGCTGGCGCTCGAAAAGGCCCGCGCCGTTGCTGCCCGCTTTCCCGAGGCCGTGGTCATCGGCTCGGACCAGGTGGCCGACCTTGCCGGCGAGGCGCTCGGCAAGCCCGGCGACCACGCGCGCGCCACGGCCCAATTGCGCAGGATGCGCGGCCAGACACTGGTGTTTCAGACCGCGGTGGCCGTTGTCTGCCAGGCCACCGGCTTCGTCCAGCGCGACCTGGCGCCGGTCCGGGTGGTGTTCCGCGAACTCAGCGACGCAGCCATCGAGCAGTACCTGCAGGCCGAGCAGCCCTATGACTGCGCGGGCAGCGCCAAAAGCGAAGGCCTCGGGATCGCATTGCTGAACGCGATCGACAGCGACGACCCGACGGCCCTCGTCGGCCTCCCCTTGATCCGCACCTGCCGGATGCTGCGCGCCGCGGGGGTCGAACTTCTGTGACCTACGGCAAGCTCTACCTCGTTCCCGCGCCACTCGACTTCGGCTGCGACACCCAGGCGCCGCTGCAGGATGCCCTGCCTCTGGGCACGCTCCAGGCCGCCGCCGGAATCACCCACTGGATCTGCGAGAACGCCAAGTCGGCCCGCGCCTATCTGAAGCGGATCGACGCGATCGTTCCGCTGGCTGCGCCGCTGCAGGCGCAGGACATCCGGGAACTGCCGCGCGAGGTGCACAAGAAGGGCGATCACGCAGGCCAGTTCGACGCTCGCCCTCTTCTGGCCGCTGCGCTGGAAGGCCGCGACATCGGCCTGCTGAGCGAAGCGGGCATGCCGGCGGTGGCCGATCCCGGCTCCTCGGTGGCGCGCGCCGCGCATGACCTTGGCATTGCCGTGGTGCCGCTCACCGGCCCCGTATCCCTGCTGCTGGCACTGGCGGCGAGCGGCCTCAACGGCCAGAACTTCGCCTTCGTCGGCTACCTGCCGCAGGATGCCGGCGAGCGCCAGGTGCGCATCCGGGAACTCGAGGCGCTGGCGCTCAAGACGGGCCAGACGCAGCTGTTCATCGAAACGCCCTACCGCAACGCCGCGCTGCTTCAGGCGCTGGTGCAAACGCTGCAGCACAACACCCGGCTCGCGGTGGCACGCGGCCTCACGCTCGCCAGCGCCCATGTGCGCAGCGAAACCGTGAAATCCTGGCGCGCCAAGGCGCCGCAGGGGACTTCGGACGAACGCCTGCCTGCCGTGTTCGCGATCGGGCGCTGACGATGGTGGTGACCGCCGGCACGCGCTGGGCCTCGCGCGCGCAGTTCTTTTCGTCCGGTTTCATCTTTGCGACCTGGGGCGTCCATGTTCCGACGGTCAAGGCGCACTACGGCATCGACGAAGCCCAGCTCGGGCTGGCCCTGCTCGCGGCCGGCGCTGGCGCGATGTTCGGGCTGACCCGCGCCGGTCGCTGGATCGGCCGCCACGGCCCCCGGCGCATGGCCGCGCTCTGCGGCTGCGTCTACGCCTTGCTGCTTGCCGGCTTGATCGCGATGCCGGGCTACCTTTTCCTGCTGGCATTGCTGGCGGCATTCGGCCTTGTGACCAGCGTGTTCGACGTGGCCATCAACACCGAGGCGGCGCAGCTCGAGCTGCACGGCGGCAAGCCCCTGATGAGCGGCATGCACGGCATGTTCAGCCTGGGCGGCATGGCCGGGGCGGCGAGCGGCAGCGCAGCGCTGGCAGCCGGCCTCGGGGCGCAGGCGCATCTGCTGTGGGTTGCGGCGGCGATGGTGCTGGTCGTCGCCTTCTCCTCGATGCACATGCTGCCCAGGCCGCCCATCGCAAGCGATGCGGCCCCGGCGGACCATCGGTTCCGGCTGCCCCGCGGCATGCTGGCAGTGCTTGGCGTGCTCGCCGCGCTGGGCCTGATTGCCGAGGGCGCCATCTACGACTGGAGCGTGCTCTACATGCAGCAGGAACTCGGCAGCCCGCAAGAGCAGGCCGCGCTCGCCTACGCGAGCTTCTCCGCGGCCATGGCGGCCGCGCGTTTCGGTGGCGACACCCTGCGCGCGCGCTTCTCGCCGGCTGCGCTGCTGCGCGGCAGCGGCATTCTTGCGGCGGCGGCCATGACGCTGGTGCTGCTGACCGAGCTGCCCTGGCTCGCGCTGATCGGCTTTGCCGGCGTCGGCATCGGGTTCGCGAACGTGGTGCCGATCCTGTTCGGCGCAGCGGCCCGCGTGCCCGGCGTCGAACCCGCAACCGGCATTGCGGCCGTCTCGGCCGTGGCCTACCTGGGGTTCATGGCCGGCCCGGCGGTGATCGGCCTGCTGGCGCGGGCCAGTTCGCTGACGGCCGCGCTCTATGTGGTCGTGGCCTTCGCCGCGGCGCTGGCGGCCTCGGCCCGCTTCACGGGCGACGACGGCAACCGGGCCTGACGCGCCGCCCTGCCGCCGGCCTCAGCGCAGCGCCGGCGTGGCGGACTGCAGCGAGCGCACGGTGGCATTGCCCATCGCGGCGCCGAATTTCTTCGCAAGCTTCTCGGCCACGTTGTCGCGCCGGGTGTAGTCGGTGACCTCTTCGGCCTTGATGACTTCGCGCGCCACGTAGTCGACATTGCCCAGCTGGTCGGCCAGGCCGAATTCAACCGCCTGCTCGCCGCTCCAGAAAAGCCCGCTGAAAAGCCCCGGGGTGTCGAGCTTGAGCCGGTCGCCGCGCCCGCTCTTCACCACGTTGATGAACTGCGTGTGGATCTGGTTCAGCATGGCCTGGGCATGCGCGCGCTGCGCGTCGCTCATCGGGCTGAACGGATCGAGGAAGCCCTTGTTCTCGCCGGCCGTCAGCAGCCGGCGCTCGACGCCGACCTTTTCCATCACGCCGGTAAAGCCGAAGCCGTCCATCAGCACCCCGATGCTGCCGACGATGCTGGCCTTGTCGACGAAGATCTTGTCGGTGGCGGCGGCAATGTAGTACGCGGCCGAGGCGCAGGTTTCCTCGACCACCGCGTAGATCGGCTTCTTGTGCTTGGCCTTCAGGCGCTTGATCTCGTCGCTGATGATGCCCGCCTGCACGGGGCTTCCGCCGGGCGAATTGATGAGCAGCACGATGCCCTTGGCACCCTCGTCCTCGAACGCGGTCTTCATGGCCGCCACCACGAATTCCGCACTGGCGTCGCCGCCATTGGCGATCTCGCCCTTGATTTCGACCACCGCCGTGTGGGCCGTGGTCTTGGCCGCGCTCGGCGCACTGCGCGACATCGCAAGCCAGACCAGGAAGATGAAGAAGGCGAGCCACGAAAGACGCGTGAAGGTCTTCCAGCGGCGCGCCGCCTTCTGCTCGTTCAGCGAAGCAAAGGCGAGCTTCTCGAGCGTTGCGCGCTCCCATCCGGGACGCTGCGTGGGATCTTTGGCCATGTTTCTCGGCGCGCCCTGCGAGGACGCAATGGGAGTGGCCGGCTCAAAAGGATCAAAACCTTCGGGTTCCGTGCGGTTCGGGTCGGTCATTGTCAAAAAATCAGGGGATGGAGGTTCCAGGCAGTATGCCAGTGCACCACGCCGTCACGTTCGCTGAGGGCGATCTTCACGAGCCCGCCGCGGCACGGGCCGCCGGCGCATTCGCCGGTGTCCGGCCGGTAGACCGCGCCGTGGGTGGCGCAGAGAAGCCATTGGCCGCTGTCGTCGAAGAAGCGGTCGGGCTGGAAATCCAGCTCCATCGCCACGTGGCTGCATCGATTGAGGTAGGCATGCGGCTGCCCTTCGAAGCGCACCGCAAAGGCCCGGCAGGTTTCTCCGCCGTAGACCACATCGAAAGGGACGGCCTGGCTGCCTTCGACCAGGTCCGCCGCATTGCACAGGGGAATGCACTGTTCATCGCTCATGGCGCGATTTTCAGGCGTTGTCCAGAAGCCATGTCTCCAGGCTGGCCACCGTGTGGGCGACGAACAGCGGCTTCAGCTCGTCGAAGCTCTCGGGCTCGTGCGCGCCATAGCTCACGCCCACGCTCGCGCAGCCGGCATTGAGCGCCAGCTGCAGGTCGTGCGTGGTGTCGCCGATCATCAGGGTGCGTTCGGGCGCAACCTCGAGCTCCTCCATGAGCTCCAGCAGCATGCGCGGGTGCGGCTTGCCGAAGGTTTCGTCGGCGGTGCGCGAGGCGTCGAAGCGGTCGCGCAGCGCGACCGACTTCAGCGCCTCGTTCAATCCGCGGCGCGACTTGCCCGTGGCCACGGCGAGCTTGTGGCCGCGCGCGCGCAGGGCGTCGATCATCTGCAGCACGCCGTCGAACAGCACGAGGTCGTCCTGGTGCTGCAGGTAGTGATGGCGGTAGCGCGCGCCGAGCTCGGCGTATTTTTCCTTCGGCACATCGGGCGCGGCGCGCGCCAGGGCCTCGGCCAGGCCCAGGCCGATCACCCATGCGGCGTCGTTCTCGCTCGGCTTGGCGCCGCCGACGTCGATCACGGCCGCCTGAATGCAGCGCACGATGAGCCGCGTGGAGTCGTAGAGGGTGCCGTCCCAATCGAAGGCGATCAGGTCGAAGCGCAGGGGTCTGGAGGAATCAGTCATTGGCCGTGGGAGTGGGATGTTGGGCGAGCGCTTCGATCGCCTGGGGTGGCATCAATGCGTGCAGTTCGGGCGGCAGGCCGGCTTGCAGCGCCACGCGCTCACCCGTGGCGGGGTGGTTGAACTGCAATCGCCAGGCATGCAGAAACATGCGCCTGAGGCCGAGTTTTTGCAACACGCGCTGGCGATCGAAGTCGCCGTACTTGTCGTCGCCCGCGATGGCGTGGCCGGCCGATGCAAGGTGCACGCGGATCTGATGGGTGCGTCCGGTCTTGATGGTGACCGCCAGCAGCGACAGCGGCGTGGCGTCGCCGGGGAGCGTGAGCCGCGCCAGCACGCGCACCAGCGTCACGGCCCGCATGGCGTCGGGATGGTCCTTGGCGACCACCCGCACGCGGCGCTCGCCGGCGCCCGCGCCGTCGCCCGGCAGCAGGTACTTGGCAAGCGGCGCATCGAGCACCTTCTTGTTGGCGGGCCAGGCGCCCTCGACCAGCGCGAGATAGGTCTTGCCGGTCTCGCGCTCGCGGAACTGGTCTTGCAGCGCCACGAGCGCGCTGCGCTTCTTGGCCACCAGCAGGATGCCCGAGGTCTCGCGGTCGAGCCGGTGCACCAGCTCCAGGAACTTGGCGCCCGGGCGCGCCGTTCGCAGCTGCTCGATCACGCCAAAGCTCACGCCGCTGCCGCCATGCACCGCCACGCCGGCCGGCTTGTCGATGGCAAGCACCGCGTCGTCCTCCAGCAGCACCGGGAATTCACGCGCCGGCGCGGGCGGCGTGGCCCCCTCTTCCGCGCGCGGCGATATCCGTACCGGCGGCAGCCGCACCACGTCGCCGGCCTCGATGCGGGTCTCGGCCTGCGCCCGCCCCTTGTTGATGCGCACCTCGCCCGACCGGATGATCCGGTAGACATGCGTCTTGGGGACGCCCTTCAGATGGCGAAACAGGAAGTTGTCGAGCCGCTGGCCCGCGGATTCCGCATCGACAGTGATGAACTTGATGGCCGCATGCGGCGCTCCGGCATCGGCCGCGGCTTTTTGGACTGCGGGATTTGGAGCTGCCGCAGGGCTTTGCTTCGCACCTATAATGTTTTTCACCAGCGCGGTCGTGTAAGTGCTTGATTAGACAGAAGTTTAGATCACTGCAGTCAAACACCCAGGACAACGCTGTGAGGTCGATGCCGCTTTGGCGCCGAGCCTGCAAACCCCGCGCAATTGCGCAAAGTGGCAGGCGTGGCGCCCAAGTCAAGCCGACACCCACGAAACACCGATACGGAATACCCAGCCTGCAGCTTCCAAGCTGCCGGCGGATCGAAGCGAGTCCCTTGTGTTGATGCTGCTGATTCAAATGTGCCTGCGCTGGCCCACCTGGCTTCTGCCAGCGGCCTCAGGCATTGAATCATCCACACCGCGCGCCACCATTGCGCAACCAGCTATCAATAAGATAGCTGCTCAACACCGAATCTGGCTCGCGCCCATCCACGCGCCCCCACCCCGGCTGTCTTCTTGAGCTGACGCTCGAGAAGCCTGCTCGCGCCTGGCGCGGCAGTGGCAGCATCCGGGGCCAAGCGGCAATTCCCCTCGTTTCGCGGGCGTCGTCCGTGCATCGTTGGCCCGTCATGGGCCTGTAGAACGATACATATAAGGACAACGCATCATGAAGCGGATGCTGATCAATGCCACGCAGGCCGAAGAACGCCGCCTGGCCATCGTCGACGGGCAAAAGCTCCTCGACTACGAAATCGAGATCGAAGGGCGCGAACAGCGCAAGGGCAACATCTACAAAGCCGTCGTGACGCGCGTCGAGCCCTCGCTCGAAGCCTGTTTCGTCGACTACGGCGAAGACCGCCACGGCTTCCTGCCGTTCAAGGAAATCTCCAAGCAATACTTCGCCGAAGGCGTTTCCGCCAACCAGGCGCGCATCCAGGACGTCATCAAGGAAGGCCAGGAACTGGTCGTCCAGGTCGAGAAGGAAGAACGCGGCAACAAGGGCGCGGCCCTCACCACCTTCATCTCGCTGGCCGGCCGCTATGTGGTGCTGATGCCCAACAATCCGCGCGGCGGCGGCGTGAGCCGGCGCATCGAGGGCGACGACCGCGCCGAACTCAAGGAGGCGATGGACCAGCTCGAGTACCCGAAGGGCATGAGCATCATCGCGCGCACCGCCGGCATCGGCCGCTCGGCGCCCGAACTCCAGTGGGACCTGAACTACCTGCTCAAGCTCTGGACGGCCATCGACGGCGCGGCCAAGGGCGGCAAGGGCGCCTTCCTGATCTACCAGGAATCGTCTCTCGTCATCCGCGCGATCCGTGATTACTTCAATCACGACATCGGCGACATCCTGATCGACACCGACGACATCTACGAGCAGGCGCAGCAGTTCATGGCGCACGTCATGCCAGAGCATGCCGCCCGCGTGAAGCGCTACCGCGACGACGCCGCGCTGTTCAGCCGCTTCCAGATCGAGCACCAGATCGAATCGGCCTACGCCCGCACCGTGCAGCTGCCCTCGGGCGGCGCCATCGTGATCGACCACACCGAGGCGCTGGTCTCGGTCGACGTGAACTCGGCCCGCGCCATCAAGGGCGGCGACATCGAGGAAACCGCCACGCGCACCAACCTCGAAGCCGCCGACGAAGTGGCCCGCCAGATGCGCCTGCGCGACCTGGGCGGCCTGATCGTCATCGACTTCATCGACATGGACGAGTCGAAGAACCGCCGCGAAGTCGAAAGCCGCCTGCGCGACGCGCTGCGGCAAGACCGCGCCCGCGTGCAGTTCGGCTCGATCAGCAAGTTCGGCCTGATGGAAATGAGCCGCCAGCGCCTGAAGCCGGCGCTCAGCGAAGGCTCGTCGATCCCCTGCCCGCGCTGCGGCGGCTCGGGCCACATCCGCGACACCGAATCGAGCGCGCTGCAGATCCTGCGCATCATTCAGGAAGAGTGCCTGAAGGACAACACGGCCGCCGTGCACGTCCAGGTGCCGGTCGAAGTGGCCTCGTTCCTGCTGAACGAAAAGCGCCCCGAGATCGCCAAGATCGAACTCAAGCAGCGCGTCACCGTGCTGATGGTGCCCAACAAGACGCTCGAAACGCCGAACTACAAGCTCGAACGCCTGAAGCACGACGATCCGCGCCTCGACCATATCGAAGCCAGCTACAAGATGGCCGACGAGATCGAGGACCCCACCTCGGTCACGCGCCGCTCGCAGGAGCCCACCAACAAGCAGACGCCGGTCATCAAGGGCGTGCTGCCCGATGCGCCCGCGCCCGTGGTGCCGCCCAAGCCCGAAGCGGTGCGCGCGCCTGCGGCCGTTGCTCCGGCACCGGTTGCGCCGCCTGTCGCGAGCGCACCGGCACCGGCCGAGACCGGCTTCTTCGCCCGCATCAAGAGCTGGTTCGGCGGCACGCCGGCACCGGCTCCCGCGCCGGCCGTGATTCCGATCGAGCCTCCGAAGCCCGCGCGCCGTGATGGCGGCCGCCCGGGCCGCGACGGCGAAGCGCGCGGCGCCCGCGATGGCGAGCAGCGCCGCGGTGGCCGCGGCGGCGAAGGCCGCGGTGAAAACGGCAGCCGCTCCGGTGGCCGCGACGGCGAACGCCGCGGCGGCCGCGGTGGCGAACGCCGTGAAGGACGCAGCAGCGAGATCCGCAGCGAAGCCGCCCAGCCGCGCGAGCAGCGTGAACAACGCGAGCCGCGCGAGGTCCGCGAACCTCGCGAACCCCGTGAAGCACGCGGCCCGCGCGAAGGCGAACAGCGCCGCGGTGGCCGTGGCGAGCGCCGCGAAGGCGAAGGCCGTGAGGCACGGCCGGCACCGGCCGAGCTGATCGACGGCAGCCTCGAAGCGCAGCAACTGGTATCGGGTGCACCGGCCGGCGATGAGGGCAATGCGCCGGCGGAGCGCGCGCCCCGCGCCCGCGGCGAACGCCGGGAACGCGGTGAACGTGGCGAGCGGGCTGAGCGCGGTGAGCGCAGCGAACCGCGCAATGGCACCGATGCTCCGCGTGAAGCATCCGGCGGCGACAACGTTGCCGCGCAGGACGGCGCGCAAGCCGAACGCGCACCGCGCGGTGGCCGTGAAGAACGCGCTCCGCGAGGCGACCGCAACGACGGCCGCCGCGAGCGCCGCAGCGAAGGCCAGCCGCGTTTCAGCAACGGCGAAGCACCGGCAAACCTCGACGAGGCGGACATCCGCATCACCGAGTCGGCCGAGATGGCGCCGGCCAACGAAGGCGAGACCGGCACCGGCGAGCAGCAGGCACCGCGCCGCGAAGGCGAAGAGCGCCGCGGCCGTTCGCGCGACCGCTACGGCCGCGACCGCCGCGAGCGCGGTCCGCGCGACGACGGCGAAGCCAGCGTGGCCGGCGCATCGGCCGACAATGCCGAGGCCAGCGAAACACCGGCACGGCAGCAGCCGCTGGCAACGGCCGAACGCGCCGCAGTGCCCGAAGAAGAAGCACGCGAACCGGCACCGCGGAGCTACTTCGATCGTCCTGCCGCAGCAGCCCCCGCAACGCCCGCCGCCACGGTCGCTGCAGTCGCGGTGGCACCTGTCGCCGCCGAGAGCAGCAGCAAGCCCGCGGCCGCGGCCGACGGCCGTGCACTGCCGAAGGTGCAGCACTTCGAGCTGCCTCTGAGCGAACTCGCGCAAATCGCCGAGAACTCGGGCCTGCAATGGGTGAACTCGGATGCCGAGCGCATTGCGCAAGCCCGCGCAGCGATCGCGGCCGAGCCGAAGCCGGTGCACGTGCCGCGCGAACGCCCGCCCGCGATCGTGCTCGACGACGGTCCGCTGGTGCTGGTTGAAACCCGCCGCGAACTCGGTGCGATGACGCTGCCTTTCGAAAAGGCGCCGTCCGACGCGCAAGGCGTGAACTGAAGAAACTCGGGCCCAGGCCCGGGAACAATGAAGAACGGCGCTACATCGGCGCCGTTTTTTATTGGGACTGCAGAGAAGCGGTAGACGCCTGCCGCAATGCCGCCCGGCCGATGCCGCTCAGACCTTCTCGGTCTGCGCCGCGCGCTTCCACGCCTCGGCTGCCTGCTCGGCGTCGCCGCGGGTTTCGGCCAGTTCGGCCAGCGCGAGCCAGGCACGCCGGTAGAGCTCCGTGTCCTGCAGGCCCAGGCCGGCCTGCATCAGCAGCTGCTGAGCCTTGCCCCAGAGCTGGCGCTTCATGCAGGCCATGCCCGCGAGGTACTGCAGGTTCGGGTCGCGCGGGTTGTTGCGTTGCGCCGTTTCGATGCGGGCCAGCCAATCGGCATCCACCGAATCGAGCCCCGCCTCGAGCGCGCGGGCCATCTTGACGCGCAGCGTATCGCCCAGGCCCCGGGGCTGCGACACCATGCGCTCCCAGGCCGGCAGCAGCCAGCCGCGCGCCAGTGACAGGTCGCCGCGCAGCGCCACCATGCGTTGGGCGGCGTGAATCGCGACCTCGGGCATTTCGCGCTCGGCGGAGTCGAGCTCGGACCAGGCGCGAAGCAGCTGCGCCGGGTCATGCGCCCCGGACAGCAGTTCGGTGGCCAGGCCGCGCACGATGCTCTGCGCCGCGGCATCGGAAAACGCCCGGTGCTTGGCGAGCAGGCGCGCTGTCTCCAGCGCTTCGAGCGTGCGTCCGTCCTGGCGGGCCGCCTTCAGGCGGATGCGCAGCGCGAGTGTTCGCCGCTGCACGCCTTGAGGAAGCTCCCCGAGCCGGATCAGGGCCCCCGCAGGATCGTGGTCTTCGAGCGCCCAGCGGGCTGCACGCAGTTGCACGCCCTCGCGCGTTTCGGGACTGGCCAGCATGTTGCGGTCGGCGCTTTCGTTGAGCGCCTGCTGCAGGTGCGCATCGCGCGCGGGCCGGTCCTGCAGGGCCTGCGCGCTCTCGGCGGCCAGCAGGTGCGACAGTACGCGAACCTGCTGGGCCTGCGGCAGGCTCGCGTCGAGCGCGGCCAGCGTTTTCTCCTGCACCAGCGCAGCTTGCGCGGCCTTGCGCGCACGCGAGAAGCGCCCCGACAGCAACTGCACCATGGCGTCGAGCAAGGCCGAATGCAGCATGCGTTCCTTTTGCTGCAGCCGCCATTGGCGCGCCTGGGTCGGAAGCGAGAACAACGCCGCCAGGCCACGCAACGCAAGATGGAGCAGCACGAACGCGGCCAGCAGGATGACCAGCACCAGGTTCAGCGACAGATCGACGCGCCAGGGCGGCCAGAACACGGTGATCGTGCCCTGGTTGTTGCCCGCGAACAGCGCCACCGCCGCCGCAACGGCGAACAGCGCGAGAAGCCAGAGAGCCGCCCGCATGTCAACGCCCCGCCGCCGCAGTGGCCAGCGCGGACAGGGTGTCGTCGATGCGCGGAGCTTCGGAGGTTTTCACCAGCGCCTGCAGTTGCTGCAACAGCGTGGCGGCGGCCTGCGTGCGCCGCGATGCGGGATCGAAATAGCGGTTCAGCGATGCGGCAACCGTTGCGAGTTCGCTGCGCGCGGCGTCCATCTGCCGCGACAGCAGCGAGAGCCGCGCATTGAGCAGCTTGAGCTTGAGGTTCTCGCGCAGGAAATAGGTCTGGTCGGGCGCCAGCAGCACCGCCTCGGGACGCTCGATGCGCCCGACCCGCACCAGCGATCGCGCTTCGGCGCGCACCGTCAGCAGCACCCTCTCCCACCAGGCCGCGTCGGCCGGAATGGGTTCGGGCTGCCATGCGTTGAGCCCCGAGCCACGCGTGGCCACGGCATTGAGCGGCGGCAGGTCGTCCACGCTGCGCATCAGCTCGTCGAGCTTTTGCAGCGCCTCTCCGCTGTCGGCGCTCGCACTGCTGCGCAGGCGGTCGGCGTCGCGCTGCATGGCGCGCTGCAGTGGCGCCAGCCTGGGCTGCGCGGCGCGGGCGATGCGCAGGTCGCCGGATTTGAGGGCTGCCAGCAAGGGCTCCACGCTGCCCGTGACCTGCGTCTGCTGCAGGGCCAGGCGCACGGCCGATTCGATGTCGACCACCAGGTTCTCGTCGCGCGAGCGCGAGAGGCTTTGCATCAGCTCTTCAAGCTGCGACCGCTGAAGCGCGACTTCGGCGACGCGGGTTTCGGTCAGGGCAGCGCGGGCCGCGGTATCCCGCACCGTATCCATGGCCTGCCGGGCGAGCGTGCGCGCCTCGAGCGATTGGGCCAGCGCATCGGCACTCTGGCGCGCCAACTGCTCCTGCATGCCGCTGACCTTCTGCCAAAGCGAAATGGCCATCACCAGGGCCGCCAGGGCCACGATGGCCAGCAGGCCGAAGCCGATGCGCGAGAGCATCGTTGCGGCGGCGGCCTGCGACTCGGGCGACTGCTGCGCGCTCGCCAGCGTGGCGGGCACCGGCGCGGCGGCAGATGGAGGGGAGAAGTCGTCGGACGGGGACGCGGCACTCATGTGAGGGATTCTATCGACGCGACCAAGGCTTCTCGCAGAGGCGAGCACACGCGCACCGAACCGAATCCCGCGGCCCGCGCGGCTTCGCCGATGCGAGGATGGGTTGCCACCGCGCTGGCCGCATGCCAGTCGGTGCCAGGCATCGCATCGCGCAGGTTGGCAATCGCCTCCGAGCTGCTGAACAGCCAGATCGCGCGCCCCGCAGCGCCGTCGAGTGCCAGCGCACGCGCCGTGCCGTCGAAAGATGGCGCCAGGCGCCGATAGGCGACCACGGTGTCGCGCAGACCCTGCGCGGCATCGATCTCGTTGGCGAGCCAGTCGCGTCCGCTCGGGTGGCCGGCCGCATCGCCGCCACGCACGATCAGCACGCGCACGCCCCGGGCGACCTGTCCCCTCACGCGCTCCCACAGGGCCTCGGAATCGAAGCGGTCGGCGTCGGAAGCGGGGGCGTCGATGGCGTCCTCCGGCACGCCGGCGCGCAGGAGCGCGCGCGCCGTGCCGGGCCCCGTGGCCCAGAAGCGCGGGCCGATCGCGCGTTGTCCTTTTTCCGCATGAAGGAAGAAGTGCTCGACCGCGGTGGCGCTCACGAACATCAGCGCCGCATAGTCAGGGAGCCGCCGCCAGGCCGCGCGCAGCGGTTGCGCGTCGGCGGCGGGCTCGATGACGATCAGCGGCAGCACCGCGGCATCCAGCCCGGCGGCTCGGAATTCGTCCGCCCATTGCGCGGCCTCGCGCGCCGGCCGCGTGACGATGACGGGCTTGGCAGCCATCGTTGTTCTTTCTTTCGGAAATCTTCAGTGCGCGCCGGCGTCGCGCAGCAACGCGGCGGCGCGTTCGCCGAGCGCGCCGGCCTGCGCAAAGTCGGCGGCCGGGGCTTGCGCATGAACCCGCACCAGCGCGGCATTGCCCTCGGGGTCGCCCCATGCCGCATCGATGCGCAGCGCACCGTCGGCTTGCCAGCGTGCATGGGCTGCCAACGGCATGGAACAGCTGCCGCCCATCGACCGGCTCACCGCGCGCTCGGCGGCGGTGGCCAGCCAATCGCGCGGATGCGACAGCGTGGCCAGCAGCGCGATCAGGTCCGTGCGGTCGGCCCGCACCTCGATGCCGAGTGCGCCCTGCCCCGCGGCCGGCAGCATGGTGTCGGGATCGAACGCGACCCGGATGCGGTGCTCGAGCCCCAGCCGCTTGAGCCCGGCCGCCGCGAGCACGATGGCGTCGTACTGGCCTTCGTCGAGCTTGCGCAGGCGGGTGTCCAGGTTGCCGCGCAGCGGCTCGATGCGCAGGTCGGGCCGCAGGGCGCGCAGCAGCACCACGCGCCGCAGGCTGGAGGTGCCGACGACGGCGCCCTGCGGCAGTTCGTCGAGCGAGGCATGGCGCGGCGACACCAGCGCATCGCGCGGATCTTCGCGCTCCAGCACGCAGGCCAGCACGAAACCGTCGGGCAAGTCCATCGGCACGTCCTTGAGCGAATGCACCGCGATGTCGGCGCGGCCTTCCTCGAGGGCGAGTTCGAGTTCCTTCACGAAGAGGCCCTTGCCGCCCACCTTGCTGAGCGACTTGTCCAGGATCTGGTCGCCCCGCGTGGTCATGCCCAGCAGGCTGACCGCGTGGCCTCGTTCCTGCAGCAGCGCTTGCACGTGTTCGGCCTGCCACAGGGCCAGCCGGCTTTCGCGCGTGGCGATCACGATATTGCTCAAGACCGCTCCCAAAAAGTACATGTTGAAGACCTCCGGAATGCTAGCATGTTGCGCCGCAACAACGCAGGCGGCGCATCCTTTCTAGACCAGGAAAAACATCGAAATGAAAGCCAGCAAGACTCCTGCGCCGTCCAAGCGCCGGCAAGCCGAAGACCAGCCGCTGATCGACGACATCCGGCTTCTGGGCCGCATCCTCGGCGACGTGATCCGCGAACAGGAGGGCGAGGAAAGTTATGCGCTGGTCGAGAAGATCCGCACGCTGTCGGTGGCTTTCCGCCGCGATGCGGACCACGCCGCCGACCGCGCGCTCAAGAACCTGCTCAAGGGCCTGAGCGCGGCCGAGACGGTGCGCGTGATCCGCGCCTTCACCTATTTCAGCCACCTGGCCAACCTGGCAGAAGACCGGCACCTGATCCGCCGGCGCACCGAGGCCGAGCGCGCCGGCGAAAGCGCCGACGGCGATCTGCAGACCGCACTCGCGCGCATCCGCAAGGCCGGCGTCAAGCCCGACGAGGTGGTGGCTTCGCTGGCGCGCAGCTATGTGTCACCCGTGCTGACCGCGCACCCGACCGAAGTGCAGCGCAAGAGCATCCTCGACGCCGAGCGCGCCATTGCGCAGTTGCTCACCACGCGCGACGAGATCAAGCTGCGCCAGAGCGCCTACGCCGCAGCCAAGGACGCGCTCACGCCGATCGAGTTTGCCGAGAACGAAACGCAGATGCGCATCCGCGTCACGCAGATCTGGCAGACGCGCCTCCTGCGCTTCTCCAAGCTCACCGTGGCCGACGAGATCGAGAACGCACTGAGCTACTACGAAGCCACGTTCCTGCGCGAGATTCCGCGCGTCTACGCCGATCTCGAAAAGGCGCTGGCCCAGGGCGGCACCGTGCCTTCCGTGGCGCCCTTCCTGCGCATGGGCCAGTGGATCGGCGGCGACCGCGACGGCAACCCCAACGTGACGGCCGAAACGCTCGATTACGCCTTGCGCCGCCAGGCCGAGCTGGCGCTGCGCCACTACCTCACCGAAGTGCACTACCTCGGCGGCGAGCTCTCGCTGTCCGCCACGCTGGTGGATGTGTCGGTCGAGATGCAGGCGCTGGCCGAGCGCTCGCCCGACACCAGCGAACACCGCAAGGACGAGCCCTACCGCCGCGCACTCACCGGCGTGTATGCGCGCCTTGCCGCCACGCTGCGCGAACTCACCGGCGGCGAAGCCGCGCGCCACGCCGTGCCGCCGCAAAACCCCTACGCCAGGGCCGAGGAATTCCTGGCCGACCTGCATACCGTGGAAGAGTCGCTCGCCGAGAAGCACGGCAGCGTGCTGGCGGCGCCCCGCCTGCGGCCGCTGATTCGCGCCGTCGAGGTGTTCGGCTTCCACCTGGCCACGGTCGATCTGCGCCAGAGCTCCGACAAGCACGAGGCCGTGATCGCCGAGCTGCTGGCCACCGCGCGCATCGAGCCCGCCTACGCCTCGCTGGCCGAGGAGGCCAAACAGACGCTGCTGCTCAGGCTGCTCGACGACGCGCGTCCGCTGCGCGTGCCCGATGCCGAATACTCGCCGCTGGCGAAGAGCGAGCTCGCGATCTTCGCGGCCGCACGCACCGCACGTGCGCGCTACGGTGCGGCAGCCATCCGCCACTACATCATCAGCCACACCGAGACGGTGAGCGACCTGCTCGAGGCCCTGCTGCTGCAAAAGGAAGTGGGCCTGCTGCGCGGCGCGATGGACGGCAAGGCCACCTGCGACCTGATCGTGGTGCCGCTGTTCGAAACCATCGAAGACCTGCGCAATGCCGCCCCCATCGTGCGCGCCTTCTATGCGCTGCCGAACATCCAGGCGCTCGTCGAGCGCTCGGGCGCCGAGCAGGACGTGATGCTCGGCTACAGCGACAGCAACAAGGACGGCGGCATCTTCACGAGCAACTGGGAGCTCTACCGCGCGGGCATCGCGCTGGTCGCGCTGTTCGACGAGCTCAACAAGAAAAAGGCCAATCCGATCCGGCTTCGGATGTTCCATGGCCGCGGCGGCACGGTGGGGCGCGGCGGCGGCCCGAGCTACCAGGCCATCCTCGCGCAGCCACCCGGCACGGTGCGCGGCCAGATCCGCCTCACCGAACAGGGCGAGGTGATCGGTTCGAAATACGCCAACCGCGAGATCGGCCGGCGCAACCTCGAGACGCTGGTGGCCGCCACCCTCGAGGCCACGCTGCTGCCGCAAGCCAAGTCGGCTCCCGCCACATTCCTTTCGGCGGCGGGGGAACTGTCGACCGCGAGCATGTCGGCCTACCGCAAGCTGGTCTACGAAACGCCCGGCTTCGGCGACTATTTCTTCGGATCCACCCCGATCCGCGAGATTGCCGAACTCAACATCGGCTCGCGTCCCGCCTCGCGCAACCCGAGCCACAAGATCGACGACCTGCGCGCCGTGCCATGGAGCTTCAGCTGGGGCCAATGCCGGCTCACCATCCCCGGCTGGTTCGGCTTCGGTTCGGGCGTAGAGCAGTTCCTGGCCTCGGCCGGCACGCCGGCCGCGCGAAAGGAACGCGTGGCGCTGCTGCGCCGCATGTATGCGCAGTGGCCGTTCTTTCGCACCCTGCTGTCCAACATGGACATGGTGCTCGCCAAGAGCGACCTCGCGCTGGCTTCGCGCTACGCCGAACTCGTGACCGACCGCAAGCTGCGCCAGAAGGTGTTTTCGATGATCGACGCCGAGTGGCACCGCACCTCCGACGCGCTCACCCTCATCACCGGCGCCAAGCAACGGCTCGAGGGCAACGCCGAGATGCAGCGCTCGGTGCGCCACCGCTTTCCGTACATCGATCCGCTGCACCACCTGCAGGTCGAGCTGATGCGCCGCTTCCGCGCGGGCGAAGGCGGCGAGCGGCTGCAGCGCGGCATCCACATTTCGATCAATGGGGTTGCTGCCGGTTTGCGCAACACCGGCTGAGCGGCTCCGGATCGATCGAAAAAGCCGGGAAAGGGCGCTTTGTGCGCCCTTTCCTACGCAAGAAATCGCGCAATAGCAATCCGTAAGGTCAATTAAGAGAGTAGGGTCGAGGACGTTCAAAGTTTCTCGCTATCTCTCGCAATCGCGCGGCAGCTCGAGTCGTATTCAGGAGCCCGTTGCAATGTCCACCCCGCAGTCACTGACCCATTCACAGATCGATTTCGTCAATAACGATTTCGAAGCCCTGGCCTCCCACATGCGCCATTGCGCACGCGCCCACGGGCGATGGTTCTCGATGCGGAGCCACATGCAGCGGATGCGCGCGCTCGTTGCGGGCCGGATCGTCACGATGGCCTGCATTGCGGTCGCTTTCGGTATCGGGCTGTTCGCCGTCGCTTGAGGGTGGCCGACCCTGAACCGACCCGGGCTGCAATTCCCCCCGAGAGGGGGCAAACAGGCAGCACCCCCCTCGGATTCCAGACAAAGGCGGCGCGATGAGCGCCGCCTTTGTCGTTGATCGGCTCGCAGATCTCAGCGCGTACGCGCGCACGCTGCTCCTTGCGCCCCACGATCCGGTGGCGCTGCCGATCCGCGCCGAGTTGTTCGGAGCCCAGCGCTTCGAGCAGCACGGCCACAGCCTGGCCCGGGCCCAGATCGTCGAAGTCGACCCCCGCCGCGCGCGCGAGGGAGCGCCCTTCTTCCCGCGCGTGGACGAGAACCTCGAATCGCTGCGCAACGCTTTCGACTACATCGCGCTGATCTCGCAGAGCGGGCGCTATGTGTCGCCCGCGGCCGAATGGCTGCTCGACAACTTCCATCTGGTGGAAGCGCAACTCCAGCAGATCCACGACGGCGTGCCGCGCAGCTACTACGCGCGCCTGCCCAAGCTCGCCACGCCGCCGCTCGCGGGCCTGCCGCGCGTCTACGGCATCGCTTGGGCCTACGTGGCCCATACCGACAGCGTGCTCAACGAGACGCTGTTCACCGCCTTTCTCAACGCCTACCAGGACATCGACGAGCTCACGCTCGGCGAGCTCTGGGCGCTGCCCACCACCCTGCGCGTGGTGCTGCTTGAAAACCTGCGCCGCGTGGCCGAGAGCATTGCGGAGAACAAGGTCGCGCGCGAAATAGCGCACGCGGTCTGGGACGCGGCGCCGCATCTGTCGACACAAGACCTCGACACGCTGTATCGCGCATTGCAAAGCCACAACCTGCAGGACGCCTACCTCACGCAGCTCTGGCAGCGCCTGCCGGTGGAGCATGGCGAGAACATGCCGGCACTGGTGCGCTGGATCGAACAGCACTGCCCCAACGGGCCGGCGCTGATCGGCGAGGCGCAGAACGCGCAGGCTGCGGCCAACCTCACCGTCGGCAACATCATCACCACGCTGCGCATGGTCGGCCAGGTCGAGTGGAGCGACCTGATCGAACCCGTCAGCCGTTCGCTGCGGGTGCTGCGCGAGCTGCCGAGCTTTGCGGACGAAAGCGAGCTCACGCGCCAGCAGATCACGCATGCGATGGAGCGGGTCGCGCGCGACAGCGGCCGGTCCGAGCGGGAGGTGGCGCAGGCCGTGGTGCGGCTCGCGGCCGCCGCGCCGGCCGACGATGCAGGCGCCGACACCGATCGCGCCGACAGCACCGCCGGCTACTACCTGTTCGGCCAGGGGCGCGGCGCGCTGATCGCCGCGCTGCAATCCGACGCGGCGGCGGGCCGTGCCGGCCGCCCGGCAAGGGTCCGGCCGCTGCGCAGCCGCGGCGGCTGGCGCCTGCCTGTCTACGTACTCGTCATCGTCCTGGGCACCGTGTGGCTGCTTGCGGCCGTGGCGCACGGTCTGCCGTCCCCCCGCGACTGGACCACGGTCGCAGCGATGGCGCTGCTCGCATGGCCGCTCTCGGAGGCGCTGATCGCCCTGGCGCAGCGCGTCATGGCCGAATCGGTGCGGGTGCAGGCGTTGCCGCGCCTCGACTTCGCGACCGGCATTCCCGAGCGGCACCGCGCGCTGGTCGTCATTCCTACGCTGCTGAGCTCGCCCGCGAACACTGCGCAGCTCGCCCACCGGCTCGAACTGCATTGGCTCGCCAACCGCGAGGCGTACGCCCAGTTCGCCCTGCTGACCGACTGGGCCGACGCGCCCCAAGCCTCGCTGCCGGAAGACGCACCGCTGCTCGACGATGCCATTGCGCGCGTCGCCGCGCTCAACGCGAAATATCCGGCGCCCGCCGGCGCGGCCTCGCGCTTCCTGCTGCTGCACCGGCCGCGCAGCTGGAGCGGTACCGAAGAACGCTGGATGGGCTGGGAGCGCAAGCGCGGCAAGCTCGAAATGCTGATGCGCCTGCTGGCAACCGGCGACGCCAGCGGCTTTCTGCCGCTCGCGCCGGGCCAGCAGCTGGCCCCGGGACGAACGCCCTATGTGCTGACCCTCGACAGCGACACGGGCCTGCCGCCGGGCGCGCTGCGCGACCTGGTGTCGATTGCCGCCCACCCGCTCAATGCGCCCGAGATCGATGCGGACAGCCGGCGCGTGGCGGCGGGCTTCGGCATCCTCCAGCCGCGCATCGTGACGCCGTTCCCGATGCGCAGCGAGCGCTCGTTCTTCCACTGGATGTTTGCCGGGCAGTGCGGGCTCGACCCCTACGGCAGCGGCGCGTCCGACATCTACCAGGACGTGTTCGGCAGCGGCTCCTTCACCGGCAAGGGCCTGCTGAACGTGCGCGCAGTGCATGCCGCGCTCGACAGGCGCCTGCCCGAAGGCGCGGTGCTGAGCCATGACCTGCTCGAGGGCACGGTCGCGCGCTGCGCGATGGTGAGCGACGTGGTACTGATCGAGGACCACCCGCACCACTCCGGCGTGGCCGCATCGCGCGTGCACCGCTGGGTGCGCGGCGACTGGCAGCTGTTGCCGCTGCTGTGGCGCGCCAGGCACTTCGGCATCGACGCGCTCGGGCTCTGGAAGATGGGCGACAACCTGCGCCGCTCGCTGGTGGTGCCCGCCTCCTTCGCGCTGCTGGTGCTCGTGATCTTCACGCAGGCCATGCCGCTCGGATGGGCGCTGGCCGCGGTCGCCTCGGCGCTCACGCTCGGACCGCTGCTCGGCGCCCTGGCCGGGCTGGTGCCGACACGCCGCGCCATCGAGCTGCGCCACTTCTTCGACGTCGGCGCGGTCGAGCTGCTGCGGGCCATGGCGGGCGCGGCCTGGCAGTTCGTGCAGCTGGCGGCGCAGACGCGCCTGCTGCTCGACGCGATGTTCCTGGCGACATGGCGGCTGACGGTCAGCCGCAGGCACCTGCTCCAATGGACCACGACGGCGCAGGCCCAGGCCCAGTCCAGCCAGCAGCTGCCGCCCTTCCTGCGCAATGCGGCCCTCAGCAGCATGCTTTGCCTGGCACTGGCCGTGGTGGCGGCGCGCTGGAGCGCCTATCCGGTGGCCGGACCGCTGCTGTTCGCGGCCTGGGCGCTGGCGCCGTTCGCGGCCTGGTGGAGCAGCCGCGTCGACGCGCAGGTGGCCGATCCGTTGAGCGCCGAACAACGCGGCTACCTGGAGAAACTGGCGCACGACACCTGGCGCTTCTTCGAGCACGTGGTCGGCCCGCAAGACAACCACCTGCCACCCGACAACCTGCAGCTCGAGCCGCAGCCGATCATCGCCCACCGCACCTCGCCCACCAACATCGGCATGTACCTGCTGGCCACGTGCTGCGCGCGCGAGTTCGGCTGGCTCGACACCGAGGCGCTGCTCGCGCGCATCACGGCCACGCTCGACACCGTGGACCGCATGCAGAAGCACCAGGGTCATCTCTTCAACTGGTACCACACGCAGACGCTGCAGCTGCTGCCGCCGGCCTACGTGTCCAGCGTGGACAGCGGCAACTTCGCGGGCCACCTGGTGGCCGTGGCCCAGGCCTGCCGCGCCTTCGCCGCGCAAGGCTGCCAGAGCCACGAGGAACCCGCGCTGCAGGCGCTGGCGCAACGCTGTGATGCGCTGCACGCGGGCATGGATTTCAGCGGCCTCTACGACCCCAAGCGGCACCTGTTCCACATCGGCCTGCGCGTCGAGGAGAACGTGCTCGACGCGAGCTACTACGACCTGCTGGCCTCCGAGTCGCGTTTGCTGAGTTTTCTGGCCATTGCCAAGGGCGACGTGCCCCGGCGCCACTGGATGGCCCTGGGCCGGCCGTTCCTGCTGGTGGGTTCCCGGCCCGGCCTCAAGTCGTGGTCCGGCTCGATGTTCGAGTACCTGATGCCCGCGCTCGTGATGTCCGAGCCCGCCGACAGCCTGCTGCAGGTGGCCAACACCGCGGCCATCGCCGAGCAGCAGGCCTTCGGCCGTTCGCTGGACCTGCCGTGGGGCATTTCGGAGTCGGCCTACTTCGCGCAGGACCATTCGCTGGCCTACCAGTACTCGCCCTTCGGCGTGCCACGTCTCGCGCTGCGCCGCACGCCTCCCACCGACCGCGTGGTGGCGCCCTATGCGAGCGCCATGGCCGCGGTGCTTGCGCCGGCCGCGGCGGTCGTCAACCTGGAACTGCTCGAATCACTCGGCGCGCGCGGCGAATTCGGCTTTCACGACGCAGTGGATTTCACCACCTCGCGCCAGGCCAATGGCCAGGACTTCACCGTGGTGCGCAACTTCATGGCGCACCACCAGGGCATGTCGCTGGTGGCGTTGTGCCACGCGCTGCGCGCCGAAGCCCCGCGCCGCTGGTTCGGCAGTGCCGCGCTGGTGCAGGCGCACGAGTCGCTGCTGCACGAACGCACGCCGCGGCAGATCATCGGCAGCGCCGACCCGCGCACACCGCCCGAGCCCAGCCAGACCGAACTGGCGCCGCTGTTCCAGCCCCGCGCGGTGGACCCGACGGGGCCCGGCTTCCAGCCCACGCACCTGCTGTCGAATGGGCGCTACACGGTGGCCCTGCGCGCCAACGGCTCGGGCGTCAGCCGCTGGCACGCGTTCAACGTGACCCGCTGGCGCGACGACCCCCTGCGCGACAGCCACGGCACTTTCTTCTACCTGCGCAATATCGAAAAGGATGGAGACCAGCACGAACTCGTCTCGCTCACCGCCCTGCCCGCACCCGGCGCCGGCTGGAGCTACCGCACCCGTTTCCTCGCCGAGCAGGTGCAGTTCGATGCGGCCGGCGACGGCCTGCAGGTGCGCACCACGGCGCTGATCAGCCCCGAAGACGACACCGAGCTGCGCAACATCACGCTGCACAACGCCGGCAAGAAGACCCGCACGCTCGAACTCTTCTCCTACTTCGAGCCGGTGCTGTCGAATCCCAAGGCCGACGAGGCGCATCCGGCCTTCGCCAACCTGTTCGTCGAATCGCGCTGGGAACCCGCATGGCGCGCGCTGCTGCTGACGCGCAAGCCGCGGCTGCATGGCGACCCGGTGGTGGCCGCCGCGCACTTCCTCGCCTCGGTCGATGCCCATGTGCTTTCCATCGACTGCATGACCGACCGGCGCGCCTTCATCGGCCGCAACCGCTCGCTCGCGAACCCCGCGCTCGACCCGCAGCCGCTGGCCGCCGACGGCAAGCCGGTGAACGGCCTCGATCCCATCGCATGCCTGCGCGTGCGCCTGTCGATCGCACCGGGCGCCACCGCGCGCCTGAGCTTCGCCACCGCGGCCGACGAAAGCATCGAGGCACTGATGCCCAGCATCGACCGCTACCTGGAGCCGATGCACGTCGAGCGCGCCACGCGCATGGCCGCCACGCTGGCGCAGGTGCGGCTGCGCGATCTGAGCATTGCGCCCGCGCAGACCTTCGCGCTGCAAGACCTGACGACCATCCTCACCTACACCACGCCGCGCGTGATGAAGGACCGCGGCCCCGTCGATCTGCGGCAGATCTGGCGCTTCGGCATCTCGGGCGACAAGCCCATCGTGCTGGTCGCGATCCATTCGATGAACGGCATGGGGCTCGTCAACACGCTGCTGCGCGCCCAGCCGTGGTGGGGCTTTGGCGGCGTGGCCTGCGACCTGGTGGTGCTCAACAGCGAGCCGAACTCCTACCTGATGCCGCTGCAGCGCGAGATCGAGGCCCTGCGCCTGCGCGTTGCGCACCAGACCCAGAACAGTTTTCCGCGCGACGACACGGCGGGCTTCTACCTGCTGCGCGACCACGAGGTGGCGTCCTCGGAGAGGGCCGCGCTCTCGAGGCTGGCACGCGTGGTGTTCACCGCCGACGGACGCTCCCTCGAAATGCAGGTGGCGGCGCTGCACGAAGCACGGGTCGACGCCAGCACGGACGCCGAGGCCCCGGCGGCGTCCCCGCGTGCCGCCTTGTTGGCACGGCTCACGGCGGCACCTTCCGCGGAGCCACCCGCGGGAAGCTTCGATGCCGAAAGCGGCGAGTTCCGCTTCGAGGTCGATGCCGGCCACCGCACCCCACGCCCCTGGATCAACGTGATCGCCAACGCCCAATTCGGCTTCCAGGTGTCCGAATGGGGTACCGGCTTCACCTGGGCCGGCAACAGCCGCATGCACCAGGTCACACCATGGTCGAACGACCCGGTGCAGGACCCGGCCTTCGAACACTACCTGCTGCAAGACCTCGCCTCGCGCGCCCTGCTGCCGCTCACGCCGGCCGGCCAGGGTGCGGGGGATGGGGACGAGGTGCGCCACCGCGTGCGGCATGGCCAGGGCTACACGGTCTTCGAATGCCGGCAACGGGAACTGGCGCTCGAGACCACCTTCTTCGCGGACCGCGGCGATGCCGTCAAGCTGGTGCACGTGCGTGTGCACAACCGGGGCTCCGACCCGCGACGCCTGCGCGCGCTCGGCATGGCCGAGTGGCAACTCGGCGCCGCGCGCGGCGAACGGCGCACCATCCACTGCTGGAAACCGGAAGACCAGCCCGCAGTGTTCGGCCAGCAGCGCGAATCGAGCGTGGGCTTCGGCGGCAGCACGGCCTTCCTGCTGCTGGCGGGTTTGCCGGGCGCCACGCAGTGGACCTGCGACCGCAACGAGTTCTTCGACGGACACGGCATCGTCGAAGTGCCCGACACGCTGGCGCGGCGCGCCGGCAGCGGGCTCGATGCCTGCGCGGCCATCGGCGGCGAATTCGTGGTGGCGGCCGGCGAGACCGCCAGCTTCAGCTTCGTGCTGGGCCACGCCGACGACGCCGACGCGGCGCTCGCTCTCGCTCGCCGCTGGCGCCAGCGCGACGTGCCCGAAGCCCTGGCGCAGGTGCGCGGCTTCTGGGACGAGCTGCTGGGCCGCCTGCAGGTGCGCACGCCCGATCCGCTGTTCGACGCCATGGTCAACCGCTGGCTCATCTACCAGACGCTGGCCTGCCGCCTCTGGTCGAAGGCCGGCTTCTACCAGGCCGGGGGCGCCTTCGGCTTTCGCGACCAGCTGCAGGACGCGATGGCCTTCGCGCTCACCGATCCATCGCGGCTGCGCGAGCAGATCCTGGTCAATGCGGCGCGGCAGTTTCCCGAAGGCGACGTGCAGCATTGGTGGCACATGCCTGGCGGCGCCGGCGTGCGCACGCATTTTTCGGACGACCTGCTGTGGCTGCCCTTTGCGACGGCGCACTACGTCGAGGTGACCGGCGATGCGGCGCTGCTCGACCACGCGGCCCCGTTCATCGAAGGCCCCGCGATTCCCGAGGGCGCCGAGGACGCCTACTACGCGCCGCAGCACAGCGGCCGCACGGCCACCGTGTTCGAGCACGGTGCGCTGGCCATCGACCGCAGCCTGGAGACCGGCGTGCACGGCCTGCCGCTGATGGGCACCGGCGACTGGAACGACGGCATGAACCGGGTCGGCCATGAAGGCCGCGGCGAATCGATCTGGCTTGCATGGTTCCTGTGCAGCGTGGTCGAGCATTTCGCGCCGATTGCGCAAGCCCGCGGCGAGCACGATCGGGCCGCGCGCTGGACCGAGGCCCGGCGCGGCTGGATCGCCGCGCTGCACGATGCCGGCTGGGACGGCGCCTGGTTCCGCCGCGCCTTCTTCGACAACGGCGCGCCGCTCGGTTCGTCGGCCAACGACGAGTGCCGCATCGACCTGATCGCGCAAGCGTGGTCGGTGCTCTCGGGCGCATCGGACGACGCCCACACCGGCCCGGCGATGGCCGCCGTCAAGGAGCATCTGCACGACGAGCCGGCCGGCCTGCTGCGCCTGTTGACGCCGCCGTTTGCCCACTCGGCCAACAATCCCGGCTACATCCAGGCCTACCCGCGCGGCGTGCGCGAGAACGGCGGGCAGTATTCGCACGGCGCCGTGTGGGCGCTGATGGCACAGGCGCTGCAGGGCGACCACGAAGCGGCATGGCAAAGCTTCGAGGGCCTGAGCCCGGCGCACCGCGCGGTGCATCCGGAGCGCGGGCCCGCCTACGAGCTGGAGCCCTACGTGATGGCCGGCGACATCTACAGCGCCGCGCCGTACGTCGGGCGCGGCGGCTGGAGCTGGTACACCGGCTCGGCCGCTTGGCTGCACCGCGCCGCAATCGAAACGCTGCTGGGCCTGTGCGTGAAGGGCCGCATGCTCTCTCTGACGCCGCGCGTGCCTGCGCACTGGCCGGGGTTCGAGATTGCGCTGCGGCTCGAACAACGCAGCCTGACGCTGCAATGGGGAACGCCCGATGCCGCCGCAACGCCCACGCACCATGCGGCCATCGGCGAATGGATCGACTGGCAGGCGCTGTCGGCCGATGCGGTGCTGCGCGTGAGTTAAGGTCGCGGGCCGATTCCACCTGCATATCCATGACCACCATCCAGTCCCGCCGCAAGCTCATCGTCATCATCCTGCTGTGCCTGGCGGTCGGGGGCGCGCTCGTGCGGCACTACGCGGAGCGCGGCACGACCACGCGCGACATCGGCACGCTGCTGATGCGTGCTGTGGGTGCCGATCATCGGCAACGTCATTGCCTGGCTCATCGGCAAGCTGCCGCGGCGCGCGCCGCCGGCCGAGCCCGCGACCTTCGATGCGGCGCGCGCGTTCACGCCCCACTTCCTGGCCGAGCTCACGCTGCGCCCGCCGGCACTGCCTTCGCACGACGTGCCGCTTGCCCCGGGCGAATACCGCTGCGCGCTGGTGGTCGACAACGAAGGCTTCTCCGCGCGCTGGTTCGTGCCGCAGGGAGAAATGCTCGCAAGGGGAAAGCCGCATGCGCTCGACATCGAGCTTCTGTCGCCGGAAACCGCAGCGGCGCGGTTTCCCGCAGGTGCGGTCTTTCGCGTGCTGGTGGGCGACTCGTTCATCGCCGATGGGCGGGTGCTGGAGTCTCACGCACCGCACATCTAGCGGACTCGAGAAGGCGGCGAACGGCAAAAGGGTCGATTGTTCGCCGCAGGGAAACTGACTACTGCCGGCAGGCCCCTTGGTGGCGGCCCTGTCCGCTCCGACACTGGGCAGCCTTTCGCAACAACGTGTCGGTATGCGCGCTTGCCGACGCGGTCCAGGACCCTTCCCATGATGAATTCACCCAGCAGCAACCCCTGCATCGACGATCTGGCGCCCGAACCCGCCAAGACCGCCCGCTCCGCCTGGCTTGCGGTCGGCTCGATCGCCGTCGGCACCTTTGCCATGGTCTCGACCGAGTTCATGCCCATCGGTCTCCTGACCGACATCGCCCGCGGCCTGAACGTGTCCGACGGCACGGCCGGCCTGATGATCACCATGCCCGGCGTGCTGGCGGCCTTTGCCGGCCCCGCGCTGATCGTGGCCTCGGGCCGGCTCGACCGGCGCACCGTGCTGATCGCGCTCACCACCTTGCTGATCGCCTCGAACCTGCTCGCCGCCTTTGCGCCCAATTTCGCGACGATGCTGGTCGCACGCCTGATGCTCGGCCTGTGCGTGGGCGGCTTCTGGACCTTTGCGCCGGCCGCCGCCACGCAGCTGGTGCCGGACGCCTCCAAGGCGCGGGCCATGTCGCTGGTGCTGGCGGGCGTGTCCGCCGCCACCGTGCTTGGTGTGCCCGCCGGCTCGTTCCTGGGCACGCTGTTCGGCTGGCGCGCCTCGTTCGCGGTGACCGGCGCGCTCGCGGCCGCGGTGCTGCTGGTGCAGCTGTGGCTGCTGCCCGCCATACCGCCGGTGCGCGCCATCGGCGCGCGCGACCTGCTCACGCCGCTCACGCGCCGCATGGCGCAGGTCGGCCTGCTCGCGGTGCTGTTCTTCATCGCCGGCCACTTTGCGGCCTACACCTATCTGAAGCCGCTGCTGCAGCAGGTGTTCGGCCTCGCGCCCAACTCGGTCTCGACGCTGCTGCTGGTCTACGGCGCGGTGGGCTTCGTCGGCACCTTCCTCGGCGGCAGCCTGGTGGCGCGCAGCGTGCGCGGCACCACCCTGCTGGCGGCGCTGATGCTCGCAACCGCACTGCTGCTGTCGACCCTGATCGGCAGCGGCATGGTCGCCGGCGCGGTGGTGGTCGTGATCTGGGGCGTGGCCTTCGGCCTGATTCCGGTGGCGCTCACCGGCTGGATGATGGAGGCCGTGCCCGACGCCCCCGAAGCCGGCCAGGCCTTGCTCGTGAGCGGCTTCCAGGTGGCGATCGCCTCGGGCGCGCTGATCGGCGGCGTGACGGTCGACAACCACGGCATCTCCAGCGCGATGGTGCTCAGCGGCGTGCTGGTGCTGATTGCCGCGCTCATCGTCGGCACGCTGGGCCGGGCGCGCGGCGGTGCCGCGCTGGCTACTTCGGCCGAGCAGTAGCGCGGCCGGTCTGTGCGCCTGCCGCAAGGATCGCATCGAGCACCACGCGCAGGGCCTTGTTGACCGGCTTGTCGCGCCGGACCACCACGGCCAGCGTGCGGTGCATGCGGGGGTTCAGGCGGCTGATCTTCAAGCCGGGGTGCGCGCCGCGGCCCACCATCGCCATGCGCGGCACGATGCCGTAGCCCAGCCCCGCGGCCACCATTTCCTTCATGGCCTCGACGCTGCCCAGTTCCATGACGGGCTGCGGCTGCAGGCCTTCGGCCGCGAACCACCGGTCGACCAGCTTGCGCGTGTTGGCCGCGGGCTCGAACAGCACCAGCGGCAGCGCGGCCAGGTCGGCGGGCGCCACGCGCGCCTTCAGCGGCGCGAGATCGCTGCGGCCGATGGCGACGAACTCGTCGTCGAGCACCGGCACGACACTCAGTGATCGGCCTGCGGCCGGCAGCGTCACCAGCGCAAGATCGCTGCTGTTCTCTTCCACCTTGCGGACGTGGTCGTCGGTATTGCCCGTGCTGACCACGATGCCGAGCGCCGGAAACTGTTCGCGCAGGCTGCGCAGCACGGCCGGCAGGAAATACAGGCAGGCGGTGGCGCCGGTGCCCAGCCGGACCCGGCCCGTGATGCCGCTCGCATGGTCCGCCAGCGCGTCGATGGCGTTCTCCACCGCAGTCTCGATGTGGTGGCTGTGCCGCAGCAGCTCCGCGCCGGCCGGCGTGGCCTTGGCGCGCTTGCCCACGCGCTCGACCAGGCGCACCGCGAGCCTGCGCTCCAGCTGGCGGACCTGCAGGCTCACCGCGGGCTGGGTGAGGCCGAGCCGGTCGGCCGCGGCCGAGAAGCTGCCGGTTTCGATCACCAGCCCGAAAGATCTGAGCTGGTCGAGGTTGAGTGTCTTTTCCAAAGTATTTCTTATGCCTTGCATAGGTTGGCGAAGCTTCACTTATTGATCGTGCAGCGTCAAGATCCGGACCATGCCTTCGCCCATCCAAGCCACCCAAGCTTTCGCCTCCGTCGACATCCTCGACGCCGGGGCGCACCACATGTCCTCGATACAGGCCATCTACAGCCACTACGTGCTGCACGACCTGTGCTCCTTCGAGGAAGAAGTGCCCGGCGTCGACGAGATGCAGGCGCGCCGCGCCGAGGTGCTTGCGCGCGGCCTCCCCTATCTCGTCGCGGTGAAGGACGGCGAGGTGGCCGGCTATGCCTATGCGAGCCCCTACCGCAGCCGCTCCGCCTACCGCCACACGGTGGAAGATTCGATCTATGTCGCGCAGGGCCTGCAGGGCCACGGCATCGGCAAGGCACTGCTCCAGGACGTGATCCGGCGCTGCACCGACGGCGGCTTCACGCAGATGGTGGCGGTGATCGGCAACAGCGCCAATGCCGGCTCGCAGCGTGTGCACCAGGGCCAGGGCTTCGAGACAGTGGGCGTGCTGCGCAACGTCGGCTTCAAGTTCGGCCAGTGGGTCGACACCGTGCTCATGCAACGTGCGCTGCGCTGAACCGGCGCCCGCGCGCGGATGGCTCGCGCTGCTGTGCACGAGCCGGCTGCTGCAGGCCATGGTCGTCACCGCCTATTCCGGCGTGCTGCCTTTCATGATGGCCGACTGGCACATGACGGCCGCGCAGGCCGGCTCGGTCCAGAGTGCATGGCACGTCGGCTACATGAGCTCGCTGTTCGCCGTGGGCCTGTTGGCCGACCGCTACGGCCCGCACCGCGTCTTCTTCATCGGCAGCGCGATCAGCGCATGCTCGGCGCTGGCTTTCGCCGTCTTCGCGCACGACCATCTTTCGGCGCTGCTGCTCTACGGCCTGGCCGGGCTGTGCGCGGGCGCCTCGTACACGCCGGGCCTGCAGTTGCTCGCGCGCAATGCCGAACCCGCCGTGCGCGGCCGGGCGATGGGGCTCTTCCTTGGCGCGGCATCGATGGGCTACGCCTTGTCGCTGGCGGTGGTGGCGGCATTCAGCCACGCACGGCACTGGAGGCTCGGCCTGCTGGTGGCGGCGGGCTGCACGTTCGCGGGTGCGCTGCTGACGGTGCCGGCACTGCGGCGGATGCGGCCGCCCGCGCCGCCCGCCGGCACGGGAACGGCACGCGAAGGCACCTGGCATGCGCTGGCCGAGACGGTGCGCGACAGGCCCGCCATGGCCGGCAACTGGGCCTACGCCTTTCACTGCTGGGAGCTGATGGCCTTGTGGGCCTGGCTGCCGGCCTACCTGGTTGCCTCTGCCGGCGGCGCCGCGCCGTGGCAGGGCGCGGGCATTGCGCTGGCGGCGTTCGCGCATCTGGTGAGCGTGTTCGGCAGCATCGGGGGCGGTGCCGCGTCCGACCGCTTCGGCCGCGCGCGGATCATGATGGCCGCCACGCTCATGAGCCTGTGCATGTCCTTCGCGTTCGGCTGGATGTGGACCTGGCCGCTGTGGCTGCTGGCCGTAATGGCCGCCATCTACAACCTGCTCGCGATCGCGGACTCTTCCGTCTATTCGACCGCGCTGGCCGACGTGGTGGCGCCGCACCGGCTGGGCGTGGCGTACTCGGTGCGCTCGGTGATGGGCTTCGGTGCGGGCGCGCTCAGTCCGTGGGTGTTCGGCCTTGCGCTGGACTGGGGGCAGACGCGCTTCGGCCTCGGCAGCACGTACAGCTGGGTGGCGGCGTGGAGTTCGGTCGGGCTCGGCGCGCTGCTGGGGCCGTGGATGATCGTGCGCTTCGGCCGGCTGGAGCGCATCCGGCGTGTTCGGTAGCTTCACTCTTCGTCGCGCGAGCGTGCCGCCATCCCACCGGATCGCCCGCCCCGTCAACCGCCGATCGGATATTCCACAGCCACGCGAATCTGGCGGGTGTCGAGTTCAGCCTGCGCCTTGTTGCTGCGGTGCTCGCCATAGCGCAGCAGCAAGGCCAGCCCCTTGGCCGATCCCGCCCGCACCGTGTAGCGCAGCCACAGGTCGCGCTCCCGGTGCCTGCCGTCCTTGCCGTAGCCCAGCCAGGCATAGCCGCCGCGAGCGGGCACGCGGCTGCCATCGATGCCGCTGCCGCGGATGTAGGCGGCGCCCATCGCGAGTCCCGGCGCGCCCCAGCTTGCGGCATCGACTTCGTAGCGCAGCTGCCACGATTGCTCGTGCGGCGCATTGAAGTCGGACAGCTGCGCGGCATTGCCGAGCCAGATGGCGCCGCGCGTCACGTAGTCGAACGGCGTGTCGCCGTCCACCTTCTGCCAGCCCACGCCCATGCGGTGGGGGCCGTGGCTGTAGGTGGTCACGAGGCTCGCGGTGGTGTTGTCGATCGGGCCCGCGAGAGCCCGGCCGGTGTCTCTGCTGTGATAGAGCTGCAGGTCGAAGCCAAGGGCACGCTTCGCTTCGAGCTGCACCGCGTAAGTGGCGCCCAGGTAGCCGGTGCGCCAGGTGTCCTTCAGGCGTCCGAAGTAGCCCGTGAGCGAAAGCGAGGGCGCCGCCTTCCACGTGACGCCGGCGAAGTCGAAGGCATCGCCGCGCGGCGACTTCGGGTCGAGGTAGTTGACGACCAGCGGGTTGCCGGTGCCGCGTGCATTGCGGTCGGTCGAGCCGGTGAAACGGCCGGCCTGCAGCGTGAGCCGGTCGAACTCGTTGCTGGTGAGCAGCCAGCCGCGCATGGCCTCGGGCAGCAGGCGCGTGTCGGAGGAACTGAAGATCGGCGTCTTGGTGCGTTGCTCGCCCACCTTGAGAACGGTGGAAGAGACGCGCGCCTTGAATGCCGCGCCGCCGCGCGCGATGCCGTCCTGGGCGTAGCCCTGGCGGTCCACCGGCAGCATGCGGATCTTGCCGACTCGGAAGTCGTCGCCGTCGAGGTTCTGCGCAAAGTAGGCGTGCGCATCGGCGCCGAACCCGACCGGGCCGCGCGTGAAGCCCGACTCGACCGAGCCCATGAGGCCGTAGCCCCATTCCTGCGCGTAGTCGCTGCGCTGCCTGCGGGGCAATGCGGCGTTGCGGCCGCCGTTGCTGCGGTCGCCGTCGAGGTAGTGCCGGCTTTCGTAGACGCTGCGGTTGAGCACGCGCCAGCGCGTGTCCTGGACGAAGCCGCCGGCGTTCGCCTGCTGCGCGTCGCCTTCGACCGCCATGGCGGCGGTGCTCAGCACGGCGAAGGCTGCGCTGCAGAACCGGCCCGCGGCCGGATATCGGCGTGCGAGGGATTTCACAGGTACTTGAGCCAGGCGATGTCGCGGCGGCGCTCCTTCAGGGCCGCAAAGGCGCGCACGGCGGGGTACAGCGCGAAGGCCAGCACGGCGGCCGCCGCCCACACCATCCACATCGCATCGAAGCCGAAGAGCGTGCCCTGGTTCCGGCCCCAGGCCGCTTCGGCGCCAAGGTAGAGGAACTTGAGCACATACAGGTGCAGCACATAGAAGAACATGGGCGCGGCGCCGAACACGGCCAGCGGCGCCAGCCACGCCGCGCCCTGCCGGCGTTCGAACGCGCGCAGCAGCAGCAGGCCGACGCCGAGCGTCAGCGCAATGAACAGCAGGGACGGCGGGTACTTGGTGATGTTGAAAAAGCCCATCCAGCTGGCCAGGGCGGTGTCGCCGGCCGTCCAGGGCTTGTCGCCATACACATCGAGCAGCCGCAGCAGCACGAAGCCCGCAAGCAGCCCCGCGCCCCATGCCAGCAGCCGCCGCTGGCGCTGCGCCGCATCGGCGCCGGCCAGGAACCACGGCCCGGCGGCATAGCCCAGCGCGATCACGCCGATCCAGGGAAGCAGCGGATAGGAGGTGCGCAGCTTCAGTGCGCCGGACAGTTCGATCCAGCCCCGGTCGTGCAGGACGGCCCACGGCACGTGCAGCACATGGCCCGCGGGAAAGTGCAGGCCGTCGAGCAGGTTGTGCCCGGCGACCAGCACGATGCCCAGCACGATGAGCACCTTGCGCGGCAGCCACACCAGCGCCGCCAGCGCCAGCATCGACAGGCCGATCACCCAGATCACCTGCAGGAACACCTTGGCCGGCGGGAACTGGAAGGTCCATGCGAAGTTGACGACCGTGACCTCCAGCAGCACAAGGAACAGGCCCCGCTTCCACAGGAAGGAGGAAGCGGCCGCGCGGCCGTCGGGCTGCTTCGAGGCATAGAGAAAGGCCGACAGCCCGGTCAGGAACACGAACACCGGCGCGCACAGGTGGGCCAGCAGGCGGCTGAAGAAGAGCTCGGGCGGCGTCTCTGCCGCGACCATCGGGTCCGGCACCTGGTGGTGCAGGTAGAAGGTCTCGCGCACGTGGTCCAGCAGCATGAACAGGATCACGAGGCCGCGCAGCGCATCGATGGAAAGCAGCCGGGAGCGGGCCGGCGGAGGAGGGATTTCGGGCATGGAATTATTGAGAATGAATTCCCAATAATGTAGTGCACCGGAATTTCCGCGCCGGCTACTCCCCCAGCAGCTCCCCGATCGGCTGCAGATCTTCGACCCGGTCGCAGATCGACTTGATCACCATGGTGATGGGAATACCCAGCAGCAGCCCCCACACGCCCCAGAGCCAGCCCCAGAAGATCACGCCCACGAACACGGCCACCGGGTTCATGCGGCTGGTGCGGCTGGTGAGCCACGGCATCAGCAGGTTGCCGACCAGCGTGTGGATGGCGAGCGACACGCCGCCGACCAGGATGCCCATCTCCAGGCTGTTGAACTGCAGGAAGGCCACCAGCCCCGCGGCCACCATCACGATCACCGAGCCGACGTAGGGGATGAGGTTGGTCACGCCCGCGATGATTCCCCACACGGCGGCGTTCTCGACCCCGATGGCCCAGAAAGCGAAGCCCGTCGTCACGCCCACCAGCGCGCTGATCAGTATCTGCACCAGCAGGTAGCGCTCGATGTTGCGGGTGATGTCGTCGAGTACATGCACGGTGACCTTTTTCTTCTGCAGGCTCGACCCGGTGATCTTGATCAGCTTGCGCCGGAAGGTGTCGCCGGAGCACAGCGCGAAGTACGTCAGGAAGGCGACCAGCGTGAGCTGCCCGATCGCCTCGAGCAGGCCGACGGTGCCGCTCAGCAGGTAGTCGCGCACATTGAAGGATGGCCGCTCGATGACGACGCGCGCAACGCCCTTGCGGGCCGCGACGCGCGCGGAGTTTTCCTCGGCCGCCTTCTCGAGTTGCGCTGCCGCCTGCTGCACGCTTTCGAGCGGCGTGGCGCTGGCGCTCTTGCTCCGGCGCATGGCCTGCCCCAACTTCTGGGCCGCGACGGGCAGCGATTCGGCCAGTTGCGTGGCATTGCCCGAAAGCGAGTAGCCGGTCCAGCCCAGGCCGCCGAAAAGGCCGACGAGGATCAGCGCCGCGCCGATCCAGCGCGGCAGCCGCAAGCGGTGCAGCCGGTCGACCAGCGGCGACAGCGCGTAGGTCAGCAGCAGGCTCAGCATCAGCGGGATGAACACGGCCTGGCCCCATCGCAGCGCGAAGACGCTGGCCAGCACGGCGAGCACCACCAGCGAGGCGCTGCGCACGTCGACCGGCATCTGCAGCAGCAGGCGCTCGGGTTCCGGCCGCAGCTCCGGCGGCACGGCTTCGGGCGGGGACTCCAGCACGGGTTCCGGCGGCACCTCGGCCGGGGGCTCCGCCGGCGGCGCCGGCAGCGGTGGCGATGGGGGTGGCTGCGCCGCCGGTGCCTCGCCGGCCGTTTTCTTGTCGTCGGTCATCGCGCTTCCTTCAAAACTTCGCGCACTGCGGCGAGTTGCCGCCGCGACACCGCGACGGGTTCGGGGATCGCGTCGAGCCGCAGGGCCCAGCCTTCGGCGTCTTCCCCGTCGTCGTACTTCTCGAGTGCGCGGATGGCCGAGCGTGCCACCAGCGCATTGCGGTGCACCCGCAGGAAGCGCGTGGGATAGCGCTCCTCGAATTCGTTCAGCGAACCGTCCAGGATGTGGCTGCGCGTGGCGGTGCGCACCGTGAGGTACTTGTACTCGGACTTCAGGTAGAGCACCTCCGACAGCGGCACCCGCTCGGCGCGGCCGCGGTCCTGGATGAGCACGCTTTCCTGCAGCGCGTCGGCCTGCAGCGCACGCCGTTCCTTCAGAAAGCGCTCGGCCTTCTGCAACGCCTGCTGAAGGCGCTCGGCGCGCACCGGCTTGGTCAGGTAGTCGACCGCGTCGAGGTCGAAGGCCGTCACGGCATGGGCCGCATGGGCGGTAACGAACACCACGGCCGGCGCATCGGCCCGGCCCCGCAGGGCGCGCGCCACCTCGATGCCGTCGATGCCGGGCATGTGGACGTCGAGCAGCACAAGGTCGAGTGCCAGGTTCGCCAGATGCTGCTGCGCCTCGGCGCCCTGGGCGGCCTCGGCCACCACTTCGGCGGCGGGCGACCGGCAATCGCGCAGCAGCGTCCGCAGGCGCGAGCGGGCCAGGGCTTCGTCGTCAACGATCAGGGTCTTGAGAGTCATGATTCGGCGGGGATGGCAATGCGCACGCGATAGTTCTTCTGGTCCATGCCGGCGCTGAACTGCATCTGCATGTCGTGCAGCAGCCTCAGCCGGTCACGCACGTTGGCCAGCGCAATGCCATGGCCGCGCGGCAGGGGCTCGTCGGCCCAGCGCAGCGGCGGCAGGCTGTTGACCACCTCGATCACCACCACGCTGCCGCGGCGCTCGGTGCGGATGCGCAGCTTGGCGCCCTCGGGACTGGGCTCCACGCCGTGCTTGATGGCATTTTCGACCAGCGGCTGCAGCAGCAGTGGCGGCAGCCGCGCGCTGCTGGCTGCGGCGTCGAGGTCCCAGCGGATGCGCAGCCGGTCGCCAAAGCGCACCTGCTCGATGGCCAGGTAGCGCTCGGCGAGCGCAATCTCGTCGGCCAGCGTGCCGGATTCGCCGGGGTCGGCCAGCGCCTGGCGGAACAGTTCGGCCAGGTCTTCGAGCATGGTCTCGGCCTTGGCGGGCTCCTCGCGCACCAGGGCAATGGCGCTGTTGAGCGTGTTGAACAAGAAGTGGGGGCGGATGCGCGACTGCAGCTCCTCCAGCCGGGCTGTCATGGCGGCCGGCGTCTGGCCGCGCGCGCGCAGCACCATCGCCGCCATGACCATGCCCGCGATGAAGGCGCCCGCCACGGCACTGGCGAGCCACGGCGCCGCGCCCAGGACGCCGGTGAGCCTCAGCAGGCCGCAGCCATAGAGCGAGGAAATGGCGCCCAGCGCGGCACCGGCCGCGTACTGCGCCTGGCGCGGCAGGCGCCCGAGCGGCTTCTTGAGCCCGCAGGCCGCCACCAGCCACAGCAGCGTGGCAGGCAGCGCGCCGCCCGTGACGGTGGCGGTCTGCACCAGCCATTCCCCGGGGGAGGACGACACGAACAGCGTGGCGGTCGCCACCAGCGCCTCCACGAACAGCACCGCGCGCAGGACCACCCCGATCTGGCAGGCGTCGAACAGCCCCGGGCTGCCGCGCGCGGGCAAACGCCCTCTTTCCGGCGGGGCCGCAGGCGTGGGGGTGGAGGTGGCCGATAAAATCGCCGGATTGCGCATCACAGATACATCGGGTAACCGACCCATTATTGCCTCTACCACGGCTCCCATGACTCAAAACCAACTCGACAAGAAATCCGAAGCCTGGTCGGCCCTGTTCTCCGAACCCATGAGCGACCTCGTGAAGCGCTACACCGCGAGCGTGTTCTTCGACAAGCGCCTGTGGCAGGCCGACATCGAAGGCTCCCTGGCGCACGCCGGCATGCTGGCCGCCCAGGGGATCATCGGCAAGCAGGACCACGCCGAGATCGAGCGTGGGATGGCGCAGATCCGCGCTGAAATCGAATCCGGCGCCTTCGAGTGGAAACTCGACCTGGAAGACGTGCACCTGAACATCGAGGCCCGGCTGACCCAGCTCGTGGGCGACGCCGGCAAGCGCCTGCACACCGGCCGCAGCCGCAACGACCAGGTCGCCACCGACGTGCGCCTGTGGCTGCGCGGCGAAATCGACCTGATCGCCGAACTGCTGGTGGCGCTGCAGGTTTCGCTGGTGGACATCGCCGAGAAGAACGTCGAGGTCATCCTGCCCGGCTTCACGCACCTGCAGGTGGCGCAGCCGGTGAGCTTTGGCCACCACATGCTGGCCTACGTGGAAATGTTCAGCCGCGACGCCGAGCGCCTGCAGGACGTGCGCAAGCGCGTCAACCGCCTGCCGCTGGGCGCCGCCGCGCTGGCCGGGACCAGCTACCCGCTCGACCGCGAGCTGGTCGCCAGAACGCTGAAGATGGACGGCGTGTGCCAGAACAGCCTGGACGCCGTGAGCGACCGCGACTTCGCCATCGAGTTCACCGCCGCCGCCAGCCTGTGCATGGTGCACATCAGCCGCATGAGCGAGGAGCTCATTCTCTGGATGAGCCAGAACTTCGGCTTCATCCAGATCGCCGACCGCTTCACCACCGGCTCTTCGATCATGCCGCAGAAGAAGAATCCCGACGTGCCCGAACTGGCCCGCGGCAAGACCGGCCGCGTGGTCGGCCACCTGATGGCGCTCATCACCTTGATGAAGGGCCAGCCGCTGGCCTACAACAAGGACAACCAGGAAGACAAGGAGCCGCTGTTCGACACCGTCGACACGCTCAAGGACACGCTGCGCATCTTCGCCGAGATGATCGGCGGCATCACCGTGAAGCCCGAGGCCATGGAAGCCGCCGCCCTGCGCGGCTACGCCACCGCCACCGACCTGGCCGACTACCTGGTGAAGAAGGGCCTGCCCTTCCGCGACGCGCACGAAACCGTGGCCCATGCGGTGAAGGCTGCCACCTCGCACAAGGTCGACCTCGCGGAGCTGCCGCTGGCCGTGCTGCAGCAGTTCAACCCGAACATCGAGAAGGACGTGTACGACGTGCTGAGCCTGCGCGGCTCGCTCAACGCGCGCAACATTTTGGGCGGCACCGCGCCCGCGCAAGTCAAGGCTCAGATAGCGCGCCATCGCGCCCGGCTGGCCTGACGCCCAAGGCCCCGCTTGTTCTACGCCATCCCGCTCGAGAACAAACCGAGCTGGCGCAATCCACCGTGGATGACGGTGCTGCTGATCCTCGTGAACATGATCGTGTTCTGGGGACCGCAGCGCAGCGAGGAAAAGGCCGAGGAGCGCGCGGCCCACTACTACGTGAACAGCGTGCTGCCCGAGCTGGAGCTGCCGCCCTTCGTGGAGTGGCTCGAAAAGACGGACCCCCAGCGCGGCAAGATGGCGCGGCGCATGCTGCCGCACGAGGAAGCCCATCCGCAGCTGCTGGACGGTCTGCAGAACGACAGGAAGTTCCTGCAGAAGCTGCAGGCCGACGAGGTCATCACGCCCGCGAACCCGCGCTACGCCGAATGGAAGCGCGACCGCCAACAGTACGAGACGATGCGGCCCGCGCCCTTCACCACGCGCTGGGCGCAGGACTACGCCAACGGCGCCGCGTCCAAGCCCTGGACCTGGGTCACCGCGGCCTTCCTGCACGGCAGCACCGGCCACCTGCTGGGCAACATGCTGTTCCTCTTCCTGTTCGGCTTCTCGGTCGAGCTGGCACTGGGCCGCGGCACCTACCTGGCCTTCTACCTGCTGGGCGCAGTCGGCGCCTCCGCGCTGGCTGGCTGGGCCTATGCCGACCAGGTCAACCACGGGGTAGGCGCCTCGGGCGCGATCTCGGCACTGATGGGCATGTACGCGGTGATGTACCGGCTGCGGCGCATCCGGTTCTTCTATCAGCTCTTTTTCTATTTCAACTACGTCACGGCGCCGGCCCTGCTGCTGCTGCCGGCCTGGATTGCCAACGAGCTGCTGCAGCACGCGGTGGGCGGCCAGGGCATCGCCTACATGGCGCACCTGGGCGGCCTCTTGACGGGCGCCGCGCTGATGGCCGGGGCCATGGCACTGCACCGCGTGAAGACGCCGGAGGCCGTCGCATCGGAGCAATCGGGCGACGACGGCGAGTTCGGGCGCCACGTGGCCGCGGCGCGCCGGCTGGGCGCCGCCTTGAAGTTCGAGGCGGCCACGGCCGAATGGCGTGCCGCCGCCGCATTGCGCCCCGGCGACACCGACACGCTGCGCGCCTGGTTCAACACCGCGCGGCTGCAGCCCGCGGGCGAGGATTTCCACCAGGCCGCGCGCCGCATCTTCCGGCTGCCGGCCACCGACCCCGACACCCTGGCCCTGCAGCACGCCAGCTACACCGCCTACCTCGACCAGGCCAAGCCGGGCGCGCGCCTGAAGCCCGACGACATGGCCCGCCTGGCGCGCCGCTTCACGCGCGCGCGCCAGTTCCAGGACGCCGACAAGCTGTGCCGCGTGCTGCTGAAGATCGCGCCCGACCATCCGGAACTGGCCGACACGCTGTCGGTCTGCGCCAACGGCCTGCTGCATGCCGGTGAGCGCGACATGGCCGTCGGCTGGCTGCCGCACCTGCTGCGGCTCGCCCCCAACGACATGGTGACGCGCGCCCTCGAGCGCGCCTAGGCTGGCCGCAACTGGAGCTCAGGAAGCCGTGGGCGTGGGCCGCAGCAGCCAGCGCACTTCCTGCGTCTGCTCGCTGTCGGGAAAGCGCGATTCGAGCGTGGTCAGGATCGGCTGTGCCATGTCGGCGCGGCCGAGCCCCTGCACCAGCACCCGGGCTGCCAGTTCGTAGGCTTGCGGAATGGCCGCATGGCCGCGAAAGCGCCGGTCGAAACCCGACAGCAGCGCGAGCGCGGCATGCGCATCGCCGTTGCGCCATTCGGCCTTGGCCAGCGTCATGACCGTGGGGGCGTCGTCAAGCGCGAAGGTCTTGTCCTTTTCGCGGCAGGCCTTGAAGACCTTGAGCGCCTCGGACGCGAGGTCGCGCCGCAGCAGCAGCGGAATGAAGCGGCGCGCATGGTCGAGCAGCGTGGACGCCTTCTCGGGGGCGAGCAGCAGCACGCGGTGGTAGCGGCGCTGCGCCGCCAGATCGTCGGCCGCCGCCACGCGCTGCGCCTCGTAGGCGATGCCAAGTGCGCCGGCCACGTCGCCGTCGGTCACCAGTTGCGCCACCTCGGCATCGGTGCGCTGCGCGGCGATCTGCTCGGGCGTGCGGCGGTCCACCGGCGCGCCGTCGTCCACGCCGCCGCCGGGCAGCAGGTCGATGCCGAAGGCGTCGTGGTGCTGGTACATCACGTAGCCCAGCAGGCTCGACATCACCCAGCCGAAGTAGATGAACGCGAAATTGGCGATCGGCAGCATGATGAGGCCGTCGATCATCGGCAGCAGCATGCCGATGGCAATCTGCGCGCCCGCGCTCAGCAGGAACAGGAAGAAGCACAGCAGCGCATAGGGCCAGCCGATGATGCGCATCGCATCCATCACGTGGCCGGGGTTCATGGCCTGGAAGAAGCTGCCCGACTGCACCAGCACGATCATCGCGGCCGGAAAGGTGAACGACACCACGAACAGCGCCACCGTGCCCAGCACCGGCTCGAACCACGCGAGCCAGCCGATCAGCGCGCCCTGCACCAGCGAAATGGCAAACAGCTTCCACGGCAGGTTGACCCAGTCTTCATTCAGCTCGCGCGGAAAATCGGCCGAGCGCCAGATGCCACGCGAACCGAGCGCCGTGACCTTGAAGCCGTAGCGGCTGGCCGCCAGCACGATGCCCAGTTCGATCACGATCAGCGACAGGCCGGGATGCAGAAAAGGAATGGCCTCGAACAGCAGGCTGCAGAACGCGAGCACCAGGCCGTACATGAGCGGCCGCAGCTGGAACGGAAACGCGAAGAAGCTGTTGAGGCGGTGCCAGAAAGGCGGCGGGGGCGGGAGCGATTCCTTGATGAGCATGATGGCGGCGCCTGCTTACTTGAAGAAGTCGCTCTGGCTCATGGCGCCGCGCCCGCCCAGACGCACCACCGTGACGTCGTCGCCGCGCACGAGCCGCATCTGGCCCAGTTCGCGCTCCAGCCGCTGCGTGAAGCTGCTCTTGAACTGCATGGCCGCCTCGCCCATCTTCAGCACGCTGGTGCCCTCGACGGTGGCGCTCCTGCGGTCGCTCGCCACGTCGATGCTGTCGATGTGGTACTCGTATTCGATGGTGAGGATGCCGCCCATGCGCTCACCCACCGACTCGAACATCTTGAAAGACTTGCGGATGCCTTCGCAGGCCTGCTCGCGGTCGCTGGTGGTCTCCTGCGTGCGGCCCATCATGATCGTCTTGCTCTGGATCACGGCCTTCTTGCTGAGCTGCTTGCACAGCAGCTCGGTATCGCGCGAATAGACGGCGTGCGCCTCTTTCTCGTAGTACTTGCGCACCATGGCCTCGTCGAGCTTGCGCCCGCCGATGAAAAAGTACCACGCGCCCACGCAGAGCGCGACAACGATCGCAATTTGCTTCATTCCCCGCCCCCGCACCCTGGTGCGCCCCGCTCCGATTTTGCGGGGCAGTATACGTTGCCGAATGTTTCCTGCGTGCGGGAAACGGGGGGTCGGGGCGCTCAGATGGCGCGGTAGAAGATGTAGTCGGCCTGGTACTTCACGACCTGCTTCCGGCCCATGGCCGAGGCGTCGCAGGCCGCGGCCGGCGCCACGCCACCCTGCGTGGAGACGCGCTGGATGTAGCTCACACCCTGCATGGCCCCCGTGCCCATGGCCGGGTTCGCCCTTACCAGCTGGTGCGGGATGTTGCCGCCGCCGTTGGGCGCCACCGCCACCTGCGTGGCCGTGACCTTGGAGCCATCCATGCTCTCCCAGGTGGCGGGTGGACCGTAGTACCTGCCCACCTGCTTGCCGCTGCGGTCCGTCAGCCTGGCGTCGGGGCCGACGAAGACCCATTCGTGCTGGCCGGGCATGTTGGCCTTGGCCCTGCATTCGTAAGTGATCTCGCCGGTGCCCACGGTCTCCATGGCCACGGCGTGGCCGGCCGGCACTTTCACCGCGTCGGGCAGGCTGGCCTGGGAATACATCGGGGGCTTGACCCCCATGCCGGAACAGGCGGCAAGGCCAGCGGCTGTGGCGAGCGCGGTCAGGATGCGGATGGTCATGGACGGTTCCTTTGCCCGAATTTCTTCGGATCGATGATGAATGAATGGAGCGCGAGTCCGTCCTTGGTGTCGTGCGTTTTCGACGGTCTCGCAGGCCTGTACGGCAGCCGTGGCCGAATGGATTCACGGCGGCCGAAGTGAATCCGTCAACGCCGCGCCGCCGTACCTTTTCCATGCAGGCCAATGCCCCACAATCCGCGCATGACAGCACCCAGCCCCGACGCCGAACTGATCTCGCTGATCGATCGCATCGGGCGCCGCGACGAGGTCGCGCTGCGCCTGCTCTACGACCGGACGGCGCCCAGGCTCATGGGCCTGGCGATGCGTGTCGTGCGGCAGCGCGAGTGGGCCGAGGACGTGCTGCAGGAATCGTTCATGACGGTCTGGCGCGCGGCCGGCGACTACCGCGGCACGCTGAGCCCGCCGCTCGCCTGGCTGGGGCTGATCGTGCGCAGCCGCTCGCTCGACCTGCTGCGCCGCCGCACCGCCGATCGCGCCCAGCTCACCCAGGAGTTCGACGAGCTGATGGCCGAGACGATCGAATCCGATGCACCCAGCCCGGCCGACACGGCCGACGCCAGCGAGCAGGCCTGGGCGCTGCACCAGTGCCTGAGCCAGCTCGAGGCCCGCCAGCGCGAGGTCGTGAGCCTGGCCTACCTGCGCGAGCTGAGCCACGGCGAACTGGCCGAGCAGCTGAAGCTGCCGCTGGGCACGGTCAAGACCTGGATCCGGCGCGGGCTCGAAAAACTGCGCCTGTGCATGGGACGCTTCGCCTAGCAGCGATGACAAAGGCAAGTTTTCCATGAACCTTCTCGCCCACCCCGAACTGCTCGAGCTGCTGGCCGCGAGCCATGCGCTCGGCACCTTGCGCGGCGGCGCCCGCCGGCGCTTCGAAACCCTGGCGCGCGAACAGGCGCCGGTGCGCGCCGCGGCGCTGGTGTGGCAGGGCCGGCTCGCGAGCATGACCGAGCTGCAAAGCCCGGTCGTCCCCGACGCCGCGGTCTGGACCCGCATCCGCAACATGGTCGACGCCGAGCAGGCGCAGCACGCCATCGGGCGGCAGCGCGGTGCGGCCCCCAACGCCTCCCCGGCACCTGGCGGCTGGCTGCGCAGCCTCGCGCTCTGGCGCGGCGCCGCCGCGGCCGGTGCGCTTGCCACCGTCATGGCGGTGGTGGTCGGGCTGAACCTGCGCGATCAGCTGCAGAACGCGCCGGCGATCCAGTACGTGGCGGTGCTGTCCGACGACAAGGCCACCGCCTCGATGCTCGTGACCTTCGACCCCAGGAAGCGGCAGCTGGTGCTGCAGCGCGTGGGCAGCTACAGCGAAGACGCCGACAAGTCGCTGCAGCTCTGGGCCCTGCCGCCGGGCGGCGCGCCGCGCTCGCTCGGCGTGCTCGACAATGCGCCGGCGCTGCGGCTGGCTGCGTCAGAATCCGATGTCCACGCCGTGCCGACCCTGGCCGTTACGTTGGAAGCCAAGGGCGGCGTGCCACCCGGCAGCGGTCCGAAGGGCCCGATCGTGTTCAAGGGCGCCCTCATTGAGAAAACCATCTGACCTGCTTCCCGTCTTCCCGATGTCTTCGATGAAATCCGCGCTGCTCGCGGCCGCACTGCTGACGGCAGCGCTTGCCTCGCATGCCCAGACCGCTTCGGCCGCCTTCCCCTACGAGGCGGACGGCTCCGCCGCCGCAGACGCTTCCTCCGAATACCTCGCCGCCAAGGCGCGCTGGGCACGACGAGCTTGCCGCCTTCTTCCGGGCCGACCAGCAGCAGTTCCCGGCTCCCGGCGGCGTGGTGTTCGTGGGCAGTTCCACCGTGCGCATGTGGAAGAACCTCGGGCAGGATTTCCGCCAGGTGCCCGGCATCGTCAATCGCGGCTTCGGCGGCTCGACCCTGGCCGACTGCAGCCTGTTCGCGCGCGACCTGGTGGTGCGCTACAGGCCGCGGCAGGTGCTGGTGTACGCCGGCGACAACGACCTGGCCGAAGGCCGCACGCCGCTGCAGGTGCTCGAGAGCTTTGCGCGCTTTGCCAACGCGGTGCGCGCCGAGTTGCCCAACACGCGCATCAGCTTCATCTCGATCAAGCCGAGCCCCTCGCGCGAGCACCTGATGTCGCAGATCCGCGAAACCAACAACGTGATCTCGGCCTACCTCAACCGGCTGCCCGACAGCGAATACATCGACGTCTTCACGCCGATGCTCGGTGCCGACGGCCGGGCCCGGCCGGAACTGTTCAGGAGCGACAGGCTGCACATGACCGACGAGGGCTACCGGCTCTGGCAGTCGATCATCGCCAGTTATCTTTGACTCGCCCTCAGGCCCGCGCGGTCTCCGTCGGCACGTCTTCGGCCGGCGGCGGCAGGTCGGCCCCGCGCGTGAAGCGCGCCACGGCATACATGCCGGCGAACACCGCGAGCAGCAGCAGGCCGTCGCCCCACCAGGGCCGGGCGGTCTGGCTGTCGCCGTAGAAGGCCAGCACCAGCAGCACCGCCACCAGGTGCGCGCAGAACACCGGCAGCGAGGCCGCGCCCATCGCCTCGAGCCAGTGCAGGCGCGGAATCCTGCGCATGAGCCCCGGCCCGAAGCGCACCGCCAGGATGCCCAGCGCCACCAGGTTCACGAGGCGCAGCGGCCCGAGCTGCCACTTGTCGAACAGCAGGTTCAGTTCCACGTCGCCGCCGAACGGTGCCTGGCCGTTGATGCCGTGGTGGCGCCACCAGAAGCCGTAGACCGAAATGGCCAGCGCGGGCACCCACAGCCAGGCCGGAAAGCGCAGCGGCCGCGCATCGGGCAGGTTGCGGCTGGCACCGAGGCACAGGCCCGCAAACCACAGGAACTGCCAGGCGTAGCTGTTGAAGGCGCCCATTTCGTGGAACGGAACCGGCAGGCCGAGGTAGTGCACCGCCAGCCCGTAGATCCATTCGCTGAGGCCGAATTGCGCCAGTGCCCACAAGGCGACGCTGGCGCCCATCACCGGCGTCCAGCCGTGGCGCATGGCAAAGGCCAGCACCCAGGGGCTCATCAGCATGAAGAAGATGTACATCGGCAGGATGTCGAGCAGCGCGGGCTCGTAGATCAGCAGCAGCCCGAAGAGAAACCCGTCGCGCGGCTCGGCCAGGTAGTAGGACACCAGGTTCTTCACCGCGGGCTGGTCGACGTGCAACCCAAGCGCGGCAATGACCGTGAACAGGAACAGCAGGATCGCCGCCTGGCACAGGTACACCTTGAGCACGCGCCGCCAGAAGGCCTGGCGCATCGGGTCGACGCCGCGCACGTAGCCGATGCGGCTGTAGACCAGCCCGGCCACGAAGGCCGACAGCAGCACGAAGCCTTCCGCGGCCGAAACGAAACCGAAGGGCTGGCCCAGCGGGTCGGTCAGGCGGGTCGGCAGATGGGTGACGGTCATCAGCACGAGCATCAGCCCGCGCAAGGCGTCTATTTCCCAGTAGCGTTTCATCGGTCGGCGGCGAGGTCTTGGTGGCGGTCTGCGCGGCGCACGCACGACAGTGCCGATTGTATGAAGAGCGGCCGAGGCATATGACTCCTGGCACTGCCGGAGCGCCTTTCAAATCGGCTACGCTGCGCGCTGCTTCCAGGTGGAGAAAAAATTGAAAAGAACCATTCCAGCGCTGCTTCTGGCCGGCAGCGCCTTGTTCGCCGGCCCGGCCCTTGCCCTCCAGATCATCAGCCTGACGCCGCAGGGCGAAGTGGCGCGCGTGCGCCAGGTGGTCGCCAAGTTCGACCAGCCCGCGGTCAATTTCGGCGACCCGAAAGCGCCCGCGCCGCTTGCCGTGAGCTGCACCGACGCGCAGGCCGGCAAGGGCACCGGCCGCTGGACCGACGCGAAGGCCTGGGTCTGGGATTTCGAGAACGACCTGCCGCCCGGCGTGCGCTGCACCGTCACGCGGATTCCCGGCTTCAAGTCCGGTTCGGGCGGCGAGCTGACCGGGCCGGATCGCTATCAATTCAATAGCGGCGGACCATTCGTGCGCAACTTCATGCCGGGCAGCTATGGCCGGATCGACGAGCAGCAGATGTTCGTGCTCGAGCTCAACGGCGCGGCCACCGTGGAGAGCGTGCGCCAGAACGTCTGGTGCGCGGCCGACGGCATCGGCGAGCGCATTCCCGTGCGGTTGCTCGAAGGCGAGCAGCGCACCGGGCTCCTCAAAGCCTTCGGCCGCGAGAAGGAAGCCGCCAAGGACCCGCTGCGCTTCATCGCACTGCAATGCAACCGCACGCTCACGCCGGGCAGCAAGGTGCAGATCGTCTACGGCAAGGGCGTGGCCACCCCGTCGGGCGTGGCCAACAACGTGGAGCGCCGCCTGAACTTCCAGGTGCGCGAGCCGTTCGCCGTGTCTTTCAGCTGCGAGCGCGAGAACGCGCAGGCCGCCTGCCTGCCGCTGCGGCCGATGCAGCTGCAGTTCAACGCGCCGGTCACGCGCAAGATGGCCTCGCAGATCCAGCTCAAGGGCGGCGGCAAGTCGATCGCCGCCACGCTCGAAAACGACGGCGGCACGCCCAGCGAAGACGACGTCGTCAGTGCCGCGAGCTTCGGCCCGCCGTTCGCCGAAGACACCAAGTTCACCATCGAGCTGCCCGCCAAATTCGAAGACGCCTCGGGCCGGCCGCTGGCTTCGCCCGACAGCTTCCCGCTGAAGGTGGCCACCGGCGCGATGCCGCCGCTGGCCAAGTTCGCCGCCTCACCTTTCGGCGTGGTCGAGCGGCTGGCCGAACCCGGCACGCCGGCCATGATGCCGGTGACCGTGCGGCGGGTGGAACCTGCGCTCATGGTGCAGGCGCTGACGCCCGGCAAGGTCAGCGACATGAACCCGAAGACCGACGCCGAAATCATCGCGTGGTTCCGCAAGGTGCGCCGCTACGACGAATACACCGTGAGCCGCGAACAGGCGCGCAAGGACATCAAGGGCGCGCTGCCCGCCGTCATCGAAACCAGCGAACGCACCCGCGTGCAAAGCCGCATGCTGTCCCTGCTCGCGGGCCAGCCCGGCGTGAAGGCGCTCGACATGCCCAAGGCCGAGAGCGGCGATCCGCGCCCGTTCGAAGTCATCGGCATTCCGCTGACGCCGGGCTTCCACGTGCTCGAGATCGCTTCGCAAAAGCTCGGCGACGCGCTGCTCGACGAGCGCTACGGCGCCAGCCGCACGATGTACGTGCGCACCACCGCGCTGGCCACCAACCTTGCCGTGCACTTCAAGCTCGGCCGCGAGAACTCGATGGCCTGGGTCACCACGCTCGACAAGGGCAAGGTGGTGCCGAACGCCGAGGTGCGGGTGTCCGATTGCCGCGGCGTTGCCGTCGCATCGGGCACCACCGACGCCAACGGCATCGTCACGCTGACAGGCGTTGCGCCCGACGCGCCCAACTGCAACGGCCCGGACGAATACAACGCGGGTGCCTGGTTCGTCAGCGCGCGCGCCAAGGACGACAAGGGCATTGAAGACCTGGCCTTCACCTGGAGCGACTGGCAGCGCGGCATCGAGCCCTGGCGCTTCAACGTGCCCACCAGCCTGCAGCCCGAGCCCGACCGCGTGGCCCACACCATCTTCGACCGCACCTTGCTGCGCGCCGGCGAAACGGTGTCGATGAAGCACCTGATCCGCACCCAGACCAGCAAGGGGTTCGGCCTGCCCGAGAACCGGCCCGACACGCTGGTCGTCACCCACACCGGCAGCGGCCAGCGCTTCACGCAGCCGCTGGCCTGGCGCAAGACCCCGACCGGCGGCCTGAGCGCGGAGAACACCTTTGCCATACCGCCGGCCGCCAAGCTCGGCCTGTACGAAGTGATGCTGCGCAGCGGCAAGGGCAAGGACGCCAGCAGCGGCGGCTCCGAAGAAGAAAGCGAAGGCGACGACGGCTACAACCGCAGCTTCTCCACCGGCCAGTTCCGCGTCGAGGAATTCCGCCTGCCCGTGCTCGAAGGCCGCATCGCACCCGCCGACAAGAAGCCGCTGGTGAGCGTGGCCTCGGTGCCGGCCGACGTGCAGATCAACTACGTGGCCGGCGGCGGCGCCGCCAACCTGCCGGTGCGCGTGTCGGCCATGGTGCGCGGCAAGAGCCTGAGCTTTGCCGACCACGAGGCCTTCAGCTTCAATCCGCCGCGCGTGCAGCCCGAAGGTTCGCAGGCGCCCGCCGCGCCCGCCGCCGACACTGCAGGCGGCGAAGAAGACATCAACAGCGCCAACGACACCCGCGTGATCGCCGACAAGCTGCCGCTCACGCTCAACAAGGACGGCGCCGGCAAGGTCACGATCGACAAGGTGCCCAAGGTGAAAGCCGCGCGCGAGCTGCTGCTGGAGGCCACCTATGCCGACCCGAACGGCGAAGTGCAGACCATCCGCAGCACGCAGACGCTGTGGCCCGCGTCGGTGATCGCCGGCATCAAGACCGAAGGCTGGGTCTCGACCAGCCAGAAGCTCAAGTACCAGGCACTCGCGCTCGACCTCTCGGGCAAGCCCCAGGCCGGCGTCACCCTCAACGTGCGCGCCGTGGCGCGCATCACCACCACCAGCCGCAAGCGCATGGTGGGCGGCTTCTACACCTACGACAACAAGACCGAGACCAAGGACATAGGCACCGTCTGCAGCGGCAAGAGCGATGCGCGCGGGCTGCTGCTGTGCGAATCCGAACTCAAGGAAGCCGGCGAGGTCGAGCTGGTGGCCAGCGCCACCGACAGCGAGGGCCGCGACAGCCGCGCCGCCAGCTCGGTCTACGTGACCAAACAGGGCGAACTCTGGTTCGGCGGCGAGGACAACGACCGCATCGACGTGCTGCCCGAGAAGAAGAGCTACCAGCCCGGCGAGGTCGCCAAGTTCCAGGTGCGCAGCCCGTTCCGCTTTGCCACCGCGCTGGTGTCGGTGGAACGCGAAGGCATCATCGAGACCCGCGTGGTGCAGCTCGACGGCAAGGACCCGACCGTGAGCCTGCAGGTCAGGCCCGAATGGGGACCGAACGCCTACGTGAGCGTGCTCGCGCTGCGCGGGCGGCTGCGCGAGGTGCCGTGGTACAGCTTCTTCACCTGGGGCTTCAAGGCACCGCGCGAGTGGTGGACCGCCTTCTGGTACGAAGGCAAGGAATACGTCGCGCCCACCGCGATGGTCGACCTGAGCAAGCCCGCCTACCGCCTCGGCATGGCCGAGATCCGCGTCGGCACGCGCGCGCACCAGATCGACGTGACCGTCACGAGCGACAAGCCCAGCTATCCGGTGCGCAGCAAGGCGCAGATCACCATCTCCGCCAAGCTGCCCGACGGCAAGCCGGCGGCCGGCGCCGAAGTGGCCCTGGCCGCGGTCGACCAGGCGCTGCTGGAGCTGATGCCCAACGACAGCTGGAACCTGCTCAACGCCATGCTGCAGCGGCGCAGCTGGGGCGTGAGCACCTCCACCGCGCAGATGGAAATCGTCGGCCGGCGCCACTACGGGCGCAAGGCCGTGCCCGCGGGCGGCGGCGGCGGCAAGGGCCAGACCCGCGAGCTGCTCGATACCCTGCTGCTGTGGAACCCGAAGGTGGTGCTCGACGCCAACGGCCAGGCCGTGGTGACGGTGCCGCTCAACGATGCGCTCACCACCTTCAGGATCGTGGCCGTGGCCGATTCGGGCACCAGCCTGTTCGGCACCGGCCAGGCCAGCATCCAGGCCACGCAGGACCTGCAGATCATCAGTGGCCTGCCGCCGCTGGTGCGCGAGGACGACCAGTTCCGCGCCCAGATCACGCTGCGCAACACCACGCAAAAACCGATGAAGGTCGAGGCCACGCCGCGCGCCACGCTGCTCACGCTCGAGCCGCAGACGGTGGACATCCCGGCCGGCGAAGCACGCGAAGTCGCATGGACCGTGACCGCGCCCGCGCAGCTCGCGCAGACGCGCGCCGAAGCCATCCTGTGGGAGATCGAGGCCAAGGACACCATTGGCGGCGCACGCGATGCGCTCAAGGTGCGCCAGCGCATCATCCCGTCGGTGCCGCTCACGGTGCAGCAGGCCACCCTGGTGCAGCTCGACGGCCCCTTCACCATCGACGTGGCACCGCCTGCGGACGCCCTGCCCGGCCGCGGCGGCCTGAAGCTCGCATTGCAACCCAAGCTGGCCGAAGGCCTGCCGGGCGTGCGCGACTGGTTCGCCAACTACCCGTTCGTCTGCCTCGAACAGAAGACCAGCAAATCGGTCGGCCTGCGCGACGCGAAGATGTGGCAAAGCGTGCTGGCCCAGCTGCCGACGTACCTCGACAGCGACGGCCTGGCCAGCTACTTTCCGCCGCGCGACGGCGAGTCCAACCGCGGCAGCGACATCCTCACCTCGTACCTGCTGGCGGCCACGCACGAGGCGGCGGCGCTGAACCCCGCCTTCGCGCTGCCCGACGCGGCGCGCGCGCCGATGGAGTCGGGCCTCATCGCCTTTGTCGAAGGCCGCATCCAGCGCGAATTCTGGAGCCCGCGCAAGGACCTGGACGTGCGCAAGCTCGCCGCGCTCGAGGCCCTGTCGCGCTACGGCACGGCCAAGGGCAGCATGCTCGGCAGCATCACCATTGCGCCGAACCAGTGGCCCACCAGCGCCGTGATCGACTGGCTCAACATCCTCAAGCGCGTGCAGGACGTGCCGCAGCGCCAGCAGCGCCTGGACGAAGCCAGCAACGTGCTCAAGGCGCGCCTGTCGTACCAGGGCACCAAGCTCGTCTTCAGCACCGAGCAGGACGACTACTGGTGGTGGCTCATGACCAACGGCGACGTCAACACCGCGCGCCTGCTGCTCAGCGTGATGGACGACCCGGCCTGGAAGGACGACATCGGCAAGCTCGCCAACGGCTTCATCGGCCGCCAGCAGAACGGCGCCTGGCACACCACCACCGCCAACCTGTGGGGCGGGCTCGCACTCGAAAAGTTCTCGAAGGTGTTCGAGAGCACGCCGGTGGCCGGCGTCACGGCCGCCACGCTCGGCGCCGTCAAGGCGCAGGTCGACTGGCGCAACGTCGAGCGCGTGAAGACCACCGACGCGGCCGGCGCGCCCAACCAGAGCACCTTCTTCGGCGCACCCGCGTCGCCGGGCAACCTGAAGAACAACACCATGTTCCTGCCCTGGGCCGCTTCACCTGCCGGCGCGCCGGTGCGCGACACGCTGCTGGTCACGCAGCAGGGCAGCGGCAAGCCCTGGCTCACGATGCAGTCGATTGCCGCGGTGCAGCTGAAGGCGCCGTTTGCCGCCGGCTATGCCATCAAGAAGACCATCACGCCGGTCGAGCAGGCCACCGCGGGCAAGTACACGCGCGGCGACGTGCTGCGCGTGGCCATCGAGGTGAACGCCAGCACCGACATGACCTGGGTCGTGGTCAGCGACCCGATTCCGGGCGGCGCCACCATCCTCGGCACCGGCCTCGGCCGCGACTCGCAGATCGCCACGCAGGGCGAGAGGAAGTCGGGCGCCGGCTGGCTCGCCTTCGAGGAACGCAGCTTCGAGGCCTTCCGCAGCTACTACGAGTACCTGCCCAAGGGCGTCGTGAAGATCGAATACACCGTGCGCCTCAACAACGTGGGCGACTTCGCGCTGCCGCCGAGCCGTGTCGAGGCGATGTACGCGCCCGAGATGTTCGGCGAGACACCGAATGCGCGCGTGAAGGTGGAGGCTGCGAAGTAGCCGCCTGGTCGAACCGGTCATTGAAACGAGGAGGACCCCATGGGCCTGTCAATTGGTGTCGGCATGCTCGCCGATCTGCTCGCAAACGATCCCGAGGGTGCCGAATGGCTCAATGAGGGTTTCGCTGCGGCAAACCGCAAGCTCGCCGAAGCGGGCCTGCCGCCGCACGTCGAGCCTCGCGAGTTGCCACCGATCGAGTCTCGCGCACAGCTCGACGGCCTGCCGTACTCGTTCATCCACCACCTTCGCCGCGCCTACGCGCATCGCGTGAGATCACCCGGGTGGATGGCCGCGCCCTTGCCGGAGGGCACCGACCCCACCGAGGACGCGACGCTCGAAGACGTGGCCAGCGGGTTCGACAGCCACCTGCTCTGCCACTCCGACGCGGAAGGCTTCTACCTGCCCGTCGACTTCGAGGAAGTGCTGTTTGCCGAGGAAGACGAGACCGATTTGCCCGGCGGCATGCTTGGTTCTTCGTACAGACTGCTTGAAGAACTGGTGCTGGTGGCACCTGCACTCGGCATCGCGCTCTCGAACGGTCAACTCTCGGACGCCGAAGCGGCCCGCCTCGGCGCGAGCGGCGAAGACGAGGAAGGTCTGTATCGAGAGATCGAGTCGTGGCTGCTGCTTTATGAGTCGGCCCGACTCAGCATCGCGCACAAGACGGCCATCGTTTTTTGCTGAGCGGCATTGCCGTCTCTCTGAAGCAAGGCGCGGGAGGGCCTGCGTTCTATGCGGGCCTCGCCGCCGCAAGCGCCGCCTCGTACACGGCAAGGTCCGCGTCCGAGAAGCAGCAGAACGCGACCTCCTGCACGCTCGCACCCGCTGCCAGCGCCGATCGGACCGAGACCACCGCGATGGGCGCCGCGAGTTCGATCGGATAGCCGTAGATGCCGGTGCTGATCGACGGAAACGCAAGCGTGCGGACATCGCATTGCCCGGCGATTTCCATCGACTTTCGATAGCACGATGCCAGCAGTTCCGGCTCGCCGTTCGAGCCGCCGCGCCAGACCGGCCCGACGGTGTGAATGACGAATCGGGCCGGCAGCCTATAGCCCTTGGTCAGCTTGGCGTCGCCGGTCTTGCAGCCCGACAGCAGCCGGCACTCGTGCAGGAGCTCGGGCCCGGCCGCGCGGTGGATGGCGCCATCGACGCCGCCTCCGCCGAGCAGCGATGAATTCGCCGCATTGACGATGGCATCGACCTGCAGCGTGGTGATGTCGCCGCGCATGGCACGAAGCGCTTTCCGCATGATTCAGCCCCCTTCAGGGCAGATTAGACGACAGGCGCGCTGAATGCGATCAGCTTGCCCATGTTGCCGACGAAGCTGGCCACCGCGATCTCCTGCGGCTGCTCCTTCTTGACGTAGGGCTCGATCAGGGGCGGGTCTTGCGGATCGCCATGTTTGGGGCGGGCCGGGTGCGTGCCCCGGGCCGGTTGCGCGCACTGGCCGCTCAGACCCGCGCGGCAAACCGCTCCACAGCCTCCGTCGGGCCGGCCACGATCAGGAGGTCGCCGGGTTTGACGACGGTGTTCTCCTTGGCGTAGATGAAATCCTCGTGGCGTCGCTTGATGCCCACCACCGTGACGCCGTGCCGGGTTCGCACTGCCGATCCGGACAGCGGCTTGCCATGGGTTTCGCTCGGTGCCCGCGTCTTGGCAATGGCAAAACCGTCTTCGAACTCGATGAAATCGATCATCTTGCCCGTCACCAGGTGCGCGACGCGCCGCCCCATGTCCGCCTCCGGGTACACCACGTGATGGGCGCCCACCCGCTCGGCGATGCGTCCGTGCTGCTGGCTGTTGGCCTTGGCCCAGATGTCCTTGTTGCCCATCTGGCTCAGGTTCAAGATGGTCAGCACGCTGGCCTCGAGGTTCTGGCCGATGCTGACCACCGCATGCTGGAATTCGTTCACGCCAAGCTGCTTGAGCGACTCCAGGTCCGTGGCGTCGGCCTGCACCACGTGGCCGAGCACGCCGGCATGCGCCTGCACCGCCTCGGCGTCGGTGTCGATGGCCAGCACGTCGTGCCCCAGTTCCGCCAGTGCGCGCGCCACGCCGGAGCCGAACCTGCCCAGGCCGATCACGACCACGCTGTCTGCATTGTTTCTACTACCCAACAATTGGCTTCTCCTCAGGAAAACGGTAGCCGCGCCGTGTGTGGTTCACGGCCATGGCGGCGGCCAGGGTGACGATGCCGACGCGCCCCGCGAACATCAGCAGGACCAGGACGAACTGCCCCGCCGGCGGCAATTCGGCGGTGATGCCGGTCGACAGCCCGACGGTGGCAAATGCGGAAATGACCTCGAACAGCACCTTCTCGTAAGGCAGCGACGTCATGGGCACCAGGGTCAAGGTGGCCAGCACGATGGCGCCCGCGCTGAGCACCAGGATGGCCAGCGCCTGGCGCTGGACGGCGGTGGAAATCCGCCGCCCCTGGAACTCGACGTCCTGGTGCCCGCGGATCTCGTTCCAGACCACCAGCAGCAGCACGAAGAAGGTCGTCACCTTGACGCCGCCGGCGGTCCCGGCGCTGCCGCCGCCGATGAACATCAGCAGGTAGTGCAGGTTCAGCGACTCCACGGTGAGTCCGCCGATGTCGACGGCATTGAAGCCGGCCGTGCGCGCCGAGACCGAGGTGAAGGCCGCCGCAAGCACGCGCGTGGGCCAGTCGAGCGCTCCGAGGGTTGCCTTGTTGCCGGACTCGGCCAGCAGCAGCGCCACCGTGCCCGCGACGATCAGGAAGATCGTGCCCCACAAGGTGAGGACCGTGTGTATCGATCGGACCTGCCGGCGCCGGCGCAGGCCGATGAGCTCGTGCAACACCGGAAAGCCGAGCCCGCCGACCACGATGGCCACCATCAGCGGCCCCAGCACCCAGGCGTCGTGCACGAACCGCACCACGCTGTCGCTCCAGGTGGAAAACCCGGCATTGTTGAAAGCCGACACGGCGTGGAAGACACCCTGCCACAGCGCTTCGCGCCAGTCCATGCCGTAGCCGAGGGCGAAACGGGCGCCAAGCAGCAGCGCAGCAACGGCTTCCACCGCGAAGGTCACGATCAGGACCAGTTTCGCGACGCTCCTGACGTCGCCCAGCCCGAGCGAATGGGTTTCCGCCTGCAGCAGCAATTTCGACCGCAGGCGCATCTGCCGATTGACGAGCAGCCCGAGCAGCGTGGCGGAGGTCATCATGCCGAAGCCCCCGAGCTGGAACAGGCCCAATATGACGGCCTGCCCGAAGCCCGACCAGTAGCTTCCGGTGTCGACCACGGCGAGCCCGGTCACGCACACGGCCGAGGTGGCGGTGAAGAGCGCCGCCAGCCAGGGCGCGCCCTCGCCCGCCGCATGGGACACGGGCAGCATCAGCAGCCCCGTGCCGGTGCCGATGACCGCGAGAAACGCAAGCGCCAGTACGGACGACGGGTGCGTGAGCCTCGTGGTCACGCTTTTCCTAGCGGTAGAACGCTTCGACCCTGCCCTTCAGCTTGATCAGCAGCGGCTTGCCCTTGCGGTCCACCGTCTTGCCCGCGGGCACCTTGATCCAGCCTTCGCTGATGCAGTATTCCTCCACGTCGAGGCGTTCCTTGTCGTTGAAGCGGATGCCGATGTCGTGCTCGAAGACAGCCGCCACGTGGTGGGGGCTGCGCGGGTCGGTGGACAGGTGATCGGGAAGAGGCGGAAGAGAATTGGCTTCGGTCATGACGCGGATGATATGGCCTCTCTCCGAAGCCCCGGCCGGCGCCCCACCCTAGCGCCGCTTCCTCGGCGCCTTCCTGGCCGCAGGTTTGGGCGCAACGCCCAGCGAGGCGCGCGCGAGCGCATCGGCCTCGTGGTTGCGGTGCCGCGGCACCCAGCGCAGGCTCGCCTCCTCGAACGACTCGAGCAAGGCGCGGGCATCTTCGAACAGGCCGGCCATGCGCGCGATCGGCCTGGCGCCGGGCGTGCCGAGTTGCTCGACGAGGATGCTGTTGTCGGTATAGGCCAGCACCGCGGTCGCGCCTCTTGCCTTCAGTTCCTCGAGGGCGAGAGTCAGCGCCCTCAGCTCGGCTTCGTTATTGCAGCCAATGGCATGGCTGGCCAGCGACAGGGTGTGGCGGGTGCCGTCGGGCTCGGTGATGACCGCGCCGGCGCCCATGCGGCCGGGGTTCGGCATCGCGCTGCCGTCGCAGTACACGGTCCAGTGGCGAAGTGGCATCGCTGCGTCGACTCAGCAGTTGTTGCGCTTGATGCCCGCAAGGTTCTGGCAAGGCCGCTGGCCTGGCGGCGGACCTGGGTCCTGCGGTCGGGGAGGCCGTGGTGGACGAACGATCGGACGGCCGCCGTCGTAGTACGGGTCCGGGCCCCAGGTATAGACCGGCGGTTCGGTCACCGGGCGCTGCGGCTCGTCGACGTTGCGCGGAATGATGGCCGGGCCCTGCGGCGCGTTGCTGGTCGGGGGCGGCGGCGGCGGCGGTGTGTACGCCGGCCGGCGCGCTTCTTCGGCCGAAGCGGGTGGGGTCACGGTCAGCGGCTCGGTGATGGGCACCTGGCGCGAAAGCCGGCTGCCGGCGGGGCAAGGGCCGTCGGTATAGACGATGCGCCCGCTCGCATCGGTGCAGCGCACCACGTCGGCCGCCTGCGCGCCCATGGCGGCGGCCGCGCCGAAGAAGAAAACCGGAATGAAGAGAACCGATGTGCGCATCATGCGACCTCCGCCATTGGCAGCCGAAGACGACAGTGTCTCCCCTGCCCTGCATTCTGGCCGGGTTTCTACAATCGAAGGTTGTCCGCTCTTTCCTCCAACCGCATCAGGCCATGACCGTATCGATTGCAATGTTCGCTCTGGTGGCCGGTGCCGGCCTGGCAAAGGGCCGGCCGCGACGCCACCTGGGGCAGCCCCATGCGTGAGCACGACAACCCGCGCCACCAGCCCACGCGCGTGGCGGACCTGCACCGGTTCGACACCGTCATCGACGCGCGCTCGCCCTCCGAGTTCGCGCTCGACCACATTCCCGGCGCCATCAACTGCCCGGTGCTCGACGACGAAGAGCGCCGCATCGTCGGCACCATCTACAAGCAGACCGGCGCCTTCGAGGCGCGGCGCGTCGGCGGCGCCATGGTGGCCGCCAATCTCGCGCGGCACCTGCGCGAACGCTTTGCCGAGCAGCCCGCCAACTGGCGCCCGCTCGTGTATTGCTGGCGCGGGGGGCTGCGCAGCGGCTCGATGGTGACCTGGCTGCGCCTGGTCGGCTGGGACGCGCAGCAGCTCGCCGGCGGCTACAAGAGCTTTCGCCATCATGTGCTGGCGCAGATCGAAGCCACGGTGCCGAAGCTTCGGCTCAAGGTGATCTGCGGCGCCACCGGCAGCGCCAAGACGCGGATCCTGCAGGCGCTGGCCGCGCGCGGCGAACAGGTGCTCGACCTGGAGCACTGCGCGAGCCACAAGGGTTCGCTGCTGGGCGCCCTGCCCGGCGTACCGCAGCCGTCGCAAAAGCAGTTCGAGACGCGCATCGCCACCTGCTTCAGTGCGCTCGACCTGTCGCGCACGCTCTACGTGGAAGGCGAAAGCGCGCGCATCGGCCGGCTCTCGGTGCCCATTCCGCTGGTCGCGCACATGCGCGCCGCCGCCTGCATCGAAGTCCAGGCGGATGCGGCCGCGCGGCTCGACTATCTGCTGCGCGACTACGCCTACCTGGGCGACGACCGCGCCGCGCTCGCTGGCCAGCTCGACAGGCTGAAGGAAATGCAGGGCAAGGCGGTGGTGCAGCGCTGGCAGGAATGGGCGCTGCAGGGCGACCTGCCGCAGCTCTTTGCCGAACTGATGGCGCTTCACTACGATCCGCACTATGAACGCTCGCAGGCGCGCCACTTCGAGAAGTGGCCGCTGCGCCAGCAGGTGGCCGCGCCCGACCTGACGGACGCGGGCATCGAAGCGGTGGCGGAGGCCATCCTTCGGCTGAACGCCGGGGGATAGCGGGCCGATTGACGGCAACAGAAAGGCAGGCTGCATGACACTCGAATGGCGCCATTCGCTCGAAGGCCTCGACTGGGACGAGCTCTCGCGGCTCTACCAGGCCGCGCCGCTCGGCAACAAGCAGCCCGACGGCCTGAAGCTCGTGTTTGGCAACAGCATGTTCAAGTGCCTTGTGTTCGACGAGGGCCGCCTCGTTGGCGCAGGCCGCGCCATGGCCGACGGGCTCGACTGCTCCTACATCTGCGACGTGGCGGTATTCCCCAGCCACCAGGGCACGGGCCTTGGCAAGCAGATCGTCTCGCGGCTGGTGGAACTCTCGCGCGGGCACCGCAAGATCATTCTCTATGCCGTGGTTGGCAAGGAGCCCTTCTACGAGAGGTTCGGCTTCAGGCGCATGAAGACCGCGATGGCGATCTTCGAAAACCAGGCGCAGGCCTTCGAGCGCGGCCTGATCGAATGAGCCATTCCGTCGTCTCCACCGACGAGCATCACTTCGAAAGCCTGCACAAGGCGCTCGACGTCGTGGCGCGCGAACAGAAGTACCTTGCGCTGACGCAGGCGCCGCCATGGGAACAATCGCTGGCCTTCTACCGCAACGTGCTGGCAGCGGGCTTTCCTCATTTCGTGGCGGTCGATGGCAGCGGCAAGGTCGTGGGCTGGTGCGACGTATCGCCGGTCTTCGGCCACTCGAGGGCCCACATCGGCGTGCTTGGCATCGCGTTGCTGCCCGAGGCACGCGGCCACGGACTCGGCGCGCAGCTGCTGCAAGCGGCCATCGGCAAGTCATGGGCGCGCGGACTGACTCGCATCGAGCTTTCCGTTCGCGCAGACAACCCGAAAGCGAAAGCGCTGTACGAGCGATTCGGCTTCGAACACGAAGGCCTCCTGCGCCGCGCCAGCCTGATCGACGGCACCTACCACGACGCCCACGCAATGGCGCTGCTTCGATAAACTGACGCATCCCCTGCCGAATGGAGTTCCCGTGTGCAGAAGCATCAAGACCCTCTACAACTTCGAACCTCCCGCCACCGAGCAGGAGATCCGCGCCGCCTCGCTGCAGTTCGTGCGCAAGCTCAGCGGCTTCAGCGTGCCGTCCAAGGCCAACCAGGAAGCCTTTGAGCGCGCGGTCGACGAAGTGGCCGCCAGCGCGGCCCGGCTGATCGGCTCGCTGGTCACCACTGCCGAGCCGCGCGACCGCGCCATCGAGGCCGAACGCGCGAAGGCCAGGTCGGCCGCACGCTTCGGTACCTGAACCCCATCACGACAACATCATTGGAGAGAACCAACCCATGCCGATCGAACTCTGGCTTGCCTTCGTCGCCGCATCGTCCGTGCTGCTGATCATTCCGGGGCCGACCATCCTCACGGTGATCAGCTATTCCATGTCGCACGGCCGGCGCGCGAACGTGCCGCTGGTGGCCGCGGTGGCGCTCGGCGATTCCACCGCGCTGGTGGTTTCGCTGCTCGGCCTCGGCGCGCTGCTGGCCGCATCGGCATTCTGGTTCACGGTGGTGAAGTGGGTGGGCGGGCTGTATCTGCTTTACCTCGGCATCAAGCTCCTGCGCGCGGGCATCGGCGGCACCGAAATCGCGGCGCCTGCCGCGCCCGATTCGCGCTGGAGGCTGTTCGCCAACACCTACCTGGTGACGGCGCTCAACCCCAAGGGCATCGTGTTCTTCGTGGCCTTCCTGCCGCAGTTCCTGAGCCCCGCGGCCGACATGACGCGCCAGCTGTGGGTGCTGGGGGTCACCTTCGTGGCCATGGCAGCGCTCAATGCCACGCTCTACGCCGTGTTCGCGGGATCGGCCCGCAAGCTGCTTTCCTCGCCGCGCGCGCAGCGGCGCTTCAATCTTGCGGGCGGCTCGCTGCTGAGCGCGGCGGGCGCGTGGGCACTGCTCGCGCGCCGGCCCGCCTGAGGCGCGCTCCGGCCAGGGTCAACGGTACGGGTTGTTCGGGTTGCGGTCGTAGCGGTTCGGCACGCCGTCGCCATCGCGGTCCCGGTCGTAGCGGTTGGGCACACCGTCGCGGTCGCGGTCGCGGTCGCGATCTCCGTAGCCATAGTGCGGGCGCGGCGCCGGACGGTCATAAGGTGCAACGACGCAGCCGGCCAGAGCGGCCGATGCGGCAAGCAGAATGGCCAATGTCTTCATCATCATTTGATCTCTCCTTGGAGTTCTGGAAAAGACGGCTTGCCTCCGCAAGCCGGCATCTGCATTGAAGGCCACCTCCGTCTCGGCTGCGTATCCGCCATGAGGCCGGGGTGTGAAGTTCGTTACCGGATGTGGAACGTGCTGCAAACTTTGCAGCCAAGTCCTTCCCGTCGCAGGCGGCGGCGCGCCCGTCTGCAAGTAGGTGCAATTCCCGTGGCCGCTTCGCCGAGAATGGCGCCGCCACGCCGCCGATTTCGGCCCCTGCCATCACGACTTCCATGCACCGCCTGCCCTTCTCCGCCAGCCGCAGTTGCCTTGCCGCAACGCTGACGGCCATCGCCTGTGCACAGCCGGCACCTGCGCTGGCCGGTGCCGTGAGCTTCGAGGAGGTGAAGCGAGAGTTCCGTTCTTCCGACACCGCCGTGCTCGACCGCAACGGCGAGCTGCTGCAACGCGTGCGCACCGATGCCAGCGTGCGGCGCGGCCAGTGGATGGCGCTGGCCGATGTCTCACCCGCGCTGCGCATGGCCATGGTGCTGAGCGAAGACCGGCGCTTCTACGAACACAGCGGCATCGACTGGCGCGCGGTGTCGTCCGCCGCATGGGGCAACCTGTGGAACACCCGCACCCGCGGCGCATCGACCATCACGATGCAGCTCTCGGGCCTGCTCGACGAAGACCTGCGCCGCGCCAACAGCGGCCGCACCTTCACGCAGAAGATCGGCCAGACCGTGGCGGCCACGCAGCTGGAGCGCAGCTGGCGCAAGGACCAGATCCTGGAGGCCTACCTCAACACCGTGCCCTTCCGCGGCGAGATCGTGGGCATCGACGCGCTCTCGCGCACCCTGTTCGGCAAGGCGCCGAGCGGCCTCGACGCGCGCGAGGCCAGCGTGGCCGCCGCGCTGGTGCGCGCGCCCAACGCCAAGCCCGCGCTGGTGGCACAGCGCGCATGCGAAGTCATGCGCGCGATGGAACCGGGACAGAAGATCGATTGCGATGCGCTCGACATGTTCACGAGCGCCGCGGTGCAGCGACGGGCGTTCGACGCGAACGAAGGCATTGCGCCGCATGCGGCGCGGCGTGTGCTCAGAGACCTGCGCGAGGCCGGCGACAAGGAGGCCGCCGTGCGGACCACGCTGCGCGCGCCGCTGCAGCGCTTTGCGCTGGCCACGCTGCAGCGCCACCTGAAGGAGCTGCGCGGCCGCCACGTGGAAGCGGCGCGCTCGTGGTGCTCGACAACGCGAGCGGCGAGGTGCTCGCCTGGGTCGGTTCGTCGGGCCCGCTGAGCCAGGCCGCCGAGGTCGATGCGGTCACCGCGCTGCGCCAGCCCGGTTCCACGCTCAAGCCGCTGCTCTACGCGCAGGCCATCGCCGAGCGGCGGCTCACGGCGGCCTCTCTGATCGACGATTCGTCGGCGCAGATCAGCACCGCGAGCGGACTCTACATTCCGCAGAACTACGACCGCCAGTTCAAGGGTCCGGTGTCGGCTCGCACCGCGCTCGCCGCCTCGCTCAACGTGCCGGCCGTGCGCACGCTGGTGATGGTGTCGCCCGAATCCTTCGCGCGCCAATTGCGCGCGGCCGGCCTGCCGCTGCGCGAAAGCGGCGACTACTACGGCTACAGCCTTGCGCTCGGCAGCGCCGAGGTGTCGCTGCTGTCGCTCGCCAACGCCTATCGCACGCTGGCCAACGGCGGGCGCTACGGGCTGCCCACGCTGACTGCGCGGGCGCCGGCGCAGGCTTCGACCGCGAAGGCCAGGGCCGGCGACAACGCCGCCGCGCCCATCCTCGATCCGCGCGCGGCCTTCATCGTCGGCGACATCCTGTCCGACGCGAACGCACGCACGCGCACCTTCGGGCTCGACAGCATTCTTTCCACGCGCTTCTGGACCGCGGTGAAGACCGGCACCAGCAAGGACATGCGCGACAACTGGGCCGTGGGCTGGTCGCAGCGCTACACGGTCGGCGTGTGGGTCGGCAACGCGAGCGGGGCATCGATGTGGGACGTGAGCGGCACCAGCGGTGCGGCGCCGGTGTGGGCCGAGGTGATGCGCTTCCTGCACGCGCGCGAACCCAGCCGCGCGCCCAGGCCGCCGGCCGGGCTGGTCGAGGCCAGCGTGGCGTTCGGTCCCGGCGCCGACGGCAATCCGCTCGAAGCGGCGCGCAGCGAATGGTTCCTGCAGGGCACGGAGCAGCCGCTCTTCGCGCTCGACAACACCGGCGCCGGTACATCTGCGGACGCCGCAGCCGCGCGCATCACCGCGCCGGCCGACGGCACTATCATCGCGCTGGACCCCGACATTCCGCCGCTGCACCAGCGCGTGCGCTTCGAGGCCGAAGGCCGCGGCGTGCAATGGCGCATCGACGGCAAGCACTTTGCGCGCGGCAACAGCGCGCAATGGCTGCCCTGGCCCGGCCGCCACGTGATCGAACTCGTCGACGCCACCGGCAAGGTGATCGACCAGCGCAAGCTCGAAGTGCGCGGCGCGGGCGTGGTCGCGAAAAGCGCGCGCCGATGAACGCGGCTGCCGGCGGCTGCGCCGGCCGGCAAGCCCCCCAATCCCCCTGCCTTCGACTGCGGCATTGAAGTCGAGCGAGAATTCATCCAATGATTCAATGAATTAGTTCTTTCTTATTCATATGCTCCTCCAAGCCCCCCGAACCTCCCTGGCCGACAGTGCCGCCAACAGCATCCGTGCCGAAATCGCGGCTGGCCGCTGGGCCGTGGGATCGCGCATTCCCATCGAGCCCCAGCTCGCGCAGTTGCTGGGCGTGAGCCGCGGCACGGTGCGCGAAGCCGTGAAGACGCTGGTTTCGCGCGGCCTGCTCGAAGTCCGGCAGGGATCGGGCACCTATGTGCGCTCGGGCTTCGATCCCTCGGCCAGCCTGCAGAAGATGCGACGCGCAAGCCTGCGCGACCAGTTCGAGGTGCGCCGCGCGCTCGAGGTCGAGGCCGCGCGGCTGGCCGCCGTGCGCCACACCGCCAAGGACCTGCGCAACCTGAAAGCCCTGCTCGAGAAACGCGGCGTGCCCGACGCGAGCGACGGCGGCGCGAGCTTCATCGAACGCGACCTGGCCTTTCACCTGGCCATCGTCGACATCTCGGGCAACCTGGCGCTGGCGGAGACCTGCCGCTTCATCGCCGGCTACATCAAGGAAACCATCGCGAGCACGATGGACACCAGCCTGCCGGAACCCGACACGGCCGCGCACACGGCCATCATGGAGGCCATTGCAAGCCGCGACCCCGACCGTGCCGCGGAGGCCGTGCGCGCCTTCATGTCGCCCATGATCGATGCGCTGGCGCAAGACGCAGAGCTTGTCCGATGAGCGCGGTGGCGTTCCGGGCGGCCCGCGCCGCCGACGAGCTGCTGATCGACGCCGAGGCCGACAGCACGCCCGCGCCTCGCCCCACGCCTGCAGGCAACCTGGGCCGCCGTGTCCTGCTGGGCGCCAGCGTGGTGCTGATTGCCTTCAACCTGCGGCCGGTGTTCGCCAGCCTGTCGGTGGTGCTGCCGGAGATCATCGCGGCCACCGGACTCTCGGCCACCGCTGCGAGCCTGCTGACCACGCTGCCCATCGCCTGCCTCGGCGTGTTCGCGCCGCTGGCACCGGGCCTGGGTCGGCGCTTCGGCACCGAGCGCACGCTGCTTGCCTGCATGGTGCTCATCCTGCTGGGCACGCTGCTGCGCGGCACCGGCAGCATCCCGCTGCTGTTCGTGGCCTCGGCCATCGCGGGCAGCGGCATCGCGGTGTCGAACGTGCTGCTCTCGGGCCTCGTGAAGCGCGACTTCGCCAAACAGGCGGCGCTGATGATGGGTCTCTACACCATGGCGGTGTGCGGTGGCGCGGCCAGCGCGGCGGGCCTCACGGTGCCGCTCGAGCATGCGCTGGGCGGCGGCTGGACCTATGCGCTTGCGATGTGGGCGGTGCCTGCCCTGCTGGTCACGCTGATCTGGGCGCCGCAGGCCCTGCCCCTGAAGCCGGTGGCCAGCGAATCGGGCTTTGCCGTGCGCGGGCTGTGGCGCGACCGGCTGGCCTGGCAGGTCACTTTCTTCATGGGCCTGCAATCGGCGCTGGCCTACACCGTGATGGGCTGGCTCGCGCCCATCCTGCGCGAACGCGGGCTCGGCGGCGAAACCGCCGGCTACGTGGTGTCGCTGGCGGTCATGACGCAGGTGGTGACCTGCCTCGTCGTTCCCGCGGTGGCGGTGAGGCTGCGCAACCAGCGCGGGCTGGCGGTGGTGCTGGCCGTCGTCACCGTGGCTGCCATGCTGGCGATGCTGTTCGCGCCGCTCGGCGGCGTGTGGCTGTGGGCCGTGCTGCTGGGCATTGCGCAGGGCGGCACCTTTGCCCTGGCGCTCACGTTCATGGTTCTGCGCTCGCCCGATTCGCACGTGGCGGCGCACCTCTCCGGCATGGCGCAGGGCGTGGGCTACGTCGTGGCCGCATGCGGGCCGCTGGTGGCCGGCCTGCTGCACGGCTGGACCGGCAGCTTCCGCGCGTCCTCATGGCTGTTCATCGGGCTGGGCATTGCGCTGGTGATGGCGGGCCTTGGCGCGGGGCGCACGATGCACGTGGGCGCGGTGACGGTCCCCCGGCGCTGAGGGAACCCGCCTCGCTTCGTGCCTGCTACTGCAGGTAGCTCTCGGCCAGCAGCGCCCAGTAGGCTGCGCCGATCGGCAGGTTGCTGTCGTTGAAGTCGTAGCATGGGTTGTGCACCATGCAGCCGCCGTGCTCGCCGGGCGCGCCGTTGCCGATGAACAGGTAGCAGCCGGGCTTCTTCTCGAGCATGAACGCGAAGTCTTCGCTGCCGGTCACGGCCGGGCCTTGCGGCTCGACGTGCGCGGCGCCCACCAGTTCATAGCCGATGCGGCGCGCGAACTCTGTTTCTTCGGGCGTGTTCACCAGCACGGCGTAGCCCTTGCGGTAGTCGATGTGCGCCTTCACGCCAAAGCTCTCGGCCTGCGCCGTGACGATGGCCTTCAGGCGCTTTTCGAGCAGCTCGCGCACCTCGCGGTCGAGCGAGCGCACGCTGATCTCCAGCACCGCGGTCTCGGGGATCACGTTGTTGGCTTTGCCCGAGTGGATGGCGCCCACGGTGACGATCGACATCTCTTGCGGATCGGCGTTGCGCGAGACGATGGTCTGCAGCGCCATCACGATGCTGGACGCGGCGACGATCGGATCGGCCGTGCGGTGCGGCATGGCGCCGTGGCCGCCCACGCCGGTGAGCGTCACGGTGGCGTAGTCCGACGAGGCCATGGCCGCGCCTTCGCGGAACATCAGGTCGCCCTGGCGGCGGCCCGGCGAGTTGTGCATGGCGTAGACCGCATCGCACGGATATTTTTCGAACAGCCCGTCTTCCATCATCTTCACGGCGCCGCCCATGCCCTCTTCGGCCGGCTGGAAGATGAGGTTCAGCGTGCCCGAGAACTCGCCGTGCTGCGCCAGGTACTTGGCGGCGCCGAGCAGCATCGCGGTGTGCCCGTCATGGCCGCAGGCGTGCATGATCCCGGGCCGGCCGCTGCGGTACGCAAGGCCTGTTTTCTCCTCGATGGGCAGCGCGTCCATGTCGGCGCGGATGCCGATGGCGCGTGTTCCGCTGCCGCGCCTGAGCCGCCCCACGAGGCCGGTCACGCCAAGGCCGCGCTCCACCTCGTAGCCCCAGGCGGCCAGGCGCTCGGCCACCAGGTCGCTGGTGCCGAATTCCTCGAAGCCGAGTTCGGGGTTCTGGTGGATCTGCTGGCGCACCGTGACGAATTCGCCGGCGTGCCTTCTCATGTACTCGAGGTAGTGCTGGGCGCTTTGCGGCATCGTGGTCTCGTGTTCCGGATGGATGAATGAGGATCAGGAGGAATCGGTTCGCTCAGGGCTGCAGCGCCATGGTGGCAGGCAGCCGGGTCCATGGCAGGTCGGCCGGGTCGGCGGCCATCGGACCGGGCGCCTTGGCCACGAGGATGTGGCTCGCAATGGGCGCGAAATCGGCGCGAAAGTGCACCGAACTCTTGTTGACCAGCACCTTCATGGCCTCGGGCTCGATGCCCAGGTAGCGGAAGAACTCGCGGTCGAGCATCTGGCTCTTTCCGCTGGCCACGGCAATGCGCACGCCGTCGATCTCCAGGCAGGCGCTCGGGCCGAGCGACACCACGCCGCCGCGCGACATCGGCCCCTTGCCGTGCACCTGCCCGTCGCTGAGCGCGCGCACGGTGAAGAGGCCTTGCACGGGCGCATCGCTGAACCGGCCGCCCCATGTCGGCACCGAGGTGCCGAGCGCGATGCGGATCTGCGCGCCCACGCCGGCCTCGTGCGCCGCCGCGGCCGCTGCGGGATCGAACATCAGCCCCAGCGCGACCTGCCCCGGGTAGCGCTTGCCCGCGCCTTCGGTCAGCAGCGCATGCAGCATGCCGGTGGTGTTGCTGTCGGCGCCCGCGCCGGGGTTGTCCTGCGTGTCCGCGATGACCACCGGCTTGCTCGCGTCCGCTGCCAGCGCCATGGCTTGCGCTACCGCCTCGCGCGGCTCCAGCACGTCGAGCCGCCATTGCGAGCGCGGCCGGTCGATGCGCTCGTACAGCGTGGTCACCGCCGCGCCGGCGTCGTCGCCATAGCCCCACACGACCGGGCCGCACTCGGCGATGTCGGCGGCCGGGAAGCCGGTGGCAAAGCTCAACACCGCATCGTGCTTCGCGTCGAGTTCCCCGAGCAGCCGGTACACCGACGCGGCCGGCTCGATCATGGTCGACTGCACGTTGAGCGGCAGCAGGAAGCCGAGCCGCCGCGCATGCAGCGGCTCGCGCGAGCCGCGTGCGATGCGGCGCGCCAGCAGCTTTGCGGCGAGCCGGCCCGTGTCGGCCATGTCGACGTGCGGATAGGTGCGGTACGTGGCCAGCGCATCGGCCTCGGCCAGCATCCGGCCCGTGATGTTGCCGTGCAGGTCCAGGCTCGCGACGATCGGCACGTCCGGCCCCACGAGCACACGGATGCGCGCGATCAGTTCGCCTTCGGGGTCTTCGAGGTGCTCGGTCACGGCCGCGCCGTGCAGGTCGAGATAGACCGCGTCGATGCCGCCGTCGGCCAATGCGGTGGCCAGGTCTTCGGTGATGGCGGCCGAGATGCGCTCGAACGCATCCTCCGTCACATGGGCCGAGGGCGTGGCGCCGGCCCAGGCCGAAGGCACCAGCGACCAGCCTTTTTCGCGCGCGGCGTCGATGAAGCCGCCGACGGGAATGTTCCTGCCCGCGTAGGCCTCGACGATCGCGGCGCCGCGCCGGTACGGCGGGAAGCTCGAACCCGCGTTGAACGCGGCCCAGTCCGCCTTGCTCGGCGCGAAGGTGTTGGTTTCGTGCTGGAAACCGGCGATGAAGACTTTCATGGAATCCTTTTTTCTTGATCGTGGGACGAAGAGGTTTCAGCTGCGCGCAAAGGCAAAGTCGCGCCCGGGCGCCGCAGCCAGCAGTTTGCGCGTGTAGTCGTGGCGGGGGGCGAAGAACACGTCGCGCACCGGGCCGCGCTCCACGATCTCCCCCTGGCTCATGACCAGCACGCTGTCGCAGATCTGGCTGGCCACGCGCAGGTCGTGCGTGATGAAGAGAATGCCGATCTTCAGCCGCTGCTGGATTTCGTCGAGCAGGCGAAGGATCTGCGCCTGCACCGAGACGTCGAGCGCCGACACGGCCTCGTCGGCAATCAGCACCTTGGGGTCGCAGGCCAGCGCGCGTGCAATCGAGATGCGCTGGCGCTGCCCGCCCGAAAACTCGCTGGGGTAGCGGCGCAACGCATCGGGCGACAGGCGCACCAGCCGCATCAGTTCTTCGGCGCGCGCCCAGGCCTGGTCGTGCGGCATGCCGAAGTTGACCGGCCCCTCGATGATCGAGGCGCCCACCGTCTGGCGCGGATTCAGCGAGCGGTACGGGTCCTGGAAAATCACCTGCACCGTGCGCCGGAACGGCGAGAGCGCGCGGCCCCTCGCATGCGCCACCGAACGGCCGTCGGCAAAGATGTCGCCCGAGCTCGGGTCGATCAGCCGCGCGATGCAGCGCGCCACCGTCGACTTGCCCGAACCCGACTCGCCGACGATGCCCACGGTTTCGCCGGGCCGCACTTCGAGCGACACATTGCGCGCCGCATTCACCGTGCGGCGCTTGCCGGGCCAGCTGCCCGTGACGTAGGTCTTGCAGATGTTCACCGCATTGAGCAACGGATAGGTGTCGGGCACCGGCGGGCGCCGGGGCGGCGAAAGCTCGGGCACCGCGTCGAGCAGCATCTTCGTGTAGGGCTCGCGCGGCGCCGTGAGCACCGCCATCTTGCCGCCTTTCTCGATCATGGCGCCCAGCTCCAGCACCACCACTTCGTCGGCGATCTCGGCCACCACGCCGAAGTCGTGTGTGATGAAGAGCACGGCAGTGCCGTTCTCGGTTTGCAGCTCGAGGATGAGCCGCAGTATCTCGGCCTGCGTGGTGACGTCGAGTGCGGTGGTCGGCTCGTCGCAGATCAGCAGCACGGGCTTCAGGATGAGCGCCATCGCAATCACGATGCGCTGGCGCTGCCCGCCCGACAGCTGGTGCGGATACGAAGCGTAGATGCGTTCGGGCTCGGGCAGCCGCACGCGCTGCATGATGGCCAGGATCTTCTTGCGCCGCTCGGCCGAGCCCATCTGCACGTGCTGGGCGAGCATTTCGTCGATCTGCGCGCCGCAGGTCATCACGGGATTCAGCGCGGTCATGGGCTCCTGGAACACCATGGCCATCGACGGCCCGCGCAGCTGGCGCAGGCGGGAAGGCGTTGCGGCCAGCAGGTTCTCGCCCTGCAGTTCGATGGCGCCGCGCACCGGCACGAGGCCCGAAGGCAGCAGCCCCATCACCGCATTGGCGATGACCGACTTGCCCGAACCCGACTCGCCGAGCAGGCAGACGATCTTGCCGGGCGGCACGTCGAAGGAGATCTTGTCGACCGCATGCGGCCGGTCGCCGCCGCGCGGCAGCGCAATGGCCAGGTCGCAGACGGAAAGAACAGGTGCTTGCGTCATGTTCAGCCCCCGCGCTTGTTGAACTTGGGGTCGAGCGTGTCGCGCAGCCCGTCGCCGAGGATGTTCACCGCGAGCACCGTCAGCGCCAGGAAGATGCCGGGGAACAGCACGTTGTGCGGGAACTGGTTGAACTGCGCCCTGCCCTCGGCCATGATGTTGCCCCAGGTCGCCATGTCGGCCGGCAGCCCCACGCCGAGGAACGACAGGATGGCCTCCACCAGGATGGCCGAGGCGCACACATAGGTCGCCTGGATGATCAAGGGCGCAATCGCATTCGGCAGGATGTGGCGCACGAGGATCTTCCATGTCGGCGTGTCGAGCGCAATGGCGGCTTCCACATAGGGCTCCTCGCGCACTGTGAGCACCACCGAGCGCACGAGGCGCGCCACGCGCGGGATCTCGGGCACCGCAATGGCCACCACCACCGTGAGCAGCTTGCCGCCGAACAGCGCCACCAGGCTGATCGCGAACAGGATGCCGGGGATGGCCATCACGCCGTCCATCAGCCGCATGATGGCGCTGTCGAGCCGGCGGAAATAGCCGCCCAAGAGGCCGACGAGCATGCCGAACACCACCGCCAACGCGGCCACCGCCACGCCCACGGTCAGCGACACACGCGCACCGTAGAGCGTGCGGCTCCAGATGTCGCGCCCCAGGCTGTCGGTGCCCATGACGAACAGGTGCTCGAAGGTGTCGCCCGCCAGGCTGTTGAACTCGCCGCGCGTGCCCGGCATGAGGTTGCCGCTGCCGGGGTCGATGGCGGTCGGGTCGATGGTGCCGAGCCATGGCGCTGCCAGCGACATGAGCACCAGCAGCAGCAGCACGCCGCCGCCCGCGCGCACCGACCAGTCGGCCAGGATACGCTTGAGCAGCGAGCGCCGCCGGGGCGGCGGCAGCGGCTCGGCGACGGCTTCAGCAGGTTTCATCGGAGTGGCGAGCGAATCGGTCATCGTGTTTTCTTCTTGCGCCTCAATAGCGGATGCGGGGATCGAACACCAGGTAGCTCAGGTCGATCAGCAGGTTGATGAGCACGTAGACGACGGAAAAGAACAGCGTGATGCCCTGTATCAGCGGAAAGTCGCGCGACAGCACCGCATCGACCGTGAGCTGCCCGAGGCCCGGAATGGCGAACACGGTTTCGGTGACGACCACGCCACCGATCAGGAGCGCAATTCCGATGCCGATCACCGTGACGATCGGAATCGCCGCATTGGCCAGCGCATGCCGCATCAGCACCCGTTTTTCCGAAATGCCCTTGGCGCGCGCGGTGCGGATGTAGTCTTCGGTCATGGCCTCGGCCACGGCCGCGCGCGTGACGCGTGCAATCAGCGCCACGTAGATGATCGACAGCGTGATGGACGGCAGGATCAGGTGCCTGATCCAGAGCCACGGCCCCTGGCCGAGCCGCGAGTAGCCCTGCACCGGCAGCAGCTGCAGGTGCAGCGCGAAGATCCAGATGAGCACGTAGCCGATCACGAAGGCCGGTATCGAAAAACCCATGACCGAGAAGCCCATGAGCATGCGGTCGAGCCAGCCGCCATGGCGCCAGGCGGCCACCACACCCAGCGGCACTGCGATGAGGATGGTGACCACCAGCGTCACTGCGGCGAGCGACACCGTCGGCTCGATGCGCTGCCCGATGAGTTCCACCACCGTCTTCTTCATGAAGTAGGACTCGCCCAGGTTGCCCTGCAGCAACTGCCCGCTCCAGCGCACGAACTGCGTGGGCAGCGATTCGTTCAGCCCCAGCTGGTCCCTCACCTTGGCGATGTTCTCGCTGGTGCCGCTGTCGCCCACGATGGCGGCGGCCGGATCGCCGGGCGCCAGCCGGAGCATGAGGAACACGATCAGCGCGACGATGACGAGCACCGGCACGGTCGACAGGATGCGGCGCGCAAGAAAGATCAGCATGGGGTTTTGCGAAAAAAAAGAAGTGCGCTCAGCTCTTCTTGATGTTCCAGAACACGTTGACCGGCGAGCGCACCACGCCGCTCACCACACCCTTGCGATAGGCCGTGAGCGGCTTGTATTCGCCGATGGGTGCGTAGATGCCGGTGTCGTACACGCGCTGCTGGATGGCCGTGGCCAGTTCCTTGCGCTTGGCCTCGTCCGCGCTCGCGAGGAATTCGAACTTCAGCTTCTCGAGCTTCTCGTCGGTGGCCCAACCGAACCAGCCCTTCTCGCCGTTGCCCGTGAGCGGCGCGTAGAACATCGGGTTCATGTTGTCGGCAATGCCCCAGCCGGTGATGAAGAGGTTCCAGCCGCCCTTGTCGACCGGGTCCTTCTTGGCGCGGCGCGTGACCAGCGTAGGCCAGTCCATCGACTGCATGTCGACGTTGAAGCCGGCCTGCTTCAGCAGCTGCGCCATCACCGGCGGAAACTTGTTGAGCAGCGCGAAGTCGGCCGGATACATCAGAACGACCGGCTTGCCGTCATAACCCGCTTCCTTGAGCAGCGCCTTGGCCTTCTCGAACTGCGGCTTGCCGGTGAAGTAGCCGGTCTTGTCGTTCGAGAACATCGTGCCGCACGGGTAGACCGAGGCGCAGCTGCTGTAGAGCTCCTTGTGCACCATCTGGGCGCGCATCAGCGCCTCCTGGTTGATGGCCATGATGGCGGCCTGCGCGATCTTCGGGTTGTCGAAGGGCGGAATGACGTGATTCAGGTGCAGCGCAAACGAGCCCTTCGGGATCGGATTGTCGACGGTGATGGCGGCGTTGTTCTTGAGCGCCGTGTATTGCTCCGGCGGCAGCCATTCGATCATGTCGACTTCGCCGTTGGCGAGCGCATTGGCCTGTGTCTGCGCGTCTTTCAGAATGATCCATTCCATGCGGTCGACATACACGTTCTTGCCGCCTGCCGTGCCCGAAGGCGCCTCGGTGCGCGGCACGTACTTGGTATTCTTCAGGTAGACCACCTTCTCGCCAGGGCGGTACTCTTCCTTCTTGAAGATGTAGGGGCCCGAGCCCGTGGCGTCGTCGATCTGCTTGTCGGCCGGCGTGGCGGCCACGCGCGCCGGCATGATGAACGGCGGATTCGACGAAGGCTTGCTCAGCGCATCGAGCACCATGCCGAAGCCGTCCTTGAACACCAGCCTGAAGGTGTTGGCGTCGACCGCCTCGGACTTGTCGAGCGCGGCGTACATCTTCTGGCCCAGCCCGTCGCGCTGGCCCCAGCGCTTGAGCGACGCCAGCACGTCTTCCGAAGTGACCGGCTTGCCGTCATGGAACTCGAGGCTCTTGCGCAGCGTGAAGGTCCACGTCTTGCCGTCGGCGCTGGTGGTGTACTTGTCGACCATCTGCGGCTTGACCTTGCCCTGTTCGTCCACGCCGAAGAGCGTGTCGTACACGGCATAGCCGTGGTTGCGCGTGACGAACGCGGTGGTCCAGATCGGGTCGAGAATCTTGAGGTCGGATTGCGGCACCAGGCGCAGCACCTTGGCCGCGTCCTGCGCGAACGCGCTGGTGGTTGCGAAGGCGGCGGCCAGCATGGCGCCCGCGACAACGGCTTTCAGGTTTCGTTTCGACAGCATCTTCGGTTCTCCGGTTGAAAAAATCATGAGGGATAGAGCTTCGATTCAGGCGTGCATGCGCGGCCGCCTCGGAAGCTCCGATGGAAGAAGAAAAAACGCGCGGTGCACTCGAACAGAAGTCATGAAGAAGAAGGCTCCGGAAGCGCGCAAAGGCCACCCCGCGCATTGCGCGAGATGCCCCTGCTGTCCTTTGGCCTGAGAGATTCACCATGCACGCTCATCGCACACGGCTTGCCCCTTCGGCGGCTGCCCTCGGAGTCCTTTTTTATTCAGAGCTCCGGGCAGCGCTCTCCAGCGTTGATCGAGATATCCAGTCTTGGGACCTGAGCGTTATGGGCTGTCGCCTTCGGTAATGCACTAACTCGAAGCATCGAGCCGGCATTTCTCCTGGATGCATTCTTCCAAGCAGAATGCGTGCCACTCGGGCGCCACTCGAACGCGTGCGCTACTGCGGCCCGCCGCAGAAGCTCGCCCTTTCGGTGGTCCTGGCGGTGAAGTGAAGGCGCGTGGTGGTGGCGTCGCTGGCGGGCGTGTTCTGCGGCCATTCACTCTGCAGCCACGTGTACTGCCAGCTGTAGGCCTCGCCCGGCCTGGCGGGTTCGCCGTAGGTGATGCGAAGGCTGCCGCTGCTCTCGTCATGGCAATGCTTCGACTGCTTGTATTCCTTTTCGCTGAAGCAGGCGCGGATCATCTTCGAGCACGAAAAAGGAATGCCTTCGTACACGGCCCGGGCTGCATCCTCGAACGGCACGAAGTCGGCCTTGCTGAACGAAGCGCCGCCGCCCGAGTACATCTCCGACACCGTCTGGAGCACCGCCACGGCCCACTGCCCTTCGGCCAGCGGATAGAGCGCCGGCGCGAGGGAAATGCGCGCGTCCGCCATGCCGGGGGCCGCCGCCTTCTTCATCAATGCGGCCGCATAGCCGCTGAAGTCATGCAGGCGGTTCAGCTGCCACGTGCCGGCGGCGGCGACGCGCTTGATGCGCGCCATGGCCAGCGGCTCACTCGAGAACACCGCATAGTCCCCCGCCGCCGAGCCGCGCGGCCGGTACAGGCCCAGCGCCTGCGGATCGCAGGGCTGCGGCAACAGCGCACACAAGCGCGCGCGCCAATCCGGATCCAGCGATTCCGGCTTCTTCACCGCATCGAAGAGCTGCGCCGACGGCGCGGCGCCCGCATGCCCCGCGAGCAGCAGGACGAATATCGGCAAGGCGGCGGTGCGAAGAATGGGCAGCGGGTTCATGGACCGGCATGGTAGCCAGCCCGCCCGCAGGATGCTGCAACCAATTGCGGCGCGGGAGAGCCGATGTTGTAGCCTTCGCCCCTCGGCCATCCCGGCCTCGAACGGAGCAAAAGATGGCTGACAGGATCCTGGTGTTCTATGGCTCGTACCGGTCGGACCGCATGGGCATTCGCCTGGCGGACTACCTGGTGGCGGGCCTCAATGCGCGAGGCGCCGAAGCCGAGCTGATCGACGCCAAGGCCGTCGACCTGCCCATGCTCGACCGCATGTACAAGGAATACCCCAAGGGCACCGCGCCCGCGGCCATGGAAGCGCTGGCGCAGAAGATACGCGGCGCGGATGCCTTCGTCTTCGTGACCGGCGAATACAACTGGGGCCCGCAGCCCGGCCTGAAGAACCTGACCGACCACTTCCTCGAGGAATGGTTCTGGCGCCCGGCCGCCGTGGCCAGCTATTCGGCCGGCCGGTTCTCCGGCGTGCGCTCCGGCACCGTGTGGCATTCGATCCTGTCGGAAATGGGAATGGTCGTCGTGTCGAGCACATTGGCCGTCGGGCCCATCTCGCAGACGCTCGATGCGAACAGCAAGCCCACCGGCAGCGCAGGTGAATCGCTCGATCGCTCCTTCGGAAGGTTCGCGGACGACCTGGCATGGTGGACCGAGGCGGCGCGCGCGCAGCGGGCGCGCAAGGCGCCGCCGTATTGACTCACGGGCGGCAAAGCGCAGGCCCTATGTGCCGGCCCGCGCGGCATCCATCAGCGCGGCCGACACGCACTCCAGCGCAATCGCCAGCTGCGTGAGCGTCGGCAAGCCGAATCCCAGCCGGAACACCAGCGGGTCGTCGCCGAACCACGGGCCGGGCGCGACGCGTGTGCTGTACCTGGCCAGCGCCGCGTAGAAGCGTTCGACCGCCGCGGCGTCGAAGAGCTCGCGCCTGAGCCGCATGCAGCACAGCGCCCCGGCATCCGGGCGCACCCACTCGATGTGGCTGGCGTGGCGCGACACCCAGTTCTGGGTGAGCTGCAGGTTTTGCGCGAGGAGCTTTCGCCGCTCGCCGATGATCCAGTCGCGCTGCCTGAACACGGCCAGCGCAAGCGCCTCGTCGACCGGCGAGCAGGAGATCACCGTGCCGAACTTCGCCGTGACCAGGGCCTGGCGCAGCGCCGTGTCGCGCGTGATGGCCCAGCCGATGCGCAGGCCGGCCGAACCGTGGCATTTGGACAGCGAGGACACCGAGATCACCCGGTCGCCCAGCCCAGCAGCACTGGGCACCGCGGCGTCATCGCCATAGGCCGCCTCGCGGTAGGTCTCGTCGATCACGAGCCAGGCCTTCGGCGCATGTTCGGCCAGCATCGCCACGATCTCGCGCAAGGTCTGCGCCGGAATGGCGACGCCCGACGGATTCTGCGGCGAGGCCAGACTCAGTACCTTGGTCTTCGGGGAAAGCAGCTTGCGCAGCGCATCCAGGTCGATGCGGTAGCCGGTGTCGAAGCTCAGCGGCAGCGCACGCGTGGTGGCGCCGACGGCGGCCAGCGCGTTGCGCGACAACGGGAACACCGGCTCGGCCACGACGGCTTCGTCGCCCGCCTGGCACAGCGTGAAGGCGATCAGGAACAGCGCGTGGGCACCGCCGACCGTAACCACCACGTCATCGGCATCGACGCCATGTTCGTTCGCGATTTCCTGGCGCAGGCCGGGGCTGCCCGCCGCCGTGCCGTAGTCCAGCGAAAAGTCGGCGCCGTCCCCGAAGGCCGTGTCGAGCAGTTCCGCCAGCCGCACGCTCGGCCCCACGCTCTCCGCGAGGTCGAAGCGCGGCGCCTTGCTGACCAGGGAGATGATTTCGTTGTCCGGAAACCGTGCCATGAACTGCTGCTTGATCCGTTGCTGTCGATGGCATCGATATTGCAGATTCATGACCGACGATAACAGCCACACTTTCCCGAAATTAGGTGCAGTACAGTTGCGTGCAGTGCCATCCACGCAAGCAGGAGTGATCCGTGTCGCAGCCCCCCCGGTTCCGCTATGAAGAAGTCGCCGATTTCGTTGCCGGCCTGGCCGGCCGCGGCACGCTGAAGCCGGGCGCGCGAGCGCCGTCGCTGCGCGAGATCAGCACGCAGCAGCGCACCAGCCTGAGCACCGCAGTGCAGGCCTACCGCCTGCTCGAAGACCGCGGCATCCTCGAAGTACGGCCGCAGTCGGGCTACTACGTTGCCAAGGCGCCGCCCGCCCTGCCCGTGCCCGCCACCGCGCGGCATTCGATCCGGCCCTCCAAGGTGGAGCTGTCGGGCCTCATGCTCGACCTGCTGAAGCACGCGTCGGACGAAGCCTTCGTGCCGCTCGGCTGCGCCATCCCGAACCAGCGCCTGTTGTCCTCCTCCAGGCTCGACCTCGTGCTGGCCCGCACGGCCCGTGTGAAGGGCAGCCAGTGCAACACCTACTCGCCACCGCACGGCGAGATGTCGCTGCGCCTGGAGATCGCGCGGCGTGCGCTGCGATACGGACAGGCGCTGGCACCGGATGACATCGCCATCACCTGCGGCTGCACCGAGGCGCTGGCGCTGGCCCTCGACGCGGTCACGGAGCCGGGCGACACGGTCGCCATCGAGTCGCCGACCTACTTCGGGCTGCTGCAGGTGCTGCGCGCAAAAAGGCTGAAGGTGGTCGAGCTGCCGACCGATGCCAATACCGGCGTCGCCGTCGATGCGCTGCGCGACGTCGTGGCCGCGGGCAAGGTGCGCGCCTGCGTGCTGGCGTCGAGCTTCAGCAATCCGCTCGGCTGCACCATGCCCGAAGAAAACAAGCGCGCCGTGCTGCGCCTGCTGGCCAGTCACGGCGTGCCGCTGATCGAGGACGACGTTTATGGCGACGTCCATTTCGGCGAGGAGCGGCCCCCGCCCTTCAGCGCGCTCGACACGCACGACAACGTCATCTATTGCGGCTCGTTCTCGAAGACGCTCGCGCCCGGCTACCGCATCGGCTGGATCGCCACGCGCCGCCACATGGCCCGGGTGCTCGAAACCAAGTTCGCCACCAGCCTCGCGACGCCGGTGCTGACGCAGGTGGCGCTCGCCACCTTCCTGTCGAACGGCGACTATGACCGCCACCTGCGCCGTGTCCGGCGCGAGTTTGCCGACACGCTGGCCCGCATGACGCGGGTGATCGAGCAGGCGTTCCCGCCGGGCACGAAGGTGTCGCGGCCGGCAGGAAACTTCGTGCTGTGGGTCGAGCTGCCCGAGCCGGTGGACACGCGGCTGCTGTTTGCGCAGGCGCTCGAAAAGGGCATCTGCTTTGCGCCCGGCGTGGTGTTCTCGGCCAGCGGCAAGTACGCCCACTGCCTGCGCCTGAGCGGCGGCCACGGCTGGGACGCGCGGATCGAGAAGGGACTGCGCACGCTCGGCGCCATGGCGAGCCGGGAACTGCGCCGGCCGGCTGCCGCGGCAGGCACCTGAGCCGCTGGTCCGGGCCACAGGTCTTGCAGGATCAGGCAAGAAGCTTGTTCGATCCGGATAACGCCCGGAGCCCCATTCGCGAGAGACTTGCCTCCATGCCCGGCGCAGCGTTGCGCCATGGTTCATACCAACCAACCCGCACGAGGAGAGTCTCATGAGCGCAATCCAGGAAAAAGTCGTCCTCATCACGGGCGCAAGCGGTGGCATCGGCGCGGCGGCCGCGCGGCTGCTGGCACGGCGTGGCGCCAAGGTGGTGCTCGGCGCGCGCCGCACCGACCGGCTCGAAGCGCTGGCCGAAGAAATCACCGCTGCCGGCGGCACGGCGAGCTTCCAGCGGCTGGACGTGACCTACCGGCCCGACATGGAAGCGTTTGCCGAGTTCGCACTCGAGACGCACGACCGCATCGACGTGCTGGTGAACGCCGCGGGCGTGATGCCGCTGTCGCCGCTGTGGACGCGCAAGGTCGACGAATGGGAGCTGATGCTCGACGTGAACCTGCGCGGCGTGCTGCTGGGCATTGCGGCGGTGCTGCCGACGATGCAGGAACAGGGCTGGGGCCACATCGTCAACGTGGCGCCGGTGCCCGCGCAGGGCGTGTCGCCGAACTCGGCCGTGTATTGCGGCACGCAGTACGCGGTGGACGCCATCTCCGAAGGCCTGCGGCAGGAGCATGCGGGCAGGGTGCGCGTGACGGTGGTTCGCCCCGACGTGAGCGAGGCGGACCGCACGCTGGCCGATCGCATCGCGGCCTGCAGCAGCTTCGAGCGCATGGTCACGCGGCGGCGCATCGCGGTGCCGGCGGAAGCCGTGGCCCGCTCGATTGCGGGCGCCATCGAAGGCAGCAGCGTTTCGGCCCCGCGGCGCCCGGCATGGCGACCGAGGCCGGCCGAGCATGCCGCGTTCTGAGGCGCCGCGTCAGTAGGTCTTGTAGGGCAGGAACTTGCCCGAGAGCACCACGTTGACGCGGTCGCCCTTGGGATCGGCCTGGCGCTGGATGTCCATGCTGAAATCGATGGCGCTCATGATGCCGTCGCCGAATTCTTCATGGATCAGTTCCTTGATGGTGGTGCCGTACACGCTCACCACCTCGTACCAGCGGTAGATGAGCGGATCGGTCGGCACGGCCGTGGGCAGCGAGCCCTTGTAGGGCACCACCTGGAGCCACTTCTGCTCTTCCACGGTCAGGCCGAAGATCTTTCCGATGACCTTGGCCTGCTTGTCGTCGAGCGTCATCTGGCCGAGGCAGGCGGCGGTGGTCCACTCTTTCGAGAGGCCGACCTTCTTCGCCACGTCGGCCCACTGGATGCCCTTGGACACCTTCACGGTGATGATCTTCTCGGTGACGTCGTTGCGGTTCATGCGGGTTTGCTCCTGATTGAAATGATGATGAAGAAGAACGAGGAAAGAGTCACGACGCCTTGGCGCGCGTGACGAGGAAATCGACGATGTGGTTGCGCAGCGCGTAGTAGCCATCGAGGTGGTGCAGTGAAGCGCGCGTGCGCTCGCGCGGCAGCGGGTTGACCACGGTCTCGACGATGTTGCCGGGGCGCCAGCTTCCACCCGGCTGGTCGGCACCGTTCGTCATCAGCAGGATGCGGTCGGCCAGCAGAATCGCCTCGTCCACGTCGTGCGTGATCATGAAGACGGTCTGCTGCGTCTGGCGCACGATGGCCATGAGCTCGTCCTGGATGGTGCCGCGCGTGAGCGCATCGAGCGCGCCGAAGGGCTCGTCGAGCAGCAGCATCTTGGGCTGGATGGCAAAGGCGCGCGCAATGCCCACGCGCTGCTTCATGCCGCCGGAAAGCTGCGCGGGCTTCTTGTCGATGGCGGCCTCCAGGCCCACCATGGCCACGAAGCGCTCCACCTGCCTGTCGACGTGGCCGGCCGACCAGTCGGGCCAGCGCGAAGCCACCGCGAAGGCAATGTTCCTGCGCACCGTGAGCCACGGCATCAACGCGTGGCTCTGGAACACCACGCCGCGCTCCAGGCTCGGGCCGGCCACCTCGCGGCCGTCCATGAACACGTGGCCGGCGCTCGCCTGGTCGAGGCCCGCCAGCACGTTGAGGATGGTGGTCTTGCCGCAGCCCGAGTGGCCGATGATGCAGACGAACTCGCCGCGGTCGAGCGTGAACGACACGTCCGCGAACACCGGCCGAGCCGGCACGAAGGCCTTGGCCAGGCCCTCGATGCGCAGGAAGCCGCCGGTGGCGGGCCGCGGGGCGGGAACAGGTGTCATGAGGGCGCCTCGTGCCGATCGATCACTCCACATAGGTCACCTTTCGCTGCAGGCCCGCGAAGGCCTGGTCGAGCAGCATGCCGACGATGCCGATCACCAGGATCGCGAAGATCACGTTGGTGAGCGAGAGGTTGTTCCACTCGTTCCAGACGAAGTAGCCGATGCCGGTGCCGCCCACGAGCATCTCGGCCGCCACGATGACCAGCCACGCAATGCTCATGCTGATGCGCATGCCCGTGAGAATGGTGGGCGCGGCCGCCGGCAGGATCACGCGGAACGCGCGGCGCAGCGGCCTCACCTCGAGCGTGCTTGCCACGTTGAGCCATTCGCGCTTGACCGAGGCCACGCCAAAGGCGGTGTTGAGCAACATCGGCCACACCGAGCAGATGAAGATCACGAAGATGCCGCTGACCGACGAGTCCTTGATGGTGTAGAGCGCCAGCGGCATCCACGCCAGCGGAGAAATGGGCTTGAGCACTTGGATGAACGGATCGAAGGCCTTGTGCAGCAGCGGCGACATGCCGATCACGAAGCCGAGCGGCACCGCCACCACGCAAGCCAGCAGAAAGCCCAGCCCCACGCGGGCCAGCGAGTACGCCAGCTGAATGGCAATGCCCTTGTCGTTGGGCCCGTTGTCGTAGAAAGGGTTCGAGAGATGCTTCCAGGCGGTCACGGCCATTTCCGTCGGCGAGGGAAAGCCCGAGCTCTTGACCTGCCCGCCTGGATCCTTGCCGAGCATCTTCTGGTATTCGATCTGCTCGGCGGTCATGCCCGCGGCGGCACCGGTGCCGGCCGTGGGCAGGGTGGCCAGCTGCCACGCGCCAACCAGCAGCAGGAACATCAAGAGCGACACCAGTGCCGCTTTCAGCGAAAGGTTTTTCTTGCCGCGCATGGTTCAGGCCATCTTGCCGATGGCAAAGCTCTTGACATAGTCGTCGGGCTTCGCGGGGTCGAACACCTTGCCCATGATGGTGAACTTGGGGTACGCGCCTTCGGGCGCAGCCTGGCCGAGCTCCTTCATGCGCTTCTTCGCATCGGTCAGCAGGAACACCTTCTCGGCAATCTGCCTGTAGTTGATGTCGCCCTTCACGTAGCCCCAGCGCTTCATCTGCGTGAGCATCCACACCGCCATCGACTGCCAAGGAATCGGATCGAAGTCGGCGCGGTCGGGCACGGTGCGGATGTTGCCCAGGCCGTCGGCGAACTTGCCCGTGAGCACCTGGCTGATCACGGTCTCGGGCTGGTTCAGGTACTGCGCGGGCGCAATCACCTTGGCGATCAGCTCGCGGTTCTTCGGGTCGCGCGCCATGGCCGATGCGGTGAGCACTGAGCGCACCAGCGCGGCAAAGGTGTTGGGATTCTTCTCGATGAATTCGGCCGAGGTGCCGAACGCGCAGCAGGGATGGCCGTTCCACAGGTCGCGCGTCAGCAGGTGCAGGAAGCCGATTTCCTCGAACACGGCGCGCTGGTTGAAGGGGTCGGGGCCCAGGTAGCCGTCGATGTTGCCGGCGCGCAGGTTGGCCACCATCTCGGGCGGCGGCACCACGCGGATCTGGATGTCGGTATCGGGGTTCAGGCCAGCCTCGGCCACGTAGTAGCGCAGCAGGAAGTTGTGCATGCTGTACTCGAAGGGAACGGCAAACTTCATGCCCTTCCACATCTTCGGGTCGCGCTTGTCCTTGTGCTTGTTGGCCAGTGTGATGGCCTGGCCGTTGGTGTTCTGGATGGTGGCGACGTTCATCGGCACCCGGTTGGAACCCGCACCCATCGAAATGGCGAGCGGCATGGGCGACAGGAAATGCGTGGCGTCGTATTCCTTGTTGAGCATCTTGTCGCGGATGAGCGCCCATCCCGCGGTCTTGACCACCTCGACGTTGAGCCCCTGCTTCTGATAGAAGCCCAGCGGATGGGCCATGATGAGCGGCGTGGCGCAGGTGATGGGAATGAAGCCGATCTTGAGGTTGGTTTTCTCGAGCGGGGCCTTGTCTTGCGCCATGGCCTGCAGCGCACCGAGCGGCAATACCGAGGCAATGGCCGCGCGCGCGGTGTTGGCGCCCACGGCGCGCAGGAAGCCGCGGCGCACGCTGTCCACCGGGAACAGCGCCTTCATGAGGCTGGCTTCGAGCTTGTCATCGGGGCTGACGTCGATCTCTGAACCACGGCCATGGCTGCGGCCGCAGGCGCAGCGCATGTTCAGTGGCCGGTCGGCGTCGTAGAGATCACAGGCGGTCGAATCGGATGGGCTGGACATGGTGAGTGCACCTCGGTGAAAAGATGCGTGCCACGATGCAAGCCCCGGGCCGGAAGCGAGGCCCAAAGGCCCAGGGGCCGCAGATCGTGCCGCGCTTGTCGAGGCCTTGTAGGGCTGGCACTACAAGGCGGTGCCCGCCGGCTTCGTTTTCAGGCCGCGGGGGCGGCCTTGCCGTGGCGCTCGGCATACAGCGCAAGCTCGACGTCGTTCTTGGTGCCGGTCTTTTCGAGGATGCGCGCGCGATAGGTGCTCACGGTGTTGGATGCGAGGCCGAGCTGCGCACCAATTTCGCTCACGCTGTGCCCGGCGCTGAGCAGGCGGTACACCTGGTGCTCGCGGTGCGAGAGCTGCTCGGGACCCTGGCCCGCATTGCGGCCCACGGCGGCGGCCAGCGCTTCTGCCGTGGCCGCAGAGACATAAAGGCCGCCGGCGGCCACCTTGCGCACGGCGCTCACCATGTCGTCGGCATCGGCGCTCTTGTTGAGGTAGCCCGAGGCGCCGAGCTTGATGCAGCGCACGGCGTACTGCTTCTCCGGATAGGTGCTGAGCATCAGCACCGGGAGGGTGGGCCAGTCCTTTCGCAACGCCTGCAGAACGTCGAGCCCGTCGCGTCCCGGCAGCGCGATGTCGAGCAGCACCACGTCGAGGCCGTCGGGGCCGCCGAGTTCCTGTACAGCGGCGAGCACCTCGGGGCCGGTCTGGGCTTCGGCGCGCACGGTCATCGAAGGCAGGCCGTTGGAGAGGTCGCCGAGCATCTGCTTCAGGCCTTCCCGCACGATGCGGTGATCGTCGCCGATGAGTACGCGGATGTCGTTCATTTCAATGACGCGATGAGGGTTGGGTCGAGGATTGTCTGTGTTCTTGGCGCTTTTGTTCGGGGCGCGTGCACAGGCCACCGGGTACTCCCCTGCGCGAATGTCCCCCGCCGTCGGCTCCTCCTTGATTTCGCTGCGGGGAGCACCCGATGCCCTGTGCACTGGGCACGCTCGTGGTGTACCACTGATCAACGGCCGCTCTTTCCAACGATCACGCTGATGGGGTGCCTTGCGCAGCGAAATCAAGGAGGAGCCGAAGGCCGGAGGACAATCGCTTCGCCGCGTACCCCGTCGGCGGGAACGCGCCCTGAACAGCAGCGCACGTCAAACCCGACACCGCAAAGCGAAACAAGTCTTCAAGCATCCACCAGCAACGGCAGATGCAGACAGAAAGTGCTCCCCTCGCCCACGCGGCTGTCGATATCGATGCGCCCGCCGAAGTGGCGCGCACGCTCCCGCATGCCGAGCACCCCATAGGAGGTGGCGGCCTCGAAGGCCTGAACTGGCGCGCCCACGCCGTCGTCGCGCACGCTGATGCTCAGTTGCGTGTCTTCGACGCCGATGCGGATGTCGAGGCTGCGCGCCTTCGCATGGCGCCCGACGTTGCTGAGCATCTCCTGGAAGATCCGGAACACCGCGATGGCCGCAGGCTCGGGCAGCTCCACGCCCGCGGGCACGTCGAAATGCCATCGCAGTGCCAGTTCGGCCGACTGCACGAACTCGTGCGCCTGCCATTCGAGCGCCGCCCACAGGCCCTGGTGGTCGAGGATGCTGGGGCGCAGGTCGGTGATGATGCGGCCCACGTTGTCGACTGCGCGCTCGATCAGCTGGCTCATGTTGCTGCACTTGCTGCGCATCTGGGTGCGCATGGCCTCTGCCGCATCCGGCGTGCGCTCCTGCTGCTCGCCCAGGCGCTTGCCGATCCAGTTCACGTCCATCTTGAGCGCCACCAGCAGGCTGCCGAGCTCGTCGTGCACCTCGCGCGCGATGCGCGTGCGCTCGTCTTCCCGCACCTTGTCGAGCCAGGCCGAGAGTTCGCGCAGCTGCACCAGCGCGTCGCTCAGCTCGCGCGTGCGCTCCTGCACGCGCAGGCCGAGTTCGTCCTTGGCCAACTGCAGCGCCTCGGCCTGGCGGCGGCGCTCGGTGATGTCGACAAAGGTGATGACGGCGCCGCGCACCTGCGCGCCGTCCATGATGGGGTGGCTCGAATACTCCACCGCGAAGGCGCTGCCGTCGCGGCGCCAGAACACCTCGGTGTCGATGCGGCACGGCAGGCCGCGGCGAAAGGCGTTGAAGATGGGACAGTCCGTGTCGGCGTAGTGCGAGCCGTCGGGGTGCGAATGGTGCGTGAGCTCGTGCATGTTGCTGCCGATCACGTCGCGCGCCTCGTGGCCCAGCATCTGCGCTCCGGCCCGGTTGATGAACATGCAATGGCCGTCGAGGTCGATGCCGAAGATGCCCTCGCCGGTCGATTCCAGCAGCAACCCCAATTGGTGCTGCCAGAGCGGATGGCTGGCGGTGGGGTTCAGTACGGGTGTCTCCATGCACCAAAAGCAAGCAACAAACGTTCCTGGTTCTTTGCTCCCTCTCCCCTCGGGGAGAGGGTTGGGGTGAGGGAGCTCAGCGCTCCCAGCGGAACTTGCGCTCCGACTCGTCAATGGGCTGGTCGTTGATGCTCGCGAAGCGCCGCTGCATCAGGCCGTTCTCGGCGAATTCCCAGTTCTCGTTGCCGTGGCTGCGGAACCATTGGCCGGCCGCGTCGTGCCACTCGTACTCGAAGCGCACCGCGATGCGGTTGTCCATGAAGGCCCAGAGCGTCTTCCTCAGGCGGTAGTCGTGCTCGCGCTCCCACTTGCGGGTGAGGAATTCCACCACCTGCTCGCGGCCGTTGACGAAGTCGGCGCGGTTGCGCCATTCGGTGTCAGGCGTGTAGGCCAGGCTCACCCGAACCGGGTCGCGCGTGTTCCAGGCGTCTTCGGCGGCCTGCACTTTCTTCGTCGCGGTTTCCAGGGTGAAGGGAGGCAGCGGGGGGCGGGATTCCATGGCGGTCTTTCGTTGAAGGTGAAGGGAGGAAATGGCGAAGGCCCGCAATGTGCCACATGTAGACAGACCTGTCTACATGCCTACAATAGGCTCATGGACATCTCCGGACTGCCCGCGCGCGAACGCATCCTGCTCACGGCGCACGATCTCTTCTATGCCGACGGCATCCGCGCCACCGGCATCGACCGCGTCATTGCCGCATCGGGCGTCACCAAGGTCACCTTCTACCGGCACTTCCCGTCGAAGGACGACCTGGTGCGCGCCTTTCTCGATCACCGGCATGCGCGATGGATGGCATGGTTCGTCGACGCACTCGGACGCCGCGGCGCGCACGAACGCGCCGGCGATGCCGATGGCCTGCTGCTGCTCGCCGAGGTGATGGCCGAATGGTTCGCCGACCCCGCGTTTCGCGGCTGCGCCTTCATCAACGCGGTGGCCGAGGTGGGCGGCAGCGTGGAAGGCGCCGCCGAGCGCGCGCGCGAACACAAGCGCGAGATGGTGGAGGTCATTGCCGGCCTGCTGCCCGCGGCCTTGCCCGCACGCGTGGCGCTCGCCCAGGCCGCCGGGCTCGGCGTGGACGGTGCCATCGTCAAGGCGCAGATGGGCAGCGCCGCGCTGGCGCGCGAAGCCATCGACGACCTGCGGCGCCTGCTCGAGGCACTGGCCGCCACGCTGCATCGATAAGATCGCTCCCGGAAAACACCCCATGGCATCGACGCGACTTCCCTCCACGCAGGGCCTGCAGGCCTTCGAGGCCGTGGCGCGCCTGCGCAGCGTGAACCTCGCGGCGGAAGAGCTCAGCGTGACGCCCAGCGCGGTGAGCCACCGCATCCGGCAGCTCGAGACGCTGCTCGAACTCAAGCTTTTCACAGGCAACGACTTCGGCCTGAGCGCCGACGGCGTGGCCTACCTGGGCCGCGTGCGCGAGGCCATTGCGGCGCTGCAGCAGGTGCCCGGCCGCGAGCCCGCATCGCAGGTGCGGCGGCTGCGGGTGGCAGTGACGCCCACGTTCTCCCGCCAGATGCTGCTGCCCCGGCTCGCGCGGTTTCGCGATGCCTATCCGAACATCGAGCTGATGCTGCAGGTGACCATGCCGGTGCGCAACATGACGGCCGAAGAGGCCGACTTGGAACTGCGCTTCGGCACCGGACCTTTTCACGACCGCGAGTTCTGCCAATTGCTGGCCGACGACGTAGCGCCCGCCTGCAGCCCGGCGTACCTGCAGCGCCACGGGCCGTTCGACGGCTTTGCGACCGATGCCGAGGTCTCGCGCGTGCAGCTGCTGCGCACGCCGCTCGAGTCGTGGCGCACCTGGTTCAAGGCCCGCGGCATCGGCCTGCCGGAGCCGGCCACGGGGCATCAATTCAACGACCTGGGTCTGGCGCTCGACGCGGCGGCCGAAGACTTCGGCGTGGTGCTGATGCACCTGAAGCTCGGCAGCGCCTGGCTGGAGAACGGGCGCCTCGTGCGGCTTTCGGCAGAGAGCGTGCCCTCGCCCAACGCCTACTTCCTGTGCTGGCGGCCGGGGGCGATGGAGCGCTGGGAGTGCGCGACCTTCGTCGAGTGGTTGCGGCAGGCGCTGCGGGACTGACTGAATTCTTTTCAGGTCCGGCCTGGGTATTTTTCAGATCGAGGTCCGTTTCGGGCGTCACACTCGGCCCGCGGCGGAGCTTGCCCATAATCCCCGCTCGCGCGATCGAACAACAGAGACTACCCAGGAGACTCCCCGTGGCCGACCTTTCCAAGATCACCTGCATCGAAGACCTGCGGGCGATCGCCAAGCGGCGTGTGCCCAAGATGTTCTACGACTACGCCGATTCCGGCGCGTGGACCGAAAGCACCTACCGCGCCAACGAGAGCGACTTCCAGAAGATCAAGCTGCGCCAGCGCGTGGCCGTGAACATGGAGGGCCGCTCCACGCGCTCCACCATGATCGGTCAGGAAGTTGCAATGCCGGTGGCCATTGCGCCCACCGGCCTCACGGGCATGCAGCATGCCGACGGCGAGATCCTGGGCGCGCGCGCGGCCAAGGCCTTCGGCATTCCGTTCACGCTCTCGACCATGAGCATCTGCTCGCTCGAGGACATTGCCGAGCACACCGGGCGGCATCCGTTCTGGTTCCAGCTCTATGTGATGAAGGACCGCGACTTCATCGAGCGCCTGATCGAGCGCGCGCGTGCCGCGAACGTGTCGGCGCTGCAGCTCACGCTCGACCTGCAGATCCTCGGCCAGCGCCACAAGGACATCAAGAACGGCCTCTCGACGCCGCCCAAGCCGACCCTCGCCAACATGATCAACCTGGCGACCAAGCCGCACTGGTGCCTGGGCATGCTGGGCACGAAGCGCCGCACCTTCGGCAACATCGCGGGCCATGCCAAGGGCGTGAAAGACCTGTCGTCGCTGTCGTCATGGACGGCCGAGCAGTTCGACCCGGCGCTGAGCTGGGCCGACGTCGAATGGATCAAGAAGCGCTGGGGCGGCAAGCTGATCCTCAAGGGCATCATGGACGTCGAAGACGCGCGCCTGGCCGCCGCGAGCGGTGCCGACGCGCTCATCGTCTCCAACCACGGCGGGCGCCAGCTCGACGGCGCGCCCTCTTCCATCGCGGCGCTGCCCGCCATCGTCGACGCCGTGGGCAGCGAGATCGAGGTGTGGATGGACGGCGGCATCCGCAGCGGCCAGGACGTGCTCAAGGCGCGCGCGCTCGGCGCCCGCGGCACGCTGATCGGCCGCAGCTTTCTCTACGGCCTGGGCGCCTACGGCCAGGCCGGCGTGACGCGCGCGCTGCAGATCATCCACAAGGAACTCGACATCACCATGGCCTTTTGCGGGCGCACGAATATCGAGAACGTGGATTCGGGCATCCTGCTGCCGGGTACCTTCTAAGCCCCCTCGGGCATCAGGCTTGCGGCGCTGGCCGACAGCGCGGGAATCCGCGCGTGCAGAAAATGTTGCTTCCAACAACATCGCCTGCACGGGCGGCAAGAACCATCATGAGCGCAGCCACTTCCATTTCCGGGAGCTCATCGGCCCCCGCATCGTCACCCCCTCCTCCCCACTACACGGCAGAAGAAAAACGCCACCGCGTCTTCTCGATCATGGCGGCCTCTTCGGGCAACCTGGTCGAGTGGTTCGACTTCTATGTGTATGCCTTCTCGGCGCTGTACTTCGCGTCGGCCTTCTTTCCCAAGTCGGACCCGACGGTGCAGTTGCTGAACACCGCCGGCGTGTTCGCGGCCGGCTTCCTGATGCGGCCGATCGGCGGCTGGCTGTTCGGGCGCATTGCCGACAAGATCGGGCGCAAGACCTCGCTGCTGATCTCCGTGTCGATGATGTGCGGCGGCTCGCTGGTGATTGCCTTCCTGCCCACCTATGCGCAGATCGGCGCCTGGGCGCCGTTCCTGCTGCTGGTCTGCCGCCTGTTCCAGGGCCTGTCGGTGGGCGGCGAATACGGCACCACTGCCACCTACATGAGCGAGGTCGCGCTGCGCGGGCAGCGCGGCTTCTACTCGTCGTTCCAGTACGTCACGCTCATTGGCGGGCAGCTGCTGGCGGTGCTGGTGATCGTGGTGCTCGAGCAGCTGCTCACCGAAGCCGAGCTCAAGGCCTGGGGCTGGCGCATTCCGTTCGTCATCGGCGCGGTGGCCGCGGTGGTGGCGCTGCTGCTGCGGCGCACGCTGCACGAGACGCAAAGCGCCGAAGCCAAGGCCAACAAGGAGGCCGGCAGCATGACCGGGCTCTTCAAGCACCACATGCCGGCCTTCCTCACGGTGCTGGGCTTCACGGCCGGCGGCTCGCTGATCTTCTACACCTTCACCACCTACATGCAGAAGTACCTGGTGAACACGGTGCACGTGCCGATCAAGACCGCCAGCTACGTGATGACCGGCGCGCTCTTCCTCTACATGTGCATGCAGCCGCTGTTCGGTGCGCTGTCGGACCGCATCGGGCGGCGCAACAACATGTTGCTGTTCGGCGGGCTCGGCGCGCTGGCCACGGTGCCGATCCTCACGGCGCTGCAGCACACCACGAGTCCCGTGGTTGCCTTCGTGCTGATCATCGTGGCGCTGGCCATCGTGAGCTTCTACACCTCGATCAGCGGCATCGTGAAGGCCGAGATGTTTCCGCCCGAAGTGCGCGCGCTCGGCGTGGGCCTCGCCTACGCCGTGGCCAACGCCATCTTCGGCGGCTCGGCCGAGTACGTGGCGCTGGGGCTCAAGTCGCTGGGCCACGAATCGGCCTTCTTCTGGTACGTGAGCGCGATGATGGTGATTGCCTTCCTCGTGAGCCTGCGGCTGCCGCGGCAGGCGAGCTACCTGCACCACGACCACTGAGGCCGTGCCTCATCAGTCCGCGTAGACGCCCGCGGCCTTGATGATCGGGCTCCACTTGGCGATCTCGGCCGCCACGAACTTCCTGTGGCCCTCGGGCTCGATGCGGCCATCGGCGGCCACCACGGCACCCAGCGCTTCTTCGCGCTTGATGAAGTCGGGGTCCTTCAACGCGGTCTTCAGTGCGTCGCTGAGCTTCTTCAGCACCGCAGCCGGTGTGCCCTTGGGCGCATACAGGCCATGCCAGATCGTGACCTGGAAGTTCTTCAGCCCGGCTTCGTCGAGCGTGGGCAGATCTTTCAGCAGCGGCATCGCGAGGCGCCTGGGCGTGGTCACCGCATAGGCCTTGACCTTCTTTGCCTCGATCTGCGGCGAAGTGTTGGTGGTCTGGTCGCACAGGAGATCGATCTGCCCGCCGATCAGGTCGGTGATGGCGGGTGCGGTGCCCTTGTAAGGCACGGGCGTCATCTCGGTCTTCGTCGCGCTCTGGAAGAGCAGCCCGCACAGGTGCGAGGCCGAGCCGATGCCCGCGTTGCCGATGTTGATCCTGCCCTTGTTGGCGGCAATCCAGCCGGAAAGCTCCGCGTAGTTGTTGGCCGGAAGACTCGGCTTGGCGATCAGCGTCATCGGCACGTCGTTGACGATGCCGAGGTATTCGAAGTCGCTCTCGACCTTGAACGGCACGTTGCGCACCAGCGTGGGCACGGTGGCCATGGCGATGTGGTTCAGGAGCAGCGTGTAGCCATCGGGCGCGGCGCGCGCCACCTTGGCCGCACCGATGGAACTGCCCGCGCCAGGCACGTTGTCGATGATCACGCTCGCGCCGCCCAGGGGTTTGCGCAGGGCCTCGGCCAGGTCGCGCGCCACGCGGTCGGTGGGGCCGCCGGCGGCAAAGGGCACGACGATGGTCACGGGCTTGCCTGCGGGAAAGTCTTGCGCATGCGCACCGGCAGCCAGGAGGATCGCCGCAAGGGCGAACAGTTTTTTCATGAAAGTCTCCGTCAGGGTCAAAAAAGAAAAAATCAGGGCGCCCGCGCGGGCACGCGGGTTTCGAGCGCAGGCGGCTGCCATTCGGGCTTGATGTGGCAGCCGTTCTTGCCGTCGGTGTCGTAGCTCGGCATCAGCGCCGCGCAGCGCTGCGCAAGGCTCGCGGGCGTGGGCTTCTCGCCCTTGTCGATCCAGTCGACAAGCGCCGCGAAGAGTGCCGGGTACTCCGAATCGCTCAGGTAGCTGTGCTCGCGCTCGGCGCTGAAGCTCTGCACCAGCGTGCCGCCCGTGCCGGCGGCATCGCGGATGCGCCGGTAGGCGTTCTCGAGTTCGACGAAGGCCGTGGGATCGTCGATGGCATGCAGGGCCACGGTGGGCAGCGCGGTGCGGCCGGTGGGCTGGCTGTCGGCGGCAAGCGCGCCCTTGGCCTGCGGGTCGGCCGCATAGCGTGCCACGCCGGCATTCAGCGCCGCATCGTCGGCCGAGCCCTGGTAGGCCACGCCGACGTTGCCGAACGGGTTGCGTCCGCCCAGGCGCTGCTGCACCAGGTCCTGGAACAGCCAGGTGGCCCAGTTCAGGTGGCCCACCAGCGAGCGCTCCTGGATCTTCACGACCGACAGGATGGTCTTGAGCCGCGCGGCCTGATCGGGCGTGCGCTGCGCCGCGGGCACGCCGACGCCGGTGCATTCCTTGACGCGTGCGGCCAGCTCGGCGCGCGTGAGCTTCGACTCCATCGGCAGGCCCTGCCACAACGGGTATTGCGGCTCGTCGGGCTTCGGATGGTTGCGGCACACGTGCTGGTAGACGACGCGCAGGTCGAGCCGGAAGTCGTAGGCGCTGTTGCCGCCGCCGAGCACGCCGCTGGTGAGCAGGAGGCCGTCGTACGGGCTCTTTGCACCGCCTGCCGGTGCATAGAGCTCGGCCGCCTTCGCGGCCACGCCCGCGCCGTAGCTCTGGCCATGCAGCAGCGTGCGTCGCGGTGGGCCGAAGCGCTGCACGAAGATGCGGCGCAGGCGCTCGGTGTCCTCCGCGGCCATGGTCACGCCGTAGCCGCCGCGGCGGTAGGTGGAGCCGGCCCATGCGTAGCCGGCCTTCACGGTGACGGCCCAGCGCTTGAGGTCTGCCTCGCTGCGCTCGAGCCTGGGCGGGCCGGTCTCGGGGCCGCCATGGGCATGCATCACGAGCACGCGGTTCCATGCCTGCGGTATGGCGATCCAGTAGAGCGCGCCGGCGCCATCGTCGCCGGTGTAGCAGCGCGTTTGCGCGGGCAACGGCGCCGGGCAGGCCGCGGGCTTGGGGCCCCAGGCGGCGGCCTCGGCCGACAGCGCGGCCATGGTGCCGAGCAGCGCGAAAGCGAAAGTTCGAAGAAGTGGTTTGCCGTTGTTCATCAATGCCGTGCTCCGAGTTCCAGCGCGGCGGCCGTCCCCGATGTGGAGACGAAGCCGAGAACGCCGTGGGTGAAGATGAAATTGCCGGGCCGGCCCGCGTCGGCCTGCACCACGCCGGGCACCGGCGTGTCGTAGCTCAACGCCGCGGCGGCACCGCCCAGGTTGAAGGCGCCGCCCGCCACCGTGGCCTCGCGGCTTTCGCCCGCCACGCTGGCCATGGCGTAGCTGCCGTCGGCCGCGCCCGCCATCAGGCTCTGCTGCGGCGCCAGCAGCCGAAGGCCGGTATTGGCGGCCGACTCACGCACCAGGTGCAGGGGCACCGCGTTGCCGTTGACCAGACCGATCACCATCGAGCCGGTGAGCGTGCCGCCCGTGGTGGTGGCGCCACCCGTCGGCGAGGTGGTGCGCAGGTCGAAGGCGTTGCGTGCGGCGTTGTAGCTGATGTAGCCCTTCTCGGTCTGCGTGCAGCTCGGGTCGTAGGCCATGAAGCTGCCGGTGGCCGGATCGCGGCAGTACTGGAAGGTGCCCGCATTGCGCAGCCGCACCGACGAGGCATGCGCCACCGCTGTGCCGGTGCCCTGCTGCACGCCCACCGCATTGAAGATGTTCGCCACCGGGTTGAACACCGTGGGCGTGGCCGCGTTCTCGAAGGTCGCCTGGAAAGCCAGCAGCGGCGTGAAGCCGCCGCCGGCCGGCGCGTTCACGCCGCCGAGCAGCACGCCGCCGGGCGAGAAGCTGAAGACCGCACCGCTCTCCGCGCTGGCGTAGCTGCACTGGCCCTGCGCCACCAGCGTGCCGCTGCGCTGCGTGCCGGCGGTGCGCTGCAGGCTGGCGTCGATGGTGACGGTGTAGGCCATGGTGGCGGGGTCGATCTGCACGCTGAGCTCTTCGCCGAATCCGTTGCCGCCCTTGTAGGCCGTGGCGGCCGCGGGCAGGTTCGGGCAGGCCAGCGGATCGCCGACCTCGGTCACGCAGCTGTAGTTGACGGCCGCGTCGAGGCTGCCGCTGCCCCGGTACTTGGGCCATGACGGAAAGCGGCACAGCGGACGCGTGCGGCCGTAGGTGCCGGCCAAGGCGTCCACCGCCACGCCGGTGGCGGGCGCGAGGCCCTCCTCCACCCAGCCTTCAAGCGCCGAGAGCGAATCCCAGTTGGGAATGAACACCCCCGTGCCATGGCCCATGCCGGGCACGGTGTAGAAGCGCACGCTCTCGTCCACCGCGGCCTGGCCCAGCGTGGCGACGAGCTGCCGGTAGTAGTCGATGGTGGAGTTGGGGCTGATCACTTCGTCGGCCAGGCCGTGCAGCATGATGATGCGCCCGCCGTGCGCGAAGAAGGGCGCGAGGTCCGGGTTGGTGGCATCGGTGAGCCTCGACACTTCCGCAACGCGCGCCGTGTAGCCGGCCGGGTCCAGCGGATCGAAGCCGAGCGTGTCGAAGCTGTCGATGCGCGTGACGAAGTACTTCACCCACTGGTCGCCGGTGACGTACATGTTGGCATCGGCCGAGGTGGCCGGATTGGCCGGCACCTTGCGCGTGCCGAGGTCGCGCGTGGTGTACGGCCCGGCCACGAGCGCGCCCTCGAGCAGGTTGTAGCCGCCCGCGCGGCGCACGCCGTTGGCGAGCGTGTAGCGGGTGAACTCGAGCGGCGACTCGATGGTGTGCACCGTGGCGATCTGCGCGTCCGACAGGCAGGTGTCGCCCGCGTCCAGCCCGCCGCTGCAGCGCAGCGATGCGAGGATGGGCGCATTGAGCTGGCGGCAGCTTTCCACGTTGCTCACGATGTTGTCGGCCGCGCCGTCGAGCTTGTCGCAGGCCTGCATCGCGGCCTTCTGCACCAGCAGCGTCTTGGCCACGTTCATCCAGCCGGCGCCGCCGTTGCTGTAGAGCGCGCGCCCCACCGCCACGTTCGACAGCCGCGTGCCCGTGTAGTTGAGCGCGGGTTCGTTGGCGATGATGCCGTCGTAGTCGAGCGGCCAGCGCTGCACGTAGCCGAGCGCATCGCGCCCCCCGGTGGAGGTGCCGAGGAAGTAGGCTTTCTTCGGCTTGACGCCGTAGCGCGCGAGCACCAGCGCCTGCGCCACGTCGCGGGTCTTCTTGAGCGACAGGCCGCCGTAGTTGGCCAGCTGCTCGTCGTTGGCCGCAAAGCGGCCGTCGGTGATGCTGCTCGCCTGGTGGCCCGAATCGTCGCCGTAGGTGGCATAGCCGAGCGCCAGCGGCGCGGGCTTGCCGGCCGGGCCGAAGCGGATGGTCTCGGTGCCGTCGATGAGCACGCCGTCGAAACCGCCGCCGCCGAAGTGGATGGTCTTCTGGTTCCACTTCTCGGGCAGGTTGAGCGCGAAGTTGATCGCCTGCGACGCGGGGTCGACCGGCTGGATGGTGCCGCGCACGCGGCAGTAGTCGCCCATCAGGTTGCCGGCGTCGCCCGCGGCCACGGGCACGGCGCTGGTGACGGTGGCGCCCTGCGTGGGCAGCCCGATCGCCGAAGCGGGCAGGCTCTTGCCGGCAAGCTCCGCGCACGAGAGCACCGGCACCACGGGCGCAGGCGGCGGGTTGTCCGGCGGGTCGGCTTCGGGCGGGCCGTTGCTGCCTGCTGGCGGCGCCGGGAAGAAGAAGCCGCCGCTGCCGCCGCCTCCCCCACCGCCGCATGCGGCCACGAACAGGGAAATGCCGATCACAGTGCCGAGCGGGCGGCAGGCGCGGAAAGCGGCGCGAATCATCGATGAGGGGCGCGGTGTGCGCATGGACTTGTCTCCGGCATGCGGCCTCGAAGGGCCGCTTTTTTGAACAGGCGGCCGGACGATAGGTGCACGAGTGACCTGGGGTCAAATAAAATAAAGAAGCACTTTCAATACGAAAAACATATGGACATCAGAGCGCTGCGCTACTTCACGGCCGTGGCCGGCACCGGCCACATGACGCGCGCCGCCGAGCAGCTGGGCATCCAGCAGCCGCCGCTGAGCCAGCAGATCAAGGCGCTGGAGCGCGAGCTCGGCGTGCTGCTGTTCAGGCGCCATCCGCGCGGCGTGGCGCTCACCGACGCGGGCCGGCTGTTCCAGGCCGAGGCGCTGCGCTTGCTGCAGGACATGGAGGCCATGAAGCAGCGCATGGCGCGCGTGGCCAAGGGGCAGGCCGGCACGCTGGCGGTCGGCTTCACGAGTTCGGCTGCGGCGCACCGCTTCATGCCCGAGGCCCTGCGCGCCTTTCGCCGCGCGCACCCGGACGTGGAGCTGCAGCTGCGCGAGGACAACGCCGCCGAACTCACCGAGGCGCTGGCCGCCGGCCGCCTGCACTGCGGCCTTCTGCGCGTGCCGGTGGCGCGGCCCGAAGGCCTGGTGTTCGAAACGCTGCTGCGGGAACCGGTGCTGGTGGCCATGCCCATCGACCATCGGCTTGCCCTCGCGCGCAGCAAGGCCTCGCGTGCGCTGCCGCTCGCCAGGCTGTGCGAGGAAGGCATCATCCTGGTGCGGCGCCCCGGCGCGCCCGGCCTCTATGCCGAGCTGCTCGCGCTGTGCCACGCCAAGGGCCTGCGCCCGCGCGTGGTGGCCGAAGTCGATCGCATGATGACCAACCTGAACCTCGTGGCCGCGGGGGTCGGCCTCTCGGTAGTGCCGGCCTCGATGAGCGGCGTGCACGCGCATGCCATCGCCTATGCGCGGCTGGCCGATGGCGGCCAGCTCGACGCGCCGCTCACGCTGGTGCTGCGCGCCGAGGAAGACAACCTGCCCGCGCAGCACTTTGCCGCGCTGCTGCGCCGGCTCGCGAACGAGAACCCCGCGTCATGAGCATGTCGTTGCCGCGCCGCCGCTTCGTGCGCCGCATGTGCACGCTGCTCGCGGCCTCGTGCGCGGCGGCGCGCCTGCTGCACGCCGCCGCGCCGCCCTGGCCGCAGCGGCCGGTGCGGCTGATCGTGGTGTACCCACCCGGCGGCGTGAGCGACGGCATGGCGCGCGCGCTGGCCGAGCCGCTCGCGCAGGCGCTGGGCGTGCCGGTGCTGGTCGAGAACCGCGCGGGTGCCGGCGGCAGCGTCGGCATGGGCGTGCTCGCGCGCGCCGTGCCCGACGGCTGCACGCTCGCCTTCTCGGCCATCAGCCCGCTCACGCTGCAGCCGCTGCTCGCGCGCGTGGCCTACGACCCGCTGCGCGCCTTCGCGCCCGTGGCCAGCGTCATGCGAACGCCGGTGCTGGTGGTCGGCACGCCGGCCTTCGCGGGGCGCAGCTTCGGCGACCTGGTCGCCATGGCGCGCAGCCGGCCGGGCACGCTGCGCTGGGCCAGCTCGGGCGTGGCCACCATCGGGCACATGGTGCTTACGCAGGTGCGCATGCAAAGCCGCACCGACATCACGCACATTCCGTATCAGGGCGGCGGTCCGCAGCTCAACGACGCGCTGAGCGGGCAGTTCGAGGTGCTGTCGACCAACGTCGCGGCGCAGCAGCTCCAGTACATCGAAAGCGGCCGCCTGCGCGCGCTGGCCGTGGGCGCACCGGCTCGCATCGAGGCGCTGCCTTCGGTGCCCACGCTCGCGGAACTGGGCTTCGAGAAGGCCAACCGCGATTCGCTGTTCGGCATCTTCGCGCCGGCACGTACGCCAACGGCCGTGGTTCAGCGCCTCAACGCGGAGATCAACCGCCTGCTGCGCGCGGAGCCTCTGCACACCCGGCTGCGCGACGCGCACAACATTCCGGCCGGCGGCCCGAGCGAAGACTTCGCGCGCGAGATTGCCATCGACCGGCGGCGCAACCGCGAACTGGTGGCGGGAGACCGGTCGCAGTTCGACTGACCGGCCCGTGTCTAGGCTTCGGCGCTCCAGAGGCCCGGGTAGTCGCGCACGAATCCGTCCTGCGTGACGCGCAGGGTTGCCGCGTAGTCGAAGCGCTTGGCCTCGTAGGCATAGGCGTCGTCCGCGGTTCGCTCATAGCGCTGCATCAGCTCGCCGAGCACGCCGCCGCCGTCCAGGTCGACCCAGGCGGCCGGCGCGTCGGCGCCCTCGCCCTTTGCCAGGTTGAGCCGGCGCAGCTGCAGCAGGTTGGTGGCGGGCGTGAAGCCCAGGTCGAGGTCCGTGCAATGCGACAGGTCGGGCGCCGCCTCGTCGTTGAGTTTCCAGTGGCCGCGCGCATCGCGGGCAATGGACAGGTCGATGGCACGGCCGCCGAGCCAGCCGCGCACCGTGCCCCACTGCGTGTGCCAGTGCAGGTCGCAGCGCACGCGGTAGTGCAGCTGGCCGATGCGGCCGTCCTCGAGGCGGAACACGGCGGCGCCGTCGAGCTGCCACGCGCTTGCGTTGCGCTCGAGCCGGCAGGCGTCGTGGCCCGGTGCATCGAGCCTGCGCCACAGGATGGAAGCGACGGTTTGCATGGCGCGGATGATGGCCCCAGCGGGCGCAACAGGCAAGCCTTGTCACAATGTCCCGCATCGTGAAGAAGATTCGCCTCCGCCGCGGGGCACCATTCGGAGGAGCACGCAAGTGGAATCCTGGTTCGCCGATGCCCGGCCGATCGACTCGCTCGAACCCGAGATCGCATTTCATCTGCGGGACGAATTCCATGCGGCACCGGACCGTCCGCCCGAGCCGCTCGCCCTGCCGGAACTCCCTCGCGCCTCGCGCTTGCTGGCGCGCACCTCGGAGGCCGTCGGGCACGAGGCAGAGCTTGCGGCGTACTACGGTCAGGTGGCCGCACTGGCCCGGCAGCACGCGCTGAAACTCCACCAGGTGCGCCAGTACTTCTGGATGGCGCTGCGGCTCGACAACGAGGAGGCGGGCATTCACCTGTCCTTCCCCTGGTACGACACTTTCTCTTCCATGGACCACTTCCTTGCCGCCGTGGCCGGAAACGACCAAGGCATGGTCTACGACGACCAGGACCAGGGCTGGGCGGTGGAGGTCTGGGCCCACAACGGCACGCTCTACGTCCGCGAAAGCAACCCCGATTTCGATGATGAACCCGGCCAGGCCGTTGCGCTGCCCAGGGCCGCCCTGCAGGCCCGCATTGCCCCGCTGCGCGAGCGCACCGCCAAGCTCGTGGCACATCTTGCGAAAGAGCTTGGACCGGATGCGTGGCTGGGCAGCCAGGCGCAAGCGGCCGGGGCATTCGGTCTGCGCTGAAAATTGCCAGCGCCGCGCACCAAGGTAATCGGATGGGGCGCCCGCCGCTATTTCAGCGCGGCGAGCACGCTCTCCAGGAATTCGCGGATGGTGGATCCGAAGTCTTCCGGCTGGGCGGGGCGCTCGAACCGGCGCGGAAAGTCGGTTTCCAGATCCGGGTGCGAGCGCATGAAATCGACGATCTCGACGCGCAACGCCTCGAGTTCGGCGGGCGTACACGCCTTCCGGTATTCCGCCATGATTTCGGCGCCGGTCTCGCCGAAATAATCGTAATCCTGGCCGAAGTAAACCTCGGTGAGGTTCTCGATGAGTTCGTAGCGCTTCATGGTGATTCGGCTGCTGGTTTCAGAAGGGGTGCGCCGTCAGTATGTAGTACGGCATGCCGTTGTAGCTCTTCATGTTCAGGATCAGGCGCACGTTGCTCAGCTGGCTGACGGCGGTGCTGCCCCGCTGAACGCCGATGCCCACCACGCTGCCGACGTTGTGCTCGAACACCATGGGCTTGGAGCCCACGGCGGCCGAGCGCGACCACGCCTTGATGGCTCTGGCGTTGGCACGCACAGTGGCGCTGATGGCGCGCTCCGCGATGTCGAGGTTGTGGAACGACGACACCTTGGGCAGCGACGGCTTGTTCACCAACCGCTCGAAAAGCTCCACCTCGGTCTTGCCGACATGCTCCCGAATCGTGTGGCCGCCGATCTTGGTGTTCAGCGGCCCTTCATGCCGCAACAGGTTGACCGGCTCCAGGCGAAACCTGCCGGCGCGCACCGCGATCACGCGCGCGGCGACGAGCCCGGAAGCCACGAACAGCGGCACCGCCACGTCGACCGCCAGTCCGATCTGCGCGCCGGTTTCGGGCGATGCGCCCAGCGACTGCGCCGCGGCGTCCGCCGTGATGGCCGTGGCGGTGCGCTGCAGCTGCCCGGTCCACATCTGGCGCGCGGAGGCGGAAACCGTGTCGCTGCCATGAACGCCGAGCACCACGCACCCGGCCTTGCTCACCATCGTGGGCTCCGGCGCCAGGCACAGCACGCCGGCGCCCACCAGTTCCACCACGCCGCCCACCAGCCCCAGGGTGCCCCAGACCCGGTTGCTCAGGCTCGCGGATTCGGGCACGTCCTCCCCGCCCAGCACCGCGGCCATCTGAACCGGCGTCAGCGCGACGCTCAAGCCTTCGACTTCGTCATCCATGCCTGATTCCTTTCCCATGCCATCGGAGGGCCAGCCCGCAATCCGCCGCATTCTTGCACGCGGCCACCCGGCAGGCGAACATCGCCCGGCCGCGAGACAATCCATGCCGTGAGCTCCCCGACCGTTCCAACACCCCCGATCCGCCGCATCGCCCACCTCGACATGGACGCCTTCTACGGGTCGGTCGAGCTGCTGCGCTATCCGCAGCTCAAGGGCCTGCCGGTGGTGATCGGCGGCGGGCGGCGCAGCGTGGACGAGGCGATCCGCCACGTGCCCGAGGGCGGCACGCTGGCCGACATTCCGATCGAGGCCTTTGCGCGGCTGAAGGACTACGTGGGCCGCGGCGTGATCACCACCGCCACCTACCCGGCGCGGCAGTTCGGCGTGGGCTCGGCCATGGGGCTCATGAAGGCCGCCAAGCTGTGCCCGCAGGCCATCATCCTGCCGGTGGACTTCGACGAGATCCGCAGGTACTCGCGCACCTTCAAGCAGGTCATCAGGGAGATCGCGCCGCTGATGGAAGACCGCGGCGTGGACGAGGTCTACATCGACTTCACCGACGTGCCCGGCGGCCAGCGTGAAGGCGGTCGCTCGCTCGCGCGGCTCATCCAGAAAGCCATCCTCGACGCGACCGGCCTCACCTGCTCCATCGGCGTGGCGCCCAACAAGCTCATTGCCAAGATGGCGAGCGAGTTCAACAAGCCCAACGGCATCTCGGTGGTCTACGAAGACGACCTGCAGACGCGCATCTGGCCGCTGCCCTGCCGCAAGGTGAACGGCATCGGGCCCAAGGCCGACGAGAAGCTCAAGCGCTTCGGCATCGAGACGGTGGGCCAGCTCGCGGCGCGCGAGCGCGACTGGCTGATCCATAACTTCGGCAAGTCCACCGGCGCGTGGATGCACGAGGTGGCCTGGGGCCGCGACAACCGGCCGGTGGTGACCGAGAGCGAGCCCGTGTCGATGAGCCGCGAGACCACCTTCGACCGCGACCTGCATGCGGTGCGCGACCGCGCCGAGCTGGGCGCGATCTTCACCCACCTGTGCGAGAAGGTGGCCGAAGACCTGCAGCGCAAGGGCTACGTGGGCAAGACCATCGGCATCAAGCTGCGCTACGACGATTTCAAGATCGCCACGCGCGACCAGACCATCGAGCGCCACACCGCGGACGGCAAGACCATCCGCCAGATCGGCGGGCTGTGTCTGAAGCGCGTGCCGCTCGAACGGCCGCTGCGCCTGCTGGGCGTGCGCGTGGGCGCGCTTGCGAAGGCGGGCAGCCCCGAGGCCATGGCACCGGCCGCGGGCGGCCCGGCCTCGCGCGCCTCCGCGGAGGCGGCCTCGGCCACCGCGTCGCTCTTCTGAGACACCTCGCGCCGTGATCAGACGCTGGGTCCGGCGCATCGCATTCACGCTGCTGGGGTTCACGCTGGCGGCAGGGCTGTATGTGGGCGCCGCCTGCGCGCTGATGCTCTGGCCGGCCAATGCAGGGGCGCCCGCGCAGCCGCCCGCCGTCGAGGCCTGGGTGCTGAGCAACGGCATTCACACCGACCTGGTGTTTCCGATCCGCTCGGCCACCATCGACTGGCAACAGCTCTTTCCGTTCGGGCACTTCAAGGCCGTGCCGCCCGACGCCGAGTTCATCGCCATCGGCTGGGGCGACCGCGAGTTCTACCTGCACACGCCTACCTGGGCCGACCTCACGGCATCGCGCGCCCTGGGCGCCATGCTCGGCGGCAACCGCGCGCTGCTGCACGTGACCTACCTCAGGCGCGCCTCGTTGCGCAAGAACGCTTTCCACCTGCCGCTCTCGCGGGCGCAGTACGCGCAGCTCGCGGGCTACGTGCGCACGACGCTCGCCTCGGGCCGCGCGGCACCCGTTGCCGGTGCCCACTACGGCAACGACGACGCCTTCTACGAAGCCGAAGGCGGCTACCACCTCTTCGAGACCTGCAACACCTGGACCGGCCGCGGCCTGCGGCACGCGGGCGTCACGGTGAGCCGGTGGACGCCCTTCGATTTCAACGTGACGTGGCACCTGCAGCCGGTGCGGCCCTGAACCCGCTCAGGGCTTCGGCACGCCGGCCTGCCATTGCGGCCAGTTGGCGACGATGTGGTCCACCACGCGCGTGCCCACCAGCGCGATGTTCTCCACCGTCTCGGCAAAGCCGCCCGCCGTCTCTCCCGGCGCCGGGTCCAGGTGCTGCAGCGTGCTTTCCTTCGGGTTGCCCTGGTCGAAGTTGACGGCGCCGCGCAGGCTCATCACGCGGTCGGTGCCGTGGGTGCGCTTGATCACGAGCGTGATGGCGGCCGCTTCCATTTCGGTGATCACGTAATCGTCGGCGCCGTAGAGCCTGGCGATGTACTGTGCCTGCTTCGACATGCCGGGGCCGTGGAAGAAGGTGTCGCCGGTCATGTGGGTGCCGGTGCCCACGAAGGGCGCGCGCCGCGCGGCGGCATCGGGGTAGCGCAGGCGGTATTTGCGTGCACTGTCCGAATCCTTGAGCGGCGTGTCGGACGAGAGCTTCATCGCCCAGCCCACGAGGTCGGGGTTGAGCTTGAAGCGGCGGTATTCCTCGTAGCCCTTGCGCGGCATGAAGGTGGGTTCGCCGGGCTTGTTCTCCTCGGGCGCCCAGCGGTGGCCGAGGTCGTAATCCACCAGCCAGGTGGCCCAGCTCACCTCGCCGATGGTGCCGCGCGCAGGCGGCGTGCCGGCCACGCCGGAAATCACGTAGTAGGCCTGCGAGAAATCGAACTGCGGATTCAGCAGGATGGCCTGCATCGACGACGAGGAGTTGACCTTGCCCATGCCGAGCACCGCGCCGCACACACCGTCGGCGTTGCAGTACACCGGCTGCAATGCGCCGGGTACGGCCAGGGGCGTGGCGCCCTTCCAGTAGCGCTCGTACCAGTGCTGGAACTCGCCGGCCCGGTCACCGGTGTTCTGGCCGATCTCGAACATGGCCGCGACGAAGACCTTCACCTTGACGGGCACGGCGGCAGCGGCGGCGGCAGGGCGTGCAGCCGATACCGGCGAAGTTGGGGAAGCGCAAGCCGCAACGAGCAGCGCCGCGCCGCAAGCCGAGAGCCAGCGCACGCAGGAAGACGGGAACGGCCGATGGAAGAACATCATTTCTTTGGGACTCCAGGGAAAGAACAAAGCGCCTCCATCGCACCAGCGGCGATTGCGGCGTCCTACAGGCGGCGATTGTCGGTGCAGGCACAAGCGCTGGGTACCGTCACCACGCAAACCCCATGCCGGCCCGCTCCAGATCGTCCTCCTCGACCCCACCGCCTTCGAAACCGGCACCCACCGCCGCGCCGATTGCCGATGGCCTCGTCTACGTGAACCCCGACATGCCGGGCATCCGGCGCCTGAGGCACGGCGAGCACTTCCGCTACCGCGATGCAGAGGGCCGATGGGTGCGCGATGCGGACGAGCTCTCGCGCATCCGCATGCTGGCGATTCCACCGGCCTACACGCAGGTGTGGATCTGCCCGCTGCCCAACGGCCATCTCCAGGCCACCGGCATCGATGCCCGGGGACGCAAGCAATACCGCTACCACGCCGACTGGCGGCTTTTTCAGGACGAGACCAAGTTCGAGCGCCTCGAGGCCTTCGGGCTCGCTCTGCCGCGCATCCGCGCCCGCGTGGCGCGCGACCTGCAGGAAGGCGCGGCCACGGCACAGCCCGGGCGCCAGCAGGTGCTGGCGGCGCTGGTGCGCCTGCTCGACACCACGCTGCTGCGCGTGGGCAACGAGGCGTACACGAACAGCAACGGCTCCTACGGCCTCACCACGCTGCGCAACCGGCATGCGGCCGTGCAGGGCGCGGCGCTGCGGCTGCGCTTCAAGGGCAAGAGCGGCGTGATGCACGAAGCCCGGCTGGACGATCCGCGCGTGGCGAAGGTGGTACGCCGATGCCAACAGCTGCCCGGCCAGGCGCTGTTCCAGTACCAGGAGGAAGACGGACAGCTGCGCAGCGTGTCGTCCACCGACGTGAACGACTACCTTGCCGAGGCCTCGCCCGGCGAGCGCTTCACGGCGAAGGACTTCCGGACCTGGCATGGCACGGTGCAGGCGCTGGAACTCACGCGGCTGGCCAGCGAGCCGGGCCGCACGGCCGCCGACGGCACGCGCTACAGCGCCAAGGAAATACTGGCCGCCGTGGCGAAACAGCTGGGCAACACGCCCGCGGTGTGCAAGAAGGCCTACGTGCACCCGGCCGTGCTGGCGCTGGGCAGCGCGCTCGCGGGCGACGAAGAAGACCCTGCGGCCGAGCTGCTGCGAAAGATGTCAGCCCGCACCGCGGCCCGCAAGACGCGCGGGCTCCACGCCGCGGAACAGCGGCTGCTCGCCTTCCTGCGGATGCATCGGCAAGGCCAGGCGCGCGAACAGCGCGAGGCGCGCAGGGCCAACGGCAGGCGCAAGGCCGAAGAAAAACGAAGGCCTCAGCCCGGCGCGAGCGGAAAGCGCACGCTGTCGCGCTCGAGCGCCACGGTGTAGCCCAGGTCTTCCGCCAGGCTCTGGAGCGCAATCGCGTCGATGGCCAGCGCACGCGGTGCGCGGTGCGCGTCGAGCACCGGGCTGGCGCCGGCGGATTCGCGCGGCAAGGCGCTGAGGCGAAGCGCGTTGCCGCCATCGGCCTCGATGCGGATCGTGCCGGCTTCGGACGCGCCGTCGTGCAGGTACCCGAGGCCGCCAAGCACCAGGTAGCGCAGCGCCGCACCCTGGGGCCAGCGCGTTTCGTCCGCCTGCGGCTCGAGCGCGGCATCGACAGCCAGCTCGACGCCATGCATGTCGAAGGCCGCGCGCATCAGGCCCACGCACTGCGCCACCAGCGCGCTGCGCGTGATGCCGTCATCCGTCGTGGCCAGTTCCCAGTCGCGCAGCGAGCGGATGCCTTCCACGAGTTCGGAGACCTGGTTGTCGATCAGCGCCACGCGTTCCTCGCAGACCACCGCATCGACGACCGGCGCGCCGATCTGGCGCTTGAGCATGAGCAGCGCCATGCGTATCACCGACACCGGCGCCGCCATGTCGTGGCGCAGTGCCGGCAAGGCGCGGGTGAGCAGTTCGTGGCGTACACCAGCGGCGATCCAGCTTCGGGCTCCGGGCGCGGCCTTCATTGCGCGCTGGGAGCCGAAGGCTTCGCCTCGGTGAGGGAGTGGCAGGCCCGCAGACTGCTGCTGGTGCGGGGTTCGGCGATCGGCTCGTTCACTTTGCGCGTCCTGAAGCGAAGGAAAGACAAAGTATCGGGCCCGCCCCCCGCAGCGGGTGTAGGAGCGTGCCTACGCTTTTGCCACCCGCCTAGGGTTTGCCGAGGTAGACCCGCACGTCCTTCACCTCGACGCCCGCGGCGGCCACGGCCGAACGCAGCTGCGCCTCGGTCACGCCCAGCGTCTGGGTCCAATAGCGCACCTCGTGCGGCTCGTTCACATTGATGCGGGTCCGGTCCTGCGGGCCGCGCTTGTTCGGGTCGTCTGCCATGGCGTGCGTCCTGTGTCTGGTGGGTCGATGCAAAGACGATGCGCGCCCTTGCTGCGCGGCACTGGCGGACGGCGGCGCGGCTCCTTGCAGGAAATGTCCGAAACCGGCGTGCGGGCGCCCTGGGCCGCGCCTGCATCTTCGGCTAGCCGATGGGCCTGGCGGCGCGCGCCTGCAGCGCGCGCTTGAGCACCTTGCCGTTGGCCGTGGTCGGCATGGCGTCGATGGTCTCGATGCGCGCGGGCCGCTTGTACGGCGACAGGTGCTCCGCAAGGTAGGCGCGCAGCGCCGGTTCGTCGAGCACGGCGCCGGGCTTCATCTCGACGAAGGCGACGATCCGCTCGTTGCCGTCGGTCTCGGGCACGCCCACCACCGCGCAGAGGTGCACGCCACCGAAGCGGCCGATCACCGCCTCGATCTCCGCGGGATACACGTTGAAGCCCGAGCGGATGATCATTTCCTTGAGACGGCCGACCACGAAAAGCGCACCGTCCGTACCGAAGCGCCCGAGGTCGCCGCTCGCATACCAGCCGCCCGGGCGCATGACCTGCGCCGTGGCCGCCGCGTCGCGGAAGTAGCCCAGCATGAGGCCGGGTCCGCGCAGCCAGATTTCGCCCGTCTCGCCCTGCGCCAGGTCCTTGCCGTCGGCCCCCACGATGCGGGCTTCGCCGCCCTCGACCACATGGCCCGCGGCCGTGTCCGCGCGCGGCGCCTCGACGCGCGTCAGGAACACCGAGCCCGCGTACTCCGACAGGCCATAGCCATAGTGCAGCGGCTGGCCGAACAGTGTCTCGACGCGCTGCTTGAGCCCCAGGTCCAGCGGCGCCGAACCGGTGTAGACATAGCGAAGCGCCGGAAAGCGCGGCATGCAGCGCTCGGCCTCGACGTGCGCCAGCAGCCGCGCATACATCGTGGGCGGACCGAGCAGGTTCGACACCTCTTCATGCGCCAGCGCATGCAGCATGTCGGCCGGCGAGAAGCTCGCACGCAGCACCAGCGCCGCGCCGCCCGTGAGCGCGGCCATGAGCACCGTGCCGATGCCGAAGATGTGCGTCATCGGCAGGAAGGCGTAGACCCGGTCGTGCGCGCCCAGCGATCGCACGCTGGCCGACACGCGGCCGAAATGCAGCAGGCCGCGGTGCGACACCATCACGCCCTTCGGCGTGCCCGAGGTGCCCGAAGTGAAGATGATGGCCGCGGTGTCCGCCAGCTCGGGGTCGGCCTCCGGGCTGGCCTCGGCGCGCACCGCCGAGCGCATCACGCCGGGTAGCGCCGACGGCACCGCCCCGGCACGCTGCGCATGCTGGCGCGCGGCGTCCGAGGCGTCGGTCGTGAAGCAGCACAGCCGCGCATCGGCGCGCCCGGCAATGGCTGCGACCTCGCCGGGCGACATGCGCGCATTCACCCCGCACGACCATGCGCCGATGCGGCTGCACGCCATGATGAGCGCGATGTGCGCGGCGCAGTTCTCGGCCACCAGCAGCACGCGGTCGGTCGGCCGCACGCCGGCGTCCAACAGGTCTTGCGCGGCCGTCTCGGCCATGGCCTGCAACGCGCCATACGACACGGTGCCCGATGGTTCGAAGAGAAAGGCCGTGCCCGGCGACTGCAATGCGCGCGCTTCGAGCAGCTCGTGGATTCGCGTGGGTGCCGGCATCGCTCATTCCGCCTCGATGCCCTGGGCCGCCGTGGCCCAGAGCCTGCGGTCGGCCTGGCCCTTGGCCGCGAGCAGGTCCGCGCCGCCGCTCCAGACCTCGTAGCCCTGCTCGCGCAGCCGATGGGCGATGTCCTCGCGCGCGAGCGCCTTGTGCGCGGCGGCATTCAGGCGCGCGACCAGCGCCGGGTCCATGCGCGCGGGACCGTAGAGGCCGAACCAGCCGCCCACGTCGTAGCCGGCCACGCCCGACTCGATCATGGTCGGCACCTCGGGCAGCATGCGGTTGCGCTGGCGCGAGGTGACGGCCAGCGCGCGGATCTTGCCCGACTGGATGAAGGGCCGCGAGGTGGCGACGATGTCGAACATCATGGTCACGGTGCCGCCCATCACGTCGGCCAATGCGGGTGCGCTGCCCTTGTACGGCACGTGCGTGAGCTGCACGCCGGTCATCTTCTCGAGCAGCGCGCCGCTCAGGTGGTTCGACGCGCCGATGCCGGCCGAGCCGTAGAACACCTTGCCAGGCCGCGCCTTCGCATAAGCCAGCAGCTCGGCCACGCTGTGCACCGGCAGGTCCTTGTTAACCACGAGCACGTTGGTGTAGTCGACCAGCGGCGCGATGGGCGTCAAGTCCTTCATCGGATCGAAGGGCATCTTGCGCTGGATGTTCGGATTGATGGTGATGGTCGGGCTCGCGCCGAAGAAGAGCAGCGCGCCGTCGGGCGCGGCCCTGGCCACCGCATCGCCGCCGACCGAGCCGCTGGCGCCCGGGCGGTTGTCGACAATGACCTGCGTGCCGAGCTCCTGGCTCAGCGCGGGCGCGAGCAGGCGCGCGGCACCGTCCACCGGGCCGCCGGCCGAATAGCCGACCACCAGTTTGACGAGCGGCGGCAGCTGTTGCTGCTGAGCCAGGGCGCGCGAAGGCAGCGCTGCCAGCAGTGCGCTGCCTGCCAGCGCGGCCACGGCATGGCGCCGTGTGAGGTCGAGGGATTCCATGAGCGTTGTCTCCTGTTGTGTATTTCTGCGACGGCTCGCATCGCTCAGGCAGGCAGGTCCAGGACCTGCCGCGCGAGGATGTTGCGCTGTATCTCGTTGGTGCCGCCGTAGATCATTGCGGCGGTGGAGCCGATGAGCGGCGACAGCACGTTGAAGCTCTGCCCGTCGAGCATCTGGTCGCCGGCCACGGCGCCCTGCTCTTCGCCGGCTTCGACCAGCAGCGCACCGATGCGGTGGTAGGTTTCGCTGGCCCATATCTTGAGCAAGGACACCGACGCAGGCAGCGGCTGGCCCGCGCGCACGATGTCGGCAAAGCCCGTGTACGCGGCCGACAGGTCGAGCACGTCGAGCCGCAATGCAGCGAAGCGCTGCGCGAACACCGGGTCCGCAAAAAGGCGCCGCGCCTCGGCCAGCCGCGCGAGCTGGCCCAGCGCGTACTGCGACTGCTTGGGGCTGCCGAGGAAAATACGCTCGAAGCCCAGCAGCGCCTTGGCAATTGTCCAGCCGCCATGCAGCCGGCCCACGAGGTTTTCGGCCGGCACGCGCACGTTGTCGAAGAACACCTCGCAGAACTCGGGCTCGCCCGAAAGCGTGTGAATGGGCCGCACCGTGATGCCCGGCGTGCGCAGGTCGCACAGCAGGAAGCTGATGCCCTCCTGCTTGCGGGCGGCCTTGTCGGTGCGCACGAGCATGAAGATGTGGTTGGCGTCCTGCGCGAGCGTGGTCCAGATCTTCTGGCCATTGACGATGAAGTGATCGCCCTCGGCATCGCGCCCCGCCACGGCCTCGGTGCGAAGGCCCGCCAGGTCGGAGCCGGCATTGGGCTCCGAATAGCCCTGGCACCACACATGCTCGCCGCTCAGGATGCGCGGCAGGAAGCGCTGCTGCTGCTCGGGCGTGCCATGCTGGATCAGCAGCGGGCCGATCATCACGATGCCCTGGTCCGGCGCGCGCGCCACGCCGTGCTGCTCGAGTTCCTCGATCCATGCAATGAGCTTGCCGGCCGGCAGCCCCATGCCGCCATGCCCCTGGGGCCAAGCCGGCGCGATCCAGCCCTGCGCCGACAGCGTGAGGTACCACTCGCGGATCTCGCTCCAGCGCGCGCGGTGCGACAGGTAGCGCAGCTGCTGCGGATAGCGCTGCTGCAGGAAGGCACGCACCATGCGCCGGAACTCGGCCTCGGGCATCGCATGCCAGTCGGCACTGCGCGGGAACTCGCCCTCCCATGCGGCGGTGCCCACCCGCGTTTCGCCACCATCGGCCAGCGCGGCATGGCGGCGCTGGTGCGCGGCGACGTTGCCGAGCCACGCAGAAAGACACAGCGTGCGCTTGTAGTAAAGGCTCAGGTCGCACTCCTGCGTGTAGCCGATGGCGCCATGCAGTTGCACCGCCGTGCGCGAGGCCTGCAGCGCCGCGGCGGTGCAGCGGGCATTGACGCGGCTGGCTTCGGCTTCGAGCCGCTCGGAGGAGAGTTCCTGGCCTGCCAGTGCCAGCACCTCGGCGAGCGCGGCCTGCGCCACTTCGAGATGAATGAACATGTCCACGCAGCGGTGCTGCAGCGCCTGGAAGCTGCCGATGGGCTTGCCGAACTGCGAACGGGTGCGCAGGTAGGCCTGCGTCTGGGCCAGCATGGCCTGGCCCACGCCCAGCAGCTCGGCCGCCTGCAAAATCTGGCCGGCCGCGAGCGCGTGGCGCAGCGCGTCCTGCGCGGTGGGGCCTTCGGCCAGCACCGCGTCCGCCGGCAGCGCCACCTGCTCGAAGCGCAGGCTCGCGGCCTGGCTGCCGTCCACCAGCGGCACCAGGGTTTCGCTCACGCCGGCCGTGCCGCGCGGCACCCACAGCAGCACCGCATCGTCGCTGCCGCGCGCCGACACCAGCCAGCCGCTGGCGGCCGCGCCGGGCAGCACCATGAGCTTCTCGCCCTGCAGCAGCACGCCGCCCGCATGCCCCGCGCGCGGCTCGCAGCCGCAGGCCAACGGCACGGCGCTCAGGTCGCCGGCGCTCTCCTGCCAGGCCAGCGCAGGCAAGCTGCGGCCCGCGACCAGCTCCGCCAGCAGCGACTGCGCGGCCGGAGCCTCGAGCCGCGCGAGCAGCATCGCGCTCAAGCCCGCCACCGCCAGCAGCGGCTCGGGCGCCACATGCTCGCCCGCGGCCCGCAGGATCTGCGCGGCGCCCGCGAGCCCGAGCCCCAGCCCGCCCGCAGATTCGGGTGCCAGCATGCCGGTCCAGCCTAGCTCGGCAATGGCACTCCAGCCCTGCGCCTCGTCGGCATCGGGCCGTTCCATGCGCTCGCGCCGCCGCTGGACGGAACGGCTGCGAACGAAGTAGTCGAGCGCGGCATCGCGCATGGCGGAAAGTGATTCGGTGTCCATCGCCGCAGCGTGACAGAACACCCCGCCGCGCGGCATTTGCATTTGCCGAAGGGAGGGTTTCGCATTCACAGACCCGTCTCGCGCGAGAGCGGCATAGATTCGACGCATGACCACCACAAAGATCAAGAAATCCCTGCACACCGAACTCGGCCACAGCACACCCGACCGGATCACCGTGCGCGGGCGCGACCTGCCCTCCGAGATCCTGGGCCACCTGAACCTGGGCGACATGGCCTTCCTGGAGCTCACGGGCCGCATCCCGACGCCGCAGGAGTCGGTCACCTTCAATGCCATCGTCGTCACGCTGGTCGAGCATGGCGTCACGCCCAGCGCGCTGGCCGCGCGCCTCACCTATGCGGGCGCGCCCGAGGCCTTGCAGGCCGCGGTGGCCGCGGGCCTGTGCGGACTGGGCACGGTGTTCGTGGGCAGTACCGAAGGCGCAGCGAAGATGCTCTACGAGGCCATTCCCTTCGGCGAGAAGCCGGCGCGGCCGCTGGCCGACATGGCGAAGGACATCGTGGCCGACCACCGCGCGCGCAAGCAGATCGTGCCGGGCCTCGGGCATCCGCTGCACAAGCCGATCGATCCGCGCACGCCGCGCCTGTTCCAGATCGCCGAGGAGAACGGCCTCTCGGGCCACTACGTGGCGCTGATGCAGGCGGTGCAGCAGGAGGCCGAGCGCGCGTCGGGCAAGTCGCTGCCCATCAATGCGACGGGCGCCATCGGAGCGATTGCGGCCGAGTTCGGCTTTCCGTGGAAGATCATCCGCGGCCTCGGCGTGATGGCGCGCGCCATCGGGCTCGTGGGCCACCTCCTCGAGGAAATCGACGACCCGATGGCCATCGAGATCTGGCAACGGGTGGAAAAGGAAGCCGGCGGCCCGCGCCAGGATTGAACCCGATGAACAACAGCAACGACACCCGCTTTCCCGACATCCGCGATGCCGTGCGCGACCTGTGCGCGCAGTTTCCCAACGAGTACTTCCGCAAGATCGACGAGGCCCGCGGCTACCCTGCCGAGTTCGTCGACGCGCTCACCAAGGCCGGCTGGATGGCCGCGCTCATTCCGCAGGAATACGGCGGCTCCGGCCTCGGGCTCACCGAAGCCTCGGTGATCATGGAAGAGATCAACCGCTGCGGCGGCAACTCCGGCGCCTGCCACGGCCAGATGTACAACATGGGCACGCTGCTGCGCCACGGCAGCGAGGCCCAGAAGCGCAACTACCTGCCGCGCATCGCCACCGGCGAACTGCGCCTGCAGTCGATGGGCGTGACCGAGCCCAGCAGCGGCACCGACACCACCAAGATCAAGACCACGGCCGTGAAAAAGGGCGACCGCTACGTCATCAACGGCCAGAAGGTGTGGATCTCGCGCATCCAGCATTCGGACCTGATGATCCTGCTGGCGCGCACCACGCCGCTGGCGGACGTGAAGAAGAAGTCCGAAGGCATGTCGATCTTCATCGTCGACCTGCGCGAGGCCATCGGCAAAGGCATGACGGTGCGGCCCATCCTGAACATGGTGAACCACGAGACCAACGAGCTGTTCTTCGAGAACCTCGAGATCCCGGCCGAGAACCTGATCGGCGAAGAGGGCCAGGGCTTCAAGTACATCCTCGACGGCCTCAATGCCGAGCGCACGCTGATCGCGGCCGAATGCATCGGCGACGGCTACTGGTTCATCGACAAGGTCACGGCCTACACCAAGGAGCGCGTGGTGTTCGGCCGGCCCATCGGCCAGAACCAGGGCGTGCAGTTTCCGATTGCCGAGGCCTTCATCGAGATAGAAGCCGCGAACCTCATGCGCTATGAAGCCTGCCGCCTGTTCGATGCGCGCGAGCCCTGCGGCGCACAGGCCAACATGGCGAAGTACCTGGCGGCCAAGGCCAGCTGGGAGGCGGCCAATGCCTGCCTGCAGTTCCACGGCGGCTTCGGCTTTGCGTGCGAATACGACATCGAGCGCAAGTTCCGCGAGACGCGGCTCTACCAGGTGGCGCCGATCTCGACCAATCTCATCTTGAGCTACGTCGCCGAGCACATGCTCGGCTTGCCACGTTCGTTCTGAAGGTACTCCATGACCTCATCGAATCACCCCAGCCGGGACCTCGCCACCTTCGCCGCCGAACTGAAGTTCGCCGACATTCCCACCCCCGTGCTGCGCCGCACCGAGGACCTGATGCTCGACTGGCTGGGTTCGGTGCTCGCGGCCCGCACGGCGCGGCCGGTGCGCAGCATCGAGCGTTTCGCGCAGATGATGGGGCCGGCCGACGGGCCGAGCGAAATGCTCACGTCGCGCCGCACCAGTTCGCCGGTGTTCGCCGCACTGGTCAACGCCGCGGCCTCGCACTACGTGGAGCAGGACGACGTGCACAACGGCTCGGTGTTCCACCCCGCGGCCGTGGTCATCGCGCCTGCGCTGGCCGTGGCGCAGAGCATCGGGGCCAGCGGTGCGCAGCTGCTGACGGCCGTGGTGGCGGGCTACGAGGTCGGCATCCGCGTTGGCGAGTTCCTGGGCCGCTCGCACTACAAGACCTTCCACACCACCGCGACGGCGGGCACGCTGGCCGCGGCCGCCGCCGTGGGCCGCCTGCTCGAGCTCACGCCGCAGCAGATGCTGCACGCCTTCGGCTCGGCCGGCACGCAGTCGGCGGGCGTATGGGAGTTCCTGCGCGATGCGGCCGATTCGAAGCAGCTGCACTGCGCGCATGCGGCCGCGAGCGGACTGATGTCGGCCTACCTGGCGCAGGACGGCTTCACGGGCGCGGCGAAAGTGCTCGAAGGCGCGCAGGGCCTCGGCGTGGGCATGTCGAGCGATGCCGATCCGGCCCGGCTCACCGACCGCCTCGGCACGCGCTGGGCACTGGCCGAAACCTCGTTCAAGTACCACGCCTCCTGCCGCCACACGCATCCCGCGGCCGACGCGCTGCAGCAGGTGATGGCCGAGCACCAGCTCGCGCATGGCGACGTGGCCCGCGTGACCACCCACGTGCACCAGGGCGCCATCGACGTGCTGGGCCGCGTCACGGTGCCGGCCACCGTGCACCAGGGCAAGTTCTCGATGGGCACGGTGCTGGGCCTGATCGCGGTGCACGGCCGCGCCGGGTTGGGCGAGTTCGACCGCGACTTTCTCGCGCCCGAGGTGGCCGCGTTCCGCGACAAGGTGGCGATGGAACTCGATGCCGAAGTCGACACCGCCTACCCCGCGCGCTGGATCGGCAAAGTCAGCGTGCAGACCCGCGACGGCCGCACGCTGCAGGCCCGCGTCGACGAGCCCAAGGGCGACCCGGGCAACAGCCTGAGCCGTGCCGAGATCGAGGACAAGATGCAGCGCCTCGCGCACTACGGCGAGGGCGCCACGGCCGACGAGGCGAAGGCGCTGTGCCAGCGCATCTGGCAGCTGGCGGCCGCGCCGCGCGTGGGCCGCTGGCTCGGCTGACGGACCGCCCTGTATCCTTGGCGCTCAGGCCTCGGCGAACAGCCGCCCCTGCCCCGGCGAGCGCGCATCGAGGCCCGCGGTGCGCACGAGGTCCCAGAAACCCGCGGGCGAACTCGACACCACCGGCAGCTGCAGCCGTGCTTCCACTTCGCGCACGGCATCGAGCGTGACCAGCCCGCCGCATGAAATGAGGATGCCCTCCGCGCCGGGCTGCGCATCGAACACCCGCAGGCACAGGTCGACCAGCACCTGCGTGGGCACCCGGCCCACGGCCTGCACGTCGGAGATGGCCAGCCCCTGGAGCGCCAGCGGCTCGAAGTCGCTCCGTTCGAGGTAGCGCCGCAGATGCGCGTTGACCTCGTCGATGTAGGCCGTGGCCACCGCCACGCGCCGTACGCCCAGCTGGCGCAGCGCGCCGACGATGGCGTTGCTCATGGTCGTGCAGGGCAGGCCGGTGGCGCGCGCCATCTCGACTTCGAGCTGCCGGTTGAACGCGGCGCCGCGGAAGAAGCTCAGCGAGGTGCCCATGAGCGAGACCGCGCAAGCGCCCTGCGCCTTGAGCGCCACCGCCTTCTCGACCACCGAGTCGATCACCTCGGTGTACCCGCGCGTGGAAATCTCGCCGAGGCCCAGCCCCAGCGCGCTGAAGCGGATGCGCTCGCCATAGAGCAGCGGGCCGTCCACCGGCACCGCGCCGGCGGCCGGCGGCACGATCAGGCCCAGGTGCGGCAGCGCCATCTACTTGCCCTCCGCCACGATGTTCTGCTCGGCAATGATGCGCTGCCAGCGCTTCGTCTCCTCGGCCATGTCCTTGCCGAGCTGCGCCGGCGTGGCGTAGGCGCGCAGCGTGCCTTGCGCGGCCGCCGCGGCGCCGGCCTCGGGCGTGTCGAGCACCGCCTTCACCGCGGCCGAGAGCCTGTCGACGATCTCGTCGGGCGTGCCGGCGGGCGCGAGCACGAAGATGCGCGGCGCCACGTCGAAGCCCGGCAGCGCATCGGCCAGCGGCGGCACGCTTTCGGCGCCTTCGAGCCGCGCGGTGTTCATCAGCGCGATCGCGCGCAGCTTGCCCGCCTTGGCCTGCGCCATGCCGGCCGTGGCGCTGACCACGCCGATGGGCACCTGGCCGCCGACCACGTCGGGCACGATCTGCGCAGCGCCGCGGTAGGGCACGTGCACCACCTTGCTGCCGCTGGTCTGCTTGAGCATCTCGAAGCCCAGATGGTGCACCGTGCCCACGCCCGAGGTGGCGTAGGAATAGTGTCCCGGCCGGGCCTTGATCTCCTTCACGAATTCGGCCGGCGTCCTGGCCGGGAAGTCGTTGCCTGTGACGATCATCAGCGGCGAGACGAAGGCGCCCGCGACGGGCCTGAAGCTGGTGAGCGGATCGACCGGCGCCTTCGGCTGCAGCAGCTTGGCGGCCAGCAGCGCGCTGTCGCCCATCATCAGCGTGTAGCCGTCCGACGCCGACTTGGCGACGTATTCGGCGGCGATCATGCCGGTGGCGCCGGTGCGGTTGTCGACCATCACCTGCTGGCCGAGCACCGCCGACAGGCGCGTGCCGAGCAGGCGCGCGACCGCATCGACGCCGCCGCCGGCCGAATAGCCGACCACCAGGCGGATCGGCTTGTCGGGGTACTTCTGGGCCCAGGCGGCAGGCGCGGCGAGTGCTCCCGCAAGGCCCAGGGCCACGGCGGCACGCAGCGCCCGGCGGCGTGCGGGGTGAACAAGGTCGGTAGCTTTTTTCATCATGTCTCCAAATGTCATCGGTCCATCGCCGTCTGCGCGGCTCGTTCAAGTGCACCCGCGGGCGTCCATCCCTAGGCTTTGCCCTTGCCGCGCGAAGTGGGGAGCTTCGCAAGCTCGCGCACGCGCTCCGCATTGGGCGCGAAGCCCAGGCCCGGTGTCTCCGGCAGCTGCAGCCAACCGTCCTGCGGCACCGGCAGGTCGTCGAAGATCTGCTTGAGCATCTGCACGGCCACGTAGTGGTATTCGGCCATGCCGCCGTTCGACACGCCCGCATGCAGGTGCATGTTGTGGAAGGGCCAGGCGCCGCCGTTGTCGATCGGCACGTTGAAGGCCTGCGCCATGCCCGCGATCTTGAGGCACTGCGTGTAGCCGCCCGAGATGGTCACGTTGGGCTGCAGCACGTCGGCCGCCTGGTTCACCAGCAGGTCGCGGAAGCGGAAGGCCAGCCCTTCGTTCTGCCCGCAGGCCAGCGGAATGGTGGTGCGCGCGCGCAGCTGGGCCATCTGCCGCACGTCGTTCTGCGTGAGCGGCTCCTCGAAGAAGCTGATGCCGTAGGGCTCGATGCGGCGTGCGAGCTCGGTCGCGTGGAACAGGTCGAGGCCGCAGTTGGCGTCGACATACAGCTTCACGTCGGGGCCGACCGCCTCGCGCACGGCCGCCACGCGGCGCACGTCCTCGGCAATGACCTCGTCGATGGGCCGCGGCTCGTCGCGCCGCGCGAGCGCATGGCCGCCGACGGTCATCTTCAGGCGCCGGAAGCCCTGCGAGACCCAAAGCCTGGCGGCGGCGGCGAGCTGGTCGCGCTCGAAGAAGCCGAAGCCGAAGGTCGCATAGACCGGCACCTTGGAACGGGCACCGCCCAGCAGGCGCCACAGCGGCTGGCCGAGCGCCCTGGCCTTCAGGTCCCACAGCGCGATGTCGAGCGCGGCGATGGTGTGGCTCGCATAGCCGGTCTGGCCGCGCGGCGAGAGCAGCCAGTAGAGCTTCTCCCACAGGCGCTCGGTGGCCATCGGGTCTTCGCCGATCAATGCAGGGCCGGCCACCTCGCGCACGGCGGCGGCGATGATTTCTTCTTCCGTGATGGCCGTCATGCCATGGCCGACGAGGCCGGTGTCGGTCTCGATCTCGGTCAGGCAGAGCGAGAGCGAGGTCTGCTTGTTCAGCCCCAGCACATCGATGGTGACGGGAATGTTCAGCGGCGTGGCGCTGACGCGGGTGATCTTCAAGAATGTCTCCTTTTGCTTTGCGGCGGCACGATTCTTGGTGCGCAGGCCGTGGAGAACAATTCGTTTTTGGCGGGCGCGAGCCTTCGCGCCGCGCGAAGGCTCGGGGCTCAGTCCGGCCGGCCGAGGTGCTCCAGCACCGAGCGCGCGGCCGCGGTCAGGTCCTGCTGCCGCCGCACGCACAGCAGATGGCGGCGCACCGCCCACGGCGCATCGAGCTTCAGGCAGCGCAGCTTCAGTATCTGCAGCTGTGGCAGGATGGCCGCATAGGGCAGCACGCCGATGCCAACGCCCTGCTCCACCATGCGGCACACCATGTCGAAGCTGCCCACCTGCATGCGCACCTTGAGCGGCAGCTGCGCCTCCAGTGCCGCGTTCAGCAGCACGCGGTGCAGCGCCGTGCCTTCGCGCACCACGATATGGTCGTGCCGCAGGACCTCCTCCACGCCGATGCGCTTGCGCCTGGCCAGCGGATGGTCGCGCGCCACCACCACGGCCAGTTCATCGCTGCGATAGGGCAGGCATTCGAGCATTTCGGCGGGCGTGTGGCCCTCGATCACGCCGATGTCGGCCAGGCCGGCCTGCACGGCTTTCACGACCTCGGTGCTGGCGCGCTCCTGCAGGTCGATCTTGAGCACGGGGTGCAGCCGCAGGAAGGAGCCGATCTGCGCGGGCAGGAACTGCGCGATGGTGGACGCGTTGGCCGTGATGCTGACCACGCCCGCCACGCCGTTCTGGAAGTCGTCGAGCTCGGCGCCCAGCCGGTCCATGGCCGAGAGCACGGCGCGCGCATGCAGCAGCAGGCCGTGGCCCGCCGAAGTGAGCGTCACCCCGCGCGCATGGCGCACCAGCAGGGGCAGCCGCGCGCGGGCCTCGAGGTCGGAGATGCGCTTGCTCGCGGCCGCGAGCGCGATGTGGCAGCGCTTGGCACCTTCGCTGATGCTGCCGTGGTCGGCCACGGCCGCGAAAAGGCGCAGCGACTTCAGGTCGGCGGACATGCGGGCCCGCCTTCCTCAGGGCGCGATGAGGTGGTCGAACAGCTCGCGCGCCGAAGCCGGCAGCTGTTCGCGGTTGCGCGCGATGAGCTTGAGCTCGCGCTCCGCCCAGGCATCGCTGAGCGCCACGGTCGCGATGCGCATGGCCATCGACAGCCGCTGCGCCGACGAGGCCGGCAGCACGCCCACACCCACGCCCGCCTCGATCATCAGGCAGATCGCCTCGAAGCTGCTGACCTGGATGCGCGGGTTGAAGCCGCGGCCGGCCAGCTCGGCCCGGCGCTGCAGGAAGCGGTGGATGGCGCTGCCGTGGTGCAGGCCCACGTGCTGCTCGTCGAGCGTGTCGGCAAAGGCCACCGAGGGCGCACCCGCCAGGTGGTGCGCGGCGGGTACCACCAGCACCAGCTGGTTGCGGCCGAAGGGGCGCGCGTCGAGCTCGCCGGTGTGCACGTCGCCGGCCAGGATACCGATGTCGGCCTCGCCATCGGCCACGGCGCGCACGATTTCCTCGCTCAGGTACTCGCGCAGGTCCACCTGCACCGCCGGATGCTGCGTGAGAAAGCCGGCCAGCTTCTGCGGCAGGTATTCGGTGATGGAGGTGGTGTTGGCGAACACCCGCACATGGCCCTTGATGCCCTTGCCGAAGTCCTGCATGTCGCAGCGCAGGTGCTCCATCTGCTGCATCACGCGCTTGGCGTGGTAGAGCACCGCCTGCCCTGCCGCCGTGAGGCTCACGCCCTGCGCGCTGCGGTGCAGCAGCTTGCCGCCCACGGCCTCTTCCATCTGCTTGATGCGGGTGGACGCGGCCGCCAGCGAGATGCAGGCCTTCTCGGCGCCGCGCGTGAGGCTGCGCGCGTCCGCCACGTAGACGAACAGTTTCAGGTCGAACAGGTCGAAATGCAGGTTCACCGGACAAGCGCGCCAGAAAAGAAAGGAGCGTGCATTGTCCGGCGAATGGCGCCGGGCGCGCCGGTCTCAGGGTTTGACCTCAGAGGCCCGCCTCGCTCAGACCGGGTCCCAGCTGAACACGTCCGCCGAGCGGTCCAGCGGATGGAAGCTCGCGCGCATGGCGGGCATGGCGTGCTCGGCGATGCTCTGCGGCGTCCAGCCTTCGGAGCGGTGGATGGAGCGCACCGGCCGCGGCTGGCTGATGAGCGAGATCTCGTTGTTGCGCACCGAGAAGATCTGGCCGTTGACCGCGCCGGCCGCCTCGCTCGCAAGGTACACCGCGAGCGGCGCCACCTTGGCCGGCGTCATCTGCTTGATCTTGTCGACGCGGGCGCGCTGCTCGTCGGTGTCGGTGGGGATGGCGCCGATCATGCGGCTCCACGCGAAGGGCGCGATGCAGTTGGAGCGCACGTTGAACTTGAGCATGTCGAGCGCGATCGACTTCGACAGCGCCACGATGCCGAGCTTGGCCGCCGCATAGTTGGCCTGGCCGTAGTTGCCGATGAGACCAGAGGTCGAGGTCATGTGCACCATCGCGCCCGAGTTCTGCTCCTTGAAGTGCGTGGCGGCCGCACGGCTCACGTAGTAGGCGCCGTAGAGGTGCACCTTGAGCACGGCGTCCCACTCGTCGACCGACATCTTGTGGAAGAAGCGGTCGCGCAGGATGCCGGCGTTGTTGACCACGGCATCGATACGACCGAAGCTCTCGACCGCGCACTCGACGATGCGCGCCGCGCTCGCCGCATCGGCCACGCTGTCGGTGTTGGGCACGGCCTGGCCGCCCGCGGCGCGGATCTCGTCGACCACCTGCTGCGCGGGGCCGGCGCTGCCGCCCGCACCATCGAGTGCGGCACCGATGTCGTTCACCACCACCCTGGCGCCATGGCTCGCCATGGCCAGCGCGATGTCGCGACCGATACCACCGCCCGCGCCGGTGACGACGACTACTTTTCCTTCAACCATGTGTGTCTGCTCCGGATAGCCGCCCGCAGTGTCGCGGGCAGTTCCAGAATGCCACAGGGGCCGGGCTGCGGGTTCCGGATTTCCGAAGAGGGGCTTCGGCGGCGCCCTCTTCCCTTATTGCCGCGCGGTGCGGATGTTCGGCGGCAGCGCCTGCGGCCAGCTGGTACGGAACGGATTGATGTCGAGCCCGCCGCGCCGCGTATAGCGTGCATACACCGCGAGCTTGTTGGGCTGGCAGCGGCGCCAGATGTCGGTGAACATGCGCTCCACGCAGGGTTCGTGGAACTCGTTGTGGTTGCGAAAGCTCACGATGTACGCGAGCAGGCCGGCCTGGTCGATGGCCGGGCCGCTGTAGCGGATCTGCACGCTGCCCCAGTCGGGCTGGCCGGTGACGAGACAGTTGCTCTTGAGCAGGCGGCTGGTGAGCGTCTCGTTCACCGGCGGCTGGGTGGCGTCGCTGGACAGCAGCTCGGGCGCGGGCTGGTAATGGGTGCACTCGATGTCGAGCCGGTCGAGGTCCAGGCCGTCGAGCTCGTGCACCGGCTCGCGGTCGAACATGTCGGGCGCCAGCAGCTTCACGCCGATGCCGGCCGATTGGTCGCTGCCGCGCCAGAGCGCCTCGGACAGGTCGGTGCGCAGGCGGTCTCGCACCGCCTCGACGCTCGCGAAGGCGCTGCTGTTGAAGCTGTTGAGGTACAGCTTGAACGACTTGCTCTCGATGATGTTGGGCGTTTCGCAGGGGATGGTGAAGTGCGCGATGGCCAGCTGCGGCTTGCCACGCAGGTTGAGCCAGCTCACTTCGAACGCGGTCCAGAGATCGGCGCCGAAGAAGGGCAGCGCGCCGGCGGCGATGCCCATGGCCTCGCGCTGGGTGCTGCGCGCAATCGGAAAGAGCAGGGTCGGGTCGTACCGGTCGGCATAGGCCGAGGCGCGGCCCAGTTGCGACTGCTCGGGCGTGTTGGGGTTGGCGGGGGGAATGTTGTCCAGGCTCATGGCTTGTGATGTTCTTCGGCCGCGTGCAGGAACGGCGCGATGTGGTGGGCGAGGATGGCACAGACCTCGGGCGGCAGGTCGTGGCCCATGCCGGGAATGCTGACGAACTTCGCGCCCGGAATGCGCTTGGCGGTATCCAGCCCGCAGGCCATCGGCACCAGCGCATCGGCTTCGCCGTGCAGCACCAGCGTCGGGCACTTGATGCGCGGCAGCACTTCGGGCCGGCGCGCATCGGCGCCAATGGCGAGCATCTGGCGGAACATGCCGGCCGGACGGTAGGCGCGGCGCATGCTGAAGGTGAGGCGCTCGGCCAGCACCTCGGTGCTTTGCGGATAGGCGGGGCTCTGGATGAGCCTGAGCAGCCGGATGCTGTGCGCCACCAGCTCGGCCTCGCCGCCGCCCAGGGGCCGGCGCAGCAGCATGGCGGCGACGTCGCTGCGCGGTCCGGGCAGGCCGCGTGCGCCGCTGGAGCTCATGATGCTCACGAGGCTGGCCACGCGATCGGGCGCTTCGGCGGCCAGGTGCTGCGCGATCATGCCGCCCATCGAGGCGCCGATGACGTGCGCCTGCTTGATGCCCAATGCGTCCAGCACGCCCAGCGAATCGCGCGCCATGTCCTGCAAGGTGTAGGCCGAGCGCACCTGCAGGCCCAGGCGCTGGCGGATGCTCTCCCACACGATGTTGCCGGTGCCCGCATGGTCGAAGCCCTGGCTCAGGCCGATGTCGCGGTTGTCGTGGCGCACCACGCGAAAGCCCGCGTCGACCAGCGCCTGCACGAATTCCTGCGGCCAGCCGACCAGCTGCATGCCCAGGCCCATGATGAGCAGGGCCACCGGGCGGCCTTCGCCGCCGGTGTCGTCGACCTCGATCTGCAATCCGTTGGCCAGCAGCTTCATGGCGCTCCTGTCTATTTATTTGAATTCGCGTTCGCGCAGCCACTTGGTGGCGACCCACTTCTCGCCTGCGAGCACGGGCGCGCCGCCATGCAGCGTGCGGGTGGCGGGGTCAGGTTCGTCGTAGCTGAAGAACACGCCGGTGCCGCGCACGGGCGCCACTTCCAGGCCCACGTCGGGGAAGGTGGTGGCGCCGCCCTGCCCGGGCTCCTGCAGGTACATCACGAGCGTGGCCACGCGCTGCCCGCCGCGCTTGAGGATGGTGGGCGTGCCGGGCTCGCCGGGGTCGAAGTAGTCGTAGTGCGGGCGGTACTGGGCGCCGGGCGCGTAGCGCAGGATCTGCAGGCCTTCGCCGAACTCCACCGGCCAGCGCAGCAGCGCGGCAATGCGCTGCTCGAGGCGCGCAACGATGTCGGTTTCGCCGCGCTCGAAGAACATGCCTTCGCTGGTGCGGTCGACGTTGAGCACCTCGCCGCCGGTGCGCGTCTCGACCGTGAGCGAGCGCGCCAGCCGCACCCGCGCCGCGGCAATCAGCCCTTCGCACTCCTCGGGCGACACCAGGTTGCCGAACACGACGACGCGCGGATGCCGCATGGTCTGCAGCACCTGCACGCTGCGGTCGCCCGCATCGATGTAGAGCGGCGCGCCTTCGAGGTCGGGGCCGGGCATCTCGGTGCGCCGCGGCCGGGCCACTTCCACGTGGGGAAAGCCGGCCTCGAGCTGCGCCAGCGCAAGGTCGGTGGCCGCGTCCTGCCACCCGGCCGCGCGCATCGAGGCACGCAGCGCGGGCACCGAATGCCCCGCCGCAAGCTGCGACACCAGCCATTCCCTGAGCTCCGGACTGATCGGTTGCGACATATCAAGTCTTCCTTCTGAACACCAGCCTTTCGGCCGTCGATACCGTGGCGTCGAAACCATAACCCTCGAGATCGAATTTTTCCAGCGCCTTGGGCGTGGTGGCCTTGTGCAGCACCGCCCAGCGCGCGAGCAGGCCGCGAGCGCGCTTGGCATAGAAGCTCACGATCTTGTACCTGTCGCCCTTCCATTCCTCGAACACGCATTCGACCACGCGCGCCTTGAGCGCCTTCCGGTCCACCGACCTGAAGTATTCCTGCGAGGCCACGTTGACCACCACGGGCGTGTGGTCTGCCGCCAGGCGCTGGTTGAGGTGCTCCGCAATGCGCGAGCCCCAGAAGGCATACAGGTCCTTGCCATGGCGGTTGGCCAGCGGCGTGCCCATCTCCAGGCGATAGGGCTGCAGCAGGTCGAGCGGACGCAGCAGGCCGTAGAGGCCACTCAGGATGCACAGATGCTCCTGCGCCCAGCCCAGCTGTGCGGGCGTAAGCGAGCGGGCATCGAGCCCGCCATAGACGTCGCCATCGAACGCGAAGGCGGCCTGGCGGGCGTTCTTCGGCGTGCTTTTGCCGGCCCAGGCCTGGTAGCGCGCCACGTTGAGCGCGGAGAGCTTGTCCGACAGGTGCATGAGCTCCGAAATCTGCAGCGGCGACTTCTCGCGCAGCAGCTTGATCAGTTCGACCGAGGGGCCGCGGGGAGCTTCGAAATGGGGTTGGGTGGCGGGGATTTCGGCGGGAACCGGGGTGTCGTAGTCGAGCGATTTCGCAGGGGAGAGCAAGAAGAGCATCCCGGAATTATGTGGGGTGGGGCTGCCCCGGGGCCGCCCCGGTAAAATCGCCGGCTATCCCATCTTGTCCCCACGGCTCCCCGAAGGCGCCGTTCTGCATTTCCCATGAGCGAACCCACCACCCCTTCCGCCCAGCCTGGACTGGAGAGCCTCTCCAAATCGTTCGAACCCGCCGCCATCGAGGCGCACTGGGGCCCCGAATGGGAGCAGCGCGGCTACGCCAAGGCCGGCTTCCGCGGCACCCAGCAGCCCAAGGAAGGCGCCGATTCGTTCGCGATCCAGCTGCCGCCCCCCAATGTGACGGGCACGCTGCACATGGGGCATGCGTTCAACCACACGATCATGGACAGCTTCACGCGCTACCACCGCATGAAGGGCGACAACACGCTGTGGTTGCCGGGCACCGACCATGCGGGCATCGCAACGCAGATCGTGGTGGAGCGGCAGCTGCAGGAACGGAAGATCAGCCGCCACGACATGGGCCCGACGCCCGCCGAGGCGCGCAAGAACTTCGTCGCGAAGGTCTGGGAATGGAAAGAGAAATCAGGCAACACCATCACCGAGCAGATGCGCCGCATGGGCGACACGGTCGACTGGAGCCGCGAATACTTCACGATGGACGACGATCTGTCGAAGGTGGTCACGCAGACCTTCGTCTCGCTCTATGAGGAAGGCCTGATCTACCGCGGCAAGCGCCTGGGCAACTGGGACCCGGTGCTCAAGACCTCGGTGAGCGACCTCGAAGTGGAGAGCGAAGAGGAAGATGGCTCGCTCTGGCACATCGCCTATCCGCTCGAGGACGGCAGCGGCACGCTGACCGTGGCCACCACGCGGCCCGAGACCATGCTCGGCGACACCGCGGTGATGGTCCACCCCGAAGACGAACGCTACAAACACCTGATTGGCCAGCGCGTGAAGCTGCCACTCGTGGATCGGCTGATCCCCATCATTGCCGACGACTACGTCGACAAGGAATTCGGCACCGGCGTGGTCAAGGTCACGCCCGCGCACGACTACAACGACTATGCCGTCGGCCAGCGCCACAAGCTGGATGTGATCGGCATCCTGACGCTCGACGCTACTGTCAACGACAACGCGCCCGAGAAATACCGCGGCATGGACCGCTTCGTGGCACGCAAAGCCATCGTGGCCGACCTCGATGCGCTCGGCCTCCTGGTCGAGGTCAAGAAGCACAAGCTGATGGTGCCGCGCTGCGCGCGCTCGGGCGCCATCGTCGAGCCGATGCTCACCGACCAGTGGTACGTGGCCATGACGCGCCCCGGTGCCGATGGCCAGTCGATCGCGCAGAAGGCCATCGACGTGGTGAAGTCGGGCGAGGTGCGCTTCGTGCCCGAGAGTTGGGTCAACACCTACAACCACTGGATGGAGAACATCCAGGACTGGACCATCTCGCGCCAGCTCTGGTGGGGGCACCAGATTCCGGCCTGGTACGACGACGAAGGCCATGTGTACGTGGCGCACGACGAAGCCGAGGCGCAGGCCAAGGCACCGGGCAAGAAGCTGCGCCGCGACGAAGACGTGCTCGACACCTGGTATTCGTCGGCATTGGTGCCCTTCTCTTCGCTCGGCTGGCCCGAGAAGACGAAGGACCTGGAGCTGTACCTGCCCTCGAGCGTGCTCGTGACGGGCTTCGACATCATCTTCTTCTGGGTCGCCCGGATGATCATGATGACCAAGCACTTCACCGGCAAGGTGCCGTTCAAGGACGTCTACATCCACGGCGTGGTGCGCGACGCCCAGGGCAAGAAGATGAGCAAGTCCGAAGGCAACGTGCTCGACCCGGTCGACCTGATCGACGGCATCGCGCTGCCCGAGCTGCTCGACAAGCGCACGCAGGGCCTGCGCAAGCCCGAGACCGCGCCCGCGGTGCGCAAGAACACGCAGAAGGAATTTCCGGACGGCATTCCGGCCTTCGGCGCCGATGCGCTGCGCTTCACCTTCGCGTCGCTGGCATCGCTCGGCCGCAGCATCAACTTCGACAGCAAGCGCTGCGAGGGCTATCGCAACTTCTGCAACAAGCTCTGGAACGCCACGCGCTTCGTGCTGATGAACTGCGAAGGGCAGGACTGCGGCCTGCGCGAGCACACGAAGGAAGAATGCAAGGTCGGCGGCCCGGCGCACGGCTACCTGAAGTTCAGCCGCGCCGATTTCTGGATCGCGTCCCAGCTGCAGCGCGTCGAGGCCGAGGTGGCCAAGGGCTTCGAGGAATACCGGCTCGACAACGTGGCCAACGCCATCTACCAGTTCGCCTGGGACGAGTTCTGCGACTGGTATCTGGAAATCGCGAAGGTGCAGATCCAGACCGGCGACGATGCGCAGAAGCGCGCCACGCGCCGCACGCTGATCCGCTCGCTCGAGGCGCTGCTGCGTCTTGCGCATCCGGTGATTCCGTTCATCACCGAAGAGCTCTGGCAGAAGGTGGCGCCCGTCGCCGGACGCCAAGGCGAATCGATCATGATCGCGGCCTATCCGAAGAGCCAGCCCGAGAAGATCGACGAAGCGGCCGAAGCGCATGTGGCGCGCCTGAAGGCGCTGGTCGATGCCTGCCGCACGCTGCGCGGCGAAATGAACGTGTCGCCCGCCGTGCGCCTGCCGCTCTATGCAGTGGCCGACGATGCCGACGGCGCGGCGTTCCTGCGTGATGCGGCGCCGGTGCTGCAGGCGCTGGCCAAGCTCAAGGAAGTGAAGGTCTTCGACGACGAGGCTTCGTGGTCGGCGGCGGCCGAAGCGGCGCCCGTGGCCGTGGTCGGCACGGCGCGCCTGTGCCTGCACATGGAAATCGACAAGGCCGCCGAACGCGCGCGCATCGGCAAGGAAATTGCTCGCATCGAGGGCGAGATCCTGAAAGTGAATGGAAAGCTCGGAAATGAAGCCTTTGTGGCTAAGGCGCCGCCGGCCGTGATCGAACAGGAGCGCAAGCGCCTGGCCGATTTCAGCACCACGCTGGAGCGTCTTCGCGACCAGCTTGTGCGTCTCGGCTGACACACTTGGGTCTGGGCAAGGTTTAGCATGGTCGACGGTGGCATTTTTCGTGCCGCCGTTGACCCTCAAACCCTCTTTCTTCAACTGAACGAACAGACGCCCAAATTGTCCATGCCCACTCCCTCGACACGCATCCGCAAGGCCGTATTTCCTGTTGCAGGTTTCGGCACCCGCTTTCTGCCCGCCACCAAGGCGCAGCCCAAGGAAATGCTGCCGGTTGTCGACAAGCCACTCATCCAGTACGCGGTTGAGGAAGCCTACGCGGCGGGCATTCGCGACATGATTTTCGTAACTGGCCGAAACAAACGTGCCATCGAAGACCATTACGACACCGCCTACGAACTCGAGAGCCAGCTCGAGGCCAGCGGCAAGCTCGAACTGCTCAACATCGCGCGCTCGGTCATGCCCGACGACATGACCTGCTCCTACGTGCGCCAGCCGCGCATGCTCGGGCTTGGCCATGCGGTGCTGTGCGCCGAACACCTGGTGGGCAACGAGCCCTTCGCCGTGCTGCTGGCCGACGACCTGATGGTCGGCCCCGTGGGCGGCGCACCTGTGCTCGCGCAGATGACGGCCGCCTTCGGCAAGCTCGGTGCTTCAGTGCTCGCGGTGCAGGAAGTGCCGCTCGAACACGTCAAGCGCTACGGCATCGTGGCGGGCGAATCCATCGGCGACGATCTCGTGAAGGTCGATCGCATGGTCGAAAAGCCCAAGCCCGAAGTCGCGCCCTCGCGCCTGGGCGTGGCGGGCCGCTACATTCTCACGCCCGGTGTGTTCGATGAGATCCGCAACCAGCCCAAGGGCGCGGGCGGCGAGATCCAGCTCACCGACGGCATCGCGGCGTTGATGAAGAAGGAATCGGTCTACGCCTATGCCTACAAGGGCACGCGCTACGACTGCGGCAGCAAGGAAGGCTTCCTGCAAGCGACGGTGGAGCTTGCGCTGGCGCACCCCGAGGTCGGTGCGCAGTTCCGCGAATACCTGAAGAGCCTGGAGCTCTGAAGACACGGGGCCCCGACGGGGCCCTTTTCTTTTTTTGGGTCAGCGCCTCTTCAGCACATGGATGAAGTCGCTGCCGATCGTCTGCTGTTCGACCAGCTCGTTGCCGGTCTGGCGCGCAAAGGCCTGAAAGTCGCGCACCGACCCCGGGTCGGTCGACACGACCTTCAGCAGCTGCCCGCTGGCCATGTCGTTGAGCGATTTCTTTGCCTTGAGAATGGGCAGCGGGCAGTTCAGGCCCCGTGTGTCGAGTTCGCGGTCAATCTGCATTCTTCGGCTCCTCGGGCGGCAGGTTCAAGCCGCGCCGCCGCTCCTCGTTTTCAGCCGCGGTAAAGAACACCGGCTCGTGCCCCCGGGTGCGCAGCCAGTCGGCCAGCGCATAGCCGGTGCCCGCGGGCCAGCACTTGAGGTCGGGCAGGTCGTAGAGGCGGTAGTCCAGCAGTTCGGGCGAAAGCTTCACCTCGCCATCGGCCACCACGTGGTACGCGATGATGATCTGGTTCATGCGCTGGAAGTCGTACGCACCGACGAGCTTGGTCGCGCTCACATCGAGGTTGGTTTCTTCCTTGACCTCGCGCGCAATGCCTTCTTCGGGCGTTTCGCCGGCCTCCATGAAGCCGGTGATCAGCGCGTACATCTTCACCGGCCAGGCGGCGTTTCGCGCCAGCAGCACCTGTCCGCGATACTCGACGATGGCCGCGAGCACCGGCGTCGGATTGTTCCAGTGCGTGTGGCCGCAGGACGGGCAGCGCAGCCGCGCCTTGGGACCGCTGTCCTCGACGAGCTCGATCCATTCGAGCGACGTGGCACAGACCTGGCAGAACTTGGGATCGGGCATGAGTTGCTGAGCTTCCGCGATGGCTGGTTTGTTCAGGCGGGGAAAACGCCGGTAGAAAGGTAGCGGTCGCCGCGGTCGCACACCACGAACACGATGGTGGCGTTCTCGACCGTCTTGGCAACCTCGAGCGCCACCCAGAGCGCACCGGCCGCAGAGATGCCGCCGAAGATGCCCTCTTCGCGCGCAAGGCGCCGGCACATCTCTTCGGCGTTGTCCTGGCTCACGCTGATTTCTTCGTCGACGCGGCTCGGATCGTAGATCTTGGGCAGGTATTCGGCCGGCCACTTGCGAATGCCCGGGATGCGCGAGCCTTCGGCCGGCTGCGCCCCGATGATGCGCACCGCGGGGTTCTTTTCCTTCAGGAAGCGCGAGACGCCGGTGATGGTGCCGGTGGTGCCCATGGCGCTCACGAAGTGCGTGATCTTGCCCTTGGTGTCGGCCCAGATCTCGGGACCGGTGGTCTCGTAGTGGATGCGCGGATTGTCGGGATTGGCGAACTGGTCGAGTACCCGGCCCTTGCCCTGCGCCACCATCTGTTCGGCCAGGTCGCGGGCGTACTCCATGCCGCCGCTCTTGGGCGTGAGCACGAGCTCGGCACCGAAGGCCTTCATGGTCTGGGCGCGTTCGACGGAGAGGTCTTCCGGCATGATCAGCACCATGCGGTAGCCCTTGATGGCCGCGGCCATGGCCAGCGCGATGCCGGTGTTGCCCGAGGTGGCTTCGATCAGCGTGTCGCCGGGCTTGATTTCGCCGCGCTCCTCGGCGCGCTTGATCATCGAGAGGGCGGGACGGTCTTTCACCGAGCCCGCGGGATTGTTGCCTTCCAGCTTGCCGAGGATGACATTGCCGCGCTTGGCATTTTCGGCCGCATCGATGCGTTGCAGTGCCACCAGGGGGGTCTTGCCGATGGCGTCTTCGATCGTCGGATAATTCATGGCAGCCACTGTGCCATAATTTTGGGCTTCCTTCCGGATGTGCCCGGGTGGTGAAATTGGTAGACGCAGGGGACTCAAAATCCCCCACCGAAAGGTGTGCCGGTTCGATTCCGGCCCCGGGCACCATGGCTTTTCAGCTATCAATTCCGTAGCTTGTTCCGCATCCGTTCCGCAACGTGTTCCGCAAACGGATCTAGCCTTGCTGCCCATGCTGTTGGGCCGTCAGCAAGGAAAGGCCCTTCGTGGCGCCTACGTCCAGCATGAAACCTAGCGGTTCGGCCGGTATTCCGATAAAATATGCTCAAGTGGGTTGCGGGTACGCGGCCGGCGCTAGGCTTCTGAGGCATCTCAGGAGCCTTTCTGCTTTCTGGGCTAGGGAAATATCTTTAGGCCATTCCCGTGGATGGTAAAGCCCCCTCGTCCTGTAAATAGTTTCGTCTTCAGTACGTCAAAAGCTTGATTCTGCTGGCCAGGCCGGACCACGGACAGTCCAATTGGTCGAGCCGTTAGATCGGCCAATTGAAGCCCTTCGGAATTGGTCTTCTTGTCTGCAATCACGATATTGAACGGGAAGTTCTTTCCCGCTCGATTGTCGCCGTCGCAGACGCGCCGGAACGCCAACTCTAAGTCGTCATCCTCCTTCTTCCCCCTCGCTTCGCACACAATGTGTGTGACGGCGTCATTTGGGACATTTTTGCTTTTCAAGAAGGAATGCAGGCGCTCCAGACCGAACTGCAAACTCAAATGGTAGGGATGGGTCGGCTGGCTGTACTTCGCTTTGTGCTTCGCTTTGTCAATCACGACCGCTATCAGCGTGAAATCGCACGCTTCTATCAGTGCACCTAGCTTGGTCATAAAAGCGGTACGCTCTGCCGGTCCAAACGGCGCGAAAGCGCCTTTGTTGCGCACTATGTCTGCTTCGTGCAAAACCACCATGTCGTGGCCGAAAGTTTCGAATTTCAGCCGACGCACTGCGGGCGTGAGATTGTCGATATAGCAGCTTCGCTCGAAGATGCAAAACGACAGTACGAACACGGGGTAAGCTGGATCGATGGAAGTAAGACTGTGGTCCCCACTCTCATCGACAAACACTATGTAGTCGCTATGCATTCAGGGATTCTGCCCGGAATCGACAGGAGCGCTGAGCCAATCGATAGCAAAAGGAGACTCAGGCTCTTTCTTCGTCAAGTTGGAGGTCGGGGTCTGATACACCAATAGCCTTGAGGCTCGGAACGCGCCGAAACGGATCTGCCACCATGTATTCAGTGCCTCTGACGCGCACAAAACCTAGGCGTGCATAGTAGTTGCGCAGCTTCCTCAGAGCAGGCTCGAACCTGTCACCGAACTCGGCGAGGCCGAGCTTCACAAAATCCGGTTTGTCTTTGTTTTCGGCAGGCTTGCCGCCCTCGAACTGAAGCGGGAAAGGCTTCATAACGACGATTCCGCACCCCATTGAAAACTGAAGCTGCAACCAACGCAGAACATGGAGGCCATAGGAACGACCTCGGTGCTTGGGCAGGATCTCCAGACGCTCCAGCACGAGCATGTTGGGCGCCCAACGGTCGCCCCCGCCAAGCGCCTTGAGAACTTTCGGCACGAAGTCCAAGTTGTCGTTATAGAACTCGTAGTAGCCAATGGTCCTCGAATCACAATCGAAGAGATCGAAAATCGACTCACGCTCGTTCACCGCCATCTCTAGGAGCCCGTCGGGCTTAGCAGTCTTCCGGCTGAAGGCGCTATCCGAGACAATTGCTGCTGCACAACTGAGAGTCCGCCCTGATGAGCCGCTTCGTACCTGTAGACCGAGACACTGCGTACCTGTTGCCGCCGTCGGTGGACGAATGGTTGCCTGATGATCACTTGGCGCGCTTCGTGGTCGAAGTCATCGAGCAGCTCGATCTGAGTGATCTGACCCGCCAATATGCGGGGCGAGGCTCGGCCGCTCACCATCCGGCGGTGCTGCTGGGCTTGCTGATCTACGGCTACGCCAACGGCATTCACTCCAGCCGCAAGATCGAGCGCGCGACTTACGACTCGGTGGCGTTTCGCTACGTGGCGGCCAATACCCACCCCGATCACGACACGCTGGCGACATTCCGCCGCCGCTTCCTGAAGGAGGTCGAGGCGCTGTTCGTGCAGGTGCTGGTGCTCGCACGCGAGATGAAGCTGCTCAAGCTCGGCCACATCGCGCTGGACGGCACCAAGATCGGCGCCAGCGCCAGCAAGCACAAGGCGCTGTCCTGGGCGCACGCCAACAAGATCGAAGCGCAGTTGCGCCGGGAAGTGCAGGCCCTGCTGGCGCTGGCGGAGACCAGCGACCGTACAGCGCTACCCGATGGCATGGACGTACCAGCGGAGATTGCCAGGCGTGAAGACCGCCTGAGCGCTATCACGCAGGCCAAGGCCAAGATCGAGCAGCGTGCGGGCGAACGCTACCAGGGCGAGCAACAGGAATTCGAGGGCAAGCAGGCCAAGCGCAAGGCTCAACGTGATGCAGGCAAGAAGCCACGCGGCAAGGACCCCGAGCCGCCCCAGGCCGGCCCCAAGGACGGCGACCAGGTCAACCTCACAGATGAGCAGTCGCGCATCATGCCGGTGTCCGGCGGGGGCTTCGAGCAGAGCTACAACGCGCAGGCCGGCGTGGACACCGACACGATGATGGTGATCACCGCGCACGTCACGCAGGCGTGTAACGACAAGCGCGAAGTGGTGCCCACGCTCAAGCAATCGATACGCTGCCCGAGGCGTTAGGCACGGTGCACACGCTCATCGCCGACAAAGGCTTCTTCAGCCAAGCCAACGTGGTCGCGTGCACGCAGGCGGGGATCGAGCCGCTGCTGGCGATCAAGCGACAGTCGCATCACGAACCCCTGATGGAGCGATTTGCACCCGACCCCGATGCGCCGCAGACGACAGATGCGGTCGTGAATATGGTTCACCGGCTGTCCACGCAAGTCGGCAAGGCACTGTACAAACTGCGCAAGCAGACGGTCGAGCCGGTGTTCGGCATCATCAAGCGGGTGATGGGCTGGCGTCAGATGAGCATGCGCGGGCTGGCCAAGGCGCAAGGCGAGTGGAACCTCGTGACCATGGCATGGAACATCAAGCGCATGCACGTGCTGCGAGCCACTTGAAGGAAAAAAAGTGCGCCCCGATCACGCAAAAATCGAGTCGCCGCGCGACCCCATGCGCCCTCACAGTGCCTCGGCAACCATCAGGGGTGCTCATTCAGCCCGACGCCATCCAAAAAACTCCGTCGCTGCCATCATTCAGATTCGTTCGAGCTCAAGTCCGACGGTCTCCTAGCGCTGGACTCTTCAGCAGCCCATCGAAGACCTACCGGAAAAATGAAATTTGAAGGGACTGCCCTATCGCCAATAGGTCACGCCGTCGTCACACCTCCAGCCCACCTTGTCAGGCTCGATGGCGACGCCGAAGGATGGCTGGCCGTTCGACGGATTGACGCCGAAGATCGGCAACACGTCGCCACTCACGTGCTCGACCTTCTGGCAGTTGTGGGCGGTCTTAAACGCTCGCCACTGGGCGCCTTTGTAGATGCCGAAGGTGGCGGCGCCACCCACCAGCAGGAGGATGACGAGGATGGGCCCGAGGGAAGGCCACCCCACTTGCCGGATCCAACTAGTGATCTTGCTCGTCGTCATTGAGTCAATCGTAGCGAACTGTTCCTTCATCACATCGAAAGCCATGCCGAGGTGTCCGGTTCTGACCCGAACGTCGTCGCATAGATGTGCAGCCCTCAGACGCAGCCCCCGGGGCGGTAGCGCGCATCAGGCGGAGGCTAAGTCCCGAACCACTGCTCGATCTGCTTGCGGCGCTTCTCCACTTGATAGTGACTGCTCATCAGCGCATTGTGCTTGTGCCCCCAGCCCACCGGCACTGCACAGACCACACCATGATCGACCTCATCGGAATCCAAGAGATCAGCGAGCAACTCGGCGTGACCCGCTCGTACGCGCGCGACCGCATCGTCAAGCGCCCGGATTTTCCCCGGCCCTCCGTCGACCTGAGCCAGAAGTGCAGGCGCTGGAGCCGCGAATCGTTCGAGGATTGGCTTCGCAAACAGACCAGATTGCAGGCCCGGTAACCCCGAATTTTCCCCAGCTTTTTACCCAGACCAGCCTGCAACCCACATGAAACCACGAGTTTCGATTCCGGCCCCGGGCACCACTCCTCTCTCCTGCCTTGCCTGCCCTCACGCAGCCCCGAGCACTTCGGTTGCCGTGACATGGCGCATCGCGTCCGATACGGCTGCCACGCGCAAGACCAGCTCGGCCGGCCGATGGCTTGCAGCCCGCACCGCCTGCCCCGTCAGCGCCTCCGACGCCCACGCCTTCGCCTGCCATTGCGCAAGGGGCACCAGCGTTCGCAGCCCGCGCGGCGCGGCCTTGCGCACGGCACTTCCGATGTTGAATGGCGTGACGTGCGAAACAGCCTCGTGGGCAGCGGCCAACGCGCGCGCGTCGAAAGTCAGCAGCACCTGGGGCCGGCCGCGCAGGGCGGCACGATGGCGCTGCACCCTCTCGGGGTCCAGCCAGAAAAACACGCAGCCGTTGAGCAGGGCGTACCAGTCGGCCGGCGCCAGGCCGGGATCCAGGCAGCGTGCCAGCGCCCGGGGCGGCATGGGACGCTGGTCGCGGATGTAGCGGCCGTCGGGCAGCGCGATGCCTTCCGGGCGGTGCGCGCGCACCGAGGCTTCCACTTCAGTGTCGAAGGCGCCGCGCCGCAGCAACTCGTCGGTGCTGCACAGCCCCTCCTGCTGCACCGCCGGCCAGTTGGACGCATCGACGAAATGAAAAGCCTTCGCGGGCAGGCTCGGCACGGCTTCAGGCTGCTTCGCGCAAGCCGGTGTGCACTGTCGGATGCGCGAGCCGCACACGCAGTTCGCGCTTGAGCCGCGTGTTGTCGAGCCGGCGCGATTCGCCCATGAAGCTCAGCAGCTGCAACGGCAGCTGGCGCTGGGCTTCCTCGCGCGCCACGCGCGGGGGGCGCGGCATGCCGTACAGATCGGCCGCCAGGTCGATGTAGTCGCCCATGCGCAGCTCGGTGTCGTCCGAGGCATGCACGATGCGCTGCGGCCGGCCCCGGAACAGCGCCGCCACGCAGGCACGCGCCAGATCGTCGGCATGGATGTGGCTGGTGAACACGTCGTCTTCGCGCCGCAGCACCGGCGTGCCGCGCGCGAGCCGCTGGCGCGGCGTGCCGCCCTCCCTGTCGGGCGCATAGATGCCCGGGATGCGCAGGATGCTGGCGCGCACGCCCGCGCTGCGGCCGAGCCAGCGCACGGCGCGCTCGGCGTCCACACGGCGGTGGGCGCGGGGCGTGTCGGGCCGCACGGGGCGCGTTTCGCTCACCCGCGCGCCGCCGCAGTCGCCATAGACGCCGCTGGTGGAGCCATAGACGAATGCAAGCGGCACGGAGCGCAGCCGCAGCGCACGCGCCAGCGCGGTGGTGCGCTGGTCGCGCCACCACGACGCGCCGCCGTCACGGGCCGGAGGCGCCAGGTGCAGCACGCGGGTGGCCACGCCAGCCAGGCGGCGCAGCGTGGCCGGATCGTCCAGATTGCCCACGAGCGGACGGATGCCGGCCACTCGCAGGGCCGGCACTCGTGCGCTCGACGAAGTGAGCGCCACCAGCTGCACGCGGCCAAGCAGGCTGCGCGCCACGCGCTGGCCGACGTCCCCGCAACCCACGATCAGCAGGCGTTCGCGGCGAAAGCGCGCCGGCAGCGCGCCGGAAGGGCTATTGATTGAAGGCAAAATCCGAGTTCCTTTCCCTTTTCAGACCCAGGCTGAAACAAGCCGAAGAATACCGATGACTGTTGCAGCGCCGCATGAAGCGGGCTTTTCCATCACCGTCGAGCCCAGCGGGCGTCATTTCGTGGTGCATGGCGACGAAACCATTCTCGCGGCCGGCATCCGGCAGGGCATTGGCCTTCCCTATGGCTGCAAGGACGGCGCCTGCGGCTCGTGCAAATGCAGGAAGCTCTCGGGCGAGGTCGAGCTCGGTCCGCACCAGAGCAAGGCCCTGAGCGCCGAAGAACAGCTGGCGGGCTTCGTCTTGACCTGCTGCGCCCATGCAAAGAGCGACGTGGTGCTCGAGTCTCGCCAGGTCACCGAGGCCGGGGCCCTGCCGATCCGCAAGATGCCGGTGCGGGTGCTGGCGCTCACGCGGCTGTCACACGACGTGATGAAGCTGCGCCTGCAGCTGCCGGCCGGCGAGCCGCTGCAGTTCCATGCGGGCCAGTATGTGGAATTCATCCTGCGCGACGGCGCGCGCCGCAGCTATTCGATGGCCAATGCACCGCACACGCTGAGCGAGCCGGGCACGGGCATCGAACTGCACCTGCGCCACCTGCCGGGCGGCAAGTTCACCGACCACGTGTTCGGCGTCATGAAGGAAAAGGAAATTCTTCGCATCGAGGGCCCCTACGGCAGCTTCTTCCTGCGCGAGGATTCCGCCAAGCCGATGATCCTGCTGGCTTCGGGCACCGGCTTCGCGCCCATCAAGGCGCTGCTCGAGCACATGAAGTTCAAGGGCATCGAGCGGGCCGCCACGCTCTACTGGGGCGGCCGCCGGCCGGAAGATCTCTACATGGATGCCTGGGTACGCGAACAGCTGGCGGAGATGCCGAACCTGCGCTATGTGCCAGTCATCTCCAACGCCACGCCGGAAGACAACTGGACCGGCCGCACGGGCTTCGTCCACCGCGCGGTGCTGGAAGACTTTGCCGATCTTTCGGGCCACCAGGTGTACGCCTGCGGCGCGCCGATCGTGGTCGACTCGGCCCGGCACGACTACGTGGCACTGGCCGGCCTGCCCGACGAAGAGTTCTTTGCCGACGCGTTCACCACCGAGGCCGACAAGGCGCTTCCCTGATCCGATTCCCCTCCCGAGACGCAGGAAAATGAAAACGAGACACTTCCTCCTTGCGCTGCTCGCCAGTGCCACGCTGCTTGCCACCGGCCAGGCCGCAGCCCAGCAGCAGCGCCCCATCCGCCTCGTGGTGCCCTACGCCGCCGGCGGCCCCATCGACGTGACCGCCCGCATGCTGGCCGAACGCGTGAAGGACACCCTGGGCCCGGTCATCGTCGACAACAAGCCCGGGGCGGGCGGGAACATCGGCGCCGACATCGTGGCCAAGGCTGCACCCGACGGCCTCACCATCGGCATTGCGGCCACCGCCACCCATGCGGTGAACCCGTGGCTCTACAGCAGGATTCCGTTCAACGCGGCAACCGACTTCGCGCCCATCACGCAGATGGTGCGCGTACCGAACGTGCTGGTGATGAACGCGGAGACGGCGCAGCGCCTGAAGATCAACACCGTGGCCGACCTGATCCGCTACGCCAAGGCCAACCCCGCCAAGCTCAACTACGGCAGCGGCGGCAACGGCAGCGCCGGCCATCTGGCGGGCGAGCTGTTCAAGAAGCAGGCCGGCATCTTCGCGCTGCACATTCCGTACAACGGCGGCAATCCGGCGCAACTGGCGCTGCTCTCGGGCCAGGTCGACTTCAACTTCGACAACCTGGCAACGGCGGCGCCGAACATCCGCTCGGGCAAGCTCAAGGCCATTGCGGTGACGACCTTGCAGCGCAGCAGCGCCATGCCCGACGTGCCGCCGGTGGCCGACACCCTCAAGGGCTTCTCGATCGACACCTGGTGGGGCCTGGTGGCACCTGCCGGCACACCGCACGACGTGGTCATGAAGCTCAACCAGGCTTTCGTGGCGGCGCTGAATGCACCGGAAACGAAGACCCGCTTCGCCACGCTGCTGGCCGAGCCGGTGGCCAGTTCGCCGGAGCAGTTCGGCGCGTTCATGAAGAGCGAACTCTCCAAGTACGAAGCCGTCGTGAAGGCGACCGGCGCCAGGGTCGACTGATCCTCGAGGGCTATTCGCCCAGGTAAGCGGCCCGCACGCGCGGGTCGCTCAGCAGTTCCTTGGCATCGCCCGTCATCGTGATGAGCCCCGACTCCATCACGTAGCCGCGGTCGGCCAGCTGCAGCGCGCGATTGGCGTTCTGTTCCACCAGCAGGATGGTCACGCCCTGTGCGGCCACGGTCTGCACCACCTCGAAGATCTTGTCGCACATGATGGGCGACAGGCCCATGGTGGGCTCGTCGAGCAACAGCACCTTGGGGCGCGCCATGAGTGCACGGCCCATGGCCAGCATCTGCTGTTCTCCGCCCGACATGGTGCCCGCGAGCTGGTCCTTGCGCTCGCGCAGGCGCGGGAAGGTCACGAACACGCGCTCCATGTCGCTGGCGATCTCGGCCTTGTCCTTGCGGATGTAGGCGCCGATCTGCAGGTTCTCGGTGATGGTCATGCGCGTGAAGACGCCGCGGCCTTCGGGCACCATCACGAGGCCCTCGCCCACCAGGTCCCACGCACCGCGGCCCTTGATGTTGCGGCCCAGGAATTCGATGGTGCCGGCGCCCGCCGGCAGCGTGCCGGTGATCGCCTTCATCGTGGTGGTCTTGCCGGCGCCGTTGGAGCCGATGAGCGACACCAGTTCGCCTTCGTGAACCTCGAAGTCCACGCCTTTCACCGCCTGGATGCCGCCGTAGCCGACCTTCAGTCCGCTGACCTTGAGCAGCGTCTTGCCAGTGGCATTGGCCGCGGTCTTCGGCGGGGTTGCAGTTGCCGTTGCTGTTGTTTCTTCTGCGCTCGTCATTGTCGTCGTCGCCATTTCAGTGTCCTCCGGTGCCGAGGTAGGCCTCAATCACCTTCTCGTTCTTCTGCACGTCATACGGCGTGCCTTCGGCGATCTGCTTGCCGTAGTCGAGCACGGTGACGCGGTCGCACAGGCCCATGATGAGCTTGACGTCGTGTTCGATGATGAGGATGGTGCGGTCGTCCTTGCGGATGCGGTCGATCAGTTCGCGCAGCAGCACCTTCTCGGTCGTATTCATGCCGGCAGCGGGCTCGTCGAGGGCAATGAGCTGCGGGTCGGTGGCCAGCGCGCGTGCAATTTCGAGCCGGCGCTGGTCGCCGTACGACAGCGTGCGCGCCTTGTAGTCGGCGAACTTGCCGATGCCCACGTAGTCGAGCAGCTCCTGCGCGCGATCGGCAATGGCCCTTTCCTCGGCCTTGAATGAAGGGGTGCGCAGGATGGCCCCGAACACGCCCGAATGGGTGCGGATGTGGCGCCCCACCATGACGTTCTCGAGCGCCGTCATTTCGGAGAACAGGCGGATGTTCTGGAAGGTGCGCGCAATGCCGGCCTTGGCCACTTCGTGCACGGCCGTCGGCTGGTAGGGCTTGCCGGCGAGCTCGAAGCTGCCGCTGTCGGGCGTGTAGAGCCCGGTGATCACGTTGAAGAACGTGGTCTTGCCGGCGCCGTTGGGGCCGATCAGGCCATAGACCTGGCCGCGCTTGATGGTGATGCCGACGTCGGAAAGCGCTTGCAGGCCGCCGAAGCGCTTGGAGATTCCGCGAACGTCGAGGATGGTGTCTGTCGTCATGTGGATGGCTTCCTTCGGCTCACGGATTGATCGACATGGGGCGCGAAGCCGCACCCGGCAGTTCGTCGGCGGGCGTCTCGATGCCCGGCGCATGGGTCTGGAGCGACCCGGGTGCCACCGGTGCGCCGGGGGCGGCGGCCCCCTTGCGCTGCAATGTCTTGCCATGCTCGGGCGAAGGCCAGAGGCCGCGCGGACGCACCAGCATGATGACGATCATGGCCAGCGCGATGAAGAGCTGGCGCAGGATGGACGCGTCGAGGCGCCCGTCGGTCATGGCCTGCAGCGGCCCGGCCACGTAGCGCAGCACCTCGGGCAAGGCGGCCAGCAGCACGGCGCCGAGAATCACGCCCGGCAGGTGGCCGATGCCGCCCAGCACGACCATGGCGACGATCATCACCGACTCCATGAGGCTGAACGACTCGGGCGAGACGAAGCCCTGGAAGGCCGCGAACATGGCGCCCGACACGCCGCCGAAACTGGCACCCATGCCGAAGGCCAAGAGCTTCATGTTGCGGGTGTTGATGCCCATGGCCTTGGCGGCGATCTCATCCTCGCGGATGGCCATCCAGGCGCGCCCGATGCGCGAAATCTGCAGGCGGTGCGAGATGATGATCGTGGCGACCACCAGCGCAAGGAACAGGTAGTAGTAGAGCGTGACCGACGAGATCGTGAAGCTGTCGAACTTCCATGCCTTGCCGAGGTCGAGCCCCCAGAACTTGATGGAGTCGATGGCGGTGATGCCCTTGGGCCCGTTGGTGATGTTGATCGGCTGGTCGAGGTTGTTCAGGAACACCCGGATGATCTCGCCGAAGCCGAGCGTCACGATGGCCAGGTAGTCGCCGCGCAGCTTGAGCGTGGGCGCCCCGAGCATCACGCCCAGCACCCCGGCCACCACCAGCGCCAGCGGTATCACGATGAGCAGCGAGGTGTGCAGCCCGTTCGGGAACATGGCCTTGAACCACGGGAAGGTGTCTGACAAGTGCGAGGAGCCCATCAGCGCGAAGAGGTAGGCCCCCACGGCAAAGAAGGCGACGTAGCCCAGGTCGAGCAGGCCGGCGTAGCCGACGACGATGTTCAGGCCGAGCGAGAGCATCACGTAGAGCAGTGCGATGTCGGCGATGCGCACCCAGGCGTTGCCCTGGCTCTGCAGGAAGATCGGCAGCGCGAGCACGGCGACGACGCCGAGAACGTAGAGAGCGAGGTTCTTGCTGTTTTTCATGGTGTGCTGCTCCTCAGGCCCGATCCGCCACGCGCTCACCGAGCAGGCCCGAGGGCCGCAGCGTGAGCATGACGATCAACACGATGAAAGCGAAGATGTCGCTGTAGTTGCTGCCGAGCACGCCGCCCGTGATCGAACCGATGTAGCCGGAGCCGATGGCCTCGATCAGCCCGAGCAGGATGCCGCCGACCACCGCGCCGGCCAGGTTGCCGATGCCGCCGAACACTGCGGCGGTGAAGGCCTTGAGGCCGGGCAGGAAGCCCATCGCGTGCTGCGCGATGCCGTAGTTGGAGGCGTACATGACGCCCGCGATGGCCGCGAGCACGGCACCGATGATGAAGGTGGCCGAGATGACCATGTCGGGCCGGATGCCCATGAGCGCCGCGACGCGCGGATTCTCGGCGGTGGCGCGCATCGCGCGGCCGAGCTTGGTGTAGTTGACCAGCCACATCAGCACCACGAGCGAAAAGGCCGTGACGCTCAGGATCATGACCTGCGTGGGCGAGATCACCGCGCCGGCCACTTCGATGGGCGTGGTCGACAGCAGGTTGGGATAGGCCTTGTTGGTGGGCTTCCAGATGATCATGGCCAGCGTCTGCAGCAGGATCGACATGCCGATGGCCGTGATGAGCGGCGCGAGCTTGGGGCTGTTGCGAAGCGGCCGGTAGGCGACCTTCTCGATCACGAAGTTGAGCGTGGCTGCAACGATGCAGGCGATGATCAGCGCGATGATGAGGACCAGCCAGCCGGGTGTGCCGGGCATGGATTCCTTCATGAGGCCGATGATGGTCCAGCTCGTGAGCGCCCCCACCATCAGCACTTCGCCGTGCGCAAAATTGATCAGATTGATGATGCCGTACACCATGGTGTAGCCCAAGGCTATCAAGGCATACATGCTGCCCAGGACCAGACCGTTGATGATCTGCTGCAGCAATATTTCCATAACGCGTTCCCTATTTGTTGCACCGTTGGGGGGTGCTGTTCACCCACCTTGGCACCGGTTTGGCGCCTTGGCTTGATAAGCAAAAAAACCAGCCAACATGTGCCGCTGGCTGATTTGTGGGCGGGATTGTAAGCACCCACCAGCGCCGATTTGGTGCGCCTTGCCCGGGGTTTACCCGCTCACGCCATGCTGTATGCGAGTGAACTCATGCATGGCGTACGCGCATGGTGAAAAGGCGTCTCACTCCTCGCGCTGGCTGTTGAGCCGGCGGAGTTCGCGCAGTTTTTCCGCGATGCGGATTTCGAGCCCGCGCTCGACGGGCTGGTAGAAAACCTGGCCCTCGAGGCCATCGGGCAGGTAGCGCTCGCCCGCGGCAAAGCCGCCCTCCTCGTCGTGCGCATACCGGTACCCCTTGCCGTAGTCGAGGTCCTTCATGAGCTTGGTGGGTGCGTTTCGCAAATGCATCGGCACGGGACGCGTGCTGTCCTTCTTGATGAGCGCGCGCACGGCGTTGTAGGCGGCGTAGACGGCGTTCGACTTGGGAGCCATCGCCAGGTAGACCACGCACTCGGCCAGCGCGAGTTCGCCCTCGGGCGTGCCGAGGCGCTCATAGACCTCGGCAGCGTCGAGCGCGAGCCGAAGCGCGCGCGGATCGGCCAAGCCGATGTCCTCGCTGGCCATGCGCACCAGCCGGCGCGCCATGTAGCGCGGGTCGGCGCCGCCGTCGAGCATGCGCACGAACCAGTAGAGCGAGGCGTCGGGGTCGCTGCCGCGCACCGACTTGTGCAGCGCGCTGATGGTGTCGTAGAACTGCTCGCCGCCCTTGTCGTAGCGACGCATGCGCTCCCCGAGCACGCGCAGCAGCCATTCGTCGGTGATGTTGCCGAGCTTCTCGGCGCGGGCCGCCACGGCCAGCGTCTCGAGCGTGTTGAGCAGGCGCCGCGCATCGCCGTCTGCATAGGCGACGAGCCGGTCGATGGCCGCATCCTCGATGCCCGGAACGGCCTGGATGGCTTGCGCCTTGGCGACGATCTGCTGGAGATCGCCCTCCGTGAGCGGTTGCAGCACGTACACCGCCGCGCGCGAAAGCAGGGCCGAGTTGACCTCGAACGACGGGTTCTCGGTGGTGGCGCCGATGAAGGTGAACAGCCCCGATTCCACATGCGGCAGGAACGCGTCCTGCTGGCTCTTGTTGAACCGGTGCACCTCGTCGACGAAGACGATCGTGCGCCGCTGCTCCAGGCCGTCGCGCGCGGCCGTGGCGCGTTCGACCGCATCGCGGATGTCCTTGACGCCGCCGAGCACGGCGCTGATGCTGAGGAACTGCGCATCGAAGGCATCCGCCATCAGCCGCGCAATGGTCGTCTTGCCGGTGCCGGGCGGCCCCCAGAGAATGCACGAATGCGGCTGTCCCGATTCGAAGGCGATGCGCAGCGGCATGCCCGGCCCCAGCAGGTGCTGCTGGCCAATGACCTCGCCGAGCGTCTTCGGACGCAGGCGCTCGGCAAGGGGTTGATGCGAACTGGTGGCCAAACCTGCTTGTCTGATTGCTGCTATTGCTTGATGACGTCGGCGCCGGCGGGTGCCTTGAAGTCGAACACGTTGGCAGGGAGCGCCGGATTCACTTCGACCTTGCTGAACTTGAGCACCGAGCGCTGCCCGAAGCTGTCGAGGATCTCGAGCGCCGCGAGCGCGTCGCCCTGGAAGCCGACCTGCACATTCTGCAACTGGCCGTCCTTGTTCTTCGGCGTGGCCTTGACCCACTGGAGGCCGTCGCGCTCGGGCGCGGCCTCGAGCGTGAAGTCGGCCTGCAGCGCGCGCAGGTCGGGTGCCGCGGCAATCAGCGCGGCGGGCGTGGAGCCCAGTGCCTGCGACTGGGCGCGCTGCGTGACCTGATTCAGGTCGGCATCGTAGAGCCACAGCGTCTTGCCGTCGGCCACGATGCTCTGGGCGAAGGGCTTCTGGTAGTCGAACTTGAATCTGCCGGGCCGCTGGAATTCGAAGGTGCCGGTCGAGGTCTTGGTGCGGCCGGCCTGCCCTTCGCGCGGCGGCGCCGTGACGGTCTGCGTGAACTCGGCACGGCCCGACTTGACCGTCTTCACGAAGGTCTCGAGGCTTTCAAGGCCGCCGGCCCAGGCATTGGCGGAACAGAGGAGGCCGATCAACAGCCAATGGCGAATTTTCAATTGGGGTTCCTCGGGAAGCGATGACGTTGACATGACCATACCCCGCTGCGCGTTGCGCCATGCGTGGGGCTTCATGAAGTTTTGCAACGTTATTGCAGCTTTTGCAAAGTGGCTGTCAGTGCGTAACGCCGGGGTCCGCAGGTATTTGCCGGTTATTCGGCGCGCGCCGGCACCAGGATCTCGCGCTGGCCGCTGCCGCTCATGGCGCTGACCAGGCCGGCCTTCTCCATGTCTTCCACCAGCCGCGCCGCGCGGTTGTAGCCGATCTTCAGGTGGCGCTGCACCAGCGAGATGCTGGCCTTGCGGTTCTTGAGCACCACCTCGACCGCCTGGTCGTACATCGGGTCCTTCTCGGCATCGCCGCCCTCGCCCAGCATGTCGCCGTCGCCGTCGACCGTGCCGCCTTCGAGCACGCCTTCGATGTAGTCGGGCTCGCCCTGGCTCTTGAGGTAGGCCACCACGCGGTGCACTTCCTCGTCGCTCACGAATGCGCCGTGCACGCGGATCGGCAGGCCGGTGCCGCTGGGCATGTAGAGCATGTCGCCCATCCCGAGCAGCGCCTCGGCACCCATCTGGTCGAGGATGGTGCGGCTGTCGATCTTGCTCGACACCTGGAACGCGATGCGCGTGGGAATGTTGGCCTTGATGAGGCCGGTGATCACGTCGACGCTGGGCCGCTGCGTGGCAAGAATCAGGTGGATGCCGGCGGCGCGCGCCTTCTGCGCGAGGCGGGCGATGAGCTCTTCGATCTTCTTGCCGACCACCATCATCAGGTCGGCGAGCTCGTCGATCACGACCACGATGTGCGGCTCGCGCTTGAGCGGCTCGGGATCGTCGGGCGTGAGGCTGAAGGGGTTGTAGATGAACTCCTCGCGCGCCTTGGCTTCGTCGATCTTGGTGTTGTAGCCGGCCAGGTTGCGCACGCCCAGCTTGCTCATGAGCTTGTAGCGGCGCTCCATCTCGGCCACGCACCAGTTCAGGCCGTGCGCGGCCTGCCGCATGTCGGTGACCACGGGCGCCAGCAGGTGCGGAATGCCTTCGTAGACCGACATTTCGAGCATCTTCGGGTCGATCATGAGCAGGCGGACGTCGCGTGCTTCGGCCTTGTAGAGCAGCGAGAGAATCATCGCGTTGATGCCGACCGACTTGCCCGAGCCGGTGGTACCGGCCACCAGCACGTGCGGCATCTTCGCGAGGTCGGCCACCACGGGGTTGCCGATGATGTCCTTGCCCAGGCCCATCGTCAGGAACGACCTGCCCTCGTTGTAGACCTGCGAGCCGAGGATTTCGCTGAGCTTGATCGACTGGCGCTTGGCGTTGGGCAGCTCGAGCGCCATGTAGTTCTTGCCCGGGATGGTTTCGACCACGCGGATCGACACCAGCGAGAGCGAGCGCGCAAGGTCCTTGGCCAGGCCGACGATCTGCGAGCCCTTGACGCCCGTGGCCGGCTCGATCTCGTAGCGCGTGATCACCGGCCCCGGCGAAGCCAGCACGACGCGGACCTCGACGCCGAAATCCTTCAGCTTCTTCTCGATCATGCGCGAGGTCATCTCGAGCGTGTCGGCCGACACCGTTTCCTGGCGCGCCTGCGCGGCGTCGAGCAGGTCGACCTGCGGCAGCTTGCTGTCGGGCAGCTCCTTGAAGAGCGGCTTCTGGCGCTCCTTGACGACGCGGTCGCTGCGGGGCACCTCGGTCATCGCGGGCTCGATCTGCACCGGCGGCGATGCCGCGCGGCGCTTCGGGCGCGGTTCGATGCGCAGTTCTTCGTCGCCATCGGCACTCGCCGGCTCGCTGCCGCCGCCCGTTCCACGAGAGAACGGCAGGTCTTCGGCCTCCGCGCGCTCGCGAGCGGCCTGCTTGCCCATTGCGATGTCGGCCGCCATCTCGCGCTTTTCGCGGCGCGACTCGAACAGCGAATAGGCCCGCGCGCCGATGCGTTCGGCGATCTGGCTCCAGGAGAAACGAAACACCAGCGCCGAGCCGATCACGCCGGCGGCAATGGCCACCAGCGCCGACCCGGTAAAGCCCATCCAGCGCACGCTTGCGGGGCCCACCAGATAGCCCAGCACGCCGCCGCCCGAACCGGGCAGGTGGAATTCCAGCCGGTACAGGCGCGACCACTCGAGCACGGTGCTCGCGCACAGCAGCAGCACGAGGCCGAACCAGAAAGCCATGCGGCTGCGGTTGAAACGGCCGCGCACCGGTTGCTCGGCCGGCGCGGCCTCGCCGCCGCGCAGCCAGTTGGCGAGCGACGAGAGCCATGCCCGCAGGCCCGCCGCGAGGCACCACCACACCGAATAACCCGCCAGAAAATAGCTGCCGTCGGCCAGCCAGGCACCGATGCGGCCGCCCCAGTTCTTGATCTCGCCCCCGGTACCGGAGGTCGACCAGGCCGCATCGGAGGGCGTGAAGCTCAGCATGGCCAGCAGCCAGAACAGGAGCCCCGCAAAGCCCGCGATCAGCGTGATTTCATGGGCGAAGCGCATGGCGCGCATGCGCACGGGTTGCCCCTCGGCGGCAGAAGAAGATTGAAGTGTATTGAGCGAATAGGTCATGAAAAACGCGGCACCCAATCCTTCGAAACGGCGGCTGGGCGCCTGAACACTACAACAAAAGGGCGCGGCTGCCAGAAGCGCCGGGCCCGGCGGCTCACGTCAGGGACAAGAGCCGCTCCTTGACGATCATGGAGCCGTCGTCCTGGGTCTGGACAAATCCGCGCTCCTCGAGGTCCTTCATCACGCGGCTCACCATTTCCCGCGAGGCACCCACCATTTTCGCGAGATCCTGGCGGGAGATCTTGTCGCGCACCTTGAGGTTGCCTGCGCCATCGTCGATGGCGAACTCGAGCAGCGAGCGCGCCACGCGCCCATAGACGTCCATCAGCGCCAGCGACTCGATCTTGCGGTCGGCGTGGCGCAGGCGCTGCACGAGGCCGCGCATGATGTTGTAGGCCATCGAGGAGTTCTCGGGCAGGCAGCGTGCGAACGCGTCCCGGTCCAGCATCAGGACGTCGCACTGGATCTCGGTGCGCACGGTGGCCGAATGCGGCTCGTCGTCGATCAGGCTCATCTCGCCGATGTAGTCGCCGGGGTGCAGCGTGGCAAGGATCACCTCGCGTCCGCGGCTGTCGGCGCTCGTCACGCGCGCGCGACCGGTCAGGATGATGTAGAGCGCGTCCGATTTCTTGCCCTGCTCGACAATGACCTCGGCTCGCTTGAAGCGCTTCTTGATGATCGCATCCGCAATGCTTGCAGACTGCGAGGACGTGAGCGAGGCAAACAGCGGAACACGCCGCAGCAGCTCAAGATTGGACAGCATCGACATTTATCAATCCCTGATACTGCGTGCGCAAGCTCGTCCATCGTCGGCCCGATGGATTACTACAATCGCGCGCATTGAAAACACCGTGCACCCGGTGTTGAACCGAGCGGTGATACTCCACATATATCGCTACCACCCTGAAAATGTACACGCTGAAGCAGCGCAAATCCTAGGTTTTCCACTCATGTCCGCTCCCCAACACGCCAAGGTCTTGATTCTGGGTTCCGGCCCCGCCGGCTACACCGCTGCCGTTTATGCAGCACGCGCAAACCTCCAGCCCTTGCTCGTCACAGGCATTGCCCAGGGCGGCCAGTTGATGACGACCACCGAGGTCGACAACTGGCCCGCGGACGTGCACGGCGTGCAGGGGCCCGACCTGATGCAGCGCTTTCTCGAGCACGCGGAGCGCTTCAAGACGCAGATCGTCTTCGATCACATCAACAAGGTCGACCTCGGCAAGCGCCCGTTCACGCTGACCGGCGACAGCGGCACCTACACCTGCGATTCACTGATCATTGCCACGGGCGCTTCCGCCAAGTACCTGGGGCTCGACTCGGAACAGAAGTTCATGGGCCGCGGCGTCTCGGCCTGCGCAACCTGCGACGGCTTCTTCTACCGCGAGCAGGAAGTGTGCGTGATCGGCGGCGGCAACACCGCCGTGGAGGAAGCCCTGTATCTCGCCAACATCGCGAACAAGGTCACGCTGGTCCATCGCCGGGACAAGTTCCGCGCCGAGCCCATCCTGATCGACAAGCTCATGGAGAAGGTCGCCGAAGGCAAGATCGTCTTGAAGCTGCACAACGAACTCGACCAGGTGCTGGGCGACGACACGGGCGTGACGGGCATCCGGATCAAGAACACGCAGACCGCCGCCACCGAGCAGATCGACCTCAAGGGCTGCTTCATCGCCATCGGGCACCACCCCAACACCGACATCTTCCAGGGCCAGCTGGAGATGAAGGACAACTACATCCTGACCCGCTCGGGCCTGCAGGGCTTCGCCACGATGACCAGCATTCCGGGCGTCTTTGCCGCCGGCGACGTGCAGGACAACGTGTACCGCCAGGCCATCACGAGCGCCGGCACCGGCTGCATGGCCGCGCTGGACGCCCAGCGCTTCCTCGAGCAGGACGGCACGCTCTAGGCGAACCACACGGGCCTCCAAAAGGGCTATAATCCAAGGCTTTGCCGAAATAGCCCCTTTCACGAGGGGCCGAGCATCCAGGCAAAGCCGGGGTACCGCCACCCGTTTCTGGCGAGGTCAAGCTGCAAAACACCTGCAATCGCCACGATTGCGCCGGTGCCAGCTGTTCAAGAAAGAGTGTCCTCATGGCACGCGTATGCGACGTAACGGGCAAAGGCCCGATGGTCGGAAACAACGTTTCCCACGCCAACAACAAAACCAAGCGCCGGTTCCTGCCGAACCTGCAATACCGCCGTTTCTGGGTCGAGACTGAAAACCGCTGGGTTCGCCTGCGTGTTTCGAGCGCCGCACTGCGCCTGATCGACAAGAACGGCATCGACGCCGTGCTCGCAGACCTGCGTGCACGCGGCCAAGCTTAAGGAGCTGAATCATGGCAACGAGCAAAGGCGGACGCGAAAAGATCAAGCTGGAATCCACCGCGGGTACCGGCCACTTCTACACGACCAGCAAGAACAAGAAGACGATGCCTGAAAAGATGTCGATCATGAAGTTCGACCCCAAGGCACGCAAGCACGTCGAATACAAGGAAATCAAGCTGAAGTAATTCGGCCCGGTTCCCCCCCCGCAAAAACCCGCTGCTCATCCAGCGGGTTTTTTGTTGCCTGTCGAATAGCCATCCATGGGCAACCCCTTGCCCGACCAGGCAGAACGAAAGCGACAGGCACAAAAAAGCCGACCCTGAGGTCGGCTTTCTGATGAGCGGAGAGACTTCCTTGCCTGCTGCTCGCTCAGGCGCGTGCGGCGCGCAGACGGGTGGAGAACTCGCGCAAGCCGGCGATGCCGCTGGCTTCCGCACGATGGCACCAGGCCGCCAGATCGGCCGCCAGTTGCTCGCGCGACTGCGAGGTGTTGAGCCAGAGCTGGCGCAACTCTTCGCGCATGGTGACCATCTTGTCGATCACCGGGTGGGCAGCGCGCGCCTGCACGAGGTGCGTGCGGGCCGATGCGGGCACCTTGTCGTCGTCGCGATGCAGCCAGTTCTTGGCAGCCTTGAGCACCGAGATGTCGCCGCCCTTGGTCTTGAGTGCAGCCAGTTCCGCCTTGGTGACACGGCGCATCTCGCGGGCATAGCCGGCCATCACTTCATAGCGGTTGGCAATGACGGCCTCGAGCGTCTTCTCGTTGGCCACCGGCTGGATGTCGCCCATCTGCATCTTCGGCGGCACCTTCTTGACCTTGGCCCAGCCGATCTTCTGCATCATCTGGATGTAGACCCAGCCGATGTCGAATTCGTACTTCTTGACCGAGAACTTGGCCGAGGTGGGGTACGTGTGGTGGTTGTTGTGCAGCTCTTCGCCGCCGATGATCAGGCCCCAGGGCGAGACATTGCGGCTGGCGTCCGGCGCCTCGAAGTTGCGGTAGCCCCAGTAGTGGCCGATGCCATTGATGATGCCGGCCGCGGTGATCGGGATCCACAGCATCTGCACGGCCCAGACCGTCAGGCCGAGCGCGCCGAACAGCGCCAGGTTGATGACCAGCATCAGGCCCACACCTTGCCAGCTGTAGCGGGTGTACAGGTTGCGTTCCAGCCAGTCGTCGGGCGTGCCGTGGCCGTAGCGCTCCATCGTTTCCTTGTTCTTCGACTCGGCGCGATACAGCTCGGCGCCGCGCCACAGGACTTCATCGATGCCCTTGACCTGCGGGCTGTGCGGGTCCTCTTCGGTTTCGCACTTGGCGTGGTGCTTGCGGTGGATGGCCACCCATTCCTTGGTCACCATGCCGGTGCCGAGCCACAGCCAGAAACGGAAGAAATGCGAAGGGATCGGGCCCAGATCCATGGCCCGGTGCGTCTGCGTGCGGTGCAGGAAGATCGTGACCGCGGCGATCGTGATGTGCGTGGTGACGAGCGTGTACAGCACGACTTGCCACCATGTGAGGTCCCACAAGCCGTGTCCGAGCCAGTCGATGGCCGCGCTCAAAACGGCAGAGTCAGGAATCAACATTGAATTAAGTGCTCCATGACCACACGAAGGTGCAGTCTTTCAGTTAACCCGCGATTTTAAGGCGGCAGGGCCTAAATGAGGCCCTTTGCCCTTCCTTAAAGGCGCAGATTTACCCTAATTTGGAGTGCCGTGCCTAGTTGCGGTTCCACACTGCCGCAAAGAAACCGTCCGTCGCGTGGCGATGAGGCCACAGCCGCAAATAGCGGCGGCCGTCCGCACCGCCGGCGCAGAGCGCCTCGAAACCCTCCACCTTGAGGCCCTGCAGCAGTTCCGCGGCGTCCTGGGGCACGAAATCGGGGTTGGCGGCGCTGAAAGCCTCGGCAATGGCTTCGTTTTCCTCGGGCAGCACGCTGCAGGTGGCATAAACCAGCCGCCCGCCCGATTTCAGCAGGCGTGCCGCACTTTGCAGGATGGCGGCCTGCTTGACCGTCAATTCCTCGACCGATTTGGGCGACTGGCGCCATTTCAGGTCCGGATTGCGGCGCAGCGTGCCCAGGCCCGAGCAAGGCGCGTCCACCAGCACCCGGTCGATCTTGCCAGCCAGGCGCTTGATGCGATCGTCCCTCTCGTGCGCAATGGCGGCCGGATGGACGTTCGAGAGCTTGCTGCGCGCAAGCCGCGGCTTGAGCGCATCGAGCCGGTGGGCCGAGGTATCGAAGGCGTAGAGCCGGCCCGTATTGCGCATGGTCGCGCCGATTGCCAGCGTCTTGCCGCCGGCGCCGGCGCAAAAATCGACCACCATTTCGCCTCGCTTGGCGTCCAGCAGCAGCGCGAGCAGCTGGGAACCCTCGTCCTGCACCTCGACGGCACCGCGGGCGAAAGCGTCCAGCTTGGTCAGTGCGGGCTTGCCGTCGATGCGCAGGCCCCAGGGCGAAAACGGGGTTGCTACCGATTTGATCGCGGCTTTCGCCAGCTCCGCCTTGACCTCTGCGCGCTTGTCGGTCAGGGCATTGACGCGAAGATCGAGCGGGGCGGGCTGCTGCAGGCTTTCGACCAGGGGCCAGAAACCGTCGCCCAGCTGGGCCTTGAGCGGCCCCACCAGCCATTCGGGCAGGTTGTGGCGATGGCGTTCGAGCAGATCCTCCGGCTTGACGGCGTCGCAATTGTCGAGCCAGCGCTTCTCGGTGTCGTTGAGGGCGCTCTTCAGAAAGTCGCGCGGGCCATGAAAGCCCAGGATCGCCATGCGGCGCTCCTTCGAACCGCTGCCCGAGGGCGAGAGGTGGTCGAACAGGAGCTTCTTGCGCAACACGGTGTAGACGGTCTCGGCGAGCGTGGCGCGCTCGCGCGGGCCGAACTCGCGGTGATCGCGGAAAAAGCGCGAAACGACCTGGTCGGCCGGGTGATCGAATTTCAGGACAAGGCCGACCAGATCGGCGGTGGCCTCCAACAGGGCTTTGGGGTGCATTCCCCGATTGTCTCAGCCGGGCGGCTCCCTACGCCGTGCGCGTCCAGATCGCCCCGAAAGCCTGCCGCTCGATTTCGGCCAAGGTCGGCGAATGGCCGGCCCAGAGAACCAGCGCCGCACCCGGCAGGCTCAGCGTCTGTTCGAGCTGGCGGCAAAGCGACCAGCGGTCGCCGTCGTCCAGTCCGGGCAGCTCGACAAACACGAGGTAGGCTCGGCGCCACGGGAATTCGCGCAGGGTCTTGCGCACCAGCCAAACCCGCGAAATGGGAAGACACCGCGCCAGGTCGGCCCGCAGTTCATCCAATTCGTGGTCGTTCAGGTCATGCCCGGCAATCTGGCTGAAGAAAGGCGTTTCGGTGATCTCTTCCCAGGCACGGGTCTCGGCTTCCTCGGCCTCCTTGAGGCGGCCGCGCCACAGCTTGAGCGCTTCTTCGTCGTGCATTCCCGCATCGGGGTCTTCAAGTGCAGCCACGGCACTTTTCGCGGCCCACCATCGGCTGGCCGCGCCGGATCCGTACAGGCGCTCGAGCACGGCCAGACGCGCCGCGCGATCGCGCAGAGGCAGCATCTGGGCCAGTCCGCGCAGGGCGCCCGGATGTTCTGGCGAAATCTGGAGTGCGCGTTCGTAGCGAACGCGCACCGAGGCGGCCGGATCGAGCCGGCGCTCGGAATCCGCCCACTCCACCAGTTCGTCGGGCGTGTTGCGTTCGCCGCGCGCCGCGAGCAGGTCGACGCGCTCGCGAATGCGCGACCGATGCGCATGGTGCTGCTTCCAGTCGCTGGCATGGGCGCGGCGCCATTGGGTGTCGAAATGCTCGATCCACTTGGCGCTGTCGGCCAGCATGCCCAGCGCAGGCTCGGTCGACCAGGGCGGCACCACGGCCTTCTGGCCGAGCGCCTCAAGGCGGTCGCGCAGCACCGGATGGGTGTCTTCCAGGTCGCTGACGCGCCGCATGGCTTCGCGCAATGCCTGGCGCGCGAATTCCGCATCCGGCGGTGTGCCGGCGCGCTCCTTCAGCGCCGTGAAGGGACCCGGCGGCTGGGGCTCCCGTTCGGCGCGCGCCCAATGCGAGGCCCAGAACTCGTCGGCATACCAGCTGGCCTTGATGGCTATTTCCGTCAATGCGGCCGCGGCAACGGGCGTGCCCAGGAGGCGGCCGGAGATGCGGTCGGCTTCATATTCGTCCTGGCGGGCGAGCGCGAATGTCCGGGCCGCGAAACGCGGAAAGTACCAGTGGAAGAATGCCTGCGACACCAGCGCCATCACGCCTTCGTCGCGCTGCAGGCTGGCATCCAGCTTCAGCCAGGAGAGCCGCGTGCGGTAGATCCAGGCACTGAGCTTGCCGTGGTTTCCGCGCAAATGCCCATACTCGTGGGCGAGCACCGAAAGCAGCCGCCGCCGGTCCAGCATCATCAGCAGCGGCAACCCGATGCTGAGGGAATTGATTGCCCCGCCGAACAGCCCGAAACGCGGCACCTGCCGGATACTGGCGTTGAACTCGCCGTCGAGATAGACGCGATGAACCGGCGGCCCCTTGATCTTCTTGCGGATGCGCTCGAGCGCCTCGAACAGCGCTGGCGCATCCGCGCGCGAAAGCTCGCGCCCTGCGGGTTCGTCGAACCGAACCCAGAGCGCGCGCAGCGTGGCCCAGAGCAGCCCGAGGGCGAACAGCAGCAGCCAGCCGCGCGTGAAACTGAAACGCCCGCGTCCGGCAGCCAGAGCGACCCAGGCGATGATGCCGACGGAAAGCGCGAGGCAGGCCAGCACCCAGAGATAGCCGAGTGCGGCAAAGGCCGCGACGCTGCGCCGGTAGCGCGCGCTGTCGTCCGCGCTGGCATGCTCGCTCAGCCTGACAAGGTGAACAAAATCAGCGCGATCCATCCGACTTTCCTCCGCCAACCCCACAGTTTGAAAGGCACGCAAGACCGTGAACGACGACAACGACCTGCCACCCCTGATAGAAACGCCTCCCGGCCGCTATCGGCACTACAAAGGCGGCGAATACGAGGTGCTGGGCACCGTGCGCCACAGCGAAACGCTTGAACCGATGACGCTGTACCGCGCGCTCTATGGCGCGAAGGGGCTGTGGGTCCGCCCGGCCGCGATGTTCGAGGGCACCGTGGAGATCGACGGTGTCCGCCAACGACGCTTCGCGCCGGTGTAGAACGCCAGGTATCCGACAGCGTCGGCCCCAAAGCGCCTCAGCCGCAGCGGACGTCCGTCACGCGGCCACGCGCGTCCACATCGAGGTTGAGGCGCCCGCCATTGAGTTCCATCGTCACCGCCTCGCCGGGCTTCAGTGCACGCACCGTGCCCGCCCCGGCGCGCACGCGGGCTGCAGCCTCGAGTTGAGGCGACAACGGCTGGCCGACGGCGAACCGCGCGCCGTCCGCATTGCACTGGAACACCGGCTCGGGTGGCGCAGCGGATGCGGATGCGGGGGGCGGTGCAGAGGCTGGCGCGGCGCAGGCCGACAGCAGGATGGCGCCAGCGACCGCGGACAGTAGCGATTGGGTTTTCAATTCGTGCTCCCGAAAACCCGCGAATATAAACAAATTTAAGACGTGTGACTTGATGTATCTGCAAGCCACTCGGCAATGGCGCGTGGATACAACTGATGCTCCTGCGCGAGCACCCGGCCGGCGAGCGTGGCGGCCGTGTCGTCCGGCAGCACCGGCACCACCGCCTGGGCCAGGATCGGGCCATGGTCGAGTTCCGTGGTCACCTGGTGCACCGTGACGCCTGCCACCTTGCAGCCGGCGTCGATGGCCCGCTGGTGCGTGTTCAGCCCGGGAAATGCCGGCAGCAAGGAAGGGTGGATGTTGACCAGGCGGCCGGCGTAGCGCTCGACGAAGCCCGGCGTCAGGATGCGCATGAAGCCCGCCAGCACCACCAGCGCCGGCGAATGCGCATCGACGACCTTCGCCAGCGCCTCGTCGAAAGCCTCGCGCGTCGGGAACTCCTTGTGCGGGACCACGGCGGTTTCGATGCCGTGCGTCCTGGCGATCGCAAGCCCCCCCGCTTCGGCCCTGTTGCTGACGACTGCGGAAATACGGGCGCCAAAACGCCCGGACCAGCGGTCGCGCTCTGCGGCACGCACGATGGCCGCCATGTTGGAGCCGCCGCCGGAGATCAGGATCACGATGTTCTTCATGGGAGGCGGGATTATCTGTGCTCGGCTTGTCGCCGCGCGGACACCGATTCACAGCACGACCGTGCTAAAACTCCAGTCTCCGGAGACACGCCGCTTTTCGCCGCGATGGCGGCAGACCGATCAACACAGCGAGGCACGCATGGATTTGAGCTTCACGCCCGAAGAACAGAAGTTCCGCGAAGAGATTCGCGCCTGGGTCAAGGAAAACCTTCCCAAAGAGATTTCGCACAAGGTGCACAACGCGCTCGAACTGACGCGCGACGATTTGCAGGGCTGGGCCAGGATCCTCGGCAAGAAGGGTTGGCTGGGCTACGGCTGGCCGAAGGAATTCGGCGGCCCGGGCTGGACCGCCATCCAGCGCCACCTGTTCGAGGAAGAGACTGCACTGGCCGGCGCGCCGCGGATCGTTCCATTCGGCCCGGTGATGGTCGCCCCGGTGATCATGGCATTCGGCAACGCCGAACAGCAGAAGCGCTTCCTCCCCGGCATCGCCAGCGGTGAAGTCTGGTGGAGCCAGGGCTACAGCGAGCCCGGCTCCGGCTCGGACCTGGCTTCCGTCAAGACCAAGGCCGAGCGCAAGGGCGACAAGTACATCGTCAACGGCCAGAAGACCTGGACCACGCTCGGCCAGTACGGCGACTGGATGTTCAACCTCGTGCGCACCAGCAACGAGGGCAAGCCGCAGACTGGCATCAGCTTCCTGCTGCTCGACATGAAGTCGCCCGGCGTCACGGTGCGCCCGATCAAGCTGCTCGACGGCGGCCACGAGGTGAACGAGGTGTTCTTCGACAACGTCGAAGTGCCGGCCGAGAACCTGATCGGCGAGGAGAACAAGGGCTGGACCTACGCCAAGCACCTGCTCTCGCACGAGCGCACCAACATCGCCGACGTGAACCGCGCCAAGCGCGAGCTCGAGCGCTTGAAGCGCATCGCCAGGAGCGAAGGCGTCTACGACGACCAGCGCTTCCGCGACGAGATCGCCAAGCTCGAAGTCGACATCGTCGCGCTCGAGATGATGGTGCTGCGCGTGCTCTCGGCGGCCACATCGGGCAAGAACTCGCTCGACGTCGCGGGCCTGCTCAAGATCCGCGGCAGCGAGATCCAGCAGCGCTACAGCGAACTGATGATGCTGGCCGGCGGTCCCTATTCGCTGCCGCTGATCCGCGAGGCGATGGAAGCCGGCTGGCAGGGCGACTTCCCCGGCGGCAACCCGGCCCTTGCGCCGCTCGCGTCGACCTTCTTCAACATGCGCAAGACCACCATCTACGGCGGCTCGAACGAAGTGCAACGCAACATCGTCGCGCAGACGGTGCTGGGCTGAGGAGACAAGAACATGGACTTCAATTTTTCGGACGACCAGGAACAACTGCGCGACGCCGTTCGCAAGTGGGTCGACAAGGGCTATGACTTCGAGCGCCGCCGCGGCATCGAGGCCAAGGGCGGCTTCTCGCGCGAAGCATGGGACGAACTGGCCGAACTCGGCCTGGGCGGCCTCTACATCGCCGAAGACGACGGCGGCCTGGGCATGGGCCCGGTGGCCGGCATGGTGGTGATGGAAGAGCTGGGCCGCGGCATCGTGCTGGAGCCCTTCGCGCAGACCTTGATTGCCGGCGCCGTGCTCAGCGGCTATGCCAATGCCGACACCAAGGACGGCTGGCTGCCGCGCATTGCCGGCGGCCAGGCCATCGTGGTGCTGGCCTACCAGGAACGCAAGTCGCGCTACCGGCTCGACCTGTGCGACGCCAAGGCCGTGAAGGCCGGCGACGGCTGGTCGCTGACGGGCGCCAAGAGCGTGGTGCCCGTGGGCGACGAAGCCGACGCGTACCTGGTGCCGGCCAAGGTGGACGGCAAGATCGCCCTCTTCCTGGTCGAACGCAGCGCCAGCGGTGTCGAGGCCCGCGGCTACGGCACGCAGGACGGCGGCCGTGCGGCCGAGGTGGTGTTCGACAAGGCAGACGCCACGCTGGTCACGGCCGACGGATTGGCCGCACTTGAATATGCGGTCGACGTCGGCATTGCCGCCACCTGCGCCGAAGCGGTCGGCGTGATGGACAAGACCGTGGCCCTCACCGTCGACTACATGAACCAGCGCAAGCAGTTCGGCGTGACCATCTCCACCTTCCAGGCGCTGCGCCATCGCGTGGCCGACATGAAGATGCAGCTCGAGCTCGCGCGCTCGATGAGCTACTACGCGACGCTCAAGCTCAACGCCCCGGCCGACGAGCGCCGCCAGGCGCTCGCGCGCGCCAAGTACCAGCTCGGCACGTCGATGCGCTATGTCGCCGCGAACTCGGTGCAGCTGCATGGCGGCATCGGCGTGACCGACGAATACATCGGCAGCCACTATTTCCGCAAGCTCACGCAGCTCGAAATCACCTTCGGCGACACGCTGCACCACCTGGGCGAAGTCTCCGCCCGCATGCAGGACACGGCCGGCGTCTTCGCCTGACGGTGTTTTTCCCATAGCATCCAACGCCCGCCCGCCTTGCGCCGGCGGGCGTTTTCACTTGGAACCCAGCCAGGAAAGAAACATGCAATCCCGCCGCACCATCCTTGCCATGGCCATGACCGGCCTGGTTCCCACCGCCATGCTGACCGCCTGTGCCACCGCCCCCTCGCCTTCGTACACCGAACGCCCGCCGATCGTCTTGATGCACGGCAACGGCGATTCGGCGGCCCTCTGGCAGACCACGATCTGGCGCTTCGAATCGAACGGCTGGCCGCGCGACCGGCTCTTTGCGCTCGACCAGCCCTATCCGCTGGCACGCGACGACGATGCGGTGGCGCAGCCGGGCCGCAGCTCGACCACCGATTCGGCCGTCTTCCTGAAGGCCGAGGTCGACAAGGTGCTGAAAGCCACGGGCGCCGGCAAGGTGGTGCTGATCGGCAATTCGCGCGGCGGCAACACGATCCGCAACTACGTTCAGAACGGCGGCGGCGCGGCTGTCGTGAGCCATGTGGTGCTGGGCGGCAATCCCGCCCACGGCATCTGGGCCGTGAAGGGCTTTCGCGAGAACAACGAGTTCTCCGGCCTCTCGGGCTTCATGCAGCAGCTCAATGCGCCGAAGGGGGCGAACGGCGAAGAGGTCACGCCGGGCGTGAAGTGGCTCACGCTGCGCTCCGACAACAACGACAAGTACGCGCAGCCCGACGGGGTGTGGATCGGCGCGCCGGGCCAGCCGACGAACATCGGCTTCGACGGCCCCGCGCTCAAGGGCGCGACCAATGTGGTGCTGCCGCGCGTGGACCACCGGGAGACCTCGTTCTCGCCCGCCGCGTTCGCGGCGACATGGCAGTTCCTGACCGGCGAAGCGCCGCGCAGCACGGCGGTGGCGGCCGAAGCGAATGTCGTGCTCGACGGCCGTGCGGTGGGTGCGGAGAACCTTTCGCTCAATGGCGGGCAGGTCACCGTGTACGCGGTGGATCCGGCCACGGGCGCACGGCGCGGCGATGCGGTGCACAGCAAGAACATCGGCGCCGATGGCCGCTGGGGTCCGTTCAATGCCCGCGGCGACACGGCCTACGAGTTCGTGCTCAGCGCACCCGGCTACGGCATCACGCACATCTACCGCAGCCCGTTTCCGCGCAGCAGCCGCGTCGTGACCCTGCGCCCCGAACGCCTCACGCCGGCCGATGGCAGCGCCCAGGCGGTGGTCGTCTTCACGCGGCCTCGCGGCTACTTCGATGCGCAGCGCGACACCATGCGCTTCGACGGCCAGAGCCCGCCGCCCGGCGTGCCGCCCAGGGGTTCCGGCGTGTCGAGTTCCAGGTTGCGCGTTGCCACCGCACAACCCCAGCGCGCGGTGGCCGGTGAATTCAACGCGGAGCGCATCACCGGCCTGACCTGGCCTGCAGCGCAGCAGCACGTGACGGTGCTCGAGTTGACTTACTGAGGGCCAAGGACATGAGCGATGCGACCTCTCCCTTCGTGCTGGCGACACGCGACGCGCGCGGCGTGGTCACGCTGACGCTGAACCGCCCGGCTTCGTTCAACGCCCTCTCCGAAGGCATGCTCGGCGCGCTCGAACAGGTGCTCGGCGAGATCGCGGCCGACGAGACCGTGCGTGTCGTCGTCATCGCGGCGGCGGGCAAGGCCTTCTGCGCGGGCCATGACCTGAAGGAAATGCGCGCGGAGCCCTCGCTCGGCTATTACCAGCGGCTCTTCGAACGCTGCGGCGCCATGATGCTGTCGATCCAGCGCCTGCCCGTGCCGGTGATCGCGCGCGTGCACGGCATTGCGACGGCCGCAGGCTGCCAGCTGGTCGCGGTGTGCGACCTGGCGGTGGCCTCGAGCGAGGCGCGCTTTGCGGTCAGCGGCGTGAACGTGGGGCTGTTCTGCGCCACGCCGAGCGTCACCCTGTCGCGCAACCTCGGCCGCAAGGAAGCGTTCGAGATGCTGGTGACCGGCGAATTCATCAGCGCGCAGGAAGCCCGCGAGAAGGGCCTGGTCAACCGGGTGGCCCCGCCCGGCGAACTCGACGCCGCCGTGGAGGCGCTGGTGTCGAGCATCGTCGCCAAGCCGCGCCAGGCGCTCGCGCTCGGCAAGGCGCTGTTCTATCGCCAGCTCGAAACCGGCATCGAGGCCGCACTGGCCGACGCCAGCCAGACCATGGCGTGCAACATGATGGACGCGGGCGCGCTGGAAGGCGTTCAGGCCTTCATCGAGAAGCGCCCGCCCGACTGGAAGCGCTGAAGCTAGGAGTCGTGCAGCCGCGAACTCTGCGGCAGGTGCGCCATCAGGAATTCCATCTGGTCCGCCAGGATGCGGCGATTTCGCAAAATGAAATCTTCCCAGAGGCTGGGCACATAGGGCGCGTACAGCAGCGGCATGTTCGCCTGCTCGGGCGTGCGGCTGCTCTTGCGGTGATTGCAGGGCTTGCAGGCCGTGACCACGTTCATCCACGTGTCGATGCCCTTTTGCGCGAACGGAATGATGTGCTCGCGCGTGAGCTCGTCTTCGTGGAAATGCCCGCCGCAATAAGCACAAATGTTGCGGTCGCGCGAGAACAGCTTGCTGTTGGTCAGCCCCGGGCGCTGGGTGAAGGGATTGATGCGCGGCACGCCCTTGGTGCCGATGATGCTGTTGATCGCAATCTGCGACTGCTGGCCGGTGATGGCATTGTGGCCGCCACGGAACACCGCCACCTGCGCGCCCACCTCCCAGCGGACTTCGTCCGCTGCATAGTGGATGACCGCCTGTTCGAGCGATATCCATGACTGGGGCAGCCCTTGGGCCGACAGCTTCAAGACCTTCACCACACGCCTCCTCAAAAAGGGAAGAATCACGGAAAGACCAGGGACACGGAGCGCGCCGGAGACCACTTCAAGCGACGCACTGAGTCACAATATACCGGCTTTGTGACAAAACGGCCTGATGTGCCCATTCGACGGGCAAAAGGCGCTATCAAAAAGATACTCACCGATGCAGGTTTTCCGCGGCTTCCGGCACCCGGGCGTGGCTCCGGCCTGCGCCCTCACCATAGGCAATTTCGACGGCGTGCACCGTGGCCACCAGGCCATGATCGCGCTGTTGCAGACCGAGGCGCGCCAGCGCGGGCTGTCGAGCTGCGTGCTCACGTTCGAGCCGCACCCGCGCGACTATTTCGCCGCCCTCACCAAGAAACCCGACCTGGCGCCGGCGCGCATCGGCACGCTGCGCGACAAGCTGACCGAGCTCGCGGCCTGTGGCGTGGCGCAGACGATCGTGCTGCCCTTCGACGGCCGGCTGGCGTCCCAGTCGCCCGAAGCATTCATCCAGAACGTGCTGATCGACGGCCTGGGCGCGCGCTACGTGCTGGTGGGCGACGACTTTCGTTTTGGCGCCAAGCGGGCCGGCGACTACGCCATGCTCGACGCGGCCGGCGATACGCACGGCTTCGATGTGGCGCGCATGAACAGCTACGAGGTCCATGGCCTGCGCGTTTCCAGTTCGGCCGTGCGCGAGGCGCTGGCCGAAGGCCGCATGGCCGATGCCCAGCATCTGCTCGGCCGGCCCTACACGATCTCGGGCCACGTGGTCCATGGCCGCAAGCTCGGCCGCGCGCTGGGCGCCTCGGCCCCCGGCAAGGACGACGGTTTTCGCACCCTCAACCTGCGCTTCAAGCATTGGAAACCGGCGGCCAGCGGCATCTTCGCGGTGCTGGTGCACGGCCTGGCCGACCAGCCGCTGCCCGGCGTGGCAAACCTCGGCGTGCGCCCTTCGTTGGACGCCAACGACGTCAACGCGGGCCGCGTGCTGCTCGAGACGCATTGCCTGGAGTGGCCCTCGCATCTGGGAGCCGAAGGGGCCTACGGTAAAATCGTCCGCGTGGAACTCCTGCACAAACTGCACGACGAATTGCGCTACACCAGCCTCGAGGCCCTGACAGCGGGCATCGCGAAGGATGGGCGCGACGCGCGCGCGTTCTTTGCGTCGACCCACGCCGAAACCCACCGCCAGACCACGCGCGATCGAATTTAGCCCTGCACGCACCGTGCTGCCGCCCTTCGACAAGCTCAGGGCGAACGGCTTTTCTTCCGCACCGACCGCTCAATGCAGTTCGGGCTGAGCCTGTCGAAGCCCCTCTGTTTCGCACCCCAACATGTCTGACGCCGCTTCCCCCACCGACTACCGTTCCACGCTGAACCTGCCCGACACCCCCTTCCCGATGCGCGGCGACCTGCCCAAGCGCGAACCGGGCTGGGTGAAGGAATGGAACGACGAAGGCCGCTATCACCGCCTGCGCGACGCCCGCCACGGCGCGCCCAAGTTCATCCTGCACGACGGCCCGCCGTACGCCAACGGCCAGATCCACATGGGCCACGCGGTGAACAAGATCCTGAAGGACATGATCACCAAGGCGCGCCAGCTCGAAGGCTACGACGCGCTCTACGTGCCGGGCTGGGACTGCCATGGCCTGCCGATCGAGAACGCCATCGAAAAGCAGTACGGCCGCAACCTGAGCCGCGACGAAATGCAGGCCAAGAGCCGCGCCTACGCCACGGAACAGATCGCGCAGCAGATGGCCGACTTCCAGCGCCTGGGCGTGCTGGGCGAATGGGACCATCCCTACAAGACGATGGATTTCGCGAATGAAGCCGGCGAGCTGCGCGCCTTCAAGCGCGTGATCGAGCGCGGCTTCGTCTACCGCGGCCTGAAGCCCGTGTACTGGTGCTTCGACTGCGGCTCGTCGCTGGCCGAGTTCGAGATCGAATACGCCGACAAGAAGAGCCAGACCGTCGACGTGGCCTTCAAGGCGCACGAGCGCGAGAAGGTGCTCACGGCCTTCGAGACCGACCACACGATCCTCGGCGACATCTTTGCCGTGATCTGGACCACCACCGCGTGGACCATCCCCGCCAACCAGGCGATCAACCTCAACCCTGAGCTCGAATACTCGCTGGTCGATACCGAGCGCGGCCTGCTGATCCTGGCCAACTCGCTGGTCGAGATGTGCATGACGCGCTATGCGCTCGACGGCAAGGTGCTGGCCACGGTCAAGGGCGAGAAGCTCGGCGGGCTCGAGTTCGAGCATCCGCTCTATGACGTCGACGCCGGCTACCAGCGCCTGTCGCCCGTGTACCTGGCCGACTACGCCACCGCCACCGACGGCACCGGCCTCGTGCACTCCTCGCCCGCCTACGGCGTGGACGACTTCAACTCCTGCATCGCCCACGGCGTGGCCTACGACGACATCCTGAACCCGGTGCAGGGCAACGGCAGCTACGCGCCCGACTTCCCGCTCTTCGGCGGGCAGAACATCTGGAAGGCCGTGCCGGTCATCATCGCCGCGCTGCGTGACGCCAACCGCCTGCTGACCACCGAGACCATCACGCACAGCTATCCGCACTGCTGGCGCCACAAGACGCCGGTGATCTACCGCGCCGCGGCGCAGTGGTTCATCCGCATGGACGAGGGCGAAGGCGTGTTCACCAAGGACAAGGCGCCCAAGACGCTGCGCCAGACCGCGCTCGACGCCATCGAACAGACCAGCTTCTATCCCGAGAACGGCAAGGCGCGCCTGCACGACATGATCGCCGGGCGGCCCGACTGGTGCATCAGCCGCCAGCGCAGCTGGGGCGTGCCGATCCCGTTCTTCCTGCACAAGGATTCGGGCGAACTGCATCCGCGCACGATGGAAATCCTCGACCAGGCCGCCGACATCGTCGAGCAGGGCGGCATCGAGGCCTGGAGCCGAGTCACCGTCGAAGAGATCCTGGGCGCCGAAGACGCACCGCACTACGCCAAGAGCACCGACATCCTCGAGGTGTGGTTCGACTCGGGCTCGACCTTCTATCACGTGCTGCGCGGCACGCATCCCAACGTGCACCACGAGACCGGCCCCGAAGCCGACCTGTACCTCGAAGGCCACGACCAGCATCGCGGCTGGTTCCATTCGTCGCTCCTGATCGCCTGCGCACTGGAAGACCGCGCACCGTACCGCGGCCTGCTCACGCACGGCTTCACGGTGGATGCCAAGGGCATCAAGATGAGCAAGTCGCTCAAGAACGGCATCGACCCGCAGGAGATCAGCAACAAGCTGGGCTCGGAAATCATCCGGCTGTGGGTGGCCGCGAGCGACTACTCGGGCGACATCGCAGGCGACGACAAGATCCTCGCGCGCGTGGTCGATGCCTACCGCCGCATCCGCAACACGCTGCGCTTCCTGCTGGCGAACACCAGCGACTTCGACATCGCCAAGGATGCGGTGCCGCTCGAAGAGCTGTTCGAGATCGACCGCTATGCGCTGTCGCGCGCGGCGCAGTTCCAGGCCGAGATCCTCGCGCACTACAAGGTGTACGAGTTCCATCCGGTGGTGGCCAAGCTGCAGATCTACTGCTCGGAAGACCTGGGCGGCTTCTACCTCGACATCCTCAAGGACCGGCTCTACACGACAGCGCCGGGCTCGCTGGCGCGCCGCAGCGCGCAGACGGCGCTCTGGCACATCTCGCAGGCGATGCTGCGCTGGATGGCGCCGTTCCTGAGCTTCACGGCCGAAGAGGCGTGGAAGTTCGTGAGCACGGGCAAGCCGGGCGAGTCGATCTTCGCGCAGACCTACAGCCAGTTCGCCGCGCCCGATGAGGCCTTGCTCGCCAAATGGGGCCGCATCCGCGAGATCCGCGACGTGGTCAACAAGGACATCGAAGCCGTGCGCGCCGAAGGCAAGGTCGGCTCGTCGCTGCAGGCCACCCTGCAGCTCAGCGCACCGGCCGACGACTTCGCGCTGCTGGGCACGCTGGGCGACGACCTGAAGTTCGTCTTCATCACCTCCGCCATCGAATTGGCGGCGGGCGAGGCGCTGTCTTCAGTAGTGACGCCGAGCAGCGCGCAGAAGTGCGAGCGCTGCTGGCACTACCGCGACGACGTGGGCCACGACCCGGCGCATCCGACGATCTGCGGCCGTTGCACCAGCAACCTGTTCGGCGCCGGCGAGTCGCGGAGCTTTGCCTGATGGCGGCCGCACGTTCCATGTCGGCATCGCGTTCACGCAGCGGCAGCATCTGGCCATGGCTCGGACTGGCGGCGATCGTCCTGATCATCGACCAGTTCACCAAGACGCTGATCCTGGGCTACTACAAGCTCGGCGATGCGACCTACGTGACGAGCTTCTTCAACGTGGTCCGGGCACACAACACGGGTGCCGCGTTCTCGTTCCTGGCCGACCACTCGGGCTGGCAGCGCTGGTTCTTCACGGCCATTGGCGTGGCGGCCGCGGTGTTCATCGTCTGGATGCTGAAGTCGCACGCGGGGCAGAAGCTGTTTTCGTTCTCGATGGCCTGCATCCTGGGCGGGGCGATCGGGAATGTGATCGACCGGATGATGCACGGCTACGTGGTGGACTTTCTCAGCTTCCACGCCGGCAACTGGTACTTCCCGGCGTTCAATGCGGCGGACAGCGCGATCACCCTGGGTGCCATCTGCCTGATCCTGGATGAGATCCGGCGGGTTCGGCGCGGGAAGTAGGTTCGTCGTCGCAACAACCCACCGCCTGGGAGGCGCGAGGGTTTCTCCCCACTTTCATAGGCTGTCATAGCGGGGTCATACTGCCGCGGTGAAATGTAATCGATTACATGACACCGCACGATGAGCATCCAAGCCGTTGCAGCCAAAGCCGGAGTTTCCGTGGCCACCGTGTCGCGGGCCTTCAATTTCCCCGACAAGGTGACCCGCTCCACGCGGGAGCTGGTGGAGCGCGTCGCACGTGAACTCGACTACGTGCCGAACGCCAGCGCGCGCACCTTGCGCACCCAGCGCAGCCGTGCATTGGGCGTGGTGCTACCCACCCTGCTGAATCCGACTTTTGCCGAATGCCTGCAGGGCATCGCACGCGCCGCCATCGCCGGCGGCTACGCGATCATTCCTGTCACCACGGGCTACCAGCTCGACGAGGAAGAGCGTGCGGTCCACCTGCTGCTCGCCGGCAACGTCGACGGGCTGATCCTCGTGGTCTCCAATCCTGCCACGTCGGCCGCGCTGGCGCGGCTGCGCAGCACCGGCACGCCCTACGTGCTGGCCTACAACAGGCACCCCGACCATCCCTGCGTGACCGTCGATGGCGAAGCGGCGGTGGCCGATGCCGTGGCGCGGCTGGTGCTGCACGGCCATCGCCGCATCGCGATGGTCAGCGGCACGCTCGCCGCGTCCGACCGCGCGCAGCAACGCTATCGCGGCTACCGCAAAGGCATGGCCGATGCCGGGCTCAAGGCGCCGCCGCTGATCGAGGTGCCCTTCGTCGAGAGCGCGGTCGATGCGCTCGCCGGCGTGCTGCAGGCGTCCAGCCGTCCCACCGCGTTGATCTGCTCGAACGACCTGCTTGCCATTCGCAGCATCCGCGCCGCGCACCTGGGCGGCCTCCGCGTGCCGGACGACCTCAGCGTCATCGGTTTCGACGGCATCGCGCTCGGCGAAGACCTGACGCCGGCGCTCACCACCATCGCGCAGCCCAACAACGACATCGGCCGCCACAGCGTCGAGCTGCTGATCCAGGCCATGGCCGGCGGCACCACGCTGCAGGCCGATGCGAGCCTGCTGCTGCCCCATTTCTTCCGGGACGGCGAGTCGTGCGCGGCCGCGCGCGACACCGCCACCGACTGATCGATCACCTCGCCACCGCCCCTCACCATCCAAGGAGCTCTTTCATGTTGTCTTTCCGTTTCTCCCGCATGGCCCGCCTGGGCCTGCTCGCCGCCACGCTCGCCGCCGGCAGCACGGCGGCCATGGCCCAGACCGCCATTTGCTACAACTGCCCCACCGAGTGGGCCGACTGGGGCACGCAGCTCAAGGCCATCAAGGCCAGGACCGGCATCACGGTGCCGGCCGACAACAAGAACTCGGGCCAGTCGCTCGCGCAGCTGGTGGCCGAAAAGGCCAGCCCCGTGGCCGACGTCACCTACCTGGGCGTGACCTTCGCGGTGCAGGCGCAGAAAGAAGGCGTGGTCGAGCCCTACAAGCCGGCCGCGTGGAAAGACATTCCCGACGGCCTGAAGGACCCGGCCGGCAACTGGTTCACCATCCACTCGGGCACGCTCGGCTTCATGGTCAACGTCGATGCGCTCAAGGGCAAGCCGATTCCGAAGTCGTGGGCCGACCTGCTCAAGCCCGAATACAAGGGCCTGATCGGCTATCTCGATCCCGCCTCGGCGTTCGTGGGCTATGTCGGCGCGGTGGCGGTGAACGAGGCGCGCGGCGGCACGCTCGACAACTTCGCACCGGCCATCGACTACTTCAAGGCGCTGCAGAAGAACGAGCCCATCGTGCCCAAGCAGACCTCCTACGCGCGGGTGCTGTCGGGCGAGATCGCGATCCTGCTCGACTACGACTTCAATGCCTACCGCGCCAAGTACAAGGACAAGGCCAACGTCGCCTTCGTCATTCCGAGCGAAGGCACGCTGGCCGTGCCCTACGTGATGAGCCTCGTCGCCAAGGCGCCCCACGCGGCCGAGGGCAGGAAGGTGCTCGACTTCGTGCTGTCCGACGAAGGCCAGGCGATCTGGGCCAAGGCCTACCTGCGGCCGGTGCGCGCCAGCGCAATGCCCAAGGACATCGAGGCGCAGTTCCTTCCTGCTACCGAATACGCACGCGCCAAGAGCGTCGACTACGCCCGCATGGCCGAGGCGCAGCGCGCGTTCTCCGATCGTTACCTCAAGGAAGTGCGCTGAGCCTGCCGGATGCATTCAGGGCGCGCTCCCGCCGACGGGGTACGCGGCGAAGCGAATGTCCCCCGGCCTTCGGCCTCCTGCTTGATTTCGCCGCGCAAGGTACCCCATCGACGGGAGCGTTACGCAGGGCGGTCGTTGATCGGCGGTTCACCCAGAGCGTGCCCTGTGCACAGGGCATCGGGTGCTCCCGCAGCGAAATCAAGGAGGAGCCGAAGGCGGGGGCCATTCGCGGAGGGGAGCACCCGGTGGCCTGTGCACGCGCCCCGAACAAAAACAACAGCGCCAAAAACAACAGCGCCCCGAACACAAGCGCGAAATGAAAAACTAGGATGAAACGCTTCCTATCCAGCCGGAGTGAGTTGCACCGCGTAGCCGATTTGCTGAAGTCGTCGGATCAGGCGGTTGGCGGTTTTGTGAGCGTCGGCGCGGTCGAAGTGAGCGGCACCGAGGTCATGCCATTCGGTGCCGTCGCGCAGCATGTGCCAAGCGGCGGTGAGCATCGAGGCGGCCACGGCGATGATGGCCTTCTTGGCGCCGCGTCGGGCGCGCAGCCGATGGAACTGCGCCTGCAGATAGCCGCCCTTGACCCTCACGGCGGACCAGGCGGCCTGCACCAGCGTGGTCTTGAGCCATTGGCCGCCGCGGCGCAGCCGGGTGGAGCGGCGCTTTCCGGCGCTCTCGTCGTTGCGCGGGCACAGGCAGGCCCAGGACAGCAAGTGGCCGGGCGTGGCAAATCGCGACATGTCGATGCCGATCTCGGCCACGATCACGTGGGCGCTGACAGCGCTCAGGCCCGGCATGGTGCTCAGGAGCTTGGCGGCTTGTCGAAACGGCTCGAGCCCCAGGCCCACCTCCTTCTCGATGGCGGCGATGGCCTGGTCCAGCGCGTCGATATGGCTCAGGTGCAGCTTGAGCATGAAGCGGTGGTGCGTACTGACGCGCCCGCGCAGCGCCTCCAGCAACTCGGCGCGACTGGCCTTGACGCGGCCGATGCAGGAGATCAGGTGCTGCGGGTCGTCCTGGCCGTCGATGATGGCCTGCAGCACTGCGCGCGCGCTCTTGCCCAGGATGTCGCTGAGCACGACGCTGAGCTTGAGGTTGGCGTCCTCGAGCACCTTCTCGATGCGTTGCGCGTGCGCGCTCCTCTCGCGCACGAGCTGCTTGCGCGTGCGCGTGAGCGTGCGCAGCTCCTGCACGGCCACCGGGGGCACGAAGCTGGCGCGGATCAGGCCGTGGGCCAACAGGTCGGCCAGCCACATCGAGTCGTTGACGTCGGTCTTGCGCCCGGGCACGTTCTTCACGTGCGCGGCGTTGGCCAGCACCAGCTCGAAGTGGCCTTCGAGCACATGCCACACCGGCTTCCAGTACACCCCGGTGGCCTCCATGGCGACCACCTCGACCTGGAAGGAGTCGAGCCAGTCGCACAAGCTCAGCAGAGCCGAGGTGGTGGTGGCAAAGGTGCGCACTTCCTGCAACGGGGGGCCGTCGCCAGCGATGCGCACGCACGCCACCACGGTTTGTTTGTGAACGTCCAGGCCCGCGCAGCGGGAATGAATGACTTCCATGATCGCCTCCAATGCGCGGCGACATCGGCGTGCGGCCCACGTCATCGAACTCTAGGATGCGTGCTCAAGGGCGCGAAGCCCCAGGCGACAGTACGGGGTGCTCGTGGAGCCGCGGGTCCCACTGAGATACGGGCTAAACGCACCAAGTTTGAACCGACCTCTGTGCCGGACGCCGCAGCAGCAATTAAAGCCGCGTTTCATGCGGCGCGGAAGGCGCATGGCGCCATGGACCACTGAGATGAAGCAACCCAACGCCTGGAACCCCCGCTGGCGCCTGCTGGCCTGCGCAGCCCCCGCCGCCGTGTTCTTCACGGCCTTCTGGCTGCTGCCGGTGGTGCGCTTGCTCACGCTGCCGGCGACCAAGGGCTGGGCCACCTACTTCGCGGTGCTGACCGACTCGCGCTACCTGCAGAGCATGGCCAACACCGTGGCACTCTCGGTGGCAGTGACACTCGCAACCTTGCTGCTCGGCGCCGCCGTGGGCATCTACCTTGCGCGGCACGCTTTCGCGGGCAAGCGCATGCTGCTGTCGCTGCTCACGCTGCCGCTGTCCTTTCCGGGCGTGATCATCGGTTTCTTCGTGATCCTGCTCGGCGGGCGGCAAGGGCTGGTGGCGGACGTCGGCGACAGCCTGTTCGGCGAACGCATCACCTTCGCCTACGGCCTGCTCGGGTTGTTCCTCGCGTACCTGTATTTCTCGTTGCCGCGCGCCATTGCCACCTACGCCGCCGCGGCCGAGGCCATGAACATGCAGCTGGAGGAAGCCGCGCGCTCGCTCGGCGCCTCGCGGCTGCGCGTGGCGCGCGACGTGTGGATGCCGGAGCTCGCGCCCACCACGCTGGCCTGCGGCGCGATCCTGTTCGCCACCTCGATGGGCGCCTTCGGCACGGCCTTCACGCTGGCCAGCAAGTTCGAGGTGATCCCCATCACCATCTACAACGAATTCACCAACTACGCCAACTTCGCGCTCGCCGCATCGCTGTCGATTGCGCTGGGCCTCGTGACCTGGCTGGTGCTGTTCGCCGCGCGGCGCTTCGGCGCCAACCCGGTCGCACGCTGATCGAAGGAATTGCCTCATGCGCAAGAACACGCAACCCAGGGCGCCCTTCCTGCTGGCCATCACCGTGCTCGTGAGCCTCTTCATGATCGCGCCGATGCTGCTGTCGGTGATGGCGGGCCTCGTCAACAACTACAGCGCGGGCCTGAAGAGCGGCCTCACGCTGCGCTGGCTCGGCGAGGTGTGGGAGAACTACGGCGGCACCGTGGGCTGGTCGCTCGCGCTGGCGCTGGCCTGCGTGGTCGGCACCGTGCTGCTGGGCGTGCCCTGCGCCTACGCGCTGGCGCGCAGCCGCTCACGCGCCGCGCACATCTTCGAGGAGCTGCTCACGCTGCCGGTGGCGGTGCCGGGGCTGGCCACGGCGCTGGCGCTGATCCTCGCCTACGGCCAGCTCACGGCCTTTCGCCAGAGCTTCGCCTTCATTCTCGTGGGCCACATGGTGTTCACGCTGCCGTTCATGGTGCGCACCGTGAGTTCGGCCTTCCAGCGCGACGACCTGCTCGCGCTCGAAGAGGCGGCCCGCTCGCTGGGCGCGAACTTCCGCCAGCGCTTCATGGGCATCCTCGTGCCCGCCGTGTTCCCCGCCATCGTCGCCGGCAGCCTGATGGTGTTCACGCTCTCGGTGGGCGAGTTCAACCTCACGTGGATGCTGCACACGCCGCTCACGCGCACCCTGCCCGTGGGCCTGGCCGACAGCTATGCCTCGATGCGCATCGAGATCGGATCGGCCTACACGCTGGTCTTCTTCGCGGTCATTCTTCCGGTGCTGTGGGGCCTTCAATATCTTGCCAACCTGATGCAGAAACGCCATGGAACTTGAACGCATTCCCATCGACATCGCGAACTGCGCGAAAACCTACGCCGACGGCACGCGCGGCCTGCTGCCCACCGACCTGCACGTGGAGGCCGGCGAGGTGCTCGCACTGCTCGGCCCTTCGGGCTGCGGCAAGACCACGCTGCTGCGGCTGATCGCGGGGCTCGAAGCACCCGACGAAGGCAGCCGCATCGTGTTCGGCGGCCAGGACGTGACCGACCGGCCGGTGGAGCATCGCGGCGTGGGCATGGTGTTCCAGAGCTATGCGCTTTTTCCGCAGATGACGGTGGCGGCCAACATCGGCTATGGGCTGCGCATCCGCGGCGTGGCGCCGCAGGAGGAAACGCGCGCGGTGGGCGAGCTGGTCGACCTGACGCGGCTGGGCGGCCTGGAGAACAAGCGCCCCGCCGAACTCTCGGGCGGCCAGCGGCAGCGCGTGGCGCTGGCGCGCGCCGTGGCGGTGCGTCCGCGCGTGCTGCTGCTGGACGAGCCGCTGGCCGCGCTCGACGCCAAGCTCAAGGAGTCGCTGCGCGACGAGCTCGCCGAGCTGCTGCGCCGGCTGCACATCACGGCCATCCACGTCACGCACGACCAGCAGGAGGCCCTGGCCATTGCCGACCGCCTGGCGGTGATGAGCGCCGGGCGCATCGTGCAGATCGGCCGCGGCGAAGAGCTGTACCGCGCGCCGGCGCATCCCTTCGTTGCGGAGTTCCTGGGCCGCGTCAACCGCCTCGCGCGCGAAGCCGACGCCATTGCGCAAGGCGTTGTCCGACTCGGCGGAAGCACCCTGCCTTGCCCACCCGCCTGGCGCAACCATGCCATGCTGCTGGTGCGACCCGAAGACGTCGAAGTGAGTGCGCCCCGGCCCGACTGGGGCGCTGCAACCGTCGAACGCCGCACCTTCCTCGGCGACCGCGTGCAGCTGCAATTGCGCATGCAGGACCAGCCTTTGCTGGTGGCCGACGTGGGCCGCGACACGCCTTTCGGCCCCGGCGATCCTGTGGGACTGCGCATCCAGCCCGATCGCCTGATGACGTCGCAGGAGACCAGCGCATGACGACAACGACGACAGAAGACACCACGTTCCTGGTCCAGCTGACGGACCTGCACATTCGTGAGCCGGGACGCCTGGCCTACGGCCGCATCGATACCGCGCCCTTCCTGGAGCATGCGGTGCAGTCGGTGCTGCGGCTGCCGCAGCGGCCCGACGCCGTCGTCATCACGGGCGACCTGAGCGACTTCGGCCGCGCGGCCGAATACGAGCACCTGGCGCGCCTGCTGGCGCCGCTCACCATGCCGGTCTACCTGATGCCCGGCAACCATGACGACCGCGGCCAGCTGCGCCGCAGCTTTCCCGGCCACGCCTACCTGGCGGCGGGCGTCGGTTCGGCCGGTTTCGTGCAGTACGCGGTGCGCGTGGGCGCGCTGCGCCTGCTCACGCTCGACACCTGCGTGCCGGGCGCGAGCCACGGCGAGCTGTGCGGCGAGCGCCTGGGCTGGCTCGAAGAGCAGCTCGATGCCTGCCGCGGAGAGCCGGTGGTGATTGCCATGCACCACCCGCCTTTCCGCACGCTGATCGGCCACATGGACGAGATCGGCCTGCAGCAGGGCGCCGAGGCGCTCGAAGCACTGGTTGCGCGGCACGGCAACGTGGAACGCGTGATCTGCGGCCACCTGCATCGCGCCATCGACGTGCGCTTCGGCGGCACCATCGCATCGACCTCGCCCGCACCGGCGCACCAGGTCTGCCTGGACCTGTCGCCCGGCGCACCCTCGGCCTGGGCGCTGGAGCCGCCCGGCTTCAGGGTCCATGCCTGGTCTGCCCAGGACGGCCGGCTCGTGACCCATCTGGCGGCTTCCGGCACCTTCGAAGGCCCTTTTCCCTTCCATGACAACGGAGAGCTGATCGACTGAGGCCGTACATGTGGAAAATGGGGTCGCAAACGAACAAAAACGAAAAGGATAGAAACCGGCCCCCATGAAGCATCTCCTGAACCTGCTCGCCGCCGTTGCCCTGCTGGTGTGGGGTACGCACCTCGTGCGCACGGGCGTGCTGCGCGTGTTCGGCGCCAACCTGCGCAAGATCCTGGTGCAGAGCATGCGCAACCGCTTCACGGCCGCGCTGTCGGGCATCGGCGTCACGGCCCTGGTGCAGTCGAGCACCGCCACCTCGCTGATGACCTCCTCCTTCGTGGGGCAAGGCCTGGTCACGCTGCCGGCGGCGCTGGCGGTGATGCGGGGGGCGGACGTGGGCACGGCGCTCATCTCGGTGCTGTTCTCGGCCGACCTGTCGTGGTTGTCGCCGATGTTCATCTTCGTGGGGGTGGTGCTGTTCATTTCCCGCTCGGCCAGCGTGGCGGGCCGTGTGGGCCGGGTGCTCATCGGCCTGGGGCTGATGCTGCTGGCGCTTCAGCTGGTGGTGGAAGCGACCGAACCTCTTTTTTCGGCGCCGGCCGTTCGCGTGCTGCTGGCCTCGCTCAACAGCGACGTGCTGCTCGAGATCACCATCGGCGCCGTGCTGGCGATCGTGGCCTATTCGAGTCTGGCCGTGGTGCTGCTGGTGGCGGCCATGGCAAGCTCCAACGTGGTTCCGCTGGACGTCGCGCTCGGGCTGGTGCTGGGCGCCAACCTCGGCAGCGGCCTGCTGGCGGTGCTGACCACGGCCAAGTCGGCCGTGCCGGTGCGGCAGGTCACCGTGGGCAACCTGCTTTTCAAGGCACTGGGGGTCGCCATCGTCGCGCCTTTCGTCGGGCTCTGGCTGCGCCATGTGCAGCCGCACGTGCCGAATGCAACCCACGGCGTGGTGCTGTTCCACCTGGCGTTCAACGTGGTCATCAGCGTGGGCTTCATCGGCCTCACGCAGTGGGTCGCCACGCTGGTCACGAAGATGCTGCCGGTGCCGCCGCTGCCGGCCTCCTCCATGCGGCCCCACCATCTCGATCCCTCCGCGCTCTCGACGCCTTCGCTCGCCATTTCCAACGCGGCGCGCGAGGCGCTGCACCAGGCCGACGTGGTGGAGACCATGCTCATCGGCACGCTCGACGTGATCCGCCACAACGACCTGCGCCTGGCGCAGGAGCTGCGGCAGCTCGACGACACGGTGGACGAGCTCTATTCGGCCATCAAGTACTACATGACGCGCATCTCCCGCGAGGCGCTGGGCGAGGAAGAAAGCCGGCGCTGGACCGACATCATCAGCTTCACCATCAACATGGAGCAGATCGGCGACATCATCGAGCGCGTGATCATCGACATCGAAGACAAGAAGATCAAGCCGCAGCGCAATTTCTCCGAAGCGGGCATGGCGGAAATCGTGGAACTGCATGGACGGCTGGTCGCCAACCTGCGGCTGAGCATGAGCGTCTTCCTGAACGGCAACGTGCGCGATGCGCAGCGGCTGCTTCAGGAGAAAGCCCGCTTCCGCGACCTCGAGCGGGCCTATGCCACCACCCACCTCGAGCGGCTCTCCGACCGCACCACGCTGAGCATGGAGACCAGCTCGCTGCACATCGACCTGATCAGCGACCTGAAGCGGATCAACTCGCACATCTGCTCCATTGCCTATCCCATCCTGGAATCGGCGGGCGCGCTGGCGCCGAGCCGGCTGCGCGAATCACGGCTGGGAAAGATCGAAGGCTGAACTGCCGCGAGAACCGCGGGGTCAGTGCGCCGCCCGAAACGGCGAGGCCATGAACTGCTCCTGCCGGCGGCGCAGGCAGAAATCGATCAGGTCATCGAGCTCCGTGGCCTTGTCGAACACCGCGTCGGCGCCCAGTTGCACGCACCTGCGGCGCATCTCCGGGGTCAGGTAGTTGCTGAGCACCACCATCTTCTGGTTCGGCTCGCGGTTGCGGCAGGCTTCGAGCACGCCGAAGCCGGTGCCGTCCTTCAGGAACAGGTCGACGATGGCCAGGTCCCACTGCGAGAGATTGCGCGCGAGCCAGCGCGCGCCCTCGCTCTGCGTTTCGGCCTGGCCCACCGGATCGACCCGCGCCACCTCGCGCAGCGTGCCGGCCAGGTTCTCGCGGATGGCGGGGTTGTCCTCGACGATGAAGGTTCTGACGGTGTCCATGCGCTGGCCTTCGCTGGCTTTGCTGAAGGCTACAAATTGCGCCTCGCACAAGACGCAGGCATGACACCCCACCCCGGGTAGGACAAGGCTGGCCCTCCGGCGAGCCAGCCGCGGCCCGGCCTCAGAGCGTGAGGATGGTGCAGCCGGTGGTCTTGCGCGCTTCCAGGTCGCGGTGGGCCTGCTGCACGTCGGCCAGCGCATAGCGCTGGTCGATCGGGATCTTCACCGCGCCGCTCTGCACCACTGCGAACAGGTCGTCCGCCATCGCCTGCGTGCTCTCGCGCGTGGCAATGTGCGTGAACAGCGTCGGCCGCGTCACGTAGAGCGAGCCCTTGGACGCGAGCGTGCCCAGGCTGATCGGCGGCACCGGGCCCGAGCCGTTGCCGAACACCGCCAGCAGGCCGAACGGGCGCAGGCAGTCGATGGAGCCTTCCCAGGTGTCCTTGCCCACCGAGTCGTACGCCACCTTCACGCCCTTGCCGCCGGTGATTTCCTTCACCCGGGCCGCGAAGTTCTCGGTGCTGTAGTTGATGGCATGCGCCGCGCCGTATTCGAGCGCGAGCTTGCACTTGGCGTCGCTGCCCGCGGTGCCGATCAGCTGCAGGCCCAGCGCCTTGGCCCACTGGCAGGCAATCAGGCCGACGCCGCCGGCCGCCGCGTGGAACAGGATGAAGTCGCCCGGCTGCAGGCCCTCCACCGGCAGCGTCTTCTTCAGCAGGTATTGCGTCGTCAGGCCCTTGAGCATCATGGCTGCGCCGGTCTCGAAGGAGATCACATCGGGCAGCTTGCAGACGTTCTTCGCCGGCATCACGCGCAGCTCGCTGTAGGCGCCGGGCGGCTGGCTCGCGTACGCGGCGCGGTCGCCGGGTTGCAGGTGCACCACGCCTTCGCCCACCGCCTCGACCACGCCCGAGGCTTCCATGCCCAGCTGCAGCGGCATCTGGAACGGATAGAGTCCGCTGCGCTGGTAGGTGTCGATGAAATTCAGGCCCACGGCCTTGTGGCGGATGCGGATCTCGCCGGGGCCGGGCTCGCCCACCTCGACGTCGACGATCTTCAGTTCCTCGGGACCGCCATGGCGGTCGATACGGACGGCTTTGCTCATCATCTTTGCAGTCTCCAGTCGCACAGAAAAGAAGAGGCGCATGGTGCCACGTTTGGCCTTTCCAGGGCGGGGGCGGGCAATGCCCGGTAGAGTCGGCGGCCATGCAGATCCAGCAGCGCCTCACGCCTTCCACCGTCTTCCTGCTCACCGTGCCGCCGCTGCTGTGGGCGAGCAATGCCGTCGTCGGCCGCCTGGTGCGCGACCTGGTGTCGCCGCTCACGCTGAACTTCGTGCGCTGGGTCATCGCGTTCGTGCTGCTGCTGCCGCTCGCATGGCCGGTGCTGCGCCGCGGCAGCCCGATGTGGCCGCACTGGAAGCGCTACTCGGTGCTGGGGCTGCTGGGCATCGGCTGCTACAACGCGTTCCAGTACCTGGCGCTGCAGACCTCCACGCCGATCAACGTCACGCTGGTGGGCTCCAGCCTGCCACTGTGGATGCTCGCGACGGGCACCGTTTTCTTCGGCGCGCGTGTCAGTGGGCGCGAGATCGGCGGTTCGCTGCTCTCGATGCTGGGCGTGCTGCTGGTGCTGAGCCGGGGCGAATGGCGGCAGCTGCTCGCGCTGCGGCTGGTGCCGGGCGATCTCTACATGATCCTGGGCACCATCGCCTGGGCGTTCTACAGCTGGATCCTGGCGCGCACGCGGGAGCCGCAGGGCGTGCGGCAGGACTGGGCCGCGTTCCTGATGGCGCAGCTGGTGTTCGGCCTCGCATGGTCGGGGCTGTTCGCGGCCGGGGAATGGACGCTGACCGACGCCCGCATGGAACTCGGATGGCCGCTGCTGGCGGCATTGGCATTCATCGGCATCGGCCCGGCGGTATTGGCTTACCGCTGCTGGGGCAGTGGCGTCCAGCATGCGGGGCCGCAGGCCGCGAGCTTCTTCATGAACCTCACGCCGCTGTTCGCCGCGCTGCTGTCCGCGGCCTTCCTGCGCGAGCCGCCGCACTGGTACCACGGCGCGGCTTTCGCCCTCATCGTGGGCGGCATCGTGGTCTCGTCACGGCGCTGATTCAACAACGCCCCTTCCCCCTTGTGCGCGCAGCCTGGGGGCGAGTTCAATACGTGCCGGGGTAGGCGCCGCCGTCGGCCAGGACGTTCTGCCCCGTCATGTAGCCCGCCTGCATGCTGCAGAGAAAGGCGCAGATGGCGCCGAACTCGGCCGGCGTGCCGAAGCGCCTGGCCGGGATGTTCTTCTTGCGGGCTTCCCACACGGTGTCGAAGTCCTGTCCCGACTTCTGCGCCGCGCCGGCCATCGTGCCCTTCAGGCGGTCGGTGTCGAAGGCGCCGGGCAGCAGGTTGTTGATGGTCACACCCTGCGCGGCGATGGACGTGCGCGCCACGCCGGCCACGAAGCCGGTGAGGCCGCTGCGTGCGCCGTTCGACAGGCCCAGGATGTCGATGGGCGACTTCACCGAGCTCGACGTGATGTTCACGATGCGCCCGAAGCCGCGCTTGGCCATGCCGTCCACCGTGGCCTTGATCAGTTCGATGGGCGTGAGCATGTTGGCGTCGACCGCCTTGATCCATGCCTCGCGGTCCCAGTTGCGGAAATCGCCGGGGGGCGGGCCGCCGGCGTTGGTGACGACGATGTCGAAGTCGTGGCCCAGCGCGAACACCGCCGCGCGGCCGGCCTCGGTGGTGATGTCGGCGGCCACGTGCTTGACGAAGGGACCCGATGCGCCTGCGGCTTCGGTCAACTTCTTCGCCGCCGCCTCCAGCGCCTCGGCACCGCGTGCCACGATCACCACGTTGACGCCCTCGCGCACCAGCGCCTCGGCGCAGCCGTAGCCGAGTCCCTTGCTCGCGCCGCACACCAGCGCAGTCTTGCCTGCAATGCCCAAATCCATGTTGTTGCTCCTGAACTGCAGGGACGCTAGCGCCCCGTGCTTGTGAAAACGAAGATGCCCGCAATCACGAGCACCGTGCCGGCCGCGATCCACGCGGTGAACGGCTCGCCGAGTATGACCACGCCCATGAGGATGGTCGACAGCGGCCCGATCATGCCGGTTTGCGCGGCCATGGCCGGGCCGATACGTTCGATGGCCATCATGACCATGAGGACAGGCACCGCCGTGCACAGCGTGGCGTTGAGCACCGACAGCCAGATGACCTCGGGCGCCACCTGCATCGCGGCGCTCATCGGCCGCATCAGCACGAACTGCAGGATGCACAGCACGCACGCCACCGTGGTGGCCAGCCCCACGAGCCGCAGCGACCCGAGGCGCTTGACGAATTCGCCGCTGTAGACGAGATAGGCCGCATAGCTCACGGCGCTCAGGAACACGAGGAACGTGCCCCAGGCCGCCGCCCCGCCGCCCTTGCCGCCGCCACCGATCCAGAGTTCGTGCCCGAACACGAGCAGCACGCCGGCATAGCTCACGATCATGCCGAGCACCTGCGGCCGCGTGGCGCGCCGCCGGTACAGCAGCCAGCCGAACAGCAGCACCAGCGTGGGGTTGAGATAGAGAATGAGCCGCTCGAAGCTGGCCGAGATGTAGGCGAGCCCCGCGAAGTCGAGAAAGCTCGCAAGGTAGTAGCCGGAGAAGCCGAGCCCGGCCACGCCGAGCCAGTCGCGCAAGGTGAGCGCGGGCTTGCCGCGGCCGGCCCACCACGCCATCACCGCGAACAGCGGCAGCGCGAACAGCATGCGCAGCATGATCAGCGTGATCGCATCCACGCCGTAGCGGTAGGCCAGCTTGACGATGATGGCCTTGCCGCTGAACGCGACCGCGCCCAGCGAGGCGAGGACGAGGCCGGGCGCAAGGCTCCTTGCGCCGCTGGCAGAAGAAGGGGGAATGCCGGTCTGTACGGCGGACTTGGTCATTCCCCGATCATCGCGTGGCCGTCAAAAGCCTGCCGCCAGGCCATCGCGGCGCGGATCGCTGGCGGCCACGTAGCCTTCGACCGACGGATCGCCCGCGCGCCAGATGAACTGGCCGGCGCCGAAATCCTGGTAGGAGTCGTCGATCACGTCCAGGTGGTGGCCGAGCTCGCGCAGGCCCTGCACCGTGGCCGGGTCCATCGCGGCCTCGACGTTGATCTCGAGCCCCGCGTTGAAGCGCCAGCGCGGCGCATCGCATGCGGCCTGCGGGTTCTGCTTGTAGTCGAGCATGCGCACCAGCGTCTGCATGTGGCCTTGCGGCTGCATGTTGCCGCCCATCACGCCGAAGCTCATCACCGGCTGGCCGTCCTTGGTGAGGAAGGCCGGGATGATGGTGTGGAACGGCCGCTTGCCGGGCGCCACGACGTTCGGGCTCTCGGCCTTGAGGCTGAAGCCATGGCCGCGGTTCTGCAGGCTGATGCCGAACTCGGGCTCCACGCAGCCCGAGCCGAAGCCCATGTAGTTGCTCTGGATGAAGCTCACCATCATGCCGCTCTCGTCGGCCGCCGTGAGGTAGATGGTGCCGCCCTTGACAGGGTTGCCGGCCTTGAAGTCCTGCGCCTTTTTCACGTCGATGAGTCTCGCACGCGATGCGAGGTAGGAGTCATCGAGCATTTGGGCGGGTGTCACCGTCATCGACGATGGCTCCGACACATAGCGGTACACGTCGGCGAAGGCGAGCTTCATCGCCTCGATCTGCAGGTGCTGCGAAGCCACCGAGTCGACCGGCAGCGAAGCGATGTCGAACTTCTCGAGGATGCCGAGGGCGATCAGCGCCGCAATGCCCTGCCCGTTGGGCGGAATCTCGTGCAGCGTGTGGCCGCGGTAGTCGCGCGAGATCGGCTGGACCCATTCGGGCTGGTAGGCCGAGAGGTCGGCCACCGTGAGCGAGCCGCCCTGCTCCTTCGAGAACCTTGCGAGCGCCTCGGCGATCTCGCCGCTGTAGTAGGCCTCGCCCTTGGTGCGGGCGATGGCCTTGAGCGCACGCGCGGCGGCCGTGAAGCGGAACAGCTCACCCACTTCGGGCGCGCGGCCCCAGGGCATGAAGGTCTGCGCGAAGCCCGCCACCGATGCCAGCACCGGCGTGGCAGCGGCCCACTTCTGCTGCACCACCGGCGGCACCAGGTAGCCGCGCTCGGCGATGTCGATGGCCGGCGCCAGCAGGTCGGCGAAAGGCAGCTTGCCGAAGCGCTCGCTCAGCGCCACCCAGCCGCGCACCGCGCCCGGCACGGTGACCGAATCGATGCCGCGCATCGGCGGCGTGACGGCATCGGCGCCGTACTTGGCCTTGAAATATTCGGGCGTCCAGGCCTTGGGCGCGCAACCCGAGGCGTTGAGGCCGTGCAGTTCCTTGCCGTCCCACAGGATGCAGAAGGCGTCGCTGCCCAGGCCGTTGCTCACGGGCTCGACCAGCGTCATCACGGCCGCCGTGGCAATGGCCGCATCGACGGCATTGCCGCCCTGCTGCAGCATGCGCAGCCCCGCCTGAGAGGCGAGCGGGTGCGAGGTCGACACCACGTTGCGCGCGAAGATCGGAATGCGGGTGGAGAGATAGGGGTTGCTGAAGTCGAAGTTCATGGGGTGTGCTCGCTATTCGTTGGTGATCTTGCGCTCGACCACGATTTTTTTCCACTTGGCGGCGTCGGCAGCCACCATCCTGGCGAACTGCTCGGGCGTTCCGGCGGCAGCAGGTTCGATGCCCAGGCGCGAAAGCTTTTCCTTCACCTCGGGATCGGCCAATGCCTCGTTCGCGGCCTTGTTGACGCGCGCCACGATGTCTGCCGGCAGACCCTTCGGGCCATAGAAGCCGAACCAGGTGTTCGACTCGAAGCCCGGCAGCGTGTCGGCGATCGGCGGCAGCTCGGGCGCGAGCGGGCTGCGCTTGGGCGTGGTGACGCCCAGCGCGCGCAGACGGCCGTCGCGCACGTGTGGCATGCCGGTGGGCAGCGAGTCGAACAGCACGTCGACCTTGCCGCTGATCAGGTCGGGAATGGCCAGCGCCGTGCCCTTGTAGGGAATGTGCGTCACGAACACGCCGGCCTGCGACTTGAAGAGCTCCGCCGTGAGCTGCACGATGGTGCCGTTGCCGCTGGAGGCGTAGTTGAGCTTGCCGGGGTTCTTTTTCGCGTAGTCGATCCATTCGCGCACGCTCTTCGCGGGCGAGTTGACCGGCACCAGCATGATGCTCGGCGCGTCGCCCACGTGCGCGATGGGCGTGAAGTCGCGCACCGTGTCATAGGGCAGCTTGCTGGAGATGGCCGGCCCGATGGAATGGGTGCTGGTGGTGGCCAGCAGAAGCGTGTAGCCGTCGGCCGGCGCCTTCGCGGCCATGTCCGAGCCGATGGCGCCGCCCGCGCCCGGCTTGTTGTCGATGACCAGCGTGGTGCCGAGCTTTTCGCTCATCTTCTGCCCGAGCGTGCGGGCGAAAAGGTCGGTCGCGCCGGCCGCCGGGAACGGCACGATGAGCCGCACCGGCTTGTTCGGATAGCCCTGGGCCAGGCTGGCCGTCGATGCAGCCACGCAAAGCGCAGCGGCGATCCCTTGAATGAACTGGATTCTTTTCATGGTGCTGGATTCTGGCCCCGTGGAGAAAACTTCGCATGCTATGCAGCGCATTGGCATCAAGCCAGATAATCCAGGTTATTCAACTATGAATACAGCTTATGGCAAGAAACGCGACGGAAGAGGTCTCCCTGCAGCAGCTGCGCGCGCTGGCGGCGGTCGCCGAATCGGGCAGCTTCACGCTTGCGGCGGAAGCCTTGCAGCTGACGCAGCCCGCGATCAGCCATCTGGTCAAGCGCATGGAGGAAGAGCTCGGGCAGCCGCTGGTGGTGCGGGGCCGCCGCATCCAGCTGACGAGTGCGGGCCAGGTGATGGTCGAAACCGCCGTGCGCGCATTGCGGCTGATCGATGAATCGGTGGACGCGTGCCGATCGCAGTCGCAGCTGCGCGAAGGACGCGTGGTGCTGGCGGTGGGCCACCTCACGGCGGGCGCGCTGCTGCCGCCGATGCTCGGCCGGTTCTCGCTGAAGCACCCCACGCTGGCGACCACGCTGCTCGACAGCACCGCGGAGCAGATGATCTCGCGCATCCTCTCGCAGGAGGCCGACCTGGGCTTCGGCTCGGACATCGGGCAGAAGCACTCCGAATTGGCGACCGAGCCGCTTTTCTCGGAGCGCATGGCCCTGTTCGTGCGCGACGACCATCCGCTGGCGCAGCGCGTGGTGGTCGACGCCAGGCACCTGGAGTCGCTCCCCTTCATCCACGTGAACCCCGACGCCAACGTGTGGCGCGCCGTGAGCCGCCAGCTGTCGAGCATGGCCAATGTGTACCCGCGCGTGGTCCATCACGTGTCGATGCTGTCGACCGCGTTCGGCCTCATCCAGGCGGGCGCGGGCGTGGCACTCTTGCCGCGCTATGTGGAGGTGCTGATGCCCGGCAACCTGCGCGCGGTGGCCGTCACGCGCCCGATTCTGGAGTACCCGGTCGTCGCCATCCGCCTGGCCAAGCACCCGCTCAATCCCGCGGCCATGGCCTTCCTCGCCATGGCACGGCAGCATATGAAGCCGCCGCGCGCAAACAAGCCCTGAAAAAGAAGACGGCGCCCAGAGGCGCCGTCGTGTTTTTCGTGGAACACCGCGGAACCGGCTTTGCCGGGCCGCAGGTGTTGCCCCGGGGTCAATCCTCGACGAAGGCTTCTTCGCGTTTCGCCTTGACCGCCGGCAGCAGCACGATCACCAGCAGCAGCGCCGCAGCGAGCAGCAGCCCGAGCGAGATCGGACGCGTGACGAACACGCTCCAGTCACCGCGCGAGAGCAGCAGCGAGCGGCGCAGGTTCTCTTCCATCATCGGCCCCAGGATGAAGCCCAGCAGCAGCGGCGCAGGCTCGCAACCCAGCTTGAAGAAGGTGTAGCCCACGAAGCCGAAGATGCCCACCATCCAGATGTCCCAGGTGTTGTTGTTCGTGGAGTACACGCCAATGGCGCAGAACAGCACGATCGCCGGGAACAGGAACTTGTAGGGCACCGTCAGCAGCTTGATCCACATGCCGATCAGCGGCAGGTTCAGGATGACGAGCATCGCATTGCCGAGCCACATCGAGGCGATCAGGCCCCAGAACAGCTCGGGGTTGCTGGTCATCACCTGCGGGCCGGGCTGGATGTTGTGGATGGTCATCGCGCCCACCATCAGCGCCATCACCGCATTGGGCGGAATGCCCAGCGTCAGCAGCGGGATGAAGGAGGTCTGCGCGCCGGCGTTGTTGGCCGCCTCGGGTGCGGCCACGCCACGGATGTTGCCCTTGCCGAACGGCACTTCGCCGGGATGCAGCTTGGTCTTCTTCTCGATGGTGTAGGCCGCGAAGGCCGACAGCAGCGCGCCGCCGCCGGGCAGGATGCCGAGCGCCGAACCCAGCGCCGTGCCGCGCAGCACTGCAGGGATCATGCGCTTGAAGTCTTCCTTGGTCGGGAACAGGCCCGAGACCTTGGCGGTGAACACTTCGCGTTCGTCGTCGGGACGCGAAAGGTTGGCAATGATTTCGCCGTAGCCGAACACGCCCATGGCAATGGCCACGAAGCCGATGCCGTCGGTCAGTTCCGGAACATCGAAGCTGTAGCGCGCCACACCCGAATTCACGTCGGTGCCCACCAGGCCCAGCAGCAGGCCCAGCACGATCATTCCGATGGCCTTGAGCAGCGAGCCCGAAGCCAGCACCACCGCGCCGATCAGGCCCAGGATCATCAGCGAGAAGTACTCGGCCGGACCGAACTTGAAGGCCAGTTCGGTCAGCGGCGGTGCGAAGGCCGCCAGGATCAGCGTGCCGACGCAGCCGGCAAAGAACGAGCCCAGGCCCGCAGCGGCCAGCGCCGGACCCGCGCGGCCCTTGCGCGCCATCTGGTAGCCGTCGATCACGGTCACCACCGAGGACGATTCGCCCGGCAGGTTCACCAGGATCGCGGTGGTCGAGCCGCCGTACTGCGCGCCGTAGTAGATGCCGGCCAGCATGATCAGCGCCGACACGGGCGGCAGCGCGTAGGTGGCGGGCAGCAGCATCGCGATGGTCGCGACCGGGCCGATGCCCGGCAGCACGCCGATCAGCGTGCCCAGGATGCAGCCGCCGAGGCAGTACAGCAGGTTCGTGAAGGTAAAGGCAACGCCAAAACCCATCGAGAGGTGGTTAATCAATTCCATGAGAGCAGCTTTCTTCTCAACCGGTGATGAAGGTCGGCCAGACCTGGATCTGCAGCTTGAGGGCCCAGATGAAGGCGACATAGCTGCCGACGGCCAGCACGGTGGCCAGGATCAGCACGGTACGCAGCCTGTACTCGTGGCCCGCGAGGCTCGCGATGAGCACGAGCGCGTAGATCGCGATGATCATTCCCATGGCCGGCACGCCGAGGCTCGGCAGGCCGCCCAGCAGGATGCCGAACGCGAGATTGGCGCCCAGGATGAACACGACCTGCTTCCAGGCCCACTTGCCGATCTTTTCGCCGTCGGTGGTTTCGACGGTCAGGCCGCTGAACATGATCCCCAGGCCGATGACGGCCATCAGGATGCCCAGCATCAACGGGAAGTAGCCCGGCCCCATGCGGGCGCCGCTGCCTACGCTGTAGGTGGTGGCGCCCCATGCGAACGCCACGCCCACGACCGTAAACATCAGACCCGAGAAAAAGTCTTTCTGACTCTTGATTTTCACGAACAGTCTCCTCGAACAAATTTCGATGCGAGATTGTCGAGTCAGCTGGTGGTCAGCTCGATGTGGATTCCACTAACCGAGCGCCTAGGGATAACCCCCAGGGGCGGCGCGCTCTTTTTCCGGCGCCCTGACTTGCCTCACTCCAGCGGAGGCGTCGCGCTCAGCACTTCCTCGATGGTGGTGACGCCTTCGGCCACGCGCAGCGCCCCGGCCAGGCGCAGCGGGCGCATGCCGTCGATCACGGCCTGCCGGCGCAGGCCGGCCAGATTGGGTTCCTTGGTGACCTGCGCCTTGAAGTCTTCGCTGATGCTCAGCAGCTCGTACAGGCCCATGCGGCCCATGTAGCCGGTCATGCGGCAGTCGACGCAGCCCACAGGCTTGTAGGCGCGCACCGAACCGGTGATCTGCCAGGGCTTGACGATGGTTTCGAGCTTCTCGCGCGTGACCGTGTCGTCGGGCTGCTTGCAGTTGGGGCACAGCGTGCGCACCAGCCGCTGGGCCAGCACGCCGAGCATCACGGCATTGATGAGGTACGAAGGCACGCCGAGCTCCATCAGCCGCGTGATGGCGCTCGGCGCGTCGTTGGTGTGCAGCGTGCTGAACACCAGGTGGCCGGTGAGCGCGGCCTGCACCGCCATCTCGGCGGTGGCAAGGTCGCGGATTTCGCCGACCATGATGATGTCCGGGTCCTGCCGCATCAGCGCGCGCAGGCCTTCGGTAAAACCGAAGTCGAGCTGCGGCTGCACCTGCGTCTGGTTGAACGAAGGCTCGATCATCTCGATCGGGTCTTCCACCGTGCTCACGTTGACCTCCTCGGTCGCCACGCGCTTGAGCGTGGAGTACAGCGTGGTGGTCTTGCCCGAGCCCGTGGGCCCCGTCACCAGGATGATGCCGTTGGGTCGCGTGACGAGCTGTTCCCAGCGCTGCGCGTCGTGCTGCGCGAAACCGAGGGCGTCGAGGTCCTTCACCGCGGTGTCGGGGTCGAAGATGCGCATCACCATCTTCTCGCCGAAGGCCGTCGGCAAGGTGGACAGGCGCATTTCGACTTCGTCGCCGCGCATGTTGCGGGTCTTGATGCGGCCGTCGAGCGGACGCCGCTTCTCGACCACGTCCATGCGGCCCAGCAGCTTGATGCGCGACACCATCGCGTTCATCACGCCCATGGGCATCTGGTAGGCCGGGTGCAGGATGCCGTCGATGCGAAAGCGGATCACGCCCTGCTCGCGGCGCGGCTCCAGGTGGATGTCGCTCGCGCGCTGGTCGAAGGCGTATTGCCAGAGCCAGTCGACCACCTGCACCACGCTCTGGTCGTTGGCGTCGAGCTGCTTGGTGCTCTTGCCCAGTTCCACCAGCTGCTCGAAGCTCGCGCCGCCGGTGTTGCCGCCGGCCTTCTGCGCGGCGCGCACCGACTTGGCGAGCGCGAAGAATTCGGCCGTGTAGCGCTGGATGTCCGTGGGATTGGCCACCACGCGGCGCACGGTGCGGCGCGACTGGCGTTCCACTTCGGCGATCCAGTCGGTCAGGAAGGGCTCGGCCGTGGCCACCACCACCTCGTTGGGCAGCACCTGCACCGGCAGCACCTTGTGGCGCTCGGCGTAGGCCGCGCTCATGGTGTCGGCGACCTTGCCCACGTCGACCTTGAGCGGATCGATGCGAAGGTAGGCAAGCCCCGCGCGGCCGGAGAGCCATTGCGTGAGCATTTCGAGGTCGAGCGGCTTGCCGTCGCTTTCGCGCGTCATGGCCACGTTGGCCAGACGCACCAGCGGCGCCTGCCGGCTCTCGGCCTGGGCGCAGCGCGCGATGGTGCGCTTGGCTTCCACCGGCGAAATCACGCCGTCGGCGGCGAGCCATTCGATCAGGCGGCGCAGGTCGAGCGGACCTTCGTGGCGGGTGGCCAGCGGGGCGGGGGCGGAAACAGCGGGGACTGCGCTCATGGGCCGGACGGTCGGGTGAAGGTGAATTCAGGTGGGATTCAGCGGCTTGAACACGCGCAGCCATTTCGGCGCGGGCAGGCCCCATCGAGTCTGGATCGTTTGGGCGCGCTCGGCAAGGGCTTCGCGCTTGGGCCGGCTCGGCGTGCGCTGCGCCAGCACCACCGTGTTGCCTTCGCGCGTCGGCTTGAAGGCCCAGACCGCGTCGGCGCCGAATGCAGCGGCGATTTTCTCGAGGCTGCGTTCGTAGCTCGACGAGCGGCCGAAGAGGTTGACCGTCATGCAGCCGTCTTCGGTGAGCAGCGCGCGGCAATCGGCGTAGAAGTCTTCGCTGTCGAGCACCGGCGCGGCGGCCTCATGGTCGTACAGGTCGACCTGCAGCGCATCGACCGTGCCCTGCCACTCGGGCTTGCGGATCTCGAGCGCCGCATCGGCAATGACCACGCGCAGCTTCGGGTCGTCGGCCGGCAGCTTGAACCAGCCGCGGCAGGCCGACACCACCTGCGGATTGAGCTCCACCGCGGTGGTGCGCATGCGCAGGGTCTTGCGGCAGAACTTGGTGAGCGTGGCCGCGCCGAGGCCGAGCTGCATCGCATGGCGGCTCGCCAGGCTCTTCGGGTCGGCGAACAGCAGCCAGGCCATCATGCGCTGCACGTATTCAAGTTCGATTTCGAACGGCGCATCGAGCTTCATCGAGCCCTGGACCCATTCGGTGCCAAGGTGCAGGTAGCGGATGTCGCCCCAGTCGGAAAAATTGACTTCGGGGAGAACGGGAGTTTTGCTCGTGGCCATCAAAGAAGGTGGTGGGCGTCAAAGACCTCGCGCCAGGCTGCGAGCTTGCGCTCGAAGCTCCACGACGCGTTGGCGGGGCTGGTGGAAGGCAGCTGATGGACCGGCACCCCCAGGGTGCGCGTGTGGCGCGCATGCTTGAAGCTCTCGCCGCCGTTGTGCGCAATGGCGGCCAGCCGGGGCAAGTGCAGGCCCGCGATGTCGTTGGCCACGGGCGCGCGAATGGCGGAGTCGAGGCTGCCCTCGCGCTCGCAGGCGGCGTACACGTCCCACACGCCCAGGCCGCGGTCGAGCAGCCACTCTTTCTTCTCGGGATAGCTGTCTGCGCCCATGGGGAGCGGATGGTGGGGCCAAGCGGCTTGCAAGATTTTCCAGAACTGATTTTGCGGATGCGCATAGTACTGCTGCAGTTCGAGCGACCGCACGCCCGGGAAGCTGCCCAGGATCAGCACGACGGTGACGGGCGAGACGATCGGTGCGAGTCCCGTAAGCACTGCGCTGGCGGTGCCGGGCGCGACAGGTGAATTCATGGGCGGTATCTTGGCACTGTCGACGCCCATGAAAAAAACCCGCCGAAGCGGGTTCTCTCGTCAAGGCCGAAGCCAGGTTACTTCTTGGCGGCTTCGTTCTCTGCGGTGCCGGGCACCTTCTCGCCAATGGCCTTGCCGGTGCTGCGCATGCCGTCGGCCGTCTTGTGGCCGGCGGTTTCAACGGCTTCACCCGTCTTCACGGCGGCCTTCTTGGTGGCGGTGGTGGCCTTCTTGGTGGTGCGCTTGGTCGCGTTCCAGGCCTTCTCGGTGCCGCGCTCGGTGGCGTCCACGACCTTCTTGGTCGTGCGCTTGGTGGCATCGACGGCGTCCTTGCCGGCTTCCTTCACCTTTTCAGTGGTGGTGGGTTCCGCGGTGGCCGGGGCGGCGGTGGCCGGGGCGGCGGTCTGGGCCACGGCGGACACGCCGATGGAGGCGAGCGCGAGGGCCAGCACGACGGGCACGGTGCGAATGAAAAATGTGTTCATGCAAAAGCTCCTTTGGGGATGACAGTTGGAGTGACGAACTTGCCACTGGACAAGAAACGGCACTTCGAACACCAAGGATGACAGCAAATGCGCACGCTTCCTTGCGCCGTCGCAACTCGGGATATCGGCCTACGCGGGGTGCGGCCGGCCTTCCGACAACGAAAGAAGACTTTCGAGCCCCGGCAGGGCTTTCAGCGCGTTGCGGGTGGTGGCCCGGGCCAGTTCATCGACTTCCATTCCGCGCAGCCGGGCCACCACTTCGGCGATGCGCGGCAGTTCGCCCGGTTCGTTGCGGCCCTGCGGTTCGCCGGCCGCGCGCTGCGCCTGGGTGCGGTAGAGCCAATGCGGCTGGATGTCGGGCGCATCGGTTTCCATCACCATCGAATCGAGCGGAAGCGTGGCCGCCAGCCGCCGCAGCTGCAATGCGCGATCGAAGGTGACGGTGCCGCCGAAGCCCAGCTTCAGCCCGATGTCGATGCAGGCCGTGGCCTGCTGCTCGCTGCCGTTGAACGCATGGGCGATGCCCTGCCACGGCCGGCCGGCCGCGGTCTGCCGCAGGTGCTTGAGCACCTTGTCGACCGAGCGGCGCACGTGGATGAGCACCGGCAGATCGTATTTGCGCGCGAGTTGCAACTGAGTGTGAAAAAAGTGCTGCTGCTTGTCGCTGTCCAACCCTTCCACGAAGTAGTCGAGACCGATTTCGCCGACCGCGACCAGCCGTGGGTCGCTGCGGCGTGCGGCAAGCTCGGCATCGAGCGCCTCCAGGTCGGCATCCTGCGCATTGCCGGTGCACAGCGGGTGGATTCCGAGCGCATAGGCGTCGCCCTGCACCTGCGCCAGCTCGCGCACGGTCGCAAAATTGAAGACCGCCACGGCAGGAATGACGCACAGCGCGACGCCCCGTTCGGCGGCCCGTGCACGGATGAGCGGCATTTCCGCACCGAATTCGGGCGCATCGAGGTGGCAGTGGGTATCGACAAATACAGCCATGGCGAGATGATGCCCGAAGGGATGCAAGGCAGAAGAAAGCGTGCTACTGTGACTCCCTACTCACCCGTCATCCCTTGCCGGAGGTGCCCCGATGCGCAGGCCCGCTTTTTACAGCCGTTCGCCCCGCACGCTGCCCCAAGCGGCCGATTCCGCGGCCCATCAGGCTGCCGTGTCATCGCCCGAGGGTGGAGGCAACGGTGCGCCGCCCGATTCATCGCCCCCCCCGAATCCCCATGCCAAGGCCGGCTGGCAGCCAGGCCGGCGCAGCTTTGCGTTCCTCCTGGTGCTGTGCGCCGCGCTGGTTGCAGGCGGCGCCACGTGGTGGCCCCGGCAGGGCAAGGCGTTGACGCAGAAGGACATCGATTCAGCCGTGCTGCGCACGCTGCAGACCAACACGCTCCCCTCGCCCGCCGCAAAGGCCGCCGAGATCGTGCGGCCCTCGGTGGTCCGGGTGGTCGGCTACGGCCCCGAGAAGGCCACGCCCGAGGCCAAGACCCAGAAGCGCGGCCGCAACATGGCCAAGGGCAAGCCGCCCGAAGCCGACGCGCCGCCGGGCGAGGTCGAACGCGGCGTGGGCACCGGGGTGGTCATCGTCGACAAGGGCGTGATCCTCACCAACCTGCATGTGGTTGCCGGCGCCGAGACCATCAAGGTCACCTTCTCCGACGGGCTCGAGGCCGTGGCCACCATCACCGGCGTGCAGCCCGAGAACGACCTCGCGGTGCTGCAGGCCCAGAAGATCCCCGACGACCTGATTCCCGCTGCCATGCGCTCGACCGGAGACCTGCGGCCCGGCGACCAGGTGGCCGCGGTCGGTTTTCCGTTCGGCATCGGCCCCTCGGTGTCGGCCGGCGTGGTGTCGGGCCTGAAGCGCTCGTTCCGCTCGCCCGAGGGCAAGCAGGAACTGGGCAACCTGATCCAGTTCGACGCGGCAGCCAACCCCGGCAACTCGGGTGGCCCGCTGATCAACATGGACGGCGAGGTGCTCGGCATCGTCACCGCCATCCTCAATCCCACGCAGCAGCGCACCTTCATCGGCATCGGGTTTGCGGTGCCCATTGAGAACGCGGCCTCGGCCGCGGGCTCGCCGCCGTTCTAGCCAGGAACGCCCCACGCTTTCGATTGTTTACAGAGAGGCCCTCGCATGAGCACTGAGACCCCCTTTTCCACGTCTTCCGCCACGGCCGAACTGATGGAGCAGATCCTCTACGAGGTCAAGCGCGTGGTGGTGGGCCAGGACCGCTTCCTGGAGCGCGTGATGGTGGCCATGCTCGCGGGCGGGCACCTGCTGGTCGAAGGCGTGCCGGGCCTCGCGAAGACGCTCACCATCAAGACGCTGGCCGACACCGTGCGCGGCCAGTTCAAGCGCATCCAGTTCACGCCCGACCTGGTGCCGGCCGACCTGGTGGGCACGCGCATCTACAACCAGAAGACCGGCGAGTTCAGCACCTCGCTCGGCCCGGTGTTCGCCAACCTGCTGCTGGCCGACGAAATCAACCGCGCGCCCGCCAAGGTGCAGAGCGCGCTGCTCGAGGTGATGCAGGAGCGCCAGGTCACCATTGCCGGCGAAACGCACAGGGTGCCGCGCCCCTTCCTGGTCATGGCCACGCAGAACCCGATCGAGACCGAGGGCACCTATCCGCTGCCGGAGGCGCAGGTCGACCGTTTCATGATGAAGGTGCTGGTCGACTACCCGAGCGACGAGGAAGAGTTCGTCATCGTCCAGCGCGTGATCGGCTCGCTGGTCGAGGTCAATCCGGTGGCAACCACCGAGCAGCTCGCAACCCTGCAGGCCGAGGCGCGGCGCGTGTACGTCGACCCTTCGCTCATCCAGTACGCGGTCAAGCTGGTGTCGGCCACGCGCACGCCCGACAAGCACGGCCTGAAGGACATGCGCCGCTTCATCACTTTCGGCGCGAGTCCGCGCGCGAGCATCAGCCTCACCGAAGGCGCGCGCGCGCTCGCGCTGCTGCGCGGTCGCAGCTATGCCCTGCCCGAAGACATGACGGCGCTGGTGCCCGACGTACTGCGCCATCGCGTGACGCTTTCCTACGAAGGCTTGTCCGAAGGCCTCACACCCGACAGCCTGATCGAGAAGATCATGAAGGCCGTTCCCGCTCCTCCCAAACCGCTCGAACATGAAAAGCTGGTGGCGTAAGGCCCCCGCGGCCGCGAACGACGAACGGCTCATCGCCGAAGCCGGTGGAGCGGAACGCGCGCTGCGCCGGCTCGAATGGACCGTCATCCGCCGTCTCGATGGCCTGCTGCAGGGCGACTACCGCACGCTGATGCGCGGCACCGGCCTCGACCTGGCCGACCTGCGCGAATACCAGCACAACGACGACGTGCGCCACATCGACTGGAACGTCACCGCCCGCCTGCAGACACCGCACGTGCGCGTCTTCACCGAAGACCGCGAGATGTCGGCCTGGTTCGTGCTCGACCTGAGCCGCTCGGTCGATTTCGGCTCCGGCCTCAAAGCCAAGCGCGAAATCTCGGCCGGCTTCGTCGGCGTGCTCGCGCGCCTGCTCACGCGCCACGGCAACCGGGTGGGGGCACTGGTCTACGGCACCGACCTCGAAGCGGTGATTCCGCCGCGCAGCGGCCGCCGGCACGTGCTGCATCTGCTGCATGCGATGGAGCGGCGGGCCGACAAGGTCGATGCCGCGCCCACGCAAAAAGGCATGACCCGCCTGGCCGATCTGTTGAAATCCGCCGCCACGCTGATGCCGCGCCGCTCCACCGTGTTCGTGGTGTCCGACTTCCTGAGCGAGCCCGGCTGGGAACGCCCGCTCGGCCAGTTGGTACAGCGGCATGAAGTCATTGCCGTGCGCCTGTTCGATCCGCTCGAGCTCGAGCTGCCCGATCTTGGCCTGGTGCCGCTGCGCGACGCAGAAACCGGCGAGCAGCTCTGGGTCGACACGCACGACGCCGGCTTTCGCAAGCGCTTTGCGCGCCTGGCGGCCGAGCGTGAAGCAACGCTGCGTGCTTCGCTCGCGAAAGCGGGCGTCGACGCGCTGGAGCTTTCGACCAGCGACGACCTGGTGGAAGCCATCGTTCGTTTCGCCGACCTGCGCAAGCGCCGCATGCGCATCGGCCCGGGCAGCATGAAGGCGGTGGCAGCATGACATTTCTCTGGCCTCAATTCCTCTGGTTGCTGGCGGCCTTGCCGCTGCTGGTGTTGCTCTACGTCTGGCTGATCCGCCGCAAGAAGAAGCTCGCGGTGCGCTATGCCAGCCTGTCGATCGTGCGCGAAGCGATGGGCGCCGGCCAGAGCGTGCGCCGACACATTCCACCGTTCCTGTTCCTGCTGGCCATGGCCGCGATGCTGGTGGCCGCCGCGCGGCCCATGGCGGTGGTGCTGCTGCCGTCGAACCAGCAGACCATCATCCTGGCGATGGACGTGTCGGGCAGCATGCGCGCGGCCGACGTGCTGCCCAACCGGCTGGTCGCGGCGCAGGAGGCGGCCAAGAGCTTCATCAAGGACCTGCCGCGCCACGTCAAGGTGGGCATCGTGGCCTTCGCAGGCAGCGCGCAGGTGGCGCAACTGCCCACCACCAACCACGACGACCTGATCACCGCGATCGACAGCTTCCAGCTGCAGCGCGCCACAGCCACGGGCAATGCGATCGTGGTGTCGCTCGCCACCCTGTTCCCCGATGCAGGCATCGACATCTCGCAGTTCAGCGCGCCCAGCCGCCAGCGCGGCACGCCCATCGACCAGACGGAAAAGCAGGCCAAGGAGTTCACTCCGGTGGCGCCGGGTTCCTACACCTCGGCCGCCGTCATCATGCTGACCGACGGGCAGCGCACCACCGGCGTCGATCCGCTCGATGCCGCCAAGGCCGCGGCGGACCGCGGCGTGCGCATCTACACGGTGGGCGTGGGCACGGTCGATGGTGAAACCATCGGCTTCGAGGGCTGGTCGATGCGCGTGCGGCTCGACGAGGAAACGCTCAAGGCCGTGGCCAACAAGACGCAGGCCGAATACTTCTACGCCGGCACCGCCGCCGACCTGAAGAAGGTCTACGAAACGCTGAGCTCGCGGCTCACGGTCGAGAAGAAGGAAACCGAGATCTCGGCGCTCTTCGCGCTGGGCGCGGCCATTCTGACGCTGCTGTCGGCGGGGCTGTCGCTGCTCTGGTTCAACCGGATTCTTTGACGGAGTCCAACAGGCGCGCCGACGGCGCCGCACCGGCCGGCGGAGGCGACTTCACCGCGCCGATGCCTCCCAGGAACAGGTCGGCCACGATCGGCGCAATGGACGCATGGTCGAGGCGGCCGCCGGGCTTCATCCAGGTGAACATCCAGTTGATCATGCCGAACAACAGCATGGTCAGCGGCTTGGCCAGATCGTCGCTCGGCGCGCCCGGCCGCAGGGCCGACACCGCACGCGCAAAGCCGGCCACCACCTGCCGCTCCTGGTCGAGCACGCGCTCGCGGTCTTCCTCCTCGAGAAAGCGCACGTCGTCGGTCAGCACGCGGTGGGCGTCCTGCGCGCCGGCGTATTCCTCGACGATGCGGTAGATGAAACGGCGCAGCCGCTCTTCGTCGGTGTGCACCGACGCCTCTTCCTCGGCCACCAGCGCGGCCAGGCGCGAGACATGCGTCTCGGCAATGCTGATCAAGAGACTGCTCTTGTCCTTGTAATAGTGATAGAGCGTCGCCTTCGAAAGATTGCAGGCCTCGGCCACCTGGTTCATCGAGGTGGCGGGATAGCCGCGGCGCGCGAACAGCTGGGCGGCCTGCGCCAGGATGAACTCGCGCTGGTCGTCGTAGGTGGCGGATCTTCCACGCGGCATCGGGTCTTCTTTCTTCCTTGATGGGCAGTTGTTGCGGGCAACCCGTGATCTTGCACGAAGCTATCCGCGCCGCGTCGCGATCAGCGAGCGCACCTCGGAGGCGGGCAGGCGCGGGCGGCCGGGCTCCATCTGCTGCAGCGGCGCGACCTCGTGCAGGCTGGCCAGGCTGCGCACGGTGAGCGCCTGGTAGGTCTGCGTGCCTTCGAGCTTCCAGGCAATTTCTTCCTCGCTCAGCGTCTTCTTCACCCTGGCCGGAATGCCCGCCACGAGCGTGCGCCCCGGCACCTTCATGCCGGCCGGCACGAAGGCGCAGGCCGCCACGATGGCCTGCTCGCCGATCTCGGCCTCGTCCATCACCACCGCGTTCATGCCCACCAGTGCATCGCGCCGGACGATGCAGCTGTGCAGGATCGCGCCGTGGCCGATGTGGCCGTTGACCTCGACCACCGTGTCCTGGTCCGGAAAGCCGTGGATGCAGCAGTGGTCCTGCACGTTCGAGCCCTCCTGCAGCACGATGCGGCCGAAATCGCCGCGCAGGCTGGCGCAGGGGCCGACGTAGCAGCCGGGGCCGACGATCACGTCGCCGATCAGGACAGCGCTGGGGTGCACGTAGGCCGTCGGGTCGACGACGGGAATCACGCCGTCGATGGAGTAGCTGGGCATTCGATCGGTCTCCTTTGTTGCGGGCTCAGGGTTTGCCCTGAAGCCACCCGCTTGTGCCGGCATCGAGGTCGATCTTAAAATCTACCGGACGGTCGGTCAATAGTGTTTAAGGATAAGAGACAAGTCCATGGCAGAGCCTTTAGTTCTCACCAGCAATGCCGGCGCCGTTCGCACGCTGAGCCTCAACCGCCCCGCAGCGCTCAACAGCTTCACGACCGAACTGCACGGCGAACTGATGGCGGCGTTGAACCTTGCGGCCGACGATCCGGAAGTGCGTTGCTTGGTGCTCACGGGCGCGGGCCGCGCCTTCTGCGCCGGGCAGGATCTCGCCGATCCCTCGGTCGCACCCGACCCCACGCCCGGGGCCGCGCCCAAGGACCTGGGCCACGTCATCTCCACCTGGTACGCCCCGCTCGTCGCGCGGCTGCGCTCGATGCCGGTGCCCGTGGTCGCCGCCGTCAACGGCGTTGCCGCCGGAGCGGGCGCCAACATCGCACTGTGCTGCGACCTCGTCCTGGCTGCGCGTTCGGCCAGCTTCATCCAGGCCTTCACCAAGATCGGCCTCGTGCCCGACACCGGCGGCACATGGCTGCTGCCCCGCCTCGTCGGTTCTGCGCGCGCGCTGGGCATCGCGATGCTGGGCGACAAGCTGCCGGCCGAGGAAGCCGCGCGCATCGGCCTGATCTGGCAGTGCGTGGAAGACGCGGCGCTGGCCAACACAGCCGCCGCGCTCGCCTTGGAGCTGGCCGGCATGCCGACCCGCGCCCTCGTCGCCACACGCCAGGCCATGGCCGCGGCGCAGGACATGGACCTCGATACGGCACTTGCCGAAGAAGCCCGCATCCAGCGCGAGATGGGCAATGCCGGCGACTACCGCGAAGGTGTCGAAGCCTTCCGTGCCAAGCGCGCGCCGCAATTCAAGGACCGCTAGGCCATGGCAGACACCACCCGCACTCCCCAGCAGACTGCCGAGCACGTCCGCGACGGCATGTTCGCGAACGACAACGCCAGCAAGGGCCTCGGCATGCGCATCGTCGAGGTCGGCCCCGGCCAGGCCACGCTCGAAATGCGCGTGCGCCCCGACATGCTCAACGGCCACGCCATCTGCCACGGCGGCTTCATGGCCACGCTGGCCGATTCCACCTTTGCCTTCGCCTGCAACTCGTACAACGAGCTGACCGTGGCCTCGGGTTTTTCGATCGACTTCATTGCGCCGGCGCGCGAAGGCGACATGCTCACCGCGCGTTGCTTCGAGGTTTCGAAGGCCGGGCGCACCGGCGTGTACGACACCGAAATCACCAACCAGCGCGGCGAGCGCGTCGCGATGTTTCGCGGCCGCTCGTACACCGCCAAGGGCCGCCCCGCCGTTGCCGCCTGAGGAGACAAGCACCATGACAGCCAGACACCCCGCTCCCGGCGAGCTCGAGCCCATCGAAACCGCGAGCCGCGACGAGATCACCTCGCTTCAGCTCAGCCGCCTGCGCGCCACGTTGCAGCGCGCGTATGACAACGTGCCGCACTACCGCAAGGCCTTCGATGCCAAGGGCGTGCACCCCCATGATCTGAAGTCGCTGGCCGACCTGTCGAAGTTTCCGTTCACGGTGAAGACCGACCTGCGCGACAACTACCCCTTCGGCATGTTCGCCGTGCCGCGCACGCAGGTGGCGCGCATCCATGCCTCGTCGGGCACCACCGGCAAGCCGACCGTGGTGGGCTACACGCTGAAGGACATCGACACCTGGGCCGACCTCGTCGCCCGCTCCATCCGCGCGGCGGGCGGCCGCGCTGGCGACATGGTGCACGTGTCGTACGGCTACGGCCTCTTCACCGGCGGCCTGGGCGCGCACTACGGTGCCGAGCGCGCGGGCTGCACCGTCATTCCGATGTCGGGCGGCCAGACCGAGAAGCAGGTGCAGCTGATCCAGGACTTCAAGCCCGACATCATCATGGTCACGCCCAGCTACATGCAGGTGATCATCGAGCAGTTCGAGCGCCTGGGCCTCGATGCCAAAGACAGCTCGCTCAAGATCGGCATCTTCGGCGCCGAGCCGTGGACCGAGGCCATGCGCCGCGACATCGAAGGCAAGGCCGGCCTCGATGCGGTCGACATCTACGGCCTCTCCGAAGTGATGGGCCCGGGCGTGGCCAGCGAATGCGTCGAGAGCAAGGACGGCCCCGTGATCTGGGAAGACCACTTCTACCCCGAGATCATCGACCCCGACACCGGCGAGCTGAAGGCCGACGGCGAAGAAGGCGAACTGGTCTTCACCTCGCTGAGCAAGGAGGCCATGCCCATCGTGCGCTACCGCACGCGCGACCTCACGCGGCTGTTGCCGCCCACCTCGCGCGCCTTCCGCCGCATGGGCAAGATCGTCGGGCGCAGCGACGACATGATGATCATCCGCGGCGTCAATGTCTTTCCCACGCAGGTGGAAGAGATCGTGCTCGCGCACGAGCGCCTCTCGGGCCTCTACCAGGTGCACGTGCGCCGCGAGGGCCTGCTCGACGAGGTCGAGGTGCACTGCGAGCTCGAGCACCGCAACGCCGCCGTCGACGAAGCCGAGCGCAGGGCCATCGCTGCCTGGGTGCAGGACCGCGTGAAGACGCTGGTCGGCATCTCGACCACGGTGCGCGTGTTCGACCCCGATTCCATCGAACGCACGCAGACCGGCAAGGCCCGCCGCGTGATCGACACACGCCCGCGCTGAGCGCGCCGTTTCAACCCCTTTTGCGAAGGACACGCACATGTACACCCAGGCCATGGACACCATGGGCAAGGACGCAGGCGACGGCAAGCAGAAAGCCGTGCGCTCCGCCGAGGAGATGCGGCTCGAGGAGCGCTTCGACGCGCACATCGACGCCGGCGACTTCATCGAAGCGAAGGACTGGATGCCCGAGCACTACCGCAAGACGCTGGTGCGCCAGATCAGCCAGCATGCGCATTCCGAAATCGTCGGCATGCTGCCCGAAGGCAACTGGATCGGCCGCGCCCCCACGCTCAAGCGCAAGGCCATCCTGCTGGCCAAGGTGCAGGACGAAGGCGGCCACGGGCTCTACCTGTATGCAGCCGCCGAAACGCTGGGCACCTCGCGCGACCAGATGGTCGATGCGCTGCACAGCGGCCGCGCCAAGTACAGCTCGATCTTCAACTACCCCACGCTGACCTGGGCCGACATGGGCACCATCGGCTGGCTGGTCGATGGCGCGGCCATCATGAACCAGGTGCCGATCTGCCGCTGCTCGTATGCGCCGTACGCGCGCGCCATGATCCGCATCTGCCGCGAGGAGAGCTTTCACCAGCGCCAGGGCTACGAAGCGCTGCTGACCATGATGACCCACGGCACCGAGGCGCAGAAGGCGATGGTGCAGGACGCGGTCAACCGCTGGTGGTGGCCCTCGGTCATGATGTTCGGCCCGCCCGACGACCAGTCGCCCAACAGCGCGCAGTCGATGCGCTGGGGCATCAAGCGCTTCAGCAACGACGAGCTGCGCCAGAAGTTCATCGACGCCACCGTGGAACAGGCGCGCATCCTCGGCGTGACCTTGCCCGACCCCGACCTGAAGTGGAACGAGGAGCGCCAGGCGCACGACTTCGGCGCCATCGACTGGAGCGAGTTCTGGCGCGTGATCGGCGGTGACGGCCCCTGCAACCGCGAACGCCTCCAGGCCCGCGTCGACGCCTGGGAAGACGGCGCATGGGTGCGCGAAGCCGCGATGGCCCACGCGAACAAGCAACCGATGAAGGAAGCAGCATGACCACCGATACGAAACAGGAATGGCCGCTCTGGGAAGTGTTCGTGCGCAGCAAGGCCGGGCTCGACCACAAGCATTGCGGCAGCCTGCACGCGGCCGATTCGAAGATGGCGATCCAGATGGCGCGCGACGTCTACACACGCCGCCAGGAAGGCAGCAGCATCTGGGTGGTGCGTTCCGAGCAGATCGTGGCGAGCGACCCGGGGGACAAGGACATGTTCTTCGATCCGGCGGAGGACAAGGTCTACCGCCATCCCACTTTCTATAAGTTGCCCAAGTCGGTCGACCACATGTAGCCAGCCATGAAACGTCTGCCTGTTGCTCTTGGCCGCGTTGCTTGTTCGGGGCGCGCTCCCGCCGCCGGGGGGACATTCGCGGAAGGGAGTACCCGGTGGCCTGTGCACACGCCCCGAACGAACGAACAAACGAACCCCGAACACAACGCGCGCTGGAGCCATTGAAATGCAAGCATCCATAGAACTGAACCGCACCCCCGCCGTGCAATACCTGCTGCGCATAGGCGACACCTGCCTCGTGCTGGCACAGCGGCTTGGCGAATGGTGCGGCCACGCACCCGTGCTGGAAGAAGACATCGCTATGGCCAATATCGCGCTCGACCTCGTCGGCCAGGCCCGCGCGCTGCTCACCCACGCGGGAAAGCTTGAAGGCACCGGCCGTGAGCACGACGAAGACCAGCTCGCCTACCTGCGCGACGAGCGCGACTACTTCAACCTCACCCTGGTCGAACTGCCGCGCGGCGACTTTGCCTTCGCCGTGCTGCGCAACACCATGGTCGCCACGCTGCTCAAGCTGCTGTGGCAGCGCCTCGCCGCGTCGAGCGATGCCGACGTGGCCGCCATCGCCGGCAAGGCCGTGAAGGAAGCGCGCTACCACCAGCAGCATTCGGGCGACTGGGTCGTGCGGCTCGGCGACGGCACCGACGAATCGCGCCGCCGCACCGAGCGTGCCCTGAAGCAGCTCTGGCTCTACGTGCCCGAGCTGTTCGAGAGCGATGCGGTGGATGCGCAAGCCAGTGCGAGCGGCCTCGGCCCCGCATGGAGCGAACTGCGCGAGCCGTGGCTCGCCGAGATGCAGCAGGTGCTCGACGCGGCCGGGCTCGCGATGCCGCAGGAGGCCGCCTTCCGCAGCACCGGCAAGCAGGGCGTGCACAGCGAGCACATGGGCTACATCCTGGCGGAGATGCAGTATCTCCAGCGCGCCTATCCCGGAGGCGTGTGGTGAACACCGCGATCGCATCGCGCGTGGACGCGGCATGGGCCGTGCTGCACACCGTCCTCGACCCCGAGGTGCCGGCCGTGTCGGTCTGCGACCTGGGCATCGTGCGCGAGGTGATCGCGCATGACGACGGGCTGGAGATCGTTCTCACGCCGACGTACTCGGGCTGCCCCGCGACCGAGGCCATCGAGCATGACGTGCTGGCCGCCATCGAAAACGCCGGCCTCGGCCGCGCACGCGCCACCCTGCGGCGCGCGCCCGCCTGGAGCAGCGACTGGATCAGCGAGGAAGGCCGCGCCAAGCTCAAGGCCTATGGCATTGCGCCGCCGGCCCACCTCACGCCCGAGGCAGCCGCCGGCACCGCCATGCCCATCCGCCTCTTCGGCCGCATCGCCGGCAGCGAACGAATTGCCTGCCCGCGCTGCGCGAGCGAGCGCACCGAACGCCTGTCCGCCTTCGGCTCCACCGCATGCAAGGCGCTCTACCGCTGTCTCGCCTGCCGCGAACCCTTCGAACACTTCAAGCCGATCTGAGCGATGAGCACCCTCTTCCATCCCCTGCGCGTGAAGACCGTCGAGCCCGATACCTCGGAGGCCGTCATCGTCTCCTTCGAGGTGCCACCCGAGCTGCAGCAAGTCTTCGGCTTCACGCAGGGCCAGTACCTCACGCTGCGCCACGACATCGACGGGCAGGACCTGCGCCGCTCGTATTCGATCTGCGCCGGCCTGGACGACGGCGAACTGCGCGTGGGCGTGCGCAAGGTGCAGGGCGGCGTGTTCTCCAACTGGATCAACGCGCATCTGCAGCCCGGCGACACGGTGCAGGTCATGGCGCCGCAAGGCCGCTTCTTCGTGCCGATCGAGCCGGCCTCCGCGCGCCATCACCTCGGCATTGCGGGCGGCAGCGGCATCACGCCGATCCTCTCGATCATGAAGACGGTGCTCGCGCGCGAGCCGCTGAGCCGCTTCACGCTGATCTACGGCAACCGGCAGCTGCAGTCCACGATGTTCAAGGAAGAGATCGAGGACCTGAAGAACCGCTACATGACGCGACTCGCGCTGCAGCTGGTGTTCTCCGACGAGCAGACGGATTCGCCGCTCGGCCGCGGCGTAATGAACCGCGAGAAGATCGGCGAGTTCCTGAACACGCTGGTGCCGGCCGCCAGCATCGACCACGCCTACATCTGCGGCCCGTTCCAGATGAACGACGAGGCCGAGGCCGCGCTGCTCGCCGCGGGCGTGCCCGAGGAGCGCATCCACATCGAGCGCTTCGGCGTCGCGCTGCCTTCGGCGACATCGGCAGGCCAGGTCGGTGCGGTGGTGCACGAGGCCCTGCCCGGCGATGCCAAGCAGGCGCGCATCACCATCGTGCGCGACGGGCTCCAGCGCGAGATCACCTTCACCGAAGGGCAGCCGAGCATCCTCGATGCGGCGTCGGCCGCCGGCCTCGAAGTGCCGTTCTCCTGCACCTCCGGCGTGTGCGGCACCTGCCGCGCGAAGCTGGTGGAGGGGGAAGTCCGCATGGAAAGAAACTTCGCGCTCGACAAGAATGAGGTAGCCGCGGGATTCGTGCTGACCTGCCAGGCCCACCCTCTCACAGAACGTGTCACCTTGTCCTTCGACGAGCGTTGACACCACAACGATTTTTCAACCCGGAGACAAGTCCAAAATGAAATTCTTCTTCAAGCCCCTGCTGATCGCCGCGCTGTGCGCCACCGCCGCCGCGGCCTGGGCCGACGTCAATGTCGGCGTGACGCTGTCGGCCACCGGGCCGGCCGCCTCGCTCGGCATTCCCGAGAAGAACACCATCTCCCTGATGCCCAAGACCATCGGCGGCCAGAAGATCAACTACATCGTTCTGGACGACGCTTCCGACACCACGGCGGCCGTGGCCAACACGCGCAAGCTCATCGCCGAGAACAAGGTCGACATCGTGCTGGGCTCGACCACCACGCCCAACTCGCTCGCGATGATCGACGTGGTGAGCGAAGCCAAGACGCCGATGATCTCCATTGCCGCATCGGCCCGCATCGTCGAGCCCATGGACGCCAAGAAGCAGTGGGTCTTCAAGACGCCGCAGAACGACATCATGATGTCGCTCGCGATTGCCGAGCACATGGCCGCCAGCGGTGTGAAGACGGTGGCCTTCATCGGCTTCTCCGATGCCTACGGCGAAGGCTGGTCGCAGGAATTCGCCAAGGCGGCGGAGCTGAAGAAGCTCAAGATCGTGGCCAACGAGCGCTATGCGCGCACCGACACCTCGGTGACCGGGCAGGCCCTGAAGATCATGGCCGCCAAGGCCGACGCGGTGCTGGTCGCGGGCTCGGGCACGCCGGCCGCGCTGCCGCAGAAGACGCTCAAGGAGCGCGGCTACACCGGCAAGATGTACCAGACGCACGGCGTGGCCAATGCCGACTTCCTGCGCGTTGGCGGCAAGGACGTGGAAGGCACCTTCCTGCCCGCGGGCCCCGTGCTGGTGGCCGAGCAGCTGCCCGCGAGCCATCCGGTGAAGAAGTCGGCCTTGGCCTATGTCACCGCCTACGAGGCCGTGAACGGCAAGAACTCGGTGTCGACCTTCGGCGCGCATGCCTGGGACGCGGGCCTGCTGATGACCTCGGCCGTGCCGGTGGCGCTCAAGAAGGCGCAGCCCGGTACGCCCGAATTCCGCGCCGCACTGCGCGACGCGCTCGAGCAAGTCAAGGAAGTGTCGGGCGCGCACGGCGTATTCAACATGACCGCCAACGATCATCTGGGTCTCGATCAGCGTGCCCGGGTCATGGTCAAGATCGAGAACGGCGCCTGGAAATACCAGCCCTGAAACTCGGCTCGCCCCCAGGCTTCACGCACTTCGTGTCGCTTCTCCCACCCCCTACCGGGGGCAACACCAGAGGCCCGGCAAAGCCGGTTCCTCGGTGTTCCTGACCTGACTCACGGGCGCTGCCCGAAGGCTGTAGTTATATGGATCTGCAGATCGCCCTGTTGCTGGGGCAGGACGGCATCGTGAACGGCGCCGTCTACGGATTGATGGCGCTCGCTCTCGTGCTGGTGTTCTCCGTCACGCGCGTCATCTTCATTCCCCAGGGCGAGTTCGTCGCCTTCGGGGCGCTCTCGATGGCGGTGCTGCAGGCCGGGCGCGTGCCGGCCACGCTGTGGCTGCTGCTCGCGCTGGCGGCGATGGTGCTGGTGGTCGAATTCTGGCACTGGAGGCGCGGCGCGGTGGTCGACTGGGCCTCCGCGCTCGCATGGTGCGTGGTGCTGCCGCTGGCCGCGGCCGCGCTGGTGCTGCTGCTCAAGCCCGCGTCGATGGCGGGCCAGGCGCTCACCACGCTGATCCTCATCATGCCGCTGGGGCCGCTGCTCTACCGCCTCGCCTATCGGCCATTGGCCAGCGCCAGCGTGCTGATGCTCCTGATCGTTTCCGTCGCGCTGCATGGCGTGCTGGTGGGCCTGGGCCTGCTCTTCTTCGGTGCCGAGGGCTATCGCACCACGGCGTTCTCCGAAGAGCGCTTCGACATCGGCGGCATCCCGGTCAGCGGGCAATCGCTGGTGGTGGTCGGCGTCACGCTGCTGCTGGTGCTTGCAATGTTCCTGTTCTTCGGCCGCTCCATGATCGGCAAGGCGCTGCGCGCCACGGCCATCAACCGCGTGGGCGCGCGGCTGTCGGGCATTCCAACGGAGCTGTCGGGCGACCTGAGCTTTGCGCTCGCGGCACTCATCGGCGCGGTCTCCGGCCTGCTCATTGCGCCGCTCACCACGGTCTACTACGACACCGGCTTCCTGATCGGCCTGAAGGGCTTCGTCGCCGCCATCGTGGGCGGGCTGGCGAGCTATCCGCTGGCGCTGGCGGGCGCGCTGCTGGTCGGCCAGCTCGAGGCCTTTGCCTCGTTCTGGGCCAGCCCCTTCAAGGAGGTGCTCGTCTTCACGCTGATCATTCCGGTGCTGTGGTGGCGTTCGCTGCACAGCCACCATGTGGAGGACGAGGAATGAACAACACCTCATCCAGCGACACCGCGGTCTCCGCAGCACCGGCCGGCCGCGCGCTGATCACGCCGAGGCAGCTGACGCTCGCCCTGGTCGTGGCGCTTGCCCTGGCCTGGGGCTTCCTGCCGGAGTTCACGGTGTCCGTGCTCAGCAACATCGGACTCTATGCGCTGGTCGCGGCCGGACTGGTGATGCTCACCGGCGTGGGCGGCATGACCTCCTTCGGCCAGGCCGCGTTCGTCGGCATGGGTGCCTACGCCACCGCGTGGATCTGCACCTCGCCCGCGGCCGCCGCATGGATGGGCGACGCCGTGAACCCCGCGCTGCTGCCGTGGGCCGGACTCCTGCTCGGCCTCGTCTTCACCTTCGCGCTCGCCTGGGCGCTGGGCGCGGTCACGCTCAAGCTGCAGGGCCACTACCTGCCGCTGTGCACCATCGCCTGGGGCCTGAGCCTCTACTACCTGCTCGGCAACATGGATTTCCTCGGCGGGCAGACGGGCATCACCGGCGTGCCGCCGCTGGTGGTCGCGGGCTACTCGCTGGCCACGCCGCGCGCGCTGGGCGTGGTGATCTGGGCCGTGCTGCTGCTCGCGCTGTGGGCCATGCACAACCTGCTCGACTCGCGCGAAGGCCGGGCCATCCGCGCGCTCAAGGGCGGCCGGCTGATGGCCGAGTCGATGGGCGTGGACACGGCCCGCCACCGCGTGAAGCTGTTCGTGCTGGCTGCGCTGCTGGCGGCCGTCTCGGGCTGGCTCTATGCGCACCTGCAGCGCTTCGTGAACCCGACGCCCTTCAACCTGAACATCGGCATCGAGCTGCTGTTCATGGCGGTGGTGGGCGGCGCGGGCCACCTGTGGGGCGCGGTGCTGGGCGCCGCGCTCATCACGCTGCTGAAGGAAAAGCTGCAGGACGTTCTGCCCTCGCTGCTGGGCAGCAGCGGAAACTTCGAAGTGATCGTGTTCGGCCTGCTCATGCTCTTCGTGCTGCAGCGCTTTGCGGACGGCCTGTGGCCCACGCTCGCACGCATCGCCAGCCGCTGGGTGCGCCCGCATGCCGCGGCCGCCACCGATGCCGCGCGGCCCGCCGCGCCGGCCGTGCAGCTCGCACACCGCGACCTGCCCGCCAGGGGCGAGGTGCTGCTGCAGGCCACCAAGGTCAGCAAGCGCTTCGGCGGCCTGGTGGCCAACAACGACATCTCGATGACGCTGAAGGCCGGCGAGATCCACGCGCTGATCGGACCGAACGGCGCGGGCAAGAGCACCTTCTTCAACATGGTCTCGGGCGTGGACGATCCGAGCTCCGGCGAAGTGCGGCTCGCGGGCCAGCCGATGACGGCAAAGCCCTCGCGCGTGTTCGCCGCGCTCGGCCTGGGCCGCACCTTCCAGCACGTGCGCCTGCTCGGTGCGCGCAGCGTGGCCGAGAACGTGGCGCTCGGCGCGCATCTGCGCGCCAGGCGCGGATGGCTCGCCGCGATGCTGCGGCTGGACCGCGCCGAAGAGACCGCGCTGATGGCCGAGGCGCGCCGCCAGATCGAACGCTGCGGCCTCGGGGCGCATGCCGACACGCCGGCCGCATCGCTCTCGCTCGGCCAGCAGCGCGTGGTCGAGATTGCGCGGGCGCTGGCCGGCCAGCCTTCGGTGCTGCTGCTCGACGAGCCCGCCGCCGGCCTGCGCCACCTGGAGAAGCGCGCCCTTTCCGTGCTGCTGAGCCAGCTGCGCGCCGAAGGCCTCGGCATCCTCGTGGTGGAACACGACATGGAATTCGTGATGAACCTGGCCGACCGCATCACGGTGCTGGAGTTCGGCACCGTCATCGCCACCGGCACGCCCGCCGAAGTGCAGGCCAATCCGCGCGTGCTCGAAGCCTACCTGGGCGGCGCCGACGACGAACTGCTGGGAGACGCACGATGAGCACGTCTGTCCTTCAACTCGACGGCTTCTGCGTCGCCTACCGCAGTGTCGAAGCGGTGCACAGCGTGCGCCTGCACGTGAACGAGGGCGAGATCGTCACCGTGATCGGCCCCAACGGCGCGGGCAAGACCACGCTGCTGTGCGCGGCAATGGGGCTCTTGGCCTCCACCGGAAGCCTCGCGCTGCATGGCGAGCGCATCGCACGCCCCAGCGTCGAGACCATGGTGGCGCGCGGCGTGGCGCTGGTGCCGGAGCGGCGCGAGCTGTTCGGCGAGATGTCGGTCGAAGACAACCTGCTGCTCGGCGGCTTCTACCAGTGGCGCAAGGGCAAGCGCGACCAGCGCGCGCGCATGGAAGAAGTGTTCGAGATCTTTCCGCGCCTGCGTGAACGGCGTCCGCAACTGGCATCGACGCTCTCCGGCGGCGAACGCCAGATGCTGGCCATCGGCCGCGCACTGATGGCACGCCCGCGGCTGCTGATGCTCGACGAACCCTCGCTCGGCCTGGCGCCGCTGGTGGTGCGCGAAGTGCTGCGCGTGGTCTCGCAACTGCGAAGCCATGGCGTCTCGGTGCTGCTGGTGGAGCAGAACGCACGCGCCGCATTGCAGGTGGCCGACCGGGCCTATGTGCTCGAGATGGGCGCCGTCGCGCTCGAAGGCAATGCACGCGACTTGATGCACGACCAAAGAATCATCGACACCTACCTGGGTATCGGCAACAAGCACTGACCCGCCTTGCTCCCTCCCCTTCCGGAAACCCTCATGACCACCCTTCAAAGCTACATCGCCGGCCGCTGGATCGGCCAGCAGAGCGCGCAGCAGCTGCGCAGCGCCGTCAACGGCCAGCCCGTGGCCAGCACGCATGCCGAAGCCATCGACTTTGCCGAGGCACTCAACCACGCGCGCCGCGTCGGCCTGCCCGCGCTGATGGCGCTCGACTTCCAGCAGCGCTCCGAGCGGCTGAAGGCGCTGGCCAAGTACCTCGCCGCCCACAAGGAAACGCTCTACGCGGTCTCGGCCCACACGGGTGCGACCCGCGCCGACAGCTGGATCGACATCGAAGGCGGCGCCGGTACGCTGAGCGCCTATGCCGGCATCGGCAGCAACGAGCTGCCCTCGGGCAACCTGGTGCACGAAGGCCCGGCCTTTGCGCTCGGCAAGAAGGGCGGCTTCGCGGGCACGCACATCCTGGTGCCGCGCGGCGGCGTGGCGGTGCACATCAACGCCTTCAACTTTCCGGTGTGGGGCCTGCTCGAGAAGTTCGCGCCCAGCTTCCTCGCGGGCATGCCCTGCATCGGCAAGCCGGCCACGGCCACCAGCTACCTCACCGAAGCGCTGGTGCGGCTCATCGTGCAGTCGGGCATCCTGCCCGAAGGCAGCCTGCAGCTGGTGATCGGCGGCACGGGCGACCTGCTCGACCGGCTCGAAGGGGCCGATGTGGTCACCTTCACCGGCTCGGCCGACACTGCCGCCAGGCTGCGCGTGCATCCGAACCTGGTGCGCCAGTCGATTCCGTTCAACGCCGAGGCCGATTCGCTCAACTGCGCGATCCTCGCGCCCGACGTGACGCCCGACGACGAGGAGTTCGACCTCTTCGTGAAGGAAGTGGCGCGCGAGATGACCATCAAGGCCGGCCAGAAGTGCACCGCGATCCGCCGCGCGATCGTGCCGCGCCAGCACCTGGATGCGGTCGCCGAACGCCTGCGCGCGCGGCTTGCCAAGACCGTCATCGGCGATCCGTCGCGCGAAGAGGTGCGCATGGGCGCCCTCGCCTCGCAGGCCCAGAAGGCCGACGTGGCCGAACGCGTGGCGACGCTGCTGCAAGGGGCCGAGCTGGTCTACGGCGAGCGCGACGGCTTTTCGCCCGTGGGCGACGGCGTGGCCGAAGGCGCCTTCTTCGCGCCCACGCTGCTCTTGAGCCGCAAGCCCCTCGAGCACGACGCCGCACACGATGTCGAGGCCTTCGGCCCCGTCAGCACGCTGATGCCTTATGACGGCATCGACGAAGCGCTGGCGCTCGCCGCACGCGGCCGCGGCAGCCTCGTCGGGACGCTGGTCACGCGCGACCCGGCCATCGCGGCCAGGGCCATTCCGGTGGCCGCCGCCTGGCACGGCCGCCTGCTGGTGCTCGATCGCGAGGCAGCCGCCGAATCGACCGGCCACGGCTCGCCGCTGCCGCAGCTCAAGCATGGCGGCCCGGGCCGCGCGGGCGGCGGCGAGGAGCTCGGCGGGCTGCGCGCCGTGAAGCACTACCTGCAGCGCGCCGCGGTGCAGGGCTCACCCACCATGCTGGCCGCGATCACCGGCGAACACGTGCGCGGCGCGGCCGTGCGCGAGAGCGAGGTGCACCCGTTCCGCCGCCACTTCGAGGACCTGCGCATCGGCGATTCGCTGCTCACGCACCGCCGCACCGTCGGCGAGGCCGACATCGTCGCCTTCGGCGGTATCTCGGGCGACTATTTCTACATGCACTTCGACGAAGTGGCGGCCAAGGAGTCGCCTTTCGGCAAGCGCATCGCGCATGGCTACTTCGTGCTTTCGGCCGCGGCGGGTCTGTTCGTGTCGCCCGCGCCGGGTCCGGTGCTTGCCAACTACGGCCTCGACACGCTGCGCTTCGTGAAGCCCGTGGGCATCGGCGACACCATCCGGGCGCGCCTGACCTGCAAGCGCAAGATCGACCGCAACAAGAAGGATGCGAGCGGCCAGGGCCAGGGCGTGGTGGCCTGGGATGTGGAGGTGACGAACCAGGACGGCGAGCTGGTCGCAAGCTACGATATCCTGACCCTCGTCTCCAAGAAACCCCACGCCACCTGATGCCAGCTCGCGCTGGGACGGCGGGTTTTCGATCTCTGGCTGAAGCCGGGCGGCCCGTGTAAATTCGGCCACCATGCTTCTCTGGTTCCAGATCTTCCTTTTTGTCGCCGGCACAGCCGCGCTGCTGTACGTCTCGCGCGGCCCGCTGCGCCAGCCCGGCTCGCATGGTTTCTACCGCTTCTTCGCGTGGGAATGCATGCTGGTGCTGATCATCGTGAACCTGCCGGTGTGGCATGTCGATCCGCTGTCGTTCACCCAGCTGCTCTCCTGCGTGTTCTTCGCGCTGTCGATCTGGCTGCCGATCCATGCGGTGAAGCTGCTCAAGGCTCACGGCAAGCCGACCGAGGCGCGCAGCGACGATCCGGCGCTTTACGGTTTCGAGAAGACTTCTTCCATCGTTTCCACCGGCGCCTTCCGCTACATTCGCCACCCGATGTACACGGCACTGATGCTGCTGGCCTGGGGCGCCTTCCTGAAGCAGTTCACCTGGCTCACGCTGGCACTGGTGCTGGCCGCCACGGTGCTGCTGTTCCTGACGGCGCTGCGTGACGAGAAGGAATGCATCGCGCACTTCGGCGATGCCTACCGCGAGTACATGCGCGGCACCCGGCGCTTCATTCCGTTCCTGCTGTAGGTCTCCGCACGCGCCTGCGGCGCTACCTTGCGGGACGCTGACGGGCCCGCTCAGGTTCCGTTCACACGGCGAAACTAGCATTCACGCATGCTGTTCGCACGCTTGCGTCAATTTGCCGAGGCGCACCACAGATTGCGGTGCGTGGCGGGCATCGTGCTGATTCTTCTGCAGCCCTTCATTGCGGTTCATTTCCGGTGCGACGGCCTGGAAGACGAGCCGCAACTGAGGGTGCGCAGCGCCAGCGAGACCACCCAGTTCGAGGTCGACGCCCGCGCCGACCATTCCGCCGACAGGGAGACCACGATCTTCGCGCAGACCTGGGCCAGCATCGATCACCCCCATGCCCTGCACCTTGCGCTGGGCAACCTCCTGGCGATGATTCTCGCGCTGCTGCCCCTGGTGGTGGTGCTGGTCCGCCTGAGCGCCCCCGCCGAGCGCGAAATACCCGAGCGCGTGCCGCACCACAGCGGCGCGCCGCCCGCCGCGGAACCCTGGCGGCGGCTGCCACCGACGGCTGCCCCTCCTTTGGGGATCTGAGAACCGCGACGCCCTGCGCGCCGCGACGCCTCCCGCTGCCCTGCGCGCGGGCCTCTCAGTTCCGTCCAAAGGTTCCTGCCATGTTCTCAGTTTCCTGTTGTGTGCGCCGCATCCGGCGCCCCCTTGCGTCCGCGGGGGTGGCCCCATGAACGCGCTCAATCTTGCCGCCTTCCATTGGATCGCCGCCGGCTCCCACCCCACGCCGTGGGTTCTCTCCGCCGCATCGGCGCTGGCGCTCTGGGGCAGCTGGCTCTGCGGGGCCATCCTCGTCGCGGCCCTGTGGCGGCGTCGTGCCGACCGCGTCTACCTGTGCATCGTCGCGGCGATGGCGGGCGTGACATCGCTGGTGTCGCATGCGATCGCGCTGCCGCTCAACACGCCGCGGCCCTTCGTGCTGGGCCTGGCGCCGGCCTACATCGAACACGCGGGACGCGGCGGGCTGCCCAGCACGCACGCGGCCGTCATGTTCCTGGTGGCGCTGGCGTTCCTGCTGCGCCCCGGCCTGCGCAGGCTGGGCGTGGCGCTGCTCGCGCTGGCCGCCGCCACGGGGTGGGCGCGCATCTACGCGGGTGTTCATTTCCCGCTCGACATCGTTGCGGGCCTGCTGCTGGCTGGCGTGATTGCCGGCGCGCTGGCCATCGCGCAACGGTGCGTGCATGCCGCCATGCCGCGAGCCGGCCGCGCATCCGGCGACCAGAACACGGCTCATTCGCTCTGGAGACCCTCATGATCTCTTCGACCGCCGTGAAACCCGCGGCTTCCGCCGCCGGCATGCCGGGTGCGCAGGACGCGCCGGACGCGAAGGAAAGCAGCATTTCCTGCGTGATTCCGTGCTTCAACGAGGCCGCCAACCTGCGGCAGCTGCTGCCCCTGCTCGAAGACGTGCTCTGGAGCACGCGAATGCGCTGGGAGATCATCGTCGTGGACGACGGCAGCACCGACGACACCGCCGCCGTGGCGCAAGCCTGGTGCGAGCTGCCTGGCTTCCGGTGCATCTCGCTGTCGCGCAACTTCGGCAAGGAGGCTGCGCTCACCGCCGGCCTGGCCGCCGCCGCCGGCGACGCGGTGATCGTGCTGGACGGCGACCTGCAGCATTCGCCATCGCTCATCCACGCGATGCTCGCCCAGTGGAAGGCCGGCGCGGAGGTGGTGTATGCGGTGCGACAGCAGCGCAGCGACGAGAGCCGGCTCAAGCAGATCGGAAGCCGGCTTTTCTACAAGCTCCTCAATTCCTCGGACCGTTTCGTCGTGCCGAAGGATGCGGGCGACTTCCGGCTGATGGACAGGAAGGTGGTCGACGCGCTGATGAGCCTGCCCGAGCGCAGCCGCTTCATGAAAGGCCTGTACGCGTGGGTCGGCTTCAGGGCCGTGGCAATGCCCTACACGCCCGAGCCGCGCGCCGAAGGCACCAGCACCTTCAACGCCCGGCGGCTGCTGAGCCTTGCCATCGACGGGCTCACCGCGTTCACCACCTGGCCGCTGCGCATGGTCAGCCTGGTGGGCCTGCTGTTCGCCGTACTCGCGCTGTCGTACGGCGCCTACGTGATCCTCGATCACCTGATGTTCGGCAACTCGGTCTCGGGGTGGGCCACGATCGTCGTCAGCCTGATGTTCTTCATCGGCGTGCAGATGATCTTCACCGGCATCGTGGGCGAATACGTGGCCCGCATCTACGAGGAGGTCAAGGGCCGACCGCTCTACGTGGTCCGCTGCGCCAGCGGCGTCGGGCTCGAGGCCGACAAGCCATGAAGCGTTCCGGCAACACCGCAGGGTGGAAGTCGACCCGGCCGCTGTGGCTCGTCGCGGCCCTCTTCGCCTGGCTCACGGCCACCGCCTGGGTCCGTCCGCTGATGGCGCCCGACGAGGGGCGCTATGCCGGCGTCGCGCTGCAGATGCTGTATTCCGGCGACTGGCTGGTGCCGCGGCTCGACGGCCTGCCCTTTTTCCACAAGCCGCCGCTCTTCTACTGGATCGGCGCCGGCGCGATGGCACTGGCGGGCCCCGTCGAATGGGCGGCCCGGCTGCCTTCCATCCTGGGTGCGGTCGTGGCGGCCGCCACGCTGTTCCTCTTCCTGCGCCGCTGGTCGACGGTGCGGCTCGCACTGCTGTCCACCGTGGTGCTCGTGACCACGCCCTTCTTCTTCCTGGGTGCGCAGTTCGCAAACCTCGACATGCTGGTGGCCGGCTGCATCACGGGCACGGTGCTGCTGGCCGCCGGCGCCGTGCTGGCCAGGGAGCGCGACGAGCCCTGGCGCGCGATGCTGGCGGGCGCCTACCTGCTCGCCGCGGCCGGGCTGCTCGCCAAGGGGCTGATCGGCGCGGTGCTGCCGGTGGGGGTGCTGCTGGCCTGGTGCGCGGTCACCCGCAAGACCGCCGCGCTGCGTCTGGCCGCCTGGCTGCCGGGATGGGCGGTGCTGCTCGCCGTGGCCGGCCCGTGGTTCGTCGCGATGCAGATGAGATACCCGGAATTCTTCGATTACTTCGTGATCACGCAGCACTTCCGGCGCTTTGCCTCCTCGGGCTTCAACAACGAGCATCCCTTCTGGTTCTACCTGCCGGTGATGGCGGGCCTCACGCTGCCCTGGTTCGGCTGGCTTCTCGTGCCGCGGCGCAAGGAGGCGCAGCCTGCAGGACGCCGGCTCTCCGATGTCGACTGGCTGATGTGGATATGGCTCGCGGTCATCGTGACCTTCTTCTCGATGCCGCGCTCCAAGCTGATCGGCTATGTCCTGCCGGCGCTGCCGCCGCTGGCGTACCTGATCGCGCAGCGCGTGCTGGCGGGCCGGCCGCTGGAAGCGCTGCTGCCCAGGCTGCGCACCATGACCCTCGCGGCTGCGGCCGTGTGCGTGACCTGCATGGTGGCGATCGTGGTCTATGTGACACCGCCCGGCGCCCGGCTGCGGCTTCCGGCGGACCTGGCCGCGTCGCCCGGCGACCAGGTCGCGATGCTGGACAGCTACACGTACGAACTGCCGTTCTACTGGCGGCTGCGCAACCCGGTGCTCGTCTCGGGCGGCTGGAAGGCGGCCGGCGACGAAGGCCGCGACAACTGGCGCAAGGAACTGTTGGACGCGGCCCGCTTCGACCCCGCGCGCGCGGCCGCCACGCTCATCGAGCGGACGCAATTGGCGACTACGCTCTGCAGCCCGCGCACGAGCTGGCTGGTGGGGCCCAACAACGCGCAGCTCGCGAACCCATGGCTGGGCCGCGCGCAGCTGGTCGCGTTCAACGAGCGCATCGCGGTGTGGCGATTCGCCGGCAGCGCAGCGCGCGATCCGCATTGCCTGGACCTGTCGCCCGGGGCACCCGCGCCCGCCGCGCAAGCAACGACGGGAAAGGGAACGGATGGCAATGACTGAGACGATCGGAGTGCAGCCGCCTCCGGCTTCGCGCCATCTCTGCGTCTGCGCGGACGATTTCGGCATGAGCATCGGCATCAACTCGGCCGTCTTCGATCTCGCCGAGCAGGGCAATATCTCCGCCACCAGCGGCATGGTGCACCGCAGCGCCTGGCTCGACGGCGCGTGCACACTGAGACGCATCGATGCAGCCCGGCTGGACGTGGGCCTGCATCTGGACCTCACGCGGCCCGCGATCGCCGATGGCGCCGAACCCGGCCTGGCGGGCCTGATCGCGAGGACCTGCATGCGAGGCGTCGACGCCGACGCGCTGCGCTCGGACATCCGCGACCAGCTGGACCGCTTCGAGGGCGCCATGGGACGCGCGCCCGCCTTCGTCGACGGGCACCGGCACGTGCACCAGTTGCCGGTGGTGCGGGACCTGCTGGTCGAGGAAATCGCACGGCGCTACCCGGTGCCGCGCCCGTGGCTGCGCTGCACCGCGCCGATCCCGGGCGGTGCGACCGGCGGCTTCAAGGCCGGCGTCATCCACGCGCTGGGCGGCGCAAGCCTGCGCGCGCGGGCGCGGCAACACGGCATACCGGTGAGCCGCGGCCTGCTCGGCGTCTACGACTTTGCGGGCAGCGCGCCCGACTACCGGCGGCGCCTGTCCGCATGGATCGCCGCCAGCCGCAGCGGTGACGTGCTGATGTGCCATCCGTCCGCCGGCATATTGCCGAGCGACCCGCATGGCGTCGCGCGGCTGCGCGAGTATGCCGCCCTGAGGGACCTGGTATTTCCCGTGATGACGCGCCTCGGCGAGGTCGACATCGCGCCGCTGTCGCGGCTCTTGCGGATCGGCGAACTGGCCCCTGCGTAGACGCCGCTTCTCCATGGCGCATGCGCGTGGCGCCCTCGAAGCGCGGGCCCGTTCCCTGACCCCGGGGAACCGGTCACCCGGGAGACAGCCGGGGGCGCACGGGCGCCAGCGGCCGCGCATCGACCGCCTCGCCATCGACGATGAAATGCCCGCCCGCCACATGGTGCAGCGTGCGCAGTTCGTCGTGGCCCTCGAAGTGCCAGCGCCCCTCGGCGAACACGCGCGCATCGGCCTGCGCCGCGATCACCTCGCCCAGGAACAGGTCGTAGCGCTGCTGGATCGGCGGCTCGGGCAAGAGGCGGCATTCGAGCCAGGCCGCGCAGTCTTCCAGCAGCGGCGCGTCGGTTGCGACACCGGCGAAGGTCTGGAGGCCATAGGCCGCGAACTTGTCGTGCCCATCGCGTTCCGCGATCTCTCGGCCCGAACTGTTGCCCAGCGCATCGGTCAGGTCGAGCTGCGCGCGCGTGGGCACCTGCAGCGCGAAGGTGCCCGCGCCTTCGAGCAGCACGCGCGTCCAGGTGCTCTTGTCGAGCACGACCGCCACCTTGGGCGGATCGAAGTCCAGCGGCATCGCCCAGGCCGCAGCCATGATGTTGCGCTGGCCGTCGTGCGCGGCGCTCACGAGGACGGTGGGTCCGTGGTTCAGGAGACGGTAGGCCTTGTTCAACGGAACCGGCCGGCGGTGAGAGGCATTCATGCGCAGGGGACTCGCGAAGGCGAGTCCTGAGGATGGAGGCCCGCCAGCCTACCAGCAGGCGCCGGGTCTTGCGCGGCCGGGGGCTCAGACGCCCGGTTGCCTCTTACGCCGCATAGGCGTCGCACAGGGCGAGGTACTCATCGCCCGAAATCTCCAGTGCGGTCGCGCGGCGCAGCACGCGGGCCTTCGGCTTGGGCAGGTCGGTCTTGATCTGGATCTGCTTGCCGATGGGAATGCCCATGTAGTCCTGGTTGACCCAGGTGTTTTCGACGATGTTGTGCCATGGAAGCAGCAGGCCGTTCTCGAAGGTCAGGCCCTGGTGGCCGATGACGAACGCGGGCGTCCCGATGTTGGCCAGCGTGCGGATGCACTTGACGGCCAGCCACGCGGCCAGCAGACCGAAGCCCGCCGCAATGAGGATGCCGATGTTCTTGTCCTGCGCGCGGATGCAGAGCACGGTCAGCACGACCGCCACCACAACCCAGAGGGTGGTACCGGCGATCAGTCGCGTACGGGAGTAGAAGACGGGGCGGTCCTGGCGGGTTTTTTCCTGCTGGCTGGCGGAGCTGTAGATTTCCATTTTTTTGAGTCGCTGTATCGCTGTGTATTGGAGATGAAGGAAAAAAGAGAAGGCTCAGGCCGACGGAAGGCGCTGCATGAGGCACACCATCAGCACCGGTTCGTTGTCGATCTTCGAGCGATCGATCTTGCGGGTCCTGCCGTTGGCGACGATCACCAGGTGCTCGTCGACGTCCATGGCTTCGGCGTCGGACTGGGTGCGGATCGTGTCGATGCTCGACCACGCGATGAGCTGGCCCTTGTGCACCAGGCCGTCCGCACTCAGCGCCAGCGCACCGAAGGGCACGGTGTCGCCGGCATGCAGGCGTCGCTCGACGTCGTGCCGCAGCACCTCGCCCACGGCCTCTTCCACTTCGGCGACCAGCGCATGCGCGTCGTCCCACAGGTCGAGCCGCAGCCGCAGCGTCTTTCCGTCGCGGGTGGTGAGCAGCAGGTGGTTGCGGTTGTGGCGATGGCGCAGCCGCGTCACGTCGGCGAAGGCGACGGTCGTCGCACCGAGCTGCAGGCCGTGCGCGCCCAGGATCAGCACCTGCGGGGTTCGCAACCACGCGAAGAAGTCGTTCCCCTTCCAGCCGATCAGGTAGATTGCGGCCGGGATCGCCAGCACCAGCACGAAGAAGGCGCCCTTGTAGCGAACGAAGTCCGGTGTGATGAGGTAGGGAAGGATGTAGATCTTTGCCGGCACCAGCACCATGGCGCAGAAGACATAGATCGCGGCAAGGCCGGCCAGCACACAGTAGAACGCGTAGCGCGGAAAGATTCGGTAGTGACGAAGGGGCATGTGAAGCACCCAATGCGTCGACAACGGGCGTGGTGGCATGAAGCTGAATTGCGCGCACGAAGATACCAGCGGGAAGCGTCGCTCTCGAGGCTGCGCGAGCCTTGCGGCATCTTTTTTTTGAACAGGCACCGCCCGCCGCGAAGCTCGTTAACCAGGAAGATTTAAGTTTGATGCCCGCTTCGACACAACCGCTGCTTAAGCATTCATGGCAACTCTGCAAGCAGTGCGCGGTGTGCGGCCAGTGCACGACGAGGCGCAGATGCCCTTCGGCGGCGTCAAGTCATCGGGCTATGGGCGATTCGGTGGCAGGGCGGGTGTCGAAGCCTTCACCGAGCTGCGCTGGAGGACAGTCCGGACGACGCCGCGGCACCATCCGATTTAAGCGGTCCCCAGAAACTTCTCCAGGTCCGCGTCGTTCGGGGGTGGGGTGCGGCTCTGTTCAGGGCGCGCTCCCGCCGACGGGGTACGCGGCGAAGCGAATGTCCCCCGGCCTTCGGCCTCCTCCTTGATTTCGCTGCGCAAGGCACCCCATCGACGTGAGCGTTATGCGCAGCGGTCGTTCATCGCAGGATCAACAGCCGCGCCCCTGTGCACGGGGCATCGGGTACTCCCCGCAGCGAAATCTAGGAGGAGCCGAAGGCGGGGGACATTCGCGGAGGGGAGTACCCGGTGGCCTGCGCACGCGCCCTGAACACAAGCGACCCGAACGCATGGTGTTCAGCCTAACCACCGCGAGTCAGCATCCGCCCCGCGCGCGCGAGCACCTTCGCTTCAGCGCCGCCGCGATACGCCAGCACACCGTTCACGAACACCCGCTCCACCCCCAGGCTCACGCCGTGCGGCTTGTCGTAGGTGGCAGTGTCGGCGATGGTCTCGGGGTCGAACACCACCACGTCGGCCATGGCGCCCGTGCGCAGCAGGCCGCGGTCGGCAATGCGCAGGTTGCGTGCGGTCATGCCGCTCATCTTGTGCACGGCCTGCTCGAGCGTGAACAGGCGGCGCTCGCGCCAGTAGCGCGCGAACACGCGCGGGAACGCGCCCCACAGGCGCGGATGCGGATGGCGGTCGTGCGGCAGGCCGTCGCTGCCGATCATGGTGAGCGGGTGCGCGATGACGCGCTCCACGTCTTCTTCCTGCATCTGGAAGTAGCAGGCACCGCCGGGTTTCAGCCGCAGGCAGGCCTCCTGCTCGGTGGTGCCCCACTCGCGCGCGATGTCGGAGATCAGGCGGCCGGTCATCTCGGGGTGCGGGTCGGACCAGGTCAGCAGCACGTCGATGACGCCGTCGACCAGGTCTTCGCGCAGCACGGTGGAACCGGCCACGTAAGGGTACACGTCCATCGAGATCTTCTGCCGCTGCGCGAGCGCTTCGATCAACGGCAGCGTCTCTTTCGTGCGGCCCCAGTTGGCGGGGCCTGCGCACTTGTGGTGCGAGATGACCAGCGGCACGCCGGCGCTGAAAGCGGTGTCGCCCGCTTCGTGCAGCGCCTCGATGATCTGCTGCATCTCGCTGCGCAGATGCGTCGCGTAGACGCCGCCATGCCTTGCCACGACGCGCGCGAGCGCGGTCACTTCTTCGGCCGGTGCAGCAAACGCTTCTTCGTAGAACAGCCCCGAAGACAGCCCATGTGCGCCTTCGGCCATGCAGCCCTCGAGCAGCGCCTCCATGCGCGCCAACTCGTCGCCGCTCGCGGCCCGGTCGAGCGCTTCCATGGCCGCGAAGCGCAAGGTGGTGTGGCCCACCAGTGCCGCCACGTTGAGCGCGGGCTGCGCCGCATCGACGGCCGCGCGGTACTCGGCCATGGTCGCGTGCTTGAACGATTCGCTGCCCAGCAGCGTGAGCGGCGGCTTGGACTGCGGCGTGCGGTACGGCGCGAGCGAAATCCCGCAGTTTCCCGTCACCACGGTGGTGATGCCCTGCGACACCTTCGGCAGGCACAGCGGGTCGCGCAGCACGATGGCATCGTCGTGCGTGTGCGCATCGATGAAGCCGGGTGCAATCACCTTCGTGCGGCAGTCGACGATCTCGATGCCGGCGAGCGCAAGGCCTTCGGGAAGCCGCTCGCGCAGGCCTTCTCCGAGCGCGAGGATGCGGTCGCCCTGCAGCAGCACGTCCCCGGGCCACGAAGGACCGCCCGAGCCGTCGACCACCAGTCCGGCCTCGAGCAATATGGCTCTCGATCGATCGCTCACGATGCGCGGCCTCCGGTGTTGATGCCGCCGCCGTCCCAGCTTTGCAGCGGATGCGTGGTGGCGTCGATGCCGTGGCGCTGGAAGGCCTCGCGTGCGCGCTGCAGGCGCTGCACTGCGGGCTCGCCGCGGCGTTGCGCCACCAGCACCGTGAGGATCTCGATGGCGGTGAGGTGTGTCAGGTAGGCATCGATGCCCACGTGCATCACGGCATCGTCGGGTACCGAGAGGCCCAGCAGGAAGTCGGCCTTGGCCGCCAGGGCCGTGCCGGGCCGCGTGAGCGCGACCACCTTGGCGCCCTGTCCGCGCGCGATGTCCACCGCATCGAGCAGCGAAGGCATGCCGCCCACGTGCGAGATGGCAATGACCACGCCGCCCGGACGCTGCGCCGCACCCGCCACCTGTTGCAGGTGGTAGTCGGCCCAGGCATTGGCCGAGAGGCCGAGCCTGAAGAGGCGTGCCTGCAGATCGTTGGCCATGAACCACGACGTGGCGCCCGCGCCGTACAGGTCGACGTGCGGCGCGGCCGCGATGGCGGCCACCGCCCCTTCCAGCACCTGCATGTCGAGCTGCCCGCGCACGCCCGACACCGAGGCTGCTGCGCTGCGCGCGATCTTGCTGACGACTTCGTCGGCTGCATCCTCGATGTTCACGCGCCGGTGCAGCGGCGAGCCGCCGAGCGCCAGCTCCTGCGCGAGCGCGAGCTTGAATTCGCGCAAGCCCGCAAAGCCGAGGTCGCGGCAGGTGCGCATGATGGTGGGCACAGAGCTGCGCGAGCGCTCGGCCAGCTGCTCGAAACTCTCTTCGAGCGCGCGGTCGGGGTCTTCGAGGATCAGGTCGAGAATCGCGCGCCGCGTGGCGGGCGCGCTGCTGCGGATCTGCGCGATCTTCTGAAGCAGGGAGGGGGTCATCGCAGCGGGTTCAGAAATGCATGGCGACGGCGTCGCTCACGCGGTAGTTCTCTTCGACCACCGGCATCCAGTGCCATTTGTCGAAGGTGGTGCAGGGGTGCGAGATGCCGAGGCCGACGCGGTCGCCGACCACGGGAGCCTGCACTTCTTCGGCGGCGTCCCAGCGCAGGTAGGCGTGCTGGTCGTTGAGCGCGGTGATCTTCCAGCCGGCGGGCACGGCTTGCGCTTCGAGCATGCCGCGTGCGGCGCGCGCGATCGGCACCGGCATCGAAAGGTCGAAGGAGATGTCGCGCTTGCCCACGGCAAGAATGGCCAGGCCCGGCTCGGGCCGCGACTGCACCGTGGCCCACACTTCCATCGCAGGGCGCAGGCTCTCGCCGCAACCGCAGCCCAGGCGCTCGTCCACCGCACTCACCATGCGCTTGTAGAAGCCGTGGTCGTGCGTCACGTAGCAGCCCGAGCGCAGCAAGCCGCGCACCGGCGAACCCAGCGCGGGCTTCAGGCGCCCGGCCACGAGATCGAAGATGGCCGAGCCGCCGGCCGAAACCAGCACCTCGTCGGTTTCGAACAGCTGCTGCGTGTCGCAATGGCGCGCGATGGCTTCCACGCGGTCCATCAGCGTGTTGGCGTAGGCCGTGTCGGGCTCGCTGGAACCCGTGGCGCCCTGCCCTTCGTAGGTTTCGATGCCGACGAGCTTGACCGCATCGCTGGCACGCAGCCGCGTGGCAAGCGCCACGGCTTCCTCATGCGTGCGGCAGCCGGTACGCGCGCCCTCGACGCCGATCTCCAGCATCACCTCGAAGGGCACGCTCTCGGGATGGCGCTTCGACCAGTCCTCGATCAATGCGAGCTGCGCCAGCGAATCGACCAGGAACACCACGCGCAGATCCGCGTGCGCCTGCAGCAGCAGCTGGATGCCGGCCAGGTCTTCGTCGCTCACCACCTGGTTGGCGATCAGCGTGCGGCGCGCGCCGGCCGCCACGCCCACGCCAAGCTGTGTGACGGTGGCGAAGGTCAGCCCCCAGGCGCCGGCATCGAGCTGGCGCTGGAAGAGCTGCGGCGACATGGTGGTCTTGCCGTGCGGCGCCAGGTCGATGCCCCACTCGCGCACGCGCGACTGCATCCAGGCCAGGTTGTGCTCGAGCGCCTCGCGCTTGAGCACGGCCAGCGGCAGCGGCAGGTCGCCTGCCAGCACGTTCCATCCCGCGGCGCCGACTTCGCTGCGGCGGCGCGGCGGCTGGGTGCGGGGGTAGCCCTTGAAGCTGGTGCCCAGCAGCGGGTCGTTGAAGTCCTTGTCAGCGGTGGCGGTGGTGTCGGTCATGGTCATGCGGCAATGTTGGAGAGCAACTCTTTTCGGATGCAGGCGCTGTAGTGTCCAGTAGATATTTCGTCGAGCGGCGGCACAGTCTGCGCGCAGGCCTCGATGGCGTGCGGACAGCGGGTGCGGAACACGCAGCCCGAAGGCGGCGAGATCGGGCTCGGGATGTCGCCCTTGAGCGCGATGCGCTCGGTGGCGAGCGTGGGATCGGGCTTCGGGCTCGCGGCCAGCAGCGCCTGCGTGTAGGGATGCGAAGGCCGTGCGAACAGCTCGTCGGTGGTGGCCACCTCCATCACCTTGCCGAGGTACAGCACCACCACGCGGTCGCACAGGTACTCGACCACGTCGAGGTCGTGCGAGATGAAGAGCATGGTGAGGCCGAGCCGCTCGCGCAGGTCGGCCAGCAAGTTGATGACCTGCGACTGGATCGACACGTCGAGCGCCGACAGCGGCTCGTCGGCCACGATGAACTCGGGCTCGACCGCGAGCGCGCGCGCCACGCCGATGCGCTGGCGCTGCCCGCCCGAGAACTCGTGCGGAAAGCGGCTCGCATGCTCGGCGCGCAGGCCCACGGTTTCGAGCAGCTCGGCAATGCGCTTGTCGCGCGCCGCCGCGCCCTTGTGCAGGCCGTGCGTGGAGAGCGCCTCGCCGAGGATGGCGCTGATGCGCATCTTCGGATTCAGGCTCGCATACGGGTCCTGAAAAATGATCTGCAGCTTGCTGCGCAGCCGGCGCATGCGTTCGCCCGACAGCGCGCCGATGTCGTCGCCGCGGTAGAGCACCTGGCCCTCGGTGCGTTCGACCAGGCGCAGCACGGTGCGGCCGATGGTGCTCTTGCCCGAGCCCGATTCGCCGACCAGGCCCAGCGTTTCGCCGGGCTGGATGGCAAACGAGACGTCGTCGACCGCGCGCACCGGGCGATCGGCGGCGCCGAAATATTTCTTGAGTCCGCGGACTTCGATGAGTGGGGCGACGGTGGTCATCGTGGGCATCGGGTATGGGCTCCTTCTCCCGCTGGCGGGAGAAGGCGGGGGATGAGGGTGCTCGTGAGGGATGCGGGGGGGCACCCTCACCCCAGCCCTCTCCCGCGAGCGGGAGAGCGGGCAAGGCGGGAACAGCACGGTGCTCATGCGACCCTCGCGATCTGGGCGTCCGGCTGCACGCGAATGCAGCGCGCCTGGCGGTCCTGGCGGATGTCGATCAGCGGCGGAATCGCGGCGCTGCAGCCCGCCAGCGCATGGTCGCAGCGCGGCTCGAAGGCGCAGCCCGGCGGCGGTGAGAGCGGGCTCGACACCTGGCCGCGGATCGCGAACAGCCGCTTGGGCTTGGGCTGCCCCGGCAGGCGCGCCTTGCCCGGCAGGCAGGCCAGCAGGCCCTGCGTGTACGGATGCTCGGGCCGCGCGAACAGCGGCCGCACGGGCGCGCTCTCGACCACGCGCCCCGCGTAGAGCACCACCACGTCGTCCGCGTGGTGCGCGACCACGCCGAGGTTGTGGGTGATGAAGAGAATGCTCATGCCGGTCTCGGCCTGCAGCCGGCGCATGAGTTCGAGGATCTGCGCCTGGATGGTGACGTCGAGCGCGGTGGTGGGCTCGTCGGCAATCAGCAGCGTCGGGTCGCAGGCCATCGCCAGCGCGATCATCACGCGCTGGCGCATGCCGCCCGAGAGCTGGTGCGGGAATTCGTGGATGCGCTGCGCCGCTGCCGGAATCTCGACCAGCTCCAGCATGCGCAGCGCATGGGCCATGGCTGCCTTGCGGTCCAGGCCCTTGTGCAGCCGCACGCTCTCGGCAATCTGCTCGCCGATGGTGAAGACCGGGTTCAGGCTGGTCATCGGCTCCTGGAAGATCATCGACAGCTGGTTGCCGCGCAGGCTGCGCATCTCGCGTTCGCCGATCTGCAGCAGGTCGAGCGTCTTGCCCTCGCGGGTCACGAAAGAGGCTTGGCCGCTGACTTGCGCGTTCGCGGTCTTGGGCAACAGGCGCATCAGCGTGAGGCTGGTGACCGACTTGCCCGAGCCCGATTCGCCGACCAGCGCGGTCGTCCTGCCGGGCTGGATCGAGAAGCTCACATCGGCCACCGAACGGATCAGGCCGTCTTCGGTGGGAAAGCTGGTGCTCAGGTTGCTGACCGTGAGACGCGGGGTGGTCGTGGCGTTCGTCATCACAGGGTCTTCTTCAATTTGGGGTCGAGCAGGTCGCGCACGCCGTCGCCCAGCAACTGCAGCGAGAGCGCGGTGAAGATGATCGCGAGCCCCGGGAACAGCACCACCCAGAAGGCCTGGTGCGCGTACTGCTGGCTGCCCGCGACCATGGTGCCCCAGGTCGGGATCTCGGGCGGCACGCCCACGCCGAGGAACGACAACCCCGCCTCGGCCAGGATCGCGTAGGCGAAGATGAAGGACACCTGCACGAGGATCGGCGACATCAGGTTCGGCAGGATGTGCCGCCACAGGATGCGCGAGGTGCGCACGCCCAGCGCGCGCACCGCTTCGACGAACAGCAGCTCGCGCACCACCAGCGTCGAGGCCCGCACCACACGCGCCACGCGCGGCGTATAGACCAGCACCAGTGCGAGCACGGTGTTCATCAGCGACGGCCCGAGGATGGCCACCAGCGCAATGGCCAGCAGGATGTCGGGGAAGGACATCATCGCGTCGACCACGCGCATCAGCGGCGTGTCGAGACGGCGGAAGAAGCCAGCCATCAAGCCCAGCACCGTGCCCGCGACCACCGCGCCCAGCGCGGTGAGCGCCGCAATGGCCAGCGAGTAGCGCGCGCCGTGCACGATGCGCGAGTACATGTCGCGGCCAAGCTCGTCGGTGCCCAGCAGGTGTTCGGCGCTCGGCCCCTTCAGGCGCTGCAGCACGGCGGTGTCGTTGGGGTCGATGGAGGCGAACAGCGGCGCGCCGATGGCAAGCACCGCAATGACCAGCAGCACCAGCGCGGAAGCCATCACGATGCGGCGATGCATCAGCTGGCGGAGCATTCGGGGCATTTGCATTGTGTTCAAACCTTCACGCGCGGATCGACTACGGCGTAGAGCAGGTCGATGGAGAAATTGATCAGCACGTAGATCGCGGCAATCACGAGCAGCGCGCCCTGGATCACCGGATAGTCGCGCCGCAGTACCGCGCTCACCACCAGGTTGCCGACGCCCGGCAGGCCGAACACGGTTTCGGTGATGACGGCGCCGCCGATCATCAGCGCGACCGTGAGGCCGATCACCGTGACGATGGGCACCAGCGCATTGCGCAGCGCATGCTTGAGCACGACCGTGCTTTCGCTCAGGCCCTTGGAGCGCGCGGTGCGCACATAGTCTTCGCCGAGCACGTCGAGCATCGAGGCGCGCGTGAAGCGGATGATGAGCGCCGAGTTCAGCAAGCCCAGCACCGTGGCCGGCAGCACCAGCGCATGCAGGCGTTCGGCGAATGGCGCATCGGGCGCGCCGTAGCCAGAGACAGGAAACCAGCCGAAGGACACGGCAAAGATCTGGATCAGCACGATGCCGAGCCAGAAGCTCGGAATGCTCGCGCCGAGCATCGCGACGCCGGTGAAGAGCTGGTCGACCACGCGCCCGCGGAACACCGCCGAGACGATGCCGCACGGCACGCCGATCAGCGCCGCGATGGCCACCGCCATCAGCGCGAGCAGCGTGGTGGGCTCGGCACGCTCCCACAGCGCCTGCGTGACCGGCCGCTGCAGGAAGATCGAGGTGCCGAGGTTGCCCTGCAGCACTTCGCGCAGCCAGTAGCCGAACTGCACGGGCAGCGGCTTGTCGAGGCCGTACTCTTTCTGCACGCGGGCGATGTCGGCCGCGGTGGCCTGGTCGCCCAGCAGCACCGAGACCGGGTCGCCCGAGGCCGCGCGCGTGAGCACGAACACGAGCACCGCCACGATGGCGAGCACGACGAGCATGCCGGCGGCGCGGGAAGCAAGATAGCGAAACATGCGTGGTTGGCTCCGTGGCGCCCCGGGGTTTACTTGATCCTTGCGTTCCAGAAGAACGGCCAGGTGGCGGGCTGGTAGTTGTCCAGCGCCGGGCTCTTGGCCGAGAGGCCGTTGAACTTGCCGACGTTGATGTACGGCACTTCTTCATAAACCACCTGCTGCACCTTGCCCCACAGTGCGCCGCGCTTGGCCGGATCGCTCTCGACATTGAAGGCCTGCAGCGCCGACTTCTTGGCGGGCGAATCCCACCAGCCGGGGGCGCCGTCGCCCAGCTGCGGCGGCGAGAGCATCGGCTCGGGGAACTGGCCCGAGTGGGTCACGTAGATGTCCCACAGCTTCGGGTCGTTGCGGCGCTGCACCAGCGTGGCCCAGTCGACCACGTTCAGGTCGACCTTGAAGCCGGCGCGCTTGAGCTGCTCGGCCATCAGGAGCGACATGTTGTAGTGAAAGTCGTACTGGCGGCTGGTGAGCACGCGGATCGGCTCGCCCTTGTAGCCGGCCTTGGCCGCGGCTTCCTTGGCCTTGGATGCGTTGCGCTCGTTGTAGAGCGTGGTGCCCGCGGTCGAATAGAACGGCGAGCCCCTGGGAAAGTGGTTGCCTTCGGCCACGAAAAAGCGCATGTCGCCAAAGCCCGCGGCGAGCATTTCGCCTTCGCCGAGCGCGGACTGGATGGCCTGGCGCACGGCCTGGTTGGAAGCCACGCCTTCCTTGGTGTTGAGCACGAGATACGGGAATCCGAATGAAGGCGTCATGATCGGCACGGTCTTGCCGCCCGACTTCTCCAGCCGCGGCAGGGCCTCGACCGGCAGCAGGTCGGCAAAGTCGTACTGGCCGGCCAATGCGCCTTCGACGCGCGTGCTGGCATTGGGCACCGGCACGAAGCGCAGCTCCTCGATGGCCGCCTCGCGCTTGCCGCCGTAGCCGCTCGCGGGCTCCTTGCGCGCCGCGTATTTGTCGAAGCGCGTGAGCAGCACGAACTGGTCGGGGCGGCGCTCCTTGAACTTGTAGGGGCCGGTGCCGACGAACTCCTTCAGCGGCGAGGCGATGGAGTCCTTCGCCATGATCGCGGCCATGCCGCTGGGCAGCGCGAGTTGCGAGAGCAGCGGCGCATACGGCGCCTTCAGCACGACCTCCACGCCCAGCGCGCCCTTGGCCTTGAGGCTTTCGATTTCCTTGCCCACGGCCTTGCCGCGCGGCGACTGGTCCATCCAGCGCTGCAGGCTGGCCACCACGTCGTCGGCGTTGAGTTCGCGCCCGTTGTGCAGCATCACGCCCTTGCGCAGGGTGATGGCGTAGCTCTTGCCGTCGGCCGAGATCTTCGGCATGGTCTCGGCCAGCATCGGCACGACGTTCCACTTGGCGTCGAAGGTGTAGAGCGTCTCGTACACGTGCTGCATGATGGTTCCGACCAGGTCGGCCGTGGAAGCCATCGGGTCGAGCGTCTGCGGTTCGGCCACCATCGCCAGCGTGGCGAAGTTGCGCGGCCCCTGGGCGTGCGCGGGCTGGGAAGGCAGCGCGGCACACAGCACCGCGAGCAGGGAGGCGCCCAGCAGGCTGCGCTTCGACAGCTTGGGCAGGCGCTGGACAAGACCGGCGTGGGACATGGGGAACTCCTTCATGGGGCGAGCAGGTTTTGAAAGAAATTTTCTCTTCTGCTCGCACTTTGAAGCACTATCCATGCCAAATCATCCGTGTTAACCCTTGTTTGAGGGTTTTTCTGAAACAAATTTTCAGATTGGATCGATACTTGCAGTTCCCCTTTTTTCTTCTTTCTCACTTCAGGAGTTCTCCCATGCCGCTCGAATACCTCGGCGCCCCGCCCGTCGCCTCGGACCGCCAGGCCCGTCCCTTCTCCCCGGCCGTGCGCGCCGGCGATTTCATCTATGTGTCGGGCCAGGTGCCTGCGAATGCCGAGGGCGAGATCGTGGCGGGCGGCATCGAGGCGCAGACGCGCCAGGTGATGGAGAACCTGAAAAAGGTGCTGGCGCTGGCCGGCGCCACGCTCGACGACGTCTGCAAGAGCACCGTCTGGCTGCAGGACGCGCGCGACTTTGGTGCCTTCAACCGCATCTACATGAGCTACTTCGGTGAAAACAAGCCGGCGCGCTCGACCACCGAGGCGCGGCTGATGGTCGACGCCAAGGTCGAGATCGACGTGGTGGCCTACAAGCCCAAGGCCTGATCAGGCATGCAGCTCGGTCTTGCGCTGGATGATGCGCGAGACCAGCCCGTACTCGACCGCCTCGGCGGCCGAGAGCCAGCGGTCGCGTTCGATGTCGGCCAGCACCACGTCGATGGGCTTGCCGGTCTCCCGCGCGATCTCATGCGCGATGCGCTGCCGGGCCTTGATGATTTCCTGTGCCTGGATCGCGATGTCGGTCGCCTGGCCGCCCGCGCCACCGCTGGGCTGGTGGATCAGGAAGCGCGTGTTCGGCAGGCACACGCGCCGCTCGCGCGGCACCGCCAGGTAGAGGTGCGTGGCGGCGCTGCCCACCCATCCGGTGCCGATCATGTTCACCGGCGCGGAGATGAAGCGCACGATGTCGTGAATGGCATCGCCCGACTCCAGGTGGCCGCCGGGCGAGCTCACCAGGATGTCGATGGGTTTGTCTGGGCTGTCGGCATCGAGCGCGATGAGCCTGCGCGTCACGTCGGCGGCCACCGAGTCGGTGATGCTGCCGAAGATCAGCAGCGTGCGCGACTTGAAGGCTTTCTCTTCCAGGTAGGAATTGCGCGGCTCGGCGGTGGCTGCGGGCTGGGTGTCGTCGTCGGTTTCCATGATGCAGAAGCGCTCCTGTGATTGCACGGCATCTTGCCGGACAGGCAGACAGTTTCGCGACATTGCATGCGCCGTGGCAAGCGGCATCGGCAATTCAGCCCGCCAATCGCCCCGCCACCAGTTGCAGCACGCGGTCGCAGCGCTTCGCGAGCTCCTGGTCATGCGTGACCATCACGAATGCCGTGCGGTGCTTGTGGGCGAGCTCGATCATCAGCGCGAACACCGTGTCGGCCGTGTTGCGGTCGAGGTTGCCCGTGGGCTCGTCGGCCAGCACGCAGGCCGGCTGCGTGACCAGCGCACGCGCAATGGCCACGCGCTGGCGTTCGCCGCCCGAGAGCTCGGCCGGCCGGTGATGCAGGCGCTCGCCCAGGCCCACGCTTTCGAGGATCTTCGTGGCCGCGGCCGCCGCCTGTGCGGAGTCCATGCGCCGGATCTTGAGCGGCATCGCCACGTTGTCGAGCGCGCTGAATTCGGGCAGCAGGTGATGGAACTGGTAGACGAAGCCCAGGTGCCGGTTGCGCAGCCGCCCTTGCTCGGCCGCATCGGCATGCGCGATGTCCTTGCCGAGCAGCTCGACCTTGCCGGCCGTGGGCGCATCGAGCCCGCCCATCAGGTGCAGCAGCGTGCTCTTGCCCGAGCCCGAGGCGCCGACGATGGCCAGCGTTTCTCCGGCGCGCACGTCCAGGTCGACGCCGTGCAGCACCGTGAGGTCGATGCGCCCTTCGTGAAAGCGCTTGGTGAGGCCGCGCGCCTTCAGCACCACGCCATTGCCTGGCGCGGCGGTATCTTGTCGTTCACTCATAGCGCAGGGCCTCGGCGGGGTTGACGCGGCTCGCGCGCCAGCTGGGATACAGCGTTGCAAGAAAGGCCAGGACCAGGGAAATGATCGCAATCGGCATGATGTCGCTGCGCTGCGGGTCGCTCGGCATCTTGCTGATCAGGTAGATGTCCTTGGGCAGGAAGCTCGCATGGAAGAGCTGCTCGAGCGCCGGCACGATCACGTCGATGTTGTAGGCAATGCCCAGCCCCAGCAGCAGCCCGGCCACCGTGCCGATCACGCCGACCATCGCCCCCTGCACCACGAAGATGCCCATGATGCTGCGCGGCGAACTGCCCAGCGTGCGCAAGATGGCGATGTCGGCGCGCTTGTCGGTCACCGTCATGACCAGCGTGGACACCAGGTTGAAGGCGGCCACCGCCACGATGAGCGTGAGGATGATGAACATCATGCGTTTCTCGACCTGCACGGCCGCGAACCAGGTCTTGTTCTGGCGCGTCCAGTCGCGGATGAGGAACTGGCCCGGCAGCGTGACGGCCATCTGGTCGGCCACTTCGCGCGCCTCGTTCAGGTCCTTGAGCTTGATGCGGATGCCGGTCGGGCCTTCGAGCCGGAACACGCGCTGGGCGTCTTCCGCATGGATCATGGCCAGCGCCGAGTCATATTCGTAGTGGCCCGAATCGAAGGTGCCCACCACGGTGAACTGCTTGAGCCGCGGCACCACGCCAGCCGGCGTGACCTGGCCGCCCGGCGCCACCAGCGTGACCTGGTCGCCCGGCTGCACGAACAGCGAGCGCGCCAGTTCGCCGCCGAGCACGATGCCGAATTCGCCCGGCACCAGCTTGTCGAGCGTGCCCTTCTGTGCCGTGGTGGCAATGTCGGTCACCTCGGGCTCGAGCTTGGGCACGATGCCGCGCACCAGCGTGCCCTTCATGTCCTCGCCGCGCGCAATGAGCGCCTGCGTGGCGATGAAGGGCGCCGCGCCGATCACCTCGGGGTTCTTGCGGGCTGCGGCCGTGATGGCGTCGATGTCGGGCAGGGCCTGGCCGTCGCGCGACAGGATCTCGATGTGCGACACCACGCCGAGCATGCGGTCGCGCACCTCCTTCTGGAAGCCGTTCATCACGCTGAGCACAATGATCAGCGCCGCCACCCCCAACGCGATGCCGAGCATCGACACGCCGGAGATGAAGGAGATGAAGCCGTTGCGCCGCGTCGCCCGGCCTGCGCGCGTGTAGCGCCAGCCGAGCTTCAGTTCATAAGGAAGTCGCATATTTTCAGTTTGAGCTCAGCCAGGTGCGCCCGCGGAACCGGCTTTGCCGGGCCGCTGGGTGCGCCCCCCAGTGGGGGGGGAGGCGCCGAAGGCGCTTCGGGGGGCGTTTCATCCTAGCATCCCGGACAATAGGGAGATGGCCGAACCTCTCCCACGTCACTTGTTGATCCCCTTTGCCGGCCGCGGTTCCCCGGCTTGCCGCGCGGCACTGCCCACGCTTCGGCTGCCGAATCTCGAGGCCCTGCTCTCCCGGCTCTCGCTCGCAGAGGCCGACACGCAAGACGAAAGCACGCGTTCGCCGCCCCATGAACGGGCGCTGGCCAGGGCGCTGGGCATTTCCGCGCCCGATGGCTCCATTCCCTGGGCTGCGCTGGAAGCCAGGCAGAGCGGCATCGCAGAACCCGGCGACCGCGAAGGCTGGGGCGTGGTTTCGCTGTGCAACTGGCAGGTGGGCATCGACGACGTGGTGCTGGGCGACCCGGCCGCGATCGAGATCGATGCCGCCGAATCGGCCGCGCTGCTGGCCGCCGCCCATCCCTTCTTCGAGGAAGACGGCATTGCGCTGCACCCTTCTCCCACGCCCGGCCGCTGGCTCGCGCGCGCGCACATCTTCGAAGGCCTGGCCACGGCCTCCATCGACCGCGCGGTGGGCCACCCGATTTCGCAGTGGTCGCCGCTGGCCCATGCTGCACGGCCGCTGCGCCGCCTCCAGAACGAAATGCAGATGCTGCTCTACACCCAGCGCGTGAACGACGACCGCGCCGCACGCGGCGTGCCGCCGATCAATTCTTTCTGGCTCAGCGGCACCGGCGCCCTGGAGGCCGGCCTCCCCTTGGCCGACACCGTCCCACCGGCCGTGAGCGACGCGCTGCGCGTGGCCGCGCTGCGCGACGACGGCCTGGGGTGGGCCGAAGCATGGCAGGCGCTGGACGCGAGCAGCATCGCCACCCTGCTGGCCGACTACACCGCCGGTGTCGACGTCACGCTCACGCTGTGCGGCGACCGTACGGCACAGCGCTACGCGGTGCGGCAGCGCGGGCTGGTGGGCTGGGCCAGGAGCCTGTTCGACCGGCCGCGCGCCGCCAACGTGCTCGAGGCGCTATGAAGATCTACGCAAGGGAAATTCCGCCCCGCTCGGTCTGGGCGCTCGAGCAGGCCGGCGTGCATCCGCTGCTGGCCCGCCTCTTCGCCGCACGCGGCGTGCTGGCCAAGGACGAGCTCGACGACGGCCTGGCGCGCCTGCTGCCGCCCGACACCCTGCACGGCACGCGCGAGGCCGCGGTGCTGCTGGCCGATGCGATGGCGCTCGACAAGCGCCTGTGCATCGTGGCCGACTACGACTGCGACGGCGCCACCGCCTGTGCCGTCGCGGTGCGGGGCCTGCGCCTGCTCGGCGCAAGGAACGTGAGCTACCTGGTGCCCGACCGCGTGGTCGACGGCTACGGCCTCACGCCGCCGATTGCCGAGCGCGTGGCCGACAGCGGCGCCGACATGCTGATCACCGTCGACAACGGCATCGCCAGCGTCGAGGGCGTGGCCGCGGCCAAGGCGCGCGGCCTGCAGGTGCTGGTCACCGACCACCACCTGCCCGGCCCCGAGCTGCCGGCCGCCGACGTGCTGGTGAACCCCAACCAGCCCGGCTGCGGCTTCGAGAGCAAGAGCATCGCCGGCGTCGGCGTGATGTTCTACGTGCTGCTGGCGCTGCGCTCCGAGCTGCGCGCGCGCGGCGTCTTCACCGCGGCCACGCAACCCAAGCTCGACGTGCTGCTCCCGCTGGTCGCGCTCGGCACCGTGGCCGACGTGGTGAAGCTCGACGCCAACAACCGCCGCCTGGTGGCGCAGGGCCTGCGGCGCATCCGCGCCGGCGCGCTGCCGGCCGGCATTGCGGCGCTGTTCAAGGCCGCGGGACGCAACGCCGCGGTGGCCACCACCTTCGACTTCGGCTTCGCGCTCGGCCCGCGCATCAACGCGGCCGGACGGCTCGCCGACATGACGCTGGGCATCGAATGCCTGCTGACCGACGACGCGGGCCGCGCCGACGAACTCGCGCGCATGCTCGACGGCATCAACCGCGAGCGGCGCGACATCGAGGGCGGCATGCGCGACCAGGCGCTGCTGCTGGCCGAATCGCTGTTCGGCGCCACGGCCGACGGCAGCGAGGCGCCTCCGGCCGCCATCAGCGTGTTCGATGCCGACTTTCACGAAGGCGTGGTCGGCATCGTCGCCTCGCGCATCAAGGACCGCTTCCACCGCCCGACCTTCGTCTTTGCCGCCAGCGGCGCGCCCGGCAAGGAACACGAGCTCAAGGGCTCGGGCCGGTCGATTCCGGGCTTTCACCTGCGCGATGCGCTCGACCTGGTGGCCAAGCGCCATCCGGGCGTGCTGCTGCGCTTCGGCGGCCATGCGATGGCCGCCGGCTGCACCGTGGCGCGCGAGAAGTTCGACGTGTTCGAACAGGCGCTGGCCGAGGTGGCGCACGAGTGGCTCGACGCCGCCACGCTGACCCGCCGCCTCGACACCGACGGGCCGCTGGCGCGCGAATACATGCGCATCGACCTGGTCGACACGCTGCACCGCGAAGTGTGGGGCCAGGGCTTTGCCCCGCCCACCTTCAGCGAGGAAGTGGAAGTGGTGTCGCAGCGCCTGGTGGGCGAGAAGCACCTGGCGCTCAAGCTGCGGCACCAGGGGCAGCCGGTCGACGGCATCTGGTTCGGCCATACCGAGCCGCTGCCCGCACGCGTGAAGCTCGCCTTCAGGCTCGATGCCGACGAATGGCAGGGTGTGCGCCGGGTGCGCTTCCTGGTCGAGGGAGCTGAAATCTAGCTCGCCCCAGGTCGGCTCGGAAATCCTCGGGTCAACTTCGGTGGGCGTGCATTCGGGACGGATTCCTACGCGGGCCGCGCGACGGCGCCCTACGGTTGTCTTTCACATGCAGGAGCCCACGCACATGAAATCGACTACCGCCTCCCCCGCAACATCCACCCGGTCCCGCGCAAGCGCGCACACGGCCGCCAAGCAGCGGACCGTCCAGCGCACGCAGGACGCGAAGGACGGTGCCAAGCCCGCCGCCAAGAAGTCCAGCCAGCCCGCGCAGGCAGGGCCGCGCTCGCAGCCGGTCAATCCCCTGCCGGCGCAGCACCTGAGCAAGCCAGGGCTCGAGGCCGAGATGGCGCTGCGCCCGCGCTTCGAAGCGCCGGACTACAAGGGCAGCGGCAAGCTCGAGGGCATGGCGGCCCTGGTGACCGGCGGCGATTCCGGCATCGGCCGCGCGGTGGCGCTGCTCTATGCCCGTGAAGGCGCCGACGTCGCCATCGCCTACCTCGACGAAGACGAGGACGCCGAGGAAACCCGGCGCCACGTGGAGGCCGAAGGCGCACGCTGCATCCTCATCAAGGGCGACGTCTGCGATCCGGCGTTCTGCCGCGACGCGGTCGACCAGACGCTCGAAGCCTTCGGCAAGCTCGACATCCTCGTAAACAACGCGGCCTTCCAGCTGCACGCGGCGTCCATCGAGGACATCACCGACGAGCGCTTCGAACTCACGCTCAGGACCAATGTCTTCGGCTATTTCCAGATGGCACGCGCCGCGGTTCCGCACCTGGGCCCAGGCGCCTCGATCATCAATACCGGCTCGGTCACGGGCCTGGAGGGCAGCGCGCACCTGCTCGACTATTCGACCACCAAGGGCGCGATCCACGCCTTCACCAAATCGCTGGCCAGCAACCTGCTGCCCAAGGGCATCCGGGTGAATGCGGTGGCGCCCGGGCCGGTGTGGACGCCCTTGAATCCCGCCGACAGCCCGCCCGGGAAGATCAAGGATTTCGGCAAGAAAACCGACCTGCAAAGGCCTGCGCAGCCGGAAGAGCTCTCGCCTGCCTACGTGTTCCTGGCCGCGCCGAGCTGCGCCAGCTACATCACCGGCATCGTGCTGCCGGTCACGGGCAGCGTGGGCGCCGTCTGAATGCAGCCAGCAGCTTCTGCAGCGGCCTGGAGCGCGGCACGTCCTCCATGAGCGGCGGGATGGAGACGGCCGGCAGCGGCACCACGCAGACGAAGCCGAGGTAGGTGTTGCCCAGCACCAGCCCGTCCGCAGCCTGCGACGCGAAGCCCGTCATGTGCGAGGTGTACATGTGCAGCACCAGGAGCCCGCCCGCATTCACGGCGCCGGCGTTGAGGGTCAAGCAGCAGGCCGAGGCCCATCGCCCGCGTTTTGCTCTGCCGGCCGCCCCAAGGGAATGTGCTGATTACACTTTCCCCCCGGTTTGCGTTGTGCAGACCTGTACACACGTTCAAGGGTTCCAATGAAAGTCTCAGCTCTCCTGGCCGCAGCCGCATTCGTGGCGTTGGCCCTGCCCGCCGCGGCGCAGGTTTCGGTCCAGATCAATGTGCCCGGCCTGATCCAGGTAGCGCCTCCCGCGCCGCGCTATGAACCCATGCCGGGGCCGAGGCCCGGTCAGGTGTGGGTAGCCGGGCACTGGCAATGGAACGAACGCGCCTACGTCTGGCGTTCGGGCTACTGGCAGGCGGCACGGCCCGACTACGCGTATGCGCCGGGCCGCTGGGTCCAGGCGGACGGCGGATGGCGGTGGATGGAAGGCAACTGGCGCCGCGCAGAACCGCATCGCCACGCCGATCGCGACGATCATCCAGGCGGCGGCGGTGGATACCACTGCCCACCGGGACAGGCCAAGAAGGGGCGCTGCTGATCTTCAGCAGCGAGGATGAAAGGAGCGGGCAGATCGCCGCTTCTTTCGTGCCCGGTCAGCGCGTGTGCTTTCCGGTATTTTCGATATGGTGCCGCTTGTCGGAATCGAACTGACGACCTTCCGCTTACAAGGCGGGTGCTCTACCAACTGAGCTAAAGCGGCACGGATCTCTCTGGGGATTTTAACGGTGCGAAACCAGCCGCCCGTCGAGGCCCATTGTGCGTTGACTGCTCTTACTTCACGCGCTTGAGCGACGGACGGCTGCCGCCCCCGGCCGGCGGGCGCGGCGGCTCATCGGTGGGGTCGGCGGGCAAACCGGTGTCGTCGCCGACATCGACCATTTCATCCGCGTCTTCGCCCGTCACCAGATGAACGATCTTGCCGGCATCGCCTTCGGTGCCGCGCGAGGCGTCGCGCAGCGGCATGCGCGCAGGCCCCTGGGGCGAAGGCGCGCCGGCCGTCGGAGACGGCGCGCCACCCTCGGCGCCACTGCCGGCAGGCACCGGCGCGGGAAACGCCATGCCCTGCCCGTTCTCGCGCGCGTAGATCGCAATCACGCGGCCCACGGGCACGACGATTTCGCGCGCACTGCCCGCGAAGCGGGCCTTGAACTCGATGAAATCGTTGCCGAGCTTGAGCGAACTGGTCGCGTCGAAGCTGATGTTCAGCACGATCTCGCCGTTCTTCACGTACTCGCGCGGCACCTGGACGGTGTCGTCGACCTGCACCGCGACATAGGGCGTGAACCCGTTGTCGGTGCACCATTCGTACAGCGCCCGGATGAGGTACGGGCGGGTGGAGGACGACTCGAGCGCGTTGATCATGAAAGACAGCGGAGAACGATTGACGCAGTTTTACTTGCGCATGACCTTTTCAGAGGGCGTGAGCGCTTCGATGTAGGCCGGGCGCGAGAAGATGCGCTCAGCGTACTTCAGAAGCGGAGCCGCGTTCTTGCTGAGGTCAATGCCGTAATAGTCGAGGCGCCAGAGCAGCGGCGCAATCGCCACGTCGAGCATCGAGAAATTGTCGCCCAGCATGTACTTGTTCTTGAGGAACACGGGTGCGAGCTGCGTCAGGCGGTCGCGGATGTGCGAGCGCGCCTTTTCGAGCGCCTTCTCGTTGCCCTTGGCGGTGCGGTTCTCGAGCGCAGCCACGTGCACGAACAGTTCCTTCTCGAAGTTGAGCAGGAACAGGCGCACGCGCGCGCGGTCGACCGGGTCGCCGGGCATCAGCTGCGGATGCGGGAAGCGCTCGTCGATGTACTCGTTGATGATGTTCGACTCGTACAGGATCAGGTCGCGCTCGACCAAGATCGGCACCTGGCCGTACGGGTTCATCACGCTGATGTCTTCGGGCTTGTTGTAGAGATCGACGTCGCGGATCTCGAAGTCCATGCCCTTTTCGAACAACACGAAGCGGCAGCGGTGGGAAAAGGGGCAGGTCGTTCCTGAATACAAGACCATCATGGCGAGAGACTCCTAAAAATCAAAAAGAGTGGGTCGCGTTGGCAACCCACTCTGTGGGACCGCACGCACCAGGCGCACGGTCGGCGTGGACGGAACTACTTGACGTCTTTCCAGTACGAGGCGTTCAGTCGCCACACGAAGACCAACGACATGACGAGGAACAGCAGCACCCACACACCGATGCGGATGCGCGTGTTCTGTGCCGGCTCGGCCATCCATTGCAGGTAGCTCACCAGGTCGCCGACCGCAGTGTCGAACTGCAGCGGCGTCATGGTGCCGGGGGTCACCTGCTCCCAGCCCTTGAACACTTCGGTCTCGTGGCCATGCTGCGAAACCTTGGTGTAGACAGGACGGCGTTCGCCCTGCAGCTCCCACAGCGGGTTGGGCATGGCAACGCTCGGGAACAGGAGGTTGTTCCAGCCGGTGGCCTTGGTGTCGTCGCGGTAGTAGGTGCGCAGGTAGGTGTACAGGTAGTCCGCACCCGTGCCGCCATGGCCGGCGCGCGAGCGGGCAACCAGGGTCAGGTCGGGCGGCGTCGTGCCGAACCATTCCTTGGCCTGGCGCGCGTCGATGTTGGCCTTCATGGTTTCGCCGACCTTGTCGGTCGCGAACAGGAGGTTGTCCTTGATCTGCTGCTCGGTGATGCCGATGTCCTGCAGCCGGTTGTAGCGCATGAACGCCGCGGAGTGGCAGTTCAGGCAGTAGTTGACGAACAGCTTGGCGCCGTTCTGCAGGGAGGCGACGTCGGTGGTCTTGTTGGGCGCCTTGTCCCAGGCCATGCCGCCGGACTCGGCCGATGCGGCGGCGGAAAAGGTCAGGCCCAAGGCCAAGCCCACAACCGCGAGCCAGCCAGAAATGCTTTTCTTCATCGTGTTTCTCTCGAGCTCTCTTGGGCTTCTCAATGGGCGGCGAAGGTCACGCGCTCAGGCACGGGCTTGAACTCGCCCTTGCTGCTCCACCAGGGCATGAGCAGGAAGAAACCGAAGTAGAAAAGCGTGCCGATCTGGGAAATGGTCTGCGCGATGTCCAGCGCGAACGACCCGATGACCAGGCTGCCCCAGACGCCAGGCGCCTGGATGCCCAGGTAGCCCAGGATCAGGAAGAAGAACACGAAGACGCCGTAGACATACTTGTGCCAGCCCGGACGATAGCGGATCGACTTGACTTCGCTCTTGTCGAGCCATGGCAGGAAGAACAGGATGATGACCGAGCCGCCCATCACGAGCACGCCCCAGAACTTGGCGTCGAAGGCCTTGAGCAGGAAGATGGCCACGGCCGCCACGACGACGAGTGCGATCTTCAGGGCCGTGCTCGACTTGCCCTTGATGAAGTTCAGGACGGCGGCCGCGGCGATGATCAGCGCGAACACGTTGACCATGTCGTCGGTGGTTGCACGCAGCATCGAATAGAACGGCGTGAAGTACCAGACCGGCGCAATGTGGTTCGGCGTCTTGAGTGAATCGGCCGGGATGAAGTTGTTGTACTCGAGGAAGTACCCGCCCGCTTCCGGCGCGAAGAAGATCACGGCCGAGAAGATCGTGAGGAACACCACCACGCCGAAGATGTCGTGCACCGTGTAGTACGGATGCGACGGAATGCCGTCCAGCGGATGGCCGTCGGGGCCGCGCTTGGCCTTGATCTCGATGCCGTCGGGGTTGTTGGAACCCACTTCGTGCAGCGCGATCAGGTGGGCCACCACCAGGCCGAGCAGCACCAGCGGCACGGCGATCACGTGGAAGCTGAAGAAGCGGTTCAGCGTGGCGTCGCTCACCACGTAGTCGCCGCGGATCAGCAGCGCCAGGTCAGGGCCGATGAACGGGATGGCCGCGAACAGGTTCACGATCACCTGGGCGCCCCAGTAGCTCATCTGGCCCCATGGCAGCAGGTAGCCCATGAAGGCCTCGGCCATCAGGCACAGGAAGATCGCGCAGCCGAAGACCCAGATCAGCTCGCGCGGCTTGCGGTAGCTGCCATACATGAGGCCGCGGAACATGTGCAGGTACACCACGATGAAGAACGCCGAGGCGCCCGTCGAGTGGATGTAGCGGATGAGCCAGCCCCAGGGCACGTCGCGCATGATGTACTCGACCGAAGCGAACGCCTGGTTCGCGTCGGGCTTGTAGTGCATCACGAGGAAGATGCCGGTCACGATCTGGATCACGAGGACCAGCATCGCGAGCGAGCCGAAGATGTACCAGAAGTTGAAGTTCTTCGGCGCGTAGTACTTGCCCCACTGGTCGTTCCAGAGCTTGCTCAGCGGGAAGCGGTTGTCGACCCAGTTGAGCAGCTTCTCGCCCGCGGGCGCGTTGGGGGAAATTTCGTGGAATTCAGCCATGTTGTTCTTCTGCCTCAGGCCTTCTTGGAGTCTTCACCGATCAGGAGCTTGGTGTCCGACAGGTACATGTGCGGGGGCACAGGCAGGTTGTCGGGCGCGGGCTTGTTCTTGAAGACACGGCCTGCCAGATCGAACGTGGAGCCATGGCAAGGGCACAGGAAGCCGCCTTCCCAGTCGCTCGGCAGCGAAGGCTGCGGGCCGGCCTGCAGGCGGTCGACCGGCGAGCAGCCGAGGTGGGTGCAGATGCCCACCACCACCAGCACTTCGGGCTTGATCGAACGGTGTTCGTTCTGCGCGTACTTGGGGGTGAATTCGTCGGGGTGCCGCTTGGAGAGCGGATCGGCCAGCTGGCCGTCGAGCTTGGGAAGCTCGGCAATCTGCTCGGGCGAGCGCTTGAGGATCCAGACGGGCTTGCCGCGCCACTCGACAGTGATCTTCTCGCCGACCTTGAGGCCTGCGATGTCCACTTCGACGGCAGCGCCCGCGGCCTTGGCCTTCTCGGAGGGCTGGAACGTACTCACAAAGGGAATCGCGGTGGCCACGCCTCCCGCTACGCCGGCACAGCTGGATGCGATTAACCACGTCCGCTTGCTTGTGTCGATCCGGGGGGAGCCGGAGGTCATGTCACTCATGGGGATCCTCTAAGTCTTCTTCGCTGGAGCAGGGTCAACCGGCGATTGTAGCGGGCTGTTGCGCGCATATTCAACGGGGCCGGCCGGGAGCCGCGCGAATGCGCATTCCGGACCATGCGAAAGAGGCAATTAATAACAATGAATTAGTCCTGATTTACAAGACATTTCGACACAAGGATTTGCACGCGTAAAAGATGTCTCAAGGGCTAAATTAGTTGCGGCACACTTCGCTAACTGCTAATCTTGTCCCAACTGTTAACTGCTAATTGAGAGGATATTTGCCATGCGAATCGCCCCCCTGATTTCCGCCACTTTCATTGCTGCGCTGAGCATTTCCTCGGCCCTGGCACAAACGCCCCCGCCGGTCCAGACGCCTGGTCCCCAGCCGGCCAGCGCGACCGGCGCAACCAATTCCGCATTCGGCCGCATCACCGCACAGCAAGCTGGTGGCGTCGCGGCCGCCGTTGGACTGGCGGCTGCCGTTGGCAGCGGCAATGGCGGCAACAGCGGTGGCGGCAGTGGCACGGGCGGCACCGGCGGCACGGGCACGGGTACAGGCACGACCGGCACGAATTAAACGTGCGGGCCCTCTTCGCGGGAGGGCATTCGCCGAAGGCTCCGCGCGTTGGTCTGGCCACGCGACTTATTGAATGCTGCCTTTTGTCGGCATTTCTTTTGGGCGTTGGCGGCTGTTCTTCCGGATCCTCGGCCATGCTGGCCACGGCGCGGCATATCTATAGCGGCGGCGCCGCGACGCCCCAGCCCACTTTCAACCCGAATTACCGCTATTTGCGGGTCGCCGTCGGCGAGCAGACGGTCTTCCTGGTGCTCGGCTACATCGACCAGCGTCCCGAAGGCGCCGTCGAGGTCTGGTACAGCGGCAACGGCGAGGTCGTGAGGCTGCTCGACGGACGCCTTGTGGGAACCACCGGCCTCAGCACCGACTGGCGCGAGGTGCGCTTTTCCAGCCTGCCCGCGTGGACCGGCGATGCGAACGGCGCGGCGCCAAAGACCTACCAGCGCGAGCGCGACATGATGCCGGGCTACCGGTTCGGCATTCGCGACGAGATCGTGCGGACGCCCATTGCTGCACCGCAGCAGACCGCCCTGGCCGGCACGGCTGCCGCGTCGCTGCGCTGGTACGAGGAGCGCAGCGTTTCGCATCCGGCGAGCGCCTCGCTGCCTCCGGCACGCTTTGGCGTTTCGCAAGCGGGCGGCACGCCTCGGGTCGTCTATTCCGAGCAATGTATTTCCAATGATCTGTGTATGAGCTTCGAGCAGTGGACGCCTTCCCCCCCAGCACCCGTCGCAGCGGCGAGCGCTGGTACATGAGCAGTTCGCTCCTGCGTGGCTTCGGCAGACATCCCTGGCCTCTTCGCGCGGCGGTGGCCTGCGCACTGGCGGCGAGTTGCGCCGCCGGCGCGCAGCCTCCGTGCAACAGCCCCGTCGACAACAAATCACCCGCCGACGACGCCGACATCCGTCCCGGCGAGCGGCTGAGCGCCTGGCTGCTGCGCCAGCCGGCCGAAACGGCCTCCCCCGGATTGGCATGGCGCATCCCGCAAGAGCGCCTGGCGCAGCAGTTCCTGAAGAACAGCCTGCTGCTGCGGCTCGATGCCGCCAGCCGGCGCGTGCCGCCGGACGAGCAAGGCCGGCGCAAGCAGTTGATGGCTTGGCTGCAGGGCCTGCCGGTGACCGGCCGCGTCGCGCTCGGCATCGTCGATCCGCGCTGGCTGCAGGCGCATCCCGAAGAAGACCCGGTGCTGACGGCCGGCCAGCAGCTGGTGGCGCCCCCGCCAGCGCTGAAGACCCTCTCGGTCCTGCAGCCCGATGGGCAGCTTTGCCAGGTCGCCCATGAACCCGGCCGCACGGCGTGGGACTATGTCGCCGCCTGCAGCCCCGAGGGCAAGCGCGACTGGGCCTGGGTCGCCCAGCCCGACGGGCGCACCGCCCGCGTGGGCGTGGCGCCCTGGAATGCGCATCCCTCGAACGAGCCCGCGCCGGGCGCATGGATCTGGGCCGCGCCGCGCGGCATGGGCGACCTGGAGGCGATCTCCGAGGGCATCATCAAGTTTCTGGCCACGCAAGGACCTTCGCCGCAAGGCGGCGCGATCCTGCAGCCTTCGGCGGGTGCGGCCGTACCGGCCGCCGCCATCGCCGCACCCGCTGCACCGCCCGCCATGCCTGCCTTGCCCGACGTACCGCCGGCACCTGCCGCGCCGGCGCCATCGACGGCCATTTCCGTGCGTCCCGAAGCAGCACCGCAATACCGCGCGCTCCAGACGAGCGGCAACGACTGGGGCGAGACCGGCCTGCTGCAGACGCCGACGGCGCGCATGGGCCGGGCGGGCGACATGCGGACCTCGCTCACGCACGTCTCGCCCTACACGCGGCTGAACGTCATGTTCCAGCCGCTGGACTGGCTGGAAGCGGGATTCCGCTACACCTCCATCAGCAACCGAATCTACGGCATCGGCCTCAGCAACCAGGGCTACAAGGACAAGAGCATCGACCTGAAGGCGCGACTGTGGAAGGAGTCGGCCTACCTGCCCGAGGTGGCGCTGGGCTTTCGCGACATCGGCGGCACCGGCCTCTTTTCGTCCGAGTACCTGGTGGCCAGCAAGCGCCATGGCGACCTGGATTTCAGCCTTGGCATCGGCTGGGGCTACCTGGGGAGCAGCGGCAACATCAGCAACCCCTTCGGCTTGCTGAGCAGCCGCTTCAAGACCCGCGTGAGCGAGACGACCTGGGGCGGCGCCAACTTCGGCCGGCTCTTTCGCGGACCTGCCGCCCTCTTTGGCGGCGTGCAATGGCGCACGCCCTGGGACCCGCTGACGCTCAAGCTCGAATACGACGGCAACGACTACAAGAACGAGCCGCTCAACAACCCCCAGCGGCAGCGCTCCCCGTTCAACATCGGCCTGGAGTACCGCTACTCCCCCGGCGTGATTTTCTCGGCCGGCTTCGAACGCGGCAACAAGGTGATGGTGGGCATCACGCTGCAGACCAACTTGGCCACCATGCAGATGCCCAAGACGGCAGACCCGCCGGCGCCGAGCTTTTCGCCGGACCCGCCGGCCACCTCGCCGGGCTGGGCGGCCACCGCGGCCGACATCGAAAGCCGCACGGACTGGACCATCCAGCGCATCGCACCCCAAGGCCAGATGCTGCATGTGTGGATCACCGAAAGCGCCACCGTCTACCGGGATGTGCGGGTCGAGAAGACCATTGCCGTGCTGCATCGCGATGCGCCGGCCTCGATCAAGAACTTCGTGCTCCACTACTCGGAGCGGGGCCTGCCGATGCACGCGCAAGTGGTCAACCGCAATGAATGGGTGACGGCGCACTACCAGGCGCAGACGCCCGGCGAGGTTCGCGCGGCCAGCCAGCGCGACTATGCGCCCCCGCCCGTGGGCTCGGGCGATCCGGCCACCTTCGTTCCGCCGGGCAGCAGCGCCAACACTGCGGCCGCATCCGCAGATGCCTCTTCCGCCACGGCCGACAGCAAGGCCCTTGGCCCGTGGGAGCGCCGCAGCGACAAGTTCAGCATCGGCCTCACGCCCAGCCTCGGCCAGATCCTCGGCGGGCCCAACGCATTCCTGCTGTACCAGATCGGCGTGCAGGCGGTGGCGGAATACCGCTTCACGCCCAGCACCTGGGTCAACGGCGCGCTGAACCTGCGCATGGTCGACAACTTCGACAAGTTCACCTACACGGCGGGCAGCAACCTGCCTCGCGTGCGAACCCTCCAGCGCGAGTACGTCACCTCCAGGCGCCTGACCATGCCGGTGCTTCAGCTGACGCACGTCGGCAGGCTCTCCGACAACCAGTACTTCAGCGTGTACGGCGGTGCCCTGGAAACCATGTATGCGGGCGTCGGCGCGGAATGGCTCTACCGGCCATGGCGCAGCCGGATCGCCTTCGGCGTCGACTTCAACCACGTGCGCCAGCGCGACTTCGAACAGGACTTCGGCCTGCGCGACTACAAGGTGAACACCGGCCACGCCACGCTCTACTGGGACACCGGCTGGCACGGCGTGCTGGCGAAGATCAGCGCGGGCCAGTACCTGGCGGGCGACCGCGGCGTCACCATCGACATCAGCCGCCGCTTCGACAACGGCGTGGTGCTTGGCGCCTATGCCACCAAGACCAATGTTTCGGCCAGGCAGTTCGGCGAAGGCAGCTTCGACAAGGGCATCTACCTTTCCGTGCCCTTCGACGCGCTGCTGCCACGTTCAAACAAGTTCACCGCCAACTTCGCCTGGGCACCGCTGGTGCGCGACGGCGGTGCGCGGCTCGGCCGGATCCACCCGCTCTACGAGATGACGTCGGCCCGCGACCCGAGCGCCTACAAGTTCGCACCGCCGGACAGCGGCACGCCGGGCGCGGGCGACAACATCCTGAATTTCGAACGGCCGCGCTGACGCGGCGCGGCCGCCAGCGCCCTGCCGCGCTCACCCGTGCGGCAGGGCCTTCGAAGAAGAGGGATCAGCCGGCCTGATCCGAGCCGGCCGCGCGCATGATGAAGAACAGCCAGGCCATCATCACGGCTGCCATGCAGGCAAAGCCCAGCGTCATGGCGTTGATGGTCTGGATGTAGGAAATCGGCGTCCTGGCCGCCAGCATGGAAGCGGCGAACACCAGCGCACCGAAGATCGAGCACCACAAAAGAGCACCGGGCCGGCCGGCGGCCCTGAAACCCGTTCGCAGGCACATCGTCAGGCCGAAGATGGCGGGCGCGTAGAAGAACGGCGAAAAATCCATTCCGCCGTAGTTCTTGCCGAAGGCCAGGACCACCAGGTACGGCCCCAGCAGGCCCAGGAGAATTCCGCCGATCTCGGCCACCAGGAAACCGAAGACGACGAACTTGATGAAGAGCCGAAAAGCGTCCTTGCGCCGATCGGATTTCCAGCTGGCCGCCAGCCTGGGCAGGATGTAGTAGCCCAGCGCAAGCAGCACATACTGCATGGGCAGCAGGAAGGTGATGTAGATCTTCAGCAGCCCGCCCTGCACCGAGTCCGCGGAAGAGCCCAGCAGCAGGATGGCGCCTCCCGTCATGATCCAGCTCATGAGCTGCGAAAGACTGGCCTTCCAGCCGTAGCTGGCAGCCTCCCCGAGCGTCAGGGCCTGGGCATCGGCCGGTGCCGGCAGCGGCGCCATCACATTGCGCAGGCTCATCGCCACCAGGACGGCAAAGGGCAGCTGGATGACGGCAATCCACAGCAGCGCCTGCGTCCATGAGACAGGCTTCAGGCCAATCAGGACCGCCACGTATCCGATGCTGATCAGCACGCCGGAAGCGCAGAGCACCAGGTAGCGGCGCCCCACGAGCAGGATGCTGCGAGCGATCCAGAATATTTCATAGCCCGCGATCAGGGCCACGCCGGCCCCGCTCAGCGGGCCGGGAAAACTCGTGAACTGCCAGGCCAGGAAGCCGGCAATGGAAACCGCAAGCACGAGCGCCCAGCTCCACCAGGCAGCGGAGCGGTCCGCGTAATACCGCTTGATCAGCAGCGGCTCGTGCACCACCGCGGTATGCAGGATGTACTGGAAGCTGACGATCGCCAGGAACGCCGAGGCAATGCCGAAATCGGAGGGCGACAACGCCCGTGCCAGCGCGAAGCTCAGCAGCAGCTGGCTCGCGCTATAGATGCATTGGTCTGCAACTGCATAGATCGGACCTCCGAGGCGTTTTCGAATTCCGGACAGGGACGCCATCCTGGGCCTGTTCACCCTAATCCGAAATGGAAAGCAGGACCGGGTAGTCGGTGGCCTTGGCCGCAAAGCCTCCGTCGACAGGGCTGCCGCAGCTTCCGCGGCGCACTTGCGGGAAGAAGTCAACCCGCGTGCATTTCTTTCCCTTCTCCGCGGGAACCAGCACGTTCTGCTCGGAGCTTTGCGTCCACACCACATGCAGCAGGGAATTTCCGCGGCTCAGCACCAGCTTGTTCAGGCCGGCATTGCTCTGGTACGAAACCTTCCTGGAATTCCTGGCGATCTTGAGGAATTCGGTGAGGCTCGAAAAGGCTTCCTTTTTCTCGCCGCCCTTCGACTTGAGCCCGAAGTTGTCTTCCCTCGAAATGACGGAGGTTCCCCGGTCTTGCCAGGCATAGAGATTCAGCAGCTTGATGCCCGCGGCCACATTGGTCAGGTATTCCCGCAGGATCAGCGAAGCCTGGGTATTGCGGTCCCGAACGGGCAGGTAGGAGGCATAGCCCCACTCGGAGGCGACGATTCCGACCTTTCCGAGCTGCTGTTGGTCCAGCTTCGCGCGCAGCTTTCCATAGTCTGCGATGGCGGTTTCGGGAATGGAGCGATAAGGATGGATCGATATGTCCGTCAGGCAGTTGGCCTTGGCTGCCGACACGAAGGCATTCTCGAGCTGCGACGGAACCTGGCCCGGGCTGAAGGGAAGCTTCGCAAAGCCGAATCCCATGACGATCTTCGGCGGCGTCTTCATTTGCGCGATGCTGCTGCAGAACTCGGCGGTCGCGGTTTCAAAGCTCGAAAAAAGCGCCGGGTTCAGGAACGTCTTGTGGTCGGGCTCGTTCCACAGCTCCCAGACTGCGACCTCGGACGCGTGCGCGCTCATGAACTCGAGCGCGAACTTGGCGAACAGTTTCTCGCGCTGCCCTCCGCCCGCTTCCGCCGGGTCCTGGCCCCAGATCTCCCGGCCTCCGAACAGGGTCACGATCGCTTCGAGCCTGGCGTTTTTCACGCGCTTGATCAGGCTCGAATAGTCGACCGACGCGGGATTGACGCTCTTCAGCGGCGGCCGCGCGCCGAATCTCACGAATTCGAAACCCGATGCCCTGATCTCGTTCAGATCCTCGTTCGAGATGGTGGCCGGGTCGATCTGCACGCTCAGGGCGACCGGATATTCCGTGCCCAATTCGCCGATGCCGCGGGCCTGCGCCGAGCAGGCGACGGCCGCAAGCGCCGCCGAAGCGCACAGCAGCCGGAAAGCGTTCAGCAAACGCCCCGGGATGAAAGAAAAAGATGAAAACTTCATCACTGTACCGACTCCTTGTACAAGTCCAGGATGGCGGCGTTCATTCGGTCGGCGGTGTATTTCTCTTCGAAAATCTCCCGTCCGGCACGCCCCATCCGCTGCAGTTCCTCATCGGAGATCCGATCGATCTCGCGCAGCACGTCGTCCAGCCGATCGAGCGAAAACAACCGTCCGTTCCTGTTGTCTTCAACGATATCGACGAGGCCGCCCACGGCGGATGCAAAAACCGGTTTGCTCCTGGCCATGGCCTCGACCGCGACAAGGCCGAAGCCTTCCCACCGGGAGGGAACGATGACCGCATCGCACGACCTGTAGGCTTCTTCGAGTTCGTCCTTCTCGAGCCATCCCGCGAATTCGATCTCGCTGGAGCGCGCAAGGGAAAGATCGTTTCTGACGGCGCCCCCCACGATCACGAGCTTGAAGCCAGGCTGGACGCGGGCATAGGCGTCGAGCAAGGCGTCGATGCCCTTTTGCCGATCGAGCCGCCCCACGAACAGGATCCTTCGCGGCCGTGCCGCGGCCTTGGGCGCGATGGTGTCTTCCGGGATCGGGACGGTGAGCTGAATTCCGTTCGGAATGCATTTGCACCGCTTGATGCCGAATTTTTCGGCAATCCGGAACTCGTGGCCGCTGATGCAGATGATCGCGTCGCTCCAATGGGACAGCAGCCATTCGATCCATCGATAGATCGACTTCTTGTATGAAGGACCGACCTGATCGAAGGCCCAGCCATGGGAGCAATAGACGATCTTTGTTTCGGCCGGCACCTGGCCGAGCAGCGCCATGGCGCGAACGATCCCGCCCGGAATCGAGCTGTGCAGGTGAAGAACCGTGGGGCGCTCCGAGCGGATGATTTTCTTGATCTCGGCGGCGTAGCTCGCGAGGGCAAGAGGACTCCGGGCCGTGGGGACCACATGCGTGTCCTGGGAATTCAGCCACTCCACCGGGCCGGGCAATATGAACTTTGCCTGGCTGATCACGGGGGAGTTCTGCTGAAAGCCCGAAACCAGCCGAAGATAGGTTTCGAGCCCGCCCTTGAGCGTTTCGGCAACGTGCAATATCTTCATAGGTGCAATCAGATCAATGCATGAATCCCGGCCACGACCTGGTTTCTCAATGCGTCGAGCGCTTTCCGGTCCGGCCTGTCGTCCAGCAGGTCCAGCACCGAGGTACCCAGCTTTTCAACCCGGGGCGACAAGTCGAAGAGGTAGCGTTTTCTGCCAGTCAGTTCGAAGAATGACTCCACCTTCTTGTCCCAATTCATTCCTATGGACGGAATGTTCAAACCGTAGGCCACGATATTCGCGTGGAGCCGGTGGGCCACGATGCACGAGCAGGCGCTGATCAAGGCAACGAGCTCGTCCGGATGCCGGGGAACGAGAAAAATCGATTTCGGCGCGTCGGAGGCCGAGGAAATTTCTTCCAGGACCTTGTTGTCTTCGGAGGCACCGTTGGTGAAATAGAGCACGCGCTTTCCCTCGGCTCGCAATGCTTCGGCCAAGGTGGCAAAGAATTTCGCGGACTGCGTCGAATTGGAGCCTTCGTACTCCGAATTCATGACCAGCGCGTCGAGGCTGCTGACGCAAATTCCTATGTCCCAGCTTTTTTCCGGTGAAAGCTCGTCCGAGAAAGCATCGGCGCAAATGAGCGCCGGATCGGGTACGACCTGTATATCGCTTCTGGGGATTCGGAAGTACGTGTGCAGGTTGCTGGCCGATTCCTTGTCGCGCGTGGCGTAGAAGGCCGGCCTGGCATTTTCCAGAAATCGCTTGACGAGAAAGCGCCCCAGAAATGACCATTTCGCCGTCACGCCGACCGACAGGATCACCACCTTCTTTCCGCGCAGCAGCCTGCCCAGGAGGAACAGCTTCGCCGGAAAATTGAGCGCCACGTCGCAAAACAGCTGGCCGCCGCCAATGACGATCAGGTCCGCGTCGTCGACTGCGGCCTTCCAGTTCTTTCGCCAGCCGAGAAAATAGCCTTTGAGGCAATACAGGAACACGATCACCGACCTGATGAGCGAAGGCAGCTTCGCAAAGAGCCGGAATGCGCCGCCGCCGCGCAGGTTTTCTTCCTCGAATCCGAGCCGGCCGGCAATGTCCAGAAATTCGACTCTGGCCTGCGGATACTTCAGGCCGGCAATATGAGCCAGGGATGCCGCGATGACCCCGTCACCCAGGTTGTCGCTGAAGGGCACGGCGCAGATAAGGATCTTTTTCATCTGTGAGTCACACATCGATTGCCTTCGAAGCCGGGTCGTTCATCGCGAACCGTGGCCCACGGCGACCACCCAGATGGTCCTGATGAAGATGCCGATGTCCCGGCCGACCGAAAGCGTCTCGACGTAGGAGACATCCAGCGCCACGCGTTTCTTGTAGCTCAGCTGGTTGCGCCCGCTGACCTGCCACAGGCCGGTAATGCCGGGCCTGACGGCGCAATAGAACGACCAGTCCGCCCCGTACAGGATCTTCTGGTCGAGCATGCACGGCCGGGGGCCGACCAGGCTCATGTCGCCCACGAGCACATTCCAGAACTGCGGCAGCTCGTCCAGGCTGGTCTTGCGGATGAACTTGCCGAAGCGTGTGATGCGCGGGTCGTCTTCGAGCTTTTGATAGTCGTCCCACTGCTGGCGCGCCACGGGATCGTTCCTGAGGTGCTCCTCGAGAATCTGGGCGGAGTTCGGCAGCATCGAGCGGAACTTGTAGAACTTGAACACACGCCCTCCCCGCCCGAATCGCGGCTGGGAGTACAGGACGGGTGCGCCGGAAGTGATGAGGACACCGGCGGCTATCAGCACATAGAGCCAGCCGAAAGCGCAGAAAAAGAACAGCGCAGCGGCGATGTCCACCGCCCTTTTTCCAGCACGCAGCATGGCCGGGTGACGGACCCTGATCCATGCCAGGTCGTCCGCAATGACGCCGATCGCTTCCTCGCCTCGGGGTGCCATCGACTCCTCGTGACGGAGATTGGTCATAGGTATGCTCCGTTCTCACATTTGGAGCGCGAGCAGATTTGCAGCTGAAGAACTCTCATTGCAGGAGAACCTTTCGTCTTACAAGCAAACGCTTGCCCCTTTCGGGTTCAGTGATACATGACGGCTTGGCTGTCAGGCCAATACGGCCTTGCACGGAAGCCGTGAAGGTTGCAGCGCAGAAAAATCAATGCGCAGGCCGAGCGATCCCAATACGTAATACAAAAGAGCGACACATTTGTCCCTAGTCCTTTGTTATTAGCATTTGATTGACAGCACCTATTTAGTGCATCGTGTGATAATTATCACAATCTCGCTGAATTTTCTCAGAAACTATCCACCAGACTAGGTGGTATCCCTGTTGTTTTTGTATTTATAGTGTGTGTAACGGTAACCACCATATTTGTAGCTGCTGCTGCCCGCATGGCGCCTGGATAAGTCCATAGCATTCAAAATCACGCCATTGGCCGAGCAGCCCGCGTGCGCCAGCCTTCTGACGCTTTCGTTCAATTCGCCCAGATGCGTCTTTTCCGCTCGGGCCACGAGGAGAAGAGAGCCCGCGAGCGGCGCAACCGACGCGGTGTCCGCCGCCACCAGCACTGGCGCCGTATCGATAATCACAAGGTCGTAATCCGGCGAGAGCTTTTCCAGGATCTGGGAAAAAGAATCGCTCATGAGCAATTCCGCCGGATTGGGCGGCAGCACCCCGGTCGTAATGACGTCCAGGTTCGGCAGGATCGACGAGCGAATGGCTTTTTCGAAGCTCAGCGTGCCGGCAATCAATTCCGAAAGACCTGACGACCGGGAAAGGGAGAAGAATTGATTGACCCGGCCCTTGCGCAAGTCGGCATCGATCAGCAGCACCTTCTTTCCTGACGCAGCGGTAATGGCCGCGAAATTGACCGAGACAAAGGTTTTGCCGACTCCCGGCGTCGCGCCGGAAATAAGCAGGCGGTTGTTGGGCGCTTCCAGCATGGCGAACTGCAACGCGGTCCGCAGGCTGCGCAGGCTTTCCACCGCGGGATCCTCCGATTGCTGGAGGGCAAGAACGTGCATCCCCGGCGCCTTGTTCTCGATGTTCTTGTCGATCAACCGCTGGGCGGCGCTCAGCGGGATGCTGCTGTACACGTTGAGGCCCGTGTGCATCTCGATTTCACTCGGATTGCGAATGCCGCCGAACAGCGAGTTCTTGACAATGGCGAGCACGACGCCGGCTGCCAGCCCCAGCAGCAGGGCCAGGGCGATGATCAGCGGCCGCTTGGGCCAGACGGGCTCCTCCGGGAGGATGGCGTCGTCCAGCAGGCGCACGTTGCCGACCTTGCCTTCCTTGGCCAGCCGCATTTGCAGCGAGCTGTTCAGCAGCGACACGTAGAGGTCGGTGTTGACCTTGATGTCGCGCTGCATCTGGACGGTGTTCTGCTGCAGCAGCGGCATTTTCCGGATGCGCGAGTCGACCGCCGAGATCTGGCTTCTCCACGCTGAAATCTGCGCGTCCAGCGTCTGGAGGTTCGGATGCTTGTCGGTAAAGCGCGCGGAAAGTTCTCGCCGTTTCTGTTCCGCTTCGAGCAATTTGGATTGCAGGTCGACCGTCTGGGCCAGCGCGTTCTTGGCCTCGTCGTCGAGGCTGACGGTGCCGTTCTCGTTTCGATAGCGGTTGTAGAGGTCTTCGGATTGCTCGAGCTGCTTCTTGAATTGAGGCAGCGCGGTGTCCAGGAAGCCCAGGGTCTTTTCGGCCTCGGCAGCCTTGCGTTCGATGTTCTGGCGGACATAGAGCCGCCCGATTTCATTGAGCAACTGCGTCAGCTTTTCCGGGTTCGGGCTTTTCAGGCTGACGTCGAGAACGCCGGACTGCTTGCCTTTCTCGACGACCTTGAGGTTGTCCTGCAGCGAGAGAAGTGCCAATTGCCTGGAATACCGGGCCAGCTGGAACTGCGCGCCGGGCTTGGCGCTGACAGAGCTGACCAGCAGCCGGAGGCTGCCGCCCGGAACGCTGGCCACGAGCGGGGTTCCGACGGTGCCCTTGAGCGGGGTTTCGACGTTGGGAACGAGCAACTCGTAGCGGTTGTCCGGCCCGAGAGTCAGCATGAATTGTTTCGCTTCGAGATCCGCGGGGACATCGAACTGCGGAACCATGATCGCCTCGGCGCCGGTCACGTAGCCGGAAAAACCCAGGAAGCCCGGATCCGACAGGTCGGTGGCGCGCCGCGCAAGCCAGCTGCCCACAATGGGTGCATAGCGGGGCTGCGCGCTGATGTACAGCTTGGTGTTCTCCACCGCCTGGCCGAGGATGGCGCGCGACTTGATGATTTCGATCTCACCCGCGGCAGGCGTTTTCACGCTCAGCAGCGACGACGCCGCATCGCCCAGGAAGCTGCCTGCCGAATTGCCGGAGTCCTCGACCTGCACGGCCACGTTGGTTTCGTACATCGGCTGCCCGAAAAGGGCATAGGCCATGCCAAGCAGCAAGGTCACGGCAACCACGATGGAGATGAACCACCGATGGTCGATCAGGATGTCCAGGTACTCGACGAGTTTGAACCCATCGCTCTCCTCTTCCAGCGCTGGCATCGGCAGGGCGGCTTGCTGGGGTGCGTTCATGTCGGTTGCTGCTCAGGTTTTGTAATTTTCAAAATGCGGTCGATCCATGTCCTGGCGCCGACGTCGATGAGCGCCAGGGCGTGCTCGAAGGCCGCCTCGTCCTGTTTGTAGGGATCAGGCACGTCCTGCTTGGCGGCCTCGGCAATGCGAAAGACCTTGCCGCGCACGAAGGGGTAGGCCGACTCGAGATGGCGGCGCTGCGCCATGTCCATGACCAGGATCAGGTCCGCCTGCCGGCACAGCAGCTGGTTCACCTGCTGGGCCACGTGGCCGGAAATGTCGATGCCGCGCCCCTGCATGAGCTTCTGCGCCGTTGCGTCCGCCGGCTTGCCCACGAGAGCGCCGGTTCCGGCGGACACCACGCGAAGGTGCGGCAGGCCCGCGGCCAGAATGCCTTCCGCCATCGGGCTGCGGCAGATGTTGCCGATGCAGACTGTCAGAACGGATTTCATCTGTGGCGGCTCCAGACTTCGTCGCCGGCGTTGATCACTTGCGCAGCCGGCAGGATCAGGCTGGCCAGGCGGTTCCAGGTGACCAGTGGCACCGAGTCGATGTAGACGACGTCGCGCGGCTGCAGGGGGAAGCGCTCGGCCAGGCCCAGTGCCGCCGGGTTCTTGGCATTCAGGTGGAAGATGGCCGGCAAGCCTCTCGCGTTGTTGCGGATGACGTAGATCTGACCTGTGTTGGCCGAAGTCAGATTGGGGCCGCCTGCCTCGCCCAGCGCTTCGTTGAGGCTGAGTCTTCCGTTGTGCATGAGCAGCGCCGACGGACGGGCGATTTCGCCCATCACGAACACCTTGCTCTCGTCGCGGTGCCGCACCTGGACCACGTCGCCGTTGCGCAGCGGAATCCTGCTGGCATCGGCACCCAGGTCCTGCAGGTTGGGCAGGTTGATGAGCGTGGTCTTGTCGCCGCGAGTGAGCGTCACGAACGAGCGGTCGCCATTGGCGGTGATGCCGCCGGCCCGGCTGAGGGCCTCGGCCAGCGTCATCGGCACGTCGGTGAAGATCTGCAGCCCCGGGGTCCGCACTTCGCCTTCCACGAAGGCACGGCGGCTTCTGAACGACTGGATGCGCACCGTCACCTGCGGATCCCTGATGTAGGTGGCGATACGTTTCGCGATGAGGTCGGAGGCCTCGATTTCGGTCAGCCCCTGGAGCTTGACGCGGCCGATGTAGGGGAATGTGATCTGCCCATCCGCACCGACGATGAAGCCTGGCGCGACGCTGATGCCCGTCGGGTCCGCCTGCTGCGTGATCACTGCACCGGCGTTGGGCAGCAACTCCGGATGGTCGTAGACGATCACGCCCACGACGTCGCCCGGCCCGATGGTGTAGACCGGGGATTCACCGAAAAGCGCCTTCACATCCGGTGAAACGGCGGTCGGCTGCGACTCGGCCAGGGTACGGATCAGGGCAGGCGAAATGGAGGTGATGACTCCATCCGGTGCGCCATCGGCCGGCAGGTACTGGAACTCCGGCGGCAAGCTCTGGTCCGCCTCGTAGGCGCCCACGGAATTGAAGCCCGGTGCGCAGCCCTGCAGCAATAACGCGCCCATTAGGGCAAAACCCCACCCCATCGGGTACACGAAGCGTGTCAAATTGATCCCCATTGCTCAAATTGGTTTTCAGCAGCCGCGATTCATATGCAAGGCCCGAGCCCAGTTGATATTGAGCAGGACCTTTTTTGCCGCGGTTTGTCAAAGCAAAGCCCGCGCATCGTCGACAGGCGGGCTGGAGCGAATTGTCGCTGCCCGCACATTGACCCTTTTCCGTTTAATAGATGAAAAAAATGTGTCTATATGCGGATAGACCTGAGACGTTATGGGGTTATCTCAGAGATCAATGGCTGAAGGCCTTTTTTCATTGGGGAATGGGACTTCGATTGCACACTCGCAACTGTGTCTTGCAGTTTGCAAATGTGAACTATCAATTGACTGCCCGCGCGGAGCAATTGTGGTGCCCTGACCACAAATCATCCTCGTCAGTCGCTCCTCGAAAAGCTTTGCTCTTTTGTAAGGAACTGTGTGCCGTTCGCAGGTTTGTGCACGGCCCTGCGGTTCTGCAGGAGATCGGCGCGGGTGAACGGACGCTCGATGCCTGCCATCCAGGCCGCGAGGCTCTCCAGCGCGTCCTGTGTGGGTGCAGGCCGCCCGACTATGAAAAAGAGGAGCGGCAGCGCCAGCGCCAAGGCGAGCCAGCGGGGCGTTCGCACCTGCATGGACTGATGCCAATGCAACCGCAAGAAGCTTGCGCTTACAACTGTTCCAAGCAGGGCGCCCGTGACGACCTCCGCCGTGGAGTGAACTTCGAGGGCCAGGCGTGACACGCCAATAAAAATGCCCCATCCCCAGCCCGATAGCGCAGCCACCGTGCGCACGATTGGTGCGCGGCGCCGGGCCGCCAGCCAGAAAACGACCGGCCAGACGCTGGTTGCCAGCGCGGTGTGCCCGCTGAAACCGATGAAATCGAATTGGGCACTGCCAATGCCCCACCCCATGAAGAGAAGCTTGGACAGCATCACGATGAAGCCACAACCGCCGAATAGCAGCGTCCAGCGCACCGCCGCCGGGCGCGTGCTGCGATCGACTGCAAGCCAAACTGCAATTCCCAATGCCGCAGGCAACAGGAAGCCGCTGTCACCGAACCCGGTGGCAATTAACCAAAAATTATTCATTGCTGTGAAATAAGTGTGCTTTTCTTATTGGTGCATCCCCGCCGATCGAGCACATTCCGGAGGCATACTGGCGGCACCTTCAACCAGCGCTCCCGGAGCATATTGAAATCATGAGCATCCTCAGTGAGTTCAAGGAATTTGCCGTCAAGGGCAACGTGATCGATCTCGCGGTCGGCGTGATCATTGGTGCGGCGTTCGGGAAGATCGTCGACTCCCTCGTTGCGGACATCATCATGCCGCTCGTCGGGCTGGTGTTCGGCAAGCTGGATTTCTCGAATCTGTACGTGGTGCTGGGCTCCGCGCCGGCGGGCGTCGCCAACAGCCTGGCCGAACTCAAGAAGGCGGGGGTGCCGGTGCTGGCCTATGGCAACTTCATCACCATCGCGGTCAACTTCTTCATCCTCGCCTTCATCATCTTCATGATGGTCAAGCAGATCAACAGGCTGCGCAAAACCCAGGCGGATGCTCCCTCGGCACCGGTGGCACCGCCGGAAGACATCGCTCTCCTGCGCGAAATCCGCGACAGCCTGAAGCGCCCTTAAGCCTCCTTCGCGCGCCTTTCTCAGGCGCCCGCCAGCGTTCTGGCCATGCGCAGCGCCTCGACGAGGCTCGACGCATCGGCCCGGCCGGTGCCCGCAATATCGAATGCGGTGCCATGGTCGGGGCTGGTGCGCACCAGCGGCAGGCCCAAGGTCACGTTCACACCCTTCTCCACGCCAAGGTACTTGACCGGGATCAGGCCCTGGTCGTGGTACATGGCGATCACCACGTCGAACTCGCCGCTCCCCGGCACCCCGGGCCTGGCGCGCGCGCGCATGAAGATGGTGTCGGGCGCGTGAGGCCCGTCGGCGTCGATGCCCTCGGCACGGGCGGCCGCAATGGCCGGCGCAATGATGTCGCGCTCTTCGGAACCGAACAGGCCGCCCTCGCCCGCATGCGGGTTGAGCCCGGCCACGCCGATGCGTGGCACCCGGCCGAGCACGCGATGCAAGGCACGGTGGGTGATGCGCAGCGTCTCCAGCACGCTGCCGAAGCTCACGGCCGTGATGGCGTCGCGCAACGACATGTGAATGCTCACCAGCACGGTGCGCAACTCGTCGTTGGCCAGCATCATGCGCACCGGCATGTCGTCCACAGCGACTCCCGCGTGCGCGGCGGCCTCGGCCTGCAGCAGCTCGGTATGGCCGGGGTAGGGAAACCCGGCCGCGGCCAGTGCTTCCTTGTGCAGCGGCGCCGTGACGATGGCGGCGATCTCGCCCCGCAATGCGGCGCGGGCAGCCCAGACCACGCAGTCGCCGGCCACGCGGCCGGCTTCGGCGCTGATCCGGCCCAGCACGATGTTTTCCGCCGGCGCGGCCACCACCTGCAGCACGGGAATGCAGCCCGGCGGCACCGCGGCCGCTTCGGCGATGTGCTCGATCTGCGCCACGGGCCAGGCGGGTTGCCCCGGGGACGCCAGCGACTGCGATGCCCGGCGCATCGTGGCCACGTCGCCGGCCACGAAAGCGCCGCGCGTGGCGTCGGGCGCCTGGCGGAAGGCCTTGGCGATGATTTCCGGGCCGATGCCCGCCGGGTCGCCGAGCGTGATGGCGATGGAAGACGCCGCGCCGCTCATGCCGGATTGTCGATGTCGATGAACTCGTGCTTCAGCCCGAGCTGGGCCGCCACGTGCGCGGCCACCGCCTGGGCACCATAGCGCTCGGTGGCATGGTGCCCGCAGGCCAGGAAGGCGACGCCCATCTCGCGGGCATAGTGAGCCTGGGGCTCGGAGATCTCGCCGGTGATGAAGGCATCGGCGCCGGCAGCGATCGCGGCCTCGAAGTAGCCCTGGGCGCCACCTGTGCACCACGCAATGTTCTTGATGGGACGGTGCGCCGTATCCACGAGAGTGACGGGCCGCTTCAGCACCTTTTCCGCATGCGCGGCCAGCGCCTTGGCGCTGGGAAAGCTCTCTGCGTTTTCGAGTGCGCCCAGGAAGCCGAGCTCCTGGTCGCCAAAGCGCCCGGCCGATCCGGCATGGGCGAGCAACCCGAGCTGCAGTCCGAGCTGCGCGTTGTTGCCAAGCTCCGGATGCGCATCGAGCGGCAGGTGATAGGCGAACAGGTTGACGTCGTCGCCGAGCAGCAGGCTCAGGCGCTGCTTCATCCAGCCGGTGACACAGCCGTCCTGGCCGCGCCAGAACAGGCCGTGGTGCACGAAGATGGCGTCGGCCTCGGCATGGATGGCGGCCTCGATGAGCGCGCGGCTCGCCGTCACGCCGGAGACGATCTTCCGCACCACGGTGCGGCCCTCGACCTGCAGGCCATTGGGTCCGTAGTCCTTGAAGCGCGACGGCGCAAGGAGCAGGTCGAAGGCATGCAGCAATTCATGGCGAGTGGTGCTCATCGCGCCATTGTCGCGCTCCCGATGCCGTCGCGCATCGCATGGCCGCGCGCCGCCAATGGCCACAGGGCCAGCACGAAACCCAGCCCGGCCAGCACGGCGACGTAGTGCGCCGGCGCCATGGTGTCGTGCGGCAGCCAAAGCGTGAGGATCACGGGCGTCAGGCCGCCGAACACGGCATACGACATGTTGTAGGCGAACGAAAGCCCCGTGAAGCGCACCGGCGCCGGAAACGCGCGCACGCCCGCAATCGGCACCGTGGCGATGGTGCCCACGAACAATCCCACCAGGCCGTAGTGCCAGAACAGCGTGGCCGGCGTGCCGGGCAGGCCCGTGTAGAAGAGGTAGGCCGTTGCGAACAACCCGCCCCAGCCGATGAGCATCACGGCGCGCGTGCCGATGCGGTCGCTGGCCCAGCCGGCCAGCACGCAGCCGATGGTCAGCGTCAGCGTGGCGAGGGCATTGGCTTCCAGCGCCAGCGCGGGCTGAATGTGGTGCACCTTCTGCAGGTAGGTGGGCGTGTACAGCACCACCACGACGATCGCGGCCGACAGCACCCAGGTCAGCAGCGCCACGTAGACGCTGGCGGCGCGGTGCTCGCGCAGCACGGTGCGCAGCGGCAGCTCGCGCGCCACGGTCTTGCGGTCTGCCAGCTCCTTGAAGACCGGTGTCTCGTGCAGGAAGCGGCGCAGGTACACCGAGACGAGGCCGAACACGCCGCCCAGCACGAAGGGAATGCGCCAGGCAAAGCCGCTCACCTCCGCCGGCGAATAGTGGCGGTTGATGGCCACGGCGACCAGCGAGCCCAGCAGGATGCCGCCCGTGATGCCCGAGGTCAGCATGCCGATGCCGAAGCCGTAGCGCTGCGCCGGCACGTGCTCGCCGATGAACACCCAGGCGCCGGGCATTTCGCCGCCGATCGCCGCGCCCTGCAGCACGCGCATCGCCAGCAGCAGCAAGGGTGCGGCGATGCCGATGCTCGCGTAGGTGGGCAGGAGGCCGATGACCAGCGTGGGCGCCGCCATCAGGAAGATCGACAGCGTGAACATGCGCTTGCGCCCGAGCAGGTCGCCGAAATGCGCGATGACGATGCCGCCCACCGGCCGGGCCAGGTAGCCGGCTGCAAAGATGCCGAAAGTCTGGAGCTGGCGCAGCCAGTCGGGCATGTCGGCGGGGAAGAAAAGCGCGCCCAGCACCGTGGCGAAGAACACGTAGATGACGAAGTCGTAGAACTCCAGCGTTCCGCCGAGAGCGGACAGGGCCAGGGTCTTGTAGTCGCGCGCGCCGAGCGTGCGCGCCGGCGCCGGCTGTGCGCCGTCCGGGGAGATTGCGTGAGAAGTCATGGCTGGCAGGGAGGTCGTTGCCACGCGCCGGGCCGCACGGGATGGGAAGCGGAAATCGGCGCGCCGGCGAAACGCCTGGCCGCGTCCACCGGGTGGGCGACGCGGAAGGCCGGAGCTCGGAGCCGTGTCGGCTCGCTGTGCGATGCTAAGGGTTATCCCTTATTGGCGCTCGAGACCTTTGTCATTCTCGACCGGACCGCGCGGTTTCTGGCGGATGGGGGTTGAGGGACAATGGGTCCATGGCGCCGCATGGACGGCGTGTGTTCCCCGTTCTATCCAAAGCTTCATGAAACGCACCTGGCTGCTCTTTGCCCAAGCCGTGACCGTCCTTTTGGCGGCCTACTTCGTTGTTGCAACACTCAAACCCGAGTGGATCAACCGCCGCGCCACTTCCCTGGGTGGCGTGGTGTCGATCGTCGAGGCCCCGGCTGGCGCCCCGTCCGTGCCGGTGGCCGGCAGCCTGAGCGCGGCGGCCAAGAAGGCCTCGCCGGCGGTCGTGAGCATCAACACCAGCAAGGCCGCGCAGCGCCATCCCCGCAGCAACGATCCGTGGTTCCGCTTTTTCTTCGGCGACCAGGGCGACCAGCCCCAGGTCGGCCTGGGCAGCGGCGTGATCGTGAGCGCCGACGGCTACATCCTGACCAACAATCACGTGGTCGAAGGCGCGGACGAAATCGAGGTCACGCTCAACGACAGCCGCCACGCGCGTGGCAAGGTGATCGGCACCGATCCGGACACCGACCTTGCCGTGCTCAAGATCGAAATGGACAAGCTGCCCGCGATCGTGCTGGGCAATTCCGACGAACTCCAGGTGGGCGACCAGGTGCTGGCCATCGGCAATCCCTTCGGCGTGGGACAGACGGTCACCAGCGGCATCGTCTCGGCGCTGGGGCGCAACCAGCTCGGCATCAACAACTTCGAGAACTTCATCCAGACCGACGCGGCCATCAATCCCGGCAATTCGGGCGGTGCGCTGATCGATGTGAACGGCAACCTGCAGGGCGTCAACACCGCCATCTACTCGCGCTCGGGCGGCAGCATGGGCATCGGCTTCGCGATTCCGGTTTCCATGGCGAAGATCGTGCTCGAAGGCATCGTGAAGGACGGCCAGGTGCGCCGCGGCTGGATCGGCGTCGAGCCGAACGAACTCTCGCCCGAGCTGGCCGAAACCTTCGGCGTGAAAGCGGATGCCGGCGTCATCATCACCGGCGTGCTGCAGAACGGCCCCGCGGCCAAGGCCGGCATCCGCCCGGGCGACGTGATCACCTCGGTCGGCGAAAAGAAGACCGACAACGTGCAGGCCCTGCTGACCGCCGTGGCCGGCCTCAAGCCCGGCAGCAGCGCGCGCTTCGCGCTGCAGCGCGGCACCGACAAGATGGAACTGGACGTGACGCCGGGCCTGCGGCCCAAGAGCCCGATGCGGCAGGTGCCGAACCAGCCCGAATGACCAGTCAGGAAGACGCCGACGAATCGGCGCTTTCTTCTTCCTCTTCGGATGATTTCTTGCTGCCGGCGAAATAGCGTGCGCCGATGATGCCCACCTCGTAGAGCAGGCACATCGGCACCGCCAGCGCGAGCTGCGACACCACGTCGGGCGGCGTGAGCACCGCGGCCACCACGAAGGCCACCACGATGAAGTAACCGCGGAACGACTTCAGCTTCTCGATGGTGACCATCTCGAAGCGCACCAGCAGCATCACGACGATGGGCACCTGGAAGGCGACGCCGAACGCGATGTAGAGCGAGAGAATGGCTTCGACATACGAGGAGATGTCGGGCGTGGCCGCCACCGCCGCGGGCGTGAACTTCTGGATGAAGCTGAACATCTTGTCCAGCACGAAGAACTGCACGAAGGCGATGCCCGCATAGGCCAGCAGGCTGCCGAAGAAGATGAGCGGCAGCGCAAAACGCTTCTCATGGCTGTAGAGCCCCGGCGCAACGAACATCCAGGCCTGGTACATGAGCCATGGCAGCGCCAGCAGCACCGCCGTCATCATGAGCACCTTGAGCGGCACGAAGAACGGCGAGAACACGCCAATGGCGATGAGCTTGGCGTCCGGCGGCATGTGCGCGCGGATCGGCATCGCGATCAGGTCGATCAGCCCGCCCGGGCCGGGCCAGATGGCCAGCAGTATGCCCGCGACCGCCAGGCCGTAGACGCAATAGAGCAACCGGTCGCGCAGTTCGACCAGATGCTGCACGAACGGTTGTTCGGTGCCCGCCAGCTCGTCTTCTGCGTCTTTGTTCTTGTTGTCGGAATCGGCCATTGGAAGGAGAAAAGGCAGGAGAAAAGCGTGGCTTCGGCCGGCGTGCGGCGCACGAGGAACGCGCAGGTGGGAAAGCCGCTAGTTGATCTTGTGGGGACGGAAGCGGGCGACGCGCGCGGCACCCGAAAGCGCCTTGGTGCGCACGCCGTTGCGCGCCTTGTACCACTGCGGCGTGGCGCCCTGCTTCAGGCGCCAGTTCTTGCGGGGATGCCTGTACTCCGGCACCGCGGGCTCCGGTTCGGCCAGGGCCGAAAGCGTTTCGCCCGAGCCGGAGAACTGCTTCTCGAGTTCGCTTGCGCCACTGTGGATGCTCTGCTCGACGTCTCGCGCGGCATCTTCCATCGTGCCCTTCATCTTGCGCAGTTCGTCCAGCTCCATCGAGCGGTTGACTTCAGCCTTGACGTCGTTCACGTAGCGCTGCGCCTTGCCCAGCAGGGTGCCGACGGTGCGCGCCACCCGGGGCAGCTTTTCCGGCCCGATGACGATCAGAGCCACGACGCCGATGAGCGCCAGCTTCTCAATGCCGAGGTCGAGCACTTATGACCCGCGCTCAGGACTTCTGACGCGCTTCGACGTCGATCGCGGACTTGTCGCTGCTGGCCGGCTGGCCGGTCACTTGCGCTGCGGGAGCCGACGAAGCGGCGGGTGCATCGGTGGTGCTGCCGTCCTTCATGCCGTCCTTGAAGCCCTTGACGGCGCCACCAAGGTCGGAACCCATGTTCCGCAGCTTCTTGGTGCCGAAGATCATGACCACGACGAGCAGCACGATCAGCCAGTGCCAGATAGAAAAAGAACCCATGGAAGACTCCTAAGAATATGTCCGATTTTAGTCTGGCTGTATGTGACAGTTCGGATTAATGGGATTCAGCCGCGCAGCCATGGACGGGGGCCGCCCATGACGTGGACATGGAGATGGTGGACCTCCTGTCCACCCTCCGTGCCGGTGTTGACGAGCACCCGGTATCCGCCCTCCGGATAGGGCCTGCAGCCCTGCTCCAGCGCAAGCTTGGGGGCCAGCGTCATGATCCTGCCCATCAGCGCGGCGTCATCGGGGGTGAGTTGCGCCATCGAGGCGATGTGCCGCTTGGGCACCAGCATGAAATGCACCGGCGCCCAGGGGGCGATGTCGTGAAAACCGAACAGCTCGTCGTCCTCGTAGACCTTGCGCGAAGGAATCTTGCCTTCGATGATTTTGCAGAAGACGCAGTTCGGATCAGATGACATCTTTGGGTTCCATGGGACGGCTGTCGTTCATGCGGATCATGCCTTTCACGATCCGGTAGAGAAACCACAGCGAAATCAGGCTCCAGGCAATCCAGCCCGGCACGAGAAAGAGCAACCAGAGCCACGAGGTCACGATGTACAGCAGGCCCGCCCACAGCACCGAGCGGATGCGCCAGCTGAAATGCGTGGCCTGCCAGGTGCCGGCCGCGTCGTCGCGCTTGACGAAATCGACCACCAGCGCGACCAGCAGCAGGGCCACCGAGGCCTGCGCTCCAGGCAGGACGGCGCCAATGGCCACGATCAGGTGCAGGATATAGCTGACCCAGCCCCAGGTCTTGAGCGAGTCGTCGGGTTCCACATTCACGATGTCGTTGGCCATGGGATGTCCTTTCAATCGTTGGATGCTTCGCGGGCCTGCGCCTTGCGCAGGGCTTTTTCCTCGATGCCGCTGGTGCCCTCGCGGCGCTCGAGCTCCGCAATCACCTCGCCGGGCGAGAAACCGTAGTACGCCAGCGCGACCATGGTGTGGAACCACAGGTCGGCCACTTCGTTCACTATTTTCGTGCGGTCGCCGCCGTGGTCGGCATCCTTGGCGGCCATGACCACCTCGGTAGCTTCCTCGCCGATCTTCTTGAGAAAGGCGTCGGGGCCCTTGTGCAGCAGGCGCGCCACGTAGCTCTTCTCGGGGTCGCCGCCGCGCGCGGGCAGGCGGCTTTCGATGACCGCCGCAAGGCGTGCGAGGGCGTCCGAGGTGTTCACTGTGGCCGTCATTTGTAGATCGACTCCGGGTCTTTCAAGACCGGCTCGACCACAGTCCATCGGCCGTTCTCGTACTTGCTGAAGAAGCAGCTGTGGCGGCCGGTGTGGCAGGCAATGCCGGGCTCGTGGCCGAGCTGGGTGACCTTGAGCAGCACGACGTCGTTGTCGCAGTCGAGGCGGATCTCGTGCACGGTCTGCACGTGGCCCGATTCCTCGCCCTTGAACCAGAGTCTGTTGCGCGAGCGGCTGAAATACACGGCGCGGCCGAGTTCGGCGGTCTTTTCGAGCGCCTCGCGGTTCATCCAGGCGAACATCAGCACGTCGTTGCTGCCCTGTTCCTGCGCGATCACGGGCACCAGCCCGTTCGCGTCCCATTTCACTTCGTCAAGCCAATTCATGGCAGGTATTGTCCCACCCCGGAGCGGCCTCGAACCGGATCACATCCGAACGGGAATGCCCCGCGCGGCCATGCGGGCTTTCGCCTCGCCGACCGTGTGCTCGCCGTAGTGGAAGATGCTGGCGGCAAGCACCGCATCGGCGCCGCCGGTCTGGATGCCGTCGGCGAGGTCGTCGAGACTGCCCACGCCGCCCGAGGCGATCACCGGCACGTCGACGGCGTCGCTCACCGCACGGGTGAGTTCGAGGTCGAAGCCGCTCTTGGTGCCGTCCCGGTCCATGCTCGTGAGCAGGATTTCGCCGGCGCCGCGGCGCACCATCTCGGTCGCCCATTCGACGGCGTCGAGGCCGGTGTTCTTGCGGCCGCCATGGCTGTACACGTCCCAGCCCGCGCCGCGCGTGGCGGCTTCTTCGGGGCTGCGGCGCTTGGCATCGATGGCCACCACGATGCATTGCGAACCGTATTTCTGCGATGCGTCGTTGATGACCTGCGGATCGGCGATGGCGGCCGAGTTGAAGCTGGTCTTGTCGGCGCCCGCATTGAGCAGCCGGCGCACGTCGGCCACGGTGCGCACGCCGCCTCCCACCGTGAGCGGAATGAAGACCTGCGAGGCCACCGCCTCGATGATCGGGAGGATCAGGTCGCGGCCGTCGCTGGTGGCCGTGATGTCCAGGAAAGTGAGCTCGTCGGCACCCTGCGCGTTGTAGCGCGCCGCAATTTCGACCGGGTCGCCGGCGTCGCGCAGCTCGAGAAAGTTGACGCCCTTGACCACGCGGCCGCCGGTGACGTCGAGACAGGGAATGATGCGTTTTGCAAGCATGGTCGGTCGTAAGGGAAAAAATCAGAGAACGCGAAGCTGCTGCCAGCCCTGCCATTGGGCGCCGGACGCGAGCAGTACCTGCTCGTCAATGCGCGCAGCCTCGACGCACAGCATGTGCCTGTAGCCATCTTCGGGCATGTCGGCGAGTTTCGCACCAAGCACGGCGCCGGGGTTCCAGACCACGGTTTCGCTGCAGCTGGCACTTTGCGCAATTTCGAGCGTGCCGCTCGGCTGCACCAGGCGCAGTGGCTTCGCGGGAGCGGCATAGACGCTGTCGAACTCGGCATCGAAATGCAGCGCCGGGGCCGTTTCCACGTGGCGGTCGTCGCGCAGCGAATCCCAGCGGTTGGCACCCTGCAGCCCTTCAAGGCGCACGTGTGCAATATCGTCGACGCGCAGATAGGTGTGCAACGCCGCGGCGAAGCTGAACGGCCCGTGGCCGGTGTTGAGCAGGGTCAGCGCGGTGCGCAGCCGGCCCGCAGCCATGCCGATCTGCAGGCGCGCCTCGAAAGCGTGCGGCCAGAGCTTGCGCGTGGCTTCGCTGTCGCGCAGCCGCAAGACCAGTTCGCCGGTTGTGGCGTCGATGCCCCGGTTTTCCCAAGGCAGATTGCGCATGAATCCATGCTTGGGCAGCATGCCGCGCTGGTTGAACTGGGGGCAGCAAATGGGCACGCCGCCGCGGATCGCCGCTTGCCCGTCGAACACCGCGCGCGGGCTCAGATAGAGCCGTTCCACCCTGTCGGCGGTGGTCCAGGAGAGCAGCTGCGCCCCGTGCAGAGACACGGCGAAGGCGCTGCCGTCCGCGCCGGTGGCACGAAGCGCGGGCTGGCCGCGAAACTCGATCGAACTGATGTCCATTGGAGAATTGTAGGCAGCGGAAATTCCGTGGCACGGAATTGGCATTGGACACTTAAGGTTTCATCGCCGCCGTCCGGTGCCGGTTGCATGCAGGGGACCTTCTTGGATACCCTTTGCGGCCGCGCAAAGAAGAGGGGCCGGCCGATGCGCCCGCGCCCCGGAACCACACATACCTCGAAGGGACACACATGAAGAGAAAACTGCCGGCCGCCGCCTGGATCCTGATCGCCATGGTGCTCGGCATTCTTGTCGGCTACATGATCTTCACGAGCTTCCCGGACAAGAAGGCAGCGGCTCAGATCGCAGGCTACGTGTCGATCGTGTCGGACGTGTTTCTGCGCCTCATCAAGATGCTGATCGGCCCGCTGGTGTTCTCCACCCTGGTGGTGGGCATCGCGCACATGGGCGACGCCAAGTCGGTGGGCCGCGTGTTCGGCAAGTCGCTTGGCTGGTTCCTCACCGCGTCCCTGATCTCGCTGATCATCGGCCTGGTGATGGCCAACCTGTTGAAGCCCGGCGAGAACCTGGGCCTTCCGCTGCCGGACATCGGCGCTTCGGCCAATCTGGCGACCGCGAAATTCACGCTCAAGGACTTCGTGAGCCACATGGTTCCGAAGTCTTTCGCCGAGGCCATGGCCAACAACGAGATCCTGCAGATCGTGGTGTTCTCGATGTTCTTCGGCGTGGCGCTCGCCTCGCTCGGCGACAGGGCCAAGACACTCGTGGCCGCGATCGACGAACTCTCGCACGCCATGCTCAAGATCACGGGCTATGTGATGAAGCTGGCGCCCCTCGCGGTGATGGCCGCCATGGCCGCCACCGTTGCGGTGAACGGCCTGGGCATCCTGCTCAAGTTCGCGGTTTTCATGGGCGATTTCTACCTGGGCCTCTTCGTGCTGTGGGGCGTGCTGGTGTTCGCGGGTTTTGCATTCCTGGGCCCGCGCGTCTTCAAGCTGCTCGTGCTCATCAAGGAAGCCTTCCTGCTTTCTTTTGCCACGGCCAGTTCGGAAGCGGCCTACCCGAAGATCCTGCAGGCGCTCGACCGTTTCGGCGTGAAGCGCAAGATCTCCAGCTTCGTGATGCCGATGGGCTATTCGTTCAACCTCGACGGCTCGATGATGTACTGTACCTTCGCCGTGCTGTTCATCGCGCAGGCCTACAACATCCACATGCCCATCAGCACGCAGATCACGATGCTGCTGATCCTGATGCTCACCTCCAAGGGCATGGCCGGCGTACCGCGCGCTTCGCTGGTGGTGATTGCGGCCACGCTCAACCATTTCGACATCCCCGAGGCCGGCCTGCTGCTGATCCTGGGCGTCGATACCTTCCTGGACATGGGGCGCTCGGCCACCAACGCCGTGGGCAACTCCATCGCCACCGCAGTGGTCGCGAAGTGGGAGGGCGAACTGCTCTCCGAGAGCGACGCAGCGGTCAATGCGGGGACGCTCGACGCCGAAGCCTCGGCCACCCTCGCCCATCCCGCCCACGCGTGAAGCCCGCGATGAAAGCCAAGGCCACGCTGTCGGTTCTTCTTGCCGGCCTGCTGGTGGCCGCTGCGCTCGTCATCGCGGCGCCGGCCCGGGCGCAGCAGGCCCCCGAGACATTGACGGGCACGCTCGCCAAGGTGCGCGAGACCGGCACGATCGCCATCGGCTACCGCGAATCGTCGGTGCCGTTTTCGTTTCTCAATGCGCGCCGGGAACCCATCGGCTATTCGATCGAGCTCTGCCGCGCGCTGGTCACGGCCATCGAGGATGCAGTGAACAAGAGCCTCACGATCAAATGGGTGCCGGTGACCTCCGATTCGCGCATCGATGCGGTCGTGAGCGGCGCGGTCGATCTCGAATGCGGTTCGACCACCAACAACCTCGAGCGGCAGAAGCGCGTGAGCTTCTCGCCCACGATGTTCGTCTCGGGCACCAAGGTGCTGGTGAAGAAGGGGTCGCCGATCAAGTCGTTCCGCGACCTGGCGGGCAAGCGGGTGGCGGTGACCGCGGGCACCACCAACGAGAAGACGCTGCGCGACCTGTCGCAGAAGTTCAAGCTCGGCATCCAGCTGCTGGTGGCGCGCGACCACGCCGATGCCTTCGGGCTCGTGAAAAACGGCGAGGCCGATGCCTTTGCCACGGACGACGTGCTGCTCTACGGCCTGATCGCGCGCGACGCCGCCAAGGCCCAGTACGAGGTGGTCGGCGACTATCTCTCCTACGACCCCTACGGCATCATGTACCGCAAGGGCGATGCGCAGTTGGGCAAGGTGATCAACGACACCTTCCAGGTGCTCGCGGAGGACGGCGAGATCGAGCGCCAGTACAAGCGCTGGTTCCTGCGCAAGCTGCCCACGGGGGAGAGCATCAATCTGCCGATGAGCGCGCAGCTGGAAGCGATCATCCAGACGATGTCGGTGAAGGCGGAGTAGCCGGCGGGCCGCCCGGCGGCCGACGAGCTCACCGCGCGGGCCACTCCCAGCGCGGGGTCTCGCTCATGTCGAGATTGGCGATGCGGGTTTCGCCGAACCGCTTCTCGAGCACCACCGATTGCAGGCCGTCGCTGTCTTCGAGCGCGGCAATCAGCCGCGCGGCATGCGACACCACGATGACCTGCGACTCGCGTGCGGCCTGCGCGACGAGGCGGCCCAGCGCCGGCAGCAGGTCGGGGTGCAGGCTGGTTTCCGGCTCGTTGAGCACCAGCAGCGCCGGGGGCCGGGGCGTCAGCAGCGCGGCAATCCAGAGCAGGTAGCGCAAGGTGCCGTCCGAGAGTTCTGCCGCGGTCAGGGGACGCAGCAGGCCGTGCTGGTGCATCAGCGTCTCGAAGCGGTCTTCGACCACGCGCACCTCCACGCAGGCGCCGGGGAAGGCATCGTCCACGGCGCGGTCGAGCGCGTCGCCGTCGCCAATCTCGCGGATGGTCTGCAGCGCCGCGGCCAGGTCGGCGCCGTCGTTGGCGAGCACCGGCGTGCGGGTGCCGAGCTGCGGCTGGCGCGCGGGCGCATCGGCGTCGGAGCGGAAGTGGTCGTAGAAGCGCCAGGAGCGCATCTGCTCGCGCAATGCGAGCATCTCGGGCGCGGCCTGCGGGTCGGCGTACTCGGTCATCATGCTGGCGAAGGCTGGAATGGGCCTGCCGACGGCTTGCCAGCTCTTGCCCTCGCGCAGGCGCAGGGCCGCTCCCTTGCGATCGACCAGTTGCGCCGCGGGGCGCAACAGGGGGCCGTTCCAGATGGCTTCGTGCTTGATCTCGGGGTCGCGCGAGAAGGCCGTTGCCGGAAGGGGCGGCGGCAGGCCGATGTCGATGGCATAGCCGAAATCATCGGCCTCGGTGCCGGCGAAGCCCAGCTTCAACGCGACCGGCTCGCTGCGGGTGGTGCCCTGCACCGGCGCATCGCCGCGCAGCATGGCGGCCGAAAAGCGCTCGGGCCCGGCCCACAGGGTGGAAGAGAGGCCGCCCTCGCGCACCAGCGAGCGGATCACGCCGCCGTTGGCAATGTCCGCCAGGAGCCGCATCGCGCGGTAGACGCTGGACTTGCCGCTGCCGTTGGGCCCGGTCACCACGGTGAGCCGCCCGAGCGGCACCGTCAGCTGGCGCAGCGAGCGGTAGTTGGCGATGGCAAGCGCACAGAGCACGCGCTGTGCGCAGCGGCTCAGACGCCGGCGAGTTCGTCCGCGCGGGCCTGCGCGGCGGCGAAATCGAGGTCGCCCGAATAGATGGCCCGGCCGCAGATCACGCCTTCGACGCCTTCGGACTCGACCGCGCAGAGCTGGTCGATGTCGGCCATGTTCGACAGGCCGCCCGAGGCGATCACCGGAATGGTCAATGCCTGCGCGAGCTTCACCGTCGCATCGATGTTGATGCCCGAGAGCATGCCGTCGCGGCCGATGTCGGTGTAGATGATCGATTCGACGCCGTAGTCCTCGAACTTCTTGCCCAGGTCGGCCACCTCGTGGCCCGTGAGCTTGCTCCAGCCGTCGGTGGCCACCTTGCCGTCCCTGGCGTCGAGCCCCACGATGATGTGGCCGCCGAAGGCCACGCAGGCGTCCTTCAGGAAGCCGGGGTTCTTGACCGCGGCGGTGCCGATGATCACGTAGCGCAGGCCGTCGTCGATGTAGCGCTCGATGGTGTCGAGATCGCGGATGCCGCCGCCGAGCTGCACCGGAATGTCGTCGCCCACCTCGCGCAGGATCGCCTTGATGGCCGCGTGGTTCTGCGGTTTTCCGGCGAAGGCGCCATTCAGATCGACCAGGTGCAGCCGCCGCGCGCCGGCCTCGACCCACTTGCGGGCCATGGCGGCGGGGTCTTCGCTGAAGATGGTGGACTGGTCCATGTCGCCCTGTTTGAGGCGAACGCAGTGGCCGTCTTTGAGATCAATGGCGGGAATGAGGAGCATGGAAGTGGGCGCGAGTGTGCGGAATCCGGGCTGAGGAAGGTTCGGCCCGGTCGGAAATATAAGGTCAGGGATTCCAGTGGAGGAAATTTCGGTAGAGCTGCAACCCATGGTCCGCACTCTTCTCCGGGTGGAACTGGGTGGCAAAAATGTTATCGCGTGCGACGGCGGCGGTAAAGCATGCCCCGTAATCGGCCTCGCCCACACTGTGCCGGATGTCGGCCGGCCGCGCATAGAAACTGTGCACGAAATAGAAGTAGCTCATGTCCGGCACGCCCGCCCACACGGGGTGCGGCTGGGCCTGGCGTACCTGGTTCCAGCCCATCTGCGGCACCTTGAAGCGGCTGCCGTCAGGCTGCAGGCGGCCTGCCAGGTCGAACTTGACGACTTCGCCCGGAATCAGGCCGAGCCCGTCGGTCGGGCCCTCGTCGCTGCGCGACAGCAGCATCTGCATGCCCACGCACACGCCGAAGAGCGGCTTGCTCGCCGCGGCTTCGAGCACCGACTCCTGCAGGCCGGAATCGCGCAGTTCGCGCATGCAGTCGGGCATGGCGCCCTGCCCCGGCAGCACCACGCGCGTGGCCTTGCGCACCACCTCGGGGTCGGACGTGACGAAGACCTGCACGCCCACCTGGTCGGCCGCGTGCTGCACGGCCTGCGAGACGGAGCGCAGGTTGCCCATGCCGTAGTCGACCACGGCGACGGTATTTGCTACAGATTTCATAGCTTGGCGGCGAGGACGTTCAGAGCGAACCCTTGGTCGATGGAATGACGCCCACGGAGCGTGGGTCGAGTTCGAGCGCGCCGCGCATCGCGCGCGCAAAGGCCTTGAACACGGTTTCGCACTGGTGGTGCGCGTTCACGCCCTTGAGGTTGTCGATGTGCAGCGTGACGAAGGCGTGATTGGCGAAGCCCTGGAAGAACTCGTAGGTGAGCTGGCTGTCGAAGGTGCCGATCATGCCGCTCGTGAACGGCACGTGCATCACCAGGCCGGGGCGGCCCGAGAAGTCGATGACGACGCGGCTGAGCGCCTCGTCGAGCGGCACGTAGGCGTGCCCGTAGCGGCGGATGCCCTTCTTGTCGCCCACGGCCTTGGCCACCGCTTGGCCCAGGGTGATGCCCACGTCCTCGACCGTGTGGTGGCCGTCGATGTGCAGGTCGCCCTGGCAGTCGATCTCGAGGTCGATCAGGCCGTGGCGGGCAATCTGGTCGAGCATGTGGTCGAAAAAGCCGATGCCGGTGGAGAGCCTGGCCTTGCCCGTGCCGTCCAGGTTGACGCTGACGGTGATCTTCGTCTCGGCGGTGTTGCGGGTGACCGATGCGGTGCGATCGGCGGTCTGGGGGGTGGTCATAGTGAGGCTTCGAGTGCCGCGAGCATCCGCGCATTCTCGTCGGCCGTTCCGACGGTGAGGCGCAGGCAGTTTGCGAGCAGTTCGTGCATTTTAGAAACGTTCTTCACAAGAATCCCGCGCGCTTTCATGCCCTCGAAGGCCTTGGCGGCATCGGGCACGCGCACCAGGATCATGTTGGCGTCGCTCGGCCAGGCCTTCACGCCCGGCAGGCGGCCCAATCCCATCATGAGGCGATGGCGCTCGTCGCGGATCTGCCGCGCCTGGGCCTCGAACACCTCGGCGTGCTCGAGCGCGAACAGTGCGCATTCGCAATTGAGCACGCTGATGTTGTAGGGCGGGCGCACCTTGTCGATCTGGGCGATCAGCGCGGCCGGACCCATGAGGTAGCCGAGTCGGATGCCGGCCAGGCCGAACTTGCTGAGCGTGCGCATCAGGAGCACATGGCCATGCCGTGCGATGCGGTCGACGTAGCTCCGGGCCGCAAAAGGCTGGTAGGCCTCGTCGATCACCACCAAGCCGCCCTGCTCGCCCTGGGCCTGCACGATCCTCTCGATGGCGGCATCGTCCCAGAGATTGGCGGTGGGGTTGTTCGGATACGCCAGGTACACGATGGCCGGCTTCTCGCGTGCGATGGCCGAAAGCATCGCCGCCTCGTCGAGTTCGAAATCGGCCGTGAGCGGCACGCCAACGAAGCGCAGGCCCTGCAGTTTCGCGCTCATGGCGTACATCACGAAACCGGGCACGGGCGCGAGCACCGTGGCGCCGGGCACGTCGCAGGCAATGGCGAGCAGCGAGATCAGCTCGTCGGAGCCGTTGCCCAGCATCAGCGCAAAGCCTTCGGGCATGTGCGCATGCGTGGCCAGCGCGCGCTGCAGATCGCCGCCGCGTTCGCCCGGATAGCGGTTGAGCGCCAGCGCGCCGAGCCGCGCGCCGAGCTCGGCCTGCAATGCGGGCGGCAGGCCGAAGGGGTTCTCCATGGCGTCGAGCTTGACGAAACCGCGTGCGTCCTGCACCGCATAGGCATGCATGGACTGCACGTCGCTGCGGATGCGGTCGATCGGGCGGGCGGCAGGGGAAGAAGATGTCATCGGGTGCAGCGGTAGCTGTTTCGGAGGGCGCCGGACATGACCAGTTGAACGGGCATGTCGGCTTCGTAGCTGCCGGCGTTGCGGGTCAGCTCTGTTTGATAGAGGGAACGTGCCATCGAAGGCTCGAGGCGGCGGCCCTCGACGCAGAAGACCGGCTTCTGGCCGTTGCGCTGCGAGGCCTCCACGCCTTCGCGCAGGCCTTCGAGCACGCCGACGAGGTAGTAGCTCGCGTAGGCCTTGCCATCCTTCTCGCTGGCTTCCAGCGTGCGCAGTTCGCGGATGCTCATGGCGTGCGCCGTGCCCGCAGCCGCGAGCGCAAGCAGCCACACCGCCGCGCGCGAACGATGAAAAGAACGGCGTCGAGCCATCTTGCCTTGCTCCTGCCGGCGGTGGGCGGGCTTCAGATCCTGCGCAGGCGCATGCGCGCCGCTTCGGCGTGCGCCTGCAGGCCTTCGCCCTCGGCCAGAGTCATCGCGATGGGGCCGAGCACCTGCGCGCCGGCTTCGCTCACTTCGATGAGGCTGGAACGCTTCTGGAAGTCATAGACGCCCAGCGGGCTCGAGAAGCGCGCCGTGCCGCTCGTGGGCAGGACGTGGTTCGGGCCGGCGCAGTAGTCGCCCAGGCTCTCGCTGGTGAAGGCGCCCAGGAAGATCGCGCCCGCGTGCCGCAGCAGCGGCTCCCAGCGCTGCGGGTCGTTGCTGCTGACTTCCAGGTGCTCCGGGGCGATGCGGTTGCTGATCTCGCAGGCCTCTTCCATGCTCTTCGTATGGATGAGCGCGCCACGGCCGTTGAGCGAAGCCGCGATGATCCCGGCGCGCGGCATGCCGGGCAGCAGGCGGTCGATTTCGGCCTGCACGCGGTCGATGTATGCGGCGTCGGGGCACAGCAGGATGCTTTGCGCGAGCTCGTCGTGCTCGGCCTGGCTGAACAGGTCCATCGCCACCCAGTCGGGCGGCGTGGTGCCGTCGGCCAGCACGAGGATTTCGCTCGGGCCCGCGATCATGTCGATGCCCACGGTGCCGAACACGCGGCGCTTGGCGGCGGCCACATAGGCGTTGCCGGGGCCGGTGATCTTGTCGACCGCCGGGATGGTGGCCGTACCGTAGGCCAGCGCGGCCACGGCCTGCGCGCCGCCGATGGTGAAGGCGCGGGTGACGCCGGCCACGTAGGCGGCGGCGAGCACCAGCACATTGCGCTCGCCCCTGGTGGACGACTGCCCGCCCGAGCCGCCCGTGGCCACGCTGCCCTTCACGGGCGTGGGAACCACCATGATGATTTCGCCGACGCCCGCGACGTGGGCGGGAATCGCATTCATCAACAGGCTGGACGGATAGGCGGCCTTGCCGCCGGGCACGTAGATGCCCACGCGGTCGAGCGGCGTGACCTTCTGGCCCAGCAGCGTGCCGTCCCCATCACGGTAGCTCCAGCTCTCGCCGCTGGCCTTCTTTTGCGCCTCGTGGTAGCTGCGCACGCGGTCGGCCGCGGCCTGCAGCGCATCGCGCTGCGCGGCAGGCAGCGAGTCGAAGGCCTCCTTGAAATCGGCCTGCGTCAGTTCGAGTTCCGGCACGGCCGCGGCGCCGAGGCCATCGAAACGGCGCGTGTACTCCAGCACCGCCTCGTCCCCGCGCTTGTGCACATCGGCCAGGATGTCGGCCACCACCTTCTCGATGGCCGCATCGGCATCCGCGGACCAATGCAGCCGCGCCTTGAATTCAGCGTCGAAGCCGGCTGAAGCCGTGGAGAGGCGGACGGGGGCTGCTTTCGGAGTCATGGGAGGGTTCGGACGGAAGTCAGGCGGAAGGAATGGCCGACGCGAAGGCGTCGATGATGCGGCGGATCGGCTCGCGCTTGAGCTTGAGCGCGGCCTGGTTGACCACGAGGCGCGCGCTGATGTCCATGATGCGCTCGACCTCGACCAGGTGGTTGGCCTTGAGCGTGCTGCCGGTCGAGACCAGGTCGACGATGGCGTCGGCCAGGCCGGTGAGCGGTGCGAGCTCCATGCTGCCGTAGAGCTTGATCAGGTCGACGTGCACGCCCTTGGTGGCGAAGAAGTCGCGTGCGAGGCCCACGTACTTGGTGGCGACCCGCAGGCGCGAGCCCTGCTTCACGGCCGACGCGTAGTCGTAGTCGGCGCGCACCGCCACGCTGAGGCGGCAGGCCGCGATGCGCAGGTCCAGCGGCTGGTACATGCCCTGGTTGCCGTTTTCCAGCAGCACGTCCAGGCCGGTCACGCCGAGGTCGGCACCGCCGTACTGCACGTAGGTGGGCACGTCGGAGGCGCGCACCAGCACCACGCGCACGTCGGGCCGGGTGGTGGCCAGGATCAGCTTGCGCGATTTTTCGGGGTCTTCGGTGACCTCGATGCCGGCGGCGGCCAGCAGCGGCATCGTCTCTTCGAAGATGCGGCCCTTCGAGAGCGCCAGGGTGATCATGCGGCGGCTCCCGAAATGCGTTCGATGTCGGCGCCCAGGCCGCGCAGCTTGGCTTCCATGCGGTCGTAGCCGCGGTCCAGGTGGTAGATGCGGTCCACCAGCGTCTCGCCATCGGCCACGAGGCCGGCGATCACGAGGCTGGCCGAGGCGCGCAGGTCGGTCGCCATCACGGTGGCGCCCGAAAGCTGGGCCACGCCCTCGACCATCGCCACCTTGCCCTCGACATGGATCGTGGCGCCCAGGCGCACCATCTCGTTCACGTGCATGAAGCGGTTCTCGAAGATGGTCTCGGTGACCATCGAGGCGCCGCGCGCGATCACGTTCAGGGCCATGAACTGGGCCTGCATGTCGGTCGGGAAGCCCGGGTATTCGGTGGTGCTGAAGCTCTGCGCCTTGAGGTGCTCGCAGGCCGGGGCGCTGGAGCTGATGCGCACGCCGCCCTCTTGCGCCGCGACGGTGCAGCCGGCGTCGCGCAGCTTGTCGATCACCGCGTCCATGTGGTCGGCGCGCGCATGGCGCAGGAACACATCGCCGCCGGTGGCCGCAACGGCGCACAGGAAGGTGCCGGCCTCGATGCGGTCGGCCACCACGGCGTGCTCGCAGCCGTGCAGCTTCTCGACGCCCTGGATGCGGATGTGGCTGGTGCCGTGGCCTTCGATCTTCGCGCCCATGCGGATCAGCATTTCGGCCAGGTCGACGATCTCGGGCTCCTGCGCGGCGTTTTCGAGCAGCGTTTCGCCCTCGGCCAGCGCGGCGGCCATGAGGAAGTTCTCGGTGCCGGTGACAGTGACCATGTCGGTCAGGATGCGCGCGCCCTTCAGGCGGGTGCGCCCGGCCGGCAGGCTGGCGATCATGTAGCCGTGCTCGACCACGATCTCCGCGCCCATGGCCTGCAGGCCCTTGATGTGCTGGTCGACCGGCCGCGAGCCGATGGCGCAGCCGCCCGGCAGCGAGACCTTGGCATGGCCGAAGCGCGCGAGCAGCGGACCCAGCGCCAGCACGGAGGCGCGCATGGTCTTCACCAGTTCGTAGGGCGCCTCGGGGTTGGTGAGGTCGCCCGCATCGAGCCGTACCGTGCCGTTGTGGTCGCGCTCGGCCACGACGCCCATGTTGCGCACCAGCTTGAGCATGGTCGACACGTCCTGCAGCCGCGGGACGTTGTGCAGCGTCACGGGCTGGTCGGTCAGCAGCGCGGCGCACAGCTCGGGCAAGGCTGCATTCTTGGCGCCGGAAATGAGTACCTCGCCGCGAAGCTGGCGCCCGCCGCGAATCAGAAGTTTGTCCATCAGGAATCCAGCGAAATTAGGGCTGCTTCGGCCGCCAGTTACTTACTTGTCGAGTGCCGCCCATTCGGCCGGCGTGTAGGTCTTCATCGAGAGCGCATGCACCTCGTCCGTATGCATTTTCGCACCGAGGGTGGCATAGACCCGCTGATGGCGCTGAATGGCGCGCTTGCCCTCGAATTCGGCCGAGACGATGGTGGCGTACCAATGCCGGCCGTCGCCTTCGAGCGTGATGTGCTCGCAGGGGAGGTGGGACTGGATCAAGGCCTGGAGTTGTTCGGCGGTCATGGGGGTCTGGGAAAAGCGGTCAACCGCGGATTTTGTAGCCGATACGCAGCAAATGGACGGCGATGGCGCTCACGATCAGCCAGGCCGCGCCGACGATGCCCAGGCTGAGCCAGGGCGAGGCGTCGCTCACGCCGAAGAAGCCGTAGCGGAAGCCGTCGATCATGTAGAAGAACGGGTTCAGGTGGCTCACGCCCTGCCAGAACGGCGGCAGCGAACCGATCGAATAGAACACGCCCGAGAGAAAGGTCATGGGCATGATCAGGAAGTTCTGGAACACCGCCATCTGGTCGAACTTCTCGGCCCAGAGCCCGGCAATGAGCCCCAGCGTGCCGAGCATGGCGGAGCCCAGCAGCGCAAAAACAAGGATCCAGATCGGCGCAACGAAGCTAGGCATGGCGAAGAACATCGTGACCACGAACACGCCGAGCCCCACGGCCAGCCCGCGGATCACCGACGAGCCCACGTAGGCGAAGAACCAGCCCCAATGCGACAGCGGCGTGAGCAGCACGAACACCAGGCTGCCCATGATCTTGCTCTGGATGATCGAGGACGAGCTGTTGGCGAAGGCGTTCTGCAGCACGCTCATCATCACCAGCCCCGGTACCAGGAAGGCCGTGTAGCCGACCGAGCCATAGACCTTCACGTGGTCTTCGAGCACATGGCCGAACACCATCAGATAGAGCAGCGCGGTGAGCACCGGCGCGCCGACCGTCTGGAAACCGACCTTCCAGAAGCGCAGCGTCTCCTTGTAGAGCAGTGCGCGCCACCCTGTAACAGCCATCATAGGGCCCCCTTGCTCGGCGCGGCGCTCATCTTGCAACCTCCAGCGGTGTCTGCTCGCCCGCCATCAGGTCGATGAACACGTCTTCCAGGTCGGCCTTGCGCATTTCCACGTCTTCCACCGCGACGCCGGCTTCGCGGATCGCGGCCAGCAATTGTTCGACTTCATGGGCGTTCTGCGCCGGCAATTGCACGATGCGCCCGGTGATGCGCGCGTGCTGGGCAATGGCCCAGGGCAGCATGGCGTCGGTCTTGAAGCGCAGCACGTTGCTGGCGGCCGACTTCAGCAGCTCGCTGGTTCGATCGAGCGCAATCACCCGGCCCTGCTTGAGCATGGCGATGCGGCTGCACAGCGCCTCGGCCTCTTCGAGGTAGTGGGTGGTGAGCAGCACGGTGCTGCCCTGCTTGTTGAGCCTGGCGACGAACTGCCAGAGCGTCTGGCGCAATTCGACGTCGACCCCGGCGGTGGGCTCGTCGAGCACGATCACGGGCGGCTTGTGCACCAGCGCCTGCGCCACCAGCACCCGGCGCTTCATGCCGCCGGAGAGCTGTCGCATGTTGGCCGTGGCCTTGTCGGCCAGGCCCAGGCTTTGCAGCAGCTCGTCGATCCAGGCGTCGTTGTTCTTGATGCCGAAGTAGCCCGACTGGATGCGCAGTGATTCCCGCACGTTGAAGAAGGGGTCGAACACCAGCTCCTGCGGCACGATGCCGAGCTGGCGCCGGGCTTCGGCGTAGTCGCGCTGCACGTCGAAGCCATGGACGCTGATGGCGCCGGCCGTGGGGCGGGACAGGCCGGCAAGCATGCTGATGAGCGTGGTCTTGCCCGCGCCATTGGGCCCGAGCAGGCCGAAGAACTCGCCCGGCTCGATCTGGAAGCTGACCTCGTCGACGGCGCGCAGCCCCTGCTTGCCTTGGGCCCGCTGTTGTCTGGAGGGAGGGTAGGTCTTGGAGACCGATTGGAATGAGATCGCGGGCATGGGAGCCGGCGATTTTACGGGCCCGCCCCGCAAGCCGCTTGGCAACGGCCGGATGCCCTGACGCGGCCGCTGCCGGCCGCCGGGCAATCAGGGCGCTGCCGGCAGGAGCCCTGCGATTCCGTAGAGGGCGGCCAGTTCGCGCAGCCGCGGCGACAGCCCCTTGACCGCAAAGCCCCGGCCGAGCGCGCTGGATTCGCGGCGGCACTCCAGGAGCACCGCCAATGCCGAGGAATCGAATTGCGCCAGCGCGCTGGCGTCCACCACCGTGGACGTGTCGGCTTGCCCCGTCAGCCCCTGCTGCAGCATGCGCATGCAGGCCGGGGCTTCGTCGTGGGTGAGCTTCGAGGGCAGAACCAGCATGGCGTCAGCTCTTGCCGTTGTTGCCGTTGTTGCCCTTGTTGCGCGCGGCCAGCGCTGCAATCAGGCCGTCGATGCCGCGGGCGTTGATTTCCTGCGAAAACTGGGTGCGGTAGGTGTCGACCAGCCAGACGCCCAGCACATTGAAGTTGTAGACCTTCCAGCCGCCGCCCTGGCCGGGCGTTTTCTCGAGGCGGTAGTCGAGCTGCACCGGATCGCCGCGGCCCTTGACCTCGGTGCGAATCAGCACTTCGGTGTCTTCGGGCGACCCGCGGAACGGACGCACCGTGACCGTCTGGTCGCTCACCTGGTCGAGCGCGCCGGCGTAGGTGCGCACCAACAGGGTCTTGAATTCTTCCTGCAGCTTCTTTTGCTGCTCGGGCGTGGCCTGGCGCCATGCCGGGCCGACGGCGGAAGCCGTCATGCGCTGGAAGTTGACGTTGGGCATGATCTTGCTGTCGACCAGCACCATGATCTTGTTGACGTCGCCCGCCTTGATGGAGGTGTCGGCCTTGATGGTTTCAAGCACATCGGTCGACAAGCGCTTCACCAGCGCGTCAGGCGCTTCATCGGCGGCATGGGCCGGGCGCACGAAAGCCGTGGCGGCACCGAAAAGCAAGGCGCCGGCCAATACCAGGCGGCCAAAGCCGCGTCGTTGCAATATCTTGTTGTTCATGGCAATCCCCTCAAGTTGAAAGTCCGCGAGGCGCAAATTGAAGCTGCGCCTGCTGGAAAGAACGTGTTCGACAGGCACCCGGCCGACCGGGTTCCTGAAGCGCAGGTGAAGCCTTGAAACCGGATGCAAGCGGCAAAGCCGCCCGTCTGGCTCCGAAAAGCCTCTTTTCCGCGCCTTTTGTGCTTCTATTTCCCGCCTTCGTCGTCGGGCGGGTTGCCGTCGTAGACGTCGTTGCGGCGGTGCTGCAGGTAAGCGTCGCGCGTGAAGGTGTATTTGTCGAGCGCCGCGTCATCGAGCAGGCGGCCCGCGCGCAGGTACTTTGCCCGCGTATCGACGGCCTCCAGGAAAGCCAGCGAGTTGCGCCAGGCCACGTCGTTCATGTTGCCGAGCACGCTGCCGGCGCGGTCCACAGGCAATGCGGCCGTGTCGCGCAGGGTCGAGGGGCCGAACACCGGCAGCACCACGTACGGGCCGGCGCCCACGCCCCAGCGGCCGAGCGTCTGGCCAAAGTCTTCCTCGTGGCGGTCGATGCCGGCTTCGGTGGCAATGTCGAGAAGGCCGCCGAGCCCGAAGAAGGTGTTGACGTTGACCCGCATGAAGGTCTCGGCGCTGTTCTGCAGCTTGAGTTGGGCCACGCTGTTGGCAAAGCTCCAGACATCGCCCAGGTTGCCGAAGAAATTGCTCACGCCGGTGCGCACCATGGAGGGCAGCACGCGCACGTAGGCCTTGGCCACGGGCACGAGCACCGCCTCGTCGACCGTGTCGTTGAAGCGGGTGACCCCTCGATTCAAGGGCTCGAAGGGATCGGCCGGATTGGCGTGGGGCCCGGTTGCACATCCTGCAATGAGCGAAAAAGCGGCTGCAGCACCCACCCAGCGGGCATGTTTCGCTATGTTATTAATAGCGAAGGACGAAAAAAGGCTTGTTTTCATTTCTTGTTGGCTGTTCCCGGCGTCGAGGTATTTCCTTCGGCCGCCTTGCTGTAGAGGAACTGGCTGATCAGGTTCTCCAGCACCACGGCCGATTGGGTCGCGGTGATGGTGTCGCCGGCTTTCAGGTTCTTCTCCTCGGCGCCCGCCTCGATCCCGATGTACTGCTCGCCGAGCAGGCCACTGGTCAGGATCTTGAGCGAACTGTCCTTGGGAAAACTGTAACGGTTTTGCAATGCCAGTGTGACGCTGGCCTGAAATGACTTGTCGTCGAACGCGATGGACTCCACCCGGCCGACCACCACGCCGGCGCTCTTGACCGCCGTCTGCGGCTTGAGTCCGCCGATGTTGTCGAAACGCGCGGTGACGTTGTAGGTCTTCTGGAAATTCAGGCTCAGCAGGTTGGCCGACTGCAGCGCGAGGAACAGCAGCGCCGCGCCGCCGATCAGGACGAACAGGCCGACCCAGATGTCGTTGTTGGAACGTTGCATGGTTTGCACTCTCTAGAACGATTGAAGCCGAAGCTCCCTCAAATAGTGAACATCATGGCGGTCAACAGGAAGTCGAGCCCGAGCACCGAAAGCGACGCCATCACCACGGTGCGCGTGGTCGCGCGCGACACGCCTTCGGGCGTGGGTTGCGCTCCGTAGCCCTGCAGCAGCGCGACGAAGGTCACGGTGAAACCGAACACGATGCTCTTGATCACGCCGTTGCCCACGTCGCGCCAGACGTCGACGCCGCCCTGCATCTGGCCCCAGAACGCGCCCGGGTCGACACCCAGCATCAGCACGCCCACCACATAGCCGCCCATGATGCCGATCGCGCTGAACACGGCCGCCAGCAGCGGCATCGTGATCACGCCGGCCCAGAAGCGCGGCGCAAGGATGCGCTGCACCGGATCGACCGCCATCATCTCCATGGCGCTGAGCTGCTCGCCGGCCTTCATGAGGCCGATCTCCGCGGTGAGCGAGGTACCGGCACGCCCCGTGAACAGCAAGGCCGCCACGACCGGCCCGAGCTCGCGCACCAGGCTCAGGGTCACCAGCAGGCCGAGCGCCTCGGAAGAACCGTAGCGCTGCAGCGCGTAGTACATCTGCAGGCCCAGCACGAAGCCGACGAAAAGCCCCGACACCGCAATGATGGCCAGCGAGTAATTGCCCAGGAAGTGGATCTGGTCGCGCACCAGTCCGAAGCGCCGCAAGCTTCGTGCCTCCTGCACCAGCAGGCGCAGGAACAGCCTGGCGCCGTGGCCCAGGTCGACCAGCTTGCTGCGCACGGCAAAGCCGACGTCGGCGGGCTTCCACCAGCTCATGCCTGCCCCCTGCCCAGCGTTGCGCTCATGACCGCCCTCCTTCGTTGCCGAAGTCTTCCTCGATGCCGACGACGGGGTAGTGAAAATGCACCGGGCCGTCGGGCAAGGCATTGACGAACTGATGCACCAATGGATCGGCGCTCTCCCGCACCTCTTCAGGCTTGCCCTGCGCGGCGATGCCGCCGTTGGCCAGGATGATCACGTGGTCGGCGATGCGGAAGGTTTCTTCGAGATCGTGCGACACGACGATGCTGGTGAGCCCGAGCGTGTCGTTGAGCTGGCGGATCAGCCGCGCCGCCGTGCCCAGGGAAATCGGGTCGAGGCCGGCAAACGGCTCGTCGTACATCACGAGATCGGGGTCCAGCGCAATGGCGCGCGCCAAGGCCACGCGCCGCGCCATGCCGCCGGACACCTCGCTGGGCATCAGGTCGCGCGCACCGCGCAAACCCACGGCGTCGAGCTTCATGAGCACGATGTCGCGCACCAGCGCTTCAGAGAGCTGCGTGTGCTCGCGCAACGGAAAGGCAACGTTGTCGAACACGCTCATGTCGGTGAACAAGGCACCGAACTGGAACAGCATGCCCATGCGGCGCCGCGCCTTGTACAGTCCGGTGGCGTCGAGCTTGCCGACGTCCTGGCCATCGAAAAGCACCTCGCCGCGCTGCGCGCGCTGCTGTCCGCCGATGAGCCGCAGCACGGTGGTCTTGCCGCCGCCCGAGGCGCCCATCAGCGCAGTCACCTTGCCGCGAGGCACGGCAAACGACACACCGCCCAGGATCGCGCGTGCACCGTAGCCGAACGTAACGTCGCGGAACTCGACAAAGGGGTGTGGCAGTGGTGCGGCTGGTTCCATCTCAATAAAAAAGCCGGGCACCTTCTCAGGCATCCCGGCATGCGGTTTCCGCGAATGATAGCGGGGCCGCGGCCGGCCCCGCAAAACTGAAACAAAAATCAGCGCGGCAGGTCGCTGAATCCCATCAGGAATTCATCCACCGAGCGCGCGGCCTGGCGCCCCTCTCGAATCGCCCACACCACGAGCGACTGGCCGCGGCGAATGTCGCCCGCTGCAAACACCTTCGGCACGCTGGTGGCATAGCCGCCGATGAAGTCGACCGTTGCCTTGGCGTTGCCGCGCGCATCCTTTTCGACGCCGAAGGCGTCCAGCACGTTGGCCACCGGGCTCACGAAGCCCATGGCCAGCAGCACGAGGTCGGCCTTGAGGATCTGTTCGCTGCCGGCCACTTCCTGCATGCGGCCGTCTTTCCACTCGACGCGCACGGTCTTCAGGCCGGTGACCTTGCCGGACTTCCCATCTTTTCCATCGCCGATGAATTCCTTGGTGGAGATCGCGAACTCGCGCTCGCAGCCTTCTTCATGGCTGGAACTGGTGCGCAGCTTGATCGGCCAGTAGGGCCAGGTCAGCGGGCGGTTTTCTTCCTCGGGCGGCTGCGGCATCAGTTCGAACTGGGTGACGCTGGCCGCGCCATGGCGGTTGCTGGTGCCCACGCAGTCGGAGCCGGTGTCGCCGCCGCCGATCACGATCACGTGCTTGCCGTCGGCGCGCAGCTGGCCCTTGACCTTGTCGCCCGCGTTGACGCGGTTCTGCTGCGGCAGGAACTCCATCGCGAAATGAATGCCGTCGAGGTCGCGGCCCGGCACCGGCAGGTCGCGCGACTGCTCGGCACCGCCCGTCAGCAGCACGGCGTCGAACTCTTTCTGCAGCTGCTCGGGCGTGACGGTTTCCTTGGCCAGGTTGGTGACCTTGGAGCCCTTGCCCAGCGGATCCTTGGCAGCGCCGACCATGACGCCGGTGCGGAAGGTCACGCCCTCGGCCTTCATCTGCTCGACGCGGCGGTCGATGTGGGTCTTCTCCATCTTGAAGTCGGGAATGCCGTAGCGCAGCAGGCCGCCGATGCGGTCGTTCTTCTCGAACAGCGTCACGTCGTGGCCGGCGCGCGCGAGCTGCTGCGCTGCCGCCATGCCGGCCGGACCCGAACCCACCACCGCCACCTTCTTGCCGGTCTTGTGCTTGGCAACGCGCGGCGCCACCCAGCCTTCGTCCCAGGCGCGGTCGATGATCGCGTGTTCGATCGACTTGATGCCGATCGCGTCGTCGTTCACGTTGAGCACGCAGGCCGCCTCGCAGGGCGCGGGGCAGATGCGGCCGGTGAACTCCGGGAAGTTGTTGGTCGAGTCGAGCACCGCGAAGGCGTTTTGCCAGTCGTTGCGGTACACGAGGTCGTTGAAGTCCGGAATGATGTTGTTGACCGGGCAGCCGCTGTTGCAGAACGGCGTGCCGCAGTCCATGCAGCGCGCGCCCTGCACCTTGGCCTGCTCGGGCGTCAGGCCGACGACGAATTCCTTGTAGTGCTTGACGCGCTCAACGACGGGCTTGTAGCCCTCTTCGATGCGCTCATGCTCCATGAAGCCGGTGATCTTTCCCATCGTGCTTTCCTCTGTTCTTCGTTTTCGTTGCCGCTCAGACCGCAGCCGTCGTGGCCGGTGCGACCAACGCATGCGGCTCGAGGCCCATGTGCGCGTTGTTGCCGCTGCTCGTGAGTTCGACCTTGCGGTCGTGCAGTTCGGCGAGCGCGCGCTTGTATTCGTTCGGGAACACCTTGACGAACTTGGTGCGCGATACGGCCCAGCTGTCGAGCAGTTCGCGCGCGCGCTTGCTGCCGGTCCAGCGATGGTGCTCTTCGAGCAGCTTCTTGAGCTGGGCCTCGTCGGTCTCGCCGCCGTGCCAGACCTTGCGGTGCATGCTCGCCGTCTGCTCGGCCGAGGTCAGCACCTTGTCGAGCGACACCATCGAGAGATTGCAGCGCGAGGCGAACTGGCCGTCCTCGTCGTAGACGAAAGCCACGCCGCCGCTCATGCCGGCAGCGAAGTTGCGGCCCGTCTTGCCGAGCACCGCGACCGTGCCGCCCGTCATGTATTCGCAGCCATGGTCGCCCGTGCCTTCGACGACGGCCGTGGCACCCGAGAGGCGCACGGCAAAACGCTCGCCGGCCACGCCGCAGAGGTAGGCCTCGCCGGTGGTCGCGCCGTAGAGCGCGGTGTTGCCCACGATGGTGTTGCGCACCGCTTCGCCGCGGAAGTCGAGGCTCGGGCGCACCACCACGCGGCCGCCCGACAGGCCCTTGCCGGTGTAGTCGTTGGCATCGCCGATCAGGTAGAGCGTGATGCCGCGGGCGAGAAACGCGCCGAACGACTGGCCGCCCGTGCCTTCGAGCTGGATGCGGATCGAGTCGTCGGGCAGGCCCTGCGGATGCACCTTGGTCAGCGCGCCCGACAGCATGGCGCCCACCGAGCGGTTGACGTTGCGCGCCACCTCGATGAACTGCACCTTCTCGCCCCGCTCGATGGCCGGACGCGACTTCTCGATGAGCTTGACGTCGAGCGCACGCTCCAGGCCGTGGTCCTGGTTCTCGACGTGGTAGCGAGGCACTTCGGCCGGCACGATCGGCAGCGCGAACAGGCGGCTGAAGTCCAGGCCGGACGCCTTCCAGTGCTCGATGCCCTTGCGCATGTCGAGCAGGTCGGCACGGCCGATCAGGTCGTCGAACTTGCGGATACCGAGCTGGGCCATGATCTGGCGCACCTCTTCGGCCACGAAGAAGAAGTAGTTGACGACGTGCTCGGGCTTGCCCGAAAACTTCTTGCGCAGGATCGGGTCTTGCGTGGCCACGCCCACCGGGCAGGTGTTGAGGTGGCACTTGCGCATCATGATGCAGCCCTCGACCACCAGCGGTGCGGTCGCAAAGCCGAACTCGTCGGCGCCCAGCAGCGCGCCGATGGCGACGTCGCGGCCGGTCTTCATCTGGCCGTCGGCCTGCACGCGGATGCGGCTGCGCAGGCGGTTGAGCACCAGCGTCTGCTGCGTCTCGGCCAGGCCGATTTCCCACGGGCTGCCCGCGTGCTTGATCGACGACCAGGGCGATGCGCCCGTGCCGCCGTCATGGCCCGCGATCACCACGTGGTCGCTCTTGCACTTGGCAACGCCCGCCGCGATGGTGCCCACGCCGATTTCGCTCACCAGCTTGACGCTGATGCTCGCGTGCGGCGCGGCGTTCTTCAGGTCGTGGATCAGCTGCGCCAGGTCTTCGATCGAGTAGATGTCGTGGTGCGGCGGCGGCGAGATCAGGCCCACGCCCGGCACGGCGTAGCGCTGCTTGCCGATGTACTCGGTGACCTTGCCGCCCGGAAGCTGGCCGCCCTCGCCCGGCTTGGCGCCCTGCGCCATCTTGATCTGGATCTGGTCGGCCGAATGCAGGTACTCGGCCGTGACGCCGAAGCGCCCCGACGCCACCTGCTTGATGCGCGAACGCAGCGAGTCGCCGTCCTTCAGAGGCAGGTCGACCTCGACGTTGGCCGCGCCGATCACGCTCTTGAGCGTGTCGCCCTGCTTGATCGGGATGCCCTTGAGTTCGTTGCGGTAGCGCGCCGGGTCCTCGCCACCCTCGCCCGTGTTGCTCTTGCCGCCGATGCGGTTCATGGCAATGGCGAGCGTGGAGTGCGCCTCGGTGCTGATCGAGCCGAGCGACATCGCGCCCGTGGCGAAGCGCTTGACGATCTCGGCAGCGGGCTCGACCTCGTCCACCGGAATGGCCTTGGCCGGATCCAGCTTGAATTCGAACAGGCCGCGCAGCGTGAGATGGCGGCGGTTCTGGTCGTTGATGAGCTGCGCGTATTCCTTGTAGGTGTTCCAGTTGTTGGAGCGCGTGCTGTGCTGCAGCTTGGCGATGGCGTCGGGCGTCCACATGTGCTCTTCGCCGCGCGTGCGCCAGGCGTATTCGCCGCCGGCGTCGAGCATGTTGGAGAGCACCGGGTCGTCGCCGAACGCGGCCTTGTGCATGCGGATGGCTTCCTCGGCGATCTCGAACACGCCGATGCCCTCGACGCGGCTGGCGGTGCCGGTGAAGTACTTGTTCACCGTCTCGGTGTTGAGGCCGATGGCTTCGAACAGCTGCGCGCCGCAGTAGCTCATGTAGGTGCTGACACCCATCTTCGACATGATCTTCGACAGACCCTTGCCGATCGCCTTGACGTAGTTGTAGACCGCCTTCTCCGCGCTCATGTCGCCCGGCAGGTCGGCGTGCATGGCCGCCAGCGTTTCCATGGCAAGGTAGGGGTGCACGGCTTCCGCGCCGTAGCCCGCCAGCACGCCGAAGTGATGCACCTCTCGCGCCGAACCGGTTTCCACCACCAGGCCGGCCGTGGTGCGCAAGCCTTCACGCACCAGATACTGGTGCACGGCCGACAGCGCCAGCACGGCGGGAATCGCCACCTGCGTCGGGCTCACGCCGCGGTCGCTCACGATCAGGATGTTGTGGCCGCCCTTGATGGCGTCCACCGCTTCGGCGCACAGCGAGGCCAGCTTGGCTTCGACGCCCTCGTAGCCCCAGGCGAGCGGGTAGGTGATGTCGAGCGCGTAGCTCTTGAACTTGCCCTGCGTGTAGGTGCCGATGTCGCGCAGCTTGGCCATGTCGGCGAAGTCGAGGATCGGCTGGCTCACTTCGAGCCGCATCGGCGGATTGACCTGGTTGATGTCCAGCAGGTTGGGCTTGGGGCCGATGAAGGACACCAGCGACATCACGATCGCCTCGCGGATCGGGTCGATCGGCGGATTGGTCACTTGCGCGAACAGCTGCTTGAAGTAGTTGTACAGCGGCTTGTTCTTGCTGGAGAGCACGGCCAGCGGGCTGTCGTTGCCCATGGAGCCGATGCCCTCTTCGCCGGCCTGCGCCATCGGGCTCATCAGGAACTTGATGTCTTCCTGGGTGTAGCCGAAGGCCTGCTGGCGATCGAGCAGCGCCACCTGCGAGAGCGGCGCGGGGACCGGCTCGGCCTCGACGCTGTCCAGCTTGATGCGCAGGTTCTCGATCCACTGCTTGTAGGGCTTGCTGTTGGCGAGGGTGGCCTTGACCTCCTCGTCGTCGATCATGCGGCCCTGCTCCAGGTCGATCAGGAACATCTTGCCGGGCTGCAGGCGCCACTTGCGCACGATCTTCTGCTCGGGCACGGGCAGCACGCCCGATTCGGAGGCCATGATGACCAGGTCGTCGTCGGTCACGCAGTAGCGGGAAGGCCGCAGGCCGTTGCGGTCCAGCGTGGCGCCGATCTGGCGCCCGTCGGTGAACACGATCGAGGCCGGGCCGTCCCACGGCTCAAGCATGGCGGCGTGGTATTCGTAGAACGCGCGACGGCGCGGGTCCATGGTGGCGTGCTGTTCCCAGGGCTCGGGAATCATCATCATCACGGCCTGGCTGATGGGGTAGCCGGCCATCGTCAGCAGCTCGAGGCAGTTGTCGAAGGTGGCGGTGTCGGACTGGCCGGCGAAGCTGATCGGGTAGAGCTTCTGCAGGTCGGCGCCCAGCACGGGCGAGGACATGACGCCTTCGCGCGCCTTCATCCAGTTGTAGTTGCCCTTGACCGTGTTGATTTCGCCGTTGTGGGCAACGTAGCGGTACGGGTGGGCCAGCGGCCACTCGGGGAAGGTGTTGGTCGAGAAGCGCTGGTGCACGAGGCCCAGGGCCGAGACGCAGCGCTTGTCCTGCAGGTCCAGGTAGTAGGTGCCGACCTGGTCGGCGAGCAGCAGGCCCTTGTAGACCACGGTGCGGCTCGACATGCTCGGAACGTAGTATTCCTTGCTGTGCTTGAGCTTCAGGCGCTGGATGTTGGCGCTGGCGGTCTTGCGGATCACGTAGAGCTTGCGTTCCAGCGCGTCCTGCACGATCACGTCGTTGCCGCGGCCGATGAACACCTGGCGCAGCAGCGGTTCCTTGGCGCGCACCGTGGGCGACATCGGCATGTCGCGGTTCACCGGCACGTCGCGCCAGCCCAGCAGCACCTGGCCTTCGGCCTTGATGGCGCGTTCCATCTCCTGCTCGCAGGCTTCGCGGGAGGCGTGTTCCTTGGGCAGGAAGATCATGCCGACGCCGTATTCGCCGGGCGGAGGCAGCTCGACGCCCTGCTTGGCCATTTCCTCGCGATAGAGGCGGTCGGGCAGCTGGATCAGGATGCCGGCGCCGTCGCCCATCAGCTTGTCAGCGCCCACTGCGCCGCGATGGTCCAGGTTTTCGAGGATCTTCAGGCCCTGCTGCACGATGGCATGGCTCTTCTCGCCCTTGATGTGCGCGACGAAGCCGACGCCGCAGGCGTCGTGCTCATCGGCACCGGAATACAGACCGTGTTGTTGGAGATGTTCGATCTCGGCAGCCGTCGTCATGGCGCACTCCTTCAGTTTTTCGCAGGGATGAGAAGGATATTGCGATGCACAAAGAATGCCAAACACTTTAATAGGGGTCAGGTTCCAATTAAATCCCGACTTTTCTGGTCAGAATAAAATTGGGGACATATCAATAAAGGTAGCAAAACTTCCGCTCCCCCGCAAAGAGAAGGAAGTATCAGATCAGGAAGCGGGAGCCGATGGCGGGCGCCCGGCCTTGGCTTTGGCGACGCGGCGCTCGGTCGCCTTTTGAAGCGACGCAAGAAAATCCGCATCGCCGGCCGCCCAGCCCCGCAACGTGGCTTCGGTGAGCGTGCCCTGGTCGGCCGCGCGCACGCCGGCACGCACCAATTCGACATAAGCCGCCTCGCGGGCAAAAGGCGTGTTGCCCAGTTCCCAGTACAGCGGGTGCGGCGTCAGCAGCTTGTCGTGTCGCAGGCCGGCATAGTGCCCATGGCTGGACCATGGAAAGTCGCGCGCGTCCGACACCAGGCCGGCCCGCACCGGATTGAGATCGATGTACGCCATGCAGGTCAGCAGATAGCGGTCGGTCTGGATCAGCGTCGACCTGTAGCGCCCCTCCCACAGGGTGCCGCTGCGGCCATGGCGGTCGTTGAAATAGCGCACGTAGCTGCGCCCCACCGCCTGCATGAACTGGGGCAGCCCGGTGGTCGTGTCGGGCGTTGCCAGCAGATGGAAATGGTTGTCCATCAGCACATAGGCATGCAGCGCCACGCCGAAGCGCGGGGCTGCGTCTGCCAGCAGGCCGAGCAGCCGCTCATGGTCCGCGCGGTCGATGAAGATGGCCTGGCGGTTGTTGCCGCGCTGGATCACGTGGTGCGGCAGGCCGGCGAGCGTGAGGCGGGGCAGACGGGCCATGGCGTGACGTGACGCAACGCGCTTCAGCGAAATCTCAAGACAGGCGAAACCGCGTCTCGCCCAGGGTGTCGAGCCCGAACTGCGACAGCAGCTCGCCGAGCCGCGCCGCCGCCCCGGCCTTGCGCTGCCCGGTGTGGCGCGCCAGGATCAGTTCGTTCTTCATGCTGTGCTCCCAGCCCACCAGTTCGGTGACGGTGACGCTGTAGCCATTGGCCTCGAGGTACAGGCAGCGCAGCACGTTGGTGAGCTGGCTGCCGATTTCGCGCGTGTGCAGGGGATGGCGCCAGAGCTCGGCCAATGGCGTGCGCGACAGGGCCAGCGCCTTGGTTTCGCGCAGGCAGGCCGCCACCTCGGCCTGGCAGCAGGGCACCAGCACCATGCAGCGCGCCTTCTTCGCGAGCCCGAAGGCGATCGCGTCGTCGGTTGCCGTGTCGCAGGCGTGGAGCGCCGTGACCACGTCGATGCGCTCCGGCAGCTCGCTCGCCTGGGCCGACTGGGCCACGGTGAGGTTCAGGAAGGACATCCGGTCGAAGCCGAGCTGCCGAGCCAATGCCCGCGATTTCTCGACCAGTTCGCCGCGCGTCTCGATGCCGTAGACATGGCCGCCCTGGCGCGAGCGGAAGAACAGGTCGTAGATGATGAAGCCGAGATACGACTTGCCGGCGCCATGGTCGGCCAGCGTGGCCTCGGCGCCGCCTCCCGGCAGTTCGCGCAGCAGCTGCTCGATGAACTGGAACAGGTGGTAGACCTGCTTGAGCTTGCGCCGCGAATCCTGGTTGAGCCGGCCTTCGCGCGTGAGGATGTGCAGTTCTTTCAAAAGCTCGATGGACTGGCCCGGACGCAGGACCTCCGCCAGCTCGGCCTCGGCCTTCGCGGTCTTGGCCGTCTTCACGGCCCGGGTCGCTGGCGCATTCATGGCCGGGCGCTCCCGGGGCCCACGTCCAGCGCGGCCCAGCCGTCCGGCCCCAGTGCTTCGAGCGTCTCGATGTTGCGTTCGAAAATGGCTTCGGCCTCGGGAAACGCCTCGACCGCGCGGCTCACGCTGTCTTCGCGCAGCAGGTGCAGCGTGGGGTAAGGCGCGCGGTTGGTGGCGTTGGTGATGTCGTCAGCCGCGGTGCCTGCGAACTGGAACCGCGGATGAAAGCTCGCGAGCTGGAACACACCGTCGAAGCCCGCGCGCGCGAGCTTGCGCTCGGCGCGTGCCGTGAAATCGTTGAAGTCCAGAAAGTCGGCCAAGGTGTTGGGTGCTATCAGCAAGGTGGTGTCGCGCACGGAGGCATCGAGCGCGGCAAGTTCATTGGCCTCTGCAAGGAGCATGTCGATCAGCGCGGATTCGTCAGCGGGCAGGTACACGGCGTAGCGGATCTGCCCCTTCGCGTGCACCGCTTTCGCGAACGGGCACAGGTTGAGCCCGATCACCGCGCGTTCGAGCCAGCGCCGCATGTCGGCTTCGGCCTGGATGGCACCGATTGTCGCCGCGCCGGTCATCCCACCTCCGCCGAAGGGCGTATTTTGCCGAGTCGCCGCGCCAGGGCCATGCCGGCCAGCGAGCATGCCAGCGTGGCGGTCCACGTCCAATGCCAGCCGCCGGCACGCAGAGCCACCCAGGCGACCGCCGGCGGCGCCAGAAATTGCCCCAGGGAAGACGCCTGCTGCATGAGTCCGACGGTGGTGGAAACCGTGGACGGGCCGGGCGCCAGACGGACCCCGAGCAGGAACAGGGTCGCCGGCACCATGCCGCCGCACAGGGAAAAGACGCAGACCGCGGCATAGCGTAGCGCCGGCGGCAGGCCGAGTGCGTCGGCGCCCTGCCCCATCTGCGCGAAGGCCGCAAAGCCGCCCAGCGCCATCGCCAGGAAACCCCATTGGAGCAAGCGCTCGGGCGCAACGCCGCGCTGCAGCCAGCGGCCGCCGGCGACGTTGCCGATGATGTTCATCGCGGCCGCCGCGGCGGTGAGCACCGCACTCCAGCCGGCCGGTACGCCGGCGCCGGCGTAGATGGCCGGGAGAAAGCCGATCACTGCCATCCACTGGGCGGAATACACGGCAAAGGTCAGCGCGATCATCCAGGGCCCGCGCGCGCCGACCGTGGCGCGCAGGCGCGACGGCCATCCGCCGGCCATGCCGCCCGCCGCACCCGTGCGAAACGCGTCCGCGGGCACCGCCAGCCACAGCCAGAGCGCCGCGGCGGCCGAAACGGCCGACAGCGTCCACCACCAGTCGGCCCATCCGCCCCAGGCGATCAGCGCCGGCCCGAAGAGCAGCGCAAGCGCGACGCCCAGCGGCATGTAGGCGCCCCACACACCCAGCGCCGCCTTGTCCGCACCGGGAGGGGTCAATGCGCGGATCAGTCCCGGCCCCGGCATGACCGCCAGCAGAAAGCCGATGCCTTCGAGCGCGCGCAGGCCGAGCAGCCATTGCACCGCAAAGGCACCGCCCAGGAGCCCCGCGCCGACCGCGCCGCCCAGCAGGCTCGCCACCGTCAACACCAGCAGGCCGGTCAGCATGCTGCGGCGCAAGCCGATCGTGTCGGCCGCGAGCCCGGCCATCAATCCCAGGCTCATGCTCGCCACCTGCACCAGCGACAGCAGGAATCCGGCCTCGACCAGGTCGATGCCCAGCGACGCCTGCAGCGCCGGCACGGCGGGCGGCAGCTTGCCCAGGTGCAGCGCCGCGCTGACCCCGCCCAGCACCACGGCGAAGGCGGCGGCGGGAACGCGCGCGGATGCGACGGCCGCAGAAGCCATTGGATTGCCTTCGCCCTGACGGGCTACGGTGCGAGCTTGCTTGGGGCGGCCCGGCGCGGCGCTCATGCAATCCCCCGCCGGCCGGTCAGCCGTTCATGCTCGCGCATCGCGAAACGGTCGGTCATGCCGGCGATGTAGTCGGCCACGGCGCGGTGCCGGTCGCGGCGGTCTGCATAGGAAACAGGCATCTCGGCGGCGCGTTCCAGGTAGGCTTCGAACAGTTCCCGCACCACCTGCTGCGCCTGGTCGGTGGTCTGCGTCACCTGCGGATGGCGATACAGGTTGCGGAACAGAAAGGCCTTGAGCTCGCCGGATTGCGCCTGCATGGTTTCGCTGAACGCAACGAGGGGCGGCGCGTTGCGCACGCCGTCGGCATCGGCCGGCTTCACCGTTTCGAGGGCCGCGCGGGTGGCGTCGATCACATCGTAGACCTGGGCGCTCAGCATGCGCCGGATGGTCTCGTAGAGCACGCGCCGCCCTTCCAGCTGGGGGTATTCGGCCAGCGCTTCGCGGCGGTGGCGCTCGAACAGCTCCACCTCGCCGAGCTGCTCGACGTTGATGAGCCCGGAGCGCACGCCGTCGTCGATGTCGTGCGCGTTGTAGGCAATCGCGTCGGCCAGGTTGCAGAGCTGTGCTTCGAGGCCCGGCTGCGTGCGGTCGAGGAAGCGGCGGGCCACGCCGTTGGGCTCGCCGGCCTCCAGGCGTTCTGCATTGGCGCGCGAGCAGTGCTTGAGGATGCCCTCGCGGGTCTCGAAACTGAGATTCAGCCCGTCGTACTGCGGATAGCGATGCTCCAGGGCGTCGACCACGCGCAGGCTTTGCAGGTTGTGCTCGAAGCCGCCGTGGCCCTCCATGCAGGCGTTGAGCGCGTCCTGCCCCGCATGGCCGAACGGCGTGTGGCCGAGGTCGTGCGCGAGGGCGATCGCCTCCACCAGGTCTTCGTTGATGTGCAGGGCCCGCGCGATGGAGCGCCCCAGCTGCGCGACTTCGAGCGAATGCGTGAGCCGGGTGCGGAACAGGTCGCCTTCGTGGTTCAGGAAAACCTGCGTCTTGTAGACCAGCCGCCGAAACGCGGTGGAATGCACGATGCGGTCGCGGTCGCGCTGGAAGGCGTCGCGCGTGGGCGCCGGCGGCTCGGCATGGCGCCTCCCGCGCGAGCGCGCGGGGTGGCAGGCATAGGCCGCGAGGCTCATGGGTGCACCCCTGGCGCAGCGCTCATTCCGCCTGGCAGCACTGCGCGAGCACTTCGCGCACCAACGCGTCGGGCGCGCTGCTCACGGTGGCGGAGCCCGGCTTGTCGATCACCACGAAGCGGATCTCGCCGGCCTCGGACTTCTTGTCGACCCGCATCAGTTCGAGATAGCGCTCCGCTCCCAATGCCGGGCCGGTGGTCGGCAGGCCGGCGCGTTCGATCAGCCGCGTGAGCCGTTCGACGAACGCCGCATCGACGCCGCCGAGCCGCTGCGACAGATGCGCCGCCATGACCATGCCGCAGCCGACCGCTTCACCATGCAGCCACTCGCCGTAGCCCAGGCCCGACTCGATCGCATGGCCGAAGGTGTGGCCGAAATTGAGGATGGCGCGCAGGCCGGTCTCGCGCTCGTCCTGGCCGACGACCAGCGCCTTGATCTCGCAGCTGCGCTTGACCGCGTAGGCCAGCGCGGCGGGTTCTCGTGCCACGAGGGCATCGACGTTCGCCTCGATCCAGTCGAAGAACGCCATGTCGTGGATGGGGCCGTACTTGATGACCTCGGCCAGGCCCGCGCTCAGCTCGCGCGGCGGCAGCGTCTGCAGCGTTCCCAGGTCGCACACCACGAGCTGCGGCTGGTAGAACGCGCCGATCATGTTCTTGCCGAGCGGGTGGTTGATGGCGGTCTTGCCGCCCACCGACGAATCGACCTGCGCCAGCAGCGTGGTCGGCACCTGCACAAAGGGCACGCCGCGCATGTAGCTGGCGGCGGCAAAGCCGGTCATGTCGCCCACCACGCCGCCCCCGAGGGCGAACAGCACGGTCTTGCGGTCGCTGCCGTGGCCGAGCAAGGCATCGAAGATCAGGTTCAGGGTCTGCAGGTTCTTGTGCACCTCGCCGTCGGGCAGCTCGAGCAGGTGCACGGTGCGGAAGCGGCCGGCCAGGGCGGCGCGCAGGGCCTTGGCGTAGAGCGGCGCCACGGTGGTGTTGCTGACGATCAGCGCGCTGGCGGCCGCGGACACCGCGGCGAAGCTCAGGGGATCGTCCAGCAGGCCGGCGCCGATCAGGATCGGGTAGCTGCGCTCGCCGAGCTGGATGTCGACGCGTTCTGGCGGTACGGAAGGTGCGGGCAATGGCATGGCAGCGAGTTTAGGCGCTGCGAGCCGGCGGGTTCAGTCGGAGGGCTCTTCCGGCTGGGCGCCCGGAGCCACGATTCCGGCGAGTTCCAGCTGCATCACGATGATGTCCACCAGCATGGCGATCGAGGGACGCCCGGTGTCCACCACCTCGTGGGCCGTCTCGCGGTAGAGCGGATCGCGCGCATCGTGCAGTTCGCGCAGCCGGCCCAGCGGGTCGGCCACCTGCAACAGGGGCCGCTTGACATCGTGGCGCAGGCGCCGGAACAGGTCTTCGGGCGAGGAGCGCAGGTAGATCACGTGGAAGTGGTCCCGCAGCTGCTTGCGGTTGGCTTCCCGCAGGACGGCGCCGCCCCCCGTGGCCAGCACGCCGTGGGGCTGGGCGGCAAGGTCGGCGATGACGGCCTGCTCGAGGTCCCGGAAGGCGACTTCGCCCTCCCGTTCGAAATAATCGCGGATCGAGCAGCCGATGCGCTGCTCGATCACGTGATCGGTATCGACGAAGGGAAGGTCCAGGCGCGCGCCCAAGCGCCGGCCCACTGCGGACTTGCCGGCGCCGGGCAACCCGACGAGTGCGACCGCCACGCGGTGGCTGCTACGCCCGCGCGTCAGCGCGCGGCGTTGCGGTCGGTAATCATCTTCGGAGTGATAAAGACGAGCATTTCGGTCTTGTTGGCAACGCGTTCGCGCTTGCGGAACAGTGCACCCAGGTAGGGCACTTCACCCAGCACCGGCACGCGCGATTCGTCATTGGTTTCGGTGAGTTCGAAGATACCACCGATGACGACCGTGCCGCCGTTCTCGACCAGCACCTCGGTCTGAACGTGCTTGGTGTTGATGGCCGGGCCCGCCGAGGTGTTGACGCCGCGGGCATCCTTGCTCACGTCGAGCGTGAGGATGATGTTGCCTTCGGGGGTGATCTGCGGCGTGACCTCGAGCTTGAGCACCGCCTTGCGGAACGAAATGGAGGTGGCGCCGCTGGACGTGGCCTGCTGGTAGGGAATTTCCTCGCCCTGCTCGATCAGCGCCTTCGTCTGGTCGGCGGTGATGACGCGGGGGCTGGACACCAGCTTGCCCTTGCCGTCGGCCTCGAGTGCGGAGATTTCGAGGTTCAGCATGCGCGAGAAGCTCGAGTTGAACAGCGAGATCGCGAAGGTGCCTGCCGCATTGCCCGTGCCGCCGGCGTCGCCTGCGGGCAGGTTGATGAAGTTGGAGTTGGTCCAGGTGGTGGTCGGGCCGGTGGTGCCGGTGCCCGTGACAGGCATCACGCCCACGGTGCCGAACGCCCGGTTGCCGGACGACGAGGCAATGCGCTCGCCGGCAATGCCGCCGCCCAGCCGCACGCCGAGCGACTTGCCGAAGGTGTCGGACGCTTCCACGATGCGGGCTTCGATCAGCACCTGGCGAACCGGGATGTCGAGCTTCTGGATCAGGTCGGCCACCTGCGCCAGGCGCGAGGGAATGTCCGACACGAACAGCTGGTTGGTGCGCGACTCCGCGATCACGCTGCCGCGCGGGCTCAGGATGCGCGTGGTGGTGCCGGAGCCGCCACCACCGCCGGCCGAGGCGCCAGTGCCCGTCAAGCCTTGCGCGATGGCGATCGCCTTGGTGTAGTTGAGCTGGAACGACTGGGTGCGCACCGGCTCCAGGTTCTCGATCGCGGCCTTGGCCTCGAATTCGAGCTTTTCCTTGGCGTTGATTTCATCCTTGGGCGCAATCCACAGCACGCTGCCGTTCTTGCGCATGCCCAGGTTCTTCGCCTGCATGATGATGTCGAGGGCCTGGTCCCACGGCACGTCCTTCAGCCGCAGCGTCAGTGCCCCGGTGACCGAGTCGGAGGTCACGATGTTGAAGTTCGTGAAGTCGGCAATCACCTGCAGCAGCGAGCGGATCTCGATGTTCTGGAAGTTCAGCGAGAGCTTCTCGCCGTTGTAGCCCACGCCCTGCGTCAGCTTGGCCGGGTCCACCTTGCGGGCGCGAAGCTCCACCACGAACTGGTTTTCGCTCTGATAGGCGCTGTGCTCCCAGTCGCCCTTGGCCTCGATCGTCATGCGCACGCGGTCGCCCGACTGTTGCGAGGTGATCAGCTGGACCGGCGTGTTGAAGTCGGCCACGTCGAGGCGGCGGCGCAGCCCCTCGGGCAGGGTCGACTTGGTGAACTCGACCACGAGGTTCTTGCCCTGCTGGCGGACATCGACGCCCACCTGGTTGTTCGGCAGGTCGACGATCACGCGGCCCGTGTTGTCCGCGCCCAGGCGGAAGTCGACGTCGCGCAGCGGCAGGGTGTCGCGGTTGCGGTTCTCGGCAAAGACCGTGGGCGTGGACGACGCCAGCGCCGTGCCGGCCACGGGCTCGAGGATCACCAGCAGCGATTTGCCCTGGATCTCGGTCTTGTACGCCGTTGCCTGCTTGAGGTTCAGCACCACCCGGCTGCGCTCGCCGGCCTGGACCACATTGACGGAACGCAGGTTGCCCTGGTTCACTTCAATGGCCGAGCGCCCGATGGCATTGGTCACGCCCGGAAAATCGAGCGCGATGCGCGCCGGCGTCTGCACGGCAAAGCCGGTCGGCAAGGCCGCGAGCGGCTGGGTGAGGTCGATGCGGATCACCTCCGCGCCGGACTGCGTCGAACTGGTCACCGCCTCGATGGCGTTTTGCGCATGGGCCATAGCGAAAGCGCCAAGTGCCAGCAGACCCAGCCCTGCAGCTCGCAGCCGCTGTGCCATCGTTGATTTTTTCTGATTCATTTCGCACTCTCTTGCAGCTGCAATGTCGCCACGCGTTCGATCCATTCACCGGCGGCGTCCTGCACGATTTCACGCAAGGCGACTTCGGTTTCGTTGATACGGGTAATGCGCCCGTAGTTGAGCCCCAGGTACTCGCCGACCCGCACCTTGTAGAGCAGCTTGTCGACACGAACCAGCGCCACCGGCTGGCCGTTGCGGTTCATGCTGCCCACCATGGCCATCGAGTCGAGCGGGAAGGCCTCGAGCGCTTCCTTGCGGCGCGCCAACTCGGGCGCGATCAACTCCGACGTGCTGGGCTGGTTCGACTCGCGGCGCAGCGCCTGCGTCAGCTTCAGCAGGTTGAACGGCTCGAACGCCGCGCCCTCGGTATAGGCCTGGGGCGTGAATTTCTTGGGTTCCGTGATCGGCGGCACCGTGGGCTTCACCTGGGCGCGCTGCTCGACCATCCAGCGGCGCAGGTCTTCCTGCTCCGAATCGGCGCAGGCGCTCAGGCCCAGGGCGGCCACGACCAGCCACAGGAGATTGGTGGTCGTCCTCATTTCTTCGCCTTCGGCGCCGCGGCGCGTTTCTGGGCCGCCCGCTCTTCGTCATCGAGATAGCGGTAGGTGCGTGCCGTGGCATCCATCGTCAGGGTGCCGTCCTTGTCTTTTTGCTGCGGAGTGATCGTGAGGTTGTTCAGCGTCACGATGCGCGAAAGGCTCGCGACGTCGGCGGCGAAGGAACCGATGTCGTGGTAGCGGCCGGTCACGCGCACGGCGATCGGCAGTTCCGCGTAATAGTCCTTGACCGAAACCTGTCCCGGGCGGAACAGCTCGAACTGCAGGCTGCGCCCGAGCCCGGCCTGGTTGATGTCGGACAGCAATGCGTCCATTTCGGCCTTGCTGGGCAGCTGCTTCTCGAGCAGCGTCACGTATTGCTGCACCTGCTCGCGCTGCTTCTTCAGCAGATCGAGATTGGCGGCCAGCGCCACCTTCTTCTGGTAGTCGGCGCGGAGCGTGACCTCCTTGGCGCGCTCGCTCTCGAGCTCGTCGTTCGAGTTGGTCAGCCACAGGAACCACAGGCCGGCGAGCACCAGGGCGGTCACCGCCAGGCACAGGGCGTAGCGGGGCACCGCCGGCCATGCGGACGGATCGTTCGGGTTCAGGTTGCGGAACTGGTCGCCGAAGCTGCGCAGCGCTGCGCCGACGTCCATTTTTTGAGAGGGGCGATTGCTTGCCATGATCCGTCTACCCCTTGACTGGCGCCGCTGCAGCCAGAGCCTTGTCGGCTGCGGCCTTCTGCGCGTCGGTCGGCCGCTTGAGGCCGATGCGCATCGTGAAGTTCGCCACGCGGCGCTGGTCGCGCTGACTCAGGCTCACCGTCGCGGAAGTGATTTCGACCAGTTCGGGCTTGACCAGCCACGGGCTGTTGTTCCCCAGGTTGCGCAGCAGTTCCGAGACGCGCTCGTTCGACTGCGCCATGCCCTGCAGCGTGACGGTCTGGTTGTCCTGCTTCATGCTGGTCAGGTAGACGCCGTCGGGCAGCTGGCGAACCAGTTCGTTGAGCAGGTGCACCGGCAGGTTGCGGTCGCCCTGGAGGTCTTCGACCGCCTGCTGGCGCGCGCGCAGCGCGGCAATTTCTTCCTGCAGGGTCGAGATTTCCTTGATTTCGACTTCGAGCTTGGTGATCTCGGCCTTGAGGAAATTGTTCTTGGCCTGCTGGGCCGAGATTTGGGCTTCGAACCAGAGATAGCCTAGACCGGCGATCAAGACGCCAAGCACCGCGGCTGCGCCCAGGGTGCCGTAGAACGCTTCGCGACGCCGCTTGCGTGCGGCTTCGCGATGCGGAAGCAGATTGATGAGGATCACTGCACGAACCTCCGCATGGCCAGGCCGCAAGAAGTCAGGTAGGAAGGCGCCTCGCGCCGAACCTTCTTCTCGCGGATGTTCGGACCCAGTTCCATGCCGTCGAACGGGTTCACGAGCGAACAGGCAAACGAGGTCTGCCGCGTCACGGCGCTGGTCAGGCCCGGCAGCGAGGCCGAACCGCCCGCCAACAGCACGTAGTCCACGCGGTTGTGGGGCGTGCTGGTGAAGAAGAACTGCAGCGCGCGGGCAATTTCCTGCGCGATGCTTTCCACGAAGGGCTTCAGGACGCCCGAGCCGTAGTCGTCGGGCAGATCGCCGCTGCGCTTCTTGGCTTCGGCCTCTTCGGCCGAGAAACCATATTGGCGCACGATCAGCTGGGTCAGCTGAGCGCCGCCGAAGGCCTGGTCGCGGTCGTACAGCACTTCCTGGTTGCGCAGCACCTGCATGCTGGTGGTGAAGGCACCCACTTCGAAAAGCGCCACGACGGCGTCGAGGCCCTTGCCCGGCAATTGCTCGATCAGGCGGGCGGTCGCGAGGCGGGAGGCATAGGACTCGACGTCGAGGATCATCGCCTTCAGCCCGGCCGCCTCGGCCAGCCCTTCGCGGTCCTGGACCTTTTCCTTGCGGGACGCGGCAATCAGCACCTCGACGTCGCCGGCAGAGGCGGTGCTCTGTCCGGTGACGCAGAAATCGAGGCTGACTTCGTCGAGCGAAAACGGGATGTACTGGTTGGCTTCGGACTCGACCTGGATTTCGAGTTCCTGCTCGCTCATGCCGCCGGGAAGAATGATCTTCTTGGTAATGACCGCCGAGGGAGGCAGAGCCAGCGCGACGTTGCGGGTACGGGTACCGCTCTTGCGCACGACGCGGCGGACGGCTTCGGCCACTTCGTCGAACTTCTCGACGTTGCCGTCGGTGATCCAGCCCCGTTCCAGGGGTTCGATCGCGCAGCGCTCGAGAACCAGCTTGCCACTGGCTTCACGGCCGAGCTCGACCAGCTTCACGCTGGAAGAGCTGACATCCAGTCCGAGCATGGGGGCGTTCTGACGGCGAAACAATGATCCGAAAGCAGCCAAGTTAGGTCCCTTTACCCCTGCATTTGTAACCAATGGAAAAATTTGCGTTCGGTTGCATGCTAGCAGCAGGCGTAGCGGCGACCAAGCAACCCAGGCCGGCAAACCGGGGGACCGTTGTCAAAAGCTGACGCCGAAGCCACATTTAGTAACTTTTGGTTTAGCCCGCAACGATGCACCCGAGTTCCGCCCGTGGCAAGGGGGTGGCTTTTTATAATGTGCGGTGACTCTCCGGGCCCACATGCAAGAAACTTCACGCCCCAAAGGGCCAGCCAAGACCCCTCCCCCCGCACGCCCAGCCTGGCTGAAATGGCTGCTGCGCTTCATGGTCTGGGGATTGGGCATCGCCGCAGCCGGTGTTCTGGCGTTGCTGTGCGTGATCGCCGTCGCCCTGGCCGTTGCCTACCCCAACCTTCCCGACATCTCCGAGTTGTCCGACTATCGGCCGAAACTGCCGCTGAGGGTCTTCTCTGCAGAAGGCATCCTGATTGGCGAATTCGGCGAAGAGCGACGCAATCTAACCCCGATCGCGGCAATCCCAAAGCTCGTGAAGGAGGCGGTGTTGGCTGCCGAAGACACCCGCTTCTACGACCACGGCGGCGTCGACTACAAGGGCATGGTGCGCGCCGGCCTGGCCAACATGAACCGCGTGAAGAGCCAGGGCGCGTCGACCATCACGATGCAGGTGGCGCGCAACGTCTACCTGAGCTCCGAGAAAACGCTGACCCGCAAGATCTACGAGGTGCTGCTCACCTTCAAGCTGGAGCACCTGCTCACCAAGGACCAGATCTTCGAGATCTACCTGAACCAGATCTACCTCGGCAACCGCGCATACGGCTTCGCGGCTGCCTCGGAAGCGTATTTCGGCAAGCCGCTGCAGGAACTCTCCATCGCGCAGGCGGCCATGCTGGCGGGCCTGCCGAAGGCGCCGGGCGCGAACAACCCGGTCAACAATCCGCAGCGCGCGCGCGGCCGCCAGTTCTATGTGATCGACCGCATGCAGGACGCAGGCTTCATCACCGCCGAGCAGGCCGCCGAAGCCAAGAAAGAGGAGCTGCACCTGCGCGACGCGGCCGACCCGAACCGGCTGCATGCCGAATACGTGGCCGAAACCGTGCGCCAGTTGATGTACGCGCAGTATGGCGACAGCACCTACACGCGCGGGCTCAAGGTGTACACCTCGCTGGTGGCCGCCGACCAGGCTGCGGCATACAAGGCCCTGCGCAAGGGCATCATGGATTACGAGCGGCGCCAGATCTATCGCGGCCCCGAGAAGTTCGTCGATCTGCCGAACGACCCGAAGGAGCTCGACGACGCAGTGGACGACGCCCTGACCGACCATCCCGACAACGGTGACGTGATGGCGGCCGTGGTGCTCAAGGCCAACGCCAAGGAAATCTCGGCCGTGCGCGGCAATGGCGACCCGGTGCAGATCACGGGCGAAGGCCTCAAGCCCGCGCAGTCCGGCCTTTCCGACAAGGCGCCGCCCAACATCAAGATCCGCCGCGGCGCCGTGATCCGGGTGGTGAAGACGCCCAAGAACACCTGGGAAATCACCCAGTTGCCCGAAGTGGAGGGCGCCTTCGTCGCCATGGACCCGCGCGACGGCGCCATCAAGGCGCTGGTGGGCGGGTTCGACTTCGGCAAGAACAAGTTCAACCACGTCACGCAGGCCTGGCGCCAGCCGGGTTCGAGCTTCAAGCCGTTCATCTATTCGGCCGCGCTCGAAAAGGGCTTCACGCCGGCCACGGTCATCAACGACGGTCCCCTCTTCTTCGATGCCGGCACCACCGGCGGCCAGCCCTGGGAGCCCAAGAACTACGGCGGAGGCTACGACGGCCCGATGTCGATGCGCACCGCGCTGATGAAGTCGAAGAACCTGGTCTCGATCCGCATCCTCCAATCGATCGGCACGCGCTACGCCCAGGAATGGATCACCAATTTCGGCTTCGACAAGGACAAGCACCCGGCCTACCTGCCGATGGCGCTGGGTGCCGGCGCGGTCACGCCGATGCAGATGGCCACCGCCTATTCGGTGTTCGCCAACGGCGGCTACAAGGTCAATCCTTATCTGGTGACCCGCATCACCGACCACAAGGACAAGGTGCTGGTCGATAAGCAGCCGCCGCTGCTCAACGAAACGATCCGCGCCATTCCCCAGCGCAACGCGTTCATCATGGACACCCTGCTGCAATCGGTGGCGCGCGCCGGCACCGCGGCCAAGGCCCAGGCGATGCTCAAGCGGCCCGACCTCTACGGCAAGACCGGCACCACCAACGACTCGCTCGACGCCTGGTTCGCCGGCTTCCAGCCCACGATGACGGCCATCTCCTGGATCGGCTACGACACGCCGCGCAACCTGGGCGACCGCGAAACCGGCGGCGGCCTGAGCCTGCCGATCTGGATCAACTACATGGAGACGGCGATCAAGGGCGTGCCCGTGACCGATCTGTCCGCCACGCCGCCGTCCGGCGTCGTGAATGTGGGCGGCGAGTGGTACTACGACGACTACGCGCCAGGCCGCGGTGTCTCCAGCCTTGGCGTGGACACTCCTTCATCGCCACCGGCCGAGTCCCTGAGCGGCGTTCCGGTGAGCCCGCCCCCGCCCCCCGAGGAGCGCAATCGCATCCTCGACCTTTTCAGGAACTGAAGAAGACCTGACGATGGTTCAGGCGGCCGCAAACTCCAGCGGCTGCCCGGCCTGAAGGCTCGCCTCACGAGAAAGATTTCCGAAGAATTCCTCGCCCGTCTTGGTGTCGACCCAGGCCTTGCCGTCGTGCCGGTAGTGGTAGCCGCCGGAGCGCGCGGCAAGCCAGATCTCCTGCAGGGGCTTTTGCAGATTCACGATCAGCTGGCTGCCGTTCTTGAATGAAATCGTGATCATGCCGCCCACGCGCTGGTTGTCGATGTCGGCGTCGGTCGCGTCGTTGATGCGATCGCAGCCTTGCTCGATGGCGGCGAGTGCGGCTTCGGCGCAGTCCATGTATTCGGAGTCGGTCATTACAATTTCGTTATGTTGAATGTTCGTCAAATTCTAGTGAGCGCCCCCGCCCGCGCTGCGCTCATGGTCAGTCTTGCCGCGGCGGCGGCCGGTTTGTCTGCTTGCGGCCAGCGCGGACCGCTGTTCCTGCCGACCGATCCGGCAGCGGCCCAGCGTGCCACCTTGCCGCAGCTGCTGACGCCCGGCGGTCCACGCGCCGCTTCGGACGCAGAAGCCGCGCCCAAGCCCGCCGCGGCCGGCAGCGCCCCGGCTCCGGCCACCAGCACCGGAACCCCAAAGTGACGAACGCCTCCCCCCTTCCCGGCCATCCCCACATCGCGCATCGCGACGGCGCCCTCCACGTCGAAGGCCTTGGCCTGGAGGCGCTGGCGCGCGAGCATGGCACCCCGCTGTTCGTCTATTCGAAGCAGTGGATGCTGGACGCGCTGGCCGCCTACCAGCGCGGCTTCGAGGGCCGCAGCGCCCTGATCTGCTATGCGATGAAGGCGAATTCGTCGCTCGGCGTGCTGCGCGTATTCGCCGAAGCCGGATGCGGCTTCGACATCGTCTCGGGCGGTGAACTGGCACGCGTGCTGGCGGTAGGCGCCGATCCTGCCAAGATCATCTTCTCGGGCGTGGGCAAGACCCGCGCCGAAATGCGGCAGGCGCTCGCGGCGGGCATCGCCTGCTTCAACGTCGAGAGCGAAGCCGAGCTCGACGTGCTCAACGAAGTGGCACTGGCCGAGGGGCGCCGCGCCCCCATCAGCATCCGCATCAATCCGAACGTCGATCCGAAGACGCATCCCTACATCTCCACCGGCCTCAAGGGCAACAAGTTCGGCATTGCCCATGACCGCGCTGTCGAGGCCTATCGCCATGCCGCAAAGCTGCCGGGGCTCGAAGTGGTCGGCATCGACTGCCACATCGGCTCGCAGATCACCGAAGCCTCGCCCTACCTGGACGCCTGCGACCGGGTGCTCGACCTGGTCGAGGCCATCGAGGCGGCCGGCGTGCCCATTCACCACCTGGACTTCGGCGGCGGCCTGGGCATCGACTACAACGGCGAAGTGCCCCCCAAGGCCGATGCGCTGTGGCAGCAACTGCTCGCGCGGCTCGACGCGCGCGGCTTCGGACAGCGCAAGCTCGTCATCGAGCCCGGCCGTTCGCTGGTGGGCAATGCGGGCGTGTGCGTGACCGAGGTGCTCTACACCAAGCCGGGGGAAGACAAGAATTTCTGCATCGTCGACGCGGCCATGAATGACCTGCCGCGGCCTGCGATGTACCAGGCGTTCCAGAAGATCGTGCCGCTGCGAATCCGCGCCGGCGACGCGCCGACCTACGACGTGGTCGGCCCGGTCTGCGAAAGCGGCGACTGGATCGGCCGCGACCGCGCGCTCAACGTGGTGGCTGGCGACCTGCTGGCGGTGCTGTCGGCCGGTGCGTACTGCATGAGCATGGCCAGCAACTACAACACGCGCGGCCGTGCTGCCGAAGTGCTGGTGAGCGGCCGGAGCGCCACGCTGATCCGCCGCCGCGAGACGATGGAAGACCAGCTGCGCAGCGAGCAGATCGAAGGCCGATCCGCGTGATCTGCGCCGGTCAGCCGGTGCTGCTGCGCAGCGACTTCTCGCTGCTGCTGCCGCCGCGCATGCCCGCGGACAGCTTCGGCTTGCGCTTGCTCGCGTAGTTCCACACGCGCCATCCGAGCAGCAGCGCGATGATCGCGGCATAGACGAACACCTCGGCGAAGTTGTTCTTGCCCGCGCGCATCCAGAAGAAATGCAGCAGGCCAAGGCCGGCAATGAAATAGACCAGCTTGTGCAGCATCTGCCAGCGCTTCGCCCCCATGGCCTTGATGGCGCGGTTGAACGAGGTGGCAGCCAGCGGCGTCAGCAGCAAGAAGGCCGAGAACCCCACCAGGATGAACGGCCGCTTGGCAATGTCCTTGGCGATGTCGGCCCACTCGAAGCCCATGTCGAACCAGCTGTAGCACAGCAGGTGCAGCACCACGTAGAAATACGCGAACAGCCCCAGCATGCGGCGAAAGCGCGCGAGCGCGTTGGCCTTGGCCATCACGCGCAGCGGCGTCACCGCCAGCACGATGCAGATGAAGCGCAGGGTCCAGTCGCCGGTGGCGCGAATCAGGAACTCGGCCGGATTCGCGCCCAGCCCGTCGGTGAACGCGCCGTAGGTGAGCCGCGCGAACGGCAGCAGGCACAGCAGGAAGATGACCGGCTTGGCCGCCGGATGCATGAGCAGCTTGTTCATGGGACAAGGGCCGGGTGGCGGGGCTGGTTCAGTAGTTCTTCTTCAGGTCCATGCCCGCATAGAGCTGGCCGACCTGGGCTTCATAGCCGTTGAACATCAGCGTCTTGTTGCGCTTGGCGAAGAGTCCACCGCCGTCGCCGATGCGGCGCTCGGTGGCCTGGCTCCAGCGCGGATGGTCGACATTCGGATTGACGTTCGAATAGAAGCCGTATTCCTGCGCCGCCGCCTTGTTCCAGGCCGTGCCCGGCTCCTTTTCGACGAAGCGGATCTTCACGATCGACTTGGCCGACTTGAACCCGTACTTCCACGGCACCACGAGGCGCACCGGCGCACCGTTCTGGTTGGGCAGCACCTCGCCATACATGCCGAAAGCCAGCAGCGTGAGCGGATGCATGGCCTCGTCCATGCGCAGGCCTTCGGTGTAGGGCCAGTCGAGCACGCGCGAGCCCACGAACGGCATGGTCTTGGGGTCGGCCAGGGTCACGAATTCCACATACTTCGCGTTGCCCTGCGGCTCGACCTTCTTGATGAGCTCGGCCAGCGAATAGCCCACCCATGGAATGACCATCGACCAGCCTTCGACGCAGCGCAGGCGGTAGATGCGCTCTTCCTGCGCACTGAGCTTGAGCAGGTCTTCGATGCCGTACTTGCCGGGCTTCTTGACCAGGCCCTCGACCTCCACGGTCCATGGGCGGGTCTTGAGCGTGCCGGCGTTCTTGACCGGGTCGCCCTTGTCGGTGCCGAACTCGTAGAAGTTGTTGTAGCTCGTCGCGTCCTTGTAGTCGGTGAGCTTTTCCATCGTTTGCGCGCCCGGCACGACAGACTTCGCACCCGGAAGCAGCGCCAGCTTGTGCGGGCCCGTGGCCTGGGCGAAAGCTTCGCGTCCCGCAAAACTCGCCAGCGCGGCACCCGCTGCGCCGCCGGCCATCAGCTTGAGCAGATCCCGCCGGCCTTCGTAGACGGCGCGCGGCGTGATTTCGCTCGAGAGCGGATGGATGAAACCGCTGCTGCGACCCTGCGGGCGGAAATGGAACGACATGTGACGGCCTTTCGCGTGAATCGTTGTGCTCAGGGTAGTTCGTGGAATCCCCTGGTTCGGTTACGCGCAATCGCTGCGCGTGGTTTCAATTCTTCGCGAAAAGCCGGCAGCCGGCGCCTACAGGGTGCCGTAGCTGTGCAGTCCGCTCAGGAACATGTTCACGCCAAGGAACGCGAAGGTGGTCACCGCCAGGCCGCCCAGCGCCCACCAGGCCGCCACGGTGCCGCGCAGGCCCTTGACCAGCCGCATGTGCAGCCAGGCCGCGTAGTTGAGCCAGACGATCAGGGCCCAGGTTTCCTTCGGGTCCCAGCTCCAGTAGCCGCCCCAGGCGTCGGCCGCCCACAGCGCGCCGAGCACGGTGGCAATGGTGAAGAACGCGAAGCCGACCGTGATCGACTTGTACATCACGTCGTCGAGCACCTCGTTGGCGGGTAGCCGTGCGGCAATGCGCCTGCGGCCGAGCAGGATGCCCGCGGCAATCAGTGCGGAGATGCCCGCATAGATCACCCAGTAGCTGCCGCCGGCCTCCTGCACGCGCTGGCGGAAGGCCACCGGCACGAAGCACAGCGCCACGCCCAGGAGCCAGATCGGCGTGAGCTTGTACCAGCGCGTTTCCTGCGCCTGTTCCTTGATGAGATAGGCGAAGGCCACCATGGCCGCGAGCGCGAAGGTGCCGTAGCCGATGAAGTTGGCCGGCACGTGCAGCTTCATCCACCAGCTCTGCAGCGCCGGCACCAGCGGCTGGATCTCGTGCGCGTTGCGCACCAGCGTGTACCAGAGCAGGAAACCGACCGCCGCGCTCACCACCAGCATCACGAAGGCGCCGAGCGTGCGCGTGCCGTAGCGCGACTCGAAGTAAAGATAGAAAGCCGTCGTGAGCCAGCAGAACAGCACGAACACTTCGTACAGGTTGCTGACGGGAATGTGGCCGATGTCCGGCCCCAGCAGGTGGCTCTCGTACCAGCGCACCATGGTGCCGACGAGCGCCATGGCAACAGCCGCCCAGGCAAGGCGGGAACCGATCAGGTCGAAGGTGTCGCCCTGCTTGCCGCCGAAGAAACCGAACCAGTAGAACAGCGTGCTCATGAAGAACAGCACGCTCATCCAGAGAATGGCCGACTGGCTCGACAGGAAGTACTTGAGCCAGAACACCGTGTCCGCGCGCGCCAGGTCGCCCTGGTAGGAACTGATGGCCAGCAGCGAGGCCGCGGCCACCACGATGGCCAGCACCCGCAGCGGACGCCAGAACCAGCCGATGGCTGTGACCGCGATCATCGCGGCGGCGAGGATGGGCTTCTCGTAGGAGTCCATGGCGCCCGCATACCGTGCAAAGGCAAACAGGCCGCCTGCCAGCACCAGGGCCGCAAACACCCAGTCGAAAAGGTTGCGGCGCGAAAACCAGCTTTCGTGGAGCGTGAGGGTGGTGGTGTTCATGGTGACGCCGGTCCTTCTTTCTTCAAGGCAAGCAGCTTGTGCTTGAGGTGCTCGAACTCGCGATCGCTGTCGATGGTCTTGCGGTTGACCGAGAAAGCCATCGTGGCGGCCGTGGTGTTGTCTCCGGAGCCCGCGCCATCGGGTGTGAGCCACACCCAGAGCCGGCGCTCGCGCACGTACAGCATGGCAAAAATCCCGACGATCAGCAACAGGCAGCCCAGATAGACCACGTTCTTGCCGGGCGCGCGCGCCACCTGGAACACGCTGGCCTGCACCTGGGTGAAGTCGGTCATCATCATGGCGACCGGCGCCGGATAGAAGTACGCGTCGCTGATGGCCAGCACCGCCTGCGTCAGGAAAGCCTGCGACTTATCGTCGCTCGGCAATGCCGCGAGCCCCGCACCCTCGCGGCTCAGGTTGAGCACCTCGAACAGCACGTCGTTCAGGATGCGCACCAGCACCGCGCCGGCACGTTCGCGCTCGGCCTGGGGCACGTTGGCTTCCATGAACTCGGCAATCGCCTGCCAGCCGCCCATGGTGGTGGCGTCGGCCTTGGCGCGCTCGCTGCCGGCAAACAATGCCAGTGCGCGCGCCGCCGAAACACGCAACTGCTCGGCCATTTCGGGCCGCTTCGGATCGACCGCCTTGGCGATGTAGCGCTCGACCGCCCGGTTGCGGGTATCGGCATCGGCCAGCGCAGTGCGCATGCGCACGAAGCTGTCCATGGAGCCCTGTTCGTCGGCCGGCACGCGCAGGTAGCGGAACGGCTCCTCGGGCTTCTCGCGCATGCCGAGCAGGAACACCGGCTGGCCGTCGCCGGTATCGACCGGCACCATGTAGTTCTGGTATTCACGCGCCTGCCCCGCCGCATCGCGCAGCTTGTAGCCGATGCTCGGGCCGATGTTGCGCAGCACCTTCGGCTTGCTGGTCTTGTTGGCGGCACCCAGGCGCGATTCGATGTCGTGGCGCAGGTCGACCTTGCGCACGTCGGCGCCGCTGCCCATGGCGCCGCCGTCGGCAAAGTTCTCGACGTTGATCACGCGCAGCGCGGCGTATTCGAGCGTGAGCTTTTCGCGGCCGTTGGTAATTTCGGTGCTCGGCCCGCCGATGACGCCCTCGACCTCGAAGGGCTTGGCCGCGGCCGCCATCGGCACCGCCTTGAGCTTCACCTTGGAGCCGCCGTCGTCGAAGCTCGACTGGTAGATTTCCACGCCCTTGTAGCTGGCCGGATGGTTGACCTCGATGCGCGCGGGCACCTGGGCGCCGGTCTCGCGGTCGTGCAGCACCACTTCGCTTGCAAACAGCTTGGGCATGCCGGTCGAGTAGTAGTCGACGATGAACTTCTTGAGCTCGATCGAGAACGGCAGCTCCTGCAGCAGCACGCCGTCGGACTGCTGCAGGATGGCCACGCTGCCCTGCGAGCCCTCGGGCACCAGGATGTTGCCGCGGAAGGTCGGGTTGCGCGGCGACAGCCGGTGCTGCGGCGGCACGTCGGCAATCATGCCGCCGCCGGTGAACACGCTCTTGCCGTTGAACCAGGTCTGGGCCCGCACCACCAGGTCGCCGTCGAGCAGGCCGCCGATGCACACCAGCACGATTGCGCTGTGGGCGGCGATGTAGCCCAGCTTGTGGGCACCGCCCGCGCGCGCGGCCACCATCCAGCCGGCATCGGCATGGCCGCCCGCGGCTTCGCGTTGCTGAAGCTTGACCTTCCATCCGCCGCTCACCAGCAGCTGGCCGATGCGGTTGGCCGCCGCGGCGGGCGCCTCGTCGAGCCGGGTTTCGGCGCGCTGGCCGAAGGCCTTGAGGCTCTGCGCGCGGATGCCTTCCTTGAAGGTCTTCAGGTCGATGAAGATGCGCGGCGTGTTGCGCGCAATGCAGAGCGTCGTGCTGATCACCAGGAACAGCAGGATCAGCAGGAACCACCAGGCGCTGTAGACCGAATCGAGCTTGGCCGCACGGAACAGCTCGGCCCAGAACGGGCCGAACTGGTTGATGTAGTTGTTGATCGACTCGTGCTGCTTGAGCACGGTGCCGATGATCGATGCAATGCAGATGACGGTGAGCAGCGCAATCGCGAACCGCATCGACGAAAACAGTTCCACCGCAGCGCGGAGCACTTGCGGGCCGCGATGGACGCGAAGGCCGTGGGTGGAGACAGACATCGGTTGGTGGGAAAAAAGGAACAGGGAAAAAGCAAAGGGCGGGCCATCCAGCTGGATCGGCCCGCCCTCTGTTTGGGTTTTTTGTCGGCGGTTAGTTCACGCTGAAGCGCGTGGTATCAGCGCAGGCCGGCGATGTAGTCTGCAACAGCCTTGATTTCCCGGTCGTTGAGCTTTGCGGCCACGCCGGTCATGGGCGCGCTGTTCTGGCGCACGTTGTCCCGGAAGGCAACAAGCTGTGCCACCGTGTAGTCGGCGTGCTGGCCGCCCAGGCGCGGGTACTGCGCGGGCATGCCGGCGCCGTTGGGGCTGTGGCAGCCGGCGCAGGCCGGGATCTGGCGATCGCCAATGCCGCCGCGGTAGATCTTCTCGCCCAGCGCGACCAGGTCCTTCTCCTTGGCGAAGCCGGTCTTGACCTTCTTCGAGCCCACGAACCAGGCAATGTTGCGCATGTCCTCGTCGGACAGCTTGGCCGCCATGGGCTGCATGATCGGGCTCTTGCGCTTGCCGGACTTGAAGTCCTGCAGCTGCTTGAGGATGTACTCGGGGTGTTGCTGCGCCAGCTTGGGGTTGGCCGCGATGGCCGAGTTGCCGTCTGCGTTGTGGCAGGAAGCACAGGCCTGGGCAGCGGAATTGAACACCGCGTCACCCTTGGCGGGATCGGGCTTGGCCGGCTTGGCCGCGGCTGGTGCAGCCGGTGCGGCGGCAGGATCATCAGCCGCAAGGCTCGCGCTGGCTGCGACGCCCATGAGGGCTGCAAGCAGAAAATTGGCAAACAACTTCATATCGGGGGCTCGATTTATTGGCGCAAAACCCCGCGATTCTACAATGGCAGCCCGTTCCGAAAGCTCATTGATGACTACCCCGTCGCGCAAGCACGCTGCTCCCCCTTCCCGCGCGACCCCTGCCGTGGACCCTCTTGTCGCCGAGCGCGAGCGCACGGCGCTCGGCTGGCTGCACACGGCGCACTTCCTGACCAGCGCCCCGCAGCTCGAGCATTTGCCGGCGCTGGAGCTGCCCGAGATCGCCTTCGTCGGCCGCTCGAACGCGGGCAAGTCGACCGCGATCAACACGCTCACGCAGCAGACGCGCCTGGCCTTCGCCTCCAAGACGCCCGGCCGCACGCAGCACATCAACCTGTTCGGCGTCGGCAAGCAGAAGGCCGACGACACCGTGCTGGCCGACCTGCCCGGCTACGGCTATGCCGCCGTTCCCAGGGAAGCCAAGCTGCGCTGGCAGCGCGTCATGGGCAACTACCTGATGACGCGCGAAAACCTGCGCGGCGTGGTGCTGATGTGCGACCCGCGCCACGGCCTGACCGAGCTCGACGAGATCCTGCTCGACGTGATCCGTCCGCGCGTGGAGCAGGGGCTCAAGTTCCTCGTGCTCCTGACCAAGGCCGACAAGCTCACGCGCAGCGAGGGCGCCAAGGTGCTGTCCATTACGCGACTGCAGGCCGGCGGCGGCGAGGTCAAACTGTTCTCCGCCCTCAAGAAGCAGGGCGTGGGCGAAGCCGCCGAGCTGCTGTGGCGCTGGGCGCATCCGCCCGGGCAGGCAGAGGCAGAAGCCGAGCAGCCCGTGGAGCCGGAAGACGCCTAGGGAAACCCAGCTCGCTGCCGTCCCATGCGCGTGATCCACTATCAAAACAATAGCAACGGAAGTTGAAGGAGACAAAGCATGATCGAGACGTTCCAGCGCAGCCTGCCCAACGGAATCACGCTGAGCTGCCGCGCTACCGGCACGCCCGGGCGCCCGTTGATGGTGTTCCTTCATGGTTTTCCCGAGGCCGCGTTCATCTGGGACGAACTGCTCGAATACTTTGCCGAGCCCGCACACGGCGGCTGGCGCTGCATTGCGCCCAATCTGCGCGGCTTCGAGAAATCGAGCGCCCCCACCGAGGTGGCCGCATACAAGGCCCACCTGCTGATCCAGGACATCCAGCAGCTCGTGGCCACCGAAAGCACCGACGGCACCATGGCCGCACTGGTGGCGCACGACTGGGGCGGGGCTTTTGCCTGGGGCTATGCCAATGCCTTTCCGCAGCAGGTCGGCCGCTTGGTCATCATCAATTCGCCGCACCCAGGCACCTTCACGCGCGAACTGCGCCACAACCCCGCGCAGCAGCAAGCCAGCGCCTACATGAACTTTCTCGCGCGGCCCGATGCCGAAGCCCTGCTCTCGGCCGACGACTTCAAGCGCATGTGGCCCTTCTTCACCCTGATGAAGGCCGGCCCCGACGGCTTCGGCTGGCTCACCGAAGACGTGAAGCAGCAGTACCGCGAGGTATGGAATGCGGGCCTCACGGGCGCCTGCAATCTCTATCGCGTCACGCCGATGAAGCCGCCGCTGCCGGGCCAGACCATCGACGGCATTCCGGTGCTGCCGCGCGAGCGGCTCACCATCGACGTGCCGACCTTCGTCTTCTGGGCGCTCGACGATGCCGCGCTGCTGCCGGGCCTGCTCGAAGGCCTGGAGGACTACGTGCCGAAGCTCGAGGTCAGGAAGGTGCCCGGTGCCACCCACTGGATCGTGCACGAACAGCCGCAGCTGGTCGCGCGCGAGATCGAGGCGTTCCTGCAGCGGAACTGAAGACGCCGCAGGGCCGCCATCAATAGATGGGCGGTGCGCCTTCGGGCCGTGTCTTGAAGCGGCGATGCACCCAGTAGTACTGGGAAGGCATGGTGTCGATGTAGCCCTGCAGCCGCTGGTTCATGAGCGCCGTGTCGGCTTCGACGTCGTCGGTCGGAAAGTTCTGCCAGGCCGGCCGCACTTCGATCTCGTAGCCTCCAGGCGTGAGCTTCGCGACCACCGGCACCACCTTCGCCTTGCCCAGCCGCGCGAAGCGCGAGAGCGACGGCACCGTGGCCGCCTGCACGCCGTAGAACGGCACGAAGATCGTCTGGTCGCGGCCGAAGTCCATGTCCGGCAACAGGTACAGGAGGCCGCCCTTGCGCAAGCCTCCGAGCACCGGCTTGATGCCGTCCACGCGATTGAGCGCCGCCACGTTGCCGAAGCGCGTGCGGCCTTCGCGAATCCACTCGTCGACCATCGGATCGCGCTGGGTCGTGTAGATGGTGGCCGAGGGCCGCGCGGTGTGCATGGTCAGCGCGGTGGCTGCCGCATCGAGGCCGTAGAAATGCGGCGCGAACAGGATCATCGGCTCGTCGCCATCGGCGATCTCGCGAATCTCCCGGGCCGCGCCGACCACCTTGAGCCGGCTGGCCACCACCTTTTCAGGTGCATGCCAGAGCCAGCTGCGATCGAGCCACGACTGCGCCACGTACACGAAGGTCTCGCGCGCGATGCGGCGGCGTTCCGCTTCGGATTTCTCGGGAAAGCACACCGCCAGATTGGTATCGACCACGCGCCGCCGCGGCAAGGCGATGGTGTGCAGCACGCGGCCGAGCAATGCGCCAAAGCCGCGCACCAGCGGCAGGGGCAGCGGCGCGATCACGCGCATGAAGGCGATGCCGAGCCGGGAACCGAGACTCATCGTGCCTGCTCCCCGGACCGGGCGGCCACCGCAGTTTCGCCGCGCGGCTCCTTGAAGCGCGCGTAGTCCCACACGTACTGTCCCGGCAGGCTGTGGATCAGGCGCCCGATGCCGTCGTTCATGGCGGCAGCCGCGGCCTCGATGGGCGCGGCCGGATCAGTGAGCGGCGTGCCCACAATCGGCTCGAAACGGATCACGTAGCCCGCACCGCGCGGCAGCCTTTCGCACACGCTCAGGAAGCAGGCTGCACCGGTCTGCTGCGCGAGGCGCGGCAGCAGCGTCATGGTGTAGGCCGGCCGGCCAAGGAAGGGCGCCCATACGCCCTGCCCCAGCGGCGGCACCTGATCGGGCAGGATGCCGGTGTAGCCGCCACTGCGCAGCGTGCGGATGAGGCCGCGCACGCCGGTGTTGTTGGTGGGCAGCGTCTGCAGGCCGGGCCGGTCGCGCGAGCCGGCGGCAATCAGCTCGGCCATCCATTTCTTGCGCGCGGGACGGAACAGCGCCGTGATCGGCCCGAAGGTCTCCAGAAAGCGCTCGCCGATCGCCTGGCCGCACATTTCCCAGCTGCCCAGGTGCGGGGCCACCAGGATCACACCCTTCTTCGCCTGCATGGCGGCCTCGAAGGCCTCCACGCCTTCCCAGCGCACCACGCGCCGCAGCACGCTCTCGCCCTGGGGACGCAGCCACAGCCACGGCAGCTCGGCGGCCATCTGGCCGGCGGCGGCGATGGCGGGGCGGTACTGTTCGGGGGTGAATCCGGCACTTTCGGCATTGGCCTTGAAGCGGCGGCGGTAGTCCGGCGCGCAGCACCAGACGATCCAGCCAAGCAACGCGCCGAGCCGATGCATCAATGGCATCGGCACGCGGGCGAGCAGGCGAAACAGGGTGATCATCAAAGGGAAGGGGTCAAAAAACGGACGCGCGCGCATGGTATTGCGCGGCTCGAATAGAATGTAAATTGTCGCCGAGTTACGGAACAACTTGCAGGGCGACAAACACAAGCGCAAAAGCGATTGTGCCCCGCCGATTCGTCGGCATCTGCTAAAGCGTTCGCCAGGGCTCCGCAGAGTTGGCAACGCGCCAAATCACTTCAAGGAGCTTTGAACAAAATGGCGAACGACTTCCTCTTCACTTCCGAATCCGTTTCCGAAGGCCACCCCGACAAGGTCGCGGACCAGATCTCGGACGCCATCCTGGACGCGATCTTCGAGCAGGACCCGCGCAGCCGCGTGGCCGCCGAGACACTGACCAACACCGGCCTCGTGGTGCTCGCCGGCGAAATCACGACCAACGCGCACGTCGACTACATCCAGGTCGCGCGCGACACCATCAAGCGCATCGGCTACGACAACACCGACTACGGCATCGACTACAAGGGCTGCGCCGTGATGGTCTGCTACGACAAGCAGTCCAACGACATCGCCCAGGGCGTGGACCACGCCAGCGACGACCACCTGAACACCGGCGCCGGCGACCAGGGCCTGATGTTCGGCTACGCCTGCGACGAGACGCCCGAGCTGATGCCCGCGCCCATCTACTACGCGCACCGCCTCGTCGAGCGCCAGGCCCAGCTGCGCAAGGACGGCCGCCTGCCCTTCCTGCGCCCCGACGCCAAGAGCCAGGTCACGATGCGCTACGTGGACGGCAAGCCCCACAGCATCGACACCGTGGTGCTCTCCACGCAGCACAGCCCCGACCAGAGCGAAACGCCGACCAAGATGAAGGCCTCGTTCAACGAAGCCATCATCGAGGAGATCATCAAGCCCGTGCTGCCGAAGGAATGGCTCAAGGACACGCGCTACCTGATCAACCCGACCGGCCGCTTCGTCATCGGCGGACCGCAGGGCGACTGCGGCCTCACGGGCCGCAAGATCATCGTCGACACCTATGGCGGCGCCTGCCCGCACGGCGGCGGCGCGTTCTCCGGCAAGGATCCGTCGAAGGTCGACCGCTCGGCCGCCTACGCCGCGCGCTACGTGGCCAAGAACATCGTCGCTGCCGGCCTGGCGCGCCAGTGCCAGATCCAGGTAGCCTACGCCATCGGCGTGGCCCAGCCGATGAACATCACGGTCTACACCGAAGGCACCGGCGTGATCCCCGACGACAAGATCGCGGAGCTCGTGCGCGAGTTCTTCGACCTGCGTCCCAAGGGCATCATCCAGATGCTCGACCTGCTGCGCCCGATCTACCAGAAGACCGCCGCCTACGGCCACTTCGGCCGCGAGGAGCCCGAGTTCACCTGGGAAGCGACCACGCAAGCGGCTGCGCTGCGCGCCGCGGCCGGCCTGTAATCCCCGGGGGGCTTTCTGCCCTCCTCCCACGCAAATGCCGGCCTCGAGCCGGCATTTGCGCTTCTGGCATGCCGCTTGCGAATTTGCTGGAGATTTGCTGGCGGCGCGCGGCGTTGTGTGTAAAACTTGAGCGTCTTGTGAAAATTTTACAAAGGCCCTGGTGTCGCAATTGCCGGTTCGTCCGTCCCCCGCCCCCATTCCGGCCCCCGATGCCGGCCGGGCGCAGCGCATCCACTCGGTCATCGACCTCTGGCTCGGGGAGCAACTGCGCAGAAGGCGCCAGGCCCTCGGACGCTCGCTGCAGCAGGTGGCGCAGGCCTGCGGCATTTCGGTCAGCCTGCTGAGCCAGCTCGAACGCGGGCACCGCTCGATCTCCATGCGCACGCTCGGCGCGCTGGCGCAGGAACTGCAACTGCCCATCGAGACCCTGGTGCGCAACACCCAGTACAGCGAGGGCGAGGCCGAAGGCGCGGTGGCGCGCGCCGGCACGCACAAGCGCATCGACCTCGGCGACAAGGGCATCCACAAGGAAAACCTCACGCCGCCCGCCGCCGCGGGTGGCGTCGAGATGTACCGGGCGGTGATCGATCCGGGCGGCTCCACGGGCGACGACCTGTTCTTCACGCGCAAGGGCGAACAGGTCGGCTACGTCATCGAGGGGCAGCTCGAACTCTTCGTGCGCGAGCGCCTGCTCAAGCTGAAGGCCGGCGACAGTTTTTGCTACGACGGGGGCATGCCGCGCCGCTGGCGCAATCCCGGAACCACACCCACCACCGTCCTTTGGGCGATCACATGTTCACCCGGATAGGCCCCGTCCCGACAGCGGGGCTGTCCGACTGAAGCAAGCATCCAGGGCAAGCCATCCGGCTGCCGCATGGCATTCGGTCTTTTTTTGAAGAGGAACCCACCATGAAAATCGCTTCTTCCCTCGCGGCCTTCCTGCTGGCCGCGCTGACCCTCGCATTCGGCGGCCAGGCCTCGGCCCAGACCGTGCTCAAGGTCGGGTCCACGCCCACGGGCAACCCCTTCACCTTTCTCGACACCAAGACCAACACCATCGACGGCATCATGGCGGACATCGTCAAGGCCGTCGGCAAGACCTCGGGCTTCGAGGTGCAGATCGAGCCGATGCAGTTCTCGGCGCTGATCGGCTCGCTCACGTCCAAGCGCATCGACCTGATCTCGGCCGCGATGTTCATCACGCCGGTGCGCCAGGAGGTGGTGGACTTCTCGCAGCCGATCTACAGCTACGGCGAAGGCATCGTGGTGCCCGTGAAGGACACCACCGCCTACCGGACCTTCGCCGAGTTCAAGGGCAAGCGCATGGGCGTGCAGGTGGGCACGGCCTTCGTCGAGCCGCTGCAGAAGCTCGGCATCTTCAGCGAGGTCAAGCTCTACGACACCACCGCCGACCTGATGCGCGACGCCAATGCCGGGCGCATCGACGCGGGTGTGCTCGACTACCCCATCGCCGCCTACGCGATCTCCAAGAACGTGTTCCCGAACCTGCGCATGGTCACGACCTACCAGCCCACCATGGTCAACAGCATCGGCATCGCCACGCGCAAGGGCGACACCGAGACCATGGCCAAGGTGAACGCGGCACTCACCAAGCTCAAGGCCGACGGCAGCATCGACGCAATCCTCAAGAAGTGGGGTCTCAACAGCTGAGCGGCACTTTCTGCCTGCCCACTGACCGACCCTGCTCATGAGCACCTTCCTGCACAACGTCTGGGAGTTCCTGCCGATCCTGCTCCAGGGCGCCAAGCTCACGGTGCTGGTGACGCTGGGCTCGCTGGTGATCTCCACGCTGCTCGGCCTGGTCTGGGCCGCGATGCGGGTCTCGGGCATTCCGCTGCTCGCGAAGATCAGCGCGGGCGTGATCAACCTGCTGCGCGGCATCCCGATCATCGTGCTGCTGTTCTTCATCTACTTCGTGATGCCCGACTTCGGCATCTCGCTGACGGCGCTGCAGGCGGGCATCCTGGGCCTGGGCATCGCCTACTCGGCCTACCAGTCGGAGAACTTCCGCGCCGGCATCGAAGCGGTGGACCACGGCCAGGTGGAGGCGGCACAGGCCATGGGCATGAGCTGGCGGCTCACGATGCGGCGCGTGGTGCTGCCGCAGGCCTTCCGCATCACACTGCCCTCCTACGGCAACATCATGATCATGATGCTCAAGGACTCGTCGCAGGCCTCGACCATCACCGTGGCCGAGCTCGCGCTGCAGGGCAAGCTGATCGCCACCTCCACCTTCCAGAACGCCACCGTGTTCTCGCTGGTGGCACTGCTCTACCTCATCATGTGCGTGCCGCTCATCCTGCTGGTGCGCCACTTCGAGAAGCGGGGCAAGAAATGATCGAGATCCGCGGCCTGCAGAAATCCTTCGGCAGCCACCATGTGCTCAAGGGCATCGACGCCTCGATCGTGCAGGGCGAGGTGGTTTGCATCGTCGGGCCTTCGGGTTCGGGCAAGTCGACCATCCTGCGCTGCATCAACGGGCTCGAAAGCTATTCGGGCGGCAGCATCGACATCGATGGCCGGCGCGTGGACAGGCAGCACGCGTCGATCAAGGCCATCCGTGCCGAGGTGGCGATGGTGTTCCAGCGCTTCAACCTGTTCCCGCACCGCACGGTGCTCGAGAACGTGATCGAGGGGCCTGTCTACGTGAAGGGCGAAGACCGCGCCGCCGCCATCGTGCATGCCCGCGAGCTGCTCGCGAGCGTCGGCCTGGCCGACAAGGCCGCGGCGCATCCGCCCGAACTGTCGGGCGGGCAGCAGCAGCGCGTGGCCATTGCGCGCGCGCTGGCCATGCGGCCCAGGGCCATCCTGTTCGACGAGCCCACCTCGGCGCTCGACCCCGAGCTCGTCGGCGACGTGCTGCAGGTGATGCGCAAGCTCGCCGGCACCGGCATGACGATGGTGGTGGTCACGCACGAGATGCAGTTCGCACGCGAGGTGGCCGACCGCGTGGTCTTCATCGACGGCGGCGTGATCGTCGAACAGGGCCCTGCCGCCGAGCTGCTCAACAACCCGCAGAACCCGCGCACGCAGGACTTCCTGCGCCGCGTGCTCCATCCGCTCTGAAGGGCTTTCATGCCGAACCCGTCGCAGGAATTCTTTCCGCTCGCCCCGTCGCTCTGGGCCGCCACCGCGGCGCCCGCGCCGGCGACCACGCCGCTGGGCACCGACGCGCAGGCCGACGTGATCGTCATCGGTGCCGGCTACTGCGGCCTCAGCACGGCGCTGCACCTGGCCGAGCGCGGCGTGCGCGTGGTGGTGCTCGAAGCGAAGGAGATCGGCTTCGGCGGCTCGGGCCGCAACGGAGGCCAGGTCATCCCGGGCCTCAAGCACGATCCGAGCGAACTGCTGCGCATGTTCGGCCCCGAAGAAGGCCAGCGCCTGGTCGACTTTGCCAAGGGCACGGCCGATGCGGTGTTCGACCTGATCGACAAGCATGGCATGGACGTGCCCCGCACGCGTCAGGGCTGGATCCAGGGCGCGCACACGCCGACCGCCTTGCAGCTGGCCGAGCGCCGCACGCACGACTGGCAAGCACAGGGCGTGGCCGCGCGCCAGCTCGACCGCCACGAGACCGCGCGCCTGCTCGGCACCGACAAGTACTTCGGCGGCTGGCTCGATCCGCGCGGCGGCGGCGTGCAGCCGCTGAGCTACGCGCGCGAACTGGCGCGCGTGGCGCAGGCGGCCGGCGTGGTCATTCACACCGGCACGCCCGTGACGCAGCTCACCCAGGCCAACGGCAAATGGCAGGCCGCCACCGCGCGCGGCCCGCGCGTGACGGCCGAGCGCGTGGTGATGTGCACCAACGGCTACACCGATGGCCTGTGGCCCGGCCTGCGCAAGACCATCATCAACGCGAACTCGTTCCAGGTCGCGACCGAGCCGCTGCCCGAGGCGGCACGCAAGACCGTGCTGCCCGAAGGCCACGTCTCTTCCGATGCGCGCAACCTGCTGCTGTACTACCGCCTGGACCACGCCGGCCGCTTGCTGATGGGCGGACGCGGCACCTTCCGCGAGCCCGACGCCGGCCAGCCGGGCGACTGGTCGCACCTGGAGCACGTGGTCGCCAAGCTGTTCCCGCAGGCGGCGGGCGTGCCCATTGCCTACCGCTGGTGCGGCCATGTCGCGATCACGCGCGACTACCTGCCGCACCTGCACGAGCCCGCACCGGGCCTGCTGATCGACATCGGCTGCCAGGGCCGCGGGGTCGGCCTGCAGACGCGCATGGGCCAGGCGCTGGCGCAGTACGTCGCCACGGGGGACAAGAAGGCGCTGCCGGTGCAGCCATCGGACATGCGTCCGTTCCCGCTCTATGGCCTGCGCCGCCTCTATGTGTCGGCCGTGATCGGCTGGTACCGCATGACGGACGGCGGCGTCTGAGCCTCAGAAGCGGTAGGCGCCGCTCAGGCCCACCGTCCAGTTGCGGCCCGGCGCGGGCTCGTAGTAGCGCGCGTTGCCCTCGTTGACGATCAGCGAGCCCACGTAGCGGCGGTCGAACAGGTTGTCGACGCGCGCAAAGGCGTTGAACTCCCAGCGTTCCCATTTCTTCAGGTAGCCGGCGTACAGCGCCGCGACGGCATAGCCCGGCGCGCTGGCGGTGTTGACGTCGTTGGCCTGCATGCGTCCGAGCGCACGCATCTCGACGCCGGCCCGCCAGCCTTCGGGCGGCACCCAGCCCAGCGACGCAAAGAGCGACTGCCGCGCAATGCCCGGAATGCGGTTGCCCGCCGCCACCGTGTTGGATGCCGCGCAGGGCGACGGCGAGCAGAAGGCATCGCGGTAGCGCGCGTCAAGCCAGGTGTAGGCAAGCTGGGTGCGCCAGTGGCTGGCCGTCTCGTGCTGCCAGGCCAGTTCGAAGCCGTTGCGCCGCGTGCGGCCCGCGTTCTGGAAAGTGGCGCGGCCGCCGCTGTTGGTGTCGGTCACGATCTCGTCGCGCGTGCGGGTCTGGAACAGCGCCGCCGTCAGCAAGCCTGCGCCCAGCCGCGCCTTCGCGCCCAGCTCGACGCTGTCGTTGACGGAGGGCCGCAGCGCGAAGTTGAGCCCGCTGGCACCGCCCGCGCGGTAGGAAAGCTCGTTGAGCGTGGGTGTCTCGAAGCCACGGCCGATCGAGCCATACAGTGCGAGATCGGGCGTCGCCTGGTAGCGCAGCGAAGCCACGGGCAGCGTCTTGCTGTAGCGCGCGCTGCCGCTGTCATCGCGGTTGGCGCCCACGATGTAGCGGTCCTGCGAATCGAAGTGCACGCTGCTTCGGCGCACGCCGGCCTCGAGCGTCCATTGCTCCGCGAGGCGCCAGGTGGCCTGGGCGTAGGGATCGAGGTTCCAGACCTCGTTGCGCTCGCTGCGCCGCAGGCGGCCTTGCACGCCCAGCACGGGCGAGGCCACGCGGCCGAGGTAGTTCTCGTAGCCGCGGCGCTGTTCGCGCAGGCTGTCGTAGCCCAGGCCCGCCACCAGTTCGAGCGGCCGGTCGGCCAGTTGCAGCGCGGCGGTCCAGCGCAGATCGACCCCGCCGTACTGGCGCTTGAGGTCGATCACGCCGCCCGCATGCAGCGGGTTCTGCTGCGCCGAAGGCGGGATCGACTGGTACTGCACGGTCTTGCGCTCGCCGCCATAGACCATGAGCCGCAGCGACTGCGCGGCGCTGACTCGGCGCTCGTACAGCAGGCCCGCCTGGGTCTGCTCCACCGTCTTGCGGGTGTCGAACTGCGTGGCGAGCGGCGCGCTGCGCGGCGCCAGCGCGTACTGGTCGGCCGTGAGGCCCAGCGGATCCTGCGCGCTGACGCGCACGCTGTTGAGCACCAGCGTGAGCTTGTCGCCGTTGTCCAGCGCGATGCCGAGCTTGCCGTTCGCAATGTCGCGCCGTGCCGCACTGTGCTCGCGCCAGCCGTCGGTCTGGAAGCGGCTGGCATTCAGCAGGTAGTCGACCGCGCCCTGCGACCCGCTGGCCTGGAGCGACTGGCGCCAGGTGCCGAAGCTCCCTCCGGCCGCCGAGTACGCAAGCCGCGGCGCCCCCTCGCCCGATGCGGTGAAAGCCTGCAGCACGCCGCCGGAGGAGTTGCCGTACAGCGCGGAGAACGGACCGCGCAATATCTCGATGCGATCGAGCGAGCCGATGTCGATGTTGGAGGTCTGGCCCTGGCCGTCTGGCAGCGTGGCGGGAATGCCGTCGACATACAGCCGCACGCCGCGCACGCCAAAGGTGGAACGCGCGCCAAAGCCGCGAATCGACAGCTGCAGGTCTTGCGCGTAGTTCATGCGGTTCTGCACCTGCAGGCCCGGAACGCCGCCCAGGCCTTCGGAAAGATTGACCTGCAGCCGGCTGTCGCGCATCTCGGCGCCATCGACGCGATCGACCGAGCCGGGCACGTTGAACGGAGCGACCTCGCCGCGCGGTGTGGAGACAGTGACTTGGGGAAGACTGCCGCGGTCGGGCTGCGACTGCACTTCCTGCTGCTGCGCCTGGGCGGCAAGCGGGGCTCCCAGCAGGAGCAGGCGAACAACAGTGGCGGTTGCGGTTGTGGCGACGGCGAGAGATGCAGGCTTCATTGCGCCGATTCTGCTTCGGCGCACGCCCTTGCCCGTACTAGCAGGAACCCGATCGGGCCGGATTCAGCTTCTTCTGCGCCAGCCGTACCAGCCGGATACGGCAACGGGAACACCCAGCGCGAACCAGGCCAGCATGTCCCCCAGGCCGCCGTCGCTGAACAGCGCCGAGATCAGCCCGAAGGTGGTCAGCACGCCGAGCACGATCGGCCAGCCCCACATGTGCCAGAAGCTGTGGCGCTGCTTCATGCCTGCACCTTCATGGCAGGCGCCGGATCAGGCTGCTGCCCGCCATGCTGCGGCCTGTGCCCGGGGCCTGCCGCCACCGGTGCGGCCGGGGCAGGCACGGTGTTGCCGCGCTTGAGCCACAGGTACAGCCCGCTGCCCAGCACGATGATGGTCGCGATGTCGAGCAGCGCCCAGATGATCTGCATCGGCATGCCGGCGTAGTCGCCGAAGTGCAGCGGCTGCGACACCAGCAGCGCCGTCAGGTACCAGGGCATCTTCGGCGCCGCGGTCACCTGGGCCGTCTTGGCGTCGACCAGCACCGGCTGCAGCAGCTTCGAGGTGAAGGGTTCGTTGCCGCGCATGAAGAAGGTGGTGTGGTGCGGGCTCGAGAACGCCGTGCCGGGGAACGCGACGAAGGACAGCTTCATGTCGGGCGTCTGCTGGAGCGCGACCTCCATCGAGCGCTGCACCGATGCGCGCTGGGCCACGGGCACTGTCGGCTCGTTCTTGTAGGGCGCGAGAAGCGCGCTGAGCTGGTCGTACTGCCAGTACTTGATGACCAGGTCGGCCCAGGTGTTGATCATGCCGGTGGAGCCCACCACGAACAGCCAGACCAGCGTGACGATGCCCAGCAGGTTGTGCAGGTCGAGCCACTTCAGGCGCGGGCGCTTCTCGCGCCGCACGGTGCCGAAGTCGAGCTTGCGCATGAACGGCGCATAGAGCACCACGCCGGAGACGATGGCCACCAGCAGCAGCAAGCCCATGAAACCCAGGAACAGCTTGCCCGCGAGGCCGGCGAACAGGTCGACGTGCAGCTTGAACATCACGTACATGAAGCCTTCGTCGAGCTTGGGCTGCGCAAGCACGGCGCCGGTGCGCGCGTCCACCGCCACCGACTTGAAGTCGTCCGTGGGTGCAGGCGTTGGCGTGAGCGTGACGAACCACAGGCCGTCGTCGTCCTCCGGCTGCGAAACGAACTGCACCACGCGGTCGGGGTGCTTCGCACGCGCCGTTTCGAGCACGCGGTCCAGGCTCACGCGCGGCGTATGCGCGGGCATCTTGGGCGATTCGACCTCGGTGCCCAGCAGGTGACCGATCTCGTGATGGAAGATCAGCGGCAAACCCGTGATGCACAACAGCAGCATGAACACGGTGCACACGAGGCTGCTCCACTTGTGCACCCAGGCCCAGGTCTTGATCTTTCGGCTGTTCATGTCGTTGCTGCTCTCATCGAAAGGGAAATATCAAAAGCGATAGGTCGCGCTTGCCACGATGTTGCGGCGCGAGCCGTACCAGCAGTCGCCGCGCGCCAGACAGGTACTGAAATAGGTCTTGTCGGCCGCATTGTTGATGTTCAGGGCGTAACGCCACTTGTCTGACTCGTAGGCAAGCATCAGGTCCAGCAAGGCCACGGCAGGCAGGCGCGGTCCCACGCTGCTGCCCTCCACGTCGCGGAAACCACCCATGTAGCGCAACCCGGCACCAGCCGAGAAACCCGGCACGCCGGCGATGGAGAAGCGGTACTTGCCCCAGACCGACACCTGGTTACGCGGCATGTCGGTGAGCTTGTGATCGACGTCGATGTATGTGTAGTTGGCGATGAGATCGAGGTCACGCGCCACGGTAGTTTTGAACTCGAGCTCCAGCCCCTTGTTCTTCGTCGAATCGACTTGGCGGCCGTAGTCCGGATTGGTGCTGTCGGAGACGATGCGGTTCTTTTCCTTGAGCGAGTAGACCGAGGCGGTAAAGCTCGTCGCCGAGCCCTCCGGCTGGTACTTGACACCGGCCTCCACCTGCTCGCCGCGCAATGGCTTGAACAGCATGCCATTGGCATCGGTGCCGGCCTGGGGCGTGAAGGATTGCGTGAAGCTTACATAGGGCGACCACCCGGAAGGCAGTGTGTACATCACGCCCAGTCGGCCCGAGTCGGCGCTGGTCGTCTCCGATGCGCTGCCCGCGGTCCCCGAGGTGCTGCGGTCATGGCGCAGGCCGGCAACGAAGATCCAGTTGTTCCACTTCATCTGATCCTGCACGTAGACGCCGGCATTGCGCTGGGTGGTGCGGGGGCGGTCGGTGAACTCGGTTACCGGCACGTATCCAATACCGTAGACAGGGGCATAGGCGTCGATGGAACTGTAGGCAGAGCCCTCGCGCTTGTCCTGGCGCTGGCGCGAATACTCGGCACCGATCAACAGCGTATGGCGTAGCGCGCCGGTGTTGAAGTGGCCCTCGACGTGGTTGTCGACCCCTGTCATTCGGGTCCAGGTCAGCGACTTGTCATTGACGCGGCCGAGCAGGCGTTGGCCGACGGGGTCCAGCCCCCAGCCACCGGGCAGCGAAAAGAAATCTCCGTAGTGGTAGTGCGAGTCGTTGAACGTCCGCGACATGCGGAAGTTCTGTCGGAAAGTCCACTGGTCGTTGAATTTGTGCTCGAACAGCCAGCCGAAGGTCTTGCGCTCGGTGTCGTAGCCGTCGCCCGGCTCTCCGATGAACCGATTAACCGGCAGCGGGCCGTTGACATTCGGCAGGATGGTGCCCTGCCAAGGGAAGAACTGCGAAGTGCTGCCGGTCTTGTCCTTTTGCCACAAGCCCTGCAGCGTCAGCGAGGTCCCGGTATTGGGTCGCCAGGTGAGCGAGGGCATGATGAGCGAGCGGTCGTCCGGCACATAGTCCACCTGTGTGTCGGCCTTGCGCTGCAGCGCCACCAAACGGTACGACCAGTCACCGTCCGCCGTCAACGGGCCGGTCAGGTCGGCCTGCAGTTGCTTGCGGCCCCAGGAGCCGATCTGCACCCCCACCTCGCGATACGTCTGCTGCTGCGGACGCTTGCTGACCATGTTGACCACACCACCTGCGGTGCCGGCGCCGAACAGCATGCCCGCCGGCCCGCGCAGCACCTCGAGGCGCTCCAGCGTGTAGGGGTCGGGGCGCGCCGTCGCGGTGTACCAGCCGGAGGAATACATCTGCAGCCCGTCGAGGTAGCCGGATGGCTCGCTGCCGCGCACCAAAAAGCTGTCTGCGCGGGAGTCCAGGCCATAGGCATCGGAGCGCACGCCGGCCGCATAGTTGAGCGCATCCTGAAGATTGCCCGCGCCCTGGTCCACCATCTGGTCGCGCGTGACCACGGTCACCGATTGGGGCGTTTCGGCCAGCGGCGTGTCGGTCTTGGTGGCGGTTGCGGCGTTCCTGGCGCGGTAGCCGATCACCGGCGACGTCGCGGTTTCAGCCTCGGCGCTTGCATCGACCTTCACTTCCGGCAAGGCGCCGGGCGCCGCGGTCTGGGCCAGAACCTGGTGATGCACGTAAATCGCCATGCAGCCTGCCAGCACCGATGCGACTTTGCGCCCCGCCATGAACCTCTTCATTCCTTCTCCACTCCGAAACATTATTAAGAACGATTCGCATTCTAATAGTTATAAAGTCTCATCTGTTCCGATTTCCCCGAATCGGCAAGGGGCGTTCAGGCAATGCATGGGCTGGGCGGCGGGGCGCGGCGCAAGGCAAAGCGGCTACGATCCCGGCCGCACGTCGTGTGCGTTCGCAGGCCCCATGCTCGACAAGCTCATCGCCTCTTCGTTTCCCGCGCTGCGCGGCCTGGCGCTGTGGCTGGTGGCCGCTGGCATCGCCGTTGTGCTCGCAGGCTGCGCCGGCCTTCCTCCGCGCACGCCCGAGCCGCCGACGCTGTCGATTGCCGGCTCCCCTTCCACCACACTCGGCCGCGCAGCGGCCAGCCTGAACGCCGGGCACGACGGGCTGTCGAGCGTCCGGCCGCTGGTGGAGGCGTCCTATGCGCTCGATGCGCGGTTCGAACTGATGCGGCGGGCGCAGGCTTCCCTGGACGTGCAGACCTATCAGCTCGGCAACGACAAGACCGGTCGCCTGCTGCTGCGCGAACTGCGCGATGCCGCGCGGCGCGGCGTGCGGGTGCGCCTGCTGCTCGACGACTTCTACACGACCGGCATGGACCGCCTGCTGCTCGCCCTGGCCGCGGAACCCAACGCCGAGGTCCGGCTGTTCAACCCCTTCGTGAACGCCCGCGACCACTCGGCCACGCGCTGGCTGGAATTCTTCGGCGATTTCCGCCGCCTCAACCATCGCATGCACAACAAGCTCTTCGTGGCCGATGGCGCCATGGCCATCGCCGGCGGCCGCAACCTGGCCGACGAGTATTTCCTGCGCAGCGAGGGCGCCAACTTCATCGACTTCGAACTGATCATGGCCGGCCCCGTGGTTCCGGAAGCCGCCCGCATCTTCGACACCTACTGGAACAGCGACGTCGTCTACCCGCTCCAGCGGGTTGCAAGCGCCAGCGGTACGCCCGAGGCGCTGAAGTCCGAGTTCGAAGCCGCCACCTCGCCGGCCCACGCCCCGCCGCCCGCCGCCCTGCAGGGCACCGACCTGATGGGCGATCCGCCGCTCGGCGCCCAGCTGGCCGACATCGGCGGCGTGAAATGGATGCGCGCCGACGCCCATGCCGCGGCCGACAGCCCCAACAAGGCGCTGGGCACCCTCGCGTCACCGGCCGAATCGCTGGCGGCGCGTTTTCATGAGATGACCGCCACGGCGCGCTCGGACGTGGTGGTGATCTCGCCCTATTTCATTCCCGGCGACGAAGGCATGGCCCGCATCCGGGAGGGCCGGGAGCGCGGCGTGCGCATCAGCGTCATCACCAATTCGCTGGCGGACAGCGACGAGCCGCTGGTTAACATCAACTACAACCGCTATCGCGTCGACATGCTGAAGCTGGGCGTGAACCTGTACGAGGTCAGCACCCAGCAGCTCAAGCGCAAGCGCCAGTTCCGCGACCTGCTCAAGAAGGCACGCGGCCGCCTGCATGCCAAGCTGGCGCTGGTCGACCGCGAATGGGTGCTGCTCGGCTCCATGAACCTCGACCCGCGCTCGGCGCGGCTGAACACCGAGTTCGGCGTTCGCGTGCGCAGTTTCGAGCTGGCGCAGGCATTGCTGTACGCCTACCAGCTGGACGACATCGAGGGCGTCTACCGCGTCGTGCTGATGCCCGACGGCGAGAACGTGCAATGGATAGGCACCGGAGACGTGGACAACGAGGTGCTCGACAGCGAACCCGATTCGAGCATGCTCACGCGGCTGCAGCTGCTGCTGTTCTCCTGGTTCGTGCCGACGGACCAGTTGTAACGGTAGCTTGCCCCCTGCGGCCCGCCTCCCCATGGCACGTCCGGAAGGCTGCCGGGGCCCGCTTCTTCTGCGCCTGCCCCACTCCCCGCTCTTGAAAGTCCGCCAATTGCCCTTATGATTAGCACTCGCTGCTGATGAGTGCTAACAAGCCTCGCTTCCAGTCGATGGGCTGCCGGTCTTTCCCGCCGGCGCCCGACCACAACCCCGTTTCTTATCCAGGAGATGCAATGAAACTTCGTCCTTTGGCCGATCGCGTGATCGTCAAGCGTATCGACAGCGAAACCAAGACCGCCTCCGGCATCGTCATCCCCGACGCAGCCGCCGAAAAGCCCGATCAGGGTGAAGTCCTGGCCGTGGGCCCGGGCAAGCGCACCGACAAGGGCGACCTGACCGCACTGACCGTCAAGGTCGGCGACCGCGTCCTGTTCGGCAAGTACAGCGGCCAGACTGTCAAGGTCGACGGCGACGAACTGCTGGTCATGAAGGAAGACGACCTGTTCGCAGTCGTCGAGAAGTAATCCATCCATCCCCATTCGGAGTAATAAAACATGGCAGCAAAAGACGTAGTCTTCGGCGGTGAAGCCCGCGCACGCATGGTCGAGGGTGTGAACATCCTCGCCAACGCAGTCAAAGTGACCCTGGGCCCCAAGGGCCGCAACGTGGTGCTCGAACGCTCGTTCGGCGCCCCCACCGTCACCAAGGACGGTGTGTCGGTCGCCAAGGAAATCGAACTCAAGGACAAGCTCCAGAACATGGGCGCCCAGCTCGTGAAGGAAGTGGCTTCCAAGACTTCGGACAACGCCGGTGACGGCACCACCACCGCGACCGTGCTGGCCCAGGCCATCGTTCGCGAAGGTTTCAAGCTGGTGGCTGCCGGCATGAACCCGATGGACCTGAAGCGCGGCATCGACAAGGCTGTCACGGCCCTGGTCGCCGAGCTGAAGAAGGCTTCCAAGCCCACCACCACGTCGAAGGAAATCGCGCAAGTCGGCTCGATCTCGGCCAACAGCGACGAAACCATCGGCAAGCTCATCGCTGACGCGATGGACAAGGTCGGCAAGGAAGGCGTGATCACCGTGGAAGACGGCAAGTCGCTGGACAGCGAACTCGACGTCGTCGAAGGCATGCAGTTCGACCGCGGCTACCTGTCGCCCTACTTCATCAACAACCCCGAGAAGCAATCGGCGCTGTTGGACAACCCCTTCGTGCTGTTGTTCGACAAGAAGATCAGCAACATCCGCGACCTGCTCCCCACGCTGGAACAAGTCGCCAAGGCTGGCCGTCCGCTCCTGATCATTGCCGAAGAAGTCGAAGGCGAAGCCCTGGCTACCTTGGTCGTGAACACGATCCGCGGCATCCTGAAGGTCGTGGCTGTCAAGGCACCTGGCTTCGGCGACCGCCGCAAGGCCATGCTGGAAGACATCGCCATCCTGACGGGCGGCAAGGTCATCGCTGAAGAAGTGGGCCTGACGCTCGAAAAGGTGACGCTGGCCGACCTGGGCCAAGCCAAGCGCATCGAAGTGGGCAAGGAAAACACCATCATCATCGACGGTTCGGGCGCTGCGGCCGACATCGAAGCCCGCGTGAAGCAAGTGCGCGTGCAGATCGAAGAAGCCACCAGCGACTACGACCGTGAAAAGCTGCAAGAGCGCGTGGCCAAGCTGGCCGGCGGCGTGGCAGTGATCAAGGTTGGCGCTGCCACCGAAGTCGAAATGAAGGAAAAGAAGGCACGTGTGGAAGATGCATTGCATGCCACCCGCGCTGCAGTGGAAGAAGGCGTCGTGGCTGGCGGCGGCGTGGCTCTGCTGCGTGCCAAGCAAGCCGTGGGCGACTCGATCAAGGGCGACAACGCCGACCAGGACGCCGGCATCAAGCTGGTGCTCAAGGCCATCGAAGCACCCCTGCGCGAAATCGTGAACAACGCCGGCGGCGAAGCCTCGGTGGTGGTGAACGCTGTGTTGGCCGGCAAGGGCAACTACGGCTTCAACGCTGCGAACGACACGTACGGCGACATGCTCGAGCTGGGCATCCTGGACCCCACGAAGGTCACCCGCACCGCACTGCAGAACGCCGCCTCGGTGTCCTCGCTGCTGCTGACGACCGAAGCCATGGTCGCAGACGCACCGAAGGACGAGGCCGGTGCCGGCGGCGGCATGCCCGACATGGGCGGCATGGGCGGCATGGGCGGCATGGGCATGTAATGCCCCGCTGAGCTCTACTGCTCACCAAAACAAAAAGGGCCGCGCAAGCGGCCCTTTTTCATTGCGCGCTACGTTGATCGAAACTGCTCGCGCAGCGCCATGTAGAGCACCTGGAAGCGCGCATGCCGCGACTTGTGCGCGCCGGCCCCTTCGGTGGACGGCACCAGTTGCTGCCTGACCGGTGGCAGCGTGCAAGCTTCGGCCACGGTGCCGCCGTCGGCCAGCCACGCGAGCCGCGCCGCGCCCAGCGCCCCGCCCGTCTCGCTGCCCGCATAGAGCGTGAGCGGCACCTGGAAGATGTCGGCCAGCAACTGGCCCCACCAGACGCTGCGCGCGCCACCACCCACCAGCGCCACTTCGCGCAGCGGCATGTCGGCCGGCAGGCGCAGGGTGTCGAAGCCATCGCGCAGCCCGAAGCTCACGCCCTCGACCACGGCATAAGCGATCTCCGCCGGCCCGTGCGCATGCGTCAGCCCGAACAGCACGCCCTGCGCGTTCGGGTTGTTGTGCGGAGAACGCTCGCCCGAGAGATACGGCAGGAACAGCGGGCAGCGCGCGCGCTGCGCGGGGGCGACCGACGCCGCCGCTTCGAGCAGCGCGGCCTCGTCCGCGAACCTGAAGGTCTTGGCGGCCCAGCTCACGGCGCTCGCGGCCGAGAGCATCACCGACATCTGGTGCCAGCGCTTCGGCAGCGCATGGCAGAAGGCATGCATCGCCTGCGCGGGGTTCGGCAGGAAGCGGTCGGTCGAGACGAAGACCACGCCCGAGGTGCCGAGCGACACGAAGCCCTGCCCCGGTTCCACCAGCCCCATGCCGACGGCGCTGGCGGCGTTGTCGCCCGCGCCACCGGCGATGGGCACGGCAGCGCCGCTGCCCACGCCCCAGCGCGCGGCAAGCTCGGGCTTGAGCTGCGCCGACACTTCGCTGCCCTCGACCAGCCGCGGCATGTGGCCGCGTGTGAGCCCGGCGGCCGCGAGCAGTTCGTCCGACCAGTCGCGCGCGCCGACGTCGAGCCACAGCGTACCGGCCGCATCGGACATCTCGCTGACGGCCTCGCCGCTGAGCATGAAGCGCAGCCAGTCTTTGGGCAGCAGCACGCGCGCCACGCGGTCGAAGATTTCAGGCTCGTGCTCGCGCACCCACAGCAGCTTGGGCGCAGTGAAACCGGGCATCGCGAGGTTGCCCGCGATCTCGCCCAGGCGCGGCACGGCGCGCGTGAGCGCCTCGCATTGCGCTCCGCTGCGCCCGTCGTTCCAGAGGATGGCGGGGCGCAGCACCTCGCCCGCGGCATCGAGCAGCGTGGCGCCGTGCATCTGCCCCGACAGGCCGATGGCCCGCACGGCAGACAGCGCCCCGGCATGCGCGCCCCGCAGCTGCGCCATGACCTGTTCGAGCGCCTGCCACCACTGGCCCGGCGCCTGCTCCGACCAGAGCGGCTGCGGCCTGTCGACCGTGAGCGGCGCGCGTGCCACGCCGACGATCCGGTGATCGTCGGCGAGCAGCAGCGCCTTGAGCTCGGACGTGCCGAGGTCGAGTCCCAGATACAAGATGGTGCTCCCTGATTGCGCCTTGAAAAAAAGCGTGTGGTCCCGGCGTCAGCCGAAACGGGTGTCGGCCTGGCGCCTGAATTCGCTCGGCGTCATTCCCTTGATCTCGAGAAAGCGCCGGTTGAAATTGGCCACGTTGTTGAAGCCGACCTGGTAGCAGATGTCGGTCACGTAGTGGTCGGTCTGCATCAGCAGGTGGCAGGCGCTGTTGATGCGCACGCGGTTGACGAAGTCGGTGAAGCTGTTGCCGGTGGAGCGCCGGAAGAAGCGGCTGAAGCGGCTTTCGCTCATGCCGAGCTCGGCTGCCACGTCCGACATGGAGATCGGCTCCGCCATGTTGCTGGTGATGCGGTTGACGATGTCGTTGATCTGGTCGACCTGCGCATCGCCTTCGATGCCGTGCGCACCCTGCATCTGCACGCTCGAGAGCAGCCGGTAGTCGGTGCATTGCGCGAGGTCGGCCATGAACTCGAGGAACAGCCCGAGCCGGCGCACGCCGCGCGCGGCCTTGATGTTGTCCCAGTGCGTCTGTGCCTGCTGCGACATGCCGAAGAACTCGATGCCGTGCCGCGCCCGTTCGAACAGCTGCATCACGTCGCGCAGCTCCGGAATCTCGGCCGCGGCGCGCTCGATGGGCTCGTGGCGGAACTGGATCACCCGGTCGCGCCCCGCGGCGCCGCCTTCGGGCACGTCGAGCGAAATCCAGTTGTGCGGCAGCCGCGGCCCGCAGAGCACGAGGTGCCCGGGCTGGAACGGCCCGATCCAGTCGCCGATGAAAGCCTTGCCCGAGGTCTCGGTGATCAGGTGCAGCTCGTAGTCTTCATGGAAGTGCCATCGCACCAGCGGGCTCGGGAAGCCGTGCGCCAGGCAGCGCACCAGGCCGGTTTCGGGGGCCTCGTAGCCCAGCGACGGGGAGCGCGCAATGTCGCGCTCCAGCTCGGGTTGGCGCTGACGGGGAATCGAGCGTTTGCGTGTGGACGTTGTCATGGCAGCACGGGGTCAAAGCCGGGAAGCGACGGCCTCATTGTCTTCCTGCGCCAGCGCGGCGTGAACCGCTTCGAGCGTGGGCGGATCTGCACCTTCGCGGGTGCAGTTGAGGGCGGCGGCGGTGGCGGCGAAGCGCATCACCTCGCGCCAGGCGTCGTCGCCCAGCTCGCCGAGCTGGGCCGGGTGCTCGACGCCGTGCGCGAGCAGCGAAACCGAGAGCCCGGCCGTGAAGGTGTCGCCCGCGCCGATGGTGTCGACCACCTTGACGCGCGGCGCCGCCACGACGAGCGGCGCGTGCCCCGTGCGCCAGAGCGTGGCGCCCGCGCCGCCGCGCGTGACGATCACGGCATGCGCGCCGGCCTGGAGGCACTCCGCGGCCAGCGCATCGACCGGCTGGCCGGGGGCCAGCAGTTCGGCATCCTCGTCGCTGAGCTTGACCAGGTCGGCCATGGCCAGCCAGTCCGTCACGCGCTCGCGGTAGGCGGCCATGTCGGGAATCAGACTGGGCCGCACGTTCGGATCGAACACGATCACGCGGCGTCCGGCATTGGCCGTGACCAGCTCGGCAATGCGCGTGGCCGCCGGCTCCTGCAGCAGCGAGATCGAGCCGAAATGAAGAAAGCGGCACTCCGCCGGCAACTGCGGCAGCGGCTCGGGCGCCCAGGTGGCGTCGGCGCTGCCGCGCGTGTAGAAGGCATAGCGGTTGGTCTGCGGCGTGCGCTCGACGAAGGCCAGGGTCGACGGCGCATCGCTGCGCAGGATGAGGCGGGTGCCCACGCCGTTGCGTTCGAGAAAACGCATGAGCCGTTCGCCGAACAGGTCGGTCGACAGCTGCGTGAGAAAACCGGTGGGCTGGCCCAGGCGCGCGCAGGCTACGGCCGTGTTGAGCGGCGAGCCACCCTCGTGGCCCAGGAACGCGAGCGTGCCGGCCTCGCTGGCGGTGAAATCGATGAGGGCTTCGCCCGTGAGTGCAATGCGCATGGTTCTCGGATTCTCTTCTGTCAGGACAAGGCGCGTGCCTCGGCCAGGAAGCCGCGTTCGGCGGCCAGCGTGGCGGGATGGTCGAGCAGCTCGGCAAAGAGGCGCGGCGGGATCGTGATCGCGCCCACGCCCAGCGCCAGCAACGAAAGATACGCCTCGCGCGATCGGACGCTGGCCACCAGCAGCCGCGTGCCCGACGAAGGGCGCCGCGCCACCAGCGCCTGCATCTGCGCAATCAGCGCGAGCCCATCGGCGCCGGCATCGTCGAGCCGCCCGAGGTAGGGCGCCGCATAGGCCGCGCCCAGTTGCGCCGCGAAGTGCGCCTGCTCGGGCGCATACACGGCCGTCCACGTGACGGGCACGCCTTGCGCGATGAGCCGCGCGCCGGCGTCGAGGCCCTGGCGCGTGGCGGGAATCTTCACGACCAGCTGGCCCCGGTCGAAGTGCGAGAGCAAGGCCTCCGCGTCTTCGAGCATGCCGTCGACCTCGCTCGAATACACCTGCGCCTGCACCTGCCGCGCGCCCAGTTCGATGCAGCGTTTCAGCAAACCGGGCACTTCGCCGCGGCCGATGCCCGCACGCTTGAGCAAGGTCGGGTTGGTCGTCACGCCATGCACCACCGGGTGCGGCAGGCAGAGCTGCAGTTCAGCCAGGTCGGCGCTGTCTAGGTACAGATGGAAGTCTTCGTTCATGGATTGGGTGATGCAACGGAAGTCTTGCGTTCGGGGCGCGATTGTTCGGGACGCGTGCACAGGCCACCGGGCACTCCCCTGCGCGAATGTCCCCCGCCTTCGGCTCCTCCTTGATTTCGCTGCGGGGAGCACCCGATGCCCCGTGCACCAGGGCACGCTCTGGGTGTACCGCTGATCAACGACCGCTCTGTCCAACGCTCCCGTCGATGGGGTGCCTTGCGCAGCGAAATCCAGGAGGAGGCCGCGGGCCGGGGGACATTCGCTTCGCCGCGTACCTCGTCGGCGTGATCGCGCCCTGAACGCCCCACAACGCAACGAATCGACAAACAAGCTTTCATCTCAACTCATGACATTGCCGCCATCGACATTCAAGGTCTGCGCCGTGATGTAGCGCGCCTCGTCGCTGGCCAGGAATACCGCCGCGCCCGCGATGTCGGCCGGCACGCCCATGCGGCCGAGCGGCACCTCCAGGCCCACGCGGCGCTTCTTCTCGCCCGGCGCCAGCCCTTCGGCCTTGGCGAACAGGCTGTCGACATGGTCCCACATCGGGGTGTCGACCACACCGGGTGCAATGCCGTTGACGCGGATGCCATGCGGTGCCATGGCCAGCGCGGCACTCTGCGTATAGCTGATGACGGCCGCCTTGGTCGCGCAGTAGTGCGACACCAGCGCTTCGCCGCGCCGCCCCGCCTGCGAGGCCATGTTGATGACCGATGCGCCCTGCGTGCCCGCCTCCACCATGTGCCGCAGCACGGCCTGCATCACGAAGAACATGCCCTTCACGTTGACCGCGAACAGGCGGTCGAACGAAGCCTCGTCGCTGTCGAGCAGCGGCGCCAGATCGAACACGGCAGCGTTGTTGAACAGCGTGTGGATCGGCCCGAAGGCGACCTGCGCCTCGGCCAGCATGTGGGCGATGGCCTGTGTGTCGGTCACGTCGGCCGCGATGTAGGCGAGCTTGTCGGGGTGGCGCTGCTGCAGCGCCCGCACGGCCTCGGGCGCCGCCGCCGCGCGGTCGACCACGCTGCAGCGCGCGCCCTCCGCAATGCAGGCCTCGGCCACGGCCAGGCCGATGCCGCCACCGGCGCCGGTCAGCAGCACGTGACGGTTCTTCAAACGTTCGCTCATGTCGTTGCTCCAGGGTTCAAGAAATTTGCCGCGCGCCCGCTCGCTGCGCGCACGGCGTCGACCAGCCGCGCATCGCCCGCGGCGGCGCCCCACAGGCCCACGTCCGAACACAGCGCGAGCACCGGATCGGCGGCATCGCAGATCGCGTGCGCCACGGCCTCGTCCATGCCCTGGTCCTGGTAGGCATAGGGCAGCGCGCCGCGATGCCAGCGCTGCAGGAAGGCCAGGAACAGCGCGGGCAGCATCGCGACGCTGTCGATCGGCTGCCCCGCGGCGAGCCGCTCGCGCACGGTGGGCGCGATGAAGCCCGGGATCTTCGAGAAGCCGTCGGCCGCCACGCGCTGGTTGGTGTCGCGGATCGCGGGGTTGCCGAAGCGGTCGAGCACCACGTCGCGGTAGGCCGCGAGGTCGATCGGGCTCGGGCTGAGGCATGGGATCACGTCGTCCGTGACGTAGTCGAACGCCATCTTGCGGATGGCCGCGTCGTGCGTGCCTTCGTGGATGAAGTTCAGCCCTGCCAGCGTGCCCGCCCAGGCGATGCAGCTGTGCGTGGCATTGAGAATGCGGATCTTGGCCTCTTCATAAGGCTGCACCGATTCGACCAGCTCCACGCCCACGCGGCCCCAGTCGGGCCGCCCGGCCGCGAAGTTGTCCTCGATCACCCACTGGATGAAGCTCTCGCCGGTGATCGCGGCCGCATCGTCGCGGCCCGTCGCGGCTTTCACGCGGGCGCGCAGCTCGGGCGGCGGGCGCGGCGTGATGCGGTCGACCATCGCGTTCGGGCAGGCGGTGTTCGCCTGCACCCAGGCAAGCAGCCCGGTATCGCCCGCGCGTTCGATGAACTCGAGCAGCCCGGCGCGGAAGCGGTCGCCGTTGTGGCGCAGGTTGTCGCAGTTGAGCAGCGTCACCGGGCCGGCCTGCGCGGCCTTGCGCGCGCGCAGGATCGCGCAGACGGCGCCGTAGATGGTCACGCCCTCGACGCCCTCATTCCATGAACCGCCGCGCCGCGCGCGCTCGATGTCGGCCGCGAGATCGGCGAACGACAGGTCCAGCCGGCCCTTGGTGTCGAGGTAGTAGCCGGCCTCGGTCACGGTGAAGGACACGATGCGGGTGGACGGCGCCGCACCGCGCGCAACCACCGCGGCCAGCGAGGGCTCCCACGACAGCACTTCGCGGATGGCCTCGATCTGTTCGTAGCGATATTCGCCGGCCGGCGACACGGTTTCGAGCGTGTAGCGCCCGCCCTGCGCCTGCAGCGCGGCGACGACCTCGGCCATGTCGGGCCGGATGTTGGCGCCCGAGAGCGACCAGCGGGTGTCGCCCGCATCGATCAGCCGCTGCAAATAGACGGCCTGGTGGGCCCGATGGAACGAGCCGAGTCCAAGGTGAAGCACCATGAACTCCGAAGGAGCGGGGGGTGGAGTTGGCGCATCGAGAGGCGCTGCTGCGAGGGTCACGGGAATGTTCCGGAAGAAGTCAAGCGGAGACCGAACGGCCTTCGCGGTTGAACAGATGAAGCACCGACGGATCGAGCTCGACCGCCACGTCGTCGCCCGCATGCAGCGGCGTGCGCTCGTTCTGGCGCGCGATCAGCGGCACGCCGCCCACGTCGACGTGGATCAGCGTGTCGGCGCCCAGCGCCTCGATCAGTTCGACACGGCCCGGCACGCCCGCGGCGGCGGCCTGCTTCGGATGCACGCGCAGGCCTTCGGGCCGCACGCCCAGGAAGCCGTCGCTCGGAAGGCGCCCGCCGGTGGCGGCGGAAAAACTCGGAATGGCGCTTGCCGCCACCATGTTCATCGACGGCATGCCGATGAACTGCGCGACGAACTGGTTGGCCGGGTGGTCGTAGAGTTCGAGCGGCGTGCCGACCTGCTCGATGAGCCCGTCCCTGAGCACCACCACGCGGTCGGCCAGCGTCATGGCCTCGACCTGGTCGTGCGTCACGTAGATGGTGGTGGCGCCGAGCGCGCGGTGCAGCTTGTGGATCTCGACGCGCGTGTTGCCGCGCAGCGCCGCATCGAGGTTGGACAGCGGTTCGTCGAACAGGAACACCTTGGGGGCGCGCACGATGGCGCGCCCGATGGCCACGCGCTGGCGCTGGCCGCCCGACAGGTCCTTGGGCGTGCGGTCGAGGTACTGCGTGAGGTTGAGCGTCTTGGCCGCGTACTCGACCTTGGTCCTGATCTCGGCCTTCGGAACGCCCGCGAGCTTGAGCGCAAAGGACATGTTGTCGTACACGCTCATGTGCGGATAGAGCGCATAGCTCTGGAACACCATGGCCAGATCGCGCTTGCCCGAAGGCGCCCAGGTGATGTCCTTGCCGTCGAGCAGCAGCTTGCCGCTGGTGATGGGCTCGAGCCCGGCAATGAGGCGCAGCAGCGTCGACTTGCCGCAGCCCGAAGGGCCGACGAAGACGATGAACTCGCCCTTCTGGATCTCGAGGTCCACACCCTTGATGATGTCGACGTCGCCGAAGCTCTTCTTGATGTCTTTGAGTTGCAGGTAGGCCATGAGATGTCTCCCTTTCTTTACTTGACGGCGCCGAAGGTCAGGCCCTGGACGAGCTGCTTCTGGCTGAACCAGCCGAACACGACGATGGGCGCAATGGCCATCAGCGAGGCGGCCGACAGCTTGGCCCAGAACAGGCCCTCGGGGCTGGAGTACGAGGCGATCAGCGTGGCCAGCGTGCCGGCCTTGGCCGAGCTGAGGTTGAGCGCCCAGAAGGCCTCGTTCCAGCTCAGCACCAGGCACAGCAGGCCGGTCGATGCGAGGCCGCCCACCGACAGCGGCAGCACGACGTGGCGGAACTCGGTCCACAGGCTGGCGCCGTCCATGCGCGCGGCCTCGAGGATCTCGTTCGGAATGTCCTTGTAGGCGCTGTAGAGCATCCACACCATGATCGGCAGGTTCGACAGCGTGAACACGACCGTGAGCGCGGTCAGCGAGTCCAGCAGGCCCGCGGTCTGCGCGAGCACGTAGATCGGCACCAGCGCGCCGACGGCCGGCATCATCTTGGTGGAAAGCATCCACATGAGGATGTCGCGCGTCTTCTTCGTGCGGAAGAAGGCCATCGAGTACGCGGCGGGCGCCGCGATCAACAGGCCGATGATGGTCGAGCCCAGGCTGGTGATGAGCGAGTTGCGCGCATACAGCAGGTAGTCGCTGCGGCGCTGCACTTCGCTGAAGTTGCCGAGCGTGGGCTCGAAGATGAAGAGCGGCGGCACATGGATCGCCTGCAGCTCCGTCTTGAAGGCCGTGAGGAACAGCCAGCCGAGCGGAAAGAACAGCAGCAGCGCCACGGCCCACGCACCGGCGGTGCGCAACAGTTGCGGAAGGAAATTGCTGGGTTGCATGGTCGTTCCTTCAGTCCAGGTTCTTGCCGATGATGCGGATCAGGAACACGGCCACGATGTTGGCCAGCACCACCGCGAACAGCGCACCGGCCGAGGCCACGCCCACGTCGAAGTTCATCAGCGACTGCTTGAAGATCAGGTAGGTCATGTTGGTGCTCTCGTTGCCCGGGCCGCCGTTGGTGGTGATGGCGATCTCGGCGAACACGCTGAGCAGAAAGATCATCTCGATCATGATCACCACCGCCATCGGCCGGCCGAGGTGCGGGATGGTCAGGTAGAAGAAGCGCTGGAACGTGCTCGCGCCGTCCATGCGCGCGGCTTCCATCTGCTCGCGGTCGAGCGACTGCAGCGAGGTGATGAAGATCAGGCAGGCGAACGGCAGCCACTGCCAGGCCACCATGACGATCACCGAGAACAGCGGCACGTCGGTGAGCCAGTCGACCGGTGTGGCGCCGAAGAAGCGCCACACGTCGGCCAGGATGCCGTAGATGGGGTTCATCATCATGTGCTTCCACAGCAGCGCGTTGACCGCGGGCATGACGAAGAAGGGCGAGATCAGGAGCACCCGCACGATGCCGCGGCCCGGAAAGGGTTCGTTCACCAGCAGCGCGAGCAGCACGCCGAACACCACCGTGATGACGATCACGCTGCCGATCAGCATCAGCGTGTTCCAGGTGGCGGGCCAGAAGTCCGGATCGGTGACGAAGTAGTGAAAGTTCTCGATGCCCGCGAAGGTGCGTTCGCCGGGCTGCATGAGGTTGTAGTTCACGAACGAGAAGTACAACGTCATCGCGAGCGGCACGATCATCCACAGCAGGAGCGTGAGCACGGCGGGCGCCATCAGGGCCCGGGGCAGGAGTCGTTTCATGAGGAAGTTCCTTCTCGTTGTCTCTGGCTCCTTCCCCCTCTGGGGGAAGGCGGGGATGGGGGCTTCCGGATCAAGCCCTGCGGCGATTGGTGCGCCGCGTGCCCCACCGGTGCCCTCCCCCGGAAGGGGAGGAAGCAAGAAAGAAAGCCGGCTTACTTGTAGTACCCGGCCTTCTTCATCTCGCGCTCGGCCGCCGTCTGCGAGGTCTTCAGCGCCTGATCGACCGTGACCTTGCCCGACAGCGCGGCGCTCATCTGCTGGCCCACTGCCACGCCGATGGCCTGGAACTCGGGGATGGCCGCGTACTGCACGCCGACGTACGGCGACTTGGGCAGCGTGGCGTCGCTGAGGTTGGCGGTGTCGATGGCCTTCTTCTCGGCCGCGGCGAACTTGGCGACCTTCTGGAACTCGGGGTTCGCATAGGTCGACTTGCGCGTGCCGGTAGGCACCGTGGCCCAGCCATGCTCCTTGGCGACCAGGTTCACGTACTCCTTGGAAGTGGCCCACTTCACGAAGGTCTGCGCGGCCGCGCCCTTGGTCGAACTGGCGGGGATGGCCAGGTTCCAGGTCCACAGCCAGTTGGCGCCCTTGGGCGTGACGGCCACGGGTGCCTGTGCAAACGCGACCTTGTCGGCCACCTTCGACTGTTTCGGATCGCTGATGAACGAGGCCGCGATGGTCGCGTCCACCCACATGCCGCACTTGCCCTCGTTGAAGAGCGCGAGGTTCTCGTTGAAGCTGTTGGCCGAGGCGCCGGGCGGGCCGTAGGCCTTCATCATGTCGACGTAGAAGTTGATCGCGTCCTTCCACGGCTTAGTGTCGATCTGCGGCTTCCACTGCATGTCGAACCACTGGCCGCCGTTGGTGTTGACCAGCGTGGTCAGGAAGGCCATGTTGTCGCCCCAGCCGGGCTTGCCGCGCAGGCACATGCCGTACACGCCGGCCTTCGGGTCGTGAATCTTGCCGGCCAGTTCCTTCACCTGCGCCCAGGTGGGCTGCTCGGGCATCTGGAAGCCGACCTTGTCGGCCAGGTCCTTGCGGTACATGAGCATCGAACTCTCGCCGTAGAACGGCGCGGCGTAGAGCTTGCCTTCGTACGAGAGGCCGGCGCGGATGGCGGGCAGCAGGTCGTCGGCGTCATAGGCGGCGTCGGTGGCAATCGGCTGGAGCCAGCCCTTCTTCGACCAGATCGGCGCCTCGTACAGGCCGATGGTCATCACGTCGAACTGGCCGCCCTTGGTGGCGATGTCGGTGGTCACGCGCTGGCGCAGCGTGCCTTCTTCCAGCGTGACCCACTTGAGCTTGATGTCGGGGTTGGCCTTTTCGAAGAAGGGGGTGAGCTTCTGCATCTCGATCATGTGGCCGTTGTTGACGGTCGCGATCACGAGTTCGGTGGCGGCCTGGGACACGAGCCCCGTGCCGGCGAGTGCGAGAACGAGGCCCGCTTTCAGAAAACGCTTCATGTTGTCTCCTAGAGGTGAGCGACGCCCTCTGTTTGGGTCGCCGTGGCGGGATTCTGGAGAAACGCGCTTGCGGGTTTGGTACTTCGCTGGCCAGCCCTGGTACTTTCATGCACCAGTTGGCTAGGATATTCCCTAGTTAACGCAATACAGCATGGAAAATCTCGATCCAAAGGCTTCAGGCGCCGCCCAGCAGCTGGCGCCGGAACTGCGCCGCGGCCGGTGAGAGCGCGCGGTCCTGCCGGGTGACGAGGCAGATCGGCGGCACGCGCACCGGCAGCTCCACCGGCACCGTGCGCAGCACGCCCAGCCGGGCGTAGTGACTGGCCTGCGAAGCCGGCATCACGGCCGCCATGTCGGAGTTCTCGAGCAAGGCGGTGATGGCGATGGGCGATGCCGTTTCGATGATGTCGAGCCGCGCCTGGATGCCCGCCTCCCGCATCGCCGCCTCGAAGCGCCCGCGCTGCGGCGAGCCCGGCGGCTGCAGCACCCAGGACCAGTTCGCCATCTCGGCCAGCGTGACGGTGGCGCGCTCGAACACCGGGTGCGTGGTGCGCACCACGACCACCTGCGATTCGCCCAGGAGCGGCACGCTCGCGTACTTCGCCTCGTCATGGCCGTCGGTGAGCCGGCCCAGCACCAGGTCGACATCGCCCTGCTCCAGCTGCGCCTGCATCACGTCGCTGGTCTCGACCACCACCGACACGGCCACCTGCGGATGGCGGCGGTGGTACTCGACCAGCGCCGGTGCCAGCAGTTCGGGCACGGCGCCCGGCACGCTGCCCACGCGCAGCGAACCGCTGAGGCCCGAGCGCAGCGCGAGCATTTCCTCGCGGGCGCTGCCGAAGTCGCTGAGCACGCGGCGGGCATAGCGGATCAGGATTTCGCCGTAGGGCGTGGGCTCCATGCCGCGCGCGAGGCGTTCGAAGAGCTTTTCGCCCAGCGAATCCTCCAGCTGCTGCAGCAGCTTGGTGGCGGCCGGCTGGCTGATGTTCATGGCCTCCGCCGCGCGGCCCAGGTGGCGGTGGGCGTCGAGCCGGGCCAGCAGGAGCAGCTGGCGCGGCCGCACATGGAGCATCAGCGATGCGTCGGTCAGGCCGGAACCGGAGGTCATGCACAAAAGTATATGGAGTTTCGGACTTTTTCGATTGGATCGGGCGCACAAAGCTCCCTAAGCTCGCGCCAAACAAGCAGGAGACACCCCGATGAAGCTTTCTTTTCTTGCCCGCGCGGCGAGCATGGCCGCGCTGGCGCTGATGGCCGGCACCGCCGGTGCACAGCCGGCCTATCCCGACAAGCCGCTGCGCATCATGGTCGGCGCCTCGCCCGGCGGCGGCACCGACATCCTGGCGCGGGTGCTGGCCGACAAGTTCGCGCCGGTCCTCAAGCAGCCCGTGACGGTGGAGAACCGGCCCGGCGCCTCCAACACCATTGCCGGCGAACTCACGGCGCGCGCCGCGGCCGACGGCACCACGCTGCTGCTGGCCACCAACACCGCGCAGGCGGTGGCGCCCCACATCCTCAAGCTCAAGTACGACCCGCTGAAAGACCTGCAACCGATCGGCCTGGTGGCCGTGATGCCCAACGTGCTGGTGGTCTCGGCCAGCTCGCCCTACAAGTCGGTGAAGGACCTGGTGGCGGCCATGGGCGCCAAGCCGGGCGGCTTCAAGTACGCATCGTCGGGCATCGGCAGCACGCAGCACGTGGGCGGCGAAGCCTTCAACCTGGCCACCGGCATGAAGTCGATCCACGTGCCCTACAAGGGCAGCTCGCAGGCCCACATCGACATCATCGGCGGCGAGGTCGACATGATGTTCGACAGCACCTCCTCCGCCATGGGCCAGATCAAGGCCGGCAAGTTCCGCGCGCTGGCGGTGAGCGCGCCGCAGCGCTCGCCCGAGCTGCCCGACGTACCCACGCTGGCCGAGCAGGGCATCAAGGGCGCCGATGTGTCCACCTGGTACGGCCTCTATGTGACGGCCGGCACGCCGCGGCCCGCGGTCGAGCGGCTGAACGCCGAGCTCGTGCGCACGCTGAAGCTGGCCGACGTGCAAACGCGCATCAAAGCCCTGGGCGGCGAGCCCGGCACGCTGACCGGCGAAGCCTTCGCGGCGATGAACAGGCAGGAGTTCGACCACTACGGCCAGCTCGTGCGCGACGCCAACATCAAGGCCGAATGAGGCCTTCCCTCCTTGTTTCCTCCACTTCATTCCTGACGCCATGTCCACCCCATCGAAGACCCCGAGCGTGATCTCCGCCAAGCCCCGCATCGCCGTGCTGCTCGGCGACCCCGGCGGCATCGGCCCCGAGATGGCTGTGAAGCTGCTCGCGCGCCAGCGCAACCTGGACGCCGCGCGCGTGCTGCTGATCGCCGACCCCGTGGTGCTGGCCGCGGGCGAGCGCGTGGCGGGCATGAAGCTGGACCCGCTGCGGGTCCACGGATTCGATGACCTGCGCTTCGAGGACGGCCGCCCCACCCTGCTCCTGCACGACTGGATGGAGGGCCGGGAGCCGGTGCTCGGCGAGTCGAACGAGGCCTCGGGCCGCGCTTCCTTCGAGGCGCTGGAACTCGCCACCGCGGCCGTGCGGCGCGGACAGGCCGAGGGCATTCTCTTCGCGCCGCTCAACAAGCATTCGCTGCGCCTGGGCGGCCTGGTGCACGAGGACGAGCTGCGCTACATGCAGGAGCGCTTCGCCGTCACGGGCTTCGTCTGCGAGTTCAACCTCACGGGATCGCTGTGGACCTCGCGCGTGACCTCGCACATTCCGTTGAAGGACGTGGCGAGCCACATCACGGTGGAGGGTGTGAGCGATGCGGTGAAGATCATTGCATCGGCCCTGCGCCGTGCGGGCGTGGCACAGCCGCGCATTGCGGTGGCGGGGCTCAACCCGCATGCGGGCGACGGCGGCTCCATCGGCATGGAAGAAATCGAGATCATCGCGCCGGCCATCGAGCGGCTGCGCGCCGAGGGCTTCGATGCGCGCGGTCCGTTCTCGCCGGACACGGTGTTCATCGGCGCGCGCCGCGGCGACGTGGACGCCGTGGTGTCGATGTACCACGACCAGGGCCAGATCGCGATGAAGCTCATGGGCTTCGAGCAGGGCGTGACGCTGCATGGCGGCCTGCCCGTGCCGGTGGCCACCTCGGCCAGCGGCAGCGCCTTCGACATCGCGGGCAAGGGCGTCGCGCAGATCGAAGGGCTGCAGCAGGCCTTCGACCTGTGCGTGCGCATGGCCGGCGGTGCGCCGGTGCGCGCGCCCACCAGCGCGGAAGTTGCCGCCTGACCGCTCAGGCGGCGGGCGCCCCGTGCGGGTTGGCCTCGGGCTGCGACGGCTGCACGTAGAAATAGATCAGCACGAGATTGACGATCGGAATGAGCATCAACAGCTGGAGCCAGCCGCTCTTGCCGATGTCGTGCAGGCGGCGCGCGCCCACGGCCAGCACGGGCAGCAGGAAGCCCAGCGCCGCGATGAAGTACACATATTCGTGGATCAGGCTCGCCACGATGAGAACGATGACCTCGGCCAGCACGAACCACCAGTACTCCGAACGCGATGCGCGCCCCTTGAAATCGGCGTATTTGCTGAAACAGGTCTTGACCGCTGTTTGAAAGTCCATTGATCGACTCCTCTTGATTGAATCCCAGGGAAATTCCCCGGGCCGATCATATCGGTGCGTCTTTCAGCGGCAAATTCGGCCATCGGTTCGCAAACAAACGGCCTATGGATTGGCCCATTTCGGCCGGTTGCCCCGGCCTTTCAGCGAATCAACCCCGGATGCCCAGGCGTTTCAACAGGCCAGCCGTCGAGGCGTCGAGCCCCATGACGTCGCCCGAGGCAAGGCGCGGCTCGATGTCCTTCGCGAGCACCTTGCCGAGCTCCACGCCCCACTGGTCGAAGCTGTTGATGCCCCACAGCGCGCCGCTGGTGAACACGCGGTGCTCGTACAGCGCAAGGAACGCACCCAGCGACTCGGGCGTGAGCTTCTCGAACACGAAGAAGGTGCTCGGCCGGTTGCCCGGGAAGTTCTTGTGGCCGCCGGCATCGAGCTTGCCGACCATCAGCGCCTGCGCCTGCGCGAGCGCGTTGGCCAGCAGCTTGGGGTGATGGCCTTCGAGATCGTGCGCCGCATCGCGCACCGCCACGAATTCGAGCGGGATCACGTCGGTGCCCTGGTGCAGCATCTGGAAGTAGGCATGCTGGCCATTGGTGCCGGGCTCGCCCCAGAGCACGGGCGAAGTGCCCAGGACGGCGGGCAGCGGCGCGCCGCTCGCATCGACCTGTTTGCCGTTGCTCTCCATCTCGAGCTGCTGCAGGTACGCCGGCAGGCGCTTCAAGGCGCTGTGGTACGGCGCGATGCCGCGGCTCGTGAACTTGTGGAAGTTGCGGTACCAGACGTCGAGCAGGCCCAGCCGCACCGGCAGGTTCTTCTCGAGCGGCGCGGTGCGGAAGTGCTCGTCCATCGCGTGCGCGCCCGCCAGCAGCCGGCGGAAGCCGTCGGCGCCGATGGCCAGCGCAATCGGCAATCCGATGGCCGACCACAGCGAATAGCGCCCGCCCACCCAGTCCCAGAAACCGAAGGTGGTGTCGATGCCGAATTGCCTGGCGGCCTCGACGTTGGTGGTGAGCGCGGCGAAGTGGCCGGCAATGTCGGTGCCGCCCGACTGCTCGTACCAGCGCCTGGCCGAGAGCGCGTTGGTCATCGTCTCGGCCGTGGTGAAGGTCTTGGAGGCAATGAGAAACAGCGTGTGCTCCGGCGCGAGGTCACGCAGCACGCCCGCCAGCTCGTGGCCGTCGACGTTGGAGACGAAGTGGAAGCGCTTGCCCGGTGCGGCGAACTCGGCCAGTGCCAATACCGCCATCTGCGGCCCGAGGTCGGAGCCGCCGATGCCGATGTTGACCACGTCGGTGATCGTGTGGTCGGCGCGCACCTTCTCGGCATAGGCCAGCATCGCGTCGAGCGTGGCGTGCACTTCGCGCAGCTCGCCCGCCGTCTTGCCCACCGCCGCATCCGCGGGGGCGCGCAGCAGCGTGTGCAGCACGGCGCGGTCTTCGGTGTTGTTGATGCGCTCACCCGCGAACATCGCGTCGCGGTGCGCCTCGAGGCCGCATTCGCGGGCCAGCGCGAGCAGCAGCTCTTGCGTGCGCGCATCGATCAGGTTCTTCGACAGGTCGACGAACACGTACGGCGCCTCCTGGCTGAAGCGTTCGAAACGGCCGGCGTCGTCGACGAAGGCGTGGCGCACGTCGAACTGGCGGCCTGCGGTCTCGAAGGCAGCCTGCAGTTGCGCCCAGGCGGGCGCGCGGTCGCAGCGAAGGGTCATGGCCATGCTTACTTGCCGCTTTCCTGCATGAGTTTTTCGAGCTTCACGGCATCGGCCGCGAAGGCACGGATGCCTTCGGCGAGCTTCTCGGTGGCCATGGCGTCTTCGTTCAGCGCGAAGCGGAAGCCGGCCTCGTCGTAGCTCAGTTTCGGCACGTCGGCCCTTGGCGCGGCGGTGGCATCGAGCGCATGCGCGAGCGGCTCGTTGTTCGCAGCCAGCTCGGCCAGCAGCTCGGGGCTGATGGTCAGCAGGTCGCAGCCGGCCAGGGCCTGGATCTGTCCCACATTGCGAAAGCTGGCGCCCATCACCTCGGTCTTGATGCCGTGCTGCTTGTAGTACTCGAAGATCTGGCGCACCGATTTCACGCCGGGATCGTTCGCCCCCGCATTGGCGGCCTCGTTCCATTGGACGCCGGCCGACTTCTTGTACCAGTCGTAGATGCGGCCCACGAAGGGCGAGATGAGCTGCACGCCGGCCGCACCGCAGGCCACGGCCTGCGCGAACGAGAACAGCAGCGTGAGGTTGGTGCGGATGCCCTTGTGCTCCAGGGCGCGCGCCGCCTCGATGCCCTCCCAGGTGGAGGCCACCTTGATCAGCAGGCGCTTCTCGGTGTCGATGCCTTCGGCCCTGTAGAGCGCCACGATGCGCTCGCCGCGCGCAATGGTGGCGGCCGTGTCGAACGAAAGGCGCGCGTCGACTTCGGTCGACACACGGCCCGGAATGATCGAGAGGATTTCAGTGCCGAAGCGCACCAGCAGCCGGTCGATGACCTCGTCGAGCGGCTTGCCCGCGTGCTTGCTGACGGCTTCGTCGAGCAGCGGCCGGTATTCGGGCTTCTGCACCGCCTTCAGGATGAGCGACGGATTGGTGGTCGCATCTTGCGGCTTGGAAATGGCAAGTTGCTTGAAGTCGCCCGTGTCGGCGACCACGGTGGTCCATTGGCGGAGAGCATCGAGTTGGTTCATGGAGAAAGATTATCCAGTGCGGGTGATGACAAGTCCTGCACGCAGTTGCGCCGGGGCCGATGTTTTCATGCAAACCGTAGCACGGGTTTTCACCGCCCTCCATCAGCCTGCCGCCGGCAGGGTTGTAAGTGGCCAGCCGGCCACGCTGCCCTACAGCGGCTGTGGTCCGCCGCTGACGGCGCGGCGTCCCGGTCGAGCGCTAGGCTGGGTGTTTCCGATTGATGCTTTCGACCACAGGAGTGCCACGCCCATGCCTTTTCGCCATCGCTCCGCCGCGGCTGCCGCCGCCAGCCGCGCGCCATTCGATGACCGCCGCACCAGCCAGGCCATCGGCACCCTGGCCACGGCCTTCGTGGTGGGCGGCGTCGCAACCTGGATCGCCATGGGTGCGGGCCGCACTGCGCGTGCGCAGCTGCCCGGGCCGGCCGATGGCGCGCCCCTCATGCGTGCGCCGCTGCAGGTGGTGGCGCCGGTCGATCTGCAGCGCTATGCCGGCATCTGGCACGAGCAGGCCCGGCTGCCCAACCGCTTCCAGAAACAGTGCGCCGGCCCCGTGAGCGCCGAGTACACGCCGCAGCCCGATGGCACCGTGCAGGTCCTCAACCGCTGCGTGCGGCCCGACGGCCATTTCGACGAGGCGGTGGGAACGGCCCGCGTGGTGCCGGTGGCGGGCCAGCCCGGCGCGGGCCGGCTCGAAGTGCGCTTTGCGCCCTCGTGGCTGAGCTGGCTGCCGATGGTGTGGGGCGACTACTGGATCCTGAAGCTCGACCGCGACTACCAGGTGGCGCTGGTCGGCACGCCCGACCGCGAATACCTCTGGGTTCTTTCGCGCGCGCCGCGCCTCGAGGACGACGCGCTGCAGGCCGAGCTGGACTACGCCGCCAGCCTGGGGTTCGACACGTCGAAGGTGGTGCTCACCGGCCGATAGGCGGGACAGCCGGCAGATGGCGCGCCAGCTGCGCCGCCAGCGCTGCGGGGTGGGTGCAATGGATGGCGTGCCAGCCGAAGGCGCGCGCGGCCTCCACATTGGCGGCCGAATCGTCGATGAACACCGTCTCCGCGGGGTCGAGCGCATGGCGCACCGCCAGCAGCTCGTAGATTTCGCGCTCCGGCTTGATGAACTTCACGTCGCCTGAAAACACGCCTCCGTCGAAACGCCGCATGAAGCCGTGCCGGCGTTCGACCGCGCGCGCGTACGGCGCCGGCATGTTCGAGAGGTAGTACAGGCGCAGCGCCTCGCCGGCCTCGCGTCGGGCAAAAAGCCGCTCCAGCAGTTCCACGGTGACGGCAATGGGCTCGAGGCGCTCTCCGAGCGTGCCGAGCATGGCGTCGAGCCGGGCGGCCGGCAGCGACAGCCGCTGGGCCATGCGCGCAATGGACTCCTCCAGCGAGCGCGTGCCGCAGTCGAAGCTCATCCAGTCGTCATGGTGGAAGAGCGCACGGCCCAGCGCCGCTGCGGCAGCTTCCGTGGGGGCATGCTCGGGAAGATGGGTCTGCACCAGCCGGGTGGGCTCCCATGCCAGCAGCACGGCGCCAAGATCGAAAACCACGTTCATGGCGCCATTGTTTCACGCGCCGGGCACCACGCTGACGCCGTGCGCCGCCAGCGACAGCGTGGCCTCGGCGCCCGCGGCCAGCGGCCTCGAAAGGTCGGTCGACACCACGAATACCGGCCCCAGTGGTGTATCGAAGCCGTACTCGTAGAAGCTGCCGAGGTAGGCCGCCTTGCGCAGCGTGGCGGGCAGGCCCGCGGCCGCGCCGGCGGCGCCGATCTCCCAGGCCTCGGGCCGCACCGCCACCTTCACCGCGCCGGGCGCCACCGCATGGCGGGGCTGCAGCCGCAGCGGGCCGAGCGTGACGCTGCCGTCGGCTTGCGCCATGGCCGGGAACACCATGGCCTCGCCCATGAAGCCGGCGACGAACTCGCTCTCGGGCCGGGCATAGAGCTGCTCGGGCGTGCCGCGCTGGGCGATCACGCCGTGGTCCATCACGATGATCTGGTCGCTCACGGCCAGGGCCTCGCTCTGGTCGTGCGTGACGTAGGCCACCGTGAGCTTCAGCCGCTGCTGCAGCGCGCGGATTTCCTCGCGCATTTCGCGCCGCAGGCGGGCGTCGAGGTTGGACAGCGGCTCGTCGAACAGCAGCACCGCCGGCTCCAGCACCAGTGCGCGCGCCAGTGCAACGCGCTGCTGCTGGCCGCCCGAGAGTTCGCTGGGCAGCCGCTCGTCGAAGCCGACCAGCCCCACGCCCTTGAGCGCGCCGCGTGCCCGCGAGGCGGCCTCGTCCTTCTTCACGCCGCTCATGCGCAGGCCGTAGCCCACGTTCTCGATCACGTTCATGTGCGGGAACAGCGCGTAGCTCTGGAACATCATGCTCACGTTGCGCTCGGCCGGGCCCAGCGTGGTCACGTCGCGCCCGCCCATGAAGATCGAGCCCGAGGTGGCCGATTCGAGCCCCGCGATCATGCGCAGCGTGGTCGTCTTGCCGCAGCCCGAGGGCCCGAGGATGGTGGTGAGCGTGCCGACCGGCACCTCGAAGCTGATGCCCTTGACCGCCAGCGGCCCGTTCCTGTCGGAGCCGTAGCGCTTGGTGACGTTGCGGAATTCGATGCCGTTGCTCATGTGTTCATCTCTCGATCAATGCACCACGGGCGCAGCGACCATCGGCACCCCCGCCTTGCGCCGCCCCAGCCTGCGCTCCCCCACCACGAACTGCACCAGCGCAATCGCCAGCGACATCAGGATCATCAGCACCGTGCAGTAGGCCAGCGCGATGCCGTAGTCGCCGTTGCCCACGCGGCCGATGATGTAGGTGGTGGCCAGTTCGTTCTCGGCCGTGACCAGGAAGATCACCGCGCTCACCGTCGTCATGGCGCGCACGAAGCTGTAGACCAGCGCGGCCACCAGCGCGGGTTTCAGCAGTGGCAGCACCACCTTGAAGAGCGTCTGGGCCGTGGAGGCGCGCAGCATCAGCGAGGCTTCGTCCAGCGAGCGGTCCAGCTGCTTGAAGGCCGCCGTGCCGGCCCGCACACCCACCGGCAGGTTCCGGAACATGAAGCACAGCACGATGATCAGCCCGGTGCCCGTGAGCTCGAACGGTGGCACGTTGAAGGCCAGGATGTAGCTCACGCCCAGCACCGTGCCCGGAATGGCAAAGGCCAGCAGCGCGCCGAACTCGAAGACGCCCTGACCCTTGAACTCGTTGCGCGCGAGCAGCCAGGCAATCAGCAGGCCCAGCGCGGCGGTGATGGGTGCCGAGATGCCCGCGAGCTTGAGCGTGGTGAGCAGCGAATTCCACGCGGTGCCGGCCCACACCAGGCCGAACTGGCCCCACTCGAGCGCAAATGCATTCTTGAAGTGATCGAGCGTGAAGCTGTAGTCGCGCCCCCAGGTCTGCACGAAGCCGCCCGCGAAGGCGAACAGGTAGACCACCGCGGTGAAGGCGATCCAGGGCAGCGCGATGCAATGGATCGTGCGCCGCACGCCGTCGGGCAGCGCCATCGCAATGCCCGCATCGCCCTTGCCGCTCACGGTGGTGTAGTTCTGCCTGCCGAGCACGCCGCGCTGCAGCGCGAACACGCCGAGCGCAAAGATCGTGAGCACCCACGCCAGAGAAGCCGCGCGGCCCTGGTCGTACTGCGCGCCGACGATGGCAAAGAAGATGTCGGTCGACAGCACCGAGAACTGGCCGCCCACCACCACGGGATTGCCGAAGTCCGCAATGCTCTCGATGAAGCCGACCAGGAAAGCATTGGCCAGCCCGGGCTTCAGCAGCGGCAGCGTGATGGTGAAGAAGGTGCGGCGCCGGTCGGCGCGCAGCATCTGCGCGGCCTCTTCCAGGCTGGGCGCAATGCCCTGCACCACGCCGCGCATGATCATGAAGGCAATGGGCGTGAAGGCGAACAGCTGCGCCACCAGCACGCCTGGCATGCCGTAGAACCAGCGCGTCGGCTCGATGCCGAACAGGCTCTCGAGCAGCTGGTTCACGATGCCCGCGCGGCCGAACAGCAGGATCAGCCCCAGCCCCACCACGAAAGGCGGCGTGATGATCGGCAGCAGTGCCAGCACCCGCAGCGCACCCTGGCCGCGCTTGCTGCCGCGCTCGGCCATCAACGCCATCAAGGTGCCCAGGAAGGTGGTGCCGGCGGCCGTCAGCAGCGCCAGCACGAGCGTGTTCCAGGCCACGCCGCAGCGCACGCCGCCGGCCAGGCAGCCCACGCCCCAGACGCGTTCGGCGAACACGCGCGCGGCAAAGGCCGTGATCGACCAGCGGCCGTCTTCGTCGAAGAACGCACCCGCGAGTGCCTTGCTCACCGGGTAGGCGATGAACAGCGCCATCAGCACCCCGCAGCCGATGACCGCTGCAGCCACGAACAGATCGCCCTTGAAGAGCCCGAGCCGCGCGATGCCGAAGGCCGCCAGCAACGTGAGCGCGGTGAGCGCCACGAAGCCGCCCGCGCCGATGCCGAACTGGTTGATCGCGAGTTCGCCGAACTGCGCATTGAGCGCCGCAAAGCTCCAACCGCGCGCGCCGATGGTGAAGCCGGCAATGGCAAGGCCGAAGGCACCGATGGCGCCGCCCGCCAGCAGCCAGCGCCCCTGTGCACGGCCGGCCGGCCGCCAGGCCCCCATGGCGCACATCGCCAGGCCGGCAAGCCCGAAGAAGAGCCAGCTGCGCCCTTGCGTGACCGCCTGCATCAGGCCGTTGGCGCCCTCGGCCTGGCCAAAGACCTGCGGAATGGCTTCGTACCAGGTCGAATCCTGGATCGCATACCAAGGCAGCAACAGGTAGGCCGCGAAGCCCAGCGCCACCCAGGCCCTGATCCAGCGCTGCGACCGCCGGGCGGCGGCCACCGACGCCGGGTTGACCGGCGCGCCGCCGATGGAAGGGGCTTGCACTTAGCGCGGCAGCGAATTGACGTCTTTTTCCCAGCGCGCGATCAGGCGCCGGCGCTCGGCGCTGGCACCGTACTTCGCATAGTCGTAGTTGATGAACTTGATCTTCTTGAAGTCGGGGATGCGCGGGTCGAGCTTGGCATTCGCGTTGCTCGGCAGCTGGAACTGCTTGTTGGCGGCGCCGAGCTCCTGCGCGCCGGGCGTGAGCGCCCATTCGTAGAACTTCTTCGCAGCCTCAAGGTTGCGGGCGCCCTTGATGATGCTCATGGAGCCGATCTCGGCGCCGGTGCCGTCGCTGGGCGTGATCGTCTCGACCGGAAAGCCCTGCATCTTCTCGCCCGGGCCGTCGTGCACGAAGCTGATCGACACGGCCGTTTCACCGCGCGCCACCGCCTTGATGGGACCGGTGCCGGAACGGGTGTACTGGCCCACATTCCTGTGCAGCGCCTTCAGGTAGTCGAAGGCCTTGTCCTCGCCCATCAGCTGCACCAGCGTGGCGATCATGGTGTAGGCCGTGCCGCTGGACGCAGGGTTGGCCACCTGGATGTCGCCCTTGTATTCGGGCTTGAGCAGGTCGGCCCAGGTCTTGGGCACGGGCAGCTTCTTCTTGGCGAGCAGTTCGGGGTTGTAGCCGAAGCCCAGCGGGCCGGAGTAGATGCCCACGGTCCTGTAGCCCGACTGCCTGGCCTGCTGCTGGGCCCAGGGATGGAGCTGCGCCAGCGTGGGCGACTTGTATTCGAGCGTCAGGCCCTGTTCGGCCGCCTGCAGGTGCGGGTCTCCGGTGCCGCCGAACCAGATGTCGGTCTTGGGGTTGTCCTTCTCGGCAATGAGCTGGGCCAGCGCCTCGCCCGAGCCCTTGAGCGACATGTTGATGCGGGTACCGGTGGTACGCGCATACACGGTGGCAATCACGTTGCACCATTCGGCCTGGACCGAGCAGATCACGTTGACCGTGCCCTGCGCCGACGCGGCGGCCGACAAACCCAGCAATGCCGCTGCAGTAAAAAGCTTCTTCATGTGAAATCCCCGCCTCGAAAACAAAAATAGGCCTTTCGGCCGGGGTGGAGCGTAGCTTTCGTACAGGTTTCATGAATCGGTACAAGTACCATTCGGTTGAAACAGAGAGCCCACTCGGCACCAAGACAAAAGGAAATTCGACCCATGAGCTTCGATCTCGTTCTGTTCGGCGGCACTGGCGATCTCGCATGGCGCAAGCTCATGCCGGCGCTGTTCCAGGCCTTCAGGCACGGCAGCCTCCCGAAAGACGGACGCATCGTCGGCGTGGCGCGCGACGACCTCTCGGACGACCAGTACCGCGAGCTGATCCAGTCGCGCTTCAATGCCGTCGAAGGCGCCAAGCGCCCTTCGGCCGAGGAGTTCGAGAAGTTCGCCTCGCTGCTGCACTACCTGCGCATGGACCTGTCCAAGCCGGCCGACTACGCGCGGCTTGCCCACCTGCTGAAGCAGCGCAACGCGGACACGGTGGTGATGTACGTGGCCACGGCGCCGGCGCTCTTCACCCAGGTGGTCGAGCAGATCGCCACGGCCGGCCTCAACGGCCCGTCGACCCGGGTGGTGCTCGAGAAGCCGCTGGGCCACGACCTGGCGTCCAACCGCGCGATCAATGCCGCGGTGTGCAAGGTGCTCGACGAGAAGCAGGTCTTTCGCATCGACCACTACCTGGGCAAGCCCTCGGTGCAGAACCTGTTCGCCATGCGCTTCGGCAATGCGCTGTTCGAGCCCATCTGGCGCCGCGAGCACATTGCCAACATCCAGATCACCATCGCGGAAGACCTGGGCGTCGAAAAACGCGGCGCCTTCTACGACCAGACCGGCGCGCTGCGCGACATGGTGCAGAACCACGCGCTGCAGCTGGTCTGCGCCATCGGCATGGAGCCGCCGATCAACTCGCATGCGGATGCCATCCGCGACGAGAAGCTCAAGGTGCTGCGCGCGCTCAAGCCCTGGACGCCCGAGACACTGGGGCTGCATGCCATTCGCGGCCAGTACGCGGCCGGCACGGCCTACGGCGAACGCGTGCCCGGCTACAAGGACGAGCCGGGCGTCGACCCCGAGAGCCGCACCGAGACCTTCGTGGCGCTGCGCACCGAGATCGCCAACTGGCGCTGGGCCGGCGTGCCGCTCTACATCCGCACCGGCAAGCGGCTGGCCTCGCGCGACGCGCGCATCGAGGTCAACTTCCGGCCCACGCCGCATGCGATCTATCGCGCGCCCTCCGGCGCGGTCAACAAGCTGGTGATCAATCTCCAGCCGCGGGACGGACTGGAACTGCACATGCTCGCGCAGGCACAGGACAACCGCCAGCGCAGCAACGGCCACCACAGCACCGCGCAACTCGCGCCCGTGCAGCTTGACCTCGACTTCGACAAGCGCTTCGGCGCCGAACGCGTGGGCGCCTACGAACGGCTGCTGCTCGACGTGATCGACGGCCGCCTGAACCTGTTCGTGCGCAGCGACGAGCAGGAAGAGGCATGGCGCTGGGTCGAGCCGCTGATCGACAGCTGGGCATCGGACGGCGGGCCGCGCCCCTACGCCGCCGGTACCTGGGGCCCGAGCGCCTCGAGCGCAATGATTGCGCGCGACGGCTTCTCGTGGAGCGAGGAACAGTAGGCCGGCGCGCTCAGCCGAACTGGATGCAGCGCATGCTCAGCGTGCCCGACTGGAATCCCTCGTAGACCGTTTTCGCGCGCTCGCTCGTCCCCGCGGCGCCGAGCGCGTAGAGAAACGGAAAATAGTGGTCCGGCATGGCGACCGCGATCGACGCGCCTTCGAGCTTTTCATAGCCGACCAGCGCGCGATCGTCCCGCCCCGCGAGCGCGGCCTTCACCGCGTCGTCGAACGACTGCGCCCAGGGCCGGCTGGCCATGAGCCCATCGGCCGTGCCGCGGTCGGTGGCCCGCAGGTTGTGCACCACGTTGCCGCTTCCCATCACGAGCACACCCTTGTCGCGCAGGGCCGCCAGGTCGCGGCCGACTGCGTAGTGAAAAGCCGCCGGCTTGTCGTAGTCGATGCTGAGCTGGAAAACCGGAATGTCGGCCTTCGGATAGAGGTGCTTCAGCACCGTCCATGTTCCGTGATCCAGGCCCCACTGCTGGGTGCCGACCACCGCGGCCTGCTTCACCGCGGCGACGGTTTCGCGCGCGAGCGCGGGATGGCCCGGCGCCGGGTATTCGATGTCGAAAAGCGCCTGCGGGAAACCGCCGAAGTCGTGGATCGTCTTCGGCCGCTCCTGCATTCCGACGCCGGTGGCGCCGCGGCTCAGCCAGTGGGCCGAAACGCTCAGGATGGCCGAGGGCCTCGGAAGCTCGCTGCCCCATGCGGACAGCCGGCGCGTGAAGGCGTTGTCGGCCAACGCATTCATGGGCGAGCCGTGGCCGATGAAGATGACCGGCATCCGCTGCGACGGGGCCCCGGCGGCGGCGTGCGACAGCGAACAAAGCGAAGCCAGCGTTGCGGTCGCCCCGAGCGCGGACCCCATGAGAAAGCCGCGGCGGCCCAGCGCCGACCGGATCGCCGGGCTGCCGCCGGTGCGTGTGTTCTTCTTCATGGTCATGCCCGCACTCTGCGCAGGCTTGTCGCGCACGTCAGTGCGTTTACGCACATCCAGGGCTAGATGCAATACTGTTTAGATAAATAATTCTGTGCGACAATCTGATTCCGTCTCCATTACGGACGGAATCGATGGCACGAACAAGGAAGGCACTACCGGCTCGAGTTGACACGGCGCACCTGATCAGCGCCGGGGTACTTGCGGCGGTGTGTCCGCGCCCGCTGATCGACGAGGTGCTGGCCGAGACGGGCAAGGCCAGCCAGCGCGAGCGGCTGCTGCCGGCTGCGGCGGTGGTGTACTACGTGATGGCGCTGGCTCTGTGGCGCGAGGCGCCGCTGGAGGAAGTGCTGCGCGTGGTGTGCGAGGGTCTGCACTGGCTGGGCGGCGGGCAGGCCGAGGCCGTGCAGGCCAGCAAGTCCGCGATCTCGCAGGCGCGCACCCGCCTGGGACCCGAAGTGATGCGTCGCCTGGCGCAGCGCGTGCTGCGCCCGCTGGCCGCGCCCGGCGCACCTGGGGCGTGGTATCGCGAGCAGCGCGTGATGGCGCTGGACGGCAGTTGCCTGGACGTGGCCGACGAGCAGGCCAATGCGCAGTTCTTCGGCTACCCCACGGCCGTGCGTGGGCAAAGCGCTTTCCCGCAAGCGCGCGTGCTCGGGCTGGTCGAATGCGGCACGCACGCCGTCGTGGCGGCGGACATCGCCTCGTACGCGCGCAGCGAGAAAGCGATGGCCGCCGAGGTGCTGCCCGACTGGTTGCACAAGGACATGCTGCTGCTGGCGGATCGGGGCTTTTACAGTTTCAAGCTGTGGCAATTGGCCGCGGGCAGCGGGGCTGCACTGCTGTGGCGCGTGAGCGCCACGATCAAGCTGCCAGCACAGCAGGTGCTGGCCGACGGTTCGTACCTGAGCACCGTCTACGACAGTGCCGACAGCGCTCGGCGTCACGGCACGACCGTGCGCGTCATTGAGTACGCGCTGCAGAACTCGGCCACCCCCACCAAAGACAGCTACCGATTGATCACCACCCTGCTCAACGCCGATCGAGCACCGGGCCTGGAGCTGGCAGCGCTGTACCACGAGCGCTGGGAAATCGAGGGTGTGTTCGATGAGTTCAAGACGCACTTGCGGGGCGCCAGCACGGTGCTGCGCAGCAAGACACCGGACCTGGTGCAGCAGGAGCTTTGGGGGCTGCTGCTGGCGCACTTCGCCGTGCGCCAGCTCATGGCGCAAGCGGCTTGGCAGCAGGAGCTCGATCCGGACCGCTTGAGCTTCATGCACGCCGTACGCGTGATCAAGCGAAAATTGCCGCAAGCAGCGGCCGTTCCCCCCTGAGCGCCTCGAAAGTTGGCGCGACGCGCTGCTCGCCGAGATCGCCCGCGGCCGCTGCGTGAGCAGCCGCGGGCGCTACAACCCGCGAGGGGTCAAGCGCAAGATGAGCAACTTCAAAGTGCGCCGTCGCGGCGCCGAGCTCCACCGCAGGCATGAGCCGACGCCGGCGTTGCGCGCGCTTCGTATCTGAACAGTATTTGGGCTAGATGCGCCCTTCTTCCACCGCATGGCAGGCCACCTGCACGCCCTTGATGCTCAACAGCTTCGGCCGCTCGGCCGAGCACCGCGCATTCGCATGCGGGCAGCGCGGATGAAACGCGCAGCCGGTCGGCGGGTTCAGCGGATTCGGCACTTCGCCCTGCACCGGCGTGCGCGAGCGGCCGGTGTGCTTCATCTGCGGAATCGCGTCGAGCAGCATGCGCGTGTAGGGATGCTGCGGCTCGGCAAAGAGCTTCTGCTTGTCCGCCACCTCGACCAGCCGGCCCAGGTACATCACGCCGACCTGGTCGGCCACGTGCCGCACCACCGCGAGGTTGTGCGAGATGAAGAGATAGGTCAGGCCCTGCTGGCGCTGCAGGTCCTTCATGATGTTGAGCACCTGCGCCTGCACGCTCACGTCGAGCGCCGAAGTGGGCTCGTCGCACACCAGGAACTCGGGTTGGGTGGCGAGTGCGCGTGCGATGGAGATGCGCTGGCGCTGGCCGCCCGAGAACTGGTGCGGATACTTGCTCATGTCCAGCGGCGAGAGGCCGACCGACTTGAGCAGCTCGCCCACGCGCTCGCGCAGCTCGGCCTTGCCGTGGAGGATGCCGTGCTCGCGCAGCGGCTCGCCGACGATGTCTTCCACGATCCAGCGCGGGTTCAGGCTCGCGTACGGGTCCTGGAAGATCATCTGGATGCGGCGGCGCAGCTTGCGGCCTTCGGGGGTCTTGAACGCAGCATGCGCATCCTGCCCATCGAACTGCAGGCCGCCGCGCGTGGGCGCGTAAAGGCCGACCAGCAGCCGCGCCACCGTGCTCTTGCCGCAACCCGATTCGCCAACCAGCGCGAGCGTCTTGCCGCGCTCGATCGAAAAGCTCACGCCGTCCACCGCATGCAGCAGCACGCGCGGCTTGCGTTCGAGCACGCGGTTGAGCCAGGGCGGCGACACGTCGAAGGTGCGAGCGAGGTCGTGCGCCACCACGAGCGGTTCGGTGCTCATCGGGTCACCTCCGCAAGCGGTGCGGCGGCATCGGGCACGGCGCGCTCGCCGGCCAGCTGCGCATCGTGGTGCTGGGCCGCCAGCTCGGCCTGGCCCTGGTGCGGATCGGTGGCATCGTGCAGCCAGCATGCGGCGCGCGTGGCGCCGGCATGCATGAGCTCGGGCCGCTCGGTCAGGCAGCGTGCAAACGTGCGCGGGCAGCGCGGGTTGTAGGCGCAGCCCTGCGGGATGGCATTGAGCCGCGGCATGGCGCCGTCGATCTGGTTGAGCCGTTCGCGGTCACTCGCCATGTCGGGAATCGAGGCCATCAGGCCCGAGGTGTAGGGATGCGCCGGCTGGTGGATCACTTCGTGCACCGGGCCGATCTCCGCGATGCGGCCCGCGTACATCACGGCCACGCGGTCGCAGGTTTCCGCGATCACGCCCATGTCGTGCGTGATCAGCATCACGGCAGCGCCGCGGTCCTTGCAGATGCGCTTGAGCAGCTGGATGATCTGCGCCTGGATCGACACGTCGAGCGCCGTGGTCGGCTCGTCGGCCACGATGAGCTTGGGCTCGGCCGCCAGCGCCAGGGCAATCACCACGCGCTGGCGCATGCCGCCGGAGAACTGGTGCGGGAAGTGGTCGATGCGCTGCTCGGCGGCCGGAATGCCGGTGTCCTGCAGCAGGCCGATGGCGCGGTGCCGCGCCTCGGCTTCGGTCACCGGCAGGTGGGCGCGGATGGTTTCCACCAGCTGCCGGCCGACGGTGTAGAGCGGGTTCAGCGAGGTCAGCGGATCCTGGAAGATCGCGCCGATCTTGCGGCCGCGAATGGGTCGCATCGCATCGAAGCCGAGGTTGTCGATGCGCTGGCCTTCGAGCAGGATTTCCCCGCTGGCCACGCGGCCCGGAGGCTCGAGCAGGCCGATGATGGCCGCGCCCGTGAGCGACTTGCCGGCACCCGACTCGCCGACCACGCCAAGGATTTCACCGGGCGCGATGTCGAAGGAAATTCCGTCGAGCGCGCGCAGCGTGCCGCGGCGGTGCGGGAACTCGACGACGAGATTCTTGACCTGGAGCAGCGTCATGGTGGCGTTGTCCTTTTTTCCATCAGCGCAGGCGCGGGTTCAGCGCGTCCCGCAGCCAGTCGCCCAGCAGGTTCACGCTGAGCGCGATCAGCACCAGCATCAGGCCCGGGAACACGGTGATCCACCATTCGCCCGAGAACAGATACTGGTTGCCGATGCTGATCAGCGTCCCCAGCGAAGGAGAAGTCGGCGGCACGCCGACGCCGAGGAACGACAGGGTCGCCTCGGTGATGATGGCCGTGGCGACCTGGATGGTGGCCAGCACCATCACCGGCCCCATCACGTTGGGCAGCACGTGGCGCAGCATGATGCGCAGCGGCGCCACGCCGGTCACGCGGGCGGCCTGCACGTATTCCTTGTTGCGCTCCACCAGCGTGGAGCCGCGCACCGTGCGCGCGTACTGCACCCAGCCGGTCAGCGAGATGGAAATGATGAGCACGCCGAAGGCCAGCGACTCATGCGCATTGGGGAACAGCGCACGGCCGACGCCGGCAATCAGCAGCGCCACCAGGATGGGCGGGAACGACAGCATCACGTCGCACAGGCGCATGAGGAACGAATCGAGCCAGCCCCCAAGAAAGCCGGCCAGCAGGCCGAGCACCACGCCCACCGTGATCGAGAGCGCCACCGACACCACGCCGACGATCAGCGAGATGCGCGCGCCGTAGATCACGGCCGAGAGGATGTCGCGGCCCTGGTCGTCGGTGCCCAGCAGGTACTTGGAGGAGCCTTCGGCGCTCCATGCGGGCGGCAGGCGCGCGTCGCCGAGTTCGAGCGTCGCAAGGTCGAAGGGGTTGTGCGGCGAGACCCATCCTGCAAAGACCGCGCAGAACAGGCAGGCCAGCGCGATGAGCGCCGCCGCCATGGCCACGGGTGAAGTGCGAAAGCTGTAGCCGACATCGCTGTCGAGCCAGCGGGCAAATGTTTTTTTCATCGTGAGGCAAAAGGATGGGCCCGCAAGAAGCGGGCCCAGGATCGAGCCGTTCAGGCCGCCCATTGGCGGGCGGCCGGCGGGGTCACGGCTTGATGCTCATCCACTTGAAAGGCATGTAGTTGTCGGCCATCTGCGTCAGCGCCACCTTCTTGCTCACGCCCCAGGCCAGCGCCTGCTGGTGCAGCGGCAGGTGGCCGACATCCGCGGCGTGCAGGTCGAAGGCTTCCTTGATCATCGCGTCGCGCTTGGGCTTGTCGGTTTCCGACTGGATCTTCTTGGTCAGCTCGTCCACCTTCGGGTTGCAGTAGGCCCCCAGGTTGAACTGGCCGGCGCCGGTCTTGTCGTCCGGGCAGGCCATCAGCGCGGTCAATGCGTTGTGCGAGTCGTAGGTGGTCGGGGTCCAGCCCAGCAGGTAGAAGCTGGTGTCGCGGCGCAGGATCTTCGGGAAGTAGGTGCCCTTGGTTTCCGCTGCGAGGTTGATCTTGACGCCGATCTTCGCGAGGTTGGAAGCCACGCTCTGGCAGATCTGGCCATCGTTCACGTAGCGGTCGTTCGGGCAGTTCATCGTCACTTCGAAACCGCTGGGATAGCCGGCTTCGGCCAGCAGCTTCTTGGCAGCCTCGACGTCGTAGGGCAGGCGCTTGTCCTGCGCTTCGTTCCAGCCGTTGATGCCGGGGCCGACCATCAGCGCCGTGGGGCGCGATGCGCCGCGCATCACGGTGCGCTGGATGCCGACGATGTCGATGGCCTGGTAGAAGGCCTGGCGCACGCGCTTGTCCTTGAACGGGTTCTTGCCCTTGACGCTCGAGTACAGCAGCTCGTCGCGCTTCTGGTCCATGCCCAGGAAGATGGTGCGCAGTTCGGGGCCGGAGATGACGCGCGCATTGGGGCTCGCGTTGATGCGCGCCACGTCCTGCACCGGCACCGGCTCCATCACGTCGATTTCGCCGGACACCAGCGCCGCGACGCGGGTGGCGGGATTGGCGATGGGCGTGAAAATGATCTCTTGCGCGTTGCCCTCGATCTTGCCCCAGTAGGTGGGGTTGCGGACGAACACCGTGCGCACGTTGGGCTGGCGCTCCCGCACACGGTACGGGCCGGTGCCGTTGGCCTTGAACGAGGCAGTGTTCTCGATGCCCTTGCGGCGGTCGACGGGTGTGACGGCCTTGTTCTCTTCGCACCACTTCTTGCTCATGATCATGAGCTGGGTGATGACATCCGGAAGAATGGGGAACGGGCCCTTGGTCTCGATCTCGATGGTGTGCGCGTCGACCTTGCGGACTTCCTTGATGTCCGTGGTGTTGGACTTCATGTCCGAGCCTTCGCCGGCGGCGCGGGCGAAGCTGAAGAGCACGTCGTCGGCCGTGAAAGGCGTGCCGTCGTGGAACTGGACGTTCTTGCGCAGTTCGAAGCGCCACACGGTGGGCGAGGTCTGCTTCCAGCTGGTCGCCAGGAGCGGTGCAACGCTCAGGTCCTTGTTTCGGCCGACCAGCGTTTCATAGACGTTGGCGGTGGTGCTGAGCTGCAGCGACTCATTGAGCGAGTGCGGGTCGAGCGACAGCGCGTCCCCCTGGTTCGCAACGCGAATGGTCTGCGCGCCGGCCATCAGGCTGGTGGCGCCCAGCATGCACAAAACTGCGACCGCAGCCGCCTTCTTCTGGAAACTCATGGGAACACTCCTCGGGTTGGAATCGGAAACACATCAAGGCGTCGCGGTAGCGGCGTCTTTCACGGGCTGCTCGCTGCGGGTAGCAGCCAGCGGCATGCCCTGCTCGATCAGCCCCGCATGCAATGCGGCGCCGAGCGGCAGGATCTCGTCGTTGAAGTCGTAGCGGCTGTTGTGCAGGAACGCGCCGCACTTGGCGTCCTGGCCGATGCGCAGGTAGGCGCCGGCCTTTTTCTGCAGCATGAAGGAGAAGTCTTCGGCGCCCATGCTGGGCTCCATGCTGCGGTCCACGTTCTTCGCGCCGACCAGCGACTCGGCCACGTCGGCCGCGAACATCGCCTCCGGCGCGGTGTTGATGGTGGCTGGATAGATGCGCTCGTATCTGATCGTGGCGGTTGCGCCGAAGCCGGCGGCGATGGCCGTGCACAGCTCGGTCAGGCGCTGCTCGACCTGCGCCTGCACGCGCGCGCTGAAGGTGCGCACAGTTCCTACCAGCGTGGCCTCGCCCGGAATCACGCTCATGGCGCCCAGGTCGCCGGCCTGCACCGCGCAGATGCTGACGACCGCCGCGTCGATCGGCCGCACGCTGCGCGACACGATGGTCTGCGCGGCGGTGATGATGTGCGCGGCGACCACCACGGGATCGACGGTCTGATAGGCATGCGCGCCGTGGCCACCCTTGCCCTTGATCTCGATCGTCACGCGGTCGGCCGCGGCCATCATGGCGCCGCGGTTGATGCCCACGGTGCCGGCGGGCATGGCGGGCCAGTTGTGCATCGCATAGACCGACTCGACCGGAAAGCGGTCGAACAGGCCGTCCTCGATCATCACGCGTGCGCCGGCAAAGCCCTCTTCGCCGGGCTGGAAGATCAGCACCGCGGTGCCGTCGAAGCTGCGGGTTTCGGCAAGGTAGCGCGCGGCGCCGACCAGCATGGCCGTGTGCCCGTCGTGTCCGCAGCCGTGCATCAGGCCGTCGTTGGCGGAGCGCCAGCCGAAGTCGTTGTCTTCGCGCATGGGCAGCGCGTCCATGTCGGCGCGCAGGCCGATCATTCGCCCGCTTGCCGTGGACCGGCCTCGGATGACGCCCACCACGCCGGTCTTGCCGATGCCGTCATGGATCTCGTCCACGCCGCAGGCACGCAGCGCTTCGCGCACGCGGCCGGCCGTGTAGACCTCTTCGAAGCCGAGCTCGGGGTGGGCGTGCAGGTCGCGGCGAAAGGCCGTGATCTCCGGATAGAAGCTCGCGATGTGCGCAAACGCCCGTCCCGAGGCCTGCAATCGCGGTGCTGCGGCAACCGTCATTTCAATGTCCTCCGGCCTTGCCAACGCGCAGCCGCGGGTCGACCACGAAATACAGCAGGTCGACCACGAGATTGATCACCACGAAGATCAAGGCAATGAGGCACAGGTAGGCCGCCATCACCGGAACGTCCGCAAAGGTCACGGCCTGGATGAACAAGAGCCCCATGCCGGGCCACTGGAACACCGACTCGGTGATGATGGCAAAGGCAATGAGGCCACCGAGCTGCAGCCCGGTGATGGTCATCACCGGCACCAGCGTGTTCTTGAGCGCATGGCCGAAATGAATGGCGCGGTTCGTCAGGCCGCGCGCGCGCGCAAACTTGATGTAGTCGGTGCGCAAGACCTCGAGCATCTCCGCACGCACCAGCCGCATGATCAAGGTCAGCTGGAAGATCGCGAGCGTGACGGCCGGCAGGATGATGTGATGCCAACCGTCGGCCCGGAACAGACCGCTGCTCCACCAGCCGAACTGCACGGTTTCGCCGCGTCCGAAACTCGGGAACCAGCCCAGCAGCACCGCGAACACGAGGATCAGCAGGATGCCGATCAGGAAGGTGGGAAGAGACACGCCGAGCAGCGACACGGTCATGAACACCTGGCTCAGGAAAGTGCCGCGGCGCAGCGCGGTGTACACGCCCATCGGGATGCCGATGAACAGCGCCAGCACGGCTGCCACGAGCGCGAGTTCGAGCGTGGCCGGAAAGCGCTCGCCGATGAGGCGCGACACTTTCGCGCCCTGGCGCAGGCTCAGGCCGAACTCGCCCTGGGCTGCATTGACGAGAAAGTGCCAGAACTGCACGAAGAAGGGCTGGTCGAGCCCCAATGCGGCGCGCAGCTCGCGGATCTGTTCTGGCTTGGCATCCTGCCCCAGCAGAAAAACGACAGGGTCGCCCACATATTGAAAGAGGAGAAAGGCAATGAACGCGACCGCGATCATGACGATCACGGCCTGGATCAGGCGGCGCAGGACGAAGGCAATCATTCAGCAAACAAAGTGAACAGGCATGCTAGCAGTGCAAGGTGCGTGCCCGCACGGTGGTTCCCCGGGGGTGCACGCAGATGGTGCGCTTCGCCTGAGCCCATGCACCACCAGCGAAGCCACAAATAAAAAAGCCACTCGACTTTCGTCGAGTGGCTTTTGAGTCTTTCGATTCAAAGCTGGCGAAGGCCAGCCTCAAATTAGAAAGCGTGACGGATACCGAAGTCGTAGCCGGTGGAGTTCTTCGGGGTGAAGACGGCGTTGTTGATGAAAGCCGGGCCACCAACGGTCAGAGCTGCACCGTTCTTGTTGCTCACGCGAGCGATCGTTGCGTACAGAGCCGTGCGCTTCGACAGGTTGTGCACGTAGCCCAGAGCCAGCTTGTTGGCCTTCGGGTCAGCAGCTTCAGGCGCGAACAACACCACAGGAGCGTTGTTGTCGTACTTGACGTGCGAGTACGAAGCGCGGATCAGGCCAGCACCGACCGGCACGGTCACGCCGAGCAGGTAGCCGGTGAGGTCGACGTCAGGACGGCCGCCGAGGAACGGGGTGACTTCGTAGTCGACCTTGTTCTTGGACTTCGACACTTCACCGAAGAGCTTCACGGGACCGAAGTCATACGAAGCGCCGAGGTTCAGCGTGTTGATCTTGGTGGTCGTGCCGACGTAGAACTGGTCGCCAACCGTGCTGCTGCCGTAAGCAACTGCAACGTCCAGAGGACCGTTGGCGTAGCCGAAGCGACCTGCGATGTTGCGGCCGGTGCGCGAATTGTTCGCGACGTCAGGCGTAGCCAGACCGGGGCTGTACTTGGTCTTCTCGCTGAAGCCGTACTGCAGCTGACCGTAGAAGCCACCCAGGTTCGGCGGCAGGAAGTAGCCGATGGTGTTGCTGGCGCGGGTGGGGTGACCGAAGTCGCCGGCGGCCGTCTGGATCAGGTTGGTGCCAACGCCGTTGGTGCCGAACGGATCGAACACGGTGTTGTTCCAGAACGTCGGGGTGTAGTCACGGCCGAGGCGGACTTCACCGAAACCACCCGACAGGCTCACGGTCGAACGACGATTGAACGTCGAAACACCGGTAGCGCCATCATCGTTGGTGATCGGAGCTTCGAGCCAGAAGCTGGCTGCCAGGCCACCACCGAGGTCTTCCGTACCACGGAAGCCCAGACGGCTGGAGTTGTAGCCCGAGTTGGCCAACTCACGGCGGCTGACCTTGACGCTGCCTTGGTTCAGGTAGAACGGGTTCAGGAACGTGGCACCGTTCAGGTCACGCGAGGTGCTCGAGTAGCCGCTGATCGACGCGTCGACCACGCCGAACAGCGTGACGGACGACTGAGCCGAGGCAACACCGGCAACAGCCAGGGCAGCCAGAGCAACTAGAGATTTTTTCATTGCAAGTTTCTCCAAGGTTAAACATAGGGCTCCGGTGCGAAGGGCTCACCGTGACTGGCACTTTTGTGCTCCCACCGGACCCCGGGCCAACCTCCTTTTGGGAAGTTGATGCTATTGCACCAGAGCCGCTGCGGCAGGGCAAAACAAATCGCCCGAAATCTCCGGCGGCCCGCGCGTTTCGTTGCAGTCCTGCAACAAAGGACTTGGGCGCCCTCACAAACCACGATGTGAAATGAAGCAACTGTTTCGCACTGCTCTTTCCGCATACGTTCAAATATGGGGATGACTTTTACGCTCGACCCCGTTCTGACTGCGGCTGACGCGGCATTGCGTACTCTTTTTGCCCGGCCCCATGCAACGCGGTCCACGCCCCCGCCCGTCCAGCCACCCGGAGAGCTGACCGATTCGGAGCGGCGCGAAGCCGGCGCATTGATGCGGGTGAATCACGTGGGCGAGGTGTGTGCGCAGGCGCTTTACACCGCCCAGGCCGCGGTGGCGCGCGACCCTGTCCTCCGGGCCCGCTTGCTCGAGGCCTCGCACGAAGAAACCGATCACCTGGCCTGGACGCGGCAGCGGCTGGACGAGCTCGGCGCCCGGCCTTCGGTTCTGAACCCGCTCTGGTATGCGGGTGCTTTCGGCCTGGGCCTGGTGGCCGGACGCCTGGGGGATCCGCTGAGCCTCGGGTTCGTTGCAGAGACCGAACGCCAGGTGGAAGCTCACCTGGAGAGCCATCTCGGCCGCCTGCCGCCCGCCGACAGTGCGTCCAGGGCCGTGGTCGAGCAGATGAAGATCGATGAGGCACGGCACGCCGCGCAGGCCGTGGATGCCGGAGCTGCGGAATTGCCGGCCCCGGCCAAGGCCCTGATGCGGTTCGCCTCCCGCGTGATGACCACGGTGGCGCACCGGATCTGAGGCCTTGCGGGCTCAGGTTTCGATCAGGTCGAAGCTGGTGGTGATCTCGGCGGTCTTCGCGAGCATGATGCTGGCCGAGCAGTAGGTTTCGTGGCTCATGGCAATCGCGCGCTCGACGGCAGCGGCAGGAATTCCCTTGCCCGCCACCGTGAAATGCATGTGGATCTTGGTGAAGACCTTGGGATCCTTTTCCGCGCGTTCACTGGTCAGCTTGACGCTGCAGCGCTCGACGCGGTGGCGGCCGCGCTTCAATATCAGCACCACGTCGTAGGCGGTACAGCCCCCGGTGCCCGCGAGCACCGTTTCCATGGGCCGGGCCGCCAGGTTCTGGCCGCCGTTCTCGGGTTTCGCGGCATCCGGCGCCCCGTCCATCATCAAGACATGGCCGCTGCCCGTCTCGGCCACGAAACCCATGGCCGAGCGGGTTCCGGCATCGCCGGTCCAACTTACTGTGCATTCCATCTTCGTCAGATCCATTCAGGATGTTCGGCAAAAAAGCACGCTGACACCACTTTCTGTGTGGGAAAAGCGTCACTTGCTTGTTGCAACGCAACAAACAACCGATATACTTTATTTCATCGCGTACGAAACCGTGCGCACCGGTTGTCTCCTCCACCCTTCCAATTGGTGGATTTAGCCCCGAGCTGCAAAGCTCGGGGCTTTTTTCTTTCCGGGCCCGCAGCGCCGTGGGCCCACTCTAGTTTTTTTGGCCGAAAAGGGCAGTTGCTCTGGCTGCCCTGGCTGTTGCCGGTGTTGCCTCGGCTCAGTCGTCCGTCACGCTGTTCGGCGTGGTCGACGCGTCGATCAGCGGCCACTCGAACAGCTCGCGCGACCTGAACAACGGCGTGACGTACAACGCCTTCGGCCTCCCGGTCGCCCATGACCCGTTCTAGGTCAACCGGGGCAGCGTCCGGACCAGCAGCCGCGGCATGTCCCACTCGGGCGACAACTCCAGCCGCCTGGGCTTCCGTGGCACGGAAGACCTCGGTGGCGGCCTGGCAGCCAGCTTCTGGCTCGAAGCCCCGGTCGCCAACGATGACGGCAGCCAGGGTGTTGCCACCTTCTCCCGCCGCTCGACGGTGAGCCTGTCAGGTGGCTTCGGTGAAGTCCGCCTCGGCCGCGACCCGACCCCCACGTTCCACAACAACTCCGTGTTCGATCCGTTCGGCACCAACCTCATCCAGACGGCCACCAGCGCATTTGGCAACCCCACCCGCGCCCGCAACTCGGTCGGCTACTTCCTGCCGCCGAACCTCGGTGGTTTCTACGGCCAGGTGATGTACGGCTTCCATGAGAAGACCAAGTACAGCCCGGGCCTGGCCGCGCCCGACGAGGCCAACAACTCGCGCACCGGCCGTTACGTGGGCGGCCGCTTCGGCTATGCCCACGGCCCCCAGGGTGTTGCACTGGCTTGCGGCAGCAACACCGTGGGCGGCGACTACGACGCCGGCACGACCACCAAGGTCAACACCTTCAACCTCGGCGCTTCGTATGGCTTCGGTCCTGTGAAGCTCTTCGGCGAACTGTCCCGGGCCCGGGAGAAGACCGACATCGACGGCGACGTCTTCGCCCGGCCGGCTTCCGTGGCATCGAACAAGCTCAATGGCTGGCTGCTGGGCGTGACGGTTCCGGTGGGCGCCGGCCTGATCCGCGCATCGTATTCGGCCGTGAAGTACAGGACGGAAGACAACAACCTGTTCCTCAACGAACCGGACCCGAAGGCGAACAAGCTGGCGCTGGGCTACGTGCACACCCTGTCGAAGCGCACGGCCCTGTACGCAACGGTCGCTCGCATCAGCAGCAAGAACGGTGCGGACCTGAGGGTCAGCGGCGATTTCAACCCGAAGTTTCATCAGCAGCAACGTCTTCACCCCGAAGACCTCGACCGGCTACGACTTCGGCATCGGCCACGCCTTCTGATCACCGTCTGATTCCGATGCTGGCGCCAGCGAGTTCGAGTCAATCCAGTATCAAGCCGCCCAGCGCAAGCCGGGCGGCTTTTTGGCTTTGCTCAAATCGCCCGGCCGCGCCTGCTTTGCAGCAACCCCACATTCATTTCTCCGCTCAGAACCGACGCGTAGAAACGTTCGACCATGTTCACGCTCGTGCGCGCATTGCGCGCCAAGGTCAGCATGTCGATGCCCTGGCCATACAGCAGCCGCAAGGTGATGACTGTGTGACGCAGGCAATAGAGCGTCCTCGATTGGCCCAGCGGCCCCTTCTGGAGCGACGTGGCTTCGAGCGCCCAGTGAAAGAGAAAGTTGAGCACCGCCAACGCGTGCTCGCGGTTCTTCAATTGCGGCATGAAGATGTAGCCTTCCGCGCCGCCAAAGCCCTGCTCGCGGCGGTGGGCGAGCAGGCATTCATAGACCCGCACCGCCGGGCGCAGGCTCACGATGGGCTGGCTGTGCCGCTTGGTCTCGGGCAGGTTCATTCGCAGGTAGACGTGCTTGCCGCGCACGGTTTCTATGTGCCTGTGCTTCATGAGCTTGATGTCGCTCGGACGAACGAAGGTGTTGACCATCCAGCGAATCAGCCACGGCAGCTCCTGCGGCATGACGAGCAGCTCGCGCGCGATCCAGAAGCGCGCGCCGGAGGCCAGCTGATCAAGCACCGGATGCGGCTGTCCACGCAGCCTGCGCGCGGCCGCCACGACGCTCCGGTACTCCGCAACGCTGAAGCTCCCGCGCGGCTGGCTGCGCACCTTGACCTTCGGGAAGGGCGGCACGTCGCGAAGCGCGCCGATGTTCACGCCATGCATCACCACCTTGCGCAGCAGCACGAGCTACTGCGCGACCGTCGCGCTGGTGAAGCCTTGCGCCCCCAGATGGTCGATCAGGCGCTGCGCATCGCAAGTGGCGAATGCCTGGGCCGGCACGGCACCCAGCAACGGGACGACATGCGCCCGCAATCTGTTGCCCATCACTTGCCAGGTGGCTCGTCCGATTTCGCCTCGCTGCACGCGCGCCGCCTCTGCCTGCATCAATCCTTTGGAAAGGTCGCTGACAGAAACGGTTGACAGATTTGGCTCATTTGCTGAATGACTGGCGGGCCCGTGGCTCGCGGGATAGGTGCGCGCAAAAAAACCGGAATCGTTCGCCGCCGGGGCTCTCCGGATGAGGTTTATGACATTTGTGTCCATGCCATATCCCGTACGCAATCCCGATGCCTCTTATCATCGTCATTTATCAAATGCAACTCCCTTGGAAAAAAACGTGCGCGACGTACCTGTGCCGGCACTGACGCCCGCCGACTATCTCAAGAAAATTCTGAACGCCCGTGTTTACGATGTGGCGGTCGAGACGGGGCTTGAGAAAGCCAATGCGCTCAGCGAAAGGCTCGGCAACACCGTGCTGCTCAAGCGCGAAGACCAGCAACCGGTTTTCAGCTTCAAGCTGCGGGGCGCCTACAACAAGATGGCGCACCTCACACCCGAGCAGCTGGCGAGCGGCGTCATCTGCGCATCGGCCGGCAATCACGCGCAAGGCGTGGCGCTGGGCGCGCGCAAGCTGGGCACGCGCGCCGTGGTGGTCATGCCGGTGACCACGCCCAGGCTCAAGATCGATGCGGTGCGCGGTTTCGGCGGCGAAGTCGTGCTGCATGGCGACAGCTATTCCGATGCCTACCTGCACGCGCTCGAACTGCAGGCCCAGCAAGGCCTGACCTTCGTGCACCCCTTCGATGATCCCGACGTGATCGCGGGCCAGGGCACCATCGCCATGGAAATCCTGCGCCAGCACCAGGGCCGGCTCGACGCGGTCTTCGTGGCCATCGGCGGCGGCGGGCTCATCTCGGGCGTGGCCAACTACATCAAGGCGGTGCGCCCGGAGATCAAGGTGATCGGCGTGCAGATGAACGACTCCGACGCCATGATGCAATCGGTGGCGGCGCGCCAGCGCGTGAGCCTGCCCGACGTCGGACTGTTCTCGGACGGCACGGCGGTCAAGCTCGTGGGCGAAGAGACTTTTCGCATTGCCAGCGACCTGGTCGATGAATACATCGCGGTCGACACCGATGCCGTCTGCGCGGCCATCAAGGACGTGTTCGTCGACACCCGCAGCATCGTGGAGCCGGCGGGCGCGCTCGCGGTGGCCGCCATCAAGCAGTACGTGGCCGGGCACGGCCGCCATGGCGAGACCTACGCGGCCATCCTGTGCGGCGCCAACATGAACTTCGACCGGCTGCGTTTCGTGGCCGAGCGCGCGGAGGTCGGCGAGGAGCGCGAGGCGCTGTTCGCGGTGACCATTCCCGAAGAGCGCGGCAGCTTCCGCCGCTTCTGCGAACTGGTGGGCGAGATGCCGGCCAGCGAGTCGCAGGAAACAGGCTCCATCGGCGGCGCGCTGCGCAACGTGACGGAGTTCAACTACCGCATCAGCGACGCGGCCAAGGCGCATGTGTTCGTGGGCCTGACCACCTCGACGCGTGGCGAATCGACGACCATCGCGCAGACCTTCATTGCCCACGGCTTCGACGCGCTCGACCTCACGCACGACGAACTCGCCAAGGAACATCTGCGGCACCTGGTGGGCGGGCGCACGAGCCTTGCACATGACGAGCGGCTGCTGCGCTTCGTGTTTCCGGAGCGCCCGGGCGCGCTGCTCAAGTTCCTGAGCCTGATGCGGCCGAACTGGAACATCAGCCTCTTCCACTACCGCAACCAGGGCGCCGACTACGGCCGCATCCTGGTGGGCTTGCAGGTGCCCGCCGGCGACGCGGCGGCCTTCGACGCCTTCCTCGAAACGCTGGGCTATCCGTACGTCGAGGAAACGGCGAATCCGGCGTATCGGCTGTTCCTGCAGGCCTGAGCGGCCGCCTGGCTTTTACTGCGCAGGCTGCGCGGGGGACTGCTGCACAGACCCCGGCGGCGGCGATGGCGGCGCCTGCGGCGGTGCGGCACCGGCGGCAGGCGGCGCCACCACGGCGGGCACCGTGGCCGGAAAAAGCCCGCTGGGCCTGGCCGTGGGCGTTGGCGAGGCCGGCATCCCCGGCGGGACCGGGCTGCCGACGCTGATCGGCGCACGCACGGGCAGCTGCAGCGTGAAAGCCGCCGGCCCCTGTGCGCTGGTGCCGAGCGTCGCCGCGCGCACCCCGACCGACTGCAGCACGTAGTTGTCGCCGACACGCGAACCGACGCGGAACGGACGCGGCGGCTTGCCGTCGATGGAAATCAGCGCGGCGCCCTGGTTGAGCGAATCCGCCACCACGCCGGACAACGCAAAGCGGCTGGCCGCCTCGGGTGCGGCGGGCGCCGCTTCGTTGGCCGAAACCACGCCAAGCAGCCGCGCGACCGCATCCGCGTCGGCCGAGACCGATGCCCGGGGCATGGTGGCCGCCGCGGCCACGGGCTCGGGCGGCGCCGCGAGCCGCAGCCCCCAGAACACCGCCGCACCGGCGGCCAGCGCCCAGAGTCCCGTGGTTGCAACGGGGGCATGCCAGCGCGCGGCGGAATAGGGACTTGTCATGGGCGCGGATTATCATGCAGCGCGCCTTCCGAACCATGTCATCCAAGCTATGAAAAAAATCCTACGCGACGCTACCCGCGCTGCCCAGCGCGGCTTCACGCTGATCGAGTTGATGGTGGTGCTGGTCATCATCGGCGTGCTGGCCGCACTGATCGTGCCGAACGTGATCGAGCGCGCCGACGACGCCCGCGTGACCGCCGCCAGGACCGACATCAACAACCTGATGCAGGCGCTCAAGCTCTACCGCCTGGACAACCAGCGCTATCCGACGGCCGAGCAGGGCCTGCCGTCGCTGCTCGTGCGCCCGACCGTCGGGCCGGCCGCGCCCAACTGGAAGCCCTACGTCGAAAAGCTGCCGAACGATCCGTGGGGACATCCCTATCAATACATGAATCCGGGTATCAAGGGCGAAATCGACGTGCTCTCGCTCGGCGCCGATGGCCAGGCCGGCGGCGAGGGCAAGAATGCCGACATCGGCAGCTGGCAGTAGGCGCGCGGGCGGCTTCACGCTGCTCGAGCTGATCGTGGTGATCGCAATCATCGCGATCGCGACGGCCGGTGTGAGCTTCGCGATGCGCGACACCAACGCGGCCCGGCTCGACCGCGAGGCCGACCGGCTGGCTGCGCTGCTCGAATCGGCCCGCGCCCAGTCGCGCGCGAGCGGTGTCGCGGTGCGATGGCGCATCGTGGAGGGCGGCAGCTTCGTATTCGACGGCCTTCCGCCCGATGCGCTGCCCAGCGGCTGGGTCGCCAGCGGCATCAGCGCCCAGGCTTCGCTGGCCGGTGGCGCGCCGGTTGCGGTGGTGCAACTCGGCCCCGATCCGATCATCGCCGCGCAGCAGATCACGCTGTATTCCGAAGGCCCGCCCGCGCGGTCGCTGCGCATTGCCACCGACGGCCTGCGGCCGTTCACCGTGAGCACGCCATGATGTCCCGGCGCCATTCGGCATGCAGCGGATTCACGCTGATCGAAGTGCTGATTGCGCTCGGCATCGTCGCGCTGGCGCTCGCGGCGGGTTCGCAGGCCACGATGTCGCTGACACGCAATGCACAGCGCCAGTCCGACCTGCTGCTGGCCGACCTCTGCGCGGAAAACGAGCTCGCCAAGGCGCGGCTGGCCAGGCAGATGCCGGCCGTGGGCGATTCAGGCTCGATCTGCGTGCAGGCCGGCGTCTCGTTCAACGTGACCACCTCCACCATCGCCACGCTCAACCCCAACTTCCGGCGCGTCGACGTGCAGGTGCGAGACGAGGCCGACGCGCCGGTGCTGCGCATCTCGACCGTGGTGGGCCGCTTCTGATGCGCCGCTTCGCAAGCCGGCGAGCCCGCCGCGGCTTCACGCTGATCGAGCTGCTGGTGGCCATTGCCGTGATGGCGCTGCTGGCGCTCGTGAGCTGGCGCGGCCTGGACAACATGTCGCGCGCCACGACGCAGAACCAGCAGCGCGCCGACGCGGTGCTGACGCTGCAGACCACGCTCTCGCAATGGGGTGCCGACCTCGACGCCGTGACCCCGATCGCGCAAACCCGCCCCATCGACTGGGACGGCCGCGTGCTGCGGCTCACGCGGCGCGGCAGCGATGCGGGGGCACCCGCCATGCTGGTGGTGGCATGGACGCTGCGCTCCGGCAACGACGGGGTCCGCTGGCGGCGCTGGCAGTCGCCGCCCTTCACCACGCGCAGCGAATGGCAGCAGGCGTGGAACATGGCCTCTTCGTGGGCGCAGGAAGGCGGCGGCGGAGACGTCGCGCTGATGCCGGTCGCCAGCTGGCAGCTCTACTACTTCCGCGAGAACGCCTGGACGCCCGCGGGCGAACTGCCGGCCAGCGCGCCCAATCCGGCGAACCCGGCCAACCCGGCTGGCGCCCTCGTGAACATGCCGGACGGCGTTCGCCTGGTGCTGAACCTGTCTCCGGGCGAAGGTCTGGCGGGCACGCTCACGCGCGACTGGGTCAAGCCCACGGTGGGAGCGCCACGGTCATGACGGCGTTGCGCGCTTTCTCCCGGGGGCATCCGCATCCGCGCGCCCACCGGCAGTGCGGCGCCGCGCTGCTCGCGGCCATGCTGACCGTGATGCTGGTCGCCACCTTCTCCGCCGCGGCGCTGTGGCAGCAATGGCGTGCGTCCGAAGTCGAGGCCGCCGAGCGCGGACGCGTGCAGGCGGCGTGGGTGCTGATCGGCGCGCTCGACTGGTCGCGCCTGATCCTGCGCGAGGACGGCCTCACCGGCGGGCCCGACCACCTGGCCGAGCCCTGGGCCGTGCCGCTCGCGGAAGCACGGCTCACGAGCTTTCTGTCGGCCGAGAAAAACGTGGCCAGCGACAACCTCGAAGGACTGCCCGACGCCTTCCTGTCGGGCCGCATCGTGGACGCGCAATCCAAGCTCAACGTGCTGTCGCTGGTCGATGGCAACAAGCCGGTGCCGGCAAGCATCGCCACCTTCACCAAGCTGTTCAACATCCTGGGCCTGCCCGCCTCGGAGCTCAGCGCGATGACGGCCTCGCTCGTGCGCGCGCTGGCCACCGGCACCGACGCCGCCGGCGGCGATGCCGGCGCGGCGCCGCTGATGCCGCAGGAGGTCTCGCAGCTGGTGTGGCTCGGCCTTTCGCCCTCGACCGTGGCTGCCCTCGAACCCTACGTGACGATCCTCCCGATACGCACGCCGCTCAACATCAATACCGCCAGCGCCGAGGCCATCAGCGCCAGCCTGCCATCGCTGAGCATCAGCGATGCGCGCCAGCTGGTGGAAAAGCGCACCCGCTCGTACTTCAAGCAGATCGCCGACGCCAACGCCGCGCTCCCGAGTAACGGCACGCCATTCAACGCCGGCCAGCACAGCGTGAGCACCCAGTTCTTCGAGGTCTACGGCAGGCTGCGGCTCGACCGCACCTGGGTCGAGGAGCGCTCGCTGCTGCAGCGCGACGGCGTCACCGTGAAGACGATCTGGCGCAACCGCGGCGCCGGCCTCGCAACAGCCACTCCGGCTAAACCCTGAGTGCAGCTTCCTTTCTTCATTTCTGTTGCATCAATACATCGCCTAGAGCCCGTCGCATCTACGTCAAACGCTACAAATAAAGTAGCAATGGCACCATGGACGCCCCCCTACAATCACCCGCCCTCCTGAAATCGAAATGACCCCGCTGTTGCTCATCGCCCCTCTCGCCCCGGCCGACGCCGCGGGCGAGTACGACTGGGCCCAGGCAGGCGACGACGGCATCGCCTTGCGCAACCATGGCCGCGCGCTGCTCGCGCTGCTGCCGGCCAGCGCGGAAGTCACGCTCGGCATTCCGGCCGCGGCGCTTTCCTGGCACCGCGTCACGCTGCCCAAGGGCAGCATGAGCAGCGCATCGAAGCTGCGTGCCGTGCTCGACGGCCTGCTCGAAGAACATCTGCTGGACGATCCCGAAGCCTTGCACTTCGCGCTCGAACCCGAGGCCAGGGCCGGCGCGCCGGTCTGGGTGGCGGCCTGCAACCGCATCTGGCTGCGCGCGCTGGTGCAGGGCCTGGAGTCGGCCGGGCGGCGCGTGGTGCGCATCGTTCCCGAGTTCGCTCCGCAGCCCGCGGACGGTCCGCCCCTGCTGCAGGTCACCGGAGAAGCCGAGGCACCGCAGCTCACGGTGTGCGACACCGACGGCGTGGTCTCGCTGCCGCTCGCGGGCGCCGGGCTCGCGCTCGCCGCCGGCCTGCCGCTCGACACCGCCGTGATCACCGCCGAGCCCGCCGTCGCGCAAGCCGCCGAGCATCTGCTCGAGCGCCGCCTACCCATCGTGCAGGCGCCCCAGCGCTGGCTTCAGGCCGCGCGCTCGCCCTGGGAGCTCGCGCAGTTCGACCTCGCCGTGACGGGGCGTGCCCGCGCCGGCAAGAAATTTGCATCGGTGGTCCAGACGCTGCGCTATGCGCCCGAGTGGCGCGCCGCACGCTGGGGCATCGTCGCCCTGCTGCTGACCCAACTGATCGGCCTCAATGCCTGGGCCTGGAAGGAGCGCAATGCACTCGAGGCCAAGCGCCAGGCCGTCAGGACCATGCTGACCCAGACCTTCCCGTCCGTGAAACTCGTGGTCGACGCGCCGCTGCAGATGGCGCGCGAGGTCGCGGCGCTGCAGCAGGCCGTGGGCGATGTCGCAGGCAGCGATCTCGAACCGATGATCGGCGCGCTCGCTCCCAATCTTCCGCCGGCCAGGACGCCCAGCGCCATCGACTACAGCGCCGGCCAACTGCGCCTGCGCGGCCTGGGCCTGCAGCCTTCCGAGCTCACGCGGCTGTCCGGCGCGATGGGCCCGCGCGGCTACAGCGTGCGCGCCGAGGGCGATCTGCTCCTGGTGCAGGCCGAGGCTGCGCGATGAACTTCGGCGGACAGCTCCAGGCCCGATGGGCCGCCCTCGAACTGCGCGAGCGGCGCATGGTCGCCATCGCGGCCGCGCTCGTGGTGCTTGCCCTGCTGTGGTGGATTGCGCTCGCCCCCGCGCTGCGCACGCTGGCCGCGGCGCCGGCCGACCATGCGCAACTCGACGCGCAGCTGCAGCAGATGGCCCTGCTGCAGAACCGCGCCAAGGCGTTGCAGGCGCAGCCCCGGCTGAACCGGGACGACGCGCTGCGCGCCCTCGAAACCTCGGTGCGCCAGAGCCTGGGCACCAATGCCCAGCTCATGACGGCCAGCGGCGATGGCGCCGCCACCATCACGATGCGCGCCACGCCGGCCGATGCCGTGGCCCAGTGGCTGGCGCAGGCGCGCGGCAATGCCCACGCGGTGCCGCGCGAGGCCCACCTGACCCGTGCGGCCGCCGCGCCGCCGGCCGCCGGCAGCAAGGACCCGCAGCCCGCGAAGGTGCGCTGGGAGGGCACGCTCGTGATGGCGCTGCCCGCAGCCCGTTGAGCACGGCCGCATGGTGACGCGCTCCTCCCTTTCCGAATCCGCGCCGCGCCGCGGCTGGCGCTGGGCCGTGCTCGGCATCGTGCTGGGGGCACTGCTGGCGCTGGTGCTGTTCGCACCGGCCCGCTGGCTGGCCATGGCGCTCTCGAGCTGGAGCCAGGGCCGGCTGCTGCTCGTCAACCCGCGCGGCACGGTCTGGAACGGCACGGCGGCCGTGGTGCTTGCCAGCGGTGCCGGCGGCGCCGAGGCGGTGTCGCTGCCCGGCTCGCTCAACTGGCGCATGCGGCCCGCCTGGAGCGGCATGTTCGCCGTGCTCGACCTGCCCTGCTGCGCGGCCCGGCCGCTCGAACTCAAGGCCAGCCCGCGCGCGAACGGCATGCAGCTTCAATGGGGCGACGGCAGTTCGCGCTGGCCCGCCACCTTGCTGACCGGCCTGGGCGCGCCCTGGAACACGCTCAGGCTCGAGGGCACGCTCGACCTCTCCACCCGGGCCCTCTCCATGCAGTGGGACGGTCCCGTGCTGCGCATCGCGGGCCAGGCCACGCTCGATGCCACCGATGTGTCGTCCAGCCTGTCGACGCTCAAGCCGATGGGCAGCTACCGCCTCACGCTCGAAGGCGGCAGCCGCCCGAGCCTGCTGCTGAGCACCCGCGAAGGCAGCCTTCAGCTGAACGGCAGCGGCAGCTGGAACGGCACCGCCTTTCGCTTCAATGGCGAAGCCAGCGCCGCGGCCGGCCGCGAAGACGCGCTTTCCAATTTGTTGAACATCATCGGACGGCGCGACAACGCGCGTTCGATCATCACCCTGGGTTGATCATGATGAAGCCACTGACTTCGCCCGGCAGCCGCCTCGCCGTCGTTGCACTCGCAGCGCAGATGCTGGTTGCCGCCACCTTCCTGCAGGCCGTGCCGACCGCGTTCGCGCAGACCGGCGATGCGCCGCGCCGGGGCGAGCCCATCACGCTCAACTTCGCCAACGCCGACATCGAGGCCGTGGCCCGCACCATGGCGGTGGTCACCGGCCGTGACGTGGTGGTCGACCCGCGCGTCAAGGGCACGATGAATCTCGTCACCGACCGCGCCATCGCGCCGGCCGCGGCGTTCAACCAGTTCGCTTCCGCGCTGCGGCTGCAGGGCTTCGCGGTGGTGGAGGCCGAAGGACTCTACAAGGTGGTGCCCGAAGCCGACGCCAAGCTCCAGACCCAGACCGTCAATACCGCTACGCCCAGCGCCGGCTCGGTGGCCGGCAACCAGATCGTCACCCAGATCTTCAGGCTCAACTACGAGTCGCCGAACAGCCTGCTGCCGGTGCTGCGCCCGCTCATTCCGCCCAACAACACCATCAACGTGAACCCGGGCAACAACTCGCTCGTGATCACCGACTACGCGGACAACATGCGCCGGCTGGCGCGCATCATCGCGGCGCTCGACGTGCCCAATGCGTCGGACATCGAGGTGATCCCGCTCAAGCATTCGATTGCCACCGACATGCTGCCGCTGATCACCCGGCTGGTCGATGGCAGCGGCTCGGGCGCAACACCGGGCGCCGCCGCGCCGGGCACGGCCGACGCGTCGTTCCGCACCACCCTGCTGGCCGACCCGCGCAGCAATGCGCTGATCCTGCGCGCGGCCAATCCGGCGCGTGTGGCGCTGGTGCGCACGCTGGTCGAAAAGCTCGACCGCGCGCCCGCCGAAAGCAGCAACGGCGCGGCCGGCAACATCTACGTGGTCTATCTGAAGAACGCCGATGCGGTGCGGCTGGCGGCCACGCTGCGCGCCGCCATGGCGGCGAACCAGCTGCCCGGCACGCCGGGCGCGCCAGGCGCCACGGGTGGCAGCCAGGCGCAGCCGCAGGCCAGCGCACCGCAGGCCATGCAGCAAGCCAGCCTCGGCGGGCAAACCGGCTCGGCGGCCGCCAACGCACCGCTGAACAATGCCAACCAGCCGTCGACCGGCGGACAGATCCAGGCCGACCCGTCGACCAACTCGCTGATCATCACGGCGCCCGAGCCGCAGTACCGCCAGATGCGCGCGGTGATCGACAAGCTCGACGGCCGGCGCGCACAGGTCATGATCGAAGCGCTGATCGTCGAGGTCAGCGCCAAGAAGGCCGCCAACTTCGGCGTCCAGTGGCAGAGCGCGCTGGGCAACAACGCGGTCATCGGCACCAATTCAAGCCTGGCCAGCGCGAACATCCTGGCGCTGACCCAGGCCCTGGCCACGCGCGACGTCGCCAACGTTCGGCCGTCTTCCGGCCTGAACCTGGGCATTGCCGGCAAGATCGGCGGCCAGTACATCCTGGGCGCCATTGCGAACTTCTTCAACAGCGACGGCGACGCCAACGTGCTCTCGACGCCCAACCTGCTGACGCTGGACAACGAGGAAGCCAAGATCGTCATCGGCCAGAACGTGCCCTTCGTCACGGGCCAGTACGCCAGCACCTCGGGCTCGGTGGGCATCAACCCATTCACCACGGTGGAGCGCAAGGACGTGGGCCTCACGCTGCGCGTGCGCCCGACCATCAACGAGAACGGCACCGTGAAGATGACCATCTTCCAGGAAACCTCGACCGTCGACCAGAACACGGTCAGCAATTCCAACGGCCCGACCACCAACAAGCGCTCGATCGAGTCCAGCGTGCTGGTGGAAGACGGCGGCCTGGTCATGCTCGGCGGACTGCTGTCGGACGACTACAACAACACCATCGAGAAGGTGCCCGTGGCCGGCGACATTCCGGTGTTCGGCAACCTGTTCAAGAACGAGATCCGCTCGCGCACCAAGAGCAACCTGATGATGTTCCTGCGCCCGGCGGTCATGCGCGACGGCGCCTCGACCGAAGCCTTTGCCTACGACCGCTACGACGAGATCCGCGGCATGCAGCAGCGCGCGCAGCCGAACACCGACAACGTCATGCTGCGCGGGGTGGATTCCGCACCCGTGCTACCGGAAGCCCCGCCGCCCCGCGCGGGCAATCGCGATACCGGCAGCAACAGCAACGGCAGCGACCGCATCCAGGGCACGCAGCTCATCCCGCCGCCGCGCCCACCCGCCGACACGCGTACCTTGCGCCCGAGCCCGCTGCGCGGCGCCCTGCCGCCCACGGCCGACCCGACCAGCTCGCGCGAACTGCCCTGAAGCCCATGCGCCACCCCCTGCCCTACGCGTTCGCACGCAGCCAGCAGCTGCTGCTCGAAGAAGCCGACGACGGCAGCCACACGCTGTGGATGTCGAGCCATCCCGCGCGCAGCGCGGTCGGCGAGGTCACGCGCAAGTACGGCGTGCAGGCCTTCGAGGTGCTGGCCGACGGCCCGCTCGCGCAGCGCATCAGCGCGGCCTATGCGCAGGGCGAGTCGAGCGCCGCCGCGGTGGTGAGCGAGGTGCAGAGCGACGCCGATCTCTCGCGCATGATGCAGGAGCTGCCAGCGGTCGAGGACCTGCTGGAAAGTGCCGGCGACGCGCCCATCATCCGCATGCTCAACGCGCTGCTCACGCAGGCCGCGCGCGATGGCGCGAGCGACATCCACATCGAACCCTACGAGCGCACCTCGTCCGTGCGCTTTCGCATCGACGGCACGCTGCGCGAGGTGGTGCAGCCCAACCGCGCGCTGCATGCCGCGCTGATCTCGCGCCTGAAGATCATGGCCGACCTCGACATCTCCGAGAAGCGGCTGCCGCAGGACGGGCGCATCAGCCTTCGCATCGGCACGCGCGCGGTCGACGTGCGCGTCTCCACGCTGCCCAGCGCGCACGGAGAGCGCGCGGTGCTGCGCCTTTTGGACAAGACCGAATCCAAGCTCACGCTCGAATCGGTCGGCATGCAGGGCGACACGCTGGAGCGCTTCGAGCGCCTCATCGCGCAGCCGCACGGCATCATCCTGGTGACCGGCCCCACGGGCTCGGGCAAGACCACCACGCTGTACGCCGCGCTGGCCCGGCTGGACGCGAGCCGCAGCAACATCATGACGGTGGAAGACCCCATCGAATACGAGTTGCCGGGCGTGGGCCAGACGCAGATCAACGCCAAGATCGAGCTCACCTTCGCGAAGGCGCTGCGCGCCATCCTGCGGCAGGACCCGGACGTGATCATGATCGGCGAGATCCGCGACTTCGAGACCGCGCAGATCGCCATCCAGGCCTCGCTCACCGGCCACCTGGTGCTTGCGACGCTGCACACCAACGACTCGGTCAGCGCCGTCACGCGCCTGACCGATATGGGCGTGGAGCCCTTCCTGCTGAGCTCGTCGCTCCTGGGCGTGCTCGCGCAGCGCCTGGTGCGCAAGGTCTGCACGGCCTGCGCCGGCGCCGGATGCGAGGTGTGCGGGCAAACCGGCTACCAGGGGCGCACCGGCATCTTCGAGCTGCTGGTGGCCAATGACGAAGTGCAGGCGCTGATCCACGGCAAGGCCGCCGAGAGCCAGCTCTTCGAAGCCGGCGCACGCGGCGGCCTGCGCTCGATGCGCGAGGACGGCGAACGGCTGGTGCAGGCCGGCATCACCTCGCGCGCCGAGCTGGTGCGGGTCACGCGCGAATAGCTTCACTCGGCCTTCCCATGCCCGCCTATTCCTTCGAAGCCATCGATGCCAGCGGCCAGTCGCGCGAAGGCGTGCTCGAGGCCGACACCGCGCGCAGCGCGCGCAGCCTGCTGCGTGCGCAGGCGCTCATTCCGCTGTCGGTCACCCCAGTGGGCAGCAGCCACGTCAACGGCACCGGCAATGGCGGCCTGCGCCGCTGGCTGGGCGGCGGCGCCAGGATCTTCAGCTCCACCGGCCTCGCGGTCTGGACGCGCCAGCTCGCGGGCCTCGTGTCCTCCGGCCTGCCGCTCGAACGCGCGCTGACCGCACTCACCGACGAAGCCGAGACCGAGCCGCAACGCAACCTGGTCGCTTCGCTGCGCGCCGAGGTCAACGCGGGCTCGCCCTTTGCACGAGCGCTGGCGGCTCACCCCCGCGAGTTCTCGCCCATCTACACCGCGGTCATCGGCGCGGGCGAGCAAAGCGGCAACCTCGGCCTCGTGCTCGACCGGCTCGCCGACGACCTCGAGGAACGGCAGGCGCTGCAGCAGAAACTCATCGGCGCGGCGCTCTATCCGGCCATCGTCACGCTGGTGGCGATCGTGATCGTGATCTTCCTCGTGAGCTACGTGGTGCCGCAGGTGGCGCAGGTGTTCGCGGGCACCAAGCGCTCGCTGCCCTTCCTCACCACCGTCATGCTGTCGCTGAGCGCGGCGGTGCGCAACTACGGGTGGTGGATGCTGGGCGGCGTGGTGCTCGCCGCCATCGCTGCGCGATTGGCGCTGGCGCAAGAGGACTTCCGCCTGAAGTTCGACGCCGCCTGGCTCCGGCTGCCGCTGGTCGGCAAGCTCGCGCGCGGCTACAACGCAGCGCGCTTCGCCAGCACGCTGGCCATGCTGGCGACCGCCGGCGTGCCGATCCTGCGCGCGCTGCAGGCGGCCTCCGAAACGCTGGGCAACCGCGCCATGCGCGCGGATGCGCTCGACGCGCTGGTGCTGGTGCGCGAAGGCGCGCCGCTGGCCTCGGCACTGGCGCAGAAAAAACGGTTTCCCGGACTGGTCTCGATGTTCGCGCGGCTGGGCGAACAGACCGGCACGCTGCCGCTGATGCTGCAGCGCGCCGCCAACCAGCTGGGCGCCGAAGTGCAGCGCCGCGCGATGCACCTGGCCACCATCCTGGAGCCGCTGCTGATCGTGGCCATGGGCGGCGTGGTGATGCTCATCGTTCTGGCGGTGATGCTGCCTATCATCCAGCTCAACCAGTTCGTCAAGTAAGTCCGCCAGGAAGCACTGCACGCCATGCCCGTCACCCTCGAAGACAAACTCGTGGTCGCGATCTCGTCGCGCGCGCTGTTCAACCTCGAAGAAGAAAACAGGATCTTCGAGGCCGGCGACAACGAGGGCTACATGAAGCTGCAGCTCGACCGCATCGACGTGCCGGCGGCGCCGGGCATCGCGTATTCGCTGATCCGCAAGCTGCTGCGCTTCAACGACGACGGCGTGCAGCGCGTCGAGGTGGTGATCCTCTCGCGCAACGATCCGGTCTCGGGCATGCGCATCTTCCGCTCGAGCGCGGCCGCCGACATCAAGCTGCAGCGCGGCGTGTTCACGCAGGGGCGCCCGCCCTTCGGCTACCTGCGGCCGCTGCGCGCGCACCTGTTCCTGTCGGTCAATGCGCACGACGTGCGCGAAGCGCTCGGCGCGGGCTTTCCGGCCGCGCGCGTGCTGGTCGAATCGGTGAAGGCCAGCGATGCCTGGCCCAACGAGGTGCGCATCGCCTTCGACGGCGACGCGGTGCTGTTCTCCGACGAGGCCGAGCGCGTGTTCCAGGCCGAGGGCCTGGACGCCTTCCAGGCGCACGAGCTCAGCAAGGCCGACCTGCCGCTGCCCGAAGGGCCCTTCAAGCCGCTGCTGACGGCGCTGCATCGCCTGCAGATGGCGGGCAACGCGCAGATGCGCATCCGCACCGCGCTGGTCACCGCGCGCAGCGCCCCCGCGCACGAGCGCGCGATCCGCACGCTCATGAAGTGGAACATCCGCGTCGACGAGGCGATGTTCCTCGGCGGTCTTCCGAAGGGTGAATTCCTGCGCGAGTTCGAACCCGATTTCTTCTTCGACGACCAGACCGGCCACGTCGATGCCGCGGCACGCCACGTGCCCGCGGGCCACGTCTCGAGCGGCATCAGCAACGAGCGCTGAGCGATCCCGTGGCGCTTGCCGCGCCTCGGCCTTGTCATCGCCCGTTCATGGCGATGTAACGCGATCTCCCTAGTCTTGCGGCCTGTCCGCTGCGCGGTGCTTCGCGATGCTTTCCGGCGTCGCGTCGTCCAGCCCGCGCGGCCTTTTTTCGACGCTCTGCTTCCGAGCGCCCACGCAACGACTCCCAAGGAATCTCCCATGCGACTTTCATCCCTGCCTGCGCGGCTCGTTCCCGCGCTGATCCTGGCCTGCGCCCTTTCCGCCTGCGGTGGCGGCAGCGGCGGTGGTGGCGGCTTCTTCGGCGGCCTGCCTGTCGTGGGAACTCCGACGCCGACCACACCCACCACGCCGCCGCCCGACACCGGCATGAAGCCCGAGATGCGCTGCGCACCCTGATCGCCACGAACCGCCAGAACAACACCATGACCTCACGCCGCAGTTTCCTCACAGGCACCGCCACCACCGGCGCCGCCGCGCTCGCGCTCTCGGCCTTCCCACCGAGCATCCGCCGCGCGCTTGCCATCCCCGCCAACAACAAGACCGGCACCATCAAGGACGTCGAGCATGTCGTCATCCTGATGCAGGAGAACCGCTCGTTCGACCACTACTTCGGCACGCTCATGGGCGTGCGCGGCTTCGGCGACCGCTTTACCATTCCGCTGCCCAAGGGACGCAGCGTCTGGCAGCAACTCGACGATGCCGGCAAGGAAGTGCTGCCCTATCACCTCGACGGCTCGAAGGGCAATGCGCAGCGCGTGGCTGGCACGCCGCACAGCTGGAGCGATGGCCAGGATGCGTGGGCTGGCGGGCGCATGTACGAATGGGTGCGGTACAAGAAAACCAAGACCGCGCCTTTCACGCAATCGATGGGCTACCTCGAAGAGGCGGAACTGCCCTTCCAGTTCGCACTGGCCAACGCCTTCACGCTCTGCGACGCGTACCACTGCAGCATGCACACCGGCACCAATTCGAACCGCATGTTCCTGTGGACCGGCACCAACGGCCCCACCGGCGCGAACGTGGCCACGGTCAACAACGAGTGGGATTCGATCGACAGCTCGGCCAACGGCTACAGCTGGAAGACTTACCCCGAGCGGCTGCAGGAAGCCAAGGTCAGCTGGATCGTCTACCAGAACATGCCAGAGAACTTCGGCGACAACTCGCTGGCCGGCTTCAAGCAATACCGGCTCGCGAACGAAGCCTCCGGCAAGCCCGTGAGCAACGACGCGATCTCGCCCGCCTACGACCCAGCCAGCGACGACGCCGGCAATCCGCTCTACAAGGGCATTGCCAACACCATGCCGGACGGCGGTTTTCTCGAGCAGTTCCGCCAGGACATCAAGAACGGCAAGCTGCCCCAGGTGTCGTGGATCGTCGCGCCCGCAACCTATTCCGAGCACCCCGGCCCTTCGAGCCCGGTGCAGGGCGGCTGGTACATCCAGGAAACGCTCGACGCGCTCACCGCCGTGCCCGACGTGTGGAGCAAGACCGTGCTCTTCATCAACTTCGACGAGAACGACGGCTACTTCGACCACTGCCCTTCGCCGGCCGCGCCTTCGATCAACGCCGACGGAACGCCCGCAGGAAAGACCACGCTGCCGCCCGAAGCGCTCAAGCCCGAGTACTTCAACCACCCGAATCCACCCGGCACCACCGATCAGCCGCCGCCCGACGGCCGGGTCTACGGCCCCGGCGTGCGCGTGCCGATGTATGTGGTGTCGCCCTGGAGCCGCGGCGGCTGGGTCAACTCGCAGGCCTTCGACCACACCTCGGTGCTGCGCTTCATCGAAGCGCGCTTCGGGGTGAAGGAGGCCAACATCTCGTCCTTCCGCCGCGCGGTGTGCGGCGACCTCACGAGCGCCTTCAACTTCGCCACGCCCAATACGGAAGCGCTGCCCACCCTCTCGGGGCGCACGACCAGGGCCGACGCCGACAAGCTGCGCACCGACCAGCAGGCCCTGGCGCAAGTGGCACTGCCGCCCGACCCGCTGCTGCCGCGCCAGGCCGCCGGCACGCGGCCCTCGCGCGCGCTGCCCTACGAGCTGCACACGAGTGCCCGCAGCGATGCCATCGGCGGAAAGATCCAGCTGCTGTTCGCGAACACCGGCACGGCCAGCGCGGTGTTCCACGTCTACGACAAGCTCAACCTCGACCGCCTGCCGCACCGCTACATGGTCGAGCCCGGCAAGGCGCTCGACGACACGTGGAATGCGATGCGCGACGACAGCGGCTTCTACGACCTCTGGGTGCTGGGCCCCAACGGCTTCCACCGCCACTTCAAGGGCGACCTGAACGCGCTTCGCGCCGGTGACGTCGCCCTGCCCGAAGTGCGCGTGTGCTACGACATCGCCAACGGCAACGTGTACCTGGAGATGCTCAACGGCGGCAAGAGCGCCTGCAAGTTCACCGTGCGTGCCAAGGCCTATCGAACCGACGGCCCGTGGACCGCAACGGTGGAAGGCGGCGCCAAGGCCGAACTGCACTGGGACCTGGCGGCCAGCGGCGCGTGGTACGACTTCACCGTGGCCTGCGATGCCGACACGAGCTTCGTGCGCCGCTTTGCCGGCCGCGTCGAGACCGGCAGGCATTCGGTGAGCGATCCGGCGATGGGCATGGCCGATCTCTGAGAGAGCTGCACGGACCATGAACTCGCGCCGCAGATTTCTCACAGGCACCGCCACCACCGGCGCCGCCGCGCTTGCGCTCTCGGCCTTTCCGCCGAGCATCCGCCGCGCGCTTGCCATTCCCGCCCACAACAAGACCGGCACCATCAAGGACGTCGAGCATGTCGTCATCCTGATGCAGGAGAACCGCTCGTTCGACCACTACTTCGGCACGCTGGCCGGCGTGCGCGGCTTCGGCGACCGCTTCACGATTCCTCTGCCTGCGAGCCGCAGCGTCTGGCAGCAGCTGGACGCCACCGGCAAGGAAGTGCTGCCCTATCACTTCGACAGCAGCAAGGGCAATGCCCAGCGCGATGGCGGCACACCCCACGACTGGGCGGACAGCCAGGGCGCTTGGGACGGCGGCCGCATGTACCAATGGCCACGCTACAAGACCAGCAAGGCCATGGGTTATCACAAGGACGCGGAGATCCCGTTCCAGTTCGCGCTCGCCAACGCCTTCACGCTCTGCGATGCGTACCACTGCAGCATGCACACAGGCACCGACGCGAACCGGTCCTTCCATCTCACCGGCACCAACGGCGCGAGCGCGGCCCACACGGCCTTCGTCAGCAACGAATGGGACTGGATCGATGGCCGTCCCGGCTCGGTGGGCACCGGCTACACCTGGAAGACCTATGCGGAACGCCTCGAGGCAGCGGGCGTGCGCTGGATCAGCTACCAGAACATGCCCGACGAATGGGGCGACAACATGCTGGGCGCCTTCCGGCAGTTCCGCCAGGCGAACCTCGATTCGGGCTTTCCGGTGTCCAGCGGCGGCGAGCCGAACACGCCCTATGCCGATACCGGCCAGCCGCTGCCCTACCATGCCTACGATCCGGCCACCGACGACGCGAAGAGCCCGCTGTACAAGGGCGTGGCCAACACGCTGCCAGGCACGCGGCCCGAAAACTACCTCGACGCCTTCAGGCGCGACATCCGCGAGGGCAAGCTGCCCCAGGTCTGCTGGATGAACGCACCGTCGATCTACTGCGAACATCCCGGCCCGTCCAGCCCGGTGCAGGGCGCATGGTTCCTGCAGGAAGTGCTGGATGCGCTCACCGCCGTGCCCGAGGTCTGGAGCAAGACCGTGCTGCTCGTGAACTTCGACGAGAACGACGGCTACTTCGACCACCTCCCCTCGCCCTCGGCACCTTCGCCGAACGGCGACGGCAGCTTTGCCGGCAGGACCACGCTGCCCGAAGCGGACCTGGGCCCCGAATACTTCACCCATGCGGCGCCGCCCGGCAGCACCAGGCAGCCTGCGCCCGACGGCCGCGTCTACGGCCCCGGCCCACGCGTGCCGATGTACGTGATCTCGCCCTGGAGCCGCGGCGGCTGGGTCAACTCGCAGGCTTTCGACCACACCTCCGTGCTGCGCTTCCTCGAGGCGCGCTTCGGCGTGCAGGAACCCAACATCGGCGCCTTCCGGCGCGCGGTGTGCGGCGACCTCACGAGCGCGTTCAACTTCGCCAATCCCAACGGCGAGCCGCTGCCGACGCTCGCCGGCCGCAGCACGCGGGACCAAGCCGACCAGCTGCGCCTGAGCCAGGAGGCGCTGGGCCAGGTGCCGCTGCCGCTCGATCCGCAACTGCCGCGCCAGGCCACCGGCACGCGCCCCTCGCGTGCGCTGCCCTACGAGCTGCATGCCAGCGCGCGCGCCGATGCGGCGGCTGGCACCGTGCGGCTGCTGTTCTCGAACACGGGTACGACAGGCGCGGTGTTCCATGTCTACGACAAGCTCAACCTCGACCGCCTGCCGCGCCGCTACATGGTCGAGCCCGGCAAGACGCTCGACGATGCGTGGAACGCGATGCGCGACGACAGCGGCTTCTACGACCTGTGGGTGCTCGGGCCCAACGGCTTTCACCGCCACTTCAAGGGCGACCTGAACGCCCTTCGCGCAGGCGGCGTGGCCGTGCCCGAGGTGCGCGTGTGCTACGACATCGCCAACGGCAATGTGTACCTGGAGATGCGGAACGGCGGCAAGAGCGCCTGCAAGTTCACCGTGCGTGCCAAGGCCTATCGAACCGACGGCCCGTGGACCGCAACGGTGGAAGGCGGCGCCAAGGCCGAACTGCACTGGGACCTGGCGGCCAGCGGCGCGTGGTACGACTTCACCGTGGCCTGCGATGCCGACACGAGCTTCGTGCGCCGCTTTGCCGGCCGCGTCGAGACCGGCAGGCATTCGGTGAGCGATCCGGCGATGGGCATGCCCGATCTCTGACAGCGCCAGCTACGCCGCGGCGGTGCGAAGCCGCAGATGCCGGACCCTGAACAGCAGCATCGCCGCGATGCTGACGTTCAGCAGGTTCCAGCCGATGCCATTGAGGAACGCCGCGTGGTAGCTGCCGGTCAGGTCGAACACCTTGCCCGACATCCAGCCGCCCAGCGCCATGCCGAACAGCGTGAACATCAGCACCGTGCCCACGCGCGCACCGGCTTCCTCGGGCGGAAAGTGCTCGCGCACGATGATCGCGTAAGACGGCACGATGCCGCCCTGGAACAGCCCGAACAGCGCCGAGATCACATAGAGCGACACCAGCCCGTCGAACGGCAGGAACAGCAGCAGCGCCATGCCCTGCAGCACGCCGCCCAGCAGCAGCGTGCGCAGCCCGCCGATGCGATCGCAGATCGCGCCCGACACCAGCCGGCTCACCACGCCGAAGCCCAGCATCAGCGACAGCATCTGCGCACCCTGCGCCGGGCCGTAGCCGAGGTCGCCGCAATAGGCCACGATGTGGACCTGCGGCATGGCCATGGCCACGCAGCAGGCCACGCCCGCCACGCACAGCAGGCCCTGGGCCGTGCCCATGCTGAAGCCGAAAGGCCGCGTCATGTCGCGCCGCGGCTTGGCATGGCCCGCATGGCCGGCCGGCACGGCCGCCAGTGCCGGCGGCCGCGCGCGGAAAAAGAGCGCAAGCGCCGCCATCGCCAGGCCGCAGAAGAGGCCCATGCCGATGTAGGTCTGGCGCCAGCCGACCGTCTCGATGAAGTGCTGCGCGATCGGTGGCCAGATGGCGCCGGCCACATAGTTGCCGCTCGCGCACACCGCCACCGCGATGCCGCGCCGCTTGACGAACCAGAGCGAGGTGTCCGCCACCAGCGGCGCGAAGGCCGCGGCACTGCCGAGCAGGCCGACCAGCACGGCCTGCGCCACGATGAAGGACACGATGCCGTCGGCCATGCCGCAAGCGACATAGCCGACGCCGAGGCCCAGCGCGCCGATCAGCAGGGGCCACATCACGCCGAAGCGGTCGGCCAGCCGTCCCATCAGCACGCCGCCCACTCCGAAGCCGAGCATCAGCAGGGTGTAGGGCAGCGAGGCGTCGGCGCGCGCAATGCCGAACTCGGCCTGCACGGCGGGCAGCATCACCGAGACCACGTACATGCCGCTGCTGCCGACCGTCATGACCAGCAGCGTCAGGCCGAGCCGCAGCATGGCGTAGGGCGAATCCGCCTCGTGGGCGCTTGTCTCGGATGTCTTCATTGTTTTTGCTCTGCGTCGAGGATACCCCCGCACGCGAATGCGCATGGATGCGCGCGCGCAATGACCGGCGGCGCCCGGCCGCCTGCGCGCCGATGGCGGCAAATCAGCCCGTGAACAGGACCGGCATCACGACATCCGCCGAAGCCTTGGGCACCGGCACGCCGGGCTTGGGCTTGTCGTCGCAGCCGGCCGACACCAGGCCGATGCAGAACAGAAGAACAAGGACTGTGCTTCTCATGCGGCGGATGCTATGCCCGCCTTCATGCAAGTCAAGTCGGACGCCGCGCCGACCGCGCAGCGCCGCGGCATGGCACCCCACGGGGCTTCGTCATGCCGGTGTCATTGCGGTGCGCGAAGCTGGCAGGTCCATGACACTCGACCTCGCCGAGATCGCCCGCCTGTTCGCCGAACGCGGCAGGGTCGCCTATGCGGGCGAGCCGGTGTCGCAGCTCGAGCATGCGCTGCAGTGCGCATGGCTTGCCGAGCAGGCCGGCGCGGGCGATGCGCTGGTCACGGCGTCGCTGCTGCACGACCTCGGCCACCTGCTGATCGCCGAGCACCAGACCCTGGCGCGCTCGCCCACCGAACTGGGCATCGACGACCGCCACCAGTACATCGCCATGCCCCTGCTGCGCGGCATCTTCGGCGCCGAGGTGCGCGAGCCGATCCGGCTGCATGTGGACGCCAAGCGCTACCTTTGCGCGACACGGCCCGGCTACTTCTCCCGGCTCTCGCCCGATTCGGTGCGCAGCCTCGCGCTGCAGGGCGGCGTGATGGACAACGCTGCGGCGCAGCGCTTTGCCGATCAGCCCTGGGCCGGCGATGCGGTGCGGCTGCGGCTGTGGGACGAGGAGGCGAAGGTGCAGGGGCTCGACACGCCGCCGCTCGAACACTTCCTGGAGATCGCGGCGCGGGTCCTGCTGCACTGAGCACTTGTCGGCGTGCCGGGGCCGGTTCAGTCCCGCTTAAGGAACATTTGACTACCATGGTTTCCTCACGATGTCCGGCGCGCCCGCGCCCAGCGAGGAAATCTGCATGTCTTTATCCGTTCCGGCGCGCGCCGCCACGTTCGCCCAAGTCCTGCGCCGCGTCTTCGCGCTCGCGGCGCCCTACTTCCGTTCCGAGGAGAAATGGCGCGCCCGCGCCATGCTGCTGGGCATCGTCGCGCTGAACCTGTTCTATGTGTACGTGGCGGTGCTGGGCAACCAGTGGTACGGGCGCTTCTACGATGCGCTGCAGAACAAGGATTCGGCGGTCTTCTGGCGCGAGGTCGGCGTCTTCGGCTGGATCGCCTTCGCCAACATCGCGGTGCAGGTGCTCAAGTTCTATGTGACGCAGCTGCTGCAGCTGCGCTGGCGCACCTGGATGACGCGCGACTACCTGTCGCGCTGGATGTCCGACCGCACCTTCTATCACCTCGAACTCGCGCGCTATGCCAACAACGATGGCCAGGCGCCGGACAACCCCGACCAGCGGATCCAGGAAGACATGCAACTGTTCACCGACTACACGATGACACTGTCGATGGGCCTCCTGAACGCCGTGGTCACGCTGGTGAGCTTCGTCGGCATCCTGTGGGCGCTGTCGGGCAGCTTCGCGTTCTCGATGGGCGGCAGCAGCTACCAGATCGCGGGTGCGATGGTCTGGCTGGCGGTGGCCTACTGCGTGGTGGGCACGGTCATCACGCACTTCATCGGCCGCCCGCTCATTGGCACCAACTTCCGGCAGCAGCGCTTCGAGGCCGACTTCCGGCACCACCTGGTGCGGGTGCGCGAGTACAGCGAGGCCATTGCGCTGGACAAGGGCGAGAAGGTCGAACACGGCCAACTCGACCTGCGCTTCGGCAGCGTGCTGCGCAACTACCTGGTGCTCATCAAGCAGCAGAAGAACCTGATCACCTTCACCTCGTTCTTCGGACAGGCCGCGGTGATCTTCCCGTTCCTGGTGGCCGCGCCGCGGTTTTTCAGCGGTGCCATCCAGCTCGGCCAATTGATGCAGATCTCGTCGGCCTTCGGCAAGGTGCAGGATTCGCTCAGCTGGTTCGTCGACAACTACGACCGCGTGGCGGTCTGGCGCGCAACCACCGACCGACTCACCAGCTTCGACGATGCCATGCGCGCGCACGCCGCGCGAAGCCAGTCGCTCGAGCGCGACGGCACCGCGCCGGTGCTGCAAACCGGCGACCTCACGGTGGCGCTGCCCAACGGCACTTCGCTCCTCGCAGGGGCGGCGCTCGCGGTCCAGCCGGGCGACAGCGTGCTGCTGCAGGGTCCTTCGGGTAGCGGCAAGTCGACCCTGTTCCGCACCTTCGCCGGCATCTGGCCGTTTGCGCGCGGCCATGTGAGAGTGCCCGAGGGCGCGGTGTTCATGCCGCAGCGGCCCTACGTGCCGGACGGCACCCTGCGCAACGCGCTGGCCTACCCCCAGCCGGCCGCGAACTACAGCGATGCCGAGCTGCGCCAGGCACTGGTCGACGCGCTGCTGCCCGACCTCGCGAGCCGCCTCGACGACAGCGATGCCTGGAGTCAGAAGCTCTCGGGCGGCGAGCAGCAGCGGCTGTCCATCGCACGCGTGCTGCTGAAGAAACCATCATGGCTCTTTGCCGACGAGATCACCAGCGCGCTCGACGCCGAGGCCGAGGGCGTGCTCTACAAGCGGCTCTCCGACCGGGTGAAGGCCGCGGGCGGCGCCATGGTGTCGATCGCGCACCGTGCGGCGGTCGGCGATTTCCACAACCAGCGCTGGGCACTGGTACCCCAGCTCGAAGGCGCACCGGCGGGCGGCGCGCGCTACCGGCTGGAGACTGCGGCTACCTAGGATTGCTGGAGGCGAGCGGCGTAGCGCTCCCAGCCCTTCTTGCGCAGGTCGCAGGCGGGGCACTCGCCGCAGCCATAGCCCCAGGCCTGGCGATGTTCGCGGTCACCAAGGTAGCAGGTGTGGGTTTCTTCCACGATGAGGTCGACCAGCGGCTCGCCGCCCAGGCGGTGCGCCATCTGCCAGGTCTCGGCCTTGTCGATCCACATCAGCGGCGTCTCGATGACCAGGCGGCGCTCCAGCCCGAGCGAGAGCGCGAGCTGCATGGCCTTCATGGTGTCGTCGCGGCAGTCGGGGTAGCCGGAGAAGTCGGTCTCGCAGACGCCGGTGACGATCACCTGCAGCCCGCGCCGGTAGGCCAGCGCACCGGCCAGCGTGAGGAACAGCAGGTTGCGTCCGGGCACGAAGGTGTTGGGCAGGCCGTCGGCCTGCATTTCGAAGGCCACTTCCTCCGTGAGCGAGGAGCCGCCGAGCTGGGCCAGCGCGGCCAGCGTGAGCACGTGGTCTTCGCCCAGGCGCGGTGCCCAGTCGGGAAAGCGCTCGCGCATCTTCGCGCGGATGGTGCCGCGCACGTCGAGCTCGACGCGGTGCCGCTGGCCATAGTCGAAGCCCAGCGTCTCGACGCGCTGGTACTTGGACAGCGCGTCCGCGAGGCAGGTGGTCGAATCCTGGCCACCGGAGAACAGGACGAGGGCGGTGGTGTGCAGGGGCATGTCCGTCTCTTCAAAACCGCGATTTTCGCAGGCTCTGCGGCGCAGCGTGGCGCCGCGCCAACAACCACGGCTGCGCAGGCACCGCGGCGCACCACAAAAGTACTATCTCGGGCAGAATCCGCGCGATTCGACAGGAGAGGCCGCTCAGCATGCGCGAACAAAGGTCGATCAACGACCTCGACGATTACCTGGAGACCCGCAATTTCGCAGCACTCGATGGGCTGCGAGCCGTTGCCGTCTTCCTCGTTTTCGGGTTCCACTTCGGCGGGCCGCGTTGGGACAAGTTCTCCGGCTGGCTCGGCGTGCACGCCTTTTTCGTGCTCTCCGGCTTCCTGATCACCACGCTGCTGCTGCGCGAGCGCGATGCCACAGGCGCGGTGTCGCTGAAGGCGTTCTACATCCGTCGCGCAGCCCGGATCCTGCCGCTCTACCTTCTCGTCTACCTGCTGGTGCTCGGCCTGAGCTATGTCGCCCAGGGTGCGGCCTGGGAGCAGATGAAGGCGGCAACGCCCTACTACCTCACGTTGCTGAACGAGTTCGCCGAATTCGCGCCGCTGCAGATGACCTGGACCCTGGGCATCGAGTGGAAGTACTACCTGGTGTGGCCGGCGCTGTTCGCACTGTTCGGTTCCACGGCCGCCTCGCGCTTCGGGACCGCCGCGTGCAGCCTCGCACTGCTGGCTGCCGTCTGGATGACGGGCGCCCACCCGGCCGGATTCTCGCCCTGGCACTACCTTGGAATGCTGGTGGGCTCGACGGTGGCAATGGCGATGCACACGCGCCGGACCTTCGCATGGATGCGCGGCCTCATGACGCAGACGGCCGCCATCGCGATTGCGCTGGCCCTGTTCCTGGTGCACCGCAAGTCGCTCGCGATCAGCGCCCGGTTCGGCGAGCCGCAGCTCATCGCGTTGTACGTGGTGCTGGTGGGCCTGTGGCTGCCTTCGCTGGTTGTGGCGAACAGCTGGCTGCGCCAGCTTCTTTCGTCGCGCTTCGTGCTGTTCGTGGGGCACCGCTCGTACGCGATGTACCTGGTGCAGTACCTGGCGGCGCAGGCCGTGATCGGCATCTCGCCCACCACGGTGGCGGGGGCAACACTGCTGTTCGCGTCCTTCGGCGTGGCGCTGGTTGCCTCCGACTTTCTCTACCGCCGGTTCGAGAAGCCGATCACCGACTGGGGCCACCGGCAGGCCCGGGCGGCCACCCAGCCGGCACCCGCATTGCCGGCCGCACCGGGCGGCGCGGCGTCGGCCTGAACGCGGCGGTCTAGAGAAAGCGCTCCAGCAGCTTGCGCGAGGCGCGGTCGAGCACCTTCACGTCGGGAATGCGGAACTGCACGCCGTGCGCGCTGGCAATCAGCAACGCGCCGCCTTCGAGCCGGCGGATGTCTTCCTCGGCCTTGAGCACGAAGCTGGTGTCGCCGCGGTCGGTGCTCACGGTCCAGGTGCTGGGCACGCCGAAGCTCGACACGCCGTGCAGCTTCAGCAGCGTGGGCGCGAAGTCGCGCACCGCCAGCTCCTGTTCGAGCAGCGCCCGCGTCGCCGCAGGCAAGGCTTCGACGCGGTCGATCCAGACCAGTTCGCGGCCCTCGCTGCCGACCAGCGACACGCCTTCGCCCGGCGCGCTGAGCGGAAAGGCGCGCACGGGCGTCACGCCCGCATGGCGCTCGCCCTGCGCATCGGTCAGCACCAGGCGACCGAAGGCATCGCGCTCGAGATCGAAAGTGGGATTGGTGTCGCTCATCACGCTTCTCCGGCCGGGTGGGCTGCATGGCTGATGACCAGCGGCAGCTGCGCGCCGGCGCGTTCTTCGACGGCGCCTTCGCTCGCGTCCTCGTCGCCCTGGCGCAACTGCGCCTGGTAGAGCCGCCAATAGGCGCCCTGCCTGGCCATCAAGTCGTCGTGCGGGCCGACCTCGACCACCTCGCCGCGGTCCATGACCACCAGCCGGTCGGCCTTGCGCAGCGTCGACAGCCGGTGCGCAATGGCGATGGTGGTGCGGCCCTGCACGAGGTTGTCGAGCGCCTTCTGGATTTCCTTCTCGGTCTCGGTGTCCACGGCCGAGGTGGCCTCGTCGAGGATCAGGATGCGCGGGTCGATCAGGAGCGCGCGCGCAATGCTGATGCGCTGCCGCTCGCCGCCCGACAGGCCCTGGCCACGCTCGCCCACGAGCGAGTCGTAGCCGTGCGGCAGGCGCAGGATGAAGTCGTGCGCATGCGCGGCGCGCGCGGCGGCCACCACTTCCTCGCGCGTGGCGTCGGGCTTGCCGTAGGCGATGTTCTGCGCGATGGTGCCGAAAAACAGGAATGGCTCCTGCAGCACCAGCCCGACGTGGCGCCGGTAATCGGCCACGGCAAAGCGGCGGATGTCGGTGCCGTCGACCTTGATGGCACCGTCGGTCACGTCGTAGAAGCGGCAGATCAGGTTGACCAGCGTGCTCTTGCCCGAGCCGCTGTGGCCCACGAGGCCGATCATCTCGCCGGGTTCGATGGTCAGGTCGAGGTCGTGGATCACGGCGCGCGAACCGTAGCGAAAGCCCAGCCCGCTCATTTCGATGCGGCCCTGCACGCGCTCGATCTTCACCGGGTTGGCCGGCTCGGGCACGTTGCTCACGTGGTCGAGGATGTCGAAGATGCGCTTGGCGCCGGCCGCCGCCTTCTGCGTGACCGAGACGATGCGGCTCATCGAGTCGAGCCGCGTGTAGAAGCGGCCGATGTAGGCAATGAAGGCGGTGAGCACGCCCACGGTGATGCTGCCGCGCGCCACCTGCCAGATGCCGAAGCCCCAGACCACGAGCAGGCCGATTTCGGTCAGCAGCGAGACGGTGGGCGTGAACAGCGACCAGGTGCGGTTGAGCTTGTCGTTGACCTGCAGGTTGTAGGCGTTGGCCACGCGGAAGCGCTCGGCTTCGCGGCGCTCCTGCGCAAAGGCCTTGACCACGCGGATGCCCGGGATGGTGTCGGCCAGCACGTTCGTCACCTCGGACCACACGCGGTCGATCTTCTCGAAGCCGGTGCGCAGCCGGTCGCGCACCACGTGGATCATCCAGGCGATGAAGGGCAGCGGCACCAGCGTGACCACGGCCAGCAGCGGGTTGATGGAGACCAGGATGACCGCGGTCATCACGATCATCAGCACGTCGTTCGCGAAATCCAGCGCGTGCAGCGAGAGGAACACGTTGATGCGGTCGGTTTCCGAACCGATACGCGCCATCAGGTCGCCGGTGCGCTTGCCGCCGAAATAGTCGAGCGGCAGGGTCAGCAGATGCTCGTAGGTGGTGGTGCGCAGGTCGGCGCCGATGCGCTCCGAAACCAGCGCCAGCAGGTAGGTGCGCGCCCAGCCCAGGCCCCAGCCGACCAGCGCCGCGCCCAGCAGCCCGCTCAGATAGAGCCCGACGCGGGACGGATCGATCTTCTGCCCGTTCTGGAACGGAATCAGGATGTCGTCCATCAGCGGGATGGTCAGGTAGGGCGGCACCAGGGTCGCGGCCGTGGAGATCAGGGTCAGCAGGAACCCTGCGATCAGCTGTTTGCGATAGGGCTTGGCAAAGCGGCCCAGCCGCAGCAGCACCCAGGTCGAGGGCGGCGTCTGGAGCTCGGCGTCGGGCAAGGCCAGGTCATCGCCGTCGGGTTCGGCTGTCGCCTCGGCGACAGTGCCGTTTTCGCGCTGGCCGAAGAGCTTGAGCAGCCGCAGCGCGGCCGGCTGGCTGGCCAGCGTGTAGCGCCAGCGTGCCAAACGGCCCTCGGCGCCCTCCAGATCGAGCGTTCCAACGCCCGAATGGTCGCTCAAACGCAGGCGGAGGGACGAATCCGATAGTGTCCACTCACACCACGCGCCGCCGGGTTGCAGCGCCAGCAGCCGCCGATCGGTCAGGGCCACGAGCCCAAAGGTAAACAGAAGTTCATCGTCGAGGTCAACCGGTAGTGTGACCAGAACGTTTTCCGCGGCTGCGAGCCGGCTTTTCAGCGCGTCTGAGGCCGCCTCGGTTTCGCCCTCCCGGGTGCCGACTGGATCGTGATGTTGCATTGTGTTTCTTTGACTCTTGCCCGTCGCGGGCCGCATGGACCGCGTCATGGCGTCCTTTGTCGGGCGCCGATTCTGACCGATTGCCATGGGCGCGCTTGAAGGCGCCGCGGTGCTCGGCCAAAGCACATCGAACGTTTGCATGACCCGTTTCGACGACATCCGCCTGCTGCGCATCAACTATCTGCGCGGTCCCAACCTCTGGACCTACCGGCCCGTGCTGGAAGTCTGGCTCGACCTGGGCCAGCTGGAAGACTACCCCTCCAACAAGATCGACGGCTTCACCGACCGGCTCACGACCCTGCTGCCGGCGCTCATCGAGCACCACTGCGGCGTGGGCGAGCGCGGCGGCTTCATCCAGCGGCTGACCGAAGGCACCTGGTCGGGCCATGTGCTGGAGCACGTGGTGATCGAGCTCCTGAACCTGGCCGGCATGCCGACCGGCTTCGGGCAAACCCGCAGCACCTCGGAGCACGGCGTCTATCGCATGGTGTTCCGCGCGCGCGACGAGCAGGTCGCCCGCGTCGCGCTGGCCGAAGGCCACCGCCTGCTGATGGCGGCCATCAACAACGACCCCTTCACCGCCGATGACGTGCAGAAGGCGGTCGATGCCGTCAAGGCCAAGGTCGAGGACTGCTACCTGGGCCCGAGCACCGCGGCCATCGTGTCCGCCGCCACCGACCGCGGCATTCCGCACATCCGGCTGAACAGCGGCAACCTGGTGCAGCTGGGCTACGGCGCCAACCAGCAGCGCATCTGGACTGCCGAGACCGACTACACCAGCGCCATCGGCGAATCGATTGCCAGCGACAAGGAGCTCACCAAGTCGCTGCTCGCGAGCTGCGGCGTGCCCGTGCCCGAGGGCCAGGTGGTGGCCAGCGCCGAAGAAGCCTGGGAAGCCGCCGAGGACATCGGCCTGCCGGTGGCCGTGAAGCCGTCGGACGCCAACCACGGCCGCGGCGTGTCGCTCGAGCTGACGACCCGCGAGGAAGTCATGGCCGCCTTCGCGGTGGCCGAGCCCGAAGGCAGCGACGTGATGGTCGAGCGCTTCATCCGCGGCCACGAACACCGCCTGCTGGTGGTGGGCGGCGAGGTGGTGGCGGCCGCGCGCGGCGAGATCATCACCGTGACGGGCGACGGCAAGAGCACCGTCGCCGAGCTGATCGAGAAGCAGCTCAACAGCGATCCGCGCCGCGGCGCCGAAGAGGAATATCCGCTCGACCTGATCGTTCTGGAGACCGACGCCAAGCTGCAGCTCGAACTCAAGCGCCAGGAACTCGACGGCGCCTCGGTTCCGGCGGCCGGCCGCGTGGTCACGATCCAGCGCAACGGCAACATGGCCAACGACTGCACCGACCAGGTCCATCCCGAAGTCGCGCATGCCGCCGTGCTGGCCGCGCGCGTGGTGGGCCTGGACATCGCGGGCATCGACCTCGTGGCGCAGGACATCGGCAAGCCGCTCGGCCCGCAGCGCGGCGCCATCGTCGAAGTGAATGCCGGCCCCGGCCTGCTGATGCACCTGAAGCCGGCCGTCGGCTCGCCGCGCCCGGTGGGCCGTGCGATCTGCGACCACCTGTTCCCGGGCGATGCGCCGGGCCGCATCCCCGTGATCGGCGTGGCCGGCTCGCGCGACACCGCGGTGCTCGCGCGCCTGGTCGCGTGGCTCATCAACCTGGGCGGGCGCCACACCGGCCTCGCCTGCCGCGACGGCCTGTTCCTCGAACGCCGCCGCGTCGATGCGCGCGACAGCGCCAACTGGGACGCCGGCCACCGCCTGCTCGTGAACCGCGCGGTGGAAGCGGTGGTGATCGAGAACGGCGCCGAAACCATCCTGCGCGACGGCCTGGCCTACGACCGCTGCGAAATCGGCATCGTGACCGACCTCGAAGGCGCCGAGGCGCTGGCCGACTACGACATCACCGAGAGCGACCAGATGGTCAAGGTGCTGCGCACGCAGGTCGACGTGGTGCTCGGCGAAGGCACCGCGGTACTCAACGCGGGCGATCCGCGCGTCGCCGGCCTGGCGCCGCTGTGCGACGGTGCCGTCATTCTCTACGCGGCCGACCCGCAGGCCGTCGCGCTCACGGCGCACCAGGCCGCCGGCGGCAAGGCCGTGCTGGTGCGGCAGGACCGCGTGGTGCTGGCCAACGGCAGCAGCGAGTCCTTCCTGCCCGGCCTCGGCCGCCTGACCGTCTGGCGCGCCACGCACGCGGGCGTCAGCCTGGAGAGCCTGCTGGCCGCCGTGGCCGCGGCCTGGGCGCTGGGCATTCCGCTGAACCTCATCGGCGCAGGCGTGGAGGCCTTCGAGGCCGACCTGCAGGCGGCGCTGGCCTCACTGCAGCTTTCGCAGACCCAGCCGCTTTCGTCCCCCCAACTGCAACTCGCCTGAAGCGCACCGCCGCCCCATGAAAGTCACCCGTATCCGCGCCCTGCGCGGCCCCAATCTCTGGAGCCGCCACACCGCCTTCGAAGCGGTGGTTGCCTGCGAAGGCGATGAAAACGCCATCAGCCGCCTGCCGGGCTTCGAAGCACGCCTGCGCGCACGGTTTCCCACCATCGGCGAGCTGCATCCGATGGTGCTGGGCCAGCCGCTGGCACTGGCGCACGTGCTCGAGAACGCCGCCGTGGCGCTGCAGGCCCAGGCCGGCTGCGCGGTCAACTTCGGCCACACCTCGCCCACGGTGGAAGACGGCGTCTACCAGGTCGTCTTTCAATACAGCGAAGAAGCCGTGGGCCGCCGCGCAATCGAACTGGCCGAACAGCTGATCGCGGCCGCGCTGGCCGACACCGCCTTCGACGCCGGCGCCGCCATCACCGAGCTGCGCGACCTCGACGAATCGGAGCGCCTCGGCCCGAGCACCGGCTCCATCGTCGACGCCGCCGTGGCGCGCGGCATTCCCTACCGCCGCCTGACCAGCGGCAGCCTGGTGCAGTTCGGCTGGGGCTCCAGGCAGCGCCGCATCCAGGCGGCCGAGGTCGACAGCACCAGCGGCGTGGCCGAATCGATCGCGCAGGACAAGGAACTCACCAAGCAGCTGCTCAACGCCGCCGGCGTGCCGGTGCCGCTGGGCCGCCCGGTCTCCGATGCGCAGGACGGCTGGGCCGCGGCCATGGAAATCGGCCTGCCCGTGGTGGTGAAGCCGCAGGACGGCAACCAGGGCAAGGGCGTCACCGTCAACATCACGACGCAAGAGCAACTCACGGCCGCCTACGACTCGGCCGCCGTGTACGGCGAAGTCATGGTCGAGAAATTCCTGCCCGGCTTCGACTTCCGCCTGCTGGTGGTGGGCGACCGCCTGGTGGCCGCCGCGCGGCGCGACCCGCCGCACGTGATCGGCGACGGCAGCGCCACCGTGCGCCAGCTGGTGGACACCGTGAACCTCGACCCGCGCCGCGGCGAAGGCCACGCCACCTCGCTCACCAAGATCCGCCTGGACGACATCGCCATCGGCCGGCTCGAGGCCCAGGGCCTCACGCCCGACAGCGTGCCCGCGCGCGGCCAGCGCGTGGTGCTGCGCAACAACGCCAACCTGTCCACCGGCGGCACCGCCACCGACGTGACCGACACCGTGCATCCCGAAGTGGCCGCGCGCGCGGTCGATGCGGCGCAGATGGTCGGGCTGCACATCTGCGGCGTCGACATGGTGTGCGAGAACGTGCTGCGCCCGCTCGAGGAACAGCACGGCGGCGTGGTCGAGGTGAATGCCGCGCCCGGCCTGCGCATGCACATCTCGCCCTCCTTCGGCCGCGGCCGCGCGGTGGGCGAGGCCGTCATGGACACCCTCTTCGCGCACGGCGACGACGGCCGCATCCCGGTGGTGGCCGTCACAGGCACCAACGGCAAGACCACCACGGCGCGCCTCATCAACCACCTGCTCTCGTCGAGCGGCCTGCGCACCGGCATGACCAACACCGACGGCGTGTACGTCGACGGCCGCCAGACCGACAGCGGCGACTGCAGCGGCCCCAAGAGCGCGCGCAACGTGCTCATGCACCCCGACGTGGATGCGGCCGTGTTCGAAGTGGCGCGCGGCGGCGTGCTGCGCGAAGGCCTCGGCTTCGACCGCTGCCAGGTGGCCGTGGTCACCAACATCGGCAGCGGCGACCACCTGGGCCTGAACTACATCACCACCGTCGAAGACCTCGCGGTGCTCAAGCGCGTGATCGTGCGCAACGTCGCGCCCGACGGCTATGCGGTGCTCAATGCCGCCGACGTCAACGTCGCCGCCATGGCCGCCGGCTGCCCCGGCCACGTGATCTTCTTCACCGCCGACCGCCAGCATCCGGTGATGGCCACGCACCGCGCGCAGGGCAAGCGCACCGTCTACATCGACCAGGACACGCTGGTGGCGGCCGAAGGCTCCTGGCGCGAGCGCATCGCGCTGCGCGACGTGCCCATCACGCGCGGCGGCACCATCGGCTTCCAGGTCGACAACGTGATGGCGGCCGTGGCCGCCGCATGGGCCGTGGGCCTCGACTGGGACACCATCCGCAGCGGCCTCGCAAGCTTCCTGAACGACGCGGCCGGCGTGCCGGGGCGCTTCAACGTCATGGACTACCGCGGCGCGACCGTGATCGCCGACTACGGCCACAACACCGACGCCATGCGCGCGCTGGTCTCGGCCGTGGACACCATGCCGGCCAACAAGCGCTCGGTGGTGATCAGCGGCGCGGGCGACCGGCGCGATTCCGACATCCGCGACCAGACCGCCATCCTCGGCCAGGCCTTCGACGACGTGATCCTCTACCAGGACGCAGCCCAGCGCGGTCGTGCCGACGGCGAGGTGATGGCACTGCTGCGCCAGGGCCTGCAGGGCGCGGCGCGCACGCGCTACATCGACGAGATCCGCGGCGAATTCGTCGCCATCGACACCGCACTGGCGCGCCTGCAGCCCGGCGACCTGTCGCTGATCCTGGTCGACCAGGTCGAGGAAGCGCTGGCGCACCTGGCGCAGCGCATCGCGGCGGGCTGACGCGCCCCGGGCCGGCCACGCCGGCCCATGCCGGACACGTCCCACACGCAGGGGCGAGTCCGGCCGGGCCTGCTGTCTGTGCAGTCCCACACCCTGCATGCGTTGCGCCGGACCACACTGTGTGTCCGGTCGCGCTTTCGGAGGGCGCGCCCTAACCAGGAGCACCCGATGACAACAACAGTTCGTTCCGCCCTTTCTGCTGCCGCGCTTTTTGCAGCAAGCGGCTTCCTTTTTCTGGGCCCATCGCTCGCCCAGGCGCAGGCGCCCGGCACGGCCGCGCGCGCGCAGCAGGAGCGCGCCACCTGCGACGGCGTGCAGCAAGACCGTGCGGCGTGCCTGCGCGAAGCCGGCGCTGCACGCCAGGAAGCGGGGCGCAACGGCCTCACGAGCGCCAGCCCCGGCCGCTACGACGCCAATGCAATGGCGCGCTGCCGCGAACAGCCTGCGGCCGACCGCGCCGACTGCGAGGCCCGCCTGCAGGGCGGCGCACGCACCAGCACCGAAGGCAGCGTGATGGGCGGCGGCGTCATCCGCGAAACGGTCACCCCGCTGCCGGCGCAACCGGCCGCACCCACGCGCTGATGAACACCGGCCGCGCGGAACCCGATGCGGCCCACCCTGTCCAACAGTTTCATGTCTCAGGTCACTCCAAGGAGCACCCCATGAACAGCACCACCCGTTCGATGATTGCCGCCCTGATTGCCGTGGGCGGCCTTGCCGCCGCCACGTCGGCCTCGGCCCAGCCGCGCCGCGGCGACTCCACCTACCAGCAGGAGCTCGCGGTCTGCGGACACAACCAGCAGGACCGCGCAGCCTGCATCCGCGAGGCCGGCGCCGCACGCCAGGAAGCCGCGCGAGGCGGATTGACCAGCGCGCCCGACTACCAGCGCAATGCCCTCGCGCGCTGCGGACTCCAGCCACCGGCCGACCGCGCAGACTGCGAGGCACGCGTGATGGGCGGCAGCGGCAATACCCGCGGCAATGTGGAGGGCAGCGTGATGGGCGGCGGCGTGATCCGCGAATCGGTCACCACCGTCGTCATGCCCGCACCCGCCGCGATGCCGGCGCCGATGCCCGCGCCTTCGCGCGTTCCGCCACCGGCCATTGCGCCCATCGCACCGATGGAACCGATGCCCATGCCGGCGCCGATGCCGGCGCCGATGCCGGCGCCGATGCGCTGAAGCAGCCTGCCCCGTGGTTTGATACCCCCGTCGCCCAGCCCGGGCGGCGGCGGATACATGCATGCATCACCCGCCCGCAAGGGCAATGACCCTCGCTTGTCACAAGACTGTCATAAAGCATGAGGGCGTGCTAGCTATAGTTCTCGGTCTCTGCCTACCGAGGAACACTATCCCATGAATGCCATCAAGGTCGCTCGCCGATTCATAGAAACGGACCCGGCCAACGAGTCGGCCAAGATCCTGGCGCAGCTCGTGTTGGCGCTCGAATCCGAACGCAGCTTCGAACTGGTCACGCTCTACAGCCTCGACTACAAGAGCTTCGAGCTCGCCATGGACATCCTGAAGGAATGGCGGCTCGACCGCTACTACGCGAGCAAGTCCAAGCTGTTCGACCTGTCGCTGCAAGTGAGCGAACTCGAGAAGAGCTGAGCGAAACCCGCTGGGGACGCCGCGTGCTCAGACCAGCATCCCTCCGGACACTTCGATGCGCTGGGCGTTCACCCAGCGATTGCCCTCCCCCAGCAAGCCCGCGATCGCACCGCCGATATCGTCCGGCCGGCCCGCGCGTCCCAGCGCGGTGAAACTGGCGACCATCGCGTTCACCTGCGGGTTGTCACGCACCATGCCTCCACTGAAGTCGGTTTCGATCGCACCCGGCGCGATCGTGTTGGCCGCGATGCCGCGCGCGCCGAGTTCCTTCGCGAGGTAGCGCGTGAGCGTTTCCACGCCGCCCTTCATCGCGGCGTAGGCGGACGCACCGGCCATGGAGAACCGGGTGAGCCCCGACGACACGTTGACGATGCGCCCGCCGTCGTTGATGAGCGGCAGCAGCTTTTGCGTGAGGAAGTACGTGCCCTTGAAGTGCACGTTGTAGAGCATGTCGAACTGTGCTTCTGTCGTGTCCTCGAAATTCGCGTGCAGGCCCACCCCGGCGTTGTTCACCAGGAAGTCGAAGCGCTCGCGCTGCCAGGTGGCAGCCAGCGCCGCCTTCACCGAATCCGCGAATGCGGCGAAGGTCTTGCTGTCGCCGACGTCGAGCCTGAGTGCGACTGCGCGGCGCCCCTTCGCCTCGATCTCCGCCACCACCGCCTGCGCGCTGGCGTCGTTCGACACGTAGGTGAGGATCACGTCGACGCCATCGACGGCGAGCGCCAGTGCGGCGCTGCGGCCGAGGCCGCGGCTGCCGCCGGTAATGAGTGCGATGCGGGACGGGTGAGGGAGTGTGGAAGCTGTCATTTCAAAGTCCTCGATGGGTTGATCGGCAAGTCGATGGGTGGACTTTAAAAATTACCGGCAGAAAGATAAATTCCGCGAAACTACGCACACTGTTATCCAACAAGGAAACAATCCTCGGCCATGAACACCGACGAATTGCGCATCTTTTCGAGGGTGGCCGGGCTCGCGAGCTTCAGTCGCGCCGCGGACCAGCTCGGCCTGACCCGCGCGCGCGTGTCGGTGGCCGTGCAGCAACTCGAAGAGCGGCTCGGCACGCGGCTCCTGCAGCGCACGACGCGCAGCGTGCGGCTCACCGAGGACGGAGGGCGCTTCCTCGAACGCTGCAAGGACTACCTGGCCGAGGGCGAGCAGCTCGCCACCATGTTCCATTCGCACGCCGGCGGCCTCACGGGGCGACTGCGCATCGATCTGCCTAACGTGGTGGCGCGCGACCTCGTCATTCCGCGCCTGCCCGAATTCCTGGCGCGGCATCCCGCGCTCGAAGTCGGCATCAGCACCTCGGACCGCCGCGTCGACCTCGTGCACGAAGGCTTCGACTGCGTGTTGCGCGTCGGCATGCTCGGCGACTCGGAACTCGTCGCGCGGCCGCTCGGTGCCATGCGGATGGCCAATACCGCGAGCCCTGGCTATCTGCGCGCGCACGGCACGCCCCGCACGCTCGACGACCTGGCGCAGCACCGCGTCGTTCATTTCGCGCAGACGCTCTCCTCCAGCGCTGCAGGCTGGGAATACCTCGACCCCGCCGATGGCTTGTACAAGACATGGCCCGTGCGTGCGACCGTCACGGTGAATGGCACCGACGCCTACCAGGCGGCCGCGCTGGCCGGCCTGGGTCTGATCCAGGCGCCGGTCGCAGGCCTGGAGGCGAGCCTCGCCGCCGGCGCGCTCGTGCAGGTGATGCCGGAGTTCAACGCGCGCCCAATGCCGGTTTCGCTGCTCTACGCCAACCGGCGCCAGCTGGCACCACGCGTGCTGGCCGTGATGGACTGGCTCACCGAAATCGTCGCGCCCTACTTCGTCGAAGGGCGCGGCGCTGCTGTCAACGCCCCCAGCGCAGCACCAGCGGATCGAGCCGCTTCGCCGTCTCGATCAGGCCGGCGCGTGTCTCGGGGTGCATCGCCGGCAGCGGATGCCGCGGCGCCTCGCAGGCGATCACGCCGCCCTCCTTCATGAGCGACTTGCAGGCCAGGAGGCCGGCCTGGCGGTTCTCGTAGTTGATGAGCGGCAGCCACTGCTGGTAGAGCGCAAAGGCCTTGTCGCGGTCGCCCGCGCGGTGTGCCTCGATGATCGGGCGGATGCCGTCGGGATAGCCGCCGCCCGTCATCGAGCCGGTGGCGCCGGCATCGAGGTCGGGCATCAGCGTGATGGCTTCCTCGCCGTCCCACGGGCCTTCGACGGCATCGCCGCCCAGGCGGATCAGTTCGCGCAGCTTGGACGCGGCTCCCGGGGTCTCGATCTTGAAATACGCCACCTGTTCGATCTCGCGCGCCATGCGTGCCAGAAAGGCGGCCGACAGCAGCGTGCCGCTCGCGGGCGCGTCCTGGATCATGATCGGGATGTTCACCGCATCGGAGAGGCCGGCATAGAACTCGAAGATCTGCGGCTCCGGCACGCGGAAGGTGGCGCCGTGGTAGGGCGGCATCACCATCAGCATGGCAGCGCCCATGTCCTGCGCACGCCGGCTGCGTTCGGCGCAGATGCGGGTGCTGTAGTGGGTGGTGGTGACGATCACCGGCACGCGGCCCGCCACATGCTCGAGCACCGTGCGCGTGAGCACCTCGCGCTCTTCGTCGGAGAGCACGAACTGCTCGGAGAAGTTGGCGAGGATGCAGAGTCCGTCGGAACCCGCGTCGATCATGAAATCGACGCAGCGCTTCTGGCTCTCGAGGTCGAGCGCGCCCTGTTCGGTGAAGGTGGTCGGCACCACCGGGAAGATGCCGCGGTATCTGGGGGTCATGATGGATCAGTGTGAGTGGCGGGGAACGGCGGAACCTCTGCAGCCCACCAGAAAATCGAAGTCGCAGCCTTCATCGGCCTGCAGCACGTGGTTGACGTAGAGCTTCTGGTAGCCGCCGCCGCGCGTGCTCATGGGCTGCGCATCGGTGCTGGTCAGCGAAGCCAGGCGCGAGGCGAGTTCTTCGTCGCTGATGTCGAGGTGCAAGCGGCCCGCATCGCAGTCGAGCTCGATCCAGTCGCCGTCGCGCACCGCCGCGAGCGGTCCGCCGTCGGCCGCCTCGGGCGCGACGTGCAGCACCACCGTGCCGTAGGCCGTGCCGCTCATGCGCGCATCCGAGATGCGCACCATGTCCTTGATGCCTTGGCGCAGCAGCTTGGGCGGCAGCCCCATGTTGCCGACCTCGGCCATGCCGGGGTAGCCCTTGGGGCCGCAGTTCTTCATCACCAGCACCGAGTTCGCATCGACCTCGAGGCTCTCGTCGACGATGCGCTCCTTGTAGTGCTCGAGGTTCTCGAACACCACCGCGCGGCCGCGGTGCTTCAGCAGCTCGGGCGATGCGGCCGAGGGCTTGAGCACCGCGCCGCGCGGCGACAGGTTGCCGCGCAGGATGCGAATGCCGCCGTCGGCAATCAGCGGCTTGTCGAGCGGGCGAATCACCTCGTCGTTGAGGCTCGGCGCCTCGCGCACGTTGTCCCAGATCGACCGGCCGTTGACGGTGAGCGCGCCCGGGTGCGGCAGCAGGCCGCTCTCGCCAAGGCGCCGCAGCACCGCGGGCAGGCCGCCCGCGTAGTAGAACTCTTCCATGAGGAAGCGACCCGAGGGCAGGAGGTCGACGATGGTCGGCGTGTTGCCACCGATGCGCGTCCAGTCCTCGAGCTCGAGGTCGACGCCGATGCGCCCCGCGATGGCCTTCAGGTGGATCACCGCATTGGTCGACCCGCCGATGGCTGCGTTGACGCGAATGGCGTTTTCGAAAGCCTCGCGCGTGAGAATCTTCGACAGCGTGAGCCCCTCCATCGCCATCTCGACCGCGCGCATGCCCGACATCTGCGCGAGCACATAGCGCCGCGCATCGACCGCCGGAATGGCCGCGTTGTGCGGCAGCGAGGTGCCCAGCGCCTCGGCCATGCAGGCCATGGTCGAGGCCGTGCCCATCGTGTTGCAGGTGCCGGCCGAACGCGACATGCCGCCTTCGGCCGAAAGGAACTGGTGCAGGTTGATCTCGCCGGCCTTGAGCGACTCGTGCAGCTGCCACACGGCCGTGCCCGAGCCGATGTCCTTGCCGTCGAGCTTGCCGTTGAGCATCGGCCCGCCCGTGACCACGATGGCCGGTATGTCGCAGCTCGCCGCCCCCATCAGCAATGCGGGCGTGGTCTTGTCGCAGCCCGTGAGCAGCACCACCGCATCGACCGGGTTGCCGCGGATGGCTTCCTCCACGTCCATGCTCGCAAGGTTGCGCGTGAGCATGGCTGTCGGCCGCAGGTTCGATTCGCCATTGGAGAACACCGGAAACTCGACCGGAAAGCCGCCCGCCTCCGAGATGCCGCGCTTCACATGTTCGGCAATCTTGCGGAAGTGCGCGTTGCAGGGTGTGAGCTCCGACCAGGTGTTGCAGATGCCGATGATCGGGCGGCCGTCGAACTCGTGGTCCGGTATGCCCTGGTTCTTCATCCAGCTGCGGTACATGAAGCCGTTCTTGTCGGCCGAGCCGAACCATTCGGTCGAGCGCAGCTTCTTCTTGGGGTTTTGGTCCGGCATGCGGAAATTTCCTGAAAGCGAGAGAAAGAAGAGAAAGCGTCAGCGCCGTGGCGCACGCGAGGTGAAGAAGCGCTGCAGCAGGCAGAACACGAACAGCAGCGCACCGACGACGATGCGCGTCCACCAGGAGCTCAGCGTGCCGTCGAAGGAGATCAGCGTCTGGATGATCCCGAGCATCAGCACGCCGAACAGCGTGCCCGCCACGTAGCCCACGCCGCCCGTGAGCAGCGTGCCGCCGATCACCACCGCCGCAATCGCATCGAGCTCCAGCCCCAGCGCATGCAGGCCGTAGCCCGAGAGCATGTAGAAGGTGAAGATCACCCCCGCCAGCGCCGAGCAGAAGCCCGACAGCGTGTAGACGCCGATGAGCGTGGAGCGCACCGGCAGGCCCATGAGCATGGCCGACTGCTCGCTGCCGCCGATGGCGTACACCGCGCGGCCAAAGGGCGTGCAGTGCGCGATGAACACCGCCGCCAGCAGCACGGCGATGGCGATCACCGCGCTGATCGACAGCGAAGCCTCGCCCCAGACCGGAATGCGGATCTGCGAGACCTCGGCATAGAACGCGTTGGTGATGCTGATGGAGTCGATGCTGATCAGGTAGCAGAGCCCCCGCGCCAGGAACATGCCCGCCAACGTGACGATGAAGGGCTGCAGCCTGAAGCGCTCGATGAGCAGGCCCATGAACGCGCCGAATGCGGTGCCCATGGCCAGCACCAGCGGGATCACCACCGCCGGGCTCCAGCCGTGCTTCTCGACCAGCGAGGCCGACACCATCGTGGTGAGTGCGATCACCGAACCCACCGAGAGATCGATGCCGCCCGAGAGGATCACGAAGGTCATGCCCACGGCCACGACGATCAGGAACGCGTTGTCGATCAGCAGGTTGAGGAACACCTGCGCGGAGAAGAAGCCGTCGTAGAACACCGAGCCCAGCGTGGCCACGAGCACGAACAGCGAGATGGTCGCGGCCAACGGCAGGTACTTGGGATTGAACCCTGCCTTGCCCCCTCTCCCGCGTGCGGGAGAGGGCTGGGGTGAGGGTACAGCCGACTCGATCACCGCGCTCATGGCCTGGCCCCCTCATGCACCGGCCGCTGCACCAGCGTCCGTACTTCCGCCCTGAACTCCGGCGACTGCAGCAGCATCACCGCGAACACCACCACGGCCTTCACGACGAGGTTGATCTCCGGCGGCACGCCCAGCGAGTAGATGGCATAGGTCAGCGTCTGGATGATGAGCGCACCGATCACGCTGCCCATGAGGCTGAAGCGCCCGCCCGTGAGCGCGGTGCCACCCAGCGTCACGGCCAGGATCGCGTCGAGCTCCAGCAGCTGGCCTGCGTTGTTGCCGTCCGCGCTCTTGACGTTGGAGCTGATCAGGAGGCCCGCCACGCCCGCGCACAGGCCGCAGAACGCATAGGCGCCCACGATGAGCCTGCGCGCCTGCACGCCCGCCACGCGCGCGGCCGTCGGGTTGATACCCACCGCCTGGATGAAAAGCCCCAGCGCCGTGCGCGTGATCGCCAGGTAGAGCAGCACGAACACCGCGGCCACGATGAACAGCGAGAACGGCAGGCCCAGCAGGTAGCCGCTGCCGAGGAAGAAAAAGGGCTTGTAGTAGATGGTGATGATCTGCCCGTCGGCGATGAGCTGCGCAACGCCGCGGCCCGCCACCATGAGGATCAGCGTGGCGATGATCGGCTGCATGCCGACCTTGGCCACCAGCATTCCGTTCCAGAGGCCGCACAGCAGCGCAACGCCGAGGGCCGCGAGGATCGCAAGCGGCATCGGGAACCGGCTCACGTCGCTCGCCACCGAGCCGCCGATCATCCAGGCCGCGACGGCCGCCGCAATGGCCACCACCGCGCCCACCGAAATGTCGATGCCGCGCGTGGCAATCACCAGCGTCATCCCCAGCGACACCAGCACCAGCGGCGCCGCGCGGTTCACGATGTCGATCAGGCTGCCGTAGAGATGGCCGTCGCGCCATTCGAGGTGCAGGAAGCTGGCGTTGAACGCGGTGTTGACCGCGAGCAGAAGAAGCAGCGTGACGATGGGCCAGGCGAGGCGGTGCCTCATGAGTGATGAAAGGCGGGTCATGTGGCTGCAATCATTTCGTAGACCTCGTCTTCGGTCGCGCCGCCCGGCAGCTCGCCCACCTTCTTGCGGTCGCGCAGCACCACGATGCGATGCGCGACGCGCACCACCTCGCTCATCTCCGACGAGATGAAGATCACCGCCATGCCCGCCTTCGCGAGCCGCAGGATCTCTTCCATGATTTCCTGCTTGGCTGCCACGTCGATGCCGCGCGTGGGCTCGTCGAGGATCAACAGGCGCGGCTCGGTCGCGAGCCAGCGCGCGATCATGGCTTTTTGCTGGTTGCCGCCCGAGAGCAGGCCGATGGGGGTTTCGACGCTCGCGGTCTTGATGCCCAGCGATGCGACGAAACGCTCGGCGATCGCCGTCTGCTCGGCGCGCGACAGGAAGCGCCGCACGCCGAGGCGCGCCTGCAGCGCGAGCGCGATGTTCTCGCGCACCGACAGCTCGGCCACGATGCCGTCGGTCTTGCGCTCTTCGGGGCACAGCGCGAGCCCTTCGCGGATGGCGTCGGCGGGGTTCGAAAAGCTGACGGAATGGCCATCGACCCTCAGCACCCCGCGGTCGGGCGCTTCGAGCCCGAACAGCAGGCGAGCGAGCTCGGTGCGGCCGGCGCCCAGCAGGCCCGCGATGCCGACCACCTCGCCGGCGCGCACGCGCAGGTCGGTGGCCTGCAGTTGCCCTGCCTGGCCGAGGCCCTCGGCCTGCAGCAAGGCGGGCGCAGCTTCATCGAAGGCCGGCAGCGCCGCGGGCCGGGCCGACTGGGCGGCCAGCTCGCGCCCCAGCATCGCGGCAATCAACGCCTGCGGGCCGAAGTCCGCGGCGCGCCACTCGCCCACCCAGTTGCCGTTGCGCAGCACCGTGATGCGGTCCGACACCGCATACATCTGGTTGAAGAAGTGCGTCACGAAGACGATCGCGAGCCCTTCGCTGCGCAGGCGCCGCAGCACCTCGAACAGCTTCTCGACCTCGTCGTCGTCCAGGCTCGAGGTCGGCTCGTCGAGGATCAGCACCTTCGACGACACGCCCAGCGAGCGCGCGATGGCCACCATCTGCTGCACCGCGACCGAATAGCTCGACAGCAGCCGGCTCACGTCGATGTCCAGGCCGATGCGCGCCAGCAGTTCTTCGGCGCGCCGGTTCACCGCCGCCCAGTCGATGCGAAAACCCTGCACCGCGCCGCAGCGCGGATAGCGGCCTGCAAACACGTTCTCGGCCACCGAGAGGTTCGGGCACAGGTTGACCTCCTGGTAGACCGTGCTGATGCCGAGCTTCTGCGCCTCGAGCGGCGAGGCGGGATGGATGGGTCGTCCGTCGAGGTGCATTTCGCCGCCGCTCGACGGAAGAACCCCCGTGAGCACCTTGATGAGCGTCGACTTGCCCGCGCCGTTCTGTCCCATCAGCGCATGGATCTCGCCGGGGTACAGCTTCAGCTGCACGTCGCGCAGCACCGGGATGCCGCCGAACTGCTTGTGGATGCCCCGCAGTTCGAGCACGGGGCTGATGCTGCTCTGGCTCATGCGCCTACTTGTTCTTGTTGTAGACGTCGATGAACACCGCCGCCAGCAGCACCAGGCCCTTGATGACCTGCTGGTAGTCGATGCCGATGCCCAGGATCGACATGCCGTTGTTCATCACGCCCATGATGAAGGCGCCGATCACCGCGCCCATCACCCGTCCCACGCCGCCCGAAGCCGAAGCGCCGCCGATGAAGCAGGCCGCGATCACGTCGAGCTCGAAGCCCAGCCCCGCCTTGGGCGTGGCCGTGTTGAGCCGCGCCGCGAACACCAGGCCGGCGAGCGCGGCCAGCGCGCCCATGTTGACGAAGGTCAGGAACGCGAGCCGCTGCGTCTTCACGCCCGACAGCCGCGCCGCCTTCTCGTTGCCGCCCAGCGCATAGATGCGCCGGCCGATGGTGGTGCGGTTGGTGACGAAGTCGTACACCACGATCAGCACCGCCATGACGATCAGCACATTGGGCAGGCCCTTGTAGGTCGAGAGCAGGTAGCTGAAGAAAAGGATGATGGCCGCGAAGAACAGGTTCTTCACCAGGAAGAACACATAGGGCTCCGTCTCCATGCCGTGCGCCGCGAGCTTGGCGCGCCCGCGCAGCTTGAAGAACACCAGCGCCGCCGCGGCCAGCGCGCCCACCACCAGCGAGGTGATGCGCAACCCGCCGGCATCGAGGCCGCCCAGCGGATCGGGAATGAAACCCGAGCTCAGCCGCTGGAACTCGACCGGGAACGGCCCCACCGACTGCCCCGCCAGCAGCGCCAGCGTGAGCCCCTTGAACACCAGCATGCCCGCAAGCGTGACGATGAACGACGGGATCTTGCGAAACGCGACGAACCAGCCCTGCGCCGCGCCGATGACCGCGCCCGCCGCAATGCTGATGATGGCCGTCGGCACGAAGTGCCATTCGTACTCCACCATCAGCACCGCCGCCAGCGCGCCGATGAAGCCGCAGACCGAGCCCACCGAAAGATCGATGTGCCCCGCCACGATCACCAGCAGCATGCCCAGCGCCATGATGACGACGTAGCTGTTCTGCAGCAGCAGGTTGGTGAGGTTCAGCGGCCGCAGCAGCGTGCCGTCGGTCAGCACCTGGAACAGCACCATGATCGCGACCAGCGAGATCAGCATGCCGTATTCGCGCAGGTTGTTCTTCAGGAAGCCGGCGTGCAGCTTCGGGGCAGCTTCTGCCATGGGGACCGCGGCGTTCACCGCGTTGGCGTCAGGCTGCGACATGGACGGAACTCCCTGCGCTCACGATGGCATGCATGATGCGCTCCTGCGAAGCCTGGGCGGCCGGAAATTCGGCCACGAAGCGGCCCTCGTTCATCACGTAGATGCGGTCGCACATGCCGAGCAGTTCCGGCAGTTCGGAAGAAATCATGAGAATGCCTTTGCCCTCGCTCGCGAGCTGGTCGATGATGGTGTAGATCTCGTACTTGGCGCCCACGTCGATGCCGCGCGTGGGTTCGTCGAGAATCAAGAGTTCGGGTTTGGTGAAGAGCCATTTGCTGAGCACCACCTTCTGCTGGTTGCCGCCCGACAGGTTCACCACCAGCTGTTCCACGCCCGAAGAGCGGATGTTGAGTGCACGGCGGTAGTCGCTCGCCACCTTGAATTCGCGCGCGTCGTCGATCACCATCGAACTGGAGACCGCCTCCAGGTTGGCCAGGCTCACGTTCTTCTGGATGTTTTCCTCCAGCACCAGTCCCAGCCCCTTGCGGTCTTCGGTGACGTAGGCAATGCCATGGTCGATGGCCTTGCGCACCGTGCCCACGTCCACCGGCTGGCCGTGCATCAGCACCGAGCCGCTGATGCGCTGCCCGTAGGACTTGCCGAACACGCTCATCGCGAGCTCGGTGCGGCCCGCGCCCATGAGGCCCGCAATGCCGACGATCTCGCCCTTGCGCACATGCAGGTCCACGCCCTTGATCTGCTCGCGGTCGGCATGCAGCGCGTGGTGCACGCGCCAGTCGCGCACCTCGAACACGGTCTCGCCGATCTTCGGATCGCGCTGCGGATAGCGGTGCGCCATGTCGCGCCCGACCATGCCGCGGATGATGCGGTCCTCGCTGATCGGCTGGCCGCGGCAGTCCATGGTCTCCACCGTGGCGCCGTCGCGCAGCACGGTGATGGAGTCGGCCACCTTGGCAATCTCGTTGAGCTTGTGCGAGATCAGGATCGACGCGATGCCCTGGCGCTTCAGCTCGAGCAGCAGCATCAGCAACGCGTCGCTGTCGTTCTCGTTGAGGCTGGCCGTGGGCTCGTCGAGGATCAGCAGCTTGACCTCCTTGGCCAAGGCCTTGGCAATCTCCACCAGCTGCTGCTTGCCCACGCCCAGGTCGGTCACCAGCGTGGTCGGCGGCTCTTTCAGGCCCACCTTGGCGAGCAGCTCGCGCGTCTTCGCATAGGCCGCGAACCAGTCGATCACGCCGCCGTGCGAAATTTCGTTGCCGAGAAAGATGTTCTCGGCAATGGACAGCAGCGGCACCAGCGCGAGCTCCTGGTGGATGATGATGATGCCGAGCTTCTCGCTGTCGGCAATGCTCCTGAAGCGGCGCAGCTCGCCCTCGAAGTGGATCTCCCCGGTGTACGAGTCGCACGGGTAGACGCCGCTCAGCACCTTCATGAGCGTCGACTTGCCCGCGCCGTTCTCGCCGACCACCGCGTGGATCTCGCCCGCGCGCACCGCCAGGTTGACATCGCTGAGCGCCTTCACGCCGGGAAATGTCTTGGTGATGCCGCGCATCTCGAGGATGCTGCGCGTATCCGCTGCTGCCATTGCTACGCTCACTTGACCTGGCTTTCCTTGTAGTAGCCGCTGTCGACCAGCACCTGCTTCCAGTTGCCGCCGTCCACGCTCACGGGCTTGAGCAGGTACGAGGGCACCACCTTGATGCCGTTGTTGTAGGTCTTGGTGTCGTTCACCTCGGGCGTCTTGCCCGACAGCATGGCGTCGACCATGGCCACCGTGACCTTGGCCAGTTCGCGCGTGTCCTTGAACACGGTCGAGGTCTGTTCCTTGCGCAGGATCGACTTGACCGAGGGAATCTCCGCGTCCTGGCCCGAGACGATGGGCATCGGCTGCGACGCCGAGCCGTAGCCCACGCCCTTGAGCGACGAGAGAATGCCGATCGAAAGCCCGTCGTACGGCGACAGCACCGCATCGACGCGGTCCTTGCTGTAGTAGGCCGACAGCAGGTTGTCCATGCGCGCCTGCGCCACCGCGCCGTCCCAGCGCAGCGTGCCGACCTTGTCCATGCCCATCTGCTTGCTGCGCACCACCAGCTTGCCGCTCTTGATGTACGGGTCCAGCACCGACATCGCCCCGTTGTAGAAGAAGAAGGCGTTGTTGTCGTCGGGCGAGCCGCCGAACAGCTCGATGTTGAACGGGCCCTTGCCGCTCTTCAGGCCGAGCGCCGCCTCGATCGACTGCGCCTGCAGCACGCCGACCTGGAAGTTGTCGAAGGTGGCGTAGTAGTCGACGTTCTTCGAGCCCTTGATGAGCCGGTCGTAGGCGATGACCTTCACGCCCTTGTCGGCCGCCTTCTGCAGCACGTCGGACAGCGTGGAGCCGTCGATGGCCGCGATGACCAGCACCTTGGAGCCCTTGGTGACCATGTTCTCGATCTGCGCGAGCTGGTTCGGAATGTCGTCATCGGCGTACTGCAGGTCGGTCTTGTAGCCCTTCTCCTTGAAGTACTTGACCATGTTGGCGCCGTCGGCGATCCAGCGGGCCGACGACTTGGTCGGCATCGAGATGGCGATCGGGCCCTTGTCCTGCGCATGCGCGAGCGGCGCAATGCCGGCGATGGCCAGTGCGATGCCTGCGAGCGAGGCCTTGAGGAAGTTGCGTTTCATGGGTGTGGGCTCTCAGTACTTGCGATTGGGGAATTCCTTGGCGGCGACTTCCATGGGGAAGATCGTCTCCTCGGTCACGATGCGCTTGGGCAGCGGCTTGCCGGCCTTGATGTCCTTCACCGCGCTCATCAGCTGGGGCCCGAGCAGCGGGCTGCATTCGACCGACACGTTGAGCTTGCCGGCGATCATGGCTTCGAAGGCGCCCTTGACGGCATCGATCGAGATGATCGTGATGTCCTTGGCCGGCTTCAGGCCCGCTTCCTCGATGGCCTGGATGGCGCCGATGGCCATGTCGTCGTTGTGCGCGTAGAGCACGTTGATCTTCTTGCCCTCGGCCTTCAGGAAGGCTTCCATCACTTCCTTGCCCTTGGCGCGCGTGAAGTCGCCGGTCTGCGAGCGCAGGATCTTGAACTTGGGGTCGGCCTTGATGATTTCCTCGAAGCCCTTCTTGCGGTCGATGGCCGGGGCCGAGCCCACGGTGCCCTGCAGCTCGACGATGTTCACGTCGCCCTTCTGGTCCTTCATCTTCTCGACCAGCCAGCGGCCCGCCTTGCGGCCTTCCTCGACGAAGTCGGAGCCCATGAAGGTCACGAAGAGCGTGTCGTCCTTGGTGTTCACCGAGCGGTCGGTCAGCACCACCGGGATCTTCGCGGCCTTGGCTTCGCGCAGCACGGTCTCCCACCCCGATTCGACCACCGGCGAGAAGGCGATCACGTCGACCTTCTGCGCAATGAACGAGCGGATGGCCTTGATCTGGTTTTCCTGCTTCTGCTGCGCGTCGGAGAACTTGAGCTCGAAGCCGGCTTCCTTGGCCGAGGCCTTGATCGACTCGGTGTTGGCAGTGCGCCATTCGCTCTCGGCGCCCACCTGACTGAAGCCGAGCACGATCTTCTTCTGCGCCAGCGCGGTGGCGGGCAGGAGCCCGCCGAGCGAGGCGGCGGCGAGCGCGATGTTGAGGGTGCGGCGATTGAGTTTCATTGGAATGTCTCCTTCTTTCTGAGTGCTATGTTTGCTTGCTGATGAAAACCGTCCGTGGTGGTCAGGCCAGCATGTAGCCGGTCTTGACCGTCGTGTAGAACTCCGCGGCGTGGCGCCCTTGTTCGCGCGGCCCGTAGCCCGACCCCTTGCGCCCGCCGAAGGGCGCGTGGAAGTCCACGCCCGCCGTCGGCAGGTTGACCATCGTCATGCCGACTTCGGCATGACGCCTGAAATGCATCGCGTGCTTGAGCGAGTTGGTGCAGATGCCCGCGCTCAGGCCCGAGGGCGTGTCGTTGCACAGCGCCAGCGCCTCGTCGTAGTCGGCGGCGCGCAGCACGCAGGCCAGCGGGCCGAAGATTTCCTCGCGCGCGATGCGGTGCTCGGGCCTCGCCAGGAAGAGCGCGGGGCTCATGTAGTGGCCGGCCGTGGTGCGCTGGAGCGGCTCGCCGCCCCACACATGCTCGGCGCCCTCTTCGCGCGCAATGCCGACCCAGGCCAGGCTGCGCGCCAGCCGCTCTTCGTCGACCAGCGGCCCGATGTCGACCCCGCGCTCGAGCGCGTGGCCGATCTTCAGTGCCTTGAGGCGCTCGCGAAGCCGCGCGACGAATGCGTCGTGCACCGCGGCCTCGACGATGAGCCGGCTCGATGCCGTGCAGCGCTGGCCGTTCGAGAAGTAGGCGCCCTGCACCGCGCAGTCGACCGCATGGTCGATGTCGGCATCGGCCAGCACGACAAGCGCGTTCTTGCCGCCCATCTCGAGCTGCACCTTGGCGCGCCGCGCGGCCGCGGCCTGGAGAATGCGTTCGCCGTTGCGCGCGGAGCCGGTGAAGCTCACGGCATCGACCAGCGGGCTGTCGACCAGCGCCTGGCCGGCTTCGCGGCCGCTGCCCATCACCAGGTTGAACACGCCCGCGGGCAGCGCGGCGCGGCTGATGATCTCGGCCAGCGTCCAGCCGCAGGCCGGCACCAGTTCGGCCGGCTTGAACACCACGCAGTTGCCATGCGCGAGCGCCGGCGCGATCTTGGTCGCCGGCACCGCCAGCGGCGAATTCCACGGCGTGATGAGCCCGGCCACGCCCACCGGCTCGCGCGTGACGTCGACCTGCACGCCCGCGCGCACCGAGGCCATGTTCTCGCCGCCGCCGCGCAGTGCCTCGCCCGCGAAGAACTTGAACACCTGCCCCGCGCGCGCCGCCTCGGCCACCGCCTCGGGCAGGGTCTTGCCGACCTCGCGCGCCAGCAGCAGGCCCAGCTCGTCCTTGCGCGCCAGCAGTTCGGTGCCGATGCGGTCGAGCACGTCGGCCCGGCGCTGCGGCGTGCTGTGGCTCCAGTGGGAAGAGGCATCGGCGGCCGCGCGGATCGCGGATTCCACCTGGCGGCGATCGGCGCGTGCGTATTCGGCCACCACTTCGCTCGTGTCCGAAGGATTGGCGCTCACACCCGTGGTCGCGCTGGTTTCCCAGCGGCCGTTGATGTATTGCCGCACGTTCTGATGGATTTCGCCGTGGATCACCTGCGCGCCGACCTTGTCTCTCGTTTTGGAAGTGCGGCGAGTCTATGAACAGAATTGATATCGATCCAATCATTTTTTAGACAAAATGCATATCAATCGCTGGATTCTGGAAAACCCTCTCAGCCCAAAGCTCTAACCAACGACCCACGAGACATGACCAACTACAACCACTGGTTCATCCGCGCCCGCCTCAAGACGCGGCAGCTGCTTTTGCTGGTGGCGCTGGCGGAGGAAGGCAACATCCACCGCGCGGCCCAGGTGCTCAACATGACCCAGCCAGCGGCCTCCAAGCTGCTGAAGGACCTGGAAGACGTGCTGGAGGTGCCGCTGTTCGACCGGCTGCCGCGCGGCATGCGGCCCACCTGGTACGGCGAAACCATGATCCGCCATGCCCGCGTGGCACTGGCCAGCCTGAACCAGGCGCACGACGAACTCACCGCGCTCAAGGCCGGCCGCTTCGGCCAGGTGGGCGTGGGCGCCATCACCGCGCCCGGTCTCACGCTGATGCCGCCCGCGGTGGCGATGGTGAAGCGCGAGCAGCCCGACCTGCGCGTGTCGCTCGAGATCGAGACCAGTGCGGTGCTGATCGAGCGGCTCGAGCAGGGCAAGCTCGACATCCTGGTGGCGCGGCTCTTCGCCGAGCACGACAAGTCGCAGCTGCGCTACGAAGCCTTGGCGGAGGAGCCGGTGTGCGCGCTGGTGCGTCCCGGACATCCGCTCATGGGCGTGAGCGGCCTCACGCTGCGCGACGTGGTGGGCGCCGGCTGGATCGTGCCGCCCGCGGGCAGCGTGCTGCGCCACCGCTTCGAGCTGATGTTCCAGGAGGAAGGGCTGGTGCCGCCGAACAACATCATCGAAAGCTCGGCCCTGCTCTTCATCACGCGCATGCTGCAGCAGAGCGACATGGTGGCCGTGCTCGCATCCGACGTGGCGCGCTACTACGCCGCGCACGGCATCGTGTCGCTGCTGCCGCTGGACATGCCCTGCCACATGGACGCCTTCGGCATCATCACGCGCACCGACCGGCTGCTGTCGCCGGCCGCGAAGGTGATGATGAAGGCGCTGAAGACCGCGAGCCTCAGCGTCTACGGCCGCAAGCTCGAAATGGACTGATCAGGTCCAGCCCGCGTCGACTGTGAATTCCTGCGCGGTGCACATCTTCGCGTCGTCCGACGCCAGGAACAGCACCATGCGCGCGATGTCTTCGGGCATCAGCTTGTCGGGCAGGCACTGGTTGCGCTTGAGCTCCTCTTCGCCTTCGTCGTCGAGCCAGAGCTGCACCTGCCGCTCGGTCATCACCCACCCCGGCGACACGGTGTTGATGCGGATGCGGTCGCGGCCCAGTTCCACCGCGAGGCCGCGCGTGAGGCCGTTGACCGACGACTTGGCAATCGCATAGCAGGGGTAGCCCGAGCCCTTGGTCTGCCAGCCCGTGGAGCCCAGGTTGACGACCGAGCCGAAGCCCAGCCGCCGCATGCCCGGCACCACCGACTGGATCGCGAACAGCGCGGGCCGCTCGTTGATGGCCATGCGGTTGTCGTAGTAATCGGGCGTGACCGATTCGAGCGTGTGGCGGTCGTCGCTCGCCACGTTGTTGACCAGCACCGCGAAGTCGCCGAGCTCGGCGGCCGCATCGGCCACGGCCTGCTGCAGCGCGCCGATGTCGCGCACGTCGCAGGCGCGCCACCACGGCGCCGCATGGCCTTCTTGCGCGATGCGCTGCGCGAGCGCGGCGCTCGCGCCCTCGGCAATGTCGACGAAGGCCACGCGCGCGCCCTGCGCGGCGAACGCGGCCACAATGGCCGCGCCAATGCCGCTGCCGCCGCCGGTGACGAACACCGTGCGTCCCTTCAGGCTGGGATGAATCGAAAGCTGCGGGGAATCCTTCAAGATGCGTGTCTCCAGGGAGCTGGCTGTGACATTGCAAAATCAATATCACTTGATGCCATAAAGTTAGGTTTCTATTATCAATATGCCTTGATACGATCCGCCGCGTCAAGGACCGAGACAACGAAGGCGCAAGACAATGACCCAGACCGGCAGCAGCACATCCACTCCCGCACCCCTCGGCGTGCCATCGATCCTCGGCGAACCCGAGTGCCTGTGGCCCGCGGGCGCCACGCTCGGCGAGGGTACGCTGTGGTCGCCGCGCGAACGGGCGCTCTACTGGATCGACATCCTCGAAAGCCGCCTGTACCGGCTCGATCCGGCGAACGGTGCGCGCCGGAGCTGGCAGTTCGACGAGGAGATCACCGCGCTGGCCGAGCGCGCGGACGCGCCGGGGCTGATCGTCACCATGCGCCGCGGCTTCGCGTTCTTCGACCCCGCGGTGGATGCACCGCCGCGCTACCTGCACCAGCCCGAAACCGACCGGCCCGGCAACCGCTTCAACGACGGCAAGTGCGACCGGCAGGGCCGCTTCTGGGGCGGCACCATGGACTTCGATTGCGTGGCGCCGACCGGCGCGCTCTACCGCTTCGACGCCGATGGCCGCTGCACGCGCCACGACGATGGCTTTGCCGTGACCAACGGGCCGACCTGGTCGCTCGACGAACGCACGATGTACTTCAACGCCACGGTCGAAGGCTGCGTCTATGCCTACGACTTCGACAGCGCAGCCGGCACGGTGGGCAACAAGCGGGCGTGGCTTCGCTTCGCGCGGGGCGACGGCCTGCCCGACGGCATGACGACCGACGCGGCCGGCCGGCTCTGGATTGCACGCTGGGGCGGCCATTGCGTGAGCTGCCACGACCCGGTGAGCGGCGCCGAACTGTGCCGCATCGAACTGCCCGCGAGCAACGTCACGGATTGCGCCTTTGGCGGCGAGGACCTGTGCACGCTCTACATCAGCACCGCGCGCAGTGGGCTCACGGCTGGGCAGCTCCAAGCGGAGCCGCTGGCCGGCGGGTTGTTCTCGGTTCGCATTGGAAGCCCCGGCCTGCCCGCGGCCGAGTTCGGCGCCGCAGCGGCCAAAGCCTAGGCCAGTGTGCCGAAGCGGTGCAGCGTGGTGCTGCTGAACACTTCGTTCGGCCGCAGCGCCGTCGAAGGAAAGTCCGGCTGGTTCGGCGAGTCGGGGTAGTGCTGCGTTTCCAGGCACAGCCCGGCGCCGCGCCGGAAGCTCTCTCCATCGGGGCCGCGCAGGCTGCCATCGAGAAAGTTGCCCGAATAGAACTGCACCGCCGGCTCGGTCGTGTGCACTTCCATCACGCGCCCGGAAGGCGGGTGCTCGAGCCGAGCCGCCAGCGCCATGCCGGCCGGCTCGCGGTCGAGCACCCAGTTGTGGTCGTAGCCGCCGGCCGTGCGCAGTTGCTCGTGCGGCGCATCGATGCGCTCCCCGATGGGCGTGGCCACGCGAAAGTCGAACGGTGTTCCGGCCACCGGCGCGAGGCCGAGGGGAATCAGGCCCGCATCCACCGGGCAATAACGGCTCGCGGGAATCGTGAGCCGCTGGTCCAGCACCGCGCCTTCGCCCGCGAGGTTGAAGTAGTCGTGATGGCTCAGGTTCAACACCGTCGGCCGGTCGGTCATGGCGCGGTAGTCGATGCGCCAGGCGTTCTCGGTGGTGCTGAGCGTGTAGCGCACCGTCACCTGCACCTCGCCGGGAAAGCCTTCTTCGCCGTCGGCGCTGGTGTAGCGAAGGTCGATGGCGATTTCGCCCGCCGCGCTGTCCGCCGGCACCGGCTCGATCTGCCAGAAGCGCGTGCCGAAGCCCTGGTGACCGCCATGCAGCGAGTTGGCGCCGTTGTTCAGGTCGAGCTGGTGTGCAACGCCATCGAGCGTGAAGCGCCCACCCGCGATGCGGTTCGCATAGCGCCCGACGATGGTGCCCAGGTGCGGATGGGGGCCGAGGTAGTCCGCGAGCGTCGGCAGGCCGAGCACGATGTTGCCGCTGTGCCCGTGGCGGTCCGGCACGCGCAATGCGGTGACGATGCCGCCATGGTTGATGGCGCCCAGGCGCAGGCCGAGGCCGTTGTCCAGGGTGTATTCGGTCACGATGCGCCCGTCGGGCATGCGGCCGAATTCGCGGGTGGCGATGCTGCTGTTCATCGGCGGTGCTTCCAGTAGGCAATGAGCCCGGACAGATAGTGCTCCACGTCGTCGATGCGCACGCGGAAGCTGTGGTGCTTGATGAAGAACGAACCGGCAATGCGCTCGGGGTTGCGGAAGAACATCGCGAGCTCGGGCCAGAAGTAGCCGTTGGCCAGGTAGCGCGCGCGATGCTCGAGCGCGCGGTCGAACCTGGCGCGGTCGAAGCCCTCGAGCAGCAGGCGCAGCGCGGGGTCGGCGGCAAGGCGCTCCACCATCTCGCGCGCGGCCATCATCAGCTCGAGCAGGGTCGGAAAGGTGGTGATGCGCTCCAGCACGAAGTCCAGGTAGTCGGCCACGTTGCGCAGGCCGAACTGGTAGTAGCGCGTTTCGGGCCTGTAGCGCGTGAGCTCGTTCACGCAATAGCTCAGCCAGTGATCGTGCGCGCGCCAGTGCTCCGCGGCAATGAAATGCTCGAAGGCCTTCTCGACCACGGCGAGCCAGCGCTCGTCGCGCGTGAGCCCGTACAGGCGCATCAGGCCGAAGGCGGCTTCGCCGTCGTAGTAGATGACGCGGAATGCGTCCTTCACCTCGAGCGACGGGTAGTTCAGCACGTGCACGAAGCGCCCGCTGGCCGGGTCCTGCATGGCCTGGATGCCGAGCGCGAGCTGCTCCATCAGCGGCAGGTACTGCGGATCGCCCGTGAGCTCCGTGTACTTGACGAGCGCCAGCAGGCACACCGCGTTGCCGCCGAGCTTGATCTCGTCGCCGATGTCCAGCAGGTAGGCCGCGCGCGTGCCATCGGGCAGCTCGACCTGGCGGATCAGCCGCTGCGTCAGCAGCGACAGCGAGCGGTCGATGGCCGCCTTCTGGCTGTCGCTGCGGGTCAGCTCCCAGGCCTCGAGCAGCGCGTAGGTCGAGCTCGCGTGGCGCAGGGTGTTGTAAGTGGGAATCGCGCGGTCGAAACACGGGAACCAGCCGTAGTGGAACTCGCCCGTGGGCTTGACCTGCGCCGCGAGATAGTCGCTGGCGCTGTCCACGAGGCGGCGCACCTGGCCGGCGCTCCACTCGGGCAGCATTCGATAGCCCGCCGACTGCCCCTCGGGCGTGATCGGCCACGCACCTTCGGCATCGGCATAGGCGGCCCGGGTGACGAAGCACCACACCGGCGCCGTGTCGTCCTGCGGAAAATCGAGCTCGGCACCGAAGCGCCGCTTTGCATGAAGGCGCAGGTTGCCCGGATTGGGCTCGGCATGCTCCACGGTGCCGTTGTAGAAGATGGCGCTGCCGTTGATCTCCGGCGCGAGCAGCGCCACGTCGAACTTCGCGTCGAAGGACACGCCCCGGTTGAAGTAGTTGCGCTTGGTGCGCGCCAGGCGGGCCTTCAGCGCGCCCCAGCTCATGGGCTCGACCTGGTCGACCAGCTCCACGCGCACGTGGCGGGGCTGCATGCCGATGCGCTGCGCGAGCGCAATGGCTGCATCGCTGGCCTTTTGCCAGGCCTGCTCGGCGCTTTCTGCACGCCCGGCGACCACGCGCGCTCGGCTCGCGCCGTCGCCCATGGCAATGAAGGCCACGCAGCCGGCCTCGGGCGTGGCGGCGGCGCCGGGCAGCGTGCCGTCCGGGGCGGCCAGGAGCTGCCTGGCGCGGTTCAACAGATCCATGGGAAGAGTCGGTTCTTGGGTCATGCAGGCGCGAATGATGACAGGGCGCGCGCACTCTGCAAATTTGGCAGGCCTCCCCGCGCGCCGCTCAGGTCCAGGTTTCGAGCACCGCGCCGCGCACCGCCTCGACGGCGCTCGCGTGCCGGCCTTCGGCTGCGAGCCAGCAGAGCCAGGTGCGCGAGCGCCAGCCGTTCCAGATCGCGAGCTCGCCGTTGCGCTCGCCCTGCTCGGCCTGGTCGAGCCGCAGAAGGCCCGCGCCCATGCCGCTTGCGACCATGCTGCGCACGGCGCTTTCGCTGTCGGCCGTGCGCCCTTGCCGGTAGTCGCGGCCGGCGCCCGCAAAGAGCTTCTCAAGGTGCGTGCGCAGGATGCACGAGGGCGGCGTTCCCACCCACGGCAGGCGGGTGAGCTCGTCGAGCGTGAGGCCGGGGTGGGCCTCGGAAACCGGCCGCGGCAGCGTCACGACCAGCTCGACCGGAACGAGGCGCAGCAGCTCCATGCCTTCGACCTGCTCGCTGTCGCTGAGCGCGTAGGCGCAGTCGAGCTCGCCGCGCTGCACCGCCGCCAGCGTCTCGAACGACAGGCCCTGCCGCAGCTGCAGCGTGACCTGCGGATGGCGCTCCGCAAGCTTGACCAGCACCTCGCCCAGTCGCAGCGCCACCGGGTCGACCACGGTGCCGAAGCGCACCACGCCTTGCGCCGCGCCACGGAGCTGCTCGGCGGCCGAGCGCATGCGCATGGCCGAGGCCAGCGTGCGCTCGGCTTCCTCGAGCAGGCTGCGGCCGGCCTGCGTGGGCACCATGCCGCGCGGCGTGCGCTCGAACAGCTTCACGCCCAGCTCATCTTCCAGTGCCTTGAGCTGGGCGCTGACGGCCGGCGCGCTGGTGAACACGCGCTCGGCGGCGCGGGTGAGGCTGCCCTCCTTCGCAATGGCGACGAAGGTCTTCAGTTGGTAGAGCTCCATGGCACAAATTGTGAGCGCTTGCGCGGCCTGCGTCCGTTCGTTTTTTCGGAGCGCCCGGTCCAAAGAAGCGAATGGCCGCAGGGCGTGAAAAAGCCGAAGCTTGGCGCCATCGATTCAATGCAACGAGGCCCGCACACCATGTCCACCAATCCACGCCCGCTCGGCATCGCCGCGCTGCTGCTCGCCACCTCCGGATGGGGCGCCATGTTCCTTGTCGGCAAGGGCGTTCTGCAGCACGTCGAACCCGTGTGGCTCACGCTGATCCGCTACAGCATGTCGGCCCTGCTGTTCGCCGCGCTGCTGCTGCCGCGCGGCGCGGCGCCCTGGCGCAAGCTCCGCCGGCACGCGGGCCCGCTGGCGCTGCGGGGCGCCGCGGGCTTCGGCGTCTTCAGCGTGATGCTGTTCGTCGGGCTCGCGCATTCGGTGCCGTCGCACGGCGCGGTGATCGTGGCCACCACGCCCATGACCACGCAGCTGGTCCGCTGGGCCTTCGACGGCGTGCGGCCCGCGCGACTGGCGCTGCTGGCGACGGCGCTCGCGCTCGCGGGCGTCGCCATGGTATCGGGCCTCTTCTTCGGTGCGGCTTCCCCATCCGCCGGTTCGACGCTCTTCGGCGACGCGGTGGCCTTTGCCGGCACGCTGGGCTGGATCTGGTACACGCGCGGCGCGGCGCGCTTTCCCGCGTTCGACGTGGTCGAGTATTCGGCCCTCACGGTGCTGGCTTCCTGGCCGCTGCTGCTGGCGGGCGCGCTGATCGCCACCGCCCTTGGCGCCAGCCATGCACCCAGTGCCGAGGGCCTGCGCCTGTCGTGGCACGCGCTGCTGTTCGTGGGCCTGGTGCCGTCCGCCATCTCCGTGCTGGCCTTCAACTACGGCGTTCGCACGCTGGGCGCCGTCACCGGCACGGCGTTCCTGAATTTCGTCCCGGTGTCGGCGCTGTTGATGGGCGTTGCGCTGGGCAAGCTGCCATCGGCCAACGAGTTGGCCGGCATGGCGATGGTGGTCGGCGGGCTGCTGCTGCATACGGCCGCGAGCCGCAGGGTGGCAGCCGCACCCGCGGCGCGCTCCGCGGGCGGCAACAGCGCGGGAGGCACCGCGGGCTATTGCGCCTGCGGCGCCAGCGCGCGATAGAAGTAAGCGGTGTCGCACGGCGCGCCGCCGGGCAGCAACGCATAGCCCGGAATTACGCCGACGCGCGTCCAGCCGAGCCGGGTGTAAAGCCGCTCGGCCTCGGCGCTGGAGGTGTCGAGCACGAGCAGGGTCTTTCCGTGTTCGAGCGCGAGCAGCTCGGCGGCCTGCATCAGCAGCGCGCCGATGCCCTGGCGCCGGGCGCGCCGGTGCACGAGCACCTTCGACACCTCGGCGCGGTGCGGCTGGTTCTCGGGTTGCTCGAGCACCAGCTGCACGGTGCCGACAATGCCCTGCGCGTCTTCCGCCACCAGCAGCGCGCGCTCGCCGCTTGCCACGCCTTCGGCCACGCGGTGCCAGAAGGCCTGTGCGCGCTCGGGCGTGAGCGGCAGCATGAAGCTCACCGAGGCGCCGCCTTCGACGCAGTCGACGAGCACGTCGGCCAGCTGCCGGACATGCGCGTCGCCGACGCTGGAGAGAAGGCGGATGCGTGGCGCGGAGGTTGTTGCCGCAGGTTGAGTCATGTCATCTCCATGAAGAGGGCGAGGTCGCGATCACGACGGCATAGCGCGCGATCTGCCGGGTGGGGTTGTAGTAGCTCGTGGGACGGTCGAGCACCAGCGCAAGGCAGTCGCCCGCGCCGAGCCGATGGCGGTCGTCGCCGAGCGTGACTTCGATGGTTCCTTCGAGCACCCACACCTGCTGGTGAACCTGGGGTTCCCGCGCGCCGGTTTCATAGGCCACGCGCGCCTTGGGCGGAAAAAGAATCTCGACGATGTGGATCGGCGATGCGGAGCCGCCGGGCGACACGTTCCGGCGCACATAGCCCGAATGCGGATCGCGCCATTGCGGCTGGTCGGCCAACCGGGACACCGGCCCCGACGCGGGCACCGGCGCCTCGAACAACGAAGCCAGCGGAACGCCGAGGCCGGTTGCAAGTTTTTCGAGCAGCACCGCCGTCGGGCTGCTTTCGCCGCGCTCGATGAGCGAGATCATCGAGCGGCTGACGCCGCAATGCGCCGCCAGCGCATCGAGAGAAAGGCCGCGGTCGGCGCGCAGGTCTCGCACGCGCTGCGCGATGCGGTCGTTGAGGCTTGGTGGCTGGTTTTCCATGATGTTGGATAAATATCTAGCATCATGGAGGAAAAGTCAAGACGAGCTATTGACCGGCCTGGCCGCCTGGGTCGCTTTTCGGCCTTGACGAAGGCTCCCACGAATCGGGCGTGGTGGCGACCAACTCCTTGAGATTGGACCAGGGCTTTGCGCCCGGCACGATGGTGCCGCCCACGATCGCGACCTTCGCGAAGGCCACCATGCGCTCGCGCAGGTACTGCCTGTCACTTTCGGGCCAGGTCTCGATCGAATGAGGTGCGCGCGCCACCACGATTTCACGCGCGCCAGGGATGCGGTCGTAGGCGGCCACGGTGCCCTGCAGCGTTTCCGCACGGTCCCACAGGCCCTTGCCGAAGAAGGCGGCTGGCCACTTGTGCATGCCCGCGAGCGGCGCCGAATTCGGATAGAAGAGGATGTGATGGTCCGCCGCCATTCCGCCGAGAAACAGGTTGCGGTCGGCCAGGTCGGGCGATGCGGGCAGGTAGCCCGCGCCGCTCGCAAACGAAGACAGCAGGATGGCGCCCTTGATGTTCGAGAACCCCTTGGGCGGCTGGCATTCGGGCACCGGCATGTCGTAGCTGCACGCGCCGGAAAAGTTCCTGGCCATGGCCCATGCGGTCGACATCGAGCCGCGCGAATAGCCGCCGAGCAGGATCGGAATGCGCGTCGACTTCATGCCGCCCAGCAGCTTGCCGGCCGCCTCGTTGCCTTCGAGCACGCGGCCGTCGGGCGTGAGAAGCCGCAGGCCGTTGCCGGTGTCGAATTGCGCCAGCACGCGGAAGACATCCTCGCCCTGCTCCAGCGTGTGGGTGTCGCTGAACCCACCCGAGATGCCCTCGCCGCGCCGGTCGTAGGCCAGCACGTCGAAGCCCGCCTGGTTGAGCGCATCGAGGTTCTCGCGCCACCAGCGCTGGCCCATGGTCTCGGTGGTGGCGTTCGGAAATTTGACGTCGACCGCCCGGCCCGTGGCCGGGTCGATGCGGTAGGGCTTTTCGTCGGGGTGCTGGATCGCGGTGAGCTGCCCGCCGCCGCCCGGCGCCATGATCGCCAGCGCGCGCATCCTGCCGCCCTTGCCGTCGTCGACGCCGCGGCCTTCGATGTACCAGCCGCGCAGCTTGACCGGATCGTCCATCTTCAGGTCGATGCGCTCGAAGGTGTCGCGCGGCACGGTGAACTCGACCACGAAGGTGCTGGCATCGGCGCGCGCAATGGCCTCGACATAGGGCGCCTTTGCGAAGAACGCCGGGCGCCGGATCTGCCGCAGGTCGACGAGCCCTTCCGGATCGATCTTGCCGGAGGGATCGACCACGCCGGTCGAACGCGTCGCGCGCGCCTTGTTCGGCGGCAGCCAGCGCTGCATCTGCGCATCGATGCGCGCGAAGCAGGCGGCATCGGCCTTGCAGGTGCGCCAGCGCTCCTTCAGGCGCGCATCGGTGAATTCGTCGACGTGGTAGTCGCTCCCGGCATACCCTGCGGGCGGCCGATAGGCGTTGACGCCGAGCGGTACGCACACGGTGCGGCCGTTGGACTGCGGCAGCCGGTAGCCGGGCAGTTCCTGGTTGCGATCGGTGCCCACCCAGGCGCGGCAATCGGTGGGCGGCGGCTCCGCCCTCGCGCTTCTGGAAACAGCATTCCCGTGCGAAGAGCAGCCGCCGATAGCCAGGGCCACTGCGAGCACCGCGCCTGCGGCCGGGCCGATGCGGGAGAACGTGCGCATGTTCCTGTCTCCTTTCGATCCCGCGCCCGGCGCGGTTCCATCGCTACAAAAGCATGAATGCCGCGGCGGCCACGAGCGTGGGTCCGAGCGCGCCCAGCAGCAGCCCGCCGGCGCCGATGGTCTCATCGGAGAAGCCGCGCTTGAGCAGCGCGACGCCCGCGGGATTGGGCGCGTTGGCAATCACCGTCAGGCCGCCGCCGGCCACCGCGCCGGCCACGAGCATGTACTTCGATTCGTCCGAGATGTTCGAGATCAGCGACCCGAGGTAGGTGAGCGCCGCGTTGTCGGTGATGGCGGTGAGGCCCAGCGCGCTGAAGAACAAGGCCAGCGGCTCCAGGCTGGAAACCACCGGCTCCAGCCACCAGCGCTGCATGCCGCCGAGCACCACCAGGCCGGCAAGGAAAAATCCGACGAGCAACGCTTCCTTGATGATCAGCGGACTCTGGTGGCGTTCGTAGGCCTGCGTGAACCCGAGGAACATCAGGAAGAGCCCGAGGAACGCCACCGGATGATGCGCGAACAGCACGATGCCGGCCAGCAGGACCAGGTGCGTCAGGGCCACGGCGGGCGGCACGGGCGCTTCGGACAGTGCCGTGTCCGCGGCCGATGCGGCGGGCAGGTGCTTGCGCAGCACGATGGTGGCCACGGTGGCGTTGACGAGCACGGCCACGGCGGCCTTCCAGCCGAAGGTGGCGAGCATGAAGGCGCTGTCCCACTGCCAGGTCGAGGCCACCATCAGCACGGGCGGCGCGGCATAGGAAGTGAGCGTGCCGCCAATCGACACGTTGACGAACAGCACGCCCAGGGCGAGGTACTTCACCGCTTCGGGCACCTTCGGCCTGAAGATCTGGGGCGCGAGCATGAGCGCCGCAATGGTCATGGCCGCGGGCTCGGTGACGAGCGAGCCCAGCAGTGGAACGGCCGCCAGCCCGAGCCACGCCGCCGCGACGGGCGTGGGCAGCGGCAGCACGCGCGCAATGATGCTCACCCCCGACATGACCGTGCGCAGCACGGGCCGGGAGGCGGCAACCACCATCACGACGAAGACGAACAGGGGTTCGGTGTAGTTGCGCGACTCCGCATAGTCGAGCGCGCCGTCGCCTCCGACCAGCAGGGCCATGGCGAGAACGAGCACGATGGCCCAGAAGCCGAAGACGACTTCCACCTCGCCCAGCAGGTGGAACAGGCCGGCGTGCCGGGGAAAGCGGTGCGACAGCCGTTCGAACTGCTTGACGGCAAAGGTGTGAAGGAGCGCCACGGCGAAGATGGCTGCTGCAACGTACTGGATGGTGGGCTCTTGCATGGGGAGGGATGACGTGACTGATCCGCGTGGCGGCCCGACCATCGCATGAACCTGCGGCGCCGCAAAGAAAGACAAGCGGCCCCGCACCCGGCCCCAGTTTAACGGGGCGCGCAACAACGCAAGCTGCGCCCGCTAGGGCTGCTGCAGGCGTTGCAGCATCTCAGCGCTCGGATAGCCGTCCGCGGGCAAGCCGACGCTGCGCTGGTAGCGGCGCAGCCCTTCGCGCGTGGCGGGCCCCATGACGCCGTCGGCCGCACCAGTGGCAAAGCCGCGCTGGCTGAGCGCGGTCTGCAGCTCGGTCAACTGACTGCGAGAGAGCGCCGAGAGGTTTCTTGGCCACGGCGCCTGCACATCCGCGCCGCCGCCGAGGCGCTGCGCGAGAAGGCCCACCGCGAGCGCATAGTTGGTCGAGTTGTTGTAGCGCAGCACGGCGCGAAAGTTCGGCCCGACCAGGAAGGCCGGCCCCTGCGCGCCCGCGGGCAGCAGCACCGCGCCATCGGCAAACTCCGGCAGCGGCCGATCGTCCACGGCCCTGACCCCCTCGGCCGCCCATTGCGCGGTCGGCTGGCGCACAGCCATGTCGGCGCGGCCGTAGTCGAAGCCCGCCGGCAGTTTGACCTCCACGCCCCACGGCATGCCGGCCTGCCAGCCCGAACGCGAGAGAAAGTTCGCGGTCGAGGCCACCACATCGGGCATGCTGCCCCAGATGTCGCGCCGCCCATCGCCGTCGGCATCCACCGCGTAGGCCAGAAAGTTCGATGGCAGGAACTGGGTCTGGCCCATGGCGCCCGCCCAGGAGCCGATCATGCGGTCGCGCGCGATGTCGCCGCTGTCGAGGATCTTCAGCGCCGCCAGCAGTTCGCGGCGAGCCCAGTCTTCGCGCCGTCCCTCGAAGCCGAGCGTCGCCAGCGCGTCGATGACCGGGGTGCTGCCGTAGTTGCCGCCGTAGTTGCTTTCCATGCCCCAGATGGCGACGACGATGGCGCCCGGCACGCCGTAGCGCGCGGCGGCCGCATCGGCTTCGGCGCGAACCTGCAGCAGCTTGTCCTGGCCCGTCGCAATGCGCTGCGGCGAGACGGTGTTGTCGAGATAGTCCCAGACCGTGCGCGTGAACTCGGGCTGGGCACGGTCCAGTTCGATGACCCGCGGGAGGAACTGCACCTGGTCGAAGGCGCTTTGCAAGGTTGCCTCGCTGATGCCCGCTGCGCGTGCAGTGACGCGGTAGTCTGCAACCCACTTGGCGAAGCGCTGCTGCTCAAGCGCGGCAGCATCCGGGCCTGCGGGCGTGGTGGGCGTGGGTGTGGTTGCGGGCCGCGCACCCGCTGTCGAGCCGGGCGGCTGCGTTGTCGATCCCGATGGCGCGGAAGCGCAGCCTGCGACAAGCGCCGCGATGGCCGCGGCCACAAGGGCGAGGCGGGTGGACTGCAGGAATGAGGTGCTGCTGGCTGGATGCATCCGCGGATTTTCACCCGTGCTGCACGGCGGCAAGCCGTTCTCACGCGCCGACGCGCCCCTTTCCTACACCTGCGGTGGGCAGGCAAGCGAGCATGGGCCGTCAGCAGCAGCGAACTCCCGCGGCTCGAATCTCAAGGGGAATGTAATGCCACATCAAACCTACGCCGCATGCATCGAGGCGTGCAACGGCTGCGCCACCGCATGCCATCACTGCGCCGCGTCCTGCCTGAAGGAGCCCGACGTCCAGATGATGGCCCGGTGCATCGCGCTCGACATGGATTGCGCGGCTGCCTGCCAGTTTGCGGCGGCCGCCATGGCGCGCGGCAGCGAGCATGCGAAGGCCATCTGCGCGCTGTGCGCCGACATCTGCGACGCCTGCGGCGAGGAATGCGCCAGGCACAAGCACGAACACTGCCAGGCGTGCGCCAAGGCCTGCCGGGATTGCGCGGCCGCGTGCCGCGCCATGGCGCGCTGAACGGTTGCAGCGGACCATGCTGCCGGCTATGCCTTGCCGGACGCCGCCTGCTGCGTGAATGAAAGCGCCAGGAAATCGACGAAGGCCCGCACGCGCGCGGCCAACTGGTGCCGCTGCGGATACACCGCGTAGATGTCCGCATCGGGCGTGAAGTACTGCGGCAGCACCTGCACCAGGCGGCCGTTGCGCAGGTAGCGGTTGATGTCCCACTCGGCCCGCATCAGGATGCCGTGGCCATCGAGCGCCCAGTTCACGGCGATCTCTCCATCGTTGGTCGCCAGGTTGCCGCGCGTCTTGATGGACTCGGTGCGCGCATGGCGGCCTCTTCCGCTCGCCAGGCGCCAGACACCGTAGGCTTCCTCGCCCTGGCGAATGCCGATGCAGTTGTGCCTGGCCAGGTCGTTCGGAACCTTCGGCATGCCACGCGCCGCCAGGTAGGCGGGAGACGCGCACAGCAGCCGCCGATTGGACGCGATGTGCCTCGCCACCACCCGGCTGTCCGGCGGCGCGCCGAAGCGCACGCAGACGTCGAACAGGTCTTCGCTCGGCGCCGGTGGATTGACCGAAAGCTGCAGCTGCACCTCCACTGCCGGATGCTTGCGCACGAAGCGCGAAATCAGCGGCGCGACATGGCTGCGCCCGAAGCCCAGCGTGGCATTCACCCGCAGCAGGCCGCGGGGCGTCGCGCGGGACACGCCCAGGAGCTCCTCCATGCCATCGATCTCGCCGAGGATCCGGCGCGCATGCTCCAGGTACAGCTCGCCCTCCGGCGTGAGGCTCATGCGGCGCGTCGAGCGGTTGACCAGCAGCACGCCTGCGCGCGATTCCATCAGCGCCAGGTGCTTGCTGACCGCGGGCGTGGTGATGCCCAGCTCCCGCGCGGCGGCGCTCAGGCTGCCCGCGCTGGCCAGGGTGGAAAAGAAACCGAGATCGGTCGGAAGGATGGCGCTGCTCATCGTGGCCCCACTGTTGAATTCAGGTTAACGATGGGTTCACTTTAGCGCCGATTCCGCAGGCTCCTGATTCTTACAGTGGGACCTCTTCCCAACCTCCCGCAGACATCGCCAATGAAGACGTACAAGATCGCAACCATCCCCGGAGACGGCATCGGCAAGGAAGTCGTGCCCGCGGGCCGGAAAGTGCTGGAAGCGCTGGCCTCGGCCGACAGCAGCTTCCGGTTCGAGTTCGAGAACTTCGGCTGGGGCGGCGACTACTTCCGCGAGCACGGCGTGATGATGCCGGACGACGGCCTCGACGCGCTGCGCGGCAAGGACGCGATCCTGTTCGGCTCGGCAGGCGATCCGCACATTCCCGACCACATCACGCTCTGGGGCCTGCGCCTGAAGATCTGCCAGGGCTTCGACCAGTATGCCAACGTGCGCCCGACGCGCATCCTGCCCGGCATCGACGGCCCCCTCAAGCGCTGCGGCCCGGACGACCTCAACTGGGTGATCGTGCGCGAGAACTCCGAAGGCGAGTACGCCGGTGTCGGCGGCCGCGTGCACCAGGGCCATCCGATCGAAGCCGCCACCGACGTGTCGATGATGACCCGCGCCGGCGTGGAACGCATCATGCGCTTCGCCTTCAGGCTGGCGCAGTCGCGCCCCCGCAAGCTCCTCACGGTCATCACCAAGAGCAACGCCCAGCGCCACGCCATGGTGATGTGGGACGAGATCGCGCTGCAGATCTCCAGGGAGTTTCCGGACGTCACCTGGGACAAGGAACTGGTCGATGCATCGACCGCGCGCATGATCAACCGGCCGGCATCGCTCGACACCATCGTCGCGACCAACCTGCATGCGGACATCCTCAGCGACCTGGCCGCCGCGCTCGCAGGCAGCCTGGGCATCGCACCGACCGGCAACATCGACCCTGAGCGCCGCTACCCGTCGATGTTCGAGCCGATCCACGGCTCCGCCTTCGACATCATGGGCAAGGGCCTGGCCAACCCGGTCGGCACCTTCTGGTCGGTCGTGATGCTGCTGGAGCACCTGGGCGAGGCTGAGGCCGCCCGGCGTGTCATGCAGGCGGTGGAAGCCGTGACGGCCGACCCCGCGCTGCACACACGCGATCTCGGCGGCAGCGCCACCACGGCGCAGGTCACGCAGGCCGTGTGCGCGCGGCTCGCATAGAGAACATCCATTTCACACCGCAACCGCAAGAAGAACGGCGCAGACCGTCAGCCTGGAGACAAAGACATGATGAAGCCACGATTCGCCATCGAGCGCCGCGCCCTCACGGGAGCCGCCTTGGCAGCCCTCGGCCTTTCCATTGCGTCCTGGGCCGCCGCCCAGGAGCCATGGCCGGCCAAGCCGATCAGCCTGATCGTGCCCTTCCCCTCCGGCGGTACAACCGACGTGCTGGCTCGCGCGCTCGCCGATGCACTGTCCAAGAGCCTGGGCCAGCCCGTGATCGTGGAAAGCAGGCCGGGCGCCGGCGCCACCCTGGGCGCCGACTATGTCGCGAAGGCCAGGCCCGATGGCTACACGCTGCTGATGGGCGCGGTGCACCACACCATCGCGACCAGCGTCTACAAGAAGCTGCCCTACGACTTCCAGAAGGACTTCGCGCCCATCACCACGGTGGCGATGGTGCCGAACGTGCTGGTGGTCAACGCTTCGCTCACGCCGGCCAGGTCGGTCGCCGAGCTGGTTGCCCTCGCCAAGTCGTCCTCCAAGGAGCTGGCCTACGGCTCCAACGGCAACGGCACGGCGCAGCATCTCATCGGCACCCAGTTCCAGGCCAGCACCGGCGTCAAGCTGCTGCACGTGCCGTACAAGGGCAGCGGTCCGCTCACCACCGACCTGCTGGGCGGACAGGTGGAGATGTCCTTCGACACCATCACGCCCGTGCTGCAGCACATCAAGGGCGGCAAGCTGCGCGCGCTGGCCGTCACCACCGCGAAGCGCTCCGCCGTGCTGCCCGACGTGCCGACGCTCGAAGAGGCCGGGCTCAAGGGCTTCGACATCGGAACCTGGTTCGGCGTGCTGGCGCCGGCGGGAACGCCGAGGGACATCGTCGCAAAGCTCCACCTCGAGATGGCCAGAATCATCAAGTCGCCGGACTTCACCGACCGCATGCGTGCAATCGGCGCCGACCCGATCGGCGACAGCTCCGCCGAGATGGCAGTCCGCATCCGCGAGGAGACGGCGAAGTTCGCGAGGCTGGTCAAGGATGGCAAGGTCGCGGTCGAATAGGCGCTGCGCACGCCGGCGCCATCGATCCACGGCAGCGGCCGGATTCACGACGATCTTGTTACTCCCCGCTGCGCTCGCCAGTCCATAGAGTTGCCTTGCGGCGCCATCCACGGCGCGCCACAAGGAGCCGGCGATGACCATCAAGAGGAGCAGCAGCAAGGACGGCCGAGTCGCGCAGGCGCTCGGAATCTATCGAAGCATTGCCGCATGCAATGAACGCCTTGCACGCGGCGATGACGTCCACACGCACACCGCGGCGTTGATGCTGCCCTGCTACCTGGCCGAGTTCAGGAGCCTGGCGAGCGAACTGACCCATGCGGAGGAGGACGAACTGAGTTCTGTGCTGCGGCAGATGGAAAACGCTGAACGTTCCCTTCAGGAACACTAGCGCACCACGACGCCGCTTCAGACACCGGCTACTCGACAAAAAGCAGCGCCGGGCATTCGAGCGAAGCGCGCACGGCCTGCACGAACTCGGCCGCCAGCTGGCCGTCGACCACGCGGTGGTCGAAGGAGGAGGACAGGTTCATCATGCGGCGCGCAACCACCGCGCCGCCCTGCATCACCGGGCGCTGCACGATGCGGTTGACGCCGACGATCGCCACCTCGGGCGCGTTGATGATCGGCGTGGAGGCGATGCCGCCCAGCGCGCCGAGGCTGGTGACGGTGATGGTCGAGCCGCTCATCTCGTCGCGTGTGGCCCGGCCCGCGCGCGCGGCCTCGGCCAGGCGCGCGATCTCGCTCGCGCTGGACCAGGGGTCGCGTGCTTCCGCGTGGCGCAGCACCGGCACCATGAGGCCGACCGCGGTCTGGGTCGCGATGCCGACGTGCACCGCGCCATGGCGCGTGACGATGCCCGCCTCGTCGTCGAAGCGGGCATTGATCTGCGGGAAGCGCGGCACGGCCAGCACGATGGCGCGCACCAGCAGCGGCAGCAGCGTCAGGTGCGCCCGCTCGCCGCCCCAGCGTTCGTTGATCCGCGCGCGCAGCAACTCCAGCTCGGTCACGTCGATCTCCTCGACGTAGGTGAAGTGCGGGATGCGGCGCATCGCATCCTGCATGCGCTGCGCGATGCGGCGACGCACGCCGGTCACGGGCACGGCCTCCTCGTCGTTGCGCTCCGCGTAGCGTGCCGCGCTCGGCGCCCGCGCAGCGGGTCTGCGGACGAGCCAAGCGTCGAGGTCCTCGTGCAGGATGCGGCCGTCGGCAGCGCTGCCCGGCACCTGCTGCAGATCGATGCCGAGCACCGCGGCCCGATGACGCACCGCGGGCGCGGCGAGCGGCTTGCCGGCCGATGGGCGCGGGCGCTCGGCCGACGCCGGTGCAGGTGCCGGTGTTGTTGCCGCTGGAGATGCAGATGTAGGTGCCGGCGCACGTGCGGGCGCAGCCGGCACCGCCTCGCCGCCGGCCCCCACGTCGATCCGGATCAACTCCGCGCCCACCGCAATCAACTGCCCCACTTCTCCGCCGAGCGCGAGCACACGGCCCGCGACCGGCGAGGGAATCTCGACGGTGGCCTTGTCGGTCATCACGTCGGCCAGCACCTGGTCTTCGACCACCGTGTCGCCGGGCTGCACGCGCCATGCGACAAGTTCCACCTCGGCGATGCCTTCGCCGAGGTCCGGCATCTTGATCGTGTGCGTGCCCATTCAGTTCTCCATGGCGCGCCGGAAAGCCGCGCCGACGCGTGCCGGGCCCGGAAAGTAGGCCCACTCCTGCGCATGCGGATAGGGCGTGTCCCAGCCGGCCACGCGCTGGATCGGCGCCTCCAGGTAGTGGAAGCAGTGCTCCTGCACCAGTGCGGTCAGCTCGGCGCCGAAGCCGTTGGTTCGCGTGGCCTCGTGCACGATCACGCAGCGGCCGGTCTTCTTCACCGATGCGACCAGCGTCTCCAGGTCCAGCGGCCACAGGCTGCGCAGGTCGATGATCTCGGCATCGATGCCGGTCTCCTGCGCGGCCGCCTCCGAGACGAAGACCATGGTGCCGTAGCTGATCACCGTCAGGTCGGCGCCGGGGCGGAACACGGTGGCCGACTCCAGCGGCACCGTGTAGTAGCCTTCGGGCACCTCGCCCAGCGGATGGGCCGACCAGGACACCAGCGGCCGGTCGTGGTGGCCGTCGAAGGGGCCGTTGTACAGCCGCTTGGGCTCGAGAAAGATGACGGGGTCGTCGTTCTCGATCGAGGCGATCAGCAGGCCCTTGGCATCGCGCGGATTCGAGGGCATCACCGTGCGCAGCCCGCAGACGTGCGTGAACAGCGCTTCGGGGCTCTGGCTGTGCGTCTGGCCGCCGTAGATGCCGCCGCCGCAGGGCATGCGGATGGTGATCGGCGCGGTGAAATCGCCCGCCGAGCGATAGCGCAGGCGCGCCGCCTCGGACACGATCTGGTCATAGGCCGGATAGACGTAGTCGGCAAACTGCACCTCCACCACCGGGCGCAGGCCGTAGGCACCCATGCCGATGGCCGAGCCGACGATGCCGCCCTCGTTGATCGGCGCGTCGAACACGCGCGAGCGGCCGTACTTGGCCTGCAGGCCTTCGGTGCAGCGGAACACGCCGCCGAAGTAGCCCACGTCCTGGCCGTAGATGATCACGTTGTCGTCACGCTCGAGCATCACGTCCATGGCGGAGCGCAGGGCCTGGATCATGGTCATCGAGGCCATGGCCGTCATCCCTCCGACGACAGCTGTTCGCGCTGCCGCTTCAAGTGCTCGGGCATGTCCTTGTAGACGTCCTCGAACATGGTCGCGGCGCCGGCAACGTGGCCGTCGGCCATGGAGCCGAAGCGCTCGGCTTCCTTCAGCGCCGCATTCACCTGCGCTTCCAAGTCTGCCTGCGTCTGGTCGTGCTCTTGCTGCGACCAGGCGCCGATGGCCGTCAGGTGCTGCGCCAGGCGCGGGATCGGATCGCCCAGCGGGAAATGCGCCCAGTCGTCGGCCGGACGGTAGCGCGAGGGATCGTCGGAGGTCGAATGCGCACCCGCGCGGTAGGTGACCCATTCGATCAGCGTCGGCCCCAGGTTGCTGCGGGCGCGCTCCGCAGCCCAGCGCGAGGCCGCCAGCACGGCGAGAAAGTCGTTGCCGTCGACACGCAGCGACGCGATGCCGCACCCCACGCCGCGCGCCGCGAAGGTGGTGGCCTCGCCGCCGGCAATGGCCTGGAAGGTCGAGATTGCCCACTGGTTGTTGACCACATTGAGGATCACCGGCGCGCGATACACGTGGGCGAAAGTCAGCGCCGTGTGGAAGTCGGACTCGGCGGTGGCGCCGTCGCCGATCCATCCCGAGGCGATGCGCGTGTCGCCCTTGATCGCCGAGGCCATGCCCCAGCCCACGGCCTGGATGAACTGCGTGGCCAGGTTGCCCGAGATCGAGAAGAAGCCGGCCCGCTTCATCGAATAGCACACCGGCAGCTGCCGCCCCTTGAGCGGGTCGCGCTCGTTGGACATCAGCTCGCAGATCATCTCCACCATCGTCACGTCGTCGCGCGCCAGCAGCAGGCCCTGCTGGCGGTAGGTGGGAAAGCACATGTCGCCCTGCTGCAGCGCCAGCGCGTGACCGGTGGCGACGGCCTCCTCGCCGAGGCACTGGATGTAGAACGAGATCTTCTTCTGCCGCTGCGCGATCAGCATGCGGGCGTCGAAGGCCCGCGTCTTCATCATCGCACGCAGGCCGCGGCGCAGCAGTTCGGGGTCGGCCTGCGGCACCCACGGGCCGACGGCGCGGCCTTCGTCGTCGAGTACGCGCACCAGCGTGTAGGCCAGATCGCTGGTGTCGGCGGGCGATGCGTCGATCGGCGGTTTTCGCACCTCGCCGGCACGCGACAGGTGGAGGTAGGAAAAGTCGGTTTCATGCCCCGGCCGCCCGGTGGGCTCCGGCACATGCAGACGAAGAGATGCGCCCTGGCTCATCGCGTTGTCTCCGCGCTCGATGGGATCGCTCGCCAGCAAAGCCTAGCGAATTTCAGGCGGGAGCGCAGTCGGTCAATCGCGCATTGTTTTCTGGATGCGACGCATCAGGCCATGGCTTCGAAGAAGGCAAGCTTCCGCGCGCGAGGCAGTGCCTTGACCCTGATTTCCGCCCGCAGCGCAGTTCCCTTGTCGGGGTATGCGCGGGCCGCAAGCACACGCAGCGGAGGACGCGCGCGCGTGAATTTGGCGCCCAGTCCGAACACATGCTGGAAGAAGCGCTGCTCCACGTCGAGCGCGATTCCCGTGTAATACACGCCGCCTTCGCATTCCAGGAGGTAGAGCCAGTATGGCGTGGGCCCAGGGTCAGGCAAGGTTCGAGGCATGGCGCAGATTGTGCAGCGACAATATCCTGATGGCCCAAGGCAAACGCATCTCGGCGGACATCGACAGTGGCGCCCTCCAGGCGATCAAGCACATGGGTGCGCAGGCCAAGCTGGCACGCACCCATGCCGGTGAAGGCCAGGCCGCAGCCGCAGCCCGGCTGGGCGTCCATGTCCAGACGGTCGCCCGAATCGAATCAGGTGAACCAGGCGTCGCCATCGGGCACGTGCTGGGCATGCTTGCGCTCTACGGCATCGCAACGAGGCTGCTGCTTCCCGGCGACGACCAGCCCACCGCCTGAGCGGATTCACCTGCCGAGTGCGCGCAAGCGGGAGCAGGCGTACAGTCGATGATCGAGCCCACCGGCGCTGGCAGCCGCCGCAGCCATATCGGGGCTCGCCACGAATGGAGTTCGAAGATGGCCCAGCATGCAATTACCGCTGTTCACTTCAAAGACGAAAAGATGGATCTCGTCGCCATTCATCCAGTTGTGGAGAAGGAGTTCGGTTCGACGGAATTTGCCCTGGGCACGGTACGACGAATCAGCGTTGGCGAATGCGCCGATCTCATTGCCGCCGGCGAGGAAGTGTGCCTTGCGCGACGCACCGAAAGCCATGCCTGGGAGGTCGTTTGCGACGTCCAGCTCTTGCCGGGCGGAGCCGGCATCACTGGCGTCGACATCGTGGGTCATCCCAACAATGCCTTGCAGGATCTTCCTGTGTGGGACTGAGCGCGGGGGCTGATCTCCAACGCTTCGATATTGAGTCCCCCGCCGGTTTTGACATCCCGGATCCTGGCTGCCGAGGCCCGTTCAGGATGCTTCGCCGTCAGGGCGCGCTTCAATCCGTCGACGACTTGGGGGTCCGCAACCCGGCTCCCCTCGTCGCCGTCGTCGTCGTCGTCGTCGTCGTCGTCTCGAGAATGCGATGTGATGGCATGGACGAAGCCTGCCCGATCCAAGGCAAGTCCTTCGAGATCATCCAGTTTCCAGCAGTCGCTGAAGATCTGAAACAGTCCAGCAGTGAGTTCGGTACTGTGGACGCTTCCGTCGGCGCCGATCACGACCAAACTGAAGGGGCGGCGCTTTCGTCCTCAACCACAAGAAAATGCCCGTCCGGCAATTGCTGGATCGCCGACGGCTCACGGATGCCGGTCAAGGGCTGGAAAGCAGGAGGTCTTGTCTGCGCCATGAAAAGCACTGTCTACCCACCCGCATCTTCCCCCTTGCATTTCCTTGCGCGCATCTGCACTGTCAACCAGGTAGCCAGCGGCTCATGAGCAAATCGGATCCTTCGTCCCCCCTGCCGGAACCGGGCCGGATCGCGCCGCGGTCGAAGGCCGCCGATCAGACCGGGTGGAGCCGATGGCTGCCGGGACTCCGTGCGCTGCGCGGTTACCAGGTGGCCTGGCTGCGGCACGACATCGTTGCCGGACTGGTGCTGACCACGATGCTGGTGCCCGTCGGCATCGCCTACGCGCAGGCGTCCGGCGTACCCGGCATCTATGGCCTCTACGCGACCATCGTTGCGCTGCTCGCGTACGCCGTGTTCGGACCCAGTCGGATCCTGGTGCTGGGCCCGGATTCCTCGTTGGCTGCCGTCATTCTGGCCGTCGTCCTTCCACTGTCCGGCGGCGACCCGCATCGCGCGGTTGCCCTTGCGGGCATGATGGCGATCGTGTCGGGGGCGGTGTGCATCCTCGCCGGCGTCGCGCGCCTGGGCTTCGTCACCGAGCTTCTTTCCAAGCCGATTCGCTACGGCTACATGAACGGCATCGCGCTGACGGTATTGATCAGCCAGCTGCCCAAGCTTTTCGGCTTTTCGATCGAGAGTGACGGACCGCTGGGAAACCTGAAGGCCATCGCTACAGCGGTGATGGATGGAAAGACCAACTGGACCGCGTTCATGGTCGGCGCAGGCACCCTGGCGGTCATCCTGCTGCTCAAGGGCCGCAAGCGCTTGCCGGGCATCCTGATCGCCGTGGTGGCAGCGACCGTCGTCGTTGCCGTGCTGGACCTTGCGGCACGCGCCGGGGTGTCGGTCCTCGGCGCCCTCCCACAAGGCCTGCCTGCGTTCGCCATCCCGTGGATCACCAGCGCCGACATCGTTCCCGTTTTGATCGGCGGTTGCGTCGTCGCTCTGATCTCGTTCGCCGACACCAGCGTGCTCTCCCGTGTCTATGCGGCACGGACGCGCACCTCTGTCGACCCGAACCGGGAGATGGTGGCGCTCGGCGCCGCCAACCTGGCGGCCGGGCTTTTTCAGGGCTTTCCTGTCAGCAGCAGTTCGTCACGCACACCCGTGGCCGAGGCCGCAGGCGCCAGAACCCAGCTGACCGGAGTCCTCGGCGCGCTTGCCGTTGCCCTGTTGCTGGTCGTGGCGTCGGACCTGCTGAAGAACTTGCCCGCCAGCGCACTGGCTGCGGTCGTGATCGCATCGGCCATCGGCCTGATCGAGGTCGCCGACTTGCGACGAATCTATCGCATCCAGCGCTGGGAGTTCTGGCTGTCGGCTGCCTGTACCGTTGGCGTGACCGTGCTGGGCGCGATCGAGGGCATCGGCCTGGCGATCGTGATTGCGGTCATCGAATTCCTGTGGGATGCCTGGCGTCCCTATTCCGCGGTTCTGGGACGCGCCGACGGCGTCAAGGGCTACCACGACATCACGCGCTATCCCGACGCGCGTCTCATCCCCGGCCTGGTCCTGTTTCGCTGGGATGCGCCGCTGTTCTTCGCCAACGCCGAGCTGTTCCACGACCGGGCCCTCGACGCCATGGCTTCGTCGCCTACGCCAGTGCACTGGCTGGTCGTTGCGGCGGAACCGATCACCAGCGTGGACGTGACCTCCGCCGACATGCTGGCCGAGCTGATCGAAACCCTGCACGCGGCCGGCATTCAGGTGGGCTTTGCCGAGATGAAGGACCCCGTCAAGGACAAGTTGAAGCGGTTCGGGCTTTTCGAGCGGCTTGGGGAAGCGGCGTTCTTTCCGACCCTCGGTGCCGCCGTCAGGCGATATCTCGAGACCCATAAGGTGGATTGGGTGGACTGGGAGGACGAGGGGCGCTGAGTTCATGCTGCACCCCTCGAGCTTTTGTTCGGCTGTGTGCCCGCTTCGGACTGGTTTCGATCCTCAAGTCGGGACGCTTTGACCGTCGCAATCGGGCCCGGAGCCGACGTTCGAATTTCTCCAAAGCGGCCTTAGTGAAACCGCCATTTGGGCTGCCTCTATCTGCCTACTCGATCGCCTGTCCGGGCCCTCGGCCGTCCCGTTGTGAAACCTAAGGGCTGCCGAGCCAGGCAAGCAGGTCGGACACCGGATCGACGAGCCCTGTCATACCGACCCGTCGCAGTTCTTCCGTCAGCGCGAGGCCGACCGCTCCCACGACAAAGATCGGATGAATCGACGTACTGGCCAGGTCCCGACATACGGTGCGCAATTTCTCGAGTGCCAGGCTGGGCTGCGCCGCGATGGCGGCCGGCTCGAGATCGACAACCGTCCAGCCGGCAACAACCATGCGATGTCCGGTAGCATCAATGGCGCTTTCGTAAAGAGAGGTCATCGACTTGTCAAAGGTGATGATCTGCAATTGCCGGCCAAGCCTGCGATGCTGCGAGAACACGCTGCGCGTAAAGCCGTATGCCTCGTCGCCTAACCGCTGGCGCGCGATGTGGTAGCCCGTGTCGAGCGATGACATCATGACCACCCGGTCGAATCCTCGGCTTAGCACCGGCAGTGCCCGTTCCACCGCGGCCTCGGCTTCAGCGTTCTGCGAGACGGATCCGATGATCCGGGGCGCGTCATCGACCTTCAATATCTCCCATCGGTCGGCCGGCCACCCACATCGCTCGACGTGACGCCGCAGCGTCGATGTGATTTCTGCACTCGAGTTCGGGTTCAAGAAAAGCGTTCTCATCGTGCCGCCGGGAACTTGTTTCGCCAAAAATCCGCAATATCGCCGCGCCGGCAGAACCAGACGTCGGGAAACTGCCGCGCCGACATGAGAAATTCGCGCAGAGCCTCTGCGCGACCGGGTCGACCTGCGAGCCGCAGGTGCAGGCCGATCGACATCATGGTCGATTGGCGATTGCCCTCTCGGCGCAGGCACGCGAGCGTGCGCCGCAGGTGATCTGCAAAGTCATCCGGGGTGTTGAAGCCGGGTGCCGAAGCGAATCGCATGTCGTTGCAGTCGAAGCTGTACGGCAACACGAGGTGCTGCCGGCCGCCGACATCGGTCCAGTACGGCAGATCGTCGTTGTAGCCATCGCTGTCGTACTGCATACCTTGCTCAACCGCAAGCGCGCGCGTGTTGGGACTGACCCGGCCCGTGTACCAGCCCACCGGACGTTGTCCGCACAGGCGTTCCAGCACTTCGAGCGATCGGATCATGTGCTCACGCTCGGTAGATTCATCGACGCGGTTGTAGTCGATCCAGCGAGCGCCGTGCGATACCACCTCGTGCCCTGCCGCGACGATCGAGCGCGCGGCCTCCGGGTGCTTCTCCAGTGCGCTCGACACTGCGAAGTAGGTGGCCGGGATGGCGCATTCCTGCAGCAGATCGAGAATGCGCCAATGGCCGACCCGGCTGCCGTACTCGTAGTGCGACTCGACGACCAGATTGCGGCGCCCCGCGCGGGGCACGGCGCCGGCCACGTCACTGTTGAGCTCCTCCGAATGGGCGTCGCCGTCCAGGACGCAGCTCTCGCCGCCTTCCTCGTAGTTGACGACGACGCTGACGGCGATCCGCCGCCCTCCAGGCCATTCGAAGGCGGGCCGCGTGCGGCCGTAGCCGACGAAGTCTCTTGCCGGGGCATTCATTGCTGCGGTCTCGCCTTGATGACGCACAGCGCAATCACCGCAAGGCCGACCGTGCAGTACGCCGAGATGTACAGCGGATTGTTGAAACGATCGAGCAGCCACACGCACACGGCAGGCGCCAGTGCACCGCCGAAGACGCCCGCGAGCTGGAACCCGAGCGATGCCCCGGTGCACCGGATCTTTGGCTCGAACATCTCTGGAATGAACGCTGCCAACGGCGCCCACAGTGCCGCCTGGCACACCATGCCGATCATGGAGGCGATGATGACGAGCATCGGATCGCGGGTCTCAAGCAGAGGAAAGTAGGCGAAGGACCAGATGATCGAGGCCGCGACACCGATGAGCAGCAGCGTCTTGCGCCCGATGCGATCCGACAGGGCGCCGAACAGTGGTATCGCAAGAACGCCGACCGCAGCACCCAGCAGCACAGCATTCAGGGCGACTTGGCGTGGCAGGCCGAGCCGGGTAGGCACATAGACCAGCAGCAGCAGAGAAAAGACGTACCAGATGATGCCTTCGCCGGCCCGCACGCCGATGGCGAGCAGAACCTGCCTCCAGTGATTGCGCAGCGTTTCGAGCAGCGGTGCCTCGGCCTTGTGCAAGGTCTTCTCGAGACTCTGGAAGACCGGAGACTCGGACACGCTGCGGCGAATGTAGTAGCCGACGCCAACCAGCAGGATGCTTGCGAGGAAGGGGATGCGCCATCCCCACGCCATGAACTCTGCATCGTCGGTGATGACGTTCATGAAACCGAACATTGCGTTGGCGAGCAGCACACCGATCGGACTCGCCACCTGAACCAGGCTGCCGTAGAAGCCGCGGCGACGCCCGGTCGTATCGAATTCATTGACCATCAGCGCTGCGCCGCCCCACTCCCCGCCGAGCGCCAGGCCTTGGGCAAATCGAAGCAGCGCCAGGAGCACCGGCGCGAGCAGTCCGACCTGCCCGTACGTCGGCAGCAGCCCGATGAGGAAGGTGGACAGGCCCATGATGAGCAGCGTCGAGACAAGCACGAAGCGCCGCCCGAGCTTGTCGCCCATCGAGCCGAACAGCGCCGCTCCGAAGGGTCGCGCGGCAAAGGCGATGCCGTAAGACAGGAGCGACAGGATGGTGGCGACAAACGGATCGGACTGGGAAAAGAAGAGCTTCGGAAATATCAGCGCCGCCGCGGTTCCGAAGATGAAGTGATCGTAGAACTCCAGGGTGGTGCCGACGAGGCTTGCAGCGGCCACGCGCCGGGAGCTGGCGGGAGATGCTGCTTGCTGCTGGTCTGCTGAGGGTGCCTGAAGGCCTTGGGAGAGAACAATCATGGTTGCTCCTGAAAGACGTGCTGATCGGACCACCGGCGCTTTGGCTTTTGTGGGTGGATACGTCGATTGCAGCACCGCGACGTTGCTAAGACAATTTCATTTATTTGAGCTATTCATCAGAACATATGAATATCACTCTCAGGCAGCTGCGTGCCTTCATTGCAGTGGCAGACACCGCCTCCTTTGTGCGGGCTGCCGAGCGCATGCACGTCTCGGCGTCGGGGCTGTCGATGCTGGTCCGTGAACTGGAGAACCAGCTTGAGTTGAAGGTGTTTTCCCGCAGCACCCGCCAAGTGCGCCTTACCGACGCCGGCAGTGAGTTCTTGCCTCTGGCTCGCAAGTCCCTGAGTGACCTGGAGGCAGCCATCGCTGCGACGCGCTCCTTGGCCACTATCCAGCGCGGTCGCGTCACAGTGGCGGCATCGGTCGTTCCAGCTGCCACGCTCCTGCCGTGGGCGGTTAGCGACTTTGTGCGTGCTTATCCGGGCATCCATTGCGCTGTGAAGGACGGATTCGAGGAGGAAATCCGTGATCAAGTCAGGCGTGGCGAGGTCGATCTTGGGGTCGGCACGCTGTTGGAGGACGACACCGGATTGGATGAAAGCGTGCTCTACGAAGATCACCTGATGGCTCTGATGCCCGACGAGCACCCGCTCGTCGCGCGCGGTACCGTGAGCTGGAAGGAGCTGTCACAACACCCACTGATCGCGCTGACAGCCGCCAGCCCGTCCAGACACCTCGCCGATCAAGCCTTCGCTACTGCGGGTGTGACAGCGGTGCCAAAGTACGAAGCGTCCTTTTCGTCCACCATCATCAGCATGGTCGCGGCCGGTCTCGGGGTGGCGGCACTGCCGGTCAACGTTCGTCAGGTTTCGCCACGAGTGAAGGTGCATGCACGCCTGCTTGTGCGGCCGACCGTGAAGCGCAAGCTTGGCATTTATTCGCGTTCAGACACCGAACTCTCGCCCGCGGCGAAGGCGTTTCGACAGCACCTGGAGTCGTTCGTTACCCAAATGCACGGCATCCCGGCTGAGGTCGTGTCGAATGCCATTGACACCTCGTAGGGCTTTGAAAGCCATCGGCCGTGGGAAGCGGTTTCGTGCATGTGACGAGTACGTAGTGAACGGCCTGTCGAATGTCTGGTTCTTGTCGATTGTGTTGAAAAACTCCCCCGAATTCTAGGAGCTGGCTCGCAGTTTGCATGCCCTTGATCATCGATGGAGGTACGCATCATGATGGGTCGGAGCACCGTTCAAGATCAGCTGTTCTACGCATTCGATCTCGAAGACCAGGTCCCGCGCGATCACCTGCCGCGAGGCGTTGACCGCTTCCTCGATCTCGGCGAATTGCGCCAACATCTGGCGCCGTTCTACAGCCACACCGGCCGGCCCTCGATCGATCCCGAACTCATGATCCGCATGCTCGTCATCGGCTACTGCCTGGGCATCCGCTCTGAGCGCCGGCTGTGCGAGGAAGTCCATCTCAATCTGGCCTGTCGTTGGTTCTGTCGCCTCGGCCTCGAGGACACAGTGCCCGATCACTCGACCTTCTCCAAGAACCGCCACGGCCGCTTCCGCCAGAGCGATGCATTGCGCTTCGTCGTCGAGACAGTGCTGCGCCGTTGCATGACCGAAGGCCTGGTTCAAGGCGAGGGATTCGCCGTCGATGCCAGCATCATCAAGGCCGATGCCAACCGTGCGCGCAACGTTCCAGCTTCCGATGTCGCCCAATGGCGCCAGGGCACCCAGTGCAACCGCGCCGTGCGCGAGTATCTTGACGCACTCGATGCCACCAATCCGGTGGCCGAGAATGCACTTGAAGAGGTGCCCGACACAGCGGCTGCATCGCGCAACATCTCCCCGACCGACCCGGCTGCGCAGTGGACCGCAGCACCAGGTGTCCGGCGTTCTACGCTTACTCAACCAACTACCTGATCGATCTGTCGGCGGGAATCATCATGGACGTGGAGGCCACGCCGGCGCACCGCACGCCGGAGGTCGACTCCACCCGGACGATGATTGACCGTGTCGAGAAGCGCTTCGACATCAGGCCGCGGCGGCTCGTGGGTGACACCGCGTACGGCACCGCCCCACTGCTGGGCTGGATGGTCGAAGACAAGCAGATCGAGCCTCACGTCCCCGTGTGGGACAAGACGGTCCGCAAGGACGGAAGTCTGTCGATCGGCGAGTTCCAGTGGCAGCCCGAGCGCAATGAATATGTTTGTCCTGAAGGCCGTGCGTTGCGCAACGACCGGCGGCAGTTCACGGCGCCGCGCACTCGCATCACCAAGGCCGACACCGTTATCTGTCGGGCGAGCCAGGCAGACTGCGTCGCCTGTGGGATGAAGGATCGCTGCTGCCCGAGCACGCCGTTCCGAAAGATCGCCCGCAGCATCCATGAGGGTGCCCGTGAGGTGGCACGGTCCATCGCGCAGACGCCGCAGTACAGGCAGTCGCGCAGGGAGCGCAAGAAGGTGGAAATGCTGCTCGCGCACCTCAGGCGCATCATGAAGCTGGATCGCCTGCGGCTTCGCGGGCTCAGTGGTGCGCAGGACGAGTTCTTGATGGCTGCCACGGCCCAGAACCTCAGGCGAATGGCGAAGTGGTTGATGCCATCTGAAGCAGATGCGGCAATGAAGACAGCGTGAGGTGAGACTGACGGCTTGCCACGTGCTCTCGCATCGCCAATTCAATTGCGAATCCTGTGTGATCTGTGATCGCCAGTGCGGGGAAGATTCAAGGCGAGTTTTTCAACACAATCGGCCGAACCCGGAAGTCTAGCTCCGGCCAACGACAGTCCGCTATCGCTGCAACCCGTCCTCAATGCACTGGCCCGCATCCTCGGCAAGCGTGGCACCGCACTGGAGAGCGCATCCGGCGCAGGCCAGCGCGGCGCCTGGTTCGCATCGGAAATGCCCCAATGGACCTGGCAGCCCACAGACGCAGACGGCCGCATGTGCCGCCTGATGCAAGGGGCCGCGCGGCATCTGCTTCTAATCCGGCCCCCGTAATTCAGGGCGCGTCCTGGGGGTGCGGTCAGGCGGGGATTAGATCGTGAACGGGCGCCAGGCCCAATGCGCCGCAAAGCCGCGCCTCGCGCGGTGCATCGAGCCAGCGACGCATCTCGTCCAGCGCGGTCTGGAAGACCGGCGGGTTGTCGCGCAGCCCGTTCAGCAGTTCGGCCAGTTCGGGCACGCTCAGCCCCTTGGCCATCCAACGCAGGCTGGCCAGCATGTCCTGCGGCGGAATGCTGGCCACCAGCCGGTCATGCAGGGCGATCAATGCCGTGTCGTCCAGGCTGGCCCACAACAATGCGTTGTGGGCCTCTTCCTCGACCAGCATGTGCGTCAGGTTGTGGGCCACAAAGGCCGAGAAGCGGCGGTACAGCGCCAGACCCAGGGCGCCTGCGCGCTCGGTGGGGGCGGCCCGCAGCGCGGAGACGTCCGCTTCCAGCGAGGCAATGTCATGCGCGTGGGTGCGGTGGTCGTCCGCCACGTCGCGGCTGCTGCCGGGCAGGGCGGTCTCCATGGCGGGATGCACGAAGTCGTTTTCGTGGCCAAGGTGGGCCCGCATCAGTTGCAGCAGCGCCTGCGCGTCCTCCAGCGTCGCCTGGCGATCGGACGGCCGGCACCAGTCCGTCTGGCCCAACTGGCCCTGGGTGTGGAACAACGCGGCGCGCAGCGCCTTGTGGATGGGGGTGTAGAGGTCAAAGCGGGGGGGCATCTCAGGTCTCCTGGTCGGGCCGCGGCAACAGGCCGGGGCTGGCTGCCAGTGTTCCGGGCACGGGCTGGCGCCACATCGGCCAAACGGACCAGTTCGATGGGCCATGCGGGCCGGTCGGCGGGGGGACTGGCGCCATGGGCCGTCGTCGGTGGTCCATGGCCCATTTGGTCGATGCGGGTGCCGGCGCAGTTCCGGACACTGAGGCGGCCTCGGCCCTCGCGTTCGGCGCGCTTGCATGCCAGGCCGGCCGAACCGATTCACCTCCCAACGATCCTGCACTTTCCCCGAAAGGACTTCCCATGCCCATCCATGCCACTCAGCCGGTGATCGCCGTTTTCGGCGCCACGGGCACCCAGGGCGGCGGTCTGGTGCGCGCGCTCCTGCGCGACCCGCACCGCCGCTTCGCCGTTCGCGCGATCACCCGCCAGCCCGGCAGTGCCGCCGCTCGCGCCCTGGCCTGCGCGGGAGCTCAACTGGTGGCGGCCGACCTGGACCAGCCCGACAGCCTGGCGCCGGCCCTGGAGGGGGCACACGGCGTGTTCGGCGTCACCAACTTCTGGGAGCATTTCAATCCCGAGCGCGACCTGCGCCAGGCGGCCCACCTGGCCCGTGCGGCGGCCGCCGCCAAGGTGCAGCACATCGTCTGGTCCACATTGGAAGATACCCGCCGCCTCATGGCCCTGGACGATCCGCGCATGCCCACGCTGATGGGCCGCTACAAGGTGCCCCATATGGACCTGAAGGCCGAGGCCGACGCCTGCTTCGCCGGCCTGCCGGTCACTTTCGTGCTGACGTCGTTCTACTGGGACAACCTGGTGCGCGCCGGGCTGCACCCGCGGCGCGACGCGCAGGGACAGTTGGTGTGGGTGCTGCCCATCGGCAGCGCCCATCTCCCTGGCGTTGCGGGCGAGGACATCGGGGCCTGTGTAGCGGCGTTGTTTGCGCGCGGCAAGGCGGTGGTGGGCCAGCGCATCGGGCTGGCCGGCGATGTGCTGAGCGGCGCCGAGATGGCGGCTGCCATGTCCCACACGCTGGGCGAGCCCGTGTGCCACGTCGCCCTGCCGCCGGCGGAGTTTGCCCGGCTGCCGTTTCCCGGCGCGGCCGAACTGGCCAACATGTTCCAGTTCAAGCGCGACTTCGAGTCTGCCTACTGCGCGGCCCGGCCAGCCGAGGCGGCCCGTGCGCTCTACCCGGGCTTGCGTCGTTTTTCGCAATGGCTGGGGGACGAGGCGGCAGCCCTGCGAGCGGTGGTGGGTTCGGCGCCGGCGAGCGACGACGCCTTGCCGGTCAGGGGGCTGCCGTGAACGCTACGCGCGCCTGGCGCACCGGCCGACAACCCCGTGCGTAGAATTTCGGGCATGCCGATCGACCCTGTCGCGACATCTGATCCGGCACTGTGCACGCCGAGTGCCGCACCCTCGCCCGGCCCGGCCGCCGAACCGCGGGCGGCCAGGCCCGCGCGAGCGGCCAGGCCCGCGCGAGCGGCCCTGCCGGCCACGAAATTCCGCACACCCCGACTGCGTCGCGACACAGTCGAGCGGGCTGCGCTGCTGGCGCGTGCCGCGGCGGGGGCACTGGATTGCCAGGTCACCCTGGTGCAGGCACCGGCGGGTTTCGGCAAGACCACCTTGCTGGCCCAGTTGGCCGAGACGCTTGCGCAACGCCCGGACTGCCATGTGGCCTGGGTGACGCTGGACAGCGACGACAGCGATGCCAATCGCCTGCTGGCAGCGCTGTTGAGTGCCCTGCGGCAGTGGCCGCTGGACTGGCCGGTCGATGTAGAGAGCGTGTTGGGCCAGGTGCATGACGATGGGCCCGCCGCGCGCGCCGCCCTGGTGCCGGTGCAGAACGCGCTTTGCAGCTATGCCGGAGAGCGTGCCTGGCTGGTGATCGACGATCTGCACCGGGTCACCGAGGCTGCGGCATTGCGCCTGCTGGATCTGCTGCTGGATCGGCTGCCTCCTGAGATTGGCGTTCTCATCGGTTCCCGCACCGAGCCGGCGCTGTCGCTGGCTCGCTGGCGGATGCGCGGTCAACTTGCCGAAGTGCTGGCCCAGGATCTGCAGTTCAGCCTCGACGACGCACAGGCCTTGCTGAGTGCGCGAGGCCTCGGCAACTGCCCTGCCGACTGGCTGAACACCGCGCTGGCGCGCACCAGCGGCTGGGCCGCCGGCCTTCAGTTGCTGGCGGGCGCGCGTGCGGGGCGCGACACCCTTGGGCCCATGCCTCCCGGTGCCATGGCCATCGGCATCACCGCGCATCGCCACCTGTTCGAGTTCTTTGCCAGCGAAGTGCTGGCCGATCTGCCGCCCGAACTGCGCGCGTTCGTGCTGGACTGTGCCGTGCTGTCCGAGTTGAGTCCCGCGATGTGCGAGGCCGTCACGGGCCGCACCGACAGCCGGGCAGTGCTGGAGGCGCTGTACCGCCGCCACCTGTTTCTCAGCGCGCTGGACGACACCCTGCCGGTGCTGCGCTTTCATGACCTCTTCCTGGACTTCCTGCGCAGCGAGCTGAACCGCCAGGCGCCGGAACGGGTGCCGACTTTGCACGCGCGTGCCGGCCAGGCGGAGCCGGACGCGCAGCGCGCTGTGGGCCACTGGCTGCAGGCCGGCCGCTGGGACGAGGCACTGGCAGCCATGCACGTGAGCGCCCGGGCGCTGCTGCCCACCGGCGGCACGGCCCTGATCGAGCGCTGGCTGGCGCAGTTGCCGCCCGAGGTGCGCGCTGCCCGGCCGGCCGTTGCCCACTTGCAGGGCCTGTGCGCCTGGTCAGCCTGGAACTGGCCGCTGGCGCGCGACCGCTTTCGCCAGGCCTGCGACCGCTACCGCACCGCTGGCGAGCACGAGGCCGCCTTCGACGCCCTGGGCATGCTGGGCGCTTGCCACAACGGCATGGGCGATCTCGCCAACGCCCGGGCCGTGCTGGACGAAGTCCGGGGCCAGGCCTTGCCGCCGGCGCTGCAGGTGCCGTTCGATTCACTACAGGCCTGGTCGTCGCTGGCCAACGGCGAACTCGAGCAGATCGGCCCGGCACTGACGCGCATGGCGGCACATGTGGCGCAGGCGCCGGCCACCCGCTACCCCAACGTGGTCGACATGGGCTATGGCCACCTGGTCGGCCTGCCTGGCACCCAGCGCCCGATCGCGCAATTGCGGGCGCTTTGTGCGCCCCAACCCGACGATCCGCGCGAGGTCATGGTGCCGGCACTGGATGCGTGGCTCTCGTTCTGGCGGGGCGACCGACTCGCCGTTGAACCCGTGCTGCGCCGGTTGCAGCACCTGCAGCCGCAGATGCCAGGCGCACTGATGCTGGCCATGAGCACACAGCATCTGGCAGCCTTGCACCGGGCCGCGCTGGGCGAGCATGCCGCGGCCCTGGCTGCATTGCGCCAGGCGCATGCGGCGCTGGCGTCGCCCGAGGCCGTGGGCCAGCGTCTGGGCTGGCAGCGCAGCTACTTGCATGTGCAGGCCCGGCTGCACTGGATGGCGCAGGATACCGAGGCGCTCGGCGCCCTGATGCCCAGGCTGCGAGCGCCTCGCGGCGATCACGAGTGGCCCGTGCTGGACATGGCGAGTGCCATGGTGCAGGGTCAATACGCCCTGCTGCGCGGAGATCCGACACAGGCACTGTCCTGCCTGGCGCGTGCGGTCGATCTGCATCGGCACCGGCGTCTGCCGGTGTTCCTGGGTGACGCCCGGCTGTCGCTGGCGTATGCCATGCAGGAGGCGGGGGACGAGCACCGTGCGCTCGAATGGTTCGGGCAAGTGCTCGCCGAAGCCGTCGAGACAGACACACTGGGGCCCTTGCTCATGGAGCCGGCGCCGCGTCTTGAACGCCTGTGGGACCGGTGGCTGTCGTCCAGTCGACGAACCGCCGACGAGGCCCACGCCGGGCGGGCCGAGTGGCTGCGTGCCCGCTGGGACGCATGGCACACCGGGGGAAACGGAGCCGTCCGGCGTGACGCCCTGGGAGACCTGTTGTCCGAGCGCGAGCGCGAGGTGCTGGCACTGCTGGCTGGCGGCCAGAGCAACAAGCAGATTGCCCGAGGCCTGGACATCAGCCCGCACACGGTCAAGCGGCATGTGGCCAACATCCTGAGCAAGCTGGTGGTGGACACCCGAACACAGGCCGCAGCGCGCTGGCTCCAGCGCTGAGACTTCGCGTTGCCTCCGCTGCGCGGTTTGCCGGCCTGGGCGACGGTTGACGGCGATGATGCGAACGATCTGGCCGAGGTCGCTGTCTCGGACATTCATGGCAAAGAACAATCCTGTGCACCCAGAACCAAGTCGCTTGCCAGGCGGCCGCCGGAGCTAATAGCCAATGAACTAAAAAGGAGGCCGAACGACAACCAGCGGCCCGGTAACATTCCTTCGTGAGGCAACACGCCGCTCAGGATAGTCGACGCCGAGCAGACCGGACGGCGCGTCTTCACCGAACATGCCGGCATAGGCCGGCTGGACGATCCGGAAAAGCCCTTGCCGCAGGCCGTCCTGGGCCTTCGCCGTGTCCTGCAGCAGGCCGTCGTATGCCAGGTAGGCCGGCTCCTCCAGGTCGGAGGTATGGGTGGTCTGGTGGAGAACGGCCTGCTGCTCGTCCCGGAGCGACTGCTCGATCGCCACGAAGGGCCTGAAGCTCGATGTCATGTCGGGCGCTCCGTAGGTCGTGGTGACCCGCACGATCAATGTGCTGTAGCCGGGGGTGGACTGAAATCCAGGTACCTGCATCCGGGCGAGCTCGCCGTCAACGCGCGCAGCGGGTGTCAGCTTCACTTCGCGGCCGCTGGTCCGCAGGCGCGCCGCCAGTTGCTCCGCGAATTGCCTGTTGAGCGGCATCGCCCCGCTGTTTTTCACGGCGGCCGTGAACTCCTTGCTGCGCCGCTCGATGCGGCTGGCCATCGTCACCCGGGTGCCGACCTCGACGCCAAGGGCCACCAGCGTGCCTACAGGTCCGAAAACCCCGGCCCAGCCCACGATGGCGGAGCCGCCGCCATCCATCACGGACAGCTGGTCCTGCGCGTTGTAGACGAGTTCGATCTTCGTGATCGACCGGGTGGCGTCGTGGCGAACCTGCGGCGCAGGCTCGGGCGTGTTCGTGGCGCATCCAGCCAGAAGGGCTGCAGCAGCCAGCAGGGAAACAAGCGTTTTCATGGGGCAGCGCGATTGTGAGAAATTGGTTAACGGTCACGGAATCCGCGAAATGTAAAAATCCCCTCCGGCTTTCACAGAGGAAAAATTCACAATTGATCCGCAATCTCCCAACAATTCGCAACACTCGTGCCACCGGTTTTTTCTCGGCGAAGGCCTCAACTTGAAGAAATAAGAATTATTTTTGCGGTAATTTTCAAGAATTGAAGGCGCAATACGAGAAGGCGATGAATGCCGTTACGTAACGACAGATGAAATGCGGGGGCACATGCACACCCATGTTGGGCATCCAATCCCCGAAATGACTCGCGCTACAGCCTCTCTGTTTAAAGAGCAAAGTGCTGCGACTGGTTCCATGGAGAACTCGAAATCTGTTTTTCTTGGAAGCACCTCTCAAAGGCTGGATTCGATGAGAACCAAAGAACTGGTGGTCGCCAGCGACCTGAACTGCACGAGGGACAATGGGACACCGGCAATTGATGAAAGAGCGTGCGAGCGCATCAGCCCCCCGAAAGTGAAAGCGCCTCGGTCGCCTCGAGGGCGCGACCGAACTGCCGCCAATGAGTTACGACCAAATTGCTACTTCAGCCTTATTTAACTTCATCGGGGGATGGGCAAAAAATAGCCAATATGCGTCCGGTGCGCCCGCAGGGAGATGCCTACAGCCGAAGAAGCTCGCCGGGCTTCAGGCCAGGCAAGGCTCCGCGCCCTTCTCGCCACGCCACGACTGCCTCGGCAAACCGCTCGCTGCAATCCCGCAGGGGACGATACGTTTTCTCATCTCCGGCCGTGGCATCCAATTCCTCGAACAACCAGATGGAGCCGCCAGCTGTGGCGCAATCCTTGGCGAGGCGGCGAAGCCCATCGTCTCGCCCCCGCTCCTGTAGGCAGGGTATAGATGGATTTGTCCAGATGCGCGACGAAATACCGTGTCTCGGACTTTAATGCGCTGTCTCAGACATTAATGGCAAAGAACAACTGTCGGCGAAATCCCCCTTCGATCACTCCACCGTCACGCTCTTCGCCAGGTTGCGCGGCTTGTCGACATCGGTGCCCCGCGCGCAGGCCGTGTGGTAGGCCAGCAATTGCAGCGGCACCACGTGCAGCAGCGGCGAGAGTGCGCCGTAGTGCTCGGGCATGCGGATCACATGCAGGCCTTCGCTGCCCTTGATCTTTGTGTCGCCGTCGGCCAGCACGTAGAGCACGCCGCCGCGCGCGCGCACTTCCTGCAGGTTGCTCTTGAGCTTTTCGAGCAGGGTGTCGTTCGGCGCCACGGCCACCACCGGCATCTCGCTGGTGACCAGCGCGAGCGGGCCGTGCTTGAGTTCGCCGGCGGCATAGGCCTCGGCGTGGATGTAGGTCACTTCCTTGAGCTTGAGCGCGCCTTCGAGCGCGATCGGATAGTGCAGCCCGCGGCCGAGAAAGAGCGCGTTGTCCTTGCGCGCGAAGTCTTCGGCCCAGCCGATGATCTGCGGTTCCAGCGCGAGCACCGATTGCAGCGCGACGGGCAGATGGCGCATCTCCTTCAGGTAGCGCGTCTCGTCGGCCTCGCTCAAGTGGCCCTTGGTCTGCGCGATGGCGAGCGTCAGCAGGAACAACCCGGCCAACTGCGTGGTGAAGGCCTTGGTCGAGGCCACGCCAATTTCCACCCCGGCTCGCGTGATGTAGGCCAGCTTGCATTCGCGCACCATCGCGCTGGTGGCCACGTTGCAGATGGTCAGCGTCTGCGCCATGCCGAGCTCCCGCGCGTGCTTCAAGGCGGCCAGCGTGTCCGCCGTTTCGCCCGACTGGCTGATGGTGACCACCAGCGTCTTCGGATCGGGCACCGAATCGCGGTAGCGGTACTCGCTCGCGATCTCGACCTGCGTCGAGATCTTCGCGATGCTCTCGAGCCAGTACTTGGCGGTGCAGCCGCTGTAGTAGCTGGTGCCGCAGGCCAGGATGAGGATCTTGTCGATGTCCTTGAACACGCGGTGCGCGCTCGCGCCGGTGGCGCCGTCCTGCCCGATGCCGTCGAACAGCTCGGGCACGATGCCGGCCACGCCCTCGAGCGTGTCGCCGATGGCGCGCGGCTGCTCGAAGATTTCCTTCTGCATGTAGTGACGGTACGGGCCGAGCTCGGCCGCGCCGCTGTGCGCCTGCACGGTGCGCACCTGGCGCTGCACGGGCTTGTGGTTGCGGTCGACGATCCAGTACTTGCCGGGCTGCAGGTCGACCACGTCGCCTTCTTCGAGGTAGACGATCTGGTCGGTCACGCCGGCCAGCGCCATGGCGTCGCTCGCCAGGAAGTTCTCGCCGCCCTCCTTGCCCGCGCCCAGGATCAGCGGCGAGCCCGCGCGCGCGCCCACCACGCGCTGCGGCTCGTCGCGGCACATCACGGCAATGGCATAGGCGCCGTGCAATTGCAGCACCGCGGCCTTCACGGCCTCGAACAGGTCGCCGTCGTAGAGGCTGTCGACGAGGTGGGCGATGACCTCGGTGTCGGTCTGGCTCTCGAACACGTAGCCCTTGGCTTCGAGCGCCGCGCGCAGGGGTTCGTGGTTCTCGATGATGCCGTTGTGCACCAGCGCGATGCGGCCCGGCCGCGCGCCTTGCGCATCGGCGCCGGGGCCATGGCTGAAGTGCGGGTGGGCGTTGTGCACGGCGGGCGCGCCGTGCGTGGCCCAGCGCGTGTGGGCGATGCCCGTCAGGCCTTCGACATGGTCTTCGCGCACCTGTGTGACGAGGTCCGCTACGCGCGACGTGGTGCGCGCCCGCGTGAGCCCGCCCGCATGGACCGCCACGCCGCAGGAGTCGTAGCCGCGGTATTCGAGCCTCTGGAGGCCCTGGACCAGGACCGGAACGATGTTGCGATGGGACGCTGCGCCGACGATGCCGCACATGGTGAGCTGCCTTTGAATGAAGAAGAGGCTCGATGGTAGGAAGCAGTTGAAAAAATATGCATTCGAAATTTCATTCATTTCGAACTTTTCTTTCATCACTTCAGAGAAGTGGATTTTTATTCCATAATCCAATTGAATATGGAATCCATTTCTCTGGATGCAATAGACCTTCGCCTGCTCGATGCGCTCCAGCGCGACGCTTCGCAGACCAACCAGCGGCTGGCGGCCGACCTGGGCATCTCGCCGCCCACCTGCCTGCGCCGCGTTCATCGCCTGCGGCAGGAGGGGTTGATCGAGCGCCAGGTCGCGCTGCTCTCGCCCGATCGGCTCGCCGCGGTGCTGGGCCACGGCTTGCAGGCGGTGGTCGAGATCTCGCTGGACCGGCAGGACGCCGCGGCCCTCGATGCCTTCGAAGCCCGCGTGATCGCCGACGACGCCGTGCAGCAATGCTGGCGCGTCTCGCCGGGGCCGGACTTCGTTCTGGTGGTGGCGGCGCGCGACATGCCGGACTACGGCGCGCTGACCCAGCGCCTGTTCACGGCCGACGCCAACGTGCGCAACGTCAAGGCCTTCTTCAGCCTGAAGCGCGCGAAGTTCGAGCCCAGGGTGCCGCTGACGCCCTGACGCGCCGCAGGCGCCCTTCGATCAGGCCTTCGGCTGTTTCTGCGGGCGCTTCCAGTTCGCAAAGCTGACCTGCTTGCCGCGTGCCACGGTGAGCGCGCCGGGCTCGGTGGACTTGTTCACGGTCGAGCCGCCCCCGATGGTGCCGCCCGCGCCAATGGTGACCGGCGCCACGAGCACGCAGTTGCTGCCCACGTGCACGTCGTCCTCGATGACGGTGCGGTGCTTGTTGGCGCCGTCGTAGTTGGCCGTGATGCTGCCCGCGCCGTAGTTGACGCGCCGGCCCACGCTGGCGTCGCCCAGGTAGGCCAGGTGATTGGCCTTGGCGCCCTCGGCCAGGGTCGAGTTCTTGACCTCGACGAAGTTGCCGATGTGCACCTCGGCGCCCAGTTGCGCGCCGGGCCGCAGCCGCGCGAAGGGGCCGACCAGCGACCTTTCGCCCACGGTCACGCCGGCCTTCTCGCCGTCGATGTGGGTGAACGGGTGGATCACCGCGCCCGCCTCGATGCGCGCATTGGCAATCACGCAGTTGGCGCCGATGCGCACGCCTTCGCCCAGGAACACCGAGCCCTCGAACACGCAGTTGACGTCGATCTCGACGTCGGCCTCGCAGGCCAGCGCGCCGCGCAGGTCGAAGCGCGCCGGGTCGGCAAGCCGCACGCCTTGCGCCATCAGCGCATCGGCCTGCCGCAGCTGCCAGGCCCGCTCCAGCGCCGCCAGCTGCGCGGGGCTGTTGATGCCGGCGACCTGGAGCGCGTCGGCGATGACATGCGCGACCACGGGCACGCCGTCGGCCGCGGCAAGCTTGACGATGTCAGTGAGGTAGTACTCGCCCTGGGCGTTGCGGTTGTCCAGCCGCGCGAGCCAGCCCTTGAGCCGGGCGGCGGGCACGGCCATCACGCCGCTGTAGATCTCGCGGATTTCGCGCTGCGCCTCGGTGGCATCCTTCTGCTCGACGATGGCCATGACTTCGCCCGCCGCCTGCCCTTCGGCGCGGACGATGCGCCCGTAGCCCGCGGGATCGTCGAATTCGATGGTCAGCAATGCCAGCCGCCGGCCCGCGCTGGCGGCAATCAGCGCGCGCAGCGTCTCCTCGCCGATCAACGGCACGTCGCCCGACAACACCAGCACCGTGCCGTCGTCCGGCAGGAGCGGAACCGCCTGCTGCACCGCGTGGCCGGTGCCCAGCTGCGGCTCCTGCCGCGCGAACTGCAAGGCGGCGCCGATGGCGCTGCCGGACATGGCAGCCTCGACCTCGGCCGCGCCGTGACCGGTGACGACGACCACATGGCGCGCACCGATGCGCGCGGCGGTATCGGTCACGTGCCCGAGCAATGCGCGCCCGGCCAAACGGTGCAACACTTTGGGCAGCCTGCTTTTCATGCGCGTGCCCTTGCCGGCCGCCATGATGACGACGTCGACCGGTCCCTGGTTGTCCTGCGGAATCTGATTCATGCTTCTTTGTACCCGAATGCGTTGCGCCAACTTGGCGCGGATTATCGGCGTGCTGCTGGTGGCCGCTGCGCTCGCGGCCTGCAGCGCGGTCAGGCTGGCCTACAACAACCTTCCCGAGCTGAGCTATTGGTGGCTCGACACCTACCTCGATTTCGACGGCTCGCAAACGCCCAAGGTGCGCGACGAGCTCGCGCAATTGCTGAACTGGCACCGGCAGAACGAGCTGCCGCGGGTGGTCGCCCTGCTGCGGGAAGCAGAGGCCCTGGCACCGCGCGACGCAACCGCGGCCCAGGCCTGCCGCATGGCGGACCAGATCCGCGAGCGCCTGCTGGCGGTGACCGAGCGCGCAGAGCCGGCGGGCACCGAGCTGGCATTGAGCCTGACCGAGGCGCAGCTGCAGCAGCTCGAGCGCAAGTACGCCAAGAACAATGCCGACTACCGCAAGGAATGGCTCGACCGCAGCGCCGCCGATGTGCAGGAAAAGCGCTACGACCGCTTCCTCGACCGCCTCGAGGATTTCTACGGCCGGCTGACTCCGGAGCAGCGCGACCTGCTGCGGCGGCAGGTGGCGCAATCGGTGTTCGACCCGCGGCTGGCCGACGCGGAGCGCCGCCAGCGCCAGCTGGAGACGCTGCAACTGCTGCGCGGCTTCAACGCCACCAGCCCCCCGGCGGCCGAAGCGCGCGCGGCCATCCATGCCTACGTGATGCGCATCGCGGCGCCGCTGCCCGGACCCTGGCGCGATCACCAGCGAGCCCTGCTGCAGGAAGGCTGCCGCAACCTGGCGGCCCTGCACAACACCACCGGCGCCGGCCAGCGGGAGCAGGCCGTGCGCCGGCTGCAGGCCTACCAGGACGACCTGCGGCAGCTGGTGGCCGCGCGCTGAATGCCACCAAGGCATCGCCCCACTAGTACGTCAACACGTAAGTTTCGAAACGTAATGACGACCGAGCTTGTGATCTGCATCCTGTCGAGTGAACTTCCACTCGATGGTTCGGCGCAGCGCGTTTCGATCTGCTTGCCAGGCATCGACTTCGCGTCGCAGGAGTTGCTGGCTGGGGAGGCGGCGGTTCAGGCATTGGCGCGTGAGGATGCCGATCTCGATTTCTGCCATGTTGAGCCAACTTGCGTGCTTGGGCGTGTAGTGAAAGCACACCCGGCGCAACAGCGTGTTGGCCGCGCGCACTCCCAACACATCGTCGAAGCATTTCCTGAAGTGAATGTTCAGGTTGTCCAGCACGAGGTGAACGCGGCGTGCCGTCGCATAAGTGTCGGTGAGAAGTGCCTGGACGAAGCCGACGAAGTCTGTCTTGCCCCGGTGATCGGTGACCGAGACGACGCGCTGTCCCGCCTTGGGCTCGACTGCCACGAACAGATTGGTCGTGCCCTTGCGCACGTATTCGTAGTCCAGCTTGGCCGCCTCGCCCGGCGCCATGGGCAACGGCTCTCGGCTATGAGCAACGAGTTGCAGACTCTTCTCGTCGATGCAGATCACGGGCTCGTCGCCGCACATCGGTTTGGCGTACAGCTTGAGCAGGTTGTACATGCGGCAGCGGTACTCTTCGGTGAGCGTGCCGATGCACCACATCAGCCGTCGCCAGGGCTTGAGATCGTTTTTTTTAGCATGCGCCGGACGGTTTCCCGACTGACGTTGCCAAGGCCCAATTCCTGGCGCGCGGCACGTTCGAGTTCGACGATCGTCCAGCGCTGGCGACCCTCGGGCGCAGCCGAGCATGCCAGTGCCGTCACGCGCGCCTCGGCATCGGTGTCGTACTGTCGCGGCCGACCCGAGCGTGCAACGTCGAACACGGCCAGATCGACGCCCCCTTGCAGGTATGCCGACCGGGTGCGCCACAGCGCGGTGCGTCCGATCCCCAGAACGTCCATGATCTGCGCCTCGGGAATCCCGCGATCCAGGCACCACAGCGCATGCGCCCGGTTCACTTCGCGCGAATGATGGATTCCCTTGCGTCGAATCTCCTCGATGATCGCCCGATCCTTCTCGGTCAAATGCAGTTCGGTCTGGCGCATGAGCACTCCTTCGTAACCCCAACGGGGATAGATGGAGTGTATTCATGTTTTGTTATTTACGTGTCAATGTACTAGATCAGCGGTGTCGGCCGCATCGGGCGCTCGAAATAATCCCCCAGCGTTTCGAGCGCACGAGGCTCGAGAATGCGCAGCCAGCCCCCGTCGAGCTTGTAGAGCCCCAGGTTCTGCAGCCTGCGCAGCGTCTTGTTGGTATGCACCAGCGACAGCCCCAGCGCATCGGCCAGGTGCTGCTGGTTGAACGGAAACTCGACCCAGCCGTCGCGCACCATGCCCACGCGCTGGGCACGGCGGTACAGGTGCATCAGCAGCATGGCCACGCGCTCGGCCGCATTGCGGCGGCCCGTGGTCACCAGGTTGTCGTCCACCAGCTTTTCCTCGCGCGCGGCAAGCCAGGTGATGTCGTAGCCGAGCTTCGGCTGGGCATGGAACAGCTCCCAGAGCCTGCCGCGCGGGAACACGCAGAGCGTGGTGTCGCTTGCAGCCTCCACGCCGTGCGTGTGGCCGTCGGCAAACTCGTCCTGCAGGCCGATGAAATCGCCGGGCAGCAGAAAACTCAGGATCTGGCGCCGGCCGTCGCTCAGCGTCTTGTAGCGAAAGGCCCAGCCCGCATAGAGCGTGAACAGTTCGGAACTCGGCCGGTGCTCGTCGATGATCGAGGCGCCGGCCGCAACGCGGCGGGAACCGGCTCTGAAGGACTCGATGGTCTTGAGTTCTTCCGGCGACACCGGCAGGAAAGCTTCCATTCTGCGCAGCGCGCAGGCCTCGCAGGGATGGGCGCCCGGAGGGGGCGACGCGGGGGGTGCATGGTCCTCGAACTTCACGCGCCACTATAGGCCGCGGGCCTGTGTCTTTTGACATTTCGCATGACCCGGGAGATTCATACACTTCGCACGCCTTTCACTTCCGAACGCATGACAGAAAAACAGGCTCTCCACGAAGTCTTCTATTGCAGCCTGCTCACGCCGGACCTGCCGCCGGCCACCGTGGGCTCGATCGTGACCCAGGCCCGCGCACGCAATGCCCAGTACAGCATCACCGGACTGCTCGTCTTCGATGGCATGCGTTTCTGCCAGCACCTCGAAGGCCCGTACGAAGCCGTGGAAACGCTGATGCGCCGCATCGAACGGGACCCCCGGCACACCGACATCAAGGTTTTCCACCAGGGCCCGCTCGCGGCACGCCGCTACAGCGGCTTTGGCATGGGCCTGGCCGAAAGCGAAGGACCCGACCTCATGGCCGGCATCCGGGCGCTGGACGGCGAAGCCGCCCTGAAGCATTTCCTGGCCCTGCGCCCCAGTTTCGACATCAACGGCTGAAAATCGGGATAGGGGCCGGTCAGCGAAGACCGGTCCCCTCCCACACCACCCGGCATGCGGGTCCGCACCGGGCGGTTCGAGAAGTTGAGGTCAGCATAGGCGGGGAACTCCGAGCGCATCGAAGTACGCGATGGTGAGCACGCGGTTCAGCGCCATCGCGCTGTTGTGCCACCAGCGCCGAGCATTGGCCGCAATCCGGGCGGCCACGTCGCGACTGGCACCCAAGGCGCGCAGTTCACGGTACATGGTCGGGCCCCGACACCAGAACTTCAACTGGATGGCTCGCAAGCGGTGCCGCAACCATTCGTCCAGTCGCCGCCAGACCGAGGGCGTCTGTGCCAGTTGGAAGTACGCCTTCCACCCCGGCAGGAACGCTTGCAGGTCCTGTGCGATCTGGTTCATGCTGCGCCCCGTCTGGCGCCGGGTTATCTGGCGAATGCGCTGCTTGTAGCGTTGCACCGCCTCCCCGGCCACGGCCAGTTTCACCTGCTTTTGCGGCGCAGCCCACAGGCAGTAGCCCAGGAACTTGCGCCCCCATGCCGTCGCCACAGCGGTCTTGGTCTCGTTGACCTTCAACCACAGCTTGGCATAGCACGCCCGCAGCCCGTCCAACACCCGTTGCCCGGCACGCTTGCTCTTGACGTAGACATTGCAGTCGTCCGCATAGCGCACGAACTTGTGCCCCCTGCGTTCGAGCGCGCGGTCCACCTCGTCGAGCAGCACGTTGGCCAGCAGCGGCGACAGCGGCCCACCTTGCGGCGTGCCCCCTCCACGCGCATCTGCATGACCCCGTGCGCCATGATGCCGGCGTTCAGGTAGTGACGGATCAGCCGCAGCACCGCCTTGTCGGCGATTCGCTTGCCCAGCCGATCCATCAGGATGTCGTGGTTCACGCGGTCGAAGATGCCCCAGAGAGCTACGTCGTGATGCAGGAAGCGACCAAGCGCCTGGGCGTCACCCGCCAGACCGTGTTGCACCGTGTCCAACGCGGCGAACTCGACGCCGTGCTCGTCTGCCGCGGACGGCAAAAAGGCTTACGCATCAAGGTGTTAGACGATCAACCCACCTTATTCGACGAGGCGTCATGAACCAAGGGGCATTATGGAGACCGATCCAAGAATTTCTCCAGGTCCACGTCCACCACCACACGCCTGCCTTGCTCCACGTACCGTCTGGCCGCTTGGACCGCCTGATGCGCGCTGCGCCCCGGCCTAAAGCCGTAGCTGTGCTCGCTGAAGGTCGGATCGATGAGCGGTTGCAGCACCTGCAACAGGGCCTGCTGGATCAGCCTGTCCACCACGGTGGGAATCCCCAATTCCCGTGTCCCTCCACCCGGCTTGGGTATGCCCACGCGGCGTACCGGACTGGGCCGGTAGGTACCGTCGAGCAAGCCGCGCCGGATGTCGGGCCATTGGGTCTTCAGGTCTTCCCCCGTTTGCTGCACCGTGCGTCCATCGACGCCGGCGCTCCCCTTGTTGGCCTTGACGCGTTTCCACGCCGCCGCCATGTTGTGCTGTGCCAGTGCCTGCCCCATCAGGTCCTCTGGCCCCCAGTGCGTGTGGTCATGCCGCGCCGGCCGTGCTTCATCGCGCCCACGCTCCGGCGAGGCTTCACCGCGCCCTTGCGTCGGTCGCTGCGCTTGCGCGCACTTCTGATGCCTTGCACTTCCAAGCGGCATGTCTCGTCACTGTCCTTTTCGTTTGGCCCTTCGTCGGGGAACCCGACTACTACGGCCGCTGCTGACTTCTCGCTCCGGGCAAGCCCGTCGCCCTTTCAGGCACGAGGCGAGATCTCCCCGGGTAAGAACGCGATCCTTCACCGCACAATCGCCCCATTTACGCCACCTCGCCTTGACCACAAGAGCTTCGCAGTCTCATGCCCGCTCGCCCTGCTCGGCAGCGCCTCGTATGAGGTTCGTGTTCCTCGACTCGCGGTTTCGCTCCCCGCTTCCTCCCCACGCTCGGTCGCCCTCGCGCAGTTGCGGTTCGCTTCGCTCGCTGTGGCCAGCTCGCGGGAGGACTTGCACCTCCAGGATCGCGCCCATGCTGGGCACACACGAAAAAGGCGGCCGAAGCCGCCCTTGCGTCCATGGAAGGATGACCGCTCAGGCCTGGTCCCACGAGTAGGTGGCACCGTAGCCGTCCCATGCTTCCATGACGATGCGCTGGCCCGCGGCCACGTTCAGCGATTCGCCCGGGGCCAGCACCAGGTCTTCGCTGGGGCTGGCGGACGTGGCGTCCGGCGTGACCCAGACCCGGCCCTGCTTGACGCGCAGCACGCTGGCCGACCGCGCCTTCAGGCTCATCGCCTCGCCGGGCGCAATCTGCCAGGCACCGCGGCGCACGGCCGGCGGAATGGCGGAAGCGGTGCGGGTCGAGGACGGCAGGGAAACGAGCGATTCGGTGGTGCAGACGGCGGTGGACATGATGAAACTCCTTGGGCGTTCTCCGAAGTGCGATGACAAGACAGAGGCAATGGCGCAGTTCGGGAATGAATGATCGTTTGCACGGCGTTGGCAGTCCAATGAAAACGAGGTAGCCTACTGATTCCGAATCCGCATCAATCGACCGACGCCGCCCACGCCCTCATCCATGCAGCATTCGCAAACCCACCTGCGCTCCCGCCCCATCTCCGCGGGGCACCTGCGTGCCTTCGAGGCGGTGGCGCGCCATCTCAATTTCCGCGCCGCCGCGGAAGAAATGGCGCTCACCCAGTCCGCCGTGAGCCGCCAGATTCAGTCGCTCGAGGAAGAAGTGGGCGTGGCGCTGTTCCTGCGCCACACGCGGGCGGTGGAGCTCACGAGCGCGGGCGCGCAGCTGCTGCTCGCGGTGCAGCAGTCGCTGCCGCGCATCGACATGGCCGTGCGCCAGATCCGCCAGAGCGCGGGGCGCAAGAGCGTGTCGCTCACCACCTTTGCGTCTTTCGCATCGATGTGGCTGATCCCGCGGCTCGAGGCCTTCCAGCGCGACAACCCCGAGATCGACATCCGCATCGACGCCAGCGACGTGGCGGTCGACCTGGAGGTGGCGGACGTCGACATCGCGCTGCGCTACGGCCCGCGCGAAGCCATGCCGGCCACGGCCGTGCGCCTCTTCGGCGAAACCCTCACGCCGGTAGCGAGCCCCTGGCTCCTGAAGAGCAGCCCGCCCATCAGGACACCCGCCGACATCACCGGCTTCACGCTGATCGAAGCCGGCGACGCGCACCGCACCCACCTCGAATGGCTGACCTGGCGGCGCTGGTTCGAGGTCAACGGCCTGGAACGGGCGCAGCCCAAGCGGTGGCTTTACTTCAACTACGCCTACCAGATGGTGCAGGCCGCGCTCACCGGGCAGGGGGTGACGCTGGCGCGCAGTTCGCTCATCGCCGAAAGCCTGGCCAATGGCGACCTGGTGGAGGTGCTGCCGCAGCACCGCATGGATTCGCCGATGGGCTACTGGCTCATCGCCGGGCCGCGCAATGCGCTGCGGCCCGAAATCAAGGCCTTCTGGGACTGGCTGCAGGTGCAGGCCGTCACCACGCGCGAGACCATCGGCGAGGTGCCCGACCCGGACACCGTGGACAACATCGACTGAACGCTGCGCCAGCGAGAGGTGGCCGCCGCCGGGCCGCCCCAAGGCGGGCCATGCCACCCCCTCGGGGGGTGGAATTACACGAAGTGAAAAGCCGGGAACTCAGGAAGTTGGCCAGACGACGCCGTTGTCGTTGAGGATCGCGTCCAGCGGCAGGTCGTGCGCCTCGGGCTCGAAGTCTTCGAGGAAACCGTTGGTGAAGCCCAGCCCCACCGTGAACGGGCGCGGCTCCAGCGCAGCCAGCGTGCGGTCGTAGAAGCCGCCGCCGTAGCCCAGCCGGTAGCCGCCGGCGCTGTAGCCCACGCAGGGCACGAACAGCAGCGTGGGCACGATCAGCTCGGTGTCCTTCGGCTTGGGAATGCCATAGGCGTCTTCCTCCATCTGGCAGCCCGGATACCAGGCGTGGAAGGTCAGCGTCTTGTGGACCTTGTTCATCACCGGCAACCCGATGCGGCGGCGCTGCGGCTCGTCGATCAGTTCGCCGTCTTCCTTCCAGCGGTGCAGCGCGGGCAGCGGATCGAACTCGCCCTTGATCGGCCAGTAGGCGCCGATCACGGTGTCGGGCCGGCCGACCAGCCAGATCCGCATCACCCGCTGCAGCAGGTCGGCCTTGGCGAGCCGGTCGGGCATCGCCAGACGCTGCTCGATCAGTGCTTTTCTCACCTGATCCTTGAGAAAACTCGTGGTCGCCGAGGTGTCGGCATCCTTTGACTTGTCCATAATCCCCCGATGCAGTTCCCAAGCATTTTGGCACCCATGCGCCATCGCCCGCGCAATGCAGCGTCCGCGCTGGTTTTTTCCGCCGTTCTGGCCGCCGCCGCACTGCTTTCGCAGCAGCCCGCCGCCGCACAGGCCAACAGCAACGACGACGTGCTGGTGCAGATGAAGCAGGCGTTCCAGCGCGGCGACAAGGGCCGGCTCGCGGCCCTGCTGCCGCAGGCGCGCGGCCACGCGCTCGAACCCTGGGCCGCCTACTGGGAACTCAAGGCCCGCCTGCAGGAAGCCGCGCCGAACGAGGTGCAGGACTTCTTCGCCCGCTATCCCGGCACCTACCAGGAAGACCGGCTGCGCAACGACTGGCTGCTGCTGCTGGGCCAGCGCCGCGACTGGGACGGCTTTTCCTCCGCGCTGGACGGCTTCCGCATGGGCGACGATCCGCAGGTGCGCTGCTACGCGATCCTGGTCGAGGCCCTGCGCTCCGGCAGCGCCACGCAGGCCCAGGCCCACGAGGTGCGCCGCAACTGGTTCGCCCAGAAAGATTCGGACGACGGCTGCCTCACCGCGGCCGACCGCCTGGTCGCGGCCCGCCTGATGTCGCCCAACGACGCCTGGAAGAAGGCGCGCCTGGCCATGGAGGCCAACCGCCCGCAGGCTGCGCGCGGCGCCGTGACCATTGCCGCGCCCGATGCGCTGCCGCTGTTCGAAGAGCTCAACGCCAGCGCGGCCAAGTTCCTGGCCGGCCGCGCCTTCGTGGCCGCCAAGTCGCGCAAGGAGCTGGTGGTGCTGGCGCTCGTCAAGATCGCCATGGCCGACCCCGAGCAGGCCGCCACCCAGCTCGACAGCAAATGGGGCCCGATGCTTTCCGCCGAGGAGCGCAACTGGCTCTGGGGCACCATCGGCCGGCAGGCCGCCAGCAAGCTCTCGCCGCTGGCCGGCAGCTACTTCGCCAACGTCACGAAGAACGGCGACCTGTCCGACGACATGCTCGGATGGCGCGTGCGCGCCGCGCTGCGCACCGGCCAGTGGAAGGAGGTGGCGCCCGCCATCAACGCCATGAGCGAAACCGCCCAGCTGGAACCGACCTGGGTCTACTGGAAAGCGCGCGCACTCGGCGTCGCGGGCGGCGACGATCGCCGCGCGCAGGCGCGCGAGCTCTACCAGAGCATTGCGGGCACGCGCGGCTTCTACGAGATGCTGGCGCTGGAGGAACTCGGCCAGCGCACCGTGGTGCCCACGCGCCCCGCGCCGCTCACGCCGGAGGAAAAGAACGCCGCGCGCAGCAACATCGCGCTCAACCGCGCGCTCTACGCCATCGCCATCGGCCTGCGCTCCGAGGGCACGCGCGAATGGAACTACGCCACCAACCTGCACGACAAGGGCGGCATGGACGACCGTGCGCTGCTGGCTGCGGCCGACTTCGCCTGCCAACGCGAGGTGTGGGACCGCTGCATCAACACCAGCGAACGCACCAAGGGCACGATCGACGTCGAGCAGCGCTTTCCCATGCCCTTCCACGACACGGTGCTGCGCAAGAGCCAGGACATCGGGCTCGACCCGGCCTACGTCTACGGGCTGATCCGCCAGGAAAGCCGCTTCATCATGGACGCGCGTTCGGGCGTCGGCGCCTCGGGCCTGATGCAGGTCATGCCCGCCACTGCGCGCTGGACCGCGCGCAAGATCGGCCTGGCCGGCTTCACGCCCGGGCAGATCAACGACCACGAGACCAACATCACCATCGGCACCAACTACCTGAAGCTCGCACTCGACGACTTCGACGGCTCCATGGCGCTGGCCGCGGCCGCCTACAACGCCGGCCCCGGCCGGCCGCGCAGCTGGCGCAACGGCCCGGTGATGGAAGCGGCGATCTGGGCCGAGAACGTGCCCTTCAACGAAACACGCGACTACGTGAAGAAGGTGCTCGCCAACACCACCAACTACGCCGCGCTGATCAGCGGGCGCCCGCAGTCGCTGAAGGAGCGCCTGGGCCGCGTGGGCCCGCGAGACGCGGCAGAGCCCGAGCCCAACAAGGACCTCCCCTGACATGAGTTGGGGCGGCCAGGTGCTCGACACCGTCGCGGCCGAATTCTCGGACGTGGGCGACATCGCGCAGCTCACGCGCATCGTCGTTCGGCTGATGCTTGCGGCGGCCATCGGGTTCATGCTCGGCTTCGAGCGCGAGCAGCAGGGCAAGGCGGCCGGCGTGCGCACCCACATGCTGGTGGCCATCGGCTCGGCGCTGTTCGTGCTGATCCCGCAGCAGACCGGCATCGTGCCCGCCGACATGAGCCGGGTGATCCAGGGCCTGGTGGCGGGGGTGGGCTTTCTCTGCGCCGGCACCATCCTCAAGCAGGGCAAGGACGAGCACCATGTGCAGGGCCTCACCACCGCCGCCGGGCTGTGGATGACGGCCGCCATCGGCATGGCCTGCGGGCTCGGCCGCGAAGTGACCGCGGTGCTGAGCGCACTGCTGGCGCTGGCCGTGCTCGCGCTGGTGCCGCGCCTGGTCGACCTGGTCGAGCGCATGGTCGGGCCGCCGCGCATCGAGGAAGACAAGACCGGCGCAGCGCCGCGCGTGATCGCCTCGCCTGAAGACGACCAGCCGCCGCCGCGCTGAAGAAGAAGCAAGCAGCGCCCCGACGCATTAATTCGGCCGCATTTCGGCATCAATTCGCCGGCACGGGCCCGCTAGCATCGAAAGTTTCTCTCTCTCTCATCCCAACCGCAGGATCACACCATGCGCAAGCTCTACATCGGCAACAAGAACTACTCGTCCTGGTCCATGCGGCCCTGGGTGCTCATGACGCAGGCCGGCATCCCGTTCGAAGAGGTGAAGGTCCGCTTCGATTCCTTCGCGCCCGACTCGCACTTCAAGAAGACCATGGGCGCGATCAATCCGGTGGCCGAGGTGCCGGCGCTGGTCGACGGCGACCTGGTGGTGTGGGACACGCTCGCCATTGCCGAATACCTGGCCGAGACCTTTCCGCAGAAGCAACTCTGGCCCCGCGCCGCGGCCGAGCGGGCCCGCGCGCGCAGCATCTGCGCCGAGATGCATGCGGGCTTCGGCAACCTGCGCAGCCTCTGCCCCATGAACATCGAGGCGTCGTTGGCCGACGTCGGCGCACGGCTCCTGAAGGACAACCCCGTCCTGCAGGCCGACCTCGACCGCATCGTGCAGATGTGGAGCGGCCTGCTCGATGCCCACGGCGGCCCGCTGCTGTTCGGCGGCTTCAGCATTGCCGACAGCTACTTCGCGCCGGTGGGCACGCGCATCAAGACCTACGGCCTGCCGGTGCCGCCGGCCATCAGCGCCTACATCGAGCGCGTGCAGGCGCTGCCTGGCGTCAAGGCATGGATCGACGATGCCCTGGCCGAGAAGGACTTCGTGGCGTTCAACGAGCCCTACCGCACGGCGCGCTGAGGCTCTTCGAGTCCCGGCGCCTCAGAAGCGGTAGGTCGCCGAGAGGTAGGTCACGATCGGGTTCAGCTTGAGCCTGGCCTCGCTGGTGGCGACCGGCAGGCCGGTGATCGTGGTGGTCGTGAGCCTGGCCTTGGTCTTCAGCGCAATGTAGGAGACCGAGAGCGACACGCCCCAGTGCTTGTCGATCTGGTAGGCCACGCCGGCATTGAGCACCGGCGCGAACGAGCTGTCGAGCTTGGCGGTGGTCGAGGTGGAGAGCGGCCGCTGGCGCAGCTGGCTGCCCAGCGCACCCTGAAGCTCCGGTGTCAGCTTGATGTCGCTGTACCAGACATAGGTCGCCCCCAGGCCCACGAAGGGGCGAAGGGCGGCATTGCCCTCGTTGAAGTAGTACTTGCCGAGAATGGTGGGACTCCACTGGCGCGCTTCACCCAGTTCGCCCACGCGGCCCAGCGTGCCGGTGCCGTTGAGCTTGAACTTCGGCGGAACGCCGAACACGCCCTCGACAGCCCAGTGGCTGTCGACGAAATAGACGGCGCTCAGGCCCAGCGTGTCCGAATCGCTGACCGACGCGCCCGAACCGGCCACCACGCTGCGCACCGGCGCCGTCAGCGTGAGCGGCTTGCTCGAATCCTGCGGGGCCAGATGAAGCCACCCCGCGCCGACCACCCAGTCTCCAGCGCTCTGGGCCCACGCGCTGCCGGACGCCAGCGCGCCCGTTGCCGCCAGCGCAAGCATTGCTTTCTTCATGACGTGATTACTCCTTTTGGTTTAAAAATCTGCAGCGCACGGCCTCCACTGCGACAGTGGCTGCTTTTTTGGCAAATCGGCGAACGATCGTTCGATTTGCAGGAAAATTCTCGAACGGTCGTTCTATTTTTTCCATCTGGAGTATCCCTACACTGGGCGCATGAAAACCTATCTCGTCGGCGGTGCACTGCGTGACCGGCTGCTCGGGCGACCGGTGTCGGATCACGACTGGCTGGTGGTGGGCGCCACGCCGGAAGAAATGGCGGCGCGCGGCTACCTGCCCGTGGGGCGCGACTTCCCGGTGTTCCTGCATCCGCAGACCCGCGAGGAATACGCGCTGGCCCGCACCGAGCGCAAGAGCGCTCCCGGCTACCGCGGCTTCACCGTGCACGCCTCGCCCGACGTCACCCTCGAACAGGACCTGGCGCGGCGCGACCTCACGGTCAACGCCATCGCGCTGCCCGCGGAGTTCGTGGACGCCGACGGCCGGTTCGAGGCCGACCCCGACAGGCTCGCCGACCCCTTTCATGGCCGGCGCGACCTGCAGCAAAAGCTGCTGCGCCACGTCACCGACGCCTTTCGCGAAGACCCGGTGCGCATCCTGCGGGTGGCGCGCTTTGCGGCGCGCTTGGACGATTTCTCGGTCGCGCCCGAAACCATGGCCTTGATGCGCGAGATGGTCGAAGCCGGCGAAGCCGATGCGCTGGTGCCCGAGCGCGTCTGGCAGGAGCTTTCGCGCGGGCTGATGGAAACCCGCCCGTCGCGCATGTTCGAGGTGCTGCGCGCCTGCGGGGCGCTGGCGGTGCTGCTGCCCGAGGTGGACCGGCTCTGGGGCGTGCCGCAGCCCGAGGCCCATCACCCCGAAGTGGACAGCGGCGTGCACCTGATGATGGTCATCGACACCAGCGCCAAGCTGCAGGCTTCGCTGCCGGTGCGCTTCGCCTGCCTGATGCACGACCTCGGCAAGGGCACGACGGAGCCCGGGCTGCTGCCGCGCCACATCGGCCACGAGAAGCGCAGCGCCGAGCTGCTGCGCGCGGTGTGCGACCGCTGGCGCGTGCCGGTCGAGATCCGCGAGCTCGCCGAGGTGGTGGCGCGCGAGCACGGCAACATCCATCGCAGCGGCGAACTCGCGGCCGCGGCGCTGGTGCGCCTGCTGGAGCGCTGCGACGCGTTTCGCAAGCCGGCGCGCTTTGCCGAGGTGCTGCTGGCCTGCGAGTGCGATGCCCGCGGACGGCTCGGCTTCGAGGACCGGCCCTATCCGCAGCGCGAGCGGCTGCTCGGGGTGCTCGCCACGGCGGCTGGCGTGCCCACCGACGCCGTGGCGCGCGCGGCGCAGCAATCCGGCGCCGCCGGGCCGCAGATCGGCGAGGCGATCCACCGCGCACGCGTGGAGGCCGTGGCGGCATCGCTGGGCTGAAGCCCCGCCGCAGACGTCCGACTTTGGCCGACACGGGAGATGCCAGGCCCGTGTTATGGTTTTCACCGATGCCAATGTCCTCCCAGTTGCCACCTCCGTTGGGCCGAGATACCGCCCTCTTTCTCGACTTCGACGGCACCCTGGTCGCCCTCGCACCCACCCCCGAGGCGATCGAGATTCCTTCCGCCCTGGTGGCGCTGCTCGAAGACCTGCGCGACCAGCTCGGTGGTGCGCTGGCCGTGGTGTCGGGCCGCCAGATCGACGTCATCGACCGCTTCCTCGCGCCGCTGCGCCTGCCTGCCGCCGGGGAGCACGGCGTGCAGCGCCGCGACTCGCAGGGCCGGATGCAGGAGCAGCACGCACCCGACCTCGTGCCCATCCTGGACATCGCCAACGAACTGGCCCGGGTGCACGAGGGCCTGCTGGTCGAGCGCAAGCACGCGGCCATTGCGCTGCACTACCGGCTCGCACCGCAGCTGGAGGCCGTGTGCCGCGACGCCATGTCGCGCGCCATCACAGGCCGGCCGCAGCTCGAACTGCTGCACGGCAAGTTCGTGTTCGAGATCAAGCCCACGGGCGTCAACAAGGGCATTGCCATCGAGGCCTTCATGAACGAGGCGCCATTCGCGGGGCGCCTGCCGGTCTTTGCCGGCGACGACACCACCGACGAGAGCGGCTTCGCGATCGTGCAGCCGCGCGGCGGCATCGGCATCAAGGTCGGCTCGGGCCCGAGCCTGGCGCTGCACCGGCTCGAATCGCCGCGCGCGGTCTACGAATGGCTGGTGCATCTGCGCGACCAGCTGGCCGCGCCGGCCCGCAGGAAAGACGAATCCCCGAGGAGCGATGGATGAGCGAGCTGCAACTGTCGAAGGCACCCGAGGACCGCGCGGGCATTTCCCTTTCCGGCGCGGCCGGGCCCGCCGACCAGGCGCCGGTCGACCCGCGCGCTGCGACTTCGGCCGCGCAGCGCGGCTTCGGGGCGCCGGCCGAGCCCTCGCTCAACGTCGGCGTGATCGGCAACTGCGCCTACAGCGCACTCATCGATGCACGCGGGCGCGCCGTGTGGTGCTGCCTGCCGCGCTTCGACGGCGATCCGGTCTTCAATGCCCTGCTGCACCCCGGCGAGGAGGCCGGCGCCTGGGCCATCGAGATCGAGGACTTCGCCTCCAGCAAGCAGTGGTACGAGCCCAATACCGCGGTGCTGCGCACGCAGCTGTTCGACAGCGCCGGCCAGGGCATCGAGATCACCGACTTCGCGCCGCGCTTCTACAGCCGCTCGCGCTACTTCCGCCCGCTGATGATGGTGCGCCGCGTGCGGCCGATCGCCGGCGCGCCGCGCGTCCGGGTGGCGCTCGACCCGCGCTTCCAGTGGGGTGCCTCGGGGCCGCTGGAGGTCACGCGCGGCAGCAACCACATCCGCTACGTGGGGCCGGACGTGACGCTGCGGCTCAACACCGACGCATCGATCTCGCACATCCTTTCGCGCCAGCCTTTCGTGCTCTCGCGCGAATACAACTTCATGTTCGGCGTCGACGAAACCCTGCTCGACGGCATTGCCGACACCGCGCGCAGCTTCGAGCAGGAAACCATCGCCTACTGGCGCACCTGGAGCAAGCGGCTCGCGATTCCGTTCGAATACCAGGACGCGGTGATCCGCGCGGCCATCACGCTCAAGCTCTCGCTCTACGAAGACACCGGCGCCATCGTCGCCGCCATGACCACGAGCATTCCCGAGGCGCCGGGCAGCCAGCGCAACTGGGACTACCGCTACTGCTGGCTGCGCGATGCCTTCTTCGTGGTGCGCGCGCTCAACTCGCTGAGCGAGGTGGGCACCATGGAAGACTACCTGCGCTGGCTCGGCAACGTGGTGATCGGCTCGCACGGCGAGCACATCCAGCCGCTCTACGGCATCGGGCTGGAACGCGAGCTGCCCGAGTCGATGGTCGAGAACCTTGCGGGCTACCGCGGCATGGGGCCGGTGCGCGTGGGCAACCAGGCGCAGGAGCACTTCCAGCACGACGTCTACGGCAACATCGTGCTCGGCGCGGCGCAGGCCTTTCATGACCACCGCCTGCTGAGCCGCGCGGGCGTGGCCGAGTTTCCGCACCTCGAGGCCGTAGGCGAACAGGCCATCCGCGTCTACGGCACGCCCGACGCCGGCATGTGGGAGCTGCGCACGCGCGCCCGCGTGCACACCAGCTCGGCGCTCATGAGCTGGGCCGCCTGCGACCGGCTCGCCAAGATCGCACGCGCGCTCGCGCTGCCCGAACGCGCCGCCTACTGGCACGGCCACGCCGCGCGCATGAAAGAGGAAATCCTGGCCAAGTCGTGGTGCGAGGAGCGCCAGGCCTTTGCCGAAAGCTTCGGCGGCCATGAGCTCGACGCCAGCATCCTGCTGATGGTCGAGGTGGGGCTGATCGACGCGCGCGACCCGCGCTTCATCTCCACCGTCGACGCCATGGAAAAGTCGCTCTGCGACGGCCCCTACATGCGCCGCTACGAAGCGGCCGACGACTTCGGCAAGCCCGAGACCGCCTTCAACATCTGCACCTTCTGGCGCATCGACGCGCTGGCCAAGATCGGCCGCAAGGCCGAGGCGCGCCAGATCTTCGAGACCATGCTGGCGGCGCGCAACCCGCTCGGCCTGCTCTCGGAAGACACGCATCCGGTCACAGGCGAGATGTGGGGCAACTTTCCGCAGACGTACTCCATGGTCGGCATCATCAATGCGGCCGTGCGGCTGTCGGCGCCCTGGGATTCCTGCATATGAGCCGCTTGGTCGTCGTCTCCAACCGCGTGGCCGACCCGCGCAAGCCCGCCGCCGGCGGCCTGGCCGTGGCGCTCGGCGAAAGCCTGCAGCAAAGCGGCGGCATGTGGTTCGGCTGGAGCGGCCAGATCATCGAGAACGGCCCCACGGGCGAAGGCGAGCTGCACATGCAGCAGGCCGGCAAGGTCACCCTCGCCACCATCGACCTGAGCCGCGAGGACCACGACAGCTACTACCTGGGCTACAGCAACGACGTGCTGTGGCCGGTGTTCCACAACCGCCTCGACCTCGCCCACTTCGACGCCGGCTTCATCGGCGGTTACCGGCGCGTGAACCAGCTGTTCGCGCGCAAGCTCAAGCCGATGCTGAAGGACGACGACGTCATCTGGATCCACGACTACCACCTGATGCCGCTGGCGGCCGAGCTGCGCGCCATGGGCTGCAGGCAGCGCATCGGCTTCTTCCTGCACATTCCGCTGCCGCCGCAGATCATCATCGCGGCCGTTCCGCAGCACGAATGGCTCATGCGCTCGCTGTTCGCCTACGACCTGATCGGTTTCCAGGCGCAGCAGGACGTGCAGCATTTCGAGCACTACGTGCGCAACGAGGCGCACGGCGAATACCTGGGCGACGAGATGTACCGCGCCTATGGCCAGACCGTGCGCTGCAGCGCCTTCCCGATCGGCATCGACGTCGACGAATTCGCGGCGCTCACGCATGCGAAGGAGTCGCGCGACATGTTCGAGACCATGAAGCGCGAGTATTCGCAGCGCCGGCTGCTGCTGGGCATCGACCGGCTCGACTACTCCAAGGGCATTCCCCAGCGCGTGCGCGCCTTTCGCGAGTTGCTCGCCAACTATCCCGAGAACCGCCGCAGCGCCACGCTGATCCAGATCGCCTCCCCCACGCGCGAGACGGTCGATGCCTATGGCGACATCCGGCGCGAGCTCGAGTCGCTGTGCGGCGCCATCAACGGCGACTACGGCGAACTCGACTGGATGCCGGTGCGCTACATCCACCGCATGGTGGCGCGCAAGCGCGTGCCGGGGCTGTGCCGCGCGGCCGCGGTCGGGCTGGTGACGCCGCTGCGCGACGGCATGAACCTGGTCGCCAAGGAATACATCGCGGCGCAGGACCCGGCCGACCCCGGCGTGCTGGTGCTGTCGCGCTTCGCCGGCGCGGCCGAGCAGCTGAAGGAAGCGCTGCTGGTGAATCCCTACGACACGCACGGCACGGCCGAAACGGTGCAGCAGGCGCTGCAGATGCCGCTCGAGGAGCGGCGCGAGCGGCACCAGAAGCTGCTGTCGCGCATCCGCGAGCAGGACATCCATTGGTGGCGGCGCAGCTTTCTCGAGGCGCTGCGCCACGCCGCGAGCCAGCGGTAGACGAGGCGGCTAGCTTCCGGTCAGCAGCCGCACGAGCCGCATCACCGGCCGGGGCTCGGCGGGCCAAGCCGCCGGTGCCTGCTGCGGCGCATGCACGCGCAGCCGCGCCGGCGTCAGCGCCGACAGTTCGATCCAGCCGCCGCGTTCCAGGCGATGCACCTCGCCCTCGTTCAGGACGGTCTTCGCGGTGAACACGGTGTCGCCGAACCATGAGGGCGGCGACACGAGCAGCGCGCTGCCCTCCAGCATCTCCAGCCAGGTGGCGGGGTCGAGCGCGGCGCGCAGGGCCTCGCCCGGTTGCAGGACGACGGTATCGGGCAGTCGGTCGAGAGTGAGGGGGGACATGGGGCGCCTTCGGGAGTTGGGTGCACTCATCGTAGGAATTCGGGCGCCCGGAAAACAGGCACACGCCAAGGCGATTCGCACCGGAACAGTGGTCGTCGCGGCGCATCTGTTATGGTCATTTTCCTTCGCAACTGCATCTGTTTTCGGATGCGCGATAGAGGGAGCATCGACACCATGGACTCGCTACCGCTCTACCGCCAGCTCGCAGCGCACTACGTGGACGCGATCCACACCGGCTCGCTCAAGCAGGGCGACAAGCTGCCTTCGCTGCGCAGCCTCATGCGCCTGCACGGCATCAGCCTGTCGACCGCGCTGCAGCTGTGCCGCACGATGGAAAGCGACGGCTGGGTCGAGGCGCGCGACCGCTCGGGCTACTTCGTGCGCCGGCCGCGGCGGCTGGCCATCGCGCCGATGGAGGAGCCCCCGGCCGGCGTGCCGCCCGACCCGGCGCAGTACGTGGGCATCCACGCCAAGGTCTCGGACTTCGTGGCGCGCCGCCGGCGGCTTCCCGAGAAGCTCAACTTTTCCATCGCGCGCGGCGCACCCGAGCTGTATCCCGCCGAGGCCCTGCGCAATGCGATGACGCGCATGCTGCGCCAGCGGCCCGACATGCTGACGGTCGCGGCGCCGCTCAAGGGCCATCGCCAGTTCCGGGAGGTGCTCGCGCAGCGCAGCCTGCGCGTGGGCATGGCGATCTCGCCGGAAGATATTTTGGTCACCAACGGCTGCATCGAGGCGCTCAACCTCGCGCTGCGTGCCGTGGCGCAGCCGGGCGACACGGTGGCGGTGGAATCGCCCACCTTCTACGGCCTGCTGCAGGTGCTCGAGAGCCTCGGCATGCGTGCGCTGGAAATCCCGACCAGCCCGCAGACCGGCCTCTCCATCGAAGCGCTGGAGCTCGCGATCCGCACCTACGACAACATCAAGGCCGTGGTGGTGGTGCCGCACCTGCAGAATCCGCTGGGCAGCGTGATGCCCGATGCCCACAAGGCGCGGCTCGCGCAGCTGTGCGAACGGCACGCGATTCCGCTGATCGAGGACGACACCTACAGCGAACTCGTCGACGCCCCGACGCCACCGCGCGCGCTCAAGTCCTGGGATGCCGGCGGCAACGTGATCCACTGCGCCTCGCTGCACAAGATCCTCGCGCCCGGCCTGCGCCTGGGCTGGATCACGGCCGGACGCTGGCACGCGCGAGTGGAGATGCTCAAGTACGCGCAGACCCGCAACAACGAAGGCCTGTCGCAAAGCGGGGCCGGCCTGTTCATGGCCACCGGCGGCTACGACCGCCATCTGCGCCATCTGCGCACCTGCCTGAAGACGCAGCGCGAGCAGACTGCCGATGCGATCGCCGGCTACTTTCCGACGGGCACGCGCATCAACCTGCCGCCCGGCGGGCTGCAGCTGTGGGTCGAGCTGCCCGAGCGCCTGTCGTCGTCGCGGGTCTTCGATGCGGCGCTCGCGGAGCGGATCGTGGTGGCACCCGGCACGCTGTTCTCCAACTCCTCGCGCTTCGATCACTACCTGCGCATCAACTGCGGCTGGCCGTACGGCGAGGCGGTCGACACGGGCCTGCGCCGCCTGGGCCAGATCATCGAGACGCTGATGAGCCGCAGCGCCGGTGCGGCAACGGCGCTGCCCGTTCGGCCGGCATCGCCCCCGGCTCCCGCCCGGCCGTCCGAGGCCCGCCGGAGTCAGTCGAGCAGTGCCAGGGCGGCGTAGTCGCCGACCTTTTCGCCCAGCCCGGCGGGCACCAGCAGCACGCCGCGCGTGAGCGGCTTGAGCTTGCCGTCGACCTGCGCCTGCAGCCGCGGCAGCAGAAAGTCGCGGTGGTGCCAGAACACGCTGCCGCCCAGGCTGATGCGCTGGAGATCGAGCGTGGCAATCAGGTTGTAGATCATCCGGCCCATGACGCGGCACAAGGCATCGACGATCTCGACGGCATGCGGTTCACCGCCCGAAGCGGCCGCGAACAGGTCGGGTGCGGGCTGCCCGAAGCGGCGCGCGATGGAGTTGCCCGCCACCAGCGCCTCCACGTCGCCGAGGTTGCCGCAGCCGCAGAGCGCGCCGCTGGCGTCGTCCGCCACGAAGCTGTGGCCCGCATGGCCGGCATTGCCGTTCTTGCCGCGCAGCGCACGGCCGTCCACGCACAGGCCCACACCCACACCGGTGCTCCAGGTGACGTAGGCGCAGTGATCCATGCCCTGCAGCGCGCCCCAGTGGCGCTCGGCCTCGAGCGCGGCCACGGCGTCGTTCTCGACCCGCACGCGGCCGAAGCGCCGGGCCAGCGGAGCTTCGATGATCGCCGTCATCCAGCTGTTGGGCAGGCCGCGCGCCGGTCCGGCAATGCCGCCGCAGATATTGGGCGTGGCCAGTTCCACCATGCCGTCGCGCAGCTCGAAGGGGCCGGTGGACGAGACGCCCACGCGGTCGATGTCGGCGGGAGCGATGCCCTGCTCGGCGCAGACCTCGTCGATCATCCGCATGATCTGCACCGCCACGGCGTCGTTGTCGCCGGTCTTGGCCGTCGGCTCGCTGCGGCGGCCGACCAGCGGCGCATCGCTCGAAGGGGAAAGGCTCACGGCCACCTTGGTGCCGCCGATGTCAACGCAGGCTCTCATCGCGTGGTACTTCTCTCTGGGGTCTCTGGGTTCATCGACAGCACTAGATGAAGCGCGCCACCAGCGCCGCGATCATGCTGAGCACCAGGGTGCTCGATATCGGCAGCTGCCAGTCGCGGCCGAAAGCGCGGAATTCGAAATCGCCAGGCAGCCGCCCGAAGCCGAACCGGCGCAGCCAGGCCGTGAGGCCGCTCATGAGCACCAGTGCAAGGACAACGACGATCAGCCAGCGGATCATGGGAACAGTCTAGGCCGCAAGGATGGCCATGGCTTGTCGGTGAAGTTCGGGCGTTGCGGCCGCAATCACCCGGCCGTCGGACGCGAGCCCCAGCGGCTGGCCCTGCCAGTCGGTGATGACGCCGCCCGCGGCCTCGATCACGCCCGCCGGGCCCAGGTAGTCGTAGGGCTGCAGCCCGGTTTCCACCACGAGGTCGATGGTGCCGCCCGCCAGCTGGGCATAGCCGTAGCAGTCGCCGCCGAAGCGCCGCATCGCGCACTGCCGGCTGAGCCGGTCGAAGGCCTGCCAGTCGGCGGGCGCAAAGATGTCGGGCGAGGTGGTGACGATGCGCGCCTTGGCCACTTCGGTGCAGCCGCTGGCGTGCACCGGCTGGCCGTCGCGCGTGGCGCCCCGGCCGGCCTGGCCGATCCAGCGCTCCTGCAGCACCGGCATGTCGACCATGCCGAGCACCACGCGCGAGCCCTGCAGCACGCCGATCAGCGTGCCCCAGAGCGGCGACCCGGTGATGAAGCTGCGCGTGCCGTCGATCGGGTCGAGCACCCAGACGCGGTCGGCATCGAGCCGCTCGAGGCCGTGCTCCTCGCCGAAGATGCCGTCCGCCGCGACGCGCGCGGCAAGTATCTCGCGCATGGCCGTCTCGGCGGCGCGGTCCGCCAGCGTCACGGGGCTCTCGTCGGCCTTGGTGATGATGTCGAGCGGCGTGCGGAAATAGCGCATCGACTGGGCGGCAGCGGCATCGGCCAGGGAGTGCGCAATCGACAGCAGATCAAGGGGGGAAGAGCTCATGGGAAACGAAGCGTGCCAAAACCTGCGATTAGACCCGAGCCGGGCCCGGTTTGACATGCGTGGGGCCACCGCTCTAGCATGGTCCGGAAATTGCCACATCGACCGCATGGCTTCATTCCAACTTCTGCGTACCGCCCTGCTGGCGCTTGTGCTCGGCCTTGCGGCCGCACTGGCCCAGGCCACCCCTTCCGCATCGGAGCAAAAGCTCATCGACACGTTGATCCTGCGCGTCTCGAAGATGACGACCGTGACCTTCATGCGCAACGGCAATGAGCACGACGCCGCCGATGCCGCCAAGCACATGCAGGCCAAGTTCGACTACTTCAAAGACGACATCGCCACGGCGGAAGACTTCATCGACCGCTGCGCCTCTCGCTCGGAAGTGACGGGCAAGGCCTACAAGGTGAAGATGCCGAACGGTTCGATGCGGGATGCCAACGAGTTCCTCAATGCCGAATTGCGCGCGCTGCGCCAGGGTGGCGGCAAGCCCGGAGCCGGTTGAACCCGCTGCGTCGGGGGAAAAGCATCAGAAGGGCGCGTCGCCCACGATGGTGGTGCGGTTCAAGCGGCGCCGCAGATGGTCGGGCGTGCCGGCCGCCAGGTGCATCAGCGAGCGGTTGTCCCAGAACACCAGGTCGTGCGGCGCCCATTGATGGCGGTACACGAACTCGGGCTTCACGCTGTGCGCGAACAGTTCGGCCAGGAGCGCGTCGCTTTCCTGCGGCGGCAGGCCGACGATGCGCGTCGTGAAATGCTCGCTGACGAACAACGCCTTGCGGCCGGTTTCGGGATGCGTGCGCACCACCGGCTGAACGGCAGGCGCAACCTGGTCGATCTGCGCCTGCGAGAGCTTGGGCCGCCACGGGTTCTTTGCGCGCAGATCTTCGTACTTGGCGAGGTAGCTGTGCTCGGCCTTGAGGGGGAGGATGCGCTGCTGGAGTTCGGGGCCCAGCGATTCCCAGGCGAGGTGCTGGTCGGCAAAGAGCGTGTCGCCGCCCTCGCTCGGCAGCTCCTGCGCATGGAGCAGCGAGCCCAGGCTGGGCTTGGGCCTGTAGGAGATGTCGGAGTGCCAGTAGACGCCCGCATCGCCCAGGCCGATGGGCTCGCCGTTCTCCTTGATGTTGGAGACGATCAGGATCTCGGGATGGTTCTTCAAATGGAACTGGTGCAGCACATGGATCTCGAGCGGGCCGAAGCGGCGGCTGAATTCGATGTGCTCGGCCGGGGTGATCTGCTGGTTGCGGAACACCAGCACGTGGTGGCCCAGATGCGCGCGGTGGATGCGCGCGAAATCTTCGTCGTTGATGGGCTGCGAGATGTCGAGGCCGACGATTTCTGCGCCTGCGGGGGCGTTGAAGGGGCGCACTTCGAAGTGCTGCGGGGCGGTCATTGCGCCAATGTAGGTTTGGATGAGGGGTTTCTCAACGAAATCCTTGTTGGTTGCTTATGGGCTTTTTTTTGAGTTCCGGGGCCGGGGCGAGACCCGGCCCCGGAAAACAAGCAAACCAAAGGGTCAAAGGGTATGACTCCGATCCCCCTCGGCAAACCCCATCGCATCCCAAGCATCCCCCACCGCAAACCCCACCACCTTGAACAGCTCCCCCATCTCATGCTCATGAACGAGCCGAGCCGCCATCCCTCTTTCGGCAGTGCTGCCTTGTTCCATCCTCTCCAGCAGCCCGCAGTTCAGCAGAAAGCGCGCCTGGCTGGTGTAGCCCAGCACCTCGAGCCCGGCTTCCTGCCCCGCGAGTGCAATGCCGGTGAAATTGACGTGCGCCGTGATGTCCTTGTAGCCCACGTCGGACAGCGGATCGCCATCGGCCTGGTGCGCGCGGTGGCACATCACCGTGCCCATGTGGCGCTGCGGGTGGTAGTACTCGCGCTCCGGAAAACCATAGTCGATGAAGAAGGCCGCCCCCTTTTTCAGGCGGTCCGCCAGGGTCGCGACGAAGGCCTCGGCCTGCGGATGGATTTCGGTCAGGTAGTCGTGCTCGCCGGGCACCTCGAACGGCGGCCGGAGGGCGGTCGCGCGGTCGGCCCAGGCCCAGCCGTCGGCGCGCGCATTGCGCACCACGCCGCGCTCGAACCATTGGCCACCCACGCGGGCCAGCAGCTGCACCGGCATCGCGTCGAGCACCTCGTTGCCGACCACCACGCCCTGCATCGCCTCCGGCAATTCGCCGAGCCATTCGACGCGGTCCGCGTAGCGCACCAGCGCCTGCTGCTGGCGCTCGCGCAAGGTGCCGGAGAGGTCGACGATGCGGTAGCGCACGTCGCCGCGGCCCATCTCGTCGAGCGCATGCAGCAACTGCACGGCGAGCGCCCCCGTGCCGGCGCCGAACTCCCAGACCGTGTCGGTGCCGGTCTTCTCCAATGCCTCGGCCACCTGCGCCGCGAGCGCCTGCCCGAACATGGGCGTGAGCTCCGGCGCCGTCACGAAGTCGCTGCCCGAAGACGGCATGTGGCCGAACTTGGCCGAGCTGTTGGCGTAGTAGCCCAGCCCCGGCGCATACAGGGCCAGCGCCATGAAGCGGTCGAAGCCGATCCATCCGCCCGCGCGTTCCACCGAACGGGCGATCAGGATATCGAGGGCGATGGGTAAACTGTTTGTCGTCGTTTTTGTCGTCACCCGCCGATTCTCCCTTCTCTCCCCGCATGAGCACAGTGCCCCTTCCTCCTGTTACGCCGGCCCGCCGCACCGTCCTGGTCACGGGTGCCGGCCGCCGGCTGGGCCGCGAGATCGCGCTGGCGCTTGCCGCGGGGGGCTGGCAGGTGGCGGTGCACTACCGCAGCTCGCGCGCCGAGGCCGAGCAAACGGCGGCCGATTGCGCGGGCCTCTCCGGCAGCTCGGCGGTCTTCGAGGCCGACCTGCTCGACGAAGGCGCCACCCGCGCCTTGCTGCCGCGCGTGGCGGCGCACTTCGGCAGCGTCGATGCCGTGGTCCACAGTGCGGCTCTCTTCGAGCATGACGACGCCGCCAGCTTCAGCTACGCGCTCATGGAGCGCCATGCGCGCAGCAACACCGGTGCGGCCATTCTGCTGGCGCAGGCGCTGCGCGACCACCTGGCGCTGCGCGACGCGCAGGGCGCGGTGGTGCACCTGCTCGACCAGAAGCTCTGGAACCCCAACCCCGACTTTCTCAGCTACACGCTGTCGAAGGCCGCGCTCGAGGCCGCCACGCCCATGCTGGCGCTGGCGCTGGCGCCGCGCGTACGGGTGGTGGGCGTGGCGCCCGGCCTCACGCTGCCCAGCCACATGCTGGACGAAGACAGGTTCTCGAAGCTGCACAAGCTCTCGCCGCTGGGCCGCTCTTCCACGCCGGCCGACGTGGCGGCCACGGTGAAGTTCGCGCTGGAAAACAACTCGATCACCGGCACCACGCTCCTGGTGGACGGCGGCCAGCACCTCATGAAATTCGACCGCGACTTCTCGCTGATGTGAGCCCCACCATGTCCTCTACCCCGATCGGCCGCCAGACACTCACCCTGCAAGGGCTGCGCTTCGACGCCAACCTGGGCATCCTCGACCAGGAAAAGACGGCGCCGCAGCCGATCCAGGTCGATGCCGAGCTGCACCTGGGTGCGCAGCCGCTGATGCCGAAGGACGACGACATCTTCCACGTGCTGGACTACCGCAAGGTGCGCCGCATCATCATCGACGAGTGCACGGCCGAGCATGTGAACCTGCTCGAAACGCTCATCGGCAAGCTCGCGCAGCGGCTGCTACAACTGCCCGGCGTGGTCGGCGTGCGGGTGAAGATCGCCAAGCTCGAAATCTTCGACGACTGCGAGGTGGCTATCCGCATGGAAGCCGGGGAATGGTGAACCGAGGCAAAATCGGGCCCTCCCCCCGATTTGCCTGACCGAAGCAGCCCACCCATGAACGCCGTCTGGATCGACGAGGCGCCCGTCGCCGGCGCCACCACCACCCATTCCCTGAAGATCGAACGCGAGACGCACAAGCTCGAGAAGCGCCTGTGCCGCGAGGTCGGCCGCGCCATCGTCGACTACAACATGATCGAAGAGGGCGACAAGGTCATGGTGTGCGTCTCGGGCGGGAAGGACAGCTACGCCATGCTGGACATCCTGCTCAAGCTCAAGGCCCGCGCCCCCATTCACTTCGACATCGTCGCGGTCAACCTCGACCAGAAGCAGCCCGGCTTTCCCGAAGAGGTGCTGCCCAAGTACCTGAGCGAACTCGGCGTGGCCTTCCACATCGAGAACCAGGACACCTACAGCATCGTCAAGCGCGTGATTCCCGAGGGCAAGACGACCTGCGGCCTGTGCAGCCGGCTGCGCCGCGGCATCCTGTACCGGGTGGCGGACGAACTGGGCGCCACCAAGGTCGCGCTCGGCCACCACCGCGACGACATGCTGCAGACTTTCTTCCTCAACATGTTCTTCGCGGGCAAGCTCAAGAGCATGCCGCCCAAGCTGGTGAGCGACGACGGCAAGCACATCGTGATCCGCCCGCTCGCCTACGTGGCCGAGAAAGACCTGGTGCGCTGGGCCCAGCACCGCGAATTCCCGATCATTCCCTGCACCCTCTGCGGCAGCCAGGAAAACCTGCAGCGCAAGCAGGTCGGCGAAATGCTGCGCGAGTGGGACAAGAAGCACCCGGGCCGCGTGGAGAACATGTTCACCGCGCTGCAGAACGTGGTGCCTTCGCACCTGCTCGACGGAACACGGCACGACTTCAAGGGTCTGAGGGCGACCGGCGTGGCCGACGAAGACGGCGACAAGGCCTTCGACACGCCCTCTTTCGACCTGCTCTCCCAGGCACCTGCAGCCCTGCGCATCCTTCAGGGCTGAGCGGGCAACCCAGGGGAATTTTGGGCCGCCGAGCCCGGAGATCCTCATGAAACGTGCGTTTTCAGCTCTTCTTTTGGTAGCAACCCTGAGCGGCTGCGCCACCTCCTGGGTGGTCGACAGCGATGTGAAAAGCTTCTCGTCGCTCAGCACCATGCCGCCCGGCGCCACCTACCGCTTCGAGCGCCTGCCTTCGCAGCAGGCCGACCCCGCCCGGCAGGAATCGCTCGAGGCCATGGCCGCCGCCGCGCTCGACAAGGTCGGCCTGCGCCGCGACGATGCCAGGCCGCAGTACAGCGCGCAGATCGGCGCCCGCGTCACGGCCGGCCTCTCGCCCTGGGCCGACCCGTGGCTCTTCGACGGCCCCTGGGGTTACGGCTATCCCGGCTACGCACGCCGCTGGTATGGGTATGGCGGCGGCTGGTATGGCGGCCCTGCCTTCATGCCCCCCGCGGCCAACCCCTGGTACGAGCGCGAAGTGAGCATCGTCCTGCGCGACATCGGCTCGAACCGCGTGGTCTACGAGACGCGGGCCCGCAACGACGGCCCCTACAACGTCAGCGCGACCATCCTGCCGGTGATGTTCCAGGCCGCGCTGCAGGGCTTTCCGAACCCGCCGCAGGGCGAGCGCCGGGTGAACATCGAGCTGCCGACCGCGAAGAAATGACGCGCTTCTAGAATCCTGCCAGATGGAAGAAGTCACCCGCCTGATTGCCGTTCGCCATGGCGAAACCGCCTGGAATGTCGACACGCGCATCCAGGGCCAGCTCGACATCGGTCTCAACGACACCGGGTTCTGGCAGGCCCGGCGCGTCGGACAGGCGCTGACGCACGAGGACATCGGCGCGATCTACGCCAGCGACCTGTCGCGCGCCTGGCAGACCGCGCAGGAGATCGCCAGGCCCCACGGCCTGGCGGTGCAGCCCGAGCCCGGCCTGCGCGAACGCGCCTTCGGCCGCTTCGAGGGCATGAGCTTTGCCGAGATCGAGTCCACCCTGCCCGAGCAGGCCAGGCGCTGGCGCGAGCGCGATCCCGAATTCCAGCCCGAGGGCGGCGAGAGCCTGCTGGTCTTCCGCGAACGGGTGACGCGCATTGCGTCGAAGCTGGCCGCCCGCCATCCGGGCCAGCTGGTGGCGCTGGTGGCGCACGGCGGCGTGATGGACGTGCTCTACCGCGCCGCCACGCGCCAGGAGCTGCAGGCGCCGCGCACCTGGCAGCTCGGCAATGCGGCCATCAACCGCATGCTGTGGACGCCCGAGGGCTTCAGTCTGGTCGGCTGGAGCGACATCGCCCACCTGGCGGCGGACGACGACGTTCTCGACGAAACAACAACCTAGGCGTGCGACGCCGCGTGCCCCGCGGCACCGGCCTCGGCCTTCGCCTCGCCCGGCAGGTCGACCATCGGCCCCGTGCCGCTGTAGCGGTCGAGCGCCAGGTAGATCGCAGGCGTGATGTAGAGCGTGATCACCTGCGAAAAGATCAGCCCGCCCACCACCGCCACGCCCAGCGGCTGACGCAGTTCGGCGCCGGCGCCCAGCCCCAATGCGAGCGGCAGCGCGCCCATCAGCGCGGCCAGCGTGGTCATCAGGATCGGGCGGAAACGCAGCCGGCAGGCCTCGCGGATCGCATCGACCGGCTTCATGCCCTCGGTGCGCTGCGCGTCGAGCGCGAAGTCGATCATCATGATCGCGTTCTTCTTCACGATGCCGATCAGGAGCAGGATGCCGATGGTCGCGATCAGCGTCAGGTCGAAGCCGAGGATCTTCAGCGAGAGCAAGGCGCCCACGGCCGCCGACGGCAGCCCGGCCAGGATGGTCAGCGGGTGGATGTAGCTTTCGTACAGCACGCCCAGCAGCACGTAGATCACGAGCACGGCCAGCACCAGCAGCACCGCCTGGCTGGCCTGCGAGCTCTGGAACACCGCCGCATCGCCGCCGTAGGTGGTGATGATCGACTGCGGCATCTTCAGCTCTTGCTTGAACTGGTCGATCTTCGCGGTCGCGTTGCCCAGCGGCACGTCCGGCGCGAGGTTGAACGACACCGTCACGGCCTGCAGCTGCCCCTGGTGGTTGACCGAGGTGGGCCCCACGGTGCGCTTGACGGTCGAGAAGGCCGACAGCGGCACCAGCCGGCCGCTGGTGCTGCGCACCGACAGGCGCGAGACGTCGTCCTCGAACTGCCGATCGTTGTCGGCGGCCGAGAGAATCACCTGGTAGGTGTTGCTCGCGCCGTAGATGCTGCCGATCTGCCGGTCGCCATACGCGTTGTAGAGCGCGGTGCGCAGGTCGCCCACGGCGACGCCAAGCACGCCGGCCTTGTCGCGGTCGATCTCCAGCGTGGCCTGCAGGCCGCGGTTCTGCGAATCGCTGGTGACGTCGCGGAAAGCCGGGTCGGCGCGCATGCGCTCCATGAGCCGCGTGGCCCAGGGCACCATCTCGCCCGCGTTGACGCTCTGCAACGTGTACTGAAAGCGCGCCTTGCTCTGGCGGCCGCCCAGGCGCAGGTTCTGCACCGGCTGCATGTAGACCGCAATGCCCGGAATCTCGCGGAAGCGCTGGCGCAGCGACTCGAGCACCGCGGCCATCTTGGGGCGCTCGCTGCGCGGCTTGAGCACGGCGAACAGGCGGCCGGAATTCTGCGTGGCGGTCGGCCCGCCCACACCGACGAACGAGCTCACGTAGGCCACGCTCGGATCGGCCTGGAGCGAAGCGGCCACGCGGTCCTGCAGCGCCTTCATGGCGGTGAAGGAAATGTCCTCGGCCGCTTCGGTGGTGATCTGGATCTGCCCGATGTCTTCCTCGGGAAAGAAGCCCTTCGGAATGGAGATGAACAGCCAGGCCGTGACGACGAAGGTGCCGCCGGCCACCAGCAGCATCAGCTTGCGGTGCGCGAGCGTCCAGTCGAGCGTACGCATGTAGCTCGCATGCACCCAGCGGTAGCCGCGCTCGAAACCGCGTCCAACGGCAGTGCCGGGCTCGGGGTGCTCTTCCTCGTGGTCGAGCACGCCTTCCTTGCGCGGCACGTGCTTGAGCAGCCGGCTCGCAAGCATCGGCACCAGCGTGAGCGACACGATGGCCGACACCAGCACCGCCAGCGCCACCACCACCGCGAATTCATGGAACAGGAGGCCGATCACGCCCGGCATGAAGAAGATGGGAATGAACACCGCCACCAGCGAGATCGAGATCGAGATGATGGTGAAGCCCACCTCGCGCGCGCCGCGCAGCGCCGCGGCCATCGGCTCCATGCCCTTCTCGACGTAGCGCATGATGTTTTCGAGCACCACGATCGCGTCGTCCACCACCAGGCCCACGGCCAGCGTGATGCCCAGCAGCGAGACGTTGTCCAGGCTGTAGCCGAAGGCATAGAGCAGCGCCACCGCGCCGATCAGCGAGATGGGAATGGTCGCGGCCGGAATCAGCGTGGCCACCAGCCGGTGCAGGAACAGGAAGATCACCAGCACCACCAGCGCAACGGTGCCCAGCAGCGTGAGCTGCACGTCGTGCACGGCTTCGCGAATGGACAACGAGCGGTCGTTCACCATGTGGATCTCGACCGATTGCGGCAGCTCGGCCCTGAAGCGCGGGATGAGCGCGCGCACCGCATCCACCACCTCCACGGTGTTGGCATTGGGTTGGCGCTGCACGGCCAGCGAGATCGAGCTCTGGCCGTTGAAGCTGCTGGCGGTCTTGACCGATTCGAAGCTGTCCTCGATGGTGGCCACTTCGTCGAGCCGCACCGGCGCGCCGTTGCGCTGCCCGACGATCAGCTTGGCGAAGTCTTCCGCCTTGGTGAGCTGCCGGTTGGCCTGGATGGTGAGCGTCTGGCGCGGCCCGTCGAGCACGCCGACGGGCGTGTTGGCGTTGGCCGAGTTCACCGCCTTGGCCAGTTCGTCGAGCGTGATGTTGCGCGCGTTGAGCAGGTCGGCGTTGGCCTTGATGCGCACCGCAAAGGCCTTGCGGCCGTACACGGCCACTTGCGCCACACCGTCGATGGTGGAGAGCGTGGGCGAAATCAGGTTCTCGGCATAGTCGTTGAGCTCGGCCGGGTTCATCGACGGCGAGATCAGCGAGATGAACAGCACCGGCGCATCGGCCGGGTTCACCTTGCGGTACGAAGGCAACTGCGTCAGCTCCTGCGGCAGCTGGCGCTGGGCGCGCAGCAGCGCGGCCTGCACGTCGACGGCCGCGGCGTCGATGTCGCGGCTGCTCACGAACTCCAGCGTGATCGAGCTCACGCCCTGGGTGTTGACCGAGCTGATGGTCTGCAGGCCCGGAATGGTCGAGAACTGCTTCTCGAGCGGCAGCGCGACCGACGAAGCCATGGTGTCCGGGCTCGCGCCCGGCAGCTGGGCGTTCACGTTGATGACCGGCGTGTTGTAGCTCGGCAGCGCGGCGACCGGGATGCTGAAATAGGCAAAGACGCCGGCGACCACCGCCGCGGCGGACAACAGCACCGTCATCGCCGGACGACGGATGCACAGCTCCGAGATGTTCATGCGCGTTCCCGCGGAGGCTGGGGTGCGTCCGACGAGGCCGCACTGCCCGGTGTGACGCCGGTGGTGCCCGCCGGTGCGGGCTTTTTGTCGAGGCGGACCTTGCCGCCAGGGCGCACGTTCTGGCTGCCCTCGATGACCACCTGCTCGCCCGGCTCGACACCGCTCAGTGCCACCTTCGTGCCGAAGGTATGGAGCACCTGCACCTTGCGGCGCTTGGCATTCATGGCCTCATCGACCACGTAGAGCGAAGCGCCGTCGGACAGCATCATGAGCGCCGCGGCCGGCACCACCGTGGCGCCGGAGAGCGTGCGAACCGTGATCCGCGTGCCGACGAACTGGCCCGGCCAGAGGCTCTGGTCGGCGTTGTCGAACACCGCCTTGGCGCGCACGGTGCCGATCTGCGGATCGACCGTGTTGTCGACGAAATTCAACACACCGCTGAGCGGCTCCTTGCGCCCGGCGACGAGCGCCTCGACCTTGGCCCGGCTGCGCGCCGCCGCCAGCAAGTCCTGCAGGTTGGCCTCCGGCACCGGGAAACTCACCGCGATGGGGTCGAGTTGCGTGATGGTGACCAGCGACAGCGTGGGCTGCACCAGCGTGCCGGGGTAGATGTTGACGGCGCCGATGCGCCCCGCAATGGGCGCGCGCAGCGTGGCGTAGCCCAGCGCCACCTGCGCCGACTGCACCGCGGCGCGGTCGGCCGCCACCGCGGCGCGCTGCGCCTCGAGTTGCGACAGCGTGGCGTCCGCGGCGCTCTTGGCAATGAAGTTCTGCGCCACCAGTTCCTGGCTGCGCTTGTACTGGCGCTCGAGGTCGGCCATGGTGGCCTCGTCGCGCTTCTGCTGGGCGCGGGCGCGGGCCAGGTTGGCCTGGTCGTTGCGATCGTCGAGCGTGAAGAGCAGCTGGCCCGCCTTCACGAACTGCCCTTCCTTCACGTGCACCGCCTGGACCGTGTTGGTCACCTGCGGCCGCAGGTCGACGCTGTTGAGCGAGACCACGCTGCCGTTCACCTGCACAGTGACCGGCACGTCCTGCCGCTCGGCGGTGGCGAGCGTGACGAGCGCGGCCGGTGCACTGCCTGCGGGCGCGCCGCCGGCGGCGGCCGGCCTGGCGTTCTTTGCCGCGATGCGGTCGCCCGACCCGTTCCACCACCATCCCGCGACGGCTACGATCAACACACCTGCAAGGGCGAGGACGAGTTTTTTCTTCATGGGTTCTTGTGCACTTTGGGCTGACAGCGGCTATTGGAGCAGCCGTCGACTTGCAGTGTCCATGAGTGCCGTAAAGATAAGTAAAGCCGCAATGCCAGGGCCCATCTACAACCCGCTGTGGCAAGCGCCAGGGATGATTTCACCCCGCCGCTAAAATCGCCGCTCCACAGCCTCTGGATATACCCCATGAACCGCTGCAAGAAACCCACGAATGCTCTCACTTTCATAGCGCTTTGCACAGTGGCTGCAAGCCTTTTTTCCGTTGGCGCCGCAGCCCAGTCCGACGTGCCCCGGCCGCAGACCCAGAACGAGTCGCTGGTGGGCGGGCGCACCTTCCCGGTCGGCACGCTGCGCGGCAAGTTCATGGTCATCAATGCGCCCGACGTCGAACTCGACGGCCAGGTCGACCGCCTGGCGCCCGGGGCCCGCATCCGCAGCGAACAGAACATGCTGGTGATGGCGGGCAGCATCGTCGGCCAGAAATACCTGGTGAACTACACGCGGGATGCCGCCGGCCTGCTGCGCGAGGTGTGGATCCTCACGCCGAGCGAGGCCACGGCCAGCCGCGAGTCGCTGAACAAGCCGTTCCTGAACATCTGGCCGTTCACTTCGAACGACACCGTCAATACGCAATAAAGATGCCGGCGGGCCGCGCCCGCCGCGCTGCAGGACGCGACCGCCCTGCATCGGCCCTCCCGACGAGGAGGGCCAGGAAAGCACCCCATGAGCAAAAAAGTATTTATCAAGACCTTCGGCTGCCAGATGAACGAGTACGACTCGGACAAGATGGCCGATGTGCTGAACGCCGCGCAGGGCTACGAGCCGACGCAGAACGTGGACGAGGCCGACCTGATCCTGTTCAACACCTGCTCGGTGCGCGAGAAGGCCCAGGAAAAGGTGTTCTCCGACCTCGGCCGCGTGAAGCACCTGAAGGCCAAGGGCGTGAAGATCGGCGTGGGCGGCTGCGTGGCGAGCCAGGAAGGCGAGGCCATCATTGCGCGCGCGCCCTACGTCGACATCGTGTTCGGCCCGCAGACGCTGCACCGCCTGCCCGAGATGCTGAACGACCGCGAGCGCCTGAACCGCCCGCAGGTCGACATCAGCTTTCCCGAGATCGAGAAGTTCGACCACCTGCCGCCCGCGCGCGTCGAGGGCGCCACCGCCTTCGTGTCGATCATGGAGGGCTGCTCCAAGTACTGCAGCTACTGCGTGGTGCCCTACACCCGCGGCGAGGAAGTGAACCGTCCGCTCGACGACGTGCTGGTGGAAATTGCCGGCCTGGCAGACCAGGGCGTGCGCGAAGTCACGCTGCTGGGGCAGAACGTGAACGCCTACCGCGGCCGCATGGGAGACACGGCCGAGATCGCCGACTTCGCGCTCCTGATCGAATACGTCGCCGAAATTCCCGGCATCGAGCGCATCCGCTACACCACCAGCCATCCCAACGAGTTCACGCCGCGGCTCATCGAGGCCTACGCCAAGGTGCCGCAGCTGGTGAGCCACCTGCACCTGCCGGTGCAGCACGGCAGCGACCGCATCCTGATGGCCATGAAGCGCGGCTACACCGCCATGGAATACAAGAGCACCGTGCGCAAGCTGCGCGCCATCCGGCCCGAACTCGCGCTCTCCAGCGACTTCATCGTCGGCTTCCCGGGCGAGACCGACGAAGACTTCGCGAAGATGATGAAGCTGATCGACGACTGCCAGTTCGACAACAGCTTCAGCTTCATCTTCAGCCCGCGCCCCGGCACGCCCGCCGCGGCACTGCACGACGACACGCCCCATGCGGTGAAGCTGGCCCGCCTGCAGACGCTGCAGCGTGTGATCGACGGCAACGTGCGCCGCTTCGGCGATGCGCTGGTCGGCACCACGCAGCGCGTGCTGGTCGAAGGCGCCTCGCGCAAGGATGCGAACGAGCTGATGGGCCGCACCGCCTGCAACCGCGTCGTCAACTTCGAAGGCGACGCGCGTCTGGTCGGGCAGATGGCCGACCTGCGCATCACGCGCTCGCTCGCCTATACGCTGCGCGGCGAAGTGGCCACGCGCGAATCGTCGACGGCGCCGGTTCCCACCGCGCTCGCCGCCTGATGGCGAAGCGGCCGTCGAAACGGGGCTCGTTCCAGCAGCTCCTGCTTTTCGCATTCCTGCTGATCACCGCCCTCCTGGTGGGCGTGGCGCTGCGCTCGGTGTTCCAGTACGACGCGCTCATGACCCAGAGCCGCGATGCGGCGGCCCGTGCGCTGCGGCTCTCGGGAGCGGCCCAGTCGCTGGCCGAGCGCAGTGCCGCCATGGAGCGTGCCGGGCGCCAGTCGCTGGTGCTGAACGACGCCGTGCTGCGCCGCCGCTTCGACGACGCCGCGCGCGAAGCGCACCAGGTGCTCGAACGACTCGAGAGAAACGGCCTCGCACCCGCGGGCATCGAACTGTGGCGCACCCAGCTCGGCGTGATCGAGGGCCTGATGAGCGGCAGCGCCGACAGCGCGCTCTCGCGCGAAAGCGGCATGGCCATGCAGTTCCGCGAACTCGATTCGCTGAACACGAACCTTGCGCAGCAGGCCCAGTTCCTGATCGAGCTGCAGAACGATGCCCTGGCCAAGCGCATCGAGAACGCGCGCCGCCGCCTGATGCGCGAAGTGGTGGCCGCCAGCATCCTGGCGGTGTCGCTGGCGCTGGCTTTCGGCATCTGGCTCGCGCGCCCTTTCAAGCGGCTGGAGCATGCCATCGTCGGGCTGGGCCAGAACCGGCTCGACGAGCCCATCGACATCCGCGGGCCGGCCGACGTCCGGCGCCTGTCGCAGCAGCTCGAGTGGCTGCGCCTGCGCCTGACCGAACTCGATGCCGACAAGGCACGCTTCCTGCGCCACGTATCGCACGAACTCAAGACGCCGCTGGCGGCGCTGCGCGAAGGCGTTTCGCTGCTGGAAGACGGTGTGACGGGGCCGCTGAATCCGGCCCAGCTGGAAGTGGCGCAGATTCTGAACCAGAACACCGTTTCGCTGCAGGGCCAGATCGAGGCCCTGCTGCGCTTCAATGCCGCCGCCTTCGAGGCCCGCGAGCTGCGCCGCGAACGCACCGAACTGCTGCCGCTGGTCGAGGAGCAGATCGAAGCGCAGCGCCTGCAATGGCAGGCCCACGGCCTGCGCGTTCATGCCGAGGGCGAGTCGATCACGCTCGCGGTGGACCGCACCAAGCTCGGCACGGCGGTGGCCAACCTGCTGTCCAATGCGATCCGGTACTCGGCGAGCGGCGGCGTGATCACGATCGCGGTGTCCAGTACGCCGACCACGGCATGCATCGATATCAACGATGCCGGCCCGGGTATTGCCCAGGGCGACCGGGACCGGATTTTCGAGCCTTTCTACAGGGGCGAGCGCCAGCCCGAGCATGCCGTCAAGGGCACGGGCATCGGCCTTTCGATCGTGCAGGAGTACATTGCTGCCCACGGGGGCCGCATCACCCTGCTGCCAGAGGGGCCCGGCGCGCGCTTTCGCATCGAACTGCCGCGCACGGCCTGAACCCACCGCGAAGCCCCCGGCATCCACCTGAAAACAAACACCGCCTCTTGCCTTTTCTTCAATCCATGCTTTTTCCGTTCGTCCGCAGTTCGACCCTGTCCGGGGCGGTGGCCATGCCTTTCGTCCTGCTGCTGGCCGCCTGCGCGACGCAGCCCGCACCACCCGCCGAGGCCGAGGCCCTGCCGCCGCCGCCCGCCGTGCCGCGCGTGATGCCGGTGGAGGCCGAGCCCAAGGCGCCCGCCACGCAGCCCGCGTCGCTCTTCACGCTGATGACCCAGGGTCCGGTCGCGGCCATGCTGGCGTATGCCGACAAGATCCGCCCGCTGGGCGGCGCCGAGCTGACCGCCGAAATCACCCGCGCCGGCGACCCGGGCGATTCGCCCAATGCGCAGATGCAGCTCGCGCTGCTGCTCGCGCAGACCCGCGTCCCGGCCGACCTGGCGCGCGCGCTGGGCCTGCTGCAGCGCGTGATGTCCAACCCCTCGCCCGAGGCGCAGCCGCTGCATCCGCTGGCACGCGCGCTCGCCGCGCGCTACGTGGAGCAGCGCCGCGTCGAGGACGACCGCGACAAGCAGGCGCAGCAGGTGCGCGAAAGCCAGCGCCGCATCGACCAGCTGAACGACCGCATCGAAGCGCTGCGCGCCATCGAGCGCAGCTTCGCGCGCCCCAACAACGTGCCGGCGCCGACCCTGCCCGCGCCCGGCAGCACCAGGCCGAATCCATGAACCTCCAGCGATTGCGGAAAGTGTCCCCTCGATGAGCACGACCGGCGCGCGCCTGCTGGTGGTCGACGACGACCCGGACATGCTGCGGCTGCTCTCGATGCGGCTGAGCTCGGTGGGCTACCAGGTCACGGCCGTGACCTCGGCCGAAACCGCGCTCACGCAGCTCGAGATCGAGCACCCGCAGCTGGTGCTCAGCGACGTGCGGCTGCCCGGCCGCGACGGGCTCCAGCTGTTCGACGAAATCAGGAAGCGCCATCCCTCGCTGCCGGTGATCCTGCTCACCGCCCACGGCACCATTCCCGATGCGGTCGAAGCCACCGCGCGCGGCGTGTTCACCTACCTGACCAAGCCCTACGACGGCCGCGAACTGCTCGACAAGATCGCGCAGGCGCTGGCGCTGGGGGCACCCGCCAGCACGCCCGCCAAGGCCGGCGACGAAAGCTGGCGCGCCGAGATCGTGAGCCGCAGCAACCGCATGTCCGAGCTGCTGGCCGAGGCGCGCATGGTCGCCAAGTCGGACGCCTCGGTGCTGCTGCGCGGCGACAGTGGTGCCGGCAAGGAAATGCTGGCGCGCGCCATCCACCGCGCGAGCGCCCGCGCAGACAAGCCCTTCGTGGCCGTCAATTGCGGCGCCATCCCCGAGGCGCTGCTCGAGTCGGAACTGTTCGGCCACATGAAGGGCGCCTTCACCGATGCCCACGCCAACCACAAGGGCCTGTTCCAGCAGGCCGACGGCGGCACGCTGCTGCTCGACGAAATCGGGGACATGCCGCCCGCCCTGCAGGTCAAGCTGCTGCGCGTGCTGCAGGAGCGCGCAGTGCGCCCGCTCGGTGCCAGCCAGTCGATCGAGGTCGATGTGCGCATCATCTCGGCCACCCACCGCGACCTGGACGCGGCCATGGCGGCGGGCCAGTTTCGCGAAGACCTCTATTACCGGCTCAACGTGGTCACGCTCACGCTGCCGCCGTTGTCGGCCCGGCGCGAGGACATTCCGCTGCTGGCGAACCACTTCCTGCAGAAGCTGTCGACGAAATACGGCAAGCGGCTCTCCGGCTTCGCGCCCGAAGCGCTCAAGGCGCTGGCCACCGCGGCCTGGCCCGGCAACGTGCGCCAGCTCTACAACGTGGTGGAGCAGGTCTGCGCGCTGTCGAGCTCGCCGCTGATCCCGCTGGCACTCGTGCAGCGGGCGCTGCGCGTGCCCACGGTCGAGGTCCAGACCTATGCCGAGGCCAAGCAGCGGTTCGAACGCGATTACCTCGTGGGGCTGCTCAAGCTGACCGACGGCAACGTGGCCGATGCCGCCCGCCTGGCCGACCGCAACCGCACCGAGTTCTACCGCCTGCTGCAGAAGCACGAACTCACGCCGGGCCACTTCAAGGCCGACGCTGTCGCTCCCGGCAGCGAGCCTGTCGCCGACTAGCGACGCCCCTAAGCTGTTGATTTAAAAGGATCTTTTCCGCCAGCCCTCAAGGCTTGTCGGGATTCGGCGACAAAATCGGGGGTTTCGGAGCCCTTCCAACGGCTCCAGCCCCGAAAAACGCATCCAGATCGCTCCAAGTTGTTGATCTGAAAGCGTTTTTCCAGCCTGGCACAGGGTTTGCCCCTGTACAGGCATGACAGCACTTACCAGCCCATCTTTCGCACTGCGCCAGCAGCGCGACGGCCTGCGTCAAAAGCAGTTTTCCCCCGTGCGGCCCCGTGCCGCCGGTCATTCACTGGCCGCGCTCGCAAGCGCGGGCGGCGCCGAACCGGATTGCGTGGTCAAGCGCTTTCCTGCCATTGGCGACACCCCTTCTCTCGACAAGCAACGTTGGTAAATCACACATGAAGCCAAACGACTTCTCCCAACTGAACGTGCTGACCGAAGCCGACTTTTCGCACCGCAGCCCGGTGCGCGAAGAACGCCATCCCAATTCCGTGACCGCTCCGCCGGTCAACCGCGGTTCCATGGCGCCCCGCCCGTGGCGCGGCTTCTGGAACAGCCTTGGCACGGCCCTCCTGGTCAAGCTCGGCGCCGGCGGCAAGCCGGAAAGCCAAACCGCCGAAGCCGGCGCCCAGGTCAGGCAGCCTTGGCAGCGCGCCGCGGCGCAGCGCCGCTTCGCCTTCATGGCGCTCACGCTGCTGAGCACCGTGATCGCGTCCGCACTGTTTGCCGGCGTGCAGCCCGACTACGACAACGTCTGGCTCGAATACGGCCAGATCGGCCTGTACGGCCTGCTCTCGGGCTGGGTCGTCACCGGCTTCGTGACCGCGCTCATGGGCTTCTACGTCTCGGTGCGCGGTGACAAGCACGCGCTCTCGGTCAAGCAGGTGGCCCACCACCCGATGAACCCCGAGGCACGCACCGCGATCATCATGCCGATCTGCAACGAAGACGTTGCCACGGTGTTCGCCGGCCTGCGCGCCACCTGCGAATCGGTCGCGGCCACCGGCCACGCGAAGCAGTTCGACGTGTTCGTGCTGTCCGACAGCTACTCGCCCGAAACCGCTGCCGCCGAGCGCGCCGCCTGGGAAGACCTGCGCGCCGCGCTGGCCGACAGCCCCAACCAGCCGCAGGTCGAGGTGTACTACCGCCTGCGCACCCGCCGCACGCACCGCAAGGCCGGCAACGTGGCCGACTTCTGCCGCCGCTGGGGCAAGGACTACCGCTACATGGTCGTGCTCGACGCCGACTCCGTGATGAGCGGCGACTGCCTGGCCTCGATGGTCAAGCTGATGGAAGCCAACCCCACCGCCGGCATCATCCAGACCGCCACGCAGGCCATCGGCCACGTGACGCTGCATGCCCGCGCGCAGCAATTCGCTTCCCGCGTGACGGGCCGCCTGTTCACGCTGGGCATGCAGTTCTGGCAACTGGGCGAATCGCACTACTGGGGCCACAACGCGATCATCCGCGTCGAGCCCTTCATGAAGCACTGCGCGCTGGCCCCCATCAAGGGCACCGGCGGCATGTCGGGCGGCATCATGTCGCACGACTTCGTCGAAGCCGCGCTGATGCGCCGCGCCGGCTACAACGTGTGGCTCTGCGCCGACCTGGTCGGCAGCTACGAGCAGCAACCGCCGGACCTGCTGGCCGAACTGCAGCGCGATCGCCGCTGGTGCCAGGGCAACCTGCAGAACGCCCGCCTGATGGCCGAACCCGGCATCCACCCGGTGCACCGCGCAATGTTCGTGACCGGCACCATGGCCTACGTCTCGGCACCGCTGTGGCTCGCGTTCCTGACGCTGGGCACCGCACTGTGGCTGAGCGGCTCGAGCCTGATCTCCAGCTGGAGCGTGCTGCCGGCGGAACTGGCCGGCCTGTGGGTCTGGACCCTGTGCCTCTTGTTCCTGCCCCGCCTGCTCGGCATCGCAGCCGTGCTGATGCGCGGCGAGCAACGCCAGTACGGCGGCCTCTGGGGCCTGGTGAAGAGCTCGGTGCTCGAAAGCGGCCTGGCCATCGTGCAGGCGCCGGTTCGCATGCTGGCCCACTCGCTGTTCGTGCTGGTCGCCCTCACCGGCATCAAGCTCGACTGGAAGTCGCCCCCGCGCGAAGCCGCCGCCGTGCCGTGGAAGGTCGCCGTGTCGCAGCTCGCTCCCATGAGCCTGGTGGTCGGCGCGCTGGCCCTCGGCGTTGCAATGATCGATCCGAGCGCGCTGATCTGGCTCATGCCGGTTGGCCTGCCGCTGCTGCTGGCCATTCCGTTGACCGTGCTGACCAGCCAGATCGCACTGGGCACGTCGCTGCGCGACCGCGGCTTCCTGCTGATTCCCGAGGAATCGCGTTCGCCGGCCGTGCTGCGCCGCGCCTGGATGCATGCGCTGCGCCTTGCGCGCCCGGCAGCACTGGCGACTGCGTGATGCGCTGAAGACACCGCCTCGCAAAAAGCCGGCCTCAGGGTCGGCTTTTTTTTTGGCGCGTGGCTAGAATCGCGCCTTCCTTTTTCAACCCACGGATCCCTCGATCCCCTGGAGCGCCAAGTGCCCCGATTCGCAGTCATCACCCTCTGACGCCGACAACAACCACTTCACTGGTCATGTCGGGCGCCAAGCTGCGCATCCCGCTGACCAGACACGGCCCACCGGCCGCTGAAGTCGATCCTCTTTCCAGCTTCGCTCCCGCACGTTGTCGGTTCTTCCTGATTTGCATCTGGAGAACAACGTGTTCCCTCTCTCTTCTCTTTCATCGATTCCACTGCTCAAGTACCCGCGTACTGCGCACCTGGAAGGCTCGCGCCTGCAAGCGGGCGACACTGACGACGACCAGACGCCGTTGTCCACGCTGCACGGCACGCATGTGGTCATCGAGGAAAAACTCGATGGCGCCAATGCCGCCGTGTCGTTCACCTCGGCGGGCGAACTGCTGCTGCAGTCGCGCGGCCACTACCTCGCGGGCGGGGCTGGCGAGCGCCAGTTCAACCTGTTCAAGCACTGGGCCGCCGCGCATGAAGCCGTGTTGCTGGAGCGGCTCGAAGACCGCTACGTGATGTATGGCGAGTGGTGCTTTGCCAAGCACAGCTGCTGGTATGACCGCCTGCCCGCGTTCTTCCTGGAGTTCGATCTCTACGACCGGCAGGCGCGGTGCTTCCTGTCGACCCCCGCACGGCACGCGCTGCTCGACGGCAGCCCGGCCCTTTCGGTGCCGGTGCTCTACGACGGTGAGATGCCGCGCCACGCGAAAGCATTGCGCTCGCTCGTGCAACCGTCGCTCGCGCGCAGTGCCGACTGGAAGGCAGCTTTCGAACAGGCCGTGATGCAGGAAGGGCAACCGCTCGACCTCGTGCGGCAGCAGACCGACCTGTCAAACCTGGCCGAGGGCCTGTATCTCAAGACCGAGTCGCACGGCCAGGTGACGGGCCGATACAAGTGGGTGCGTCCGGATTTTGTTCAGACCATCCTCGACTCGGGCTCGCACCACAGCCGCCGGCCGGTGCTGCCCAACCAACTGGCGCCGGGCGTGGATCTCTACGCACCGACGCCAACGACGACATGGCGCGACCTGGGACTGTGCACGCTGCACCAGCCCGCCGAACTGACAACAGCAAGGAGGTCGCGATGAACTACGACGATCTGAACGCGCTGGTGCCCGCGCTCGGAAGAGGCACCGACTGGACGCAATGCTGCGAATTGCTGCCGGACCTGCGACGCCTCGAAGAAACGCCGCAAGATCCGTACTACCATGCCGAAGGCAACGTCGGCATCCACACGCGCATGGTGCTCGACGTACTGATGCAGGACGCGCACTATCAACGCGCCGACGCCGAGGGCCGCTTCGTGCTGTTCATGGCCTGCCTGCTGCACGATATCGCCAAGCCCGACACCACGGTGATCGACGAAACCAGCGGCCGCATCGGCCAGCCCGGTCATTCGCGCCGCGGATCGGTCGACGCGCGCGTGCTGATGTGGAAGGCCCGCGTGCCGTTTGCGCTGCGCGAAGCCGTGTGCCGGATCATCGCGGTGCACCAGGTGCCGTTCCATGCTTTTGCCTCGCGCAAGGGCGTGCGGCCCGCGTGGCTGGTGCACAAGCTCTCCTGGGAACTGAGCCTGCCCGACCTGTGCTGCGTGGCGCGCTGCGACATGCTCGGGCGCCACTATGAGAAACGCGCGGACAGCATGGCTGACATCGCCCTCTTCGAGGAACTGGCGCAGGAAGAAGGCTGCTGGGAAGGCCCGCGCCGAATGACCGACGCGCACACGCGCCTGGCCTATTTCCGCGGCGCCGACACCAGCCCCGACTACCCGCTGTTCCACGCCGCGGGCTCTCAGGTGACGGTGATGTGCGGCCTGCCGGCGAGCGGCAAGAACCACTGGGTGGCGCACCATCGCAAGGGCTGGCCGGTCGTGTCCTTCGACGATGCGCGCGCCGAACTCGGGTTGAGGCACGGCGAGAACGATGGACTCGCCGCGCACCATGCGGTCGATCAGGCCAAGGCGCTACTGCGCAAGCAGGACCGCTTCGTCTGGAACGCCACGCACCTGAGCCAGCAGATGCGCACCAAGACGCTGGACCTGCTCTGGGCGTACCACGCCCAGAGCGAGCTGGTGTACCTGGAAGTGCCGCATACCGAGCTGATGCGCCGCAACCGCGAGCGCGACACCACGTTGTCGAATGCGGGCATCGAGCGGATGCTGCATCGCTGGGAGCTGCCGACGCCGATCGAGGCGCACGACACGGTCTACGAAGTGCAGACCTGAAAACGACGAAGCCCGCCGAGGCATGCCCCGGCGGGCTTCTGTTCCTCTATCTATATATATGCACGAGGCCTAGAACGGCAGCTTGGGACCGCCCGGACCACCCATTCCGCCCATGCCCTTCATGCCGCCCATGCGCTTCATCATCTTCATGAGGCCGCCGCCCTTCATCTTCTTCATCATTCCCTGCATCTGCTCGAACTCGTTGAGCAGGCGGTTCACTTCCTGAACCTGCACGCCTGCGCCGGCCGCGATGCGGCGCTTGCGCGTGGCCTTGAGCAGCTCGGGCTTGCGGCGCTCGAGCGGCGTCATGCTCTGGATGATCCCTTCCTTGCGGCGGATGTCGCGCTCGGCACGGGTCATGTCGGCCTCGGTGGCCTTGGCGGCCATCTGCTGCGGCAGCTTGTCCATCAGGCTGGAGAGGCCGCCCATCTGCTTCATCTGCTGCAGCTGGCCGAGGAAGTCGTTCAGGTCGAAGCCCGCGCCGCTCTTGACCTTGGCCGCGAGCTTCTGCGCCGCCGCCACATCGACGCCGGCCGTGACCTGCTCGACCAGCGCGACGATGTCGCCCATGCCGAGAATGCGGCCCGCATGGCGCTCGGCGTCGAACACCTCGAGGCCGTCGATCTTCTCGCTGGTGCCCGCGAACTTGATCGGCACGCCCGTCACCTGCCGCACCGACAGCGCCGCGCCGCCGCGCGAATCGCCGTCGGTCTTGGTCAGGATGATGCCGGTGAGCGGCAGCGCGTCCTTGAAGGCCTTGGCGGTGTTGATCGCATCCTGGCCCTGCATCGCGTCGACCACGAACAGCGTTTCGACCGGATCGAGCGCGCCGTGCAGCTGCTTGATTTCGGTCATCAGCACTTCGTCGATGGCCAGGCGGCCTGCCGTGTCGACCAGCAGCACATCGAAGAAATGGCGCTTGGCGTGGTCGAGCGCGGCGCGTGCGATGTCGAGCGGCTTCTGGTCCGGCGTGCTCGGGAACCATTCGGCGCCGGCCTGCTTCGTGACCATCTTGAGCTGCTCGATGGCGGCGGGCCGGTAGACGTCGCCCGACACGGTGAGCACTTTTTTCTTGCGCTTCTCGATCAGGTGCTTGGCCAGCTTGGCGGTGGTGGTGGTCTTGCCCGCGCCCTGCAGGCCGGCCATCAGGATCACCGCGGGCGGCTGGGCCGCAAGGTTGATGTCCGACACGCCCTCGCCCATGGTGGCGGCGAGCTCGCGGTTCACGATGCCGACCAGCGCCTGCCCCGGCTTGAGCGAGCCCAGCACTTCCTGGCCGAGCGACTTTTCCTTCACCCGGGCCACGAAGTCGCGCACCACGGGGAGCGCCACGTCGGCCTCGAGCAAGGCCATGCGCACCTCGCGCAGCATGTCCTGCACGTTGCTTTCGGTGATGCGCGCCTGGCCGCTCATCGTCTTGACGAGGCGGGAGAACTTTTCTGTGAGGGCGGTGGCCATGAAGGAGATGCCTTGCTGCCCGCCGCGGCGGGTCATTGGAAAGTCGTGAACTGGTATCGGCCGCTTACTGCCCCTTCGCGAAACGAAACACCGGGAACCGGCTCTGCCGGGCCTCTGGTGTCGCCCCCCGGTTGAGGGGGTTGGCGCCGCGACAAGAAGTGCGCAGGCCTGGGGGAGATAAACTCCAGCAATGATTTTAGCGATCCCCTCCCCACTTGCCGTGGCGCTGGGCATCGCCACCGCGGCTGCCTATGGATTTGCCGCCGCCGCGGGTGCCCGGCTGAGCCGGAAAGCCACCCAGTGGGCCCTCGGGCTGGCGTGGCTTCTGCATGCCGCGGTGCTGGGCCATGGCCTCGTCGGCAGCGAGCCCAAATTCGGCTTCGCGCCGGCGCTATCGGTCACGGCCTGGCTGGTGCTCACGGTCTACGCGGTCGAAAGCCGCATGTACCCGCAACTGAAGGTGCGCCGCGCGCTGGCCTGGCTGGGTGCGGCCGCCGTCTTGCTGGCCATCCTGTTTCCCGGAACGCCGCTGCACGTGTCGGCATCGCCCTGGCTGCCGCTGCATCTTGCGCTGGGCATCGCCTCCTACGGCTTGTTCGGCGCCGCGGTGGTCCACGCCTGGCTGATCACGCGGGCCGAAAAGCAGATCCGCCTTGCCACCGAGCCGCAAGGCGGCGTGCCACTGCTCACGCTCGAGCGGCTCACCTTCCGCTTCGTGATGGCCGGCTTCGTGCTGCTTTCCGCCACGCTGCTCGCGGGCCTGCTGTTCAGCGAAACGCTGTACGGCGCAAGCGTGCGCGGCTGGAAGTGGGACCACAAGACGGTGTTCTCGGTGCTCGCCTGGCTCAGTTTCGCCGTGCTGCTGATCGGCCGGGCCCGCTTCGGATGGCGCGGGCGCACGGCGCGGCGGGTGCTGTATGCCGGTTCCGCCCTGCTGCTGCTGGCGTATGTGGGCTCGCGCTTCGTGCTCGAAGTGGTGCTGGCGCGCGGCGCGACATGAAATACCTGCTCGTTCTCGCAGTGCTCTGGGTGGCGATCTGGCTCTGGCGCAAGAACCGCCGGGAGGAAATGCGCGAGACCCTGCGCGAGCAGGCGGCCCGCGCCGCCCAGCGCCCCCCTGCCGCGCCGGCGCCGCCGCAGGCCATGCTGCGCTGCGCCCATTGCGGCTTGCACCTGCCCGCGAGCGATGCGCTCGCCGGACCGGGCGACGCGGTCTACTGCAGTGCTGCGCACCGCCAGGCCGCCGAGCGCGGCTGAGCGAGCACTGCACACCCATGAGCGCAGCGCCGGGCCGCCCCAAGCAAGCTCGCTCCCGCTTGGCGGGAAGGCGCGCAGCGCCAAGGGTGCGCCAGTGAACTCTTCCCTCTGGTCGCGCGGCGAGCCCGTCACCGACTGGAACACGCTCGAGCCGGGGCGCGGCGAGAGCGCCGCGCTGCTGCGGCTGTGGCGCGGCTTCATGGCGGCACGCTGCTTCGTTGCGCTGGTGCTCGTGCTGCTGCAGGGCGTGGCCATGGCGCTCGGCCAGACGATGCAGCCGCTGGCCATGGCGCTTTCGGCCGGCTACCTGGTTGCCACCTGGCTGGGCGCCCGCTACGCGCATTTCACGCCGCCGATCCGGGCCTTCGGCACGCTCTGGTTCCTCACCATCGGCATCGACCTCGGCACCTTCACCGCGCTCCAGGTGCTCCAGGGCGGCAACATCAACTACACGCCGCTGTTCGCGCTGCCGGTGCTCATGAGCGCCGTGCTGGGCACGGTGACCGTGGGCCTGGGCACCACGGCCACGGTCACGCTGCTGCTGCTGGCCGATGCCGGCTGGCATTGGCTGCAGCAGCCCGGCGATTCCTCCACCCGCTTCGTGCAGGCGGCGCTCACCGGCACCGGGCTCTTCGTGGTGGCCCTGCTGGCGCACGAACTGGCGCGCCGGCTGGCTCGCGAGGAAGAGACCGCGCTGCGCAACCGCAGCAGCGCGCAGATGCAGGCACAGGTCAACGATCTGGTGATCGAGACACTGAGCGAAGGCGTGCTGGTGATCGACGCCGAAGGCATGGTGCATGCGGCCAATCCGGCGGCCGACGCGATCCTCGGACAAGGACTGGCCCGGCTCAACCTGCCGTTTGCATTGCATGCGCAACCCGCCTGGCATGCGCTGGCGGCGCTGGCGCGCCAGACCTTTGCGCGCCGCGCGCCGCAAAGCGAGGAAATTCCCGTGGCGCAGGCCCGCGGGGCTGCGCGCGAGGTGCGTGTGCGCACGCGGCTCACGCCCACCAGCGACCGGCACGTCGACAGCCTTTGCGTGATGTTCCTGCAGGACCTGCGCGAACTCGAGGCCCGCATCCGCACCGAAAAGCTGGCCGCGATGGGCCGCATGTCGGCCGCCGTGGCGCATGAGATCCGCAACCCGCTGGCGGCCATCACGCAGGCCAGCGCCCTGCTCAACGAAGACCTCACCGATCCCGCGCACCGCAAGCTGACCAGCATGGTGCAGCACAACGCGCAGCGGCTCGCCCGCATCGTGGACGACGTGCTCGACGTCTCTCGCGCGCGCCAGCAGCGCGTGCTCTCGCTCGGCGAGCAGGTCGTGCTCGATCCCGCCGTACAGGTGCTGGCCGAAGAGTGGGGGCGCCAGACGCAGCGCCAGGGCGTGCTGATTGCGCTGGATGCCGCCGACATCGAGGTCCGCTTCGATGTCGAGCACCTGCGCCGCCTGCTCGTGAACCTGCTCGACAATGCGGCGCGCTACGCCAGCAGCCGAGCAGGCTCGATCCAGGTCGTCACCACCACGCAGCGCGGCAGTTCCGGCCGCCCCAGCCTGCAGGTGTGGAGCGACGGCGCGCCGCTGGAGCCGGCGGTGCAGCGCCACCTGTTCGAGCCCTTCTTCTCGTCCGAAAGCCGCTCCAGCGGGCTCGGCCTCTTCCTGTGCCGCGAGCTGTGCCGGCGCCATGGCGCCACCATCGGCTACGAGCGGCGCGCGCTGGTCGCGGGCGGCCCCGAGGGCAACGAATTCTTCGTCAGCTTTGCGCCAAGCGAAAACCGGCTGACACAATAGCGCCGTGAGCACTCCCCATCCTCCCATGCAGCGTCCGGCCAACATCCTGGTCATCGACGACGAACCCGACCTGCGCACGCTGTACGAACTGACCCTGCTGCGCGAAGGCTATCGCGTCGAGGCTGCCGGTAGCGTTTCGGAAGCCTGGCAGCACCTGGAGGCCGGGCAATTCGATGCGGTGATCACCGACATGCGGCTGCCCGATGGACAGGGCATGGAAATCATCCACCGCATCCAGAAGAACCAGCGCAGCGAGCGCTGCGTGGTGATGACGGCCTACGGCTCCGCCGAGAACGCGGTCGAGGCGCTGAAGGCCGGCGCATTCGACTACCTGACCAAGCCGGTCGACCTGAAGCAGTTCCGCGCCGTGGTCGCTTCCGCGGTGCAGGCGCAGCAGGCACTGCCGGCCAAGGCCTGGCAGGCGGCGCCCGCGGGCCAGCCGCGCGCCGACACCGCCGCCGTTCCAGGCAGCGGCGTCGCTGCGCTCGACCGGCTGGTGGGCGACTCGGAACCGATGCGCCTGGTCAAGTCGCGCATTGCCAAGGTCGCGCGCGGCATGGCGCCGGTGCTGGTGCGCGGCGAATCGGGCACCGGCAAGGAACTGGTGGCGCGCGCCGTGCACGCCTGCAGCCAGCGCAGCGAAGGTCCGTTCGTCGCGGTCAACTGCGGCGCCATTCCCGAGAACCTGCTCGAAGCCGAGTTCTTCGGCGCCCGCAAGGGCTCCTACACCGGCTCGTCGCAAGACCGCGACGGCTACTTCCAGGCCGCGCGCAGCGGCACGCTTTTTCTCGACGAAATCGGCGACCTGCCGCTGGCGATGCAGTCCAAGCTGCTGCGCGCGATCCAGGAGCGCAGCGTGCGCTCCATCGGCTCGACGCAGGAAGACGCGGTCGACGTGCGCATCGTGAGCGCCACGCACAAGGATCTTCACGCAGAAGTCCTGGCCGGCCGCTTCCGGCAGGACCTGTTCTACCGGCTCAACGTGATCGAGATTGCGGTGCCTGCGCTGCGCGAGCGGCGCGAAGACCTGCCCGCCCTTTGCGCCGCGCTGCTCGCGCGCATTGCGCAGGACGGCGGGCTGCCGGTGCCGCATCTTTCCGCCGAACTGCTGCGCCGCCTTGCCCAGCACCGGCTCGACGGCAACGTGCGGGAACTCGAAAACCTGCTGCACCGCGCAGTGGCGCTCAACGACGGGGACGAACTGCATCTGGACCTGATGGCGCCAGGGCCGGGCACTGCCACGGCGCCGGCCGAGACGGCCATTGCCGCATCCGCGCCTTCTGCTTCGGCGCTCGGCAGCGAGGCGCCTCCGGCGCCCGCTCCGATCGCCGCGATCGCCGCGGCCGTTGCGGAACCCAAGTCCCCGGCGCCCGCCCTTCCCTCCGACCTGCAGGCCTACCTCGATCAGCAGGAGCGCGAGATCCTCGTGCGCGCGCTGCATGAAAGCGGCTTCAATCGAACGGCCGCCGCCGCACGGCTCGGCATGAGCCTGCGCCAGATCCGCTACCGCATCGCGCGGCTGGGCATCACCACGCCCGGCGGCGACGAAGGTGCCAGCACCAGCCATGCCGACGACTGAGGCCCCCGCGGCGAATCCGGGCAACCACGACGGGCTCTGGCGCGCCGGCTGGTACCGCTTTGCCAAGGCGCTGCGCTCGCCGAATTTCGGACCTCGTCCCGCCGGCGCGCAGACCGACCTGATCGTGCTGCACTCCATCAGCCTGCCGCCCGGCGAATACTGCGGCGAGGCGGTGCAGCAGCTCTTCACCAACCAGCTCGACTGGGACGCGCATCCCTACTTCCAATCGATTCGCGGCCTCGAGGTTTCTTCGCATTTCTATGTGCGGCGCAACGGCGAACTCTGGCAGTTCGTGAGCTGCGACGAGCGCGCCTGGCATGCCGGCGTGTCGTCGTGGCGCGGCCGCGAGAACTGCAACGACGACTCCATCGGCATCGAGCTCGAAGGCCTGGAGGGCCAGCCGTTCGAAGAGGCGCAGTACGAGACGCTGGCCAGCCTCTGCCCCGCCATTGCGCAGCACTACGCCATCGCGCACATCGCCGGCCACGAGCACATCGCACCGGGCCGGAAGCAGGACCCCGGTGCCGGCTTCGATTGGCAATTGCTGCGCGGGCACCTCGGCTGGAATCCACACATGTTTCCTCCGCAGGTGGTGCAGCGCTAATTTTTTCAATCGCGCGGCGCCTCGCGATGCGCCGATCTCGCGGCGCAGCAATGAGAAAATTGCAACCGCCGTACGCAGCAACCATGCGCCCTGCAAGCCCAAATCGGCCTGCAAGCCACGGCCCATGCGGGTTGCGACAACATAGGCCAGTATTCATGCGGCATCGACGGCCGTGTCCCGGGCCGAAAGAAAAATCGGCAGGGTTGTATCCACAGGAAAACACTACATCTAGTGGGTTGTACACCCCTCAGACCCTAGATATAGTGTCCTCCGTCCGGTCAACAACGCCGGCGCGACGCCCAACCAAGGCGTCGCCATCCAACAAGAATTGCCAACCGAGAGGAAGCGAATGCAAACAGCCCTGAACACCCCATCGACCTCGCGTGCCGTTCCCTCCACGCCCACGCAGCAGCAGCGCGACACCGCTGGCTCGCCCGCCGGACAGAACCTCGCGCACTACCAGATCATCCGCCGCAACGGCGCCGTGGTTCCCTTCGAACCCAACAAGATCGCCATCGCGATGATGAAAGCCTTCCTGGCCGTGCATGGCACCCAGGGCGCGGCTTCGGCCAGCGTGCGCGAAACCGTCGACGCGCTCACGCAAGGCGTGATCCGCGCCATGGTGCGCTCGCGTCCGGGCGGCGGCACCTTCCACATCGAAGACGTGCAGGACCAGGTCGAACTCGGCCTGATGCGCGGCGGGCACCATGAAATCGCGCGCGCCTACGTGCTCTACCGCGAGCGCCGCACGCAGGAGCGTTCCAAGCAGGTCGAGCAGGAAGCGCCGGCCACGCCGACGCTGCACGTGCTGGACAACGGCGAACGCGTCGCGCTCGACCTGAACCAGCTCAAGGGCCTGATCGAATCGGCCTGCGAAAACCTGGGCGACAGCATCACCGCCGCGCCGATCGTCGCCGAGACCATGCGCAACCTGTACGACGGCGTGCCGCTCGACGAGGTCTACAAGGCCTCGATCCTGGCGGCCCGCACGCTGATCGAGAAAGACCCCGACTACACCTTCGCGACCGCCCGCCTGCTGCTGCACACGATCTTCAAGGAGATCGTCGGCCGCGAAGTGATGCCGGTCGACCGCGCCACCGCCTACGCCGACTACTTTCCGCAGTTCATCAAGAAGGGCGTCGAGAACGAGCTGCTCGACGAGAAGCTGCTGCAGTACGACCTGCCCCGCCTGGGCGCTGCGCTCAAGGCCGAGCGCGACCTGCAGTTCGACTACCTCGGCCTGCAAACGCTGTACGACCGCTACTTCCTGCACGTGCGCAAGACCCGCATCGAGCTGCCGCAGGCGTTCTTCATGCGCGTGGCCATGGGCCTGTCGCTCGGCGAAATCGACCGCGAAGCCCGCGCCATCGAGTTCTACGAAGTGCTGTCGTCCTTCGACTTCATGTCGAGCACGCCCACCCTCTTCAACGCCGGCACGCTGCGCTCGCAGCTGTCGAGCTGCTACCTGACCACGGTGCCCGACGACCTCGACGGCATCTACGAGTCGATCAAGGAAAACGCGCTGCTCTCGAAGTTTGCGGGCGGCCTGGGCAACGACTGGACCCGCGTGCGCGCGCTGGGCAGCCACATCAAGGGCACCAACGGCGAATCGCAGGGCGTGGTGCCGTTCCTCAAGGTGGTCAACGACACGGCCGTGGCGGTGAACCAGGGCGGCAAGCGCAAGGGCGCCGTCTGCACCTACCTCGAAACCTGGCACCTCGACATCGAGGAGTTCCTGGAGCTGCGCAAGAACACCGGCGACGACCGCCGCCGCACGCACGACATGAACACGGCCAACTGGATTCCCGACCTCTTCATGCGCCGCGTGATGGAAAAGGGCACCTGGACGCTGTTCTCGCCCTCCAACGTGCCCGACCTGCACGACCTGTTCGGCGCCGACTTCGAGAAGGCCTACACCGCCTACGAAGAAAAGGCCGCGCGCGGCGAGATCAAGCCCGCGCGCACCATCCAGGCCTCGGACCTGTGGCGCAAGATGCTCACGATGCTGTTCGAAACCGGGCATCCGTGGATCACGTTCAAGGACGCCTGCAACGTGCGCTCGCCGCAGCAGCACGCCGGTGTCGTGCACTCGTCGAACCTGTGCACCGAGATCACGCTCAACACCAGCGACACCGAAACGGCCGTCTGCAACCTCGGCTCGGTGAACCTGCTGCAGCACCTGAAGGACGGCAAGGTCGACCAGGAAAAGCTCAAGAAGACGATCTCCACGGCGATGCGCATGCTCGACAACGTGATCGACATCAACTACTACGCCGTGAAGAAGGCGCGCGACTCGAACCTGCGCCACCGTCCGGTCGGCCTGGGCCTGATGGGCTTCCAGGACGCACTCTACGAGCTGCGCATTCCCTACGCCTCGCAGGAAGCCGTGCAGTTCGCCGACGAGTCGATGGAAGCCATCTGCTACCACGCCTACTGGGCATCGACCGACCTGGCCCGCGAACGCGGCAAGTACTCGAGCTACAAGGGGTCGCTCTGGGACAAGGGCATCCTGCCGATCGACACGCTCGACCTGCTCGAGAAGGCGCGCGGCGGCTACGTCGAGGTCGACCGTTCGGCCACGCTCGACTGGGACGCCCTGCGCCAGAAGATCAAGGCCGACGGCATGCGCAATTCCAACTGCGTGGCCATCGCTCCGACCGCGACCATCTCGAACATCATCGGCGTCGACGCTTCCATCGAGCCCTGCTTCGGCAACCTCTCGGTCAAGTCGAACCTGTCGGGCGAATTCACCGTGATCAACCACTACCTGGTGCGCGACCTGAAGCGCCTGGGCCTGTGGGACGACGTCATGGTGATGGACCTGAAGCACTTCGACGGTTCGCTGCGTCCGATCGACCGCGTGCCGCAGGATGTGAAGGCGCTCTACGCCACCGCGTTCGAAGTCGAAACCACCTGGCTGGTCGAAGCCGCCTCGCGCCGCCAGAAGTGGATCGACCAGGCGCAGTCGCTCAACATCTACATGGCCGGCGCATCGGGCAAGAAGCTCGACGACACCTACAAGCTCGCATGGCTGCGCGGCTTGAAGACCACCTACTACCTGCGCACGCAGAGCGCGACGCACGCCGAGAAATCCACCGTGCAATCGGGCCGCCTCAATGCGGTGTCGTCGGGCAGCGATGCCTCTTCGGGCATGAGCGCACTCGAAGCCGCGGCTGCCGCAGCGAAGGCGCAGATGAGTGCGATGCCTGCCACCGACATCGCGTTCTGCGGCGTCGACGATCCGACTTGCGAAGCATGCCAATGACGCGCCGGTGAAGTCAGAGAGGTGCATGCACGACGCGCGAACTCTCAGTCGATCACGGCATCGACTGACATCGCGCGATGCATGAGAGCAACATAACAACCACATAAATGGAGCGCGATGTGAACGAGCACTTTGCAACTCACATCGTTGCTCCGATAATTGAGCATTGGATTTTTCTATGTTGACCTGGGACGAAGAAGTCAAGCCCTCCTTATCAAAGGATATGCAACAAGGATTGCAGCAACACCACGCATCGACCAGCGGCCTGCCCGCAGGCCGATCGGTGGACGCTCCGACCTCGTCGATTGCACAGCCCGCGGCGCCCGTCGCAGCGCAGCGCGTCAAGGCTTCCGACAAGCGCATCATCAACGGCCAGACCGACGTCAACCAGCTGGTGCCGTTCAAGTACAAGTGGGCCTGGGAAAAATACCTCGCCACCTGCGCCAACCACTGGATGCCGCAGGAAGTGAACATGACGCGCGACATCGCGCTCTGGAAAGACCCGAACGGCCTGACCGAAGACGAGCGCCGCATCGTCAAGCGCAACCTCGGCTTCTTCGTGACCGCCGACTCGCTGGCCGCCAACAACATCGTGCTGGGCACCTACCGCCACATCACGGCACCCGAATGCCGCCAGTTCCTGCTGCGCCAGGCGTTCGAGGAAGCGATCCACACGCACGCGTACCAGTACATCGTCGAGTCGCTCGGGCTGGACGAGAGCGAGATCTTCAACGCCTACAACGAAGTGCCCTCGATCCGCGAGAAGGACCAGTTCCTGATCCCGTTCATCGACGCCATCAGCGACCCGCTCTTCAAGACCGGCACGCACGAAACCGACCAGACGCTGCTCAAGTCGCTGATCGTGTTCGCCTGCCTGATGGAAGGTCTCTTCTTCTACGTCGGCTTCACGCAGATCCTCGCGCTGGGCCGTCAGAACAAGATGACCGGCGCCGCCGAGCAGTACCAGTACATCCTGCGCGACGAGTCGATGCACTGCAATTTCGGCATCGACCTGATCAACCAGCTCAAGCTCGAGAACCCCGGCCTCTGGACCAACGAGTTCAAGGCCGAGATCAAGGCCCTCTTCATGAAGGCCGTCGAGCTCGAGTACAAATACGCCGAAGACACCATGCCGCGCGGCGTGCTCGGCATGAACGCCTCCATGTTCAAGGGCTACCTGCGCTACATCGCCAACCGGCGTGCACAGCAGATCGGCCTCGAAACGCTCTTCCCGAACGAGGAAAACCCGTTCCCCTGGATGAGCGAAATGATTGACCTGAAGAAAGAGCGCAACTTTTTCGAGACCCGCGTGATCGAGTACCAATCGGGTGGCGCGCTCTCCTGGGATTGAATCTTTCCGACAAGAATTAATGAATTCAAGAATTGCCCTTGCCACCGATCGCGCCGAAGAGCGCGGCATGGACGAGGGCTCAGGTGTTCATGGTGCTGGAGCTCAGATTCCAACGCCATGAATCGCTTCACGCTACCAACGTGCGTGGAGTGCTTCAATAGGTTGATTTTTTCAACTTGATCAAGGAGAAATAGAAATGGCAACTGCAAAGAAAGCGCCGGCTAAGAAAGCCGCTGCAAAGAAGGCTCCGGCAAAGAAGGTCGCGGCCGCTAAGAAGGCTCCCGCCAAGAAGGTAGCTGCGAAGAAGGCTCCGGCCAAGAAGGTCGCAGCGAAGAAGGTAGCCGCCAAGAAGGCGCCTGCGAAGAAGGTAGCCGCCAAGAAGGCAGCTCCGGCAAAGAAGGCCGCTGCCAAGAAGGCCCCTGCGAAGAAGGCTGCCGCCAAGAAGGCTCCTGCGAAAAAGGCTGCGGCCAAGAAAGCCGCGAAAAAGCCCGCTGCCAAGCCTGCCGCTGCCGCCAAGAAGCCTGCTGCGAAGAAGGCTGCGAAGGCTCCCGCCAAGGCTGCCGTAGCGCCTGCTCCTGCTGCGCAAACGACGCTGAACCCCCAGGCAGCCTGGCCGTTTCCGACGGCCAGCAAGCCCTGAGTCTCCTCAGCGGCCTTGACGGCAAAAAAACCCGGTACCTCACGGTGCCGGGTTTTTTTTATGGGCGCCTACAAGCGGGCGGCTCAGAGGCCCAGCGCCTTCAGGTCGATCTGGTAGTTCTGCGGCCCGCGCTGCGCGATCTTGAGCGCACCGATGCGGTTGCCGAGTGCCGCGCACTGCGCGAGCGGCCATTCCTTCTCCAGACCGAACAACAGCGCGCCGCGCCAGGCATCGCCGCAACCGGTAGGCTCGACCACCGCGGTCGGGGTCACGCCTGGCACATGCTCGCGCTCGCCATCGATCCAGACCTCGCAGCCTTCGGCCGCCAGCGTGACGACCAGGCCGCGCACGCGCCTGGAGATCTCGGCCAGGCTCCAGCCGGTGCGCTGCGACAGCATCTTTCCTTCGTAGTCGTTGACGACGACCCAGCTCGCCAGGTCGACGAAGTGCTTGAGCGCCTCGCCGTCGAACATCGGCAGGCCCTGGCCCGGATCGAACACGAACGGGATGCCGGCTGCGGCAAACTGCTCCGCATGCTGCAGCATCGCCTCGCGGCCGTCGGGCGCGATGATGCCGACGCGGATGTCTTCGCGCGCGGCAACCTTCGTGAGGTGCGCCTGCTGCATCGCACCGGGATGGAACGCGGTGATCTGGTTGTTGTCGACGTCGTTCATGATCATCGCCTGCGCGGTGAAGGTGTCGTCGAGCTGGCGCACGAACTCGGTGCTGATGCCCAGCGCGCGCATGCGCTCGAGGTAGTCGGCGCCGTCGCTGCCGAGGGTGGCCATCGGCAAGGCGGCGCCGCCCAGCGCATTGAGGCTGTAGGCGATGTTGCCGGCACAGCCGCCGAAGTCGCGCCGCAGGCCCGGCACCAGGAACGACACATTGAGGATGTGCAACTGGTCCGGAAGGATCTGGTCGGCGAACCGGCCCTCGAAGGTCATGATGGTGTCGAACGCGAGGGAACCGCAAATCACTGCTGCCATGGGTGAGCCGTTGGGTAGGAATGGAGAATGGATGAGAAAAAGAGCGCGCGAGCCAGGCCTAAGGATAGAACGCTTCGACGCGGTAGCCGGCGATGGGCGGCAGCGCAGCCGCCTCCGCTGCCGACAAGCTCAGCGGCAATGACGCGGCCTGATCGGAGCGCGCCGGAAGCACCGCCGGTGCGCCATAGTCCGAGGCCATCAACACGCGGCGCACCACGGCGCGTTCCTGCGTGTCGAGCAGCGAAAGCTCGACGGCCGGCATGGCCAGAGGAACGGCCGCGCCATTGCGCAGCGTGAAGCTGAGCCGGTAGTCGTTGTTGCCGGTTTTCTCGCGCGCGAAGGCCGCGCCCTCGATCACGATGTCGCCGATCTGCCGCAGCGCCGTGAGTTCGCAGCCAGCCACACGGCACAGCGAAGCGAACGCGGGACGCAGGTTCGGCTGGCGGGCGACGATGCCATCGCGCTCGTGGCGCAAGACCTGCACGACGAGCAGCAGGACGGCGAGCACGGCCAGCAGCCAGAGCCCGCGCCGTGCGCCAGGGCGCTGCCAGAAACCCGCAATGCCGCGGCCTGCGTTCTCGCTGTTGTCGGAGAAAGGAAGCCGCTCCGAATCTTCCGCATCGTCGCGGACCGATGGCAGGGGCGAAGGACGCAAGCCCGGCTCGGGCTCGCTCGCCTCCCGCACCATCGAGGCCGACACCTTTGCGGCAGCGCGCTCGTCGCGCGCCTTGGCACTTGCGATCTTGGCCGACTTGATGCGGGCCCGGCGCAGCGCCTTTTGCATCTGCACCTGATCGCGGTCTTGCTCGGGCTCGTGCTTTTCGTCCTCTTCGCTGGCGGAGGCCGTCATTTCCCGCGCCTTGAGGCGCAGGGCCGGCAAGGGAGGCGGCGGGGGCGGCGGCGAAGGCGGGGCCGCCAGATTCAGGTCGATGTTCGGAAACGGCGGCAGCGAACTCGCCGGCGGCCGCCATTCAGGCTCGTTGGCCTCGAAGTCGGTCCACAGCTCGTCGGCGACGATGCCGTGCGCCGGCAAGGCGAAGGTGGGCGCAGGTGCGGGAGCAGGTGTTGACGCAGGCTCGGGCTCTGGTGCTGGCACCGGCTCGGCCTCGGAAGGCGCGGCAGCCTCCGGCGGCTCGCGATGCTCGGGTTCGTCGTCGAAGAAATCCGCGTCCTCGGTGGCATCGGAGGAGGACGGCTCGATCGGTGCGGCGGGTGCCGATACCGATGGAGACGCAGCGCTCGCAGCCGGCGGGCCATCGGGCGCCTCGTGCAGGTCGAGCGTGGCGTCGAACACGTGGCTGCAGCGCCCGCAGCGCACCCAGCCATCCGAAATGCGAAGCTGGTCGCGCACCACCTTGAAGGTGGTGGCACAGGCGGGGCAGCGCGTGACGAGGCTCATGACGGGGCGATTGTAGGGTTGGGCCCTCGCCGCGCCAGTGGGATCAAACGCGAAACGGCAGGCGCGTGCGTCCTCAGCAGCGCGCCGTCATGAGGATCCAGCCATCCTCGCTGTCGCTGACTTCGAGCGCGGCATAAGGCGCGTAGGCCTCTTTCAGCTCGTCGGCCTGGCGCTCGAGGATGCCGGCCAGCACCAGCGATCCACCGGGCGCCACGTGGCTGCGCAGCAATGGCGCAAGCACCTTGAGCGGCGTGGCCAGGATGTTGGCCAGCACGGTGCCGTAGCTGCCCCTGGCCGCTTCGGGCAGGCCGGCGTTCAGGCGCACGCCGTTGGCTTCGGCGTTGAGGCGGGTCGACGAAACGGCCGCCTCGTCGATGTCGACGGCATCGATGTCGGTCGCGCCGAACTTCGCCGCGCCAATGGCCAGGATGCCGGACCCGCAGCCGTAGTCGAGCACGCGCTGGCCGGCGAACGAACCCTGCCTTGCGATCCAGCGCAGGCACATGCGCGTGGTGGGATGGGTGCCGGTGCCAAAGGCAAGCCCCGGGTCGAGCCGCATCACCTGCCTTGCCTGCTCGGGCGGCTCATGCCAGGTGGGCACGATCCAGAATTCGGGCGTGATCTCGACCGGCGCGAACTGCGATTGCGTGAGCCGCACCCAGTCCTGCTCGGGCACCGGCGCCACGCCGAGCACCGCGCAGCCTTCGAAGAAGTCCTGCAGCGCGAGCACCGACGCCGCCTCTTTCGCAAGCGCTTCATCGGCAAACAGCGCAATCACGCGCGAACGCTGCCAGCCTTCCTTGGGCGGCGGCATGCCGGGCTCACCGAACAGCGCCTGCTCGGCATCGGTCTGCGCGTCGGCGTCTTCCACCGACACGCTCAGCGCATCGAGTGCGTCGAGCGCGTCGCTGACCATTTCGACCCGGTCTTCCGGCGCCATGAGACGAAGTTCAAACATGACAAAGCCCCTCTTCGCCAGGAACACCGAGGAACCGGCTTTGCCGGGCCTCTGGTGCTGCCCCCTGCAAGGGGGCTGGCGAAGCGACACGAAGTGCGCGCAGCCTGGGGGTGTTCATCGTTTATGCGCCGCCAGCCACTCTTCCAGGTAATGGATGTTGGTGCCGCCGCTCATGAACTTGGCATCGACCATCAGCTCGCGGTGAAGCGGGATGTTGGTCTGGATGCCTTCGATCACGGTTTCGTTCAGCGCCGTGCGCATGCGCGCCATGGCCTGCTCGCGCGTGTCGCCGTAGACGATGATCTTGCCGATCATCGAGTCGTAGTTCGGCGGCACGAAGTAGTTGGTGTACGCATGCGAATCGACGCGCACCCCCGGACCGCCCGGCGGGTGCCACATGGTGATGCGGCCCGGCGACGGCGTGAACTTCCAGGCGTCTTCGGCGTTGATGCGGCACTCGATGGCGTGGCCGCGCATCTCGATCTGGCGCTGCGTGAACGGCAGCTTCTCGCCGGCCGCCACCATGATCTGCGTCTTCACGATGTCGATGCCGGTGGTGAACTCGGTCACCGGGTGCTCCACCTGGACGCGCGTGTTCATCTCGATGAAATAGAACTCGCCGTTTTCGTAGAGGAACTCGAAGGTGCCGGCGCCGCGGTAGCCGATCTTCTTGCAGGCCGCGGCGCAACGCTCGCCGATCTTCTCGATCAGCTTGCGCGGAATGCCGGGTGCGGGCGATTCCTCGATCACCTTCTGGTGGCGCCGCTGCATGGAACAGTCGCGCTCGCCCAGATAGACCGCGTTCTTGTGCTTGTCGGCCAGGATCTGGATTTCAATATGGCGCGGGTTCTGGAGGAACTTCTCCATGTACACGGCCGGATTGTTGAAGGCCGCGCCGGCTTCCGCCTTGGTCATCTGGATCGCATTGATCAGCGCGGCCTCGGTGTGCACCACGCGCATGCCGCGGCCACCACCGCCGCCTGCCGCCTTGATGATGACCGGATAGCCGATGGCGCGGGCAATGCGCTTGTTGGTGGCAGCATCATCCGAGAGCTCGCCCTCGGAGCCCGGCACGCACGGCACGCCGGCCTTGATCATGGCCTGCTTGGCCGAGACCTTGTCGCCCATGGTGCGGATGTTGTCGGGCGTCGGGCCGATGAACTGGAAACCGCTCTGCTCGACGCGTTCGGCGAAATTGGCGTTCTCGCTCAGGAAGCCGTAGCCGGGATGGATGGCCTCGGCGTCGGTCACCTCGGCCGCCGAGATGATGGCCGGCATGTTGAGATAGCTCAGCGACGACGGCGCCGGGCCGATGCACACGGCCTCCTGCGCGAGCTTGACGTACTTCGCGTCGCGGTCCGCTTCGGAATAGACCATCACGGCCTTGATGCCGAGCTCGCTGCAGGCGCGCTGGATCCGGAGGGCGATTTCCCCCCGGTTTGCAACCAGGATCTTCTTGAACATGGTCACTCGATGATGAACAGTGGCTGGCCGTATTCGACCGCCTGACCGTTTTCGCCGAGGATCTGGGTGATCGTGCCGGACTTGTCAGCTTCGATTTCGTTGAGGATCTTCATCGCTTCGATGATGCAGACCGTGTCGCCCTCGTTGACCTTGCTGCCGATTTCGACGAAGGCCGGAGCGCCCGGGCTGGACGAGCGGTAGAAAGTACCCACCATCGGCGACTTGATGGCGTGGCCGGCAGGCGCGGCTTCGGGCGCGGGTGGGCTGGCAAGCGCGGGTGCCGCCGGCGCTCCGGCAGCAGGAGCCGCGGCAGGTGCTGCCGCCACAGTTTGTACATACTGCACCGGGGCAGCGCCACCGCCCTTGACGATGCGGACCTTGCCTTCGGTTTCGGTGATTTCCAGTTCGGAAATATTGGATTCCGACACCAAATCGATCAGTGTCTTGAGTTTGCGCAGATCCATGGAGCTCCAGTGCCGACTTTGCCGGTCAATAGGATGTAACTTGGCTAAAAATCGGTGATTTTTAGCGATTGGCGGCTAAATGCCGAGTGTGTATCTGATTCTAACCGTGAACCAGTTCACGCCGCCAAGCGTCCAGGTCGGCCGCTTCGAGCTTGCCCATTTTACGAGCCGCCACCGCGCCTGCGCCATTGAGGACCAGCGTGAAAGGCAATCCGCCCCCCGTGTTGCCCAGGTTCTTGACCAGTTCCGTCCCCTGCAGGCCCGCCAGGCCGGTGGGGTAGCTGACCGGCGTCTTCTGCAGGAATTTACGGACTGCGCTGGGCTGATCGATCGCCAAACCGACCACTTGCCAGCCGTTCGCGCCATGTTCGCGAAAGAAGCGATCGATCATCGGCATTTCTTCCACGCAGGGGGGACACCACGTGGCCCAGAAATTGAGCAGCAGCGGTTTGCCCCGCAAATCGGAAAGAAGCAGCTCACCGCCCTCCGGCCGCTCGAAACGCTGGCTCCAGAAGCTCGCGTCCAGCACTTCGCCCTTGGGGCCGCTGCTGCGCTCACGCCACCACGCGCCGCCCAGGCCGGCCGCAGCGGCCGCGACTGCCACGCCGCCATAGAGGAGGCCTCGCCGTGTGGGCGAAGAAGTCATTCACTTGTCCTTTTCACTTTCGATCAGCCGGCGCAGCGCCGCCAGGTCGCCACGCGGCGCCCGCCCCTGGGCGTCGGGCCGAAGCGCACCGCGCAGGTCGTCGAGGTCATACACCAGCAGGTGCACCCCGATTTCCTCGCCCAATGCACGGCTTGCGGCGTGAACGCTCAGGGCTTCCACCTGCTCGCCATGAAAACCGGTGACCATCCGCGGCTCGTAGTCCACGTGGTGATCGATCAGGGCGATCTCGGCCGACTTGGAATCATCGCAGAACAATTGAATATAAATGTCTGACAGCCGCGTGGCGGTGCCGTGCCAGACCGCGCCTCCCACATGCGGGCGGAACGCCGCCATGCGCTCCATCCATTCGAGCGCGAGCAGCCGCAGCGCACGCAGCTCCTGCGGCTGGGTGTCGGCGCAATAGAGCGCGATGTAGTCGCGGACCTCGGCCTCCACCTCGTCGTTGTTCGGCAGCGCCGTGCGCGACGACAGGCCCAGGTCCCGCTGCGCCCGGCGCTTGGCCGGACCATACTCCAGCCCCTCCTCGACGACGAGGCGGGCTGCTGCGGCGGCAATCTCGTGCTTGGTGGACGTGTCCATCGAGACATTTTGCCCGCAGTACGGCGCCCCTCGCACAAACATCGGTACAAAGGGCGAGGACCGGGACGCGAACACCGCTCGCCGCCTCCCTAGAATCGGCCGATGCACATTCATATTCTTGGCATCTGCGGCACGTTCATGGGCGGATTGGCCGCCCTGGCGCGCGAGGCAGGCCACCGGGTCACGGGCTGCGACGCCGGCGTGTACCCGCCCATGAGCGACCAGCTTCGATCGCTCGGCATCGATCTGATCGAGGGCTTCGGTGCGGACCAGCTCGCGCTTTCACCCGACGTTTTCGTGGTCGGCAACGTGGTTTCGAGGGCCCGGCTGCCCGACGGCACCCCCAAGTTTCCGCTGATGGAAGCCATCCTGGACGCCGGCAAGCCCTACACCAGCGGCCCGCAATGGCTGGCCGAGCACGTGCTGCTCGGGCGCCACGTGCTGGCGGTCGCCGGCACCCACGGCAAGACGACCACCACGTCGATGCTGGCCTGGGTGCTGGAGAAAGCCGGCAAGGCGCCGGGGTTCCTGATCGGCGGGGTTCCGCTCGACTTCGGCGTTTCGGCGCGGCTCGGCGAGGGCCCGGCCTTCGTCATCGAGGCGGACGAATACGACACCGCCTTTTTCGACAAGCGCAGCAAATTCGTGCACTACCGCCCGCGCACGGCGGTCCTCAACAATCTGGAATTCGACCACGCCGACATCTTCGATGACCTTGCCGCCATCGAACGGCAGTTCCATCATCTCGTGCGCACCGTCCCCAGCACCGGGCGGCTGGTGGTGAATGCCACGGAAGAAAGCCTGCAGCGCGTGCTGGCCCAGGGCTGCTGGAGCGAGGTCGCGCGCTTCGGCGCCGGCGGCCCGAACAGCGGATGGCAGGCTCGCGGTTCGCACGATGCCTTCGATGTGCTGCACCAAGGTGAAGCCGTCGGCCGGGTGGAGTGGGCGCTCTCGGGCCTGCACAACCAGATGAATGCACTGGCCGCCATCGCGGCGGCCGAGCATGTGGGCGTCGCGCCCGCCGATGCGGCGCGTGCGCTGGGCAGCTTCAGAAACGTTCGCCGCCGGATGGAACTGCGCGGCACCGTCGAACGCAGCGGCGGCGCAATCACTGTCTATGACGATTTCGCCCACCACCCCACCGCCATCCGCACCACGCTCGACGGGCTGCGCAAGAAGCTCGATGAGGCCGGCAGGCAAGGCGAGCGCATCCTCGCGGCCTTCGAGCCGCGCAGCAACACGATGAAACTGGGCGTCATGGCGGCGCAGCTGCCATGGAGCCTGGAGTCGGCCGAACTGTCGTTCTGCCACACGGCCGGGCTCGACTGGGATGCCGCAGCAGCCCTGGCCCCCATGGGCAAGCGCGCGCAGGTGGCCGGTGCCATCGAGCCGCTGGTCGCCCGGATCGTGGCGGCGGCCCGGCCGGGCGACCATATCGTGTGCATGAGCAACGGCGGCTTCGGCGGGGTGCACGAGAAGCTGCTCGCGGCGCTGCGCGCGGCCGCCGCGCCATGACGGCCATGCGCGCCCGCGAACTGATCGAGGCCCTCAAGCTGCAACCGCACCCCGAGGGCGGCTGGTACGGCGAGGTGTTCCGCTCGGCAGCGAGCGTCCTGCCCGCCGATGGCCGGGCTGCGCGCAGCGCGCTCACCAGCATCTACTTCCTGCTCGAGGCCGGGCAGCATTCGCGCTGGCACCGGGTGCTGTCGGACGAAGTGTGGGTGCATCTCGAAGGCGTGCCGCTGGCGCTCTGGACCTGCGACGCCGCGCTGCGCACGGCGCCGGCCCATGTGCGGCTGGGCCCGGTCGATGCGCACGGCACGCGCCCCCAGCACGTGGTGCCGGCCGGCCAGTGGCAGGCCGCCCGCCCGATCCAGGGCCATACCAGCGGCGACTACACGCTGGTCGCCTGCATGGTCGGCCCGGGCTTCGATTTCGCCGACTTTTCCCTGGTGCCGCCGGACAGCGATGAGGCCGCAGCGATGCGGCACCACTGGCCCGAACTGGCCGCAATGCTTTAACGCCGGCGCTGCTTCACGGCCTGCGACAGGGTGTCGAGCACCTGCACCGAATCGTCCCAGCCCAGGCAGGCGTCGGTGATGCTCTTGCCGTATTCGAGCCCCGAGAGCTGGTCCTTGCCCGGCGTGAACTTCTGCGCGCCGGCCTGCAGGTGGCTTTCGACCATCACGCCGAAGACACGGTTCGAACCCGCGGCGATCTGGTTGGCGATGTCCTTGGCCACGTCGATCTGCTTCTGGTGCTGCTTGGAACTGTTGGCATGGCTGCAGTCGACCATCAGCGTGGGGGGCAGCTTGGCGGCCTCGAGGTCCTTGCAGGCGGCCTCGACGCTGGCGGCGTCGTAGTTCGGCGCCTTGCCGCCGCGCAGGATCACGTGGCAGTCGCGGTTGCCGTTGGTCTGCACGATCGCGACCTGGCCGTTCTTGTGCACCGAGAGAAAGTGGTGGCCGCGCGCCGCCGCCTGGATGGCGTCGGTGGCGATGCGGATGTTGCCGTCGGTGCCGTTCTTGAAGCCGATGGGCGCCGAGAGGCCGGAGGCCAGTTCGCGGTGCACCTGGCTTTCGGTGGTGCGCGCGCCGATGGCGCCCCAGGCGATCAGGTCGCCGATGTACTGGGGCGAGATCACGTCGAGGAACTCGCTGCCTGCCGGCAGCCCGAGCCGGTTGATGTCGATCAGCAGCTGGCGCGCCATGCGCAGGCCCTCGTCGATGCGATAGCTCTCATCGAGGTACGGGTCGTTGATCAGGCCCTTCCAGCCGACCGTGGTGCGCGGCTTCTCGAAGTACACGCGCATCACGATCTCGAGCGTTCCGGCGTACTTTTCGCGCTCGACCTTCAGGCGGCGGGCGTATTCGAGCGCCGCGGCCGGGTCGTGGATCGAACAGGGGCCCATGACCACCAGCAGCCGGTCATCCTTGCCCGCCATGATGTTGTGGATGTTGCGGCGGGTGCCCTCGATCAGCGTTTCGACCGGCGTGCCGCGAATCGGAAAGAAGCGGATCAGATGTTCGGGAGGGGGCAGCACGTTGATGTCCTTGATGCGTTCGTCGTCGGTCTTGCTGGTTTTTTCGACGCTCGCATACCAGCTGTCGCCGGCGGGGGCAGTGTTCGTGCTCATGGTGCTTTCCTTGTTTGAGTGGATATCGTCAGGGCATAAAAAAACCGCCGGGGCTCGAGGCGCCGGCGGTTTTGGGAGGGTGTTCGTTTGCTTTACGCGCTCGCCTCTCGTCCGCCGGAAACCGGGAACCAAAAGTAGGCAAAGAAATAAGCGCGGAGGGCGGACATGTGGGCGAAATGTAGCACGGAAAACAAAAGGCCGGGCAAAGGCCCGGCTACGAACGGCTCAACGGTAGCCGGATTCGTTGGGGTTGTGAATGATCCAGATCAGGTTGCCGCTGGAGTAGTCGCCCATGCCGCCGCCCGCGAAGACCAGGCGGCCCTGGCCCTTGTAGGTCATCTCGTAGCGATGGCGGTCGCTGCCGAAATAGAACGGGATGAAGGCCTTGCCCGTCACGTAGGCGCCCTGGTCGGTCGGCGGGCCGGCAAGGTCGGTGACCTGCCTGGCGCTCATGCCGATCTGCAGCCGGGTGAACCTGCTGTTGCGCGCCGGATTGCCGGTGATCTCGCCTTCGTAGCCATTCAGGCCCTTGACGGTGCGCCCGCTGCCGGCTTCGACCTTGGAGGAATCGATCACATTGCCCTTGGCATCCATGCCGGCCTTGGCGCCGCCACGGGCCGATGCCGCCGGCGCGGCAGCGGGTGCCGCCGCGGGCTGGCCGCCGCCCGAACCGCCGCGGGATGCGCAGCCCGCCGTCGCCAACAATGCCACCGCGGCAGTCACGGCCCACAGGGCCGCAGACGAGTTGATCCTGATCCTCATCGAATGCTCCTCTTTGTAAAAATCGAGGAGCGGAGCTTAGCAAGCCCTCAGGCCGTTCCGCCTACGGTCAAACCATCGATCCGCAAGGTGGGCTGGCCGACGCCGACCGGCACGCTCTGGCCTTCCTTGCCGCAGGTGCCCACGCCCGAATCGAGCGCCATGTCGTTGCCCATCATGGTCACGCGGGTGAGCGCATCGGGGCCGTTGCCCACGATGGTCGCGCCCTTCACGGGATACTGGATCTTGCCGTTCTCGACCCAGAAAGCCTCGCTGGCCGAGAACACGAACTTGCCGCTCGTGATGTCGACCTGCCCGCCGCCGAAGTTGGTGGCATAGAGGCCCTTCTTGATGCTGGCCACGATTTCCTTCGGGTCCTTGTCGCCGCCGAGCATGTAGGTGTTGGTCATGCGCGGCATCGGCACGTGGGCATAGCTCTCGCGGCGGCCGTTGCCCGTGGGCTTGACCTTCATGAGGCGCGCGTTGAGCGAATCCTGGATGTAGCCCTTGAGGATGCCGTCCTCGATGAGCACGTTGCGCTGGCTGGCGTTGCCTTCGTCGTCGACGTTGAGCGAACCGCGGCGGTCGGCAATGGTGCCGTCGTCGAGCACCGTCACGCCCTTGGCCGCCACGCGCTGGCCGATGCGGCCCGAGAAGGCGCTGGAGCCCTTGCGGTTGAAGTCGCCTTCCAGGCCGTGGCCGATGGCTTCGTGCAGCAGGATGCCGGGCCAGCCGGAACCGAGCACCACGGTCATCTCGCCGGCGGGCGCCGGACGGGCATCGAGGTTGGTCAATGCGGCCTTCACGGCCTGGTCGACGTATTCGGCGATCTGCGCGTCGTTGAAGTAGGCGAGGCCGAAGCGCCCGCCGCCGCCGCCGGAGCCGACCTCGCGCCGGCCGTTCTGCTCGGCGATCACGGTGACCGACAGGCGCACCAGCGGGCGCACATCGGCCGCCAGCGTGCCGTCGGCACGCGCCACCAGCACCACGTCGTATTCGCTCGCGAGGCCCGCCATGACCTGCGCCACGCGCGGGTCACGCGAACGCGCCAGCTTCTCGACCTTTTCGAGCAGCTTGACCTTGGCCGTGCTGTCGAGGGTGGAAATGGGGTCGATGCCGTTGTAGAGCGACCGGCTCGAGGCGATCTTGCGGGTTGCGGTCTTCACGCGGCCGGTGCGGCCTGCGGAGGAAATCGAGCGCACCGTGCGGGCCGCGTCGAGCAGCGAAGCCTCGGAGATGTCGTCCGAATAGGCGAAGGCCGTCTTCTCGCCGCTGACCGCGCGCACGCCGACGCCCTGGTCGATGCTGAAGCTGCCGGTCTTGACGATGCCCTCTTCGAGGCTCCAGCCCTCGCTGCGCGTGTACTGGAAGTACAGATCGGCGTCATCCACCCTGTGCGCGGTGATCTCGGCCAGGGCCTTGCTCAGGTGCGATTCGTCGAGGCCGAAGGGCGTGAGCAGGAGCTGTTGCGCCGTGGCGAGGCGCTCGATGGTGGGTTCGCGAGAGATCATTCCGCCATTCTAGGCAGCCGCCCTCTTCCGTGCCGGGCCCAAGGGCACTAAGCGCTAGTTCTGGGCGAGCTTCCTGGCCCGGGCAATCGACATCAGGATGCCCAGCCCCAGCCCCAGCGTGACCATGGCAGTGCCGCCATAGCTGATGAACGGCAGCGGCACGCCCACCACCGGCAGGATGCCGCTCACCATGCCCATGTTGACGAAGGCATAGGTGAAGAAAATCATCGTGACCGCGCCCGCCAGCAGACGCGAGAACAGGGTCTGCGCCGTCGCGGCGATGGCCAGGCCGCGGAAGATCAGCAGGATGAAGGCCCCGATCAGCGCCAGGTTGCCGACGAGCCCGAACTCCTCGGAATAGGCGGCGAAGATGAAGTCGGTGGTGCGCTCGGGAATGAATTCGAGGTGCGTCTGCGTGCCCTGCATGAAGCCCTTGCCGCCGACTCCGCCCGAACCGATGGCGATCATTCCCTGGATGATGTGGAAGCCCTTGCCCAGCGGGTCCTTGCTCGGGTCGAGCAGTGTGCACACGCGCTGCTTCTGGTAGTCGTGCAGCACGCGCCAGTCGACGCCGTCGGCGCACAGCTGCGACTCGAAGCCCACGATCAGCGTGACCGCCACGGCGCCGATCACCACCGGCGGCACGATCAGCTTCCAGGGCAGCCCGGCAAAGAAGATCACTGCCAGCCCGGCCGCCAGCACCAGCAGCGAGGTGCCCAGGTCGGGCTGCTTCATGATGAGCCCGACCGGCACCGCCAGCAGCACCGTGGCCACCACGAAGTCGAGCGGCCGCAGCTGGCCCTCGCGGCGCTGGAACCACCAGGCGAGCATCAGCGGCATTGCGATCTTGAGGATTTCGCTGGGCTGGATCACCACGCCCACGTTGATCCAGCGCTGCGCGCCCTTCTTGGTGATGCCGAACAGCGCCACCGCCACCAGCAGCGCCACGCCCATCGTATAGAGCGGCACGGCGGCCACCATCAGCCGCTGCGGCGGCACCTGGGCCACCACGAACATGATGAAGCCTGCCAGCAGCATGTTGCGGCCGTGGTCGGCGAAGCGCGAGCCATGGTCGTAGCCCGACGAATACATGGTCAACAGCCCGGCAAAGACCAGCAACAGCACGGCGAAGGCCAGAAAGCCGTCGAACCCCTGGAAGATGGGTGCGACCCGGCGCGCCAGGGAAGGCTGGTTGAACACTGCGGACATGGGGGCGGATTATCCGCGCCCCGCGGGGCACCTCAGCCGAAGCCGAGCTGAACGACCGTGCGCCCCGGTCGGCTTTCGAGCGCCAGCCGGGCGCCGATGGCGGCGGCGCGCTCCGCAAGCGCCCTGGGCACGCGCTGCGCGTCGAATCCCCGGCCGTCGTCGATCACGCGCAGCTGCACGGTGCCGGCCACCGCTTCGGCTTCGATCCGGAGGGTCTTCGCCTGGGCATGCTGCAACACGTTGGAAATCGCCTCGAACAGCAGGAACTGCAATTGCCGCATGGCCTGCGCATCGAGCCGCTTCACGTCGGGCACCTCGTCCAACGCCCATTCGAACTGAATGCCCGCGGCCGCCAGGCGCGGCTCCAGCCGGTAGCGCAGCGCCGCCAACAGGGCGCCGACGTCGCCCGGCGGCAGGTGAATGGAGTCGATGGCCAGCTTGAGCTGGTCGAGCGAGTCGCACAGCGTCCGCAGCAGTTCCTCCGGGCTGGCCTGGCCCGACTGCAACTGCCGGATGGCCGAGCTGATGTGCGAGCCCACGCCATCGTGCATGTCGCGCAGGATGCGCTCGCGCTCGTGGGTGCGCGCCTGGTCGCGCGCCACCTGTTCCAGCGCGGCGAAGGTGGATGCGAGTTCGCGCTCGCGCTGCGCGACGCGTTCGGCCAGGGCGGCGACCGAGCCGCGCGCCTGGACGCTCGCGGCATGGAAGCGCCGCAAGACGATCAGGAGCAGCGCGATGCCGAAGAACACGGAGGAATAGCGCACCCAGGTGGTCTCGCCGTAGGCGTCGCTCAGGCGGATCACAAGCCAGTCGCGGGTGCCGAAGCCCAGCGTCACCAGCGCGGCGGCAGCCACGAGCAGGCGGCCCACGTTCGGCCGCCGGATGGTTGCCACGGCGAAGGCACCGACGAACAGCGCAACGAACCCGATCTCCAGCGCGAGCCAGCCGGTGAGCCAATAGGGCTCTTCGTGGTAAAGCGCCATTGCGCTCGCCCCGAAGGTTCCGGCCACCACGCCAGCCATCGGCCAGCGCAGCCAGCGCATGCGCGGGCGGCGGTCCCAGCCTGCGAGGCGATAGCAGAACATCATGGCGGACGCGGCCCAGCCCGCATAGCAGGTGGCCATGAGCACACCCCAGGCACCCCAGGGGAGAGGCGGTTCGGCAATCACGCCGTCGGCCACCCGGATCGCCCAGCAGAACTCGGCCAGCGCGGCCCAGAAATAGAGGCTGTCGCGCCGGCGCCATCCGATGGCGGCGGCGTCCACCTGGGTGAGCCACAGCGCCAGTGCGATGCTGCCGACGATCAGGCTGAAAGCGGTCAGGAGCACCGAGCCGGTAAAGCGCCAGGCATAGGCGCTCTCGAAGAGATCGGTGCGCACCGGCGTCGCGGCTCCGATGGTCACGCGCGAAAGCCCGGCCCTGCGGGCGCTGTCGGCGCGTATGCGAACCTGCAGGCGGTTCTCGCCGGCTTTCAGCAAGTGCCCCGGAACCGGCACGTACAGAGGCGCCTTGGCGTAGTCCGCCCCATTGCCGCGGGCCAGGTCGCCGTAGACCTGCAGCAGCGCGTCGTTGAGCCACACCTCGAGAACGCTGCCTGCGCGGGGAATGAAGATGCCCCAGGGCGCCTCGGGCGCAGCCTCGAGCGTGAACGGCAGTTCGAACGTCGCGTGGCCCGGGCGGCCTCCGTGCTGGCGGTCCCAGTGGTAGGAAAGCTCGACCGGCGCCTTGTGCGTCACGCCGTCGACAGTGGTCGACACGGTGCCGCGCCGAAGTTCGATCGGGCCCTGCGCCGGTGCGGCCATCGCGGCATCCGCCGCGACCATCAGGACTGCCGCGAGCCACAGCGCAAAAAATGCCCTCGCCGGCATTCCGAACATGCGCCCGGCCACGCGACTCACCCCGGGTGGGACAACAAGCCGAGGCGCGTGGCCTCGAACACGGCCTCGCTCTTGGAATGCACGGCCAGCTTGCCGTAGAGATTCTTGATGTGTGTCTGCACCGTGTGCACGCTCAGGCCCTTGAGGCGTGCAATTTCGGCGTAGGAAAAACCGCGCGCTATCAAGGTCAGCACCTCGTGCTCGCGAGCGGACAGCAGGCTGGGCGCGGTGTTGCCGATGGCCGCCTCGGGCGGGGCGGCGGCGAGCGTTCCCGCCAGCTGCAGGCTGCGGTACTTGGCCAGCACCCGCCGCGCAATCATGGGCGAGATGGGCGAGGCACCGGCCTTCATCTCCACGATGGTCTGTGCAATGTCCTCCGGCGCGGCGTCCTTGTGGATGTAGCCGACGGCGCCGGCCTCGATGCTGGCAAGCACGTTTTCCTCATCGCCGAAGACCGAGATCACCAGCGGCTCGCAACCGGGAAAGCGCGCCACGGCCTCGCGGATCACGTCGAGCCCGCTGCCGTCGGGCATGCCGAGATCGACGAGCAGCACGTCGGGAATGATGGTGGTCTGGGCCATCCACGCCAATGCTTCGTGCACCGTGCCGGCGCTTCCAAGCCAGAAAAGGCTGGCGCTGCGCTGCACGCTCGCCTCGAAGAAGGCGCGCGCGCGGCTGTCGTCCTCGACCACGAGCACGCCCCAGCGGTGCGTCTTCCCGGGATCCATGGCCTCGATATTCATGGGCTTGAGCATAAGCTTCGGCGCATGGCAAAAGGGCCGGTGGACCTCCCGTTTTCATGGGATGCGGACACCTGCGCGGGCCCTGAAACTCGCACTGACTTGCGAGTTCGGCTGCACGCCTCAGCTGAATACTTTTGGCCTCTCGATATGGCCCATGCCGAGTCTGAAACCAGGAATCCAGAGCTTCCTCAACCGTGGCAAACCAAGACCTGCGTGCAGGAAGTCCTCATATCGAAGCCCCGTGCGCCGGGGACTGCGTCGGGCGCACGGTCCTCATGCAAAATCGACCGGCTCCTTCAACGGAGCTGTGTCGTCGACCGCACCACTTCCAGTCTCCGCCCCGCATGGACCCGCAAGCCACTCATCTGTTGTACCTGCACGGATTCCGCTCCTCGCCCCGCTCCACCAAGGCGCGGCTGATGGCCGCGCGCGTGGCCCGGGAGCACCCCGACCTGCAGTGGTGGTGTCCGCAATTGCCGCCCTCTCCGCGCGAAGCCATCGACATGGTGATGAAGGGCATCGCGGACTGGCCGCGCAAGTCGATGGCCGTGGTCGGCTCCTCGCTGGGCGGCTTCTATGCCACCTACGTGGCCGGCATGACGCGCTGCCGCACCGTGCTGCTGAACCCGGCGGTGCACCCGGCGCGCGACCTCGCGCGCTACATCGGCGACCAGACCGCGTGGCACGACCCGGCCGAGCACTTCTATTTCCGGCCCGAGTACATCCAGGAGCTGCGCACCATGGAGGTCGGCGCACTCACCCGCCCCGAGCGCGTGCTGGCCATCATCGCCAAGGGCGATGAAGCGCTCGACTGGCACGAAACCTCGGCACGCTACCCCGACAGCAACATCAAGCTGCTCGAGGGCGGCGACCATGCGCTGTCCGATTTCGAGGAAAACCACCTCGACGACGTGATCGCGTTCATCAATCCCGTCTGAAGCCCGGCAAACATCGCGCGGCGGCCGGGGCTGGGCGCTTCCCCAAGTCTGGGACAATCCGGGCATGTTTGTATTGTTTGAAGAAGCCGGCAAGTACCTCGGCGGCCGCGTGCTGTCGGAGGCCGAAGCATCGGCGCAGGTCGAGCTCGACACCGGCAAGCGCGTCAAGGTCAAGGGCGCCAACATCGTTCTGCGTTTCGAGAAGCCGGCCCCGGCCGAACTGATCGGCGAGGCGCGCGCGCTCGCGGCCACGATGGACCTCGACCTGGCCTGGGAGTTCGCCTCGGAGGGCGAGTTCGGTTTTGCCGATCTCGCATCCGACTATTTCAGCGACAAACCCACGCTCGCGCAGCAGGCCGCCGCGCTGTTCGCGCTTTTCGAGGCGCCGCACTACTTCCGCCGCGCGGGCAAGGGGCGCTTCAAGAAGGCGCCGGCCGAGATCCTGCAGCAGGCGCTGGCCGCCATCGAGAAGAAGAAGGTGGTCCAGGCGCAGATCGTCGAGTGGGCCGGCCAGCTGGGCGAGGGCATCTGTCCGCAGCCGATCCGCGAGCAGCTCTACAAGATCCTGTTCAAGCCCGACAAGAACGCGCCCGAATACAAGGCCGTGGTCGATGCCTCGCGCGCCACGCAGCGCCCCCCGCTCGAGCTGCTGGAGCGCGCCGGCGCCATCGATTCGCCCTACCAGTTCCACTGGCGGCGCTTCCTGTTCGAGAACTTTCCCAAGGGCACGGGATTCCCGGCGCTCTCCGCGCCGGCCATCGTGGACGACCTGCCGCTGGCTGACGACGTGCAGGCGTTCTCGATCGACGACTCGCAGACCACCGAAATCGACGATGCGCTTTCGGTGCAGGGCTTGGGGAGCGGCACCGTCACCGTAGGCATCCACATTGCCGCGCCCGGCCTGGCGCTGACGCCGGGCAGCGCCATCGACCAGGTGGCGCGCGCGCGCATGTCCACGGTCTACATGCCGGGCCACAAGATCACCATGCTGCCCGACGATGTCGTGAGCACCTACACGCTGCTCGAAGGCGGCGACCGTCCGGCGGTGTCGCTCTATGCGCGCTTCGACGAGGCCACGCTGGAGCTGCAATCGACCGAGACCAAACTCGAACGCGTGCCGATCGTGGCCAACCTGCGGCACGACCAGCTCGACGCGGTGGTCACGCAGCCCTGGCTCGAAGACGCCGCGTTCACGAACGGGGACACGCCCGAAGCCGCTGCGAAGCTGCGCGCGCCGCTCTCCTTCCTGTTCCGCCTCGCGAAGCAGCTGAAGGCCCAGCGCGAAGTGGTGCGCGGCAAGCCCGAGAACTTCAACCGGCCCGACTACAACTTCCGCCTCGTCGGCAACGACGGCGAACCGAACGGCAGCGAGCAGGTGCAGATCACCACGCGCCAGCGCGGCGCGCCGCTCGACCTGATCGTGTCCGAAGCCATGATCCTGGCCAACAGCAGCTGGGGCGGCTGGCTCGGCGAACTCGGCGTGCCCGGGCTCTACCGCAGCCAGGCCAGCCTGGCGCCCGGCATCAAGGTGCGCATGGGCACGCGGGCCCTGCCGCATGCGGGCCTGGGCGTGAAGAGCTATGCCTGGAGCACCTCGCCGCTGCGCCGCTACACCGACCTCGTGAACCAGTGGCAGATCATTGCCGCCGCGCGCCACGGCAAGACCGCCGCGCTGGCGGCGCCGTTCAAGCCGAAGGATGCGGACCTGTTCTCCATTCTCTCGGGCTTCGACGCCGCCTACGCAACGTATAACGCCTACCAGGGCGGCATGGAGCGCTTCTGGACGCTCAAGTACCTGGAGCAGCAAGGCATCACCGAGCTCGAGGCGACCGCCATCAAGGACATTCCGAACGGCGCACTGGTGCGCGCGGACACCCTGCCGCTGGTGTTCCCGGTGGCGGGCCAGCAGGAACGCGGCGCACGCCTGCGCGTGAAGCTCGGTGAGATCGACGAAATCGCGCTCGACGTGCACGGTACCGTGCTCGAACGCCTCGACGCGCCCAAGGCGGATGTCGCGGCCGAGGAGGAAGGCGGCGACGAGGAAGAGGAAGAAGTCGCCGGCCCCATCGCCATTGCAGTCGACCTCACCGACAGCGAGGCGGCACCGGAGAACACGCCCGCATGAGCACCGGTCATCCAATGAGCGCCGAGGAGCGTCGTCCATGAACCTCAGGGATCTGAGCACGCTGCAGATCGCACTCGGCGTGTCGGTCATCGCGCATGCCGCACTTCTTGCGGTGCGTTTCGTCGATCCCGAATCGTTCAACCGGGTCTTCAGCGAAACGCCGCTCGAGGTGATCCTGGTCAACAGCAAGACCAACGACAAGCCCGACGCCAAGGCCCGCGTGATGGCGCAGACCTCGCTCGCGGGCGGCGGCGACCTCGAACGGGGCCGCGCCACCAGCCCCCTGCCGCCGTCGAGCTTCACTGCCGTCGGTGACTCGATCGAGGAGGCCCGGCGCCAGGTCGAGGCCATGCAGGCCCAGCAGATGCAGCTGCTCGCGCAGCTCAAGCGCGACCTGGCCGCCATGCCCGCGCCCGACCCGCGCGCCTCGGGCAACCCGAAGGAAGCCGTCGCCCGCGAGGAAAAGCGGCGCCAGATGGTGGAGCTGCTGGCCGAGATCGAACGGCGCGTGAACGAAGAAAACGCGCGCCCCAAGAAGCGCTACCTGAGCCCTTCCACCCGCGAGGCGGCCTACGCCATCTACGTGGACACGCTGCGCCGGCGCATCGAGTTGCGGGGCACCGAAAACTTCCCCACGGCCGCCGGCAGGAAGCTCTACGGCGAACTCAAGATGACGATCACCATCAACCACGACGGCAAGATCCTCGACACCGTGGTCGACGAAAGCTCGGGCGACACCATGCTCGACCGCCGCGCCAAGGCCATCGTGCACAGCATCGGCAGCTTCGGAAAATTCACCGACGCGATGCGAAAAGAGACCGACCAGATCGTGCTGCAGTCGCGCTTCAAGTTCACGCGCGACGAGACCATCGAGCTCTCCTCCCAATAGCCAACAGCGGATCTACGGCGCCATGGACCTGTACTGCGTAATGGGCAACCCCGTCGAGCACAGCCGCTCGCCGCGCATCCATGCCCGGTTTGCCGAACTCTGCGACCAGCAGATGGACTACAGCCGCCGGCTCGTTCCGGTCGGCGCCTTTGCCGAAGGCGTTGCCGCCTTCCGGCGAGAAGCCGCCGAGCATGGCGACACGGCGCGCGGCTGCAACGTGACCGTGCCCTTCAAGTTCGACGCCGCCGCGCTCGCGCAGCACACCAGCGAGCGCGCCGTGCTTGCGCAGGCGGTGAACACGCTGCGCTTCGAAGCCGACGGCAGCATCCATGCCGACAACACCGACGGCATCGGGCTCGTCAACGACATCGTGCGCAATGCCGCCGTGCCGCTGGCGGGCCGCGAGCTGCTGCTGATCGGCGCGGGCGGTGCCGCGGCAGGCGTGCTCGGGCCGCTGCTCGACGCCGGCGCCTCGCGCATCGTGGTGGCCAACCGCACGGTCGGCAAGGCCATGGCGCTGGTGCAGCGCCATGCGGCATTGGCGCTGCGCCATGGCGCAGCGCTCGAAGCCTGGGCGCTCGACGAGGTGCCGGGCAATTTCGACGTGGTGGTCAATGCCACGGCTTCCAGCCTCGCGGGCGACACGGTGCCGGTGCGCGCGCAGGTGCTGCGCCCCGGTGCGCTCGCGGTCGACCTGATGTACGGGCCCGCGGCCGCCGGCTTCATGGCCTGGGCCGAAGCGCACGGCGCCGTGCCGCGCGACGGGCTCGGCATGCTGGTCGAACAGGCGGCCGAGGCCTTCGAGATCTGGCGCGGCGTGCGGCCGCCGTCCGCGCAGGTGCTGGCCGAATTGCGCGCCTCGCTCGCCACCGGCCAATGAAGCGGCTGCTGCGGCTGGTGGCCTGCCTGCTGGTGGCGGGCGTGGCGATGGAGCTTTTCTTCGTGGCGCGCATCGCGGCCATGGCGGTGGTCGCTCCGCAGAGCACCGCGTTCCAGCGCACCGAAGCCTGGCAGATCGCCATTCACCAGGGCAGCAAGGGCGCATGGCGCCAGGAGTGGGTGCCCTATGCGCAGATCAGCGACAACCTCAAGCGCGCCGTCATCGCCAGCGAGGACGCCGACTTCATCGACCACAACGGCGTGGAATGGGAAGCCATCGAGCGGGCGCGCCAGCGCAATGCCAAGGCCGAAGAGCTCGCAGCCAAGCGCGCGGCGCGTGCCATCGCACGTGGCAAGCCGGTGCGACCGGTGCAGCTGCGCGGCGGCTCCACCATCACGCAGCAGCTTGCGAAGAACCTGCTGCTCTCCGGCGAGCGCACGCTGCTGCGCAAGGGCCAGGAGCTGATGCTCGCCATGGTGCTCGAGGTGCTGCTCGACAAGCGGCGCATCCTCGAGATCTACCTCAACAATGTCGAATGGGGCGAAGGCGTGTTCGGCGCCGAAGCGGCGGCCCAGCACTACTTCAGGAAGCCCGCCTCGCGCCTGAGCGCGGCCGAAGCCGCGCGCCTTGCCGTGATGCTGCCGAGCCCCAAGTTCTTCGAGCGCCGCATCGGCTCGTCCTACCTCAGCGGGCGGGCGTCGACGATCGTGGCGCGGATGCCGTCGGCCGAACTGCCCTGAGGGCTTCGCGCAGCGCTTCGATGGCCAGCACGGCCGCGAAGCCGATCACATAGGCCAGCACGTCCCACCAGTCGGCCGTGCTGCCGAGCACGATGCGCAGGGCGCGGTTCGGAATGTGCAGGTGCCAGGCCGCCGCCAGGAACTGCCCCAGCTCGACCGCCAGGCCCACGCCAAGCGCGGCCAGCGCCAGTGGCAGCACGCGCGCGGCAACGAAGGTCTTGAAGACGACGTAGACCCACGCCACGGCCAGCACGTCGCCGAAAAAACGCCGCAGCCAGCCCCAGCGCGCGCCGACGGTGGCCAGCAGCACGAGAACAAGGAACAGGGCCACCGCCCACACCAGAGAAAGAGGATCGAAACGCCATCGCATGCCCCGTATCATCGCGCCCATGCTGGCAAAGCTCACAGGTTGGTTGCTGTTGGGGATCGTCCGTCTGCTCACGGGCGCCCAGGCGCGTTGGTACGGCTGCCCGCCGAAGGCCGAACAGCGCATCTATTTCGCCAACCACCAGAGCCACGCCGACCTGGTGATGATCTGGGCGGCCCTGCCCGAGGAGCTGCGCACCATCACGCGGCCCATTGCGGCGCGCGACTACTGGGCCAACACGCCGTTCAAGCGCTGGATCACGACCGAGGTGTTCAATGCGGTGTACGTGGAGCGTGCAGCCACGGTGCCGGCCGCGGCCGGGCAACCGACAGCACCGGCAGAACCCGAGGCACCCCCACCGCCGCCCGCACGCGCCGCCGCTGCGCCGCAAGCCGAGCGCATCGAGCCTTCGATGGAGCCCTTGCTGCCGATGGCACCGCCTATCGTCGATGTCACACCCGAAGCGTTCGACGAGGTGCAAGGGCGGCTCGACCTCCCCGCTCCGCCGCCTCTGCCGCCGGTTGCGCCGCCAGCCATGGAACCGGAGCTGCCCTCACCCGCTGCAGCCCCCGCCTCCGACCCGCTGGCACCGCTGGTCGAGGCCCTGCGCAGCGGCGACTCGATCATCATCTTTCCCGAGGGAACGCGCGGCCACACGGGAGAGCCGCAGAAGTTCAAGTCGGGCCTCTACACGCTCGCGACGATGTTTCCCGAGGTGGTGCTGGTGCCGGCGTGGATCGACAACGTGCAGCGCGTCATGCCCAAGGGCGAGATCGTGCCGGTGCCGATTCTGTGCTCGGTCACCTTCGGCGCGCCGCTGCGCGTCGAAGAAGGCGAAGAGCGCCGCCCCTTCCTCGATCGCGCCCGTGCTGCGGTGATCGCATTGCGCGACGTCTGAGCGAAACCTTGCGATGAACCAGTTCCTGCGCAGCCTCACCCCGACCCAGCAGGTCGCGGCCCTGTTCCTCATCGTCTTCGGCCTGCTCGTGATCGCGAGCACCGCGGCCCTCTTCCTGAGCTTCAAGGAACGCCGCAACCCCGTGCACGACGCCGCCTGGCAGGCCGAGCTCGCGCACTACCGCAAGCTGCTGGGCACCACCTGGTTCATGGTGATCGTGTTCTGGGTCGGCTGGGCCCTTGGCGAGACGGTGGCCACCGTGCTGTTCGCGCTCATCGCGTTCTTCGCACTGCGCGAGTTCATCACGCTCTCGCCCACGCGGCGCGGCGACCATCGCAGCCTGATCCTGGCCTTCTTCGTCGTGCTGCCAATCCAGTTCTGGCTCGTCGCCACCGCGCGCTTCGACCTGTTCACCGTGTTCATTCCGGTCTACGTGTTCCTCGCGATCCCGGTCGCAAGTGCACTGGCCGACGACCCGAGCCATTTCCTCGAGCGCAACGCCAAGCTGCAGTGGGGCATCATGGTCTGCGTCTACGGCATGAGCCATGTGCCCGCACTGCTGCTGCTGAGCTTTCCGGGCTACGAGGGCAAGAGCGCCTTTCTCGTGTTCTTCCTGGTGTTCGTGGTGCAGACCTCGGTGCTGGTGCAGCACGTGATCTCGCGCCGCACCCAGCGCAAGCCGTTCGCGCCCAACGTGAGCCGCAGCTTCAACTGGACCAGCTGGGGCATCGGCATCGTGGTGGCCAGCCTGGTGGGCGCGCTGTTCTCGTTCATCACGCCCTTCAAGTTCGGCCAGGCCCTCGCGGTGTCCGTCATCGCCTGCATCTCGGGCTCCATGGGCCACCTCGTGATGAAGGCGCTCAAGCGCGATCGCGGCATTCCCAACTGGGGCAAGAAAGGCGTGGGCGTGACCGGCGCCAACGGCCTGCTCGACCGCGTCGATGCGCTGTGCTTCGCAGCCCCGATCTTCTTTCACTCGATCCGCTGGTACTTCAACCTCTGACATGCGCATTCTCGGCATCGACCCCGGCCTCCTGACCACCGGCTTCGGCGTGGTGGACGCGGACGGCCACGCGCTGCGCTACGTGGCCAGCGGCACCATCAGCACGCGCCACCTGGGCAGCGGCAACCTGCCGGCGCGGCTCAAGGTGCTGTTCGATGGCATCGCGGAAATCACCGCGCGCTACCAGCCCGATGCCTCGGCGGTCGAGATCATTTTCGTCAACGTCAATCCGCAGTCGACGCTGCTGCTGGGCCAGGCACGCGGCGCCTGCGTGACCTCGCTGGTCAACAGCAATCTCACGGTGGCCGAATACACAGCGCTGCAAATGAAGAAGGCGGTGGCGGGCCACGGCCAGGCCGCCAAGGCGCAGGTGCAGGAGATGGTGAAGCGGCTGCTCGACCTGCCGGGCCTGCCGGGCGCCGATGCGGCCGACGCGCTGGGCATTGCCATCACGCATGCGCAGGTGGGCCGGTCGATGGCGCGGCTGGCCGAGGCCGCCGAGCTGTCGAAGACGCACGCCGGCACGTACCGGCAGGGACGTTCGCGCTGACTCAGCGCACGATGTAGCGCAGGCTGCCCAGCCGCGTGCGGCGCTCGCGCACCTCGGCTGCCACGGACGCCGTATCGCCTTCCAGCGCACGCGCGATCCACGACGCAAGCTGCGGCATGTCGTCGGGCGTGAAGCCCAGCCGCACGATCTCCGGCACGCCGAGACGCAGGCCGTTGATGTCCCCTTCCACCGGTGCGATCGGAAGGCCGATGCCGCAGGCCAGCAAACCGCCTTGCGCCAGTTTCTTCGCAGCGCGCTGCCCACCGCCCCACCGCGCGGCCTCGAGCGCGAACTGGTGCGACTGCGTGAAGCCGCGCGCCTTCGCGAACACCGGCAAGCCCTCGGCGTCGAGGGCGCGTGCCAGCGCCTGCGCGGTCTCGCGCATTGCCGCGGCATAGGCCTTGCCGTGCACCTTCCAGTCGAGCAGGCCGCGGGCCAGCGCCGCGGTGCGTCCCGCATCGGAGTTGGCCGTGAGGCCGGGGTAGGCGATGGCGTCGATGCGCTCCATCAGCGCCGCGTCGTTCGACACGATCAACCCGCCCGCCGGACCGCCGAGGCTCTTGTAGGTGCTCATGGTGATCGCATGCGCCCCCTCCTCGAGCGGCTGCGGCCAGGCCTTGCCGGCCACCATGCCCGAGAGGTGCGCGGCGTCGAACAGCAGCCTGGCGCCCACGCTGTCCGCGATCTCGCGGATCGCCGGCACCGGGTGCGGAAAGAGATTCAGGCTGCCGCCGATGGTGATGAGCTTCGGCCTCACTTCGCGTGCGAGTCTCGCCAGCGCGGCCACGTCGACCGTGTAGCCGTCGGCATCCACCGGCGCAGGCACCGTCTTCAACCCATAGAGCCCGGCCGCGCCGGCCGCATGGTGCGTGACGTGGCCGCCGATGGCCGCCGATGGCCGGCGGCGGCGCAATGATCGTGTCGCCGGGCTGGCAGGTCGCCATGAACACGTAGAGATTCGACAGCGCGCCGGAACTCACGCGCACTTCGGCGAACTTCGAGCCGAACACCTCGGCGGCCAGTTCGGCCGCAATGACCTCGATGCGCTCGATGGCCTCCAGCCCCACTTCGTACTTGTCGCCCGGATAGCCCAGCGAGGCACGCGAGCCGAGGCCGCGCGAGAGCAGCGCCTCGGCGGCCGGGTTCATCACGTTGGTGGCGGGGTTGAGGTTCAGGCCCTCGCGGTCATGGATGCGGTGGTTGTCGTCGGCGAGCCTTTCGATCTCGGCGACGATGCCCGCCGCATCGCGCGCGGCCGCATCGCCGGCGATGGCGAGCACGTGGTCTTCGCTGGCAGCAGGAACCCAGGGACGGCGTTGGAGGGCGGCGGGCATGCGGCGGATCTCTCTGGAAGTGGTGGGTGGCTGGATGGTCGCCTGCACCATCACTGCGGGCAACACGGATAATCTGGGCCCGAGCCCTAGGAAAACTTGGGGTCCACATCGCATGCCGCTCGCACCACCCCGCCCTCGCCTGCCCCCGCACACGGCCGTTCGCGCCTTCGAGGCTGCGGCACGCCACGGCAGCTTCTCGCGCGCCGCCGAAGAGCTGTTCGTCACGCCGGCCGCCGTCGCGCAGCAGATCAAGACGCTGGAGACCTGGGCCGGTGGCGCGCTGTTCGAGCGGCACAGCCAGGGCATTCGGCTCAGCGCGCACGGACGGCGCGCACTGCCCGCCCTCAGCGCCGCGGTCGACCAGCTCGGCCTCGCGGTGCAGGCACTGCGGCACGAAACGCAAACCGCCGCGCGCCGCAGCACGCTGCAGGTCGCGGCCCTGCCGGCGATGGCGCAGCTGTGGCTGTCGCCGCGGCTTTCGCGGCTCAAGGCGGCGCTGCCCGGCGTGCAGGTGTCCGTGACGGCGCTCGAGCAGCCGCCGAACTTCCGCCGCGAACCTTTCGACCTCGGCCTCTTCTATGCACGCGCCGGCGATCGCATCGAAACGGCCGTCGGCGCGCAGGGCATGCTGCTCGCACGCGACCGGCTCGTGCCGGTGTGCAGCCCGCGCCTCCAGCAGGCGCTGCCAAGCGGCCGTCCGCGCCCGCTCGGCGACCTGATCGAAGTGCTGGCGCGCTGCGGCGGATTGCACGACACCGTGTGGCACGACGACTGGGCGCGCTGGCTGCGGGCCGTGCGCCCCGGCACCACCGCGGCGGAGGCCGATGCACTGGCGGCCGGCCCGGACTTCTCGCTCTACAGCCTTGCGCTGCAGGCGGCGCTCGACGGCGAAGGCGTGCTCATGGGCCGCGAACGGCTGGTGGCGCCGCTGCTCGCGCAAGGCAGGCTGCATGCGCCCTGGGGGCGGCCGAAGGCATTGGGCGACACGCTCATGCTGCTGGTGCCCGCGCACCGCAAGGGCGCGCTGCTGGCGCAGCAGGTGCAGGCGTTGCAGACCCTGGCCGACTGAGATCGATCACTGGCCACACGGTATTTTTCGTGAAACACCGAGGAACCGGCTTTGCCGGGCCTCTGGGGGCGAGCCAGATTACGCGACGCGTTCGGCGATCAGCACCGCGAAGAAGCCGAAGGCCGCAAGCAGCGTCCACTTGAGCACGATCCAACCGAAGCGCCGGTACTTGATCTGGCCCGTTCCCGCATAGAACGCGAACGACACGCCCGCCACCAGCAGAAGCAGCAGGATGGCCCAGCGGAAAAGAAGCATTGCCGAACGCGGCCTACCAGGCCCTCGCCACTTCGCCGAAACCGCGCGGTGCGCGCTTTTCGTCTTCGAAGGTGACGACCTCATAGGCATCGCTGTGGGCCAGCAGTTCGCGCAGCAGCTTGTTGTTGAGCGCGTGGCCCGAACGGAATGCGGTGTACGCCGCGAGCAGCGGCTTGCCGATGATGTACAGATCGCCCATGGCGTCGAGGATCTTGTGCTTCACGAACTCGTCGTCGTAGCGCAGGCCCCCGGCATTGAGCACCTTGGTGTCGTCCATCACGATGGCGTTGTCGAGACCGCCGCCGAGCGCCAGGCCCTTGCTGCGCATGTATTCCACTTCCTTGGTGAAGCCGAAGGTGCGCGCGCGTGCGATGTCGCGGCTGTAGGAATCGGTGCCGAGGTCGAACTCCACGCGCTGGCCGGTGGAATTGACCACGCGGTGGTCGAAGTCGATCTCGAAGCTCAGCTTGTAGCCGTGATAGGGCTCCAGGCTGGCCCACTTCTCGTTGGCGCCCTCGCCCTCGCGCACCTCGACCTTGCGCGTCACGCGGATGAAGCGGCGCGGCGCCTTCTGCAGCTCGATGCCTGCGCTTTGCAGCAGGAACACGAAGGACGAGGCCGACCCGTCGAGGATCGGCACTTCGTCGGCCGTGATGTCGATGTAGAGGTTGTCGATGCCCAGGCCCGCGCAGGCCGACATCAGGTGCTCGACCGTCTGCACCTTCGCGCCGCCGGTCGAGACGGTGGAGGCCAGGCGCGTGTCGGTCACCGCTTCGGCGGTCATGCGGATGTCGACCGGCTCGGGCAGGTCGACGCGCCGGAACACGATGCCGGTGTCCACCGGAGCGGGGCGCAGCGTCAGCTCCACGCGTTGTCCACTGTGGAGTCCCACGCCCACGGCGCGGCTGATCGACTTGAGGGTTCGTTGTTGCAGCACGCCGACGATTTTAGGCGCGTGGCGGCCGTGCCGCCCTATTCCCCTCGCTATGGCAGCGATAGACATGGGTTCTATGCCAGGCGACCGACGATGGACGCAAAGGGCACGAAGCGAACGCAGCGCCTAGAGCCGGCAGAAGTCCCTTTCAGGTCTTCCCCGTACCCCTTGCGAACCTTCGTGCCCTCTGCGTTCGGTTGCCTTGCCGTCAATCGGCTTGACGGCGCAGGAATGCCGGAATCTCGAAGTCGTCCATGCCGCCCGACGACAGCGCATCCACCTTGGCCGCGGCCATGGTGCGGTTCGTGCGCCACACGCTGGGAACGGCCATGCCGTCGTAGTTCGGCTGGTTGCCACCGCCGTGGCCGGCGTGGCCCGCATGGCCGGCGCCGAGCGTGGGCACGTTGAACGGGATGTTGTCGGTGCCGGTGCGGATCACTTCGAGCGTCGGTGCCTGGCGGCGCGCATCAGCGCGCGAGAGGCCGGTGGCGACCACCGTCACGCGCATCTGGTCGCCCAGGCTTTCGTCGTAGGCCGCACCGTAGATCACGTGCGCATCGGGCGAGGCGTAGGCGCGGATGGTGTTCATCGCGAGCTTCGACTCGTTCAGCTTCAGCGAACCCTTCGATGCGGTCACCAGCACCAGCACGCCCTTGGCGCCCGAGAGGTCGATGCCTTCGAGCAGCGGGCAGGCCACGGCCTGCTCGGCGGCGATGCGCGCGCGGTCCGGGCCAGCAGCGGCGGCCGTGCCCATCATGGCCTTGCCGGGCTCGCCCATCACGGTGCGCACGTCTTCGAAGTCGACGTTCACGCCGCCGTACTCGTTGATGATTTCCGAGATGCCGCCCACCGCGTTCTTGAGCACGTCGTTGGCATGCGCGAAGGCTTCGTCCTGGGTGATGTCCTCGCCCAGCACGTCGAGCAGCTTCTCGTTGAGCACCACGATCAGCGAGTCGACGTTCGCCTCGAGCTCGGCCAGGCCGGCGTCGGCGTTGGTCATGCGGCGACCGCCCTCCCAGTCGAAGGGCTTGGTCACCACGCCCACCGTGAGGATGCCCATTTCCTTGGCCACGCGCGCGATCACGGGTGCCGCGCCGGTGCCGGTGCCGCCGCCCATGCCGGCCGTGATGAAGAGCATGTGCGCGCCGTCGATGGCGGCGCGGATGTCGTCCACCGCGGCTTCGGCTGCATCACGGCCCTTGTCGGGCTTGCTGCCCGCGCCCAGTCCGCTGGTGCCCAGCTGGATGATCTTGTGCGCGTTGCTGCGCTGCAGTGCCTGCGCGTCGGTGTTGGCGCAGACGAACTGCACGCCCTGCACGCCACGCTCCATCATGTGCGCCACGGCATTGCCGCCGCCGCCGCCGACTCCGATCACCTTGATCTGAGTGCCTTGGTTGAATTCTTCGACTTCGATCATTTCGATGGTCATTTCTAACTCCTTGAATTTGCAGTTGCCGTTGTGTATCTATGAATTTTTCTGGTGTCTTGACGAGTTCAACGAAGCTGTCGTCGCGGCGGTGGACCTGTGCGCCGCCATCGCTCGTTGAAATGCAAGGGCGGACCGCCGCGTGCGAGCCAGAGTGGGGAGTGGTTCATGGTCAGAAGTTCCCCACGATGAAGTCCTTGAAACGTCCGAACGCAGTCTTTACGGATCCGTTCTTCTGCGCGACCTTGAAGCCGCGCATGCGTGCGAAGCGGGCTTCCTCGAGCAGGCCCATCACGGTGGCGGCGCGCGGCTGCGCCACCATGTCGGAGAGCGCGCTCGAATACTTCGGAATGCCTCGCCGCACCGGCTTCAGGAAAATGTCTTCGCCGAGTTCGACCATGCCCGGCATCACCGCGCTGCCGCCCGTGAGCACCACACCCGAGGACAGCACCTCTTCGTAGCCCGACTCGCGCACCACCTGCTGCACCAGCGAGAAGATTTCCTCGATGCGCGGCTCGATCACGCCGGCCAGCGCCTGCTTGCTCAGCATGCGCGGCCCGCGGTCGCCCAGGCCCGGCACTTCAACCTGAGTGTCGGGGTCGGCCAGGAGCTGCTTGGCGTACCCGTTCTCGACCTTGATGTCTTCCGCGTCCTTGGTGGGCGTGCGCAGCGCCATCGCGATGTCGCTGGTGATCAGGTCGCCGGCGATCGGGATCACGGCGGTGTGGCGGATCGCGCCGTTGGTGAAGATGGCCACGTCGGTGGTGCCCGCGCCAATGTCCACCAGCACCACGCCGAGCTCGCGCTCGTCCTCTGTCAACACCGCCTGGCTCGAGGCCAGCGGGTTCAGCATCAGCTGGTCGACCTCGAGGCCGCAGCGGCGCACGCACTTGATGATGTTCTCGGCCGCGCTCTGCGCGCCGGTCACGATGTGCACCTTGGCCTCCAGCCGCATGCCGCTCATGCCGATCGGCTCCTTCACGTCCTGGCCGTCGATCACGAACTCCTGCGGCTCCACCAGCAGGAGGCGCTGGTCGCTCGAGATGTTGATGGCGCGCGCGGTTTCCACCACGCGGGCCACGTCGGCGGGCGTGACTTCCTTGTCCTTCACTGCCACCATGCCGCTCGAATTGATGCCGCGGATGTGGCTGCCGGTGATGCCGGTGTAGACGCGGCTGATCTTGCAGTCGGCCATCAGCTCGGCCTCCTTCAAGGCCTGCTGGATGCTCTGCACCGTGGCGTCGATGTTGACCACCACGCCGCGCTTGAGGCCATTGCTCGGCGCAATGCCGAGTCCCGCCAGCTTGAGTTCGCCGCCAGGCAGCACCTCGGCGACGACCACCATCACCTTGGCGGTTCCGATGTCGAGTCCGACAACCAGGTCTTTGTATTCTTTGGGCATTGAATGTCCTCGGTATTCGCTATCTATTTCTTCTTGGTCTTGGGGTCGGCAACGACCGTGGTGACGCCGCGAAGACGCAGCGCATAGGCGTCGTTGTGCCGCAGGTCGGCCCCCTCGACGTCCGCCGCGGTGCGGCGGTACTGGCCCGCGACCTGGGTCACGGTCTTCAGGAAACGCTGCGTGCGGGCCGTCACTTCCTCGGCCTGGCCGCGGCCCAGCTCGATCTCGGCGCCGGTGTCCAGCACCACCTTCCAGCTGCCCCGGCTCGACAGCGTGAGTTCTTCCACGCTGAAGTCATAGGGCTGGAACAGCGGTGCAATCACGCGGTACATGCCGAGCACCTGCCCGGCCTGCTCGATGGGACCGTCGAGCCGCGGCAGCCGGTCGTCCACCTCGGCCACGTTGGCTTCGAACACCTCGCCGAAGCCGTTGATCAGCTTCGAGGCGGCCTCGTCGCCCCAGTTGGCCACCGGCACCTGCTCGGTCAGCGTCACGCGCAGCTTGTTCGGGAACTCGCGCCGCACCACCGCCTTGCGCACCCAGGGCACCGACTCGAAGGCGGTTCTCGCGCGCGCCAGGTCGACGGTGAAGAAGTTGCCCGCGAGCTGCGGCGCGACGTTGGCGCGCAGCGTCACGGCGTTGTTGTGCGTCACGTCGCCATCGACCTTGATGCCGCCGATGGGAAAGAACGGCTGGCGCAGCACCCACCATGCGCCCGCCGCCAGCAGCATGAGCGCCACCACCACGAACGCAAGGTTCGAGACGATGTTCATGAGCTTGACGTCGAAGGGCACGGGAATGCTGTCGGCCATGGCTATTGCGCTCCCCCCGCGGCATCCAGCGAAGCCGAGGCCAGCACGCGCAGGCACAGGTCTTCGTAGGCAATGCCCGCCGCGCGCGCCGACATGGGCACCAGCGAATGGCTGGTCATGCCGGGCGAAGTGTTCATCTCGAGCAGGAAAGGCTTGCGGTCGCTCGCGCGGATCATCACGTCGGCGCGGCCCCAGCCGCGGCAGCCGAGCGTGTGGTACGCGGCCAGCGTGATGCGCTGGATCTCGTGCTCCTCGGCTTCGGGCAGGCCGCTCGGGCAGTGGTACTTCACGTCGTCGGTGAAGTACTTGTTCTGGTAGTCGTAGGCGCCTTCGGGTGCGGCAATGCGCACCACCGGCAGCGCATGCGCGTCGAGGCCGCTGCCGAGCACGGCGCAGGTCACTTCCTCGCCTTCGATGAATTCCTCGCACAGCACGTCGGCGTCGTACTTCGCCGAAAGCGCCACCGCGTCCTGCATCTGCGAATAGCCCTCGACCTTGGTCACGCCGATCGACGAGCCCTCGCGCGGCGGCTTCACGATCAGCGGCAAGCCGAGCACGTCGGGCACGGCGCGGATCTGCTCGCGGCTTTGCTGGTCGAAAGCCAGGCGCACGTACTTGGGCGTCGGCAGTCCATCGGCCTGCCAGATGCGCTTGGTCATGACCTTGTCCATGGCCACGCTCGAAGCCATCACGCCCGAGCCGGTGTAGGGAATGCCGAGCAGTTCGAGCGCGCCCTGCACCGTGCCGTCCTCGCCATGCCGGCCGTGCAGCGCGATGAAGCAGCGCGCGAACCCCTCGCGCCGCAACTCGACCAGGTCGCGCTCGGCGGGATCGAAGGCATGCGCATCGACGCCGCGCGAGCGCAGCGCCTCGAGCACGCCGTTGCCGGACAGCAGCGAGATTTCGCGCTCGGCGGAGCTTCCGCCGAACAGCACGGCAACCTTGCCGAATTGCTTTGGATCCTGAAGGCTCACGATGCCTCCCCCTTGCGCTTGGTGCGCGTTGTTGGCGGCAGCGATGCCGCGGCTGCAATTTCAACCACCTTGCCCGGCACGGCGCCAATGGAGCCTGCGCCCATGCAAAGCACCACGTCGCCGGCGCGCGCGTTGTCCAGGATGGCCTGCGGCATCGCGCCGATGTCGTCGACGAACACCGGCTCCACCTTGCCCGCCACGCGGAGGGCGCGCGCCAGCGTGCGGCCGTCGGCCGCCACGATGGGCGGCTCACCCGCGGCATACACCTCGCCCAGCAGCACCGCATCGGCGTTGCCGATGACCTTGACGAAATCCTCGAAGCAGTCGCGCGTGCGGGTGTAGCGGTGCGGCTGGAAGGCCAGCACCAGCCGGCGTCCCGGGAACGCGCCGCGCGCGGCGGCAATGGTTGCGGCCATCTCGACCGGGTGATGTCCGTAGTCGTCGATCACGGTGAAGCTGCCCGCCTGCTGCCCCTGCACGGCCACGTCGCCATAGCTCTGGAAGCGGCGGCCCACGCCCTTGAAGCCGGCCAGGCCGCGCTGCACCGCTTCGTCGGGAATGCCGAGTTCCACCGCCACCGCGATCACCGAGAGCGCATTGCGCACGTTGTGCTCGCCCGGCAGGTTCAGCACGATGGGCAGGTCGGGCAGCGTGACGCCGTTGCGCCGCTGCGCCGTGAAATGCATCTGGCCGCCCACCGCGCGCACGTCGATCGCGCGCACCTGGGCGTCCTCGCCGAAGCCGTAGCTCGTCACCGGGCAGGTGACTTCGGCCACGATGTCGCGCACCGCCGGATCGTCGGTGCACAGGATGGCCACGCCATAGAACGGCATGCGGTGCAGGAAGTCGACAAAGGCCTTCTTGAGCTTTGCGAAGTCGTGCCCGTAGGTTTCCATGTGGTCGGCGTCGATGTTCGTGACCACCGCCATGATGGGCAGCAGATTCAGGAACGAGGCGTCCGACTCGTCGGCTTCCACCACGATGTAGTCGCCGCTGCCGAGCTGCGCATTGGCGCCGGCGCTGTTGAGACGCCCGCCGATCACGAAGGTCGGATCGAGCCCGGCCGCATCGAGCACGCTCGCCACCAGGCTGGTGGTGGTGGTCTTGCCGTGCGTGCCCGCGATCGCGATGCCCTGCTTGAGGCGCATCAGTTCGGCCAGCATCAGCGCGCGCGGCACCACCGGAATGCGCTTCTCGCGCGCGGCCAGAACCTCGGGGTTGTCCGACTGCACCGCCGTGGAGGTGACGACCGCATCCGCGCCGTCGATGTGCGCGGCGGCGTGGCCCACGAAGGTACCGATGCCCAGGCCCGCGAGCCGGCGCAAGGTGGCGCTGTCGGCCAGGTCGGAACCGGTGATGCGGTAGCCCAGGTTGAACAGCACCTCGGCGATGCCGCTCATGCCCGAGCCGCCGATGCCCACGAAATGGATGTGACGAATCGCGTGCTTCATCTGGCAAGCTCCTCGCAGGCGCGGACGACGGCCTCTACGGCTTCGGTCTTCTGCATGGTTTTGGCCTTGGCGGCCTTGTCGATCAGCGCAGTGCGCCCGGTTTTCTGTAGCAAATCAGCCAGCAATTCAGGAGTGAGGTCGGCCTGCTGCACCAGCCAGCCGCCGCCCGCATCGACGAGGAAGCGCGCGTTGGTGGTCTGGTGGTCGTCGACCGCCGAGGGAAAAGGCACGAACAGCGCTGCTGCGCCGACGGCCGCGATTTCTGTGACGGTGCTGGCCCCGGCGCGCGCGACGATGATGTCGGCGTCGGCATAGGCCTGCGCAGTGTCTTCGATGAAGGGCGTGAGCTCGCCTTCGACGCCGGCTGCCGCATAGTTGGCGCGCAGCTCGTCGATCTGCCTGGCGCCGCTCTGGTGCAGCACCTGCGGGCGCGTGGCCGGCTCGATGCGGGCCAGCGCCTGTGGCACCACGGCGTTGAGTGCCTTGGCTCCCAGGCTGCCGCCAACCACCAGCAGTCGCAGCGGTCCGCTGCGGCCCGCGAAGCGCACGGCCGGCTCGGGTTGCGAGGTGAACGCCGCGCGCAGCGGATTGCCCACCCACTGCGCCTTCTTCAGCACATTGGGGAACGCCGTGAACACGCGATCGGCCACACCCGCCAGCACCTTGTTGGCAAGGCCGGCCACCGAGTTCTGCTCATGCAGCACCAGCGGCTTGTTGAGCAGCACGCTCATCATTCCGCCCGGAAAGGTGATGTAGCCGCCCAGGCCGACGACGACGTCGGGCTTGACGCGGCGCACCACGCCGATGCTCTGCCAGAACGCGCGCAGGAGCCGCAGCGGCAGCAGGAACAGCGTGAGCGGCCCCTTGCCGCGCACGCCGCCGAACTGGACCGGCTCGAAGGCAAAGCCGCGCGGCGGCACGAGCTTTTCTTCCATGCTGCCGGGCGCGCCCAGCCAGTGCACGCGCCAGCCGCGCTCGCGCAGCGCCTCTGCCACCGCGAGCCCCGGGAAGATGTGGCCACCGGTGCCGCCGGCCATGACGAGTGCGGTGCGCCCGGTCATATACGGCCTCCGCGCATCAGCACACGATTCTCGTAATCAATGCGAAGCACCACCGCCAGCGCCACCAGGTTCATCAGGATGGCCGAGCCGCCGAAGCTCATCAGCGGCAAGGTCAGGCCCTTGGTCGGCAGCGCGCCGAGGTTCACGCCCATGTTGATGAAGGCCTGGAAGCCGATCCACACGCCCACGCCCTGCGCCACGAGGCCCGAGAACACGCGGTCGAGCGCAATGGCCTGACGGCCGATGTGCATGATGCGGCGCGTCAGCCAAAGGAACATGCCGATGATCAGCAGCACGCCGACCAGGCCGAACTCCTCGCCGATCACCGCGAGCAGGAAGTCGGTGTGTGCCTCGGGCAGCCAGTGCAGCTTCTCGACGCTGCCGCCCAGGCCAACGCCGAAGATCTCGCCGCGGCCGATGGCGATCAGCGAATGCGACAGCTGGTAGCCCTTGCCCAGCGCATGCTCCTCGCTCCACGGATCGAGGTACGCAAAGATGCGCTCGCGGCGCCACGAACTTGTGGCGACGATGGTGCCGAAGGCCACCACCACCAGCGCCGCGATCACGAAGAACATGCGCGCGTTCACGCCGCCCAGGAACAGGATGCCCATGGCAATCACGGCAATCACCATGAATGCGCCCATATCGGGCTCGGCCATCACCAGCATGCCGACCACCACCACCGCGACGCCCATCGGCAGCACGGCGCGGAAGAAGCGCTCCTTGATCTCCATCTTGCGCACCATGTAGCTGGCGGCATAGAGCACCATCGCCAGCTTGGCGAGCTCGGACGGCTGGAAGCGCATGAAGCCCAGCGGCAGCCAGCGCCGCGCGCCATTGACGTTGATGCCGATGTGCGGAATGAGCACCGCCACCAGCAGCAGCAGCGAGGCCACGAAGAGCCAGGGCGCGGCGCGCTCCCAGGTCTTCATGGGAATCTGGAAGGCCAGGAGCGCCGCGACGAACGCGAACACCACCGAGGCCGCGTGTCGCGTGAGGAAGAACGACGCGCTGTAGCCCGCGCGGGCGAAGCGCGGGTTGTCCGGCAGCGCGATGGAGGCCGAATACACCATCACCAGGCCCCAGGTGAGCAGCGCGACGGTGACCCAGACCAGCGCCTGGTCGAAGCCCAGCACGCGCATCGGCGCGGCCTTGGTCTGCGTGACGCCGGCGCCGCCCAGCCGCACCGGCAGGTGCACCGGCAGCGAATCGATGCCGCTGCGCGCGCGCCTGAACCAGCCGCCGAAACGGCTGGTCTTTGCGTTGGGCGTGGCGCCGGCGGCTGTGGTGCTCACACCGGGTCTCCCGAAGAAAAATCGGAATCGTTCGACGAGGCCGCCTCGCTCGGGTCGTCCGCAAGCGCCTGCACGGCGTCGCGGAACACGGCCGCGCGGTGCTCGTAGTCCTTGAACATGTCGAAGCTCGCACAGGCCGGCGACAGCAGCACGGCATCGCCGGGATTGGCGCGCGCGGCGGCCAGCTTGACGGCCTCCTCCATCGAGCCCGCATGCATCAGCGAAGCGCCGGTGGCGGCCAGCGCCTGTTCGATCAGCGGCGCATCGCGGCCGATGAGCACCACGGCGCGCGCGTACTGCGCCACGGGCGCGGCGAGCGGTTCGAAGTCCTGGCCCTTGCCCTCGCCACCGAGGATGACGACCACGCGGCGGTCTTCGCCGAGGCCGTTGAGGGCGGCGACCGTCGCGCCGACGTTGGTGCCCTTGCTGTCGTCGAAGTACTCGACCTCGTCGATCAGCGCGATCGGCTCCACGCGGTGCGGCTCGCCGCGATATTCGCGCAGGCCGTAGAGCATGGGACCGAGCGGGCAACCGGCGGCACTGGCCAGCGCGAGCGCCGCCAGCGCGTTCATGGCGTTGTGGCGGCCGCGGATGCGCAGCACGTCGGCCGGCAGCAGGCGCTGCAGGAAGATTTCTTCCTCGACCACCGCGCCGCGCTTGCGCTTCTGCGTCTCGTCGGCTTCGAGCGCGCGCACCAGCCAGGCCATGCCGTTGACGCGCTCGATGCCGTAGTCCCCGGGACGCAGCGGCATCGCGGCGCCAAAGGTGACGTGGGCGCGGATCTGTGGACGCTGCAGTTTCACCTTGACGGGCGGGGGCAGCATGGCCATCACGCCGGGGTCGTCGCGGTTGAGCACCATGAGCCCCTGCGTGCCGAAGATGCGCGCCTTGGCCGATGCGTAATTCGGCATGTCGCCATGCCAGTCGAGATGGTCCTGCGTGAGGTTGAGTACGGTGGCGGCGGTCGGCTCGAAGCCCTGCACGCCGTCGAGCTGGAAGCTCGAGAGTTCGAGCACCCAGACATCGGGCAGCGTCTCGGCATCGATGTGCGCAGCCAGGGTGTCGAGCAGCGTCGGGCCGATGTTGCCCGCCACGGCCACGCTCTTTCCTGCGCGCTCGACCAGCTGGCCGGTGAGCGCGGTGACGGTGGTCTTGCCGTTGGTGCCGGTGATGGCGAGCACCGCGGGTGTGTAGCCCTTGGGCGCTGGCGGCTCCTCGATCGGCACGAGCTTGAGCTGCGGCGTTTCCTCTTCCTCGACCGCGGCGGAGGCCGGGTTGGTGGCGGAGAGTTCGGCGATCTTGGCGACGAACTCGGCGGCCTCCCTGGCGGCCGTGGGGACGTAGGGCTGGCCGGGGGGCGGCAGACGCGACACGGTGGCGGAGGCCGGCACTGGCGTCGGCGAGGGGACATCCTGCGTCTCGGCCGCGGGCGCCTCTTCCTGCGATGGTTGTTGTTCTTCTTCGGGCGGCGCGGCGGGAACGCTCAGCGACGGGTCGCGCGGCATGGCTTCGGTCTGCGCGGAGGGCGCGGGTTCGGCGACGGGTTCGGCCATTTCCGGGGTCTCGGGCGTTTCCGGCACTTCGACCGCCTCGACCGTCGTCCCGTCCGCAGCTTCCGCCGGTTCGCCGCCCAACGGCAATTCGCCTTGCGCTTCAGGTTCGACCACGGATTCCGCCGGCGTCTCCACCGAAGGCTCGGCCTGCACTTCAGGCTCTGCTTCCACCACCGGCACTTCGACGGTCCGCAGGTCCAGCAGCGCGCGCGCAAACAGATCCAGCTCGCCGCCGACCGCGAGCCCCACGGCCCGCGCCGCATCGACGACCGGTGCGATGGTGGCGGGCGACAGGCCCGGCGAGCGGTACACGGCGCGGATCGGCGTGCCTTCGACCAGCGCGGCCGAGAACGGCCCGCCGACGAACGCCACATCGGGCAGCTCCGCCCGCAGCGTTGCAAGCAGGGCGGGTGCATCGCGCGTATCGGCCACCGTGACGACCGCACCGTGGCGCGCGCACCAGCGCACCATCGCCAGCCCGGACGCACCGAGGCCGAGGATCAGGACGGGGAGGTCTTTCAGATGCCGCATGTGCTTTCTCTTCTCACCGCAGCTTCAGCGTCGAAAGGCCCACGAGGCACAGCAGCATCGTGATGATCCAGAAGCGCACCACGACCTGCGTCTCGCGCCAGCCGCTTTTCTCGAAGTGGTGGTGCAGCGGCGCCATCTTGAGCACGCGGCGGCCTTCGCCGTAGCGCTTCTTGGTGTACTTGAAGTACATGACCTGCGCCATCACCGAGATCGCCTCGACCACGAAGATGCCGCCCATGATGAAGAACACGATCTCCTGCCGCACGATGACTGCGATGGTGCCCAGCGCGCCGCCGAGCGCCAGCGCGCCCACGTCGCCCATGAAGACCTGTGCCGGATGGGTGTTGAACCAGAGGAACGCGAGGCCCGCGCCGGCCATGGCCGAGCAGAACACCAGCAGCTCGCCCGAACCCGGAATGTTGGGGAACAGCAGGTACTTGGAATACACCGCGCTGCCCGTGACGTAGGCGAACACCCCCAGCGCCGAGCCCACCATCACCACCGGCATGATCGCCAGGCCGTCGAGGCCGTCGGTCAGGTTGACCGCGTTGCTCGCGCCCACGATCACCAGGTAAGTGAGGATCACGAAGCCGATGCCGCCCAGCGGATAGCTCACTTCCTTGAAGAAAGGCACCAGGAGGTTGATCTTGGGCGGAAAGTCGAGGTCGAAGCCCGACTGCACCCAGGCGAAGAACAGCTGCAGCACGCGCCAGTTCGAGCTTTCCGAGATGCTGAAGAGCAGGTAGAAGCCGGCGATCAGGCCCACCACCGACTGCCAGAAATACTTCTCGCGCGAGCGCATGCCTTCCGGGTCCTTGCGCACCACCTTGCGCCAGTCGTCGACCCAGCCGATGGCGCCGAAGCCCAGCGTGACCCACAGCACGATCCAGACGAAGCGGTTGGAAGGGTCGAACCACATCAGCGTGGCGAAGGCGATCGCGAACAGCACCAGCACGCCGCCCATGGTGGGCGTGCCGCTCTTGGTCAGGTGCGTTTCCATGCCGTAGCCGCGCACCGGCTGGCCGATCTTGAGCGCGGCCAGGCGGCGGATCACGTAGGGGCCGGCCACCAGACCGACCACCAGCGCCGTCAGCGCAGCCATCAGCGCACGGAACGTGAGGTACTGGAAAACGCGCAGGAACCCGAACTCGGGCGAAATCGTTTGCAGCCATTGGGCCAGGCTCATCAGCATGTCGTGTCGCGCGGCTCATGCGTCATGACCGGCCTCCTTTTGTTGTTGTGATTGCTCGATCGCTTGCACCACGCGCTCCATCTTCATGAAGCGCGAGCCCTTGACGAGCACGCTCCCCACCTGGGGCAGCCGCGCCAGCACCGCTGCGCCGAGCGCCTCGATGTCCGGGAAATGGCGGCCGCTGTCGCCGCCATTGAAGGCGGCAATGCTGTGCGCGGTTTCGGCGCCCAGCGCGTACACGGCCTCGATGCCGCGCTGCCGCGCCCAGTCGCCGACCTCGGCATGGAATTCGGGTGCCCGGTCGCCGACCTCGCCCATGTCGCCGAGCACCAGCAGGCGCGGGCCGGGCAAGGCCGCGAGCACGTCGATGGCCGCGCGCACGGAATCGGGATTGGCGTTGTAGCTGTCGTCCACCAGCGTGAGCGAATGCCCGCCGGGCAGGACCACCTCACTCGCCTTGGAGCGGCCCTTCACAGGCACGAAGGCCGTGAGGCCGCGGGCAATGACCTCGGGCGGAATGCCGGCAGCGAGCGCACACGCGGTGGCCGCCAGCGCGTTGACGACGTTGTGCCGGCCCGCGATGTGCAGCTGCGCATCGAAGTCGCCCAACGGCGTGCGGATGCGGACTTGCCATGCGCCCTGCTGCCACTCGGCGCCAAGCAGCGAGATGTCGGCGTCTTCATGCTCGCCGAAGGTCATGCTGCGGCGCGTGGCACCGTCGCGTGCCATGTCGTTCCACAGCGGGGTGAACTCGTCGCCGTACGGGAACACCGCGGTGCCCCCCTCCGGCACGAAGGAAAACACCGCGCCGTTCTCGAGCGCCACCGCCTCGACGGTGGCCATGAACTCCAGGTGTTCGCGCTGGGCGTTGTTGACCAGCGCAATCGTCGGACGTGCGATGGCCGCCAGCCGGGCGATCTCGCCCGGGTGGTTCATGCCCAGCTCGACCACCGCATGCTGGTGCTTCGCGCGCAGGCGCAGCAGCGTCAGCGGAACGCCGATCTCGTTGTTGAAATTGCCGGCCGTCGCGAGTGCGCGGTCGCCCCTGAAGGCAACCAGCACGGCCGCGATCATCTGCGTGACTGTCGTCTTGCCGTTGCTGCCGGTCACGGCGATCAGCGGCAGATCGAACTGCGCACGCCAGCCTGCGGCAAGCGCACCGAGCGCGGCCAGCGAATCGGATACCTCCAGGCCGGCCAGGCCGGCCGCTTCCAGGCCGCCGTGGGCAATGGCGGCGACGGCGCCACGCGCCTTGGCATCGGCCAGGAACTCGTTGGCATCGAAGCGTTCGCCCTTGAGCGCCACGAACAGGTCGCCCGCGGCGAGCGTGCGGGTGTCCGTATGGACGCGGGCAATGGTGGTTGCGCCGTCGCCCACCAGGCGTGCGCCGGGAATCCATTGCTGCGCCTGGGCCAGTGTGAACATCAGCGGCGAATTGCTCATGCGGCACCTCGCTTCGAGAGCGCACCGAGCGCATGAGTCCGGTCGGAGAACGGGATGCGCTGGCCGGCAATTTCCTGCCAGGCTTCATGGCCCTTGCCGGCGAGGAGCACCACGTCCTGCGGCGCGGCCTGCGCAATGGCCTCGGCAATGGCGGCCGCGCGGTCGGGCTGCACCTGGGCCGCTTCGGGGCGCGACAGGCCGAGCAGCACCTGGCTGATGATCGCGTCGGGGTTCTCGCTGCGCGGGTTGTCGCTGGTCACGACCACGCGGTCGGCCTGGCGCTCGGCCACGGCCGCCATCATCGGGCGCTTGATCGGGTCGCGGTCGCCGCCGCAGCCGAACACGCACCAGAGCACGCCGCCGCGCTGCTGGGCGAGCGGACGCAGGCCGGCCAGCGCCTTGTCGAGGGCGTCGGGCGTATGGGCATAGTCGACCACCGCCAGCGGCGCATTGGCAGCGGCGCCCACGCGCTCCATGCGGCCCGGCACGCTGGTGAGGTTGGCGCAGGCCGCCACGGCCTGCGCGAGCGACAGCCCCAGCGCCCGCAATGTGCCGAGCACGCCCAGCAGATTGGCCACGTTGTACTGGCCGATCAGGCCGGTCGAAATGCGCTCCACCGTGGCCCCATCGTGTTCGGCCACCGAGAACTGCAGGCCCTGCGCGTCGTAGCCGACGTCGCGCGCCATGAGCCGCGCCGGCGCGCCGGCGGCCGACACGGTCCAGACGTCGAGCGCGCCGATGCCGGCTTCGAGCAGGTTCGCGCACAGGCTGGTGCCGTGCACGTCGTCGATGTTGATCACCGCGGCGCGCAGCCCGGGCCAGCGGAACAGCTCGGCCTTGGCCTGCCAGTAGGCCTCCATGCTGCCGTGGTAGTCGAGATGGTCCTGCGTGAAGTTGGTGAACACCGCCACCGCGATGCGCGCACCGTCGAGCCGGCGTTCGGCGATGCCGATCGACGAGGCCTCGATGGCGCAGGCGCCGAAGCCGCGCTCCACGAGCGCGCGCAGCTCGCGCTGCATCATCACCGGATCGGGCGTGGTGAGGCCGGTGTAGGTGAGCTCCGGCGGCACGCCGATGCCCAGCGTGCCCATGACCGCGCACGGCGAGGGCACGGCGCGTTCGGCGCTGCCGTCGAGCCGCGGCGCGCGAACGCCGCCGGGCACGGCCAGCGTGGAGAGCGATTCGGCGAGCCACCATGCGGTGGAGGTCTTGCCGTTGGTGCCGGTCACGGCCAGCACCTCAAGCGCAGCCGAGGGGTTGTCGTAGAAGGCCGATGCGATCGGCCCGGTGGCGGCCTTGAGGCCAGGGTAGCTTGCAATGCGGCCGTCGCCTTCGAAACCGAAGGCGTCGACGCCCTCGTGTTCGACCAGGCAGGCCGCCGCCCCCTGCGCCAGCGCCGAAGCCACGTGCCTGCGCCCGTCGGTGGCGGCACCGGGCCAGGCGATGAAGCCGTCGCCCGCGCCCACCGGCCGGCTGTCCGCATGCAGCGCGCCTTGTACGCGCTCCTTGAGCCAGCGCGCGGCGAGTGGGGGGGAAGTGAGTGTCAGCATGCTCAGAAACTCTCGTCGACGCCCTGCGTCACCACCAGAGGTTTGACCGCGAGGTCGGGCGGAACGTTCATCATGCGCAGGGTCTGCTGCACGACTTCGCTGAAAACGGGCGCGGCGGCCACGCCGCCGAAATACTGGCCGTCGCTCGGCTCGTCGATCATCACGCCGACGATGATCCGCGGCTTCTCGATCGGCGCCATGCCGGTGAACCAGGCGCGATATTTGTTGCTGGCGTAACCTTTGCCAACCTGCTTGTGCGCGGTGCCCGACTTGCCGCCGACCGAATAGCCGATGGTCTGCGCGCGCGTGCCGGTGCCGCCCGGGCCTGCCGCCATCTGCAGCATCTTGCGCACCGCCAGCGCATTCGAGGGCGAGAACACCCGCACGCCCACGGGCGACTCCGTGTTCTTGAGGATGGTGACGGGAATGATCGCGCCGTCATGCGCGAAGGCGGTGTACGAATGCGCCATCTGGAACAGCGACGCCGACAGGCCGTAACCATAGGCCATGGTGGCCTGCTCGACCGGCTTCCAGGTCTTCCAGGGGCGCAGGCGCCCCGTGACGGCGCCGGGGAACTGGATCTGCGGCTTCTGACCGTAGCCCAGCGCGGTGTAGGTGTCCCACATCTCGTGCGGGGTCATCTTTTGGGCGATCTTGAGCGCGCCCACGTTGCTCGACTTCTGGATCACGCCCTCGACCGTGAGCGTGCCGTAGTTGTGCGTGTCGCTGATGGTGAAGCCGCCCAGCTGGAAGCGGCCCGGCGAGGTCTCGATCAGCGTCGAGGGCTTCACGCGGCCGGCCTCCAGCGCCATGGCCACGGTGATCGGCTTCATGGTCGAGCCCGGCTCGAAGGTGTCGGTGAGCGCGCGGTTGCGCAGCTGTTCGCCGGTGAGGTTCTGGCGCTTGTCGGGCACGTAGCTCGGGTAGTTGGCCAGCGCCAGCACCTCGCCGGTGACCGCGTCGAGCACCACCACGCTGCCCGCCTTGGCCCTGCGGGCGGTCACGGCGTCGCGCAGCTTCTGGTAGGCGAAGAACTGCACCTTGCTGTCGACGCTGAGCTGGATGTCCTTGCCATCGACCGGCGGCACCTGTTCGCCCACGCCCTCGACCACGCGGCCCAGGCGGTCCTTGATGACGCGGCGCGATCCGGCCTTGCCGGCCAGGTCCTTGTTGAAGGAGAGCTCGATGCCTTCCTGCCCGTTGTCCTCGACGTTGGTGAAACCCACCACGTGCGCCGCGGCCTCGCCCTCGGGGTACTGGCGCTTGTATTCCTTGCGCTGGTAGAGGCCCTTGAGGTTGAGCGCGGCAATCTGCTTGGCAATGGGCTCGTCCACCTGGCGCTTGATCCAGACGAAGGTCTTGTCCTCGTCCTCGAGCTTCTTGTCGAAGTCCTTCTGCGGCATCTCGAGCAGCTTGGCCACCTGCTTGAGCTTGGCCCGCACCTCAGGGTCGTCGCGCTCGATGTCTTCCGGAATGGCCCAGATGCTCGGCGCCACCACGCTGGATGCCAGGATGAGGCCGTTGCGGTCGAGGATGCGTCCGCGGTTGGCCGGCAGCTCGAGCGTGCGCGCAAAGCGCACTTCGCCCTGCCGCTGGAAGAAGCTGTTGTTGAAGACCTGCACGTAGGCAGCGCGGCCCGCCAGCACCACGAAGCCGAAGGCGATGCCGGCGACGATGAACTTGCTGCGCCAGACCGGCGTCTTGCTCGCGAGCAAGGGACTGGTGGTGTAGCGGACGCTGCGGCGGCTCATCGCTGGGTCCTCGCGACGGGTTTCGGCGCCGGAGACGCGGGCGGCGCGGGCGGCGGCGCCACCACGGCCGGGATCACCGTGCCGTCGGGCCGCACGTACTGCGTGATGGCCGGCGTGGTGGTGCGCATCTGCAGCTGCTCCTTGGCCAGCTTCTCCACGCGCAACGGCGTGGCCTGCGCGCGCTTCTCCACCTGCAGCCGGTCGTGGTCGAGCTCGAGCCGCCGGGCTTCCTGCTGGGTGCGGTCGAGCTCGGTGTAGAGCTGGCGCGACAGGTACTGCGTGTGCACGAGGTAGAGCGCGGAGGCGACCACCGCGAGCAGCAGGAGCAGGTTCAAGCGCGCCACGTCAAACTTCCTGGGTGCGCTCGGCCACGCGCAGGATCGCGCTGCGCGAGCGCGGGTTGCCGTGCACTTCGGCGGCGGAGGGCTTGATGCGCTCGAGCGCGCGCAGCTTCATCGCCTTGGGGGCGGCGAACGGCGCGCGGCGGTCGTACACCTCCTTCGAGTGCCTGGCGATGAACTGCTTCACGATGCGGTCTTCCAGCGAATGGAAGCTGATCACCGCGAGCCGGCCCCGGGGCTGCAGCACGGAGAGGCTCGCCTCTAGCGCCTGTTGCAGCTCTTCAAGCTCGGCGTTGATGAAAATCCGAAAAGCCTGAAATGTGCGCGTTGCAGGGTTCTGGCCCGGCTCGCGGGTTTTGACCGCGCCAGCCACGAGCTCGGCCAGTTCGGTGGTGGTTGAAATTGCGCCCCGTTCTTGTCTGCGAGCAACAATCGCCTTTGCAATCTGAACAGCAAACCGTTCTTCGCCATAGTCACGGATCACCTCTGCAATCTGCTGAAGTTCGGCCGTTGCCAGCCAATCGGCCACGCTCTCGCCGCGCGTGGTGTCCATGCGCATGTCGAGCGGACCGTCGAAACGAAAACTGAAGCCGCGCACCGGGTTGTCGATTTGCGGCGAACTCACGCCCAGGTCCATCAGCACGCCCGCCACGCTGGCATCGGGCAATTCGCCCAGCGAACGGAATCCCTGGTGCCGGATGGAAAAACGCGCATCCGAGATGCGCGCTGCTTCGGCCACCGCTTCCGCATCCTTGTCGAATGCGATCAGCCTGCCTTCCGGTGCCAGCCGCGCGAGGATCGCGCGCGCATGCCCTCCGCGCCCGAAGGTCGCATCCACGTAGGTGCCGGTGGCTGCCGTGCTGCCGGAAAGAAGGGCTTCCACCGCTTCGTTCAGCAAGACGGTCGTATGGGTCCATGGAGTGTTCACGTGGGTCCTCAGAACGCGAAGTCCTGAAACACATCCGGCATCTCGCCCTGGGTGGCCTCGGCCTCCTTGGCCTCGTAGGTGGCCTTGTCCCAGAGCTCGAAGTGGTTGCCCATGCCCAGGAGCAGCGTTTCGCGCACGATGCCCGTGGCGGCGCGCAGTTCGGGCGACACCAGGACGCGCCCGGTGCCGTCCATCTCCACGTCCATGGCGTTGCCGAGGAAGACGCGCTTCCACCACTGTGCCGACATCGGCAGCGCAGCGATGCGCTCCCTGAATTTCTCCCACTCGGGACGCGGGAACACCATGAGGCAGCCGTGCGGATGCTTGGTGATCGTGAGCTGGCCGCCCGCCGTGGCGCTCAGGACGTCGCGATGCCGGGTCGGCACGGAGAGCCGCCCCTTGGCATCCAGACTGAGCGATGAAGCGCCTTGAAACACGACCAGAACCCCTGTATTGGGAATGCCGCGGCACCCGAAAGAGGCACCATCCGCACTTTTTCCCACTTAACTGCACTTTTTTGCACTGTAGCAGGAAACACTTCAGACGCAACTGGCCGTTGGTGGTATTTTTTGTAATGGAATCAACGACTTAGCGCCGATTTCCAAAGCTGGAAATCGGCGAATTTCGTTGAAAATTAAGCACTTAGCTCACGCAATGAATGTGATGCGTGAAGCACGACCGCCGTTACAGGGGCCGCAAAGCGGGCTTCAGAGGATGAAGCGCGAAAGATCTTCGTCGTGACTTAGTGCCGCAAGGCGCTCGTCGACATAAGCGGCATCGATGCGGATGGTCTGCCCCTCGATGCGGGTCGCGTCGAAGCTTACCTCATCCAGCAGACGCTCCATCACGGTCGACAAACGGCGCGCGCCGATGTTCTCCGTGCGCTCGTTGACCTCGAAGGCGATGCTGGCCAGCCGCGTGACGCCCTCGGGCGTGAATTCGAGCGTGACACCCTCGGTGGCGAGCAGCGCCTGGTACTGCTTCACGAGCGAGGCGCGGGTCTGCGTGAGGATGCTCTCGAAATCGGACACCGAGAGCGACTGCAACTCGACGCGGATCGGAAAACGCCCCTGCATCTCGGGAATCAGGTCGCTCGGCTTGCTGAGGTGGAAAGCACCGCTCGCGATGAACAGTATGTGGTCGGTGCGCACCACGCCGTACTTGGTGCTCACGGCCGTGCCCTCGACCAGCGGCAGCAGGTCGCGCTGCACGCCCTGGCGCGACACGTCGGAGCCTTGCGCCTCGCTGCGCGTGGCGACCTTGTCGATCTCGTCGATGAAGACGATGCCGTTCTGCTCGGCGTTGGTGATGGCCTGCGTGCGGATCTCGTCCTCGTTGACGAGCTTGGCCGCTTCCTCGTCGATCAGCAGGCGCAGCGCCTCGGCGATCTTGAGCTTGCGCGTCTTGCGCTTGCCGCCGCCGAGCTGGCCGAACATGCCGCGCAGCTGCTCGGTCATTTCCTCCATGCCGGCCGGGCCCATGATCTCGAGCGGGGCGCGGGTTTCGGCCAGGTCGAGCTCGATTTCCTTGTCGTCGAGCTGGTGCTCGCGCAGCTTCTTGCGGAAGGCCTGCCGGGTGGGGTTGGGGCCGTCCAGCGCGGGGGTTGCGCCGTCGGCGCCGCGCGCGGGCGGCAGCAGCACGTCGAGGATGCGGTCTTCGGCGGCGTCCTCGGCGCGCGCGCGCACCTTGGCGCTTTCGGATTCGCGCGTCTGCTTGACGGCAATTTCGGCCAGGTCGCGGATGATCGAATCGACGTCCTTGCCGACGTAGCCCACCTCGGTGAACTTGGTGGCCTCCACCTTGATGAAGGGCGCATCCGCCAGCCGGGCGAGGCGGCGCGCGATCTCGGTCTTGCCCACGCCCGTGGGGCCGATCATGAGGATGTTCTTGGGCGTGATCTCGGCGCGCAGCTTCTCTTCGACCTGCTGGCGGCGCCAGCGGTTGCGCAGCGCAATGGCCACGGCCCGCTTGGCTCCCGGCTGGCCGACGATGTGATTGTCGAGCTCGGAGACGATTTCCTGCGGAGTCATGGACATGGTCAGAGCGCTTCCACCGTGTGGTTCATGTTCGTGTAAATGCAGATTTCACCCGCTATCGTGAGCGATTTGCGCACAATTTGCTCGGCCGTGAGGTCGGTGTTGTCGATCAGCGCCTTGGCTGCCGACTGCGCATAGGCGCCGCCCGAGCCGATGGCGATCACGCCGTCTTCGGGCTCCAGCACGTCGCCGTTGCCGGTGATGATGAGCGAGGTGGTGGCGTCGGCCACGGCCAGCATGGCCTCGAGCTTGCGCAGCACGCGGTCGGTGCGCCAGTCCTTGGTGAGCTCGACGGCGGCGCGGGTGAGGTGCCCCTGATGCTTTTCGAGCTTGGCCTCGAAGCGCTCGAAGAGCGTGAAGGCGTCGGCCGTGGCGCCGGCAAAGCCTGCGAGCACCTTGCCGTGATAGAGCCGGCGCACCTTGCGCGCGGTGCCCTTGATGACGATATTGCCGAGAGTGACCTGCCCGTCCCCGCCAATGGCGACCTGATCGCCCTGGGGGGTCTTGCGGCGCACGCTCACGATGGTGGTGCCGTGAAACTGTTCCATCGAAGCCATCTGGGGATGCCACAAGGCAATGCAACCCCGCGCCTGCTACCGAATGTGGCCAGGGCCTGTAACAGGCCTAGTTCTTCCGGATGGCCACCGTCGCGTGGTCGGCGATGCCAACCAGATCGAACATCGCCGCGATCAGGCGGTGGGCGTCCACGAACTGGACCCGCTCGCCCTGGGCGTCCCGCGCCCGCACCCAGCCGAGCAGCGTGCTGGCGGCGGCCAGGTCCATGCGCAGCAGTGCGGCGCACGAGATGACGGGCGCCGTGGTGTTGCGCAGGTCCGCATCCAGCCGCTGCAGGCTCGAATGCGCTTCGCCGCGCAGATCGCCGGCCAGCGCAGCAAAGCCGGTGTCGGTGGAGGGAAAGCTCTCCGATTCGCCATGGACCGAGAGCAGCGACCACACGGAGCCCGAATGGCCTGCCGCCGGTGCGGCCACCGAGGCGCAGGCGCCCTTCGGGTCTTGCCAGGCCGGCGGCGACACCTCGTAGGTGATGCAGTAGTTGAGCGCCACCAGTTCGAAATCGTCGGGCATGTTCATCATGCGCAACGCAGCCAGGTGCAGCTGCCACCAGACGTCCTGCGTGCCGCGCTCGTTGCTGGGCGTTGCCTCGGCCAGCACGGCCAGCAGTTTCGCGGCCCCGATGAAGCGCAGCTGAACCGGCGAATCGGCCCAATGGGCAAACAGCACGCGCAGGGGCGCGGCGGCATCGGCCTCGATGGCGAGCAGCGCACGCCAGTCGAGCGTCCAGACCGAGCCGGCCTGCGACAACGCCCGCGTGAGCTGGATCAATCCGTCGCGCGCCAGGCGTGCCGGGCTGACCCAGTCGGCGCCGACCGGCGCCAGTTCGGCAAGCTCGCTGGCGGCCACCGCCTTCACGTTGCGCGCCAGTTCGTCGAGCGAGACCCAGTCGGGCCCCATGCGCTTCATGCGCTGTGCATAGCGCATGCGGGCGGCGGCAAACCTGGCGGCGTCGCCGGTGGCGCGGTACAGGTCGAACAACGCGCGCCAGCGCGCATCGTCGCGCTCGGTGGTGGCGTGGTCGGCCTCGCCCGCAGTGGCTGCACCCTCGGAGGCCAGGGCCTGAAGAAGAATGGCCTCGGCGCCGGCATCGTCGCCGTGCGCGAAGCGGATCACGGCTTCTTCGAGCGCGCCGTCGCGCGCGAGCCGCGCCGACAGCAGCGATGCGCCGCTGACCGCCGGACTCCCCGCAGCAGGCGCGGCAGGCGCGGGCGCAGGGCCGTAGGTCGGCGCGGCAAGCAGGCTGGCCAGCTCGTCCGCATCCACGGGCGGCGGCAGGGTTTCGGCGCCAGCGTCGGGCGGCGCATTGGACAGCACCTCGCCGTTGGGGCCGCGGCCCTTCCACCACTGCTGCGACATCTGCTCCTCGATCTCGTCGATCTTCTTGAGCGTGAGCGCGCGCCCCTCGGACTTTTCCGTGGTGCTGTTCAGGTTGAAGGAAGACGGCGTGACCGTTCCTTCGAATGCGTGGGCGGCGGCTTCGCGCTGGCGAAGCTTGCGCAGCATGTCGAACTCGCGCCGGCGAACGAAATCGTTGCGCTGGCGCCGCTCGATCATCTCCTTGAGCATTTCCCGGCTGTAGGCCTGCTCGGGCAGCGTGGAATCCGCAGTTGCATTCAGCTCGGACCAATCCTTGAGCGGATTGCGGACGAATTTCGCCACCTTGGAAAAAAGGCGGCCCGACTCTTCCTTTGGCATCGACGAGATTTCGAGGCGAACAGTTCTCTTCGGCCGCTCAGTCCCCGAACATCTTCTGCTTGAGCTCGCGGCGCTGCTGCGCTTCGAGCGACAGCGTGGCGGTGGGACGCGCCAGCAGCCGGCCGACGCCGATGGGCTCGCCGGTCTCGTCGCAGTAGCCGTAGTCGCCGGCGTCGATGCGCTGGATCGATTGCTCGATCTTCTTCAGCAGCTTGCGCTCGCGGTCGCGCGTGCGCAGTTCGAGCGCGTGCTCTTCCTCGATGGTCGCGCGGTCGGCCGGATCCGGCACCACCACGGTGTCTTCACGCAGATGCTCGGTGGTTTCGCCGGCGTTTTCGAGGATGCCGCGCTTGAGTTCCACGAGCTTCAGGCGGAAGAACGCCATCTGCTTTTCGTTCATGTACTCGGTATCGGGCATGGCGATCACCTCGGCGTCGGTCAACTCGGCAGCCGACTTGGCCTTCCAGTTGTTGGCGAGCTTCGGGTCTTTTTTCACCGCGATGGGGGGCGGCGGCACCAGCGCATGGGAAGGCGCCTGCGAGAAGGAAGACTTGGCAGCGGTGGAAGCCACCGATTGCGGCATGGAAGGCACGGTCAGCTGCGACAGCCGGGACACGCGGCCACCTCGCGCGGGGGCGGGTGCAGCGGTCTGAGCGGGCATCGAAGGTGTCGCCGTGGCGGAAGAAGAGGCGGCAGCCGTTTTTTTCATTGGGATCGGAGGGGCAGAAGGAACGGCAGCAGTGCGGCCGACGGTTTTGGATGGCGGTTGACCCGCAACTGCAGTTTTGGTTGCACTCCTGGCCGGGGCGGATGCCACCGGCGGCGCAGCAGACTTTGCAGGCTTGACGGGCTTCTTTGCAACGGTCCCGGCCTTGGCCGATGGCGTTGCTGGCTTCTTTGGAGCGCTTTTTGGTTTCGTGGCCGGGGCCTTTGCAGCGGAAGAACTCTTTTTTGCCGCGGGTACAGCCGGCTTTGCAGCCGCCGCTTTCTTGGCGGCGGGCTTGGTTGCTGGCGTAGCCTTGGCGGCGGGTTTCTTCACGGTGACTGGCTCCTTGAACGAACTGGAACGCGCTTTCACTGGGTGTCTCCTCCCAAGGGAACCACCGCGGTTTCAAGCCGCGCGGGCTCCACTCGTCGGAGTGCTCGCAGTGGCGAACCCCGGGGTTATACCCCCGAAAGCCCGCCAGGAACCTGCGGCGCCCCGCGCCGTAAGCCACATCTCGTCCATCGGACGAAGGCGTGGCTGCCGGAACAGGCGCGCGATTGTATAGAGAACTCGAAACGAAGGGTGATGTGGTTGCAGCCCCCTTGCCTCCAGTAGCATCGCCGCGTTGCCGGAGGGGGCAGCAAGACCTGCCGAAATCGCCGAGGGAGCGGCGCGGGTCGATCCCATTCATACAAGAGAGAAATCAATCTTGAGCAAAAATGCAGTTTTGGGCACGCTGGCTGCGGCCATCGCGCTTGCCTATGGTGGCGGCACGTGGTTGGCCGGCTCGAAAGTAAAGTCCAGCTACGAGGCCGCGCTGGACCAGGTGCCGAAGCAGACCGCGCTGGTGCGCGTGGTCGAACGCAGCTACGAACGCGGCTTCTTCGGCGCCGTCAGCACCGTGACGCTCGAGCTCGGCTGCGCAGCCGATGCCGCGGCGCAGGTGCCTGCCATCAGGCCCGCCGAGGAGGAGGACGAAGAGGAAGAAGCCGCCACGCCGTTCAAGGCGGTGCGCTTCACCTTCCGCGACACCATCCGCCATGGCCCGTTCGCCGGCGGCACGCTGGCGGCAGCCACCATCGACAGCGAACTGGTGCTGGACGTGAAGGGCCAGGCCAAGGCCGAACAGATCTTCGGCAAGGCCAAGCCCCTGACGGCGCGCACCAAGGTGGCGTTCGACGGCGCCTACACCACCGACCTGGCGGTGGCGCCCGCCAGGCTGGCCGAAGAAGGCAAGGCCCAGTTCGCCTGGCAAGGCGCGCAGGCCCGCATCGAGATGAACGGCGCCCGGACCCACGTGCACTACGACCTGACGATGCCGGGGCTGGATGTCAGCGATGCGCGCACCGGCGCCACGCTGAAGATGGGCAAGCTGGCCGGCAAGGCCGACATGGACAAGAGCGCCGGCTGGATCCTGGCCACGGGCAAGACCGAAGCCCGGCTCGACAGCCTCGAGTTCGCAGCCCCCAAGGGCCTGGGCGGCGCCGCGGGCAGCGAAGGCAAGGCCCTGCCGGCCGTGCTGCTGCAGAACATCGACATGTTCGCCGAAGCCACCATCGCGGACGGGCTCTACGCATCGACCGGCACGGTCAAGGGCGCCGGCAGGATCGGCGACACGAAGATTGACAAGTTCGAGATGAGCAGCGGCGGGCGCCGCATTCACGCCGCCGGCTACAAGAAGCTGGCCGATGCCTGGATGCAGTCGAGCGCCGCGAACGGCTGCGGCAAGGGCGGCAACAAGGCCTCGCAGGCGGCGATGAAGGTGCTGTTCGACCAATTGGCGCCCGACCTCAAGGCCATGGCCAAGTACAGCCCCGAGATCGGGCTCGACAGGATGCTGGTCGAAATCGGCGGCAAGCGCGGCGAAATCAGCTACACGGCCGGCATGGCCGGCGTGACCGACGAAGACCTGCAGGCTCCCGGCATGGCGCTGCTCATGAAGCGCGGCGTGCTCAAGGCCAGCGCGCGGCTGCCGATGCAATGGCTGGAGCAGATTGCCGCCACCGGCGCCGACAGCGGCCAGACGCCGCCGCCCGAAATGATGGCGGGGCTGGTCGAGCAAGGCGAGGAAAAGGGCTTCGTCAAGCGCGAGGGCGATGACGTCACCGCGCAGCTCGAATACGCCGAAGGCAGCCTGAGGCTCAACGGCAAGCCGCTGGGCGCTCCGGGCAAGTAAGCCCAGGCAATAAAAAAGGCGTTGCCCCTTCCGGGGGCAGCGCCTTTTTGTTTATGCGGGCAATGCTTCGTCAGACCAGGCACTGCTCGAGCCCCTGCTCGAGAATTTCGCGCGGCAGCTCGATGCCGATGAACACCATGCGGCTCTGGCGCGCTTCGTCCTTGCCCCACTCCGGGCCCAAATCGCTGCCCATCAGCTGGTGCACGCCCTGGAAGATCACCTTGCGCTCGGTGCCCTTCATGTTCAGCACGCCCTTGTAGCGCAGCATGCGCGGGCCGTAGATGTTGACGATGGCGCCCAGGAAGTCTTCCAGCTTGGCCGGGTCGAAGGGACGGTCGGCCTTGTAGACGAAGCTCTTGACGTCGTCGTCGGTGTGGTGATGGTGGCCGTGCCCCTCGTGCTTGTGCGAGGGGTGGTCGCAATTTTCGCCATGCGCGTGGTCATGGTCGTGATGGTCCTCTTCTTCCTTGAGGAAGTCGGGGTCGATGTCGAGCTTGGCGTTCAGGTTGAAGCCGCGCAGGTCGAAGATGTCCTTCAGCGGCACGTCGCCGAAATGCGCCTTCTGCTGCGGCGCGCGCGGGTTCATGTGCTTCAGGCGATGAATGAGCGCATCGGTCTCCTCCGCCGACACCAGCTCGCTCTTGCTGATGAAGATCTGGTCGGCAAAGCCCACCTGGCGGCGCGCCTCCTGGCGGTCGTTGAGCTGCTGCGGCGCATGCTTGGCGTCGACCAGCGTCAGGATGGAGTCGAGCAGGTAGCTCTCGGCGATCTCGTCGTCCATGAAGAAGGTCTGCGCCACGGGGCCGGGGTCGGCCAGGCCGGTGGTCTCGATCACCACGCGGTCGAAGTCGAGCAGGCCCTTGCGCTTCTTGGCGGCCAGCAACTGCAGCGCCTCGCGCAGGTCTTCGCGGATGGTGCAGCAGACACAGCCGTTGCTCATCTGCACGATCTGCTCCTTCGATTCGGTCACGAGGATGTCGCTGTCGATGTTCTCTTCGCCGAACTCGTTTTCGATCACCGCGATCTTCTGGCCATGGGCCTCGGTCAGGATGCGCTTGAGCAGCGTGGTCTTGCCCGAGCCCAGGAAGCCGGTGAGGATGGTGGCGGGAATGAGGGCCATGGTGTGCTCCGGAAACGGAAAACAGGAAGAAAGGGGATGGGCCGGCAGTTTAGCCAATGCCACTCAGTTGCGTTGGCGCAGGGTCAAGGCAGCGGCAGGAACGAGCTTCAGGCCAGCTTTTTCACCACCACCAGCCCCTTGAGGTATTCGCCCTCGGGGAACTCGATGGTCATGGGGTGGTCGGGCGCGGCGCCCAGGCGCTCGCTGATGTAGCCGTCCACTTGTGCATCGATGCCGGCCGAAGCCACGATCTTGTGGAAAAGATCGGCGCTGATGCCGCCCGAGCAGGAAAAGGTCAGCAGCACGCCGCCGGGCTCCAGCAGCTTGAGCGCGAGGCGGTTGATGTCCTTGTAGGCGCGGGCGGCGCGCTCGGCATGGGCCGCCGTGGGTGCGAACTTGGGCGGATCGAGCACGATGGCATCGAAGGTTCGGCCCTGCTCGATGAACTCGCGCAGCACGGTGTTGACGTTGGCATCCAGGAATTCCGTCTTCAGGCCCGACCCCTCGCCGCCGAAGCCGTTCAGCGCCAGGTGCGCCCGCGCCCGCTCGAGCGCCGGCTGCGATGAATCGACCGACACCAGCTCGGCGCCCTCCACCGCATCCGCCGCCCGCAGGCCCGCGAGCGCGGCCACCGTGAAGCCGCCGGTGTAGCAGAAGCAGTTGAGCACGCGCCGAAAGCGACGATGCTGCGCCAGTTCGGCAAAGCGCTGGCGGCTGTCGCGCTGGTCGAGGTAGAAGCCGGTCTTGTGGCCGGTGGCGATGTCGAGCGAGAGCTTCCAGCCGTGCTCGCGGATCGTGATCTCGGTGGCGCCCTCCCCGCGCAGCCAGCCGGTGACCGGCTTCAGGCCTTCGCGTTCGCGGCCGCTGGCATCGGAGCGCTCGTAGAGCTTGTGCAGGCCGGTCGCCGCGAGCAGCGCATCGGCAATCGCGGCCTTCCAGCGCTCGACGCCGGCCGACAGGAACTGCGCCACCAGCGTGTCGCCGTACCGGTCGACGATCAGGCCCGGCAGCCCGTCGGCCTCGCCGTGGATCAGCCGGACCCCGTCGCTCTGCAGGTCGAAAAGCGCCCTGGCCGCCACTGCGCGGGCGCACACCGACGCCAGGAATGCGGCATCGATGCGCTGCGTTTCGACAAAGCTCCAGGCCCGCGCGCGAATCTTGGAAACCGGGCTGAAGGCGGCCCAGGCCAGGAAGGCGCCGTCGTGGGATTCGACGCGCACCGTCTCGCCCGAATCGGCACCGCCGCGTGCAATGGCGGATTCGAAGATCCAGGGATGGCGGCGCTGCAGCGAGCGCTCCTTGCCGGGCTTGAGGCGGAGGGTTTTCATTTTGTTTGCTTGTTGTCGTTCTTTGGCTTGGCCCGCACGCCTTCGGGGCGTGCTTGCGCGCGCGTGCCCTCGGGGCGCGCCTGCGCGCGCGGGTGTGCCGCGTCATACACTTTGGCCAGATGCTGGAAGTCCAGCCGCGTATAGACCTGCGTGGTGGCGATGTTGGCGTGGCCCAGCAGTTCCTGCACCGCGCGCAGGTCGCTGCTCGACTGCAGCACATGGCTGGCGAACGAATGCCGCAGCATGTGCGGATGCACCGGCGCCGCAAGGCCGGCCTTGAGGCTGCGCTCGCGCAGCAGCTTCCACACCGCCTGCGAGGACATGCGCACGCCCTTGGCGCTGATGAAAAGCGCCGCCGCGCCCGCCGGGTCGCGCAGCGCGGCCGTCGACAGCGCCGCGCAATCGCCGCGCACCGCGAACCAGTCGCGCAGCGCCTCGGCCGCCTTGCTGCCGATGGGCACGATGCGCCGCTTGCTGCCCTTGCCGAGCACGTTGGCTTCCAGCGCATCGAGATCGACCCAGCCGCGGGCCGTGGTGCTGGCGCGCGCATCGAGGCCGGTGAGCTCGCTCACGCGCAGGCCGCAGCCGTAGAGCACCTCGACGATCGCGCTGTCGCGCGCCTCGGTCCAGGGGTCGGCCTCGGGGTCGTACATTTCGGCGAGCCGCACCGCATCGTCGACCGCCAGCGCCTTGGGCAGCGGCCGCGCGGCCTTGGGCGCATGCACGTCCTTCACGGGGTTGAAGCCCACCAGCCCCTCGTTGCCGAGCCAGCGGTAGAAACTGCGCCAGCACGAGAGCACCAGCGCAATGCCGCGCGGCTCGCGCCCCGCGCCGTGCAGCTGGGCCATCCAGCGCCGGACGTGCGCGGTCTGCACGCGGTCGAGCGAAAGACCGGCCTCCGCGGCATTGGCCGCGAGCGCCTGCAGATGGATGGCGTAGAGCTCGACCGTGCGCGCCGCCAGCCGGCGCTCGACGCGCACGTGCTCCAGGTACTTGTCGACCCAGCCGGTCCCCGCCGTCTCAGTGGAGGTAGCCATTGAACGCATTGTTCACGACAGCCAGAGGCTCGCGCAACGCACCCTTGAAAACCATGCCCCAGCGGCGCCAGCAGCGCGTGCTCGCAGCCGCGTACTGAACGTCGAAGTCCTTGTCGAAACCGCTGGCCCGCGCGAGGCGCTCCACGCGCCACAGGTGATAGGGCTCCGACACCACGATCACGCCGTGGATGCCCGCCGCCTTCAGCAGCGGGCGCGACATCGCGAGGTTCAGGCGGGTCGAAGTCGATGCCGGCTCCAGCAGCAGCGGCCCTGCATAGCCCTGGGCCCGCGCATGCCGCTGCATCACCTCGGCCTCGATGCGGCCGTCTTCCTTGTCGACGCCGCCCGACAGCACGAGCTGCTTCGCGAGGCCCGCATTGGCCAGCGCGATGGCGGCATCGACCCGGCCCGTCAGGCATGGGTTGGGCTTGCCATCGAGAAAGGCACGGTTGCCCAGGATCAGCGCGGCGTCGGCCGGCCGTTGCGGCGGATTGGCCAGCGCCTCGACCGCGCGCCGCCAGATGACGGCGGCAATGACCAGGTAGGCCAGCAGTCCGGCCAGCAGCACCGTCCACAGCACGGGCCACGCGGCCCGCCAGGACCGGCGCCGCCCGCTCAAGGCCGCAGCCGCGACAGCGCGCCCGACGCCAGTTCGGCGATGCGTTCGAGAAAGTCGGTGCCCATTTCGGCGTTGAAGCGCTGCGCGTCCGGCGAGGCCAGCACCAGCAGGCCGAAGGCCGGCGACTCGGCATCGGGCCGCAGCGGGATCAGCGCGATCGACATCGCGCCGGCCGGCTCGGGCAGCCAGTTGGCCGCCTCGAAGCCCGAATTGAGCCCGCAGTAGGGCGAGGTCAGCGAGGTGGCCAGCGCCTTCACGTCGTCGCTTACCCACTGCGCATAGGCCTCGTTGAGGTAGTCGGCACCGCAGTCCCACACCTTGATGGCGGTCTGCGGCACCAGGAACAGCGACTGCAGGTCGACCGCGATGCGGTACGGCAGGCTGCGCGGGTCGCGCGTGGTCAGCAAGCCGCTGGTCCAGCGCTGCAGGCGGTCGGCGATGACCACGTTCTCGGTGCCGTGGCGCACCATGTCCATCAGGCGATGCTCCAGCGCCTTGATCTTCTCGCGCAGCATCTCGGCCTGGCGCTCCTGCAGGCTCACGGCGCGGTTGCCGTGCGGGCTGGTGAGCTGCACCTGCGCCAGCAGCTGTGCGTGCCGCTCGAAGAAGTCGGGCGTGTTCGCCAGGTAATTGGCGATGTCGTCTTCGGTGATCGGGTTCATGGCGTCGTCTTTGTTGTTTCTGAAGTGGGTCATGGCAGCTCGGGCACCTCGATGTCTCCCTCGAAAACCGTGGTGGCCGGGCCGGTCATGAGCACCGGATGGCCCTCGCCTTCCCAGCCGATCGTGAGCACGCCGCCATGCGTCTGCACATCGACCCGGCGCTCCAGCAGGCCGAGCCGGATGCCCGCCACCACCGCCGCGCAGGCGCCGGTGCCGCAGGCCAGCGTTTCGCCGGCGCCGCGCTCGAACACGCGCAGCTTGACGTGCGTGCGGTCGACCACCTGCATGAAGCCGGCATTCACCCGCTGCGGAAAGCGCGGATGGTGCTCGATCTGCGGGCCCTGCCGGGCCACGGGCGCGGTGTCGACGTTGTCGACCACCTGTACCGCATGCGGGTTGCCCATCGACAGCACCGCGAGCGAAACAATGGCCGAGTCGGCATGCGTGCCGAGGGCCAGGTGCCAGGTGTGCCAGGAGCCGTCGGGCTGCGGATCGAGGCCGGCGGTATCGAAGGGCACGCGCGCGGGCTCGAAGATGGGCGGCCCCATGTCGACCGTGACCCGCCCGTCCTCGCTCATGCGCGGCTCGATGATGCCGGCCAGCGTTTCGACGCGCACCGTGTCCTTGTCGGTCAGGTGGTGCTCGCGCACGAAGCGCATGAAGCAGCGCGCGCCGTTGCCGCACTGCTCCACCTCGCCACCGTCGGCGTTGTGGATCACGTACTGGAAATCGACGCCCTCGGCCGCCCCCTGGGAGGGGGGCCGCACCGTGAGGATCTGGTCGGCGCCGACGCCGAAATGGCGGTCGGCCAGGAAGCGGTACTGCGCGGCCGTGAGGCCCAGCGTGCCGCGCGTTTCGTCCAGCACGACGAAATCGTTGCCGGCACCCTGCATCTTGGTAAAGCGGATTCGCATCGGGCGATTATCCGCCCGAGGATTGGCGGCGCTTGTCGAGCGCCCGGTCGAGAAAGGCCAACCGGTCCTGGCCCCAGAAGCGCTCGCCGTCCAGCACGAAGGTCGGTGCGCCGAACACGCCGGCCTGGACGGCGTCGGCGCTGTTGGCGCGGTAGACCGCCAGCGTCTCGCCCGCCTGCTCCAGCGCCTGCAGCGAGGCGCCGTCGTAGCCGTTTTCCTCGGCCACCGCGATGCGCACCTCGGCCTCGGAGGTGTCGCGTTCCTCGGCCCACAGCGCGCGCAGCAGCGCATGCGAGAGCGGCTGGGCATCGAGCCCCTGCAATTGCGCGGCAATCACCATCCAGCCCGGGTACTTGTTCCAGTTCGGATCGACCGGCGCGCCCTTCGGGTAGTACGCGGGCTCCAGGTTGAGCGGCATGCCGAGGTAGTCGCGCCAGCGCGCCAGTTCGAGCGCGTGGTAGGTGCGGCGCGGTTCGGGCCGCGTCTTCAGCGGAATGCCGCCGGTCTGCGGCACGACGGCCTGGAAGTCGTAGGGCTTCAGCGTGAGCCGCACATGGTGGCGCCGCACGATGTCCTGCAGCTGCGGGCCGCCCAGGTAGGCCCAGGGCGAGGAAAGGCTGTAGTAGCAGTCGAGCGCGATGGTGGGGGTCGGATGGGTGGTCATCGCGGAATTATTGATAACTTCCTTCAGCCGCAGCGCGCGGCGGTGATGCGGCCCTGCGGATCGACGTCGACATTGAGCCGCCCCGGATCGGCCGGCACCGGCAGCGGCGCGCCGACGGCCGAGGTGCGCGCGGACCTGGAACCGGTGCGCGTGCGCATCTGCTCCAGCAGCAGCGGATCGAGGGCCTGGCCGAGTGCATAGCGCGCCTGCGCGGCCTGGCAGGTTTCTTCGCTGGGCACGGTCACGAAGGTCGGCGGCGGCGGCACCTCGGAGGTGAGCGGACGGAATTCGGGCTTTGTCTCGCAGCCCGCCATGAAGAGCGAAGCCGCGCACAGGGCGGCCGCCACGACGCCGCGCGCAGGCGGGGAAAAGATGAAACCGGGTTGATGGAGGATGGGCATGGTGTCTGTCTTGCGTCTTTCAATGGATCGTAGCGTCGGCGGTGGTCAAATCCACCCGCCATGATCAATCTGAATCGTTTCGATCTCATCTCCCTGCGCCTTTTCGTCGCAGTCGTCGATGGAGGAAGCCTGACCGCGGGCGCAGATCGATTCGGCGTTTCGCTCCCGGCGGCAAGCAAGCGCATCACCGATCTCGAACAGCATTGCGGCATGGCGCTGCTCCAGCGCGGGCAGCGCGGCGTGGTCGCCACGCCGGAGGGACAGACCTTGCACCGGCATGCGATCGAGGTGATCGCGCGCCTGGAACAGCTCGTGCAGGCCGTCGACGATCTTCAATCAGGTGCCACCGGCCACCTGCGGCTGTGCGCCAACCCTTCCGCTTTCGGCGGCTTCCTGCCCAGCGTGCTGGCCGAGTACGCCCGCCGCTATCCCCACGTGGTGATCGACATGGAAGATGCCTTGAGCGAAGACGGCATTCGCGCCGTGCTGAAAGGCACGGCGGAGCTTGCCGTCATTGGCGACAACGTGCCGCACGAGGGCCTGGAGACCATCGTCTGCAATGTCGACCAGCTGGTGCTGCTGGTGCCGGCAGGCCACGCGCTGGACAACCGGCAGAACGCCTGCCTCGCGGACGTGCTCGACCATGACCTGGTCACGCTGGCACGAAGCGCATCGCTCACGCGCAAGGTGATGGCGGCGGCCGACGCGGTCAAGCGCACGCCCCGCATACGGGTGCAGGTGCGCAGCTTCGATTCGATGTGCCGCATGGTCTCGTTCGGGCTCGGCCTGGCGATCCTGCCACGCGCGGCTGCCGCTCTCTATGCCCAGGCCCTCGGCCTCGTGCAGGTTGGCCTCGAAGGCATCGAGATGGAACGCGTGCTGCTGCTGGCCATGCGCAGCCGCCCGGAGCTCTCTGCGCCGGCGGCCGCGCTGGTGGAAATGATCGAGAGCACGGCCGCGTTCAGCGGAGCACGGCACTCTCCGAGGCCTGCCGGATAAGGCGGTCGCGGTCCGCGGGGAGAAGAAAGCCCTCGGCGGCCGCCTTCTCGGCGGCGGCTCGCGCTGCGGCGACGTAGCCCTCGTGGCTGCCGTAGCGTTCCTCGAGCGACAGGCGCGGGTCGCCACTCGCGATCCGCTCGGCACGCGTGCGTGCGAACGGCACATAGCCGCCCACATAGTTGCACACCTGGCCTCGATGGAAACCCCCAGCGGTGACATTGAACCCCAGGTAAGTGCCCAACGGCGCCATCACGAGCACCGTGGGAACGCCGCCGATCTCGTTGCCGTCGGCATCGACCTTCGGCACTTTCATCGGGATCACCTTCTTGATGGACGGTGGCACATTGGTGGGCACGCCGGAGGCTTCCGCGTGATTGAATTGCGGGCCCCAGTCGTAGTCGAACACCGGAAACGCAAAGTTCTCCGGCAGGAAGATCGAGTCCGGGATGCCGGGCACCCCGCTCGGAAAGCCCATCGCCTTCCTGTTGGCGTCGACCAGCGTCTTGGCCGCAAGCGTGGGCCATCGGCTGGGCGGCGGCGGCGTTCCGTTCAGCACCCAGTCGCGCATGGCCAGGCGCAGCACATTGGTGATCTCGGTGTGCGGCACCGGGTTGGCTGCCAACGTGCCGCGGCCGAAATTGTTGCCGGGGCAGCTCGGGCCGGCGCTGGCCGCAGGCATGTGCGTGAAGCCGCCCGCGCCGCCGCCGTGGTGGCTGCTCGGCACGTAGTAGCGCCGAACGTTGCGCGGCAGCGGAATGTCCGCGTCGCCGGCCGTGCCGATCCACTCGGGCGTCAGCTTCAGCGCGTACACCTCGGCCGATCCGAAATGCTCGATCACCTTCGGGCAGGTGTCGTTGGTGTCGCAGCGCGAGAAGATGCTGCCGGTGGGTTGCTTGCGCACCGGATCCGGCCAGTCCACCCACCACTGCGGGCCTTCGCTGCCCTGCTGGTAGAGCTCCAGCACACCGTCCGGCTGGGCCCAGCGTGAGTTGGCCGCCACCCGGCGGCCCGCGATGATCGGCCAGGCCCCGTCGTAGACCTTGCGGTTGCGCTCGTCCTGGTTCAGACCCATGAAGATGAACTGCCGCACCATGTTTCCGGACTGCGACACACCCCGCACCGCCGTGCCCTTGACAAAGCCGGCCACCGGATTGCGCGTGCCGAAGTCGTCGGCCGTCTCGTAGCGGAAGAAGGCGCCCACGTCGCGGAACGCCGCCATGCCCACGCCCAGGATGTAGGCGTTGTGTGCCGGGTACACCACCTGGTACAGCAGCTTGGGATCGAAGCCGTTTCGCAAGCAGATGTGCACTGGCAGATTGCCGGGCGCGTTGGCGGGGTTGTTGTCGATCGGCGTGCCGGGAAACGGGTTGCCGGCGTCGCACTTCGCAAACGCCCAGTCGCCTGGGGCGATGCCCGGGCCCTCGGTGACGACACCATCGACGGTCTCCCTGGTGTGCGTCTTCAGCGTTGCCCTGGCCGTGTCCAGCGTTGCCGGAAGGTAGGGCACGGGGTTCGCTTGCACCATCAGCGGCTGGGAGGCCGCGCCGCCCTGGTTGACGATCCGCGCGAAGACCTTGCCTGTGACGGCCAGCCCGTCGACCTTTGCGATGGGCGCCGCCACCCAGTGATTGGTACCTGCGGCGCGGTTGGCGGGAATGCCCGTGTTGCCGGCGTTGTCCGCCTGCCAGCCGCTGCGCAGGCCGACATCGCCCAGCTCGCGTTCTTCGACGACAAGGGTTCCGGCGCCGCCGCGATTGGGCACGTCATGCCAGAGGAAGCCGCTCGCGCGGTTCATCTCGACCGGCTTCACCAGATTGAACGAGGTTTCGTACCGCACCTTGCCATCGGCGTCCGCTCCCAGCTTGATGTCGGTGACGATGCTGTTGTGCGGATCGTTCGGGTCGAGCTCACCGAAGGCGCGACCGCGGATCTGCTCGTACGGGATCGCCTGCCCCGCGAGGGGCGCGACGCTGTCGATCACGATGCGAGTGACGCGCGCTTCGGCCGGCGCGGCAGCAACGATCGCCGCCGTGGCCGCCGCCGCCGCGAGCCGGTGCAGGCGCGACTGGTGCCCGATCGGATTTCTGGGGGGCATGCTCTCTCCTGTTTCTTTGTGCGGGTCCGACGGCGCCGGCGCTGTGCATCCTCACGATTCGGAGGTGTGCCGACAATTCGCGTCTTGTTTAGCCGGTCTTAACCGATGGTTAAGGACTGGCAGTCCCGCCCTGATCTGACGCATCAGAGTTCAGGTCCACTGCATATATTGTTGATTTCATAGCAACTATCTTCTGCCACAACCCCCATTTATCCGCAAAGGTATCCACAAGACACTCCTCCCATCCATTCAGGAGTGCCCTCATGCCAATCGCCTTGCTCGCGCTGACCCTCAGCGCCTTCGCCATCGGGACGACCGAGTTCGTCATCGTTGGCCTCATCCCCACCGTGGCCGCCGACCTCGGCATCGGCCTTCCCTCGGCGGGCCTTTTGGTCAGCCTCTATGCGCTGGGCGTCGCCATCGGCGCGCCGGTGCTCACCGCGCTCACGGGGAAACTGCCGCGCAAGGCGCTGCTGCTCGGGCTGATGGCGCTGTTCACGGTCGGCAACCTGCTGGCGTGGCAGGCGCCGAGCTATGAATCGCTGATTGCCGCCCGCGTGCTCACGGGCCTGGCGCACGGCGTGTTCTTCTCGATCGGCTCGACCATCGCCACCGGGCTGGTGCCGAAGGAAAAGGCCGCCAGCGCCATCGCGATCATGTTCACGGGCCTCACGGTGGCGCTGGTCACGGGCGTGCCGCTGGGCACGTTCATCGGGCAGCACTTCGGCTGGCGCGAGACCTTCCTGGCTGTTTCCGCGCTGGGCGTGATCGCCTTCATCGGCAGCTGGATCTTCATTCCCAACAACATCCGCCACACGCCGCCGGCCTCGCTGGCACAGCAGGCCAAGGTGCTGGCCGAGCCGCGCCTGTTGCTGGTGTATGCCAAGACCGCGATCGGCTACGGCGGTTCGTTCATTCCCTTCACGTTCCTCGCGCCGATCCTCACCGACGTGTCGGGCTTCAGCGCCGGCGCGGTGGGCTGGGTGATGCTGGTGTACGGCGTGTCGGTGGCGGTGGGCAACATCTGGGGCGGCAAGCTGGCCGACCGGATGGGGCCGATTCCAGCGCTGAAGATCATCTTCGCGTTGCTGGCCGCGGTGCTGCTGGTGTTCAACTTCGCGGCGCCGCACAAGTGGCTGGCGCTGGCGGCGGTGCTGATGTGGGGCGCGGTCGCCTTCGGCAACGTACCGGGCCTGCAGGTGTATGTGGTGAAGCAGGCCGAGCGCTTCACGCCGCAGGCGGTGGACGTGGCCTCGGGCCTGAACATCGCGGCTTTCAACCTGGGCATTGCCGGCGCGGCCTGGGCCGGTGGGCTGATCGTGACGCACCTGGGGCTGATGCACACGCCATGGATTGGCGCAGGGGTTGTGCTGGTGTCGCTGGCCCTCACGCAGTGGAGCGGCACGCTCGACCGCCGTGCCGGCATTCCGGTGCGCGCTTCGCGGCCGGTGCCGGTCGGACACTGATCGCCCTCCTGCTTCTCTCTATTTTCAAACTCGCAAGGACAACACCATGACAACCAGCAACACCATTCCCGCCTTCGGCCTCGGCACCTTCCGCCTCAAGGGCCAGGTGGTGATCGACTCGGTGAAGAACGGCCTCGACGTGGGCTACCGCGTGATCGACACGGCGCAGATCTACGGCAACGAGGCCGAGGTGGGCCAAGCCATCGCCGAAAGCGGCGTGGCGCGCAAGGACCTGTTCATCACCACCAAGGTCTGGACCGACAACTACGCCAAGGACAAGCTGGTGCCCAGCCTGAAGGACAGCCTTGCCAAGCTGCGCACGGACCATGTGGACCTGACGCTGATCCACTGGCCCTCGCCTGGCAGCGCAGTGCCGGTGGCCGAGTTCATGGGCGCGCTGGCCGAAGCCAAGGCGCAGGGGCTCACGAAGCAGATCGGCGTGTCAAACTTCAACATCGCGCTGATGAAGGAAGCCATTGCGGCCGTGGGCGCGAAGGAAATCGCCACCAACCAGATCGAGCTGCACCCGTACCTGCACAACCGCAAGGTGGCCGAGTTCGCGAAGAGCCAGGGCATCCGCATCACGTCTTACATGACGCTGGCGTACGGCAAAGTGCTCAACGACCCGGTGATCGAGGCGATGGCCAAGGCGCACGGCGCGACCACGGCGCAGGTGGTGCTGGCGTGGGCGATGCAGCTGGGCTACGCGGTGATTCCGTCGTCGACGAAGCGGGCGAACCTGGAGGGCAACCTGAAGGCGCAGCAGCTGAGGCTGACGGATGCGGAGATGGCGCAGATCGCGGCACTCGACCGTGGCGAGCGGCTCACCGACCCGGCGGGTCTCTCGCCGGCCTGGGACTGAGCGGCCGCGAGCTCACGGGCCGTTGGTTTCCGGTGCGGCGGCACCAGGCAGGATGGCACTCGCTACCGCGTCGCAAGTGACCTTCAATGCAGCCGCAACCTCCTGCGGCTCCCGGCGCAACTCGACGACGTCGCGCTCCCCGACGCAGTAGCCGTCAAGACGCACGTAGATGCGCTTGAAGTCACCACCGAGCGCCCGCGCCACGTCGAGCAGGCAATCGGCCAGTGTCGCGAAGCCGCCGTTGCTGTACGAGCTGGGCGGGACCACACCTTTCGACCGTGGCGCGCGAACCGAATAAGCGTACGACGCAGCCTCTTTCCGCAGCTCCACCACGGGCTGCAGGCCGCATTGAACTTCCCCGGTTCTTCTCATGGCCGGAGTGTAAGTGCATCCAAAAGCAGGAACGGCGTGTTTGCGAGATCAGCGGGGGCTCTCGACTCCTGCCTGCAATCCATCGGATCGAGGGGCTTGGAACTGATACGACTGTTTCGATTTTCATCTACCCCGGACGCGCCAGTTCCGGCTTCGTCAGAAGCGGTCTTGCAGCCCCATGGCCGGATCGCTCACCGAGTGCCGGCCCGTCTCGATCCGGCCGGCAAGGCGCCGGTAGAACGAAGGGTCGGCATCGCAGGTCACCACGAAGTCGTACCACTGGCCGCTGGCGTCCAGGCTCCAGCGCATGCCGGTTTCGCCGCCGCCCTTGACGCGGATGCTCCACGAGCCGTCGGGGTTGTTGCCGTAGACGCCCTTGTCGTCATTGCCGTGCCCGTTGTTGCCGTTGCGGTCCCTGCCGCCGGCCTGGTAGGCGTCGGGGCGCGGGTAGGCCTTGTTGGGCTGCACGGTGAAGCGGCAATCGCGCCGGCCATCGTTGCGCATCTGCAGGTAGAGATCGCCACGGCGCGTGTCATAGCCCACGCGGATCTCGGGCGCGGGCGCACTTCCGGCGCGCAGCCGGTTCAGGTCGCCCTTGAACTGTCGATGAAAGCCGTTGGGGCCGAGCACCCACAGGTCGTACAGGCCGGCATCGTCGGTCATGGCGTTCCAGTAGCCGTCGAGCTGCTTGCCGGGCTCCACCACGTAGCGGCGCGGCAGGCGGTCCGACAGGTGCAGCTTGTCGTAGACGTGGAACACGGCGGCGGCCTGGCCGCTGTTGGCGAACAGCAGCTGGACGCGGCCGTTGAGCGCGTCGCTGCGCGCGCTGATGTGCAGTTCGTAAGGGAGGGCGCGCGAGGGACGCACGCCGGTGGCCTGCACCGGCAGGTCGGCATCGGCGGCCGGCACGATCTTGGGCAGCGCCTCCTGCGCGGCGGTCAGCGCATCGGCCTCGGCCTTGGTCTTGCGCCCGGGCAGCGCGGGCAGCGGCTCGTCGTTGGGACGCTCGAAGTTGAAGGCGCTGGTGAGGTCGCTGCAGACGGCGCGGCGGTGCTTGCTGATCTGCGGCTCGGCCACGCCGAAGCACTTCTCCAGGAACATGAGCGTCGAGGTGTGGTCGCAGACCTGCGAGTTGACCCAGCCGCCGCGGCTCCAGGGCGAGACCACCCACATCGGCACGCGCGGTCCGGGGCCGTAGGGGCGGCCGTCCATGGCGGGCTGCTTGGAGGTGGCCGGCGTGTAGTTGTGGTACTCGACGGCCACGTCGGCCTCGGCCATCGTGGTGGCGCCGGCCAGCGAGCCGTCGGGGTTGCGCGAAGGCGCCGCGGGCGACGGCAGGTGGTCGAAGAAGCCGTCGTTCTCGTCGAAGTTGATGAGCAGCACGGTCTTGCTCCAGACCTCGGGATTGGAGGTCAGCGCGTCCAGCACTTCCTGCACGTACCAGCCACCCTTGGCCGGGCTCGATGGTCCGGGATGCTCGCTGTAGGCCGAGGGCGAAATGATCCACGACACCGCGGGCAAGGTGCCGTTGCGGATGTCCTCGCGAAAGGTTTCGAGGAAGCCTTGCGGCATGGTGTTGCCGAAGCCCTTGGCGAGCGGGCTGAGCGCATCGTCGATGGCCGGGTCGTAGAACGGGCCCGCGGCGGTCACCGGCTGCGTGATGTCGGTCGCGGGAACGTACACGGGGCGGCGTGCCGCCGGCATCTGCTCGATGGCCGTGCGCCAGTGGCGAAAGCTCATCATCTCGTTGCAGCCGAAGTTGTCGATCAGGCTCTGGTAGACCTTCCACTTCACGCCGGCCTTCTCGAGCCGGTCGGCATAGGTGGTCCAGGTCCAGCCTTCGGTGGATACGCCGATGTCGTTGCCGGCGTTGAACTGGTTGTTCAGAACCGCAAGCTGCACCTTGCTGCCATCGACGGGGCTGATGCCGTTCGGGCCATTGGTGCCGCTCCAGTAGAACAAGCGGTTCGCAATGGTGCCGGTGTGCATGCCGCAGTGGTAGTGGTCGCACAGCGTGAAGGCCTCGGCCAGCGCGCGCTGGAACGGCACTTCCGCGGTGTCGTAGTAGCCCATCGACAGCAGGTTCTTGACGTCGGGCCACTTGAACATGCGGCCGTGGTCCCATGCGGCCTGCGAATCGGACCAACCGTGCGGCGTGCTGCCTGCGCGCTGCGCGTTGCCCTTGCTCTCGTCGAGGCGGTAGGGCGTGTAGGTGCTGGGCGGCGTGGTCTTGGTGTAGGTCTGGTGAAAGATGGTCTTGCCGTTGGGCGCCGGCACGGCAAAGCGGTCGCCGTAGCCGCGCACACCCTTGAAGGTGCCGAAATAGCTGTCGAAGGAGCGGTTCTCCTGCATCAGCAGCACGACGTGCTTGACGTCCTTGATGGTGCCGGTCTCGTGATGCGCGGGGATGGCCAGCGCGCGGCGGATGCTGGGGGGAAAGGTGGCCAGCGTGGCGGCGGCAATGCCGGTGCCGGTGGTGGTCTGGAGAAACTTGCGGCGTGTGGTCATGGCGGGGTTTGTTTTGAAAATACGGGGAAGCGTCGAGCCTCAGGGGGCGTAGCTCACGCTGGGGTCGGTGCCCGCGCCGGACGGGGCTGCATCGGTCTTGCCGGCCGTGTCTGCAGGGGTCTGGTCCGAGCCGAGCGCATTGCCCGTCGCAGCGGCGCTGCCGCTGAAGCTCCCACCGCCTCCACCATCACCGCCGCCGCAGGCGGTCAATGCAAAGGCCAGTACCGACAGCGCGAAGGGCGCGCGCAAGATGAATCGTGGATGCATGGATGGAGACACTCCTTTTTTCTCGAGGCGGTTGAATGGCCTCCAGCGTAAGAAGGAGCTGTGACATCGCGATGTAGCGGCGATGACGGCGTGCAGGCCTGCTCTTCGTACGTGCGGGCGCAGTCTCTTCGCTTGGCGCTTGCATCGTCTACAAGGAAAACCCGCCGAGTCCGAACGGTCTACAGCTCGCGCGGAATGACTACGAAAAGCTGCAGTCGAACTCGCGCTGGCGGGGCGCGTGATGGCGTGATGCTCAGCCGGCCCGGCGCCACTCGCCGGAGGCCGGGCACACGCTGGCCGGTTCGCCGTTCATCCGGACCTGCTCTTCATCCACTTGCGATGCGGTCGGCGCGTCGATGTCGAAGGCGATACGAAGCGTGCGCCCCACATGCGCATCTTCAATGGGGAGCTCCCAGGTCAGGAACACCTGGGTGCAATCCTGGCCGGGCGCGAAGTCGGCCGCATCGAAGCCGCTGCTGCGGCGCCGGATCACGGCGTGCGGCTGGCCTGTATCGAATATCACGACCGTGCCCCGGGCAAGGGGAATTCGCTGACCCGTAGAGGGAAAGTGCACATCCAGTTCCTTGTCCTCGCTCAGGAACAGATTGCAGAACGCCGCGCCGCCGTATTGCGCGCCGTCGTGGTGGTACCTCGCGCCGCGGCAGGCCATGAGGGCGACCTCGCTGGACGCAAGCACCTCGGGCAATCCGAGCGTGCGCGTCCAGTCGGACACCGCCTGCACGCAGTGCCTGTAGTCCGGCCAGCGCGCACGCGCACGCGCCAGGGGCAATGGCTCGACGTCCCCGGGCTCCAGCGCCAGGCGCGAAGAAATCTCGCGTTCCCAATCCGCAGTCAGGCGTGCGGGAGGCACGGGCACATCGACCGCGCCCGAGAGCACGACACCGCTCACGCTGCGGCTGCGCATGGCGTCGCCGCTTCGGAAATAGGAAACAAGACGGTCTTCTCGCGCGCGATGCGGTGGAGGGGGAAGGCTCATCCGCAGCAGTGTAGTGATGCACGTTCGCCTTCACCGCCGGCGGCGTCAAGGCCTGAGCGTGGGCCCCCGCTTCGCATAGGCCAGCGCCGCGAGCAGGCCCAGGCCCGTCACCGCCGCAGCACCCCAGGCCACCGCGGGGCTGCACAGGACGCGGCCCAGCGACGAGCGTTGTCCGGTGCCCGTTCCCATGCCCGTGGCGGCCTGCTCCAACGGCGTGAGCGGCCGTGCGATGTTCGGGTTTTCTTCGCCCTGGAGGACGGCCTGGGAAATTTCCAGCGGCGTCAGTTCGTCGGCCACGGGTCCGGAATGCGATTTGTCGTTGGCGCGCATGAGAGGCCTTTCGTTTGGAGATGGAATCTTGCGGCGAAGCGTCCCCTGGCTCCGGGCCGGACCTCTACAGCCGGGAGCGGGCTTTTGCGTAGGTCGAAGGCGCACATGGCGGCGCCCTGCCGCGTTCCTGCTTGAAGACGCGGGCTACAGGGACGCCACGTCGGCCTGCAGCACGCCGTTGCGGCCCACGACACGGCCGCCCGCCACCACCAGCTTGCGCACCGGCCGCGAGACCACGGCCTGCGCCGGCGTCTGCGCATCGACCAGAACCAGGTCGGCGCGGCAGCCCGCTTCCAGGCCATAGGCCTCGAAGCCGCAGCCGCGTGCGCCGGCGTGGGTGACGGTGTGGAGCGCCACGTCGATCTCGTCGTCGCGGCGCAGGTTGTAGCGCATGCCGATCAGCATGGCGCGTTCCAGCATGTCGGGGTTGCCGTACGGCGACCAGGTGTCGCGGATGCCGTCGTTGCCGCCGAGCACCGTCACGCCGGCCTTGCGGCAGGCCATGAGCGGCGGCACGCTGCGCGATGGCGGCGCGCTGGTGATCAGCACCACGCCGAGCCTGGCCATGCGCGCGAGCAGTGCGTCGCGCTCGCGTTCGCCCACGTCGCCAAGGCAGAAGCCGTGGCTGATCGCGACCCTGCCCTGCATGCCCAGCGCTTCGGTGCGCTGCAGGATCAGGTCGAGCGAGAACGCGCCCATTGCGCCTGGTTCGTGCAGGTGGATGTCGAGCGGGCGCTGGTGCCTGTCGGCGATGCCGAAGAGCACGTCGAGCGAGCGCACCGGGTCGCCGTCGATGGCGCAGGGGTCGAGGCCGCCGAGCAGGTCGGCCCCCTGTGCCAGCGCCTGCTCGAGCAGCTCGGCCGTGCCCGGCCGGCCCAGCAGGCCGGACTGCGGGAATGCGACAACCTGGATCTGCTGCACGTCGCGCAGCGCCTGCCGCGTGCGCAGCGTGCCTTCGAGATGGCGCAGGCCCGCTTGCGTGTCGACGTCGACGTGCGTGCGCAGCCGCGTGGTGCCGAGCGCGAGGAAGGCCTTGGCCAGCACCAGCGACTGCGCGGCCGCGTCGTGTCCGCTCGCATGCCGGAAGGCGCGTTCGTTCTCGATCTTGTCGACGAGGTTGACGCCGACCTCGTTGCGGTACCAGTTCATGCCCCACAGCGTCTTGTCGAGATGGGTGTGGCCTTCGACCAGGCCGGGCAGCAGCAATGCGCCGGCGCCCTCCTCGACGGTGGCATCGGCGGGCGCGGAAAGCGCGGCGCCGGTTTCCGCAATGCAGCCATCGCGTACCAGCAGGTCGACAGGGGAAGCGCCCAGGGGGCGCACGTTGCGGATCAGGAGCGAAGGCATGGAATTCGTTCGATCTTCGATGAATGCGTCAGGAGCAGGGCCGTGTGCAGCGTACCCAGATTCGGGCCCCTGGTCATCACGCGCACGTTTCGTTGCAGGCCGAAGTGTCCGTCCCGCGAATTCTCGATGATCGGCGCACCATGCAAACGATCCCACTCGCCACGGCCGGCAAGCCCCCTTCCCGCATCGCCTTCGAATGGTCATTGCTCGCGGTGCTCGCCACCTGCTGGGGCGCCTCGTACACCTTCATCAAGATCGGCGTCCAGACGCTGCCGCCCGTGACGCTGATCGCGGCGCGCACGCTGATTGCCGGCCTGCTGCTGCTCGCGTTGCTGCGCCTGCGCGGCGTGCAACTGCCGAGGGAGCCCGCGATGTGGGGACGTTTCGCGCTGCAGGCCTGCTTGAACAGCGTGCTGCCGTTCACGCTCATCGCGTGGGCGGAGCGCAGCGTGGATGCCGGGCTCGCAACCATCCTCAATTCGACCTCGCCGATCTTCATCTTCCTGCTGGGCCTGGGCATGGGCGGCGCGGAGAAGCCGACGCTGCGCCGGCTCTTCGGCGTGGGCGCGGGGCTGGCGGGCATCTGCCTGATCGTCGGCTTCGAGGCGCTGAACGGGCTCGGGCATTCGCTGCTCGCGCAGCTCGGGCTGGTGGCGGCGGCCGTCTGCTACGGCTGCGCGGCGATGTTCGGCCGCGTGTTCAAGGGGCTCGACCCGATGGTGCCGGCCGCGGGCTCGCTGCTCTGCGGCGCGGCGATGCTGCTGCCCGCGAGCCTCGCGATCGACCGGCCGTGGACGCTCGCTCCTTCGGCCGCGTCGATGGTGGCCGTGCTGGCGCTGGCGGTGCTCTCCACGGCTCTCGCCTTCACGATCTACTTCCGGCTGATCAAGACGCTCGGGCCGATGTCGACCGCCGCGCAAGCCTACCTGCGCGTGCCCGTCGGCGTGATGATCGGCGTGGTTTTCCTGGGCGAGGCGCTCTCGCCCACCGCGTGGCTCGGGCTCGCATGCATCATGGCCGGCGTGGTCGCGATGACGATGCCCGCGCGCGGCAGAACCGCAACGCGCCGCGGATGAGCGACCTGCCGGAACGCCTGCCCCACTGCGCCGGCGGCGACATCCCCGCTCAAGAATTTTGCGCCCGGCCCCGCATTTTTTACGCGGCTTTTAGACGCGCGCTCCTACGCTGCCGGCTTCTCCATCCGTCAGCACTTTTTTCGATGAAACACTTTTTTCGCATCGCCCTGCCGGTGCTCGTTCTTCCCACCCTCGCCGCCCTGCCGATGCTTGCGAGCGCACAGCTCACGGGGAATGTGGCACTGACGAGCAACTACAAGTTCCGCGGCCAGGACCAGGACATGATCGGGAAGAACGACTACGCCAAGACCAAGGGCTTCAAGCCCGCCATCCAGGGCGGCTTCGACTATGCCTTCGGCGAGAGCGGCTTCTACTTGGGCAACTGGAACTCCAGCGTCAACTGGCTGCAGGGCAACAGCATCGAGAGCGACCTCTACGGCGGCTACAAGTTCAAGGCCGGCCCCTTCGACCTGGACATGGGCGCACTCACCTACATCTACCCGGGCAACTCCATCGGCAACACCACCGAGCTGTACGGCGCCGGCACCTGGGCCGACGAGGCGATCGGCTCGTTCACCCTGAAGTACTCGCACACGGTCTCCAAGGACTACTTCGGCTATGCCGGCTACAAGTCGGGCTCGGGCCTGAAGGGCCGCAACACCGGCTACCTGAACCTGGCCTACAGCAAGGAAATCGTGCCCAAGCTCACGCTGAAGGCCGCCGTGGGCTACACCCACATGTCCAGCGACATCCGCAGCCTGGGCTACAAGAGCTACGTGGACTACAACGTGGGCGTGTCGTACGACTTCGGCAACGGCCTGGCACTGGCCGGCTCGGTGCAGGGCGCCAACAAGAAGAGCTCGTACCTCGCGCTGAGCAACCCGGGCTACGACTTCGGCTTCGGCCCCATCGGCGAGCAGTATTACTCGCCCAACAAGGCGCGTTTCATTCTCACGCTGACCAAGACGCTCTGATCCCGGTCAGCGCACCGGCATCGCTCAGTCGATGCTGATGTTCGCGGCCTTGGCCACCTCGGCCCACTTCACGCGGTTGTCGTGCACCGTCTTCCTGAACTGCGCGGGCGATTCGATGCGCACGGTGTTGCCCTGGCTTTCGAAACGCTCGCGGATCTCGGGCTGCTCGAGCACCGCCTTCACGGCGGCGTTGAGCTTGTCGACGATCTGCGCGTCGGTGCCCTTGGGCGCGAAGATGCCGAACCAGATCGAGCTGTCGAAGCCCTTCGTTCCCGCAAGGCCGCTGGAGGCGATGGTGGGCACCTCCTTGACCGCGGCCACCGGCGCGGCGGTGGTCACGCCCAGGAGGCGCACCTTGCCGGCCTTGTAGTGCGGCAGCACCGTCTGCACCTGGTTCATGATGCAGCAGGTCTCGCCGCGCACCACGGACGTGATGGCCTCGGGTCCGCCCTTGTAGGGCACGTGCACCATCTGGAGGCCGAGGCGCGAATTGAATTCGGCAAAGGCCATGTGCGTGCCGGCGCCGTTGCCTGTAGACGCATAGTTGTACTTTCCGGGGTTGGCCTTGACGAGATCGACGAACTCCTTCAAGGTCTTGGCGTTGATCACGTCCGGGTTGATGGTGAGCACGTTCGATACGTCGAGCACCGGCGCCACGGGCACGAAGTCGGCCTCCACGTCGAACGGCAGCTTCTTGTAGAGCGCGGCGTTGCTGCCATGCGTGGCGGCGGTGCCGAAGGAAAGCGTGTAGCCATCGGGCTTGGCATGGGCCACGTACTCGCTCGCGATGTTGCCGGCCGCGCCCGACTTGTAGTCGATGATCACGGGCTTTCCGAGTTGCCGGGCGAGCGGCTCCTGGATGGCACGGGCCACCACGTCGACGCCCGAGCCGGCCGGAAAACCCATGATCAGCGTCACCGGCTGCTGCGGCCAGTCGCCCTGCGCAAAGGCAGCGGATGACGCGGCCGCACCCAGGGAGGCGCCCGCCAGCAGCAGGATCGGGCGGAAACGCCGCGCGAAGGACGACGCCGAGAACTGGAAGTAGTGAGAGAAGGGAGAATGAGCCATGACTGTCTTTCCTCGATGCGGGCGGTGCAGCCCGGGATTGTGGCGCGCGGTTCATGCCCGATCCGGTATGAGCTTATGCAGCACACAACCGCATCGAACTACCTCTCCATAATCGCCGCATGGTCCGCCCCACCCAACAACTCCACCCGGCACGCGAGCCCGTGCCCGTGCGCGCGGCAGCCACCGTGATGCTGCTGCGCGATTCCGAGGCCGGCATCGAAGTGCTGATGACGCGTCGCTCCGGCACTGCAAGCTTCGCGCCAGGCGCCTATGTGTTCCCCGGCGGGCAGATCGATGCAGCCGACGAAGCCGCCAAACGCATCGCCGCGCAGCGGCCCACCCAAAACGGCACGCAGCTGACGCAGGCCATTGCGGCCATCCGCGAAGGCTTCGAGGAGCTCGGCGTGCTGCTCGCGCGCCATGCCGACGGCCGGCCCGTGGCCGCGCAGGACATCGCGTCGATGGACCGCAGCACCATGTCGCCCGTTTCCTTTGCCGAGCAGTGCGCCGCGCGCGGGCTGGTGCTCGCGTCCGACCAGGTGTTCAGCTTTGCGCACTGGATCACCGACCGCGACCTGCCCAAGCGCTTCGACGTGCCGTTCCTGGTGGCGCGCATGCCCGAGGGCCAGACGCCCACGGCCGACGAGAGCGAGCAGTTCGAGCCCTGCTGGGTGCGGCCGGCCGATGCGCTGGCGCGCCATGCGGCGGGCGGCTTCTTCATGATCTTTCCGACGGTGCGCACGCTGCAGCGGCTCGCGGCCTATGCCAATGTCGACGCGGTGCTGCAAGCCTGCGCCCCCCGGGACGCCGCCGAAAAACCGCTGTGGACCAGTTGCCCGCGCGCGGGCCTGCTCGGCGGCCAGGACGCGCGCTACATGGAAAGCGACTCGCCCTATGGCGAACTCGCGCTGGTGTGCCCCGACGGACAGCTGCTGCATGCGCTCGACTGGCAGACCGAACGCGCCGTGCCTCTGCTCAGGAACGTGCAGCGCCTGACCGCGCCCAACCCCAGCGCCATGACCGGTCCGGGCACCAACAGCTACATCGTGGGCGACCCGGCCGCGGGCTACATCGTGATCGACCCGGGCCCGAACGACGCGGGCCACGTCGACCGGCTCTGGCGCGCCACCGAGGGGAACATCCGCATGATCGTGTGCACCCATTCGCATGCCGATCATTCGCCCGGCGCGGCACTGCTGCAGGCGCTGTGCAAGGTGAAGCCACCCGTCCTCGGGCTGTCTTCGGCCCCCACGGCGCGCGCGTCGGCGCGCTTTGCCGCGGAGCGCGAACTGCTCGACGGCGAGCGCCTGCAGCTCTGCGGCACCACGGCCGAAGGCCGGCGCATCGAGCACACGCTGCGGGCCGTCCACACGCCGGGCCATGCGGCCAACCACCTGTGCCTGGTGCTGGAGGAAGACGGACTGCTGTTCTCCGGCGACCACATCCTGAACGGCAGCACCACGGTGGTCGATCCGCCCGACGGCGACATGAACGCGTACCTCGATTCGCTCGACAAGCTCGATGCGGCCTGCGAGGCCGGCGGCATCGACTTCATCCTGCCGGCGCACGGCTACGTCATTGGCAGTGCACGCACCGCCATCGCGCAACTGAAGGCGCACCGCCTGAAACGCGAAGCCAAGATCGCCGCGGCCATGCGCAGGCTCCCCCAGGGCACACCGGAAGACTGGCTGCCGCTGGCCTACGACGACGTGCCCGAACGCATGTGGCCGGTGGCGGCCCGATCGCTGGCCGCGCACGTGGCGCGCATCCGGCAACTGGCATCCACGCCATGAGCGGCGCTTCCGAAGAGGGCATCCGCCTTGCCAAGCGCGTGGCTGCACTCGCGGGCTGCTCACGGCGCGAGGCCGAGCTGCTGATCGAGAACGGCGCGGTGCGCGTCGACGGCGTGCCGGCGCTGCTGCCGCAGTCGCGCGTGCACGACCACCAGAAGGTCGAGATCGAGGCCGGCGCCAAGCCCGAGCCGGTGGTGCCCGTCACCCTGCTGCTGCACAAGCCGGCGGGCATGGCGACCGACACCGCGCACCGGCTGCTGGTGGCCGCCAATCACCACGAGCCCGAGCGCGCAGGCGTGCGCTTCCTGCCGGCGCACGCCAAGGCGCAGCGCTGCATGACGCCACTGGAAACCGGCGCCAGCGGGCTCGTGGTCTACACGCAGGAATGGCGCATCGAGCGCAAGCTGCAAGAGGATGCGGGCGTGCTCGAGCACGAGGTGATGGTCGACGTGGCCGGCAAGGTCAGCCCCGAGCAGCTCGTGCGCTTCGAGCGTTCGCCTGCGCGCGTGAGCATCGGCCGCCAGGCCGACGACCAGACCGGCCTGCGCTTTGCACTCAAGGGTGCGCGGCCCGGACAGATCGCACACCTGTGCGACGAAGCCGGCCTGCGCATCCTGGCCATGCGGCGCATCCGCATCGGCCGCGTGCCGCTGGCCGGGCTGGAGCCCGGACAGTGGCGCTATCTTTCGCCGCACGAGCGCTTTTGACATCGAAGAAGAGGCACGAAAGAGGCCCGAAGAGGAATCGACGACAGGAGACCCACCCATGAAGTTCGGAACCCGGACCGCCGCACTCGCCAGCACCGCCCCGCTGGTGCTGGCGGGCTGCAGCTATCTGGCGCCATTGCTGCCCTCGTTCACGCCCTCTCCACCACCAGCTCCGCCGCCGGTCGTGTCGCCCAGCGGGCTGGCGCCGATCACCGAGGAGCAGGTGGAGCGCATCCGCGAGGCCATCGTCACCAAGCCGCCCACGCCGGCCGTGGCCAGGGTGGTGCAAAGCGCAGCGCCCACCATCGAGTCCTTCGTGCGGACCGAAGGCTGCATCACCGCACGCAACGGCGCCGTGCTCAACCCGTTCGCGGCGCCGGGCCGGCTGTTCGACGGCACCGGTTTCCAGGGCGGGCCGATGGCGGAGATGCAGTACCACGACAAGACCGCCTGCGTGACCGTCAAGCGCATCCAGAACTGGAAGATGGTCTCGCCGAAACGGCTGCGCTTCGAGGTGGTGTACGTGGGCGACGACGGCGAGGAACGCTCAGTCCGGCGGCATGAACTGACGCGCCAGCCCAGGGGCGGCTGGCTCTTCACGCGCTGACGGGTAGCGGCCGCACTCGACTACGCGGCTGCCTCCGCCGCCTCCGCCCTCTTCTGCGCGCGCAGCGCCACCGCAAACGAGGCCTGCGCCACGATGCTGGCCCCGGCCAGCACCAGCGCGGCCGCCAGTGCGGGGTTGCGGTGCCCCAGCCCCGCCAGCGCGGTGCACACGGCGCCCACGGCCATCTGCGTGGCGCCGTAGAGCCCCGAGGCCGAGCCGATCACGCGGGGGTTGACGCCGATGGCGCGCGTGAGTGCGGCCGGCGAAGCCATGCCCGCGCCAACGGTGTAGAGGAACATCGTCGCCACGATCAGCGGCACCGACAGCCGCTGTGTGAGTGCCGCGCCCAGCAGCACGAAGGCCGCGGCGCTGCTCAGCAGGCTCGCGCGCGTCATGAGCCGGTCGAGGTCCACGCGCGCGATCAGGTGGCTGGTGAGAAAGCTGCCGAGCCATACGCCCGACACCAGTATCGCAAGGTAGATGCCGGCCTCGTGCGCGGGGCGATGCAGCTGGTCGACAAAGATGAAAGGTGCCGACGCGATGAACGCGTACATCGACGTGGTGGCACAGCCGCCGCCGACCGAGAAGCCGAGGAACGCGGGCGACGCGAGCAGCGAACCGTAGTTGCGTGCCAGCTCCCGGCCTTCGACGCGCGTGCCCGGCGTGCCGGTCTCGGGCAACAGCTTCCATGCGAACAGGAGGCCCGTGAGGCCGAGGCCGAACAGCGCATGGAAGATCGAGCGCCAGCCGAAGGCGCTGGCCAGCGCGCTGCCGACCAGCGGCGCGACGCTCGGCCCGACAGTGACCATGAGGTTCATGAGCGCGAGGCGCTTCGTGGCCTCTTGCGGCTCTGCAGTGTCGCGCACCATGCTGCGCCCGAGCACCAGCCCCGCGCAGCCGCCCATGGCCTGGAACAGCCGCGCGGCGATGAGTGCATGGACATCGGGTGCGAGCGCGGCAGCAAGCCCCGCGGCCGAATACAGCGCGAGCCCGAACAGCAGCACCGGGCGGCGGCCGTAGCGGTCGGCCAGCGGGCCGTAGGCGAGCTGCCCCACGGCCAGGCCGAGGATGTAGAGGCTCACCGTCATCTGCATCGCGCCCATGCCGGCGCCCAGGCTCTGCGCGGCAATCGGCAACGCGGGCACGAAGATGTGCATGGCGACCGTGCCGCTGAAGGTGACGAGCGCCAGCAGCCACAGCGGCGCATGCCGGCGCGGCGTGGAGGAAAGTGCGGCGGCGGCCATGGTCAGCGAACCTTGACGGAGGTGGACACGGGCGCGGCCCCGTTGGCCGCCAGGCCGGTGCCATCGTCAGGCTCCCAGCCACCGCCGAGCGCCATGAACAGCACCACCTGGTCGTCGGCCAGCTGCGCCTCGCTGGCCGCCAGGGCCGCGTCGCTCGCAGCCAGCGAGCGTTCGGCATCGAGCGCGTCGAGATACGCCGTGCGGCCGCTCTGGTAGAGCTGGCGCGCCTGCGCGGCCACCTTGGCGCTTTCGTCGCGCGAGGCCTGCAGCGCGGCGCGGCGGTCGAGTTCACGCGCGTAGGTGCCAAGCGCGGTTTCCGTTTCGCGCAGCGCGGTCAGCACCGTGCCGTCGAACTTCGCGAGCGCGGCGCGCGTGCTGGCTTCGGCCTCGGCGATGCGGGCCTGCGCGATGCCGGTATTGGGAAGGGTCCAGGAGATCAGCGGGCCCATGCTCCAGCCGAAGGTGTCCTTGCGGCCGAAATCGCTGGCCGGTCCGGCCGACGAGGCCGAAAGCCCCAGCGTCACCTTCGGATAGAGATCGGCCGTGGCCACGCCGATGCGCGCGGTGGACGCCGCGAGGCTGCGTTCGGCCTGGCGGATGTCCGGGCGGCGGCGCAGCAGGGCCGCGCCATCGCCCACCGGCAGCATGCCGGCCACGCGCGGGGGCGCGGTGCAGCCGGCCACCTCGCGCGGGAAGTCCTGCGGCAGCGCACCGGTCAGCGTGGCCAGGCGGTAGAGCGCGCCCTGGCGCCCGGCCTGGAGCGGCGGCAGCGCGGCATTCAGCTGCTCCAGCTGCGCACGCGCGCGGTTGGCGTCGATCGCGCCCGCACGGCCCGCGCGTTGCAGGCGCTCGGTGACGTTCAGGGCGTCCTGTTGCAGTGCGACGGATTTCTCCGCGATCTGCAGGCGCAGTCCGGTCGAGCAGGCCTCGGCGTAGGCGCGCGCGGTGCCCGCGGCCACGTTCACACGCACGAGGTCGAGCGCGGCCCCGGCGGCGTCGGTGTTGGCACCTGCCGCTTCGATGCTGCGGCGGATCTGGCCGAACAGGTCGACCTGGTAGGACAGGGAGGCGCCCGCGCTGTAGTTGAAGCGGCTCGGCGGCTCATAGCCCTTCTGCAGCATCGACAGGCCCGACACATGGCCGAACGAAGGGCCGCCGCTCACGCCGAGCGTGGGGCGCTGGGCGCCGGCGACCTCGGCCTCGACGGCGCGCTCGCGCTCCAGGTTCGCAACGGCCTGCCGCAGGTCGGTGTTGTGTGCGAGGGCCTGCGTGACGAGCCGGTCGAGCAGCGGGTCGTGGTACAGCCGCCACCAGTGCGCGGGCAGCGGCGCGGCGTTGGCGGGCGCCTCGGCGAAGGGACGTGCGGCGCCAGGCTGGCTGGCCAGCGCCTCGGGTGGCTGGCGGTAGTCGGGGCCGACCGCCGCGCAGGCCGCGAGCCCGGCCGCAACCGTCAGCGCAGCCATGCGAAAGGCAAGACGGGACATGGCGTTCATCCCTTCCTCGGTTCGGCCGCAGGTGCAGCGGGGGCCGCGCCGACACTGCGCGCTGCCTGGCCTTCGAGCACCTGCACGGTGACGGTCTGGCCGGCGACGAGCCGTGCGCCCTGCGGCAGCGGATCGAGCTTGATGCGCACCGGAATGCGCTGCGCGAGCCGCACCCAGTTGAAGGTGGGGTTCACGCTGGGCAGCAGGTTGGCGCTGGTCGAGCGGTCGTGGTCGGCAATGCCGGCAGCCACGCTGTCGACCGCGCCTTCGAGGACCGCGCCGCCGCCCATCGGCGTCACGCGCACGCGGTCGCCCAGGTGGATGCGCGGCAGCTTGGTTTCCTCGAAGTAGCCCTCGACGAAGAAGGAACGCGCATCGACCAGCGCCAGCACCGGCCGCCCGGCCGATGCATAGCTGCCGGTGCGCAGGTCGAGGTTGGTCACCAGGCCGTCGGCCGGCGCGCGCACTTCGGCGCGCTGCAGGTTGAGGCGCGCCGAATCGAGCGCCACCTCGGCCTGCGCGACGGCGGCGCGCGCCTGCTCGGCGCGGGCGCGGGTCTGTTCGCGGGCCTCCTGCGACACCAGCGCATCGAGCCCCGCGTTGCGCGCGTTCTCGCGCTGCGCCTGCGCGCTGGCGGCACGCTGCGCCGCCAGCGCGGCCCGGGCCTGGCGCACGGCAAGGTCGTAGCGCGCACGGTCCACTTCGAACAGCAGGGCCCCGGCCTGCACGGCCTGGTTGTCCTGCACCGGCACGGCGGTGACCAGGCCGGAAACGTCCGGCGCAATCTGGACCACGTTGGCGCGCACGCGGCCGTCGCGCGTCCAGGGGGCGAGTTCGTAGTGGTCCCAGAGCCGGAAGCCGGCCCATGCGGCGGCCGCCACCACGGCCACGGTGACAAGGATGCGCCCGAGGCGCATCGGCCAGGAGCTGTCGGCGGAAAGAGGGGCTTTCATCGGAATCTCGTCATTGAAGGAAGGAGGCCGCGCGGCTGAGGCCGTAAAGCAGCAGGAGATAGAGCGCCATGTCGAACAGCGCGGGGTGCCACACCCAGCGGTAGAGGCCGGTCACGGCCAGCAGGCGGCGCACGCCCCAGAGGGCCACCAGCGCAACGCCGGCCAGCACCAGGAGCCATGGCACGTAGAGGCCGTAGAAACTTGCCTCGCCAATCATGTGGGGGCTCCCTGGCCGGGCACCGCGAGGCGGGGCGGTGCATCGGGAAAAAGATTGCGGCGCAGCCCCACCAGCGCGGTCACCGCGGAGCGCGATGCGGGCGATGGCGCACGCCGCGCGTCGAGCACGGCCGACAGCGCCTCGTCGATCTGCGGCAGCAGGTTGGCGGGGCGCGCCGCATCCATGCGCCCCCTGCCGCGCTGGCGGAAGAACTGCGAAATGCCGCCCAGCAGCGCGGCGGCCGAGGCCGGCGGCAATTGCACGCGCACGCGCTGCAGCACGTCGATGTCGGCGCCCATGCGCAAATCGCGCAGCGCATCGTTGGCGGCCACGCCCTCGATGGTGCCGCCGGCCTGCGCGATGCGCGGTGCGAGCAGGCCGATGCGGTCGAGCATGCGCACGGCATAGGCGTCGCCCTGCGCGCCCTGGCGCTGCGCAGCGCCGGCCATCTCGCCGAGCTCGCGCCAGGTGGCGCGCTGGATGCGCCGCGCGCTCCAGTCGGCACCCACGGAGCGCACCAGCCGCGTGACGCGCGCGGCAACCACCACGCCGATGACCTGGCCGAGCATGCTGTTGATGAAGCTCACCAGGTCGGCATTGGCGGTGTCGTGCATGGCCAGCGTGCCGGCCACGCCGAACAGCAGCGCCATGGCCGCCATGAAATGCGCCGGCCGCGCCATGTAGAGGCCCAGCAGCAGGAACGCCGGCGCGCACACCACCACCAGCATGCCGAAGTCCTGCACCAGGGGCATCAGCACCAGCACATAGAGCGCGGAAACCGGAATCGACCACAGCGTGTACTTCAGGAAACCGTGGATCGCGGGCACCGGGTCGTCCATGGTCGCGAAGAAGCAGCAGAAGACCGCGGCCATCATGGTGGCGGCGGAGCCCATGGGCCAGCCGGTCACGATCCAGAAGGCACCGCACAGGCAGATGGCGAGCACCGCGGCCAGCGCCGACAGCAGCGCCATGCCGTAGTCGCGGTGCAGCACGCGGCTGCCGAGCGCGGCCGTGCGGCGCGGCGGCAGCGCGCCCTTGAGACCCTCGTCGATGTCCATGCGCAACCGCGCGCAGGCGCGCCATCCCTCGACCAGGTCTTCGAGCCGGCCCGCGAGCCCGATGCGCAGGGCGCGGCCCCAGGGGGTGTGCCGCGCGGAAGGCGGCGTGGCGCCCAGGGCCTCGATCGAGCGGCACAGCAATTGCAAAGACTGCAGCCGGGCGGCATCGCCCTCGGGATCGCTCCCCGGCGCGGATTCTTCCTGCAGCCATTGCGCAGCCTGCGCGAGCACCGCCGTGACGTCCGGCGCGAGCGTGCCTTCGGCCTGCTCCAGCGCCAGCAGCCGGTCCTCCACGGCCGAAAGCGCGGGCGTGAGCGCCGCCACGCGGTCCTGCATGGCGCGGATGGCGCCGGCGGTCCACCGCAGGTGGGTGGTGTCGAACGGCACGTGGGTGGACAGCAGCCGCAGCTGGGTGATGTCGCCGGCCAGGCGGCGGCGGTCGGCTGCGAGCGGTTGCGCGTCGGCGTCGGCGCGGCGGCCGGCGGGCTGCAGCAGGTCGCCGAGCCACTTGCGCGCGTCCTGCAGCGTGCGGTCGAGCAAACCGAGCACGGTCGGCGCCAGTCCCGTGGGCCACGCGATGCTGTGGACCAGCGTGGCGCACAGGATGCCCAGGCCGATTTCCTCCACCCGCGCCACCGCGGTGTCGAACAGGGCGAGCGGTGTCTGCACCGAGGGAAAACCGATCAGCGCGGCGGTATAGCCCGCCAGCATGAAGACATACGAGCGCGGTGTGCGGTCGAACAGCGAAATGCACAGGCACAAGCCGACCCACAGCGCGAGCACCAGCGTGAGCAGCTCCGGCGCGTTCGACAGCGCAGGCACCAGCAGCACCGTGGCCACGCTGCCGATCAAGGTGCCGCAGAAGCGGTAGAGCGCCTTCGAGCGCACCGCGCCGGCCAGCGGATGGGCCACGACGTACGTGGTCATCAAGGCCCAGAACGGGCGCGGCAGGCCGGCGCGGCTGGCCAGGTACATGGCCAGCATCGCGGCCGCGAAGCTCTTGGAAGAAAAGAGAAGCTCCGCGCGGCTGAAGCGCGGCAGCTGGAAGGCGGCCACCTACCTGCGCCCTTCCTGCGGCGCCGGCGCGGCGCGGCCGAGCCGCTCTCCCAGCACCGCGAACACGCGCAGGCAGGCGGCAATGTCGTCGTCCGGCACGCCGTCGAACAGCGTGGCGCGCAAGCCGCGCAGCGCGGCCTCGATGGGCTGGCAGGCGGCCTCGCCGGCCGGCGTGAGATGCAGCGTCTTGGCCCGGCGGTCGGCCGGGTCTTCGCGGCGCTCGACGAAGCCCGCCTCCACCAGCTGGTCGATCGAGCGCACCAGCGAAGGCCCCTCGATGCCCAGCGCCTCGGCGAGCACGCCCTGGCGCACCCCGCCGTGCATGCGGCCGATCACCACGATCGGCCACGCCAGCGACTGCGAAAGGCCCACGTGCGCCACCGCCTTGTCGGCCGCGGCCCGATAGCCGCGCTGCAGCGGCGAGAGCGCCGTGCCGAGCGACATCAGCGCGGCTTCGCGCGTCTTCGAGATGTGGGACATGGCTCCCTCCAATTAGTTAGCTTGCTATCTATTGTAGGGAAAAACCCGCAACGATGCACGGACGCGCCGCAGCAACCCGCGCAACGCCGCGGGCGCGCCCCATGGAGGAAGAACTCCACGGAAGAAATCAGGGAGAAGAAAGAAAAGTGTGAAGCCCGCCGATAAGCCGGATTCTGTGCGTTGGAGTTGCCCCCAACGTGACCGCCATTACTCTGGGCCGCTTGTCGCCAAACGGCTCGATGCCACCTACCCGCCAGCTCAGCGGAACCACCTCGATACTGGCCTACTTGGTGTTGCTGCGCGCAGAGATTGCCCGTTTCACCCGAACTCAATCGGCTCGTCTCTGTTGCTCTGATCCTCACCTCACGGTGGAGAGTCGTTAACTCCTGCGCTGTCCTGTGCAGTCCGGACGTTCCTCCAGTGCGGTCTTTCGACGCGGCGCCTTGCGGCGTCGCCCCTTTCGGGCTTGCACCAGCGGCGGTCTGGCGTGCTTCACGCATGGGATTATCGCTCCTTGCCCTCGCATGCGGGCGCGGTCCATCACACAATGGCGCTTCGACCGAGCTGACCTGTCCCCCAACAATGCCCAAGGAGATCCAATGAAGGCCCAGAACATCCTCCAGACCATCGGCAACACGCCGCACATCCGCATCAACCGCCTGTTCGGCAATGCGAAGCAGCAGGTGTGGATCAAGTCCGAACGCGCGAACCCCGGCGGCTCCATCAAGGACCGCATCGCGCTGTCGATGGTGGAAGACGCCGAGAAATCCGGCGCACTGAAGCCCGGCGGCACCATCGTGGAGCCCACCTCGGGCAACACCGGCATCGGCCTGGCGATGGTCGCGGCCGTCAAGGGCTACAAGCTGATCCTCGTGATGCCCGACAGCATGTCGGTGGAGCGCCGCCGCCTCATGCTCGCCTACGGCGCCACTTTCGACCTGACGCCGCGCGCCGGCGGCATGAAGGCCTCCATTGCGCGTGCCGAGGAAATCGTGGCCGGCACGCCGGGCGCGTGGATGCCGCAGCAGTTCAACAACCCCGCCAACGTCGACGTGCACATGCGCACCACGGCCGAGGAGATCGCGGCCGACTTCCCCGACGGCATCGACGTGCTGATCACCGGCGTGGGCACCGGCGGCCACATCACGGGCGTGGCGCGGGTGCTCAAGAAGAAGTGGCCGAAGCTGCAGGTGTTCGCGGTGGAGCCGGTGGCCTCGCCGGTGATCTCGGGCGGCCAGCCCTCGCCGCACCCGATCCAGGGCATTGGCGCGGGCTTCATCCCGAAGAACCTCGACACCTCGCTGCTCGACGGCGTGCTGCAGGTCGACGCCGAACCGGCGCGCGAAATGGCCCGCCGCTGCGCGGTCGAGGAAGGCATGCTGGTGGGCATTTCCTCCGGCGCCACGCTCGCGGCCATCGCGCAGAAGCTGCCCACGCTGGCACCCGATGCGGTGGTGTTGGGCTTCAACTACGACACCGGCGAGCGCTACCTCTCGGTCGAAGGCTTCCTCCCGAGCTGACAGCTATCTCTTTCATAGCGCCCCGGGCGCGTAAAATCTGCGGCCTGCTTGATAACCACAAGCCACACCGACATGCTGAGACTCTCCGAAATCAAACTGCCGCTCGACCACGACGACGCGGCCCTCCCCCAAGCCATTGCCACCGCCCTCGACACGCCGGTTTCCAGCGTGCGCGAGTTCAAGGTGTTCAAGCGCAGCTTCGACGCGCGCAAGCCGCAGCTGCTGCAGGTCTACATCGTCGACGTGCAGCTGGCCGACGCCGGGCTCGAAGCCGCGCTGCTCGCCAGGCATGCCGGCCATCCGCACATCCAGGCCGCGCCCGACATGCGCTACACGCCGCCCGCGCAGGCACCCGAAGGCGCGCCCCGGCCGGTGGTGATCGGTTTCGGCCCCTGCGGCATCTTTGCGGCGCTGATGCTCGCGAAGATGGGCTTCAAACCCATCGTGCTCGAGCGCGGCAAGACCGTGCGCCAGCGCACCCGCGACACCTGGGGCCTGTGGCGCAAGAGCGTGCTCAACCCCGAGTCGAACGTGCAGTTCGGCGAAGGCGGGGCCGGCACCTTCTCCGACGGCAAGCTCTACAGCCAGATCAAGGACCCGCGCTTCCTCGGCCGCAAGGTGATGGAAGAGTTCGTGAAGGCCGGCGCACCGCCCGAGATCCTTTACGTCGCGCATCCGCACATCGGCACCTTCAAGCTGGTGAAGGTGGTGGAGAACATCCGCGAGCAGATCGTCGCGCTCGGCGGCGAGATCCGCTTCGAGCAGCGCGTGACCGACGTGCAGATCGAAGGCGGCCCCGGCGGCAAGCAGCTTCGCGGCCTCACCGTGCTCGACCAGGCCACCGGCACCAGCAGCGAGCTGCGCGCCGACCACGTGGTGATGGCGCTCGGCCACAGCTCGCGCGACACCTTCGCCATGCTGCACGCGCGCGGCGTGCACATCGAGGCCAAGCCGTTTTCCATCGGCTTTCGCGTCGAGCATCCGCAGGGCCTGATCGACCGCGCGCGCTGGGGCCGCCATGCGGGCCATCCGCTGCTCGGCGCGGCCGACTACAAGCTGGTGCACCACGCGAGCAACGGCCGCTCGGTCTACAGCTTCTGCATGTGCCCCGGCGGCACCGTGGTGGCGGCCACCAGCGAGCCCGGCCGCGTGGTCACCAACGGCATGAGCCAGTATTCGCGCAACGAGCGCAACGCCAACGCGGGCATCGTGGTGGGCATCGACCCGCGCGACTTTCCCGGCTGGACGCCCGAGACCGCGGGCGACGCGCTCGCCGGCATCGCGCTGCAGCGCGAACTCGAATCGAACGCCTTCGTGCTCGGCGGCGGCGACTACCGCGCGCCCGGCCAGCTGGTGGGCGACTTCATCGCCGGCAAGCCATCGACCGCGCTCGGCAGCGTGGTGCCATCGTACAAGCCCGGCGTCACGCCCACCGACCTGCACCAGGCGCTGCCGGCCTATGCCATCGAGGCGATGCGCGAGGCCTTCCCCGCCTTCGGCCGCAAGATCAAGGGCTTCGACCTGCACGACGCAGTGCTCACCGGCGTGGAAACGCGCACCTCCTCGCCGATCCGCATCACGCGCGGCGACGATTTCCAGAGCCTCAACGTGCGCGGCCTGTACCCCGCCGGCGAAGGCGCAAGCTATGCGGGCGGCATCCTGTCGGCCGGCGTCGACGGCATCAAGGTGGCCGAAGCGGTGGCGCGCAGCGTCACCGGGACATGAGCAAGGAACCACGGCCGTGACGAACGACGATTTCCACTTCTACGAGCCTGCCAAGGGCCACGGCCTGCCGCACGATCCGTTCAATGCCATGGTCGGTCCGCGGCCGATCGGATGGATCTCGTCGCAGGACGAGAACGGCATGCTCAATCTCGCGCCCTACAGCTTCTTCAACGCCTTCAACTACACGCCGCCCATCGTGGGCTTCGCGAGCATCGGCGCCAAGGACAGCCTGCACAACATCCGCCAGACGCGCGAGTTCGGCTGGAACCTGGCCACGCGGCCGCTGGCCGAACAGATGAACCAGTCGTGCGCCGCCGTGCCGCCCGAGGTGAACGAGTTCGAGCTCGCCGGCCTCACGCCCGCGGCTTCGCGCCGCATCGCGGTGCCGCGCGTGGCCGAGAGTCCGGTGTCCTTCGAATGCCGGCTCACGCAGCTGCTGCAGCTCGAGGGCGTGGACGGCGTGCCGGTGCCCACCTGGCTGATCCTCGGCGAAGTGGTGGGCGTGCACATCGCGCGGCACCTGCTGAAGAACGGCATCTACGACACCGCGGCGGCGCAGCCCATCCTGCGCGGCGGCGGCCCGGCCGACTATTTCGAGATCAGCCCCGACAATCTCTTCAAGATGTTCCGCCCGCGCTGAATGCGCGGCATCCATTTTTCCCGCCGCTGCCAACCTGACAAGAACCGACCGATGACCGACACCGCCACGCCCCAAGAAGAAATCCAGGAAGTCCAGCCGGCGGAAGCCGAGGGCACCGCCGCGCAGCAGCAGCAGCCGAACGCCGATGGACGCCCGCCCCGGCCACCGCGCGCGCCGCGCCAGCAACGGCAGCAGCAGCAGCAGCAAAAGCAGAAGCCGAAGCAGGCGGCACAGCAGCAACAGCCGCAGCGCGCGCGCAAGGTGCACCCCGCGCTGGAGAAATTGTTCGAGCTGTATCCCAACATGTTCGGCGCGCGCTTCCTGCCGCTCAAGCTCGGCGTGTTCCAGGACCTGCTCGAGAAGCACCCCGACGATTTCAAGAAGGACGACCTGAAGGTTGCCCTGGGCCTGCACGCACGCTCCACGCGCTACCTCGAGGCGGTGGCCGCGGGCCTTGCGCGCCACGATCTCGACGGCAACGCGGTGGAGCCGGTCGCGCCCGAGCATGTGCACCACGCGATCCTCGAACTGCACCGCCGCCGCGTGCAGCGCAACCCCGGCGAGGACCTGCGCCCCCAGCTGGTGGCACGCATCGCGCGCGCCGTGGAGACCTCGGGCCTCGACCGCGAAGCCTATGCCGTGCTGGTGCGCTCGCGCGACGAGGAAACCAATGCCGTGCTCGATGAGGCACTGGCCGAACTGGCGCAGCAGGCCGCCAAGCGCGAGGCGCTGCTGCGCGCCTTCGAGGCCAGCGGCCGCAGCAGCGAGCACGAGTTCGCCGAGATGTACGGCATGAACCCCGACGAGGTGGGCCGCATGCTCGCACGTGCGCGGGCCGACCGGCAGCCGGCGCCTCCGGCGGCCTGATCGGCCCGGCCGTTGCCGCGGTGGCCGTGACCGATTTCGCGAACTTTGTCGCACCTGCGGCGTCCGGGAGCGCGGCAGAGGCCGACGCGATCCGCGAAGCCTCCGCCTGCCTCGACCGCTTCACGGAGCGCTTCAATGCCCGCGACACCGCGGGCATGGATGGCGAGCTTCATTTTCCGCATGTGATGCTCTCCGGCGCCGACCGCCTCGAGTGGCGGGCGCCCGGCAACCATCCGGCCGATTTTTTCGAGAAGCTCGAGGCTTCGGGCTGGCGCCGCACGTGCTACCAGTCGAAGGAAGCGGTGCTGGCAAGTGCCGACAAGGTGCATTTCGTCGTCACCTACACGCGCGAGGACGCGGCCGGCACGGTGCTCAGCACGCACCGAAATCTCTGGATTGCCACGCGCGTGGCGGGGCGCTGGGGCATTTCGCTGCGTTCGTATTGAAGCTGCCCTGCGCCGGCCGCAATGAAAAAGCCGCCACGGCAACCCGTGGCGGCTTTTCTTTTTTTGCTGTTGCAGCGGATCGATCGCTCAGCCGCGTGCGTTCTGCAGCGCCGCAATGCGCTCCTCGATCGGCGGGTGCGTGGCAAAGAGCTTGCCGATGCTGCCCGTGATGCCCATGGCTTCCACCGCCTTGGGCAGTTCGCCGGCCGGCAGGCCGCCGAGGCGGGCCAGCGCGTTCATCATCGGCTGCTTCTGGCCCATGAGCGCGGCCGAGCCGGCGTCGGCACGGAACTCGCGGTGGCGCGAGAACCAGGCCACCACGATGGCAGCGGCAAAGCCCAGCACGATGTCCAGCACGATGGTGCTCACGTAGTAGCCGATGCCGGGGCCCGACGAACGGTCGTCGCCGCGGCGCAGGAAGCTGTCGACCGCATAGCCGATCACGCGCGAGAGGAACACGACGAAGGTGTTCATCACGCCCTGGATCAGCGTCATGGTGACCATGTCGCCGTTGGCGATGTGCGCCACCTCGTGGCCGATCACGGCCTCGACTTCTTCGCGCGTCATGCCCTGCAGCAGGCCGGTGGACACCGCCACCAGCGACGAGTTCTTGAAGGCGCCGGTGGCGAAGGCATTGGGCTCGCCCTCGAAGATGCCGACCTCGGGCATGCCGATGCCGGCCTTGTCGGCGAACTTGCGCACGGTGCCGACGATCCAGGCCTCGTCGGGAGACTGGGGGTTGTCGATCATGTGCAGCTTCGTCGTCCACTTGGCCATGGGCTTGCTGATCAAGAGCGAAATGATCGCGCCGCCGAAGCCCATGATGAGCGCAAAGCCGAGCAGCGCCGTGAGGTTCAGCCCGTTGGCCGTGAGATAGCGGTTGACGCCGAGCAGGCTGGCGACGATGCCGAGCACTGCAACGACCATCACATTGGTCAAAACGAACAGAAGGATACGTTTCAAGTTGAATTCTCCGTGGGGAATGCTGCCGCATAGATGAGGACCGGATGGCCCTCTTCAAGCCGTGCAGAAAATGGTGCTCTTCCTGTGTTGTCTGGGTTCTGGAGGAGCCGCACCGCGGCTTGCGGGTAGAGCGATGATAGGAGCAAAAGTTCTACGGACCGGGCCTGAAGACCTTGGAATCGTCGTAGAAATGCGCCGTCGCGTTGCCGGCCCACCAGCCCGGCACGCCAAGCACCGGCAGCGGAACAAAGGGCTTTTGCGCCAGGTATTCCGGTGCGAGGCTGCGTGCCAGCGCCCGGTCGTCGAGCGCCGCCGGTTCGCCGCCATCGGGCGGCGGCGGCAGCAGCACATGCGCGGTGAGCGCCTTGCGCGGGGTGGTGAGTTTCTCGAGCAGCGCATGGCCGAATACCCGCAGGCGCGCCTGGGACCACAGCGCGCGCTGCGTCACGAAAAGGGTGTGCCAGTCCCGCGCGGCCAGCGCCTTCCACAACGGCTCGGGCGCATCGAGGACGGCGCCGTTCTCGTCGAACAGCGTGAGCGCGTCGCGCAGCGGGCCGCGCGTGGCACCGATGCCCGCGCGGGCGATCTCCGCGGCCTGCAGTTCGTTGAGGCGGCGCTTGGCCTCTGGAAAGGCGAGCCAGACGAGGCCGTTGAAGAAGTCGTGCAGGTTGTCGCGCGTCGGCACGGTGCCGGTCTGGAAGATGTGGGCCTCATAGGCCTGCCCTGCGGGCAGGTCCGACTGCGGCACGAAGGTGGGCGTGAAACCCGGCGCTGCTTCCCGCTGCAGTGCGGCTGCGACCGAGGTGTGGAGCGCCGTCTGCGTCGCAGCTTCGCCCATGGCGCGATAAGGCGCGAGCCAGGGCTGCGCCCAGTCGACCGCCGCCAGGCTCAAGACGTGGGGGCTCCGGTCCAGCGGATGCGGTCGGGGTGCTGCAGCACGGCGAACTCCGCCGGGAGCTTGTCGAACAGCTTGAGCGAACTGCCGTGCTTGCCGAGCAGCCCGGCCGCGCGCAGGGCCTGGGCCACGTCGTTGAGCGGCACGTCGGCACCGCTGCGCAGCGCGGGCGCTGCCTGCAGGATGAATTCGGCGGCCTCGGAGGGCGGCTGCGCCTGTGGCGGCTTCGCTGCTGCCTTGGCGGTCTTTCGGGCCGGCGCCCTGGCGGGCGTCTTGGCCGCGGCCTTGCGGGCCGGCACGGCCGCACTCTTCCCGGCCTCGGTCTTGGCCGGCGCACGCTTCGCGGCCACCTTGGCCGCGGCCTTCCTTGCCGGCGCGGTGCGGGGCGCGATCGGCGCACCGTGGTGCTGCAGGTCGGTGAACTCGTCGTAGACCGCCACGGTCTCTTCGCCGGTCTTGCCCTGCTGGCCCAGGCCGCAGACGCGGCAGCCCTTCTCGCGCAGCCGGATCACGAGCGGCGCAAAGTCGGAATCGGAAGACACCAGCACCACCACGTCGGGGCGCTCGGCAATCACGAGGTCGAGGGCATCGACCGCGAGCGCGATGTCGGTGCTGTTCTTGCCGGCCGAGAGATTGACCATCGGCCGCACCGACAGCCGCTTGAAGAGGGCCTGCTGCTTGAGCGCGGTTTCGGCGTTGCAGTAGGCGCGGCGCACATGAACCGCGCCGTGCTCGGCCATGGTCCGCTGCACGGCCTGCTCGATCACGTCGGCCGAGACGTTGTCGGCATCGATCAGCAGCATCACGCGCAGCGTGGGTGTCATGCGAGTCTCCAGGCCACCGTTTCACCGCCACGCAAAGGCTTGAGCGTGGCGTCGCCGTAGGGCACCGTCTCCGGCACGGTCCAGCTTTCGCGCTTCAGCGTGATGGTGCCGCTGTTGCGCGGCAGGCCGTAGAAGTCGGCGCCGTGGAAGCTCGCGAAGCCCTCGAGCTTGTCGAGTGCGCCGGCATTGTCGAAGGCCTCGGCATAGAGCTCGATGGCGGTCAGCGCGGTGTAGCAGCCGGCACAGCCGAGCGCATGCTCCTTCAGGTGGGCCGGGTGCGGTGCGCTGTCGGTGCCCAGGAAGAAGCGGTCGCTGCCGCTCGTGGCCGCCTCGACCAGCGCCACGCGGTGCGTCTCGCGCTTGAGCACGGGCAGGCAGTAGTAGTGCGGGCGGATGCCGCCGGTGAAGATGGCGTTGCGGTTGTACAGCAGGTGGTGCGCGGTGATGGTGGCTGCGGTGAAGCGGCCGGCGTCGCGCACGTAGTGGGCGCCTTCTTTGGTGGTGAGGTGTTCGAACACCACCTTGAGTTCGGGGAAGTCGCGGCGCAGCGGGATCATCACGCGGTCGATGAAGACGGCCTCGCGGTCGAACAGGTCGACGGCCGGATCGGTGACCTCGCCGTGCACCAGCAGCAGCAGGCCGTGCTTCTGCATGGCTTCGAGCGTCTTGTAGGTGTGGCGGATGTCGGTCACGCCGGCATCGCTGTTGGTGGTGGCACCGGCCGGGTAGAGCTTGAGCGCGCGCACGCCGGCAGCGGCGGCCAGGGCGACTTCCTCGGGAGGAAGCTTGTCGGTCAGGTAGAGCGCCATCACGGGCTCGAAGTCCGTGCCCGGCGGCACTGCTGCGCGGATGCGGTCGCGGTAGGCCATGGCCTGCGCCGCGGTGGTGACCGGAGGCCGCAGGTTGGGCATGATCAGCGCGCGGCCGAACTGGCGCGCACTGTGCGGCACCACGGCTTCGAGGGCGGCGCCGTCGCGCACATGCAGGTGCCAGTCGTCCGGGCGGGTGATGGTGAGGATGTCTGTCATGGGAAGGCAATTGTCGCATCGCCTCCGCCCCGGCGCCCTCGCGGGCGCCGCCCACGAGGCACGCCCGTTGCTTGACGTCCGGGGCCGATCGGCCCAAGGTTCGGCCGGCACAGGCCACCCGCAAGACAAAGAGGACCCCCCGCGATGCTGTCCACAGCGATGCTCTACTTTCGCGAGACCGCCAAGGCCGGCTCGCTGCGCCGCGCCGCAGAACAGCTGGGCGTGGCGCCGAGCGCCATCAGCCGCCAGATCGCCAAGCTCGAAGGCGAGCTTCAAACCGCCCTGCTCGACCGCCGCGCCAACCGCACCACGCTCACGCCGGCCGGCGAACTGGTGCTGGCACATGCCGACCAGGCGCTGCAGAACAGCGAGGCGCTGCGCGGTGCCTTGCAGGAACTGACTGGCCAACCGGCCGGCACCGTGCGCGTCGGCAGCATCGAAGGCATGGTCGGCCACTTCCTGGCGAACAGCCTGGCGCGCTTCCAGAAACGGCATCCGCAGGTGAAGGTGCAGGCCTCGGTGGTGGGCTCGCGTGCGGTGCTCGAAGCGCTGCAGGAAGGCCGTATCGACATTGCGCTGGCCTTCAACCTGCCCGAACGCCATGCCTTTCGCGAGCATGCGCGGCTGGAGCAGCCGCTGTGCGCCATCGTCGCGCCCACGCATGCGCTGGCGCGGCGGCGCAGCGTGTCGTTCCGCGAACTCGAAGGCCACCGCGTGGCGCTGCCCGACCGCTCGTTCCAGATCCGCCACCTGGTCGACCGCATCGCGTCGAAGACGCAGGTGTTGCTCGAGCTGGTGATCGAGACCAGCACGCTCGACATGGCCAAGGGCGTGGTGCGCAACAGCGACCTCATCACCTTCCTGCCGCGCTATGCGGCGCTGCACGAGGTGTCGAACGGCGACCTGTGCGCCGTGCCGCTGCAGGAGCGCGACTTTGCCGCCACCGCGACCAGCCTGCTCACCCTGCCGGGGCAGCGCCAATCGCCGGCGGCCCGCGCGCTGCTCGAAATGCTGGCCACCAGCATGGGGCGCTACGGCGGCAACGCCACGCCGCGTTCTGATTCCAGCAACACGCGCGTGCAGAAATGAGACTTCCCGCCGGCCCCGGCACTCCCTACATTGGGCGCTGACCAAGAAGGACGGCATGACCACCCCCACCACCGAAGCCATTGTGTTCCCCGAAGGCGGCTACCGCTACGCGAAGGGCGTGTTCCAGTACTCCGCCGGCGTGGCGGCGCTGCCCGGCTTTGCCATCGAGCGCGTGCGCTTCCAGCAGGCCGTGCCGCTGGCCGACGGCTTCGGCGCCATCGCGGCGCACCTGGGCGCCATCGGCCGGCCGCTCACCGCGCTGTGCGCCTGCGAACTGCGCTCACCCGCACCGTTCTCGGAGCGTGGCTTTCACGACTTCAATCGCCTCTATGCCGGCACGCTCGAACGCTGGCAGCTGGTGCGCGGCGACCGCAACCCGGTGGCGCGCACCAACGTGTGCCCGCGCGTCGGCACACCGGCCACGCCGGCCTTCCAGGCCTTCTCGTACACCGTGCCGGCCGACGACGATGCCGGCCCGCCTAGCTTCGTGGTCTCGGGCGGCGGCGAGGCGCCCGACGGCCATGCGAGCTACCGCGACGTGATGGTCCGCCTGGGCGACACCAGCCCCGACGGCCTGCGCGCCAAGCTCGGCTACGTGATGACCGAAATGGAGCGCCGCCTGGCCATGCTGGGCTTCGGCTGGCGCGATGCCGCCGCAGTGCAGGCCTACACGGTGCATGACATCGGCGCGCTGGTGTTCGACGAGATCGTGCAGCGCGGCGGGCTCACCACCGGCTTGACCTGGCACCTGGCACGGCCGCCGATCGTGGACATGGAAGTCGAGATGGACCTGCGCTGCGCGCGACGGGAGATTGCGCTGTCATGGCCCTGAATCGGCCAGGGGCTGCCCACCGGCTGGCACATGTCGTGCTTGAGAGGTTCTTTCGTCCCTTTTGTCATCCCACACCGGAGTTCCATGTGAAGCGTGCTGCCCCCGCCCTGTCCCTGAAACCCCTGGCCGCCTGCGTGGCGCTGGTCACCCTGGTTCTTGCCGCGCCCGCTGCGCTCGCGCAGGAGAAGACGCTGCGCATCGCCATGACCGCGGCCGACATTCCACGCACGTTGGGCCAGCCCGACCAGGGCTTCGAGGGCAACCGCTTCACCGGCATCCCGATCTACGACTCCCTCACGCAGTGGGACCTGTCGAAGGCCGATGCACCGAGCGTGCTGATTCCCGGCCTCGCCGCCTCGTGGGCGGTCGACGCCAAGGACAAGACCAAGTGGGTCTTCAAGCTGCGCCCCGGCGTCAAGTTCCATGACGGCTCGGCCTTCAACGCCGATGCCGTGGTGTGGAACGTGCAGAAGGTGCTCGACAAGGACGCCCCGCAGTTCGACCCGAGCCAGGTCGGCGTGACCGCTTCGCGCATGCCCACGCTGCGCACCGCGCGCAAGATCGACGACATGACGGTCGAGCTCACCACCAGCGAGCCCGATGCCTTCCTGCCGATCAACCTGACGAACCTGTTCATGGCCTCGCCCGCGCAGTGGCAGAAGAAGTTCGACGCTGCGGCCGGCGCCACCCCCGCCGACAAGGCCAAGGCCGCCTGGACCGCCTTCGCCGCCGACCCCGCCGGCTCGGGCCCGTTCAAGGTCACGCGCTTCGTGGCCCGCGAGCGCCTCGAACTCGCCGCCAACAAGGCCTACTGGGATCCCAAGCGCGTGCCGAAGATCGACAAGGTCGTGATGCTGCCGATGCCCGAGGCCAATGCGCGCACCGCCGCGCTGCTGGGCGGCCAGGTCGACTGGATCGAGGCCCCCGCGCCCGACGCCATGCCGCAGATCACGCAGCGCGGCTTCAAGATCTATTCGAACGCGCAGCCGCACGTGTGGCCCTGGCAGCTGTCGTTCGTCGAAGGCTCGCCCTGGCTCGACAAGCGCGTGCGCCAGGCCGCCAACCTGTGCATCGACCGCGGCGGCATGAAGCAGCTTCTGGGCGGCATGATGGCCGAGCCCAAGGGCACGGTGCCGCCGGGCCATCCGTGGTTCGGCAAGCCCGGCTTCGACATCCGGTACGACGTGAAGGCCGCGCAGGCGCTGATGACGCAGGCCGGCTACTCGGCGGCCAAGCCCATCAAGGTGAAGGTGCAGATCTCGGCCTCGGGCTCGGGCCAGATGCAGCCGCTGCCGATGAACGAGTTCGCGCAGCAGTCACTCAAGCAGTGCTTCTTCGACGTGCAGTTCGACGTGATCGAGTGGAACACGCTCTTCACCAACTGGCGCAAGGGCGCGAAGGACCCGTCGGCCAACGGCGCCAACGCGGTCAACATCAGCTTCGCGGCGATGGACCCGTTCTTCGCGATGGTGCGCTTCGTGAGCACCAAGGCCTTCCCGCCGGTGTCGAACAACTGGGGCTACTACGGCAACGCCGAGGTCGACAAGCTGGTGGCCGACGCGCGCACGAGCTTCGACGACAAGGCGCGCGATGCCGCGCTGGCCAGGCTGCATACGCACATCGTGGACGACGCGCCGTTCGTCTGGATCGCGCACGACGTGGGTCCGCGCGCCATGTCGGCCAAGGTGAAGAACGTGGTGCAGCCCAAGAGCTGGTTCATCGACATCGCGACGATGACGATGGACTGACCGCTTCGTTCCAGCCAGCCACAAGCCAGCCGCCATGCTCGCCTACCTTTTGCGCCGCGTGATGTACGCCGTGCCGATCATGATCGGCGTGGCGCTCGTGTGCTTCCTGCTGGTGCACATTGCGCCCGGCGATCCGCTGGTGTCGATCCTGCCGCCCGACGCCTCGGCCGACCTGCAGGCGCAGCTGCGGGAGCTCTATGGCTTCAACCGCTCGTTGCCCGAGCAGTTCGCGATGTGGGTCTGGCGCGCGCTGCACGGCGACCTGGGCGTGTCCATCGCCAGCAACCGCGCGGTGGCGGGCGAGGTGTTCACGGCCGTGGGCAACACGCTGCGGCTCGCAGTGGTGGCCACCTTCATCGGCTTCGTGCTGGGCTGCCTGTTCGGCTTCGTGGCCGGCTACTTCCGCAACTCGTGGCTCGACCGCTTCGCCTCGATGCTGTCGGTGCTGGGCGTGAGCGTGCCGCACTACTGGCTGGGCATGGTGATGGTGATCGTGTTCTCGTCGCAGCTCATGTGGCTGCCCGCCACCGGTGCCGGCCCGGGCGGCTCCAGCGACTGGGCCTGGGACTGGGAGCATGTGCAGTTCCTGATCCTGCCGGCCCTCACGATGTCGGTGATCCCGATGGGCATCATCGCGCGCACCGTGCGTGCGCTGGTGGCCGACATCCTCGACCAGGAATTCATCGTCGGGCTGCGCGCCAAGGGCCTCACGCACTTCGGCGTGTTCCGCCACATGGTGAAAAACGCGGCGCCCACGGCGCTGGCCGTGATGGGCCTGCAGCTGGGCTACCTGCTCGGCGGCTCGATCCTGATCGAGACCGTGTTCTCGTGGCCCGGCACCGGCTTTCTATTGAACTCCGCGATCTTCCAGCGCGACCTGCCGCTGCTGCAGGGAACCATCCTGGTGCTGGCGTTGTTCTTCGTACTGCTCAACCTGCTGGTCGACGTGCTGCAAACCATGCTCGACCCGCGGATTGCACGGGCCTGACGACCATGAGCGCACTGCCCATCCCCTCCTCCTCTTCTTCCTCCGCCGCCGCCGACGTGAGGCCGCTGCCGATGCAGCGCTCGCGCGGCTACTGGACCTCGGCGCTGCTGCGCTTCACGCGCGATCCGGTCGCCATGGGTGCCGCCTTGGTGGTGCTGCTGCTGATCGGCCTGGCCGTGTTCGGCCCGTGGCTCGCGCCGGCCGATCCTTATGCCTCGTCGATGCTCAAGCGGCTCAAGCCCATCGGCACCGAAGGCCTGCCGCTGGGCAGCGACGAGCTGGGCCGCGACATGCTGTCGCGCCTGATCGTCGGCGCGCGGCTGTCGCTGTTCATCGGCATCACGCCGGTGATCTGCGCCTTCGTGTTCGGCACGGTGATCGGCATCGTCGCGGGCTACGCGGGCGGCTTCGCCAACACGCTGATCATGCGCACCATCGACGTGTTCTACGCTTTTCCCTCGGTGCTGCTGGCGATCGCGCTGTCGGGCACGCTGGGCGCGGGCGTGGTCAATTCGCTGATCTCGCTGACCATCGTCTTCATTCCGCAGATCGCGCGCGTGGCCGAGAGCGTGACCACGCAGGTGCGCACGCGCGACTATGTGGAGGCGGCGCGCGCCTCGGGCGCGAACCCGTTCACGATCGTGCGGGTGCATGTGCTGGGCAACGTGCTCGGTCCGATCTTCGTCTACGCGACGAGCCTGATCGCGGTGTCGATGATCCTGGCCTCGGGCCTGTCGTTCCTGGGCTTGGGCGTGAAGCCACCGGAGCCGGAGTGGGGCCTGATGCTCAACACGCTGCGCACCGCGATCTACGTGCAGCCGTGGGTCGCCGCATTGCCGGGCGCGATGATCTTCATCACGTCGATCTCTTTCAATCTTCTGTCCGATGGGTTGCGTTCGGCGATGGACAACAAGGGATGAGGATGCTTCGCGTTGCGTTTGAAGTTCTTCGTTCAGGGCGCGCTCCCGCCGACGGGGTACGCGGCGAAGCGAATGTCCTCCGACCTGCGGCCTCCCCCTTGATTTCGCTGCGCAAGGCACCCCATCGACGGGAGCGTTATGCGCAGCGGTCGTTGATCAGCGGTGCACCCAGAGCGTGCCCCTGTGCACAGGGCATCGGGTGCTCCCCGCAGCGAAATCAAGGAGGAGGCCGCAGGCCGGGGGACATTCGCGGAGGGGCGTACCCGGTGGCCTGTGCACGCGCCCTGAAACAACAGCGCCCAGAACAAAAGCCACAGAGGAGCATGACAGCATGGACGCACTGAAAGACATCGGCGGCCCCGCACAACCGCTGCTCACCATCACCGGGCTGGTCAAGCACTTCCCGCTCAAGAAGGACCCTCTGGGCCGCGGCGGCGGCATGGTGCGCGCGGTCGACGGCGTCGATTTCGAAGTGCTCAAGGGCGAGACGCTCGGCGTCGTCGGCGAATCGGGCTGCGGCAAGTCGACCACCGCGCGGCTGCTGATGCAGCTGATTGCACCAACGCGGGGCGAAGTGGTGTTCGACGGCCGCGAGGTCGGCGGGCGCGAGCTGCCGCTCAAGGAGTTTCGGCGCCAGGTGCAGATGGTGTTCCAGGACAGCTACGCCTCGCTCAACCCGCGCCTCACGATCGAGGACTCGGTCGCCTTCGGCCCGCAGGTGCACGGCGTCGGCCGGCGCGAGGCCGTGGCGCGTGCGCGCGACCTGCTCGCGCGCGTCGGGCTCGAGCCGCAGCGCTTTGCCGAACGCTATCCGCACGAGCTGTCGGGCGGCCAGCGCCAGCGCGTCAACATCGCGCGCGCGCTCGCGCTGCAGCCGCGCATGGTGATTCTCGACGAGGCCGTGTCGGCGCTCGACAAGTCGGTGGAAGCGCAGGTCATCAACCTGCTGCTCGACCTCAAGGCCGAGTTCGGCCTGACCTATCTCTTCATCAGCCACGACCTCAACGTGGTGCGCTACGTGAGCGACCGCGTGATGGTCATGTACCTGGGCCAGGTGGCCGAGATCGGGCCCGCCGACGCGCTCTACGACGCGCCGGCGCATCCCTACACCCGCGCGCTGCTCTCGTCGATGCCCTCGATGGACCCCGACCACCGCACCGAGGAAGCGGCGCTGGCCGGCGACCCGCCGAACCCGATCAATCCGCCCACGGGCTGCCGCTTCCATCCGCGCTGCGCGCTGGCCGCACCGGTGTGCAGCCAGGTGGTGCCCGAGCCCATTGCCACCGGCGCGCGGCATGCGGCGAGCTGCCTGGTCCACGAGGCCGGCAGCGGACACCCGATGGCCGTGCCGCTGGCCAGGACGGCGTGAACGCATGACGACGATGAACAACCCGACTTCTTCTCCCTCCGAGCCGATGGTCCGCCTGCGCGACCTCAGCGTCACCTTCAGCGGCGGCCGCAAGCCCGTGCACGCGGTCAGCGGCGTGAGCCTGGACGTGCAGCGCGGCGAGGTGGTGGCGCTGATCGGCGAATCGGGCTCCGGCAAGAGCGTGACCATGCGCACGCTGCTGCGCCTGCATCCCGAGCGCCGCACGCGCATCGGCGGGCAGGTGCAGGTGGCCGGGCGCGACGTGCTCGCGATGCCCGCGCGCGAGCTCGACGACTTCCGCGGCAAGGTCGCCTCGATGATCTTCCAGGAGCCTCTGCTCGCGCTCGATCCGGTGTATTCGGTCGGCGCGCAGATCGTCGAGTCGATCCGCCGGCATGACAGAAAGGTCACGGCAGCCGAGGCGCAGCAGCGTGCGCTCGCGCTGTTCGAGCGCGTGCGCATCCCGAGTCCCGAGCGGCGCCTGGCGGCCTACCCGCACGAGATGTCGGGCGGCATGCGGCAGCGCGCGATGATCGCGCTGGCGCTGGCCTGCCGGCCTCAGCTGCTGCTGGCCGACGAGCCGACCACCGCGCTCGACGCCACGGTGCAGATCCAGATCCTGCTGCTGCTGCGCGAACTGCAGCGCGACCTGGGCCTGTCGGTGATCTTCGTCACGCACGACATCGGCGCCGCGGTCGAGGTGGCCGACCGCATCGCCGTGATGTATGCGGGCCGCATCGTCGAGGAAGGCACGGCGCGCGAGCTGATCCGCTCGCCGCGCCACCCCTACACCATTGCGCTGCTCAAGAGCCGTGCACACGGCGCGCTGGCGCGCGGCGCACGGCTCGAGACCATCGGCGGCGCGCCTCCCGATCTCTCGGCGCTGCCGCCCGGCTGTGCCTTTGCCGAACGCTGCGCGCTCGCCACCGATGCCTGCCGCGCCGCGCAGCCGCCGGTGGTCGAGCTCGCGCCGAACCACCGCGCGCGCTGCATCCATACCGATGCTGCCGCCGCCATCGCACCCACGCTGATCGCCTGACCCGCACCTGTACACACACGACAAGACGCCATGCCCCTGCACGACCCCGCCCACGCCTTCGTTCCCTATCCCGACGCGCCGGTGCCGCATGCGCCCACCGGTCCGCTGGCCGACCTGAGCTTTGCAGCGAAAGACCTGTTCGACGTGGCCGGCTATCCCACCGGCGGCGGCAGCCCGATCGTGCTCGCGATGTCGGGCATCAAGACCCGCACCGCGCCCACCGTGCAGAAGCTGCTCGATGCAGGCGCGCGCTTCGTGGGCAAGACCGTGACCGACGAACTCGCGTTCTCGATGAACGGCAACAACGCGCACTTCGGCGCGCCGATCAACGGCGCCGCGAAGGACCGCATCACCGGCGGATCGTCGTCCGGATCGGCCTCGGCCGTGTCATCGGGCCTGTGCGACTTCGCGCTCGGCACCGACACCGGCGGCTCGGTGCGCGCGCCGGCCAACCACTGCGGCCTGTACGGCCTGCGCCCCACGCACGGCCGCGTGAGCCTCGAAGGCGCGCTGGACCTCGCGCCCAGCCTCGACACCTGCGGCTGGTTCGCACGCGACATCGGAACCTTCGCGCGCGTCGCCGACGTGCTGCTGGGCGCCGACACGGCCGCGCTGCCCGCACGCGTGCGGCTGCTGCGTCCCGAGGACGTGTGGTCGCTGGCCGTGCCGGCCGCGGCCGCCGCGCTGGCGGATGCCACGGCGCGTGTGCAGGGCGTGCTCGGCGATGCGCAGGGCATCGACGTGGCGCTCGACTCGTTCGATGCGATGTACTGGAACTTCCGCTACGTGCAGGCACACGAGGCCTGGCTCACCGACGGTCCGCTGATCGAGCGCTACGCGCCGCCGCTGGGCCCGGGCGTGGCCGAGCGCTTTGCCTGGTCGCGCGACGTGACCGATGCGCAGATCGTTGCCGGCCGCGCCTTCCGCACCGCCTTCCGCAGCCACCTTGCCGAACTGCTCGGCAGCGACGGCGTGCTGCTGATGCCGACCATGCCCGACATCGCGCCGCTGCGCAGCGAGGGCGAAGCCGGCCTGGAGGACTACCGCAACCGCGCGATCCAGATGCTGTGCATCGCGGGCCTCAGCGGCTTTCCGCAACTGTCGATGCCGCTCGCGCAGCGCGAGGAGGCGCCGCTCGGCATCTCGCTGCTCGGGCCGGCGGGTTCTGATCGTTCATTGATTGCGCTGGCGCAAGCTATCGCCATCTGAGGCCGGTTCCAATCCGGTGATGAACAGAAGGCGACTCATCACCGCTGCCACGATCGCAGCCGCAGCCGCAGGCGCGGGCGGCGTGCTTTCGTTCCATGCCTTGCGCAGGGACAACCAGGCCTACGAACAGGCCGTGCAGGCGCTCTGGCGCCGTGCCCCCGACGGTACGCCCGGCCCCTCGGGCCTGGTGCAGGAACTGGTGCGCCATGCGACCCTGGCGCCATCGAGCCACAACACGCAGTGCTGGAAGTTCGGCGGCGACGAGAAATCCATCTCGATCCGGCCCGACTTCGGCCGGCGCTGTCCGGTCGTCGATCCCGACGACCACCATCTGTTCGTCAGCCTCGGCTGCGCCGCCGAGAACCTCGTGCAGGCCGCGGCGGCGATGGGCTTTCGCGGCGATGCCTCGTTCCGGGACGGCCCGCAGGAGGCGCTGGACATCGCGCTCGAGCCCGCGAAGCCCGTCGACTCCGCGCTGTTCCAGGCGATCACGCGCCGGCAATCGACCCGCGCCGAGTTCGACGGCCGGCCGCTTTCGAACGAGGAACTGAAGACCCTCGAGATCGCAGGCACCGGCAACGGCGTGCGGGTTCTGCTGCTCACCGGCCAGCAGGCGCTGGAGAGCGTGCTCGACTACGTGGTCCAGTGCAACACCGCCCAGATGCGCGACCCGGCCTTCGTGCGGGAACTGAAGGCGTGGATCCGCTTCAACGGCGCGCAAGCGGTGGACACCGGAGACGGCCTGTTCGCGAAATCATCCGGCAACCCCGCGATGCCCGGCTGGCTGGGCCCGCGGGCGTTCGACCTCTTCTTCACGGAGAAGGCCGAGAACGACAAGTACGCGCGGCACATCCGGAGTTCGGCGGGCATCGCGGTCTTCGTTTCGGAGGCGGACGACAAGCGCCATTGGCTCGAGGCGGGCCGTGCCTTCGAGCGCTTCGCGCTGCAGGCCACCGCGCTCGGCGTCCGGACCGCGCACCTGAACCAGCCGGTGGAGGTCTCGCGCCTCAGGCCGCGGTTCGCCGAGTCACTGGGCATTGCGAGCGGAAGGCCCGATCTGGTCGTGCGCTTCGGCCGGGGGCCGGAAACGCCCCGCTCGCTGCGCCGCCCGGTCGACGCGGTCTGGGCGTGAGCCGCCGGGCCGGTGCCCGGCTCAATCGCTGCAGCGGGCGATCGTCACGGACGCGGCGCGGCTTCGCTGGAGTCGGCGACACTGCGTTCTTTCCATCCGGCGCCTGACGCCAGCACATCATGTCGGAAGCCTCGTCGCAGTTCGTCGATTTCATCGTGGACCGGCTCTCCGCAATCCCGCGCATCGCCAGGACCCGCTTCTTCGGTGGCACGGGGCTGTCGGCCGATGCCACGCAGTTCGCGATGATCATGGGCAGCACCGTGTACTTCGTCGTGGACAAGAACACGCGGCCCAAGTACGAGGAGCTGGGCAGCAAGTGCTTTGCCTACGACACGAAGGCGCGGCGCGTCCAGGTCAGGAAGTACTTCGAAGTTCCCATCGATATCATCGAAGACCATGAGGCGTTGGCGGCCTTGGCAAGGGAATCCGTTCTGGTCGCGCAAAGCCTGAAGAAGAAGCCGGCCGGCAAGCGCGCCTAGCCGCGCCAGTTGACGATCATGGGCGCTTCCAGCGCGCAGGTATCGCAATCGACTGCGTCGCCGCCGCGCTCCACCACCACGAAGTCGCCCGGATCCACCGCGAGCAGCGCGTGGTGCCAGGTGCCGGGCGCGAGCGTCACGCCCTGCAGCCCGTCGGTGACGAACGCAGCGAGCGCGCCGGCCGCGGGCGCCTCGCCGGCCGGCGCCACGACGATGACGAAGCGCCTTTCTCCCAAAGGCACGAAAGTCTGGCTGCCGAGCGCGTGGCGCTCCATCTCCGCGACCTCATGCGGAAAACGCCGCGCCTGCGCGCGGAACAGCGCGAGCATCGGCCGGCCGCCCTGCGCGCCGAGCTGCAGGTCGCCGACGAGATCGAAGCGTTCGGCATTGCCGCCATTGATCGGACGGCCCGTGCCGGCGGGCGCGGCCAGTACCGTTCCGTAGGGCGCGAAAGCCTCTGGCGTCAGCGGTTGCACCGCGAGCGGAACCGGGGCGGGGGGAGCAGCATCGTTCATGCGGCGAAGTACAGCAGAAAACATGCCGATGGCCGATGGTCACCCGGCCCACGTGCGGTTCGCGAGAACAGGCTCAGGCGCTACAGTCGCGGGCTCCCTCTTTTTCTCTCTCACCTGCGCAGCCTGCGCTTCCCGATGCGACGCCCCCTCACCCTCTGCCTCCTCGTTCCGGCCGCTCTTCTTGTCGCAGCATGCGCATCGGGCCCCGCACCGCGCGTCAGCTGGCTCGGCGACGGTGTATTCAAGTCGCCCACCGTGCAGGAGGCCGAAGCCTACTGCCGCAACTTCGGTGCGCCGATGCGCTTTCTCGACCCGAAGGCGGCAGCCGGCGCGCCGGCCGGCGAAGTCAGCTACCGCTGCGACTGATCCTCCGGCTCCGCGCCGGGCGCCCGCACCCGCTCCAGGATGAAATCGATGAAGGTGCGGATCGCCCGCGTGTGCTGCCGGTTGGGCATGTAGAGCATGAACATCTGTGTGCCGAAGATGCTGAGGCGCCAGTCGTCGAGCGTGGTCACCACGTCGCCCTTGCGCACGTCCTCCTGCACCACGTAGTCGGGCACGAGGCCGATGCCCAGGCCCGCGAGGATGGCCTGGCGCAGGAACAGGAAGTTCTCCGAGATCAGCGTCGGCTCCAGGATCACCTCGCGCCGCACCTCTCCCAGATTCTGGCCCTGGTAGGCCGACACGCGCAGTTGCCGGCCGATGACGGCGGCGGTGACCACCGGTGCGCCCTGCAGTTCGTCGAGCTGCACCGGCAGCGGGTGCTTCTCTGCATAGCCGCTTGACGCGCAGGCCACGTAGCGCACCGGCCCCATCTCGCGCGCCACCAGGTTCTGCGGCGGCTCGGGCACCACGCGAATGGCAATGTCGACCTCGTCGCGCAACAGGTCCTCGATGCGGTTCTCGAACACCACGTCGAGCACGATGCCGGGGTATTGCCGCTTGAAGTCGATCAGCCAGCCGGCCATCACCAGCTGGCCGTAGCCGCTGGGCACGCTCAGGCGCACGCGGCCCTGCAGCCCCTGGCCCAGCGTGGTGACCGATTCCTTCGCGGCCAGAAGCTCGCTCTGGATGGCCACGCCGTGCTGGTACAGGCGCAGGCCGATCTCGGTCGGTTCGGCGCGGCGGGTGGTACGCCGCACCAGCTGCGCGCCGACCGAGCGCTCCAGCTGGTTCAGGTGGTAGCTGACGTTGGCGCGGCTCATCTTGAGCCGGCGGGCCGCCGCGCTCAGGTTGCCGGCGTCAAGGATTTCCACCAGCAGGGTCAGCGATTGGAGGTCCATGCCCCCGATTGTGTCAAAAATTCTTTGACAGTCTGTCAATGATCTATGCAATTGTCAAAGCACCGGCGCGGGCCAAGAATGCGGGGTTCACCCCCCAGAGCCTCGGGCCCCTCGCGTTTGCAGGGCTCGCCACGCAAGAGACAAAGCACATGGCCACCACACCCTCCAGCCCTTCCACGTCTTCCGGTCCCGTCACCTTCGAGCGTCTTGGCGACGTGTTCGTGGTGACCATCGACAACCCGCCCGTCAATGCCCTGGGCGTGGATGTGCGCCGCGGCCTCGTGGCCGCCATCGACGCGGCCGAGGCCGACAGCGCGGCTGCCGCGGTGCTGATCGTCGGTGCGGGCCGCAACTTCATCGCCGGAGCCGATATCCGCGAATTCGGCAAGACGCCGCAGCCGCCGTCGCTGCCCGAGGTGTGCCTGAAGATCGAGAACTGCAGCAAGCCGGTGGTCGCCGCCATCCATGGCGCCGCGCTCGGCGGCGGGCTCGAAGTGGCGCTGTCGGCGCACTACCGCCTCGCCTCGCCCACCGCCAGGCTCGGCCTGCCCGAAGTGCAGCTCGGCCTCTTGCCCGGTTCGGGCGGCACGCAGCGCGCACCGCGCCTGATCGGCGTGCAGCCCGCGCTCGAACTGATGCTCAGCGGCCGCCATGCGGGCGCGAAGGAAGCGCTGTCGCTCGGCCTGGTGGACCGGCTCGGCAACGACGCCGACGCGCGCGCCGAAGGCCTCGCCTACGCGCAGGAACTGGTGGCCGCCAAGGCGCCGGTGCGCCGCACGCGCGAGGCTGGCGGCCTGGCCGACAAGGAAGCCAGCCGCGCCGCCCTCGAAGCCGCGCGCACCGAAACCGCGAAGAAAAGCCGCGGCCTGTTCTCGCCGATGAAGATCATCGAAGCCGTCGAAGCCGCGCTCACGCTGCCTTTCGACGAAGGCATGGCGCTGGAGCGCAAGCTGTTCCTGCAATGCATCGACAGCCCGCAGCGCGCCGGCCTGATCCACGCCTTCTTCGCCGAGCGCGAAGTGCTGAAGGCGCCCGAGACCCGGTCCGCCGCGCCGCGTGCGCTCGAATCGGCCGGCATCGTCGGCGGCGGCACCATGGGCGCGGGCATCGCGGTGGCGATGCTCGACGCGGGCCTGCCCGTGACCATGATCGAGCGCGACGAGCCCAGCCTCGCGCGCGGCCGCCAGCACGTCGAGAAGGTGTACGACGGCCTGATCAAGAAGGGCCGCATGACGCCCGAAGCCAAGGCCGCGGTGATGGCGCGCTTCTCGGGTTCCACGTCTTATGACGCGCTCGCACAGGTCGACATCGTGGTCGAAGCCGTGTTCGAGGACATGGGCGTCAAGAAGGCCGTGTTCGCCGAGCTCGACCGCGTGTGCAAGCGCGGCGCGGTGCTCGCCACCAACACCTCGTACCTCGACATCGACGAGATCGCCGCCAGCATCTCGCGTCCGCAGGACGTGGTGGGCCTGCACTTCTTCTCGCCGGCCAACATCATGAAGCTGCTCGAGATCGTGGTGCCCGACAAGGTCAGCGCCGACGTGGTCGCGACCGGCTTCGAGCTCGCGAAGAAGCTCAAGAAGGTGCCGGTGCGCGCGGGCGTGTGCGACGGCTTCATCGGCAACCGCATCCTCGCGGTGTACCGCCAGGCCGCCGACCACATGATGGAAGACGGCGCGTCTCCGTACCAGATCGACGAGGCCGTGCGCAACTTCGGCTATCCGATGGGGCCGTTCCAGGTGTCCGACCTGGCCGGTGGCGACATCGGCTGGGCCACGCGCAAGCGCAAGGCCGCCACGCGCGACCCGCAGGCGCGCTACGTGCAGGTGGCCGACCGCATCTGCGAGCGCGGCTGGTTCGGCCAGAAGACGCAGCGCGGCTTCTACCTGTACCCCGAAGGCGCGCGCACCGGCCAGCCCGACCCCGAGGTGCTGGCCATCATCGACGCCGAGCGCGAGCGCGCAGGCATCACGCCGCGCACCTTCACCGAGGAAGAAATCGTGCGCCGCTACATGGCCGCGATGATCAACGAGGGCGCCAACGTCGTGCTCCAGCGCATCGCACTGCGCCCGCTCGACGTGGACGTGACCTTTCTCTATGGCTACGGCTTTCCGCGGCACCGCGGCGGCCCGATGAAGTACGCCGACACCGTGGGCCTGCCGAAGGTGCTGGCCGACATCCGCGAGTTCGCGAAGGAGGACCCGATCTTCTGGAAGCCCTCGCCGCTCCTGGTGGAGCTGGTCGAGCGCGGTGCCGATTTCGCCAGCCTCAATCAATCCGAATAAGGAGAACTCCCATGCGCGAAGCCGTCATCGTTTCCACCGCCCGCACCCCGCTCACCAAGGCGCACCGCGGCGAGTTCAACATCACCCCGGGGCCCACGCTGGCGGCCTTTGCGGTCAAGGCCGCGGTCGAGCGCTCGGGCCTGGACCCCGCGCTGATCGAGGACGCCATCCTCGGCTGCGGCTACCCCGAAGGCACGACCGGGCGCAACATCGCGCGCCAGAGCATCATCCGCGCGGGCCTGCCGATCAGCATCGCCGGAACGACGGTCAACCGCTTCTGTGCCTCGGGCCTGCAGGCCATCGCCATGGCCGCGGGCCGCATCGTGGTGGACGGCGCGCCGGCCATGATCGCGGGCGGCGTCGAGAGCATCTCGCAGATCCGCAGCCGCAGCGCCACCGATGCCGGCGACAGCGGCATGGACCCGTGGATCGTCGAGCACAAGCCTGCGCTCTACATGGCGATGATCGAGACCGCCGACATCGTGGCCCAGCGCTACAACATCAGCCGCGAGGCGCAGGACCGCTTCTCGGCCGAGAGCCAGCGCCGCACCGAAGAGGCCCAGCTGGCCGGGCGCTACAGGGACGAGATCGTGGCCTGCACCACCACCATGGCCGTGACCGACAAGGAGACGAAGGAAGTCAGCTACCGCGAAGTCACCGCCACGGAAGACAACTGCAACCGCCGCGGCACCACCTACGACGCGCTCGCCAAGCTGAAGCCGGTGATGGGCGACGACAAGTTCATCACCGCCGGCAACGCCTCGCAACTGTCCGATGGCGCCTCGGCCTGCGTGCTGATGGAAGCGAAGGACGCGCAGCGCGCCAACCTCAAGCCGCTGGGCGCCTTCCGCGGCCTCGCGGTGGCCGGCTGCGAGCCCGACGAGATGGGCATCGGCCCGGTCTTCGCCGTGCCCAAGCTGCTCGCGCGGCATGGCCTCAAGGTCGAGGACATTGGCCTCTGGGAACTCAACGAAGCCTTCGCCTCGCAGTCGATCTATTGCCAGGACAAGCTGGGCATTCCATCGGAGCTTCTCAACGTGAACGGCGGCGCGATCTCCATCGGCCACCCCTTCGGCATGACCGGCGCGCGCCTCACGGGCCACGTGCTGATCGAAGGCAAGCGCCGCGGCGCGAAGTACGCGGTAGTCACGATGTGCATTGCCGGCGGCATGGGCGCGGCGGGCCTGTTCGAAATCTATTGAAAAAACCTTGCGGGACAGACCAAGAAATTGCGCAGCAATTTTTGCTCTGTCCCCAACTGATTGGAACGCCATGGACCTGAACTTCACCCTCGAAGAAGAAGCCTTCCGCGCGGAAGTGCGCGCCTTCCTCGCCGACAAGCTGCCCGCGCGCCTCTCGGCGAAGGTCAGCGGCGGCAAGATCCTCGCCAAGGCCGACATGGAGGAATGGCACGCCATCCTCAACGAGCGCGGCTGGCTCGCCAACCACTGGCCCGAGCAGTACGGCGGCCCGGGCTGGACGGCGGTGGAGAAGTTCATCTTCGAACACGAATGCGCGCTGGCCTTCGCGCCGCGCATCGTGCCCTTCGGCGTGAACATGCTGGGGCCGGTGCTCATCAAGTACGGCAACGAGGCGCAAAAGCGCCACTGGCTGCCGCGCATCCTGAACGGCGCCGACTGGTGGTGCCAGGGCTATTCGGAACCCGGCGCGGGCTCCGACCTGGCCGCGGTGAAGACCTCGGCCGTGCGCGGCATCGACGCGCAGGGCGACCACTACATCGTGAACGGCCAGAAGACCTGGACCACGCTGGGCCAGCACGCCAACATGATCTTCTGCCTGGTGCGCACCAACCGCGAGGCGAAGAAGCAGGAAGGCATCAGCTTCCTGCTGATCGACATGCGCTCGCCCGGCGTCGAAGTGCGGCCGATCATCACGCTCGACGGCGAGCATGAAGTGAACGAAGTGTTCTTCTCCGACGTGCGCGTGCCGGCCGAGAACCTCGTGGGCGAAGAGAACAAGGGCTGGACCTGCGCCAAGTACCTGCTGACCTACGAGCGCACCAACATCGCGGGCGTGGGCTTCTCGGTGGCGGCGCTGGAACAGCTCAAGGGCATTGCGGCGGCGCAGACGAAGAACGGCAAGCCGCTGGCCGAAGACCCGGCGTTCGCTGCGCGCATGGCGCGTGTCGAGATCGACCTGGAAAACATGAAGACCACCAACCTGCGCGTGATCGCCGCGGTGGCCGGCGGCGGCGTGCCGGGTGCGGAAAGTTCGATGCTGAAGATCCGTGGCACCGAGATCCGCCAGGAGATCTCTTCGCTGGCGCGCCGTGCGATGGGCGTCTACGGGCGGCCTTTCGTCGAGGAAGCACTGCACGACGGCTTCGACGGAGAGACCTTCGGCCCGCCCTACGCATCGGCCGCCGCCGCGCGCTACTTCAACAACCGCAAGCTGTCGATCTTCGGCGGCTCGAACGAAATCCAGAAGAACATCATCTCCAAGATGATCCTCGGGCTGTAAAGGAGACACGCACATGAACTTCGAACACACCGAAGACCGGCGCATGCTCGCCGACAGCCTGAACCGCTTCATCGCCGAGCAGTACGCCTTCGATGCGCGTGACCGCATCGCAAAGTCCGCGCACGGATTCAGCAAGGAAATCTTTCAACAGTTCGCCGAGCTCGGCGTGATCGGCGCGCTGTTCAGCGAGGCCGATGGCGGCTTCGGCGGCGGCGGCTTCGATGTCGCCGTGGTCTTCGAGGCACTGGGTCGCGGGCTCGTGGTCGAGCCGCTGCTGGGCGCGGTGATGGTCGGCGAGGCGCTCAGCGCCGCCGGCAGCGATGCGCAGAAGCAAAAGCTCGGCGACATCATCAACGGCGTGACCGTCGCGGCCTTCGCGCACGACGAGGCCGACACGCACTACGAACGCACGCGTGTCTCGACCCGTGCCGAGCGCAGCGGCGGCGGCTGGGTACTCAAGGGCGCCAAGGCCGTGGTGCCGCAAGGCGAGCAGGCCGACCTGTTCCTGGTTTCGGCCCGCACCTCGGGCGGCGTCGACGACGAAGCCGGCATCTCGCTGTTCCTCGTGCCCGCCAAGACCGCAGGCCTTTCGGTGCGCGGCTGCCCCGCCATCGACGGTGGCCGTGTCGCCGAACTCACGCTCGACGGTGTGAAGCCCGGCGTCGACGCGCTGCTGGGCACCGAAGGCCAGGGCCATGCAACGCTCGAGCGCGCCATCGGCCGCGGCGTGCTCGCGCTCTGCGCCGAAGCACTGGGCGCGATGGAAGCCGCCAAGACCGCCACGCTCGACTACCTGCGCACGCGCAAGCAGTTCGGCACGCTGATCGGCAGCTTCCAGGCGCTGCAGCACCGCATGGCCGACCTGCTGCTCGAGATCGAACAGGCCCGCTCGGCCGTGATCAACGCCGCGGCCGCCATCGACGGCACCGACCGCGTGGCGCGCGAGCGTGCGCTGTCGGCTGCCAAGTTCAGCATCGGCCGCATCGGCGCGCTGGTGGCGCAAGAGAGCATCCAGATGCACGGCGGCATCGGCATGACCTGGGAGCTGCCGCTGCCGCACTACGCCAAGCGCCTCGTGATGATCGACCACCAGCTGGGCGACGAAGACCACCACCTGCAGCGCTACATCGCGCTGGGCCAGGAGGCTGTGCAATGAGCGATGAAAAGACCGTCCTGATCTCGCAGCAAGGCGCCGTCCGCATCCTGACCAACAGCAACACCGGCGCGCGCAACGCGATCACGCCGACGCTGTATGCGGAGCTGAGCGCCGCGCTCGCCGATGCGGCGAACGACCCCGAAGTCGGCGCCGTCGTGTTCACCGGCGCGGGCGATTTCTTCTGCTCCGGCGGCGACCTCAACCTTTTGGCCAAGCGCCGCGAGCTGCCCGCCTCGGAACGGCGCGAAAAGCTCGAAGGCCTGCACGACCTGATCCGCGACATCCGCGATTTCGGCAAGCCGGTCATCGCGGCCGTCGAAGGCGGCGCGGCGGGCGCGGGCCTGTCGATGGCGCTGGCCTGCGACATGCTGGTGTCGGCGCGCGACGCGTTCTACACGGTCGCCTACGTCAAGGTCGGCCTCACGCCCGACGGCGGCGCCACGGCCTTCCTCGCGGAGTTCGTCTCGCGCCAGGTGCTGACCGAGATGTGCCTGACCGGCGACCGCATGCCGGCCGAGCGCCTGCATGCGCTGGGCGCGGTCAACCGGCTGACCGACAAGGGCGCCGCGCTGGCCGAGGCCATCGCGCTCGCGGCCAAGGTGGCCGACGGTCCGCAGCGCGCGAGCGCACGCATCAAGGCGCTGTGCCGCCAGGCGCACCGCGCCACGCTCGAGGAACAGCTCGAAGCCGAGGCCGTGTACATGGTCGAGTCGCAGGCCGACGCCGAAGCCGCCGAAGGCATCGGTGCCTTCCTCGGCAAGCGCCGCGCAGATTTCGCCGCGCTGCGCCGCAAGAATCAGGACGCGCCCTGACGCCGGCCGCACGAACCCACCTTCACGCCTCGACGCCGCGGGGCTTTCTCGTTTCAAGGGAGTTGCTCTCATGCCCATGCTGAATTCCTCGCTGCCGCTGGCCGGCGTTCGCGTCCTCGATCTGTCCCGCATCCTCGCCGGCCCCTGGTGCGGCATGGTGCTGGCCGACATGGGCGCCGAAGTCATCAAGGTCGAGCACCCGGGCCGCGGCGACGACACGCGCGACTGGGGCCTGCGCGTCGGCAAGACCGAGACCGCCTACTTCAACAGCGTGAACCGCAACAAGCGCTCGGTCACGCTCGACCTGCAGACGCCCGAGGGCCAGCAGATCGCGCGCGACCTCGCGAAGCAGTGCGACGTGGTGATCCAGAACTTCAAGTTCGGCGGCATCGACAAGCTGGGCCTCGGCTACGAGCAGCTGAGCAAGGAGCAGCCGGGGCTCATCTACTGCTCGATCTCGGGCTACGACCGCACCGGCCCCGAGGCCGCGCGCCCCGGCTACGACCTCGTGGTGCAGGGCGAGGCCGGCCTGATGGCGCTCAACGGCGAAGCCAGCCAGCCGCCGCTGAAGTTCGGCGTGGCCATGGTCGACCTGTTCACCGGCATGTACTCGGCGCAGGCCGTGCTCGCGGCGCTCTACCAGCGCGAGAAGACCGGCAAGGGCCGGCACGTCGAAATGGCGCTGTTCGACTGCGGCCTGATGATCACGGCCTACTACGGCCTCGAGGCGCTGCTGATGGGCGAGGACCCGCCGCGCTACGGCAACTCGCATCCGTCGATCGTGCCCTACGGCGTGTTCGACGCGGCCGACGGCCCGCTCGTCATCACGGTGGGCAACAACGCGCAGTTCGCGCGCTTCTGCACCGAGGTGATCGAGCGGCCCGACCTTGCGGCCGACGAGCGCTTCAAGACCAACATCCTGCGCTCGGCGAACCGCGCGGTTCTGCTGCCCGAGCTGCACGCCGAGCTGGCCAAGCGCCAGCGCGCCGACCTGCTGGCCAGGCTCAGCGCCTCGGGCATTCCCTGCGGCGAAGTGCTGGGCCTGCTCGAGGCACTCAACTCCAGGCGCGCGGCCGATGCCGGCCTGGTCACCGAGCAGCCGCATCCGGTGGCCGGCAAGGTCAACGTGCTGGCGCCGCCCTACCGCTTCGACGGCGAACGCCTGCCCGTGCGCAGCGCACCGCCGCAACTGGGCGAAGGCACGCACGAGGTGCTGCAGTCCCTGCTCGGCCTGTCGGACGACAGGCTGGCGCAACTGAAAACGAACGGCGTCGTCTGAAGGCGCGCCCATCTCCCGATCTCTTGAACAAGTCCATGGCATTTCCTTCTCCCCGCTCCCTTCGCAATCCCGCACGCCGCGCGCTCCTTGCCCTGGCCCTTCCGCTCGTGGCCGGTGCCGCCTTCGCGCAGGCCTGGCCGGCCAAGCCGATCACCTTCGTCGTGCCCTTTCCGCCCGGCGGCCCGACCGACGTCGCGACGCGCATCGTGGCGCAGAAGATGTCGCAGGGCCTGAAGCAGAACATCCTCGTCGACAACCGCAGCGGCGCCTCGGGCACCATCGGCGCGGCGGTGGCCGCCAAGTCCGCTCCCGACGGCTACACCTTCGTGATGCTGGCCACGCCCACGCTGCTGGCCGCGCACCTGTACGGCCAGACGCCCTACGACATCTTCAAGAGCTTCACGCCCGTGGGCACGGTGTACGACCTGCCGATCGTGATGGTGGTGAACCCGAAGGCACTGCCCGGCGTGAACGGCCTGCAAGACCTGATCGCCAAGGCCAAGGCCGAGGGCGGCAAGCTCAACTACACGACCGCCGGCGCGGGCAGCTTCGGCCACCTGACGACCGAGCAGCTCAAGAACATCGGCAAGTTCGAGATGCAGCACGTGCCCTACCGCGGCAGCGCGCCGGCCGTGACCGACCTGATCGGCGGGCAGGTGCCTGCGATGTTCTCGGACCTGGTGGCGGTGATGCCGCACATCCGCTCGGGCACGCTGCGCGCCATCGCGGTCGGCTCGGGCAAGCGCGTGAGCCTGCTGCCCGACGTGAAGACCGTCGCCGAGCAGGGCTTCCCGGGCTTCGATGCGACCTCGTGGGGTGGCCTGCTGGCACCGGCGGGCACGCCCAAGGACGTGGTCGAACGCATGAGCGCCGAGCTGAAGACCGCGCTCGCCGACAAGGAAGTGCAGGACAAGCTCGAGAGCGTCGGCTCCTTCGCGGCCTACCGCACGGGCGAGCAGACCGGCGCGCGCATGCGCCAGGACTTCGAGCGCTGGGGCAAGGTCATTCGCGACAACAAGATCACGAACCAGTAAAACAGCGCTTCGCGCGCGGCCGGCAAGACAACATCCAGGAGACGACATGACAGGCAGCGACAAGAAGATCCATGCGAGCGGTGCGCCGTTCCGCCCCCTGTTGCCGGTCCGCAGCCTTGCCGACATCCGCAAGCTCGAAGAGACGCCACTCGAAGAAGCGCTGACGGTTCGCAGCACGTACGAGATCTTCCGCAACGCGGGCGCGGCCTTCGGCGGCAAGACCGCGCTGACCTTCCTGCGCACCGGCAACCCGGCCGACGCGCCGATCCGCTGGTCGTACGCCGAACTGCTGGCGCGCATCCACCAGACCGCGAACATGCTGCACGCCTTGGGCGTGGGCCCGCAGGACGCGGTGGCGGTGCTGCTGCCGGGCTGCCTCGAATACCACCTCGCGCTCTGGGGCGGCGAGGCGGCGGGCATCGTGCAGCCGCTCAATCCACTGCTGACCGACGAGAAGCTGGTGGCGCTGATGACCGCCGGCCGGGCCAAGGTACTGATTGCCTACGGCTCGGACAGCGAATCGGGCATGTGGTCGAAGGCGATGCGCCTGCGCGGCCAGGTGCCCACGCTCACCACCGTGCTGCGCGTGGCGCCGCACGACGAGGCACCGGGCGCAGCCGGCGCCCTGCCTGGAGGCGTGGCCGACTTCGACGCGCTGCGCGCCGCGCAACCCAGCGACCGCCTCGTGAGCGGCCGCGACATCGCGCCCACCGACATCGCCGCCTACTTCCACACCGGCGGCACCACCGGCGCCCCGAAGCTGGCGCGCCACAGCCACGGCGCGCAGGTGTTCACGGCCTGGGCCAGCGTGCAGGTCGCGGGCATGAACGAACAGGGCATCTCGATCAACGGCTATCCGCTGTTCCACGTGGCGGGCGTGCTGCCGGCCTCGCTGGCCTCGCTCTCGGCGGGCATGGAAGTGATCATTCCGACGACCTCGCTGCTGCGCAACAAGGAGGTGCTGGCCAACTACTGGAAGCTGGTCGAGAAATACCGGCCGACCTCGCTCTCGGCCGTGCCCACGGTGCTGGCGGCGCTGGCGAACGTGCCGCTCAACGGCGCCGACATCTCGTCGATCGGCTACTGCCGCACGGGCGCCGCCGTGCTCTCGCCGGAACTGGCCGCGCGCTTCGAGCGCCTGTTCGGCCTGCACGTGCACGAGAGCCTGGGCATGACCGAGATGGCCGGCATCTCGACCATCACGCCGCCGGGCGTGGACGGGCCCGCGGGCTGCGTCGGTTTTCCGCTGCCCTACATGCGGATGCGCATCGTGGCGCTCGACGAGAACGGCAATGCCAGCAACCGCGACCTGCCGAGCGGCGAGCAGGGCATGGTGCTGTTCAAGTCGCCCAACCTGTTCTCGGGCTTCGTCGATCCGGCCGACAACGCCAAGGCCTTCACCGCCGACGGCTGGCTCGCCACCGGCGACCTGGGCTGGATCGACGGCGACGGCAGGCTCAACCTCAGCGGCCGCTCGAAGGACCTGATCATCCGCAGCGGCCACAACATCGACCCCAAGGTGATCGAGGATGCGCTGGGTGCGCATCCCGCGGTGCAGCTGTGCGCCGCGGTGGGTGCGCCCGATGCGTATGCGGGCGAGCTGCCGGTGGTCTTCGCGACGCTGGTGCCGGGCGCCTCGGCCACCGAGGACGAGCTGCTGGTCTTCACCGCCGCGCGCGTCGACGAGGCGCCCGCCAAGCCCCGGTCGGTGATCGTCATCGAGCACATGCCGATGACCAACGTCGGCAAGATCTACAAACCCGAGCTTCGGGCCATGGCGGCGAGCCGCGTGGTGGCGGCCACGGTGGCGCGGGTCTGCGGCGAGCTCGGCGTAGCGCCGGCCGCCCGGCCGCGCGTGCGCAGCGAGGGCGAAAACCTGGTGCAGGTGCGCATCGATGCAGAGGCCGCAGGCGCGCTCGCGGCGCCGCTGCAGGCGCAGATCCGCACGGCCCTCGAGGCGCTTCCCTTCAAGACGCAGGTCCTGGCCGAATAGCCGCGCGCCCGTTTCTTTTTTCGACAGACAACAACGACCGCCGGAGACATCGGACATGAGCGCAACTTTCGTTACCACCCGCGGAATCACCCGCCGCGCCCTGCACTGCGGCATTGCCTCGCTGGCGCTCGCGGCCACCACCACGGCCGCCTGGGCGCAGGCCTATCCGAGCAAACCGATCCGCATGGTGGTGCCTTTTGCCGCGGGCGGCGCCACCGATGTGCTGGCCCGCGTGGTGGGCGAGAAGATGGCGGCGGGCCTGGGCCAGCCGGTCATCGTCGACAACAAGCCGGGCGCCGCCGGCATCATCGGCACCGATGCGGTGGCCAAGGCGCCGGCCGACGGCTACACCCTGGTGCTGGCGCTGAGCAATTCGCTTCTCACCAACCAGTTCCTCTACCAGAAGCTGCCCTACGACACGCAGCGCGACCTCACGCTGGTCTACCAGATCGCCACCGCGCCGCTGGTGCTGGTGGTGCACCCCAGCGTGCCGGTGAAGAGCGGGCCCGAGCTGCTGAAGTACGTGGCCGCCAACAAGGGCAAGGTGGCCTACGGCTCGTACGGCGTGGGCGCCTACCCGCACCTGGCCGGCGCGCACATGAGCCTCACGCAGAAGGCCGAGATGAACCACGTCGCCTACAAGGGAGAGGCGCCGATGCTGCAGGACCTGATCGGCGGCCAGATCCAGATGGCCTTTGCGAGCGCGCTGGTGGCCAAGCCCCACATCGAGGCCGGCAAGCTCAAGGCCATCGGCGTGAGCGGCGAGCGCCGCATGGCCACGCTCGCCAACGTGCCCACGCTGGCCGAGCAGGGCCTGGACGACGAGGCCTACCGCGTGGCCGGCTGGCTCGCCATTGCCATGCCGGCCGGCACGCCCAAGCCGATCGTGCAGCGCATCGCCGAGGAAGTGGGCAGGGCCTCGCGCCAGCCCGACGTGCAGGCGCGCGTGGCGGCGATGGGCTTCGACCTGAAGGAGAGCTCGCCCGAGGCCTTTGCCGCCGTCTACAAGAAGGAGAGCCCGGTCTGGGAGCGCCTGATCAAGGATTCGGGCGCCAAGCTCGAGTAGCCCGCTTCGAGAGGGCCGGGAGGGGCGCGGAACAGGGCCGCAGCTTAGGAAAACCCCGATGAACGGATGGACATGGATCGTTACCATCCATGGCTGCTTCCCCCTTCCCCCTCGATGACCACTCCCAACGAGTCCGGCCCCATGCTGGACGCCGCCAGCCCCCTCCCCCCAGACATCGAAGCCGCCGACGAGCCCACCCGGGTGCCGCTCGCCATCGAGGACTGGCTCACCGTCATCATCATGGGCGCGCTGGCGCTCATCACCTTCGCCAACGTGCTGGTGCGCTACTTCACCGACTCTTCGTTCGCGTGGACGGAAGAGTTCTCCGTCTTCCTGATGATCATGCTGGCGCTGGTGGCCGGCTCGGCCGCGGTGGCGCGCGACCGGCACATCCGCATCGAATATTTTTCCGAGAGCGGCTCCATGGCGCGGCGCAAGCGGCTGGCGCAGTTCGGCGCGCTCATGATCGCCATCCTGTTCACGCTGATCGGCGCGCTCAGCATCCGCATGGTGTGGGACGACTACCGCTTCGACGAGACCACGCCGGGCATCGGCCTGCCTGCGTGGTGGTATTCGATCTGGCTGCCGATCGTGTCGTTTGCCATCGCGCTGCGCGCCGTGGGCCTGATGATCCGCCGCGGCCGCAAGGAATACGGCGGCAGCAACGAGAACCGCAGCGGCAAGGGCGACGCATCGTGATCCCCACCCTGCTCTTCGTCGCCTTCGTCGCGATGATGCTGGTGGGCGTGCCCATCGGCGCCGCGCTGGGCCTGGCCGGCGCCGCCTGCATCGCGCTGGCCAACAGCGACGCCCAGTGGTTCGGCCTGCTGGCCGTGCCGCAGAACTTCTATGCCGGCCTCGGCAAGTACCCGCTGCTGGCCATTCCGATGTTCGTGCTGGTGGGCTCCATCTTCGACCGCTCGGGCGTGGCGCTGCGGCTCGTGAACTTTGCGGTGGCGATCGTCGGGCGCGGGCCCGGCATGCTGCCGCTGGTGGCGATTGCGGTGGCGATGTTCCTCGGCGGCATCTCGGGCTCGGGACCGGCCAATGCCGCCGCCGTGGGCGCGGTGATGATCGCCGCCATGTCGCGCGCGGGCTACCCGGCCGCCTTCTCGGCCAGCGTGGTGGGTGCCGCGGCGGCCACCGACATCCTGATTCCGCCTTCGGTCGCGTTCATCGTCTACTCGGTGCTGGTGCCCGGCGCCTCGGTGCCGGCGCTGTTCGCGGCCGGCATGATTCCGGGCGTGATGGCCGGCCTGGCGCTGATGATCCCGGCCGTGCTGCTGGCCCGCCAGCACAAGATGGGCGCGCTCGAAGCGACGCTGCCGCGCCCGCCGTTCTGGAAGAGCTTTCGCGACGCGATCTGGGGCCTGGCGGCGCCGGTGCTCATCCTGGGCGGCATGCGCGCGGGCTGGTTCACGCCGACCGAAGCCGCGGTGGTGGCGGTGTTCTACGGCCTCTTCGTGGGCATGTGCGTGCACCGGACCATCAAGGTGCGCGACCTGTTCGTCATCCTGCGCGAATCGGGCGAGCTCTCGGCCGTGATCCTGCTCGTGGTGTCGCTCGCGGGCATCTTCGCGTACTCGCTCTCGACGCTCGGCATCATCGACCCGGTGACGCGCGCCATCGTGGATTCGGGCCTGGGCGAATACGGCATCCTGGCGTTGCTGATCCTGTTGCTCATCACGGTGGGCATGTTCCTGGACGGCGTGTCGATCTTCCTGATCTTCGTGCCGCTGCTGCTGCCCATCGTGCAGTACTACAAGTGGGATCCGGTGTGGTTCGGCGTGATCCTCACGCTCAAGGTGGCGCTCGGCCAGTTCACGCCGCCGCTCGCGGTCAACCTCATGGTGTCCTGCCGCATCGCCAAGGTGCGGATGGAAGAGACCGTTCAGTGGGTCGGCTGGATGCTGTTCTCGATGTTCCTGGTGATGGTGCTGGTGATCGCGTTTCCGGAACTTGCGCTGTGGCTTCCGCGCAAGCTGGGGTACTGAAATGCAACGCTGCTTCTGCTTGCGTCGCGTTGTGTTCAATGCTTGTTGTTCAGGGCGCGCTCCCGCCGACAGGGTACCTTGCTCCACGAATGTCCTCCGGCCTTCGGCCTCCCCCTTGATTTCGCTGCGCAAGGCACCCCATCGACGAGAGCGTTGGACAGAGCGCTGGTTGATCGGCGGTACACCACGAGCGTGCCCAGTGCACAGGGCATCGGGTGCTCCCCGCAGCGAAATCAAGGAGGAGGCCGCAGGCCGGGGGACATTCGCGGAGGGGGAGTACCCGGTGGCCTGTGCACGCGCCCTGAACAGCATCGCCCCGAACGTTCCCAAAAACATTCATCGCTCAGTTGTGTTCAGAAAACAGTAGGAGTAGGAATGCCAGTCACCCAGCACCCCCTCCACAGATCCGTACGTGCGGAGCTACCGCATACGGCTCCTGCCTTGGGTCATGACGATCAGACGCTGGTTCGGGTACGGGTGGCAGATGTTCGCAACAGGCAGCCAATGCGCCATCAATCGATACATTCGACGCCACGTCAGGCCATGGCTCTGACTGCGGCGGCACAGCGTGCGATGCCACAGCCCGGCGACCTGGAAGCGGAATGTCCTCAGCCGCGCGCCGTTGCACGGCACGCCGAAGTAGCGCGCATGCCCGGCCACCACCGCCCGCAGGTACTGGCCCTGCTCCGGGATGGGTTGGTGCATGCGCCTTCTGAGTTCGAGCTTGACCACCTGCAGTTTGGCTCGCAGGCGTTTGGCACTGGTGAGCCGCAGGACCATGAAGTGGCCCTTCCTCGTCGTCCCGCAGCAATGCGTGAACCCCAGGAAGTCGAAGGTCTGCGGCTTGCCTTGTCCTCGGCGGCGTCGATTCTCCCGGGCGAAGCGCCCGAACTCGATCAGCCGCGTCTTCTCGGGGTGCAGCTTCAGCCCGAATTGGCCCAGCCGCTCGGCCACCGCGCGCTGGAAGCGCTCGGCATCGTCGCGGAACTGGAACCCGGCTACCCAATCGTCGGCGTAACGCACGACGATCACGTCGCCTCGGGCATGGCGCCCCCTCCACTGCTTCACCCACAGGTCGAACGCATAGTGCAGGTAGATGTTGGCCAGCAGCGGACTGATGCTCCCACCCTGAACCGTACCCACCTCACTTTGCCTCAGCCTGCCTTCTTCCAGCACGCCCGCGTGCAGCCATTTCTTGATCAGCCGCACCACGCGCGTGTCCGCCACGCGGTGTTCGATGAACTTCACCAGCCAGTCCCTTTCGATTGTGTCGAAGAACTTGGCAATGTCCGCATCGAGAATCCAGCTCACTCGTCTGCTGTGCACACCTACCGCCACGGCATCCAGCGCGTTGTGCGCACTCTTGCCGGGCCTGAAGCCGTAGCTGAACCCGAGGAAGTCCTGCTCATAGATGGCGTTCAACACTTCGACCGTGGCGCGCTGGACGAGCTTGTCCTCCAGCGCCGGCACGCCCAGCGGGCGCTTGCTGCCGTCGGCCTTGTCGATGTACACCCGCTTCACAGGCTGGGGCCGGTAGCCCCCTCGGGCCAACCGTTCGGACAGATCCAGGAGGTTGCCCTCCAGGTCCTGCCCGTACGCCTGCCAGGTCTGGCCGTCCACCCCAGCGGCCGCGTCGCGCTTGAGCGCAAGGTAGGCCGCCTCAAGGCGTTCGACCGCGTAGATGTGGTGCAGCAGTCCAGTGAACCTCGCACCACGACGGCCCTTTGCCGTCTGTCGTATGCCATCGAGCGCGGTTCCCATGTCATAGACCCGCACCGATCTGCGGGACATGCGCGCCGCGATGGCATTTCCCTTGGCCTGCCGCCTTCCCTCCACCGCCTCCGCCGCCGCAGGAGCTTCCCCCGCAGCCTTGTTCGGCAGCTTCTTCGGTACTACGCAGCAGTCCGACTTCCCGCTCCTATCGCTCATCGTCGTACGCCCTTGGGCTTCACGATGCGCTCTGCACTCGACGCTTCCCAGCGCGTTGCAGAAGGACGCGGGATCTCCCGGTTTCCGTGCAAGGTGTTTCCGCGCGTGCGCGGGGTCTCTGACCGCGCGGGGTCCCATGCCACCTCGCCAAAGCGGCAGCATCGGTGTGGCCTTCGGCAATCTCCTACTGCCTCGGCACCCCGGACCACCCGCAGCTCTCGCCGCGGGGCATGTATTACGCGGCTCGATACCCGGCCCGCGCGTACCCCTGTCAACGCTTCGCCCACACCCTCACGAATGTGCACGCATGACTCGGGGCCGCCGTAGCTGGCTAAGCCTTCAACGTATGACTCTTTCATTCACAACACCTCGCCGGCTTTGACCGGCGCACAGGAGACCTCTCATGAAATTCCGCCGCACCCTGCTGGGCCTTGCCGCCGCAGCAACCGCCCTGGGCATGTTCTCGACCGGCGCCATGGCGCAGGCCGCCTACAAGCCCGAATACAAGATGTCCCTGGTGCTCGGCCCGCCCACACCCTGGGGCCAGGCCGGGAAGATCTGGGCCGACCTCGTCAAGGAGCGCACCCAGGGCCGCATCAACATCAAGCTGTACCCTGGCGTGTCGCTCATCCAGGGCGACCAGACGCGCGAATTCAGCGCGCTGCGCCAGGGCGTGATCGACATGGCCGTCGGCTCGACCATCAACTGGTCGCCGCAGGTCAAGCAGCTCAACCTTTTTTCCATGCCTTTCCTGATGCCCGACTATGCGGCCATTGACGCCCTCACCCAGGGCGAAGTCGGCAAGGAAATGTTCAAGACCCTCGACAAGGCCGGCGTCGTGCCGCTCGCCTGGGGCGAGAACGGCTACCGTGAGATCACCAACTCGAAGAAGCCGATCAAGTCGCCCGCCGACCTGAAGGGCATGAAGATCCGCGTGGTCGGTTCGCCGATCTATTCCGACATGTTCACCGCGCTCGGCGCCAACCCCACGCAGATGAGCTGGGCCGACGCCCAGCCCGCGCTCGCCAGCGGTGCGGTCGACGGCCAGGAGAACCCGCTCTTCCTGTTCACCGTGCTCAAGATGCAGAACGTGGGCCAGAAGTTCGTGACCACCTGGGGCTACGTGGCCGACCCGCTGGTGTTCGTGGTCAACAAGGAAATCTGGGCCTCGTGGACGCCGGCCGACCAGGCCATCGTGCGCCAGGCCGCCGCCGATGCCGGCAAGCAGGAAATCGCCCTCGCGCGCAAGGGCCTGGTGGAAGCCGACAAGCCGGTGCTCAAGGAGATTGCTGCCATGGGCGTCACCGTGACCCAGCTCACGCCCGCAGAGCGCGAAGCCTTCGTGAAGGCCACGCGGCCGGTGTACGACAAGTGGAAGTCGACCGTGGGCGCGGACCTTGTGGCCAAGGCCGAGAAGGCCATCGCAGCGCGCCAGAAGTAAAGCTGGCTACTCGCGTCCCTGTGGATCGGGGTGGAGGCCGCGACAATGCGGCCATGCACACCCTGATCATCGACACGGACCCCGGCGCGGACGACGTGATCGCGCTGCTGTTCGCCCTGGCGGCGCCGGAATCTCTCGCGGTCCAGGCGCTGACCACGGTGGCCGGCAACGTGCCGCTGGCCAAGACCTCGCGCAACGCGCGCCTCGCCTGCGAATGGGCCGACCGGCCGGAGATTCCGGTGTACGCTGGCGCGGACCGGCCCCTGCAACGCACGCCGATCTACGCGGCCAACATCCACGGCAGCGAAGGCATCACCGGCGTGAAGGTGCATGAACCCGCGGTACCACTGGCCGAAGGCCATGCGGTCGACTATCTGGTCCGCACGCTGCGCGCCGCACCCGAAAAAAGCGTGACGCTCGCGATGCTCGGCCCGCAGACCAACCTGGCGCTCGCCCTTGAACAGGCGCCCGACATCGTGCGCGGCCTGCGCGAACTGGTGCTCATGGCCGGCGCGCACTTCAACGGCGGCAACATCACGCCCACGGCGGAGTTCAACCTGTTCGCCGATCCGCATGCGGCCGAGGCCGTGCTGAAGTGCGGCGTGCCGATCACCATGCTGCCGCTCGACGTGACGCACAAGATCCTCACGAGCGACGAGCGCATCGCGCGGCTGCGCGGCCTCGGCAACCGGGCCGGCGTGATCGTCGCCGACATCCTCGACGCCTATGCGCCGCAGGAGATGAAGCACTACCAAATGCCCGGCGGGCCGGTGCACGATGCCACCGTCACAGCCTACCTGCTGCGGCCCTCGCTCTTCCAGGGCAGGCGCATCCACGTCGAGGTCGACAGCCGCGAGGGCATGGGCTTCGGCCAGACGGCGGCCGACTGGCACGGCAGTTTGAATCGCTCCGCCAACGTGAACTGGATCGCCGATGGCGATGCGCAGGGCTTCTTCGACCTGCTGACGGAGCACATCGCGCGGCTGCCGTAGGCAAATAAAAAAAGCCACGCTGCAAAACAGCGTGGCTCTTGTCCTTGCGCCGCAGCGGATCAGTGCTGGAGGATCTTGTTCAAGAAGTCCTTGGTGCGCGGCTGGCGGTTTTCGGGGTGGCTGAAGAACTCGTCCTTCGGGCAGTCTTCGAGGATCTTGCCGCCCACGTCGATGAAGATCACGCGGCTCGCGACCTTGCGCGCAAAGGCCATTTCGTGCGTGACCACCATCATGGTCATGCCGTCCTTGGCCAGGCTCACCATCACGTCGAGCACTTCGCCGACCATTTCGGGGTCGAGCGCCGAGGTGGGCTCGTCGAACAGCATCACGATCGGGTCCATGCTGAGCGCACGGGCAATGGCCACGCGCTGCTGCTGGCCGCCCGAGAGCTGGCCCGGGAACTTGTCCTTGTGCGCCATCAGGCCCACGCGGTCGAGCATCTTGAGGCCGCGGATCTTGGCTTCCTCGGGGCTGCGGCCCAGCACCTTGATCTGGGCGATCGTGAGGTTCTCGGTGACCGACAGGTGCGGGAACAGCTCGAAGTGCTGGAACACCATGCCGACCTTGGAGCGCAACTTGGGCAGGTTGGTCTTGGGGTCGTGCAGCGGAATGCCGTTGACGGTGATCTCGCCCTTCTGGAAGGGTTCGAGCGCGTTCACGGTCTTGATGAGCGTGGACTTGCCCGAGCCCGACGGCCCGCACACCACCACCACGTCGCCCTTGGAGATGCTCACCGAACAATCGTTGAGCACCTGCACCGGGCCATACCACTTCGATACGTTCTTGATTTCAATCATTTTTTCGGACATTTCTTTCTCCGGTTCAGCCACTCAGCGAATGATGGCAATCTTCTTGTGGAGGCGCTTGACGAGCCACGACAAGGCATAGCACATGATGAAGTAGACGACGGCCGCGAGCAGGTAGGCCTCGATCGGGCGGCCGAAGTTCTTGCCCGCGGTCTCGAAGCCCTTGAGCATGTCGTAGGCGCCGATCGCATAGACCAGCGAGGTGTCCTGGAACAGGATGATGGTCTGCGTGAGCAGCACCGGCAGCATGTTGCGGAAGGCCTGCGGCAGCACCACCAGGCGCATGTTCTGGCCGTAGGTCATGCCGACCGCCTGGCCCGCATGCACCTGGCCGCGCGGGATCGACTGGATGCCCGCGCGCATGATCTCGCTGAAGTAGGCCGCCTCGAACGCGATGAAGGTGATCACGGCCGAGATTTCCGAGCGGTAGTTCGAGCCGATGGAACCGAAGGCCGCATAGAACGAGGCCGGCACCAAGAGGAAGAACCACAGGATCACCATCACCAGCGGAATGCTGCGCATGCCGTTGACGTAGATGGCGGCGGGCGCGTCGAGCCACTTCTTGCCCGACAGCCGCATGAGCGCCAGCACGGTGCCGAAGAGCACGCCGCCGATGGTGGCCACGATCGTCAGCATGATGCTGAAGTAGAAGCCCTTGACGACGAAGTTGCTGATGACGTCCCAGTTGTAGAACGACAGGTCGAGATTCATCATGTCAGTGTCCCCCGCCGCCGCTGGCCGAGACAATGAAGCCCGGCACGCGCGTCTTCTTCTCGATGTACGCCATGATGCGGTTGATCGCAAAGGCCGAGATCACGTAGAGCCCCGTCACCGCCAGGTACACCTCGATGCCGCGCGAGGTTTCTTCCTGCGCCTGCATGGCGAACATCGTGAGTTCGGTCACCGACACGGCAAACGCCACCGACGAGTTCTTGAAGATGTTCATCGTCTCGCTCGTGAGCGGCGGAATGATGATGCGGTAGGCCATCGGCAAAATGACGTAGCGGTAGTACTGCGGCGTGGTGAAACCCACCGCCATGCCCGCATAGCGCTGGCCCTTGGGCAGCGCCTGGATGCCCGAGCGCACCTGTTCGGCGATCCGCGCCGAGGTGAAGAAGCCCAGCGCCAGCACCACCAGCACGAAGCTCGGCACGCTCTTCATGACCGGCACCAGCGCCGGAATGACGTGGTACCAGAGGAAGATCTGCACCAGCAGGGGGATGTTGCGGAACAGCTCGACCCAGGCATTGCCCAGGCGCACGAGCCACGGGCTGTTGGGCAAGGTGCGGATGATGCCGATCAGCGAACCCAGCACCAGCGCGACGACGAGCGCCAGCAGGGCCACGGACACGGTCCAGCCCCATGCGGACAGCATCCACTGCCAATAGGTCGGGTACTTCCCGCCCGGGTCTTGCAAGAAGACCTGCCAATCCCAGTTTGATCCCATCGGGGACTCTCCTTCTTTCAGATTTCCAGACTGCTAGCTAGCTTGCAGAGGCCGTGCCCACGCGCCGCATTTGCGAAAACAAACGCCCGCCGGGGGCGGCGGGCGTTGCGCAGATGACCTTGCCGTGTTTACTTCTTGGCGGCGTAGTCTTCCATCGGCTTGTCGTTCGGGTTGGCCCAGGCGGCCTTCGTGGCTTCGGACAGCGGCAAGTTCACCGTGACGTTTGCCGGCGGGATCGGCTTCAGGAACCACTTGTCCCAGAGCTTGGCGAGGTCGCCGTTCTTGATCTGTGCCTTGATGCTGTCGTCCACCACCTTCTTGAAGGCGGCGTCGTCCTTGCGGATCATGATGGCGATGGGCTCGACGCTGAGCACTTCGCCGACGATCTTGTAGTCGGCAGGCGACTTCGACTTGGCGATGTTCGAGGCCAGGATGGAGCCGTCCATCACGAAGGCGTCGGCGCGGCCCGATTCGAGCAGCAGGAAGCTGTCGGAGTGGTCCTTGCCGTAGAGTTCCTTGAAGTCGATGCCGCCGGCGCGCTCGTTCTTGCGCAGGGTCTGCACCGAGGTGGTGCCGGTGGTGGTGGCCACGGTCTTGCCGTTGAGGTCCTTGATGCCGTTGATGCCCGAGTTGGCCTTGACCGCGATGCGCACTTCCTCGACGTAGGTGGTCACCGCGAAGGAAACGTCCTTCTGGCGCGTGGCGTTGTTGGTGGTGGAGCCGCACTCGAGGTCGACGGTGCCGTTCTGCACCAGCGGCACGCGGTTCTGCGAGGTCACGGGCTGGTACTTGGTTTCCAGCTTGGCAAGGCCCAGGTTCTTCTGGATGTCCTTGATGATGTTGGCGCAGACGTCGTAATGGAAACCGGTGTACTGGCCGTTGCCCAGCGTGTACGAGAGGCCGGAAGATTCCCGTACGCCTTCGGTGATGCTGCCCGAGGCCTTGATCTTGGCCAGGGTGTCATTGGCCTGTGCAAAAGCGCCGCCGGCAGCCAGGGCTGCAATTGCCAATGCCAATACTTGCTTGTTCATACGGAAAACTCCTGAGGTGACTGGAAGATACAGATACAACGAAATTCTAGACATTCACGTCATGGGGAATACCCGGGCCAACCCGGTGCATTCTCGATGACAGCCGCACCGGCCGCGCGCATTCGAGCGCTGTGGTGGTGCAGGTGAAACCATTGGCATTGTCCGACTTTCACTAAGCAGCCTTTGTGCCCGAGGGCTCGGCAGCCGGCGGCACCGGCGCGGACAGGCGCACGGGCTGGGTCAGGTTCTCGGGCACGAGCAGCGCCTCCATCTCGGCGCGCGTCATGATGCCGAGCGATTCGGCCACCAGGTCGATGGGCCCGCCGGTGGCCAGCGCGGTCTTGGCGATCAGCGCTGCCTTTTCATAGCCAATCAGCGGATTGAGCGCGGTGACCAGCGTGACCGATTCGCGCACCCGCTTGGCCAGGAACTCGCGGTTCGCCTCGATGCCTTCGACGCAGTTGTGCTGCAGCGTGTTGCAGGCGTTGCTCAGGTGCTTGATGCTCTTGAACAGGCTCCAGCCCATGATCGGTTCGAAAGCATTCAGCTGCAGCTGGCCGGCCTCCGAGGCCATCGTGACCGTGATGTCGTTGCCGATGACCTCGAAGGCCACCTGGTTCATGACTTCCGGAATCACGGGGTTGACCTTGCCCGGCATGATCGACGAGCCGGCCTGCCGCGCCGGCAGCCGGATCTCGCCGAAGCCGGCCTGCGGGCCGCTGGAGAGCAGGCGCAGGTCGTTGCAGGTCTTGCTGAGCTTGGTCGCCACGCGCTTGAGCACGCCCGACAGCTGCACGAAGGCGCCGGTGTCCTGCGTGGCCTCGATGAGGTTGGCCGACTGCTTGAGCGGCACGCCGGTCTGCTCGGCCAGGTACTGGCAGGCCAGGTTGGCATAGCCGTGCGGCGCGTTGATACCGGTGCCGATGGCGGTGGCGCCCAGGTTGATTTCCTCGATGAGTGCGCGCGCCTCGCCGAGCCGGGCCTCGTCTTCGCCGATCATGATGGCGTAGGTCAGGAACTCCTGGCCCAGCGTCATGGGCACGGCGTCCTGCAGCTGGGTGCGGCCGATCTTCAGGATGTCCTTGAACTCGAGCGCCTTGGCCTCGAAGCTGCGCCGCAGCGCGGCCATGGATTCGAGCAGCCGGCCGATGGCGAACCACAGCGCCAGCCGCACCGCCGTCGGATAGACGTCGTTGGTGCTTTGCGAGGCGTTGACGTGGTCGTTGGGATGCAGAACGTCGTAGCGGCCCTTTTCATGCCCGAGCTTCTCGAGCGCGAGGTTGCAGATCACCTCGTTGGCGTTCATGTTGGTGGAGGTGCCGGCACCGCCCTGGATCACGTCGACCACGAACTCGTCGAGCAATTTGCCCTCGATGAGATCCTCGCAGGCCAGGATGATGGCGGCCGCGCGGTCGCGGTCGATGGCGCCGAGGTCGGCATTGGCGCGGGTGGCGGCCTTCTTCACGAAGGCCAGCGCGCGGACCAGGTCGGGCATGGCCGACACCCGGGTGCCGGAGATGGCGAAGTTCTCGACCGCGCGCGCCGTGTGCACGCCCCAGTAGGCAATGGCAGGAATCTGCTTCTCGCCGAGAAAGTCGTGTTCGGTCCTGAAATTGGGGCTCATACAGGTTCCTCGGCTAAAAAAAAGCACGCGGATGGCGCGTGCCGGAAAGATTGCTGTGTGACAGCGGCAAAAAACTGCCGCGACTGTAGTGCCGCCCGGCCCGTGGCGCCAATGCCGTTTGCGGGGAGTGTTATGCGCGGCATTTATAGATTGTGCAGCGCACAAATTCCGCGCGTCAATCGATGGATGTCAGCGGCCGGGCTGGGCGCCGACCAGATACGACCACAGCGCATCAGCGGTGCGCTTGGGCTGCAGGCCCTCGGAGGCCGCAGCCTTCGCGGCGCGGCCTGTGCCGGTCTTCACCGGCGCGGGCGCGCCGGGCCGCTCGCGGTAGGCGCGGATCTCCATCGTCGCCTCCAGGCTGTCGATCTCGGGCGGCAGCGCGCTCACGAGCTTGCGCGCCTTGATCTCCTTGCGCACCGCGCTCTGCGGCAGAAAGGCGATGCCGTGGCCTTCGAGCGCCATGACCTTCAGGCCTTCGGCCATGTCGGTTTCATAGACCCGGTCGAGGTGGATGGCGGTGCCCGACTCCTTCAGCAGCTGGTCGACCACCCGCCCCAGGTAGGCACCTGGCGCGTAGCCCAGGTACGGCAGCGGCTGGCCCGGCCGGCCGGGCAGCCGGAAACGCGGCGCGCCGTCGGCGTCGGCCTTGACCCAGGGCGCCACCGTTTCCTCGCCCAGGCTGACCATCTCGTACTTGTTGGCGTCGAGCTGCAGCGGCTGGGAAGGATGGTGGTAGGCGATCAGCAGGTCGCAGCTGCCCTCGACCAGGCGCAGCACGGCGTCATGCACGTTGAGCGCGATGAGCCGGCTCTTGATGGGGCCGAAGTGTTCGCGCAGGCTGGTCACCCAGGAGGGAAAGAAGGTGAAGGCCAGCGTATGCGGCACCGCGATCTCGATCACGTCCTGCCCGGCGGCCGAATGGCCGCGCAGCATGGCGCGGGTGCTCTGCAGCGATTGCAGCATCTCGATGGCCTGGCTGTAGAGCGTCTGGCCCGCGGGCGTGAGGCGCGTGGGGTAGGAGCTGCGGTCGACCAGGTCGGTGCCGGCCCAGCCTTCGAGCGCCTGGATGCGGCGGGAAAACGCGGGCTGGGTCACGTGCCTCAACTGGGCCGAGCGGCTGAAGCTGCGGGTCTCCGCCAAACTGATGAAGTCTTCTAGCCACTTTGTTTCCATACGCGGCGATTATGCGAGCGCCGCGCCATACTGGGCTCCCCCTCCTTTACCCGCATTCGCCATGGCTTCAGCCGAATTGCTCGACCTCACCGCCACCGAACTCTCGCGCCGCATCGCGTCCCGCAGCGTGTCCTGCCACGAGCTGATGCAGGCCTCGCTGGCCCGCATCGAGGCGCTCAACCCGCGCTTCAACGCGATCGTCTCGCTGCGGGAGCCCGAACGGCTGCTGGCCGAAGCCGACGAACGCGACGCCGAACTGGCGCGCGGCGAACGGCGCGGCTGGATGCATGGTTTTCCGCTCGCTGTGAAAGACCTGAGCCACGCCGCCGGCCTGCCGACCTCCATGGGCTCGCCGCTGTCGCCACGCTCGCCGGCGCGCACCGACAGCCTCCATGTCGCCCGCATGCGCGCAGCCGGCGCCATCGTGATCGGCAAGACCAACACGCCCGAATTCGGCCTGGGCTCGCACACCTACAACACGGTGTTCGGCATCACCCGCAACGCCTATGCGCCCGGGCGCAGCGCGGGCGGCAGCAGCGGCGGCGCGGCCGTGGCGCTGGCCCTGGGCATGCTGCCGGTGGCCGACGGCAGCGACATGATGGGTTCGCTGCGCAACCCGGCCGCGTTCAACAACGTGATCGGCATGCGGCCCTCGCGCGGACGCGTGCCCGGCGATCCCGAGCAGGAGCTCTTCTTCCAGCAACTGGGCACCGAAGGCCCGATGGGCCGCACGGTGGAAGACACCGCGCGGCTGCTCGCGGTGCAGGCGGGCTTCGATGCGCGTGTGCCGCTGTCGTCGCCGCAGGCGCTGCCATCGCCCGATGCGCTGCAGCTCGAGGGCGATGTGCAGGGCCTTCGCATCGGCTGGCTCGGCAGCATCTGGCCCGAGCTGCCGCTGGCGCCCGGCATCCGCGAACTGGGCGAACGCGCGCTGGACACCTTCCGCGCCATCGGCTGCGAGGTCGAGCCCTGCACGCTCGACGTGCCGCGCGAGCACAACTGGAGCGCCTGGCTGCGGCTGCGCCAGTTGCTGGTCGGCGGCAAGCTCGGCGCCTATCTGAGCGACCCCAAGCTGTTCGCGCAGCTCAAGCCGGAAGCACAGTGGGAAATCGAGCAGAGCCGGCATCTCGATGCGGCGTCGCTCTACCAGGCCTCGCTCTACCGCTCGAACGTGTACCGCGCGTTCCTCAAGCTGTTCGAGCACTTCGATTTCGTCGCGGCGCCGACGGCGCAGGTGTTCCCCTTCGATGCCGAACTGCACTGGCCCGCCGAAGTGGCCGGCGTGCAGAGCGACACATACCACCGGTGGATGGAGATCGTCACGCCGTTCACGCTGGCAGGGTTGCCCACGCTCAATGTGCGCGCAGGTTTCGGCGAGGGTGGACTGCCGATGGGCCTGCAACTGGCCGGGCCGATCCATGCGGACCTCGACGTGCTGCGGCTCGGGCATGCCTATGACCAGGCCTGCGGCTGGGCCTCTCATCGCCCCTCGGTCTTGGTGTGACTCCCTCCCCTGCCGGGGGAGGAGCAAGACCTTCAGATCGGTGTCACCACGCCGCGCCCCGCAAAGTGCCCTTCGGCATTCGCAAGGAAATGGTCGACCGACTTCTGCGTGGCCTCGGGCGACCAGCCCGCCATGTGCGGCGTGAGCAGCACGTTGTCGAGTCCGATCAGCGGTTCGGGCCGCCTGGGCTCGCTCTCGTACACGTCGAGGCCCGCGCCCGCGATGCGGTTCTCGCGCAGCGCTGCGGCCAGCGCCTCGGTGTCGACCACGCTGCCGCGCCCGATGCTGACCAGATAGCCCTGCGGCCCGAGCGCGTCGAGTACCTCGGCATTCACGAGGTGGCGCGTGGCAGGCCCGCCCGGCGCGGCCAGCACCAGGAAGTCGGCCCAGGCGGCCAGCGGCTTCAGGTCGTCGAAGTAGCGGTGCGCTGCGCCTTCGCGCGGCTTGCGGTTGTGATAGCCGATCTCCATGTCGAACGCGGCCGCGCGCTTGGCGATCTTCTGGCCGATGGTGCCGAGCCCCAGGATGCCGAGCTTCTTGCCCGACACGTTCGGCGGCTGCGGGATTTCCTCGCGCCACACGCCCTCGCGGCACAGCCGGTCGAGCTGGCGGAAGCCGCGAACGATGCCGATCAGGAGGCCGAAGGCATGGTCGGCCACGCAGTCGTCGTTGGTGCCCGCGCCATTGGCGGTGGCGATGCCGCGCGCACGGGTCACTTCGAGCGGCACGCCCTCGTAGCCCGCGCCCATGCAGCAGACCAGCTCGAGCGCCGGCATGGCCGCAATCTCTTCGGGCGTGATGCCGATCACGCCGATGGTCAGCACCGCGCGGAATTTCCGGCCGTGCTCGGCAATGGCGGCGGCGCGCGCGGCGGGATCGAAGGCATAGGTCATGTCATAGACCTCGGCAATCTGGGCCTGGTGGGCGCTCGAAAGGCTGTTGAGCACCAGCAGGGGAATCTTGGTCGACACGTCTGAACTCCTGGATCGAATTGAAAAAATGAATGATCGAGCTACATCAGCGGTGTTGCTTCGCTCTTCTGCAAAGCCCACATCTGCGCATAGCGGCCCTGTTTGGCGAGCAGCTCGGCATGCGTGCCGCGCTCGACGATCACGCCGGCTTCGAGCACCAGGATCTCGTGCGCGTCGACCACCGTCGACAGGCGGTGCGCGATGACCAGCGTGGTCTTGTCCTGCGCGGCGCTCCTGAGCTCCGACTGGATGGCGCGCTCGTTGGCCGAGTCGAGCGCCGAGGTGGCCTCGTCGAAGATCACGATCGGCGGGTTCTTGAGCAACGTGCGTGCAATGGCCACGCGCTGCTTCTCTCCACCCGACAACTTGAGGCCGCGCTCGCCCACGGTGGTTTCATAGCCCTTGGGCGTGGCCGAGATGAAGTCGTGGATGCGCGCTGCGCGGGCCGCGCCTTCCACCTCTTCGCGGGTCGCACCGGGGCGGCCGTAGGCAATGTTGTATTCGACCGTGTCGTTGAACAGCACCGTGTCCTGGGGCACGATGCCGATCGCGCGGCGCACGCTCGACTGCTGCACGTCGCGGATGTCCTGGCCGCCGATGGTGATGCGGCCCTGCTGTATGTCGTAGAAGCGATAGAGCAGCCGCGCGAGCGTCGACTTGCCCGAACCCGAGGGGCCGACCACGGCCACCGTCTTGCCGGCCGGGATCTCGAAGCTCACGTGCTTGAGGATGGGCCGGTCGGGCTCGTAGGCAAAGCTCACGTCCTCGAAGCGGACCGTGGAGTCGACGCCCGCGAGCGGCTGCGCCCCGGGCGCATCGCGCACCTCGCGCTCCTTTTCCATCAGCACGAACATCTTGTCGAGGTCGGTCAGGCTCTGCTTGATCTCGCGGTAGATCACGCCCAGGAAGTTGAGCGGAATGTAGAGCTGGATCATGAAGGCGTTGACCATCACCAGGTCGCCCAGCGTCATGCGCCCCTCGACCACACCCGAGGTGGCGCGCCAGAGCATCAGCACCAGGCTGGCTGCGATGATCAGCTGCTGGCCGGTGTTGAGCATGCTCAGCGTGCGCTGGCTCTTGATGGCGGCCTTGCGGTAGCGGTCCAGGCTGGCGTCGTAGCGCTTCGCCTCGAACTCCTCGTTGTTGAAGTACTTGACGGTTTCGTAGTTCAGCAGCGAGTCGACCGCGCGGCTCTGGGCCATCGAGTCGAGCTCGTTCATGGTCTTGCGGAACTGGGTGCGCCACTCGGTCACCGTGACCGTGAAGGTGATGTAGAGCACCAGCGCCACGCCCGTGATCCAGACGAACAGCGAATCGAACTTCACGCCCAGGATGGTGAGCACCAGCGCCAGCTCGATGATGGTCGGCACGATGCTGTAGAGCGACATCGAAATGAGCGAATGCACGCCGCGCGTGCCGCGCTCGATGTCGCGCGTCATGCCGCCGGTCTGGCGCTCCAGGTGGAAGCGCAGGCTCAGCGAATGCAGGTGGCCGAACACCTCCAGCGCGATCTGCCGCGCCGTGCCCTCGGTGGCCTTGGCGAAGATCAGCTCGCGCAGCTCGCCGAAGAGCGCGGTCGAAAAACGCAGCAGCCCGTAGGCCAGCAGGAGCCCGATGGGCACGATCAGCAGCGCCTGGGCCATGTCCGGCTTGGGCGTCATCGTGTCGATCAGGTTCTTGAGCAGCACCGGCACGCCCACGTTGGCCACCTTGGCGCCCACCATGAAGCCGAGCGCGGCGATCACCCGCCACTTGTACTGCCAGAGATAGGGAAAAAGGCGGCGCAGCGTCGCCCAGTCGGAGCGGTCGCTGCGCGCCGGCGCATGGCCGGTGGCGGTGTGGGAGGGGGGAGGTAGGGCTTCGCCGCTGCGGCGCATGAGGGACAATCGTGGTTGCTTTGTTTGTTCCAGATTGTGCCCATGTCCGATATTTCCAGCACCGCCGCTGCCGCAACCCTCAAGAGCCTGCCCACCGACATGGAGCTGGTGCTCAAGGTCATTCCGATGCCGGCCGACTGCAACGCCAATGGCGACATCTTCGGCGGCTGGGTCATGGCGCAGTGCGACCTGGCGGGTTCGGTCATTCCGGCGCGCTATGCCAAGGGCCGCCAGGCCACCGTGGCGGTCAACGAATTCATCTTCAAGCAGCCGGTGCGGCTGGGCGACATCCTCTCGTTCTATTCGAAGCTGGTGCGCATCGGCCGCACCTCGGTCACGGTCACGGTCGAGGTCTTTGCCGAGCGCTTCCGGGCCCAGGGCGAATACATCAAGGTGACGCAGGCCACCTTCACCTACGTGGCCATCGACGACAACGGCCGGCCCCGGCCCATCGAGCAGCAGCCCTGAGCGCGCTCACAGCGCCGGGTCGCGCACCCGCTCGAAGCGTTCGAACTCGCGGTTGATCCAGCGCCCGTCGAGCCTTTCGGTGCGGCGGATGTAGACGGCCTGCACGATGTCCCGGGTGTGGGCGTCGATCTCGATCGGGCCGCGCGGACTCTCGAGCCGGAGGCCCCGGAAAGCATTCACCAGCTGTTCTGCGCTCGCGCCGCCGCGCGCGGCCGGCGAACTCATCGCGGCGTCGGCGGCCGCGAGCGCATCGTGCGCCGCCACCGCGAAATAGCCGGGCCGCAGATGGCTGCCGTACTCGGTCTCGAAGACGCCGGTGAAGCGGCGGTTGGCCGCCGACTCGTGGGCAAACGAGTAGTGGTGGCTGGTCACCAGGCCATCGGCCAGCTCGCCGATGCCTTCGAGGTAGTGGTCGTCGGTGGCGTCGCCGGTCGCGAGCAGGCGGATGCCGGTGTCGGCCATGCCGCGGTCGCGCCAGAACTTGAGGAAGGTCGCCGGCATCTGGCCCGAAGGCAGGAAGAAGAACACCGCCTGCGGCCTGAGCTGGCGCAGCCGCAGCATGTAGGCCGAATAGTCCAGCGTATTGAGCGGCACGCGCAGCATCGCGCCGATGCGGCCACCGCCTGCGGTGATGGCCGAGACGAAAGCGCTTTCGGCATCGACGCCCGAGGCGTAGTCGGCCACCACCGTGCAGACATCGCGCAGTCCTTGCTGGATCGCCCAGCGCGCCAGCGGCATCGTGACCTGCGCGATGGTGAAGGACACCCGCACCGCGAACGGGCAGCGCGCCGTGATGCCCGAGGAAGCCGCATTCATCACCAGGAGAGGCACCTTGGCCTGCGTGGCCACGGCGCCCACGGCATAGGCGTTGGAGCTGAAGTCCAGCCCCGCGAGCAGGTCCACGCGCTCGCCCTCCACCAGGTCCTGGGCCTGGCGGCGCGCCTGCTCGGGCGCGCTGCCGGGCACGTCGCGGCGCAGCAGCTCGACCGGGCGCCCCGCGATGCGCTGGCTGTGGGCGGCAAGCCAGACCGACATGCCGGCATCGAACTGCCGCCCACCGGCGGCATAGGGGCCGGACCAGGAACCGATGATGCCGATGCGCAGCGGCCGCACACGGGAAAAAGCCAGCGAAGGCGCGGCCAGAGTGCCTGCAAGCAGGCCTAAAGTACGCCTGCGCGCCGCGTCGATTGCTACTTTTTCAGTAGCATCATTCGCGCACTGGGTGGGCATTGCCGGCGATCTTGTCTCGAAAACTTGCACGGCAGCAGTGTACGCATGCACCGTCTGCGGGCAAGCGTGCAGCGCGCCTCAGACCTTCGAGAAATCGGGCTTGCGTTTCTCCATGAAGGCGCCGAAGGCCTCGCGCGCAGCGGGTTCGCGCAGCATGCGGCCGAAGCTCGCGCCTTCTTCGTCCATGCGTTCGAGCACCGCGGGCATCTGCGCCTTCTTCAGCAGGCGCTTGGTCTCGACCAGCGCGCTCAGCGGCTTGGCCGCGAGCTTGCGGGCCTGCACCTGCGCGATGGCATTGGCTTCGGTCGGCGGCACGATGCGGTTGACCAAGCCCACTTCGAGCGCGGCCTCGGCCATGAAGGGCTCGCCCAGCAGCAGCGCCTCGGCCGCGCGGTGGTAGCCCAGCATCTGCGGCACCAGCAGGCTCGATGCCGCCTCGGGGCACAGGCCCAGGTTCACGAAGGGCATCGAGAACGCCGCGTTGTCGCCCGCGTAGACCAGGTCGCAATGGAACAGCATCGTGGTGCCGATGCCCACGGCCGGGCCGCAGACGGCTGCGACGACGGGCTTCGGAAAGGTCGCGATGCCGCGCAGGAAGCGGAACACCGGCGAGTCCTTGCCGGCGGGCGGCGCGTTGAGGAAGTCGCCGATGTCGTTGCCCGCGCTGAAGATGGTGGGGTCGCCCTGGATCAGCACGCAGCGCACGGCCGCATCGCCCTCGGCCGCGGCCAGTGCATCGGCGAGCTCGCCGTACATGGCGCTGGTGATCGAATTCTTCTTGTCGACGCGGTTGAAGGTGAGGGTCATCACACCGGCTTCGGTGTGGACGAGGATGTCGCTCATGGGAATGGTCCTTGGATGAAACGGTTTATTTGGATGGCGGCGCAGTAGTCAGGCGTCGAGGGCTTCGCGCACGAAATCCAGGCGGTCCTGGCCCCAGAACATCTGGTCGCCGACGAACATGGTGGGCGCGCCGAACACACCGCGCGCCACCGCTTCCTGCGTGACGGCCCTCAGCCGGTCTTTCACTTCCTGCGTGCCGGCCAGTGCGAGCAAGGCGGTGGCGTCGAAGCCCGCATTTTGCAAGACGGCGGCCACGGTGGCCGGGTCGTTCATGTTCTTCGGCTCGACCCACATCGCGTGGAAGACTGCATCGACATACGCGCCGAGGCGCGCCGGCTCCTTCATCTGGAGGCCTGTCGCACCGCGCATCAGCAGCAGCGTGTTGATGGGGAAGTGCGGGTTGTGCACAAAGGGCACGCCGTAGCGCCTGGCGAAGCGCTTCAGGTCGATGGTCATGTAGGGGCCCTTGGGGACGACCTCGGCCGGCGAACGGTTGCCAGTGGCCTGGAACACGCCGCCGAGCAGCATGGGTTTCCACACCAGCTCGGCGCCGGTGTCGGCGCACACGTGTGGCAACTGCGTGGCGGCGAGGTAGGCGGCGGGGCTGCCGAAGTCGAAATAGAACTCGACTGTCTTTGTCATTGGGGTCTCCTTATGGGGTGCTGTCGTTCTTGGCGCTGTTGTTCAGGGCGCGTGCACAGGGCACGCTGCTATTGATCTTGCGATCAACGACCGCGCTGTCCAACGCGCCCGTCGATGGGGTGCCTTGCGCAGCGAAATCAAGGGGGAGGCCGCAAGCCGGAGGACATTCGCTTCGCCGCGTACCCCGTCGGCGGGAGCGCGCCCTGGATCAGCAGGCACCACACGACGAATCGAAGAACAGTACGAAGTCATCTCAGAACTTCTCGGACCACGGCCGCAGATCGAGCTCATGCGTCCAGGCGTCGCGCGGCTGCGAGTGCAGCATCCAGTAGCTGTCGGCGATGTGCTCGGGGTTCAGGATGCCGTCGCTGTCCTTCAGCGCATAGCGCTCGGGGAAATTGCTGCGGATGAACTCGGTGTCGATGGCGCCGTCGACCACCACGTGCGCCACGTGAATGCCCTGTGGCCCGAGCTCGCGCGCCATCGACTGGGCCAGCGCGCGCAACGCCATCTTGGCACCCGAAAACGCGCCGAAGTTGGCCGCGCCGCGCAGCGACGCCGTGGCGCCCGTGAAGATGATCGTGCCGCGATGCCCGCTCTTCGGCATCTCGCGCGCTACCATGCGCCTGGCCACCTCGCGCCCGTTGAGAAAGCCCGAGAAGCAGGCCATCTCCCACACCTTGAAGTACTTGCGCGCGGTCTCGGCCAGGATGCTCTCGGGCACGTTGGCACCGATGTTGAACACCATCACCTCGATCGGCCCGATGGTCGATTCGATCTGCTCGACGAGCGCCACCACTTCCTCTTCCTTGCGCGCATCGCAGGCAAAGGCATGGGCGCGGCCGCCCGTGGCCTCGATCTGCGCGACCAGTGGCTGCAGCTTGTCGAGGCTGCGGCGCGTGACGCAGGCGGCATAGCCCTCGCGCGCGAAACGGCGGGCGATGGCGCCGCCGGTGGCGTCGCCGGCGCCGACGATGAGTGCGGTCTTTTGCATGGAAGTCATCGATCGCTATTCTTTGTAGTAGACGATCTGGTTCGAGGTGGCGAGCAACACGCCCTGCTCGCTCCACAGATGCGCCGTCTGGTCGAAGAAGCCGTTGAAGAACTGCTGCCCCACCGCGCGGCCCAGCAGGTAGCCCGTGCCGACCTCGGCCAACTGCGCCGGGCCGGCATGGAAATACGTGGTGATCGACACCGTGCCCGCCGGCACATGCTTGGCGCGCCGCAGCCAGACGCGTGGATAGAACACGTCGCTCATGGCGGCCAGCGAAGCAAGGTCGAGCGGCCGCGCCTGCGCGTCGCGCAGCCAGAGCCGGCTTTCGCTGTGGTGCAGGCTCGCGTCCCACTTCGCGGGAATGCTGCCGCCGAACAGGCGCATCTCGTACTGGTCGAGCCAGGCCACGCCGGCCGGGCCGACGCTCAGGCGCTCGACCGTCCCGGGCCTGGGCGCCTCGGGCATCGGCATGTCGCTCTGGCTCCAGGTCTCGCGGCGCGCGGCCGTCACCACGGTGGCAGTGGTGGTCATGTTCGGCGCGCCGCCTGCGCCAGGCTGCGTGATCTGCACGGTCCAGTGCTGCGTCGAGCGGTTGGTGCGTACCGCCGTGGCCTGCACGTCGAATGCGCCGGCCTCCAGCGCGGCCGCAAAGTTGACGGTCAGCGCGATCGGCGTGCCCAGCACATCCGGATGCTGCATCACCGACTGCAGTGCAATGGCTGCGGTGGCGCCGCCGAACGGGCCCACCATGTTCCAGTAGTCCGGGCTCGTGGCACCGGTGAAGTGGCCCACGCGGATGTCGCTGTGGTGCAGGGCCAGGGCTTTGTCGAAGGGGTGTTGCGTGCTCATGGTGCTTGCAGTGTGCCTCCGGAGGATGGCGTCACGCAGTCGTGTGCGGGACGTCGGCGTGCTGCACTGCGGTAAGCGCGGCCAGCCGGTGCAGTTTGTCGACCGTGCTCGGCCACAGGCTCCGGCTGAACTGTTCTCGGAAGAAGCCGAAGTGCCCGATGCGCCGCGCCTGCACGTCGGCGGGCGCAATGCGCTCCACGGCGCGCGGCGCGCCGGCATAGAGGCTCAGCAGGCTTTCGGTGCCGGCGAGCGTCATGAGTTCGTCGTCGGTGATGGACAGCGCGAGCACCGGGAAGCGCACGCGCCCGTAGCTCTGCAGGGCGATTTCGCCTTCGGCACCCACGCTGTAGCGCGGATGGAGGCACCAGCGCCGCCACTGCAGGATCACGCCGCGCGGCAAGTCGCCGACCTTCTTCAGCCGGCGGCCCGGAAAGTAGCCGCACAGCCGCGTGGCCAGCGGCACGAGAACGAACCAGAAGTAAAGGATGCTGCGCCGGAGCTTCGGCGCGTTCTCGCGCCAGTAGCCGCTGCCGGCTGCGATGCTGACGAGGCCGTCCACCTGCTCGGGCCGCTGCAGGAAACCCGGCAGCTGTGCGCCCAGGCTGTGGCCGAGGAGATAGAGCGGCTGCGCGGGCTGCGCGGCCTTGGCGGCGTCGATCACCGCTTCGTAGTCGCGCGCCCAGTCGAACAGGTCGGCCTCGAAGCCGCGCAGCGAGGCGCCGTTGCGCGAATCGCCCGAGCCGCGGTAGTCGAAGGTCCAGACGCGCAGGCCCTGCTGCGCGAGCCACTGCGCGAAGGGTTCGTAGAACGACTGGCGCACGCCCATCGCGCCGCCGATCACGATGCTGGCGCGCGGTGCGCCGGCGGGCTCGTAGCGGCGAACCGCCAGTTGCACGCCGTTGTCGACCGGGATCTGCTGCGTCTGCATGAAGTTGTCTCCTTCGTTTTCTTGAACCATCGACCGCAACCTTGCCGGCGTAGCGAGCGGGATGAGATGCAAGGCGCGGGTGGCGGGAAACCGGAGCGACCTTCAAGGTCGTGAGGGTTTCCCGACGGGCCCCGCAACGCCGCAGATCGCCCGCGCAGTAGCCGCGCCGCTAGACGCGCTCGAAGATGCCTGCGGCGCCCTGCCCCATGCCTACGCACATCGTGACCATGCCGTACTTCAGGTTCTCGCGACGCAGCGCATGCACCACCGTGGCCGCGCGGATCGCGCCCGTCGCGCCGAGCGGATGACCCAGCGCAATCGCGCCGCCCATCGGGTTGACCTTGCTCGGGTCGAGCCCCAGCGTGTTGATCACCGCGAGCGACTGCGCGGCGAAGGCTTCGTTGAGCTCGAACCAGTCGATGTCCTCGTGCTTGAGGCCTGCATAGCGCAGCGCGGCCGGAATGGCTTCGATCGGGCCGATGCCCATGATGTGCGGCGGCACGCCCTTGCTCGCGAAACTCACGAAGCGTGCGAGCGGCGTGAGGCCGTATTGCTTCACGGCCTTCTCGCTCGCGAGGATCAGCGCGCCCGCGCCGTCGGAAGTCTGCGAGCTGTTGCCGGCCGTGACGGTGCCGCGCGCGGCGAACACGGTGCGCAGCTTCGCCAGGCCTTCGAGGCTGGTGTCGGGGCGCGCGCCTTCGTCGAGGTTGACGGTGCGGGTCTTGGCAATCGATTCGCCGGTGGTGAGGTCCGGCGTGCGGTCGGTCACCTCGATGGGCGTGATCTCATCCGCGAACTTGCCGGCCTTCTGCGCGGCCAGCGCCTTCTGGTGCGAGGCGAGCGCGAATTCGTCCTGCGCCTCGCGGCTCACCTTCCACTGCTGCGCGACCTTCTCGGCCGTGAGGCCCATGCCGTAGGCAATGCCGACATCGCCTTCGCGTTCGAAGATGGAGGGCGACAGCGAAGGCGAGTTGCCCATCATGGGCACCATGCTCATGCTCTCGACGCCGGCCGCGATCATCACGTCGGCCTCGCCCACGCGGATGCGGTCCGCCGCCATCTGCACGGCCGAAAGCCCCGAGGCGCAGAAGCGGTTCACGGTGATGCCGCCGATGCTGGTCGGCAGGCCCGCGAGCACCGCGCCGATGCGCGCGACGTTCAGGCCCTGCTGCGATTCGGGGATCGCGCAGCCGCAGATGATGTCCTCGATGGCCTTGGGGTCGAGGCCCGGCACGGCGGCGAGCGCGGCCTTCAGCGTGGTCGCGAGCAGGTCGTCGGGACGGTAGTTGCGGAAGTAGCCGCGGTGCGACTTGCCGATGGGGGTGCGGGTGGCGGAGACGATGTAGGCGTCTTGGACTTGTTTCATGGCTTGAGATTCCTGGTGTCTTGTCTTGCTCCCTCTCCCGCTTGCGGGAGAGGGCTGGGGTGAGGGTTGTCTTCCTGCAGCGCCTGCAGAGTCCGTTCGCGAACAGCATCCGTCTGCGTCAGCACTTCGTTGTTCCAGAACCGGAGGACGCGGTAGCCCTGGGCTTCGATGAAGCGAGTCCGGTTCTCGTCGCAGCCAGCAGCTTCCACGTGCTGCCCGCCGTCCAGTTCAACGACCAGCTTCGCTTCGAGGCATGCAAAGTCTGCGAAGTACGGACCGATCGGACGTTGACGACGAAACTTGAAATTGGCAAGGCGGCGGTCGCGCAGGTGGTACCGGAGGAGGGACTCGGCGTCTGTGGGGGCTTCGCGCAATGCTCTCGCCCTCACCCGAGCCCTCTCCCGCTCGCGGGAGAGGGGACCAGACATGCCGGCGTCCTCTTTCATGCTCTGGGCCTGGTCAGTTGCGCACCGGCTTCCCCGTGCTCAGCATCCCCATGATCCGCTCCTGCGTCTTGGGATGCACGATGAGCGAGCAGAACGCCTTGCGCTCCAGCGCCATCAGGTATTCCTCGGTCACGAGCGAACCCGCGTCCACGTCGCCGCCGGTCACCACGCTCGCGATCAGGCTCGCGATGTGGAAGTCGTGCGCGCTGATGAGGCCGCCGTCGCGCATGTTCACGAGCTGGCCCTTGATCGTTGCGGCGCCGCTGCGACCCGCCACGCGGAATGTGCGGCGCAGCGGCGGGCGGTAGCCGGCGTCGGCCATGGCCTTGGCCTGCTGCAGCGCCACGTAGAGCAGCTCGTCCTTGTTCGGCACGATCAGGTCGCTGTCCTGCAGATAGCCGAGCTTCTTCGAATCGAGCGCGCCGGTGCCGACCTTGGCCATCGCCGCGGCGGTGAAGCCTTCCGTCAGGAAAGGCAGCAGGTCGCTGCCTGTGGAGGCCGCTGCGTTCTCCGCGGCGCGGCGAGCGATGTACGTCAGGCCGCCCGCGCCAGGGATCAGGCCCACGCCGACTTCGACCAGGCCGATGTAGCTTTCCATTGCCGCGACACGCTTGGCCGAATGCACAGCCAGCTCGCAGCCGCCGCCCAGCGCCATGCCGCGCACGGCGGAAACCACCGGCACGCTCGCGTAGCGGATCTTGAGCATCACGTTCTGCAGTTCTTCTTCCGCGCCTTCGACCGCACCGATGCCCGCGACCACGAAGGCCGGCAGCATTGCCTGCAGGTCGGCGCCGACCGAGAACATCTCGTCGGGCGACCAGATCACCAGGCCCTTGTATTCAGCCTCGGCCAGGTCGACCGCGGCGCCCAGCGCTTCGGCCACATCGGGGCTGATCGCATGCATCTTCGAATGGATGCTCGCGATGAGCACCTCGCCATCGAGCGTCCACACGCGCACATCGCCTTCGTCGCTGATCGTCGTGCCCGCGGTGTTGGCATCGGCCGCGTCCGCGCCGAGCACGCTCTCGGGGAAGAGCTGGCGCTCATGCACCGGCAGCTTGCGCTGCGGAACGAACTGGCCTTGCGACGCGCTCCACGAACCTTCAGGCGTGTGCACGCCGCCGGCCTTGGCCACGGCGCCCTCGAACACCCACTTGGGCAGCGGCACCGTACTCAACGCCTTGCCGGCGTCGATGTCTTCCTGCACCCACTTGGCAACCTGCGCCCAGCCGGCTTCCTGCCAGAGTTCGAATGGACCCTGCTTCATGCCGAAGCCCCAGCGCATCGCGAAATCCACGTCGCGCGCGCTTTCGGCAATGGTCGCCAGGTGCACGGCCGCGTAGTGGAAGCTGTCGCGCAAGATCGCCCAGAGGAACTGGCCTTGCGGCCCTTCGCTCTCGCGCAAGAGCTTCAGGCGCTCGCCCGCGGGCTTCTTCAACATGCGGCCGTACACCTCGTCGGCCTTGGCGCCGGCGGGCACGTACTCGCCGCTCTTCAGGTCGAAGCGCAGGATGTCGCGGCCGACCTTCTTGAAGAAACCGGCCTTGGTCTTCTGGCCGAGGTTGCCCATCTCGAGCAGCTTCGCGAGCACCGGCGGCGTCGCGAAGTTGGCGTAGAACGGATCGGTCTCTGCATTCAGGTTGTCCTGCAGCGTCTTCACGACGTGCGCCATGGTGTCCAGGCCCACCACGTCGGCGGTGCGGAAGGTGCCCGAGCTCGCGCGGCCCAGCTTCTTGCCGGTGAGGTCGTCCACCACGTCGGGCGTGAGGCCGAACTTTTCGACTTCCTTCAGCGTGGCCAGCATGCCGGCAATGCCGACGCGGTTGGCGATGAAGTTGGGCGTGTCGTGCGCGCGCACCACGCCCTTGCCGAGCGTGCTGGTGACGAAGGCCTCGAGATCGTCGAGCACCTGCGGCTCGGTGGTGGGCGTGTTGATCAGCTCCACCAGGAACATGTAGCGCGGCGGGTTGAAGAAGTGAATGCCGCAGAAGCGCGGCTTCAGCGCTTCGGGCAACGCCTCGCTCAGCTTGGTGATCGACAGGCCCGAGGTGTTCGACGCCAGGATCGAATGCCTGGCCACGTGCGGCGCAATCTTCTTGTAGAGATCGAGCTTCCAGTCCATGCGCTCGGCAATGGCCTCGATGACGAGGTCGCACTCGCCGAGTTTGGCGAGGTCGTCGTCGTAGTTGGCTTGCTCGATGAGCACCGCATCGGCCACGTCCCCGAGCGGCGCGGGCTTGAGCTTTTTGAGGTTGTCGATGGCGCGCGAGACGATGCCGTTCTTCGGCCCTTCCTTGGCCGCCAGGTCGAACAGCACGACAGGCACGCGCACGTTGACGAGGTGGGCCGCAATCTGCGCACCCATCACGCCGGCGCCGAGCACGGCGACTTTCTTCACTTGGAATCGGGACATGTTGATTGGTATTTCTTGGATTGAAAACGCGGCGGTCTACTGGGCACGATTCCAGGTCTGGGTGCGCCAGAAAGGGCCCAGGTAGCCGCGCACTTCGAGCTTCTTGCCACCGTCGATCGGCGTGAAGCTCGCGCGGTATTCCTTGCCGTTCTCGGGGTCGAGGATCTTGCCGCCTTCCCAGACGTCCTTGCCTTCGGCCTTCTTGCCGCCGCGGATGATGTCGAGCCCGGTGATGGGCTTGCCCTTGCGGTCATCGCTGCATTCGTCGCAGATCGCATCGGGCTTGGCGTCCTTCTTCAGCGACTTCTCGATGCGGCCGATGAGCGCGCCGTTGGTTTCACCGATGCGGATCTCGGCCTTGGCCTCGCCCGTCTTGTCGTCGACGTTGCGCCACAGCCCCACCGGCGTGGTCTGGGCCGTGGCCATGACGGCGGTGGCGGCGAGAACGATGGCTGCAAGCGTCGATTTCATGGGCGGCTTCCGGTTGGACGGTGAAGAAGAAGGACAGCGGCCTCAGGCCAGCGCCGCATCGGTATCCATCAGCACCTTGCTGCCGGCACGTGCGGTGCGCATCAGCGTCGCGGTCTCGGGGAACAGCTTGGCGAAGTAGAAGCGCGCGGTCTGCAGCTTGGCGACGTAGAACGGATCGGTGTTGCCGCTCGCGATCTCGCGCAGCGCGACCTGCGCCATGCGGGCGAACAGGTAGCCGAACACGAAGTGGCCGGCCACGCGCAGGTAGTCGACCGCGGCGGCGCCCACTTCGTCCGGGTTCTGGAAGCCCTTGAAGCCGATCTCGGTCGTGAACTTGGTGAGCTGGTCGCCCAGGCCCGCGATGGGGTTGATGAACTCGGCCATCTTCTCGTTCACGCCCTCTTCCTCCACCAGCTTCGCAACCAGTTTGCCGAACTTCTTGAGCGACGCGCCGTTGTTGCCCAGCACCTTGCGGCCCAGCAGGTCCAGCGACTGGATGGTGTTGGTGCCTTCGTAGATCATGTTGATGCGGTTGTCGCGCACGAACTGCTCCATGCCCCATTCCTTGATGAAGCCATGGCCGCCGAACACCTGCATGCAGGCGTTGGTCGCGATGTGGCCGTTGTCGGTGATGAAGGCCTTGACGATGGGCGTGAGCAGCGCCACCAGTTCGCCCGAGTCCTTGCGCACCTTCTCATCCGGGTGGTGGTGTTCCTTGTCGAGCAGCAGCGTGCAGAAGATCTGCAGCGCGCGGCCGCCTTCGGCGTACGCCTTGGCCGTGAGCAGCATCTTGCGCACGTCGGGGTGCACGATGATGGGGTCGGCTTCCTTGTCCTTGGCCTTCACGCCCGAGAGCGAACGCATCTGGATGCGGTCCTTGGCGTAGGCCAGCGCATTCTGGTAAGCCACTTCGGTCAGACCGAGCGACTGATTGCCCACGCCCAGGCGCGCGGCATTCATCATCACGAACATGGCCTGCAGGCCCTTGTTGGGCTCGCCCACCAGCGAGCCGATGGCGCCTTCGATCACGATCTGCGCGGTGGCGTTGCCGTGGATGCCCATCTTGTGCTCGAGGCCGGCGCAGAAGATCGGGTTGCGCTCGCCGAGCGAGCCGTCGGCCTTGACCTTGTACTTCGGCACCACGAACAGGCTGATGCCCTTGCTGCCCTTGGGCGCATCGGGCAGGCGGGCCAGCACCAGGTGAATGATGTTGTCCGTCATGTCGTGCTCGCCGGCCGAGATGAAGATCTTGCTGCCGGTGATGCGGTAACTGCCGTCGGGCTGGGGTTCGGCCTTGGTGCGCAGGAGGCCCAGGTCGGTGCCGCAGTGCGGTTCGGTCAGGCACATGGTGCCGGTCCATTCGCCGCTCGTGAGCTTGGGCAGGTAGGTCTTCTTTTGTTCTTCGGTGCCGTGGGCCACCAGCGCCTCGTAGGCGCCGTGCGAGAGGCCGGGGTACATGGTCCAGGCCTGGTTGGCGCTGTTGAGCATTTCGAACAGGCACTGGTTCACCACGAAGGGCAGGCCCTGGCCGCCGAAGGCCGGGTCGCACGACAGCGCGGGCCAGCCGCCTTCGACGTACCTGGCATAGGCGTCCTTGAAGCCCTTGGGCGTCTTGACTTCGTGCGTGGTCTTGTCGAGTGTGCAGCCCTCTTCGTCGCCGCTGATGTTGAGCGGAAAAGTCACCTCGGCGGCGAACTTGCCGGCTTCTTCGATCACCGCGTTGATCGTGTCGGCATCGGTCTCGGCATGGGCCGGCAGCGCCTTGAGTTCGTCGGCGACGTTGAGCACTTCGTGCAGCACGAACTGCATGTCGCGTACGGGTGGGTTGTAGGTAGGCATCCGGGACTCTCCTGGTCGAAAACTGAAAGGGAAAAAGAAAAAAGGGGCCGCTCAGCGCACCGGCTTGAGCCGGCGGGAAGCGGCGGGCTTGGCCGCCGCCGCGGCTTCGGCGGGCGGCGCGTCGGGCGTGGCGCTGCGCGCAAGGATGTTGTCGAAGCCGACGTTGGCGCGGCCGATCGAGCCCGGCACCTGCAGGAAGCGCGCTTCGTAGTGCAGCGCGAGGATCAGGCCGTGGATCTCGAAGGCGAGCTGGCGCTCGTCGGCATCGGCGCGCAGATGGCCTTCGCTCTTGGACTGCACGATGGCGCGCAGCACGGCCGCCTGCCAGATGCTGACCGACTCCACGAGCGCATCGCGCACCGGGCCGGGACGGTCGTCGAATTCGGAAGCGCCGCTGATGTAGATGCAGCCCGAGTCGATCTCGGCCGAGGTGCGCTTCATCCAGTTGGCGAACATGGCGCGCAGGCGCGGCAGGCCGCGCGGCGCCTCGAGCGCGGGAAAAAACACTTCCTGCTCGAAACGCGCGTGATACTCGCGCACCACGGAAATCTGCAGCTCCTCACGCGAGCCGAAGTGGGCGAACACGCCCGACTTGCTCATCCTGGTGAGCTCGGCCACGGCGCCGATCGACAGGCCCTCGAGCCCGATCTGCGCCGCCAGCGCCAGGGCGGCGTCGACGATGACGGCCTTGGTCTGCTGGCCCTTCTGGGCGGCGCGGACCGGCTTGGCGGGAACGGCATTGACAGACATGGTGGAAGCTCCGGAATAAAACGAACGGTCGTTCTATTTTGCAGGGGCTTTGCACTTTTGGCTGTCAATGACCTTCTGCGGTTGAAGGTTAATGGGTGCGGAGCGGGACCGCCATGGCCCGCCCTCCCGGATCAGAACTCCTGCGAGACCGGCCGCAGCACCACCTCGTTGATGTCCACGTCCGCGGGCTGCTCCACGGCATAGACCACGGCGCGCGCCACGGAATCGGCGGGGATCTGGTTGGCCTCGTAGAACGCCTTCACGCCGGCCGCGCTCTCGGCATCGGTGCTGCCGAACTTCAGCTCCGACTCCACCGCGCCGGGCGAGACGATGGTCACGCGCACGCCGTTGTTGCCCATTTCGACGCGCAGCCCTTCGGAGATGGCGCGCACCGCATGCTTGGTTGCGCTGTAGACCGTGCCGATCGGCGTGAACACCTTGAGCCCCGCGATCGACGCGACGTTGACGATGTGGCCGCTGCCCTGCGCCTGCATGCGCGGCAGCACCGCGGCAATGCCGTAGAGCACGCCCTTGATGTTGACGTCGATGGTGCGGTCCCACTCGTCGACCAAGAGCCGGTCGAGTGGCGACAGCGGCATCACGCCCGCGTTGTTGACCAGCACGTCGATGCGGCCGAAGGCCTCGACCGTCGCTGCGGCGAGCTTCTCGAGATCGGCGCGCTTGGCCACGTCGGTGGCCACGGCAATGGCCTCGCCGCCGGCCTCGCGGATGTCGGCGACCACCTTGTCGAGCCTGTCGGTGCGGCGCGCCGCGAGCACCACCTTGGCGCCGCGCGCGGCCAGGTGGCGCGCGGTCGATTCGCCGAGCCCGCTGCTCGCGCCGGTGACGATGGCGACCTTGCCTTTGATGTTGTCTTGAACGGATGTCATGGGAATTCCTTTCGGGTGTGTTGAAGAAGAACAAGTGCATGCAGTGTGGAAAATCCACGCATTCCCGTAAATGAAACTCTTGCGAGTTCAGAATTCCTCAATCTGGAATACACCGCCTCTTGAAAGCACCCCATGGCCAACCGTCTCGAAGCCCTGCGCGTGTTCTGCACCGCCGCCGCTGCCGCCAACTTCCGCGAGGCGGCCGCGCGCCTGTCCGTCTCGCCGCAGGTCGTGACGCGTGCGGTGCGCGAGCTGGAAGAAGAACTGGGCGAGCCGCTGTTCCACCGCAGCACGCGCGGCGTGCAGCTCACCGACTTCGGCCGGCAGCTCGCCGAGCGCGCCCGCGTGGCGGTGGGCAGCGTCGACGAACTGTTCCACCAGATCGACCGGCGCGCGCTGTCGCAGCATGCGGGCACGGTGCGGGTCACGGCGCCGCACGTGTATGCCCGGCTCATCCCGCAGGCGCTGGCGCCGCTGCTGGCGGCGCACCCCGGGCTGGTGCTCGACCTGCGCCTGTCGGAGCAGCATGCCGACGTGGTCGACGAGCAGATCGACATCGGCGTGCGCGTGGGGCCGATGCGCGACGCGCGCTTCGTGGCGCGCGCCGTCGGCAAGATGGCGCTGCATGTGGTGGCGGCGCCGGCGCTCATCGAAAGAGTGGGCCGGCCGCAGGGCCTCGATGCGCTGTCGGCGCTGCCGCTCACTGCGCTGATCGACCGCAGCTCGGGCCGCCCCTGGCCGTGGGCCTTCAGCAGGCGGCGGGTGGTGACGGTGTCCTCGCCCGCCTTCGTGACCGACAGCATCGATGCCGAATGCGCCGCCGTGCTCGCGGGCGTGGGCTTCGGGCAATTGATCGGGCCGCTGGCCGAACCGTGGCTGCGCACAGGCGCGATGCTGCCCGTGCTGGAGGCCGAGGCGCCCGAGCCCTGGCCGATCCACGTCTACCGCCCGCAGCGCGCGCCGGTGCCGGCGCGCGTGCGGCTGGTGTACGACGAGCTGGTGCGGGTGCTGCGCTGAGGACGCCGCGCCCGCGATGCCTCAGTCGTACTTCTGGCCGGTGCGCATCAGCTCCGGCGTGCCGATCACCTCGTTGAGCGCGTCGAAGTCCAGCATCTGCGGCCGCCAGGGCTGCGTGCTGCGGTGCCGGTGCAGGCTCGCGTAGTAGCCCTGCAGCGTGTGCACCACGGCGCGCGCGGTGCCGCCCGGAAAGATCGCGATGCGAAAGCCATGGGCCTGCAGCGCATCCGCATCCTGGATCGGCGTCTTGCCGCCTTCGACCATGTTGGCGAGCAGCGGCACGCGGTCGCCGAAGCGTTGGCAGGCGGCATCCATCTGCTCGGGCGAGCGCAGCGCCTCGATGAAAAGCGCGTCCACGCCGCAGGCGAGGTAGGCCTCGGCGCGGTCGAGCGCGGCCTCCAGGCCTTCGACCGCCACCGCATCGGTACGCGCGAGGATCAGCGTGTCGCTCGAGGTGCGCGCGTCCAGCGCGGCCTTGAGCTTGCCGACCATCTCGCGCTCGGGCACCACGGCCTTGCCGTCGAGATGGCCGCAGCGCTTGGGAAAGGTCTGGTCCTCGATCTGCACCATCGCCGCGCCCGCGCGCTCGAAGCCGCGCACGGTGCGCTGCGTGTTGAGCGCGTTGCCGAAGCCGGTGTCGGCATCGACGATCACCGGCAGGCTCACGCGTTCGGTGATGCGCGCCAGCGTGTCGGCCACCTCGGTGAAGGTGGTGAGGCCGACGTCGGAGCGGCCCAGGCGCGTGTAGGCGATGGAGGCGCCCGAGAGGTACAGCGCCTCGAAGCCGGCCTGCTCGGCCACGAGGGCGCTGAGCGCGTCGTACACGCCGGGCGCGAGCACGATGTCGTTGCGCGCGAGCCGTGTCTTGAAGGAGGGATACGTCATGCGGACGCTTTCGTCGAATGGATCAGTGCAGCGGCCGTGCGCGCCGCGATGTAGCCGCCGGCCACGGCGCTCAGCAGGCCGTTGCCGGAAAGATAGCCCCACACCGCATCGCCCGAGACGCCGCCGGCCGCGCCACCGGCGGCGAGCAGGTTGGCGAAGGGCGTGCCGTCGTGCCGCAGCACACGCATGTCGGGCGCGGTGTCGAGGCCGCCTTGGGTGTGGAACAACGCACCCGTGACCTTCACTGCGAAGTACGGCGCTTCGAGTGCGCGTGCGAACACGCGGCCATCGGGCGGTGGCGTGCCGGCGCGCATGGCGTCGAGCGTGCCTTGCAGCACGGAAGGCTCGCAGCCGATGCAGTCCGCCAGCGCAGCCACCGATTCGCAGCGGCGCAACGCACCTGCCGCTTCGGCCTCGCAGAAGTCGGGAAAGCCCCGCGCCAGTGCAAGCAGTGGCGCGTCGAACACGTTCCACGCAATGCCGCCCGGTTGCGCGAGCACGTGCACGGCAGCTTCCGAATAGCCCTGCGTCTCGTCGTGAAAGCGCCGGCCCTCGCAGTCGAGCTGCACGCCGCCTTCCATCATCACGGCCCACGACATCAGCGCGCCTTGCGGCGTGACCCACGAGCCGTGGCCCTGGTAGCCGCCGAGGTCGCGCAGGCGTGCGCCCAGCGCTTCGCCCCAGAGGATCGCGCTGCCGTCGTTGCCGGCGTGGCCGCCGAAGGTGGCTTCGGCCATCTCGGGCAGCAGCGTGCGCACCATTTCCGAATTTCCGCCGAAGCCGTTGCAGGCGAGCAGCAGTGCGTCGCAGCCCAGCGTTTCGCTGCTGCCGTCGGGGCGCAAGTAATCGACGCCGATCACGCGGTCTTCGGCATCGAGCACCAGCGTGTCGACCAACGCTTGTGTCAGCACGGGAATGCCCGCCGCCTCGACGGCGGCCTGCAAGGCAGCCATCAGCGACGCGCCTGTTCTCTGCGGCAGCGAATGCATGCGATGCACGCTGTGCCCCGGATAGAGAAAGCCGTCGAGCAGCATCCACTGCAGCCCATGCCGTTCCTGCAGCGCATCGAGCGCCGGGCCGATGGAAGCCGCATAGGCCTCGACCAGCGCAGGCGCCGCACGGCCGTGGGCCTTGGCCTGGATGTCGGCGGCGAAGCGCTCGGCGCTGTCGCCCTGCACGCCATGCGCCCGCTGCGTGCGGGTGCCGGGTGCGGGGATGAAGCCCGAGGACAGCGCAGTCGAGCCGCTGGGCAGCGCGTCGCGCTCGAGCACTGCGCAGTCCACGCCCGCGTCGCTGAGCATCAACGCGGCCGTGAGCCCGCAGGCGCCGCCGCCGACGATCGCCACCGGCACGTGCACCTCGGCCTCGACCGATGCCGCGCGGCGGATGAGGCGCAAAGGGCTTGCCGTCATGCGAGCGACGCGATGAAGGCCGCGCAGTCGGTCACCTCGGCCACGTTGCGCATGTCGGCCAGCGAGGTCTGGTGGCGCTCTTCGCCGAAGGCCGCGCAGCCGTCGGCCAGCACCAGCGTGCGGTAGTCGCGCATGTGGGCATCGCGCACGGTGCTGGCCACGCCGCCGTTGGTCACGATGCCGCACACGGCCACGGTGTCGATGCCCGCACGGCGCAGCACCCAGTCGAGCTGGGTGTTGAAGAAGGCCGAATAGGCAACCTTGCTGACCGTCACGTCGACAAGCCCCGCCAGCGCATCGACGTTGGCCTGGCCCCAGCTGCCGGGCGCGAAGTCGCCCTTCTTCAGGTAGGGGCGCAGCGCCTTGAGGTGCGGCGACACCATCGGCTCGCCGGCCGCATCGGGCCACAGCGTGAATTGGCTGGCGACCACGAGGCCGCCCGCGGCCTTGAGCGCGCGCGCCACCCCGGCCACGCGCGCCGGCAGCAGCAGCGCGGGCGGGTTGGTGTCGCCGCCGCGCGCATAGGCGCCCTTGGCATCGAGAAAGTCGTTCTGCAGGTCGATGATGACCAGCGCCGTCTTCGCCGCGACAGGCTTCGTTTCCGCGCTCATGACAGCCTCACCAGCAGGTTGCCGTGCGCGTCGACCTCGGCGTGGAAGCCGGGTTCGAGCCACACGGTGGTGTCGGCCTGCTCGAGGATCGCAGGCCCTTCGATGCGCGCGGCCACCGGCAGCTCGAGCCGTGCGTAGCGCACAGCCTCGTGCCACTGGCCGTGGTGGAACACGCGCTGCGTGCCCAGCGGCGCGGTGCTGCCCTGCCCTTCGGGTGCCAGCACCTTCAGGTCGAACTTGGGCCGCACGCCGATGCGCGCATAGCGCAGGTTCATCACGCGGATGGGGATGCCGTCGAGCACGCGGCCGAAGGCGGCCGTGTAGGCGGCCTCGAACGCGGCGCGGATCGATGCGGCCGTGATCGGCGCCTTGCCCGCATCGGCCAGCACCACGGGCAGCGTGTGCGTCTGGCCGGCATAGAGCATGTCGAGCGCGATCACCTCGCGCACGTCGTCGAAGCGCACGCCCGAGGAGTCGAGGCGCTGCTGGCAAGCCGCCGAGAGTTCGTCGATGCGGCGCTGCAGGTCGGCCACGTCGAGTTCGGCGAGCGGCCTGTTGAGGGTCTGCACCGCGTCGTGGCGCATGTCGGCGATCACGCAGCCGAGGGCGGAGGTCACGCCGGGATAGCGCGGCACGATGCCGGTGGCCACGCCCACCTCGCGCATCATCGCGCACACATGCAGCGCACCGCCGCCGCCGAAGGGCATGTAGGCGAAGCGGCGCGGATCGTGCCCGCGTTCGATCGACACGAGGCGGATCGCGCCCGCCATGCGCGCATTGGCCACCGTGAGAATGGCTTCCGCAGCCGCATGCACGTCGAGACCGAGCGGGCGTGCAACGTGTTCTTCGATGGCCTGTCGCGACTTCTCTGCGTCCAACGCCGCAAGCAGCCCGCCGCCCAGCGGACGATCGGCGGCGATGCGGCCGAGCAGCACGTTCGCATCCGTCACGGTCGGGCGCATGTTGCCGCGCCCGTAGCACGCCGGTCCCGGCACGCTGCCGGCGGACTCGGGGCCGACCTGCAGCATGCCGCTCGCATCCACGGAAGCGATGGAGCCGCCACCGGCGCCGATGGTCTCGATCTGGATCATCGGCGAGCGGATCACCATGCCGAACTCGATGGCGGTCTGCGCGGCCAGCGCGGCCTCGCCGTTGGCCACCAGCGACACGTCGAACGAGGTGCCGCCCATGTCGCCGGTGATCGCGTTCGGGAAACCCGCCGCGCGTGCAATGGCTGCGCAGGCGATCACGCCGGCCGCGGGGCCCGAGAGCGCGGTGCGCACCGGCAGGTCGCTCGCGGTCTGGCGCGACATCACGCCGCCGTTGCTCTGCACCACCAGCAGCTCGCCCGCGAAGCCCTGCGCGCGCAGGTCGGCTTCGAGGCGGCCGAGGTAGCTGCCGACCACCGGCTGCAGCGCCGCATTGAGCGTGGCCGTCGAGCAGCGCTCGAACTCGCGGATCTCGGGCAGCACCTCGCTGGCCGAGGTGACGTGCGGGTTGGGCCAGAGTTCGCGCACGGCCGCCGCGGCGAGCCGTTCGTTCTCTGGGTTGGCGTAGGTGTTGATGAAGAACACGCACACCGCTTCGCAGCCCGCTTCGAGCAGCGAGCGCGCCTCGGCGCGCACCTGGTCCAGGTCGACCGGCGTGTGCAGCGTGCCGTCGGCCAGCACGCGCTCGTCGACTTCGCGGCGCAGGTCGCGCGGCACCACGGGCACGAAGCTGCCGCGCAGGCCCCAGGTCTGGGGCCGGTCACGGCGGCGCATCTCGAGCACGTCGCGAAAGCCGCGCGTGGTGATGATGCCGGTGCGCGCCACCTTGCGTTCGAGCAGCGCGTTGGTGCCGACGGTGGTGCCGTGCACGATGGTGGCGATGGCCGCGGCCGAATCGGCCACGCGCGCCACGCCGTTCATGAAGCCGCGCGCTTCCTCGCCGCGCGTGGAGGGCACCTTGACGATGCGTGCGCTGCCATGGGCCTCGTCGAGCACGAACAGGTCGGTGAAGGTGCCGCCGACATCGACGCCGACGACCAGGGATTTGCTTGTGGAGCTCATTCGGATGCTTTCTGCTTGCTGCCGGTAGCGGCCGTGACGTAGCCCATCGCGGCATCGGCTTCGCGCTGCGAAGCGGGACGCTCGCCGGCACGGCCCCAGCCGCCGCCGCCGGGCGTTTCGAGCCGCACGCGCTCGCCGCGCGCGAGCTGGATGCCGCGCATCTTCGACACCATGGGCGGCGTGTGCCACTCGCCCGCGTTCTCGTAGCGGAACACGTTGAGGGCGCCCGAACCGCCGCCCGCGATGCCCTTGGGCGGCGAGGTGCCGCGCTCGCCGAAGACGAACACCTCGGCGTCCTTCTCGAGCAGTTCGATCTCGTAGACGGCGCCCAGACCGCCGCGATGCCGCCCGTCGCCGCCCGAATCGGCGCGCAGCGACCACTCGGTGAAGCGCACGGGGTACGCGGCCTCGAGGATTTCGAGCGGCGGGATCGTCGCGGTCGAGATCGGCGCGTTGCCGTGCGACAGGCCGTCGCCGCCCGAATGGCCGCCGTGCCCGCCGCCGAAGAAGCTGAACATCACCCAGCGCTGGCCTTCGCGGCCCTTGTCGCTGCGGTGGCCCGCGATCGACAGCGCGTTGATGGTGCCGTAGGCCTGCGCCACGGCGCGCGTGGGGTCGGCCTGCGCGGCGGCGCTGAAGATCACGTCGATCATGCGCAGGATGGTCTCGGTGTAGCCGCCGACCGGGCGCGGGCGCTCGGCGCTGATCACCAGCTTGTCGGGAATGACGAAGTCGACCGCGTCGAGCACGCCGGCGTTCGCGGGCACATCGGGGAACAGGTGCTTGAGCGCGACGTAGCAGGCTGCGACCGCCGTGGCGCGCGAGATGTTCACCGGGCCGGCGCATTGCGGCGAGGTGCGCGAGAAGTCGAGCGAGAGCCGGTCGCCGGCCACCGTCATGTCGAGCGCGATGGTGAGCGGCCGGTTGACGATGCCGTCGTTGTCGAGCACGTCCTCGAAGCTGTAGCGGCCGTCGGGCAGCGAGGCGATGTGCGAGCGCATGAGGCGCAGCGCGCGGCCGCGCAGCTCACCGAGTGCATTCAGCACCAGGTCGTCGCCGTATTCGTCGAGCAGGCCGTGCAGGCGCTTCGCACCGAGCTCCAGCGCGGCGAGCTGGCCGTTGAGGTCGCCCCAGAGGCTGTCGGGCAGGCGCGTGTTGGCCTGCAGGATGGCGAGCACGTCGGCATCGAGCACGCCGCCCTGCACGATGCGCACGGGCGGAATCTGCACCGCTTCCTGCCAGCACTCGGTGGCCGCGGGGTTGTAGTTGCCGGGCACCGCGCCGCCCACGTCGTGCCAATGCGCGGCCGAGGCCATGTAGCAGTAGAGCCTGCCATTGCGGAAGAAGGGCTTGACCAGCTTGAAGTCGTTGGCGTGCGTGCCGCCGTCGTAGGCGTCGTTGCTGATCCAGATGTCGCCTTCCTTCATGCCGCCGCGCGGCGTGGCCGCCTTGGCGGTGGCGCGCACCGCGAAGGCCATGGCGCCCACGAACACCGGCAGGCCCGACTTGCCCTGCACCAGCGTGTCACCGGTCGTGGCGTCGTACAGGCCGTGGCAGGCGTCGTGCGCCTCGGCAATGATGGGATTGAACGCGCTGCGGTAGAGCGTCGCGTCCATCTCGTCGGCCACCTGTTCGAGGCGGCCGCGCAGCACGGCGAGCGTGACGGGGTCGAGGGTGTCGTTCATGTTCAGTCCACTTTCGCGCCGCTGGTCTTGACGACCTTGGCCCATTTGTCGATCTCGCGCTTCACGTGCGCGGCGAATTCCGCCTGGGTGGAGCCCACGGGCTCGGCGCCCAGCGCCGTGAGCTTCTCGCGCACGTCGGGCAGCTTCAGGATGCGCTGCACCTCGGCCGAGAGCTTGTCCACCACGGGCTGCGGCGTGCCCCTGGGCGCGAACAGGCCCGACCATGCATCGGCGTAGAAGCCCGGGTAGGTCTCTGCGATGGTCGGCAAGTCGGGCAGCGACGGCGCGCGGCGCAGGCTGGTGAGCGCGATGGCGCGCAGCTTGCCGGCCTTGACGTGCGGCAGCGCCGAAGGCAGGCCGTCGACCATCATCTGCACCTGCCCTGCGAGCAGGTCCGACACCGCCGGCGCGCTGCCCTTGTAGGGCACGTGCGCGATGTCGACGCCGGCCTCGGACTTGAGCATTTCCATGCCCAGGTGCGCGGCCGTGCCGTTGCCGAGCGAGGCGTAGTTGAGCTTGCCGGGCTCCTTCTTCGCGAGCGCCACGAGCTCGGCCAGGTTCTTCGCGGGCACCGAGGGATGCACCACCAGCACGTTGGGCACCACCGCCACCTGGCTGATGGCGACGAAGTCGGCCACCGGGTCGTAGGGCATCTTGCTGTAGAGCGAGGTGTTGATCGCATGCGAGCCGGTCACGCCCATCACCAGCGTGTAGCCGTCGGCCGGCGCCTTGGCGACGAGGTCGGAGCCGACGTTGCCGCCCGCGCCCGCGCGGTTGTCGACCACCACCGGCTGGCCCCAGTGCTCGCCCATCTTCACGGCGACCAGCCGCGCCGCCGCATCGGTGGCGCCGCCCGGCGGGAACGGCACGACGATGCGGATCGCCTTGTTCGGAAAGTCGCCCGCCTGCGCGGCGGCGACCAGCGGCAGGCAGACGAGGAGCGTGCTCGCGAGATGGCGCAGGAGTTTCATGGTGGGTAGGTGGTGAGAGTGATGGATGGTTCAGGCGGCGGCAAGCTGCTGCCACAGCGCGCGGAGGCTGATGCCGGCGGGCGCGTCCAGCACGCCCTCGCAGAAGCGCACGGCCTTCGGGCCCGGCACGCTGTGCGCGGCGTAGTGCGCGAACTTGGCGACGAGCGCCGCGCGGTCGAGCGGGTGGGCGGCATCGCCGGCGATGGTGCCGACGGTTTCCTCGAGCGTGCCACCCGCGTGGGACACCTGGAGCGTGGCGCCGCGCTGCCTGCGCGCCGTCAGGCCGGCATCGGTTTCGAGCACGACCAGGGCTTCGAGCCGCCGCAGCTCGGCATCGTCGAAACGCGGCGCGGCATAGGCCGAGGGATCGACATCGCCGAAGCGCAGCATCGCCGCGACGCCGAAAGACAGGCTGAACTGCGCCTGGATCGGCGTGCGCGGCGCGCGGTTGCCGCAGTAGACGACCGCCTCTTCGTATATCTTGAGCACGACGCCCTGGATGCCGGTGGTGTCCTGGGCCAGCTGCTCGCGGATCCGGCGCGCGGCAGTGGCGCCGTAGTGCACGTGGCGCACGGCCGCGAGGGGCTTGAGGTAGGCATCGCGCAGCAGCAAGGTCGCCGCATCGGGCAGCGGCTGCGCGGTCGCGGCCGACTGCGTGTGCGCGTAGTGAGCCAGCGCACCGTCCGGCGCGTCGATGCCCGCTGCGCTGGCAAAGGCCGCCTGCAGCCCCAGCGATGCGCTGTGGCCGAGGTAGGTGTTGCGCGCGGTGCGGCCCTGCTGCACCGGCAGGTAGAGGCTGGTCGCGAGCTGGCAGGCCGCGATGTCGATGGCCTGCACGATGCCCGCCGGCGGCAGCGCGAGCAGGCGCGCCACGCCGGCCGCCACGCCCAGCGCGGGCCAGTTCGCATCGACATGCATGCCGGGCCTGATGCGCAGCCAGGCGCCGCAGCGCGCGCCGACCTCGTAGCCGAGCACGAAGGCATCGATGAACTCGCCAAAGCTGGCACCGCGCCGCAGTGCGAGCGGCAGCAGCGCCGCCACCAGCGGCACGCCGGGCCGGCCGTGCGCGAGGGCATGGCCTTCGCAGGCCTCGTCCCAGGTCGCGGCCATGGCCAGCACCTGCGCGGCGGCCTGCACCGCCATCGGCGGGCCGCCGGGAAAGGAAAAGTCGCCGGGTTCGCAGGCCGCAAGCGCGGCTTCGAGGCGCTGCACTTCGCTCGCATGCCGGCCCGCGAGCGCGCAGCCGGCCGTGTCGACCAACAGGCGCCGCGCCTGCAAGGCGGCCTCGGCGGTGGCCGGCTGCGCCGCGTGCAGCGCCACCGTGGCCTGCAGCACGGCGCGTTGCGGATCGCGTTCAGTGCTGTGCATCGGCTTCCTTCTTCGCGGCCATGCGCTGGCGCAGCAGTCGCAGCAGGCCGCCGGCATCGACCATTTCCATCAGGAAGCCCGGCACGGGCTCGCAGGCGAGCGTGCGCGCGCCGGCGGTGCGCACCGCGGGCGTGCGGGTGTCGAGCGCAATGCGTTCGCCGTCCTGCAACGACTCGGCTTCGGCGCAGGTCAAGAGCAGCAGGCCCACGTTGAAGGCATTGCGAAAATACAGGCCGCTGTACGAAGGCGCGATCACCGCGGCCACGCCCAGCTGCACGAGCACGGCCGCGGCCTGCTCGCGCGACGAGCCGATGCCGAAGTTCGGGCCGGCCGCGATCACGTCGCCGGGGCGCACGTCGCGCGCGAAATCGGGGCGGATGGCTTCGAGGCAATGCTTCGCGATGACGTCGATGCCGTGCTTCATCGCATGGCCGGGCGCGAGCGCATCGGTGTCGATGTCGGCGCCCAGGCGCCACACCCGGTGCGGGCGGTGCAGGGTATCGGCAGTCATGCGAGCACCTCGCGCGGGTCGGTCACGCAGCCGCGCAGTGCGGCCGCCGCCACCGTGTAGGGCGAGCCCAGGTACACCTGCGCGGTCGGCGAGCCCATGCGGCCCTTGAAGTTGCGTGCCGTGGTCGAGATCACCGTGATGTCGTCGCCCATCGGATCGCCGTAGCCCGAGCAGGCGCCGCAGGCGGTCGGGAAGAGTTCGGCGCCGGCGTCCATCAGCACCTGCAGCACGCCCTCTTCGCGCGCCCGCTCCTGGTCGTGCAGGCTGGCCGGCGCCACGATCAGGCGGATGCCCGCCGCCACCTTGTGGCCGCGCAGCACCTGGGCCGCGGCGCGCAGGTCGTCGAGCTTGGCGCCGGTGCAGGCGCCGATGTAGGCCACGTCGACATGCGTGCCCAGGTACCGGCTCACGCCGTGCGCGTTGGCCGGGCTGTGCGGCGCGGCGACGTAGGGCTCGAGCGTGGCGGCGTCGAAGCAGTGGTGCGTGAGCACGGTGCCTTCGTCGGTGAACCAGGGTGCCATGTCGACCTGCGGGGCGCCGGCTTGTGCGAGGAACGCGGCGGTGGTGGCGTCGGGTGCGATCAGGCCGGCCTGCGCACCCAGCTCGGCGCTCATGTTGGAGAGCGTCATGCGCTCCTGCATCGACAGCGCGGTGACGGCCGGGCCGGCGAACTCCACCGCCTGGTAGCGCCCGCCGTTCATGCCGAAGCGGCCGACCATGTGAAGCATCATGTCCTTGGCGGTCACGCCGGCGGGCAGCGCGCCGTCCCACCACATGCGGATGGTTTCCGGCACGCGCAGCCAGATCTCGCCGGTGACCATCACGCCCAGCATCTCGGTGCTGCCGATGCCGAACATGTAGGCGCCGAATGCGCCGCCCGTGGGCGAATGCGAATCGCCACCCACGCACAGCATGCCGGGGCGGATGTGGCCGTGCTGCGGCACCACCACGTGGCAGATGCCCTGGCTGTCGTACACGTGTGGCAGCTGCTGGTCGCGCGCCCAGTCGCGCGCAATGCGCACGATGCGGCGCGAGTCGTCGTCACGCTCGGGCACGTAGTGGTCCATGACGAGCACCACGCGGGAGCGGTCCCAGATCTGCGCGCCGAGCTCCTCGAGCATCGGCTGCAGCCGGCGCGGACCGGAGGAGTCGTGGAACATGGCCATGTCGACGCCGCAGGTCACGATCTCGCCCACCGCCACCTGCGCGCGGCCGCTGGCGCGCGCGATGAGCTTCTGCGCCAGCGTCTGCGCCGGCGCGCGGTCTGGAGCGTTGGAGGTCATTCCGGCTTGGCTCCCGAGAACTTGACGACCTTGGCCCAGCGCGTGATCTCGCTCTGCACGAAGGCGGCGAACTGTTCGGACGAATTGCCCACCGGGATCGCACCCTCGGTGTCGAGGCGCTGGCGCATGTCGGCCTGCTGCAGCGCATGGCGCGCGGCATCGCCGATCTGCTTCACGCGCTCGGCCGGCATGCGGGCCGGGCCGAAGAGGCCGAACCATGCGCTCGACTCGTAGCCCGGCAGCGCCTCGGCAATGGCCGGCACCTCGGGAAAGGCCGGCAGCCGCCTGGCCGTGGTCACGCCCAGCGCCCCGAGCTTGCCGGCCTGGATGTGCGCCTTGACGTTGCCCACGGCCGCGAACATCAGCTGCACCTGGCCGGCGAGCACGTCCTGCACGGCGGGCGAGGTGCCCTTGTAGGGGATGTTCACGATGTCGACGCCCGACTGCATCTTGAAGGCTTCGCCCGCCATGTGCAGCGACGAGCCCACCGCGCCGATCGCGAAGTTGAGCTGGCCCGGCTTCGCCTTGGCGAGTGCGATGAGTTCGCGCACGTCCTTCGCGGGCACCGACGGATGCGCGACGAGAATCGAGGGCGACGTCGCCACGCAGGTGAGCGCGGTGAAATCCTTCACCGGATCGAAAGGCAGCGCCGGGTAGAGCGTGGCATTGATCGCATGGCTGGTGAAGCTCATCAGCAGCGTGTTGCCGTCGGGTGCGGCCTTGGCCACGGCATCGGCCGCGATGTTGCCGCCCGCGCCGGGCCGGTTCTCGACAATCACGGTGCGGCCGAGCGCCGGACCCATGCTGACGGCCAGCGAACGGGCCAGCGTGTCGGTCGAGCCGCCCGCGGGCGCACCGACGAGGATGCGCACCGGCGCATTGCCGATCTGCGCGAAGGCGCTGCCGGCCCAGGCGGCGGCCAGTGGGAAAAGAAGGGTGTCGCGTCTCTTCATATGTCTTGTCTCCGGGGAAATCGGGGGTATCCCAATGGGTATGCGGGCTTCAGAGCCCCAGGTAGGCACGCCGCAGTTCGTCGCTGCCGAGCAGTTCGCCGGGCAGGCCCGAAAAGCGAACGCTGCCGTTCTCCAGCACGTAGGCGCGGTCGGCGATCTCGAGCGACTGGCCCACGTTCTGCTCCACCAGCAGCACCGCGAGGCCGCCGTCGCGCAGTTCGCGGATCAGCGTGAACATCTCTTCCACCAGCCGCGGCGAAAGCCCGAGCGAGGGCTCGTCGAGGATCAGCAGCACGGGCTCGGCCATGAGCCCGCGCGCGATGGCCAGCATCTGCTGCTCGCCGCCGCTCATGGTGCCGGCGTGCTGCGCCATGCGTTCCCTGAGCCGCGGGAAGATGTGGAACATCTTCTCGACGTTGGCCGCGCGGCGCTCGCGCGCCCGCGTGAAGGAGCCGAGCTCCAGGTTCTCCAGCACGCTGAGGTTGGGAAACACCTTGCGGCCCTCGGGCACCTGGATCAGGCCGGCCTTCACCACGTCGCGGTAGTGCGCGCCACTCAGGTCCTTGCCGTCGAAGCGCACACTGCCGCTCCAGGCGGGGCACAGGCCGCAGACCATCTTGTTGAGGGTGGACTTGCCCGCGCCGTTGCTGCCGAGCAGCGCGACCATTTCGCCGGCGTTCACCTGCAGGTCGACGCCGCGCAGCACCTCGACGCGGCCGTAGCCGCCGCGCAGGCCTTGAATCTCCAGAAGCGCGGTCATGCCGTGGCTCCCGATGCGGCCTTGCGCAGCCGCGCCGCGGTGCCGTGGCCCAGGTAGGCCTCGACGACCTTGTCGTCGGAGGTCACTTGCGCCGGGCTGCCTTCGGCAATCAGCTGGCCCTGCGCCAGCACCCACACATGCTCGGCCAGGTGCATCACCGCCTGCATCACGTGCTCGATCATCAGCACCGTGACGCCGCCGTCGGCAATGCCGCGCACCACCGGCATCATCTCGGCGATCTCCTGCGGGTTGAGGCCGGCAAGCACTTCGTCGAGCAGCAGCAGGCGCGGGCGCGTGGCCAGAGCACGCGCCAGTTCGAGCCGCTTGCGGCCGGCCACCGTGAGGTCCGACGCGGGTTTGTCGAGCTGGGGCACGAGGCCCACGCGCAGCGCGATGGCCTCGGCATGCGCCAGCGCCTCGCGGCGGCCGCGCAGGTGCAGGTGCGCACCGACCGCGATGTTCTCGCGCACCGTCTGCGCCGCAAAGGGCTTGACGATCTGGAAGGTGCGCGTCATGCCGAGCAGCGCATTGCGGTGCGGCTCGCGGCCCGTGATGTCCTGGCCCGCGAAGCGCACGGTGCCGCTGTCGGGCTTGAGGAAGCCCGACATCAGCGCGAAGAGCGTGGTCTTGCCGGCACCGTTGGGGCCGATCAGCGCGCTCAGGCTGCCCTCCTTCACCGACAGGCTGACGTCCTGCACGGCCTTCAGTCCGCCGAAGGAACGCGAGAGTCCGCCCACGGCCAGCAGCGCCTCAGTCATGGCGGCCTCCCTGCTTCGCATTCCACAGCTGCCGCACCGACAGCCCCAGCCCGGCGACGCCGCGCGGCAGGAAGATCACGATCACGACCAGCACCGTGCCGTAGATCACCATGTTGATGCCCGGCAGCTCGCCGAACAGGTTGCGCGTGAGGTCCGACAGCAGGTGCAGCACGACCGCACCCAGCACCGGGCCCCACAGCGTGCCCATGCCGCCCACGATGGCGGCCACCAGGGCTTCGACCGACACGGCCGGGCCGTAGGCGATGCCGGCGTCGATGTACTGGAACACCTGCACGTAGAAGGCACCGGCCGCGCCCATGAAGGCGGCCGAGAGGCCGATGGCCGCGAGCTTGATGCGAAATGGGTTCACGCCCACGGCGCGCGCCGCATCCTCGTTGTCGCGCACGGCCTGGAGGTAGGCACCGAAGCGGCCGTTGCGCAGCCACCAGGTCACGAGCAGCGCCAGCACCACCATGGCCAGCACCACCCACAGGTAGCCGGCGCGCGAGGCGAACTGCAGGTTGGCCACCGATTCGCGCAGCGGCACCATCAGCCCGACGCCGCCACCCGTGAAGTTCACCGACAGCGCGAGGATGCGGAACACCTCCGCGAAGGCCAGCGTGACGAGCGCGAAGTAGGAGCCCTTGAGGCCATAGCGGAAGCTGAGCGCGCCCACGAAGAGACCGACCAGCGCAGCGCCGGCCACGGCCAGCGGCAGCGCCACCCAGGCGTTGATGCCGCCCTGCAGCTGGGCGATGGCCTGGACGTAGGCGCCCGTGCCGAAGAACAGCGCATGCCCGAACGAGAACTGCCCGCCGAAGCCGCCGAGGATGTTCCAGGCCTGCGCGATGAGCGTGGCGTAGAGCGCCATCATCACGAAGTTCAGCGTCACGCCCGACTTCGTGACGAGCGGCACGCAGCCGACCAGCACGGCAAAGAGCGCAATGCCGGCGAGTTGCCTGTTGCCCGCGCTCATGCCTTGGCTCCGAACATGCCTTGCGGACGAAAGAGCACCACGCCGATGAAGATCGCGAAGATGCCGATCTGCCCCAGCGACTCGCCAAGATAAAGTCCGCCGAGCGACTCGACCACGCCGACCAGGAGGCCGCCGATGAGCGCGCCGACGAAGCTGCCCATGCCGCCGAGCACGACGATGGTGAAGGCCACGAGCACGAAGCCGCCGCCCACCTGCGGGTTGACGTAGTAGGCCGGCAGCAGGAAGCAGGCGGCTGCGCCGAGACAGGCCAGGCCGATGCCGAAGCTCATGGCGTAGACGTGGTCGACGTCGATGCCCATGAGCTTGGCGCCTTCCTTCTCCTTGGCGACGGCGCGGATGGCGCGGCCGAGGTCGGTGCGGCCCATGATCCAGAACAGGATGCCAGACACCACCAGCGCCCCCGCGAAGGCCACGAGCTTGGGCACGGCGATCATCGCGGGGCCGATGGCGACGGTGCTGAGCGAATAGGCGGTGTCGATGTTGCGCGTGTCCGACTTGAAGAACAGCAGCGCGAGGTTCTCCATGACGATGGCGATGCCGAGCGTGGCGAGCAGGATGTTCTCGTCCTTGCCGTGGCCCGCGCGGTTGATGACGCTGCGCTGCAGCGCATAGCCGAGCGCGAACATGCCGAGCACGACGATGGGCAGTGCGAGGTACGGGTCGATGCCCAGCCGCTCCTTGAGGAAGTACACCGCATACAGCGCCAGCATCAGGCTGGCGCCGTGCGCGAAGTTGATGATGTGCAGGACGCCGTAGATCAGCGTGAGCCCCAGTGCGATCAGTGCGTACACCGCGCCCGTCGTCAGCCCGTTCAGGACCGACGGGAAAAGAATGCCGAAATCGAACATCCCGCCTTCCGTTTCAGGCTGCGCGCAGCGGGAACACGGGATCGACCTCGCGGTAGTCGCGCGGAATGATCACCTTGATGTCGTTCTTCACCACCTGAGTCATCAGCGGCTGCGCCCCCTCGTTCTGCCCATTGACGAATTTCGTGGGGCCGTACGGCATGATGTGATTCGAGAAGGTGCTCTTCTCCAGCGCATCGATGATCGCGGCGCGCCCGGCCGACTTCGCGCGTTCCAGCGCATCGGCCAGCAGCCACATCGAGGTGTAGGTCATGAAGACCTCGTAGCTGAAGAACTGGCCCTTGGCCTCCACGCGCTTGCGCAGCTCCTGCGAGCGCTTGTCCTTCGGGTTGAACCAGTGGTTGCAGTCGATGATGCCGTTGGCCGCGTCCGGGAACTCCTTCACGAACTTGTAGCTCGATGCGGCGCCGCCCAGCACCGAGAAGATCGCCTTGGGCACCACCTTCTGCTGCTGCATGGTGCGCACCAGCAGCGCGTATTCGTTGTAGTAGTTGGCCGGGATCACGATGTCCGGGTTGATCGACTTCATGCGCAGCACGATGTTGTTGAAGTCGCGCGTCGGGTTGGCGTGCTTCACCACCTCCTTCACCTCGAAGCCGTAGCCCGGCAGCTCGCGCGAGAGCAGCTGCGCGGTGCCGGCGCCGAACAGCGACTCTTCGTGAATGATCATCACGGTCTTGGCCGGGTTGCCTGCGGCCTTGTTGAGCACCAGCAGGTTGGCCATGGCCACCTCGGTCGACTTCTTGTAGCCGGGGCCGAAGCGGAAAGTGTTCTTCAGGCCGCGCTCGACGATCTGGTCGGCCACGCCCACGTCGACCACGTGCGGCAGGTTGTACTTGGCCGCCGCCTGCGTGGTCGCCAGGCAGATGGCCGAGGCGTAGGCGCCCACGATGGCGGACACGCCGGCCTCGTTCATCTTCTCGACCTCGGCCGCGCCGGCCTGCGGCTGCGATTGCGCGTCGCCCAGCAGGGCCTCGAGCTTCGCACCGCCGAGCGCCTTGATGCCGCCGGCGGCGTTGATGTCTTCGATGGCCATCAGCGCGCCGAGGCGGCATTGCTGGCCCGAATAGGCCAGCGCCCCGGTGACCGGATGCAGCACGCCGACCTTGACGGTCTTGGGCTGCGCGCCGGCCACGAGCGGGAAGGCGACGGCGGTGGCCAGGGCGGCGGACTGCGACACGAAACTGCGGCGGTTCTGCATGGGGCTTTCCTTTTTCTTCAGTTGAACTTGGCTGACACGTCTTTGCTGACCCACACCTTCGCGTCGATGCCGCCCACGCGGGAGAGCTGCATTTCGTAGGTGTAGCGGTCGGGGCGGTAGAGGCCGTGCAGCCACTGCACGGGCCGCTCGTCCTCGTCGTAGATCAGGCGGCGCACCGCAAGCAGGGCCGAGCCGACCGACACGTCGAGGTGCTGCGCGATCAGGTTGTCGGCCAGGCGCGCGGAGATGGTCTGGTGCGCACGCCCCACCTTGACGCCCGATTCCTCGAGCAGCACGAGGATGGGCTTCTTCGACAGCTCGCGGCGGCCGAAGCGGCGCGCGATCGTGTCGGGCACGTAGGTGGTGATGTGCGAGAGCGGACCTTCCTTGGTGGAGCGCACGCGCACCGCCTTCTGCACCGGGTCGCCCAGCTGCAGCTGCAGCGCCTCGGCCACCTGGGTGGAGGCCGTGATGGTGGCCACCTCGATCACTTTCACCGAGGTGTGCAGGCCCATCGTCACCAGGTTCTCGAGCAGGCCGCGCAGATTGGCGCGCTCCATGCTGTTGCCGTTGTTCGCTTCGCCCGCGAGCACGGGCGGCAGCGCGCGCGTGCGGCGCCCCGGGTTGCGCGCGATCAGGCCTTCGGAAGACAGCTGCTCGAGCGCGCGCCGCACCGTGACGCGCGCCACGTTGAACTGCGCCATGAGCGCGAGCTCGCCGGGCAGCCCCTCCGCGAAACGGCCTTCGTGCAACTGCTCACGCAGGACCAGGTAGATCTGGTGGTACTTCGGCAAAGGCATCTGCGACATGCCTTTGATGTTTTTGCAGTTTCAATGTTCTGTCAATGGGACATTTAAAACCGACGCCGCACAAACAAGAACGGCGCGCCGGGACATCGCCCGCCGCGCCGTTTCCTGGCTGTTCGCTTGTTGGCTTACAGCTTGAACGGAATCACTTCCTGCCGCTGATCGCCCAGGCCTTCGATGCCCAGCGTCATCACGTCGCCCTTCTTCAGGTAGAGCGGCGGCTTCATGCCCAGGCCCACGCCGGGCGGCGTGCCGGTGGTGATGACGTCGCCGGGCAGAAGCGTCATGAACTGGCTCAGGTAGCTCACGATCTTGGCGATGCTGAAGATCATGGTCCTGGTGCTGCCGGTCTGCATGCGCTTGCCGTTGAGGTCAAGCCACATCGACAGCTTCTGCGGGTTGGGCACTTCGTCGCGCGTCACGAGCCAGGGGCCGATGGGCCCGAAGGTGTCGCATCCCTTGCCCTTGTCCCAGGTGCCGCCGCGCTCGATCTGGAACTCGCGCTCGCTCACGTCGTTGATGGTGCAGTAGCCGGCCACGAAGTTGAGCGCATCCTTCTGCGAGACGTAGCGCGCGCGCGCGCCGATGACCACGCCGAGCTCGACTTCCCAGTCGCTCTTGACCGAGTTCTTGGGCAGCATGACCGGATCGTTCGGGCCCTGGATGCAGCTGGTGGCCTTCATGAAGACCACCGGCTCCTTCGGAATCGGCAGGCCGGACTCGGCCGCATGGTCGGCGTAGTTCAGGCCGATGGCAATGAACTTGCCGACGTTGGCCACCGGGCTGCCGAAGCGCGGCTTGCCCTTGACCAGCGGCAGCTTGTCGACCTTGTGCTTGCGCAGCTTGGCAAGCGCGGCGTCGCCGAGCTGCTCGGGCCCGATGTCCTTGACCAGCGCGCTCAGGTCGCGCAGCTGGCCGTTGTCGTCGATGAGGCCGGGCTTTTCCTTGCCGGGATTGCCATAGCGAACGAGTTTCATGTGATCCTTTCTTTGGGAGACTGATTAATAGGTGGAGCGGCCGCCGGAGAGGTCGAACACGGCGCCGGTGGAGAACGAGCAATCTTCGGTGCAGAGCCAGCCGACCATCGCGGCCACCTCCTCCACCGTGCCGAAGCGGCCCATCGGGATTTTTGAGAGCATGAACGCGATGTGCTCCGGTGTCATCTGGTCGAAGATGGCGGTCTTCACCGCCGCGGGCGTCACGCAGTTGACGCGGATGCCGGTGTCGGCCAGTTCCTTGCCCAGCGACTTGGTGAGCGCGATCACCGCGGCCTTGCTCGCACTGTAGGCGCTGGCGTTCGGGTTGCCCTCTTTTCCGGCCACGGAAGCGATGTTCACGATGCGGCCGTAGCCTTGTGTTCGCATCTGCACCACCACTTCGCGGCAGCACAGGAACACGCCGTTGATGTTGACGTCCATCACCTGCCGCCAATCGTCCACCGGGTAATCCCACAGCTTGGTGTTGGGGCCGGTGATGCCCGCGCTGTTGACCAGCGCATCGATGCGCGGCGAATGCGCCAGCGTGGCCGCCACGGCCGCGGCCACGGAAGACTGCTGCGCCACGTTGACCTTCACCGCGAAGGCCTTGGGGCCGAGCGACGCTGCGGCCTTGGCGGCCGCGGCCTCGTCGCGGTCCCACAGGGTGACGCTGCCGCCCGAGGCGATCAGCCGCCCGGCGATGCCGTAGCCCAGTCCCGCCGCGCCGCCGGTCACCACCGCATGGCGGCCCGCGAAGTCGAGCTGGTTCATATGGTGATGCCGCCGTCGACCGTGAAGGCCTGGCCGGTGGCGAACACCGATTCGTCGCTGGCCAGGAACACCACCACGGGCGCGATTTCCTCGGCTTGCGCGAGCCGGCCCATGGGCTGGCGCGCAATGAAGGCCTTGCGCGCTGCGTCAGGGTCCTCGTTGGCGTTGATGCGCTCGCCGAGCGAAGGCGTGTCGACCGTGCCCGGGCAGACGGCATTGCAGCGGATGCCGCGCGCCACGAAGTCGGCCGCCACGCTCTTGGTCAGGCCCAGCACCGCGGCCTTGGTGGTGCCGTAGACGAAGCGGTTGGGCAGGCCCTTCATGCTCGAGCACACGCTCGCCATGTTGATGATGCTGCCGCTTCCTGCGGCCAGCATGCCGGGCAGCGCAGCCTGGATAGTCCAGAACTGCGCGCGCACGTTCAGGTTGAACGCGAACTCCAGATCCTTGTCCGTGGCGTCGAGTGCGGTGCCGTTGTGCACCACGCCGGCGCAGTTGAACAGTACGTCGAGCGCGGGAAGACTCTTGAAGAAGGCGCCGATCGCTTCCTTGTCGAGCACGTCGAGCTTCGCCGTGCGCACGTTGGCGACGCCGGCGTAGCGCTCGAGCAGCTTCTCGTTCACGTCGGTCGCCCACACCTGCGCGCCTTCGGCGGCCATGGCGAGCACGCTCGCGTGGCCGATGCCTTGTCCGGCGGCCGTCACGAGCACGGTCTTGCCCTTGAGTCTCATGCATGTCTCCTTGAAAGATGGAAGCGGCCGTTCAGGGTTTGGCCCGATGGCGACGGCGCGGTACGGATCGTATTCTGAATTGGCCTTACCACTTGTCCAATTCAGGACAACCCTTAACCATCGCCATCGTGCCGCTCCAGACCGTCGAACCCCAGCGCCTGTACCGCCAGATTGCCGACCAGCTCCGAGGGCTGATCCGCAAGGGCGAGTTCGCGGTCGGCGCGCGGCTGCCGGCCGAGCGCGACCTGGCCAAGCAGCTCGGCGTGAGCCGGCCCTCGGTGCGCGAGGCGCTGATCGCGCTCGAGGTCGAGGGCTGGGTCGAGGTTCGCACGGGCTCGGGCGTGTATGTGCTCGACCGGTCGCATCGCGCGAGCAAGCCGGTGGCGCCTACCGAATGGGGCCCGCTGGAACTGATTCGCGCACGCCGCGTGATCGAGGGCGAAACCGCGGCCATCGCGGCCACCGTGGGCAAGCGCAAGGACATCGACGCCATGAGCCGCGCCATCGAAACGATGCGCGGGCTCGCCGACCGCGAAATACTGCCGCTCGAAGGCGACCGCGAATTCCACGTGGCCATCGTCAACGCCGGCGGCAACGCCGTGCTGGTGGAAACGGTGCAGAACTTCTGGGATTCCCGCAACGGACCGATCTTCACGCGCCTGGGCGGCTACTTCGAAACGGTGGCCTCCTGGCGCTCGGCCATCGCCGAGCACGAGGCCATCCGCGACGCCGTGGCGGCGCGCGATGCCGAGGCCGCGCGCGCCGCCATGCACGCCCACATGGACAACTCGCACCAACGATTCAGCGCGAGCTGGCGCCGCGCGAAAAAAGCCTCGTCCTGAACCGCCAGCGACTTCTTCACCCCATCACTACAACGGAGACAAACCGATGAACAGCAAACGCCATATCCTCAAAGCCATCGCCGCCTGCGCCCTGACGGCCACCGCGCTGGGCACGGCTGGCATCGCCGGCGCGCAGACCAAGCTCAAGTGGGCGCACGTCTACGAAACCTCCGAGCCGTTCCACAAGTACTCGGTGTGGGCTGCGGAAGAAATCAAGAAGCGCACCAACGGCAAGTACGACATCCAGGTGTTCCCGGCCTCCAGCCTGGGCAAGGAGTCGGACATCAACCAGGGCCTGACGCTCGGCACGGTCGACATCGTCCTGACCGGCGCCAGCTTTGCAGGCAACACCTACAAGCCGCTGGCCGTGACCTACTTTCCGTTCATCTTCCGCGATGCGGAGCATCTGCTGAAGTACGCCAAGAGCGACGTCTTCCAGGAGCTTGCCAAGGGCTACGACGAAAAGAGCGGTAACCACATCACCGCGCTCAACTACTACGGCGCGCGCCATGTCACATCGAGCGCCGCCAGGCCGGTGACCAAGCCCGAAGACATGAAAGGCCTGAAGATCCGCGTGCCCGACGCACCAGCGTACCTGGCCTTCCCCAAGGCCCTGGGCGCCAACGCCACGCCCATCGCGTTCGCCGAGGTCTATCTTGCGCTGCAGAACAACACGGTCGATGCGCAGGAGAATCCGCTGCCCACCATCGAGGCCAAGAAGTTCTTCGAGGTGCAGAAGAACATCTCGCTCACGGGCCACATCGTCGACTCGCTGCTGACCGTGGTCTCCGGCCAGCTGTGGGGCAAGCTCTCGGCCGACGAGAAGAAGATCTTCGCCGACGTGATGCAGGAGGCCGCCGAAAAGACCGGCCGCGACATCATCGCCTCGGAAATCCGCCTGACCGAGGAGTTCAAGAAGCGCGGCAACAACGTGATCACCGTGGACAAGACCGCGTTCCGCGAAGCTGTGCTGAAGAACACCAAGCCCACGGACCACGGCTACCGCCAGCAGGACTACGACCGCATCGTTGCGATCAAGTAACCCCCCAGGCGCCGGCATGACTGAACCGAAGATCATCGACGACGAAGGGCATTTCCACGCGGAAGACGAGGTCGTCGACCTTTCCCACACCATCGCCGAAGGCTGGATCGCGCTCGCGATCTTCTGGATGCTCGCGCTCACGGTGTTCTACCAGTTCGTCACGCGCTACGTGATGAACGACTCGGCCGCGTGGACCGAGGAGGTGGCGCGCTACATGCTGATCGCGGTGGTCTTCATCGGCGCCGCCATCGGGGTCGCGAAGAACAACCAGATCCAGGTCGACTTCTTCTATCGCCACATGCCGGCGGCCATGGGCCGCTGGATGTCGCGCGCGGTCGACGTGCTGCGCACCGTGTTCTTTGCCGCGGCCGTGGTCATGACGGTGCAGATGATGCTGAAGATCGGCAACACCACGCGCATGACCATCGTCGATGCGCCGATGAACATCGTCTACGGCCTGTGCCTGTTCGGCTTCATCGCGATGACCTGGCGCTCGGTCCAGGTGGCGCGCATCCACTGGAAGCGCGGCTACAGCGTGCTCGAACGTCCCGAGTCCACGCTGGCCGACCGCTGATGAGCCCGAAGAGAACAACTGCATGCTGAAAATATTCTTCCTTGTCTTCATGGCCGGCGGCATTCCGGTGGCCGTGGCCATGGCCGGCGCCTCGCTGGCCTACATCGTGGTGAGCGGCAGCCTGCCGCCCTTCGTCGTGATCCACCGCATGGTGAGCGGCATCGACAGCTTTCCGCTGCTGGCGGTGCCCTTCTTCATCCTGGCCGGCAACCTGATGAACAACGCGGGCATCACCACCCGCATCTACAACTTCGCGCTCGCGCTGGTGGGCTGGCTCAAGGGCGGGCTGGGCCATGTGAACGTGCTCGGCTCGGTGATCTTCGCGGGCATGAGCGGCACCGCCATTGCCGATGCCGCGGGCCTGGGCACCATCGAGATCAAGGCGATGAAGGAGCACGGCTATTCGACCGAGTTTGCCGTGGGCGTGACGGCTGCGTCGGCCACGCTGGGCCCGATCATTCCGCCCAGCCTGCCCTTCGTGATCTACGGGATGATGGCCAACGTGTCGGTGGGGGCGCTGTTCCTCGCGGGCATCCTGCCTGGCGCGCTGCTGGCCATCCTGATGATGCTCACGGTGGCCTACTTCGCGCATCGCAACGGCTGGGGCGGCGACGTCAAGTTCTCGAGCACGCGCTTCTTCAAGGCCATGTGCGAGCTTGCCGTGGTGATCGGCTGGCCGCTCATGCTGTGGCTGCTGGTTTCGAAGCTGGGCGCGCCGCCGCAACTCACGGTGTTTGCGGGGCTGGCGTCGCTGTTCGTGCTGGACAGGATCTTCAAGTTCGAAGCGCTGCTGCCGATCATGACGCCGGTGCTGCTGATCGGCGGCATGAGCACGGGCCTGTTCACACCCACCGAGGGCGCGATTGCCGCCTGCGTGTGGGCGATGATCCTGGGCTTCGGCTGGTACAAGACGCTGTCGTGGAAAATGTTCGTCAAGGTCTGCCTCGACACCATCGAGACCACGTCCACCGTGCTGTTCATCGTGGCAGCCGCGTCGATCTTCGGCTGGATGCTCACCGCCACCGGCGTGACCACCGACATCGCGAGCTGGGTGCTGGGCTTCACCAAGGAAGCCTGGGTGTTCCTGCTGCTGGCCAACCTGCTGATGCTGTTCGTGGGTTGCTTCCTGGAGCCCACGGCCGCCATCACCATCCTGGTGCCGATCCTGCTGCCGATTGCCACGCAGCTGGGCGTGAACCCGATCCACTTCGGCCTGGTGATGGTGCTGAACCTGATGATCGGCCTGCTGCATCCGCCGATGGGCATGGTGCTGTTCGTGCTGGCGCGCGTGGCGGGCCTGAGTTTCGAGCGCACGACGATGGCGATCCTGCCGTGGCTCATTCCGCTGCTGCTGGCGCTGGTCGTGATCACCTATGTACCTTCATTGGTACTCTGGCTCCCGAAAATGTTCTTCTGATCCCAACACAACACGAGTTCCACGATGAATCCCTTCATTCGCCTGCATCCGGCCGACGACGTCGTGATCGCGCGCAGCCAGCTGGTCGGCGGCGCCAAGGTCGAAGACTTCGCCGTGCGCGGCCTGATTCCCGCCGGGCACAAGGTGGCGACGCACGCCATTGCCGTCGGCGAACCGGTGCGCCGCTACAACCAGATCATCGGCTTCGCGAGCAAGCCCATTGCGGCCGGCGAGCACGTGCACACGCACAACCTCGACATGGGCCCCGACAAGGGCGACTTCGAACGCGACTACGCCTTCGGCGCCGACGTGAAGCCGGCGCCCGCGAAGCGCGAGGCCACGTTCATGGGCATCAGGCGGGCCGACGGCCGCGTGGCCACGCGCAACTACATCGGCGTGCTCACGAGCGTGAACTGCTCGGCCACCGCGGCGCGCGCCATTGCCGACCACTTCTCGCGCAAGACCAATCCGTCGGCGCTGGCCGACTACCCGAACGTCGACGGCATCGTCGCTCTCACCCATGGCACGGGCTGCGGCATGGACACGCAGGGCATGGGCATGCAGATCCTGGAGCGCACGCTCACGGGCTATGCCACGCACCCGAACTTCGCGGGCGTGCTGGTGGTGGGCCTGGGCTGCGAGGCGAACCAGATCAACGCCTGGCTCGCGACCGGCCACCTGGCCGAGGGCGAGAACTTCCGCACCTTCAACATCCAGGACACCGGCGGCACGCGCAAGACGGTGGAGAAAGGCATTGCGCTGATCAACGAGATGCTGCCGCGCGCCAATGCGGTCAAGCGCGAGCCGTGCAGCGCGGCGCACATCACGATCGGGCTGCAGTGCGGCGGCTCGGACGGGTACTCCGGCATCAGCGCCAACCCTGCCCTCGGTGCAGCAGTCGACCTGCTGGTGGCGCACGGCGGCACAGCCATCCTGAGCGAGACGCCCGAGGTCTATGGCGCCGAGCATCTGCTCACGCGCCGCGCCGTCAGGCGCGAGGTCGGCCAGAAGCTGGTGGACCGCATCAAGTGGTGGGAGCACTACACCGAGATCAACGAAGGCGAGATGAACAACAACCCCTCGCCGGGCAACAAGGCGGGCGGCCTGACGACCATCCTCGAAAAGTCGCTCGGCGCGGTGGCCAAGGGCGGCACCAGCAACCTCGAGGCGGTGTACGAATACGCCGAGCCGGTCACGGCGCACGGCTTCGTCTACATGGACACGCCGGGCTACGACCCGGTGAGCGCCACCGGGCAGGTCGCGGGCGGCGCGAACGTCATCTGCTTCACGACCGGGCGCGGCTCGGCCTACGGCTGCGCGCCCTCTCCTTCGCTCAAGCTCGCGACCAACTCGGCGCTGTGGCAGCGGCAGGAAGAGGACATGGACATCAACTGCGGAGCGATCGTGGACGGCACGTCGTCGATCCAGGAGATGGGCCAGCGCATCTTCGAGCTGGTGCTGGCCACCGCGTCGGGCGAGCCGTCGAAGAGCGAAAAGCATGGCTACGGCCAGAACGAATTCGTGCCGTGGCAAGTCGGCGCGGTGATGTAAGGAACCTATGCCCCAAACCCTTTCCTCCTCCGTTCTGCGATCGCAATGCGCCCGCATCCTCGAAGCCGCCGGCAGCACGCCGGCCGAGGCCGCGCAGGTGGCCGCCAACCTGGTGCTGGCCAACCTGAGCGGCCATGACTCGCACGGCGTGGGCATGCTGCCGCGCTATGTCGATGCGGTGGCCGAGGGCGGCCTCGTGCCCAATGCGTCGGTCAAGGTCAATGCCGACATCGGCACGCTGCTCGCGCTCGACGGCCAGCATGGCTATGGCCAGATCGTCGGCGTGCAGGCCATGGCGCTCGGCATCGAGCGGGCGAAGCAGCACGGCAGCTGCATCTTCACGCTCGCGAATGCGCACCACCTGGGCCGCATCGGGCACTTCGCCGAGATGGCGACGGCCGAAGGCCTGGTCTCGATGCACTTCGTCAACGTGCTGTCGCGGCCCGTGGTGGCGCCGTGGGGCGGCGGCGACGGGCGCTTCGGCACCAACCCGTGCTGCATCGGCATTCCGCTGGCGGGGGCCGAGCCTTTCCTGCTCGATTTCGCGACCAGCCGCGTGGCCCAGGGCAAGATGCGCGTCGCCCACAACAAGGGCGAGCGGGTGCCCGACGGCTACCTGATCGACGAGCGCGGCGCGCCCACCAACGACCCGGGCGTGGTGGTGGTGCCGCAGGCCAACGGCCTGTTCGGCGCGCTCATGACCTTCGGCGAGCACAAGGGCTATGGCATGGCGATGGCCTGCGAGCTGCTGGGCGGCGCGCTCACCGGCGGCGGGACCTGGCACCGCCCGGCCGACACCGCCCGCACGGTGCTCAACGGCATGCTGACCATCCTGATCGACCCCGCCAAACTGGGAACCCAGGACAGCTTCGCCCGGGAAGCGACCGCCTTCGTCGACTGGCTGCGCCAAAGCCCACCGGGCGCCGGCTTCGACCGGGTGCAGATCGCCGGCGAACCGGAGCGCGCTGCACGCGCGGCGCGCGAGCGCGACGGCATCTGGCTGGACGATGCGACCTGGGGCGAGATCGTCGCGGCCGGAACGAAGGTGGGCGTGGCTGTTGCCGTCGCGTAAAGGCCGGCGCTTCTAGCGGCGCGCGTTGCGCGACTTCTGGCTCAGCACGATCGCAATGCCGCCCAGAATGGCCACCGAGGCGGCGGCCAGCCGCGGCGTGATCGCCTCCGACAGCAGCAGCACGCCGCCGAACGCAGCCAGGAGCGGCACCGACAGCTGCACGGTGGCCGCCTGCATCGCCGAAAGACGGGCCAGCGCCGCATACCAGACGACATAGCCCAGGCCCGAGGTCAATGCGCCGGAAGCCACGGCCAGCGCGACGCCGGTCGCATCCGCATGGGCGCGCATCACGAAGGCAAGGCTCAGCGCCAGGGCCAGCGGCACGGCCCGCGCGAAGTTGCGGCCCGTGGCGGCCAGCGGATCGGGCACGCCACGGCCGCGCAGCGAATACACGCCCCACGCCACGCCGGCGATGGCCATCAGCACGGCGCCGAGCAGCGGCGGCGCCGCGACGCCCGGCAGCACCAGGTAGACGAGCCCGCCGGCCGCCAGCACGAAGCCGAGCCATGCCACGGGCCCGAAGCGCTCGCCGGAGCCCAGGCCTGCGCCCAGCATCGTGAGCTGCACCGCGCCGAACAGGATCAGCGCGCCCGTGCCCGCGGAGAGGCTGAGGTACGCGAAGGAAAAGAAGGCCACGTAGGCGAACAGCATGGCCGCCGCGAGCCAGTCGGCATGGCCGGGCAAAGCAGGCCGTGCCCGGAACTGCACGACCAGCGCGAGCGTGAGCGCACCGGAAACCAGCCGGATGCTGCCGAAACTGGCCGGATCGATGCCCCGCTGCTGCAACGCCAGCCGGCACAGCAGCGAATTGGCCGCGAACGCGACCATGGCCACCGCGGTGAGGGCCACGGTCTGCAGGGTGGACGGCGCGCGGCGCGCTTCGGAAATGGCTTCAGACATGCGTTGCCACCATGAAGACGGCCCAGCCCAGCAGCGCGAACCCGAGCGGTGCGCTCAGGCGGTGGCCCCAGGGAACGTTCTTTTCCAGCGCCATGACGGCGGCCAGCAGAAGCATCCAGCCGAGGCTGCCGGTGCCGAGCGCGAACATCAGCAGCATCAGCGCCCAGCAGCAGCCGACGCAGAACAGGCCGTGGTGCGTGCCCAGCGCGAACGCATGGCGGGCTTGCGCGTGGCCCCGCCAGTGCTCGATGACAAAGCTGAGCGGCGTGCGGCACTTTTCCAGGCAGCGGTGCTTGAGGCGGCTGAACTGGAAGGCGCCGGCCAGCGCAATGGTCGCGGCGCCGATCACCCAGCCGTGCCAGGCCAGCGTGGGCGCGCTGGCGAGCAGCGCCAGCACCGCGCTGTGGAGGCCGTGCGCCAGCAGCCCGAAGGCACCCCACACGGCCACATAGCCGAGCCCCAGCAGCACGAGCAGGCGCGCATGGTCCGGCCGCCCCGCGGTCAGGCGGTCGAAGGCGTTGAACAGCGGCAGCGTGGTCGGCAGCATCATGGCCATTGTCATGAGGATCCACGCCACCGCATAGAGGACCGCGGGCACGATCACGCCGCCGGCGGGAATGGCCTGGCACAGGAACGCGGCCGGCCCCGAGACGGTCCAGTCGCCGTGCTCGAGATAGCGTCCATAAGGGCTGCGCGCCCAGGCCCACAACGCCAGCCACGCGAGCGTGACCAGCGCGACGAGAACCGGCAGGAACACGCGGCGGTGGCGGGTGACATTGCGCGGCGGCGAGCCGGCCGTCGGGTTCATGCGTCGAAGACGAAGGTGCTCTGCAGGGCGTTGTGGTTCTTGATGTCGAGATCGATACCGAGGGCGGGGTTCTTCGACCGGTAGGTGGGGGCCTTGCCGACGAACACCGGCGCGCCCGGAACCGTCGAGAACACGGTGTCCGACAGCGTGGTCTGGCCGCCGGTCGCGCCGCGGTAGGGTTCGAGTTCGGCGTAGTAGTCCTTGCCGATTTCCAACTCGCCCTTGCCTTCGTTCACGGTGAAGCGGATGGGCGCCCGCTCGACCGACACCACCTGGCCGATGAGAGCGGCCAGATCGGCGATCGGCCCGCCGGCCTTCCCGGTGTAGACCTTGAGCAGCGCCTCTTCCTGCGCCTTGGAGGCGTTGTCGTCGACGAAGATCGCCGCCGTCCAGTTGCCTTCGAGGATGTTTCCGGGCACATGCGCCACGGCCGCGATGGTGTTGCCGCCGACGTCGACGCCGTCGATGGTTCCCTTGTCGATGCGCCACGCGACGATGGTGTCGCAGGTGCCGTTGTCAGGGTCCTCGCCGATCCAGCAGGGACACAGGACGTTGCAGTTGCATACCTCGAGCAGGCGACCTTCCAGGTGATAGCTCATACGAACCTCCGTTCAGAAGCCACACGAACACGGAACTTGTCGCCGCGACTTGGCGGCAAGGGGGCGCTGATCCTACGCTTCGCAACCGGGCAAGTCGAGTGCGTTGCCCGGCCCCGTGGGGTACCCTGGGTACCCCATTGCCGCCGCGGATCAGCTGCGGCTTGCGTCGTGCGCCGTAGTCGGCATCGGTCTGGCGGAAGTGGCTCACCGAACGGTCGGTGATGTCCTGCCGCCCTAGACGATCAGCGCGATCGTGGCTTCGAGGTGTTCCGACGGCGCCCGGCGGAAGCCCGAGCGCGTGAAGCGCTGCAGCTGCCCGACCACGAAGGCCGTGAGCGCGGCGGCGCGCACCTGCGCATCCACGCTCGGGGTGGCCGAGCCGTCCGCGGCGGCCGCCCCGCGCAGCACCTGGCGCAGGGTGGCTTCGATCTTGTCGAAGAACTGGTTCATGCGCTGCTGGAGCCGCTCGTTCTCGAACACCAGCGCGTCGCCCACCATGACGCGCGTCATGCCGGGGTTGCGCTCGGCAAACTGCACGAGCAGCGTGAGAATTTTTGCGGCCTGCTGGGCCCCCGTCGCGCCTTCGCGCTCGAGAATCTGGTTGACCAGCGTGAAGACGCTCTGCTCGATGAAGTCGATCAGGCCCTCGAACATCTGGGCCTTGCTCGCGAAGTGGCGGTAGAGCGCGGCTTCGCTGACGTCGAGCCGCGCAGCCAGTGCCGCGGTCGTTACCCGCTCGGCGCCGGGCTGCTCGAGCATGGCGGCCAGCGCCTGCAGGATCTGCACGCGCCGCTCCCCGGGCTTGGGGCGTTTTCGGACCGGCGCGACGGGTGTCAGCGTCTCGGTCTGGGTTTCTATGCCGGGATAGCTTGTCTCTTCGTTCTGCATGGAAGCGCGTGCAAAGATGTAATCAATTGATTCTCGCACAGGGCCGCGCAGTGAGCGCGCGCAAACCAGCCCCGGGAAAGCTCGTACAGAATCGGCTCATTCAACCAAGCAAGAGTTCTCATGGCCCCAAAAAGCGTTCTGGTGACGGGTGGTGCAGGTTTCATTGGCAGCCACACCTGCGTCGCGCTGGCCACCGCCGGATACACACCGGTGATTCTCGACAATCTGGGCAACAGCGACATCCGGGTATTGGAGCGGTTGCAGCAGATCACCGGCAGCGCCCCGCGGCTGATCGAGGGCGACGTGCGCGACCGGGCCCTGCTCGACCGCGTGCTGGGCGAAGAAAACTTTTCGGCCGTAATTCACTTTGCGGGCCTCAAGGCCGTCGGCGACTCGGTGGCCGACCCGCTCACCTACTACGACAACAACGTGCACGGCAGCCTCGTGCTCGCCTCGGCCATGGAGCAGGCGGGCGTGCGGACACTGATCTTTTCATCGTCGGCCACCGTGTACGGCGAACCCGACCACTCGCCCATTCCGGAACACGCGCCCTGCAGGCCGGCCAACCCTTACGGGCGCTCCAAGCGCATGGTGGAAGAAGCGCTGGCCGACCTGCATCGCGCCCAGCCCGGCTGGCGCATTGCGCTCTTGCGGTATTTCAACCCGGTCGGCGCCCATGAAAGCGGGCTCATCGGCGAACACCCGCAGGGCAAGCCGAACAACCTGATGCCATTCGTGTGCCAGGTGGCCGTGGGGCAGCGCGAGAAGCTGCTCATCCACGGCAACGACTACCCCACGCCCGACGGCACCGGCGTGCGCGATTACGTGCATGTGATGGACCTCGCCGAAGGGCATGTGGCAGCCCTGCGCCATGCGCAAGGCCATGCCGGGCTGGTCACGCTGAACCTCGGCACAGGCCGCGGCGCCTCCGTGCTGGAGGTGGTGCATGCCTTCGAGCGCGCGAGCGGGCGTCCGCTGCCTTACGAGATCGGTCCGCGCCGGCCCGGCGACGTGCCCGCGTACTGGGGCGATCCGTCGCTTGCAGAGGCCACGTTGGGCTGGCGCGCGCACCGCGGGCTCGACCAGATGTGCACTGACAGCTGGCGGTGGCAGCAAGGCAATCCGAACGGATACGAAAGGCCACAGGCCGCTCGCTGACCGCTCCGGCAGAGCCTCCGGAAAGACGCCCCGGGGGCTTCTGGTCAGGTAACGAATGCACACGCGAGAACCGGCTCGCAACAAATGTTAATCGGATCGTTACCCAACCGATCTTTCCCATCGCTATTCTGAATTGATGGGGGCTCTGCATGCCGGCAGCCCCATGGTTTGTGCCATCTCTTGCAGAGTAGGGGGAATGATTTGCCTATCGATCAAGCGCGATACGCTCAATGGGCCGCGGCGTGCCGGTTCTCACCGTTCACCGATGCCGCCTACCGTGCGTGGACACACGCAGAAGCATCCCGCCACGAGGCAGAACAGCCGACGCTTCGCGCGGAGCTGGAGAATCTTCCGTACCGCGACGGCGTCACCTTCGCCATCGCGGACAGCGGCAGCGACAACGCATTGCGCAGCACGCTGGCTTCGCTCTCGGCACAGTTGTGCCAGCGGTTCGACGTGGTGGTGGCATGCACCCCGTCGCGCGCGGAAGCGGTCACCCACGCGCTCTCGTTCGTTCGCGATTCGATCCACGTGCGCCTCGTGGCCGCGAGTGCGCCGGCAAGCCTGCGCGAGCTGCAGCAGCTCGCGCTCGAGCACACGGCCGAGACCTGGTTCGGCGTGATCCTCGCGGGCGACCGGCTCGCGCCGCAGGCCGTGTCGTCCATCCAGTTCACGCTCGCGAAATGGCCGGATGCGGCCGTCATCTATGCGGACGAGGATTGGATCGCCCAGGACGAGACGCGATGCAAGCCGCGCTTCAAGTCGGCATGGGATCCGGAAGCGCAGCTCGGCTTCGACCTGCTGGACGGCCTGTGCGTGATGAAGCGCGCCAACGTCCTGGAGGCGGGAGGCTTTCGTGCCGGATTCGAGCCGGCCGCCAGCTACGACCTGCACTGCAGGGTGGCCATGTCGCTGCACTGCAGCCAGGTCCTCCATATTCCATCGGTGCTGTATCACCGGCAGGTCCCGCCGATCATGGACGCGGGCGACACCCGGCACGCCGTCGAGGCCCATGCGGCGGCGGCCAGGCGGGTGGCGGCAGAAGCAGCCTTCCGGCAATCGGGTGTGGCGGTCGATGTGCTGCCGTCGCCGATCGCGGAGTTCGTCAACCATGTCCGCCGCCCGCTGCCCAGCCCCGCCCCGCGGGTGAGCATCCTGGTGCCGACGCGGGACCGTGCCAATCTGGTGAAGACCTGCCTGGACGGGCTGCTGCAGAAAACCGACTATCCGGATTTCGAAGTCCTCATCCTCGACAACGACAGCATCGAGCCGGCAACCCTGTCCCTCTTCGCCGAGCTGCGCGCAGACCCCCGCGTCAGCGTGCTCCGCGTGCCTGGCCCGTTCAATTTCTCGACCATCAACAACGTGGGCGTGCAAGCCTCGACCGGAGAGGTGCTGCTCTTCCTGAACAACGACATCGAGATACTGGATGGCGGATGGCTGAGGGAGATGGTCGGCGAAGTCATGCGGCCGGACATCGGCTGCGTCGGCGCCAAGCTCCTGTACGGCGACGGCACGGTCCAGCACGCCGGCGTCATCCTGCAGCGCGGGCCGTTGGCGATGCATGTCTGCCGCACCGATGGCGCCACCGATACCGGCGTGGACGGGCGGCTTGCGGGCACGCGCGACTATCTGGCGGTCACGGGAGCCTGCCTGGCGGTTCGCCGTTCGGTGTTCGAGCAGGTGGGCGGATTCGACAGCGAGCACCTGCCGGTGGCCTACAACGACGTCGACCTGTGCCTGAAGGTGAACGATGCGGGCTACCGCAACATCTGCACGCCGTTTGCCTCCCTGCTGCACCTCGAAAGCGCCTCGCGCGGACATGACCACGTTTCCGAAGAGAAGCAGGAACGGGCGCAGCGCGAGCAGACGCACGCCAGCACCAAGTGGATCGATCGCTTCGAGCACGACCCCTATCACAACCCGAATGTCCTGCTGGACTGGCTCACCGGCGCGCACCTGGCCCCCAACGTCGGCCGGCAATGGCAGCTCGCGCGCTGACGCCGCGGTTTCATCGACTCTCTAGCGGAGGCCCGGACTCGTCCGGGCAGGAACACACAATGAAAGAACCCACCCTCATTCTTCCGACGGTCGACAAGTCGCTCGACGTGCTGACGCACCCGGTGCTGGACCCCCTCTTCTGGACGCCGCACCTGCTCGGCAAGGCGAGCGCCTGGTGGACCCACACGCCGTTCGCGTTCTGGATCGTGGCCGCATGCAGGCCAGGCCTGCTGGTGGAGCTGGGCACGCACAACGGCGTGTCGTATGCGGCGTTCTGCGAGGCCGTCGCCCGGCTCAAGTCGGCGACGCGCTGCTACGCCGTGGACACCTGGGCCGGAGACGAGCATGCGGGGCATTTCGACGCGCAGGTCTATCACGAGCTTCGCGACTTCCACGACAAGCACTTCAGCGCCTTCTCCGAGCTCCTCAAGTCCACCTTCGACGACGCCCTGCCGTACTTCGCCGACGGCTCCATCGACTTGCTGCACATCGACGGCTTCCATACCTACGAGGCGGTCAAGCACGACTTCGAGACCTGGCTTCCCAAGCTGTCGGACAAGGCCGTGGTCCTGTTCCACGACACCAACGTGCGCAGCGGCAATTTCGGCGTCTTCCGGTTCTTTGCCGAGCAGGCGCGGCACTATCCCTCCTTCGAGTTCCTGCACGGCCACGGGCTCGGCGTGCTGGCCGTGGGAGACCGCGCGCCTGCCGCCGCCATGGCGTTGTGCAACCTCGAACCCGAACGGGCGGATGCCGCCAGGGCGCGCTTTGCGCATCTCGGAACGCGCTGGTTCGTCACCACGCGCGAACAGCTCGGGTCGGCCGAACTGCATCAGCGCATCCATGAGGCCAATGCCCTGCGCGCGCCGGTGGAAGCGGAACTGGCCCAGGTGGCGGCAGCACGCGCCGCCGAGGCCGAGGCCCGCGCCAACGCCGAAGGCAGGGTGGACGCCTTGTCCCAGGAGGTGGCCCACAAGGCCGCCCAGCTGGAAGACCTGAACAAGCAAGCCGGCGATGCGCAGGCGAAGGCCGCCCAGGCCGAAGCCGCCGCCCGCGCGACGGGCTTCGCCCACGAGCAGGCGAACAGGCGCGTGGCCGAGCTTCGGAATGTCGTGACGCAATTGGCCACCGACCTGAACAAGGCCCGCGACGACCTGAACGAGACCAGCGAAGCCAAGAGCCTGCAGCAGCGCACCGCGCTGGCCTGGAAAAGTCTTGCCGACCGGAAGGAAGACCGGGTCGAATCGCTGATGGAGCGCTTCACGCGCCTGCGGGTCGATCCGTCCCTGAGCGTGAAGGCCAAGGTGCGCAGGCGGCTGCGGCTGCTCGCTTCGCGCTTTTCCGGCAGGCCCATCGACCTGGCGGCCGTGGAGACCGTCCGGTTCTCGCCCTACTTCGACCGCGACTGGTATCTGAAGACCTATCCCGACGTCGCGTCGGCCGGCACGGACCCCGCGGAACACTACGTCACCCACGGCGCGGCCGAAGGGCGCGAACCCGGCCCGTGGTTTTCCGGCACCGACTACGCGGCGCGCTACGCGGACGCGGCGGGCTTCAATCCGCTGCTTCACTACACGCTGGTCGGCGCGAGAGAGGGCCGGCGCGCCGGCCTGCTCGGAAGCGACGACGCAGAAGAACCGCTCCCCGTTCCTGCGTTGCCGAGCCGGGTGTTCTCGATCTTCTACGTTTCCGGCGAGGCGGATACGCCCGGCCATCTGTACCGGGTCGCGCGCTACATCGAAGCGGCAAAGATGAACGGCGTCCCGGCGGAGTGGATCCGGCAGGAAGAACTCGAGGCGCGGCTCGAGCTGACCTCGCGGCACGACGTGATGATTCTCTGGCGCACCCAGTGGAGCCCCGCCCTCGAAAAAGCCATCGGGCTGATGCATGCACTAGGCAAGAAGGTGGTGTTCGACATCGACGACCTGATGATCGAGCCGGACCTGGCCGACACCAAGGTGATCGACGGCATCCGGTCCAACGCCCATCCGGAAGCGGCGGTGCGGGAGCTCTTCGCCAGCGTGCGCCGCGCCATGCTCGCGGCCGACGTGTGCATTGCCAGCACCCAGGAGCTGGCCTACCACATGCGCTGGGCGGGCAAGTCCACCCATGTGCTGTTCAACGGCTTCGACGACCAGACCTTCGAGCTCTCCAGGCGCAGCGCGAGACAGTGGCGCAGCGCGCGGACCGACAACCTGGTGCGGATCGGCTATGCCGGCGGATCGCGAACGCACCAGCGCGACCTGGGGCTCGCCATCGAGGCGATTGCGCGCGTGCTGCGGGAAAACGAACTGTGCCGGCTGGTGCTCTTCCAGACCGAATCCGGCATGCGCCTGGTCGACGTGGAGGAATACCCGGCGATGGCCGGCCTGGAGCACCGCATCGAATGGCGGCCCTTCCAGACCCTGGAAACGCTGCCGCGCGAAATAGCGCGCTTCGACATCAACATCGCGCCGCTGGAATTCGGCAACCCGTTCTGCGAGGCCAAGAGCGAACTGAAATTCTTCGAAGCCGCGCTGGTCGACGTTCCCACCATCGCTTCCCCGACCGGCCCGTTCAGGCGGGCGATCGAGCACGGCGTTTCAGGCTTTCTGGCCACCAGCGCCGACGACTGGTACCACTACCTTTGGACCCTTGTGTCGGACCCCGAGCGCAGAGCCAGCCTCGGCTCGGCCGCCTTTTGGCGCGCCATGGCCTCGTATGGCCCGCTGAAGCGGGCCACGCAGTTCGGCCGGGTGCTCGACCAGCTGCAAGGCGACGCCCTGGCCGCGCGGGCCTTCGCGCTCGATGCGCGCGTACGCTCGGCGCCGGTTCCCCGCCCCAGCCTGATGCCGCTGAAAGTGCTGTTCGAACACAGGGCCGACGCGGGCGAGTCTTCGGACGTCTCGGTCGTCATTCCGCTCTACAACTACGAGCACTTCATCGTCGAGGCGCTGGAATCCGTTCGCGCCCAGACGCTGGCGGTACTGGACCTGGTGGTGGTGGACGACTGTTCGACCGATGGTTCGCTGAATACCGTGCTGGCATGGGTCCGTCAGCACGCCAGCCGCTTCAACCGCGTCGTGGTCGCCCGGCACGAGTCGAACTGCGGCCTGGGCCTGACGCGGAATGCGGCCTTCAACCTGGCGGACAGTCCCTACGTGCTGCCCCTGGATGCGGACAACCGGCTGCGCCCGAAATGCTGCGAGGAACTGCGCCGCGCCATCCGTGCCGAGCGCGTGGCATTCGTCTACCCGACCATCCAGCACTTCGGCGCCTCCAGCGCGATGCTCGGCGACGCCCGCTACGAGCCGCAGCGCTTCGTGGCCGGCAACTACGTCGATGCGATGGCGCTGGTCTCGAAGGAGGCGTGGGCGATCGTCGGCGGCTACAACCACGTTCGCCACGGTTGGGAGGACTACGACTTCTGGTGCCGGCTCGCGGAGCAGGGCCAGCGCGGATTCTGGGAAGCGCAAACGCTCGCGGACTACCGCGTGCATGCGGGCTCGATGATCAAGGCCGAGACGACGGTTCCACAGAACTATCGCCGCCTGATCGAGAACTTCAAGGCCCAGCATCCCTGGGTGTCGCTGATCGACGAGCGGCTTGCCCGCAAACCGCCGGCCCTGCAAGTGGCCCTGGGCGACGACGGCGCGAAATCGCGGCTTCAAACGCTGCTGCCGATACTTCGCTGTCCCAAGACCGGGCTCAAGCTGGCGGCCGACGCGGAACGCGGCGCCCTGGTGACCGTGGACGGCTGGAGGAGCTGGCCCATCGTCCAGGGCCGGCCGGTTCTTTGCGAGGAACTCGGCGAGCCCGAGGTGAAGCCCGCCGACCACGTCAGCAACGCGTTGCCGCCCGAAGCCCTGAAGCTCGCAAGGAGCACCAGGGGATGGGTCCTGAATCTCAGCGGCGGAGGCTCGCAGGAGAAGATCGAGAACGTGGTCGAGGTCGAATACAGCCTGTTCAGGCATACGGACGTGGTTGCGGACGCCCACGTGCTCCCGTTCGACGACGAGGTCTTCGACGCCGCGATCGTCATGAACGCCTTCGAGCACTATCGCGAACCGCAGAAGGTGGCGGCGGAGCTCCTGCGGGTGCTGAAGCCCGGTGGCCGCATCCTGGTTCGCACCGCCTTCATGCAGCCGCTGCACGAGAGGCCGTGGCACTTCTTCAATTGCACCCGCTACGGGCTGGAGCAGTGGTTCCGGGAGTTCGAAGCCGAGCGCGTCCGGGTGTCGGAGAATTTCTGCCCCAACCACACCGTCAGCTGGCTCGCGTCGGAGTGCGAGCAGGCGCTGCGCACCAACGTGTCCGACGAAGCCGCCGAGCGCTTCCGGGATGCCTCCACGGGCGAGCTCGTGGACCTGTGGCGCGATCCGTCGCTGCGCGGCACACCGCTCTGGACCGATTTCGAGAAGCTGCCCCAGTCGGTGCAGGAGGTTGGGGCCGCGGGCTTCGAGTTCCTGGGCCGGAAACCCGCGGTTGCCCGGGTGAACGGCTAGGCCGCTGGCTGGCCACCAGCGGCCAGACGCGGCCTCAGCGCGCGCGAATCATCGTGCCGTAGGCCTGGTCGGTCAGGATCTCGAGCAGCATGGCGTGCGGCACGCGGCCGTCGATGATGTGCACCGCGTTCACGCCGCTCTTGGCCGCATCGAGCGCGCCCTCGATCTTCGGCAGCATGCCGCCCGAGATGGTGCCGTCGGCAAACAGCTCGTCGATCTCGCGCGCGCTCAGGTTGGTGAGCAGCTTGCCGTCCTTGTCGAGCACGCCGGGGGTGTTGGTCAGGAGCATGAGCTTCTCGGCCTTGAGCACGGTGGCGAGCTTGCCGGCGACCACGTCGGCATTGATGTTGTAGCTCTCGTTCTCCTCGCCGAAGCCGATCGGGCTGACCACGGGAATGAAGGCGTCGTCCTGCAGGGCCTTGACCACGCTGGGGTCGATGGAGACGATGTCGCCCACCTGGCCCACGTCGTGGTGCAAGTTGGGGTCGGTACGGTCCGCCATCTTGAGCTTCTGCGCGCGGATCATGCCGCCGTCGCGCCCGGTCAGGCCCACGGCCTTGCCGCCGGCCTGGTTGATCAGGCCCACGATGTCCTGCTGCACCTCGCCGGCCAGCACCCATTCGACCACCTCCATGGTCTCGGCGTCAGTCACGCGCATGCCCTGGATGAAGCTGCCCTTCTTGCCCAGGCGGTTGAGCGCCGCCTCGATCTGCGGGCCGCCGCCATGCACCACCACCGGGTTCATGCCGACCAGCTTCAGCAGCACCACGTCTTCCGCGAAGTCGGCCTGCAGGGCCGGATCGGTCATGGCATTGCCGCCGTACTTGATGACGATGGTCTTGCCGTGGAACTTGCGGATGTACGGCAGCGCCTGGGCCAGGATCTCGGCCTTGTCGCGCGGGGGGATGTTGAGGACGGGGTCGGTCATGGGCGGGCAGGCTCCAAAACGGTGAGGACGATGGAAAGAAGGAATTCTTGCAAGGAAGCCGTCACGGGCGCAGCCAGCGCGGCACCTTGAATCGCACGATCATCAGGTAGGCGCCCACGTAGGTCGTGACGAACAGCAGGCAGAACAGCATCAGCACGATGGTGTTGTTCCAGAACAGCACCGCCGGCACCACCGACAGCGCGGCGAACATCCAGAGGTACGGCGAGGTCCGGTTGTTGCGGGCGAGCAATTGGCGCGCCTCGTCATCCGCGAACGCCACGCGCACGATGCGCCGAAAGATCAGTTGGTGGAAGTGCAACGCGTCGGCGGTGCCGGGCGACTGCCCCCGAGCGAGCTTGCGGTAGATGGAGAACAGCGTCTCCCAGACCGGGTAGATCAGCAGCAGCATCGGGAACCACGGCGAGACGACGCGGTGCCGCTGGACCAGCGTCACGCACGCCAGGGCAATCACCATGCCCCACACGTAAGCGCCGCCGTCGCCGGCAAAGATCTTGCCGCGCGGATAGTTCCAGATGAGAAAACCGATGGTGGCGCCGACCAGGCAGACCATCATGGCCGCGAGCTGGCGGTCGCCCACCTGCAGCGCCACGTGCGAAATGGCAAGGCAGACCAGCACCGCCACCGTGCCGGCCAGCCCGTTGTAGCCGTCGATGATGTTGAAGGCATGCGGCAGCCCGCCGATGGCCAGGGCCGCGAACAGCACGGCGCCATACGGCACCATGGCCAGCCAGCCGTCGACCGCCTCGATGCCGGTGCGCGACAGGCTCAGGCCCAGCACCCAGCACGCCAGCAGGGCGGAGCCGATGGTCAGCGCCAGCCGGTAGCGCACCTTGACGTTCTGCGTCACGTCTTCGACGATGCCGCCGATGACCGCCGGCGCAATGCACAGCAGCGTGAGCATCGACGTCTTGAGCGGCCAGGACACATTGAACGGGTCGGTGCCGGTGATGCCGGAGGCCAGCCAGGCCACGCCCATGCCGAGCAGGATGCCCGCCCCCCCGAGCCGCGGCACGTGGCCCTTGTGGAAGCGCTGGGGCATGTCCGCGCCATAGAGCCGGGCGTGCCTGCGCGCGCGGCGCATGAACACCTGGACCCCGAAGGCGGAGACGAAGAAACTGATGACGATCAGAGCAATCATGTGTGGGTGTTGGGGAACCCTAGAATTCCCGAGCGAAATTAGACCATGCCAGCGCCCCCTCCCCCTTCTACCCCTCCGATCACCATTTCGATCGTCAGCCACGGCCAGCTCGCGCTGGTGCGCCCGCTGCTCGAGCAACTGGACCGTTTCTGCCGGAATTCGACCGCCAGGGTCGTGCTCACGCTGAACATCCCCGAACCCGACGTGCTGGCGGGCCTGGAATGGGGTTTTGCGGTCGAGCGGATCGAAAACCCGAGCCCCAAGGGCTTTGGCGCCAACCACAACCAGGCTTTCGAACGCTGCGATACGCCCTGGTTCCTGGTGCTCAACCCCGACATCCGCCTCGACGGCGACGTGCTGGCGCCGCTGATGGCCCAGGCCGCGCCCGACGCCGGTCTGCTGACGCCGCGCATCCTCGAACCGGGCCGCAGCACCCCCGAGCAGCACCGCGCCATCATCACGCCGCTCGAGATCCTCACGCGCCGCAAGCCGGGGTACGTGCGCCCGGCGGTGCCGGACTGGATTCCGGGCTTGTTCATGCTGTTTCGCAGCCAGGCCTACCGCCAGATCGGGGGCTTCGACGAGCGCTTCTTCATGTACGGCGAAGACTTCGACATCTGCGCCCGGACCCGGCTGGCGGGCTGGAAGCTGCAGGTGGGGGAAGACCTGCTCGCGCGCCACGAGGCCCAGCGCGCCAGCCGCAGCAGCAGGAAGCATCTCTACTGGCACGTGACCAGCCTGCTCAAGGTGTGGACCTCGGGCGCGTTCTGGCGCTACCTGCGGGCCCGCTCCCGCCGGGCCTGAAAAAGGCGCTTTTGCGTTTGCGAAGACAATCCGGGGCCGGGAAGCCAGCAGAGACCGCAGGCGCCTTCCCCTCCCCAACGACGACGATGACGACAACGAGCAGCCCGACAGCCCCGCAGGAACACGCCCACCTGCTCCACCCCAAGTACCGACCCGACATCGACGGCCTGCGCGCCGTCGCCGTGCTCTCCGTGCTCGGCTACCACGCGTTCCCGCAGTGGATCAAGGGCGGCTTCATCGGGGTCGACATCTTCTTCGTCATCTCGGGCTTCCTGATCACCACGATCATCCTGGGCAGCTTCGAGGGCGACGGATTCAGCTACCGGGAGTTCTACGCGCGGCGGGTGAAGCGCATCTTTCCGGCGCTGGTGCTCGTGCTGGCGGCGACCTTTGCCTTCGGCTGGTATGCGCTGCTGCCGCACGAGTGGGAGCAGCTCGGCAAGCACGTGGCGGCGGGCGCCGGCTTCGTCTCGAACTTCGCCTTCTGGAGCGAAGCCGGCTACTTCGACAACGCGGCCGAGACCAAGCCGCTGCTGCACCTGTGGTCGCTGGCCATCGAAGAACAGTTCTACATCTTCTGGCCCGTGCTGCTGGGCCTGGCGTGGAAGCGCAAGTGGCGCGTGCTCACGGTGGTGGGCGCGGTGGCGGGCCTGTCGTTCCTGCTCAACGTCACGACCATCCACAGCCACCGGGAGGCCGCGTTCTACTCGCCGCTGTCGCGCTTCTGGGAGCTGATGATCGGCGGCATGCTGGCGTACATGCGGCTGCACCGGCCCCTGCCCAAGCCGGGCTGGGGCCGCCATGCACAGTCGATTGCCGGGCTGGTGCTGATCGGCCTCGGCCTCGCATACATCCGCGGCGGCAAGGCTTTTCCGGGATTCTGGGCCATCCTGCCCACGCTGGGCGCCTTCTATTGCATTGCGGCCGGCCCGACCGGCGTGCTCAACCGCTACGTGCTCGCCTCCAGGCCGATGGTGTGGGTCGGTCTGATCAGCTATCCGCTGTATCTCTGGCACTGGCCGCTGCTGGTCTACGCGCGCATCGTCGAGGGCGACGTGCCGTCCAACGGCCTGCGCGCGCTGATGCTGCTGGCGGCCGTTGTGCTGGCCTGGCTGACCTACCGTTTCGTCGAGCGCGGCACGCGCCGCAGCGAGAACGACACCGTGATCTCGGTGCTGGTGGCGCTGATGGTGGGCTTCGTGGTGCTGGGCACGCTGGCGGCCTCGCGCTACTACGTGGGACGGCACAGCGACCCCTACTTCAACAAGACGGCCGCGGCCGCCAAGGACTGGGGCTACCCGGACGGGCTGAGCCCCATCAAGGTCGATGGCGAGGTGCTCCAGCAGATCGGCCATGGCAAGCGCAGGGTGCTCCTTTTCGGCGACAGCCACATCGAGCAATACGGCCCGCGCGCCGTGGAGTTGAGCAAGATCGCGCCCGACACCCTCGATTCGCTCTCGTTCGCCACCTGGGGCGCCTGTCCGCCCATTCCCAACGTGGTCGACGAAAAGAACAACCTGTGCGGCGAGCGCCGCGACGGCGCCATGCGCCTGGCCATCAGCGACAAGTTCGACGCAGTGGTGTTCGGCGGCTGCTGGAACTGCTACTTCTCGGAAACCGGCAAGCCCAACGCCGCGAACGCCGATGCGGACCGCTACTACTACTTCGACGGCAAGACCAGGCGCCGCTTCATGGGCGGCGGCGGCGCGGACTTTGCGCTCAACATGCTCGAAGCGGTGATGACGAACCTTGCCAGGCACAAGCAGGTGTACCTGGTGCTGGACAACCCGGTGGGGGAAGGGTATGGGCCTGAGGAGTTCATCAAAGGCGGGCGGCTCGGGGACATGAAGGTGGCTCGCATGTCGCCTACTGCGCCTTGGGCATCGGTGCAGAAGGAACTGCACGAACGCATGCGCCAGATCGCCAAGCGCAGCGGTGCGATCGTGATCGATCCGATCCCGACACTCTGCAAGAGCGACCAGTGCACTCGGGCGGACGCGGACGCAACGCCGATCTACAAGGACTCCGGCCACCTGCGGGCCGAATATGTGCGCCAGTTCGCCACCTACATCGATGTGGCGATGACGACGCAAAAGCAGCCCGCGGCGGTCGGGCGCTAGCTGGCTGGCCCTGCGGCGACCCGCCGCGTCAGCTCTTGTAGATGCGGCGCAGGCTGCGGATGCCCGGCAGCCGGGTGAGCGCGCCCACGAAGCGGACCATGCCCGGCGTGCTGTGGCGCAGCAGGAAGAGCGTGATCCAGAGGCGCAGCTTCTTCTTGCGTCCCACATAAGGGTTCGCAAAGACGATGGCACCGTACTCGGCCAGCACCGCGCTCATCTCCCCACGGTACTGGTCGTCCTTCTTGATCGCTTCGATCGCTTCATTCACGAAGAACAGCTGGAAGCGCGGCATCAGATATTCGCGAAGGTAGTAGCGGCCGCGCTGATGCTCGTCGGGGAACATCTGCAACAGCTTCTTGAAATACTTGAAGCGGCTGCGGACCATCCGGATGCCAAACGACGTGCTCGCCGTGTGGATGCACCAGACCGTCACCGCCTTGTCCACGAAATGATTGCTGTAGCCCTTGCGAAAGATGCGCAGGAAGAGGTCGTCATCCTCGTAGCCCATGAACTGCGAGTCGAAACCGCCCACCGCTTCGAAGGCCTTGCGGCTCACGAGCGTGGCCGAGGGCAGCACGAACATGTCGTAGCGCAACAGGTCGAAGATGCTGCGCTTGGGGTGCTGGGCATGGTCCTTGATGACGCCCGTGCGGATCACGTTGCCGTCGCCATCGGCCTCGTACAGGTCGGCGTAGATATAGCCGAAGAGCCGGTCGTCCGGAGGGATCGAGGTGACGAGCGTCTCGATGTGGTTCGGCAGGTAGAAATCGTCCTGGTCGAGGAAGCAGATGTATTCGGAGGTGGAGGCAGCCACCCCGGCGTTGCGCGCCGAGCCCTGGCCGCCGTTCTCCTTGTCCAGGATGCGGAAGGGATAACGGGCCGCGAGTGTGTCGAGCGCCGCGCGCTCTTCGGGCCGGGAGCCGTCGTTGACCACGATCACTTCGTTCGCGGGCACCGATTGCTCGAACACGCTGCGGACCGAGCGCTCGATGAAGTCGGCACCGTTGTAGAACGGGATGATCACCACCACGCTGGGTGACGCGCCTGGGGCGCCGGCGATGGTTGCTGGTGGAGAGGGATTCGTGGTGGTCATTGTTTTTTTGGAGTGACGCGATTCGCTTGGGCGCAAGCCTACACAGATTCGAAGAGGTCGCGGACCACGCCCCGGAAACCACGGCCGAACTTGTCGTAGCGGCCCGTCATGGCTTCGCGGAAGATCGGCAGGCAACGGGCGAGCCGGGATGCCGGCAAGGCTGCGCGGAAGCGCTGGTGCTCGATCTTGCTGCGCACCTTGTCGAGAATCTGCGGTGCGACACGGCCGCCCAATTGCTCCAGCCGAGCCAGAAGCAACTCGGCCTTGAAGGCTCGCTCCACGTGCGTATTGCCCCTGGAGGCAAGCGCCTTGCGAACCTTGCCCGCAAAGGTGTCCCGGCGTGCGCCGATCTGATTCGACTGGTGCTGGCGATAGTCGATGAGCGGCTGCTCCAGCAGCTCCACCCGGCCGATGGCCGATGCGATGATGCCCAGCCACTCGTCATGCACCCATTCGACGGGCAGAGGCAGGGCGTGTTCAAGCAGCGAGCGGCGAAACACCGTGGTCGCACCCGTCACGAGGTTGCGCCGCAGGAACACATCGAAAGCATTGCCGCCGTGGATGCGCTCGATCTCCGAGGGGGTGACTTCAAGCGCATGGAACAGCGTATCGCCGATGTCGCGCCGCTCGGCGTCGACAAGACGCGCATCGGTATGCAAAAGGAAAAGATTCGGATCGCTCTCGAAAAGCGGCACCATCTGCTCGAGGCGCTCGGGGAGCCAGATGTCGTCCTGGTCGCTGAGCGCAATCAGTTCGCTGGTGCAGGCCCCGATGGCCTGTTCGAAGTTCTTGACGACGCGCAGCGCGGGCCTGTTCTCGAAGATGCGCAGGGCCACGGGGTACTCCGGTCGTTCGGCCGCGCACTCGGCCACTGCAGCGCGCACCACGTCCACCGAACCGTCGGTCGATGCATCGTCGGACAGCACGATTTCCACAGGCGGCAAGGTCTGGAGGCAGATGCTGCGCACCTGCTCGCGCAGGAAACGCGCGCCATTGTGGGTGCAGAGGGCGACGGAGATTTTGGGGGAATGGGGGATGCTCATGGCTTGCTCGCCTTGCGAGCGGGTTGTGGATGCGGCGAAACGAGGGGGACCACGCGCGGTGGCCACGCCAGGTCGAAGTCCTCGAAATTCAGCGTCAGGTTCGGGTTGTAGGCCGGGTCGTTCGCAATCAGCGCGCCCCAGCGGGTCTGCATCCATCCGGCCTCGCGCGCCAGGCGATGGCGGGACGCATTGGCCACTTCGAGTCCGCGCGTGGCCGATTCGTGATGCAGCAGTTCCGCGTAAGGCGTCCACACGTTGCGAAAACCCGCCTCGCCCAGCCGAAGGCAAAAGTCGACATCGTTGTAAGCCACGCCCAGACGCTCTTCGTCGAGGCCGCCCACCTGTTCATAGAGCGACTTGCGCACGACCAGGCATGCGGCGGTCACCGCGCTGAAGGACTGCACGAGCTGGGCCCGCCCCCCATGGCCCAGTGCGGTCGAAGGCAGGTGCTTGTGGGCATGCCCCGCGATGCCGCCCACACCGAGAATCACGCCGCCATGCTGGATGGTCATGTCGGGGTAAAGCAGCTTGGCGCCGACCGCGCCTACGCCAGGCTGCAGCGCGAGGGACACCATTTCGTCAAGCCAGCCGGGCGAAATTGCCTCGATATCGTTGTTGACGAGGCCGATGAGCTCTCCGCGCGCTCTTGCCACGGCCGCATTGTTCAGCGCCGAGTAGTTGAACGGGCGTTCGTCGCGGATCACCGTGATGTTCTGCTGCGCGCCCAGCGCTGCAAAGTAGGCCAGGGCTTCGGGATCGTCCGAGTCGTTGTCGACCAGCAGGATTTCGTAGTTCGGATAGGCCGTCTCCATGACGATGCTCTCGATGCACTGGCGCACGAGGTCCAGGGCATTGCGCGTAGGAATGATCAGCGAGACGAAGGGGCGCTGCGGTGGCAGGGCATAGCGGGTGCGAAAGCCGAAAGGCGTGGCTTTGGCGGTAGCGGCAACGCCGATCCGCTCGAAGTGCCGATTCAGGGCCCGCTCACCGGCGCCCCGGTCTTCTGCAGGGGACGTCGAGCCGAAGACACTCGCAAGCACGCGGGGAATGTGTCGAATCGACTCTGCGCTCGCGCGCTCGATGCAGCGCAGCGCCAGATCGAGGCCTGGGGCCTTGTCGAATGGTTGGCGCAAACCGCCGACGTCTTCGAACAGCGAAGCCCGGATACAGGCCAGCGGGGAAAAGAGATTGCGGCCGAGAAAAAGATCGGGATTCCAGTCGGGCTTGAAGAAGGGATCGCTGCGCCTTCCTTCGGCGTCGATCCGGTCTTCGTCGGCGTAGATCATGGAGGCCGCGGGATGCTCGACGATCTCCCTAGCCACGCAGAACAGCGCGTGGGCCGGCAGCGTACAGGCCTTGTCGAGCCACACGACCCAGTCGGCGGGACCGGAGGTGGGGGCTACTTCGACGGCATTGATCGCAAGGCGCTGGATACGGGAATCGGTTGTGCCAAGATTGTCGAGCAGGCTCCGGATTTCCTCGCCTGCTGCGTCCTCCCGCACCAGGCAGAGCCGCCATTCAGCGTAGGTCTGCGCCAAAAGCGAACCGATCACGCCCTTCAGCACCGACGCGCCGGCGGCATCGCCATTCACCAGGATCAAGAAGCGCGGGCGCATCGCCCAACTGCCGGTTTCGAGCCGGACAGCGTCGAACGAAGTTGCGTCCGGGGCGTCGTAGTGTGCAACCCATTCCGAGTAGGGCCCGCCCTGGGCGGGCTCGTTTGCCCGGACGCCGGTGCCCCTCGCGATTCGCCTGAGACAATCGGTCGCCCAGCGCAGCGGTGCCGTCACACGCCAACTGGTGGACCGCGTCAGCGTGCGGATCTGCTCCTGCAAGGCCCCGATCCGGCCCTCCAGCACATCGATCTGGCGTTGCAACTGAGCGTTGCTCAAGCGTCCATCGAGCCCGCGCCGCCGCTGTCGGGGCTGCGCGGCTGGAAGCGTAGGCTTACTGAACATTGCTCGATATCACGAAAATAGATGCTTCCACTGGTTACGGGCCCCTCGGAGCTGGGCCGGTAAAATTATCCCCTTCTTCACACCCACAAGAAAAATGCACGTTCTATCAGTTGTGCTCTCAGGGGGAGCGGGTTCCCGGCTCTGGCCGGCATCGCGGCAAGCATTTCCCAAACCTTTCATGAAGCTCGGCGGTTCGACGCTGCTGCAGCAGGCCATCGAACGCGGCCAAGCCTGTGGAACTGGCGATCTGATGATCGTTACCAACAAGGATCATCTGTTCCTCACCAAGGACGTGTTGGACCAGATGGCCGATCCGCCCGATGCCACCCTGCTGCTCGAGCCCAAGGGCCGTAATACCGGCCCGGCCATTGCGCTCGCGGCGCTGCAATGTATCGAGCAATTCGGCGGCGACACCGTGATGCTCGTGCTGTCTGCCGACCACCTTGTGCCCGATGTCGAGGCCTTCGTCGCGAGTGCCAGCCAGGCCTTCAAGCTCGCCACGCAGGGCGCGCTGGTGGTCTTCGGCATCAGCCCGACGAGTCCCGACACCGGCTTCGGCTATATCGAAGTGGCCCAGGTCTCGCGCTCGAGCCAACCAGCCAAGCGCTTCGTCGAGAAGCCTGATCTGCAGACCGCGCAGGAATATCTGGCAACAGGACGCTACTACTGGAACAGCGGCATGTTCTGCTTTACAGCAGACGCAATTGTGGCCGCCTTCGAGAAGTACGCGCCGGAACTGCTGGTCGCCGCCAGAAAGGCACTGCGGACATCGGAACACGAGGGAAACATGATCCAGTTCGACCTGCATGCCTTCGGACTCCAGCCCGACATCAGCATCGACTATGCAGTGATGGAACCTGCCGACAACGTGCACGTCGTGCCGGCCAAGTTCCATTGGAGCGACGTTGGCTCCTGGCCTGCGGTCGCAAAAGCCCAGCCGCCCGATGCGAGCGGCAACACGATGCCATCGGACGTCGTGGCGATCGACACCACCGACACCCATGTGCAGGTCGACAGCCACATCCCGAAGCTGGTGGCGACGCTGGGTGTTCACAACCTCGTCATCGTCGACACTCCCGACGCGCTTCTCGTTGCCCACAAAGACAGCGCACAGGAAGTCAAAAAGGTCGTCGACACACTGAAGGCGCGAAAGCATGAGGCGGTTCACCTGCCCTCCGTAGTGCACCGCCCATGGGGCACCTATGCAACCCTGAAAGAAGAGGACGATTACAAAGTCAAGCGGATCACGGTCAAACCCGGAGAATCGCTGTCTTTGCAATATCACCACCAGCGATCCGAACATTGGGTCGTGGTGCAAGGGCGAGGCATCGTCCAGATCGGCGACGCCGAACATGTCACGAAACCGGGCGAGTATCGCTACATCCCATTGAAGGAGAAACATCGTTTGACCAACATCGGCGAAGAACTATTGGTGCTCATCGAAGTCCAGTGCGGTGTGTATCTTGGAGAGGACGACATCGTCCGACTCGCAGACACCTACGGACGCACATGACCCAAGAAATTCACTCCAACCTCCACCGCAGCGCCTTGTCCGACTGGTGGGAAGGCACCCGCCGGACCGACATATGGTGGACCCTGGCCTGGTTCGACATCGTGCTGCGCTATCGGCGCTCGATGCTGGGGCCGCTCTGGCTCACGCTGAGCATGGGCGCGATGATCGGCGGCATGGGCCCGCTCTACAGCTCGCTCTTCGGCACGGAACTGTCCAAGTTCTTTCCGCACCTCGCACTCGGGATCATCTTCTGGGGCTTCTTCTCCAGCGTGGTATCCGAGGCGTGCAACGCGTTTGTGGGCTCGTCCAATTACCTGAAGCAGGGCTACTTCCCAATCAGCCTGTTCGTCTGGCGCAGCATCGCGCGCAACCTGATTCAGTTCGCGCACCAGATCGTGCTGTATATCCCGGTGGCGCTCTGGGCCGGCATTTCACTGTCGTGGTCGGCACTGCTCGTACTGCCGGCCCTCGCGATCCTGGTCATCAACGCGCATGCTCTCGGCCTGCTGCTCGGCCTGATCTGCACGCGCTACCGGGACGTGACCCAGATCGTGACCAGCGTGATGCAGATGTTGATGTTCCTGACGCCCGTTTTCTGGCTTCCCGAGAGCCTTCCGGGGCGTGCTCAGTACATCCTGTGGAATCCCTTTGCACAGATGCTCGACCTGCTGCGCACTCCGCTGATGGGCGGCGTGGCGGAAATGCATAGCTGGCTGGGCATCCTGGCCTGGACGGTCGTGAGCGTTGTCGCCTCCACGCTGCTCTTCATCAAATACCGCCGGCGCGTCGTTTACTGGCTCTGATAGATATATGGCATCCATCTCACTCAAGAACGTCGCAGTCAATTTTCCCATCTACGGTGCGGGTGCGGCCTCGCTGAAGAAAACGCTTGCAGCATCCGTCACAGGGGGGCGCTTCGGCAAGGAGACCGGCGTTACCGTCGTCCAGGCGCTGAGCGACATCAACCTCGAACTTCGCAGCGGTGATCGATTGGGACTCATCGGCCACAACGGTGCCGGCAAGTCGACCTTGCTGCGCACCCTGGCTGGTGTATACGAACCCTCGGCAGGTGAGTTCCGGCGTGAAGGAAGCGTGTCGAGCCTTATCGATCCATCACTGGGCATCGAGATGGACGCGACGGGTGTAGAGAACATCATGCTGCGCGGCCTGGTAATGGGCATGAGCAAGAAAGAGATCGACCAGCGTACGCCCGATATCTGCGAATTCAGCGGGCTCGGCCAGTATGTGGACATGCCTGTGCGCACCTACTCCACAGGGATGATGATGCGCCTGGCTTTCTCGATCTCAACCAGCGTCGAGGCGGACATCCTGCTCATGGACGAGTGGCTGTCGGTGGGCGACGCGGAATTCACCGAGAAGGCCGAGAAGCGGATGCGCGATGTGGTGTCCAAGTCGGGCGTTCTGGTGCTCGCCTCGCATTCGCCCGACTTGATCGCGAAAGAATGCAACAAGGTCGTGAAACTCAACCATGGCCGTCTCGAGGCGGTGGATATGGAAGAGTACATGGCCGAACTGGCCGAGCGCCGATTGGCTGTCTGATCGATTGATCAGATCAGCCTTTGCGCGCCGCGGGCATCAACCCGGGCGCCCTTTGGCTCAGCCCTTCGAAACGGTCCGAAGCGATGCCCGGATCTCGGCCAGCCGGGCAGCGGCCCTGTGGCCCGCCGTTTCCAGGGACAGGTCGATCGCCGCGCGGGCCTTGCCGCGCGCACCGATCTGCTTCGCCCATTCGCGGTCTTCGTAGAGGCGCCGCATGAATTGGGCCGCATGCTCTGTCGACGGTTCCGCCCACTCGAGCTTCTCGTCGTAAGGCGGGATCGGACGACCGAGCTTCACCAACTTGTAGGGCACCAACAGGCTGTCTTCCTCGCCCATGAAGTCGACGTTGCCGGAGTAGTTGGTGGCGATGACCGGTTTTCCCATCAGCATGGCCTCGGCCATCGTGAGGCCCAATCCTTCGCTGCGATGCAGGGACACATAAGCGTCGCACGCGTCCATCAGCGACAGCACTTCGTCGGGGCTGTAGACCTGATCGATCACCACGATGTTGTGGCCTTCTGCGGCGGCGCGCAGCTCCTGCAGCTGCGCCGGATGACGGTCCCCGAACGACGTCTTCAGCACCAGTGTCGCATCGTCCTGCGCAGAGAACGCCGTCTTGAATGCCTGGATAAGGCCAAGCGGATTCTTGCGTTCCATCACACTCATCATGTGGAATGTGAACAGAAATGTGAAGCTGTCGTCCTTCAGGCCAAAGTACTTGCGTTCTCGTTGCTGATAGGTGCCGAGCGCGACGCCAGGGAATATCGTCCGCACAGGAATCGAGAGCCGCTCTCGCAGGCCCTTGGCCACGAATTCGGTGGCCGTCCAGACTTCGTCGACCTTGGCAGCCGCGTCGAGCCATGAGTCGGGAATCGAGTCGAATTCCCAGTACCAGTAAGCAATCCGATAGGTGCGCGGCATGTGTTCGCTCACATCGCTGCGCCTGTAGGCCTCGTTGAAAAACGGTTCGGGCTGTGTGTGGACGATGGTTGTTTCGAAGTCTTCGAAATCGCGGAACTGCGCATGGACCGGGTCGTCTTTCCTGTCCGTGCGAAGGTCGCGCAGTGCAGTCTGCACGCCCACATTGCGCAAGCCCTTCACCAGCGCCTCCACGGAAACCCGCAGGCCAGACGGATACGAGAAGTGACCGATGACGTTGACGCCGAGCGTCGTCATCTCGGCCGCCACGGCCTCCTTGTCGAGACCCGCGCACCAGGCCCGCGCCGTCTCGGGCTGCATGGCTTCGGGCAACTGGAGCCATTCGATCAACGCCTTGGCGGCCTCGATCCGGTCGAGCGCTTCGGGATGTGCGCGCCGCCATTGCTCGCGCGCGCGATAGGCCGATCGAAGCTGCCGGGCGGGCGGGATGTCGACCGGCCAGCGCGCCGGGTCGGCCCACAGTTCCGCCACGCGGTAATTTGCGCAGAACCAGGAGGCAAACGCGCGGCGGCCGAAAACCGTCAGCCCGTCGGGGTAGAGCTTTTGCCAGTCAGGCGTGAATTCGTAGGCCTTGACCAGTTCGGCCTCGGGTGTTTCCGCGGCCGTCCAGAACAGCCACCAGACTTCCTCGAGCCTCAGGCCCGCATTGCGCCGACCGTGCTGCATGAACCAGTAGAACAGTTCGCGCCTGCCAATGGGCAGCAAGCCATAAGGCAGCGCGGCCCTGACTTCCGAGTGAAAGAGAAACACCTGTCGCGCACGAGCCGCGAGATCTTCCGACCACAGCATGCGGATCGAGGCGAGCGCGTCCTGGCTGAGTCCGAAACGGTCCGCACCTTCAGTTTCGAGCCAGCGGCAGAACGCGCCATCGGGGCCTTCGGACAGCGCAGCGGGAAAACGCAGGCGAACATCGGCGCGCGTACGCAAGAGATCCAGGCACCACCTGGCCGCAGACCAGACGTCGCGCACGCCGTGCGCAGGCTGGGGCACCCAGATCACGCTCTCGCGCGGCAGCATGGCAACGGCCAGGCATGCACCGTCATTCGACAGATCGAGGGTCTGTGGCTGCGGCCTTGGCGAACCGAACTCGCGAAGGCTGGCCTTGAGCTTCTCGCGGACGGCGGGCGCCGCGCCGACTCGAAGGACCGGAATCGCGTGGTTCGCATCCAGCTCGGGATGAAGATAAGGGTCGTCGTCGATACCCAGCGCACGAATGTCGTCAGCCACCCGGCACATGTCGACCCCGGGGTTGCTGTTGCCTCGCGTCGCGCCTTCGTGATGCACGAGACGGGCCTGCGGTACGTAGGCAGTCCGGTAGCCGGCGCGCCAGATATTCAGGCAGAGTGCGACGTCGCTCATTGCGATCAGGTACGACTCGTCGAAGCCGCCGACGCGTTCGAAGGCATCGCGCCGCACCATCTGGCATGCGCCCATGATTGCGAGCCAGTTGCGCGCGTGGTCCGGCGAACCGAACACACCCCAGCCGCGCCCCTCGGCGCTGCGATACATCAGGCCACACAGGTGAATGCCAACGCCCACGCCGCCATGCTGCAGTTCGCCCGAGGGAAACACCAGCTTGGCACCAACCACTCCGACGCCCGGGCGCATCGCGACGCGCACCATTTCGTGCAGCCAGTCGGGAGAGGTGACCTCGATGTCGTTGTTCAGGAACAGCAGGATCTCGCCTTGCGAGAACGCAGCCCCGTAGTTGCACGCCGCGGAATAGTTGAAGGTCTTGTTGAAATGAACGACGCGAACGCTTGGCTCCGATGCGAGCTCGGCGTAATACGCCAGCGTTTCCGGCTCGGTAGAGCCGGTGTCCACAATGATGATTTCCTTGTTCGCGTATGCGGTGCCCCGCAGCAACCCGCCGACAGACATGCGCAGCAGGTGGTCCTTGTTCTTGGACGGAATCACGATCGAGACGAGCGGGGGCTGGTCGATCGCCCAGGTCGCGTGCTGGGTGCCATCGGGTTGCGTCTGAACGGAGGCGTCAATGCTCTTTTGCGCCCAGAACTTGCGCAATGCCGCGCGCTGCGCCGCAGCCTCCGCCGAATCGGCGGCTGGCCTGTCTCGGTGGCCATCGGCCGCACGGTGGCACAGCACCTTGGGAATGCGGGTGATGGTTTGCGCGATGTCGCTCGCGCGCAGATTCAGATCCCATTCGAAGCCTGCGCCCGCTTCGGGGTCGATGCCGCCCGCGGCCTCGACGAGTTGCCGACGCAGCAGCGTCAAGCGTCCGAAGTAGTTGAAGGCATAGAGCAGTTCCGGCGACCAACTCGGCTTGAAGTAGGGCCGAATTCGGCCGCCCTCGACTGACAGCTCGTCCTCATCGCAATAAAGAATATCGCTGGCCGGCGCCTCGGCCAGCGCATTTGCGATTTCGATTGCAGCGCCCGGCGCAATGACATCGCCGGCGTCCAGCACCGCGATGAAATCGCCGTCGGCATGCGAAAGGCAGGCGGCCAGCGCTTCGGCGCGGCTCTGGCCATGAGCGGGTACCGGGGTGAAGCGCGGCTCTTCATCCTGCAACGCACGAAGGGACTCATCAAGCGCGTCGGCATGATCACTCGTGTTGGCGACGAGGAGTTGCCACTGGGGCAAGTCTTGCGTACGGATCGACTTCACCGTCTCGCTCAGCGTCTCAAGCTGCGCACCACTTGCACAAAGCAGGAAACTCAGCCGCGGACTCGCAGCCCCCTCCACAAGCGCGGTCGAGCGACGCTCGTTCTCGGCGATCCATTGGCGATAGGCGTTCTGGCTGTCACAGCCCGCATCAATGCCGGCGGCGGGCACGACGCGAGAGGCATTCGCGTCAACCGTTCGGCGACGCTCCTCGAGAAACTGCAGCCGCTGCTGCATGCGCCAGGGCGTCGCGACCCACCACGTTGCCTTCGCTGCGCGACGCAGATACCCGCGCCAGGACGAAGGAATCGCCGCCGACACCCTCCGCAACGGAGCTGTCAGGCGCCAGGATGCCGATCGGAGCAGCTCGTTCTGCTGCTGCAGCGCGAGCGCCACGCGCTGATTTGCCGATTCGATCTGGGCCTCAAAGGAGTCGTCGCTGCTTAGTACGAGTCGCTCCTGCAACTCCAACCGTAGTTTAAGTGCGGCGATCTGCCGCTCCGCTTCGGCGAGTTTTTCTGCGTCCCGTGGTGTGTCACTCATACTTGCTTTGTATATCTGGAGCATTTGGCGGGCCTGCCCCGTTCGATGCCAGTCCTTGCTCCCTGCGTCGGGCACGCCCCTTGGTGCATATGTCCGGCGCTCTTCACATTTATTATCCCCATTGACTGTTGGCTTTCAGCCACGCGAATCTTGATCGATGTTGCAGGTGGGGGCCTTGCGCGTGCCTCGCCCTACTACAACGAGTCGAAAACCCTGCCGTTGATCGCTGTAACCCCTGAATACCCAGCCATAGGCAAGTTACGTAACCAAATATGCCGTGAATCAGGACTCTCCGATTTGGCAAAATCGGGGTTCGACGGCCTATCCATTCGCGGCGCCTCCCCATGAATGGCACAAGCCACCGCGTCACGCGATCTTTAGACAATACAGAGAAGGTTCTCATGAAGAAACATGCCGTTGTAACGGGCATTACCGGCCAGGACGGCGCTTATCTTGCCGAGTTGCTGCTCGCCAAGGGATACGTCGTCTATGGCACCTATCGGCGCACCAGTTCGGTCAACTTCTGGCGCATCGAGGAACTGGGCATTCAGAACAACCCCGACCTGCATCTGGTCGAGTACGACCTGACCGACCTGGGAAATTCGATCGAGTTGATTCGCCAAGCGGAGCCGGTCGAGGTCTACAACCTTGCGGCCCAGAGCTTCGTGGGCGTGAGCTTCAACCAGCCCGTCGCGACCGCCCAGATCACGGGCGTGGGTGCCCTGCATCTGCTCGAGGCCATCCGCCTCGTCAACCCCAAAATCCGCTTCTATCAAGCCTCTACCTCCGAGATGTTCGGCAAGGTGCAGGCCATTCCGCAGGTGGAAGACACACCTTTCTATCCGCGCAGTCCCTACGGCGTAGCCAAGCTCTATGCCCACTGGATGACCATCAATTACCGCGAGAGCTACGACATCTTCGGCTGCAGCGGCATCCTGTTCAATCACGAAAGCCCATTGCGCGGACGCGAATTCGTGACCCGCAAGATCACGGACAGCGTTGCCAAGATCAAGCTTGGCAAGCTCGACGTCCTCGAGCTCGGCAACCTCGACGCCAAGCGCGATTGGGGCTTTGCGAAGGAATACGTCGAGGGCATGTGGCGCATGCTCCAGATTGACACGCCCGACACATACGTGCTGGCAACCAACCGCACCGAAACCGTCCGAGACTTCGTGCACATGGCGTTCAAGGGCGCGGGCATCGCAGTGGATTTCAAGGGCAGCGGCGAAGGCGAGTCCGCCGTGGACACGGCCACCGGAAAGACCGTCATGCGCATCAACCCGAAGTTCTATCGACCCGCAGAAGTCGAACTGCTGATCGGGAACCCGGCCAAGGCCAAGGCCAAACTCGGCTGGGAGCCGAAGACCACGCTCGAGGAACTTTGCCAGATGATGGTCGAGGCAGACCTGCGGCGCAATCGCCAGGGCTTCTCGTTTTGAGGATCCTGCTAACCGGCGCCGAGGGTTTTACTGGTCGGCATTTCACCGAACGCGCATCGGCCGAGGGGCATTCGGTCATCGCATTGCGGTCTGACCTGACGGACAGTGATGCGCTTCGCCAGGAAGTGCTCGAGGCGTCACCTGATGCGGTGGTTCACCTGGCAGCGATCAGCTTCGTCGGGCATGCGGACGAAAAAGCGTTCTATGCCGTCAACGTGGTGGGCACCACGAACCTGCTCGATGCGCTCGCTAGGCTGCCTGCGCGGCCCCAACGCGTGCTTCTGGCCAGCAGCGCCAACATCTACGGCAACACGGCGCATTCGCCGATCAGCGAGGCCCAGCCGCCCGCGCCAGTCAATCATTACGCCATGAGCAAGCTCGCCATGGAGTACATGGCGCGTACCTATGAAGGCCGCCTCGACCTGGTGACCGCGCGGCCTTTCAACTACACAGGCCCCGGGCAGAGTCCGAGCTTCCTGATTCCCAAGCTCGCACTTCACTTCGCACAGCGCGCGCCGGCCATCGAGCTCGGAAACCTCGACGTGGAACGTGAGTTCAACGACGTGCGCATGCTGTGCGACGCCTACCTTCTGCTCCTTGCTCACGGAGAGCCGGGCGAAAGCTACAACATTTGCACCGGACGCCCCTACACGCTTCGCCACGTGCTCGATACCTTCATGCGTATGACGAGCCACACTCCACGCATCGAGGTCAACCCGGCCTTCGTGAGGGCGAACGAGGTGCACAGGCTCTGCGGCAATCCGTCCAAGCTCGACACGCTGCTGGAGCGCCATGGCGCCACGCTCGAAATACCACGTCTCGAGGACACTCTAAAGCGCATGCTGGCCGCCGCCGCAGTCAGCGCGCTGAAGACCTAGGATCGGGCAGGCCCGTCGGCGGTTTGTTGTGCTGTCTGCGGGGTCGCCGCCTCGAGCGAGAGAATCCCAGCGTGAATGCTGAAGCAATGTGAGCGCGGTATCCTTCTGCGGATGATGAACAGCGATGCACTCCGCGTCATCCAGGCCGCGCCATCTCGCAGGGACTCCCACGAAATAGCCGCTCTGGGCGTCCCCTATTTAGCTCACCTGATCGACGATCTTGAAGAAAAGCAGGCCAAACACGGGGAGCGCATCGGTCGCTGGTATCAGCGAGACTTGCTGCGAAAAGGCCGTTTTGTCGTTCGCTCTGTCTGGGACAACGAGCCGGTGCAGGCTACGCAGTCCGTACTGCTGGAAGACAAGACCATCGCCTACGGCTTCGGGCCTGCACTGAACTTCTGGCTGTTCGCCGGCTCCTTCGGGGAGGGCGCGCCAATTCAGGGCATCTACCTTCCCCAGAGGGCGATCCTGGTGAATCTTGGGCATGAAGCCTGGGGTGTGACCGAGACCCACGTCCGCAAGGCCATGACGATCTTCAACAGTCTGCCGCTCGACATGGATCGGATCAGTGGTCCGACCCCGTCTCTAGTGACGGGCGACGCCAGCTTTGCACATCACATCTGGAATCAGCTCGGCGCATTGGACCGGCTGATCGCAGACGAGCCTGAGTTCGCGTTAGAGAGAACGAATGTGGTGGTGATGCAGGAGCCGCTCGGCCCGCTGGCGGAATTGTTCGACGACTGCCCGAACTGGAAGATCAGGTACGTGCACTCATCTCGGGTTCAGCAACTGAACTGTCGTGACACCCTGTTCGTGCAGCTCGCCGGAATGCTGGTCACGGAAGGCGCCAAAGCTCGTGTATTCAAGTACGTCGAGCGCGCAGTCGACCTCCCCGAAGCCGTAGTTCGGCGCAACCCAGCCGGCCGCTTCTGGCTGAGTATTCGCACACGCAACCGCACCATCACCAATCAAGTGCAGTTTCTCACCGAACTGGCGAACTCTTTGATCGAAGAGTACCCGGGTTGCGACATCGTGCTCGATGGACATTCGCTGTCCGAAGACGACTACCGTTTAGTTGAACTCGGCGACAGTTCCAACCACGCAATTGCGGCCGCTGATGCAGACGTGGCGGCAAAGGTGATCAAGCGCCTCGTGCAACGGGATTCAAAGATCTATCAGACGGCGGGGCGTCCTCTGTCCGAGGCCTTGGCGTTGGCGCGAACCTGTGATTTCTACGTTTGCCATCACGGCACTGTGCAGCACAAGATCGGATGGTTCACCTGGGTGCCGGGCGTCGCACACGCCAATACGCGGGTGACGCGGTCGAAGCCGGCCCTCTCTGTCGCGGCGCAGACCGAGGGAAGCCCGCCCCCGTCATACCTTCCTGTCGAGCTGATCGAGGACGAAGCAAGCAACGCACGCAGCGCCCTCGCTGACGCACTCAAACACGAGAACTACACCATTGTCTCCGTGGATGAAGCTTGCCGATTCGTTCTTTCGGAGATCAAGGCGACCACTGCGCTCAGAGTATGAAGGCGTCATACTCCGCACCAGGCCTACTCGACACCGAGCAACAGAAGTCAAGCCTTCTTTATGACCACGGTCATGCTGTCCGCCTCGTTCATCAGATCGACGCCGCACTCACAGCGGTATGAGTGGTAGTCGAAATTTGAAGAGCCGCACTTCCAGCACTTTGATGGCAACGTCGCGCGCTTGTAGACATCAATCGACGCGATCTGCGCGAACAGCTTTTCTATATCGCTGGTCGTGAAATGCGATCCTCGTCCCAACACGGCCAGCCGGGACGGCGATAAGGCTTCGCCTCGGCGTTTCAAGTGCTCAAAGGCAAGCAGTACGGAGAGCGAAGTCTGCCCCACGGCACTGCCGAACTCATCGGCGTATTGGCTGTGAGCGGGATGACTGGTTTGAATGTCCTCGAGGACATAGGTCCCTCCCGGTTCCAAAGCATCGAGACCGAGCCTCAGGCACCGCGATTGGTGCCGCGGAAAATGAGAGCCGTCCTCGATCAACAGTCGAAGGCCTTGCCCGATCTTTTCGAGCAAGCTCTTCACCTGCTCTTCTTCGTCTTGATCGACCTCGTGATAAGTAACACGAGAGTCTAAAGGCCACTCTGGCTGGGCCGGAAGAATGTCCGCGCCGTGAATGAGGGCGTAGGGGAATTTTGCCAGCAACCACCGTATCGAGTTTCCCTTGAACACGCCGAATTCGAGGATCTTTCCTTCGATCCTGTGCGGCAAGTGCGTGTCGTAAAAGTTGGTGAATCCGTGCCAAAACGACTTGTCGGTCTGCTCGAGTCGAGGGTCCATCATGGGCATGAAAGTGAAGAAATTTTGGAGCTGTGCGACTATCAATGCGAGCCCCCGACTTCAACGGCGGGCTTCTCGCAGCTACACCAATACGCTCGCCGGCGCCGCGACGCTGTCGCGTGCCACCAATTGCTCCTGCCAGCGGGGAATGGAGAACGGCTCACCTCGCTGTTCGAGGTCTTCGGCCACAGTCGCCGCCCAGGTGGCATCAACCACCGCGCAACCTTGTGCTCTCAGCCGATTGCTGAGCATCTGCTCGTTGACGATTGCAAGCACCTTGCTCTCGAAGAATGGCAAAGTCGTGGCGTCGAGCCTGAAGCGCGAGTGCCATTCGACCCCCTGCTCGGTACCATCGCCTGTCAGCCAGCCAAGAATGTTTTTTCGATAGCCGGACGAAATTGGCGCCTCTTTCAAGAACGGCTCTGCGGGATCTCCCGAGAAAAAGATCTCCTTGCTGGTCACGCTTACCAATGACCTCAAGAGCCTGATCTCAGCGGGTGGAAGAAAGACGAATGATGTTCTGAGCCACGACTGAGAACCCACTCCCAGCAGCGACACCGACTCGTTGTAGTAGTCGACATGGCCCAGCGCCACGCTTCGCCCCAGCATGAGGTTCAACATACGCTCGCTGAAGCGGTCTAGGTAGTCCACGTACAGTTGTCTGAATGCGGAAGTTGCAAGGTGGACGAAGTCGAAGTCGTCGAGGCGTGAGCCTAGGTAAGCGATGGCACTATCCCACGCAGAGAATTCCCAGGCCTCATTGGACCCACCGATCAGTATCGCGCCGCCATCAAGGCGTTCTTCGTGCGACGGAGGCAGCGCGTTGTCAACAACGATGAAGGTGTGCTCGATCTGCGGGAGGCGCTGTTCGATCAGTGCCCGAAGATCGGCCACAGCGGATTGATATTTAGCGGTACCGTGGCGGGCCATAAGCGTGGCAATCCGCAGCTTTGGGGTCATAGCTTCATCCATGTCAAGGTATGTTCTCGCTCCGTCCACCGTGCAATGTCGGTGCGGTGTAGGCATTCCTCGACAAAATCGAGCAGGTCCAACGCATAGCTGTGCCAGTTCGGGGGACGCACGCCATCGGCGAGTGCGGTAGCGCAAGACAGTTCGCTCACCGGCAACCCCGCCAACACTCGGCCCAGGCCCTCGACCAAAGACACAGTATCGTCGAACTCGATCATCCGGCCAGGCAAGCATGAATGCGCAGCAATCTCGTCCCATAGGGCGGATTTTCGAACCAGCACGGAACGTCCGTAGGCAAGGCTCTCCACCACCGGCAGCCCGAAGCCCTCATAGTGCGACGGAAACACCACCGCCTGCGCGGTTGCGATCAGCCTGTGAACCTCGTCGCCCGATACCTGTCCGCTCGGCACGTATTCGACCCGCGGCAGCGCACAAGAGGCCGCACCAAGAACCATGAATTTCTGCAAGGGAAAGGCATCGGACAAGACCTGCAATGTCGGCACTAGGTCCTTATGGTCGTAGTCGTTGCCAAACAGCAGCACATGATCGAGCGGCGCCTGCGCACCGACCGCGGGATCCGAGTGGTCGTTACCATCGAGACTCAGGTGAATGACTCTTTCCTGCACGCACGGCTTCACCGGAAATCTCGGCTGAAACCGTTGGCGGCTGAAAGACGAAATGTAGGCAAGCCCATCTGCGTGCGCAGCGATGAAACGCCAAGTTTCTTCCACGCGAAGATCGACTGCGTACAGCACATCCCAGGCAATGGTGTCCAGGATGTTGAAGATATTGACCAGCGCGTGGCGATGCAGTTGCGCCACGGTTTCCAGCGCCCATGGCTGATTGGGCATCAGGGCAGCAGCGTATGCGCCTGCAATATCGCCATGCGCATGGACAAGACCCGGATACCGCTCTGCCAAGCCATGAAATCTCGCGGCCTCGGACTGGCTTTGGACAACGACTTCCCAAGATGGGTGCTCGACCGACGAAAGGCCGTCAAGCAAACCCAGCATCACTTGCGACGTGCCGTTGTGAATGGCGGACATGCCGCGGAAATCGAGCAGAAGGCGCCTCGACTGGAGCGCAGGCGGATGCGCTGCAGCCAAGAGTTGCTCCAGCCGCCGGCTCGCACGACGTTCAATCTCGGCACCTGCACGCGCGTGGTCAGGATACATGTCGAGCAGTGTCGTCATGTCGGCTGATTCGAGCTTCGGGTAGACCAGCCGTTGCGCCTCTTCGCTGGGATCCGCAGGCAGGACGACGACCGCCCTGTTGGAGACCACATTTCGGTAACCCTTGCGTCTTGCCCGGCACAGCCCCAGGGCGAGCGCACCGGGCAAACTGCGAAATGGCCCGGAGGGCCCGAGCGCGGCGACGACTTCACGGCGCAGCAGAAGACACGACGACAGCAGTTCCGCCGTGATCGCGATCTCTGGCAACTCCGCCAACGCTCTTTTTGAGGTGAGCCCATGGCTCGGAACCTCGCCCGAATACGGGAATGGAAAGATGCCATCGGTTCGCGCATCGGCGAAGCGCGGTTGAGCGACGCCGAGCAATGGATCGGAATGAACGGCACGCCACAGGTGCAGGAGCACTTCGTTGGACGGCAGCAGCGGACCGATGACCACCAACAATGCCCGGCGCCGCACGGTGGCCTCCTCGACGGCAAGGTCGAACAACCCGGCCCCGTCGGCACTGCTACGTAGCACACCGGGCCACTCCGGCCGGGGCTGCAACTTAAGACTTGGCGGCAATACGACACTGAGTCGATCCACGACGTCGGCGAAGCCGCAGTACTTCAGCAGCTTGGCGACATGACGATCGAGCTTTGCCTGATCGAGCGCGCAAGCAGACATATCGATCAACAGGTCGTAGGGCCCCGCGGTCAAAGAGTCAGCGGCGGTCGAGTCTGGGTCTGTCATCGATTCAGAGTTCATCAATTGCACCGGCAAGCTCCGCATAGACAACTTCGGGCGAAAACTCGCGTGCAAGTGCGGCGCCGAGTTCGACAAGCGTCGCCGCGTCTGGGCGGTCCGAGAGAACACGCACCACGTGGTGCGCGAAGTCGAACCAGTCCGAGGCCACGTGGAGCAGCGGTTTCGCTGCCCCACCAATACCGTCGACCCCGGCGGGAAACGCGACCACCGGCCGCAACTGGCAGATCGCCTCGACCGTCTTGATCTTGAGGCCTGTGCCCGCTACCGTCGGATTGATAACGACTGCGGCACCAGCATACGCAGCGTCCAGCTCTTCGAATCTGCCGAGCACCTTGACGCCGTCGGGCACGATTGCAACCGATCGCCCCACATCGCCGACGATGTGCAGTTCGACATCCCCTCTTTCCTTGCGGATGATGGGCCACGAAAAGCGCAGGAAGTCCCGCGTACCTTTGACGTTCATCGGATTGTTCGAGGCCACCAGCAGAACGACGGGCTTGGACGGTGCCGCCCCAGCCTCGACGTTGACATGGAAATCGACACCCACATTCACGACACGGCGACCGGGAGCGAGCCGCGCAAGATCACGGCATTCGTCCGGCTGGATTCCGATCAGCAGCTGGGCTCGGTTAAGCAACGCGGCCTCCTCGGCCTCGCTCATGGCGAGCCCATCAGTCACGCCGTATTGCTCAACCTTGCTCGCCTTGGTCGAAAAGACATCGATGGTGTCAATCACCTTCGGTAGCTCGGAGCGCATCGCGGCGAACGCCCGCGTCATGAACACGTACTCGGCCAAAAGAACGTCGGGCTTCCAGTTTTCGTCGAGCTTCAGCAGCAATTCGATCAGCACGTCTGGGCAGAAAGTGCGCATGGTAGCGAGCAGATCGCGCTCACGCTGGATTGCGGGATCTTGCTCGCCGAGCACTGCGCCAAAGTCGCGGACAACTTCGCCATCCAAGCTCTCGACAAGGTGCGAATCTTCGGAGAGATTGTGGTGCACCACACCGTCGTGCCCGCATACGATGAAGTTGGGATAGATCGAGGCGGCCATTGCGATCTGTTGATCGGAAGGCATCTCATGCGGAAGCGGGCAAATCACGACCATCGGACTCCAGCCCGCGCTCGACAGCCACGTCAACAGCCGGTGAATTCGGTATTCATTACCGGCGCGGGGCGGGTACGGCATCACGTGGCCGACGCAGAGCACGCGGCGGTTCGCAGCCGAAACCGGAGTGCTCGCAACCGAGCGGTCCACATCGATGCGCCGCACATTGAAGTGCTTGTCGACGTCCGTACTAGGGGCCAACGCGGGCAACAACTCGACTTCGGGCGGTGGCGGTGGCGGTACCGGCGTCGCTACCCGACGCAGCGTGATAAGCCGCCATCCGGCCTTGACGGTGCCCACCGCCGCATGCCTGAGTTTCGGATGGCGCCTGAGGAACCCGCGCAGCCCGGCCACCGCCCCCGGGTGCCGCGAGGCAATTCCACGCATTGGGCCAGTAAGCCGCCAGCTGACGGAGGCATAGACCGCATGCAGCTGCTGGCGAGCGCTTGCAGCGTCGGCTCTCAGTTGATCCGCTTCAGCTTGCAACGCCAGAAGCCGTTGCTCAGCGGCCGTGCCATTCGCAACAAGCTGCTGTTCAAGCACGGCGGCCTTGTTGCGGTGGACTTGCAGCTCGCTGCGCGCGAGTTGAACGCCTTCGGACACCTCTTGCAACCGCGCCTCATGCAGGGCGGCATTTGCGCGCATCTCTTCTGCCAGCTCGGCTTCTCGAATGGTGAATTGTTTGCTGTTCTCCTCCAGCAATCGGCGTTCATGCACGAGCACAGCATCGGCGTTACGTCTCTCGAGTTCGGCCGCCGCGCGGACATGGCGCAACGACTCGCGCAATGCTTCGATCGCGCGACGCAGTGTCTCGAGCGCAAGCTCATCGCTGCTGGTCGCATCGCGTTCGGGCAGCTTTGCAAGCAGCGGTGTTGTGGCCGCTCCCAGTTGCGAGGTATCGATCTGCGGTGCGACGATTTTTCGAGTAGGGAGCTCGCGGGCATACGCTGCATCAAGCTGGCGGCAAATCGTCTGAAATGCCTCATCGCCATTGACGCCCTCCTCTTCTTCCCACGTCTTGAGGCGGTCGATGATGTCGTACAGCGCGCGCAACACTGCCACAGCGCGTGGATAGCCTCCCGGCTCGCTCGACTTGGTGACAGAGACATAGCGGTTGATATTCTCGTGCGAGAACGCCACGACATCATCACCGGCATGCGGGACTCGCACCCGGTCCAGCCTCGATGTGTAGCGGTTGGCCTTCTCGATCCACTGCTCTACGTTCTTATGCGACAAGTGATGAATGCAGGTACCGTCTCCGTAGGGGACGACGAAGGCGGCCGCCTCGTCGTACTTCATTCCGCCATGTACCGTCTCGAGGAAGGTTATTGCCTGTTTTGAGAAGAACCTGGGCTGGAATTCAGGCCAATAGTAGGCACGCTCGTCGTGCTGGCCCATGATGTAGTGCCGCTGCGGCAACAAGTAGACAGACGCGCGGGGAGATATGAGTTCGCGCTCGATGAAGCGTACAGCCTCGACGCTCAGGCATTCATCATCGTCCATGCAGACGATCCAGTCGTGCTTGCAGGTCGCGACCGCAAACGCCCTGGTTTCCTCAACCACAGGCGACCAGGGCACGACGATCACGCGGTCTGCAAACTGGGCCGCAAGCTCTGCGGTCCCATCTGTTGAGGACTTGTCAATCACCAAGAGCTCGTCGACGAACGACAGCGCCCTGAGGCAGGTACCGATCAGATCAATCCGGTTGTAGGCAATGACAACGCCACTGACCTGTTGACGTATTGCGCCAGTGTTTGCCACTGGTGCTTCGGGCGTCTCCCGCGCTCCTTCAATCGACATTCGGTTCCTCGAATTTGACGCTCATGCGGGCATTGCACTCACACATGGGTGGCGGTCTTCGCCCATTTTTTTAGTCGAAGGTCTCAGCTTGGTTCAGTGAAACACCGGCCTGGTCTTTGGCGGACAACACGGGGGCCATTCCGATCTCAGGCCACTCGATGCCCACTGCCACATCGTTCCACGCGATGCAGCGCTCATACGCCGGCGCATAGTAGTCGGTGGTCTTGTAGAGGAAGTCTGCCGTCGCGCTAAGCACAAGAAAAGCATGCGCGAACCCGGCCGGTATCCACAGCTGTTTGTGATTGTCCGCAGTCAGTTCCACGCCCACCCATTGTCCGAAGGTAGACGACGACTTGCGGATGTCCACCGCCACATCGAACACCGCACCTTGCGCCACACGCACCAGCTTGCCCTGCGGCTGCTGGATCTGATAGTGCAATCCGCGCAGCACGCCCTTGGCCGAGCGCGAATGGTTGTCCTGCACGAACTCGATGTGCCGCCCGACCGCCTCGTCGAACGCCTTGCCGTTGAAGCTCTCGTAGAAGAAGCCGCGCGCATCGCCGAAGACCTTCGGCTCGATGATCAGCACCTCGGGAATGGCGGTCGGCGTGGCCTTCACGAGCGCACCTCCTCGGCCAGCAGATGGTTCAGGTACTTGCCGTAGCCATTCTTCTGCAGCGGCGCGGCCAGCCTGGCCAGCTGCTCGCGGTCGATGAACCCATTGCGCCACGCGATCTCTTCCGGGCAGGCGATCTTCAGGCCCTGCCGGTGCTCCAGCGTGGCGATGAACTGGCCGGCTTCCAGCAGGCTCTCGTGCGTGCCGGTGTCCAGCCAAGCATAGCCGCGCTGCATGATCTGCACGTTGAGCTGGTCCAAGTCAAGGTAGGCCTGGTTGACCGCCGTGATCTCCAGTTCGCCGCGCGCACTCGGCTTCACGGCCTTGGCGATCTCGACCACCTGGTTGTCGTAGAAGTACAGGCCCGTGACGGCGTAGCTGCTCTTGGGCTTGGCCGGCTTCTCCTCGATGCTGCTGGCCTTGCCCTTGTCGTCGAAGGCCACCACGCCGTAGCGCTCGGGGTCGTGCACGTGATAGGCGAAGACGGTGGCGCCGGAGGGCTTCGAATCGGCATCGGCCAGCAGGTGCGCAAAGTCGTGGCCGTAGAAGATGTTGTCACCCAGCACCAGCGCGCTCGGCGAATTTCCTACGAATTTGTCGCCGATGATGAAGGCCTGTGCCAAACCATCGGGACTGGGCTGCACCGCGTACTGCAGGTTGATGCCCCACTGGCTGCCGTCGCCCAGCAGTTGCTGGAAGCGCGGCGTGTCCTGCGGCGTGCTGATGATCAGGATGTCGCGCATGCCGCCGAGCATCAGCGTGCTGAGCGGGTAGTAGATCATCGGCTTGTCGTACACCGGCAGCAGCTGCTTGCTGAGCGCGAGCGTGGCGGGGTGCAGCCGGGTGCCGGAGCCTCCGGCGAGGATGATGCCTTTGCGTTGCGTCGTCTTGGTCATGGGGTGTCGTGTCTCTTGTCTGCCATCAGAAAGTTTCGCGCAACATGCGCGCAACGCCGGACTGCCAGGTGGGCAGCACGAGGTCGAAGGTCGATTGCAGTTTCGTGGTGTCGAGGCGCGAGTTGTGCGGGCGCGTGGCCGGCGTCGGGAAGGCGCTGGTGGGCACGGGCTCGACCGCTTCGGGCCCGGCCTTGAGTGCGACCCCCGCCGCCTTCGCCTGCTCGATCACGAAGCGCGCATAGCCGTGCCAGGTGGTCTCGCCGCCGGCCACCGCGTGATACAGGCCAGCCTTGGCCGGGTCCTGCAAGGTGGCGCGAATGGCGTGCGCCGTGACGTCGGCCAGCAGCTCGGCGCCGGTGGGCGCGCCGAACTGGTCGTCGATGACGGTCAGGCGATCGCGCTCCTTGGCGATGCGCAGCATGGTCTTGGCAAAGTTGCCGCCGCGCGCGGCGTAGACCCAGCTGGTGCGGAAGATCAGGTGGCTGGCGCAGTGCTTTGCCACCAGCTGCTCGCCTTCGAGCTTGGTGCGGCCGTACACGCTGAGCGGACCGGTGGCGTCGTCTTCCTTCCAGGGCGTGCGGCCGCTGCCGTCGAAGACGTAGTCGGTGGAGTAGTGCACCATGAGTGCGCCGATCTGCTGCGCGGCCTCGGCCACCACGCCGGGCGAGGTGGCGTTGAGGGTGCGCGCGAACTCGGGCTCGCTCTCGGCCTTGTCGACGGCGGTGTGGGCCGCGGCATTGACGATGACGTCGGGGCGCACTTTGAGCACGGTGTCGGCCAGCTGCTCGGGGCGGCTGAAGTCGGCGTGGAAGTCGGTGCTGTCGAAGTCGAGCGCGACCAGCTCGCCCAGCGGCGCAAGGCTGCGCTGCAGCTCCCAGCCGACCTGGCCGCCCTTGCCCAGCAGCAGCAGCTTCATGCCGCCGCCTGGGCCGCGGGTGCGGCGTCGTATTGCTTCTCGACCCATGCGCGGTAGGCGCCGCTTTGCACGTTGCGCACCCATTCGCCGTGGGCCAGGTACCACTCGACGGTCTTGCGGATGCCGCTGTCGAAGGTTTCGGCGGGCTTCCAGCCGAGTTCGCGCTCGAGCTTGCGCGCGTCGATGGCGTAGCGGCGGTCGTGGCCGGGGCGGTCAGTGACGTAGCTGATCTGCGCCTTGTAGGGCTGGCCGTCGGCACGGGGGCGCAGTTCGTCGAGCAGGGCGCAGACGGTGTGGACGATCTCGATGTTGGGCTTCTCGTTCCAGCCGCCGACGTTGTAGGTCTCGCCGAGCTGGCCGGCTTCGAGCACGCGGCGGATGGCGCTGCAATGGTCCTTCACGTAGAGCCAGTCGCGCACCTGCATGCCGTCGCCGTACACGGGCAGGGGCTTGCCGGCCAGGGCGTTGACGATCATCAGCGGAATGAGCTTCTCGGGGAAGTGGAAGGGCCCGTAGTTGTTGGAGCAGTTGGTGGTGAGCACCGGCAGGCCGTAGGTGTGGTGCCAGGCGCGCACGAGGTGGTCGCTGGCGGCCTTGCTGGCCGAGTAGGGGCTGTTGGGCTCGTACTTGTTCTCTTCGGTGAAGGCGGGGTCGGTCTTGGAGAGCGAGCCGTAGACCTCGTCGGTGGACACGTGCAGGAAGCGGAAGGCGGCCTTCTGCTCGGCCGGCTGCGCGCTCCAGTGGCCGCGCACGGACTCGAGCAGGCGGAAGGTGCCGAGCACGTTGGTCTGCACGAAGTCTTCGGGGCCGTGGATGGAGCGGTCCACGTGCGATTCCGCGGCAAAGTTCACGATGGCGCGCGGCTTGTGCTCGGCCAGCAGGCGATCGACCAGGGCGCTGTCGCCGATGTCGCCCTGCACGAAGATGTGCCGCGGGTCGCCCTTGAGCGACGCGAGCGTCTCGAGGTTGCCGGCGTAGGTCAGTTTGTCGAGATTCACGACAGGCTCTTCGCTCTGCGCCAGCCAGTCGAGTACGAAGTTGGCGCCGATGAAGCCCGCGCCGCCGGTTACCAGGATCATGAGTCTCCCCGAAGTTTCGAATCAATGACAATTATCCCATTGGTCCGAATTGTCAAAATTCATGGTTGGCGGCTTTGCGGCCTCCGCCTACAATCGTTTCACTGCAGGAGAGTGGGTAGTGCTTTTTACTACCCCACCGAAGGCGCAAACTCCCATAAACGCTCAGGTCGGCCGAACGGATTTTTTGAAGTTCTTTCAAAGAGTTGCGTGGCATGTACTGCATCAACTGATACGCCGTCTGGAGAGCCATCACCTCGCGTGATGCACCGAAGGAGCAAACCCGTTGCAAGGTGCAACAGGTGAATCTCTCAGGTACCAAGGACAGGGGGAGCGGCAACTTGGACGGCGGTCGTCCGGTTGCTTGCTATTGAATCAGTAGCGCACCAAGTCCGTCGTTCAAGCGCCAATCTTCAAAAGGTACTTGAAATGCGCGTGATCGTTCTTGGCGCCGGCCTGCTCGGCGTGACTTCGGCTTACTACCTCCAGCAACTCGGCCACGAAGTGACCGTGATCGACCGGCAGGCCACGCCGGCCGCCGAAACCAGCTTTGCCAATGGCGGGCAGATCTCGGTCAGCCATGCCGAGCCCTGGGCCAACCCGAGCGCTCCGCTCAAGGTGCTGCAATGGCTGGGCAAGGAAGACGCGCCATTGCTCTTTCGCATCCGCGCCGACATGCGCCAGTGGCTCTGGGGCCTGCAGTTCCTGCGCGAATGCACGCCGGCGCGCACCAGGCACAACATCGAGCAGATCGTTCGCCTGGGCACCTACAGCCGCGAAATGCTGCAGCAGCTGCGCCGCGATGCCGGCCTCGACTACGACCAGCGCACGCAGGGCATCCTGCATTTCTATACGACGCAGAAAGAGTTCGACGGCGCCCTCGAGCCCGCGGAGCAGATGCGCGCGCTCGGCTGCGAGCGGCTGGTGATCTCGGCCGACGAGGCCGTGAAGATTGAGCCCGCACTCGCCCACATCCGCCCGAAGCTGGCCGGCGCCACCTACACGGCGGAGGACGAGTCCGGCGACGCGAACCTTTTTGCGCGCGAGCTGGCGAAGCGCGCGGCCGCGGCCGGCGTGAAGTTCCTCATGAGCCACACGGTGACCGCGCTGCGCGAGGCCGGCGGCAGCATCGACCACGTCGAAGCCACCGACAGCGAAGGCCGCTTCCAGCGCATCCGCGGCGATGCCTTCGTGCTCGCGATGGGTTCGCTGAGCCCGATCGTTGCCGCGCCGCTGGGCATCCGGCTGCCGATCTATCCGGCCAAGGGCTATTCGGTGACGCTGCCGGTGAAGGACGCGTCCAGGGCGCACCAGGTCTCGCTGACCGACGACGAGTTCAAGCTCGTGTTCTCGCGCTACACGTCGGCCTCCGGCGACCGCCTGCGCATTGCCGGCACGGCCGAGCTCAACGGCTACGACCGCGACCTGAACCGCGTGCGCTGCGAGGCGATCGTGCGCCGCGTCGAAGAGCTCTTCCCGGGTGCCGGCGACACCACGCAGGCCCAGTTCTGGACCGGCCTGCGCCCCGCGACGCCGAGCAACGTGCCGCTCATCGGCAAGACGAAACTGCCGAACCTGTTCCTCAACACCGGCCATGGCACGCTCGGCTGGACGCACGCCTGCGGCTCGGGCAAGTCGATTGCGCGCATCGTGAGCGGGCTCGCGCCCGAGGTCGACTTTGCGTTCACCGGCATGCCTGCGCCGGCAGCGCGCGTGCTGCAGCCGGCCTGAATGCCGGCAGGCAGGGCGAGGCTCAGTCCTTGCTGGTGAACACCGTCAGCACACCGGTGTAGCCGTACAGGTGATGGCGGGCGATCTCGCCCGCGGCAAAGAAGCCGACCAGCGGCACGTCGCCCAGCGCGTGCCGCACGATCTGCAGCTCGGCGCCCGGCGCGCCGAAATGCGGTCCGCCGCGTCCCGAGCAGCTCACGTACACGGCGCCCGCGATGCGGCGCGCCGGATGCGGCGCCGCCTCGGCCTCCCCCGCTGCGACAGCGCGCGCGGTGGCCAGCGTCTGCTCCTCGGGCTCGAGTTCTTCGCGGATTTCCGCGCAGATGCGCATCAGGTCGGCGCGCGCGGCCTGCGCATTGCGGCGGCAGAAGGTCAGGCGCATGCCGGCCTCCGCCACGTCGGCAATGGCGATGCCGCGGCGCGTGGGGTCCAGGCCGATGATGTGGCGCACCAGCACGTCGGCCCCCAGGTCGCCGGTGCGGCGGATGCCGTCGCTGCCTGCGGCGGCAAGGCCCACCAGGGTGGCGCGCACGGCGTCGATGGCTTCCTGCGGCCGCTCGAGCGACACCTGCAGGTCGGCCAGCAGCACATCGAGCGCGGGTTCGCCATCGAGCTTGAGCAGCAGGTTGCCGTCGGCTTCGGTGATCTCGCGCTCGCGCCCTGCGCCCGAGCGCAGCGGCTGGCAGCCCTGGGTGACCCGCGACACCAGCCGCACCCCCTCGCCGAACACCACGCCCGACAAGCCGCCCGAGAACACGCCGCCCGCGGCGCCATGCCCGCGGATGTTGCCGTTGCCGCCCACCGCGAACTGCAACGCGCCGCCGCGTCCCGACGACAGGCCGCCGAACAGATAGCCGGTGTTGGTGCGGCCCGCCATCTCGCCGATCAGCTCGGTGAGGTCGGGGGTGGCGGGGTCCGCGTGCACGAGCGCCGTGTGGGCCTCGAAGCCGCTCATTTCCGAATTGCCCAGCGGCGCCACGCCGGAGAACACGCGGTACTGGTCGCTCGGCAGCGCGCAGAGCATCAGGCTCAGGCCGGGTTCGTCGAAGTATTCGGCGTTGTTGGCCGAGACGCCGATGCCGACCGTGCCGGACCAGTCGGTGACCTCGGGCAGTTCGGCGCTCAGGTGGTCGAGGATGTCCTGCGCGTCCGCCGCGTAATGATCGGTGATGTAGAGCAGCCCGAGCGTCGGCGACGGCGCGTAGTCGGGCAGCGCCATCTGCGCGCGCAACTGGGCCAGCACGAGGCCCGCCGCCATGCGCCATTGCGGGTGGGTGGCGTGGCCGGAAGGAAACAGCTTCATGATGCGTGCCAACCCGTTCTCTTCAAAAAAGTGTTACGTATGGCGTCAGCGCCGGCCGGTCGTTCGCTTGCGCGCGGCGGCCGGTGCCTTCTTCGCGGCGGCGGGCGCGGCCGCCTTCCTGGCCGCGGGTTTCGAGGCCGCGGGAGCCGCCGCCGCCGGCTGGGCCATGGCCGGCACCTTGAGCTGGGCCGCATCCTGCAGCGCCGAACTCGCGATCTGCTGGAACTGCTCGGTCAGCGAGCCCCACCATTGCATCGGATCGACCACCCCGCCATTGCCGCCGCCACCGCCTGAAGCCGGCTTGCTGCGCGCTTTCTTCGCAGGCGCCGGGGCTTCTTCAGTCTCGGCTTCCGGTTCGGCCGGCGCGGCAGCCGCAGGTGCGGGTGCCGGCGCAGCAGCGGGCGCCACGGCGGCCGCCTGCTTGGTGAACGCGCTGGCGATATCTTCCATCCGCACGTTCATGCCGCGCAAGGTCGAAAGTGTCATCTTTTGCACTTCGAGCGCCTGGATGGTGGCCTTGAGCGCGTGGCCGTTCTGCTCGAGCCAATACTGGACCGTCTTGAGTTCCTGGATGCGCTTGTCGACCTCTTCCACGCTGAGCGTGGGGGCCACCCAGCTCGCGAGGCTCGGCAATCCGGGCACCGCGCCGCCCGCCGAACCGCCGGCGCCACCGCCGGCAAGGTTCTTCAGAAAATCGAATCCGGGGACGAATTGACTGAAGTCGAAGGGTTGGCTGGCGTTGCTCATGCGGAGGTCTCCGGGTTGGGTTTTCTTGTGATGCCAGCTTACTCCAAGGCATCGCCGTTTTGGGCCCCCGGGCCCTCCCCGTTGCCCCGTCAAAGTTCCGCGCGCACCTTGCTGAACACCTTCCAGAACGCCGCGTCCTGCGAGGTCGCGAAATTGATCCGCATCATCGTGCTCGGCGGCCGCCTCGCATGGAACAGCGAGCCCGGCGCGAGCAGGTAGCCCTGGTCGAGCATGCGCTGGGTGAGCGCGTCGGTGTCGACGCCGGTGTCGACCCAGCCGAACAGGCCCGCCGGTTCCGACGCGAAGGTGCAGCCGTGCGCCATGGCGAGCTTCACCGCGCGGCCGCGCGCGCCGTCGAGCCGGATGCGCACGCGCTCGGCATGCCGCCGCAGCTGGCCCTGGTCGATGCACCACGAAAGCGCCCGTTCGAACAGGGTGGGCGTGGTGAGCGTGGCCAGCAGCTTGGTTTCGAGCAGCCGCTCCTTCAGTTCCGGCGAGGCGGCCAGGAACCCGATGCGCCAGTTGGGCGCCAGGATCTTGGCGAACCCGCTGACGTAGATGGTGCGCTGCAGCCCGTCGAGCGCGCTGAGCCGCGTGGCGTGCTCGGGCGCGAGGTGACTGTAGGTGTCGTCCTCGACGATGTGGAAGTCGTGCTCGTTGGCCAGCTTGAGCACGCGGTGCGCGCTGCCGGGCGTGAGGCTGTAGCCGGTCGGGTTGTGCAGCACGCTCACGCTCACGAAGAGCTTGGGGCTGTGCAGCTGGCAGTACTGCGCCATCACCTCCAGGTCGGGCCCGTCGGCGCGGCGCGGCACCGGCAGGATGCGCATGCCCAGCGCCTCGAGCCGCGCAAACTCCAGCGCCCAGCCGGGCTCCTCGACCATCACCGGATCGCCCGCGCGCAGCAGCGTGCGGCTCACGATGTCGAGCGCATGCGTGGCGCCCACCGTGGTCACGATCTGGTCGGGCGCGGCGGGCACGTTGATGCCCACCAGCTTGTTCGACAGGCTGCGGCGCAGCGCCGCGTCGCCCGAGGGTTCGCCGTACTGGAGCGACAGCTCCTGCAGCGCGGCTGTACTGGTCATGCGGCGCACCGCCGTCGGCATGAAGGTGGACGACATCCATTCGGGCGGAAACACCCCCATGCCCGGCTGCGGCTTGTCGCTGGGCCGGTGGAACATGCTGCGGATGAGCGAGCTCGCATCGGCCGGCACGCGCGAGGCCATCATCTGGATGACCATGGGCGCCGCGTTGGGCGGGCGGCCCTCCTGCGCCGGGGCCGAATCGCGCACGTAGAAGCCGCGCTGCCGGCGCGCCTCGACCAGGCCCTGCGCCAGCAGCTGGTCGTAGGCCGCCACCACCGTGTAGGGGCTCACGCCCTGCTGGCGCGCGCATTCGCGCACCGAGGGCAGGCGCGCACCGGGCGGCAGCAGCCGGGTGCGGATGCGTTCCGCCAGCCGGTCGGCCAATTGCCCCGTGAGCGACTGGGTGGAGGTTCGTGTCAGCATCTGCGCCGGGCTTCTGTGTCGAAAGAAAGACCAATACAGTTTTCGAATATGTTCGATCAACTGTATTGGAACTGTAATGGTGTGAAAGTTTAGAGTGTATGCAATGAACTGGCAAGAATTCACCGCGCTGCTGGTGCTGGCCACGGCGATGAGTTTCTCGCCCGGTCCCAACACCACGCTTTCCACCGCCCTGGCGGCCAACGGCGGCCTGCCGCGCGCGATGCGCTTCGTGGTGGCCGTGCCGGTGGGCTGGACGCTGCTGCTGGTGCTGTGCGCGGCCGGCATCGGCGCCCTGGTGGTGGCGGTGCCTTCGCTGCGCCTGGGCATCAAGGCGCTGGGCGTGGGCTACCTCTTGTGGCTGGCCTACAAGCTGAGCGGCAGCGGCACGCTCGGCCGTGCAGACGGCGCCAGCCTCGACATCGGCTTCGGCCAGGGCGTGATGCTGCAGTTCGTCAACATCAAGGCCTGGCTGCTCGCGCTCACGCTGGTGGCCGGCTGGATCGCGGGGCAGCCCGATGCGCTCGGGCGCTTCGCCATCGTCGCGCCGGTGATGCTGGCCTACGCCTTCGTCAGCAACTTCACCTATGCACTGGCCGGCGCGCTGCTGCGCGAATGGCTCTCCAAGGGCCGGCGGCTGTTGTGGTTCAACCGTGCGATGGGGCTGGTGCTGGTGCTCACGGCCTGGTGGATGCTGGGCGTATGAGCAACAGGCTCAACATCAAGGACGAGACGCTGGGCATGTGGCTCGGCGTGATCGGCGTGGCGCTGTTCGCGGTCACCTTGCCGATGACGCGGCTGGCCACCGGCACGCAGGGCGCGCCGCAGCTGTCGCCCTGGTTCGTCACGCTCGGACGCGCCGCGCTGGCGGGCATTCTCTCCACGGTCTTCCTGCTCGCCACGCGTTCGCCGCGGCCCGCGCCGCACCAGTGGAAGCCCCTTGGCATGGCGGTGCTCGGCAACGTGATCGGCTATCCGCTGCTGCTGGGCTACGCCTTGCGCGTGGTCACGGCCAGCCACGCGGCGGTGGTGACGGCGCTGTTGCCGCTCGTGACCGCGGCAGTCGCGGCCTGGGTGCTGCACCAGCGCGCGCGGCTCGGCTTCTGGCTCTGCGCCATTGCGGGCAGCCTGCTGGTGGTGCTGTTCTCGGTGCTGCGCGCGAGCCAGGGCGGCCATGGTTTCGGCTTCGAATGGGCCGACCTGCTGCTGGTCGGCGCGGTGGTCGCGGCATCGTTCGGCTACATCTACGGCGCGCAGGTCACGCCGTCGCTCGGCGCGGAGCGGGTGATCTGCTGGGTCTGCGTGATGGCGCTGCCCGTGACGCTGCCCGCCACGCTGGCCATGTGGCCCACGGAGCCCATCGGCACGTCGGCCTGGCTGGGCTTCGTCTATGTCGGCGTGTTCTCGATGTGGATCGGCTTCTTCGCCTGGTACCGCGGCCTGGCCCTCGGCGGCGCGCTGCGCGTGAGCCAGACCCAGCTGCTGCAGCCCTTTCTCTCTATCCTTGCATCCATTCCGCTGCTGGGCGAACCGCTCGACGTGGTCACGCTGGGCTTTGCCATGGCCGTGGTCTGCACGGTGGTGCTCGGCAAGCGCCTTTCGCAGCCGCAGCCCGTTCTTGCCGTTTCGCCGCGTGCAGCGCATGCCGAACAATCCTGATCTCACCTCACCCGACTGAAAGAAGACCCCATGAACTGGAAACTCGCTGCCCGCGCCGCCAAGATGAATCCGTCGGTGCTGCGTGAAATCCTCAAGGTCACCGAGCGCCCCGGCATCATCAGCCTGGCCGGCGGCCTGCCCTCGCCCAAGACCTTCCCGATCCAGGCCTTTGCCGACGCCTGCGCCGAGGTGCTGCACAACGACGGCCAGGCGGCGCTGCAATACGCCGCGAGCGAAGGCTATGCGCCGCTGCGCCAGGCCGTGGCCGACATGCTGCCGTGGAACGTCGATCCCGCGCAGGTGCTCATCACCACCGGCTCGCAGCAGGGCCTCGACCTGGTGGCCAAGGTGCTCATCGATCCGGGCAGCAAGGTGCTGGTCGAAACGCCCACCTACCTGGGCGCGCTGCAGGCCTTCGGCCCGATGGAGCCGAACCCGGTGAGCGTGGCGAGCGACGACGAAGGCGTGATCGTCGAAGACCTGGTGGCCAAGGCACGCGCGACCGGCGGGCGCGCTTCGGAAGACGCCGCGCGCTTCGTCTACCTGCTGCCCAATTTCCAGAACCCCACCGGCCGCACCATGACCGAGGCGCGGCGCGCGGCGGTGTCGGCCGCCGCGGCCGCCGCCGGCCTGCCGATCGTCGAGGACAACCCCTACGGCGAACTGTGGTTCGACGAAGCCCCGCCGCTGCCGCTGACCGCGCGCAACCCCGAAGGCTGCATCTACCTGGGTTCGTTCTCGAAGGTGCTCGCACCGGGCCTGCGCCTGGGCTTCCTGGTTGCGCCGAAGGCCATCTTTCCGAAGCTGCTGCAGGCCAAGCAGGCGGTCGACCTGCACACGCCGATCTTCACGCAGCGCATGGTCTCGGCCGTGATGAAGGACAACTTCCTCGAGCGCCACGTGCCGACCATCCGCGCGCTCTACAAGCGCCAGCGCGACGCGATGATGGCTGCGCTCACGCGCGAGATGGCCGGGCTGGACGTGAAGTTCAACGCGCCCAAGGGCGGCATGTTCCTGTGGGCGCGCCTGCCCGAGGGCATCGACACGGTGGCGCTCTTGCCCAAGGCGGTGGAGCGCAACGTGGCCTTCGTGCCGGGCGCGCCCTTCTATGCGGACCAGGGCGATCCGCGCACGCTGCGGCTGTCGTTCGTGACGGCCAGCGTCGAGGAAATCGACACCGCCATCGCCGCGCTGGCCCTGACGCTGCGCGAGGAACTGGCGCTGCTGGGCGAACGCAGGCTCGCGCCCGAACCCGTCTGAGCCGCAACACGAGGCAGACCACGATGCACATCGCCATCCTGACTTTCGACGGATTCAACGAACTCGATTCGCTGATCGCGCTCGGGGTGCTCAACCGCATCAAGAAGCCGGGCTGGCGCGTGACGCTGGCCGCGCCCAGCGCCACGGTCACCTCGATGAACGGCGTCACCGTGCATGCGAGCTCCACGCTCGAGGCGGCCGCCGAGGCCGGCGCGGTGCTCGTCGGCAGCGGCATCCGCACCCGCGAGATCGCGGCCGATCCGGCCATCATGGGCGCGCTGCGCCGCCTCGATGCGAAGCGGCAGCTGATCGGCGCGCAGTGCTCGGGCACGCTGCTGCTCGCCAAGCTGGGCCTCCTGGGCGCGGTGCCGGCCTGCACCGACCTCACGACCAAGCCCTGGGTGCAGGAGGCCGGCATCGAGGTGCTCAACCAGCCCTTCTTCGCCAAGGGCAACGTGGCGACGGCCGGCGGCTGCCTGTCGGCGCCCTACCTCGCGGCCTGGCTCATCGCGCGCAGCGAAGGCATCGAGGCCGCGAAGAGCGCGCTGCACTACGTTGCGCCGGTGGGCGAGAAGGAAGACTACGTGGCGCGCGCCCTGCGCAACATCGCGCCCTATCTCCCCTCGGTTCCCGCAGCCACGGCCGACGCTGCCTGAAGGAAGCGCCGCAGGACGCCTCATGATCAGCCTCGCCACGCTCGCGCTCTTCCTGCTGGCCGTTCTCGCGCTGTTCCTGTCGCCGGGGCCGAACATGGCCTTCGTGCTCTCGCACGGCGTGGCCCACGGCCCGCGCGGCGGCTTCGCGGCGGCGCTCGGCATCTCGTCGGCCGACCTGGTGCACACGCTCTTCGCCGCCACCGGCGTCACGGCGCTGGTGGCGGCCTGGCCGCCCTCGTTCGACCTGCTGCGCTACGCGGGCGCGCTGTACCTGCTGTGGCTCGCGGTGCAGGCCCTCCGCAGCAGCGGCGGCCTCCCCACGGGCGCGCGTGCGCAGCCGTCCGCCTTCGCGCGCATCGTGCGCATGGCCTTCCTGAACAACCTCGTCAATCCGAAGGCGCTGCTGTTCTTCATGGTGTTCCTGCCGCAGTTCGTCGAGCCGGCGCGCGGCAGCGTGCCCTTGCAACTGGTGCAGCTCGGCGTCATGCTGTCGGCAGCCGCGCTCGCGTTCAACACGCTGCTCGGCGCCTGCAGCGGGCAGGTCGGCCGCTGGCTGCAGCGCCGTCCGGGGGCTGAAAAGTTCCAGCGCGGCCTGCTGGCCCTGGTGATGGTCGGCCTGGCGATCCGCCTGCTGCTGCTCGACCGTCCCGCCGTGCCATCCGCCCTGTCCGCCACACCTGTCCAAGGAAGCTGAACACCATGCTCAATATCTGGGGCCGCATCAGTTCGATCAACGTGCGCAAAGTCGTCTGGTGCGCGCAGGAACTCGGGCTCGACTTTCAACGCACCGAGGCCGGCGGCCGGTTCGGCGTGGTGCAGACGCCCGAGTACCTGGCACTCAACCCGAACGCGATGGTGCCCACCATCGACGACGGCGAAGGCAGCGATCGCGTCACGCTCTGGGAATCGAACGTGATCGTGCGCTATCTCTGCGCCAGGCATTCGCACGGCAAGTTCTACCCGAGCGAGCTGCCCGCGCGCTTCGATGCCGAACGCTGGATGGACTGGCAGCAGACCACGCTCAACCGGGCGAGCCGCGATGCCTTCGTGCAATGGGTGCGCACGCTGCCGGCCGAGCGCGAACCCGCCCTGATCGCGGCCTCCGTCCATACGAGCGAGGCGCTGTTCGCGATGCTCGACGCGCACCTGGCCCGGCAGCCCTTCATGGCCGGCGACCGCTTCACCATGGCCGACATTCCCATCGGCTGCGAAGCGCACCGCTGGTTCGGCCTGCCGCCGGCCGAATACCAGCGCCCCAGCTGGCCGAACCTCGAACGCTGGTACGGTGAACTGATCTCCCGTCCGGGCACGCGCGGCGTGCTCGATCTCCCGCTCGAATGAAAAGCATGAAACCCCGCCCGTTCAAACAAGTCGACGTCTTCACCGCCACGCCCTACCTCGGCAATCCGCTCGCCGTGGTGCTCGACGGCGGCGGCCTCGACGACGCCGAGATGCAGCGCTTCGCGCAGTGGACCAATCTTTCGGAAACCACCTTCCTGCTGCCCCCGACGCAGCCCTCGGCCGACTACCGCGTGCGCATCTTCACGCCCGGCGGCGAACTGCCCTTTGCCGGCCATCCCACCATCGGCAGCTGCCACGCCTGGCTGCAGGCCGGCGGCAAGCCCAAGGCGGCGGGCCGGATCGTGCAACAGTGCGCGGCCGGCCTGGTGCCGCTGCGCCATGAAGGCGAGCGCCTGGCTTTCTCGGCCCCGCCGCTCAAGCGCAGCGCGCCCAGCCCCACGCTGCTGGCCAAGGTGGCGGGTGCGCTGGGCCTGAAGGCGCAGCAGGTCGTCGCAGCCCAGGTGCTCGACAACGGCCCGGTCTGGTTCGGCCTGCTGCTCAGCGATGCGGACACCGTGCTCCGGCTCGTGCCCGACCACCGCATGCTCAAGGAACTGGGCGTGAAGGCCGGCGTGGCGGGCGTGCCTGCGGCAGAGGGCTCGTCGATGCTGATCGGCCGCTCGAACCGCGAGGCGCGCGCCTTCGGCGGCAAGGCCGTTGCAATCGAAGAAGACGACGGCCCGAAGATCGACCTCGAGGTGCGCGCTTTCGCCGCGCCCATCGGCGTGGAAGAAGACCCGGTCACCGGCAGCCTCAACGCCAGCCTCGCCGAATGGCTGATTGCCGACGGCCACATGCCCGCGCGCTACGTGGCTGCGCAGGGCCAGTGCCTCGGCCGTGCCGGTCGCGTGTACATCGAGCGCGACGGCGAGGGCAAGGTGTGGGTCGGCGGCGATGCCGTGACCTGCATCGACGGCCAGGTCACGCTGTAGGGCAAGGCACCATGCGCGCGCAACTCGACCATCTGGTAGTCGCCGCCGCCTCGCTGGCCGAGGGCGTGGCGTGGTGCGAGGCCACGCTGGGCGTCACGCCGGGCCCCGGCGGTTCGCATCCGCTGATGGGCACGCACAACCGGCTGCTGAACATCGCGAGCGCGGCCTTTCCCCAGGCCTACCTGGAAATCATCGCGATCGAGCCCGGCAAGCAGCCATCGCGCCCCGGCACGCGCCGCTGGTTCGACCTCGACGACCCCGTGCTGCAGGCGGGGCTCGCACAACGCGGACCGCGGCTGGTGCACTTCGTTGCGCGCGTGCCCGATGCGCGCGCCGCGCTGCAGGCGCTCGCGCACGAGGAGCACGCGCACATCGACCGCGGCCATCTGCTCGAAGCCTCGCGCGACACGCCCGCCGGCCGGCTCGAATGGCAGATCACGGTGCGCGACGATGGCCAGCGCCTCTTCTACGGCGCGCTGCCCACGCTGATCCAGTGGGGCCCCGTGCATCCCACCGACGCCATGCCGGCCTCGGGGCTGGCGATGCGCTCGCTGCAGGCCACGCATCCACGCGCGGCCGACCTGGCCGTGGCGCTGTCGGCCATCGGCATGGCCGGCATGGCGGTGCAGCCCGGCGCGCCCAATCTCGTGGCCGAACTCGACACCCCCCGTGGCCCCGTCACGCTTCAATCCGAAGGACTCTGACATGCTGAGCTTGACTGAAATCGCCTGGTTCGCACTCGCCTCGCTGCTGCTGGCGCTCACGCCGGGGCCGAACATGATCTATTGCGTGTCGCGCACGCTCATCCAGGGCCGGCGCGCCGGGCTGGTCTCGCTCGGTGGCGTGATGATGGCTTTCCTGGCCCACCTGTTCGCAGCCGCGCTCGGCCTCACCGCGCTGCTGCTGGCCGTGCCCGTCGCGTTCGACGCCATCCGGCTTGCCGGCGCAGCCTACCTGCTGTGGCTCGCATGGCAGGCGGTCAAGCCCGGCGGCAATGCGCCCTTCGAGGCGCGCGTGCTGCCGGCCGATCCGCCGGGCAAGCTGTTTCGCATGGGTTTTCTCACCAACCTGCTGAACCCGAAGGTCGCGATGTTCTACCTCTCGTTCTTTCCGCAGTTCATCCATCCGGAGCGCGGTTCGGTGCTGCTGCAGAGCGTGCAGCTGGGCGTCGCGCAAATGGCCAGCAGCGCCGCGGTCAACACCGTGGTGATCCTCGGCGCCGCGAGCATCACGGCCGTGCTCTCGCAAAGCGCCGGCTGGCTGCGCGCGCAGCGCTACGTCATGGGCAGCGTGCTGGCGGCCCTGGCGGTACGCGTGGCGCTGACGGAACGCAGGTAGGAGCGCAAGTTCGACGGCCGCGGCCGGATAATCCTGCGGCATGAGTTGGTCCGCCTCCCGATTCCTTGTTCAGCGCGCCCGACTGAAACGCTTCCTTCGCATCTCCGAATGGCAGTCGATGCTGGCCTGGGCCGTCGTGGCCGGGCTGCTCGGCACCGCAGCGACCGAAGCCTTCCGGCTGCTGCTGCGCTGGCTCGACCTCGCCGTGCTGGGCCAGGGCGGAGGCCTGGTGGCCCTGGCGCAGAGTCTTCCAGCGTGGGCGCGGGTGGCAGTGCCTGCGGCGGGAGGGCTGGTCGCCGGCGCGCTCCTGGTGCTGGCTCGCCGGCTCGGCAAGCCGGAGACGAAATCCGACTACATGGAAGCGATCGTGCTCGGGGACGGGCGGATCCCGGTGGCACAGACCATGGCGCGCAGCGCCTCCTCGCTGGTCAGCATCGCCAGCGGTGGTTCCATCGGCCGCGAGGGCTCGATGGTTCAGCTGGCGGCACTGTGTGCGTCATTGCTCGGCCGGCGGCTGCGCTTTCCGGTGGAGCGCCTGCGCGTGCTGGTGGCCTGCGGCGCCGCAGCGGGACTCACGGCCGCCTACAACGCGCCGATCGCAGGCGCATTCTTCGTGGCGGAGATCGTTCTCGGCTCGATCGCCATGGAGAGCCTGGGCCCGATACTGATTGCCGCGGTCGTCGCCAACATCGCGATGCGGGCCCTGCCCGGCTACGAGCCACCGTACGCCATGCCGACCTTTCCGACCGTGACCGGCGCGGAGGTCGTGCTCTTCGTCCTGCTGGGGGTATTGCTGGGCGCCGCGGGCGCCATGTTCCTGCGAGGACTGCGGCAGGCCCGCAATCTCTTTCAGCGCACCTCGCTCCCCTTGCCGCTGCGCCTCGCGCTGGGAGGCCTGGTGGTGGGGTTGATCTCGTGGAGGTTTCCCGAGGTCTGGGGCAATGGATACAGCGTCGTCAATTCCGTGCTGCACACCGATTGGCCGTGGGCCCTGCTGCTGATGATCGTCGCCGCGAAGTCGGTGGCCACGCTGGCCACCGTGGGGTCCGGGGCGGTCGGAGGCGTCTTCACACCGGCCCTGTTCTTCGGCTGCATGCTGGGCACGCTTTTCGGCCAGGGCATCCATCAGCTTTGGCCGCAGGCGACCGCCGCCCCTTTTGCGTATGGCATCGTCGGCATGGGCGCCTTCCTGGCCGGCGCCACGCAGGCTCCACTCATGGCGATCCTCATGATCTTCGAGATGACCCTGAGCTATCAGGTCATGCTGCCGCTGATGGCCGCCAGCGTGGTGGCGTACTTCATCGTGCGGTCGACCCGGTCCGGCTCGATGTACGAGATCACCGAACACCGGCATCTCCGGCAGATCGAGCGCGAGCGGCTTCGCGCGTCCGACATGCTGAGCCTGGTGCAACCGACGGAGACCGTGGTGCCCGAAACGGCCGACCTGCAGCAGATGAGCGCACTTTTCTTGAAGCACCCGGTCAAGTACCTTTATGTGGTGGATGCGCAGAATCGCTATCAAGGCGTCGTACCGCTGCGGCAGCTGACCGCCGCCATGACGGTCAAAGGCACGGCGTCCGGCCACGGCCGATGCGCCAGCGATTTTCTCAGCCGCGAGATTCCTCCCATCACCCAGGACATGAACCTTGGAGCTGCGCTGCAGCGCTTCATCGAGCATCAGGGTGAACGCCTCCCCGTCGTGCGAAGCGTGAATGATCCCGAGCTCCTTGGCGTGGTTCACAAGACCGCCCTGCTTCAAACCTACGTGCGCCTCAGCGAGTAATGCCGTCCCGGGAAGCCCTCGACAACGGATCGCATTCCTTGACTCCACATGGACAGGTTCCCCTACGCTGCCACTCGCGCAAGCCTTGTCAGTCGTTGACGCAACTGTCTTCTGCGGGCACGAGGCATTCGGGCAGGTCGGCTCCCACGGCCCCTCCCCGGGTGCGGATGGTGGAGCTGGCGGCAGCGGCCACCGCCAGGCCGCGCGGCAGCAATATCCACAGCTGGCCGCGCTCTTTCATGCGGCGCGCCTGGGTCGCGGCCTGTTGGCCGTTTCCGAAGAAGTAGTCTGCCCGGACAGCACCACGAATCGCGCCGCCTGTATCCTGCGCAATCGTCAGACGCCGCATCGGTGCGCCGCTCCCTGGCGCACGCGTCGAGACGAAGACGGGGTAGCCCAGAGGCGTGCTGCGTGGATCGACCGCGATCGATCGCCCCGCCGACAGCGGCACGCCGAACGCACCAACCGGACCGCCCGCCATGGCACCGGCCTCCTTGAAGAAAACATAGCTTGGATCCTTGATTCCGGAGCCGGTCGCCTTGCCGGCGTTGCGCCGTCCCGGCACCATCACCGCGCCGCTGGTCTTGGGAAGGGCAAGCGTGAAGCCACGCGTGCGGATCACGGATACGTCGGTATCGCCATCCACGCCATCGTCCTCATCGCCATCGTCCAACTCGAGCTCGATTGACGAGCCGCGCACCTTGACCGGACTGCGGGCCCTGCCGGATGCCGATTGCGCCAGACTGGGCCTGAACGGCTGTCCGTTCTGCTCCGCGTACGCGACGCGGATCACTTCCCCGTTGTTCAGGCGGATGCGTCCGGACCCCTGGATCTGCATCTCGTAGAGCGCTGTCGCGCTGCTCACGAACGCGAGCACCTTGGCGTTCGGCGCGCCTTTGGTCTCGATCTCTTCACGGGTGAAATAGGGCAGGAGTCGATTCCCCTCGATGCGAAGGCGAACCTTGCGATCCAGGGTGTCTCGCGTGATGCTCGACAGGTCGAGTGCATACAGGCCTGGCGCCCCCATGTCCCGCGTGCTCAATCCGCCTTGAACGGCCACGTTGCGGCCCTTCACGCGTGCGGCCACAACGCCGTTGCCCGCAGGCAGCTTGCGTGCATCTGCAAAAAGCATGTCCTGCGGTTGCGCATACACCGGATAGATGTTGGGCGGCTCATATTGTCTGCTGCCGGCGATCTCGGGTTCAAAATAGCCGGTGACCACGCCATCGGGGCGTCGGTCGTCGTCCCGAATCTGATAGGCGGAGAACTCGCGCTCGAAGAAGTTGCGTATCGCCACGTCATTGTTGCGGCCCACGCTTCTCGCGCGATCACACACCTGCCGCCATTCGGCGCCACGCCCCGTCAACACCTTGCAGCTGCCCAGGAACGCCGGCCAGCTTTCGGAAAAGTCATCCTGCCGCCACCCGGGGACCAAGTCGAAACCTACCGATGTGTATGTGGCGAGTCGAGTCGAGAACGTACGCGCTCGGCCGGCAATATTGCCACTCGCCGGCGATGAGGCAGCCGCGGCAGAGGGGGCGGGAGGCGATTGCCCGGGCACTCCCCCCGCGGAGGGTGTGCTCGCAGGCGGCGGCAACGGAGGCGGCGGCGGCGTTGAGTGGGCGGCCGCAGGTGTCGCAACAGGAGCGTCGAATGGCATCCAAGTCTCGATCGTGCTGCAACTGGCAAGCGCGGCTGCGAGCGCCACGCTTCCAATTCGCCACCGGGCGGATGAGAAGCAGAGATGCGATTTCATGGGAGGTCCTTGGCACGGAGGTGATCATCTGCAGCGCCCGCACTGAAAGTGCGCTACCCGCTCATGTCGAGCGATATGTTTCTTGCCGCACCGCGAAGATCCGACCCACGGGAGGAAGGCAGGCACCTGGCAATCAAGGCCGAGAGTCGACACGGCAGACAAGGATAGGGACGACTCGCAAATCTGACCATCTGTACGACGATCTATCACGAACGATCTAGGGAATGGCTCTCGGTACGGCAACGGCGCGAAGCGGTACGTCCGTGTCCCGTCAAGGTGGTGATCTCCCCGGTTGAAAGTACCAGCCGGATTGCTCAAGATGGCGGATTGTTCAGACACGCGATGCAGGCACCAGAACATGAATCGACTTTTTGCCCTGAGCCCGCTTCTCGCGCTGGCCGCCTGCGCGGGAAGCGGGCTGATCGCCGGCAAGGCGCAGGGGCAATCCTCGGAGATCCGCTCTGTCCAGGTGATCGGCGAGTCGGCAATCGATCTGAGAACCCGCGCCATCCTCGAAGCGTCCCGGCAGTGCGGGGCGCAGAGCAAGCACGCCCGCATCGTCGAAGTGACCTCCAATGGCCTCACCCTCTTCAGCCACAAGCCGGAGGCCGAGGCGGTGTTTCGCTGCGAGTAGGTGCGCGACGCGCAAGGTTCGGCTCCGCTCGAAGGGATCTGGCTCAACTACCGCGCCTGCCCGCAGCACCGAATTTCAATGCCCATTCGACCGACTCCTCTGATTTCCCTTGCCCTTTTCGCTTGGTGCGCCTCTTCGGCATGGGCGGAGCCGATGGAGGCGGCGAGGATGGCCGAGCGCTACCTCGACGTTCAGCGTTGCATCGAGCGCACCATCGGCAAGCAATGGCCGCAGAAGTACGGGATCGTTCTCGCCCGAAACCAATGGGGCGCAATCGAAGCGACAGAGCGTTCGATCGATGCCGCGCCACAGGCGGTCCGCATGACGGATCTGCGTTGCAGACGCCAGCTCAGCCTGACAGGCGAACCCCGTCCCTGAGCGTGAATCCTGTGCCGATCAGCGCGCACGCACGGGAGGAAGAGTCCGCATCCCGTCTTTCCCACGCACAGATAATCGCGTGAGGCGTCAGGGAAGCGGCTGCGTATTGGCCGTGTCCAGCGGCAGGCGCGACACCTCGGCCAGCAACAGCGCAAGCTGCTGCGCGGCGGCATCGACGACCGCCTGGCCGCGCGGCGCCGTCGCGGCGGCTGCGTTGCCGGCCGCGCCCTGCGCGTTGTAGTCCTCCATGGCCCAGCCGAGCTTGGCGCTCCTGCCGTTGCCGAGAATCGCGTAGTCGGCCGCGCGCTGCTCGGAGGTGGAGCGGAAATTCTTCGCCTCGCCCATGCGCACCTGCTGCGGCGCAAGCGCCAGCATCATCGAGGTTTCGATCTCGCCCGCATGCACGCCGAAGCGGTGCTCGCCGGCGCCGAACTGCGCGCCCGCATCGCCCAGCGGCAGGTTGAACCAGCTCACGCTGTAGACGATGAGGCCGTGCGCCGCGCGCAGCTCGCGCGCCACGATGTCCATCGCGCCCACGTGGCCGCCGTGCGCGTTGAACAGCACCAGCTTCTTCACGCCGGCATGCGCCACGCCGGCGCCAATTTCCTTCCACATGCGGATCACGGTCTCGGCCGACAGCGTGAGCGTGCCCGCGAAGCGCGCGTGCTCGGGGCTCAGGCCGATCTGCTGCGTCGGCAGGAACAGCACCGGCAGTGCGGCCGGCAGCAGCGGCAGCGAGGCGGCCACGATGCCGTCGGCCAGCACCGTGTCCACGCCCAGCGGCAGATGGGGCCCGTGCTGTTCGGTGGCGCCGAGGGGCAGCACCGCGACCGTGGCGGCCGCATCGAGCGCCGCGAAATCGCGCGTGGTGAGCTGGGACCAGAAGCGGGGCAAGGAGGCCGGTTGTGCGTGCATCTTGCGATCTTAGGCTGACGCGCCGCCGGCGCCCAGATGGCCGCGCGATGCGCACGTGGATGCCTTCATGCCCATCGATGTGCGACTCAGTTCACGCTCCGGCCACATCTTTCGCCGTTTGTCGGTCATTTGTTAACAAACTCCCATAGAGTCACTTTTTAGGAACTTTTCAATACAGCTTTCGTGGCTTCGAGAAGTTCTGCCCTGAATGGCGTTTCGCCGTGCAGGGAGCGCAATCAAAGGGAGCAGAGTGTCAATCCACAAGAACGATGGAGGCACGGTCGTGGCTGGACGCAGTTCGGCGCCGGCCGACCCGTTGCCTCGATACCTCGCACAGGCTGTGCGGAGCCTGCCTCCGATCGTCTGCCTGCTGGCATTCGGCGCCTCCGCTGCACTTGCGGATCCGGTTGCCATTGCGTCGCCCGCGGCGGCCGATCGCACCGCAGCCTCCTCCTACGCTCCACAACGGCACGACGCGCTCATCGGCGCGTATCGCGCGAACCGCATCCCGCCGCCGCAAGCACTGCAGCAGCTGAGGGCATGGCTCGCAACGGCGCTGGGCCATGCCGAGCGGCAGCGCGTCGTCTCCGACGCCGTGGCGATCGCGGCCGCAGACGGCCAGTTCGCCGAAGCCGCGGCCCTGGGCCGCCAAGGGCCGCCCGCCGGCTTGCACGACTACGCGCTCGGCCCGCTGGCCCTGGCGGCGCGCCGCACGCAGGACCTCACGCTGCAGGGCGAGGCCATCGCCGTCTGGCGGGCGCGCCTGCCGGCGTCGCGCGATGCGCTGCGCGAAGATGAACTGCTGCTCGCGTCGAGCGGCGCCGCATCCGCGGCTTTCGAGGAGGCCGAAGCGGCGGAACGCGCGAATCCCGGCACCTTCACGGCGCTGGCCTTGTCCACGCTGCAGCAGCAGGCGCTCGCGCAGCAACTGCGCTGGGCGGTGCTGGAGCGCGACGAGCGCATCGGCGCGGCGCGCGTGGCCGCGCTCGACAAGGTGCTGGCGCAGCAGGAGATCGCGCTGGCCCGGCTCGACGCATCGGCACTGCACGCCAACCCGGCCGATGCCGATGCCTGGCGCTCCGCTCGCCTGCGGCTGCAGTCCGACCGGCTGCTGGCGCTTGTCGAGCGCGGCCTTCCCGCCGACGCCATCGCGCTGTACGAGGCACTGCACGCCGACGGATCGGCGCTGCCGCCCTATGCGCTCGGCGCCGCAGCCCGTGCCTTCGCGCAGGAACGCCGCTCGGTCGATGCCGTGCCGCTGTTCGAGGCGGCCGTGGCCGGCAGCGGCCCGGCACTGGCGGCGGCCGACCCGATCTACCAGGGGCTGGCCTACGCCTATCTCGATACCGGCCGCTTCGAGGAAGCCGATGCGCTGCTCGCGCGCATCGAAGGCGCCACGCCCGCCACGCTGCGCCTCGCGCCCGAAGCGGGCCTGCCGAACGGCGAGTACACCGAAGCGAACGGCATGCGCGCCATGCTGCTGCTCTATGGCGACCGGCATGCGCTCGCGCAGCAGCGCTTCGCCCTGCTCACGGGCGAAGCGCCTCTCAACGCCGAGTTTGCGGCCGGCGCGGGCCTGGCCGAACGGCTGCGCGATCGCCCCGAAGCGGCGCTCGCGCGCTACGAAGCGCTGGCCGCCGACCACCCGTATGACATCGGCGCACGCGCCGGCCACGTCGAGGCGCTGCTCGACGCGGGCGAATTCCGCGAGGCCCGCCGCCGCGCCGAATCGCTCGAGGCCGACGCGCCCGACACCGCCCAGGTGCGCGACCTGGGCCGCAAGCGGCGCGCAGTCACCGGCCCGCGGCTCGACCTCGACGCCGAGGCAGCTTCCGGTGGCGCCGCCATCGCCAATCGCGAATGGCGCCTTGCGAGCCGCCTCAGCTCGGGCCTGATGGACGACCAATGGCGCGTCTTCTACGACCAGGTGCTGGGCCGCGCAGACACCTCGGACGGCAATGGAAACTGGGCGCGCGGCGGCATCGGCCTTGCCTGGCAGCGCGGCCGCTGGCTGGCCGAGGGTGCTCTGCAGCACTCGAACACCGGCCCCTATCGCACCAGCGCGGCCGGGCGCATCGACTACCGCGCCGGGGACGCATGGCGGCTCTCGGCCACCTTCGACGGCGACAGCAAGGATCTGCCCTGGAAGGCACGCATCGCAGGCATCGGCGCGCGCGAGACCGGCCTGGCCCTGAGCCGCGTGGTCAGCGAGGCGCGCCGCTTCGAGCTGCAATGGCAGCGGCTCGACTTCAGCGACGGCAACCTGCGCAACGGCCTCGACTTCAGCTGGCGCGAACGCTGGGTCAGCACGCCGCGCTTCCAGCTCGAGACGCGGCTCGGCGCCGGCACCAGCCGCGGCCGGCAGCAGGAGGTTGCGTACTTCAGCCCGCCCCGCGATGCCAGCGCCCAGCTCACCGTGCGCGCGCAATGGCTCAACTGGAAAAGCGACGACAGGCAGTTCTTCCAGGCCATCGAGATCGGTGGCGGCAGCTATCGCCAGGCCGGTTTCGGAACCGGCCCGCTGTGGAGCGTGCGCTACGAACACAGGTGGAACCTGGGCCCGAAGCTGACCCTGCGCTACGGGCTGGGCATTTCCGGCCATCCCTACGACGGCGTGCGCGAACGGCAGCGCAGCGTCTTCCTGAATCTTTCGATGCCCCTGCCCTGATGCGAACCGACCTGTTCATCCTCCTGCGCGCCACCATGGCCTGGCTGCTGCTGTCTCTCGCGCTTCCCGGCGCGGCGCAGCCGCTGCCGCCCGCCGACCCCGACGACGGCGTGAGCTTTCGCGTGCTCTCCTTCCACGACGTGCGCAGCAACGTGCGCGCGAGCTTCGAGAGTTCGCCCGACGGCACCGCCATCGACGAGCGCACGCTGGCCGAGGTGTTCGCCTGGCTGCGGCACAACCGCTACCACCCCATCAGCCTGCAGCAGGCGATCGATGCGCGCGCCGGCGGCCAGCCGCTGCCCCCGAAGCCCGTGCTGCTGACCTTCGACGACGGCTACCGCAGCGCCTACACCAAGGTCTTTCCGCTGCTCAAGCGCTTCGGCTATCCCGCGCTGCTGGCGCTGGTGACGAGCTGGCTCGACGTGCCGGAGGGCGCAAGCGTTCCGTACGGCGACAAGCCCGCGCCGCGCGACGACTTCCTGCGCTGGAGCGAGGCCGCCGAAATGGCGCGCTCCGGCCTGGTCGAGCTGGCGAGCCACAGCCATGCGATGCACAACGGCGTGCAGGCCAATCCGCAAGGCAACATGCTGCCGTCCGCCGCAACGCACCGCTACGACCCGGCCACGGGCCGCTACGAGGACGACGCCGCCTACGCGCAGCGCATCGAATCCGACCTGCGCCGCAGCCGCAGCATCATCGAGGCCCGCACCGGCGCCAAGGTGCGCGCGATGGTGTGGCCCTACGGGGCCTACAACAGCGCAGCATTGAAGGCTGCCGAGCGCGCGGGGATGCCCGTCACCTTCACGCTCGACGACGGGCCGAACGCGGCCTCGGTGCCGCTCTCGCGGATTCGCCGCGCGCTGGTGGCCTACGACAACGAGGCCCCCGAGTACGCCCGGCTGCTGAGCAGCCCCGCGGGCGGCGAGCTGCGGCCGGTCAACCGCGTGATGCACGTCGACCTGGACTATGTCTACGACCCCGATCCGGCACAGCAGGAGCGCAACCTCTCGGCCCTCCTCGACCGCGTCGCGGCCATCCGGCCCCGCGCCGTGTTCCTGCAGGCCTATGCCGACCCCGATGGCGACGGCGTGGCCGATGCGCTCTATTTCCCGAACCGCCAGCTGCCGATGCGCGCCGACCTCTTCAGCCGCGTGGCCTGGCAATTGCGCAGCCGCACCGGCGTGAAGGTCTATGCATGGATGCCGGTCATGGCCTTTCGCCTGCCGGCGTCGAACCCGCTCGCGGCGCATACGGTGCGCACCATGGACGGCGGCACACCCGCGGACCGCTACCACCGGCTGTCGCCCTTCGACCCCGAAGTGCGCGCGCTGATCGGCGGCATCTATGAAGACCTCGGGCGCCATGCCTTCTTCGAGGGCCTGCTGTTCCACGACGACGCGATGCTCTCGGACGACGAAGACGCAAGCCCGCCCGCGCTCGCCGAATACGGCCGCTGGGGCTTGCCGGCCGACGTGGCCGCCATCCGCGCCGACCCGGCCCTGATGGCGCGCTGGACCGGTGCCAAGACGCGCTACCTGACGGAATTCACCCGGGAGCTCGCCGCGCGCGCAGGCGCGTGGCGGCCCGGGCTGGAAACCGCGCGCAATCTCTATGCGCGGCCGGTGCTCGAACCCGCGGCAGAGCAATGGTTTGCGCAGAACTACGAAGCCTCGCTCGCGGCCTACGACTACGTGGCGCTGATGGCGATGCCGCGCATGGAGCGCGAAGCCGATGCGCAGGCCTGGCTCGCACGCCTTGCGCGCCGCGCGGCTGACACGCCGCGCGGCCTGGACGGCACCGTCTTCGAACTGCAGGCGCGCGACTGGCGCACGGGCCGGCCCGTGCCCGACGAGGAACTTGCGCGCCAGTGGGCGCTGCTGCACCGCATGGGCGTGCGGCACCTGGGCTACTACCCCGACGATTTCCTGGCCAGCCAGCCCTCGCTCGAGGTGGTGCGCCGCGCGATCTCGGTGCGCGCGCTGCTGCCGCGCGCGCTGCCCGCGCCAGCGCCAACGTCGGCCGCGACATCCGCGGCAGAAGGCCGCTCGCCATGACCACCCTCCACGCCCTGTCCGAAGCGCTGCCGCCGCTGCTGTTCGGCTTCGTCTTCTACTACCCCTTCTTCATGGCGTACGTCTGGATGGCGGGCGGGCTGTCGCATGCCTGGGTGTTCGAGCGCCAGCGCGATGTCGAGATCGATCCGCTGCAAGTGCTTGCGTCGCAGCCCCTGGTGACGGTGGTGGTGCCCTGCTTCAACGAAGCGCCCCACCTGCGCGAGGTCATCGAGCAGCTGATGCGCACGCGCTATCCGAACTTCGAGGTGATCGCGGTCAACGACGGCAGCACCGACGGCACGGGCGAGCTGCTCGACGCGATGACGCAGGAATACAGCCGGCTGCGCGTGATCCACAACGCCAGCAACCAGGGCAAGGCCGTGGGCCTGAACACCGCCTGCCAGCTCGCGCGCGGCGAGTACATCCTGGGCATCGACGGCGATGCGCTGGTGGACGCCAACGCCATTGCCTGGATGCTGAATCCGATGCTGGAGTCCGAACGCATCGGCGCCGTGACCGGCAATCCGCGCATCCGCACCCGCACCACGCTGCTCGGGCGCATGCAGGTGGGCGAGTTTTCCTCGATCATCGGGCTCATCAAGCGCTCGCAGCAGCTGGTGGGCACGCTGTTCACGGTGTCGGGCGTGATCGCGATGTTCCGCCGCCGCGCCGTGATCGACGTGGGCTTCTGGAGCCCCGACGTGCTCACCGAGGACATCGACATGAGCTGGAAGCTCCAGCTCGGCGGCTGGCAGCTGCGCTTCGAGCCGCGCGCGCTGTGCTGGATCCTCATGCCCGAGACCTTGCGCGGCCTCTGGAAGCAGCGCCTGCGCTGGGCCGTCGGCGGCATCCAGACGATGCTGCGCTACACCCCGCGCATCCTGCGGCCGCGGCAGTGGCGCATGTGGCTGGTCTATGCCGAGTACATGGTCAGCGTGGTGTGGGCCTATGCGATGGCGCTCGTGCTGGTGATCGGCTTTCTGCGGCCGTTCCTGCCCGCCGCGTCGGCGTGGCATTCGGCGCTGCTGCCGCACTGGCAGGGCACGCTGCTTGCCATGACCTGCATCCTGCAGATGCTGCTGAGCCTGTGGATCGATCGCCGCTACGACCGCGACCTGCTGCGCTATTTCGCCGGAACGATCTGGTACCCGATCGCTTTCTGGACCATCACGATGGCGGCCACCGTCATCGCCCTTCCCAAAGCCCTGATGCGCCGCCGCGGCAAGCGTGCGGTGTGGACGAGCCCCGACCGAGGAGTTTCCGATGCACCACCACCCTGAATCCCACACCCTGCCGCCGGTGCGGCGCCGCTCCTGGGGCCAGCCCGCGGGGGAAGAGCCGATCATCGACGCCGCGCGCATTTCGCTGCGCGCCTTCGGCAGCGGCCGCTCGCCGCAGCGCACGCTGGCCATGTACCTGTGGCTGCGCGTGCTGCGCCCGGCCGTCACCGTGGCGATCTGGTTCTGCGCGATCTGGTACGCATGGCCCTATGTGCTTGGCGCGCGCTCGCAGCCCGAGGTGCTGCACCTGCTCGGCCTCTATGCCACCGTGATCGGCGTGATCCTGGTCTCGATGCTGCTGATGGCGCCGTTCCGCCGGCTGCAGCACCTGCGCGAGGCACCGCCGGACCAGGAGCAGTCGTCGCTGTTCGCGCTGGCCTCCTACATCGCCGTGCCGCCGGCACGCCTGTCCGCCTGGCAGCGCGCCCGCCAATTGCTGGTGCACCATGACCGCGACGGGCAGCTGCGCCATGCCGAGGACGCGGCATGCGGCCTGCCGGAGCCCGCGCTGCGAACGGCGGCCGCCGCACGCTGACCGGTACGGCCGCGTCCCTGCAGGGATTTCGCGTCGGTGATTCAATCGCTCCGATTCGCAGCAACCCTTCAAGGACTCTTCAATGGATCTCCAGCTCCAGGACCAGCACGTTCTCATCACCGGCGGCAGCAAGGGCATCGGCCTGGCCTGCGCGCTCGGCTTCCTGCAGGAGGGCGCGCGCGTGAGCCTCGTGTCGCGCGACCTGCAGAACCTGGAGCGGGGCCGCAAGACGCTGGCCGAAGCGTTCGCACAGGCCGAGGGCCGGGTCTCGGTGCATGCGGCCGACCTCAAGGACCCGGCCAGCGCCGTGGCCGCGCTCGATGCAGCCGAGCAGGCCTTCGGCCCGGTCGACGTGCTGGTGAATTCGGCCGGCGCCGCGCGCCGCACGCCGCCCGACGAGCTGGATGCCGCCGCCTGGCACGACGCGATGGACGCCAAGTACTTCACCTACATCCACATGATCGATCCGGTGGTCAAGCGCATGGGCCAGCGCGGCCGCGGCGCGATCGTCAACGTGATCGGCCAGGGCGGCAAGGTCGCCAGCCCGGTGCACATGGCCGGCGGTGCAGCCAACGCGGCGCTGATGCTGGTGAGCGCCGGCATGGCCGCTGCCTATGCGGCCAAGGGCGTGCGCGTGAACGCGGTGAACCCCGGCCTCACGCTGACCGAGCGGCTGCAGGAAGGCATGAAGGCGGACGCGAAGCTGCAGGGCATCGGCAGCGACGAGGCGCTGCAGCGCGCCACAGCCCGCCTGCCGCTCGGGCGCATCGCCACGCCGCAGGAGATTGCCAACACGGTCGTGTTCCTGGCCTCGCCGAAGGCGAGCTACGTGACGGGCGCCATCGTCGCGATGGACGGCGCGGTCACGCCGATGATCTAGGGCCTACCCGGCCGTCAGCGCCTCGAACTTCAGCGCCAGGAAATCCACCAGCGCCCGCACGCGCGCGGGCACGAAGCGTCCGCTCGGCAGCAGGGCGTGCAGCGGGTAGGGCTCGGTGTCCCAATCGGGCAGCAGCCGCACCAGTCGGCCGGTGCTGATGTCGTTGCGCACGTCGAGCGCGGACTTCAACGTGATGCCGCGGCCGGCCACCGCCCACTCGCGCGCGAGCGAAGCGTCGTCCACGCTGCGGTCGCCCTTCACGCGCACTTCGGTCCACTGCCCGTTCTGCGCGAAGCGCCATGTGCGATGGCGGCGCCCGCCGCGATCAAAGGTGAGGCAGTTGTGGTGCACCAGGTCCTGCGGCGTCTTCGGCGCGGCGTGGCGGCGCAGGTAGGCGGGCGATGCGGTGAGCAGCGGATTGGTCAGCGCGAACGGCCGCGCCACCAGCCGCGAATCGGCCAGCGCGCCGTAGCGCAATGCCACGTCGACCTCGTCGCGCGTCACGTCGAGCAGCCGGTCGCCGACGGACAGCGACAGCTGCACACCCGGGTGCAGTTCAAGGAATTCGTCGAACCAGGGCAGCAGCGTGCTGCGCGTGAGATCCGACGGGGCGGCCACGCGCAAGGTGCCGACCAGCTCGCCGCGATCGGCCGTGACCAGCGACTCGCCCTCGTCCAGCAGCTCGAAGGCGCGCACCGCGTAGTCGAGCAGCGTCTGGCCCTGCGACGTCAGGCGCATGGCGCGGGTCGAGCGCTCGAACAGCCGGGCGCCGAGCTGCGTTTCCAGCCGCTTGAGCGTGGCGCTGGCGGCAGCCGGCGTCATGCCCAGCGCATGGGCGGCCGCCGTGAGCGTGCCGCCGCGGGCGGTCTGCACCAGCACCTGCAGGTCCGACAGATTTTCAATCTTCATTTGAAAGTGTTGCTCGTTTATGCGGTCTTATCAATTCTGAATTGCCATCCTACAGTCGAGCCATCGTTCAGGAAACAAGGAAAGGTTCCCCACCATGAAAGCCATCGGCTACTACCAGCCCCTCCCCATCGACAACCCCGAGTCGCTGCAGGACATCGAATTGCCCGCCCCCGTGGCCGGCCCGCGCGACCTGCTGGTGCGCGTGAAGGCCATCTCGGTCAATCCGGTCGACACCAAGGTGCGCAAGAACATTGCGCCCGAAGCCGGCCAGCCCAAGGTGCTGGGCTGGGACGCCGCGGGCACGGTCGAGGCCATCGGCGCCGGGGTGAAGAACTTCAAGCTCGGCGACCGCGTCTACTACGCCGGCTCGATCGTGCGGCCCGGCGCCAACGCCGAACTGCATGCGGTGGACGAGCGCATCGTGGCCCTCGCGCCCAGGAGCCTCGACGATGCGCAAGCCGCCGCGCTGCCGCTGACCACCATCACCGCCTACGAGCTGCTGTTCGACCGCCTCCAGGTGCCGAAGAACGGCGGCGCGGGCCAGACGCTGCTGGTCACCGGCGGGGCCGGCGGCGTGGGGTCGATCCTGATCCAGCTCGCGCGCCAGCTCACGCAATTGCGCGTGGTGGCCACGGCCTCGCGGGCCGAGACGCGGGCGTGGTGCCTGGCACTCGGCGCCCACGCGGTCATCGACCACTCGAAGCCGCTCGCGGCCGAACTCAAGGCCGCGGGCATCGGCGAGGTCGACATGGTCGCGAGCCTCACGCAGACCGGCCAGCACTACGCGCAGATCATCGAAAGCCTGAAGCCCCAGGGCCAGCTCGCGGTGATCGACGACCTGCCGGCGCTCGACGCGATGCCGCTCAAGACCAAGTGCATCTCGCTGCACTGGGAAATGATGTTCGCGCGCTCGCGCTTCGAAACGCCGGACGTCGCCGAGCAGGGCGCGCTGCTGGCCGAGGTGGCGGCGCTGGTCGATGCGGGCCGCATCCGCACGACCGCCAATGCGAGCTTCGGCGCCATCAATGCCGCCAACCTCAGGAAGGCGCATGCGCTGATCGAGAGCGGCAAGGCGCAGGGCAAGGTGGTGCTCGCGGGGTTCTGAGCACAATCGGCTGCATGGCCGACAGCATCCAGCCCCCGATCGAATTCGAAACCCCGCGCCTCCGGCTGCGCCAGTGGCAGGGGAGCGATCTCGCGCCATTTGCCGCGCTTGCGGCCGATCCGCAGGTCATGGAGTTTCTGCTGCCGGTGCCCACGCGGGCCGATAGCGATGCGCTCGCCGCACGCATCAGGGCCCGCATCGCCGAACAGGGCTGGGGCTTCTGGGCCGTCGAGCACAGGGAATCGGGCGAGTTCGCCGGCTTCACGGGCCTGAACGTGCCGCTGGCCGCGTTGCCCTTTTCGCCCTGCATCGAGATCGGCTGGCGCTTCGCACGCAAATGGTGGGGCCAGGGGCTCGCGAGCGAGGCCGCGCGCGCTGCCTTGCAGGCGGGTTTCGAGCGGCTCGGATTCGACGAGATCGTGGCGTTCACGGCGCTCGGCAATCTTCGCTCGGCGGCGGTGATGGAACGCCTCGGCATGCGTGAGGACGTGGACGGCGCCTTCGATCACCCGGCCGTGCCGGAGGGGCACGCGCTGCGCCGGCACCGGCTCTTTCGAATCGGCCGTCTGCAGCGCTAGAGACAGAGGCGAAACGCCTACTGCGGCTTCGCCCGCGAGACGCGCCAGACCACGTTGCCCACGTCGTCGGCCACCAGCAGCGCGCCGTTCTTGTCGAGCGCCACGCCCACGGGCCGGCCCTGCGCCTTTTCGTCGGCCGTGAGGAAGCCGGTCAGCACGTCGATCGGCGGTCCGCTCGGCTTGCCGCCGATGAACGGCACGAACACCACCTTGTAGCCGGACTTCGGCTTGCGGTTCCAGGAGCCGTGCTCGCCGATGAAGGCGCCGGTCGCGAACTCGGCGGGCATGCCGCGCCCGTCCGAGAAGACCAGCCCCAGGGGCGCGACGTGCGAGCCGAGCGCGTAGTCGGGCGCGATGGCCTTGGCCACCAGGTCGGGCTTCTGCGGCGTGACGCGCGCATCCACATGGCCGCCGTAGTAGCTCCAGGGCCAGCCGTAGAAGGCGCCGTCTTTCACCGATGTGAGGTAGTCGGGCACCAGGTCGCTGCCGATTTCGTCGCGCTCGTTGACCACGGTCCACAGCGCCTTGGTCTCGGGCTCCCAGGCCAGTCCGTTGGGGTTGCGCAGCCCGCTCGCGAACAGGCGCTTCTCGCCGCTCTTCGCATCCACCTCCCAGATGGCGGCACGGCCCTCTTCGGCGGCCAGCCCGTTTTCGCCGATGTTGCTGTTGGAGCCGACCGTGACGTAGAGCCTGGTGCCTTCGGCATTGGCGACCACGTTCTTGGTCCAGTGGTGGTTGATGCCCGCGGGCAGCGGCGTGACCACCGTGGGCGTTGCGCTGACCGAGGTCTGGCCCTCGGTGTAGGGCACCTTGACGAGCGCGTCGGCGTTGGCGATGAACAGCTCGCTGCCCACCAGCGCCATGCCGAACGGCGAGCTCAGGTTCGACAGGAACACCTGCCGCACCTCGGCCGCGCCATCTCCGTCGGCATCGCGCAGCAGCGTGATGCGGTTGGGGCTCGGCACGCCCGCCCCGGCGCGGCCCATGACCTTGCCCATGACCCAGTTGCGGATCTTGCCCATCGGGCCGCTGCCGCCGTCGCTGCTGCCTTCGAGCTTGGGCGGCTTGTTGCTTTCGGCCACCAGCACGTCGCCGTTGGGCAGCGTGTAGACCCAGCGCGGATGGTCCAGCCCGCGCGCCAGCGCGTTCACGCGCAAGCCGTCGGCGGCCCTGGGGGCAGCAGCATCGGTCCAGCCAATCGCCGTTGCCACGTTGACGGTGGGAATCAGCGTCTTGTTGGGTTCGACCAGCTGCGGACGCGGTCCGGTGGTGGCCTCGGGCGCCAGCTTGGCGGTTTCGCCGCAGCCGGCCAGCGCCAGCGCCGCAATCACCGTGGCCATGGAGGCCTGCGAAGACATGGCGATGCTCGGTACCTTCATTCGCGCTCCTTGGTTGCTGCGGCATGAGAAGGGCCGCGTTTCTCCGCCAAATCATGGGGACGGCTGCGGCACGGGCTGTCGGCCATGGGCGCTTTTTGGCGTGGGCGCACCCCATTCACGCATCGCCGCTACCATCGGCCGCATGACCGACGACCTGTTCCGCGCCGACGCCTACCTGCGCACCTGCGAAGCCCGCATCCTGCGCATCGACGATACCGGCATCGTGCTGGACCGCACCGTGTTCTATCCCCTGGGGGGCGGCCAGGCCGGCGACGCCGGCGTGCTGGCGCTGGCCGACGGCCGCGAAGTGGTCATCGCCGACACCCGCAAGGCGAAGAACGAGGAAGGCCAGCCCACCCATGAATTCGTCCATGTGCCGGCGCCCGGGCAGGCCGAACTGCTTGCAGCGCTGGAACCCGGCAGCGCCGTGACCGCGCGCCTCGACTGGGAGCGCCGCCACCGGCTGATGCGCTTCCACACCGCGAGCCATCTGCTCTGCCACCTGGTGCCCGTGCCGGTGAACGGCTGCTCGATCACGCCCGACTATGCACGCATCGACTTCCACATGACCGATCCGCTCGACAAGGAAGCCCTGACGGCGGGCCTCGCGCGGCTGGTGGGTGCCGCGCATCCGCTGACCGTGGGCGCCATCACCGACGAGGAGCTCGACGCCAATCCGGCGCTGGTGAAAAGCATGAGCGTGCAGCCGCCGCGCGGCTCGGGCACGGTGCGCACCATCCGCATCGGCGGCGAGGGCGACGCGCAGATCGACTTCCAGCCCTGCGGCGGCACGCATGTTGCGAACACCGCCGAGATCGGCGCGGTGGTGGTCACCAAGATCGAGAAGAAGAGCGCCAACAGCCGCCGCGTGGTGCTGGGCTGGGCTGCCTGACCGACGGAACTTCGCACCGCGCCCCTGCTCCGACTGACGGCATGATCTTTTCCCGCTTTCACCTCGCTACATTTCTGGTAGCAGCCGCCGCAGCCTGCATGCCGGCTGCGGCCCAATTGGCATCCCGGCCGGGAGCGGTGGTCACCACCCCCCACGTGCGCGCGGAACTGGTGGCGCATGCGCCCGAAGGCGTTTCGCCGGGCGCACCGGTCTGGGTCGGTCTGCAGATCACCCATCAGCCCGAGTGGCATACCTACTGGAAGAACGCCGGCGATTCCGGCCTGCCCACCGAACTGAACTGGACGCTGCCGAGCGGCGTGGCGGCCGGCGACATCGCCTGGCCGGTGCCCCGCAAGATCCCGGTCGGCAACCTCGCCAACTACGGCTACGAAGGCACCGTGCTGTTGCCGGTGCCGCTCGAGGTGTCGAGCAGCTTCAAGCCGCCGCTGGCCCTCGGCGCCGGCGCGTCGGCGCTCGACGTCCGGCTCAAGGCCAGCTGGCTGGTGTGCCGCAAGGAATGCATCCCCGAGGAAGGCGAATTCACCCTTGCGCTGCCACTGCAGGGTTCGACCGCGCTGCACAAGGCCGAGTTCGACGCAGCCCTGGCCGCGCAGCCGCAGCCGCTCGCCAAGCCGGGCGCAGTGGAGGTCAGCGGCAACAGCCTGCAGGTGCGCCTCGAGGGCCTGCCCGCCTCGGCCCACGGCAAGACCCTGGGCTTCTTCCCCGAAACGCCCGAGCTGATCCGCACCGCCGCGGAATCGGGCAAGGACTGGACGCAAAGCTGGCAAGGCGCCACCTGGACCGCCACGCTGCCGCTGGCCGACCAGCGCAGCGCCAGCCCGACGACCCTGCCGCTCGTGGTGGCGCTGGCAGAGCCCGACCGGCGGCCCGGCCAGCCGGTGGCCTGGCGTGCCGAGGCGCCCGTCAGCGGCAGCTGGCCCGCCGCCGCGCCGCGCGCGGAGGTTCGCCCGCGCTGCAGGCAGCCCTTGCCGCCAATGCGGCCGCCGCTCCCTCCTCGCCTTCTTCGGAACTGCCGCCGCAACCCACGGTCACGCTGATGGCCGCACTGCTCGGCGCCCTGCTCGGCGGACTGCTGCTGAACCTCATGCCCTGCGTCTTCCCGATCCTCGCGATCAAGGTGCTGGGCTTCGCGCGGCAGGCCGGCAACCACCGCGCGCACCGCACCGCAGGCCTGGCCTACACCGCCGGCGTGATGCTCTCGGTGCTTGCGCTGGGCGGCGCCATGCTGGCGCTGCGCGCGGCGGGCGCGCAACTGGGCTGGGGCTTCCAGCTGCAATCGCCGGCCGTGGTGGCGGCGCTGGCGGCGCTGTTCACGCTGATCGGGCTCAACCTGGCGGGCGTGTTCGAATTCGGCCGCGCAGCGCCCTTGTCCCTGTGTTCGGCGCAGGCCCGGCATCCGATTGCCAACGACTTTCTTTCGGGCGTGCTGGCGGTGGTGATCGCTTCGCCCTGCACCGCGCCGTTCATGGGCGTCTCGCTCGGCTTTGCCATCGGGCTTCCCGCATCGCAGGCGCTGCTGCTGTTCGCCGCGCTGGGCCTTGGCCTGGCGCTGCCGTACCTGGTCGCCGGCTTCATCCCCGCCGTGGCGCTGCTGCTGCCCAGGCCCGGCCCCTGGATGCATACGCTGCGCCGGCTGCTGGCGTTCCCGATGTTCGCCACCGTGGCCTGGCTGGTCTGGGTGCTGGGCCAGCAAAGCGGTATCGACGGCGCGGGCACGCTGCTCGCGCTGCTGGTGTGCATGGCCGCCATCGTCTGGGCGCTGACGCTGCGCGGCCGCACGCGGCTGGTCATTGCCACGCTGATGGTCGCCTTCACCGCGGTGCTGGCCGCCGCCATCGGACGCAACGTGCTGCAGACGGTGGAGCCGGCCAGGCTGGCTGCAACCGCCGGGCAGCGCTGGCAGCCCTGGTCGGCCGAGCGCGTGGCCGAGCTCACGGGCGCCGGGCAGCCGGTGTTCATCGACTTCACGGCCGCCTGGTGCGTGACCTGCCAGTACAACAAGAAGGCCACGCTCGCGAATGCCGAGGTGCTGGCCGATTTCGACAGCAGGAAAGTCGCGATGCTGCGCGCCGACTGGACGCGCCGCGACCCCGCCATCACCGCCGCCCTGATGGCGCTCGGCCGCAGCGGTGTGCCGCTGTATGTGCTGCAGGCGCCCGGCAAGGCGCCGGTCATCCTGACCGAGATCCTGGGCAAGGACGAGGTGCGCGCAGCGCTCGCCGCGCTTTGACCCCCAGCGCGACATGGGTTGTCACATGCACATGAGCAAAGCGCCCTAAGCTGTCGCCGTTGTTCGATTTTCTTTTGGAGTTCAAGCTGGCCATGTCACTTTCGCCATCGTCCGACTCGCGTTCCATTCGCGCCGCGCGCCATGCCCGCGCCGCCCTCAGCCGCGCCTCGCGCCGCGCCGTGGTGGCTGCCGCCGTGGCGCTGGGCGCCACCTTCCTGATGGGCAACAATGCCTTCGCCGCGCCCGCCGTGGGCCAGCAGGCGCCCGACTTCGTTGCGGTGGACACCAGCGGCGCCAAGCACAAGCTGTCCGACTTTGCCGGCAAGTTCGTGGTGCTCGAGTGGACCAACCCGGGCTGCCCCTTCGTGCGCAAGCACTACGACAGCGGCAACATGCCCGCCACGCAGAAGGCCGCCACGGCCCAGGGCGTGGTCTGGCTGTCGGTCAACTCCACCGAACGCGCGGCCAGCGACTACCTGCAGCCCGCCGCGCTCGACGCCTGGATGAAGTCGCAAAAAGCCGCGCCCACCGCGGTGCTGATGGACGAAGACGGCGTGATCGGCCAGGCCTACGGCGCACGCACCACGCCGCACATCTTCATCATCGACCCCAAGGGCATGCTGGTGTATGCCGGCGGCATCGACAGCATCGCCTCGGCCCGTCCGGACGACATCAAGACCGCGACCAACTACGTGAACCAGGCGCTGGGCGAAGCCTTCGGCGGCAAGCCGATCTCGACGGCCTCGACGCGGCCCTACGGCTGCTCGGTGAAGTACAAGAGCTGACGAAGCCGGCAATGACAGGTACCTGACTCGCGCGGTCAGGCAGCGGTCGGGAACCCCGGCCTACCCTCGGGCGAACGACATCGCTCAAGGGGACAACGAGATGAATCCTGCGCAATCCGCCGCGCAACCGGGCACGGCCGCCCGCGCCGCTTCAGGCACTTCTGCTTCCTCCGCTTCCGCCGCCTCTTCCTCGAAATTCGCCACCGTGCTGCGCGTGACCGGCGGCAATTTCATGGAGATGTTCGACTTCTTCCTGTTCGGCTTCTACGCCACGCAGATCTCGAAGGCCTTCTTTCCGTCGGGCAACGAATTTGCCTCGCTGATGCTGACCTTCATGACCTTCGGCGCGGGTTTCCTGATGCGGCCGCTGGGCGCGATCTTCCTGGGCGCCTACGTCGACCGCGTGGGCCGCCGCCAGGGGCTGATCGTCACGCTCGCGCTGATGGCACTCGGCACGCTGCTGATCGCCTGCGTGCCGGCCTACGCCACCATCGGCCTCGCGGCGCCGCTGCTGGTGCTGATCGGCCGGCTGCTGCAGGGCTTCTCGGCCGGCGTGGAGCTGGGCGGCGTCTCGGTCTACCTGTCGGAAATGGCCACGCCGGGCCGCAAGGGCTTCTACGTGAGCTGGCAGTCGGCCAGCCAGCAGGTGGCCATCGTGGTGGCAGCGGCGCTCGGCTACTGGCTCAACGTGACCTTCACCTCGCAGGAGATCGGCGACTTCTACTGGCGCATTCCGTTCTTCGTCGGCTGCCTGATCGTGCCGGTGCTGTTCGTCATCCGCCGCTCGCTGCAGGAGACCGAGGAGTTCATGGCGCGCAAGCACCGCCCCGACGCGCGCGAGATCTTCCAGTCGATGGTCGCCAACTGGGGCCTCGTGCTCGCGGGGATGATGCTGGTGTCGATGACGACCGTGTCGTTCTACCTGATCACGGTCTACACGCCCACCTTCGGCAAATCGGTGCTGCACCTGAGCACCACCGACGCGCTGGTCGTCACGCTGTGCGTGGCCATCTCGAACTTCATCTGGCTGCCGATCATGGGCGCGCTGTCGGACCGCGTGGGGCGCAAGCCGCTGCTGGTCCTGTTCACGGTGCTGACCATCCTGACCGCGTACCCGTCGCTCAAGTGGCTGGTCGGCGCGCCGAGCTTCGCGCGCATGCTGGAGGTCGAGCTCTGGCTGTCGTTCCTCTACGCGAGCTACAACGGCGCGATGGTGGTGGCGCTGACCGAGGTGATGCCGGTCAATGTGCGCACCGCGGGCTTCTCGCTCGCGTACAGCCTCGCGACGGCGCTGTTCGGCGGCTTCACGCCGGCCATCGCCACCGGGCTGATCGAGATGACCGGCGACAAGGGCGCGCCGGGCCTGTGGATGACGGCCGCCGCCATCTGCGGGCTGGTGGCGACGCTGATGCTTTACCAGCGCAACGTGAACCCGGCGGATGCGCGGCGCGTGCCGTTGGTTTAGGCCCTGTTGGCAGGCTCTAGCGCCGGCGCGGGGCCCTGCGACAATCGGGGAATGCCTTTCGCCCCCTTGCAAAACGACACTTTCCTGCGGGCCTGCTGGCGCCAGGCCACAGACCACACGCCCGTCTGGCTCATGCGCCAGGCCGGACGCTACCTGCCCGAGTACGTGGCCACCCGCGCCAAGGCCGGCAGCTTCATGGGGCTGGCCACCAACGTCGACTACGCCACCGAAGTCACGCTGCAGCCGCTCGCGCGCTATCCGCTGGACGCGGCCATCCTGTTCTCCGACATCCTCACCGTGCCCGACGCCATGGGGCTGGGCCTGTCGTTCGAGGCCGGCGAAGGCCCGCGCTTCGCGCACCCGGTGCGCGACGAAGCGGCCGTTGCGGCGCTCGAGGTACCCGACATGGCCAGGCTGCGCTATGTGTTCGATGCCGTGGCGTCGATCCGCAAGGCGCTGGCCGGCCGCGTGCCGCTGATCGGTTTTTCGGGCAGCCCCTGGACGCTGGCCTGCTACATGGTGGAAGGCGCGGGCTCCAGTGACTACCGGCTCGTGAAGAGCATGCTCTACAGCCGCCCCGACCTGATGCACCGCCTGCTCGCGGTCAACGCCGATTCGGTGGCCACCTACCTCAATGCGCAGATCGACGCCGGCGCGCAGGCCGTGATGGTGTTCGACAGCTGGGGCGGCGTGCTGGCCGACGGCGCGTTCCAGGAATTCAGCCTCGCCTACACGGCGCGCGTGCTGGCCGGCCTCAAGCGCAACGGCGCCGATGGCCAGCCCGTGCCGCGCATCGTCTTCACCAAGGGCGGTGGCCTGTGGCTCGAAGCCATGCGCGAACTCGACTGCGAAGTGCTCGGCGTCGACTGGACCGTGAACCTCTCGGCCGCGCGCCGGCTGGTCGGCGAAGGCACCGACGGCAAGGCCAAGGCCTTGCAGGGCAACATCGACCCCAACGTGCTGTTCGCACCGCCCGCGCAGATCGAGGCCGAGGTGGCGAAGGTGCTGCGGGCCTTCGGCAAGCCGCATGCCGATGCCGATGCCAAGGGCCCGACCCACATCTTCAATCTGGGCCACGGCATCAGCCAGTTCACGCCGCCGGACCATGTGGCGGCGCTGGTGCAGGCCGTGCATGCACAATCGCGCGCCCTGCGCAAAAGTTAAAAACGGTTAACGGGGCGGCGAACGCCAGCGAGGCGTTCCTGGCCCCCAAAAATCGATTTGCAGCCGTTTGTCAAGCACAAAAACGGTGTAGGAACTCCGACTTATGCACAAAACACGTGTTGCACTGCGCAAGATTATCTGAAGTGCTCCCCTCTTTGCTCCTAAACCAATAGCGAAGCTAAGTTGTTGATTTATATAGAAATTGAACTTTGCTTTTTTTGAGGGCAATCCAGCCAGAGGCTTGATTTTCAAGGCTCGCCGACGTGTCGAGCCCGGTTGTCAACAAAGTTATCCACAGAAACTCTGGATGGTTCCCAAAGCACTGGAAAATCAACGACTTAAGCGATCTTGTTCAAAGTCGCATTAACAAACCTTGCCAACAAGGACGCCCATTTCCACCGTCAGCCCAGTCCCCGAAACAGCAGCAGCACCGGCGAGCATGCCGCCGGCGATGGCCTGGCGGCTCGACATCGCGGTGCAGACGCCAGCCCATGCCGCGCTCGGCGACCTGCTGAGCTACGCCAGCCCCGCCCCTCTGGTGCCCGGCACGCTGGTGCGGGTGCCGCTGGGCCGGCGCGAGGTGCTGGGCGTGGTGTGGAACGAGCCGAGCCCGCTGGACGACGCCGAGCCCGACATGGCCCTGAAGCCCGTGGGCGCCGCGCTGGACGCGCTGGCCCCGCTCGGCGACGCCTGGCGCGACCTCGTGGCCTTTGCCGCGCGCTACTACCAGCGCTCGATCGGCGAGATCGCCTTGGCCGCGCTGCCGCCGCAGCTGCGCGACCTGAGCGGAACGCAGCTGGCGCGCCGGCTCAAGCGCAAGACGACGACCGGGCCCGTGGCCGAAACGGCCGAAGCCGCCCACCCGGTCGCCCTGAGCGCGGAGCAGACCGCCGCGCTGGCCCGCATCGAGTCTGAGGCCGGCACCTTCCTGCTGGTCGGGAGCACCGGCAGCGGCAAGACCGAGGTCTACCTGCGCTGCGTGGCCGACCTGCTCGCGGGCGACGCCGGCGCGCAGGCGCTGGTGATGGTGCCCGAGATCAACCTGACGCCGCAGCTCGAAGCCCGCTTCAAGGCGCGCTTCGGCGACGATGCGGTGGTGTCGCTGCACAGCGGCATGACCAACCCGCAACGGCTCGCAAGCTGGCTCGCGGCGCACAGCGGCGCCGCGCGCATCGTGCTGGGCACGCGCATGGCGGTGTTCGCGTCGATGCCGGGCCTGAAGCTCGTCGTGGTCGACGAGGAACACGACCCCAGCTACAAGCAGCAGGAAGGCGCGCGGTATTCGGCGCGCGACCTCGCCGTCTGGCGGGGCCAGCGCGAGGGCGCGAAAGTCATCCTCGGCTCGGCCACGCCCTCGCTCGAAAGCTGGCACCAGAGCCGCCCCGCCGAGGGCGAAGACCCGGGCGGACGCTACGTGCGGCTGGCCATGCCTTCGCGCATCGGCGCCGGCGAACTGCCCACGGTGCGGCTGGTCGACATGAACCTGCAGCCGCCCAAGACCGTGCTCTCGGGCGCGCTGCTCGACGCCATCGGCCAGCGCATCGCGCGCGGCGAGCAGAGCATGGTGTTCCTGAACCGCCGCGGCTATGCGCCGGTGCTGGCCTGCGCCGACTGCGGCTGGAAAAGCGAATGCCCGCATTGCAGCGCCTACCGCGTGTTCCACAAGATCGACCGCACGCTGCGCTGCCACCACTGCGGTTTTACCGAGCGCGTGCCGCGCGCCTGCCCGTCCTGCGGCAACCCCGACATCGCACCCGTGGGCCGCGGCACCGAACGCCTCGAGGAGCATCTTGCGGAACTGTTCGCGGCCGTGACCCGGCCCGACGGCAGCGCGGTACGCATCGCGCGCATCGACGCCGACAGCACCAAAAAGCAGGGCGCACTCGAATCGCAGCTCGCGGCCGTGCATTCAGGCGAAGTCGACGTGCTGGTGGGCACGCAGATGATCGCCAAGGGACACGACTTCCGGCGCATCACGCTGGTGGCGGCAGTGAACCCGGACGGCGCGCTGTTCTCCAGCGACTTCCGCGCGCCCGAGCGCCTGTTCAGCCTGCTGATGCAATCGGCCGGCCGCGCGGGCCGCGACGCGGCCTACCTTGCGGCGCAGGGCGCCACGGCCGAGATGTGGATCCAGACGCACCATGCGCAGCACCCGCTTTTTTCTGCCCTGCGAAAGCACGACTACACGGCCTTCGCCCGGCAGCAGCTCGAGGAACGCGCCGCCGCCGGCATGCCGCCCTTTGCTTTCCAGGCGCTGCTGCGCGCCGATGCACGCACGCAGGAGGCCGCGCAGGCCTTTCTGAACGCGGCGAGCACGGCCGCCGATGCGCTGGCAGGCGCCGAGCGCGTGGTGCGCTACCCCGCGGTGCCGCTCGCGATCCAGCGCGTCGCCAACGTGGAAAGAGCGCAGATGCTGATCGAAAGCCCTTCGCGCGCCGCATTGCAGCGCCTGCTGGCGCAGTGGCAGCCGCTGCTGCATGCGCTGCGGCGCACGCCCGAAGGCAAGGGCGTGATCCGCTGGCTGGTCGATGTCGATCCGCACAGCATCTAGGGGCGGCCTTGCCCCGGGGCCATGCGCTTGCGGCGGTCAGTGCAGGCCCGCGGGCTCCTTGCCGACGTCGACGTAGCGCAACTCGGTGCTGCGGCGCCGCGCGCTGCTTGCGGGCCAGGCGAACACCACCAGGCTCAGGGCGCCCAGCGCGAGCGAGGTGCCGGTGCCCAGCATGCCGGCATGCCAGAACCAGCTCACGCCGGCAACCCAGACCAGCCACAGCAGGATACGAATAAGTATTGCCATCGTGCTGCCCATTCATACTTTGATTCGCAAACACTCTATCAGGCCTTGTGCAAACTCAAGTATTCATCTGAAGTGATAGCAGTAGCTATGCCTTACGGCCGTTACGCCGCAGCGGAAATATTGCAAAAAAACCGTTGACTACACCCCCGCACGCTGCGCAAGCTGTCGCTGTGCGAGGCCCGTTCCGGCCTCGCACATCAAGCAAGCACGCTGGTCCGCGGGGTCGTCTGTCGTGAAACTGCCTTCATCTCTGGTTTCGGCTCTCCTGTTCGCATGCCTCGCATGCCCGGCGGCCGAACTCGACCTGCAGGGCAGCCGGCTCCTGGTGTCGGGCATGCTCGACGGCAGCGCAATCAAGACCTTCACCGATCACCTGGGCAAGGGCACCGTGCGCACCGTGGTGTTCGAGGACTCGTTCGGCGGCACCGCCGAAGCGGCGGGCGCCTACGCCAACGCCATCCGCGCCAGCGGCGTGGATACCGAGATCCGCGGCCAGTGCATGGCCGCCTGCGCCTATGCCTTCCTGGCCGGCAAGGCACATCGCTTCGGCTACGGCCTGCAGGTGAACGGCGTGCTGCTGCCGGTGGCGGCAAGGCCCACGGCGGCCGAGCTGGCGGTGCGCTGGCGCGGCGAGGAAGCCCACAAGACGCTGGCGGAATTCACGCCCATCGCGGCGGCCGCGCCCATCCGGGCCACGGAAACCCGCCCCTCTGGAACGGCCAGAGACAACTGGCAGCCCGAGCACGGCGTGCTCTTCACGGCCAGCCCGACGCTCTTCGGCCGCATCTACAACGCGTTCTATTGCGACGGCTCCCAGGGTCGCGACTTCTCCAAATGCGAGCGCCTGCCCGACGCCGATCCGTTCAAGCTCGGCGTGCTGACGCCCTGATGCCGCTCAGCGCAGCACCCCGACCGCGAACGGAAAGCTGAAGAAAGTCGCCACCGTCGTCCACAGGATGATGCGTGCGATGCGGCCGTTGTCGGCACCGAAGCGCTCGGCCAGCATCGAAACGTTGCTGGCGCTCGGCAGCGCCGCCACCAGCACGATCACCATCAATGCCGAAGATGAGAGCGGCAGGCCGAGGGCGATGGCGCCCTGCCCCAGCGCCCAGACCAGCACCGGATGCACCAGCAGCTTGACGGCCACCACCGGCAGCACATCGGCCAGCGGGGCCTTGGGCGGCACCGCCGACTTCGTGCCCATGGCGGCTGCCACCGCGGCACTGGCGCCGTGCTCGCGCGCGAGCAGCGCCGAACGCGCCAGCACCGCGCCGATGGTGAAGAGCGCCACCGGCGAAGCCGCATCGGCCAGCATGGCGATGGTGCGCTCCACCGGCCCCGGCAGGCGCCAGCGGGCCGCCGACAGCAGCACGCCCAGCAGGATCGACCACGGCATCGGATTGACCAGCACGCCGCGCAGCGCCTGGCGCGCCGCCTGCCGCGGCCCATGATGCGCGGCACCGCCGCCGACGCCGTCGAGGCGCGACAGCGCAATGCACAGCGACGAGGTCACGACCAGGTCGAAGGCGATGGTGATGATCATCGGCCCGGCGGCCTGCGCGCCCAGCAGCGCCACCAGCAGCGGCACGCCCATGAAGCCGGTGTTCGGGAAGGCCGCCACCAGCGCGCCGAAGGCACCGTCGTTCCAGCCGATGCGCTCGTTGCGGGTGAAGACGACCACGCCCGCCACCACGGCCAGCGCGCTCAAGCCCCAGACCAGCGCCACGCTGCCATCGAGCAGCTGGCCGATCGGCGTACCGGCGCCAAATCGCAACAACATGCAAGGCAATGCGAAATACAGCACGAAGGTATTGAGGCCGGGAATCGCATCGAGCGGCAGGACGCGGGCGCGCGCGGCGCCATAGCCGGCCGCGATCAAGACGAAGAAAGGAAAGGTTACGAGAAATACGGGCAGCACGGCCCCATTGTCGTTGCGTCTCGCATCGTGAACTCCCGCGGCATCTCCGGAAAGCTGCGCCCCGTATCATTGCGCGCTTTGCGCCTGCCGTTCCTCCGCGGCTTTCCGTTCCCACTCCCCATGTCTTCCGGTCTCAATCTCGCGCAGCAAGAAGCGGTCAATTACCTGCACGGCCCCTGCCTCGTGCTGGCGGGCGCGGGCTCGGGCAAGACGCGCGTCATCACGCACAAGATCGGCCGGCTGATCCAGGCCGGACTCGAGCCCAAGCGCATTGCGGCCATCACCTTCACCAACAAGGCCGCCAGCGAAATGCGCGAGCGCGCCAAGGGGCTGATCGGGCGCGAGGCGAAGCATGTGGTGATCTGCACCTTTCACGCGCTGGGCGTGCGCATGATGCGCGAAGACGGCGCCGTGCTGGGCCTGAAGCCGGCCTTCAGCATCCTCGACAGCGACGACGTCACCAAGATCCTGAAGGACGCGGGCGGCACCACCGACACCGCCACCGCGCGCATCTGGCAGTGGACCATCAGCAAGTGGAAGAACATGGGCCTGAACGCCGCGCAGGCCGAGGCGGCCGCCGCGGACGACAACGAGCGCATCACCGCGCGCATCATGGCGCGCTACGAAGAGCGGCTCACGGCCTACCAGAGCGTCGACTTCGACGACCTCATCGGCATGCCGCTCAAGCTGCTGCGCGACTTCGACGAGGTGCGCGCCAAGTGGCAGGCCGCGCTGGGCCACATCCTGGTGGACGAGTACCAGGACACCAACGCCACGCAATACGAGGTGCTGAAGGCACTGGCCGGCGAACGCGGGCGCTTCACCGCGGTGGGCGACGACGACCAGTCGATCTACGGCTGGCGCGGCGCCACGCTGGACAACCTGCGCAAGCTGCCGGTCGACTATCCGGCCCTGAAGGTCATCAAGCTCGAACAGAACTACCGTTCGACGAGCGCGATCCTGCGCGCGGCCAACAACGTGATCGGCCCCAACCCCAAGCTGTTTCCGAAGACGCTGTTCTCCGAGCTCGGCGAAGGCGAGCCGGTGCGCGTGGTCGATGCCGACTCCGAGGCGCACGAGGCCGAGCGCGCGGTGGCGCGCATCGTCAGCCTGCGCGCGGGCGATGCCATGACCCAGGGAACGCAGGGCAAGCAGTACAAGGAGTTCCGCGACTTCGCCATCCTTTACCGCGCCAACCACCAGGCGCGCGTGTTCGAGCAGGCATTGCGCAAGGCGCAGATCCCCTACAAGGTGTCGGGCGGCCAGAGCTTCTTCGACCGCGCCGAGATCAAGGACCTGTGCGGCTGGTTCCGCCTCTGGGTCAACAACGACGACGACCCGGCGTTCCTGCGCGCCATCACCACGCCCAAGCGCGGCATCGGCCACACCACGCTCGCGAGCCTGGGCACCTTCGCCAGCCAGTACAAGCTGAGCCTGTTCGAGGCGCTCTTCAGCCCGTCGCTGCCGAGCGTGATGCCCAAGCGCACGCTCGAAGGCATCCACGAGTTCGGCCGCTACATCAACGACCTCGAATACCGCGCGCGCCGCACCATGGGCGCCGAGGATTCGCGCACCTTCATGCTCGACTGGCTGAAGGAGATCGACTACGAGAAGCATCTCTACGACGGCGAGGACAGCGAACAGGCCGCGGCCGCGCGCTGGACCAACGTGATGGAGTTCGTCGACTGGATGTCGCTGCGTGCGGGCGGAGCCATCGACGATGCCTCGGGCGCCGACAGCAACATCGAGACCGAGCGCAAGAGCCTGCTCGAGGTGGCGCAGACCATCTCGCTGCTGTCGACCATCAGCGAGCGCGAGCAGGACCAGAACGTGGTCACGCTGTCGACGCTGCATGCCTCCAAGGGCCTCGAATGGCCGCACGTGATGCTGATCGGCGTGACCGAGGGCCTACTGCCCTTCAAGCTCGAAGACGACAACGGCCGGCAGCTGAAGGTCAGCGACGAGACGCTGCAGCGGCTGCAGGAAGAGCGCCGCCTCATGTACGTGGGCATCACGCGCGCGCAGCGCAGCCTGGCCGTGAGCTGGACCAAGAAGCGCAAGCAGGGCCGCGAGATGGTGCCCTGCGTGCCGAGCCGCTTCATCGCCGAGATGGCCCTGGACAAGACCACCACCCGGGAAGACCCGCGCGAGAAACTCAAGGCGCTGCGCGCCGAGTTCGCGCAAAAGGCGCAGGACAGCGCGGCCGCCAAGGCCGCGGCCGCGGCGGCGCCATGAAGAGGCTGCTGCCCGCCTTCCTTGCCGCTCTTCTGGCCGCCACGGGCTGCGCCACGGCAACACAGGGCGGCAATGGCGCCGACTGCCCCGCCGATGCGCGCGAGCTGCCGCTGCAGTCGCTCTACGGACGCTGGGAGGCGCGCTTCGACGGCTCTGCCGCCGTGGCCACGGTGCAGCTCGGCAGGCACCCCGAATACGCCGGCGTGCGCGGCACCATCACGCGCCACGCCGCCGGCGGCAGCGCCCAGCCTTCGGTGGCGCAGCTCGCGGGCGACGTCGACGATGAAGGCGCCCTTTCCATCGACGAATCGCTGGACGGCCGCGCGATCAGCGGCGTCTGGGCCGGCACCCTGCAACCCGGCTCCTGCGGCCGGGAATTCAGGGGCACGTGGCGCAACGCCGCGGACGAAAGCACGCATCCGTTCGTGCTGAACAAGACGGGGGGAACGCAAGGAAACCAATGACCCAACGAAAACACGCCATCTTCTCCGGGCTGGCGACCCTCGCGGCCTGCCTCGGCGGCGCCGCCACCGCGCATGCGCAGGCCGTCGACCAGCCACGCAGTCCGCTGGCCGACGCACAGCTGACGTGGCAGCAATGCGCCGCACTCGGCAACAGCAACGAAGCGCGCCTGGCCTGCTTCGACCGCTGGGCGCAGCAGCAGACGCTGCCTTCGGTCTCGGTGCCCGTGGCGCCGCCGGTGCTGGCCAACACGCAGCCGGCGCCGCCGGTGGACGCCTCGATACCGGCCACGCGCGTGATCTCGGTCGACACCAACGAAGGCTGCCGCGACCGCCAGTACTCGGCGCTGTCTCGCTTCTGGGAGCTCGAGAACGGCACCGATTGCGGCACCTTCGGGTTCCGCGGCTATCGGCCGCTCAACGTGTCGGCCTCGGCCGCCACCAGCAAGCCCGACACGCCCACCTCGCCGGCCGAAGGCCACACCGGAACCCCCGTGGCCTACCAGGCGAACGAAATGCGCATCGGCCTGTCGGTGCGCACCAAGGTCGCCCAGGGCCTGCTCACGCAGAACGAGCCAGCCAAGAAGGACTCGCTGTGGTTCGCGTACTCGCAGCAGTCGACCTGGCAGCTGTTCAACGGCTCGATCTCGCGGCCATTCCGCACCACCGACCACGAGCCCGAGCTGATGTATGTCTATCCGCTCGACTTCAACCTGCCCGGCGGCTGGCGCTGGCGCTATGCGGGCGTGGGCCTGGTGCACCAGTCGAACGGCCAGAGCCTGCCGCTGTCACGCAGCTGGAACCGCGTCTACCTGATGGGCGGCGCCGAACTCGGCGACCGCTTCAGCCTCACCGGGCGCATCTGGCAACGGGTTTCGGAAGAAGCCGCGAAGGACGACAACCCCGACATCTCCAACTACATCGGCCGCGCCGAAGTCACGGGCCGCTGGAACTTCAACCGCGACAACACCCTGGGCGTCACGGTGCGCAACAACCTGCGCGAAAGCGGCCGCGGGTCGATCCGTCTCGAGTGGCTGAAGACCATCGGCGATTCGACCAAGAGCAACCTGCGCTTCCATACGCAGCTGTTCCATGGCTACGGCGACACGCTGGTGGACTACAACCGCAAGCGCACCGTGCTCAGCATCGGCCTGAGCCTGGTGGACTTCTGACCTGCCAAGCCACACCATGATCCAGGACCTTTCTCCCGTCGACGCCACGCAGCGCGAGATCATCGCGGCGCTGCATGTCGCGCCCGTCTTCGATGCTGCCGCGGAGATCGAGCGGCGCACCGGCTTTCTCGCGGACTACCTGCGCAGCACCGGCCTCAAGGCGCTGGTGCTCGGCATCAGCGGCGGCGTCGATTCGCTGACCGCCGGCTGCCTGGCGCAGCGCGCCGTCGAAAAGCTGCGCGCGCAAGGCTACGGCGCCACCTTCATCGCAATGCGCCTGCCCTACGGCGTGCAGAAGGACGAAGCCGAGGCGCAGGCCTCGCTCGCGCTGATGAGGCCGGACCGCGTCCTCACCGTCGACATCCGGCCGGCGGCCGACGGCATGCTCGCGGCGCTGAAGACCGGCGACCTGGCCTTTCGCGACGCGGCGCACGAAGACTTCGTGCTCGGCAACATCAAGGCGCGCCAGCGCATGATTGCGCAGTTCGCGGTGGCCGGCGCGCATGACGGGATCGTCATCGGCACCGACCATGCGGCCGAGGCGCTGATGGGTTTCTTCACCAAGTTCGGCGACGGCGCGGCCGACGTGACGCCGCTCACCGGCCTCAACAAGCGCCGCGTGCGCGCACTCGCGCAGCGGCTCGGCGCGCCCGACGAGCTGGTGTTCAAGGTGCCCACGGCGGACCTCGAATCGCTGGTGCCGGGCAAGCCCGACGAGGACGCCTTCGGCGTCAGCTACGAGCAGATCGACGATTTCCTCGAAGGCAAGCCGGTGGCCGCCGCGGCGCGCGAGATCATTCTTGCCACGCATCGCAAGAGCGCCCACAAGCGCGCGCTGCCGGTGGAGCCGCCGCACCCGATCCAGCCTTGACCGGCTCTACGCCGCCTTGAAGCGAGGCGGCTCCAGCAGGCGTTCGAGCAAGGCCGAAAGCTTGTCGACGTCGACCGGCTTCGTCAGGTGGGCCCGGAAGCCCGCCTCGAGGCTGGTTTCCCTGTCGCTCGCCTGCCCGTAGCCGGTGACGGCAATCAGCGGCGGCGGGTTGATCATCTCGGAGCGCAGGCGCCGGGCGACTTCATGGCCGCTCAGGTCGGGCAGGCCGATGTCCAGCAGCACCACATCCGGGTCTTGCGCCCTCACTGCCTCGATGGCGGCCAATCCGCCATGCGCGATGCTGGACTTGTAGCCCAGCGCCTCCAGCAGCAGCGCCATGGTCTCGGCCGCATCCACGTTGTCGTCCACCACCAGCACGCGCTGCTCGCCCACCGGCCGCGGCTGCGCCTCCAGCATGGAGACCGGCGCCTGGGTGGTCGGGAACTGCACCACGAATTCGCTGCCCTCGCCCGGCCTGCCGGTGCTGAACGCGCTGACGCGTCCTCCGTGCAGCGTCGTCAGCTGCTGCACCAGGCAGAGCCCCAGGCCCAGCCCGCCCTGCGTCCTTGCCATGTTCTGCTCGCCCTGCACGAACAGGTCGAAGATCCGCTGCAGGTCCTGCGGCGGTATGCCGGGCCCGTCGTCGCGCACGCTGATGTCCGCATCCGTTGCGCTTCGCGAGAGCGACACGTGGATGTTGCCGCCGTTCCCGGTGAACTTTGCGGCGTTGTGGATCAGGTTGCTGACGATCTGGATGACCCGCGCGCTGTCCCCGGCGATCCAGGGGTCCGCGTCCTGCGTCTGGAGGTGCAGTGCCTGCGACTTGCTCTCGATCAGCGGGCGCACCGCCTCGATGGCCTCGGCGATGGCGTCGCGCAGGCAAACCGGCTTGTTCTCGAGATGGATCTTGCCGCTCGTGATGCGGCCCACGTCGAGCAGGTCGTCCACCAGCCTCGTCATCTGCCGCAGCTGCCGGCCGATGATGTCGCGGGTGTGCACGAGCACGGCCGATTCCGATGTCTCGCGCTTGAGGAGCTCCAGCGCGTTCGAGATGGGCGCCAGCGGATTGCGCAGCTCGTGCCCGAGCATCGCAAGGAAGTTCGTCACGCGGCGCCCTTCGTCCTCCAGCGCGGTCACGCGGCGGCGCTCCGTGAGGTCGCGCGTGACCTTGGCGAATCCGCGGTGCCTGCCGGAGGCATCGTGCAGCGCGGTGATCACCACGCTGGCCCAGAACCGGCTGCCGTCCTTGCGGATGCGCCAGCCTTCGTCCTCGAAGCGTCCGTCCCGCAGCGCGTTGCGCAGCTCCTGCTCCGGCCAGCCTGCGGCGGCAACCTCCGCCGGATAGAACCTGGAGAAATGCTGTCCGATGATCTCGGAAGCCTCGTAGCCCTTGTTCTTCTGCGCGCCGAGATTCCAGCTCACGATGTGGCCGCCCGGGTCGAGCATGAAGATCGCATAGTCCTTCACACCCTCCACCAGCAGCCGGAAGCGCTCTTCGCTCATGCGCAGCATCTCGTGCTGGCGGCGGTGCTCGCTGCGATCCCTGGTGATGATCGAAAAGCCGCGGACTTCTCCGCTGGCGCCGGTGATCCGCGTGATGACGACACTGGCCCAGAAGCGGGTGCCGTCGCTGCGCAGGCGCCAGCCCTCTTCCGCCAGGCGCCCCTCCCGGCGCGCCGTTTCGAGTTCGTGTTCCGGCCGGTTCTGCTCCAGCAGTTCGCTCGGATAGAAAAGAGAGAAGTGCCGCCCGAGGACTTCCGGGGCGTCGTAGCCATTGAGCCTTCGAGCGCCCTCGTTCCAGCTGATGACGATGCCGCCAGGATCCAGGACGATGATGGCGTAGTCGGTGACCGCATCGACCATCAGCCGGAAATCGGCGTCGGTCAGAGTGCGTTGGTTCAGGGGTGCCCTCCCCGCGCCGTGATCTGCCATTGCTCTTTTTCCCTTCAGTCGCCGCGGGATCGATGCCATAGCGTGTTGTGTGCCCGCCGTGAAACGATGGTGCCAATTTAGGCCGGCAATGGTTGCTTTTGGCGTAGGACAAGGTCCAGATTGCGCACCGCACGCGCGGTGCTGCGGGCCTCAGGCGCTGGAAGGCTTTTCGCGCGGCCATGACGCACCGCCCGGGTTTGCGGGCCTGGGCGCCGCCATCATGAACCGGTTCTTTCCCTCTTTCTTGGCCGCATAGAGCGCCGTGTCGGCCCGCACGAACAGGGACGAAAGATCCTCGTCCTCCTCCGAGATCGCAACGCCGATGCTGGTGGTGGCCTGCAGCGTGCGGCTGGCCAGATGGAAAGCCGGCCGCATGGCGGCCAGCACCTTGCCGGCGACCACCTGGGCCTCGGCGGCGCCGGTGACGCCTTCGAGAAGGATCACGAACTCGTCGCCGGCGTAGCGCGCCGCCATGTCGGTTTCGCGCACGCTCTCCTTGAGCCGGCGGCCGAACTCCCTGAGCACTGCATCGCCCGCCGCATGGCCCAGCGAATCATTGATCGACTTGAAGTAGTCGATGTCCAGGAACAGCAGGCAGACCGGAAGTCCGGCACGCCGGGACCTGGCCATGGCGTCGCGCGCGTGTTCCTCGAACGACCGGCGGTTGGGCAGGCCGGTGAGCGCGTCCTCGCGCGCGAGGGCATCCAGCTTCACCTGCTTTTGCTTGAGCTCGGTGACGTCGTTCGACAGGATGTACAGCCCGGTGACCGCGCCTTCTGCGTTCCTCTGGGGCAGATAGGTCGTCTGCAAGGTCCGCTCGCCGATCAGCAGGCTGGCGGTCTGCTCGAAGGAGACCACCTCGCCCGCGAATGCTCGCGCCAGGAGCGGTTTGCGGATTTCGTAGTGCGCCTCGCCGAGGGCCTCGTGGATGGGCCGGTTCGTCATCGCGTCCGGCGAGACCCCGAGCCAGGCCTGGTATTTGCCGTTGCAGAAGACCACGCGCTCCTCGAGATCCACCTCGGCAAGAAGCGCCGGCACGTTGTCGGTCAACCCGCGCAGGCGCCGCTCGCTTCCGGCGCTGTGCATTTCGGCCTGCTTGCGCTTGCTCACGTCGAAGGTCATCACGTAGTAGCCGGCCAATACGCCGCCGTCGCGGATGTCGGGCGCAAGATGGCACTCGAAGAAGCCTTGCTTGCCGTTGCGCTCGTAGGTGCCTTCGGTCCGGGTTGGCGTTCCCGCGAGCACCTTGGCAATGCCCGGCACGAGCTGCTGGTAGACGTGGTCGGGCAGCGACTCCCGCATGGTCATGCGCCCGATGTCGGCCGGGGTTCTGCCGCGCATGCCGAGCCCGGCCTTGTTCGCGAAAAGGCAGCGCTGGTCGCTGTCGAAGTACGCAACCACCGCCGGCAGGTTGTCGGTCACGTCGCGCAGGAATCTCTCGCTGGCGGCCAGCTTCTCGTTCGCGGCCTGCCGCTCCATCATCAGCAGGTCGAAGGTTCGCGAGAGATCGCCGACCTCGTCGTCCGGCGGCGCCTCCCGCATGGGCGCGTAGGCGGTGGCGGCGCGCGAAACCTGCATGTGCTCGCGCAGGCGCGACAAGGGTGCGAGCTGCGCCCGCGCGGTCATGAAGGCCAGCCCCCCGGCCAGCAGCGTCAGCAGGAGTGCACCGGCCCAGGCGTAGCGCTCGACCTGCTCGATCCGGGCAAAGGCTTCGTCCCGCGGATACATCGCACCCAGCACCCAGTTGGTCTGGCGGATGCGCTTGAAGGCATAGAGGCCATGGACGCCTGCGCGATCGACGGCCTCCATCGTGCCCTCGAAGCCTGCGATGGCGCGCTCGGTGGCGGCGTTCCGGCCCCCGCCGGCGTCCGCGCGCTGAAGAAGCCGGGACTTGTCGGGATGGTCGATGACGATGCCGTCCGTGTTCGCGATGAACATGTACCCGCTCTTGCCGAACTTCACGTTGGAAAGCTCGCCCAGGAAGTTCTGTTCCTTGAGGTTGACGAAGGCCGAAATGACATAGGCGACGTTGCCGCCGCGATCGAGCACGGGTTCGGTCATGGCGATTTGCGCCAGCCCGCTGACGCGGTTGCGGAATGGCTTCGAGATGATGCCCGCCCGGGCGGCGACCGTGCGCTGGAAGTACTCGCGGTCCTTGATGTTGACCTTGCCGATCGGCTGCGTGCCGTTGAGGTTGGCCACGAGCTCGCCGTCCATGCCGGTGAAGGCCACGTTGTCGAACGCCTCCCTGAGCGACTCATGCTGCATGAGCAGGTCCTGCAGTCCTTCGGCGCCAGCCAGATTGCGGCTCTCGACACCGTCGCCGAAGGTCTTGAGCAAGGTGCGCCGGCTCAGGAACTTCTGGTCCATCGCGTCGGCGATGGCCGAGATCCGCTCGAACTCCTCGCTGGCAATGGCCGCCTGCATGTTGCGCTTCACGAAATAGAGCGCTGCGGCGGTGATGCCCATCGTCGTCAGGAAGACGATCGCCAGCACGCCGGCGGACAGGCGGGCGCGCAGGCTCAGGCGGGGCAGGATGGGGAATGGGAGGCGCATCGCAGTCGCTTGATGAGCGCAGCGCGCGTTCAGTTCGCCATCTCGACATCCAGTTGCGCGTCGAACTGGTCGAGCGGCACCGGCCTGCTGAACAGATAGCCCTGGCACAGCATTGCGCCGTGCGCCTGGAGAAATTCGAACTGCGGCTGGGTTTCGACCCCCTCCGCCACGATCTCGAGGTCGAGGTTGCGGGCCATTCCGATGATGGCCTGGATGATCAGCTCGACCTTCGGATCGATGCCGATGCTCTGCACGAAGAACTTGTCGACCTTGATCTGGTTCAGCGGCAGCTGGGTCATGTAGGAAAGCGACGAGAAGCCGGTGCCGAAGTCGTCCATCGAAAAGCGCACGCCCAGGGTCGCGAGCGACTGCATCTTGTCGATCGTTTCGCTCACCTTGTCCTGCAGCAGGCTTTCCGTGAGCTCGAGCTCCAGCCGCGTCGGGTCCGCGCCGGTTCTTTGGAGCACGTCGCGCACGCGGTCCACGAAATCGTCGGTGCGGAACTGGCGCGCGCTGACGTTGACCGCCAGCCGCAGGTGCCGGCGCCTCGGATCATGGCTCCAGCGCTCGAGCTGGATGCAGGCCGTCTCCAGCACCCACATGCCGATCGGCACGATCAGCCCGGTTTCTTCCGCCAGCTCGATGAAGCCCCCGGGCTGCACCAATCCCCGCACCGGGTGCTGCCAGCGGATCAACACCTCGGCGCCCACGATGTGCCCTTCCGACGTCACCTGGGACTGGTAGTGCAGCACGAACTGCCCGCCTGCCAGCGCCGCGTGGAGTTCGCTCTCCAGCGTCGCGCGGGCGGTGATGGCGGTCTGCATCGAGGCCTCGAAAAAGCGCAGCGCGTCGCCGCCTGCGGACTTGGCGTAGAACATGGCGATGTCCGCCTGCTTCAGCAGATCCTCCAGCGACTGATGCGTGCCGCTGAACACCACGGCGCCAATGCTGCAGGTGCTGTGGTACTGGTGGTCGGCGAGCTGGAAAGACCCGTTCAGCGCCGCGAGGATGGCCTCGCCGGCGGCGTTGGCCTGCATCGCGGCAACGCCGGGGTCGTCGCTGAGGTTGTCGAGCAGCATCACGAATTCGTCGCCTCCGAGCCGGGCGACCGTGCCGCCGTCCTTCAGGCTGTCCTGGAGCCGGAAGGCCACCTGCTTCAACAGCGCATCGCCCGTGGCGTGTCCGAGCGCATCGTTGAGCGTCTTGAAATCGTCCAGGTCCATGAACAGCAGCGCGCCATGGCGCGAGCGGCGGACGTTCGAGTCGATGGTGGCTTGCAGTCGATGCAGCAGCAGCCGGCGGTTGGGCAGGCCGGTCAGGGTGTCGTAGAAGGCCAGATGCTCGATCTCGCGGGCGGCCAGCTTGCTCTCGGTGATGTCGCGCAGGATGACGATGAACCGCGCGGCGGCGCCTTCGCCGATCACCTTGCGGGAGACGGAAATCTCGAACCACGTGGCACCCTTGGCGGTTCTGATCTCGAATTGCCGCCCGGCGGAAAACCCTGTTTCGAAGGCGTCGCGCAGCGCCACCATCACCTCGGCAGCGGCATTCGCCGGCAGCAGGTCCGACATCCGCTTGCCCACGGGCTCCCGCACCTTGAACGCGGGCCGGGGCGGCGCGGCGAATGGAAGCTGTAGCACCGGCCATCGATGCCGGCGTCCATCAGCACGTCGGGCAGGGCGTCCAGCGTGGCCTGCAGCTGCGCCTTGCCTTCGAGGATGTCCGCGATGTGGCGCTTCTTCTCGGTCACGTCGCGGTAGACGCACACCAGGCCGCCGTCCGGCGTGGGACTGTTCACCGCAACGATCACCTGGCCGTTCAGCAGCGTGATCTCCTGCTCGTTCTGCGTCAGCAGGTGGCGCGCGTTCAGCTCCGCGATGCGCTGGAACGGCACCAACGGGGCAAGCAACGGCCCTGCCCAGGGAAAGAAATCCACGAACTGGCGGTTCCAGGTGACGACGCGGTCATTGGGGTCGAGCAGCACGAAGCCATCCACCATGGATTCGAGCGCCTGGTCCAGCGTGGCCTTGGAGCGCAGCAGTTCCGCGCGCGCGCGCCACTGCCGCCGCAGCTGCGCAAGGGCGAAATAGGCGACGGCGAGGATCATCAGCGCGAAGGCCAGGGCCGCAGCCGCAATGACATTGCAGTCCCTGCGCCAATCCGCGAGGGCGGACTCGATCGGAATGCTCGCGACGATCAGCAGGCTTCGATGCAGCGTGGGCCGGGCAACGACGATGGCGGGAGCGCCGCTGAGCCGTGAAAGCATGTGCCGGGGACGTCCGTCCGCATGGTCGGTCAAGGGGGGGCTGAGGATGCGCCCGGCAAGGTCGTCGCGCGGCGGCATGCTGGCCAGCAGCAGCCCGGCCTCGCGCTCCAGCGTGACTTCGAGCCCCTTGATGTTGGCCCCTTGCGCAAGGATCGTGGTGAGCATCGAGACCTGCACTTCGGCCACCGCGACAAGCTTGCCGCCGTCCGCGAGCGTGAGTACGTGCGCGAGGTACAGCACCTGCTGAGAAGTTGCCGGGCTGATCGAGGGCGCGCTGATCGACATCACGGATCCGGGGCGGCCCAGAACCTCCTGCAGGAATCCTTTGGGCAGCTGCACCGCCAGCTTTGCTCCCCGCCGGTCGGACGACCCGACCACCTTGCCCTCCGGGGTCAGGAACGCGACGTACCGCGCCAGCAGGCTCTGGCGAATGCTGGTTTCGATCAATTGCGCGGTCTCGGCCAGCGCAATGTCGCCTGCGATGCTGTCTTCGCTGGATTTGCGCAGAAACTGCCCCAGGCCCGCCAGCAGCGTGTTCACCCCAAGCAGGCTGCGGTTGAGCGCAGCCTCCGAGGTGCCGATGAACCGCACGGCCTGGGCCTCGCTGTCGGCCATCTCCTTTTGGCGCATCTGCCAGGCCATCAAGCCGGCAATGGCGAGCACGGCCACGAGAAACAGCGCCGCAACGCCATAGACGAAGCCGGTGATGCGGCTGGGCAGCGGCTTGGTCACTGCCCGACAGGAGCCTTGATCCCCGCGATGGGACCGACGGTCTGGTCCCAGACCTCTGCGCACACGGCCCCGCAGCGCTGCACCCACCGGGTCAGCACGCTCGTGGCGAAAATCTCGCGTCTGCGCCGTTCGTCATCCGCGGAGGGGCGCGCCTCGACCATCGCGCCTTTGGTGCCCTTCATGCAGGTTGCGGCGCCCGTGTTGCACGCAATGCCGTTGCCGGTGTCGCGCTCCGACTCGTTCCAGACCGCGGCTTCGAGTTTCGGCAGCTCGGCTTTCAACAGGGTCTTCAGGTCCGCAGGGAGGGCGTTCCAGGCATCCGTGTTGGCGCCGAAGACGGCCAGGCCCCAGCTGATGGGCATGGTGTAGAGCGAATTCGTCACCCTGTGCAGGCCCAGCGTGTTGCCGGACATCGCGCCGGTGATGGCGCATTCGGTGTTCTCCGAATTCATGTTGGCCATGAGCTCCGCAAATTCGGTGAAAACGGGTACGCCGTTGAGCGCGCGGATGAAGTCGGCCTGGCTGCTGCCCGAAACGCGAACGCGCCGGCCCGCCAGGTCCGAAAGCCGCGTCACGGCCTGCTTGCAGAAGATCACCTGGGCGGGGTACACATACACCGCGAGAAGCTCGACGCCATGGCGTTCGCGCAGCGTCTTCTCGAGGTAGGGCCGGAAGGCCGCGACCACCCGCCGCATCGTGGGCATATCGGGGTTCAGACCGGCGATGTCGGGCGTGCCCAGTTCCGGATACTCGTTGCTGACCTGGCTCAGCAGCGCGGTGCCGAACGGAATCACCCCCAGCCGCATGAGATTGAGCATTTCCTGCCCGGGCACGCCGGCCTGGTTGAACGGCACGATGCTCGCGCTGTACTTGCCCCCGCTCAGGCGGCGCAGGTCCTGGCTCCAGAAACGCTCCTCATGCAGCGTGTACTGGTTCACGCTCGCCAGCCCGCCCACGATCCGCAGCCCCTGCGCGGACGGCGGCGGCTGCTGAGCCTTGCTGTTCGTTGCAGCGAAAGCAAGAAAAAGAACGGCAACGTGCGTCCAGAGCACGCGTTGCCAAGCAGAAGATTCTTCGCCGGACCTCATGGCCCGGATCATGATGCCGAATTGGGCCTTAAGTCACAAATTTTTTACAAAAATGCCGTTTCTGGCGCCAACCGCCCGGAATCGCGAAAGCACGTTGCGTACAGGGCACAGGAATACCATCCGCAGGGCCGAATTCCCGCCCCATTCATCCAGATTCCAGATCGATGCCAGCGCCCGAGCTTTCCAGCCGCCAACTGCGTGCGTTCACGGCCTTGGCCGAGCAGTGCAACTTCACGCGCGCGGCACAGACCTGCCATTTGTCGCAGCCCGCCTTCAGCGCGCTGATCCGCACGCTCGAGGAAACGCTCGGCGCCCGGCTGTTCGACCGCGACACGCGCAGCGTGCAGCTCACGCCAGAGGGCCGGCTGTTCGAACCCTCGGCGCGGCGGCTGCTGGACGACATGCAGGGCGCCATCGGCGACCTGGCCGACCACGCCCAGCGGCGCAAGGGCCGCGTGAGCGTGGCGGCCCTGCCCTCCCTGGCCGCCGGCCGGCTGCCGGCCATCCTGGCGGAGTTCATGCAGGCGTGGCCCGGCATCACGGTCGAGCTGCACGATGCGCTCTCGGACGCCTGCATTGCCCAGCTGCGCAGCCACCAGGCGGACTTCGCGCTCGCGGCAACGGGCGCCGGCGCCGCCGCGGCCAGCGACCTGCGCGGGCGCAAGCTCTGCGACGACCGCTTTCACCTGGTCTGCCGCAAGGACCATCCGCTCGCCAGCGCCGCCAGGCTCACGGCAAGGCAGCTCGCGCCATGGCCTTTCATCCAGATGGCGCGCAACAGCAGCGTGCGCCAGTCGCTCGACGCGGCGCTGCACCCGCTGCGGCTCAATGCGGTGTTCGAGGTCGAGCATCTGGCCACGGTGATGGGGCTGGTCGAGGCCGGCATCGGCATCAGCGTGGTGCCGGAACTCACGCTCTTCCACTTCCAGCGCGAGACGCTGGTGACGCGGCCGCTGCCGCTGCCCGGCCTCACGCGCACCATCTACCTGGTGCAGCGCCGGGAGGGAAGCCTCTCGGTGGCGGCGCAGACGCTGCACGACCTGATCCTCGAGCGGCTGGGCACGCCGGCCTGACAGCCCGCCCGGGAAAAAAAACGGCCCGAAGGCCGTTTTGCGTGGAGGCAGCCTTGCGGCTGCGATCCATTTACTTCTTGGCAGCCTTCTTGGCGGGTGCGGCCTTCTTGGCCGGCGCTGCCTTCTTGGCTGCGGGCTTGGCGGCTGCCTTGTCGGCCTTGCGCTTTGCAGCCTTGGGGTCGATGGCAGCCTTGAATGCTGCGCCCGGCACGAACTTCGGCACCTTCTGCGCGGCGATCTTGATCTTTGCGCCGGCCTGGGGGTTGAAGCCGGTGCGCGCAGCGCGCGCCACTTGCTTGAAGGTTCCGAAGCCGATGAGCTGCACGGGGTCGCCCTTCTTCACTGCGGCGACGATGGAGCCCGTGACGGTTTCCAGGATGCGGGCGGCTTCAGCCTTGCTGACGTTGTGGGCGGTGGCGATCTTTTCGACCAGTTCGATACGGTTCACTTGAAAATTTCCTTTGGTTTGTTCTCGTCATGTTGCCAATGACGGCGCAGCGGCTGAGGCCGGCTGCAAGCGGCGCGGAGTGTAGCGCACGAGCGGCCGCCCTCAGGCCGAAGCCTTGATGGCATCCGTCAAAAACCGCACGAATGCCTTGCCTGCATCGGGCAACGACCGGCCCGCGAGCGTTTCGACTTCGAGGTGGCGCTCGTTCATTTCGCGGTCCTTCAGCGGGATGGCCACCAGGGCCTTCGACTTCAGCTGCGTGCGGATCGACAGCTCGCCATAGAAGGCGATGGTGCCGCCCCCCGCGGCCGCAAAGCTCACCAGCGCATTCGCATGGTTGCTCGACATGGCCTGCAGGTACTGCAGCCCCTGCCTGCTGCAGCTGATGTCGAGCAGCTGCCGGATGGAGCTGTCCCGCGGCGGCAGGCCCAGCGGATAGGCCACCACCTGGCGCAGGGAGAGCTGCCGCTGCGCTGCCAGCGGATGGTCGCTGGCCATCACGGCGAGGATCGGGCTCGGATGACGCAGCTCGATCCTGATGCCGGGCTCGGGCACCGAGCTCAGGGTGATGCCCACGTCCGCTTCGCCGTCGCGTATGCGCCCGGGAATCTCGCTGGGCGAGCAGACCTCCAGATGAAAGCGGATGCCTTCGTGCCTGGCGCGAAAGCGCGAGATCAGCGTGGGCAGGAAGTCGAACGCAAAGCCCTCCGTGCTCGCCACGCGCACCCGCCCGCTGCGCAGCCCGCGCAGGCCCTGGATCTCGCCGGCCACGCGCTCGATGTCCTGCTGCACCCGCTTGGCATGCGCGGCCAGCAGTTCGCCGGCCGCATTGGGCACCATGCCGCGCGCGTGCCGGTCGAACAGCAGGGTGTCGAGCTCGCGCTCCAGGCGCGCCACCTGCCGGCTCACGGCGGAAGGCGCCACGTTGAGCTTGAGCGCGGCCTCCTTCACCGAACCGGTCCTGACCACCTCCAGGAAGTAGCGGACCGCGGTCTCCTGCAGCGCGTGAAGCGACATGTTTCTTCCTTGTCGCAGTGGGGCGACGAGCGTTGGTCGATTGCCGAATCGGCAATCCACAATTCTAAACATTGCGCTTGTGGCAGCGCGTTGCGGCTCCTAGGATGAACCTGCATCCCCGCTCTGTTCCTCCAGGAGTCCTTCATGAAACGCCTCCCCGCACTGGCCCGCATGGTGCTGTTGTCCTGCCTCGGCCTGGCGCCGCTCGCCGCCCTGGCCGCGGAGACCGGGTTTCCGTCGCGCCCGGTCACGCTCGTGATTCCCTTTCCGCCCGGCGGCGCCACCGACGTGAACGGCCGCGTGATCGCCCAGCGCCTGGGCAAGGAGCTCGGCCAGCCCGTGGTCATCGAGAACCGCGGCGGCGCCGGCACGGTGATTGGCGCAAGCTACGTTTCCAAGGCGGCGCCCGACGGCTACACGCTGCTGATCAGTTCGGGCACCACTTTCACCGTGAATCCCGCCATCCGTCCCAACCTTCCCTACGACCCGGTCAAGGGCTTCGAGCCGATCGGCCTGGCCGGGCGCGTGGGCCTCATCCTGCTTGCGAACAGCGAGGTGCCGGTGCAGACCGTCAAGCAGTTCGTCGACTACGTGAAGGCCTCGCCCGGGAAGTATTCGTACGCGTCCTTCGGCACCGGCACCACCTCTCAGTTCGCCGGCGAGACCATCCTGCATGCCGCCGGCCTCAAGATGACGCACGTGCCCTACAAGGGCAGCGCCCCGGCCATGACCGACCTGATGGGCGGGCAGGTTCCGTTCAGCGTCGACACCGTGAGCGCGGCCATTCCCCAGCTCAAGAGCGGCAAGATCAAGGCCATAGCGGTGACCACGGCCAAGCGCTCGACCCTGCTGCCCGACGTGCCCACCATGGCCGAGAGCGGCTACCCCGAGGTCAGCACCGACACCTGGCTGGTCCTGGCCGCGCCGAAGGGCCTGCCGGCCGAGGTGAAGGCCAAGCTCGAGAAGGCGCTGGCCGCGACCATTGCCGATCCCGACACGCGCGCCAAGCTCAGTGCCCAGGGCCTGGAGCCGGGCTACAGCAATTCGGCCGCCGTGAGCGAATTGATCAACAAGGAATTGCCGCTGATGCGCGCCATTGCCGCGCGCGCCAACATCACCGCAGATTGATGAACGCCCCCGAAGCGACATGAGCAGCCACACCGAATTGATCGAACAATCCGCCGTCGAACTGCGCCGGCTCATCGGCAGCAAGGCGGTCTCGCCGGTCGAGCTGCTCGAAGCCTGCATCGCGCGCATCGAACGCGTGAACCCTTTCATCAACGCCGTGACCGCCACCTGCTTCGAGCGCGCGAGGGCCGAGGCCCGGGCGGCGGAAAGCGCCGTCATGCGCGGCAATCCGCTGGGCCTGCTGCACGGCCTGCCGCTCGGCGTGAAGGACCTCGAGCCCACCGAAGGCCTTCTCACCACCTGGGGCTCCGCGATCTTCCGCGACCACGTGCCGCAGGAAGACATCGAGCTGGTGGCCCGCCTTCGCAAGGCCGGCGCCATCGTGGCGGGCAAGACCAACGTTCCGGAAATGGGTGCCGGCGCCAACTCGCGCAACGAGGTGTGGGGCGCCACCGGCAACCCCTTCGATCCGAACCTGAATGCCGGCGGCTCCTCCGGCGGCTCGGCCGCCGCGCTGGCCTGCGACATGCTGCCCGTGTGCACCGGCTCCGACACCGGCGGCTCGCTGCGCATTCCGGCCGCCAAGTGCGGCGTGGTGGGCTTCCGGCCCTCGCCGGGCATCGTGCCGAGCGTGCGAAAGCTGCTGGGCTGGACGCCCATCTCGGTCGTGGGCCCGATGGGCCGCACGGTGGAAGACGCCTGCCTGCAGATGGCCGCCTCCGCCGGCATGCACGCGGGCGATCCGCTGAGCTATCCGCTCGATCCGCTCAGCTTCCTGAAGCCGGCCGGCATCGACCTGAGCAACCTGCGCGTGGCGTGGACCGAGGACTTCGGCACCTGCGCGGTGGACGACGGCATCCGCGCCACCATGCGCAGCAAGATCGGCGCGATGCGGCACCTGTTCAAGCGCTGCGACAAGGTCGAGCTCGACCTCGGCGAAGCGCACCGCTGCTTCGACGTGCTGCGCGCCGAGGCCTTCGTGGCCGGCATGCATGCCGCCTACCAGCGCGACCCCGCCAGCCTGGGTCCCAACTCCCGCGCCAACTACGAGATGGGCGCGCAGATGAGCCTGCTCGACAGCGCCTGGGCCCAGGCCGAGCAGACCCGGCTCATCAAGCGCTTCCAGGCCACCTTCGCCGACTACGACCTGATCCTCTCGCCCACCACGCCCGTGTCGCCCTTTCCGTGGACGCAGCTGTACGCGGACACCATCAACGGCGAGAAGCAGGCGAACTACTACCGCTGGCTGGCGCTGACCTACGTCGTCACGCTGACGACGCACCCGGCGCTGTCGCTGCCCTGCGGCCTCGACCATGCGGGCATGCCGTTCGGGCTGCAGATCGTGGGTGCCTTCAGGGCCGACCACCAGGTGCTGGGCGCGGCGCACGCCATGGAAAAGGCATTCGCCGCCGACGCGCAGCTGCGCCGCCCGCGCCCCGACCTGGCGTCCTTGCGCGCGGCCGAACCGGCGCTCACCTCGATCGTCACGGCGCCGCCGGGTGCGGGCAGCAGCGCGCCTGCCGCCGCCACCTCCGCCGTCTGAGAAGGCCCAGTGGCCGGCCACCGCGCCGGCCTTGACCTTGACACGGTGTCAACGCGGAAACTGGACATGCGCTCCACATGGCGCGCATCCTCTCTTGTTTTCTCGTTGGAGAGTTCGAATGAACCACGCGCATTCCGGCCCGCCGGAGCACCCGCATCTCGAAAGCCGCCACGCGCCGCACGCACATGCGCCCGTGGGCGAGGCGCCGGTCGAGGCCGCCGGAACCATCTACACCTGCCCCATGCATCCGGAGATCCGGCAGGACCATCCGGGCAACTGTCCCAAGTGCGGCATGACGCTGGAACCCGTGATGCCGACGCTCGAGGAGGGCGAAGACCCCGAACTGCGCGACTTCAAGCGGCGCTTCGTGTGGACGCTGCCGCTCACCATCGCGGTCACCGTGCTCGCGATGGCGGGGCACCGCCTGCAGTGGTTCGAGATGGCCACGCAGAGCTGGATCGAACTGGTTCTTTCGGCGCCGATCGTGCTCTGGGCGGGATGGCCGTTCTTCGAGCGTGCCGTGCAATCCGTTGCAAACCGCAGCCCCAACATGTGGACGCTCATCGGCCTGGGCACCTCGGCCGCCTTCGCCTACAGCGTGGTGGCCACGGTGGCACCCCGCGTGTTTCCCGATTCGTTCATGTCGATGGGCCGCGTGGCGGTGTACTTCGAGGCGGCTGCGGTGATCATTTCGCTCACGCTGCTCGGCCAGATCCTCGAGCTCAAGGCGCGCTCGCAGACCTCGGCAGCCATCAAGTCGCTGCTGGGCCTCGCGCCCAAGACGGCGCGGCGCATCGGTGCCAACGGCGCCGAGGAAGACGTGCCGATCGCGCACGTGCACGTCGGCGACAGGCTGCGCGTGCGGCCCGGCGAAAAGGTGCCGGTGGACGGCGTGGTGGTCGAGGGCGCGAGCGCGGTCGACGAGTCGATGCTCACCGGCGAGCCGCTGCCCGTGACCAAGCGGGTGGGCGACAAGCTCATCGGCGCCACGCTGAACACGAGCGGCGCGCTGGTGATGCAGTCGGAAAAGGTCGGTTCGCAGACCGTGCTCGCGAGCATCGTGCAGATGGTGGTGCAGGCCCAGCGCTCCAGGGCGCCGATGCAGCGCATGGCCGACCGGGTGGCCGGCTACTTCGTGATGGCCGTCATCGGCATTGCGGTGCTGACGTTCTTCGCATGGGGGTTCTTCGGTCCGGCGCCGAGCTGGACCCACGGCCTCATCAATGCGGTGGCGGTGCTCATCATTGCCTGCCCCTGCGCGCTCGGCCTGGCCACGCCGATGTCGATCATGGTGGCCACCGGCAAGGCGGCCACGCAGGGCGTGCTGTTCCGCGATGCGGCCGCCATCGAGAATTTCCGCAAGGTCGACACGCTCATCGTCGACAAGACGGGCACGCTGACCGAAGGCAGGCCGAGCTTCGAACGCGCGGCGGCCCTGCCCGGCTTCACCGAAGACGAGGTGCTGCGCCTCGCGGCAAGCCTGGACCAGGGCAGCGAGCATCCGCTGGCGCATGCCATCGTCCGCGCGGCACGCGAGCGCGATCTCGCGCTGGCCGCGGCCGACGAGTTCGAGTCCAGCAGCGGCATCGGCGTGAGCGGCAGCGTCGGCGGCCAGCGGCTGGCACTCGGCAACACCGCGCTGATGGATCAGCTTGGCGTGCCGGTCGACGCGCTCAGGCCGCAGGCCGAGGCGCTGCGCGCCGAAGGGGCCAGCGTGATGTTCCTGGCCGCCGACGGCAAGCTTGCCGGCCTGCTTGCCGTGTCCGATCCCATCAAGGCCACCACCGTGGAAGCGCTCGCGGCGCTCAAGGCATCGGGCATGCGCGTGATCATGGCCACGGGCGACGGCCTCACCACGGCGCGCGCCGTTGCCGCCAGGCTGGGCATCGACGAGGTGCATGGCGAAGTCAAGCCGGCCGACAAGCTGGCGCTGGTCGAGAAACTGCAGCGCGAAGGGCGCGTCGTCGCCATGGCCGGCGATGGCATCAACGATGCACCCGCACTGGCCAAAGCGGACGTCGGCGTGGCCATGGGCACCGGCACCGACGTGGCGATGAACAGCGCCCAGGTCACGCTGGTCAAGGGCGACCTGCGCGGCATTGCGCAGGCGCGCATCGTCTCCGAGAAGACCATCGCCAACATGAAGCAGAACCTGGGCTTCGCGTTCGTCTACAACGCGCTCGGCGTGCCCCTGGCCGCAGGCGTGCTGTTCCCGTTCACGGGCTGGCTGCTGTCGCCGATGATCGCGGCGCTGGCGATGAGCCTGAGCTCGGCGTCGGTCATCACGAATGCATTGCGGCTGAGAGCGGAAGGCGAAGGCAGGAAGCCCGGCTGACGAACCGCCCCCATCGGGCGCGGGGCCGGCAGCATTCGAATTCGGCCTACATACATTTGGCGCGGGTTGATGCAAGTTGCATGGATGACACAGCCCATCGAACTCATCATCGAGGAGCCAGCCCTCGGTTCATTTGTCTGGCGCCTGCTCGAAACGGATGCGAACGGAGCGAACCCCAAGGTGCTTCGCGACGCCTTCGATCCGGCGGACACCTATGAACTCGCGCTGGCCGCCGGACAACGCGCGCTCCACAGCGAGATTCGCCGCCGGGCGCCGGGCCAGCCCCACGCCCAGGGCGCCTGAGACAGCGCCCGAGCGAAGACAGACTCTCGCACACGGCTGGCCTCGAGGGCCTTGGCCGCCTGCACGATGGTGCCGCCCGGCGCCACCGTGCGAACGCCGCGCGTCATCACTTCGTGAGGCGGGTACGTAAGATTGGCGTCTGCCGGTTTTCCACAACGACAAAAGGAGATCTACAGATGCAGAACGCAACCCTCAAGCCTCGCCGCCGCTTCCTGACGAATGCCGCAGGCTCGGGACTGGCCGCCTTCGCCGGGCTGGCCGGCGCGCAGTCTTTCGACTTCAAGCCCAACCAGCGCTACCCGGACCCGTCGGTGCTGATCCTGGACCCGAGCTTTGCCAAGTACCGCATCTACAGCAGCACCGTCGAGCAGCTGGGCAGCGGCATGCGATGGGCGGAGGGCCCGGTTTATTTTCCGGAGGGCGGCTACCTGCTGTGCAGCGACATTCCGAACAACCGGCTCATGAAGTACGACGAGAAGACCGGCAAGTTCACGGTGCACAAGCACAACGCCAACTACGCCAACGGCAATACGCGCGATCGCCAGGGCCGCCTCGTCACCTGCGAGCATTCGGTCACGCGCCGCGTGGTGCGCACCGAGAAGAACGGCCGGATGACCGTGCTCGCCGACAGCCACGAGGGCAAGAGGCTCAACGCGCCCAACGACGTGGTCGTCAGGTCCGACGACACCGTGTGGTTCACCGACCCGACCTTCGGCATCAATGGCGAGTGGGAAGGGTCCAGGGCAATGCCCGAGCAGGCCACCACCAACGTCTACCGCATCGCGAAGGACGGCAAGCTCAGCGCCGTCATCACCGATCTCGTGAACCCGAACGGGCTCGCGTTCTCGCCGGACGAGAAAAAGCTCTACGTGGTCGAGTGGAAAGGCACGCCGAACCGCAGCATCTGGAGCTACGACGTTGCAGCCGACGGCGCCAGCGTGTCGAACAAGACCAAGCTCATCGACGCGGACGGGCCCGGCGCGCTCGACGGATTCCGCGTCGACCGCGACGGCAACCTCTGGTGCGGATGGGGCTTCAGCGGCGCCTTCGCGCCCGAGCCCACCGACGTGGGCGGTGGCATGAAGGCCCACTTGCCGCTCGGAAAATCCGAAGAGATGGACGGCGTGAAGATCTTCAACCGCGAAGGCAAGCCGATCGGCTTCATCCGTCTTCCAGAGCGCTGCGCGAACCTCGAGTTCGGCGGGCCCAAGCGCAACCGCCTCTACATGACGAGCAGCCATTCGCTCTATGCGCTCTACGTGGAGGCGCACGGCGCGGTCTAGCGTTCGGCCCTCCCGCGCGCTCTTCCGGGCGGGGCGCCGCAACAGGCCGAGAAGTGCGCCACGGACATCGCATCACCCGAAATCCTCATGGCCTCCATCGAAGAGAAGAGTCTTTCGCTCGGCGCCTGCTCGGCCAGCGGCGGGCCCAAGATGCGCCTGGTGGCCAATTCGTCCGCGGTGCAGCAGTTCCTGCCTTCGGAGATCAGCAGCTTCTCGCGCCGTGCGCCCGAGACGCGCGTCGACCTGATGGAGGCCTTCAGCTGCGACATTCCCCGCCTCGTGGCGAATGGCGAGGCGGACATCGGCGTCTACCACGCCGCGCATCCGGCCTCCGGCGTGGTGTCGCTGCCCTATCGCACGGACCGCGTCGGGCTCGTCGTGCCGGTGGGCCATCCGCTGTGCATGCGGGAAAGGCTGCGGCTGGAAGACGCGCTCGACTACGACTTCGTGGGCTACTTTCCGCGGCACAGCCTGGAAGAGTTCATGCAGCTGATCGGCGCGCCGCTGCCGCGCCCGCTGCGCGTGCGCGCACAGGTGTCGAATACCGAGGCACGATGCGACCTGGTGCGCGAAGGCCTGGGCCTGGCCATCGTTCCGGTCGGCATCGCGGTCCACTACGAGGCACGGATGGGCCTGATCGTGCTCCCGCTGGACGACGACTGGGCGCACCGGCAGCTCTGGGTCTGCGTGGCCGACCGGGCGGCACTGTCGCCGGCGGCGCAGGAGTTCCTGGCCCACCTGGTGTCCGATGGCAGCCTCGGCAAATCGGCCTGAGGCCAGCGCTGGACCAGAACCCGGCCCCTGCGCGCCGGCGCTAGGCCAGCAACGAAATCTCCGCAGCGCTCAGCGCGCCCTGGTACACGCGGAAATCGTCGAGGCGCCCGCGCAGCGGCGGATCGTTCGGATACTGCGAACGCCCGAGAAAGTTCTGCGTCGTCTCTCCGAGTTCGCAGGGCGCGAAGGTCATCTGCGCATTGCTGCCGGCCACCGCACCATCGATGTACAGCGTGCCGAGCGTGCCGGACAAGGTCACCGCCACATGCACCCAGCGGCCGGTCGGCAGCGGCGACGAGCCTTCGATCATCTGCATGTTGTAGCCGTGGACAGGAGAGATCGCATAGCGCACCGTGCCGGCGTTGCTGCGCGGCGTCAGCATCATGTAGCGGCGCTCGCCGGAGCCGAAGTCGAAGACGCGCGACCAGGTCGCAATCTCGTCCAGGTGCACCCGGCATGCGATGGTGAAGTCGGCCACGTTCTTCAGCAGGCCCACGGGAAGGTCCGCGTAGTCCGCCGCGTTCTGCGTCTCGCCGAAGCCGAGCTGCAACAGCAGTTCGGCCTTGATGGGAGCCCTGGCCTCGTCGGAAGGGTCGCCTTCTCCGGCCGCGGTCAGCGCAACCACCGCATAGTGGTACACCACGCCGGGCGCGACAGTGCTGTCGGTGAAGGTCAGCGTATCGCTGATGCCCGTGGCCACCGTGGCGTACGGGCCGCCCGCCACGGTGGCGCGCTTGACCGAGTAGCTCAGCGCGCCCGTGCAGCCCCACCACGACAGCTCGACCTGCGATCCATGCACCCGCGCGGTGAGCCCGCTCGGCCGCACGGGCGTCGCGATCGGATCGCGTGTGTAGGTGAGCGTTCCGAAGCCGAGCTGGTCGCCATTGCCGCCGTCCGATTCGGGCCGCATCTGCGCGGCCTGCAGCGCGGTGTAGGGCGTGGCGATGCCCAGGCGGTTCGCATAGTGGTTGTAGACGCTTTCCCAGATGCCGCGCTGGTGGCCGAGGCCGCTGGTCGACAGCACGGTCTTCGTTCCCTGCCGGTTGGCGCTGGTGAGGAAGGGCACGGTGTAGAAGTTGCCGGCGCCGTCGCGCAGGTTGGACTTCGCCACGTATTCGGCGCCGGCAAGGAAGCGGTTGTTCTCGTAGCCGTAGATGTCGTCGCCCTGGTTCCACGCCATCTCGCAGAATGCGCCCGCCAGGCCGATGCCCAGCGTGCAGTGGCCCTGGTCGCGGCCGCTCTCCTGCCATTGGCCAAGGTAGCCGGGATGCACGTGGTAGACCGCCTGCAGGCCCGCGCCGTTGCCCGCGCCGTTCCTGTAGTAGTCGAGCGCCTCGTCGTAGATGTCCTGCCGGTCGCACAGCACGCCGATGGCCAGGATCGAGCCCATCGCGCACTGGTCCCAGTTGGCCCAGTAGTTGGTGATCTCGGAGCCGTTGTGATTGACCAGGAAGCTGTGGTTGAGCGGATAGAACACGGTCAGCATCATGTTCTGGAAGCGCGCGAGGTCGCTGGCCGCCCATCCGGCGTAGGACCGCATGATCTCGGCCGCGTTCGCGAACTGCTGGCCATAGATCCCCGCGGCCAGGAAGCGGTCCGCATTGCCTTCGATCGACGTCAGCGTGGACGACCACGCGTTCAGGAACACAACCGCCAGGTCGGCATAGCGTGTATCCCCGGAAACCTTCCAGCGCAGCGCGAGCTGGTAGGTCCGCGCGATGTCGATGTACATCTGTGCGAAGTTCTGCCCGTCGCCGCCGCGTATCACCGTGGCCAGCGGCCGCGGGGTGGCGCCGAGCTGAGAACGGCCGTTGGATATCAGCGCATTCCATCCGGCGAGCCAGGGCTGCGCATTGGCCGCGACCTTCAGGCGCATGCGCTCGAAGTCGGCTTCGGTGTGCAGCAGGCCGGGATGCGCGAACTTTCGCGCCTGCGGTGCAGGAGGCGCCGCGTCGGGCACGGTCGCGGGGGCCGGGGCGGCCGCCACGGCCGATGCATCCGCCGGCGGCGCACTGCCCAGCGCGCCGAGGCCGCCCGCTGTGCCGCCGCCGCCGCCACCACCTCCTCCGCAAGCGGTGGTGCCCAGGGCGACGAGGCTCATGGCGCCCACGCAAAATGCACGGCGGTCCAAGGGATTGATGTTGTCTTCGCTGTTTGGCTGATGCATGTCGGATCGAGTTTTGTTAAATCTCGTTACTGCAACATGCATGCCCAATCCGCGGATGCATCCTTTCCTATTCGCCGCATGGCCGGACCGGGACGCAACGGCGCCGCGAACGTGCAGGAAGATGCGCCCCAGATGACATTCAGTGTCACCCGTGGCGCCGATGCGCTCAGAAATGTCATGCCATGCAGCCATGGCGGCCCTCGTCTTCTCAGGACGTCCAGCAGCAGGATTCGAATGGAATTGCAGCAGCAGCACCTTGACGCCGTTCTCCTGGCCGCCTTGCGCGCCGCACCGCGCAGGTACCGCCTGCCGCCCCTGCCGGCCAATGCGGAGGCGGCCGTGGCCGGCGGCACGGAAGCCGCGCTCGCCTTTGCGATAGAGGCTGCGCGCATCGAGAAGGCATCGCCTGCATCTTCGCCCGGCCACGATGCCATACAAGCGCTTTTCACCCGCGCGCTGGCGCAGTTGATCCGCGAGGCGCTCGCGCCCGAACGCGGCGACCCGGCATTCCAGGCCGCCATGCTGCAGGCGCAGGATGCGGCGGTGCATGAGCACGTGCAGCTTTCCAGGCAGCGCGCGGCCGATCGGCGCAGCGTGAGGATGGCGGCCGATGCCATCGCGCACCCTGGCAAGCTGCGGCGCGAACCGGCCGGAGCCGTGCGCGACGCGCTGGCCCGTCTGCATGGCCTCGCGGCAACGGACGCGTGGACGGAGCTTGCGCGAGCCATCGAGCAGTTGCTGGCGCAGGAACTCCCCGGCCCCGGAAATTTTCAGGCGCCGTTGGAGGCGATCCGTTCCAGCCCCGCGCTGCAGCGGCTGGAACGCGGCAGCGAGCTGCTCCGGTTCGAGAGCGTGCAGCGCTACCAGGCGCTGTGCGAACGGCGCGGACCGCTCGCGGGCAGTGATGCCGCGGCCGCCGAAGGGCGCGCATCGGCGCAGCAGGGCCGGATCGCCGAACACGCCGCGGTCGAGGCGTTCCGCAAGATCGCCGATTCGCTGAATCGCCATCGCAAGGGAGCCGCCATCTACCGCGTCGCACGCGGTCTTCGCACGCCCCGCGGGTTTCCGGGAGAAGCGAACAAGGCGAAGGAAGAATGGGACGCCGCGATCGTGCGCGGCGATGGGAACGGCGCCGCCGACCTTGTTCTCCTTGCCGAAACCAAGGCATCTCCCGCGGCCGCCACGTCCGACTTTCCGCGCCTGCTGCGCGGCCTGCGGCGCCTTGCGCAGGCCCACGCCGAAGCGGTTTACGCCTTTGCATCGGCCGACGGCGAGCAGCGCATCCTTGGCACCTCGCTTCAGGGCCTGCGCCCGATCCGCCGCCTGTTGCCGCCCCACGTGATCTATTGCTGCTCGGCGCCGCTCGAAGCCTTGCCGCAGCCGCTGGGCGCCGCAACGAAGGCCGTGCTGCTCGCCGAGCCCGCGAGCCTCGCCTTCGCGCAGCAGCTCGCGCGCGGCGAGGCGCCATCGCATGCCGCGCTGGCCCCGGTATGGAATGCGCTGGCCACGGCGCCGCGGCTGCAGTCCGCATTGCACCAGTACGAAACTGCACAGAAGGCGCGCGCGGCCATGCTGCATCCTGACGACCTGCTGGCGTCCGTGGAGCGCGGCCTCCATCCATCCTGAGTGGTCAGCGCCTTCGCCGAAGCTCGGCAGTTCAGCTGTTCGGACGAACGTGGATCTCCGGAAACCTGTCGTCGTAGAAAGCCATGCGGCCCTTCAGCGCCTGGTGCTCGTCGTACGGATCTTCATACGACCAGATCGCGTCGTCGAGCCGCCGTTCGCCCACGTTCAGGCTGTAGTAGCTCGCGGTGCCCTTGAACGGACATTCGGACGTGGTTTGCGAGCGCATCAGCTTCTCCGTGCGAACGTCGGTGCGCGGAAAGTAGTAGCGCACCGGCGACTTGTCCTCGACAACCTTGATCACGTCCGTCGAGCTCGCGACGACCACGCCTTCGACCTCGACCTCCATCGGCTGCTGCCGCAGCGGCTCTTCGCGGACCTGGTGGCCGGGCCATTTCTGGTGCCCTGGTGATTTGCTCATCTTTTCGTACTCCTGGAGGGATCGAGATGGTCCCGGAACCAGTCGCGTGCCAGTTTCGAGACCGCGCCAAGGGCGTCGGGCTCTTCGAACAGATGCGTTGCGCCGGGCACGAGCGAAAGCCGCTTCTCGCAGCGCAGCGCCGCAAGGGCTTGCCAGTTCATGTCGATCACGGGTCCGTCGCTCCCGCCGACGATCAGCAGCGTGGGGGCGCGCACGCGCTCGAGCGCCTGCCCGGCCAGGTCGGGCCGCCCGCCGCGGGAAACCACGGCGTGCACCGTATCGGGCCGCTGCGCCGCCGCCACCAGCGCGGCACCGGCACCTGTGCTCCCGCCGAAGTAGCCGATCCTCAAGCCGGCGGTCGGCTCGTAGCCGCGCAGCCAGTCGGTCAAGCCGACGAGCCGGTCGGCCAGCATGTCGATATCGAAGCGCAGCTCCCGCGTGCGTTGGTCGACAGCCTCTTCGTCGGGCGTCAGAAGGTCGACCAGCAGCGTGGCCAGCCCTGCCTCGTTGAGGCTCGCCGCGACCTCGCGGTTGCGCGGGCTGAAGCGGCTGCTTCCGCTGCCATGCGCAAACAGCACGATCCCGCGGGAGGCCGCCGGCAGCCCAAGGTCAGCCTCCAGTGTTACGGACGAACGCAGGGGAATTCGGAGCGCGCGGCGCTCGAAGGTTCTGGATGGGGGGTCCAATTTTGGCTTCCTTTTGCGCGAGGCACTTCACACTTTGCTCGGCCTCGCCATCGGTCACCTTATTTTTTTGCGGCTGTTCTTCTGTAGGGCGATGCTCACATTCGCGTAGGTGCAGTGGAGCGTTGCATATTGAAAGAAAACCGCGCCGCAGGTGGGTCAATGGCGCCGAGTGCTCGTGGTGCGAGGCGCTCCATGCCAAGATTAATTTGCAGGCGCGGCATCGAGTCCTGCAAAGGAGGCAGCCATGAAAGTCGAGATCACAAAAGCGCCTGTGGCAAAGACGGAGATGCTCATCCGCAAGCCCGCCGCAGAGGTGGTTCGGGGCGTTCATCGATCCCCGTGTGACAACCAACTTCTGGTTCACCAGGAGCAGCGGCCGGCTCGAGACCGGTCATGAAGTCAGATGGGACTGGGAGATGTATGGAGCATCCACATCGGTGCTCGTGAAAGACATTGAAACCGACAAGCGCATCGTGATCGAGTGGGACGGATACAGCGGCCGCACGACGGTCGAATGGAAGTTTTCCGCACGCGAGGATGGAACGACCTATGTCGTCATCACAGAGTCTGGCTGGACAGGTGATGGAGACGAACTCGTCAAGTACGTTGCCGAGTCGACACAAGGCTTCACCTGGACGCTTGCAGGGCTCAAGGCGTTTCTTGAGCATGGCATCAAGCTGAATCGTGTCGCGGACAAGAACCCGATGCGCACAAGGCTGGCTGGCAGCCGGCCTGACGGTTCATCGCGGACTGCGCGGCCACGCGCGGGACACGCACTCGGGCTTAGAAAGTTTCCCAGTCCCCGCTGGCTGCGGACGTCCCCGTGATGGCAGCCGCCGGCTTGCGCTGCGGAGCGGCGGCAATGGCGCGCCGAACCGGCGGGACCGACTGCACGACAGGCCGCGCCTGAACGGGCACAGGCCGGGGCAGCGCCACGGCGAGCTCCTCATCGTCATCGAGCTTGAAGGTTGCCACCACCTGCGACAGGCTGTCGGCCTGCTCCTGCAGCGATTGGGCCGCGGCCGCAGCCTCTTCGACCAGCGCCGCATTCTGCTGCGTCACCTGGTCCATCTGCGCGATCGCCTGGTTCACCTGCTCGATGCCCTGAGCCTGCTCGTGACTCGCCGCCGTGATCTCGCCGATGATGTCGGTCACGCGTTTGACACCGCTCACGATCTCTTCCATTGTCTTGCCCGCTTCGCCCACGAGCGCGCTACCCACGTCGACCTTGCCGACGGAGTCGTCGATCAGGCCCTTGATTTCCTTGGCCGCTGCGGCCGAGCGTTGTGCCAGGCTTCTCACTTCCGACGCAACGACCGCGAAGCCGCGGCCCTGCTCGCCCGCGCGCGCGGCTTCGACAGCCGCATTGAGCGCCAGGATGTTGGTCTGGAACGCGATGCCGTCGATCACGCCGATGATGTCGACGATCTTCCGGGAAGAAGCATTGATCGACGCCATGGTGTCGACCACCTGCCCCACGACGCTGCCGCCCTTGACCGCCACTTCGGAGGCCGAGAGCGCAAGCTGGTTGGCCTGCCGCGCGTTGTCCGCGTTCTGCTTGACGGTGCTCGTGAGCTCTTCCATCGAGGCCGCGGTCTGCTCGAGCGAGCTGGCCTGCTCTTCTGTGCGCGAGGACAGCTCCTGGTTGCCGGCAGCGATCTGCCCGGATGCCACCACGATCGAATCGGTCGATGCCTTGATGCGCGTCACCACGTCCGTCAGGGTGTCTTCCATCTCACCCATGCCGCGCAGCAGCCGCCCGAAATCGCCGCCGCGCTCGGTCTCGAATTCCTTGCTGAGGTCGCCCGAGGCCACGGTCTCCGCGATGAAGATCGCTTCGCCAAGCGGCTGCATGATGCTGCGCGAAAGCCAGACGCTGCAGCCGATGCCCGCCAGCAGCGCGAGGAGCCCGAAGCCCACCATGAGGTTCTGTGTCGACTCGATACGCCGTGCGAGTTCCGGGGCGATGCCGCCGCCAGCGATGTCCTGGAGGCATGCGATGCCGATCACGAGCCCTGTTGCCATCAACAGCAACACGATTCCGAACGCCGCGCCCAGCTGGGCGCTGATCTTCCAATTGCGCATGTGCTTTTCCATACGGCTCCGATGCGGGGCCAGTAACCAGGGATATCGGCAGTGCTGCGCGGAAACTTGAGGGTCCAGATCCAAGCGTAAACCCGCGGTTCGAAAAACTGTGGGCCGCTTCGAAATGGAAAAAGCCCTAAGCAGTTGATTTACTTAGGGCTTTTTGATTTTGACGGACGTCTGCGGACGACCTCAAAATGGTGAATGGTGAATGGTGCGACCACCGGCTCCCCGACTTCACGATCGACGATGCTGCCTCCATTCATTCCGCTCGCAGAGCAAGCCCACACGGCCGCTGCATAGACTTCCTCACGGCCCAATCAAGCGGAAGACCTCCGCTGTCGATACCCGTTCGAGGCTTTCTCGGTGTTCGGCATGCCGAACACCGAGAAATAGAGCCGGACAGAGAGGGGAATTCGGCACGTAGCGAATTCGGGGGGGCCCATCGAATGGGCATCCGCGTCGCACCGCTGCGCGGCAGTCCCGCCAAGAACAGCCTACTCTCGCAGCGTGAACACCACTGACAGGTACGACACCGGCCCGTTCTGAATGGCTTCGATCCCATGCAGTGCGGTCGCATCGAACAGCAGCGCGTCCCCTGCCCCAACCGCAACCGACTTGGCGCCGTATCGGTAGGTGACCTCCCCGGACAGGAAGTACAGAAACTTGAGGCCCGGATGTTGGAAGGTCACGTAGGGATCGGCGCCGGGTAGCAACGCGACCAGATAGGGCTCGACGAACAGGTTGCCCGACAGCAGATGGCCCAACAGCTCATAGCGGTAGTCCGCCACCGCACCGATGCGATCGACCAAGACACCATGTCCTGCACGCACATGGCAAAAGTCAGTACGCCGCGCCTGATCACTGAAGAAGCGTGAGGTCGGCACATGCAGGCCCTGCGCGAGGCGCTCCAAGGTCTCCACCGACGGCGAGACCAGACCGCGCTCGATGCGAGAAAGCATCGAGGCAGAAATCCCCGAGGTCTTGGCCAGTTCGCCGCCAGACACCTCGGCCGCCATGCGAAGCGCCCTGACCTGTGCGCCGATGCGCGCCGCGGACAGGCTGCGCACGACAGGTGCGGACCGTCGCGGGCGGGCGCGCGTCACCGACACCGGCAGACGCAAGGGCCGTGCACTAGGGAGCGGAGACGCAAACGTTCGATTGGGCATGTGGAACAACTCGCCGACGATGGAGAAGTCTCAGCTAGAGCAGTTGATTCTAGTCTGTTTACGACTATTCCGAAAGAGACTTAACGATTGATGGATGTCCGTTTCGCTCTACGATGCCAAATATGAGGAACTCCGCTCTCTACTGCGCAGCTTGCGGTTGGAAGCGGGGCTCACACAAGCTCAGTTGGCAAGCGCACTTCGCGTAGGGCAGTCATACATTTCAAAAATTGAACGTGGCGAGAACTTTCTGGACGTCTTGCTCTTTGCAAGCTGGTGTTCCGCCTGTGGTGTGAAAGCCGGGAGTACCTTGGACAAATTCTTGGGTACCAAGATTCGCCAGACTCCTGTACGCGCACATTGAAGCTGAGGGTCGGGCCGGCTCAATTGCACGGCGTCGCGATAGCGTTTGGCCGGGCAAAACTACCTCTGGCGTCCGCAATGCAGCGATTGCTGTCGGCTGTGGCCGCAGCTTGACCTCACGGTGCCTGCCCCGCAGCAATCATCCGAGTTCCGGCAATCTTGCCGGCCCGACAGCTGATTTGAGGGGGACAGCTCCAATATTGGCGGCGTACCGCTGCAGGCGGCATCTTGAACGTCCGCTGCTTGCGATCGGGTACTGCTGCTCTCGACCTGGCGCAGTCAAAGTCGGGGCTGAATTCAGAGAATCAAGACTGACATCCAACGATTGGATTCAGCGGATGCCAAAGACGGCCCGATGGAAAGTCCTGCTAGGTTGTCCCGTCTCAGAGCTCCTCTCCCGAACGAGACCGCCCCAGAACCTCGGCGTCGAGACCAACGCGCGGGTGGTAGGGGTAGTGGATGCGAACCAGCTCTGCGAGCTGTTCGCGGGCAGTATGAACCGCCCCGGCGGTCAAGTTTCGGCCGGCGCCAACAGCATTGAGGCGTGCAACGCGATTGCGCTCCTCCTCCACGCGCCGCGCCTCCCGTGGGTCCACGCCTTCGGCGCGCTTCTCGGCTTCGGCACGCGCCTTCCTGCGCGCCGCCGCAAGCGTCACCGCCGGGTAGTGCCCGATGCTGAGCTTGGCCTCCTTGCCATGCCGCTTGTAGCGATAAACCCACGCTTGCCGGTCGGCCGCACGCGAAGGTAGAGACCGTCGCCGTCCGCCAGCAAATATTCCTTGTTGCGCGGCGCTGCCGCCTTGATCTGAAGCTCGTTGAGTTGCCCCATGGTGTACCCAAAATCGACTGCGATTGAAAAGCAGTCTGGGGTACACCGTGGGGTACGCGCAAGAACGGGACTTTGTGAGATTCGGTGATGCCGCTTGAGCCGCCTTTTTGAGGCTAAGTCCTTGATGTACAAGGGCTTTTGAGCTGACTTGGGATCTACCGAGAAAGAAAATGGTGGCCTGGGGCGGAATCGAACCACCGACACGCGGATTTTCAATCCGCTGCTCTACCAACTGAGCTACCGGGCCTTGGTGTGCAGCCTTAAATTATACAGCGCTTCTGCGCCCTCTCGAAAGATCGACGCCAAGTTGTTTGAGCTTGCGATAGAGGTGGGTGCGCTCCAGCCCGGTCTTCTCGGCCACGCGGGTCATCGAGCCGTTCTCCATGGCCAGATGGAATTCGAAGTAGGCCTTCTCGAAACCGTCGCGCGCGTCGCGCAGCGGGCGGTCGAGGTCGAAGCTCTGGGTCGACTGCGGTCCGGCGTCGGGCACCGGCACGGAGGCGAGCGACGCCAGCAGCAGGCTGTCGCCGGTGGTGGTGATGGCGGCCGAGGGATTGATGCCAGGGGCTGGGGGCACGACGCCCGCCGCCGCGCGCCTGGCGTTCTCGCGCGCAAGGCCCTGCTCCACGGCCTTCAGGAGCTTCTGCAGCGTGATGGGTTTCTCGAGGAACGCGAAGGCCCCGATGCGGGTGGCGTCGACGGCGGTATCGATGGTGGCGTGGCCGCTCATCATGATGACGGGCATGCTCAGCAGCCCGGCGGTGGACCACTCCTTGAGCAGCGTGACGCCGTCGGTGTCGGGCATCCAGATGTCGAGCAGCACGAGGTCGGGCCGTGCGCGCTGCCGCGCAGCGCGTGCCTCGGCCGCGTTTTCCGCCAACTCCACGTTGTGGCCTTCGTCATTGAGAATTTCGAAGAGCAGGTCCCTAATGCCCAGCTCGTCATCGACCACGAGAATGTTTGCCATGAGTGCTGCTTGTTGTATGCGCCGGTATCTGCAATGTGTGTAGGGTCCGCCAGCCGTTCCATCGTCTGCGCGATGGATTTCTTTCGCGCTCAGGCGGCGGAAGACTTCGGATCTTCAATGTGAGCGACCGCTGTTTGCGGCTCGCCTGCCAGCGCGAATGATAGCGAGACTTGCGCCCCTGCCACAGCCCCATCGACAACGCGGTTGGAAAGCTCGATGCGGGCACCGTGTTCGTCCGCGATCTTCTTGACCACGGCCAGCCCCAAACCTGTACCTTTTGTTTTCGTGGTGACGTACGGTTCGAAGGCGCGCTTCAGGATGTTCTCGGCAAAACCCGGCCCGCTGTCCTGCACGGTCAGGCGCACGCGCTGGCCCGAATCGCCCAGGCGGGTGCGAATGACAACCTCGCCGGCCCGGCCGGTGGTGCTGGCGGCCGCCTCGGCGGCGTCCTGCGCGTTCTGCAGCAGGTTGTGGATGACCTGGCGGATCTGCTGCGCGTCGCCGCGGATGGGCGGGCAGCGCTCGTCGAGCTCCGAGCGCAGCGCAATGGGCGAGCTCTCGGCGCTGTAGAGGTGGAGCACGTCGGTCAGCAGCGCGTTGAGGTCGACGGGCTTGAGATCGGCCGCGGGCAGGCGGGCATAGTCGCGGAACTCGTTGACCAGCCGCTTCATGGCGTCGACCTGGTCGACGATGGTCTTGACCGACTTGACGAGCACGGCCTGCTCGGGCGGCGCAACCTTGCCGGAGAGCTTCATTTCGAGCCGTTCGGCCGAGAGCTGGATGGGCGTGAGCGGGTTCTTGATTTCGTGGGCCAGGCGGCGCGCCACTTCGCCCCAGGCCTGCGCGCGCTGGGCGGAGACGATTTCGGAGATGTCGTCGAACACCAGCAGCCGCGCGGCGCCCGGCAGCTCCGCACCGCGCGCGACGATGTTGATGGCGCTGTCCTGCTGCGGCAGGTCGTTGCCGGTGGCGTGCAGCTCGAAGGCGTGCTGCCAGTGGTCGAGGCCGTGCTGCAGGCGCTCGACCTGGAATTCGTCGAACTGCTGCTGCACGCTGTTGCCGAAGTCGGCCAGGCCGGGCACCTGGGCGAGCGGCATGCCCTCGTAGGCGGCCAGGGGCGCGCGCAGCACGCGGGTGGCGCCCGGATTGGTGGAAAGTATGGTGCCCTTGGCGTCGAGCACGATCACGCCGGAGGTCAGGTTGTCCAGGATGGTCTGCAGGTTGGCACGCGCGGCGTCGAGCTGGCCCATGGTCTTTTCGACCGCGCCGCGGGCGTCGGCCAGCTGCTGGGTCATGACGGCGAAGGAGCGCGTGAGGCCGCCCAGCTCGTCCTTGCCCTGCAGCACGGCGGTCGGCCGCAGGTCGCCGCCGGCCACCTGGCGCACGCCGTCCGCCAGCACGAGCAGCGGCCGCGCGAGCTGGTTGCCGAACAGCACCGCCAGCAGCACGGCGCCGAACACGGCCAGGAAAAGGCTCAGCGTGAGGGTACCGATGTACATCCGCCGCAGGCCCTCGCGGGCGAGGGCCCGCTCCTGGTATTCGCGGTTGGCCTCCTGCACGGCGAGCGCGTTGGCAACCACCGCGGGCGGCAGCGGCTGCGTGACCTGGAGGAAGCGCGGCGCCGTGTCGAAGTCGAAGCCCGGGCGCTGCACCATCGCGAGTGCGCGCACGCTGGCGGGCGGCAGGTTGGTGCCCGGCGCCGCGGTTTCGTCCAGGCCTTCGATGTGGGCGATGGCGCGGTCGGCGCGCACCTGCCGCAGCTGCTGGGTGGTCGGCCGTTCGGGGTTGAGCTGAAAGCGCGAGGCGCCCGCGCCGGCAATCAGCTGGCCGGAGCCGGTCCAGAGCACCACGTCGCTGGCCTGGAGCTGGTCGCGGATGCGCTCGAGGACGAGGCCGGCGCTCGCATCGGGCACCTGGACCAGCTGGGCGCTGGCCACGCGCGTCTTGGCGGCCAGGTCGTCCGCGAGCGAATCGAGCGTGGCGCGGCCAAGGTTCAGGCCGGCGTCGAGCGCGCCTTCGACCTTGACGTCGAACCAGCTTTCGATCGAACGCGCGACGAACTGGTAGGACACCACGTAGACCAGCGCGCCCGGCACCACGCCCACCAGCGCGAAGATGGCCGCGAGCTTGATGAGCAGGCGGCTGCCGAACTTGCCCTGGCGCAGCCGCCGCAGCAGCCGGAAGGCGACCCAGCCGATCACCAGCACCAGCAGCACCGCCACCACCACGTTGATGCCGAAAAGCCGCACGTAGTAGCGCTCGTACAGCGCGCGGTTGTTGGTGGCCTGGGCCAGCAGGAACATCAGCACCAGGCCGATGGCCGTGACCAGCGCGGCGCCCACGCCCACGGCCCAGCGGACCGCGCGCGAGCGGCGTGCGGCGGGTGTGGCCGCCGCGCCGCTGCGCGGTTTGTTGCTCACCGCTGTTTCTCCAGCGCCAGCTTGGCGCTGCGCTCGGCCACGATGTTCCAGTCGGCCTGGCCGACCACGCCGATCTGGAACGGACGCGGCAGCTGCGAGGTGTCGAGCCGGAAGCGGAACATGACCTGGTGCAGCGGCTCGTCGCCGATTTCGGCCGCATCGCCCAGCCGCAGCCGGCCCACGCGCTTGACGGCATCCATGGCGTCGGCAAGGCTGTCGAAGTTCTGGTTCAGCGAAACGCCGAAGCCCGCGGCGCCGGTAATGGGCACCGGCGACACGTTGAGCCGCCAGCGGCGCGTGAGCGGCTGGTAGGCCAGCCGCATGTGGCGCGTGACCTGCGCCACCTTGCGGTCGGTCCAGTACCAGCGCTCCTGGAAGACCTCGGCCTCGGCCACGAAGTAGATGGCAATGCCCTTGTCGAGCACCTCTTCGACCAGCGACGGCAGCTCGAACTGCACGGCCGCAGTGAGATAGACGCCGTCGTCGGCCTGCTCCAGGCGCATCTGGGCGACCGATGGAACGACGCGCCCCTGCGCCACCGCGATGGGGAGCAGGCAGGTCAGCAGCAATGCCCAGGCCAGCACCAGCCCGGCCAGCGGCGCCAGGAGGCGCCGCCTGCGGGCCTCAGCGCGGACGTTTTTCAAGCAGGGCGTAGAAGAAGCCGTCGTGGTCACCTGAGGGATTGTCCGGGACGGCACGGGCATTCGCCCCGCTTTGGGGAAGCAAATGGCCTGGCGACGCCCCCAATCGGGCGTCGGTGTTGTGCGCAAGAAACGCATCGATTTGTTGCGAGCCCTCTTCCCGGAACACGGAACAGGTGCAGTAGAGCAGCCGGCCGCCGGGCCGGACCAGGGGCCAGAGGGCCGCGAGCAGCGCCGCCTGCTGGACCGCCAGCTGGGCGGTGTCGCTCTCGCGGCGCAGCCAGCGCACATCGGGATGGCGCCGGACAATGCCCGAGGCGGTACAGGGCGCATCGAGCAGGATGGCGTCGAAAGGCTTGCCGTCCCACCACGTGGACGGGCGCGCGGCGTCGGCCACCACCACCTTGGCGGAGAGGCCGAGCCGGGCCAGGGTTTCGTCGATGCGGCGGCTGCGGGCGGCATCGACCTCGAGCGCCGTCACTTCGATGGCCGCCGGGCCGGCGAATTCCAGCAGGTGCGCGGTCTTGCCGCCAGGGGCGGCGCAGGCGTCGAGCACGCGCAGCGGCGTTGCCCCGGCCGCCCCGGCCGCCCCGGCCACGGGCAGCAGGCCCTCGAGCAGCAGTGGCGCAGCCAGTTGCGCGGCGGCATCCTGCACCGAGCATTCGCCGTCGGCAAAACCGGGCAGCTGCTGCACCGGGCGCGCACGCGCCAGCTGCAGCCCCGCCTCCCCCACCCGGATGGCCGCCAGGCCCACCGACTGGAGCGCCAGCTGATAGGAAGGCACGGTGGTCTTCCGGAGATTGACGCGCAGCGTCATCGGCGGCTGCGCGTTGTCGGCGGCAAGCACCCGCTGCCAGTCGCGCGGGTGGTCGCGCTTGAGCCGCTCGATCCACCAGCGCGGGTGGTTCCACTGCGCCACCGGTTCATGGTCGGTCGCGGCCACGAGCTCGTCGCGCTCGCGCAGGAAGCGCCGCAGGCAGGCATTGATGAAGCTCGCCTGCGCGCGCGTGGCGGGATTGCGCTTTGCCGCCTCGACGGCCTGGTCGACCAGCGTGAAGGGCTCGTAGGGCGCGTGCTGCGCATCCCAGGCCAGCGCCAATGCGGTGCACAAGAGCGCGTCGGGCAGCGGTGGCGGCGTGCGCTTGGCCAGATGGCGGCGCAGGGCCTCGGCGCGGCCAAGCCAGCGCAGCACCTGGAAGCCGAGCGCCTGCACGCCGGGGCGCATGGCGGGCTCGACGGCGTCGAACGCGGCGGTGCCCGAGCTGCCGGCGCGAATCGACGCGAGCGCCGCCGCGGTCAGCTGCAGTTGGCGCCACAGCGGGGGTTGCATCGGCGCAGCCGTGCCGGCGGGATGATCGGAAGGTAGTTCTGACAAGTTGGGGCGATGGTAATGGGCGTTAACGGGCGTGCGGCAAGCGCGGCGCCCCACGAGCGTACGAAGAAAAAATGCAACGCCGGCGTCCGGACAACTTCAAAGCAGCGGCGCGGCCGGGCGCAAACGCACCATCCATGCCACCAGCAGCGCCGGAAACTGGACGATGGCCGCGTTGTACTGCCCCACCGCCAGGTTGAACTGGCTGCGTGCAATTTCCGCCGCGGCCGACGGCTCGGGCCAGGCCATGGGTTCGAGTGTGCCGGATGCCGCACTGGCGCCGGCCGGCAGCAGGGGCGCCGGCCGCGAGAGCGTTCCGTCGGCGTCGAAAACCGTCACTGCGTCCGGGTGCTGGCGCTGCCAGGCCGTGATCAGCACCTGCAGTGCGGTGGCCAACGCGGCCATGCCGCCGGGGTCGAGCGGATGCTGCCGGGTCGCGCCCAGCAGGGTTGCAAGCTGGGTGGTGGCGGCCTGCAGCGGCGCCACGGCCGACGAATGGCTGGATGCATCTTTTTCCGGCGAGGCGGCCGTGATGCTGGCCTGGACGAAGTCCAGCTGCTTTCGAAGGGCCGCATCGAGCGTGGCGTAGGCCTGCAGCACTGCCGCGCGCAGGCGCACGAGCCGGTTGTATGCGCCCACGAACCAGAACAGGAGCACGGCAACGACGATCCAGCCGGCCATCGAATCGGGCAACACGCTCATCGGCAAAAACGCTTCGTAATAAAAAACTCAAAGAAAAACGCCCCCCAACCGGAGGCGGTCGGGGGGCGTCGGGTACCGGTCATGGCCGGTGATGCTAACCAGTTATTCGGTCGCGGCGCCTTCGCTGGCGTCGGCCGTGGTGGAAACATCGCTGGTCGAACCAGCCAGTTCGGCGGCTTCGGATTCGGCGATGGCGCGGCGCTCGGCCTCGTCCATCTGATCCTTGGCCTTGCGCGCCTGGTGGTAGGCCATGCCGGTGCCTGCGGGAATCAGGCGGCCGACGATGACGTTTTCCTTCAGGCCGCGCAGCTCGTCGCGCTTGCCCATGATCGCGGCTTCGGTCAGCACGCGCGTCGTTTCCTGGAACGACGCGGCAGAGATGAACGAATCGGTCGACAGCGATGCCTTCGTGATACCCAGCAGCAGGTTGGTGAACGTCGCGGGGATCTTGCCTTCGGCGCGCAGGGCGTCGTTGGTGTTGAGCATTTCGCTGCGTTCGACCTGTTCGCCGGAGATGTAGCTGGTCTCGCCGATGTTGTCGACCACGACGCGGCGCAGCATCTGGCGAACGATCACCTCGATGTGCTTGTCGTTGATCTTCACACCCTGCAGGCGGTACACGTCCTGCACTTCGTCCACGATGTAGCGCGCGAGTTCCTCCGAACCCAGCAGGCGCAGGATGTCCTGCGGGTCCGCCGGACCGTCGACCACGCTCTCGCCCTTGTTCACCACCTGGCCTTCGTGCACCAGGATGTTCTTTTCCTTCGGCACGAGGTCTTCGTAGACGCCGCCTTCCGGATCGGTGATCTGCAGGCGGATCTTGCCCTTGGTCTCCTTGCCGAACGACACGGTACCGGTCATTTCGGCCAGCATGCCCTTGTCCTTCGGCGAACGGGCCTCGAACAGCTCGGCAACGCGCGGCAGACCGCCGGTGATGTCGCGGGTCTTCTGGCCTTCGACCGGAATACGCGCCAGCACTTCGCCGGGGCCCACGTCCTGGCCGTCGCGGATCTGCACCAGGGCGCCGATCGGGAAGCCGATCGTCACCGAGTGGTCGGTGCCCGGGATCTTCACTTCGGCGCCGGAGGCGTCGATGAGCTTCACCTGCGGGCGCACGACCTTCGCGGCGCCGCGGCGCTTCGGATCGATCACCACCAGGGTCGACAGGCCGGTCACTTCGTCCACCTGCTTGGCAACCGTGAGGCCTTCTTCCACGTTCTCGAACTGCGTCTTGCCGGCGAATTCCGTGATGATCGGGCGCGTCAGCGGATCCCAGTTGGCGAGCACGTGGCCGGCCTTGATCTGCTGGTCGGCCTTGACCGCCAGGATCGCACCGTACGGCACCTTGTGGCGTTCGCGCTCGCGGCCGTGTTCGTCATGGATGACGATCTCGCCCGAACGCGCGATCACCACCAGCTCGTTCTTGCTGTTGGTCACGTAGCGCATCGTGGCGTTGAAGCCGATCACGCCGTTGGACTTGGCTTCGACGCTCGAGGCCACCGCTGCACGCGAGGCCGCACCACCGATGTGGAACGTACGCATCGTGAGCTGCGTGCCGGGTTCGCCGATGGACTGCGCAGCGATCACACCGACGGCTTCGCCGATGTTGATCAGGCCGCCGCGGCCCAGGTCGCGGCCGTAGCAGGTCGCGCAGATGCCGAAGCGGGTTTCGCAGGTCAGCGCGGTACGCACCTTGACCTCGTCGACGCCTTGCGCCTCGAGCTCTTCGATGTTGTCCTCGTCGAACATCTCGCCGGCCTTCAGCAGCACCGAGCGGTTTTCCGGATGCAGCACGTCGTCGGCAGCCGAGCGGCCGAGGATACGGTCGCGCAGCGATTCGATGACTTCACCGCCTTCGACGATGGCGCGCATCAGGTAGCCGCCGTGCGTGCCGCAATCCTGCTCGGTCACGACCAGGTCTTGCGTCACGTCGACCAGACGGCGGGTCAGGTAGCCCGAGTTCGCCGTCTTCAGCGCCGTGTCGGCCAGACCCTTCCGGGCACCGTGGGTGGAGATGAAGTACTCCAGCACGTTCAGGCCTTCGCGGAAGTTCGCGGTGATGGGCGTCTCGATGATCGAGCCGTCCGGCTTGGCCATCAGGCCCCGCATGCCCGCCACCTGGCGAATCTGCGCGGCGGAACCACGGGCGCCGGAGTCGGCCATCATGTAGATGGAGTTGAACGACTCCTGCTCCACTTCCTTGCCGTGGCGGTCGATGACCTTCTGCTTCGACAGCTTGGCCATCATGACCTTCGACACTTCGTCGCCGGCCTTGCCCCAGATGTCCACCACCTTGTTGTAGCGTTCGCCGGAGGTCACGAGACCGGAGACGTACTGCTGCTCGATCTCCTTCACTTCCTTGGCCGAGCGCTCGATGATGCCGTGCTTTTCAGCGGGCACCAGCATGTCGTCGATGGCGATCGAGATACCGGCCTTGGTTGCCAGGCGGAAGCCGTTCTGCAGCAGCTTGTCGGCAAACACCACGGTCTCTTTCAGGCCGCACTTGCGGAACGAGACGTTGATGAGCTTGGAGATTTCCTTCTTCTTCAGCGCCTTGTTGATGTTCGAGAACGGCAGGCCCTTGGGCAGGATCTCGGACAGCAGTGCACGGCCCACGGTGGTGTCCACCAGCGAGGTCGACGGCGTGAACACGCCGGTTTCCTTGTCCTTGGTGTACTCCGTGATGCGCACGGCAACCTTGGCGGTCAGCTCGACTTCGTTGGCGTCGAGCGCGCGCTGCACTTCACCGATGTCGGAGAAGATCAGGCCCTCGCCCTTGCCATTGATGCGGTCGCGGGTCGTGTAGTACAGACCCAGCACCACGTCCTGCGAAGGAACGATCGACGGTTCGCCCGAAGCCGGGAACAGCACGTTGTTGGAGGCCAGCATCAGCGTGCGGGCTTCCATCTGCGCTTCCACCGACAGCGGCACGTGGACGGCCATCTGGTCGCCGTCGAAGTCGGCGTTGAAGGCCGCGCAAACCAGCGGGTGCAGCTGGATCGCCTTGCCTTCGATCAGGATCGGCTCGAACGCCTGGATGCCCAAACGGTGCAGCGTAGGCGCACGGTTCAGCATGACCGGGTGTTCCTTGATCACTTCTTCCAGGATGTCCCAGACCACCGGCGTGCCCGATTCGACTTCCTTCTTGGCAGCCTTGATCGTCGTCGCGATGCCCATGGCTTCCAGGCGCGAGAAGATGAACGGCTTGAACAGTTCGAGCGCCATCAGCTTCGGCAGGCCGCACTGGTGCAGCTTGAGCGTCGGGCCCACCACGATGACCGAACGGCCCGAGTAGTCGACGCGCTTGCCCAGCAGATTCTGGCGGAAGCGGCCGCTCTTGCCCTTGATCATGTCGGCGAGCGACTTGAGCGCGCGCTTGTTGGCGCCCGTCATGGCCTTGCCGCGGCGGCCGTTGTCCAGCAGCGAGTCGACAGCCTCTTGCAGCATCCGCTTTTCGTTGCGCGCGATGATTTCCGGAGCCTTGAGCTCCAGCAGGCGGCGCAGACGCGAGTTGCGGTTGATGACGCGGCGGTACAGGTCGTTCAGGTCGGAGGTCGCGAAGCGGCCGCCGTCCAGCGGCACCAGCGGACGCAGGTCCGGCGGCAGCACGGGCAGCACGTCGAGCACCATCCACTCGGGCTTGATGCCCGACTTGCGGAAGGCTTCCAGCACCTTCAGGCGCTTGGAGTTCTTCTTGACCTTGACTTCGGAGCCGGTCAGGTCGCCGCGCAGGCGTTCGATCTCGCTGTCGAGTTCGATGCCTTCGAGCAGGTCCTTGATGCCTTCGGCGCCCATCTTGGCGACGAACTCGTCGCCGTATTCCTTGCGCTTCGCGTCATAGTCGTCCTCGGACATGATGCCGAACTTCTTCAGCGGGGTCATGCCGGGGTCGGTGATCACGTAGGCTTCGAAGTACAGCACGCGTTCGATGTCGCGCAGCGTCATGTCGAGCACGAGACCCAGGCGCGACGGCAGCGACTTCAGGAACCAGATGTGGGCGCAGGGCGCAGCCAGGTCGATGTGACCCATGCGCTCGCGGCGCACCTTGGTCTGCGTGACTTCAACGCCGCACTTCTCGCAGATCACGCCGCGGTGCTTCAGACGCTTGTACTTGCCGCACAGGCACTCGTAGTCCTTGATGGGGCCGAAGATCTTGGCGCAGAAGAGGCCGTCGCGCTCGGGCTTGAACGTGCGGTAGTTGATCGTCTCGGGCTTCTTCACCTCGCCGAAAGACCACGAACGGATCTTCTCGGGCGAAGCCATGCCGATCTTGATGGCATCGAAATGCTCATCGGGCGTGAATTGCTTGAACAGGTCGAGTAGCGATTTCATAAGACTCTTTCCCTTTTCAAATTAAGAACGCTCGAGCTCGATGTCGAGCCCCAGCGAACGAATTTCCTTGACCAGCACGTTGAACGATTCCGGCATGCCGGCTTCGATCGAGTGCTCGCCCTTGACGATGCTCTCGTACACCTTGGTACGGCCTTGCACGTCGTCGGACTTCACGGTCAGCATTTCCTGCAGCACGTAGGCGGCGCCGTAGGCTTCCAGCGCCCACACTTCCATTTCGCCGAAACGCTGGCCGCCGAACTGCGCCTTGCCGCCCAGCGGCTGCTGCGTGACGAGCGAGTACGGGCCGGTCGAACGGGCGTGCATCTTGTCGTCCACCAGGTGATGCAGCTTCAGGAAGTGCATGTAGCCGACGGTGACGGGACGCTCGAACTGGTCGCCGGTGCGGCCGTCGTACAGGTAGGCCTGCGTGCGCGTCTCGGTCAGGCCCTTGAGCTTGGCGATGTCGTCCGGATAGGCGAGCTTCAGCATGCCGCGGATTTCATCTTCCGAAGCGCCGTCGAACACCGGCGTGGCGAAGGTGGCGCCCGAGGACAGGTTGGCCGCCATTTCGAGCACGTCGGTGTCGCTCAGCAGGCTGAGTTCTTCCTTGCGGCCCGAGCCGTTGTACAGCTGCTCCATGAACTTGCGCAGCTCGGCCACCTTGGCCTCTTGCTGCAGCAGGTCGCCGATGCGGTTGCCGATGCCCTTGCCGGCCCAGCCCAGGTGCACTTCGAGCACCTGGCCCACGTTCATCCGCGAAGGCACGCCCAGCGGGTTCAGGCAGATGTCGCACGGCGTGCCGTCGGCCATGTGGGGCATGTCTTCGACCGGAACGATCTTCGACACCACACCCTTGTTGCCGTGGCGGCCGGCCATCTTGTCGCCGGGTTGCAGGCGGCGCTTGACGGCCAGGTAGACCTTGACCATCTTGAGCACGCCCGCGGGCAGCTCGTCGCCCTGCGTGAGCTTCTTGCGCTTTTCTTCGAACGCGAGGTCGAAGCTGTGGCGCGTCTGCTCGAGCGAGTTCTTGATCGACTCGAGCTGCGTCGCCACTTCGTCGTCCGCCGGGCGGATGTCGAACCAGTGGAACTTCTCGACCGACGACAGGTAGGCCTTGTCGAGCTTGGTGCCCTTGGCCAGCTTGTTCGGGCCGCCGTTGGCGACCTTGCCGGTCAAGAGCTTCTCGATACGGTCGAACGCGTCGGCTTCGACGATGCGAAGCTGGTCGTTCAGGTCGAGGCGGAAGCGCTTGAGCTCGTCGTCGATGATCTGCTGGGCGCGCTTGTCGCGCGTGATGCCTTCGCGGGTGAACACCTGCACGTCGATCACGGTGCCTTGCGAGCCCTGGTCCACACGCAGCGAGGTGTCCTTCACGTCGGAAGCCTTCTCGCCGAAGATGGCGCGAAGCAGCTTCTCTTCGGGCGTCAGCGTGGTCTCGCCCTTCGGCGTGACCTTGCCCACCAGCGTGTCGCCCGGCTGCACTTCGGCGCCGACATAGATGATGCCGGATTCGTCCAGGCGGTTGAGCTGCTGCTCGGCCAGGTTCGGGATGTCGCGCGTGATTTCTTCGGCACCGAGCTTGGTGTCGCGGGCCATCACCACCAGTTCCTCGATGTGGATCGAGGTGTAGCGGTCTTCGGCGACCACGCGTTCCGAGATCAGGATCGAGTCTTCGAAGTTGTAGCCGTTCCACGGCATAAACGCGATCAGCATGTTCTGGCCCAGGGCCAGTTCGCCGAGGTCGGTCGATGCGCCGTCAGCCACCACGTCGCCCTTGGCGATCTTGTCGCCGCGCTTGACGATCGGGCGCTGGTGGATGTTGGTGTTCTGGTTCGAACGCTGATACTTGATCAGGTTGTAGATGTCCACACCGACTTCACCGGCAGCCGCTTCGGCGTCGTTCACGCGCACCACGATGCGGGTCGCGTCGACGTAATCGACGATACCGCCACGGGTGGCCGTGACCACGGTGCCCGAGTCGACCGCGGAGACGCGCTCGATGCCGGTACCGACGATCGGCTTCTCGGGACGCAACACAGGCACGGCCTGGCGCTGCATGTTGGCGCCCATCAGCGCGCGGTTCGCATCGTCGTGCTCGAGGAACGGCACGAGCGATGCAGCCACCGACACGATCTGCGCGGGCGACACGTCCATGTACTGCACGCGCTCGGCGCCGACCAGGATCGATTCGCCGGCTTCGCGGGCGGAGACCAGGTCGCCGATCAGCTTGCCTTCCTTGTCCAGGACCGCATTGGCCTGGGCGATGACGTACTTGCCTTCTTCGATGGCCGACAGGTAGTCGATGTCCATCGTGACCTTGCCATCGACCACGCGGCGGTACGGCGTCTCGATGAAGCCGTATTCGTTCAGGCGGGCGTACAGGGCCAGCGAGTTGATCAGGCCGATGTTCGGGCCTTCAGGCGTTTCGATCGGGCACACGCGGCCGTAATGCGTGACGTGCACGTCGCGCACTTCGAAGCCTGCACGTTCGCGCGTCAGACCGCCCGGGCCAAGGGCCGACACGCGGCGCTTGTGGGTGATTTCGGACAGCGGGTTCGTCTGGTCCATGAACTGCGACAGCTGCGAGGCGCCGAAGAATTCCTTCAGCGCGGCCGAGATCGGCTTGCTGTTGATCAGGTCGTGCGGCATCAGCGGCTCTTGCTCCGCCTGGCCCAGACGTTCCTTCACGGCCTTCTCGATGCGGGCCAGGCCGGTGCGGTACTGGTTCTCGGCCAGTTCGCCGACGCAGCGCACGCGGCGGTTGCCCAGGTGGTCGATGTCGTCGACTTCGCCGTTGCCGTTGCGCAGGTCCACGAGGATCTTGACCACGGCCAGGATGTCTTCGTTGGTCAGCACCATCGGGCCGGTCGATTCGTCGCGGCCGACCTTGGCGTTGAACTTCATGCGGCCGACGCGCGACAGGTCGTACGTGTCCGGGTTGTAGAACAGGCGCTGGAACAGGGCCTGCACTGCGTCTTCCGTCGGCGGCTCGCCGGGGCGCATCATGCGGTAGATGGCCACGCGGGCTGCGAACTCGTCCACCGTCTCGTCGATGCGCAGGGTCTGCGAGATGTACGCGCCCTGGTCGAGTTCGTTGGTGTAGATCACCTGGATGTCCTGCACGCCGGCCGTGCGCAGCTTCTTCAGCAGCGCTTCGGTCAGCTCGTCGTTGGCCTTGGCCAGGATTTCGCCGGAGTCGGCGTCGACGATGTTGCGGGCGATGACGCGGCCGACCAGGAAGTCTTCCGGCACGCTGATGTGCGTGGTGCCCGACTGCTCGAGTTCACGCGTGTGGCGCGCGGTCACGCGCTTGTCCTTGGCGACCACGACCTTGCCCGACTTGTCGGTGATGTCGAAGCGCGCGACTTCGCCGCGCAGGCGCTCGGGAACGAATTCCATCTGCGCACCGCTGTCCATCAGGCGGAAGTTGTCGTTCACGAAGAAGTTCGCGAGGATCGATTCCGGGTTCAGGCCGATGGCCTTCAGCAGGATCGTGACCGGCATCTTGCGGCGGCGGTCGACGCGGAAGTACAGCATGTCCTTCGGGTCGAACTCGAAGTCGAGCCACGAACCGCGGTAGGGAATCACGCGGGCCGAGAACAGGAGCTTGCCCGAGCTGTGCGTCTTGCCCTTGTCGTGTTCGAAGAACACGCCCGGCGAACGGTGCAGCTGCGAGACGATCACGCGCTCGGTGCCGTTGATGATGAAGGAACCCTTTTCGGTCATGAGCGGCACTTCGCCCATGTAGACCTCTTGTTCCTTCACTTCCTTGACCACCTTCGACTGCGAAGTCGACGATTCGCGGTCATAGATGATGAGCTGAACCTTGGCGCGCACGGCCGAGGCGAAGGTCAGGCCACGGGTCTGGCATTCGCGCACGTCGAAGGCGGGCTTCGCGAGGTTGTACTCGAGGAACTTCATCTCGACAAAACCATTGTGCGAGACGATCGGGAAGGCAGCGTCGAACGCGGCCTGCAGGCCTTCGACGGTGCGCTGTTTGGGAGGAATGCCGGCTTGCAGGAACGCGGTGTACGCGTCTTTCTGCATCTGCAGCAGGTAGGGGATTTCTACGACGCTGTCGCGATTGCCGAAACTTTTTCGGATGCGCTTGCGTTCGGTGTAACTGTACGCGGACGATTGGGCCATGAGAGCTCCGGAGCTTGAGATCTTCAGCGACTTGTCAGCAGTGCCGAGGCACCACTGCTTGGCGGCTGGCCACTACCAGCCGTTGGCGGACAGCGATGCGTTGCACATCGCCCGAACCAAGGGGTCTTCTGCAGTCGGGGTCAGAAGACACTCAAAAAACGCGTTGGGATGGCGGCTTTTGGGTGCGCTCTGAAAGCGGCAAAGGCTGGAGGGCCTTTTCAGGCACCTCCAGCCCTCCAGGGGGTCTGAATTACTTCAGTTCCACCTTGGCGCCAGCGTCTTCCAGCTTCTTCTTGGCGGCTTCAGCGTCAGCCTTCGACAGGCCTTCCTTGACAGCCTTGGGAGCGGCTTCCACCAGGTCCTTGGCTTCCTTGAGGCCCAGGCCGGTGATTTCGCGCACGGCCTTGATCGCCGACACCTTGTTCGCGCCTGCATCCATCAGCATGACGTTGAACTCGGTCTGCTCTTCGGCCACGGCGGCGGCAGCACCACCGCCGGCACCGGCGGGAGCGGCCATTGCAGCGGCGCTCACGCCGAACTTCTCTTCGATGGCTTTCACCAGGTCGTTGAGTTCCAGGACCGTCATGCTGTCGAGCGCGGTCAGAAATGCGTCTTTATCGAATGCCATTTTTGTTTCCTAACAATTGGGTTGAATATTTCAAACGCAAGGCTTATGCAGCCTGCGCTTCTGCCGGTGCATCGGCGGGTGCAGCTTCGCCACCACCGCGCTTCTCGGCCAGCGCCGCGAGCACGCGGGCGGTACGAGAGATCGGGGATTGCATCAAGCCCAGCAATTGCGCCAGCAGCACTTCCTTCGAAGGGATGTTGGCCAGTTGCTTCACGCCGTTCACGTCCAGGGCCTTGCCGCCGAATGCGCCGCCGCGAATCACCAACTTGTCGTTGGTCTTCGCGAAATCGGCCACCACCTTGGCGGCGGCCACTGCGTCTTCGGAAAAGCCATAGATCAGCGGACCGGTCATCTGGTCGCCAACAATCTCAAACGCGCTACCAGCGACAGCACGGCGTGCCAGCGTGTTCTTCAACACGCTGAGGGTCACACCCTTGCTGCGAGCTTCGCTGCGCAGTTTGGTCATATCGGCCACCGTGATGCCACGGTATTCCGCCATCACGAGCGTTTGAGCTTTAGCGGCGAGGCTGGTCACATCACTGATGACCGCTTCTTTCTCACTGCGATTCAGACTCAAGGTCTACTCCTTTTAATGCGACCTTCGGCCGGGGCCTCGGATCGCGCTTCATGCAGCGACCAACTGTCAGGAACAAAAATCAAATTCCTTGCAGCGGGATCGCCATCTGCGCTGGCTGCCGGACAAAAGGTCCGGCAATTAAGTGCAGGCACCCTGCACACCAGCGGTCTTGGATGGCCCACGGCAACCGAAGCTGCCGCGACCCACCACATTCGCCCCACCCTTCCGGGTGAAGCAAATCTCTTTAGCTCGCCGAGATGGTTTGCGTGTCCACGCGGACACCCAGACCCATGGTCGACGACACAGCCACCTTGCGCAGGTACACGCCCTTGCTGGTCGCCGGCTTGGCCTTGACCAGAGCGTCGATCAGCGCAGCGAGGTTGCCTTGCAGCTTGTCGCTGTCGAACGAGCGGCGGCCGATCGTGCCGTGCACGATGCCGGCCTTGTCGACGCGGAACTGAACCTGGCCAGCCTTGGCGTTCTTCACGGCCGTGGCGACGTCCGGAGTCACCGTGCCAACCTTGGGGTTGGGCATCAGGCCGCGCGGGCCGAGGATCTGGCCGAGCGTACCGACGACGCGCATCGCGTCAGGGGCAGCAATCACGACGTCGAAAGGCATGTCGCCAGCCTTGACCATGGCAGCCAGGTCGTCCATGCCGACGATGTCGGCGCCGGCGGCCTTGGCTTCTTCAGCCTTGGCGCCCTGGGCGAACACGGCCACGCGCTTGGTCTTGCCGGTGCCGTTGGGCAGCACGACGGCGCCACGCACGACCTGGTCCGACTTCTTCGCGTCGATGCCGAGCTGCACGGCCACGTCGATCGATTCGTCGAACTTGGCGGTGGCGGCGTCTTTCACGATACCGATCGCGTCAGCCAGCGGGTACAGCTTGTTGCTGTCGACCTTGCCAGCGAGCGCTTTTTGCTTCTTGGTCATCTTGGCCATTTACACGCCCTCCACATTCACGCCCATCGAACGGGCAGAGCCGGCGATGGTGCGAACTGCCGCGTCCAGGTCGGCGGCAGTCAGGTCCTTCATCTTGGTCTTGGCGATCTCTTCGAGCTGTGCGCGCGTGATCTTGCCGACCTTGTCGGTGTGCGGACGGGCCGAGCCCTTGTCCAGCTTGATGGCCTTCTTGATCAAGGTGATCGCCGGCGGCGTCTTGATGATGAAGGTGAAGCTCTTGTCAGCGAACGCGGTGATGACCACCGGCAGCGGCAGACCAGGCTCGACGCTCTGGGTCTGCGCGTTGAACGCCTTGCAGAACTCCATGATGTTCAAACCACGCTGGCCCAGTGCGGGACCGATGGGTGGTGACGGGTTGGCCTTACCAGCTGGGACTTGCAGCTTGATGAAGCCGACGATTTTTTTCGCCATGCTTTGCTCCTTGCGGGTGATATCGCCTTGGCTTTCGCCGCGGCTCCCCGGGGTTGAACGACTCTTCGATCAAGGCCGCGCGCCGAGTCGGACAACGCGCAGCCGGGAATGGTTCCGGTCCGCGGACCGGCGGGGGCTCAGGTCTTCTCGACCTGGCTGAACTCGAGCTCCACGGGCGTTGCGCGGCCGAAGATCATGACCGACACGCTGACCTTGCTCTTCTCGTAGTTGACTTCCTCGACGGTGCCGTTGAAGTCGGTGAACGGGCCTTCCTTGACACGCACGAATTCGCCCACGGTGAACTCGACCTTGTGGCGCGGCTTCTCGGTGCCCTGCTGCATCTGGCTGACGATGCCTTCGACCTCTTTCTGCGAGATCGGGGCCGGACGGTTCTTGGCGCCGCCCACGAAACCCGTCACCTTGTTGGTGTGCTTCACCAGGTGCCAGCTCTCGTCGTCCATGATCATTTCGACCAGCACGTAGCCGGGGAAGAAGCGGCGCTCGGTGGTGCGCTTCTGGCCGTTCTTGATCTCGACCACTTCTTCGGTCGGCACCAGGATGCGGCCGAACTTGTCCTGCATGCCGGCGCGGTTGATGCGCTCGATGATGTTGCGCTCGACGGCCTTTTCCATGCCCGAGTAGGCATGCACCACGTACCAACGCAGATCAGGGTTGGCGGCGGGAGCCAGCACGGAGGTGCTTTCTTCCTCCGGCGTGCCCGGCGTGGTGTCAACTGCGTTCACTGGATCAGCGGTCATTTATTTTCTCCAGCCCAGAATGAGGTCGAAAAACACCCATTCGAGCGTCTTGTCGGTGAGCCAGAGGAAAACGGACATGACTGCCACGAAGGCAAACACGTAAGCCGTCATCTGCATTGCTTCCTTGCGGGTCGGCCAGACGACCTTCTTGACCTCGCGCCACGAATCGCGGCCGAAGGCCCACAACTGGCGGCCATTCTCCGAGCTGCCGAAGGCGCCCACGGCCGCGGCCAGGCCGACCAGCAGCGCAGCCCATTGCACCAGCGAGCCCTGGCGCGCCAGCAGATAGAACGCCACGATGGCGCCCACTGCCAGCACCACCGACGCGGCCAATTTGGCCTTGTCGGCACCCGTGCTCACGGTTTCGATTTGAGAAGTGGCCATGTTTGGCTGATTTCCTGTGGCCTTTCGGCCTTCAATTCAATGCGCCTTCTTGAGACGCCGAAGCCCATCGGGTCACGATGGGCTTTTTTAGCCTCCCATCGGGTCAACGACGGGCTTCTTTCGGAGGCGCCACCTAGGTGGCAGGGGCAGTAGGAATCGAACCTACAACCTTCGGTTTTGGAGACCGACGCTCTGCCAATTGAGCTATACCCCTCCGGTACTCTTTGCTCGACTTAGATGTCGAGGATCTTTGCCACGACGCCCGAACCCACGGTGCGGCCGCCTTCGCGGATGGCGAAGCGCAGGCCTTCTTCCATCGCGATCGGGTTGATCAGCTTCACGGTGATGCTGACGTTGTCGCCGGGCATGACCATTTCCTTGTCCTTGGGCAGCTCGATCGCGCCGGTCACGTCCGTCGTGCGGAAGTAGAACTGCGGACGGTAGTTGTTGAAGAACGGCGTGTGACGCCCGCCTTCGTCCTTGGACAGCACGTACACCTCGGCGGTGAAGTGCGTGTGCGGCTTGATCGAGCCGGGCTTGCACAGCACCTGGCCGCGCTCGACTTCTTCGCGCTTGGTGCCGCGCAGCAGCACGCCGACGTTGTCGCCAGCCTGGCCCTGGTCCAGCAGCTTGCGGAACATTTCCACGCCGGTGCAGGTGGTCTTGACGGTCGGACGGATACCGACGATCTCGATTTCCTCGCCAACCTTGATCACGCCACGCTCGACAGCACCGGTCACCACGGTGCCGCGGCCGGAGATCGAGAACACGTCTTCCACGGGCATCAGGAAGGTGCCGTCCACGGCGCGCTCGGGCGTCGGGATGTAGGTGTCCAGGGCGTCGGCCAGCTTCATGATGGCCTGCTCGCCCAGCGGGCCCTTGTCGCCTTCGAGGGCGAGCTTGGCCGAGCCGTGGATGATGGGGGTGTCGTCGCCCGGGAACTCGTACTTGTCGAGCAGTTCGCGCACCTCCATTTCGACGAGCTCGAGCAGTTCGGCGTCGTCCACCATGTCGCACTTGTTCAGGAACACGATGATGTAGCCCACACCCACCTGGCGCGCCAGCAGGATGTGCTCGCGGGTCTGGGGCATGGGGCCGTCGGCGGCCGAGCACACAAGGATGGCGCCGTCCATCTGGGCGGCACCGGTGATCATGTTCTTGACGTAGTCGGCGTGGCCGGGGCAGTCGACGTGGGCGTAGTGGCGGTTGGCCGTTTCGTACTCGACGTGGGCGGTGTTGATGGTGATGCCGCGGGCCTTTTCTTCGGGCGCCGCGTCGATCTGGTCGTAGGCCTTGGCTTCGCCGCCGAACTTGGCCGACAGAACGGTGGCAATCGCCGCCGTCAGCGTGGTCTTGCCGTGGTCAACGTGACCGATCGTGCCCACGTTCACGTGCGGCTTGGTGCGGGTGAATTTACCTTTTGCCATTTTTCGACTCCGAAAAAAACGATTTCAACGCATGCAGATGGGTTGCAAACCTGCAGTTGCAACCCCCTAGAAACTGGTGCCCTTTGCGGGAATCGGACCCGCGACCTCTCCCTTACCAAGGGAGTGCTCTACCACTGAGCCAAAAGGGCTTTGTCTAACCAATCGCTTCCGGCGTCGAACCGGGTCTCTGGAGCGGGAGACGGGAATCGAACCCGCGTCATCAGCTTGGAAGGCTGGGGTTCTACCATTGAACTACTCCCGCATCGGGGGCACTTCAAGGCACCCAAAGCGCTAGATCCAATCGCTCTTAGAAACCAAATTCATCGCTGGTGGAGAGGGCTGGATTCGAACCAGCGTACTCGTAAGAGGGCAGATTTACAGTCTGCTGCCATTAACCACTCGGCCACCTCTCCGGCGAACCTCGAAATATAGCACGGTTTTGTGACTACGCAGAACCCCAGCACCAAGAAGAAGCGTGAGAACTGCACGAGGCGTGAACTGCAGGGATTATCCGCGAATTCACTCGCCCGCCCGGCGCGCCTCCCGCCACGCACGCGCTTCGCCAAAATGTCCGCAGCCGATGAAGGGCGCGGGCGGACGCAACGCAGAAAGCGGCGACGGATGATTGGACATCAGCACCTTATGGCGCCCAATATCGATCAACGCACGCTTACTTTGGGCATGCGAGCCCCAGAGCATAAAAACAACAGGTTTCTCGCCGTCCGATACATGGCGGATGACCGCATCGGTCAGCACCTCCCAGCCGCGGCCCGAATGGCTGGCCGGCTGCCCCTCCTCGACCGTGAGGCAGGTGTTGAGCAGCAGCACGCCGTGGGTCGCCCACTTCACCAGGCTGCCGCCCGGATTCGGGAACGGCGGCGGCGGCGCGCCAAGGTCGCGCTGGAGTTCCTTGAAGATGTTGCGCAGCGACGGCGGCAGCGCCACGCCGGGCGCCACCGAGAACGCGAGCCCCTCGGCCTGGCCACGCCCGTGGTACGGGTCCTGCCCCAGGATGACGACGCGCACGTCTTCGGGCGGCGTCAGTTCCAGTGCCCGCAGCGGCTGCGGCGGGAAGATGACTGCGCCCGCATCAAGGCGCTCGCGCAGGAAGCTGCGCAGCTTCTGCCCCACGATGCCGGCAAAGAAGTCGTCCACCAGCGGCTGCCAGCCTGGCGCAACGGGCCAGTCGGCGGGATCGCTGCTCGCCAGCTGATCGGGCCGGTTCATTTGAACAATGCAGCGAGCGCCTCGCCGGGTTCCTTGGCACGCATGAAGGCCTCGCCAACCAGGAAGGCGTGGACGCCGGCCGCGCGCAGCGTGGCCACGTCCTCACGCGTGGCAATGCCCGATTCGGTGACGGCCAGCCGGTCGGCCGGCAAGCGGGGCAGCAGGTCGATGGTGGCCTGGATCGACACCTCGAAATTGCGCAGGTTGCGGTTGTTCACGCCGATGAGCGGCGTCTTGAGCTTGAGCGCGCGCTCGAGCTCGGCCGCGTCGTGCACTTCGACCAGCACCGCCATGCCCAGCCCGCGTGCAATGGCCTCGTAGTCCTTCATCTGCGCGTCGTCGAGGCAAGCGGCAATCAACAGGATGGCATCGGCGCCCATCGCACGCGATTCGTACACCTGATAGGCGTCGACGATGAAATCCTTGCGCAGCACCGGCAGGTCGCACGAGGCGCGGGCCTGCTTGAGGTAATCGACGCCGCCCTGGAAGAACTGCTTGTCGGTCAGCACCGAAAGGCAGGCCGCGCTGATCTCGCCGTCGCCTTCGGCATAGCTCTGCGCGATGTCGGCCGGAATGAAGTCTTCGCGCAGCACGCCCTTGCTCGGGCTGGCTTTCTTCACTTCGGCGATCACGGCCGCATGGCCGGCGGCGATCCTGGCGCGCAGGGCGCCTTCGAAATCGCGCGTCAGCACGCGGCTTTCCGCGTCGAAGCGCACGGCTTCCAGCGGGCTTCTTTTTTGCGCTGCAGCAATTTCCTGCCGCTTGACGGCAATGATCTTGTCGAGGATGTCGGACATTTTTCTGCGTTCCTGCCTGTTTTATCGCTTCACGCTGCCGTGGAGGCCTTGACCAGTTCGGCCAGCTTGGCCCGCGCTGCGCCCGATGCGACGGCTTCGCGCGCGCGCTCGACGCCTGCGGCCACCGAGTCGACCACGTTGGCCGCATACAGCGCCGCACCGGCGTTCAGCAGCACGATGTCGAGGGCCGGACCGGCCTGGTTGTCGAGCACCCCCAGCAGCATCGCCTTCGATTGCTCCGGCGTTTCCACGCGCAGCGCGCGGTTGCTCGACATCGCAAAGCCGAAATCCTCGGGGTGCAGTTCGTACTCGCGGATCTCGCCGTCCTTCAGTTCGCCCACCATGGTGGCGGCGCCGAGCGAAATCTCGTCCATGCCGTCACGCCCGTAGACCACCATCGCGTGCTCGGCGCCGAGCCGCTGCAATGCGCGCACCTGGATGCCCACGAGATCGGGGTGGAACACGCCCATCAGGATGTTCGGCGCGCCGGCCGGATTGGTCAGCGGCCCGAGGATGTTGAAGATCGTCTTGATGCCGAGCTCCTTGCGCACCGGCGCCACGTTCTTCATGGCCGGATGGTGGTTCGGCGCAAACATGAAGCCGATGCCCACCTCCTCGATGGAACGCGCGATCTGCTCCGGCTGCAAATTGATGTTGACGCCCAGCGACTCCAGCACGTCGGCGCTGCCCGACTTGCTCGACACGCTGCGCCCGCCGTGCTTGCTGACCTTGGCGCCCGCCGCGGCCGCGACGAACATCGAGCAGGTCGAGATGTTGAAGGTGTGCGATCCGTCGCCGCCGGTGCCGACGATGTCGACGAGGTGCGTGGTGTCCTTCACCGGCACCTTGGTCGCCACCTCGCGCATCACCTGCGCGGCCGCGGTGATCTCGCCGATGGTTTCCTTCTTGACGCGCAGGCCGGTGATCAGCGCCGCCATCATCACGGGCGAGCACTCGCCGCTCATGATGAGCCGCACGATGTGCAGCATCTCGTCGTGGAACACCTCGCGGTGCTCGATGGTGCGCTGGAGCGCTTCCTGGGGGGTGATCATGGTGAGTCTCCTCGGTGTTTTCAGGGACCGACGCGGCCGGCCGGCGCGTCCGTGAATGCAAGCTTGAGGCCGAAGCCGATGAACAGGACGCCTGCCGCGCGGTCGAGCCAGTGCATGCCCTTCTGCACGGCGCTCTTGCGCGCCATCCAGCCCGCGAATGCGGCCCATCCCACGATGACCGGAATGGAGTTCAGGTTGAACAGCACGCCCAGCAGCACGAAATACAGGCCCTTGTTGTCGGCGCCCGGCGCGATGAACTGCGGCACGAAGGCCAGGAAGAACAAGGCGACCTTGGGGTTCAGCACATTGGTCCAGAAGCCGCCGAAAAAGATGTCCTTGAGCCCGCGCTCGCCGGACGCGGCGGCAGCTTCCTGCAGATCGGCCGGCGGCCCGGCGCGCGAGAACACCATGCGCACGCCAAGGTACAGCAGGTAGGCCGCGCCGACGTACTTGAGCACCGTGAAGGCCGCCGCCGAGGTGGCCAGCAGCGTGCCGACGCCGACCGCCGCCGCGAAGATGTGGACGAAGCAGCCGGTGAGGATGCCGAAGCCGCCGACGATGCCCGCGCGCACGCCGGAACGCAGCGAGTTGGCGACGATGTAGAGCACGTCGGGCCCCGGCGTCAGGTTCAGCAGCCAGCCGGCGGCCATGAAAGCGAGCAGATGCGGAAGATCGGGCATCACGGGCTCCTTCTGGTCAGGCGTTGAAGAAACCGCGGATGGCGGCCACGGCGCGGTCCACGCCGGCCGCATCGACGTCGAGGTGGGTCACGAAGCGCAGGCGATAGAGCCCGGTCGCGAGAATGCCCTGCTGGTTCAGGCTCGCGATCAGCTCCGACGAACGCGCCTGCGCAGCCCCGGTGAGATCCGCGAACACGATGTTCGTGTGCGGCGCCTCGACCGTCAGGCCCTCGATGCCTTCGAGCCCTTGTGCAAGCCGCTGTGCCGATGCGTGGTCGTCGGCGAGTCGGTCGACGTGGTGGTCGAGCGCATGCGAGGCCGCGGCGGCGAGCAGCCCGGCCTGCCGCATGCCGCCGCCCGCCATCTTGCGGATGCGGTGCGCCCGTGCAATGAACTCGCGCGAACCGACCAGCGCCGAACCGATCGGAGCACCCAGCCCCTTGCTGAAGCAGACCGACACGCTGTCGAAGCACTGCGCGATGCGGCGCGCCTCGGCGCGGATGTCGCTGCGCTTGTTCAACGCCGCCTGCGCTGTCGCGGCATTGAAGAGGCGGGCCCCGTCCAGATGCCGCTGCAGCCCCTTGCGCTTCGCCAGGTCCGTCGCCGCCTGCACGTATTCGAACGGCAGCAGCTTGCCGCCCAGCGTGTTCTCCAGCGCCAAGAGGCGCGTGCGCGCGAAGTGCGCGTCGTCGGGCTTGACGGCCGCCTCGATCTGCGCCAGCGGCAGCGTGCCGTCGGGTGCATGGTCGAGCGGCTGCGGCTGCACGCTGCCGAACACCGCGCCGCCGCCGCCCTCCCATCGGTAGCTGTGCGCCTGCTGGCCCACGATGTACTCGTCGCCGCGGCCGCAGTGCGAAAGGATCGCGCACAGGTTGCTCTGCGTGCCGGTCGGCACGAACAGCGCGGCCTCGAAGCCCAGCAGCGCGGCGATCTTTTCCTGCAGCGCGTTGACGCTCGGGTCGGTGCCGAAGACGTCGTCGCCGAGCGGCGCCGCCATCATGGCCTCGCGCATCGCCGGGGTGGGCTGCGTGACGGTGTCGCTGCGCAGGTCGACGAGCAAGGAGCGGTCTGTCATGGGGGGTCAGTCCAGAAAGTTCTTGAGCATGGCGTGGCCGTGCTCGGTGAGGATCGATTCGGGGTGGAACTGCACGCCCTCGATGCGCACGTCGTGCGCAAAGCCGGTGTGGCGCACGCCCATGATCTCGCCGTCGTCGGTCCAGGCGGTGATCGCCAATTCCTTCGGGCAGCTTTCGCGCTCGATGGACAGCGAGTGGTACCGGTTGACGATGAACTTCTCGGGCAGCCCCGCGAACACGCCTTCCTGCGTGGTCGTGATCTCGCTGGTCTTGCCGTGCATGAGCTGCTGCGCGCGCACGATCGTGCCGCCGAAGGCCGCGCCGATCGCCTGGTGGCCCAGGCACACGCCGAGGATCGGCAGCTTGCCCGCGAACTCCTTGATGGCCGCCACCGAAACGCCCGCTTCCGCCGGCGAACAAGGCCCCGGCGACACCACGAGGCGCGTGACGCCCGAAGCGATCAGCTCGCCGATCTGCGCCACGGTGATCTCGTCGTTGCGGTGCACCTGCACGTCCGCACCCAGCTCGCCCAGGTACTGGACGATGTTGTAGGTGAAGGAATCGTAGTTGTCGATCATCAGCAGTTTCATGGCTTGCTCACAATCCGGTGCACGCCCTTGACGACGGGGAACACGTTGAAGTTGATCAGAAGGCCCAGCTTGAGGCCCGAGAGACGCAGCGCGGCCAGCACCTGCGCGCGGTGCAGGTCGGTCAGCACGTCGACCGCCTTGAGCTCGACGATGACCGACTGCTCGATCACGAAGCCCGCGCGGTACACCTCGCCGAGCGAGCGGCCCTTGTAGCTGGCCGACAGCGCCACGTCGCGCGTGAAGCCGATCTCGCGCTCGGCGAGTTCGATGGCCAGTGCCGCGGCATAGGCGTCCTCGCTCAGGCCCGTGCCGAGCACGCGCTGCACCTCGACGGCGGCGCCGATGATCTCGTGCGAGAAATCGTTCTGGATGTCGGGTACGTTGCTCATTCCAGGCCTTCCTCGACCAGTTCGGCGGCACGCAGCAGTGCGCGCGCCTTGGCTTCCGTCTCTTTCCACTCCAGCTCGGGCACCGAATCGGCGACCACGCCGGCCGCGGCCTGCACATGCAGCATCTGGTCCTTCACGATGCCGGTGCGAATGGCGATGGCCACGTCCATGTCGCCCGCATAGCTGATGTAGCCGCAGGCGCCGCCGTACAGGCCGCGCTTGGTGGGCTCGAGCTGGTCGATGAGCTCCATCGCATGCACCTTGGGCGCGCCGGTGAGCGTGCCGGCCGGGAACGTGGCCTTGAGCACGTCGATGGCGGTCATGCCGTCCTTCAACGTGCCTTCGACGTTGCTCACGATGTGCATCACGTGGCTGTAGCGCTCCACCGCGAAGGCCTCCGTCACCTTGACGGTGCCGGTCTTGGCGATGCGGCCGATGTCGTTGCGCGCGAGGTCGATCAGCATCACGTGCTCGGCGCGCTCCTTCGGGTCGTTGATGAGTTCTTCCTCGGCCGCCTTGTCGAGCTCGAGCGAAGCGCCGCGCGGGCGCGTGCCGGCCAGCGGGCGGATCGTGATCTTCTGCTCGCCCTCGCCCGTGTTCTCCTGGCGCACCAGGATTTCGGGCGAAGCGCCCACCACGTGGAAATCGCCCAGGTGGTAGTAGTACATGTAGGGCGAGGGGTTGAGCGAACGCAGCGCGCGGTACAGAGACAGCGGCGACTCGGTGTAGCGCTTGCTGATGCGCTGGCCCACCTGCACCTGCATGAAGTCGCCGGCGGCGATCATTTCCTTGGCGCGCTCCACGGCCGCAAGATAGTCGGCCTTGGCAAAGCTGCGCTCGGGCGGATGCGGCTGCGTGGGCTTCACGACGGGTGCGCTCACCGAATACTTGAGCTTTTCTTTCAGCTCGCGCAGGCGGCGCTTGCCCACCGCGTAGGCCTCGGGCTGCTTCGGATCGGCATAGACGATCAGGTAAAGCTTGCCCGAGAGGTTGTCGATGACCGCCAGTTCCTCGCACTGCAGCAGCAGGATGTCGGGGCAGCCCAGCGTATCGGGCGGGCAGCTTTTTTCGAGCTTGCGTTCGATGTGGCGCACGGTGTCGTAGCCGAAGTAGCCGGCAAGGCCCCCGCAGAAGCGCGGCAGGCCGGGCCGCAGCGCCACCTTGAAGCGCTTCTGGTACTCGGCGACGAAATCGAGCGGATTGCCTGCAGCCGTCTCGACGACCTGGCCATCGGTCACCACTTCGGTCTTCGCATCGGCACCGAAGCCGCTGGCGCGAAGCAGCGTGCGGGCGGGCAGGCCGATGAAGCTGTAGCGCCCGAAGCGCTCCCCGCCCACCACCGATTCGAGCAGGAAGCTGTGCTTGCCGCCGCCCTGCGAATGGGCCAGCTTGAGATAGAGGGAAAGAGGCGTTTCGAGGTCTGCAAAGGCCTCGGCCATCAGCGGAATACGGTTGTAGCCCTGGGCGCTGAGGCTCTTGAATTCAAGTTCGGTGATCACGGATTCGTTCTCCAGTTGCCTGCGGCACTTCTGGGGCCGGTGGCAAGGTCATTCACTGGTGGTCCGGCGTCGAGAAGCGATCCGGTACCGCGGGCGCACGGCGTGCGCCGTGCAATCAAACAGTCAGCGATGTATGGCGACGCCAGGGCCAGGCTCCCCGGCTGCCTTCACCTGTTTGAATGATGTGATGAACGAACATGGAGCGTGGAGTTTAGCCCACGAAAACGCCGCCGGGTGCAACCGCCGTCTTCAGGGTTCCCCCGAGGGCACGCAGTAAAACGAAAAGATACATTCGCACGATCGTTCGCAAATCAAGGAAGCCACGTGCCTGCCCTTTCGCTCCCGACCCTGTTCTCCCGCCTGGCCGTGCTGGCCTGCGTCTGGTTCGCACTCGGCGCCTCGGCCGCGCAGGTCGATGTGGCGGGCGTCAAGCTGAACGACACCGTCGACCTGCGCGGCAGCACCCTGCAGCTCAACGGCGCGGGGGTGCGCTACAAGGCCGTCTTCAAGGTGTACGCGGCGGGACTGTACGTCGGGAAAAAAGTCTCCACGCCCGAGGAGGCGCTGGCCGCGCCCGGGCCCAAGCGCGTGGCCATCACCATGCTGCGCGACATCGATGCCGACGAGCTGGGCAAATTCTTCACCAAGGGCGTGGAAGAAAACTCGCCGAAGAGCGAAATGGTCAACCTCATTCCAGGGCTGCTGCGCATGGGCCGGATGTTCTCCGACCAGAAGCAGCTCAAGGCCGGCGACACCTTCACCATCGACTGGCTGCCCGGCACCGGCACGCTGGTGAGCGTGCGCGGCGTGCCGCAGCCCGATCCGGTGAAGGAGCCGGCGTTCTTCAACGCCCTGCTGCGCATCTGGCTCGGGCCGGCACCGGCCGACTGGAAGCTCAAGGACGCGCTGCTCGGCAAGTAGCCGCAGCGCCGCAGCCTTCTTGCCAAATTCGTCAGGAAGCGGCCCGGTCGAGCTCGGCGAGCGAATCCAGGAAGCCGTCGGCATCGACGCCGCGTACCGGCTCGCCGTGGTTGTAGCCGTAGGTCACGAGCACCACCGGGCAGCCGGCGGCGCGCGCGGCCTTGGCGTCGTTGCTCGAGTCGCCGATCATCAGCGTGCGCGCGGGAGCGGTGCCCAGCGCCTCGCAGGTCTTCAGGAGCGGCAGCGGGTCGGGCTTCTTGCGCGCGAAGGCATCGCCGCCGAACGCGAAGTCGAAGAAGCCGTCGAGCCCCTTCGCAGCCAGCAGCGGCTTGGCGAACGAGGTCGGCTTGTTGGTGAGGCAGGCCAGGCGCAGGCCGCGCGAGCGCAGCGCCTTCAAGCCCTCGGCCACGCCCGGGTACACCGCCGAGTGCTGTCCGTTGATGGCGAGATAGTGGTGCTGGTAGCGCTCCCAGGCCCGGTCGAAAAGCGCCTGCGCGCGCGCGTGCAGCGCCTGTGCGTCGGCGCCCTGAGGCGCCGCGCCGCCGGATGACATCACGTGCGCGAGCGCCGAAAGAATCAGGTGCTCCGATCCCTTTCCCACCATTTTCTCGATGGCGGCCGGCGCCACTGCCGGCAGGGAAAGGTCGTCGAGCATGTGATTGAGCGACACCGCGAAATCGCCGAGGGTATCGACCATGGTGCCGTCGAGATCGACGATGGCGGCATCGAAGCGGGTGTGGTTGAAGCTAATAGAGTTCAAAACAAACTAATAGAGTTCAAAAAACTGCTCTGTACTTTACCGGGCATGAAGAAATAGAGTTCAAAACATTTCGATGGCGTAGACGGAAGGCGAAGGCTCCAGACTTAGCTCATCGACGATGGCCGCGCCGAGCCGGGTGAAGTGCAGTTTTCGCCGATGCAGTCACAATTAAACGATCAGATTTTGTACGTCGCCCGACTTGGGGAGGACGCGGGACGCGACATGTGACAAGCAGGTTGCGCGCGCCGACCGGGCCCGCCCGAGAAACCGGTAGGCCCCGACCGAGAGCCGAGGTTGAAGACGCCTTGATGTCACTCACTGATGAGCCAATAAGCCCTGGCTACGCCGCCTCGCTTCGCGTATTCAACCCCGAACATCATCAGGTCAGCCAAATGGCCGTCGACCGCCTCGCGACTTATGCCCGGTTGCACTCCAACAACGGTAAAGCTTCGTTTTGTGGCCACCGTATCTTGCAGCAGTTGAGCAAGTTCCTGGAGATTTCCGACAACGAAGCTAGAGGGAAACCGGTGTCGCTGATGCATACGGTCCCGCATATGAGCCAACAGCGTGGCTACATCACAGTAGTACACCGATTTTACCAGTTGGCCGGCGACTTCGTATACATCACCGACTCGCCCTCCGGTCGGAGCGCCGCCGGCTCCTTTGCAGTGATAGAGAGCAATATCAACATCTCCCGCAGCTGAGACGGTCACGGCAATGTAGTCCGCCGCCTCTCCAGAGCGATGATCGTAGAACAGAGCCACCAGACCCGGTACAGCCCGCAAGTGCTGCTCCAGATGCTCTTGAACCGTGGTTTGACCGGCGAGCGCTGCACGCTTCCGCGCCGCGTCAGCCGTTCCATCGTTGGGTAAAAACTCGACTCCGATGGAGCACCCGTTCCAGTCAATGAACTCTGCATCTCCAGGCGTCAATGCCGCCGCTTGAATTTGCGGTGCAGCCATAAGATTCATCCCCTCAAAAGAGGACTTGTCGGCCGCATAAAAAACCGGCGGATGCTCTCGCAGCCATTCGTCGAGCGGCATCCAATCGTCGATTGCCGACTCGACCTGGATGGCTATCACCTCGTCCAGGAGAGAGACCATTGGTCCGTTTTGGATCGAGAATCGCATGAGAATGGAGTCTTCTTCATGGATGACCTTGAAGTCCATTCTTCCTTCCGCTGGCAAAGGGACGAACTCAGCCAGCTCGCAGTCGGTGAGTCTCTTGTAGGAAGCATCACCCCCGGCCCGCCAGTACCGTATGCGCGGATTCGTCTTGAACCCGGCTTTGGACCAGCTCCCCGCAATGACCACTTGGGGAATTTCTCGCAGTTGCGTTGCAGCGCGCACGATGTCCAGTTGCGTTTGGGCAAACGGGGCGTTCCCGACAAGCCGAGCATTCATCCGCTCGACCCAATCCATAAACTCGGACACGGAGAGATTCTGATTGCTCCAGATGCGCGAACTGCTGCTTGCGCCTATGGTCTCCTTTTCGCTACCGGCCATGCCGCTGCCGAAGAAGTGTCCCTGCGAATAGGCTCTGCCATCTCCAGCCGTGACCGCACGTTCTGCGGCGGGCCCCGTGAGGGTCCGATACGTCTCGCCTTGAGAGTTGAAAGTGGTGTTCTTCAAGCCGACGTTGTAGAAGCGCACCTCATCCAGACCAGCTCGGGCCCGACTGGTCTCCTCGTAGCTCAGAGGTCGCGAGCTTTCACAGACTTCATTCATGAGGCCCTGATAAATCTTCTCGGTTCGCCTTGTTGACCCGATGTAGCAGAGCCCGCCGGCCGGGAAATACATCAGCAAGAATGCGTCATGCCGGATGTTCATCAGCACGTCAGAAGTCGCCCACTTGGGCGGATTCTCATCGACCGTCAGCACAAGGCTGACCGTTCCGTCCTCCGTGACCCATTGCTTGACGGCACGCAGTGCCTTGCCCACCGTATCGCCAATCTTCGAGAAGTCGGGGGCCTCTGAGCAACGAAAGACGCGAACATGCGCATAGAGCTGAAGGACGAGTGGAGACACCGCGTCGTAGTCGGACTCTGCGACCTTGCTCACAGAGAATCGCTCAAGAACTGCCTGCTCCTCCGCATTTCCTTCAAGTTCTTCTTGAGCCGCGTTGTCAATCATGAGGGCGAGGTCAACGCCTTCTTTCAACAGTGCATTTGGAGCGTCAACAATACGCGCGAGGGGTGCGATCAGTGTTGCATCTCCGGTTGTGTCGTCGCTTCGAGCAAAGCGTCCTATGAACTGAATCGTCGGCACCAGGGAGCGATGAGGCGCGTGCAAGGCGGCGACCTTCAACTTGGGAAAATCGTATCCCTCGCCAAACATGTCGACGCACACAATGCCTTGCAGCTCTCCAGACAGAAGCTTCTTCTCGTATTCGTCCTGCTTTCGCTTGCCAACTTTGCTGTCGATAGCTTCGACCGCGACCCCAAGGCCGCGGTAGATTGGTACAAGCTCCCGCGCGGCTTTGATGTTCGCCGCTCGAACAAACAATCGATGGTCCTTCCCCTGTTGCGCATCGGCTTGCAATTGAGCGACGGCGGTCACAGCGATGGATCGATCAATCTCAGCGTCGTTGAGGGGATCAACAACCGGAGCGGCGCGGAACGACACTGGACGGAAAGCGCCTTCGTCAACCGCACGTGTCACTGGGTAGCGATAGACCAATTTTCCCGGAATAACGCGGCCGTCACGCCTGAATGGTGTTGCCGTGAGAAAGAGGAATCGAGCGCTCTTGAAATGCGCCAAGAAGGCGGCCCACGTATCTGCAGGGGCATGGTGAGCCTCATCAAAAACGATGAGGTCGAACAGATCTTCGCGCGCACCTGGCGCCAAGGAGGGAGAAGCGCTTGACGGCGTCGAGACTACAACGTCCTGTTCAGCAAGCTGCTCCCACGCGGCAGCATCTTCAGGCCGCCCTTCGAGCCTGGCGACCATCGGATTTGGAAGCTCCGCAGGAATAGCACCGATTCTTCGAAGCGTGGAGAGCTCACGAAAATGAGAGGTGACTTGTTTACGCAGCGCGTCGGAGGGCTCAACGATGAGAACACGCTGCGCGCCTGTGAGCAGCGGCAAGGCCATCATCAACGACGTCTTTCCGTAGCCTGTAGGCAGACACACGATGGCCGGGTCCTCGTGAATGGTGGCGTGGGCGAGAACCGCATGAAGCGCGCCAAGTTGCCCGAGTCTGAAACCTTGATTCGGCGTCGAGCCCTGCTTTGCAAGGTTCAATGCGTCGCAATGTGCCGCGAAAAATCCAGCCATAGCCCCTCCAATAGTTCTTCTTGTTTATACGCGCTACATAGGGTGTAGGGACCTCCATTCCCATCAATATCATTTCAAACGCCTCTGACTCAACCGTCGTTCACTTGCAGGAAAACACCTGTCAACCCATCCGCCGGATCAGTGTGCCGTGCCCTGCGGATGGGTTGGCGATGTGCATGATGCGACGCCGTGCATGCATTCCAGACTGGTTGCATAGGCGGGATGTTTCCCACCTCAGCTATGGTCTCAAGCTGAGAGCCTCAACCACCTCCGAGGGTGCGGCCTTGTGCTGTCAATATATGGCGGGAAAGAAGCCCGTTCCCCATCGGGTGTCGCATTGATGAGACTTCTCAATTCCCGGGTCTTCGCAGAGATCCGAAGCATCGCGAACTGCATGAGCAAGCCGCTATTGCGTCGCCAATCGTTCAGCAATCTCACGCGCACCCATATCTCGGACTGCAGCGAGATTTTCGAGCTGTCCTGCCCGCGGACGGGCCTTGCCTTGCTCCCAGTGATAGACCGTCTGTCCGGACACACCAACCAGCTGTCCGTAGCTCGCGGCGGATAGACCAAGCTTTGCGCGATGTGCCACCAACCTGGTTGCGCTGAATCGACGCTTCGTACTCGCAGGCGCTTCATGATCTGGGCCAGTCGCTGGGACAGTCCGCGTCGTTGCCTTCGCGAAACGACGTAGCTCCTTCTCGAGCGCATTCACTTGGCGGCGTAGCTCGGCAATTGACGCGCGATGCGCGACCGATGCCTTCTTGAGCGTTTCGATCTCAGCGCGCACTTCTTTGCGAGCAACGCGAGAGATTTCGGTTTTAAGGATCGAGGCAATATTTGGCATGGGTGCATTGTGCCGCTTGATGGCGATACTGAAGTACGGAGGAACAGGCGGTGTTGAAAGCAACGGCAGCGGCGTCCCTGGCGTCACTTCCAAGTCGCCTCGATCTACGCATCCTGGCTTATTGGATGCGAATGACAGCGACGTTTTCCAAACGCGCATTGCGCGCATTGATCGGCACCCACACATGACCGCCACGGAGCACGCCCAGCATGGCGATCAGCGTCAGTGCGCTATTGGGCGCGTAGATGGCGACGTGCGCGCCATCCGGGATACCCGCTCGACGCATCGCGTCAGCCGCCTGATGACTCAATTGTGCCGCTTCGCCGTAGGTGTACTGCGCGGCGGAGTCCTTCACGAACACCCGCTCCGGATCCAGCTGCACGCCGCGGTCAAAGAAATCGATGACTCGCATGCATCGGCCTGGTTTGCACGGTAGCCTTCACCGCCTCCATTGCGCTTGATCTCTCGACTGATCGTCGATGCCGCTCGACCGAGCCGAGCTGCAGTTGATCGAATCGATTCGCCTGCCGCAATCGCTCTCGAGATCTACTCGCGTTCGGCCAGCGTCAGCACAGTCGATGCGCGCGATCGCTGCGCTGGTCGGAATCCCGCCTGTCTCTGCAAGTATTCGGTGGATCGACGTGTGGGGTCGATCGAAGAGCTTGCCGATCTCATGCAGCGTCCAGCCTTGCTTCCAGCGCTCCCACATCAGCGCCTTCTGGCTGTCCGAATAGTAGATCCGTGGCCGCCTCTTCATCTGTAACACTCGTTCCGCCTACGCGGTGGTTAGTGTGTTGCAGCGACCGGTTGAATCCGCCGCTCTTGAGCAGTCGTAGGCGGGCGGCTGCGGTCACGAACGTCGGCAGCGACCGCTCGCAACTGTGCAAGATGGCGCTGGATGCACGCGAAGCAATGGGAAAGACCAAGCTGCAAGCGCCGACCGATCGCGGGTACTTCAATGACACAGAGTTCAAGGCTTGCGAAGACGCGAGCATCGCGCCCTACGTTCCAAAGCCGATAACCTCGCCGCGAAGGCCGAGGGACGCTTCGACAAGAGCGACTTCATCTATATCGTGAAGTACGACGAGTATCCGTGCCCGGCGGGCGAGAGGGCCATCTTCAGATTCATCACGATCAAAAAAAAACGGTCTCAACTCACGCATCTACTGGACGAGCGCTTGCCCCAAGTGACCCATAGCGGGGCAACGACAGCGCGATGAACTGCGACGCCGACTCCGCAATCGTCGTCGACGATGGAACTGGATTCGCCCCGCGTCCGCGACGCCATTGATGCACAAGGTTGACAACGAAAAAGATCGCAAGAGTGAGTCTCTGATCATTGCCCAGTGGATTTATCTCGATCGGCGCTCGGGAGCCACGTAGCTTGCCGCCCACGCTAGAAGTGCCTGCGCAAATTCCCGCACCGCGGGCTGCTGCTCGGCAGCACGCATCAAGGCGTGAACGTCGCCGGACGGCGTGCCAGCGCCCAATTTGCAGATTGCCACAGCATCTGCGCGCAAGCGCGCCATGGACACCGGTACAAGGGCAACACCTAGTCCTGCGGCGACCAGGTTCACGACCGCAGGCACCTCTACCACCTGCTGCACGATGCGTGGCGTGAAACCTGATTCCACGCAGGCGCCGAACAGACGCTGCGCAAATGCGGACGAATCCAACCGCAGGAAGACGAAATCGTCGTCTTTGAGTTCTGCCAGCCGCAACGTTTTGCGTACCGCCAGTCGATGGCCGCGCGGCAAGGCTGCCACCACCGGGTCGCGCCACAGCAGATGGCTGGAGAGCTGATCGTCGGTCGACACGCTGCGCGAGACGCTGATGTCCACGCGGCCTTCGCGCAAGGCCAGCAGGCTGTCGATCGGGCGCAGTTCGTGCAACACCACCTCCACGCCAGGTCGCGCTTCGCCAAATATTCGAATAAAAGCTGGCAGCGGCCCCAGGAAATGCGAGCCGGAGAGGCCTAGATGTACGCGTCCCTCCAGCCCGCTGGCCACCGAGCGGACATGGCTGCTCGCTTCTTCCAGCCGCGCCAGTACGGCGCGCGCGTGCGGCAAGAATGCCTTGCCCGCTTCGCTCAGCTCTACGCTGCGACTGGTGCGGTGAAACAGGCGTGCGCCCAATTCAGTTTCGAGGTTGCCGATCTGAAAGCTCAGCGGTGGCTGCGACACGTGCAGCTTCGCCGCTGCGCGCGTGAAATTTAGCTCGGAGGCAAGCACGGTGAAGTAGCGCAGCTGACGGAGTTCCATGGCAACCATCTATCTGGATCTGGTATCAATCTATCCAAATTATGTATTTGCCTGTATGGATTGCCAAGCTCAACATTGCTCCTCCCAAGGCAATGACACATTCCCAGATGAATACTTCTCGACCCCATCGAATCGGCCTCATCGTGCCAAGCTCCAACACCACGATGGAGACTGAGATCCCCGCGATGCTGCGTGCACGCGAGGCGGTGCTGCCCGAACGCTTCAGCTTCCATTCCAGCCGGATGCGAATGCAAGAAGTGACCCGCGAACAACTGGCCGCGATGGACCGCGACTCCGATCGCTGCGCCATCGAACTCTCGGACGCGCGCGTGGACGTCATGGGCTATGCCTGCCTGGTGGCCATCATGAGCATGGGCCATGGCTACCACCGCGAATCTCAGCAGCGACTGCACCAGGTCACGGCAGACAACGATGCACCAACGCCGGTGATCACCAGCGCGGGTGCGCTCGTCGAAGGTCTGCAAGCGATGGGCGCCAAGCGCGTGTCCATCATCGCGCCCTACATGAAGCCGCTTACTCGCATGGTCATCGGCTATCTCGAGAACGAAGGCATTGAGGTGATCGACAGTGTGTCGCTGGAGATTCCCGACAACCTGGCGGTGGGCGCGCGCGATCCCGCGGCGCCGGCCGAGCTCTGGAAGAAGTTGAACGTCCAGGGCGCCGATGCGATCGTCGCCTCGGCTTGCGTGCAGATGCCGTCGCTGGCCTCCATTCCGCTGATCGAGCAGGCCAGCGGCCTGCCGGTCGTGTCCAGCGCCGCATGCACGACCTGGTCGTTGCTCAAGGCGCTGGGTCTGGAGCGCCGCACCCCGCATGCGGGTGCGCTCCTGTCCGGACGCTACTGAGCTCATACATAACTAAGTAGGAGTAGGAATGCCAGTCACCCAGCACCCCCTCCACAGATCCGTACGTGCGGAGCTACCGCATACGGCTCCTGCCTTGGGTCATGACGATCAGACGCTGGTTCGGGTACGGGTGGCAGATGTTCGCAACAGGCAGCCAATGCGCCATCAATCGATACATTCGACGCCACGTCAGGCCATGGCTCTGACTGCGGCGGCACAGCGTGCGATGCCACAGCCCGGCGACCTGGAAGCGGAATGTCCTCAGCCGCGCGCCGTTGCACGGCACGCCGAAGTAGCGCGCATGCCCGGCCACCACCGCCCGCAGGTACTGGCCCTGCTCCGGGATGGGTTGGTGCATGCGCCTTCTGAGTTCGAGCTTGACCACCTGCAGTTTGGCTCGCAGGCGTTTGGCACTGGTGAGCCGCAGGACCATGAAGTGGCCCTTCCTCGTCGTCCCGCAGCAATGCGTGAACCCCAGGAAGTCGAAGGTCTGCGGCTTGCCTTGTCCTCGGCGGCGTCGATTCTCCCGGGCGAAGCGCCCGAACTCGATCAGCCGCGTCTTCTCGGGGTGCAGCTTCAGCCCGAATTGGCCCAGCCGCTCGGCCACCGCGCGCTGGAAGCGCTCGGCATCGTCGCGGAACTGGAACCCGGCTACCCAATCGTCGGCGTAACGCACGACGATCACGTCGCCTCGGGCATGGCGCCCCCTCCACTGCTTCACCCACAGGTCGAACGCATAGTGCAGGTAGATGTTGGCCAGCAGCGGACTGATGCTCCCACCCTGAACCGTACCCACCTCACTTTGCCTCAGCCTGCCTTCTTCCAGCACGCCCGCGTGCAGCCATTTCTTGATCAGCCGCACCACGCGCGTGTCCGCCACGCGGTGTTCGATGAACTTCACCAGCCAGTCCCTTTCGATTGTGTCGAAGAACTTGGCAATGTCCGCATCGAGAATCCAGCTCACTCGTCTGCTGTGCACACCTACCGCCACGGCATCCAGCGCGTTGTGCGCACTCTTGCCGGGCCTGAAGCCGTAGCTGAACCCGAGGAAGTCCTGCTCATAGATGGCGTTCAACACTTCGACCGTGGCGCGCTGGACGAGCTTGTCCTCCAGCGCCGGCACGCCCAGCGGGCGCTTGCTGCCGTCGGCCTTGTCGATGTACACCCGCTTCACAGGCTGGGGCCGGTAGCCCCCTCGGGCCAACCGTTCGGACAGATCCAGGAGGTTGCCCTCCAGGTCCTGCCCGTACGCCTGCCAGGTCTGGCCGTCCACCCCAGCGGCCGCGTCGCGCTTGAGCGCAAGGTAGGCCGCCTCAAGGCGTTCGACCGCGTAGATGTGGTGCAGCAGTCCAGTGAACCTCGCACCACGACGGCCCTTTGCCGTCTGTCGTATGCCATCGAGCGCGGTTCCCATGTCATAGACCCGCACCGATCTGCGGGACATGCGCGCCGCGATGGCATTTCCCTTGGCCTGCCGCCTTCCCTCCACCGCCTCCGCCGCCGCAGGAGCTTCCCCCGCAGCCTTGTTCGGCAGCTTCTTCGGTACTACGCAGCAGTCCGACTTCCCGCTCCTATCGCTCATCGTCGTACGCCCTTGGGCTTCACGATGCGCTCTGCACTCGACGCTTCCCAGCGCGTTGCAGAAGGACGCGGGATCTCCCGGTTTCCGTGCAAGGTGTTTCCGCGCGTGCGCGGGGTCTCTGACCGCGCGGGGTCCCATGCCACCTCGCCAAAGCGGCAGCATCGGTGTGGCCTTCGGCAATCTCCTACTGCCTCGGCACCCCGGACCACCCGCAGCTCTCGCCGCGGGGCATGTATTACGCGGCTCGATACCCGGCCCGCGCGTACCCCTGTCAACGCTTCGCCCACACCCTCACGAATGTGCACGCATGACTCGGGGCCGCCGTAGCTGGCTAAGCCTTCAACGTATGACTCTTTCATTCACAACACCTCGCCGGCTTTGACCGGCGCACAGGAGACAAACATGACCCACCGCCACCCTGCCTTATGGGGCCGCATTGCACTCGCCGCCGGCTTCGCCCTGAGCAGCACTCTTGCCGCAGCGCAGCCGTTCCCGAACAAGCCGATCACCCTCATCGTTCCCAACCCCCCCGGTGGCCTGGTAGATGGCGCGGCACGCTTGCTGAGCGATCCGTGGGCCCGCGTCCTCAAGCAGCCCGTGGTGGTCGACAACAAAGGCGGCGGCAGCGGCAATGTGGCGTATGGGCTGGTCGCGCGTTCGCCCGCCGACGGCTACACACTGCTCGCGTCCTATTCGGCCTACCATGTGGGGAACCCGGCGCTGAACCCCAAGCTGCCCTGGTCCCAGAAGGACCTGGCGCCGATCGCCTTGATCGCCGCGGCCACCAACGTGATCGCGGTGCATCCTTCGGTGCCAGCCAATTCCCTCGGCGAGTTCATTGCCTACCTGAAGAAGAACCCGGGCAAGCTCAGCTACGCCTCCCAGGGCAATGGATCTCTATCGCACATCGGTACGGAGATGTTCAAGGCGCAGACAGGCACTGCCATGGTTCATATTCCCTATCGAGGCTCGGGGCCGGCGATCCAGGACGTGTTGTCGGGCCAGGTACAGGTCTTCATGACCACGCCGCCCTCGGTGATGGGGCACGTGCAGGCCGGCAAGCTCAAGGGCCTTGCGGTGACCGGCAAATCGCGCCACCCCAGCATGCCCGATGTGCCGACTACAGCGGAAGCGGGCCTGAAGGGCTTCGAGCTCGAGGCTTGGGTCGCCATCTTTGCACCTGCTGGCACGCCACCAGACGTTGTGAACAAGCTCAGCAGCGCCATCCGCGCGGCCCTGGATGAGCCTTCAACCAAGGCACGCGCCGCCACGGCTGGCATCGACTTGCGCTATATGCCGCCGAATGAACTCGAGGCACTGGTAGCCCGCGAAGCCAAGTTCTGGGCGAAGACCATCAAGAGCGCCGGCATCACTATCGACTGACGAGACTCAAAAGAAAAGGGGACAGCATGAAAAGCATGGCCGTATTCATCTCCGCTTGCATCGCTCTCGCCAGCATGGTCCAAGCACCGGCACGCGCTGCGGACACGGGCGACACAGCGTGCCGAACGACCGCCGAGTGCCAGGCGCAAGTCGAGCGCATCAAGGGTGGCGCCACCAGCGATGCCACCAGTGCGCAATCAAAGGCGCAAGACTTTTTCTACTGGGTGGGCCGCATCAACATGGCGTCCACCGTGGTCAACGTCGAGCAGGGAATCATTCCCGCGCCACTGGCCAGCAAGATCGCAGCCGGTGTCGCGCATTCGATCGACCAGGCCGGCAAGCCCGGCGGCAGGCGCCCCACCGATGTGCTGCAGATCGAAAAGCTCATTACCGATCAGGCAGGCCCCGAAGCCACGCTGATCCATTCCGGGCGCAGCCGCCAGGACATCCACGCCACACTGTACGCAGCCCAGTTGCGTACCGAGTTGCTGGACTTCAACGACGCACTCAATGAAGTGCGCACGCGGCTGCTGGCCAGCGCGGCAAAGAACGTGGAGACCTTCGTGCCGGCCTACACCAATGGCGTGCAGGCCATGCCCATCAGCTACGCGCACTATCTGCTCGCCTTCGCCGATTCGTTCGGGCGCGATGCAGAGCGGCTGCAGCAGGTGTACGTGCGCGTCAACCGCAGCGCGCTGGGCACAGCGGTGCTCTCCAATTCCAGCTGGCTGCTGGACCGCCGGCGGCTGGCGTCACTGTTGGGCTTTGACGCACTGCTGGTCAACTCGCTGGATGCGGGGCAGATCAGCACTTACGACATCCCCATCGAAGCCGCCAACCTCGCCGGCTCCAGCGCGATTCGCGTTGGCGCCTTCATGCAGGATGTGCACGTGCAGTACCATCAGGTCCGGCCTTGGCTGCTCTTGGCGCCTGGCAAAACATACACCAGCAGCGCAATGCCGCAAAAGGCCAATCCCGGCGTCATTCAGAACGCGCGCGGCAAAGCGTCCGACGTGGTGGGCGCGGCGCAGATGGTGACACTGCGTGCCCACAACGTGACCCCGGGCATGACCGACTATAAAAACGCATGGAGCCCGGCGGGCGCTAAGACTTTTGTCCAGGCGGTGGACATGATGAAGCAATTTGCCGACGTACTGGACTCGCTGCGCATCGACCCGAAGCGCTCGCTAGAGGAACTGGACGCCGAATGGACGACATCGATGGAGTTGGCTGAGACGCTGCAGCGCACGAACCGGATTCCATTCCGTGTCGGGCACCATTTTGCGTCCGAGGTTGTGGTCTACGCGCGCGCCAAGGACCTCAAGCCCAAGGAGTTTCCGTATGCAGAGGCCGTGCGCATCTATGCCGAGGCCGGAAGAAAATACCAGCTGACCGAACTGAAGTTGCCGCTGGATGAAATTGCGTTCCGCCAGGCCTTGTCGGCCGAAAACATGGTGCGCACCCGCGTTGGTATCGGTGGCCCGCAACCCGAGGAAGTGCGGCGCATGCTGGCTGAAGCCAATGACCTCCTGGCGCAGGACCGCGCCTGGGTTAGTGAACGACGCGCGAAACTGACGCAGGCGGATGCGAGCCTGAATCAAGCTTTCTTTAGCCTTATCAAGCGATAGGCTGTAGATTTTCGTGCTCGGTTGCCCCACTTTTCCACTAAGAGTGGCTAACAAAACCCTGTCATCGCCATGCGCGGGGCATGCGTTTGACGAGCGATGGGACGAATCAGAAACAAAGAAATCAGCGCGGCGCTGTACAAGAAGATTGCGCCATTGCTGCCCGTGGTGACACCTTCAGCCAAGGGCGGGCGGCCACGCCTGAGCGACGCGCAAGCTCTCAACGGCATCCTCTTCGTGCTGCGCACGGGCATCCCCTGGGAAGACCTCCCCCAAGAGTTGGGCTTTGGCAGCGGCATGACCTGCTGGCGGCGGCTTCGTGACTGGCAAGCTGCCGGGGTGTGGCATGGCCTGCATCTGGCACTTCTGGGGGAACTGCGCAGCGCCGACAAGCTCGACTTCAGTCGCGTCAGCATGGACGGGGCCAGCGTGCCCAGCCCCCGGGGGGCCCGCACACGGGGCCCAACCCCACGGACCGGGGCAAACTCGGCAGCAAGCGCCACGTCATCACGGACCGCCAGGGCATCCCGCTGATCTTCTGCGTCACCGGGGCCAACCGCCACGATTCGGTGGTCTTCGAGGAACTCGTCGACGCCTTGCCGGCAGTGAGTGGCAAGCGCGGCAGGCCGCGCCGGTGGCCCGAGAAATTGCATGCGGACAAGGGTTACGACTACGCGCGATGCCGTGCTCATCTCAGGCGCCGAGGCATCAAGGATCGCATCGCCCGCAGAGGCATCGAACGCAATGATCGGCTCGGACGCCACCGCTGGGTGGTCGAGCGCACTCACGCCTGGCTGGCTGCCTTCGGCAAGCTGCGCACCCGATTCGAGCGTCGCATCGACATTCATGTCGCGCTGCTTTCCCTGGCGTGTTGCGTCATCTGCATTCGCAATCTCCCCCCGTTTTGTTAGCCGCTCTAAGTGCTAGCCCACTTCTGCGCCTTGCCGTGCAGAGCTAGAGACACGCGCTCTACGATTCAGGGAGGTCCCGTGTTTACGGAAACGTGGATCACGTAGGTTTGGAAATCAACAGTCTATCGAGGCAACAAACTGCAATCACCCAGGCCGCGCAATACCCAGATCACGAATGCGGCGATGAAGGGTTGCGCGCGACACACCTAGCGAAATGGCTGCTTCGGAGACGTTCCATCCGCAGCGCTGCAGGGCTGCTTCGATCGCAGCACGTCGGCCCGTCGGGGATCCGTCTCGCAAGGCCCCTCGTTGTCCCAAGGGCGGAGGAAGGTCGGCCAGATCGATCTTTCCGTCCGAGTCCATCGCGACGGCGAACCGCATGGCATGGTGCAGCTCGCGCAGATTTCCCGGCCAACCGTGCGCGAGCAACGCCTTCATGGCAGCAACCGTCAGCAGTGGGGCCCGCCGTCCGACGCGCTGCGACGCGCCGATGACGGCCCGCTCTATCAGTTGCTCGAGATCGTCGCGCCGCCGCAGCGCCGGCAAGCGCACCGTAGCCCCAGCCAGCCTGAAATAGAGGTCTTCGCGAAAACGCCCTTCCCGCACCAGCTGCGCCACGTCGTGCAGGCTGGCCGCGATGAGGGCAAAGCGCACCTGCACCGGCCGCGTCGCTCCCACAGGCGTGAACTCACCATCTGACAGGACCTGCAGCAACCGGGTCTGCAATCCGAATGGCATGTCGCCGATTTCATCGAGGAACAAGGTGCCGCCGTTCGCCTCCAGCAACCGGCCTCGCGAGCCGTGTCGGGATGCGCCGGTGAAGGCACCGGGACGGTAGCCAAACAGTTCGCTTTCAATCAACTCCGCGCTGATCGCGGCACAGTTGATACCAACGAACTTGTCGGGCCTGCCGCCTGCATCGACATGCAATGCGCGCGCCAAGGCGCTCTTTCCTGTTCCGGTCTCTCCGTGCACGAACACCGGTACTTGGTGGGCCATGAGCCTGCGCGCCATCGACACCGCTTCGCCGACTGCCGGGTCGTCTCCAATGATCTCCTCCACCGCAGGCTGGCTGATGTCGAAGGTGCGATCGAGCTTCTCCGGCGCCGACACGGCCTGAAGCTGCCGTCTCGGCTGCTCCACGCGAAAGAAGTGCTGGCCGCTTGCAAGCTGGAGCACGAGATCCCTGCCATCGAAGGCCTTTTGCCACTGGTCCATTCCGCAGACATCGGACAAAGGGCGGCCGATCAACGGCGCTCCTGCCGGAAGGAGAATGCGCTGCGCCAACGGCGTGGCGTCGAGCACTCTGCCCGATGAATCGAGGGCGACGCGCGACTCGACAGCCGCATCGCAGAAGTCGCCATGCCTGGATACGCGAAGAATCGTCTGTCCCACATTGCGACGATCGAAATAGAGGTTCTCGATGCGTCGCGCCGACGCAATGACCACCTGGCGAACCACAGCCTGGGTCGCGCGGTCGGATGCCCGGAGCGTCGTGACATTCAACGCCGCGGCGAACTGGCCGCCGGCGCCGAAAACGGGCGCCACCGTACAGCTCACACTCGCCAGGCTCGAAGCAAAGTGATCCTGCATCACAACGGAGAGCGCCCTCTGCTCGCGGATGCACAGTGCGATTCCGTTCGTGCCTTGCATCTCCTCCGACCAGATCGAACCGGGCAAGACGCCCGCATTGCTACAGGCGTCCAGAACCAGTTCGGTCGAGCGGAAACCCAGAGCGACGCCCTGGGGATCGGTCAGCATCACGACATAGTCCTGTTCCGCCAGGAGCTCGAACAGGCGTTGAACTTCGCCCTGCGACAGCGACAGAAGATCGGCGATGGGCTCGCGATGGTCCTGGATTTCGACCGCTGTGAGAACACCAGGGCGACCCACCCTTTCCGGGTTGAGGCCATGGAGCGAAACACAGCGTTCTCTCGACGCGGCAACGCTCCCACGTTCCATCACTTCGTCCTGGATAGGGGCCAGCACTGCGGCAGCGCGCAGCACGTTCGAATGGGATGCTTTGTCCACAGCGCGTTGTCTCCTGCAGGGGGCCTGGAGCCGGCCCTTGTCGAAGGATTCTGCATCCTTTGCCCCCTGGTGTCACGCTGGCGGAACTGCGTGTCAGCCCCGCGCAGACGCCTTGCGCACCTTCGGCATCACGTCCTGTGCAAGCCTGCGCATGGTCTCCCATTCCCATTCGCGGTTGACGCCGGATCCGTCCATCGATGCCATCATCAGTCCATGGAATGGCCCCGTGCGTTCGCGGAACGCCACCAGCTTGTCCGCCACGGTGCCGGGAGATCCGTAGATCACCATGCTCTCGATTAGTTGCTCAACGGTCACGGCGTCGTCGGGTTGCTTGGGGTCGTCCTTCATGACAGCCGTGTAGTTCACGGACTTGAGAACACGCCACAAATAGTCGAAGTAGTAGTAGTTGCTGCCGGCCGGATCCATCACCCGCTCACGGGCTTCAGCATCACTGGCAGCAATGACGATGTTTCGGGCGACCCGCCAGTCATTCCCGGTGGGTTCGCGGCCCGCGGACTCGCACCCCTCGACATACTTTTTCCAGTGACTGGCAATCACATACTCCGGACAGAAGTTGGCGCTCATCGCGCCGAACCCGCGCGCTGCAGCCGTCTTCACGCTGTCGGAGAACGGCGACATCGCGGTCATCGAGATCTCGGGGTGCGGGAGCTGGTACGGCTTGGGCATGAAGCCCACGCCCAGCTCGGGGATGACCATGTCCTTCAGAGAGATCTTCCAGTGCTTTCCCTGGATATCGTAGGGCGGGTCCTGCGACCAGAGCTTGAGGATCGTGTCGATCGATTCCATCATGCGCTCGGTGCGATACGCACCATCGAGCACTTCGAACAACTCCATGTCGCTGGCCAGGCCACCGGGGCCGATGCCGAACATCAGGCGTCCTTTGCTCATGTGATCGAACTGTGCAATCTCTGCGGCCACCACGGCCGGATGGTGGTTCGGCAAGGCGATGACGCCCGTTCCGAAGCGGATGCGCTTGGTCTGGTGGATCAGTGACGCAAGGAAGATGAGGGGTGACGAGATCGGCTCCGTCGTGCAGGAAATATGCTCACCGATCCACACCTCGTCGAAGCCGATTTCATCGGCGTACACGATCTTCTCGGTAGTTTCCGTGAAGCTTTCCGACTTGGGCCGGGCGGGTGGATGCAGAGGCATGCCGAACAATCCGAGTTTCATGAAGTCTCCTTTTTTGCAGGGTTGAAAAGCGCAGCGGATGCCGCGCGGGGAACATGGAAAGACTCAGGCCACGGCTTGTTCCGCAGCGGCCTTGCAGCGGCTCGAAACGGCCACGCCCGCTCCGTCGAACCAGACGAGCGGGTCCGATTGGCCCTCTGCCAGTTGCACGGCCGTGACGCGACCGATGAACAAAGTGTGGGTCGCGTACTCGACGCGCTGGTCGACTTCGCAGGAGACCGCGGCAAGTGCCGAGGTCAGGCAAGGGAGCGAGTCGGAGCTGTCTTGCCAATCGCCGGTAACGAAGCGCTCGCCTCTGCGCGAACTCTGCGAGAACGCGCCCAGCAAGGGGTGATGAGCCCCCGCCAGCAGGTTCACGCAGAACCGCCCCTGTGCGCTGAGCGCAGGATGCAGCCCTGACGTGCGATTCACCGCCACCAGGATGGCCGGCGGGTCCATGGACACCGGAATGACGGCGGAAGCGGCCATCCCGTGAGGCTCGCCATTCGCATCGCGTGTGGTGATCAGGGTGACCGAGGACGCAACGCGACGCATGGCGTCTCGAAATGCGGTTGCGACATCGAGTGCGGCAGAGGAATCGGGGAGCGAGGACATGGCGGGAAGTCTCCTGAGTTGGTTTGGTGATGCGCTCCCAACGATCTCTGCAGATCGCATGCCCGAAGCGGATCTCAATCAAATCAAGGACTTAGTCGCGATGCGCCGTCCCGGCCGCGACACTTTGCGACACATCGGTGTCGCATCGGAAAGCCGAGCCAGTGCTTTCCTGTTGGCTTTTGAAGAAGCTCAGACGGCGCTAGGCGCCGACCTTCAAAGCCCTAGTCGGGCGCGCCTTCCCCATGCAGCCCGACGATCAGCGAGCGCAGCCACGTGATGGCCGGGTCCTTGTGAAAGCGACCATGCCAGAACAGGTTGATCGCAATCTCCGGCAGCTTGGCCGGGTGCCGGATGTAGGACAGGCCAAAGGGCCCCGCCAAAGCCTGGGCGAGCCGCTCAGGAACGGTTGCCACCAAGTCGGAGTCGTGAAGGATGTGGCCCACCGCCACATAGTGCGGAACGGTGAGGACCACCTTTCGCACCACCTTCTTCCGTCCAAGGATTTCGTCGGCGTTGCCGTGCCCCGTTCCCGCGGAGATCACGACGACGTGGTCGGCCGAGGAAAACTCACTCAATGAAACCGTCTTCTTGTCGAGGGGATGACCTCGCCTGAACATGCAGACGTACTGCTGCTTGAACAGCCGGCGCTGAAAGTAGCCCGCCTTGAGCTGCGGCAACAGACCGATCGCAAGGTTCACATGACCCGCTTCCATCTCATCCTGCAGATTCACGGCCGTGTTGCGAACGGTGCTGATGGACACATTCGGCGCAAGACGTGCCACTTCCTTCATCAGCTTGGGCAGGAAGTAGATCTCGCCGATGTCCGTCATGCCCACCGTGAAGGCGCGCTTCGAAGTCGACGGGTCGAACGACGCCTTCTGGTTGATCGCCGCGTGGATGACTTGCAATGCGCTCGCGGTGGGTCCCGCAAGCTGCTGTGCATACGGCGTCGGCTCCATGCCGTTGGGCGTTCGAAGGAACAACTGGTCATCGGTGAGCTTGCGCAGTCGAGCCAGCGCGTTGCTCACGCCCGGCTGGGAAAGACCAAGGCTGCTGGCCGCCTTCGAGACGCGCCGATCGACGAGCAACTGATGGAAAACGACCAGAAGGTTGAGGTCGATGTCTTTGAGCTCCATGACGCCTCACATTCGCGGAATCAATCTGAACTATTCCCCATATTCTATTGAGCGATGGCACCGGAATGGCGATCATTGCTGCACACAAGACGCTGTTCCCCTACGGCAGCACAGGAGACACAAGACATGGACGACACATCGGCCGTCTTCCCCCAGAAGATCCACTGGGAAAGCCAAGGCACCAGCCGGATCCCCTTCATGGCCTACACCGAGGCCGATCAGCATCGACAAGAGCTGGAGCGCTTCTTCTATCGAAACCACTGGTGCTACGTCGGCCTCGAGGCCGAGGTTCCGGAGATCGGGGACTTCAAGCGAACGGTCGTCGGCGAACGCTCCGTGATCATGGTGCGCGACGCCGCGGATTCCATCAGCGTCGTCGAGAACGTGTGCGCTCACCGGGGCATGCAGTTCTGCCGCGAGCGCCATGGGAGCCGCAAGGCGGAGGGGTTCACCTGCCCTTATCACCAGTGGAACTACACGCTCACCGGCGACCTGCAGGGAGTGCCCTTCCGCCGGGGCGTCAAACAGGATGGAAAAGTCAACGGCGGGATGCCCGCCGACTTCAAGCCCGCCGAGCATGGCCTGAACAAACTCAAGGTCGCGACCCGCGGGGGTGTCGTCTTTGCATCCTTCGACCCCGACGTCGAATCGCTCGAAGACTTCATGGGGCCGGAGATCCTGGGTTATTTCGATCGGCTGTTCAACGGCCGAAAGCTGAAGATCCTCGGCTACAACCGCCAGCGCATTCCGGGCAACTGGAAGCTGATGCAGGAGAACATCAAGGACCCATACCACCCGGGCCTGCTGCACACCTGGTTCGTCACCTTCGGTCTCTGGCGTGCCGACAACAAGTCGGAGCTCAAGATGGATCGGCACCATCGGCATGCCGCCATGATTTCAACGCGTGGTGCGAGCGGCAAGGCCGACCAGGTCACCCAGGTGTCGAGCTTCAAGGAAAGCATGCAGCTCAACGACCCCCGCTTCCTCGACATCGTGCCGGAGCCCTGGTGGGGCGGACCGACGGCTGTGATGATGACGCTGTTCCCGAGCGTGATCTTTCAACAGCAGGTCAACAGTGTCTCTACGCGCCACATCCAACCGAGCGGCCCCGGTGCCTTCGATTTTGTTTGGACCCACTTCGGATTCGAGGACGATACCGAAGAAATGACGCAGCGCCGGCTGCGTCAGGCCAATCTCTTCGGACCCGCCGGATTCGTGTCCGCGGACGACGGTGAAGTGATCGAGTTGTCGCAAAAGGGTTTTGAGCAGAAGCCTTTTCATCGCACGCTCGCCGAGCTTGGCGGACGCGAGGTCGGCGACACGGATCACATGGTCACCGAGACCCTGATCCGGGGCATGTACGAGTACTGGCGCAAGGTGATGGAGGCTTGACGTGGACTTCAAAGACTACTTCGAACTGTCTCAGCTCTACGCCAGCTATGCCCAGGCCGTCAGCTCCAGCCAATGGGAACTCTGGCCCGAATTCTTCACGGAAGACTGCATCTACAGGCTTCAGCCACGAGAGAACTACGACCGCGGCTTTCCGCTGGCGACGCTCTCGTTCGAGAGCAAGGGGATGCTCAAGGACCGTGTCTACGGGATTCGCGAAACCCTGTTTCACGACCCCTACTACCAGCGCCACATTGTCGGAACACCGGTTGTGCTGAAGGCCGAAGCCAATCGCTTCGAGTCGGAGGCCAACTACGCGGTGTTTCGCACCAAGCTCTCCGAGCTTTCAACAGTCTTCAGCGTCGGGCGCTACATCGACGTCGTCGTACGGACCGAACAGGGACTGAAATTCGCTTCGCGGCAGGTCATCTATGACAGCGAAATGATCCCGAACTCCGTCATCTACCCGTTGTGAGGCAACCCATGAGCGATCCTGATTTCCAATGGACCGACGCGACTCCGGTCGATGAAGTACCGGCAGACGATGTCGTGGGCATGCTCGTCGGCGGACGCGACATCGCCTTGTACAGCGTAGACGGTCAGATCTATGCGACCGACAACATCTGCACCCACGGACACGCCCGCCTGTGCGAGGGCTTTCTGGAGGGACACGAGATCGAGTGCCCTCTGCACCAAGGCAAGTTCGACGTGCGCAACGGCGCACCGACGTGCGCCCCCGTGACGGAAGCGATCCGCTCCTATCCGGTGAAGATCGAAGGCGGTCGGGTGTTTCTTTCACTGGGCTGATTCAGCTGCATGGCAATGCCCTTGCGGCGGCGTGAAGCGCCGCTGCAAGACGGCAGTTCGACAAGCGAAACACGAACGTCCGCTTCCCCTCGCGCCAAGAAGAATGGAGACATCAATGCGTCACATGGCGATGCTCGCGCACCGAGCGCAGACACACCGTTCCCCAGCGGCCCGGAGGCCCCATGAGTGATCGAACGATCGTGATCGTGGGCGGTGGTCAGGCCGGAGGATGGGCTGCGCAGACGCTGCGCAGCGACGGCTTCGATGGCCGGGTGGTGCTGATCGGCGACGAACCTCACCGCCCCTACGAAAGGCCGCCCCTGTCAAAGGCGGTGCTCGCAGGCGATGCGCATCCGGACACGACCTACCTGCAGAAATCGGAAGCGTTCGATGCGCTGAACCTCGACTGGCGCCCCGATGTCAGCGCAACGCGCATCGACAGGACCGCGAAACGACTGCATCTGAGCCACGGCGAGCCGATTCACTACGACAGCTTGATCCTCTGCACCGGAGGACGGGCGCGCCGTTTGGGCATCCCGGGTTCCGATCTGCCTGGCATCTTCACCCTGCGCAGCATCGGCGATGCGGCAGCGCTCGGAGCGGCGCTCGTCGCCGGAAAGCGGCTGCTTGTGGTGGGCGGAGGATGGATCGGACTGGAGGTCGCGGCAACCGCCCGAAAGAAGGGCCTGGACGTCATCGTCGTCGAAGCCATGGACCGGCTGTGCGAGCGCACGGTTCCTGCGGAGATTTCCAGCTACCTGCTGCGGCTTCACACCGCGCATGGCGTTCAGGTCGAGTTGGGTGCGGGGATCGAGCAGTTGGCCCAAGGGCCGGGCGAAGACCTGACGGCAACCCTCAGCGACGGACGGGAGCTGGCTTGCGACGTGGTTCTCTTCGGCGTTGGATTGATCGCGAACGATGAACTCGCACGCGAAGCGGGTCTGGCATGTGAAGGCGGCGTCCTGGTCGATTCCCAGTGCCGGACCTCGGATCCGGACATCCTTGCCGCTGGCGACGTCGCGATCTGGCACTGCGACTGGGCTGCCCGGCGCATGCGACTGGAGTCCTGGCAGAACGCCCAGGAGCAAGGGATCGCGGCCGCGCGCGCCGCGCTGGGAGCCACGGTGAACCATCAGCCGCTGCCGTGGTTCTGGTCCGACCAATACGACGTCAATCTGCAGATATTCGGCGTTCCGACGCCCAGGCACCAGGTGGTCGTACGCGGCGACGTGGGCTCCAACAGCTTTGTCATGTTCTTTCTTGAGGCAGACAGAGTTGCCGCGGCGCTCGGGCCGAACGCGGCACGCGACCTGCGCTTTGCGCGACGCCTGATCGAGCGCCGCACAAGCGTCGATCCCCAACAACTCGCCGACCTCCAGGTCCCTCTTTCCAAGCTCTGAAGGTCGAAAACGACCGGACGGATTTTCACCTTCAACAGACCTAAATCATGACCCCCACCTATCTCTGGAATCCCCCTGCCGTTCCTTCGCTGCCGGTGCGCGGCACCTCGCAGCGCCTGCCCATCAACCGGCTTTTCTTCGTGGGCCGCAACTACCACGCGCATGCGGTGGAGATGGGACGACCCGTCGACAAGACCATCGAGGTCCCGTTCTATTTCACGAAGAGCCCCTCGACGTTGGTCGAGTCGGGTGTGACCGTCGCCTATCCGCCCGAAACCAAGAACTACCACCATGAGATGGAGTTGGTGCTGGTGGTCGGAGCGCCTGGCTTCCGTGTCAATCGCGACGACGCCCACAAGTTGATCTATGGGTATGCCTGCGGTCTGGACATGACGCGACGGGACCTCCAGCTGGTCGCCCGCGACAAAGGTCGGCCATGGGATCTCGGCAAGGACGTGGAGCAATCGTCGGTCGTATCCGAAGTGGTGCCGATGGCCGGCAAGGTGATCGACCAGGGCGCCCTGAGGCTCAGCGTGAACGGCCAGGAGCGGCAGAGCTCCGACCTTTCGAAGCTGATCTGGAACATCCCCGAGCTGATCGAGGATCTCTCGAAGTTCTACCACCTCGAGCCGGGAGACCTGATCTTCACGGGAACACCCGAAGGCGTCGGTGCATTGCAGCCGGGCGATCGCGTCGAAGGCAGCGTTGCCGGCGTCGGAGAGATCGCCCTCACGGTCGGCCCGGCCGAATGATGCAACAACGCTCCCCAGAGCACCGCTGAATAGCCAAGCTGCGGGCGTGCACCAGTCGCGCTCGCAGCCCCGCAAAGGAACCGCCGATGACCGCCGATACCGTCCCCTCCCCTGTGCACCTGAAGGCCGTCGCCGGCCCGTCCCAGCCCGACCCCAGTCCGGCGCTCGAGCAGCTTTACCGAGGCTTCGAGCGCGAGTTGCTGGTTCCTCTCTGGACGGAGATCGGCGACCTGATGCCCCGCCAGCCACGCAGCAAGGCCGCCCCGCATCTCTGGCGGTGGGACCGCCTTGTGGAGCTCGCCGCCGAAGCCGGACGCATCGTGCCGGTCGGCCGCGGCGGGGAACGCCGCGCGATTGCGCTGGCCAATCCGGCGCTCGGCGGCAGGCCGTTCGCCACACCCACGCTGTGGGCTGCGATCCAGTACCTCATGCCGGGCGAAAACGCCCCGGAACACCGGCATACGCAGCATGCCTTCCGTTTCGTGGTCGAAGGCGAAGGCGTATGGACCGTGGTCAATGGCGATCCGGTCCGAATGTCGCGTGGCGATTTCCTGCCGCAGGCCGGCTGGAACTGGCACTCGCACCACAACGCAGCCAGCGCACCGATGGCCTGGATCGACGGGCTGGACATTCCGTTCTCCTACTACACCGAGTCGCAGTTCTTCGAGTTCGGACGCGAACGCGTCAGCACGGCCGAGCAGTCGACGCCCGAGCGTTCGCGATCGGAGCACTTGTGGGGACACCCTGGTTTGCGCCCGCTGTCGCAGCCCGAGTCCCCGGTGGCCACGCCCTTGCTCGCTTACCGTTGGGTCGACACGGACAAGGCGCTCGCAGACCAGCTGATCCTGGAAGCCGAGGGCCATGCAGCCACGCTCAGCCCGGGTCATGCGGCCGTTCGCTTCACCAACCCGAGCAACGGGCGCGATGTGCTGCCCACGATCCGTACGGAGATGCACCGCATCCGAAGCGGTGCCAGCACCCTTTCGCGGCGCGAGGTGGGCTCGTCCGTGTACCAGGTGTTCGACGGCAGCGGCAAGGTGAAGGTCGGTGACCACGCTTGGACGGTCAGGCGTGGGGACATGTTCGTTGTGCCGTCGTGGCAGGCGTTTTCGGCCCACTGCGACGAGACCTGCCCCGGATCGCTCGACCTGTTCCGCTTCAGCGACGCACCGATTCTCGAAGCGCTCCACGCGCACAGAGCCGCCTCGGCCGAGCAAGAGTGACGCGAATGCCCCGGCCATTCCCCCGCGGGCGGACGCAGGGATAGCCCGGCTTGCCAGCCGTGCCGGCCGGGGGACACTCGCGTGAGAAACACACGGCCAGAAGATTGACCACGCAGCTGTCGATGAACTCCCCCGGAACATCGTTGTTCTTCAACTCCAGGATCGAGCGTCTTGCGCTCGCGCGTCGGCGCTACTTCGAAGAAGGACTGCTGCCCTCGGGGATCGTGAGCGACGCTGTGTATCAGTCGTGGGCGCGGTGCCAGCGCCTGCATGACGGTCCTGGCGCGAAGGTCTCCTTTCAGCCGGTCTCGACGAGCCGGGCACATCTGGCGCTTCAGAAGAATCGCGATCTCGTCCACGCCTGGCTCGAAGAACTCCCGCAACTGCAGTCGGTACTGGGTGCGACCTCTTGCGCGGCCATGCTGACCGATGCAACGGGCGTACTCATCGGAGCCACGTGTGTGGGCCGCTCGCACGAACGCATCATGCCGATCGCGACCCGCACGGGCGTGAACCTCTGCGAGGAAGCGGTGGGCACGACCGCACCCGGCGTGGCCGCGCGCACGGGTCGCGCGGTGTCGGTCGACGGCGCGGAGCACTTCTTCGACGAGGTCAAGGCGATGCATTGCGCCGCAGCGCCTATTCACGACACCCGCGGCCGGCTGGTTGGCGTGCTCGACATATCGAGCGAGGCCATTCCGTTCAGCTTCGATGCAACCTCTGTTGTCGGGCTGTATGCCGCGGCCATCGAGAACCGGCTCTTCATCTCGCAGTCCGACCAGCATCTCGTAGTGCGATTTCAAGTGGATGCAATGCTGCTCGATTCGAGATTTGTCGCGCTGGTCGGCATCGACATCAACGGCCAGCTCGCCTGGATGAACGGTGCGGCAGCCCGCCTACTAGGGTTGCCGCCAGCCGAGCGCGGCGCGAATACCTCGTCCGTGGAAGAGGCCATGGGCGCCAGCATCGCGCAACTGGCTTCACTGCCCCGATCGGGCTCGGCGCCATTGCAACTGGCGAATGGACTGATGGTCTGGGCCCGCGGCGAGATGCGCGCCGCCGATGGTCACCGTGGCCTTGTCCCGGGGGTCGATGAGTTCGGGAAACGTGACCCCACTCCTGCACCAGCAGTGACTTCCCCCTGCGCCCTGGCCGCGCCAAGCGACGAAGAGACCACTGCCGAGCTTGCGACCGCGAGCGCAATCGAAGAGCCGGACGTCGCCTCCGCGCCGCCCGGACCTGAAGCGCCTCGCGATGCCAGCGAGCCATCGGTCAGGCTTCGCGAATGCGGCAACGATCTCATCGATCGAACCTTGGAAACCTACGGCGGCAACGTCACCAAGGCGGCCGAGAAACTCGGCGTTTCGCGCGGGTTGATCTATCGACGACTGCGCAATCGCGCGCAGGCCAGGCGCTAGCTTCGCATCGCCCACCGTTCCGAAACGGAACACCCGTATCGGGTCGGGTTTTCCCGATGCTTCGGCCACCGTATCCGGTGACTTACCTTCCCCCTGCGATACGACTTCGGCCTTCGTCCGGAGCGTTATCCAACGAGCATTTTTCTCCCAACCCGAGGTGGATACGCCATGCGACTCTCTCTGCATCCCCAGAACGAAAAAGACAACGACGACAAGCTGGACCGATTGGAACGTGCATTGATCGCCGGACGGCTCGACCGACGAGGCTTCCTGCGAGCAGCCGCCGCAGCAGGCATTGCCGCGACGAGTCTGCCTTCGCTCGCCGACGAGTTGGATGCCGCGCGAGCCAACCAGGCCGAGCGAACCGCCTCGCTGCTGCCCGCTTACGACTACATCGTTGTCGGGACCGGCAGCGCCGGCTCCGCACTCGTCGGCCGGCTGGCGGCAAAGACAAGCGCGAACATCCTTGTGATCGAAGCGGGCGATTGGGATGCCGCGCCCTCCGTCATGGACCCGCGGCTGTGGTTCACCAACCTGGGGACCGAACTCGACTGGAAGGACGTCGCCCTGCCATCCCCCAGCACGAACGGCCGGGCCATTCCCGAGCACATGGGCAAGGTGGTTGGCGGCGGCAGCAGCATCAACGCCACCATCTGGGCGCGCCCCTTTCGAAACAACCTCGAACACTGGGCTCGAGAGAGCGGCGATGCCGCCTGGGGCTATGAGCACTGCCTCGGCATTTACCGCCGCATGGAGAACTGGCAAGGCAAGGCCGACAGCCACTACCGCGGCAAAGGCGGCCCGGTGTGGGTCCAGCCGGCATTCGATCCGCCACCCGTCGCGCTGGGCATGCTGGCGGCATGCCGCTCGCTTGGCATGCCCATGCTCGATGACCTGAACGGCGCCCGGGAAATTGGTGCTGGCGGCTTTGCGCTGATGAACCAGATCATCCGGGATGGCCGTCGGCAAAGCATGGCGCGTTCGTACCTCTACCCCGTCCTCGGGCGAAAGAACGTCACGGTCCTCGTCAAGACGCACGTCAACTGCCTGACGTTCAGCGGCACCCGCGTCACGGGAGTGGAACTGACCCGCGACGACGCAGCGCCTGTTCGCATCCAGGCGAGGTCCGAAGTCATCCTGAGTTCCGGGGGCATCAACACGCCAAAGCTCCTCATGCTCAGCGGCATCGGCGACGAAGCGCAGTTGCGCGCACACGGCATCCAGACCGTGGCGCATTCGCCGGATGTGGGGCAGAACTTCCACGACCACCTGCTGCATGGCGGCTGCATCTGGGAGCCGAAGGAGCAGGTTCCCCATCGCAACAGCGCCGCCAACGTATCGGGCTTCCTGAAGAGTCACGCTGGCCTGAACACGCCGGACTTGAATCTCGTGCAGATCGAGTTGCCCTATGCCAGCGACGTCGTCGGAAAGCAGTTCTCTCCGCCGCCAAGCAGCTGGGCGCTGTGCGCGGGCCTCGTGGCCCCCAAGAGCCGCGGCGAGATCCGGCTTCGCTCAGCAAATCCGGCGGACCGTCCGATCGTCGACGCACGCTTTCTCAGCCACCCCGACGACGTCAAGGCGCTGGCGCATGGCATCGAGGTGTGCAGGGAGATCGGCAATTCGGCGGCCATGCGCGATTTCGTGAAACGCGAAGTCGCACCGGGCGAGAAGCTGTCGGGCAAGGCGATGGAAGACTTCGTGCGCAACGGCGCAACGACCTACTTCCATCAGGTCGGCACCTGCCGCATGGGCAAGGATGCGAGAGCCGTGGTCGATGCCAGATTGCGCGTGAACGGCGTGCAGAACCTGCGAATCGCGGACAGCTCGATCATGCCAACCATCCCGGCGGTCGCAACCATGGCGACTTGCGCGCTCATCGGCGAACGCATGGCGGAGCTCCTGCGCCTGAAAGCCTGAACACCCGCTCCCCCGCCGCTCTCACTCATCCCGTTTTATTCAACACTCCATCGACGGAGCACTCTCATGCAAACAGAACTGATCATCGACAACCAGAAGCGCGCTGCCCACGGAAATGCCATCTTCGAGCGCCGGCATCCGACCAGTGGCGACATCGTCACCCGCGCTGCCGCGGGGGACGTGGCCGATGCCATCGCGGCGGCTGACGCGGCCAGCATCGCGTTTCAATCGTGGCGGCACAGTTCGCCGTCGGAGCGTCGCCGCATCCTGCTGAAGGCGGCCGACGCGCTGGAAGCGCGGATGCCGGATTTCATCGAAGCCATGGCGGCCGAAGTCGGCGCCGCCGCACTCTGGGCAGGATTCAACGTCGTCCTGGCTGCAACCGCATTTCGCGAGGCCGCATCGATGACCACGCAGATCCAGGGCGAGACCATCCCGACCGACAAGCCCGGCGCGTTGTCGATGACCGTGCGTCAGCCCGTGGGCGTGATCCTGAGCATCGTGCCGTGGAACGGTCCGGTGGTGCTGGCCGCCCGGGCCATCGCCTACCCACTGATGTGCGGCAACACCGTGGTGTTCCGAGCATCCGAAGCCAGCCCGCGCACCCACATGCTGGTGGCGGAGGCGCTGGTCGATGCAGGGCTTCCGCCCGGCGTGCTCAACTTCCTGACCAATGCGCCCCAGGACGCACCGGAGGTGATCGATGCGCTGATTGCCCACAAGGCCGTGCGGCGCGTCAACTTCACCGGTTCGACGCGTGTCGGCCGCATCATTGCGCAAAAGGCCGCCGTGCATCTGAAGCGCTGCCTGCTGGAGCTCGGCGGAAAGTCGCCGCTGGTGGTCCTGAAGGACGCGAACATCGACGATGCGGTGAACGCAGCCGTGTTCGGATCGTTCCTCTATCAAGGCCAGATCTGCATGTCCACCGAGCGAATCGTCGTCGATGAATCGATTGCCGATGAATTTGTCGCGAAGTTCGCCGCACGCGCGAAGGAACTGCCTGCGGGCGACCCGATGAAGAACCCGCAATGCGTGATCGGCCCCATGGTGTCCAAAGACTCCGGCCCGCGACTCAATTCGCTGCTCGAGGACGCTCTCGCCAAAGGTGCAAAGCTGGCGTGCGGCGGACGTGCCGAAGGTGCGTCGATGCCGGCGACCATCGTCGATCACGTCACCCGCGACATGAAGATCTACGACGAGGAAACCTTCGGGCCGGTCACGACCATCGTTCGCGTCAACGGCGACCAGGAGGCCGCGACCGTGGCCAACGACACGGCCTACGGGCTCTCCGCGGCTGTCTTCTGCAAGGACGTCATGCGTGCCCTGGATGTTGCGATGCAGATCGACACCGGGGCGTGCCACGTGAACGGCGCGACGGTGCAGAACGAAGCACAGGCGCCCTACGGCGGAACCAAGCACAGCGGCTATGGCCGCTTCGACGGGCGCGCGGTCATCGATGAATTCACCGAGCTGAAGTGGATCACCATCGAGCCGTCCGGACAGCAGTATCCGATCTGAGGTTCATGCAAGGCATGATGGGTGCTCCCAGCCGTCATCGCTGACCAATGGCCTGCTCAAGCCACCTGTTTCGCGGGTCGTCGAACTCCCCATTCGATGGCCACGAGCAGGAGGTAGAGCAGGCCCAGCGCGGAGATGCCCCAGAAATAGTCCGTCGTCGCCATGAAGGTCGATTGCACAGCTACCTGCTGTCGCAGGTATCGCCCGTGGTACTTGAGCTTCTGAGCGAGCGAAGACACCCAACTCATGCGGCGCCAGGCCATCCCTTGCCCGTTCAAAAAAGCCATGCGGTTACTGCCTCGCACTCCGCTGCCTCGGAATTGAACGAACGAATTCCAGGGGTCGGCCCACTGAAGACCGAGGCCGTATCGCGTCGATTTTTCTTGCGATTCGCTGCGTGCGAAAGGCATCTTTCCCGACGAGGCGTTCGACCGGTAAGCACACACCAAGCCCCCAGAGAACGCTTGGCTATCGGTGGCGGCCCGCCCCTTGGTCTCGACTCTTGAGAAGCGAATGCTATCTGCCCGAATATTGCAACCGAGCCAACCCTATGGCCTGCTCACCGCCCGCGGCATACAACAAATACTCCTTGCCCCCATCGACGAACACCGCAGGATCGCGCAGCTGCTGCACCAACTCAAAGACAGGGCCTCGGCGTGATGGCGTGTCGGGCATCGCTGCTCCCTCCCAGGCCAGTTCAGGCCGCAACATCGTGGTGACATCCCCGTGCCTCCAGGTGGTCCAGTGGGGCCTGAGATCGACGGTGGTGTGAAGGATGCGCTCCGGCGTATCGCCTACGCGCGTGAAATAGACGTGCAGCAGCAAACCATCCACACGTACTGCGCAATGCCGAAAGCTTGGCTCGAATGGCACGGGGCCAAGCTCGAAATCGCCGTGTTCGTCGATGCGATAGAACGCCCCGGGCATTGCCAGCGCATGCCGGCGCCCTTGCCATTCGAACACGCGGAAGTAGGAGGCTCCCAGCACCTGTGGTTGTGCCGAAAAGTGCAAGCCATCATCTGAAATGGCCAGCTTGCTGCGCTGGTTGCCGATCCAGCGCGCTGCTTCCCCGAACTGCGTTTCGTGCCCATCCGTCTGGCCTGCGGCGAACGCCACACCGTGAAAGTACATGCGTATCTTTCGCGCAGCGTGATCCACATGCACGTCGGGCGAGGCAACGTGATCGAAGCAACTCGAATTTGCAACCGGCAGTACGCCCGGAGCATGGATGGTCCACGGGCCCATCAAGTCATCAGCATAGGCGAGCCGGATGTGCTGGCCCTGATGGTGCGCAAAATACAGGTAGTAGCGCCCGAGCGGGTTTGGCAACCAATCGGGCACCCGAATCAGCGACGGGCCGTTGATGTTGTTGCCAAGCGAGGCATCGAGTCCCGCATGTATCAGTGGCTGCGACAGGCAGCGCTGCGCACGCATCATGCGACGCCCTCCGAAGTCGGGCGGGTCTGGCGGTAGACGGTTTCCACCACCATCATGTGCGCGCGGACTACCGGTGCCAGCAGATGAGCATCGACCTCACCAAGATCATCTGCGCGTGTGTGAAAGGCTCGCGGTATACCCAATACCGCCAGCGCGCGGCCATAGCCCCGCTCTACGATCGCGCCAAGCTCGCTGACGCCAGACATCGGTGTCGTGACTCGCTCCAGACCGGGGAGGCCGCGAAAGGCCGCCCGCGCGGCGTCGTGCAGCGACTCGGTCGCCATCGTCATGCGGTTCGCGTCGGCTGAAGGAAGCTCGAAGAGCTCGCCGCGAAACTCGAGCCGGTCACGCGCCGCAAGCGCTGCGCCCAGATGGATCCATGCCAAGGTGTCGGCGGGCGCGGGGGCTTGTGCCAGCGCGCGATGCGCGCCGGCAAACCGATATTCATGCGCCCCTGTATTCAGCAGGAACAGCGAGAGGTCCGGAAAGCGCTCGACGGCCCACGCCGCCATGGCCAGAAATGCCGCAGTTCCCGTGCCACGTTCGGCAACGCAGCCGAACCAGCCAGTGCGTGGCGTGGACAGGCACAGCCATCGCGGGCCGCGCCGTAGCGTAGCTCGCAGATTCGAGCTCTGCCGCACGTTCATCTGGCCGTGCAGAAACAGCGTGGCGCGCAGCTCGCTGCGCGCTGCGCGCAAGAATGGTTCGGCAAGCACCGGCGCGAGAACCGCGGTTGGCACTGGTGCGACGGGTGCCCCGATACCGGCATTCAATGCCACCACCTCACCGGTTGGACCGACTGGCACGATGACCAGCGCGACGGCGCCCGCTGCCGACGCAGCCGCAATCAGGGGCGCGACGAGAGGTGAATCGACCGAGGCATGGCGTGCATGTGGCAAGACCAGCAGCGCAATACGGCCGGCCGCATCCACAGCCTCATACGGCGCGCGCACCACCGCCAACGGTGCGCTCAAGCCTTGTATCCCGGTTGCCGTGGCGGGCGATTGCCAGTACACCGGCGCCGTGGTCTCGCCCGCTGCCAGGCGGCAATCGATCGGATCGAAGAAGGGCACATCGATGCCCTGATGCTCAACGTCATAGCCCAACTCGGCGAGGCGGCCCGCGATCCATTGCGTGGTCGCCGCATCGCCGGGTCCTCCCGAGATTTTGTCTCCCAAAGCGGCATGTCGAACCATGTCCGCCGCCAAGGTGCTGGTCAGCGCATCCATTTCGTCAACCATGCGCATCACTCCTTCTGCACACCCAAGGATGCGGCGATCTTTCCCCAACGCTCGTAAGCCTCTCGAACCATCGCCGCAAATTCCAAGGGCGTTGAGGAGACGGCCTCGTACCCGCCTTTCTCGAATTCACGCTTCAGTTCGGGTGTCGCAAGCACTTTGACGAGCACTGAGTTCAGGCGCGCCGTGATTGGTGGTGGCAGGTTCGCTGGCGCAAAGACGCCGACCCAACCATCGATGTCCAGGCCCGTGCCGCCTTGCTCCACGAGTGTCGGCACGCCAGGCAGCAGCCGCGAGCGCTGCGGCGCTGCGATGCCGATCATCCTGACGTTGCCAGTGCGTACGAATTGCAAGGCACCCCCTGCGGCGGCGAACATGATCTGCACACGCCCGCCGATCAAATCCTTCTGAACGTCACCGGCACCCTTGTAGGGGATGTGCACCATGTCGAGGCCGTAAAGCCTGGCCATCCACTGGCCGAAGAGGTGCGACGAACTGCCATTGCCGAACGAGGCGTAGTTCAGCTTGCCCGGGTTGGCCCGGGCATAGGCCACGAGTTCCTTCAGATTCTCCGCCGGCACTGACTTGTGAGCGACGAGCACGAGCGGACCGACGCTGGCAAGCGACAGCGGTGTGAAGTCCTTGAAGGGGTCGAATGGCAGCTTGGCGAACGAGTGCGGATTCTGGGCGAAAGGGCTCAAGGGGCTGTAGAGCAGCGTGTAGCCGTCTGCCGCGGCCCGGGCGACCTCCGCCGTGGCCATGTTCATGCTCGCGCCAGGGCGATTTTCAACAACCACAGCGGTACCCAGCTCCTTGCGTAGCTGCTCAGCCAGGAAACGCGCCTGCTGGTCCGTCGGCCCACCTGGGGCAAGACCGACGACGAGACGGATTGCTTTGCCGCCCGTCGGGAAATCGGCCGCGGTCGCACTCATCGTTGGCAGCGCCAAGAAGGTGGCAAGCAGCGCGGCAAAACATCTTCTCATCAGACCTGTCTCCATCATTGTTGGCGCAGGAGCGCCGTTGACAGAGCATAGGCCGCACAGCACTTATGAGAACATTGATATGTTTTCAATCAGCCATAACTTAATGGAATGCCTTGCCATGCAAGACGAGCTCGATAGCCTGGTGTCACGCCTGCGCTTCCGGCATCTGCGGTTACTGGTGGAACTGCACCGCTGCGGCACCCTGAGCAAGGCCTCAGCCACGCTGCATCTGTCTCAGCCCGCGTTGAGCAAGACGCTCAAGGAGGTTGAGGGAGCCTTCGGGTTTCCGTTGTTCCGGCGCGGTGCACGCGGCTTGGTGCCCACGTCTCGTGGCGAAGTGATCGTGCAGGGCGCGGCAACGCTGCTGGCAGGGCTCGGGCATCTGGCCGAGGCGGCACAGGCCTCGAGCGAAGAACCCGTCGCAGTGTTGCATCTCGGCGCACCACCCGCCGTAGCGGCCGGCGGCGCGCTGCCCGCTGTGCTGGCAAGGCTACAGGCTCGTCGTGAGCGCGTTGTCGTTCGGCTGCGCGAGCAGGCGGTACCGCAGCTGTTTGAGGCCCTGCTGCAGGGAGAACTCGATGCCTTGTTGACCTCATTCAATCAAGCGGCGTTTGCCGCCAAGCGAGCCACGCGTCTGATCTACAAACGTTGTGCGGAGCACGAGTACGTGGTGATTGCCCCGCCCACGCATCCCTTGGCAAGAAGAAGACGCGTCGGGTGGGATGCACTTGTGGATTGCCGATGGATCATGCCGGAGCCGGCGCTACTGAGCCGCCAAGCGCTTGAGGGCCAGTTCCTGCGGGCGGGTGTCGCAGTACCAGCGCCGTGCATCGTCTCGAACAGCCCATCCACCAACGTACAACTGGTGGCGGCCGGGGCGGGACTGGCCGCAGTGCCACGGGCCATGGCCACGGCAGAACAGCGCTTGGGGCGGATCGCGGTTCTTCGCGTCGAGATGACGCCCTCTCGAGTTCCGGTCGCGCTTGTTTACCGCGCTGCGTCAGCCGGTGAGCCGGTGATAAAGCTGCTGCACGCTGTCGTTCATGAACTCACGCTTTAGCAGGCTATGGCAGGCACTGGCTTGCATCGAGACCGTGGCAGTATCGTTATTCGGGGTGCTAGCGATCCTTGCCCACTTTCGCCACAGTGGGCACTCTGTGGGAGTGCCGGTATCTTTGTAGGTACCTTTGGCGCCCAAATCGTCTGAATCAAGCATTCACGGGCATCTCAGCCTGATGCTCGATACCTCCACGCGCCATGACGACGCGAAATCAATATTCGCCAAATCTATGCGCTGTATTCACTACATACTATTGGCTTACGTCTCCGGTGGCGCAATGATTGCGCCACCCACACCCACGAACAGGCGCCCAGCGAGCAGCCTACAACGGAGACAAAAATGCACCGGTTCCATCTCTCATAGGGCCTCGGCGCCCGCCGCAGGAGCGTCAATACGCGCTGACTCGCAGACCGAACGAGCAGTTTGAACGCGATGCCTTGACGCCCTTCCCGTGACGATCGAAGTTTGAACTTCGAGCTTCCTTGAGCCAACACGAGCTCCCCTGAGCACTCCTGGCGCATCCCCCAAATGATGCGCACAGATCGCGCTCGGCCCGGCTACGCGCGGCCGCATCTGCCTTCGCTTCGACGCAACGGCAATCCACCTTTCCTGCTACCTCACGCAACCCAGGACCTGGCTTCGCCAGAACGACCATGACGACACCGAACACCTCTTTCCGCCGCACTGCTTTGGCACTCACCGCACTGGCCAGCGCGGGCATAGGTCATCTCGCGAGCGCAGCCACGATCGGCCTCATGGCGCCGCTTTCCGGGCCTATTGCTGTCGTGGGTCAGGACCAGGTCGACGGCTTCATGCTGGCCGTCGAACAACTGGGCGGCAAGCTCGGCGGCCAAGCGGCCACCGTGCTGAAAGAGGACGACCAGCTGAAGCCGGAGATCGGCGGCCAGATCGTGCGCAAGTTCATCGACAAGGACAAGGTCGACGCCATCGTTGGCCTGAGCTTCTCGAACGTCATGATGGCAAGCCTGCCGCGCATTGCCGAAACCGGCACCGTGGCCATCGCGACCAATGCAGGACCGTCGCCAGTCGCTGGCGCCGGCTGCAAGGCGAATGTCTTCTCGACGGCTTGGCAGAACGACGGTGCAGCCGAAGCGATGGGCAAGTTCGCGCAGGACCGCGGTGTGAAGAAGGTCTACCTGATGGCGCCGAACTACCAGGCCGGCAAGGACATGCTGAGCGGCTTCAAGCGCTACTTCAAGGGGCAGATCGTCGAAGAGGTCTACACGCAGGTGAACCAGCCGGACTACTCCGCCGAACTCGCTCAACTCCAGGCGGCCAAGCCTGATGCGGCGTTCGTGTTCTATCCGGGCGGCATGGGTGTCAACTTCATCAAGCAGATGGCACAGGCCGGCCTGATGGCGAAGATTCCGCTGTACTCAGTCTTCACGGTGGACGGCACCACGTTGCCCGCATTGCGCGATGCGGCCGTCGGCAGCATCAGCGGCGCGATGTGGGACGCCGCGCTGGACACGCCCGAGAACAAGAAGTTCGTCGCCGCCTTCGAAGCCAAGTACAAGCGCACGCCAAGCGAATACGCAGCCACCGCGTACGACGCGGCCAACCTGTTGAACATCGCGCTCGGAAAGGTCAAACCGGGTGACAGCAAGGCCCTGTCTGCTGCGGTCCGCGCCGCCGGCAGCGAGCTGAAATCGGTGCGCGGCCCTTTCGCATTCAACAACAACAACATGCCGGTGCAGAACTACTACGCCTTCGAGACCGTGAAGGACGGCGGGCGCATCACCGGCAAGCTGCTTGCAACGCCACTGACGAAGCACGTCGACGCGTATCACACGCAGTGCGCACAGAAGTGATCTCATGAGCAGCACGCTCGTTCTCGCACAGCTTCTCAACGGGCTCCAGTACGGGGTCCTGTTGTTCCTGCTGGCCGCCGGCCTGACACTGGTCTTCGGCATCATGAGCTTCGTCAACCTGGCGCATGGATCGCTCTACATGATGGGCGCGTACTTCGCGGCCACCGCCTTCCAGTACACCGGCTCGTTCGGCCTTGCCGTTGCCGCGGCCATGGGCGGCGCGCTGCTGCTGGGCCTGGTGCTCGAGCTCGCAGTCGTGGCTCGGCTCTATCGCCGCGACCACCTCGACCATGTACTGGCCACGTTCGGACTTGTGCTCTTCTTCAACGAGCTGGTGCGCATCGTCTGGGGTTCGCAACCGGTCTTCCTGCAGGTGCCCGACTTGCTGAGCGGCGCCATCGACATCGGCGGGTTCAGCTATCCCTCCTATCGGTTCGCGATCATCCTGGTCGGACTCGCGGTTGCAGTGGGTTCCTGGATGTTGATCAACAAGACAAGAGTGGGCATGCTGATCCGCGCGGGCGCCGTCAACCCGGCAATGGTTGCGGCCCTGGGCGTGAACATACGGCTGCTCAACGCCATGCTGTTTGCCGTTGGCGCCATGCTGGCAGGACTGGCCGGCGCGATGGCCGGGCCGATTCTTTCGGTTCAGTCGGGCATGGGCGAGTCTGTCCTGATCACCACGCTCGTGGTCATCGTCATCGGGGGTATCGGCTCGGTGACGGGGGCCTTCTATGCCGCCTTGATCGTGGGCATCGTCGACACGATGGGCCGTGTGTTCCTGCCGCTGATCCTCCGGCAGATGACGGAGCGCTCCTTCGCCGACGCGGCCGGTCCCGCGTTGGCCTCGATGCTGGTCTACCTGCTGATGGCGGTGGTTCTGGCCTGGCGGCCCCAAGGGCTCTTTCCGGCCAACAGGTGATCCCATGAAATTACTCCTCTCACGCCCCAGTGTCTGGGTGCCGCTACTTGTCCTACTGCTCCTTGCAAGCGTCCCCCTGGTCGCGCAAGCGATCGGCGAGACCTTCTACATCGCCTTCTTCGCACGCATCATCATCTATGCCATTGCCGCCTGCGCGCTCAACATCGCACTGGGCTACGGTGGGCTGGTGAGCTTCGGTCACTCGCTGTTCCTGGGGCTGGGAAGCTATGCGGTGGGCCTTGCGGCGTTTCACGGCATCGGCAGCGGCTGGGTCCATCTGCTCGTGTGCCTGGTCGCGTGTGGCCTCGTGGGGCTTGTCACAGGCGCGATCAGCCTTCGCACAAGTGGCATCGCCTTCATCATGATCACTCTGGCCTTCGCCCAGATGGGCTATTTTCTGTTCGTGAGCCTGAAGGCCTATGGCGGGGATGACGGCCTGTCGATCGCGATGGGCAGCCGCTTCGGGCCGTTCGATCTTTCTTCGGCCACCAACGTCTACATCGCCGCATTCGTTGTTCTCGTCTTGTCGCTTTGGTGGTTAGCGCGCCTTCGCGTAGCGCCGTTCGGCATGGTGATTCGCGGCGCTAGGCAGAACCTGCGGCGCGTGAATGCGGCAGGCATTCCGGCCAGGCGTTACCAGTTGCTGGCCTACGTTATCTCTGGCATGTTGTGCGGCGTCGCAGGCCTGTTGCTGGCCAACCTCAATGCGTTCGCATCGCCCAGCACGCTTGCCTGGTCGGTGTCCGGCGAGCTGATCGTGATCGTGGTGATCGGCGGGCTCGGGTCGGTCTTCGGGCCACTCCTGGGTGCCCTGGTCTTCCTCGGCCTGGAAGAAGCGCTGAAAGGCGTGACGGAACACTGGATGGTGATCTTCGGCCCACTGATCGTGCTGGTCGCCCTGCTGGGCAAGCGCGGCATCGTCGGCCTGCTCGAACACTTCGACGCGCGCGCACCGGTCAACGTATCGACGACCGTGCCCATTGCAGAAAACGCAGCCATCGATGCGACATCGACAGCCAGGAAGACGACATGACCTCAACCGTTCTTCGCACTGATTCGCTGACCAAGCGCTATGGCGCGCTGCTCGTCACCGATGCCGTATCGCTGGACATCGGCGAAGGCGAACTGCACGCGATCATCGGGCCCAATGGCGCCGGCAAGACGACGCTGATCAACCAGCTCTCGGGTGAACTCGCATCAGACTCCGGCGCCGTATGGTTCAACGGCGCCGACGTGTCCCGCCTTCCCATCCAGGAAAGGGCGCAGCGCGGCCTGCTGCGTTCCTACCAGATCACTTCGGTGTTCGAAGATTTCACCGTGATCGAGAACGCCACGTTTGCTGCACTTGCCTCCAAGCGACATGCATTCCAGTTCTGGCGCCCGATGGCCGCCGATCGTCGAGCTCTGCGTTCGGCCGAAGAGGCCCTTGCAGCGACCGGCCTCGGGAGCCGCCATCATGTGGCCGCTGGCGATCTGGGGTACGGCGAGAAGCGGCAGCTCGAACTCGCCATGAGCCTGGCCGCAGGTCCAAAGTTTCTGCTGCTCGACGAGCCGATGGCCGGCATGAGCGTGCAGGAGTCCAGCGGCGTGATCGCGCTGCTTCAGCGGCTCAAACGTCAGTACACCATTCTCCTGGTGGAGCACGACATGGACGCGGTATTCGCATTGGCCGATCGCATCAGCGTCCTGGTCTACGGCAGGATCCTGTTCACCGGGACCCCCGACGAGATCCGCAACCACCCTGAGGTACGGGCTGTGTATCTGGGCGAAGAAGAGGCCGAAGCATGAGCACATTTCTGTCTGTCAAAGGCGTGAAGGCTTCCTACGGCCACGCGCAGGCGCTGTTCGACATTTCCTTCGACGTGGGCGCCGGCGAAGTCGTCACGCTGCTCGGGCGCAACGGCATGGGTCGCTCCACCACGGTGAAGTGCCTCTTCGGCATGTTGCCTGTGACGGGCGGGAACATCTGGGTCGGTGGCACCCGGGTCGATCGAATGCCCTCGCACCGCATTGCCCGGCACGGGCTCGCCCTGGTGCCCGAGGGGCGCCAGGTTTTCTCCAACCTCACGGTGGAAGAAAACCTCGTCGCCACAGCGCGTGCAAGCAAGAAGGACGTTGTTCGTCAATGGGATCTGGACCGCGTCTACGCCTTCTTTCCCCGGCTCAAGGAAAGGCGCGGCAACCTTGGAACGCAGCTTTCCGGTGGCGAACAGCAGATGCTGGCCATTGGCCGTGCACTGATGACGAATCCTCGCCTGCTGGTGCTCGATGAAGCCACCGAAGGCCTGGCACCGCTGATCCGCAATGAGATCTGGCGCGCGCTCACGGAGCTCAAGCAGGACGGCCTCTCGCAGATAGTCATCGACAAGAACGTCAAGTCGCTTTTGAACCTCGCGGATCGTCACTTCGTGATCGAGAAGGGACGCGTCGTATGGAGCGGTAGCTCCACCGAACTGCGCGGGCAGCCCGAGATCGTTCATCAGTACATGGGCGTTTAGTACGCCCCCGAACGGGAGTGCGAACTAGCCGACCTGCTCCTGAACCTTCCGACGCCCGCTTTTTCCGGAGTCCAACACCATGAAGCTCTACAACTTTTTCCGAAGCGGCACCTCCCACCGCCTGCGCATTGCACTGAATCTCAAAGGTCTGAGCTATGAACAGATCGCGGTCGACTTGCGCAAAGAGGAGCATCTCGCCGAAGCCTACACGGCCATCAACCCGCAGCAGTTGGTGCCGACACTGGACATCGGTGACACCCGGCTCACCCAATCGCCAGCGATCATCGAGTGGCTGGAGGAACGCTATCCGGATGTTCCACTGCTCCCCTCGGGGTTGCTCGAACGCGCACATGTCAGAACCTTGGCCGCGATCATCGGATGCGACGTTCATCCGATCAACAACCGTCGGATTCTGGAGACGCTCCGCCGCCGCTTCGGCGCTGACGAAGCAGCGATCAATCAGTGGTGCGGCACCTGGATCACCAGCGGGTTCGACGCATTCGACGCATTGATTGCAGCCAAAGGGTCCCGCGGTGACTTCTCTTTTGGCGACCACCCGACGCTGGCCGATACCTATCTTGTTCCTCAGATCGAAAGCGCTCGCAGGTTCAAGGTCGAACTCGGTCGTTGGCCTCGGTTGCAGGCCATCGATGCCGCCTGTTCAAGCCTGGAAGCGTTCAAGCGCGCAGAACCGTCGGCGCAGCCCGACGCCGCTTGAGTGGTTCAGAGCGAGGCGGACCGCACGCACGTTGCCCGGTACACCTCAACGCGCCAGGAATGCCTGCAGATCGCTGGCGAACTTGACGGGATTCTTGAACATCAGGAAGTGATCACCTTGTTCGGCTGACGTGTAGCTGTAGAGCGTAGCGTTCGGGATCACCGACTGCGCCCAGCGTTGGCTGGGGAGATTGTTGCTTTCGTCTCCCGAGAAGATCGCAACGGGTATGTCGATCTTGTGGCGCACGACGTCGCGCCAGTCGCTCACCGTGTGATTGAACAGCACCCGTCCCATCGCCTGTGGATCGCTCTTGATGACTGCACTGGCAAAGCCCTCGGAGTTCGCAAAGTAGGGCGAGTCGAATGACTGTGCGCGCTCGAACGGTTTCATGTCCGTGATGAGCTTGTTGACCGGGCCACCCGCAGTCAAGGCGGCCACCATCCGCTCCGGCGAACTGGTGCTCCCACCCGCTTCGGAGCGCTCCTTTTCCGACCAATCGCTGTGCGAGTAGATGGAGATCGGCTCGTCGACGAAGACCGCCTTTCGCATAGCGCCCGTACCGAACAAGTCGATATAGCTCCAGAGGATAGCCGCCCCCATCGAGTGCCCCACGTAGTCGGCCGACTTCACGCCGAGGTGGTCCCCGAATTCCTTCAGGTCCATCGAATAGCGTGCAATCCGGTTGCCGTAGTCGACGTGCTGCGACAACCCCTGGTTGCGCGGGTCCAGCACATAGACACGGTAGTGCTTGGCCAACAGATACATGACGTTGATGTACTGGGCACCATTGGCCGACCATCCGGGCACAAGGATCAACGGCTTGCCCTGCCCTGCCTCCCAGTAGGCCAGTTTGACCCCGTCGTTGGTGACGAAATGGTTAACTTGAAGGCCCTTGAAATCGGACAGCCTGGCCGGCATGCCTTCGACGCGATGGGAAAACACGAAGTCTCGGCCCAAGACCTCCAGCGCGGGTTCGGCTCTGACCTGGATGGAAAGCAAGCCGCACACCGCGGCAAGCGCGAGGCCTGCGATCGTCTTTTGCATGTTCTTCCTCCGCGAATCAGCCGGCGCTTTCTTCCGACGCTTTCCCGAAAAGCTTGCCTGCCCCGGCCCAGTCGGACGCCTTGACGTCTTCGAAGATCACATAGATGTAGTTCGGGTCCGTCCCGGTATTGCGGACGATGCTCTGCGTGATCTCCGATGCGACCTTTTCCTTTTGCGCATGGTCCTTGCCTTCAAACCAACTCACACGAACGACGGGCATAAAGTGCTCCTTGAAACGGTTGAAGCCGGCACCAAAGCGCCCTTGGTGGACGTGGTGCTCCGGCTGTGGAATACCAATGCTAATGAAGAACTGAAGTCCATAATTAGCCATTCTTTCCACTCTGTGTAGCCTCTGGAGATACACCCATGCAACGCGACCCCCTGTCTGGCGTGTCCGTTTTCGTGGCGACCGCGCGATCGAGCACATTCACGGAAGCCGCCGAGCGGCTGAGCCTGACGAAGTCGGCGGTGGGCAAGACCATTGCCCGCCTGGAAGACAGGCTCGGCTTCAAACTGTTCCATCGAACCACCCGCCTGACGAAGCTGACGGCCGACGGCGAGGCCTATCTCGCCGCCTGCACTTCGGCAATCGATGAGATCACCGCGGCACAGGCGGCCCTTTCATCCGACAACCAGATCCTCAGCGGACGGCTGCATATCGACATGCCCGTCGCGTTCGGTCGACGGGTCCTCTTGCCCGCACTCATCGAGATCACGCGGCCTCACCCCGATCTGAGCCTGACGCTCACGTTCACGGACGCCACCAGCGACCTGCTGCAGGACGGAGTCGATCTGGCAATCCGCTTCGGGGCCCTCCCGGACAGTGCCGAGCTCGTTGCACGCCATCTCGTGACACAAGAGCGCGTGATCTGTGCCTCGCCAGCGTATCTGCAGGCACGCGGCGAGCCTCGAACCCTGACGGACGTCCGTGCGCATCGCTGCATCGTGGGTTCACTGAAAGGTCCACCCCTCGTCTGGTTCGTGCGCGACGATGGAACACAAAAGCGCTTCACTCCACCTGCTACACACCGGCTGAGCGATGGAGAGGCCATGGTGGATGCCGCCATCGGTGGCCTCGGGATCGTCCAGTTGCCCCACTCGCTGGTGCGCGAGCCATTGAGCGCCGGCCTCCTGAGGCCTGTACTGCAGGCTTACTCGGGCGTCGGCGTGGAGGTTCACGCCGTGTGGCCACGACAGGCACACCTGAACCCTCGTGTGCGCTACGTGATCGATCAACTTCTGGCCTATGCGGCCAAAGGTCGGCTGGGTTGACGCCCAGGCGGGGCCCTCCCGAATTAATCAATTCTTAATTTCTCTAAAGAGTTATTAAAGCCCTTCGCTCAGCATCTGCTCCAGCAAGCGAAGACATGTCGTCACGCGCATGCCTTTCAGACCGGAGACCCCATGCTGAACTGCGCAATGAAGCGCCACCCGATGCGCAGCGCGAAGCCGAGATTTACAGCATCCCTCCTGATTCCACTGCTTGCCGCACTGGCTGGCTGTTCAACGCAGTCGCCGTATGCAGCCGACGCCATTTCAGCGCCGGCAGCCTGGTCTGCGATGCAGCAGGAAGGCCTCTCCACAGCCACGGCGAACACCCAGTGGTGGCGCCAACTGAACGACCCCGCCATCGATGCACTGACCGGCGCAGCACTGGCCGACAGCCCCACCCTTGCTCAAGCCATGTCACGCGTCGATGAAGCCAGGGCTCAGTTGGGCGTTTCCAGCGCACAGCGCTTGCCGACCTTGGGCATCAACGCCGGCAGCACGCGCGGGCGCAGCCTGAACACCGATAGCAGCGATGGAAGCACGCGCACGACCACCGCGACATCCGTCGGCATTGGCCCCAGTTGGGAGCTTGACCTCTTCGGCCGCATCCGCAATTCAGTGGAGGCCAGTGAGCGCAAGCTCGACGCCCGGGATGCCGATGCCCGTGCGGCCCACCTTTCGCTGACTTCGCAGATCGCAAGCCAGGTGCTGGCGTTGCGGGCCTGCGAGTTTTCCAGCATGGTGCTGGCCGAAGACATCGATTCGCGCGAGAAAACGCTTCAACTTACCCGTCGCCGCGTCACCACCGGATTTGTCGCACCCATCGAAGAAGCGCGCGCAATCAGCGGACTGGCCACCGCACGCACAAGCCTTGCCGCTCGGCGGCAGGAATGCGCCCGCAGTGCCAATGCACTGGTGGCACTGAGTGGACAGCCACTCGACACCGTTCGCGCACTTGTTTTCGTCCCGTTGTCAGCATCGCTTCCCGCTGCAATCAGCAGAGACACCCGGTTTGGGATCGACTCGGTGATGCCAGTCGCACCGCGCGCGCGGTTGTCCTTGCCAGCCGAGGTGCTTGCGGCACATCCCAGCGTGGTGAGTGCCGAGCGCGAAGTCGCCGCTGCCTGGGCGGAGATTGGCGTGGCACGGGCAGAACGCCTTCCGCGACTGGACCTTTCAGCGGCATTGAGCGGCCAATGGCTTCACGCAGCCGGCACCACGCTCGACTACACAGCCTGGTCAGCAGGTCCCGCGCTCGTGGGCAGTTTGTTCGACGGCGGACGCGGCGCGGCCAACGTGGCAGCGACAGAGGCCCGCTACCGCGGTGCGGTAGCTGCCTTGCGCATCGCCGTGCGCTCCGCGGCTCAGGAAATCGAAGACGCCCTGGCGGCGGTCGCCTCGTCCGATGAACGCCGCCTCACCACCCATGAGGCGGTGGTCGCCGCCCGGCTGGTTCTCGAAGCCACGGAAGCGCGCTGGCGCGCTGGCGCCGTGAGCCTCTTCGAGCTCGAGGACGCACGACGCCAGTTCGCGGCAGCGCAGGACAGCGCGATCGCCGCCGCACAGGACAGCGGCCAAGCCTGGATCAGCCTCGTGCGAGCTTCTGGCAATGCCGCCACCACCGAACCCCCTCTCTCTTCATGAACTCGAACGAGTCCGACAAAACCGAACCGGCCATGCTCCAGTCCGCAAAGCATGTCGTGCGCCCTGCTTTACGTTCGGGTCGACGTCTTGTATGGGTCCTTGCCACGTTCACGATCATCGTGCTGTCCATCGCATTTACCGTGTGGAGCCTTCGGGAACACCATTCGCCGCGCCCTGCGGCACCGACCGCCTCTGCATTGACGGTAACGGAAGTTCTCGCGCGCACAACGGAATGGCCCACCACGTTGGATGCCCCCGGCGCGATTGCGCCATGGCAGGAAGCTGTCGTCGGCTCCCAGACCTCAGGGCTGCGGATTGCAGAACTGCATGTCGGCGTGGGCGACGTCGTACGACGCGGCCAACTCCTCGCGCGCTTCGATGCCGCCATGCTGCGCGCGGATGAGGCGCAACTGCTCGCCGGCCTCGCGCAGGCCGAGAGTCTCGCCGCGCAGGCCGATGCGAACCGCGAACGCGCCCTTCAACTCAAGGGCAGCGGAGGCATCAGCGAGCAGGAGATCCTTCAGTACGTCACGCAAGCCGCGACTGCGCGAGCGCAGGTCGATTCGGCTCGCGCGCAATTGAACTCCAAACGCCTGCAACTGCGCCATGCAGACGTCATTGCCCCTGACGATGGTGAAATCAGCGCGCGCTCGGCCACCTTGGGGGCGGTGGCAAGCAGCGGGCAGGAGCTCTTCCGGCTGGTGCGGCAAAGCAGGCTCGAATGGCGCGGCGAGCTCACGGCCGGGCAGATCGCAGCCGTGACCTTGGGGCAGTCGGTTTCGCTCGCGCTACCCGACGGCGGCACCGCCCAGGCGCGCATCCGTCAGATCGCGCCCCTGCTCGACGAGCGTTCGCGGCTCGGCGTTGTGTATGCGGACATTGCCCCCGGCAGCACCGCACGCGGCGGCATGTACGCCAGCGGTCAGATCGCACTGACGACGAGCAATGCGTTGGTGGTTCCTGCGTCGAGTGTGGTGATCCGCGACGGTCGCAGTTTTGTATTCCGATTCATTGGATCCGAGGCCACGCGCAAAGTGCGTGCGCAGGCCGTGACGACCGGACGTCGACGTGGCACGGAGATCGAAATCCTGCAAAACCTCGCGCAAGGCGATCACGTAGTCGCGCAGGGTGCCGGCCTGCTCAACGATGGCGATACCGTGCGCGTCGCCAGTCCATCAGTCACTGCACCGTTGGCGGCGCTGACATTGAACAAGGGCTGAACGATGAACTTCGCCACGTGGTCCTTGCGCAACCCGATTCCAGCCATCCTGTTGTTCGCCCTGCTGACATTTGCAGGTGTGCGCGGTTTTCAGCAACTCCCGATCCAGGCTCTTCCAGACCTGGACCTGCCGACCGTGAACATCGTGCTCTCTCAGCCTGGCGCGGCTCCCGCCCAGCTCGAGACCGAGGTCGCTCGCACGGTAGAGAATTCGCTCGCCACCATCACCGGACTCAAGCACACACGCACGTCGATCACCGACGGCAGCGTGCAAATCCGTGTGGAGTTTTCGCTGGAGAAGAAGCTTTCGGACGCCCTGATCGACACGAAAGATGCGGTCGATCGCGTGCGTTCGAACCTGCCAACGGATCTACTGCAACCGACCATCAGCGCCGTCACCGAACGCGGCAGCCCGATCCTCACTTACGCCATCGCATCCGATCGAATGAACGAGGAAGCGCTCTCGTGGTTCGTCGATGACGCTGTCGGAAAAGCGCTGCTCGCGGTACCCGGTGTCGGACGCGTGGACCGGCTGGGTGGCGTCCAGCGCGAAGTCCGCGTCGAAGTGAATACCGCACAGATGAATGCGCTTGGCGTGACGACAACGGACGTCTCGCGGGCATTGCGGCGCACCCAGCAGGAATCCTCCGGTGGGCGCGGCCAGATCGGCCTCTCCGAGCAATCGGTAAGAACGGTTGCGACGGTGCGACAGGCCGCCGAACTGGTGGACATGCCGGTGACCCTGGCCGATGGTCGCGAGGTGCGGCTGGACCAAGTGGCATCGGTGCACGATACGAATGCCGAACGCAACCAGGCCGCACTGCTGGACGGCAAGGCCGTCGTGGGATTCAGCGTCTATCGCGCCAAAGGCTTCGACGAGACGCGAATCGCACAGGGCGTCACCGAAGCGCTAGAACGCATGCAGGCGGCCGACACGTCTCTGGTCGTCACGCCGGTATCGGGGAGTGTGGAATACACCCGCGAACAGTTCCGCGGCTCGATGCAGATGCTGTACGAGGGAGCGATCCTTGCGGTGCTGGTCGTCTGGTGGTTCCTGCGTGACTGGCGTGCCACGCTGGTGGCAGCCTCTGCCCTGCCGCTGTCGATCTTGCCGGCGTTCGCGGCGATGTCCTGGCTCGGCTATTCGCTCAACACACTGACGCTGCTTGCTCTGGCGGTGATCGTCGGCATCCTGGTCGACGATGCCATCGTCGAGATCGAGAACATCGAACGCCACCGGCGCATGGGTAAGTCCGTGCTGCAGGCCACCGGCGACGCGGTCAATGAGATCGCGTTGGCGGTGATCGCAACCACGATGACGCTGGTGGTGGTTTTTGTGCCAACCACGTTGATGAGTGGCATACCGGGTCTCTTCTTTCAGCAGTTCGGCTGGACTGCGGTGATCGCAGTGCTGGCGTCACTGCTCGTGGCGCGCCTGCTGACACCCATCTTGGCCTCATGGCTGCTCAAGCCGCATGCACCGTCGGGAAAGCCGGAGGCAGACGGCAAGCTCATGCGCGTCTACCTGGACTCGGTGCGGTGGTGCCTGACGCACCGCTGGACAACGATGGCCGCAGCCACCGCGTTCTTCCTGATCTCGATCGCGCTGATCCCGCTGATACCCTCAGGCCTGATTCCCGCATCGGATCGCGGCTTCACCACGGTCAACGTCGAGCTACCGCCGGGCAGTTCGCTGAGCGACACCGTGGAAGTGTCGGAGCGCGTGCGCGGCGCGCTGCACGACGTCCCGGGAATTCGCAGCGTATTTACCGCCGTGGGAGCCGCACAAATCGGTGGTGCGGGCCAGGCTTCCGATGTGCGCAAGAGCGCGCTGACCTTGGTGCTGCGAGCCCGTGAAGACCGCCCCTCGCAAATGGCGATCGAAAAGAGTGTGCGCAGGATACTCACCACGCTACCGGGTGCACGCTTTGCCGTGAGCGGTGGCGGCGCAGGCGAACAGATGTCGTTGATTCTCACGAGTGACAACGCGCAGGCACTGAAAGCAAGTGCGCAAGCCTTCGAGCGCGATTTACGCGGCGTGAGTCGACTCTCGAGTATTCGCACAACAGCCAGCCTTGAGCGCCCCGAAATCATCGTGCGGCCCGACCTGAAACGTGCCGCCGGGCGTGGAGTGAGCACGGCCACGATTGGCGAGACCATCCGAATTGCCACCAGTGGCGATTTCGATGCGCAGTTGCCCAAGCTCAACCTCGACAGCCGCCAGGTCGACATCCGTGTGCGCGTGCCCGATACGACGCGCCAGGACATCGAAGCGCTCGCTAGCCTGCGAGTGCCTTCGCGCAACGGACTGGTACCGCTGTCGAGCGTGGCCGAACTGGCTGTTGAAAGCGGCCCGGCACAGATCGACCGTTACGACAGGCGCCGCTACGTCACCGTGAGCGCCGACCTCGGCGGCATGCCGCTGGGCGAGGCACTGACAGCAGCCCGTGTACTGCCAGCGGCGCAGCAGATGCCGTCGAGCGTTTCGCTGATCAATACGGGCGATGCCGAAGTGGCGGCCGAGCTGACCTCGGGCTTCGGCCTCGCGATCCTCACTGGCGTGCTGTGCATGTTCTGTGTGCTGGTGCTTCTTTTCAAAGACTTCCTGCAGCCCGTCACCATCCTTTCGGCGATTCCGCTGTCGCTGGGCGGAGCCTTCGTGGCGCTGCTTCTGGCGCGAAGTGAGCTGGATGTTCCGTCGATGATCGGATTGGTGATGCTCATGGGCATTGTCACCAAGAACTCGAACTTGCTGGTGGAACACACAGTCGTCGGCATGAGGGACCGCGGCCTTCCTCCCATGGACGCGTTGATCGATGCCTGCCATAAGCGTTCGAGGCCGATCGTGATGACCACGGTAGCGATGATCGCAGGCATGCTGCCCATCGCCCTCGGTTTGGGCCCGGACGCGAGCTTTCGTCAGCCGATGGCGATCGCTGTGATCGGTGGTCTCGTGACCTCGACACTGCTCAGCCTGCTCGTGGTCCCTGTGGTATTCACGTATGTCAACGGATTCGAGCGCTGGTTCAGGTCGCGTGTCGCGCAATAGTGCATCTCGCCGCCACAGCTAGCGGACGACTGCCCCTATTCACAGCCGCAATCGACCAAGCGCTCGGCAGCCACCACGCACCTTAAAAAGATCCTAATATTCCACGGTCATCATTCAAGATGTCCCACTTGGCCAAAAGAAGTTCCTATCCATGCACCTGCTCCTCGTAGAAGACGACGACATGCTGGGTGAGGCCGTGTGCGATGGCGCACGCCAGAGCGGCTGGTCCATCGATCGCGTCGGCAATGCATCTGCCGCCCGGATCGCCCTGATCGACCATTCCTATGCCGCCGTGCTGCTGGACCTGGGCCTGCCGGGAGGGGAGTCGGGACTGACGGTGCTGCGATCGATGCGAAGCCGCTACGACCCGACACCGGTTCTCATTCTCACGGCGCGCGATCAGTTGAGCGAACGCATCCACGGCCTCGATGCAGGCGCCGACGACTACCTTGTCAAGCCTTTCCAGTTCGATGAACTGTGGGCGCGCGTCCGTTCGGTCATCCGCCGCAGCCAGGGTCGCGTGATCCCCGTTTTTTCCCGTGGCGACGTCGCGGTCGACCGCAGTCGCCGCGTGGTCACCAAGGCAGGCGTTGACGTGCCGTTGAGCGCGCACGAGTACCGCACCCTGCTTGCCCTGCTCGAACGCCCCGGCCACGTCGTCACGCGCGACCAACTGCAGGATGTGGTCTACGGAACGGCCAGCGTCGTCGAAAGCAACACCATTGCCGTGTTCATTCACCAGTTGCGCCGCAAGCTCGGCGACGACCTGATCCGCACCGTTCACGGCCACGGCTACGTTGTCGACCAATCTCCGCCGTGAACTCGAAATCACTGTACGCGCGAATGATCCTGGTGCTGGGCGCAACCATCGCCCTATGCTGGATCGTGGCATTCGCGATGCTTTTCGCATATCTCTCGCACAACAAGGCCAGCATCTGGGACGACAAGCTCAAGACCATTGCCACGCGCATCCTGCTGACAATTCCGGCTGGCAAGGACATGGTCGCGACGGGGCCGGGACTGCAGTTGCGGGATCCCGCACTGGCAGAGAGCGAGCAGCTCGTCTTTCAAGTCTGGATCGACCGCAAACGATTGTCCGTTCGTACGCCCGGGGCACCCGGATCCCCGCTACGGCCTGACTTTGAGGATGGCATTGCCACCACGGTGATCGAGGGAAGGCGGTGGCGCGTCTATTCCGTCTCGGATTCCGAAGGCCGAATCTACGTGCAGGTCGGTAATCTCCACAGCGTGGTGGATGCCGAAATGCAGCACGAAGCGTTGGTTGGCTTGGTACTCAGCTCGATTCTTTTGCTGATCGTAGGCACGTTGATGTGGTTCGTGGTTCGCAGCTCACTCAAGCCGGTGGTGGCGCTGGAGGCCGCCATGCGAAGCCGCCGCAAGTTCGACCTCACGCCGCTGACCTCTTCTACCCTGCCGCGCGAGTTGCATCCGCTGATTGCTTCGTTCAATCATCTGTTGGAGCAGCTCTCCGAGTCAGTCGAAGGCGAGCGCCGCTTCATCGGTGATGCCGCGCACGAGTTGCGCACCCCCCTTTCCACGCTGCAGGCGCACGCCCAGATTGCGCTGCGTGCCACCACATTGGCCGACAAGGACGTGGCGCTGAAAAAACTGCTTCTGGTCGCGCAGAGAAGCACACGACTGTCCGAACAGCTGCTCGACCTGGCTCGGCTGAATTCGAGCGCCAACGCCCCACAGCATGCGCTTGCGAACTTGAGCGATCTCGCTCTGCTCGTGGTGCGAGATTTCAACACCTATGCCTTTCAGCAGGAGCGTTCGATCCAACTCGATATTCGCAACAATTGCATCATCCTCTGCAATATCGATGAGATGGGTATCCTGTTGCGCAACCTGATCGACAACGCGCTGCGCTACACCGCAAAGGGGGGACGCGTCCGCGTCAGCTGCGGGCATGAGCCTGGCGCCACACAAGAAGGCGGGCAGGCGGTTGGACAACGTGTCTATCTGGAAGTGGCGGACGACGGTCCTGGCGTTCCGCTGTCGGAACGCCAGGCGATCTTCGAACGCTTCTATCGAGTCGCAGGCACTTCCGTGCACGGCAGCGGTATTGGGTTGTCGCTGGTGGCCGGGATTTCCCAACTACATCATGCAACGATCGAGACCGGGGATGGATTGGAAGGGCGAGGTTTCTGTATACGGGTCGTTTTCCCTACGGTGGAACCCCTCTCCTAGCCTTGTACTCGCTCCCGGACCGCCGGCCGAGGAATGGTGAGGGCTGGGTCAGGAAGAGGAAATCTGTCACCTTCCAAATCGTTGCGTAGCTTCAGCACGTACCCCTGGCCGCGCACGGTGTGGAGCAGCTTCAGGTCGAACGGATCGTCCAGTTTCCGGCGCAGTCTCAGGATACCGACCGTGACCATGTTGTCCCGCTCGCCGGCGCTCGACCCCCACACCGCCTTGATCAGTTCGGCGCGCGACAGCACCTGGCCTCTGCGTGCCATCAGCGCATCCAGAAGCTCGAACAGCGTGGCACTGAGGCCGAGATCCACACCCTGACGAAACGCCTTGCCGCTCGCGCGGTCGAGGGTCAGGTCCGCCAGTCTCGGGACGGTCTCCTCCGGACAACGACCGCCAGGTGCAAGTGCCCAGGCGCGCGCCGCCAGATCGGCGGGCGCACAAGGCTTGGCCAAGTACTCGGTTGCGCCCTGCACCAGTCCTTCAAGACGGTCGGCCACCTGATCTCGTTGCGTCAGCACCAGCAGCGGGGCACTGCTGATGCGCCGAACGGAACGTATCACTACGTGCGCGGCGGCCGGCAGCGCAGCGTCGAGAAGAATCAATGCGTACGGCTTGCTTGCGAAAACCCACGTACCGGCATCGCGGGAGTCGACCACGTCGACTGCCAGGCCATATCTTCCGAGCATGCCGCCAAGTTCGTCGTGCGTTCTGGGGCCGGATATGAGAAAAAGGACATTCATGGGCACGTCCCCTTCGCCGGTGTTGAAGCCGGCGCAGCAGGGGCATTCGGGAACATGTCAGGTTGCCTGTGCGCGCAACCGTCGATCAGAAAGACGCCAACCACCATCGCGAGCACCGCGGCGTGAGCGACTGCAAAGCTGGAGAGGTATTTCATTTCTTGTCGTTTACCCTCTCGGGCTTCAGTCGAGGAGGACTACGCGATCGGTCTCGGCGGGCAGGCAGCCGTCGACGACGGACTCCCAGCCGCGATGCACCACGACCTGCTTGCGGTCGTGGCACAGTTCGATGCGCTCGCTCCCGGGGCGTTGTTCACGCACGAAGGCTTCCACCGTCGAGGGCAGGCTGACGCGCAGCCTCAGCGCATAGATGTCGTCTTTCGGGTGGTCGTCCAGATGCAGCAGCGGCACGAAGTTCGACGCGAAGACGAGCGCATGCGAGCCGACGTCGACCGGCTTCGGCTTGTAGGCCGCCTCGCGCAACCATTGCTGGGCACGCTCGCGCAGGTCGTCCCCGGCGGGCAGCCCGCCCCACGCGACGGCGAGAAGTTCCATGACCCACTGGTTGCAGTTCTGGTAGCGCAGGCTGAACGGGTAGGCATTGGCGCTGTAGCGTGCGGCCAGCAATTGCAAGGCACGCGGCGTGTCGAGTGCGGCGCTGCGCAGCGCCTGTGCCGCGTCGGAAGGCATGGCCACGATCGAGATGTAGCCCAGCGTGGAGTCGTCGATGCCCATGATGAAGCCGGCCAGGCCCTGGTCGTAGAGGCGCGGGTGCCCTTCGTCACAGGCGTAGTACAGCTGCCGTGCGGACCAGGTGCCGTTCGCGCCTTTCCACGCAATGGCAGTGTGGGAGTAGCGGATGCCAAAGCGCGAGAGATCGAGCCCGGAGCGGCTGATCAGCACGGCGTCGCTGCCTGCGTTCGAAAGCACGTCTTGCACCGCGGCGGTGAAACGCAGCAAGCGGTCCTGCTGATCTGCCGTGAGCGGCTTCGCACGATCGCAGAACTGCAAGGAGGCTGCGTGCCCAACGCCTCCCGCGAAGGCGAGGAAAGCCGCGAGACTCAGCAGCGCGAAACGGCGAGCGACGGTCAAAGGCTCACGGGACGCGCGGCGATCCCCCCGTACCAGTCATCGGCGAGCACGAGGTAGAACGCCTCGCGCGTGTCGCCGCGTGCGAAGGCGGTGCCGTAGGCGCGCTGTCGTGCGTGCACGAGATCGCCGGGGCCGAGGCCCTCCTTCGCGAAAGTAGTTTGCGGCAGTTCGAGCACGATGCGCTGCTGCGCGTCGTCACCCTGCATCGTGACGCGCGTGAAGCCCTCGCGGTCACCGGCCTGCGCGATCTCCGTGATGCGATAGTCGCCCTCGACCACCTTGTCGCCGTCGAACGAACTCTCGCTGGAACCGCGCAGTGACGTGGACGCGCTGTTGCTCGATGCGGAGCCGGCACTGGAAGCCACGGATGCTGCGAAACTGCCCGCGTGGGCATTGAATGCCGTAGCGAGTACGGCTGCGATGCCTGCAATGCGGAAGAAATGAGTGAAGGTCATGGAATGCCCCAATTGAGTGTGAGGGAGGAAGTCATGTCGCGTGAAAGATGCCGAGCTCGGACAGACGAGTCCGCGCGAAGGCGCACGGCGCTCCATGCAGGCCCTGCAATCTGAACCGCTGGTGCGCCATGCAGTCCTCGGGCCGCGCAAGCACGGCCAGGGTTTCTCAGAACCGGTAGAGATAACCCAGACGCACGCCGGACTGATTGGATCGGCTGACGAGCGGGCTGTTCTTGATGCCGCTGCCGAAGCTGGTTGCACTCACGTCCAGGAACACCGTTTGTTTGGGCGCCACGGCGTAGTCCACGCGCAGCCCCACCTCCATGTTGGCGCTCGACTTCCCTACATAGGCCGGCCGGCCGGACTGAGCTTCGGAGTCCTTCACGCCGTAGTAGTAGTCGACATACTTGCGGTCCACCCAATGCGCAGCCAAGCGCGGCGTGAAGCCGAAGGCACCTGCAGTGAAGCGTCGGTCGACCTGCACCTTGAACCGGGAGCCCTTGCTGTTGCCCGACCCGTCGGCCAGCAGTTCGGCCGACAGGTTGGCAAAGTCGTTGCGCCAGATGGCCGCGCCGCCCAACCACAGGCTGCTCTTGCGCTTGTCCATGCCGTTGAGGAATGGGGAGTCGTCGGCCTCGTAGCCGTCTCCAGCGAGCCGCGCGCGCAGCCGTAAAGACACAGGACCGACGGAAGTCAGCTTCAGATCGGCGCTCGGTAACGCGACGCTGACCCACTTGTTCTCGTAGGTGATCATCGGAATGCCCTGGGCCTTGTCGTTGAAGTCGCGATAGGGCTTTTTCTCCATGGCCACGCCAATGCCGAGGCCCCATTGCGAACTCGCTTCGGAGCTTTTTTCTTCATCGGCCTGTGCCCAGGCCGGTGAAAGGAAGGCGGCGCAAGCAACTCCCACGGCGATGGCCGTGAAGGGCAGGTGGTCGCGAAAGTTCTTGCCTTGCTTCGCAAGGCGGATTCGTTCTGTCATGGAGATCCTCGGGGTTGAAAAATTCAGTGATTTGCAGCGGGCGCCGCCGCGCTGTCATCGCTGCTCCGCCCGGGCTGCGAGGCACCACGGACGAGGCTTTGTCTGCGTTGCAGATAGGTATCGCGAACAAGGAGATAGCGATCGAGCGCGACGTCGTCGAGCAGGCGCGTTGCCGGCAGAAGATCCGCACGCTTGCTCGCGAACTGCGCCACGGTCAAGCCACCGCCGAGCGCGCTGTTGGAAACGAAGGTCTGCGGCGTCAGCATCATGTCGATCGGAATGTTGGCGGTGTCGCGCACGGTCGAGGGGCCCATCAGGGGCAAGACAACGTAGGCTCCTGATCCGACGCCCCAGCGCCCAAGGGTCTGGCCCAGATCAGCGGATTGGCGCGGCAGCCCCAGCGGTGTCGCAACATCGAACACGCCGAGCAATCCCACCGTGGTGTTCGTCGCCACGCGCGCCAGATCGGTCAGGCCTTCTTTCGGCCGACCTTGCAGCACCAGGTTGACGCCGGCGCCAAGGTCGCGGGGATTGGCGAAGAAGTTCCTGACGCCACCGCGAACCGGCTCTGGCACAACGCGCTCGTAGCCGCGGGCGACAGGGGCCATCACAGCCTTGTCTACGGTTTCGTTGAAGCCGAAGACCTGGCGGTTCATGGCTTCAAGGGGATCGGGGCGCTGGGGGGTGGCGCAACCGCCCAGCAACAAGGCGCCAGCCAGCGACAGGACCAGCGTGGCCTTTGCCGCGCGGGCCCTCGGGGCCAGCGTAGACCTGAGCGGGACGCCAGCGAATACGAGGCAATTCAGCATGGGGACTCCAGTAGGGATACCTGGCGATCGACACCATGTCGTCGCCCTCTGGAGCGGATGCTGAGGGAGCGGCTTTAATAACTTTTTAGTGGTTTTAAGATTTGATTAACCAACCAGAAATCGGATGGGCTAAAAGAACCGCCCGTCGACGCACAGTCCCCGCAGCCCGCCATCAACACATCACACGTGTGAGCTTGGCTCCCGGCCCCAAGGCGGATCCCGCAACGCGTCCACCAGAAAGTCGATGAGTCGCCGCACCTTTAGTGGCAGTTGCTTTCGCGTCGGGTACACGGCGAAGATGCCCAACTCAGTTGCGCGAAACTCTGGCATCAGCTCGACAAGGGCGCCACTACGCAGATCCTCGTGAACCAGGAAATCGGGCTGCAGGATGATGCCTTGATGCGCGAGTGCCGCTGCGCGGCAGGTGTCACCGTTGTTGGCGTGGATGCGCGAGTGCGTGCGCACCGTGACCTCGCCTCGTGGCCCCTGGAAGCTCCACACGTCCCCGGATGACCAGTAGGTGTACGACACCACATCGTGCTTCTCCAGCGCGTGCGGTTGTGCCGGCTTGCCGTGCTGCGCGAGGTAGGTCGGCGAGGCGCACAGCACCATGCGCGTACTGGCAAGCGGACGACTGACAAGGTTGGAGTCGGACAGCCGCGCGATGCGCACGACCAGGTCATAGCCCTCCTCGACCAGGTCGACCACGCGGTCCGACAGCACGATGTCCAGCGTGACCTGGGGGTTCTCTGCCGCGAATCGCCCCCAGAGCGCCGCCAAGTGCAACGCGCCGAAGGTCTGCGGCGCGCCGATGCGCAGACGTCCCTGGGCCTGACCGGTGCTCGCCCCCACTTCGGCCTCCGCTTCCTGGACGGCTTGCAGGACCTCCTTGCAACGCTGGTAGTAGAGCTGTCCCTCGCTGGTGAGCGAGAGCCGGCGCGTCGTGCGCTGCAGCAGCCGCGTGCCCAGGTGCCCCTCCAGCTCGTTGACATGCCGCGACACGGCGGGCTTGGACAGCGCCGTCGCTTCCATCGCACCGACGAAGCTGCCGGCCTCGACAACCGCAGTGAAGGTTTTCATGGCTTGAAGAACGTCCATTGTTTCGACTTTCAGAACAATATATGTTGCACGCAGTTATTTATCTCGACATTCGATATTAATAAAGTCCTTCCCATGCCAGCACAACTTGCTGGCGGACAGGCCGCTGGGCACCTCGATCTCCGCGGCTCCACCCAACCACTGAAGGACTTTCATCATGAACATCACACTCATCGGCGCCGGCAACATGGGCGCGGGCTTTGCCAAACAACTCACCGCCGCCGGCCACAAAGTGCGCGTGACCGCGCGCGATCTGGCCAAGGCTCAGGCGCTGGCCTCCGCGCATCCGGGCGTCACGGTCGCGGCCCCGGCCGACGCGCTGGGCGATTCGCAAGTCGTGATCGTCGCCACCGGCTTTGCCGATGCCGTGCCCGCGCTGAAGGCACTCGGCTCGCTCGAAGGTCGCGTGGTGGTGGACATCACGAACCCGCTGACGAATGACTACATGGGTCTGACATTGGGCTTCGAGACGTCCGCCGCCGAAGAAATCGCCAAGGCGCTGCCTGGCGCGCAAGTAGTCAAGGCTTTCAACACCGTGCTGGCCCAGGTGCTGGCCGAAGGCCCGGCGTTCGCAAACGGCCAGACCGTGCCCGTGTTCTATGCCGGCGACGACGAGCGTGCCAAGCAGACCGTGCGTGCACTGATCGAAAGCATCGGCTTTGCCGCCGTGGACGCGGGCGGGCTGAAGAACGCGCGCTACCTGGAGCCAGTGGCAGGTCTCAACATTTACTTCGCCTACGGCGCTGGACAAGGCACGCAGATCTCGCCCACCTGGATCCGCCGCGCCTGATTCACCTCGATCGTCATCGCCAAAGAGAACACACATGCACAAGAAGCTGACCCGAGTTACCGCCGCAATCGCCCTGGCGGCTGCCACCACCCTCGCTGCTGCGCAGGATCGCCCGGCCGACATCGTGAGCCCGATCACCGACAAGGCACTGTCCACCAAAACCAGCCCGGCGGACGCCCGCAAGGCCGGCCGTGCGGCCTACGAAAAGCCCACCCCCGACAACAGCATCATCCTGTTCATCGACCATCAGGTCGGCCTGATGGCCAGCGTGCGCGACTTCGCCCAAGCCTCGGGCTACAAGGCCAATGTGGTGTCGCTGGCGCAGATGGCCAAGGCTCTCAAGATCCCGGTGCTCCTGTCGTCATCGAATGCCCAATGGCAGAACGGCGACCTGCTGCCGGAACTCAAGGAAATCTTCAAGGACCAGCCTATCTACCGCCGCACCGGCATCATCAACGCCTACGAGGATCCGACCTTCCGCAAGGCACTGGAGAACCTGGTCGCCAAGACGGGCCGCAAGCACATCATCATCTCGGGTGTGACGCTGGGTACATGCGTGGCGCTGCCGACGCTGGCGATGATCAACGACGGCTACGTTGTACACCCGGTGGTCGATGCATCGGGCGCCTGGAGCAAGTACGAAGCCGAAGCCGCGATGCAGCGCATGAGTGCCGCGGGCGCGCAACTCAACACCGTCTATGCCCTCGGTGCGGAGCTGCAGGCCGACTGGAAGCTTCCGTCGGGCAACGACATGCTGCCGCCGTTCATCAACGGCCTGCCCGAGTACGGCTGGATCGTGCAGCAATTCTGGAACAACGCCGACCCCGCCAAGCGCCCGGTGAAAGACCCGTTCGGCCTCGTCAAGTAGTCCGCCTGCGTCCCCTGTGCCTTGCGGCGCGGGGGACGCCAGCGCCAAGGAGCGTCCCATGAAGTTTCCTGCTCTCTTCGTCTCACACGGTGCCCCCACCTTTGCGGCGGAACCTGGTCAGGCCGGCCCGCTGCTGCACGCCATCGGCAAACGTGTCCTCGCGCTGTCCGGGCTGCGGGCCGTCCTGGTGATATCGCCGCACTGGCGCACCCGCGGCCTGCGCATCGGGGCCAGTGCGCGGCCTCAGACCGTCCACGACTTCGGCGGTTTCCCCGCATCGTTGTACGCGCTGCATTACCCCGTTGAAGGGGCGCCGGACGTAGCGCGTGAGGTGGCCGAGTTGTTGACGCAGTCCGGGCTCTCCGCGCAACTGGTGGATGAGCAGGGGCTGGACCATGGTGCCTGGGTGCCGCTGATGCACATGCTGCCTGACGCATCGGTGCCGGTGTTTCAACTGTCGCTGCCGATTGAACTGCGTCCCGCCAATGCACTCGCCCTCGGGCGCGCTCTGGCGCCGTTGCGTGAGCGAGGTGTACTTGTCGTGGGTTCGGGCAGCCTCACGCACAACCTGTATGAGTTCCACCAGTCCGAAACCGAGGCGCCCGAGGACTACGTGCGAGAGTTCGTGCAGTGGGCACGCCGGGCGGCCATTGAGCATGACGTGAGCGCCTTGGTCGACCTCCGAGGTGCCCCGCACGGCCGTCGCGCCCACCCTTCGGACGAGCACTACTTGCCGCTGCTCGTCGCAGCCGGTACCAGCAGCGCGGGGGAACCTGTCGAAGTCATCGAAGGCGGCGTCACCTACGGTGTACTTTCGATGGAAGGTTACGTATTCGGTGAACTGCCCGGCGTGTCCGCCGCGGCCTGACTCATCGCATGTCCAGGAAAAAAGCACGTGTCTTCCATGTCCATCATCGTCCAACAACCCGAAGGCCCAGCGTCCAGTCTGGTGCTGCTCACGCACGGTGTCGGCTCCGTACCGCAATCCATGCTGGGCGTCGCGCGCTGGTTCACCAACCACGACCGAAACGCCATGGTGGTCAGCGTCGCATCGCCCGAACCTTCTGATATTTCCAACGGACTCCAGTGGTTCTCGGTGCGCAACGTGACCGAGGCCAATCGCCAGGCACGCGTGGATGCGGCCATGCCAGTCTTCGTGGCGACCGTGCGGCACTGGCAGCAGGCTTCGCGTGTCAATGAACAACGCACGTTGATCGCCGGTTTCTCACAGGGCGCGATCATGGCGCTCGAATCCACCAAGCTCGCAGCGCCTCCCGCGCTGCGCATCGTCGCCATTGCGGGACGATTCGCCACGCTGCCGCAGCAGAAATCCGCCGCTGCGATTCATCTTTTGCATGGCAGTGCAGACCCAGTGATGCCCGCTGCTCTGGGACAGTCCGCGCAAGCGCGGCTGCTTGAATTGGGCGTTGACGCGACCTTGGACTTGGCGCCCGGCGTCGGGCACGAACCTCATCCCGCGTTGCTAGCAAATCTAGCAACGCGACTTGCGCCAGCCTGAGCGACAAATAGCGCGTGCTCTTCGCGACGTAGCTCCCGTCCATCACTCCGAGAGGCGCGACAGAAAGACCTTGGGCAGCCTCTTCGCGCGGGGCCCTACTCCCGCCCTTCGAAGAAGGAGGTCCGGGGCATCATGCCGAAAGCGAGGCGCAGAACTCGAAATGCTCGACGAAGGGAGGTTGCGCGAAGAAGGGGCCGACGATAGCCCGCCATTGCGCATATGCCGGCGACGCGCGAAACCCGATTGTGTGGTCTTCCAGAGTGTCCCAGTGAATCAGCAGTACGAATCGTTCGGGAGTTTCGACGCTTCGGCGTACCTCGTATTTGCGAAAGCCATCCGCCTTCGAAAGAACCGTTTCGAGGCCATGGCGCGCGGCCTGTTCAAACTCGGCCTGCTGGCCGGAATGGACGCGAATGTCGGCAAGTTCCAGGATCATCGTTCGTCTTTCCTCAGATGGGCATCTCGTTGCGGATCCACGCCAGCGCGGAATCATGGCGAGGCGTCCATCCCAATTCGCGCCGCGCTCGCCTTGCGAAGACGCGGCTGTTGCTTCCATAGGTGTAGTACGCGCGGCCCGGCCCCCACAGCCTTGCCGCTTCCTCTGCCGGGAGCGGCTCGACACCGGTTGTCCCAAGGCGAGCGGCGATAGCCTCGCCGATGGCTGCGAACGAGGCTTCTCCGTTCTCGGCGAAGTAGAAGGAGCCGGCCGGCGCCTTGTCCAGCGCAAGCGCGTACAGGTCCGTCAGGTCGTCGATGTGCACCGTGGACCAGCGGTTGAGGCCGTGGCCCACGACTCGCACCACACCTTGTGCTCGCGCCTGCTCCACAAGGAATGGGATCTGAATGCTGTGCGGGTTCAATCCTCTGCCCGCACCGTAGATCAAGGTCGGACAGATCACGACCGTGCGCACACCGCGCCTTGCGGCGGCCAGCACGGCCTCGTTGAGCGCGTGCCGGGCGCGCTTGCCGGGTTCGACCACGAACGGCGTGTCTTCATCGAAGACGGTGTCCGAGGGGCGGTTGCCGCGGGCATCGTCGCCGATGACGCTCGAGCCGCTGGTGTGCAGAAGCGGCTTGCCGGATCCTTCCAGCGCTGCGAGCATCACCTCCAGCGAAGGCAAATGATCCGCGTTGGCGGTGTTTACGACGCCATCCGCGTCGCGTGCCTCGCGGGCCAGGACTTCGCTGTCGTCCAGGCTGCCGGGAACGGGCTCGACGCCTCGCGTGCGGAGAAGGTCGGCCTTTGCGCCGTCGCGCACCAGCCCCCGAACAACATGGCCGTCGGCGACCAGTCGCGCGGCGATGCTGCCCCCGATATAGCCGGCGGCGCCGGTCATGAACACTTTCATCGTGGAGGTCCTCGCGCTACAGGGCAATGGTCGAAAGCGCCGGGACGGTCGCGATCACGATCACGCCGACGAGCAGGGCCGCCATGTAGGGCCAGATGGCCCGCATGACCTCCTCCGGCCGGCCTTCCCCGATCCGGCAGGCCACGTAGAAGCCCACGCCGACGGGCGGCAACATCAGGCCGATGTTCATCGAGGAGACGATGACCATGGCGTATTGGATGTCGTGGATCCCGAGCTTTTTCGCGATGGGAAACATGATCGGCGCAAGCAGCAGGACCGCTGGCAGCCCTTCCAGCAGACATCCGAGCACCACGAAGATCACGATGGAGGCGGCCATGAAGGCGAACGCACCGCCGGGCATCGTCGTCAGGAACTGCGACATCACCTGCACCACGCCGCTTTGGGTAATGCCCCACGCCATCGCTGACGCTGTGCCCAGGATCATCAGAATCGCTCCGCTCAACGCGGCCGTTTCGACCAGCATTCCGTAGAGCCTTCCGAAACGAAGGCCACCATAGAGCACATGTCCGACGATCAGCGCGTAGATCACGGCGATGGTGGACACCTCGGTTGCCGTCGCCACGCCCTCGCCCACTGCGCTGCGAATCAGGAAGGGAAGTGCAAGCGCCGGAGCGGCGATCAGTGCCAGGCGTCCGATCTTGTTCCACGCCGGTCGCTTCGTGCCATCGGTCTGCTCTTTCCTGGCCTTCCAGCGCGCAACGGCCACTAGCGTCAGCAGCAGCACCATCGCAATCACGAACCCGCTCTGGAACAGACCGGCGATGGATACGCCGGCCACCGACCCGAGAACGATCAGCACGATGCTCGGCGGCACGGTGTCCGCCATTGCCGCCCCCGTTCCCAGAAGCGCCACCATCTCGGGTCGCTTGTTCCCGCGCCGCGTCATTTCGGGGAACAGCGCCGGAGCGACTGTCGCCATGTCGGAGACCTTAGAGCCCGAGATGCCGGACACGATGAAGAGCGACCCCAGCAGCACATAGGACATGCCCGCCTTGATGTGTCCGATGAGGGCCGCGAGGATGTCGATGATGGCCTTCCCCATGCCAGTCGCGTCCAGGATGCACCCCAGCAGCACGAAAACGGGAACCGAGACGAGAACGAGATTTGACATGCCTTCGTCCATCCGGCCGACGATTACACCGATCGGGACCGCGGTCCCGAACGCGAGGTACCCCATGACGCCAATCCCGAAACAGAAGGCGATCGGTGTCCCTGCGGCCAGCAGCAGTGCCACGACGCCGACCAGGAACAGGACCAGGCTTCCCACCTTGAACTGGGCGATGAACGGCGACAAAAGGTAGAACGCTAGGGCGGCGCCGCCGACCATGACAGCGGCCCCTGCCAACTGGGCCTTGGGAACCGTGCGAGCCACGTGCAGCAGGACCACGGCGAGCATGAGCAGGGCGCCGACCGCGATGGCGCCGACGCGGAAGGTGTTCGGGATGTGCAGGGTCTGCATCTCGATCACCCATTCCTGCTTCGCGTGCTCGATCGCAGGCGGAATAAGCGCGATCAGGAACGCGGCAACGCACACAAGCGCGACTGCATTCACGAATTCACGGGTTCTCGGCGACAGCCTGTCCACGAATGTCGCCAATCGGAGATGCTCGTTTCTGTGCATCGCGATGGCCGCACCGATCATCCCGACCCAGATGAATGCCATCGACACGGTCTCGTCGATCCAGTCGATGGGCTGGGAGAAGACGTACCGGGACACGACTCCGCCGAACAGGAGCAGAACGATGCCTGCGATCAGGAGGGCGGCGACGACCTCGAGTGGGATGATCCAGCCGGATTTCGGTCGGCTCTCGCCCTCTGCGGGAAACATCCCGTCCTCCAGCATAGGCATGGCGCCTGCTTGGCTTGCGTGAGTCATGTCTCTTCCTTCCTGCTCAGGCCAGCTTGCCTGCGTACTTCTCGAGCAAGGCCCAGGTTTCATCGCCGAACTTGCTCTTCCATTCCTTGTAAGCCCCGGCCTTCTGCAGCGCTTCGCGGAACGGTTTGGGATCGACATTGTTGAACACCAATCCGCGCTTGCTCAGGCTTTCCTGGAGCGAGGTATTGAGGCTGGCCATGGCGGCGCGCGTCTTCACGGCGTGCGCTTCGAAGGCGCGGGCAGCAATCTGACGCAGGTTCTCGGGCACCACGCTCCAGGTACGCGGGTTGGCAGCGATCCAGAAGCACTCCCACGCATGTCCTGTGAGCGAGCAGTACTTCTGGACTTCATAGAAGCGCTGGGCCTCGATGATGGCGAGCCCATTCTCCTGGCCGTCCACGACCTTGGTTTGCAGCGCCGTATAGGCCTCGCCGATGCCGATGGTCGTGGGAGACGCCCCGAGCGCCTTGAAAGTCTGCTGGAGCACCGGCGTCGCAGGTACGCGGAGCTTCACGCCCTGCAGGTCCTGCACCGTCTTGACGGGCTTGGTGCTCATCGTGACATGACGGAACCCGTGATCCCATGCCTTGCCCAGCGGCACCAGGTTGACTTTCGTGAAGCCGGCGCGGATGTGGGCGCCCAGGTCACCGTCCATGGCGCGGAAAGCGGACTCCAGGTCGGGGAACACGAACGGCGTCACGGCTACTGCTGCACTGGGAATCAGAGTCGCGAAGACACCGCTTGCCGTCGCCATCATCTCGATGGCACCCGAGCGAACCTGAGAGATCATGTCCGTGTCGCTGCCGAGTTGGCTGTTAGGGAACACCTCGATGGCCAACTGGCCATTGGACTCCTTCAGGATCTCCGCGCAGGCGGCTTGCAAGCCCACGACGGTGGGATGCGATTGCGCGAGCGAGATGCCCAGCTTCATCGAGATCTTGTTGCCTTGCGCGAACGCCAAGCCTGGCATTGAGGTCGCGACGGCAGCGCTGGCCAGCGTCTTGAGGGCAGTACGACGTTGCATCATTTTTTGTCTCCTAGTCTGGCCATTTGCGGCCGATGGGTTGAGAAGCGCGGCTCGCGCGCATGGTGGAAACGGTGGGCTTCTCGCCCCTAGTGGATATGGCTTCCGCCATTGACGTCCAGCGTGGCCCCCGTGACGTAGGCAGAGAGATCGGAGGCCAGGAAAAGGCAGACGCCGGCCGCCTCTCTGGTCGTCCCGGTACGTCGCAGCGGAATGCCATCGATGATGCCCAGCAGCCTCTCGTCCGAGAGGCCGTCCAACATGGTCGTCTCGATCATCGCGGGGCAGATCACATTGGCGCGAATGCCTTGCGCCCCATATTCGCGTGCGATGGTTCGGGTAAGGCTGATCACGCCACCCTTGGCTGCTGCATAGTGCGCGCCGCCCACGAGACCACCTCCTCGCTGCGCAGCCGCTGACGCGACATTGACGATCACCCCATTCTGTTTTTGCAAGAAGAAGTTAAGCACGCTCTTGCAAAGGTTGAATGCGCCCTTGAGGTTCACGTCGACCACGAGGTCATACTCCTGCTCGCTGATCTCCACGAGGGGCTTCGCCCTGACGATTCCGGCGCTGTTGACGAGGCAATCGACGGTTCCAAAGCGCTTGATCGCCGCGCTGACCATTTGGTCGCAGTCTGCGGCGTTCGCTATGTCACATCGAACGGCGAGCACTTCGGCATCGGAGCGTGTCGCTTGGCGGATCGACGCCTCGAGAGCCGCACCTGAGCGTTCGTCAATCGCCACGTCGACGATGACAACTTTCGCTCCATGTTCAACAAACAGTTCCGCGGTTGCGTAGCCGATACCGCATGTCGACGCGGCGCCAGCCACGATGCAGACTTTGTCTTTCAGCAGCATGGAGTTCACTTGCCGAACACGCCCGGCTGGTGCACCTCGATGACATTGCCGTCCGGGTCCTGCAGGAAGACCTGGTACCAACCCGGGATCGCCCAAGTGCCGTAGTCCGAATAGCGGATCCCCAGTTCGTCGCACCTGCGCATGAAGCCCTTGATGTCGTCGGTCCGGAAGCAGAAGTGACCATGAGCCATCGGATTGACGAACTGCTTCATCTTGAAGCCTGTATCGAGGTCGCGCTCTGCCCAGTGAAACTCGATCGCGCCGTCGCTCAGAAAGTCGACCTTGCCGGTGTAGGGGCGGCTCGGGGATTGGCCGCTGACGACCGTGTGTTCTTCATCCTTGATCGTTCCGAGGTCGAACAGCGTTTGATAGAACTTGGTGAGCCTGGGCAGGCTGTCAGTGCACAGATTCATGTGATGGAACTTGAAGTTCATGTGTGGTCCTTTTGAGAAGTCGAAGGGATGCGCCACGCGCGGCGGTGTCTTGGCAGTCACTTGGAACGTCGCCGCAAATGTCACGGTGTTCACGCAGTTCGCGCCTTAGCGAAACGGTCGTTCGTGCCCGACAGTCGAAGCACGGCGCAACGATATTTAAATTCATGGGTGAAGTCAATCATGCATAGGTGAAAACACCTAAGTCGAGATCGCACCCATTTCTCCCTGGCTTGTCGACGACTACACTTCACAGGTGCATAGTTAATTGCATATACGAATCGTTGCACGTCGAAATCACGCATCGGCAACGTCGTCATCTGTAGGCGTGAAAAACGGGGACAACCTTGACTGAACTTGGAGATGCAATCACACGCGAAGAGTGCTGCAACGTGGCCACGGTACGTCGCGTGGCTGCGATGCTGGATCTCGATCCGGATGACTTCCGTGAAGGCGCCCCGCTACCACGGGGTTGGCACTTCATCCTGCTCGGGGCGGACACAAGAAGGTCTGCCCTGCGTGTCGATGGCTTCCCCGGACTCGGCGTCCCGATGCCTGACCTCGGCCTCCCGCGATTGATGCTGGGGGCACGCACGGTCGCCTTTCATAGCGACATCCCGATCGGCGCGAGCTTGAAGAGAACAAGTTCGGTGAGAAGTCTCCGACAGAAGGAGACGACATCTGGGTCCATGGCCATCGTGACCATTGGTCACGAGCTGAATCTCGATGGCCACGCGAATCCTGCCGTCAGCGAAACCCAGACCTACCTCTTGTTGCCGGCCTCGAAGCTGTCGCCCGGCAAGGTCGACAGGCTGCCGCCTGTGTCGGCCGAGCGAATCACAACCGCCGTGGCCGATGAAACCCTGCTCTTCCAGTACTCCGCCCTCGGCTTCAACTCCCACAAGATTCATATCGATCGGGCGCATGCCCGGGATGTGGAGGGCTTCCCCGATCTTGTGGTCAACGGCGGCCTTGCCACGCTCCTGCTGACCGAGTTTCTCCGCAAGGATCTCCTCGTCGTTCCTTCAGCAATCCGAGTTCGCCACCTGGCCCCTTTGTACTGTGGGCGGACGGTGACCCTGGCAGCCGATCGAGACGGCAGCGCATGGCACCTGAAGGCCTTCGACGACCTCAACACCCACGCAGTCGATATGGAGGTAGACATTTAATGAACTTCGAACCCCTAAAGGGCGTACGCGTCCTGGACCTGACCAGCGTCGTGGTCGGCCCTGTTTGCACCTGGCGACTGGGTCAGTATGGCGCCGAGATCGTGAAGATCGAGAGCCCCGAAGGCGATCTGATGCGCGGACTGGGGGGGCTGTCGCCGACGGGCCAGCACTCAGGTGCCTACCTGCACTTCAACCGCGGCAAGCGCAACATCTGCCTCGACCTGAAGAAGGAAGGCGCCGGGCAAGTCATCGAAAGGCTCATTGCGTCGGCCGACGTCATCGTCGCCAATATGCGCCCCCAAGCACTCGAGCGATTGGGCCTCGACGCGGCGACCGTGCGCGCCAAGCATCCCGACAAGGTCTACTGCCTGATCACCGGCTACGGCACCGATGGTCCGTACGCGGGCCGGCCCACGTACGACAGTGTCGTGCAGGCCGCGACGGGGATGGCGGGTCTGATGCTTGCGCGCGACGGAGAGCCGGCTTACGTTCCGATGCTGATCTGCGATCACGTGGCCGGCGAGATCGCGGCGGGTGCGATCCTTGCCGCCATCGTGGAGCGAAGGGCCAGCGGTTCGGGCTGCAGCATCGAGGTGCCGATGTTCGAAACCATGGCCACCTTTGTTCTCCAAGAGCATCTTGCACAGCACAGCTTCGACCCGCCCGTGGGCCCACCCGGCGACCTGCGACTGCTGAGTCCGCACAACAAGCCGGTGAAGACCGCGGATGGGTGGATCTCGTTCACCATCAATACCAACCCGCAGGTCCGCGCGTTCCTCAAGGCCACCGACCGGCAGCAGTTGCTGGACGACCCGAGGTTCACGAACGTGGCGGCGCGCGCACGCCATGTCGCTGAATGGTTCGAAGTCCGCGGCGCACCATTGACGAGCCGGACGACGGCCGAGTGGCTCGATGTCTTGCGCGCTGCGGATATCGCCGTGCAACCCTGCCACACCCTTGAGACGCTGCCTCATGATCCTCACCTTGAGGCCGTCGGATTGATCGGTTTCGAGCAACATCCGACTGAAGGCCGAACGGCGGCGATCCGGTCGTCGATCCGCTTCGAGGGCGCCTATCCACCTCGACGCTCGCCAGCGCAGCCCCGCGGCGCGAACACCTGCGAATTGCTGCGCGAGATCGGCTACGAAGACGATGCCATAGAGGCGCTGCTATCCGCCGGCGCGGCACAGGCCGCGTCCTCCACCTAATCGCACGATGGACGCAAACCACTTCGCCCGCCCCAGCCGCTGCCTGGACCGTCGGCAACTGCTCAAATCGGCAGCCGCCGGCCTCGTCGCACTGCCGTTCGGTGTGCATTCGCAGGACTACCCGTCGCGGCCGATCCGCCTGGTCGTCCCGTTCCCTCCAGGCGGGCCCACCGACGTGCTCGCCCGCATCGTCGCGACGCGCCTGGCCGGGAGGCTGGGGCAGCCTGTCATCATTGACAACAAGCCCGGCGCGAGTGGGATGATCGGGGCCGATGCGGTCGCAAAGGCAGTTCCGGACGGCTACACCCTGCTGGCAAACGCCTCGATTCATGTCATCAACCCGAGCCTGTACGCGAAGCCGCGCTACGACGCACTCGCCGATTTCGCAGCCATCAGCAATCTCGCCGATGTGCCGCTGGTGCTCGGCGTGCATCCAAAGGTCCCGGCGCGGTCGGTGAAGGAACTGGTCGCGCTGGCCAAATCCTCCAGAACGCCCCTCGCCTTTGCTTCGGCGGGCAATGCGACGTCCCAGCACCTCTCCGGCGAAGCCTTCAAGATCGCAGCCGGCATCGACATGCTGCACGTTCCGTATAAGGGCAGCGCGCCCGCATTGACGGACCTGGTGGGTGGGCAGGTCCAGTTGATGTTCGACTCGCTTCCCTCGAGCATGCCGTTCATCAAGTCAGGCGCGATCCGCCCGTTGGCGGTGACGACGCCTCGGCGGTCCTCGGCATTGCCGGATGTGCCGACGGTCGCCGAGAGCGGATACCCCGGTTTCAGCATCAGTACCTGGTACGGGATGTGGGCGCCGTCGGCCACGCCGACCCCAGTCGTTGAACACCTGTCGAGGGAAATCGCAGCCATTGTTCGGCTGCCAGAGGTGCGCGAGCAGTTCGCCAGCCTGGGGGCCGAGCCGATCGGCAACACGCCCAAAGAGTTCGCCGCGTTCGCAAAGGCGGAGCTTTCGAAATGGGCCGGGATCGTCAAGCAATCCGGGGCGAAGGTCGAGTGAAGCCCGAGGCGATCGACGTCTTCACCCCAACGTGCTTGCTCGACTGCACCAGGCTCCCCGGCAAGAATGACCGCAGCATGCCGTGCCGGCCTTCTTGGACGCTGACGCACAATAAAGAAATGAACCCCAGCCGAATCATGCCGATGTTGCCCTGGGCAACGGACGGAGGTACGAGATGAAAGACGATGCGAATGAAGTGACTACGGTGGCCGAAGCCGAGAGCCGGTCTTACTCGGCTCCAGCCCTGGAAAAGGGGCTCGACATCCTCGAGGCCCTGTGCCGAAGCGAGCAACCCCTCTCGCAAAAAGATATCGCGCAGCGCCTGGGTCGCAGCCTCGGCGAGATCTACCGGATGGTCGCCTGCCTGGTCAACCGCAACTACGTGACGCTCGTCGACGAGACCTGCTATGGAATCACGACCAAACTGTTCGAGCTCGCTCACATCAATCCGCCGACGCACCGGCTTCTCTTCGAAGCCACACCGATCATGCAAAGACTGGCGGGCGAACTCGATCAGTCTTGTCACCTCACGATCTACGGTCAGGGCAAGCAGGTGGTTTTGTGCAAGATCGATACCCCCAGTGGCATGGGTTTTGCCGTCCGTGCCGGGGCGGAACTCGACGTACTGATCTCCGCATCTGGCCGCGTCCTGCTGGCGTTCCAAGATGAGGAGACGCGCAAGCTGCGCATCGAGGAATCGCTCCAGCGGCGACCGGAGCAAGCAAACCAGCAGATAGGCACCATCCTCGATTCGATCCGCGCCACTGGCTTTGAGTCGATTCCGAGCGTGCAGGTCCGCGGCCTCTACGCCATCAGCTTCCCGATTCTCGACACGCAGGGGCAAGCAATCGCCGCACTCACCGTGCCGTACGCCGAGCGGATCGATCAGGTACAGCGAAAGTCGATTCCAGAGGTCACCCAGGCGCTAGGCATCGCCGCTCGCACCTTGTCAGCACGGATAGGAGGGATGGTTTCGTCGGCCGGCCTGAAGGCCACGGAAAAAGAAAGCATCCTCAAGCGGACGAAGCGGCCCGGCGAACACTGACCCAGCGTGCTCCTCGATTCAGCCGAATCCATGCTGAGGAACGCACTCACGACAGCACCTTCGCGAACGAACCAGACCAGAGGCAGCCCATTGGGCGAACCCACGTGAGACTCACGAACGACTTACAGTCGTTTCTGGGCCGCTGAACCGCGCGCATCAAAGCCCTTATTCGGTAAAAGATCGCGACCCCGGCTCCTGAGTTGAGCGAGAAAGGTTTTCGGGGCACCGGCTCAGCAGGGTCTGGACGAACTCCGAGAACACCCGTACTCGTGGAATATCGGAGCGGCCCGGAGGCCATACGAGCCAAATATCACCCCGGGTCGCGTCGCACCCTTCAAGGACTGCCTGAAGCCGTCCGCCCTTAAAGGTGGCCGGCAACCTGATAGATCGGTAACTGCACCAACCCCAATCCACCCAGGGCTTGGGGACACGCCGTTTGCGCAATGCCGCCGCGGGCGGAGGCAGCATCTCCCCGGGAGATGTGATCGCTTTCCCTCCAGGAGGCGAAGGGGCACTGACCGGCGGCCGTGCGGACTCGATGATGATCGACCGTGTCTGGTCGCCCTGGCTTTCGTGCAGGAAAGCGACGAGCTCGGCCCCCGGATCGTGGCGACCAGGAACTCGCCCTTGACAGGAAAAGCGGCGTCGCTCACAGGTCGACCACCCAGCCAGGATTGAAGTTCTTGTTCTCGAACTCCCCATGCCAGTTCAGGTAGCCACGCGGATTGCACACCACCCGGCATGCGCCCACTTGGTAGTCGAAGCTGTCGTGCGTGTGCCCGTGCACCCACAGCACGGGCACGTTGAAGAATTCGGACGGCATTTCGCTGACGAAGCCACCGGAAGCCCAATCCTCAGCGAAGCGCGGCGCGAGTGAATTGCGATGCGGCGCATGGTGCGTCACCACCACCGTGGACCCGTCGAACGGCTCGGCAAGCTTTCGGCGCAGCCAGGCACGGTGCCGCCGATGGATCCGCAAGGTGTCCATCGGTACCAGACGCCGCGTGCCCCGGGAATTCGAAGTCAATGGATCGTCGATGCGGATGGCCGAGTAGTCGGCCAGGACGCGTGAGCATTCCGTCATCGAGCGAAAGCGGTCGGACAGAAGGCGCACTGGCTGCCCGGCAAACCCTGGGCTGTCGATTCGCAGGCGGAAGTCCGTCCACAGCGTGCAACCGAGGAAGCGCACACCGGCGATCACGACGTCGTCGCAATCGAGGAAATGAGTACCGTGCTCGTTGGCTTGGCGCCGCATGTCGACCTGCTCCTGGTCCATCACGGATTCGTAGTACTCGTGATTGCCGGCGATCTGCACGATCGGCTTGTCGCCGAACCGTGCCGGGTTACGCAGCCAGCACGCGGCCACGCGTCCGGGTGCCACGATGTCGCCCGCCAGGATGGCCACGTCGTAGTCCAGGCCCTTCGGCACCTCGAAGGTCTCGAACTCGGCATGCAGGTCGGACAGGATGAGCAGCTTCATGTTTGCGGCAGTGGAGTGTGTCTTATCGTTGCGGCGCCTCGCGCGCCTCAGACGACACCGCCGTGTTGAATTGCGTTGAGAATCGAGCGCACTTTGTCCGAACCACCCGCGGCTGCGAAAGCTGTTGGCGTTTGGCCATCGAGCCATTCGTGTGGCTTGTCCAGCCAAGCTAGGGCCGCTGCACCGAACACCTGGGTGGCGAGATCCAGCAAGTCTTGTGGAGCACTTCCCAACCCGGTCTCATCCCGCGGCCACGCCAAGTGCGAGCCCATGTCAACTCCGAACGCGCGGAATGGCGCCGCAGCGGTCATCAGACCCTCAGCCACATAATTAATGTCCCGATGGTGGTGGCCATGGATCACCAGTTGGACACCGAGCGTCTCGGCGAGTTCGTCGATCGCCTGCCAGCCGTGCGGATGTGCAGCCGCCGCCTCGTGCGTCACCAGGATGTCGGCGGGCGGGCTCCGCAGCAGCCGCTGGTAGTCCTCCGGAAAGATCGTGGATCGGTGCCGACGGGCGATGCCATCCCTCCACCGCTCCTCAGGGCGCATGGACCGGCGCAGCGCATCTGCCGAGAAGAACGCGGCCTCCTCGACCGGCCGCCGCGGATCCCAGATCTTGCTGCGGAAGAGGCCGCCCAGGCCCGCGATCTTGTACCCGGCGATCTCGACGATGCGCCCATGGAGGTTACGATCCGCGAGTTCCGAACCAAACAGGTTGTCGTAGTCCAGATCCGAGTCCGTGTCGTGATTCCCGTGGATGAAATAAACCTTGGTGCGGTCGAGGATCGGCGCCAGTTCGACGTGCAGAGGCTGCTGCGCCTGGAGATCGCCCAGCAGCACGATCGCCTCGGGCCGAAACCGCTCGACTGCGGCGATCACCGGCTCGAAGTTGCCGTGCGGATCGCCGAAGAACATCAGCGTTGCTGTCGACCGTTGATGCTCGGACTGTGCGTGGAGGTCTGACGGGACAAGAGGTTTCATTCATGTGCCTCGCGAAGTAGCGATGAAGCTCGAACTGCACTCAGCGGCCAGCAGCGAACCGCAGGAAGTGCGAGCGCAGTTCCTGGAAGCTGTCTTGATCGAACGCCCGCTGGGGATCTGTGAGCACGACCCGTTCGAAGCCCGCTTCAAAGCTCAGTGGCCAATCGTCAAGTGCGACCCACTCTGCGTCACTGCGACCGTTCCCATCGAGCCAGGCCTCGATCTCCAACTGGCGCCGGTGGTGGACGGCCACATTGGGGCCGATCTGCGGCGTCGCTCCGATGATCCGATGCTGTATATCGGCGCTGAAATACCGCTGCAGTTGCTCGATGCTTTCGGCGCGCCGCCAATCCGACGAGATGATGACGTCGACAGACTTGAACTCTCGTAGGAGTTCCTCCAGAAGCGGCAGATGACTGAAGAACCGGCTGCTGAACGAATAGTCCGCGCCGACACGATGGAGAACGCCATCGACATCCAGGAACAGCAGATTGCTGAAGCCGCCAGTGCGGCAAATGCGGGGGGAAGTCATCCAACAAACCCCTCGCGAAATGACTCCAGCAGATTGAGCACATCGGCGGCGCGCCCTTCGGCCACCAGCGACTCAGCTGTCTTGTAGTTGAACGGCGCGAGCGGCTCGTTTCTATACTGGAAGATGGCGTCATGCAGGTCCCCATCCGAGACCGCAGCCACGGCTGCCAGCACTTGCAGGCTCGTACGGATATACGACTGGATGCTCTCCGTCACAGGCGCGTGGATGACCGTGCTTCGATGGACATGTGCGTTGTTGGCGAAGGAGTCGAGCGCCAAGCCCATTATCTTGATGAATTTCGCCGGCGACAGAATCTGGCACCCGTCCACCACATCGCAAAACTGTCGGGCTGCGGTGTCTTGGCTTCCCGAATCGTGCGGCGGTCGTTGAGTTGGAGTCTGGTCCATGGCTTTTCCTCCACTCACTATGAAGCAATATTGCGATGCCACCGATTCGGCCGGATAGCCTGAACCCCGGGCGTTGCCGCCAACTCCCGAATCTGCTCGGCGGTGGCCTCCACCACAAAGGAGCCACTGAGATCATTACGACGAGCCAAGCCGTCAAGACCGAGGCGTTTCAAGGCTTGCTCGATCTCCCCCATGGCCACTGGCGCGGTATCGCTGACCTTCTTGGCACGCCGCTTGAGCAATGTCGCCGCGGGCGGAGGCAGCATGCGCCGAGGAGACGAGACTGGGTGCTTTCCAGGGCGCGCGGGCGCACTCACGGTCGGTCGTTCGGCCTCGATGAGGATTGACTTCGTCTGGCCATCCGAGCTGTCCTGCAGGAAAGCGACGAGTTCGGCACCCTGGATAGCGGTGGTGGTCGTCATGGTGTTATCCATCCATCTGAAATGAGGCCGGTCCTCCGTGCCTAATTTTCACGAGCTCGCGCCCGTAGAGACAGTGGTGTCTCATAGGTCGACGATCTGCGTGAGATTGAGCCCTTGATTTCCTGACTACGGCCAAGTTGCCAAGGAACATCAATTTGGGCATCGCGCCCAAGGGAGAGAGGAGGAGGAAACTGGTTCGGCTGAACATTCTGGGCTCCTAGATGGAGCCAAAACTGTCAGCTCCTTAAGACTGGGGAACGCGGGCGAGAAGAGGCGATGGCACCACTGCTATTCGGCTCGCCGACTGATCAGGACATCCCGAGCGAATCACCACGTGCATAGCCACACCTGCGTCGATGCTGACGCGTTTGGCGGTTGTGGGCGAGAGCTTGAACATGGGGATTCGTAAAGTCAAAAGTGATCTATGACGAGCCATCTTAGCTTCTGACACTGCCTGCACGCAACTGGTCCATGACGATTCCCCACTCTTCTTCTGCGCTAGGTGGAAATGCTGCCACCCTCCGATCAAATGACATCGTCGCTCTTCTTGTAGAGGAGACTATTTCGCACACATGATTTTTTTTAATTTTCATGCGGACTTTAATTCCTCCGTGAAGTAGTACTGCACGGAGCAAATAACTCAATGGTGACAACGACTTACGACCTAATATCGTTGACTTTTACGCGACTTCGCGACCAGAATGCATCCGTGAGCACACTGCCATCTTCAGCTATTGCTAGTCCGTCCCAGTCCGGGACTCCGATAGCGCAACGCGCTCAGGCAGAGGCCACTGTCGAGCAGCGCACATTCGAGCTTCTCTTTGCAAGGTTTGGACCATTGGTCTCAGCCGATGATGCTTGGAAAACATTGAGTTTCCCCACGCTGGACTCGTTCAACCGAGCCATCCAGCGCAAACGCCTTCCGCTGAGGTTAATAAGGCCGCCAGGACGTCGGAAAGCATTCGTTTCGACCGCGGATTTGGCAACGTATCTCGCTGGGCTTGCGAGCAAAGCCGCAACCTGAGGAGAACTGCACCCAGAAAAGCAAAACGCCGACCCTCTTTCGATAAGCCGGCGCCCGCCGACACCCGGAGATGTCTAAGGTTTTTCAAGGGACCCTGACGACAGTATCTCTCTGGGCTTAGGTGGCGTCAAGGATAGCCACGCCCGTCAATTCACGACGGGCGCCCGGAGAGAAAATGTTGAACTTCATAAATTCGGGCGTTTCACGCCCATTTCCGCCTTTCCCAATTCGATGCCCATATCGGCGTTGCTCGCGGGACGGCTTCTCCCCAGTTACGCCGCCACCGCGTCCAACGACCTTGACGACGCGCTTGCGGCCACGCGCCGGTCGAGCGGACCGATGCCGTTGGCTGGCCGCAGGTTGTGAAGTCGCGAACCTGCATGCATCGACGGCTCTCATGATCGAACGCGGAATCGCCTCCGGCGCCGATCGTTGGGGGCCTGGCAGAAATTCGCACGCCCCGGGTTACCGGAGGTCGGCATGAGTTCGCGCATCGCTGGCTTCCGGGCGGCGGAATTCGTCATTCCGCGCCGACGCCCTGCGCCGCAATCCGGACTCATGACGTGGAAAAAACTGGTGCAGCTGATACGGGAAGGATTTGGCCAAGGTCACCTGCACGACTACAAGCCTTGGCTCCGGGTGACCAAGAAGGACTACTCGCCCAGTTCGTTCATCGGCCATTTGCCTTCGCCAGGCACGGGGCATAAGCACCACTATCGCGCGAACGGAGAACGATCGATGCTGTTGCTTCTGAAGTGGTTGGGCGCCATTGACACGCGGGACCAGTATCCGGCATGGCCCTGGGCTCACAACCACGCGATCTGCGGTCTTCCTGGGACCGAGTTGATTCGGGTTCGAGGACTCATGGACATTGCCAACGACCTTGGTGTCGAGCACGGCCTGTATGTTGGCACCGATGTGCCTTACGTCGCCACGATCGACATCCTGGCAACTTGGCAACACGCCGACGGCAATTACTACCTCACGGCGCACGACTGCAAGCCAGAAGAACTCATGCGCCAAGACGGCGACTTCAGCCGGCTGAAGCAGCGTCTTGCGCTGATACACAGGTACTGCGAGGAGTCGTCCATTCGCTACTGCCTGACACATTCCGAACGGCTATCGCCCGAGCTCCTTCGAAGCTTGGACGTTCTGCATCCACTATTGACACAAGATGCGATGGTGGCTTTGCGTCAGTCGCATCTGTATCAGACGGTGGTCAACGCGTGCATGCGGCGAGCCTACGAGCGCCCCGTCCATGCAGTCGTCACCGAACTCGCGACACGATTGGTGCTGGATTTCGAAGCATGCAAGCAGGCGCTTGCTGCGGCTATCTGGTTCCAGGACCTGGATCACGACGTGTCCCAGCCGCTGGAGACCTGGCATCCGCTGATCCCCGGTGGGCGCAAACTGCGTCGCGAGCTTTTTGCTTCCTGGGTGGGGGCCGCTCGATGAACTTGGACCTTCCTCCTGATATCAAGCTCGGCGCGGTCTTGGACAACCTGCTCGAAAGCATTGAACCGACCAGTTTGACTGGCTTGGCCGACTTGACCGGCCCGACCCGCATCATTGGACTTCTTCCGCAAGAAAACAAGGTGTGGCTGATCGATTTTCCCCGCAAGTCAAAGAGCGATCCCAATCAAATGGAGTACTACGTGGGCAGCCCACGTTGCGCTCCGCTTTCCGATCTCGTTGACGCCTTGAACGGGAAGTTGATCTACAAACTCAACCTGACAACCACCTCGCTCACAGACGATCAGCGACGAAGCTACTGCGGGGGACGGGCACTGAAGAGCCTGGAGAAGGATTTCAAACGTCGTGACAAACGCTATGAAGTCCTGCGTCCGCTACTGCAGCCGGCCGGCGAGGGAACACCACTTCGTTCAGCGCTGGAAATGCTGAGAGACACTTCGCTTCCCAAGCAGATCAGAAAGCGGGCGAAGGCGTGCGGCAGGTCGCCAGCGACCTTGTACTGCTGGCTCAACAGGTATTGGGCCTTGGGCAGCAAGGCCAGCGCACTCGAATCCGGTTTTGGCCGGTGCGGAAACCCCGGCCATCCCAAGGCACAGCAGGCAAAGCTAGGCCGAGGAACCCGCCTGTTCAATGCAGGCCGAATCAAGTCTCGTGGGTATGCGCTTGACAAAGGTGGCGGCAAGGACGCGCACGAGGACCTGAACAGCGACAAGCAGAAGCTGGCGTTCTTCTATCGCCTGATCAAGCACGACGTCAGCCGTCGCGACGCGTACCTCATGGCTTGCAGCACGTACTGGGCCGAGCATGAGATCCAACCGGACGGGTCGAAGAAGGTCAGCATGCTGCCCAAGTGGGAGCGGCCCACCTTCGGTCAGTTCATCCGGTGGGGAAAAATCCTGAATGACGACCGTACCGTCACGGAAATTCTCCTCGGCGTGCGCAAGTTCAGTCAACGTTTCGATGCCCGCGGCGGCTCCGTTCAGGACGTCGCGGCGGTTGTCGGCCAGCGCGGGGTCTTCGATGCGACTTCGACCGACGTTTTTCTCACGTCGTTCATCAGTCGCCTGAAGAAACTTCCGGCAATGACCCGAAGCCTGATCAAAGATGTCGGAAGTACCTTGATCGTTGGGTTGAATTGCAGTTGGGAGCCTCCCTCCCCGAACACTGCCATGAAAACCATCCTGCACGCCGCCAGTTCCAAGGTGGAGTTCTGCCGCAGGTTCGGAATCATCATCACGGAAGATGAATGGCCCGCGATTCTGCATCGCACCTACACCGCCGACCACGGCGAAATGAAGGGCCACGCGATCGACGCCGCCTCCACCCAGTTCGGCTTCGGGCTCAACTATCCGCCCACGATGCGCGGAGACCTGAAGGGAGACATCGAAAGTCAACATCACACCGACCACAAGATGCTCGACGAGAAGGCGCCCGGCAATACCGCCGGAGGCACACACACGAAGCGGGGCGAGGAGCACGCGGCGCAGCGCGCGTTGTGGAACTATTACGAGTACATGCGAGAGCTGATTTGGCACATTCTGGAATACAACAACCAGGAGGTTCCGGACTTCCAGCCTCTTGCGATGCTCAGAGAGAACCCGGAGATCCGACCGACGCGACTCAACATTTTTAACTGGCTGCGCACCCGCTTGAGCGCCGAGATCTCATGCGACGTTGACGAACTCCGCGCGTTCATGCTTCCTGACCACAAGGCGATCATCAGAAAGAACGGCGTCTACCTCACCGCTAAAGTCCACGGACGGGAACAGATCCTCCCGCGGATGCGCTTCACAAGCCCCGCCCTGATGGCGACGAATCTTCTCTCGGAGGTTCGCCGACGAAAGGAGGTTCTTCATGTGCTGATCAAGCTGGATGAAGCGGATCTGACCGTGGCATGGCTTCCAACCAAGTCGGGGATGATCAAGCTCAACTGCGCTGTCAGAGACTCCGAATGGCGACGCGTGACGCTTGCGGACTGGGTATCGATACAAGAGGAACTGCAGTTGGACGTCGATCTTGCCGCCGGGACAGACGAACAGTTTGCCGCCGACAAGGCATTGCGCCGGCAATCTACGACCCACCAAGCCAAGGGCGAATTGGCCAAGGAAATGGACGCACTCGACGCCAAGCCCAGCAAGAAATCCTTCCGCGACGGACTGCGTGGCAATCTCGCGGAAGAGATGAAGCGGTTGCGCAACGCGGAGAAATCTGCGGACACTGCGGGGTTCGCGCCGGAGGGCGCAGAACCGGATGGCCAACCCCAAAGCGAACCCGTAAGCGATCGCCAGGAAAAATCCGCGGCTTCTCGAGCGATGGAGATGGCAAACGAGGAGGAGTTCCAATGACCATCGCAACCTCCGCACTCCACGAACGCCCCGAATTGCTTCTCGGCCCCAACCCATTCATCGAGGCACTTCCGCCCTTCGTTCCGTACGACCAATGGGCAAACAACCTGCGGAACTATCCGCTCGATGGCCACGATTGGCGACCGCTGCGCCCGGGGGCACGCGAGGCGCTGCTCAGTTTCTCGGCCAAGCACTTCGTACCGATCCGAACCATCTTGGACATTGCGTCGGGGTTGCAGGATCTGCTGCGGAGATCCTTGGTGTTGACCAATCCGTTAGACCCCAACGAGCGGCGGCGCAGAAACACGGTGCTACTGAGCACTTCGTTGAAAGAGATGCGTCGCGTGGCAAGCCTCGATGCAGCAGGCGCGATCATCAAGGGCATGACGGGCATGGGCAAGTCCCGAATCGTCGCGCGCGTGCTGGAGATCATTGCACCGGAACAAGTGATTCGGCATGGCCCATCAGAGGAGTGTAAATGGACGAAGCTGGACCAATTGATTTGGGTCTACGTCAATCATGCATCGAACGGGTCTCGCGGGGGATTGCTGAAGCTCATTCTGTCTGCAATCGACGTGGCTTTGGGCAGCGATTACTACGTCCAACATCATAAGAAGGAGAACATCGACAGTCTCCTGGCCACAGTGGCCCGAACGCTTTCGAATCATCGCGTTGCGCTCTTGGTGATCGACGAAAAACAAAAGCAGAACTTTGATGACAGCCCGTGGGGAATCGAGTTCATCCTCTTCTATTTGATGCTGATGAACCTCGGCATTTCCGTGGTGATGGTTGGAAGCCCGCTGGCTTTCGTCAACCTGGAAGGCTTTTCCCAGGTGCAGCGACGATTTTCCATCGGTGGAATCCACGAACTCATTCCTGCCTCCAGCGCGGACTCGCCTTGGTGGAAGGATGACTTTGTTCCCCGCATGCGGTGCTTCTCGCTGCTTGAGAGCGATGCTATGGAAAAAAGCGTGCGAGACAAGGTGGAATTCGATCTCACGGGAGGCATCCCAGGCTTGTATGTCGCGCTGGATGCGGCGAGCCAAAGGGCGGCACTGCGCAGGAGCAGCGCTCTGAGTTCGGCTGAATTGGCCCTGGAGGACATCCATGCAGGCGCCGATTCAGCCACCTTTCGCGATCTCAAAGACATCGCACTGGCCGCAACAGGGAAGGAAAGTGATAGCCCCTCTAAAACCGCATATCTGGACATACCGGAAACTCAGGACAAGGCAGGCACCGAAAGCGCCGCGACACCGGCTGGCAGGCAGGCTCCGCAAGTTCCATTGGTGCGTGACGCCTCCACCCACGCCGCAGTCCAGCGTTTGCTTCGAGCTCACAAAGCAAGTCTCACTCGGCAGCACAACAGCACGGCGGCCCGCTTGAAATCCATGGCGAATCTGTCCGAAGAAGAGGTGGCCATGCTGGGTTTCAGCGCTGACCTGATCGAGGCTGCCCTGAAAACGAAGGATGATCAGGCGACATCGGCACCTCAGCCAAAAAGACCGAAGCCCACGTCCTCCAGCGACAAGTGAGTCCCCGTGAAGCTCGGCTTTCTCCCAGCCCTGGAGCCCGACGAGACTTTGTACAGTTTCTGCGCGGCCGTGCACGTCATGAATGGCGGCGTGAATTGCGAGGAGACTTCGCTCGCCTTGCTGGGCGTGCGGCATGGGGCCCGGCAACACGATTTTCCGGCGGGTATCAACCGTCTCCCCCTTGGGCCAGAGCGAGGGCTACCTGCCTCTCTCGAGATAGCCCGTCATCACACAATTGCCGGGTACTACTTACCGTTCGTCAGCAATGCGTCCAAGCGCGCTGTCGCTGCGACACTGGCCGACGGCGCCGCGCAGCATGTGCGTCGAATGCTTGACGGATCGTCTCGCACACTTCGACCGGAGCATCCCCTGAAGTTTTGCGGGCAATGCGTTCGCGCGGACTTCGCTGAAGTCGGCCGCCCTTATTGGCATGTGTCGCATCAGTTTCCCACCACATGGACCTGCAGCATCCACGGTTCGGCTCTGAGTGTGATTCAAGGGCGAAACAAGCGATGGCTGATCCCAGAAGAGAGTTGCGCTCCGGGGCATCCAGAGCCTCGGGAAGCTGACCTGCTGCTCACATCGATCGGGGAAGCGCTTCGCGGCGTGGCCGACATAGACATGCACACGCTGAGGCTTGCGACGCAGGCACGCTTGCGTCAACTGGGAATCATGCATGCATCGACACGCAGCGTCCGGCATTCGCGCTTGGCCAGTTGGTTCAGGTCAACGCGAACATCCGAACGATTGAGCCGGGGGCCGAACTGGGTCGCTTCGTTGGCGGATGGCGAGTGGATTGCGGGCCAGCTATGGAGGCACAAGAACACACACGCTGTCCGGTGGGTCGTGTTGTGGAGTGCACTTAGCTGGCCAGACGCACCCGCGGCCGCACAATCCTTCCGAGATGCGGTGAATGGACGTCGCCTAGACGAAGCCGGACAGATCGCGCTTTTCGAGGCCGCGTTGCCCTCGGTGGGAACACCGCCTTATGTGGTGGACGCTTTTGCACAAGCCGGCAGCTACGGCGAAGTGATGAGCATGCTGCGGGCCTCACGGACCGACGTGGTGAGATGGTTGGAGGCCGACCCCAACCTTCGTCGTTCTTGGCGGGCGCGTCTGAAAGAGGAGAAGCTGAGTATGGCAGTGCAGGCTCTTCGAGCGGAAATAGCATTGCACCCACACCATTCGCGGCAGGAGGTGGAGCGCAACTGCGGTGCGGAGATGCGATGGCTGCGAGAGCACGCGCCAGATCAGTTGCGAAAAATTCTGACGCAGGTCCCTTCTCGGTCGGAACGCCAGTTGGTGCTGTTTAACCCAACAAGCCACGTATGAAACGGCCGCGTGCAGCCGCGCGTCCATTGCCATGAGATATCTTCCTCGGCCACTTCTTCGAGTTGCGAATGCATTGCAGAAGCGAGACGACGACCGAGGCCGTGAGGTAGTTTTATTTTCTCTTTGGATCCCTGACTGTGGGTGGCAGGTGCTCTTCGAGCCACTCAGGATCTCTATGCCGAAGCCAATTGATTGAGCTGGAGCACGCTCGGACCAACTCTGACCGCAGCAGATGAGGGTTCAAGGCACGCATCCGGAGAACCGCTGTCTTCGATAACGCGGTGCGTTCATCGTCGTCCCGGTATCGGCTCTTGAGAACCGGCTCGGGAAGTACCAGCGGCTCAGCTCCCCGATACCATTCGAACCTCGACTGGGATTTGGCTTGGAAGGGAACATGCAGGTCGCACCAGGCCCGTTCATTTTGGAGTAGCCACGTCATGGCTCGGCGTTGCTCCTTGTAGACTTCGGATCTTCCCGCTCCGGGCTTGTGCCGCAGGAACTCCAAGACGACGTTTTGATACGCCTGCCGGCGTTCCTTTTCATTGTCGAAATAGGAAAACCATCCCTGCACTCCTCCGCTTGACGGGAGCAGCGACGGAAGTTCCGCGGCGAGCCATTCCGAGTCGTGTCGAGTCAACCATCTGTATCGGCTCGGGAACAGCTTGGCTGCCTCGGTTCTTGTCAGATTCGCATTGACGGCTTTGGCATCTAGCAGGGCCTGACGACTGACAGCGAGCAGTTCGTCATGCTTTGTTTCCTTCAAAGGACTGTCAGCCCGTCTCTGTTGCCGACCATTCTTGCCGGTCTTTTGCAGAAGGCTGGATATCTCGCGGGGGAGTGACCTGAGAAAGCGCCGGAGTCTTCCAATCGTGACCATTCGCGCACCAACCACTGCCGAGACGGCGTCACCAGCGATTAGGCGATCTATCACTCCTTGTGGAATGGCACTGGCCGCCGCAAGTCGAGCAAGAAGTTCAAAGCGACCATTAACTTCTGACAATTCTTCGGATGCGGCATTTCCTGAGGTCGGGTTCTTGTTCATCAACGAACAGGCCGCGCTGAAAACCAGCAAACGAGATAGCCATATCCGAGAACTCATCGCGAGCCCCAACTCCTGGCCGACGAAATCCCCCGGCAAGGTGTAGCCCAAGACTGAAGATAACTCCGCTATCGAACTCACGTCCCAAAGCTCGATGAGATGACCCTCTACGCTCGCCACGGCGATCTCTGCATTTACAAACTCGGCATTCGTCGCGTTAACCCAGTCCACCCATCGGGAAGGTTCCAGATCCGGGACCAAGCCGCTGAATACTCTTGAGCACAGTCGCCCCAACAACAGTTGCCCCCGGCACAGTTCGGGCGTTCTCACAGGGTACTGGGCGTACCCGCAATGCCTACACGGGTCGATCGGCAGTCGGAAGTCGGCACCTCGTTCGAATGCGTGTGAGCAAGACGGGCAGATTGACACTAGGTGCTGCGAGTGTTCGACGCAGTGGCTCAGAAATGGAAGTTGGTGCAGGACTCTCCACCCGGGGATTTCCCCTTGGACAAGATCCGAGTCGATGCAGGCGTAGCATTTTCTCAGTGCACCAGAAGCTCCCAGAGACGAGAGAGGACCGCTCTTGGTGTCGAGGTAGGCCGCAATCGGCACCCTGCGGCAGTTGGCTAGGTCTTCCGCCCATTTCTTGTTCGCGTCTTCTGTCAGCAAGCGACTGTAAAAACCGAACAATGTGTGGCGCATCAGCACATCCTGGCCCGAAATTTTCCCCCCAAAGATGCGTCTAGCGATGTCCTCGTGCCCTGCACCTAGCAGGTTGGGCGGATCCGGCGCCCGTTCTCGATCACCGTAGAAGTCGTGCCTTGTCCGGCTGTTTGTCGACGCTGAGGTACGCCGATGAAATGCGAGCAATGAGGCGAGTGCCACCCCCTCGGTCAGCTGCGGAACAACAGCCGGCTGGGCTGTTTTGCACTCTATTTCTCCATGCTTGCGGCGAACATCCACGGATTCACCGCAATTTCTGAACTTTACAGCACCAAGCTGCAAGTGAGAGAAGGCTGCTCTCGAGGGAAAACGATCCAGAGCTGTTTTGAACTCTATTTGGTCGTACCAGGGTGAGGTCGCAGTGAATGGGGGTCAAGGACAAGGCCGACGGAGTTGCAGGACGCTGTCCATTTTGCCCCGTGCGGCCCTGCCGGGCAGCGCAGCCCCTTTGCCCTTTATGACTTACTTGCTCTTGCCGCGCATCTCGTCGCGCAGCCGCTTGATCTGGTCGTGGTTGCGCTTGGCGCCTTCGGACTGCTGCTGGATCACCGCGCGCACGTCGGCCGGCAGGTCCTCCTTCAGCGCCTTGCGGTAGCGCGCCACCGCGGCGTCTTCACCGCGCTCGCATTCTTCGAGCATGGAGAGCGCGCTGTTGGCGCCCACCGTGCCCTTCACGTGCACCCAGCCGCGGTGCATGGCACCGGTCGCCGTGCCGCCCTTGTCGGGCGAGCCGCCGAAACGCTGGATAAGCTGGACCACTTCTCCCGCGGCCTTGGCGCATTCGGCCGAGCGGCTCTGGAAGACCTGCTTGAGCTGCGGCGAATCGACCTCCTCGGCACAGGCGCGGAAGCCGTATTCGCCGTCGCGCGAGTTCTCCAGAAGATCGTTCAGCACCTCGACCACGTCCTCGGTGGTGGCGGTGTCCGCGGTGTTCGTGTAGTTGGCCATGTCATGACTCCTTCGTAGGCCTCGTCGGAATGGAGGCGGGTTGAGAAATGCCAGCGCCAAGCTGCTGCACTGCGTGGGCTGGTTCCATGAAGAAATGGTGTTCGAGCAAGCGAGGACCGGTGTCGGCTTCGCCTGACGTCCGCTGTAGGCGTTTTTCGGGGCGCGGCGCCCCCGATGCATTCACCGGCTCATTCCTCGCGGAATGCCTTTTCGGCGCGGCCGGGCTGGCTGCCCGGCGAACTGCCGTGGTTGCCGCTTTCGCCTACCGCGGCATCGCCGGGGGTGGGCGGCTTTCTTTTCTCGGTGATGGCCGGGCCGTTGTTGGGCCCCACGGGCTCGCCGTTTTCCGCCGGCGTCCTGGCCTCGCGCTTCATGCTGCGCTCGGCGGGCACGGGCTGGCCGTAGGCCGGCGCATTCGCTGGTTCGGTGGATCGTCTTCGAGTCACGCTGGATTCCTCCTTTGCCAGAAAATTCCACCGTGCGCCGCAGTGCCGGACGCGTGCGTAGGAAGGCAGCGCGTCTGCGGCGCAAGCGAATCGCGCGCAGGCCCGCCACCGGCGCGGGAATGCTGTCCCTGCCTACAAGCACGCGGCGAGGCTGCGCGAGAAAGGAGGCTCGCAGCTTCTTTTCGAGGATTCCTCCATGCACAGCCAACCATTGCGCTTCTTCCACTACGGCCTCGCGGCCGCCGCCCTGGCCGCGGCGGCGGCGGCGGCCCAGCCCACCGGCACGCCCAAGGGCACGCGCGCTCCGCCGGTGAGCGATGCGGAAAAACCGCCGGCCACGCGCCCCGCGGACCAGCCCGGCGGCGCGACCGACCAGCGCCAGCTCGGCGCCGACAAGGGCCCGGCCAGCCCGCGCACGCAGACCTCGCGCCCGCCCTCGGCCGGCTCGCCCGGTGGCCTCGCACCCACGCGCGATGCCGATCCTTCCAAGGAGCAGCGCAGCGACGGCAGCCACCGCCATGCGCGCCCCGCGCCGCAATAGCAAGGCAGATAAAACCATGACTTCCACCACGCAGATCGACGCCCGCATCGCTGGCGATGTGGCCTTTCGCGCCGGCGACGGCCCGCAGCTGAAGATTCCGAAGGGGAACTGCCAGGTCTTGATGGCCGACGACAGCGTCGTGCTCACCTGGACCGACCAGGGCCAGTCGCTGACCGCGGCCATTCCCAAGCTCGAATTCGACCGCTACATCCAGGACGGCGCGATCGTGCTGGGCCGGGGCTGACAGACTGACAGACGGCCCCGCCCCCGCGCTCACTCCTCGCGCAGGCTGCTGGCGCGCGCGTCGAGCGCCTGCGCATACGACGCGGCTTCCTCGGGCGTCATGGAGCCCTCGAGCTCGGCCAGCTCGAGCTGTTCGAAGTCGTAGGCAATCCATTCGAACAGGTGGGACCTGGGCATGTCGTCGAAGCTCTCGCTGTCGCTCCACGACTGCAGGCGCATGGGCGCGCTTTCCAGCAGCAGGCGCAGGTAGAGCGCGCGCGCAATCTTGATTTTCGCGATCTGCTGTGGATCGTCGATCAGCAGGCGCAGCTGCGCGAGCACCTGCTCGCAGCGCTGCACCCGGCGGTGCGACCCGCCGATCGCGGCTTCGCACGACGCGGGACAGGCCGCCCTCGCCTGCCAGGCGCGGTGGAATTCGCGCGTGATCCGGGCGTAGGCAAGCTGCTGGAGCCCGTGGAGCGCGCAGTCAAGTTGGCCGGGCATGGCGTTGCACCGAACTCGCCTCAGGCGGGCTTGTTGCCGGCGTCCTCCGCTTCTTCGTCGTCGATGTCGTTTTCTTCTTCCGTGCCGGCGAGCTCGGCGGCCGGGCCCGCGTCCTCGGTGCGGTCCGGCAGGATGTCCGCATCGGGCGCCGACGGCGGAGCGTCCGCCGACGCACGCTCGCCGGTGCCCTCGGCATCGGTGCTGCTTTCATGCGCAATGGGAATGGCGCCTTCCGCGGCGTCTTCGGGAATGGCGCTGCGTTCGCGCGAGGTGCGCACGTCGCTTCCGCTGTCGCTCGTGTCGCTGGGGCCCAGGCTGTCGACGTCGGTACCCTTCGGTTCCTCCGGCGGGCGTTCGCCTCCCAGGATGCTGCTCGTGGCCATGGCTTCCTTCGATGTTGAACAAAAGAATTGGATGGGTGCGAATCGCCAGACTGGACATCCGCAGCACCGGCCGGCGTAGGAAAGGGGCGCATCCGGGCCGCAGCCATTCGCGGAGATTTCGCGCCCGGCGTTGCGCGCGGCAAACGCCGCTGTCGCGGCGCGGAGACGGGAGCTTGGGCTTTGCTCCTACGCGGCGGGAAACCGTGGCCGCTAGCCTGAGCGGCTCGCTTCCCAACCGCAGCAACCATCCCATCCAATGAAGAATTTCCGCTACCTCATGATTGCCGGCGCCGTGGCGCTCGGTGCCTGCTCCCACATGGCCAGCCCCACGCGCTCGGCCGGCCCCACCGCCTCCGCGGCCAACCAGCCCGATCCCACGATCCTGCTCGTGCCCGTGCGCATCGAGGACCCCGCGCTGGCCTCGGGCTGCTGGGCCCAGTTCTATACCGGCCGCAACTTCCAGGGCGACATGCTGACGCTGGTGGGACCGGCCGAGGTCCAGAGCATGGACCGCGGCACCGCACGGCAGCTCAAGCGCGACATCGACAGCGTCAGCGTGGGCCCGCGCGCCACGCTGAAGGTGTACGAGCATGCGATGTTCAGGGACCGCACGGTCGACTTCCCGGCGAACAGCCGCGAGGGCGGCCTGATGCGCCAGCTCGGCTTCGGCGGCCGCATCGAGGCGATGAAGCTCGACTGCGCCTGAACACCGCCACGGCCGCCGCGCTCAGCCGCCGCGCAGCGTGGCGTGCGGATGCAGCGGATGCGCGAGCGTGTCGGCAATGAGCCGCAGCGCCTGGTCGCACTGCTCGCGCGACATCGGGCCGCCCAGGCAGATGCGCACCGCCTCGGGCGGATCGCCATCGGTGGAAAAGGCCGCGCTCGCCACCACGCCCACGTTCTGCGTGCGCAGGTAGGAGGCAAACTCCACCGGGCTCCAGCCCGGCGAGAGCGGCAGCCAGGCATGGAAGCCCTCGGGATGCGCCTGCAGTCCGCTGCCGCCGAGATGCCGCGCGGCCAGCGCCTGCCGCGCCATCGATTCGCCGCGCACGGCCTGCAGCATGGCCTCGGCGGTGCCGTCCTCGACCCACAGCGTGGTCAATGCGTTGGTGATGGGCGAGGCCATCACGGTGGTCGCGCGCATCGCGCCAGCCAGGCGCTGCGACTGGACCACGGTGGGCGAGCACACATAGGCGCTGCGCAGGCCCGCGCCAAAGCACTTGGAAAACCCGCTCACGTAGTAGGTGAGCCCGGGCGCCAGCGTGGCGAGCGCGGCCGGGGTCTGGCGCGGCAGCATGCCGTAGGCGTCGTCCTCGATGATCGGCACCGCATAGCGCAGCGCCACGTCGGCCAGGGCCTCGCGCCGTGCGCGCGACACGGTGCCCGCGGTCGGGTTCAGCAGCGTGGGGTTGCAGTAGAGCGCCTTGGGCTTGAGCGTCCGGCAGGCGTGCTCGAAGGCATCGGCAATGGGGCCGTCGTCATCGAGCTGCAGCGCATGCAGCTGCACGCCCAGCTGCGCCGCGATGGCCTTCACGCCGGGGTAGGTGAGCGACTCCACGCAGATCAGCTCGCCCGGCCGCGCGAGCTGCGAGAACAGCGCCGTGAGCACGCCGTGGATGCCGGGGCACACGAGGATGCGGTCGATGCCGGCGTCGGGCACGAAGGGCCGCAGCCAGTGCATCGCGGCCTCGCGGTCGTGCGCGGTGCCGCCGAAGTCCTGGTAGCGCAGCAGGTCGTGCAGGTCGGCCTCGGCGAAGGCGCGGCTCGCGCTGTCGTGCAGCCGCGCCATCAGGTGCTCGTCGTCGGGCTCGGGCGGCATGTTCATCGTCATCTCGGCGCCGCTGCCGCCGCGCAGCCGCAGGCTCGGGCTGCCCGAGCGGATGAAGGTGCCGGTGCCGGCGCGCGAATCGATCAGGCCGCGCTTGCGCGCCTCGGCATAGCCGCGCGCCACCGTCGTGTAGTTGAGCTCCAGCTCGGCCGCGAGCTCGCGCAAGGTGGGCAGCCGGTCGCGCACGGCGAGGCGGCCGGTCTTGATGTCGTCGGCGATCAGTTCGGCCAGCAGCAGGTAGGCCGGCTTGGCGGTGTTGCGCAGCTGCTTGCGCCAGTGGGCGGTGATCGTGGTCATCGGCAAAGTTGATTGCATCCATTGATTGCATCGGGCCACCGATCAGGCACGCAGGAACCGCGCCCGCTCCAGGGGGGCCGGATGCCTCGATCAGGTGCGATCAACCCCGTTGATCGGGTGCATTGATCGCATGGCGGATGCGTCTTTCCGGTGCAGGCAGGGCCGTGCCGGCCGCCTCTGCAGGGGGTTTTTCGGGCGCCCCAGAAAAGTTTTCGGGCGCCCAGGCCGCACCCGGGCGGATTGATCGCGCATTGATCGCATGCGCCGCGCCGGGCGCTGGCACATCGCCTGCGAAGAGAGAGGCACGCAAGACCTGCGTTCATCCCCCTTTTCCTTCAACCGGAGTACCCCATGCCCAAAGTCACCCGCCCCCGCAACGAGAAAGGCGAGTTCCTCGTCGACTACGAAGAGAAGGTGTTCGAAGACGTCAAGGCCGAGCCCGGCGAGAAGGCGCTCGTCACTTTCCACACCGTGGCCTTCGAGGGTTCGATCGGCTTCGTCAACCTGCTGCAGGCCACGCGGCTGCGGCGCAAGGGCTACGAGACCTCGGTCCTGCTCTACGGGCCCGGCGTGACGCTGGGCGTGCAGCGCGGCTTTCCGACGCTGGGCGACGAGGCCTTCCCGGGCCACCAGAACTTCAACAAGCAGATCAGCAAGTTCATGGAAGAAGGCGGCAAGGTGTATGCCTGCCGCTTCGCGCTGCAGGCGCTGTACGGCCACGGCGAGGGCGCGCTGATCGAGGGCATCACGCCGATCAATCCGCTCGACGTGCTGGACCTCGTGCTGCTGCACAAGAAGGCCGGCGCCGTCATCCTGGACACCTGGACGCTGTAAGGCAGGACCCGAGCGATGGCTTCCCCAACCCGCATCGTGCGTGCCGCGGCGATCCAGATCGCGCCCGACTTCGAGCGCCCCGACGGCACGCTCGAGCGGGTGTGCAGCGCCATCGACGAGGCCGCGGCCAAGGGCGCGCAGCTCGCGGTCTTTCCCGAGACCTTCGTGCCCTACTACCCCTACTTCAGCTTCGTGCTGCCGCCGGTGCTGCAGGGTGCGCCGCACCTGCGGCTGGCGGAGCGCGCGGTGGTCGTGCCGGGCCCCGTCACGCAGGCCGTGGCCGAGCGGGCCCGCGCGCGAAACATGGTCGTGGTGCTCGGCGTGAACGAGCGCGACCACGGCAGCCTCTACAACACGCAGCTGGTGTTCGATGCCGACGGCACGCTGGCGCTCAAGCGCCGCAAGATCACGCCCACCTACCACGAGCGCATGGTCTGGGGCATGGGCGACGGCGCCGGCCTCAAGGTGGTCGACACGGCCGTCGGTCGCGTCGGCGCGCTCGCCTGCTGGGAGCACTACAACCCGCTCGCGCGCTACGCCTTGATGGCGCAGCACGAGGAGATCCACTGCGCGCAGTTCCCCGGCTCGCTGGTGGGCCCGATCTTCGCGGAGCAGATGGAAGTGACCATCCGCCATCACGCGCTGGAGTCGGGCTGCTTCGTGGTCAACGCCACCGGCTGGCTCAGCGACGAGCAGATCCGCAGCGTGACGCCCGACGCCAACCTGCAGAAGGCGCTGCGCGGCGGCTGCCACACCGCCATCGTCTCGCCCGAGGGCAAGCACCTCGCGCCGCCGCTCACCGAGGGCGAAGGCATGGTGGTCGCCGACCTCGACATGGCGCTGATCGCCAAGCGCAAGCGAATGATGGATTCGGTCGGCCACTACGCGCGGCCCGAGCTGCTGTCGCTCGCCATCAACGACCGGCCGGCGCAGACCACCGTGCCGATGCATGCCGCTTTTCCCACCCCCACCGTTCCACGGAGCCCCGACCATGACCACCACGACGACCCCGCCGGACAGCCGGCAGCTGATGACCGAACTCCAGTCCTTCGGGTTGCGGCTGGTTGATCCTTCCGCCGGCGTGGCGAGCCGCCGCGGCGGCGCCGGCCCGTCCGACCACAAGGCCGTGACGGTGGACGGCCACACGATCATGGTGCCGGTCCACACCTCCAGCGCGTGGCACTCGCCGTTCACGGCCGAGGCGCCGGATGCAGAGGGCGTGAGCCGCGTGATGCGCGGCAGCATTCCCATTGCGAGCATCAGCTTTCCGAAGCAGCCGCGGTTCTATGCAATGCAGACCTTCGATGGCGTGCCCTACTCGCACATTGCCACGCTGCACGGCAGCGACGTGCTCGCCACCACGGTGCTGCAGAGCTGCATCCGCTACGAGAGCCGCAGGAAGAGCTGCAAGTTCTGCGCGATCGGCCAGTCGCTCGCGGCCGGCCGAACCATCGCGCGCAAGACGCCCGAGCAGCTCGCCGAAGTGGCGCGCGCGGCCGTGCTGCTCGACGGCGTGAAGCACATGGTGATGACCACCGGCACGCCCAATGCCACCGATCGCGGCGCGGCCATCCTCTGCGAGAGCGCCTTCGCGATCAAGGCCGCGGTCGACATCCCGATCCAGGGCCAGTGCGAGCCGCCCGACGACGACCAGTGGTTCCACCGCATGAAGGCCGCGGGCATCGATACGCTGGGCATGCACCTGGAGGTGGTCACGCCCGAGGTGCGCGAACGCATCATGCCGGGCAAGGCCACGGTGCCGATCTCTCGCTACATGAGCGCCTTCGAGGCGGCGGTGGGCGTGTTCGGGCGGGGCCAGGTCAGCACCTACATCCTGGCCGGCCTGGGCGACACGCGCGAGGCCATCCTGGGCACCTGCGACCAGCTGCTCGCACGCGGCGTGTACCCCTTCGTCGTGCCCTTCGTGCCGATCAGCGGCACGCCGCTGGAGGACCATCCGGCGCCCTCGCCGAAGTTCATGAAGTCGCTACTGGCGCCGCTGGGCGAGCGCGTGGTGGCCGCGGGCCTGCGCTCGGCCGACATCAAGGCGGGCTGCGGCAAGTGCGGCGCCTGCTCCTCGCTGTCGGTCTACGAAAAAGAAAACGAAAGCTGAGCATGCTGTGCATCGACGACCTCAGCGGGCTCGACCCGCACTACGCGCCGGTCGAATACCTGGTGCGCGAAGCGGCCCAGCAGTGGGAACGCGACGAAGCCATGGCGCTGCGCCGGGCGGTGTTCTGCATCGAACAGGGCATCTTCGCGCGCGACGACCGCGACGCGATCGACGGCCATGCGCAGCTGCTGGTCGCCATGTCGTGCAACGGCGGCATGCCCGAGCAGGTGGTGGGCACGGTGCGCATCCACCGCGGCGAGGCACCGGGTGAATGGTGGGGCTCGCGCCTCGCGGTGCATCCCGCGTTCCGCAGCCAGGGCCACCTGGGCGCCACGCTGATACGGCTCGCGGTGTCGCGCGCCAACGCGCTCGGCTGCGATGAATTCTTCGCGCAGGTGCAGATGCAGAACGTTCCTCTGTTCCAGAAGCTGGGCTGGCAGATGCTCGAGGAGATCTCGGTGCACGGCCGCCCGCACGCACGCATGCAGGCGGGGCTCGCTTTCTACCCGCCCTGCCACGACCCGGTGAGCGGCTTCGTCACGCGCGCGAAGGTGCTGTCATGACGGATGTCCACGCCATCGCCGAAGCGCTGCGCGCCACGCGCGGCTTCGCCCACAAGCGCGACATCAGCGACGTGGTGTCGACCCTCGGCCGGTCGCTGCCCGGCGGCCATGCCGCGCTCGCGCAGGCCGTGCCCATTGGCGACGACTGCGCGGCCATCCCCGACGGGCACGGCGGCTACCTGCTGTTCGCGATCGAAGGCATGGTGGAAGACTTCATCGTGCGCATGCCGTGGTTCGCAGGCTACTGCGGCGTGATGGTCAACGTGAGCGACATCTATGCGATGGGCGGCCGCCCGACGGCGGTGGTCGATGCGCTGTGGAGCACCGGCATGGACCCTGCCGACGAGGTGCTGCGCGGCATGGCCGAGGCATCGGTGCGCTACGGCGTGCCGGTGGTGGGCGGCCACAGCAACAACCGCAGCGAACGGCCCCAGCTCGCGGTCGCGATCCTCGGCCACGCACGCAAGCTGCTCACGAGCTTCGATGCGAAGCCCGGCGACCTGCTGGTGATGGCGGCCGACCTGCGCGGCGCCTACGAGGAGCCCTTTCCCTACTGGAACGCTTCGACCACGGCGCCGGCCGCGCGGCTGCGCGCGGACCTCGAACTGCTGCCCTCCATCGCGGAAGACGGGCTCTGCCGCGCCGCGAAGGACATCAGCATGGCCGGTGCGGTGGGCACCGCGATGATGCTGCTGGAGTGCTCCGGCGTCGGCGCGCGCATCGACCTCGATGCACTGCCCAGGCCCGGCGGCGTGCCGCTGCTGCGCTGGCTTTCTTCTTTTCCGAGCTACGGCTTCGTGCTCAGCGTGCCGCCTTCGCAGGTCGCGCCGGTGCTCGGCCGCTTCGCCGCGTGCGACATCGCCTGCGCGGTGGTCGGCGAGGTCGATTCGACGCGGCAGGTGCGGTTGCAGGCAGGCGGCAACGAGGCCCTGCTGTGGGACTTCGGTAGTGATGCCTTCATCCAGCCACCGCATGAGGCGCTCGCATGCCCGTGATGCACTTCCAGGTGCGCTGGCCCGACGCCAGCGAAACGCGCTGCTACTCGCCCTCGTCCGTGGTGCAGGATTTCTTCGCGCCCGGCGAGCGCTATGCGCTCGAAGACTTCCTGCAGCGCTCGCGCGAGGCATTGGGCATCGCCTCCGAACGCGTGCGCGCCAAGTACGGCTTCGCGTGCTCGCAGGCCATGGACCAGCTCGCCGAGATCGAGCGCATCGCCACCCGCTTCACCGGCACCGCCGATGCCGAAGTCACCGTCGTCGCCTTCGATTGACGCCCCTGCATCCAGAGAGAAAGAAAGAAGACCCCATGTCCTATCCATTTGGCGGACGCAGCCACTACAGCGTCGTCATCGTCGGCGGCGGCCAGGCCGGCCTGTCGCTGAGCCACTGCCTGCAGCAGCGCGGGATCGACCACCTCGTGATCGAGAAGCGCAGCCTGGTGCACAGCTGGCGCACCCAGCGCTGGGATTCGTTCTGCCTGGTCACGCCCAACTGGCAGTGCCAGCTGCCGGGCTGGGCCTACGCCGGCGACGATCCGCACGGCTTCATGGTGAAGGACCAGATCAACGAATGGCTCGCCGGCTTCGTCGCGCAGGTGAAGGCGCCGGCCATCGAGGGCGTGACCGTCGAGCGCGTGGCGCGCGTGCCCGGCACGGGCGAGCGCGAGCGCTTCATGGTACAGACCGACGCCGGCCTCTACACCGCCGACCAGGTGGTGGTGGCCTCCGGCGGCTACCACCGCCCCATCGTGCCGCGCCTGGCCGAGAAGCTGCCGCCCCACGTGGTGCAGTACCACTCGGCGCAGTACCGCAACCCGGCGCAGTTGCCCGAGGGCGCGGTGCTGGTGGTGGGCTGCGGCCAGTCGGGCGCGCAGATCGCCGAGGACCTGCACCTGGCCGGCCGCAAGGTCTACCTTGCCACCGGCGATGCGCCGCGCTGCGCGCGCTTCTACCGCGGCCGCGAAGTGGTCGACTGGCTCGCCGACATGAAGTACTACGACATGCCCGTGACCGAGCATCCGCTGCGCGAGGGCGTGCGCGACAACACCAACCACTACGTGACCGGCCGCGACGGCGGCCGCGACATCGACCTGCGGCGCTTCGCGCTCGAAGGCATGGAGCTGTATGGCCTGCTCACCGGCCTGGGCGGCGACGGCACGCTGGAGTTCCAGCCCAACCTGCGCGAGCACCTGGACAGCGCCGACGCCACCTACAACCGCATCAACGCCTCGATCGACAAGTTCATTGCCTCCCGGGACATCGAGGCGCCGCCGCCCTCGGTCTACACGCCGGTGTGGGAGCCGCCCGAGGAGCGCACGCGCCTGGACCTCGCGGAAGCGGGCATTGCGAGCGTGCTCTGGTGCATCGGCTTCTCGCCCGACTTCGAGTGGGTGGATGCGCCGGTGTTCAACGGCCGCGGCGCGCCGGTGCACCAGCGCGGCGTGACGGGCGTTCCGGGGCTCTACTTCCTGGGGCTGCCGTGGCTGCACACCTGGGGATCCGGCCGCTTCTCGGGCGTGGCGCGCGACGCGGAGTTTCTCGCCGCGGCGATCGAAGAGAGGAAGAACGCGGCAGCGGCAGGCCGGGTCGACGCGCAGGAGGAAGAACCGGCCGGCGCCGGGCTGCGCGCCGCAGCCTAGGTGGCGGCTTGGCGCGCGGCTCAGGCCTGCTGCGCCTCGGTCAGCGCCTGCGCGGCCACCACGGCCTCGGTGCGGTTACGCACGTTGAGCGCGCGGAAGATGGCCGCCAGGTGGATCTTGACCGTGCCCTCGCTGATGCCGAGGCTGCGGCCGATGAGCTTGTTGGGCTTGCCCTGCGACAGCAGCTGCAGCACCTCGACCTGGCGCTCGGTGAGCACGCTGCGCAGGTGCTCGAGTGTCTGGGACGAAGCGCCTGCGGAGCGGGCATCGCCGTTCTGCGTGGACGCCACGCCGGCCACGATGCCGGGCGGCAGCGCCGTGAGCATCATCGGCGGCACGTACACGCCGCCGGCCAGCACCAGCCGCACGGCCGACAGCATGACCTCGGGCGAGTAGGCCTTGGGAATGAAGCCGAGCACGCCGCGCTCCAGCGCGCTGCGCATGATGGCCGGGTCTTCGTAGCCCGAGAGCACGATGACCGGCACGGCCGGATGGCGGCGGCGGATTTCGTCGATGTGCGCCTGGCCATCGGCGCCGGGCATGTTGAGGTCGATCAGGGCCAGGTCGAGCTCGTCGGTGGCGCCGGCAAGCAATTCGTCGACGCTCATCGCCAGGACGAACTCGATGCCGGGCTCGAGCTCCGACAACTTGGCCTTGACCGCCTCGATGACGAGCCGGTGGTCGTCGGCGATCAGAATTTTCATGGCATGTCCTAGTGTCCCCGGGTGTCCCAGCGTGCGTGCATTGAATTCAGCGGATGCCGAAGATACCGGCGATTGCCCCGCGCAGCAAGCCGGTTTGCCCGACGAACGGCATAGTCCCCAAGCGATATGGCGCCCACCGCCCGGCGTTCGGAAGATGGAATCCTTACTCGAAGGAACCGGGGACATGGGGATGTGCCATCGCAGCAGACGCCGGTGCAAGGCATCCTCCGCAATGCAGGCGCGGTGAGCGGGCGCGGTCATCCATGGTCCGGCTGCTCGACTGTTTTTCCGCATTCGTCTCCTTCGGCCTCGCCCTCGACGCATCGATTGCAGCCGGCCGCGCCGCGCCGCCCCCGCATGATGCCGCGCAGCAACAGGCGCGCCGGCTGCTCGACGCGGCACGCGCCAGCGCATCGGGCCAGCCCGCCGCGCAGGTCGAATCGGCGGTCTTTGCGATGGTCGCCTGGATCGACGAGATCCTGGCGCGCCACCCTGGAGCGGCCGCGGGCGCGGCGCCGCTGCAGGTGCAGCTGTTCAACTCGAACAATGCGCACAGCGAGTTCTTCCACCACCTGTCGGCGCTGGGCGCAGAAGACGACGAGCTGCGCGAGGTCTACTGGCATGGGCTGGTGCACGGCTTCAAGGGCCAGTACTACTTCGAAAGCGACGACCGCGGCGAGCTCGGCAAGCTGAAGGAACTGCACGGCCGCCAGCTGCGGCTCAGGCCCCTGGCGCTCGGCAGCCTGGTGCAGGACCGGATCACGCCGCAGCCCTATGGCGTGGCGGATCCGCCGGGTCCGCACGACCTGCACCGCCGCGACCGCACCCTGCTGCGCGCGGTCGGCGCGCTCGCGCTGCTGCTGCCGCTGCTCTATCTGCTGTGGTGGCAATGGCTGGCCGGGCCGCGCGCCGGCGAGCCGGAGCCGGCGCAGCGCATCGAGCAGCATCTCCAAAGCTATGCGTGCGCCGATCTCTCGGCTTCCGCCGGCAAGGGCGGCAGGCTGCATGTGAGCGGCTTCGTCTCGCTGCCGGCCGACGTCGAGCGGGTGGAGCGCGAGGTGGCCGGCCTGCTGCCCGACGTGGGCTCGCCCACCTTCGACGTCAGGCTGCGCGTGTGGCCCCACTGCGAGGTGTTCGCCATCCTGAAGCCCTACCAGCTGCGCAACCGCGAGAAGGCCCACGGACTGGGCGTGACGGCCGTGACGGCCCGCAACGGCCGGCTGCGCGAAGGAGACGACGTGCGCATGCAGGTGGCCGCGCCCAGGCACGACAGCTACCTGTGGGTGGACTACTACACCGCCGACGGTTCGGTCATGCACCTGAACACCGGCCAGGCACCGGTGCGGCTGCGCGCCGGCGAGAAGCTGGAGCTGGGCCGCGACATTCCCGCGAGCTGGCTGGTGGCCCCGCCCTTCGGCACCGTGCTGGTCACCGTGCTCTCGTCGCCCACGCCGTTCGACGGCGCCGCCGACCGGCCGCCGTACGAACTCGCTTCGGCCTACCTGCTGCGGCTGCGCGAGGCACTCGCGGCCCACAAGGGCAGCGAGCGGCTGCTGGCCGATTTCGAGTTCCTCGAAACCACTGCGCGTTGAGAACCTCAGCACGCTCCCCGCCATGCCCGCCGCGCTGTCGTCCGCCCATTTCTTCTGGCTCCTGCTCGCGCTGTGCCTGGCCGGTTTTGCACTGCTGTACGCCACGGTCCGCGACGCCGGCCGCGGTGCGCGCCGCCGTGCGCTGCGCCGGCGCATTGCCGCGCTCGGCCCACCGGCGGCCGAACCCGACGAAGCCGCGGTCGAAGCCATGAGGGACGCCATGTCGCACGCACGCCAGCTCCTGCGCCAGCCACCGCGGCAGCAAGCCGCGCCGGTGCCCTGGCTCCTCTTCCTCGGCGATGCGGCGGCCAACCTGCCGGGGCTGCTGGCGGCGGCCCATGCCGAGCACCTGGCACCTTCAGGCAGCGAACCTTTCGGCGAACCGTACTGGCGCTGGTGGCTCACCGGTTCGATGACGGCCATCGAGCTTCACCCGAGCGCCGTCAGCGACGTGGCCGCGGCGCCGCACACGCGCGCGCTGTGGCTCCAGGCACTCCTCGCACTGGCCGAGCGGCGCGACCGCGTGCCGATCAACGGCGTGGTGGTCTGCGTGGCAGCGAGCGAACTGCTGCACCCGGCCAGCGCAGGCATGAAGCCGCTGGCCACCAGGATGCGCCGGCTGCTCGACGAGGCCGCGGAGACCCTGCGCCTGCGGCTGCCGGTCTACCTGGTCGTGACCGGGCTGGAGCAGCTGGCCGGCTATGCCACGCTGCGCGGCGCGCTGCCGCCCGAGGTGCTCGCACAGGTGATCGGCCATCGCCTGGCCGGAGCTGCCGCCCATGGCGAGACGGCGGCCGAACGGCTCGATGCCCTGTTCGATCCCATGGCGCGCCAGCTGCATGCGCTGCGGATGGCGCTGCTGCGCGAACAGCCGAGTGCATCGGGCCGGCTCGCGATCCATGAGTTCGTCGAGGCGCTGCGTGCGCTGCAACCCGCATTGCGCCAGGTGGCCGACGCCCTGTTCGAAAGCCATGGCCGCGGCTCGCGCGGCCCGCGATGGCGCGGCCTCTATCTCACAGCCGCTGCATCGGGCGCGGCCGGCGGCGCGTTCGTGACCGATCTGTTCGAGCGCTTCCTGCCCGCCGACCAACCGCTCGCACGGCCCGGCCGTCCGCCGAACGCCAACGCGGCAAAGGCGTGAGTTGGTCCGCAGGCCGGGCTCACTTGCTGTCGATGCGGATCTGCCGGGCGCCGAAGGTCACGGTGAGCGTCTGCGGCTTGCCGGGCTCCACGGCGCGCACTTCGCGCCAGCGCGCACGGTCGAGGTCGCGGAACGCGGCCATCACGCCGATGGCCTTGGCATCGGCCGGCAGGGTGAGGTCGAGCTTCCTGCTTTCGCCCGGGCGCAGCAGCATCTCTTCGCGCTGCACCAGCTCGGCGCCAAGCGTGGCCTGGTCCTTTTCGAACAGCGAGAAGAAGTCGGCCCCTTCGAAGGGGCCGGGCGACTTCAGCGCATAGATGCGCACTGTAAGCGGCGATGCGCGGCCGCGCGCATCGGGGTTGGCATCGGAACCGGCCGCGAGCGTGATCGACACCGGCGTGACCACGGGCTTGCTTGCGCAGCCTGCGATCAGGGCACCGGTCAATACCAGGCCGCAGGCCAGTGCAAGACGCCGCGAGACCGCAGCAAAAGAGCGTCCATAGGACGAATGGTGTGTACCCAGCGTGCGCATGCTATTCCCTTCGTTGCATTGACCGGTTCGGACGCATCTTTGATTATCACCAGCCAACTCGAACAGGCAACATGCTGACCAACGAACTTGTCGACGCCCTGCTCACGCCCATCGGCGAGGCCTCGCCGTGCGGCGACGATCTGGAGTACGACGCGGCCTTCACCGCGCTCACCACCGCAGCGCAGGGCAAGCCCGAGCAGCAGTTCGGCGACACCGTCATTGCCGCGGTGGAACCGGAGTGGCGCGAGGTGGCCGAGCAGTCCGACGCGATCCTGCGCCGCAGCAAGGACGTGCGCGCCGCCGTGCTGCTGCTGCGCGCCTCCACGCGGCTGCAGGGCGTGGCCGGCTTCGTGGCCGGGCTCCAGCTGTTGATCGGCCTGCTCGACAAGTTCTGGGACGGCATACATCCAAAGCTCGATGCCGAGGACGACAACGATCCGACGATGCGCCTGAACGCGCTCGCGCCGCTCGGCGACGAGACGATGGTCCTGCGCGACCTGTACGACGCGCAGGTGGGCGTGGCGCCCGGCGTGGGCGCGATCCGCGTGCGCGACATCGCGGTGGCCAACAACGCTTTGAATGCGGTGGGCGGCGAAGCCACCTATTCGCCGGCACAGATCCAGGGCGGCCTCGAAGCGCTCCATGCCGAGCGGCCCGAACTGATCCAGGCCGCCATCGGCGTGCCCGGCCTGGTCGAGAAGCTGCAGGCCCTGCTGGTGGAGCGCACCGGCCGCTCCGACGCGATCGACCTCTCCCCGCTGCGCACCATCGGCCGCATGCTGCAGAAGGCCTGCAGCGCCGCCATCGGTGCACCGGAAGAAGCCGGCGCCGCCGAAGAAACACAAGGCGATTCCCCGCAGGCCGGCGGCGCGCCTCGGCCCGCTGCCGCGCGTGGCGAGATCCAGAGCCGGCAGGACGCACTGCAGATGCTGGACCGGGTGATCCGCTTTCTCGAACAGACCGAGCCCGGCAACCCCGCGCCGCTCCTGATCGAGCGCGCCAAGAAGCTCATCGGCGTGAGCTTTCTCGAAATCATGGCCAACCTCGCGCCCGGCGCGCTGGACACGATCGAGACCGTGACCGGCAAGCGCCCGTCCGAGTAGCCGCCATTTTCCGCCCCGTTTTTTTTTCCTGTTGATCGAACCGCCCCATCTACCCCCGCAAGGAGCATCGCCATGGCCAAGAGCAGTCAGAAATTCATCGCCCGCAACCGGGCGCCACGCGTGCAGATCGAATACGACGTGGAACTCTACGGCGCCGAGAAGAAGATCCAGCTGCCCTTCGTGATGGGCGTGCTGGCCGACCTGTCGGGCAAGCCGGCCGATCCGCTCGCGCCCGTGGCCGACCGCAAGTTCCTCGAGTTCGACGTCGACAACTTCGACTCGCGCATGAAGGCCATGAAGCCGCGCGCCGCCTTCGCGGTGGAGAACTCGCTCACCGGCGAAGGCGAACTCAAGGTCGAGCTCACCTTCGAGAACATGGAAGACTTCTCGCCCGCCGCCGTGGCCAGGAAGGTCGGCGCGCTCGACAAGCTGCTCGAGGCGCGCACCCAGCTGTCGAACCTCGTGACCTACATGGACGGCAAGAACGGCGCCGAGGAACTGCTGGCCAAGGTGCTCGAAGACCCGGCCCTGCTGCAGTCGCTGGCGGCCACCGCCAAGCCCGACGACGAAGCGGCCAAGCCGGCCGCCTGATCCCCCACACCCGACACACCGGACCCCGAGGAGAACCACCATGGCCGAAGCACTCGAGCAGAGCGCACTCAAGGATGTCGCCTATGCGGGCAGCGATTTTTCGTCGCTCCTGCAGAAGGAATTCAAGCCGCGCAGCGACGAAGCCAAGAGCGCCGTCGAAGCCGCGGTGCTCACGCTCGCGCAGCAGGCGCTGAGCAACAGCACCGTCATTGGCAAGGACGTGACCAAGTCGATCCAGTCGATGATCGCCGCGATCGACGCCAAGCTGACCGACCAGGTCAACAAGATCATCCACCACCCCGACTACCAGAAGCTCGAGAGTGCGTGGCGCGGCCTGCACTACATGGTGAACAACACCGAGACCGACGAGCACCTGAAGATCCGGGTGATGGACATCTCGAAGACGGACCTCGCCAAGAGCCTGAAGAAGTTCAAGGGCGCGGCCTGGGACCAGAGCCCGATGTTCAAGAAGATCTACGAGCAGGAATACGGCCAGTTCGGCGGCGAGCCCTTCGGCGCGCTGGTGGGCGACTACCACTTCGACCAGAGCCCGCCCGACATCGAGCTGCTCGGCGAGATGTCCAAGATCGCGGCTTCGGCGCATGCACCCTTCATCACCGGCGCGAGCCCCAACCTGATGCAGATGGAATCGTGGCAGGAGCTCGCCAACCCGCGCGACCTGACCAAGATCTTCCTCACGCCCGAGTACGCCGGCTGGCGGTCGCTGCGCGACTCCGACGACGCCAAGTACCTGGGCCTGTGCATGCCGCGCTTCCTCGCGCGCACGCCCTACGGCGCCAACACCAATCCGGTGGAGGAGTTCGACTTCGAGGAAGACACCGCCGGTGCCGACCACAGCAAGTACGCCTGGGCCAACGCAGCCTATGCGATGGCCACCAACATCAACCGCTCCTACAAGCTCTACGGCTGGGGTTCGCGCATCCGCGGCATCGAGTCGGGCGGCGCGGTGGAGAACCTGCCGCTGCACACCTTCCCGAGCGACGACGGCGGCGTGGACCAGAAGTGCCCGACCGAGATCGCCATCAGCGACCGGCGCGAGGCGGAACTGTCGAAGGCCGGCCTGCTCTCGCTGATCCACCGCAAGAACTCCGACTTCGCGGCCTTCATCGGTGCGCAGTCGCTGCACAAGCCGGCCGAGTACGACGACCCGGATGCCACGGCCAATGCCAATCTTGCGGCGCGCCTGCCCTACCTCTTTGCCTGCAACCGCTTCGCGCACTACCTCAAGTGCATCGTGCGCGACAAGGTCGGCAGCTTCAAAGAGCGCGACGACATGCAGCGCTGGCTCAACAAGTGGATCATGAACTACGTGGACGGCGACCCCGTCAACTCCTCTGAAGAGACCAAGGCCAGAAAGCCCCTGGCCGCTGCCGAGGTGGTGGTGGAAGAGGTCGAGGGCAACCCCGGCTACTACACCTCGAAGTTCTTCCTGCGCCCGCACTACCAGCTCGAAGGCCTCACGGTGTCGCTGCGGCTGGTGTCGAAGCTGCCCTCGGCCAAGGGCGGCAAGTAACGGGCGGCATATGCCGTCGGTGGGCCTTTGAAAACGGGGCCCATTGCTCGTTCTCTCCATAGCTCCCGGGCACCACCGCCGATCAGGCACCGCACGGAAGCCCTTTTTATCTCTGACTCGCACACAACTGAAAGGTAAGCATCATGGCTGCAGACATGTTTTTGAAGCTCGAAGGCGTCGACGGTGAATCCAAGGACGATTCGCACAAGAAGGAAATCGACGTTCTCTCCTGGAGCTGGGGTGCCAGCCAGTCCGGCACCGGCCACGTCGGCGGCGGCTCGGGCGCCGGCAAGGTGAGCGTGCAGGACCTCTCGGTCACCAAGTATGTGGATGCCTCCTCGCACCTGCTGCTGCTCGACTGCTGCAACGGCCAGCACATCAAGAAGGGCACGCTGGTGGTCCGCAAGGCCGGAGCCACGCCGCTCGAGTACGTCAAGCTCACGATGGAAGACATCATCGTCAGCAACATCCACACCGGCGGCAGCGGCGGCGAAGACCGCCTGACCGAAACCATCACGCTGAACTTCTCGAAGTTCAAGTACGAGTACACGCCGCAGAAGGCCGACGGCTCCGGCGACGGCACCAAGGAAACCGGCTGGGACATCGCCGCCAACAAGAAGGTCTGAGGCGTCTTGCGCCGCGGCCGCCCGGTGGACGGCGGCCGCCCCTTGATTGACCTTCCAGCCGGAGAGACGCCATGGCAACACTCAACGCCAAGGTCCTTCAGTGGGCCAGCGCACAGGTCGGCAAGCAGATCGGCGCGGGCGAATGCTGGGACCTGGCCAACAAGGCCCTGGGCCAGGCCGGCGCCGGCACCTCGTCGGATTTCGGCCCGATGGGCGCCGACGACGACTACATCTGGGGCGACGAGGTCGCGCTCAAGGATGCGCTGCCCGGCGACATCCTGCAGTACCGCGACTACGAGATGACGACGACCACCACGACCGACGTCACCTTCTCCGACGACTCGGGCTGGGTCGACGCCCCCTCGGTGACGGTCGGCCACCCGCACCACACCTCGGTGCTTTCCAAGAACCCGGGCACCGGCGCCATCACGGTGCTGGAGCAGAACTACAAGGGCAACAAGGAGGCGGTGCGCTCCAGCACGATCCGCTGGAAGGGCAGCTCGACCTCGACCACCACCCGGAAGCTGATGAAGCGGCAGGACAACGGCAAGATGGAATCGGCCGTCGTGGTGGTCACGGTGGACGTCACCGTGACCGGCACGCTCAAGGCCTATCGGCCGAAAAAGCCCTGACACCTGCGAACGGACAGGAGCTCGATCATGAGCAGCAAGTGGAACAACGACGACTATCACCCCTATGCGGATGAGTACTACCCGCTGAGCAAGCACTACGGCGGCCCGGGGGCCGCGGGCCTGATGAAGAAGACCAGCATCAGGGGGCTGATCATCCACATCACGGACGGCAACAGCCTGCTCAGCTCGCTCAAGACTACTTGGGAAAACCGATCGGCCTCGGCCCACTTCGCGGTAGACAAGGGCGGCACGATCGCGCAGTACATTCCGCTGTCGCAGCGCTCGTGGGCCGTCGACGGCTGGAAGGTGGACAACCTCTGGTACAGCGTGGAAAACGTCGCCGTCCACGGCGAAATCCTCACCGACATGCAGATCCGCATGTGCGGCTACCTGCTCGCGTGGCTCAACGGGGAATACGGGGTTCCGCTGAAGCTGGCGACCGCGCCGGACGACAGCGGCCTCTCGTACCACGCGATGTTCACCAAGTCGAAGCCCTGCCCCGGCAAGCCGGTCATCGCGCAGCTGCAGGACATCGTGGACGCCGCCGCCGGATTGAGCGGCTAGGCCCTCGCGGGCCCCAGGTTCGTCAGTCCAGCGGTTTGCCGGGCGACGCCGAAGGTTCTTCGATCGAAGCCGGCATCGTCTCTTCCTCGACCGCCGGCATCAGGCGCGTGGCATCGTCGACGTCATCGGGAATCACCCACAGCGTGAGCGCCGTGTAGTTGTCGTACCCCGGCTTGGCGTGCGCCTTGATCTGCGCGTCGAGCTGCTCGGTCCACTGGCTGGGCGTGCGCGAAGCGTGCAGCGTGTCGACCAGGCACTCATCGCCCAGCGGCTCCCACACGCCGTCGCTGCACAGCAGCAGCACGTCGCCCGGCATCAGGCGCATGCGGTCGGACACCGTGATGTCCGGAGCTTCCTCCACCGAGCCGAGCGCCGAGAGCAGCATGTTGCGTTGCGGATGCAGGCGCGCGCCTTCCTCGTCGAGCATGCCGCCGGCCACCATCTGCTGCACCAGGCTGTGGTCGGTGGTGCGCGCCACGATGGCACCGCCGCGGAACAGGTAGGCGCGGCTGTCGCCGCTGTGCACCCAGGCCAGCGCCTGGCTCTCCAGGTCGATGGCCGCGAAGACCACCGTGGAGCGCATGCCGGCGAGCTTGCCGCCTTCGGCCTGCCGCGCCACCACGTCGCGGTTGGCCTGTTCGACCAGCGTGCGCAAGGTGAACTCGTCCAGCCCCGGCGTCGCCGAGAAGCCGCCCAGCACGCTGCTGCGCGCCGTCGCTGCCGCTACATCGCCGCCGCCATGGCCGCCCGCGCCGTCGGCCACCAGGCAGGCGACGTAGCGTTCGTCGTGCCAGTGGCCATGGACGTCCTCGTTGTAGTTGCGGCCGCCCTGCCGGGACAGCGTGACGATTTCGATTTCCAAGCGGGGTGCCTCGCGTTTGCTGGTGCTGTTGTGGTTGCTGCGACCGACGTCGTCGTTCTTCTTTTTTCTTCGTCTTCACTGTCCGTCGGACTTGAGGCGCGCCATTTGCTCTTCGTAGGCCTCGAGGAAGGCCTTGCCGAAGAGGTTGTGGAAATCGTCTTCCGCCTCGCTCGCGATGCCGCCGTAGAGCGCGACGAACTGGTCCCAGAGCTTGGCCTTGCGGTTGGCGCTGAAGAGTGCGTCGAGCGCCGACCTTGCGCTGATCTTCTTCTCGAGCTCTTCGGGCTCGAAGCGCGCAATGACATGGGCCAGCGCCGCGCGCATGCCCACCATCACGCCGAACTGGTGGGCGCGCAGGTCGTTGAAGGCATCGCGCATCGCGGCCTCCGGGGGCATGAAGCCGCGCACGCCGGGCCCGAGCAGGTGCGCGAGCGCCACCTCCACCGTGGGCGAGAACTTGAGCGGGTTGTTGGCCTGCGCCGCGATCATCGTGACCTCGGCGCGCACCTCGCGCTTGAATTCCTGGCGCGTGAGCAGCAGCTGCAGCGTGCCCTCGGTGGCGCTGCGCAGGATGGATCCGATGCGCTCCATGAGGCCGGGCGTGAGCATCTCGGGCGCCTGGTGCGTGCTGGCGAGGCCGCGCAGGAAAGCGGCGAGCAGCTCGTCGTCGGAGGCGGTGCGCGGGACCGCGGCGGGCGCCCTCTGGACGGGGGGCGGTGGCGGTGGTGGCGGCAGCGGCTCGAACGGCCGGCTGGCGACCTCGGGGCCGCTGATGCGTATCGGCTGGCCCGTGATGTCGTCGAACCGCGGCAACGCTTCCGCCGGCGCGGCGGCCGGTTCTGGTGCGGGCGGCGGTGGCGGCGTGATCGCCTTCGGCGGCGTGAAGCCGAACTGGTCGATCGGCAGGTGGTCGGAGCGCGGCGTCGGCGTGGACGGCGCCGCGCTCTGCAATGCAGCCAGCGGATCGGCCGAAGAAGCCGTGTTCGGCTGCAGCAGCGGATCGGCCAGCGGCGACAGCGCGAGCGGGTCGCCGCCGATGCCGCCGCCACCGCCCATGCCGCCGAAGAGCTCGTCGATGCCGGCCGCCCTGCCGTGCGCGGGCGGCGCGCCGAGGTCGGAGAAATCGTCGAGCGCACCGAGACCTGCGGCCGGCGCAGAGGACGGCGTGGGCCCGAGCAGGTTGGCGAACGGATCGACCTGCGCGGCCTGCGCGTTGCGCGAGCCGCTTTCCATCGGGTCGGGAAAGAGCAGCGGATCCGCGCTCGCGGGCGCGGGGGCCCTGGCACGGGATGCGCCGGCCGCGGCGGGCGCGGCTGGCGCAGGCGATCCGAGCCCCGCAAGCAGGTCGGCAAAGGGATCGTCGCTGGTGCTGGACGCGGGGGCTGCGCCGAGCGGTGCCGACATCACGGTGTTGGGAATGGCCAATGCCGGTGGCGCTGCCGCGCTCATGCGCACACTGAGCTCGAAGCTGCCCACGACCAGCCGCGCGCCATCGGTGAGCGCTGCCTCCTTGCCCGAGCCCAACGATACGCCGTTGCACTGCATCGGATTGCTGCCGCGGTCGATGACGAAGTACTGCCCATCGCGGCACAGCACCTGGGCGTGCACGCGCGAGACCGTCCGGTCCGGGTCGTCGAGCACCAGCGTGTTGGTGTCGGCGCGTCCGATGGTGCCCCCGTTGGGCCCGAAATCGGCGGCGATGGGCTGCCCCGCCGGAGCGCCTTGCCGGGTGATGACAGCGATATGGATCATGAATCGGCCCCCGAGGCTCTATGCCCTTCTACGCCCGAACACAGCCCGCGCATGCACGGGCGAAAAAACTCAGAAGGAGTATTCATTCCGTGGAGCGGGTTGGCAATCTCGCCTTAAGAGGTATGCCATTGCAGCCAGGCGGCGACGGCGGTGAAGATGAGGGCGATGAGGAGCCAGGTGCGGGTGGCGGGGTCGAGCATGCCGCGCCCCTTTGCCCAACACCACCCGGCCATCGCCAGGAAGACGGCGGCGAGTGCGACCAGGATGTATTTCGCCGTCATGCGGCATCCGGGTCGCTCGCTTCGAGCCTGTGTTGCTGCCGCCACGCGGGCGCATCGGTGGGAAAGAGTGGCGTTCCGGGTTGCAGGAAGCACAGGTGCTCCGACGCCGCGCGACGCTGGCGCTGGCAGCCGCCCTTGCGCACCTGCAGGCCATGCGACCAGGACGGCGGCGCGCCCATGAAGTAGCGTGCGCCGGGCTCGAAGTTCTGCGCGTTGGCCGCCCACCATGCGCCGATCCTGTGCGCATCGGGCCAAGGCAGGCCATCGTCCTCATCCATCGCGACATCGGTGTCCGCGGGATCGTCCGTCGGCCCCGTCTCCAGGCCTTCGGCAGGCTTGCGGTACAGGTCGAGCATCTCGAGATCGAGGCCGGTGATCAGGCTGAAGGATTCTCCCGCCAGCCGCGACAGCGCCGGGTCGTCCATCCGGTCGATCAGCAGCGGCACGAACTGGGGGTCGCCGCTCACGCCCAGTCCGCGGATCAGCAAGCGCGCGTCCGCCTGCGCCTCGAAAAGTGCCTTCAGGAGGGGCATCGCCTGCTCCGGCGTCATCAGCTTCAGAAGCAGGTCGATCGCGGGCATGCGATGCGCTCCCGCTTCATGCGCCAACCGGTGGAGCGCATGGATCGCCGCGTGGCGGTCGCCGAGCAGCACGGCCGAACGCACGGCCTGGAAGCGGCAGTCTGCATTCGCGTCGCCCAGCGCGCGGAGGCAGGCGTCCAGCAGGTCGCGCCGCCCGCATTCGCCGGCGGTGCGCAGGCCCTGCGCGCGCAGGACCGGGTCGGGGTCGCCGAGTGCATCCGCCAATGCCGCGCCCGGATCGACCTGGTGAGCGTTGCAGGCCAAGATGCCGACCATCCGCCGGAATGCGCTGTCCGAATCCAGCAGCTCGCGGGTGATGTCCCGCAGCGATGCGGCAGCGGCCCACCCGAAGGCCGACAGCACGCCCGGCCTGCATTCCGGCAACGCCTGCGCCAGCGCGAGGATCTTGTCGAGACAGGGCTCGTCGCGGCTGTCGAGCGCCAGCGCCGTGGCAACGAAGACTTCACCGATGCCGGGCCGCGCCAGCGCGGTCGCGCACAGGTGCGCGCCGTATTCGCCGGCCACGGCCAGCCCGTCCAGGTGCGCGGCCAGTCGGTCGTCGAGTCGGCGCAGGTGATGCAGCCTGACGTGCGGCGCATCGACCATCTGCATGCGCACATTGCAAAGCACCGCGCCCTCTTCCACATGCTGCGCGACGACCTTTGCAACGGGTCGGTTCAACGCGAGATCGATCGTCATGGCGCCCGCACCCTGGCCGTTCATTCCCAGCGGCGCCATGCAGCGCCGTCGAACGAGAAGATGTTCTGCTGGCCAATGGACCACAGCACGCCCTCCGCATCGGTGAGCTTGTAGCAACTGTCGGGTGCATCGCGCCCGAAATCGACCGCCACCAGTGCGTCGTCCTGCAACACATACAAGGCGCTCATGCTCGCCACATAGAGCCGGTCCATGAACCAGCGAACGTCCCAGAAGTCGTCGATCAGCCCTTCGGTTTCAAGCACCTCCCAGTCCTCCCCGCGGCCGCGCAGCAGGGTTCCCGATTGGCCGCAGGCATAGACATGCCCGTCGCCGGCACAGCAGATGCCCGAGAGCACGACGTTCACGGGGCTCTCGCACTGCGTCCAGGCGCTGCCTTGCCAATGCCACACCTCGCCCTCCCACCCTGCGGCGTAGAGGTCGTTCGCGCCGAAACCGTCGATGGCCTCGAAGCCCGCGACGTCGTCGTCCCCCTCGACACCCGGAGCGTGCATGGCGCTCCACTGCCCCTCGCGAGCGCGCCTGAAGACTTCGCGATTCATGCCGGCGGCATAGGCATGGCCCTCGATGCAGGCGCAGGTGCGCAGGTCGAAGGCATCGCGGATCTTCTCGCTCCCCTCGTTCCCGCCCACATAGGTGAAGACCGCACCGTCGCCCGAGACGACGACGAGCTTTTCGCCGGGCAGCTTCGCGACGCACATGCCCGCTGCGCGCCATGGCAGGTCCTTCACATTGGCGATCTCGCCTTCGTCCACACTCACGAGCCGCGTGTGCGCAACCGCCTTCTTATGCAACTTCTTGTCCTGCAGCGCGAGATAGACAAGATCCTGAAAGCGCGCAGCACCGCGGGATATCAGGTTTTCCTTGGACAGGCCCAGTCGTGCCATGGCGTGTGTTCCTTTCAACGGGATGTCTTCGTGCCGAGCGCCTTGAGCGGGTTCAGCGCCGCCTCGCTGGCGGCGTCTGAACCCGAAGGCGAGTGCTTCACCTCGGCGTCCTTCAGGTCCTTGGAGCACATGTCCTTGTGACCCTCGTTCAATTGCGCCTTCAGGCACTTGTTGCTGCAGTTGGACGACTTGAACACCTTCTGCACGCTCTTGAGGCACAGGTTGAGCTCCTTGGCGAACGACTGCGTCGTGCCCGCGCCCACCTTGCGGCCCATGAACTTGTGCGACGCATGGCGCAGGCCATGGCTGCCTTCGGTGTTGCTCGGCCCTTCAGCGCACATGCAGGGCGCCGCGCTCATCTTGTACTTCTTCCAGCCCGGCAGCTTCTTCCCCTTGGAGACCGACGCCTCGTAGAAGGAGCTCTTCGGAATGACGTGGTCCGGCGTCTGGCTCGGGCAGCAGCCCTTCACGCCGTCCTTCTGCGCGTTGTAGGGAACGAGGCGGCACTTGCGCGCACGCAGGCATTTGTCGGCCGCCTCCTTGCCCTTGATGGCGTCCACCGACATCTTGTTCCAGTTGGCCCCGCGCGCACGCTGCTTCTTGATGCCGATGTTCATGCCGGCCGAGGCGCAGACGTTCTTGGTTCCCTGCTTCTTGAAGTCCTTGCAGGCCGCCTTCTCGCGATTGACTTCCTTCTCGCAGGCCGCCTTGGCAGCCCCCGGCGCCATCGACTCCAGGTGGGGCCACGGGATCGACTCGTTGCCGGGATACGACCTGTGGTTGTGCGTGGTGATGTCGAGGTGGCGCACCACGTTCTCGCCTTCGACCATCACGTCCATTGACCATCGCGAGAAATAGATCTTTCCCTTGTTGGTGCTGGTCACGAGCCCTTTCTTCGGCGCGCAGCCGGCCTCGTCGCCGCTGCTGGTCTTGAAGTAGCTCTTGTTCTTGAGCATGACCTGCTGGCCCGAGATCTTCACGGTCGTGGAACCGTCGGTGGTGTCGGACGAGAACCCCGTGTTGGGATACGGAAGCGGAACGCCCGGCGGCGTGGCGGGCGTCTGCGGCGGCGTGAAGCAGACGTCCGGGAACGCGCACATGGTCTTGCCGCTCGCGGCTTTGCACGAGATCTCCAGCGCATTCGCGAAGACCTTGTTGCTCATTGGTGCACCCTTGGCGCTGCGCGCCATCCCGCCAAGCGGGAGCGAGCTTGCTGGGGGCGGCCCGCCGCTGCGCTCATGTCGCGCAACCTTCGGCGTCGAAGCGCATGACGGCCGCCGCGCGTTGGCCCGCATCGTTGGCCATATGCACCAGGACGTCCGGACCCGGCGCATACCCTCCGCGGCAAGCGGCCTGCGCCACCGCCAGCGCCGCCACGCCGGCAACGGCACCTGCCTCGCCAATGCACTCCGCCGGATGCCAGAGGTCGAAGCTCTCCTTGCGCTGGCGCAGCGTGCGCGCGAGCGCCAGCGTCGCCTCCTTGAAGTAGTACTGCTCACCCGAGAGGTCGGTGATGCGGTAGTCGATCTCGTGCATCGCGCATCGCGCCTGCGCGAGCGCCGCCTCGATGGCCGCGCTCAGGCCGTCGGCCCGCAGCGGCTCGTCCGAGTCGATGTGCGCCTTCTCCATACCGAATCCGATGCCTGTGCACAGGAGGCCGTCACCGCCGGGGCGCCCGAGCAGCAACGCGCCCGCGCCCTCGCCGGGAATGAATCCGTTGGAGTTCCCGGCGGTCAGCAGCCGGTACCCACGCTCGTAGGCGCTCAGCGTCGGCCAGCTCAGAAGGCTGTCGGCGGCGACGACCAGCACGTTCGCCACGCCGTCGCTGCCGATCAGTCGTTGCGCCCGCGAAAACGCCACCAGCGCCCCCACCCGGCCATGGGCGACCACCAGCGAATCGGCCGAGAATCGCGCGCCCAGCAGGTCCTGCAGGTCGGTAAAGAGCAGGTCGTCCAGCCCCGCGAGCCGCCCGGGCCGCTCACGCTCGGCCACGCACAGGAGCAGCGGAATCTCGTCCCACAGGTCGGGCGCGACATCGGCGAGGCACTCCCGCGCCGCCAGCGCCGCCATGCGGGCCAGCTTGGCCCGCCCGCGCCACGGCTTCTCCAACGCCACCTCGTGCGCCATGATGCGTTCGCCCTCGGCATCGATGAACCGCGTCTCCACCGGGTTGGTGAGCTTGGCCCGGATCGCCGCGCAGGATGCGGGCGCCGACAGGCCCACACTGGTCACGAGGCCCGTGCGACGGATGGCGATCGGCATCGGGGGAATGTGGTTCATTCGACCTCGGCCGCGTCCTCGCGCTCCATCGGCACCATGACCACGGGGATCGGGAACGGCGCGGCTTCGCGCTGCTGCCACCATTCGCGGCCCTTCCTGCCCACCATGACCTGCGCGATCTCGAAGATGTCCTTCTTCAGCGGTCGCGTGACGCGCCAAGTCAGGCTGAACCGTCCTTCGTCCGGCTCGACGACGACCGTGTCCAGCGTGGCCACGTGGTCCTCCCGCTCGCCATCCCGCGTGAACACATGCACGGGCGCCGTCAGCTGCGGAATGGTGAAGCGGGTGAGCCCTTCGGGCGTCAGGTTGGCGAGCAGCACCTCGACCGGGCCGTTCCGGAAATGCTCTAGCGGCACCTGCTGGTCCCGGGGTGCCGACTGGAAATACTGGTCGTCGAAATCCGGTGGCAGGAACGGAAAGTGTCTGTCCCGCCACACATCGTCGTACGTTCCGGCGAAACGGGAGCGGGGCTCCCATCCGCGCCCCACGGGTCCGAAGGCCATTGGGCGATAGTCGCCGTCCGGGGCGCGCACGCTGCGGTCGATCTCCTCCGTGGCGGGCAGGGGGCGGCCTTCCACCCATTCCACCCGGATGTGCCGGTGAAAGCCCCGGCCTGCTGGATTGGGCATGAACGCAGCGTGCCGGGCCGGGTCTTCGTGCAGCAGGTCGGTGCCGCCGAACGCCACGTCGTAGGAAATCGGTTGTCGCACGAACACACCGGGCGGCGTGGGCATGGCACCGGACAGGCCGCACTCCCAATGGCGCGGCCCGACGACCGCCATCGTCTTGCTCCAGTTGCCCACGCGCATTCCCACCTCAACCCGCGTGGCGGGCCGGCCCTGGGGCGCATAGGCGCTTCCCAGCAGCAGGATGTCGCAGCGCGGCTTGCGCGGTGCGAAGTCCACTTCGCTGACCGGCGCGGACCGTCCGGGCTCGCCGGTGAAGGTGTCGGCCATGACCAGGGGCAATTGCGCTTCGTGCAGCTCGAAGCTTCCCTCTGGTGCATCCGGCGGCGGGATGCGGAAGGTCCCCTTGGCGACCACCACCAGCAGCTCCCGCCCGCTCGGCTCCACACCCAGGTTGTAGCCCGCGACCATGCGGGTGGCATTGACGAGTTCCACGCGCCCTGCTCCCGGATCAGTTCAACTGGACCGAACCGCCCTTGAGCCGGTTCACCCCTGTCGAGCGGCTCGATATGTAGGTGCCGTGAATCAGCACCTTGCCCTCGCGGGTCAGCGTGATGCTGGCCTTGCCGCAGCGCAGCACCAGCTCGCTCGTGGCGCTCACCAGCATGCGTTCGCCGTCGGCCTCGACGTCGACCTGGGCCGGCATTTCTGGCAAGGGCCATCCTTGCGCGCCGCGCAGCACGCCCATCACGATGGGGCGCGACGGGTCCGCGTCCTCGAACATCAGCACCACGTGCCGGCCGATGTGCGCGCCGTGCAGGTCGACCACGCTGCGCGCCCGAACGGCCGCCGTGCCGACCTGGCCCGTGAAAACGACAAGCGGCGTCTGCCCCTCGTCCGTGATGGCGATCAGTTCGCCCGTGACAACCGGGTTCCACGCCGCGATGGCCGCGGCCGCCTCCAGCTGCGCATCGATCAAGTCCCTGCCGCTCATGGTCGATCTCCTTGCATGCAGTCAGTTCTGCAGAATCTTCGAGCCCTTCATCACGATATTGCCGCTCGCCTTCGCGTTGATCTTCCCGGAGGCGTCGATCGTGATGTCCTTGCCCTTGATGACGATGGTCCCGTCCTTCTTCATCGTGATGCTCGCGCTGCCGGTGGTGATCGAGATGGAGTCGCCCGCGTCGATCACGAGGTTCTTGCCGACGGTGAGCGCATCGTCCTTCCCCACGCTGGTCGTGCGGCCCGCGCCCACGCTGCGCGATTCATCGGCGCCCACGGTGGTCGACAGATTCGCCCCCACATCCACCGACCGGTTCGCCCCGATGCTGCTCGACTGGTTCGCCCCCACATTGATCGTCTGGCTCGCCCCCACCGTCACCGCCTGCATCGCCCCCACCGTGATCTCCTGCGCTGCGCCGACGGTGATGGTCTCGTTGATCCCCACCGAATGCGTGCGCTGCAGCGCCACGGTCGCCGTCTCGCTCGCGCCCACCGTGATCGTGCGGTTCTGGCCGATGGAGATCGTCTCGTTCAGGTCCACCGTCTCCGTGCGGTTCTGGTGGATCGTGATGGTCTCGTCCTTGTCCACCGTCTCGGTGCGCTGGCCGTGCACGGCGATGGTCTCGTTGTTGTCCACCGTCTCGGTGCGGTCGTGCTTGACGTGCGTGGTCTCGTCGTGGTCGATGGTCTTGGTGCGGTCGTGGCCCACCCAATGGGTCTCGTCGTTTTCGACCTCGATGTCCTGGTTCTTCTCGGCGTGCAGGTACACCTGCTCCGACCCCTTCTTGTCCTCGAAGCGGAACTCGTTGCAGTTCGAGGCGCTGCCCTTGGGCGTGGAGCGCGTGCGAAAGCCGCTCTGCGTGTGCGAGCCGAACGGGATCGGCTGATCGTCGTTGTAGACGCGGCCCACGATGATCGGCCGGTCGGGGTCGCCGTTCAGGAAGTCGACGATCACCTCCTGCCCGATGCGCGGAATGAAGTACCCGCCCCAGCCCTTGCCTGCCCACGGCTGCGACACGCGCACCCAGCAGGTCGACTTCTCGTCGCTCTTGTCGTAGCGGTCCCAGTGGAAGTGCACCTTCACGCGGCCGAAGTCGTCGGCGTGGATCTCTTCGCCGTCCGGCCCCACCACGATGGCCGACTGCGGCCCTGGCATCACCACGCGCGGTGTGAGCCGCGGCGGACGGAACGGCACGTCGACCGGCAGCGCGGTGATCAGGAAGGCGCTGGTGCCCTGCGGGTCGGTGCGCAGCGCGGGTGCGTCGGCGATCAGTGCCTCGAGCGCGGGCCGCGCCTGGGCGTTCACGGCGTCGTCGTCGAGCGCCTCGCGCAGCGCCTGCTCGATGGGCATCCTCGGCGTGGCATGGGGAATGCTCTCGTAGCCGGGGTGGCTCGCCGCGAAGATGCAGGCCGCGATCACGTAGTCGCCATCCCGCGTGCCGTCGGGGTCCCCCTCGAAGGTGAAGCTGCGTCCCGCCGCCACGTCGGGCCAGGTGGTGAGCGCCCAGTGGCGCTGGCGGCGCGCGACGATCTCCTCGCCGCGCAGCTTGCCCTTGTCGTCCGCATCCCCGCCCGTGAAGTAGCCGCCGGCAAATTCGAAGGCTTCGAATTCGCCCAGCTCGTGCTTGTCGGGCTGGCCGCCCGCGGCCTCGAGTTTCTTCTTGATCGCCTTGAAGTCGCTGTCGCACGAGGCGTAGGTGCCGGTGTCGAACTGCCGCGCGCTCACCCAGCGCGAGATCTCGTTGTGGCGCGCCTCGGTGGTGTCGGTGGCCACATGGCGCAGGGTGCCTTCGACCGGCAGCTTGTCGTGCGCCATGTCGCTGGCGTCCGAAAGATGCATGGTGCCCGGCGCATCGTGCGCGTCGAACCAGTAGTAGATACCTTCGTCTTCCAGCAGGCGCGACAGGAACTGGTAGTCGCTCTCCTGGTGCTGCACGCAATAGCGCCGCGGGTTGTGCGTGCCGATCACGTTGCTCGCCCTGGTCTTCTTGAAGCGCTTGATCGGGCTGTCCTCGAACACCGCGTCGAGCACTTCGAGCACCTTCTTGTCCTGCAGGATGCGCGAGTTGATACGCTTGGTGAGCAGCCAGAACCACGAGCGCAGCCCGATGCGGTATTCGAAGTGCCGCCCCACGTGGCCCGTGCGCTCGAAGCGCACCGCATGGCCCTGGCAGTGGCGCTCGTGCATGCCGCCGTCCTTGTCCTGGAACTGGATGACCAGGTCGAAGGCGCGGCCCAGGATGTCCTTGGCGTCGAGCGCATGGTTCTTCGACAGCACGGTGAGTTCGTAGCTCGACGCGCGCGCGAGCGCCTCATGGCCGACGATGCGCCAGAACATCAGCTCGCCGTTGGCGGGCGAATCGCTTTCGATACGGAACTCGTGATCAGCCATGCAGGCCCCTCTCCCCTTCCGCGGCGCCCACGCGCCCTGTGTTGTCCTACGGTGCCAGCAGCACCACGAGCGGCTGGCTCGGCACGGTGCGCACGCCCGGACAGTTGGTGCTGTTTTGCAGCGAGACGCTGGTCAGACGCGTTGCCGGCATGCCCATCAGCAGCACGGTGAACGCGCCGGTCAGGTGACGGCTCGGGCCCATGACGGTGCCTGACGCCACACCCAGCAACACACCTGCGTTGTCGCCGTTGGTCATGGGAATGGTGGTGCCCAGGTTGTGCGCCGGTGCGCCCATGATCAGGATCGTGGGGCAGTTCGGAATCGCCATGGGGCCCATGGCGATGTTGGGATACGGCACCGGGATCGGGGATGGCGCGGCGGGTGTGATGCAGACATCGGGGAACCCCATGTCGGTGCCCATCAGTTGGCAGTTGGCGAACATGACCGCTGCTCCTCAGCCGAAGTGGATCTGCGCGCCCCGCGCCTTGACCAGTTCGCGACCATTGACCAGCGTGTGCTCGCCCTCGATACGCATCAACTGCGCGGCCTCGCATTCGACATGCGTGGCCGATACGCGGTCGATGCCCTCGGTGGTGCGCAGGTAGCTCTTGCTGAAGTGCTGGACTCGATCCATCACCGACGACAGCATCGCGCCGACGATCCGGATGCGGGTTCCGATGAAGCTCAACTCGCGGCCGACGACCTCCGCGGTTTCGGTGGACACGGTGACCTGGCGGGTGGACACATCCAGTGCGTCGGAGCTGACACCGACGCGCTTCGCATCGAGTTCGAGCGATCCGCCGTCCACGGCAATGCGCAGCCCGTCTCCGCAGCGCAGCACGTTGGGCGTGCCCTCCTCGCGCTGCAGCACCGCGGTGATCCAAACTTCGTCCGGCGCAATGCACAGGCATGCGACGCTGTCGCCCGCGGCCGGTTCGAGCAGGCAACTGGCCGCGCGCGTGGCGCGCAGCTGCTGGCCGCCACTGTTCACTCGCGGCCGCCCCTCGGCGTCGAAGGCCAGGATGCCCACGCACCAGGTGCCGCCGATGGGCGGAGCCGCACGCCGCTTCCGCGAGCGGGCGGTCGCGGTCGCGGTCGCGGTCGAAGACCGAGGGGGAGGCATCGTCGAGTTCATCTCTGCAATCCTTTCGTTTCTGATGGTCATCCGGGCGCCGTTTAGGCGAGCAACGGCTGCCAGCGTTCGGCTGCGGCCAGTTCCGGGTCGGACTCGATGGCGCTCGCGCGGTCGGTCATCTGCGCGTTCTCGGTATTGGCGCCGTGCAGCACGGTGCGCATGAGTCGGGAGCGGCGCAGGTCGGCGTCGCCGAGGTCGGCGTGCCGGAAGTCGGCATAGGTCAGATCTGCGCCGGTGAAGTCGGCGCCGCGCAGCTTCGCGCCAGCGAAATGCGTCTGGTGCAGATCGCAGTCGGAAAAACGGGCGCCCGGCAACGCAGCGCCGGTAAAGAGCGCCTGTCGCAGACGTGCGCCGGAGAAGTCGACGCCTTCACCGACGGCATGGCAGAAGATCGTCGACGGCGCCACCGCCTTGGTGAATTTCGCGCCGTCGAGGGTGGCGCCCTGAAAGTTGCACTGTCGCAAGACGATGCCGCTGAAGTCCGCACCAGAAAGATCGGAGCCGGTGAACTGGCAGCCCTCGAGTTCGAGCCCGGCGAACGACTTGCCCTTCAGCGATGTCTTGAAGAACACGTTGCGCAGCATCCGGGCACCATGCCAGGTCAGATGCGTCAGGTCGCAGGCCTCCATGGTGGTGTAAGGCCAATGGGTGTCGTCCGCGCACACGTCCAGAAGGCTCGAACCGGTGATCACCGCGGAACCGAAATGCGCCCCACGCAGCCCCGCGTGATCCAGCTTGCAGCGCGACACCGTGGCCATCGACAGCGAAGCATCGGTGAGCTGGGCATGTGCCATGTCGCACTCGCTGAACACCGCACCATGCAGGTTGCATCCGCGCAGGTCCGCGTGGTCCAGCAGACACTGGTTGAAGACGGCCTTGCGCAGGTTCGCACCCGAAGCGATCACACCGCGCAGGTCGCATCGCTCGAACACGGTCTCGCGCAGATCGGCACCGCGAAGGTCGGCTTCGGCCAGACGCGTGTTCGAGAAGATGCCGCCGCCCAGCGTGAGGCCGGCATACCTGCCCTTGGCGAGATCGCGCCCTTCGACTGTCTCGCCCATGCACACTGCCAATGCCAGCAGCCTGGGCGTCATGCGGCCGCCTGCTGTTCTGGGCTCAGGCGCGGCCAGGTGCGCGCGCGCTGGAGCAGGGCGCCGTCAAAGCTGGTCGATCCGTCCAGCCGCACGCGGCTGAGATCGGCGCCGAACAGGTTGCTGCGGCGAAGGTCGGCGCCGCGCAGGTCGGCCGACTGGAAGATGGCGTCGCTGAAGTTCACGCCCGACAGCAAGGCGCGGGCACAGCTGGCCTTGCGCAGCAGGGCGCCCTTGGCGCTCGCGAGCCGCAGATCGACCTCGTCGAGCCGGGCTTCGCAGAGATTGGCGCCATCCAGCAATGCGCGCACCAGCTTTGCACCGCGCAGGTCGCCGGCCCCGATGTTGAAGTTGCGCAGGTCGGCCTGGCTCATGTCTGCCCCCGCAAGGCTCGATCCCTTGACGAAGACGGCCCCCGTGCAGTGCGCGCCCATCAGCCTGGCGCCCTCCAGGTTGCAGGTCACGAAGGTTGCGCTCGCCAGCGTGGCGCCTTGCATGTCGACGCCCGGGAGCTGCGACTCCAGGAAGCAGCATGCCGACAGGTCGGCCTCGGGCCACCGCATGCCGCTCAGGTCGAGCTTGTGAAAGACCTGGCCCGAGAGCTTCGCCGCACTCCAGTCGGCGTTTCCCCAAGTCGTCTCGAGCAGATTGGCCTTGGCGAAGTTGGCCCGCCGCATCTGGGTATCCGCGAAGGCGCAATGCATCAGCATCGTCTCGGAGAAATCGGATTCGTCGAACACGCCGCCCGCGAACCGGGCTCTGCCCAGATTGGCCCTAGCGAACTTCGTGCCTATCGCGATGACTCCCTCGAGATTGGCATGTGCCAGCACCGCCCTCGAGAAGTCGGCGCCCGAGAGATTGGAGCCCGCGAGGTTCGCGCTCTCGAGCCATGCGCCTTCGAAGTTCATGTCGCGCAGATCGAGCCCCGACAGGTCGGCGCCCGTCAGGTCGATCTCCGCGAAGAACAGGATGCCGAGAGAACGCGCGCGTCCGATTTCCGCACGCAGGCGCTGCGCCTCTTCCTGCGGCATCGCAAACGCCGGCGGCTGCGTGTGCGCGGACTGCAGATAGCCCACGCGGTGCGCCTCCTCGATGCGGCACAGCTTCGGATAGAAGGACCCGAGGTCGATCGCCTTGCTCGTTGCGTTGGCCCGCGCCTGCATCTCGGCCAGCTGGCGCTCGGCGTTGTACAGGGGCGGCCCGCGGTGCTGCAGCGCGGCCACGTCTACCTTCTTCTCGTCTGCCATGGCCAGTGCTTTCTCGATCGCGGTGACCGCCACCTCGACCGCCGCCCACTGCTGCGCCTTGGCTTCCTTCATCTGCTTGGCCAGGTAGGCCGGCAATGCGTCGCCGGTAGGCACGGTTTCGCGCGCCGGCATGCGGATGCCCAGCGCGTCGGGGTCCTGGCCCATGGCAATGGCCTTCTCACGCGCGATCTCCACGTCGAGCTCTGCCCTGTACCGCTGCGTCTCGGCCTGCAGGCCGTCGATGGCGAAAGGCTCCTTCGCGGCCTCCACATCGGGATCCGCGGTGTCGATGCCCTCGGGCAGAAGATCGCTGTCGATGATCGAGTAGACCGCGCCCATCTCCGGGTCCGCACGTTTCGCCCTGGCCTCCAGGTAGTGCGCATCGGATCGCGGCTCGCCCACGCGCTCGACCGCGCCCAGGAGGCTGACCACGTCGGAGCCGTCGTCGGTGCCGACCTCGGCCAGGCCCTGGAAGATCGCGATGCAGCGCTCCGCATGCGGAAAGAACCACACCGTCGTAAGGCGCAGCGGCACTTCGCGTACCTTGGGCTCGCCGGCGGCCATCGCGTAGCCGACGAAGACCCGCGCCTTCAGGCCCGGCAGGCGACCCTCGATCGACCGCTTCTGCGGATGCATGTTCTCGAACGAGAACGGCTCGTCACCGGCAAGCGGCGCATCCATCCACTGGTCGGGCGGCGCCAGGTTGAAGTAGCGCCAGTCGGCGTCCGGCGCGAACCCCGGCGCGTGCAGCTTCAGGTAGTCGGCATCGTAGGTTCCGCGATACTGCACGCGCTGCGGATGCATCACGTCCAGCGCGCCCATGCCCGCCGGCGTGATGGCCTGGTCGGGCCGCAGCAGGCGGTCATGCGGCAGTTCGATGTTGGGCAGCCAGGCCATGCCTTCGACTCTCTCCCGGCCGCGTCCGCCGGGGTTGAGAGGAAAGTCCGCTCCGCCATAGGCCCTGGACCAGTCGACAGGCATTTCCTCGAAGGGCCGGGCCTCGCTCGGGTTGGCGCCATCCCAGTAGCGGTCTCCCAGCACCAGGAGTGTCTTCTCTCGCGTGCCGAATCGCGCCCGCACGGCACAGCCGGCAGGTTGGCCCGGAGGCGGAAACGCCTTGCCATGCACCAGGAACTCCGGCGTGAGCTTGGCCACGCCTTCGTCGATCAGCGGCTGGGCCATTTCCTTGGCCAGGAAGGACCACATCGATTGCTCGGCCCAGACCGTACCGCGCTCCGCCTGGGCGAACGGCAGGTGCAGGCAGGCGCTGATGCTCAGGCCGAAGCGCTTGCGAAATTCGATGGGGCGCGTCGACAGGCCGAGCGCCTGGGGTTTGAGGATCTGCATGACCGTGTGCTGCTTTCGTGCCTACGAACCGCTGCCGGAGCCACCACCGGAGCCCGAACCGGTGGGCGGTGTCCAGGGCGTTCCCCTCTCGCGGTAGCTGCTGGTACTCGTTCCGTCCGCGTTGGTGGGGCTTCTCTCGCCCAGCGCTTCGGCACCGTGGTCGTCGGTGGCGGCGGCGGCCGCTCCCAGCGCGCCCATGGCCAGTGTCAACGGCAAGGTGATCGGAATGAACGCCCCGGCCGCACCTGTGTACGCCGCCGCCGCGCCCTGCGAGCGCCTGTCGCGCGTGATCCTCGCCAGCTGCGAGAGCCGGCCTGCCAGCCCCGGCAAGTCCGCCTGTTCCGCCTCGGCTGCAGCGTCCTCCAGCTTGCCGGCCGCCTGCTCATACTGCGTCAGCGTGTCGCCGATGCCCTTGATCCCGGTGCCTACGCCGGCTACCAGGCCTATGACGCCAGCCACCGCGGCGGCATAGGCGGGTCCGCCGGCGCCGCCCGGGCTGATGACCTTCAGCGGCGTCAGGTTCACGTCGGCGGTGGAGATGGCCTTGATCTCCGGTGCCGCGCAGTTGATGAGCTTGACGGCCAGCGCGTTCTCGATCGACACGCCGATGAAGTTGCTCATCGCCAACGACACCGCGTTCTCGATGCTCAGCCCCATGAAGGTGGAGCTCGTGATGCCCAGGTTCGCCTCGGAGTTGTTGCCGATGTAGCCGCTGGTATTGGGCCCGAGAACGGTGGTGTTGGAGCCCACGGACGTCTGGTCGATGCTCCCCACCGCCATCAACTCGATGCCGGTGTTGCTCATCAGCTTGATCTTGTTGGCCATCAGGGCCAGCGGGCCGGTGGGCACGGTGATGTACTTGGAGCTGGAGCCGGTAACCATCCAGTCGATGTGGCCGGCCTCGAAGCTCATCTTCGCGGCCTTGTAGGTCACGTTGCCGCTCACGTTGATCGTCTGGTCGCCGGTCACGGTGCGCGTCTCGCCGGCGCGCGAGATATCGCTGCGCGCGCCGACCACCTCGTGGGTGCCGGTGCCCGTCACCTTCAGCATGTCGTTGCTGTCGATGAAGGTGTCGCGGTTGCCCACCACCTGGTTGTTCTGGTTGCCCTTGACCGTGTTCTTCTGGTCCACCACCACCATGGTGGTCTCGTTGCGCGTCACCGTGCTCTTGCGGTCGCGGTCGACGTGCAGGGTCTGGTCGCGCTTGACGGTCACCGACTGATCCCTGTCCACCGTCGTCGAGTCGTCGCGCTCCACACTGCGGCTCATGTCCAGCTCGGCGTGGATGTTGATGTTCTCCTCCCCCTTCTTGTCCTCGAACATGATCTCGTTGTAGTTCGCGGGACCACCGCCTGGCGTGGAGCGGGTCTTGAAGCCGCTCTGCGTGGGCGACTTGTAGGGAATGGGCTGATCGTCGTTGTAGACGCGGCCCACGATGATCGGGCGGTCAGGGTCGCCGTTCAGGAAGTCGACGATCACCTCCTGGCCGATGCGTGGAATGAAATACCCGCCCCAGCCCTTGCCGCCCCAGGGCTGCGACACGCGCACCCAGCAGGTCGACTTCTCGTTGCTCTCGTCGTAGCGGTCCCAGTGGAAGTGCACCTTGACGCGGCCATGGTCGTCCACGTGCAGCTCGTCGCCCGCGGGGCCGACCACGATGGCCGTCTGCGGCCCGGGCATGGTCACGCGCGGCGTGAGGCGCGGCGGACGATAGGCGCGCTCCATCGGGATCGCGGTGATCAGGAAGGCGCTGGTGCCCGGCTGCGAGGTGCTGAGCATCGGCGTGCTGGCGATCAGGTCTTCCAGAACCTGCAGCGTGTCGGCGTTCACCGCATCGTCGCGCAGCACGCCGGCCAACGCCGTGCGCAGGTCCTGCGGAACGGCTGTGCCGGCGCCCACGCTTTCATAGCCGGGGTGGCTGGCCATGAAGGTGCAGGCCGCGATGACGTAGTCGCCGTCGCGCGTGCCGTCGGGATCGCCCTCGAACTTGAAGCTGCGCCCGGCCGTCACGTCGGGCCAGGTGGTCAGCGCCCAGTGGCGGTCGCGGCGGGCGTTGAGCTCGTCGCCGCGCAGCTTGGTGCGATTGTCTCCATCCTCTCCGGTGAAGTAGCCGCCGGGAAACTCGAACTCCTCGAAGTCGGCCAGCTCGTGGTCGTCCTTCGCATCGATGACGGCACCCAGCTTCTTCTTGATCGCCTTGAAGTCGCTGTCGCGCGAGGCCTGCTTGCCGGTGTCGAACTGGCGCGAACTCACCCAGCGCGAGATCTCGTTGTAGCGCGCCTCGCTCGCATCGCTGGCCGCATAGCGCAGCGTGCCTTCCACCGGCAGCTTGTCGTGCGCCAGGTCGCTGGCGTCCGACAGGTGCATGGTGCCGGGCGCATCGTGCGAATCGAACCAGTAGTAGATGCCTTCGTCCTCGAGCAGGCGCGAGAGAAACTGGTAGTCGTTCTCCTGATGCTGCACGCAGTAGCGCCGGGGCGTATGGGTGCCGATGACGTTGCCGGCCTTGGTCTTCTTGAAGCGCTTGATCGGGCTGTCTTCGAACACCGCATCGAGCACTTCGAGCACCTTCTTGTCCTGCAGGATGCGCGAGTTGGTGCGCTTGGTGAGCAGCCAGAACCAGGAGCGCAGCGTGATGCGGTATTCGAAGTGCCGGCCCACATGCCCCGCGCGCACGAAGCGCACCGCGTGGCCCTGGCAGTGGCGCTCGTGCATGCCGCCGTCCTTGTCCTGGAACTGGATGACCACGTCGAAGGCACGGCCGAGAATGTCCTTGGCATCGAGCGCCTTGTTCTTCGACAGCACCGTGAGCTCGTAGGCCGACGGGCGCGCCAGCGCCTCGTGGCCCACGATGCGCCAGAACATCAGGTCGTCCTTGGCGGGTGAATCTGTCTCTATGCGGAACTCGTGATCGGCCATTTTTTTACTCTTGATGCGCAGTTGCTCAGTCGAATGCGTAGGTGAAGTCGGCATCCTTCACATCCAGCGCGACGCGGCGGATCTCGCCGCCCGAGGCCAGCCGCTGCAGGTACTCGACAGAAATCGTTGGCAGCACCGTGTTGGTCAGGATCGCGTCGATCACGCGCCCGCCCGACTCCGGATCCTGGCAGCGCGCAACCACCTGGTCGACCACCGCGTCGCTGTACTCGAAGGGCACGCCGTGGTTGGTCTCCACGCGCTTCTTGATGCGGCCCAGCTGCAGCCGCACGATCTTCTTCATCATGTCCGGCGAGAGCGGGTAGTAGGGAATGGTGACGATGCGGCCCAGCAGCGCAGGTGGGAACACTTTCATGAGCGGCGCCTTCAGCGCATCGGCCAGTGCGTTCGAATCGGGCAGCAGCTCGGGGTCGCGGCACATGCTCATCACGAGCTCGCTGCCGGCGTTGGTGGTGAGCAGGATGATCGTGTTCTTGAAATCGATCATGCGGCCCTCGCCGTCTTCCATCCAGCCCTTGTCGAACACCTGGAAGAAGATCTCGTGCACGTCGGGGTGGGCTTTCTCGACCTCGTCGAGCAGCACCACGCTGTAGGGCCGGCGGCGCACGGCCTCGGTCAGGATGCCGCCTTCGCCGTAGCCCACGTAGCCTGGCGGCGCGCCCTTGAGCGTGGAGACGGTATGCGCCTCCTGGAATTCGCTCATGTTGATGGTGATGATGTTCTGCTCGCCGCCGTACAGGGCCTCGGCCAGTGCCAGTGCGGTCTCGGTCTTGCCCACGCCCGAGGTGCCGCACAGCATGAACACGCCGATCGGCTTTTGCGGGTTGTCCAGCCGCGCGCGAGACGTTTGAATGCGCCGCGCGATCATCTCCAGGCCGTGCTTCTGGCCGATGACGCGCTGGTTGAGCGTGTCGGCGAGCTTGAGCACCGCCTCGACTTCGTTCTTGACCATGCGGCCGACGGGAATGCCGGTCCAGTCGGCCACCACCGAGGCCACGGCCTGCTCGTCGACCGAAGGCAGGATCAGCGGCGATTCGCCCTGCACCGCATGGATCTTGGCCTGCAGCGCATGCAGCTCTTCGAGCAGCGCGGCCCGGTCTTCGCTCCCTCCCCCGCCGGGAGAGGGTTGGGGTGGGGGCACGTCGGCCTTCGCCTCACCCTCGGTGGACGCCGCATCCACCGGCTTGTTCCCCGCCCGCAGCTTCGCACGCAATTCGAGCAACCGATCGACCAGCCCCTTCTCTTCCTTCCAGCGGGCGTTGAGCGTTTCCAGCTGCCCATTCGATTCCAGCAGCAGCGCCGCCACCTGCACCGCGCGCTTGGTCACGTCGATGCCGATGGCTTCCTCGCGGCCGATGATCTCCTGCTCGACCGTGAGCCCCTCGATGCGGCGCATGCAGTCCTCCACCTCGGGCGGCGTGGCGTGCTGCGACACGGCCACGCGCGCGCACGCCGTGTCGAGCAGGCTCACGGCCTTGTCGGGCAATTGGCGCGCGGGAATGTAGCGGTGGCTCAGCTTCACGGCCGCCTCGATGGCCTCGTCGAGCAGCTGCACGCGGTGGTGCTTCTCGAGCACGCTGGCCACGCCGCGCAGCATCAGGATGGCCTTCACCTCGTCGGGCTCGGGCACCTGCACGACCTGGAAGCGCCTTGTCAGCGCCGGGTCTTTCTCGATGTACTTCTTGTACTCGGCCCAGGTGGTGGCGCCGATGGTGCGCAGGTTGCCGCGCGCCAGCGCCGGCTTCAGCAGGTTGGCCGCATCGCCGGTGCCGGCCGCGCCGCCCGCACCCACGAGCGTGTGGATCTCGTCGATGAAGAGAATGATGGGCGTCGGCGAGCTCTGCACCTCGTCGATCACCTGGCGCAGGCGCTGCTCGAACTCGCCCTTCATGCTGGCGCCGGCCTGCAGCAGGCCGATGTCGAGCGTGAGCAGCTTCACGTCCTTCAGCTGCGGCGGCACGTCGCCGCGTGCGAGCCGCTGCGCGAAACCTTCGACCACGGCCGTCTTGCCGACGCCGGCCTCGCCCGTCAGCAGCGGATTGTTCTGGCGGCGGCGCATCAGGATGTCGACGATCTGGCGGATCTCCTCGTCGCGCCCGGTGATCGGGTCCATCTCGCCCTTCCTGGCCTTCTCGGTGAGGTCGACCGCGAACTTCTTGAGCGCATCGCCCTTGCCCATGGCGGCGGGTGCCATGGCGCCCGAGTCTTCGCCCGGTGCGCCGCTGCCCATGCCGGTGCCGTCCTGCGCGCGCATCTGCGATTCGGGCGAGGCGTCGCAAATCTTCACGAAGTTGTCGGCCAGGTCCTCGACCTTGATCTTCTCGAACTGCCTGGACAGGCCGAACAGCGGATTGCGCAGGCTCTGCGTCTTCAGCATGCCCACCAGGATGTAGCCGGTGCGCACCTGCGCCTCGCCGAACTGCAGCGTGGCATAGGTCCAGGCGCGTTCGATGGCGTTCTCGATGTGCGGGGAGAAGTCGCTGATGGCGGTGGCGCCGCGTGGCAGGCGGTCGAGTGCGGCCGTCATGTCCTTGGCGATCACGGAGACGTCGAGGCCGTAGTGCTGGATCACGCGATGCAGGTCGGAGTCTTGCGCCTGCAGCAGCTGGGCGAACCAGTGCTCCAGTTCCACGTACGGATTGCCCCGCATCTTGCAGAACACCGTGGCGCCTTCGATGGCCTTGTAGGCCAGCGAGTTGAGCTTGCCGAAAAGGGCGGTGCGACTGATTTCACTCATGGAAGACTCCGTATCTGTTGAAGACGATTCATGCCGGAAAATTCGAAGTTCTGCGACCCGTGCCGGGCGTCAATGCGCAGAAAGCCTTGCGCTGGCCAGCCAACCCTGCACGTCCTGCCCCGCTTCGCGGCGCGGAACGATCGGCTCGATGCGCACGGCACCGAAACCGGCAGCCGCAAGACGGGCCTCGACATGCGCAGCCGCATGGCGGTAGCGGCCGCTGCCTTCGAGCCTGAAGTCGTCCTGGCCCCCGGGCATGGCCTCGACCGTGAACACCACCCCGCCTTCGGGACGCAGCGCGCGCGCGGCGGCCGCCAGCACCTCGCGCAGGTCGCCGAAGTAGCACAGCGTGTCAGCCGATATCACCAGGTCGAACCGGCCGGGCTGGGTATGCAGGTAGTGGGTGAGCTCGGCCTTGTGCAGCACGTCGTAGCCGCCGCGCTGCTGCGCGCGCTGCAGCATGCCGACCGACAGGTCGCAGCCGGCCAGGTGCGCGGCCCAAGGCCGCAGCAGCGGGGCGCAGAGTCCGGTGCCGCAGCCGGCATCGACCACGGCCAGACTCTCGGCCGGCGCGCCATGCATTTCCTGCACCGCGTGCGCCACCAGCTCGGGCGCGCGGTAGTGCAGCTTCTCCAGACTCGCGTCGAAGCTTCCGGCGTAGCTGTCGAACACGGTTTCCACATAGCCGTCGCTGGCGCGCGCGGGCGCATGTCCCTCGCAGGCGGCCAGCAGATGCGTGACCACGGGATTGCCTGGATCTTCTGCCAGCCACTCCCGGTACATGCCGACGGCCTGCTCGCTCTCGCCGAGCAGTTCCAGCGCGCGAATCACCTGCGAGCGGGCGCTCAGGTTGCGCGGCTGCAGCAACACCGCACGGCTGTTGGCGATGACGCTCTCATGGATGCGCCCCTGCTCCATCAGTGCGATCGACAGGTTGTACCAGGCCTCGCTGAATTCCGGCCGCAGTTCGATCGCCCGGCGGCTGACGCGCTCGGCGGCTTGCCAGTGGCCCTTGCGGCGTTCGAGCGACGCGATGTTGCTCAAGGCATCGGCGCCTTCGTCGCCTCCTTTCGCGAAGGAGACGCTGTTGCCGTAGGCGCGCATTGCGTCGTCGATGCGGCCGGTCTCGACCAGCAGGTTGCCCAGGTTGTTCCAGGCACCGCTCTGCGCGGGTTGCAGCGTGAGCGACCGTCCGATCAACGCGATGCTCTCGTTGCTGCGGCCTTGCGCATGGCGCAGCAGGCCCTGGTAGTGCAGCGCGTCGGGGTCGGCCGGCGCGACCTCCAGAATGCGGACGAGCAATTCACCCGCCGCGTCCAGCTTCTGCGCCTTGATCAGGGCCGCGGCTTGCGCCAGCGCGGCCGCGTGCGTCAACGTGTCCGGGTACGCGGGCGTCGTGGTCATGCGGCGGCTCCCACAGTGGCCTGGGCGGTACGGGCGGTCATCGAGCTGTTGCCGATGCGCACGTCCGCCGCGTCCTTCGCGCGCGTGCGCTGGCCGAGCCAGGAGACCCAGCCCAGGCGCGGCGCGTTGCCCTTCGCCTTGCCGAGGCGCGTAACGGGCACCTGCGTCGTCTCGAGCACCAGCTCGGCGTCCCATTCGAGTTCGTCCCCGAGCAACTGCTGCATCCAGCGCTGCAGCACCGGCCTCGCGTTGCCGATCGGCAGGAACATGCGGTACTGCGCGAGCGTGAGCGGGCCGATGTGCAGGCGCACGCGGTGCTGCCGGTCCCACGCACGCGTGCCGAGCATCGCGCCCATGCCCATCGAGCGCGAACTCTCGCCCTGCCCCAGCCGCGTGAGCTCGCCGGCGGGCAGGCTCATCCAGTGGCCGACCCAGCGCTCCAGCGCCACCGGCACGCCGAAGTAACTGCACAGCACCGACTCCACGCTCTCGGCGTTGTGCACGCGGCGCGCGAGCCAGCCCGAGAAATGAAGGCGGGCATCGTCGTGCACCTCGTCGCGCTCGATGCGCCCCGGCGTGCCGATGCCCACGAACGCGCCGACCTGCAGGCGGAAGCGGTCCTCGCCCGGCCGGTCGAGCGCCACTGCGGGCCGCGCCTGCGCCCACGCGCGATAGAAGTGCAGCGAGAAGCGGTGCAGAAAGCTGTCGAGAAAGGCCAGCCAGGTCGGGTCGCCATGGTTCAGGCTGCGCTCGCGGATGAAGTCGCTCAGGTGAACCGGCAGAGGACCGTTGGGCCCGACGTAGCTGAAGAAATGCTGGCGCAGGCGCGGCGGCGAGTGGGCGCTTGCCGGTTCGAAGCGGCTGAAGCTGGCCGGCGCGAACGACAGCGACGGCTCCTGCCCCACGCGCACCGGCTCCGCGCTCGGCAGCAATGCGCGGCCCCAGCGCGGCGTGGTCGCGGCCACCGATTCCAGCCGGCGCAGCACCGCGAAATAGTCGTAGGACCACGGCTCCGCCGACCACCCGCGCAGCGCGTTGTCGACACGCGTGTTGACTGACTCCCCCGGGCTCGCCGCTTCGCGGACTTCGCCTCCCCCCTCGCGAGCGAGGGGGCGAGCGCCTTCGGGCGGCCGGGCGGCGCTCACAGAATCTGCCGGGTCCCGCATAGCGGCCTCCATCGCATGGTCTCGCCCTTGCCCGCCACGCGCAGCACGGTCTCGACGAAATGGTTGACCTCCACGTGGCGCGCGAGAAAGCGCGCCATCACCGCGCCGAACAGGAACACGCTGTGGCCGTGGAATGCGTCCTTGTCGACCTCGAGCGTCACTTCGAGCCCGCGCCCGAAGGCGATCGGTCCCTTGAGCGGCAGGCGGCGCGCCACGGGCTTGGCTCTCACCGAGAGCAGCCCGCGCACCTGGCCCTGGCGCATCTCGTCGGCATGCGTGGCGTAGAGCATCAGCGTTTCGCGCAATGCGGCAGCGCCCTGCTCCGGCGTGCTGTCGGAGATCGACAGGTAGTTGAGCGCAAGGTGATCGACCACCCGCCAGCCCAGCCCCTGGCTCACCACCGGCGACACCGGCCGCGAAGGACCGCGAACCATGCGCACCCGCTGCACGGGGAAGGAGTCGACGCAATCGAAGTCGTTGTCGCGCCCCAGCGGCATCAGGAGCGGCAGGTCGCGGTTGGTGCACAGCGCGGCCACCGCGAGCTGCCGCAGCGTGGCGGCGTACGGCGCCTGCTGCGGATCGACGATCTGCATGTAGACCTCGGAGCCGATGTGGCTGCTGCGATGGCCCTCGGTGCGCTGGCGCACCGACAGCATCCGCGGCTCGCGGGTGGTCGTGAAGTAGGCCGGGTGGCTGTGCCGCGTGCCATGGAAGGCCGAATAGAAAGGGCGAAACACCTGTTCGGCCGCCGATGCATCGACGCCGGGCGCGCCGTGGCCGATGACCTCGGTAACGGTGTGCACCTCGAAATCCTGCGGCCGCGTGCGGTCGGGCACCAGGTGGAACTGGCTCACGCCTTCGGTCAGCGGCACACGGTCGAGCCGCTTGTTGAACAGATTGACCACCGGCACGCAGTGCAGCTGCACGTTGTCGGCGCTCACCAGTTTTTCGAGTGCCGCATCGCCGCGCGAGAACAGCAGCACGAGCTCGACCTCGGCGACCGGCATCGCCGCGAGCACCGATTGCAGCCCCGCGATACGCAGGAACTGGAAGCGCTGTGGAAACGCGAAGTACTCCTGCAGCAGGCGGAAGCCCGAGAAGCCGGTGGCCGTGACCGGCAGCAGCGCTTCATCGTCCTCGAAGCCGACGGGCTGGATCGCCGTGGCCGGCAGGCTCTGCGCCGCGCCCTGCAGCGCGCCGGTGGGCGACAGCGGCCGCACCATCACGCCGATGGGCTGGCCCAGCGCGCACTCCTGCAACTGCCATGCCACGTCTTCGGCGCCGCCGAGATGCAGCACCAGGTCGTCGAGCGCGATCTGGCTGAAGTTGAGCCCCGCCGTCGCATGCAGCGCAATGCGCAGGCCGCCGCGGATGGCACGGGACTGGGGGTGCGTTCCGAGCGGCAGGTCGGGCGCATAGGTGAAGTACTGGGCGCGCTGGATCTCGATCGGCCAGATGCGCAGCGCGCTCGAGGTGCGGAACTCGCAATGCGTGTTCTGCCCCACGGCCTGCCGCGCGCGCAGCCCGGCGCCGCGCGGCAGCCTGGGACCGGTCGCGAGGTTGGCGTCGTCGAGATCGGGCGAGAAGGAGACGACCGCCATCGCCGGCGTGGGCGCGAGGAAATTCGGATAGACGATGTCGAGCAGGTGGCCCGTGAAACGCGGGTATTCGGCATCGAGCTTGAGGTTGACGCGCGCCGACAGGAAGGCCGTGGCCTCGATCAGCCGCTCGACGTACGGATCGGCGACCTCCTGGCCTTCGATGCCCAGGCGGTGCGCGATCTTCGGAAAGGCGCGCGCGAACTCCGAGGAGCTCTCGCGGAAATAGCGCAGTTCCTGTTCATACAGGTTCAGCAGCCGAGGGTCCATGTCGGACTTACCTTGGGTTTTGCGCCATGTCCACGATCTCGATGCGTCCTTCTTCCAGGTCTACACGGCTTCGCATCAGGAACTCGAGCGGCACGGGCTGCGCCCACAGCATGCCGCGGATCTGCAGGCCGATGCTGTTGTGCGAGTCGAGTGCCGAGCCTTCCATGACGAGTTCAACTTCGAGAGTGCGGGACAAAATGCGCGGCTCGAACTGCAGGATTGCGTTCTTCAAAGCCTGTTCCATGCTGACACGCTGCACCGACGAGGTGAACTGGCCAGACAGCATAGGCAATCCGTAGTTGATGACCGAGCGTGCGGCGTTCGGGTATTGCTTGTCGTCCATGGCAAGCCCGAAGCCGGTGGCGTTGAAGAGCCAGCTCAGGTCGCGCAGCACGGCCGAGCGCAGCGCCTGCTTGGTGAGCGTGCGCCTCTCGTCGCTCTCGCGCTTTTCGCTGGGCGCGTCGTCGACCAGGCGGTCGAGCAGCGACGGCTGCAGGCGTTCCTGGGCGGTGAGTTCGGCCATGGCTATGCGCCCTGGCTTTCGAAGAGGATCTCGCGCACGTCCATGAGCGCGTACTCGCCGGCGTCGCTGCCGAGCACGCGCTGGCCGCAGCCGGCCCAGACCTCGGGCCGCAGTTCGCGCCACTCGGTCTTGCGCGCGAGAAGCAGCTCGCCGTCTTCGCTCTTCTCGGTGCCTTCGTAGCGGGTGGGAATGAGCGCCAGCGTTTCGCCGCCGTTCTCGAACTGCAGGTGCGCGGGCATCCAGACGCAGTCGCGCAGGTCCTCGGGCGGATCGATCTTGATGTGCGCGAGCCGGGCGTAGGGAATCCAGTAGTACTTGCCGTTGACGAAGGCTTCGAGCACGGGGCCCAGGCGCATGTCGGCATCGGCCAGCCATTCGAAGGGCGCGCCGTCGATGGTGCCGGCGATGGCGGGTGCACCGTCGAAGGCCCGCTGGCGAAGGTCCTCGGCCAGCTCGCTCTCGCCGCGGCCCTGGCGCAGCAGCGATTCGATGAGCAGCGCCAGCCATTCGTCGGGCTGGCCGAAGACCATGGGCGTGCGCGTGCCGGCAAACACCTCGGCGCGCAGGCCTTCGCAGCGCACGGCGTCGCCGTACACCTGCTTCATGGGAACGGCGAGCGCATCGAGCTCGGCCGCGACGGTGAGCTGGTTGAGCGCGCGTTCCCATTGACCCAGCACGCACAGCAGCTGCGCCATGAAGACGCGGTGCTTGCTGTCGGCGGGCTTGGCGCGGACCTCGTCGCTGAGGGCCTTGAGCGCGGCGACGGGGTCGGCGGACTTGAGGAGTTCGGCAGAGGTGGCCATGTCAGTTCCCCGCAAAGGTGCAGGTGCGAACGGCACCTCGCGCGCCCGTCTGCTGCTGCGGCGCCGAACGGATCTCCAGCTTCGTGTAGTCGAAGAAGATCAGGTCGCAGGGGCGCTTGGGCGTGCCGCCCGTGACGATGGCGTGGCAGTTCACGCGCGCACCTTCGAGCACGAATTCGAGGTGCGACTGCTGGTCCTTGGAACTGTCGCCGCCGGCCTTGAAGACCGAGATGGTCACCTTCAGGTCGCTGTCCTGGCTCTTCAGCAGGCTGGCGATGGAGGCCGTGGCCGCATCGCAGTCGCGGATCACTATGAAGGAGTAGTTGCGCAGCTTGCCCTTGCTGGAGCCGGGCGGAATGACGACGTCCGACTTGTACGAATAGCCGCCGATGTCCATGCGCTGCTTGCCGTCTTCGTACGTGCGCTTGGACTCCCCTTCGATCGGCGAGCCCTTGCTCTCGATCATCATCGCGAAGTCGTTGCCCGATTCGCCCGACAGGTAGTCGAGCAGGCGCAGGGCCTCGTCGGGGTCCAGTTTTCCATCGTATGTCCAGCTCATGTCGATCTCCTGAGAAAAATCCGGTTGTCTGTCGTTACCTGGCGGACGAAGCTTCGCCCGCCCAATGAACCATCGCGGCAAAGGTCTGCCGCTCGCTGTCTTGTTGCAGGGCGCCGCGCACCCGCACTTGCGCCACCGCATCGACCGCGCCCGCACCGAACAGGCGCGGCGCGCTGTAGGGCGCCGCCGGCGCCGCCAGCACCAGCAGCCGGCCGCCTTCGGCGTTGAACCAGGGCAATTCGAAGCGCTTGACGGCGGGCGCGTCGCGCGTGCCGCGCTTGAAGCGGTTGGTCTCGCCCGGGTCCTCGGGGTAGACCTGGCGCGTGCCGCCCTGCGGGTCGATGCCGACGACGACGAGGTCCACCGAGCGCCCGGTGGCGTTGCGCACGTTGAGCACGGCGCGCTCGCCGCTGCGCAGCGGCAGCAGCCTGGCGCCGGCCTGCTGGGCCGGGCCGCTGCGCACCAGGCGATCGCCGTTCCACACTTCGAACACTGCGTCGAAGCCGTCGAACTGCGCATCCCTGGCGATGGTGTAGAGCTGGTTGAGCCACTTGAGCCGGGCCAGCATTTCGAGATGCCGGCGGGGCGCTGCGGAATCGGCCGGCAAAGGCCTTGCGCCCGCACCGAGCGAGGGCGAGAGCACTTCGAGCCGGGTGCCGGTCCAGCGCACGTCGGCACCGTCCGTCTCGCCCACGGCGATGATGGAGGCGGGGTATTCGAGACTCAGCCCGGGCGGCAGGCCCTGCTCCGCGCGCACGCGCAGCGCGACCGGCGCCGGTTCGCCGAGCGGCGTGATGTTCCAGAGCGCGGCGCCGGACAGCTCGCGCAGCGCGGGCGGCACGGCCATGCGCGCCTTGTCGGTGTACGCCTGCGAGAGCTGGCCCTCGGCGCTGCGCACCGTGCCGTCTTCCATCGTGGCCAGCACGCGCAGCGGCTGCTGCGCCACCAGGCCGTCGAGCTGGCCGGCCTGCAGGACCAGCGTGTCGCCGGAGCGCTGCGCGCGCCAGACCGGCCGCGTCGAAACGGCCTGCGCGCGGTTGGCGAAGATCGGCGCATCGAGATTGCCCTCGGCCACCGGCGATGGCAGCTCGCGCGTGGGGAAGCGTTGCGCGAGTTCGTCGATCACCGGCGGGTAGATGGCCAGCACGCCGTCGAACAGGTCGCGCCAGGTGGCGGGCTTGCGCGCGAGCGCCTCGACCACGGCCCAGGTCAGCAGGCCCTGCGGGCGTGCATTGCGGCTCTTGCGCGGCAGGCGCAGCTCGGGCGTGATCTGATGGCTCTCGGAGGCGAAGAGCGCGACATAGCGCGCGCGCGGCACCGGCTCGGCCGCGGCAGGCCGCGCCATGGCGACGCGCGCGGCGGGACCGGGCGCACCGACCAGCTGGCCGGTGCGCAGGCCGCGCCAGCGCACCTCGTCGTCGGCCGGCCCTTCGGCAATGAGTGGGCTGTCGGCCGTGCTGCTGCGGGTCATCGAGTTCGCCGAGCAGGTGTCGAAGACGGAGGCGACGAACACGTTGCGTGCCAGGAAGGCCTGGATCCAGGCATCGAAATCGGCATCGCGCAGGTCGCCCGTGAGCACGTTGTCGCTGCCGAGCGTGCCGCGCACATCGCGTGCGAGGAAGTTTTCCGAAAGGCCGTCGGGCTCCTGGTAGCGCTTGCTGCTGTCGCGCAGGCGGGTGCCGTGGCCGGAAAAGTAGAGGAACACGAAATCGCCGCTTCTCGATTGCGCGAGCAACCGGCCGAGCGCATCGTGGATGGCCTGCGATTCGGGCAGCACCGAGCCGCTCACGCCGTCGGCGAGCACGGTGATGTCGGCGGCTGCGAAGCCCTGCTTCTGCAGTGCGTCGCGCATCAGCATCACGTCGTTGCGAGGCGCCTGCAGCCACAGGGCCTGCGGCTGGTTGACGAGTTCGGAGACGCCAACGAGCAGGGCACGCTGGGCGGCGAAGGCGGCGTTGCCGAAGACCAGCAGCACCAGCCACAGCAGCAGCCGCAAACAACGCGATCGCATGGCTCCTTCTCCTTCCGGGGGAAGGCTGGGATGGGGGCAGGCAGAGCGCCCGGTGGATACGCCGCCTGCCCCCACCCCTGCCCTCCCCCTGCGGGGGAGGGAGAAAGACAGGCGCGCCGCGCACGTCATGGGCGCTCCGAAGCCGGTCCGGCCGACTCGACCAGTGGCGATGCCGCGAGCACCGCGAGGCCGCCGACCGGATCGGCCGCGCGCAGCCGCCAGACGCCGTTCGCCCCCGGCCCGCCGACCACCTCGGCCGGCATCGAGCGCAGCAGGCGGTCGGCCTCGTCGATGCGCACGTCGTCCTTCCAGCGCACGACCAGGTTGGCCTGCGCTGCAACGGGCGCCGCGGGCACGGTGCGAAAGCGCACATCGTCTTCTTCCGCGCCGCGGCCGCCGAGCAGGCCGACGTTCTGCACCACCGCGAACAGCGCCAGCACCGCGAACGCGGGACGCATCCATCCGCCGGAACCGAACCAGCGCCGGATGCTGCCCCACCAGCCGCCCTCGGGCCGCTCCTGCGGCCGGGCGCGCGGGGATGCGGGTGCGGCGGCTGGCGTTGCGCCGGGGGCCTGCACCCGCGCCGAGCCCAGCTGCAGGCCGGCGGCGCGGTACAGCGCCTGATAGTCGGCGCGCGGATCCTGCGCACCGAGCGGCGTGCCGGACAGCACCGAGAACACGCCGCCCACGGTGCGCAGCGCGATGCGTCCCGGCTCGGGCGCGATGGGCAGCACCTTCTGCGCGGCCCACTCGTCGTGCACCGCGCGGATCGCGGCCAGCCGGGTGGCCGAAATCTCGCCGAGCACGCGGGCGCACAGCTGCGGGCTGGGTTCGAGGGTGAGCACGTTCCAGGCCTGGATCAGGCCGAACGCCGGCTCGAAGGGTTCGTCGTCGGGCTCGAGCAGCACGTCGAAAGGCCCGGCCCAGTCGGCCTCGCCGGCGGCCATCCAGCCCTGCCACAGATCGCCGTGGATGCAGCGGTCGAGCAGCACGCCGAGCAACCGGCCTTCGTGCACCACGCTCACGAGGCGGCCCGGCGCCCAGCGCGCCGTGAAGGCGCGCTGGGCAACAGCCTCTCGGCGCCGGGCCAATTCGGTCAGCGGAAGCAGCAGATCGGGCACCGCGCGCGGCTGCGCCGCATGAGGTGCCGCGCCCGGCATCGCCATGACGGCCACGCCGGCTTCCTGGCCGGGCACGCCGGGCGCCGCAGGTGCGGCGCCCGCGGCCTGGAACGCGCTTCGGATCACGCTGAGGGGAGGCCAGAGTTCGGTATTCATGGCGGTCTGTTCCTGAATGGCTATGTCTTCAGGCATAAGACGCTTCAGCACCGAGGATTTTGAAAACCTGCAGGATCGCCGCCATGTTCTCGGGCTCGATCGCAATGCCCAGCGTCTGCTGGATCCAGCCGCCCAGGCGGGTCTTGGCGTAGTCGGCGGTGAGGCCCTCGCGCTTGTGCACCAGGCCCAGCCGGCCTGCGCGGTAGTGGTAGGAGGCGATGGCGTGGCGCGAGGCAATGCCCGAGAGGCCGCCCTCGGCCTCCCTGCCGAAGCCCTCGCACAGCAGGATGCGCTCGGGCTCGGGCAGCTCGGCGATGAAGGCGCGCGCGGCCAGCTGCACCGCGCCGGCGCTCAGCCCGTGCTCCGCGAGGCAGCCCTCGAGGTCTTCGCCGGCGCCCAGCGCATCTTCGATCTGCGCTTCGCTGACCTGGTCGCCGATCGAAAGCTTGCGCCGGAACGCGCTCGCGCGCGTGCAGTCGATCAGGTAACGGCGGAAGTACGCGCACAGCGCAAAGGCGCTGGAGGGCGCGCTGTGGCCCGCGCGCTCGTCGGCCTCGTCGGGATCGGCATCGAGCCGCAGCACCTTCACGTAGATGAACTGCGCCACCAGCTCCTGCCGGCCTTCGCCCAGCACCTGGAGCTCGGGCGGGTTGCAGGCCACGAGCGCATCGCCCACGATGCGGTACATGGTGCCCATGTCGCCGGGGGACAGCGTCTGCCGGCGCCGCCAGAGGCGGACGAGCTCGACGCTTTCCGCGGACGAAAGCGTTTCTTGCATGGGTCAGCGGCCGCCGCCGGGCCGCCCCAAGGCGGGCCGCGCCTCCCCCTCGGGGGGTGAAGTTACAGGAGCGCAGCGAGTGAAAAGCCGGGGGGCAGACATGACTAGTCGTCCACGCACACGCCTTCGGTCGGCACCAGGCATTGCGGCAGGCCGGCGCCCACCGGGCCGCCGCGCGTGCGGATGGCCGAGGACACCGCCGCCGTGGCCACGGCCAGGCCGCGCGGCAGCAGGATCCAGAGCTGGCCGCGCTCCTTCATGCGGCGCGCGTTGGTCGCGGCCTGCTGGCCGTTGCCGAAGAAATAGTCGGCCCGCACCGCGCCGCGGATTGCGCCGCCGGTGTCCTGCGCGATGGTCAGCCGCTGCATCGGCGCACCGGTGCCGGGCGCGCGGGTCGACACGAACACCGGGTAGCCCAGCGGCGTGCTGCGCGGGTCCACCGCGATCGAGCGGCCCGCCGACAGCGGCACGCCGAACGCGCCCACCGGCCCGCCCGAGGGCGAAGGCGACTCCTTGAAGAACACGTAGCTCGGGTCCTTGATGCCGGAACCGATGACCGGCCCGGCCGTGCGCCGCCCCGGCACCAGCACCGCGCCGCTGGCCGTGGGCCGCGCGAGCGTGAAGCCGCGGGTGCGGATGGTGCCGGTCGAGGAGTTGCCGGCATCGTCGTCTTCGTCGTCGCCATCGTCGAGTTCCAGTTCGATGGACGAGCCGCGCACCTTGACCGGACTGCGGGGCTTGCCATTGGCCGCCCGTGCCAGCGTGGGGCGGAAGGGCTGGCCGTTCTGCTCGGCGTAGGCCACGCGGATGATGTCGCCGCTGGCCAGCTTGATGCGGCCCGAACCCTGGATCTGCATTTCGTAGAGCGCGGTGGCGCTGCTCACGAAAGCCAGCACCTTGGCATTGGGCGCACCCTTGGTTTCGATTTCTTCGCGTGTGTAGTAGGGCAGCAGCTGCTTGCCTTCGATGCGCAGGCGGACCTTGCGGTCGAGCGTGTCGCGCGTGAGGGCCGAGAGATCGAGCGCGTAGAGTCCCGGCGCGCCCATGTCGCGCGTACTGAGGCCGGTCTGCACCACCACGTTGCGGCCTTCGACCCGCGCCGCCACCGTGCCGTTGCCGGCCGGCAGCTTGCGCGCATCGGCAAACAACATGTCCTCGGGCTGGCCGTAGACCGGATAGATGAACGGCGCCGCGTACTGCCGGCTGCCCGGGATCTCGGGTTCGAAATAGCCGGTGACCACGCCATCGGGCTTGCGGTCGTCGTCGCGGATCTGGTAGGCCGAGAACTCCTGCTCGAAGAAGGCGCGGATGGCGGTGTTGTTCCTGCTGTCGATCCTGAGGGCCCGCGCGCACACCTCCTTCCACTCGGCGCCGCGGCCGGTCAGCACCTTGCAGCTGCCAAGGAAGGCCGGCCAGCTCTCGGAGAAATCGTCGCGCGCCCATCCGGGCACGGCATCGAAGCTGACCGAGGTGTAGGTGGCCAGCTGGGTCGAGAAGGTGCGCGCCTGGCCGGCCGTGCTCGAGCCGGCGGTGGATGGACGCGGCGGCGTCGTGGCGGCTGCCGCTGCACTGGCCGCCGTGCCGGCAGTGGCGCTGCTACCCGCTTCGGCGCCGGCGGTGGCTGCCGGTGGCGTGTTGGCGCAGCCCGCTGCAAGCACGGCCGCTGCGGCAGCAGCAGCCCAGCGCAGGGCGGAAATGAAAATCGGCGACGGTGTGTACATGAAAGCCTCCTTGTCCGGAAAGACGGCCCATCGGGCCAACGCTCTGCAGACGATTACTTCTCGACGATTTTGAAATTCGCGACGCCGTAGACGTCGTTGCATGGGGTGTTGGGCGCGCAGACCGGTTTGCCCAGCAAAGGCGACGGACCTGTGCCGCGGCTGGCTTCGAGCGCCGCCAGCACGGGCAGCGGAAATTGCGGGAACACACCGTCGTTCTGGACCCCCGAGGCGCTGAAGTCGCGCTCGTGCTGGCTCACGAGCACCGCGAACTGGTTGGTGCCGGCCGGTCCGCCCGCATCCATCGGCCACGAGGCGCGCGGCAGCGAGAGCGGGCTGCCGGCGGTGATCTTGTTGTACTTGTCGAGCAGGTTCGGGAACAGCAGGAACATCTCGCCGCCGCTGGACAGCAGGAACACGTAGACGAAACCCTCGCGCTTGCTGCGGACCTCGAAGGCGAGCTTGTCCTTGCCGACCGACACCTCGGCCTTCTTGGGCGCGGCCGTCACGTCGAAGCCCGGCGCCGCGCCCGCCGCCAGCGACTGCAGCGATTCGAGCGGCGTGCGGGGCGCCGGCGGGGGAGGAGGTGGTGGCGGCGGTGACGCCTGGACCACGCGCGGTTCGGGCGGCGGCGGCGGTGCGACGGCGACCTGCTTGCCGCCGTTGTCGCCTTCCGCGCCCGCGGTGCGGCCCTGGTACCACCACCAGCCGCCACCGGCAGCGGCGGCCAGCACGGCCACCGAGGCCATCGCGGCCACGGTCTTGCCGTTCTTTCTGCCAGCACCCGTGCCCGGAGCGGGTGCTGGCGCGGGTGATGCCTTGCCCCGGCCGATCATCGTCGGCAAGTCGGCGTTGCTGCTGTTGTTCCGCGCGCCGGATGTCGGCGGCGTGGTGCGCGGCGTCGGCGCGATGCTGTGGCCCACCTCCAGGTCGAGCGCGGCGCGGAACTCGGCCATCGACTGCGGCCGCGACTCGGGCCGCACGCCCAGGCCCGCGTCGATCGCCTGCAAGAGCCGCAGGCTGTAGCGCTGGCGCAGGATCTCGTTGCCCGCGAGCGGCACGTAGCTGTCGGACAGGAGCCGCGCCACCGAAGGCGGCGGCGCGCGTCCGCACACGGCCACGTGCATCACCGCCGCGAGCGCGTAGACGTCGGTCCACGCGCCCTGCGACATGTCGGGCATCTCGGCGTACTGCTCGATGGGCGCGTAGCCCGGCTTCAGGATGACGGTGATCGCCTGCGTCTTGTCGGTGATCACGCGGCGCGCGGCGCCGAAGTCGAGCACCACCGGCCGGCCAGAGCCTTCGAGCAGGATGATGTTGTCGGGTGCGATGTCGCGGTGGTAGCAGTTGGCGCTGTGCATCACCGCCAGCGCCTGCGTCACGCCGTCCATGATGCGGATCAGCCAGGCCTCGTCCACGCCTGCGGGAATGGAGACCAGCGCCTGGCGCAGCGTGTCGCCGCGGTAGAACGGCATCACCATGTAGGTGGTGCCGCGCTCCTGCCAGAAACGGTAGACCTTCAACAGCGAGGGATGGTCGAACTGCGCGAGCAGGCGGGCTTCGTTGATGAAGCTGCGCATGCCGAGGTCGAAGGTTTCGCGGTGGCGCTCGGACAGCGGGACCACCGTGCCGTCGTGCTGCCGGGTCGACAGCGAAGTCGGCAGGTATTCCTTGATCGCTACCACACGTTCCAGCGTGTGGTCCCAGGCTTCATAGACGACGCCGAAGCCGCCCTGGCCGACGACCCGGGTGATTTCGAATTCTGCGAGGCGGCTGCCTACGGGGAGGAGGCCGGCCTCGCTGGTTTCCGTGGCGGGGCTGGTGACCGGGACGTTGGAGAGGCTTGTCGAGCCGGATGTGATGACGGTGGCGGAGGTGTCGTCGAGTTGCTGCGCAGGCCTCGACATGACGCGGGTGCGGTCGTCTTCTGGGGGCATGCTGGTGTTTGGAGCTTCGGTCATTGACTGGCTCCTTTGTCTGTTCTTGTTTGTTTTCCGGGGCCGGGTCTCGCCCGCCGGGGCGAGACCCGGCCCCGAAACACGAAAGGAAGCAGGAAATTCATCCCCCGCCCCCCAAAAACAAAGCTTCAAACTGCGCGTCCAAAGGCAGCCCCACCACAGCCATCCGAGCCCCTTCACCAGCGCCCGGATCGCCAAGCCACAGAGACTCCCCCGCCCCCGGCAAGGCAAGCGACTCCACAGCCCCCTCGCGCACCCCGAGGTCACCGGTGGCAGCAAAGAGCCTCTGCAGTACCGCATCGAACCGCAGCGCATCCAGGTCCCCCTCGAGCCCTTCCAGCGCTGCCTGCGTCCCCTGCGCCCACCACCGCAGCGCACCCTGCAGTGCATCGCCTTGCAGCGTGTCGCCCGCGGACGCATCGAGCTCCACCGCCAGCGTGAACGGAAAGTACCGCCCCACCCCATCGACCGACGGCATCAACACGCCGATCCATGCGCCTTCGCCAACCACCTGCGGCCCGAGCGCAAAGCACCAGACCGGCGCTTCGAGGTAGTGCGCTGTCCAGTCCGCATGCCGATCGCGCAGCCGCGCCAATCCGCGCTGCAGCCACGGGTCCCACACGGAACGAAACGACTCGGGCAGGCGCCGGTGCGCGAAGTCGCCCATGCCCGGCAGCTTGCCGAACCATCCGGGCAACGCAGCCGAAGAAGAAAAAGCAGCCACGTCGCTCACAACCCCTCCGGACAGGAGAACTCGCGCAGTTCCTTCAGGCGGATCGGATGCTGCACGCTGTTCGTCGTCACCTCGAAGCGCGTCTTGCGGGCGCCGATCTGGAAAGTGATGAAGAACTTCTCGGGCGCATCGCCGGCTTCGAGCTGGCCGTCGTCGAGCGCGCGGAACAGCGCCCATGGCCCGTCGACCGCGGCACCCGAACTGCCGGTGGTCGAAGGCGGGCTGACCTGGATGCGCACCTGGTTGCTCCCCTTCGGCCCCGGCCACTGCACGGCCATGGGCACCACCGGGCCGTGCGCGTATTTCACGAGCTGTCCGTCCACGTCGAGGATGAATTGCGTGATGCCCGCATCCATCTCCACCGGCTTGAAGTCGAGCCGCATCGACGGGCCGCGGCCGCCGCCGCGGAAGAAGATGTCCTTGATGCGCGCGGCCCGCTCGAACTGCGCCAGCGCCTGCGTGGTGACGGCGCCGCGTTCGGCCACCGGCTTGTAGCGCCACGGCTTCGTGCTGGTGTCGACCAGCGCGGCCAGCCGCTTCTGGAAGAACTCGTCCATCAGGCCGCCGGCGCCGAACATCTGGCCGAAGTCCTCGGGCAGCACGTCGCGCTTGCTGCTGCCCACAAACGGATAGCGGCCCGCGATGGCGCGGTTGCAGAAATCGGTCACGGGACGCAGGTCCTGGCTCAGGTTGCCGCGCTCGGCCACCTGGGCCTGCGCCGCGCCCGACTGGCTCAGGTTCTCGACCATCGTGCGCACCGGCTCGGGCAGGCGGCCCGCGTCGGACTTGAGCTTGCCGGCCACGTCGCCGGGCGGCGGCGAGGTGCGGCCCTTCACGGCCGTGTCGACGGCGTTGAGGTACACGTACACCTCGTTGAAAAGCTTGAGCGCATCGTCGATCGGCGCGGGCTGGTTCGGCCCGGCAGCAGTGACGAGGCGGCGCAGCGGTTCGAAGCGGTCGTCCACGATGCTCTCGATGCGCTTGCCGCTGGCCACGGGCTTGTTCGGGTCGCCGCCGAACAGGTCTTCCAGGCCCTTGCGGGTGTTGGCGACCGTGGCGGTGGCCTTGCTCACCACGTCCTTGGGCTGGTCGGCGGGAATGAGCGTGGTTTCCTTCACCACCGCGCGCAGGAAGTTCGCAAGCGGCGAACCCACGCCCGAGAGAATGCGCGCGGCCTCGATGTTCTTCTCGAGCCCGCTGGCGCGGATCAGCCGCACGTCGGCCAGCAGGGCCTCCCAGACCTTGACGTACTCCGCCAGGTAGAGCCGGCGCACGCGATCGGTCAGCGCGCCGAGCGCCGCCACGTCGCGCATGCGGTCGGTGGCGCTGCGGTCCTGCCCGAGCACCCACGGGTCTTCCTGCGCGAGCAGGCCGGTGAGCACCGTGACCTCGTTCTGGAAGCGCTTGTGGTAGCCGTCGTAGGTGAACATGCCCGGCACACCTTCGGTCAGCGGCTTGCCGCTGATGCGCTCGAACACCAGCGGCGCCGAAGGGCCCGCGGCCGTGGCGATGCTGAAGCCCGGAATGTCCTTGGTGGCGCGCTGGCGCTTCAGGCGGCTGAACACGCGCTGCTCCAGCGGATAGCTCGCGAGCACGGCGCGCACGCTGCGCACCAGGTTCTCGTCCATCTTGAGCGGCGAACGCGGCGGGCCTTGCGCGATGAGCACGTCGAGCTGGTCTTCGAGCGCCTGGCGCTGGTCTTCGGGAATGCCGCGGTCCAGGCTGCGCGCCCAGTCGAGCGTGATCCAGGCCTTGAGCGCCTCGGCATCGAAGTGCTCGGGCTGGTAGAGCATGAGGTAGCTCTTGAGCGCCTCGTAGGTGTACTCGAGGTTGTCCTTCTGCGCGGTGCGCAGCTGGTCCTCGATGCGCTTGGCGATCTGCGGCAGGAAGGCGTCGTTGAGCGCGCGCTGGTGCGTGAGCATGGCGGCAGCGTCGAGCTTGTCGCCCTGGTAGAGGCCGAGCGTCATCGACAGCGGCTCGTCGCCCTGGCGGTTGTCGGGCGTCTTCCAGATGTCGCGCAGGCCCTGCAGCACGGGCGCCACCTCCACCAGGTTCTGCACCCGCGAAGGCAGGGCCGCAAGGGTCTGGCGCGCGGGCTCGACGCGCGCCTCGACCGACTTCAGGTAATTGACGTTCTGCAGCGTGCTGTAGCCCCAGCCCGCGAGCAGCGCGAGCGTGACCAGCGTCATGGCCGCCACGCCCGCCATGCGCAGCGCGTGGCGCCGCCGTTCGAGCTTCACGTTCGCGCCGGCCAGCCGCTGCTCGGGGAACACCACCTCGCGCAGCAGCGCGGTGAGAAAGTAGCTGCGGCCGCTCGACTTCTGCGGCGCGAGCATCGCGCGCTCGATGCCGAAGCTGCGTGCCAGGCTGCCCATCACGCGGTCGATCGGGCTGCCTTCCTGCGTGCCGCTGGTGAAGTACACGCCGCGCACCCACGGCGGCTGCGCGAAGCGCGAGCCGGTGAAGACCTGGTCGAGCAGGTCGGACAGCATCGAGCCGATGGAGCCGAACTGCGCCGGAAAACCGAAGATCGCCGCGCGCCGCGTGCCGTCGGTCTCGCGCTGCATGCGTGCGATGAGGCCGTCGTTGACGCGGTTGTGCAGCAGCGCGAACTCGCGGTGGAAGGCGGTGGACAGCCCCTTCTCGTCGGCCTGCACGTTCTCGTCGGCCGCCAGCGTGAAGCCGAAGACCTGCGCGCGCTGCTCCTTGCCGAGGTCGTCGAAGTAGTCGGTGAAGCCATAGAGCAGATCGCTCTTGGTGACGAGCACGTACACCGGCAGCCGCGTGGTGAGCTTCGCATCGAGCTCGAGCAGCCGCGCGCGGATGGATGCGGCCAGCTGCGTGCGCTGCTCGGGGCCCTGGCTCAGCAGGTCGGCCACGCTCACGGTCAGGAACACGCCGTTGAGCGGCCGGCGCGGGCGCGCCTTCTTGAGCAGGCCGAGGAAGCCCTCCCATGCGCTCTTGTCTTCCGACTGGTGGCTGTCCTGCGTGGTGTAGCGGCCGGCGGTGTCGATGAGCACGGCCTCGTCGGTGAACCACCAGTCGCAGTTGCGCGTGCCGCCCACGCCGCGGATCGCGCCGGGGCCGAACTTCTCGGCCAGCGGGAACGACAGGCCCGAGTTGACCAGCGCCGTGGTCTTGCCCGCGCCCGGCGCGCCGATGAACACGTACCAAGGCAGGTCGTACAGATAGCTGCCACCGGAAATGGAAAGCCAGTCGCGCCAGCCGGGCTTCTTGCCCGCGGCATGCAGGCGCATCTGCTTCAGCGTGGCCACGGCTTCGCTGAAGCGCGTGTCGAGGATCTTCTGTTCGCCGTTGACCGGGGCGTCGGTCTTGACGGTGGGGGCCTTCATGAGGCCGTCGGTCAGGTGCTGGCTCGCACGGCGCGCGCGCCACCTGCGGTAGATCGCGCGCAGCACCACGATGAGCACGATGGCGCCGATCAGCAGCGCGCGTGCAAGCTCGCTTTCGAGCGGCACCCACGCACCGATCTTCACCAGCGGGCCGATCCACCAGACCAGCAGCGCGACGATGACCAGCGCCAGCAGGGTCAGCAGCAGCGGGCTGAACAGGAAGCCGAAGAATTTCTTGATCATTTCGTCACTCCCGCGGCAGCGACCCGGTCCGGCTCGGACAGCAGCACGATGTCGACGCGCCGGTTGCGCGCGCGGTTGGCCGGCGTGTCGTTGGCGGCCACGGGCTCGGCGTCGGCCTTGCCGTCGGAGCGCATGCGTGCCGGATCGACCAGCGTGGTGAGCGCGCCCTTCACCGCATCGGCACGCGCGGCCGACAGGTGCCAGTTGGAGGGATAGCGCAGCGAGCGGATCGGCTGGTTGTCGGAGTGGCCGGTGATCAGCACCTCGCCCTTCACTTCGGCCAGCGCCTGGCCGATGCGGCGCAGCACCGGCAGCGATGCGGCCATCGGCTCGGCGCTGCCGGAGCCGAAGAAGGAGTCGCCGCGCAGCCGCACCACGCTGCGGTCGGCCTCGTCGGTCACGGTGACGAGGCCCTGCTTGATCTCGGGCTCGAGGAAGCGCGCGAGCCGCGGCGACTTGGCCGGCGCGGCGGGCGGCGCGATCTGGATGTTGGGCACGCGCAGGCCCGACACTGCGGCATAGGTGGTGTCGGAGCGGTAGTTGAGCGTGAGCCGCAGGCCGAACCAGGCCAGCGCGAGCAGCAGGGCGAAGCCGGCCGCGAACACCCACAGCGGCAGCGATTCGCGCAGCCGCACCGTGCCCGCGCCCTGCCCGCGCCAATGCGGCGAGAGCTCGGCTTCGAGCGGCGGACGGTCCTTGGCGATCAGGTCGGCCAGGCGCTGGCGCACCGAATCGAGCTGCGCGCGGCCGTTGTCGACCACGCGGTAGCGGCCTTCGAAGCCGAGCGCGAGCACGCTGTAGATCAGCTCCAGCAGCTGGCGGTGCGTGGGCACGTCCTGCGCGAGCTTGGCGAGCAACTGGAACACCTTCTCGCCGCCCCAGGTCTCGTTGTGGAACTGCACCAGCAGGCTCTGCTTGTTCCAGCCGGCCTGCACGCCCCAGGGCGTGTTGGCCACGGCCTCGTCCAGCGCGGTGCACAGCACATAGCGCGCGGCCAGCACCGATTCGTTGCTGACGCCGGCACGGCGCGCGGCGGCGTCGAACTGGTTCACCGCGTCGGCGGTGGAGGCGCGCAGGGCCGGCACGTTGGGCGGCTGCGCAAGGTTGCGCAGCTTTCCGATCAGCACCAGCAGCTTGCCCGCGGCCGAGACCAGCGGATTGAGCAGCCCGATCTCGCCGACGTCGACGGCGGGTGTCGGATCAACGCCGCCGAAGAAAGGCGCCGGTGCCGCAGCAGGCGGCGGCGTGCCGGCCGGCGTGCGCGGCTTCGGCTTGATGACCGTGCGCTCCGACTCGAAGGCGGCGAAGGGATCGGGTGTTGTCATGATGGTGTTCCGTTTCCGTCAGCCCGATGCGGCTAGGAACGAATGGCCCAGAACGCGAGGTCGAGGCCGGGAAAGTCGCCCGCGATGTGCATCGCGATGCCGCCCGACTGCTCCAGCTGGCGCCACAGGTCGCTGTTGCGCGTTTCGAGCTCGAAGTAGTTGGCGCCGGTGTGGAAGGGAATCTGGCGCGGCGCCACCGGCATGGGCGTGAGCGTGACGCCCGGCAGCGCCAGGTTGACCAGGTCGCGGATGCGCTCGACCGGGCCGATCTTGACCTGCGTGGGAAAGCGCGCGCGCAGCGCCTCGCTCGGCATGTTGGCGTTCACCGCGAGCACGAAGGTCGCCTTGCGCTGCAGCTCCACGTCGGTCACCATGGCCACGCGCACGCCGTGCTTGCGGTCGTGCAGGTCGATGCGGATGGCCGACTGCTCCAGCACCATCGAGAGGCTGCGCCGCAGGTCGTCCATCAGCGGACGGAAGCTCAGCGCCAGGTCGTCGTGGATGTAGGGGCCGAAGCGCGCCACGCGGCGCGAATCGCGAAAGCTCGCGAGGTCGCCGGCCAGCCCGAGCGCAAGCTCGAAGAAGCGCTGCGGGTGCAGCATGGCGCTTCGGGCCAGGTGCGCAAAGACCGCCTCGTTGCGGTTGACGGTCTGCAGCAGCATGAAGTCCGCGATCTCGGCCACGCCGCCGGTGCCGCCCTGCGTCATGCGCCCGGCCAGCGCCTCGCCGCGCTGGCGCAGGAGGCCCAGCAACTCGTCGAGCCAGGAACGGATCACGCCGTGGCCCGCCACGTCCAGCAGCGGCGGCAGCATCGCGCGCTCGAGCTGCACCTGGTTGTCGACGCGGCGCTCGACCACGCGGGCCACGCCCAGCGTGGTCCAGGCGTCGGTCGCTTCGCTGGCACGCATCAGGCGCGTGTGGAGCTGGCCCAGCTGCAGCACGGCCGTGCGCTCGCCGGCGGTGTTGGAGTCCGGCACCTCGGACTCGAGCACCCGGTGGCGCACCAGCTCTTCATAGTCTTCGGCGTCGGCCTCGCGGGCGCCGGCGCGGCGCAGCGGCAGCGCCAGCATCACGGCCTCGTCGCGCATGGCGGGCGGAATGTCGATGGGCTCGGGCAGCGGATCGACCGCCGGCATGTCGAACACCGTGCCGTCGCCGAAGATGCCCACCGCACGCACCAGGGCGAGCTTGCCCAGCGTGAGCGCGGCCTGATCGATCTCGATCTCCGCAAACCCCCAGGCATAGGGCGTGGTGGAACGCAACAGCACATGCCTCGCATGGTCGGCATGACGCTCGCTTTGCTGCAGGTGCTGGGGCTGCAGCAGCATCCCCTCGCTCCAGACCACTTTTGTTCGCCAACTCATCCGCACTCCGTCAACGGCAAGGGCTGCCTGAAAGAAACACGAAGTTTCCGGCGCGTGGCACGGCGGGCAAATCCGCCTAACGGCCTAGATGCGGGGTTTTGGAGCTACGGCGAAGGGAGTAGACGCGCCCTGCCGACGCCCGCTCAGCGTGTGGCAGCGCTGGCGGCCGGGCGCAAGGCCTCGACCTGTTCCCGGTAGTTCTTCTCGAGGCGCTGCAGGCGCTTCTCGCGCGCCGCGTCGTTGACCCAGGCGGCGGCCATGGCGTTCTGCTTGCCGAGCTGGTATTCGAGCATGGCCTCGGGCAGCAGCGCGCTGTCGTCGGCAGTGGCATAGCCGTAGGCCGCGCGCAAGGTCTTCAGCACCTCGCGCTCGGCATCGGCGCGCGGTCCCTTGCCCTGGCCGTAGCCCACCAGGAAGGCCTGCAGCCGGGCCTGGAACTCGGACGGATAGCTGCGCCGCACCACCATCTGCGCACCGGGCGGCGGCTCGGACTCCCAGACGATGTGCAGCCGCGCGGCTTCCACCGGGAACTGCTCCCTGAAGCGCTCGAAGTCGGTGGTGTTGTTGGTGGCCACGTCGGCATCGCCGTTGGCCACGGCGAGCGCGGTGGCCTGGTGGGTGCCGACGATCTCGCCGCGAAAGCGCGTTTCCATCGCAATCTTGCGCGGCAGGAAAAGCTGGCTCTGGGGAATGAGGAAGCCGGTCACGGAGCGGCTGTCGCCGCGCGCCAGCCGCCAGCGCTCGGGCTCGGCGAGCACGGCCTCCAGCGTGCTGGGCAGGCCGGCCTTGCGCGTCAGCAGCACGGCGCGATGCGTGGGCATGCCGGGCCGGCGCGCGATCTGCGCCACCACCTTCATGCGCCGCTGCATCACGGCATCGAGCGCCATCTTGGCCGAGAGAAAGGCCATGTCGATCTCGTCGCGCTGGATGGCGCGGTCGAGCTCCTCGTACGACGCCACCGAGTAAGCGCTCACGGGCAAGCCCATGGCCTGGCTCATGTCGGCCAGCAGCGGCGTCCACAAGGCGCGCGATTCGACGGCACCGCCCAGCGGCAGCACGCCGAAGCGGATCGACTTGACCGGTGGCGAGGCGCCTCTGTCGGCCGTGCCGGCACTGCCCTGCGCCAGGCAGGCCGCGGCAACGGCGGCGAGCGCAAGCGCCGCGGCAACCGAACGCAGGAGACGCGACATGGACAAGGCCCGCGTCAGGGAGACAGGTCGCGCAGCACGGCGGTCTGTTCCGCGTACCCGCTTTCGATGCGCGAGAGCCGCGCCTGCCGCGCCGCATCGTTGACCCACTGCGCGCTCATGGCATTCTGCTTGGCCAGCTGATAGGCCAGCTTGGCGGCGGGCTGCAGCGAGCTGTTGTCCGCGGCCACGAACCCGGCCAGGTCATGCAGCGACTTGAGCACCACGCGCTCCGCATCGCCCTTGGAGCCCTTCGCGCGCCCGTAGCCGACCAGGAAGGCCTGCACGCGGCTTCGCAGCTCGGGCGAATATTCGCGCCGCACCACGATCTGCGCATGCGGAATGAGCTCCGACTCCCACAACACCTGCAGCCGCTGGGCCTCGGCCGGAAAACGCAGCTTGAAGCGCTCGAAATCGGCCGTGTTGTTGGTGGCCACGTCGGCTTCGTTGTTGGCCACGGCCAGCGCGGTGGTCTGGTGGGTGCCGACGATCTCGCTCAGGAAGCGCGTCTCCATCGCGATGTGGTTGGGCAGGAACAGCTGCAGCTGCGGCACGATGAAGCCCGACACCGACTGCCGCTCGCCGCGCGCGAGGCGCCAGCGTTCCGGCTCCGCGAGCAGGCTCTTCATGCTGTTGAACGGGGGCGCCTTGCGCGCCAGCATCAGGGCACGGTAGCCGGGCAGCCCGTCGTGCCGCACCACCTGGGCCACGACCTTCATGCGCCGCTGGGTGACGGCGTCGAGCGCCATCTTGCCGGACAGGAACGCCATGTCGACTTCGTCGCGCCGGATGGCCTGCTCGAGCGCTTCGTACGAGTTGACCGACAGCACGCTCACGGGCCTGTCAATGGCGCGGCTCAGCTCGGCCAGCAAGGGGTCCCAGTCGCTGCGCGACTCGAAGGCGCCGCCCAGCGGCAGGATGCCGAAGCGCACCGGCGCATCCGGCTGCGGCGCGGGCTGGGCAACGGCCGCCAGCGGCAGGCCCGCGAGCAGCGCAAGGATGGCGGCTGCGGCGCCGCGGCGCGCCATGCTTACCATGGCGGCGGCGCGCCCGAACTTGGGACAGCGGGAAGCGCCGGAAGCCTTCCGGACGCGGCATGGGGAGGCCTGCATTTTTGGAACACGAAGACATGGGGCCGCTGCGAATCAGCGGGTCTAACATCGACAACGCGACGCAATTAGATACCAAATAGAAGTTATTTTTGTGATGTTTTCCCATCTTTCACTCGCATGGCCGTCCCCCTAAGCTCAGCCTTCATGCGCCAAATTCCCCCATGAACTGGAACTTCCATGTCCTCCGGGGGCTTGCGCGCCTCACCTTCGCCCAGCAGCTGATCCTGCTTGCGCTGGTGCCGGCCACCGCGGCAACGCTGGCCGCCATTGCCGTGCTGACGCGCCAGCACCTGGACAACCTGACCGAGCTGATGCGCGCCAACGCGCAGACGGTGGCGCTGCAGGTGGCCACGGCGGCGCAGACGCCGCTGGTGCGCATGGACCGCCGCATGCTGCAGCGCACCGCCCAGTCGGGTACCTACCAGCCGCACGTGCAGCAGGTGCAGATCTGGTCGGAGGACGGCGAGATCGTGGCCAACTCCGAGACCGTCGACCGCGCCCGCGGCGAAGGCCTGCAGGTGGTGGTGCCGATCATCAGCGACGATGGCAGGCACAACGGCAAGGTGATGGTGGAGATGAGCCTGGGCGCGGTGCAGGACGCACGGCGCTCGGTGTGGCTCAACGTGGTGCTGGTGCTGGCGATCAGCCTGGTGGGCGTGGGGCTCGCGGGCTGGTGGGCGGCGCGGCGCATCAGCGAGCCGATCCGCGCGCTCGGCAAGGCCGTGGACCGGCTGGGTGCGGGCGAGGCCGCGAGCGTGTCCATCGAGGGCACCTCCGAGATCCGGCACCTGCAGCACGGCTTCAACCAGGCGGCGCGGGCGCTGGCCGAGAGCCATCGCCTGCTGCAAAGCCGCATCAGCGAGGCCACCGCCGAACTCGCGCGCAAGAACCAGCAGCTCGAAGTGGCAAGCCAGGCCAAGACCCGACTCCTGGCCGCGGCCAGCCACGACCTGCGCCAACCGCTGCATGCGCTCACGCTCTTTTCCGACGGGCTGGCCAACGGGGAAACCGACCCGCTGCGCCTGCAGCGCATCGGCCACATCCGCGAGTGCGTCGACTCGCTCGACCGGCTGTTCTCGGAGCTGCTCAATCTCTCGCAACTCGATGCCGGCGTGCTGCAGCCGCAGTGGGCCGACTTTCCGCTGGACCGGCTGTTCGACGAGATCAGCCGCAACTTCCGCCCGGTGGCCGAGCAGCAGGGCCTGCGCCTGGTCGCGCGCAAGACCGAGCTCTGGGTGCGCTGCGACTACGTGATGCTCTCGCGCATCCTCAACAACCTGGTGTCGAACTCGCTGCGCCACACCCTCGAGGGCGGCGTGCTGATCGGCGCGCGGCGCCGCGGCAAGGGAGTTCGCATCGACGTGATGGACACCGGCGTGGGCATCGCGCTGCAGCACCAGGCGCGCGTGTTCGAGGAGTTCTACCAGGTGGAGACCACCAGCCGCCAGGCCCCGCGCGGCGCACGCGGCATGGGCCTCGGGCTTGCCACGGTGCAGCGCCTGGCGGAGCTGCTCAACACGCGCGTCGATCTCACCTCCAAGCCGCACAAGGGCACCTGCGTGCGCGTGCTCGTGCGCTCGGCACCGGCCGCACTGCCGGTGCCGGCCGCCGCGCCCGCCGCTGGCGGCGCCGAAGACGAGGCGAGCCTGGAGAACCTGCGCATCCTGGTGATCGACGACGAGCGCACCATCCTCGAAGGCCTGTCGGTGGTGCTCACCAACTGGGGCGCCGAAGTCCTGGCCGCGCAGACACGCGCCGAAGCGCTGGCGCTGGCCGACGCCTGGGAGCAGCCGCCCGACGTGGTGGTGAGCGACCTGCTCCTGCAGGGCGGCGACAACGGGCTCGACGTGATCGCCGCGCTCGAACGCCATCCGCGCGGCATCGGGGCGGGCACGGCGCGCCTGCTGGTCACGGGCGAGACCAAGCCGGACCGCCTGCGCGAAGTGGCGAGCGCCGGCATCGCGGTGCTCTACAAGCCCGTGTCGCCGCGCGTGCTGCGCCAGGCGATCCAGGCACAGCGCGCCGCGGCGCTGTCGAACGTCGACGCCTGAGGAGGGTAGTCCGTCGGACATAGGCCAAGCGGCTGCCGCGCTGTGATCTTCATCACAGCCGCGCGGCGGTGCGGGCACCGACATAAGCCCTCCGCCTTATCGCGCGAAGCAGGAGGCTTCCGTACATTGGGTGCTGCACTTGCTGCAGTCGCAGCCCATGTTTGTTGCCGTGAACCTTCTCATCTCGCTCCTCCGGAAACGGCGACGCCAAGGCGCCTGCGCCGCGCTGGCTCTTCTTTGCATGGCGCAGCTCGCCGCCGACGCCTCGGCGGCCGAGCTCACCGTGCTGGTGGGCGACGAGCTCTCGGCGCATGCCGAGTTCGTGCAGCATCTTCGTGCGAGCCAGGAGCCCGGCAGCCGATTCGAGCTGGTGCGGCTTTCGGCGGGCGGCGCCGAAGCCACGCAGCCGGTGGAAACCGCCAGCTCTGAACCCGAGCGCAGCGCCAATGCCGGCGTGCGCACGCGCAGCCTGCGCACCGCGCCCGCGAACGCCGCGCTCACCCTCGCGGTCGGCGCGCCTGCCGCACGCGCGGCGCTGGAGCGCCCGGGCCAGCAGCCGCTGGTGCTCGCGATGCTGAGCCGGCTCGACTACGAGAGCCTTCGTGCCAGCAGCCCGGCGCTCAAGCGCGGCGACCGGCGCGTGGGCGTGCTGCTGCGCGACCCGGCCATGGCGGACCAGCTCGCGCTCATCGGTGCGGTGCTGCCGCAGAAGCAACGCATCGGCGTGGTCGCCACGCTCGAATCCGAGCCCCTGGTGCGCGAACTGCAGCGCGCCGCGCAGAACGGCAATCCGCCCTGGGACATCCAGGTGGAGTACGCGCCCGATGCCAGGTCGCTGGCTGGCGCGCTGCGTTCGGTGGTGCCGCGCAGCGATGCCCTGCTGGTGCTGCCCGACCTGATCGGCGACAGCCAGGCCGCCACGCTCTCGGTGCTGCACGCCGGTGCGGGCGCGGGCCTGCCGGTGTTCGGCGCCAGCGAAGGGCTGGTGCGCTCGGGCGGGCTGGCCGCGGCGGTCTCCACGCCGGCGCAGCTGGCCCAGCAGGCACGCCTGCTCGGGCAGAAACTCGCGAGCGGCGCCGGCAGCAACGGCAATCCGCTCGTGGAGTCGGCCGCGCCCGCCACCGTGCGGGTCAACGTCACCGTGGCACGCGGACTCGGCCTGCGCCTGCCCGAGGAGCGGGAACTGACCGAGCGGCTCACGGTCACCCGATGAGCGCGAAGCTGCCATCCGAAGGCAGGCGCGCCGATGCATCGCCGCCGCTTCAGCCGACCGCGCCTGCGCCCACGCCCACGCTGCTGGTGCGCGGCAACCTGCAGCGCGACCTGTTCCGGCTCGGCGTGGTGCCGTGCGCCGCGGTGGCGCTCGCGCTCACGGGCTGGTTCACCCACAGCCGGCTGCAGACGCTCGAGGCCGCCTTCGACGCCGAAGGCCAGGCCGTGGCGCGCCAGGTGGCGGCCATGTCCGACCTGAGCCTCTATGCCGGCGACCTGCCGGCGCTGCAGAACGTGGCCAATGCCGCGCTGCGCGGCGGCCAGGTGATGCGCGTGGAAATCAGCAACAGCGCCGGCGTCTACGTGACGGCCGGACCCAAGGCCTCGTCGCTCGCGCAGCTGCGCATGTTCACCTCGCCGGTCACGCTGCGCGAGGCGTCGCGCGCCAGCGCCTTCGCGCCGGCGGGCTCCACCGCCGCTGGCGAAACCCCCATCGGCCTGGTGCAGACCTTTCGCGACACCACGGCCTATGCGCGCGAGCGCAGCCGGTCGCTGATCGCGAGCATCGGCATCGCGCTGGTGGCCCTGCTCGCGGCCTGGGCCTCGGTGCGCCACATGGCGCGCACGGTGGCGCGGCCGCTGCGGCGCGTGTCGCGCACCGTGGCCGCGCTCCAGGCCGGGCACTTCGAAGCGCGCTGCGACGTGGCCGAAGGCGACAGCCGCGCGTCCACCGGCAATTCCGGCAAGGGCCGCGCGCACGAACTCACGGTGCTTGCGCACGACATCGACCGCCTGGCCGAGCGCCTGCAGCGCAACCGGCAGATCAGCGAGGAGCGCGTGCGCGAGGCCACCGCGGTGGCGCTGCAGCGCATGGCCGAGGCCGAGCAGGCGGCGCTCTCGCGCGCCCGCTTCCTGGCCGCGGCCAGCCACGACCTGCGCCAGCCGCTGCATGCCATGGGGCTCTTCATCGACGGCCTGCTGCCGGGCGCCAGCCCCGCACAGCGCCCCGCCGTGCTGCGGCTGCAGGAGAGCACCGAGTTCATGGGCGTGCTGCTCGACGACCTGCTGGAAATCTCGCGCCTCGATGCCCAGGTGCTGACGCCGGCGATCACCAAGGTGCCGCTGTCCGCACTGTTCGACCAGCTGGATGCGCAACATGCCGCCACCGCCGCCGAAACCCACGTGCGCCTGCGCTGGAGCGACCGCGGGCTGGCGGTGCGCAGCGATGCGGCGCTGCTGCAGCGCATCGTCGGCAACCTGGTGGCCAACGCGCTGCGCCACGCACCGGCCGGCGGCACCGTGCTGGTGGCCGCGCGCCGCGCCCGCGAAAAGAACGGCGACAGCGTGCGCATCGAGGTGCGCGACAACGGCATCGGCATCGCGCCCATCCACCAGGGCCGGATCTTCGAGGAGTTCTACCAGGTGGCCAACACCGAGCGCGACCGCCGCCGCGGCTTCGGGCTGGGCCTGGCGATCTGCGCGCGCATCGCGACGCTGCTCGGCACCCGCATCACGGTTCGCTCGGCGCTGCAGGCCGGCAGCACCTTTGCGCTCACCCTGCCCGCCGCCCACCCGGCCGAAGCCACCGCGCCCGAGCCCGCGCCCATGGCGCTGACGCCGCTGGCCGGCCTGCACTGCATGGTGGTCGACGACGACCCCGCCATCCTCGACGGCAGCCGCGCGCTGCTGGAGCAGTGGGGCTGCCAGGTCGAATGCGTGGCCACCGGCGCCGAGGCCATCGCGCGGCTGGGCACGGGCGACCTGCATTTCGACGCGGTGCTGTGCGACCTGCAGCTGGCCGGCGACGGCGACGGCATGGACGTGATCGACGCCGCCAGGCGCCTGCAGCCCGATGCGCTCGCGGTGCTGGTCTCGGGCGCGACCGGGCCCGAGGTGCTGCAGCGGCTGCGCCACGGCGGGGTGATGCTGTTGACCAAGCCGGTCGCGCCGGCCAAGCTGCGCGCACTGCTCACCACGCGGCGCCATGCGCACGCGGCCTGAGTGCCACGCCACCCCCTGCTACCCCATCGACCACGCCATGCTCGACACCGCCGCCCTCAAGGGCATCCGCCCCTTCGTCGCCACGCCGAGCTACAGCGGTTCCATGACCAGCCTCTACGTGCGCAGCCTGCTGGGCCTGGTCAATGCGGCCTGGGCGCACGGTTTCGCCATGCAGACGCGCTTCCTCGACGGCGACAGCCTGCTCACGCGCGCGCGCAACCGGCTGGTGGCCGAGTTCATGGCCGATGCGCAATGGACGCACCTGTTCTGGATCGACGCCGACGTCGGCTTCACGCCCGATGCGGCGCTGCGCCTGCTGCTGTCCGGGCATGACGTGGTGGCCGGCGTCTACCCGCACAAGCACGACGGCTGGCCGGTCCAGGGCCTGGCCCGGCCGCTGCCGGCGGGCGCCACGCAGGCCGATTTCGACGCCCTGCATGCGCGCTATCCGCTGAACCTGCGCCACACGCCGACACAGGCCGACGCGGACGGTTTCGTCGAGGTGCTGGACGCGCCCACCGGCTTCATGCTCATCACCCGCGGCGTGTTCGAACGCATGGCCGCGGCCATGCCCGAGCTGCGCTACACCCCCGAGGCCGGCGACCACGCCAATGCGCACCTGCCGCACTGGCGCTTCTTCGACACCCAGTTCGAGCCCGCCACCGGCCGCTACCTGAGCGAGGACTTCGCCTTCTGCCGGCGCTGGCAGCAGCTGGGCGGCCAGGTGTTCGTCGACCTGCAGTCGCGCCTGTCGCACCAGGGCCTGAAGACCTGGCACGGCGACCTGCCGCGGGCGCTGGGCGCCGCAGGCGGCCCCGCGATCGGCCCGCGCTGAGCCGTCCCTCAGAAATCCGCGCAGCCGTTCTTGCGCTCGGTGGCCACGCAGCTGGTGAGGTTGGGCCGCGACCGCACGCGCGACCATTCGCGCGCCAGCAGGTCGTCGCCCTGCTGCGAACGTTCGCCCTCCAGGGGCCCGGTGGCAAAGCAGATCGGCGGCGCACCGATGTTGCGGTCGAAGGTGTAGGTGTTGGTGTTGGGCAGCTCGCGCACCAGGTCCGCGCTCGGGAAGTCCGGCCGGCGCAGGCTCGCCGTCACGGTCAGCGTCCCGGGCACCACGTCCACCGCATAGCCGGCCGCCGAGGTGAAGCTGCCGGTGATCGCATAGCGCCCGGCGGGGCTGAAGACACCGGCCGAGCTTGAGGGCGTGCCCAGGAAACCGGCCGTCCCGTCGCCCAGGATCAGCCCGCTGATGGTGAAGCCGAAGGGCGGGTTGGCCGTACCGAAGGGCCGGCTGGCGTCGCCGATGACCACCGTGGCCCGCGGCTGCTGGGCGTAGATGAAGTGGTTGTCGCCCGGCGTGATGCTCACGGTGCACAGCCCCAGGTAGGCGCAGTGGAACAGGTTGGGCGTGGCGCCCGAGCCGGCGATGCCGCCGCGCGACTCGCCCACCCAGGTGTCGGCCCAGATGCGCCAGGGCGCGCCGCCCACGCTGCCGCCGCCCGCATTCTGGAAGCGCGACGCGGCCACCAGGTCGGTGCCCGAGGTGCTGGTGACGGCGGTGTCCAGCGTGAGGTCGCCCGAGAGCGTGCGCACGAACACCGTGTCGGCCGCCATCGACGTGGCCGACACCACCTGCGGCAGGTTGGTCCCGGCGTCGAAGCCGGTGACCGACAGCGCGCCGATGCGCACGCCGTCCACGTCCTGGTAGCGGAAGGCGCCGGCGGCGCCGCCGCCCAGCGTGTTCTCGCTCACGTTGTTGGCCGCCTGGTCCAGCAGCACGCTGCCGCGGCTGGAGCGCGCCAGCAGGTGCTGGGCGGTGATCGGTGCTTTCACCGTCTGCGTGATGTCGCCGGCCGAGAGCAGGCCCAGGCGGTCCGCCGTGACGGCGCCGTTCAGCACGATGCCGCCGGCGCCGGCACCCACGCCTTCGTTCTGCAGCGTGAGGGCGCCGCCGGTCGCCAGCGCGCCGGCCACGGTGATGGTGCCTGCGTGCGTGTTGCTGCCCACCACCACGCTCGGCGCATTCAAGCGCGACATCAGCGCATCGGACAGCGTGAACCCGCCCCCTGCCGCACCGCCCACGGTGATACCGGCGGCCGTGGCGTCGAAGGCATTGAGCGCCGCGTCCATGCCACCCGGCCGCAGGTTGATGGTGCCGGCGGCGCTCACCGGCACATCGATCGCCAAGGCCGGCGCGCTGCCGTCGTTGCTGGCGCGCAGCACCAGGTTGCCGCTGCTTTGCACCTGCGGCGCCGCGCCGGGGCCGCCGGTGGACAAGAGGCCGGGCTGGATCGACACGCCGGGCGTGCCCTGGAGCGAGCTGCCGGTCAGCTCGATGCTGCCGCCGCCGGTGGTGGCCAGGCGCGCGCCGTTCTCCAGCCGCACGCCGCTGTCGGTGCCGTCGACCACCGCGCTGGCAAACAGGCCTTGCAGCGCGATGTTGCCGCTGCCGGTGGTGATGCTGCTGCCGTCGGTCACCAGCACGCCGTGCGTCGCGTTGAATGCGCTCGAGCCGCGGTCGAAGTCCTGCACGCCCCGCACCAGCACGTTGCCGCTGGTGGTCGAGATGGCGGTGGAGACCGGGAAGCCCACGGCCCGCAGGAAGAGCGAATCCAGCTGCACGGCGCTGCCGCTCTGGCCAGTGCCGCCGGTCCCGGTGATGGCCACGTCGCCGGTGGCGCTGTCGATGCGCACGCCGTTGAGGCTCACGCCGCCGCCGGCGATGCTCACGTCGCCGCCGGCGCCCGCATCGGACTGGCCGACGCGCGTGTCGATCTGGGTCCCCTGAAGCAAGACAAAACCCGACGGTGCACCGGTCTGCCCGTTCAGGATCGACACCGCCCCGCCGTTGGTGATGATCTGGTTGTCGAACCGGCTGGTCACCGAATCGTAGATGCCGCCGACGCCGTGCGCGTGGATGGACACCGCGCCGCCGCCCGTGTCGATGGTGCCGTCCACGTCGATGTTGATGTCGCTGAACGCAGGGCTGCCGCCGACGAAGCCGGCGTCCAGCGTCACGCTGCCGCCGTGCGTTTGCACGTTGCCGCTGAGCGCGACGAACTGGGTGGTGCTCGGCCCGTCCGTCAGCAGGCGCAGGTTGCCGCCGCCGGTGTCGATGCTGGCGGAATTGAAGACCACTTCGGCATAGCCCGTGCCCGTGGCGTGCGCCAGCACGCTGCCCCCGTTGGTGGAGATGACGGCCTGATCGGCCCCCGTATTGCCGAAGTAATGGACGTAGCCGTCGAGCGCCCCGGCCGAGCCGGCATTGAAGATCACGTCCATCGGCCCCGTGGTCGAACGGATGATCGGCGCCAGGTACGAGCTGGAAAACACGCGGTCGCCGATCGAGTGCGCCGCGTTCAGCTCGAACACCAGCGGCGCGCTGCCCACCGTGCGCTCGATCAGCATGCCGCTGCCGAAACGGATGTCGCCCGCATCCGTGCCCGCGCTGCCCGTGGTGATGGTCACGCTGGTGCCGGTGTTCAGCGCGCCGTTGATGTCGCCGTCCTGGATGGTCGAGGTGGCCACCGGCTCGAAGGGATTGGTGGGCAGGCTGCCGCCGCCGGCCGCGCCGTGGACGATGGTGACGTCATAGGGATCGACGATCCACCGCCCCGCCAGGCCGGCCGGCGCCGAGGCGTCGACGCGGATGCCGCTCACGTCGAACGAGCCGCCCGATGTTTCGATCGTGCCGCCGTTGCCGCCGGCGCTGCCGCCCCGGGCCTGCAAGTCGCCGAAGGCGCGCATCGAACGCTCGCCCACGAGGGTGATGCTGCCGCCGTTGCCGCTGCCCAGGGCGTTGGCCAGCAGCGTGAGGTTCGGGCCGATGGAGACCACGCCCGAATTCTCGTTGCCGGCACCGGGCGCGGTCGTGCCGCGAATCTCGATGCTTCCGCCGCCGCCCGCGCCGCTGGCGTCCGCCAGGCCGCTGGCGTCCGCGGTCGATTGCGCGAGGATGTTGCGCCCCGTCACGCCGATGCTGCCGCCTGCGCCGGTGGCGCTGGCGGCGTCGAGCAGCGTGCCCTCGAAGGCGCCGGCTGTCAGGCCCACATCGCCCGTGCCGGCCGCGACCCGGATGCTGCCGCCCGCGGCATGCAGCCCGTCGGTCTGCTGGGACGACGTGAGCTGCACGCCGAAGGGCGTGACCGTCGCGTCCATGGGCGCGAAAGTCAGCGCCGCGCCCGTGCCGTCGTAGCCGAAGCCCGCACTGCCCGCGGTGCCGCTGATCTCGATGCTGCGGCCCGCGCCGGCCTCGACCCGCGTGCCGTCGATCACCACGCCATTCGAGGCGCCCACCGTGTAGCTGGTGCTCAGTTCGACGGCTTGCGTGCGCAGGCCGGCGGCCATGCCCGACAGGTCGCCGCCCTGGCCCGTGATGCGCACGTCGCCGCCGGTGGTCAATTTCGCGCCGGTGATCTGCACGCCGGCACCGCCCGCGGGCTCGCCGACCGGGCCGCCGCTGGTCCAGTCGCGCACCGTCCCGGTCAGGGCGATGTCGCCGCTCGCGGAAGACAGGGCGACCGAATAGTCGTCGCCGTTCAGCCGCACGCCCGAGCCTCCCGCGGCGCCGCGGCCGGCCAGCGTGATGCCGCCCGCCTGCGTGCTCAGCGTGCTGTCGCCGTCGATGCGCACGCCGTCGGTGGCGCTCAGGAAGCCGCTGCCCACCTCGGCGGTGCCGCCTTCGCCGCGCAGCGAAATGTTTCCGGCGCCGAGCGTGCTCAAGGTGCTGCCGCCCAGCCAGACGCCGCTGCGAATATCGCCGGCGCCGTCGGCGTCCGGGCCCTTGACCTGCCCGCCGATCGCTCGCCCGTTGTCGCTGTCGCCCTGCCCGAAGAAACGGATGTTCCCGCCGTTGGCATCGATGCGCGCGCGGTCCAGCCGGATGGCCGCCGCAATGCCGTTGGCCTGGCCGACCTCGGCGGCGGCCAGGCCCTGCGCGTCGGCATTGAACTCGACGTTCAGCGCGCCGCTGGTGGAAGCGATCGTTGCACCTGCACCCTCGGCCGCCCAGCGCATGTCGATGTTGCCCACCGAATTCACGCGCAGCGTGGCCGTGCCGCCGCCGTCCTTGATCACCTGGGCGCCGGGCTGGAACACGACGGCGTCGTTGATCTGCGCCGCGGCGGCGGACGAGCGCGTGGTCAGCGTCACGTCGGTGCCCTGGCTCAGCGCCTTGCCGATCACGCTGGCCGCGATGTTGCCGGCGTCGGCGTCGGCGTCGGCGTCGGCGTCGGCCACGATCGAGAGATTGCGGCCCGCCTCGGCCGTCCAGCTGCCGTTGGCGCCGCCTTCATTGCCGCCGGCGGCTATCTGCGTGCCCGCCAGCACGTTCAGGTTGCCGGCCGTGGTGCGGATGCTGCCGCCGGCCACGCCGGCCGCATTGCCGCGCGCATCCAGCGTGCCGCTCACTTCGAGGCCCGCGCCGCTGTCGACCTTCGCGCCGATGGCCTCCAGCACGATCTCGCCGCCGCGCTCGACCAGCGAACGCGCGCGCACCGTGCCGCTCTGGTTGACCACCTGCTGCACCAGCCCGGAGGCGCCCACCAGCACCACGCGCCCGCCATCGGCCGTGATGGAGCCGGTGTTCATCACCAGCGCCTTGGTGGTGGGATCCGTCGCCTGCACAGCGGCCACCGACGTGTTCATGAGCCCGCCTTCGACCGGCACCGTGAACTTCGTCAGCCCGTCGCCTTCGAAGTCCAGCGTCACACGGGCGCCCGACGCCAGGCCCGCCGAGCCGCGCGCCACGTTGATCTGGCCCTCGTTGCGCACCAGCGCGCCGATCAGCCCGAGCGTGCCGCCTTCGCCCACGCTGATGACCGCGCCAGGCTCGACCGTCACGCGGGCAATGCTGTTGGCATCGTTGATGCCGCCGCCGAACACCAGCTGGCCGCCCTTGCCCACCACGCTGGCGTCCTTGGCGATCTGGCTGTCGCTGATGTCCAGCGTGGAGGCCACCAGCCCGCCGACGTTCACCTGGGCGGTGCTGCCGAAGAGCACGCCCGAGGGGTTGACCACGAACACATGCCCGTTGGCCGACAGCGTGCCGTTGATGACCGACTGCTCGATCACGCCGCCGCTGCCCACCACCCGGTTGAGCATCACGCTCGCGGCGCCCATCTGCTGGTTGATGTTGAGCGTCTTGCCGCTGGCCAGCGAAAACGCATTCCAGTTGACGATGGCGTTCATCGTGCTCTGGGTGAGCCCCTGCACGGTCGCCGTGCCGCCGGAAGCGACGCTCACATTGCCGAATACCACGTTGCCGCTCTGCGGAAAGCCCGTGGGCAGATTGAGCTGCGCCCAGGCCGGCACCATGCCCATGCAGGCCAGCGACAGCACGAGCGGCCGGACGCGCCAGTGCCGCGGCAGGGCTTTCGCGGAAAGATCATGGTTTCTCATGCTGCCCTCAGAAGGTCTTTAGCGCCTGCACGTACAGCCGCGGGTTATGCCCGCCGCCGTCGGTGCGCGCGGGGTCGGTGCCGGCACGCCAGGCCAGCGTGGCGTTGATGGTGAAGTTGCCGGGCCGCGTCCAGCTCAGGCCGATGCCCGCGCCGCGCAGGCTGCGCGAATTGGGGCTGGCGTCGAAGATCGTCGGGTTCTTGGTCGGGCGCCCGCGCGCCGCGTCGTAGAACACGAAGGGCGTGAGCTCGGCGTTGACCGACCAGCGCCATTCCACGGTGCCGATCAGGCCCTGGTCCACCAGCACTTCGCCCGAGGGGTAGGCGCGCACGGTACGCGCACCGCCCAGCGAGAGTTTTTCCGAGGCGTCGAGGTTCTTGCTGGCCCACTGGCCGCCCAGCGCCAGGTACAGCGAGTGCTGGGGCAGCACCGCCTGCAGGCGCGAGAACTGGAAGGTGGCCTTGGTGAAGCCGCCTTCGGTGCGGTGGCCGCCCAGGCCCTGATCGGTCTGCAGGCTGTCGGCATCGCGGATCGAGAGCTTGCCGTGATAAAGAGTGCCGGTGCTGGCCCAGTAGCCGCCGCCCAGCCAGTCATCGCGGCGCTCCCAGGTCCAGCCCAGGCCGAAGCCGCGCACCCGCTTGCGCGCCGAGAAGTCGAACGCCGTGTACTCGTCGGTGAGCTTCTTGCTGTCGGCCGACAGGCGCAGGAAGAGGTTGTGCTGGCGCTGGCGGATGAGCGGGTAGCTCAGCGAGACGTCGAACACGTCGGCCTTGCCCTGGGCGCCCAGTTCCGCAAACTCGCCGCCCAGCTCGTAGTTGACGCGTGCCAGCCCCACGCCGGCGCGCAGCCCGCTGCTGCCGATGGGCGCCTCGTAGGCGATGCGGCCGAACTGCAGCGCATTGCCGTTGGAGACCATGGCGCGCGCGTCCAGGTTGTCGCCGATGCCGAAGGGGCTCGCCCATCGCGCCGTGCCGCCGAGGCGGTAGCGGCCCGATTCCTTGGTGCCGTGGTTGTCGGCCTCGGCCGCGAAGGCCCAGCGCGGCGCCGCCGTCACTTCCACCGACAGGTCGGTGGTGCCCGGTTGGGTGCCTTCCTGCAGCGCGGACGAAACCTTGATGCCGGGCTGGTCCGACAGCAGCAGCATCGAGCGTTCGTAGGCTGGCGCATTCACGGCCTCGCCGGGCTGCAATGGTACAAGGAAGCCGCGCACGCGCGCCTCGCTGTTGGGCGCGTCGGGCGCCACCAGCACCTCGACCTTGCCGAGCCGGCCTTCGATGACGCTGATCTCGACGATGCCGTCGCGCACGGTCTGCACGGGCACCACGGCCTGCGCCAGGAAGTAGCCGCGCTCCTTGTAGCGCGCGGTGATGGCCTGGGCCAGGCTTTCGAGATCGCCGAGCGTGACGTCGCGCCCGATGTAGGGCGCGGTGATGCCCTGCAGTTCCTCGTTGCTCAGGGCCTTGACGCCGTTGAGCCGCAGGTCGTTGAGCCGGAACTTGGCGGCGGGCGGCTGCGGCGGCGCGGGCAGGCTTTGCGGCGCCACGGTGCCGGTGGCCTGCGCGAGCGGGCGGTCGCAGCTGCCGCAAGGGTCCTTGGTTGGCAGCAGCGCATTGGCATCGGGTTCTGCTGCATGGGTGCGCTGGGCGGCAACCAGCAGCGTTGCGCTCACCAGGGCGGTGACGGCGACGGCGAGGGCGATCGGGGTGGAGCGTTGAATGGTGCGTATCTGCATCTCAGTGCTCCACCGCGTGTTGCTGTTGTTGTGGGCGCTGCTGTTCAGGGCGCGTGCACAGGACACCGGGTACTCCCCTCCGCGAATGTCCCCCGCCTTCGGCGCCTCCTTGATTTCGCCGCGGGGAGCACCCGATGCCCTGCGCACGATGAGCGCGGTCGTTGTGCTGGCCGATCAACGACCGCTGCGCATAACGATCACGTCGATGGGGTGCCTTGCGCAGCGAAGTAAAGGAGGAGGCCGAAGGCCGGGGGACATTCGCTTCGCCGCGTACCCCGTCGGCGGGAGCGCGCCCTGAACAGCACACTTCAAACACAACGCGACGAATCGACATGGCAGTTCTTCTTTTCATGTCATCAGCTCCCCACCGTGAGACGCCAGTTGCCGATCAGGTTGAACGGCGCCCAGAAGAAGGGGTGGGACATCTTGGGATCCTTCAGCACGGCCAGCTGCCCGGCCTGCATCGCCTTCTGGATGTCGCGGCCCTTGGCCAGCTCGCCGTAGAGCGTGCCCATGAGCACCGCGGTCGCATCGTCCGACACCGGCCACAGCGATGCGATCAGGCTCGAGCTGCCGGCGGAGAGAAAGGAGCGCGTGAAGCCCAGCACCTCGTCGCCCTGCGCGATGCGCCCGAGCCCCGACTCGCAGGCCGAGAGCGTGACCAGCGCAGTGCCATCCATCGGCAGGCCGAGGATCTCGTGCGCCTCCAGGAAATTCTGCTTGCCGCCCTCGTTGGCCAGCAGGATGCGCGAGTACAGCGGATCGACCGCGTCGGCCTCGGCATGCGCCGCCACGTGCATCAGCGGCGAGCGCGCGGCCACGTCGCGGAACTGCGTCTTGGTGGCCGCGGCACCCATGTACACGGTGTTGCGGGGGAACAGCTGCGCCAACTGCTTCACCTCGACCTCGGCGCCGGGCAGGTCGTACTTGTCCTCGATGCGCGGATTGCCGAAGGCGGTGAGCGATGCGCTCACGCGCGGCGTGCGCTGCGCGAGCTGCACGGCAATGCTGATGGAGGGCGCCACCGCCACCGGATGGGTCTCGATCACGTAGCGCCCATTGAGCCGCAGCGCCTGGAACGGCAGGTAGTGCAGCGGCCCGTGGGGCACCACGATCAGCCGCTGCCCCGGCGCCAGGGCCAGCGGCCCGAGCAGCGCCGCGCCCAGCTTGTCGGCATTGGTGATGGCCGCGCGGCGCCCGCGCACGATGGAGTTGCGGAACACCTCGACCAGTTCGGTGAGCTCTTCGCGGCGCACCGCCACGGTCGTGGCCTCGATGCCGGCCGGGCCGACGACCCACACCAGCAGCCGGTCGGGCAGCGAGTGGAACTGCACCACGCGCTCGTCGGGTGCGAGCGTGCTCTGCAGCGTGGCAAGGTCCACCGTGTTCGCGGCCCGCTCGTTGATCTTCGCGCGGCCGCGCACCGCATCGAGCAGCGCGCGCGAGCGGCTGCGCTCGCTCACTTCGAAGGCCTGGCGCGCATCGCCCGCATCGCTGTAGATCGACACGCCGCGCTCGAACACCGACTGCAGGTCCGAGAACAGGCCCATCTTGAATTCTTCGCTGCGGAACCTGGCGCGCACCTGGTCGATGCCGCCCAGCGCGCGCGCCATGGCCTCGGCCGCAGCCTGCTTCTGGCCGAGCGCGAGCTCGCTGCGCGCCACGCCGTCCCAGGCCCAGAGGCGGTAGTACTCGGTGTCGGTGCCGACCTGCCGCGCAGTGAGCGCGCGGTAGAGGTCGCGCGCCTCGGCCGGCTTGTTCTCGGCCAGCAGCAGCCGCGCGCGGGTGCGGTCGAGCTGCGCGGTCAGCGGCGCGTCCTTCGGCGGCGCCATGCTCCCAAGCATCTCGCGCGCCCTTGCGGCGTCGCCCGATTCGATCAGCGCATTGACGAGCGAGGCCTGCACCAGCGGCGCATAGCGCGGCGAACTGTTGGCCAGCGCCTCGTCATAGCTGATCACGGCGCCCGCGTAGTCGCCGCGGCGCGTGCGCACGTCGCCGATCACCTTCTGCACCGGGCCGACCACCAGCCTGGGGTCGCGCGCCGGATGCTTGAGTGCCTCGCGGGCAAATTCCTCGGCCTTCTCGAGCTGCCCCGAATAGCTGTAGACGATGGCCAGGTCGCGGTTGGCCATGGCCAGCAGGTTCGGATCGCGCGTGGCATTGGCCAGGTGCAGCGCCTTGCTGGCGGCGCGCACGCTCTGGCGGAATTCGCCGGCCTCGGCCAGCGCCACCGCCTGGCTGCAGTACTGGTAGCCGGACAGCTTGACCGCGTCCTGCCCGTAGAGCACCGCGCCCTCGCTGGTCAACGCCAGCAAGGTGTCGGTGTCGGCAAGCCGGGCCTGCTCCGCCCTGCCGGCCGCGGCTTCGGCATTCGACGCCTGTTGCTGCTGCGCCGATGCCAGGGGGCCGTGCCCCAGCAGAAGAATGCCCGCCAGACCCAGCGCACCCGCGACCCCTGCACGACGTGCCGAGCGCTCCCATCCCGTTCTCGAAAACCACGTCATTGGACCCCCGCGCGCGGCCCGTGTGCCCGCGGTTGCGGGGGTCGACGCCGCGGAAGTGCGCGCCGTTCAGGCCTCGTGGGGAAAGTCTAGGATCGGGCCCCTGCCGCGCCTATTCGCAAGAAGGCCTAGCGCGAATGGACTACGGCCACAGGCCCTGCATCACGCAGGAATCGCATCGATGTTGACGCGGTCCCAGTGGCGGTGCCTGGCAATCGCGGCGATGAAGGCCTGCGCGATCTGCGTCGCCTCGCTGGTGTCGCCGAGGTTGGTGACCGGCGTGGCCGCAACGATGACGCCGGCGGGTGCGTCCCCCTGCTGCGCGTTCGCGCTGATGCCGAGCGTGGAGAGCAGCTGCACGCCATCGCCCACGGTGCAGATGGCCTTGCAATGCTTGTACGCCTCGAGCACGAAGTGCACCGCATCGCCCATGCCCGCAAGCGCCGCAACGCCCTGGGCGCCACCGGGGATCAGCACGGCATCGAACACGACCGATGGCCCGTTGGCGAAGGTCATGTCGACGTCGATCTGCCGCTTCGATGCGCTGGCGATGGTGCCCAGGCGGGCGCCGACCACCTTGCATTTGCCGCCGGCCTGCTCGAGCGCATCGCGGATCGGCTTGAGCGAGGCGGAGTCGATGCCATCGGCCGCGAGGATCGCGATCCTGCGCGTGCGGATCGAGCCGTCGCCGGTGTCGGCCATGCTGAGCGCGGGCGACTCCTCGATGGGCAGGGTCATGCGGTGCTCGCGGTATCCTGCGCGGCCCGCGGCCGCCTTGGCGTCCGGCGCGCCGATGCCCAGCGGCTCGGCCACGCGGCGCGCGAGCTTCTCGTCGACGTGCGCCAGGTTGTCGACCATGCGCTGGCGGATGGCCGGTACATCGACCTTGGAGAGCTCGAAGCGGAAGGCCGCAATGATGTGCTCCTTCTCGGCCGCGCTCTGGCTGTTGAAGAACAGCCGCGCCTGCGTGAAGTGATCGTCGAACGACGGGCTGCGCCGGCGCACCTTGGGCGACTCGAGCTCGTCGGGATGCGACTGGAAGCCGGCGCTGCCGCCGTCGACCCTGAACTCCTTGCCGTCGCCCAGCGAGTTGGGCTCATAGGCCACCTGGCCGCGCGCAATGGCCTGGCGGTGCATGCCGTCGCGCTGGAAGTTGTGGAACGGGCACACGCTCTTGTTGATGGGCAGCTCGTGGAAGTTCGCGCCGCCGAGCCGCGAGATCTGCGTATCGGTATAGGAGAACAGGCGCCCCTGCAGCAGCGGGTCGTTGCTGAAGTCGATGCCCGGCACCACGTGTCCCGGATGGAACGCCACCTGCTCGGTTTCGGCGAAGAAGTTCTCGGGGTTGCGGTTGAGCACGAGCCGGCCGATGCGCTGCACGGGCACCATCTCTTCGGGGATCAGCTTGGTGGGATCGAGCAGGTCGAAGCCGAGCGAACTCGCCTTGTCCGGCGGCACCAGCTGCACGCCGAGTTCCCACTCGGGAAAGTCGCCCTGGTCGATGGCTTCCCACAGGTCGCGGCGATGGAAGTCGGGGTCCTTGCCCGCGACCTTCTGCGCCTCGTCCCACGCCAGGCCGTGGATGCCGAGCTTGGGCTTCCAGTGGAACTTCACGAAGTGGCTCTCACCGCGGATGTTCACGAAGCGGAAGGTGTGCACGCCGAAGCCTTCCATCATGCGCAGGCTGCGCGGAACGGCGCGGTCCGACATCGCCCACATCAGCATGTGGGTGCTCTCGGGCATGAGCGAGACGAAATCCCAGAAGGTATCGTGCGCGCTGGCAGCCTGCGGCATCTCGTGGTGCGGCTCGGGCTTCACGGCATGGATGAGGTCGGGGAACTTCATCGCGTCCTGGATGAAGAACACCGGGATGTTGTTGCCCACGAGGTCGTAGTTGCCCTCTCGCGTGTAGAACTTGACGGCAAAGCCGCGCACGTCGCGCACCGTGTCGGCCGAGCCGCGCGAGCCGGCCACGGTGGAGAAACGCACGAAAACGGGCGTCTTCGCGTCCGGGTCCTGCAGGAAATCGGCGCAGGTGAACTGCGACATCGACTTGTAGACCTGGAAATAGCCATGCGCCGCCGAGCCGCGTGCATGCACCGCGCGCTCGGGAATGCGCTCGTGGTCGAAGTGCGTGATCTTCTCGCGCAGGATGAAATCTTCGAGCAGCGTGGGCCCGCGCACCCCGGCCTTGAGCGAATTGTGGTTGTCGGGAATCTGAAGACCCTGGTTGGTCGTCAGATTGGGCGCATGATCGGTTGCGAAGCCATCGAGTTGCTGCTGCTTGGCGTTGCTGCCGTCCATGGCCTTCGAGCGGCGTCCGGCGGCGGCCTTGTTCTGAGGCGTCATCGAGGGTCTTTCATGGGAGGGTCAGCTTCGTTGTCGATAAAAAGGTCCAGCACGTTCACCAGCGCAATCAGGCAGATGAAACCCGCCACGGCGGCCACCACCCAGAACAGGATTTCATCCCCCCAAGCACCGGTGAGTGAATCGAACAGCGACGACAGATCCATGATTCGCTCCAGCAGATCAGATTGAACAACTCGATGCTTGCGCTGCGGCCTCCATGAAGCCACGAAAGCGGGTTCGCGGGGGCAGTTGCGAGCGAATCCAAAGGTTATGTTTTTCTCACACTGTTACCCGTAGTGGCGCCTCGCCCGCGCTTGTGGGAGAGGCGGCGTCTACGCGGTAGGAGCACACCGACAGCGCCTGGCTGCCGCCTACGCGGCCTGGCGTGTCGGCCCGCATCCGCGCCTCGTGCGCAGCCGTAGCATCGGACACGGGCGGCACGAAGCCTGCTTGGGCATTTGTGGACCGACGCCATTTACACAGGGAAGAAAGAAAGAACATGCAGATCAAGATCGGTTTCGACATCGAACTCGCCGTCACGGCGCCCACCGCACTGGTCTACATGCTGCATGTCCACCCTTCGCGCGCAGCGGACCTGCAGGACGGCGAGCACGTCACCCTCACGCCGCCGCTGCATACCGACTACTACATGGACGGCTTCGACAACCATTGCGCGCGCGTGCGGATTCCCGCGGGCGTGCAGAGCGTGCGGCTGCGCAACCACGCGGTGGTGTTCGACCCGGGCTGGGCCGATCCGGTGGACTACGGCGCGGTCGAGCACGCGGCGGCGGACCTGCCGGTGTCCACGCTGCCCTTCCTGCTGCCGAGCCGCTACTGCGAGGTCGACAGCGAACTGCTCGCGTTCGCCTGGAGCAATTTCGCCAACGTGGCACCGGGCTGGCACCGCGTGCAGTCCATCTGCGATTTCGTGCACGAGCACCTGCGCTTCGACTACCAGAGCGCGCGCGCCACGCGCACGGCGCTGGAGGGATTCCGCGAACGCACGGGCGTCTGCCGGGACTTCGCCCACCTGGCCATCACGCTGTGCCGCTGCATGAACATTCCCGCGCGCTACGCCACCGGCTATCTCGGCGACATCGGCATTCCGCCCGTGCCCTCTCCGATGGACTTCAGCGCCTGGTTCGAGGTGTACCTGGGAGAGCGCTGGTACACCTTCGACGCGCGCCACAACGTGCCGCGCATCGGCCGCATCGTGATTGCGCGCGGGCGCGACGCGGCCGACGTGCCGATCACCATGGTGTTCGGCGCCAACTCGCTGAAGCGCTTCGAAGTCACGACCGAGGAAGTGCCGCAGTAGGGCCGGGGCCTCACGCAGGCAGATAGCCGAGCATCTCCATGGCGGCGCGAAGACCCGTGCGGCTGCGCTCCATCGCGTCCCAGGGCGTGTTGCCGATGGCAAGGCGCCCGGCGATGTTGGCCACCGTCCAGTGGGCGGCGCTGTCCAGGTCGGGCAGCTCTTCCCACGCCAGCGGCACCGACACGCCCATGCCCGGCCGGGCGCGCGCCGACCACGCGCTGACCGTGGTGGCGCCGAAGCCGTTGCGAAGATAGTCCGCAAAGATCCTGCCCACGCGGTTGCGCGGCCCGCTCTTGGCCACGAAGCGCGCCGGAACGGTGCGCGCCAGGTGCTCGACGATGGCCCGCGAGAAGCCGCGCACCTCGTCCCAGCCGAACTGGCGCCGAAGCGGCACCACCACGTGCAGTCCCTTGCCGCCGCTGGTCTTCAGGAACGAAGGCAGGCCGAGCTCGTCGAGCAGCACGTGCACCAGCAGCGCGGCCTCCTTCATCAGCTGCCAGTCGATGCCCTCGCCGGGGTCGAGGTCGAAGGTCATGCGGTCGGGCTTGCCGATGGCGCGCGAGGTGGCGTTCCAGGTGTGCAGCTCGATGGTGTTGAACTGCGCCGCACCGAGCAGCGCCTCGGCGGTGTCGATCTGCAGCAGCGGATCGTGCCCCGGGTCGAGCGCTGGATCGAGCAGCTTGATGCCTGCGATCTCGCTGTGCTGCGCATGCTTCTGGAAGAACAGCTCGCCGCCCACGCCGTCAGGCGCGCGCACCAGCGCCACGGGCCGCCCCGCGAGATGCGACAGGATCAGCGGCGCAACCGAAGCGTAGTAGGCCGCGAGTTCGCCCTTGGTGATGCCGCTGGCGGCGTCGATCACGCGCTCCGCGTGGGTGATGCGCAGTGCCTTCTTCCGCGTGCTCATTCGATCGCTCATGCCGCGCGGCGCCGGGCGGTGGCGGCCTTGGCCGCGGTGCGCTTGCGTGCGGTGCTGCTGCTGCTTTTTGCGGCGCTCTTGCCATGGGCCCTGGGCTTGGCCTTGGACTTGGTTCTTGCGGGCGCCTCTTCCTGCGCCTCCTCTGGGTCTTCATCGGCCTTGCCGGCCGCGGCCGCCTTGCCGCCGACACCGCCCTTGCGCAGGCTGCGCTGCAGCAGCTCGGTGAGGTCGATGATCTTCGCGCCGCGGCTTTCGACGGCCTGGCCCTCTTCGGGCTCGGGCTGCGTCACGGTCTCGGTCTGGCCTGCGGCCACCTTGCGGTCGACGAGCCGCAGGATCTCGTCCTTGAACTCGTCCTTGTAGTCGTCCGGGTCCCAGTCGGCGCTCATGTCCTCGACCAGCTGCTCGGCCATCTTGATCTCGCGCTCGTTCAGGCCCGCTTTCTTCGCATCCTCGGAAGGCAGCGGGAGCTCGGTCCAGGGCCGGATGTCGGCGCCCCAGCGCAGCAGGTTCAGCACCAGCCCCGGGCCCACGGGCACGAGCGCGGCGAGATGCTGCTTGGTCTGGATCACCACGCGCGCCACGCCGATGCGCCGGCTGCGCTGCAGCGTCTCGCGCAGCAGCGCATACACCTTGGCGCCGCGGTTGATGGGCGCCACGTAGTAGGGGCGCTCGAGATAGACGAACGGAATGCCGTTGGCGGGCACGAAGCTCTCGATCTCGATGGTCTGCGTGGTCTTGGGATACGCGTCGGCAATTTCCTTGTCGCTCAGCACCACGTATTCGCCGTCTTCGTACGCGATGCCCTTGACGATGTTCTCGCGCGCAATTTCCTTGCCGGTCTTCTTGTTGATGCGCTTGTAGCCCACCGGGTCCATCGTGCGCTTGTCGAGCCAGTCGAAGTCGATGCCGTGGTCGGTGGTGGCCGAGTAGAGCGCCACCGGGATGTGGACGAGGCCGAAGCTGATCGCGCCCTTCCACAGGACGCGCGGCGCGGGGGCTTTTTTTCGAGACTGCCATGGACACACTCCTTCAGCCTCGAAACTCTGCGCCCCGCGCCGGTGTGCGATGTAGGAACGCGGCGGCGCCTGCCGTAGGCTCAGGCGGCGCTGGCGACCGGGGGCCCGAGCACGCGTTCGCTCGGATGCGCGAAGTAGAACCATTCGGCGCCGGGCAGCGCCAGCGCGTTGGGAAAGACGATGAACCCGTCGCCCGGCGCGCTCACCAGCGTGCCGTCGTGGCGCATGCCGATCGGTTCGCCGCGCTGCACCGCATCGAAGGTGGCCCAGTCGCGCACGAAGCTGTCGTCCTCGTGCTGCCGGTCCGTCACGCTCGCCAGGCGCAGCAGTTGGGGCGGGCTGGGCGGCTCCGCCACCAACCCCTGGGGCAACGCCGCCATGCCGAGCAGCGCGAGCGCGCGCCGGATGGCGCGCCACGCCACCTCGGGCGCCTTCGGGTCCCGGTGCTGGCCGCATTCGAGCGTGACGCCGTAGCCGCCGCAATTGCGGATGTATTCGTTGGTGCCGCGGCCGAAGTCGATCGCATCGTCGCCGACCGCGATGCCGGCGGAACGCTGCGCGAGCCCGGCGGCGTAGATGTCGAGCCAGCCCTCCACCACGATGGGCGTGCCCAGGTGCAGCGCAAGCAGCCCCTCCTCGCTGGCGCGCGCGAAGGGCTCCAGCGTACCGGTGTTGTCCCGCGGGCCGATCATCGCGAAGGCCTCGCCCTCGCTCTGGAAGGAATGCAGGTCGAGCAGCACGTCGTGCCGCTCGATCAGCGGGCACAGCACGTTGGTGACCCGGTCTTCGTAGTCCGCGGGCTCCGCGCTGGGCCTGAACAGGCGGTTGAGGTTGCGCTCGCCCTCGCGCTGCAGGCGCCGCCGCGCCATCGGATTGGCGACCGGCACCAGGGTGAGCTGCCCGCGCCGCAGCCGGAAGGTGCCGCCATCGAGTTCGGCCAGCACGCGCTCGATGCCCGCGGTGCCGCAGGTCTCGTCGCCATGCACCCCGCCCAGCACGAGCAGCCGCGGGCCGGGCTCCAGCGCGGCGAAGGTGTGGATGCGCAGGCTGTCGGTCACGGTGGCGGCAAATGGATCGGAGGACATCCCGGCGATTATTGCGGAGGCCTTCCCCTGCACGCAAAGCCGCTACTCGTTTCATAGCAGCGCATCGAGCGCGGCCCGGCGTGCCGTGCCTACAGGGCATGCCGGGCCTGTCCTACCGGCCGCGGCCGGCGCGCCATGCAGGCTCACCCCACAGAAAGACACCGTGAAGGAACAGCGCCATGAGCAGCACCAAGCGCCGTACCAAGGCTCCGGTCGATCCGAGCGATCCGCTGCGGGACGCCGGCGGCGGCAACACCAAGATCGAACAGGGCGGCGATTCGGCGCCGCGCCTGCCGCACGAGCACGACCAGTCTTCCGACAGCCAGGAAGCGCAGGACGGACAGCCGTCCGAGGTGGGCCGCAAGAGCTACGAGGACATCGAGCGCGGCAGCGTGGACACCGACCGCGGACCGGTGGCGGACCGCGTCTACAACGACAAGGTCAAGCCCTGACCCGGGATTTCTATTATTTGCCGCCCACGCCTGCGAGCTGCTCGCGCATGGACGAGATCACCGCCGCGTAGTCCTTGGCGTTGAAGATCGCGCTGCCCGCCACGAAGGTGTCGGCGCCGGCGGAAGCGACGCGCGCGATGTTGTCGGCCTTGATGCCGCCGTCCACTTCCAGGCGGATGTCACGCCCGCTCTGCTCGATGCGCTTGCGCGCGAGCTCGATCTTGCGCAGTGCCGAATCGATGAAGCTCTGCCCGCCGAAGCCGGGGTTCACGGACATGATCAGGATCAGGTCGATGTCGTCGATGGCCCAGTCGAGCGCTTCCAGGCCCAGCCCCGGATTGAACACCAGCCCCGCCTTGCAGCCCGCGCCCTTGATGGCCTGGATGCTGCGGTTCACGTGCGGCGAGGCATCGGGGTGGAAGCTGATGTAGTCGGCGCCCGCTTCCGCGAAAGACGCGGCCAGCGCGTCGACCGGCTGGATCATCAGGTGCACGTCGATCGGCACCGGCTCGCCGTCGGCCGTCCTGGCGTAGGGCTTGAGGGCCTTGCAGATCATCGGGCCGAAGGTCAGGTTGGGCACGTAATGGTTGTCCATCACGTCGAAATGGATCCAGTCGGCGCCGGCGGCGATGACCTTGGCCAGCTCGTCGCCCAGATGGGCGAAATCGGCCGAAAGAATGGAGGGGGCGATGCGGAACGGCGTGTTCATGCGCCGATTGTCGCAGCCGGCGGAAAACCCGGAAAGCAGTGCAAGGGAAGGCTCCAGTTACCATCGCGCGCATGTCACACAGCCCCATCCGTGTCCAGGTCGAGCCGCGCTATCTCGCGGACCAGTCCTCGCCCAAGGACAAGATCTACACCTTTGCCTATACCGTCACCGTGACCAACGAGGGCGAGACGAGCGCCCAGCTCATCGCCCGCCACTGGCTCATCAACGACGCCTCGGGCCATGCGCAGGAGGTCAGGGGCCTGGGCGTGATCGGCCAGCAGCCACTGCTGGCGCCCGGCGAATCGTTCCGCTACACCAGCGGCTGCCGCCTGCAGGCGCCCAGCGGCACCATGCATGGCAGCTACTTCATGGTGACCGAGGACGGCGAGCGCTTCGACGTGCCGATTCCGATGTTCGTGCTGGAGGCGGACATCGGCGGAGCACCCGTTTCACGGGTATTGCACTAGCACTCCCCCAGTGAACTGGGTACGCCCCCAGGCTTCGCGCACTTCGTGTCGCTTCTCCTTCCCCCTCGCCGGGGGCAACACCGGAGGCCCGGCAAAGCCGGTTCCGCGGTGTTTCTGGTATCTGATTTCTTTACTTTTTTATGGCTGCTGCATCGCTTGACCTGCAGGGGCTGCTGGCCCGGCTTGATCCGACGGCGGATGTGGCGCAGCGCCACATCTGGCTGATCGACGTCTTCGACTGGCTGCGCGGCGACCGTGCATCGCCGCAGGCCGCGGTGGGGCGCGTGTCGCTGCTGCTCGGCGCGATCGAGGCTCGGCCCGAGCTGCGCGAGCGCCTGCGCGCGTGGTGGCGCGCCTTCACGCAGGCGGTCGATCTGACCGCGCTGCTGGCGGACTACGGCTTTGCGCCGCGCACCGCCTTCGTGAGCGAGCTCACCGAACGGCTGCGCCGCAAGATCCTGCCCGGCACGCCTGAGACCACCGACGCCTCGGATCTCTTTCGCATGGTGCTGCCCGGCGTGTTCGACGCGGGCTGGATCGCGCTGCTGGACGACACACAGCTCGCACGCATCGGCGCCCTGCTGGCCGACGCCGCGCTCGACGACGACGGCGCCCCGCGCTGGCGCCACACCGTGATGGACGCCGTCACCTACTGCAGCAGCCAGGTGGTGGCGGCCGGCTTCTCGCCCGAATTGCGGCTCAGGATGAGCGCCGCCAGTGAACGCCGCGCCTTCCATGCGCTGATGTCCGACCTCGACGAGCTGCGCGAGCAGATGTTCCGCACCCCTCGGGACGACGACGCGCTGCAGGCCGCGTTCGTGGCCTTCCGCGACCGGCTCGACGCCTGCCGCGCCAGCGCCTCCTCGGTCTACACGCACCTGGAGGACAACGGCATCTCGGTCGGCCTGGTGTTCCGGCTGCGCCAGCTGCGCGAGCGGGTGCTGCGCATCCGCGAGCTGCTCGACTGCCTGATCTCGCCCACGCCCGCGCCCAGCGTGGCGCGGCTGGTGGGCCGGCTGGTGCTGGCCGGCGGCGAGCGCAACAGCATCCGCGCGCTGATCGCGTCGAACTCCTCGATGCTCGCGGCCAAGGTGACCGAGCGCAGCGCCGAGACCGGCGAGCACTACATCACGCGCGACCGCGCCAGCTACCTGCAGATGGTGCGCAAGGCCGCCGGCGGCGGCGCGCTCACCGCGCTGACGGTGCTGCTCAAGTTCGGCATCTATGCGCTCGCCCTGTCGGCCTTCTGGAGCGGGCTCTGGTCGGGCCTGATGTATGCCGCGAGCTTTGTCGCGATCCAGCTGCTGCACCTGACGCTGGCCACCAAGCAGCCCGCGATGACGGCGCCGGCCATGGCGGCGCGGCTGCGCGACATCAAGACCGATGCCGCGGTGGCCGATTTCGTCGACGAAGTGGCCAATCTGGTGCGTTCGCAGGTGGCGGCCGTGCTGGGCAACGTGGGCCTGGTGGTGCCCGCGATGCTGGCGCTCGCCCTCCTGGTGCAGTTCGCGCTCGGCCGGCCGCTGCTGGACGCGGCGCATGCCGCGGCCACGCTGCAATCGCTCTCACTGCTGGGCCCGACCGCGCTCTTCGCGGCCATGACCGGCGTGCTGCTGTTCGCGGCCAGCATCGTCGCGGGCTGGACAGAAAACGCCTTTGTCCTGCATCGGCTGGACTCCGCCATGCGTTACAACCCTCGCATCGGCGCTTTTCTGGGTGCCGCCCGCGCCCGCCGCTGGGCCACCTTCATGCGCACGCACATATCGGGCTTTGCCTCCAACATCTCGCTCGGGCTCATGCTCGGACTGCTGCCCGCATTCGCGGGTTTCTTCGGGCTCGGGCTGGACATGCGCCACGTGACACTGTCGGCCGGGCAGATCGCGGCGGCCGCGGCCTCCATGGGCGTGGCGGTGCTCCAGCAGCCCGCGCTGTGGTGGGCGGTGGCGGCCATCCCGGTGATCGGCGCGCTCAATGTGAGCGTGAGTTTCTATTTCGCATTCCGGCTGGCGCTGCGCGCGCACAGCGTCAGCCTGGGTGACCGCGCACGCATCCGCAGCGCCATCTGGGCGCGCTGGCGCAGCCGGCCCATCAGTTTCTTTCTACCTGCATGAATTTGACGAATCTCATCAACGATCTGCTGGGCTTCTGGTCCGAGTGGCTGCGCCCTTCGGCCGGCCTGCCCACCGTGCTGTGGTCGCTGCTGCTGGCCGCGGCGGCGGCCTCGGGCCACCTGGTGCAGCGCTACCTGGGCCTGCCCAAGGTGGTGGGCTATTCGATGGTCGGCGCGGTGGCCGGCCTGGCCGGTTTCGAAGGCGCGATCTGGCCGCTGCGCGGCATCAGCCTGTTCCTGCTGGAGCTCGGCGCGGCCGTGGTGCTGTTCGAAGCCGGCGGCCGGCTGCCGCTGCGCTGGTTCCGCCACAACCCGATGGTGCTGGTGCAGAGCCTGCTCGAGGCCACGCTCACCTACTTCGGCGTGTTCTGGATGCTGCAGCTGCTGGGCCTGCCCGATCCGGTGGCCAACCCGATTGCGCTGATGGCCATCGTCGCCTCGCCGGCGGTGCTGAGCCGCGTGATCATCGACACCCGCGCCTCGGGGCCTGTGACCGAGCGCGCGATGACGCTGGCCACGCTCAACACCTTCTACGCGCTGACGCTCGGCTATGCGCAGGCCGGCCTGATCGAGCGGGCGCCGCAGACGCTGCTGCAGAAGCTCTATCCGGTGGCGGTGGTGCTCGGCCTGTCGTTCGTCGTCGGCGCCATCCTCGCGCTGGCGCTGCGCACGGCGCTGCGCTTCATGAGCCCGACGAGTGAGAACACCTCGATCCTGCTGCTCGCGCTCATTGCGGCCGCCAGCGCCCTCACGGCCCACGTCGGCGGCTCCGCGCCGCTGGCCGCGCTGATCGGCGGGGTGCTGCTCAAGACGCTGAACCCCAAGCCCTGGGCCTGGCAGCGGCAGCTCGGCACGGCCTCGTCGCTGCTCACCATGCTGATGTTCGTGCTGGTGTCCATCGTGGCGGCGCAGGCCGACTGGACGCTGCCGGTGGCCAGCGTGGTGCTGGCGGTGATCGGCATCCGCCTGTTCGCCAAGATCGCCGGCGTGGCCATTGCCAACCCGGGCAGCGGCGCGAGCTGGAACCAGGCCTTCTGGGTGGGCTGCGCGATGTCGCCGCTGTCGTCGATCGCGCTGCTCATCGCCTCGAATTTCACCACCGCGTCGCCGCTGCTCGGCACCATGATCACGCAGGTGGCCCTGCCCTCGATTCTCCTGATGGAAGTGATGGGCGCCGTGCTCGCCACCGTGGCCATCCACGCGGTGGGCGAAAGCTCGGTGCCCTGGACGCCCCAGGCCTTCAGCACCACGGAGGACACGCAGCGATGACCACGGCCATGCCTTTGCCCGACAGCGACGACTTCCGCTCCGCCGCGCTGCCCGCGGACCCCGCGAGCCGCGTGGTCAAGCTCGAACCCTTCAACCGCTCCGAAGCACTGTCGCTCGGCGTGGAGCTCGAGCTGCAGCTCGTCAACACGCACGATTACGACCTGGCGCCCTATGCGGAAGACATGCTGCGGCTGATGGCGCAGACGCCGCTGCCCGGCAGCGTGGTGCCCGAGATGACCTCGAGCATGATCGAGATCTCCACCGACATCTGCCATTCGGCGCAGGACGTGATCACGCAGCTCTCGCCGATCCGCGAGGCGCTGATCAGGAACGCCGACAAGCTCAACATCGCGGTGGTGGGCGGCGGCACGCATGCCTTCCAGCAGTGGCACGAGCGGCGCATCTACGACAAGCCGCGCTTTCGCGAGCTGTCCGAGCTGTACGGCTACCTGAGCAAGCAGTTCACCATCTTCGGCCAGCACGTGCACATCGGCTGCCCCGATGCCGACTCGGCGCTCCTGATGCTGCACCGCATGTCGCGCTACATCCCGCACTTCATTGCGCTGTCGGCCTCGTCGCCGTTCGTGCAGGGGCAGGACACGCAGTTCGACTCGGCCCGGCTCAACTCGGTGTTCGCGTTTCCGCTCTCGGGCCGCGCACCGTTCACGCTGAGCTGGAAGGAGTTCGAAGCGTACTTCGAGCGCATGACCCGCACCGGCGTCGTGCGCAGCATGAAGGACTTCTATTGGGACATCCGGCCCAAGCCCGAGTTCGGCACCATCGAGATCCGCGTGTTCGACACGCCGCTCACCGTCGAGCGCGCGGCCGCGCTCGCGGGCTACGTGCAGTCGCTGGCCGCGTGGTTCCTGCAGGAGCAGCCCTTCGAGCCGACCGAGGACGACTACCTCGTCTACACCTACAACCGCTTCCAGGCCTGCCGCTTCGGGCTCGACGCGGTGTACGTGGACCCGGCCAGCGGCCAGCACATGCCGCTGCGCGACCACATCCTCATGACCATGACGCAGCTCGAATGGCACAGCGAGGCGCTCAACGCCACGCAGGCGCTCGGCGAGCTGCGCACCAGCGTGGAAGCCAACCGCAACGATGCGCGCTGGCTGCGCGAGAAGCAGGGCAAGGAGCGCCTCTTGGCCGAGGTGGTGCGGCAGGCGGCGCTGCGCTTCCGCGGCGGCGGGGCCTAGGAAGCCACGGCCTCCTGCGAGAACTGCCTGCGGTAGGCCGTGGGCGACACCTTGAACGCCGCCGCGAAGTGCTTTCGCAGCGACACCGCCGAGCCGAAGCCCACGTCGGTGGCCACGCGTTCCACCGGCCGGTCGGTGGTCTCCAGCAGCCGCTGGGCGAGCGCAAGCCGTTGGTTCTGCAGCCATTGGCCGACGGTGGTGCCGGTGGCTTCGCGAAAGCGCCGTGTGAAGGTGCGCCGGCTCATCAGTGCGCGCCGCGCGAGGCTGTCGAGCTCATGCGGACTCTGGAGGTGGCGCCCCAGCCATTCGAGCAGCGGCGCGAGGCGGTCACTCTCGGCCGCGGCGGGCATCGGCTGGCGGATGTACTGCGCCTGCCCGCCCTGCCGGTGCGGCGCCACGACCATGCGCCGCGCCGCACGGTTCGCCGCCTCGGCGCCATGGCGCACGCGCAGCAGGTGAAGGCAGCAGTCGATGCCCGCGGCCGTGCCGGCCGAGGTGAGCACGTCGCCGTCGTCGACGTACAGCACCTCGGGCTGCAGCCGGACCTTCGGATATTGCCTGGCAAAGGCTTCGGCCAGGTGCCAGTGCGTGGTGGCCGGGCGGCCGTCGAGCAGGCCCGCCTCGGCCAGCACGAAGGCGCCCAGGCACAGCCCGACCACGATGGCGCCGCGGCGGTGCGCCGCCTGCAGCGCGCGGATCAGCGCCGGCGGTGCGAGCCGGCCGTCGTCGCGCCATGAGGGCACGACCACGATCTGCGCCCGCCGTATCGCCTCGAGCCCGTGCGGCACCACGAGCGTGAAGCCCGCATTGGTGTGCATCGGGCCCGGCTCGGTGCCGCACACCAGCAGGCGAAAACGCGAGTCGCCCGCTTCCGTGCGGTCTTCGCCGAAGACCATGCACGGCACCGACAGGTGAAAGGGGCTGATGCCGTCGAAGGCGACGACGGCGATGGTTTCCGCGGTTTTTCGAGCCATGGCCCGATTTTATCGATGAATGGCTTTCGGGCCACTTTCTCCCGAAGGCTCCAGCGCGAACAATCGCGCCATCCCAACCACTTGCAACACGGAGCCACCCACCATGAGCAACCACCCCGCACCGCGCCGCGCCCTCGTCGTGATCGACGTGCAGAACGAATACTTCGAAGGCGGCGGACTGCCCATCGAGTACCCGCCGGTCGAAAGCTCGCTGCCGAAGATCGCGCAGGCCATGGACGCCGCCCGCGCGGCCGGCACGCCGGTGGTCGTGGTGCAGCATCACGCCCCCAAGGGCGCGCCGGTGTTCCAGGCCGACGCGCACAACGGCCAGCTGCATCCGGAAATTGCCAAGCGGCCGCGCGACCACCTGGTCACCAAGACCTTCCCGAGCGTGTTCACCGGCACCGACTTTGCCGACTGGATCGCGCGCCACCAGATCGACACGCTCAGCGTGGTGGGCTACATGACCCAGAACTGCGATGCGTCCACCGTGTTCGAGGCCATGCACCGCGGCCTCAACGTGGAGTTCCTGTCGGACGCGAGCGGCGCGCTGCCCTACTCGAATGCGGCCGGGCAGGTCAGCGCCGAGGAAATCCACCGCGTCTTCAGCGTCGTGTTCCACAGCAATTTCGCGGCCGTCGCGAGCACCGAGGCATGGATTGCCGCCCTGCAGGCCGGCCAGGCGATCGAGAAGGACAACGTGCTGATGTCGAACCGGCGCGCGCGGGGGTGAGCGGTTCAGCGCTTATGCTCGCCCCATGGGTGAATTCGACCTGATCACACGCTACTTCCAGCGCCCCGCCAAGCGCTCCCCGCTCGGCGTGGGCGACGACTGCGCATTGCTCGCGCCCGCGCCCGGCATGCAGCTTGCCGTGTCCTGCGACATGCTGGTCGAAGGCCGACACTTTCTCTCGACCGTCGATCCGGCGCGGCTCGGCCACAAGGCGCTGGCGGTGAACCTCAGCGACCTGGCGGCCTGCGGTGCGAAGCCGCTGGCCTTCACGCTCGCGCTGGCGATGCCCGGTGTCGACGAGCCCTGGCTCGAAGCCTTTTCGCGCGGCCTGTTCGCGCTGGCCGACGAACACGGCTGCGAGCTCGTGGGCGGCGACACCACGCGCGGCCCGCTCAACATCTGCATCACGGTGTTCGGCGAAGTGCCGGCCGGCGCGGCGCTGCTGCGCTCGGGCGCGCACGCCGGCGACGACATCTGGGTCAGCGGCACGCTCGGCGACGCACGGCTCGCGCTCGAAGCGTTCCGCGGCACGCTCGAACTGCCTGCCGATGTGTTCGCGCAGGCGCGCAGGCGCATGGAGCAGCCCGCGCCGCGCGTGGCGCTGGGCCAGGCGCTGCGAGGCAAGGCTTCCTCGGCGGTGGACGTGAGCGACGGCCTCGTCGGCGACCTGGGCCACATCCTCGCGTCGAGCAAGGTGGGCGCCACGCTCGATGCCGATGCGGCCACGGGCGTGATCGCCGCCGCCGCGTCCTGCGGTCTCGGCACCGAGATCCTGCGCACCTGCGCGCTCTCGGGCGGCGACGACTACGAGCTGGTCTTCACCGCACCGCCTGCGGCGCGCGCCGCGGTCGAACAGGCCGGCAAGGAAAGCGCCACGCGCGTGACGCGCATCGGCCGCATCGATGCCGAAGCCGGCCTGCGCATCGTGGACGCCAGCGGCGCGCCGGTTGCGCAGCGCTTCGGCTCCTTCGACCACTTCGTCTGATCAGGAACCGCGCACCATCGCCTGCATCTTGGCTTGTGCCGCATTGATGGCCTTCGAATGGCCATTGAGTTCCTGCAGCATCTTGTTGAGCTGCGCCTGCACGGCCGGATCGCTTACGGTGACCGACGATCCCGAGACCTGGATCTTCGACTTGTTCTGCTCGAGGTAGTCGCCGACCGCGAGCGCGCCGTCGAACACGGAATCGAGCGCCGGGAACACCTCCTTGAAGGTGGCGGCCGGTGCCGAGACGGTCTTCTCATAGGCCTTGTCGTAGACCTGCTTCAGGTCGTCGGGCTGCTTGAGCTTCGCATGCGCGGCATCGGCCTTGGCCAGCTCCTGGTCGAGCGCGGTGCGCAGGCCGCCCAGGCCATCCTTGGCGGCCTTGAGGTCGTCGCGCCGCGACGCCAGGTCGGCAATCGAGCGCAGCGCGCCCTTGGCCATGACCTGGCCCATCGGCTGGCTGACCGACTTGTTCATGCCTTCGTTGAAGTCGGCAATCACCGCATAGTGCTGCGCATAGTCGCCGAAGGAGGCCTTCTCGTCGGCGGTGGGCGTGGGCACGCGCAGGCCGGGCTTGTTGAGCACGCGGGCCTGCAGGAAGCCGATGAAGGCGGTGCGCTGCTCGGCCTCCTTGTTGCCGCAGGCCGCGAGCAGGAGGCTGAACGCAAGGCACAGCCACAACACGTTGAAACGGACCACGGCTCTTTTCATGATGGGCAGGCTCTCGCGCTTGGATGGGCCGCCAAGCATACGATGGCCGATGCCTCGGCCGAATACACCGGACGGCATGCAGGAAGGCCTAGATCGATTGCTTGAGCGCGCCGATCGATCTGCGCGCGACCACGAAGCGCGCAACCAGCCACGCCGCCAGCGCGGGCGCGAATGCGAAGCTCGCGAACAGCCAGGTCGCGGCCGAGCGCGCGCCCGCCGCGCCGCCGGGCTCGCTGAGGCCGGCCGCGTTGGCCACCAGCCCCGCCACCGCCGCCCCCACGGCCATGCCGTAGAGCTGCACGGTCGTGATCGATGCCGAGGCCTGGCCTTCCTGCCCGGCGGGCGCCAGCGACATCACGCGCGTGACCAGGTGCGGCCATCCGATGCCCACGCCCAGCCCCACGGCCGCCAGCGCAATGGCGGCCAGCAGCATTTCGAGCCCCGGCGCGAAGCGCCCGGGCGCCGGCAGCAGCAGCGCGAGTGCGGCAAGCCCCAGCGTGCAGGCCACCGGCCCGGCGCGCAGCATGCGGTCGGCGCCCGCGCCGCTGCGCCCCGACGACAGCAGCGAACCCGCGCTCCAGCCGCCGGCCATCGCGGCCGTGAGATAGCCGGCCGACAGCGGCGAATGGCCATGCAGCAACTGCAGGAAGTACGGCACGAAGATCTCGGTGGTGGTGCCGATCAGGAGCAGCACCACGCTCGCATAGATGGCGCCCATCGGCGCGCGCACCGCGTAGGCACCGGTGGGCAGCAGCCGCACCGCGGCGCGCCGGTCGATCCGCGTGGCGGCCACGCCGAGCCCGAGCCCCAGCGCCACGCCGGCGGCCTGCCAGGCGAGCGCCGGCCAGAACTCGCTGGCCGCGATCACCAGCACCGACGCCGCCAGCAAGCCGATCTGCGGCGCCGGTATGCGCGGCATGCGCGCCGGCCGTTCGTGCCGCACGCCGGCCGCGGCCCGCAATTGCACCGCGACCAGCAGCGCCTGCACGGCAGCCAGCGGCAGCAGCGACCAGAAGGCCCAGCGCCAGTGCCCCGCCTGCGCGAACAACCCGCCCACCGCCGGTCCGCAGAGCGTGGCCACGCCCCACATGCCCGACACCAGCGCCACCGCGCGAGGCCACAGCCGCGGCGCGAACACGAGCTGGATCAGCGCATAGCTCAGGGCCGCGAGCAGGCCGCCGCCCAGCCCCTGCACCGTGCGGCCCGCGAGCAGCCAGGGCATGGCCGGCGCGAGCGCGCAAGCCGTCGAGCCCGCGGTGAAGGCCGCGAGCGCCGCCAGGCAGGCGCCGCGCGGACCCAGCCTCGCAAGCAGCCGCACCGAAAGCGTGGCGCCGAGGATCGACCCCACCACGAACAGCGTGGTGCTCCAGGCATACCAGTCGAGCCCGCCGATCTCGTTCACCACCGAGGGCAGCACGGTCGTCACGATGTGCACGTTGACCGCATGCAGCGCGACGCCGCCCGTGAGCGCCAGCGCGCGCCAGCCGTTGCGGCCGCTGAACAGCTCGCTCCAGGTGGCGGAAGACGCAGGACGCGAAGAGGAAGGGTCGGCGGCAGCAGGGGAGTTGGATGAGGCAGCGGGCATGTGACTCGGTCCTTGGCGGACGACGGATGGCAAAGCGAGGCCTGGATACTAGGCCGGTCCCTCGAATTAAACAAGCTATTGCTTTGATAAATAGAGGGTCTTGGACAGCCCCTCGAATGCGCGACACTCTGGCCTGATGCAAGCTGCTTCTTCCTCCGCAGGCCCCATGCCGCAAGCCACGCCCCGCCGTCCCACGATCGGTTTCCTGTTGTCCCATCCGGCGCACTTCATCGCCATGGGCTTCGGCTCCGGCCTGCCGCGCGTGGCGCCCGGCACCGTCGGCACGCTCTGGGCCTGGGCCGCCTTTGCCGTGATGCAGCTGTGGCTCACGCCCGCCACCATCGGCTGGATCATCCTGGCCTCGCTGCCGATCGGCTGGTGGGCCTGCAGCATCACCGCGCGCGACATGGGCGTGGCCGACCCGGGCAGCATCGTGTGGGACGAGGTGATCGCGTTCTGGATCGTGCTCTGGCTCGTCACCCCCGCTGGCCTCTTCGCGCAGGCCATCGCGTTCGGCCTGTTCCGCTTCTTCGACGCCGCCAAGCCGGGGCCGGTGGCCTGGGCCGATGCGCTGTTCAAGCAGCGCGACGCCGCCCAGGTGCGCTGGTGGCGCGCGGGCTTCGGCATCATCCTCGACGACCTCGTGGCGGCGTTCTGCACGCTGCTGGTCATCGCGCTCTGGCGCGCATGGTGAACTTGATGGAAGCTTCGACCCCGGCGAATTTTCTTGCCGACCAGGACACGCCCGCGCTCGTCGCGGCCACGGCCGAACTGCTGCTGAAGAAGGGCTGGATGCTGGCCACGGCCGAAAGCTGCACCGGCGGGCTCATTGCCGGCGCATGCACCGAGCTCGCGGGCTCCAGTGCCTGGTTCGAGCGCGGCTTCGTCAGCTACTCGAACGCGGCCAAGACCGAACTGCTGGGCGTCGATGCCGCGCTGATCGAAGCCCATGGCGCGGTCAGCGAGCCCGTGGCGCGCGCCATGGCCGAGGGGGCCATCGCGCGTTCGGCGGCGCGCGCGGCGGTGGCCGTGACCGGCGTGGCCGGCCCCACCGGCGGCAGCCCCGAGAAACCGGTCGGCACGGTGTGGTTCGGCTGGTCGGTCGACGGGCGGGTCCGCACCGAGCGCCGCCGCTTCGACGGCGACCGCGCCGCGGTGCGCGCGGCCACGGTGCACTACGCCCTGCAGACACTGGTGGGCCTGCTCGGCCCGCACCCCGGCACAACAACGAAGGCCCCATGACATGACAGCAGCAGCCAATGCCCAGACCATCGAGCGCTTCTACGAGGCGTTCTCCAGGCTCGACGCCCCGGCCATGGCCGCCTGCTATGCCAGCGATGCGGTCTTCGACGACGAGGCCTTCTCGCTGCGCGGCCGGCAACAGGTGGGCGGCATGTGGCGGATGCTCTGCACTGCCACCAAGGCCAAGGGCGCCGACGTCTGGCGCCTCCGCTGGCGCGACGTGCAGGCCGACGACACCAGCGGCCGGGCCCACTGGGACGCGCACTACCGCTTCAGCGCCACCGGCCGGCTGGTCGACAACAGCGTCGATGCGCGCTTCGGCTTCACGCCCGACGGGCTGATTGCCACGCACCGCGACAGCTTTGCCTTCTGGACCTGGTCGCGCCAGGCGCTGGGCGCGCCGGGCCTGCTGCTCGGCTGGACGCCGATGCTGCGCAACAAGGTACGCGCCACCGCGGCCGCCAATCTCGCCACTTATCTCGCACGCCAACCATGAGCAACAGCAACCTAGTCATCACCAACAACGAAGCCCTGCACCGCTACGAAGCCGCGCTCGAGGGCCAGCTCGCGGCCTACGCCGAATACAACCTGCTGACCGACGCCATCATGTTCACCCACACCGAGGTGCTGCCCGCGCACGAGGGCAAGGGCGTGGGCTCGGGCATCGCACGGCATGTGCTCGACGAGGCGCGCGCCAAGGGGTTGCACGTGATTCCGGTGTGCCAGTTCATTGCGGGCTACATCCGCAAGCACCGCGAATACGCCGACCTCGTGCGGCCGGACATCCAGCGCGCCTTCAAGATCTGAGGGCTTGCGCCTTCGGCGCGGGCAGCCACGCGAAGGCCGCGATGCCCAGCACCAGCAGCGCGGCGATGGTGGCCAGCACGGCCGTGAGCGGATCGCCGCCATGCGCCGCGGCCACCGATGCCGCCACGCCGGTGCCCCACTGCATGAGCGCGACGCCAAGGAACATCGCCATGGTGAAGACCGCCATCGCGCGGCCCGTGAGCGTGACCGGATAGGCCACGCGCACGTCGGCGTACTGCCAGACGATGAAGCCCGACAGCACGCCGATCAGCACCATGCCGCCGATGTCCAGCCAGGCCGAGTGCGTGAAGGCGATGAGCGCGAACAGGGCCGCATAGCCGAGCGCGCAGACCACGATCCAGCGGCGGCGCGCGGCGCCGTCGCGGTCGAAGCGGCCGAACAGCGGCGCACCGAACAGCGAGATCACCGACACCGCGATGGCGACGTTGCCGCTCTGCACCAGCGAGTAGCCGTGGCGCTCCATCATGAGCGGCCCGAGCCACAGCCCGCGCAGCGAGATGAAGGCGGCGTAGGTCACGGCCCCGAGCACGACGATGCCGAGCGTGTGCGGCATCGCGAGCAGCGCGCCGAACTGGCGGATGGCCTCGGGAATCGACTCGTTCGCCTTCGGCACCGCCGACGCAGGCTCGCGCACCCAGCGCCAGATCGCGAGCCACGCCAGCGCCGAGGCCACGGCCAGCACCAGGAAGCCCGCGCGCCACGAATACGCCTGCACCAGCCACGCGAGCGGCGTGCCGGTGGCCAGCATGCCCAGGCCGCCGATGGCCAGCACCAGGCCCGACACCGTGGCAAAGCGCGCCACCGGAAAGTGCCGTGCAATGAACACGGTGCACACCAGGAAGGCCGGCGCGCAGCCGATGCCGATCAGCGCCTGCCCCGCCACCAGCACCGGGTAGCTCGGCGCGAGCGCCGAGAGCAGCGCGCCCGCGATGGCGACCGGAAAGGCCACCAGCACCGTGCGCCGCACGCCTTGCAGGTCGATGCCGATGCCCATGAAGAGCTGCATCGCGCCAAAGGCGAAATGAAAGGCGCCCGAGAAAATGCCCAGCGCCTGCGCCGACAGCTTGAAGTCGGCCTGCAGCGGGCTCGCCATGATGGCGCCCACCGTGCGGAAGGCCTGGCTCAGCGCCACCCCGGCGCAAAGCGCCAGCACCATGACCCACGCCGCGCGTGGCGTCAGCCGTGCGCTGGCGCAGCCGCCGTCAGGCACCGTGGCACTTCTTGTATTTCTTGCCGCTGCCGCAGGGGCAGGGATCGTTGCGGCCGGGCGTGGCTTCCTTGCGGAGGGTCTCGACCTTCGGGCCCAGGCTCTTCCAGAGCTGGCGCAGGTCGTACACGGCCCAGATGGCGGCGCCGAAATCGTCCAGCCGCTGCTGGCTCACGCTCGGCGGGCCATCATCGCTGAACATCGAGAGCGTGGGCTTGGCCTTGTCGTCCTCGGTCAGCGCCACGATGTTGTCGAGCGCATCGTCGAGCATCTGGGCGGCGTCCTTGTCGCGCGGCGCAGCCCAGTCCTCGGGCCAGTTCTCGACCGCGTACATGAAGCCCAGCGCCCAGACCTGCGCGAACGAGGGAATTTCCTCGCCCGCCACCTCGGCACGCTCTTCCTCGGGCAGCGAGGCAATGGCGCCACGGGTGTCGAGCACCTCGGGCTGCCAGCTGCGCTCGTCGTCGAGCGACTGCACGTCGGCATCCAGACCCTCTTCGATTTCGAGCCAACGGCGCTTCCAGTTCCAGACGAACTCCATGTGCTGGGCCGGCACGAAGCCTTCGCCCAGCAGCACCGGCCAGTATTCGGCGGGCTCGATGGGCCGGCGGGTGCAGATCAGCGCGGCCATGAAGCCTTCGCAGAACTCCCACTGGGGAATTTCCTCGTCGTGCTCGCGCATGGCGTCGAGCGCCTGGTCGAGGGCGTCGAAATCGTCTGGGCCGAGGGGGGCGGAAGCGGCCGCTTCGGCCTGGGGGGTGTCGTGGTTGTTGGTCATGGCAAGTTCGGGGCAGCCCTCTATGATGCAGCAGGCCCCGGTCGACACTATTTCTATGTCCACGATTATTCCGTTTCCGACGCGCTACAGCGCTTTCGCCCTGTGCGTGGTCGGTCTGGCGGCCTGCATCGCCTTCGTGCTGGTGTCGCCCCACCTGTGGCTGGCCTGGGTGGGCGTGGCCGTCTTCGCGGTACTTTCCGGTACCGGCGTGCACGACCTGCGGCAGGCGCGCCATGCCATCCTGCGCAACTACCCGGTGATCGGGCACCTGCGCTTCCTGCTGGAATTCATCCGGCCGGAAATGCGGCAGTACTTCATCGAGAGCGATTCCGAAGCGGCCCCGTTCTCGCGCGCGCAGCGCTCGCTGGTGTACCAGCGCGCCAAGGGCGAGCCCGACAACCGGCCCTTCGGCACGCAGCTCGACGTGACCATCGCGGGCTACGAGTGGATCAACCACTCGATGCAGCCCACCAGGCTCGATAACCACGATTTCCGCATCGTGATCGGCGGCACGCCGCATACCGCCGACGCGAACCCGTCGCCGTCGGGCGCGGCCGGGTCGTCGCACCATCCCTGCACGCAGCCCTACAGCGCGAGCGTGTTCAACATCTCGGCCATGAGCTTCGGCGCGCTGTCGGCCAATGCGATCCTCGCGCTCAACCAGGGCGCCAGGCTGGGCGGCTTTGCGCACGACACCGGCGAAGGCTCGATCTCGCAGCACCACCGCGTGCATGGCGGCGACCTGATCTGGGAGATCGGCTCGGGCTACTTCGGCTGCCGCAACGAGGACGGCAGCTTCAACGCCGAGCGCTTCAGCGCCAACGCGCGCGATCCGCAGGTGAAGATGATCGAGATCAAGCTGAGCCAGGGTGCCAAGCCAGGGCACGGCGGCGTGCTGCCCGCACCCAAGGTCACGCCCGAGATCGCGGCCGCGCGCGGCGTGCCCATCGGCATCGACTGCGTTTCGCCCTCGTCGCACAGCGCGTTCACCACGCCCGTCGAGATGATGCATTTCATCGCGAAGCTGCGGGAGCTCTCGGGCGGCAAGCCGACCGGCTTCAAGTTCTGCCTCGGCCATCCGTGGGAGTGGTTCGCGATCGTCAAGGCCATGCAGGCCACCGGCATCACACCCGACTTCATCGTGGTGGATGGCGCCGAGGGCGGCACGGGCGCCGCGCCGGTCGAGTTCAGCGACCACGTGGGCGCGCCGCTGCAGGAAGGTCTGCTGCTGGTGCACAACACGCTCGTCGGCGTGAACCTGCGCCACCGGGTCAAGCTGGGCTGCGCGGGCAAGGTGATCACCGCTTTCGACGTGGCGCGCATGATGGCGCTCGGCGCCGACTGGTGCAACGCGGCGCGCGGCTTCATGATGGCCCTGGGCTGCATCCAGGCGCAAAGCTGCCACACCGGCCACTGCCCCACCGGCGTGACCACGCAGGACCCGGTGCGCCAGCAGGCGCTGGTGGTGCCGACCAAGGCCGAGCGCGTGCGCAACTTCCACCGCAGCACCCTGCATGCGCTGCAGGAGCTGGTGCAGGCCGCCGGCCTCGATCATCCGCAGCAGATCACCGCGCACCACATCGTGCGGCGCATTTCCGACACCGAGGTGCGCCTCTTGAGCAACCTGGTGATGCAGGTGCAGCCGGGCGCGCTGCTCGGCCCGCTCGACAAGCAGCACAACGTGTTCCGCACCTACTGGCCGCTGGCCAGCGCCGACAGCTTCCAGCCCCTGACACAGGGTCCGCACGGCCTGGTGTCGAATCTTCCGCTGGCCGCATGAATCCCTTGCGACGCGGTGCTTTGGCACGGCTGCACGGCGCCAAGGGCGTGGCCTCCGCGCCCGCGCCCCTGGACGCGCAGCCCTCCATGCCGGCGCCCGGCGACTACGCCGAGTTCCTGCGCCTCATGCTGCCGAAGCAGCAGAAGAACGTCGCCAGCCACCGCCTGGGCAGCGAGCGCGTGTGGCTCAAGAAGGCCGGCCCGCGCCACGGCAAGTGGGGCTACCGCGTGATGGCGGCGGTCGCGCGAATGGCACGGCTGGACATCATCAAGCCGGTGCCCAACCCGGGCGGCGAGGCCGCCATTGCCACCGAGGCGCGGCGCCTGCGGCAACTCGCGGCTGCGGGCCTGCGCGTGCCGGCGGTGCTGGCGCAGCAGCCCGACGGCCTGCTGATCTCGGACCTCGGCGAAAGCGGCCGCACCACCGTCGTGCTGCAGGAGCGGCTCGACCAGGCGGCCGCGGCCGGACCGGCCGCGCTGCTGGCGGTCTGGCGCGAAGGGCTGGCTGCGATCGCCAAGGTGCATGTGCGCAGCCAGCACCTGAGCCAGGCCTTCGACCGCAACCTGGTGCAGTGCCCCGACGGCGTGATCGGCTACATCGACTTCGAGGATGACCCGTCCGAGGTCATGACCCTGGCCGAGTGCCAGGCCCGCGACTGGCTCAGCTACCTGCACTCCACGGCCATGATGCTGGAGGCCGCCGCGCCGGAAGCCGCCGGCCGCCACTGGCATGCCGCGCTGGCCGAGGTGGACGGGGAAGTGCGCGAACGCATCGCCGAGGCGGCGCGGCGCATGAAATGGGCGCAGAAGCTGCCCGCGAGCCGCCGCTGGGGCCGCGACACGCAGCGCGTGCGCGCCGTGGCGCGGCTGCTGGGGCGCTGGCACCTGGGGCCGGCCGCTGCGCTGCAGAACTAGCAGCGCTTTTTTACGGGCGCTGTTGGCGGCCGAGTTGCTTGTGCCGCCATTTGCGGAATGCGAGGTCGCCGAGCCAGCCGCCGGCAATGACGCAAAGGGCCTGCACTGCAAGAGCGACGACGAAGGCTTGCGACAAATCGCTCTCGCTTTGGGCCCGGTTCATTTCGTACCACTGCCCAATGGGAACGAGCACGACTTTCGCGACAAGAAGACTGAGCGCAAGTGCCCCGACCAAAATACAGAGCGGTCGAATGAGTATCTTCATGGAACTCGGCCGATCCGTGATCGCTACATGAGCTACGGGCGATCAGGCTGCCTCTGCCGCCACTTACGAAATGCCCAGTCGCCAAGCCAACCGCCCGCTATCAACGCGAGGAATTGAACGGCGAGCGCGACCATGTACGCTTGGCCCAAGTCATCGTCGTTCCTTGCAAAGTTGAGCTCATACCAATGGCCCACAGGGCCAATGAGCTTGTAGAAAATAAATCCGAGCGCAGTTGCTCCGACAACGATGAAGAAGAGGCGCGCGATAAATCTCATGGAACGTACCAGAACCAAATGGCAGAGCCCTTTCGGTAGTCTGTCATGAAGCCCTCCCACGACATGTTCAGTTGGATGCGGAACCATGACGACAGGGTCGTCAGCCGTGAGCCATTCCAGAGGTCGATGTGGTCGCCTTGCCGCCCCTCGCCCCAGTAGTTCTGGATGAACACGATCCCCGTGCGGTTGGCGATTTTCTCGAAGCCTTCTTTTCCCGTGTATTTTTCGGTCCGGGACATCAGCCCGGCCTTGCCGGAATCCAGCCAGTTCGCCAATTCTTGCGCCCTGATCGGGTACTTCGGCTTGTCCTTCTGCCAGGAGAAGACACCGGGGAAGCTCTCAAGGTTCAGGCTGGATCGCATGAATGCTGCCCCCACATTGATGGCGCATTGATCCGTGTAGACGCCCTTGTCCAGCAAAGCGCCGTCGCCCTTGATATTGGGATGATTGGCCCAGAGCGTCGCGAAAGATGGTTGCATGTTTTCCCATCGAAACAAGAATTGAAGGGGTGGCGCCAGTGAAAGCTAACACCGTCCCTCGCACGTGTCGATGAGTCGGAAGTTGTCAATCCGCCGGTTTTCGCGCGTTCCGGCGCGCAGCGGCAATCGATCGAGACCGTTGGTGCAACGGGTGTGACTTGGGTCGGCGTCCAACACGCCGATGCGCCATCACTGCGCCGGCTACGAAAGCCCGAGCGCCGCCTGCACCGCCACGCCGCGCAAGGCCAGCCGCTTCTTCATCGACAGCACCGCACGGTCCTTGCTGAGCAGCAGCGCACGGTGCGCCACCGCAAGGTCGATGAAGACCTGGTCGTCGGGGTCGCTGCAGACGCAGGGTGCGCGCGATGGAGCGCCTTCGACCATGCGCACCCGCGCATCGAAATCCGCCAGCACGGCGGGCACTTGCAGGCCGCGCTGCGCCATGCGCCGGGCGATCAGCGGGTAGCCGAGCACGCGCTCGAGTTCGACGCGCATCGCAGCCGTCGCGAGCCAGCGCAGTTCGCCCGCGGCCAGCATGGCGATCAGCGGCACCCAGGCGGGGTCTTCGAAGACCAGCAGGTCGAGCGCGATGTTGGTGTCGATGACGACGAGGCCGGATTCTGGAACGGTCATGGCGGCGTGAATTCGCGCACCCGCAGGTGCGCGCAGGGCTACTTCCTGGCCGAACCCGCAACCATGTCGAAGCGGAACAGCCGGCACTCGATGGGCCCGTTCCACATCGGCACGCGGCGAGACTCCTTGAGCCGCATCTGCCTGGGCAGCTTCAGGTCGGGCGTGAGCACCCAGGCGGTCCAGCCGGCGTAGTTCTTCTTCCAGTGGGTGGCGAGCTGCGGAAAGAACTCGCCGCCGTCGCCGCTTTCGCTGGCGCCCTCGCCCGAAGTCTGCGCGGCCTCGCGGGCGCCGAAGCGCGCCACGCCGCCGACCTCGATGCGTTCGCCATAGGGCGGGTTGAGCATGATCACCCCGCCCTCGGCCGGCGGCATGCGCTGCAGCGCGTCGCCGCCGCGGAACTCGATGGCATCGGCGACACCGGCGCGCTCCGCATTGCGCTCGGCAAAGTCGACCATGCGGTGCGAGACGTCGGAGCCGAAGATGGCGACATCGCGTGGCGCCGCCAACGATGCGGCTTCCTTCTTGATGGCGTCCCAGACGTGCGCCTGGAACGGCAGCAGCTTCTCGAAGCCGAAGCGCCGCAGCGACCCGGCCGGAATGCCGCGCGCGATCTGCGCCGCCTCGATGGCGATGGTGCCGCTGCCGCAGCAGGGGTCGTACAGCGGCTCGGCGGCCACGGCGCCGGTTTCGGGGTTCCACCAGCCGCTGGCGGCCAGCATGGCGGCGGCCAGGGTTTCCTTCAGCGGCGCGTCGCCCTTGTCCTGCCGCCAGCCGCGCTTGAAGAGCGGTTCGCCGGAGGTGTCGATGTAGAGCGTGCAGTGTTCGGTGGTCAGGTGGGCGAACACGCGGCAGTCGGGCCACTGGGTCTCGATGCTCGGGCGCACGCCGTTGGCCTTGGCGCGGAAGCGGTCGGCAATGGCGTCCTTGATGCGCAAGGTGGCGAAGTTCAGGCTCTGCAGCGGACTGTGCTGCGCCGTGGTCTCGATCTTGAAGGTCTGCTTGGGCGTGAACCAGATTTCCCAGGCCACGCCGCTCGCGATGGCGTAGAGGTCGTTCTCGCTGCGGTAGGGCGCGTGGGCCAGCTCGACCAGCACGCGCTGGGCGAGCCGGCTGTGCAGGTTGAGCTTGAGCGCGTCGCGCCATTCGGCGCGCACCCGCACGCCGCCGCGCAGCGTGAGCAGGTCTTGCCCGACGCGGCCGGTGAGCGCATGGACTTCCTGCGCCAGGAGTTCCTCGACGCCGGCGGCGCAAGGCAGAAAAAGGGAAAGATCGTTCACAAGGGGTTCGCCATCATCGTCATTGGCCGGCTGGGGGATGCCATTGTCGCCGCGCCGGGCCGCTTCTCTATATAGTGGATCGGCCGATGAATTCCACCACCGCGCCCATGGTTGCTCCGGCCGTCGCCGAAAACGACCGCTTTGCGATCCAGTGCGAGGTGCTGCGGCTGTCGATCCGCCCGATCGGCCCGGTGCTGCTGGCGCAATACCTGCTGAACTGCGGCGTGGCGGCCCTGTTCGCCTGGCAATATTCGCTCTCGCGCGCGCTGGTGTGGATTTCGCTGATCACCGTGGTGACGGTCATGCGCGGCTTCTTTCCCCAGCGCCTGCCCGATCCCTTCACACCCCGAAGCCTGCGCGATGCGCAGCGCACCCACACCGTGCGCACCGGCATCTGGGAGCTGGCGCACGGCCTGGCCGGCGTGCTGCTGTTCAACCCCGGCCAGCCCGAGCAGCAGCTGCTGCTCGGGCTGATGCTGATGGGAATGACGCTGTCCTCGGCGTTCTCGGTGTCGTTCTACATTCCGGCCACGCAGCTGGCGATCACACTGCTGCTGGCGCCGGTGATCGTGACCGGGCTGTGGCTCGGCACGCCGACGATGAAGGCCGTGGCGGTCATCGGCCTCGGCCTGACCGCAATGATGTGGAAGCTGGTGGCCGAGCGCTCGCGCCAGCTCGAGGAAAACATCGGCCTGCGCCTCAATGAGCGAAGCCTGCGCGAGCAGGCGCTGGCCGGACTCCGCGCTTCCGAGCAGGCGCAGGCCGAGCGGCTGCGCTTTTTCTCGGCCGCCAACCACGACCTGCGCCAGCCGGTGATGGCCATCGGCCTGCAGGCCGAAGTGCTGCGCCAGCAGCTGGACAACGGCGCCGATGCGCCCGTGGTGCAGCACACGGTGGCCTCGCTCGCGCGCGCGCAGCAGGCGCTGGAAGGCCTGACCAACCAGCTGCTCGAGATCGGCCGCATCGAGGCGGCGGTCGATCCGCTGCAGCCGGTGGCGGTGTCGCTGGCGCCGCTGCTGAACGACCTGGCGCGCCAGGCCGGCGACGGCCGCGTCACGGTGCGCTGCCCCGCCGATGCGGTGGCCTGGGCCGATGCGGTCTCGCTGCGCCGCGTGCTGGCGAACCTGGTCGACAACGCCGTCAAGTTCACGCCGCGCGGCCGGGTGCTGCTGGCGGTGCGGGCGCGCCGGCGCGACACCGGCCGCGCCTGGCGGGTGGAAGTGCGCGACGGCGGCGTCGGCATTGCGGCGGACTCGCAGGAGCGGGTGTTCGGCGACTTCGAGCAGATCGGCAATGTCGAGCGCAACCTGCAGCGCGGGCATGGGCTGGGGCTGGCGATCGTGCGGCGGCTGGCCGCGCAGCTCGGCATCCAGGTGTCGCTGCGTTCGGCGCCGGGGCGCGGCTCGGTGTTCGGCTTCGAGCTGCCCGCGGCGCCGGCCGATGCGCCGGTGCCGCCTCCCGCTCCCGCGGCGCAGCCTCGATACGGCGCGGCGCGCGCCCTGCGGCCCGGCCTTGCCGTGCTGGTGGTGGAAGACAACGCCGTAGTGGCCGACAGCCTCTGCGCCCTGCTGCAGCAATGGCAGGTCGTGCCGCGCGTGTACGCCAGCGCGGCCGAGGCGCTGGCGCTGGCCGATCTGCGTGCGCTCGATGCGGCGCTGTGCGACATCCGGCTGCCCGGTGCGCTCGACGGCATCGCGCTGGCGGAGAAACTGCAGCGGCAGAAGCCTTCGCTCGCCATCGCCCTGGTCTCGGCCGACATCGGCGAGGCGACCCAGCGGCTGGCCACGGAGCGCGGCTGGCATGCGCTGCGCAAGCCGGTGCAGCCGGCCGAGCTGCATGAGGTGCTGTTGCAGGCGCAGCAGCCGGCAACGGGGCGCTGACCCGCCAGGCCGACGCCTGGCACGGCTCGTGCGGTGCCTTCGCCTCTTCCGATATATGCTCCGCGCACAGGCCGCCGGTCCTGCTTCCGATGCCCATCGACACACCCTCCCACCCCGCCGCCATTGCCGATGAGCCCGCCGATCCGCGCGGCCTGCGTGAACTGCGCTATGGCCCGGTCGCCATCGCGCTGCACTGGCTGCTCGCGGCCATGATCGTCGGCTCGCTGGGCCTCGGCCTCTACATGACCGGGCTGCCGCTCTCGCCGGCGCGCATCAGGCTCTACAACTGGCACAAGTGGGCCGGGGTCACGATCCTGCTGCTGTCGGCCGTGCGACTGCTGTGGCGGCTGCGCCATCGGCCGCCCCCGCTGCCGGCCGATGCGGCGGCGGCCATGCCGCGCTGGCAGCGCACCGGCCACCGGGCGAGCCACGCGCTGATGTACCTGCTGTTCCTGGCGGTTCCGCTGTTCGGCTGGGCCTACAGTTCGGCGCTGGGGTTTCCGGTGGTGTGGTTCGGCCTGCTGCCGCTGCCCGACTTCGTGCCGGTCGACAAGGAGTTGGCCGAGGCCGTGCTCAAGCCGCTGCACAAGGGCAGCGCGTTCACGCTGGCCGCGGTGGCGCTGCTGCACGTGGCGGCGGTGCTCAAGCACCACTGGATCGACCGCGATGGCATCTTGAAACGCATGTGGCCCGGGCCACGCAAGGAATCCGCCGGATGAAGCGCATCTCCCGTCTCCTGTTTGCAGCCATGGCATTCGCCGCCCTCGCGCCCGCGGGCGCCGAGCCCGCAGCGGCCACCCGGCTGGTGGCGGACAAGAGCCAGATCGCCTTCGTGAGCAAGCAGATGGGCGTGCCCGTGGAAGGCACGTTCAAGAAATTCGACGCCCAGGTGGCCTTCGATCCGCGCAAGCCCGAAGGCGGCACGGTCGCATTACAGATCGACACGGCCAGCGCATCGCTCGGCGTTCCGATGAGCGATGCCGAACTGCCCAAGGCGCCCTGGTTCGACACGGCGCATTTTCCGCAGGCCAGTTTCCAGTCGAGCGCGATCAAGGCGCTGGGGGACGGCCGGTTCGAGATGGCGGGCAAGCTCACCATCAAGAACATCTCGCGCCAGATCACGGTGCCGGTGAGCATTGCGCAGGCCGGCGGCCACGCGGTGGCCAGCGGAAGCTTTACGATCCAGCGGCTCGACTACAAGGTGGGCGACGGCGAATGGACCGACACCTCGGTGGTCGGCAACGAGGTGCTGGTTCGCTTCAAGCTCACGCTCGCGGGGCTCGGTCCGCTTTGAATTTCTCTTGTTTCATTTTCACGCCAAGACGCCCCTCGCCATGAAGAAGCTCTTCCTCGCTGCCGCGCTGTCTGCCGCGACGGCCTTTGCCACCCCTGCCCTGGCGCAGGACTACACCGCGCCGCCCGTCGCCGCCAAGCCCGCGGGCGGCCCGGTAAAGAACGCCAGCTACGTGATCGACCCCACGCACACCTTCGTGATGTACGAGATGGGGCACTACGGCACCACCACCAACCGCGGCCGCTTCAGCACCAAGGATGGCTCGGTGCAGATCGACGGCACGGGCAGCAGCGGCAAGGTCGACATCACGATGGACATCAGCTCCATCAACACCGGCGTCGACCTGCTCAACCGCCACGTGCAGAGCAAGGACTTCTTCAACGTGGCCGAATTTCCGACCGGCCGCTTCGTGGCGGACCGCATCGAATTCAACGGCGAAAAGGTGATCGACGTGCCGGGCACGCTCACGCTGATGGGGCAGACCAGGCCGGTCACGCTCAAGGCCGTGCGCTTCAACTGCTACCTGAACCCGCTCATCAACCGCCAGGTCTGCGGCGGCGACTTCGAGACCACGGTGCAGCGCAGCGACTGGGGCATCACCTGGGGCCTGAACTTCGGCTTCGAGAACAGGGTGAAGCTGCTGGTGCAGGTCGAAGCCGTCAACGTGCAGCAATAAAGCCATGAGCGACATCACGGTTCCACTGCTGGGCATCGCGGGCGCGATGATCGTCGGGGCCATGAGCCCGGGCCCGAGCTTCGTCATGGTGGCGCGCACCGCCGTGTCGTCGTCGCGCGGCGACGGCCTGGCCGCGGCGCTGGGCATGGGCGCCGGCGGCGTCGTGTTCGCCATTGCGGCGCTGGTCGGGCTGCAGGCGGCGTTCCTCGCGGTACCGGCGCTGTACCTGGCGGTGAAGCTGCTCGGCGGCGCCTACCTTGTGTATCTGGGCATCCGCATCTGGCGCGGCGCGCGAGAGCCGCTGGCCGCCGTGCAGGACGAACGCCCGGCCGGAGGCCCCGGCAATGCGCACCGCGCGTTCCTGGTCGGCATGGGCACGCAGATCAGCAATCCGAAGACCGCGGTGGTCTACGCCAGCATCTTCGCGGCGTTCCTGCCGCGCGAGGTGACGCTGGCATTGGCGCTCGCGGTGCCGGCGGTGATCTTCTGCATCGAGACGGGCTGGTACGCGATCGTCGCGCTGGCGCTGTCGTCGGCGGCGCCGCGCTCGGCCTACCTGCGCTACAAGGCCTGGATCGACCGCGCGGCCGGCGGCGTGATGGCGCTGCTGGGCCTCAAGCTGCTGTCCGGCGTGCGCGGCAGCTGAGCCGGGCTACAGCAGGCTTTCCGGCGTCAGCGGCGCCAGCAGCTCGAGCATGGTGCGGCCCCAGAAATCCGAGTCGGGCTCCTCGTTCAGCACGGTGGTCCTGCCGGCCTCCTCCTCGCTGATCCATTCGATGCGCGATTCGCCGCTGCCCTCGGCAAAGCGCAGCCGGTAGGCGCCCTGCTGCTTCAGCACCTCGATGAGCTTGAGCGTCTGCCGCGCCATCTCGGGGCTGCGAATGAAAAGGCCGATCTCGGTGTTGTGCGTCTCGGAGCGCGGGTCGAAGTTCATCGAGCCGACGAAAAGAATCTGCCGGTCGATCACTGCCGACTTGGCGTGCAGCCGCCCCACCGAAGTGCCGAACAGGCCCAGGCGCACGCTGCGCCGTGTGCGCGTGGTGCTCAGTTCGTACAGGTCGGCGTCGAGCTTGAGCATCTCGGGCCGGTAGCGGCGGTAGGCGGTGTGGACCAGCGGCTCGTCGGTGGCGGCGAATGAATTGGTGACGACGCTGATCTTCACGTGGCGCCGGCGGATCTCGCGCATCACTTCGAGGCCCGCTTCGCCCGGTATCAGGTAGGGCGAGACGATGGTCACCTCGGAGCGCGCGCGGCGCATCTGCTCGACCACGTTGTAGCGCACGCTGTCGACGTCGAGCAGCGGCACGCCACCGTAGGAGGCGGTCTTGCCGATCACGCGCTCGGGCGAATCGGCGTACGCCTCGGCGAGGGCCCAGATCAGGTCGAGCTTGCCGGCATTCAGGTCTTCGGCCATCGGGCTGTAGCCGAGCAGGTCGTTGGGCGCGGGCTTCGGCGGCGGCGGCGTGGTGTCGGGCCCGGTGGCGGTGTCGAAGCGCTTCTGCAGTTCCTCGCGCGGCAGCTCGCTGGCCACCACCGACTGGATCGGCCGCACGTAGATGCTGTTCCAGTACTGGTCGAACAGGGCACCGAGGCGCGGGACCAGCGCACCGGCCACGAAGGTATCGAGATCGAGAAAATTCTCCCCCGCCGTGCGCCTGAAGTACTGGTTGCCGATGTTGCGCCCGCCCGCCACCGCCATGGCGCCATCGGCGATGAAGAGCTTGTTGTGCATGCGCCGGTTGACGCGGCTGAAATCGAAGAGCGAGGCGGTGAAGCGCCGCAGCAGGCTGCCGCGCCCGGCCGGAAACGGATTGAAGAGGCGCAGCTCGACGTTCGGCGTAGCCGCAAGGCCGAGCAGCAGTTCGTCTTCGCCCGAGGTGTAGAGATCGTCCATCAAGAGCCGCACGCGCACGCCGCGCAGGGCCGCGTCGCGCAGCGTGCGCAGCAGGTAGCGGCCGGTCTCGTCGTTCTCGATCTGGTAGTACTGCACATCGAGCGTGCGCTGGGCGCGGCGCGCAAGCTGGATGCGCGTGTCAAAGGCGAAGTCGCCGCCCGGCATCAGGCGAAAGCCGCTGAGGTCGGGGTCGGGCTGCGAGGCCAGCGCGATCTTGCCGAGCGCGGTGTCGGCCGAGGCGGCCATGGCCTTGGTGGGTGGACGCGGGGCCTCGTCGGGCAGGGTGGCGCAGCCGGCGAAGAGCGCCGCCGCCGCCATGGCGAAGACCCATTGCCCACAGCGCGACAGCAGGCGGCGGGCCATCGGCGGCTTTCTACAGGGCCTTGCGCAGGTTGGCCGGCGCGATGCGCAAGGCTTCGCGGTACTTGGCCACGGTGCGCCGCGCGCATTCGATGCCCTGCTCCTTGAGCATCTCGGAAATCTGGCTGTCGGACAGCGGCTTCTTGATGCTCTCGGAACTCACGAACTGCTTGATCAGCGCGCGCACTGCGGTGCTCGACGCATTGCCGCCGGTCTCGGTGCCCAGCGCCGAACCGAAGAAGTACTTGAGCTCGACCGTGCCGAAAGGCGTGGCCATGTACTTGGCCGTGGTCACGCGCGAGATGGTCGATTCGTGCAGGCCGAGTTCGTCGGCAATCTCGCGCAGCACCAAGGGCCGCATCGCGAGTTCGCCGTGCACGAAGAAGCTCTTCTGCCGCTCGACGATGGCGTTGCTCACGCGCAGGATGGTGTCGAAGCGCTGCTGGATGTTCTTGATGAACCAGCGCGCCTCCTGCAGCCGCTGCGACAGCGCCTGGCTGCCCTCGCCCTTGTGCGACTTGAGCGCGCCGGCATAGATGTCGTGCACGCGCAGCCGCGGCATCACCTCGGGGTTGAGCATGACGCGGAACTTGGCGTTGGTGCCGCGGCCGATCTTGGTGACGATCACGTCGGGAATGACGATGTTGCGCTCGACGTCGACGAAGCGGCGGCCCGGCTTGGGCTCCAGGCGCGAGATGACCTGCAGCGCCGAGCGCACCACCTCTTCGTTGGTGCGCGTGAGCGTGGCCAGGCGCTTGAAGTCGCGCCGCGCGAGCAGCTCCATCGGCTGCTTGCAGATGGCGATGGCGGTCTTGCGCACCAGCGCCTGTTCCTCGGTCTCGCTTTCGCTCGCGAGTGCGCGCAGCTGGATGCAAAGGCATTCGCCCAGGTCGCGCGCGCCCACGCCGGCGGGCTCCAGGCTCTGCAGCAGGCCGAGCGCCACCTGGAAGTGATGCACCAGTTCGTCGAACTGGTCGTTGTCGTCGCCCGCGAGGCCCGAAGCCAGTGCCGGCAGCGAATCCTCGAGGTAGCCGTCGTCGTTGAGCGATTCGATCAGGAAGCGCAGCGCCGCGCTGTCGTTCTCGTTGAGCCGCAGGCTGAGCGCCTGTCGGTGCAGGAAGGATTGCAGCGACTCCTGGCTGCGCGCGAGTTCGGTGGCGTCGGCGCGCTCGTCGTCGCCGAGGTTGTTCTGGCGCGCGGGGGCGTCGCTGCCCCACTCGCTGTCGTCCGGCGCCATGTCGACGGTGCCGTCGCCCTCCCAGTCGGGCTCGCGCTCGGTGGCATCGGCGGCGGGAGTGTCGGCCTCGGCCGTGGAGGCGGTTTCGGTGGAAGCGGTCGTCGCGCTGCTGATGGGAGCCGCGGCGAATTCGCCCTCGGCGGCTTCACCGGCCTCGTCGCGGGGCACCGGCGTATCGATGGCATCGAGCCCGAATTCCTCGCGCGCGGCTTCTTCCGCGGTGCGTTCGAGGAACGGGTTCTCGTCCAGCATCTGCTCCACCTCCTGGCTCAGTTCGAGCGTGGAGAGCTGCAGCAGCCGGATCGACTGCTGCAGCTGGGGCGTGAGCGCCAGATGCTGCGAAACGCGAAGGGACAGCCCTTGCTTCATGGAGACCGACTCCTCCCTTACATCCGGAAGTGCTCGCCGAGGTACACCCTGCGTACTTCGGCGTTGTCGACGATCTCCGAGGGTGTGCCTTGTGCCAGCACATGCCCGTCGCTGATGATGAACGCGTGATCGCAGATGCCCAGCGTTTCACGCACGTTGTGGTCGGTGATGAGCACGCCGATGCCGCGCTCCTTCAGGAAGCTGATGATCCGCTGGATTTCGATCACCGCGATGGGGTCGATGCCGGCAAAGGGCTCGTCCAGCAGGATGAAGCGCGGCTGGGTGGCCAGCGCACGGGCGATCTCGACCCGGCGCCGTTCGCCGCCCGAGAGGGCGAGCGCGGGCGAGTCGCGAAGATGGTCCACCCGCAGGTCGGCCAGGAGCTCGGAGAGGCGCTCCTCGATGCGCTGCCTGGTCAGTGGCGCGGGCTTGCCGCTGGCGTCGGGTTCGCGCTGGAGCTCGAGCACTGCGCGCACGTTTTCCTCGACCGTGAGCTTGCGGAAGATGGACGCTTCCTGCGGCAGGTAGCTCAGGCCCATGCGCGCGCGCCGGTGAATCGGCATGTGGGCGATGGGCTCGCCGTCGATGGTGATCTCGCCGGCGTCGGCCCGCACCAGGCCCACGATCATGTAGAACGAGGTGGTCTTGCCGGCGCCGTTGGGACCGAGCAATCCCACGACCTCGCCCTTTTGCACGTCGAGCGAGACATCCCTGACGACCTTGCGGCTGCCGTAGCTTTTTTGCAGGCCGCGCACCACCAGGCGGCTGCCCGGCGCGCCATCGGCGTTCTGGGTTCCAGCGGTTTCGATCACTTGCGCCCTTCCCCATCGCCGCCCAGGGTGGTGGTCGAGCGCAGGCCGGCGCCTGGCGCCGGCTGGGGCGCCGCCGCCGCTGGCGCGGCGCGTCCGCCGGCCGGGGCCGAGGCACCGGGCGCCGGCGCCGTGGCGCTCTTGGGCGTGAGGATGGTCTTCACCCGCCCGCCCGCCGGCGCGTTCACCCCGGTGTTCGGCGGTACGGTGGAACCGTTGACCGTGTAGGTGTCGTTGCTCTGGTCGTAGACGATGAGCGCGCCGCTGCTTTCGTCGTTGGGCGTGGCGCCGAGCAGGCGGCGCATGACGGCATTGCGGATGAACTTGACGTTGTCGGCGCGGCTGTCGTACTCGATGACTTCGGATTCGCCCTCGATCCACTCGTCGGGCGCATTGCGCTTCTGCTTGTAGTAGGCCCGCTTGCCGGGCGCCGCCGTGACCACGCCGTACTGGTAGCCCTCGGCGTCCTGGCGCACGTCGATGCGCGCGCCGCGGATGATGATCGTGCCCTTCGTGACCAGCACGTTCCCCGTGAACACGCTCGTCTGCTTGAGGTCGTCGTAGCGCATCGCATCGGATTCGATGTTCATCGGCTTGGTGCGGTCGGCGGTCTCGGCCAGGGCGCCCGAGGCGAGGCCGGCCAGCAGCAGCGCACCGGCGGCCAGGCGGCCGATTCGGCGAACGAAGGGGGTGGTGTGGGGATAGGAGGGCAATGTCATAGAGGCACGAAACTTGCTCTGAACCATTGTATGCGGCGGATCAGCACCAGCCACCAACGCCGATGAAAAAGGCCCGCCGAAGCGGGCCGGTGTCCCCATCGGGAGACACCACGGAACCGGCTTTGCCGGGCCGCAGGTGTCGCCCCCTGCAAGGGGGTGGGCGCAGCGGACACGAAGTGCCGCGCAGCCTGGGGGTCAGCCCTTTTTCGCCTCGCCGATCAGGTAGTTGGTGACCTGCAGCGCCTTGGTCATGTTGCCGGCCAGTTCGCCGTCCACGTACCAGCGGCCGGCCACGGCCAGCGCCGGAACGCCGGCCACCTTGTAGGCATCGGTCAGCTGCGCGGCGCGCTTGGCCTTGCTGGCCACGCCAAAGGAGGTGAAGACTTCCTTGAACTTGGCGCCGTCCAGGCCGTTCGCCGAGGCCCAGGCAATGATGTTGGCATCGCCGTTCACGTTCTGACGCTGCTTGTGGATCGCGTCGAAGACCTTCGGCTGGAATTCGTCGATCTTGCCCATGGCTTCGAGCGCGTAGTACAGGCGCTGCTTGGCCTCGACGTCGTTGCCCACGAAAGGTACCGGCACGCGGCGGAAAGCCACTTCCTTCGGAGCCGCCTTGAGCCAGGCTTCCAGCTGCGGCTCGAAGTCGTTGCAGTGCGGGCAGTTGTACGAGAAGAACTCGATCACCTCGACCTTGCCCGCCGGTGCGTCGACCGGCACGCGCTTGTCGAGCACCAGGTATTCGGTGCCGGCCTTGGGCACGCGCGCCTGGGCGTGCGCGCTGTTGCCAGCCAGCGAAAGCAGGCCCAGCGAGGTGGCGGCCAGCGAAAAGTCACGACGTTTCATTGAAAGAGTTCTCCTGTTGGGTACGGCAGACTGAGCCGGCGCGCCGCGCGGAGTTCCCGCATACGGCATGCCCAGGACGATCCTGGCGGCGGCCCGTGCCGCGCGGCGAAGCTTAAAGACTATCCGTGACGGCTGCCGGCAAGCTCAACGCTGTACGCGCACGAGCGCCGATTCGAGGCCGCCGCTGTCGAGCCGCTCCTTCAGGCGATCGGCATCGTCCTTCTTGTTGAACGGACCCGCGCGCACCCGGTAGACCGTGCGGCCGGCCTGCTCGCGCTCGGTGACCCGGGCCTCGACGCCCATCAGCGACAGCTTGGCACGCTGGGCCTCGGCATCGTCGGTGGTGCGGAAGGCACCCGCCTGCACGAAGTACATGAACGGATCGGCACCCGGCGCCGCGCTGTTGCTGCTGGGCGCGGCGGAAGCCGTGGTGGTGGTGCTGCTGCCGCCGGCGCGCGCGCGGGCCAGGTCGCCCAGCGGATCGTTCGATGGCGGCAGGGAATTGGCCTCGGCCGGCACCGGGGCCGGGCGCGCGGGTTTCGGAGCCACCACCACCGGCACCGGCGGAGCGGGCGGCGCCGCACCCGGCGCCACGGCCGCGGTGTCGCCGCCGGCCGGTGGCGCCACCGGGCCGGCCGCGGCCGGCGGCGGCTTGGGCGCGCCGGCCTTGCCTGCCAGCGGCGCGTTGGGATCCCAGTCGCGGTTCTTGCGGGCTTCGGCTTCGTCCTGCTCGGCGCCGCCGCGCTGGGTCTTGGTCACGAACGGGATCGGCACCTTGGTCACGTAGACCGCGATGCCCAGCGCGACACCCAACCCCAGCACCAGGCCGACGATGAGCCCGATGACGATGTTGCCGCGTTGTCTGGTTGTCTTCTTCATGTTGAGGTTCACATCTTGCTCGGCGCACTGACGCCGAGAATCGCGAGGCCATTGTGCAGCACCTGCGCGGTGGCCGCGACGAGCGCGAGCCGCGCCAGCTTGACCGGCTCGTCGTCGACCAGGATGCGCTCGGCGTCGTAGTAGCTGTGGTAGCTGGCAGCCAGTTCGCGCAGGTAGAAGGTGACGTCGTGCGGCGCGAAATCCTTGGCGGCCGCCGTGAGCATGGCGGGGTACTTGGCCAGCAGCAGCATGAGCGCCTGCGCGGCGGGGCTTTCGAGTGGCGACAGGTCCACGTTCCCGAGGGCGCCGACGTTGCCACCCCAGCCCGCCAGCACCGAGCAGATGCGCGCATGGGCGTACTGCACGTAATAAACCGGGTTGTCGTTGTTCTTGGTCACGGCCAGGTCGACGTCGAAGGTGTATTCGGTGTCGGGCTTGCGGCTCAGGAGGAAGAAGCGCACGGCGTCGGTGCTGGTCCATTCGATCAGGTCGCGCAAGGTGACGTAGCTGCCCGCGCGCTTGCTGATCTTGACCTCTTCGCCGCCCTTCATCACGCGCACCATGGTGTGCAGCACGTAGTCGGGGTAGCCCTCGGGGATGCCGACGCCCGCGGCCTGCAGGCCGGCGCGCACGCGCGCGATGGTGCCGTGGTGGTCGGTGCCCTGGATGTTGACCACCTTGTGGAAGCCGCGCTCCCACTTGGCGATGTGGTAGGCGACGTCGGGCACGAAGTACGTGTACGTGCCGTCCTGCTTCTTCATCACGCGGTCCTTGTCGTCGCCGTAGTCGGTCGACCGGAGCCAGAGCGCGCCGTCCTGCTCATAAGTTTTGCCGGCGGCCACGAGCTTCTGGACCGCGGCCTCGACGCGGCCGCTGGTGTAGAGGCTGGACTCGAGGTAGTAGTTGTCGAAGCGCACGCGAAAGGCCTGCAGGTCGAGGTCTTGCTCGCGGCGCAGGTAGGCCACCGCGAATTCGCGGATGGAATCGAGGTCTTCGATGTTGCCGCTGGCGGTGTATTCGCGATCGTCCGACTTGACGGTCTTCTTCGCCTTGAAGTCTTCGGCGATGTCGGCGATGTAGTCGCCGTTGTAGGCGGGCGCCTTTTCGCCGCTCGGCCATTCGGGGTCGCCGGGCTTGAAGCCGCGGGCGCGCAGCTGGGTGCTGTGGGCCAGCGTCTGGATCTGCACGCCGGCGTCGTTGTAATAGAACTCGCGCCAGACGGTGTCTCCCTGGGAGGCGCGCAGGTTGCAGATGGCGTCGCCGAGCGCAGCCTGGCGGCCATGGCCGACGTGCAGCGGCCCGGTCGGGTTGGCCGAGACGAACTCGACCAGCACCTTTTCGCCGGTGGCGGGCTGTTGCCCGAAGGCGCTGCCCGCGGCCAGCACTTCGCGCACGATCTGCTGCTTGGCGGCCGTCTTGAGGCGGATGTTGAGAAAACCGGGCCCGGCAATCTCGATGGCTTCGACCCAATGGCCGAAAACCGGGGTGGCGAGCAGCGCGGCACTGAGCTCCTCGGCCAGTTCGCGCGGCTTGCGCCCGAGCGGCTTGGCGAGTTGCATGGCGGCCGTGCTGGCGAAATCGCCGTGGGCAGCCACCTTGGGCGACTCGAACGCGGCTTTGGCGCCAGCGCCGGGCGAGAGGGATTCGAGCGTGTTCGCGAGCGCCGCGAGCAGCTCCTGTTTGACCAATAGCATCTGCGAATTTTACCGGGGGCAAACCCGGGCGCAGTTGACCATCGTCATCCGATCGTTACCTTCGGCCGTTAGGAGGGGCGGCCCCGGGGCGGGGCACCTGTCACAACCCACCTTGCAAGGACATATCACCATGAAGAAGTTCCTTTCCCTGGTCGCCCTGGGCGCCTGTCTCTCCTTCGGCGCCGCACAGGCACAAGACAAGGCCCCGGCCAAGGCTCCGGCGCCTGTCACCGCTCCCGCGGCCACGCCCGCCACCCCCGCCGCTCCTGCGGCGGCAACCCCCGCAGCACCCGCCACCGCGGCGGCCCCCGGCGCGAGCTGCGAATCCAAGGCCATCGACAAGAACGGCAAGCCGCTGGCCGGCGCCGCCAAGGGCAGCTTCATCAAGAAGTGCGAAAAAGACGCCAAGGCGGCCGCAGCGCCGGCTTGCGCAGCCAAGGCCATCGACAAGAACGGCAAGCCGCTGGCAGGCGCCGCCAAGAGCAGCTTCATGAAGAAGTGCGAAAAAGACGCCAAGGCCTGAAGCCGCGCTGAGCTTCAGCTTGCGCAAACAGGGCCCGCCACGTGCGGGCCTTTTTCATGGCCGCACCGCCGGCTACTTCAGCACGCTCAGCAGGTTGTTGAAATCGTCGGTCCAGGGGCGGGCGCCTGCGCGGAGCGCGATGGGCGAGGCTGCGGCCCGCAGGGGCCCGCGCGCCAGCACGGCCGGATCGCGCGCCACCAGGACCCAGTCGGTCGGGTTGAGCCACCTCGAAGCTTCCGCATCGTCGCTCACGAGCACGGCATGCAGGCCCTTGAGCTCGGCGATCCGCGCGACCACGGGCGCCAGCTCGAGAAAGCGGTTGGTCACATGGAAGGCGACGACGCCATCCGGCTTCATGTGCCGCAGGTAGACGTCCATGGCCTGCGCCGTGAGCAGGTGGACCGGCACCGCATCGCCCGAGAAGGCGTCCACCGCGAGCAGGTCGAAGCCCTGCGGCGGCTCGCGTTCCAGCGCCAGCCGCGCGTCGCCGAGCACGCGCTCGATGCGCGCCGGGCTGTCGCGCAGGAAGGTGAATTCGCTGTCCGCCAGCTCGAACACCTGCGGATTGATCTCGTAGACCCGATAGACGTCGCCGCTGCGGCCATAGCTCGCGAGCGTGCCGGCGCCCAGGCCGATCAGTCCGACCCGGCGCGGCCCGCTCGGCGCGGCGGCCATCGCGCGGCCGATGCCGGAGGTGGCGCCATAGTAGGTGGTGGGCTCGCGCCGGCGGGAGGGGTCCAGGAACTGCTCGCCGTGCTTGATGGAGCCATGCGACAGCAGCCGCACGCTGTCTGACGGATGGAGGCGCCGCACGTCGAAGGTGATCAGCGCGCCATGGAAGTTGCGCAGCAGGTGGCGCGCGTCCGACCTGTCGCTCGCGATCTGCGCCATCAGGAAGTACGCGCAGCCGGCCGCCAATGCCACGCCGGAGACCCGCAGCCAGATCCGCTGGCGCAGAACGGCCGCCGCAAGCGCCGTCAGCACCAGGCCGATGCCCAGCTCGTAATAGGCCGGCAGCACATGCGGCGCCACCAGCCCCACCGTGGCGCCGCCCAGGGCGCCGCCGAGCGCGAGCATCAGGTAGAAGCGCGTGAGATAGCGCGGCGCGGGCCGCAGCCTGGCGGTTTCTCCGTGCAGGAACATGCACAGCACGAACAGGCCGCCGACATAGATCGGCAGCCCCGTGCGCACATCCGAGCCGACGTGGTGCTGCAGCCCGAAGGCGCACAGCAGCAGCACGCCCGCGGCCAGCGGCAGGAAGACGCCGCGCCGGTACCAGCGGTCGCTCTCGAAGCACAGCACGAAGGTGAACAGGTACAGCGACAGCGGCAACACCCAGAGAAACGGAACCGCCGCGACGTTCTGGGTGATGTGGTTGGTCACGGCCAGCAACAGCCACGACGCCAGCGCCGGCAGCGCGAGCCAGAGCAGGCTGTCGGACCAGCGCGGCGGCTTCTCGTTGTCCGTGGCGGCCGCGGCCTGGCCCGAAGCCGTGGCGACCGGCACGGCTTCGGGCCAGCGGTACGCCGCGAGCAAGGTCGTGCCCGCGCAAAGCACCACGAACACGCCATAGCCCCACGACCACCCCAGCGCCTGCTGCAGCAGCGAACTGCGCGGCTCGATCAGCACCGGGTAGCTCAGGAGCGACAGCAGCGATGCCAGGTTCGAGAGCGAGAAGTACCGGTACACCTGCGCGCTCCAGGGCGTGCGCGCCACCCACGACTGCACCAGCGGGCCGGTGGTCGAAAGAAGAAAGTACGGAAGGCCGATGGTCGCGAGCAACAGCCCGAGGATCAGCCACGCCGGGTCTTCGCTGCCGGTGGGCTTCCAGCGCGCGGCCACCACGAGCGGAAGGAATGCGAGGCTCGCCAGCAGCAGCCCCACGTGCAGCGCGGCCTGCGCCCGCACGCGAAGGCGGCGCGTGACCCAGTCGGAATACGCATAGCCCGCCAGCAGCACGACCTGGAAGAACACCATGCAGATCGACCACACGGCGGCCGAGCCGCCGAACCAGGGCAGGATCTGCTTGGCGATCAGCGGCTGGACCAGGAACAGCAGGAACGCGCTGCTGAAGATCGTGCCGGCAAACAGAAGCTGGGTGCCGGCGCGTCCCATGCAAGCTTATTTGCCGAAGCCGCGCGCGAGGAACACGGCGACCAGCGGAATCAGCGCGATCAGGTGGGCCTGCACCATCACCAGCCTGCGCGTCTTGCGGATGTCGGCCTCGGCCGGCAGCGTGCCGTTCGCGCGCAGCGCCTTGCGCCAGCGGAAATAGGTGAGCGTCGGAAAGATCGAGAGCACGCCGATGATGATGAACAACCCGAGCTTCACATGCAACAGCGGGTTGGTCCAATACCACGCCGCGCCCTTCACGCCCCACACCGTGCGTGCGATGCCGGTGGCCAGCACCGCGATGGCGGCCATGCCGTAGACCATGTCGACCCTGGCGAGCCGCTCCACCACGGCGGCATTGAGCCACTGCACGCGGCACAGCGCCGCTTCGCTGGAGATGAACACGACCATCGTGAGGATGGCCAGCAGATGCAGGTAGGCGAGGATGGCTTCGAGGGTCATCGATGGCTTTCTTCTTCAATGGAGTTGCAAATGCTTGCAGATTGTGACGCCGCTCGCGCGCTTTACCCCCTGCCGCCCCAGAATTCGGGCCGGCCGTACTGCTCCTTGAGGAAATCAAGCCACAGTCGCACCCGCAGCGGCAGGTGCTTGGTGCCCGCGAAGACCGCGTAGATGCCGTTGGGCGGCGCGGCGAATTCGTCGAGCAGCGGCACCAGCAGGCCGGCATCGATCTCGGCCTCCACTTCCCAGGTGCTGCGCCACGCGATGCCGTGGCCCGCGAGGCACCAGTCGTGCAGCACCTGGCCGTCGGAACAATCGAGCGGGCCCCCGGGCCGCAGGTAGATCAGCTCTTCGCCACCGTCCTCGCCAGCAGCCGTCAAGGTGCGCTCCTGATCCCGGGCCGTCCGCGGAACACGGAACGCCCAGCCGCGCGTCTGCGAGGCATCGCTCGACAGCGTGAGGCAGGCGAAGCGCGACAGCTCGTTCGGATGCCGCGGCATGCCATGGCGGCGCACGAACTCCGGCGTCGCGACGCAGCGGCGGCGGTTGTCGGCCAGCCGCACGCTCACCAAAGACGAGTCGGGCATGTCGCCCACGCGCACCGCGCAGTCGAAGCTCTCGCCGCGCACGTCGACCACGCGGTCGCTCAGGTTCAGCGAGATCGTGACCTCGGGATGCAGCGCATGGAAGCGCGGCACCAGCGGCGCCACGTGGCGGCGGCCGAAGCCGGCCGGCGCCGTGACGCGCAGGTGGCCGCTGGCCTTGACGCCGCCCGCGCTCACGCTCGCTTCGGCATTGGCGAATTCGGTCAGCAGGCGCTGGCAGTCCTCGAGAAAGGCGCTGCCCTCGTGCGTGAGCGTGATGCGCCGCGTGGTGCGCACCAGCAGCTTGACGCCCAGCCGCGCCTCGAGCGCGTCGAGCCGCCGCCCCATGATCGCGGGCGCCACGCCCTCGGCCTTGGCCGCGGCCGTGAGACCGCCGCGGGTCGCCACGGAGACGAAGGATTCAAGTTGCTTCAGGCGGTCCATGGCGGCGGAACTATAGCCCGCGACGCCGCGAGCACGGGCTGGCGCCTGTTGACGCTATTTCTGGATTCGCGCATCCGTGGCATGCGAATAGAGCGGGGCCCCGCCCACTGGCAGATCGGCTTCCAGCACGCTGCCCGTGGCCGAATCGGTGAGCACCAGCTGCCGCGTTCCCGGCCGAAAGGCAATGTTGGTCACGGTCTGGCCGGCAGGACTGCGGACCATGTGCGTGACCTCCCCGCGCGCATTGAGCACGAAGGCTCCGCCCAGGCTGGCATGGGCAACGACCAGCCCGCCATCGGCCGTGAGCGCAAGCCCGTCGGGACCGCTGGTTCCGAAGAAGGTCTGCAGCGCGCCGACCTTGGAAAGGCTGCCGTCGGGCAGCAGTGGTGCGCGCCAGACCTGGTTGCCGCGGGTGACGGCCACGAACAGCACCTTGCCGTCGGCGCTCGTCGCCACGCCATTGGGGCTCGGTGCGTTGGCCAGCAGCAGATCGAGGCGGCCATCCTCGGCACTCCACCGGTAGACGCGGCCGGTGGGGTCGTGCAGGCCGGTCTGGCCCTGGTCGGTGAAATAGAGCCGTCCTTCCAGGTCGAAGACGAGGTCGTTCACGCCCTTGAAGGATTCGCTGTTGCGGTGCCCGAGCACCGCCTCGACCGCGCCGCCGGCCGCATCGAGCCGCAGGATGCCGCGCCGGTAGTCGGCGATCCACAGGCTGCCGTCGGCATGGATCGCCAGGCCGTTGGGCCAGCCGTCGTAGGCGGCCACGAGCTGCCATTCGAGCGACGCGGGCGCGATCCTGAAGATGCGGCCATAGGGAATGTCGGTGACGTACAGGTTCCCGGCCCGGTCGAACGCGGGGCCTTCCAGGAAGCTGTCCATCACGTGGCCCGGTTTGTTGGCGTCGACCCAGTCTGTGCGGCGCGGCGTGCGAAACGCATCGGGCAGGCGCGTGAGCACGCGCGCTTCGATGATCTCGGGAGGTTGGAAGCTCAGGTTCCACATGGCTGCACGGTCTCCGACGGGGTCACTCGGGCTGCACGCCCGCGGCCTTGATCACCCGGCCCCAGGTCTGCGTCTGGCTGTGAACGAACTTGCCGAAGTCGGCCGAGGGCAGGCCGCCGGGGCTGGCGCCCTGCTCGGCGAACCGCTGCACGAGGTCCGGCGATGCCAGCGCCTTCTTCACTTCGGCCTGCAGCTTGTCGATGACCGGCTGCGGCGTGCCCTTGGGCGCGGCGATGCCGAACCAGTTGGTGGCGGTGAATTCCTTCAGGCCGGCCTCCGCGCTGGTGGGCGCATCGGGCAAGGCGGCGAGTCGCTTGGGCGATGTCACGAGCAGGGCACGCACCTTGCCGCCCTTGACCTGCGGAATGGCCGTGGGCGCGGCGGTGACCAGCACGTCGACCTGTCCCGACACCACGCCCAGCATCGCTTCGCCCGCGCCCTTGTAGGGCACATGGGTCAGCGCGAGCTTGCCGTTCTGCTTGAGCAGTTCGCCGCCCAGGTGGGTGGAACTGCCGACGCCGCCCGAGCCGAAGGTCAGCTTGTCGGGGTTCTTGCGAGCCGCGCCGATCAACGCGTCCAGGGATTTGTACGGCGAGTTCGCGCCCACCACCAGCACGAGCGGCGCATCGACGATCGTTGTCACCGGAACCAGGTCGGCGGGCTCCCACGGCAGCTTCCTGATGAGGTGCGGCAGCATCGCATAGGTGGTGTCGTTGATCAGGAAGGTGCCGCCGTCCGGTGTGGACTTGGCCACGAGGCTGGAGCCGATCGTGCCGCTCGCGCCGGCCTTGTTCTCCACATAGAAGGAGATGCCGGTCTGCTCGGTGAGCTTCTGGGCGATCTGGCGCGCAGCGTAGTCGGTGGTGCCGCCGGGCGCGTACGGGACCACCAGCCGCACCGGCCTGGCGGGCCACGCCGTGTCCGCCGCCAGGGCGGGAAGGCAAGCCGCGGTCGCGGCGCAGAAGAACAGGACGGGCAAGGCGCGCCGCGGGATGGAAGGCATGGGTCAGTCTCCGAGGGTGATGTTGCGTGTCCTGAGGGCGGCGATCTCCGCGTCGCTGTAGCCCACTTCCCTCAGCAGCTCGCCGGTGTGCTCGCCGATGCGCGGCGGCTGCAGGCGGATGCCGGGCCTTTCTCCATCGAGCGTGAACGGCATCAGCGGCACCTTGGCCATGTGGCCGTCGTTCATGCGCACCGGCGCGAGGCCGCCGGTGGCGTTGAGGTGCGGATCGTCGAACAGCTCCTGCGGCTTGGTGATGGGCGCGAAGGGCAGCTCGTTCTGCTCGAACACCGCGCTGAGTTCGGCGGCGCTGTAGCCGGCCAGGTGCGAGCGCAGGATCGGCATCATCCAGTCGCGCGCGAGCACGCGGTCGTTGTTGGTCTTCAGGCGCGGATCGGCCAGCATTTCTTCCAGGCCGAAGGCCTTGCAGAAGATGGCCCACTGCTTGTCGCTCACCGCCGCGAGGAAGATCTGCTCGCCGTCCTTCACGGTGAACACGTCGTACACGGCCCAGGCCGAGATGCGGCTGGGCATCGGATCGGCCGCCTTGCCGGTGGCGGCGAACTGCATCATGTGCTGCGCGACCAGGAACACGTTGTTCTCGAACAGCGCGGACTGCACCTCGCAGCCCTTGCCGGTGAGCTCGCGCTGGCGCAGCGCCGCCATCGCTCCGATGGCGCCGAACATGCCGCCCATGATGTCGTTCACGCTGGTGCCCGCGCGCAGCGGGTCGCCCGCGCGGCCGGTCATGTAGGCCAGCCCGCCCATCATCTGCACCACCTCGTCGAGCGCGGTGCGGTGGTCGTACGGACCGGGCAGGAAGCCCTTGTGGCTCACGTAGATGAGGCGCGGGTTGAGCTGCTTCAGGCTGTCGTAGTCCAGGCCCAGCTTCTTCATGGTGCCGGGCTTGAAGTTCTCGCTCACGATGTCGGCCGTGGCGACGAGGCGCAGCGCGGCCTCCACGCCCTCTTGTGTCTTGAGGTCGAGCGCGATGCTCTTCTTGTTGCGGTTGAAGGTCGGGAAGAAGCCCGAGCCCGAGCCGAGCAGGCGGCGCGTGCTGTCGCCCTCGATGGGCTCGACCTTGACGACCTCCGCGCCGAGGTCGGCCAGCAGCAGGCCGCAGGTGGGGCCCATCACCATGTGGGTGAATTCGACGACGCGGACGCCGGCGTACGGCAGGGGTTGGGATTCAGGCATGTGCGGTGGTTTCCTGTTGGACGAAGCCCTTGGGCAGGCCGGCCTCGGGCGTCATGCCGTAGACCGGTTCGCCGGGCAGGCCGGCCATGAGCGGCGCGCGCGCCGCGATGAGTTTCTGGATGTCGATGCCGGTGCGAACGCCCATGGCCTCGAACATGAAGACGAGGTCTTCGGTGACCGCATTGCCCGACGCGCCGGGCGCATAGGGGCAGCCGCCGAGGCCGCCGAGCGAGGCGTCGAAGGTGCGCACGCCCTCCTCCCAGGCGGCCAGGCAGTTCGCGATGCCGAGGCCGCGCGTGTTGTGCATGTGGGCGGCGCCGGCGTGGGGGCCGAGCTCCGCGCGCAGGCGCCTGAAGAGACGGCGCACCTGCGCGGGGTTGGCGTAGCCGACGGTGTCCGAGAGGCCCGCTTCTTCCGCGCCGGCCTCGATGCACTGCGCCGCGAGGCGGATCACGTCGTCTTCCGGCACCAGCCCCTGCAGCGTGCAGCCGAAGGCGGTGGAGATGCCGGCCTCGAGCGTCACTTGCGGCGCCATCGCGCGGCGCAGCTCGGCGATGGCGCGCACCTCCTCGACCATCTCGGCCGGCGTCTTGCGCACGTTGGCGAGCGAATGCGCCACGCTGGCCGAGACCGGCATCGTGAGCTTGTGCACGCCCGCTTCGAGCGCCGCCTGCGCGCCCTTGCGGTTGGGCACCAGCGCCATCACCACGAGGCCGGGCAAGGTGATGGCGTGGCGCACCACCTCGGCGGCGTCGGCCATCTGCGGCAGCAATTTGGCGGGCACGAAGGACGCGACCTCGATCTCGCGCACGCCGGCCGCGTGGAGCGCATCGATCCAGCGCAGCTTGTCGGCCGTGGGCATGGTGGCCTTGACCGACTGCAGGCCGTCGCGCGGGCCGACCTCGCTGATGAGGACGTCGGGGGGTGTCATCGGTTTCGTCTCCTTGGAGCGATCGGGCGATGGGGCATTGACCGCTTGACAGTTCTATCTTACAGAACTAAATTCCGTTAAACAGAATTAAACCGCCAAACGACTTTCCCTGTCAAGCCGACGCCATGCCCCGCAAAGCCCAGACCGAATCGGTGTCAGACCTCAATGCCGCGCCCGGCGGCGCCGCCGCAGTCGACCGCGCGCTGAGCCTGCTCTCGGCCTTCCGGCCCGGCGACGAGGCGCTGTCGCTCGCGCAGTTTGCCGAGCGCACGCAGCTCTACAAGAGCACGGTGCTGCGGCTTCTGGCCTCGCTCGAACATGCGCGGCTGATCCGCCGGCAGGACGACGGGCGCTATGCGCTGGGCGCGGAGATCGCGCGGCTGCACGGCCTCTATGCGGCGTCGCTGTCGCTCGACCGCATCGTGCTGCCGGTGCTGCGCGCGTTAGCCGCAACGACGGGCGAGAGCGCGGCGTACCACGTGCGGCAGGCGCAGGGCGACAGCTGGGTGCGGCTGTGCCAGTTCCGCATCGACTCCTCGCACGTGGTGCGCGACCACGTGCGTGCGGGCGACCTGCTGCCCAACGACCGCGGCGCCGGCGCACGCGTGCTGATCGCCTTCGGCCCCGAGGCCGAGCGTCCGCGCGGCGCCACGGAGCGCAAGCTGTACGACGCGATCCGCGCCCAGGGCTACTGCGCGCTGGTGGGCGACCGCACGGCCGAGCTGGCCGGCATCTCGGCACCGGTGTTCCATGCCGACGGCAGCCTGGCCGCGGCGGTCACGCTGACGATGCCGGCGCACCGCTACGACGCGCGCCACATCGAGCCGGTGCGCGCGGCGGCCCGCGAGCTCAGCGGAACCCTCTGACAAAAAAGAGGAAGAAAACGCAGGTCTTCCTTCGATTACCCTCATTTTTGTCACTGATAAATCCCGATCCAGGCTATTACTGATCGACAAAGTATCGAATAAAGTCCAAGCCATGGATCAACCCGGCGCAGTGCTCTTCGATGCCTACGGCACCCTGTTCGACGTCTACAGCGTCGGGCAGACGGCCGAGCGGCTGTTCGCCGGCCAGGGACAGGCGCTGGCCGCGGGCTGGCGCGACAAGCAGATCGAATACACGCGCCTCGTCACCACCAGCAACCACGGCGCGCACTACCGGCCCTTCGGCGAACTCACGCGCGCCGCGCTGCGCTACACCTGCAAGCGACTGGGCCTCGACCTGACCGAAGCCGCCGAGCAGCAGCTGATGGACCAGTACCGCACGCTCACGGCTTTTCCCGAAAGCCGCGAAGTGCTTCAGGCACTCAAGGCACGCGGCGTGGTCACCGGCATCCTCTCGAACGGCGACCCCGGCATGCTCGACGCCGCCGTGCGCAGCGCCGGGCTCGACGGCCTGCTCGACCATGTGCTGAGCGTCGACGGCATCCGCAAGTACAAGACGCATCCCGATGCGTACCAGCTCGGCGTCGCCGCCACCGGCCTGCAGCCTTCGCGCATCGCCTTCGTCAGCTGCAACGGCTGGGACGCGCTCGGCACCACCTGGTTCGGGTTCCGCACGCTCTGGGTCAACCGCTACCAGCTCCCCCTCGAAGAACTCGGCACGCCGCCCGAACGCATCGGCAGCAGCCTGCGCGACGTGCTCGGGTTCTTCTGACAGACACCGCTCCTCATTTCATTCAGCATTGCATCGTTCTCAAGGAGAGAAAAACATGACCGCCCGCACCACCACCCACGGCCTCCAGGTTGCGACCGAGCTTCATCGCTTCATCGAAGACAAGGTCCTGCCCGCCAGCGGCGTGGCCAGCGAGGTTTTCTGGCAAGGCTTCGACGCCATCGTCCACGACCTCGCGCCGAAGAACATCGCGCTGCTGGCCGAACGCGACCGCCTGCAGACCGAGCTCGACGCCTGGCACAAGAAGAACCCCGGCCCGATCGCCGAGATGCCGGCCTACCGCGCCTTCCTCGAGAAGATCGGCTACCTGCTGCCGCAGCCCAAGGGCGCGAAGGCCACCACCGCGAACGTCGATTCCGAGCTCGCGCTGCAGGCTGGCCCGCAGCTGGTGGTGCCCATTCTCAACGCCCGCTACGCGCTCAACGCCGCCAATGCGCGCTGGGGTTCGCTGTACGACGCGCTCTATGGCACCGATGCCATTCCCGAAACCGATGGCGCCGAAAAGGGCAAGGGCTACAACCCCGTGCGCGGCGCCAAGGTCATCGCGTTCGCGCGCAACGTGCTCGACCAGGCCGCGCCGCTCGAAAACGGTTCGCACAAGATGGCGACCGGCTACAGCGTGAAGGACGGCAAGCTCGTCGTCGCGCTGCAGAGCAGCAGCACCGGCCTGGCCGACCCCGCGCAGTTCGTCGGCTACCAGGGCGATGCGGCTGCGCCATCGTCGGTGCTGCTGAAGCACAACGGCATCCACCTCGACATCCGCATCGACCGCAGCACGCCCATCGGCAAGGGCGACGCGGCCGGCGTCAGCGACCTGGTGCTCGAAGCCGCGCTCTCGACGATTCTCGATCTCGAAGACTCGGTGGCCGTGGTCGATGCGGCCGACAAGGTGGTCGCCTATTCGAACTGGCTCGGCATCGTGCAGGGCACGCTCACCGAGGAAGTCGCCAAGGGCGGCAAGACCTTCACGCGCGGCCTGAACCCCGACCGCGAATACACCGGCGCCGACGGCCAGCCCGTGAAGCTGCACGGCCGCTCGCTGATGTTCCTGCGCAACGTGGGCCACCTGATGACCAACCCCGCCGTGCTGTATGCGGGCGGCAAGGAGATCCCCGAAGGCATCCTCGACGCGGTGGTCACCACCACCATCGCGATGATCGACCTGAAGCGCAAGGGCAACTCGCGCACCGGCAGCATCTACATCGTCAAGCCCAAGATGCACGGCCCGGCCGAAGTGGCCTTTGCAAGCGAGCTGTTCGGCCGCGTCGAGCAGCTGCTCGGGCTGCCCGCCAACACCGTGAAGCTCGGCATCATGGACGAGGAGCGCCGCACCAGCGTGAACCTCAAGGCCTGCATCGCCGAGGCCGCCGCGCGCGTGGCCTTCATCAACACCGGCTTCCTCGACCGCACCGGCGACGAGATGCACACCGCCATGCACGGCGGCCCGATGATCCGCAAGGGCGACATGAAGTCCAGCGCCTGGATCGGCGCCTACGAAAAGAACAACGTGCTGGTCGGCCTCTCGTGCGGCCTGCGCGGCAAGGCACAGATCGGCAAGGGCATGTGGGCCATGCCCGACCTGATGGCCGCCATGCTCGAGCAGAAGATCGCGCACCCCAAGGCCGGCGCCAACACTGCCTGGGTGCCCTCGCCCACCGCCGCCACGCTGCATGCGCTGCACTACCACCAGGTGAGCGTCACGGCCGTGCAGCAGGAGCTCGAGAAGATCGACGCCGACGCGGAGCGCGACAACATCCTCAATGCACTGCTGCAGGTGCCCATCGCCCCCGCGGCCAACTGGACCGAGGCCGAGAAGCAGCAGGAGATCGACAACAACGTGCAGGGCATCCTCGGCTACGTGGTGCGCTGGATCGACCAGGGCGTGGGCTGCTCCAAGGTGCCCGACATCCACAACGTGGGCCTGATGGAAGACCGCGCCACGCTGCGCATCTCGAGCCAGCACATCGCCAACTGGCTGCTGCACGGCGTGGTGACCAAGGCGCAGGTCGACGAGACCTTCCAGCGCATGGCCAAGGTGGTCGACGAGCAGAACGCGGGCGATCCGGTGTACCAGCCGATGGCCGGAAACTTCGCAACCTCGGCCGCGTACAAGGCCGCGCAGGACCTGGTGTTCAAGGGCATCGAGCAGCCCAGCGGCTACACCGAACCGCTGCTGCATGCGTGGCGGCTGAAGGTGAAGGGCGAAGCCTGACCGCGCTTACGCATCGGCTTGAGAACGACGGCGCCTGAGGCGCCGTTTTTCCTTTGGCATGCCGTTAGGATTCGTGCTGCCTCCGTCTCCAGCGCTGCGCCTCCCCATGAACCTCTCCCCTGCCTCGACACGTTCGGCCACATCGATGCTGATCGTGCTGGCCTCCGCTTTCGCGCTGAGCCAGGCCTTTCGCACGGTCGGCGCGATGATGGCCACGCCGCTCGCACAGCACTTCGGCCTTACGGCCCAGGCGCTGGGCTTGTGGGCTGGCACCTTCCATTTCACGTTCGGTGCGACGCAGCTCGCGATGGGTGTGTCGATCGACATCTACGGCGTGCGGCGCACGGTGCTCACGGCCTTTCCGCTTGCCATTGCGGGCGCGGTCCTGTGTGCAGCGGCGCCCAGCTTCCATGCACTGCTGCTCGGGCAGGCCATGATCGGCGTCGGCTGCGCGCCGGCCTTTCTCGCCTGCACCGTGTTCATCGCACGGCACTTTGAGGCCGCGCGCTTCACTGCCATGTCGGGCCTCGTGATGAGCATGGCGGGGCTCGGCATCCTGTTTACCGGCACGCCGCTCGCGCTGCTGATCGAAGCCGCGAGCTGGCGCGCGGGCTATGCCTGCCTAGCGGGCTTCGCCGTGCTGTCGTGGGGCTTCGTGTTCTGGCGCGTGCACGAACCGCCGCGTGCGGCATCGCACGAACGCCAGACGCTCGCCAAGGCCGTGCGTGAACTGCTGCCGCTCTTTGCCATGCCGCACACGCTGGGCCTGCTGTGCTTTGCCTGCGTGTCGTATGCCGCGTTCATCACCCTGCGCGGCCTTTGGCTCGGCCCCGTGCTGCACGACCGCCATGGGCTGTCGCTGGTGAGCAGCGGCAATGTGGCGCTGGTGATGACCATCGCCGGCATGATCAGCCCCGCCATGTTCGGCCGCCTCGACCCGGGCGGCGCGCGGCGCGGCCGCTGGCTCATGGGCTGCGCGTTCGCAGCCGCGGTGATGTTCGCGTTCATGGCCCTCACGCATTCGCTCGCCGTCGACATCGGCCTGCCGATCCTCTACGGCCTGCTCTCGGGCTACTCGGTGCTGCAGTATTCGTACACACGCGCCGCCTATCCGGCGGCCATGACGGGGCGCGCGCTGTCGCTGCTCAACATGGCGATGTTCCTCGGCGTGTCGCTGATGCAGTGGACCACGGGTGTGGCCGCGTCGTGGGCCACGTCGAACGGCGTGGAGCCGTTTCGCGCGGTGTTCCTCACGATCACGGGCATGCTGGCGGTGGGCACTCTGGCGTTCCTGTTGCTGCCGCGTGCGCACGAAAGCGCGAGCCTCGCATCCGCGCGGCCCTGAGCGGCATCGCGCAGGCATTCACTCAACCGCGCTCGCCCAGCCGCGAGCGCACCTCCGCGCGGCCGAGCTTGCGCATGCACTCTGCATACACGTTGGGCCGGCCATACATCGCCATCGTGTCGGTGGTGCCGAAAGCGGGCGGCTCGCAGCCGCGGCGCGTGACCAGGCAGCGCCGCAGCACGTCGTAGCAGCGCGGCGCGGGCCCCAGCCGGCGCACCTCGGGCACACGTGCGAGCGTCACCTCCCACCAGCAGCCGTCGATGCGATGCCACTGCGTGACGGCGTCGATCACATGGTAGGGCGCGTAGGGCTTCACCACCCCCTGCACCACCGCTGCCACCTTCGCCTGGCGTTCGGCCTTGCGGCGCTGCGCCGCGCCGCGCCGACACCGGTTGAGCAACAGGATGCCGGTGCCGGGATGCACGAAGAGTTCGACGTGGGGCGCTTCACGCAGCGGCACGCGGTCGCTGCCCGCCGACCCACGCGAACGCACCAGCACCTCGCCGCCGCGCATCACCGCATCGCGCACGACGAAGTCGTCGATGTGCAGGAAGATGTGCGCCTGCACCGTGCTGCGCCGGTCGATGCCCTCGCAGAGCTCGCTCCACACCTTGTCCCACGGACGGTGCGCCTGCTTGTGCAGCCAGCGCCTGAGCGGCTGGAGGTTCTCGTTGAGCCCCTTCGGGTGGTCGTAGCCACGCTTCATGCCGAGATGCGAACCGCGTTCCTTGCTGTTTCGAAACGCGCGCCCGTCGCCCCGCACGCCACCCCCGCGACGTGGGCGTTCCACGATGACCTTGTCCATGTCTTCGCGCATCGTCAGCCTTCCCGCCCAAGACTGCGCGCAGCCTTCTGCAACGCCACCTTCTGCGCGCGCCGCTCCGCGCGGTGCGTGCGCAGATGCCGGCCCGCCTTCTGATTCGATTCGCCGCGCGCAATGGCGGCCACCACGGGGTTGCGAGGTGCCGCATTCGGCACCGAAAAATAGAACCGGCCCAGACGCTTGTCGTCGTCGCGGGCCTTTCGCTGAGCACTCATGTGCGCACACTCCAGAAACGGGAAAGCCCCGGCGAATGGCTGCGCGGGGCCTTTGTCGATGGGCCTCGGCGGATGCGTGGACGCACATCCGGCCGGGGCGGTCGGTGTGCGGATCAGGTGTTCAGGAAACGGTTCATTGAATGTGTTGCCGCCCGGGAGGTTGGTCGTCGCCAGGCGCGGATGAAAAACTGTTGCTGAAAAACGAAGGGCGGATTCTGGCGAGCACGCACCCGACGCGCAAGTGCCGCACGCGCGGATGTGGCGCAAAGCCGACGCGGCGTCGCGTGCGAATCCAATCGCGCATCCGCGCCGTATTCCTCTCAAGCGCATCGCGCTTCCGAGCTGCTGGCGGTTTCCACAGATGTCTTTCCAGAACCATTCTTACCAGGAGTCTTCAATGAAAAAACTCGTGATTGCGGTCGGCGTTTCGGTCTTGCTCGGCGCTTGCGCGGGCGGCATGGGCATGAGCGGCAGCAACGCCACGCCGTCGAACCCGATGGTGGGCGGTGCCGCGATGTACCCGACGAAAGACATCGTCGACAACGCCGTGAATTCGAAGGACCACACGACGCTGGTCGCCGCGGTGAAGGCCGCAGACCTGGTGGGCACACTCAAGAGCCCCGGGCCCTTCACCGTTTTCGCGCCGACGAACGCGGCCTTTGCGGCGCTGCCGGCCGGCACGGTCGACTCGCTGCTCAGGCCCGAGAACAAGCCCACGCTCGCCAAGGTGCTGACCTACCACGTGGTGCCCGGCCGGATGGATGGCGCGGCCCTCATGAGCGCCATCAAGGCAGGCGGCGGCAAGGCCACGCTGAAGACCGCGAGCGGCGGCACGCTCACCGCGACGATGAGCGGCGGCAACGTGGTGGTGAGCGATGCCAAGGGCGGCACCGCGACCGTGACCATTGCCAATGTCTACCAGTCGAACGGCGTGATCCACGTGGTCGACAAGGTGCTGCTGCCGGGTTGACCGTTCTTCCTCTGCGGGGCGTGCGCGGCGGGCCTTGTCAGGTTCGCTGCGCCGCCTCGGCTTCGTCGCGCAGCCATTGCGCGAATTCCTGTGCGTCGCGGTTGCCGGCGGCACGCCTCGAGGCCTCGATGAAGTAGCCGCGATGCGAGGCCGCGCCCTCGCCGAGCGGCGCCACCAGCCGGCCGTCCTGCACCAGTTCGCGCAGCAGCGGCAGCCGGCCGATCACCACGCCCTGCCCCGCCACGGCGGCGGCCACCGCATCGGCGTACTGGGTGAAGCGCAGCGTGCTCTTCATGCGCAGGTCGTCGAGCCCCATCACCTTGAGCCAGGGTTCCCAATCGGCGGTGGGAGCCTCGCTGTGGTCCGGGTATTCGACGGTGAGCAAGGTGAGCTTCGAGAAATCCGACAGCTCGCGCAGCGAAGCGGCGAGCTGCGGCGAACACAGCGGGATCACCGATTCCTCGAACAGCGCCGGACCGACGCCGCGGCCGATCGGCGCAAAGCGCACCGCCAGGTCGAGACGGCTGCTCTCCAGGTCCAGCACGTCGAGCGTGGCCGACACGCGCACGTCGACCTGCGGATGGCTGCCGGTGAAGCGCGCCAGTTTCGGAATGAGCCACAGCGACGCGAAACCCGGCGTGGTGGTGATCGCCACCTGGCGCGGCGCGGAGCTGGCACGCACCCGGGCCGTGGCGTCGCGCAGGCGCTCCAGGCTGTCGGTCACGGCCCGCTGCATCACGCCGCCCGCCTCGGTGAGCGCCAGCGCGCGGTGGCGGCGCTCGAACAGCAGCACGCCCAGGCTGGCTTCGAGCTGCTGGATCTGCCGGCTCACGGCCGACTGGGTCAGGTGCAGCTCGCCGGCCGCCAGCGTGAAGCTCAGCCGGCGGGCCGCCGCCTCGAAACTGCGCAGCAGCTCGAGCGGCGGAAGTTCGCCACCCACGGCGCCGAGGGTTTTCGCATTCTCTGGATGCATGCAACGAGTTCCGAATGACCGCGTGTAAGAGGGAGATCAACCCACTATATTCATTCGTATCACGAATGCAATGGAGCTTGCCATGAGCACCCAGCCTCTCTCTTCCCGCTTTCACGTCAGCCTGCCGACCCGTTCCATCTTTGCCGTGCCCGACGGCGCTGGCGTGGGTATCGAATGCCGCAGCGGCTCGGTCTGGGTGACGCTCGACCGCGATCCGCGCGACATCGTGCTCGCCCCGGGCGAGCGTTTCGAAGGCAGCGAACACCGGCGCGTGCTGGTGTCGGCGCTGGAAGCCTCGTGCATCACGGTCTCGGACGCGCAGCCCGCGGCCATGCCGCTGCCCGCGCCGGCGCGCCGCCGGTCGCCTTGGCGACTGCTGCCGCTCGGGTTGTCCCCGGCTTGACCTGAGCGGCCCCGGCATCGAACCTCGATGCCATGGACCTTCCAAGCACTGAACGCCGCCGCCGTGACGGGCGGCTTTTTTGCGTTGGGCGCCCGGTTCACGCTGTTTTCTTTTCGAGAGGGACATGACCATGGCAGAGGCATACATCGTGGCCGCCGCACGCACGGCCGGCGGGCGGCGCGGCGGCAAGCTCGCGGGCTGGCATCCGGCCGACCTGGCGGCGCAGGTGATCGACGCATTGGTGGCAAGGAGCGGCATCGACCAGGCCGCGGTGGAGGACGTGATCCTGGGCTGCGTGAGCCAGGTGGGCGAGCAGGCGACCAACGTCGCGCGCAACGCGGTGCTGGCGTCGAAGCTGCCCGAGTCGGTGCCGGGCACCTCGGTCGACCGGCAGTGCGGCTCGTCGCAGCAGGCGCTGCATTTCGCGGCGCAGGCCGTGATGTCGGGCGTCATGGACGCGGTGATTGCGGGCGGCGTCGAGAGCATGACGCGCGTGCCGATGTTCACGCCCAACGCGCTGCCGGCCAAGGCGGGCCTGGGCACCTACATGAGCCCGGCCATGAAAAGGCGCTACCCGGGCGTGGAGTTCAGCCAGTTCGCGGGCGCCGAGATGATCGCGAAGAACTACGGCATCGACAAGGACGCGCTCGACCGCTATGCGCTCGAGAGCCACCGGCGTGCGATCGCGGCGAGCCGCGCAGGCGCGTTCGACGACGAGATCGTGCCCATCGAGATCCTGCAGGCCGACGGCAGCGGCACGGGCGAGCAGCACACGGTGGACGAAGGCATCCGCTTCGATGCCACACTCGAAGGCATCGCGGGCGTCAAGCTGATTGTCGAGGGCGGACGCTGCACCGCCGCCACCGCGAGCCAGATCTGCGACGGCGCAAGCGGCGTGCTGGTGGTGAACGAACGCGGCCTCAAGACGCTGGGCGTGAAGCCGCTCGCGCGCATCCATCACATGAGCGTGATGGGGCACGACCCGGTGATCATGCTGGAAGCACCGCTGCCCGCCACGCTGCGCGCGCTCAAGAAAGCCGGCATGCGCATCCAGGACATCGATCTCTATGAAGTGAACGAAGCCTTCGCGCCCGTGCCCATCGCCTGGCTGGAGGCGCTGGACGCCGACCCCGCGCGGCTCAACGTGAACGGCGGCGCGATCGCGCTCGGCCATCCGCTGGGCGCCTCGGGCACCAAGCTCATGACCACGCTGGTCCACGCACTCGGCCGGCGCGGCAAGCGCTACGGCCTGCAGACGATGTGCGAAGGCGGCGGCATGGCCAACGTCACCATCGTGGAGCGGCTCTGATGAACGCACCGCAGCCTTATGTGCTTTACGAGCTGACCGACGGCATCGCCACGCTCACGCTGAACCTGCCGGCCAAGCTGAACCCGATTGCGCGAGAACTGCAGGTCGAGCTGCGCGACACGCTCGAGCGCATCCGCGACGACCGCGCGGTGCGCGCCGTGATCCTGACCGGCGCCGGCAAGGCCTTTTGCGTGGGCGCCGATTTGAGCGCGATGGCGCCCGGCCAGGAAGGCAAGTCGCTCGGCGCGCAGACCGCGGAGTGGATGCAGTCGCTCAGCAACCCGCTGATCGAGACGCTGCGCACGCTGCCCGTGCCAGTGGTGGCGGCCGTCAACGGGGCCGCGGCCGGCGCCGGCGTGGGCCTCGCGCTGGCGGCCGACGTGACGATTGCGGCGCGCAGCGCGTATTTCTACCTGCCCTTCCTGCCCAAGCTCGGCATCGTGCCGGACCTGGGCTGCACCTGGGCCATTCCGCGGCGCGCCGGCAAGGCGCGTGCAATGGGCATGGCCCTGCTCGACGAGCGCCTGAGTGCCGCTCGCGCCGTGCAGTGGGGCCTGATCTGGGCCTGCGCGGACGACGAACGGCTGCTGGAGGAAGCGCGCGCGATTGCGCAGCGGCTCGCCCGCCTGCCGGCGCATGCGGTCGTCGAGGCACGCGAAGCCTTCGAGGCCGCCGAGCGCCACACGCTGGCCGAGCAACTGCACTACGAAAGCGAACGCCAGCGCGAGCTGATCGACCGCCCCACGTTCCGCGAAGGCGTGAGTGCCTTCCTGCAGAAGCGCCCTCCAACGTTCCCCGGGCGCTGAGGCCATGATCGAACGCACGCTTTTCAGCGCCGACCACGAGGCCTTCCGCGACAGCTTCCGCCGCTTCATGGACAAGGAGATCGCGCCCTTCCACGAGGCGTGGGAAGAGCAGGGCTACGTGGACCGCGCCGTGTGGTCCAAGGCCGGCGGGAACGGCTTTCTCTGCATGGCGCTGCCGGAGGAATACGGCGGCGCGGGCGCCGACCTGCTCTATTCGGTGATCCAGTTCGAGGAACTCTGGGCGCGCGGCTTCACGGGCATCGGCTTCGGGCTGCACAGCGAGATCGTGGCGCCCTACGTCCTGCGCTACGGCACCGATGCGCAGAAGCAGCACTACCTCCCCCAACTCGCGAGCGGCGAGATGGTCGGCGCCATCGCGATGAGCGAGCCCGGCGCGGGCAGCGACCTGCAGGCGGTGAAGACCAGCGCCATCCGCCAGCCCGACGGCAGCTACCTGCTCAACGGCAGCAAGACCTTCATCACCAACGGCTGGCACGCCGACCTGGTGATCGTGGTCGCCAAGACCGACCCGGCCGCCGGCGCCAAGGGCATCAGCCTGTTCCTGGTCGAGCGCGGCATGCCGGGCTTCGAGAAGGGCAAGCGGCTCAAGAAGCTGGGGCTGAAGGCGCAGGACACCTCCGAGCTGTTCTTCAACGACGTGCGGCTGCCGGCCGACGCGTTGCTCGGCGATGCCGCGCAACTGAACCGCGGCTTCGTCTGCCTGATGGAGCAGTTGCCGTGGGAGCGGCTGCAGATCGCGATCAGCGCGGTGGCCGCATCGCAGGCCGCCATCGACCAGACCGTGGCGTACGTGAAGGAGCGCAAGGTGTTCGGCCAGCCGGTGGGCAGCTACCAGAACACGCGCTACACGCTCGCCGAGCTGCAGACCGAGGTGCAGGTGGCGCAGGTGTTCGTCGACAAGTGCATCGAGCTGCTGATGGCCGAGAAGCTCGATACCGCCAGCGCCAGCATGGCCAAGTACTGGACCACCGACCTGCAGTGCAAGGTGATGGACGCCTGCGTGCAGCTGCACGGCGGCTACGGCTTCATGTGGGAGTACCCGATCACGCGCGCGTATGCCGATGCGCGGGTGCAGCGCATCTATGGCGGCACGAACGAGATCATGAAAGAGGTGATCACGCGCGCGATGGGCCTGGGCGGGCGCTGAAACAGGGGCACTGGCGTCTGACTTGAGGCTGCGGGAGAATGGCCGCATGCCCATCCTCAACGCCTTCTACGCCCAGTCGGGCGGCGTCACCTCGGTCATCAATGCGTCGGCCTGCGGCGTGATCGAGACGGCACGAAAACATCCGGACCGCATCGGCAACGTCTACGCCGGGCGCAACGGCATCATCGGCGCGCTGACCGAGGAGCTGATCGACACCGGCGCCGAACCGGCCGAAGCCATCGCGGCGCTGCGCAGCACGCCCGCGGGCGCCTTCGGTTCGTGCCGCTACAAGCTCAAGTCGCTCGAGAAGAACCGGCGCGAGTACGAGCGGCTCATCGAGGTGTTCAAGGCGCACGGCATCGGCTATTTCTTCTACAACGGCGGCGGCGACTCGGCCGACACCTGCTTCAAGGTGAGCCAGCTGTCGCAGTCGATGGGCTATCCGCTGCAGGCGATCCACGTGCCCAAGACCATCGACAACGACCTGCCGCTGACCGACTGCTGCCCGGGCTTCGGCTCGGTGGCCAAGTACGTGGCGGTGTCGACGCTGGAAGCCTCGTTCGACGTGCGCTCGATGGCGGCCACCTCCACCAAGGTGTTCGTGCTCGAGGTGATGGGGCGGCATGCGGGCTGGATCGCGGCCGCCGGCGGGCTCGTGGCCGACCATGGGATTCCGGTGGTGGTGCTGTTCCCCGAGATCGAGTTCGACAAGGCGCGCTTTCTCGCACGCGTCGACGAGCTGGTGAAGCAGCATGGCTACTGCTCGGTGGTGGTGTCCGAGGGCTGCCACTACCCCGACGGCAGCTTCCTGGCCGAGCAGGGCACGCGCGACGCTTTCGGCCATGCGCAGCTCGGCGGCGCGGCGCCCGTGGTGGCGCAGATGGTCAAGGAGGCGCTGGGCCACAAGTTCCACTGGGCCGTGGCCGACTACCTGCAGCGCGCGGCCCGGCACATTGCCTCGGCCACCGACGTGAGGCAGGCCTACGAGCTGGGGCAGCGCGCGGTCGAGCTCGCGCTCGAAGGCCGCAACGCGGTGATGCCCACCATCGAGCGCACCTCCGATGCGCCCTATGCCTACCGCATCGGCAGCGCGCCGCTCGACGCAGTGGCGAACGTCGAAAAACCCATGCCGCGCGACTTCATCTCGGACGACGGCTGGGGCATCACCGACAAGTGCAGGCGCTACCTTCTGCCGCTGATCGAGGGCGAGGACTACCCCGCCTATCGCAACGGCCTGCCGGTGTACGCCACATTGCGGAACGTGGCCGTGCCCAGGAAGCTCCCTGCCTTCGAGCTCGCCTGACGTGATGGAAACGGCCACTGCCATCGACGCCACGCGCTGCCCGCTGTGCGGCGAGCAGAACCGCTGCGCCATGGAAGCCGCGCGCGAAACCGGCCAGCCGCAGCCGCCCTGCTGGTGCATGGCGGCCGACTTCGGCCATGCGCCTTTCGCGGCCCTGCCCCAGGCATCGCGCGGAAAGGCCTGCATGTGCGCCCGCTGCGCCGCGGGAACGCCTGCCGAGCCTCGTCAGGACTGAGCGGCGTCCTGCTGCTGGCTTTGGGCCGGCGGCAGCGGTACGCCGGGCGAAGCCGCCGCGGACACCGTACTGTCGCGCTGCTGCGTGATCACGCAATGGATGAACTGCAGCTTGCCGACGGCCACGCGCGGCAGCACGAAGGGGTAGTAGTCGGGCTGGCCCATGCTGCGCGAAAGCTCGTTGAGCACGTTGGTGAGCAGCACCCAGCCGTTGAGAAAATCCAGGAACCTGGCGGCGCCGGGATGCCCCGGCTGCCACAGGTCGTCCATGGTGAACAGGTCGCTCGCGAGCTCGACGTTGGTGGCGTCCACGCCAAAGCTCATGGCCGTGTCGGCGGTGTCGGCCATGTGCAGGTAGTGCGCCCAGGTCTCGGCCCAGTCTTCCCAGGGGTGCATGCTCGCGTAGCTGCTCACGAAGCGGTTGGCCCAGTCGGGCGGCGGGCCCTGTTCGTAGTGCTGCTGGAGCGCCGCGGCGTAGTCGGCGCGCTCGTCGCCGAAGAGCGCGCGGAACTCGTCCAGCCACGGCGTGGGCCGCACCAGCAGGTCCCAGTAGTAGTGGCCGACCTCGTGGCGGAAATGCCCCAGCAGCGTTCGGTAGGGCTCGCGCATTTCAGCCCGGATGCGCTCGCGCACCGCGTCCTCGGCCTCTTCGGCGTTGAGGGTGATCACGCCCTGTTCATGCCCGGTCATCACGTGCGGGCCGCCCGGCATGTTGCCGAGAAAGTCGAAAGCCAGCCCGTGCACCGGATCGGCATGGCGGCTGACCACCGGCAGCCCGAGCGCCAGCAGCTGCGAGATGAGCCGGCGCTTCGCATGCTCGAGCTTGCGCCAGAGTTCGCCGTTGCTCTCCACCGAAAGATCGGGGATGGTGCGGGTGACGCTGCAGGCCAGGCAGTAGCCGGGTGCGAGGCCGTCGGTGTTGAACGACGGGTCGTCGCCCTCGCGCGGGGCCGGCACCATCCAGTTGCAGCTGGCGGCGGTCATGAGGTTGGCGCAGCGGCGGTAGGTCCGGCCGCCGGGGTCGCCGAACACGGTGAAGAGTTCGGGCTCGGCGCCGTCTTCCGCTTTGTCTTGGTCCGGGACGGGCGCCAGCGGCACGACGCCCAGGCGTTCGATCACGTAGCCGAGCGGCGTGCGGCAGGCCAGGCACTGGCTGTTGCGCAGGAACACCGGCCGGCCGCACTGGCAGCGGTAGGCGCGGCTCACCGTCGGCGCCGCAAGCTCGGACGCGAGGTGGGGCGCGGCGTCCGGGTCGGGGGCCTCGGCTCGATCGTCGGTTCGAATATCCATGTCGTTGTTCTGGAGGCAGTGCGGGACAGCGGATGCATTGTGAGGCGGGCAGGCTCCGGCCTCGCCGAGCAAAGCCCGATATGCTTGTAGGACGACGGACCCGCATCGAAAGCCGGGGCCACCGCCCATGACCACCACCCCCAAGCCAGAAGCCGTGTCGCCGGCCCCGCCGTCCATCGGCACCCTGCGCGAACGCCACGGCCCGCGCTACCGCTGGTACCTGCTGCTTTCGGTGATGGTGGGGGTGATGGCGTCGATCATGTCCTCGACCATCGTCAACGTCGCGATTCCGGGCATGAGCCATCATTTCTCGCTGGGTCAGGAGCGCGCGCAGTGGGTGAGCTCGGGCTTCATGGTGGCTATGACGGTCTCGATGCTGACCACGCCCTGGCTCCTGTCGCGCTACGGCTACCGGCGCACCTACGTGGGCACCATGGTGCTGCTGCTGGCGGGCGGCATTGGGGGCGGGGTGGCCAACAACTTCTCGCTGGTGCTGCTGGCGCGCGTGGCCGAAGGGCTCGCGGCGGGCGTGGTGCAGCCCATTCCGGCCATCATCATCCTGCGCGCCTTCGAGCCGCACGAGCAGGGGCGCGCCAGCGGCATCTTCGGCATGGGCGTGGTGCTGGCCCCGGCCATCGGCCCGAGCATCGGCGGCGTGCTGGTCGACCTGTTCGGCTGGCGCTCGATCTTCTTCATGGTGGTGCCGTTCTGCCTGACCTCGATCTGGCTGGCCTACAAGTTCGTGCCCACCACGGCGCCCGGCGGCGTGGCGGCCACGCGCGGCAGCGGGCTCGACTGGCGCGGCCTGGCGCTGGGCACCGTGGGCACCCTCTGCCTGCTGAACGGACTGGTCGAGCTGCGCGGCGATTCGCCGGTCCAGGCAGGCCTGCTGCTCGCGGCCGCGGTGCTGGCCTTTGCCGCCTTCGTCTGGTGGCAGCGCCGGTTCGCGGCCACCGGCGGCGAACCGCTGATGAACCTGGGGCTGTTCCAGTACCGCCAGTTCGCCATGGGCAGCGTGGTCGCCTTCATCTACGGCACGGCGCTGTTCGGCTCGACCTACCTGCTGCCCGTGTACATGCAGGTCGGGCTGCAGCTGTCGGCCTCGCACGTGGGCACCATCCTGCTGCCGGCGGGCATCGTGCTGGCCGTGACCATTGCCGGCGTGGGCCGGCTGGCCGACCGGCAGCCGACCTGGATGCTGGTGAGCATCGGGCTGGTGCTGCTGGCGGCGTCCTTCGCGCTGATGGTGGTGCTCAGGCTCGACAGCGCGCTCTGGCTGCTGGTGGCGTTTGCCATCATCGGGCGCATCGGGCTGGGCTTCATCCTGCCCTCGCTCAACCTCGGCGCGATGCGGCCGCTGGCCAAGCCGCTGATTCCGCAGGGTGCCAGCGCGATCAACTTCCTGCGCATGCTGGGCGGCGCGGCCGGCGTGAGCCTGTGCGCCATCATGCTCGAGTGGCGTTTGGCGGCGCATGGCGATTCGCTGGCCAATGCCGCGAGCAGCCCCGCGCGGCTGGCGGCCTTCGACGAAGTCTTCCTGATGCTGGCCGGGCTGTGTGCGATTGCCATTTGCGCGGCCTGGCAGCTTCGGCAACCCACCCGACAAGGGTAAGCACTTAGTAATACTTAAGCACCCATCGTTTCTAATTGTTAGCATTTGTTAGCTCATGATGGGACGGGTGTTTCATGCAACGCAGAAGTTTTGTCGCCGGGACGGCAGTTTTCGCAGCGGGCCTGACCCATCTCTCATCCGCGCAGGCCGCCGAGGTGGGGGTGACTGACACCGAAATCATGCTCGGCAGTTCGGCCGTCCTGAGCGGCCCGCTCGGTTCGCAGATCAAGGTCGTGCACAACGGCGCCGGCCTGGCCTTCGATGCCATCAACGAACAGGGCGGCGTGGGCGGACGCAAGATCAAGCTGGTGGCGCTGGACGACGAGCTGAAGCCCGAGAAGGCGCTCGAAAACTACGGCAAGCTGCTGAACGACCATCGCGTGTTCGCCTTCTTCGGCTGCGTGGGCTCGGGCACCACGGCCGCCGCGGCCAAAGTGCTGCAGCAAAGCGGTGCACCCAGCGTCGGCGGCTATGGCGTGGGCGACAGCGCGCGCGAACGCGTGGCGGGTTCGGCCTACTTCGTGCGCGCCAGCAATGCACGCGAAGCGCAGGCGCTGGTCGAGCACCTGTCGACCATTGGCGTGAGCAAGATCGCGATCGCCCACCTGGACAACCCTGGCGGCGTCGAGGCTGTGAAGCTGATCGAGGCGGCCATGGCCACGCACAAGCAGACGCCAGCGGCGGTGGTATCGGTGAAGGGCGATGGCTCGACGTCCGCCGCCGCCGGCAAGATGCTGGCGGACAGCCAGTCCCAGGCCGTGCTGATGTACCTGGCCGGCACCGTGGCCGGCGAGGTGATCAAGGCGACCTACGGGGCCGGCAGCAAGCCGATGTTCTATGGCATGTCGATCGTGCCGGGCGAGGTCACGGCCAAGGTGGTGCAACTGCAGGCCAGCGGCCTGGCCATCTCGCAGGTCATGCCCTATCCCTGGGGCGAGGTGGAATCCGTCACGCGCGACTACCGCCGCCTGGCGGAGCGCGCGCAGGTGCCGGTGGGCTACGGCAGCTTCGAGGGCTACCTGAACGGGCTGGTGATGATCGAGGCGCTCAAGCGCACCGGGCGCGACCTGACGCGCGCGCGCCTGCATGCGACGCTGCGCGCCCTCAGGCTGCGCCTGGCCGGCATGGACATCGATTTCTCGACCGGCAGCACCACCGGTTCGCGCTTCATCGAAATGGTGCGCGTCACGCCCGAAGGCCGCTTCGTGCGCTGAACGGGCGGCCGGGTTCCCCAGGCGGTCGGCGCTCGCGCTCTAATAGCGCCATGTGCCAACTGCTTGGAATGAACTGCAACACGCCCACGGACGTGACCTTCAGCTTTACCGGCTTCGCGCAGCGCGGCGGCCGCACCGACCACCATGCCGACGGCTGGGGCATCGCCTTCTTCGAAGACCGCGGGCTGCGCCACTTCGTCGACCACATGCCCGCGAGCGAATCGCCGGTGGCCGAGCTGATCCGGCGCTACCCGATCCAGAGCCGCAACGTCATTGCGCACATCCGCAAGGCGACCCAGGGCGCCGTCAACCTGCAGAACTGCCACCCCTTCGTGCGCGAGCTGTGGGGCCGCTACTGGGTGTTCGCCCACAACGGCGACCTGAAGGATTTCCGCCCGCGGCTGCACGGCAACTTCCACCCGGTGGGCAACACCGACAGCGAGCACGCCTTCTGCTGGATCATGCAGGAGCTGGCCAAGTCGCATGCGGGCGTGCCGAGCATCGAGGAGCTCACGCTCACGCTGCGCGAACTGGCGCCGCAGCTTGCGGGCCACGGCACCTTCAACTTCATGCTGTCGAACGGCCAGGCGCTCTGGGCCCACGCCTCCACGCACCTCTGGTACGTGGAACGGCGCCATCCTTTCGTGACCGCGCAGCTGTCGGACGAAGACCTCGAGATCGATTTCGCACAGCACACCACGCCGAACGACCGCGTGGCGGTGGTCGTGACCGCGCCGCTCACCACCAATGAACGCTGGACGGCCTTCGCGCCCGGCGAACTGCACGTGTTCGTGGACGGGCAGCTGGCGCCGTTCTGAAGCGGCCCCGCTCAGCCGCTCGACTGACAACTTTTCTCTGACACTTTTCCGCAACATGGCGGGAAAGTTTCGAAATCATGGGCTGTGTTATCGAATAATAACGGTTCTCATTTGCATTACAGATTGAACCGTTCCATGTCCGCTGCTCCGTTTCTCCGGCTTCGCCCGACCGTGGCCGCCTCGCTGCTCGCCCTTCACGCAGTGGCGGCCCTTGCCCAGACCACCCCGGCGCAGCCGGCTCCCGCAGTGCCGGCAGCCTCGCCGTCGACAAACGGCACGCTGGCCACCATCACCGTCGAAGCCAGTGCCGACGCTTCGGCCGAGGGCCTGACCAAGCCCTACGCGGGCGGCCAGGTGGCGCGCGGCGGCCGCGTCGGCATCCTGGGCAACCAGGACATGATGAGCACGCCGTTCTCGAGCACCAACTACACCAACGAGCTGATCCAGGACCAGCAGGCCAAGAGCGTCGCCGACGTGCTGCTCAACGACCCGTCTGTGCGCCAGGCGCGCGGCTTCGGCAACTTCCAGGAGCTCTACGTGGTGCGCGGCTTCCCCGTGTACTCGGACGACGTCTCCTACAACGGCCTCTACGGCATGCTGCCGCGCCAGTACATCGCCTCCGAATTCTTCGAGCGCGTGGAAGTGTTCCGCGGCGCCAACACCTTCCTGAACGGCGCCGCGCCCGGCGGCAGCGGCATCGGCGGCGCGATCAACCTGCTGCCCAAGCGCGCCCCCAACGAGCCGCTCACCCGCGTCGGCTTCGGCGTGCAGACCGGCGGCCAAGGCTACGTGAATCTCGACCTGGCGCGCCGCTTCGGTCCCGACGACAGCCTGGGCGTGCGCGTGAACGCCGTGCGCCGCGAAGGCGGCACCGGCGTGTTCAAGGAAAGCCAGCAGCTCAGCGCCTTCGGCATCGGCCTCGACTGGCACAGCCGCAACGTGCGGCTGTCGGCCGACTTCGGCTACCAGAACTACGACCTGAAGGACGGCCGCCCGAGCCTCACGCCCTCCTCGACGCTGCCGATTCCCCGCGCACCCGACGCCGGGTCCAATTTCGCCCAGCCCTGGACCTACTCGAAGGAAAAGGACAAGTTCGCCACCTTCCGCGGCGAGGTCGACATCACCGACAACATCACGGCCTGGGCTGCCGGCGGCGTGCGCCGCAGCGACGAAGACAACGTGCTGTCGAACCCGACCCTCACCGATGCGTTCGGCAACACGAGCAACACGCGCTTCAACAACACCCGCAAGGACCGCATCGGCACCGCCGAGATCGGCGTGCGCGGCAACTTCGTCACCGGCCCGGTGAAACACACCGTGGTGGCCTCGGCTGCCACCTACAGCAACGACCGCGACAACGCCTACACGATCTCGCGCGGCAGCATTCGCAACAACATCTACGCGCCCTCCGCATCGCCCTACCCGATCGCCAACAGCTTCACCGGCAACACGCTCGAAGAGCCGCGCCTGACCGACAAGATCGACACGTCGAGCATTGCCATCGCCGATACCATGTCCTTCCTGGACGACCGCCTGCTGGTCACGCTCGGCGCGCGCCGCCAGACCATCAAGCAGACCAGCTTCGCCTACACCACGCTCAAGGAAACGAGCGCCTACGACAAGAGCAAGGCCACGCCGGTGGCCGGGGTCGTATTCAAGATCACGCCGACCGTGTCGGCCTACGCCAACTACATCGAAGGCCTGGTCAAGGGCAACGTGGCGGGCACGACGGTGAACAACCGCCCGGTCACCAATGCCGGCGAAGTGTTCGCGCCCTACCAGGCCAAGCAGAAGGAAATCGGCGTCAAGTACGACGGCGGCACGCTCGGCGCCAGCGCCGCGTTCTTCACCACGGACCAGCCCACGTATTACTACTCGGGCCAGACCTACGGCCTCTACGGCAAGCAGCGCAACCAGGGCCTCGAGTTCTCGGTGTTCGGCCAGCCGACCAAGGGCCTGCGCCTGCTGGGCGGCCTGACGCTGCTCGACGCCAAGCAGAAGAACACGCAAGGCGGCGCCACCGACGGCCTCACCGCCATCGGCGTGGCCAGGCAGCAGGCCAACCTCGGTGCCGAGTGGGACGTGCCGGGCGTACGCAACCTGTCGCTGAATGCGCGCCTGCTGTACACCTCCAAGCAGTACGCCAACGCCGCCAACACCCAGCAGATCCCGGGCTGGACGCGCTTCGACGTCGGCGCGCGCTACCTGGTCGACCTGGGCAACGGCCGCGCGCTCACGCTGCGCGCACGCATCGACAACCTGTTCAACAAGTCGTACTGGGCGTCGGTGGGCGGCACACAGGGCTCCAACTACCTGGTCCTCGGCGCACCGCGCACCTTCGCGGTGAGCGGCACCATCGACTTCTGATGCGCGCCCTCGCGACCGCCGTACACCGCTGGGCGGGGCTGGCGGTGGCCCTCTTCCTCGTCGTCTCGGGCCTGACCGGCGCCGTCATCTCGTGGGACCACGAGATCGACGGCTGGCTCAACCGCAAGCTCTACGACACTCCGAGCCGCGGTCCCTTCAAGGACCCGTTCGAGCTCGCCGCCGCCGTCGAGGCACACGATGCGCGCGCGCGGGTCGCCTACCTTCCGCTGGGTTTCGAGGAAGGCCACGCCGCCGGCTACTTCGTGCAGCCGCGCACCGACCCGGCCACCGGCGAGCCCTTCAGGCTCGGCTACAACCAGGTGTTCGTCGACCCGGTGAGCGCCGAGGTGCGCGGCCGCCGCGACTCGACCGCGATCTCGCTCAAGCCCGAGACGCTGATGCCGTTCCTGCGCAAGCTCCACTACATGCTGCACGTGCCGGCGATGTGGGGCACCGACCGCATCGGCTGGTGGATCATGGGCACGGTGGCGCTGGTGTGGCTGCTCGACAGCTTCGTCGCGCTCTATCTCACCACGCCGCGCCGGCTGCGCCAGCCAGTGCATCCGGAGCACCGGCCCGCGGGCGTCTGGTGGCAGCGCTGGAAGCCGGCCTGGACGGTGCGCTGGGCGGCCGGCGGCTACAGACTCAATTTCGACCTGCACCGCGCGGGCGGGCTGTGGATCTGGATGCTGATCATCGTCATCGCCTTCACCTCCTTCTCGCTGAACCTCTACAGGGAGGTGTTCCATCCGATGCTCTCGCTGGTGTCGAAGACCACGCCGGGCCCGTCGGCGCTGGTGCCGCTCGCGCCGCTGGGCACGCGCATCGAGCCCGTCATCGGCTTTCGCGAGATCGTGGCCCGGGCCGAGGCCGAGGCCCGGCGCCGCGGCTGGACCACGCCGCTGGGCGGCGTGTTCTACAACGCGCGCGGCGGCTTCTACAACATCTCGTTCTTCGACCGTGCCTCGCACGACGACAGCGACGGCATGGGCCTGTCGAACCTGTACCTCGACGGGCGCGACGGCCACCTCATCGGCAGCAACCGGCCGTGGCACGGCACGGCGGCCGACGTGTTCGCGCAGCTGCAGCTGCCGCTGCATGGCGGGCGCATCCTCGGGCTGCCGGGGCGCATCCTGATGTCGGCCATGGGGCTCGCGGTGGCGATGCTGTCGATCACCGGCATCGTCATCTGGGCGCGCAAGCTGCGCTCGCGGCGGCTGCAGGACCGGCGCCAGCGCGAACCGGCCGGCGCGGCGCCCGCGCTCAGGCAGGGCGCAGGGTTTTCTCCAGCGCGTCGATGAACATCGCCGGCACGTCGAAGCCGGTCTGCTCGGTGATCTCCTGGAAGCAGGTCGGGCTGGTCACGTTGATCTCGGTCACGGAGTCGCCGATCACGTCGAGCCCGATCAGGAGCAGGCCGCGCGGCGCGAGTGCACGGCCCACGGTTTCGGCGATCTCGCGGTTGCGCGGCGTGAGCGGCTGCGCCACGCCCTTGCCGCCGGCCGCCAGGTTGCCGCGCACTTCGGAGCCCTGCGGAATGCGCGCCAGCACGAACGGCGCCGGCTCGCCCGCGATGATCAAAATGCGCTTGTCGCCCTGCACGATGTCGGGCACGAAGCGCTGCACCATGATGGTCTCGGCGCCGTTCTTGTTGAGCGTCTCGACGATGGAGCCGAGGTTCAGGCCGTCCTTCGTCACCCGGAAGATGCCCATGCCGCCCATGCCGTCGAGCGGCTTCAGGATGATGTCGCCGTGCTCGGCATGGAAGTCGCGCACGGCCTGCGCGCTGCGCGTGACCAGCGTGGGCGTGGTGAACTGCGGAAACTCCATGATCGCGAGCTTCTCGGGATGGTCGCGCAGCGCGCGCGGCTTGTTGACCACGTGCGCGCCTTCGCGCTCGGCCTGCTCGAGCAGGTGGGTGGCGTAGATGTACTCGGCGTCGAAGGGCGGGTCCTTGCGCATGAGCACGGCGTCGAAGTCCTTCAGCGCCTTCGATTCGCGGATGTCCTCGCGGTACCAGGCCTTGCTGTCCCCGGTGAGCGTGATCTGCTGCACGTTGGCCGTGACCACGCCGCCCGACACCCACTGCAGGTCTTCCGGCAGGCAGGCCGCGATGCGGTGCCCGCGGCGCTGGGCCTCGCGCATCATCGAGAAGGTGGTGTCCTTGTAGATCTTGAAATGATCGAGCGGATCGGCGACGAAGAGGATGTTTTTCATCTGGGAGTCTTTCCGGCGCCGGGTGCGGCCGCCATGTTGCTGCTGTCTGGCGCGATGTTGCCGGAAGCGGCGATGTCCTTGCCGGCGGAGGCCTTTGTGCGCCCGGCCTGCTGCACCGCGAGGGCGAGCGCGCCCGCCACCACGCCCCAGAAGGCCGAGCCGATGCCCGCGATGGCCACGCCCGAGAGCGTGACCAGGAAGGTGATGATCGCGGCCTCGCGGTGCGGCTCGTCGCGCACCGCGGCAGCCAGCCCGCCGCCGATGGTGCCCAGCAGCGCGAGGCCGGCAATGGCGGCGACCAGTTCTTTCGGAAAGGCCGTGAGCAGCCCGGTGACCGCCGCGCCGAAGAAGGCGATCACCACGTAGAGGGCGCCGCAGCTCACCGCGGCCGTGTAGCGGCGCGCCGGGTCTTCGTGCGCCTCGCGGCCCATGCAGATGGCGGCGGTGATCGCGCCCAGGTTCAGGGCAAAGGCGCCGAAGGGCGCGAGCACCAGCGTGGCGAGCCCGGTTGCCGTGATGATCTTGCTGATCGGCAGGTCGCCGTAGCCTGCGGCGCGGATGGTGGCCACGCCCGGCAGGTTCTGCGATGCCATGGTGACGATGAAGAGCGGCAGCGCCAGGCTCACGATGGCCTGCCAGCTGAACACCGGCATGGTGAACACCGGCCAGGTGAGCGAGAACTGCACCGCGGACACGCTCATCTCGCCGCGCGCCGCCACGAAGGCCATGGCCACGAGCAGCGTGAGCGGCACCGCATAGCGCGGCAGCAGGCGCTTGGCCACCAGGTAGGTGCCGAGCATCAGCAGCACCAGCGGCAACGCGGTTTTCGCGGCGATGAACGCGTCGAGCCCGAAGCGCGCGAGCACCCCGGCCAGCAGGGCGGCGGCAATGGCCATCGGGATCCTGTTCATCACCCGCTCGAACCATCCCGTGGCGCCCGCGAGCACAACCAGCGCGGCGCAGGCGATGAAGGCGCCGACCGCCTCGCCCATGCCATAGCTGCCGGCCGCCACGGCGAGCACCGCGGCGCCCGGCGTGCTCCAGGCGATCATCACCGGCTTGCGCCACCACAGCGACAGCACGATGGAAGGCAGGCCCATGCCGATGCCCAGCGCCCACATCCACGAGGCCGCAAGCTCGGGCGTGGCGCCGAAGGCCTGCGCGGCCTGGAACACGATGGCCACCGAGCTCGTGAAGCCCACGAGCACCGCGACGAAGCCCGCGGTGAAGGCCGAGAGGCTCAGATCCTTGAAAAAACGCATCGGGCGATTGTGCCGGGGACGCCCTGGCTTCGCCCAGCCGCCGGCTTCGGCCGTGCCCTCAGAGATTGTCGACAATTTTTATCTCATAACGTCAACAATCGGCATGAGAATTGCTGCAGCACCGTCGTGCTTCCCGCCATGCACCGCCATGGCCCACATGCTGGAGAACCCATGAACACGCCTGCTTCTTCCGATGCGCCACCATTGCCGGGCCCTTCCACGCCCGCCGAAGTGGTCGACGAGTTCCTTCGCCTCGTGATGATTCCCGACCCGCAATCGGCGTCGCGCTTCACCGCGCCCGACATCCGCATCCGCTTCACCGGCAACCGCGAAATGCAGGCGCCCGGCGACACCTCGGCCTTCAATGCGAAGCGCTACGCCTGGGTGAAGAAGAAGATCGAACACACCGAAGTGGTGGCGGGCGGCACGGCCGAGGAAACCGTGGTCTACAGCCTCGGCACGCTCTACGGCGCCTGGCCCGACGGCACCGCCTTCGAGGGCAACCGCTATGTCGACCGCTACGTGGTGCGCCACGGGCTCATCAGCCGGATGGACGTGTGGAACGACAGCGCCGAATGGCTGCTGGTGCGCGCCGGGCTGGCGGTGCTGTGAGGCGGGGCGCATGACGGCACGCTGGCCCGAGCGGCTGCCCACGCACGGCCGCTTCGACTACAGCCCCATCACGCGTCGGCCCGACCACGCGTGGCCGAACGGCGCACGGCTGGCCGTGTACATCGGCTTCAACATCGAGCATTTCGCGTTCGGCGACGGCCTGGGCGCATGCATCGGCCCGGCCTCGCCGCAGCCCGACGTGCTGAACCACGGCTGGCGCGAATACGGCAACCGCGTGGGCGCCTGGCGCTGTCTCGAACTGTTCGATGCGCTGGCACTGCCGACCGGCGCGCTCGTCAATACGGCGCTCTATGACCATTGCCCGGAGCTGGTGCAGGCCTGCGTGGCGCGCGGCGACGAGCTGATCGGCCACGGCCACAGCAACGCGGAGCGCCAGGGCGCATGGGACGAGGCGCACGAGCGCGCGTTGCTGTCGCGCTGCCGCGAACGCATGCAGCGGGAAAGCGGCCAGGCACCCGCCGGATGGCTGTCGCCGTGGATCTCGGAAAGCGCCGTGACGCCCGACCTGCTGGCCGAGACCGGCTATGGCTACACGCTCAACTGGTGCCACGACGACCAGCCGGTGCGCATGCGCACGCGCGGCGGCGGCTCGATCTGGTCGGTGCCGTATCCGCAGGAGCTCAACGACATTCCGATGATCGTGGGACGCCTCATGGACGCCAGGGACTTCAGCGCGATGGTGGTCGACAACTTCGACGAGATGCTCGAGCAGTCGCGCGCGCAGCCGCTGGTGATGGGCCTCGCGCTGCATCCCTACATCGTGGGGCAGCCCTATCGGCTGCGCCACCTGCGCACGGCGCTGGCGCACCTGGCACGCGCGCGCGACCGCGGCGACATCTGGCTCACCACGCCGGGTGCGATCGCATCCCACATGCAGCGGCTCGCGGCGGACCGGCCCGCGGACTTTGCATAGGCCCCGGCACGCGCTGCACGCGCTCGATAATGGGCGGGTTCCCTCATCGCCTGCGCCATGCCCCGCTCATCCCCGCCATCCAAGCCCGCCATTGCGCCGCGCCCCGCCCGGCGCAAGCTGCCGCCCACCGACGGTGCCGCGACGAAGAGCGACGACCACAGCGACATCGAGGAGCGCATCTACCGCTCGGTCTTCGAAGGCGTGACCAACCAGCGCCTCGCGCCCGGCACCAAGCTGCCGGAGGCATCGCTGTGCGAGCTGTTCGGCGTCAGCCGCGCGCTGGTGCGCAAGGTGCTCCAGCGGCTCGCGCACGATCACATCGTGGAACTGCGGCCGAACCGCGGTGCCATCGTGGCCATGCCTTCGCCCGAGGAAACGCGGCAGATCTTCGAGGCGCGCCGCGCGCTCGAGGCCGCGCTGGTGCGCATGGCCGTGCGCAACGCCACGCGCGCCGAAATCGCCGAACTGCGGCGCCACCTGAAGGAAGAGCATGCGGCGATGCACCGCTACGCGCAGCCCGAGTGGGCGCGCCTGGCCAGCACCTTTCACCTGCGCGTGGCGAAGCTCGCACGCAATCCGATCCTGGAGCGCTACCTGACCGAACTCATGTCGCGCTGCTCGCTGATCGTGGCGCTCTACGAACCGCCCGGCAATGCATCGTGCGAACACGGCGAGCATGCGGACGTGGTCGATGCCATTGCGCGCGGCGATGCGGACGAGGCCGTGCGTCTGATGGAAGAGCACCTGCTGGTGCTTGAGAAGAACATCGCCCTCGACAGGCCCGCCTCGCAGCGCAGCCTGGGGCAGATGCTGGGACTGGGCTGAGGCGGGCGGCCGCGCGAGGCCGCGCGGGCCGCCGCCGGTCAGATCTCGATCTTGGAGCCCAGCTCCACCACCGCGTTGTTCGGCAACCCCAGGAACGCGGCCGCGCCGCTCGCGTTGTGGTGCATCTGCGCGAACAGCTTCTCGCGCCACGGCGCCATGCCGCTGCCCAGCGTGGGAATGACGACGTCGCGCGAGAGGAAGTAGCTCGTCGTCATGGGCTCGAGCTGGCAACCGCGCAGGCGCGCATTGTCGAGCGCGCGCGGCAGGTCGACATCGTTCTTGAAGCCGTAGTGCACGATGACCTGCCAGCAATGATGGCCGAGCGCCTCGATCTCGATGCGCTTGTCCATCGGTATCCAGGGCACCTCGTGGTTGCGCACCGTCACGAACAGGTTCTGCTCGTGCAGCACCTTGTTGTGCTTCAGGTTGTGCAGCAGCGCGTTGGGCACCACGCCGGGTTCCGCGGTGAGGAACACCGCCGTGCCGTCCACGCGCGCGGGCGGGCTCTCGAACACCGAATCGAGGAACGCCTTCAGCTCGATCGCATCGGCACGCTGCACCTCGCCCATCAGGCGGCGGCCTTCCTTCCAGGTGATCATCAGGGTGAACACGGCGCCGCCGATCACCAGCGGGAACCAGCCGCCCTCGAACAGCTTGAGCAGGTTCGAAGCGAAGAACAGGAAGTCGACCACGAAGAACACCGCGGTCGACGCAATGCACAGCGCCAGCGGCAGCTTCCAGGCGTAGCGGATCACGAAGAAGGTCAGCACCGTGGTGATGAGCATGTCGGTGGTCACCGCGATGCCATAGGCCGCGGCCAGGCTGCTCGACGAGCGGAACATGACGACCGCGAGCACGATGGCCACGAACAGCCCCCAGTTGACCAGCGGAATGTAGATCTGCCCCGCCGCGCGCACGCTCGTGTGCTCGATGTTCAGGCGCGGCAGGTAGCCCAGCTGGATGACCTGGCGCGTGACGCTGAAGGCCCCCGTGATGAGCGCCTGGGACGCGATGACCGTGGCCGCCGTGGCCAGCAGCACCAGCGGAATGAGCGCCCATTCGGGCGCCATCATGAAGAAGGGGTTCTTCACGGCCTCGGGATTCTCGAGCAGCAGCGCGCCCTGGCCGAAGTAGTTGAGCGTGAGCGCCGGCATGACGACCGTGAACCAGGCCACGCGGATCGGCCGCTTGCCGAAGTGGCCGAGGTCGGCGTACAGCGCCTCGGCGCCCGTCACGCACAGCACCGTGGCGCCCAGCAGAATGAAGCTGGTGCCCGGGTTGTTCCATATGAACTTCAGCGCGAACCAGGGGTTCAGCGCCTTGAGGATTTCGGGGTGGTGAACGATCTGCGACACGCCGAGCACCGCAATGGCGATGAACCATGTCAGCGTGATCGGCCCGAAGAACTTGCCGATGCCGGCCGTGCCGCGTTTTTGCACCACGAAGAGGCCGAACAGCACCACCAGCGTGACCGGCAGCACATAGTGCTTGAAGTGGGGCGACACCACTTCGAGGCCTTCGACCGCGGAAAGCACCGAGATGGCCGGCGTGATGACGCCGTCGCCATAGAAGAGCGAAGTGCCGAAGATGCCCACCAGCAGCAGCACATGGCGCAGCCTGGGCTTGTCGGCCACGGCCTGCGAGGCCAGCGCCAGCATGGCGACCAGGCCCCCCTCGCCTTCGTTGTCGGCCCGCAGCACCAGCACCACGTACTTGATCGACACGATGACGGTGAGCGTCCAGAAGAACATCGAAAGGATGCCGTAGACGTTTTCGACAGTGAACGGCACATGGCCGTGGCCGAACACTTCCTTGACTGCATACAGCACGCTGGTGCCGATGTCGCCATAGACGACACCGATGGTGCCGATGATCAAGGCGGCGGCGGAAGAGGATTTGGGAGGTGACACGAAGTCGATGGGAAAAAGGGAGGCTGCCAGCGCGTAACCAGACGTCACGCGCACCGGGATGCCGCCGCGGTGGAATTTCCAGCCGCCGCGCGCACCCCTCCGCCCTTTTGTTTCCTTTGCTGTGGGGCCGCTATTTTGCCGCCGGCCGACGCCTTCGCAAGCCGCCCCGGAAAATCATTCGTAGATTTCGGCGTCCGGATCGGTGGCTTCCAGCTCGTAGCTCGCAGCCACCATGGCCAGGCGGCCCACCACGCCATACATGTAGAAGCGGTTCGGGGCACTCGCGCCGGGCTTGGCGCCTGGCTGCGGCAAGTGCGCGCTTTCGGAGAAAGCCAGCGGCACGAAGCTCGCGCCCGGAAGCTTGAGGTTCTCGTCGGGGGCGCGCTCGGCATGCACGCGGTAGAAGCCGCCCACCACGTAGCGGTCCATCATGTAGACCACCGGCTCGGCCACGCCGTTGTGCACGCGCTCGTTGGTCAGCACGCCTTCCTGCACGATCACCTCGCGGGGCTCGCGCAGTTCCCTGGCGGCCGCGGCCGCCTTGCTGCCCGCGGAGGCGCCGCGCGACTTGCCGACAAGGCCCTCGACTTCCTTTGCATCGCGCACGGTGATGACGCCCGGGCCATCCCCGCCGACATGGCCCTTGACGACGACGAAGGGCTTCTCGTTGATGCCGTATTCCTTGTACTTGCGGCGCACCTTGGTCAGCACCGCTTCCACGTGGCTGGTCAGCACGTCGATGCCGCGGCCTTCGGCAAAATCGACGCCGTCGGCGCGCGCATAGATCGGGTTGATGAGCCAGGGATCGATGCCAAGCAGCTTGCCGAAGCGCTTGGACAGCTCTTCGTAGCTGTGCAGGTGATTGCTCTTGCGCCGCACCGACCAGCCCGCGTGCAGCGGCGGCAGCAGGTACTGCTCGTGCAGGTCTTCCAGGATGCCCGGGGTGCCGGCCGCCAACTCGTTGTTGAGCAGGATGGTGCAGGGGTCGAAATTCTTGAGCCCGAGGCGGCGCTTGCTGCGCACCACGGGCTCCAGGCACACGGTTTCACCGTTGGGCAGCTCGATCTTCTTGGGCGACTTGATGGCCGGATCGATCGAACCCACGCGCACGTTGAGTCCCGCCATGTGGAAGATCCGCACCAGCTGGGCGACGTTGGCGAGGTAGAAGGTGTTCTTCGAGTGGTTCTCGGGAATGACCAGCAGGTTGCGCGCTTCCGGGCAGATCTTCTCGATGGCGGCCTGCGCGGCCTGCACCGCCAGCGGCAGCATCTCCTTGGTGAGATTGTTCCAGCCGCCGGGGAAGAGATTGGTGTCGACCGGCGCCAGCTTGAAGCCCGCGTTGCGGATGTCGACCGCGCTGTAGAACGGCGGCGTGTGCTCCATCCATTCGAGCCGGAACCAGCGCTCGATGGCGGGCGTCGAGTCGAGTACCCGCTGCTCCAGTTCGTTGATCGGGCCGGTCAGGGCGGTGACGAGATGCGGAACCATGCGGCGGCCTTATTGGATTTGTACTTGAAGGTAGAGCGGAATTGTAGGATTTGGGGGTGGCCGCCCCAATGACAAGACTACGTAGAGCGGACTTGGTTCAGTCCGCCCGCCTCCGGCGCATCAGCTGCGGACTTCGCCCTGCCCGAGCACCACGTACTTGAGCGAGGTCAGCCCCTCGATGCCGACCGGCCCGCGCGCATGGAATTTGTCGGTGCTGATGCCGATCTCCGCTCCCAGGCCAAACTCGAAACCATCCGCGAAGCGTGTGCTCGCATTGACCATGACGCTGGCCGAATCGACCTCGCGCAGGAAACGCTGCGCATGCACATGGTCGCGCGTGACGATGGCGTCGGTGTGGTGGCTCGAGTAGCGGTTGATGTGCGCAATGGCCTCGTCGACCCCTGCGACCACCTTGATGCTGATCACGGCGGCAAGGTATTCCTCGGACCAGTCGGCCTCGACCGCATCGACGACTCTTGCGCCCGAGCCAGCCAATGCATCGTCGGCGCGCAGAATGCGGGCCGCCACCGGGTCGCAGCGCATTTCGACGCCCTTGGCCGCGAAGATGGCGGCGATCCGGGGCAGGAAATCCTCCGCCACCGCGGCCGACACCAGAAGGCCTTCGGCCGCGTTGCAGGGGCTGTATTTCTGGGTCTTGGCGTTGTCGACGATGCGCAGCGCCATCTCGAACTCGGCCGTATCGTCCACGTAGACGTGGCAGTTGCCGTCGAGGTGCTTGATGACCGGCACCTTGGCATCGCGGCTGATGCGCTCGATCAGGCCCTTGCCGCCGCGCGGGATGATCACGTCCACGAACTCGGGCATGGCGATCAGCTGGCCCACGGCTTCGCGGTCGGTGGTCTGCACCAGCTGCACCGCCTCGACCGGCAGGCCGGCCTCGGCCAGCGCCCCGGACACCAGCAGCGCCAGCGCCTTGTTCGACTCGATGGCTTCGGAGCCGCCGCGCAGGATGGCGGCGTTGCCGCTCTTGATGGCCAGGCTCGCGGCCTCGATGGTCACGTTGGGGCGGCTCTCGTAGATCATGCCGAAGACGCCGATCGGCACGCGCATCTGGCCCACGCGGATGCCGCTGGGCTGCTGCTTCATGCCGATGATTTCGCCGATCACATCGGCCATGCCGGCGAGTTGCTCGCAACCCAGCGCCACGGTCTCGATGACCTTGGGCGTGAGCTTGAGGCGGTCGACCATCGGCGCCGAAAGCCCGGCGGCCGTGGCGCGCGCCAAGTCCTTCTCGTTGGCCTCGGCCAAGGCGGGGCCGGCTTCGCGCAGGCGCTTGGCCAGGGCCTTCAATGCTCTGTTTTTGGTAGCTGCATCCGCACGGGCCATGAGGAATGCGGCGGTTTTTGCCTGCAGGCCGAGGGTCTGCATGTGCTCGCTGACGTTGAACGCGTTCATCGCTGCATTTTCCTGCATTTGGATCAACCCCAGGCTTCGCGCACTTGCCGTGTTGTCCCCTCTCCCTCCGGGAGAGGGCCAGGGTGAGGGCCGGGGCACTCGCAAACGCGCGATGCGATGAGGGCCGCCGGCCCTCACCCCAACCCTCTCCCGGAGGGAGAGGGAGCAAGAGCAGCGCTGCTGCAGGCGCGGCACAGCATCAGCGCCAGGCGCTGCAGGGCCTGCCAGCCGCTGGCGGGCCAGTCGGGCTGCTTCAGCCCCTTGCAGATGCCATCCACCACATGGGCCGCGCGCAGCAGCCGGGCCAGCATGCGGTCGTCGAGCCGGGGCAGCACGCGCTCGAAGGCGCGCTCGCGCGGGCCCCAGATGCGGTTCTCGCGCAGGGCCATGGGCAGCGGCCGGCCCGCGGCCATGGCGTCCTTCACGCGCTTGAGCGCGCGGATGTCCTCGGCGATCGTGTAGTGCACCAGCACCTCGGCCTCGCCTTCGGCCTGCAGGCCGTCGAGCATGCGCGCCACGCGCTGCGGGTTGCCGGCCAGCACGGCCTCGGAGAGCTTGAACACGTCGTAGCGCGCCACGTTGTTGACCGCGCCTTCGACCTGCTCCCAGCTCAGCTCGCCCGCCGGATGCAGCAGGGCGAGCTTCTGGATTTCCTGGTGCGCGGCGAGCAGGTTGCCCTCGACGCGGTCGGCAAAGAACTGCAGCGTGCGCTGGCCTTCGTCGCCGGGCATCACGCGCTGGCCCTGCAGGCCCAGGCGCTGCGCGATCCACTGCGGCAGCGCGGCGCGTTCGATCGGATCGACCTGCAGGCTCACGCCGTTGTTCTCGAGCGCCGAGAACCAGGCGCCGGTGCGCGTGGCCTTGTCGAGCCGCGGCAGCATCACCAGCGTGAGCGTGCTGTCGTTGTCCCGCGCGGCCTCGGCCAGCTGCTGCAGCGCCGTGCTGCCGTCCTTGCCGGGCTTGCCCGAGGGAATGCGGATCTCGACGATCTGCTTGTCGGCGAACAGCGAGAGCGAGCCGCCCGCCGCAAGCACCGCGCTCCAGTCGAAGTGCGCGCCGGCCACGGTGTACGAGCTGCGCTCCGTATAGCCCGCCACGCGTGCCGCGGTGCGGATGGCGTCCGCCGCCTCCTGCGCGAGCAGCGGCTCGTCGCCGTGGATCGTGTAGAGGGACTTCAGCCCCTTCTGCAGATGGGAGCCCAGTTGGGCGCTGGCAAGTTGCATGGAATGTGCGGCAGGCGCGCTCGTGCCGCCTAGAGTTCCTTGACGGCCGCGAGGCGGCGCATCAGCTGCTGTGCAATGTCGGCCTGCATGTCCCGGTACAGCAGTTCGGCCTCGCCTTCCTTGGCGAGCGCGTTGGTCTCGTTGAAGCTCAGGTCGCGCGTCTGCGACACCTCGGTGGGCGCCAGCAGCATCTTGCCGCCCGGCGTGCGCAGGCTGAAGCGAACGCGCAATTGCAGTTGCAGCTCCCGCAGCAGGCCCGCCGAATTGGTCGAGATCACGATGCGGTCGCGGTTTTCGCCCAGGATCTCGAGGATCGCGTCGGCGCTCTGTGCCTGCTCGGGCGGCACCAGCGTCACGGTGCCGGCGGCACGCATTTCGCGCCGCAGACGGTTGATCAGCTCCGAATTGCCCGACACCGACAGCGTCTTGAACGCAAACACCGGCGCCTTGCGCAGTTCGAACCCGCAGCCGGCCAGCCCCAGGCTGGCGCCCGCCGCGGCAAGACCCAGAAGAAAGCCGCGGCGCGGCAGCGAGGCGTTGCGATTGTTCATGCTTCTATCGTTCGTTCAAATGACCACGTTGACCAGCCGGCCGGGAACCACGATGACGCGCTTGGCCGGCGCGCCTTCGGCGAACTTGGCGAAGTCGTCGCAGGAAAGCGCGAGCGCTTCGATCTCGGCCTTGGAAGCGCCGGCCGGCACGCGCAGCGCGCCGCGCAGCTTGCCGTTGACCTGGAGCATGAGCTCGATCTCGTCCTGCTCCAGCGCGCCCACGTCGACCACGGGCCAGGGCGCGTCGAGCAGGTCGCCCAGTTCCTTGTCGTAGCCGAGCTGCTGCCAGAGCTGGTGCGCGATGTGCGGCGTGGCCGGATACAGGCAGCGCAGCAGGATGCCGAAGCCTTCGCGCAGCGCGGCCGTATCGCCGGCGCTGCCGTCGGGCTTGAAGCCTTCCAGCGCATTGAGCAGCTTCATCGCGCCCGACACCACCGTGTTGTATTGCATGCGCTGGTAGTCGTAGTCGACCTGGCGCAGCACGGTGTGCACCTCGCGGCGCAATGCCTGCGCGTTCTTGCCGCAGGCCTGGCCGCCGGCCGCCGCGGGCTGCGCGTCGGCCTGCGCCACGCCGAAGTTCCAGACCCGGCGCAGGAACCGGTAGCTGCCTTCGACGGCTGCGTCGTTCCACTCGAGCGTGGCTTCGGGCGGTGCGGTGAACATGGTGTACAGGCGCGCGGTGTCGGCGCCGTACTTCTCGATCAGGTCCTGCGGGTCGACGCCGTTGCGCTCGCTCTTGCCCATCTTGCCGACGCCGCCGTATTCGACCTTGGTGCCGTCCGCGGTGGTGCCGCCGACGATGCGGCCCTGCGCGTCGAGCGTGGGCGTGACCTCCAGCGGCGGGTGGTAGTTCTTGCCGCCCCTCTCGTCACGGTGGTAGTAGATGTGGTTGAGCACCATGCCCTGCGTGAGCAGCTTGCTGAAGGGCTCGTCGACCTTCACCAGGCCCAGGTCGCGCATCACCTTGGTCCAGAAGCGCGCGTACAGCAGGTGAAGAATCGCATGCTCGATGCCGCCGATGTACTGGTCCATCGGCATCCAGTAGTCGGCGCCCTCGGCGACCATGGCCTGGTCGTTCTTCGGGTCGCAGTAGCGCATGAAGTACCACGAGCTGTCGACGAAGGTGTCCATGGTGTCGGTCTCGCGCCGCGCGGGCTTGCCACAGACGGGACACACCACGCCGGCGTGGAAGCCTTCGTGCTTGGCGAGCGGGTTGCCCGAGCCGTCGGGTACGCAGTCGGTCGGCAGCACCACGGGCAGGTCCTTCTCGGGGACCGGCACCGCACCGTGCTCGTCGCAATGGATGATGGGGATCGGCGTGCCCCAGTAGCGCTGGCGGCTCACGCCCCAGTCGCGCAGGCGCCAGGTGGTCTGCATCTCGCCCAGGCCCTTCTGGCCGAGCGCATGCGCCACGGCGGCCACCGCCTCCTTGTAGGTCATGCCGCTGAAGTTGTCGGAGTTGATGGTCACGCCGCGCTGCTTGTCGGCGTACCAGTCCTGCCACCTGTGATAGTCGAAGTGCGGCTCGTCGTCGACCAGCACCACCTGGATGATCTCGATGCCGTACTTGTTGGCAAAGGCGAAGTCGCGCTCGTCGTGCGCGGGCACGCCCATCACGGCGCCGTCGCCATAGTTGATGAGCACGTAGTTGCCCACCCACACCGGCACCTGCTCGTCGGTGATCGGATGCTTGACGGTCAGGCCCGTGGGCACGCCCTTCTTCTCCTGCGTGGCGAGTTCGGCCTCGGTGGTGCCGCCGGCCTTGCACTCCTCGATGAAGGCCGCGACCTTCGGATTGAGCGTGGCGGCGTGCGCGGCCAGCGGATGCTCGGGCGCCACGGCGCAGAAGGTCACGCCCATGATGGTGTCGGCGCGCGTGGTGAACACGTACATGCGCCCGTCCTGGATCAGCTTGCCGCTCGCGTCCTGGATGTCGTGCGTGAAGGCGAAGCGCACGCCCTCGCTCTTGCCGATCCAGTTCTCCTGCATCAGCTTGACGCGCTCGGGCCAGCCCGGCAGCTTGTGCTGGGTGTGCTCGAGCAGTTCTTCGGCGTAGTCGCTGATCTTCAGGTAGTAGCCCGGGATCTCGCGGCGCTCGACCGTGGCGCCGGTGCGCCAGCCCTTGCCGTCGATCACCTGCTCGTTGGCCAGCACGGTCTGGTCGACCGGGTCCCAGTTGACGACCTGGGTCTTGCGGTAGGCAATGCCCTTTTCGAGCATCTTGAGGAACAGCCACTGGTTCCACTTGTAGTACGAGGGATCGCAGGTGGCGATCTCGCGGCTCCAGTCGATCGCCAGGCCCATGGCCTGGAGCTGGCCGCGCATGTAGTCGATGTTCTCGTAGGTCCACTTGGCCGGGGGCACGCCGTTCTTCAGCGCCGCGTTCTCGGCCGGCAGGCCGAAGGCGTCCCAGCCCATGGGCATCAGCACGTTGTAGCCGCTCATGCGCAGGTAGCGCGTGAGCATGTCGTTGATGGTGTAGTTGCGCACGTGGCCCATGTGCAGCTTGCCGCTGGGGTACGGCAGCATCGAGCAGGCGTAGTACTTTTTGCGGCTCGCGTCCTCGGTGACGCGGTAGGCATCGGCGGCGCTCCATTGCGCCTGGGCAGCGGACTCGACGTCGCTGGGTTTGTAGCTGGGGTTCATGACGGTTCGGCAGAACCCGGCGCGGGGGTGGCCGGGGAGGACGGATTATCGCGCCCGGGCGGCCGCCCGGCCGGCAGACTCTAGACTTGAGGCACGTAACCTGCGTGTTGCGCGGGTAACGCCTGCCCTTCGGCAGGTTTTTCGTACCGCCTGGAATGCCATGACACTGCTCCTGAAACACCTCGCCCTGGGCCTCGCGGCCGCCGCCAGCCTCGCCGTGATGCCGCTCCATGCGCAGCCGAACGGCGACAAGCCGCTGCGCATCGTCGTGCCCTTCGCCGCCGGCGGGGCGCAGGACGTGATCGCCCGCTACCTGGGTGCCAAGCTCACCGACAAGCTCGGCGGCACCGTGATCGTCGACAACAAGGCGGGCGCGGGCGGCATCGTGGCGGCCGATGCGGTGGCCAAGGCGACCGATGGCGCCACCGTGCTGCTGGCCACCGGCGGCGCCATCACCATCGCGCCCCACCTGCAGGCCAAGCTGCCCTACGACCCCGTGAATGACCTCGCGCCCGTGGCCCTGGTCGGCGACACGCCCATGACCGTGGCCGTGCGCACCGAAAGCCCATACAAGACGCTGGCCGACGTGCTGCGCGACGCCAAGGCGAAGCCGGGGCAGGTGACCTACGCCTCCACCGGCAACGGCACCGTGTCGCACCTCACGGGCGCGCTGCTGGCCCAGGCGAGCGGCGTGAACCTGCTGCATGTGCCGTACCGCGGCGCGGCGCCGGCGCTGACCGACCTGCTGGGCGGCCAGGTGGCCCTGATCGTCACCAGCGCCGCCTCCATCGAGCCGATGGTCGCGAGCGGCAAGGCCCGCGTGCTCGGCACCTTTTCCCGCGCGGCCCTGCCCAGCCTCGGCATGCCACCGACGGTCGCGGAGGCGGCGGGCCTTGCGGGCATGGACGTGCCGGTCTGGGTCGGCGTGATGGCGCCCGCGCGCATGCCGGCGGCCAGCATCGAGAAGCTCTCCGCGGCGCTGGTCGAGGTGTGCAACCTGCCCGAAACCCGGCAGCGCTTCGCCCAGCTGGGCGCGGTGAACACCTGCGGCGGCGGCGCAGCGCTGGGCAAGGTGATTGCCGAGGACAGCCAGCGCTGGGCGAAGGTCGTCAGGCAAGGCGGGATCAAGATTGACTGAACCGGTTAGCCCCCAGGCTTCGCGCACTTCGTGTCGCTACTCCCGCCCCCTCTCCGGGGGCAACACCGGTGGCCCGGCGAAGCCGGTTCCACGGTGTTCGCGGCTGGAGCCGCCGAATTGACGCCCATCAAGGAAATCCGGGTCGGCATCGCGGGCACCGGGGCGATCGCCCTGGCCTGCGCGGCGTGGCTGCGCCAGGCGGGCCACGCCGTCTTGCTCTGGTCACCGGGCGGCCAGGGTGCCGAGGCCCTGCGCACGCAGCCGCTGGAAGCCGTTGGCGTGCAGCCCTGCCGCGTGACGGTCGAGGTGGCCGACGATGCGGCGCAGCTTTGCCAGGCGTCGGACGTGCTGCTGCTCGCGCTGCCGGTCAACGGACACAAGCGCGTCATGGATGCGCTGCTGCCCTTCCTGCGCGACGGGCAGACCGTGATCGTCAGCTCGATGGCCTCGCTGTCGTCGCTCTATCTCCACGAAAGCGCACGGCGCGCGGGCAGGCGAGTGACGGTCGCCAGCTTCGGCACGACGGTGCTGACCGCGCGCCGGGAATCCGCCACGCAGGTCAAGGTGATGACGCGGCGCCAGGCGGTCGGCGTGTCCGCGCTGCCGAGCGCCGGCGTCGAGAAGGCCGTCGAACTGTGCACCGCGCTGTTCGGCGGCGGCTTCTTCGCGCAGGAAAACACGCTCGCCAGCGCGCTCGCGAACGTCAACCCGCAGTCCCACGGCCCGCTGGCCGTCTTCAACTGGACCCGCATCGAGCGCGCGGAGAACTGGCCGCAGTACCACTGCATGACGCCCGGGGTGGCCCGCGCGATCGAGGCGCTGGACCTGGAGCGGCGGGCCGTGGCCAGCGCCTTCGGCATCGAGCTCGGCCCCATCGAGGAGCATTTCGCGCGCTCCTTCGGCACCGCATCGGCACGGCTCGAGGACATCGCGGCCGAGCTGCATGCCAAGCGCGGCGGCCCGCCCGGGCCGGTTCGCACCGACACCCGCTACGTGAGCGAAGACATGCCCTACGGCCTGGCCTTCGTGGAAGCGCTCGGCGCCATCGCCGGCGTGGCAACACCCGCGACGCGCACCATCGTGGACGCCGCCTCGCTGGCGAGCGGCATCGACTTCCGGCAGCGCAACGACCTGCTGGCGCCGCTGGGCCTGGCCCGCGAGAGCGTGGCCGGGCTGCTCGCCCGCCTATGAAGCGGCTGCCGCAGCCGCTGCCGGAAAGACCGGCTCGCCCAGGTTGAGCATCAGCCGGTTGGCCCAGGCGAAGAGCGCCACGGAGTGAACCAGGTCGAGGATCTCGAGCTCGGCCAGCCCCACCTCCTTGAGCATTCGCACGTCCTCGGCCGACACCTTGCCGGGCTCGGCACCGAGCCGGATCGAGAACTCGACGATGGCCTTCTCGCGCGGCGTGGTGCCCGCGGAAGCCGGCTCCTCGAACACCTGGGAGATCACGTCGCTGCGCTTGGCCAGCTGCTCGAAGCGCTGGGCATGCACCGAGGCGCAGTACACGCAGCCGTTGACGCGCGACTCCACCGTGGCGCCCAGCTCGCGCTCTGCGCGCGGCATGCCGCCCGGCGCGAACATGATCGCGTTGAAGGCGATGGAGCGCTGCAGCAGCATCTCGGGCTGGTGCGCCAGCACCAGGAAATAGGGCGAGGTGCGGGCCTGCGGGCTCATCTCGTCGAGCGCGGCCAGCTGGGCCGGCGTGGCCGCGGCGACAGCGACCGGGTCGAGCCAGGGCTTCCAGCTCAGCACCTCGTTGGTGAAGCCCTTGATGCGGATCGGCGCGTTCATTGAACGACCTCCGCGGCGGCCAGCGCCTGCAGGCCCGCGACCACGCGGACCTGGTAGGAGAGAAAGGCGATCAGCTGGCCCAGCGCGACGATGGCGGGCGTCGTGAGCCCTGCGTCGGCCAGCGCCTGCACCGCGGCCTTGTCGCCCTCGATGGGGCGCTCGATCAGGCTGGCGGTGAATGCCAGCACCGTGCGCAGGCGCACATCCGCCACCGCAGCGCCGCTTCCCACGGCCGCGATCAGCTCGCGGTCCGCGCCCTCGGCCAGCAATCGCTCGCGGTAGTGCGCGGCGAGCGTCGCGGCTTTCGAGACGCTGCACGCGTGCAGTGCGACCAGCAGGCGCTCGGGCACCGAGAGGCCTTCGACCGATGGCGAGAACATCGCGTCGTAGCTGCCCTGCGTGGCCGCCACGACCTTGTCGCGTTGCTGGCGCAGCAGGCGGGTGGCGTGGCCGGGCACCAATGGCACCGTGGCGTCGATCACGTCGACGGCGGGGGCTGAGTCGGAAAGAGGAATGGTCATGCGTTTCGATGAAGAGGTCTGCAATTCAGCTGCGTTCGGCGGGCGGCGGCGCGGGCACCCATTCGTCGCCGAACAGTTCGGGCTCGCTGTAGGCCTCGAGGTTGGCGAAGTGCTGCTCGAAGTCCTCGCGATAGAACAGGCTGGCCATGCCGCTCGCAAGCCGCCTGGCGCCATCGCTGATCGCGGGAATGTCGCCCGACACCGTGCCGTGCGACAAGGCCGCCGGATAGCAGAAGCAATGGATGCGGTCCAGGCCCGGGCATTGGCCCGCCGCGCGCTCGCGGAATTCGAACACCGGCCCGAGATCGGGCGAATCGGCCAGCTCCTGGTCCTCGGCGCCGGGGGCGGGCACGAAGCGGTCCTTCCACGTTCGCACATGCGATGCAATGGTGTCGAACTCGGGACGGCTGCGCCAGTCGATCTTGAAACCGGTGGAAACAATGAGAAAGTCGAACTCGAAATCTCCCCTGGGCGTGGCCACGCGCATCGACCTGCCCTGCGGCTCGATCGAGAGCACGGGACAGCCGAAATTGAAGAATGCGTTGGGGTACCGCGAGACGCGCAGCGTGCTGCCATGCGGCGGCGGCACGTTGGCCACGTTGATGTAGTGGCGCACGCGCCACTTGAACGCGTCGGGCAGGTCGTAGTGGCCCTGCGTCAGGCCCGGCACGCCGGCGCCCTTGCCCTTGTTGACGCGCGGCAGGTCGGGCCGGCGGATCAGCAGTTCGACGCTGCGCGCGCCAGCTTCCAGCGCGGTGCCCGCGCTGTCCATGGCCGACGAGCCCGCGCCGACCACGCCCACGCGCAGTCCGGCCAGCCTGCCGTAGTCCATCTCGTCGGACGAGTGCGCCCATTGCGAGCGCGGCAGCGCATTGACGAAAGCGGGAACCGCAGGGCCGCCGAGCCCGTCGCGCCCCGTGGCAAGCACGACGCGGCGTGCCAGCACCCGCTGCGCGCCGGCTGGCGTGCGCAACGCCAGCCGCACCATCGCCGCATCGGGCAGCGGCTGGATGCCGGTGACGGCCGTGTCGTTGCGCACGTCCACCGACATCACGCGGCGGTACCAGCGCAGGTAGTCCATCCACTGCAGGCGCGGGATCTTGTCCATCGAGCCCCAGGCCTCGGCGCCGAACTGGGCCTCGAACCAGGCGCGAAAGGTCAGCGAGGGCAGCCCCAGCGCGGGACCGGTCAGTTCCTTGGGCGAGCGCAGCGTTTCCATGCGCGCCGTGGTGGCCCACGGGCCCTCGTTGCCCGCGGGCGAGCGGTCGAACACCACGGCCCGGATGCCTTGCTGCGCCAGGGCCGCGGCGGCGGCCAGTCCGGCCTGGCCGGCACCGATGATGGCCACGTCCAGCACGGGCTCGCCGCCGTGCGCGCGAACGGGCATCCAAGAGCGCGCGGGCCAGCCGAGGCATTCGAGATCCTTGGCAAGCCGCTGCTCGAGTGCGGCGAGTCCTTCTGGCGACGGGGAAAGTGCGAGGGAGGCGAAGTCGGTTGTCATCTTGCGGAAACGGGACTGGAAGCTGGGGTTCTCATTCTCGAAACCCGCGCCCAGTGTAGAAAGCTTTTGAGGGGCACCGCGGCGAGCCTTGCATGGATCGGGCCCGGATCTCGCATGCCACAATGATTTCCAGACCACAGGGGCAGCATGCGCAGCAGTAACAACAGCAACAGCGAATGGTGGCGCGGCGCGGTGATCTACCAGATCTATCCGCGCAGCTTCATGGACAGCAACGGCGATGGCATCGGCGACCTGCCCGGCATCACGTCGCGGCTCGAGCACGTGGCAAGCCTGGGGGCCGATGCGATCTGGGTGTCGCCCTTCTTCCGTTCGCCGATGAAGGACTTCGGCTACGACGTGGCCGACTACCGCGCCGTCGATCCGATCTTCGGCACGCTGGCCGATTTCGACGAGATGCTGGCGCGCGCGCATGCGCTGGGCCTGAAGATCATCATCGACCAGGTGCTTTCGCACACCTCCGACCAGCACGCCTGGTTCGCCGAAAGCCGCACGAGCCGCAACAACCCCAAGGCCGACTGGTACGTGTGGGCCGACCCGCGGCCCGACGGCACGCCGCCCACCAACTGGCTGTCGGTCTTCGGCGGACCGGCCTGGCAATGGGATTCGCGCCGCCGCCAGTACTACCTGCACAGTTTCCTCAAGGAGCAGCCCGACCTGAACTTCCACTGCGCCGAGGTGCAGGAAGCGCTGCTGGGCGAGGTGCGCTTCTGGTGCGAGCGCGGCGTGGACGGCTTCCGCTTCGATGCCTGCAACCACCAGTTCCACGACGCGCTGCTGCGCGACAACCCGCCGTCCAGCGCCGCCTCGCTGGACGCGGTGAGCACGGTGCGGGCCGACAACCCCTATGCCATGCAGCAGCACCTCTACGACAAGAGCCAGATGGAGAACCTGGGCTTCCTCGAGAGCCTGCGCGGGCTGCTCGATGACTACGGCGCGGTCGCGCTCGGCGAGGTCGGCGACGAGAACGCGCCGCCCGTCATGGCGCAGTACACCGAACTGGGCAAGCGCCTGCACCTGGCCTACAGCTTCAGCCTGCTGACGGCCGAGCACAGCGCCAGGCATCTGCGCCACCAGGTCGAGACGCTCGACCATGCGCTCGCGCCGACGGGCGGCTGGGGCTGCTGGGCCGTGTCCAACCATGACGTGCCGCGCGTGGCCACGCGCTGGAACGGCGGCGGCCCGGAAGACACGCGGCGCGACCGGCTCTGGCTCGCGCTGCTGCTGGCGCTGCGCGGCAGCGCCAGCATCTACCAGGGCGAGGAGCTCGGCCTGCCCGAGGCCGAGGTGCCGTTCGAGCTGCTGCAAGACCCGTACGGCCGCGCGTTCTGGCCCGAATTCAAGGGCCGCGACGGCTGCCGCACGCCCATGCCCTGGAAGGCCGACGAACTGCACGCCGGCTTCACCACCGGCGGGCCCTGGCTGCCGGTCTACGGCCGCCACCTGCCGCTGGCCGTCGACCGCCAGTCCACCGATCCCGACTCGATGCTCGCATTCAGCCGCGCACTGCTGCGCTGGCGCCGCACCCAGCCGCTGCTGCGCACCGGCAGCATCGCCTTCCTCGATGCGCCGGAGCCCGTGCTGCGGTTCGAGCGGCGCGAAGGGAACCAATCGCTGCAGGCTGTCTTCAACCTGGGAGGCGAGCCCGTGTCCATCGCCCTGCGCGAGGCGCTCGAGCCGCTCGCGGGGCATCCGCTTTCATCGTCGTCGTCCCTGCAGGCCGGCGGCGAAAGGCGCATGCTGGCGCTGGCGCCCTATGGTGTCTTTTTCGGCCGGCCCGCTGGCAAAGAACAGATGTGAAGAACATGCCTCCCCTGCTGCTGCCTGAACGCGAAGTCCATGCGCTGATGCGCGCCGAGCACGACGATCCGTTCGCGGTGCTCGGCCCCCACGAAACACGCGACGGCCTGCTGGTGCGCGCGCTGCTGCCGGGGGCGCAGAGCGTGGCCGTGATGCACACGCGCACGGGCTGGCCGCTGGCCATGCTGTCGCGGCAGGAAGGCTCCGACCTCTTCGCGGGCCTGGTGCCCGCGGCGGAGGCGCTCCTGGGCTATTCGTTCCAGGTCGACTGGGGCACGCACACCTCGCGGCTCGAGGACCCGTACCGCTTTGCCTTCGTGCTGGGCGCCACCGATGTGTGGCTGCTGTCCGAGGGCACGCACCTGCGGCCCTGGGAGCGGCTGGGCGCGCACCTGCGCGAGATGGATGGCGTGAAGGGCGTGGCCTTCGCGGTCTGGGCGCCCAATGCGCGGCGCGTCTCGGTGGTCGGCGACTTCAACAACTGGGACGGCCGGCGCCACACGATGCGGCTGCGCCGCGAGTGCGGCGTGTGGGAAATCTTCGCGCCGCAGGTGGCCGTGGGCGACAGCTACGAGTTCGAAATCCTCTCGGCCCAGGGCGAGGTGCTGCGCAAGGCCGACCCCTTCGCCTTTTCCTCGCGCCTGCGGCCCGAGACCGCCTGCGTGGTGGCGCCGCTGCCCGCACCGATGGCCATGCCGCCCGAGCGTGCCGCCGCCAATGGCCGCCATGCGCCGATGAGCATCTACGAGGTGCACCTGGGCTCCTGGCGCCGCAAGAACGGCCATGAATGGCTGGACTACCGCGAGCTGGCCGACACGCTGGTGCCGTACGCGCGCGACATGGGCTTCACGCACATCGAGCTGCTGCCGGTCAGCGAGCACCCGTTCGACGGCTCGTGGGGCTACCAGCCGATCGGCCTTTATGCGCCCACCTCGCGCTTCGGCACGCCCGGCGACTTCCGCCATCTCGTCGAAGCCGCGCATGCCGCGGGGCTGGGCGTGATCCTCGACTGGGTGCCCGCGCACTTTCCCACCGACGCGCACGGCCTCGGCCGTTTCGACGGCACCGCGCTCTACGAATACGCCGACCCGCGCGAAGGCTTCCACAACGACTGGAAGACGCTCATCTTCAACTACGGCCGTACGGAGGTGCGCAACTACCTGGTCGGCAATGCGCTGTACTGGCTCGAGCGCTACGGCGTGGACGGCCTGCGCGTCGATGCGGTGGCCTCCATGCTCTACCGCGACTACAGCCGCAAGCCCGGCGAATGGGTGCCCAACGCCTATGGCGGGCGCGAGAACCTCGAAGCCATCGCTTTCCTGCGGCGCATGAACCAGGTGGTGGGCGTCGAGCGCCCGGGCGCCGTCACGCTGGCCGAGGAGTCGACGAGTTTTCCGGGCGTGACGCGGCCGCCCGAGGATGGCGGCCTCGGCTTCCACTACAAATGGAACATGGGCTGGATGAACGACACCCTGGCCTATGCGGGCACCGACCCGGTCCACCGCAAGCACCACCACCAGCAGATCACCTTCGGCCTGATGTATGCGCACAGCGAGAACTTCGTGCTGCCGCTCTCGCACGACGAGGTGGTGCACGGCAAGGGCTCGATGCTCGGGCGCATGCCCGGCGACGAGTGGCAGAAGTTCGCGGGGCTGCGCAATCTTTATGGCTACCTCTGGGCCTATCCGGGCAAGAAGCTGCTGTTCATGGGCGGCGAATTCGCCCAGGCAGCGGAATGGAACGCCGACCGCAGCCTCGACTGGCACCTGCTGGAGCACGCGTCGCACCAGGGCGTCCGGCGGCTGGTGCGCGACCTGAACAACGTGTACCGGCACTTCCCCGCGCTGTACGAACTCGATACCGAAAGGGCCGGCTTCGAGTGGCTGGTGCATGACGACTGGGAGCAGTCGGTGTTCGCCTTCGTGCGCCGGGCCCGCGACGGCTCTTTCGTGGTGGCGGTGTGCAACTTCACGCCGCTGCCGCGCCACGGCTATCGCCTCGGGGTGCCTGCGGCGGGCGCGTACCGCGAGGCCATCAACACCGACGGCGCCGTGTACGGCGGCAGCGGTGTCGGCAATGGCGTGGTCGACAGCGCACCGGTTCCCTGGCACGGCAGGGCCGACTCCATTTCCATCAGCGTGCCGCCCCTGGCCACCGTGATGTGGGTGCTGGCTTGAAGCGATGCTGAGTCCGGGTTCCCCCTTCCCTCCTGGCGCGACGCTCTCGCCGAACGGCGTGAACTTCGCGCTCGTGGCGCCCAACGCCGAAGCCGTCGAGCTCTGCCTTTTCGACGGCACGGGCCAGCACGAGCAACAGCGCCTGCGGCTGCCGGCCTTCACCGATGGCGTCTGGCACGGGCTGCTGCCGAGCGGGCGCGCCGGGCTGGTCTACGGCTTTCGCGTGCACGGGCCGTGGGCGCCGCATGCGGGGCAGCGCTTCAATCCCGCGAGGCTGCTGCTCGACCCGTATGCGCGCGAGATCGTCGGGCGCTATGACGGCAGCGATCTGTTCCTGGGACACGACCCAGCGAATCCGGCCCAGCGCAACACGCGCGACAACGGCGCCGTGGCGCTCAAGGGGCGCGTGGCGGCAGCCGGCGGCAGTTCGGCCGCACCTGGCCATGCCCGCATCCCGGCCGGCGAGCGCGTGCTCTACGAACTGCATGTGCGCGGCCAGACCCGGCTGCACCCGGGCGTGCCCGCTGCCTTGCGCGGCACCTATGCCGGCCTGGCCGAGCCCGTGGTGCTCGACCACCTCCAGGGCCTCGGCGTCACCACGCTGAGCCTGATGCCGGTGCAGCACCGCGCCGACGAACAGCGGCTGCTCGCCATGGACCTCAGCAACTACTGGGGCTACAACACCATCGGCTGGTTCGCGCCCGAGGCGCGCTACTGGAGCGGCCGCGCCGGCACCACGCCGGCCGGCGAATTCCGCGCCCTGGCCGACGCGGTGCATGCGCGCGGCATGGAGCTGGTGATCGACGTGGTCTACAACCACAGCGCCGAAACCGACGAATTCGGCCCCACGCTCTCGCTGCGCGGCATCGACAACGCGCTGTACTACCACCTGCGCGCCGACGACCGCGCGCTCTACGCCAACTGGACCGGCTGCGGCAATTGCCTCAACCTGGCTGAGCCGCGCGTGCTGCAACTGGTCATGGACAGCCTGCGCCACTGGGCCTGCGAGCTCGGCGTCGACGGCTTCCGCTTCGATCTCGCGCCCGTGCTGGGCCGCGGCGCCAATGGCATCTTCGACTCGCGCGCCCCCTTCTTCGCGGCCATCGCGCAAGACCCCGTGCTCTCGCGCACGCTGCTGATCGCGGAGCCCTGGGACATCGGGCCGGGCGGCTACCGCCTGGGTGAATTCCCGCCGGGCTGGCTCGAATGGAACGACCGCTACCGCGACACGCAGCGCGGCTTCTGGCTGCGCCAGGGGCGCGAAGGCGCCGCCGGCCTCGGCGATTTCGCGCACCGCTTCACCGCCTCGAGCGCACAGTTCGCCCACCAGGGCCGCGCGCCCACCGCCAGCGTCAATTTCATCACCGCGCACGACGGCTTCACGCTGCGCGACCTGCTCAGCTACGAAGAGCGGCACAACCTGGCCAACGGCGAAAACAACCGCGACGGCCATGCGCACAACCTGAGCAACAACTGCGGCGTCGAAGGCCCGACCGACGACCCCGCCGTGCAGGCCGAGCGCGGCCGCCTGCAGCGCGCGCTGATCGCCGCGCTGCTGCTGTCGCAGGGCACGCCCATGCTGCTGGCCGGCGACGAGCTCGGCCACAGCCAGCAAGGCAACAACAACGCCTACTGCCAGGACAACGCAACCACCTGGCTCGCCTGGATCGGCGCCCACGATCCCGCCAGCGAGGCGGCGCGCCTGAGCGCCTTCGTCGCCCGGCTCGTTGCCCTGCGCCGCGAAGCGCCCGTCCTGCGCAGCACGCGCTGGTGGCCGGCGCTGCCGGCAGAGGGCGCGCCGGGCATCCACTGGCTGCGGCCCGACGGCCAGCCCATGCAGGAGGCCGACTGGCACGGCGGCACGGCCCTTGCCATCCTTTTCGAAGCGGCAGCGGCGGATGCAGGCGCGTGGCTGGTGCTGGTGAATGCGGGACCGGCGACCGTTTCCTTTGCGCTGCCCGCGGGTTCGTGGCAGTGGCGGCTCGCAACGGACGACCCGGCGCCCGATGCCGCCGCCGCGCCGCAGCAACCCCATGCCGGCACGGTGGAGGTACCTCATTCGAGCATCCGGATTGCAAGAAGGTAGAAGCCAGCCGCGCCGCACGGTGCTAGGCTGGCTGCAGAAACTCTGACGAAGAGTCAAGACGACAAACCGACGAACGAACGGAGACACAGGATGGACACCAACAGCAACACGCCGCAGGCGCCCCTGCAGGCGCATCAACTGGTCCGCCGCACCATCGCCCTGGTGCTGGCCGGTGGCCGAGGCTCCCGCCTCAAGCAGCTGACCGACCGGCGCGCCAAGCCGGCGGTGTACTTCGGCGGCAAGTTCCGCATCATCGACTTCGCGCTGTCGAACTGCCTCAACTCCGGCATCCGGCGCATGGCGGTGGTCACGCAGTACAAATCGCATTCGCTGATGCGCCACCTGCAGCGCGGCTGGAGCTTCCTGCGCGCCGAGCTCAACGAGATGGTCGACGTGCTGCCCGCGCAGCAGCGCACGGGCGACGAGCACTGGTACCGCGGCACGGCCGACGCGGTGTTCCAGAACCTGGACATCATCCAGACCCGCTCCACCAAGCACGACTACGTGGTGGTGCTGGCCGGCGACCACATCTACAAGATGGACTACTCGATCATGGTCAAGGACCATGCCGAGCGCGGCCTGGGCTGCACGGTCGGCTGCATCGAGGTGCCGCGCATGGAAGCCACCGCCTTCGGCGTGATGGCCGTCGACGACGGCCGCCAGATCACCGCCTTTCTCGAGAAGCCGGCCGACCCGCCCGCCATGCCGGGCCATCCCGACGTGGCGCTGGCCAGCATGGGCATCTACGTGTTCGATTCCGAGTACCTCTACCAGCTGCTCGAGGAAGACGCCGTCAACCCCGATTCGAGCCACGATTTCGGCAAGGACATCATCCCGCGCGCCGTGGCGCAGGGCCGCGCGCTGGCGCATCCCTTCGGCATGTCGTGCGTCACGCGCGCCTCGCGCGGGCCCGACGCCAAGGCCTACTGGCGCGACGTGGGCACGATTGATGCATTCTGGGCAGCCAACCTCGACCTGGCCTCCATCACGCCCGAACTCGACATCTATGACACAGACTGGCCCATCTGGACCTACCAGCGGCAGCTGCCGCCAGCCAAGTTCGTGCTCGATCGCGAGGGCCGGCACGGCATGACGGTCAACACCATCGTCTCGGGCGGTTGCATCGTCTCGGGCTCCAAGGTCAGCAGCTCGGTGCTGTTCTCGGGCGTGCGCATCCATTCGTTCTGCGACATCAACGAGGCCGTGCTGCTGCCAGACGTCGAAGTGGGCCGCGGCGCCCGGCTCAACCGCGTGGTGGTCGACCGCGGCTGCGTCATTCCGGACGAGATGGTGATCGGCGAAGACGCCGCAGCCGATGCCGCGCGCTTCGAGCGCACCGACAACGGCGTGGTGCTGGTCACCCGCGAAATGCTCAAGCGCCTGCTGGCTGCCTGAGGCCGCAACGCTTCCCCGATGCGAATCCTCCAGGTCAGCGCCGAACTGTTCCCCCTGCTCAAGACCGGTGGCCTCGCCGACGTGGCCGGCGCGCTGCCACTCGCCCTCATGGCCGCCGGACAGGACGCGCGGGTGCTGCTGCCCGGCTTCCCGGCCATCCTGGCCGGCGTGCGCGACCTGGCGCCGGTGGCCGAATTCACCGCACCCTGGGGCCAGGAACGCTTCGGCCTGCGCGCGGGCCGCATCGCCATCGATGGCGCGGCGGCGCCGATCACCGCCTACGTGATCGATGCGCCGGCGCTGTACGACCGGCCCGGCAACCCCTACGAAGACGCCACGCGCCAGCCCTACGGCGACAACCACCGGCGCTTCGCGCTGCTGGGCTGGGCCGCGGCACAGCTGGCGCAGGGGCTCGATCCCGCCTGGCAGCCCGAGGTCGTGCATGCGCACGACTGGCATGCGGGGCTGGCGCCGGCCTACCTGCACTTCGCGCGCGAGGCCGGTGCGCCCCGCGTGGGCAGCGTGTTCACGGTGCACAACCTGGCCTACCAGGGCATCTCGGCACCATGGAACTTTGCCGACCTCGGCCTGCCCGCGCCGGCGTTCCACATGAACGGGCTCGAATACCACGGGCAGGTGTCGTTCATGAAGGGCGGCCTCTACTTCGCGGACCGCCTGACCACCGTGAGCCCGACCTACGCCCGCGAGATCCAGACGCCCGAGCAGGGCTTCGGGCTCGACGGCCTGCTGCGCCTGCGCGGCGGCGTGCTCACGGGCATCCTCAACGCGGTCGACGACCAGGTCTGGAATCCGGCCACCGACACCGCGCTGGTGCAGGGCTACCACACGCCCGAAGGCCGCCACATGGCGGGCAAGGCGCGTTGCAAGGCGGTGCTGCAGCACCAGCTCGGACTGGCCGAGCGCCCCGACGCGCCGCTCTTCATCCTGGTCAGCCGGCTCACCGAGCAGAAGGGCCTGCACCTCGTGCTCGGCGGCCTCGATGCCCTGCTGGCCGAAGGCGGGCAGCTCGCGCTGCTGGGCAGCGGCGAGGCCTGGCTCGAGGAAGCCTTCCGCGAGCGCGCGGCGGCCGCGCCCCGCTCGGTCAGCGTCACCATCGGCTACAACGAAACGCTGGCGCACCAGCTCTTCGGCGGCGGCGACGTGACGCTGGTGCCATCGCTCTTCGAGCCCTGCGGCCTCACGCAGATGTACGGCCTGAAGTACGGCAGCCTGCCACTGGTGCGCCGCGTCGGCGGCCTGGCCGACACGGTCGTCGACTGCACGCTCGAAGACATGGCCAGCGGCCACGCCACCGGCTTCGTGTTCGACCGCTTCGACGCCGCCGACTACGAGCGCGCGCTGCGGCGCGCCTTCGCGCTCTACCAGCGCGCGCCCGACTGGCGCCGCGTGCGCGGCAACGCCATGCGGCGCTCGGCCGACTGGGCCACCGCCGCCGACCAGTACATCGAGGTCTACCGGCAGGCGTTCGAGTCCGCCGGCACCTGAACAAAGCGCCACGGCGCACAACCCCCGCAACTCTTCACCGAAGCCCATGACCATCAAAGACTTCGCCTACGACCATCCCGACCGCGACGTGGCCGCGTTCAAGCGCGCCGTCGCCAACAAGCTGATCTATGCGGTCGGCAAGGACCCTGTGGCGGCCAGCCAGGACGACTGGCTGCACGCCACCGCGCTGGCCGTGCGCGACCAGCTGGTCGAGCGCTGGATGGCGACCACGCGCGCCAACTATGCGCAGGACCTGAAGCGCGTCTACTACCTCTCGATGGAGTTCCTGATCGGGCGCACCTTCACCAATGCGCTGCTGGCGGTCGACCTCTACGACACGGTGCGCGAGGCGCTGGCCGACTTCGGCGTGGACATGGCGGCGCTGTCCGAGCGCGAGCCCGACGCGGCGCTCGGCAACGGCGGCCTCGGCCGGCTCGCGGCCTGTTTTCTCGACTCGATGGCCACGCTCGGCGTGCCCGGCATGGGCTACGGCATCCGCTACGAATACGGCATGTTCCGCCAGCGCATCGTCGACGGCCAGCAGGTGGAGACGCCCGACTACTGGCTCACGCGCGGCAACCCCTGGGAGTTCCAGCGGCCCGAGGTGAACTACCGCGTGCGCTTCGGCGGCCATGTACAAAGGCGCGAGGGAAAGAACGCGCCCTACGGCGCGGCCGACTGGGTCGACACGCACGACGTGCTGGCCGTGGCCTACGACACCATCATTCCGGGCTACGGCACGCAGGCCACCAACACGCTGCGCCTGTGGTCGGCGCGCGCCACCGAGGAGATCGATCTCTCGGCCTTCAACCGCGGCAACTACATGGCGGCGGTGGAGAGCAAGAACCACTCCGAGAACGTCTCGCGCGTGCTCTACCCCGACGACTCCACGCCCTCGGGCCGGGAGCTGCGGCTGCACCAGGAATATTTCTTCTGCAGCGCGAGCGTGCAGGACCTGCTGCGGCGCTACCTGCGCAACCACAAGAGCTTCGACCAGCTGGCCGACAAGGTCAGCATCCACCTGAACGACACGCACCCGGTGCTCGCGGTGCCCGAGCTCATGCGCCTCCTGCTCGACGAGCACGGCCTGGCGTGGGACGTGGCCTGGGCCCATACGCAGAAGGTGTTCAGCTACACCAACCACACGCTGATGCACGAGGCGCTGGAGACCTGGCCGGTCGAGATGCTCGGGCGCATCCTGCCGCGGCACCTGCAGATCATCTACGACATGAACGCGAAGTTCCTCGCCGCCGTGACGCAGAAGGCCGGCAACGACGTCGAGCTGCTGCGCCGGCTGTCGCTGGTCGACGAGGCGGGCGAGCGCCGCGTGCGCATGGCCTACGTGGCGGTGCTCGCGAGCCATTCGATCAACGGCGTGTCGGGCCTGCATTCCGAACTCATGAAGCAATCGATCTTCGCGGACTTCGCGAAGATCTTTCCCGAGCGCTTCAACAACAAGACCAACGGCGTCACGCCGAGGCGCTGGCTCGCGCAGGCCAACCCGCCGCTCGCGAGCCTGCTCGACCAGCGCCTGGGCAAGGGCTGGCGGCGCGACCTCTCGCAGCTCGAGGCGCTGCGGCCGATGGCGGCCCAGCCCGCCTTCGCACGCGCCTTCCGCCATGCCAAGCGCGAGAACAAGCTGCGCCTGGCCAACTGGGTGGAGCAGCACATGGACATCGTGCTCGACACCGACGCGATGTTCGACGTGCAGGTCAAGCGCATCCACGAATACAAGCGGCAGCTGCTCAACGTGCTGCACGTGATCACGCGCTACCACCGCATCCTCGATGCGCAGGCCGCCGGCGGGCCGATCGACATCGTGCCGCGCGTGGTGGTGTTCGCCGGCAAGGCAGCCTCGGCCTACCAGATGGCCAAGCTCGTGATCCGGCTGATCAACGACGTGGCCAACACCATCAACAACGACAGCCGCGCCGGCAAGCTGCTGAAGGTGGTGTTCCTGCCCAACTACAGCGTGAGCCTGGCCGAGGTGATCATGCCCGCGGCCGACCTGTCGGAGCAGATCTCGACCGCGGGCACCGAGGCCTCGGGCACCGGCAACATGAAGTTCGCGCTCAACGGCGCGCTCACCATCGGCACGCTCGACGGCGCCAACGTGGAGATGCGCGACAACGTGGGCGCGGAGAACATCTTCATCTTCGGCAACACCACGCCGGAGGTGGCCGACATCCGCGCCCACGGCTACCAGCCGCGCGACATCTACGAGGAGAACGCCGAGCTCAAGCGCGTGCTCGACGCCATCCGCGACGGCGCATTCTCGGCCGGCGAGCCCTCGCGCTACCAGGGCATCTACGACGCGCTGGTGAACTGGGGCGACCACTACCTGCTGCTGGCCGACTATGCGAGCTACGTCGAGAAGCAGGCCGAGGTCGATGCGCTGTACCGCGACCCGGACGCATGGACGCACATGGCCATCCTGAACGTAGCAGGCATGGGCGCGTTCTCGTCGGACCGCACCATTGCGCAGTACGCGCACGAGATCTGGCACACCAGGCCGGTGGTACTGGGCTGAGCCGGCGCCGCGCCGGTCTTTGCCTCAGCCCAGCCGCAAGGGCGGCGCGCGCCGGCGTATCGGCTGCATCTTGACGATGGCCGTGTGCGTCTCGGCCTTGTCGACGATGCGGTCCAGCACCTGGTCGAGCTGCTCGATGGAGCGCACGAACAAGCGTGCGATGTAGCAATCTTCGCCCGTGACCTTGTCGCACTCGCCGAATTCGGGCGTGTTCTCGATCAGCTTCTGCACCACCTGCAGCTGGCCCGGCAACGGGCGGATGCGCACGATCGCCTGCAGCTGGTAGCCCAGCGCCTTCGGATCGATCTCGACCGTGTAGCCGCGGATCACGCGGCGCTCTTCGAGCCGCCGAAGCCGCTCCGAAACACTCGGCGAAGACATGCCGACGCGGGCGGCCAGGTCTTTCAGCGAGATGCGCGCGTCCTGCAGCATGACCTCGAGAATCTTTTGTTCGACCTCGTCCAGCATTTCAGATCCTTTGGAGACAACGGGGCTTTGCCTTGTTTTCTTAGCATCGAATGGATTTTTCCCTTCGGAAAATCATAGGCCCATCGGCACATCAATGGCAACCTGAGACTTGCTCCACAAGAATTCCGATCATGCAAAGACAGATGCGGGGCGCGCTCGAAATGAGCGCGGCCATGGCCATTTCGGGAACCATCGGCTGGTTCGTCATCCGCTCCGGCCAGCCGCTGGCCGACCTGCTGTTCTGGCGCTGCGCCTTCGGCGCCCTCACGCTCGTTGCGGTGTGCGCCGCGCTCGGGCTGCTTCGCAGGCGCCTGCTGACGCTGCGCGTCGTTGCGCTGGCGGCGCTGGGCGGCGCCGCGCTGGTGCTCAACTGGCTGCTGATCTTCGCGTCGTTCTCGCATGCGTCGATCTCCATCGCCACGGCGGTCTACAACACCCAGCCGTTCATGCTGGTGGGCCTTGGCGCCCTGTTCTTCTCCGAGCGGCTGACGGCGGCCAAGCTGGCCTGGCTGGGCATCGCGTTCGCGGGCGTCCTGCTGATTGCCGAGGCCAAGCCGGGCGGCGGCAGCCATGGCGCCTCGTATGTCCCGGGCATCCTGATGGCGCTGGGGGCTGCGTTCTTCTACGCCATTGCAGCCATCGTCGCGAAGCAGCTCGACGGCACGCCGCCCCACCTGATCGCGCTGGTCCAGGTCTGCGTGGGCAGCGTGCTGCTGGCGCCGTTTGCCAACCTGGCGGAGCTTCCGAAGAATGCCGGCGTGTGGGGCACGCATCTGGCCATGGGCGTCGTCTACACGGGGCTGGTTTTCACGCTGCTCTACGGCGCGATCCAGAAGCTCCCGACGCACATGGCGGGCGCGCTGTCCTTCATCTATCCGGTGGTGGCGATCGGCGTGGACTACCTGGCTTTCGGCCAGCGGCTGCATCCCGCACAGCTTCTGGGCGCTGCCGCGATCCTGCTGGCGGCCGCGGGCATGACACTGGGCTGGACGCTGCCGGGCCTGAAGAAACGCGCGCCATCGGCGCCCGATTGAGCCGACCGGACCGGTCGTCCGGCGTCCTGGGCGTCAGCGCGGGGCCGGCGGCGGCTGGCCTTGCGCGGGCGCCTCGGTCACGAACCCGATGCGGTTCAGGCCCGCCTTGTTCGCGATGCCCATCAGCGCCACCAGCTTGCCGTAGGGCACGGTCTGGTCGGCGCGCAGCTGCACTTCGGTGTCCTTGCTGTCGGCGGCGGCCTTCTGCAGCCGGGCGGCCAGTTCCTCGTCCGTCACCGCCTGGTCGTTGAAGAAGGTCTTGCCCGAGGCATCGACCGACACGCTCACGAACTTGGGCGTGTCGTTGGGCTGGCCGGCATCGGTCTGCGGCAGGTCGAGCTTGATCGAACTCGCCATCAGCGGCGCGGTGATGATGAAGATCACCAGCAGCACCAGCATCACGTCGACCAGCGGCGTGACGTTGATGTCGGACAGCGGCCGCTGTCCGCCGGCTCCCGTCGCGCGCCCGCCGCCAGCGGCACTGCTGCCCAGGGAGGTGCGACCGAAGGCCATATGTTCCTGTGCTCCGCCGGGGCTAGGCCGACACCGGCATGGGCCGCGCGGGCGGCGGCGCGGCGGGTACCGGGGCGCTGCCGAAGCTGCCGAGCAGGTCGTGCGCAAATCCCTCGAGCTCGGCTTCGATGCGGCCGATGACGCGGCCGAACACGTTGTAGGCCAGCACGGCCGGAATGGCCACGGCCAGGCCGAAAGCCGTCATCACCAGCGCCTCGCCCACCGGGCCGGCCACCTTGTCGATCGTGAAGCCGCCCGTCTGGCCGGCAATGCCCGACAGCGCGCCGTAGATGCCCCACACGGTGCCGAGCAGGCCCACGAAGGGCGCCGTGGCACCGACCGTGGCCAGCAGGATCTGGCCGGACTGCAGGCGCCGCAGCGCGCCATGCAGCGCGCCGCGCAGCGCCCGCGTGAGCCGCTGGTTGCGGTCGCCGGTGGTCGCGCCGAGCGTTGCATCGCCTGCATCTGCTGCTGCCGCATTCCTGATGGCGCTCACCGCCGGCCCCACCAGGGCGGCGCGGTCGAAGGCCTGGAGCCGCTGCTGCGCATCGGCGAGCGTGGCCGATTGCCAGAATGCGGCGATGCTGCGCAGCACGTCGCGCGTGCCGCCGCGCAGCAGCCAGGCTTTCCAGAGAATCACCACCCAGCTCGAGATCGACATGGCGAGCAGCAGCGCCGCCACCGAGCGGCTCACGCCGTCGCCGTGGGTCAGCAATTCGAGGACGCTCATCGTTCTTTCAGCGCAGGCCCAGCACGTCGAACATGTCGAACAGGCCTGCCTTCTGGCCGGCCAGGAAGCGCACGGCGCGCAGGGCGCCCTGCGCGTAGGTGACGCGGCTGGCCGACTTGTGGGTGATCTCGATGCGCTCGCCGGTGCCCGCGAACAGCACGGTGTGGTCGCCCACGATGTCGCCGCCGCGGATGGCGGCAAAGCCGATGGTCGACGGGTCGCGCTCGCCGGTGATGCCTTCGCGGCCGTAGACGGCGCATTCCTTCAGGTCGCGGCCCAGCGCCTCGGCAATGACCTCGCCCATCTTGAGCGCGGTGCCCGAGGGCGCATCGACCTTGTGGCGGTGGTGCGCCTCGATGATCTCGATGTCGTAGCCCGTCGAGAGCGCCTTGGCCGCCATTTCGAGCAGCTTGAAGGTGACGTTGACGCCCACGCTCATGTTGGGCGAGACCATGATCGCGATGTCCTTGGCGATCTCGGCGATCTCGGCCTTCTGCGCATCGCTGAAGCCGGTGGTGCCGATCACGGCCTGCACGCCGAGTTCGCGGCAGACCGCCAGGTGCGCGAGCGTTCCTTCGGGGCGGGTGAAGTCGATGAGCACCTGCGCGTCCTGCAGGCCGTTGCGCAGGTCGGCCACGATCGGCACGCCACTCGTGAACCCGAGAAAGGCGGCCGCATCGGCGCCGACGGCGTTGCTGCCCGCCATGTCGAGTGCGCCGGCCAGCCGGCAATCCTGCGCCTCGCGCACCGCCTCGACCAGCATGCGGCCCATGCGGCCCGAAGCGCCTGCGATCGCGATGCGCCGCAGGGGGGGCGTGGAAGACTCGGAAAGGGACGAAGAAGTGGAAATGGATTCAGTCACGCGGATTCAGCCTTGGAAGTTGGCATGGAAACCGGCACGCCCCGCCTGACCCGGCGGGTGCGCCCGCCCTCGCCCTGTGTTTGGCGCGTGCTCAGCGCGCAGCTTCGAGCGGGGGATACGCGGCAGGAAGCGGCGGCTGGCCGGTTGCCGTGGTGGTGGCATCGGCCTTCTTGCCGTCTTCCTTGGGGGCGAATTTCTTGAGTTCTTCTTCCGACGCCTCGAGCGGCGGCACCTTGCCGCTCTTCTTGCGGGTGTCGAGCGTGGCAACGAATTCTTCTTCGCTGGGCATCGGGTCGCCCTCGAAGCGCTCGAGCAGTTCGCCGTTGAAGAAGACGGTCAGGCGGCGTTCCTGGGGATCGACGCCCTGGCGCCTGATCGTGAAGACGTAGTCCCAGCGATCCTTGTGGAAGACGTCGGTCAGCAGCGACGTGCCGAGGATTTCACGCACCTGCTGGCGCGACATGCCAGGCTTGAGCGCCTCGACCTGTTCCTTCGACACGAAATTGCCCTGGACCACTTCGACCTTGTAGGGCGTGATGGCCGTCAGCGCACCACGCGTGCGATCGCTGAAGCCGCTGCAGGCGCCGAGGCAGAACGTCGCGGCGACGGCCGCAGCCAGCAGCCAGGGACGGCGTTGGAGAATGGCAGGCATGGGAGGAAAAAGGGGGGTAGCGATATGATCGGCCATTGTAGCGGCTGGCCCTTTTGGGCCCGTCTGCAGCCCAGGGCGCAGGAACCATCATGGCCAACATCGACGAACTCAAGAACACCGGCCTCAAGGCCACCCTGCCACGCCTGAAGATCCTCGAGATCTTCCAGACCGGCAGCCAGCGCCACATGACGGCCGAGGACGTTTTTCGCGTGCTCCTGAACGAGCACTCCGACATCGGCCTGGCCACCGTCTACCGCGTGCTGACCCAGTTCGAGCAGGCCGGCATCCTCGAGCGCAGCCATTTCGAAAGCGGCAAGGCGGTCTACGAACTGAACGAGGGCACGCACCACGACCACCTGATCTGCACCTCGTGCGGCAAGGTCGAGGAGTTCTACGACGCCGAGATCGAGCGCCGCCAGCAGATGATTTCAAAGGACAAGGGCTGGATCCTGCAGGACCACGCGATGTCGCTCTACGGCCTGTGCGGCGACTGCGTCGGTAAAAGGTAACCCGTCAGTCCCCGTCGCGCCCGTTTTCCATCGCCTTGTGGTGGCGCGCCACGAAATCGGCATAGGTGTCGATGCCGCGCAGCTGCAGGATCGAATTGCGCACGGCGGCTTCCACCAGCACGGCGATGTTGCGCCCGGCCACCACCTGGATGATGACCTTGCGCACCGGAATGCCCAGCACGTCCTGCGTGAGCGGCGCCGAGGGCATGCGCTCGTAGTCGCGCTCGAAGCTGTCGCGGCGCACCAGGTGCACGATGAGCTTGAGCCGCATCTTCCGCCGCACCGCCGTCTCGCCGAAGATCGCGCGGATGTCCAGCAAGCCGATGCCGCGCACCTCCAGCAGGTTGAGCAGCAGGTCGGGACAGCGGCCCTCGATGGTGTTCTGGTTGATGCGGAAAAGGTCGACCGCGTCGTCGGCCACCAGGCCGTTGCCGCGCGAAATCAGTTCCAGCCCGAGCTCGCTCTTCCCGAGCCCCGATTCGCCGGTGATCATGACCCCCATGCCCAGGATGTCCATGAACACCCCGTGCATCGAGGTGCGTTCCGCGAAATGCTTGGACAGGTAGGCCCGCAGCAGGTCGATCACGAAGGCCGACGACTCGCGGGTGGCGAACAGCGGCAGCTGGGCGCGCTCGCAAATCGATAGCAGCTCGTCCGGCGCGGCCTGGCCGTCGGCCAGCACCAGCATGGGCGGCTCCAGGGTGACGATGCGGGCAATGCGCCGGGCGCAGTCTTCCTGGCTGCCGCGCGTCAGGTAGGCCACTTCGCGCGCGCCCAGGATCTGAACGCGGTACGGATGGATGTAATTGAGGTAGCCGACCAGGTCCGCCGCCGACTGGGCGCGGCTGATGACTTCAGGATCGAACTGGCGCTCTGAAGCACCGAGCCCGGCGAGCCATTCCCAGCGGAGCGACCCGCGGAATTCCTCGAACATGGCGTCGGCACTGATGACGGTCGGCTTCATGCGTAGGGAGATGGCGCTCAGCGCCTAGTTGGAGGCCGGCCAGAATACCGCGGAACCGGCCCTGCGGGGCCGCGGGAGCCCGGGAGCGGGCACCTCAGGCGACTTGCGTCGACTGCCAGCCGGCAATGAGTCCGTGCAGTTCGGCCGCGTCGGTGCTCGACTTGATCAGCTCGCGCAGGTTGGCGTCGCTCAGCAGCTCGGCGATCTCGGAGAGGATTTCAAGGTGCTTCTGGGTGGCCGCCTCGGGCACCAGCAGGAAGATCAGGAGCCCGACGGGCTGCTCGTCCGGCGCGTCGAAACCGATCGGATTCGCCAGCTGGAAGACCGCGGCCATGGGAGCCTTGAGGCCCTTGATGCGGCCATGCGGAATGGCCACCCCGTGCCCGAGCCCGGTGGAGCCGAGCCGTTCGCGCGCAAACAGGCTGTCGGTGATCAGGGCGCGGCCGAGGCCGTGAAGGCTCTCGAACAGCAAGCCGGCTTCTTCGAAAGCACGTTTCTTGCTGGTAGCGTCAACGCTCACAAGCACTTGAGCGGGCGGCAGGATGGACGCGAGGCGATTCATGGTGGGGGCAGGGCGGGGGCGATTATGCACCCGCTTGGTAAAAACCCCCACTCCCGTTACTTACTTTTTGGCTACATGTTGCCGGAAGGCCTCGCCGGGCCTGCGGGCGATGATGAAAAAACAGGCAGCAAAAAGCCGCCCGGAGGCGGCTTGTCGCAGGGGCCGCAGCCCTTGCCCGTGGTCTACATCACGCGCTTGGCCGCAGCGTGATGGTGGTCCTGCAGGCGGTCCTTGTGGCGCACCACCTGGCGGTCGAGTTTGTCGACCAGTTCATCGACCGCAGCGTAGAGATCAGCGTGGCTCGACTCCGCGAACATGTCGTTACCCTTGACGTGAATGTTGCACTCCGCCCTTTGGCGGCGTTCCTTTTCCTTCTGCTTTTCCACCGTGAGGAGCACCTTCACATCGACCACCTGGTCGAAGTGCCGTGTGATCCGGTCCAGCTTGCTCGTGACGTAGGTGCGCAAGGCAGGGGTGACGTCGAGGTGATGACCGCTGATCGTCAAATTCATGAATGACCTCCTGAGAATTGACGGTTGGGAAAATGGCCCCGCTCCGGGATGGAGCGTGGCCGGCGAAACAGGTGTGGGGTTGGGGAGAAAAGAGGGAAAGAAGAGAAAAGAAGGGACGGTCGATTCACTATGCCCAAGCTGTCACGGTATTGCAATAGCTGGCTTCTCCGGGTGGCGGGCGCATGCGGGCCATGCTCCAATCCGCTAGGGATTCCATAGCTGCCCGCGCATGCTGGCCACGCCGATGCGGCACTTGGGCAGCAAGTGTTTCAGTGCGTCACCACCGGTGACCCTGCCAGGCAAAGGGCCTGCCGGTTCAGCTCCAGGCGGCGCGCATGCGGTTGCGCAGGTCGATCACCGCGGCCGGCGGCGGCACCGCGGGCGGCCGCTCCGGCGGTGGCGGCCAGGTCTGCTGCTCGAAGCCCGCGAGATCCCGTTCGGAAATGAAGCGCGTGCGGTTGGCATACAGGTGCCGGTCGCCGCGCACGGCCTGCTGCGTCACGTAGAAGCGCTGCGGCACCAGAAGATGCAGGTGGTCGCGCGCCCGTGTCATTGCCACGTAGAGCAGCCGCCGCTCCTCCTCGAGCTCATGCGCGCTCTGCGCCACGTCGGCCGGCAGGCAGCCGTCGACCACGTTGAGCACGTGCACCGAATTCCACTCCTGCCCCTTGGCCGAGTGGATGGTGGACAGGATCAGGTAGTCCTCGTCGAGCGAGGGCGGGCCCGGCCTGTCGCTGGTGGCTTCGGGCGGATCGAGCGTGAGTTCCGTCAGGAAGCGCTCGCGCGAGGCATAGCCCGACGCCAGCCGCGTCAATTGCTCGACGTCGCCGCGCCGCACGCCGGAGGGGTCGTCGTAGAGCCGGTCGAGGTGCGGCAAATACCAGCGCACCGCCAGTTCCACATCGGCCGGCCACGGCAGCGATGGCGCGCACAGCGCGGCATAGGCTTCGGCAAACACCGCCCACTCCGCGCGCGCGGCGGGTGGCGGCACGAACCCGCGCACCGCCGCCACCGGATCGGCGGCCTGGTCCATGGCATCGAGCAGCCGCGCGCCCGTGGCGGGCCCGATGCCCGGGATGAGCTGCGTGACGCGGAATCCCGCCATGCGCCCGCGCGGGTTCTCGGCGAAGCGCAGCACCGCGAGCAGGTCCTTCACATGCGAGGCCTCGAGAAACTTGAGGCCGCCGTACTTCACGAACGGAATGTTGCGGCGCGCCAGTTCCAGCTCGAGCGGCGCACTGTGCGTGGCGGCGCGAAACAGCACCGCCTGCGACTTGAGCGCCAGGCCGCCCTCGCGGTGCGCCAGCACCTTGTCGGCCACCCAGACGGCCTGCTGCGCCTCGTCGGGCACCAGCACCAGCTGCGGCCGGCCCGCGGAGGGCTTGTCGGTCCAGAGCGTCTTGGCATGCCGCTCGGCGGCCTGCGCAATGACCCGGTTCGAGACATCGAGAATGGGCTGGGTCGAGCGGTAGTTGCGCTCCAGCGTGACCACGCGCGCGGCCTGCGAGAACTGCGACGAAAAGTCGAGGATGTTACGCACCGTTGCGCCGCGAAACGAGTAGATCGACTGCGCGTCGTCGCCCACCACCGTCACGCCGCGGCCATCGGGCTTGAGCGCCCGCAGGATCGAGGCCTGCAGCAGGTTGGTGTCCTGGTACTCGTCGACCAGGACGTGGTCGAAGCGCGCGCCGACCAGCGCCGCCAGCGCGGGCTCGGCCGCCATGCCGGCCCAATAGAGCAGCAGGTCGTCGTAGTCGAGCACGTTCTGCTGCTGCTTGGCCTCGACATAGGCGCCGAACAGGCGCTTGAGTTCGGCTTCCCACTCGGCGCACCACGGAAAGGCCTCGGCGAGCACATCGGCCAGCGGCGCGCGCGTGTTGACGCATCGCGAATAGATCGAAAGGCAGGTGCCCTTGCGCGGAAAGCGGTTCACGCTCGACGACAGGCCGAGCTCGTGGCGCACCAGGCCCATCAGGTCCTCGGCGTCCCCGCGGTCGTGGATCGTGAAGTGGTCGTTCAGGCCGATGTGCGCGGCGTATTCGCGCAGCAGGCGTGCGCCGATGCCATGGAAAGTGCCGGCCCACGGCAGCGCGGGCGGCTTTTCGGATTTGAGCCCGAGCACGCGCGCCAGCACCTGGCCCGCGCGGCGCTCCATTTCCTGCGCCGCGCGGCGCGAGAAGGTCAAGAGCAGCAGGCGCTGCGGATCGACGCCGCCGGCAATGAGGTGCGCCACCCGGTGCGCCAGCGTGCTGGTCTTGCCGGAGCCCGCGCCGGCGATCACCAGCAGCGGCCGCTCGTCGCGCCCGACCAGCGTGCCGACGCCGTGCTCGACGGCGGCGCGCTGCTCGTCGTTGAGCGCCGAAAGTGCCGCGGCCAGGCGCTCGGCCTGGGCGGTGCCGGGGGTGCCGACGGCGGGAAAAGCGGGGAGCGCAGCGGTCTGCATGGCCGCAACTTTACTGTATGTCCATCCAGATCGGCGGCCTTGCCGTCACATGGCCGATGACATAATCGCCCCTCGCTGCAACTGGAGACCGCATCATGGAAACCGCACCGTCTCGGCAGCTTTCAACTCCCGCGTCCTGACGCCCCTCGATCGCTGACATCAGGGCCCGGGGATTGAAAGCACCCCTCCCCTCGCCCCATCGCCTCAGCCATTTCACGGGAGTGAGCCCATGCTCAATATCTTTACGCTCGCCAACGGCCGCCTTGTCCAGGAAGAGATCGAGGCGCTCGAGGAGCTTTCCAAGTTCCAGCCGATCTGGGTCGACCTCGAATCGCCCACGCTCGAGGAAAAGCGCTGGATCAAGCAGTACTACGGCCTTTCGATTCCCGAAGACGCGATGGACGAGGACATCGAGGAGTCGGCCCGCTTCTACGAGGAAGACAACGGCGAACTGCACATCCGCTCCGACTTCCTGATCGACGACGACGAAGACCCGCGGTCGGTGCGCGTTGCGTTCATCCTGAACCAGCACAACACCGAGCTTCGCAGCCGCGGCGTGCTGTTCTCCATCCATGACGAGGACGTGCCCGTGTTCCGGCTGCTGCGCATGCGTGCGCGCCGCGCCCCCGGCCTCATCGAAGACGCGAAGGAAGTGCTGCTCAAGCTGTTCGACGCCGACGCCGAATACTCGGCCGACACGCTCGAGAACATCTACGACGAACTCGAGGTCGCGGGCAAGAAGGTGCTCGAAGGCAACGTCAGCGACGAGCTGGCCGGCGAGGTGCTGGCGGCGATCGCGCGCCAGGAAGACTTGAACGGCCGCATCCGGCGCAACGTGATGGACACGCGCCGCGCGGTGAGCTTCATGATGCGCAGCCGCATGCTCAACGCCGAGCAGTTCGAGGAGGCGCGGCAGATCCTGCGCGACATCGAATCGCTGGACAACCACACGGCCTTCCTGTTCGACAAGATCAACTTCCTGATGGATGCGACCGTCGGTTTCATCAACATCAACCAGAACAAGACCATCAAGATCTTCTCGGTGGCCAGCGTGGCGCTGCTGCCGCCCACGCTGATCGCGAGCATCTACGGCATGAACTTCAAGCTCATGCCCGAGCTCGACTGGTCGCTGGGCTATCCATATGCGCTGGCGCTGATGGCGGCGAGCGCGCTGGTGCCGATGTGGTACTTCCGCCGGCGCGGCTGGCTCAAGTAGCGGCGGGCGTTTCGCGGCAAGAAGGCAGCGTGGCCAGCCACGCGCTCGCCAGCGCAAGGCTGTAGCGGCTCGCCACTTCGGCGACGAAGCGTGCGAAGTCGCCATGCGCGGCGTCGTCGGCCCGGTCCGAGATGGTCCGCATCGCCGCAAAGGGCACGCCGTAGTCGTGGCACACCTGCGCCACCGCCGCGCCTTCCATCTCGACCGCAAGCGCATCGGGCAGGTTGCGCCGCAACGCATCGCTTTCGGCCGCCGTCGAGACGAAGCGATCGCCGCTCACCAGCAAGCCCCGGTGCACCTTCGGCGACCGGAGGCCGAACTCATCGACGGCCTCCTGCCCCAGCAACGCCACCGGATCGCGCAGCGTCTCTTCGGCCACGGCCGCCAGCGCATCGCTGACTGCGGCATCGGCCGCGAAGCGCGAAAGGCCCATGAGCGGCACCTCGTACTTCGGAAAGATCGGCGAGGCATCGAGGTCGTGCTGCAGCAGCTGCGTTGCGACCACCACGTCGCCGACGTTCACGCCCGGCGCGAGCCCGCCGGCGACGCCCGTGAACACGATCGCCCGCACGCCGAAGCGCTCGAGCAGCACCGTGGCCGTCACCGCCGCCGCGACCTTGCCGATGCGCGACAGCACGGCCACCACCGGCTGGCCGTGCAGGTGGCCGACCCAGAAGTCGCGCCCCGCGGCGCGCACGCGCTGCTCGTCCGGCATCTGCGCGAGGAGCGCGCTCAGCTCTTCGTGCATGGCAGCGACGATGGCGACCGGTGCGCTCATCGGTTACTTGATGTCCACGCCGTAGAAAGTGTGGCGGCCGAAGGGGCTGAGCTTGAAGTCGACCACCTCCTTGCGCACCGGCTTCAGCTGCACCGCATGCGCGATGGTGAACCACGGCGCCTGTTCCTTGAAGATGACTTGCGCCTTCTTGTAGAGCGCGTCGCGGTCGGCCTGCCTGGTCGCGCTCTTGGCCTTCAGCACGAGGTCTTCGTACGGCTGGTAGCAGAACTTCGAGATGTTGCTGCCGCTGGCCGACTTGGCCGAGGCGCAGCCCAGCAGCGTGTAGAGGAAATTGTCGGGGTCGCCGTTGTCGCCGGTCCAGCCCAGCATGCCCATCTGGTGCTCGCCGGCCTGCAGGCGCTTGCGGTACTCGCCCCACTCGAAGCTCTTGATCTCGGCCTTGACGTTGATCTTGGCGAGATCGGCCTGCATCAGCTCGGCGATGCGCTTGGCGTTCGGGTTGTAGGGCCGCTGCACCGGCATGGCCCACAGGTCGGTCGAGAAACCATCGGGAAAGCCGGCCTGCGCCAGCAGCTTCTTGGCGGCTTCGGGATCGTACGGATCGTCCTTGACCGCATCGTTGTAGGACCACATGGTCGGCGGAATGGGGTTCTTCGCGGCCACGCCGGTCGACAGGTACACGCCGTCGATGATCGCCTTCTTGTTGATCGCCATGTTGATGGCCTTGCGCACGCGCACGTCGTCGAAGGGCTTCTTCGTGGTGTTGTACGAAAGGTAGCCGACGTTGAGGCCGGGCTGCTCGAGCACCTGCACGTTCGGATCCTTGCGTATCGCGTCGAGGTCGGCCGGGTTCGGGTACGGCATGACGTGGCATTCGCCCTTCTGCAGCTTGGCCCAGCGCACCGAGGCGTCGGGCGTGATCGCGAACACCAGGTCGTCGATCTTCGCCTTGCCGCCCCAGTACTGCGGGAAGGCCTTGAAGCGGATGACCGCGTCCTTCTGGTACTGCACGAGGTAGAAGGGGCCGGTGCCGATCGGGTCCTGGTCGACCTTCTCAGGCGTGCCGGCCTTCAGCATCGCAATCGCGTATTCCTTCGACTGGATGCCCGCGTACTGCATCGCGAGGTTGGCAAGAAACGGCGCCTCGGCCTGGTTGAGCGTGATCTCCACGGTCAGGTCGTCGATGCGGTCCACCGACTTCAGGAGCTTGGGCATGCCCATGTCGTTGAAGTAGGAATGGTTCTGGCTCGTGACCTTGAAGAAGGGATCGCTTTCCTTCCACTGCCGCTCGAGCATGAAGATGAAGTCGTCGGCATTGAAGTCGCGCGTGGGCTTGAAGCTCTTGCTGGTGCTGTGCCACTTGACGCCCTTGCGCAGGTGGAAGGTGTACTGCGTGCCGTCGGCCGAGATGTCCCATTTTTCCGCCAGGCCGGGCACGACCTTGGTGCCGCCGCGCTCGAACTCGACGATGGTGTTGTAGACCTGCGTGGTCACGTCGAACGAGGTGCCGGTGGTGTTCACACCCGGATAGAAATTCTCGGGGCTGCCCTCCGAGCAATAGACCAGCGTCTTGGCGGACACGGTGCCGCAGGCCAGTGCGAGCACGGCGAGTGCCGTCGGCGCGAGCAGCGCGGCAAGCCTTGGCGAGCGGCGCGAAACGAATGGCTGAGTCTTCATGGCAACTCCTTGGGACACGGTTGAAGTGAACTAGCCTGGATATTTCGCGAGTGACGTGTCGCGATGGCAGTTGATCAATGTAGGGCGCGAAGCGCGCGATACAACCGCGATGAGTGAGATTTCAGCCGCATTGCTGGGGCTGAAGACGCAGTGCCCCCTTACCCCCGTTGTTTGTCGACGTGCCGGGGACAGCACTCGACGCGATCTATGGAGCCAGTGCGCGAGCGGCCGTGAGGAAGACGTGCTTGAGCGGGTGGTGCGAGGCCAGCAGCAGGCGGATGCGACGGGTATTGCGCAGCACGGCGGCGCCGATCTTGAGCAGCTTGACGCGGATGGTGGCGGTGCACGCGCGTTCCAACTGCGTGCCTTGAAGGGCCAGCCGGCGCAGGTTGATCATCAAGGTGTAGGCCAGCGCAGCCAACAGCAGGCGCATCTGGTTGGACGCGAAGCGGCGACAACTGCCGCGGCGACCGAACAGGTCGATCTGCGCTTCCTTGATGCGGTTCTCGGCCTCACCGCGGGCGCAGTACAAGTCCTCGTACAGCGACTTGGCGTCTCCCGCTTCCAGGCTCGTGACCACGAAGCGTGGATTGCGCCCTTGCGCGCCGTGCTCCAGCCGCGCGATGACGCGCCGCTCACGCTCCCAGCTGCGCGTTGCATATCGGAACTCGCCGATCAGGCGCTGCTTCGTGCCGACGGCTTCGTACTGCTCGGCCAGCGCGTGTTCAGCGATGGCCACGCGTTCAAGCAAGGCGGAGTTCTTCTGCAGGCCCACGATGTAGTCAATGCCCCAGGCGTCGAAGCGGCGCAGCGCCTTCGGGCGACAGAAGCCGGAGTCGCCGCGCACCACGAGCCGCACGCCGGGCCACGCCTGGCGCAGCCGTCGCGCGATCAGCTTGATCAACGCGCTGAGCACGCTGGCCGGATCGCGCCAGCTCGGGCGCAGCACGCACGCGAGCATGTCTTGCCCACAGAAGATGTACAGCGGCAAGTAGCAGTAGTTGTCGTAGTGGGCGTGGAAGTGCGCGCCTTCCTGGTCACCGTACAGCGGGATGTGCGTGGCATCGATGTCGAGCACGAGTTCGTCGGGGGTCGTCATGCGGCTAGCGATGAATTGATCCAACAAAACAGCGTGCAACGCCGCGGCATGCTCGCTCGTGGCCGAAGTCTCCAACCGGCTCAACGTCGGCGCCGAGGCCAGCTCAACGACACGACCTACCGCCGTTTGGTGCGCCAGGTCATGGCGCAGCGTGTTGTGCTGCGAAACACTTTCCCAGCCACAACACAAGCCGTACACGCGCTGCGCGAGCAGACTGCGAATGTCGTGACGCACGCTGGCCTTGCGCCGTGCGTCAGCGAACACGCGCGCCGCCGCGCGCGTCAAGCCGATGCGCTCATCGACTTGCTTGAGCAGTACCGCACCACCGTCGCTGACGATATCTCCGCCGTCAAACGCCGCCTCCACGACGCGACGCCCAACCTTGCAAAATCTCACTGGCACATCGGTACACTTTGGCACTGGCAGTCCTGTTCTCGAGTTGCATGTTCTTGGCATCAGATACCAATAACAACGCATCCCGGCTCAGGGCTGCCGACCTTCTACTCGCGAAATATCCAGGCTAGGGGTTCATCGCCAGGGGCGCGACGAACGGCGGGGACAAAGGCACATCGGCGCTGACCGGCGGCGTGCCATCGAGAAACTTCTCGGCGTAGTGGCAGGCCACCAGCCGCTCGTCGAGCGCGCGCAGCAGGGGCCGCTCCTCGCGGCAGCGCTGCGTCACGTGCGGACAGCGCGTGTTGAAGACGCAGCCCGAAGGCGGATTCAGCGGCGACGGCAGCTCGCCCTTGAGCACGATGCGCTGGCTGCTGAGCCCGGGCGTGGACGCCAGCAGCGCCTGCGTGTAGGGATGCAGCGGCCGCGCGAAGATGCGTGCCTTGGGGCCCTGCTCCACCGCATGGCCGAGGTACATCACCAGCACGTCGTGCGCGATGTGCCGCACCACGCCCAGATCGTGCGAAATGAAGAGATAGGCCAGGCCGAGTTCGGCCTGCAGGTCGGCCAGCAGGTTCAGCACCTGCGCCTGGATCGACACGTCGAGCGCCGATACCGGCTCGTCGGCCACCAGAAGGCGCGGCTCCAGCATGAGCGCGCGCGCAATGGCAATGCGCTGGCGCTGGCCGCCCGAGAACATGTGCGGATAGCGGTTCGCATGCTCGGGCCGCAGGCCCACGCGCGCAAGCATCTCGCGCGCCTTGGCGGCCCGCTCGGGCTTGCCGAGCGCCGTGTTGATGGCCAGCGGATCCTCGAGCACGGCGCTGATCTTCTTGCGTGGATTGAGCGAACCATAGGGGTTCTGGAACACCAGCTGCACTGCCTGGCGCAGTTCGCGCCGGCGATCGGAGGGCGGGTCCACCGCGTCGTGGCCGACCAGCGTGAGCTGCCCGGCCGTGGGCTTCTCGATCAGCGCGACCATGCGCGCGAGCGTGGACTTGCCGCAGCCCGATTCGCCGACCACCGCCAGCGTTCGACCGCGCTCGATGCGAAACGAGATATCGCCCACCGCGCGCAACTGCGCAGGTGCGCGGAACATGCCGCGCCGTATTTCATAGGTGCGCTGCAGGTTGCGCGCCTCCACGACGACATCGCCGCTCATTGATGCCCCCTTGGCGCTGCGCTCATGGCAGCGCCTCCACGGCCTGCTGCCGCGGCCGGTCGGCCTTGATGGCCGCCATCCGCCCGGGCTCGCCGAGCGGGAAATGGCAACACACCTCGGCGCCGGGCTGGGACGCCACCGCGCGCAGCGCCGGCCGCACGTTGCAGGCTTTTGTCGTCACATAGCTGCAGCGCGGCGCGAACAGGCAGCCGGCCGGCCGGTCGTGCACGCCCGGCACCACGCCCGCGATGGTGGCAAGCCGCCCCTCGGGCGCCGCGCGCTCGGGCAGCGCGGCCAGCAGGGCCTCGGTATAGGGATGCTGCGGATTCGCAAAGAGCCGGTCGACGCGCTGCTGCTCCATCACCTGGCCCGCATACATCACGGCAATGCGCTGCGCCATTTCGCTGACCACGCCCATGTTGTGCGTGATGAGCACCAGCGCCATGCCGCGCTCCTTCTGCAGCTCGCGCAGCAGGTCGAGGATCTGCGCCTGGATCGTCACGTCGAGCGCGGTGGTCGGCTCGTCGGCGATCAACAGGCGCGGATTGCAGGCAATGGCCATCGCGATCATCACCCGCTGGTTCATGCCGCCCGAGAGCTGGTGCGGATAGCTGCCCAGGCGCGACGACGCGGCGGGTATGCCGACCTGTTCGAGCAGTTCGGTCGCGCGCTTCTTCGCCGTGCGCCGGTCCAGATGAAGGTGCAGCCGCAGCGTTTCCATCAACTGGAAGCCGATGGTGAAGCAGGGGTTGAGGCTGGTGGTCGGTTCCTGGAAGATCATCGCGACCTCCTTGCCGACCAGCGCGCGGCGGGCCTTGTCGGAGATGCCGAGCAGCTCCTTGCCCGCGAAGCGCATGTGGTCCGCGCGCACGCGGCCCGGAAAGCCCACGAGGCCCATTAGCGCCATCATCGTCACGCTCTTGCCCGAACCCGATTCGCCGACGATGCCGAGCACCTCGCCCTCCTCGAGCGTGAGGCTCACGCCGTCGACGGCATGCAGCACGCCGCCCTGCGTCGGGAATTCGACGTGCAGGTCCTTGATGTCCAGAAGACTCATCTCACCCCCAGTCTTCGCGCACTTCGTGTCGCTTCGCCAACCCCCTTGCAGGCGGCGGCACCAGCGGCCCGGCAAAGCCGGTTCCGCGGCGCCCCTGGAATCGGGTCATCGAACGTTGTCATCGTTTCAGTTTGGGGTCGAGCGCATCGCGCAGGCCGTCGCCGAGCAGATTGAAGGCCAGCACGGCCGCGAGAATCGCGAGGCCCGGGAAGGTCACGACCCACCATGCGCGCAGCACGAACTCGCGCGCATCGGCCAGCATCGTTCCCCACTCGGGCGACGGCGGCTGCGCGCCGAGGCCGAGGAAGCCGAGCGCGGCCGCGTCGAGGATGGCGGTCGAGATGCCGAGCGAGGCCTGCACGATGAGCGGTGCCGCGCAGTTGGGCAGCACCTCGCTGAACATCAGGCGCAGCGTGCCGGCACCGCTCACGCGCGCCGCCGTCACGTAGTCGCGCGACACTTCGGCAATGACCGCCGCGCGGGTGATGCGCACATAGTGCGGCAGCACCACGATCGCCACCGCGAGCATGGCGTTGACCAGCCCCGGCCCGAGGATCGCGACGATCACGATGGCGAGCAGCAGGCTCGGCAGCGTCAGCACGATGTCCATCAGCCGCATGATCGCGATCTCGAGCACGCCGCGGAAGAACCCCGCAACCAGGCCGAGCACGACGCCCGCCACCACCGACAGCGCCACCACGGCCACGCCGATCGACAGCGACAGCCGCGCGCCGAACATGAGGCGCGAAAGAATGTCGCGCCCGATGGCGTCGGTGCCCAGCAGGTAGCTGGCGGAACCGCCCTGCTGCCATGCCGGCGGCAGCAGGAAGACGGCGCTGTTGGTTTCGTTCGGCGCATGCGGCGCAATCCACGGCGCGAACAGCGCGACGAGCAGCAGCACCGCGATGGTGGCAAGCCCGATGACCGCGCCGCGGTTGGCCGAAAAGGCCGTCCAGAACTCGCGCCAGGGACCGGGCGGCGCCTGGCCCGCGCCGGTCGAGGAAATGGTTTGAGTCGAGGCCATGTTCAGCGCCGGATCCTCGGGTTGATGACGCCGTAGGTCACGTCGACCAGCAGGTTGACCACCATCACGATGCCGCCCTGCAGCAGCATGCCGCCCTGCAGCACCGGGTAGTCGCGCCGGCCGATGGCCTCGATGAGCCATTTGCCGACACCGGGCCAGGAAAAGATGGTTTCGGTGAGGATCGCACCCGTGAAGAGCACGCCCACCTGCAGGCCGATCACCGTGACCACCGGAATCAGCGCATTGCGCAGCGCATGCAGCCCCACCACGCGAAGGCGCGAGAGGCCCTTGGCGCGCGCGGTGCGGATGTAGTCCTCGCCCAGCACCTCGAGCATGGCCGAGCGCGTCATGCGTGCGATGACCGCGAGCGGCACGGTGCCGAGCACGATGGCCGGCAAGACCAGGTGATGCAGAGCCGACCAGAAAGCGTCGGTGTCGCCGGCGCGCAGCGCGTCGATCAGCAGGAAGCCGGTCTCGGGCTCGACGAAGTACTGCACCGCGATGCGGCCCGACACGGGTGTCCAGCCCAGCTGCACCGAGAAGAACAGGATCAGCAGCAGCCCCCACCAGAAGATCGGCATCGAATAGCCGGTGAGCGAGGTGGCCATCACGCCATGGTCGAAGATGGAATTGCGCCGCACCGCCGCCAGGATGCCCGCCGGCAGCCCCAGCAGCAGCGCAAAGGCAATCGCGCACACCGCAAGCTCGACCGTGGCGGGAAACAGTGCGAGGAACTCGTTGGCGACCGATTCCTGCGTGATGAGCGACTTGCCGAGATCGCCGCGCAGCACGCGGCCGATGTAGATGCCGTACTGCACGATCACCGGCTTGTCGAAGCCGTAGGCCGCGCGCAGCTGGGCATGGCGCGCGGGGTCGATCCCGCGTTCGCCGGCCATGGTTTCAATGGGATCGCCCGGCACCAGCCGGATGAGGAAGAAGGCAAGCAGCGTCATGCCGATGAAGGTCGGCACCAGCAAGCTCACCCGCGTGAGTAGGAAGCGAAGCATCGATCCGCAATATGCAAGATCGATGCCGCAGCCCTACCCGGGCCGAACCCTTACTTCTTGACGTCGCGCAGTTCGCGCCGCAGGATCTTTCCGACCGGCGTCTTCGGAAGCTCAGTACGAAACTCCACGATTCGCGGCTGCTTGTAACCCGTAAGGTTTGCTCTGCAGTATTCGCGCACCTGTGCTTCGGTCAGCGACTCGTCCTTCTTGACGATCACGAGCTTGACCGCCTCGCCGGTCTTGTCGTCGGCCACGCCGACGGCCGCGCATTCGAGCACGCCCGGAATCTGCGCCACCACGTCCTCGACCTCGTTGGGGTACACGTTGAAGCCCGACACCAGGATCATGTCCTTCTTGCGGTCGACCACCTTGAAGTAGCCGCGCTCGTCGACCACGCCGATGTCGCCGCTCTTGAAGTAGCCGTCGGGCGTCATGACCTTGGCGGTTTCGTCGGGGCGCTGCCAGTAGCCGGCCATCACCTGCGGTCCCTTGATCGCGATTTCGCCGGGCTGGCCCATCGGCACTTCGCGGCCCTCGTCGTCGAGCAGCTTGAGCCAGGTGCTCGGCAGCGGCAGGCCGATGGTGCCGGTGTAGGCCTTGCTGTTGGTCGGGTTGCAGGTGGCCGAGGGCGAGGTTTCCGAAAGGCCGTAGCCCTCGCAGATCGGGCAGCCGGTCTTTTCGAGCCAGAGCTTCGCGACCGCCGCTTGCACGGCCATGCCGCCGCCCACCGAGACCTTGAGGTTCTTCCAGTTGACGGTGTTGAAATCAGGGTGGTTGGCCAGCCCGTTGAACAGCGTGTTGACTGCGGGAAAGCTGTGGATCGTGTGCTTGGACAGTTCCTTCAGCACGCCCGCGAGGTCGCGCGGATTCGGGATCAGGATCAGCTTGCCGCCCGTGCGCATGCTCAGCATCATGCCCACCGTGAAGGCAAAGATGTGATACAGCGGCAGCGCGCAAACACTTGTGGGCTGCTCGTTGGCCGGCACCTGCGCCATCACGGGTTCGTTCCAGGCTTCGGACTGCAGCACGTTCGCAATGACGTTGCGGTGCAGCAGCACCGCGCCCTTCGAGACGCCGGTGGTGCCGCCGGTGTACTGCAGCACGGCCACGTCGTCGGGTCCGATGGCCGGCAGCTGCAGGGTGCGGCTCGCCCCCTGGTCGAGTGCATCGTTGAAGCGCACCGCGCCCGGCAGGCTGTAGTGCGGCACGAGCTTCTTCACGTTGCGCACCACGTAATTGACGAGCGCGCCCTTGAGGAAGCCGAGCCGGTCGCCCATGGCAGCCAGCACGATGTGCTTGATCGGCGTGGCCGCGATGCACTGCTGCAGCGTGGTGCCGAAGTTCTCCATGATGACGATGGCCTTCGCGCCCGAGTCCTTGAGCTGGTGCTCGAGTTCGCGCGGCGTGTACAGCGGATTCACGTTCACCAGGATCAGGCCGGCACGCAGGATGGCCGAGACCGCGATCGGATACTGCGGACAGTTGGGCATCATGACCGCGACGCGGTCGCCCTTGGCCAGCCCCAGCCCCTGCAGGTACGCGCCGAAGGCCTTGCTGAGCTTGTCGGTCTCCGCATAGCTGACGTCCTTGCCCATGAAGCTGTAGGCCGTGCGGTCGGCGTACTTGGTGAAACTCTCCTCCATGAGCCCGACCAGCGAGGAATACTGCGAAGCGTCGATGTCGGCGGGCACGCCTTGCGGATAGCTGCTGAGCCAGGGGCGGTCGGTCATGGGTATGTCTCCTCGGAATCGCATGTTTTGAAACAACAGCGGCGCACAAGTGGCGCCGCGATGATGATCTGACCCGCACTGCGCGGGTGCGGACCTTGGGCCTATTCGATGGCCTTGCCCATATCTTCCACTACTTTCTTCGCATCCCCAAAGACCATCATGGTCTTGTCCATGTAGAAGAGTTCGTTGTCCAGACCCGCATAGCCCGCGGCCATGGAGCGCTTGTTCACGATCACCGTCTTGGCCTTGTAGGCCTCCAGGATGGGCATGCCGTAGATCGGGCTGCCCTTGGTGAGCGCCGCCGGGTTCACCACGTCGTTGGCTCCCAGGATGATCGCCACGTCCGCCTGCGCGAACTCGCCGTTGATGTCCTCCATCTCGAACACCTGGTCGTACGGCACCTCGGCTTCCGCCAGCAGCACGTTCATGTGGCCCGGCATGCGGCCGGCCACCGGGTGGATCGCGTACTTCACCGTCACCCCCTTGTGGACGAGCTTCTCGGCCAGTTCGTTCACCGCGTGCTGGGCACGCGCCACCGCCAGGCCGTAGCCCGGCACGATGATCACGGTCTCGGCGTTGGACAGCATGTAGGCCGCGTCGTCGGCGCTGCCGCTCTTGACCGGCCGCTGCTCCTTCGCGCCGCCGGCCGCGCTGACCGCCTCGCCGCCGAAGCCGCCCAGGATCACGTTGAAGAACGAGCGGTTCATGGCCTTGCACATGATGTAGCTCAGGATCGCGCCCGAAGAGCCCACCAGCGAACCGGCCACGATCAGCATCGCGTTGTTCAGGCTGAAGCCGATGCCCGCGGCCGCCCAGCCGGAGTAGCTGTTGAGCATCGACACCACCACCGGCATGTCGGCGCCGCCGATCGGGATGATGATGAGCACGCCCATCACGAAGGCCAGCGCCAGCATCGCGAAGAAGGCCGGCCAGCTTTCGGTGAACATGAACACCAGCCCGAGCCCGATCATGGCCAGGCCGAGCACGAGGTTCAGCATGTGCTGGCCCGCGAACTGCACTGGCGCGCCCTGGAACAGCCGGAACTTGTAGGTGCCCGAGAGCTTGCCGAAGGCGATGACCGAGCCGCTGAAGGTGATGGCGCCGATGGCCGCGCCCAGGAACAGCTCGAGCCGGTTGCCGGTGGGAATGGCCGCGCCCTTGGCGAGGCCTTCCAGCATGGCCGCGGGTTCGACCACGGCCGCGACCGCGATGAACACCGCCGCCAGGCCGATCATGCTGTGGAAGAAGGCCACCAGCTCGGGCATCTTGGTCATCTCGACCGTCTTGGCGCGGTAGGCGCCGTAGCCGCCACCGGCCACCAGCCCCAGCAACACCCAGCCCAGGCCCGTGAGGTGGCCGCCGGCCAGCTTGTAGATCAACGCGCCGGTGGTCACCACCGCGATGGCCATGCCGGTCATGCCGAAGACGTTGCCGCGGATGGAAGTGGTGGGATGGCTCAGGCCCTTGAGGGCCTGGATGAAGCAGACGCTCGCAACGAGGTACAGCAGCGTGACGACGTTCATGCTCATTGGGAGGCTCCCGCTTCGGCCTTCGGTGCGGCCTTCTTCTCTTTCTTCCTGAACATCTCGAGCATGCGCCGCGTGACGAGGAAGCCGCCGAAGATGTTCACCGCCGCGAGCGCCACCGCGAGCACGCCCATGGTCTTGCCCAGCGTGGTTTCGGTGAGCGCGGCCGCCAGCATGGCGCCCACGATCACGATGGCCGAGATCGCGTTGGTCACGGCCATCAGCGGCGTGTGCAGCGCGGGCGTGACGGTCCACACCACGTGGTAGCCCACGTAGATGGCCAGCACGAAGATGATGAGGTTGATGACGGTATGGGAAACGGGATCCATGATTTGTTCTCCTCGCGTGACCGCTTATTTCTTCGTGACCTGGCCGTCCTGCGCGACGCGGCAGGCGGCGACGATGTCGTCCTCGAGGTCGATCTTGAGCGCGCCCTCCTTCGTGACGATGAGCTTGAGGAAGTCGAGCACGTTGCGCGCATAGAGCGCCGACGCGTCGGCCGCCACCAGCGCCGGCAGGTTGGTTTCGCCCACGATGGTCACGCCGTGCTTGACCACCGTCTTGTCGGCCTCCGACAGCGGGCAGTTGCCGCCGACGCCCTCGGGGCCCTTGCCGGCCGCGATGTCGACGATCACGGAACCGGGCTTCATGGCCTTGACCATGTCCTCGGTGATGAGCGTGGGCGCGGCGCGCCCCGGGATGAGCGCGGTGCTGATGACAATGTCGGCCAGCGCCACGCGCTTGGCCACCTCGACCTGCTGGCGCGCGAGCCAGCTCGCGGGCATGGGCTTGGCGTAGCCGCCGACGCCGACGGCGGCTTCCTTCTCTTCGTCGGTGTCGTAGGACACCTCGATGAACTTGCCGCCGAGCGACTCGATCTGTTCCTTCACGCTCGGGCGCACGTCGGAAGCCTCGATCACGGCGCCCAGGCGCTTGGCGGTGGCAATGGCCTGCAGGCCCGCCACGCCGACGCCCAGGATGACGACGCGCGCCGCCTTCACGGTGCCGGCGGCGGTCATCAGCATCGGGAAGAAGCGCTGGTACTTGTCGGCCGCGATCATCACGGCCTTGTAGCCGGCGATGTTGGCCTGCGAACTGAGCACGTCCATGCTCTGGGCGCGGGTGGTGCGCGGCGCGGCTTCGAGCGCGAAGGCCGTGAGGCCGGCACTGGCCAGGCGCTGCAGGCCCGCGGCGTCGAAGGGATTGAGCATGCCGATGACCACGGTGCCGGGCTTCATGAGCGCGGTTTCGGCATCGGTGGGCGTGCGCACCTTGAGCACCATGTCGGCCGCGAACGCGGCGTTCATGTTGACGATCTCGGCACCGGCGGCCTCGTAGGCGGCATCGGTGACGCTGGCCGCAATGCCCGCACCCGACTGCACGCGGATCGCGTGCCCCGAGGCGACTAGTTTCTTCACCGTCTCGGGCGTCACGGCCACACGGGTTTCGCCGGCCGTCGTCTCGGCAGGCACGCCTATCAGCATAGAGATCTCCTCAGGGCAAGGGCAATACGGGAACGCGGCCAGAGCTTACAGCAAGATTACGGCTGCGCTGTCGCCAAAATCCACCGGCTGTTCGCCGCTTGATGACCGTAGTCATTGCATGTGTAGCTATATAAATGGTAGCGAAGCTGGCGCATCGGAACCGGCGTGCCCGGACATTGGTTGTTTCCCTGCACCTGATCTCCGCCCCCTGAGGTGCCCCAGTCGCCAAGCGCCGCCGCTCAACGCCCTCTTGCCGCCAATAAGCACGTATTTGTTTGCAATTGCTCCCAACCACAAGAAAAATAGCTTCATTTCGTGCATTAGTTGCACGAAGGCTTTTTTCCGAAGACGCAGATAGATACACTTCTTTCGCTCAAAAGCCCGCAGAGGCAAATTCGGCAGGAAGAAGGGGATGGAATGCGTATTGCAGTACTTGATCACGAGCCCGATCAGCTTCAGCTGATCTCCCAAGCGATATCGGGGCTCGGCCACGAATGTCACTCGTACACCGAAGGGCGCGCCTTGCTCCAGGCGCTGCGCCGGCAAACCTTCGATCTCCTGATCCTCGACTGGAACCCGCCGGACATCCACGGCATCGAGCTCGTGAAAACCGCCCGCAACGAGCTCAGGAGCCGCGCGCCCATTCTTTTCGTGACCACGACGCGCGACGAGACCGACGTGGTCGAAGGGCTCAATGCGGGCGCCGACGACTTCATGGTCGCGCCGGCCCGCGCCACCGAGCTCGAAGCCCGCGTCAATGCGCTGCTGCGCCGGTCCTATCCCGCGCAGCACGAAGCGGAACTGGTGTGCGGCCCTTATCACTTCTACCCGCCCGCGCGCGTCCTCAAGGTGAATGGCGCGCCGGTCGAACTGAAGAACCGCGAATACGCGCTCGCGCTGTTCCTGTTCCAGAACCTCGGCCGGCTGCTGTCGCGCGAGCATCTTCACGAGGCGGTGTGGGGCGTTGGCACGGCGGCCCTGTCGCGGACGCTGGACACCCATATCTCCCGCCTCCGGACCAAGCTGGGCCTGGGCCCCGCCAGCGGCTTCCTGCTGCTGGCCATCTACGGCCTGGGCTACCGGCTGGAAATGATCGCGCCGAACACGCACCCGGAAAGCCTCACGCGCTGAAGCTCGGGAATCTCCGCCCCGATACGGGCTCCAAATGGCTTCAGGCTCCTGTGGGCCTCACAAGGAATGAAGCCGATGAAAGTTCTCACGAGGCTGCTGCTGGCCGCCGCATTGTGCTGGGGCGCCTTCGGCACAGCCGCCGCGCAGGATGTGGAAGCCAGCGACCTGGTGCAGGGCGGCATGCGGGCCATCCAGATGATCGACCAGGGCAAGACCGGCGAACTCTGGGACGGCGCCACGCCCGCGACCCGCAAGCGCATCGCGCGCACCGACTTCGCCGCCAAGGTTTCCAGGAGCCGTTCGCCGCTGGGAGCGCCCTTGCAGCGGACCTGGGTGGCGATCAACCGCCAGGCCGTGGCCGACCCTGATGCCGAAACGGCCGGCCAGTATGTCAGCATCGAGTACGAGACCCGTTTCAGCAACAAGCCGGATGGCACCCTGCGCGAACTCGTGAGCTTTCATCTCGATCGCGACCGCATCTGGCGCTTCAGCGGCTACGTGCTGCGCTAAAGAGCCCAAGACAATGACGACCCCGCGCTGGAAACCCAACGTCACCGTGGCCGCGGTGATCGAGCAGAACGGCCGCTTCCTGCTGGTCGAGGAGCACACCGCCCAGGGGCTCAGGCTCAATACCCCGGCGGGACACCTCGACCCCGGCGAATCGCCCATCGAAGGCTGCGCCCGCGAAACGCTCGAGGAAACCGCCCACGCCTTCACGCCCACCGCGCTGATCGGCATCTACATGGCGCGCTCGAGCCATCGGACGGGCAGCAAGGAAGACGTGACCTACATGCGTTTTGCCTTTGCCGGCACCCTCGGCGCGAGGGAAGCAGGCCGCGCCCTCGACGAAGGCATCGTGCGCACCGTCTGGATGAGCGCCGACGAAATCCGCGCCAGCGTGCCGCGGCACCGCAGCCCGCTGCTGCTGCAGAGCGTCGAAGACCATCTGGCCGGACAGCGTTACCCGCTCGACCTGATCCACGTTCACGAATCGGTGCGTTGACAGACCCTAGACGATGACCCCGCCGCCAAGGCAGCGCTCGCCGTCGTAGAGCACGGCCGACTGCCCCGGCGTGACGGCCCACTGCGGCTCGCCGAAGCGCAGGCTGAACCTTGCCGCCGCGTTGCCGCCGCCTTCTTCCAGTTCGCAGGCGGCGTCGGCCTGGCGGTAGCGCGCCTTCGACCCGTAGCGGCCCGGTGCGGGCGCCTCGCCCGAGACCCAGCTCGCATCGCCGGCCGCCAGCGCCGAGGACAGCAGCCAGGGATGGTCGTGGCCCTGCACCACCCAGAGCGTGTTCTTCTCGACGTCCTTGCGTGCCACGAACCACGGCGAGTGGTCGCCCGAGCCGCGCTGCGCGCCCTTCTCCTTGACGCCGCCGATGCCCAGTCCCTGCCGTTGGCCCAGCGTGTAGAAGCTCAGGCCCTGGTGCTCGCCGAGCTTGCGCCCGCGATCGTCCCTGATCGGGCCCGGTTCCTTCGAGATGTAGCGGTTGAGGAACTCGCGGAACGGCCGCTCGCCGATGAAGCAGATGCCGGTGGAATCCTTCTTCTTCGCGTTGGGCAGGCCGATCTCTTCCGCGATGCGGCGCACCTCGGTCTTGTGCAGCTCGCCCACGGGAAACAGCGTCTTCGACAGCTGCGCCTGGTTCAGCCGGTGCAGGAAGTAGCTCTGGTCCTTGGAGGGATCGAGCCCCTTGAGCAGTTCGTGCCTGCCCGTGGCCTCGTTCAGCCGCACGCGCGCGTAGTGGCCGGTGGCGATCTTCTCGGCGCCCAGGCGCATCGCATGGTCGAGGAAGGCCTTGAACTTGATCTCGGCATTGCACAGCACGTCGGGGTTGGGCGTGCGGCCGGCCTTGTACTCGCGCAGGAACTCGGCGAACACGCGATCCTTGTAGTCGGCCGCGAAGTTGACGTGCTCGATCTCGATGCCCAGCACGTCGGCCACGCTGGCAGCGTCCACGAAGTCGATGTTCGACGAGCAGTATTCGCTGTCGTCGTCGTCTTCCCAGTTCTTCATGAAGATGCCGACCACCTCGTGCCCCTGCTGCTTGAGCAGGTGCGCCGTGACCGCGGAATCGACCCCGCCGCTCAGTCCCACCACGATCCGTTGCTTTGCCATAAGCCCGCCATTGTCCCAGCCCCGCGCCTGGGCGGCCGGCGTGGGGGGAATCAGCCCTGGCTGCGCAAACCGGCCAGCAGCTCGTAGGAGCGCAGCCGCGCCACGTGGTCGAACACCTGCGAGGTGATCATCAGCTCGTCGGCGCCCGTGCGCTCGATGAAGGCCTGCACGCCTTCGCGCACCCTGGCGGGCGAACCCACGGCCGAGCACGACAGCACCGAATCGAGCAGCGCGTTCTCCGCCGGCCCGACCTTCTGCCGATAGCCCTCGACGGGCGGCGGCAGGCGCCCCGGCCGGCCGCTGCGCAGGTTCACGAAGGCCTGCTGCCACGACGTGGCCCGGAATTCGGCCTCTTCGTCGGTGTCGGCCACGAACACGTTGAAGCCCAGCATCACGTAAGGCTTCTGCAGCTGCGCCGAAGGCTTGAAGGTCTCGCGGTAGATCTGGATCGCCTGCATCAGCTGCTGTGGCGCGAAGTGCGAGGCAAAGGCGTAGGGCAAGCCCAGGTGCGCGGCCAGCTGGGCGCCGAAGGTGCTCGATCCGAGGATCCATACCGGCACCTCGAGCCCCGCGCCCGGCACCGCGCGCACGGGCTGCTGCGGCGCCTTGGACATGAAGTCCATGAGCTCGACCACGTCCTGCGGAAACTGGTCGGCATCGGATTCGAGGTTGCGGCGCAGCGCACGCGCCGTGCGCTGGTCGGAGCCGGGCGCGCGGCCCAGGCCGAGGTCGATGCGCCCCGGATACAGCGACTCCAGCGTGCCGAACTGCTCGGCGATCACCAGCGGCGAATGGTTGGGCAGCATCACGCCGCCGGCGCCGATGCGGATCGTCGAAGTGCCGGCGCCCACGTAGGCGAGCAGCACCGCGGTGGCCGCGCTCGCGATGCCCGGCATGCCGTGGTGCTCGGCCAGCCAGTAGCGCCGGTAGCCCAGCTTCTCCCCGTGCTGCGCGAGCGAAAGCGAGTTGCGGAACGACTGCGCGGCGTCGCTGCCTTCGGTGATCGGGGAGAGGTCGAGGATCGAGAACGGAATCATGGGCCGGATGATGGCGCGATCCGGCGATCCTTGCTCGTGCAAGCCATTGCGTGCTCTGCTAGGGCCTACGGGCTCCGCTTGCGCCACTGGCCCAGGTCGGCCTCAATGCGTTCGTTGATGTTGCCGCTCCATTGGGCACCGAAGCCGGCCGCGCGCAGCAGCTCGACGATGCGCCTGCCGAGCGCGACGGTGTTGGCCTCGCGCTGGTCGATCTCGGGAATCATGCCGCCGCTGAACGCCAGATGCAGGCGCCCGGTGCGCACGGCGGTGTCGAGATCTTGCGAGTGATAGAAGCAGCAGCCGCGAATGCCCGAGGCAAGCCGGCCCGCGGCGCGCCACTGCTCGCGCACGTCGTCGTGGCCATCGGCCAGCGAGTTGCCGGCGCGATGCAGCGCAATGATCTTCTCGCTGCGCAGCTGGGCGAACACCGCTTCGAGCCGGTCGTATTCGGTCTGCGCGGGCCAGGAGGCCTCGGCGGCGCGCTTGGCGGCGCAGGCGCGCGCCGCCTCGGCCTTGACCCAGGCACGGTCTTCGGCCGTGAGCTCGTCGGGGTCGAGGTACTCGTCGGTGATCATCCATTCGATGTCGCCGTCGGGATGGAAGCCGCACCACGCCAGGCCGTGAATGCGTTCGCGCGTGTCTTCGGGGTCGAGCGTGAGGGCCATGCGTGCTCAGTTCAACCTGCCAGGCGCACGAAGGCGTCGGCTTCGAACCGGCCGGCAGCGTCTTTCAGAACCAGGGTGCAGCTCACGTTGTGGATATTTTGCGGACGGGAGGCCATCGAACCCGCGGTCGATCGATCACCCCCGCCGCGACGGGCACCATCGTACCGGGCTGCGGCCGAACCTCGATGTCCGCTCGCGGAGGCGTCCACCGATTTGTAAGGCGAAAGCATTTGTCCGCGTGGCAAATCAACCACGCCCGGCCCGGCGGGCCGCCGCCGCGCGTGCGGCCAATGGCAAAAAGCCGGCCCATGCTTTCGCATGGCCGGCTTCTGGAGGGCTGGCGCTCGCCGAGCGCCGGGGCCGATTACAGCGGCAGCGCGTCGCCGCGGGCAGCAGCGCGGGCGGCGGCACGCACCGTGGCGCGGTCCACCGTGCTGGCGACGATCGGGGCGACGCCCGACGAAGCGCCTTCGGCGTACGGATCGGCGCTGCGGGCCGCGACAGCGGCTTCTGCACGGACCGCGTCGCGGCTGGTCGACGAAACGAACACCTGGGCCGGGCCTGCATTGGCGCCGGTGGCGTACGGGTTGGCGCTGTGCGCGGCAGCCACGGCCTGGCCGGCGACGTCGGCGCGGCTGGCGGCCGAGGTCAGCTGATGCACGCCTTCATAGGTTTCGGCATGGGCGGCACCGGCAACGGCCATGAGGGCAACAGCAACGGCGGAGAGGATCTTCGAGGCGGTCATTTTGATTTCCTTCAATTCAGTTCAGTTTTGACTTTGGATGATTTCGAACCGGTCTTGGGTGGGTCACCGTCCCTCTTCCTGGGGGGCGGCCACCTCGCTCGGGGCCCTGTTCACCCAGATCGGCTTGGGGGCCGGTCTGTGAGATGAATTGTGCGCCGTGTTCTAAGTAAAAACCCTTAGCAAAAGGAACCACGGCGTTCACGGAAAGGAAACAATCGCTCCGCCAAAGCGGGGACCGGGGCCATGGAGACGCCGGCCTTCGTGGACTGGAAAAACTGCCCCCCTCAAGCGCTGCGGCTAAAGTAGTCGCCCCAAACCGGCCCATCCAGCCACACATACAACACAAGGAACATCAGCCATGGGCGCACAGTGGAAAGCAAAGCACAAGGACCTGGCCGCCAATGCCAAGGGCCGCCTGTTCGGAAAACTGGCCAAGGAAATCATGGTGGCCGCGCGCAGCGGCGCCGATCCGGCCTCCAATGCGCGCCTGCGGCTGGTGGTCGAGCAGGCCCGCAAGGTCTCGATGCCCAAGGACACGCTGGACCGCGCCATCAAGAAGGGCGCGGGGCTCACCGGCGAGGCGGTGCACTTCGAGCATGTGATCTACGAAGGCTTTGCGCCGCACCAGGTGCCCGTGATGGTCGAATGCCTGACCGACAACGTGAACCGCACCGCGCCTGAAATGCGCGTGCTGTTCCGCAAGGGCCAGCTCGGCACCTCGGGCTCGGTGTCGTGGGACTTCGACCACGTGGGCATGATCGAGGCCGAGCCTTCGCGTGCGGATGCCGATGCCGAAGTGGCCGCCATCGAAGCCGGCGCGCAAGACTTCGAGGCGGCCGGTGAAGGCGGCGCCACGGTGTTCCTGACCGACCCCACCGACCTCGACCTGGTGAGCCGTGCGCTGCCGGCCCAGGGCTTCACGGTGCTGTCGGCCAAGCTGGGCTACAAGCCCAGGAACCCGGTCGATCCGGCCAGCCTGAGCGCGGAACACCTCGAGGAAGTCGAAGTCTTCCTGGCGGCCATCGATGCGAACGACGACGTGCAGAACGTGTTCGTGGGCCTTGCAGGCTGAGCCGCTGCCTCTCGTTCGACGGAGAGTCCGGTGAGCAGCCCCGAGAACGCGGCCCCCCGTACGCTCGCCGGCCAGTGCCTCTGCGGCGCGGTCCGCTACACCGTGGCCGACGAGTTCGCCTATGCGCTGAACTGCCACTGCGCCGATTGCAGGCGCGCGACCGGCTCGGCCTTCAAGCCTTTCGCCGGCATCGCGCGGCACAAGCTGGCCATTGCACAAGGCCAGGACGAACTCCTGGTCTTCGGCGAGGAAGACGCGGGCAACGTGCACTGCCGCCGATGCGGCTCGCTGCTCTACTCGGTGGTGCGCGACGGCTTGTTCGTGCATGTGACCCTGGGCACGCTGGTCGACGACCCTTCGATCCGCCCGCGCGCGCACATCTTCGTGGGCTCGAAGGCGCCCTGGTTCACGATCACCGACAACCTGCCCCAATACACAGGCCACGTCGACGACGCCGGCTGAGTCCCGCCTCTCCTACGCCACCCGCTCCCCACGCTTGAGCGGCAGCCAGAGCGTGAACAGCGTGCCCTGCGGCCCCGAGCGCCACGAGACCGCCCCCCCGATGGCCTGCGCCCGCCGCTGCTGGTTCTGCATGCCGCGACCGCCGGCGCCGGCCATGGCCTTCTCGACGTCGAAGCCCTGGCCGTTGTCCTCGATGCTCACCCGCACGCCCGACGCTTGGCGCTCGGTGCCCACCCGGATCCCGGTGGCGCGGGTATGGCGCAACACGTTGGCGATGCTCTCCTGCACGATGCGCAGGATGTGCAGTGCGCTGGTCGGGTCGAGCCAGTCCAGCGCCGGAAGCTCCTGCACCTCCCATTGCAATGCCACGCCCGAACTCTCGAGCCGAGGCCCGAGCCGGTAGCGCAGCGTGGCCAGCAGCAGCAACAGGTCGTCCTCGAGCGGCTCCATCGAATCGATGGTGAGCTTGAGATCGTCGAGGCAGCTCTTGAGCATTTGCGAAACCTTGTCGTCGCTCATGCTGCCGCCTTCCACGGAGCGGATGGCGCTGATCAGCGAAGAGCCCAGGCCGTCGTGCATGTCCTGCATCAGGCGCTGGCGCTCGTCACTGATGGTTTGCATCTTCTCGACCTCGCGCAGCCGCCGATGGCTGAGCTCGAGCTCGGCTTCGCGGGCCTCGAGGCGCCGGGCCAGGCTGGCGTTGACCCGCTCCACCTCGGCAATGGCACTGACGTAGCGCCGGTACATCAGCACCCCGAAGACGCTGAACGTGACCGCGTTGGTGTAGGCGCCCAGGTACCAGCCCTCGGGGCTCACGAAATTGTTCTGCAGCAGCCAGTCGGACACGCCCAGCAGCACGCACACGCCGATGCCCACGGCCACCAGGCGGCCTTCGCCGGACCGGCGCCAGGCGCTGACACCACCCACGAGCGCAACGGCGACACCCATCAGTGCCGCGCCGATGTAGATCAACGGCGTCACCTGCGGCGTGTTCCTCAATATCGCAAGCCCCGGCAGCGTCAGCACGCCGGTCAGGGCCGTCCATGCCACCACCGCGCAGGTCAGCCATTTGAGCCGACGGCCATGCAGCTGGCGCAGCGCGAAGTGCACCACCGCGACCAGCCAGAACAGGGAGTTGACGGTCAGCCAGGCGAACCAGTCGTTGGCGACCGGAACGCCGACATAGAAATGCAGGCTGCGCAGGAAGGACGTGGTCGCCAGGTTGAAGAAGAGCAGGTAGCCGGTCTCGTGGCTGCGCCTGAACCACACGAACAGCGCGAACACGCCCACGGCCATGAAGGCCGCGCTGAGCATGGCCGGCAGCTCCTGCTGGAGCCACTGCCGCATCCGATGCCGGGCTTCCAGCGCTTCGACGGGACCGAGCCACAGCGATGAAACCGCCACCTGCGCGCTTTGCGTGTGTTCCATCCGCACGAGGATCTCGTTCAACGGCGCGCCGTCGGACGCCTTGTTCAGCAAGACCCACAGCGGCGTGCGGGTGCTGTTCCACAACGGCCCCTGCACCTGGGCACGGTGGACCAGCCGTCCATTGGCATACACCGCAATGGTGCCGTCCGTCTTGATGCGCGCGCCATACAGCGCGAGCGGCGCCGGCGTGGCAGGCAGGCCGTGCGTGGAAAGCCGCAGCCAGGTGATGCGGGTTTCGCCCGTCGATGTGCTGCCATCGGCCTGGCGCAGCAAGGCGATGGGCAGGGCCAGCGGCAGCTCGACCGGCTGCCAGGCGGGAGGCAGGGCCTCGCCGTCCACGGCAAGCGGCATCGCACGGAAGCCGGGCGCATCTTCCACCTGCCAGTCGGCATGCGTCAGGTGCAGCGCCGCGGTTTCCTGTCCAGCGTCGGATGCGCTGAAAAAGGCGGCCATGACCACCAGCAGCGCTATCGAGACAACGAGCACCACGTTCGCCCAGAACGATGCGAAGCGGTATCTGGAGAAGTGTTCGAGCAGCCGCGCATGCAGCCGGCGCGCAGATCCGAGGCTCATGCGAGGCTCATCCGCGTGCGGCCTGCCTGGTCCGGCTCAGGAAAAACAGCCGGAAGCAGGTGCGTTCCCGGCAAGCCGCGCGGCTGAAGCAGCGATGGAACGGCTTCAGCCACGGTGCGATTCAACTCAGAACGGAATGTCGTCGTCCATGTCGTCGAAGCCCGACGACGACTTGGCCGGAGCCTGGCGCGGTGCCGGCGCCGGAGCACGCGGTGCTGCCGCGGCCGGTGCGCGGGGCGCGTAGCCACCGCCACCACCGCTGCCTTGCGAGTAGCCGCCGCCACCGCCGCCCTGCGCGTAGCCGCCGTCGTCCTCGGGGCCGCCCGACGGGCCGCCCTGGCCCTGGCGGCTGCCCAGCATCTGCATCTGGTCGGCGCGGATCTCGGTGGTGTATTTTTCGATGCCGTCCTTGTCGGTCCACTTGCGCGTGCGCAGGCTGCCTTCGACATAGACCTGCGAGCCCTTGCGCAGGTACTGGCCGGCGATTTCGGCCAGGCGGCCGTTGAAGACGATGCGGTGCCACTCGGTGGCTTCGCGCATTTCGCCGCTTTGCTTGTCTTTCCAGCGATCGGTGGTGGCCACGGTGACGTTCGCGACCTGGTCGCCGCTCGGGAAGGTACGCATTTCGGGGTCGCGCCCCAGATTGCCGACGACGATGACTTTGTTGACCGATGCCATATGCACTGCCCCTGATAAGTAGATGAAGGAGGAGGAAGAGAACCCTAGATTGTGCCCGATGCCGGCCGGCCGGGACCCCTTCGAAGCACCGTCTCCGTAAAACCGCCGCAACCCGCCCGCTCGCCATGAAATGCCGCTCGGACTATCATGTCCGGTTGCCCTCGGACGATCGCCCCCTTGAATTCCAAAGCCATTGAAGACTTCGCGGAGCGCGCACGCGACGCGGAACTCGAACGTGACACCTACCTCGGCGCGGTGCTTGCGCAGCAGCGCATCAGCATCCGCGGTGCCCGCACCCACAACCTGAAGAACGTCGACCTCGACATCCCGCGCAACAAGCTGGTGGTGATCACCGGCCTGTCGGGCTCGGGCAAGTCGAGCCTGGCCTTCGACACGCTGTATGCCGAAGGCCAGCGGCGCTACGTGGAAAGCCTCTCGGCCTATGCGCGGCAGTTCCTGCAGCTCATGGACAAGCCCGATGTGGACGTGATCGAGGGCCTGTCGCCCGCCATCAGCATCGAGCAGAAGGCCACCAGCCACAACCCGCGCTCCACCGTGGGCACGGTGACCGAGATCCACGACTACCTGCGCCTGCTCTACGCCCGCGCCGGCACGCCCTACTGCCCCGAGCACCACCTGCCGCTGCAGGCGCAGACCGTGTCGCAAATGGTCGATGCCACGCTCGCGATCCCTGACGAGCCCCGCCTGATGATCCTGGCGCCGGTGGCGCGCGAGAAGAAGGGCGAGTTCCTCGAGCTCTTCGCCGAAATGCAGGCCGCGGGCTACGTGCGCTTTCGCGTCGACGGGCAAACGTACGAATACAACGACCTGCCGAAGCTCAAGAAGACCGAAAAGCACGACATCGACGTGGTGATCGACCGGCTGCGCGCGCGCCCCGACATGCAGCAGCGCCTGGCCGAGAGCTTCGAAGCGGCCCTGCGGCTGGCCGAAGGCCGCGCCATCGCGCTGGAGCTGGGCACCGAGGGCGCGCCCGACAAGGAGCACCTGTTCAACGCCAAGTTCGCCTGCCCGATCTGCCACTACTCGCTGTCGGAGCTGGAGCCGCGCCTCTTCTCGTTCAACTCGCCCGTGGGCGCCTGTCCGAGCTGCGACGGCCTCGGCCACCGCGAGGTGTTCGACCCGGCGCGCGTGGTGGCCTTCCCCTCTCTCTCGCTGGCCAGCGGCGCCATCAAGGGCTGGGACCGCCGCAACGGCTACTACTTCAGCATGATCGAGAGCGTTGCGAAGCACTACAAGTTCGACGTCGACGCGCCCTTCGAATCATTGCCCGCCTCGGTGCAGCAGGTGCTGCTGCAAGGCTCGGCGGCCGAGGAGATCAAGTTCAACTACACCATGGAATCGGGCAACTTCGCGGGCAAGAAGCTCACGAAGAAGCATCCCTTCGAGGGGATCATCCCGAACATGGCGCGGCGCTACCGCGAGACCGACTCGGTGATGGTGCGCGAAGACCTCGCGCGCTTTCGCAACCTGCAGCCGTGTCCCGACTGCGGCGGCTCGCGGCTGCGGCCCGAGGCGCGCAACGTGTTCCTGGTGGACGAATCGGCTCGGCCCGCGGATGGCGGCGAGCCGCCGCGCATGGCGATCTTCGAGCTCAGCCACCTAACCTTGCGCGATTCGCTGGCCTGGTTCCAGACGCTCAAGCTGCGCGGCGCCAAGGCCGACATCGCCGACAAGGTGGTGCGCGAGATCGGCCTGCGCCTGAAGTTCCTCAACGACGTGGGCCTGAACTACCTGAGCCTGGACCGCAGCGCCGAAACGCTCTCGGGCGGCGAGGCGCAGCGCATCCGGCTCGCCTCGCAGATCGGCTCGGGCCTGACGGGCGTGATGTACGTGCTCGACGAGCCCAGCATCGGCCTGCACCAGCGCGACAACGACCGGCTGATCGGCACGCTGAAGCACCTGCGCGACATCGGCAACAGCGTGATCGTGGTCGAGCACGACGAGGACATGATCCACGCCGCCGACCACGTGATCGACATGGGCCCCGGCGCGGGCATCCACGGCGGGCGCGTGATGGCGCAGGGCAGCTATGCCCAGGTGGCGGCCAACCCCGATTCGCTGACCGGCCAGTACCTTTCGGGCGCGAAGAAGATCGAAGTGCCGAAGCGCCGCACCGCGTGGCTGCCGGTCGTGAAGAAGCCCGCCTTCAACGAAGGCAGGAAGGCCTCGCGCTTTCCGCCGAGCCCCGCGGCCGAGCGGCGCGCCGCACGCGAAGCGGCGCACCTGGCCTCGCAGACCGACCTGCAGGAAATCCGCGTGGTCGGCGCCACCGGCAACAACCTGCAGAACGTGAGCGTGGCCTTCCCCGTCGGCCTGCTCACCTGCGTGACGGGCGTCTCGGGCTCGGGCAAGTCGACGCTGGTGAACGACACCCTCTACACCGCCGTGGCGCGCACGCTCTACCGCGCGCACGAGGAGCCGGCCGCGCATGAATCGGTCGAGGGCATCGAGTATTTCGACAAGGTCATCAACGTCGACCAGAGCCCCATCGGCCGCACGCCGCGCAGCAACCCGGCCACCTACACCGGCCTGTTCACGCCGATCCGCGAGCTGATGGCCGAGACCAACACCGCGCGCGAACGCGGCTACGGCCCGGGCCGCTTCAGCTTCAACGTGGCGGGCGGGCGCTGCGAGGCCTGCCAGGGCGACGGCGTGGTGAAGGTCGAGATGCACTTCCTGCCCGACGTGTACGTGCCCTGCGAGGTGTGCCACGGCCAGCGCTACAACCGCGAGACGCTCGAGGTTCTGTACAAGGGCAGGAACATCGCGCAGATCCTCGAGATGACGGTCGAGACCGCGCACGAGTTCCTGAAGGCCGTGCCGACCATCGAGCGCAAGCTGCGCACCCTGCTCGACGTGGGCCTCTCCTACATCAAGCTCGGCCAGTCGGCCACCACGCTGTCGGGCGGCGAGGCGCAGCGCGTGAAGCTGGCGCTGGAGCTCAGCAAGCGCGACACCGGCCGCACGCTCTACATCCTCGACGAGCCGACCACCGGCCTGCACTTTGCCGACATCGAACTGCTGCTCAAGGTGCTGCACCAGCTGCGCGACGCGGGCAACACCATCGTCGTGATCGAGCACAACCTGGACGTCATCAAGACGGCCGACTGGCTGATCGACATGGGCCCCGAGGGCGGCGCCGGCGGCGGCACGGTGGTGGGCGAAGGCACGCCGGAAGACATCGCGGCGAACGAGGCGAGCCACACGGGGCGCTACCTCAAGCGGCTGCTGTAGCCGGGCCTGCTCCCAGCACGAATGCGCGGGCCGCGCCACAATCGCGGCCCATGCCTTCCTTCACGCCACGCCAGTTCGTCCTGCTCGTTCTCCTGACCCTTGCATGGGGGTTCAACTGGCCCGTGATGAAGCTCGGCGTGGCGGACTATCCGCCACTCGCCTTCCGCGCCATTTCGATCTGGCTCGGCGTGCCGGTGCTGGGGCTCGCGCTGGTGTGGATGAAGGTGCCGTTCCGCGTGCCGCGCCGCGCATGGCCCGAGCTGGTCTGGCTGGGCGCCACCAACATGTTCATCTGGCACGCCTGCATCATCCTCGCGGTGAAAGCCCTCTCGGGCGGGCGCGCCGCGATCCTGGGCTACACGATGCCGGTGTTCTCCGCGGTGATCGGCGCGCTGCTGTTCTCGGCCGTGCTCACGCGGCGCTCATGGGTGGGCGTGGGCGCGTGCGCGATCGGCGTGGGGCTCCTGCTGTGGCACGAGCTCACCGACCTCGCGGGGCGGCCCGGCTACGTGGCGCTCGCATTGGTGGCGGCCGCGACATGGGCGCTGGGCACGCAGCTGCTGCGCCGCTCGCGCATCGGGCTGCCGACGCTCACGCTGTCGTTCTGGATGACGGCGATGACCGCGGTGGTGATCAGCGTGCTTTCGCTGACCTTCGAACGCGATCAACTGCGGTGGCCCGGCCCGGTGACCTGGGGCTCGATCGGCTACAACGCCGTGCTGATCTTCGGCTTCGCACATGCGGCATGGTTCTACCTCGCGCGCGGCCTGCCGCCGGTGGCCTCGACCTTGAGCGTGATGTTCATTCCGGTGCTGGGCGTGTTCAGCGGCGCGGTGTGGCTCGGCGAAGTGGTGCACTGGCAGGACTGGGTGGCCGTGGCGCTGATGATGGTGGCGATTGCCTCGGTGCTCTGGCCCTCGCGCAGCGCCGCCAAGGCCTGAAGAAAAATCAGGTCGTCGTCTGCACGTGCAGGCGGCTCGTCTTGCAGCGGTGCAGCGCGCGGTAGTGCTCCAGCGGCCGGCCGTTGGCGCCGTAGGCAATCGACTCGATGCGCAGCAGCGGCTCGGGCTGCGGCAGATCGAGCAGCCTGCAGGTTTCGGCATCGGGCAGCACCGCGTCGATCCAGCGCTCGGCGCGCACCAGGCGCAGCCCGTACTGCCGGCGCAGCACGTCGTAGAGCGACCGGTCCTCCAGCCGCGCACGGTGCAGGCCGGGCGCCAGGTCCGCCGGCACCGCCGTTTCGACGAGCAGGCGCAGCTCGCCATCCACGCTGCGCAGGCGCTTGAGGGCCACCACCTGCGTGTCGTCGGCCAGGCCCAGCGATGCGGCTTCGTGCTCGGTGGGTGCGCGCAGTTCCTGCGCGAGGATCTGCGTGCGCACCGAGCGGCCCTTGCGCTCCATCTCGTCGGAGAAGCCGAGCACGGTGGAGACGAAATCCTCGTCGCGTTCGCGCGCCGATACAAAAGCGCCGCGGCCCTTGATCTTGTAGATGAGGTTGTTGCGCACCAGGTCGGCCAATGCCTCGCGCACCACGATGCGCGAGATGCCGAACTGGTCGCCGAGCTCCGCCTCCGAAGGCAGCTTGGCGCCGATGGGCAGCACGCCCTGCAGTATCTGCAGCCGGATGGCGTCGCGGAACTGCGCCCACAGCGGCGATTCGGAATTGCGGTCGAGCACGGTCGAGATGTCGTTGGGACTGTTCACTTTTAGGCTTGGCCGAGGACTGAGCTGGCCATCAATGATGCATCGAAAGAAGGTGCCTCGCCGGCCGCCACCGGGTGCAGGCGCACGTTGTGCCGCTCGCGCAGCGCGGTGGCGCAGGCGCACAGCTCGTTGTGGGCGTGGATGGCGTCCCAGCCCAGCGCCTCGGCCGCCACGCCCGCGATCTCGGCGAGCGCGGCATCGGTGACGAGGCCGCGAATGGCCAGCAGCGTGCGGCGAATGACGAGGTCGTCCAGGTGCACCACGCCGGTCTCCAGGCACAGGTAGGAGAGCTCGGCGGCCGAGTAATCGGGCGCATGCTGCAGCGGCACGTCGCCCGAGGCCGCCAGGCGCTGCGCGAGCGGCAATGCCTTCGAGCCATAGCGGCCGAGCAGGGTCAGTGCGCGCGTGCGGTCCATGCCGGAGGCGGCCATCATCTTTTCGACGAAGCGATCGGCCGCCGGCGCATCGGCCGGCAGTTCCGCGCCGCCGCCGATGGGCAGCAGCGCGGTCGATGCGGTGCGCGAGCGGCCGAGCAGCTGCAGCACTTCGTCGGTGGCTTCCTCGGCCAGCGAGCGGAAGGTGGTCCACTTGCCGCCGACGAGGCCGACGATGGCGATGTCGCGCGTCGCGTTCGGCGGATCGACCACCACCGAGTGGTCGCGCGAGATCTGGCCCGGCTTGTCGGCCTCCGAACGCGCGAGCGGACGCACGCCGACATAGGTGTAGACCACGTCGCCGCGGCCAAAGGCCATGTTCGGGAAGACCTCGCGCAGCACGTCGATCAGGTAGTCGACCTCGGCCGGCTCGGTGACGATCTGGTCCGGGTCTTCGACCGGGATGTCGGTGGAGCCCACCAGCACGCGGTCCAGGAACGGATAGACGATGCACACGCGCCCGTCGACCGCCTCGAAGTAGGCCATGCGGCCGTCGAGCGCGTCGCGCAGCGCGGGATGGTCGAGCACGAGGTGCGAGCCCTTGGTGCCCATCACGCGCGGGCCGGCGCCGCCGAGCACGGCCGCGCTGCGGTCGAGCCAGGCACCGGTGGCGTTCACCACGCTGTCGGCGGTCACGCGCACGAGTGCACCGGTGATCTCGTCGCGCAAGGTGAGGATGTTGCCCGCGCAGCCCATCACGCGGCAGTAGTTGGCGGCCGCGGAGCGCGGCTGGTCGCGGCAGGCATCGGCTATCAGTTCGAGGATGAGCCACTCGGGATGGCTGATCCACGCATCGAAGAAGGTGGCAGTCCAGCGGATGGCCGCGCGGAACAGGCCGCGGTCGGCCAATGGCACGCGGCTGATGCGGTGCCCCGGCATCACGCGCTGGCGGCGTCCCAGCAGGTCGTAGAGCCGCAGGCCCAGCGCCACGGCCAGCAGGCCGCGCGTGCGCTGCGGCGGCGTCCGGCCGAAGAACTTGAGTGCGCTGCTCATCAGCCCGCCGAAGAAGCTGGCGAGCGGCACCACCGTCTTGAGCGGCCGCACCAGGTGCGGCGCATTGCGCAGCAGCAGGTTGCGCTCGCGCGTGGCTTCGGCCACCAGCGAGAAGCTGCCGTTCTCCAGGTAGCGCAGGCCGCCGTGGATCATGCGCGAGGGCGCGCTGCTGGCGCCGGCGCCGAAGTCGCCCTTGTCGACGATCAGGCAGTCGACGCGCTGCAGCGACAGATCGCGGAACACGCCCACGCCGTTGATGCCGGCGCCGACGATCACGGTGGAGAAATGGCGCCCCGCGAGCGAAGCCGGGCGCACGAAGGGAAGTTGCCAGGCGCTCATTTCGCGCTTTCCGCAACGTGGGCGAATACAGGTGACATGCTGTCGATCAGTTCGTTGAAACCGGCGTTGAAGTCCGCGTGGGCGCGTGCCTCCCGCGCATCGGGTTCGATCGCGTCGCAGGGCGCGAGCAGGGGGCTGCCCTGCGCTGCGTCGTCGAGCCCTTGCGACATGGCGGCATAGAGCGCGGCGCCGCGCGCGCCGGTCTCATCGTCGGCGCAGCGCTCGACCGGACGCCCGAGAAAGGCTGCCAGCAGCCGCACGAGGCGCGCATCGCTCGCGCCGCCGCCGAGCACCGTCGTCTGGCCCACGGCGAGGCCGCCCGCGGCCAGTCGCGCCGTGTGCCGCGCATGCAGCGCCGCCACGGCATCGACCACGGCGCGCGCCATGTCGGCGCGCGTGTGATGGCTCTTGAGCCCCACGAGGCCGGCCGTCACGCCGCTGCCGCCATTGACGAAGGGCAGGAAGCGCAGGCCGTTGGCGCCCAGCGGCACCGCCATGGCCAGGTCGAGCACCGCACGCGCATCGGGCAGCGCAAGCGCGCCAGCGAGCCAGGCGATGTTGGCCATCGAAGACGGGCTGTTTTCCATGTAGAGCCGTGCGTTGCCGCGGCCGAAATTCACGATGGCGGCAACGGCGGGCTTGGGCGCCATCACCGGGCCGATGACCGCATTCACGCACCAGGTGCCGAACACCGATACGGCGCGGCCGCGGCCTTCCGCGCGGATCGCGGTCATCGAGGCGAGCAGGTCGATGGCGCCCATCGCCACCGGAATGCCCGCGGGCAGGCCGCACAGCGCGGCCTCGGCGGGCAGGAGCTTTCCGATCACGGTGCCGCTCGGCACGATAGGGCCGAAGGCGCGCGCGCCGAGGTCCGCAATGCCCGAGGCCTCGAGGGCCGTGCGCGACCAGGTGCCGGTGGCAAGCGACACCAGGCCGGCGGTGCTCGCATCGCTGGCGTCGGTGGCGATCTCGCCTGTCAAGAGGAAGCCGAGGTAGTCCTTGGCGAACAGCAGGCGGCGCAGTTCGCCGCGCTGCACGGCATCCGCACCCAGCAACTCGGCCGCGATCACCGTGGGCTGTCCGGGCCAGGGGCTGCAGCCCACGTCCTCGAACAACTGCGCGCCGTGGCTCGCGGCCAGCGCGCGCGCCCGGGCATCGGCGCGCTGGTCGGTGGAGGCGACGGCGCGTCCGCCCACGAGCTGGTTGCCGGCGTCGAGCGCGTAGAGACCGGCGCCGTGGCCGGTGCAGGCCATGGCGCGAACCTCGGCCGCGCGCGGGCCGAGCTGGCGGGCGATGTCCTGCAGCACCCGGGTCAGCGCGGCGCGGATCGCGGGCGCACCCACCTCGCAGCCTCCGCCGGGCAGCCGGTCGTGCGGCAAGGGCATGCGGGACAAGGCGACGGTACGGCCGCTGCCGGTTTCGAGGGCCAGCGCTTTCAGGCTGCTCGAGCCCATGTCGACGCCGATCAATATGTGTGACTTCATGTCATAACAGCTTCGGCGAGTTGAAAGCAGCTTGCCAGTAGAGTTTCCCCTAGTTATCGCGGCGAACGACCCGCGATTACATTCTACCTGTCATAACAGCTGTCGTGACAATGAGGTCCCAAAGATCTGCTCCCCCAAGGCAGGTCGCAAGCTCTGCCAGTCAACGCGAGGAGACAAAGAATGAGGCGAAATTTCCTGAAGTCCGCTGCGGCCGCCGGTATCGGCCTGGCCGGCACCAGCGCATTTGCGCAGTCCACCCCCACGGCCGCCACCACCGGATTGCGCGGCAACGCCAGCGACGTCTACGTGATGAACGTGATGGTGTCGGGCGTCGAATACTGGTTTCCGGTCTACGAAATGATGAAGCAGCTCGGCCGCACGCTGGGCGTGCGCACGCGCTATACCGGCACGCCCGAGTACGACGTCAACAAGCAGCTGGCCTCGTTCGAGCAGGAGCTGGCGCGCAAGCCCGCGGGCATCCTGCTGCACCCGATGAACCCGGACCCGTTCATCGAGCCGATCAACCGGGCGGTGGCCATGGGCATCCCGGTCGTGACCTTCGCGGCCGACTCGCCCAACTCCAAGCGCGCCTCCTTCGTCACCTCGGACAACGACCGCGAGGGCACGCAGGCGGCCGACGCGATCGCAGCGGCGCTGGGCGGCAAGGGCGAATACGCAGTGCTCGAGAACCCCGGCCAGGACAACCACGACCGCCGCATCGCGGCCTTCGTCAACCGCATGAAGACCAAGCACGCGGGCATGAAGCTGGTCGGCCGCGCCGCCAGCAACCAGGACCCGAGCAAGGCCTACCAGGCGGTGCTGAGCCTGGCGCAGGCCAACCCGAACCTGGGTGCGCTGTTCATGCCCGAGGCCAACTCGGCCCTGGGTGCCGCGCAGGCCAAGATCGAATCGAAGAAGAACATCCGCGTGATGTGCTGCGACGTGAACGCCAAGATCCTCGACATGATCAAGGCCGGCGACGTGTTCGGCGCCATCAACCCCAACCAGGGCATGCAGGGCTACATGGGCATGATGATGCTGTTCTTGGCCAAGAACCCGCAGCTCATCGATCCGATGAACGACGCCAAGCGCAACGGCACCAATCCCATGTCGGTGCCGTTCCTGGACAACGGCCTGTCGGTGGTCAGCAAGGCCAACGCGGACGACTTCTACTGGGACAAATACCTCGCGCGCCGCGGCACCAAGGGAATTGGAGAGTGAGCGCACTGCTCGAACTGCGCGGCATCAGCAAGCGCTTCGGCGCTTCGCGCGCGCTCTCGGGCGTGGACTTCTCGCTGCACGCGGGCGAGATCCACGCGCTGTGCGGCGAGAACGGCGCGGGGAAGTCGACGCTGATGAACATCATCGACGGCATCCACCGCCCCGACGAGGGCGACATCCTGCTCAACGGCGCGAAGGTGGTGATCGACGGCCCGGCGCATGCGATGCGCCTGGGCATCGGCCTGGTGCACCAGGAGATCGCGCTGTGCGCCGACGCCACGGTGGCCGAGAACATCTTCATGCCGGAGATCAACGCCGGCAAGCAGGCCTGGATGAACTACGCCAGCCTGAATGCGCGCGCCGCCAAGGTGCTGGCGCGGCTCGGGCAGGACATAGCTCCCGCCACGCCCGTGCGCGAGCTGAGCATCTCGAGCCAGCAGCTGGTGGAGATTGCCAAGGCGCTCACGCTGGACTGCAAGGTGCTGATCCTCGACGAGCCCACGGCCGCGCTCACCGACAACGAGTCGGCCGCCCTCTTCCGCGTACTGCACGACCTGAAGGCGCAGGGCATCGGCATCATCTACATCAGCCACCGCATGGCGGAGATCTTCACGCACGGCGACCGGGTCACCGTGCTGCGCGACGGGCGCAACGTGCACTGCGGACCGCTGGCCGGCCTGACCGCGGACGAGCTGGTCCGCCGCATGGTGGGGCGCGACCTCGGCAACTACTACCCGCCGAAGCAAGAGGCCACCGAATCGTCCGGCCCGGTGTTCGAAGTGAACGACATCGCCGACGGCGAGCGCGTGCACGGCATCTCGTTTGCGCTGAAACGCGGCGAGATCCTCGGCATTGCCGGGCTGATGGGCGCCGGCCGCAGCGAACTGGCGGAGACCGTGTGCGGCCTGCGCACCGCCACGCGCGGCACGGTGCGCCTGCACGGCAAGGCGCTCGCGATCCGCACGTACAGCGACGCGCTGCGCGAAGGCATCGCCTATCTCAGCGAAGACCGCAAGGCGGCGGGTGTTTTTCTCGACCTGCCGATCGCGCAGAACATCTCGTCGATGGCGCTGCGGCGCGTGAGTTCCGGCTGGGGCCTGCTGCAGCGCTCGGCCGAACACCGCCTGGCCCGGGAGCTGGGCGCCAAGCTCAACCTCAAGTCGGACGGCGTGGCGATCGAGGTGTCGAGCCTGTCGGGCGGCAACCAGCAGAAGGTGGCGATTGCCAAGCTGCTGGCCACCAACCCCATGGTGCTGCTGATGGACGAGCCCACGCGCGGCGTGGACGTGGGCGCCAAGTCGGAGATCCACCACATCCTGCGCGAGCTCGCGAACCAGGGCGTGGGCGTGATCGTGATTTCTTCGGAGCTGCCCGAGATCATCGGCCTGTGCGACCGGGCACTGGTGATCCGCGACGGAAGGCTGGCCGGCGAATTGAATTCCAACGAAATGACGGAGGAAGCCCTGCTGCGGCTGGCCTCCGGACTCTGCGAACAGGAGATGGCATGAACTACCCGGCACAACTCGATGCGGGCCTTGCACCGCGCCCATCGGGAGGCGGCCCCGTGAAACCCGCCAACAAGCTCACGAGCATGCGCGAGATGGGCCTGCTGCTGATCATTGCGGTGCTGTGCGTGGCGATGAGCTTCGCATCGCCCTACTTCCTCACCTGGGACAACGTGCGCGCCATGCTGTTGTCCTTCTCGATCGAAGGCATCGTGGTGGTGGGCATGACCATTCTGCTGATCGTCGGCGGCATCGACCTGTCGGTGGGCTCGGTGGTCTGCTTCGCGATGGTGGTCACGGGCAAGCTGTTCCTGATGGGCGTGGACCCATGGATCGCGAGCCTGGTGGCCATCGGTGCGAGCGGGCTCGTCGGCGCGATGATCGGCGGCTGCGTCACGCGCATCGGGCTGAACCATTTCATCGCCTCTCTGGCCTTCATGGTGATCGTGCGCGGGCTGTGCCTGGCGCTCACGCAGGGCACGCCGCAGTCGCTGTTCTCGCTGCCGGCCGAGTTCAAGTTCATCGGGCAGGGCACGCTGTTCGGCATTCCTGCCGTCATCCTGATCTTCGTGGCGATCGTGGTCGTGAGCGACTTCGTGCTGCGCCGCTCGACCTTGCTGCGGCGCGTGTTCTACACCGGCAGCAACGAGAAGGCCGCGCTGTACTCGGGCATTCGCGTGGGCCGCGTGAAATTCTGGGTCACGGTGCTGTGCTCCGCATCGGCGGGCCTGGCCGGCGTGATCTACACGGCCCGCTTCGGCGCCGCCACGCCCACCTTCGGCGTGGGCATGGAGCTCAACGTGATTGCCGCCGCGGTGATCGGCGGCGCGAGCCTCAAGGGCGGATCGGGCACGGTGCTGGGCGCGGTGCTCGGCCTGGCGCTGCTGTCGGTGGTGACCAGCTCGCTGATCCTGCTCGACGTGTCGCCCTACTGGCAGGACGTGATCAAGGGCCTGATCCTGCTCGCGGCCGTGACCATCGACCACCTCCTGAACACGAGAAAGACAACGCGATGACGATGATGAAGAAGACAACGCTGGGCCCGTCGGGCATCGAATGCTCGGCCATCGGCCTGGGCACCTGGGCGATGGGCGGATGGATGTGGGGCGGCGGCGACAATGCCGCGGCCGTGGTCGCCATCCAGGCTTCGCTGGACGCGGGCGTGAACCTGATCGACACCGCGCCGGCCTACGGCCTGGGGCGCTCCGAAAGCATCGTGGGCACCGCGCTCAAGGGACGCCGCCACGAGGCCGTGATCGCGACCAAGTGCGGCCTGGTGTGGCACACGCAAAAGGGCACGCACTTCTTCGAGGAAGACGGCCACCCCGTGTACCGCTACCTCGGCCGCGAGTCGATCTTCCATGAATGCGACGAGAGCCTGAAGCGCCTGCAGACCGACTACATCGACCTCTACATCACGCACTGGCAGGACAGCACCACGCCCGTGGCCGAGACCATGGATGCGCTGCTCGCGCTCAAGAAGCAGGGAAAGATCCGCGCCATCGGCGTGAGCAACGTGAGCCCCGAGACGCTCGCCGAATATCTGCGCCATGGCCCGGTCGATGCAGCGCAGGAGCGCTACAGCCTGATCGACCGCGAGATCGAGCAGACACTGGCGCCCTTGTGCAGCGAGCACGGCGTGGCGGTGCTGGGCTATTCGTCGCTGGCGCTGGGCCTGCTCGCCGGCCCGATCGACCCCGGACGCGAGTTCAAGGGCGACGACCAGCGCGCCACCAACCCGCGCTTCGGCGAGGCCAACCGTTCGAAGCTCAAGGCCTTCTTCGAGGAGCTCGAGCCGCTGCGGGCGCGGCTCGGCTGTTCTTTCGGCCAGTTGATGATCGCCTGGACCATTGCACGCGGCACCATTTCGGTGGCGCTGTGCGGCGCGCGCGTGCGGCAGCAGGCGATCGAGAACGCCGGCGCCGGCGCGGTCGAGCTGGGCCAGGACGCCCTGCAGCTGATCGACGGTGCGGCGAAACACCATCTCGGCAACCTCGCCTGACACCCCCTTCAATTCCGATCCCAACAAGGAGTTCCTTCCCATGTCGAAAGACAAGACAGCGCGGCTCAACCGGCTGCTGAACAACGGCCGCTGCCTGGACATCGCACTCGACCATGGCGTGTGCAACGAGCCCTCGTTCCTCAACGGGCTCGAAGACATGCCCCAGGTCATCGACAGGCTCGTGGCCGCCGGGCCCGACGCCATCCAGCTCAACTACGGCCAGTCCGACCTGCTGCAGGATCGCCCGGGCCGCGACAAGCCAGCGCTCGTGATGCGCATCGACATGGGCAACCCCTACAACGCCACCGCGCACCGCGTGATGTGGGCCGTGCTGCAGAACGAGCACGATCCGGTGCTGCCCGCGATCCAGCGCGATGCGGCCTGCGTGGTGGTGAACCTGTTCATGCTGCCGAACGAGCCCGACCTGTTCCGCCAGTGCGTGCAGAACATCGCACGCGTGCGCGCCGACTGCGACCGCTACGGCATGCCGCTGATGATCGAACCGCTCGTGATGCGCCCGCACAGCGAGCAGGGCGGCTACATGGTCGACGGCGATGCCGAAAAAATCGTCACGCTGGTGCGCCTTGCACGCGAGATGGGCGCCGACATCGTCAAGGCCGATCCGACCAGCGATCCGAAAGATTTCCACCGCGTGGTGCAGGCCGCGCGCTGCCCCGTGCTCGTGCGCGGCGGCGGGCGCGAAGACCTGCAGCAGGTGTTCGCGCGCTCGCGCGTCCTGATGGACCAGGGCGCCGTCGGCATGGTGTACGGGCGCAACGTCTACCAGCATGCCAACCCCTCGGCGGTGGTGAGTGCGCTGATGGCCATGATCCACCGCGGCGCGAGCGCCGAGGCGGCCTGGGCGCTCTACGAATCGGGCGGCGCGAAGTAAGGCAAGGAAAAGCGCCGGCGCAAAAACAAAAAAAGTCAGCACGGCAGGCGATGCACCCGTCGCCTGCCGGGGTGCGTCCTGCGCGCGCACTGGAGAGGGATCGAGCAATGGGTTGCCCTGCGAACTTCTAACAACCTGGAGGCGACGATGAAGATCCGGTATTTCCTGATGGCGTTCCTGGCCCCGCTCGTCACATTGCTGACGCATGCGGCCATCACCGGGGTCAGTCCGATGACGACCCTCAACAACATGGCAACGGCCGCAGCCGAAGCCGTCGCCGACCCGCTCCCGCTGCAGGGGCCGGGCCTGGGCAATCTCACCTATACATCGGCGGAACTCTTCAAGCCGGTGTCGATGATCACGAGCCTCGCGCACCCGCTCGATCCGGCGCACAGCAGCGCCTACGAGTCGCGCGAGGTGCCCGCCACGTACCCGGGCCGCAAGGACTACGGCATGAACGCGGGCATCATGGTCAACGGCTACTTCCTCACTTCCTTCGCGCCGGACAGCGGCCTGGGCCCGGGGGGCTTCCTGCTGTACGACGTGTCGAACCCGCGCCAGATCCAGCTGGTCAAGAAGATCTACGAACCCGAGGCCCGCACCAAGGAGTTCCGCGAAACGCACTCCTTCGGCACAGCGAAGATCGGCGGCAAGACGTACGTGGTGTTGCCCAGCATCTACGGCGTCGAGTTCTGGGACTTCACCGACATCAATGACATCAAGCAGGTGAAGAAGCTGGCGCTGCCCGGCGTCAACGCCGGCGACTACGAAGACGTCAGCTGGCAGCTCTGGTGGCAGGCGCCCTACCTGTACGTGGCCTCGGCGGGCCGCGGCATCTTCATCGTCGATGCCGGGGACCCCGTGAACGCCGTGGTTGCGAACCGCGGCGCCGGCAAGCCCAACCCGGTGCCCACGGGCGAACTCGGCAACTTCCGGATCGGTCCGATCTTCACCATGGGCAACCACATGGTGCTGACCGCGATGGAAAGCAACGGCGGATTCGCGAGCCTGGATATCTCCGATCCGCTCAACCCCAAGGTGCTCGATTCCATCGTGGGCACCACGCCGTTCTACTACGCCACCTGCTTCGACGGCAGGAACCTGCACGCCTCGACGCGCGGCAGCGGCGCCAGGATGTACAGCTACGACCTGAGCGACCGCTCGCGCTTCGTGGCCGAGGACAACCGGCTGGTCATCGACGAACAGCTGTATTGCGCCACGCAGGACAACTATGTGATCCAGGGCGCGCAAACGCGCATCCACAAGGTCGACGTGAGCAATCCGCTCAATCACGTGGAGGTGGGCCGCGGCAGCATCCTGCGCGAGGACGACCCGAACTTCTCGCATTCGGACAACGGCCAGGTCGCGATGTTCGGCAACCTCGTCTTCGTGGGCAACGACCACGGCTCGGGCAGCGGCTTCGTCGTGCATGCGGTGGACCCCGACACCACCAGACCTGAAGTGAAACAGGTTTCGCCGGCCAACGGCGCGAAGCAGCAGGCGCTGACCTCGCGCATCGGCCTGGGCATGACCGACAGCATCCGGCCCGAGAGCGTCAACGCCAACACCTTCATCGTGCGGGCGGTGGGCGGCAACACGCTGGCGGGCACCTACAGCGTGCAGCTGGGCATCATCAACTTCCACCCCGAGCAGCCGCTGTCGCCGGGCACCAGCTATGAAGTGTTCCTGCCCGCCAACGGCGTGAAGGACTATGCGGGCAACGCCATCGGCGCGGACTACAAGTCGACCTTCAACACCGGCAACGCGACCGACATCAACCTGATGCACTACTGGACGCTGGCGGGCAACCTCTCCGACCAGATCGGCAACAACAACGGCACGCCGGTCTCGGGCGACGCGTTCGAAAGCATCGGCATGAGCTTCGCGAACCGCACCGCCGGTGTGCCGCTGAAGAACGATTCGGTGGCCACCGTGCTCGGCGGCACCGCCTCGCTGAGCTTCTACATGAAGACCACGCAGGCGGGCGGCCCGAACTCCTGGACCGCGCCCGGCATCTTCGGGCGCGACCAGTCGGGCGGCGCGGACGACGTGTTCTGGGGCTGGCTCGACGGCAACGGGCGCATCAAGCTGTCGGTGGGCAATGACGCCGGCACCACCTCCACGGCGGTGGTGAACGACGGCAGCTGGCACCACGTGGTGTTGACGCGCGACGCCGCCTCGGGTGCGCAGGCGGTATACGTCGATGGCGTGAAGACCACGTCCACCGGGCTCACGGGCAACAAGGGCCTGTCGAACAAGTTCCAGGTGCTGGGCCAGATCCAGGGCAACGCTGCGCTCTTCAAGGGCACGCTGGCGGAGGTGCGCGTCTACGGCCGCGTGCTCACCGACAGCGAGGTGGGCACGCTGCGTGGGCAGGCCATCATCGGCGACCCGGGCATTGGCGGCGGGCCGAAGATCGTCAACGGCCAGCTGGTCTTCGACCCGGCCACGCTCGGCAGCAGCGGCGCGCAGTTCCGCTGGAACTTCGGTGACGGCACGCAAACGGCCTACTCCACCCAGCCGCGCTACACCTATACCTACACACGGCCGGGGCACTACACCGTGACGCTGACGGTGCGCGACGCGAGCGGCCGCGAGACCTTCTACACCTACAACCTCACGGTGATCGTCCCGGTCACGGCGCGGGCGCCCACGCACACGACCAACATCGCAGGCGATGCGAATTCGGTCTACTCGCTCAACCCCGACAGCGGCACGGTCGCCGCCATCGATGCGCAGACCCTGGCAAAGCGCTGGGAAGTACGCGTGGGCGACGAGCCGAAGACGCTGGCCGTGGGCCCCGATGGGCGCATCTGGGTCACGGTGCAGGGCGAGGACAAGCTGGTGGCGCTCAGCGCGGCCGACGGCAGCCTCTCGGCCACCGTGCCGCTGGCCTACGGCAGCGGCCCCTACGGCGTGGCCTTCACGCCTGACGGCGCGAAGGGCCTGCTGACGCTGGAGAGCAAGTCGGTGCTGATGAGTTTCGACCCGAGCAACGGCACCACCACCGGCGCGGTCGCCCTCGAAGGCAGCCTGCGCGGCATTGCCGTGAGCTCCGACGCGCAGGTGGCCTACGTCACCCGCTTCAAGTCAAGGATGACGGGCGGCCAGCTGCACAAGGTGAACCTGCAGAGCATGAGCGCGATGCCCACGATCGCGCTGCCGGTGGACACCACCACGGTGGACACCGAGAGCCGCGCGCGCGGCGTGGCCAACTACCTGAGCCAAGTGGTGATCTCGCCCGACGGCAGGCGCGCGGTGCTGCCTTCGAAGAAGGACAACATCGTGCGCGGCCGCTTCCGTGACGGTGTGGACCTGACGCACGACCAGAGCGTGCGCTCCATCCTCTCGCAGGTCGACCTGCAGGCGGCCGCAGAAGTGTTCGACGAGCAGATCGACTTCGACGACCGCGCACCGGCGCGCGCGGCGCTGTTCTCTCCGCCCGGGGACTACCTCTTCGTGGCGCAGATGGAAGGCAACCGCGTCGCCATCGTCGACCCGTACAGCCGGGCGGTGCGCGGCGAGATCAACGCGAGCAGCGCGCCGCACGGCCTCTACCTGGACGCAGCGCGCAAGCGGCTGTTCGTCAACAACTTTCTCGCGCGCTCGGTGTCGGTGCACGACGTGGCCTCGGTGCTGTCGTCGGAATCCGCCGCCGCGATCTTTCTCCAGAACGTCTCGACGGTGGCGCAGGAGCCCATGGCGGCCGCGGCCTTGCGCGGCAAGCAGGTGTTCTACAACGCGTCCGACCGGCGCATGAGCAAGGACAACTACATCTCCTGCGCGAGCTGCCACGCGGACGCCGGCGACGACGGCATGGTGTGGGACTTCACGCAGCGCGGCGAAGGCTTGCGCCGCACCATCAGCCTCATGGGCCGGCGCGGCGCGGGCCACGGCAAGATGCACTGGACCGCCAACTTCGACGAAGTGCAGGACTTCGAGAATGACATCCGCAACGAATTCGGCGGCACCGGCTTCCTGACGAATGCGGATTTCGCCGCCACGGCCGACCCCTTGGGCGCGCCCAAGGCCGGCAAGAGTGCACAACTCGACGATCTCGCGGCCTACCTGAGTTCGCTGAACAAGTACATGCGCAGCCCGGCGCGTGCGGCGGACGGCAGCCTGAGCGTCGAAGCGGTGCGAGGCCAGACGGTGTTCAACACGGCACAGTGCGCCACCTGCCACACCGGAGGCACTTTCCGCGACGGTCTGCGGCACGACGTGGGCACGATCCAGCTCTCCTCCGGCAAGGGCATCAACCAGCCGCTGGCGGGCCTGGGCTTCGACACGCCGACGCTCTCGGGCACCTGGAACACCACCGCCTTCTTCCACAACGGGCAGGCGGCCACCTTGCAGGACGTGCTGAACAGCGGCCACGGCAATGCATCGAGCCTGCCGGCGCCGGATGTGGTGGCGCTGCGCGAGTACGTGCGCTCGCTGGACACGGCCCCGGCGGTGGTCACGCGGATCCGCTCGGACCTCAACCCGACGATGTGCGTGAACATCAAGGGCGGGGCGACCGCAAGCGGCACCGTGGCGGTGCAGTGGCCCTGCGGCACCGCGAGCAACGAGAAGTTCACGGTGACGTCGATCACCGGCGGCTATGTGCAGCTCGTGGCCGAGCACAGCGGCCTGTGCCTGGCGCAGAACGGCACCGCGACGACCAACGCGCCGGTGGTGCAGCTGGCATGCACGGCGGGCAGCACGGCGCAGTGGAGCCTGGTCGGCGGCACCCTCCGCAACCGCGGCTCGGGCTCGTGCCTCGACGTGCCCAATGGCTCGACGACGCAGGACACGGCGCTGATCACGTGGACCTGCAATGGGGGCAACAACCAGAACTGGACGCAGCTGCCTTAGGGCTGCCTTAGGGCTGCCTTAGGGCTTACTCTTGTTTCGGGGCGCTCTGGTTCAGGGCGCTGTTGTCCAGGGCGCGCTGCCGGTGTATCGCTGATCAGCGACCGCTCTGATAACGATCACGCCGATGGGGTGCCTTGCGCAGCGAAATAAAGGAGGAGCCGAAGGCGGGGGACATTCGCGGAGCAAGGCACCCCGTCGGCGGGATCGCGCCCACCATCCACAAGCAGCGGCCCGGCGGGGCCGCTCCTACGGTCGCCGTTTTCACCCCAAGCATGACCTCCCAGGTCATCGACCGCACGCACCCACTCTGGGAAAGTACCTCCATCGATCAACCACAGGAGAAAACACCATGACCGGCTTCAACATCCTTCCCCTCGCAGTCGCCCTGCTCATCGGCGTGGCAGCGCTCGGCTCCTGCCTGGGCATCGGGCTGGTCGGCCAGAAGTTTCTCGAAAGCACCGCGCGCCAGCCCGAGCTGGTCGACACGCTGCAGACCAAGTTCTTCCTGGTCGCGGGCGTGACCGACGGCGCATTCATCATCGCCACCGGCATCGGCCTGTGGTTTGCAACCGCCAATCCCTTCGGCTGAATCCGGGAAAGGGCCTACGGAAAACGGACCCCGCGCACCAGGAAGTGACACGAACCACTGGCACCATTCGTGCTAGCACCGTTGACATCGAATTGTTTATGGTTAAAGTATTTAGCTATCAACGGTTCGATGTCTTCGGTGCTGCATGGCGCAGTGCCGGGGCGTCGTTTCACCCTTCCTCTGCCGGAGAATCCATGAGCCACCCGTCCCCGAAGTCGCCCGCGCTGCCGCGCACCCTGCTTTCGCTGCTGCTCTGCGGTGCAGCCCTTGGTGGCGCGGCATCGGCCATGGCCGCGCCCGTGAAGGTGGGCCTGGCGCTCGACATCTCGGGCCCGTTCGCGGCATTGGGCGCCGAGGCGCGCGACGGCTTCGCGCTCGGCATCAAGCAGCTGGGCGGCAAGCTCGGCGGGCAGGACGTGGAGTTCGTGCAGGCCGACATGGCCGGCAGCCCCGACCAGGCCAAGCAGCTGGTCGACCGCATGATCCAGCGCGACAAGATCGACATCTTCAGCGGCCCGATCGGCTCCAACGTCGCGCTGGCCGTGGGCCCGACGCTGTTCAACGCCAAGGTGCCGTACCTCTCGGCCAATGCCGGCCCGAGCCAGTTCGCGGGCGCGCAGTGCAATGCCTACTTCTTCGGCACCGCCTACCAGAACGACCAGTTCCACGAGGCCGCCGGCAAGTTCGCGCAGGACCGCGGCTTCAAGAAGACCGTGCTGATCGCCCCCAACTACCCGGCGGGCAAGGATGCGCTGGGCGGCTTCAAGCGCCAGTTCAAGGGCCAGGTGGCCGACGAGCTCTACACCAAGCTCGGTCAGATCGACTACGCCGCCGAACTCGCGCAGCTGCGCGCGGCGAAGCCCGACTCGATCTACTTCTTCCTGCCCGGCGCGATGGGCATCAACTTCATCAAGCAGTTCGTGGGCGCGGGCCTGTCGAAGGACATCACGCTCGTGACCAGCGGCTTCTCGGCCGACGAGGACGTGATCGGCGCGGTGGGCGAGCCGATGCTCGGCCTGTTCAACACCTCGCACTGGGCGCACGACCTCGACAACGCCGCCAACAAGGCCTTCGTGGCCGCGTTCCGCAAGGAATACAACGGCCGCTATCCGTCGGTGTATGCGGCGCAGGCCTATGACGCGATCCTGGCGATGGACGCGGCCGTGAAGCAATCGGGAGGCAACGCCCAGAACCGCGAAGCCGTGGTCGCCGCGCTGAAGAAGGCCAACTACGCATCGACGCGCGGCAGCTTCAAGTACGCGAACAACCACTATCCGGTCGAGAACTTCTACCTGCGCGTGATCGGCAAGGACGCGCAGGGCAAGGTCACGAACAAGCTGATCAACACGGTTCTCACGAACTACGGCGACTCGTACGCCGACAAGTGTCCCCTCAAGTGAGCGGCATCCTCGTTCTCGAGCAGCTGCTCAACGGCCTCGGCTACGGGCTGATGCTGTTCCTGCTGGCGGCGGGGCTGACGCTGGTGTTCGGCATCATGGATGTGCTGAACCTCGCGCATGGCTCGCTCTTCATGTCGGGCGCGTACGTGGCGGCCGAGGCGCACACGCGCACCGGTTCGTTCACGGCGGCCATCGTCATCGCGGTGGCGGTCACCGTGGTGGTGGCGCTGCTTCTGGAAGTGCTGCTGATGCGGCGCCTCTACACGCGCGACCACCTCGCGCAGGTGCTGGCCACCTTCGGGGTGATCCTGGTGGCCGACGACATCGTCAAGATGGCCTGGGGCCCGTCGCCGGTGATGGCGCCGACGCCGGCCGCGCTGTCGGGGCCGATCGAGCTGGTGGACGGCCTGCCCTACCCGTCCTACCGGCTCGTGATCCTCGCCGGCGGGCTGCTGGTGGCGCTCGCGCTCTACCTCCTGGTCAACCACACGCGCATCGGCATGCGGGTGCGCGCGGGCGCGTCCGACCGGCCGATGGCCGAGCTGATGGGGGTGCGCGTGGGCCGCATCTTCAACGGCGTGTTCCTGCTCGGCGCGGCGCTGGCCGCGCTGGCCGGCGCGCTGATGGGGCCGATCGTCGCGGTGCAGGTGGGCATGGGCGAGGCCATCCTGATCCCGGCGCTGGTGGTGCTGGTGATCGGCGGCATCGGTTCGGTGCGCGGCGCCTTCGTGGCCGCACTGATGGTGGGCGTGGTCGACACCATCGGCCGCGCCTTCGTGCCGATGCTTCTGCGCGCCACGCTGCCGCCGGCCACCGCGGCCGACCTGGGACCGCTGTTCGCCGAAGTCGCGATGTACGCGCTGATGGTGATCGTCCTGATCTTCCGGCCTTCGGGCCTCTTCTCGGCCCGGTCATGAAATCGTCCTCACGCTCTCTCGGCCTCGGGCTGCTCCTCCTGCTTCTCGCGGCCTTTCCGCTGGTCGCGCCCTTGTTCGGGCTCGATTTCTACATCGGATTCGTGCGGCGCGTGCTCGTGGTGGCGCTGGCCGCGGCCAGCCTCAATTTCATCCTCGGCTTCGGCGGCATGGTGGCGCTCGGGCATGCGGGCTTCATCGGCATGGGCGCCTACACGGTGGTGGCGCTCAGCGATGCGGGCGTGGTGTCGGCCTGGGTGATGTGGCCCGCGGCCGCGCTCGTCGCCGGCCTGGTCGCGGCGCTGATCGGCACGGTGGCGCTGCGCACGCGCGGCGTGTACTTCATCATGACCACGCTGGCCTTTGCGCAGATGCTGTACTTCGTGGTGGTGTCGCTGCGGCGCTATGGCGGCGACGACGGCTACACGCTGATGAGCCGGCCCGGTTTGCTGCCAGGGCTCGACCTGGGCAACGAATCGAACTTCTACTGGGTGGTGCTGGTCATCGTGGCGCTCGCGCTCTGGTGGCTGCACCGCGCGACGCAATCGCGCTTCGGCCATGCGCTCATGGGCATCCGCGACAACGAGACACGCATGCGGGCGCTGGGCTACCCGGTGTTCAAGCTGCAGCTCGTGGCGTTTGCGATCGCCGGCGCCATCGCGGGGCTGGCCGGCGCGCTGCTCGCGGGCGGCAATGGTTTCGTGAGCCCGGCGACGATGCACTGGACGCAGTCGGCCACGCTGCTGGTGATGGTGGTGATCGGCGGGCTCGGGCGCAGCTGGGGCGGGCCTGTCGGCGCCGTGGTCTGGCTGGTGCTCGAGGAAGCGCTGAAGCAGCACACGGAGCATTGGCACATGCCGCTCGGGCTGCTGTTGATCGCTGTCGCGCTGTGGGCACCGAAGGGGCTTGCTGCTCTTTATCGGCGCCGCCTGCCCCTCACCCCCACCCTCTCCCCAGAGGGGCGAGGGAGCAAGGCAACACCATGAGCCTTTTCAGGATCGAAGGGTTGGTCAAGCGCTTCGGCGGCTTGCTCGCAACCGACCATGTGAACCTCACCGTGGAGCGCGGCGAAGTGCATGCGCTGATCGGGCCGAACGGCGCGGGCAAGACCACGCTGGTCAACCTGATCACCGGGCTGCTCAAGGCCGATGCCGGGCGCATCCTGCTCGACGAGAAGGACATCACCGGCTTCAAGGACCACCAGCGCGTGGCAGCCGGCATGTCGCGCTGCTTCCAGGTGACGCGCGTGTTCGCCAAGGAAACGGTGCACGACAACCTCATGCTCGCGGCGCAGGCCCATGCGGGCAGCAGCCTGCGCTTCATGGCACCACGCGCGACGGAACGCGGCCTGGTGGAACGCGCCGTGGCGCTGGCCGACCGCGTGGGCCTCGGCAGCGAACGCCACCGCATCGCGGGCACGCTACCGCACGGCGCGCAGCGCGCGCTCGACGTGGCGCTGGCGCTCGCGGCCGAACCCAAGCTGCTGCTGCTCGACGAGCCGATGGCCGGCATGGGCCCGGACGAGTCGGCGCGCATGGTGGACCTGATCGAATCGCTGCGCGAATCGATGGCGATCCTGCTGATCGAGCACGACATGGACGCGGTGTTCCGCCTGGCCGACCGGCTCACGGTGCTGGTGCAGGGGCGCGTGCTGATGAGCGGCACGGCCGACGAAGTGCGCGGGCATCCCGATGTGCAGGCGGTGTACCTCGGTACGGAAGCAGAGGGACACGCATGAGCGCGACGACGAGAACGACCAAGGCCTTGCTCGAAGCGAAATCCATCGAGGCCGGCTACGGCGCGAGCCAGGTGCTGTTCGGCATCGACCTCACCATCGGCGCGGGCGAAGTGCTCGCGCTGCTGGGCCGCAACGGCATGGGCAAGAGCACGCTGCTGAAGGTGCTGACCGGCACGCTGGCGCCGATGCGCGGCAGCGTGCATTTCGGCAGCGACGCCATCGGCGGCCACAAGCCCGATGCCATCGCCCGGCGCGGCGTGGCCATCGTGCCCGAGGGGCGGCACGTGTTCCCGAATCTCAGCGTCGAAGAGCACCTGCGCGCGTTCGCGCGGCCGCGTCCGGGCAGCGCGCCGCGCTGGACGGTCGAGGCGCTCTACGGCCTGTTCCCGCGCCTCGCGGAACGCAAGGCCAACGCGGGCAACCAGCTCTCGGGCGGCGAGCAGCAGATGCTGGCGATTGCGCGGGCGCTGTCCACGCATCCGCGCCTCTTGATCCTCGACGAAGCCACCGAGGGCCTCGCCCCGGTGATCCGCGAGGAGATCTGGCACTGCATCGCCACGCTCAAGGCCGAGGGCGAAGCGATCCTGGTGGTCGACAAGTACGTGCAGCGCCTGCTGCCGCTGGCCGACCGCCATGTGATCCTCGAACGCGGGCGCGTGGTGTGGCAGGGCGATTCGGCCGCGCTCGATGCCGACCGGTCGCTCTGGACGCGCTACCTGGGCGTGTAGGTCTCGGTTCGCTACAGCGGACGGCACGCCAGGAAGTTGGCCCACGTCACGTTGTCGCGGCCGATCCACTGGCTGTCCCAGCGCGTGCGCAGGCCCGCCGCTGCAAGCGCTTCGGCGAACCGGTCCTTCGCCCAGTACACGGTCTGGTAGTCGCCGTTCGTCTCGCCTTCGCCGATGCGCATGGCCGCCAGGAAAACCCCGCCGGGCTCGAGTGCGTCGAACACCTTGCGCAGGACCGGAGCGATCTGCGCGCGATCGACATGGATCAGCACGCACATCGCGAGGATCGCGCTGTAGGGTCCGCCCAGCGCATCCGTGACGACGTTGAGCAGCTCGCCCTTCTTGCCGCGCTCCGCCTGCAGATCGAGAAACGCCTGAACCGCATCGGTGCGCCTGACGACCCCGCCCAGGGCCTCGACGAAGTCGGCGTCCTGCCCCGAACCGGAACCGATCTCGAGCACGGCGCCGCCGGCGGGCACGAGTTGCATCATCCGGCGCAGCGCATCCTCGATCTCGGGTGGCCGGTGGCCCGCGATGATCGCGTTGTATTCGCGGGCGGACGCTTCGTAGGACTCGATGGTGCGGTGCATGTTCTTCAGCACCGGGGCGGGAATTTTCATGGAACCCTTTCCGCTCCATCGGACATCCGACGGGAACTGGAAAGGCTAGATGCAAGGCACCACCCGGCTCATGAGGAAAATCACCTAGCTCATTCGGGCGCAGCGTCGAGCCGCAGGATCAGGTCGCGGCTGGCCTGGTTGAGCCCGGCGACCTCCACCACGCTGCCGTGCTTGCGCAGACGCTCGACCACCTTGTTGAGCGCGGCCACCGCGGTCACGTCCCAGAGATGGGCTTGCGACACGTCGATGTGCACCGGCGCGCCGTCGATCTCGCGCACGTCGAAGGCATCCACCAGCATGTCGGCCGAGGCGAAGAACACCTGGCCCGTGACGCGGTAGACCCGCGCGCCGCCTTCGCCGGTTTCCTGGTGCACGTGCAGCAGCCGCGCCACCTTGAAGGTGAAGAACACGCCGCTGAGCATCACGCCGGTGGCCACGCCCGCGGCCAGGTTGTCGGTGGCGACGGTAACGGCCACCGTCGCGAGCATCACCGCGCTCGACATGCGCGGATGGCGCACCAGCGCGCGCAGCGAACCCCAGTCGAAAGTCGAGGCCGAGACCATCACCATGATCGCGACCAGCGCCGCCACCGGCACCTGCGACACCCAGGGCTTGAGCAGCACCATGAGGATCAGCAGGAACGCGCCCGCGAACAGCGTCGACAGCCGTCCGCGGCCGCCGTAGCGCACGTTGCTCACGGTCTGGCCGATCATTCCGCAGCCCGCGATGCCGCCGAAGAAGCTTGCCGCCACGTTGGCCACGCCGAGGCCGCTGCATTCGCGGTTCTTGGAGCTCGGCGTGTCGGTGAGGTCGTCCACCACGCTGGCGGTCATCATCGATTCGAGCAGGCCGACCATCGCGATGGCGAAGGCCGGCAGTGCGATGATGCGCAGCGTCTCGAGCGTCAGCGGCACCGACGGGAACGCAAGGGCCGGCAGCGCATCGGGCAAGTGCCCCAGGTCGGCCACGGTCTTGAGCGGCAGGTCCAGCCATAGCCCGGCGAGCGTCACCACCACGATGCACACCAGCGGCGACGGCACGGCCGTGGTGATGCGCGGCAGCAGGTAGATGATGGCCAGACCCAGGCCCACCATGGCCCAGGTCGCGGTGTTGGCGCCAATGAAGTGCGGCATCTGCGCCGCGAAGATCAGGATCGCGAGCGCGTTGACGAAACCCGTGCGCACCGAGGTGGAGACGAAGCGCATCAGCACGCCGAGCCGCAGCAACCCGAACACGATCTGCATCGCACCCGCCAGCACGCCGGCCGCCAGCAGGTACTGCAGCCCGTGCGCATGCACCAGCGGCGCGGCCACCAGTGCCACCGAGCCGGCCGCGGCCGACACCATGGCCGGCCGCCCGCCCGTGAAGGCGATGACGATGCCGATGATGAAAGACGCGAACAGCCCGACCGCCGGATCGACGCCAGCCACGAAGGAGAAGGCAATGACTTCGGGAATGAGCGCGAAGGTGGCGACGGCGCCGGCCATGAGTTCGCGCGGAATGCTCGGGCACCACTCGGTGCGCAGGCGGCTGTGTGGAGAAGACATGGATGGAGAAAACAGCCCGTGCGCGGCGACAGGGGCCGCGCCTCACGGGCAGGTGGTCTCGATTGTAGGTAGAGCCTCGGGCACCCGGCCGCTGGCCGTCACACCGAGCGCGTGATGCCGCCGTCCACGCGCAGGTTCTGCCCCGTGATGTAGCCCGCGCCTTCGGACGCGAGAAAGCCGATCACGGCCGCGATCTCGCTGCTCTTGCCGTAGCGGCCCATCGGAATGCGCGAGCGGAACTCGGGCTTCTCGGGCAGGCTGTCGATGAAGCCGGGCAGCACGTTGTTCATGCGCACGTTGTCCGCCGCGTACTTGTCGGCGAACAGCTTGGTGAACGCCGCGAGGCCGGCGCGGAACACGCCCGAGGTCGGAAACACGGGGTCGGGCTCGAAGGCGGCGAAGGTCGAGATGTTGATGATCGTGCCCCCGCCCTGCTTCACCATCAGCGGCGCCACGAGCCGCGCGGGGCGCACCGCGCTCAGCAGGTAGACGTCCATGCCGCGGTGCCAGTCTTCGTCGGTGATGTCGAGGATCGGCGCGCGCGGACCATGGCCCGCGCTGTTGACTAGCACGTCGACGCGGCCCCATTCGCCGGCCACCCGGTCCACGAGCCGCTTGAGGTCGTCGTTCGATTGGTTGGAGCCGGTCACGCCGATGCCGCCGAGTTCGGCGGCCAGCGCCTCGCCCTTGCCCGAAGACGAGAGGATGGCGACGCGAAAACCGTCGTCCGCGAGTTTGCGCGCCGCGGCCGCGCCCATGCCGCTGCCGCCGGCGGTGACGATGGCTACTTTTTTCTGTGCTTCGGAAGACATGTGGGTCCTTGGTTCATGCAAAGCTCGCAATTTAGCCAAGGATTCGGGGCGCTTGCACAGGCTGGGGCTCGGGCGCCGTTGTTCAGGGCGCGTGTACAGGCCACCGGGTACTCCCCTCCGCGAATGCGGAGCAAGGTACCCCGTCGGCGGGAGTGCGCCCTGAACCGCGCCCTACACCGCAGGCAAGGTCGCCTGCATCGAAGCACGCTGATTGAACGCATCGAACCACTTCGCGCTGTTCGGCGCACCCGCGCGCCAGTCGACCGCGGGGAAGCGGAAGTCCATGTAGCCCAGCGCACAGCCGAAGGCGATGGTGCCGATGTCGACGCGGCCGCCGAAAGAAGGCGCCGCCGTTTCGAGCCATTCGAGCCCGGTGCGCACCTTGGCCAGCTGACCGTCGGTCCACTCGGCCCAGCGCAGCTCCTCGGGGCGCAGCATGTTCTCGTAGCGGGCGAGCAATGCGGCGGCGGTCATGCCGTCGGCGAGCGCGAGTTCGGTCAGGCGCGCCCAGCGCTCCTTGCCGCCGGCGGGAAAGAGCTGGCCCGATTGCGTGGCGTCGAGGTACTCGCAGATCACGCGGCTGTCGAACAGCACCTGGCCGTCGTCGGTGATGAAGGTCGGCACCTGGCCGAGCGGGTTCTTCGGAATGATGGTGGCATCGCGCTTCACCGGACCGGCCGCGCTGGGCAGCTTCTCGATGCGGTCGGCGATGCCGAGCTCGTGGGCCACGACCATGCACTTGCGCACGAAGGGGGAAGCGGGGGAGAAGAAGATTTGCATGATGAGGTATGTGTTTTTCAGGCGTGTTCGACGGTGCCGCGGGCCAGGTGCATGCCGGCCACCCAGCCGAAGGTTAGCGCGGGCCCGAGCGTGATGCCCGGCGCAGGATATTCGCCGCCCATGACCGAGTGCATGTCGTTGCCCGCAACGTAGAGGCCGGCGATGGGCGCGCCCTGCGCATCGAGCGCGCGGGCGTTGCCGTCGGCGCGGATACCGAGCGCTGTGCCGATGTCGCCGGGGTACACCTTCACCGCATAGAACGGCGCCTGCTTCACCGGCGCGAGGCAGGCATTGGGCTGGTGATCGGGATCGCCGAGGTAGCGGTTGTAGGCGTCGCCGCCCTTGCCGAAGGCCGGGTCCTGCCCCTGCGCGGCGAGTGGGTTGTAGCGCGCGACGGTGCCCGCGAGGCCGGCCGGGTCCACGCCTGCCTGCTTCGCCAGGTCTTCCAGCGTGTCGGCGCGATAGAGATATCCTGCGCGCACGAGGTGCTCGCGCGGGCGACCGCCGGGCAATGCAAGGCCCAGGCCCCACTTCTCCATGAACGCGCTGTCGCACACCAGCAGCGCGGGAATGCTGGTAGCTTTGTCGTTCCCTCGGTACATGCCGCGCACGAATTCGTGGTACGAGGTCGCTTCGTTGACGAAGCGCTCGCCGCGCGCGTCGACGGCGATGAGGCCGGGCTTGGCCCGGTCCCACACGAGGTGCGGGTAACGCAGCACGCTGCCGTCGGGCCGCGTCAGCAGCGACACCGGCGCCCACAGCGCCGGCCCCGCGTGGCCCGTGCCGAGCACGCCGCCGGCCTGCTGCGCCATGGCGATGCCTTCGCCGGCATTGTCTTGCGGCGACATCGAATAAGGCCCGGTGGGCACTGGATAGTGCTGGCCGCGCATGGCCGCATTCCATGGAAATCCGCCGGTGGCGATGACCACGCCGCGCCGCGCATGCACCGTGATCTCCTTGCCGTCGCGGCACAGCTTCACGCCGGTGACCGTGCCGTTCGCATCCGTCTCCAGGCCGAGCGCCGGCGTGTCGAGCCAGAACGGAACGCCCTGCTGCAGCACGCTGTGAAAAAGCCGTGCCGCAAGCGCATTGCCCAGCAGCAGCCGCGTGCCACGGTGATGGCCGCTGAGGCGGTCACCAAAGTAGCGCAGCAACATCTTCACGCCGTTCTTCCATGAGGCGAACGAGCGCCAGACGCCGAGCAGATGCTTCACGTCGGTCATGTTGACCATCATTCCCCCGAGCACACAGAACTCGGGCAGGGGATCGCGCAATGTCTTGAAGTGCGCGCCGAGCAGCCGGCCGTCGAACTCGATGGGGTCGAGCGAACGGCCGCCCATGGCGGCGCCTTCGCGGTCGGGGTAGTAGTCGGGCGAGTAGGTGCGCGCGGCCAGTTGCACGTCGGTGCGCTCGCGCAGGTAGCGCAGCGCACGCGGACCTGCGTCGAGGAATGCGTGGCGCACTGCCTCGTCGCCGGCCGCGCCGACGGTGTTTTGCAGGTAGGTCCAGGCCTTGTCATGCGTGTCGGGATGGCCGGCCGCCTCCGCCTGGTCGTTGAGCGGCACCCAGACCGCACCGCCGGAGATTGCGGTCGAGCCGCCGATGCGGTCGGTCTTCTCCACCACCAGCACGTCGAGGCCTTCGAGCTTCGCGGTGAGCGCAGCCGAGAGTCCGCCCGCACCACTGCCGATGACCACGACGTCGTATTCGCTCTTCTCTTGCTGCTGCGCCATCAGGACCCCGAGCCGCCAAGCGACTTGCCGCCGTCGACGAAGAGCACCTGCCCGGTCACGAAGCAGGTCGCGGGCGACGCGAAGAAGGCGACTGCGTGCGCCACATCCTCGGGCTTGCCCGCGGCCCCCGTGGGCTGCAGCGCGAGCTGCGCGGCCAGCCGCTCGGGCGACAGCGCGCGCAGCAGCGGCGTGTCGATGAGTCCCGGCGCGATGGCGTTGACCATGATGCCGCGCGGCGCCAGCTCCATCGCGCTGGCGCGTGTGTAGCCGACCAGCGCGGCCTTCGAGGCCACGTAGTGCGGATGGTTCTTCGCGCCGAGGTACGCGCGCGACGCGATGTTGACGATGCGCGCGCCGTTGCCCATCTTGCGCGCAGCCTCCTGCGTGAGCGTGGCCACGGCCAGCAGGTTGACTTCGTACATGCGGCGGAAGTCGGCCGATGTCACGTCGAGGAATGCACGCTCGTCGAAGATGCCCGCGTTGTTGACCAGCGCCGCGAGCGGCGGCAACTGCTGCACCATCGCGCGCACCGCAGCCTCGTCGGTCAGATCGATGGCGCGGCACTCGACATCGAGCCCCGCCGCGCGCAGCACGGCGGTTTCGCGCCCGGCAAGCTCGCCGTTGTAGTCGGCCATCACCACGCGCCAGCCGTCGCGCGCCATGCGCTCGACGATGGCGCGGCCCATGCCGCTGGCGCCGCCGGTCACGAGGACGAGCGGTTTGTCTTGACTGGTGTTGTTCATGGTTGTTCCATTGGAAGGCAGCGCTCAGACCGCCAGGTAGCCACCATCGACCGGCAGCACCACGCCATTGACGTAGCTGGCCATCGAGGACGCAAGAAAGACAACCGGCCCGGCGATCTCGTCGGCCTCGCCGTGGCGCTTGGCGGGCACGCGGCTCAGGTACCAGTCGGTGCCGTGCTCGGTCTCGCGCTGGCCCGCGGTCATGTCGGTGACCATGAGCCCCGGCGCGACGGCATTCACGCGCACTCCGTAGGGTGCGAGGTCGCGCGCGAGCACCTGCGTGAGCGAGCGCACGCCACCCTTCGCCACCACGTAGCCGGCCGAAGAGATGCCCGCACCGAAGGCCACGATGGACGACAGGTTGACGATGTTGCCGCGCGTGCGCTTGAGCGCCGGCACGAAGGATTGCGTGACGTTGAAGACGCCCTGCAGGTTGACCGACATCACGCGGTCCCAGGCCTCGCGCGCGCCGGGCTCGTCGAACTTCGAGCGCGCGGAGATGCCGGCGTTGTTCACGAGGATGTCGATGTCCCCATGCGACGCGGCAATGCGCGCAGCAAGCGCATCGACCGCAGCCGCATCGCTCACGTCGACGCTTTCCGCATCGGCTCGGCCGCCGGCTTCGCGGATCGATGCGGCCACCTGCCGTGCGACTTCCAGATCGCGGTCGACCACGACCACAAGCGCGCCTTCAGAGGCCATGCGGCGCGCGATGGCCTCGCCCAGGCCGCGCGCGGCACCGGTGACGAGCGAGAGTTTGTCTTTGAGAAGCATGAACTGTCCTTCAGGGGGAAACGGCGTCAGACGCCGAGGTAGGCGCGCCGCACGGCCTCGTCGTTCGCGAGCCGGGCAGCAGGCCCGTGCAGGGAGATCTCGCCGTTCTCCAGGATGTAGCCGTAGCTCGACACCGCCAGCGCGAGCTGCACGTTCTGCTCGACCAGCAGGATGGTGATCTTCTGCTCGCGGTGCAGCCGCTCGATGATCTCGAACATCTGCTCGACCAGCAGCGGCGACAGGCCCATCGACGGTTCGTCGAACAGCATCACGCGCGGCCGCGCCATCACCGCGCGGCCGATCGCCAGCATCTGCTGCTCGCCGCCCGAAAGCGTGGCGGCCATCTGGTGCTGACGCTCCTTGAGGCGCGGGAACATCGTGTAGACCGCTTCGAGATCGCTGCGGATGCCCGCGCGGTCACGGCGCAGGTAGGCGCCGAGGTCGAGGTTCTCGCGCACGCTCATGTCGCGGAACACCTGGCGGCCCTCGGGCACCTGCACGATGCCGCGCTTGACCAGCGCGTCGGAGCCGAGCCTGTCGATGCGCTCGCCGGCCAGGCGCACCTCGCCGTGCGTGCAGTCCACGAGGTTCGAGATGCAGTTGAGCGTGGTCGTCTTGCCCGCACCATTGCTGCCGAGCAGCGCGACGATCTCGCCCTCGGGCACGTCGACCGACACGTTGCACAGCGCCTGGATGCGGCCATACGCGGCCGAGATCGAGCGCAGCGACAACAAGGCTTCAGCCATGTGCGGCCCCTTTTTCATTTCCTTTTCCCAGATAGGCTTCGATGACGCGGGCGTTGCTGCCGATCTCCGCAGGCGTGCCTTCCGCGATCTTTTCTCCGAAAGCCATCACGGTGATGCGGTCCGAGATCGACATCACGAGCTGCATCACGTGCTCGACCAGAAGCACGGTAATGCCGTCGCGCGCGACCAGTTCCTTCAGCAGGCGGTCGAGGCTTTCGATCTCGCGGTTGCGCAGGCCGGCAGCGGGCTCGTCGAGCAGCAGCAGCTTGGGGCGAATGGCGAGCGCCCGTGCGAGTTCGAGCAGCTTCTGGCGGCCGAAGTCGAGATCGCGCGCCGGCTGGTGCCGCTCGCCGGCCAGGCCCACGCGCTCCAGCAGGTGCAGCGCGAAGTCCTCGGTCTCGCGGTCGGGGCGGCGCAGCAGCCGGCCGAGCGTGTTGGCCCCGTGCGCATGGGTGCCGAGCAGCACGTTCTCCAGCACCGACAGTTCGGCGAATAGCTCCAGGTTCTGGAAGGTGCGCGCGATGCCGAGGGACGCCATGCGGTGCGGCGACACGCGCGTGAGCTCGCGCCCTTCGAAGCTGACGCTGCCGCTCGTGGGCGTGTAGAAGCGCGAGATGCAGTTGAAGGTGGTCGACTTGCCCGCGCCGTTGGGCCCGATGAGTGCATGGATACGGCCCTGCTCCACCTGGAACGACAGCCCGTTCACCGCCTTGAGGCCGCCGAACACCACGCTGACGTCGCGCACGTCGAGAAATGCCGTGGCGTTCATGCCTGCTTCTCCATCACGGCCACCGATGCGGCGCGCTGTTGCTTGCGGCGCGCCGCGAAGAGCGATGCCATGCCCTTGGGCAGGAACATCATGAAGAGCATGAGGATGCCGCCGTAAATGATTTCCTGGTACGAAGGGGCCTGCCGCAGCAGCTCCGACACCAGGCCGAACACGATGGCGCCCGCCACCGCGCCGCGCACCGATCCGAGCCCGCCGACCACCACCATCGTGAGGATCAGGATCGTGGTCTGGAAGCCCAGGCTCTCGGGATGGATGAACGAGGTGAAAAGCGTGTACATGCCGCCCGCCACGCCCGCGAAGGCCGCCGACAGCACGAAGGCCGTGACCTTGACCGCGCGCGTGTTCACGCCCATGGCAATGGCCGCCACGTCGCTCTCGCGCACCGCGCGAAACGACGAGCCCAGCCGCGAACGCGACAGCGCCACCGTGAGCCACAGCATCAGCGCCGCGATGGCCACCACGAAGGGGTAGGCCTGCAGGTCGTTCATCAACTGGTAGCCGCCAAGGGAGGCCGGCTTCATCTGCAGGCCGTTGGAGCCGTTGGTCACCCGCTCCCAGTTCAGGAACACCCATTGCATCGCCTCGCCGAACGCGAAGGTCGCGAGCGCCAGGTAGATGTCGCGCATGCGCAGGGCCAGCAGGCCGATCACCCAGCCCAGCACGGCCGAAAGCACCGCACCCGCGAGGATCGACACGAAGAACGGCGGCTGCCACTGGTTGTTGATGAGCCCCGCCGTGTAGATGCCGATGCCGAAGAAGGCCGCATGCGACAGCGCGAACTGCCCCGTCTCGCCGATGACCAGGTGCATGCCGAGCGCGAGCACTGTGAACACCATCAGCAGATTGACCACGTACAGCACATAGCCGCTGGTGGTGAAGGGCAGCACCGCGAGCACCACCGCCATGGCGAGCAGCACCGTGCGATCCCACCAGGGAGAAGAAATCGAAGAGGCACTCATACCTTCTTCACCTGCGGCTTGCCGCCGAGCAGCCCCTGCGGACGCACCAGCAGCACCACCATGATCGCCACGAAGGGCGCGACCACGATGGCGTTGGACGAGATGAACAGCCCCACCAGGTTCTCGACGATGCCGATGATGAAGCCGCCGACCACAGCGCCCGGCAGGCTGGCGAAGCCGCCGACGATGGCGGCCGCGTAGGCCAGGATCGCGATGTGCCCGATGTCGGGCGTGATGAGGATCTTGGGCGTGATGAGCAGCGCCGAGATGGCCGAGATGACGCCCGTGAGCGCCCAGATCTTCATGCGGATCGTGCCGAGCTTCACGCCCACGATCTGTGCGCCGCGCGGGTTCATGCCCACCGCGCGCATGGCCTGCCCGGTGCGGGTGCGCGTGAACATCAGGTACAGCAGCACCATCACCACCACGGCCGAGCCAAAGATGGCCAGGTCGAGCAGCGTGAGCGAGGCCTGCCCGATCATGACCGGGTCCTGCGGCACCAGCGAAGGCAGCGAGCGCGGCGTGTCGCCCAGCCCCGTCTTGCGCACCAGGCCCTTAAGCAGGTAGGCGAAGCCCAGCGTGGCGATGACGAGCTGCACGCCTACGCCGCGCGACGCGGTCACGCGCTGCATCACCACGCGCTGGAACGCTGCGGCGAGCAAGGCGGTGACCGCGATGCTCGCAAGCACCGCGCCCCAATAGGGCCAGCCCCATACCACCAGCGGGAAGAGCGCCGCGTAGCCGCCGGCCATGAAGATCTCGCCCTGCGAGAAGTTCGGCACGTCGGTGGTCTTGAAGACCATCACGATCGCCACCGCGAGCAGCGCATAGACGCTGCCCGTGACGATGCCGGACAGCACGCCCTGCTGCACGAAAAGCCAGATGTCGGAAGGGCTCATGCGATGCTCGCCCTCAGGGCTTGTACTTCCACACGCTCTTGTAGCTGCCCGGCACCAGCGCCATGTTGCTGCCGTCGAACTTGATGTAGATCGCCGCCTCCTGCGCCGCGCGGTCGTCCGGGCCGAATTCGATCGGGCCGGCCATCACGCCGGAGTCGAACTTCATCGTCGAGAGCGCCGCCAGCACCTTCTCGCGCGTGGGGTTCGGGCCCGCGGCCTTCAGAGCGTTGACCACCGCCATCGCCGATGGAATGCCGTAGGGCATGTAGGTCTGCGGGTAGCCGGGTTTCGAGGCCAGGTCTGGGTAGGCGGCCTTGTACATGTCGTACACCCACTTGAGCTTGGGGCCGCCGGGAAGGTCGGCCAGCACTTCCTGGATGTAGACGTTCTTGAAGGCGTCCTTGTTGCCCACGTTCTCCACCAGTTGCTTCAGGTCGGCGGTGGAGTTGACGGCCAGCACGATGGGCTTGTTGAAGCCCAGTTCGAAAGCGCGCTTGACAATCAGGCTCACGGGTCGCGCATAGGTCGTGAGCAGCAGCACGTCGGGGTTGGCAGCCTTGATCTTGAGCATGGGCGCCGTGACGTCGGTGATGTTCGGATTGACCGACTGCACCTGCAGGTCGACGCCGCCGAGCGCCTTGGCCTGCGCCTGGGCCGATTCGAGGTTCCAGCCGCCGTAGGCGTCGTCGTGGTTGATGTAGCCGATCTTCTTCGCCTTGAGCTGCTCGCTCGCGAACTGCACCATGGAGCCGCCCACGGCGTGCTGCGAGATCGAGAACGCGCCGTAGATGTACCTCGACGGCGGATACAGCGCCCCGTCGCCCGAGGCGTTGAGCATCACGAGCGGGATCTTCGCGCGCTCGACGTATTCGCGCGCGCCCACCACGGCCGCGGAGCACGAGCCGCCGTTGAGCAGGAACACCTGGTCCTGCTCGGTGAGCTTCTTCACCGCGGCCAGCAGGTCGTTGGCGTTGCAGCGGTCGTCCTCCACCACGAGCTCGATCTTGCGGCCGTTCACACCGCCTTCCTTGTTGACCTTGTCGTAGTACATCCTGGCGGCGTTGATCACGTCGAAGCCGTAGTTCATCGACGCGCCCGACATCGGCGAGAACATGCCGATCTTGATGGTCTTGTCGGTGAGGCCGGGTTCGGACTGCGCGAACGCGGCGGGCACCAGCGCGCACAGTGCCGCGCTGGTGGCCAGGGCCGAAAGCAGGTTCTTCTTCATGGTGCTGTCTCCGTTGGAATAAAGGGAAGGCGGGCCGTGGGCCCTACTGCATGCGGTAGCCGCCGTTGACGTCGATCACGTTGCCCGTGATGTAGGCCGCCTGCTCCGAGGCAAGGTAATCGACCGCACCCGCCACGTCGTCCACCGTGCCGATGCGCCCGAGCGGGATGTTGGCGGCCGCCGCCTCCAGCGCGCCGCTGCTGCGCACGGTGCCGCGCAGCATGTCGGTGTCGATGAGGCCGGGCGCCACCGCGTTGACGGTCACGCCCAGGTGCGCCGATTCGCGCGCCATGGCCTTGGTGAGGCCGAGCACCGCCGACTTCGCGCCGATGTAGGTCGCGCTCGAACGGTAGCCGCCGAGCTGTGCCGCCACCGAGCCGAAGGTGACGATGCGGCCATGCGCCACAGGTGCCACCTCGCGGCGGCGCAGGTAGGCGCGCCCGCACAGGAACACGCTGCGTGCGTTCACTGCGAAGGTGCGTTCCCAGTCTTCGAGCGTGGTGTCCTTGATGAGCGAGCGCTCGCCGCCGGGCATCAGCAAGATGCCGGCCACGCAGACCAGCGCGGCGACCGGACCGAGCTTGCTTTCGACGTCGTCGAATGCGGCTTCGACGGCAGCCTCTTCGCTCACGTCGAACTGGCGGAAGTGGTGGCCTTCGCCGAGAGCCTCTGCCACGGCGCGGGCGTTGTCGCCGTCGATGTCGGCCACAACGACGCGATAGCCGCTGGCCGCGAGACGGCGGCACACGGCCTCGCCGATACCCCGGCCGCCACCGGTCACGAGGGCCAGCCGGCCGTGGGGTTGTGCATGATGTTCCGCCATGGCAGCAGGGTCTCCGGGCCGCGCTCATGCGGCTTGAAAGTTGATCGAGGATCGCATTGTGTATACATGGCAACATGAATGCGCCCTCGTTTTCCCTAATAACTCGAACCATTGCCCAAATTTACAGGCATCATGTATACCTGACATGGACACACTCTCTCAACAAGTCACCGAGACGCTGCGCGCCTGGATCCTTCACGGGCGGCTTGCGCCCGGCATGCGCGTGGAGGAAGTGCCCATCGCGGAAAGCCTCAAGGTGTCGCGCACGCCAGTGCGCACCGCGCTGGCCGCGCTGGCAATGGAGGGGCTGATCGATCACCAGCCGAAGAAGGGTTACCTCGTGCGCTCGTTCGCGCTCGAGGACATCCTGGCGGCCTACGAGGTGCGCTCGGTGCTCGAGGGGCTGGCCTGCCGGCGCTTTGCCGCGCTCGGCGTGGACGAGCCGACCGCCGCGCTACTGCACGAATGCCTGCGCGAAGGCGACGAAATACTTGCGAAGGGCAAGCTGCTGGTGGAAGACCTCGCGCCCTATCAGCAGATGAACGTGCGACTGCACAACGCGCTGATGCAGGGCGCCCGCAATCCGTGGGTGATGCGCTTCGGCGCGCAGGCGCAGGCGGTGCCCTTCGCGTCGGACCGGATCATGCTGTGGAACGACCACGGCGTGATCCTGCGTTCGCACGACGACCACCACCGCATCGTGCATGCGGTGATTTCGGGCGACGCGGCACGCGCGGAGCAATTGATGCGCGAGCATGTGTACTACGCGGGCATCCTGCTGCGCGACAACTACCAGCGGCTGCTCGACGAGCGCAGCCGCGACGGCGCCTCGGGACCGCTGACCGCCGAAACGCCGCCATAGCGGCAACCAGCCCTTCAGCGCCTGACGCGCAGCATGCCCTCTTGCGCCGTGGACGCCACCAGCCGCCCGTCGCGCGTGAACAGGCTGCCGCGGCACAGGCCGCGCGCGCCGCTGGCGCTCGGCGAATCCAGCACGTAGAGCAGCCAGTCGTCCATGCGGAAATCGCGGTGGAACCACATCGCGTGGTCGAGGCTCGCGGGGCGCACCTGGCCGCTCATGAAGCTCAGGCCGTGCGGCAGCATCGCAGCGCGCAGCAGGCCGTGGTCGGAGGCATAGGCGAGCAGCGCGCGGTGCACCACCGGGTCGTCGGGCAGCGGCGCGATGGCGCGCATCCAGATCGCGCTTTCGGACGGACGCACCTCCGGCGTCAGCAGATCGTCGGCCTCGACGCGGCGGTATTCGATGCCGTGCGGCTCCAGGCCCTTGATGCGCCAGCGTTCGGGCAGGCGCTCGCCAAGCGCGAGGCGCTGGTCGAGTTCGCTCGCGAGCCCCTCGGGACCAACGACAGTGGGCATGTCGAACTGGTGCTCGACGCCGTCGTCCACCGTCTGGAAGGAGGCCGACATCTCGAAGATGATGCGTTCCTGCTGGCGCGCCACCACGTGCCGCGTGGTGAAGCTGCGGCCGTCGCGCACGCGGTCCACGCTGTATTCGATGGGTGCATGCTCGCCCGGCAGGAGGAAGTAGGCGTGCATCGAATGCACGGGGCGGTCGGCACCGACCGTGAGGCTCGCGGCCGCGAGCGACTGGCCGAGCACCTGGCCGCCGAACACGGCGGGCGTGCCGATGTCTTCGCTCTGGGCCAGGAAGCGGTCGCCCCCGAGCGGCTCGAGCTGCATGAGCGCGACGAGTTCGTCGACAAGGCGGGCGGCGGTGGCGGGATCGGTGGTCATCGGGGGCGTTCAATGCGAAAGAAGCAACCCTCGACCATAGCAAAGGCCGCGCCCGCGGGCTGTCGCGGGGCGGTCAGTACCCGCCAGGGGCTCAGCGATCGAGATCGGCGCCGTCGGCGGCCAGCTTCTTCTGAAGCGCAGACACGTCGACGTCCGCGAACTTCGCGCTGGCGCCCAGCGAAGCCGCGGCCGTACCCGCCGCCTGCCCCATCACGAAGCAGCCGCCGCTCGCACGCGCAGCCGACTGGCCTGCGTGCGTCATGGCGGCGCAGCGGCCAGCCACCAGCAGGTTGTCGACCGTGCGCGGCACCAGCATGCGCCAGGGCAGCTGGTTGTAGGTGCGGTTGCCGTCGCGCGGGAAGGCCCACTCGATGCGGCCGTCCGCATGCATTTCCATGGGCCAGGCATTGATGCCGATGCTGTCGTCGAACCTGGCCGAAGACAGGATGTCCTCGCCCGTGAGCGCATAGAGGCCCTCGATGCGGCGCGTTTCGCGGATGCCGACCTGCGGCGCGATCTCGACGATGGCCGCCCCGGCGAAGCCCGGCACCTCGGCCTTCATGAACTTGAAGTACTCGGCAATCTGGCGCCGGCCTTCGAGTTCGCCTTCGGTGAGTTCGCGCGCATCGACGCCGTTCATCGCGCGGCCGGCTGCATTGCGGATCTGCGTAACGTTGGCACGCCATTCGCGCGGATCGATGTTGGGCCGCAGGATCGCGCCTTCGCGCGGAAATTGGTAGACACCGGGCTTGCGCTCCTGCACCTGCGCCATCAACTCGTTGATGGCCTTGAACTCGCCCACGGCCGCGAGTGCGGGCTGCGCATCGACCTGCCCGACGCGGAACATCGTGGTCGGAAACAGGCCGCTGCCATGGCCGTCGCCCACTTCGAAAGGCACGCCCGCAAAAGCCGCCACGTCGGCGTCGCCGCTGGCGTCGACGAAGGCGTTGGCGCGAATCGCCTGCCGGCCCGACTTGGTTTCGACCACCAGCGCCGCGATGCGGTCGCCCTCGCGCACCACCGCGGCCGCCCAGGCGTGGAACAGCAGGTGCACGCCGGCGTCGAGCAGCAATTGGTCGGCCGCGATCTTGTAGGCCGAGGTGTCGTAGGAGCGCACGCGGATGCGGCCCTGCATCCCGTCCTGGGGGGTGTTGAGGCCGCCCAGCGCGTCGATGCGTGCCAGCAGGTCGTCGGCCACGCCGCGCACCAGCAGCGTCATCTCGCCGTTGCGCCTGCCGTAGAGGCCCGCGAAGTTGGTCACGCCGCCCGCGGTGCCCATGCCGCCGAGGAAGCCGTAGCGCTCCACCAGCAGCGTGTTCGCGCCGTGGCGCGCCGCGCTCACGGCGGCGGCAATGCCGGCCGGGCCGCCGCCGACCACCACCACGTCGTATTCGCCGAAGACCGGCAGCTCGCGCGCCGGTTCGCTCAGGGTCTTCTTCTGCTGGACGGCGGTCATCACTGGATCTTGATGCCGCGGGTCGAGATGATGCGGGTCATGATCGCCGCTTCTTCCTTCACGCGCAGGCGCATGCCGTCGGGCGAGGTGCCCACCGCCTGCCAGCCTTGTTCGAATAGCTTCCGGCGCACTTCGGGCTGCTTCATGATCACCTCGATCTCGCGGCTGATGCGCGCCTGCGCGGTCTTCGAGAGGCTGGCGGGCCCGAGCAGTGCCACCCACACCTCGAGGTTGAAGTCGCGCACGCCGGCTTCGGCGAGCGGCGGCAGCTCGGGCACCAGCGCGCTGCGGCCGCCCGTGAGGCCGATGGCCTTGAGCTTGCCGGCGCGCACCTGCGGCATGGCCACGCCCGGCGGGATGAGGGCCATCTGCACCTGGTCGCCGAGCATCGCGGTCACGACCTGCGGGTTGCCCTGGTAGGGCACGTGCTCGGGATTGAAGCCGGCCACGCGGCTCTTGAGCAGTTCCATGCCCAGGTGCCCGACCGAGCCCACGCCCACCGACCCGTAGTTCCACTTGTCGCCGCCCTTGCGCGCCGCATCGAAGAAGGCGGTGCCCGAGGGCAGGCTGTTCTGCGCCACCAGCACCAGCGGGGCCGTGGCAATCAGCGAGAGGTAGGTGAAATCCTTCGCGGGGTCGTAGGGCAGCCGCGGGTACAGCATCTTCGACGAGGTGAGATTGCCGTTGATGACGATGCCCAGCGTGTGGTCATCGGTGGCCTTGGCCACCATGTCGGCCGCGATGTTGCCGGAGGCACCGGGCTTGTTGTCCACCACCACGGGCTGGCCGAGCGCCTTGGCCAGCGGCTCGGCGATGGTGCGGGCGGCGATGTCGGGCGTGGAGCCGCCCGGAAAGCCCACGAGCAGGCGGATGGGCTTGGTGGGCCAGGCATTGTTCTGTGCGCTGGCCGCCAGCGGCAGCGCGGCGGCGGCCAGGCCGCAGGCGATCAGGAGGGCTCTCTTGGTGGCGTGCATGGAAGGTGAAAATGAAATGTGAAAAAACGTAATAGTAATGAGGGCCGCTAGTCGAGGCTGATGTTGCCCCGGCGGACCAGTTCGCCATACACCTTGGACTTGGCCTCGGCGTTGCGCTCGATCTCTTCGGGCGACCAGGCCAGCGGCTCGAAGGCGAAAGTGTCGAAGCGGGCGCGGATCTCGGGATCGGCAATGACCTTGGCCACGTCGGCGTTGATCTTTGCCTTGACGGCCGCCGGCACGCCCTTGGGCGCGAGCAGCGAGACGAAGGAGTTGACCTCGAGCGAGGCCGGTCCGCCCGCCTCGGCCATGGTCGGCACGTCGGGCATCTGCGGAATCCGCCTGGGCGCGGCAATGGCCAGGTAGCGCAGCTTGCCGGCCTTGTAGATGCCCTGGCTCGACGGAATGCTGGCAAAGCTCCACGGCACTTCGCCCGTGCCCACGTTGGAGAACAGCTGCGACACCTCGCGGAACGGCGCATGCCGCATGCGGATGCCGCTGAGCGCCTCCAGCTGCTGCGCGCCCAGGTGGCCCGGGCTGCCCACGCCCCAGGAGCCGTAGACGATGGCGTCGGGGCTGGCCTTGGCGGCCGCGATCAGGTCGCTCATGTTCTTCCACTTCGACTCGCTCGAAACGGCCACGAAGAAGGGCGTGCGAAACAGCGAGGCCACGGGGTCGAAGTGCTGCAGCGTCACGAAGTTGCGCGACTTGTACAGGTGCGGCAGCGCCGCGATGTGCTCGCTGTCCAGCTGCAGCAGCGTGTAGCCGTCGGGCGCCGCGCGCCGTGCCTGGTCGATGGCGATGAAGCCGCCGCCGCCCGGCCGGTTGTCGATCAGCACGCGCTGGTTCCACAGCCGCGAGAGCTTGTCGGACACCAGCCGCAGCACCGCGTCGGGCCCGCTGCCGGCGGCGAAGGGCGTGACCAGCGTGACCGGCTTGTTCGGATAGTCGCCGGCCTGCGCCAGCGCGCCGGTGGCGGCGGCCAGCGACGCCAGGGCCAGGATGCCGGTGCGCAGTGCGCGCGTCGAAAAGGTCATGACTTGTTGTCTCCTGGGCCTGTGGCCTCGAATGGTGATGATGAAAGAAACCCGCTCGATCAGTGTGGCGAAAGCACGGCGGCCGCCTCGCTGCCGGGCACCGCGACGGAGCGCAGCAGCGGCGGCGGCGCGTCGTCCATGCAATGCTCGGGCCGCCAGGCATAGAGCCACTCGACCGCATCGTAGAAGCGTTCGGGCGTGCGGCCCACCCAGAGGCTGTTGCGCACCAGCCGCTCCACGCCCTTGGCGTGATAGAGCCGGCCCATCTCGCGCACCGACAGCACCACGCGGGCGGTACGGGGAATGCGTGCGGCCTCGTAGAGCTTGAAGGCGGCCGGCATGTCGAAATCGCAGGCCTGCACCGCGGCGCCCAGCGTGACCGCGTCCTCGAGCGCCATGCAGGCGCCCTGCGCGAGGTACTGCATCATCGGATGCGCGGCATCCCCGAGCAGCGTGGCCGGGCCGTCGCTCCAGCGCTCCACCGGATCGCGGTCGGCCGTGCTCCAGCGGCGCCACGACGTGGGCCGGTCGAGCAACTGGCGGGGGCGCGCATGCACGCCCTCGAAATAGGAGTGCACTTCCTCCTTGCTGCCTTCGGAAACGCCCCACTCTTCCTGCTCGCGGCTGTGGAAGGTGACGACCAGGTTGTATTGCTCGCCATGGCGCAGCGGATAGTGCACCAGGTGGCAGTTGGGGCCGGCCCAGACCACGGGCGCGTTCCAGCGCAGGTCGGCCGGCATGTCAGCCACCGGCACCACCGCGCGGTAGACCACGTGGCCGGAAACGCGCGCCTCGTCGCCGACGAGCCTGGCGCGCACCACCGACTTCACGCCGTCGCAGCCCACGATGGCATCGGCCTTGAAGCGCCGGCCGTCGCGCGTGGTGGCGACCACGCCCTGCGTCTTGCCCGCGCCGATGTCGAGGGACTCGACCTGTGCCGAGGTGTGGAAGCGGATCAGCGGATGCTGCTTCACGGCCTCGTGGATGGCACCGTGCAGGTCGGCGCGGTGGCTCACCGCATAGGGGTTCCTGAAGCGCGCGCGGAAGGCTTCGCCCACCGGCACCGAGGCCACTTCGCCGCAGTCGACCGCATCCATCATCACGAGCCGGTCGGTGAAGACCGAGTTGCGGCGCACCGCCTCGCCCACGCCGAGCGCGTCGAGCGCCGCGAAGGCATTGGGGCCGAGCTGCAGGCCGGCGCCGATCTCGCCGATGGTGGCGCTCTGCTCGAGCAGGTCGATGGAAACGCCGAGCCGCGCCAGCGCCAGCGCGGCGGCCATGCCGCCGATGCCGCCGCCGACGAGCAGCACGGTGGGGGGATTCTTCGGGAGAGATGTGCTCATCGCGGGGCCTTCTGCGCTGCGTTTGCTCAGTCGATGCGGACGGTGAGCGACGGGAGCCTGTCGATGCTCACCTTGAGGGTCTGGCCGGGCTTCACCGCGCCCACACCCTCGGGCGTGCCCGTGAAGATCAGGTCGCCGGGCTGCAGCGTGAAGAGCGTCGAGAGATTGGCGATCACCTCGTTGACCGACCAGATCAGGTGCGTGATGTCGCTGTTCTGGCGCACCTGGCCGTCCACTTCGAGCCTGATGGCGCCGGCATTGATCTCGCCCATGTCGGCCAGCGTGCGCAGCGGCGCGATGGGCGCCGAGAAATCGAAGGCCTTGCCGATTTCCCACGGCCGGCCGGCTTCGCGCATCTTCATCTGCAGGTCGCGGCGCGTCATGTCCAGGCCCACGGCATAGCTGTGGATGTGGCCGGCTGCCTGCTCCACCGCGATGTCCTTGCCGCCCTTGCCGATGGCCACCACGAGCTCGGCTTCGTAGTGGTAGTTGCTCGTGAGCGGCGGGTACGGAATGGCGCCGGTTTCGCCTTCGGCCACCGGCACCACCGAGGCGTCGTCGTTGGGCTTGCAGAAGAAGAACGGCGGCTCGCGGTCGGGGTCGAAGCCCATCTCGCGCGCATGCGCCGCGTAGTTGCGGCCCACGCAATAGACCCGGCGCACCGGGAACAGGTCGCTCGAACCCACGATGGGCAGGCCGACGACGGAAGGAGGCGTGAAGACGAAGGACATGAAGGCTCCTGCCGCGCGCGGCGGCACATGGTCAAGACAAGGAAAAAAAGGAGAAAAGAGGTTCGGGCGGCTCTCAGGCTTCGTCGAGGAAGGCCTCGCGCAGGATGCCCATGGCCTGCTGCACGGGACGGTCGGAGAAGCTGAAGAGCACCACGTCCTCGCCGGGCGCCGAAAGCCGCAGCGGCGCCCACGAGGGCACCACGAAGGTGTCGCGCGGGCCGAACTCGAAGCGCCGGCCCGCGATCTCGGCAATGCCGCGGCCTTCGACCACGCTGTAGACGGTGCCATCGGTGGCGCGATGCGTCTTGCCCGCGAAGCCCCGGGGCAGCAGCTGCAGCTGGGTGCCGATGGTGGGCATCGGCGCGCCGCCCGTCAGCGGGTTGATGTAGCGCAGCTTGTGGCCCAGCCAGGCATCGGGCGCTTCCTGCTTCTGCAGCAGGGCCAGCACCTCGCGGCTGCGCGCATAGGGGTAGTTGAAGATCGGCGAGGTGGCGGACCCGTGGTCGTGGCGCACCGGCACCATGTTGTGGCCGAAGCGCGCCAGGCTGTTGCCTTCGGGGCGCACCACGTGCTGCACCTTGGCGTCGTCGTTCTCGGCAAAGCCGGCGTCGAAGAAGCGCAGCATCGGAATGTCGAGCCCGTCGAGCCAGACCACCGGCTCCACCATGCCGCCGACGCCCTCGTTGCCGTGGTCGTGCCAGGCCCAGGAAGGCGTGATGATGAAGTCGCCCGGGTACATGGTGGTGCGCTCGCCGCCCACCGTGGTGTAGGCCCCCTTACCGTCGACGATGAAGCGCAGCGCAGACTGCACATGGCGGTGCGAGGGCGCGACCTCGCCCGGCATGATGAGCTGCAGGCCGGCGTAGATCGACTGCGTGATCGACGAGCTGCCGGGCAGCGCCGGGTTCTCGAGCACGAGCACGCGGCGCACCGCTTCCTCGGCGGTGATGAGCGCCGCCGATTCCATCAGCAGCGGGCGGATCTCGTCGTAGCGCCAGAGCGCCGGCACGCAGGGCGTGGCGGGCTCGCGCGGCACCAGCGCATGCAGCGACTCCCACAGCGGCGTGAGGTTCAGCGGGCGAATGCGCTCGTAGTAGTCGCGGCGCTCCGCGGCATTGGCAGGCGCCGGGGCGGCGGGTTTCTGGGCGGTGGGGTTCATGAATGGCGGTTCCGGCCGTCGTGCGGCGGTTGTCTCCGGGAAGCGGCCATCTTCCGCCGGTACTACTATTGGCGCAATGGGGTCATGGCGATAGGCCTGATCTTGTTTATTGATAGTGGTGGCGGCAAAGGAGTTGTTTCATGGCCCAGCTCGATCTCGAATGGCTGCTGGCGTTCGACGAGGTCTACAAGACGGCCAACGTGTCGAGCGCCGCCGAGCGGCTCGGCATTTCCCAGTCGGCGGCCAGCACCGCGCTGGCCCGGCTGCGCACGCATTTCGGCGACAAGCTGTTCGTGCGCACCTCGCGCGGCATGGAGCCCACGCCCTACGCGCGGCAGATCCAGCCGCTGGTGCAGGACATCCTCGACCGGCTGAACCGCGCCAAGGGCGGACGCGCCAGCTTCGACCCCGCCAGCGCGGCGCGCAGCTTTCGCATCTGCATGACCGACATCAGCGAGGTGGTGCTGCTGCCCGGCCTGCTCGACCATCTGCGGCGCAAGGCCCCCGGCGTGCGCATCGAGACCGAGATCATCTCCACCGAGAGCGGACGCCGGCTCGAGGACGGCGCGGTGGACCTGGCGGTGGGCTTCATGCCGCAGCTGGACGCGGGCTTCTACCAGCAGACGCTCTTCATGCAGAACTTCGTCTGCCTGGCCGCGCGCAACCATCCGCGCATCGGCGAGCGGCTCACGCGCAAACGCTTCGAGACCGAGGCGCATGCGGTGGTGGCCTCATCGGGCACCGGCCACGCCATCGTCGACAAGACCATCGCCCGGCTGGGGCTCAGGCGCAACGTGGTGGCCAGCCTGTCGAGCTTCCTGAGCGTGGCACGCATCGTGGCGCACACGGAGCTGATCGTGATCGTGCCCAGCATCCTCGGCAAGGTGCTGGCCACGCAGGAGCCGGTGAAGCTGCTGGAGCCGCCCTTCGAGCTGCCGGCCTACGCCGTCAAGCAGCACTGGCACGAGCGCTTCCACGCGGACGCCGGCAACGCCTGGCTCCGGCGCACACTGGCGGAGCTGTTCGGCGGCGGCGGCTGAACGTGCGTGCCGCGCCGACCGGCGGCGCGCGCCGCGGTGGGCACTCGCTCGCATAATCGGAACCCCATCCACGGCCCACAAAAAAAGGCGGCGCATGTCCTCCATCACCCTTCGCTTTCTGGCCGAGCCCAGCACCGTCAACTTCGGCGGAAAGGTCCATGGCGGCACCGTCATGAAATGGATCGACGAGGCCGGCTACGCCTGCGCCACCAGCTGGGCCAAGCGCTACTGCGTGACGGCCTTCATCGGCAGCATCCGCTTTCACCATCCGATCATGATCGGCGACCTGGTCGAGGTCGAGGCCCGGCTGGCCTACACCGGCACCACCAGCATGAACATCTCGGTCGAGGTGCGAAGCGGCGACATGAAGGGCGGCACCATGGACAAGACCACCGAATGCCTGATCGTCTTCGTCTCGGTCGATTCGCACGGCCGCCCCCTGCCGGTGCAGCCCTTCGTGCCCGGCACGCCCGGCGAAATGGCGCTTGCCGAACGCGCCAAGACCCATCTGGACGCCAGCCGCGCCGCCGGGCAATAGGCACGCCCCCAGTCTTCGCGCACTTCGTGTCGCTACGCCAACCCCCTACCGGGGGCAACACCAGCGGCCCGGCAAAGCCGGTTCCGCGGTGTTCCACGAAGGATCCAGGTCATAGATACAAAGCCCTAAAAACAAGCGGGCCGAGCGGCTAGAGTCGCTCGTTGGTTTCACAGGAACATTCGCACCATGGCTACCCAGGACGACGACCACGGCAACAAGGGCTCCGACCGCATCAAGGATTCGGCCCAGCAGATCTGGCTTGCGGGGCTTGGCGCCTTCGCCAAGATGCAGCAGGAAGGCAGCAAGGCTTTCGAGGCGCTGGTGAAGGATGGCGCCGGCATGCAGAAGAAGACCCAGCAGGCCGCGGAGGAAACCCTGGCGCAGGCGCAGACGCGCATGGCCGGCTTCGCGAGCGAATTCGGCACCAAGGCCGCGGGCCAGTGGGGCAAGCTCGAGAACATCTTCGAAGAACGCGTGGCGCGCGCACTCGAAAAGCTGGGCATCCCCTCGGCCGCCGAGCACGCCGCGCTGCAGGCCCGTGTGGCGGCGCTCGAGGCCGAGCTGCAGCGCCGCCAGGGCAAGCCCACCGCGACCACGGCACGCACCGCGAGCCGCAAGACCGCGGGTCGCAGCGCAGCACCGGCGGCCGCCACCAAAAAGACCGTGCGGCGCGGCACCAAGGCGGGCTGAAACCCTCCCCGGCCGACTTTTTTTGCGGCGGTGCACAACGCGTGCCGCCGCAAAACATTGCCCTGCACCGTTCATGGTGCGGTGCACATACGCTAGAGTGTCCCCAAGAGATAAAAAACGGGGACTGACATGGCCAAGAAGGCGCCACGCCGCACAGCGCAACGCATCCTCGAAGCCGCACTGGAGTTGTTCAACCGCTTCGGGGAACCTAACGTCTCCACCACGCTGGTGGCGGGCGAACTCAACATCAGCCCCGGCAATCTCTACTACCACTACCCCGCCAAGGAAGAGCTGATCAACAAGCTCTACGAAGGCTACGAGGCCGAGCTCAACGAGCTCCTGCATGCCAGCGAAGGCGTGCACGATGTGGAAGACGCCTGGTTCTTCATGCACAGCCTGTTCGAGCTGATCTGGCGTTACCGCTTTCTCTACCGCGACCTGAACGACCTGCTGAGCAAAAACCGGCATCTCGAAACGCAGTTCCAGCTGGTGCTCAAGAACAAGGCGCGCGCCATCCGCGTGCTGATCGCGGGGCTGAGCCGGGCCGGGCACCTGGACATCGATGCCCACGAGGTCGACACACTCGCCCAGAGCATGGTGGTGGTGCTGACCTACTGGCTCAGCTACGAATACGTGCGCAATCCGCGCGAGGCGCTGGAACCCGCCCACGCCCAGGGCGCGCTGATGCGCGGCGGCCAGCACACGCTGCATCTGCTCGCGCCCTATCTCGGAGGCGAGCAGCGGCGGCATTTGCTGACACTCAGCCATGCCTACAGCGGCGAAGATTCGGCAAGCACGCCGCCTCCAGCCGCGACAGTCGATTTGGCAGCCCAGGCCTAGACCATGCCCCAGTCAAACTTCAAACCGCTTTCGCTGATGTCAGTCAGTCCCATGACCGCGGGAGAGGAACCCTGGACGCCACTGCCCTACACGGACGCGCCGCGCTACGACGCGCAGACGCTGCTGTCGCATTGGTCCCGGCTGCACGCCGGCCACGCCTTGCCGCCTCCGCCCGGCGAACATCCGCTGGCCGACGGCTGGGCGCTGTATCACAGCGGCGAATTCGAGCGCGCCGCCGCGCTCGGCCTCGCGCACGGCGCGGATGGCCTGTTGCTGGCCAACCAGGCCACCGCCGTCTATGCCAACTACCTCGAGCCACGCGAATCGGTCCGGCTTTCGATGTTCCGCCAGGTCATCGAGCGGGCCGCCGCGCAGGCCACCGCCGAGCCCGACAACTGCCATGCGCTCTACTGGCAAGCCTATGCGCTCGGGCGCTACAGCCAGGGCATCAGCGTGGCGCGCGCCCTGGCGCAGGGCCTCGGCAGCAAGCTCAAGGGCGCACTCGAGCGCGTGATCGAACTGCAGCCGCTCCATGCCGATGCGCACGTCGCGCTGGCCGCCTTCCACGCCGAGGTGATCGACAAGGTGGGTGCGCTGGTCGGCCGCATGACCTACGGCGTGCGCGCCGAAATGTCGGTCGAGCTGTTCGAGCGCGGCCTGGAACTGCATCCCCATTCGCCCAGCGCGCTGATGGAATACGGCCGCGCGCTGCTCATGCTGCATGGCGACGCACACATGGGCGAGGCCACGCAGCTCTACGAAAAAGCCGCGGCGCTGCAGCCGGCGGACGCGAAGGAACGGCTGGACGTGGAACTGGCGCGGGCCGGGCTGGCGGACTGAGGCCGGTTGGTACCGGCGAGTACCGTGCGCTTTAAGATGCGGGTTTCCCGCTTTTCAATCGACCACCATGTCCGACCTCAACGCCCTGTTCGAAGCCGCCCAGGCCAACTCCAAGCTGCTGGCGGAGCGCCCCGACAACCCGACGCTGCTCAAGATCTACGGCCTCTTCAAGCAGGCCACCGAGGGCGACAACACGGCCAAGAAGCCCAGCTTCAGCGACATCGTCGCGCGCGCCAAGTGGGACGCCTGGACCGCGCAAAAAGGCCTGGGTGCCGACGAGGCGAAGCAGAAGTACATCGACCTGATCGAATCGCTGCGAGCCTGACCCGCACCGCTCAGCCGACGATCCCGCGCGCATGCAGCGCGGCGATCTGCTCCGCGTTGAGGCCGATCTCCTTCAAGACCGCGTCGGTGTCCGCGCCCAGCGCCGGCGCGTTGTACCGGTGGCTGGCCGGCGTGAGCGAGAGCTTGGGCACGAAGCCCGGCACCGCAAGCGCGCTGCCGTCGGGCATCCTCACCTGCTGCAGCATGCCGCGCGCGGCGTAGTGCGGGTCGGCCGCGATGTCGGCAATGGTGTAGATGCGGCCGGCCGGCACGTGCGCGGCGGCCAGTGCGGCGAGCACCTCGTCCACCGAGCGCTCTGCGGCCCAGTCGCCGATGGCGGCATCGAGCATCTCCACCTGCGCCACCCGGCCCGTGTTGCCGGCCAATGACGGATCGGCCGCGAGGTCGGGCCGGCCGATGCATTCCATCAGCCGGCGGAAGATGCTGTCGCCATTGCCCGCGACGATGGCGTAGCCGCCGTCGGCGCAGCGGTAGGCGTTGGTCGGCGCGATGCCGGGCAGCGCACTGCCGGCCGCCTCGCGCACCGCGCCGAACGCGCCGTACTCGGGCAGCAGGCTTTCCATGCAGTTGAACACCGCCTCGTAGAGCGCCACGTCGACCACCTGGCCCCTGCCCTTCGGGTAGTTGGCGCTGACGGTCGCGTGGCGGTGCTGCATCGCCACCAGCACGCCGATCACGCCGTGCAATGAAGCCAGCGTGTCGCCGATCGACACGCCCACGCGCACCGGTACGCGGCCGGGCTCCCCCGTGAGATGGCGCAGCCCGCCCATCGCCTCGGCCACCACGCCGAAGCCCGGCCGGTCGCGGTAGGGGCCGGTCTGGCCGTAGCCGCTGATGCGCAGCATCACGAGCGCGGGGTTGGCGGCCAGCAGTTCGTCCGGGCCGAGACCCCAGCCTTCCATCGCGCCGGGGCGGAAGTTCTCGACCAACACGTCGGCCTCGGCGGCCAGCTGCCGCACCACGGCCTGTGCCTCGGCCTGGCGCAGGTCGAGCGCGAGCGAACGCTTGTTGCGCGACTGCACCTGCCACCACACCGAGGTGCCGTCCTTCAGGAGCCGCCAGCTGCGCAGCGGATCGCCCGCGCCCGGCGGCTCGATCTTGATGACCTCGGCGCCGAAGTCGGCCAGCGTACGCGCCGCGAAGGGCCCCGCGATCAGCTGCCCGAGCTCGATGACCTTGAGGCCGGCCAGCGGGCCCGCGGGCGAGGGAGAAGAAGAGGTGTTCGTCATGGCGCCAGAGTGTGCCGTGCCGCTGCCGGGCCTTCACGAGGGCGGGAAAACACCTATGAATTCTTGACATGCCATTTCCGGCGCTTGCGGCAGTGCAGCAATCTCTCCGCGGCGCCGCCTCTCCCCCCGAGGAGAAAGGCGTTTGCTGCAATGCAATGCCTTCGCCCGCGGGCTTGCACAAAGGTCAAGAAAGTATCAGTTTCGAGCACCATCTCTGGTTGTTGGCGTCCGGCGCGATTCGTACAGTGCGCCCCGAGACAAGGAAAAAGGAACGTCCATGCAGCCCGATCTGGAAATCGTCGAAGTCCGCGGTGACGAATCGTTCACCGCCTGGGCGCACGGCTATCCGTATCGCACGGTGCGCTGGCATTTCCACCCCGAGTACGAGATCCAGCTGATCGTCGAGACCCGGGGCGTGTATTTCGTCGGCGACCACGTCGGCCACTTCGAGCCCGGCAACCTCGTGCTCATGGGCCCCGACCTGCCGCACAACTGGATCAGCGACGTGCCCGCGGGCCAGAGCGTGGAGCGGCGCGGCATCGTGATCCAGTTTCCGGCCGGGCTGGCGAAGAACATGGCGGCCACCTTTCCCGAGTTCGAGCGCATTGCGCCGCTGCTCGCCGAATCGGGTTCGGGCCTGCTCTTCTCGGCCGAAACCGCCGCCGCCGCCAAGCCCCTGATGGAGTCGCTGCTGGAAGCGCGCGGACTGCGCCGCGTGATCCTGCTGCTTTCGCTGCTCGAACTGCTGGTGGACAGCCGCGACCGCCAGCGGCTCGCGAGCCCCGCGTTCAAGCCCGATCCCAAGGCCTTCATGTCGCACGCCATCAACAACGTGCTCGCGCACATCGCGGCCAACCTCGGCGACGACCTGCGCGAGCCGATGCTGGCCGAGCTGGTGGGCCAGAGCCCGAGCGCGTTCTCGCGTTCGTTCCGCAAGCACACCGGCCAATCGTTCGTGCGCTACGTGAACCGGCTGCGCATCAGCCGCGCCTGCGAGCTGCTCACCAGCAGCGAGAAGCCGGTGCTCGACGTCTGCATGGACGTGGGCTTCAACAACGTGTCGAACTTCAACCGGCAGTTCCTGCTGCACAAGCGCATGCCGCCGACCAAGTTCCGCAATTTTCATCGCATGCAGGCCGCGCAAGCCGCGAACCTGCGTGCCGCCAGCCCGCCGTAGCCGGCCTTCCCTGTTTCCCGCGTCGTCATCGGCGCGGCGCTTCGGGCGCCGCGCGGGGCGCGCCTTTGCCCGCGCTTTTCCAAGACAGCCACAACCCCAGGAGACAGCCACCATGAAGAACCTTCTCAAAGCCACCGCCCTCGTCGCCGCACTGGCCTGCGGCGCATCCGCCGCACAGGCGCAGACCCCGAAGCAGCCGCTGCGCATCGGCATGACCTTCCAGGAACTCAACAACCCCTACTTCGTGACGATGAAGCAGGCGCTCGAAGAGGCCGCGGCCAGCATCGGCGCGACCGTGGTCACCACCGATGCGCGGCACGACGTGGCCAAGCAGATCGGCGACGTGGAGGACATGATCCAGAAGAAGATCGACATCCTGCTGCTGAACCCGACCGACTCCACCGGCGTGCAGTCGGCCGTGCGCTCGGCCAAGAAGGCGGGGCTGATCGTGGTGGCGGTGGATGCCAACGCGCAGGGCCCGGTCGACTCGTTCGTCGGCTCGAAGAACATCGACGCAGGCCGGCTCGCCTGCGAATACCTCGCGAAGAGCATCGGCGAGAAAGGCGACGTGGCCATCCTCGACGGCATTCCGGTCGTGCCGATCCTGGAGCGCGTGAAAGGCTGCCGCGAAGCGCTCGCCAAGTACCCCGGCATCAAGGTGGTAAGCACGCAGAACGGCAAGCAGGAGCGCGCCACCGCACTCACCGTCACCGAGAACATCCTGCAGGCCAACGGCAACCTGAAAGGCATCTTCAGCGTGAACGATGGCGGCTCGATGGGCGCGCTCGCCGCCATCGAGGCCAGCGGCAAGGACGTGAAGCTCGCCAGCGTGGACGGCGCGCCCGAAGCCATCAAGGCCATGCAGAAGCCGGGCTCGAAGTTCATCGCCACCACCGCGCAGTACCCGCGCGACCAGATCCGCCTGGCCATCGGCATCGCGCTTGCCAGGAAGTGGGGCGCCAACGTGCCGGCCGCCGTGCCGGTGGACGTGAAGCTGATCGACGCCGAGGGCGCGAAGACCTTCAGCTGGTAACCGGGCCTGGCCATGACCTCCTCCGCACAAGAGATGCTCCGGCTGGAAGGCGTGTCCAAGCGCTTTCCGGGCGTGAAGGCGCTCTCGGGCATCGACCTCTCGATCCGCAAGGGCGAGGTGCATGCGCTGCTCGGCGAGAACGGCGCGGGCAAGTCGACGCTGATGAAGATCCTCGGCGGCATCTACCAGGCCGACGAAGGGCGCATCTTCATCGAGGGCAGCGAGCGCCAGTTCGCAGGCTACGGCGACGCGATCGCGGCGGGCATCGGGATCATCTTCCAGGAGTTCAGCCTGGTGCCGTACCTGAACGCGGTGGAGAACATCTTTCTCGGCCGCTACCTGAGGAACCGCTTCGGGCTGATGGACAAGGCGGCGATGAAGCGTTCGGCGCAGGCGCTGTTCGACGAGCTGGGCGTGCAGATCGACCTCGGCGTGCCGATCTGCCGGCTCTCGGTGGCGCAGCAGCAGTTCGTGGAGATCGGCAAGGCGCTGTCGCTCGATGCGAAGCTGCTGGTGCTCGACGAGCCCACCGCCACGCTCACGCCCAACGAGGCCGGCCACCTGTTCAGGATCATGCGCGAGCTGCGTGCCAGGGGCGTGGCGATGATCTTCATCTCGCACCACCTCGACGAGATCTTCGAGGTGTGCGACCGCATCAGCGTGCTGCGCGACGGCGCCAATGCGGGGCATGCAGAGGTGGGCGCGACCGACGTGGATGCGCTGGTCGAGATGATGGTCGGCCGCAGGATCGAGCACAGCTTTCCGTCCAAGCCGCAGCCCGCGCCGCGGGGGCGCAAGGTGCTCGAGGTGCCCGAGATCCAGCTCGCCAAGGGCGGGCCGGTCAACAGCTTCGACCTGCATGAAGGCGAGATCCTCGGCTTCGCCGGGCTGGTCGGTTCGGGCCGCACCGAGCTCGCGCTGGGCATGATGGGCGCCGACCGCGTGCACCGCAAGACGGTGCTGCGCGACGGCCGGCCCGTGCGGCTGAACGACCCGACGCAGGCGCTCGCGAACGGCATCGGCCTGTTGCCCGAGAGCCGCAAGGTCGAGGGGCTGATCACCGACTTCACGATCCGCTTCAACATCTCGATGAACAACCTCGGCAGCCACAAGCGCGCGGGGCTCGTGAGCCAGAGGTCGGAAAAGCAATCGGCCACCGGACTCTCGAAGCGTGTGGGCGTGAAGGCGCCGGGCATCGAGACGCGCGTGGCCACGCTGTCGGGCGGCAACCAGCAGAAGGTGGTGATCGCGCGCTGGCTCGGCCACGATTGCGAGGTGCTGATCTTCGACGAGCCCACGCGCGGCATCGACGTGGGCGCCAAGGCCGAGATCTACGGCCTGATGCGCGAACTCACGTGGCAGGGCAAGGCCATCATCATGATCTCGAGCGAGCTGCCCGAGATCGTCGGCATGTGCGACCGCGTGGCGGTGTTCTCGGGCGGGTCCATCGTGGCCACGCTCGAGGGCGACGCCATCAATTCGGGCGACATCATGCGGCACGCTACTTCGTCTGGGGGCTTGCAATGATTGAGCAGCTTTGCTTTCCCTTGCGTCGCGTTGTGCTTGACACGCGCCGTTCAGGGCGCGATCCCGCCGACGGGGGACATTCGCGGAGGGGAGTACCCGGTGGCCTGTGCACACACCCTGAACAACAGCGCCCATCTTCAAGCAATGCGCCATGGAGCACCTGAAATGAATGCAACCGCCACCCACCCGACACCGCCGGCGCCTGATGGAGGACTCTTCACCCAGCTGCGCCGCTCCACGGCCTTTCTTCCACTGGTAGGACTGGTAGCGATTTCGGTCTTCATGATCGTCGCGACCGACAACTTTCTCTCGTGGGGCAACGTGCAGAACATCGCGCTGCAGTCGTCGATCAACGCCATCATCGCGGTCGGCATGACGGCCGCGATCCTCACCGGCGGCATCGATCTCTCGGTCGGCGCGGTGGTGGCACTGTCCGGCACGCTGGCCTCGGGAATGATGGTGCAGTTCGGGCTGCCGCCCATGCTCGCCGTGCCGCTGGGCCTGGCCGTCGGCGTCGTGATCGGCCTCTTCAACGGCTACTGCGTCGCCTACCTGCGCATGCCACCGATCATCGTGACGCTGGCCACGATGGGCATCGCGCGCGGCATTGCGCTGATCTATACCGGCGGCTATCCGATCGATGGACTGCCCGACTCGTTCGCCTTCCTCGGCGGCGGCGTGCTCGCGGGCATCAAGGTGCCGATCCTCATCATGCTGGCGACCTACCTCGTGGCGTACGTGCTGCTCAACATGGCGCCCTTCGGCCGCTACGTGTATGCCATCGGCGGCAACGAGGAGGCGACGCGGCTCTCGGGCGTGCGCGTGTCGCGCTACAAACTGCTGGTGTATGCGCTGAGCGGCTTCACCGCCGCCGTCGCGGGCATCGTGCAGGCGGCGCGCGTGACCAGCGGCCAGCCCGGCGTGGGCGTGGGCTTCGAGCTCGATGCGATCGCGGCGGTGGTGATGGGCGGAACGTCGATTGCCGGAGGGCGCGGCGCGATCGTCGGCACGCTGGTCGGTGCGCTGCTGCTGGGCGTGCTGAACAACGGGCTCAACATGATCGGCGTGTCGCCGTACCTGCAATTGATCATCAAGGGCGGGATCGTCTTGCTCGCCATCTTCATCAGCCGCGAAGCCAAGAGATGAGCTCGCCCCCAGTCTTCGCGCACTTCGTGTCGCTTCGCCCACCCCCTACCGGGGGCAACACCAGCGGCCCGGCAAAGCCGGGTCCGCGGTGTTTCACGAACAACCCCAACCCTTTCGAGAAAAGAGAATCATGAGCTATCAGAAACTCCAGCCCGGCGCCTCGGGCGCCATCGGCCAACTCGCCGCCATGCAGGCCGTCGTCTGCCACGGCCCCAAGGACTACCGCCTCGAAACCGTCGCGATGCCCAGTATCGGCCCGAACGAGCTGCTGATCTCCATCGCCGCCTGCGGCATCTGCGCCTCCGACTGCAAATGCCACTCGGGCGCGAAGATGTTCTGGGGCGGCGACGGACAGCCCGCGTGGGTCAAGGCGCCCGTGATCCCAGGCCACGAGTTCTTCGGCTATGTCGAAGCGCTCGGCGAAGGCGCGGCCGAGCACTTCGGCGTGGAGAAAGGCGACCGCGTGATCGCCGAGCAGATCGTGCCCTGCGGCAAGTGCCGCTTCTGCACTTCGGGCAAGTACTGGATGTGCGAGGTGCACAACATCTTCGGCTTCCAGCGCATCGTGGCCGATGGCGGCATGGCCGACTGCATGCGGCTGCCGCCGACCTCGCGCGTGCACAAGATCCCCGACGGCATCTCGCTCGAGGACGCGGCCATCATCGAGCCGCTCTCGTGCGCGATCCACACGGTGAACCGCGGTGACATCCAGTTCGACGACGTGGTCGTGATCGCCGGCGCCGGCCCGCTCGGCCTGATGATGGTGCAGGCCGCGGCACTCAAGACGCCGAAGAAGCTGATCGTGATCGACCTCGTGCCCGAGCGCCTCGCGCTGGCCAGGAAGTTCGGCGCCGACGTGACGATCAATCCCAGGACCGAGAACGCCGACGCCATCGTCAAGGGCCTGACCGAAGGCTACGGCTGCGACGTGTACATCGAGACCACCGGCGCGCCCATCGGCGTGACGCAGGGGCTGGAGATGATCCGCAAGCTCGGCCGCTTCGTCGAGTTCAGTGTGTTCGGCTCGGAGACCAGCGCCGACTGGTCGATCATCGGCGACCGCAAGGAGCTCGACGTGCGAGGCGCGCACCTGGGGCCGTACTGCTACCCGATTGCCATCGACCTGCTGGCGCGCGGGCTCGTCACCTCGAAGGGCATCGTGACGCACGACTTTCCGCTGACCGAATGGGAACGCGCCTTCGCGCTGGCAAACTCGCTCGATTCCATCAAGGTGCTGCTCAAGCCGCAGCCACGCACAACATGAAATACGTGATCGGCGTCGACATCGGCACGCAGAGCACCAAATGCCTGCTGGTCGGCATCGACGGCAAGGTGCATGCGCAGGCCAGCGTCGCCTACCAGCCCGAAACGCCCAAGCCGCTGTGGGCGCAGCAGGACTGCGCTGTGTGGTTCGACGCGGTATGCGAGAGCGTGCGCGCCTGCGTGGCGAAGAGCGGCATCGCATCGCCAGACATCGCGGCGATGTGCGTGAGCAGCCTGTATGGCGGCGCGGGCATCCCGGTCGATGAGGCGATGCAGCCGCTGCACCCCTGCCTGATCTGGATGGACCGGCGCGCCACCGCCGAGGTCGATGCGGTGAATGCGAACGTCGATGTGGCACGCTTGCAGGCGATCACCGGCAACGGCGTCGACAGCTACCATGGCTTCACCAAGATGCTGTGGATCCGCGAGCACCTGCCCGAGGTGTGGGCGAAGACGTGCTATTTCCTGCCGCCGAACAGCTACGTCAACTGGCGGCTCACCGGCGAGCTGGCCGTGGACCACAGCTCGGCCGGCAACATCGGCGGCGTGTACGACGCGGCGCAGCGCAGCTGGTCCCATGAGGCGCTCGGCATGCTGGGCATTCCGGCGCGCATGATGCCGCCGCGCCTGGTCGAGTCGAGCGATGTGGTGGGTGGGCTGAGCGCCGAATGGGCCGCGAAGCTCGGCCTCGCCGAAGGCATGCCGCTGATGGCCGGCGGCGTCGATGCGGCCGTGGCCACCTTCTGTGCGGGCGTCACCGGCAGCGGGGATCACGTGGCGATGATCGGCACCAGCATGTGCTGGGGCTTCGTGAGCCCGACGGTGGATGCGCGCCACAGGCTCATCACGATGCCGCACGTCTACCGCGGCGCGGACCGCAGCTATGTGTTCGGCGGTGCGATCACTGCGGGTGCGGCCGTGACGTGGTTCCGCGAGACCTTCTGCCAGGCCGAGGTGGCTGAGGCCGCGCGCACCGGCGAGGACGCGCATGCGCTGATCGAGCGCAAGGCCATCGAGGTGCCGCCCGGCGCCGAAGGCCTGGTCTTCCTGCCCTACCTGATGGGCGAGCGCAGCCCGATCTGGGACGCGCAGGCCAAGGGTGCCTTCATCGGCCTCTCGCTCGCGCACAGCCGCGCGCACCTGTACCGCGCGGTGCTCGAGGGCGTGAGCTTCGCGCTGCAGCACAACATCGAGGCCGGCCGGCAAAGCGGCCAGCCGCTGGACGATCGGCTGATCGTGGTCGGCGGTGCGGCGCATTCGGACCTGTGGATGCAGATCGTCGCGGACGTCACGGGCTATCCGGTGTTCACCATCGAGGAAGAGGTCGAGGCAGCCCTCGGTGCGGCGATGCTCGCGGCGCTCGGCGCGGGGCTGGTCGATGCGGCCACTGCGGAGCGCGGCTGGGTCACGCTGGCGGAACGCGCGCGGCCCGAGGCTGCGGCGCAAGCTGTCTATCGCGAGCGCTTCGAGATCTACAAGTCGCTTTATCCGGCGTTGCGCGATGCGATGCATCGGCTGAAATGAACCCATTCAGGGCGCGATCACGCCGACCGGGGACATTCGCGGAGGGGAGTACCCGGTGGCCTGTGCACGCGCCCCGAATGCACCCGAGGACATCACATCACCGCACCCGAAACAACTGACATGACCACCTCTTTCGATTTTTCGGGCCGACGCGCACTGGTCACCGGCGCCAGCAGCGGCATCGGCCGCGCAGTAGCCGTGCGGCTCGCGCAATCAGGCGCAGCCGTGACGGCCGTGGGACGCAATGCCGTCGCACTCGACGCACTGCACGCAGCAGCCGGCTGCACCCCCCTGACGGTCGACGTGGCCAACGCAGCCGAACTGGAACGCGCACTCGCCACGTTGCCAGCCTTCGACCTCGTGGTGAACTGCGCCGGCATTGCGCTGCTCGAACCGGCGCTCGACCTGCAAGCCGAAAGCTTCGACGCCGTGATGGCCGTCAACGCACGCGCAGCAGCCTTGGTCGCCTCGCGCTGCGGCAAGGCGATGATCGCGGCCGGCGTGCGCGGCAGCATCGTCAACGTGTCGAGCCAGGCCTCGCTGGTCGCGCTCGACGCGCACCTTTGCTATTGCGCATCGAAGGCCGCGATGGATGCGGTCACGCGCTCGCTGTGCCTCGAATTCGGGCCGCACGGCATTCGCGTGAACAGCGTGAATCCGACCGTCACGCTCACGCCCATGGCCGAGCAGGCCTGGGCCGATCCCGCCAAGAGCGCGGCGGCGCTCGGGAACATTCCGCTGGGAAGATTTGCGCAGGTCGAAGAGGTGGTGGCGCCGGTCCTGTTCCTGCTCTCCGACAGCGCATCGATGATCAGCGGCGTGGCGCTGCCGGTGGACGGCGGCTACACCATCGTCTGATCGACGCCCGCTCAGGCGAAGCGGGTGCCGCCACCGCCACTGGGCGATTCCAGCAAGGCATCGAGCTTGCGCGCGATCTTCTGCTCGATCTGGTCGCTGAAGCTGCTGAACAGAAAGCCCAGCGTCGCCTCCAGCGTCAGCGTGTCCGCCGTGACCTCGACTGTTCCGTCGATGCCTGCGCGGCTGAACTGCGCGACGTCGCAGGTCTCGCCCTCGGTGTAGGTACATTCCAGGCCGTAGTCCTGCCCGACCTGCTGGATCCATTGGCGTGCGACTTCGCGTGCGCCGGCAATGCCGAGTGCGTGGTTTCGTTCGATATGGATGTCAGGCACCGTGCTCTCCGTTGTTGTTGTCGTCATGGCTGGAATTCGTCTGCAGCATTCCTGTGGCCGTCTGCAACGCGTTGCGCCGTTCCTCCATCGTCGGCAGCGCAGCGATGCGGCGGACCTCCTTGTAGAAGCGCGGCCAGTTGCGGTTCTCGCGCGCGAACAAGGCCTCGAAGCCCGGAACCAGGTCGTCGTAGGCACCCTGGGCCCCGAAAGTCGCATTGTTGGCGCGCGCCACCCAGACATCGTAGGCGCCCTGGCGCGGGCCCTGCCATTCTGTGCGCAGCCTCGCGTAGCGCTCGCGAAAGGCGTCCATCGCCGCCTTCTTCATGGCGTCGACCGCGCTCCAGTCGCCGGCCTTGGCCGCTGCGGATTCGTAAGCCTCGTTGAGCGCGCGGCGCGTTTCGAGGGCCAGCGCGCGAAACTGCTGGCGCTGCGCGTCGAAGCGCGCGTACTCGCTGCGCGCCGCCTCGCTGGCCTCGCGCTGCAGCCACATCGCGCCGCCGATGCGTTCCACCGCGGTGGCGTACGACTCGTTGAAGACGATGTCGCCGGGCACGTAGAGCACCTGGTGCGCGAGTTCGTGGAACACGATGCGGGCCAGTTCGCCTTCGGGGTAGCCGATGAAGGTGGAAAGCAGCGGATCGCCGCCGGCCCAGTTCATCCAGCCCAGCGTGGAATACGCCGGCACGGGGTACACCGCCGCTTCCAGGCCCTTGGCGTGCTGCGCCTCGGCCTCGGCCTTGGCGGCGGCCTCGTCGTAGTAGCCGCGGTAACCCACGCAGCCCGCCACCGGGAAGCACCAGTTCTTGAGCGTGAGCGAATACGGCGGCGCGGCCACCACGTTCCACACTGCCGCGCGGCGGTGCAGATCCGCGTACGACGTGTAGCTGGAGTTGTCGGGCAGGGCCAGTTCGGTGACGGCGAAGCGGCGGATGCGCTGCGCGAGTTCGAGCTTGGCCTTCAGCGGCGCGGAAACGGCGGGGTCCGCCAGCCATTCGGGCACCGGCTTGGCAACCCGCAGGATGCCGAGGTGGCCGCTGGCCGACTGCCAGTAGTAGCCGAGGTCGGCGCAGCCACCGAGCAGCAGTGCGGCGGCCAGCGTGATGGCGCGCTCAGGCCTCACTCCGGCCCGCTCCCGGCGGCGGAGGAAGAAGGAGCAACACGCTCGACCTCGACCAGGCAGTCGTAGAACGTCGGCCCGCGGCCGATGTCGGTCAGGCGCTGGCTGGTGAGCTGGTTGACGTTGGTGCCGTCCAGGCCGAGCTTGCGCCACCAGATGCCCATGCCGTGCACCACGCCCGGCCGCGCGCGGCGCGACACCTCGGCGCGGCAGCGGTGCTCTCCGCGCTTGTTGAACACGCGGACCACGGCACCGTCCTCGATGCCGCGGGCAGCGGCGTCGGCCTCGTGGATCTCGAGCAGCGGCTCGCCCTCGATGGCGCGCAGGCTCGTCACGTTGACGAAGGTCGAGTTGAGGAAATTGCGCGCCGGCGGCGAGATCATGGCGAGCGGAAACTCGGTGGAGCTGCCCGCCGGTTCGTAGTTGGGCAGATGGTCGGGCAGCCCGTCCATGCCTTGCGCCTGAAGGCGTGCGCTGAAGAACTCGCAGCGGCCCGAGGGCGTCGGGAAGCGGCCTTCGGCAAAAGGCGCTTCGGGCAGCTTCAGGCTGGTGAAGCCTTGTTCCAGCAGCTGCGCGTGGTCGATGGCGCCCGGTGCAAAGGCGCTGCGGCACAGCGCCTCGTCGTCGTCCGAGAAGCAGGGCTCGTCGAAGCCCATGCGGCGCGCGAGTTCGCGGAACACCCAGGCATTGCTGCGCGCTTCGCCGCGCGGCGCCACCGCGGGCCGGTTCAGCAGCACGTCGGTGTGGCCGTAGCTGCAGTGGATGTCCCAGTGCTCGAGCTGGGTGGTGGCGGGCAGCAGGTAGTCGGCGTAGTCGGCGGTGTCGGTGCGGAACTGCTCCAGCACCACGGTGAAGAGATCTTCGCGCGCGAAGCCCGCCACCACCTTGCCCGACTCGGGCGCCACCGCGACCGGGTTGCTGTTGTAGACCACGATGGCCTTCACGGGCCTGGCCTCGTCGAGCAGCGCATCGCCGATGGTGCTCATGTTGATGGTGCGCGGCTGGCGGCCGGCGAGCAGGTCGGGGCGCTGCAGCGCGGCCCGGTCGGCCGGAAAGTGGCCCGAACTGCTCAACAGGAGCCCGCCCGCGCGGTCGCGCCAGGCGCCCACCAGCGCGGGCAGGCAGGCGATGGCGCGCGCCGCGTTGCCGCCGCCGCGCACGCGCTGCATGCCGTAGTTCAGGCGGATCGCGGCCGGCCGGGTGGTGCCGTAGGCCTGCGCCAGCGCCACGATCTGCGCCTCGGGCACGCCGCACACGGCGGCCGCGCGCGAAGGCGGCCATTGCAGTGCGCGCTCCCGCAACTGCTCCCAGCCCAGCGTGTGGTCGGCGATGAAGCCGTGGTCGAGCCAGTCGTGCACGATGAGTTCGTGCATCAGCGCCAGGGCCAGTGCGGCGTCGGTGCCGGGCAGCAGGGCGATGTGCTCGTCGCACTTGTCGGCGGTTTCGGTCTTGCGCGGGTCGATGCACACCAGCCGCGCACCGGCCCGCCTGGCGGCCTGGGCGTGGCGCCAGAAATGCAGGTTGCTGGCAATGGAGTTGCTGCCCCAGATCAGGATCAGCTTCGCCTCGGCGAAGAACTCGATGCGCATGCCCACCTTGGCGCCCAGGGTGTGGACCATCGCCTCGCCGCCGGCCATGGAGCAGATGGTGCGGTCCAGCAGCGTCGCGCCCAGCTTGTGGAAAAAACGACGATCCATCGACTCGCCCTGCACCAGGCCCATGGTGCCGGCGTAACTGTAAGGCACAATTGTTTCCGGATCTGTCTGCAATGCACGAAGATGCGCGGCGATGTCGTCAAGAGCGACGTCCCAGCTCACAGGTTCGAACTGACCGCTGCCCTTGGGACCGGACCGCCTCATGGGCTGGACGAGCCTTTCGGCATGGTCGTTGCGTTCGATGTAGCGCGAAACCTTGGTGCAGAGAACGCCAGCGGTGTGCGGATGGGCCGGATTGCCCTGCAGCTTCACGGCCACGCCGTCCCTGACGGTGGTGACCAGCGCGCAGGTGTCCGGACAGTCGTGCGGACAGGCGCCCAGGACCGTGGAAGTGTTGGTGGGGGGGACAGCAGTTGCGGAGACCGGGGCATCGACCATCCGGCAAGTCTAAAGTTTTCCAGGCAGTGGCGCGGCAAGGCGCGAAGGAGGTTTCACATGATCAATCGCAGGCATTTTTCCCTGGCCACCGGCGCGGCGGCGCTGGGCGGCTTTCAATTGGCACGGGCGCAAGGCGATGTGCCGCTCGTGCTCGGCCAATCGGCCCCCTTCACCGGCCCGGCGGCGCAGCTCGGCATCCAGTTCCACCAGGGCGCCAAGCTGTTCCTGGACCAATACAACGCCCAGCCCGGCCGGCGCAACGTGCTCATCAAGAACCTGGACGACGGCTACGAACCCGACCGCTGCGCCGCCAACACGCAAAAGCTGATCGAGGAAGACGTGTTCGCGCTCTTCGGCTACATCGGCACGCCGACCAGCATGGCGGCGCTGCCGCTCGCGGTGAAGGAGAAGGTGCCTTTCGTCGCGCCTTTTACCGGCGCGATGGCGCTGCGCGAACCCTTCCACAGGAACGTGTTCCACCTGCGCGCCTCGTACAACGACGAGACCGCGCTGATCGTGAAGCAGCTCACGCACCTGGGCCTGAAGAAGATCGCGGTCTTCTACCAGAACGACGCCTACGGCAAGGCCGGGCTCGACGGCGTGACGCTGGCGCTCTCGCAGCAGGAGCTCAAGCCGGTGGCGCTGGCCACGGTGGAGCGCAATTCGGTCGACGTGGCGTCGGCGGTGAAAAGCATCACGGCGGCGCGGCCCGACGCGGTGGTCCAGGTGGGCGCCTACAAGGCCTGCGCGGCCTTCATCCGCCAGGCGCGCAAGGCGGGCTACGGCGGTACTTTCTTCAATGTGTCTTTCGTGGGCACCCAGGCGCTGGCCGACGAGCTCGGCAAGGAAGGCGCGGGCGTGATGGTGACGCAGGTGGTGCCCTCGCCCTACAACCCGGCCAACGCGATCACGCGCGAATTCAGCGAGGCGGTGAAGAAGGCCGGCGCCGGGGCGAGCGCCAATTTCTCGAGCATGGAGGGCTACCTCGCCGCCAAGGTGCTGACCGAGGGCCTGCGCCGCACGCCGGGCAAGGCCTCGCGCGACGGCCTCGTCGCGGGGCTGGAAAGCATCGACCGGCAGCAGTTCGGCGGCTTCGAGGTGTCGTTTTCGGCCAAGAACCACGTGGGATCGAAGTTCGTCGAACTGTCGATGATCACTGCCGACGGCCGGGTAAGAACCTGAGCGGCCCCGCCCAGGCTCAGCCGCTCAGGCCGTCGACGGCCTGGAACATCGCCTGCCGCGCCTGGCTGACGACCTGCCCGCGCCAGGCGTCGGTGTCGGTATAGAAGGCCTCGCGCATTCGCGCGCGGATGCCATTGGCCAGATCGGCCGGTGCCTCGGGGTGCTTGTGCAGCCAGTGGTCGGCGCGCAGGGCAGCCAGGACTTCCAGCATGGGCAGCGTGCCGTATTCGAGCGCGATGCCGGTGTATTCGGCCTGCGGGCACTCCTGGTGCGCGGTGTCCCACATCAGCCCGCGCAGCAGCGCCGCGCTCGAAGAACCGTCGTAGATCGACGTGACGGGCGCCGCGGGCGTGCCCCACCAGGCATTGGCGCGCGCGTAGGCGGCCTTGTCGTCCCGGCAGGCAAAGATGCGCTCGCCAAGGCCGTTCGGGCCGAGCCCCGTGTGCAGGTCGATCCAGGCCAGCCGGCGCGCACTTGCGGCATGCCGGCGCAGCACGCCGCGCAGCGTCTTGTTGCTCCAGGTCTGCGCCTTGCCGCCGAAGAACAGGCCGTCCTCGAACTGATACTGCCCGCTGGTGATGGCCTCCTGGTAGGCGTCGGCGCCATGCTTGCCGATCCACTTCTCGATGGCGGCCTGGTTCTCCGGCGTGGGCGGCCAGGTGTCGGGCACGAGCAGCGGGTGCAGCTTGGCGTAGGGCTCGTTGACCGGAAGCGGCTTCGAGAAATCGACGAAGTTGCGGTTCAGGTCGACCTTCTCCTGCGTGACGCGCCGGCCGTACGAAAAACCGTGCGGGTTGAGCGCATGCACATAGAGCACCGCCACGCCCTGCGCCCTGGCCTTCTCGCGCCATTCGGCGTCGTGCAGGGCGAACACCTGCACGCCGCTGCCGCAATGGCCCTCCACGCCGTGGCAGGCGCTGGAGACGATCAGCAGGCGCTCGGCGTCCGCAGCGCCGTCGAGCGCCACGTCCATCGAGAGCTCCTCGCCGCCCTGCCCCTTGCCCGGGTGCGCGTGCGGCTCGACCGTGAGGCCCGCGCTCACGCAGGCCTGCAGGAACTTCTGGCGTGCCTGGGCGTAGCGCGGCGAAAACGCCTCGCCGATGCCGATCAAGGCGCGGCTCCTCCGGGCTTCAGGAACTGCTCGGCCAGTTGCACCCAGCAGGTGGCGCCCAGGGGAATGAGGTCGTCGTTGAAGTCGTAGCTCGCGTTGTGCAGCGTGCACGGCCCTTCGCCGTGATGCACGTCGCGGTGCGAGCCGTCGCCGTTGCCGATGAAGGCATAGGCGCCGGGCTTGGCCTGCAGCATGAAGGCAAAGTCCTCGGAGGTCATGGCGGCTTCCTGCCGCAGCACGTTCTCGGCGCCGACGATCTCGCCCATCACGCGGCGCGCGAAGTTGGCCTCGGCCTCGGTGTTGATGGTGGGCGGGTAGTAGCGCTCGAAGCGGAAGTCGCAGGCGGCGTCGTGCGCGGCGCAGATGTGTTCGGCGATCTGCCTCATGCGCGATTCGATCATGTCGAGCACCTCGATCGAGAAGGTGCGCACCGTGCCCGTCAGCTCGCAGTTGTCGGGGATCACGTTGTTGGTTTCGCCGGCATGGATGGTGGTGACCGAGATCACGGCCGAGTCGGTCGGCTTCATCTTGCGCGTGAGGATGGTCTGGAACGCCTGCACGATCTCGCAGGCGATCGGCACCGGGTCGATGCCGGTCTGCGGCAGCGCGGCATGGCCGCCCTTGCCGATGACGTTGACGTAGAACTTGTTGCCCGACGCCATCACCGGCCCCGGGCTCACCGCGAACTGGCCGGCCTTCATGCCGGGCCAGTTGTGCATGCCGAAGACGGCGTCCATCGGGAACTGCTCGAAGAGCCCTTCCTTGATCATCTCGCGCGCGCCGCCGCCGCCCTCTTCGGCCGGCTGGAAGATCAGGTAGACGGTGCCGTCGAAATTGCGGTTCTTGGCCAGGTGCTGCGCAGCGGCCAGCAGCATGGCGGTGTGGCCGTCGTGCCCGCAGGCGTGCATCTTGCCGTGGTGCGTGCTGGCGTGGGCGAAGGTGTTGAGCTCGGTGACGGGCAGCGCGTCCATGTCGGCGCGCAGGCCGACGGCGCGGTTGCTGGTGCCGTTCTTGACGATGCCCACCACGCCGGTGGTGCCCAGGCCGCGGTGGATGGGAATGCCCCATTCGGCGAGCTTGCCTGCCACCACGTCGGCGGTGCGGACTTCTTCGAAGCAGAGTTCGGGATGGGCGTGGAGGTCGCGCCGCACGGCGGCGATGCCGGCCGCCTGCGTGACGAGCGAATCGATGAGTTTCATGGGCACAGTCTATGCAATAAGCACGCCCCCAAGGCTACGCCTTCCCCCTACCGGGGGCAACACCAGCGGCCCGGCAAAGCCGGTTCCGCGGTGTTCCACGAACAGAAACTCAACGGCCGAGGCTCTTCAGGTAGTCGGCGCGTGCAGCGATCGCGGTGTCGGTGAAGTCGGTGAACACGCCGTCCACGCCGAGCTTGTAGTAGACCGCGTACTCGTTCCTGCCGTCCTTGTTGTAGTCGGCCGCCAAGCGGCGCGATTCGTTGCGGAAGGTAAACGGGTGTACGAAGAGCCCTGCCTTGTGCGCATCGGCAACGAGCGTGGTGGGCGAGACCGAGGTGGCGTCGGCATCGTTGATCTTGCCGTCCTTGTTGACGTCCAGCGGCTTGCCATCGGAGCCGATGCTGCCCTTGATGCTCACGATGTAGCGCTTCCACGGGCCGATGCCGTCGGCATAGGTCTTGATCTCGGCCAGGCCTGCGGGCGTGACCATGACGTCGAAGTTGCGCTTGTCGCCCGCCTTGGTCCATTCGTAGGGGCGGTCGACCGGCACGGCGTAGGTCATGGCGCCGGTCTTCATGTCGATGCCGTCGCCGTCGATCAGCTGGATGAGCCGGGTGTTCAGGCCCTTGGCCTTCATGTACTTGAGGCTGCCGGGCTCGAAGGACTGCACGTAGATGGGCGCGGTCTTGCTGTTCCAGCCGGCGGCGTTGATGGCGGCGATCACCTTGTCTTCCATCGGCAGCCCCAGGTCGCGGAAGTAGGTCGGGTTCTTGGTCTCGGGGTAGATCGCGATGGTGCGGCCGGTTTCCTTCGATTTGGCCTTGGCAAAGTCGATGATCTCCTGGAAGGTGGGGATCTTGAACTTGCCGTTGAATTCCTGCGGCCGCTCGGCGTCGGTCGAGATGCCGCCCAGCGTCTTGATCTCGGCCAGCGTGAAGTCGTTGCTGAACCAGCCGGTCTGGGTTTCGCCGTCGACCTTGATGGTCTTCTTGCGCGGGGCGAAGCGCGGGTGCTTCGCCACGTCGGTGCTGATGGCCAGGTTGGGGTCGTGGCGGGCGATGAGCACGCCGTCCTTGGTGGAGACCAGGTCCATCTCGATCACGTCGGCGCCGAGTTCGATGGCGCGCGCATAGGCTTCGAGCGTCTGCTCGGGCAGGTAGCCCGAGGCACCCCGGTGCGCGATGACCAGCGGCGGGTTGCCGTCGAGCGTGAGCAGCTTGTTTGCGGGGCCGGTGGTGCTGCAGGCCGCCAGGCCAAGGGCGACGGTCGCGGCAAGGGCGAAGTGAACGGTGCGCATCGTCTTTTTCTCCATCCAAAAGAGGCGCAGGGTACCCGCTGTGCATGACAACCTGGGCGCCCGTCGGCGCGCGGCGCCGACTTCTTGGACAATGTGTTGCATGTCCCCTACGCTTTCCCCCCAAAGCCTCGCACTGGCCCAGACGCTGGTGCGCATGAACACCGTCAGCGCGAACAGCAACCTCCAGCTGATCGACCTTGCTCAAAGCCACCTGGCCGCCCTGGGCGTGAAGAGCCGCATCACCTACAACGCCGAGCGCACCAAGGCCAACCTGTTCGCCACCCTCGGTGAAGGCAAGCCGGCCGGCGTGATCGTCTCGGGGCACACCGACACGGTGCCGTGGGACGGGCAGGACTGGAGCGTCGACCCGCTTTCCGCCACGGTGCAGAACGAGCGTCTCTATGGCCGCGGCTCGGCCGACATGAAGAGCTTCATTGCCATCGCCTTGTCCAATGCCAGGCGTTTCCTCGAAAGCGACTCGCCCTTCGCCGTGCACTTCGCGTTCAGCTATGAAGAAGAGATCGGCTGCTTCGGCGTGAAGGAACTCATCGCCGACATGCGCGACGCCGGCATCAAGCCCCTCGCCTGCATCGTGGGCGAACCCACCAGCATGGTGCCGGCCATCGCGCACAAGGGCGTGTACCGCTACCGCTGCTGCGTGCGCGGCAAGGAGGCGCATTCGTCGCTCACGCCTAAATCCGTCAACGCCATCGAGATGGCTGCCCGCGTGGTCGGCAAGGTGCGCGACATGGCCGAAGGCTTCGAGCGCAGCGAACCGCGCTACGAAGGCTTCGACGTGCCCTTCAGCACCGCGAGCGTGGGCCAGTTCCATGGCGGCATTGCCGACAACGTGGTGCCGCGCGATGCCGAGTTCCGCTACGAATTCCGCGACCTGCCCACAGCCGATGCGAAGCGCATGCAGGCCGACGTGCGGGCCTACGCCGAGGGCCTCGAGCCCGCGATGAAGAAGGTGGCGCCCGATGCGGGCTTCAGCTTCGAGACCATCTGCGAGATCCCGAGCTTCCTCGGTGCGGCCACGGATCCGGTCACGCTGCTCGCGCAGCGCCTGGCGGGCGAGGACCGCACCACGCTGGTGGCCTTCGGCACCGAAGCGGGACTGTTCAAGAACGCCGGCATCCCCACCGTGGTGTGCGGCCCGGGCAGCATCGAGCAGGCGCACCAGCCCGACGAATTCGTGAGCCTCGAACAACTCGCGCGCTGCGAGCTGTTCATGGAGCGCCTCGCGACCTCGCACACCATTGGCTGAAGACCACGGCAGCGGCGCGCTGCAGCGGATGAAGCGCGTCGCGCTCGGCCTGCTGTGCGCGGCGGCCCTGCTCTATGCGCTGGCCAGCGCGCTGCATGCGCAGCATCCGGCCTGGGGCTACGTGGCCGCGTTCGCCGAAGCCGCGATGGTCGGCGCCATTGCCGACTGGTTCGCCGTGGTGGCCCTGTTCCGGCATCCGCTCGGCCTGCCGATTCCGCACACCGCGATCATCCCGAGCAACAAGGACCGCATCGGCGCCAAGCTGGCCGGCTTCATCTGCAACAACTTCCTGAGCACCGCGCAGGTGCTCGCCAAGCTGCGGCAGTTCGACGCGGCCGGGCGCATCGCCGACTGGCTGGCACGGCCCGCCAGCGGCCAGAAGCTCGGCGAATGGGGCGTGGCGGCCGCGCGCTACGGGCTCTCGGCATTCGACGACGAGCGCGTGCGCGGCTTCATGGGACGCGCCGCCGCGGCGGGCCTCGAGAAGATCGATCTCTCGCGACTGATGGGCCAGGCGCTGGATGCGCTCACGGCCGGCGGGCGCCACCAGGCACTGCTCGACGACGTGCTGCAGCAGGTGGCCGGCCTGCTCGAAGGCGAGGAAGTGCAGGCGCACATCACGGAAGCCATTGCGCGCGAGATCAAGACGCTGCGATACGTGGGCCTGGACCAGGTGGCGGCCAAGCTCGCCACGCGCAAGATCGTGGCGGCCGTGGCGCGCACCATCGCCGAACTCGCGGCCGAGCCCGACCATCCGATGCGCCGGCGCTTCGACCATTTCGTCGACGACTTCGTGGTGCGGCTCAAGCTCGACCCCGAATTCCAGCAGCGCGGCGAGCAGATCCGCGCCGAACTGATGGCGCATCCCGCGCTCGGCGACTACCTGCACGGCATCTGGGGCGAGCTGCTGGCCTGGCTGCATGACGATCTCGGCCGGGGCGACTCCACGATCCGCCGGCGCATCGCATCGATGGCGGGCGCGCTCGGCACGCGGCTGCAGGCCGACGAGGCGATCCGCCGCTGGATCAACGAGCAGATCGAAGCGGCCGCGCCGCTGGCCATCGAGCGCTACCGCGAGGACATCCGCCGCTACATCGAAGAGCGCGTCGGGGAATGGAACGCCAGCGAGATGACCGACGAGCTGGAGCGCCACATCGGTCGCGACCTGCAGTTCATCCGCATCAACGGCACGCTGGTGGGCGGGCTGGTCGGCCTCTCGATCCACACGGTGACGCAGCTTCTTCGTGGATGAGCCTCCGCTGAAGGGCGGGTAATCCGCAGCGAACGAAAGTCCGCATGTCCCGGGAGAGACTGCGCCATCTCCCCTGCCTGCTTCTAGACTGCCTGCACGTCGCAAGACAGGACGCATCCACGAGAAGGAGAGAAGACATGCCCCGCCGCCCGCTGCGCGCCGCCGCACTCATCGCCATCCTCGCCCTGCTGGGCGCCTGCGGCACCATCGCACCGCCGCCACCGCCCACCCGGCCCGCCTCGTGGTCCGAGCCCGAAGCACTGGTCGCGCCGTCCTCGTTCGCCGGCGTCCACGGCCTGGCCATCGACCAGAAGGGCCGCCTGCTCGCGGGCTCGGTGCTCGGCAACACGCTGTGGGAGGTCGACCGCAGCACCGGCGCGGCCAAGGTCCTGGTCGACGCGCCCGAAGGCCAGGCCGACGACATCGCGGTCGGCCCCAAGGGCGAGCTGGCATGGACCAACTACCTCATGGGCATGCTGCGCTACCGCGAGAGCGACGGCGCGCCGATGCGCGTGCTCGCCAAGGATCTGCCCGGCCTCAACTCGCTGGACTTCGACCGCAGCAGCGGCAAGCTCTACGCCTCGCAGGTGTTCCTGGGCGACGCGCTCTGGGAAATCGACCGCACGGGCCAGAAGCCGCCGCGGCTCATCAAGAAGGACATGGGCGGCTTCAACGGCTTCGAGGTCGGCCCCGACGGCATGCTCTACGGGCCGCTGTGGTTCAAGGGCCAGGTGGTGAAGATAGCTCCCGCCGACGGCGCCATGACCGTGATCGCCGACGGTTTCAAGATCCCGGCCGCCGCCAACCTCGACGGCAAGGGCAACCTCTGGGTGGTCGATGCGCGCAGCGGCGAGCTGGTCAAGGTGGACCTCGCCACGGGCCGCAAGACCGTCGCCAGGCAATTGCGTCCGTCGCTCGACAACCTGGCCATCGCCCCCGACGGCACGATCTACGTGTCGAACATGGCCAACAACGAAGTGCAGGCCTTCGACCCCGCCACCGGCGCGCTGCGCGCGCTCACCAGCGGCAAGCTCGCGGCGCCGGCGGGGCTCAAGATCGAGGGCCACACGCTCTGGGTGGCCGATGTGTTCGGCTTCCGGCAGGTGGATGTGCGCTCGGGCGAGGTGCGCGACGTGTTCCGCATGCAGCGCGACCCCGAACTCGACTATCCGTTCGCGGTCGGCCTCTCGGGCACGCGCTTCGCGCTGGCCTCGTGGTTCACCGGCACCGTGCAGCTGGTGGATCGCCAGACGCTCAGGACCGTCGAAACCATCCACGGGCTGAAGGCGCCGTTCGACGCCATTCCCATGGCCGACGGCAGCGTGATCTATGCCGAGATCGCCACCGGCAGCATCACCCGTGCACGGGGCCCGCATTTTGCAGAGAAGCAAGTGCTCGCCAGCGGGCTGGGCGGCCCGGTGCAGATGATCGTCGGCCAGGACGGCGCGCTCTACGTCACCGAAGCCGCCGGCAAGCTGACCCGCATTCCGCTCGACGCCAGCGCCCCGCTGCGCGCGATTGCCGAAGGCCTGGCGCTGCCCGAAGGCGTGGCGCAGACACCCTGGGGCAGCTTCATCGTGGCCGAAAGCGCGGCGCGCCGGCTGGTGGAGATCGATCCGCTCAACGGTTCGCGCCGTACGGTGGCGGAAAACCTGCCGATCGGGATGGCCGCGGGACCGGGCCTGCCGCCGCCTTACGTGGTGACGGGGGTCGCGGTGGGCGGCGATGGGAGCATCTACATGTCGGCCGACAGGAACAACGCGATCTATCGAATCCGTCCAAAAAATTGAAACGGCGGCAAGGCATGAAGAAGTGATTTACTTTTAAAAACAACTATTACAAACTCCTGGGCGGACGACTCGTTACACATTTGGCCGCCCGACCGGCGGCGGCGAGTCGTTCTTTTTTCAGGAGAAGAAAAGACATGACACCTCTCGTCGTAGGCCAACTGCTGTCACCCGAGTATTCGCTCGGGCTGGTGGCGCTCTCGTTCCTCATCTCGTTCGCGGGCTCCCTGGTGGCACTGATCTGCGCGGGGCGCATGGTCGGCGCCGACGGCAAACCCAACCTCGCGGTCGTCGCCTGCGCCGCCGTGGCGCTGGGCGGCATCGGCATCTGGTCGATGCACTTCATCGGCATGCTGGCCTATCGCCTGCCGGTGGGCATTTCGTACAACGTGCCGCTGACGGTCGTTTCCCTGGTGGCGGCCATCCTGATCTCGGGCATTGCGCTCTACATGGCGGGCGGCCGACGCAGGTTCAGCCGGGCCGGCTGGCTGGCCGGAAGCCTGCTCGCGGGGCTGGGCGTGTGCGTGATGCACTACATGGGCATGTTCGCGATGAACATGCGCGCCTCGATGGACTTCGACCCCACCATGGTGGCGCTGTCGGTGGCCATTGCCATCACCGCGGCCGGCGCGGCCCTGTGGCTGGCCTTCAACCTGCGCCGGCTGAGCCACCAGATCGCCGCGGCGGCCGTGATGGGCGTGGCCGTCTGCACCATGCACTACGTGGGCATGAGCGCGGCCAGCATGATCTGCATCGCGGCCGCCCCCACCGACGCGCTGGCCATCGGCGGCAGCTACATGGGCCTGTCGGTGTTCGGCACGGCCGGCGCGGTGCTGATCTTCATCTACTGGGTGATCACGGGCACCAGCCTGGACGCGCCAGCGGTTTCGCGCCGGGCCCGCACCAGCTAATTGGCGCAAGCCGGGCGCGCGCCGGCGCCCTAGAGTCAATGCAGAGCGAAAGCGATCTGCATTGACTCCTCCATGCCCGTCATCGAATCCCGGCTGAACGCGGCCAGCGAATCCTTCCAGGCCCATCGCGCCGGCATGCTGGCCTTGCTCGGGCAGGTGCGCGCGCACGAGGCCCGCGCGGCGGCGGCTTCGAACGCCTCGGCCGAGCGCTTTGCCCGGCGCGGCCAATTGCTGCCGCGCGAACGGCTCGCGCTGCTGCTGGACACCGGCGCCCCCTTTCTGCCGCTGGCCTCGCTCGCAGGGCTGGGACACGACAACGAAGACCTCGGCCGGAGCGTGCCCGGCGGCGGCGTGATCGCGGGCATCGGCCGGGTCTCGGGTGTGCGCTGCATGGTCAGCGCCTCCGACTCGGGCATCGACGCCGGCGCGCTGCAGCCCATGGGGCTGGACAAGCAGCTGCGCGTGCAGGAAATCGCGCTCGAGAACAAGCTGCCCTACGTCCAGCTGGTGGAAAGCGCGGGCGCCAATCTCATGCAATACCGGGTGCAGGACTTCGTGCGCGGCGGCGGCATCTTCCGCAACCTGGCACGGCTTTCCGCCGCCGGCCTGCCCGTGGTGACGGTGACGCACGGCTCATCGACCGCGGGCGGCGCCTACCAGACTGGCCTTTCAGACTACATCGTGATGGTGCGCGACCGCACCCGCGCCTTCCTGGCCGGCCCGCCGCTGCTCAAGGCGGCCACCGGCGAAATCGCCACCGAAGAGGAACTGGGCGGTGCCGTGATGCACACCCACATTTCAGGCCTCGGCGACTACCTGGCCGAGGGCGACCGCGACGCCATCCGCATCGCGCGCTCGATCCTCGGCGGCATCGACTGGGCGCGCGACGAGGCGCCGCGCCGGTTCGCGCCGCCGCTCTACGCGGCCGAGGAACTGCTCGGCATCATGCCGAGCGACGGCCGGCGGCCGGTGGACATGCGCGAGGTGATCGCGCGCATTGCCGACGGCTCCGAGTTCCTCGAATTCAGCGCGCACTACGGCAGCGCCACGGTGTGCGGGCAGATGCGGCTCGAAGGCCATGCGGTGGGCATCGTCACCAACAACGGGCCCATCGACTCCGACGGCGCCACCAAGGCCACGCACTTCATCCAGGCCTGCTGCCAGTCGCGCACGCCCATCGTGTATCTGCAGAACATCACCGGCTACATGGTGGGCCGCGCGCACGAGGAGGCCGGCATCATCAAGCACGGCGCCAAGATGATCCAGGCCGTGACCAGCGCCACGGTGCCGCAGGTCACGCTGCATTGCGGCGCCTCCTATGGTGCGGGCAACTACGGCATGTGCGGCCGCGGCTTCGCGCCGCGCTTCTGCTTCTCGTGGCCCAACGCGCGCACCGCGGTGATGGGCGGCGAGCAGGCGGCGCAGACCATGGCCATCGTGATGGAGGCCGGCATGGCGCGAAAGAACGGGGGCAAGGATGCGGTCGACCACGCGAAGATCGACGCCATGCGCCAGCAGATCCTCGAGCGCTTCGAGCGGCAGACGAGCGTGTTCACCACCAGTGCGATGCTGCTCGACGACGGCGTGATCGACCCGCGCGACACGCGCGCGGTGCTGGCCGAAGTGCTTTCGGTGTGCCGCGATGCCGATGCGCGTGTGCCGCAGGCGATGCAGTTCTCGGTGGCGCGGCCATGAGCGCAGCGCCGGGCCGCCCCAAGCAAGCTCGCGCCGCAGCGCGAAGCGCGGAGGCTTCCCGATGTTTCCACAAGATCCTCGTCGCCAACCGCGGCGAGATCGCGGTGCGCGTGATGCGCACCGCGCGCGCCTTGGGCTATCGCACGGTGGCCGTGTATTCGAGCGCCGACGCCGATGCGGAGCATGTGCGGCAGGCCGACCAGGCCGTGTGGATCGGCGAGCCGCTGCCTGCGCAAAGCTATCTGAACATCGTCGCCATCGTCGAAGCCGCGCGTTCGAGCGGCGCCGAAGCGGTCCATCCGGGCTACGGCTTCCTGGCAGAGAACGCCGAGTTCGCGCAGGCCTGCCGCGATGCGAGGCTGGTCTTCATCGGCCCTTCGCCTGAAGCCATTCGCGCCATGGGCGACAAGGCGGGCGCGAAGCGGCTGATGCAGGCGGCCGGCGTGCCCTGCATTCCCGGCTACCAGGGTGAAGACCAGAGCGCGGCCACGCTCGCTGCCGAAGCCGCGCGCATCGGCTGGCCCGTGATGATCAAGGCGACCGCCGGCGGCGGCGGGCGCGGCATGCGGCTCGCGCCTTCGGCCGATGCCTTTGCCGAACTGCTGCAGAGCGCGCAGTCCGAGGCGCTCCATGCCTTCGGCGACGCGACGGTGATCCTGGAGCGCGCCATCGCCGCGCCGCGCCACATCGAGATCCAGGTGTTCGCCGACCGGCACGGCAACGCCATCCACCTTGGCGAGCGCGACTGCTCGGTGCAGCGCCGGCATCAGAAGCTGATCGAGGAAACGCCCTCCCCCGCCGTCTCCGGGGCATTGCGCGAGCGCATGGGCGCGACGGCGGTGGCGGCGGCCGAGGCCATCGGCTACGAAGGCGCGGGCACGCTCGAATTCCTGCTCGATGCGAAGGGAGAGTACTGGTTCATGGAAATGAACACCCGGCTGCAGGTGGAGCATCCGGTGACCGAAGCCGTGACGGGACTCGACCTGGTCGAGCTGCAGCTGCGCATTGCGGCGGGCGAGCCGCTGCCTCTTGCACAGCAGGACGTGCGCATGAGCGGCCATGCCATCGAAGTGCGGCTGTGTGCAGAAGTTCCGCAGCAGGGCTTCGTGCCGCAAAGCGGCACGCTGGCCGCGTGGCGCCCCTCGGCCGCCCTGCGCATCGAACACGCGCTGCGAGACGGCGCCGCGGTGCCGCCCTTCTACGATTCGATGATCGCCAAGCTGGTGGCCCACGGCCGCACGCGCGAAGAAGCGAGACGCCGGCTGATCGCGGGGCTGCAGGACACGGTGGCATTGGGCCTTGCGACCAACCAGCGCTTCCTTCAGCGCGCGCTGTCGCATCCGGCGTTTGCCGGCGGTTCGGCCACGACGGCGTTCATTGCCGAACACGCCGAGGCATTGCTTGCGCCCGATCCCGCCATGGAGCGCCGCGCCGCATGGCTGGCGGCGCTGCTGCTGCAGCTGGGCGAACGCGGATGGCCCTCGCCGCTCGCGCATACGCTGCCCAACGCCTTGCGCTTTTCGCTCGACGGCATGGTGCATGCGGCGCGCGTGACGCCGCAGGGTGCGGGCCGTTTCGATGTCGCCCTCGATGCAGCGGCACCGGCCCGGATCGAACTTCTTTCGCTGGCCGGCGATGGCGCCTTGTGCTTCTCGTGCGATGGCGTCTCGGAGCAGGCCATGGCGGTGCGCGAATCCGCCGTTCGCCAGTGGATCCATTTCCGCGGCCAGGCCTTCGAATTCCAGGACCTCACGCATGTCGCGGTGCCGCGCACCGGCGCCGCGGGTGGCGACGGCCTGCTGCGCGCCTCGATGAACGGCCGCGTCGTCGCGCTGCTCGTGGCGGAAGGCGACGCCGTCGCCGCCGGCCAGCCGATCGCCACGCTCGAGGCGATGAAGATGGAACATGTGCACTGTGCACCGCGCGCCGGCCGTGTCGCCGCGTTGCATGTGACGGTGGGCGCGCAGGTGGCCGCGCGCCATGTGGTGGCCGAGATTGCCGACGCATGACGGCGCACACTGCGCCTTTGAAGTCTTTCCGGAAGCCTGACGCATGAATGCCTCTTCCCGTTATCGCTCCGTGTTCTCGCCCGGCCTGTTCGCCGGGCAGGTGATCGTCGTCACAGGCGGCGGCTCGGGCATCGGCCGCTGCACGGCACACGAACTCGCATCGCTGGGCGCGCAGGTGGTGCTGGTCGGCCGCAAGGCCGAAAAGCTGCAGCAGGTGCAGGCCGAGATCGCGGGCGCCGGTGGCAAGGCCAGCATCCAGGCCTTCGACATCCGGCAGGAAGAAGCCGTGCGCGCTGCCATCGCCGACATCGTTGCAACGCACGGCCGCATCGACGGTCTCGTCAACAACGCGGGCGGCCAGTACATCACGCCGCTCGCCGCCATCTCGGCCAAGGGCTGGGAGGCGGTGATCCACACCAATCTCACAGGCGGCTTCCTGGTCGCGCGCGAATGCTTCGTGCAGAGCATGCAGGCCAGGGGCGGCGCCATCGTCAACATCGTGGCCGACATGTGGGGCTCGATGCCCCACATGGGCCACAGCGGTGCCGCGCGCGCGGGCATGGTGAGCTTCACCGAGACCGCCGCCCTCGAATGGGCCGCAAGCGGCGTGCGCGTGAACGCCGTGGCACCGGGCTACATCGCGTCGAGCGGCATGGACCACTACCCGACCGAGGCCGGCGACATGCTGCGCGCTATGCGCGACACCGTGCCCGCGGGCCGCTTCGGCAACGAGGCAGAGACCTCCGCCGCCATCGCCTTCCTGCTGAGCCCGGCGGCGAGCTTCATCAGCGGCAGCGTGCTGCGCGTGGACGGCGCGCGGCCGCAGGTGCGCATGGGCTGGCCGATGGCACTGCCCGATGCACAGGTGCGGCAGCGCACCGCCGTGCGGCCTTTCGACGGCTTTCACCTGGCGCGGACGCCGCGCGTGTTCCAGGACGGCGGCGAACCGAACGATTGATTGGAGACAACCGCATGCAGTACACCCACGAGCACCTCGAGATCCAGAAGACGCTGCGCCGCTTCATCGACGACGAAATCAATCCGCACGTGGACGAATGGGAAGAGGCCGAGATCTTTCCCGCGCACGAGGTCTTCAGGAAGCTCGGCAGCCTGGGCATGCTGGGCCTCAACAAGCCCGAGGCCTTCGGCGGCGCCGGGCTCGACTATTCGTATGCCATGGCCATGGCCGAAGCGCTGGGCCACGTGAGCTGCGGCGGCGTGCCCATGGCCATCGGCGTGCAGACCGACATGTGCACGCCCGCGCTCGCGCGTTTCGGCAGCGACGAGCTGCGCCGCGAGTTCCTGGCGCCCGCCATCGCAGGCGACACGGTCGGCTGCATCGGCGTGAGCGAGCCCGGCGCGGGCAGCGACGTGGCGGGCCTCAAGAGCCATGCGCGCAAAGACGGCGGCGACTACCTCATCAGCGGCCAGAAGATGTGGATCACCAACAGCCTGCAGGCCGACTGGATGTGCATGCTGGTCAACACCGGCGATGGACCGGTGCACCGCAACAAGTCGCTCGTGATGGTGCCGATGGACAGCCCCGGCATCGAGAAGGCGAAGAAGATCCGCAAGATCGGCATGCACTCGAGTGATACCGGCCTGATCTATTTCGACAACGTGCGCGTGCCGCAGCGCTACCGCATCGGCGAGGAAGGCCAGGGCTTCGTCTACCAGATGCAGCAGTTCCAGGAAGAGCGCCTGTGGGCCGCCGCGAGCTCTCTCGAACCGATGGAGGACTGCATCGCGCAGACCATCGAATGGGCGCAGCAGCGCCAGATGTTCGGCGCCACGCTGGCCGACCAGCAGTGGGTGCAGTTCAAGCTGGCCGAACTGAAGACCGAGGTGGAAGCGCTGCGCGCCCTCGCCTACCGCGCCTGCGAGCTGCACGTGCAGGGCCAGGACGTGCTCGAACTGGCCTCGATGGCCAAGCTCAAGACCGGCCGCCTCACGCGGCAAGTCGCCGACACCTGCCTGCAGTTCTGGGGCGGCATGGGCTTCACGCTCGAGAACCGCGTCTCGCGGCTGTACCGCGACGGGCGGCTCGGCTCCATCGGCGGCGGCGCCGACGAAGTGATGCTGGGCATCCTCGCCAAGACCATGGGCATCGCCAAGCGGCCGCCGCGCGGCTGAAGCGCATGGACGCCGAACTTCGAGCCGACCGCGCGGCGCTCGCCGACACGGTGCGGCGCTTTGCCGAAAGCGAGATCGCGCCGCATGTGCAGGCCTGGGATGACCTGGGCGAATTTCCCCGCGCGCTCTATACGCGCGCGGCAGAGTTGGGCCTGCTCGGCCTCGGCTACCCCGAGGCATTGGGCGGCACGCCGGCCTCGCATGCGCTCAAGCTCCCGGCATGGATCGCGCTCGCGCGCCATGGCAGGAGCGGCGGCGTGCTCGCGAGCCTGTTCTCGCACAACATCGGCCTGCCACCGGTGGTGCTGCATGCGAGCGACGCGGTGCGCAGCGAAGTCGTGCCGCCCGTGCTGCGCGGCGAGAAGATCGCCGCGCTTGCCATCACCGAGCCCGGCGGCGGCTCCGACGTGGCGGCACTGCGCACCACGGCAAGGCGCGACGGCGAGCACTACGTGGTGAACGGCGAAAAGACCTTCATCACCTCGGGCATGCGCGCCGACTGGATCACGGTGGCGGTGCGCACGGGCGAGGAGCGCGGTGCCGGAGGCATCTCGATGCTGCTGGTACCGGGCGATGCGGCCGGCCTCACGCGCACGCGGCTCGCCAAGATGGGCTGGTGGTGCTCCGACACCGCACAGCTTCACTTCGACAACGTGCGCGTGCCCGCGCGCTACCTGCTCGGCGAAGAAGGCGCGGGTTTCCGCATGGTCATGGGCAATTTCAACGGCGAACGCATCGGCCTGGCTGCGGGCGCGCTCGGCTTCGCGCAGGCCTGCCTCGACGAGGCACTGGCATGGTCGCGCGAGCGCAAGACCTTCGGCGCCGCACTCATCGAACACCAGGCGGTGCGCCACAAGCTGGTGGACATGCAGATGCGCATCGCCTCCACCGAGGCGTGGCTCGAGGCCGTGTCCGCAGAAGGCGATGCACACGAGGCGGCCGGCCGTTTCAACGCACCCGAATGGGTCGCTCAGGTCTGCATGCTCAAGAACCACGCCACGCAGACCATGCAGTTCTGCGCCGACCAGGCGGTGCAGATCCTGGGCGGCATGGGCTTCATGCGCGGGACGGTGAGCGAGCGCATCTACCGCGAGGTGAAGGTGATGATGATCGGCGGCGGCGCCGAGGAGATCATGAAGGAGCTGGCGGCCCGGCAGATGGGCTGGTAACCCCGGCGCTGCGCGCGTTATTCGGCCCCGGCGCGGAACGCCCGCGCGCACCGAAGGTCCAACAGCCCAGCGCTGTCGCTGGGTCGCGGGAGACCACCATGTTCACTTTCGGCATCGGCACCGTCTTGCTTGTCTTGCTGGGGGTGCTGCTTTTTTCAGCAATCTGGATCTTTCGCGAATACGAGCGCGGCATCGTGTTCACCCTGGGTCGCTTCTCCAGGGTCGCGGGGCCCGGGCTGGTGATCGTGATTCCCGCCATCCAGCAGGTCGTGCGGGTCGATCTGCGCACCGTGGTGCTCGAGGTTCCGACCCAGGACGTGATCTCGCGCGACAACGTGTCGGTGAAGGTCAGCGCGGTGGTCTACTTTCGCATCGTCGATGCGGAAAAGGCCATCATCGAAGTCAAGGATTTCTTCAACGCGACCAGTCAGCTGGCGCAGACCACGCTGCGCTCGGTGCTGGGCAAGCATCAACTGGACGACATGCTCGCCGAGCGGGAAAAGCTCAACCTGGATGTGCGCGAGTCGCTCGACGTGCAGACGGCTTCGTGGGGCATCAAGGTCTCCAACGTGGAGATCAAGCAGATCGATCTCACCGAATCGATGATCCGCGCCATCGCGCGGCAGGCCGAGGCGGAGCGTGAGCGGCGTGCCAAGGTGATCCATGCCGAAGGCGAGCTGCAGGCCTCCGAGAAGCTGTTCCAGGCCGCGCGCGTGCTGGCGCAGGAGCCGCAGGCGATCCAGCTGCGCTACCTGGAAACGCTGACGGTGATCGGCGCGGACAAGAACACCACCATCATCTTCCCGCTGCCGGTGGACCTGCTCGCGAGCTTCCTGCACAAGCCCGCGTAGCGCGCATCCGATGAACTGCGCGCCGGGCTGAATGGCGCCGGTCAGTCGTTCTTTTCGCCCGCATCGTGTTGCGCGGCAGCGAGCGCGGCCGCCGCGCGCAGCTTGTCCTTCTTGCTCGGCCGCTTGCCCTTGATGCCGCCGGTGCCCGAGGCATCGACCATTGGCACAGGCGCCTCCGTCGGCTCGAAGCCTTCGATGCGCTCGCGCGGCAGGTGGAGGCCCTGGCGCTTCTCGATCAGGCGAAAGTGCGCCTCGGTGGCCGCGCTCACGAAGCTGATCGCCAGCCCGCTTTCGCCCGCGCGGCCCGTGCGGCCGATGCGGTGGATGTAGTCGGTGGGTGAGCGCGGCAGGTCGTAGTTGATCACCACGGGCAGCTGCGCAATGTCGATGCCCCGCGCGGCGAGGTCGGTCGCAATCACCACGTCCCAGCGGCTCTCCTTGAACTGCGCGAGGATGCCGGTGCGCGTGCCCTGTGCGATGTCGCCGTGGAAGGGCACCGCATAGACGCCGTTCTTGTAGAGCTTCTCGGCCACGGTCTGCGCCGCATGCTGCGTGGCGACGAAGACCAGCACGCGGTCCCAATCGTTTTCCTTCAGCAGATGGCGCAGCAGCTGGGTGCGGCGGTTCGCGTCGACCTCGATCACGCGCTGCACGATGGCGGGCTCGGTGCCGGGCTCGCCCTGCACGTCGATGACTGCGGGGTCGCGCAGCGTGCCGTCGGCCAGCGCCTGGATGGCGGGCGGGAAGGTGGCCGAGAACAGCAGGTTCTGGCGCTGCGCCGGCAGCAGCGCGAGGATGCGGCCCAGCTCCTCGGCAAAGCCGAGGTCGAACAGGCGGTCGGCCTCGTCGAGCACGAGCATGGACACGGCGCCGAGCTTCAGCGCGTTGTGGTCCACCAGGTCGAGCAGGCGGCCCGGCGTGGCCACCACGATGTCGGCGCCGCCGCGCAGGCTCATCATCTGCGGGTTGATCGACACGCCGCCGAAGGCGATCGCGATCTTGAGCCGCTCGGGCAGGTGCTGCGCCAGGCTGCGCATGGTCTCGCCGACCTGGGCCGCGAGTTCGCGCGTGGGCACGAGCACCAGCGCGCGCACGCGCCGCGGCGCCTGTGCGGGTTCTGCGGCCAGCCGCTGCAGCAGCGGGAGGGAAAATGCGGCCGTCTTGCCGGAACCGGTCTGCGCCGAGCCCCGCACGTCGCGGCCTTGCAGAATGGCGGGAATGGCCGCAGCCTGGATGGCGGTCGGCGCGGCATAGCCGCTTTCGGCGGCGGCCTGCACGAGCGCGGGGGCCAGGCCCAGTGAGTCGAATGGCATGTGAGCAGACAGAGGGATGAACCGGGAGACAGGGAAGAAGTGAAGAAGAGATCGATCGAATGGCAACGATGAAATGCAATCAGGTCAGCGCCCTGGTGTACTCCACCGAGGCGGGCGGCCGCATGTGCCCCGATTGCCGCGCGCCCATGGCGCAGTGCCGCTGCAAGGAAACCAGCGCGCGCATTCCGGCCACCGACGGCATTGTGCGTGTATCCCACGAGACCAAGGGCCGCAAAGGCAAGGGCGTGACCGTGGTCAAGGGCCTGGCGCTCGATGCGGCGGCGCTCGCGGCCCTGGGCAAGCAGCTCAAGACGGCCTGCGGCTCGGGCGGCACGGTGAAGGACGGCATCATCGAGATCCAGGGCGACCACCGAGGGCCGGTGATCGCCGCGCTCTCGAAGCAAGGCCACACCGTCAAGCGCGCAGGAGGCTGAATTTCAATGAAACCCGAAGACCTGCAGCGCCTCGTCACGCTCGAAATGCCCTTCGGCAAGCACAAGGGCACGCTGATTGCCGATTTGCCCGGAAATTATCTGAATTGGTTCGCACGCGAGGGTTTTCCCGCGGGCGAAATTGGCCGGCTGCTCCATTTGATGCATGAAATAGACCACAACGGGCTCTCCGGCCTGCTGCAACCGTTGCGAAACCGCCCGTCAGGGCGTGATGTTTCGTAATAAGCACGGATTTCGACACGCTTTTCCCGGATCGGATTGATAATCCGGCCTACGTGTCTGTGAGCTTGCTCCCGTGCACGTAATTCGGTGATCGGTCAGTTTCGCGCCACAGCGCATTTGTTTGTTGTGATTCTGGGACTCCATCGCTTTGTCTTGTTGGTTTGAATTAGGAGTCCCTCAATGGGCAAGAAACTCTACGTAGGCAACCTCGCCTACTCCGTGCGTGACAACGACCTGGAACAGGCTTTCGGCGAGTTCGGCTCGATCGTCAGCGCCAAGGTCATGATGGAACGCGACACCGGTCGCTCCAAGGGCTTTGGTTTCGTGGAAATGGGCACCGACGCTGAAGCGCTGGCAGCCGTTGAAGCCATGAACGGCCATTCGCTCCAGGGCCGCGCCCTGACCGTGAACGAAGCACGTCCGATGGAAGCTCGTCCCCCCCGTACCGGTGGTGGCGGCGGCTACGGCGGCGGCGCTGGTGGTGGCGGCTACGGCGGTGGTGGTGGTGGCGGCGGCTACGGTGGTGGCGGCGGTGGCCGCAGCGGTGGTGGCGGTGGCTACGGCGGCGGCGGCGGTGGTCGCGGCGGCTACTAAGCCCTCCCCCCGAGACCTCGCTCTCAAGTAAAAAAGCTCCTTCGGGAGCTTTTTTCGTTTCCGCCTTCTCCCTTCGCCCGCTTGCGCAAGGCTCGCGGGAGAACCCTTGTACGCATTTGTCCTTACCGGGCCGGTCAGCCAACGGTCAGCCGTGGGCGACGACCCTCACCTGTCCAATCAAGAGGGTCGAGACAATGCGTATCAAGAGTCAGGCTGACTTCTTTTCAGGAGTCATGTTCACAGCCGTGGGCGGTGCTTTCGCCATAGGCGCCACCACCTACAACATCGGCGACGGTGCCCGCATGGGCCCCGGCTACTTCCCGCTCATGCTGGGCATCCTGCTGGCCATCCTGGGAGCGTTCATCATGTTCCAGGCGATGGTGGTCGAAACCGCCGGCGGCGACAAGATCGGCAAATGGGCCTGGAAGCCGCTGGCCTTCGTGCTCGGCGCCAACCTGGCGTTCGGCGTGCTGCTTGGCGGCCTGCCGAGCATCGGCCTGCCCGCCATGGGGATGATCGTCGCGATCTACGCGCTCACCATCATCTCGAGCATGGCCGGCCAGCATTTCAAGCTGCGCGACGTGCTGGTGCTGTCCACCATCCTGGCGGCCGGCAGCTACGTGGCCTTCATCTGGGCGCTCAAGCTCCAGATCCAGGTCTGGCCTACCTTCATTTCGGGTTGAGGAGCACACCGCCATGGAACTGTTCCACAACCTCGCGACCGGCTTCGGCGTCGCCTTCACTTTCACCAACCTGCTGTACTGCCTGGTCGGCTGCATCCTGGGCACGCTGATCGGCGTGCTGCCGGGCATCGGCCCGGTCGCGACCATCGCGATGCTGCTGCCCGCCACCTACGCGCTGCCGCCCGTGTCGGCGCTGATCATGCTGGCCGGCATCTATTACGGCGCGCAGTACGGCGGCTCGACCACCGCGATCCTGGTGAACCTGCCGGGCGAATCGTCCTCGGTGGTCACCTGCATCGACGGCTACCAGATGGCAAGGCAGGGCCGCGCAGGCCCCGCGCTCGCTGCCGCGGGGCTGGGTTCGTTCTTTGCCGGCTGCGTGGGCACGCTGATCCTGGCCGCCTTCGCACCGCCGCTGACCGAGCTGGCCTTCAAGTTCGGCCCGGCCGAGTACTTCTCGCTGATGACCCTGGGCCTGATCGGCGCGGTGGTGCTGGCTTCGGGCTCGCTGCTCAAGGCGGTGGCCATGATCGTGCTGGGCCTCTTGCTCGGCATCGTGGGCACCGACGTCAATTCGGGCGTGGCGCGCTTCAGCTTCGACATTCCCGAACTCACCGACGGCATCGGCTTCGTGGTGATTGCCATGGGCGTGTTCGGCTACGGCGAAATCATCGGCAACCTCTCGCAGCCCGACGACGAGCGCGAGGTGTTCACGCACAAGGTCAAGGGCCTGTGGCCCACCAAGGATGACTTCAAGCGCATGACACCCGCGGTGCTGCGCGGCACGGCGCTGGGTTCGGCGCTCGGCATCCTGCCCGGCGGCGGCGCGCTGCTGGCGGCCTTCGCGGCCTACGCACTGGAGAAGAAGATCAAGATGCGCCCCGGCGAAGTGCCGTTCGGCAAGGGCAACATCCGCGGCGTGGCATCGCCCGAGTCGGCCAACAACGCCGGCGCACAGACCTCCTTCATCCCGCTGCTGACGCTGGGCATTCCGCCCAACGCGGTGATGGCGCTGATGGTGGGCGCGATGACCATCCACAACATCCAGCCCGGCCCGCAGGTGATGACCAGCAACCCCGAACTGTTCTGGGGCCTGATCGCCTCGATGTGGATCGGCAACGCGATGCTGATCGTGCTGAACCTGCCGCTGATCGGCATGTGGATCAAGCTGCTGACGGTGCCCTACAAGTTCCTGTTCCCGGCGATCGTGCTGTTCTGCGCGATCGGCGTGTACTCCACGAACAACAACACCTTCGACGTGTGGATGGTCGCGATCTTCGGCTTCATCGGCTACCTGTTCCTGAAGCTCAGGACCGAGCCTGCGCCGCTGCTGCTGGGCTTCATCCTCGGGCCGATGATGGAAGAAAACCTGCGGCGCGCGCTGCTGCTGTCGCGCGGCGCCTGGAGCGTGTTCGTCACGCGGCCGCTGTCGGCGGGCCTGCTGGTGGCCGCGGCGCTGCTGCTGGGCATCGTGCTGCTGCCGTCGATCAAGGCCAAGCGCGAAGAAGCCTTCGTCGAGGAATGACCCACCCCCGTCCCTCGCTCACTTCGTGTCGCTCGACTCCCCCTCAAGGGGGCAACACCAGCGGCCCGGCAAAGCCGGTTCCGCGGTGGCACTTGGCTCGCCCCCAGTCTTCGCGCACTTCGTGTCGCTTCGCCAACCCCCTACCGGGGGCAACACCAGCGGCCCGGCAAAGCCGGTTCCGCGGTGTTCCTGGAATGTCCCGCTCCCGTCTCGCGTTCCAGGCTAACGCACAAGCAGTTGCCAAGCCATGCCGGCCAGCGCGGAGCCGAGCACCACCGGGATCACGCCGGCCTTGAAGCGGAAGAGCGCGATGGCCGCGATGGCGCCGATGAGGGCGGAGGGGATCTCGAAGCGGCCGGACAAGCCTGCGGGCCAGAGCACGTGGTAAGCGAAGAAGACCGCCAGGTTGACGATCACGCCGACCACGGCCGCGGTGATGGCGGTGAGCGGCGCGGTGAATTTCAGGTTGCCGTGGGTCGACTCGATGAAGGGTCCGCCCAGCAGGATGAACAGGAACGACGGCAGGAAGGTGAAGAAGGTCACCACCGCCGCCGCCGCTGCACCCGCCGCGAACAGCGCCTGCGGACCGAACAGCGCCTGGCCCCAGCCGCCGACGAAGCCCACGAACGAAACCACCATGATCAACGGCCCGGGCGTGGTTTCTCCGAGCGCCAGCCCGTCGATCATCTGCGTGGCGCTGAGCCAGTGGTAGTGGTCGACCGCGCCCTGGAACACATAAGGCAGCACCGCATAGGCGCCGCCGAAGGTCAACAGCGCCGCCTTGGTGAAGAACCAGCCCATCTGCGCGAGCGCGCCGTTCCATCCATACAGAGCGGCCAGCGTGCCGAGGGCGCCAAGCCATAGCAGGAGAAACACCGCCAGCACGCGCGCGAAACGGCCCCAGCCGAAGCGGGCGTGCGCCGGCGTCGGGGTGTCGTCGTCGATCAGCGCCGGCCCGGCCGATGCCGCGGCGGCGCCGTGGCCGCCGCCCGGCGCGAAATACGCCGGCGCGAACCGGCTGCCGAAGTAGCCGATGGCCCCGGCGGACAGCACGATCAGCGGGAACGGCAGGCGCAGCGCGAAGATCGCCACGAAGGCCGCCACGGCAATGGCCCAGAGCCATGCGTTCTTGAGCACCCGCGAGCCGATGCGCCAGGCGGCGAACAGCACGATGGCCGTCACCGCAGGCTTCACGCCGTAGAGCAGGCCCGCCACGGCCGGCACCTGGCCGTAGGCCATGTAGGCCCACGACAGGCCAATCAGGATGAAGAGCGACGGCAGCACGAAGAGCACGCCTGCCGCAATGCCGCCCCAGGTGCGGTGCATGAGCCAGCCGATGTAGGTGGCCAGCTGCTGCGCTTCGGGGCCGGGCAGCAGCATGCAGTAGTTCAGCGCGTGCAGGAAGCGCTTCTCCGAGATCCAGCGCCGGCGCTCGACCAGTTCCTGGTGCATCAGCGCGATCTGCCCGGCCGGGCCGCCGAAGCTGATGAAGCCGAGCTTGAGCCAGTAGGCGAAGGCCTGCCAGAAGCTGACGGGGGCGGGAGGTTCGACAGGCTCAGGTGGCCGCATGCAGGAGGACTTTCGGGTTTCGCTATTTCAGGAATGCGTCATAGGCGGTCTTCAGGATCAGCGCGCTCACCACGACGATGAACACCACCCGCACGAAACCGGCCCCGTGCTTCAGCGCAACACGCGTGCCCAGCAGGCTGCCGGCCACGTTGGCCACCGCCATCACCAGCCCATAGTGCCACCAGACGTGCCCCTTGAGCGCGAGCAGCAGCAGGGCCGCGGCATTGGTGAGCGTGTTGATGATCTTGGCCGAGGCCGACGCGTTCAGGAAGTCGTAGCCCATCCAGCGCACGAACAGGAAGACCAGGAAGCTGCCCGCGCCGGGGCCGAAGAAGCCGTCGTAGAACCCGATCGAGAGCCCGATGGCGCAGGCCGCCAGCGTTTCGGCCCGGCCGCTGAAGCGCGGGACATGGTTGCGGCCCAGATCCTTGCGCGCCAGCGTGTAGAGCAGCACGCCCAGCAGCACGACGGGCAGTGCGCGGCGCAAAAAGTCGCCCGGGAACACGGTCACGCCCCAGGCGCCCAGCATCGAGCCCATGAAGCCGAGCAGCGCGGCCGGCCACAGGGCGCCCCAGCGCATCTGGACCCGCTGGCTGAACTGGGCCGCGGCAGCCGCCGTGCCCCAAATAGACGCGCTTTTGTTGGTGCCCAGCAACGTGGCCGGCGGCGCGCCCGGAAAGACGGCAAAGAGCGCCGGCACGAGGATCAGCCCTCCTCCGCCCACGATCGAATCGACAAAGCCCGCGAGCAGCGAGGCACCCGTGACCACCAGCATTTCCATGGCGGGATTGTCGCACCCGGATTGCTATCAAAAAAGGAGCTTCAACCAGAAGCGGGACAGGCGCAAGAGTCCTCTTCGGCCAGAGGAAAATGCCTCGATGGGCGGGCTGCGGCGGGCAAAAAAAAGGCGCCGACCAGCGGCGCCTTTTCAAGTTCAGCACGGCTTCTCGATCGGAAGCCTTGAAGAATTTTTGTTGTAGACCGAATTTGTCTCCTCGGACCCTCGGCAGTACGAGCTGGGCCCGTTCGCGAGTGGGCAGACTTTAGGCGGTGCACCGCCCCAGTGCATTGGGAATTACCCGCTTTGCCTTACCTCCAAGGGCCTGTTCGCAAACCAAAGTGTTTCGGACCGTTAACGGCATGGCATGACTTGTGCACGCTAACGCTTGATCCATCCATGGAGACCGTCATGTCCATGTCCGAAAGCGAACGCATCGCCCTGGCCGCGCGCCTGCACGTGGCCCTCAGGCGAAAGCACGGGCGCGTGACCGACACCGAATGGATGGCCACCAATGCGGAGTACGCCGCGGAGATCGTGCGCATGACGCGCGCGCACGCCGTCGAGACCAAGGACGAGGATCTGTACCTGCTCGCCACCCGCCTGGAGCAGGCCATGGAGCCGCTGGCGCGCGCCGCACGGCTGGCGGCGCGTACGCCCGACGGCAATTCGCCGAACCCGCTGCCGCGCTATGCGGACGGGCTGCGCTGATCTTCTTCAGCCAGCAGCGAGAGCGGCCTTGCGGATCGACTGGAGCGTGCTGCCCGGCGTGATGGCTTCCGGATCGAGCAGGCAATGCAGGATCGCGGGCTTGCCGCTCGCGCGGGCACGCGCCAGCGCGGGGCCGAACTCCGCGGTGCTGGCCACGCGCTCGCCGTGGCCGCCGAACACCTCGGCATAGCCGCGGAAGTCGGGATTCCTGAGCTGCGTGGCGCTCACGCGGCCCGGGTAGTGCTTTTCCTGGTGCATGCGGATGGTGCCGTACATGGCGTTGTCGAGCAGCACCACGAGGATCGGCAGGCCGTACTGCACCGCGGTGGCGAACTCCTGCCCGTGCATCATGAAATCGCCGTCGCCCGCAAACACCACCACCTCGCGCTGCGGCCACAGCCGCTTGGCGCCCACGCCGGCCGGCAGGCCGTAGCCCATCGATCCGCTGGTGGGCGCCAGCTGGCTCGCAAACGCGCGGAACGGCCAGAACCGGTGCACCCAGGTCGCGAAGTTGCCCGCGCCGTTGCAAAAGATGGTGTCGGCCGGCAGCACCTCGCGCAGGTGCTGCATGACCTCGCCCATCTGCAGCGGGCCGGGAATGCGGATGGGGGCCGGATCGCTCCAGCGCAGGAAGTCTTCGCGCGCGGCCTTCGTCTCGGCCTGCCAGACGGGCGGCGAGGCTGGGCGCAGCGCGGACACGGCTTCGGCGAAAGCCTGCGGCGTGGCGTGGATGCCCTGCGTCGGACGGTAGAGCTTGCCGAGTTCGTCGGCATCGGCGTGCACATGCACCAGCGCCTGCTTCGGCTGCGGGATGGCGAGCAGTTCATAGCCCTGCGACGGCACTTCCGACAGGCGCCCGCCCACCAACAGCACCAGGTCGGCGTTGCGGATGCGCTCGAGCATGCGCGGATTCGCGCCCAGGCCCAGGTCGCCCGCGTAGCAAGGATGCTCGGCCGACAGCAGCATCTGGCGGCGGAACGAGCAGTACACCGGCAGCGAGAACGCCTCGGCGAAAGCCGCGAACTGCTGCGTGGCAGCCTCGGACCAGCGGCTGCCGCCCAGGATGACCACGGGACGCTCGGCCTGCGACAGGCGCTGCTGCAGTTCGGCGATCTGCGCCGCGCCCGGATGGGTCTCGACCACCGCACAGGGCTGCGCATCGGCCACCGTGGCGGCTTCGGTCAGCATGTCTTCGGGCAGCGCGATCACCACCGGACCCGGCCGGCCCGAGGTGGCGACGTGGAAGGCCCGCGAGACCAGCTCGGGCACGCGCGCCGGATCGTCGATCTGCACCACCCACTTGGCCATGGTGCCAAACACCGCGCCATAGTCCAGTTCCTGGAAGGCTTCGCGGCCCAGCGCCTCGCGCGCGACCTGGCCCACGAACAGCAGCAGCGGCGTCGAATCCTGGTGCGCAATGTGCACGCCGGCCGCCGCATTGGTGGCACCCGGGCCGCGCGTGACGAAGCAGACACCGGGCTTGCCGGTGAGCTTGCCCTGCGCCTCCGCCATCATCGTGGCGCCGCCTTCCTGGCGGCACACGGTCACGTCGATGGATGCGTCATGCAGCGCGTCGAGCACGGCCAGAAAGCTTTCACCGGGCACGCAGAAGAGCTGCTTGACGCCATGGGTGATGAGCTGGTCGACCAGGATCTGGCCGCCGGTGCGGGAAGAAGTCATGCTGTGTCCAATCAGAAATTCATGTGAGAGCTTCGCATGCCGACGCAATGCGCGCACACGCCTCCTCGAGCTGCGCCATCGACGTGGCATACGAAATGCGGAAATACGGCGCCAGCCCGAACACGCTGCCCGGCACCACCGCCACTTCGTAGTCCTGCAGCAGGTAGCTGCAGAAATCGCTGTCGGTCTGCAGCAGCGTCCCGCCCCGGGTGCGCCGCCCGAGCAGGCCCGCGCAGCTGGCAAAAGTATAGAAAGCGCCCTCGGGCATGCGGCAATGCAGGCCCGGTGCGCGGTTCAGTGCGGCCACCACGAAGTCGCGCCGTGCCTGGAAGTCGTCGCGCCGCTCGGCCACGATGTCCTGGGGCCCGGTCAGCGCCTCGATCGCAGCGGCCTGGCTCACCGACGACGGGCACGAGGTCGACTGGCTCTGCACCACCGCCATGGCCGCGATCAGCGCGCGCGGCCCTGCGCCGTAGCCCACGCGCCAGCCGGTCATTGCATAGGCCTTGGACACGCCGTTCACCGTCAGCGTGCGGTCGCGCAGCCGGGGCTCCACGGCCGCCGGCGTGGCGAACGCGAGTCCGTCGTAGAGGATGTGTTCGTAGATGTCGTCCGCCAGCACCCACACCGACGGATGCCGCAGCAGCACCTCGCACAGCGGCGCGAGCTGCGCCGCGCTGTAGGCCGCGCCGCTCGGGTTCGACGGCGAGTTCAGGAAGAGCCAACGCGTGCGCGGCGTGATGGCCGACTCGAGCTGTGCGGCATCCAGCCTGAAGCCGTTGGCCTCGCTGCAGGGCACGCTCACCGGCACGCCGCCGCAGATCTGCACGATGTCGGCGTAGGAGGTCCAGTAGGGCGCGGGCAGGATCACCTCGTCGCCCGGATCCAGGCTGGCCATCAGCGCGTTGAAGATCACCTGCTTGGCGCCAGCGCCCACGCTGATCTCATCGAGTGCAAAGTCGAGTGCGTTGTCGCGCCTGAACTTGAGTTGCACCGCGGCCTTCATGGCCGGGCTGCCGTCGAGCACGGTGTAGCGCGTGTCGCCGCGCTCCATGGCGCGGGCCGCGGCGGCGCGGATGTGCTCGGGCGTATCGAAGTCCGGCTCGCCCGCGCCCAGCACGATCACCGGCCGGCCGGCACGCTTGAGTGCGTTGGCATGGTCGGTGATGCGCAGGATTTCCGAAACCCCGATGGCGCGCACGCGCTGCGCGGGCTCGAACGCGGAAGTCGAAAGCGCGGGATCGAGAACGGCGGATGTCACTTCGCGTAGGCCTCCAGCGGCTTGTCGTTGGGTTCGGCGATGAGCTGCTTCAGCGCCGCGCTCATCGGCAGGTTCAGGCTGGTGTTCTTCGGCGGAATCGGCGCGACGAACCACCTGGTGTAGATCTTCTCGAGCTCGCCGCTCTTCATGAGGCGGCGCAGCGCGTCGTCCACCGCGGCCTTGAAGGCCGGGTCGTCCTTGCGGAACAGCAGCGCGATCGGCTCGGAGCCCAGCGCATCGCCCACGATGCGGTAGGCCGACGGGTTCTTCGCGTTCGCGATGATGCCGGCGAGCAGGTTGTCGTCGAGCACGAAGGCATCGGCGCGGCCCGACTCCATCAGCAGGAAGCTTTCGAGGTGGTCCTTGCCGAGCATCGTGGTGATGGTGGTGTTCTGCGCGCGCTCGCGCTTGCGCAGCAGCTGCACGGCGGTGGTGCCGGTGGAAGCCGACACGGTGCGGCCCGCCAGCTGGTCGAGCGAGCTGATGCCCGAATCGACCCGCGTGGCCATGCGCACCTCGCTCACATAGGTGGTGAGCGCGAACGCCACCTGCTGCTGGCGCGCGGTGTTGTTGGTGGTGGGGCCGCAGCCGATGTCGAGCGTGCCGTTCTGCACCAGCGGGATGGTGTTCTGCGCGGTCACGGCCATGTATTCGAGCCTGGCCGAGGGCGCGATGTCCTTCAGCACGCGCTCGCACAGCTCGACGTGATAGCCCACGTATTTGTCGTTCGCGCCCAGCATGTAGGCCATGGGCGGCGAGGCCTCGCGCACGCCGAGCACGGCGCGGCCGCTGCTCCTGATCTTGTCGAGCGTGCCGCCGGCGGGGGCCTGCTGCGCGGCGGCGCCGAGGGCGAGCGCGAGCAGCGCGGCGGCGGTGACGAGGGTCTTCAATTGCATCTTCATGTTCTCTGTCTCCTGGTTGTTTTTCTTGGGCACGCACGGCCGCTGCCCCGCCGCTGCGGCGAAACGCCGCGCGGCAAGAACAGAAGGCCGGAGTCGGTCAGTCGTTGATCTCGAAGGTCACGCCCTGGGCGAGCGGCAACGCGGTCGAGTAGTTGATGGTGTTGGTGGCGCGGCGCATGTACGCCTTCCAGCTGTCGGAGCCGGCTTCGCGTCCGCCGCCGGTTTCCTTCTCGCCACCGAAGGCGCCGCCGATCTCGGCGCCGCTCGGGCCGATGTTGACGTTGGCAATGCCGCAGTCCGAGCCCGCGCTCGACAGGAAGCGCTCGGCCTCGCGCACGTTGAGCGTGAAGATCGACGACGACAGGCCCGCGCCCACGGCGTTGTGCCATTCGATGGCGTCGTCGAGCGAGGTGTAGCGCACCACATAGAGAATGGGCGCGAAGGTCTCGCGCAGCACCGGGCCGCCGTGCGACTTCAGTTCGACCAATGCGGGGCGCACGTAGAAGGCGTCTTGGGTACCGATGCCCTCCACGCGCTGGCCGCCATGCACCGTGGCGCCGATCTCGCGGCTTTCGCCCAGGGCCTTCTGCATGCCGTCGAACGCCGCGCGGTCGATCAGCGGACCGACCAGCGTGCCGGCCTCGCGCGGATCGCCCACCTGCACGTTGCCGTACACCTTGGCGAGCTTGGGCACCAGCGCGTCGTACACGCTGTCGTGCACGAACAGCCGGCGCAGCGTGGTGCAGCGCTGGCCGGCCGTGCCCATGGCCGAGAACGCGATGGCGCGCAGCGTGAGGTCGAGGTCGGCCGAGGGCGTGACGATGGCCGCGTTGTTGCCGCCGAGTTCGAGAATGGCACGCGCGAAGCGCGCGGCCAGCTTCGGGCCCACCTGCCGGCCCATCGCGGTGGAGCCGGTGGCCGAGAGAATCGGCACCCGGTGGTCGTCGACCAGCACCTCGCCGATGTCGCGCTGGCCCAGCAGCAGGCCGAGCAGGCCTTCGGGCGCATCGCCGAAACGCGCGAGGGCGCGCTGCGCAATGGCATGCACGGCCAGCGCGGTGAGCGGCGTTTTTTCGGACGGCTTCCACACCACCGAATCGCCGCAGACCAGCGCCAGCGCCGCGTTCCACGACCACACGGCCACCGGAAAGTTGAAGGCCGAGATCACGCCGCACACGCCCAGCGGATGCCAGGTTTCCATCATGCGGTGCTCGGCGCGCTCGGTGGCGAGCGTGAGGCCGTAGAGCTGGCGCGAGAGGCCGACCGCGAAGTCGCAGATGTCGATCATTTCCTGCACTTCGCCCGCGCCTTCGGACGGAATCTTGCCGGCCTCGAGCGTGACGAGGCGGCCGAGGTCGGCCTTGGCGGTGCGCAGTTCTTCGCCCAGCAGGCGCACCAGTTCGCCGCGGCGCGGCGCCGGCACGCTGCGCCACGCCTTGAAGGCCTCGTGCGCGTGGCCGATGGCCGCGGCCGCTTCGGCGGCGGTGGTCTGCGGCACCTGCGCAATCACCTCGCCCGTGACCGGCGAACGCACCGCGAGCTCGCCGCCGGTATGGGCGGAGCTCGGAACGCCGAGGCGCTGCAGCAACGGCTCGATTTCGGCGGCAACGGAAAGGGGGGCTTGGGCTTCTGGCATGGACGCTCCGGCGGGGAGAAGAGAGAACAAAACGAAGGGAAGGCGACGCGGCAACGGCTCAATATCTGCGAATAGTGCCTGCTTGCATAGCGAAAAAACGGAAGGACTTGGTGCGTTTCAGGAATGAACTCTCGCACTGGTCATGCGCTCAACGCACAAAAAACACCTCAGGTCGCGGGTCCCGGCGGCTCGGGCAGGCTGATGCGCTGCCCCGCCGGCGAACCCGCCAGGCTTTGCGCCGGCCGCCTCAGCGTCGCGTCGAAGGGGTTGATCTTCGGCCCGATGGCCGCCGCCTCGCGCTTGAGCAGCTCCACCACCGTGGGCATGCGGTCGGCATTGAGCCGGTCGGCGATGGTGCCCACGCTGAGCGCGGCCACCGCGCGGCCCTCGCGGTCGAGGATGGGCACCGCCACGCCGGCCATGCCTTCGAGCAGGCCGGTGTTGCGCCCCGCGTAGCCGGCCTGGCGCACGCGCTCGATCTCGGTGCGCAGGTACACCTCGTCGTACACGCCGTACTCGCGCACGCGCGAAAGATTGAAGCGGATCACTTCCTCGCGCTCCGCCTCCGGCAGGAAGGCCAGGATCGCGAGCGCGCCCTGCCCCACGCCCAGCGCGATGCGCCCGCCGATGTCGCCCGTGAACGAGCGGATCGGGAACGGGCCTTCGCTGCGGTCGAGGCAGATCGCGTCGAAGCCGCTGCGCGCCAGCAGAAAGATGCTGTCGCCCAGGCTCGCACACAGGCGCAGCAGCACGGGGCGGCAAATGGAGCGCAGGTCGCCGGGGTTGCCGGCGCTGGCCGCGAGCGCGAAGAAATCGATGCTCAGCCGATAGAGCTTGCTGCGCTCGTCCTGCTCGACCATGCCTTCGGCCATGAGCGATTGCAGCAGGCGGTGCGTGGTCGCCTGCGTGAGGCCCACGGACCGTGCGATCTGGGTCACGCGGCCGCCCTCGGCCTGCACCGCGCCGAGGGCGCGGATCACCGAAAAGACACGCGGCACGCCGCCGCTGGCTGCCGAGGGGGTTTCCATACCTTGCTCCTGTGGAATTCTCGAGATCGATTTTTCGCATGATATTCCATTGAATGGAATAAATTGGATAAAGATTCTGATTAATGGAATACCCGAGGCGATCTGGCGCGATCGTTGCAATAGAGTGAATTGAAAGTTCTCTCTTGTCCGCGGCGTGCACCAAGGTGCTGCACGCCATCAAGACCCCGCAGAAAGGCCCTTCCATGTCATTCCTACGGCTCACCGACGTGACCAAGTTCTATGGCGCCACGCGCGCCGTGTCGGCCATGAACCTCACGGTGGAGAAGGGCGAGTTCGTCTCGCTGCTCGGCCCCTCGGGCTGCGGCAAGACCACGACGCTGCAGATGATTGCGGGCTTCGAGGCGGTGTCGAGCGGGCGTATCGAGCTGGCGGGCAAGGACATCACGCATGCCAAGGCCAACACGCGCGGCCTGGGCATCGTGTTCCAGACCTATGCGCTGTTCCCGCACATGACGGTGGCCGACAACGTGAGCTTCGGCCTCGAGATGCGAAAGATGCCGAAGTCCGAACGTGCCGAGCGCGTCAAGCAGGCGCTGGCGCTGGTGCATCTGGAAGCACACGCCACGCGCTACCCGCGCGAGCTCTCGGGCGGGCAGCGCCAGCGCGTGGCACTGGCCCGCGCACTCGTGATCGAGCCGCCGGTGCTGCTGCTGGACGAACCGCTGTCCAACCTCGATGCCAAGCTGCGCGAAGAGATGCAGTTCGAGCTGCGACAGATTCAGCGCAAGGTCGGCACCACCACGGTGATGGTCACGCACGACCAGAGCGAGGCCATGTCGATCAGCGACCGCGTGGTGGTGATGGAAGGCGGCTGCGCCACGCAGATCGACCATCCGCACCGCGTGTACGAGCATCCGAGCACGCGCTTCATTTCCACCTTCGTGGGCAAGGCCAACCTGCTGAACGGGCGCGTCACGGCCAGCGGCGCGCGCAGCTGCCATGTGGCGGTGGGCGCCCTCGCGGTCGAGGTCGACGACACCGCCTACATGCCGGGCGATGCGGTGCTGATGAGCGTTCGCCCGGAAAAACTGCAGCTGGTGGAGGCCGGCCGCGGCCGCCTCGACGGCCAGGTCCTGGAGCGCTTCTTCCTCGGCAGCCAATGGCTCTATCGCCTGGGCACGCCCGCCGGCGATCTGATGGTGCTGAGCCCCAACGACGGCCGCGACGCGCTCGACGAAGGCCATGCCGCCGGCATCGACTGGCCCGCGCATTGCACGCGGCTGCTGCCGGCCGACGAGGCGGTGGTGGCATGAAGAACAAGGCCACGCCCTGGTGGCTGTCGGGGCCCGCGCTGCTGCTGTTCGTGGCTTTGCTGGTGGTGCCGCTCGCGCTCACCGCGGTGCTGTCGTTCAACGTCTACGACCCGGCCACCGGGCCGAAGGCCGGCGAGTTCACGCTCGAGCACTACGCGCAGGTGTTCACCGACTCGTACTACCACGGCATCTTCTGGCGCACCTTCTGGATCTCGGGCCTCGTCACGCTGATCTGCGTGCTGGTCGGCGCGCCCGAGGCCTACGTTCTGAGCCGCATGCGCAACCCGTGGCGCTCGGTGCTGCTGCTGGTGGTGCTGGCGCCGCTCCTGGTGTCGGTGGTGGTGCGCGCCTTCGGCTGGAGCATGCTGCTCGGGCCCGAAGGCGCGGTGAACGGGCTGCTGCGGCTGGCGGGCATCGGGCCGGTGAAGATGCTCTACACCGAGACGGCGGTGATCGTCGCGCTGGTCCACGTGATGCTGCCCTTCATGGTGATTCCGGTCTGGACCTCGCTGCAGAAGCTCGATGCGGGCGTGGAAAACGCGGCGCTCTCGCTCAAGGCCTCGCACGTCACCACGCTGCGGCGCATCGTGCTGCCGCAGGTGATGCCGGGCATTCTCTCGGGCAGCCTGATCGTGTTCGGCCTGGCCGCGAGTTCGTTCGCGATTCCGGGGCTGCTCGGCGGGCGCCGCTTGAAGATGGTCGCGACGGTCGTGTACGACGAGTACCTGCACGAACTCAACTGGCCGCTCGGCGCCGCCGTCGCGCTCACGCTGCTCGCCGCGAACCTGATCGTGATGCTGAGCTACAACCGCCTGGTCGAAGGCCGCTACAAGAAAGCGCTCGGGTGATCAGATGAGCAAGAACGGCCCCCTCGCCCTCGCGTTCAACGCGCTCGTCATCACCTTCATGCTGGCGCCGCTCGTGGTGGTGTGCATCGTCGCGTTCACGCCAGAGAACACGCTGACGATTCCCACCACGCACTTCTCGCTGCGCTGGTTCAAGGCGGTGTTCGCGCACCCGGACTTCATGCAGTCGTTCTGGAACAGCCTGTGGCTCGCGCTGGCCTCGGCCACCATCGCCACGCTGCTCGCGGTGCCGGCCGGCATGGCGATCACGCGCTACGAATTTCCGGGGCGCGACTTCCTCAACGGCCTGTTCCTCTCGCCGCTGATCATTCCGCACCTGGTGCTGGGCGTGGCCTTGCTGCGCCTGTTCGCGCTGGTGGGCGGCACGGGCAGCTTCGGCTGGCTGGTGATGGCGCATGCGCTGATCGTCACGCCCTACACGCTGCGGCTCGTGGTGGCCGCGCTGGTGGGCTTCGACCGCAGCGCCGAGCAGGCCGCGCTCTCGCTGGGCGCGAGCCAGGCCACGGTATTCCGGCGCATCACGCTGCCGATGATCCTGCCGGGGGTCACGGGCGGCTGGCTGCTGTCCTTCATCAACAGCTTCGACGAAGTGACGATGTCGATCTTCGTCACCTCGCCCAGCACGGTGACGCTGCCGGTGCGCATGTACATGTATGCCACCGAGTCGATCGATCCGCTGATGGCGGCGGTGTCGGCGCTGATGGTGGCGGTGACGGCCATCGCGATGGTGGTGCTCGACCGCGTCTACGGACTGGACCGCGTGCTGGTGGGGCGCCGATAGATGAGCTTGCCAAAGCTCCAACCGCTGCTGCATCGCGTGGCCGAGACGGGTCGCGCCGCGGTCCTCTTCACCCTCGACGGCCAGCCCGCCTCCGCCCTCGTGGGCGACACGGTGCTGACGGCCGTGCTCACGCAGGCCGCCCAGCTGCGGCGCAACGAGTTCAGCGGCGCCCCGCGCGCGGGCTTCTGCATGATGGGCGCCTGCCAGGATTGCTGGATCGCCACCGAGCAGGGCGAGCGCCTGCGCGCCTGCTCCACCTTCATCGCGCCGGGCATGGCGCTGGTCACGGGAAGGGGCGGCGCATGACGGCTTCTTCTGCCGCATTGCAGCCGGTGATCGTCGGCGCCGGGCCGGCGGGCGTGCGCGCCGCACAGGCGCTGGTGGCGCACCGCCTGCGGCCGGTGGTGATCGACGAGGCTTCGCGCGCCGGCGGCCAGATCTACCGGCGGCCGCCCGCGAGCCTGGCCCAGCGCAGCGCGCGGGCGCTCTACGGGTTCGAGGCCGGCCGCGCCGATGCGGTGCACGCCGCTTTCGACGCGCTCCGCGAACACATCGACTACCGCCCCGACAGCCTGGTGTGGAATGCGCAAGGCGGCCGGCTCGACGTGCTGCACGGCCCGACGCGCAGCACGGCCAATGTCCCGTACGGCCAGCTGATCGTTGCCACCGGCGCCACCGACCGCGTGCTGCCGGTACCGGGCTGGACACTGCCCGGCGTCTACACACTGGGCGGCGCGCAGGTGGCGCTCAAGTTCCAGGGCTGCGCCATCGGCGAGCGCGTGGTGTTCATGGGCACCGGCCCCCTGCTCTATCTGGTCGCATATCAGTACGCCAAGGCCGGCGCGAAGGTCATCGCGGTGCTCGACACGGCGCGGCTTGCCGACCAGTTGGCCGCGGCGCCCGCGATGCTGCGGCAGCCCGCCGTATTCGCGAAGGGCGTGTACTACGTGGCCTGGCTGCGTGCGCACGGCGTGGCGCTGCACAGCGGCGTGCGGCCAATGCGCGTGCTCGGCGATGCGCAAGAGAGCCGTGTGGCTGGCGTGGCGTGGCACGACGGCCGCGAAGAACGCACGCTGGCCTGCGATGCCGTCGGCGTCGGCTATGCGCTGCGTTCCGAAACCCAGCTGGCCGACCTGCTGGGCTGCCGCTTCGAATTCGCGCCGCTGCACCGCGCCCATCTGCCGGTGCGCGATGCGGCCGGCCGCTCCAGCGTGCGGGGCGTGTACCTTGCGGGCGACGGCGCCGGCATCATGGGTGCCGATGCGGCCGAATGGGCCGGCGAACGCGCCGCGCTGGCGCTGCTGACCGACCATGGCGTGGCCGTCGACGCCGCACGCGCCGAGGCGCTCGAACGCAAGCTCCACAAGCTCGGCGGATTTCGGGAAGGGCTGGAACGCGCCTTCCCGCTGCCGTCCGACTGGGCCGCGCATGCGCCCGACGAGCTGGTGGTCTGCCGCTGCGAGAACGTCACGGCCGGCACGCTGCGCCAGACCGTGGCGGTCAACGGCGCCGATGAAATGAACCGGCTGAAGGCGCTGTCGCGCGTGGGCATGGGCCGCTGCCAGGGCCGCATGTGCGGCGCGGCTGCGGCCGAGATCCTCGCGCATGCCACGGGGCTGCCGCTGCAGCAGGTGGGCCGGCTGCGCGGGCAGGCGCCGATCAAGCCGATTCCGATTCACCTGGCCGCCGCGCCATCCACCGGAGGCGCCGGCGAATGACCGGGCGCAAGACATTGCGCACCGACGTCGCGATCGTCGGCGGCGGCATCGTCGGCGCGTCCGCCGCGCTGGCCTTGCGGCAGATGGGCATCGGCGTGGTGCTGCTGGAGCGCGACCTGTGCGGCTCGCGTTCGAGCGGCGTGAACTACGGCGGCGTGCGGCGCCAGGGCCGTCCGATCAATCAGTTGCCGCTGGCGCAGCGCGCGCACCGCATCTGGGGCCGCCTGCGCGAAACCATCGGCGCCGACGGCGAGTACCTGCGCTCGGGCCACTTCAAGATCGCGCGCAGCGAGGCCGACATGGCGTCGCTGGAACGCTACCGTGCGCAGAGCCGCGACTTCGACCTGGGGCTCGAGCTGATCTCCGATGCCCGCCTGCGCGAACGCTGCCCCTGGCTCGGCACGCGGGCCATCGGCGGCTCGCTGTGCGCGGAAGACGGGCAGGCCAATCCGCGGCTGGTGTCGCCGGCCTTCGCGCTCGCGGCGCAGCGCGCGGGCGCGCAGATCTTCGAGCGCCACAAGGTCGACGAGGTGGCACACGATGGCCAGGCGTTCATGCTGCGCTCGGGCAACGCGCTCGAAGTGCATGCGCCGGCGCTGCTCAACTGCGCGGGCGCCTGGTCCGGCCCCATCGCCTCCGAGTTCGGCGAAGCCGTGCCGCTGCGCTCGAGCCACCCGGTGATGGCCGTGACCGAGCCGGTGCCGCACTTCATGGACTGGAGCCTCGGCGTCGAGGGCGGCGGCATCTACTGCCGGCAGGTGGCGCGCGGCAATCTCGTGCTCGGCGGCGGCCGGGGCATTGCGCTCGACGCCGACCGCGCCCGCGCCGACCGCGACGCCATCGCCACGCTGGCAGCGCAGGCCGTCGAACTGCTGCCCACGCTGCGCCATGCGCATTTCATCCGCACCTGGAGCGGCACCGAGGGCAACCTGCCCGACCACCAGCCGGTGCTCGGCCCCAGCCGCACCACGCCCGGCCTGTTCCATGGCTTCGGCTTTTCGGGCGCGGGTTTCCAGATCGGCCCCGCTGCCGGCGAAGTGCTGGCCGAACTCGTGCGCGACGGCCGCAGCAGCACGCCGATCGAGAGCTTCTCGATCGAACGCTTCTTCGCGGAAGAAGAAGCACCCACCATCACCCCCACCTCCCCCTGAAAGGAAAACACCATGTCCCGTTTCCAGAAGACTTCTTTCTTCTCTCTTCGCCGGACCGTGCTCGGTGCGGCGGCGGTGGCCGCGCTCGCGGCCGGAGGAGTGGCCGGCGCGCAGACCAAGACGCTCTACATCGGCATGAACGGCGGCACCATGGAGAAGGCGTACACGCAGTACGTGTTCCCGGCCTTCGAGAAGCTCTACGGCGCCAAGGTGGTGGTGGTGCCGGGCACCTCGTCCGACATCCTCGCGAAGGCGCAGGCCAACAAGGACCGCCCGCAGATGCACGTGATGTTCCTGGACGACGGCATCATGGTGCGCGCCATTGGCATGGGCCTGTGCCAGAAGCAGCGGCCCAACCCGTCGCTGGCCGACATCTACCCGGCCGCGCGCTTCAAGGACGACATGGCCAGCGGCGTGAGCCTGGGCATGACGGGCCTGGCCTACAACGCGAAGATGTTCAAGGACAAGGGCTGGGCGCCGCCCACCTCCTGGATGGACCTGGCCGATCCCAAGTACAAGGGCAAGGTGGTGTTCCAGTCGATGTCGTCATCGTCCTTCGGGCTGCACGGCTTCCTGATGTTCAACCGCATCCAGGGCGGCAACGACAAGAACGTGGAGCCCGGCTTCAAGGCCTGGCCCACCACCATCGGCCCGAACGTGCTCGAGTACATCCCGAGCTCGGCCAAGCTGTCGGAGATGGTGCAGACCGGCGAGGCCGCGATCTTCCCGCTCACGCCCACTGCCGTGGCGGCGCTCAAGACCAAGGGCATTCCGGTGGAATACGCGCCGCCGAAGGAAGGCGCGGTGGTGCTGATGGTGGGCCAGTGCGTGATTGCGAACAACAGCGAACCCGAGCTGTCGCAGAAGCTCGCCGAGTTCTTGCTGAGCCCGCTGGCTCAGGCCAACGTGCTGCAGTACGGCGCGCAGATTCCCACCAACCCCAAGGCCCCGGCCGTGGGCGATGGCGTGAAGCAGGTGGCCGACATCAATCAGTGGATGAAGACCGCGGTCACCATCGACTGGGACAGCATCAATGCCAGCCGGCCCGCCTGGAACGCGCGCTGGAACAAGACGATTGAGAAGTAGTTGGCCTGGGTCGTTCGGGGCGCGCTCCCGCCGGCGGGAGCGTTGGACAGAGCGGTCGTTGATCAGCCGTGCAACCAGAGCGTGCCCTGGTGCGCAGGGCATCGGGTGCTCCCCGCAGCGAAATCAAGGAGGAGGCCGCAGGCCGGGGGACATTCGCGAAGGGGCGTACCCGGTGGCCTGTGCACGCGCCCTGAACAAGAGCGCCCCCGAAGAACGCGGCCTCAGCGGTTCGCTTCCAGAATCCACCCCGCGGCCTTCTCGGCCATCATCAACGTCGGACTGTTCGTATTGCCGCTCGTGATGGTGGGCATGGCGCCCGCATCGACCACGCGCAGCCCCCGCACGCCGCGCACGCGCAGCTTCGAGTCGAGCACCGCCATCGGGTCGCCGTCGGCACCCATCTTGGTGGTGCCGACCGGATGGAAGATGGTGGTCGCAATGTCGCCGGCCAGGCGCGCCAGGTCTTCGTCGCTCTGGTACTGCACGCCGGGCTTCCATTCCTCCGGCCGGTACTTGGCAAGCGCGGGCTGCGAGGCGATGCGGCGCGTCACGCGCAGCGAATCGGCGGCCACCTTGCGGTCTTCGTCGGTGCTCAGGTAGTTGGGCGCGATGGCGGGCGCGTCCTGGAAGCGCGGGCTCTTGATGCGCACGGTGCCGCGGCTCGTGGGGTTGAGGTTGCACACGCTCGCGGTGAAGGCCGGAAAGCTGTGCAGCGGCTCGCCGAAGGCATCGAGCGACAGCGGCTGCACGTGGTATTCGAGGTTGGGCCACTCGTGCTCGGGCGAGCTGCGCGTGAAGGCACCGAGCTGCGAAGGCGCCATGCTCATCGGTCCGCTGCGCTTCATCAGGTATTCGAGGCCGATCTTCGCCTTGCCATACATCGAAGAGGCCAGCACGTTGAGCGTGGGCGCGCCGTCGATCTTGTAGACCGCGCGGATCTGCAGGTGGTCCTGCAGGTTGGCGCCGACGCCGGGCGCGTCGACCACCACGTCGATGCCGTGCTGGCGCAGCAACTCGGCCGGGCCGATGCCCGAGAGCTGCAGGATCTGCGGCGAGCCGATGCTGCCGCCGCACAGCACCACCTCGCGCGTGGCATGGGCGGTGACCATCTCGTGGCCGTCCCACACCTGCACCCCGGTGCAGCGCTGGCTGCCGTCGGCCTGGGTCTCGAGGATCAGCTTGGTGACATGGGCGTTGACCCACATCTCGAAGTTGGGCCGGCCGTAGCAGACCGGCCGCAGGAAGGCCTTGGCGGTGTTCCAGCGCCAGCCGTTCTTCTGGTTGACCTGGAAGTAGCCGACGCCTTCGTTGCTGCCGCGGTTGAAGTCGGTGCTGTGCGGCACGCCGGCCTGCACCGCGGCCTCGGCAAAGGCGTCGAGGATGTCCCAGCGCAGGCGCTGCTTCTCCACGCGCCATTCGCCGCCGGCGCCGTGCAGCTCGTCGGCGCCGAGGTAGTAGTCCTCGTGCTTCTTGAAGTCGGGCAGCACGTTCTGCCAGCGCCAGGCGTCGTCGCCCGTGAGCTGCGCCCACTGGTCGTAGTCGCGCGACTGGCCGCGCATGTAGATCATGCCGTTGATGCTGGAGCAGCCACCCAGCGTCTTGCCGCGCGGATAGCGCAGCACGCGCCCGTTGAGGCCCGCGTCGGGCTCGGTGCTGTAGAGCCAGTCGGTGCGCGGATTGCCGATGCAGTAGAGGTAGCCCACCGGAATGTGGATCCAGTGGTAGTCGTCCTTGCGGCCGGCCTCGATCAGCAGCGTGCGCTGTTGCGATTTGCGGGTCAGCCGGTTGCACATCAAGGCGCCGGCCGTGCCGCCGCCGATGACGATGTATTCGAATGTGTTGTCGCTCATGGCGCTGGCTTGTCTCCGGGGGTCAACGGTATTTCTTGTGCTCATGGGCCCGGCGAAGGGCTTCGGCGGGCAGTTTCTCCCAAGCCATGGGCAAAAAGCCAATGATTTCGGCGCAGTTGGCATATAAATCGTTCTTATATGACTGTCGCCGCCTTGGACTTCCAGATTCTGCGTGCCTTCGTTCTTGCCGCGCGCGAGGGCAATGTGTCGCGCGCCGCCGAGCGGCTGCATCTCACGCAGCCGGCGGTGAGCCTGCAGCTCAAGCGCCTGTCGGAAGAAACCGGGCTGCAGCTCTTCACGCGCACGCCGCACGGGCTGGCGCTCACGGCCGACGGCGCCGCGCTGCTGCCGCAGGCCGAGCGGGTGCTCTCGGCCGTGGGCGACCTGCAGCAGGCCGCGCGCAACCTGCAGGGCACGGTGCGCGGGGCGCTGCGCATCGGCACCATCCTCGACCCGGAGTTCACCCGGCTCGGCATGTTCCTGCGCGAACTGGTGGAATCGGCCCCGCAGATCGAGACCGAACTGCGCCACGGCATGAGCGGCACGGTGCTGGCCCAGGTGCTGCGCGGCGAGCTCGACGTGGGTTTTCACCTCGATGCGGACGGGAGCGACGCCGCCACGCCGGCACCGCTCGCGGCGCGCACGCTCACCCGCTTCACCTACCGCGTGGTCGCGCCCGCGGGCTGGGGCCCGCAGGTGCTGGGCCGCGACTGGAAGGCGCTGGCCGCGCTGCCTTGGCTGGCCACGCCACCGGAGTCGGCGCACCACCGGCTGCTGGAAAAAGTGTTCGGGCCGCTCGGGCTTTCGCCGCGCCGCGTGGCGCTGGTGGACCAGGAGGCCTCGATGCTCGACCTGCTGAAATCGGGCGTGGGCCTGAGCCTCCTGCGCGACTCGATCGCCATCCGCGAGAGCCAGTCGCACGGCCTCGTGATGGCCGACCGCGTGCAGCTCGACTGCGCGCTGCGCTTCGTCTCGCTGGCGGCACGGCGCAACGAGCCCGTGATCGCGAGCGCATGGAACGCGCTCGCGCGGGCCTGGAACTGACCGCAGATGGGCCGCGAATGATTGGCCGGACGGCGTTCTGCCCTACGCAAACCGGAGCCAGGACGCACCGGGAAAGTCGATTCATCCGGTTACGATGCGCCCTTCCGGACCGCCTCTTTTTTCTTACTTCGCCCTGCACCGCCGCATCATGTCCATAGCAACTTCGCCGGCCGACGCACCAGTTGCCGGCAGCGTGTTGCCGCGCATCGAGCAGCGCGAGCAGGACGGCCGCAGCTGGACCGTGGCCAGCGGCCGCTGGACCACGCTGGCCATGTCGTCGCGAAGCGCGTGGCAGGTGCTTGCCAAGGACCTGGCGGGCGCGCCCCCGGCCGAAGACCGCGCCTGGGACCTGCGCCCCATCGAACAGCTCGACCACATCGGCGCGCAGCTGCTCTGGGACCACTGGCGCCATGACTGGCCGGCCACGCTCGAGATGTTGCCGCAGCACAAGGCAGTGCTCGACCAGGTGGCCCGGTTCACCGTGGGCACGCCCGAGGAGCCGCCGCCCACGCTGGCCGAGCGGCTGCGGCATTTCTCGCACACCGGCCCGCGCGCGCTGCAGGTGGTGCGCGACTTCGTGGGCCTGATCGGCCAGCTCGCACTCGACGTGTGCACGCTGGGACGCGCGCCGCATCGCGCACCCTGGCGAGATTTCTCGGGGCACCTCTACCAGTTCGGCGCCACGGCGCTGCACATCACGGCGCTGGTCGGCCTGCTGATCGGTGTGGTGCTGGCCTACCTGATCTCGCAGCAGCTGCGCCAGTACGGCGCCGAAGCCTTCGTGGTCAACATCCTCGGGCTGTCGCTGATCCGCGAGCTCGGGCCGGTGCTTGCCGCGGTGCTGATCGCGGGGCGCTCGGGTTCGGCCATCACGGCGCAGATCGGCGTGATGCGCGTGACCGAGGAACTCGACGCCATGCGGGTGATGGGCATTCCGCACGGCTTCAGGCTGGTGATGCCGCGCGTGATGGCGCTGGCCATCGCGATGCCGCTGATCAGCCTCTGGACCTCGATGGCAGCGCTCGTGGGCGGCATGCTCGCGGCCGACGCTGCGCTCGACATTTCGCCGGCCTACTTCCTGTCGGCGCTGCCGCGCGCGGTGCCGATTGCCAATCTCTGGCTCGCGCTGGCGAAGTCGGCGGTATTCGGCATTCTGATTGCGCTGATCGGCTGCTACTTCGGCATGAAGGTCAAGCCCAACACCGAGAGCCTGGGGCGCGGCACGACCTCGTCGGTGGTGACCTCGATCACCGCGGTGATCCTGGTCGACGCGCTGTTCGCGGTGCTCTTCAAGGGCGTGGGGTTCCGGGCATGAATGATTTGTCGGCCACTGTCGTCGATATCCGCAAGCTCTGGACGGTGTTCAAGAGCGCCGACGGCGAGGTCGTGGTGCACCGCGACCTCGACCTGCGCATCGAGCGCGGCGAGGTGCTGTCGCTGGTGGGCGGCTCGGGCACCGGCAAGACGGTGCTGCTGCGCCAGATCCTCGGACTCGAGAAGCCGACGAAGGGCACGGTCGAGGTGCTGGGCCGGGCGCCCGGAGAGCTCAGCGCCAAGGGCGCGGCCAACGTGGGCATGCTGTTCCAGCACGGCGCGCTGTTCTCGGCCTTCAGCGTGCTCGAGAACATTGCCTTTCCGCTGCGCGAACTCAAGCTGCTGCCCGACGAGCTGATCCGCAATGCGGCGCTGGTCAAGCTGCAGATGGTGGGCCTGGAACCGCGGCATGCCAACATGAGCCCGGCCGACCTGTCGGGCGGCATGATCAAGCGCGTGGCGCTGGCGCGGGCACTCATCATGGACCCGCCGCTGCTGCTGCTGGACGAACCCACCGCCGGCCTCGACCCCGAGGCCTCCGACAGTTTCTGCGACCTGCTGCGCGGCCTGCACCGCGAACTGGGCCTGACGGTGGTGATGGTCACGCACGACCTGGACACCCTGTTCGACCTGAGCACCCGCATCGCGGTGCTGGCCGACCACAAGGTCATCGTCAGCGGCTCGGCGCGCGAGGTGATCGCGTATCCGCATCCGTTCATCCACGAATATTTTCTGGGCGGGCGCGGCCAGCGCGCCCTGGAGGCCCTGCATGACAAACCCGCCAAAGCCCCGCCGCCATCCGCCGGCGCGGCCCACTGAAAGGTAGCCACACCATGGAAAACAAAGCCCATGCCATCGCCGCCGGTGCCTTCGTGCTCGGCCTCATCGCCGTGCTCGTGGGACTGGTGGTCTGGTTCACGCGCGACAACACCGTGCGCAACATCTACGAACTCTCCACGCGCGACCCGGTCAGCGGCCTGCAGCCGCAGGCCATGGTGCGCTACCGCGGCATCGCGGTCGGCAAGGTGACCTCGATCGACTTCGACCCCAGGACCCGCGGCAACGTGCGCGTGCGCATCACCGTCGACCAGCGCGTGCCGCTCACCACCTCGAGCTTTGCCACGCTGAGCTACCAGGGCGTGACCGGCCTGGCCTTCATCGCGCTGGACGACAAGGGCGAATCGAACGTCGCGCTCGCGCCCAACAACGACGATCCGCCGCGCATTCCGCTCAAGCCCTCGATGCTGGCGCAGCTGCAGGACCGCGGCGAAGCCATCATCAACCAGGTCGACGAGGCGACGAAGCGCGCCAACCAGCTGCTGGGCGACGACAACCAGAAGCGCGCGGCGGATGCGCTGGAGAACATCGCCGCGGCCTCGGCCAGCGCCAACACGCTTCTCAAGCAGCTCGACAGCACGGTGAAGACCGGCCTGAACCCGGCGCTGGCCGCGCTTCCCGGCGCGATGTCCACGGTGAAGACGGCTGCCGGCGACGTCTCGCGCGTGGCCAACAACTTCAACACCACCGTGGGCCGGCTGAACGCGCCCGACGGCCCGATCGAGCGGCTGAGCAACGGCACCAAGGCGCTGGCGCAGTCGGTCGATTCGTTCAACGCCGCCACGCTGCCGCGCGTGAACCGCGTGGCCGACGACACGTCCCGCGCGGTGCGCCGGCTCGGCCGCGCGGCCGACAGCATCAACGACAACCCGCAATCGCTGCTGTTCGGCAACGGCGGCACCGCCGCGGGGCCCGGCGAGCCCGGGTTCTCCGCGCCGCCCGCCACCACGTCCCTGGGACGCCCCTGAAGCGATGACCATGAAAAACGCCATTCATCCCCATCCGCGCCTTGCCGCCTGCATCGCCGCCGGCCTTGCGCTGCTGCTCGCCGGCTGCGGCGCGCTGCCCGACAAGCCCGCGCGCACCACGCTGTACGACTTCGGGCCCGGGCTTGCCGCGCCTGCCACGGCCGCCAATGCGCCCGCGGCCGCATTGCCCACGCTCGCGCTGGCCGAAATCGAGAGCAACACGCGGCTCGACGGCACGCAGATCCTCTACCGGCTCGGCTATGCCGATGCCAACGAGCTGCGTCCCTACGGGCAGTCGCGCTGGAGCCTGGCGCCGGCGCAGCTGCTGCGTCAGCGGCTGCGCGACGCGCTCGCCGAGCGGCGCACCGTGCTCGGCCCGGAAGAAAGCGCGACCATCGCACGCGCCGAGGGCAAGGTGCCGGACACGCTGCGCATCTCGCTCGACGAGTTCAGCCACTACTTCGAATCGGCCAGCAGCAGCGTCGGCCTGGTCCGCCTGCGCGCCACGCTGATCCGCGGCACCACCGGCGGCGACCGCGTGCTGGGCCAGCGCACCTTCACCGTGCGCCGCCCGGCCCCGAGCGCCGATGCGCCCGGCGGCGTCAAGGCGCTGGCCGCGGCCACCGATGCGGCGGTGGCCGACATCGTGCAGTGGGTGGACCAGCAGCCGCGGCAGTAAGCTCGGCTTCGGCCCGACCCGCCTTTTTCATCCACGGAGGAGACCTCACCATGAACGCAACACGCATCATCGGCATCCTGCTCGTCGTCGCAGGCATCGCGGGCCTCGGGCTCGGCGGCTTCAGCTTCACGAAGGAAACGCACCAGGCCAAGCTGGGCCCGCTGGAGTTCTCGGTGAAGGAAAAGCAGCAGGTCAACTTCCCGGCCTGGGCGAGCGTGGCCGCCATCGTGGTGGGCGGGGCGCTGGTGCTGCTGGGTGGCAAGAAGGGCTGAGCGCCCTTCCAGGAAAGCGCATGGCCGCCGCTGCTGACGGCAACGTCTTCGTGCCCCTCGACGGGGGCTGCACTTGCGGCGCCGTGCGCTACCGCATGACGGCTGCGCCGCTGTTCGTGCACTGCTGTCATTGCCGCTGGTGCCAACGCGAAACGGGCTCGTCCTTCGCGCTCAACGCATTGATCGAGCCCGCGCAGATGCAACTGCTGCAAGGCACGGTCGACGTGGTGTTGACGCCCTCGGCCAGCGGGCGCGGCCAGAAGTACGTCCGCTGTCCGCATTGCCGTGTTGCACTCTGGAGCCACTACGCGGGAGCCGGCGACGCGGTGTGCTTCGTGCGCGTGGGCACGCTCGATACACCCGATCGCCTGCCGCCGGACTTGCACATCTTCACGATGTCGAAACAGCCCTGGGTGGTGCTGCCGCCCGGAACGCCGGCGGTGACCGAATACTACGAGCGCGAGGCGTACTGGCCGGCCGCGAGCCTCGCGCGTTGGCCGGCGCTGCGCGGCAAGTCCGGAGCAGCTTCCGAAAGCTAGTACATTGACACGTAAATAACGAAACATGAATACACTCCATCTATCCCCGTTGGGGTTACGAAGGAGTGCTCATGCGCCAGACCGAACTGCATTTGACCGAGAAGGATCGGGCGATCATCGAGGAGATTCGACGCAAGGGAATCCATCATTCGCGCGAAGTGAACCGGGCGCATGCGCTGTGGTGCCTGGATCGCGGGATTCCCGAGGCGCAGATCATGGACGTTCTGGGGATCGGACGCACCGCGCTGTGGCGCACCCGGTCGGCATACCTGCAAGGGGGCGTCGATCTGGCCGTGTTCGACGTTGCACGCTCGGGTCGGCCGCGACAGTACGACACCGATGCCGAGGCGCGCGTGACGGCACTGGCATGCTCGGCTGCGCCCGAGGGTCGCCAGCGCTGGACGATCGTCGAACTCGAACGTGCCGCGCGCCAGGAATTGGGCCTTGGCAACGTCAGTCGGGAAACCGTCCGGCGCATGCTAAAAAAAACGATCTCAAGCCCTGGCGACGGCTGATGTGGTGCATCGGCACGCTCACCGAAGAGTACCGCTGCCGCATGTACAACCTGCTCAAGCTGTACGCCAAACCGATGTGCGGCGACGAGCCCGTGATCTGCATCGACGAGAAGAGTCTGCAACTCGTTGCTCATAGCCGAGAGCCGTTGCCCATGGCGCCGGGCGAGGCGGCCAAGCTGGACTACGAATACGTGCGCAAGGGCACCACCAATCTGTTCGTGGCAGTCGAGCCCAAGGCGGGACAGCGCGTCGTCTCGGTCACCGATCACCGGGGCAAGACAGACTTCGTCGGCTTCGTCCAGGCACTTCTCACCGACACTTATGCGACGGCACGCCGCGTTCACCTCGTGCTGGACAACCTGAACATTCACTTCAGGAAATGCTTCGACGATGTGTTGGGAGTGCGCGCGGCCAACACGCTGTTGCGCCGGGTGTGCTTTCACTACACGCCCAAGCACGCAAGTTGGCTCAACATGGCAGAAATCGAGATCGGCATCCTCACGCGCCAATGCCTGAACCGCCGCCTCCCCACCCAGCAACTCCTGCGACGCGAAGTCGATGCCTGGCAAGCAGATCGAAACGCGCTGCGCCGAACCATCGAGTGGAAGTTCACTCGACAGGATGCAGATCACAAGCTCGGGCGTCATTACGTTTCGAAACTTACGTGTTGACGTACTAGGGCCTCTGTTCACAGGCCCTAGGCCTGCAGCCCCGCCAGCAGCTGCGGCAGAAGAACCTCCGCCGCGCCGCGCAGGACCACCGAGGCCGCCGCATCCAGATGCGGCAACGGCTCCATGTTGAGCGTGATCAGCCGGGCGCCGCGCGACATCGCCAGCTGCGGCAGCTCGGCCGCCGGGTAGACCACCGCCGTGCTGCCGACCACCATGAACAGGTCCGACTCCTGCGCCGCCATCTGCGCGTCGTGCAGCACGCCGTGGTTCAGCATCTCGCCGAACATCACGACGTCGGGCCGGGCGCGCGAGGCGCAGCGCATGCAGCGGTGAAAGGGCCAGGGCCCGCGCCGGTTGCCACAGTGGTCGCAGCGCCAGCGGCGCAGCGAGCCATGCAGTTCGAGCACGTCCAGCCCACCCGCGATCGAGAGCAGGCCATCGACGTTCTGCGTGATGAGGCGCGTGGCGGGGCGCAGCCGCTGCAGCAGCGCGAGCGCCGTATGCCCGGGGTTCGGCTGCGCGGCCTCGACGGTGGAAAGCCGCCGGGCCCAGAAGCGGGTGAAGCCCTTCGGATCGCGCTGCAGGTCTTCGGCGTGGGAGAACTGCAGCGCGTTCTGGCTCATCCAGAGGCCGTCGGCGTCGCGGTAGGTCGGAATGCCCGAAGCCCTGGACAGCCCCGCGCCGGACAGCACGACGATGCGCCGGGCGGCACCCAGCAGGGCAATGGCGGATTCGACGGGCGAGGGGGAAGAAGAAGCAGTGCCCAGGGTCATGGATCCAGATTTCCGGAAGCATTTCTTCCGGAAGACGTTGCGCCCAGCCGCGCGGAGACGGTGCCCGCGCAGGCCTTGAGCGCGCGTGCGATTTCGCCGTCCCAGGCGGTGTCGAAGATGGCGGCCGGGCCGATGGCCGTGACCGACAGCACGATGGCGCCCGTGTGGTCGAACACCGGCGCAGCCATGGCGCTGACGCCCTCGATCACCTCGCCCTCCGAGCGGCTGATGCCGTGCGCCCGCACTTCCTGCAGCTGGCGCTCGAATTCGCCCCACGAAGGCAGCGGCGGCTGCGGCGGCATGCCGGCCGCGGGCGGCACTTCGCCGGCCTTGCGCTGCTTCTGCCGCTGGCGCTCGGCGTCGAGCAGTTGCCGCACCGTCCCGGCCTCCAGGTAGGCGGCGAAGACGCGGCCCGAGGCGGTGTTGGTGAGCGAGAACACCGTGCCGTGCCGCATGTTCACGTGCACCGGCGACGGCGATTCGGCCGTGCGCACGATGGTGGCGCCGCGCGCACCCCAGACCGCGAGCGCCACCGTGTGGCCGATGCGCTGCGCGACCTCGGCAATCAGCGGCGTCGCAATGTGCACCGGGTCGGCCTGCTGCAGGCTGATGAGCCCCAGTTGCAAGGCCAGCGGGCCGAGCAGATAGTGGCCGCTGGCGCGGTCCTGCTCGATCAGGCCCAGCCGCCCGAAGCTCACCATGTAGGGATGGGCCTTGGCGGCCGTCATGTCGGCTTCGCGCGCCAGGTCTTTCAGCGCCATCGGTCGGCCGTGGTGCACCAGCGCACGCAGCAGCTGGCCACCCACTTCGATGCTCTGGATGCCGCGCTGGGCGGCGCGGTCGGGGTCATTGGCTGCCATGGCCCGCCTTGGCGTCTGGTTGTTCGTTCATGAAGAAGGGATTAGACATGAACTGATCTCGGGCTTACACTTCCGAAATTCGTTAACCGCAAATCCATTCGCTTTAGACGAATCAAATCTCGATCCACCCGACGGAGACACACGATGAGCCAAGCCAAGAAGTTCGCCAGCCAGGCGGACATGGAAGAGAAGAAGATCACCTTCAGCCAGATCTCGGAGCACGCCTGGGCCTACACCGCCGAGGGCGACCCCAACACCGGCATCGTGATCGGCGACGACTGCGTGCTGGTGGCCGACACCCAGGCCACGCCCGCCATGGCGGCCGACGTGGTGCGCCGCATCCGCGAAGTGACCGACAAGCCGATCAAGTACGTGGTGCTCACGCATTACCACGCGGTGCGCGTGCTGGGCGCGGCCGGCTACGGTGCCGAGCACATCCTGGCCAGCCAGGACACGCGCGACCTGATCGTGGAGCGTGGCGAACAGGACAAGGCCAGCGAGATCGGCCGCTTCCCGCGCCTGTTCCAGAACGTCGAGACGGTGCCCCCGGGCCTGACCTGGCCCACCCTGACCTTCACCGGCAAGATGACGCTGTGGCTCGGCAAGCTCGAGGTGCAGCTGATCCAGCTGGGCCGCGGCCACACCAAGGGCGACACGGTCGTCTGGTTGCCAGAGGAGCGCACGCTGCTGTCGGGCGACCTGGTCGAGTTCGGCGCCACCCCCTACGCCGGCGACGCCTACTTCCAGGATTGGCCGCAGACGCTGGACAACATCGCCGCGCTCAAGCCCGCCGCGCTGGTGCCTGGCCGCGGCGCCGCGCTCACCACGCCCGCCGAAGTGGCCAAGGGCCTGGCGGGCACGCGCAACTTCATCTCCGACGTGTACGCCAGCGTGCAGGAAGGCGTGAAGGCCGGGCGCGACCTGAACACGGTCTACAAGGACACCTACGCCAAGCTCAAGCCCAAGTACAGCCAGTGGGTGATCTTCGACCACTGCATGCCGTTCGACGTGAGCCGCGCGTACGACGAGGCCTCGGGCCATGCCGACCCGCGCGTGTGGACGGCCGAGCGGGACGTCGAGATGTGGAAGGCGCTGGAAGGTTGAGGTCTTGAGACACGGAGACAAACGTGATCGACTATCAAAGCCTGCGCTTCGACTACGAGCGCCACGCTGACCAGGACGCAGCGACTCCCGCCCATCACCCGGTCGTGATCGTCGGCGCCGGCCCGGTCGGCCTCACGCTCGCCATCGACCTTGCGCTGCGCGAAATTCCGGTGGTGCTGCTCGACAACGACAACACCCTCTCCAGCGGCTCGCGCGCGATCTGCTTTGCCAAGCGCACGCTCGAGGTGTTCGACCGCCTCGGCTGCGGCGACCGCATGGTCGACAAGGGCGTGTCGTGGCACGTGGGCAAGGTGTTCTTCCACGACGAGCAGGTCTACCGCTTCGACCTGCTGCCCGAGCCCGGCCACGAGCGCCCGGCCTTCATCAACCTGCAGCAGTACTACGTCGAGGGCTATCTCGTCGAGCGTGCCGCAACGCTGCCGCTGATCGACCTGCGCTGGAACAACAAGGTCACGGGCATCGAGCAGCGCGATGACGGCGCGGTGCTCACGGTCGAGACGCCCGAGGGCGACTACCGGCTGGCCGCCGATTACGTCGGCGCCTGTGACGGCTCGCGCTCCAACCTGCGGCAACTGATGGGCCTCGAAGCCAAGGGCCGCGTGTTCCGCGACCGCTTCCTGATCGCCGACATCACGATGGATGCTGGTCCGCCGCCGGGCCGCCCCAAGGCGGACGCCCCCCCCTTGGGGGGGCAGCGAGGACACGAAGTGCCGAGCGTGGGGGGCCACATTCTTGCCAACGAGCGGCGCTTCTGGTTCGACCCGCCGTTCCACCCCGGCCAGAGCGTGCTGCTGCACAAGCAGGCCGACGGCATGTGGCGCGTCGACTTCCAGCTTGGCTGGGACGCCGACCCGGTGGAAGAGCGCAAGCCCGAGAACATCACGCCGCGGGTGCGCGCGCTGCTCGACAGCATCGGCTTCGAGGGCGTGCAGTTCCAGATCGGCTGGGCCAGCGTCTACACCTTCGCCTGCCAGCGCATGGAGCGCTTCCGCCATGGCCGCGTGCTGTTCGCGGGCGACTCGGCGCACGGCGTGTCGCCGTTCGGCGCACGCGGCGCCAACTCGGGCGTGCAGGATGCGGACAACCTCGCGTGGAAGCTCGCGGCCGTGCTCAAGGGCGAGGCGCCCGACGCGCTGCTCGACACCTACGCGAGCGAGCGCGAGCACGCGGCCGACGAGAACATCCTCAACTCCACGCGCGCCACCGACTTCATCACGCCCAAGAGCGAGGTGAGCCGGCTGTTCCGCGACGCGGTGCTCGAGCTGACGAAACGCCACGCCTTCGCGCGCACGCTGGTCAACAGCGGGCGGCTCTCGGTGCCGGCGGTGCTGCGCGATTCGCCGCTCAACACGCCCGACGCCGACACCTTCGAAGGCGCGATGGTGCCGGGCGCCGCGGCGGCCGATGCGCCCATCGTGCGCGCCGACGGCCGCATCGGCTGGCTGCTGCGCGAATGCCATGTGGCGCAGTTCACGGCGCTGCTGTTCGGCCGGGGCGAAGCGGCCGAGCGCAGCCTGCAGGCGCTGAAGTCCTGCGACTTTCCGCTGCACGTCGTGCGCGTGGAGGGCGCAACGCCCGAAGGCGAGCTCGCCACGCAGCGCTACGACGCGCAACCCGGCACCGTCTACCTGCTGCGGCCCGACCAGCATGTGTGTGCGCGCTGGCGGCAGCCCACAGCCGCGGACATCCGCACGGCCATCGACCACGCACTGGCAAAGACATGAGCATTACCATGCAGCAGCAACAACTGATCACCGCACCCAACCTCGAGGCCCCCGACGATTTCTACGAGGCGCTGATCGAGGCGCACCAGGGGCTTTCCACCGAAGAGAGCCACGCCTTCAACGCACGGCTCGTGCTCGTGCTGGCCAACCACATCGGCTCGCTGGCCGTGCTGCGCGAGGCCTTTGACGCCGCGCGCGCAAGCTGAACGCACGCATTCCAACTTCATTCATCGCGATTTTCGAAAGAGAACACCATGGCAAACCCCATCGACAATGCCGAGCGGCGCTACCAGAGCGGTTTCGGCAACGAATACGCCTGCGAAGCGATTGCGGGCGCCCTGCCCCAGGGCCGCAACAGCCCGCAGCGCGCCCCCTTCGACCTGTACACCGAGCTGCTCTCGGGCACCGCTTTCACCGCGCCGCGCCACGAGAACCGCCGCACCTGGCTGTATCGCCGGCAGCCGTCGGTGGTCTCGGGCCGCTACCAGCCGTACGCGCAAGCACACTGGACCACCGGCGCCGACCGCGAGATCGCGCTGCCGCCCGAACCGCTGCGCTGGCATCCGCTGCCGCTCGACGGCGCGGCCGAAGTGGACTTCATCGACGGCATGCATACCCTCGCGGCCAACGGCGATGCCGAATCGCAGGTGGGCATCGGCTCGCTCATGTACCTCGCGGGCCGCTCGATGGAGCGCCGCGCCTTCGTCAACGCCGACGGCGAGATGCTCATCGTGCCGCAGCAGGGCCGCCTCGTGATCACGACCGAACTCGGCGTGCTCGACGTGAAGCCGGGCGAAATCGCGCTGCTGCCTCGCGGCATGGTGTTCAAGGTCGCACTGCCGGATTCGGATGCTGGCGCGGGCCCCTCGCGCGGCTACGTCTGCGAGAATTACGGCGCGCAATTCCGCCTGCCCGAACTGGGCCCGATCGGCTCGAACGGCCTGGCCAACGCGCGCGACTTCCAGGCCCCCGTGGCGGCCTTCGAGGAAGACGGCGGCGCCTACGAACTGGTGAAGAAATTCGGCGGCCGCTTCTGGAAGGCGCCGACGAAGCAGTCGCCCTTCAACGTGGTCGCCTGGCACGGCAACCTGGCGCCGGTGAAGTACGACACGGCCAATTTCATGGTGATCGGCTCCATCAGCTTCGACCATCCCGATCCGTCGATCTTCACCGTGCTGACCTCGCCCAGCGACACGCCCGGCACCGCGAACTGCGACTTCGTGATCTTCCCGCCGCGCTGGATGGTGATGGAAAACACCTTCCGTCCGCCATGGTTCCACCGCAACCTCATGAGCGAATTCATGGGCCTGGTGCTCGGCGAATACGACGCCAAGCCGGGCGGCTTCAAGCCCGGCGGCGCGAGCCTGCACAACTGCATGGTGCCGCACGGCCCCGACGAGGAAGCCTTCGACAAGGCCACGCATGCCGACCTCAAGCCGCACAAGCTGGACAACACGCTCGCCTTCATGTTCGAGAGCCGCTACCGCTTCATCCCGACGAACTTCGCGCTGCAGAGCCCCGCGCTCGACACCGACTACGCCGATTGCTGGGCGGGTCTCAACGATCAGTTCAAGGCATGACGGCCGATTCAAATACAGAAAGACACCCATGACCACCGCACTGAACGCCACCCATGACCCGAAGCTGCGCAGCTGGGTCGCCTCCGCCAACGAAGCCGGCTGCGACTTCCCGATCCAGAACCTGCCCTTCGGGCGCTTCCGCGCGGCAGGCAGCAGCGAGGCTTTCCGCATCGGCGTGGCCATCGGCGACCAGGTGCTCGACCTGAAGGCTGCCGGCCTGGTCGACACCGACGACATGAACGCGCTGATGAGCGCGAGCATGAAGGAACGCCAGGCCCTGCGTGCCGCCATCTCCGCCGGCCTCGCCGAAGGCAGCGGCCAGCAGGCCGCATGGTCCAAGGCCCTGCTGCCGCAGGCCAGGGCCGAAATGACCGTGCCCTGCCGCATCGGCGACTACACCGACTTCTACACCGGCATCCATCACGCCACCACCATCGGCAAGCTGTTCCGCCCCGACCAGCCGCTGATGCCCAACTACAAATGGGTGCCGATCGGCTACCACGGCCGCGCCTCGTCGATCGGCGTGAGCGGGCAGGCCTTCAGGCGGCCGCAGGGGCAGACCAAGGCGCCGGATGCGGCCGAGCCCAGCTTCGGTCCCTCGAAGCGGCTCGACTACGAACTGGAGCTGGGCTTCTTCGTCGGCCGCGGCAATGCGCTCGGCGAGCCGATTGCCCTCGGCGAGGCCGAAGACCACCTGTTCGGCGTGGCGCTGCTCAACGACTGGTCGGCGCGCGACATCCAGGCCTGGGAGTACCAGCCGCTGGGCCCCTTCCTTTCGAAGAATTTCGCGAGCACGCTGTCGCCGTGGATCGTGACGATGGAGGCGCTGGCGCCGTTCCGCGCCAGGTTCGAGCGGCCCGAGGGAGATCCGCAGCCGCTCGCGTATCTCGACGCGCCCTCGAACCGCGAAAGCGGCGCGCTCGACATCACGCTCGAAGTGCTGCTGCAGACCGCGAAGATGCGCGCCGAAGGCGTGGCGCCCGCGCGCCTCACGCGCGGCAACACCACCGAGGCCGCCTACTGGACCGCCGCGCAGCTGGTCGCGCACCACACGGTGAACGGCTGCAACCTGCAGCCCGGCGACCTGCTGGGCTCGGGCACGCTCTCGGGCCCCAAGCCCGACGAGGCCGGCTCGCTGATCGAACTCACGCAGGGCGGCAAGCAGCCGATCACGCTGCCCAACGGAGAGAAGCGCACCTTCCTCGAAGACGGCGATACGCTGGTCATCCGCGGCCACTGCGAGCGCGCGGGCGCAGTGCGCATCGGCCTGGGCGAAGTCAGCGGTACGGTGGCCTGAGGCAGGAGGCTCAGGGCGCGGGCGCGGCGGAGGCCGCAGCCGGCCACGCCACTTCGCTGGCAACGCGCGGCTTGCCGATCGGCGCGGTGGCCTTTCCGACCCTGATGGCGGCCATGTCGGCTTCGCTCGGATACTGGTCCATCAGCCAGTAGTCGAACACGCGGCGTGCAATGGGCGCTGCGGCGCCCGCACCCCAGCCGGCGTTCTCGACGACCACCGCCAGCGCGATCTTCGGATCGGTGGCCGGAGCGAAAGCCATGAACAGGGCGTGGTCGCGCTGGTGCTCCTCGAGCGCCTTGGCGTTGTACTTGGTGTTCTGCGCCTGCGTCACGGCCTGGGCGGTGCCGGTCTTGCCCGCCGCCTGGTAGCCCGCGCCGGCGAACACGCCGCGCGCGGTGCCGCTGGTGACCACGCTGGTCAGGCCCTCGCGAACCACCGCGACGTTGGCCGCGGTGTAGCCCAGGTTCTCGGCCGGCGGCTGGGGCAGCGGCACCACCTGCCCGCTCACCGTGTTGCGCGTGGCCAGCACGAGGTGCGGCTTGTGTTTCAGGCCGCCGTCGGCCACGATGGCCGTGGCCTGCGCGAGCTGCAGCATCGTGAAAGCGTTGTAGCCCTGCCCGATGCCGAGCGAAATGGTTTCGCCCGCATACCACTTCTTCTGCTCGGGCCGCTTGTAGGCGTTGCGCTTCCATTCGGTGCTCGGCAGCACGCCGCGCACCTCGCCGCCCAGGTCGATGCCGGTGATCTGCCCGAAGCCCATCGGCTTCATGAAGTCGTGGATCAGGTCCACGCCCATTTCGTTGGCCAGCGAGTAGTAGTAGATGTTGCTCGACAGCTGGATCGAGCGGCGCATGTCGACGCCCCCGATGTTGCCCTCGGGGCTGCCGAAACGGTGGCCGCCGAAGTTGAAGTAGCCGGGGTCGTTCACCACCACGTTCGGGCCGCGCTTGCCGGTCTGCAGCGCCGCCAGCGCCATGAAAGGCTTGTAGGTGGAGCCGGGCGGATAGGTGCCGCGCAGCGCGCGGTTCAAGAGCGGCTTGTCGAGCGATTCGGTCAGCGCCTGCCAGCTCTCGGTGTCGATGCCTTCGACGAACAGGTTGGGGTCGAAGGTGGGCTTGCTCACGAAGGCCAGCACTTCGCCGGTCCTGGGGTCGATGGCCACCAGCGCGCCGCGGCGGTCGCCGAACATGTCTTCCACCAGCTTCTGCAGCTTGATGTCGAGCGACAGCATCACGGTGTTGCCGGGCGTGGCCGGGTGGCTGGCGAGCCGGCGCACCGCGCGGCCGCCGGCCGAGGTTTCCATCTGCTCGACGCCGGTCTGGCCATGCAGCGTCTTCTCGTAGCTCTGCTCGATGCCCAGCTTGCCGATGTAGTCGGTGCCCTTGTAGTTGGCCTGGTCTTCCTCGGCCCAGTCTTCCATCGCGGTCTTCTCGCGCTGGTTGATGCGGCCGATGTAGCCGAGCACGTGCGAGGCCAGCTCGGCGTGCGGGTAATTGCGGAACAGCCGGGCCTTGATCTCCACGCCCGGGAAGCGGTAGCGCTGCGCGGCGAAGCGCGCGACCTCCTCGTCGCTCAGGCGGGTGCGGATGGGAATGGAATCGAAGCTGCGCGAATCCTCCCGCAGGCGCTTGAAGCGGCGGCGGTCGCGCGGCGAAACCTCGAGCACCTGGGTGAGGCTCTCGATGGTCTCCTCGACGTCGCCCACCTTCGAAGGCGTGATCTCCAGCGTGTAGGCCGAATAGTTCGAGGCCAGCACGATGCCGTTGCGGTCGAGGATCAGGCCGCGGTTGGGCACCACGGGCACGATGGCCGTGCGGTTGCTCTCGGCCTGTTCCGCCAGGTCTTCATGCCGCACCACCTGCAGGTAGAACAGGCGGGCGCCGAGCAGGCTGAACGCGAAGAGCACCACGAGGCCGATCACGACCACGCGGCGCTTGAAGCGCGCGAGATCGGCGGCGACGTTGCGGATTTCGGTCATGGCGGCGAAAGTGCGAGCTTAGGCGCGGGCCGTGGCCATGGCAAATGCGGGCGAACTCATAGCGGCCGGTTCTCGTCGGGGTCCGGCGTGCGAAGCTGGGGGGCCAGCAGCAAGGCAGTTGCCAGCGGCCACAGCGCCGCCTCGACGGCCGGCGAGATCAGCACGCTCCAGCCCGGGAACACGCCGCCGCCGATCATCCGCGTGATGACCTCGATGAGCTGCGACAACGCGAACAGCGGCAGCACCTGCAGCGCCTGCGAGGCCACCGGGTACCACAGCAGGCGCCGGTGGATGGTGATCGCGAAGAAGCCCAGCGTGGTGTAGGACAGCGCATGCTGGCCCAGCATGGACGCCTGGTGCACGTCCATGCACAGCCCGAAGACGAAGGCCGCGCCGATGCCCACGCGCATCGGCTGGTGCACGCCCCAGAACACGATGGCCAGCGCGAGCAGGTCGGGCATCCATGCGGCGCGGCCGATCGGGATCATGTTGATGAGCAGCGCCACCACCAGGCTCGCCCACATGAACAGCGGGCTCACGGGCAGCAGGAGCTGCTGTTGTCCGGGACGCTTGATCATCGGGCGCGCTCCGCGGCTTTTTTGTCGGCCTTGTCGGCCTTCCCGGCCGGCTTGGCCTCGGGCTTCTTGCGCACCACGGCGGCGGCCGGCGCGGGCGGCGGCGCCGAGGGAGCCCCGGTGGGCGCGAGCACCAGCACGTAGCGCGCAGCCGTCACGCGGGCCAGCGGCACGCAGTAGATGCGCGCAAAGGCCGAATCGGCGCGGCGCTCGATGCGCTCGATCTTCGCCACCGGCAGGCCGGGCGGATAGACGCCGTCGACGCCGCTGGTGGACAGCAGGTCGCCCTCCTGCAGGTCGGCATTGGCGGCCATGAAGCGCAGCTCGAGTCCGCCGCCATGCGCCGACGCATCGCCGAAGGCCACGCTGCGCACGCCGGTACGGGTGTTCTGCACGGGAATGGAAAGATCGCGGTCGATCACCAGCGTGACTTCGCTCGTGAACGGCTGCACCTGCGTCACCTGTCCCAGCACGCCGTGCGCGTCGATCACGGGCGACCCGGCGGCCACGCCCTGCGTGAGCCCCTGGTCGATGACGATCTTGCGCGTGTACGGGTCGGCCGCGTCATACAGCACCTCGGCCGCGCGGCCCGGCGCCTGGGTGGTCTGGCGCAGCTCGAGCAGCGCGCGCAGCCGCGCGTTGTCCTGCGCGAGCGTGTCGGCCTGGCTCGCGCGCTCGGCCTGCAGCATGAGCGCCTTGCGCGCCTCGTCCTCGTTGCGCTGGGCCGCCTGCAGGTCTTCGAAATAGCGGCTGCCGCCGACCACCAGCTGCACCGGCTTGAGCGCCAGCCATTGCACCGGGTAGAGCACCGCGCCGACGGCCGCGCGCAGGGGCTGCACGAGATGGAAGCGCGCGTCGGCCACCATCAGGAACAGCGCGAGCGCGCCGAAGAAGATCAGCTTGCTGAGCGCCGACTGTCCCTGGTTGAACAGGGGCGGGGCTGTGCGATCGAGCGTGCCCAAGGGCATGGTTCAGGCCTGGCTGTGTGCAACGTCAGATGGCAAAAAAGCCGGCCTGCGCGAGCAGAGGCCGGCCGATGATGGCTTTCGCCTTTTACTCGCTCGTGAAGATGCTGCCCAGACGGTCCATGCGCTCGAGGGCAATGCCGCAGCCGCGCACCACGCAGGTCAGCGGGTCTTCGGCCACCAGCACCGGCAGGCCGGTTTCCTCGGCCAGCAGGCGGTCCAGGTCGCGCAGCAGCGCGCCGCCGCCGGTCAGCATCATGCCGCGCTCGGCGATGTCGGCGCCCAGTTCGGGCGGCGTCTGCTCCAGCGCGTTCTTCACGGCCGAGACGATGTTGTTGAGCGGGTCGGTCAGGGCTTCCAGCACTTCGTTGCTGCTGATGGTGAAGCTGCGCGGCACGCCTTCGGAGAGGTTGCGGCCCTTGACCTCCATCTCCTTGACCTCGGAGCCCGGGAAGGCCGAACCGATGTTCTTCTTGATGACTTCGGCCGTCGGCTCGCCGATCAGCATGCCGTAGTTGCGGCGGATGTAGTTGATGATGGCTTCGTCGAAGCGGTCGCCGCCCACGCGCACCGAGCCCTTGTAGACCATGCCGCCCAGGCTGATGACGCCCACTTCGGTGGTGCCGCCGCCGATGTCGACCACCATCGAGCCCGAAGCCTCGCTGACGGGCAGGCCGGCGCCGATGGCCGCGGCCATGGGTTCCTCGATGAGGTAGACGGAGGTGGCGCCAGCCGCCTCGGCCGCGTCCTTGATGGCGCGGCGCTCGACCTGGGTCGAGCCGCAGGGCACGCAGATGATGATGCGCGGGCTCGGCGTGAGCAGCGTGCGCGGGTGCACCATCTTGATGAACTGTTTGATCATCTGCTCGGTGATCACGAAGTCGGCAATCACGCCGTCCTTCATCGGGCGGATGGCCTCGATGTTCCCGGGCACCTTGCCCAGCATGGCCTTGGCTTCCCGGCCGACGGCCTGGATCACCTTCTTGCCGTGGGGGCCGCCTTCATGGCGGATGGCGACGACCGAGGGCTCGTCCAGCACGATGCCCTTGTTGCGGGCGAATATCAGGGTGTTGGCGGTGCCGAGGTCGATCGCAAGGTCGGTGGAAAAGTACCGACGGAAAGCTCCAAACATGTGCGGAATCCTCTGGAGCACGCCTGCGCGTCGGCAGGTCGTCGCTCTGTTTTTGGGTCGTATGACGGGGTGAATTGATCGTTTTTGGCGCAAAAGCCGGCGCGTTCGCGGGGGTTGCGGCAAAGGCGGGATAATACCCGAATCCCCTCTGAATCCCGTGTTAGCACCCTCTCCGGCGTGCGATTACTTCCGGTTTTTCGACCGGTCCGACCCATGTCACTTTCCGCCTCAGATATTGCACGCATTGCCTCCCTGGCACGGCTGCAGCTTGCTTCCGACGAAAGCGAGCGCATGCTCAGCCAGATCAACGGCTTTTTTGACCTGGTCGAACGCATGCGTTCGGTCGACACCGCGGGGGTGGAGCCGCTGGCCCATCCGGTCGCGGCCGTCGAGGACATCACGCTGCGCCTGCGCGACGACCTGGTGAGCGAACCCGACAACCGCGAAGCCAACCAGAAGAGCGCCCCGGCCGTCGAAGCCGGCCTGTTCCTCGTGCCGAAGGTGATCGAATGAGCGGCGAATTGCATCAAATGGGCGTGGCCGCGCTCGCCAAGGCATTGGCCGAGCGCAAGGTTTCGGCCGTCGAGGCCTCGCAGGTCTTCCTTGGCCGCATGAAGGCCCACGAATCGCTCGGCACCTTCGTCGACGTGAACGAGAAAGTCACGCTGGCCCAGGCCCGCGCGGCCGACGCGCTCATCGCCAAGGGCAACGCGCCCGCCTTGGCCGGCGTGCCGATTGCGCACAAGGACATCTTCGTCACCACCGATTTCGCCACCACCGCCGGCTCCAAGATGCTCGCGGGCTACCGCTCGCCCTTCGACGCCACCGTGGTGCGCCGCCTGGCCGAGGCCGGCGCGGTCACGCTGGGCAAGCTGAGCTGCGACGAATTCGCGATGGGCTCGGCCAACGAGAACGTCGCCGTGCCCGCCGTGGGCCACGACAAGGCCGTGCCGGTGCAGAACCCGTGGAACCGCGAGCGTATTCCGGGCGGCTCCTCGGGCGCCAGCGCGGCGGCCGTGGCGGCACGCCTGGCCCCCGCGGCCACCGGCACCGACACCGGCGGCTCGATCCGCCAGCCGGCCTCCTTCTGCGGCGTGACCGGCATCAAGCCGACCTACGGCCGCGCCTCGCGCTACGGCATGGTGGCCTTCGCATCGAGCCTCGACCAGGCCGGCCCGATGGCCCGCTCGGCCGAAGACTGCGCGCTGCTGCTGTCGGCCTTCTGCGGCCCCGACCTGGACCGCGATTCGACCTCGCTCGACAAGCCCGCCGAAGACTTCGGCCGCTCGCTCGACGACTCGCTCGAAGGCCTGCGCATCGGCGTGCCGAAGGAGTTCTTCGGCGAAGGCGTGGCGCCAGGCGTGCGCGCGGCCATCGATGCCGCGCTGTCGCAGTACGAGAAGCTCGGCGCCAGGCGGGTCGAAGTCACGCTGCCGCTCACCGAACTCTCGATTCCCGTGTACTACATCCTGGCCGCGGCCGAAGCCTCAAGCAACCTGAGCCGCTTCGACGGCGTGAAGTTCGGCCACCGCGCCAAGCAGTACAAGGACCTGGCCGACATGTACGAGCGCACGCGCGCCGAAGGCTTCGGCGACGAGGTGAAGCGCCGCATCATGATCGGCACCTACGTGCTCTCGCACGGCTACTACGACGCCTACTACCTGCAGGCGCAGAAGGTGCGCCGCATGATCGCCGACGACTTCCAGCAGGCCTTCAGGCAGTGCGACGTGATCGCCGGCCCGGCCGCGCCGACCACCGCCTGGAAGATCGGCGAGCACGGCGGCGACCCGGTGGCCGACTACCTGGCCGACATCTTCACGCTGCCGGCCTCGCTGGCCGGGCTGCCGGGCATGAGCGCGCCCGCGGGCTTCGATGAAACCGGCATGCCCGTCGGTTTGCAGCTGATCGGCAACTACTTCAGCGAAGCGAAGCTGCTGAACGCAGCCCACCGCTTCCAGCAAGCCACCGACTGGCACATGCGCACGCCGGAGGGATTCTGAAATGAGCGAACCCGTGAACACTTTCGAAGCACAGCAAGAAGGCCGCCCGACCGGCCCGCTGGTGCGCGGCTATGAAGTCATCATCGGCTTCGAGACGCACGCGCAACTCTCGACCGCGAGCAAGATCTTCAGCCGCGCCTCCACCGCCTTCGGCGCCGAGCCCAACACGCAGGCCTGCGCGGTCGACCTGGCGCTGCCCGGCACGCTGCCGGTGATGAACAAGGGCGCCGTCGAGCGTGCCATCAAGCTGGGCCTCGCGCTCGGCTCGCACATTGCGCCGCGCAGCGTGTTCGCGCGCAAGAACTACTTCTATCCCGACCTGCCCAAGGGCTACCAGATCAGCCAGTACGAGATCCCGGTCGTGCAGGGCGGCTCCGTCTCGTTCTTCCTGGGCGAAGAAAAGAAGACCGTGCGCCTGGTGCGCGCCCACCTCGAGGAAGACGCGGGCAAGTCGCTGCACGAGAACTTCATCGGCCAGAGCGGCATCGACCTGAACCGCGCCGGCACGCCGCTCCTGGAGATCGTGACCGAGCCCGACATGCGCTCCACCGCCGAGGCCGTGGCCTATGCGCGCGAGCTGCACAAGATCGTCACCTGGATCGGCATCTGCGACGGCAACATGCAGGAAGGGAGCTTTCGCTGCGACGCCAACGTCTCGGTGCGCAAGCCCGGCGAAAAGCTCGGCACGCGGCGCGAGATCAAGAACCTGAACAGCTTCAAGTTCATGCAGCAAGCCATCGACTACGAGATCAACTCGCAGATCAACGAGCTGGAAGACGGCCGCAAGATCGAGCAGGCCACCGTGCTGTTCGACCCCGATACCGGCGAGACGCGCACCATGCGCACCAAGGAAGACGCAGCCGACTACCGCTACTTCCCCGACCCCGACCTGCCGCCGCTCGCCATCGAACCCGAATGGATCGAGCGCGTGCGCGCCACCATGCCCGAGCTGCCGCGCGCCATGGCCGAGCGCTACGTGCGCGACCACGGCATGTCGGAATACGACGCGGCACAGCTCACGCAGAGCCCCGCGCTCGCACGCTATTTCGACGACGCGGTGAAGGCCGGCGCAACGCCCAAGCTCGCCAGCAACTGGATCACCGGCGAAATGGCGCGCCGCCTGAACGCGCAGGAGATCGGCATCGAGGCCGCGCCGGTGACGGCGCAGCAGCTGGCGCAGCTGGTCGGGCGCATTGCCGACGGCACGCTGCCCAACAACGCCGCGCGCCAGGTGTTCGACGCGCTCTGGACCGGGGAAGGCAGCGATGTCGACGCGATCATCGAAGCCAAGGACCTGAAGCCCATGAGCGACACCGGCGCGCTCGACAAGATCCTGGACGAAGTGATCGCGAAGAACGCGAAGAACGTCGAGGAATACCGCGGCGGCAAGGAAAAGGCCCTCAACGGCCTCGTGGGCCAGGTGATGAAGGCCAGCGGCGGCAAGGCGAACCCCGCGCAGGTGACCGAACTGCTCAAGGCAAAACTGGGCTGACCTTCAGCGGTTGACCCCGCCGTTGCGGGGGGACCAGAGCTGCTTCAAGCGCGTGCGCTCCTCGTCGAAGCGCGCGTTGACGCGCTTCTTCTCGTCTTCCTGCTCGCCGATGAAGCGGTTCTGCACCGCCACGCTCTGCGCGTTGTCCTCGAGCTTGCGGCGCACGGCGCCGGGCGCCTTGCTCACGTCGTGCTTGTAGAACTCGAGCTCCTCGTCGATCTTGTGGCGGTCTTCGGCAAGTTCGGCCAGGCGCTTTTTCGCGGCCTGGATCACCGCGTCGATCTGCACCAGCGCCTCGGCGCGCTCACGGTCATGCACCTCGGCATTGGGATAACGCACCAGCAATGCGCGCTCGCGGCGGCGCTCGTCGGTCAGGCGCGCGGCCTGCAATGCGGCCTCGCGGGCACGGTCTTCGCGCTCGGCCTGTTCGCGGGCCGTGTACGTCGGTTCGATCCGGCGGCGCGTGGTGCCGCTCGGGTTCAGTTCGCGCTGCTCGCGGTCGATGCATTCGGCAATCGGGCGGTCGGCCGTGAGCGTGCGGCCGCGCGCATCGGTGCATGAATAAATGCCGGCGGCCGGCGCCGGTGCGGGTTGCGCCGAGACGGCACCGGCCCACAGCACCATCGGCAGCAGCAGCACCCATGGGGCTGCGAACGGCCGGGCCGCCAGGTCGAGCTTGCACATGGGCATGATGTTGATCTCAGCTGGCGCCGTAGCGCGCTCGGTAGGCGAGCACTCGCTCGCGATGCGCACCCAGGTCAGCGGCGGCATGGCCCGACAGGTAGTTCAGGAGGTCGTCGAGCGTGGCAATGGCCACCACCTGGAGACCCAGCTGGTTGCGCACGTACTGCACCGCGCTGTGGGCCACGTCGACGCCGTTTTCGGTGGCTTTTTCCTGCCGGTCGAGCGCAATGGCCACGGCATGCGGCGTGGCGCCCGCTGCTTCGATGGCGGCAATGGATTCGCGCACCGCGGTGCCGGCCGACATCACGTCGTCGACGATCAGCACGCGGCCCTTCAGCGGTGCGCCCACCAGGTTGCCGCCTTCGCCGTGCGCCTTGGCTTCCTTGCGGTTGTAGGCAAAGGGATAGTTGCGCCCGCGCCGGGCCAGTTCGGCCGCCACCGTGGCGCCCAGCGGAATGCCCTTGTAGGCGGGGCCGAAGATCATGTCGAACCCGACGCCGCTCTCGATCAGCCGGTCTGCATAGAATCCGGCGAGCCGCGCGATCTTGGCGCCGTCGTCGAAGAGGCCCGAATTGAAGAAGTAGGGGCTCAGGCGGCCAGCCTTGGTCTTGAACTCGCCGAAGCGCAGCACCCCCGCGTCGAGTGCGAACTGGACGAAATCCTGCGCCACCGCACTGCTTTCCACACCATCTACAGCCATCGGAATTTCCTTGTGTTCAAACTGACCAGCCTCAATCTCAATGGCCTGCGTTCGGCCGCCACGAAAGGGGTGGCGGACTGGGTGGCCGAACTTGCGCCGGATTGTATTTGCATGCAGGAGATCCGGGTGCAGGCGAGCGACATCGAGGGCCGGTTCGAGGAAATGGCCGGCCTCAAGGGCCATTTCCATTTCGCCGAGAAAAAAGGCTATGCCGGCACCGCGATCTACACCAAGCACGCGCCAAGCGCCGTCGTCGTGGGCTGGGGCGACGCCGAATTCGACGCCGAGGGCCGGTATCTCGAGCTGCGCTTCGACACGCCCAAACGCAAGCTCTCGATCATCAGCTGCTACTTTCCGAGCGGCAGTTCGGGCGAGGAGCGCCAGGAAGCCAAGTTCCGCTTCCTGAAGGGATTCTTCCCGCACCTCACCGCGCTCAGGAAGGAGCGCGAATTCATCCTTTGCGGCGACATCAACATCGCCCACAAGGAAATCGACCTCAAGAACTGGCGCGGCAACCAGAAGAACAGCGGCTTCCTGCCCGAGGAGCGCGCCTGGATGACCCGGCTGCTCGACGCCGGCACCGACGGCGCGGGCCTGGTGGACGTCTACCGCATGCTCAAGCCCGACACCACGGCCGAGGCCTACACCTGGTGGAGCAACCGCGGCCAGGCCTATGCGAACAACGTGGGATGGCGGCTCGACTACCACCTGGCCACGCCGGCCCTGGGCGCCCTGGCGCGCAGCGAACAGATCTACAAGACCGTGAAGTTCTCGGACCACGCGCCGATCACGGTGGACTACGACTTCACGCTCTGACTGCCCTCTGTCAGCGTGACAGCGCGGGCAGTGCCTTCTCCAGGGTCGCGACGAAGGCCTGTATCGCTTCGGTCTCGTGCGCGCCGCGCTTGGCGATGCGGTAGAAGTCCAGCCCCACCTTCGGCTTGACCAGCACGTCGGTGCGCACGCGGTGCCGGCGGCAGGCTGCGAGCGCGAAGGTCGGCATCACCGCGGTGCCGAAGCCAGCCTCGATCATCGAGATCAGCGTGCCGAAGAAGTTGAAGGCCGGCCGCTGCGCATCGGCGCGGCCGATGGCGGCCAGGTGCTGGTCGATCACCTTCTGGATCGGGTTGCCCGGCGGCAGGCCGACGAGTTCGGCGGCGCGCAGTGCCGACCATGGCGCGGTGCCGATGGGCGGCGGTGCCTCGCCGTCCTCGCACGGCGCCACGCGCATCAGCTGAAAGCGCCCGACCGGCGTGCGCTCCAGCCCCACGGCGGCCTTGAAGAAGAAGCCCAGCCCCATGTCGGCATCGCCGGCCGTCACCATCGCCTCCACGTCGCGCAGGTCGGCGTCGAACAGGCGCAGGCTCACCTGCGGGTGCGCGGCGCGGAAGGTGGTGAACACCTGCGGCAGCAGGTGCGACGACACCAGCGGCGTGGCCGCGATGCGCAGCGTGCGGCGCGACGCATCGCCCGCCGCGCCCAGCTCGGCGGCCACGTCGTCCAGGTCGGTCACCAGCCGCTCCACCACCGGCAGCAGCCGCCGGCCTTCGGGCGTGAGGCTCACCACGCGCGTGGTGCGGTCGAACAGGCGGCAGCCCAGCTGTTTTTCCATCTCGCGCACGAGGATGCTCAGGCCCGCCTGCGTGATGTGCGCCTGCTCGGCCGCGCGCGTGAAGTTGCCGATGCGCGCCACGTGCAAAAAGGCGCGCATCTGGCGGGTCGAGAGGTTCATAAGAATTCATGATAAATCCATATCACATCTAAATTTCCCAAATGGTTGGTCTGCGTTCCTAATGCGGGCCGAGACAAGCACCGAGCGCATTGCGCGAATCACCATGAGCAACGAAGTCATCATCCTGGGCGCCGGCATCGGCGGCCTGACCCTGGCGCTGAGCCTGCACCAGGCCGGCATCCCCTGCCGCGTGTACGAGGCCGTGCCCGAACTGAAGCCGCTGGGCGTGGGCATCAACCTGCTGCCGCACGCGGTGCGCGAGCTCACCGAACTGGGCCTGCTGCCCGCGCTCGACAAGGTCGGCGTGCGCACGCAGGAGGCGGTGTTCTTCACCGAGCACGGCCAGCTGATCTTCCGCGAGGCGGCCGGCCAGCACGCGGGTTACGACTGGCCGCAGTTCTCCATCCACCGCGGCGACCTGCAGACGGTGCTGTACGAGGAGACGCTCAAGCGCCTGGGCCCCGACAGCGTGGTGTGCAACCGCCGCTGCACCGGCGCCACGCAGGACGCCGAAGGCGTGACCGTGCACTTTGCCGACGCGCCTTCGGTGCGCGGCGCGGTCGCGGTCGGCTGCGACGGCATCCACTCGGCGCTGCGCAAGCAGTTCTATCCCGACGAAGGCGCGCCGCGCTACTCGGGCGTGAACATGTGGCGCGGCACCACGCGCTGGAAGCCCTTTCTCTCGGGCGGCAGCATGGTGCGCGCGGGCTGGCTCGCGGTCGGCAAGATGGTGATCTACCCGATCCGCAACGACATCGACGCCGAGGGCAACCAGCTCGTGAACTGGGTCGCCGAGATCCACGCCCCGCAGCCCGCGCTGCGCGACTGGAGCCGCGCGGGCCGGCTCGAAGACTTCTTGCCGGCCTTCGCCGACTGGCACTTCGACTGGCTCGACGTGCCGGCGCTGATTCGCGCGTCGGACACCATCCTCGAGTACCCGATGGTCGACCAGGACCCGCTGCCGCGCTGGACGCACGGCCGCCTCACGCTGCTGGGCGACGCCGCGCACCCGATGGTGCCGCGCGGCTCCAACGGCGCGGGGCAGGCGATCATCGATGCGCGCTTCCTGGCCGGCGCGCTCAAGGACATGGGCGTGGGCCCTGCCGCGCTCGAAGACTACGACCGCGTGCGCGTGAAGGCCACCACCGACGTGGTGCTGACCAACCGCAGCAACCCGCCCGACGCCATCCTGCGCGAGGTGTTCGAGCGTTCGGGCGGCAAGCGCTTCGACAGGATCGAGGACGTGGTGCCCACCGCCGAGCTGCAGGCCATCTCGGACAACTACAAGCGCGTGGCCGGCTACGACCCGGTCGCGCTGAAGGCACGGCCTTCCTTCCTCTGAACCCGCGCAGCCTTCATAAGAACTACGGAGACACGAACCATGCGTTCACTGACCAAAACCTTCGCCGCCCTGCTCGCCACGCTCGGCCTGGCCACCGCAGCCCACGCCTGGCCCGACCAGCCCATCACCCTGGTGGTGCCCTACACGCCCGGCACCGGCATCGACCTGGTGGCGCGCCAGCTGTCCGCGCGCCTGCCCGCGCTGCTGGGCCAGCCGGTGGTGGTGGAGAACATTGCCGGCGCCAGCGGCAACATCGGCAGCGAAAAGGCCGCGCGCGCCAAGCCCGACGGCTATACGCTGCTGGTGCAGGTCAACACGCTGGTGATGAACCGCAGCCTCTACAAGTCGCTCGGCTACGACCCCGTGGCCGACTTCGCGCCCGTGTCGCTCACCTCGTGGGGCACGCTGCTGCTGGTGACCAACCCGAACGTGCAGAAGGTGGCTTCGGTGGCGCAGATGGTGAGCGCGGCCAAGGCGGAGCCGGGCAAGCTGACCTATGCCACGCCCGGCGTGGGCACGCCGCATCACCTGTCGATGGCACTGTTGATGCAGGGCACCGGCACGGAGCTGATGCATGTGCCCTACAAGGGCACGGCCGGCGCGGTGACCGACCTGCTGGGCGGGCGCATCGACTACATGTTCCTGCCGGTGCACGTGGCGTTGCAGCACATCCAGGCCGGCAAGCTCAAGGCCATTGCCACGGGCAGCAGCAAGCGCCTGCCACAGCTGCCCGAGGTGCCGACGCTGGCCGAGGCCGGCGTGACCGCCGACAACGTGGACATGTGGTACGGCGTGCTCGCACCCAAGGGGACGCCGCCAGACGTGGTGGCGCGGCTCAACAAGGAGATCGCGGCGGTGCTGAAGCAGCCCGAGGTGGCAAAGTCGTTCGAGTCGCAGGGCATGGTGCCGGCGAGTTCGACGCCGGCGGAGTTCGGCGCGCTGGTGAAGAAGGATGCGGACCGCTGGGCGAGCGTGGTCAAGCGCGGCAACATCACCGCCGACTGAGTCCGCGTTCAGCGCGGCGCGGCCTTCCCCGCATGCCGGGCCAGGTGCACCTGGTGCAGCGTGATCTTGCGCACCTCCGCCTGGCTGGTCTCGATGTGCGCGCGCAGCAGCATCGCGGCCTGGTCGCCGCGGTTGGCGCGCACGGCCTTGAGGATCTTGCCGTGCTCCTCGTAGGTGGCGTCGATGCGCGGCTGCTGGGTGAAGTCGAGCCGGCGGATGATGCGGATGCGCTCGGTCACGTCGCCGTGCACGCGCGCCATCTCGGCGTTGCCGGCGGCGGCCACCAGCGAACAATGAAAGGCTTCGTCCCACTGCGCCACCTGCGCAGTGTCGCTGCTGCGCTGGGTCGCGGGCACGAGCCAGATGTCGGCCAGCGTGTCGAGCAGGCTGCGGTCGACGCGGCGGTCGGCTTCGCAGAGGCGGTGCACGGCGGTGGTCTCGAGCACCATGCGCAGGTCGTAGAGCTGCTCGAACTGGTCGAAGTCGAAGGGCAGCACGCGCCAGCCGCTGCGAAACAGCACCTCGACGAACCCTTCCTGCTGAAGACGGAACAGCGCCTGCCGCACGGGCGTGCGCGAGACGCCGAGCCGGTCGCTGATCTCGTTCTCGGTGAAGCGGTCGCCGGGCACGAGGATGAAATCGGCCACGTCGCGCTTGAGCTGGGCGTAGACCTCGTCGGCGCGCGTGCGGAAAACGGCCTTGTCGGAAGCGGGCACGGGAGAAGCGGGGCGGGGTCGGACGGTGGACACGTGGGGAATGGTAGTCGCTGTCATTGCCCCTGCCGAAGCGCCGCCATCAGCGCGGTGCTCGGCGCGGTCCAGCCGACGATCGCGCCCTGGGCCCGGACCATGTCGAGCGTGGCCGCCTTGAAGGCCGGAAAGTAGCTTTCGGTGCAGTCTTCGAGCAGCAGGCTGTCGTAGCCCCGGTCGTTGGCCTCGCGCATGCTGGTCTGCACGCAGACCTCGGTGGTGACGCCGCCGAACAGCAGGTGCGTGATGCCGCGCCGTTGCAGCAGTTCATGCAGCCCGGTGGCGTAGAACGCGCCCTTGCCAGGCTTGTCGATGACGATCTCGCCGTCGACGGGCGCCAGCGCATCGATGATCTGGTTGCCGGGTTCGCCGGCGACGAGGATGCGGCCCATCGGTCCTTCGTCGCCGATGCGCAGGCTCGGGCTGCCGCGGTTGCGCTTGGCCGGCGGGCAATCGGAGAGGTCGGCCTTGTGCGCCTCGCGCGTGTGGACCACGAGGCCGCCGGCCTTTCGCCACGCCTCCAGGGCGGCCTGGGTGGCAGGCACGATGGCTTCGAGCAGCGACACGTCGTTGCCCAGGGTTTCACCGAAGCCGCCAGGCTCGATGAAGTCGCGCTGCATGTCGATGAGGACCAGCGCTGTGTTCTTCAGTTCGAAGTCATAGGGAAATGGGTTGGCAGTTTCTATGCGCATGGTTGCTCTCGCTGTTTTCCAGTGCAGGGGAGCCGCGGAGCGGCCGGCACAGTGGGGGCGACCGCGCCGCACCGCGCACCGGGCGGCCCAGCATCAGCCGTCAGGGCACTCATGCCGCAGCCTTCAACGGCTCATGGTGCCCCCCACCCATGTGCGCCCCGATCACATGCCTTTCCGCCCCCGCAGCCGGCGTCTCGAACACGATCCGCCCTTCGCTCATCACGACGATGCGGTCGGCCAGCTCGAGAAGCTCGTCGAGATCCTCGCTGATCAGCAGCACCGCCCCGCCCTTCTCCCGCACCTGCACGATGCGCTCGTGGATCTCGGCAACGGCCGCAAAGTCGAGGCCGAACACGGGGTTGGCCGCGATCAGCACATTGATGTCGCCGGCGAGTTCGCGCGCCAGCACCGCGCGCTGCACGTTGCCGCCGGACAGGCTGCGGATCGGCGCGCCCTCGCCCTGCGTCTTCACGCCGTATTCGGCAATCCATTCGCGCGCCCGGTTGCGCCAGAACGGAAAGTTCAGCACACCGCCGCGCGACAGCGGCGGCCGGTCGAAATCGCGCAGCGCCATGTTCTCCGACACGCTGAGGTCGCCCACGCAGGCGTTGCGCAGCGGCTCCTCGGGCAGGCTGCGGACCTTGAGGCTGCGGTTCTCGCCGCGGCGCGCGCTGTAGGGCCGGCCCATGACGCTCACCTTGCCGGCCAGCCGCGCGCGCTGACCGACCAGCGCCTCGACCAGCTCGCGCTGCCCGTTGCCCGAGACGCCCGCCACGCCCAGGATCTCGCCGGCCCGCACCGACAGGCTCAGGTCGTGCAGCGCGAGCGTGCCGCGGTCCCCCTGGGCCTCGAGGCCCTCGACCCGCAACGCGACGGGTGCCGCATCGGGCACCGGTGCTCTGGCGACGGGCGATGAAGCCGGCGCAGACGCTGAAGCGCCCTCGCCGCCCATCATGGCCTGCGCCAGCTGCGCCGGACTCGTGTCCGCGACGCGGCAGTGGTGCACCGCCTTGCCGCGGCGCAGCACCGTCACGCTGTCGGCATAGGCCATCACCTCGCGGAACTTGTGCGTGATGATGAGCACGGTGCACAGGCCGCTCTTCGCGAATTCGCGCACGTGGCCCAGCACCTCGTCGGCCTCCTGCGGCGTGAGCACCGAAGTCGGTTCGTCGAGGATCAGCAGGCGCGGCTTCAGGTACAGCTGCTTGAGCAGTTCGAGCTTCTGTTTCTCGCCCGCCGCAAGCTCCGAGGGCCGCACGTCGAGGTCGAGGCTGAAGGGCGTGGTCGCAAGAAAATCCTTGAGCTCCGCGCGCTTCGCCTTCCAGTCGATCAGCGCCGGCGTCTTGCCGCCCGCGAGCAGCAGGTTCTCGGCCACCGTCATGCCCGGCGCCAGCGTGAAGTGCTGGTAGACCATGCCGATGCCGAGCGCGCGCGCCACGATCGGGTTGGCAATGTCCTGCTCGCGCCCGTCGATCAGGATGCTGCCCTCTTCCGCACGCTGGAAACCGGCCACGCATTTCACCAGCGTGCTCTTGCCCGCGCCGTTCTCGCCCAGCAGCGCATGCACCGTGCCGGGCTCGACGCGCATCGTCACGCGGTCCATCGCGGTGAAGGCGCCGAAGCGCTTGGTCAGCTCGTAGGTGTCGAGCGCGAGCGCGCCGCTGCCCGCAGGCAGCGCGCCGATGGCATGGGGCGTGGCGGCCATGCGTTCGTCAGTCCAGCGCAGACAGCAGCGCCTGCGATGTGGCGTGCGCGCCGAACACGCCGCCCTGCATCGTGATCATCTTCAGCGCCGCCAGATGGTTGCCGTGGTCGGTGGCGGCCGTGCAGTCCGACAGCAGCAGGCATTCGAAGCCGCGGTCGTTGGCGTCGCGCATCGTGGTGTGCACGCACACGTCGGTGGTGATGCCCGCGAGGATCAGGTTCTCGATGCCGCGCGTGCGCAGGATCAGCTCCAGGTCGGTGGCATAGAACGAGCCCTTGCCGGGCTTGTCGATCACCACCTCGCCCGGCAGCGGCGCGAGTTCGGGAATGATCTCCCAGCCCGGCTCGCCACGCACCAGGATGCGCCCGCACGGCCCGTCGTCGCCGATGCCCACGCCATGGGCGCCGATCTGGCGCGAGCGCCAGCGCTTGTTGGCAGGCAGGTCCGCAAGATCGGGCCGGTGGCCTTCGCGCGTGTGGATGACGTGAAAGCCCAGCGGCCGCAGCGCCGCGAGCGTGCGCGCGATCGGCTGGATCGGCGCCTGCACCAGCGAGAGGTCGTAGCCCATCACGTCGACGTAGCCGCCCTTGCCGCAGAAGTCGGTCTGCATGTCGATCACGATGAGCGCGGTGTTGCCGGGCCGCAGGTCGCCGTTGTAGGGCCAGGCATAGGGCTCGGCGGCCACGTGACGGGGAGGTGTCGTGTTCATTGTGTGGTTCCTTCGTAGGTGCGCTCCGGCGCTGCAAAGCCGCAAGAGGTGCCGTCGGTCACCTTCACCTCGGCGCTCCAGGGCAGGCTGTAGGTGCCGGCGGCCATGTCGTGCATGTAGGTGTAGGGGCAGTCCTGGGCGCCGCCCTTCACCGCCACGTAGCCGCGGTGGTAGAGCTGGTAGATGTTGTTCTCCACGCCCCAGCCGGTGCGCGCCTCGCGCACGAGGTCGGGCCGCAGCTCGGCGGTGATGATCTCGTCGGCGCGGCCACCGCCCTCGGCCAGCACCGTGCCGTCGAAATTGCAGAACATGCCCTCGCCCATCGAGTCGAAGCTGCCGTCGCTGCCGCTGAGGCAGACGCTCGCGGTGTAGGCCAGGTTGCAGAAGGCGTTGGCCTGGTTGGTGATCTTCCATGCATGGCGGATCGGCGCCGTGTAGCCGGCCGTGCGCAGGATGATGTCGGCGCCCTTGTATGCGGCCTCGCGCGCCATCTCGGGAAACATGCCATCGTGGCAGATGATGAGCGAGAGCCTGCTGCCGTTCGGCCCGTCGCACACCGGGATGCCGAGGTTGCCGGGCTCCCATGGCTCGACCGGCACCCACGGATGCAGCTTGCGGTAGTAGAGCCTGATGGCGCCCTGATCGTCGATGATGAGCCCGCTGTTGTACGGATTGCCGCCGGGGTTGGCTTCCATGATCGAGAAGCAGCCCCAGATGCGGTGCGCGATGCAGGCGTTCTTGAAGGCGGCCACCTCGGGCCCGTCGAGCGTGCACATGATCTCGGGGTTCATGTCCATCGAGAGGCCGTGCAGCGCGTACTCGGGAAACACCACGAGATCCATGGTCGACTGGTTGCGGCGCGCCTTGCCCACCATCTCGCAGATGCGCTGCGTCTGCGCGGCCAGGTCGGCCGGCGTCTTCACGCTCGGCAGCTGCAGTTGCACCAGGCCGACGACGACGCCGTGGGCCGATTTGTTGAGGCCTCCGAGACCGCTCATGGGATTCAGCTCCTTGTCGATGAAAGTTCGCCCGGGGCGCCGGCGGCGGCCGTGCCGGGCCTGCAGGTCAACACCAGGATCACCAGCGTGAGCACGTAAGGCACGGTATTGAACAGGTGATAGCCCCAGCCGATGCCGATGGATTGCAGCGCCGGCCCGATGGCGCCCGCACCGCCGAAGAGCAGCGCCGCACCCACGCAGCGCAGCGGGCTCCAGCGCGCGAAGATCACGAGCGCCACCGCGATCAGGCCCTGGCCGCTGGAGATGCCTTCGTTCCAACTGCCCGGATAGAACAGCGTGAGCGATGCGCCGCCGAGCCCGGCGATGAAACCACCGGCCGTGGTCGCCGCAATGCGCAGGCCCGAGACCGAATAGCCGAGCGCGCGCGTCGCCTGCGCCGAATCGCCGGCCATGCGCACCAGCAGGCCGGCCCGCGTGCGCGCAAAGCCCCACCAGAGCAGCACCGCCAGTGCCACGCCGATCGGCACCAGCGCATTGAGCTGCAACGCCGAGCGCACCACCGCGTTGTCGCTCCAGAAGCCCAGCGGTATCGCGGGGATCTGCGGGGCCTGCGGCTGGATCAGCGGCTTGCCAAGATAGAACGCGAGCCCCGTGCCGAGCAGCATCAGCGCGATGCCGGTCGCCACGTCGTTCACGCGGTCGAGCGAGCACAGGAGGCCATGCAGCAGCGCGAGCGCAGCCCCCGCCAGCGCGCCGATCAGCACGCCCAGCCAGGCGGAATCGGTGAGATAGGCGCCGCCGAAGGCCGCCATCGCCGAGAGCACCAGCACGCCTTCGAGCCCGAGGTTGATGCGGCCCGACTTCTCGGTGAGGCATTCACCGAGGCTCACGAACAGGAAGGGTGCACCCACGCGCAAAGCACCGCCGACAATGCCGGCCGCGAGCGCGATCCACTGGTCCGCGGTCATCGCACCGCCCCCTCGCCGCGCGGAACACGCGCGCGCAGGGCGTTCCAGTCGACCATGCGCAACCCCTCGCTCGCAAGGATCAGGACAAAGGCGATGCCCTGCAGCACCAGCACCGAGGCATCGGGCAGCCCGAGCCGCCGCTGCAGCAGGCTGCCGGCCGCGCCGAAGCCGCCGAACAGGATCGCCACCGGCACGATGGCCACCGGGTTGTGCCGCGCGATGAACGACACCAGGATGCCCGCATAGCCGTAGCCTGCGATCAGCGAGGCATTGGCATTGGTGTGCACCGCCGCCACCTCGACCGCGCCCGCGAGCCCCGCGCAGGCGCCGCCGAGCCCGCAGGCCCCGAGGATGAGCCGCGTGGCCGGCAGTCCCACGAGCTGCGCGGTGCGCGGATTGCCGCCCACCACGCGCACCGAGAAGCCCGAGGCGGTGGCGCGCAGCCACCACCCGAGCGCCAGGCAGGCGACCACGCCGATCACGAAGCCCCAGTGCACGTCCGAGCCGCCGATGCCGCCGATCAGCAGCCCGTCGGCGAGCGCATGGGTCGATGGCTTGTTGAGGCTCGCCGGATCGCGCAGCGGCCCTTCGACCAGGTGCTTGAAGATGCCGATGGCGATGTAGGCCAGCAGCAGGCTGCTGATGGTTTCGTTGATGCCGCGGTACTGGCGCAGCCAGCCCGCAAGGGCGATCCACAGCGCGCCGGCCAATGCGCCCGCGAGGCAGACCACCACCGTGCCCACCACATTGCCCGGCAGCGGCACCGCATGCGCGAGTGCGGCAGAGGCCAGGCCACCGAGCACCAGCGCACCCTCTCCGCCGATGACGATCAGCCCCGCGCGCGCCGGCAGCGCCACGCACAGTGCGGTGAGCATCAGCGGCGCGGCGCGCTGCAGGGTGTTCTGCCAGGAGAACCAGTCGCCGAACGCGCCCTTGAAGAGCGTCGCCCACACCTCCACCGGATCGACGCCGGCAAAGGCCACGAGCACGCCGAACAGCAGCAGCGCCGCCGCGATGGCGAACACCGGCAGGGCGAATTCCTTGAGCGCTTGACGCATGGCGGGCGGACGCGTGCTGCGGCTCAGGCCTGGCCGATGACGCCTTCGACGAGGTAGTTCATCTTCTCCAGCTCCAGGTCGGTCTGCTTGAGCACCTTGCCGGCCGGCACCACGACCGCACCCTTGTTGTCCTTGATGCCGTCCTTGAAGATGTCGAAAGTGCCCGCGATCATCTTCGCCTTGATGTCGTCGGCCTGCTTCTTCGCGGCGTCGGGCACCATCGGGCCGTAGGCGGACATCTTCACGTAGCCTTCCTTCAGGCCGCCGCGCAGGAAGTTCGGATGCGGCTTGCCGGCTTGCGCGGCCTCGATGGCGGTCTTGTAGGCCGTGAGCCAGTTCCACTCGGCGCCGGTGAGGTACGCGTTGGGCGCGAGCTTGGCCTGGCTCGCGTGGTAGCCGCAGACCATCTTGCCGCGCTTGGCCGCCGTCTCGACCACCACCTTGGGGCCGTCGACGTGCATGGTGAAGACATCGCAGCCCTGGTCGGCCAGGCTGTTGGTGGCTTCGGCTTCCTTCACGGCCATCGACCAGTCGCCGGTGAAGATCACGCTGCAGGTGATGCCGGGCTTGACCGAGCGCGCCCCCAGCGTGAAGGCGTTGATGTTGCGCAGCACCTGCGGAATCGGCTTGGCGGCGACGAAGGCGATCTTGTTGCTCTTGGTCATGTGCGCGGCGATCACGCCGTTCAGGAACTGGCACTCGTCGATGTAGCCGAAGAAGCTGCCCGCGTTCTTCGGGTGCTTGCCTTCGGTCCAGAGGCCGCCGCAGTGCGAGAAGCGAACGTCGGGGTACTTGGGCGCGACGGCCAGGATGTGCGGATCGAAGTAGCCGAACGAGGTGGGGAACAAGAGCTTGGCGCCGTCCTGCGAGATCATGCCCGCCATGGTCTTCTGCACGGCGGCGGTCTCGGGCACGTTCTCTTCCTCGACCACCTTGATGCCGGGCAGCTTCTTGATTTCGGCGGCCGCCATGGCGTGCGCCTGGTTGTAGCCGTAGTCGTCGCGCGCGCCGACGTAGATCACGCCGACGGTCAGCGGCTTGGCCTGTGCGCCGGCGAGGGCGCTCCAGCCTCCGAGGGTGCCGGCGGCGCCGAGCGCGGCCAGGGACTTGAGGGAATCGCGGCGATTGATTTGGCTTGTCATGGCGTTCTTTCCAGAGGTTGAAGGGAGTGCAAAAAATGTGCCCCGCGCTCAGCCCGGCAGGCTCACGTGGGCGGCGACCACGCGCCAGCCGTCGGCCGTGCGCAGCCAGGTCTGGCTCTGCCGGCCGACAGCAGTGGCGCCTTCGCGCCGGAACTCGCAGTTGGCCGTGGCGAAGTCGCGGCCGTAGGTGGTGATGACGGTGCGCAGCAGCTCGCGCGGTGGGCTCTGCACCGGCAGCGATGCGCGGAAGGCGCTGATGCCGGCATGGCCGTAGTGGTTCTCCGAGAAGCCGTAGCGCAGCGTGTGCGGGCTGTTCCAGAACAGTTCGTCGAGCACTGCGGGCTGGTTGGCCATGAGCGCTTCCTCGTAGCGCGCGAACACGGCCGTCACTTCGGCGAGCACCTCGGGGAGGTTGATCTCGGGGATCACCGGCGCACCTCGCGCTGGAAGATGTCGAGGCTGAGCTTCTTGGTTGCGACGAAGCTCTCGGTGCTCAAGGTCTCGACCGTGCGCGGCCGCGCATCGGCGTAGCGCAGGATCTCGGCCACCCTGGTGGGCCGCTTGGTCAGCAGCAGCACCTCGTCGGCAAGGTACACGGCCTCTTCGAGGTCGTGCGACACCAAGAGCATCGTGGTCCCGGTCTGCATGAACACCTCCTGCAGCTTCTCGCGGATGAAGAGCGTCATCTCGAAGTCGAGCGCCGAAAAGGGCTCGTCGAGAAACAGCACCTCGGGGTTGGGCGCGAGCGCGCGCATGATCGATGCGGTCTGCTGCTGGCCGCCCGAGAGCTCGTACGGAAAGCGCTTGAGGTCGAACTTCACGTCGAACGACGCCACCAGCTCTTCCATGCGCCGGTCGACCTCGGCCTTGCTGCGCCCTTCGAGCTTCAGCGGGTAGGCGATGTTGTCGATGGTGCGCATCCACGGGAACATCGCCTCGCGGTAGTTCTGGAACACGTAGCCGATCTTGGTGTCCTTGCGCTGCTTGCCATCGAACAGGATCTCGCCCGAATCGATGGGAACGAGCCCCGCGATCATGTTGATGAGCGTCGACTTGCCGCAGCCGTTGGGCCCGAACACCGAGACGATCTTGTGCTTGGGAATGTCGAGGTCGAAGTTCTCGTACAGCGGCCAGCCCGCGAAGTACTTGGTGAGCCCGCGGATGGTGATGTGCGTGCCGGCCGGGCCGGGTTTGAAGACGGACTTGGGCACGTCGGCGTACACCGGACCGTTGATGACGATGTCTTGCGTGACTTTCATCTTCCGCTCCAGTGCACGATGCGGCGCTCGGCAACGAGAAAGAGGATGTTGAGCGCATAGCCCAGCGCGCCCGCCGCAAGAATGGCCGCATACATGCTCTTCACGTTGAGCACCTGCTGCGCATCGATGATCCGGTGGCCGAGGCCCGTGTCGGAGCCGATGAACATCTCGGCCACGATGACGATCACCAGCGCCATCGACACCGCCGAGCGCAGACCCACGAAGCTGGGCTGCAGGCTTTCCCACACCAGCACGTCCTTGAAGATCTGCCAGCGCGAGGCGCCCATGACGCGCGCCGCCATCACGCGCTGCTTGCGCGCATTGATCACGCCGTAGGCGCTGTTGAACACCACGATCAGCAGCGCGCCGAAAGCCGCGATGGCCACCTTGTTGACATCCGACACGCCGAAGATCAGGAGGAACAGCGGGATCAGCGCGGACGAAGGCGTGGAGCGGAAGAAGTCGATCAGGAACTCGACGCTGCGGTAGGCCTTCTCGTTGCTGCCGAGCAGCACGCCCAGCGGCACACCGACCACCGCCGCAATCGCGAAGGCCTGCAGCGTGCGCCACACGGTCATCGCGAAGTCGGTGAGCAGCGGCCCGCCCGCGAGCCCCGTGATGAGCGCCGCGATGGTGTCGGCAGGCGTGGGCAGGAGGATCGGCTTGATGAAGCCCAGGCGCACCGCCAGGTCCCACACGATGAACAGCACCACGGGACCGATGAAGGGCAGCAGCCGGTCGCGCAGCGGCGGCTTCGGCGGCGCCGCCGTTGCACCGGCGGCCGGCGGTGTCCACGGCGCGGCCGTGGTCGTGCTTGCGTCGGCCATGGTCAGGCCTTGTAGAGCAGGCCGTCCACCAGCACCTTCTTCTCGAAGATGCCTTTCTCGGTGAACAGGTCGTAGAACTTCTGAAAGTATGCGACGTCGCTCGGCTTGAACTCGTTGTAGAGCATGTACGAGGCGAGCGGCACTTCGGCCGTGAGGCTGCCTTCGATGGCGGTGTAGCCCTTCATGTGCTGGCGCGCGTCGTCGGGCTTGCTGCGCACCAGCTCCACGCCGCGCGCATAGGCGGCGATGTATTTCTTCGCCACTTCGGGGTTCTTCTTGATGAACTCGCTGGTGAGGCTGGCCGCGCCGCCGTGCCAGGGCGCCATCGGGTCGCCGAGGATGTATTTGGCGACCACGCCGGCCTCGATGACGCGCGTGGTGCCGTTCATGCGGCCCACTGTGCCGGTGGGCTCGAGCGTGTAGCAGGCGTCGACCTGCCCCGCCACGAGCGCCGCCACATGCTGGCCGATGGGAAGCTCGCTCACGGTGGCGCCCTTGGCGCCCGCGCGCTCCAGCATGGTCTTGCACAGGGTCACGTTCTGGATGCCGGGGCCGGACGCGATCTTCTTGCCGGCCAGCTCGGCCATGGTCTTGATCGGGCTGTCCTTGGCGACGATGAATTCGTCGAGCACGAACCTGGCGTTGCTCGGGTTGGTGCAGAAGATCTTGAAGAGCCCCGGCTGCGCGATCTCGCCGATGGCGAGGTTGGCCGAGCCCGTGCCGTTGGAGCTGCCGTCGCAGCGGCCCGCGAGCATGCCTTCCATGACCTGTTGCGCGCCCGCGAACTTGAGCGGCTCCACGTCGAGGCCGGCTTCCTTGAAGTAGCCCCGGTCGACGGCGGCAAAGAAAGGCAGGCCCGCGGCCACGGGCCAGAAGCCGATGCGGATCTTCGGCGCGGCTTGCGCGCGCACGATGGCGGGCGCGGCCAGCACGGCCAGCCCTGCGGCGCCGGCCTGCAGCAACTGGCGGCGCGACGCGGCGGGCGATTTCTCAGGGGTGCTCATGAAGACTCCTCGATCGGTCAGGTTGGAATGGCTTGGGAAGAGCCGGCAGCGGCGGCGCGGCTCGCGATGTAGGCACGCCAGCCGCCGTGGTGGCTGACGTCTTCGGCGCCTGCGAGCGCATGGCCCTCGCAGATGAAGCCGTGCACCCAGCTGCCGTCGGCGAGCTCGACGCTGCCCAGGCCCAGCGGGGGCGGGATCAGGACCAGGAAGCTGCCGACCTCGGCCACGGGAACGGACCACACTTCGAGCGCGATGGCCGCTCCGCCGGCCATGCTGCGCTGCAGCCCCGGCTTGGGCGGCACGGTGCCCGGCAAGGCGTGCAGGCGATAGCGCGGCGAGGTGGTGGTGGCGCGCAGCAGCGTGGCGCCGCGTTCGGTGAGCTGGCCGTTGAGCGGCATGCCCGAGAGATGCGCGCCGACGACGGCGATGGGCATGGTCTGCACTGGCGAAGCGCCCAGGCCCGGAATGGGGCGCGGCTCGGGCAGCGGCAAGCCTGTGGCGCCCTGCGGCAGGCCGGCGGCGTGGTGATAGCGCTGGCCCAGCTCGGCCAGCGCAAGATCGCTGCCGCACGGGCCGATCAGCGTGATGCCGAAGGGCAGGCCGTCGGCCCGCAGGGAGCTCGGCACCGAGATCGCGGCGTAGTCCAGCAGGTTGACGAAGTTGGTGTACGCGCCGAGGTTGCGGTTGAGCACCACGGGGTCGGCGCGCATCTGTTCGCGCGTGTAGTGCGTGGGCGCGGTCGGCACCAGCAGCACGTCGATGCCGCGCCACATCGGTTCGACCTGTTGCGCGATGGCGCGCAGGCGGGTCTGCGCCTCGAATACGTCGGCGGCGCCGTAGCCGCGGCCGCTTTCGAGAATGCCGCGCACCGGCTCGATCACTTCGGCACTGTGCGCATCGAAGAACCCGCGCACCGCCGCATAGCGCTCGGCCACGAGCGCGCTTTCGTAGAGCAGCCCGGCGGCCTCGGCCAGCGGCGCATAGGGAATTTCCACGGCCGTGCCGCCGAGGGCGGCGAGCCGCACCTGCGCATCGCGAAAGGCTTCCTCGGCCGCGGCATCGCCGAAGAAGTTCAGCGTGTCGGGCACGCCGAATCGGAAAGCCGGCGCAAACGGGTCGTTGCGCAGCGCAAGTTCCCGCGAATAGGGGTCGCGCGCGTCGGGCCCGGCGGCCGCAAGAAGCACGTCGACGGCCAGGCCGACGGTGCGCGCGAAGATCGACACGCAGTCCGCGCTCTGGGCGGCGGGCACCACGCCGAAGGCGCTCAGCAGGCCGCGCGAGGGCTTGAGCCCGACGATGTTGTTGAGCCCGGCGGGCACGCGGCCCGAGCCGGCGGTGTCGGTGCCGAGCGCGAAATCGGCCTCGCCGGCGGCCACCACGTAGGCCGACCCGGAGCTGGAGCCGCCCGAGACGTAGCGCGCGTCGAAGGCATTGGGCACGTCGCCGTAGGGAGAGCGCGTGCCGTTCAGGCCGCAGGCGAACTGGTCGAGGTTGGTCTTCCCGAGCAGCGATGCACCGGCATCGAGCAGCTTCTGCACCACGGCCGAGTGCTGCGCCGGCCGGCGCTCGAAGGCCGGGCAGCCGGCCGTGGTGGGCACGCCGGCCACGTCGATGTTGTCCTTGACCGCGAAGCGCAGGCCGGCGAGGCGGCCCGTGTCCGCGCCGGGCACGGGCCGCGGAAAGCGGGCAATCCACGCTGCGGCAGCCGATCCGTTTTCTTCATGCACCATCATCAGGCATCCAAACTTGTGTACAAGTCGAGATGCAAGCAATGTGCCAAACGCATTTGGCCCACCGCCCGGTCCTAGCCATGTCGCCCCGCGCGCCAGCAGGCATGCGGGTTGGCAGGCAACGCGCCTGCCGCACACGGGTGTGAACACCGCCCCGCGCGCACGCGGTAGCGGTTTTTACGGATTCATGCGGCTAAGAATTGAGGGTGTGCACGGCCTCGATGGAGTGCGCAATCGGTCGTGATCGTGCCGCCGCGGGACCGACGCAATCGCTCAATGGGGCCACCGCACCGGGCAGGATATGAGTTGTACCTGTACAGGCAAGGCCTTGAGGAGGCCTGATCCCCAGGGCGAGGCAGGCCCTGGTTTCTTCTCAGCTGCCTGGAGCGGTTGAACCCGGCTCGTAGCCAACCTCACGCTGATGGCGCAGGGCCAGCACCGTGACCTCATCGCCCTCGCCAGCGTAACGATACAACGCCACGTAGCCGCTGGCGCCGAAGTCGATCACCCACTCGCGGTATTCAAGTGGCAGATCTTCCACCGGCCGCCCCACCATCGGCTGCTGACGCAGGACCTGAACGGCCTTGATGATCGTCTCAGCAGCACGTCGGGCGGCCGCCGGGTTCTTCGGGCGCAAGAACTCACGCAGCCGCTGCAGTTCGCGCAGCGCCGCCGGCGCGAACCTCACTTGTGGCATGCAGGCGCTGGCAGCTCGTTGTCAGTGCCCCAGGTCTCCAGCCAGGCCATCACCTCGTTGCCCGAGACGTGCAGGCCCGTTTCCTCGAACTCCTCCCACGCCGCCACGGCGTCCTGGTGCAGGGACTGGCGCTTTTCTTCGCGATCAACGTACTGGGCAATGGCCTCACGCATCAGCCAGTGAGGCGCCCGGTGGCGCGCCGTCGCCAGGCGCTTCAGGCGCACCTTGAGTTCAGGATCGAGCTTGACGGGCGTCGGGCTGATGGCGGTAGTCATGAGTAATACTCTACCAGCATGTGCGATCTACTCTCGCCTTGGCCGGCCGCGCCGCTGAGCGGCTTCACAGGAGCAAGCGGCTAAGAATGGAAGGTGAGTGCGGCCCTGATGGACGGTGCTGGCGGCTGCGATCATGGGTCCGTGGGGGCGATGGATCACCCAATGAACTCACCACACAGGGCAGGATATGTGAAGAGCTAGCTCTTCCCTCCTGCCCTGTATTCGCGCCTGCGGCGCTCAATCGGGAACGCGCCGCACAGGCGCGGGCCTGGCGAGTCAGCACCGCGCACGCCTGATCTCAGATTCCGTTGAGCACGCAGGTGCGAATGAGGCAGCGATGAAGGCCGTAGGCCTACATCGCATATCCTGCCCTGCACCAGGGATCCATTGGACTGAGGCCGCTTGTGCCACTGGCCCCGATGATGACTGGGTGCTGAGACGACGAAGTGCCGATGAAGACGCCACGTCCTCACGACGCATCGTCGTCTTCGGCTTCGCGCGCCAAGGCCTCCAGCAACGCACTGGCGGCGTCCGGCGCATCTCCCTGGCCCTCGGGCATGTCCAAGGGCGCTTGCATGCCCCTGAGCCGCCTTCTGGCTCCGGGATGCGTCAACGCATGCACCTGCTGCAGCTTCCTAATCGCCACCTGCGTGTAGATCTGTGTGGTGCTGAGTTCCACGTGCCCGAGCATCGCCTGGATGAAGCGCAGGTCGGCCCCGCCTTCGAGCATCAGCGTGGCCATCGTGTGGCGCCACAGGTGGCAGCCATTCGTCAGTGGCTCCAGTTTATGAACGTACTTACCATCGACGAACGCGGCCCCCCCCCAATGATCGCGGCGCGCCGAGAAGTTTGGCGACAGGCACCATGGGCGCCAAGACCTCTGTCGTCAAACCAAACGCCGGCGTGTCGTATGTTGCCCGGAAGTCCGATGCGCTCGGAAGCTCGATGCCAAGCGCCTTGTAGCCAGTGCGCCGGATATTGGCAAACGGATCGGCCATCTCGGCAATCGAGAGCGCATCCATCCCAAGATTCCAAGCCACCTTGGCAGTGTCCTTCAAAGCACTGGTGAGACTTTGACTGTCAGGCGTCGTCGGCGCAAAGCCTCCGGTGCCATTCCAGAAGTCCGATGCGGTCTTGGCGACGCGTGCGCGCATTGCCGCATTGGCCGCCTTCTGCGCTTCAGACGGCGGGGCCCGACTGCCGTTGGCCGCCGGTCCAATAGGCTCATCATCAACCGCCACCCACTGTTCTGCGGCAGCCGCCGTGAGTGGTCCGGCTCCGGCATTTAGCGCCCTCCTCTGTGCTGGCGTAATCGACTCGCTTGGCGGCATCCAGGTAGCGTTTTCGCCGGCTGGCATCCCCGAGTTCGCGTACCAATTCCCCGAACGCTGCGAAGCCGCCAAGCGCTTTCGACCGCAATGTCATCTTGGATGTCCGAGCCGTTGCGGTAGTCCTTCTCAGACCACGGGCCAACACCCTGTGTTTTCTGCCCATTGGCCGCCGCCAGGGAGTCCCCCAATGCATTGCCAAGTCCGGTCGGGCCGTCTTCGAGATGTTGTTCGAGATTGGCTCCCTCTCCCTCCGGGAGAGGGTTCGGGTGAGGGCTCCGTGCCGATGAAGCGCGGCTCACATATGAAGGCCGGCTGCCCTCACCCCGCCCTCTCCCAGAGGGAGAGGGGGTCATACATCAGCTCCGCTTGGCTTCCCGGTACAGCCCCTGGACCTTCGGCAGGTTGGCCTCGAGCTTCTGGATGCGGTCCGGCCCGCTCGGGTGGGTGGAAAGAAAGCTCAGGCCGCCCTGGCTCTTGGACGCAGCGGCCATCTTCTTCCAGAGCGACACCGAGGCCTGGGGGTCATAGCCGGCGCGCGCCGCGAGCTCGAGCCCGACGAGATCGGCCTCGGTCTCGTCGCTGCGGCTGAATTTGAGGGTCAGCAGCTGCGTGCCGGCGCGGGCCGCCAGGTCGCCCATCTGGCCCAGGCCCAGCAGCTGCGCACCGATGGAGAGCGCCGCGCCGGTGCCCGCGCTCTTGGCCAGGCGCGCACGCGCATGCTCGCGCAGCGCATGGGCCATCTCGTGCCCCATCACCATGGCAGCCTCGTCGTCGCTGAGCTTGAGCTGCTCGAGGATGCCGGTGAAGAAGGCGATCTTGCCGCCGGGCATGCAGAAGGCGTTGATCTGCTTGCTGCCGATGAGGTTGACCTCCCATTTCCAGTCGCGCGCGCGCGTGTTCCACGGGGTCGCAAAGGGAATCAGCCGGTTCGCGATGGTGCGCAGCCGCTGCAGCTGCGCATTGCCGTCGCCCGCGAGCGCACCCTTGGCGCGCGCCTGCTCGAGCAGTTGGCCGTACTGCTGCACGCCCGCCGTCTCGATCCGGTCGGCCGGCACCAGGTTGCGCGCCATCGAGGCATTGCCCACGTTCACCTGCGCCAGGGCCGGCCCGCCCAGCGCCGCGCCGGCCGCCGCGAGCAGGAAGGCCCGCCGCGGCTGCCAGGCCGAAGCGGGCGAAGGGGAAGCCGCGGAGGAAACGAGGGGCTCGCATCGAGTGCACATGCGCGGATCATAGGAACAATTGCCGACAAAAAGACGGCTCGGCACGCAGCGCGCGCTCATGGACAATCCGAAGTTCATGTCTGCCCAGCCCGCCGAAACCTCCACCGCCCCCTCCCTGCCCTGGCGCGACGCGCTGAAGGTCTACCTCGAGCCCGCCACGCTGCGCATGCTGGCGCTGGGCTTTTCCGCCGGCCTGCCGCTGCTGCTGGTGCTGGGCACGCTGAGCTTTCGCCTGCGCGAGGCGGGCATCGACCGCACCACCATCGGCTACCTGAGCTGGGTCGGCCTGGCCTATGGCTTCAAGTGGGTCTGGGCGCCGCTGGTCGACCGGCTGCCGCTGCCGCCGCTGACCACCCTGCTCGGGCGCCGGCGCGGCTGGCTGCTGCTGGCGCAAGGGATGGTGGTCGCGGGGCTGATCGGCATGGCGCTCAACGATCCGCGCCAGGGCCTCCCGCCGCTGATCTGGTGCGCGCTGCTGGTGGCCTTCGGCTCGGCCACGCAGGACATCGCGCTGGACGCCTTCCGCATCGAGTCGGCCGAAACGCGCAAGCAGGCCGCGCTCGCCGCCGCCTACCAGACCGGCTACCGGCTCGCGATGATCTGGGCCGGCGCCGGCGTGCTGTGGGTGGCGGCCTGGGCCGAGGTGGCGCCGGCGGCTGGCGCCACAGGCGCGGCGGCCTACCAAAACGGCGCCTGGAAAACGGCCTACCTGGTGATGGCGGCCTCGATGGCGGTGGGCGTGCTCACCGTGCTGCTCTCGCCCGAGCCGGTGCGCCGCGTGCTGCCCAAGGCGAAGAACGCGGCCGAATGGCTGCAAAGCGTGCTGATCGAGCCCTTTGCCGACTTCATCCGCCGCTACAAGTGGCAGGCTGCGCTGATCCTTTCCCTGATTGCCATCTACCGCATCAGCGACGTGGTGATGGGCATCATGGCCAACCCCTTCTACGTGGACATGGGCTTCACCAAGGACGAGGTGGCCACCGTCAGCAAGATCTACGGCGTGGTCATGACGCTGGCCGGCGCCTTCGTGGGCGGCGTGCTGTCGATGCGGCTGGGCGTGATGCGCGTGCTGATGCTGGGCGCGGTGCTCAGCGCCGCGAGCAACCTGCTCTTCGCATGGCTGGCCTCGCGCGGGCACGACCTGACGGCGCTGATTGCGGTGGTGTCGGCCGACAACCTGGCCGGCGGCATTGCCTCGGCGGCCTTCATTGCCTACCTGTCGAGCCTGACGAACATCAGCTATTCGGCCACGCAGTACGCCTTGTTCAGCTCGCTGATGCTGCTGCTGCCGAAGTTCATTGCCGGCTATTCGGGCGCTTTCGTCGACGCCCACGGCTACGCCCAGTTCTTCACCGCCACCGCCTTTCTGGGCGTGCCGGTGCTGCTGCTGGTGGCGCTGGCCGCCCGCATCACCACGACCAAAGCCCCGGCCGAGCGCCAATAGGGCACGGGCCCTATAGGAAAACAGCTGACGCTGCGAGGCCCGCGCAACTGGTAGGCTGTCACTTTCCGGTTACCTCCGCTTCGCTCCCAGAGCGATCATTCACCTTCCGCCCGCCAACCCACAAGCAACGTGCCGCCCCGCATTTCTCCCCTTCAGATCAGCGCCTTCACGGCCACCTCGGCCGTCGGCGTCGGCAAGGAGCCGCTCGCCGAGGCGCTCGAGCATTCGCGCAGCGGCCTGCGCGCCAACGATTTCGGCGACGCGCCGCTGCCCACCTGGATCGGCCGGGTCGACGGGCTCGAGGACGTTCGCCTGCCCGAGGCGCTGGCCTCGTGGGACTGCCGCAACAACCGGCTCGCCTGGCTGGGCCTGCATGCGGACGGCTTTCCCGAGGCCGTGGCGGCCGCGCGGGCCAGATACGGCCCCTCGCGCATCGCGCTGATCCTGGGCACCTCGACCTCCAGCATCGGCGAAACCGAGCTGGCCTACACCCAGCTCGACGCCGACGGCCTCTTCCCCATGAACCAGCGCCGCCCGGCCGTGCACACGCCGCACTCGCTGGCCATGTTCGTGCAACAGGTGCTCGGGCTCACCGGGCCGAGCGAGACGATTTCCACCGCTTGCTCGTCAAGCGCCAAGGTGTTCGCCTCGGCCGAGCGGCTGATCCGCCTTGGCCTGGCCGACGCCGCCGTGGTCGGCGGGGTCGACACGCTGTGCGGCAGCGTGCTGTTCGGCTTCAACTCGCTCGAACTGGTGTCGAGCGAGCCGTGCCGGCCGTTCGACGCGAGCCGCAAGGGCATCAGCCTCGGCGAGGCCGCCGGCTTTGCGCTGGTGGAACGGGTGCAGGACGATGCCGGCGCGCCGCTGCGGCTGCTCGGCTACGGCGAAGCCAGCGATGCGCATCACATGTCGACGCCGCACCCCGAGGGGCTGGGCGCCGAACGCGCGCTCGACGAGGCGCTGGCGCGCGCGGGCCTGGCACCCGAGGCCATCGACTACATCAACATGCACGGCACCGCGAGCCAGAAGAACGACGAGGTCGAAGGCGCGCTAGTGGCGCGGCGCTTTCCGGCGCGCACCCATGCCAGCTCGACCAAGGGCTTCATGGGCCACACGCTGGGCGCGGCGGGCATCGTCGAATCGGTGATCAGCCTGCTCGCGATCGAGCGCGGCCTGATGCCGGGCACGGTCAACACGAACCAGCTCGACGCGGGCTTCGGGCCGCAGATCAGGCTCGAGCCCACGCATGGCGAGGTGCGCTACGCGCTGACCAATTCCTTCGGCTTCGGCGGCAACAACTGCTCGCTCGTCTTCGGCAAGGCAACCGCATGAAGCCCACGCCCGTGCCACCTACCCTCTACATCGAAGGCCCGGCCTTCTGGACGCCCACCCTGCCGGGCTGGAACGCCGCCCGCGCCGCCTTCCGCGGCGAAGGCGGGCTCGCCGATCCGCCCGCCAAGCGCCCGTCGCCGCAGGTGCTGGCGCCGGCCGAGCGCCGCCGCGCGCCCGACACCGTGGCCCTGGCGCTCGAAGTGGCCGCGGCGTCGATGGCGGGCGCGGGCCGCAATGCGGCCGACGTGCCCTGCGTGTTCGTCTCGGCGCACGGCGATCTCTCGATCAACGACTACATGTGCAGCACGCTGGCCACCGATCCGACGGTGCTGTCGCCCACGCGCTTTCACAACTCGGTGCACAACGCGGCCGTGGGCTACTGGACCATCGGCACCGGCTGCATGGCGGCCAGCAACTCGGTCTCGGCCTACGAAAACAGCTTTGCCGCCGGCCTGCTCGAAGCGGCCGTGCAATGCGCGGCCGACCAGTCGCCGGTGCTGCTGGTGGGCTACGACACGCCCACGGTGGGCCCGCTGACTTCGGTGACCGACAGCCAGGGCCTGCTGGCCGTGGCGCTGGTGATCGCGCCCGAGCGCACGGCGCACACCGTGGCCGCGCTCGATTGGTCGGTGCAGGACAACGGCGGCGATGGCACTGTGCCGGCGCCGCTTTCGGACGCCGCGAAAACGCTGGCGCACATCAATCCGATGGCCCATGCGCTCGGCCTCTTCGAAGCGCTGGCGCGCCTGGAAGGCGATCCGCCACCGCCCATCGGCTTGCCGCTTTCTTCCGCCCTTTCGCTGCGGCTGCAACTGCAGCGGGTCCGGGACTGAGGCTCCATGACCGGCACTGCGCAACGATGTGACGCAGTGATCATGGGCGGCGGGCTCGCGGGCCTCACCCTGGCCCTGCAGCTGAAGCAGCGCTTCCAGGACATCGACGTGCTGGTGCTGGAGCGCCGCACGCATCCGGTGCCGCACGCGGCCCACAAGGTGGGCGAGTCGTCGGTCGAGATCGGCGCGCACTACTTCGACACCGTGCTCGGCCTCAAGCCCCACATGGACGGCGCGCAGCTGCGCAAGTTCGGCTTCCGCTTCTTCTTCAGCGAGGCCCGGCGCGACATCGACCAGGTCACCGAGATCGGCGCCAGCCGCTACCTGGCGGTCCCGAGCTACCAGATCGACCGCGGCATCTTCGAGAACTACCTGGCCGAGGAGGCCGTGCGGCGCGGCGTGCGCTTCGACGATGCCGCGCTGGTGCGCCGCGTCGACCTGGCCCAGGACGCCGAGGCACCGCACCGCCTCGAATGGACGCGCGGCAACGAAACGCACAGCGCCGAGGCGCGCTGGCTGATCGATGCCTGCGGGCGCGCCGGCCTGCTCAAGCGCAAGCTCGGGCTCGCGCAGGCCAACGCGCACGACGTGAACGCCGTGTGGTTCCGCATCGGCGAGCGCATTGCCATCGACGAGTGGAGCGACGACGCCACCTGGCGCGAGCGCTGCGATCCGCAGGCGCGCTGGCTCTCGACCAACCACCTGGTGGGCGCGGGCTACTGGGCCTGGCTGATTCCGCTCGCCTCGGGCTCGCATTCGGTGGGCATCGTGGCCGACCCGAAGCTGCATCCGCTCGACACCATCGACACCTTCGAGAAAGCGATGCAGTGGTTCGCCACCTACCAGCCGAGGCTGTACGACGCGCTCGACGGCAAGCGGCACCTGCTGCAGGACTTCGCGTTCCTCAAGCACTTCTCGCACGGCTGCAAGCAGGTCTTCTCGGGCCGGAGGTGGGCCTTGACGGGCGAGGCCGGGCTGTTCCTCGATCCCTTCTATTCGCCGGGCAGCGACTTCATCGCGATCAGCAACACCTACATCACCGACCTGGTGGCGCACGACCGCGCGGGCCGCTCGGTGGAAGCCCGCGCGCAGCTCTACGACCAGATCTATCACTCGTTCTACGAAAGCACGCTGGCGCTCTACCAGGACCAGTACCCGCTGTTCGGCGACCCCGAGGTGCTGCCGGTGAAGGTGATCTGGGACTATGCCTACTACTGGGGCGTGCTTTCGCAGATCTTCTTCCAGCAGCGGCTCACCGACCTGATGCTGCTGGGCAGCCTGAAGGACGAGCTGCAGCATTGCCAGCGCCTGAACCTGACAGTGCAGCAGCTGCTGCGCAGCTGGTCCGCGGCCAGCGCCAGGCGCAACGCCCCGGTGATGCTCGACCAGGCCGCCATGCCCTGGTTCGCCGAGCTCAACCGGAGCTTGAAAGACCCACGGCTGGACGATGCCGCGTTCAGGGCGCGCATCCGGGCCTCGGTCGCGCAGCTGCGCCAGCTGGCCGGCGAGATCCTCGGGCGGGCGCGGGCGGACAATGCGGACCTGAGCGGCTGCGCCCTGCCCGCGCTGCTCGAGGAAGACATCGCCGCCCTGCCCGCTGGCGCGCAAGCCGGCGCTATGCTTTTCGCAGCACTTCCGGATGACAGCCGGAAGCCGCGTTTACCCAACTTTACGGAGCGTTCAAGCCCCGTTGCCCCCCGTGCACGACCATGAAGCGCATGAGCACCCCCCAACTCCTGATGATCGAAGACGATGCCCGCCTGGCGCAGATGGTGGGCGAATACCTGACGCAGTCGGGTTTTCTCTTCACGCATGCCGGCGACGGCGCCAGCGGCCTCGAGCAGCTGCAGCAGCACGCGCCCGACCTGGTGATCCTCGACCTGATGCTGCCCGACACCGACGGCCTGGAGATCTGCCGCCGCATCCGCTCGCTGCCGCCTCCGGCTTCCAAGGTGTCGGTGCTGATGCTCACCGCCAAGGGCGATCCGATGGACCGCATCATCGGCCTGGAGATCGGTGCCGACGACTACCTGCCCAAGCCCTTCGAGCCGCGCGAGCTGCTCGCGCGCATTCGCGCGGTGCTGCGCCGCCGCAGCGAGAACAGCGCCGACACCGAAGCCAGCACGGTGATGCGCTTCGGCACGCTCGAGATCGACCGCAACGCGCGCACCGTGTCGATGGGCGGCGCGCTGGCCGACCTCACCTCCTACCAGTTCGACCTGCTGGTCGCGATGGCCGAGCGCGCCGGGCGCGTGCTCACGCGCGACCAGATCATGGAGGCCGTGCGCGGCCGCGAGCTCGAGGCCTTCGACCGCTCGATCGACGTGCACATGGGCCGCATCCGCGCCGCCATCGAGGTCGACGCCAAGAACCCGAAGCGCATCCTCACCGTGCGCGGCGTGGGCTACGTGTTCGCCAAGCAGCAGGACTGACCGGCCGATGCTGCGCGGCCTGTATTCCCGCCACCTCTACGTCCGCATCTGGCTCGCGGTGGTGGGCGGCGTCGTCATCCTCACGCTGATGGCCAACTGGATCGTGCGCGAGGCGGCCCAGGCCGAGCGCGAGCGCCTGGCGCCGGTGCCGCGCAACGTGGTGGTGCTCGATGCGCAGGACACGCCCATCGGCAGCGGCAAGGCGCTGCGCGTGCCGGGCCAGGGACTGGAGTTCGACGTGACGCTCAGCGACGGCAAGGCACTCACGGCTGCGCGTGGCGCCGCGCGACCGGCCCACGGGCACCGGCGGGTTCGCGCCCTGGCGCACGCCGTTCGGGCTGGGCTGGATGATCGCGCTCGTGGGCATTGCGGTGGCACTGGGCGTGTATCCGATCGTGCGGCGGCTCACCCAGCGGCTGGAGTCGCTGCAGCGCGGCGTGCAGCGCTGGGGCGAGGGCGATCTCTCGGTGCGCGTGACCGAAGAAGGGCAGGACGAAGTGGCTGATCTCTCCAAACGTTTCAACGCGTCGGCCGAACGCATCGAACAGCTGGTGCGTTCGCACAAGTCGCTGCTGGCCAATGCATCGCACGAGCTGCGCTCGCCGCTCACCCGCATCCGCATGGGCCTGGAGCTGATGGGCGAACGCCCGAGTCCCAAGGCGCGCGAGGAAATCTCGCGCAACATCGGCGAGCTCGACCAGCTCATCGACGAAATCCTGCTGGCCAGCCGGCTCGACGCAAGCGAGGCCGACATGGGCACCATCGAAGCGGTCGACCTGACCGGGCTCGCGGCCGAGGAGTGCTCGCAGGTGAATGCCGAGCTCGACCTGGTCGAAGGCACCGACAACGCCAAGCTCACCGTGCCCGGCGTCTCGCGCCTGCTGCGCCGCGCCATCCGCAACCTGCTGGAGAATGCGCGCCGCTACGGCGCGGGCGAAATTTCGGTGGAACTGGGCAGCGCGAACGGCTTTGCCACCGTGCGCGTGAACGACCGCGGACCCGGCGTGCCGGCGGCCCTGCGCGAACGCATCTTCGAGCCCTTCTACCGGCTGCCCGGCGCCAGCGAGCGCAACGGCGGCGTTGGCCTCGGGCTGGCGCTGGTGAAGTCGATTGCGGAGCGCCACGGCGGCAGCGTGCGCTGCGAAGAACGCCCGGGCGGCGGCGCCAGCTTCGTCATCCGGCTGCCAGCGGCCAGCCGCAGCTGACCGGACGGCGGGTCCGAAGTCAGGTTGGGCCCCGCCGGCCCCACCTAAAATCCCGCCCCTATGCAGAGATCGCACATCGTCAGGCCCGCGGCCATGTTCTGGGGGCTGGTGGTGTTCATGCCCGTCGGCGTCACCTACCTTTCGGCCTTGCTGTTGCTTGCCACCATGCTGGTGGCCGGCGGGTTGCGCGATCGCTTCGCGCGGCTGCGCGCCAACCCGCTGTGGTGGCCGGTGATGGCGTACCTGGCCTGGACCCTCATCGTGCTGGCCTTCGGACCGCACTACCCCGAAACCGGCTCGAACCTGTTCCACGGGCTGCGCATCGGCCTCACGGTATTGATGGCGATGGCGCTCACGCGCGAGGAAGCGATATGGGCGCTGCGCGGCTTCCTGCTGATTGCCGCGCTGAACGTCCTGCTGATCGTGGCCTATTACGCCATCGGCTTTCCGATCTGGTCGCCGCTGCGCGCGGTGGTCATGGAAGTGGGCAACAAGTCGATCAGCAACGCGCTGCTGTTCAGCGTGGTGGCATCCACGGCCGCCGTGTGGGGCATTGCGCAGATCGCCGCGCACCGGCCGCTGCGTGCCATTCCCGCCTTCGTGCTGGTGCTCGGCCTGGGCCTGGTGGTGGCGCTGCCGCTGACCTCGCGCACCTCGGTGCTCGCGCTGCTGCTGGTGATTCCGGTGGTGTGCATCCACCAATGGCGCAATCACCTGAAGATGCTGGTGAGCGCGCTGGTGCTGGGAACCGTGGTGCTGGGTGCCGGGCTCTACCAGTTGCCGCAGCTCCAGCACAAGGTCGAGACCGGCGTGGAGGAAATCGAGAAGGCGCAGGCCGGCGCGATCTTCAAGGGCAGCTGGGTCATCCGCTACTACATGTACCGCGACACCGGCCGCATGATCGCCGACCGGCCGCTCACCGGCTGGGGCATCGGGGGCTGGACCGACCAGTGGCACAAGCGCGGCCCGGTGCTCTTCGCCGATTCGAACATGCCGCACAACGACTTCCTGTGGGTCGGCGCGCAGGGCGGGTTGCCGGCCTTGCTGAGCCTGCTGGTCATCATGGTTGGCGCCGTCTGGCAGGCATGGAAACGGCCCGACATCGCGGGCCGCTACGCGCTGGCGGCCACGCTGATTGCGCTGATCGCGTCGAGCGTGAACTCTGCCGTGCGCGACGCGCAGATCGGGCTGGCGCTGCTGTGGATCGCGATGGTCTATCTGCGGCTTGCGCAGGAACCGCGGGAGACGCAGCCCTGGCGCGACCTGTGGCCGACGCGCCGCATCGCAGCGGTGCTCGACGAGGCCCCGCCGCAAGCCAGCTAGCTACGGCTGCTGCGCTTGGCTTCAGCGGCCGCGAACTGCCGGCCGGCCATGCCGACGAAAAAGTAGATGACCGCGGCATGCAGCGCGCCCACGAACAGCAGCACCAGCAGCATCGGCCCCAGCTGCAGGACCGATGCACCGGCAGCCAGCGCCGCCGCCACCGAGACCGCGGCCTGGATGGCCAGGTCGATGGCGATCATGCCGAGCACGGCCCGGGTCTTTTCATCGCGCGCAAGGTACCGGCCGTTCTTCTTGCCGAAGGCCAGGCACACCCACATCACGGCGCCCAGGAGCGCCGCCGTATTGACGCCCGCGTTGGCCTTCACGCCAAGCAGGTTCAGCGCCAGGCCCAGGATGAGCAGCAGGAGCAGGTAGGCCGCGCCGAAGCGGCCCAGCAGACCGCGAACGGTCAATGCCGGGACGACACCGTCTCGCCCGCCTTCAGGCGGTAGACGGTGCCGCAGTACGGGCACTTGGCTTCACCGGTGCGCGCCACGTCCAGGTAGACCTTGGGATGGGTGTCCCAGAGCTTCATGTCGGCCTTGGGGCTGGGGCAGAACACGCCGCCCTGGTGATTGAGCTCCCTGGCCAGGAGTTCGACGACTGCGTTGGTAGGCATGGTTTTCTCAGACTTTCGTGAGCCAGTGGGCGTATTTGGGGTTCTTGCCGTTCACGATATCGAAGAAGGCAGCCTGGATCTTTTCGGTGACGGGGCCGCGCGAGCCGCCGTCGCCGCGGTTGCCGATCTCGATGCGGTCGAGCTCGCGGATGGGCGTCACTTCAGCGGCCGTGCCGGTGAAGAAGGCCTCGTCGGCAATGTAGACCTCGTCGCGCGTGATGCGCTTCTGCACCAGTTCGATGCCGAGATCCTTGCACACGTGCAGGATGGTGTTGCGCGTGATGCCGTTGAGCGCGCCGGCCGAGAGGTCGGGCGTGTAGACCACGCCGCCCTTGACCACGAAGATGTTCTCGCCCGCGCCTTCGGAGACGAAGCCGCTCGCGTCGAGCAGCAGGGCCTCGTCGTAGCCGTCGTCCAGCGCCTCCATGTTGGCGAGGATCGAGTTGGTGTAGTTGCTCACCGTCTTGGCCTGCGTCATCGTGATGTTGACGTGGTGGCGGGTGAAGCTCGAGGTCTTCACGCGGATGCCGCGCTTCATGCCCTCTTCGCCCAGGTAGGCGCCCCAGGACCAGGCCGCGACCATGGCATGGATCCGGTTGCCCTTGGGGCTCACGCCGAGCTTTTCGGAGCCGATCCAGATCAGCGGGCGCAGGTAGCAGCTTTCGAGCTTGTTCTCGCGCACGACCTGCTTCTGGGCTTCGTTGAGCTGTTCCTGCGTGAAGGGAATCTTCATGCGCAGGATCTTGGCGCTGTTGAAGAGCCGCTCGGTGTGCTCGGCCAGGCGGAAGATCGCCGTGCCCTCGGGGGTCTTGTAGGCGCGCACGCCCTCGAAGGCGCCGCAGCCGTAGTGCAGCGTGTGGCTCAGCACGTGGATCTTGGCGTCGCGCCAGTCCACGAGTTCGCCGTCCATCCAGATCTTGCCGTCACGGTCGTCCAGCGAGGGGGGGATCGAGCTCATTTCCTGATTCCTTTGGGAGCTGTGTGGGGAGCGACCGGGGGGAAGTCGCAAAAGCTTTCGATTTTACGGTGGCCGCCGGAACGGCGTGCCCGACAATGGCCGGTTGTCCAAACCAGTGGAAAAAAGGGTTTCCGTGTCCGTATTCAAGAACGTCATCGTCTATCGCATCGAACCTGCCTGGTCCCAAACATTGGCCGAGGCAGAAGAAGCGCTCGCCAAGGCGCGCTTCGAGCCCTGCGGCCCCTCGCAGGAAAAATCCGCCGGCTGGGTCGAACCCCGCGGCGAAGCCAACGGCCCGCTGGTCGAATCCATCGACGGCCAGTGGCTGGTCGAATACATGATCGAGAGCAAGGCGGTCCCCGGTTCCGTGGTGCGCCGCAAGCTCGACGAGCGCTGCGCCCAGATCGAAGCCACCACCGGCCGCAAGCCCGGCAAGAAGGAAAAGAAGGAGCTCAAGGAGGACATCACCCTGGAGCTGCTGCCGATGGCCTTCACGCGCAGCGCCCGCGTGGCCGTGTGGATCGACAAGGCCGAGAACCGCCTCGTGATCAACAGCGGCAACGCCGCGCGCGCCGACGAAGTGGTCACCAGCCTCGTGAAGTCGCTCGACGGCTTTGCGGTGGCGCTGATCAACACGCAGGTGGAGCCGGCCGCCGCCATGGCCAACTGGCTCCTGACGCAGGAGCCGCCGGCCGGCTTCACCATCGACCGCGAGTGCGAGCTCAAGGCCTCCGACGACTCCAAGGCCGTGGTGCGCTACGCCAAGCACCCGCTCGACATCGAGGAAGTGCAAAAGCACATCACCGACGGCAAGCGCCCCACGCGCCTGGCGCTCACCTGGGACGACCGCGTGTCCTTCGAGCTGACGCACGGCATGCTGATCCGCAAGATCGTGTTCCTGGAAGGCACGGGCGACGGCGCGGCCGGCGGCAAGAAGGAAGACAACTTCGACGCCGACGTGGCGATTGCCACCGGCGAACTCGGCCAGCTGGTACCGGCGCTGCTCGACGCGCTGGGCGGCGAGGCTGCGTTCTCGGCGGCGTTGCCCGACGAAGCGCCGAAGCCGGCTGCGGCAGCCGCTCCCACGACGACGGTGCCGGCCGATGCGCCCGAGGAAGAAGACGCGCCGTTCTGACGCGCCCTCAGTCGTTCAGGCGACCAGGTAGGTCTGCGCGAGCCGCACCCAGCAAGCCGCGCCCAGCGGCAGCACCTGGTCGTTGAAGTCATAGCCGGGGTTGTGCACCATGCAGCCCCCGAACTCGCCCTCCCCGTTGCCGAGCAGCAGATAGCAGCCCGGCAGCGCATCGAGCATCCACGCGAAATCCTCGCTGCCCGCAAAACCCCTGGGCACCGTCCGGACGACGTTCGCCTCGCCCACCAGCTCGGTGCAGACCTGCGCCATCAACAGCGTCTCCGCCGTGGTGTTGACCACCGGTGGCACCAGCTGGCGGTAGTCGATCTCGGCCTCCACGCCGTGCGCCTGCGCGGTGAGGCTCACGATCTCGCGGATGCGCTGCTCGACCAGCGCGCGCGTCTCGGGCTGCGCCGCGCGCACGTTCAGGCCGAGCGACACCGACTGCGGAATCACGTTGTGCGTGGCGCCACCGCGGATGAAACCGACCGACACCACCGCCGTGTCGTCGGGCGCCACGTTGCGCGCCACCACCGTCTGCAGGGCCGTCACCACCGCAGCCGCGGCAGCAACCGGATCTCGCGCGCGGTGCGGCATGGCCCCGTGCCCACCCACGCCCTTGATCGTGACGTCGGCCACGTCGGATGACAGCGTGACCGGGCCCTCGACCGCCAGCATCGTGCCCACCGGCACACCCGGTGCGTTGTGCAGCGCGTACACCGCATCGCAGGGGAAGCGCCCGAACAGGCCGTCCGCGATCATCGCGCGCGCGCCGCAGAGGTTTTCTTCATCGGGCTGGAAGATCAGGTTCAGCGTGCCGTCGAAGTTGCGCGCCGTCGCCAGCGCCTTGGCCGCGGCCAGCAGGATCGCCGTGTGGCCGTCGTGGCCGCAGGCATGCATGCGGCCGGGGTTGCGGCTCGCGTACGGCAGGCCGGTGGCCTCGGCGATGGGCAGTGCGTCCATGTCGGCGCGGATGCCGAGGCGGCGCGTGCCGCTGCCGAGCTTGAGCTGCGCCACGATGCCGGTCTTGCCGATGCCGGTGTGCACCTCGTAGCCCCAGCTGCGCAGCAGGTTGGCCACGAGCTCGCTGGTGGCGCTGACCTCGAAGCCGAGCTCCGGGTTGGCGTGGATCTGGCGGCGGATGTCGACGAAGGCCTGGGTGTCGACGTCGGCCTGGGGGAGCAGGCGCGACAGGAGCTTGGTGGTCTGGGGGCTGAGTTCGTGGGTCATGTGAAAGGGTTCGCTCTCGGTGAAGTTCTTCGATCAATCGGCCTTGCGTTCGCGCAGGCTCAGCAGCGCGCACAGGCTCAGCGCCCCGCAGACCATCATGTAGAAAGCCGGCGACATCGGGTTGTCCGTCTTCGCGAGCAGCCAGGTCACGATGAACTGCGAGGAGCCACCGAACACCGTCACACCCACGCTGTAGATCACCGAGATGCCGCTTGCGCGCACGCCGGCCGGCAGCATTTCGAGCAGCATCAGGAACATCGGCGTGGTGCCGATGTTCACGCTCGTGGTCAGCAACGCCGACAGCGCCAGCACCAGCGGCACGCTCGGGTAGTGGCTGATGATCCAGAACACCGGGTAGACGGCGATCACGCTGAACAGCAGCGAGCCGATCACCAGTGGCTTGCGGTTCGGCAGCCTGTCGGCCAATCGCCCCGCCACCAACGAAACGACGAACAGCGTGATGCCCGTGACGCAGCCCGACAGCAGCGACAGCGACGGCGGCATGTGCAGCACGCGGATCATGTAGGTGGGCATGAAGAACACCACGAGGTACATCGTCGCCGTGCCCGCCGTGGTGGCGAGGATGCCCTTCAGCACCGTGCCTCCGTGGTTGCGTAACAGCCGGCCGACGGGGCTGGATTCATGGCTTTCGGCGGTATGCGTTTCCTCCAGGTGCGCGCGAATGTAGAGCCCCACCGGCGCGATCAGCAGGCCGAGCAGGAACGGCAGGCGCCAACCCCAGCTTTCGAGCGACACCTGCGGCAGCGCGGCGTACAGCGCGGCACCCGTGAGCGCGCCCAGCAGCGCCGACACGCCCTGGCTCGCGAGCTGCCAGCTCACGCGGAAGCCCCGGCCCTTGACGCCGCCGGCCTCCATCAGCATCGAGGTGGCCGCGCCCACCTCTCCGCCCAGCGAGAAGCCCTGCAGCAGCCGGCCCGCCACGATCATCAGCGAGCCGAACACGCCGGCCGACGCATAGCTGGGCGCGAACGCGATGCACAGCGTGCCGAGCACCATGAGGCCGATGGTCAGCGTCATCGCGGCCTTGCGGCCCTTGCGGTCGGCGTAGTTGCCGATGATCACGCCGCCCAGCGGCCGCATCACGAAGCCGATGCCGAAGGTCGCCACGGCCAGCAGCAGCGAGCCGTACGGGCTGTCGGAGGGGAAGAACAGCTTGCCGATCAGCAGCGCGAAGAAGCTGTAGACGGTGAAGTCGTACATCTCCAGCGCATTGCCCAGCGAGCAGGCGGCGATCAGGCGGAACTGGCTCTGCCTTCCCTTGCCTTGCACGGCAGTAGCGGTGGCTGGTGAAGGGCCCCGGATCGGGCTTGCGGGCAATGCGGCTTCGCTCATCTAATGTCACTCCACGAACAGGTTGCGGGGGGCCGGATCGGCCTCTGGCGGCGGAGTATTCAGGCAAAGCGCTGCGGCAAAGAATCACATATTTTCATGCTGATAACCAAACGGCATCCCCGTCACAAACAGGCACCGGAAGCCATCGGGACAACCCTCAGGGCGCCTTTTTTCGGGAGATCGGCACCACGATGAAGCTGCAACAGTTGCGCGTTCTGCTGGCGGTGGCACAGCACGGCAGCATCCATGAGGCGTCGCGCAGCCTGCACACCACGCAGCCCGCGCTGTCGAAGACCATCTCCGAGCTGGAACGCGAACTCGGCGTGACGCTGATGTCGCGCTCCACGCGCGGCGTGAGCCTTACCCCCTACGGCGTGGCACTGGTCAAGCGCGCGAGCCTGGTCGAGCAGGAGCTGCGGCATGCGCTGGAAGACATCGAGGCGATCCGCGGGCACGACGAGGCGCAGCTCAACATCGGCTTCACCGCGGTAGCGTCGAGCGGGCCGCTGCCCGATGCGATGGCCTCGTTCCGCCAGCGCTTTCCCAATGTGGCGCTGCGCGGCTTCGAGCTGCGGCCGCAGCAGATCTTCGAAGGCCTGCGCGAGGGCCGGCTCGACCTGGGGCTGATCTCCACCTGCAACGGGCCGGGCACCGGCGCCTTCCAGTGGGAGCCGCTTTTTTCAGTGGCGATGCATCTCAGTGTGCGCGCCGGCCATCCGCTGCGGCGCGTGCGCAAGCTGCAGCCGCTGCTCGACGCCGACTGGCTGGTGCTCGACCCCGTCGACGACGCCGGCAGCCCGCTGGTGAGCACGATGCGCATGCACGGGTTCGACATGCCCAGGCGCATGGTGCACAGCGCCTCGAACCTGCTGGGCCTGCAGCTGGCCACCCAGACCGACCTGATCAGCATGTGGTCGGATTTCGTCTTCCACGGCGCGGGGCCGCTGCGGCTGCAGCCCGACCTGCTGGAGAAGCTGCCGATCACCGATGCGCTGCCGGACTTCGACGTGTTCCTGGTCTACCGCTCGGCCGACCTCATGACGCACGTGTGCACCGAGTTCGTGAAGGAAGCGCGCCACCATGCGAAGGCGAATCCGCCGTGGCGCCAGCCGCGGCGCAAGGCGGACGCGGGCTGATCAGGCCGCGGGGTTCTGCGTGCTGTCGTCGTCGGGCGCCGCTTCGGGCCGCGTCAACGTCCAGCTCTGCAGCTTGCCGCCGTTGAACACGGCGTCGACATACGAGCCGCCCGTATCGGTCCAGCGGTAGAGCTCGGGCTGCTCGTCCTTGGGCGAGCGCAGTTCGCCCAGGGCGCGCGTCATTGCAATGGCGTGCATCAGCGTCGCGCCCTGCTTGAGCTTGGCATTGAGCATCACCGCGCTTGCCACATAGCCCACCGGCCGGTCGGCAGCCCGCTTGAGCACCTGCATCGCGCGGTTGAAGTGCAGCAGCAGGAACATCACGATCGCGCCGCCGGTCAGCGCCACGCCGGCCCAGCCGTAGCTGCGCCACGCCAGGCCGAGAAGAACGATGCCGCCCACGGGCACCAGTATTTTCTGGAAATTCATGGGGCGCATTCTCGCCTCGTGCGGTAGCCGCCCTGGCTACCGCCAGGCGCGCAAGACGGTACTCGCCTCGAAAAGTGCCTTGAGTCCCGGCTCCAGCAGGCACATTTCACCGCACGGGCCGACGGAACCGGCTTCAGGGAGAGGCAACCGAGGTTGCCAGCACAACATGACACACATCGTGGGAACAGGGAGGATCGCCCGGCGCGCCCCTGGCGCGCCGGGCATTTTTTTCCTGGCAACCGGTCAATCAATCGAGGCGGCGAACCACGTCCATCGCCTCTTCGATGCGTTCGACGGCATGGATAGTCAACCCTTCGATCTCTTTCGTGCCCTTGCGCGGCGCATTCGCCTTGGGCACCACGGCCACGCTGAAGCCCAGCTTGGCCGCTTCGCGCAGGCGCTCCTGTCCACGCGGCGCGGGGCGCACTTCGCCCGCAAGGCCGACTTCACCGAATGCGATGAATCCCCTGGGCAGCGGCTTGCCACGCAGGCTCGACGTGATGGCGAGCATCACGGCCAGGTCCGCCGCCGGCTCGCTGATGCGCACCCCGCCCACCGCGTTCACGAACACGTCCTGGTCCATGCAGGCCACGCCCGCATGGCGGTGCAGCACGGCCAGCAGCATCGCGAGCCGGTCGCGGTCCAGGCCCACCGAGAGGCGGCGCGGGCTCGGCCCGCCGTTGTCGACCAGCGCCTGGATCTCCACCAGCATCGGCCGCGTGCCCTCGAGCGTGACCAGCACCACGCTGCCGGGCACCGGCTCCGCATGCTGGCTCAGGAAGATCGCGCTCGGATTGGTCACGCCCTTCAGGCCGCGCTCGGTCATCGCGAACACGCCGATCTCGTTCACGGCGCCGAAGCGGTTCTTGATGGCGCGCACGAGGCGGAAGCTCGAATGCGTGTCGCCCTCGAAGTACAGCACCGTGTCGACCATGTGCTCGAGCACGCGCGGGCCCGCGAGCGCGCCCTCCTTGGTGACGTGGCCCACCAGCACCACGGCCGTGCCGCTGGTCTTGGCAAAGCGCGTGAGGTGGGCCGCGCATTCGCGCACCTGGGCCACCGAGCCCGGCGCGGAGGTGAGCTGGTCGGAGTACACCGTCTGGATCGAGTCGATCACCGCGATGGCCGGGCGCGTCGCGTCGAGCGTGGCGATGATCTTCTCCAGCTGGATCTCGGCCAGCACCTGCACCTGCGAGTGGTCCAGACCGAGCCGCCTGGAGCGCAGCGACACCTGCGCGCCGCTTTCCTCGCCGGTCACGTAGAGCGCGTTCTGCCCCGCGCGCTGCAGCGCATCGACGGCCTGCAGCAGCAGCGTCGACTTGCCGATGCCCGGGTCGCCGCCGATCAGCGTGACGCCGCCCGACACGATGCCGCCGCCCAGCACGCGGTCGAGCTCGTCGAGCCCGGTGGGCGTGCGTGCGACGTCGGTCGCTTCTATTTCCGACAGCGTGGCGAGTTCGGACACGCCCGCGAGCGCGGCGTACTGCGTGCCGAAACGGTTGTTGGCCGGGCCGCTGCTGCCCGCCACCTGTTCGATGAGAGTGTTCCAGGCGCCGCAGCTCGGGCATTTGCCGAGCCACTTGGGGCTGGTGCCGCCGCATTCGCTGCAGACGAAGAGGGATTTTTCCTTGGCCATGCCGAAGTGTAGGGAGACGCAAGAAGCGAAACGGCTACCAGCCAGAGAAATGTCGTGAAACCGGCGCGTACGCCCTGCAGCATGGGGAACGGGTGCAATTGCATGCGCCGGCACCCCGCCGCAACGGCGTAACGTTCAGAAACGCAGCCCCGCTTGGCGTAGACGGAGACTTTTCCGAACACGCTCGGAAAAAGAAGCGGGGCCCGGGTCCTTTGCGCACCCATGGGCCCAATCCAGGGAGTCTCAACGCCATGTCCGCCTTCAACCGCGGCCGCAAGCTCGCCGCAACTTCCAGCGCCATGCCCACGTTCGCAGGCATGGATGCACTTGAACCGATGCGGTTGGAGGGGGAAGAAGCCCTCAGCCGTCCTTACAGCTACACCATCACGCTGACCACGCCGGAGTCGCCGGACATCGACGCGCGCTCGGCGGCGAACGTCAAGCTCAAGCCCCTGATCGGCGAGGAGTTCAGCGTGCACGTCCTGCTCGACGGACGCACTGGCGGGGCGGGGCAGGAGCGCCACATCTCCGGCCTGGTGACACGCGCCCGCTTCCTGCGCCTGGAGAGCAGGCGCGCGCTCTACGAGGTCGTCATCGAGCCCTGGCTGAGCCTGGCGCAGCGAACGCGGGATTTCAGGATCTTCCAGAACAACAGCGTGCTCGACACGGTCGGCGAAGTGCTCGGCGCGTACGGCTTTGCGCTTTCGGTCCGGGCCACGGGCAGCTATCCCGCGCGCGAGTTCGTGGTCCAGTACGGCGAGACGGACTACGACTTCGTCAGCCGTCTGCTGCACGAGTGGGGCCTGTACTACTACTTCGAGCATGACGAGTCCAGCCACACGATGGTGATCGTCGACGACATGCAGTCGCACCGGCCCTTCCCGGCAGGCGGCTACGAGCAGGTTCCTTTCAGTGCCATGCAGGCATCGTCCAACGAGGAGCATTGCCATCGTTTCCGGCTGGCCGAAGGCCTGCAAAGCGGCAAGTGGGTCACGGGCGACTTCGACTTCACGCGACCGAAGGCGGACCTCACGCAGACCCGGGCCATGCCGCGGCGCACGCAGCACAGCACGCGGGAAGTGTTCGCGTGGCCCGGGAACTACGCCGTGGAATCCGAGGGCGAACAGCTCGCACGTGCACGCATGGAAGAAGCCGGCGCGCCGGGGCAGGTCGCCAGCGGCGCGGGCAACCTGCGGGGCGTGGCGGCCGGCCATCGCTTCACGCTGGTCGATCATCCGCAGGACAGCGCGAACGCCGACTACCTCGTCACCGCGGCACGCCTGTCCCTGCAGGAGGCGGGCGACACGACGGGGCAGGAAGAGTTCCAGTGCAACGTCGAGTTCGAGGTCATCCCGGCGAGCAACGTCTTCCGCGCGACCCCGGACGCGACCAAGCCGCGCACCACCGGGCCGCAGACCGCGGTGGTCACCGGCCCCGCGGGCCGCGAGATCTGGACCGACCAGTACGGGCGCGTGAAGCTCGGCTTTCACTGGAACCGCTACTGCACCAAGGACGAAAGCAGCTCGTGCTGGGTCCGGGTGTCCTCGCCGTGGGCCGGCACCAACTTCGGGGGCATGCAGATTCCGCGCATCGGCCAGGAGGTGGTGGTCGACTTCGAGTACGGCGACCCGGACCGGCCGATCATCACCGGCCGCGTCTACAACGCGGACAACATGCCGCCGTGGGAGCTGCCGGCAAATGCCACGCAAAGCGGCCTGCTGTCGCGCAGCTCCGAAGGCGGGACCGGCGAGAACGCGAATGCCCTTCGCTTCGAGGACAAGAAGGGCGAAGAGCAACTCTGGCTGCATGCGGAGAAGGACCAGCTGATCGAGGTCGAGAACGACGAGATGCACACGGTGGGCCGCGACCGCACCAAGACCGTCGACCACGACGAAACCAATCACATCAAGAACGACCGCACGGAAACCGTCGACCGCAACGAGACGATCACGGTCCACGGCAAGCGAGCCGAGACGGTGGACGGCGACGAGACGGTCACCGTCAAGTCCAACCGCAGCCACTCGGTCACCGGCACCGAGGCCCTCACTGTCACGGGCGACCAGACCCACACCGCCCAGGCCAACCGCACCGCCAGCGTCAGCGGCAACCAGAACACGTCGGTCACGGGCACGGATTCGCTGACGGTGACGCAGGCCCGCACCGTCACGGCCCAGGACACCGACAGCTGGAACGTCGCCCTCGGGCAGACCACCACCATCGGCCAGGCCTACCAGGTTTCCGCCAAGTCGCACATCGGCACGTACAACGACGCGATGGCGCTGAACGTGCCGGCCGGCCCGGCCTCGGCCACTTCGCAAGGCGACCTCTCCCTGACCAGCTCGGCCGCCAACATCTATGGAACGGCCGCCCTCAACATGGGCCTGTTCGCGCAAGGCGGGGACTTCTCCGCCGTGGCCTCGACCAACGTCGGCGTGAGCGCCGAGGGCGGCACGCTGGACGCTTTTTCCTCCGGCGCCATGACGCACGCGAGCCCGACCAGCGTGGTGCTCGACGTCGAGGGCACGACGGTGGAGGTCACGCCCGGGCGCATCGTGCTGCGCGCCGGCAGCGCGACCCTGATGCTGGACGACGCCGGCGTCACGGTCAACGGCACCAAGATCTTCCTGAACTGCTGAGGCCGCCGTGTCGACACGCAACCCCGTCGAGAAGCGCATGGCGCAGCTGCACGACCTGTGGTGGGAGCGCACCGACGACGCGGCCCTGCGCGCCATCGTGCTGCGCGCGCCACCCGACTCGCAGCGCATGCTGGAGGCCTTCTTCACCCTCCAGATGGTCGACAGCGAATACAGCACGCCCGATCTCTTCCTGCGGCTGGACACGGCCTTCGAGACCGGTTTTCGCTACAGCCGCGAACTGCGGCAGCAGTTGATCGACACCTACAGGCACAACCGGCCGCAGCTCGTGAAGCAGGGTGTCGCGGACCGCTGGGACGAAGAGGACCGGCCCGGCTGGGACAGCGCCGCCGGCTTCGTGGAAACCGGCTGTTCGCTGGCGCGGCACCTGCGCTGCCAGCGCATGTCCGTCGTGCTGCAGCCCGGCAGCGTGAGCGACGCGGACTGCTTCGAGCGCTGGTTCGATGCGGCGATGCAGACGCCCGTGCCGCCGCAGGAAGCCGGCCTGCTGCGGCTGGTGCTGGTGGACGACGGCGACTCGCGCGCCTGGCAGCCGCTGGTGGAGCGGCATGCGGGCGCGATGCGCGTGGTCGATGCGCCGCTGGACATCCTCGAGGCCGCGCGCGAGATCGCCGCCCAGAGCGGCGGCGGGGGCAGCGGCGTGGCCCTCTTTCGCCAACTCTATGCCGACATGCTGTCGCTGCTGCGCCAGGGCGACGCGGCCGGGGTGGAGGCCGCGGGCGAACGCGCCCTGCGGCTGGCCACGCGCAACGGCTGGGCCGACCAGCGCGCCGTGCTGGACATGATGGTGGGCGGCGCCTGGCTACAGGCGCGCGACTTCGGCGCATCGATCACGCGCTACCGCCGGGCCCGCGACGCAGCGGCCGAGGCGGCGCAGGCCGGCAACCCCATGGGCGCCACGCTGTTCATGCAAGGCTGGATGGCCGAAGGCGGGGCCTGGGCCGCGGCGGGCGACATGAAGCAGGCCGCCCATGCGTTCGAGCAGGCCGCCGAAGCCGCCCGCCGCGTGCCCCACAGCATGTTCGCCGTCGAAGGCCACCGCGCCGCGGCCCAGGCCTGGCGCGGCGCCGGCGACCGCGACCGGGCGTGGGCCTCGGCGCTGGCCGGCATCCGCGAGGCACGCGCCATGGCCGACGCCGACCGCCCCCACAGCACCGTGCCGCAGCTGCTCCACGACATGCTCGTGATGCAGGACCCCAGGCGCTGCGAGCGCATCGCGCGCTGCGCCGACAGCTACGAACGCGACGCGCGCGCATCCGCGGTCGAAGCGGACCTGGCCGGCCATCGGCTGGGCGACCGGCCGCCACGGCCTGCGATCGACGCCATCGAGGCACAGCTGGCGCAGCGCTACGAGCAGGCGTTCCAGACCCAGCTGCGCGAGCGCGAAAAGCGGGTCCAGGGCGGCGAGGAGGTGTTCCGCACCGTCATCGCCCTGGGCCGACAGTGGCTCGACCCGGCCTGGAGCGGGCTGCCGCACGTGAGCCATCCGCTGGACCAGGGCGTCGACGAATGGCGGGAGCCGCCCGCGTTCACCCGCCTGCCCGATCCGCAGCCCTTCGTCGAGGCAGCCTGAGTCGCGCCGCCCCCACACTCCGGAGAGAAAGCCCCTTGTTCTTCGCGGCCAAGCACTTCGACCCCCAGCTGGGCATCGATGCCCACACCTACCTGGCGCCGCCCGGCGTGTGGCCCACGGTGCACATCGGCATCGTGATGGACCCGTTCGACTACCTGCCGACCATCCAGGTCTCGCCCGAAAACCCGATCGTGAAAGGCATGACGGCCGTGGACGGCGCCATGCAGGCGGGCCTGGACACCATCGGCGAAAGCACCGCCGCCCCCGAGGTTCCGGCGCCACCGGGCGCGCCGGCCGGCGGCGGCGAGATGCCCGCGAGCATCCCCTTTCCGCTCGGCGCCACCGTCGAGGTGGCGGGCGTGCGCCGGGCCAACGCCGGCACGGGCGGCGTGGACTTCCACATCCTCGTCGGCGCCCCCATGCCGGTGATCAAGGGGCCCGGCGGCCCGCAGTTCGAGGACGAGCTTTTCATGGGCAGTCGCATCGTGCTGGCCGACGGCGAGCCCTTCTCGCGCATCAGCGTGCCGGTGCTGGCCTGCAACGTCGTGGGCCTGGTGCCGCCGTTGCGCAAGAAGAAGGCGGTCAAGCCCCAGCGGCTGAGCCTGATGCTGCCGACCACCTTCAACGTCGCCATTCCACCGCAGGTTTTCGTGGGCGGGCCGCCGACCATCTCGTGGGGCGCGATGATCCAGCGCGGGCTGTTCAAGGCGCTGGGCCGGGCCTACACGCGCGTCGCACGGCGCGTGTTCAAGAACATGCCGCCGGGCTTCCTCAAGTGCCAGGTGCTGCGCGCCGAGCCGGTGGACATTCGCGATGGCAGCGTCTCGGTGACGCACGAGGACTTCAGCATTCCGGGGCGCCTGCCGCTGAGCTGGACGCGCGTCTATGCATCGCGCGACCACAGCCTGGACGGCCACTGCGGCCGGGGCTGGCAGACCCCGGCGGATGTGCGCCTGATGGTGGAAGCCGACGGCCTGCTCAGCCTGCAGGGACCGGAAGAGTTCGCGCTGTTCCCTGCGCTGCCGCAGGCCGAGGGACAGCAGGTGCTCGACGTGGTGGACGGGGCGCGGCTGATGCGCCAGGGCGGCGAACTGGTGGTGCGCTTCAAAGACGGCCTGCGCTACCACTTCGAGGAGGCGCTGTCGCCCGAAGGAGCGCTGCAGGCCACGCCCCTGCCCATCACGCGCATCGAGGATGCCTGTGGCAACCACTGGCGCTTCGTGCGCCAAGGCGGCGATCTGGTGCGCATCGCCGAAAGCGGCATGGACGGCCTGCCGGGCCGCAGCATCGAGGTGCAGTCGCGCAGCGGATACATCGAGTCCATGGCACTGCGCGACCCGGCCACCGGACAGGAGCATCCGCTGGTGCGCTACCGCCATGCCGACGGCGACCTGCTGGCGGCCATCGACGCGCTGGGCGCTGCGCGCGAATTCGCGTACCTGCAGCACCGCATGGCGCGCCACACGGATCGCACGGGCCTGTCCTTCCACTACGCGTACGACGAGCAGTGGCGGGTGGTGCACGCCTGGGGCGACGGCGGGCTGCATGACTACCGCTTCGCTTACAACGCGGCGCTGCGGCAGACCGAGGTCACCAACTCGCTCGGGCATCTCACGGTGGTCAAGTTCGACGAGGCGGGGCTGCCGCTGGCCGAGATCGACCCTTTGGATGGCGTGACGACCTTTGAGTACGACGATGTGGGGCGGACCGTGGCGGTCACCGAGCCAGAAGGACTGCGCACCGGCTTCAGCTACGACGCGCGAGGAAATTTGCTGAACCTGCGACAAGCCGACGGCAGCACCATCGGCTGCGAGTACGACGACGACGACCGGCTGCTCGCCGTGGTCGATCCGCTGGGCCACCGCTGGCAGTCGGCGTGGGACGCGTGCGGGCTGCCGCTCAGCCAGAGCGACCCGCTCGGCGCCGTCACTCGCTTCGAGCACGACCGCCATGGCCAGTTGGTACGCCACGTCAATGCGCGCGGCGCAATCACGCAGCTGCGCTACAGCCGGCATGGCCAGTTGGACAGCCTGACCGATTCGCTGGGTCACACCAGCCACTATGAGCACGATGCGCTGGGCCGGCTTCTGAGCCAGACCGACGCGCTGGGCCAGAAGAGGCGCTACCGGTGCGACGCCAAAGGGCGGCTGCTGCGCATCGAGCACCCCGATGGCTTGCAGATCCAGTATGGCTACGACGCCGAAGACCAACTGGTCCTCCACGTCGACGAAGCCGGCGCAGAAACACGCGTGGAGTACGTGGGCCTGGGCGAAGTCAGCCGGCGCATCCTGCCCGACGGCCATGTCTTGCATTACCACTACGACACCGAAGAACAGCTCGTCGGCCTAACCAATCAGCGGGGCGAGCGCTATGCATTGCGGCGCGATGCGCTGGGGCGCGTCGTCGAGGAAGTCGATTTCTGGGGCCAATCGCGCCACTACGAATACAACGCTGCCGGCCATCTGGGCAGCACGGTGGACCCGCTCGGGCAACGCATCACCTTTGCGACCGACAAGATGGGCCGCATCACGCGCAAGACCTTGGGCGATCCGCTGCACGCCGGCTCTCAGCTGGAGGAGAATTTTTCCTATGACCGCAGCGGACAGCTGGTCGAGATGCGCAACAGCGCTGCGCACGTTCGGCGCCGGTTCGACACCGCCGGCCGCCTGCTGGAAGAGTCGCAGAACGGGTTTCGCATCACCTACCGATACGATGAGGCAGGCAACTGCACCCTGCGGGAAACCTCGGCTGGCAATCGCGTGACCATGGATCATGACGCGCGCGATCAGGTGGTGACGGTCGGCATCAACGACGAGGTGCCGATTCTCATCGAGCGCGATGTCCTCGGCCGAATCGCGCGGGAACGGTTGAGCGAACACGTCGTGCGCCAAGCCCGCTACGACGCGCATGACCAACTGACGGCGCAGACAGTACTCAGGGATGCAGCGCCGCTGTTCAGCACCCAGTATGACTACGACCGCACAGGAAACCTCACCCGCCGGCGCGACAGCGACGCCGGCAGCGACGAGTATGGCTACGACGTGTTGGGCCGCCTGCTGCAGCATATCGATCCCGCAGGAAAGGCCAGGCACTTTCCGCATGACGCGGCAAGCGACCGCCTGCGAACTTCAGTCCGCCGGACACCAGCACGCAGTTCCTCCGGAGGCGCGGAAGGAAGCAAGGAGCAGTGGACACGAGAAGGCACCTGTGACGGCGTGCACTACGTTTTCGACCGGGCAGGCGATCTCGTCCGCCAGGGCCACCCGGAACAGGCGTCACCGGACGACCTTGAAATGGTTTGGGATGCCAACCACCGGTTGATCGAAAGCCGCCGCGGCAACAGCGTTACTCACTATGGATACGACAGCATGGGCCGCCGCGTGTTCAAACGCAGCGCGTCGCACACGATCTGGTTTTTCTGGGACGGGGATGCGTTGCTGGGCGAAGTGCGCCAGCCCCATGGCCAACAAACGGCGCTTCAGGAGAACGGCGAAGTTGCGGCGTTGCACCGTAGGCGTACGCGGCATCGGCATGGCCCCCAGGTGCCATGCGAGCGCCTGCGCGAGTACCTGTTCTACCCAGGGACCCATGTGCCGCTCGCCCTGATCGACGGCCTCGTCGATGCGGCTTCCGACCCATCGCGGCAGCCGGCGAAGTGCGTCGCCCACTACCACGTCGAACCCAACGGCACGCCCAGCCGCCTGACCGACGCGTCGGGTGAAGTGATCTGGTCCGCCAGACCCACGGGCTGGGGCGAATCCATTGAGGATCGCGTCGGGAGAATCAGCAACCCGATCCGCCTCCAGGGGCAGTACCTCGACGAAGAGTCAGGTCTCCACTACAACAGGAACAGGTACTACGACCCGCACATTGGCGCCTTCATCAGTCAGGACCCCATTGGCCTGGCTGGAGGAGAGAACTTCTACCAGTTCGCCCCGAACGCGCTGGGCTGGATCGACCCGCTGGGCCTCCGATGCCTGTCGAAGCGGCAACGGGCCCGGCTGAATAAGATCAGAGGGCTTTCCAAGAAGCGGCATGCCTCGGGCAAGAGCTACAACGCGCAGATCACTGCACGCCTGACACAGGCGGAAGCTCGTGAACTGGCGGAAGAATTCGTAGGCCCGGGCTTCAAGGAAACGACGATAAAGGGAGTGTGGCTGCTGAGATCCGCAGACGGCTGTCGAAAGGTGCGTGGCCCCAGCCGGAAACCGACCGACCAGGGGAAGAATATTCATCCGGACAGCAAACAACCCTACTCCATGACCGGCTGGCAGGTGAATTTCGAGGATCGAGATCCGGTCAAGGGACCGATAGCGCCAGGGGCGACGCGCCCCTACCAAGCGAACGTTCACGTCGATGTGGAGCCTTGAAAATGACGATGCGCCTTGAAATCCGTAGCCTCCAGGGCGTTGACATCGAGGACCTGCGCGCATGGCACCCCGCCTCGCCCGCCGATGTCTACGAGATGCTTGAACTGGAGATCGGCGAAGCGGGCGTGCCGGGTGCCCACATCTTTCAGCTGCTTCTCGCGACACCGGAGGGCCTGGAAGCGCACCACAAAGGCGAGATGCTGAAGTTCTTCTCGGCCATGCAAGAAAGGGCAAAGACCTTTGTGACGGACGCACTGGTCGTTGTCGACCACTACGACTGGAACGAGGTGCGCGAAACGCTGGCGAGAAGAGTGGCGTCCTGCGAACGATCGACATGGAACGAGTCGCTCGAATGTCTGCGCAGGAAGTTCTTCTGGGAGTACGAGGACATCAAGTACAGGTAGCGGTCCCCGATCGCTCCACTTCGCACCCGATGCGGGTTTTCCCGGTTGCCCGCTGGCCTCTCCACAACGGATCATTTAATATATTAAATAATCTGCAAGACGCATCCCGTGGCCAGCACCTTCACCCACCGCAACCTCCCGCGCCTTCTGCTGCAGGCGCGCGAAGCCGTCATGGCCCACACGCGGCCCAGCCTGCGCGAGCACGCCTTGTCCGACCAGCAGTGGCGCGTGCTGCGCGTGCTCGGCGAGCATGGCGCGGTGGAAACCGGCCGGGTGGCGCGCGAGGCATTCATCCTCGGGCCCAGCCTCACCGGCGTGCTCGCACGCATGGAGCGCGACGACCTCATCACCCGCAGCCGCGACCCCGAGGACCAGCGCCGCACCGTGGTCGAGGCCACAGCGCACGGTATGAAGCTGGTGAAGAAGCTGTCCTCGAGCATCGAGTCGCACTACCAGTGGCTGGAGCAGTCGCTGGGCAAGACCAAACTGACGCAGCTGTATGGACTGCTGGACGAACTGATCGCGCTGGAGCAGCCCGAATGACCCCCTCCCCTTTCCTGCCGACCGGCACGGTCTACGGCACGCTGCTGAACTTCCGCGCCGAGCTCGATGCGCTCGCGCCGCAGATGACTCAGCCACCGTACAAGGCACCGCCGAAGGCACCCGTGCTCTACGTGAAGACCGCCAACACCTGGAGCCCGCACGGCAGCGCCATCACGGTGCCCTCGTCCGTGCCGGAGGTGGAGATCGGCGCGAGCATCGGCATGGTGATCGGCGCCGAGGGCGACGTGGAAGGCTTCGTGCTGATGAACGACCTCTCGATTCCGCATCCGAGCTTCTTCCGCCCGCCGGTGAAGTTCAAGTGCGTCGACGGGTTCCTTGGCGTCGGCCCGGCGCTGCGCGATGCGCAGGAGGTGGCCGACCCCGCGGGCTTTCGCGTCGAGGTGCGCATCAACGGCGCGTTGAAGCAGTCGATCGACTTCTCGCAGCTCGTGCGTCCGGCGCAGCAGCTGCTCACCGACGTGGGCGAGTTCATGACGCTCGCGCATGGCGACGTGCTGATGCTGGGCTGCGATGCCGGCCGGCCGCTGGCGCGTGCGGGCGACCGCATCGAGATCTCCGCGCCCGGGTTCGAAACCCTCCGCAACACGCTGGTGCAGGAGGCCGCCGCATGAAGCACGCACGCGTCATCTTCGAAGGCCGCGAGCACACTGGCACCGCGCACGAATTCAACGGCCAGCCTGATGCCGCCGTGCGGCTGGACGACGGCCGCATCGTGCCGCAGGAACAGCTCACGTGGCTGCCGCCGCTCGCGCCCACGCCGCGCCCGCGCACCATCCTCGCGCTCGGCCTCAACTATGCCGACCATGCGAAGGAACTCGAGTTCAAGGCGCCCGAGGAACCGCTGGTGTTCGTCAAGGGCCAGAGCACGCTGATCGGCCACCGCCAGTTCACGCACCGGCCGGCCGGCGTGCAGTTCATGCACTACGAGTGCGAACTCGCCATCGTGATCGGCAAGACCGCGAAGAACGTGAAGCGGGCCGACGCCTACGACTTCATCGGCGGCTACTCGGTCGCCAACGACTACGCCATTCGCGACTACCTCGAGAACTGGTACCGCCCCAACCTGCGCGTGAAGAACCGCGACACCTGCACGCCGCTGGGGCCCTGGTTCGTCGATGCGGCCGACGTGCCCGATCCGATGGCGCTCGCATTGAAGACCACGGTGAACGGCACCGTCACGCAGCAGGGCAACACGCGCGACATGATCTTCGATGCGCCCTTCCTCGTCGAGTACTTCAGCCGCTTCATGACGCTGTCGCCGGGCGACCTGATCCTCACGGGCACGCCCGACGGGGTCGTCGATTGCAAGCCGGGCGACGTGGTCATCTGCGAGATCGAGCGCGTCGGCGCGCTGATCAACACCATCCAAGGAAAAGCATGAGAGTCGATCACCTGATCGCCGGCCAGCGCGTCGCCGGCAAGGACTACTTCGAAACCGTCAACCCCGCCACGCAGGAGGTGCTGGCCGAAGTCGCCTCCGGCGGCGAGGCCGAAGTGAACGCGGCCGTGGCCGCCGCCAAGGAGGCCTTCCCGAAGTGGGCCGGCCTGCCCGCGCCCGAGCGCGCCAAGCTGATCCGCAAGCTCGGCGACCTGATCGCCAAGCACGTGCCCGAGATCGCGCAGACCGAGACCGACGACTGCGGCCAGGTCATCGCACAGACCGGCAAGCAGCTGATCCCGCGCGCGGCCGACAACTTCTACTACTTCGCCGAGATGTGCACGCGCGTCGACGGCCACACCTACCCCACGCCCACGCACCTGAACTACACGCTGTTCCACCCGGTGGGCGTGTGCGCGCTGATCAGTCCGTGGAACGTGCCCTTCATGACGGCCACCTGGAAGGTCGCGCCCTGCCTGGCCTTCGGCAACACGGCGGTGCTGAAGATGAGCGAGCTCTCGCCGCTCACGGCCGCACGGCTGGGCGAGCTGGCGCTCGAAGCGGGCATCCCGCCCGGCGTGCTGAACCTGGTGCACGGCTACGGCAAGGAGGCCGGCGAGCCGCTGGTGGCGCACCCCGACGTGCGCGCGATTTCGTTCACCGGCTCCACCGCCACGGGCAACCGCATCGTGAAGAGCGCGGGCCTGAAGAAGTTCAGCATGGAACTCGGCGGCAAGAGCCCGTTCGTGATCTTCGAGGACGCCGACCTCGACCGCGCGCTCGACGCGGCCGTGTTCATGATCTTCAGCAACAACGGCGAGCGCTGCACCGCCGGCTCGCGCATCCTGGTGCAGCAGTCGATCTACGCCGACTTCGCCGCGAAGTTCGCCGAGCGCGCCAGGCGCATCACCGTGGGCGACCCGCTCGACGAGAAGACCATCGTCGGGCCGATGATTTCGCAGGCGCATCTGGCCAAGGTGCGCAGCTACATCGAACTCGGCCCGAAGGAAGGCGCGACGCTGCTGTGCGGCGGCCTCGAGGCGCCATCGAACCTGCCGGACCGTGTGAAGAAGGGCAACTACGTGATGCCCACCGTCTTTGCCGACGTCGACAACCGCATGAAGATCGCGCAGGACGAGATCTTCGGCCCGGTCGCCTGCCTGATCCCGTTCAAGGACGAGGCGCACGCCATCGAACTCGCCAACGACATCCCCTACGGCCTGAGCAGCTACGTGTGGACCGAGAACATCGGGAAGGCGCATCGCGTGGCCGCTGCCGTAGAAGCCGGCATGTGCTTCGTCAACAGCCAGAACGTGCGCGACCTGCGCCAGCCCTTCGGCGGCACCAAGGCCTCGGGCACGGGCCGCGAGGGCGGCACCTGGAGCTACGAGGTGTTCTGCGAACCGAAGAACGTTGCGGTGTCGATGGGCTCGCACCACATTCCGCACTGGGGAGCCTGACCATGGGAACGCTCGCACTCGCTGCCAAGATCACGCACGTGCCGTCGATGTACCTCTCGGAATTCCCGGGACCGAACTTCGGCTGCCGCGAGGCCGCAATCAACGGCCACAAGGAGATCGACCGGCGCTGCCGCACGCTCGGCGTGGACACCATCGTGGTGTTCGACGTGCACTGGCAGGTCAACAGCGAATACCACATCAACTGCGGCCCGAAGTTCGGCGGCACCTACACCAGCAACGAGCTGCCGCATTTCATCAAGAACATGCCCTACGCCTACCCGGGCAACCCGGCGCTGGGCCACCTGATCGCCGACATGGCCAACGAGATGGGCGTGAAGAGCCGCGCGCACAGCGACACCACGCTCGGACTCGAGTACGGCACGCTGGTGCCGATGCGCTACATGAACGCCGACCAGCACTACAAGGTCATCAGCATCAGCGGCTGGTGCGACTGGCACGACCTCACCGAGTCGGGCCGCTTCGGCCTGGCGGTGCGCCGCGCGATCGAGGAGCGCTACGAGGGCACGGTGGCGGTGTTCGCGAGCGGTTCGCTCTCGCATCACTTTGCCGACAACGGCCACGCGCCGGAGTTCATGCACAAGGTGTACGACCCCTTCCTCGAGCAGGTGGACCGCCGCGTGGTCGAGCTGTGGAAGGCCGGCGACTGGCAGGCCTTCGTCGGCATGCTGCCGATGTACGCCGAGAAGTGCTGGGGCGAAGGCGACATGCACGACACCGCGATGCTGCTGGGCCTGCTGGGCTGGGACCGCTACACCGCGCCGGTGGAGGTGGTCACGCCCTACTTCGGCAGCTCGGGCACGGGGCAGATCAACGCGATCTTCCCGGTCACGCCCCTTCCCGTCTGAGCACACCGTCCGAATACACCGCCTGAACACACGCCATGCCCCATCTCGTCATCCTCTACACCCCGAACATCGAAGCCGAGACCGACATGTCGGCGCTGTGCCGCACGCTGGCCGACACCATGCTCGCGCAGCGCGACGAGGCCGGCAAGCCGGTGTTCCCCATCGGCGGCACGCGCGTGCTGGCCTACCCCGCCGCGCACTACGCGGTGGCCGACGGCAAGGCCGACTACGCCTTCGTGTACCTCAACATCCGCATGGCCGCGGGGCGCTCGGAGGCCGTGAAGAAAAAGGCCGGCGACGAACTGCTGGCCGACGTGCGCGCGCATTTCGAACCGATCTTCGACAAGCGCCACATCGGCATCACGCTGCAGATCGACGAAAGCCCGGGCCAGGTGTACGACGGCAAGCACAGCAACCTGCATCCTCTTTTCAACAAGTAGCACCATGCTCACTGCCGACACCATCGCCAGGCTCGCGGCCGAACTGCACGAAAGCGAAAGATCGCGCGTGCAGGTCGAGCATTTCTCCAGGCGCTTTCCCGAGATGACCATCGAGGACGGCTATGCCATCTCGCGCGAATGGGTCAGGCAGAAGATCGCTGAAGGCCGCGTCGTGAAGGGCCACAAGATCGGCCTGACCTCGCGCGCCATGCAGCAGTCGAGCCAGATCGACGAGCCCGACTACGGCACCTTGCTCGACGACATGTTCTTCGAGCAGGGCGGCGACATTCCATTCAAGCGCTTCATCGCGCCGCGCATCGAGGTGGAGCTGGCCTTCGTGCTCGGCAAGAAGCTGCAGGGCCCGAACGTGAGCATCTTCGACGTGCTGGCCGCCACCGACTACGTGGTGCCGGCCATCGAGATCATCGACGCGCGCATCGAGCAGTTCGACCGCCACACCAAGGCGCCGCGCAAGGTGTTCGACACCATTGCCGACAACGCGGCCAACGCCGGCATCGTGATGGGCGGCCGGCCGGTCAAGCCCGACGCGGTCGACCTGCGCTGGGTGAGCGCGCTGCTCTACAAGAACGGCGTGATCGAGGAATCGGGCGTGGCCGCGGCCGTGCTCAACCACCCCGCCACGGGCGTGGCCTGGCTCGCGAACAAGCTCGCGCCGTGGGACGAGCACCTCGAAGCCGGGGAGGTGGTGCTGGGCGGCTCGTTCACCCGGCCGACCACCGCCCTGCCCGGCGACACCTTCCATGCCGACTACGGCCCCCTCGGCAGCATTGCCTTTCGTCTCATCTAAAAGACACACCATGCAAACACCCCTGAACACCTTCAAGCAGGCCATGCAGGCCGGCGAACAGAAGATCGGCCTCTGGGTCGGCCTGGCCGACGGCTACGTGGCCGAGATCCTGGCCGGCACCGGTTTCGACTGGCTGCTGGTCGACGGCGAGCACGCGCCCAATGACGTGCGCTCGGTGCTCGCGCAGCTGCAGGGCATCTCGAGCACGTGGTCGGCGCAACCCGAGTCCGAGCGCTCGCACCCGATCGTGCGCATCCCGACCGGCGACACCACGCTGATCAAGCAGTACCTCGACATCGGCGCGCAGACGCTGCTGGTGCCAATGGTCGACACGGCCGAGCAGGCCGCGCGGCTGGTGCAAGGCATGCGCTATCCACCCGAAGGCATCCGCGGCATGGGCAGCGCACTGGCGCGCGCCTCGCGCTGGCAGGCCTACCCCGGCTACCTGCATGAGGCCAACGCGCAGACCTGCCTGCTGGTGCAGGCCGAGACGGTGGAAGCGATGAAAAACCTCGACGCCATCGCGGCCACGCCGGGCGTGGACGGCGTGTTCATCGGGCCGGCCGACCTGTCGGCCTCGATGGGCTTCGTGGGCCAGCCGAACCATCCCGAGGTGCAGGCCGTGATCGCCGACGCCATCGCGCGCATCCGCAAGGCCGGCAAGGCGCCGGGCATCCTGTCGACCACCGAGGAGCAGGCGCGCAAGTGGCTGGCCGCCGGCGCGCAGTTCGTGGCGGTGGGCGTGGACACCATCCTGCTCACGTCGGCGGCGAAGCAGCTGGCGTCGAGATACAAGAACGCCGCGAGCGCCGTGACGCCCAGCGGCTACTGAAACCCATCTGCCCCGCGCCATGACGTCCCCGACCGATCCCAAGCGCTTCCGCTCCGCCACCATCCGCGAAGGCACGATCCGCGCGACCACGCGCAGCTTCCTGCATGCGCTGGGGCAGGACGACGAGGACATCGAGCGCCCGCACATCGGCGTGTTCCACACCGGCGGCGAAATGAGCCCGTGCAACCTCAACCTGCGCGAGCAGGCACAGCACGCCAAGACCGGCATCTACGCGGGCGGCGGCACGCCGCACGAATGCCCGGTGGTGTCGGTGAGCGACGGGCTCACCATGGCGCATTCGGGCATGCGCTTCTCGCTGATCTCGCGCGAGCTGATTGCCGACAGCGTCGAGGCCTCCACGCGCGGCCACCAGTGGGACGGCATCTTCGCCATCGGCGCCTGCGACAAGAACCTGCCGGGCCTGATGATGGGCATGGTGCGCTGCAACGTGCCGAGCGTGTTCGTGCATGGCGGCTCGGCGCTGCCGGGACAGATGCCGGGGCCCGATGGCCGCGACCTGAACGTGGTCGACACCTACGAGACCATCGGCAAGGTGCTGGCCGGCACCGCCACGCACGAAGAGCTCGACGCCATGAGCCGCGCCTGCCTGCCCACGGCCGGCGCCTGCGCGGGCCAGTTCACAGCCAACACCATGGGCATGGTGTCCGAGGCGCTGGGCCTCGCGCCCATCGGCTCGAGCATGGTGCCGGCGGTGTTCAGCGAACGCGCGCCGCTGATGCGCCGCGCCGCGAAGAACCTCATGAAGGCGGTGATGGGCGACAGCCCCCTGCCGCGCGACATCGTCACGCGCAAGGCGCTCGAGAACGCCTGCGCCGTGGTCTCGGCCACGGGCGGCTCGACCAACGCCGCACTGCACCTGCCGGCCATCGCGCACGAGGCCGGCATCAAGTTCCACCTGGACGACGTGGCCGAGATCTTCGCGCGCACGCCGCTCATCGCCGACCTGCGCCCGGGCGGCCAGTACCTGGCGCGCGACGTGTTCTACATCGGCGGCGCGGGCGTCATCCTTCGCACGCTGATGGAGCAGGGCTTCGTGCATGGCGATGCGCTCACCTTCACCGGCCGCACGCTGGCCGAGGAACTGACCGATGCCGCGGCACCCGACGGCCGCGTGGTGCGCGCGGCCGGCAACCCGATCACGCGCGACGGCGGGCTGGCCGTGCTCAAGGGCAACCTCTGCCCCGACGGCGCGCTGCTCAAGACCGCCGGCCTCCAGGCGCTGGTGCACCGCGGCCCGGTGCGCGTCTTCGATTCGGAGGAAGACGCGCAGGCGGCGGTGCAGAACCGCCGCTACCAAGCCGGCGACGTGATCGTGATCCGCAACGAAGGCCCCAGGGGCAGCCCCGGCATGCGCGAGATGCTGGGCATCACCGCCCTGCTCTACGGCCAGGGCATGGGCGACAAGGTGGCGCTGCTGACCGACGGACGCTTCTCGGGCGCCACGCGCGGCCTGTGCATCGGCTATGCGGGGCCCGAAGCGGCCGACGGCGGGCCGATTGCGGCGCTGCAGGACGGCGACATGGTGGCCATCGATGCGCGGGCCGGGGCGCGCAGCATTTCGGTGGAACTGACGGCGGAAGAAATTGCCCAGCGCCTCTCCCGACGTGAGGTAAACGCGGGGGTCCCGCACCGCGGCTTGCTGGAAAAATACGCGCTCACCGTGCGCCCTGCCTACCAAGGCGCCGTGACCCATTCGGGCGCAGTCACCTGGCTGCGCGACGAGTCGTGAAACGCAACCAACAACCCCTCGGAGACAGACCATGACCTTCACCCGCCGCCAGCTGCTGCAGACCACCGGCGCCTCGGCGCTGCTTGCCAGCCTGGGCCAGCGCGCCTTCGCGCAAGCCTCGCTCGAAACCGCCACCATCGTCACCGGCTTTGCGGCCGGCGGCACTTCGGACACCACCTGCCGGCGCATCGCGCAGAAGCTCAGCCCCGACTACGCCAAGTCGGCCGTGGTGGAAAACCGCACCGGCGCGGGCGGCCAGATCGCCGTGAGCTACGTGAAGGGCCGGCCCGCCGACGGCGCCACCATCCTGCAGACGCCCACCTCCATCCTCACGATCTACCCGCACATCTACAAGAAGCTGCCGTACGACCCGATGGTCGACCTCACGCCGGTCAGCATCGCCTGCATCTTCGACTTCGGCTTTGCGGTCGGCCCCTCGGTGCCCGCCAGCGTGAAGACGGTGCCCGAGTTCCTGGCCTGGGCCAAGGCCAATCCGGCCGGCGCCAATTTCGGTTCGCCGGCCGCGGGCTCCACGCCGCACTTCATCGGCGCGCTGCTGGGCAAGAAGGGCGGCGTCGAGCTCAAGCATGCGGCCTACCGCGGCACGCAGCCGGCCATGCTGGACCTGCTGGGCGGCAACATCTCGGCCGTCTCGGGGCCCATCGGCGACATCACACAGCACCTGGCCTCGGGCAAGGTGCGCATCCTGGGCGTCTCGGGTGCCAAGCGCAGCCGCTTCGCGCCCGACGTGCCGACCTTCGGCGAGCAGGGCATCCAGGACATGGCGCACAGCGAATGGTTCGCCTTCTTCCTGCCCGCCAAGGCCTCGCCGGAGCTGGTAGCGCGGCTGAACGCCTCCATGAAGACCGCGCTGGCGCACAAGGACGTGATCGAAGGCCTCGGCAACTTCGGGCTGGAAGCCATGTCTTCCACACCCGGCGAGCTGACCGACCTGCTGAAGAAAGACACCGCCAAGTGGGCGCCGATCGTCAAGGAAGTCGGCTTCACCGCGGAGGGATAAACCTGCATGAAGGAACTGCAATGAACACACTCGCCACCCGCGTGCCGCCGTCGGCGCCTGTCCATCCCTCGATCCATCCGGACGAGCGCGCCGCGCGCGAACAGCTTGCGGCCTGCTATCGCGTGTTCGCGATGCTGGGCTGGACCGAGATGATCTACAACCACATCACGGTGCGGCTGCCCGACAGCGTGACGGGCGGAGAGAAGCAGTTCCTCATCAACCCCTTCGGGCTGCACTACAGCGAGGTCACGGCCGGCAACCTGGTGAAGATCGACCTGCAGGGCAAGGTGCTCGACGGTTCGACCTGGCCGGTGAACCCGGCCGGCTTCACGGTGCATGCCGCCATCCACGACGGCCTGCCCGGCGCGCACTGCGTGATGCACACGCACACCACGGCCGGCGTGGCCGTGGCCTGCCTGCAGGGCGGCCTGCAGCAGACCAACTTCTATACCGCGCAGTTGCACGGCATGGTGGCGTACCACGACTTCGAGGGCATCACCATCCATGCCGACGAGGGCCCGCGCCTGCTCAAGAGCATCGGCGACCGCAACGCCGTGATCCTGCGCAACCACGGCCTGCTGGCCTGGGGGCGGACGCTGCCGCAGACCTTCGCGATTCTCTGGACCCTGCAGCGCGCCTGCGAGATCCAGATGGCCACCTTCTCGATGGGCGCGGCCATTCCGGTGAGCGAGGAGATCGCGCAGCGCTGCACGCGCGATGCGCTGCAGTTCAGCCCCGAGCATGGCGCGGGGCAGGACGTGTTCGATGCGCTGGTGCGCCAGGTCGACCGTATCGACGCCAGCTACAAGAACTGACATGAAGATCTGCATCTACGGCGCCGGCGCAATCGGCGGATGGATCGGCGCCGGCCTGGCGCAGGCCGGTGAACGCCTCAACGTGGTGGCGCGCGGCGCCACGCTCGAGGCACTGCAGCAGGGTGGCCTTTCGCTGATGCGGGGCAACGTGCGCACGCGCGTGCCGGTCAATGCGGTGACCGATCCCGAATCGCTCGGCGTGCAGGACCTGGTGGTCATCGCCGTGAAGGCGCCGGCGCTGGCCGGCGTGGCCGAACGCATCGGCCCGCTGATCGGACCCGACACCCTCGTGCTGGTGGCCATGAACGGCGTGCCATGGTGGTTCCTCGAAGGCGGCTTCGGCGGCGCCATCACCGGTCACCGCCTTGCAGCGGTGGACCCCGACGGCGCGATCGCCAGGGCCATTCCATCGCGCAACGTGATCGGCTGCGTGGTGCACGCGAGCTGCTCGCTCGATGCGCCGGGCGTGGTGCGGCATCACTTCGGCAACGGGCTGATCGTGGGCGAGCCTTCGGGCGAAGCCACGCCGCGCGTGAAGAAACTGGTCGATCTGCTGCAGAGTACCGGCATCGACACCACGCTGTCGCCGCAGATCCAGAAGGACGTGTGGTTCAAGCTGTGGGGCAACATGACGGTGAACCCGATCAGCGCACTCACGGGCGTCACCACCGACCTGATCATGGGCGACGACCACGTGCGCGGCTTCATCTCGGCCGTGATGCTCGAGGCCAAGGAAATCGGACACCGCATCGGCATCGAGATCACGCAGAGCCCCGAAGACCGGCATGCGGTGACGATGAAGCTCGGCGCGTTCAAGACCTCGATGCTGCAGGACGTGGAAGCCGGACGATCCGTGGAGCTTGATGCGCTGGTGACGGTGGTGCGTGAACTGGGCGAGCTGACGGCGGTCGCCACGCCGTTCACCGATGCGCTGCTGGGGCTGGCCCGGTTGAAGATGCGGCAGCTCGGGCTGTACTGAGCGCCGCCGATTCAGTTCTTCTTCAACAAGACACGCACCGCCTCGGGCAGGGAATTGACCTGGGGCATGAAGTGGTCCAGAACCGCGCCCAGGATCACGGCGCAGGCGACGGCCCCCAGCAGCGGCTTCCACGTGAGCCGCACGGCCGCCATCAACCAGCCCTCGCGCGCCACGCGCACCGCCGCGCGCGCCGACACGTACGAGAACGCCACCTCGACGGCCACGGCCAGCAGCGCGTCCCAGCTGAAGTAGAGCAGTACCAGCGAGCCGGCGCCCAGCACGATGGCCACGCAGACCAGGAAGATCGCGACCACCGGCACCACGATGACGGCGCCTTCGTCCGCAGCGCCCGCCACATCGAGCGCGCCGCTGGCTGCATCGGACAGTGCGCTGCCGCCGGCGCCGCTTCCCGGGCTGCCGCCCGCATCGAGCGCAAATTCACCCGCATCGACGACGTCACCCGCATCGACGTTGAAGTCGGCCCGGTTCTCGACCAGCCGCCTGGCCCACCAGCGCAGCACCAGCAGATAACCCAGATACCCCACGCCCAGCGTGAGCAAATAGCGCACCGCCAGCGACTGCACGCCCAGCACATGCATCTGCAGCGCGGAGACGCCCCACATCAGCAGCAGCGTGAAGGTGCCGATCAGGATGCCGTGCGTGCGCAGGCTGTAGTTGCGGTGCAGGTCGCGCTCGAGCTGCGTCTCCCACAGGCGCACCGAGCGCCAGTTGGAGAGGACCTTCATTCGTCGTCGGCGGGAGCGAAGGGCACGCGCGGCGCCACCGCGCACATGAGCTCGTAGCCGACCGTGCCGGCCGCCTGCGCGACCTCGTCGATGGGCAGCACCGCGCCGGTCACGGCCGAGCGGCCCCACAGCGTGACCTCGGTGCCGAACTTCGCGTCGGGCACGGGCGTGAGGTCGACGGTGATCATGTCCATGCTCACGCGGCCCACCATGCGGGTGCGAACGCCGTTCACCAGCACGGGCGTGCCGGTGTTGCAGTGGCGCGGATAGCCGTCGGCATAGCCGACCGCCGCCACGCCGATGGTGAGCGGCCCGTCGGCCGTGAAGTTGGAGCCGTAGCCGATGGTGTCGCCGGCCTTCAGCGTCTGCACCCCGATCAGTTTGGTCGACAGCGTCATGGTGGGCTGGAGCTGCCAGTGCGCCGCGTCGTGCTCGGGAAAGTCGGGCGCGCTGCCGTACAGCACGATGCCCGGGCGTACCCAGTCGCCGCGGGTCTGCCGGGCGTGGCGCAGGGTTGCGGCGCTGTTGGCGATGGAGCGTTCGCCCGGCAGGTCGTGGGTGACGCGGTCGAACACTTCCAGCTGGTGCGCGATGCCGCGCGCGCCATCGGCGTCGCTGAAATGCGTCATCAGCGAGATCTCGTCGACCTGCGGCAACGCGTTCAGGCGCGTCCAGGCCGAGCCGAAACGCTCGGGCGTGAAGCCCAAGCGGTTCATGCCGGAATTCATCTTGAGGAACACGCGCTGCGGCTTGAGTGTCTTGTGGGCCGCGAGCATGTCGATCTGCTCGTCGCAGTGCACCGCGTGCCAGAGATCGAGCCGCGAGCACAACTCCAGGTCGCGCGCCTCGAACACGCCTTCGAGCAGCAGCACCGGGCCGCGCCAGCCGAGGGCGCGCACGCGTTCGGCTTCGGCCAGGTCGAGCAGCGCAAAGCCGTCAGCGCCGCGCAGGCCCTCATAGACCCGCTCGATGCCATGCCCATAGGCATTGGCCTTGACCACGGCCCAGACGCGGGCATCGACAGCGGCACGCCGTGCCCGGTCGAGGTTGTGGCGAAGCGCGGCGGTGTGGACAGTGGCGAGAATGGGGCGCGGCATGGTGGGCGTCGAATGGTGAACAGATGGGGTTTTAGCATCTTCTCGGACCGGGCCGTCCAGGGTGGGAACGCTGATTTCGCTGTCGTACCCCCATGCTATAACCGCCCATTCGCCCAAAAGACGCGACACTTTTTCACTACTGCCAGCACCTCCCTGGCCAGCCAGCCCATCGATGAAGCGCGGTTTCTACACGATCATGTCGGCCCAGTTCTTTTCGTCGCTGGCCGACAACGCGATCTTTGTCGTGGCGGTCGAGCTCATGCGAAGCACGGGAGCGGCCGAATGGCAGCGGGCGGCGCTGGTGCCGATCTTTGCCGTCTTCTACGTGGTGCTGGCGCCGCTGGTGGGCGCCTTCGCCGACGCCTTGCCCAAGGGGCGGGTGATGTTCATCAGCAACGCCATCAAGGTGATCGGCTGCCTGATGATGCTGTTCGGCTCGCATCCGCTGCTGTCGTACTCGATCGTGGGGCTTGGCGCCGCGGCCTATTCGCCGGCCAAGTACGGCATCCTGACCGAGCTGCTGCCGGCTTCGCAGTTGGTAAAAGCCAACGGCTGGATCGAAGGGCTCACGATTGCCTCGATCCTGCTGGGCATCGTGCTCGGCGGCTCGCTGGTGGGCCACGCGATCTCGAGCCGGCTGCTGTCCTTCGACATGCCGCTGATCGATACGGGGGTCGATTCGCCGGCCGAGGCGGCGATCTCGGTGCTGATCTTCGTCTACGTGCTGGCGGCCTGGTTCAACACGCGCATTCCGCACACCGGCGTCGAGATGCGGCCGCTGCGCGCCAATCCGCAGCACGGCCTGGCGCGCAACATGTTCTCGCTGCTGCCCGACTTCTGGCACTGCAACGCACGCCTGTGGCGCGACAAGCTCGGCCAGATCTCGCTGGCCACCACCACGCTGTTCTGGGGCGCGGGCGCCAACCTCAAGTACATCGTGCTGGCCTGGGCCGCGCTCGCGCTCGACTACAACACCACCCAGGCCACGGCGCTCACCGGCGTGGTCACGATCGGCATGGCGGTCGGCGCCATCGTCGCGTCCATGCGCATGCGGCTGGACATGGCCACCCGCGTGATTCCCATGGGCATTGCCATGGGGGTGCTGGTCATCAGCATGAACCTGATCAGCAATGTCTGGATCGCGGTGCCCTTTCTCATCCTGCTGGGCGGGCTGGGCGGCTTCCTGGTGGTGCCGATGAACGCACTGCTGCAGCACCGCGGCCACAACCTCATGGGCGCGGGCCGCTCGATTGCCGTGCAGAACTTCAACGAACAGGCCTGCATCCTGCTGCTCGGCGGCTTCTACAGCGCCTGTACCGGCCTGGGCCTGTCGGCCTTTGCGGCCATCGGCGCCTTCGGCGGCGTGGTGGCGGGCTGCATGTGGCTCATCCAGCGCTGGCATCATCTCAATCTGCGCAAGTACCCCGAAGAAGTCGAGCACCTGCTCGCCATCGCCCGTAGCGACAAGCATCACTGACCTCCCCCAGGCTGCGCGCACTTCGTGTCGCTTCGCCTACCCCTCACCGGGGGCAACACCGGTGGCCCGGCGAAGCCGGTTCCACGGTGTTCCACGAAAAAGACTCCGCCACATGCCCGCGCTCGCACTGATCTTCAACGCCTTTGTCTGGGGCGTTTCTTGGTTCCCGTTCAGGCAGATCGAAAGCCACGGGCTGCATCCCGTCTGGACCACCTGCATCATCTACGTGGCGATTTCGCTGGCGATGGGCTTCTTTCGCCGGCATGCCTGGCGCGGCTTCATGGCGTATCCGATGCTCGTGCTGCTGGGCCTGGCGGCGGGCTTCACCAACCTGGGCTTCAACTGGGCGGTGACGCAGGGCGACGTCGTGCGCGTGGTGCTGCTGTTCTACCTGATGCCGCTGTGGAGCGTGCTGCTGGGCTGGGCCGTGCTGGGCGAGCGGCCCACCGGCGGCGCGCTCGCGCGCGTGGCGCTGGCGCTGACCGGCGTGGCCGTGGTGCTCAAGACACCCGGCGTCGAATGGCCGGTGCCCTCGAGCCTGCCCGACTGGCTGGGCCTGGCGGCCGGGTTCAGCTTTGCCGTGACCAACATCGTGCTGCGGCACCTGCGCGACGCGCCCGGCGAATCGCGCGCGCTGGCCATGTTCTGCGGATGCGCGGCGGTGGCGGCCATCGCCGCGGCGGCCGGCACCCTGCTCGGCGCCTTCGGCTCCCCGCTCGCCGCGGAACCGGGCTGGATCGGATGGGCGGCATTGCTGGGCACCGGCTTCGTGGTGGCCAACGTCTGCCTGCAGTACGGCGCGGCCCGGCTGGCGGCCAGCGCCACGGCGGTGATCATGCTGTCGGAGGTGCTTTTTGCGAGCGTCTCTTCCGTGGCGCTGGGCGCGGCCCAGATGGATCCACGGATCCTGGCGGGCGGCGCGCTGATCGTGCTGGCGGCCGTATGGTCGGCGTTTGCGCGAACGCCGGCGCAGGGCGATGATCGCCTTTCGTCCCCCACCTGACCGAGGTACTGCCATGACCAGCATCTACGACTTCGAAGCCAAGCAGATCGACGGCAAGAGCGTGAAGCTCTCGGCCTTCCGGGACAAGGTGCTGCTGATCGTCAACACGGCCAGCCAATGCGGCTTCACGCCGCAGTTCGCCGGACTCGAGGAGCTGCACGAAAAATACGCCAGCCAGGGGCTCGTGGTGCTGGGCTTTCCGTCGAACCAGTTCGGCTCGCAGGACCCGGGCACCAACGAGGAAATCGGCGCCTTCTGCACCAAGAATTACGGCGTGAGCTTTCCGATGATGGAAAAGATCGACGTCAACGGCAGCAACGCCGCGCCGCTCTACCAGTGGCTCACCAAGGAAAAGCCGGGGCTCCTGGGCAGCACGGCCATCAAGTGGAACTTCACCAAGTTCCTGGTCGGCCGCGACGGGCGGGTGCTCAAGCGCTATGCGCCGCTGGACACGCCCGCTTCGTTCGCGCGCGACATCGAGGCGGCGCTGGCGGCGGGCTGATCAAGGCCCGGTCAGAACCTGAAATCGACGGTCTTCGAGCCGCTGCCCACCGTCACCGTCTGGCTCTTGGCACTGCCGGCCATGGCAGCGTCGATGGTGTAGCGGCCCGCGGGCAGGTCGACCAGGCACACCGGTCCGCTGGCGCGCAAGGCCAGCGAAGGCGCGCCGTCGGCGCCCTTGATGTCGACCCGGACATCCGCCAGGTAGGCCCCGTCGGAGCGCGCGAAAAGCAGGGCCAGCGGATGGTCTTTCATGGCCGCGCGCATCGCGGTCGATTCGTCCGAGCCGATGCCGCCGCAGACATAGCGCACCGCGCCCTCGCCCTTCCATTGCGGCATGGCCGACTGGGCCTGCGCGCCAACGGCGCCGGCCGCGCAGGCGAAAGCCAGCAAGGCACGCCGCAGGTTCTTGGAGGCGATGAAAGCTGGAACGGAGGACATGAGACTTGCTCCTTGGAAAATCGGTACCGCCATGATGCGGCGCGAATCGCCTTGGCGCGAGTCGGACCAGAGCGCTCTTCGGTGTGCGATCAGGCCGCCGCCAGCGCCGCGTCGAGCAGTTCCACCCAGTGCCGCACGGGCGTCTCCTGGCTGCCGCTTTGCAGGTGCGTGATGCAGCCGATGTTGGCCGAGGCGATGACGCTCGGCTGCAACTGCTTCAGATGCCCGAGCTTGCGGTCGCGCAGCGGATAGGCCAGCTCGGGCTGCAGCACCGAGTAGGTGCCGGCCGAGCCGCAGCACAGGTGCGATTCGTTCAGGGCCACGCGCACGTCGAAGCCGAGTGCGCGCAAATGCGTTTCGACGCCGCCGCGCAGCTTCTGGCCGTGCTGCAGCGTGCAGGGCGGGTGGTAGGCAACCACGCCCTGAGGCGCGCGCACGCGGGCCTTCAGGGCAGGCACCAGATCGGGCAGCAGCTCGCTCAGGTCGCGCGTCAGCTCGCTGACGCGCGCGGCCTTGGCGGCGTAGGCCGGATCGTGCTGCAGGATGTGGCCGTACTCGCGCACCGTGACGCCGCAGCCCGAGGCGTTCATGACGATGGCTTCGACCTCGTTGCGTTCGACCAGTGGCCACCAGGCGTCGATGTTGGCGCGCATCTGCGCCTTGCCGCCCTCCTGGTCGTTGAGGTGGAACTTGACGGCGCCGCAGCATCCGGCCTCGGGCGCGATCACGGCCTGGATGCTCGCCGCGTCGAGCACGCGCGCGGTGGCGCTGTTGATGTTGGGCATCATCGACGGCTGCACGCAGCCCGCGAGCATCAGCACCTTGCGCGCATGCGTGGCGGTGGGCCACGCGCCGGCCTGCTGTTTGGCCGGCACCTTGGCCTTGAGCGCCTCGGGCAGCAGGCCGCGCACCGACTGGCCGAGCTTCATCGCCGGGCCGAACAGCGGCGACGGCAGCCCTTCCTTCAGCAGCCAGCGCGTGGCCGATTCCACGGCGGGGCGCGGCACTTTCTCGTCGACGATCCTGCGGCCGATGTCGACCAGGTGGCCGTACTGCACGCCGCTCGGGCAGGTGCTCTCGCAGTTGCGGCAGGTCAGGCAACGGTCGAGGTGCAGCTGCGTGCTGCGCGTGGGGGCCTGGCCTTCGAGCACCTGCTTGATCAGGTAGATACGCCCGCGCGGGCCGTCGAGCTCGTCGCCGAGCAGCTGGTAGGTGGGGCAGGTGGCGGTGCAGAAGCCACAGTGCACGCACTTGCGCAGGATGGCTTCGGCCTCGCGGCCTTCGTCGGTGCCGCGGAATTCGGGGGCGAGTTCGGTTTGCATCGCGGGGTGTCTCGGTTTTTTGTCTATGCGCCGGCCAACAGCCGTGCGCGATCGAAGATGCGGTGCGGATCGAACTCGTGCATCAATGCATGGTGGATGCGGGCCACGGGCGCGCTCAGTGCATCGAAGCGTGGCACGCGGCTGTCCGCGGCGTGGCCCGCGGGCATGCGGAACAGCGTGGCGTGCCCGCCCGCCGCGCGCGCGGCTTCGCGGATGCGCGCGGCCTGCGCGGACGGCGCCTTGTACCAGCGCTGCCCGCCATGCCATTCGACCAGCGGCGCATCGCCATCGCCCAATGCAAGCGCCGATGTGGTCTGTGGCAGCGACAGGCGCCACAGTGCGTCCGGGCCGCTGTCGGTGTCGAACCACGGCAGTTGCTGGTCGCGCAGCGCCTGCCAGTCCGCCTCGGCGTGCGCGTTGTCCCTGCGCTCGCCGCCGAGATGCGCACAGGCGGCTTCCACCGCCGCGACCGCCCCGCGCAGGCGCAGCTGCAGGATGCCGGTGCCCGCCTGTTCGAACCAGCAGCTCGCATTGAGCGGCAGCGGCCGGCCGCCCCACTCGTTGAGCAGGCGCAGCGCATCCGCCTGGCTGCAGTCGAAGGACAGCGTGGCCTCGGCGGGCGCGACCGGCAGCACCTTGAGGCTCACCTCGGCAATCACACCCAGCGTGCCGAGCGATCCCGCGAGCACGCGCGACACGTCGTAGCCCGCCACGTTCTTCATGACCTGGCCGCCGAATGTGAGCACGTCGCCGCGGCCGTTGACGAGCGTGGCGCCCAGCACGTAGTCGCGCACCGCGCCCACGCTGGCGCGCGCCGGGCCGCTGAGCCCCGCTGCCACCATGCCGCCCACGGTGCCTACACCCGCCGCCCCGGCCGCGCCGAAGTGCGGCGGCTCGAAAGGCAGGCACTGGCCCTTCTCGGCCAGCACGGCTTCGAGCTCGGCGAGCGGCGTGCCGCCGCGCACGGTGACCACCAGTTCGCTGGGTTCATAGCTCGTGATGCCAGTGAGCGCCGTGGTGCCCAGGATCTCGCCTTGCGGCGTCTCGCCGTGAAAGTCCTTGGTGCCGCCGCCGCGGATGCGAAGCGGCGTGGCATCGGCGGCCGCGGCGCGGATGCGTTCGGCGATCTGGCTGAGGGCGGGTTCCATGGTCTGTGCTGTTTTTGTTGTCGTCGTTCTCAGAAGCGCGGCAGGTCGGGATGCGGCAGCCTGCCGCCGCGCACCACCTGCTTGCCGTATTCGGCACAGCGCTGCAGCGTGGGAATCGCCTTGCCGGGGTTCAGCAGCCCCGCCGGATCGAAGGCCCGCTTGACGCCGAACATCTGCTCGTTCTCGGCCGCGGTGAACTGCACGCACATGCTGTTGAGCTTTTCCACGCCCACGCCATGCTCGCCCGACACGGTGCCGCCCATGGCCACGCTGGTCTCGAGGATGTCGGCGCCGAAGAGCTCGCAGCGGTGCAGCTCGTCGGGGTCGTTGGCATCGAACAGCACCAGCGGATGCAGGTTGCCGTCGCCCGCGTGGAACACGTTGCAGCAGCGCAGGTTGTACTTCTTCTCCATCTGCTGGATGGCCAGCAGGATGTCGGCCAGCCGCTTGCGCGGAATGGTCGAATCGAGGCACATGTAGTCGGGGCTGATGCGGCCCGACGCCGGGAACGCGTTCTTGCGGCCGCTCCAGAACTTCATGCGTTCGTCTTCGCTGGTGCTGACCGCGATGGCGGTGGCGCCGGAGGAGCGCAGCACGGCCGTCATGCGGCCGATTTCCTCTTCCACCTCTTCGGCGGTGCCGTCGGATTCGCACAGAAGAATGGCGGCGGCTTCGAGGTCGTAGCCCGCATGCACGAAGTCTTCGACGGCGGCGGTCATCGGCTTGTCCATCATCTCGAGCCCCGCGGGGATGATGCCGGCCGCAATCACCGCGGCCACCGCATCGCCGGCTTTGCGCACGTCGTCGAAGCTGGCCATGATGCAGCGTGCGAGCTGCGGCTTGGGCACCAGCTTGACGGTGACCTCGGTGGTCACGGCCAGCATGCCTTCGCTGCCGATGACCAGCGCGAGCAGGTCCAGGCCCGGCGCGTCGAGCGCCTCGCCGCCGAACTCGACGGGCTCGCCTTCCGCCGTGAAGCCGCGCACGCGCAGCACGTTGTGCAGCGTGAGGCCGTATTTCAGGCAGTGCACACCGCCCGAGTTCTCGGCCACGTTGCCGCCGATGGTGCAGGCGATCTGGCTCGACGGATCGGGCGCGTAGTAGAGATTGAAAGGCGCGGCGGCTTCGCTGATGGCGAGGTTGCGCACGCCGCACTCCACCACGGCCGTGCGGCTCACCGGGTCGATCTTCAGGATGCGGTTGAACTTGGCGAGCGACAGCGTCACGCCCAGCGCATGCGGCATGGCGCCGCCCGAGAGCCCGGTGCCCGCGCCGCGCGCCACCACGGGCACGCCGAGCTGGTGGCAGGTCTTGAGCACCGCCGCCACCTGCGCCTCGGTCTCGGGCAGGGCCACCACCAGCGGACGCTGCCGGTAGGCGGTGAGGCCGTCGCACTCGTAGGGCGTGGTGTCCTCGGCATGCCAGATGAGCGCGTGCGCCGGCAGGTGGGCCTGCAGGGCGCGCACGATCTGCGACTGGCGGTCGGTTTTCTGCAGCGAATCGTGCTGGACGGCGGTGAGCGGCGCGTTCATGGGGCAAGGCCTCTTCTCTTGGGCGGATTGTCTCGTGGTGTACCGCACTCTACGGAAATGCGGCGCCGGATGGTTGAAGCTTTTTTGCGCTTCGCTTGAGAGAACTTTGCCGGACGGTCCATCCGCCGGACGGCCAACGGTTCAGCGCAGCGCCTGCACCAGCCAGTCGGCAAAGGCCGCGCATTCCCAGCGATCGAGCGTGCCGGGCTGCCAGCAGATGGTGTGGCGGTGCGGCGAGGGCACGGGCCGGTCGGACAGCGGCACCAGCCGGCCCGATTCGAACCAGGCGGCGCCCATCTTCTGGCGCACCAGGGCCACGCCGAAGCCGCTCGCGGCCGCGTCGTAGACCAGGCCCAGGTCGTTGAACTGGGAGCCGACGTGCGGCTCGGGCTGGTCGATCCCGCAGCTTGCGAACCAGGTGCCCCAGGGCTCGAGGGGGCTGCGGATCAGCCGGGCGCTGGCAATCTCCGCCGCGGTGCGGAAGCCGTCGAACGGGCCGAACTCGTTGAGATAGCTCGGGCTGCAGGCGGGCAGCACCTCTTCTTCGAGAAGCAGCCGGTGTTCGCAGTCGGCATACGCGCCGCTGCCGTAGCGCACCTCGAGGTCGGCCTGCTCGGCCGTCACGTCGAGCAGCGGGATCGACACCTGCAGCACCAGCTCGATGTCGGGGTAGATGTTGCGGAACAGCTCGAGCCGGGGCATCAGGAACACGCGGCTGAAGGTGGGCGTGACGGCGATGCGCAGGCGCGTCGCGCGCGGCGCCGCGTTGCCGAGCGGCGTGGCCTGCAGCGCGGCGAGGCCGGTGCGCACGTTGGCGAGGTAGGCCGCGCCGTCGGCCGTCAGGCTGAAGTCGCCGCGGCCGAAGAGCTTGAAGCCCACGTGCGCCTCGAGCTGGCGGATGCGGTGGCTCACGGCGCTGGCGGTGACGCACAGCTCGTCCGCCGCGCGACCCGCATGCCGCAGCCGCGCCACGGCCTCGAAGGTCAGCAGGCACTGGATGGGCGGGATGTGCTGCAGGGCCATGCGGGAACCGCTCAATCTTCGAAGAAGGCGACCGGCAGGCCGGGCGCGTCGACGCGCATCGAGATCACCGTGCCCGATGCGGGCAGCCGCTCGATCTCGGCGGCAGGACGGCCCTTGCGGCCGCTGGTGACGAAGAGCGTCTTCAGGTCGTCGCCGCCGAAGCAGGGCATGGTCGGGCATTGGACCGGAACGGGAACGGCGGTCACGATCTCGCCCGAAGGTGCGAGGCGCAGCAGCTGGGCGCCTTCGAACATCGCGACCCAGTAGTGGCCCTGCGCATCGACCGAGGCGCCATCGGGGCGGCCTGCGTAGCGCAGCATCGGCGAATCGGGGGTCCAGCCTTCGGGCTTGGCGTCGAACTGGTGGAACACGCGGGGCTGCGAGAGCGTGTTGGCCTCGGCGTCCCAGTTCCAGGCGCGCACCTGGTGCGCGGGCGTATCGGCCCAGTACAGGGTGCGCGCATCGGGCGAGAACGCGAGCCCGTTGGCCGTCGTCACCTGGTTGGACATCAGCGTGAGAGTCGGCGCCACGCCGGTGCCGGGGCGCGCATCGAGGCAATAGAGTGCGGCGTTGGCGCGGTCTTTCGCCTCGTTGATCGAACCGCTCCAGAAGCGGCCGAGCGCATCGCATTTGCCGTCGTTGAAGCGCATGGTGCGCACGTCGTGTTCCACGCGCGCCATGGCAACGAGTTCACCGCCCCACTCGCGCGCCCGGTAGATGCCGTCGCGCAGCGCGATCACGAGGCCGCCGCTGCGCGCCGGCGCCATGCAGCCGGGCTCGGTGGACAAGGCCCATCGTTCGACCTTGGCGGAGGGCGTGCCGATGTCGCCGCGGGTGCGCAGCACGGCGCGGCCCGGGATGTCGAGCCAGTACAGGGCGCGTTCCCGCGGATGCCAGAACGGCGATTCGCCGAGTTCGCAGAGGCTGTTGTCGATGGAGGTCCACATGTCCGGAATTGTGCATGGGCGGGCATCGCCGCTCCAGAGGAAAAACGCAGGCAAAAAAAAGCCCGCTGGCGCCGAAGCGCTCGCGGGCTGAACATCCAAAGGAGACCTCGCTGAAAAATCGTTCCGTGTAGTTCTTATAACCAGCCCCCGCACCGCATGCCTTCTTCCAGAAACACCGCGGAACCGGCTTTGCCGGGCCGCTGGTGTTGCCCCCGGTAGGGGGAAGGCGCGCGCGACACGAAGTGCGCGAAGACTGGGGGTTTACCTGTTATATGCGGTCTCGCCGTGGGCGGAGATGTCGAGGCCTTCGCGCTCTTCTTCTTCCGACACACGCAGGCCGATGGTGAGGTCGGCGATCTTGAAGGCAATGAACGCCACCACGCCCGACCACACGATGGTCAGCAGCACGCCCTTGAGCTGGATCCAGACCTGGGCGCCGATGCCGTTGGACACCACGCTGGCCGTGACCCAGTCGCCCACGAGGCCGGGGCCGCCGAGTGCCTGGGTGTTGAACACGCCGGTGAGCAGCGCGCCGACGATACCGCCGACACCGTGCACGCCGAACACGTCGAGCGAGTCGTCCGCGCCGAGCATCTTCTTGAGGCCGTTGACACCCCAGAGGCAGGCGAAGCCGGCGATGAAGCCGATCACGATGGCGCCCATCAGGCCGACGTTGCCGGCGGCCGGCGTGATGGCCACGAGGCCTGCCACGGCGCCCGAGGCGGCACCCAGCATCGAGGCCTTGCCGCGCATCAGCGCTTCACCGATGCACCATGCGAGCACGGCGGCGGCGGTGGCCGAGAAGGTGTTCATGAAGGCGAGCACAGCGCTGGTGCCGGCTTCGAGGGCCGAGCCTGCGTTGAAGCCGAACCAGCCGACCCACAGCAGCGAGGCGCCAACCATGGTGAGCGTGAGCGAGTGCGGCGTGAAGGATTCCTTGCCGTAGCCGACGCGCTTGCCGATCACGTAGGCGCCCACCAGACCCGCAACGGCGGCGTTGATGTGCACCACGGTGCCGCCTGCGAAGTCGAGCGCGCCCCACTGCCAGATCAGGCCGGCCTTGGCGTTCTGTGCGTCCACCACGTTGGCGGCGGTGTAGGCGTCCGGGCCCATCCAGAACCAGACCATGTGTGCCAGCGGTGCATAGCTGAAGGTGAACCAGATCACCATGAACAGCAGCACGGCCGAGAACTTGGCACGCTCCGCGAAGGCGCCCACGATCAGGCAGCAGGTGATGCCGGCGAAGGTGGCCTGGAAGGCGGCGAACAGCAGCTCGGGGATGTAGACGCCCTTGCTGAAGGTGGCGCCGGGCGCGAACACGCCGGTGGCCGGATCGAAGATCCCCTTCATGAAGAGCCGGTCGAATCCGCCGAAGAAGGCGTTCCCCTCGGTGAACGCGATGCTGTAGCCGTAGATGAGCCACAGCACCACGATCATCGAGAAGGTGACCATCACCTGCATCAGCACCGACAGCATGTTCTTGCTGCGCACCAGGCCGCCGTAGAACAGCGCCAGGCCAGGGATGGTCATCATGATGACGAGCAGCGTGGACAGCATCATCCAGCTGGTGTCACCCTTGTTGAAGGAAGGAGCGGCAGGAGCCGCGGCGGGCGCTGCTTCGGCAGCGGCGGCAGCCGGGGCGGCCGCGGGTGCCGGCGCGGCGGCTGCGGGCGCGGACGCCGCCGGCGTCTCGGCCGTGGCAGCAGGCGCCTGGGCGAAGCTCGCCGTGCCTGCAGTGAGCAGGCTCAGACCGAGCGCGAGAGAAACAAGCAGTTTTTTCATGGTTGTTTTTTTCCGGGCTGGATCAGAGGGCTTCGCGACCGGTTTCGCCGGTGCGGATGCGAACGACCTGCTCGAGGTTGTAGACAAAAATCTTTCCATCGCCGATCTTGCCGGTGCGCGCTGCGCCTTCGACGGCTTCGATCACGCGGTCGACGAGGTCGTCGGAAACCGCCGCTTCGATCTTGACCTTGGGCAGGAAGTCGACCACGTACTCCGCGCCGCGGTACAGCTCGGTGTGGCCCTTCTGGCGGCCGAAGCCCTTGACCTCCGTGACCGTGATGCCCTGCACGCCGATGGCCGAGAGGGCTTCGCGCACCTCGTCGAGCTTGAACGGTTTGATGATGGCTGTGACCAGCTTCATGACTTTCTCCTTCTTGGATGGAATGAATGGTGCGGCAGCTTGGGCCGCACCTTGTTCTTGTGTTTACAGCGTCTTGCTGAGCGTAACGATGAAACGCGCCTTGTTGGGCGAGTAATACTGCTCGCCGATGGGGCCGAAGCCGAAGTCGTAGCCCGGGTTGCTCAGCGCGAGGTACGAGCTCTTCTTGTTGGCGCCCTGCACCGAGCCGGCCAGTGCCAGGCCGTTGCCGAAGTCGTACGACACGCCCACGTTGTAGTCCACGTAGCTCTTGTAGCCCAGGCTGCGGATGTCGCTGGACATGTGGGTGTAGCCCACGGCGGCCTTCAGCGTGAGCTTGGGCACGATTTCCTTGCTGTAGGCCAGGTTCAGGTAGCCGGTGTTGCGGCCCTTCAGGCCCGAGCCCGACTTGTAGCCGGCATAGCCGAAGTAGTCCTTGGAGACCGTGTGCGAGTACTTCAGGGTGAACGAGCCGATCGCCTCGTCGGCCCAGGTGCCGGCGCCGTACAGCTCGGTGGTGTTGCCGATGGAGTTGCCCGGGTAGATGTAGGTGAGTGCGCCCACGTCCAGGTCGAAGGGGCCGGCCTTGAACTTGTAGCCGCCGTAGAGGTCGCTCTCGATGCTGTTGCCCTGCAGCCAGTTGACGCTGGAGTTCCAGTTGCCCACGTAGAAGCCGCTCTCGCCGAAGGCATAGTCGAAGCCGCCCTGGATGGCGGGCTTGAAGCCCTTGGTCTTGGCGTAGTCGTTCTTCCCGATCATGTCCTGGTCCTGGCCGCGGAACTTGTAGTTGCTCGTCAGTGCCACATTCCCCGTGAGCTGTGCGCTCGCAAGCATCGGCAGGGCGGCAAGGGCGACCACGGCCATTGCCTGGGCGAATTTACGGTGCATCATCGAGACTCCTCGGAGTTGGTTGGATTGTTGGGGGACACCATCTCATAGCAGGGAGCGTGCCAAAGTGCACGTTTTGCCCTGCGGCACGGCGGCCGCTCCCGCACCGGCAACCCAGGCGAAATAGTTACAAGCGTGTTCAGTTGCGGTACCCCATGGGGCATCGCGGTGCATGAGCCCGACCAAAAACGGGCGCACCACAATGGGGAGGGAGAGAGAAATGAGCCTGTCTTTGGTGCAAAGCCGTGCTTTGCTTGGGCTGGAAGCGGCCAGTGTCACGGTCGAGGTGCATCTGGCGAACGGCCTGCCGAGCTTCACGCTCGTCGGGCTGGCGGAAACCGAGGTCAGGGAGGCACGCGAAAGGGTGCGCTCGGCCATCCAGAACGCCGGCCTGGAGTTTCCGAACAACAAGCATCGTCGTCAACCTGGCGCCGGCCGACCTGCCCAAGGACTCCGGCCGCTTCGCCCTGCCAATCGCGCTCGGCATCCTCGCGGCCAGCGGGCAGATACAGCCTGCGCTCCTTGCGGGACATGAATTTGCCGGCGAGCTCTCTCTTTCAGGCGAGCTGCGGCCCGTTCGCGGCGCACTGGCCATGGCGCTGGCCCTGCACACGCGCGGCATCGCGACACACCTGGTGCTGCCCGCCGGGAGCGCCCGGGAAGCGGCGCTGGTGCCCGGCAGCGAGGTGTACGGCGCCAGGCACCTGCTGGACGTGGTGCAGCGCTTCATGTCCGAAGGCACCGCGCTGCAGCAGGGCGAGGAACAGCAGCAGCCCGCCGCGGACGGCTGGGCCCGGGTTCACGCGGCCGCCGCGCCGCTCTATGCCGACCTGGCCGACGTCAAGGGCCACGCGGGCGCGAAGCGCGCCCTCGAGATCGCCGCCGCGGGCGGGCACAGCCTGCTGATGATGGGCGAGCCCGGCTCGGGCAAGTCGATGCTGGCGCAGCGCTTTGCCGGCCTGCTGCCGCCCATGAGCGTCGACGAGGCGCTGGAGAGCGCGGCCGTGGCCAGTCTGGCCGGCAGTTTCTCGACCGCGCGCTGGATGAACCGGCCAACCTCGGCGCCCCACCACACATCCAGCGCCGTGGCCCTGGTGGGCGGCGGTGTAAGCGCGGTCGAAAAACGCGAACGCATTTAAATAAATGCGAATTTGCGGTTTTGTCGGGGTTTAAATGAGAACGGCCATCTTTCCACGGCCTTCCGATGACCTCTCGTCAGAGGCAGGCCAAGTGCAGGGCACACCCTTCACCAGCAAATGGCAACTCGCTCCGCTAGCGAAGGACTGAGGGGAGATCGCGGCGGAGCAAAGCCGCTAGCTCGTGATCTGGAAATCTGTCCACTGCCGCCTTCCACACTCGACTTGCCTCCTCCGGCTCTCCGGCGTTCCAATGCACGCCGCCCATGTTGAACCAAGCCGATGCGCGGCTGGGATTCAATGCAATGCTCTGCAAGTAGGCATTGATCGACTCCCGAATGCGCCGCAGTTCAATGTCCAAAGCGTCCATCACGGCGCTGTAGAAGCGAAGCGCGCGCTCAAAATCGGTGACGCTCACAAAAACGTGCGAAAACACCTTGGCTCCTCAATGGGATCGGAAGGCACAACGAGCGACTTCCCCCGGCAGGATCCTGCCACAGCTTTGAGGTGATGGGGTTCCGATGCTCTCGCGGTACCTTGGATTCCGCGCCACCCCGATTCCGAATAGCATTCAGGCCAACATGTTCGCAACGCGACGCCACCCTTTGTCACTCGCATTTCGAGGACCCGCCCCGACGCGAAAAGACCTGACACTGCAGCTTCGCGTCGAAGTGACCTCGCGCGGATAGACAACTTCCAATCTGAGGGCGAGTCGTGAGTGTGCACAACAAGATGACAGTGCTTGCGGATACCATCGCCAAGAAGAGCCGTCGGGGCCTTGGCGCGGCTCGGCTGCTGATGGGGCTGTCCGCATTCTTGCTGGTCACCAGCGTGATTGCAGTTGTGCTCTGCACACGTGTCGAATGGTCGCGGTCAATGCCGTACCTGATGTGGGTTCATGTGGCCATCCTCCTGGTTTTCGGAGCTGGAGCCCTGGCGGCACGTCGCCTGCATTCGGATTCATCAGTCCGCGCAAGCCCTCGGCCACGCGAACTCTTCGCACCATGGGTCGTGGTCGTAGCGCTCGCTTCTGTTGCAGCCGCCGCCCCCAACTGGGCGGGCATCCCGGTAGGAATGGGAAAGAGCCCTGATGGCACCAAGGTGACCAGCCGCCACTGGCACACCTCCGCGGATGGCACACGTTTCTACGAGAGCATCAATCGCGGAGCGCCTACGCAGATCTCGCAGGCCGAGTACGAGGAGCTTGAGCGCGGAAACTTCGCAGCATTCGCTCGGGTATGGGTGCTGTTCTCATTCATATCGCTGGTCATGTGGCGCTTCATTGCACTACGCAGGCGAGATGAACTTCTACCGGTAGCGCGCGCTACCGAACCGAACACATCGGTGCCTGAAGGTGGGACAACACGCGAGAGCTCCGCTACAAATGGCGAGCCGGGATGGCAGTCGACAGCGGCCATCGCTTCAATATGGTGCCTGACGATTGTGAGCAATATGCTCGGCTTCGTCGCCGCACCAGACGACATGGTCTGCGCTATGCCAATGTCTTCCCAAATGGCGACCTTGGTCGTCGCAATGCCGCTGGTCTTTTTCGTTGGCATGGCCCTGTTCACCAAGCGTTCGCCATTTCTCTCGCCATGGATCGCTGGCCTTGTCGACGAGAAGTTTGGCGTCGGAAGTTGCGAGCGTTTCGTGGTCCGTCTAAAGCCGCTCCTGCTTTTCGCTGCGGCTGGTCTGCTTGGTGCCGCTGCCACGGCAGCCAGTTGCTGGCGTTCCGGCGCCGGCGACATGGACTGGACGGCGCCCCTGCCCCTATTTCTTGCCTCCGGTAGCATCGCATTTGCCATCGCGCATTTCGTGATGCGCTTTAGGCGAGTTCCAGGTATCTGAGCTTCGGGTCGGATTGAAGATGGGGCAACGCTCTCTTGGAGAGCGGATCTGAGCTTTTGCTGCTGGCCGAGCACAGCCCTGTGCTCGTTCAAATCAGTAGTGGCCAGCCCAGTCCTACACCTTGGCAGCGTCCATGGTCGTTGCCACTTCTCGGAGCTTCTCGAGGCAATCTCCCTCTGGAAATCCGAGCACCTTCCACCGAGGCACGGCGAAAGGCAACCTCTCGAGTAGGTGCCGTGCATGCTCAACAAAATGGGGCCAAGAGACGATGGTCGACGCGCCGCCTTGCGCTTCGCTCAGTACGACCAGGTCACATTCTGGCAACCGTGTGTCCACGTCCTTTGGCAGCACGGCCTAGCTCAGCAGGGCCCCGTCGGTGCTTCTGTCGGGAGCGAGTTGGCCGCAAGCTTCAGCGTAGCGCTCTCGCGTCTATCGCTGGCGAGGCAACGCAGCAGATATGCCTCCAACTGCTGGTGCAATCGCTGCGGGAACACGGCAAGCAATGTGAAGCCGATAGCGCCTCATTGCAAGTCCTCCCCTTAGTCCCGTCACCAAGTCTCTAACAATAGGGGAAATCTGCTTGCCCAAGAAGCGCCATTCCAGGCAACGAACTCATGCTTTGGGAGGCTCGCAATCAATGATCTGCCAGCAGGTACATGCGCAAATCGGCCTGGCCGGGCTCAATGTACTTGTCCTGCCAAGTGTCGTCCTCTTTCAGGAAACCCTGGTCCACGGCCTTCTCCACGCTCTTGCCCGCGATCATCGCCTCGCGCCGGATCTCTTCCTGCACGGCCCGGAAGCGGTAGTGCTCGTAGACGTCCAGCACGTGCACCGCGTAGGCGCAGGCCAGCGCTCGGTTGCCGCGGATCAGGGTCAGGTTCTCGTCGTTGGCATAGGACGCCTTGAACCCGAGGTTGTGGCTGCCCGCGACCACCACGCAATCTTCCGACATGGGGTCGATCACTACCACCTTGTCGTGCACGATCGCATGCCCGATCTTCAGCAGTTCCTTGTCGAAGTTGCCGACCGGGTCCTGCAGGGACGCGGCCCGCACCATCAGCACGTTGGGGGCCCCTGCCGGGGTGTAGATGGCCGGCAGCGGGACCTTGGGCGCTGCCGGATCGCGGGGGGTGTAGCCCGGCATCGCCGTGGGGTCGCTGATCGCTCCGGCGACGAACAGGCCCGGCCGGTGACGACCGAAGGCCAGGGCCGCCGAGATGGCTGTGTTCGCGTCCTGCTGGTCTTCCGCGGTGCGGCCCGGGTTGAAGACGAGGAAGAAGATCGCATGCTTGGCCTTGGACATGAGATCGAAGAGGATCTCCAGGTCCGGCGGCACGGTCCGGGTGGCGGGACTGCCCCGCTTCGGGGTATTCGGTGAGAACCACAGCTGTACCTGCGTGGCGCCACCATCGACGGCGGCGTCAAACGGCTGGCCGTTCGCTTCGCGTAGCGCGGCGCCCTGGCTGGCATTGCTGGCCTTGGACAGCGGCTTGGGCACCGGCTGCTTGTCCTCGCGCAGGCGGTTCCAGTAGTCGAGGTAGTGCTGCGCCACGTCGGGCGAGCGGAAGACGATGGTGTTGTTCGTCTGGGCGCACAGGCCGGTAGGCGTCCAGTTGGTGCTGCCCGTCCACACCGCCTCCGGCTGGCCATCCACCACCAGCACCGCGAACTTGTTGTGACCGATGCCCGCGGACGTATTGAACATCCGGTCCTGCATGCTCCGGGTTTGCAGCTGCTTCGTGCCGATGGCCTTGCGCAGCCGCTGGCGGGCCTCGGCATTCGTCGTGTCCCACTCGCCTGTGCCCTCGTCTTTGCCTGCCGTGGAAAGGATCAGGTGCAGGCGGCCGGCATGTTCCACCAGCAGGTCGATCAGTTCGGGATCGCTCAGCTCGTACAACGCCGCGTAGATCGTCCCGTCCTGGGCCTCGGCGCGCTCGAAGAGTTCGCGCAGCATTGGCAGAACGTCGCCAGCCAGGTAGCGGCGCAGCGGGTCGTCCATGGTTTCTATGCGTTTCCTGACCAGCGCCGCGCTGGGCATCTTGCCTTTGGGTGTGCGCAGTTGCTTGCGCAGGTTCTGGGTCGAGAGGATGCCGTTGTTGAAGCCGACGCTGATCTCGCCCAGGTCGTTGGACGCGACGATCTCGTTGGTCTCGAAGGCCTCGCCGTAGAACGCGAGCGGGATCTTCTTGCCCTTGTACTTGCCAGGCTGGGCCGTGTCGCTCGCCGGAACGGGCGTGAGCCCCCCCTTCATCGGGCCGACCGGTTGGATCTCGTACTTCACGCGCAGGGGACCGGTGCGCGTCGACAGCGTGTTGCGGCTCTTGCGCAGCGTCAGGTCGCGCCAGGAGAACTTCTGGATCGGCCAGACGCTGGTGTCCTGCTCTTCCCAGTCGGGGTTGGACTGGGACTTGAAGGCCACCCAGGAGGGCAGCACCCGGCGCTCACCTGAGTCGAGAAAGACGCGGATCACCATGAAGCCGAGGCACCCCTCAATCCTGCCGTCGGTTTCCCAGGCCAGATAGGCCACCTCGTCGTTGCAGAAGGCCCTTGCCTTGACGATCTTCGCCATGCCGATCTCCTCGTTGTTGTTCGAGATACCCCGGATGTAACGACAAAAATCTGACACTGGTAAGTCATGGGCGTGTCGCAGTGCTGAAACCATGCGGCGAGCTCGCGGCGAGGTTGGCCGCTTCGACGGGTCGCGCAGGATGTTCTTGATGACGATTCCCATTGCGTTCACAATTATGGTGTAAATCATTTACACCATATCTAAAAAAATCCTCAATGACTGACCTCGGCTTGACCAACAACGAAATGACTTCCGCACCCAGCGACGCAACCGACCCGGCAGCGTTAGCCCCCACGGCCCAGCCGCCTGCAGCGTCGACCGCGCCTGCTGCAACGCGGCTGCCATCGAACCCGCCAACTGTGGTGCCGGTTTCAGGCAAAAGCTCAATGGCCAAGAAGGCGCCAGTGCGCAAGCCCAAAGTAGCCGCGACGAAAAAGGCGGCCGCCGAGAAAGTCTCGCCTCGGAAGGCCAAGCCGGCTGAAACCGTGGTGACGAAGTCCTCGGCGAAAAAGGCGGCGGTGACCAAGAAGGCAGTGGTGGCCAAGAAAGCGGCGTCGGGCAAAGTCGGCGTCAAGGCCGCTGGACCCACCTCAGCGAAGAAGGCATCGACACAGAAGACTGTCGCGAAGAAGACGGGGCCCCTGAAGGTCAAGACGGTGAAGGTTGTTGTCGCGCCGCCTCAGGTCATACCGCCTACGGCTCACCGCACGGAACTGGCGACGTCTGCCCAGGCCACTGCGTCAGATTCCGCGCGCGATGCAGCCAAAGCCAAAACCAAACTCGTGCGAGACAGCTTCACGATGCCCCAGCAGGACTTCGGTCTGGTCGCCGTCCTCAAGGACCGTGCGCTGGGTTTCAAACGCCCTGCCAAGAAAAGCGAGCTTCTGCGCGCCGGGCTGCACGCGCTTCAACGGCTCACGGACAACCAACTGCGCGGTGCGCTGGATTCGCTGGTACCGCTGAAGGCGGGGCGTCCAAAGAAGAAGACCAACTGAAGCCCGCGCTGCAGCCCGGGGCTGTCGGCGATGCTTGCGCCAGGGGCGCCTAGCCTGGATATTTCGCGAGTAGAAGGTCGGCAGCCCTGAGCCGGGATGCGTTGTTATTGGTATCTGATGCCAAGAACATGCAACTCGAGAACAGGACTGCCAGTGCCAAAGTGTACCGATGTGCCAGTGAGATTTTGCAAGGTTGGGCGTCGCGTCGTGGAGGCGGCGTTTGACGGCGGAGATATCGTCAGCGACGGTGGTGCGGTACTGCTCAAGCAAGTCGATGAGCGCATCGGCTTGACGCGCGCGGCGGCGCGCGTGTTCGCTGACGCACGGCGCAAGGCCAGCGTGCGTCACGACATTCGCAGTCTGCTCGCGCAGCGCGTGTACGGCTTGTGTTGTGGCTGGGAAAGTGTTTCGCAGCACAACACGCTGCGCCATGACCTGGCGCACCAAACGGCGGTAGGTCGTGTCGTTGAGCTGGCCTCGGCGCCGACGTTGAGCCGGTTGGAGACTTCGGCCACGAGCGAGCATGCCGCGGCGTTGCACGCTGTTTTGTTGGATCAATTCATCGCTAGCCGCATGACGACCCCCGACGAACTCGTGCTCGACATCGATGCCACGCACATCCCGCTGTACGGTGACCAGGAAGGCGCGCACTTCCACGCACATTACGACAACTACTGCTACTTGCCGCTGTACATCTTCTGTGGGCAAGACATGCTCGCGTGCGTGCTGCGCCCGAGCTGGCGCGATCCGGCCAGCGTGCTCAGCGCGTTGATCAAGCTGATCGCGCGACGGCTGCGCCAGGCGTGGCCCGGCGTGCGGCTCGTGGTGCGCGGCGACTCCGGCTTCTGTCGCCCGAAGGCGCTGCGCCGCTTCGACGCCTGGGGCATTGACTACATCGTGGGCCTGCAGAAGAACTCCGCCTTGCTTGAACGCGTGGCCATCGCTGAACACGCGCTGGCCGAGCAGTACGAAGCCGTCGGCACGAAGCAGCGCCTGATCGGCGAGTTCCGATATGCAACGCGCAGCTGGGAGCGTGAGCGGCGCGTCATCGCGCGGCTGGAGCACGGCGCGCAAGGGCGCAATCCACGCTTCGTGGTCACGAGCCTGGAAGCGGGAGACGCCAAGTCGCTGTACGAGGACTTGTACTGCGCCCGCGGTGAGGCCGAGAACCGCATCAAGGAAGCGCAGATCGACCTGTTCGGTCGCCGCGGCAGTTGTCGCCGCTTCGCGTCCAACCAGATGCGCCTGCTGTTGGCTGCGCTGGCCTACACCTTGATGATCAACCTGCGCCGGCTGGCCCTTCAAGGCACGCAGTTGGAACGCGCGTGCACCGCCACCATCCGCGTCAAGCTGCTCAAGATCGGCGCCGCCGTGCTGCGCAATACCCGTCGCATCCGCCTGCTGCTGGCCTCGCACCACCCGCTCAAGCACGTCTTCCTCACGGCCGCTCGCGCACTGGCTCCATAGATCGCGTCGAGTGCTGTCCCCGGCACGTCGACAAACAACGGGGGTAAGGGGGCACTGCGTCTTCAGCCCCAGCAATGCGGCTGAAATCTCACTCATCGCGGTTGTATCGCGCGCTTCGCGCCCTACATTGATCAACTGCCATCGCGACACGTCACTCGCGAAATATCCAGGCTAGCCCAGAGGGGGCGGGCGCTGGGTTGAGTGCAAGAGGCTGGAGTAGCCTTCCCAACTGTGCCTGCCGCTGCGGCGGAGAAGACGGTCGCGGCCATGGGCGAACAAGCTCTGATGCCCGGATTCCCGGGCTTCAACGGCATCGAGCTCGCGCTTGACCTGCTGCACCGAGTCATCGCCTTCCCCGTAGCGGTCCTTCAGGTCCGTCAGGAGATTTTTCAATTCGCAGAGATACCGGGACATGTTTCGCACTCCTCAGAAGGACAGGCAAGCGAAGCCAAAGGAAAGACTGGGAACATACGCCAATGGCCTCGGCGAGGGCGTAACGCTACGTACCGGTAGGCCTCGTACATATCGCGCGGCGGAAGGTGGGTAGACAATGTTTCCGTGGCGCACAAAAAACCTCCCACGTTCCAGCCCTTGGTCGGTATCTATGAGCCGTCGGCGATCCAGCAGTTGCCGGACGGGCGCTTTCTTGTGGTTGAGGACGAAAAGCGCCATCCCTTCAGTTTGGTCATGTTCGGCGCCGACGGAAGTGTCCACAGTACCGAACTCACTGCCGGACTGTTTCAGATCTTCAGCGACTTCTGGAAACTGGATGACCTCGAAGGACTTGCCTTGGATCGGGCAGGTTTCGTCTACGCCATCACATCGCATTCTCGAGACGACGAAGGCGACGAAAAGAAGTCCCGTGAACGACTGGTTCGGTTCCGGGTCGAGGGGAGCCGGGTTGTGGGCCCCAAGGTCGTCGACGGATTGAAGCGTGCCCTGACGGCGAAGCATCCCGAACTGGCCTCGGCAGCCAAGATCCGGGATGTCAAAACTGGCGGCGGGCTCAATATCGAAGCGTTGGAGATCAGCCCCGACCAGCAACGACTGATGATCGGCTTTCGCAGCCCGCTGCGCGGCGGCCGCGCACTCATCGCCAGCGTAGAGAATCCGCATGAGCTCTTCGAGGCGGATGAGGCACCTCGGGTGGCAGCGGATCTCGATGCGCTGGATCTGGGCGGTCACGGAATTCGTGGCTTGTCTTACGCTCCCTCCCTCGGCGAGTACCTGGTCATCAGTGGGCCGGTTTCGCGCGAGCCGAGCCAGTTCGCTCTCTGGCTCTGGAATGGGCAACAAGGTGGCGCGCCGCGCCGTGTGACGGTTCCAGGTCTTCAGGGCCTGGAGCGCGCAGAAGGGGTAAGCCCGGCTGTCATCGACGGGGTGGTCCAGATCATCATCGTCAGCGACGACGGGAATCGGAAGGCAGAACGGTCTGCGAACTATCTTCTGCTGGAACTCGAGCAACTGCAAACTGCGCCTTGAATCGACCAAATCAGCCTGACTAGCAGCCTTGCATTGAAGTTGACATCAACTGGCTAGACTCTTCGAGGGTCTGCTGCTGACAGCCGGATCGTGCCATAGCCGGCCTGAATTTTGAGAAGGCAATCTCGTGGTTTCAGGATCCTCCCGCGCTTCGAGGAATCGCGGCAAGAAACGTGGAGACAACGATCGCCGCAGCGCTGTCCAACGCCAGGATGGTGGCGACACTGAGTGCATAAGGGGCCCTGTGCCTGTCAGCCCCGAGCGGTCTCCGGATCGCGAGGAGAACCTCGGTTGCCAACTCGCGGTCACTGCGAGGGGTACCGTCCGAGCGCACCACCCACTCGTCAACGCTCTCAGCAGGAATACTCGCTCGAAAAATTCCGATGACTGGAACGCGTATTCGATCGTCCCTGTCATCCAGAACTGGAATCACCATCGCGCACGAGAGCGTCGCGCAGTCTTCAAGATCGATTTTCATCGGCCACCTCCCTGAAGGTGTTTTTGAACAGTATCTTGCAGAGCGCGTGTTTAGGCGGCGACGACCGCGAGGTTCACCTGTGAAATTCCGCACAGACCGGGACGAACAAAGGTGAACAACTGTGGCGCCGGCAGGATTCGATCCAGATCGAAACTCCCGAGTAGATCCGGCCGCGTCTACGTACAGTGTCTAGTCGGCCATCGAATGATGGGTGGTGCATCGCGTGTGCGACGCCTTTGCGGGGTTCAACATGGAGGCGGTCAAGACTCGATGTGGCATCAGCACCAAGGCCAACCAGCCCGTGGCAAGAAGCTGATTCGACCTTCACATCACCTATGATCGATGCGTCAGGTCTTCAGCCTGACATCCTCCCTGCTCGCTATCGGCGAGCCTTAGGCCCGCTTCACGCGGGCCTTTTCTTTGGTGCGCCCAGCATGGGCGCGATCTTGGAGGTGCAAGTCCTCCCGCGAGCTGACCACAGTGAGCGAAGCGCAACTGCGTGAGGGGGCGGCCGCAATGTCGGCCTGAGTAGGTCCTGCCAAGAGTTTAAGTCCCCTATCGGGCTTGACCTTTCGAAGGTCTGCCCAGGGTTCAGGCCGCATGAATGTGTCAGCTCAAGTGGCTGCGTCAATGCAGTGCGGCACTTTTCCACTCGGCTGTGAATTCGAGTGGCGGCCGCCGCTAGGCAGATGCCAACAGCGATTGTGTGGTGAGCGCAACATCGACGCCGACCAGGCGGCAGTCACGGCGCCGAACTATTGCTGCATCAGCGTTTCAGTTATACGGATCTCCTTGCCCGAATTGAAACACTCAGCAAGGGATACGTTTTTCGGGGGCAAGCTCAGTTAAACGCGGCCGCCAGCGTTGGCTGGAGCACCTCTGAATTGCAAACAGATCTTTGTCATCTCTTGCTCCGGCTATCACCTGGCCAAATCCTCGCCATCAAGGACCAGTCTCCACACGTGTCGAGATGTCCGAATTCCCGAGGCTACCCCTTCGGGCACGACAGTTCACGCTCACACGCCAAGATGACGAGTCCGAACTCGTTGCCACCTCTGCCGATCGATTTGTGCCTTTTCCTTTGCCAAGGATCACACGAATCTGTCAAATCATTGCCACGATAGCAACCTATCGTGTTATTGGCGTTATCAGCCGGAATTGCTACGATTTGCTTCGCTGGCCCAGCAGTCCAGAACATCAGGGGGATTCCATGCCAACAGGCACCGCACAGCTTGCGCGCGTTCTCAGCGTTTCATCGTCGGCCATGCCCATGCTGGGCGGCGAGCCGGCCCTGGAGCCCATCGCCATCGAAGGCGACGAAGGGCTCAGCAGGCTGTTCCATTACACCCTGACCCTGGCCACCCCCGAGCAGCCCGGCTACAACGAACGCCAGGCCGCCAACGTGGCCATCAAGCAGCTGGTGGGCGAGGCGCTCACGGCGCACATCGTGCTCGATGGACGCCCGGGCTCGGGCCCGCAGCGGCGCCATCTCTCGGGCCTTGTGACGCGCGTGCGCTTCTTGCGTCTGGAGAACCGGCGTGCGCTGTACGAAGCCGTGATCGAGCCCTGGCTCACGCTGGGCACGCGCACCAGCGACTACCGCATCTTCCAGAACCAGAACGTGCTGGACATCGTCAGGGAGGTGCTCGGCAAGTACGGGCTTCCCTTCGACGTGCGGGCCGTGCGCAGCTATCCGCCGCGCGAGTTCCAGGTGCAGTACGGCGAAAGCGACTACGACTTCGTCGCACGGCTGCTGCACGAGTGGGGCCTGTACTTCTACTTCGAGCACGAAGAGAGCAGTCACAAGCTGGTGATCGTCGACGACATGGCGTCGCACCAGCCCTTCGCCCATGCGGGCTACCAGCGCATTCCCTTCCATGCGGCGGAGGCCACCGTGCGCGAGGAGCATTGCGACCGCTTCAACGCCTGCGAGGCGCTGCAAAGCGGCCGCTGGGTGATCGGCGACTTCGACTTCAAGCGCCCGAAGGCCGAGCTGCAGCAGGTCAGCGCCATGCCGCGCAAGACGGCGCAGAACACCTGGGAGCGCTATGGCTGGCCGGGCGACTACGTGGTGGAGTCCGAAGGCGAGCAGCTGGTGCGCACGCGCATGGAAGAGACCGGCAGCCAGGGCGAGCGCGCCGGCGGCTCGGGCAACCTGCGCGCGGTGGTGCCGGGCTGCCTGGTCACGCTGGAGCGCCATCCCCAGAACGAGTCGAACCGCGAGTACCTGGTGACGGACGCCCGCTTGCGGCTGCAGGACGTGGGCGATGCCAGTGCGCAGCAGGAATTCGAGTGCCGCGTCGATTTCGAGGTGATTCCGACGAGCAAGGTGTTCAGGGCATCGGCCCCGCCGGTGCCCAGGCCGCGCACCACGGGCCCGCAGACGGCGATCGTCACGGGCCCGGCCGGCCGCGAGATCTGGACCGATGAATACGGCCGCGTGAAGCTCAGCTTCCACTGGAACCGCTACTGCACGAAGGACGAGAACAGCTCGTGCTGGGTGCGCGTGTCCTCGCCCTGGGCCGGCACCAATTTCGGCGGCATCCAGATCCCGCGCATCGGCCAGGAGGTGATCGTCGACTTCGAGAACGGCGACCCCGACCGCCCCATCGTCACGGGGCGCGTCTACAACGCCGACAACATGCCGCCGTGGACCCTGCCGGACAACGCCACGCAAAGCGGCCTGCTCACGCGCAGCTCCGAAGGCGCGACCGATGCCAATGCCAATGCGCTGCGCTTCGAGGACAAGAAGGGCCAGGAGCAGCTGTGGCTGCATGCGGAGCGCAACCAGGACATCGAGGTCGAGCGCGACGAGACGCACTGGGTGGGCAACGACCGCACCAAGACCATCGACCGCGACGAAACCGTGCATGTGAAGCACGACCGCACGGAGACCGTCGATCACGACGAGACCATCACCGTCCACAACAACCGCACCGAGACGGTCGATGGCAACGAGACGATCACGATCCACAAGAACCGCACCGAGACCGTGGACCTCGACGAGACCATCACGGTGCACAAGAACCGCACCGAGACCGTCGACCTCAACGAGACCATCGGCATCGGCATGAACCGCACCGAGACGGTGGGCATGAACGAGACCATCGACATCGGCGACAACCGCGTGGTGACCATCGGCGGCAACAAGGCCGAGACGGTGGCCCTGGCCAAGGCCGAGACCATCGGCCTTGCCAAGGCGCTGACCATCGGCCTGGGCTACCAGGTGTCGGTGGGCGCGGCAATGAACACCAGCGTGGCGCTGATGCAGACCGAGCAGGTCGGGCGCTCCAAGCGCGTCGATGTGCGCAACACCTTCGATATAACCGCGGGCGACGAATTCAGCATCACGGTCGGTAAGTCCACGCTGGTGATGAAGTCCGATGGCACCATCACCTTCAACGGCCACACCTTCAACGTCGGCACGAGCGGCGAGCAGTATTTCAACGCCGATGGACACATCACGTCGAAGGCGAACAAGATCCAGGAGAACTGAACGTGCACGCCAACGACCGTCGCGCCAATCCGCCCGCGTTGCCATCGCTTCAGGGCGATGCGCTGCTCGAGGAGCTGATTGCAAAGCCCGCCGACAAGCCAGAGCGCCGTGGCGCGCAGGGCATCGTGCTCGGCACGTTGGTCGATCTGGGTGTCGAAGGTGCGGAGAAGGCCGTGCCGCGCGTGCGCCTGGCCGGCATGGGCACGATGGACGTGCTGTGTTCGCTGGTGCCGCTGGCCGCGACCGATGTAGGAAGCACGGTGGCACTGGGTTTCAGTGGCGTCGACATGCGCCAGGCCATCATCCTGGGCCTTGTGTGGGAGCCGCAGGAGCAAAGACCACCAGCACCAGCCGTGCCGCGCGGCGACGGGCGCGTTGTCATCGAAGCAACAAATGAGATCGAACTGCGCTGCGGCGAGTCGGCACTCATCCTCTCGGCTGACGGTCGCATCCAGCTGCGCGGTCACTACATCACCAGCCATGCCAGCGCGACTCAGCGCATTCTGGGCGGCTCGGTCAACGTCAATTGAGAGCGGGGCAGGCACCGCGATGGAAGTAGCCGTTGGCAACAAGAACCTCGTCGCGGGCGCTGTGGTGGCGCTGGACGTCGCCAGCCGGGAACACCTGGTGGTGGTGGCCAAAGCCACCTGGCGCATTCCGCTGCCCCGGCAACGACCGGGACCGTTACCGCCCGAGGCACTGCAACAGACCGATCTGTACGTTGCGGAGCCAGGACTGAGCGCGATGCTCTACGGCAGCGATTTCGCGCGCTTCAAGCCGCGTTGCGACGTGTTGTTCAATGCGAGCGCACACAGCCCGAATGGCGAGCCAGTCACCCAATTGGCGGTAGGCTGGCGAGTCGGGCCGCTGAGCAAGCGGCTCAACGTAGTGGGGCCGCGCACCTGGTTGCGGGCATTCGGGAGCACGACCTTGAGTGCCCCCGCGCCTTTCACGCGGTTGCCGTTGCATTACGGACTGGCATTTGGCGGCAAGCGTATTCGTCTCGCGGGCAAGGGCGACGCGCGGCAATTCGTGGAGGAGACGCTGCCCTCCAATCCTTCGGGTGTCGGCTACGCGGCCACGGTTGCGTCCGACATCATCGACGGCGTGCCGGCTCCGAGCCTCGAGGCAATGAACGAGCCCTTCGCCAGGCCTGCGGACATGCATGCGCCGGTGGCCTTCTCCGCCATCGGCAGGCATTGGCTGCCGCGCAAGACCTATTCGGGCACCTGCGACGACGCATGGCGCAGGGACGTATTCCCGCTGCTGCCTGCAGACTTCGACGAACAGTTTCATCAGTGCGCGCCGCAAGACCAGCAAATGGGCTACCCGCGAGGCGGCGAAGAAGTCATCTTGCTGAACATGATGGCTGCCCGGCCCGACGTGCGCTTTCACCTGCCCATGCTTGACAGCGTTCCCGTGCGGGTGCTGCGCAAGGACTACAGCGTGCAGACATGCGAGGCGGTTGTGGACACCCTCTACTTCGAGCCCGACCAAGAGCGCTTTTCGGTCGTGTGGCGCACCAGCCTGCCCATCCGACGAAGGGCGCAAGAGTTCGAGGCCATCGCAGTCGGCCCCGTGGACCCTGCCTGGTGGGCCGCAAGGTCCATGGGCCTGGATGGCAGCGAATGCGCTGGATGCGGCCCGGAAGAGAGCGAAGCTGTGATGCTGGGAGGCCGGCATGGCGCCTGGGAACGATAGAGCTGCGGCCCTGGTCCGCTCGATGCCGCCGCAGCGCTTTCAGCCCTTGCGGGTGGCGGGCCGGGGTATCTGCTGTGCTGTCGGCCACCGGGCGCAGGCCGCCGTCGCAGCGATCAACGCCAGAGTGAATCACTTCAGGGAAACCGGCTTCATCGACCAGGAAGGCGGACCGGTCGTTGGTGGGGCGCTTCATGACGTGTCGATCTGGGGTGAGGAGCGCTGGCACGCGATGTTGTACAGCGTGATCACCGAGAGCCTGGCATCCCTGACGCATGTGTCCTTCGAGCGCGTTGCCGTCGTCATGCTCTCGGCCGAACCGGAGCGAATCGGCATCACGCACGAAGGGTTCGGGCGTGTGCTCGCCGAGCTGATGAACACCAGGTGCCTGTCCGGGGCCGGCAGGTTCCATGCCCTGTCGCGCCGGCTGGCCTATGGCAAAGGCGGCATTGCACAGGCGTTGGAAGAAATCTCGGCCATCTTGTGCCAGCGTGGAGGTCCGGACTACGTCGTGTTGGCGGCGGCAGATTCTTTTCTTCATGCGGGTGCGATCGAGCACTACCTCGAGGCAGAACGCATCGCCACGCCATCAAACCCGGACGGCTTCATTCCGGCCGAAGGCGCGTCTGCCGTGTTGCTCAGTCACCGGGCTGAGGGACGTACGGAGTCGCTCTGGATCGAAGGCTGCGCGACGCATGACGATCCGTGGCGCGTTGGCTGTGAAGAGCCGCAGCGCGCGCTGGCGCTGACTCGGGCCATCCGCGATGCTGCGCAAGAGGCCGGCGTTGAAGTCAGTGCACTTGCCTTTCATGCCAGTGGAATGACGGGGGAGAGCTGGTCAGCGAAGGAAATCAATCTGGCGCTTTCTCGATCGCTCGAAAGGCGCGTGGCCGAATTTCCGCACAGCATCATTGCCGGTCATGTGGGGGAGACTGGCGCTGCCGCCCCCGTGCTTGCGTTGGCATGGCTGGCCGACGCGATGGGCCGCGGCGATGGTCCGGGGCGCAGCGCCCTGCTGCACTTCGCAGGAGACGACGGCCGGCGTGCTGCGCTCGTCGTTCGCTTTCGATCGCCCGGGCCGGGCTGACACCTCATCAGGACCCAACGATCATGAAAACCCATGTCTACGCCAACGGGCTGGAGATCGCCAGCAAGGCCGTGGGCGGCGACGGCATTTCGCCCCAGGCATTTCCCGACCCATGCTGGAGCCCCCCGGGGCCACCCGCCGGGCCCATTGTCATTCCCTACCCCAATACCTGCTACGCGAGCAGCATCAAGAACGGAACCTCCACGGTCTTCATCGTAGGCAAGGAAGTGGCGATCGAAGACCACTCCTACTTTGCGACAAGTACCGGCAACGAGCCGGCGACGCAGGCCTTTCCCAAAGGCGTGGCGACGCATGTCATTACCGGCAAGGCCTACTTCACGCAGTGGTCCTTCGACGTGATCTTCGAAGGCTACGGCGTCCCGCGTCACACCGATCTCGTCAGCCACAACCATGGCTCGATGCCGAGCAACACGCCGGTGTTCCCCTACATCTCCCGCGGCTGGGGCAGCCACGACTGCGCGAAGGAAGAAAAGAAGATCGAGCGCGCCTGCGCGCCCGAGAACGACCAATCCGAGACTCGCCAGGAACTCAAGAAGAAGAGCAAGTTTTCCGCGCTTCTGAAGGCGGGAAGGAAGAACTCGGGGGACAAGAAAAACACGCACTGGACCGACGATCACTGCGATGGGCTGGAAATCAATCTGGGCGGCCCGAAAGGAGTCCAGAACGCCATGGACTATGCCAAGCAGATGCAAGAGGCCTACAAGAACCTGCCAGGGGAACTCGACCTGCTCAAAAGTCTCAGGGGCGAGCTACAGGACATGGCAACCCATGCAGGTGCAAAGGCCGCCGGGAAATGGGTCGCCAAGGCCGGTGCCAAGCAACTGGCCGGATCTGCGGTGCCGGCCTGGGGCAATGCGCTCATGGGGGTCTGGTCGGTGGTGGATGGCGCGATGGCCATCGGCGATGTCAATGAGATCCGCCGCGTCGCGGTTGAATCGATCGAAAAACTCAATGTCCTGGAGAAAGAGGCGACCAAGCTTCAGTCACTGGCCAATGAGTTCAAGGACTTCGACAAGCTCAGCCCGCAGCAGCAATTCGAGAAGGCGCAAAAGCTCGGCTCCGAGGGCCAGGATCTTCTGGCCACGTTGAACGACTGCACCCGGGCGCGCAAATGCAATCTGGTGCCGAAAAGCAAGAAGGACGGCGACAGGAAAGTGGAGACGGCCGATGGCAAGGGCTGCTGTCCCGGGCAGACGGGCCACCACCTGATCTACGGCGCCATGATGGACGGGGTGAGCTGCCCGGGCTACGAGTACAGCACTGCGCCAACGGTGTGCGTGGAGGGGTTCAGTCAGAACCATGGCAGTCACGGGCGGGTGCACGATCTGATGGACCGCGAAACGCAAATGCTTGCCAGGAATAACAAACTCCAGGGCGGCACGATGAGCATGAAAGAAGCCATCGACTCTGCTGTGAAGTCTCACCAGGAAGCCTTTCCCATGTCGCGGTGCTCGCCGAAGTGCATTCGCGCGCAGCTGGAAAACTACTACAACTGCCCTGGCGCCAGGCCCAAGGCGCTCAACAAAAACGGCAAGCCACCGGCCCCTGACGCCGGCAACAACTCGGACGACTAATGGAGAACGAATTGAGTCAGTCAATCTATCTGAGCAAAGAGGTCTGGGCAGCGGAAATCAAAGGGTGGTCCATCACCGACTGCACCGTTCGAAGCCGCTCCTTCCTCTACATCTGCCTTCGCCAGGATGTGCCCGACGAACAGGCGTCAAAGATGTGGGACCACGACATCCTTACCAAGCTGTTTGTTCTCAACCTCGAAAAGCCGGGAACCACTTTCGGCTCGCGCACGCTGGAGGGCTACAACAAGCCGCGGATCGGGGTGGCCCTGAAGCCACTGGCCCAGGGCCTGCTTGTCGCCAGGAACAACGACGGGCAAGTCAGCGTGCTGGGCGGCGGCGGAAAATTTCCCGACGAGTTCATCGACCCGGGCAAGGTGCCCATGACCTACCGGGTCAAAACGATCGACGGCTTCGCCTATTCGGTCGGTGGAGGGCGGGCCATCTATAAACGTACCGACATCGGCAAGTGGACGAAGGTCGGCGAGGGATTTCCGCAGAAGGATGCATCTTCTTCGCAGGGCTTCAACGACATGGATGCCTTCTCGGCGAACGACATGTACGCCGTCGGCGGCCATGGTGATGTGTGGCACTTCGATGGCAAAGCCTGGAAGCAGATGGGATTTCCAAGCAACGTGCAACTCGGCACCGTGACGTGTGCCGGCGATGGCAAGGTCTACATCTCGGGCGAGGGAGGAAGTCTCTGGGTGGGTCGCGAGTCCACCTGGAAGAGCATCTACAAAGGGAGTTCCGGCATCCTGTGGAACGATGCTGCCTGGTTTGACGGCCAGCTTTGGCTGTCCTCCGACTACCAGTTCCGCGTCTGGAACGGCAGCGAATTGCTGCCTGTGACTCACAAGGGAGAACTGGTGTCCGCCAGTGGTCACATGGATGTGCGTGACGGACTCCTGGGCATTGCCAGTCCGACGCATGTCTGGACCTTCGATGGTCAGCAATGGCGCACGATCGTCGCGCCGTACCTCGACTGATCCGGTTCCAATGGGTCTTGCCGCAACCACCATTCCTGCGACCATCGAGCCGCTGGTTCGCCGCCACGCCGAAGATGCCGCGTTCTATTGGCAATACATCGACACTTCGCGCACGTCGGTCCATTTGAGCTGGCAAAAATTCAAGCATTTCGATCGCATGCTCGGCGCGCATCTCGAGGGGTTGCAAGTGGCCGGCTCCGCGGGGCTTTCGACGACCTTGGCTGCGCTCGACCGTTGGAAAAAAGCGGGAGAGGCCTTTGCAGGCAGTTGGGTCGCCATGCAGTCTGGCGATGCGGCGGGCTTGGCGCGGGTGATGTCCCTTGTGCGAGCACGTCCCGACACCCTGCTGCGCGGCGTTGTTTCCGCCTTGGCGCGCCTGCCGCTGTCCAGGGCCCAGGACATACTGCACCGATGGAGCGGCGAGCCATCCGACCCCGTGACCGCCGTCGCGGCGCTGCGAGCGGCCGCGCTCATCGGAGCGCCAGCCTTGCCGGCCCTCTCACTCCCGCTGGCACACTGGCTGGTTCACCCTGCGCCGTTCGTGCGCGCGGCCGCGTGTCGTGCGGCCGCGGCGACACGGAGTGCCTCCCCTTGGCAGCATGAACCCATGGCATCGCAGGCGCGCGACACCGCCGCTGCCCTGGTGCAGGCGCTTGGCGACAGCGACCATGCCGTGCGCGCGGAGGCCTCCATTGCATTGGGCGGGTCGGCAGCGCACCGCTCACAGGCGTTGGCCGTCCTCTGGCGCTGCGTGATGGTGCAAGCGGCGCACGCCCAGCAGGCCACCGGCTGGTTTCGCCAGCAGGCCAACAGGCGCCTAGACCGCTGGTTGCGGCATCTGGCCTGCCTCGTGCCGATGCGGCACCCCGACATACCGGGCCTCTACGCATTTCTGCCGGCGAGGGCCGGACTCTACTTCGCGCTACACCACGGTGACCCGTCGCACTTGCCCTACGTGACAAGCCGAATCGCGCATCCAGAGGAAGCACGCTATGCAGCCTGGGTGTGGCAGACCTTGACGGGCATCGATTTGGCAGCTCACGGCTTGACACTGGAAGAACACGAACCTGCCGGTGCCGACGACCGTCAATTGTTGACTGCCGCCCGCCTCGACGCCGACAACGGCCTGCCGATGCCTAACCTGCCTGCCGTGCAACACGCCCAACTTACGCTGCGTTTGGATCTCGGAACCAATCAGCGTCTGTTGTACGGGCGCCAGGCCACGCAAGCGTGGCTGGTGGAACTGCTTCAGCATGCGCCGCAACCGCTACGTGCCGTCGCAGCTCATGCCCTGCACTATCGCGTGCCCGGTGTGGGTCTGAGCGTGCGCGGCGGTGCAGAGTCCCAGTGCAGGCAGATTGAGCAACTGCCGAGCGCCGGCAGCACGGAACCGTGGCATTCATGACCATGCTCGACCCCTGGCGCCATGCGGCCGACATCGCTGAACGCCTGCAACAGCCCGACGGCAGCCTGATCACCGTGCTGGGGGCGCAAGCCTGGTGCGACAAGTGTCGGCGGCTGCGTCCCGAGTTCGAACGCCTTGCAGCCCGGCAGGGCAGGTTGCTCAACACCGCATGGCTCTGGCTCGATCTGGAGGACCACGCCGAGTTTCTGGGGCGGTTCATACCGGAAGATCTGCCGTTGTTGCTGCATTTTCGGGAAGGCCGCTTGCTCGAATGCGGCATCGTCGAGGCGTTCGAGAATGCCGGCTGGCGGCTGCAACCGATGAATGAGCCTGAGAACCTGCCGTCGCTCTGGGCGACGTTCTCGATGGAGAACTGGGCGAAGTGATCGAGCAGTGCCAGGCGGTTTGCTATTCGGGGAGTCATTGTTTGTTTGAGCTCTACAACGATCTGGTAGCGGCCTCGATTCCAAATGATTGATTTGGAAATGTCTTCTGCACGTGCCCCGACTCAGGATGTAGGAGAGATACCTTCAGCGATTCTGCCGCCGGACCTGCGTCAAGCAGGCCTGCGTTTCGTGGCTTACATCGACACCGTGTTGAGCACGTGGCCGGAAGAGTGCCTGAACTGCGGCGCGAATCGCTTCAAGCTAATGTCCCCTGAGCACAGCGTATGGGGATTGGGGCGCTTTCGGTGCCTGAACTGTCGTCACATGCGATCCAGGCTCACGGGCAGTCCACTGATGCAACTCAAATCGCCCGATCTCTGGTCCAGCGCGGCCAGCCTGTGGCTGCACGGCTGGAATGCCGGCGACATCAGCAAGCGATTCGGGCTGTCGAACAACTGCCTGCTGCTCGACTGGCTGCCTCGCTTCTCGGAAGTAATGGCCGAGCGCGAGCCCGCACTATGGCACTGGTGGCATGCCTATCACGATCTGCTCGAGCCGAGCCTGCCAGTCCACATCGCCGCGCCGGCCGACGAGGCGTTGGCGGCCCTGCGTCGCATGCTCACTCAGCCCGTTGAGCGTTGTGTCGCATGTGGATCGATCAAGGGCCGACGACGCATCTCGAACCGAACGCCGACGCAGGGATGCGTCTTCGAGTGCGGGGTCTGTGGGCATTCGACGCGCAGTGTGGCTGGTACGCCTTTCGACGGCTTGAAGAGCCGACATTTGCTGCCCGACTTTCTGACCTTGCGGTTGCAAGGGGGCACTCATTCCGACTGCATGCGGCAGTTGGGAATCACGGTGCAATCGCTGTCTGCGAATTGGGAGCCGGCGATGCTTCGGTGGCTGGGCCAGCGGTGGCCGGTCCTGCCTCAATGGATCGCCTGGCGCACGCAGTGCCGGCGTTCCCAAGTGGTCCGGCAGGTGCGCGCAAACACGCACCCCCGACAACCGTTCATAGCACAGTCGAATGCCGCCACCGCTCACCAGGGCACGCCGGTCACATGGCCCAAGTATGAAGTATGAAAAGTAGGCCGGCAAAGTAGTGCTACGCCGGTGCCGGGTATCCTACTTATGAGTTGTTCACCTACCTTATCAAAAGAGATCCCACCTGATGTCAGATGCAAAAAACATGAGCTTTGCGGAGATCCAGAAGCGCATCAAGGACATGGATGCCGAACGTGCAGAGCTTGAGGCAGCGCTTCAAGCCAAGCGTGGCGAGGAAATCAAGGTTCTCGCTGACGCCTATGCGAAGAAGCTGCAGGCTGGAGGATTCTCGATCTCCGAAGGCGTCAAGGCATTGGCACCTTACGGCACACCGTAAGCGTCGTCTCAGCACCCTCTTTTTTTGTTGATGGCTTTGAGCAGGATTGGCGGTTCGGTGCGCGCGGCGGTCGTGTGCATCAAGAACTGCTAATGCACATCAATGAACGATCAAGACACCCCGAGCAAACGCCGTAGGCGCGAGCACAGCCCGATGTTCAAGCGCGAATTGGTCGCGCGCAGCCTGGTTCCCGGTGCGTCGGTGGCAGCCGTCGCGCTGGAGGCCGGCATCAACTCGAACCTCCTGTTCGCATGGCGCCGGATGCATCTGAGTGCACAAGAGCAGCCCCAGACGCCGGCGCCGTCCGAGCCCTCGCCGATGCTGTTGCCCGTCACCATTGAAGCCGCGCCGGTTGAGCCATGCCCCTCACCAACGGTGGCGGCGCCTCGCCAACCTGCCGGGACCATCGAGATCGACGTCGGCGGTGCGCGGGTTCGATTGCGCGGTGCGGTCGACGAAGCCAGCGTGCGCCATGTCCTGCAGACGCTGAAGGCGCTGGCGTGATCGGCCTGCCCACGAGCACCCGCGTCTGGATCGTCGCGGGCCACACCGACATGAGGAAGGGATTCAACGGCCTGTCAGCAATGGTGCAGACGGCGCTGGAGGCCAACCCCTTCTGCGGTCACGTCTTCGTCTTCCGCGGCCGGCGCGGCGACATGCTGAAGGTCCTATGGTTCGATGGCCAGGGCCTGCTGATCCTGGCCAAGCGTTTGGAGCGAGGCCGCTTCGTCTGGCCGCAGGCTGTGTCGGGCAAGGTCTCGCTGACCCCGGCGCAGCTGTCCATGCTGCTCGAAGGCATCGACTGGCGCATGCCGACGCGCACCGATCAGCCCGTGCTCGCGGCTTGAGGCGCGCTCAAGAATTCGTCTTTTGAACGCACGGGTCTCGGTCAATTCCGGGCAAGGCCGATGGCATAGTAGAGGGCGTGCCGAACACCGCCCACGCACCCCACACCGTCGACTCGCTGCTGCGCGTCGTGCAGGCGCGTGACGCGGAAGTGGCCCTGCTCAAGCTGCTCGTGGACAAGCTCAAAGTGCAGCTGCTGCGCCAGGTCCGGGCCCGCTTCGGTGCCTCCAGCGAACAGCTGGACGACCCGCAGATCGCGTTGATCGCTGACTTGCCGACACACGAGCTTGCGCCGGTCGCGCAGACCCCGCAGGCGCCAGCCGCCAACAGCGAAGGCTTCGACCGCAGCCTGCCCGCGCACCTGCCGCGCGAGAACCATGTGTACCGCCCCGAGGCGTCGGATGCACGGCGCGACGCCGCCGGCCAGGCCTGCGGCTGCAGCGCGTGCGGCGGGCGGCTGCGCCAGATCGGCCAGGACGTCTCCGAACAACTGGAATACGTGCCCTCGCGCTTCAAGGTGATCCGCCACGTGCGCCCCAAGCTCGCCTGCATGGCGTGCGAATCCATCTTCCAGGCGCCAGCGCCGAGCCGGCCCATCGCACGCGGCGTGGCCGGTCCCGGGCTGCTGGCCCACGTGCTGGTCGCCAAGTATTGCGACCACCAACCTCTCTACCGCCAGAGCCGCATCTACGCCCGCGAAGGTGTGCCCATTGAGCGCTCCACCATGGCCGGCTGGGTCGGTCAGAGCGAGAAGCTGCTGGACCCACTGGTTGCCGCGCTCGGGCGCTACGTGCTGGCGGGCTCCAAGCTGCATGCCGACGACACGCCCGTGGCGGTGCTCTCGCCCGGGCGCGGCCGGACCAAGACCGGAAGGCTCTGGGTCTACGTGCGTGACGATCGGTCCTCGGCGAGCACCGACGCGCCGGCCGCGTGGTTGCGCTGCTCGCCCGACCGCAAGGGCGAGCATCCCCAGGCGCACCTGAAGGACTTCAAGGGGGTCTTGCAGGCCGATGCGTATGCGGGCTTCGCCAGGCTCTACGCCGGCGGCGCCATCATCGAGGCTTCATGTTGGGCCCATGCGCGCAGACCGTTCTGGGATCTGCACGAGAGCCAGGGTCGGGCGCCGGGCTCGGTTGCCGAACAAGCGCTGCGGCGCATCGGTGCGCTGTATGCGATCGAGGCCGACATACGGGGGCGCCCTCCGGCCGAGCGATGCCGGGAGCGCCAGGCGCGGGCCGGTCCGTTGCTTGAGGAACTGTTCGCCTGGTTGAGAGGAATGCTCGGGCAGGTGTCTGCCAAGTCGGAGCTCGCGCGCGCCATCGGCTACACGCTCACGCGGCTCGGATCGCTGACGCGCTACCGCGACGACGGGCGCATCGAGATCGACAACAACGCCGCCGAGCGCGCGCTGCGCGGCGTCGGCCTGGGCCGAAAGAACTTCATGTTCATGGGCTCGGACGCCGGGGGCGAGCGCGCTGCGGCCATCTACAGCCTGGTGGAATCGGCCAAGTTGAACGGGCTCGACCCCGAGGCCTACCTGCGCGATGTGCTCGGGCGCATCGCGGACCATCCGATCAACCGCATCGACGAGTTGCTGCCGTGGAACATCGGTGGGCCGCAGCACATCGAGCAGCGACTGGCCGCCTGAGCACCTCGTGCCCGGGCGCTTGCAACCGGACAACGCGAAGAGGACGACAGAGTGAACCCGCAAGGCACCGACCCGAAGCTGATCGATGCGCTCAACCGGGCGAGCAGCCTGGAGCTGTTCCAGCTGAGCGCCATCATCGAACGGATGCTGGTCGATCCCAGACGCATCCTCGCCGTGCGCACAAACATGAATCTCGGCCAGACAGTGCGCTTCCTCGACTGGCGCGACGGTCAGATGCGCCATGGCAAGGTGGTCGCCATGAAGGACACGCAGGTGACTTTGCACGAGGAAGGCACGCGACGCGAGTGGAAGCTGCCCTATGCCGCCGTCGAACCACCGGATCCTGTAAGCCCGCCCGCAACGGCTTCTGCGCGCGCAGCACCACCGCAGAGCATGCCTTCACGGGGCGACTTCCGCTGCGGCGAGAAGGTCTCGTTCGACGACAGGTACCTCCAGCCGCAGGTAGGCGTCGTCGTGCGCATCAACCAGCGCACCGCCACCGTCGACACGGGCAACGGGCATTCATGGCGAGTGCCGTTCCACATGCTGCGCCAGGTCTTCGACATCTGATTGTTCGGCCACGGTCAAGAGGGCCGTGAGCTGACGCTTACGCTCAAACGCGATGATTTGCTTTCAGTGCTGAAGGCTTTGCGCGAAGGTCCGTTACTGGCCGGAAGCCGTCTGCCAGTCTGCATTTTTGGCCTCTTGCCAAGGTTGGTCAGTCTCCGACTTTGCTGGCAATGCATCGCCCACACGAAGTGCTTTCTGGACCGAGCCTCGACTTCAGGACCCCACCTCAGTGGCGGCGGCCTGTGGGTGCCAGAGCGGATGAATCCGACATTGCTGGCAAGGAACAGCATGCATCGAAGAAGATGAGACTCATCGCGTCCGTCGCGGGAAGCGAGGGTTACCGATGCGACTTGCGACCGCCGGGTTTTAAAGTCTGAATGGTGAGGATCACTAACTTTGCAAAAATTGGCGGCGGAGGTCACTAACTCTGAAATAGCTCAGGCGCGCCGGTTTGCAAAGTTGTTGCACAACTTGTTGATTTTCAAAGGATGCGAGGGTTAGTAACTTTGAACGCCCATACCAGATCTCGCGCTACCAGGGCAAGCTCAGCGGCCCGCTGCTGGACCGCATCGACCTGCACATCGAGGTGCCCGCGGTATCGGCGCAGCAGCTCATCGATGCGCCCCCCGGCGAATCGACCGCCAGCATCCGCAGCCGCGTGGTGGCCGCGCGCGAGTTCGCCCTGCAGAGCCAGGGCAGCCCCAACCAGGCGCTGCAGGCCGGCGCCATCGACAAGCATGCCGCGCTCGACGATGCGGCGCGCAAGTTCGTCTACAACGCCGCCGCCAAGCTCGGCTGGTCGGCGCGCAGCACGCACCGCGCGCTCAAGGTGGCGCGCACGGTGGCCGACCTGGCGGGCGCCGAATCGGTGGGGTGGTGCATGTGGCGGAGGCGGTGCAGTACCGCAGGGCGCTGCGAAACTGACCGCCGCCGCCAGGGTGGGGAGGAGTGCCTACTTGAACTCGTGGCTCACCACAGGCGCCGACTTGCTGTCCTGCACCGTCACGCGCTGGCGATAGGCATCGAGGTCGCCATTGCGCACTTCGATGTTGTAGATGCCCGGGCGCAGCGACAGCGACTTGAGCGGCGGGCTCACGCCGCGCTCGGCGCCGTCGACGAAGACCTGGCCCCACGGCCGGATGTTGAGCACCACGCGTCCCATGCCGGGCGCAGCGGCAGGCGGCGCGGGCGGCGGTGTCGGGCCGCCGGCAATCACGGTGGGTACGGAGTTCGTTGGCGCCGTGCCGGGTGCCGCAGGCACGGCCTGCGCGAGCCGGTTCAACTCGGCGAGGGCGTTGCGGGCATCGCGCGCATGCGGGCCGCGCCGGTAGCGGCGCAGGTAGGCCTCGTAGCCTTCGCGCGTGTTCTCGGCCTGGGCGAGGTTCCAGTCCTCGGCTTCGGCGGTGGCCATGGCGGCCTCCGGCGGCGTCACGGGCGTGGTGGTCGAGCCCGGCGGCGTTGCTGCGGGGTCCGTTGCTGCCGGGGCCGGTGCCGGCGCCGCGCCGACCGGCACGTTGGTCAGCGGCGTCAACGGGCCGGTCGGTGCGCTGGCGGCCGCCGCGGGAAGCGGCGTACCGCCGGGGGCTCCCGCCACGTTGTCGCCCGCGGGCGCCGTTGCGCCGCCGGGAGCGCTTTCGCCCGGTGGCATGGCGGCGGGCGGCGGCGCGTTGGCAGACATCGGCCCCGAAGGCGGGGGCACCGGCACCATGGCGGTCGAGGTCTCCTGCCGGCCCGAAGTCAGCTGAATGCCGATCCAGCTGCCCACGCCCACCAGGGCAATCAGCAGCGCGCCGACCAGGCCCCAGCGCGGCAGCGACGATTTCCTGGAGGGCGGCGAGGGCTGCCTGCCGGCGGCCACCGATGGCGCGCGTGCCGGCGCTGCTGCAGCCTCGCGCGGCGCGGCGGGCTTGGGCGCGGGTGCCGGGGCCGGCTCGGGCTTGGGCCCGGGTTGGGGCCTGGGCTTGGCGGGTTCAGGGACGGCGGCTTCAGACCGCGCAACACTGGCCGATGCAGCGGCTTCCGATGCTGCTGCTGCCGCCGTCGCTGGCGCCGGTGTCTGGGGCGCCGAGGCAGCCGGCGCTTGCTGCGGCACCGACGCCACAGCCGGCGCGGCTTTCGAAGACGGCGCACTGACGGCCGTCGGTGCCGCCAGCCCGCTCACGTAGGTGTCGCCCAGCTTGGCGAGCCCCAGTTCGGCCGCGAACGCGGCCACGGTCTGCGTGCGGTCCTTGCTGTGCACGGCCAGCGTGTGGTCGACGGCCGCGCAGAAGGCCGGGCTCAGGTCGCCGCGGCCCAGCGACGACAGCGGCACATAGGCGTCCTGCACGCTGCGCACCACGGCCGACGGCGGCGGGTGCCCGGTGACGGCGCGGTACAGCACGGCGCCCAGCGCGTAGAGGTCGGTCCACGCGCCCTGCAGCAGCGTGTTGTCGTCGGCATACTGCTCGATCGGCGAGTAGCCCGACTTCACCATCACCGCCACTTCGTCGACCAGGTCGGCAATCGACTTGCGCGCCGCGCCGAAGTCCAGCAGCACGGGAAGATCGTCCTGCTGGATGAAGATGTTGTCGGGCGCGATGTCGCGATGGAAGCACTGGCTGCGGTGCAGCGTCTCGAGCGCGCCGAGCAGCGGGCCGAGCATGCTCAGCAGCCAGGCCTCGGAGATCTTGGCCGGCTCTTCCTCGGCCAGGCGGCGCAGCGTGCGGCCGCGGTAGAGCTGGATCGCCATGTAGGCGGTGCTGTTCGCCTCCCAGAAGCGGTGCACCCGCACCAGTGCCGGATGACTGAACTGCGCAAGCGTGCGCGCCTCGTTGATGAAGCTGCGCAGGCCCGCCTGGAAGGTGGCCGTGAGCCGGTCGGAACGCACGTGCACGCTGTCGTCGCCCACGCGGCGCGCGAGCATCGAGGGCATGTATTCCTTGATGGCCACCTCGCGCTGCAGCGAGTGGTCGTAGGCCCGGTAGACGATGCCGAAGCCGCCTTCGCCAATGACCTCGAGCAGCTCGAATTCGTCCAGCCGGTGGCCCGCGTCGAGCGGATGGGGACGCTCCTGCGGATCGGCCTGCATGCTGGTGCTGCTGCTGTTGTTGCTGGCGTTGGTCGTCATGCATCTCCTCCCGCGGCGGGGTTGTTCATGCCCATGGCACATGCCCCTGTGAAAACAACTTGGAAAACAATGGCGTATTGAGGCCTCCGCTGTGGGCGGCGGTGCGCAGCGGCGAGCCGTCCGCCTGGTTGGTCCACCAGTAGCTGGTGCTTCCGAAGGCGTCGAAGCACAGCGGCAGCTCGGGCCAGCCGAGGCGCTGCTGGGCACCTGTTGCGCCAGCGCCCCCCGCCGCGGGCCCGAGGATCGAAAGGATGTCGTCCGAGCCGCCGCTCGCGGTCTGGAAGCCGCCATGGGCCGCCGCCAGCACCTGGCGGTCGAACTGGTCGGGCGCCACGCTGTGGCGGATCGCCTGCAACAGCACGGTGCCGCATCGCCAGTACCACGCGGCGGAGCCCTCGAGCATGGAGGGCCGGTAGCTCGATGCGGCCACCTGCAGCGTCACGCACACGGGGTAGTAGCGCCCCACGCGGTCGCAGCTGGGCGCCAGGCAGCCGAACTGCACCGCGTCCACGCCCTGCGTGGCCGGAATTGCAAAGTTCCAGACCGGCGCCACCACGTAGTGCCGCGTCATGGCGTCGGGCCAGCGCTTGAAGGTGCCCAGGCCGTTCTGCATCCAGCGGTCCCACCAGGCCTGGAGCTCGCGCGGTACCCGGCGATAGAGAAAGTCGCCGGCCGCGGGCAGCTTGCCGTACCAGCCGATCTGCTCGTCGTCGGGCACCCACACCCGCGGCGAAGGAATGCCGCTGTTCATCTCAGTGGTCCATGGCGCCATGCGCCTTCCGCGCCGCATGAAACGCGGCTTTAATTGCTGCTGCGGCGTCCGGCACAGAGGTCGGTTCAAACTTGGTGCGTTTAGCCCGTATCTCAGTGGGACCCGCGGCTCCACGAGCACCCCGTACTGTCGCCTGGGGCTTCGCGCCCTTGAGCACGCATCCTAGAGTTCGATGACGTGGGCCGCACGCCGATGTCGCCGCGCATTGGAGGCGATCATGGAAGTCATTCATTCCCGCTGCGCGGGCCTGGACGTTCACAAACAAACCGTGGTGGCGTGCGTGCGCATCGCTGGCGACGGCCCCCCGTTGCAGGAAGTGCGCACCTTTGCCACCACCACCTCGGCTCTGCTGAGCTTGTGCGACTGGCTCGACTCCTTCCAGGTCGAGGTGGTCGCCATGGAGGCCACCGGGGTGTACTGGAAGCCGGTGTGGCATGTGCTCGAAGGCCACTTCGAGCTGGTGCTGGCCAACGCCGCGCACGTGAAGAACGTGCCCGGGCGCAAGACCGACGTCAACGACTCGATGTGGCTGGCCGACCTGTTGGCCCACGGCCTGATCCGCGCCAGCTTCGTGCCCCCGGTGGCCGTGCAGGAGCTGCGCACGCTCACGCGCACGCGCAAGCAGCTCGTGCGCGAGAGGAGCGCGCACGCGCAACGCATCGAGAAGGTGCTCGAGGACGCCAACCTCAAGCTCAGCGTCGTGCTCAGCGACATCCTGGGCAAGAGCGCGCGCGCAGTGCTGCAGGCCATCATCGACGGCCAGGACGACCCGCAGCACCTGATCTCCTGCATCGGCCGCGTCAAGGCCAGTCGCGCCGAGTTGCTGGAGGCGCTGCGCGGGCGCGTCAGTACGCACCACCGCTTCATGCTCAAGCTGCACCTGAGCCATATCGACGCGCTGGACCAGGCCATCGCCGCCATCGAGAAGGAGGTGGGCCTGGGGCTCGAGCCGTTTCGACAAGCCGCCAAGCTCCTGAGCACCATGCCGGGCCTGAGCGCTGTCAGCGCCCACGTGATCGTGGCCGAGATCGGCATCGACATGTCGCGATTTGCCACGCCCGGCCACTTGCTGTCCTGGGCCTGCCTGTGCCCGCGCAACGACGAGAGCGCCGGAAAGCGCCGCTCCACCCGGCTGCGCCGCGGCGGCCAATGGCTCAAGACCACGCTGGTGCAGGCCGCCTGGTCCGCCGTGAGGGTCAAGGGCGGCTATCTGCAGGCGCAGTTCCATCGGCTGCGCGCCCGACGCGGCGCCAAGAAGGCCATCATCGCCGTGGCCGCCTCGATGCTCACCGCCGCTTGGCACATGCTGCGCGACGGCACCGAATGGCATGACCTCGGTGCCGCTCACTTCGACCGCGCCGACGCTCACAAAACCGCCAACCGCCTGATCCGACGACTTCAGCAAATCGGCTACGCGGTGCAACTCACACCGGCTGGATAGGAAGCGTTTCATCCTAGGATTTCCCCGGGCATGAAAAGCCGTTCATCTGGTTCAGCCGCAGCGGGTTGTAGACACTGTTCGCTGTCACCGCCAGCACCACCTTCTTGCCTTGCAGGTCGAAGGTCGCGTTGAACGATTCGGGTGCGCTGCCCGACGAGATCGAGGCCTTGTCGAAGAGCCGGTGCAGCGCCCACGGCCCTTCGGTGACGATGCCGCCGGCCGGCGTGCCGCTGGCAGTCGTCACCTGCAGCCGCACCTGGTTGCTGTTGCGCGGGCCGGGCCACTTGACGGTGCTGGGCGCCTGCGGGCCGTGCGCATAGCGCACCGTCTGGCCGTCGATGTCGAGCGTGAACTGGCTGATGGCGGCGTCCATGTCCTCGGGCCGGATGTCGATGGTGAACGAGGGCGTGCGCCCGCCCGCCATGCCCGAGAAGAACACGTCGCGGATCGCCTGCGCCTTCTGGAACGAATCGAGATACGCCGAGCGCCCCGGCGAGCTGCCGTCCACCCCCTTCTTGAAGGCCCACGGGTTGACGGAGGTGTCGACCTGAGAGGCCAGGTTCTTCTGGAAGAAGTCGTCCATCATGCCGCCCGGCGCGAACAGCTGCGCGAAGTCGCCGGCGGCCACGTCGCGGTTCGAGCCGCGCGAGAACGGATAGCGCCCCGCAATGGCCTGGCCGCAGAACTGGCCGATGGTGGCGGCCGCGTTCTGCCCGATGTTCTGCCGCGTCACCGCCGCCGCCTTGGACGACGCGGTGGCCGAGAGATCGTTCAGCATGCCCTGGAACGGCACCGGCAGGCGACCCGCCTCGGCCTGCACCTTGGTGACCGCATCGCTCGACGGCGGGATGTTGCCGCTGCGCAAGGCGGTGTCGGTGGCGGTGAGGAAGGTGTAGAGCTCGTTGATGAGCGCGGCGGTGGCGTCGATCGGCGCCTGGCCGCCGGCCTTGGGCGCGGTGACCATGCGGCGAAGCGGCGCGAAGTGGTTGTCCACCAGCGATTCGGGGCGGTCCGGCACGGTGTTGCGGCGCTGGCTGCCGTCGGGCTGCCCGATGAGCTGCTCGATGCGTTCGCGCGTGCTGGCCACGCGGTTCTGCGCCTGGTCGAGCAGGCTGCGCGTGGCCTCGTCGTGGTTGCGCAGCAGGTCGGTCTCGCGCGCCGCACCGCGGATGAGGCGCGACATCGGCGACTCGCTGGTCGAGAGCACGCGCGTCATCTGGATGCTCTGCAGCAGCGAGCGGCTGTCGGCCAGCCGGACGTCGGCCAGGTAGTCGTCCCAGACGCGGATGTAGTCGGTGAGATAGAGCCGACGCACTTCGCGCAGCAGCAGCTCGCGCGAGGTGATGTCGGTCATGCCCGGCGCGCGGATCTGCAGCACCCAGCGGTCTTCCTGTTCGAGCGCGAGCGTGGTCTCCGCCATGCGCTTGTCGAAGATGTCCCAGTAGCCGCGGTAGGTGAACAGCGTCGGGATGCCGTCGGTGAGCGGCTTGCCGCTCGCGCGCTTGATCACCAGCGCGGACTCGGCCCCTGCCGCCTCCGCAATGCTGAAGGCGTTGGGCGGGCTGGTCTGCAGCAGGATGCGCCGCAGCCGCGCATAGGAGCGCTGCGCCAGCGGCACGCCGGCCAGGCGGGCTCGCGTCTCGGTGACGAGCCGGTCGTCCTTGGCGAAGGGCGAGGTCACCACGCGTTCCGCAAACAGCGCCCGCAGGTGCGACTCGAGGTTGGTGCGCTGCTCGCGCGTGAGCCCGGCGCCGATCTTGCGGTCCACGTCGGTGAGCAGCCAGGCCTGGAGAAAGTCGGCGTCGTAGCGTTCCGCGTCGTACAGCATGAGGTAGGCCTTGAGCGCCTCGTAGCTGTATTCGGCATCGGTCTTGGAGGCCTCGCGCAGCGCCTGCTCCACGCGCTGCGAGGCCTGCGGAAGCAGCACGCTTTCGAGCGCACGCTGATAGACGCCGTCGGTCGCGGCCTGCAGCTTCTCGCCCTGATAGAGGCCGAAGCGGTAGCTCACGGGCGGATCGCCGATGTCGAACTGGCCTGACTTGGGCAGGTCGCGCAGGCGGTCGAGCACCGGCAGCGAGCTGGCGATGTCGCTGTTCGAATCGACCACCGTCGGCAGCTCGCCGCGCGCCGCGGCCTTGTTGAAGGCCTTGGCGTTGTTGTCGACTTCGGCCACGTAGTCGCGGTTGTTGCGCCAGCTGTTGACGCAGGCGCCCAGCACCACCACCAGCAGCACGCCGATGAGGCCATAGCCTGTCAGGTCGATGGCCCGCTTGCGCCGGTACCAGCGCAGGTTGGTGCCGGCCACGCCCGCGTCGCGGAAGATCACCTGCTGCAGCAGCTCCTTCAGGAAGTAGCTCTTGCCCGGACCCGGCGGCGGCGCGGGCGGCGCATTGACCTGCAGGTAGCGCTTGATCGCGCCCATCACGCGGTCGAAGGCCGTGCCCTCCTGCGTGCCGCTGGTGAAGTACACGCCGCGCAGCATCGGCGCGACTTCGAACTTCGAAGGGTTGAACACGTCGGCCAGGAAGGTGCCGAGGATGTCTTCGAAGCTCGCGAACTGCTGGGGCAGCAGGTAGGCCTGCGCGCGGCGCAGCTGGTCGGGCTCGGCCGCCAGCAGCTCCGGCAGGCGCTCGTCCAGGCGCTGGTGCAGCAGCTTGTATTCCTGGTGGAAGCGCTCGCGCAGGTCGGCCTTGGCGGGGTCTGCCGGGTTGGCGTCGATCGGAAACGTGAAGCCCCAGACCTGCGAGCGCTCGGCCCGGCCCAGCGAGCCGAAATACTCGTTGAAGCCGGCCAGCAGGTCAGTCTTGGTGACCAGCACGTACACCGGAAAATTGATGCCCAGTCCGTTGCGCAGTTCGAGCAGCCGCTTGCGCAGCGCCATGGCGTGGCGCGCGCGCTGCGCGTCGTCGGCCAGCGGCAGGTCGGCAATGCTGATGGTGAGGATGGCGCCGTTGATCGGCTGGCGCGGCCTGAACTTCTTGAGCAGGTCGAGAAAGCCCTTCCACTCGCCCTCGTCGGTTTCGCGGTTGCTCTCGTGCGTGGTGTAGCGCCCGGCGGTGTCGATGAGCACCGCCTCGTTGGTGAACCACCAGTCGCAGTTGCGCGTGCCGCCGATGCCGCGCACCGCGGCCTTGCCGAGCTGGTCGGCGAGAGGAAAGTCGAGGTCGGAGTTGACCAGCGCGGTGGTCTTGCCCGAGCCCGGCGCGCCGATGAAGATGTACCAGGGCAGCTGGTACAGGTACTGGCGGTCGAACACCGCGAAGCGCCCGGCGGCCTTGCCGTCGGCGTCCGCGCCGAAGCGCATGTTCTTCAGGATGGCCGTCGCGTCGGTGAAGCCGCTTTGCAGCTCCTTGATCTCAGGGGCGTCCTCGGGCTTGGCGGCCTTCTCCTTGGGCGACGGCGTGCGCAGCTGGTTGAGCAGCTGCGCATTGAGGCGCCGCTCGCGCCATTTGCGATAGAGCACCCGTGCGATCCAGATCGCGAACATCAGCGCGATGACCACGATGCGGACGAACTCGCTTTCGAACGGCCGGTAGCGGCCCACCGCGATGACTGGGCCGATGATCCAGATCAGGAACGCAACGGCCAGGAGCCCGAAAAAGACCCACAGGTCGCGGCTCACGAGGAAACGGAAAATCGCGCGCAGCATCAGCGGGTTCCTCCCTGCAACGGCGCTGCGGCGCCGGCCACGGGCGCCACCAGCAGCGTCACTTCGACCCGCCGGTTGCGCGCACGGTTGGCCGGCGAATCATTGGGCACCAGGGGATCGGCATCGCCGCGGCCTTCGGCGCGCAGGCGCTCGGGGCGGGTGACGCGCGTGGCGATCATCTTCTTGACCGCATCGGCACGCGCCTGCGAGAGCTGCCAGTTGGACGGGAAGCGCACGCTGCGAATCGGCTGGTTGTCGCTGAAGCCGCTGATGAGCACGTTGCCTTCCACCGAATTGAGCGCGTCGGCCACGCGCGCGAGCACGGGCGCATAGCGGTCGAGCACGCGGTCGGAGCCCGATGCGAACAGGCCGTCGCCGCGCAGCACCACCACGCTGCGGTCGGCCTCGTCGCGCACGGTCAGCAGGCCGTCGCGGATCTCGGGTTCGAGGAATCGCTGCAGCCGCGGCTGCGGTGCCGGCGCAACGGCCACGGCGCGCTGCGTCTGCGGCAGGCGCACCGCATTGACCGCGGCGAATGCGCCGTCGGAACGGCTGGCCAGGCTGAAGGTGAGCACGCCGAACACGAGCACCAGCAGCACCGCCGCCACCGCGCCCACGGCCCACAGCGGCACCCAGTTGCGCGTGCGGCGCACCGGCGCGCTCGCATCCTGCCAGTGCGGCGACAGCGGCGCGGCAATTTCGCCGCGCGCCTGGCGAATGATCTGCAGCAGCCGCTGCTTGAGCGTCTCCAGCTGCGTGCGGCCGTTGTCGATGACGCGGAAGCGCCCTTCGAAGCCCATGGCCAGGCAGAAGTAGATGAGCTCGATCAGCTGCAGATGCTGCTGCGGGTTCTGCACCAGCCGCGACAGCAGCTGGAAGAATTTCTCGCCGCCCCAGGTCTCGTTGTGGAACATCACGAGCAGGCTCTGCGACGACCAGATGCTGCCGCCCCACGGCGTGAGCGCGGCCGCCTCGTCGACCGCGGTGCACAGGCAGTAGCGCGCGCCGATGATCACCTCGGGCGCAATGCCGCTTTGTTGCGCGCGCGTTTCGAAGCGCCTGACCTCGTCGACCAGGTGCTCGCGCAACTGCGCGGGCGCATCGTGGTGGCCGGTGGCGCGGATCTGCGGGATCAGGTCGAGCAGCGGGTTGGCCGCCGCGACAAGCGGATTGTTGCCGGCCAGCGCCGTGTCGCCCGCATGCGGACGGCGTGCGTCATGCCATGCGGTGAATGACTGGGGTTGCTGCTGCCCGGCGCCGCGCGATGCCAGGGGCACGCCCGCGGGATCGCCGTTGCCGCTGTTGTTGCCGCCGCCGCCCGGGTTGGGCGGCACGAAGCCTCCCGGACCGACGGCCATGTCGTTGACACCGTTCATAGGGTCCCTCACGGACGAATTGCCCAGAACTCCATGGCCAGGCCCGGGAAGTCGCCGGCCAGGTGCATTGCAACGCCGCCCGATTTTTCGAGCTGGCGCCACATGTCGCCACTCTTGTCGAGTTCGAAATAGTGGTAGCCCGCGTTGTATGGAATCTGGCGCGGCGCCACCGGCAGCGGCCGCACCGTGACGCCCGGCAGCTGCAGCTGCACGAGGTCGCGGATGCGCTCCACCGAACCGATCTTGACCTGCGTCGGAAAGCGCTGCTGGATGGCATCGGCGGGCAGGTTGGCATGCACCGCAAGCACGAAGCCCGCGTTGCGCACCAGCACCGGATCGGGCATGCGGCCCACGCGCACGCCGTGGCTGCGCTCCTCCAGCTCGATGGCGATGGCGCTCTGCTCGAGCACGGCCGAGAGCGAGCGCCGCAGCTCTTCCATCAGCGGCCGGATCGTCTCGTTGAGATTGTCGTGGTCGTACTTCGGCCACACCACGGGGCGCCGCGTGGGCGAGGTGTGCGTGGCCAGATGGCAGGCCAGCTTGAACCAGTCGACGAACAGTTCCTCGGGGTGCACCTGCACCGCATGCTGCGCATGCCAGGTCAGTGCGAGATAGCGGTTGACGAGTTCGAGCAGGAGAAAGTCGGAGACCTCGCTCACGCCGCCGCGGCCGGGCTGCGAGAGCCGCGAGGCCAGGGCCTCGGAGCGCTGCGTGAGCAGGCCGTGCAGCTCGGAAACCATGCTGCGCAGCATGGGGTGCGCCGATGCATCGAGCACCGGCGGAATGTAGTTGGCGTCGATCACCAGCTTGTGGTCGGTGCGCCGCTCTATGACGCGTACCGCACCGATGGCCTGCCACTCCGCCGTGAGCGACGACGCGCGCGCAAGGCGCAGGCGCGGCTTCGCAAGCTGCAGCACCGCCGGGCCGAGCGCCACCGAATTGCCGTCGGCCACCTCGCGCTCGATCACGCCGAAGCGCGCGGCCGATCCCTCGTCGTCGGCGAAGAGGATCTCTTCGCTGCCGGTGCGGCGCAGCGGCAGCGCAAGCACGATGAGTTCATCGGTCAGGTCGCTCGGCACCTCGTAAGGCAGCGGCGCATCTTCGGCGCCGAACGAGAACGGCGTGCCGTCGGGCAGCACGCCGGCGCCGCCGAGCAGCGACACGCGTCCGAGTGCATGGGCATCGCGATCGATGTCCAGGCTGAGCCATCCCCAATAGGCACCTTGCAGGCCCGCGGTACGGCGCGTGACGTACTGCTCGACATAGCGCTCCAGTTGCTGGAAATGCTGGGGCCTCAGGTACATGCCTTCGGACCACACCACGCGATTCGCCAATGCCTGCGGAAGGGCGCCATGCTTGCCGGCGCCCGGATTGCGAACTGTCACCAAAGAACCTCCTGGGGAGTGCCCACACTGAAGCGGGAGGTGCTTGTTAACGACCTCCCGATTGATTCGGTTTTTTTCTCTGATGCTACACGGCGCCTCTTACGTTTTGCACCGCATTTCGTGTGCGAATTTCTCGCACTTTCTAACTACAAAGCCGAGAAATTAACGACTTGGTAGTAACTCGATGCCGCTCTTGCGGATCGCGATGCGCACGGTTTGCTCGCTCGGAGAAAACTGCCACACCTTGTACAGATTGGTTTGCTTCGGCTCCTTGAGCGGCAACACGATGCGCCATCGCGCGGCCTCGAGCTTGCGGTAGCCGGCGATGATGCCGATGGCACGCGAATCGAGCCCTGCCTCGCGCTTGAAGACACGATCTTCGCCGCTGCGCATGATGGCCTGGTCGGCATTCACGAGTTCCGTCGAAAGCGTTTCGCGATCGCGGTCCTGTAGTGCAAAGTAGTCTGCTGTCTCGAAGTTACCGGAAGATTTCAATTCGAAGACCTTGACGAGAATCGGCGCTGGCTGGCCGCGTCCGTCGGGGTTGACGCCATCGTCGATCTTGATGGTCACGGCGTATGGCGTGGGCAATGACTTCGCAGTCGATGCGCATCCACTGAGGCCACCGAGCAACGGTGCGGTTGCAAGTGCGCCTTGAAGCAGGGTTCGTCGATGCATGAGATCTTCCCTAGTGGTTCGCGGTCTATATTATCGAAGTCGTGCGCATGAATCGCGTCGCATCGCGTGCCTGTCGCATGACAGCGGCACACTATCTCAAGCATTGCCTTTTGCAAGGTAGGAGAGAAGATTGAAGTCATGTCTGCCTGCTTTGGCGTTCACCTTGGTTCTGGTCGCTGGTTGCACGACCACGCCTCCCCCCGAGCCGCCGCAACCCGAACGCCTGAGCCAGCAAGTGGCGCGCAGCACGCTCGAACGCGCGCAACAGGCCTATGACGAAGGCGACTACGCCAAGGCCATCACCACGCTCAAGAGCGGTGGCGTCTCGGTGTTCGAGGCCGCGGAGCCGGCCACGCGGCTCGACGCCATGAAGCTCGAAGCGTTCAGCTATTGCGTGGCCAACCAGGTGCCTGAATGCCGCGCGCAATTCCGCAAGCTCATGGACGCGTTCCCGAACTTCGACCTCACCGTTGCCGAACGCAAGCACCCGGTGTGGGGCCCCGCCTTCGAGGCCGCCAAGCGAATGAAGCGTTGAACGCCGCAAGGGAGCCGCGGCTCGACATCAACACGGAGATGCCATGCGTTGGACGGTGATCGAACATGCCGGCAAGCCGGTGACCGCGGGGCCCTCGGCCTTGCTCGCGGCACCCGGTGGAACCATCGGGCGCAGCCCCGACAACCACCTGGTGCTGCCCGACGAACAGCGCCAGATCTCGCGCCTGCAGGCCACCGTGCGTTTCGACGACAGTGGCGCGACGGTGCTGCGCAACATGAGCGCGGTGCTGCCCATCGGCGTCAACGAGCGCACGCTGCAGCACGAGCAGGAGTCGCCGATCGCCGATGGCGACCGCGTGACCATCGGGAGCTATGTGCTGGTGGCGGGGAACGGGCGGCGCGCCGTGGCCGTCGAGCCCGCCGCCCCACTGATGGCGGCAGCACCGCCACCGGCCGCGCCTGTGCGCAACGCAACGCCCGCCGGCGCCACGGCGCAAGCGCCGATGGGCTCGCTGCTGCCGGCGGCACCCGTCTCCGACGTGTTCTCGGACCTCTTCGGCGCAGGCGCATTGCCGATCGGCGATACGCAGCCCGTGACCGTGGCGATGCCACCGCCGGCCGTGCCGGCAGCGCCGCCGCCTGCCGAAGCTTTCGCCGCCGCGCCGGTGCCTGCGGCGTCGCGATCGCCATCGCCATCGCCAGCCCCATCGCCGGCAAGCACTCAGCCGGGCGCCCCGCAGATTCCTTCCGCCGCCGATTGGGATGCCATCCTCGCGAATGCGCCGCGCCGCGAGGCGAACGCCTCCGAGCCCATGCCCGACCCGATGGCGCACGAGCCTTTCGAGCTGCCGTCGCAGGCGCGCAGGAATCCGGTCGATCCGCTGGCCGAGCTGAATCCGCGTGCGGAAGACGGCATGTCCGACGTGGCGCTGAAGCGCGGCATGGACCCGCTGTCTTTCTTTGCCGCCGACAACGATGCGCCCTCGCCGCTTTCCGATCCGCGCCCCACCGCGCTGACCCACGAAGATCCGCTCAGCGACGTGCATCCGGCAGTCGATCTGCTGGCCAGGCCGGCCGCCCCGCAGGGATACAGCCATTCGAACCATGCGCGGGAATTGACGGCGCAATTCAGGCCGCCGAACCCGGTGGCCTTCGATGCGCCGGCTGTGAAGGCCAACGAGACGCAGGTGTCCTCGGCGCCTGAGCCGCCAGCACCAGTCCCGGCACCGGCACCGGCACCGGCACCGGCACCGGCAGCATCGATGCCGGTCACCGCCGGCCGCGCGGACATTGCACCGCCTGCAAAGCCCGCGCCGCCTGAACCGCCCGCACCAGAACCGAAGCCCGCTGCTGCTGCGCCGTCGCCGGTGGCCGCGCCGGCAGCCCCTGTCGCAGCGCCCTCCTCTTCGGACGAACTCTTCAAGGCCTTCCTCGAAGGCGCAGGCGTGCCCGACGTTGCCGGCCAGCAACCGCTGGACGCCGAAGCCATGCGGCGCCTCGGCCGGCTCATGCGCGCATTCACCGACGGCACCATCGAGCTGCTCTCGTCGCGCGCCATGCTCAAGCGCGAAGTGCGTGCCGAGATCACGATGATCGTCGACGAAGAGAACAACCCCTTCAAGATCCTTCCCAACGGCCGCGCCGTGCTGATGCAGATGTTCGGCGCGCGCATGCCCGGCTTCCTGTCGCCCGAGGCGGCCGTGCACGACGCACTCGGCGACCTGCAGTCGCATCAGCTCGGCATGGTGGCCGGCATGCGCGCCGCGCTGCTCACTGTGCTCAAGCGCTTCGACCCCACGGCATTGAACACCGCCACGCCGCACGACGGCGGGCTGGGCGAGAAGCTGTTGCCCGGCGGCCGCGAGGCGCGCCTGTGGCGCCAGCTGCAGAAGCTGCATGCCGAGACCACCGCGGCCGTCGAGGACGACTTCCAGGCCGTCTTCGGCCGGGCCTTCCAGCAGGCCTACGACAAGGAGATGGAACGGTTGAAGGAGGCGCGCCGTGCTTGAGACCACCCCTCGTGCTTTCGCGGTTCCCATCTCGACCTCGCAGTTCTCCTGCGTGGGCGAGCGCAGCGGCAACCAGGACGCCATCGGCTATCACCTCGACGAATACAACGCCTGCTTCGTCGTGAGCGACGGCGTCGGCGGCAACGCGGGCGGCGAGCTGGCCGCGCGCATCGCGGTCGATACCGCGCTCAACACCTTCGTCGACAACCCGTCGGTGGCGCAGCACGACATCGAGCAGGCCGTGAAGGCCGCCAACGACGCCATCCTTGCCAAGCAGCGGGAGCTGGCCGACCAGAGCCGGATGAGCGCGACCATCGTCTCTCTGTTCGTGGACCGCACCAGCGGCCAGGCCTGCTGGGCCCACGTGGGCGACAGCCGTCTCTACTGGTTCCGCCGCGGCGCGCTGATGCAGCGCACCGAAGACCACAGCCTGTCGGAGCGCTCGGGCGAGGCTGCCATGGGCAACGGCGCCAACGGGGGCGAACGCCTGGTGAAGACCAACCTGCTGTACCGCGCGCTCGGCGCCAGGGCCACGGCGGAAACCACCGTGTCGACGCCGCAGCGGCTCGCCGACGGCGATGCGTTCCTGCTGTGCACCGACGGCCTGTGGCAGCTCATTTCGCAGCAGGTGATGGAACGCTCGCTGCAACTCGCCGACAGTGCAGAGGAATGGCTCGCGCTGCTGCGCCGCGCGGCCGAGGCCAAGGCCGATGAGTCGCGCGACAACTACTCGGCGTTGGCGGTGTGGGTGGGGTTTCCGCAGCAGGTGACGCTGGCGGGGACGGCTGTGCCCGCGCGCCAGCCCGGTTGAGAACAAACGCGCGCCGCAGGGCCCGGCAAAGCCTGCGGGTGCTGCGCACGCGACCTCAGGCCGCCAGGACCAGCACCTTGAACTGGCTCGGCACCACCCGCATGCCGACTATGTTGCAGCGGTTCTGCAGCGTGATGCTCGTCACGCGCGTGACCGGCGTGCCCTTGACCAGCACCGTGAACGCACCGGTGAGATGCCGCGACTGCTGCATGAAGGTCTGCGAGACCATCCCACCCAGTGCGCCCGGCTGATCGCCGAGCGTGATCGGTGTGACCGTGGCCATGTTGTGCGCGGGCATGCCCATGAACAGGATGTTCCAAGCATTGGGAATGGCCATGGGGCCCAGGGCCATGTTGGGAAACGGGATCGGGACCGGCGTCCTGCAGACGTCGGGAAAAGCCAGGTCCATCCCCATCAGCTGGCAGTTAGCGAACATGCTGGCTCCTCCTCAACCCATGTGAATCTGCGAGGCATCGATCTTCACCAGGTCCTCGCCCGTGACCATCGTGTGCTTCGCATGGATACGGACCGTGTCGCGGGCTTTGCAATCGAGATGCCCGACACGCGACTGATCGACCTCGTCGACGATCCTCAGCGCACTGCGCGTCATCTGCACCACCCTTTCGGAAATGGTCTCGAAGACCTTGCCGACGAGCTTCATCGTGCCCATAGTCGCATCGACCTTGCGGGCAGTGAAGCGCATGTCGTCCGCGCGGCAGTCGGCGCTGCCCGCGCGCATCGTCCATTGCGCCGCGGCCATGTCGAGGACGCCGCCGCTGCGCACGCTGACCTTGCCTTCGCTCTCGATTGTGACCGGGTGCGCGTTGCCGCCAAGGACCAGCGCCCCGTCAATCTCGATGCGGCTTACTGCTGCATCGGCCTGTTCGAGCACCGCGATCAGGAACATGCGATAGGAATCGGGTCCGGAGACCAGCACGGTGTCGCCCACCTGCGGCTTCAAGAGGCAACTGGCGGCCCGCCGGCAGGTTCGCGCGATACCGCTCTCGTCCTCGATCGCGAACTGCCCGTCGGGTAGCAGGCCGCGGATCGTGCCGATCGTATGCACCGGAGACGATGCGTCGGGGGCGACGCGCAGAGGAACGACGTTCATGATGAATTCCCTTTTTCGAGTCGGATGAGGGTTCGGTCCGAAAATGATGGACTCGCCATCAGCGTGCGCCGGACCATGACTGCGCGCGGTGCAGGTCTGGATCGTTCTCGATGATGCCACCGCGTGCTGAAAAACGCGTGCTCTGCTGGACCGCACGGTGAAATCGTGTTCGCAGAAAGTGCGCATCGCTGAAGTCCGCACCCGTCAGATCGGCGTATGAAAGATCCGCGTCGTGGAGCGCGGCCCGCACGAAGCGGGTATCGTGGCAGTGCGCGCGGTGGAACACGCTCAGCGGCATCCGGGCATCGTTGAAGACCACGCCGTCCAGCCGTGCATCGACCCACATGGATCGATCGAACCGGCCTGCGCTGCAATCGGCGCCGCTGAGGTCGGCCTCCGCGTAGATCGTCATACCTGCATCGGCGCCGGAGAAATTGGTACCGCGCAACGACGCGCCCTTGAAGTTGCTCTGCGTCAGCGTTGCACCACGAAAGTCGGCACCGTCGAGCCGGGAGTCGGTGAACTGGCACCGGCGTAGCACCAGCCCGGCAAACTGCTGGCCTTCCATGCCGCATTCGAGGAAGACCATGCCCTCGCCTTCGAAGCGGGCGAAGACGGCGGACCGCAGGTCTATCTTGAACATCGTGACCGTGTGCAGGGATGCCTCGGTGAAGTCGGTCCCGGCGAGGATCGACTCCGCAATGGTCGCCTGGGCCATGCGCCGGGTCCGCAGCGACGCATTCGCCAGGTCGCAGCGAAAGAAGGTGACGCGATCGAGCACCGTGCCGTCGAGGCGTGCGCGCGTCAGATGGGATTCGATGAACGACGACTCCTCGAGCATGGCATCGGAAAAGTCTGCTCTCTCGAACCGTCCACGAAACATCTGCAGCCGCTTGCCGATGGCGCCCGAGAAGTTGCACTGGTTCATTAGGCAATGGGTAATGAAGCTGCCGGACAGGTCCGCACCGCTGAAGTCTGCGCCGGTGAAGTCGATGTTGTCCCACTGCGCACCCGAGAGATCGAGGCCGCGCAGGTTCCAGCCGCGGCAGTCGAGGCCGCGCAGCTGTGCGCCATGGCGCACTTCTTCCACCATCGATTCGGGCGTCATACCGGGGCCTCCGTGTCGCGCCGGGGCCAGACCTTGGCGTGCTGCGTGTAGGCGCCTTCGAGCAGGGTGGTGGCGTCGATGAGCGCCTGTGAGACGTCTGTGCGGAACAGGTTCGCTTCGCGCAGGTCGCCGCCGAGCAGGTTCGACTTCGACAGGTTGGCATCGATCAGGTTCGCCCGGCGCAGCGAAGCGCGGCTGAAGTCCGCGCGCACGAACAGGCTCTCGCCCGCAACGAGACCGTCCAGCCGCGCGTCGGAGAAATCGCATTCCGAAAAATCGCAGTTCTCAAGGTGGGCCGCCGTCAGGTCCGCACCCGCGAAGGACGTGCCGCGCAGGCCGCATTGCTTCAGGAAGATGCCGACCGCCGTCACGCCGATGAAGGCGCTGCGCAGCGCGATGCTGCAGGCATCGAGCCGCGCGTGCGACAGGTCGACGCGCTCCGCCAGCGTTGTAGTGACGAAGCCGCACCGGACCAGTCGTGCCGCGTTCAACGACACGCGCTCCAACCGGCATTCGATCAGGATGACCTGGTTCAACTCGGCCTGGTCCAGCGCGATGTCCCGCAACACCATCTGCCGGAGCGATACCTGGGTCCACCGCGAGGCCTGCATGTCGCATCCCGCTATGTCGGCCTCGTGCAGTTGCGTCTGGTTCAACAAGGCCGAGCGCAGGTTGCACCCGGTAAAGCGCGTGCCATGGCAGAAGGTCTCGAGAAGGCTGGCCGCTTCGAGATCGCAGGTGTCCAGATGCGTGCCACCCAGGTTGGCCTTGTCCAGCCGGGCCTCTTTCAGGCAAGTTCCGGCAAGCGTGGCACGCGACAGCACGGCCTCGGTGAGGTTGCAGCCTGCGAGGTTCGCGCCCCGCAGGTTAGCGTCGGCCAGGATGGCGTACGAAAAATCGGCGCCGCGCAGGTCCATCTCGGAGAGATCCGCGCCGGTGAGATTCATCTTCGCGAAATGCCGGCGCTGCGGGTCCGCGGCAGCCAGCCGGCGCCGCAGTTTGGCGGACCGGAAGGTCGGCATGCGCGGTGCCGCCGATGCCATGTGCGCCGAGTACAGGTAGCCCTGGCGCAGCAGCGGGTCCATTTCGACGGGCGCGCCGACATCTTCGTCCTTGGCGTCGGGTTGCTGCGCTTCGAGCGCGCCCGGGCGGGCACTGCTCATCGCGCCGAGGAGATCGACCGGCGCGCCCTCCGCTGACGGGCGTTGTGCCTGTACACGGGCGGCCTCGGCCTCAAGGCGTTTACTCGCCTCCTGTGCCTTGGCCTCCTCGCGTTCGAGATAGTCGGGCAGATCGTCGAAGGCCGGCAGCGCTTCCTGCATCGCGGGAGGCGTGAGGTAGTCAGCCGGCTGAAGCCCCTGCGCCAGCAGCTCGTTGCATCGCTTTTCGTACTCGCGCCGCACACCCGCGTACACGTTGCGCGGCAGCGGTTCGGAAAGCGTGTCCGGCATCCGCATCGCAGCCCATTCGCCGAGGATCGAACGCGGCACGAGATCGCTGTCGCGCAGCACGTGGATGGCACTCTTTTCCGGATCGACGCGCTTTCGCAGCACATCCACATAGTGCTCCTGCGAACGCGGCTCGCCTGGCAGTTCGAGCGACGGCATGATGTGCTTCACGTCCGAGGCATCGTCTTCCCGCACGCTGGTGGTACCGTGCCAGATGAGGACCACGCGTTCGCGGTCGGGGAAAAACCAGGCCGTGCTCAAGCCGAGTTCGAGGCGGCGCAGTTCGGCGACCTCCGTGGAAAAGCTCAGATGACACACCGCGTTCCACGCCGGCAGGTTGCCGCGCAGGATCGGAATGCCGGGGTGCATGTTCCATATCTCGTAGGGCGCATTCGGCGGCAGGGCCGGCTGGCCCGGCCAGCGCTGGTCCGGACTGGCCGAATTGAAGAAGCGCCAGTCGAGGTCGTTCGCAAAGCCCGGAAAACCATTCTCCAGCCACGCGTCGTCGTACTGCGTGCCCATCAGCGCCATGCGCTGCGGCCAATCGGGCAGGTAGCCGCCGAACGATGCAGCCTTCGGCCGCTGGCCGCGGCGATGGATCCGGTCGGAGACAGCCTCGACGTTGGGCAACCGGCAGGTCTGCACGCCATTGACGATCTCGTCGGCCACGCCCATGCCCAACGGGTTCTCGGGCACGCCCGGTCCGCCGAATGCGTGGCGCCAGTCCAGCGGCATTCGGTCGAACTTGGCCGCCTCGGTGATGCGCCCGCCCAGCCAGAAGCGGTCGCCGAAGACGGCCAGCGACCGGTCCACGCCGGCGACTCGCAATCGCGCCGCGCACTGGGTCTTGTCCTCCTGGTGCGCCGTGTAGGCGAAGCCGCTCGCCAGCACCTCGGCCTCGGCCTTCGGCATGCCCATGTCGAGCACGCTGCCGGGGTCCAGGACCTCGCTGACCATCTGCCAGAGCTCCTGTTCGGGTTGCAGCCGCGGCTCGGCGTCAAGGCTCACGCACGCCAGTGCGGCGATGCCCAGGTGATTGCGCGAGCGCCAGCGGTAAGGCCGCGTGAGCAGGCTGAGTCGAAAGGGCTTGACGATCTTCAAGGTCGATTTCGGGAACGTGTGGTGCGCGGAGGCCGACGCGGATTCAGAGAGAGAAACGGGCCGACGCGACCAGCGGCGCGATCACAAGGTCGGCGGTGGGCGACGTGGAGGCGAAGCGCACGAGCACCGGCTGCCCCACCGCATACAACGCCAGTTCGTTCAGCATCACGACCTTCTGCACCAACGCCCGCTGCTCGACGCCACGCTGGTCCTTGAAGAGCACCGTCAGATTCATGAGCGGACTGGTGTCGCTGTAGGCATTGCCGATCTCGCTGGCGACGATGACGCCGTGCGACTGCGCGTCGAAGCCGCGGCTGCGCGCTTCGCGCCGCCGGATCCTCAGGAACTCCCATGCGCCGCACAGCAACGCCGAGCCCGCGAACAGCAATACCACGCACGCCAGCATTGCCCAGACCGGCATCGCTCCCGCGAGCAGCAGCATCGGCAGCAGGCCTGCAGCCACCGCCACGAGTCCGAGTGCACGCGGCCAGCGGCCGTTCGGGGCGGTCGCGGCCATCACGGAAAGAGCACCAGAATCTTGATGTCCACGTAGATTGGACCGATCGAGACCTGGGATTCCTGTTTTTGGTTGAAAGCTCGGTTCGACCAGCGGAAGGCTTTGATGTCGGCACTGGCGCCGCCGATGTTGGTGCTCGCCGCGTTGACGGTCTCCGACAGCGGTGCGAAGGTAAATGAATTCGCCCAAGCCAGCGAATTTGCAAACGGCGTCATCGACGTGATGGACAGGTCCGCGATGGTGGTGATCGTGCTGCCGGCATGGGTCTTCAGCGAATTCGTGTAACTGATGTCCTTGTGGTCCGAAGTCAGGCTGATGACGTTCGCGTGCACGTTGAACTGATCCGGCGTCGTTATGTTGACGTCGCCTGAGTTCGCAAAGAGATTTATGCCGCCGACGGTGTCGACCTGAACCGTCCCGACCGAATACAGATTTGACGCGCCTCCAACAATCCGAACGCTGTCTCCACTCACCCAATAGTTTTCGTTTCCCTTGCTGACCGAAACATTCTTGGTTCCTGAGGTTTCTTCATATGCTGCGGAAATCGTCGTTTTCTGACGTCCCGTTATATCTTCGGTCAAACCACCAGTTATCGTCCGGGTCTCGCCGCTGTCCACCGTGTCTGTGCGACTGCCGGTCACGTGAATGATCTGGTCGCCATCGACGTAGACATCTTGGTTGCCACCTTTGATCTTGACGTTCTGCGGACCGCCATTGACGGTGATGTTCTGCGGTCCCCCCTCGTTGACCGTCACGGTATGCGGGCCGTTGATCGTCTCGGTGAGCGAGGTGTTGGTGGTGTAGTCGTCGGCGCCCTCGATCACCGTGGTGCGATCGCCGGCGATGGTGTCGCGCTCGTCCGCTTCCACATCGAGCTCGAAATCCTTCTCGGCATGAATCCGGACCAGTTCGCAGCCCGGCGCATCGTCCAGAATGAACTCGTTGGCATTCGCCGGCGTGCCGTCCTGGCTGCGGCTCACGAAGCCGCTCACGGTAACCTTCGCGGGCAGTTCCAGCGGCGGCATCTGGTCGGAGTTGTAGACGCGGCCGATGATGATGGGCCGGTCGGGATGGCCGCCGATGAAATCGACGATCACTTCCTGGCCCTTGCGCGGATGATTGACGGCGCCGTAGTTCGAGCCGGCCCAGGCGCTGGAAACGCGCACCCAGCATGAGCTGTTCTCGTCGCTCTTGCCGTAGCGGTCCCAGCGGAACTGCACCTTCACGCGGCCGTATTGGTCGACCCAGTACTCCTGGCCTGCCCTGCCCACCACCGTCGCGGTCTGCGGCCCGTTGGTCCGGGTCATCGGCGTGACGCGCGGCGGACGGAATGCGTACGAGGTCGGCTGCACCGCGAAGCTGAAGCTGTAGTGGCTTTCGGCCGCACCGCTCTCATACCCGCCTTCGCGCAGCGCATAGGACACCGACACGATCAGGTATTCGCGGTTGTCGTCCTGCCGCGGGCAGTTCTGCATCGTGAAGCGGTAGCCCGGCGCCATGCCACGCACGCTGGAGTGGCCGACGTCGCGCTCGGCCTGCGATTGCGCCTCTTCGAGCCGGATGCGCGAGTAGTGCTCGCCCTGCTCGGCCTCGCTGAAGCCGCCCAGCCATTCGTAGATCTCGTAGGTGTCGTGAGGATTCCCGCGCGGCTGGCTGCGCATGCCCATGAGGTCGGCCTTCGACTTCTTGAAATCGTAGTCGTCCACCACATAGGTGCCGGGGCGGATTTCCTCGGTCACCTGCCACTGGTCGATTACCTCCTGGAACGGGTCCGGGTTGCGGTCGGCCGCAAGATAGCTGATCTTCGGATAGCCCGGCAGGGTTTCGTGGGCGCCGATGTCGTCGGCAAGCACCAGCGTGTGCTCGCCCTTCTCGTGCTTGAAGTAGTAGTAGATGCCTTCATGCTCCATCAACCGGCTCACGAAGGCGAAGTCGGTCTCCTGGTACTGCACGCAGTACTCCCACTGGCGGTAGGTTCCGCTGAGCTTCTTCTCGAACGCGAAGTTGTAGTCGGCGAACACTTCCTGGAGGATGTCGACGACCGACTTGTTCTGGAAGATCTTGCAGTCGCTGGTGCGCGTCAGATACCAGAGCCAGGGCCGCACAGTGGCGCGGTACAGCACGTAGCGCGACGAGCCCCCTTCCTTGCCGACCATCGTGAAGCGAACGATCTGCCCATTCAGGAAACGAGGTTCGCCCGCCGTCTGTATCTCGAGCGAGAGCGGCTTGCCCAGCACCGACTTCATGTCGAGCGACACGCTCGGGCTCAACAGGTCGACCTCGAACTCGAACAGCTGCGACAACCCCTCGGTGCCGTGCATCGAGCGGAACAGAAGCTGGTCTTCTCCCAGCGGCGTGTGGGCTTTGACGACTCTGTTGGGCATGGCTTGCTCCCCTTCTTCGCTCAGCGTTCAGAAAATTCGTAGTGGAAATCGTCGTTCGCCGCGCTCAACCGCACGCCGGCGAGCTTGCGCGCACTGACCGTGGCACCGATGACTTCTTCGCTCAACCGCGGAAGGATGGTGTGCGTGAGGATCGCATCGATCATCCGTCCGCCCGACTCGATGGCGGTGCACCGGCGCGCCACCAGTTCGACGGCGCTGTCGTTGTAGTCCAGGGCAATGCCATGGTTTGCATCGAGGCGCGCGGCAATACGGTCGAGCTGAAGGCGAATGATGCGGTGCAACGCATCGGCTTGCAACGGGTAATAAGGCACTACAACCAGCCGGCCCAGCAGCGCCGGCGCGAACACCTTGAGCAGCGGTTCGCGCAATGCGGCCGCCAAGGGCTCCGGGTCGGGGCGCAGGGTCGGGTCTTCGCACAGCTGCATGACCAGGTCGGTGCCGACGTTGGAGGTCATGATGATCACGGTGTTGCGGAAATCGATGTGGCGGCCCTCGCCGTCTTCCATCCAGCCCTTGTCGAACACCTGGAAGAAGATCTCGTGCACATCGGGGTGGGCCTTCTCGATTTCGTCGAGCAGCACCACGCTGTACGGACGCCGGCGCACGGCCTCGGTGAGCACGCCGCCTTCGCCGTAGCCCACGTAGCCCGGCGGCGCGCCCTTGAGCGTGGAGACGGTGTGCGACTCCTGGAACTCGCTCATGTTGATGGTGACGAGGTTCTGCTCGCCGCCGTACAGCGCTTCGGACAGCGCCAGCGCGGTCTCGGTCTTGCCCACGCCCGAGGGGCCGCACAGCAGGAACACGCCGACGGGCTTGTTCGGATTGTCGAGCCGCGCGCGGGCGGTGCGGATGCGCCGCGAGATGGTCTCCAGCGCATCGGGCTGCGCGACGACGCGGGCCGAGAGGATCTCGCCGAGGCGCAGCACCGACTGCGCGTCGTCGCGCACCATGCGGCCGATCGGAATGCCGGTCCAGTCGGCCACCACGGTGGCAATGGCCTGCGCGTCGACGGCCGCCAGGATGAGCGGGGATTCGCCCTGCAGCTGCACGAGCCGGTCCTGCGCCTGGTCGAGTTCGGCGCGGATCTCTTCGGGCGTTCGCTCGGGCTCGGACAGAACGGCCTCGGCCCGGGCCGGTGCCTCGGCATCGCCCTCCTCCTCGGCATCGCCCTCCTCCTCGGCCTCGTCATCCGGCTGCGCCTCGGCCCGCACCGGCACCGCGTCGGGCGACAGCAGCTTGCGCAGTGCCACGATGCGCTCGACGAGCACGCTTTCTTCCACGCGCCGCTTCTCGAGCAGGTCGAGCTCGGCCCGCGCCACGGCCACCTGGGCCGCAATGTCCTCCACGCGCTGGTGCTCGCCGACGCCGATCGCCGCCTCGCGCCCGGCAATGCCCGACTCGATGCCCAGCACCTCGATGCGGCGCTGCAGGTCTTCGATCGCGGCGGGCAGCGCATGCTGGCTCAGGGCCACGCGCGCGCAAGCGGTGTCGAGCAGGCTCACGGCCTTGTCGGGCAGCTGGCGCGCGGGAATGTAGCGGTGCGACAGGCTCACGGCCGCTTCGAGCGCGGCATCGAGAATGAGCACGCCGTGATGCTTCTCCAGCTCGGCCGAAATGCCGCGCAGCATGACCACGGCCTTGGACTCGGTGGGCTCGTGCACCTGGATGGTCTGGAAGCGCCGCGTGAGCGCCGGGTCCTTTTCGATGTACTTCTTGTACTCGGACCAGGTGGTGGCGCCGATGGTGCGCAGCCGCCCGCGCGCGAGCGCCGGCTTCAGCAGGTTGGCCGCATCGCCGGTGCCGGCCGTGCCGCCCGCGCCGACCAGCGTGTGCACCTCGTCGACGAACAGCACGATGGGCCTGGGGCTCTTCTCGACCTCGTCGATCACCTGGCGCAGCCGCTGCTCGAACTCACCCTTCACGCCCGCGCCGGCCTGCAGCAGCGTGGGGTCGAGCACCCAGAGCGACACATCCTTGAGCGAGGGCGGCACGTCGCCCGCCGCGAGCCGCGAGGCCAGCCCTTCGACCACGGCCGTCTTGCCCACGCCCGCTTCGCCGGTGAGCAGCGGATTGTTCTGCCGCCGGCGCATGAGGATGTCGATGATCTGGCGGATCTCGTCGTCGCGGCCGTAGACCGGATCGAGCTCGCCCGCACGCGCCTTGGCCGTGAGGTCGCTCGCGTACTTGGCCAGCGCAGAGCCGCCCGCGGCAGCGCCCTCGCCCTGGTGGGACACTGCTGCGGCGGCTTGCCCCGGCGCGGCCGCAGCGTCGAAGTCGTCCTCGGGCGAGCCCTCGGTCCATGCGGGAAGCTGGGCAATGAGAACGTCGGGCACGATCTTGTCGAACTCGCGCGAGATGCCCGAGAGCACCTGGCGCAGCCCCGGGGTCTTGACGATGCCCGCGAGCAGGTAGGCACCGCGGATCGATGTGGCCTCGAAGCGCAGGCTCGCATAGACCCAGGCGCGCTCGACGGCGTTGTCGACGTGCTCCGAAATGTCGCTGATCGACGTGGCGCCGTGCGGCAGTCGGTCGAGCGCGCGCACGAGGTCCTGCTCGACCGCATCGAGGTTGAGGCCGGCGCGCTTGACGATGCGCAGCAGGTCGCTGTCCTGCAGTTGCAGGATCTGGTGCAGCCAGTGCACCAGCTCCACGTAGGCGTTGCCGCGCAGCTTGGCGAATGCGGTGGCGGTCTCCAATGCCTTGTAGAGCATCGGATTCAGCTTGGAGAAAAGGGAGACGCGGCGGATATCGGTCATAAGGCCATGGAAGAGGCTTCGGCCGCCACGGAAGCAGCCGAAGCGGAACGGGAATACAGGGCTTCGGGCTGGAACAGCATGTCGCCGGCGTCGGTGGGCGAGAGGCGCGTGCCGAGCCAGCTTCCCCAGCCCAGGCGCTGGTCGCTGCCCAGCTGCATGCCGAGGGCTTCCTGCTTCTTGAGCACGAGGCGCAGCTCCCAGGCAAACTCGATGCCCACGTACTGGCGCACCCAGTCGACCACCTGCTGCAGGCGCTTGCTGCCCGGCAGGAAGTCGCGAAACTCGTTCTGCGAGAGCGGTCCCAGCTCCAGGCGGAACTTGCCCTGCGCATCGCGCACCGCCAGGCCGATGGTGGCGCCGGCGCCCAGCTTCTGGTTGCGCCCGGAAGTGCCGATGCGGCTGACCTGCCGCTCGTCGAGCATCACCCAGTCGCTCACGAACTCCTCGACGCGCACGGGCACGTCGAAGTACAGCCGGAGGATCTGGATCAGGCCCTCGGGGTTGCGCGTCTGGCGCACGAGGTGCCCGGCCATGAAGGTGCGCGCATGGTCGGCAATGCGGTCGCGTTCCTTGAGCCCCGGCTGCCCCATGTTCATGAGGCTCGCCACATAGTCGACGAAGCGGTGGCCGTCGGGGCGGTCCAGGCTGTTGACCGACTGCGCATCGGCCCAGGCCCGGTAGAACAGCAGGATGAGCCGGTGGTGGAACAGGTCGGCGAAGGCGCTGAGCGTGTTGTCGCTGTGGTGGCGCTTGCGTTCGCGCGCGTACTCGGTCAGGTGCAGTGGCAGCGGCCCGTTGGGGCCGAACAGGCCGAAGCCGTAGATCGAGATGCGCGGCGGGCCATCGCCGTCGACATCGACACCCGAGACGTTCGACGGCGCAAAGGCCATCGAAGGCTCCTGCCCCAGGCGCAACGGCTCGTCGAGCGGGCGCGGTGCGCGGCCCAGCAGGGGGTGGCCGCCGTGTGCGTCGAGGCGGCGCAGCAGCATGAACAGGTCGTGCTCGAAAGGCTGGTCGACCAGGCCGGCCCACAGGACCGGATCGGCCTCGGGAGCGCCGCGCCGCGGCGCGCGTGCCGCAGCATCCTCGGGCGCGATCGGCGGCGCCTGCTGCGAATCGTCGGCGAGGTCGGCTGTGCTCATGCTCATACGGCTGGGCGGCGTCCGATGCGCGGCGTCCAGCGCGCGATCTCGCCGCGCTGCAGACTGGAGAGCGCGAACTCGGTGAACGCGTTGAGCGACACGTGCCGGCTGAAGAACTGCTCCAGCACGGCGCCGAAAAGATAAGGGCTCGCTCCCGAGAAGGCCACTTCGTCGATCTTCAGCGCGATTTCCACCCCGCGCCCGAAGACGATCGGTCCCGGCTCGGGCAGGCGGCGGAACACCGGCGCCAGCGCCATCGAGCGCACGCCCTGGATCTGGCGGCGCACCGCGGGGTCGGCCAGGTTGCCGTAGAGATCGAGCATCTCGCGCAATGCGGCCGCGCCCTGCGTGGCGTCGATGTCGGTCAGGCTCAGGTAGTTGAGGCCCAGGTGGCTGATCAGGCGCCAGGTCAGCGCGCCTTCGGCCAGCGCGGGATAGGGCCGCGACGGCCCGCGCAGGATGCGGATGCCGCGCACCGGCGCCGACACGCGCAGCGAGAAGTCCGACTCCAGCCCGGTCGGCAGCAGCAGCGGCAGGTCGCGGTTGGTGCACAGCGCGTCGATCGTGATGTGGCGCAGGCTGTGCGGAAAGGGCGCGTCGTGCTGGTCGACGAGCGACACGTACACCTCGCTGCCGGTGTAGCTGGTGCGGGTGCCTTGCGCGCGTGCACGGTCGGACACCAGGCGCGGCTCGCGGCGCAGCGAGAAGTACGCGCCGAAGTCGCCGTCGTCGGCGGCGAACGAACCCAGGAAGGGCCTGAACTCGCGCTCTTCCGAGCCGCTCGCCATGTGGCCCGTGACGCGCTCGACGGTGAAGATCTCGAAGTCGCGCGGACGCGTGCGGTCGATCACCGCATGGTGCTCGTGCTGCCCGGGGCCCACCGGAATGCGGTCGCTGCGGCGCGGCACCAGGTTGATGATGGGCGTGCAGAACAGCGAGAAGTGCTTGGCGTCGACCAGCCGCTCCAGGTCGCCGTCGGCGCGGTCGAGCAGGATCACGATTTCCATCGTGGTGCCGCCCATGGCGGAGGCCGCCGCGCGCAGGTTCTTCACGCTGAAGAACAGGTAGCGGTCGGGGAAGGCGAAGTACTCGTGCAGCAGCCGGTAGCCCTGGAACGAGCGCGCGTCATAAGGCAGCAGCGCCTGCTCGGGATCGAAGCCCTCGTGGCGAATGGCTTCGTCGCCGAGCGGAACGATCCGCGCCTTGCTGCCCGGGCCGCTGCGGCATACGGTGCCGATGCTGTGGTGCACCGCGAGTTCGAGCACGCGCAGCGCGTGCAGCTCCGCGCCCGAAAGAAAGAACTCGAGCCGGTCGATCGGCAGCTCGGCGAAGGTGGTGCCGCCCACGGCTTCGAGCTTGATGGTGATCGCGCTCTTGGCCCGCTGGGCCACCGCGGGCATCGCATGCGCGATCTCTGCAGGCACGGGTCCGATGCCCGCATCCGCGATCCTGATGGGCCACAGCGTGACCTCGTGGCCGGTGCGGAATTCGCAGGCCGTCTGCTCGCCCTTGATCATGCGCCCGCGCATGATCGTGTGGCGCGGCAGTTCGTAGCCGGCCTTCAGCGAGCCTTCATTGAGGTTGCCGTCGATCTGCACCACGGCCATGGCGGGCAGCGGCGCGAGGAAGTTGGGGTACACCACCTCGAGCAGCCGCTGCGAAAAGCGCGGAAACTCCGCGTCCATCTTGAGCTGGATGCGCGCCGTGAGAAAGCTGAAGCCCTCGAGCAGGCGCTCCACGTACGGGTCGCTGACCTCGATGCCGCGCATGCCCAGCCGCCCGGCGATCTTCGGGTAGCGCTGCGCGAACTCGGCACCGAGCTCGTGCATGTAGGTGAGCTCGCGGTTGTAGTAGTCGAGCAGCCTTGCGTCCATTCAGAGTCCTCCCGTCGGGCGCAGGACCATGTGGCCGCTCTCGAGGTCGAGCTCGGAGCGCAGGATGAATTCGATCGGGTAGGGCACCGACCACAGCGTGCCGCGGATCTCGAGCGCGAGCAGGTTGTGGTGCTCGAGGTCGGAGGCGTCGGTGACGCAGCGCACGTCGATACTGTCTTTCATGATGCGCGGCTCGAAGTCGATGATCGCGGCGCGGATGGCGGCCTCGACGTCCGCGAAGTTGACCTCCGACATGCGTCCGCCGGCCCAGCCGCGCACGCCGTAGTTCACGACCGAGCGCCGCGCGCGCGGCATGGCGTTGATGGTGTGGTCCGCACCGAAATTGGTGGTGTTGAGCAGCCATTGCAGATCGCGCAGCACCGAGTCGCGCAGCAGCTTTCCGCTCATCAGGAATGCACCCGCGCGCTCCTGGCGGCTTTGCGGCTGCTTGTCGGTCAGGCGGTCGAGCAGCACCGGCTGCAGGCGGTCGCGTGCAACGCTTTCTTGCTGGTCGCCATCGGCCTCCATGGCCGGACGGCTGGCTGGCAGGACGGAACTCACTGCGCAGCACTCTCGGCAGGCGCGAACTCGACGAGGCGGATATCGAGCAGCGAATGGTCGCCGGCTTCGCTGATCAGCGTGCGCTGGCCCACGCCGGCATACTGGTCTTCGCCGGCCAGCGGCAGCCAGTCGGTGCGGCGGCCCAGGGTTGTTTCGTCGTCCAGCGCATCGAGCGCGCCGGGATAGCGCACCGGCACCAGGCCGTTGAGTCCGCGGCCGTCATGCAGCTCGATCTCGGCCGGCGCCCAGAGCAGGTCGACCAGATGCTGCGGACGGGAAAACTTGAGACGGCGCACCGCCGGCAGCGGCAGCCACGCATAGCCCGAAGGCGTGAGGAGTTCGAGCACGGCGCCCATGCGCACGTCGCCATCGCAGAGCCAGGCGAACTCGCCGGTTTCCACCGGCTCGCCGTCGATGGCCTGCACGGCCCGCGAATCCGTCCGGTCGACGCAGCTCAGCGTGCCCTGCAATGCGGGGGCCTCCTGCCGCGCGGCTTCGCGCAGGTCGGCCGCTTCCGCGGCCTGCTCGAACGGCAGCGCCGCGGCGGCGATCAGCCCCGCAACCCAGTCGGCCTGGCCGGCAATGACGGCCGGCGCACGGCCGCCGTTCCAGAATTCGGTTCGATGCCGCTCGGCGGCCAGCGCCATCGCGCAGGTGGCACTGGCAGGAGCGAAGGAAGGATCGATCTTCGCGGCCAGCTTGAGCTGGTCTTCAGCCCGCTGCCAGTCGCCCCGCAGCGCAAGAAAGTGGCACAGGGCAAGCCGCAGGCTGGCATTCTGTGGACTCGCGCGAATCTGCCGCTGCACCCATTCGGTGTGTTCGGCCACCGAGCGCTCGCCCAGCACTGCAAACCCATCGCCCATGAAACGTCCTCATTGACTCGCGCACGGCCCGGGGGCCGTCGACAACTATCTGCAGGCGACCGGCCCGCGGCGTGCGCGGGCCGGTCGGAAACAAGCAAAAGGGAAATCAGGCTTCCCGGTTTTCCTTGATGTTCCAGGCCAGCACGGTCTCGGCGCCCTTGCCGCCCTTGTCGGTCTGCTCCCAGTACTGCTGCTTCACCTTCGCCGCCTGGAACGCGAACTGCACCAGCACCGCATCGCCGCTCTGCTCGGCCGTGTACTGCACCGACGTCACCAGCACTTCTTCCAGCGTCACGCGCGTGTATTCGATCTGCGAGCCACCCGCCTTGCACAACGACACTTCCACCTTGCTCAGGTGCTTGCCGCTGGCGCAGTTCTTCATCACCGACGGCGCCGCCTTGTCGATGCGCGCGAGCACCTGCAGGTCGTTGAAGCTCGCCTTGCCCACACCGCCCCCACCGCCGCTGACCATGTTGCCAGGCTGCGTGGCTCCCCATGCGAACGACTTGATATCCGTCCAGTCCTTGTGGTTCGAGTCCTTGGATTCGCCGTTCGCGCCCTCGACGCGCATGAACATGTCTACTGCCATGATTAACCCCCAAAGTTATATATATGCCCGATTGCGGGACACCGTTGAACTAGCTGCTGTCCTTCTTGTTGGATGGCAGCTTCGAAACCAGCCGCAGTGACACCGTCAGCCCTTCGAGCTGATAGTGCGGCCGGAGAAAAAACTTGGCGGCGTAGTAGCCGGGGTTGTCCTCGATGGCTTCCACCTGGACTTCCGCCGCCGCCAGCGGCTTCATTGCCTTCGTGTCCTGGGACGACGTGCCTGGGCTGCCGTCCACGTAGTTCATGATCCAGTCGTTGAGCCAGCGCTCCATGTCCTCGCGCTCGCGGAACGAACCGATCTTGTCGCGCACGATGCACTTCAGGTAGTGCGCGAAGCGGCAGCATGCGAACAGGTACGGCAGGCGCGCCGCCAGGTTGGCATTGGCCGTGGCATCGGCGTCGTAGTACTCGGCCGGCTGCTGCAGCGACTGCGCACCGATGAAGGCCGCGAAATCGGAGTTCTTGCGGTGCACCAGCGGCATGAAGCCGTTCTTGGCGAGTTCGGCCTCGCGCCGGTCGCTGATGGCGATCTCGGTGGGGCACTTCATGTCCACGCCGCCATCGTCCGTCGGGAAGGTGTGGGTGGGCAGGTTCTCGACCGCACCGCCCGACTCCACGCCGCGAATGGACGTGCACCAGCCGTACTGCTTGAACGAGCGGTTGATGTTCACGCCCATCGCATAGGCCGAGTTGGCCCAGGTGTAGCGGTTGTGCAGGGCCGAGTCGGTTTCTTCCTCGAACTCGAACTCGTCGACCGGATTGGTGCGCGCGCCATAGGGCAGGCGCGCCAGGAAACGCGGCATGGCCAGGCCGATGTAGCGCGCGTCTTCCGACTCGCGCAGCGAACGCCATGCGGTGTGCTCGGTGTTCTGGAAGATCTTGGTCAGGTCGCGCGGGTTCGACAGTTCCTGCCACGAGTCCATCTGCATCACCGTGGGCGATGCACCGGCAATGAAGGGGCAGTGCGCGGCCGCGGCGATCTTGGCCATTTCGCCGAGCATCTCCACATCCGGCGGGCTGTGATCGAAATGGAAGTCGCCGATCAGCGCGCCGAAGGGCTCGCCGCCGAACTGGCCGTACTCGTGCTCGTAGATCTTCTTGAACAGCGGGCTCTGATCCCAGCCGATGCCCTTGTGGCGCTTCAGCGAGCGCGCCACTTCGCGCTTGGAGGCGCACATCACACGGATCTTGAGCTGCTCGTCGGTCTCGGTGTTGTTGACCAGATAGTGCAGGCCGCGCCATGCGCCTTCGAGCTGCTGGAAGTCTTCGTGATGGAGGATCTGGTTGATCTGCTCGGAGAGCTTGCGGTCGATCTCGGTGATGATCGCCTGCACGGTGCGGTAGGCGTCGTTCGAGATGGTGACGGTGCTTTCAAGCGCCTGCACCGCAAGGGTTTTGACGGCGCTCTGCACCGCCTCGCGCGCCTGGTCGGTCTTGGGCTTGAACTCGCGCTGCAGAAGGTCGGAGAACTCGTTCGGCTCGAGTGCTTCGATGGTGGCGGTCTGCCCGCGCGCTGTCTGTTTGGATGCGGTGCTCATGATGGAGATCCTGTCGGCTTGCTCGGCTTACTCGGAAGGGGTGCCGGGAGCGCCCGACTTTTCGTTCGCGGCCTCGACCGCCTTGGCAACGGCGGGATTGGGCGCGGACGCCAGCGACTTGAGCAGCTCCGGGTTCTGCAGCGCCTGCGCAATCAGCTGCTCGGCGCCGTTCTTGCCGTCCATGTAGGACAGCAGGTTGGAAAGCTCGGTGCGTGCTTCCAGCAGATGCTGCAGCGCGCCCACCTGGCGGGCAATGCGCGCGGGCGAGAAGTCGTCCATGCTGTCGAAGGTGATGTCGACATTCATCTGTCCTTCGCCCGTGAGGGTGTTGGGCACCTGGAAGGCCACGCGCGGCTTGATCGACTTCATGCGGTCGTCGAAGTTGTCGATGTCCACCGCCATGAAGTCGCGATCCGCGAGGTCGGGCATCGGGTCGACCTGCTTGCCCGCGAGATCGGCGATCACGCCCATCACGAAGGGCAGCTGGATCTTGCGTTCGCTGCCGTAGATCTCGACGTCGTACTCGATCTGCACGCGGGGTGCCCGATTTCGCGCGATGAACTTCTGACCACTGTTTCTGACACGGTTGTCTGCCATAAGCTTCCTCTTGAATCTCAATGCGTATTGGTCGAGCCCCGACGGCCTGTTCCCGCGTTCTCGCGCCGGCCGCTCATTCCGCTGCGGAGCCACCGCTCAGGGAACGGCCGGCCAGGCTTTCTATCTTCTGCAGGCCCTCGGGAACGAGTTCTTCGATGATCTGGAAAAAGTTGAGGTCCAGCAGCCTTTGCGCTCTGCGGATGAGCATGGGTGCCGGATGGCTGGGCTCCGTGCGTTCCATGTACTGGCACGCCTTTTCCAACAAGACCTGCACATCATCACGAGTCGATATTTCAATATCTTTAATGCTTGCCGCCCGCGGTCCGGGGGCGCCGTTTGCCACACCACCCTCGGCGCCCCGCGCGGAAGGGGCGGCCTGCGCCGATCCATTCCCTTGCGCGGCCGGCTGCAGTGCTTCGGCCGGCTCCGGCTGGGCCTGCTCCGGCAGCAACTGGACCACGGTGCGAAGCGAGCGTTCGAGCCGGGAAAAATCGGGCGCCCAGCTTTGTCCCAAGGCCCGCTCCGAAGTCTCTCGAATGCGCCGCAGCAGTTCGATTGCCGCATGCAATGCCATCACCGGGGGCGCCGCCTTCTCCTGCGCGCGGCGCGCCACCTCCCGCAGCCGGCCGATGCCACCCGGGTAATCGATCTGGTCGGCCTTGCTCGAGTCAAGCAAGGCCTCGACCTGCCGCAGGCTCATCGACACGCCGGCATCCTCGAGCAGGCGCGCATCGCGCACGCTGCGTCCGAGTCCCTCGGCTTCGGCCAATGCAGCCAGCGCATTCATGCGCGGCAGCGGGTCTTCGAAATCGCCATCGACAACGCGCGGATGGACGTCGTTCCAGAACTTTTGCAGGATGCCGTCCACCACGCGCAAGCCATCGACGTAGCCCGGCAATCCTCGGCTCTCGGTCCACGCCAGCGTCAGCAGAACCAGCACGCGCACGTCGAGCGTGCGTTGGCACAGCTGCTTGGCAATGCGCTCGACACGGGCCCAGTCGGGCGGCTCGGCCGGAATGATGGTCGAGCCGAACTGCTGCTCCCGCTTTCCGGTTGCAGCTTGCTGCAACGCCATGAAATCAGGGTCGTATTCGAGGTCTTCACCGCAAGGAAGCGGGCCTTCAACAGGCGACTGCAGTAGTTCGATCTCGCTCGGCGGCAACCCCATCTCCCGTGTAAACCATTCTCAAGACCGGTTATCTTGAGGGGAACGCGAGGCGCGGTCAACAGCAACAGATTGCTACGTGCAGTCTATGAATCACAAAGGAGTACAACTCCTTTTAAACCGTAGAAAGAACGCTTACAGCAGTCCGCGCGCAGCCAGATTCCGCATCAGCGCACTTAACCCGAAAGTCCACCGTGGCGCTTGGTCCGAATGGACCACGCGGTTCACGAGGGTGCCGAGTTCCGGCGCGGCGATGCTCACGCGATCGCCGACGACGTGGGTGAATCCTTGCCCAGGACCATGACGGTCTTGTGTCGGTGCGAACATGGTGCCCAGGAACAACATGAAGCCGTCGGGATAGTCGTGGTGCGCGCCGACGGCCTGCGAGACGAGGTCGAGCGGATCGCGGCTGATCTTCGCAAGCGAACTCGAGCCTTCGAGCACGAAGCCTTCGGGGCCCGTGACTTCGAGCGCCACCGTGATGCGGCGCACGTCGTCGATGCCGAAGTGCGCATCGAACAAGCGGATGAACGGACCGATCGCGCAGGAGGCGTTGTTGTCCTTCGCCTTGCCGAGCAGCAGCGCGCTGCGGCCTTCGAAGTCGCGCAGGTTGACGTCGTTGCCGAGCGCCGCGCCCAGCGTTTCGCCGCGGCTGTTGATCGCAAGCACGACCTCGGGCTCGGGGTTGTTCCACACGGATGCGGCATGGATGCCCACATCGGCGCCCGTGCCCACGGCCGAGAGAACCGGCGCCTTGGTGAAGATCTCCGCGTCGGGCCCGATGCCGACCTCGAGGTACTGCGACCACGCGCCCTGCGAGATCAGCACCTCCTTGACCTTCGCGGCCTCGGCCGAGCCCGGCACGATGCCCGCAAGGTTGTCGCCGAGCACGCCGCTGAGTGCCGCGCGTGTGGCCTCGGCGCGCGATGCGTCGCCGCGCGCCTGCTCTTCGATCACGCGCTCGAGCAGGCTTTCGACAAATGTCACGCCGCTGGCCTTGATGGCCTGCAGGTCGCAGGGTGCGAGCAGCCACGGCTTCGCTTCGTCGCGCGCGGTGGCGTCGCTGTTGGCGATGGCCTCGGCCAGCGAGGCGACGCGCGGAGCCTGGCCGCCGCGCAGTGCGCGCTGCACCGCATCGGAGGGCGGCTCCTTCGCCTCGAGCAGGTCGCTCATCGTGGGCGCGAGCCGCGAGAGATCGTGCAGCCCGCCCTCATGCACCGCCACGAGTACGGGGCCCACGCCGGGCTGCCAGATGCGGCCGACGAGTGTGGCGCGCTCGGCGTCGCGCGGAAGGCTGGTGGCGGTGGAAAGATTCAGGGGCATGTTGTCTCCGGAGGCACTTGGGTTCGGCACTTGGGTTGGGTTCTTGGAGCGGACATTCTGAATGAATGTGCCCCTTGCCGCTGCGCGAGCGGGCGCGAAAGACCCGGAAGGCGCTACTCGGCGCCGTGGCCGCGCGCGGCGCGCACGCGCGCCACTTCGGCCGGCAGGTTCTTCCACGCCGGCTCCTGCGGTGCGAAGCGCGCGCGCATGTAGCCCGCGAGTTCGGCAATCTGCCGGTCGTCGAGCGTGTCGCGAAAGGCCGGCATGAAGCCGATGTCGCGGCTTGCGGGTTCTCGCACGCCATCGAGGATGGTGCGCAGCAGGTTGTCGGGCCGCGCGCTCGTGAGATTGCTGTTGAGCGCGAGCGGCGTGTTCACGCCGAGCAGCGTGGGGCCGTCGCCGTCGTGATGGCATGACGCACAGGCGCTGTCGAACATGCGCTGCGCGGGACCGAGCAGCCGGCCCTGCGCGCGTGCCGCGTTGTCGACCGCTTGTTGCGCCGCGGCCTGCGGCTCGGCCGCGGGCGCCGGATTGAATGAGGCGAGGTAGGTGGCCATCGCGCGCACGTCGGCATCGGGCACCTGCGCGAGTTCGCGCACCACCTCGGCCATCGGGCCGCCCGCCATGCCATGGCGCTGCGTGTGGCCCTGGCGCAGGTAGCGATAGAGCTCGTCGGCATCCCATGGCACGGCCGATTTCGACGACAGGCCGGTGAGCGCCGGCGCTTCCCAGCCATCGACCATCGCGCCCGACAGGAAGGCGCTGCCGCCCTGCTCCGCACCGAGCGCGTTGCGCGGCGTGTGGCAGGCGCCGCAATGGCCCAGGCCGTTGACGAGGTAGGCGCCGCGGTTCCATTCCGCGCTTTGCGCGGCCACCGGCTGCAGGGGCGCTGGGTCATGGAAGAGCGCGTTCCATCCGGCCATCAGCGGCCGCATGTTGAACGGAAACTTCAGTTCGGCCTTCGGCGTTTCGGCGCGCACCGCGGGCATGGACATGAAGTAGGCGTAGAGCGCCTGCAGGTCGTCGTCGCCGGTCTTGGCGAAGGCGGTGTACGGGAACGCCGGGTACAGATGGTGGCCGTCGCGCGAGACGCCTTCGCGCATCGCACGCTGGAAAGCGCTGAACGACCAGCGGCCCAGGCCCGTGTCGGCATCGGGCGTGAGGTTGGTGGTGTAGAGCGTGCCGAAGGGCGTCTGCATCGCGCGGCCGCCGGCATTGGGTGCGCCGCCCGGTGCGGTGTGGCACACGGCGCAGTCGCCGAGCGCGGCGAGCACGCGGCCGCGTTCGATGGTGGCTTCGCTGTAGACCGGGGCGCTGAGCGAGACCGGGGCGATGGCGGAGCGCCAGCCGAGCAGGCCGGCGATGAGGCCGATGCCGCCGATGAACAGGGCGGCGCCGGTGACCCAGGGGCCTTTTCGCGCGGGCCACGGCGCATCGGTCTTGCTCCTTCCCCTTTCGGGGGAAGGTTGGGATGGGGGCACGGCAGCGTCACCATTCGAGCGCCGCTCGCCCCCACCCCCGCCCTCCCCCGGAAGGGGAGGGAGCAAACCCCGGTTCAGCTCCGCCAGCACCTTCTCCGGCGTGAACGGCGGCTCGCGGAACCGCACCCCCGTCGCATCGAAGATCGCATTCGCGATCGCCGCCGTTCCCGGCACCGACGACGACTCGCCCGCGCCGAGCGACGGTTCGCCGGGCCGCGGCATGTGCATGACCTCGATCACCGGCACGTCGCGGAAGTTGATGATCGGGTAGCTGCCCCATTCGCGGCTCGCGACCACGCCCGAGGGCAGCACGCCGGGCAGCAACTGCGCACCAGCCGTTGCCGCGCCCTGCTGCGGCGCGAACTGCACCTCTTCCTTGAGCGCGCGGCTCGTGGTCTGGATCACGTTGCCGTGCACCTGGTGCTCGACGCCCGCCGGGTTGACCAGCAGCCCCGCGTCGTGCCCCACCACCACGCGGCGCACATGCACTTCGCCGGTCTTGCGGTTGACCTCGACGTCGGCCACCCATGCGGCCCACGCGGCGCCGAAGCCAGGCCATTTGCTGTGGATGTAGCGCGCGTAAGCAAAGCCCTGGCCGAAGAGAATGTCGCCTCCTTCACCGAGCCCGCCGTCGGCGTTCTCCTGCGGACCGGTGCGCATGCGCCAGCCGGCCTTCTGCGCGGTGGCTTGCACCAGTTCGACGGCGCGCGGATCGTTCAGGTGGCGCAGGCGGAACTGCACCGGATCGACGCCCGCCGCGGTGGCCAGCTCGTCGATGTACGACTCGTGCGCAAAGGAACTCGGCAGCGCCGACACGCCGCGCAGCCACGAGGCACGCACGATCGGCGCCATGTCGTTGACCTTCACGCGCAGGTTGTCGACGCTGTAGGGCGGGCGCGCCGTGCGGTCGCCCATCTCGAAGGCCTGCGCCACCGGCTCGATGGTGCGCGTGAGCAGCAGCGCGAGCGTGGGCGCGCCGTTCGATGGGTATGAAGTTTCGAAGTCGTAGGCGGCGATGCGGCCATCGGCCATGAGGCCGCCATCCACTTCCATGAGCTGCGCGGCGCCCTTGGGCTCCCAGGCATGCTCCTGCTCGCGCGTGAGCTGCACGCGCACCGGCGCGCCCACGGCGCGCGCGAGCAGCGCCGCATCGGCCGCCACGTCGTCGGCGCCGTTGCGGCCGTAGCATCCCGCTGCTTCCATGCGGACGACGTCGACCTGCACGTCGTCCACGCCCATGAGCTTTGCGAGATCGGCACGCAGCACATGCGGGTTCTGCGAGCCGGCCCAAACGCGAAGGGCGATGCCGCCGTCGGGGCGCCAGTCGGCCAGCGCGCACGAGGGGCCGATGGACGCGTGCATCTGGTAGGGCCACACGTAGGTGCGATGCATCGGCTGCGCGGCCGCGGCGATCGCGCCATCGACATCGCCTTCGTTGACCAGCAGGCGCTGCGTCGACGGGTTGTCGCGCAAGGCCTGCGCCAGGTCGGAAAGATCCGGCATGCCGGGCCAGGCCTTCCATGCCACGCGCAATTCGCGCAGCGCCTGCTCGGCATGTTCTTCGCGCTCGGCCACGATGCCGACGAAGTCGCGGATCACGACCACCGCTCGGATGCCGGGGATGTGCGCAATCGACGATTCGTCCACCGATTCGAGCGTGTTGCCGATGAACTCGCCATGGTCTGCGCCCGCGTACGGCGGGCGCACCACGCGGCCGTGCAGCATGCCGGGCACGCGCATGTCGTGCACAAACACGAGGTCGCCCGCGAGCTTGGCCGGAATGTCCACGCGGGCCTGGCGCGTGCCGACGATGCGGTAATCGGCGGGGTCCTTGGGTTGGGCACGCGGGTCGAGCCGCAGCACGGTGCGCTGCCCCGCCACCAGGTCCGCGTAGTTGATGCGGCGGTCCGGCGCCTCGGCCACGCGCACCACCCCGTTGCGCACCTGCAGCGCCTCCACCGCAACGCCGAGCCGCTCGGACGCACGCGCAAGCAGCCATGCGCGCGCCTGCGCGGCGGCCATGCGCAGCGGCTGCGCATGGATCTGGATCGAGGCGCTCGCGATCGTCGCGCCCTGGTTGGGCGCGCGCGCGGTGTCGCCGAGCATCATGCACACGCACGGCATGCCGAGCTCGAGTTCCTCGGCCACGATCTGCGCCAGCGCGGTCTGGATGCCGGTGCCGAGGTCGACGTGGCCGTTGAGAGCCGAGGCGCTGCCGTCGTCCCACACGGCAAGCAGGATCTCGTCGCCTTCGAGCGGGTTGCCCGGCACGGCAGCGGGCTGCCCATTGGCGGGCGCAGGCGCGAGCGGCGTCTCGCGCACGACCAGCAGCACGCCGTCGGCGGCAAGGAAATCCGCGCGGGTCCGCGGCAGATCGGCGCGGCGCGTCATGGTTTTTGCTCCCTCTCCCTCCGGGAGAGGGAGCAAGACGGGCGGCTCATCGGTTTGTCTCCGCGCGCATACGCACCGCCGCGCGCTGTACCGCGTCCAGAATTTCAATGTGCGTGCCACACCGGCACAGGTTGCCCGAGAGTTCGCTGCGGATGCGCGCCTCGCTTGCCTGCGGATCGCGCGCAAGCAGCGCCGCGGCCTGCATGACCATGCCGTTGAGGCAGTAGCCGCACTGCGCGGCCTGCGCGTCTTCGAAGGCGGCCTGCACCGGATGCCAGCGCCCACGCGTGCCAAGGCCTTCGAGCGTGGTGACGGTGCGGCCCGCCACGCCGTGCGCGGGAATCACGCAGGACCGCGCCGCCACGCCGTCGACATGCACCGTGCAGGCGCCGCACTGCCCCAGGCCGCATCCATATTTGGGCCCGTTCAGGCCGAGGTCGTTGCGCAGCAGGTGCAGCAGCGTGGCCTCGCGCGGCACGCCCGGAATCGAGCAGGCCCTGCCGTTGACCTGCAGGTGCAGCGGCTCAGCGCCGCAACTGGCCGTCACGGGTGTACATCTCCAGGTCCACGAAGGTCGAGCCGTTGTGGTTCTTCGCGCTGTAGTCGACCGGAAAATCGCCGAAGCGCGTGCTGCCGATGCCTTCGAGCCCGGCAATGAAGCCGTCGCGCGTGAGCGTCTTGCCCGCGCGGCGCAGGCCTTCGACCATCACGCGCGATGCGATGTAGCCCTCGAGGGTGGTGTAGCTGTCGATCTTCTCGCCGAACTCGGCGCGGTCGCGCTGGTAGTCGGCCACGATGGGCACGCGCACGGCCTGCGGCGGCGGCACGATGCTGGCCGTGACCAGCCCCGCGAGCTTGCCTTCGAGGCGCTTGGCCGAACCGGCCGCGTCGGTGATGCCGACCGACAGCGTGTAGAGCGGCGCTCCCACGCCGTTGGCGCGGTAGTCGCGCATGAAGACCTCCACCATGCGCCCGGCCATGATCATCAAGACCGCGCCGGGCTTGGCATCGGCCAGACCGGTGACGACCTGCCTGGCGTCTTCGGCGGCAATGGCGAGCGGCAGCGTCTTCACGACCTGCACCTTGTAGTCGGCGGCCAGCTGCTCGCAGGTGGCGAGATTCGACTTGCCGAAGGCGCTGTCCTGGTAGACCACCGCGATCGACGAGATGCCGATGGTCGAGAGATGGCTGATGATCTTGCGCAGCTCGAGGTCGTAGCCCGCGCGCACATGGAACAGCAGGCGGTTGACCCTGGTGCGGAACGAGGTGGTGCCCACCAGCGGCGCGAACATCGGCACACCGGCTTTCTCGGCCAGCGGCATCGCGGCCGCGAGGTTGCCGGTGGCGACGAAGCCCGCGAGCGCGAAGACCTTGTCCTCGTCGATCAGCTTCGCCGTGTTGGCGGCCGTCTTGGCGGGGTCGTAGGCATCGTCGTAGCTGACGAGTTCGAGCTTGCGGCCATTGACGCCGCCCGACTTGTTGACGCGATCGAAGTACAGCTTGATGCCCGCGCGGTAGTCGATGCCGAAGTCCTTGGCCGGGCCGCTGAACACGGCCGACTGGCCGATGCGGATGAGGCTGTCGGTCACGCCGTTGTCCGCGCGTGCGGAACGAAGAAGGCCGGGGCCCAGCGCCAGGGCTGCGCCGCCCGCCACCAGTGCGCGCCTCGAAATCGGAATCGTCATGCGTTGTCTAGCTCGCTGTTGTCGTTGTTGCCGGGCGGGAGTGAATGCGGTGCGGGTTTGCTCAGGCCGTCTGGATATCGGCGGACTGGATGCGCTTGACGCCCTTGGCCGTCATCTGCTTCCATGCCGCGGCGAGCGAGCCGTTGAGGTCGATGGCGCGCGTGGCGTCCTCGATCACGTAGACCTCGAAGCCGGCCTTGCGCGCGTCGAGCGCAGTCCAGGCCACGCAGAAGTCGGTGGCCAGCCCGGCCACGTAGACCGTCTTGATGCCGCGCTGCTTGAGGTAGCCGCCCAGGCCGGTGGCGGTCTTGCGGTCGGCCTCCTCGAAGGCGGAATAGCTGTCGACGCCCTTGTGGAAGCCCTTGCGGATGATGACCTGCGCGGTGGGCAGCTTCAGGTCCTTGTGCAGGGCCGCGTCGTCGGTGCCCTGCACGCAGTGGTCGGGCCAGAGCACCTGGCTGCCGTAGGAGAGCTTGATGCTGCTGAACGGCTTCTGGCCGGCATGCGCGCTCGCGAACGACGCATGGCCTTGCGTGTGCCAGTCTTGCGTGACCACGATGTTCTCGAAGGAATCGGCCAGCTGGTTGATGACAGGCACCACCTCGGCACCGCCCTTGACGGGCAGCGTGCCGCCGTCGACGAAGCAGTTCTGCACGTCGATGACGAGCAGCGCGGACTTGTCGTTCGGCTTGAGCTTCGGGGCCGCGAACAGCGTTCCGGCCGCGCCCAGCAGGCCCAGTGCGGCCGTGGACTTCAGAAGGGATCTGCGGTGCGTGTCGTGCATGGCGTGTGCTCCGGTGGTTGACGAGAAATGAAGAAGAGGGCCGCGCGGTGCGGCTAGACGCTCAGGTAGGCACGGCGCACCTCTTCGTTGGCCGCGAGCTCTGCCATGGTGGCGTGGTAGCGGATCTGGCCCTTCTCGAGCACGTAGGCGCGATCGGACACCAGTTCGGCGAAGTGCATGTTCTGCTCCGACAGCAGGATGCTCACGCCCTGCGCCTTGAGCTCCAGGATCATGTTGGCCATCTGCTCGACGATGACCGGTGCCACGCCTTCGGAGGGCTCGTCGAGCAGCACCAGGTAGGGGTTGCCCATGAGCGTGCGCGCCACGGTGAGCATCTGCTGCTCGCCGCCGCTCATGCGGCCGCCCGGGCGGTCGGGCATTTCGCCCAGGTTGGGAAAGAGCTTGAACAGGCGCTCGGGCGTCCACAGCGGCGCCTCGCTGCCGTCGGCCCAGCGGCGCGACGGCTGCTTGCCGACTTCGAGGTTCTCCATCACCGTGAGATCGGTGAACACGCGGCGGTCTTCGGGCACGAAACCGAGGCCGAGCTTCGCCGCGTGATGAGGTTCGCTCTTCGAGATGTCGTGGCCGAGGAAGCTGACGTTGCCCTTGCGCTTGGCGAGCATGCCGATCAGCGTCTTGAGCGTGGTCGACTTGCCGGCGCCATTGCGCCCCATGAGCGCGACGACCTCGCCGCGCCGCACTTCAAGATCGACGTCGTACAGGATCTGCGCGGCGCCATACCAGGCGCACAGCGAGTTCGCCTTCAACAGTGTTTCGTGCGTGCTCATGCCGCTGCTCCTACTGCCGCGTTCACTTCGGCGGCTTTCTCTGCAATCTTCTCGAAGGTCTTGCCGCTGCCGAAGTACACCTCCTGCACCTTCGGGTGGTCGCGGATCTCGAGCGGCTTGCCCTGCGCGATCAGGCGGCCGCGGGCCAGCACGATCATGCGGTCGGCGTAGGCGAACACCACGTCCATGCTGTGCTCGGTGAACAGCACGGCCAGGCCGCGCTGGACCACGAGTTCCTTGGTCAGCGCCATCAGCGAATTGCGTTCCTTCGGCGCCATGCCGGCAGTGGGCTCGTCCATCAGCAGCAGCTTGGGCGCATTGGCCATCGCGATCGCGAGCTCCACGCGCTTGACGTCACCGTAGGCGAGCTCGCTGCAGGGCCGGTCGGCCTGCGCCTTCATGCCGACCTGGTCGAGCAGCGCCAGCGCCTCGTCGCGCTTGTGGTCCGCCGCGCGGCGCCACATCGAGAACAGCTTGCCGTCGTGGGAGAGCATCGCCATCTGCACGTTCTCGGCAACGGTGAGCGACGCAAAGGTTTCGGCGATCTGGAAGGTGCGGCCCACGCCCTTGCGCCAGATCTCGCGGGGCTTCTGGCCCACGAGCTCGTGGCCGTCGAACACGATCGAACCCTGGTCGGCCTTGAGCTGGCCATTGACCATGTTGAAGGTGGTGGACTTGCCGGCGCCGTTCGGGCCGATGAGGGCCAGCAGCTCGCCGGCCTTCAGCTCGAAGCTGATGCCGTCGACGGCTTTGACGCCGCCGAAGGATTTGCCCAGGTTGTCTACTTTGAGAAGGGTCATTTGGCTTTACTCCCTCTCCCTCCGGGGGAGGGTTGGGGTGAGGGCTCGCGGCTTTCGAACTCTGCAGATTTTTCGATCAGTGCCGAGTGATTGCTTCCCGAGGCCGGGCGGATATCCCGGCCTCGGGAAAAAAGAAGCCCCCCGAACGATGGAAGACAACCGCCCTTCACGTCCGCTTCTCCTTCAAACCAACATCCACCTCCGGACGGCGACGCCCGCGCAGCCAGCGCTCGCTCAACTGCTTGGCAAACCCGGCAATCCCCTGCGGAAACAGCAGCACCAACAGCAAGATGATCGCCCCCAGAGTGGCCCGCCAGTAATCGGTATTGCGCGCCACCGTGTCATGCAGCCAGCTGAACGTGACAGCGCCCACCACCGGCCCCGCCAGCGTCTGGATACCGCCCAGCAGCACCATCACCAGCCCATCGACCGACTTGTCCACACTCAGGCTTTCAGGCGAGATGCTGCCCTTGGAAAAAGCGTAGAGCGACCCGGCCAGTCCGGCCGCGGCCCCCGCGATGACAAAAGCGGTCCATTGCATGCGCTTGACGTCGATGCCGATGGCATCGGCCCGCAGCACCGAATCGCGCCCCGCGCGCAGCGCATAGCCGAACGGCGAGAACAGCACGCGGCGCAGCATCAGGATGCCCGCTGCCACCAGCACCAGCGTGAGCCAGTAATAGGTGCGCTTGTCCGACAGCCACTCCGAAGGCCAGACGCCGGTGAGCCCGTTGCTGCCGCCGGTGAACGAATCCCACTGGTAGACCACGGCCCAGGTGATCTGCGCGAAGGCCAGCGTGAGCATCGCAAGGTACACGCCCGAAAGCCGCACCGCGAACCAGCCGTAGACGAAAGCGCCGATGGCGGCGACCAGCGGCGCGACGATGAGCGCGAGTTCCATCGGCATGCCGCTCGCACGCACCAGCAACGCGGCACCGTAGGCACCCAGCCCGAAGTAGGCCGCATGGCCGAACGAGTGCATGCCGGCCGGGCCCATGATGAAGTGCAGGCTGGCCGCGAACAGCGCCGCGATCAGCAGGTCGATCATCAGCACCGTGGTGTAGGGCGAATCGGCCGTGAGCAGCGGCATCGCCATGAGCGCGAGCCCGAGCGCGGCGACGAGCCACAGGTAGCCCTTGCTCGCGCGCCGCAGCGGCTCTTCCTGCATGCCCACGTAGCGGCTGGGCGCCTGCGGACGGCCGAGCAGGCCCCAGGGGCGCCACACCAGCACGATGGCCATCACGATGAAATCGACCACCAGCGTGAGCTTGGAGAACGATACGCTGTAGCCGAAGATCTCGACCACGCCAAGCCAGATGCAGACCGCCTTGATTTCGGAGAGCAGCAGCGCCGCCACGTACGCACCGGGAATCGAGCCCATGCCGCCCACCACCACCACCACGAAGGCCGCACCGATGGTGTTGAGGTCCATCGCGAGCGTGGCCGGTTCGCGCGGCAGCTGCAGCGCACCGCCCAGCGCCGCGAGCGTGGCGCCCAGCGCGAACACGGCGGTGAACAGCCAGGCCTGGTTCACGCCCAGTGCGCTGACCATCTCGCGGTCCTGCGTGGCAGCGCGCACCAGCGTGCCCCAGCGGGTGCGTGTGAGCAGCAGCCACATGAGGCCGAGCACCACCGGACCGACGACGATCAGGAACAGGTCGTAGGTCGGAAACTGACGGCCCAGGATGTCGACCGAGCCCGACAGGCCCGGCGCGCGCGGGCCGAGCAGTTCGTCCGGCCCCCAGACATAGAGCACCGCATCCTTGATGACGAGCACCAGTGCAAAAGTGGCCAGCAGCTGGAACAGCTCGGGCGACTTGTAGATGCGGCGCAGCAGCACCATCTCGATCAGCGCGCCGATCACGCCCACCGCGAGCGCGGCGATCAGCACGGCCGGCCAGAAGCCCAGCGTGCCGAGCTTCTCGACCAATGTGTAGGCGAGGTAGATGCCCACCATGAAGAAGGAGCCATGCGCAAAGTTGACGATGCGCGTGACGCCGAAGATCAACGAAAGGCCGGCCCCCACGAGGAACAGCGACGAAGCCGACGACAGCCCGGTGAGGAACTGAAGCAGCAGGGACGAGAGGCTCATGGGTGCAAGCGTTCCGGGGAAGAAAAAAGATCAGTCTGCAGCGCGCGATTTCTTCACGTCGGCGGCGCTCGGCTGGAACTTGGCGCCGTCGAAGTAGGTGTAGTCGACCATCACGCCCTTGCCGTTCTCGTTCTTCGTCTTGCCGACGAAGGCGCCCATGGTCGACTGGTGGTCTTCGGCGCGGTAGCTGATCTTGCCGAACGGGGTGTCGACCTGCAGGCCCTTGAAGGCGGCGACGAGCTTCGGCGTCTCGGTGCCCTTGGCCTTCTCGATGCCGGCCGCCACCGACTTGATCATGCTGTAGCCAACCACCGAACCGAGGCGCGGGTAGTCCTTGTACTTGCCGTGGTATGCGAGGAAGAAGGCCTTGTGCTCAGGCGTCTGGATGCCGTACCAGGGGTAGCCGGTCACGATCCAGCCGTTGGGCGTCTCGTCCTTGAGCGGGTCGAGGTACTCGGGCTCGCCGGTCAGGACGCTCACCACCGTGCGGTCCTTGAAGAGGCCGCGGGTGTTGCCTTCGCGCACGAACTTGGAAAGGTCGGCGCCGAACAGCACGTTGAAGACCGCATCGGGCTTGGCATCGGCCAGCGCCTGCACCACCGCCCCCGCATCGACCTTGCCGAGCGGCGGCGCCTGCTCGGCGACGAACTCGACGTCGGGCTGTGCGGCCTTCAGGAGCGTCTTGAACGCGGCCACGGCCGACTGGCCGTATTCGTAGTTGGGGTAGACGACGGCCCAGCGCTTCTTCTTGAGCTTGGCCGCTTCGGGCACCAGCATCGCGGCCTGCATGTAGGTGCCGGGGCGCAGGCGGAAGGTGTATTCGTTGCCGCCCTGCCAGGTCATCTTGTCGGTCAGCGGTTCGCCGGCCAGGAAGAAGATCTTCTTCTGCTTGGCGAAGTCGGCCACGGCCAGGCCGGTGTTCGACAGGAAGGTGCCGGTGAGCACGTCGATCTTCTCGCGCGCCACCAGCTCCTCGGCCACGCGCACCGCGTCGCCGGGGTTGGCGTTGTCGTCGCGCGTGATGAGCTCGACCTTGCGGCCGTTGACCCCGCCCTTGGCGTTGATCTCTTCCACGGCCAGCTCCATGCCCTTCTTGTAGGGCTCGAGGAAGGCGGGCTGGGCCTTGTAGCTGTTGACCTCGCCGATCTTGATCACGCCCTGGGCATGGGCAGGAACGAGGGCGGTGGCCAGCGTGGCAACGGCCGCGGCGCTGAAGACGTGACGCAATGGGTTCATGGGGAAACTCCTTGGGATCGAAAGAGAGAGAGAAAAAAGAAACGACGTGGAAATGGAGGCGCGTGGATTCAGCGCAGCCCGTCTTCACCCTTGATTTCGCTGGCCTGCAGCCCGCCGATGCGCGGCAGCGGACGGCCGCTGTCGGTGACGGCAACGGCCACCACGATCTCGTTGGCGCGCGGCGCGTCGGACACGCGGGCCTCGATGGCGTCGAAGTGGCTGCGCACGAAGGCCGCATCCTTGTGGCCGAGCGGTACGTCGATGGCCGTGCCCAGCGTGCCGCGCTTCTTGGCCGAGGGCACGAGCGCCGCGCCCTTTTCGACGGCCACGCGCAGCGGCGCGCCGAGCTTGGGATGCAGGATGGCGGCGGCATGCTCGAGCTCGCCGTTCTCGCCGACGATGGCGGCCTTGCCATAGCTCTGCGCCTGGCCCGGCTCGATGCCCAGCGCCTTCACGGCCTTCTGGCCCAGGAGCGCGCCGAGCTCTTCGCCGATGGCGATCAGCTCGTCGAGGTTCTCGCTGAAGCGGCCCGCGTAGGGGTTCTCGATCACTGCGATGGCCACGGCGCGGCGCGTGGGCGGCGCAATGTCCTGGCCCATTTCCTTGCGGGTTTCGTCGACCTGGATGACGAGCTTGCGGATGTTGGCGGTCATGTCTTGTGTTCCTTCGTGTCTCTTGTTTATCAGGTCAGCGCAGGCCGTCCCATTTGCTGATGTCTTTCGCGAGCAGGCCGCCGACGCGTGCATGCACGCGGTAGCCGGTGCTCATCGCGAGGATGAAGACGATCTCGTCGGCCGCCGGCGCGCCGGGCACGCGCACCTCGATGGCGTCGAACTGGCCGCGCACGTAGCTGGCGTTGATGTTGGTGAGCGGCACGTCGAGCGCGGCGCCGGGCGGGCCGACCTTCTTGGTCGAGGGCACGATGGAAAGCGCATTGCCGGGCTGGCCGGTTTTTTCCTCGGCCTTGCCCGCGGTGTAGGCCGCGCGGTCGCCCTTCCAGCCGAGCAGTTCGCGCATGGCATAGCCGCCGGGCACGTGCCAGAGCGCGCCGTGCTCGAGCTCGCCGGCGGCGCCGACGATGGCGCCCTTGCCGTAGGTGGCGATCTGCTCGAGCGGCACGTCCATGGCGGCATGCAGCTTGTGCGCCATGTCGACGCCCACCGGGTCGAGCAGCGCCATCATCGGCAGGATGTCGGGCTCGTAGCGGCCCGCAAACGGATTGGTCAGCACCGCGCCGATGGCACCGCGCACCAACGGGGTGTCGGCGCGCGGCCCGAACTCGTGGTGGATGTGCTCGACATGGGTGAAGACGCGGCGTATATCGATCATGAAAAGGAACCTTGCTTTTCGTTAAGCAAATACTGAACCAACTGCATCGGACGGCGCCCTGGGCAGCACCTTCGAGCATAAGGGTTCGACAAGTCGCCACTGCCCCTGGCAAACGAGCAGAGCGGCCCAGACGAGCCCCCCTTTTTGCAGCGCCTTGGCGCACACGGCGCCGGCGTCGAGCGCGTTTTTCACCTGCGAAGGCGCCAGCGGCGGCACGTCGACCGTGACCAGGGTGTCGCCCAGGTCGCTATCGTCCTTGCATTCGCTGGCGGGGCGCCGCCGGATGGCGGCATCGTCCACGTCGACCGCATTGGCAATCACGGTGGCGGCGGCATCGGCCTGTGCCGCCGTGGCGGCCAGGACCGTCACGCTGTCGGCAATGCCCAATGAAAAGCTGCGCCCGCGCCAGCCGCTGGTGGCCACGCCGCGCACCGGCTGCTCGGCCCCGATCTCGAACTGGCCGTCGGTGGTGAGGATGCCGCCGTCACGCCAGTCGAAGCGCGCAAGGTCGGCGTAGACACCCACGCGCGCCGAATGGCCTGGTGCGAGGTGCAGCGCGATGTCGCCGCCGTTGTTGATCCAGGCCCGCTCGATGCCAGGGCGTTCGTAGAACGCGATCAGTTCCTGCGCCACCGAACCGGCCACGGCTGCCATCGGCGTGATGAACATCGGCGCGAACGCGGCACAGGCATCCCACATGCGCCTGGCGACCACGCCGCGTGGACGCATGTTGTCGGTCACGGGCAGGCGCAGCAGCGGCAGCTCGCGCACCAGCTCGTCCAGCACATGGCCGAAGCGCGCCCAGGCCGCGTCGTGCGCGGCGGCAACGGCGTACGGATCGCCGTGCGCCTCGGCCACGACGTCGATCGGGCCGTGGTTGAAGTGCCAGCGGTTCTTGTCGAGCGCGCTGCGTTGGGCGGTCATGGCTCAGCCCAGCATCGGGGTGTGGCCGAGCGGCCACGGATTGGCGTCGTCCATGGCGACCCACTGCCGCGCCAGCGGTGCGCCGTCTTCCTGCCATGCGCCGCGCGAAAGCGCCTGCTCGAGCGAGAAGATGTGTTCCATGTGGCCGCCGAGCGCTTCGTAGTCGTCCCGCCGCATGCTGAACTCGATGGGCGCCACGATGGCCGGCGTGGGCACGGTGCCAAAGCTGTTGTCGGGCATGCGCATGACGTCCGCCATCACGGTGATGCCGCCGCCGGGCCACACATAGGCCGGCGCGCCGCCGCAGGTGACGTTGACCAGCGCGCGCTTGATGGCGCGCGTGAGCAGCACGGGGTTTTCGGTGACGCCGGCGCGCAAGGACCCGCCCGCACCACCGAGGAACAGCACGGTGCACAGCGATGGTTCGCAGTTCTCGCCGATGCGCTCGACGATGCGGCGCACCTCGGGCGGCATTTGCTGTTCGACCGGCTTCAGCGCTTCGTCGAGCACGTACCACTGCGCATGCTCGCCGGTGGTCGATGTCATCAGGAGGCGCAGGCCGGGGCGCGCCACGCCCTCTTCCCAGCCCTCGATGATCGAGAGCGGATCGGCGATGTCGGTGCCGCCCCAGCCGTTGCCCGGGTTCGCCACCTGGAAGTAGCGCCCCGGCGTGGACTTGCGCCCCAGCATCTGGATGCCCGAAGGCGCCATGTCGAGGCAGCGCCCGGCCTGGTGCTCTGTGAGCACGCCGGTGATGTGGTCGTCGACCACCACCACCTCGTCGGCCACGCCCGCGAACTGGCGCGCGAAGATGCCCACGGCCGCCGAGCCGCAGCCCACGCGCATGCGCTGCTCTTCGACGCCGTTGACGATGGGCGCCCTGCCGGCCTGGATGACGAGGGTGGAGCCGCCGTCGATGGTGCATTCGACGGCCTTCTTGTTGCCCAGCAGCTGCATCAGCTCGGCCGTCATGCGGCCTTCCTTCTTGCTGCCGCCGGTGAGGTGGTGCACGCCGCCCAGCGAGAGCATCTGCGAGCCGTATTCGGCCGTGGTGACATGGCCGACCACCTCGCCCTTGTAGCGCACGTTGGCCTGCTCGGAGCCGAGGAAGCGGTCGGTGTCGATCTTCACCTTGAAGCTGCAGTAGCTGAAGATGCCTTCGGTGACGACGGTGACCATGTCGACGCCCCGGGCCTTGGAGGCCACGATGAAAGGGGCGGGCTTGTAGTCGGGATAGGTGGTGGACGAGCCCACGCCGGTCACGAAGACTTCGTCGGCGTGCAGCAGGTCGCCGCTCCAGTCGGGCGCGCTTCCCTCCACCTTCTCGGCGGCGGGGCGGTCGAAGGGCACCAGCACGGGGGCCTCGCTCGCGACCGCGCGGCGCAGCAGCACCACCGGGTCGACGCGCACCAGCACGCCCTCTTTGTTGGCATAGCGGTCACAGGCACCGGTGCGGCCGTCGGAGATCTGGCACAGCACCGGGCAGGCGTTGCATTCGACCTTGGCCGTGCTCATGCGCTCGTTGCGCGGGGGCGCCTTGCCGAAGGCGCCGGCGCCGGCTTCGAAGGCCACCGGCATGTCCATGCCGGGCAGTCCGTCTGTCTTGGTGTGTTCTGTCATCGGGGCGATCTCGTGGGCGTGGTGCGGGTCGGGCGTGGCGAAACTCGGTCAGCGGAGGACTGCAACAAACGTGCCGCCTGCCCGCTTGTGCGCCGCCTTCCGTTTGTGTAGCATTCCCTACAATTTCATGTTGCGTTCACTACATTAGAGGTCAATGTAGCAAACAGGCCCGATGCTTGCAATGGTGTTTTCTCGCGGTGTTCATCGGGGTTTTTCCGACCAACGACAATGGAGGGTTCGCAGCCGGCCGACGGCTGCACGCCCCACAAGCGTGCACTTCGGCTCAGCCACCTTCCACTGTTTCAACCAACTCTTGAGTTCCGTATGAGTGCTTTCAGCGAAGAACGCGTCCTGAGCGTCCACCACTGGACCGACCGCCTGTTCACCTTCACCACCACGCGCGACCCGGCGCTGCGCTTCTCGAACGGTCATTTCACGATGATCGGCCTGAAGGTCAACAACAAGCCCCTGCTGCGCGCCTACAGCATCGTGAGCCCGAACTACGAGGAGCATCTCGAGTTCCTGAGCATCAAGGTGGAAGAAGGCCCGCTCACCTCGAAGCTGCAGCACATCCAGGTGGGCGACACCATCATCGTCGGCCGCAAGCCCACCGGCACGCTGCTGATCGACTACACGCTGCCCGGCAAGCGCCTCTACCTGTTCGGCACGGGCACGGGCCTCGCACCGTTCATGAGCATCATCCGCGACCCGGACACCTACGAGAAGTTCGAGAAGGTCATCCTGGTGCACGGCGTGCGCCAGGTCGACGAGCTGGCCTACCACGACCTCGTGACCGACCACCTGCCCAAGCACGAGTTCCTGGGCGAGATGGTTGCCAAGCAGCTGCTCTACTACCCGACGGTCACGCGCGAGGAGTTCCGCAACCAGGGCCGCATCACCGACCTGATCGAGACCAACAAGCTCACCGACGACCTCGGCCTGCCCCCGCTCAATCCGCTGGAAGACCGCGTGATGCTGTGCGGCAGCCCCGGCCTGCTGGTGGACCTGAAGCACATCCTGGAGAAGCGCGGGTTCAAGGAAGGCAACACTTCGACGCCGGGCGACTTCGTCGTCGAACGCGCGTTCGCGGAAAAGTAATGTTGGCCCCCCGGCTTTTCACTCGCCTCGCTCGCGTAACTCCACCCCCCGAGGGGGAGGCGCGGTCCGCCTTGGGGCGGCCCGGCGGCGGCCGCCCGTGATGGAACGCAAGCCCGCTGCCACCAAGCCCCAGCGCCGCACCGGCGTGCGCGAGGCCGCGGCGCAGGCCACGCGCGACAGCATCCTGAAGGCGGCGACCAAGGTGTTCGCCAAGTACGGCTACGACGGCGGCAGCGTGGAGAAGATCTCCAAGGCAGCCAAGTCGTACGACCGCATGATCTACTACTACTTCGGCAGCAAGGAAGGCCTCTTCATCGCGGTGCTCGAAGGCATCTACAAGCGCATGGACGACGCCGAGGCCGCCATCGCGCTCGACGCCTCGCGGCCCGTGGAGGCGCTCACCGAGGTCATCCGCTTCGTGCTGGGCTACTACCGCAAGAACCCCGAGTTCGTGACGCTCCTGAACACCGAGAACCTGCACAAGGGCCGGCACATCTCGAAGTCGCTGCGGGCGCGCGAATACTCGTCGCGCGCGGTGGCGATCATTGCCGAGATCCTCGCCAGCGGCGCGGCCCAGGGCCTGTTCCGCAAGAACCTGATCGCACGCGACATCTACCTGCTGATCGCCTCCACCGGCTACTTCTACACCTCGAACCGGCACACGCTCACGGCCTTCCTCGGCGAGCCGCTGGAGTCGCCCGAGGCGATCACGCACTGGGAAGACTTCGTGATCGAGACCGTGCTGCGCACCGTGCGCGCGGACGAGGCGCAGGACAACAACATCCCACCCCACGACGAGGACAACACGAAATGGCAGAAATCGCAGCCGGCGGCAAGTCGGGCAAGGTCGTCATCAAGAACATAGGGCTGCTGCTCTCGGGCGACATCGACAAGCCCATTCTCGACGCCGACACCATCGTGGTGAACGACGGCCTGATCGTGGCGGTCGGCAAGGAAAAGGACTGCGACCTCGAAGGCGCACAGACCGTCATCGACGCCAGGCAGACCTGCGTGGCGCCCGGCCTGATCGACAGCCACGTGCACCCGGTGTTCGGCGACTGGACGCCGCGCCAGGGCCAGATCGGCTGGATCGATTCCACCATGCATGGCGGCGTCACCACCATGATCTCGGCCGGCGAGGTGCACCTGCCCGGCCGGCCCAAGGACATCGTGGGCCTGAAGGCGCTGGCCATCACCGCGCAGCGCGCGTTCGACAACTTCCGCCCCGGCGGCGTGAAGGTACTGGCCGGCGCGCCGGTGATCGAGAAGGGCATGGTCGAGAGCGACTTCAAGGAACTCGCCGACGCCGGCGTGGGCCTGCTCGGCGAAGTGGGCCTGGGCTCGGTGAAGGCCGGCTACGAGGCCAAGGAGATGGTGGCCTGGGCGCGCAAGTACGGCATCCAGAGCACGATCCACACGGGCGGCCCGTCGATCCCGGGCTCGGGCCTGATCGACAAGGACGTGGTGCTCGAAGCCGATGCCGACATCATCGGCCACATCAACGGCGGCCACACCTCGCTGCCCGAGGCGCATGTGTGCGAGCTGTGCGAGAAGAGCTCGCGCGCGATCGAGATCGTGCACAACGGCAACGAGAAGGTGGCCATTGCCGCGGCCAAGGCGGCACTCGAACTCAAGTGCCCGCACCGCGTGATCCTCGGCACTGACGGGCCCGCCGGCTCGGGCGTGCAGCCGCTGGGCATCCTGCGCATGGTGGCCATGCTCTCGTCCATCGCGAGCATCCCGGCCGAGCTGGTGTTCTGCTTTGCCACGGGCAACACGGCGAAGATCCGCAAGCTCAACTGCGGACTGATCGAAGTGGGCCGCGACGCCGACTTCGTCTTCATGGACCGCGCGCAGCACTCGCCCGCGCCGGGCCTGCTCGAGAGCGTGCAGCTCGGCGACATCCCGGGCGTGGGCATGGTGATGATCGACGGCATCGTGCGCTGCGGCCGCAGCCGCAACACGCCGCCGGCCACGGAGATCCCCGTGGTGATGTCGGGCGCGCACTGACTGAGCGCCGGCCCCGCTGCAGCGCCGAGCGCATCCGCGCTCAGCGCGAGCGGAAGACCAGGTATCGCGCCGACAGAAAGTTGGCCCCCATGCCCGCAATGCTCCCGATCGCCACGCCGAGCGCGGCGGCCCAGCGGCCCTCGACCCAATGCAGCGTGAGCACGTATGCACCGTAGTTCAGCACCGCGCCAGCCAGCATGGTGACGAGGTAGCCGAGGTACTCTCGCCAGATCGCCCCCTCGGCCGACGCGCGGGCCGCGAAGGTGTAGCGGCGGTTGAAGGCCCAGGTCGTGGTCGCTGCCGTCAGAAACGAAACGACCCGCGCGCCATACCAGCCCAGCAGCGGCGCCATCAGGTACAGCACGGCCACGTCGACCACCAGGCCGACGACCCCCACCACGGCGAACGACAGGAACTGCCGGCCGAGCTTCATTTCGCGGCGCGGTGGCGCACGCCCGGGATCGCCAGGTAACGCAGGCGCTTGGCCTCGCGGCGGCCGAGCCTGATGGCGTGCATCACGACGCCGCACACCATCGACAGCATGGCGGCCAGCATCGCGCCGGTCGCGAGCACCGCCGTGGGCAGCCGGGGCACCAGGCCGGTGTGCAGGTAGGTGATCAGCAGCGGAATGGCCAGCACGATCGCGCCTGCCGCAAGCAACGCCGCAAGGATCGAGAAGAACTGCAGCGGCCGCTCGCTGATGAACAGCTTGCAGATCGTCTTCAGGATGCGCCAGCCGTCGCGGTAGGTCGAGAGCTTGCTGTGCGAGCCTTCGGGCCGCGTGCTGTAGGCGGTGTCGACCTCGGCGTGGGGCATGCGCAGTTCGAGCGCGTGCACCGTGAGCTCGGTCTCGATCTCGAAGCCGTGCGAAAGCGCCGGGAACGACTTCGCATAGCGCCGCGAGAACACGCGGTAACCCGAGAGCATGTCGGTCAGGCCGCCGCCGAACAGCTGCGCCACGGCACCGGTGAGCAGCCGGTTGCCGAAGCGGTGGCCGGCGCGGTAGGTGAGCGCGTTGCGCCCATCGTCGACACGGCAGCCCACCACCATGTCGAGGTTGCCTTCCACCAGCGCATCCACCAGCCGGGGCGCGCTGGCCACGTCGTAGGTGGCGTCTCCGTCGACCGTCACGTACACGTCGGCCTCGACGTCGGCGAACATGCGTCGCACGACGTTGCCCTTGCCGGGTGCCGCCACGTGCGTGACCGTGGCGCCGCTCGCGCGTGCGATGGCGGCCGTGTCGTCGGTCGAGTTGTTGTCGAAGACGTGGATCTCGGCCTCCGGCAGCGCCGCGCGGAATTGCGCGACCACCTGTGCGATCGACAGCGCCTCGTTGTAGCAGGGGATCACCGCCGCGATGCGGATCGGGGCGCGTGCTGCGGCGGATGGGTTGTCGTCGGTCATGGTGCGGTCGAGAGAATGCGATAGACCCGGCCGCCGTCTTTTTCGTACAGCAGGGCGAAATGCTCGTCGAAGCCGGGCCGGGTGGCCAGCGTGGGCACCATCGACGTCGGCATGACGATGGCCGTGAATCCCAGTGCGGACAGCTTGCGCGCCATGTCGCCGGGAAGCAGCAGCAGGAAATCGCGGTAGCGCCAGGGGCCGAGCGTATCGCCCCAGATCGGATTGGGCCCGTAGTAGATCGCCTCGTTCAGCGCGATCTGGTAGACGCGCCCGTTGGCATGCTGGCGCAGGTAGTCCATGGCGGCATAGCCCGGCACGTGCTGGCGCAGGAAGGCTTCGCGGGTTTCGGGCGTGGGCGAGATCATCGCCACCTTGCCGGCGGTCTGCCCCAGCGACACCGCAGCCAGCGCGGCCAGCAGCAGCACGACGACCCAGTCGCCGGCAAGGCCCAGGCGACCGGCGGGCATCGTGGCGGCAGGCGCGGCGGCCACGGCCCCCGCCTGCCCGCCCCGGGCCCCGAACGCGCGGCGCACGCCCGCAGCCATCCAGCCGAACAGCACCTGCCAGCCGATGGCCGCCATCAGCGCGAGCAGCGGAAACGAGGCCGTGAGATAGCGCGGGTAGCGCGAGGTCAAAAGCCACACGGCCACGGAGTAGAAGCAGAACCAGCCCGCGGCGCGCAGGGCCGCCGAGCGCTTCCACAGCAGGCTGAACGGCGCCAGGAACACGGCCCAGATCAGCGCGTTGGGCCGCGCTGCATGGTCGCGCACGTCGGCCACCTGCTGCACGTAATCGGCCGGAATCCAGTCGGTGAAGCCGAACACGCGCGCGCCGATGGGGTTGAACGGATCGCCGGTCATGACCGCGTTGCGCGCATACCAGTACACGCACGGGACCAGGAAGCAGAGCAGCGCCAGCGCCCATGCCCTGGGCCTGCGCTCGTGCCAGACGACGAACAGCGCCACCAGCGGCAGGAAGGTGAGCGCCTGGTACTTCGAACCCGCGGCCACCCCAAGGCAGAACGCCGCCAGCCCGAGCCAGCGCGTGCCGCCCTGCACCGGCTGCGATTCGCGCCACCACCACAGCGCCACGCAGGCACTGAGCACGAAGAGCGCCACGCCCATGTCGATCAGCGCATTCGAATAGTCTCCGATGCCGACCCAGATGGCCGTGCCGATGCAGGCCGTGAGCCGGTTGGCGTGCTGGATGCCGAGGCGGTAGACCATCACCGCCGAGAGCGCTCCGGCCAGCGCATTGAGAAAGTGCGGCAGCACGTCGTCGCCCACCTGCAGCGCGGCCGCATACAGCAGGTTGTAGTTGTAGGGGAACCAGGGGTAGCGCAGCCACTCGTGGATGCCCAGCGAGCCCTGCTGCGCCACCTGCCGCGCATAGGGCAGGTGGTACATCAGCTCGTCGAAGGCGGCGGGCGGCGCGAGCGGCGCGGCCAGCGCCGGCAGCGCCACCAGGGTCAGCGCGATGGCGGCGATCCTCTCGGCGCGGGTCCACGGCGCACCCGTGACGCGAACAGCCCGCACTTCGCGCCACCAGGGCCGCAGCTGCAGCCCGGCCGCCACCACGCCGGCGGCGATCAGCGCCACGGTGGCGCCCGGCTTGAACGCGCCGAAGATCGCCAGCAGTTGGAAGGCGCAGATGAACAGGCCCACGCCCAGAGCCGCCGCCATGGCCGCTTCGAGCCAGGCGTCCCGGCGCGGCGGCGGCGCGAGGCGCGCCAGCAGCGCGCGCCCGAAACCCCAGCAGCCAAGGACAAAGACCGCCAATGCCGCGTAGTGCGCGGCAGCAAATATCAGCTTCTGAATAACAACTCCCGATGCCGGTCGGCCACGCCGGCCGGCAGGTTCAAAGGTTCGGCGCCAGCAGGCGCTCGAGGTCGGATTCGCTCTCCTTGCGCCGCGCCGCCTGGTCCTGCAATTGATCGTGCCCGATCTTGCCGACGTTGAAGTACGTCGACTCGGGATGGCTCAGGTAGAAGCCGCTCACGCTGGCGGCGGGCATCATAGCGAGGCTTTCGGTCAGCGTCATGCCAATGTCCGCGCACCCCAGAAGGTCGAACATCGGGCGCTTCACGCTGTGGTCGGGGCAGGCGGGGTAGCCCGGCGCGGGGCGGATGCCGCGGTATTTCTCCGCGATCATGTCCTCGTTGCTCAGGCCCTCGTCGGGCGCATAGCCCCAGAGGTCGGTGCGCACGCGGTGGTGCAGCGATTCGGCAAAGGCCTCGGCCAGCCGGTCGGCCAGCGCCTTGAGCATGATGGCGGAGTAGTCGTCGAGGTCGTCGATGAAGTACTTCTCCTTCTTCTCGACACCCAGGCCCGCCGTCACCGCGAACACGCCCACGTAGTCTTTCAGCCCGCTGTCCTTCGGCGCGACGAAGTCGGCCAGGCAGCGGCTCGGGCGCATCACGCCCTCGATCACCTGCTTCTCGGTCTGCTGGCGCATGCCGTACCAGGTGAGCGCGACTTCGCTGCGCGTCTCGTCGGTGTAGAGCTCGATGTCGTCGTCGTTCACCGTGTTCGCGGGCCAGAAGCCGACCACGCCGCTCGCGCTGAGCCAGCGGCCCTCGATCAGGCGCTTGAGCATGCGCTGGCCGTCGGCATACACGCGCACGGCCTCGGTGCCGACGATCTCGTCCTTCAGGATGGCCGGGAACGGACCCGCGAGGTCCCAGGTCTGGAAGAACGGGCCCCAGTCGATGTACTTCGCGAGCTCGGTCAGGTCGAAGTTCTTGAACAGGCGCCGGCCGATGAACTTGGGCACGGGCGGCGTGTAGCTGGACCAGTCGACCGGCGTCTTGTTGGCGCGCGCCTTGGCCAGCGGCCACATCGGCACCTGCTTCTTGTTGGCGTGCTGCGTGCGCACCTTCTCGTAGTCGGCGTTGATCTCGTCGATGTACGCGGTGGCCTGGTCGCTCAGCAGCGACTGTGCCACGCTCACGCTGCGCGAGGCATCGGGCACGTAGACCACCGGGCCTTCGTAGTGCGGCGCGATCTTGACTGCGGTGTGCACGCGGCTGGTGGTGGCGCCGCCGATCAGGAGCGGAATCTTCCTGATGCGGAAGTGGTCGTCCTTCTGCATCTCGCCGGCCACGTACTGCATTTCTTCCAGGCTGGGCGTGATGAGGCCAGAGAGGCCCACGATGTCCGCGCCCTCGACCTTCGCCTTGGCCAGGATTTCGTGGCACGGGACCATCACGCCCATGTTCACCACCTCGAAGTTGTTGCACTGGAGCACGACGGTGACGATGTTCTTGCCGATGTCGTGCACGTCGCCCTTGACGGTGGCGATGATGATCTTGCCCTTGGTGCGCACGTCGCGGCCCGCGGCCTCGTCCTGGCGCTTTTCTTCCTCGATGTAGGGGATGAGGTGGGCCACGGCCGACTTCATCACGCGCGCCGACTTCACCACCTGCGGCAGGAACATCTTGCCCTGGCCGAACAGGTCGCCCACGATGTTCATGCCGTCCATCAGCGGCCCTTCGATCACGTGCAGCGGGCGGCCGCCCTTGGCGAGGATCTGCTGGTAGGCCTCCTCGGTGTCTTCGACGATGAAGTCGGTGATGCCGTGCACCATGGCGTGCGAGAGGCGCTGGTTGACGTGCACCGGATGCTCCGGCGTGCCGCGCCATTCGAGCTTCTTGCTGTCGTCCTTGGCGCCGCTCTTGGCGGTCTCGGCCACCTCGACGAGGCGCTCCCCTGCATCGGGCCGCCGGTTCAGCACCACGTCTTCCACGCGCTCGCGCAGGGTCGGCTCCAGGTCGTCGTACACGCCCACCATGCCGGCATTGACGATGCCCATGTCCATGCCCGCCTGGATCGCGTGGTACAGGAACACGGTATGGATGGCTTCGCGCACCGGGTCGTTGCCGCGGAAGCTGAAGCTCACGTTGCTCACGCCGCCCGACACCTTGGCGCCCGGCAGGTTCTGCTTGATCCAGCGCACGGCGTTGATGAAGTCGACCGCGTAGTTGTCGTGCTCCTCGATGCCGGTGGCAATGGCGAAGATGTTGGGGTCGAAGATGATGTCTTCGGGCGGAAAGCCCACCTCGTCCACCAGGATGCGGTAGGCGCGCTCGCAGATCTCGATCTTGCGCTGGTAGGTGTCGGCCTGGCCCTTCTCGTCGAAGGCCATCACCACCGCGGCGGCGCCGTAGCGCCTCACGAGCTTGGCCTCGTGCTTGAACTTGTCGACGCCCTCCTTCATGGAGATGGAGTTGACGATGCCCTTGCCCTGGATGCAGCGCAGGCCCGCCTCGATCACTTCCCACTTGGAGCTGTCGACCATCACCGGCACGCGCGCGATGTCGGGCTCGCTGGCGATCAGGTTCAGGAAGCGCACCATCGCGGCCTTGCTGTCGAGCATGGCCTCGTCCATGTTGATGTCGATCACCTGCGCGCCGTTCTCCACCTGCTGGCGCGCCACGGCCAGGGCCTCTTCGAACTGGCCGTTCAGGATCATCCGCGCGAAGGCCTTGGAGCCGGTGACGTTGGTGCGCTCGCCGATGTTGACGAACAGCGACCCGGCATCGATGGCCACCGGCTCGAGGCCGGACAGCTTCATCGGGGGGACGCGGGGCGTGGAAACTTCGTTCATGGGGGCTCACCTGGGCAGGAAAAAACGTCAGGTGAGCGTCGTTTGCGGCTTGCGCCCCGGCCGGCAGGGCGCCCTCCAAGCCTGACGGCGGGCCTCTTGATGCGGGCCGCCGCTGCAACGCTCCTTGGAAGGGAGCGCAATTTTACCGGCTGCGGCAAGGGCCGCGGCCGCCAGGGGCGTTCAGGCCCCCTGCCCGGCCGCCGCGGCGGGCCTGGCGGGCGCGGCCGACGCCGGCAGCCCGAACACCCGGTCGAAGCCCCAGTTGAAGACGAAGGTGTAGATCAGGAAGAACACCACCAGGCCCAGGTCCATCACCAGCGCCTGCCAGAGCGTCACGCCCAGGCCCCAGGCGAACAGCGGCACCAGCACCGCGATCAGCCCGCCCTCGAAGCCGACCGCATGCGCCATGCGCCGGCGCACGCTGCGCCCGCGCACCGCCTGGCGCGACTCCCAGCGCTCGAACAGGGCGTTGAAGACCAGGTTCCAGATCACGGCAATGACCGAGGCGGCCACCGCCAGCATGCCGGAGTGGCCCAGCCCGGCGTCGGTCATCAGCGCCAGGCCGGCACTGGCGGCCACGATGGCGATCCCTTCGTAAAGGGTGATGTAGACGACGCGGCGCTGGAACCCCTGCATGACTGTTTCCTCTGGCGGATGAAGACGATGGCTCTACTTTATTTGCTGTTCGCTGATATAAAAAGTCAACTTGTTTCAGTTTTATTGATAGATAGGTGCGCAGATGGCTTTCTCCAGCGACAACGTCGAGGTCTTCCTGGCCGTGATCGACCACGGCTCCTTCTCGGCTGCGGCGCGCGCGCTGCACAAGGTGCCCTCGGCCGTCAGCATGGCCATTGCCAACCTCGAGGCCGAACTGGCCCTGCCCCTGTTCGACCGCAGCGGCCGCGAGCCGCAGCCGACCGCCGCCGCCCGTTCGCTGGAGCCGCAGGCGCGGCTCCTGGCGGCCCAGTTGAAGCAGCTGCAGGTGCAGGCCCTGGCGCTCACGCAGGGCCTCGAAAACCGCCTCACGCTGGCCATTGCGCCGGAACTGCTGGCCGCGCCCTGGAGCGGGCCGCTGGCCGCGTTGGCCGAGGAATATCCGCTGCTGCAGGTCGAGGTGCTGGCCGCGCCCCAGGCCGACGCGCTGGCGCTGCTGCACAGCGGCCGCGCGCAGCTCGCGCTGGTGTTCGAGCGCCCGAGCCTCGACGGGCGCGAGGGGTTTCAGGAAGTCGGCAGCGACACCATGGTGGCCGTGATGGCGCCCGGCCACCCGGTGCTGCTTGCGGCCGCCGGCGAGCGGCTGCGCGAGGAGCACCTCACGAACACCCGGCAGATCGTCGTGGCGGGGCGCGACCTGGCCACCAGCGATCCGCGCTTCGTGTTCGCGCGCCACGTCTGGCGCACCGACAACGCGCTGGCCGCGCTGAGCCTGATCACGGCCGGCCTCGGCTGGGGCTGGCTGCCGCGCAATTTCGCCAAGCCGCACGTGGCCGCCGGCGCGCTGGTCGAGATTCCGTTCGAGAACCTCAGCAACGGACTCGACCTGTGGGTCGACGTGGTGTGGTCGCGCGAGCGGCCGCTGGGGCTGGGGGCGCAGCGCTTCGTGGCGCTGATTGCGCGCGACCGGCAGGCCGCGGCGGGCATTCCTGCCACGGATGCGCGGGGCTGATCAGTCGCGGTGGCCTTGGCCGCCGCCCTTGCCTCCGCCGTGGCCGCCGCCACCCTTGCCGCCGCCTTCACCGCCGCCGTGCGGGCGACCGCCGCCCCCACCACCGGCGCCGGGCCGTCCGCCGCCCGGATGCATCTGCGGCTGGCCGGGTGGCGGCCCGGGCCGGAAAGCCGGCTGGGGCCGCGGCGGCTTGAAGCCGGGGTCCGCAGGCGGGCGGAAGCCCGGGCCCGGCTGCGGTGGGCGGTAGCCCGGCCCCGGCTGTGGGCGATAGCCCGGCCCGGGTTGCGGGCGATAGCCCGGCCCGGGTTGCGGGCGGATGCCGGGCACCGGCGCGGGCTTGAAACCCGGACCCGGCCATGGCTTGGGCTGCCAGGCCGGCCGCACCGGCGGCGGCGGGCGCCAGCCGGGCACCGGCGGAGGTGGCGGCCGGCTGCCCCACCAGCGACGCTCGCCGTACCAGGGCCGGTCACGGTAGTAGTCGGCCCAGTAGCTGCCGATCACGAAGGTCACGATGGGCACGCCGATCACCGCGGCGTAGGTGGCCAGCGGCACGCGCTGCTCCTGGTAGGCGTAGTCCAGGCTCCTCGACCAGACCCAGCCGCGTCCGCCGTCGGGCAGCACCACGTCGCACCAGCCGTAGCCGCTGGTGCAGCCGATCACGTCGAGCGGCTGGCCCGGCCCGAGGCGCGCCACCAGCGGATAGTCGCCCGAGGGCCCGGCCCGCAGGTTGACTGCGCCGCGCGTGAAGGCCTGTTGCGCCGCGGCGGCCAGCGGCAGGACCAGGGCCATGGCACCGATGCCGATCCAGCGCATGGAGAGGAGTTTGTTGTTCATGATCAGGCTTCCTTTGCGCCACCAGCCTAGGCGGCGGCCCGAGAGCCGTCAATCAGCCGCGGGCGCAACAGGCCGCGGGCGAACCCGGTTACGCTGCTTCGCGGTAGAAGCCGTGATTCAGCAGCCGGCCCGCGACCGGCGCCACCGCCCGGCCGATGGCCGCGATGTGGTCCGGCGTGGTGCCGCAGCAGCCGCCGACGATGTTGACCAGCCCTTCGGCCGCGAACTCGTGCAGCAGCCGCGAGGTGACGTCGGGCGTCTCGTCGAAGCCGGTCTCGCTCATCGGATTGGGCAGGCCCGCGTTCGGGTAGCAGCTGATGAAGGTGTCGCCCGCCACCTTCGCGAGTTCCTGGATGTAGGGGCGCATCAGCGCTGCGCCCAGCGCGCAGTTGAGCCCGACGGCCAGCGGCTGCGCATGGCGCACGCTGTGCCAGAACGCGGTGACGGTCTGGCCGCTCAGGATGCGGCCCGAGGCGTCGGTCACGGTGCCGCTGATGATGAGCGGCAGGCGCTGGCCGCTGTTGTCGAAATACTCGTCGACCGCGAACAGCGCGGCCTTGGCGTTGAGCGTGTCGAAGATGGTCTCGACCAGGATCACGTCCGAACCGCCCTCGACCAGTGCCTCGACCTGCTCGTAGTAGGCCGCGCGCAATTGCTCAAAGTCGACGTTGCGCGCGCCGGGGTCGTTCACGTCGGGGCTGATGCTCGCGGTCTTGGGCGTCGGGCCGAGGGCGCCGGCCACGAAGCGCGGCTTGTCCGGCGTGCTGAACTTGTCGCAGGCCGCGCGCGCGAGCTTCGCCGATGCGAGGTTCATTTCGCGTGCGAGATGCGCCATCTTGTAGTCCTCCTGCGCGATGGTGGTCGCGCCGAAGGTGTTGGTCTCGATCAGGTCGGCGCCGGCCGCGAGGTAGCCCTCGTGGATGTCGGAAATCACGTCGGGCCGTGTCAGCGAGAGCAGTTCGTTGTTGCCCTTGACGTCGCGCTCGAAGTCCTTGAAGCGCTCGCCGCGGTACTGTTCCTCGGTGAGCTTGAAGCGCTGGATCATCGTGCCCATCGCGCCGTCGAGGATGGCGATGCGCTTTTCGAGGATGCCGGCAAGGGCCTGGCCGCGGGTATAGACAAGGGGCTTCATAACTTCCAATTGTAGGAAGCGGGGCTGCCCCTGGCCGCCGTCAGTGCTTTAGCGGCGTTCGACGAATTCCAGCACCGCCTCGATCATGCGCCGCACATGCGGCTGCACGCCGGCTGCGACCTCGGGCAGGTAGTCGAAGGGCAGCTTCTCCTGCATGTAGCTCGACTGCGTCATCTCCAGCTGCACCGCGTGCACGCCGGCGGCGGGATTGCCGTATTGGCGCGTGATGTAGCCGCCTGTGAAGCGGCCGTTGAGCACGCCCGTGTAGCCCGTGGCCGACTCGGCGATGCCGAGCAGCGTGGCGGCCAGCGCCGGGTCGCAGCTGGTGCCCTTGCCGGTGCCCAGGTTCAGGTCGGGCAGCTTGCCCTCGAAGAAGCGCGGCAGCACCGAGCGGATCGAATGCGCGTCCCACAGGGCGATGGTGCCGTGCGCGGCCTTCAGGCGGTCGAGCTCGGCCTGCAGCTGCTGGTGGTACGGCTGCCAGATCGCCTCGCGGCGCGCGGCGATTTCATCGTCGTTCGGCAGGTCGTCGCCGGACGCGTAGACGGGCGTGTCGTCGAAGGTGTCGACCGGGCACAGGCCGGTGACGCTCTGGCCCGGGTAGAGGCTCGCGCCATCCGGCGGACGGTTCAGGTCGACCACGTAGCGCGAATGCGTGGCGACGAGCACCGAGGCGCCGAGCGCATCGGCGAAGTCGTAGAGCCGTTCGAGGTGCCAGTCGGTGTCGGGCACCTGGCGCGCCTCTTCGGTGAGGCGGGCGGCGAGCGCGGGCGGCACGTAGGTGCCGACGTGCGGCATCGAGATCAGCAGGGGACGCGTGCCCTGGCGAAAGCGGAAGGCGGGTTCGGTGGTGGTGAAACTCATGGAGCTCGATTTTCCTGGAGAAGCTGGCTGCGCGCCGCGACGAATGCGGCGGCGGCCTCGTTGTGCAAGGCATGGCGGCCGGCCGCGACGCGCGGCTGGCCGGAGATCCAGACGGTGTCGATGGCGGACGTTCGATGGCTCGCAAAGACGTGGGCCGACAGCATGTCGGGCGCTGGCAGGCCTTGCAGCGCAAGCTGTGCGGCATCGAGCACGACGAAGTCGGCCTGCTGCCCCACCGCCAGGCCGCCGATGGCCCGGCCCGACGCCTGCGCGCCGCCGCGCACCGCTTCGAGCGTGAGCGCGGTGGCCACGTGCGGCTGCGCCGCGCTGGCGCCGACGTTGCGTTGCCGCCAGGCCAGGCGCTGGCTGTATTCGAGCATCAGCAGCTCTTCCGCGGCGTTGACCGTGGCATGGCTGTCGGAGCCCAGGCCCCAGGCGCCGCCATGGTGGCGCCATGCGGAGAAATCGAAGATGCCGTCGCCGAGGTTGGCCTCGGTGGTCGGGCACAGGCCGGCGACCGCCCCGCTCTTGGCGCCGCGCTCGTATTCGGCCGCCTCCATGTGCGTGGCATGCACCAGGCACCAGCGCGCATCGACCGGTGCATGGTCGAGCAGCCAGGCCACCGGGCGCTGGCCGCTCCAGGCCACGCAATCGTCGACTTCCTTGGTCTGCTCGGCAATGTGGATGTGAATCGGCGCACTCGGGTCGATGGCTTCGAGGCCCGCCACGGCTTCGCGCAGCGCGTCGGGCGGCACGGCGCGCAGCGAATGCGGCGCGAGGCCGAGCCGCGCGCCCTGCGCGTCGCATGCGGGCTTCAGCGTGTCGAGCAGGCGCAGCATCGAATCGGTCGAGCGGATGAAGCGGCGCTGCCCCTCATTGGGCGGCAGGCCGCCGAAGCCGCTGGTCTGGTAGAGCACGGGCAGCAGCGTGAAACCGATGCCGGTCTTCCGTGCGGCGCGCAGCAATGCGAGGCTCAGCGTCGCATCGTCGGCATAGGGGCGGCCGTCGGCATCGTGGTGCACGTACTGGAACTCGCACACGCTGGTGTAGCCCGCTTCGAGCATCTCGGCATAGAGCCAGGTGGCGATGGCCTCCATGTGCTGCGGGCCGAGGCGCGCGGCAAAGCGGTACATCAGCGTGCGCCAGCTCCAGAAGCTGTCCTGCTGAGCGCGGTATTCGGTGAGCCCCGCGAAGGCACGCTGGAAGGCGTGCGAATGCAGGTTGGGCATGCCGGGGACGACGGGGCCGTTCGCCACCGGCGCGCCCGCTGCAGGCTGGGCGGCGGACTGCACCTGCGTGAGCTGGCCGGCGGCGTTCCACGACAGCAGGACGTTCTTCGCCCATCCGCCGGGCAGCAGTGCATCGGCCGCGAAAAGCGTGTTCATCGGGTCGCTCCCACGGCGATGCGGCCTTGTCGCACGACGGTGCGCACCGGACGCTGGCCGAACCAGTAGGCGAGCTCGGCCGCATCGCGCACGTTCCACAGCACGAAGTTGGCGGGCATGCCTTCGGCAACCGTGCCGTGCGAGTCTTGCAGGCCCAGCGCGCGCGCCGCATGCACGGTGACGCCGGCCAGCGCCTCGGGCACGGTGAGTCGGAACAGCGTGCAGGCCATGTTCATCATCAACAGCAGACTCAGCGCCGGCGAGGTGCCGGGGTTGTGGTCGGTCGACACGGCCATCGGCACGCCCGCGGTGCGCAGCGCCTCGATGGGCGGCAGCTGCGTGTCGCGCAGCGTGTAGTAGGCGCCGGGCAGCAGCACGGCCACGGTGCCCGACTGGCGCATGGCCTCGATGCCTTCGGCCGACAGGTGCTCGATGTGGTCGCACGACAGCGCACCGTAGCGTGCGGCGAGCGCGGCGCCGCCCATGTCGGAGAGCTGCTCGGCATGCAGCTTGACCGGCAGGCCCAGCGCCTTCGCGGCCTTGAACACCTGCTCGGTTTCCGCGAGCGAGAAGGCGATGCGTTCGCAGAACACGTCCACCGCATCGACCAGCCCCTCGGCCGCGAGCGCGGGCAGCATCTGGCTGCAGACGAGATCGATGTAGTCGCCGCTGCGGCCCGCGTATTCGGGCGGCAGCGCGTGCGCGCCGAGGAAGGTGGTGCGCACCGTGACGCCGTAGGCTTCCCCCAGGCGCCGCGCCACGCGCAGCTGCTTGCGCTCGTGTTCGAGCGCAAGGCCATAGCCCGACTTGATCTCGATCGCGCACACGCCGTCGGCCAGCAGCTGTTCGAGCCGGGGCGCGGCCTGCGCGAAGAGTGCGTCTTCATCGGCCTCGCGCGTGGCGCGCACCGACGAGACGATGCCGCCGCCGGCCTTCGCCACTTCTTCGTAGGTGGCGCCCGCGAGCCGCATCGCGAACTCGTTGGCGCGCTGGCCGCCGTAGACCAGGTGGGTGTGGCAATCGACCAGGCCGGGCGTGACGAGCGCGCCGCCGCCATCGTGCAGCGGCAGGCCCTCGAATCGGGCCGGCAGGGCGCTGCGTGCGCCGGCCCAGCGGATCGTGCCCTCGGTCACCGCGATCGCGGCTTCGGTGTCGGCATCCAGGGCGGCGCCGGGCGCGGCACCGGGCGCCAGGCGCAGGCCGGTCCAGAGGCCGTCGGCCGATGGGAATGGGGTTGCGGATGTCATGCCTTGTCCAGTGTTTGCACAGCTTACGCCGGCACGATGCGAACCACAGCCAGCCGCGCGCCTTCACCCTCGGGCACGGCCTGCCATGCCTGCGCGCTGTCGGTCCAGTACAGCCCTTCGCCTTCGCGGCAGGGCTCGCCGCTCAGCCGCCATGCGCCGCGCAGCGCAAGGAGCACGCCGTGCGGCGCCGCCTCGATGGCCGCAGCCTCTGCGAGCACCCGCACGTCGGCGCGCCACTGGCCTCGCCGCGTCATCACGTTGAAATCGTTCGATGCGCCGCCGAGCAGCGTGCAATCGATCGCGTCGTCGCCGCTGAATGCGAACGGCCGATGCGGCGCGTCGAGCCGATGATCCACCCGCCCATCCTGCGTGACCAGCCGCACGCCGTCGCCTTCCAGCAGCATGATGCTGCGGTCTGCGCCTGCGAATGTCGAAAACGGCCCGGCCGCCGCAATGGTCGCGATGCTTGCGCGCCAGCCGAAGCTGTCGAGGCCCGTGCCCTGGGGCCAGCTGACAATTTCCTGCGTGGTGCCGCCACCGTTCTTCCAGGGCATGACCCGGAGCGCGGCGCGAGAAAATCGAACCACGCTCATCGCATCAACCCGCCCTGCCGCAGCTTCTGCTCGAAATGCCGCAGGACCAGCGTCATCGTGCCCGTGAGCACGAAGTACACGAGCGCGATGGCCAGGTAGACCTCCAGCGAGCGATACGACACGCTGATGATCTTCTGCCCCTCGTGCATCACGTCGTGGATCGTCAAGAGCGACACCAGCGCCGAGTTCTTGATGAGCGCGATGAACTCGTTGCCCAGCGGCGGGATCATGCGCACCACCGCCTGCGGCAGCACGATTTCGCGCATCGCCGTGCCGGGCGTCATGCCCAGCGACTGCGCCGCCATGGTCTGGCCCTTGTCGATCGACTGGATCGCGCCGCGCACGATCTCCGACACGTACGCGCCCGAATACACTCCCAGCCCCAGCACGCCGCACAAAAAGGCCGGCAGCAGGATGCCGAAATGCGGCAGCCCGAAGAACAGGATGAACAGCTGCACCAAGAGCGGCGTGCCGCGGATGGCCGCGACGTACGCCGTGCAAACGCCGTAGAGCCAGCGCCGCTTCGGGTTGAGCCGGCCGATGCCGACCAGGAGGCCCAGCACGCAGCCGAGCGCAAGCGCGCAGGCGGTGATTTCCACCGTGACCAGCGCGCCGCGCAGCAGGTCGGGCCAGCCCTGCCAGACCGGCGAGAAGTCGAGATCCATGCGCCGCCTTGCTTATTTGGCGCTGGCGCTGAACCACTTGGCGACGATCTGCGCGTAGGTGCCGTCGGCCTTGAGCTTCTCGATGGCGCCGTTCACGGCCTTGGTGAGCTCGGGCGTGTCCTTGCGGATGGCCATGCCGTATTCCTCGGTGGTGATCTGCTCCGGCAGCACCTTCAGGCCGCCGCGCGTGCGCACGTACTGGTAGGCGGCGGGCTTGCCGGTCACGGCGGCATCGGCACGGCCGATGTCCACGAGGTTGAACATCTCCTGGTTCTTCTCGACTTCCATCAGCTGCACCTGCGGGAACTTCTCCTTGGTGTAGGCGACCGACTTGGTGCCCACCTGCACGCTGACCTTCTTGCCGTTGATGTCGGCCGGCGTCTTGATGGCCGTGTTGCCGTCCTTCACCATCACCACGAGGCCGCCCGCGTAGTAGGGCACGGTGAAGTCGACGACCTTCTTGCGCTCGTCGGTGATGTAGATGGCCGACACGGCCATGTCGAAGCGCTTGGAGATCAGGCCCGGCACGAGGCCCTTGAAGTCGATGTCGATCCATTCGATCTTGCGGCCCAGCGTCTTGCCGATGGCCTCTACCAGCTCCACGTCGAAGCCCGTGCGCTTGCCGTTCTCCACGTACTCCATCGGCGGAAAGGTGGCGTCGGTGGCCACGCGCAGCGGCTCGCCCTGGGCTTGCGCGCTGGCGGCGAGGCCGAAGAACGCAAGGCTGGAGAGTGCGGCGGCGATGAGGGTGCGGCGGGTGTTCATGTGAAGGCTTCCGTGGGTTTGAAAAGGAAAGAAGGAAAGGCGGCGATGGCTATTGCAGGGCGCGCGAGATGCGCGCCGCGGTGACGACGGTCATGTGGACCCATGCAGCTTCCATGCCCCCGGCGCGCGTGAGCGGCGCCATGAGCGTGATCGCGCCGCGCAGGCGGCGGCCCGGGCCGAGCACCGGTGCGCTGGCGCCCCAGACGCCGGCATCGACCTCGCCGTGGGTCACGGCATGGCCGGCCTCGCGAATCGCGTCGAGCTCGGCGGCACGTTCGGTGCGCCGCTCGGGGCTGTCGCCGAGCGCGTCGAGCAAGGCGTCGCGCTGATCGAGCGGCAGATGGGCCAGCAGGCACTTGGCGCTGGCGCCGTCGCGCGCCGGCACGCTGCGGCCCCGGTCGAACGAGCAGCGCAGCGACTGCTCGCTGTCGATCATCTCGAGGCACACCACGCGGTCGTTCACGGCCGTGACCAGCGCCACGCTTTCATGGCTCTGCTGTGCGAGCGCGCGCATGTCGGCACGCGCGGCCATGACGAGGTCGGAGTTGCCGTCGAAGCCGCTCGCGAGCTGCACGCTCACGGGGCCCGGTGAGTAGCGCCCGTCGGTCTCCATCACGAAGCCCCAGCGACGCAGCACCGCGATCTGCCGGTACAGCGTGCTCTTGACGAGGCCCGTGGCTTCGACGAGCTCGGCCGCGCTCATCGCCGACTTGCTCTGCGCCAGCACCGACAGCACGCGCAGCGCGCGCTCGTTGTGGGCCGGAGCATCGAGGGGGAGCGTCATGGCAGGGCGGTGGCGGGAGTCCGAGGCAGAGACGGCGTGCAGTATCTTGCGCGCCGTCCCGGGCTCCAAGCCCTCATTCCCACCCAGTGGGAATGCCGGCGTCTTTTTGCTGCCGGTGCCGCGCGAACCCGCGTGCGGCGGGCTCACTCCGGCTTGATGTTCCTTTTTCGGATCACGGCCGACCAGCGGGCGCTTTCGCTCTGGATGTTGGCGGCGATGTCCTGCGGCTTGCCGGTGCCGGGCTCGAGGCCCAGGCCCGCGAACTTCTCCTTCATCTCGGGCCTGGCCAGCACGCGCGCCGTTTCTGCGTTGAGGCGCTCGACGATGGGCGTCGGCGTGCCGGCCGGCGCCATCAGCGCATACCAGGAGATGGCCTCGAAACCGGGCAGGCCCTGCTCGGCCACGGTGGGCAGCTCCGGCATCGCGGCCGAGCGCTTGAGGCTCGCGAGGCCGATCGCCCGCAGCTTGCCGCTCTTGACGAAAGGCAGCACGGCCGAGAGCGAGCCAAACATCATCGTGACCTGTCCGCCCACCACGTCGTTGAGCGCCGGGCCGATGCCCTTGTAGGGCACGTGGATCAGCTGCACGTCGCCGTCGAGCGCCATCAGTTCGCCGGCCAGATGCGCCTGGCTGCCGGCGCCGGGCGATGCGAAGCTCAGCGTGCCGGGCTTCTGCCTGGCGAGCGCGAGCAGCTCCTTCACCGACCTGGCCGGCACGGACGCATTGACGACCAGCACGTTCTCGACCACGGCGAGCATTGCGACCGGCTGCAGCTCCGACACCTTGTAGGGCAGCGACGGAAAGAGGCTCGGGTTCACCGCGACATTGCCGACCGGCACGATGCCGAGCGTGTAGCCGTCGGGCGCGGCCTTGGCGATCTGCGCCACGCCGATGTTGCCCGCGGCGCCGACCTTGTTGTCGATGATGAAGGGCTGGCCCAGCGTGTCGACCAGCTCCTGGCCGAGGATGCGGGCCACCGCATCGGCCGGACCGCCGGGCGCGAACGGCACGACGACGTGGATGGGTTTTTCGGGATAGGCCTGCGCATGCGCGAGCCATGGCGCGGCGCAAAGCAACAGGGGCAACAGGACGGCCGCACGGCGGTTGATCGACATCAGAGTTCCTCGAAAGGGGGAATGGCACGAAGGGAGATCGCCGCAAGAACGTCGTAGTCCGCAGGATCGGGCGAGACGAAACCTGCAAGCAACAACCGTTCCGTCACGGCCGCGAGCTCGGGCGTGCGGGTGGCTTCCTGCAATGCGCTGCGAATGCACGCGAGCTCGCCGGGCGTGAGCGGCGTCGTTGCGACGAGCGGCGGGATCGGCATGGCCTCGGTGCTGTCGACGATGCGCACCTTCTGCGCGAGCGCCGGCTCGTTGCGCCGCAGCAGGTCGTGGTAGTAGCTGTCGAGCGGGCCCACGTCGATGCGGCCCTCGACGAGGGCCTCGATCACCCCGCGTGCATGGATGAGGCCGCCGACGGCGCCGCGGTAAAGACGCATGCCGCGCGCCGCGCGATACGGCGCGAGATGGTTGCGCAACGCCACGCCGCCCGACATCGAGTCGGCCAGCGTGTAGCCCACGATGCCGCCGAAGGTGTCTTCCAGCGTTTCGAAGGCCGAGCCGGTGCGCACCACGATGTCGGTGAAGTACACCGGGCGGCCGCCATAGCGCGCAGGCGAAGGCAGCGGCGCAGCCACCAGCGTGGGGCGCGGCGCGCGCTGCGAGAACGGCAGGCCGCACATCATCGCGAGCCCGAGGTCGTCGCGCGCCCACAGCGCGGAAAGCGGCGCGGGCGCGTCGTAGTCGATCACGTCCCACGCGAGGCCGGCGCGTGCCAGCGCCCACGCGAGAAGCTGCTTCCAGTCGGCGCGCACCGAGGCGGTGGCCGAGTACATGCGCGCGTTGGCGACGGGCGTCATCGCAATGGTTCCGATGCGCCGGTCAGCGGAAGCGCAGTTGCTGGCCGAGCCCCATCTTCTTCGCCTTCGCGAGCATCGCCGCGCCGAGCGCGATGTCCGACAGCGAGAGGCCGCGATGCCAGAACAGGTTGGTCTCCTCGTCGCTCTCGCGCCCGGGCTTCAGGCCCGCGACGATCTGGCCGAGCTCGGCGTGCAGCGTCTTTTCCGACAGGCGACCGCTGTCGACGTGTGCGCGCAGTGCACCGAAGGGGCCGGCCTTGGCCTGACCCCAGTCGTCCATCACCATCTTGTCCATGATGTCGGTCAGCGACAGCTCGACCGCGCTCATGGTGCCGTACGGAATGATGCAGGCGCCCTTCTTGATCCACTCGGTCTTGAGCACCGGCTCGGGCTTTTCGAGGCGCGAGGCCTCGACCACGATGTCGGCGCCGCGCACGCACGATTCCCAGTCCTCGGTCACGACGATCTTCTTGCCGAGGTCGCGCTCCAGCGTGGCGGCAAAGGCGTTGCGGCTCTCGGGCCGGCGCGAGTGCACGCGGATCTCGTCGAAGTCGAAGATCGAGTCGAGCAGGCGCACGTTCCAGTACGAGGTGCCGCGCGCGCCGATGTGGCCCAGGATCTTCGAATTCTTGCGCGCGAGGTGCTTGGCGCCGATGGCCGTGATCGCGCCGGTGCGCATGTCGGTGATGTCGGAGGCATCGACGATGGCCACCGGCACGCCGGTCTTCGGGTCGAACAGGTTCAGCAGCGCGAGCTCCGACGGCAGGCCGACCTGGTAGTTGCGATAGAAGTCGCCTACCACCTTCACGCCCGCCACGCCGAGCGGACGGATGTAGCCGCGCAGCACGTTGAAGTGGCCCGGGTAGTCCTTCTCGGGCACCAGGTGCATGCGCGGCTCGATGGTGGTCTCGCCGCGGCCTTGGGCCACCAGGCCCTCTTCGACGGCCGCGACGATCTCGGCATCGGTCATCGCAAGCGCCTGCACGTCGAGGTGGTTCAGGTAGTGCAGGTAGATGGGTTCGGAATTCGTTTCGGCAGACATCGCATCATCCTTTCTTGATCATCGGCAGATTGAGGCCCTGCTTCTTCGCGGTGGCCACGGCAATGTCGTAGCCCGCGTCGGCATGGCGCATCACGCCGGTGGCCGGGTCGTTCCAGAGCACGCGCTCGATGCGCTTGGCCGCGGCGTCGGTGCCGTCGCACACGATCACCACGCCCGAGTGCTGCGAGTAGCCCATGCCCACGCCGCCGCCATGGTGCAGGCTGACCCAGGTGGCGCCACCCGCGGTGTTGAGCAGCGCGTTGAGCAATGGCCAGTCGCTCACCGCATCGGTGCCGTCCTTCATGGCTTCGGTCTCGCGGTTGGGGCTGGCCACCGAGCCGGTGTCGAGGTGGTCGCGGCCGATGACGATGGGCGCCTTGAGTTCGCCGCTCTTCACCATCTCGTTGAAGGCCAGGCCCGCGATGTGGCGCTCGCCCAGGCCCAGCCAGCAGATGCGCGCCGGCAGGCCCTGGAAGGCGATGCGCTCGCGCGCCATGTCGAGCCAGCGGTGGGTGTGGGTGTTCTCGGGGAACAGCTCCTTGATCTTGGCGTCGGTCTTGTAGATGTCTTCCGGGTCGCCCGAAAGCGCGACCCAGCGGAACGGGCCCTTGCCTTCGCAGAACAGCGGGCGGATGTAGGCCGGCACGAAGCCCGGGAAGTCGAACGCGTTCTTCACGCCTTCGTCGAAGGCGACCTGACGGATGTTGTTGCCATAGTCGACCGTGGGGATGCCCATGGCCTGGAAGTCGAGCATGGCCTGCACGTGCACGGCGCACGACTTGGCCGCGGCTTTCTTGAGCGCGTCGTGCTGCGAGGCGTCCTTCATCGCGGCCTGCCATTGCGGCACGCTCCAGCCCGAAGGCAGGTAGCCGTTGATCAGGTCGTGCGCGGAGGTCTGGTCGGTCACGAGGTCGGGCTTGAGTCCGCCGGCCTTCGCGCGCTTCACGAGCTCGGGAAGGATGTCGGCCGCATTGCCGAGCAGCGCGATCGACACGGCCTCCTTCGCGTCGCAGTGCTGCTGGATGAGCTCGAGTGCGTGGTCGATGTCGCGCGCCTGCTTGTCGACGTAGCGCGTGCGCAGGCGGAAGTCGATGCTGGTCTGCTGGCACTCGATGTTGAGCGACACCGCGCCCGCGAGCGTGGCCGCGAGCGGCTGCGCACCGCCCATGCCGCCGAGGCCGGCCGTGAGGATCCACTTGCCTGCGAGGCTGTTGCCGTAGTGCTGGCGGCCGGCCTCGACGAAGGTCTCGAAGGTGCCCTGCACGATGCCCTGGCTGCCGATGTAGATCCAGCTGCCGGCCGTCATCTGGCCGTACATGAAGAGGCCCTGGCGGTCGAGCTCGTTGAAGTGCTCCCAGGTGGCCCACTTGGGCACGAGATTCGAATTGGCGAGCAGTACGCGCGGCGCGTTCTCGTGCGTCTTGAACACGCCGACCGGCTTGCCCGACTGGATGAGCAGCGTCTCGTCGTCGTTCAGCTCCTTCAGCGACGCGAGGATCTGGTCGTAGCAGGCCCAGTTGCGCGCGGCGCGGCCGATGCCGCCGTACACCACGAGGTCTTGCGGACGCTCGGCCACCTCGGCGTCGAGGTTGTTCTGCAGCATGCGGTAAGGCGCCTCGGTGAGCCAGCTCTTGCAGCTGAGCGTGCTGCCGCGCGGGGCGCGGATCACGCGCGTGGGGTCGTGGCGCGGATCGGTGTTTTGCAGCGGGAGCTTTTCGGGTGCGTTCATGGCGAGGTTCTCCTTGATCGGTGTTCAGGCGTGACTGGGCAGGATGTTCAAGAGCGCGGCCGGCAATTCAGCCTTCAGCGCCCACTGGCGCATGGCTTCAATGTCGGGCGCGAGGTAGCGGTCGCGTTCGAGGAAGGCGACCTTCTGGCGGATGGCGGCGAACTCCGCCTCCACCAGCGGGGAGCTTTTCAGCTTTCTCTTGAGTTCGATGCCTTGCGCAGCGGCCATGGCCTCGATGCCGACGACAACAGCCGTGTTGTTGACCATGTCGCCGAGCCGGCGCGCCGCGAAGGTGGCCATCGAGACGTGGTCTTCCTGGTTGGCCGAGGTGGGCAGGCTGTCGACACTCGCGGGATGGGCGAGCGACTTGTTCTCCGACGCGAGGGCGGCAGCCGTGACCTGCGCGATCATGAAGCCCGAATTCAGGCCGCCGTCGCGCACCAGGAACGGCGGCAGGCCCGACAGGCCGGTGTCGAGCAAGAGCGCGATGCGGCGCTCGGCAATGGCGCCCACTTCGCTCACGGCCAGCGCGATGATGTCGGCCGCGAAGGCCACCGGCTCGGCGTGGAAGTTGCCGCCCGAGATCACTTCGCCCGTGTCGCAGAACACCAGCGGGTTGTCCGATGCGGCATTGGCTTCGATCACCAGCACGCGCGCGGCATGCGCGAGGTTGTCGAGGCAGGCGCCCATCACTTGCGGGATGCAGCGCACCGAATACGGGTCCTGCACGCGGCCGCAGTCGGCATGCGACGGCACGATCTCGCTGCCTTCGAGCAGCGTGCGCACCGCGCCCGCCACCGCGATCTGTCCCGGCTGGCCGCGCGCGGCATGGATGCGCGCGTCGAAAGGCTTGATCGAACCCTGGATGGCTTCGAGCGAGAGCGCGCCCGACATCAGCGAAGAGGCGAACACGTCTTCCGCGCCGAACAGGCCGGCGAGCGCGAGCGCGGTCGACACCTGCGTGCCGTTGAGCAGCGCCAGGCCTTCCTTGGGGCCGAGCACGAAGGGCTCCAGGCCGACGAGGCGCATGGCTTCGGCACCGCTGACCACGGCGCCCTCGGCCGTGGTGGCTTCGCCCTCGCCGATCAGCACGCAGGCCATGTGGGCGAGCGGTGCGAGGTCGCCCGAGGCGCCGACCGAACCCTTGCACGGAATGCGCGGCATGACGCCCGCATTGAACAGGGCCAGCAGCGCATCGACCAGCGCGGGCCGCACGCCCGAATGGCCGCGCGCCAGGCTCACGGCCTTGGTCGCGAGCACCACGCGCACCACCGGCGCGGCCAGCGGCTCGCCCGTGCCCACGCTGTGCGACAGCACGAGGTTGCGCTGCAGTTCGGCCAGGTGGTCGTTGCCGATGCGCGTGCTCGCGAGCTTGCCGAAGCCGGTGTTGATGCCGTAGACCACCTGGTCGTTGTCGACGATGTGGCGCACCGCCGCTTCGGCGCGCGCCATGCCCTCCTGCACCGAAGGATCGAGCGCCAGCCGCACGCCACCGGCCTGGATGCGGCGCAGCATGGCGAGATCCACCTTGCCGGGCGCGAGGGTCAGGGTGGTGGCGGTGTGTTTGCTTGTTGGCATGTGAACCTGTCTATACAAGTGGTTGCGAGAGAAAACCTTCGGTTTCCGTGACGAAAAAGTCAGCCGAAGGACGGGTTGCCGTCGGCCTTGAAGCGGCTGCCCAGGCTGTAGCGCGACGCCGGATGCAGGCAGCGCACCCAGGTGACCGGCGTGTTGCGCGTCCAGGTGCGGCGCGTGAGCAGCAGGCAGGGGTCGGTGGGCTCCATCGCGAGCCGGCCCGCCTGCTCCGCGGTGGGCAGCACGGCATCGACCACGTGCTCGATCTGGTCGAAGGGCACGTTGCGCACCAGGTACTCGCTGGGCGGCACGGCGGCAAAGTCCTGCTCGAGGTAGTCGGGCACGACCAGCGGATTGACGTAGCGCTCCTCCAGCTGCACCGGCGTGTCGTTCTCCAGGTGCAGGCAGACGCTGTGGAACACCGAGGTGCCCGCGCGCATGTCGAGCCAGGCGGCCACGTCGGGCGAGGCGGCCAGGCGTTCGACCGCGAGCATCTCGCAGCGGTAGTCGTGCCCGCGCTGGCGGATCTCGCTCGCGATGTTGGCGATCTGCAGCAGCGTGGACTGCGGCTTGTTCTCGGCCACGAAGCTGCCGACGCCGGCCACGCGCACGATGCGGCCCTGCTCCATCAGCTCGCGCAGCGCGCGGTTCACCGTCATGCGCGAGATGCCGAACTGCGCGACCAGCTCGCTCTCGGAAGGCAGGCGATGGCCGGCCGGCCAGGTGCCGTCCTGGATCCTGCGGGAGATGTGATCCTTGACTTGCGCATAGAGCGCGAGGGACGGCAGGTCGCGTTTCATTTCAGGCCTCCCGCCGGGCCGCCCCAAGGCAGGCCTGCACCCCCTCGGGGGGCAGCGAATACACGAAGTAATGAGCGTGGGGGCTCATGTCAGTGCTCGGCCGCGGCCATCGACTCGGCGCGGATCTCTTCGGTCAGCCGCGCCTTGATTTCCATGAACTCCGGCGAGGTCTTGATGGTGTAGCTGCGCGGATGCGGGAAGTCGACCGCGATCTCGGTCTTGATGCGCCCCGGCCGCGCGCTGAACACCGCCACGCGGTTGGCCATGAAGATCGCCTCGTCGATGTCGTGCGTGACGAACAGCACCGTCTTGCGCGCCGACTCCCAGATGCCGAGCAAGAGCTCCTGCATCAGCACGCGGGTCTGGTTGTCGAGCGCGCCGAAGGGCTCGTCCAGCAGCAGCATCTTGGGGTCGTTGGCGAGCGCGCGCGCAATCGCGGTGCGCTGCTGCATGCCGCCCGAGAGCTGCTTCGGAAAATGGTGCTCGAAGCCGCGCAGGCCCACCTTGGCGATGAAGAACTCGCTGCGCTCCTTCTGGTCGGCCTCGCTCATGCCGCGCTCGCGCAGGCCGAAGCGGATGTTCTGCGCCACCGTGAGCCACGGGAACAGCGTGTAGCTCTGGAACACCACGCCGCGGTCCGCGCCCGGGCCGTCGATGCGCTCGCCGTCGAGCAGCACCTGGCCGGTGGTCGGAAAGTCCAGCCCCGCGACGATGCGCAGCAGCGTCGACTTGCCGCAGCCCGAGGGGCCGAGGATGGTGACGAAGTCGTTCTCGCGCACCTCGAAGTCGATGGGCAGCAGCGCCTGCGTGCTCTGGCCCTTGGTGCCGGCGAAGACGCGCGACACGCCCTGGATGGAAAGTTGGTCCTTCATCAGAGTGCAGCCCAGGCGAACATGCGGCGGTTGAGCGCCTTGAAAGCGAAGTCGGACACCAGCCCGATGACGCCGATCACGATGATCCCGAAGATGATCTGCCCGGTGTTCAGGAGCGCCTGGCTGTCGGTGATCATGTGGCCGATGCCCGACGAGGAGCCGATGAGTTCCGCCACGATCACGTAGGTCCAGGCCCAGCCGAGCACCAGGCGCAGCGTCTCGGCAATGCCGGGTGCGGCGCCCGGGATGAGCACGCGCGCCACGATGCCGCGGCTCTTCGCGCCCAGCGTGTAGGCGGCCTCGACGAGGTCGCGCCGCGCGCCGCCCACCGTGACTGCCACCATCAGCACGATCTGGAAGAACGAGCCGATGAAGATCACCAGCAGCTTCTGCATCTCGCCCAGGCCCGCCCACAGGATGAGCAGCGGAATGAAGGCGGAGGCCGGCAGGTAACGGCAGAACGAGACGAAGGGCTCGAAGAAGGCCTCCACGGCCTTCCAGGTGCCCATGGCAATGCCCAGCGGCACCGCCAGCACGGCGGCCAGCAGGAAGCCGCCGAACACGCGCCACACGGTCATGCCCACGTCGCCGATGAAGCCGAACTCGGCGAACAGCATCCAGCCTTCCTTCAGCATGGTCACCGGGCTGGCCAGGAAGGTCGGCGGCACAAAGCCGCCGAGCGTGGCAATGGACCACACGAGCACGAAGGCCACGAAGAAGCCGAGGCCGAGCAGCACGCGGGCACGCCCGCCGATGGGCTCGAGCGGCGCGAGCGAACGGCGCCGCACGGGCGCGGCGGCCTGGGGGGAAACGGACGATGCAGGCGGCGCCGCGCGCGGCGGCACCTGCGGCAGTGCCTTACTTGACGAAGCTTGCATCGAAGGTGGCTGCGTAGTCTTCAGGCGCCTTGCGGATCACGCCGGCCTCCAGCAGGATGGGCGTGGCTTCCTTCATGAAGCTGGTGAGCTCGCCCGCGAAGAATTTCTGGTTGGCCGCCTTGTCCTGCCAGCGCAGGTAGGCCGACGACTTGGCGAACTGCTCGCCGGTCTGCTTCACGGCCGAGCCCATGAGTTCGTTGGCCTTGGCCGGGTCGGCCTTGATCATGTCGAGCGCGTCGAAGTACGACTTGGTGAGCGCGGCGGCGGCCTTGGCGTTGGCCTTGAGCCAGGTGGGCGCGCAGCCCACGGTGTCCATCACCATCGGGTAGTCGAGCGTGGTGGCCAGGATCTTGCCGGCGGTGGGGTTGGCGCGCACGGTCGACAGGTAGGGCTCGTAGGTCATGGCGGCATCGTTCTGGCCGGCCACGAAGGCTTGCGCCGCGGGCTGCGGCTCGAGCGAGACCACCTTCACGTCCTTCAGCGTCATGCCGTTCTTGTTGAGCATCCAGGCCAGGCCGAAGTAAGGCGCGGTGCCGGGCGCGCTCACGCCGATGGTCTTGCCCTTGAGGTCGGCGAAGCTCTTCACGTCGTTGCGCACCGCGAGGCCGTCGGCGCCGTAGGACTTGTCCATCTGGAAGATCTGCACGATGGGCACGCCGTTGGCGTTCCAGGCCACGTGCGTTTCCACCGTGGTGGCCGCGCACTGGATGGCGCCCGCGGCCAGCGCCAGGTGGCGGTCCTTCTGCGGAATCATCTTGAGCTCGACGTCCAGGCCGTTCTTCTTGAAGATGCCGGCCTTGTCGGCCAGCGAGAGCGGCGCGAAGCCGGTCCAGCCCGACATGCCGAGCGCGATCTTGGTTTCCTGCGCGGCGGCCGTTTGGGCCATGCCTGCTGCACACGCACCTGCTGCCAGCAGCGAAGCGACTTTCACAACTACCGTCTTGACCATGGGTACTCCTGGGTCTGTTTTCTAGGAAAAGGCTCGGCGATGCGCTCCCGACCACGGGCTGCGCGCGCCTCGCATTGTTGCCAAGCACCCCAACTTGTATATACAGGATAACCCGAGAGGACCGTTTCGGTGCATTCCTTAAGCAAAAATGCACCAGATTGCTGTCTATACAGGGAGGGCGGCGGGACGGGCTTCACGATTGCAAACCTCGTGCCACAGTCATATCGATGCCGCTGGGGGACAATCGACGCCTCCCCCTTCTTGCCATCCCCATCCTTCGCATCCGCTGCCTGTGTCCTCGCTCGCTCCCCTCCCCCTCGACGCCCCCGGCAGCAGCAGCGCCCCCGCCGACATCCTTCACGAAGTCTTCGGCTATTCGCAGTTCCGCGGGCCGCAGCAAGACATCGTCGACCACGTGGTGGGCGGCGGAGACGCACTGGTGCTGATGCCCACGGGCGGCGGCAAGTCGCTGTGCTACCAGATCCCGGCCATTGCGCGGCAGCGTGCGGGGCGCGGTGTCTCGGTGGTGGTGTCGCCACTGATCGCGCTGATGCACGACCAGGTCGGCGCGCTGCACGAGGCCGGGGTCAACGCGGCCTTCCTGAATTCCACGCTCGACTGGGAGCAGACGCAGGACGTGGAGCGCCGCATGCTGCGCGGCGAGATCACGCTGCTGTATGCAGCGCCCGAGCGCGTGAACACGCCGCGCTTTCTCTCGCAGCTCGATTCGCTGAAGGAGCGCGGCAAGCTCTCGCTGTTCGCGATCGACGAGGCGCATTGCGTGAGCCAGTGGGGCCACGACTTCCGGCCCGAATACCGCGCGCTGACGGTGCTGCACGAGCGCTATCCGGGCGTACCGCGCATCGCCCTCACCGCCACCGCCGATGCGCTCACGCGCGCCGACATCGTCGAGCGGCTTCAGTTGGAAGAAGCGCGCCAGTTCGTCTCCAGCTTCGACCGGCCGAACATCCGCTACACCATCGTCGAGAAGAAGGACGCGACCACGCAGCTGCTGCGCTTCATCGAACGCGATCATGAGGGCGACGCTGGCGTGGTCTATTGCCAGTCGCGCAAGCGCGTGGAAGACGTGGCCGTGATGCTGCGCGATGCCGGCATCAACGCGCTGCCCTACCACGCGGGCCTGGACGCGGCGGTGCGCCAGAAGCACCAGGACCGCTTCCTGCGCGAAGAGGGCGTGGTGATGGTCGCGACCATCGCCTTCGGCATGGGCATCGACAAGCCCGACGTGCGCTTCGTCGGCCACCTCGACATGCCCAAGAACATCGAGGGCTACTACCAGGAAACCGGCCGCGCGGGCCGCGATGGCGCGCCGGCCGACGCCTGGATGACCTACGGCCTGCAGGACGTGGTGAACCAGCGCCGCATGATCGACGAGAGCCCCGCGGGCGAAGAGTTCAAGCAGGTGATGCGCGGCAAGCTCGATGCGCTGCTCTCGCTGGCCGAGGCGAGCGACTGCCGCCGCGTGCGTCTGCTCGGCTACTTCGGCGAGAAGAGCACGCCCTGCGGCAACTGCGACAACTGCCTGAACCCGCCGCAGGTGTGGGACGGCACCGATGCCGCGCGAAAGCTGCTCTCCACCATCTACCGTGTGCAGCAGCTCAGCGGCATCAGCTTTGGCGCGGGCCACATCATGGACATCCTGCGCGGCAAGGAAACCGAGAAGGTCAAGCAGTTCGGGCATGAGCGCATCAGCACCTTCGGCATCGGCGCGGAGTTCAGCGAAGTGCAGTTGCGCGGCGTGCTGCGGCAGCTCATCGCCACGGGCGCGCTGGCCGTCGATGCGGAAGCCTTCAATACGCTGAAGCTCACGGAAGGCTCGCGCGCAGTGCTCAAGGGCGAAGCGAACGTGACGCTGCGCGAGTCGGTTTCGTCGCCGGCCGCGCGCGGCGGCAAGCCCCGGCGCGAGAAAGCGGCGCGCGGCGCCCCGTCTCCCGCGGCCGCGGCACTCGACGCCGACGGCCAGAAGCGCTTCGAGGCGCTCAAGGCCTGGCGCGCGGAAGTGGCGCGCGAGCACAACCTGCCGGCCTACGTGATCTTTCACGACGCCACGCTGGCGGCAATTTCCGAACGCGCGCCTGCGACGCTCGAAGACCTGCAGGGCATCAGCGGCATCGGCACCAAGAAGCTCGAGGCCTACGGCTCCGAGGTGCTGCGCGTCTGCAGCGCGTTCTAGCTGGGCTCCCCCCAGTCTCAGTTGGAGGGCCGCAGCGCGACCGGCACCGGACGCGTGAGCAGGTCGACATAGAGATCGAAGAAGCGCGCGTTGTCGAACTTCTTCACCACCGTCATCTTCTGCAGCACCGGCCCCGCGGGCCGCGAGGCATAGCCGACGGAGCGGCCGTTGTCGGCGGCGCCGGGCTTGGCGACCACGTCGACGTAGCGCTCGACGGTTTCGGTGGCATAGCCCGGGTCGATGAGATAGGCGAGCGTGAGCGTGTCCCAGATGTTCTGCGTGTAGGCCGGGTTGTTCTCGAAGCCGTTGGTGCCGCTGAAGCCGTAGCCGTTGAGCTTGCGGAACACCTCGGTCACGGCGGTGGGCGTGGCCGGATGCGCGATGCGGTCGTAGATCGGCTTGGTCAGGAACACGGTGTCGGTCACGTCCAGCGGCACCACCACCTGCGGAATCGGCAGCCGCACCACGAACTGCGCGGCGTCGGGGTCGAACCACCAGTTGAACTCGGCGTACCTGGTGGTGTTGCCCGGCACGTCGACCGCGCCGCCCATGTAGATGATCTTCTTGATCAGCGGCACGATCTCGGGGTTCTGCTTGACCGCGAGCGCGATGTTGGTGAGCGGGCCGATGGCCAGGATGGTGATCTCGTTGGGGTTGGCCTTCACGGTGTCGACAATGAAGTCGACCGCGCTCCTGCGCTGGAGCACCGTGTGGGTGGCAAAGCCGTCGGGCGAGGGCTTCAGGTCGGCATCGGTCTTGGGCTCGGGCGAACTCCAGGCGCCCAGGTAGCCGTCGCCGCCGGAGCCGGCCGCCATCTCGGCCTCGATGGTCGCGTGGTCGTGGTTGAACGCGTAATTCGCACCGGCATAGATGCCGATGCGGTCGCCCACGCCCAGCCGCTCGACCGACATCAGCGCGTCGGCCACGCCCTGCCTGAGCCACTGGTTGCCCGACACCACGCTGATGCCCATGACCTGCACCTTGCCCTCGGCCTGCAGCTGCGCGGCCATGACGCCGAGCTGGCCGTCGTCGCTCATGGTGTTGTAGTCGCTGTCGATGATGATCTTCTGCGCCGGAGGCGGCGAAGCGCCGAAACCCGGTGCGAGCCCGATGCCGCTGTTGCCGCCACCGCCGCCTCCACAGGCCGAGAGCGCCGTGGCGAGCAAAGCCGCCGCCATCCACCTGCGTCGCTGAATCCGAATCGTCATCCCGGCTCCTTTTCGAGTGCCTTTGCCATGTAGAACGAAATGCCAAACGTTTGCGCAAACGTTTGGCAACACTCTAAAGGGCCTGCCACGGGCGTGGCAAAGCGCAAGGTTTCAAGGGGTAACCGAGGCCGGTGCCGAGGTGGTTCAGCCCGGCGACGGAGCGGCTTCGACCAGGCGCATTTCGCGCAGCGGCGAGCGATGGAGCAGGTAGGGCTGCTCGTCGGCCGTCTCGGATTTCTCGAGCCCCGGCTGGGTCTTGGCCGAGGCCGAAACGGGGCAGGCGCCGCCGTTGCGCATGGCAAGCGCGGCCGCCAGCCGCGCCTCGGCCGGGTCGCCGAGCGGGTGGTCGAAATCGTCGGCGACGGCGCAGTCGGGCGCGAATCCGTCGCCGTAGTCGCCGAAGTTCTTGTTGTTGACGCCCTGGAACTGGATCGCGAAATAGCTGGTGCCGCAGTTGTCCTGCGGAGAGAAGCCATAGGGCTTGCCGCAGGTGGTGCCGCCCACGAGATTGACCTTGACGTCGATGCCGCGCAGGCCGTTGACGACCGCCTCGCTGGCCGAGCAGGTGTCGGGACCGACCAGCACCGTGACCTGCGGGAGGCCGAGCCTTGGCAGCGTCGCGCCCGTGCGGCTGGTGCCGAGGAAGGTATAGATGGTCTGCGCCAGCGTCAGGTGGAACGGGTTCTTGTCGTTGAAGGCCAGGCGCTCGAAAACCTTGCCCGAGGTGGTGGCCGATGAAGACACCATGGAGGCGAGCCGGTTGGCGATGTTGAGCTGGCCGCCGCCGTTGTAGCGCATGTCGAGCACCAGGTCCTGCACGCCGTCCTGCCTGAACTGGTTGAAGGCGTTGACAAGCTGCGACTCGGAGGTCGTGATGTGGTCGTTGAAGAGCAGATAGCCGACGCGGCCGCTGCCGGTGTCGATGCTCTTGACGTTCTGCACCGGCGTGCGCGTGATGCTTGCGGCTTCCAGCGTGACGGGCGCCTGCCGGACGCCGCCCACCTCGAAGACGAAGGTGTGCGATTCGCCGATGGTGGTGGGCGAGATGCCGCGGTTGATTGCGGTGGTGTTGGTGCTTGAGACCACATTGACGCCATCGATTTCGAGCACCTTGGCGCCGCGCGCGATGCCCGCCGTGGCCGCGGGCGAACCGGGTTCGGTGAACGCGATGCGCAGGTCGCGCGGACGCGAGTTGCGCACGAACGCGAACTCCATGCCGTAGCCCGGCGCCACGCCATTCTCCGAGAGCTGCCGGTAGCGCTCGGTGTCGTACACGTAGTGAAAGCGGTCCTTCGCGCGGCCCGACGCCGTGAGGGCGGGGCTCTTGAGCACGCTGAAGTAGGCCACCGGCGTGGCGTAGTCGGCGGCCTTGAGGGTGGTGGGCACCTCGCCGTACCAGAGGTAGGTCTCGTCGATCCAGCCGCGCACCCAGCGCTTCTCGTCGGTCAGCGTGCCGGGCTTGTCGGGGTACGCCGCCCCGTTGCGGGGTTGACGCCGGCGCGCGGCGCGGCGCACAGGCCGGCCACGGTGGCCGAGGCAAGGATGGCATCGTCGTCGCCGCCGCCATCGCCGCCGCTGGTGGGGGGCGTGGTGGCGGGCGGAGCGACGATCGGAAACCCGCCGCCTCCGCCCCCTCCTCCGCCGCCGCCGCCTCCACAGCCGGCCAGTGCGCAGACGACGCCGGCCAATGCGAATGCGGCCGCAGCCGATGCGGTGAAGCGCGGCGTCTCCCGCGCGTGTCCATTGCCCAAGCTCATCGAACCCTCCTCGTGTCCGCGGCGGCGGACGGTTTTTTCTTGTCTGCCGCGTCTGGGCGGCCTTCTTGCTTGCTGGCTACTGCATGAAGCCGATGCCGCGCGACTCGCGCACCTCGGGCTTGATGCGATGCTCGGCCTCGAGCTGGTCCAGGAATTCGGCGGCCGAGAACTCGACCGCGAGAATATCCGTCTGCCGCTTCACGGCCGCGAAATCCCCCGGGCACAGCTGGTGCAATTGCGCCAGCCGCGCCTTGATCTCCCCGGTGAGCAGCGCGGCATCGCCCGCCAGCGCCTCGGTCACGAACATGCGCTCGCGCTGCGGCGCGGTGAGCGGCATGAACTTGATCTTGAAGGTGAAGCGCCTGAGCGCCGCCTGGTCGAGCCGGTCGAGCAGGTTGGTGGTGCAGATGAAGACGCCGTTGAAGCGCTCCATGCCTTGCAGCATCTCGTTGACCTCGGTCACTTCGTAGGTGCGCTGCGCGCCGCGCCGGTCCTGCAGGAAGCTGTCGGCCTCGTCGAGCAGCAGCACGGCCTTCTCGGCTTCGGCTTCCTTGAACATGGCCGCCATGTTCTGCTCGGTTTCGCCGACGTACTTGCTCATGAGGTCGCTGGCCTGCTTGATGATCAGCGGCCGGCCGATGGCCTTGGCGATGTGCTCCGCCAGCGCGGTCTTGCCGGTGCCGGGCGCGCCGTAGAAGCACAGCGTGCCGTGGCCGCGCGCCTTGATCGCCGCCACGATGCGCGGGATCTCGAAGCGGGTCTCGACGTTGAGCATGTCGAGGTCGTAGGTGGTGACGCTGCGCCGCTCGCCCAGGCCGGTGTCGAGCGTGCCGAGCGCGAGGTCGGCGTTCTTGAGCTGGCGCTCGATCAGCGCCTCCATCGACGCGCCGTCGGCGGTCTGCGCCAGCCCCGCAAAGCGCACCGCGGTGCGGATCTGCGCGGGCGTGAGGCCCTTGCGCTCGGCCAGCTTGGCGGTGAAGGCCTCGGACACGACGATGCCTTCGAGCGTTTTCTTCACCAGCTGCTCGCGCGCACCGGGCGGCGGCGACTTGAGTTCCAGGTGATAGGCGAAGCGGCGCCGGAACGCCGGGTCGATCTGCTCGATGCGGTTGGTGACCCAGAGCGTGGGCACCGGGTTGGCCTCGAGGATCTGGTTGACCCAGGCCTTGCCGCTCACGCTGCCGCTGGTGGGCGCCGGAATCTGCTCGGCGCGCGCCATGAACTGCGCGGCCTCGGTGCTGATGGGCGGAAACACGTCCTCGACTTCGTCGAACAGCAGCGCGGCCTGCGCGCTGCCCTTGAGAAACACCTGCGCGATCTGCAGCGAGCGGTAGCGGTCGCGGCCACTCAGCGAGTTGCCGTCGCGGTCGGCGTATTCGACCTCGAACAGCTCGAGCCCCGCCGCCTGCGCCACCACCTTGGCGAGCTCGGTCTTGCCGGTGCCGGGCGGCCCGTAGAGCAGCACGTTGACGCCGGGCTCCTTGCGCGCCACCGCCGCGCGCAGCAGCGTGACGAGCATCTGCGCGTCTTCCTGGACGAAGGAAAAGTCGTGCGTGGTGAGCGCACTCTTGGCGGAAGGCCGCGTGAACACGGCCATCAATTCGTTGTGGTCGCGGTATTCGCGCATCAGCACCGGCGGCAGCTTCTCGCTGACCTTCATCAGGTCGGCCAGGTCGGTGATGTTGTGCTCGGAAATCAGGTTCTCGACCAGGCCGATGCGCTCCAGCCGAGAGCCCGCCCGCAAGGCCTCGCCCACCTCGGTGGCATTGACGCCCGCGATGTCGGCAATGGCGGCATAGGCCTCGGGCGCGTTGTTGACCTTGAACTCGACCAGCAGCGAACGCAGGTCGCGCTGATAGCGCGCCAGCGTGCCGTAGAGCAGCAGCGCGCGCTCGGCCTTGTTGAGCTGCAAGAGGCCCGCGAGCGCGTCGATGTTCTTCTCGACCAACGTCGACTGCTTGCGTAGCGCATGCGTGAGCCAGTCGCGCGTGACGGCCAGCACCGAGAGCAGGTCCTTCGGGTAGTCCTTGGCGTATTCGTCGAGATAGAAGAACAGCGTGCCTTCCTCGTAGGGCCCGCGCCACACGCCATGCCGCTCGAGCAGCGTGCGGCCGTCGAAATTCTCGACGCCCTTCCAGGCCTCGTTGCCGACGCAGCGCCGGCCGAGGAACTCGCGCAGCCGCTGCAGCACGGCAACCGGCCACACCAGGTGGCGGCCGGTGAGCGAGAGCAGGCCGTTGATGTCCCGGCGCACGTTGAAGCGCGGCCCCTGCTTGGCGGCCAGCGTGAGCACGAAGTGCGAACACATCAGCTCGAGCACCGGCGCACCCTTGAGCCCAGGCGACGGCAATGCCTGCCCGCGAACCGCAGCAGCCACCACATCGACACCCGCACGCTTGACCATCAGACAACCTCCGGACGAGGAACTTCCTGGAGCGACCATAACGCAGACTTTTGGCTTCGGGAAGACGCGGAAGCGGTAAAAACCCTGATGACGCGATTCCAGCCACAATGACCGCCATGGTCGGAATCGAAGAAATCCGGCGCGCCGCGGCGCGTCTCGAGGGTCAGGTGCTCAACACGCCCTGCGTCGAATCGCGCACGCTCTCCGAGATCGTGGGCGCGCAGGTCTACCTGAAGTTCGAGAATCTGCAGTTCACATCCTCGTTCAAGGAGCGGGGGGCGTGCAACAAGCTGGTCGATCTTCTGGAAGCCGACACGCGCGGCGACGGCAGGGAAGCGACGCGGGGCGTGGTGGCCATGTCGGCCGGCAACCACGCCCAGGGCGTGGCCTACCACGCGCAGCGGCTCGGCCTGCGCGCGCTCATCGTGATGCCCCGCTTCACGCCCGGCGTGAAGATCGAGCGCACGCGCGGTTTCGGTGCCGAGGTGGTGCTGCACGGCGACACGCTCGACGCGGCGCGCGCGCATGCGCTGGAACTGGCCGAACGCGAAGGGCTGACCTTCGTTCATCCCTACGACGACGAGGCCATCATCGCGGGCCAGGGCACGGTGGCGCTCGAAATGCTCGATGCCGTGCCGGACCTCGACACCCTGGTGGTGTCGGTCGGCGGCGGCGGGCTGATTGCCGGCATGGCCATTGCGGCGCGCGACCGGAAACCCGGCATCGAGATCATCGGCGTGCAGACCACGCGCTTTCCGGGCATGGTGAATGCCGTCAAGGGTACCCAGCACCCGCAGGGCAAGAGCACCATCGCCGAAGGCATCGCGGTCGGCACGCCCGGCGTGCTGACGCGGGAAATCATCGCCCGCATGGTGGACGACCTGCTGCTGGTCGACGAAGGCGACATCGAGCAGGGCGTGCTGATGCTGCTCGAAATCGAGAAGACGCTGGTCGAGGGTGCGGGCGCGGCCGGCCTGGCGGCGCTGATCCGGCATCCGGAACGCTTCAAGGGCAAGCGCGTGGGCCTGGTGCTGTCGGGCGGCAACATCGACCCGCTGCTGCTGGCGGCCATCATCGAGCGCGGCATGGTGCGGGCCGGCCGGCTGGCGCGCGTGCGGGTGAGCGCGCGCGATGTGCCGGGCTCGTTGGCCCAGATCACGGCCACTGTGGCGGAAGCGGGCGCTAACGTCGATGAAGTTCATCACCAGCGAGCGTTTACCATGCTGGCCGCCCAGAACGTCGACATCGAGCTGGTGCTGCAGACCCGTGGACGGGCGCATCTGGCCAGTGTGCTGGGCGCGCTGCATGACGCCGGCTTCGAGGCGGAAGAGCAGCACTGAACGGGGGGCTCGCAACCCCCTAGACCGCGCCGCCGGGGGCCGCCGGTAAAATGGCCGCAGTTCTTGTATTTGCGTATTCGAGGTAATTCAATGTCCAACCCTACTCCCGTCGAGCCCGGCCACGCCGCCGCCGTTGAAAAAGACGCCGTCGAATCGATCGTGCACCTGATGCCGCTCGTGCTCCCGCTGGCCGGTGGCGTGCTGATGCTGCTGCTGGCCTCCATCGCTGTCTACTTGGCCTGACAGCCGTTTGCGTCTTCGTCCGCGGGTTTTGCGGCCCGCGTTGACGCAGTCTCCCTAAGAGAAACGTTTTCTCAAACGGACCTCCGCGCCATCGCAGGCGCGGCGTCCCGTTCGGAAAGACGATTTTTCAACTTAGGAGATCTCCGATGAACGCACCCACGATGCAGGGCCTCGCCATTCAGGCACCCTCATACGTCAAGAACGCAAAACTGATTGCCTGGGTGGCCGAAATGGCCGCGCTTTGCAAACCCGAGGTCATTCACTGGTGCGACGGCAGCAAGGAAGAGTACGACCGCCTGTGCCAGCAACTGGTCGACGCGGGCACCTTCAAGAAGCTCGATCCGGTCAAGCGCCCCAATTCCTTCCTCGCGCTGTCCGATCCGAGCGACGTGGCGCGCGTCGAAGACCGCACCTTCATCTGCTCCGAGAAGAAGGAAAACGCCGGCCCCACCAACAACTGGATGGCCCCGGCCGAGATGCGCGCCACGCTGCAGCCGCTGTTCGACGGCTGCATGAAGGGCCGCACGATGTACGTGGTGCCGTTCAGCATGGGCCCGCTCGGCTCGCCCATCGCGCACATCGGCATCGAACTTTCCGACAGCCCTTACGTGGCGGTCAACATGAAGATCATGACCCGCATGGGCAAGGCCGTGTACGAGGTGCTCGGCACCGACGGCGAGTTCGTGCCCTGCGTGCACACCGTCGGTGCGCCGCTCGAGGCCGGCCAGAAGGACGTGGCCTGGCCCTGCAACAAGACCAAGTACATCGTCCACTACCCCGAAACGCGCGAGATCTGGAGCTACGGTTCGGGCTATGGCGGCAACGCGCTGCTGGGCAAGAAGTGCTTCGCGCTGCGCATCGCCTCGAACATGGGCCGCGACGAAGGCTGGCTGGCCGAGCACATGCTGATCCTCGGCGTGACCAACCCCCAGGGCAAGAAATACCACGTGGCCGCGGCCTTCCCGAGTGCCTGCGGCAAGACCAACTTCTCGATGCTGGTGCCGCCCGCCGGCTTCGAAGGCTGGAAGGTCACCACCATCGGCGACGACATCGCCTGGATCAAGCCCGGCAAGGACGGCCGCCTCTACGCGATCAACCCCGAAGCGGGTTACTTCGGCGTGGCGCCCGGCACCAACATGCTGACCAACCCGAACTGCATGGACAGCCTGGACCACGACGTGATCTTCACCAACGTGGCGCTGACCGATGACGGCGACGTGTGGTGGGAAGGCATGGAGCAGGACACCAAGACCCTGCCCGCACACCTGATCGACTGGCAGGGCAAGGACTGGACGCCGCAGATCGCCAAGGAAACCGGCGCCAAGGCCGCGCACCCGAACTCGCGCTTCACCGTGGCCGCCACCAACAACCCGGCGCTCGACGACGCCTGGGACGACCCGAAGGGCGTGGCGATCGACGCCTTCATCTTCGGCGGCCGCCGCTCGACCACCGTGCCGCTCGTGACCGAGGCCCGCAACTGGGTCGAAGGCGTCTACATGGCCGCCACCATGGGCTCCGAAACCACCGCCGCGGCCGCCGGCCAGCAGGGCGTGGTGCGCCGCGACCCGTTCGCGATGCTGCCGTTCATGGGCTACAACATGAGCGACTACTTCCAGCACTGGCTCGACCTGGGCAAGAAGCTCCAGGCCTCGGGCGCCAAGCTGCCCAAGATCTACACCACCAACTGGTTCCGCAAGGGCGCCGACGGCAAGTTCGTCTGGCCCGGCTACGGCGAGAACATGCGCGTGCTGAAGTGGATGATCGACCGCGTCGAAGGCAACGCCAAGGGCACCGAGCACATCACCGGCGTGAGCCCGCGCTACGAAGACCTGAACTGGACCGGCCTGGAATTCAGCGCCGAGCAGTTCGCCACCGTCACCAGCATCGACAAGGCCGCCTGGCAGGCCGAGCTGAAGCTGCACGCCGAGCTGTTCCAGCAGCTGGCGCACCACCTGCCGAAGGAGCTGCCGGAAACCAAGGCGGCCATCGAGCAGCGCCTGGCGGCCTGACGCCGGGCCGTGGCCCCCGAGTGCGGCCCGTGCGCACACGCAAAAAAGCTGCCCGGGAGGGCGGCTTTTTCATTGAGCGACTGGCGGCCGGCGCCGATCGATCAGTAGTAGCGCGAGCTGTTCATGCGGCGCATGGCTTCGTAGATCGTCGGCATGCGCGCTTCGCTGGAGCGTGCGGCCACGCGGGCCAGTGCGTCCACCTTGGCAGCGGCCGCGACCGACACCTTGCCTTCGGACTGCTGGCGCCACGTGGCGGCCTGCAGTTCCTGCATCACGCGCGGGTCGTTCTTCGCGGTTTCCAGGAAGCGGGCGTCGGCGCGGGCCGAAGCACGGCGCGCGGCGGCTGCGTTCCAGGCACCGGCCACGCGGGCCAGGGGAGCGCGCAGCGAGCCGGCGAACAGCGCGGCAATACCGAAAGCGGCGCCGCAGAGCACGGTCCAGGCGGCGAGCAGCGCGCCTTCGTCCCAATTGGAAACGAGCTTGTCGGCCACCACCATCACCGCCGCGACGACGGCGACGATCAGCAGGGCGATCAGCGGACGCGAACCGTTCGCGCCGGCGCGTGCGGCCTTGATCTGGCCGAACAGGATCTCGGCGCGCTGGACGCCGGGATGGACAGTGGGTTGGTCTACGTGGACAAAGCTGGTCATGATGGATCCCTCCGTGGGACGAATGGCTGGTGCCGATGGAGAGATATTAGGGTTTGCCCTAGTGTTTTGCCACTTTATCTTTCTGATGTTTATCATTCACATCACTGATGGACGTCAACTTTCGCACATTCGACCTCAACCTGCTCCGCGTCTTCGACGAGGTCATGGCGGAGCGCAACCTCACGCGCGCCGCGCGCAACCTGTCGATCACCCAGCCCGCGGTGAGCAATGCGCTGCGGCGCCTGCGCGAAGTGCTCGGCGACGAGCTGGTGAGCCGGGCGGGGGCGGGCGTGGAGCCCACGCCGCGCGCGCTGGCGCTCTGGCCCACGGTGCGCGACGCGCTGCGGCAACTGCAGCACACGCTGGCGCCGGGCGAGTTCGACGCATCGACCGCGGACACCACCTTCCTGCTGGCCATGGCCGACGCCACCGCCGCCGAGCTCATTCCCGGGCTGGTCCAAATCGTGGAGAAGGAAGCGCCCGCTGTCTCGCTGCGCGTGCTGCCGCTGACCACCCGCGATCCGCGGCGGATGCTCGAGCAGGAGGAAGTCGACATGGCGGTGGGCTACTTTCCGGCCGTGATCGCCAGCCTGGCGGCACGCGGGCAGTCGGGCGCGGGGGTGGCGTTCGAGACCCAGCGGCTCTACCTGGGCCAGTACGTGTGCGTGATGCGGCGCGGCCATCCGCTGGCGAATGCGCCGCTCACGCTGGACGACTATTGCGCGGCGCGGCACCTGCTCGTGAGCTTTTCGGGGCGCCCCTACGGCTTCATCGACCAGACGCTGGGCGCCTTGGGACGCGAGCGGCGCATCGTGGTGACCGTGAACCAGTTCTTCACCGCCGGCCGGGTGGTCGCGAATTCGGACCTGCTGACGGTGCTGCCGCGCCATTTCGTGACCGTGACCGGCATCGACGAGCAGCTGGTGCTGCGCGACCTGCCGTTCGACCAGCCGATGGTGCACGTCGACGCCATCTGGCATCGGCGCGCGCAGCACGGACATGCGCACGAGTGGCTGCGCACCGCGCTGCTGCGCTCCGCCGCGGCGGCCTTCGCGGATTCGGTCCTCGGGCAGAAGGTGCCCGGATGACTGGCGTCTTTAGCGGATGACCGAGAGCCAGGCGCTGGCGGCCATGCGCAGCTCCTGCGCGTGGTGGGCACCCCGTCCGGCACGGACATCGGCGCTTTCCATCAGCGCGGCGGCATGGCTGGCCGGGCCGTTGGCATTGGAAGAACGGAAGAAACGGGCCACTTGGGCAATGAGGCTGAACATGACAGTGCGCTGCTTTTGGCTGCGCCGGAGTGGTTGATGTCCTAAGAATAGGGGTTATCCCTAATATTGAAAGCCCCACTTCATGCGCTTTGTGCATGGGCTGATTCCCCTAGACTGGTTGCAATGAAGCTGCAATTGCTGTCCGACCTGCACCTGGAGTCCCATCCCCGCTTCCAGGCCGCGCCCGCGCCCGGCGCCGACATGCTGGTGCTGGCGGGCGACATCGGCTCCTACCAGGAAGGCTCCCGCCTGGCCGACCCCGACTTCGGACTGGGCCGGTTCTCGCCCCGCAACGGCTGGCCCGTGCCAGTGGTCTACGTGCCGGGCAACCACGAATACGACAACGCCGACTTCGACCAGACCCACGAGCGCCTGCGCGCGCTCTGCCAGGAGCTCGGCATCCTCTGGCTGGAGCAGGAGACGGCGGTGCTCGGCGGCATCCGCTTTGTCGGCACCACGCTCTGGGCCGACTTCGACGCGCTGGTGGAGCCCGCCGACGGCCTGGCGGACGCGCTCAAGAAGCGCGGCAAGGCCATGCGGGCGGCCGATTTCTACCTGGAGAAGGCCGCCACGGTGCGCCATGGCCAGCCGTTCATGGCCGGCGCGCTGCGAGACCAGGCGCTGGCGTGCCAGGCCTGGCTCGAGCAGGCGCTGGCCGAGCCTTTCGACGGCGCCACGGTCGCCATCACGCATTTCGCGCCCAGCCTCGCCAGCGCCGATCCGCGCTACGGCCTCACGCCCGGCACGGCCGGCTTCTGCAATTCGCTCGATGCGCTGCTGCCCCGCGCCAGGCTGTGGCTGCACGGCCACCTGCATTGCCCTTCCGACTACGTGAAGGACGGCTGCCGCGTGGTGGCCAACCCGCTCGGTTACAAGGGCAAGGGCGAACAGGAGGGCTTTCGCCCGGACCTGCTGATCGAAGTGTCCTGAGCGCGGCTTGCGACCGTTGCACCTTGGCGAGGCTCAGCTGCCTCGCCCCTTGGCCACCAGGCGAATGCCGGGCATCAATTCAGCTGCGAGCTCAGGGCGTTCGAGCGCGTAGTCGAGGTTCATGCGTGCGATCTCGACATGCTCTTCGCCCAGCGCCTGCGCGCGCGAACCCTGCCCGCGTTCGATGGCCTGCACCATCGCATGGTGCGTGCGGTGCGCCTGGCGCATCCACTGCTGGCCCTCTTCCATCGACGACTGCATCGGCAGCATCGCGCTGGGCGCGGCGAAGGGCTGGCCGCCAAGCATGTCCATCACGCGCTTGAGCGCAAGGTTGCCGCAGCCTTCGACAATCAGCTTGTGGAAGCGGTCGTTCATCTCGACGTAGGCCGCGTAGTCGTCCAGCTCCATGCTGGGCTTGTTCACGGCCCGGTCGCCGGCCTCGAGGCACTCTTTCAGGTCACGCAGCAACTGTCGTGGTGCACCGTCTTCGGCCAGCAGGCGCGCCGCGAAGCCTTCGATCACGCCGCGAACGCGGATGGCGTCGGCCACTTCCTGCGAGGTGAAGCGGCGCATCTGGTAGCCGCCGCCGGGCGATTGCTCGATCAGGCCTTCGTGCTCGAGGCTGGCCAGCGCCAGGCGCACCGGGGTGCGCGAGGCGCCGAGCTTCTCGGCGATCGGAATCTCGGCCAGCCGCTCTCCGGGCACGAATTCGCCCTTGAGAATCATGTCGCGCAGCTGCACCAGCACGCGGGATTGTTGGGAGTCCATCGGGAAGCGCCAGGGAGAGGGAATGAGCGGATTCTAGGAGACCCGCCCGCCATTGCACGCAGCATATTTACCCTGGCTCGGTTGTTGCATGCACTTCCAGGCAGCAAGCGTCAAAAACACATGCAGCGCTTCACGTTAACCCTATATTTGGCGTCGCCAGCCCCCGATTAAGGGCGAAATTGCCGATAAAGATTTGACCCGGATCGAGGAACACCCAGACAATGCATACAACTGCATGCAATGCCTGCAGACTTCTTCCTGAAGCACCCACGATGGAGCCCGCACGATGATCAGCGCCGAACAAAACGATTTCATCACCCGCGTCGGACCCGGCGCGCCCGCCGGCAAGCTGCTGCGCCGCTACTGGCAGCCGGTGGCCCTGGCCGACGAACTGGCGGGCCCGCGCCCGGTCAAGCCCGTGAAGCTCATGGGCCAGGACTTCGTGCTGTTCCGTGACGAGAACGGCCAGCTCGGCATGCTCGACCGCGACTGCCCGCACCGCGGCGCCGACCTGGCCTTTGGACGCCTGGAGAACGGGGGCCTGCGCTGCGCCTTCCACGGCTGGCTGTTCGACGCCAAGGGCAACTGCCTCGAGACCCCCGCCGAGCCCGCGACCAGCAAGCTGTGCAGCCGCATCAGGCAGTCGGCTTACCCGGTGGTCGAGAAGAGTGGCGTGGTGTTCGCGTACATCGGCGAGGGCGAGCCCCCGGCCTTCCCGGAGTTCGACTGCTTCGTCGCGCCCGACAGCCACACCTTCGCGTTCAAGGGCCTGTTCGAATGCAACTGGCTGCAGGCGCTCGAAGTGGGCATCGACCCCGCACACGCTTCCTACCTGCACCGCTTCTTCGAGGACGCGGACACCTCCGAGAGCTACGGCAAGCAGTTCCGCGGCGCCTCGGCCGATTCCGACATGCCGATCACCAAGGTGCTGCGCGAGTACGACCGCCCCGACATCAGCGTGGAGCCCACCGACTACGGCTTGCGCCTGAAGGCGCTGCGCAAGCTCTCCGAAGACACCACCCACGTGCGCGTGACCAACGTGGTGTTCCCGCAGGCCTTCGTGATCCCGATGAGCGCCGAGATGACCATCTCGCAATGGCATGTGCCGGTGGACGACACGCACTGCTACTGGTATGCCATCTTCACGAGCTTCACCGGCCCGGTCGACAAGCAGCAGATGCGCGACCAGCGCCTCGCGCTCTACGAACTGCCCGACTACACCTCGCGCAAGAACAAGCGCAACAACTACGGCTACAGCATCGACGAGCAGCTGACCGAAACCTACACCGGCATGGGCGACGACATCAACGTGCACGACCAGTGGGCGGTGGAGTCGCAGGGCCCCATCCAGGACCGCACGCGCGAGCACCTCGGCAGCACCGACAAGGGCATCATTGCCTACCGCCGCGTGCTGGTGAAAGCCATCGAAGCCACGCTGGCCGGCGAGAGCGCGCCGATGCTGATCGACGCCGCGCAGGCCGGCGCGATGTCCGGTCCGCCGTCCATCGACGGCATCGGCCACGTCAGCGGCGAGGAGGCCACGGAGGCCTACTGGCAGGAGGCCGACCGCGCACGCCGCCTCAAGTCGGACTGGGCCTGCGCACGGCTCGCTGCCTGAGCACGCCCGCCATGAGCAGCAGCAACACCTTCGTGGACCGCTTCGGTCTCTGGTCCGACGACCAGCATGCACAGGCGCGCGAGCTGGTGCGCCGCATCGACAGCGGCGAGGTGGACGTGATCCGCTTCGCCTGGCCCGACCAGCACGGCCTGCTGCGCGGCAAGACACTGGTTGCGAGCGAAGCGCGTGCTGCGCTGTGGGAGGGCGTGAACCTCACTTCCACGCTGCTGGCCAAGGACACCTCGCACAAGACCGTGTTCCCGGTGTTCAGCGCAAACGGCGGCTTCGCCATCGAAGGCCTGCAGGGCGGCGCCGACTTCACCATCGTGGCCGACCCCGCCACCTTCAAGGTGCTGCCCTGGGCGCCGCGCACGGGGTGGATCCTGTGCGATGCCTACATGGCGGACGGCAAGCCCTGCCCCTTCGCGACGCGGCAGATCCTGCAGCGCGCGGTGCGGCAACTCGACGAGCTGGGGCTCGATTTCATCGCCGGCCTCGAAGTGGAGTTCCACGTCTTCAAGCTCGAGGACGCGCGCATGGGCCTGGCCGATTCGGGCCAGCCCGGCGAGCCGCCGCGCGTGTCGCTGCTGTCGCACGGCCACCAGTATCTGACCGAACTGCGCTACGACCGCGTCGACGAACTGATGGAGCTGCTGCGCTCGAACCTGATCGCGCTCGGCCTGCCGCTGCGCTCGCTGGAGATCGAGTTCGGCCCGAGCCAGTTCGAGCTGACCTTCGGCCCCACGGCCGGCGTCATGCCGGCCGACACCATGGTGCTGCTGCGCAGCGCGATCAAGCAGATCTGCCAACGCCACGGATTGCACGCCACTTTCATGTGCCGGCCGAAGATTCCAAACGTGATGTCCAGCGGCTGGCACCTGCACCAGTCGCTGCGGCGCAAGAGCGACGGGGTCAATGCCTTCATGCCCGAGGCCGAAGGCCGGGACCTCAGCGAGATCGGCATGCACTACCTCGGCGGACTGAAGGCACATGCCTGCGGTGCGGCGGCCCTCGCGAGCCCCACGATCAACGGCTACCGGCGCTACCGGCCTTTCTCGCTCGCACCCGACCGCGCGATCTGGGCGCGCGACAACCGCGGCGCGATGCTGCGCGTGCTCGGCGGCGTGGGCCAGAGCGCCTCGCGCATCGAGAACCGCGTGGGCGAGCCGACGGCGAATCCGTACCTCTATCTCGCGTCGCAATTGTTCTCGGGGCTCGACGGCATCCGCAACGGCATCGATCCCGGCCCTTCGGCCGACGCGCCGTACGAAACGCCGGCCGAGCAACTGCCGCGCTCGCTGGGCGACGCGCTCGCCTGCCTGCGCAGGGACGAGATGCTCAACGCACAGATGGGCAAGGTCTTCGTCGACTACCTCTGCCACATCAAGGAAGCGGAAATCGCCCGCTTCAACCTCGAAGTCAGCGAGTGGGAACACCGCGAGTACTTCGACATGTTCTAGAAACCATGCCCACGATCCACTACATCCTCAAGGACGGCACCACGCGCGAGGTCGACGCCAGGATCGGCGCCAGCGTGATGGAGACCGCCATCCGCGGCAACGTGCGCGGCATCGACGCCGAGTGCGGCGGCTGCTGTTCCTGCGCCACCTGCCACGTCTACGTGGACGACGCCTTCGCCGACCTGCTGCCGCCGCCCGACGACATGGAGAGCGCGCTGCTCGACGCCGTCGCGGCCGAGCGCCGGCCCCATTCGCGGCTGAGCTGCCAGCTCAGCGTGACGGCGGCCTTCGACGGCCTCAGGGTGCGCATTCCAGAGACACAGGTCTGACGCACACTCGCCCGCTCCGCATTCATCCCACCTGAAAGGCGTTTTTCCATGACGACGATGACGAAGAGAACCGTTCTCTCCACCCTCCTGCTCGCCGGCTTCGGCCTGCTCGGCAGCGCGGCGCAGGCCGCTGACGAGCCGCTGCGCATCGGCCTCATTGCCACCTACTCCGGCCCGTACGCCGACTACGGCCGCCAGTTCGACGCCGGCATCGCGCTCTACCTCAAGGAGCACGGCGGCAAGGTGGGCGGGCGCACGGTCGAGATCATCAAGAAGGACACCGCCGGCCCCGCCCCCGATGCCGCCAAGCGCATTGCGCAGGAGCTCATCGTGCGCGACAAGGTGAACGTGCTCACCGGCCTGGACTTCAGCCCCAACGCGTATGCCGTTGGCGCCATCGCCACGCAGGCCAAGATCCCGACGATCGTGATGAACGCCGCCTCCTCGGCCATCACCACCAGCTCGCCCTACGTGGCGCGGCTGTCGTTCACCGTGCAGCAGGTCACCGACCCGATGGCGCGCTACATGCTCAAGGAAGGCATCAAGGACGCCTACACCGTGGTGGCCGACTACGCCTCGGGCGTCGATGCCGAGACCGCCTTCAAGAAGACCTTCACCGCCGGCGGCGGCAAGGTCTCGGGCGAGGTGCGCACCCCGATGAACAACCCCGACTTCTCGGCCTACGTGCAGCGCATCAAGGACGCCAAGCCCCAGGCCGTGTTCTTCTTCTTCCCCTCGGGCGTGATGCCGCCGGCCTTCCTCAAGGTGTGGAAGGAGCGCGGCATGGAGCAGGCCGGCATCAAGCTCTACGCCACCGGCGAAGCCACCGACGACAGCTACCTCGACGCCACCGGCGACGTGGCGCTCGGCCTGGTCACCAGCCACCATTACTCGTTCGCGCACCCCTCGCCCAAGAACCAGAAGTTCGTGAAGGACTTCGCCGCCGACAACGGCGCCAAGCTGCGCCCGAGCTACTTCGCCGTCACGGCCTACGACGCCATGGCCGCCATCGACCTCACGCTGCAAAAGACCAAGGGCGACGCGAGCGGCGACAAGTTCATGGACGCGCTGCGCGGCCTGCGCTTCGAGAGCCCGCGCGGCCCGATCGAGGTGGACCCGCTCACGCGCGACATCGTGCAGACCGTCTACATCCGCAAGACCGAGCGCGTGAACGGCCAGCTGGTGAACGTGGAGTTCGACAAGTTCGACCGCGTGAAGGACCCGGCCAAGGAAAGCTCGAACTGAGCACACCGGCGAGCAGCGCAGCAACAGGAGGCCCATGGGCATCGTGATCTTCGACGGGGTGGCCTACGGCATGCTCCTGTTCCTCATTGGCGTGGGCCTGTCCATCACGATGGGGCTCATGAACTTCGTCAACCTCGCGCATGGCAGCTTCGCGATGGTGGGCGGCTATGCGGCGAGCGTACTGATGAACCGGTGGGGACTGGGCTTCGGCCTTTCGCTGGCCGCCGCCTTCGTGGCGGCGGCGCTGGTGGGCGCGGTGCTGGAGTTCGTGTTCTACCGGCGGCTGTACCGCGCGCATCCGCTCGACCAGGTGCTGCTGTCGATCGGCGTGGTGTTCGTGTCGATGGCCGCCTTCACGTATTTCTTCGGCCCGACGATGCAGCCCTTCACCCTGCCGCCGGCGCTCGACGGACAGGTCGCGCTGCTCGGCCTCGACGTGGGGCGCTATCGCCTGTTCCTGATCGTCTGCGGCGTGGCCGTGCTGGCCGCACTGCTGCTGGGCCTGGGCAAGACGCGCTACGGCGCGATGGTGCGCGCGGCAGTCGACAACCAGCGCGTGGCGGGCGGCACCGGCATCCATGTGCAGCGCCTGTTCTTCCTGACTTTCTCGCTGGGCTGCGGCCTCGCGGGCCTGGGCGGCGCTTTGAGCCTGGGCATGCTGGGGCTGGAGCCTTCGTTCCCGCTCAAGTACCTCGTCTACTTCCTGATGGTGGTGTGCGTGGGGGGTGCGGGCACCGTGACCGGGCCATTCATTGCGGCGCTGCTGGTCGGCATCGTCGACGTGGCGGGCAAGTACTACCTGCCGGAAGCGGGCGCCTTTCTCATCTACGTGTTCATGATCGCCATGCTGCTGGTGCGGCCGAACGGCATCGTTGCGAAGAAGGGGATCGCGTGAAACACACCGTGCGTTGTTCGGGGCGCGATCACGCCGACGGGGTACGCGGCGAAGCGAGTGTCCTCCGGCCTGCGGCCTCCCCCTTTATTTCGCTGCGCAAGGCACCCCATCGACGTGATCGTTGGGCAGAGCGGTCGTTGATCGGTCGGCACAGGAGCCGCGCCTCTCGTGCGCAGGGCATCGGGTGCTCCCCGCAGCGAAATCAAGGAGGAGCCGAAGGCGGGGGACATTCGCGCAGGGGAGTACCCGGTGGCCTGTGCACGCGCCCTGAACAACAGCGCTGCGCACACCGGCACTACGCAACACAACGCACAGAGCACCCAGGATGAAGCCTGTCACGATGTCCCCCGCGCAGCTGCGCATCGCCGAACTCGCTTTCTGGCTGGCACTCGCGTCGAGCTTCTTCCTGCTGCCCGACAAGCTCACGCTGATGAGCCAGGTCATGATCTTCGGCCTGTTCGCCGTGTCGCTCGACATGGCGCTAGGCTACGCCGGCATCCTCACCGTCGGCCACGCGGCCTTCTTCGGTGCAGGTGCCTATGCGGCCGGCCTGCTCGCCAGGTACGGCTGGAGCGAGCCCTTCACCGGCCTGGTGTTCGCGCTGGTCGTCAGCGGCATGCTGGGCTATGCGTTGAGCTATCTCGTGGTGCGCGGCGCCGATCTCACGCGGCTGATGATCACCATCGGCGTGTGCGTGCTGCTGTACGAGCTGGCCAACCGGCTCTCGGGCATCACCGGCGGCACCGACGGCCTGCAGGGCGTCGTCATCGCACCGGTGCTCGGCCTGTTCGACTTCGACCTGTACGGCAAGACCGCGTTCTGCTATGCCTTCGTCGTAGTCCTCGCGATGTTCCTGCTGGTGCGGCTGGTGCTGCGCTCGCCCTTCGGCCTCGCTCTGCGCGGCATCCACGACAGCCGCAAGCGCATGACGGCCATCGGTTCTCCGGTCGAGGCACGGCTGCGCATGGCCTATGCCATGTCGGCGGCCGTGGCCGGCGTGGCAGGCGCACTGCTGGCACAGACCACGCAGTTCGTCGGCATCGAGTCGATCGGCTTCAACCGCTCGGCCGAAGTGCTGATCATCCTGGTGCTCGGCGGCACGGGTCGCCTGTACGGCGGAATGATCGGCGCCATCGTCTACATGCTGGTGCACGACTGGTTCGCGGACATGAACCCGCAGTACTGGATGTTCTGGCTCGGCATCTTCCTGATCGCGGCGGTCATGCTGGGGCGCGGGGGCATCATGGGCGCACTGTCGCGCCTGGTGCGGCTGGGGAAGGCGCGATGAGTGCTGCCACCACGCACACCCTGCGCACGCAGGGCCTCGGCATCCGCTTCGGTGCCTTCCAGGCGGTGGGCGAGGTGAACCTCTCGCTCGAACCGGGCGCGCGCCAGGCGTTGATCGGGCCCAACGGTGCCGGCAAGACCACGCTCATCAACCTGCTCACCGGCGTGTTCAGGCCCACGAGCGGATCGATCCACATGGGCGATCGCGACATCACCCGCCTCTCGGGCGACAAGCGCGCCCGCATGGGGCTGGCGCGCACCTTCCAGATCAACACGCTGTTTCCCAGCCTCACGCCGCTGCTGTCGGTGGTACTCGCGATCTGCGAGCGCGAAGGACTGGGCGCCACCTGGTGGCGCCCGCTCAAGGGCTGCACGGCGGTGTTCGACGAAGCGCATGCGCTGCTCGGCGCGCTCAAGCTCGACAGCCTGGCCGACGTGCCCGTGTCCGAGCTGGCGTACGGCAAGCAGCGCCTGCTCGAGATTGCACTGGCGCTTGCGGCCAAGCCCCGCATCCTGCTGCTCGACGAGCCCGCGGCCGGTGTGCCGGAGGACGAGAGCGGCGAATTGTTCGAAGCCATCGCGGCGCTGCCGGACGACATCAGCGTGCTGTTCATCGAGCATGACATGAAGCTCGTCTTCCGTTTCTCGCGCCGCATCTCGGTGCTGGTGGGCGGCCGCATCCTCACCGAAGGCACACCGGCCGAGATCGGCGCCGATCCGCGCGTGCGCGAGGTCTACCTTGGACGCTCCCATCGCCATGTCTGAAGTGCTTGCCTTCGACCACGTCACGGCCGGCTACGGCAACGCCGTGGTGCTCGACCGTCTCGACTTTTCGCTGCAGCAGGGCGAAAGCCTCGCCATCCTCGGGCGCAACGGCGTGGGCAAGACCACGCTGCTGGAAACGCTGATGGGCAACACCCGCGTGATGCAGGGCGCGGTAAGGTGGCAGGGCGAAGACATCACGCGCTGGCCCTCGCACCGGCGCGCGCGCGCGGGCCTGGGCTGGGTGCCGCAGGAGCGCGAGGTGTTTCCCTCGCTCACCGTGGAAGAAAACCTCACGGTGATCGCGCGGCCGGGCGGCTGGAACCTCCAGCGCGTCTACGACTTCTTTCCGCGCCTGCGCGAGCGGCGCAGCAACTACGGCAACCAGCTCTCCGGCGGCGAGCAGCAGATGCTCGCCATCGGCCGCGCGCTGATGACCCATCCGAAGCTGCTGCTGCTCGACGAACCGATGGAAGGCCTGGCGCCGATCATCGTGGAAGAGCTGGCCGCCGCGATTCGCCGCCTGTGCGAGGCCGAAGGTCTGGCGTCCGTCGTCGTGGAGCAGCACCCCGTGCTGGCGCTGGAGATGACGCACCGCGCGATCGTGCTGGAGCGCGGCACCGTGGTGCATGCCGGGCCGAGCAACGAGCTGGCCGCCGATCACGGCCTGCTCGAAGGGCTGCTCGGCGTCGGGGTCTGATCGCCGGGTCGAGAACCTAGCTCAGCATCTGGCCGCGGCTGCCGATCACGGCCACGTCCACGAACTGCCCGCCTTCGCGGTTCGTGCGCCCGTAGCTGATCTTCACGCCGCCCAGATCGAAATTCTCGATGCTGGCCATTCCCGCCATCACCGAAGCGCGCGTGAGCGAGCCGCCGGCGCGGCGCATGCCTTCGGCGAGCACGGCGGCGTTCATGTAGCCCTCCAGGCTGGTCAGCGAGAACTCCTTGGTGCCGTTGGCCAGCATGTCGGCCTGGTAGCGGCGCACGATCTCGAACTTGGTCGAGAACGGCGACGGCACCACGACCACGAAGCCCAGGCCGCGCGCCAGGTCGCCCATGGCGGACAGCGCGCTTGCGGTGATCGAAAGCCCGTAGGCCGAGCTGTTGCCGCCCGCGTCGCGCAATGCCTTCATGAAAGCCGGCGCCGTGCCGGCCAGGCCGATGAGCACGACCTGCGGCTTGGCCTTGGCGATGGCCTCGGCCGCAGGGCCGACTTCCATGCTGGTGGTGTTGGGCGTGGTCGCGATGACGGCCGGCTCCAGTCTGGCCTTGGCGAGCGATGCCTTGAACGCTGCCAGCACCGACTGCCCGAGCGGATCGTTCGAATGCACGAGGCCGATGCGGCTCTGGCCCAGCACGGCCGCCGTGCTCACGAGCTTGTCGATTTCCTGGTCGTAGTTGACGCGCACCCAGAAGGTATTGGGCGAGGTCTTCTTGCGCAGCGAGATGGTGCCGGTGATGGGGCCCACCACGGCCATGCCGGGCACGGCGTCCATCACCTCGGACGTCTGGCGGGTGCCGAGCGGATGCACCAGCGCAAGCACGGAGCTGTCCTTCTCGAAGGCCAGTGCGTTGGCCTTGGCGAGGTCGGGCTTGAACTGGTCGTCGGCCATGACGAGTTCGATCTTCGTGCCGTTGATGCCCCCTGCCTTGTTCAGCGCATGGAAGAAGGCGCTCGAACCCTGGTGGAGCCCCTGGCCGTTGGCCTTCTCGACGCTGCTGTTGTCGAAGGTGGTCCCGATGCGGACGGTCCTGCTCTGCGCCAGCGCCGGAAATCCCAGGCTCGCACCGGCCGCCGTTGCGGCCAGACCGGTCAGCACATGGCGACGGCGGGTGGAAAGCGGCGCAATCGACTCGCGCGGCACGGGAACGGTCATGTCGAAGTCTCCAGGATTCAGTGACAAAAATTCACATTTTGATTAGAAATGTAACGCAAGCCATCGATCCGAAAGTGACAACCGTTGGGTGCAGGCGACCGCTACAGCAGCTCTTCGCCCACGATCGGCAGCAGCAGCCAGTTCTTGAAGCGCAGCCAGAGAAACTCGCCGGGCTCGTCCTCGTGGACGACGTCGCCACCGTCGTCGTCGTACTCCAGCCACTGCACGCGGCGGCCGCCGGGCGCGAGCCGCAGCCGGTAGCCCAGGCTCACGCGCGCTCCGCCCAAGAGTTTTTCGTAGTCGGCCACCAGTTCCGGGCTGTCGATCACGAGGCCCATCTCGGTGTTGACCGCGGCGGAGCGGCGATCAAGATTCATCGAGCCGATGAAGAAACGCTCGTCGTCGATCACCGCGATCTTGGCGTGCAGGCGGCTGATCGACTGGCCGAAGTTGCCGAAGTGCCTCGAGCGTCCGGTGAGCATCGGCGCAATCTCGTAGATGGTGACGCCGATCTTCAGCATGTCGGCGCGATAGCGTTCGTAGCCCGCATAGGCCAGCGGCTCGTCGGTGGCGCCCAGCGAGTTGGTCACCACGGTGATCCGCCCGCCGCGCGCGATCGCCGCCTTCATCATGGCCATGCCGGGCGGGCCGGGAATGAAGTACGGCGAAGCGATCTTGACCTCGCGCTTGCCCGAATTGATGACGCCCAGCGCACCCTCGTTCACGCTGCCCGCATAGGCGGCCCCGGGGGCGCGCGTGATCTTTGCGGGGTCGTCCACGAACAGCGTGAACGGCGCCCAGCGCAGGTCGACCTTGCCGGTGGTTAGCTGCTCGCCCACCGGCGACCTGTCCATCACGTCGCGCTGGCGAATCGGCACGTCGGGCTGCGCCGTGCTGGCGATGGCATCGAAACGCTTCTGCGCCTCGTCCACCGTCATGCGCAGCGGCGCGATGCGCTCGATGGGCCAGGCATGCTCGCAGTTCCAGTAGCGGTCGAAGCCTTCGGACATCTGGCGCACGACCGGCCCGCTGGAAAGCACGTCCATGTCGATGAAGTTCGCCGCCGTGCCGCGCATGAAGTATTCGTTGGCGATGTTGCGGCCGCCCGAGACGGCAAAGCTGTTGTCGGCCACCAGCAGCTTGTTGTGCATGCGATGGTTGATGCGGCCGAAATCCGCAACCGAGAACAGGAGCCGTAGCGCAAGCGAGTCGGCCCGCGAAGGAAGCGGGTTGAACAGCCGCACCTCGACATTCGGAAACGCCGAGAACGTGGCGAACACGTCGTCCTCGCCGGCCGTGTAGAGGTCGTCCACCAGAAGGCGCACCCGGACGCCGCGTACCGCCGCGTCGCGCAATTCGCGCAGCAGCAGCAGGCCGACGTCGTCTTTCTCGATCAGGTAATACTGCACGTCGAGCGACTTCTCGGCGTGCCGCGCGAGCGAGATGCGGGCGTCGAACGCGAAGGCTGCCTCCGGAAGCAGCCGAAAGCCGGACAGCGATGCTGCGCTATCGGACGCGCCCAGGCGCGCCAGCTGCCCGAGCGCGGTGTCGCCCACGTCGATGATGGCCGCGGTGGGCTCGCGCGGTTGCGGCGGCGGCAAGCCCGCGCACCCCGTCAGCCACGCCGCGGCCACGCCGGCCCACACCAGGGCTGCGAGCCTGCGGATCAGGGAAGAGGCTGCCATGGCCGGCACTGTAGCCCGAAGCAGGCGCGGGCGGAGCCCTATGATCGCGCTCACAAAAAGGGAAAGAACACGCGTGCTCAACGGCTTGTGGCTGGGTTTCTTCGGAATGGCGATGCTGGCGGCGCTCGGGCGCTGGCTCGTGGGCGGCGATCCGGCGGTTTTCGCGGCGATCGTCGAAAGCCTGTTCGCCATGGCTCGGCTTGCGGTCGAGGTGATGGTGCTGCTGTTCGGCACGCTCACGCTATGGCTCGGCTTCCTGCGCATCGCGGAGGCGGCGGGGCTGGTCGGCTGGCTCGCGCGCCTGCTCGGCCCGCTGTTCAGGCGGCTCATGCCGGGCGTGCCCGCGGGCCATCCGGCCCTGGGCCTGATCACGATGAACTTCGCGGCCAATGCACTCGGGCTCGACAACGCGGCCACGCCCATCGGCCTGAAGGCCATGCGCGAACTGCAGCGGCTGAACCCCGACCCGGTCACGGCCACCAACGCGCAGATCCTGTTCCTGGTGCTCAACGCGTCTTCGCTCACGCTGCTGCCCGTGACGATCTTCATGTACCGCGCGCAGCAGGGCGCGAGCGATCCGACGATGGTGTTCCTGCCGATCCTGCTGGCCACCAGCGCATCGACGCTGGTGGGCCTGCTCTCGGTGGCCGTGGCGCAGCGCCTGCGGCTGTGGGACCCGGTGGTGCTGGCCTACCTGGTGCCGGGCGCGCTGCTGCTGGGCGGCTTCATGGCGCTGCTGGGCACGCTCTCGGCGGCGGCCATTGCGTCGCTCTCGTCGCTCATGGGCAATCTCGCGCTGTTCGGCGTGATCATCGTGTTCCTGCTGGCCGGCGCGATCCGGCGCATCAAGGTCTACGAATGTTTCATCGAGGGCGCGAAGGAAGGCTTCGACATCGCGAAGAACCTGCTGCCCTACCTGGTGGCGATGCTGTGCGCGGTCGGCGTGCTGCGCGCCTCCGGCGCGCTGGACTTCGTGCTCGGCGGCCTGCGCTGGCTGGTGAGCGCAGGCGGCTGGGATTCGCGCTTCGTCGACGCCATGCCCACCGCGCTGGTCAAGCCCTTCTCGGGCAGCGCGGCGCGCGCGATGCTGATCGAGACCATGAAGAGCCAGGGCGTGGACAGCTTCCCCGCCCTCGTGGCCGCCACCATCCAGGGAAGCACCGAAACCACCTTCTACGTGCTGGCGGTGTACTTCGGCGCGGTCGGCATCCAGCGCGCGCGGCATGCGGTGGCCTGCGCGCTGCTGGCCGAGCTGGCAGGGGTGATGGCGGCGATTGCGGTCTGCTACTGGTTCTTCGGCTGAGCGCCGAGAAACCGGCCCTTGCGAGCGGGGCGATGCCGCCCGCCAAGCAGCCGTCCGTGCGCTGAGCCAAAATGGTCCTCCGCCGTCCAACGCACAGCCTCTTCCGTGACCTCCTCCCGCCGGGCCAAGCCCCCTACCTTTTCGCCCGAAGAATTCCGCGAAGCGCTCGGCATGTTCGCCACCGGCGTGACCATCGTCACCGCGCGCTCGGCCGAGGGTACGCTGGTCGGCCTCACGGCCAACTCGTTCAATTCGGTGTCGCTCGCGCCGCCGCTGGTGCTGTGGAGCCTGGCGCGCGCGGCCGGCTCGATGCCGGCGCTCAGCACCGGGTCGCACTACGCCATCAACATCCTTGCCGCCAACCAGAAAGGTCTGGCCGAGCGCTTCGCCACCAAGAACATCGACCGCTGGGCCGATGTGGCCTTCACCGAAGGGCTTGGCGGTGCGCCGGTGCTCGCGGGCGCGGCGGCGAGCTTCGAATGCTTCAACCGCAGCCGCTACGACGAAGGCGACCACGTGATCTTCGTCGGCGAAGTGGAGCGCTGCACGCACAATGCCGGCGCCTCGCCGCTGCTGTTCCACGGCGGGCGCTTCTACACGGAGCATCCCTTGTGAACCGCAGCGCCGCGTTCATGTGCGTGCTGCTGCTGGCTGCGCAGAACGTGGTGGCGCAGGAGCCGGCAACACCGCTCAAGCAGAACTGGTTCGACGATCCGTTCTTCCGGGTCTCCGCCGGCCTGCCCGCCTGCGCCATGCCCGAAGGTCCGCTTTATACCGCCGAGGAACGCCGCGCCCAGACCCATTCAAGGCTGGAGCGCGGCACCAGCTGCTGGCTCGCGGGCAAATGCACCGACAGCAACGCCTACCGCTACGACAAGCCGCTCGCGCCCAAGGTGCGCGCCGCGCTGCTGGCCGTGCCGGGCGTGCAGAAGGCGAGCGTGTGGGTGATGATCCAGCGCCGCTGGGTCTACCTGCAGGGCTGCGTGCCCTCGGCCGCACTGGCCAGGAAACTCGAACGCGCCGCGCGTGCGGTGCCGGATGTCGAAACCGTGGTGCCCGACCTGATGACCGGCACGCGGGGCAAGCCGCCGTATCCCGTCGCCGGCCGGTGAACAAGCAGCAGCAACAACAACGCGACGAATGATCCAGCGCAAGACCCACCTCGACTCCCTCGCCATCGGCCTTCTGATCGCATGCTGCGCGTTCTGGGGCCTGCAGCAGATCCTCATCAAGACCACCGTCACCGAAGTGCCTCCGCTCTGGCAGGCCACGGTGCGCATGGTGGGCGCCGTGGTGCTGCTGTGGCTCTGGTGCCTGTGGCGCCGCGTGCCGCTTTTCGAGCGCGACGGCACGCTGCCGGGCGGCCTGCTCGTGGGCCTGCTGTTCGCGGGCGAGTTCGCCTGCATCTACCTGGGGCTGCAGCACACCTCGGCCTCGAGGCTCACGGTGTTTCTCTACACCGCGCCGTTCTGGGTGTCGCTGCTGCTGCCGCGCTGGGTGCCCGCCGAGCGCCTGCACGGCCTGCAGTGGCTGGGCCTGGGCATCGCCTTCGCGGCGGTGCTGTTCGCGTTCAGCGAAGGCTTCGGACATTCGAGCTCGGGCCAGTTGCTCGGCGATGCGATGGCCATCGTGGGGGGCATGCTCTGGGGCCTGACCACGCTGGCGCTGCGCACCACGCGGCTCGCCACCGCGAGCGCCGAGAAGGCCCTGTTCTACCAGGTGGCCGTGACCGCGGCCGTGTGCCCGCTGCTGTCGCTGGCGCTCGGCGAAAGCTGGGGCTTCTCGTATTCGGCCTGGGCGTGGACCTCGATCGGCCTGCAGACCGTGATCGGCGCCTTCGCGAGCTATCTCACCTGGATGTGGCTGCTGCGGCACTACCCCGCCACGCAGATGTCGTCGTTCAGCTTTCTGACGCCGCTGTTCGCGCTGGTGTTCGGCGTGGTGCTGCTCGGCGAACCGCTCACGCTGCAGCTGATGCTGGCGCTGGCGGGCGTGGGCCTCGGCATCGTGATGGTCAATCGGCGAAAGGCGCGGCCATGAAAGACACGGACTTCCAGCCGGTGCTCGACGACATCGTCGCCACCCTGCGGCCGCTGCTGGGCACCGCCGGCACGGTGGCCAGCTACATCCCGGCGCTGGCCTGCATCGATGCGCGCCAGCTCGGCATTGCGCTGCGCACCTGCGACGGCACCGAGGCCTTCGCTGGCGATGCCCAGACACCGTTCTCGATCCAGAGCGTGTCGAAGCTCTTCACGCTGACGCTGGCCATGCAGCGCATGGGCGACGCGCTGTGGGAGCGCATCGGCCGCGAGCCCTCGGGCAATCCCTTCAACTCGCTGGTGCAGCTGGAAAACGAGCACGGCAAGCCGCGCAATCCGTTCATCAATGCGGGTGCCATCGCCGTGGCCGACCGCCTCGTGAGCCAGGCGCTACAGGCCGGCGGCAGTGCCAAGGCCGACATCCTTGCGTTGATGGGCAGCCTGTGCGGCGAGCCGATCTCGTTCGACGACGAGGTGGCACGCTCCGAAGCCGCGACCGGCTTTCGCAACATCGCGCTCGCCAACTTCATGAAGAGCTTCGGCAAGATCGACAACGACGTGGCCGTGGTGCTCGACACGTACTTTCACCAGTGCGCGCTGCGGATGAGCTGCCGCCAGCTGGCGCGCGCGGCGGCCTTCCTGTGCCGCGACGGCGCGCATCCGATCGACGGCCAGGCCGAGGTGACCGGCGAGCGGCAGACGCGCCGCATCAATGCGCTGATGCTCACCTGCGGAACCTACGACGCCGCGGGCGACGTGGCGTTCTCCATCGGCCTGCCGTGCAAGAGCGGCGTGGGCGGCGGCATCGTGGCCGTGGTGCCCGATCGGCTCACGCTGTGCGTGTGGTCGCCTGCGCTGGACGGCACGGGCAACTCGTTGCTGGGAATGAAAGCGCTGGAACTCTTCGTCGCACGGACCGGGCTTTCGGTCTTCTGAGCGGCTGCTGTTTGCTCGCGCCCCTGATCAGACCGGCATTGCAACCGGCTGCGTGCGGAGGCACCCGATCCCCTCGAGCGAAGCCTCGACCGCTTCGTCGAGCGGCGTGTGCGGCTCGCGGCCGAGGCACGCGACCAGCCGCGCGTTGTCCATCCGCACCGGCGTCTCCCACAGGTAGCGCATTTCGCGCATCTCGCGAAAGGTCGCTACGAAAGGCGAAGCCAGCGTCAGCAGCCACCATGGGAAGGCCGCCACGCGCGGTTCGACACCCGTGCGGCGCGCCACCACGCGGCGGATGGCGCCACTCATCCGCGTGCCGTCGGCATCCCAGTGGCCGGCCATGTGAAAGCTGGCGAACGCCTGCAGCCTGTCGCGGCGCTCCAGCAGTTCGACCATGGTGCGCGCCACGTCCGGCAGGTAGGACCACTGGTGGCCGATGCCGCCCCTGCCGGGGTAGCTCACTGCGCCGACCGGCTTCCCCGCCTTGACCAGCCCCTGCGAGAACCAGTTGTTGCCGGCCTTCGGGCCGAAGAAATCGCCGGCGCGCACGATCAGCACGCGGGCGCCGCGGCGGCTGGCGGCTTCGAGCCGCCTTTCCATCTCCACGCGGATCGCGCCCTTGCGCGTCGCCGGGCGCTGCGGCGAGTCTTCGGCGAGCAGCGCAAATGCATCCGGCCCGTAGTTGTAGACCGTGCCGGGCAGCACGATGGTGGCGCCTTCGGCGGTCGCTGCCGCGATGGTGTTGTCGAGCATCGGCAGCACCAGCTCCGGCCAGCGGCGGTAGCCGAGCGGGTTGACCGCATGCACGATGACCGAGCAGCCCTTCGCGGCCTCGGCCACGGCGTGGCGGTCCATCGCATCGCCGGAAATCCAGGTGATGCCGTCCTTGCGCGCCACCGCGTCCGCCGCGCCGCGCTTCAGCGCGCGCACCTGCCATCCCGCATCGCAAAGCTGCCGCGCCACCTCGCCGCCGATGCCGCCCGTGGCACCAAGAACCAGAACCGTGTTGTCGCGTGCCATGAAAAGCGCTCCAGAAGAGTTGTCGATGGATGAATTCTGGAGCGCGGTCCGTTCCATTGGAATTGCCTAACATGAGCCAGCGGCTATACATTTGTGCATGACCTCAATGAACATCGGCTGGGAGCTCTATCGCTCCTTTCTCGCTGTGCTGCGGGAGGGCTCGCTCTCCGGCGCGGCACGCGCGCTCGGCATCACCCAGCCGACGGCGGGACGCCATGTCGCGGCGCTGGAAAAAGCCCTGGGCGTGGTGCTCTTCACGCGCTCGCAAGTGGGCCTGATGCCCACCGAGATCGCGCTGGCGCTCAGGGGCCACGCCGAGGCGATGGAGAGCACCGCCGCCTCCCTGGCCCGCGCCGCCACCAGCCAGGGCGAGGGCGTGCGCGGCGTGGTGCGGGTGTCCGCCAGCGAAGTGATCGGCGTCGAAGTGCTGCCGCCCATCGTCGCGCGGCTGCGCGAACAGCATCCGGAACTGAAGGTGGAGCTGGTGTCGACCAACCGCCTGCAGGACCTGCTGCGGCGCGAGGCCGACATTGCCGTGCGCATGGTCCGCCCGAAGCAGGAGCAGCTGGTGGCGCGCCGCATCGGGCAGATCGAGCTCGGCTTCCATGCGCACAAGGACTACCTGGCCCGCCATGGAACGCCGCGCAGGCTCGACGAACTGGCCGCACATTCGGTCATCGGCTACGACCAGCCCTCGGCCTTCGTGCGCAATGCGGGCAAGTCGCTGAAGGGCTTCAGCCGCGATGCCTTTTCGCTGCGCACCGACAGCGACCTGGCGCAGCTCGCGCTGATCCGCGCCGGCGCGGGCATCGGCATCTGCCAGGTCGGGCTGGCCCAGCGCGACAGCGCGCTGCTGCGCCTGATGCCGCGCACGTTTTCGCTGAAGCTCGAGACCTGGGTCACGATGCACGAGGACCTGCGCAGCAACCCGCGCTGCCGCGCCGCCTTCGATGCACTGGTCGATGGCCTGCAGCATTACATCGGCTCCCAGGCGCAGGCGAAAATGGGCCGCGCACGAACCCGAGCATCCGAATGACCGAAGCTACAGACTCCACAGATTCCGACACCCTCCCCCTTCAGGAACCCCGCCTCTGGCGCGACGACCACTGGACCGCCCGCGTCATCAAGAACGAGGAAGACGACGGCTGGGCCGTCGAGATGACCCGCCACGGCGACCCCGAACCGGCGCTGGTCGGCCCCTGGACCATGGGCCGCGACAAGAAGAACCCGAAGCCGCTCGACGGGCCCGCCTTCTCCACCCTGGTGAAGACCGCCGCCGAGGTGATTCGCCGCCACGAGCAGCAGCTGCACGCCACGCTCAACAAGAGCGTGACCGTGACGGCGCAGGGCGGCCGGCGCATTCGCGTGTCGCTCGCCATCGTGCCCGACGAGGACAACCCCTCGGCCATGCTGAGCGCACATGACGACGAAGACGACAGCGAGCTCGCGAGCGTCAGCGTCTCGCCTGCCTTCAAGCTTACGTCCGGCAGCGCCACCAGCTGGATCGAAGCCGACTTCGCCCGCCCGCGCTAACCAGCGGCGCCGCAGCGGTGTGCGCGCGAATACCACACGTTCTGCGTATCCGCCAATCAGCGAAAGAACGTATGTTCACGCAGGGGTGAGTTGAGAAGAATCCGCCCCAACGAGCAATCGTTATCAGTCCTTCATTCATACGACGCCCGCTGCCAGTGCTGCCAGCGAGGTGTCGGGCAATAAAGCCCGAATCGGTTTCAACACCGGTTCGGGCTTTTTTGTTTTTCGGTCGCAACGAAGCCTTTTCAAAACGGATGCGCGCCATCCGGGGGCGGAGCTTTGCCCGGAGAGAAAGCACTGGCAGCACAGCGCTCGTTTGCAGGCGCCGCGCCGCGGGAGGAGACACCCCACGCACGGCGGCCGAAGGTCGGATGTTCCTGATGACTCGCACAAAACCAAAGCAAAGGAATTTGACATGACGAACCCCTTCAATCGCCGCCAGATCGTGAAGACCGGCGGCTCGATGATCGTGCTGGGCGCCGCGGGCGGCGTTGCCAGGTTGGCGGCCGCGCAGGATGGCGCCACCGTGAAGCTCGGGCTGCTGCATTCGCTCTCGGGCACCATCGCCATCGCCGAGGCCTCGCTGGTCGATGCCGAAAAACTGGCCATCGAGGAGATCAATGCCGCCGGCGGCGTGCTGGGCAAGAAGATCGAGGCGGTGGTCGAAGACGGCGCCAGCGAGAACCCGGTGTTCGCTGAAAAGGCGCGCAAGCTGCTGGAGCGCGACAAGGTCGCCGCCATCATCGGCTGCTACACCTCGGCGTCGCGCAAGGCGCTGCTGCCGGTGCTCAACCAGGCCAAGGGCCTCCTCTTCTACCCGACCTACTACGAGGGCCAGGAGCAGGACAAGCGCGTGTTCTACCCCTCGCAGGAAGCCACGCAGTCGGTCATCGCGGCGGTCGAATGGATGGCGCGCGAGAAGGGCAAGAGCTTCTTTCTCGTGGGCTCCGACTACATCTACCCGCGCACCTGCAACAAGATCGCCAAGCCCGCCATTGCCTCGGCCGGCGGCAAGGTGCTCGGCGAAGAATATGCGCCGCTGGGCCACACCGAGTTCTCGTCGATCATCAACAAGATCAAGGCCGCCAAGCCCGACTGCATCTACAGCACGGTGGTGGGCGGCTCCAACGTGGCTTTCTACAAGCAGCTGCGCGCGGCGGGCCTCGACGGCAGCAAGCAGGTGCTGCTGTCGACCGTGGTGTCCGAGAATGAAATCGACGGCATCGGCAAGGACAACGCCGCGGGCTACTACGCCTGCATGGGCTACTTCCAGAGCATCAAGTCGCCGGCCAACGAGAAGTTCGTGAAGGCCTTCAAGGCCAAGTACGGGCAGGACCGCGTGATCGGCGACCCAATGGAGGTGGCCTACAACTGCGTGTACCTCTGGAAGCTCGCGGTCGAGAAGGCCAAGTCCTTCGACGTCGACAAGGTCACGGCCGCCACAGCGGGCGTGGAGATCGAGGCACCCGAAGGCACGGTGCGCGTGCACGCCACCAACCACCACGTGTGGAAGAAGGTGCGCGTGGGCCGCGCACGGCCCGACGGCCAGTTCGACATCGTGTGGGAATCGCCGCAGCTGGTCGAGCCCAACCCCTTCCCGAAGGTCTGACCCCGATGAACTTCGACATCGCGGTGATGCAGGTGTTCAACGGCGTGAGCCTGTTCACCATCCTGCTCCTGATGGCCATCGGGCTGGCCATCGTCTTCGGCCTGATGGGCGTCATCAACATGGCGCACGGCGAGCTGATGGCGCTAGGCGCCTACATGACCTACCTGGCGGCACGCTTCTTCGCGCACTTCGCGCCGGGCTGGATGGACCTCTACCTGTTCGCCGCGATCCCGTTCGCGTTTGCCGTGACCTTCGCGTTCGGCTATGTGCTGGAGCGCGGGTTCATCCGCTTCTTCTACGAGCGGCCACTCGACACCCTGCTCGCGACCTGGGGCCTGAGCCTGATGCTGCAGCAGGCCTACCGCTCCATCTTCGGCGCGCAGGAAGTGAGCGTGCCGCTGGCCTCGTGGCTCGCGGGGGCGTGGGAGCCGACTCCGGGCATCCAGCTGCCGCTCACGCGCATCTTCATCGTGGGGCTGACGGCCATCGTCGCCATCGGCGTGTACCTGCTGCTCTACCGCACCTCGTGGGGACTGAAGGTGCGCGCAGTGACGCAGAACCGCGCCATTGCCGGCGCGGTGGGCATCGACACGCACCGTGTCGATGCGATGACCTTCGCGCTGGGCTCCGGGCTCGCGGGCATCGCGGGCGCGGTGTTCACGATGATCGGCTCGACCAACCCGGGCACCGGTCAACTCTACATCGTCGACTCGTTCATCGTGGTGGTGTTCGGCGGCGTGCAGAGCCTGGTTGGCACCGCGCTTTCGGGCTTTGCCATCGCGCAGTCGCAGACCTGGCTCGAGTACCTGATGAGCGGATCGATGGCCAAGGCCACCATTTTGCTGCTGGTGATCGCGGTGCTGTACTTCCGGCCCAACGGACTGTTCGCAACGCGGTCGAGGAGCTGACGGCATGGGCATGAAGAAGCTTTCTCCCCAACGCAAGAGCGACCTCGTCGGACTGGCTGCCGTGTTGCTGCTGCTGGCCGTGGTGCTGCCACTCACGCTCGATCCGTTCCGCCTGAACCTCATCAGCAAATACCTGGCCTTTGCATTCGTCGCGATCGGTGTGGTGCTCACCTGGGGCTACGGCGGCGTGCTGAGCCTGGGCCAGGGCATGTTCTTCGGCCTCGGCGGCTACATGATGGCGATGTTTCTCAAGCTGGAAGCCTCGGCGCCCGAGCTGCCGGACTTCATGGTGTGGAGCAGCGTCGAGCAGCTGCCGGCGTGGTGGCAGCCGTTCCACTCGCTGGGCTGGACGGTGGTGGGCATCCTCGTGATTCCTGCCGTGCTGGCGTATGTGTTCTCGTATGCGATCTTCAAGCGGCGTGTGAGCGGCGTGTACTTCGCCATCGTCACGCTGTCGCTGGCGCTCACGCTCACCGTGGTGGTCGTCGGCCAGCAGGGCGACACCGGCGGCGCCAATGGCATCACCGATTTCCGCACGCTGCTGGGCCTGGACATCGCAGGCGACGATGCCAAGCGCGTCATGTACTTCATCGAAGTGCTGGCCATCGCGCTCGTGATGGCGGTGTCGCTCGTGATCGTGCGCAGCCGCTTCGGCAAGATCCTCATCGCCATCCGCGACCGGGAAGACCGCGTGCGCTTCAGCGGCTACAACACCGCGCACATGAAGGCCTTTGTCTTCGCGGCGGCTGCGATGCTGTCGGCCATCGGCGGGGCCTTCTACAGCCTGCAGGTGGGGCTGATCGCACCGGGCGTGATCGGCGTGGTCGCCTCGGTCGAGATGGTGATCTACGCAGCGGTCGGCGGGAGGCTGTCGATTCCGGGTGCGGTGATCGGTGCGCTGTTGATTGGCTTTCTCAAGTCGTACCTGTCGGAGACCTTCCCCGAGGGCTGGCTGTACTTCCTGGGTGCGGTGTTCATCCTCGTGGTGTGGGCGATGCCGAACGGCCTTGCCGGCCTGGGCGAGAAGCTGCTGGCGCGTCGTCACGGTGCGGAGGCAGCACGATGAACGCCACCACCATGACGCTGCCCAACACCGGCATGCCGCAGGCAGCCACCGGGTTCTCGTCTTCGAGCGAGCAGATCCTGCGTGTCGAAGACCTCACGGTGTCCTTCGACGGCTTCAAGGCGGTGGACGGCCTGAGCCTTGTCGTCGAGCGCAACGAGCTGCGCGTGATCATCGGCCCGAACGGCGCAGGCAAGACCACGCTGCTCGACATGATCTGCGGCAAGACCCGGCCGAGCGCAGGCCGCGTGTTGTTCAACGGCCAGGACCTCGGCCGCCTGAACGAGTACGAGATCGTGCGGGCCGGAGTGGGCCGCAAGTTCCAGACGCCTTCGGTCTACGAAGACCTCACGGTGCTGGAGAACTTCGAGATCTCGCTGCCGCGCATGCACGGCCTGCTGCAGTCGCTGACATTCCGCCGCACGCCCGCGCTGCGCGAGCGCATCGACGCGATGGCCGAGCAGGTCTTCCTGAGCGAGCGGCTCGGCCACCGCGCCGGGCAGCTCAGCCACGGGCAGAAGCAGTGGCTCGAAATCGGGATGCTGCTGATGCAGGAGCCCGAGTTGCTGCTGCTCGACGAGCCCGTGGCCGGCATGAGCCCGCGCGAGCGCGAACAGACGGGCGACCTGCTGCGGCGCATCTCGACGGGCAAGTCGGTGGTCGTGATCGAGCATGACATGGATTTCGTCAAGCGCATCGCGCACCGCGTGACCGTGCTGCACCAGGGCAAGCTGCTGAGCGAAGGCACGGCCGCGCAGGTGCATGCCGACCCGTGCGTGATCGACGTGTACCTCGGCCACTGAGAGAAGGAGAAATTCAGATGCTCGAAGTCTCCGAACTCAACGTGGCGTATGGCGAGTCGCACGTCATCCGCGATGTGTCGCTGCACGTCGCGGCCGACGAGGCGGTCGCCGTCATGGGCCGCAACGGCATGGGCAAGACCACGCTGCTGAAGTCGCTCATCGGCCTTTTGCCCGCGCGCGGCGGCAGCATCCGCCTGGGCGGCGCCGAACTCACGAAGCTGCCCAGCTACCAGCGCGTGGCGCAGGGCCTGGCGTTCGTGCCACAGGGGCGCATGGTGTTTCCGTTCCTCACGGTGGAGCAGAACATCCTCTCGGGCGCCGCGAAGTCGGGCCACCGCACGGTGCCCGAGTACCTCTACAAGTTCTTCCCCGTGCTCAAGGACATGAGGCAGCGCCGCGCCGGCAACCTCTCGGGCGGTCAGCAGCAGATGCTGGCGATCGCGCGCGCACTGATCTCGGAGCCCAAGGTGCTGATCCTGGACGAACCCACCGAGGGCATCCAGCCTTCGATCATCAAGGAGATCGCGCAGACGCTGAACGTGCTGCGCGCCGAGCGCGGCTTCGCCATCGTGGTGTCGGAGCAGGTGCTGAGCTTCGCGCTCGAGCTGGCCGACCGCTTTCTCGTCATCGACCGCGGCTGCATCGTGCACGACGAGGCGCGCGCCACGCTCGACCAGGACAAGGTCCGATCCTTCCTGACTGTGTGAAGGTACGAATGAACCTGCTGCGCACCTTCACCCCCAAAAACCTTTTTTCCCTCAACCCCCTCCAGGAGCAACGTCATGAGACATGGTGATATTTCGAGCAGCAACGATTGCGTTGGCGTCGCGGTCGTCAACTACAAGATGCCCCGCCTGCACACCAAGGCCGAGGTGCTGGACAACGCCCGCAAGATCGGCGAAATGCTGGTCGGCATGAAGAAGGGCCTGCCGGGCATGGACCTGGTGATCTTTCCCGAGTACTCCACGCACGGGATCATGTACGACGCAAAGGAGATGTACGACACCGCCGCCGCGGTGCCCGGCGAGGAGACCGCGATCTTCGCGGACGCCTGCCGCCGCGCCAACGTGTGGGGCGTGTTCTCGCTGACCGGCGAGCGCCATGAAGAGCACCCGAACAAGGCGCCCTACAACACGCTGATCCTCATGAACAACCAGGGCGAGATCGTCCAGAAGTACAGGAAGATCATGCCGTGGGTGCCCATCGAGGGCTGGTACCCGGGCGACTGCACCTACGTGAGCGAAGGCCCCAAGGGCATGAAGATGAGCCTGATCATCTGCGACGACGGCAACTACCCCGAGATCTGGCGCGACTGCGCGATGCGCGGCGCCGAACTCATCATCCGCTGCCAGGGCTACATGTACCCGGCCAAGGAACAGCAGATCCTGGTGTCCAAGGCCATGGCCTTCATGAACAACACCTACGTGGCGGTGGCCAACGCGGCGGGCTTCGACGGCGTGTACTCGTACTTCGGCCACTCCGCGCTCATCGGCTTCGACGGCCGCACGCTCGGGGAATGCGGCGAGGAAGAAATGGGCATCAACTACGCCGAACTCTCGATGGGCCTGATCCGCGACGCGCGCAAGAACGGCCAGTCGCAGAACCACCTGTTCAAGCTGGTGCACCGCGGCTACACCGGCACCATCAATTCGGGCGACGGCGACAAGGGCGTGGCGGCCTGCCCCTACAACTTCTACACGCAGTGGATCAATGACCCCGAGGGCACGCGCGAGATGGTGGAGTCGTTCACACGCAGCACCGTCGGCACGCCCGAATGCCCGATCGAGGGCATTCCGAACGAGCCGGCCCGGCACCGCTGAACAGTCGCAAGAAAAAGAGGTATGCCATGAGTCAGACGCATGTCGACGACAAGGTACTCGGCGACGAGTACGAGCACGACCCGGTTCCGCTCTCGAAGCGGCGCAGCACCTTCTCGGTCTCGATGGTGTGGCTCGGGTTCCCGATGATCATCACGGGGGCCATGACCGGCTCCATCCTGGTGGCGGGCATGGGCTTCCAGTCCGCACTGCTCGCGATGATCGTGGGCAACCTGCTGATGTTCGCGTACGTGGGGTCGCTGGGCGCGCTGGGCACGGCGCGCGGCCACAACTTCGCGCTGCTGGCCAGCGCCAGCTTCGGCAGGAAGGGCTACGTGTTCGCCTCGGGCCTGCTGTCGACCCTGCTGCTGGGCTGGTATGCGGTGCAGACGGGCATCACGGGCAACCTGATGCACACGGCCTTCAAGTTCGACTACCTGACGATGACGATTGCGGCGGGCGTGCTGTACCTGGGCATCACCTTCGTCGGGATTCGCGGCCTGCACTGGATCGGCATGGTGTCGGTGCCGCTGTTCGTGGTACTGGGCGGCTGGGTGGTGCTGCACTCGGCCGGTGCCGCCGGCTGGGACAAGGTGCTGTCGTACGCCGGCACGCAGCCGGCGCTGCCGATGTCCTTCGGCATCGGCCTGACCATCGTGGTGGCGCTGTTCATCGATGCGGGCACGGTCACGGCCGACTTCAACCGCTGGGCCGCCGACCGCAAGAGCTCGCTGATTGCCACGGCCTGCGCCTTTCCGGTGGCCAACCTGGTCGCGATGCTGGTCGGCGGCGTCATGACGGCCGCACTGGCACTGCCGCAACCGCAGCCCTTCGGCCTGGACAACATGTTCGGCTACCTGCTCGCGCAGAACGCGCCGTGGCTGGCCGTGGTGGCCTTCGTGTTCCTGCTGTGCAACCTGGGCTCGGTGTGCGCGCACTGCCTCTACAACTCGGCGGTGGGCTGGTCGCGCATCGGCAACGGGCGCATGCGCGTGTTCGCCGTGGTGCTCGCGGCCGTGGGCATCGCGATTGCGGCGGCCAACGTGTGGGCTCTGTTCATTCCGTGGCTGTCACTGCTGGGCATCCTGGTGCCGCCCATCGGCGCCATCCTGATCGCCGACCTGTACTTCGTGCGGCCCGGTGCCGCCATCGGTGCCGCCATCGGTGCCGACTGGCGCCCGCGCGCCTTCATCGCCTGGGGCGTGGGCTCGCTGGTGGCCTATGCCACCGAGACGATGGCACCGCAGCTGTCGACGGCGGTGGCGGCCTTCATTGCGGCGGGCGCCTGCTACTTCGTGCTCCACATCGGCAGCGGCGCGCCGGTGGCGGCGGCCGCGCCGTCCATCAAGAACTGAACACCTCATTCGAAAGCGACAACGACCATGGACTACGAAATCTTCGACCTCGGCGACGTGCCCCTGCAACGCGGCGCGACGCTGCGCAATGCCAGGCTTGCCTACAAGACCTACGGCAAGCTCGACGCCGACAAGAGCAATGTGATCGTCTACCCGACCTGGTACTCGGGCCAACACTACGACAACGAGTGGCTGATCGGCCCGGGCATGGCGCTCGACCCCGACAAGTACTTCATCATCGTGCCGAACATGCTGGGCAACGGCCTCTCTTCGTCGCCCAGCAACACGCCCGAGCCGTACAACCTGTCGCGCTTTCCGGACATCACTCTCTATGACAACGTCCGGCTGCAGCACCGCCTGGTCACGGAGAAGTTCGGCATCGAACGCATCGCGCTGGTCACAGGCTGGTCGATGGGTGCGCAGCAGACCAACCAGTGGGGCTGCCTGTACTCCGACATGGTGCAGCGCATCGCGCCGTTCTGCGGCTCGGCGAAGACGGCGCCGCACAACATCGTGTTTCTGGAAGGCGTGAAGGCCGCGCTCACGGCCGACGCGGCGTGGAACGGCGGCTGGTACAGCACGCCGCCGAGCAAGGGCTTGCGGGCGGTGGGCCGCGTGTACGCAGGCTGGGGACTGTCGCAGCCCTTCTACATGCGGGAGCTGTGGCGCGAGCTGGGCTTCAGCTCGCTCGAAGACTTCCTGGTCGGCTTCTGGGAAGGCTTCTTTTTGCAGAAGGACGCGAACAACCTGCTCGCGATGCTGTGGTCGTGGCAGCACGGCGACATCAGCGACAACCCGGTGTTCAAGGGCGACTTCAAGAAAGCGCTGGGCGCCATCAAGGCGCGCGCCATCGTGATGCCGGCCGAGCGCGACCTGTACTTTCCCGTGGCCGACAACGAATGGGAGGTGTCGCACATGCCGAACGCCGAGTGCCGCCCGATCCCGGGCGTGTGGGGCCACTTTGCCGGCGGCGGCAGCAGCCCGGTCGACACCCGCTTCATCGACGCCGCCCTCAAGGAACTGCTCGCCACGCCATGAACGCCGCCTTACCCCGTTGCGCCGATCCGCTCGCCAGCTACCGCATCGAGACCGAGCCCTTCTACCGGCCCGCGGGCAACGAAGTGGCGCTCTATGAACAGGCCTACCGCCACCGCATGCCGCTGATCCTGAAGGGCCCGACCGGCTGCGGCAAGACCCGCTTCGTGGAGCACATGGCGTGGTCGCTCGGACGGCCGCTGGTCACGCTGGCGTGCAACGAGGACATGACGGCCTCCGATCTCGTGGGGCGCTACCTGCTCGATGCAAACGGCACGGCCTGGCACGACGGCCCGTTGACGCTGGCGGTGCGCCACGGCGGCATCTGCTACCTCGACGAGGTGGTGGAGGCCCGGCAGGACACCACCGTGGTGATCCACCCGCTGACCGACGCGCGCCGCATCCTTCCGCTCGACAAGAAGGGCGAACTGGTGCGCGCGCACCCCGACTTCCAGCTGGTGGTCTCGTACAACCCCGGCTACCAGAGCAGCGCGAAAGACATGAAGCCCTCGACACGGCAGCGTTTCGCGGCGCTGGAGTTCGACTACCCCGACAGCGGCCTCGAAGCGGAAATCGTCGCACACGAGGCCGCGGTCGGGCTCGACCTGGCCGCGAAGCTGGTGGCCATTGCGCGCTGCTCGCGCGAGCTCAAGCACCGCGGGCTCGACGAGGGCGTGTCGACGCGCATGCTGATCTACGCGGGCGTGCTGATCCGCGACGGCGTGTCACCGCGCGACAGCTGCGAGATGACGATGACGCGCGCCCTCACCGATGACCCCGACATGGCCAGCGCGCTGCAGGGCTTCGTCGCAGCCCAGTTCGGATGAAAGACAGATACGCCGCACTGGCCCTGCTCGCCCGTGGGCTGGTGGGTGTCGACGTCGAGGTGCAGCCGCTCGAAGGCAGCGCAGGCACGAGAGCGGTGCTGGTGGGCAAGCGGCTGCTGCTCCCTGCGCAGGACGACGACAGCAGCGACGGTGAGCGACTGCGCTTCGCCATGGTGGCCCATGCGGTCGCGCACCTGCGCCACTCCCAGCCCGCCCGGCCCGCGCGCACGCTCAAGCCGATGGGCATCGCCATCGTCTCTGCCATCGAGGACGCACGCGTCGAGCGGCTGCTGTGCCGCGACTTCCCCGGGGTGCACGGCTGGTTCGCCGGATCGCTCGCGCCCGCGCCCGACCCGCTCGACCTGGGCTTTGCGGCGCTCGTCTCGCGCATGGACCGCATGCTGATGCTGCCCGCGTGGCAGGACGACAACCACTGGGTCAACAAGGCGCGCCGCCTGTTCGACGAGACCGTCGCCTCTGCGGGGCTGGAAGACTGCGACGCCTTCCGTACGATCGCGTCGATCCTGGCCAACGACCTCGGCCAGATGCGCGTGCGCTTCGATCCGCAGCACTACGCAGTGCCGGCGCCGTACCGCGACGACAACAGCTATTTGTGGGATTTCGGCGAGGCCGAAACGCCGCCCGACGAAGCCATCGCGCTGCAGCAGTCGAGTGCCCGGCCGCCACCGCCGACCGATACCGATGCTGCGAATCAAAGCGATGGCCCGTTGCCCGAAGGCGCCGACGAACTGGAGCTGGGCCGCTACAGCTACCCCGAATGGGACCGCAAGCTCGAACGCCTGCGGCCCGGCTGGTGCACGGTGATCGAGAAGCTTCCGGCATGGCAGGGTCTCTTGCCGGTGCGTGAACAACAAGCGGCAGCCAGCAACACCACCGAGCGCATGACCCCGCTCGCGCTGCCCCGCGCCCGTCAGCTCGACCGCACCCATCGCCTGCGCCGCCAATGGGAAGGCGACGACGTCGACCTGAACGCCGCCATCGAGGTACTGGTCGACCGCCGCCTGCGGCTGCGCCCCGATCCGCGCCTCTTCATGCGCCCCGGCAAGGCGCCGCGCCCGAGCAGCGTGCTGGTGCTGCTCGACCTGTCGGAATCGGCGAACGACCCCGTCCATGGCGGTGCGCGTTCGCTGCTCGACATCGAAAAGCAGGCCGCGCTGCTGCTGGCCGACTCAAACGCACGCGGCGCCGACCGGTTCGCCATCCACGGCTTCTCGTCCAACACACGCGCAGAGGTCTACTACTACCGCCTGCTGGAATTCGGCAGGCCGCTCGAAGCGCCATTGCGTGCCGTGGTCGGCGCGGTGCGCGGCCGCTACTCCACACGCATCGGCGCCGCGCTGCGCCATGCCGCATCGCACCTGCGCGCCGAGCCTTCAGGCCAGCGCGCGATATTGCTCGTAACCGACGGCGCGCCTTCCGACATCGACGTGCACGACCCCAAGTACCTGATCGAAGACGCCCGCATGGCCGTCGCCGAAGCGCGCGAAGCCGGCGTGCGCACGGCCTGCATCGCGGTCGATGGCGCAGCCGACGCGTATGTGCGCCGGATCTTCGGCTGGCGCAACTATTGCATCGCCGACGACGCACGCAGCCTGCCCGCGCGGCTCGCGCGCATGAGCGCGCGGCTGGCCGCCGCAAACTGAGGAGAATGATGGTTCACACATCCAGGAGACACCCCCGTGGCTGACAAGGACCCCATTCGCGTTGGCATCCTGTACTCGGAAACCGGCGTCACTTCGACGATCGGGCTGTCGCAGCTGCAGGGCGCGCTGCTCGCCATCGAGGAAATCAACGAAGCCGGCGGCGTCGACGGCCGCGAGATCGTGGCGGTGCGCTACGACCCGCAATCCAACCCTGCGCGCTACGCCCAGCTGGCCGAGAAGCTGATCGTGCAGGACCGTGTCAATGTGATCTTCGGGTGCTACATGTCGAGCAGCCGCAAGGCCGTGATCCCGGTGATCGAGAAATGGAACAAGCTGCTGTTCTACCCCACGCTCTACGAGGGCTTCGAGTACTCGGGCAACGTCATCTACACCGGCGCCGCACCCAATCAGAACAGCGTGCAGCTGGCGGAGTTCATGACCACGAACTTCGGTTCGCGCGTCTACCTGATCGGCTCCGACTACATCTATCCCTACGAGTCGAACCGCATCATGGGCGAGCTGGTGATGCAGCGTCCCGGCAGCGAGAAACTCGGCGAGCGCTACGTGGCGCTCGACGCCACCGAAAAGGACTACCGCGCGATCATGGACGACATCCGCCACAAGCGGCCCGACTTCATCTTCTCGACCGTGGTGGGTGACTCCACGGCGAGCCTCTACCGCGCGTACGCGGAAGCGGGCTTCGATCCGAAGACGATGCCGATCTCGAGCCTCACCACATCGGAGGCCGAGATCTCGCAGATGGGGCCTGGCGTGGCCACGGGGCACTTCACCGCGGCGCCGTATTTCCAGTCGATCGACTCGGCCGCCAACCGGCGCTGCCTCGCGCGGCTGCGCGAACGCTTCGGCGACGGCTGCGTGCCCAACCTGTGCTGGGAGGCCTCGTATTTCCAGATGCACATCTTCGCCAATGCGTTCCGCCAATCGGGCAGCGACGGCATTGCGGAGATCCTGCCGCACATCCTGGGCAGCGAGTTCGATGCGCCGCAGGGGCGCGTGAAGATCGATCCGGCGAACCATCACACCTGCCTTTACCCGCGCATCGGGCGGGTCGATGCGCACGGGCAGTTCACCATCGTTCGGCAGGCGACGCGCGCGGTGTACCCCGATCCTTATCTGGTCACTCACTCGCTGGGCGACTGGACGGCCAGGCTCGATACGCTGGAGCTCTAGGATGGACGACGCCGCCCCCAAGCGACACACCCTGCGGGTGACGCCGCCGCAGCTGAAAGAGCTGCGCCTGCTGAAGATCGCGGTGATCCACCCTGACGACGCCGACGGCCGACACATCACGCAGCAACTGCAGCGCATCGGCTGCCAGGTGCAGGCCTTCTGGCCGCCGGTGCAGGTGCTTCCCGAGGGCATCGACGTGGCCTTCATGGCGGTGCAGCCCGACTTCATCAACCTGCGCTTCGAATGGACCCAGAGCGAAGAAGCGCCCGCCATCATCGCCGTGGTGACCTACGAGAATCCGACCATCGTCGAGGCCGTGCTGGAGATCGGCGCCAAGGCGGTGCTTCCCTCGCCGGTGCGCTCCTTCGGGTTGCTCTCTGCACTGGTGGTGGCGCGCGAGGCGCACAAGGAAAGCCGTTCGCTCGCGCGGCGCCTGCGCAAGGTCGAGGCCAAGCTGCTCGGTGTACGGCAGCTCGCCGAAGCCAAGAGCATTCTCATGAAGACACACAGCGTTTCCGAAGGGCAGGCACACGACCTGATCCGCGACCAGGCGATGAGCAAGCGCACGACCATGGAAGAAATCGCCGCGGCCATCGTCAACGCCAACGAAATTCTTTCGCTCGGCGCGCGCAGACCCGGCCAGAATTGAAGAATCAGAGCTGGCGAAACGTCGTCAGCACCTTCAGCACGCTCTGCGTCGCACCGTCGAGCATGCCGGGCAGGCGGTGTGCGATGCCCAAGCGGCGCGTGAGCCTGGGCGCGATCGGCAGGATCTGCATGCGCTCGTTCAGAGCCGCATCCGTGGTCTGCTGCAGCGGCAGCAGCGCGGCGCCGTAGCCGGCGGCCACCAGGCTGCGGATCGCGGCGTCGTAGTTGAGCTCGATGCGCGCACGCGGCGCGAAGCCGGCCGCAGCGAACCACTCCATCGAGAGCCGGTACATGTGGGTGCTGGCGTCGTTGAAGATCAGCGGCTGCGCGGCCAGCCAGGCCGGCGTGACGCGCTTCGGTGCCTTCCAGCGCTGCGGCACGAAGGCCATCATGGCCTGGTCGCGCCAGGGCGTGACGACCAGGTCGCGCAGCGGCGGCTGCGGCATGGCCACCAGCCCGACGTCGAGCGTGCCGGCGGCCAGCCGCGCCATCGCCTCGTACGAGCCGAGGATGCTGACCTCCACGTCGATGCCCGCATGCCGGGCGCCCAGCGCTTCAAGCACCTGCGGCAGCAGGTCGACCACCACGCCGGTGGAAGTGCCGAGCCGCACGCGGCCCGTGCGGCCTTCGGCCTGGCGCTTGACGGCTTCGACGGCGTCGTCTGTGTCGCGCAGCAGCTTGCGCCCGCGTTCGACCAGTGCCGCGCCGGCGGCCGTGGGCGTGACGCGGCGGTTGCCGCGCACCACCAGCGGCGCGCCCAGCCGCGATTCGAGTTCGCTGATGTGCAGGCTCACCGTGGGCTGCGCGAGGTGCAGCGCCTTGGCCGCCGCCGAGAAGGTGCCGAGGTCGGCGATGGCAATGAGCGTGCGGAGTTGGTCGAGGTTGAGCTGTCGCATCAGGAATGCTGATTGAAGGTGTCAGGAATCTCAACTTCCACAATAGCATGCCTCGCCGCAAGATGAGCGCTCCCAACAAGGAGCCCATCGTGACCGCGCCGACGCACTCGCCTTTTCATCAACGCCTGATGCATGCCCTGCGCAGCTGGCGCCGCCGCGCTGCAGAGCGCCGCCGCGCCCACACGGACGCCCGGCATCTGGCTGGCATGAGCGAGCACGAGCTGCGCGACCTGGGCATCGGCCGCAGCGAGGTGGCCGGGCTGCTCGATCGGCATCGCTGACGACCGAATTTGAGGTTCAATCCGGGGCGTGCCCCAAATCGCCACCCTCACCCCGCTGTCCATCGAACTCACCTCGCCGCAATCGGCCAACGGCCAGCGCGCGGCGTTCCAGTCGCTCTGGCTGCTCGCACGCATGAAGCACGCGCACGATGCCGAAGGCGGCCTCGTGCGGCTGGCCGACCTGCGCGGCGAAGTCTCCGACGCGAGCACGCTGCGCATGGTCGTGAGCCGCGCGTTCCGCGACTTCAAGGCCTGGAACATCGAGGTCGGCTGGGGCGAGGACACGCAGCGCGAGCCGCGCTTCCTGAACGCCGAGCGACGCAGCCAGGGGCCCTTCTGGCTGCCGCCCGCCGAAGCCCGCCGCGTGCGCATGCTGGTGAGCGGACGCGCGGCGACGGCCGCCGAGGTGGCTTCTTTCCTGGGGCTGCGCTCACGCAAGGCCCGCACGGCCGAGCCCGGCTCGCCGCCGCCCGATGCCGTGCACCTGCAGGACGCCGCGTTCTGGAAGCAGCTGGTGGCCTCCCAGCAGGCGGCAAGGCAAGGCCGGCTCATGGCGCCGGTGGCGGGTGGCAGCACGGCCGGATCGCCGGCCAGTGCGCTGGAGTCGATCCGCCTCGCCGGCACACTCGCCGCCACCGATTTCCAGCGCGCGCTGGTCACGCTCAACGAGGCGATGCTGTGGCGCCGCCTCGGCGACAACGAGCAGGCGCGCCGCCGCCTGCAGGCGCTCAAGAAGCAGCGGCTCGCCCACCATGTGGCGGGCAACGACTACCTGGGCGCGATGGAGTGCATCGTCTCGGCCTGGTGCGCCTATACCGCACGCGACCTGCCGCTCGCGCAGTCGCTGCTGGGCGGCATGGCGAACGATGCGGCGCGCGGCCTGGTGCTGCGGCACCACCCCGACGTGCGCTTCGAATGGTGCAACCTCTGGGCGCTGGTGTGCCGCTCGCGCGCGCTGGGGCTCTCCGCCGACGACAAGCCAACGGCCGCAGCGCTCGCCGAAGAGTCGTTGCAGCGCTTCGGCGAAGCCCTGGCCGCCGCCTTCGAATCGCACTCCCTCGACGCGGCGCAGCACGTGGCCGCCAACATGGGCATGGCCGCATGGCTGTTCGACCGCGTGGGCCTGTCCGACCTGCCGGCGCTCGCGCACGACGGGCATGCCGACACCACGCGCCGCGCGGTGCAGTGGATCGCCTTCAGCGAATGGCTCTGCGGCCACACCGACGGCCAGGGCCGCTCGGCCTGGAACGCGATCTACCTGATGCGCATCGCGCGCGGCCACTGCCGGCCCGAACCGCAGCCCGCGCTCGCGCAGTTCCGCGCGCAGAAGCCGCTGGACCCGGCCGCGATCTCGCAGCTCGCCGGGCCGCTCGCGGACGCCTTCGATGCCGCGCACTGGCCCGCGCGCTGGGTCGAGGTGGCGCAGGCACGGCTGGCCGACCACCAGGCGGGCCGGCGGCGCTACCCCGGCCTGCAGCATTGCAGCCTGCTGTTCGAGCACGCCTGGTACGCGGCGCACGTGGGCGACCTGAAGGCGGCCGAGCAGTCGCTGGCTTTGCTGCGAGAAGCATTGCCGCAGCTGGTGCCGAGCGACCGTGCGTACTTCACCGAATCGTGGAACGACACGCTGCCGGCCGAGCTGGTGCTCGAAGCGAAGCCGCCGCGGCGGCCGGCGGCGCGCAAGAAAACCGTGCGCCGGTCCGGCTAGTCAGCGCGCGGCCGGCGCACCGGTCGACTTGCGCACCACGAGTTCGGGCCGCAGCACCACGGTCGATGCCGACATCGCGCGGCCGTCGATCTCCTCGAACAGCATCTCGGCCGCACGCCAGCCGAGTTCGCGGTGCGGCAGGCGGATGGTGGTGAGCGGCGGGTCGACCATGTCGACCAGCGGCATGTCGTTGTGGCCGGTGACCGAGATGTCCTTCGGCACGCGCAGGCCGGCCCGGCGCAGCGCATCGTAGGCGCCCAGCGCCACGAGATCGTTGCAGCACACCACGGCCTGCGGGGGAGGACCGGCTTCGAGCATCTGCTGCATGGCCACCGCGCCGGCCTCGCGGCTGTAGCTCGCGCACTCGACCACGCGGAACGGCTTCATGCGGTGGTCGCGCAGCGCCTGCTCCACGCCCAGGCGGCGACCCACGCCGGTGGGAATGTTCTGCGGCCCTGCAAGGTGCGCGATGCGCTTGTGGCCCAGGCCCACGAGGTGGTCGACTGCGAGCTTCATCGCAAGCCGGTCGTCGCTCACCACGGCCGGCAGGCGGCCGGTTTCGTCGGCGCGGTTGACCAGCACCGCGGTCATGCCGGCCCTGGCGACGAAATCGACCAGCGGATCGTCGCGCGTGGCAGTGGCCAGGATCACGCCGTCGACGCGCTGCGCCAGCATGCGTTCGAGCACCGGCCGCGCGAGCGCAGGGTCGACCACGTTGGTGACGAACACGAAGTAACCGCGCGCCGCCGCGCTGGCCTCGATGCCCTGCAGGATGGGCGGGAACACCGCGTTCGTGATGTCGGGCACCAGCACGCCGATGGTGTGGGTGCGGCCCGTGCGCAGGGCCGAGGCCGCGCGGTTGGGCCGGTAGCCCAGGCGCTGCGCGGCCTCTTCCACCACGCGCAGCACCTCGTCGCTGATCAGCGAGCGCTTCTCGGGGCTGAGCGCGCGCGACACCGTCGACACATGCACACCGGCGGCGCGGGCGACGTCGCGAATGGTCACGGGAGAGGAAGGCGGGCTGGTGCTCATGGACTGATTGGTGCAAACGATTGTCGTACGGCCTGGGCGCTGGGAGCGGCTTCCCCCGTTATCGACTCGCCGAACAGGGTCATTTTACTTTCAGCTGATTTGGACTAAGATCGTGCAAACGATTGCACAAACATCCCGACGAAACATCCCATGAACATCGCCACCTCCCCCGACTCGGTGCTGGGCTTCGCACTCGAAGCCATGGAGCGCACACCCGACCCGCGGCTGCGCACCGTGATGAACGCACTCACGCGCCACCTCCATGCCTTCGTCCAGGAGGTGAAGCTGACCGAGGGGGAGTTCGAGCAGGCGCTCGAATTCATCGTCGCCATCGGCCAGGCCACGGGCGAGAAAAAGAACGAGGTGGTGCTGGCGGCCGACATCCTCGGTATCTCCACCGTGGTGGCGCTGCAGAACAACCAGGACCCGCACGGCGAATCGCCGGCCGCGCTGCTCGGCCCGTTCTGGCGCGCGAACTCGCCGGCCTGCGCGTTGGGCGACAGCATCGCGCGCTCGGGCACGCCGGGCCTTCCGCTCGCGGTGGCGGGCACGGTGCGAGACGCGACGGGGCAGCCGGTGGCCGGCGCCACGGTCGACGTGTGGCAGGCCTCGCCCATCGGCCTGTACGAGAACCAGGACCCGGCGCAGGAAGACATGAACCTGCGCGGCCGCTTCACGACCGACGCCGAGGGCCGCTTCCACTTCCACAGCGTGCGGCCGGCCGGCTATCCGGTGCCGACCGACGGACCTTGCGGCGTGCTGCTGCGCGCGCAGCAGCGCCACCCCAACCGGCCCGCGCACCTGCACTTCATGGTGAGCAAGCCGGGGCACAAGGTGCTGATCACGCAGGTGTTCGCCGATGACGACCAGAACCTGGAGAGCGACCCGACCTTCGGGGTGACGCGGCGGCTGATCGGGTGCTTCGCGCTGGCGCCCGATGGCAAGAGCGCCACGCTGCAGTACGACTTCCAGCTCGAGCCCGGCGAGATGAAGTTCCCGCGTCCTCCCATCCCCTGAACCCACCCTTCCATTCCATGAGCTTCGATCCTGTTTCCCGACTCGACGGCAAGGTCGCCGTCATCACCGGCGGCCTTGGCGCCATCGGCTATGCGACGGCCACGCGCCTCGCCGCACTCGGCGCCACCTGCGTGCTCCTGCACCGCAAGGGCGACGATGCGGCTGCCCGCGCTGCCGCCCTGCCCTCCGCCAGCGGACAACGCCACACGGCGATCCGCGCCGACATCGTCGACACGCCGAGCCTGCAGGCCGCGGCCGCCGAGGTGAAGGCCACGCACGGGCGCTGCGACATCCTGGTCAACAGCGCCGGGCACACGCAGCCTGTTCCCGCGGGCGACCTCGATGCGCTGACCGACGAACTCATCGACGAGCTGCTGCGCGCCAACTTCCGCGGCGTGTTCGCGACCATCCGCGCCTTCGCGCCGATGCTGAAGGACAGCGGCGACGGGCTCGTCGCCAACATCTCGTCGATCGCGGGCTTCACCGGCGTGGGCAGCAACCTCGCGTACGTCGCGGCCAAGGCCGGGCTCGACGTGGTGGGCGATGCGCTGGCCAAGGCGCTGGCGCCGGCGGTGCGCGTGGTGTCGGTCTCGCCGGGCGCGGTCGAATCGGGCTTCGTGCCGGGCCGCGGCGCGGAGTTCGCCAGCAAGATGGCGAGCACCACGCCGCTCGGGCGCATCGGCAAGCCCGACGACGTGGCCGCGACGGTCGAGGCGCTCGCGACGACGATGCGCTTCGTCACCGGCACGCGCATCGTGGTCGATGGAGGGCGCCACCTGTGAGCACCGCCAAGACCCTCATCACCTGCGCCGTCACGGGCAACCTCGTGAAGCCCGAGCAGACGCCGCACCTGCCGATCACGCCGGTGCAGATCGCCGACGAATGCCTGGCCGCGGCGGAGGCCGGCGCGGCGCAGGTGCACATCCACGTGCGCCATCCCGAGACCGGCAAGCCGTCGATGGAGGTCGAGCTGTACCGCGAGGTGGTCGACCGCATTCGGCGCAGCAATCGCGAGCTGGTCATCAACCTCACGACCGGCCCCGGCGGGCGCTTCATTCCGAGCGAGGACGACCCGAAGATCGCCGCGCCCGGCACCACGCTGCTGCCACCCGAGAAGCGCGTGGAACACATCGCGCTGATCAGGCCCGACGTGTGCTCGCTCGATCTCAACACCATGAACTCGGGCCCCGACGTGGTGATGAACACGCCGAGGAACGTGCGCCGCATGGCCAAGGTGATGCGCGAGGCGGGCGTGAAGCCCGAGCTGGAAATATTCGATTCGGGTGACGTCAACCTCGCGCTCGACCTGATTGCCGACGGCACGCTCGACGGCCCCGCGATGTGGACCTTCGTTCTTGGTGTGAAGTACGGCTTCGCGCCCACGCCCGAGACGCTGCTCTACGCACGCAACATGCTGCCGCGCGGCGCCTTCTGGAGCGCCTTCGGCATCGGGCGCATGGAGTTCCCGATCGTCGCGCAGGCGTGGCTGCTGGGCGGCCATGTGCGCGTGGGCATGGAAGACAACATCTACCTCGAGAAGGGCGTGCTGGCGGAGAGCAATGCGCAGCTGGTGGCGAAGGCGCGCGACATCTTGCTGAGCCTGGGTGGTGAGGTGGCCAATCCACGCGAGGCGCGCGCGATGCTGGGCTTGCCTGGTGCGGGGAGCTAGGAGATGGGAACTTGCTTCTCTGCCGTGTTCGAGGTGCCTTGTTCGGGGCGCGCTCCCGCCGACGGGGTACCTTGCTCCGCGAATGTCCTCCGGCCTGCGGCCTCCCCCTTGATTTCGCTGCGCAAGGCACCCCGTCGACGGGAGCGTTATGCACAGCGGTCGTTGATCGGCCAGCACCACAGCCGCGCCCAGCGTGCACAGGGCATCGGGTGCTCCCCGCAGCGAAATCAAGGAGGAGGCCGAAGGCCGGGGGACATTCGCGAAGGGGAGTACCCGGTGGCCCGCGCACGCGCCCTGAACAACAGCGCGCCGAACAAAAGAACGTCCAAACAACACAAGCACTCCGCAACATGAGCACCGACACGCCCCCCACCTCCCGCACACTGCGCGTGAACGAAAAGGCCGCCAACCTCGACGCACTTCAACTCGAAGCCGCACCGCAGCCCGAACCCATCGCGCCCCCCGGACACGCCGTGGTGCAAGTCGCCGCCGCCGCGGTCAACCCGAGCGACGTCAAGGCCACGCTGGGCCTCATGCCGCAAGCCGTGTGGCCGCGCACGCCGGGCCGCGACTTCGCGGGCACCGTGGTGAGCGGTCCCGGCGAATGGATCGGCCGCGAAGTCTATGGCTCGGGCGGCGACATCGGCATCACGCGCGACGGCTCGCACGCACGCTATCTCGTGCTGCCCGAAACCGCGCTGCGCGCCAAGCCCCAGGGCATCTCGATGGACGAGGCCGGTGCCGTGGGCGTGCCCTTCGTCACCGCCTACGAAGGCTTCAGGCGCAGCGGCATGCCGCAGGCCGGGCAGACCGTGCTGGTGCTCGGCGCCAACGGCAAGGTCGGCCAGGCGGCGGTGCAGCTGGCCTCGCAGGCCGGTGCGCGTGTGATCGCTGTGCAGCGGCGCGCCGGTCCGTTCGAAGGATTCGCGTGCGGGCCGGTCGACGTGATCGATGCGCGCCACCATGCCGACGTGGGTGCCCAGGTGCGCGAGCTCACCGGCGGGCGCGGCGCGAACATCGTCTACAACACCGTGGGCAGCGCCTACTTCGAGGCCGCCAACAAGGCCATGGCCAAGGGCGCGACGCAGATCTTCATCGCCACCCACGAACGCGCCGTGCCCTTCGACATCTTCGCGTTCTACCGCGGCATGCACACCTTCGTGGGCATCGACTCGCTCGCGATGGACTGCGTGGCCTCCACCGCGCAACTCGACGCGATGCGCGAAGGCTTCGAGCGCGGCACGCTCAAGCCCTTTCCCGTGGCGCGGCACTTCACGCTCGACGAAGCGATGGATGCCTACCGGCTCGTGCTCTCGGGCAGCACCGACCGCGTCGTGCTGCGCCCCTGATGAACAGCAACCGAGGAACACCGCCATGCACGTGACCCGTTTCAGCGAAGCGCCGCACTACGAGGCGCCCAATCATTTCGACATGCGCTGCCTGCGCCTGCAGGGCAAGGAGGCCGGGCCTTCGACGCAGATGTGGATGGGCATGAGCCAGATCCTGCCCGGCGGCCATACCGGGCTCGACGGCTCGCCGATGGAAAAGCTCTACCTCGTGCTCGAAGGCCAGCTCCATGTGGTCGGCGAGCTCGACGGCGCGCACCAGGAAGAAGTGCTCGGCCCCTACGACAGCTGCCGCTTCGCACCCGGCGAAAAGCGCCAGCTGGAGAACCGCAGCAACCGGCCGGTGCTGGTGGCGCTGGTGATGCCGAACAGCGCGCCGCCGCCCGCATAGGCCCTCTTCAGTCATTCATCGCTCACCAAACAAATCAACGGAGACAAGACGCATGAAGAAGACACTCAACACCTGCAGCCGCCGGCAGGCGCTCACGCTGGCCGCGGCGCTCGCGGCCATCAGCACGCTCGGCGTCGCACACGCGCAGAACGCCTGGCCAGGCACGCAGCCGATCAAGCTCGTGGTGCCCTTCACGGCGGGCAGCGGCACGGACATCGTCGCGCGGCTCGTGGCCGAGAAGCTCGGACCCGCGCTGGGCACCAGCGTGGTGGTGGACAACAAGCCCGGCGCGGGCGGCACGCTGGGTGCGGCCATCACGGCCAAGGCGCCGGCCGACGGCTACACGCTGCTGGTGCATTCGGCCGGGCATCTCGTGAATCCGTGGATCTACAAGGGCCTGTCGTACGACACGATCAAGGACTTCACCGGCATCACGCCGATGGCAAGCCTGCCCAACGTGCTGGTCACCGCGCCTTCGCACTTCGCGAACGTGCCGGACCTGGTCGCGAAGGTCAAGGCCAGGCCGGGCAGCTTCAACTACGGCTCCGCGGGCAACGGATCGGCCACGCACATGAATGCCGAGGTGTTCCGCCTCGCGGCCGGGCTCGATGCGCAGCACGTGCCCTTCCGCGGCACGCCCGAGGCCATGACCGAGGTGATGGCCGGGCGCGTGGACTGGTTCTTCGCGCCGATGGTGTCTGCCCTGCCGCTCATCAAGAGCGGCAAGCTGCAGGCGCTGGCCGTGGGCACGGCCAAGCGCTCGCCGGCGCTGCCCGAGGCGCCCACCACGGTGGAAGCCGGCGTGCCGGGTTCCGAGTACCTGTTCTGGGTCGGGCTCTTCGCACCCGCGAAGACGCCGCAGCCGGTGGTGGACCGCCTGCAGGCCGAGGTCGCGAAGATCATGGCCTCGCCCGAACTCAAGGAGCGCCTCGACAAGCTCGGCGCCGAGCCCTTCACGATGCCGTCGGTGCAGTTCAACAAGTTCATTGCGGATGAGACGGCCAAGGCGCAGCAGGTGGTCAAGGCAGCCAGCATCAAGGTGGATTGAGCATGCTGCGCACTCTGCTCATGGCGGCCACGGCGGCCGCACTGCTGCTGCCGCCCGCAACGCAGGCCCAGCCGGCCGACCTGATCGTCACCAACGCGAAGATCGCCACGCTCGACGCCGCCGCCACCACCGCGCAGGCGCTGGCCGTGCGCGACGGCCGCATCGTGGCGGTCGGCAATGCCGGGCAGATGCGCGCGCTCTCGGGCCCGCTCACGCGCACGGTGGATGCCGGAGGGCGCACCGTGATCCCGGGCCTCATCGACTCGCACATGCATGCGGTGCGCGCGGCGCTGAGCTATTCGACCGAGGTCAACTGGATCGGCGCCGGCAGCATCGGCGAAGCCATGGACCGCATCCGTGCCGCGGCCGCGCGTGCGCGGCCCGGCGGCTGGCTGATCGTGGCCGGCGGCTGGACCGAGCAGCAGTTCGCCGAGCGCCGCCGCCCCACCGCGGCCGAGTTGCAGGAGGCCGCCCCTAACCATCCGGTGTACGTGCAGCTGTTCTACGAAGCCGTGGTGATGACGCCCAAGGCGCTCGAAGCGCTCGGCGTTCCCGCGGGCACGCTGCCGGCCGGCATGAAGCCCGCGGCGGACGGCGCGCCGGGCTGGATGACCGGCGACATCGTCGGCATCTCGGCCCTGTTCGACAACCTGCCCAAGCCGACCTACGACGACAACCTGGCCGGCACGCGCGCCTTCTTCCGCGAGCTGAACCGCCTGGGCATCACCGGCCTCGTGGACCCGGGCGGCTTCAGCATCGCGCCGTCGCAGTACGCGGCGCTGTTCGAGCTGTGGCGCGAGAAGGCGCTGACGCTGCGCGTGGCCTACAGCGTGTTCGCGCAGAAGCCCGGCGCCGAGCTGCAGGAGTTTCGCGAGCTCACGCAGATGCTGCCGATGGGCTTCGGCGACGACATGCTCAAGTTCAACGGCCTCGGCGAACGCGTGACGCTCGCGATGTACAACAACAATTTTCCCGACGCGGCCGCGAAGGAGAAGTTCTACGAGCTCATCAAGTGGGCGGCGATGCGCAAGCTCGCCGTCACCATCCACTGGCAGGAGAACGGCTCGGTCGAGCACCTGCTCGGGCTGTACGAGAAGCTCAATGCCGAAGTGCCGATCAAGGAGCTGCGCTGGTCGATCGCGCACCTGGACGATGCCTCGCCCGAAACGCTCGCCCGCATGAAGGCGCTGGGCATCGGCTGGACCCTGCAGGACGCGATGTACTTCCAGGGCGACCGCGCGCTTGCAGCGCGCGGCGACGCGGCGCGCCGCATGCCGCCCATCGGCAGCGCGCTGCGCACCGGCGTGAACGTGGGCGCCGGCACCGACGCGCACCGCGTGGCTTCGTACAACCCCTTCGTCGCGCTGCAATGGATGCTCGACGGCAGGACGGTGAGCGGCAAGGCCATGCGCGGCACCGACGAGACGCCCACGCGCGAACAGGCGCTGCGGCTCTACACGGCGGGCAGCGCGTGGTTCAGCTTCGACGAGGGCAAGCGCGGCACGCTCGAAGCCGGCAAGCTCGCGGACTTCGCGATCCTCGACCAGGACTTCTTCTCGGTGCCGCTGGAACGCATCGGCAAGACGGTGTCGCTGATGACGGTGGTGGGCGGGCGCGTGGTCTATGCCGCGCGGCCCTTCGATGGGGCGGGCACCTCGGTGGCTGCGGCACCCTAGCCTGGATATTTCGCGAGTAGAAGGTCGGCAGCCCTGAGCCGGGATGCGTTGTTATTGGTATCTGATGCCAAGAACATGCAACTCGAGAACAGGACTGCCAGTGCCAAAGTGTACCGATGTGCCAGTGAGATTTTGCAAGGTTGGGCGTCGCGTCGTGGAGGCGGCGTTTGACGGCGGAGATATCGTCAGCGACGGTGGTGCGGTACTGCTCAAGCAAGTCGATGAGCGCATCGGCTTGACGCGCGCGGCGGCGCGCGTGTTCGCTGACGCACGGCGCAAGGCCAGCGTGCGTCACGACATTCGCAGTCTGCTCGCGCAGCGCGTGTACGGCTTGTGTTGTGGCTGGGAAAGTGTTTCGCAGCACAACACGCTGCGCCATGACCTGGCGCACCAAACGGCGGTAGGTCGTGTCGTTGAGCTGGCCTCGGCGCCGACGTTGAGCCGGTTGGAGACTTCGGCCACGAGCGAGCATGCCGCGGCGTTGCACGCTGTTTTGTTGGATCAATTCATCGCTAGCCGCATGACGATCCCCGACGAACTCGTGCTCGACATCGATGCCACGCACATCCCGCTGTACGGTGACCAGGAAGGCGCGCACTTCCACGCCCACTACGACAACTACTGCTACTTGCCGCTGTACATCTTCTGTGGGCAAGACATGCTTGCGTGCGTGCTGCGCCCGAGCTGGCGCGATCCGGCCAGCGTGCTCAGCGCGTTGATCAAGCTGATCGCGCGACGGCTGCGCCAGGCGTGGCCCGGCGTGCGGCTCGTGGTGCGCGGCGACTCCGGCTTCTGTCGCCCGAAGGCGCTGCGCCGCTTCGACGCCTGGGGCATTGACTACATCGTGGGCCTGCAGAAGAACTCCGCCTTGCTTGAACGCGTGGCCATCGCTGAACACGCGCTGGCCGAACAGTACGAAGCCGTCGGCACGAAGCAGCGCCTGATCGGCGAGTTCCGATATGCAACGCGCAGCTGGGAGCGTGAGCGGCGCGTCATCGCGCGGCTGGAGCACGGCGCGCAAGGGCGCAATCCACGCTTCGTGGTCACGAGCCTGGAAGCGGGAGACGCCAAGTCGCTGTACGAGGACTTGTACTGCGCCCGCGGTGAGGCCGAGAACCGCATCAAGGAAGCGCAGATCGACCTGTTCGGTCGCCGCGGCAGTTGTCGCCGCTTCGCGTCCAACCAGTTGCGCCTGCTGTTGGCTGCGCTGGCCTACACCTTGATGATCAACCTGCGCCGGCTGGCCCTTCAAGGCACGCAGTTGGAACGCGCGTGCACCGCCACCATCCGCGTCAAGCTGCTCAAGATCGGCGCCGCCGTGCTGCGCAATACCCGTCGCATCCGCCTGCTGCTGGCCTCGCACCACCCGCTCAAGCACGTCTTCCTCACGGCCGCTCGCGCACTGGCTCCATAGATCGCGTCGAGTGCTGTCCCCGGCACGTCGACAAACAACGGGGGTAAGGGGGCACTGCGTCTTCAGCCCCAGCAATGCGGCTGAAATCTCACTCATCGCGGTTGTATCGCGCGCTTCGCGCCCTACATTGATCAACTGCCATCGCGACACGTCACTCGCGAAATATCCAGGCTAGGGCTGCGCGAGCGCCCGCCGCACGCGTTCGCGCAGCACCGGCAGCACCTCGCTCTCGAACCACGGGTGGTGCTTGAACCAGCCGGTGTTCCGCGGCGACGGATGCGGCAGCGGAATGAAGCGCGGTGCAAATTCCGCAAAGGCCGCGACGGTTTCGGTGACGCCGGCCTTGCGCGCCGCGCCCAGGAAGTGGCGCTGCGCGTACTGGCCGATCAGCAGCGTGAGCTCGACCCGGCTCATCTGCGCGAGCAGGCGCGCATGCCAGAGCTCGGCGCATTCGCGGCGCGGTGGCAGGTCGCCGCTGCTGCCGCGGCCGGGGTAGCAGTAACCCATCGGCATGATCGCGATGCGCGCGGCGTCGTAGAACACCTCGCGGTCGATGCCGAGCCAGCGGCGCAGCTGCTCGCCGCTCTTGTCGTTCCATGGCAGGCCGGTGGCGTGCACCGTCAGGCTCGGCGCCTGGCCGACGATCAGCAGGCGCGCGGTGGCGCTGGCCTGCACCACCGGCCGCGGGCCCAGCGGCAGCTGCGCGGCGCAGGCGGTGCAGCTGCGGATTTCCGCAAGGAGCGCGTCCATGGCGGCAGCGGGCGCGCTATTCGGAGAACGGGCCGAAGAACCCATTGAGATCGGCCCCCGAGGCCGCGCCTTCGAAGCCGTCGAAACGCCCCTTCTCGGCAAGCGCCCGCGCGGCGCGGTCGAAGCCGCCCCAGGCCGCGCGGGCGAGCGCGCCGCCCACGCTGACGCGCCGCACGCCGAGCGCGGCAATGTCCTGCATGCTGAGCTCGCTGGGCCAGCCGATCAGCAGGTTGACCGGCTTGGGCGCCACCGCGGCAACCACCGCCGCGATCTGCTCGCGCGTGCGGATGCCCGGCGCGTAGAGGCAATCGGCGCCGGCCTCGGCGTAGGCCTTGAGGCGGGCGATGGCGTCGTCCAGGTCAGGGCGGCCGACGAAGAAGTTCTCGGCGCGGCCCACCAGCAGCGTGTCGCCGCCGGCCGCGTCGATGGCCCTGCGCGCCGCGCGCAGCCGCTCGACCGCGACGTCGATCTCGAACAGCGGGTTCGCCGCGTCGCCGGTCGAGTCCTCGATCGACAGGCCCGCCACGCCGGTCTGGACCGCGAGCCGCACGCTTTCCGCCACGCCTTGGGCATCGGCCGCGAAGCCGTTCTCGAAGTCCGCATTCACGGGCAGGTCGGTGGCGCTGGCGATGTCGCGCAGATGGGCCAGCACGGTGTCGCGCGATTGCGCCCCGTCGGCCAGGCCCTGTGACCATGCATGGCCCGAGCTCGTGGTGGCCAGCGCCTTGAAGCCCAGGCCCTGCAGGTAGCGCGCGCTGCCCGTGTCCCAGGGGTTGGGGATGGCGAAGCAGCCCTGTTCGTGCAGCGCGCGGAAGTCGGCGCGTTTCTGGGCGACGGTGCGGGTCATGGCAGCCTCATCTTTCTTTCTTGCGTGCGAAGGATGGGGTTTTAACGCAACGGCGTGGACATTGCGCGAGCGCACCTTTCGGTGTTCTGATCGACCCCCATGTCCTACGTCATCCTGCTCCTCATCCATCTTCTCGCCGCCGCCTTCTGGGTCGGCGGCATGGCCACCCTGCACTTCGCGGTGCGCCCCGCCGCCGTCGCCACGCTGGAGCCGCCGCTGCGCCTGCGCACGATGGCAGCGGCGCTGCGGCGCTTCTTCGTCGGCGTGGACGCGGCCGTCACGCTGCTGTTCGTGACCGGCGTGGCGATGATCCTGCTCGCGGGCGGCTTCCGCGCGGTGCACTGGCGCGTGGAGGCGATGATGGGCATCGCCATCGTGATGGCCGGCATCTACGTGTACATCCGCGCCTCGGTGTTCAGGGCGCTGCGCCGCGCGGTGGAGGAAAGCGCATGGCCGGTGGCCGCCGCGCGGCTCAATACCGTGCGCCTGCTGGTGACGGTGAACCTCGCGCTCGGCGTGGCGGTGTTCGCCGTGGCGACCGTCGGGCGCGCCGGCTAGTTGCTGCCTGCCGGCCCTTTCAGCTCGACGCCGTTGCCGTCGGGGTCGGCGATGTAGATCGAAGGTCCGTTGCCTTCGGCGCCGAAGTTGTTCTGCACCTCGCCATGCACCGGCACGCCGTGCCGGGCCATCAGCGCACGGATGGCCGCCTCGTCGAAGGGCTCGATGCGCAGGCAAAGGTGGTCGACGTTGCGGCCTTCCTTGCCGGCGAGCGCGCCGCCCTGCCGGCCGAGCGGGCCGTCGTGCGTGACAAGGTCGATCAGGCTCGAGCCTGCGCGCAAGTGCACCAGCCCCAGGTCGTCGCGGCGCTTCTCGACCTGGCAGCCAAGCACGTCGCGGTAGAAGGCGATCGACTGCACGATGTCCTTCACGCGCAGCACGACATGGTCGATGCGCAGGACCGAGAACGGCAGGCTGTGCGTCGGATCGGCCATGGCGTGCGTCCTTTCTACATGGGGTTCAGACCACGCCGGCCGCGCGCAGCGCGTCGAAGCGCGCGCCATCGATGCCGAACTCGGCCAGCACCTCGCGCGTGTGCTGCCCGAGCGCCGGCGGCGCATGGCGCAGCACGGGCGGCGTGGCCGTGAGGCGCAGCGGGCTCGCCACGCCGGTGATGCTTTCGATGCCGTCGCCCGCATCGCGCGGCAGCGTGACGGCCAGGCCGCGCGACTTGACCTGCGCGTCGTCGAAGGCCTGGGCGATGTCGTTGATCGGGCCGCAGGGCACGGCCTTGTCTTCGAGCAGCGTGACCCAGTCGGTGGTGGTGCGGGTGCGCGTGAGCGCTTCCATCATCGGAATGAGCACGCCGCGGTGCTTCACGCGCAGCGTGTTGGTCGCAAAGCGCGCATCGGCGGCCCACTCGGCGTGGCCGGCCGCTTCGCAGAAGCGCGCGAACTGGCCGTTGTTGCCGATGGCCAGCAGCATCGAGCCGTCGAGTGTCGGAAAGTCTTGATACGGCGCCAGGCTCGGGTGCGTGTTGCCCTGGCGCTGCGGTGCCTTGCCGGTGTTGAGGAAGGCGCTGGCCTGGTTGGCGAGGATGGCCATGCCCACGTCGAGCAGCGCCATGTCGATGTGCTGGCCTTCGCCCGTGCGGTCGCGCACCTGCAGCGCCGCGAGGATGGCAGTGCTCGCATAGACGCCGGTGAACAGGTCGGTGAGCGCCACGCCCACGCGCAGCGGGCCGCCGCCGGGCTCGCCGTCGGGACGGCCGGTGATGCTCATCATGCCGGTCATGGCCTGGATCATCAGGTCGTAGCCCGCGCGCTCGGCGTACGGGCCGTCGTGGCCGAAGCCGGTCACGCTGCAGTAGACGAGGCGCGGGTTGGCCGCGCGCAGGCTCTCGTGGTCGAGCCCGTACTGCTTCAGGCCGCCGGTCTTGAAGTTTTCCACCACGATGTCGGCCTGCGCCGCCATCTGCTTGAGCAGCGCCTGCCCCTCGGGCGTGGCCATGTCGACCGTGACCGAGCGCTTGTTGCGGTTGCAGGCGGTGAAGTAGCTGGCCTGGTCGGTGTCGTTGCCGTTCGCGTCCCTGATGAAGGGCGGCCCCCAGGTGCGCGTGTCGTCGCCGACGCCGGGGCGTTCGATCTTGACGACGTCGGCGCCCAGGTCGGCGAGGATCTGCGTGCACCACGGGCCCGCGAGCACGCGGGACAGATCGAGGACCTTGATGCCGTCGAGTGCTGCGGGCTTGGCTGTCATGCGTTCGTTCAGTTGGCGAAGGCGGCGATGCCCGTGATGGCGCGGCCCAGGATGAGCGCGTGGATGTCGTGCGTGCCTTCGTAGGTGTTGACCACCTCGAGGTTCACCAGATGGCGCGCCACGCCGAACTCGTCGCTGATGCCGTTGCCGCCCATCATGTCGCGCGCCAGGCGGGCGATGTCGAGGGCCTTGCCGCAGTTGTTGCGCTTCATGATCGAGGTGATCTCGACCGAGGCCGTGCCTTCGTCCTTCATGCGGCCCAGGCGCAGGCTCCCTTGCAGGCCCAGCGCGATCTCGGTCTGCATGTCGGCCAGCTTCTTCTGGATCAGCTGGTTGGCGGCGAGCGGGCGGCCGAACTGCTTGCGGTCCAGCGTGTACTGGCGGGCGCGATGCATGCAGTCTTCCGCGGCGCCGAGTGCGCCCCACGAGATGCCGTAGCGGGCGCTGTTGAGGCAGGTGAAGGGGCCCTTCAGGCCCTGCACTTCGGGGAACGCGTTTTCCTCGGGGCAGAACACGCCGTCCATCACGATCTCGCCGGTGATGCTGGCGCGCAGGCCGACCTTGCCGTGGATCGCGGGAGCCGAGAGGCCCTTCATGCCCTTCTCGAGCACGAAGCCGCGGATCGGGCCGACCGTGCCGCTTTCGCTGACTTCCTTGGCCCAGACCACGAACACGTCGGCGATGGGCGAGTTGCTGATCCACATCTTGGCGCCGCTGAGCGAATAGCCGCCCGGCACCTTCTTGGCGCGCGTGACCATGCTGCCGGGGTCGGAGCCGTGGTCGGGCTCGGTCAGGCCGAAGCAGCCGATCCATTCGCCGGTGGCGAGCTTGGGCAGGTACTTCTGCTTCTGCGCCTCGGTGCCGAATTCGAAGATCGGCACCATCACCAGCGAGCTCTGCACGCTGGCCATCGAGCGGTAGCCCGAATCGACGCGCTCGACTTCGCGGGCGATCAGGCCATAGGCCACGTAATTGAGGCCGGGGCCGCCGTACTGCTCGGGGATCGTGGGCCCCAGCAGGCCGAGCGCGCCCATCTCGCGAAAGATGGCGGGGTCGGTCTCGCCGCTGCGGAAGCCTTCGATGACGCGCGGCGCGAGGCGCTCCTGGCAGTAGGCATTGGCCGCGTCGCGGATCATGCGTTCTTCGTCGGTCAGCTGCTGGTCGAGAAGAAGGGGGTCGTCCCAGTGGAATTGCGCTTTGGCGGCCATGTGCTTGTCTCCGGAAGAGGGAAAAGAGGGGGAATGGCTCGATCCTAGCCATGCGGGGGCCCGGGCGCAAACGATGAATCCTCACCCAGATATGCGCCTTGCGCACATCTGGCACCCGCCTGGCAAGACGTTTCCATTGGTGACGGCGTCCGCCCAGTCATACACTACCGGCATACATGCGCCGCAAGATCCCGCCCCTGCAGACCCTCGTGTGCTTCGACGCCGCCGCGCGCCACGAGAGCTACACGCGCGCCGCGCAGGAACTCGCGCTCACGCAGAGCGCGGTGTCGCGCCAGATCGGCACGCTCGAAGCCTTCCTGGGCGTGGCGCTGTTCCGCCGCACCCGCCACGGCGTGGCGCTCACCGCGAGCGGCGCGGCCTATGCGCGGCAGATCACCAAGCGGCTCGAGGCCATGGAGCGCGACACGCTCGACGCCATGGCGCACCAGGGCGAAGGCGGCTCGCTCTCATTGGCGGCCGTGCCCACCTTTGCCACGCGCTGGCTGATGCCGCGCCTGAAGGGCTTCGCGGCATTGCAGCCCGACGTGGTGGTGCACATCGAGACGCGCACCCGCCCCTTTCTCTTTGCCGATGCGGAGTTCGACGCCGCGCTGTATGCCGGCACGCCCGCGCAGGTCGAGAACTGGGCCGGCACGCGCGCACTCATGCTGATGCACGAGGACGTGGTGCCGGTGTGCAGCCCGTCGCTGCTGCCGCGCGGCAGGGCCGTGACGCCGGCGGCCATCGCGCAGATGCCGCTGCTGCAGCAGAGCACGCGGCCCGATGGCTGGCGCCAATGGTTCGACGCGCAGCAGGTCGATGCGCCCAATGCGCGCGGCGGCCCGCGCTACGAGCTGTTTTCCATCCTGGCCGCGGCCGCCTCGCACGGCCTGGGCGTGGCGCTGATGCCCACGATGCTGGTGGCCGACGAACTCGCGCGCGGCGAACTGGTGGTGGCCTGCGCGCGGCCGCTGTCGGGCGAGCGCAACTACTACCTCGTGACGCCCGAGCGCGCCGACCAGCGGCCGCTGCTGAAGTTCTTCAGCGACTGGCTGCTGGCCGAGGCGCAGCGCCGCGCCGCCTAAGACAGTGCCGATATGATGGTCCGCACCATCGCGCACGCCTTGCGCCCCTCACCATGCTGAACAACCTCGCTCCCTTTCTCGTGCACTGGGCCATCACCGCGCTGTCGCTGTGGGTGGCCAGCCTGATCTTCCGCGGCATCAAGTTCGAGAGCACTTCCGCGCTCGTGATCTCGGCCCTGCTGCTGGGCCTGGCCAATGCCGTCGTGAAGCCGCTCCTGATCGTGCTCACGCTGCCGCTGACGCTGTTGACGCTCGGCCTCTTCCTGCTGGTGATCAACGCGCTGATGATCATGCTGGTGGCCGCGCTGGTGCGCGGATTCAAGCTTTCGGGCTTCTGGACCGCTTTCTTCGCGAGCATCTTCATCTCGCTGCTGAGCATTGCGATCGACTCGCTGGTGAACAGCGGCGACCCCGCCACCACCATCCAGATGCCGACGGGCAGCGGCAAGTGGCTGTAGGTGTAGGCCCCGCAGCCCGGGCCTGAGCCGGGCTCATCACCGCCAGCCGAACAGCGCGCCCCAGCCGCGCACCTGCGCCGGATCGGCCCCCACGGCGCGCAGCTGGCCCCAGACGGTGGTACTCACGGTGTCGAGCAGCGCGATGCCGGTTTCGGCCTCGAACGCCTCGGCCAGGGGCGCGGCGTGCAGGTTGGTGCAGAAGGTGGTGATGGCCTCGGGCCGCGCGGCCGCCACCTCGCGCATCGATGCCATCAGCTGCGCGGGCTCGACCAGCGCGAAGTCGTGGTTCACGCGGATGCCCAGGTGGCGCTCGGCCACCACCTCGATGCCGAGCGCGCGGTAGTTGTCGACGATGCGCTGCTGCACGTCGGCGGTGTAGGGCGTCACCAGCCCGAGCCGCTTCACGCCGCGCAGCGCCAGCAGTTCGTTGAGCGCCAGCACGGCGGTGGTGGCGGCGATGCCGGTGCGCTCGCGGATGCGCTCGACCAGGCGCCGGTCGGCATCGAAGCCCAGCCAGCCCGACGAGGTGCCGCTCCAGGCGATCACGTCGACCTGCGCATCGGCCAGCAACTCGGCGGCGGCAAGGATCTTGCTGTCGTCGAACTGGCCCAGGCCCGCGGCCGAGAGCGAGATCTCCGTCACCCTGAAGCGCGAGAAATGGGCGCTGCAGCCCGGCACGCAGGCGGCCAGGGTGCCGGTCAGCGGCTCCAGCGCGGTGTTGGACGAGGGCGTGAGCACGCCAAGGCGAAGGGGGCGCGTCATGGGTTTCCTTTTGTGTGCGGATGGCCGGCATCCGCGTAATCACTGCTTCCGGGCCGCTTGATTGTTGATGATTATGTCGACAATATTCAATACCTTTTGTTGACAAAAAATGAGGCACGCCTTTCCATGAGCTCCCACTCGGCCTTCGACCTGGTGATCCGCAATGCGCAGGCCGTCACGGCCAGCGACACCTTCCACTGCGACATCGGGGTGCGCGAGGGGCGCATCGTGCAGCTCGGCCTCGCGCTGGCCGGCGGTGCGCGCGAGATCGACGCGGCCGGCCGGGCAGTGACGCCCGGCGGCGTCGATGCCCACTGCCACCTCGACCAGCCGATGCCCGCCCCCATGCGCATGGCCGACGGCTTTGCCAGCGGCACACGCAGCGCGGCCTGCGGCGGCACCACCACGGTGATTCCCTTCGCGGCGCAGGCCAAGGGGCAGTCGCTGCGCGCGGCGGTGGACGACTACCACCGCCGCGCCGAAGGCCAGGCGCATGTCGACTACGCCTTTCACCTGATCGTGAGCGACCCGACGCCCACGGTGCTGCGCGAGGAGCTGCCGGCGCTGATCCGCGAGGGCTACAGCTCGTTCAAGATCTACATGACCTACGACGACCTCAAGCTCGACGACGGCCAGGTGCTGGACGTGCTCGACGTCGCGCGCGCGCACGGCGCCATGGCCATGATCCATGCCGAGAACGCCGACTGCATCGAATGGCTCACGCGCCGCCTCGAAGCGGCCGGGCGCACCGCGCCGCGCTACCACGCGCATGCGCGGCCGATGCTGGTGGAGCGCGAGGCCACGCACCGCGCGATTGCGCTGGCCGAATTGGTCGACGTGCCGATCCTGGTCGTGCACGTGTCGGGCCGCGAGGCGGTCGAGCAGATCCGCTGGGCGCGTGCGCACGGGCTCAGCGTGTTCGCCGAGACCTGCCCGCAATACCTCTTCCTCACGGCCGAAGACCTGGGCATCGACGACAGCTACCAGGGCGCCAAGTGCGTGTGCAGCCCGCCGCCGCGCGACAAGGCCAACCAGCAGGTGATCTGGGACGGGCTCAACGATGGCCTCTTCACGGTGTTCTCGTCCGACCACGCGCCGTTTCGCTTCGACGACCCCCAGGGCAAGAAGCCGGGCGGCCAGGAGGTCGGGTTTCGCCATATTCCCAACGGCATTCCGGGCCTGGAAACTCGCATGGCGCTGCTGTGGTCCGAAGGGGTGATGGCCGGGCGCATCACGCCGCAGAAGTTCGTCGAGCTCACCGCCACCAACCCGGCCAAGGCCTACGGCCTGCACCCGCGCAAGGGGAGCATCGCGGTCGGCGGCGACGCCGACCTGGTGATCTGGGAGGAGCGCGAGTTCGTGCTCGGCAATGCACGGCTGCACCACGATGTCGACTACACGCCCTATGAAGGCATGCATCTGTCGGCCTGGCCGGCCATGACGCTGGCGCGCGGCGAGGTGGTGTGGGACGGCACAACCTTCACCGGCCGCACCGGGCACGGGCGCTTCCTGCCATGCGGCGCGCCCACGCTGCAGCCCCGGCGGCGCGGCTGAGCGGGCGAATTGGGCGTGCCGGCGGCCGCCGATGCCGACCCGGCCGGCCGCGGGGTGGCGTGCAACTTGCAAGGATTTCGTCATGACGGACAGCAGCTCCCCCCGCTCCTCCTCCAAGGCCGCCGGCAAGGTCACGCGCATCGACCGCGACGGCGACGGCACCGTGCAGTCGCTCACGCGGGCCATGCAGCTGCTCGAACTGCTGGCCGACGACGACGAGGGCTACCGCCTGGTCGACATCGCGGCGCGCAGCGGCCTGTCGTCGTCCACCGCGCACCGCCTGCTCACCACGCTGGAGCAGCGCCAGTTCGTCCAGTTCGACCGCGAAACCAGCCTCTGGTACGTGGGCGTGCGCTGCTTCTCGGTGGGCGCGGCCTTCGGGCGCCGGCGCCGCATCGCGCACCTGGCGCTGCCGGTGATGCGGCGGCTGCGCGACAGCTCGGGCGAAAGCATCAACCTGGGCATTGCCGACCTGGGCGACATCGTGTTCGTCACGCAGGTGGAAAGCCGCGAGCTGATGCGCGCCATCGGCAAGCCGGGGTTCCGCGCGCCGCTGCACGGCACGGCCATGGGGCAGGCCATCCTGGCCGCCATGGCCGAGGACGACGTGCTGCAGTACCTGCGCACCTACGGCCTGCCCAAGCTCACGCCCAACACCATTGCGCGCGCGTCGCGGCTGCACGAAACCCTGGGCGAGGTGCGCCGGGCGGGCTATGCGGTGGACGACGAGCAGAACGCCGTGGGCCTGCGCTGCATTGCCGCCGCCATCCGCGACGAGCACGGCCAGCCCTTCGGCGCGATCTCGCTGGTGGGGCCGACGCAGCGCATCAAGGCGGCCGACTTCGCGCAGCTCGGCGCCACGGTGCGCGGCGCCGCCGACGAGATCACCGCGGCCTACGGCGGGCGCCTGAAGTAGCCGCCGGCCGCGCGTCTTCCACCGGCGCGCAACGCCAAGTGCTTGATCCGCAACGATTTTTTCTGCCGTTCCCGGTGCGCGGAAAACTCCGCGCGCGTGCCTTGCGGCGCGGTTCAATGGCCTCCTCCATTGCCGCCTTGCCGATCCGCCCACCTTTGCCCTCCCAGGAGAAATCATGCCGATGCGCCCTCTTGCCAAGCCCTTTTCAAAACCGTTCGCCGCGGCCTTCGTGCTCGCGCTGGCCACGGTGCTCGCCCTTCCCACCGCCCAGGCGCAGGACCGGATCAAGCTGAAAGCCATCGGCCAGCCGCTGGCCACCGGGCTGATCCAGAAGAACAAGGAACAGCCCTTCTTCGAGAACTTCGCCGCCCGCACCGGCCTGCCGATCGATGTGGACTACAAGCCCATCGACACGCTCGGCATCAAGGACACCGAGCAGCTGCGCGTGATGAAGGCGGGCCTGTTCGACATCGTCTCGCTGCGGGTGTCGCAGAACTCGCGCGACGAGCCGACGATCCTGGGCCTCGACCTGGTGGGCGCCGCGCCTGACTACGCTACCGGCCGCAAGGTGGCCAAGGCCTATTTCGACACGGTCGATGCGCGGCTGCAACAGCAGTTCAACGTGAAGCTGCTCGGCGTGTGGCCCTTCGGCCCGCAGATCCTGTTCTGCAAGAAGCCGATTGCCTCGCTGGCCAACATCAAGGGCATGAAGGTGCGCGTGTACGACCAGAACCTGGCCAAGTTCATCGAGATGGTGGGCGGCACGCCGGTGCCGGTGTCGTTCGCCGACACGCACCAGTCGCTGTCGCTCGGCGTGGTCGACTGCGCCATCACCGGGCCGAGCTCGGCCAACTCGGCCGGCTGGCCCGAAGTCACGACCCACCAGCTGGCCATCGGCTTCCAGATGGCGCTCAACGGCTACGGCATGACGATGAAGTCGTGGAACGCGCTCAAGCCCGACCAGCAGGCCAAGCTCAAGGCGGCCTTCGACGGCCTGACCGAAGAGGTGTGGAAGTACTCCGAAGAGCTGTTCCGCGACGCGCTGAACTGCAATGCCGGCAAAGACCCGTGCACCACCGGCAAGAAGTTCAAGCTGGTCGACGTGCCGGTCACGCCGGCCGACCTCGAGCTGGTGCGCGGCGCGGTCGGCAAGGTGTCGCTGCCGGTGTGGGCCGAGGTCTGCGACAAGTCGAACCCGGGCTGTTCCAAGGGCTGGCAGGCGACCGTGGCGCCGGTGCTGGGGCTCAAGTGAGCAGCGCGGCCATGAGCGAGCGGCCGCAGCCCACCGCCGCGTCGCCTGAAGAAGCGCCGGCCGCGCCGCGGCGCGTCGACTTCAAGACGCGCGTGGAGACGGTGCTGGCCACCATCTTCGGCGCGATCTTCCTTGGCCTGTCGGTCATCGTGACCATCGAAACCGCCGCGCGCAAGCTGTTCAACATCTCGCTGCAGGGCGCGGACGAACTCGGCGGCTATGCGCTCGCGGTGGGCTCGACCATTGCCTTCAGCCTGGCGCTGCTGGGGCGCAACCACATCCGCGTCGACGTGTTCCACGAGAGGTTTCCGGTCCGCGTGCAGGCGCTGCTGAACTGGCTCTCGGCGGTATCGCTGGCGGCGCTCGCGGTGTTCATCGGCTGGGTGGCGTTCAAGGTGATCGGCGACACCATGGCCTACCGCAGCACCGCGCAGACGCCGTGGGCCACGCCGCTGATCATTCCGCAGGGCGTCTGGTATGGCGGGCTGGTGATCTTCGCGCTCGTGGCCTGCGGGCTCGCGCTGCGCGCCACCCAGTTGCTTCTCAGCGGCAACATCGCGGCGCTGAACACCGACTTCCATCCCAAGAGCGCCAAGGAAGAGCTGAAGGAAGAACTGGACGACCTCGCGGTGCGCCAGGCCGCGCAGCCCGGCGAAGGAGACAAGCCGTGAACCTGCTCGTCATAGGACTCGCCTTCTTCGCGATGCTCGGCATGATGCTGGTCGGCATGCCGATTGCCGTGTCGATGGCGCTGGTGGGCATCGTCGGCGGCATTGCGGCCTACGGCGCGCCCTTCATGGACTCGATCGCGCCTGTGGTCTGGGGCGTGCAGAACGAGAACCTGCTGACCTCGGTGCCGTTGTTCGTCTTGCTCGGCGAGCTGCTGCTGCGCTCGGGCATTGCCGACCGCATGTACATTGCGCTGTCGGCCTGGCTCGGCCGCCTGCCCGGCGGGCTGCTGCACACCAACATCGGCAGCTGCGCGCTGTTCGCAGCCACCTCAGGCTCGTCGGTGGCCACCGCCGCCACAGTGGGCACGGTGGCGCTGCCTTCGCTGCAGCGGCGCGGCTACTCCATGCGCGCCTCGCTCGGCAGCCTGGCCGCCGGCGGCACGCTGGGCATCCTGATTCCGCCCAGCGTGAACATGATCGTGTACGGCTCCCTCACCAACAACTCGATCGGCAAGCTGTTCATCGCGGGCATCATCCCGGGCCTGCTGCTGACCGGCTTCTTCATGCTCTGGATCGCGGGCTCCAGCCTGGCGAGCGGCAACGCGATGCGCGAGGCCAAGGTGCCGCTGGACCAGCGCATCCGCGCGCTGGTGCACCTGGTGCCGCCGGCAGTGGTGTTCGGCATCGTCATGGGCAGCCTCTACTTCGGCATTGCCACCGCGGCCGAAAGCGCCGCGCTGGGCGTGATTGCGGCGCTGGGCTTCGTGCTGCACTCGGGCAAGCTGAGCTGGGAGCTGATGCGCAACTGCTTCGTCTCGACAGCGCGGGTGAGCGGAATGATCCTGCTCATCGTGGTGGCGGCCTTCGTGCTGAACCTGACGGTGAGCCTCACCGGCGTGGCCGAGGCCATGACCAAGTGGGTCTCGGGCCTGGGCCTGTCGGCCACGGGGCTGATCCTCGCGCTGATGGTGTTCTACCTGGTGCTCGGCATGTTCATGGACGTGCTGTCGATGCAGGTGGCCACCATTCCCATCACCTATCCGATCGCCACTGCACTGGGCGTCGACCCGATCTGGTTCGGGATCTTCATCGTGCTGATGTGCGAGCTGGGGCTCATCACGCCGCCGGTGGGCATGAACCTGTTCGTGGTGCACGGCATCCGGCCCGACAAGGGCGGCATCGAGGACGCGATCTGGGGCGCACTGCCCTATGCGCTGATCATGATCCTGTTCACCCTGCTGCTGCTGGCCGTGCCGCAGCTGGTGACCTGGCTGCCGGGCCACATGTGATGAAGAAACTCAAGCTCGCCCTCGTTGCCGCGGCCGCCCTCGCCCTGGCGCTGCCCGCGCCGGCCCAGAACACGCGGCTGCGCGTGGCGGGCAGCCTGGTGTCCGGCGGCCAGATCCAGCAGAACAAGGAGCAGCCCTTCTTCGAGAACTTCGCAAAGAACACCGGGCTGCCGATCGATGCCGAGTACAAGCCGCTCGACGTGCTCGGCATGAAGGACGCCGACGGCCTGCGCGTGGTCAAGTCGGGGCTGTTCGACATCGTGGCGCTGCGGCTGGCGCAGGTCTCGCGCGACGACCCGTTTCTGCTCGGCCCCGACATCGTCGGCCTCTCGACCGACTACGACACCGCGCGCAAGGTGGTCGATGCCTACCGCGCGCCGCTCGACACGCGGCTGCAGGAACGCCACGGCGCCAAGCTGCTGGGCACCTACCCGTTCGGCCCGCAGATCATGTTCTGCAAGACCCCGATTGCGGGCCTGGCCGACCTCAAGGGCAAGAAGGTGCGCGTCAGCGACCAGTCGCTCGCGCGCTTCATCGAGCGGCTCGACGGCATTCCGGTGGCCCTTGCATTCACCGAGACGCAGCAGGCGCTGGAGCGCGGCGTGGTCGACTGCGCGATCACCGGGCCGAGCTCCGCCAACTCGGCCGGCTGGCCCGAGGTGACCACGCACGTCATGCCGATCGGCTTCCAGATCCACATCGTCGCCTACGCCATCAACCTGAAGAAGTGGAACGCGCTGCCGCCCGAGCAGCAAGCCAGGATGGCGGCCGCCTTCCAGAAGCTGGAGACCGACACCTGGGCCTATTCGCGCGAGCTGTGGGACGACGCCTCGCGCTGCAACGTGGGGCGCGAGCCGTGCAAGCTCGGCAAGCGCTACGCCATGAAGGAAGTGCCGGTGAAGCCGGCCGACCAGAAGCTCGTGCGCGACGCGGTCGGCGCGGTCTCGCTGCCGCTGTGGGCCGAGGTTTGCGACAAGTCCTACGACAAGTGCTCGGCCACCTGGAAGCAGGTCGTCGCGCCGGTGGTGGGCCTCAGGTAAGCGCACGATGAAAGCACTCTGGCAACTCACGGCGGCCCAGCTCGCCGATGGTTTTCGCGCCGGCGCCTTCACGCCGGAACAGGCGCTCGCGGCCTGCCTGGCGCGCACGGCCGAAGTGAACCCGCGGCTCAATGCGCTGGTCGTGCTCGATGCCGAAGGCGCGGCCAAGGCCGCCGCGCAAAGCACCGCGCGCTGGCGTTCAGGCCGTGCGATCGGCGCGCTCGATGGCGTGCCGGCCACCATCAAGGACAACCTGCAGGTACGCGGCCTGCCCACGCACTGGGGCAGCCGCGCGCTGGCCGGCTTCGTCGCCGAACGCGACGAGCTGCCGGTGGCGCGGCTGCGCGAAGCCGGCGCGGTGATCTTCGGCAAGACCAACGTGCCCGAGTTCACGATGCAGGGCTACACCGGCAACCCGGTCTTCGGTCCCACCGGCAATCCGTGGAACCCGGCGCTCACGCCCGGCGGCTCCTCGGGCGGCGCGGTGGCGCTGGTGGCCGCGGGCGGCTGCCCGATCGCGCTGGGCACCGATGGCGGCGGCTCCATCCGCCGGCCCGCATCGCACACCAACCTCGTCGGGCTCAAGCCCTCGCGCGGCCGCGTGCGGCGCGGCGACGGGCTGCCGCCGATCTTTCTCGACTTCGAGGTGGTGGGGCCGATGGCGCGCTGCGTGGACGACGTGGCCGCGGTCATGCGGGCGATCGCGCCGCGCGCCGCAGCCGACGCACCGCATGAAGCGGCCACGCCGCGGCCCGCGCGCATCCTCTACCTGCCGCGCTTCGCGGACCACCCGGTGGACCCGCGCATCGCGCGGCTGGTGGATGCCGCGGCCGACAACCTGGCCGCGCTCGGGCACCAGGTCACGACGCTGCCGCGCTTCGAGCTGGCCGAGGCAGTCAACCAGCGCTGGCCGCTGCTCGCGCAGGTGGGCCTGGCCTGGCTGGTGGACCATCCGCAAGAGCTCTCGCCCCGCCCCTTCGACCCCGCGCTGTTCGGCCCCGCGATGCAGGCCAACACCGGGACCGGCCGCGCCGCCTCGGCGCGCGAGTTGTTCGAGCTGCTGTTCGAGGCCGAACGCCTGCGGGGTGAACTCGCGGGCCTGTTCGAGCAGCACGACTTCTTGCTGACCCCCGCGACCGCGGCGCTGCCCTGGCCCGCCGCCGACACGCATCCGCCGCGCATCGACGGCCGCGAGGTCGGCCCGCGCGGCCATGCGGTGTTCGCCGGCTTCGTCAATGCCGTGGGCCTGCCCGCGATCGCGCTGCCCTGCGGCTTTGCGGAGGGCCTGCCGGTGGGGCTGCAGCTGGTCGCGCGCGAAGGAGGCGACGACGCGCTGCTGGCGCTGGCCCGCGAATTCGAACGCGCCCATCCGTGGCAGCGCTTTCCCACCCTGTGACGACGGCAGCGGCGCCAGCGCCCGGGGGCTTGACCCCGGCCAGCGCGGCGCATGCCCTGTACCTCGCGCGGCGCGACGGCCGGCGCGTGCCCTCCGCGCTGCTGCAGCCGGCGAGCCGCGGCGAGGCCTATGCCATCCAGGACGCCACCCTGGCGGCGATCGGCCCGGTCGGCGGCTGGAAGGTCGGCGCGCGCGCGTCCGGCCTGGAGCCCACCTGCGCGCCCCTGCCGGCCGCGGGGCTGCTGCCCGACGGCGCACGCCTGCAAGGCCCGGCATGGCGGCTGCGCGGCATCGAGGCCGAGATCGGCTTCCAGCTTGGCACCGACCTGCCGCCGCGTGCCGCGCCCTACACGCTGGCCGACCTGGCACGCGCCGTCGAATCGGTGCTCCCGGTGATCGAGATCGTCGAGACCCGCCTGGCCGACTGGTTCGGCGCCGATGCCAACGCCCAGCTGGCCGACCTGCTGAGCCACGGCGCGCTGGTGCTGGGACAGCGCCAGCCCTTCGCGCCGGCCTGGTTCGACCTGACGCGCGCCAAGGCCGCGCTGCATTTCGACGGGCAGACCGTCGCGCACACCGTGGGCGAACATCCCAGCCCCGATGCGGGCGCGCTGCTGGTGTGGCTTGCCAACCATTGCGCCGCGCGCGGCACCGGCCTCAAGGCGGGCCAGATCGTCACGAGCGGTTCGTGCACCGGCATGCTGTTCGCGTCAGCGGGCACGGCCGTGCGCGTGGAGATCGGCGAGCTTGCGCCCGTGGCCGTCTCGTTCTGACCTTCCTTCGCGGGCATCGCGGCGCGGCCGGAACCCATGTCCGGAAACAGCGAGCGCCGCGGCCGCGCCGGCCGCACACTTTCGGCATGCCGACTTCTCCCGCCACGATCTCTCCCGCAAACATCGCCCGCGCCCTCGACTGGCCCTGCATCGAAACCGAGCTTGCCACGCGCGGCTGCGCGACCACGGGCGTGCTCTTCAGCCCGAAGGAATGCGCCGCGCTGGCCACGCTCTATGACGAGCCCGGCCGTTTCCGCAGCCGCGTGGTGATGCAGCGCCACGGCTTCGGCCAGGGCGAGTACCAGTACTTCGCCAACCCGCTTCCCACCTCGATCGCGGCCTGGCGCAGCGCGCTGTACGAGCGCCTGGCGCCACTCGCGAACGCATGGGCCGCCGCCATGGGCCAGCCGGCCGACTACCCGGCGGACCACGCGTCATACCTCGCACGCTGCCATGCGGCGGGCCAGCTGCGCCCCACGCCGCTGCTGCTGCGCTATGGCGAAGGCGACTACAACTGCCTGCACCAGGACCTGTACGGCGACCTGCAGTTTCCGATGCAGCTCACGGTGCTGCTGAGCCGGCCGGGCGAAGACTTCACGGGCGGCGAATTCGTGCTCACCGAGCAGCGCCCGCGGATGCAGTCGCGCGCCGAGGTGGTGTCGCTCGCGCAGGGCGAGGCGGTGATCTTCGCGGTCAACCAGCGGCCGGTGGCGGGCACGCGCGGCAGCTATCGCGTCACGATGCGCCACGGCGTGAGCCGCCTGCGCTCGGGGCGGCGGCACACGCTGGGAATCATCTTCCACGACGCGCGCTAGCGAACTCCGGGGCTCGGCGCACGACCGTGCCATGGCGCGCGCGGCCCGAAGTCGCGCAAAATCCGCCCTGCACCCCGGGTGCTCACCAGGATTTCCGACAACAAAAACGATCGGAGCAGCGAGCGGCCGGATGCGATCCGCGGCCCGACGTGACGCCCGCGGGTGCGTTCGAGTGGTCGACAGGGAGCTGTATGAAAAAGAAGAACTCGTCCGGGCCCCCGGATGTGGCGGAAAGCCGCCTCTCGCCCTTTTTTTAAATTTTCCGCGGCCGTGGCGCGGCTCTCGCGCCGCTTCAGGGTCGACGTGAGCACCATCGTGAGTGCCGTCGCGCTGACGCAGTCGCTGCTGCTGGCCACGCTCGGCTACTGGGGCTCGCAGCGGCTGGTGGCGGAGATCGGCACCTCCGCGCACGCGGCCAACCACCACCGCACCGAGGACAACATGCTCGCCGTACTCGCCAAGACCGAGTCGACGGTCGGTGCGCTGGCCGCTGCGCCCAGCCGCGGTCCCGCAGGCGAACATGCGCAGCGCACCGCGGAACTTCTCTGGACCCTGCTGCAACAGTCGCCCGAACTCGACAGCCTCTACGTGGCCGACGACACGGGCCAGATGCTGATGGCGCTGCGCCACCCGGTGCCGGCCATCCGGCGCATCGCGCGCGGCGCGGGCGCCGGCGAACTCGCCATCGAAACATGGCAGTACAAGCTGCCGCCCGCGCCCGAGGTGGACGCGCAGCAGCGCTTCGCCACGCAGCGCATCGAGTCCTTCCGCACCAGCTTCGACCCACGGCTGCAGCGCTGGTACCAGCAGGCCCGCCAGATGCAAAGGCCCGTATGGACCGCGCCCTACACCTTCGCCGCGACGCAGGAGCTGGGCGTGACCTACGCCCTGACCAGCAAGCGCCGCGCGGCCGAAGGCGGCTCCCGGCTGCTGGTGGTGGGCGGCGACGTCTCGCTGGGCCGGCTCTCGCGGTTCGTGCGGCTGTTCGCGAGCGACGGCCGCGGCGACAGCGCCGTGCTGGGCGCCGACTTCCAGGTCCTGGCGCGCAGCGACCAGCCCGGCGTGCTGGGCGCGCTGCACGACCAGATGCTGAGCGACGGCACGGCTGGCAGCGCCGGCGGCGCGGCCTTCGCGTTCGACCACGACGGACGGCCTCACCTCGCGCAGGCCTCGCCGATCCCCTCCACCGGCTGGCAGCTGGTGAGCTGGGTGCCCGAGGACTTCGTGCTGGGCGAGCTGCGGCGCGCCGTGCTGTGGTGGCTGCTGCTGGGCCTGGCCTTGCTCGCGGCGGTGCTGTTCGTGTCGCTGCAGCTGTCGAGGCTGGTCACGTCGCCGGTCGAGAAGCTCTCGCAGATCGCGCGCCGCATCGGCCTGCTGGAGCTCGACAACCTGCCGCGCGAGCCGAGCCGCGTGCTGGAGATCCAGCACCTCGACCAGTCGCTGGACGAGTCGGCGCGCAGCCTGCGGGCGTTCAGCAAGTTCGTGCCGGTGGACGTCATCAGCCAGCTCGTGGCCGAAGGCCGGGCGCTGGCGCCCAGCGGCTCGCCGCGGCGCATGACCGTGATGTTCACCGACATCGAGGGCTTCACCCGAATCTCGGAGTCGATGGAAGCCAATGTGCTGGTGCGCATGCTGACCGAATACTTCAACCTTGCGACCCGCGTGCTGGCGCGCTACGGCGGCGTGATCGACAAGTTCATGGGCGACGGCATCATGGTGCTGTGGGGCGCGCCCGCGGACCTGAAGGACGCGGAGTACCGCGCCTGCCTGGCCGCGCTGCAGCTGCACATCGAGATGGGCGCGCTCAACCGCAAATGGCACGCCGACGGGCTGCCCGAATTCCGCACCCGCATCGGCATCCACACCGGCGTGGCGATCGCGGGGGTGCTGGGCTCGAACGACCGGCTGTCCTACACGTCCCTGGGCGACGTGGTCAACGTGGCGAGCCGCATCGAGGGCATCAACAAGCAGCTGGGCACGCACACGCTGGTCTCGGAGGTCACCTTCGCGGGCCTGAAGGGCCGGCTGCAGACGCGCCGCATCGACGAGCGGGTGGCGCTGCGCGGCCGCCGGACGCGCATGGTGCTCTACGAACTGCTGATGCCCTGAGGGGCTCCGGCGCGCCGCGCGGCAAACTCCACGTACCAGCCGAGCGAGCCGGGGTTGGCCATGGCCTCGCGGTTGACCACTTTCTCGAGCGGCTGGCCCAGCAGCAGCTTCTTGATCGGCAGCTCCTGCTTCTTGCCCGAGAGGGTGCGCGGGATCTCGGCCACCTGGAAGATGTCGTTGGGCGCGAAGCGCGGCGAGAGCGAGGTCTTGATGGCGTTGTTGATCTTCGCGCGCATCGCGTCGTCGAGCGCCACGCCGGGGCGCAGCACCACGAACAGGGGCATGTAGCTTTCGCGGCCGAGGTATTCGAGATCGACCACCATCGAGTCGAGCACTTCGGGCAGGGCCTCCACGGCGCTGTAGATCTCGCTGGTGCCCATGCGCAGGCCCTGGCGGTTGATGGTGGCGTCGCTGCGGCCGTAGATGATGCAGCCGCCGTCCTCGCCGATCCTGATCCAGTCGCCGTGGCGCCAGACACCCGGGTAGGTGTCGAAATAGCTCGACAGGTAGCGCGCATTGCCTTCGTCGCCCCAGAAGTACAGCGGCATCGACGGAATGGGCCGCGTGCAGACCAGCTCGCCCACTTCGCCGATGACGGGCTTGCCGTCCTCGTTCCAGGCCTCCACCGCATGGCCGATCTGGCGGCATTGCATCTGGCCGGGCACTTCGGGCAGCTCGCGGTTGCCGCCGACGAAGGCGCCGCAGAAATCCGTGCCGCCCGAGATGTTGCACCACCACACGCTGTCGGCGCCCGCGGCCAGCAGCTGCGCCGTGCCCCAGCGCTGCACCTCTTCCGACAGCGGCGAGCCGGTGCTGCCGAGCGCGCGCACGCGCGACAGGTCGCCGCACTCGGCCGCGACCACGCCGGCCTTCATGCAGTTGGTGAAGTAGGCCGCGCCGGCACCGAAGAAGCTGATGCGGTGCTTCGCGGCAAAGCGCCACAGCACGGCCCAGTCGGGCTTCTCCTTGCTGCCGGCCGGGTGGCCGTCGTAGATGACGATGGTCGCGCCGAAGGCCAGGCCCGCGAGCTGGCAGTTCCACATCACCCAGCCGGTCGAGCTGTACCAGTGAAAACGCTCGTCGAAGTTGTTGGCGCCGTAGCTCGCGCCGATGTCGTTGTGCAGGCCGCAGGCATACATCGTCATGATGATGCCGCCCTGCCCGTGCACGATGGGCTTGGGCAGGCCGGTGGTGCCGCTCGAATAGACGATCCAGATCGGATGGTCGAAGGGCAGCCACTCGGGCTCGAAGGCCGCCACCTCGGCATCGCTGCGCGCGATGGCGCCTTGCCAGTCGGCATCGGCGACGAGCTGTTGCGCGGCATGCGGCGTTCTGAGCAACAGCAGCTTCTGCACGCTGGGCAGCGCATCGCGCAGCTCCTGCACGACCGCGCTGCGGTCGATGGGCTTGGCGCCGTAGTGCACGCCGTCGGCGGCGATCAGCAGCTTGGGCTCGATCTGGCGGAAGCGGTCGACCACGGCGGCCGTGCCCATGTCGGGCGCGCACACGCTCCACACCGCGCCGATGCTCGAACACGCGAGAAACGCCACCATGGTCTCCGGCACGTTGGGCAAGTAGGCGGCCACGCGGTCGCCGCGCTGCACACCCAATGACTTGAGCGTGAGCGCGACCGAGGCCACCTGGCGACGCAGCTCGGGCCACGGCATCTCGCGCACTTCGCCCAGTTCGTTGTCGCTCACGATGGCGGCCATGCCGGCCGCATGGGCCGCGTCGGCATGGCGCAGCACCTCGCGCGCATAGTTGACCTGCGCGCCCGGAAACCACCTGGCGCCGGGCATGCGGTCGTCGGCCAGTACCGCCGTGTGCGGCGTGGGCGACGCGATGCCGATGTAGTCCCAGATGCTCTGCCAGAAAGCGTCGAGGTCGGTCACGGACCAGCGCCACAGCGCGTCGTAGGTATCGAACGACAGGCCGCGCTGGTCGCGCAGCCAGTCCTGGTAGAGGCGGATCTGGGGAATGTTGGGGGCGGGCATGGGTCGAGCGTAATGCCGCGTTCCGTGCCGTTCAATCGGGTTTGACCTCAGGGTTTGTACGTGTGTTCAATAGTTTTGTACAGACGTTCAATACGCCCGATGAACACCCGCACCCAGCCTGCCAAGCGAAGCGCCCACCGGGCCGCGGCCACCGCCGCCGAAGCGGCCCGGCCCGATCGGCGCCACGCCATCCTGCTGGCGGCGGAAAAGCTCTTTGCGCAGCACGGCTACCACGCGGTCACCATCCGCCAGATCGCCGAGGAAGCGGGCGTGCCGCTGGCGCTGGTGGGCTATTACTTCGGGCCGAAGCACGAGCTCTTCCACGCGATCTTCGAGCACTGGAGCCACAGCATCGAGGAGCGGCTTGCGGGCCTCAGGGCCGTGAACAACGACCCCGACGACGCGCGCACGCTGCCGCGCATCATCGAGGCCTTCACCGGGCCGGTGCTGGCGCTGCGCGCGAGTGCCGAGGGCGAGTACTACGCGCTCCTGGTGGCGCGCGAGCTCTATCACGCCACCGAGGAAGCCGACCGCGTGCTGCGCGGCTACTTCGATCCGCTGGCCGAGGCCTACATCGACGCGCTGCACGTCGCGCTGCCGCATGCCACGCGCGGGCAGGCCGCCTGGGGCTACCAGTTCTCGCTCGGGGCGCTGCTGCACCACCTGAACGACAGCCGCATCGAACGGCTCTCGCGCGGCGAGAACCGGCGCAGCGACCCGGCCGCGGCGCCGATGCTCGTGAACTTCATCGTCGGCGGGCTGCGCGCCGCGCTGCCGCGACCCAAGGCCCCGCAGAAGAAAACCACCCCCAGGAGACAGAAGACATGATGAAACGACGCACCCTGCTGTCGGCGCTGGCCGCTGCCTCGGCCGCCACGGCGCTGCCCTCGCGCGCGCAATCGAACCCGAAGATCGTGTTCGGCTACACGGCCGTGTCCGACTTCGCCTCGGTCTTCGTGGCGGCCGAAGAGGGCTACTTCAAGAAGCGCAACCTCGACGTGGAGCTCAAGTTCATTCCGCTCAACTCCACCATTCCCGCGGCGCTGCAGTCCGACTCGCTGCAGATCGGCGGGCCCACGCCCTCGGTGTTCCTGCAGGCAGTGGACGGCGGGCTCGACCTGGTGCTGGTGGCCGGCGGCGGCCTCACGTCGAAGACGATCACTGGCTTCGGCCTGGTGGCGCGCGCCGGCTCGGGCATCAAGAACCCGCAGGACTGCGTGGGCAAGAAGATCGGCGTGCCCGGGCTCGGCGCGTTCCTGCACGTGACCTTCCGCGCCTGGCTCAAGGAGAGCGGCGTGGACTACCGCAAGGTCAATTTCGTCGAGGCCTCGTTCCCACAGCATGCCGACCTGCTGCGCGGCGGCTCGGTCGACGCGGTGGTGTCGGCCGATCCGTTCATGAGCCGCATCACCGAGAGCGGCGCGGGCTACGTGGCCTCGTACTACTCCACGTTCCTGCCGGAGAACAACCAGACCATCGTGCATGCGGCCAAGCGCGAATGGGTGGCGAAGAACCCGGCCACCGCGCGCGCGTTCCGCGAGTCGCTGGTCGAGGCCGCCGGCTTCATGCAGCAGCCGAAGAACGACGCCCGGGTGCGCGCGGCCATCGGCAAGTACATCAAGCTGCCGCCCGAGGTGCTCGCGAAGATCCAGATCTCGCCGCCCGGTGCCACGGTGAACGAGAAGCAGCTGGGCTACTGGGTCGGGCTGATGAAGGACCAGGACATGCTCAAGACCTCCATCGACGTTGCGAAGCTGATCGCCAAGTGAGCACGGCCGCCGACTTCCTTCGCTTCGACGGCGTCGCGATCCGGCTCGGCGGGCGCGATATCCTGTCGCCCACCTCGTTCGACGTGGCGCGCGGCGAGTTCGTCTGCATCGTGGGCCCGAGCGGCTGCGGCAAGACCACGCTGCTGCGCGCGGCCAGCGGGCTGGTGGCGGCAAGCGCCGGCGAGGTGCGGCGCAACGGCGTGAAGATGAGCGAGCCGTCGCGCGAAGTGGCCTTCGTGTTCCAGGACTACGGCCGCGCGCTGCTGCCCTGGCGCACCGTGGAAGGCAACGTGAGCCTCGCGCTCGAGGCGGCCGGCGTGCCCGCGGCCGGGCGGGCTCCGCGCATTGCCGAGGTGCTGGGCAAGGTGGGGCTTGCGAAGCATGCGCAGAAGTTTCCGGTGCAGCTTTCGGGCGGCATGCAGCAGCGCGCGCAGATTGCCCGCTGCCTGGCGCAGAAGCCCGAACTCATGATGATGGACGAGCCCTTCGGCGCGCTCGATGCGCTCACGCGCCAGAGCCTGCAGGACGAGCTCGCGCGGCTGGTGCGCGACGACGGGCTCACGGTGCTGTTCGTCACGCACGATCTCGAAGAGGCCATCTACCTCGGCGACCGCGTGATCGCGCTGCAGGCCAACCCCGGGCCTGGGCGGCCCAGCCTGGCGCGGATGATCGACGTGAAGATTCCGCGCCCGCGCGACCAGCTCACGACGAAGGAGCATCCGGAGTATTTGCAGCTACGCCGTGAGCTCTTCGCCTTCATCGAGCAGGGCCATGACTGAACGCCGCCTCCTGCGCTGGCTGCGGCCGTGGGTCTTTCCGGCCCTGCTGGTTGGCGCCTTCGAGTGGTATGCGCGGCGCGCGGCCGCCTTGGGCAGCGATGCGCTTGCCCCGCCGAGCGCGGCCGCCAAGGCCTTCGTCGGTGCGGCGCTCGACGGCTCGCTGTGGCAGGCCACGGGCTTCACGCTGGGCACGGCCGCGCTCGGCCTGCTGCTGGGGGCGGTGCTCGGCATTGCGCTGGGCCTGGTGCTCGGGCTCTCGCGCCGCGCGGCGCAGCTCGGCTCGCTCTCGATCGAGGTGCTGCGGCCCGTGCCCTCGGTGGCGCTGATTCCGCTCGCGATGCTGACCTTCGGATTCGGCGTGCGCATGGAGCTGGCCATCGTCGCCTTTGCCACCTTCTGGCCGCTGCTGGTGCTGGTGCAGTCGGCGGTGCAGCAGATCGAGCCGCGGCTGCTCGAGGTGAGCCGCGTGCTGGGTCTCTCGTCGCGCGAGCGCGCCTTCAAGATCGTGCTGCCGGCCATCGCGCCGCGCCTGTTCGTGGCGCTGCGGCTGGGCGTGGCGGTGGCGCTGGTGGTGGCCGTCACGGTGGAGATTGCGGCCAATCCCAACGGCATGGGCTACGCAATGATGATCGCGCAGCAGAGCTTCGATCCCGCGCTGATGCTTGCGTGGCTGGGCTGGATCGGCGTGGTGGGCTTTGCGGTCAATGCGGGCATGGTGCTGCTGCAGCGCGTGGTGGCCCGACGCATGGGGGTGCTGCCATGAACGGCAATGACCGCGGCCGGGTTGGCATCTTCATGAACCGGCTCGGCTCGCTCGCCGTGCTCTGCGCATTGATTGCGCTGTGGTGGATGGCGAGCAACGCGGGCTGGGTGAGCCGCGTGTTCCTGCCGACACCGCAGGCCACCTTCGCAAGCCTGCTCGAAGGCCTCAACCTCTCGGGCGGCTCGGGCAACGGCGAGCTGCTCGCCTTCACGCAGGCCACGGTCGGCCGCATGGTGCAGGGCTGGCTGCTGGCCTCGCTCTTCGGCGTGCTGCTGGGCGCGGCCATCGGCGTGTCGCCCGCGGTGCGCGCGTGGGTGCAGCCGACGCTCGAATTCATTCGCCCCCTGCCCGCCTCCGCGCTGCTGCCGCTTGCGATTTCGATCTTCGGTCTGAACCCCGGCATGGTGCTGTTCGTGGTGGCCTTCGGCGCGATGTGGCCGGTGCTGCTGGCCACGGTGCACGGCTTCGCGGCCGTGGAGCCGCGGCTTTCGGAAGTGGCGCGCTGCCTGCAGATGTCGCGCGCGGCTTTCGTCTGGAAGATGGGCCTGCCCAACGCCATGCCCGACATCCTGGCCGGCATGCGGCTTGCGCTGACCATCGCTCTGATCGTCGCGGTGGTGGGCGAAATGATCGCCTCGCAAAGCGGCCTGGGCCAGGCCATTCTTCTGGCCGCGCGCGCATTTCGCGCCAGCGATCTTTTCGCCGGCATCGTGCTGCTCGGGCTGATCGGCTTCGCGAGCAACGCGCTGCTGGCCTTTGCAGAGAAGCGGCTGCTGCGCTGGCAGCAGCCCTGAAGCCGCCCCTTACATCCCCATTCCACAAGGAGCCCCGCCATGCCACGCAAGTTCGTCGATCTCTCGATCTTTCTCGAAAACGATGTGCTGTCCGATCCGCCGGCCTTCGCGCCGAAGATCCAGTACTTCACGCACGAGCAGACCTACGAGCAGATCGAGCCCTTCTTTCCGGGCCTCAAGAAAGAAGACCTGCCCGACGGCGAAGGCTGGGCCGTGGAGCTGGTGCAGCTTTCGACGCACAACGGCACGCATCTCGATGCGCCCTATCACTTTCACTCGACCATGGACAAGGCGCTGGGCGAGAAGAAGCCCGCCATCGCGATTCATGACGTGCCGCTCGAATGGTGCTTCCAGCCCGGCGTGAAGCTCGACTTCCGCCACTTTGCCGATGGCTACGTGGTCACGGCCGGCGACGTCGAGGCCGAGCTCAAGCGCATCGGCCACACGCTGAGCCCGCTCGAGATCGTGGTGGTGAACACGCGCGCGGGCTCGCGCTACGGCCATCCCGACTACGTGGCGGCCGGTGCGGGCATGGGCTACGAAGCCACCATGTACCTGCTGGAGCGCGGCGTGCGCCTCACGGGCACCGATGCCTGGAGCTGGGATGCGCCCTTCGTTCACACGGCCAAAAAATACGGCGAGACGCACGACGCCTCGCTGATCTGGGAAGGCCACAAGGCCGGCCGCGACATCGGCTACTGCCACATCGAGAAGCTGCACAACCTCGAGGCGCTGCCGCCCACGGGTTTCTTCATCAGCTGCTTTCCGCACAAGATCCGCGGCGCGTCGGCCGGCTGGACGCGCGCGGTGGCGATCTTCGACGATGCGCTGATGGCGTCGGTCTGAAACGCGAGAGGCCAAGCCAATGATTGCAGCGCTCAACCACACGCACGACGCCGGTGCCAGGAGCTGGGTCGCATCGGCCAACGTCGCGGGCAGCGACTTTCCGATCCAGAACCTGCCCTGCGCAGTGTTCCGCCGCACGGGCAGCCCGGAGCCGTTTCGCGGCGGCGTGGCCATTGGCGACCAGGTGCTCGACATGGCCGCGCTCTCCGCGCGCCAGCTGCTCGATGGACTCGCGCTCGATGCGGCCCGTGCCGCCGCGCTGCCGGCGCTGAACGATTTCTTCGCGCTCGGCGGTGCCGCCTGGAGTGCGCTGCGCCACGCGGTGTTCGCATTGCTGCGCGACGACGCGCCGCCGGCCACGGTGCACGCCGTGCGCGACTGCCTGGTGCCGCAAGCCGAGGTCGAATACACGGTGCCCGCACGCATCGGCGACTACACGGACTTCTACACCTCCATCGACCATGCGCTGAACATCAGCCGCCTGATGAATCCCGAAGGCGACGTGACGCCCAACTTCCGCTGGATTCCGACGGCCTACCACGGGCGCGTGTCGACCATCGGCATCAGCGGCCAGCGCTTTCATCGCCCGATGGGACAGACGATGGCGCCGGGCGCCAGGGCACCCACGTACCACGCCTGCGCGCGGCTCGACTACGAACTCGAACTCGGCATCTGGATCGGCGAAGGCAACGCGGCCGGCGAACCGATTCCGCTCGAACGCGCGGAGGAGCACATCTTCGGCATCTGCCTGCTCAACGACTGGTCGGCGCGCGACATCCAGTTCTGGGAGATGGCGCCGCTCGGTCCCTTCCTCGCGAAGAACTTCGCGACCACCCTCTCGCCGTGGATCGTGACGATGGAAGCGCTCGCGCCCTATCGCCAGGCCTGGACGCGGCCCGCAAACGAGCCCCAGCCGCTCGGCTATCTCGACAGCCACGCCAACCGCGAAAGCGGCGCGATCGACATCCGCCTGGAGGTCTGGCTCGAAAGCGAGAAGGCGCGCAACGACGGGAGCGGGCCTTCGCGCCTGTCGCGCACGAGCTTCAGGCACCAGTACTGGAGCGTGGCGCAGATGGTGGCGCACCACACCGTGGGCGGCTGCAGCCTGAACCCGGGCGACCTGTTCGGCAGCGGCACCATCTCGGGACCGGGGCCGGGCGAAGCCGGCGCGATCATCGAGCTGACGCGCGCCGCGCAAGACCCGGTCACGCTGGCCAACGGCGAGCAACGCGGCTTCCTGGAAGACGGCGATGCGGTGCTGCTGCGCGGATGGTGCGAGAAGCCGGGCCATGCGCGCATCGGATTCGGCGAAAGCCGAGGGACGGTGCTGCCCGCGAAGGGCTGAAGACATCCGGCGCGCCAAAAGAAAAGGCCACCGGTGAGGTGGCCTTTTGCATGAAATGTGGAGCGGGAAAAGAGTCTCGAACTCTCGACCTCAACCTTGGCAAGGTTGCGCTCTACCAACTGAGCTATTCCCGCATTTCGAGCCGCAGATTATAGCCTGGTTTTTTCAGGCCTCCTTCCCCTCCTCGGTCAGTTGCCGAACACCGACGCGCGGTGCAGCGAAATGCCGGCCATCACGCCATCGGCCGAAGCCAGCGTGGCGTTGTGGAACATCATGGCCGCATCCCCGGCCGCGAACACGCCGGGCACCGTGGTCATCTTCATCGCGTCGGTGCGGATCAGCGGGCCGAAGCCGCCCTCGTCGATCACGCATCCGAGCTGCTCGGCCAGCGGGCTCGCCAGGCGCGTGCGCGGCACGAGGAACATCGCATCGAGCGGCACGCGCCGGCCGTCCGCGAGGCGAACGCCCGAGAGCTCGGCAGGCGACGGCCCCTCGAGCGCCGCGATGCGGCCCGGCTCGATCGCCACGCCGCGCGCCTGCAGCCTGGCGCGCGTCTCCTCGTCCACCGTGTTGTTGCCGTTGAGGAACAGCGTGGCCGATCCCCATTCGGCGAACAGGATCGCATGGTCGGGCGCATGCGGCCGCTCGATCAGGATGCCCAGGCGCCGGCCGCCGACTTCATAGCCGTGGCAGTACGGGCAGTGCAGCACGCTTCGGCCCCAGCGTTCGCGCACGCCCTCGATCTCCGGAAAGCCGTCCTCGACGCCGAAGGCGAGCACGATCCGGCTGCCCGACAGCGGCGCGCCGCCGCCCTCGAGCGAAACAGCGAACCCGCCCGCGCCGTCGGCATGCGCCTGCGCGACGCGGCCCTCGACGAAGCTGGCGTTCGGGTACGCGAGCACCTTGGCGCGCGCATCGGCAATCATCTTCAGGGGCGGCGTGCCGTCCTGGCCGAAGAAGCCATGTGAAGCGGCGGCGAAGCGGTTGCGCGGCGCGCCCGCATCGACGATGCAGACCGTTTTTCGCGCGCGCGCAAGCTGCAGGGCAGCGGAAAGGCCGGCAAAGCTGCCGCCCACGACCAGAGCGTCATAGTGCATGTTCGATGTCCTTGCGAGTGAAGCCGCCGCCCGTCATGCGGCGATGAAAATCCTTCGAGAGATCCGCCAGCGTGATGCTGTTGAAACGCTTGAGCAGCAGGGCCTCGGCCTCCCCGCAGGCGCCGTCGAGCGCCGCGTTCACGGCCTGCTCGACCACGCAGCCGGGGCTTTCGGTGCGGTTGCCCATGGCCAGCAGCGCGGGCGAGCCGACCGCGTTGTGGATGTCGCCCAGGGTCACCGCGGCCAGCGGGCATGACAGCACCCAGCCGCCGCCGTGGCCCTTGGCCGAACTCACGAAGCCGGCCTGGCGCAGGCCCGACATGAGCCGGCGCACTACCACCGGATTGGTGTGCATGGCCGCCGCCAGCGATTCGGAGGTGATGGGCCCGTTCATCTCGGCCATGTGCAGCAGCACGTGGAGAACGCCTGAAAGCTTGCTGTCTCTTTTCATGCAACATTATTAGTTGCATAAGAACTCGGGCACAGGAGGCAAGCGTTCTTGACCCTGCGGGCGGAACGGTTGTCGGCCCGCGGCCTGTTATCGTCGGCCGCCTTCACGACGACCGCATGCCCGCCGCCCTTCCCTCGACCCTGCTCGACGCCGCCCTGCGCGGCGTGGCGATCGCGTTGCTGCTCCTGCTGGCGCTGGTGCTCGGACGCGACCGCCCCCGCCTGCCGGCTGCGCGCGCCGGCGTGGCATTGACGCTCGGCCTTTGCGTGCAGGTCATCGGGTCCACGCCGCTGTTCGAAGCGCTGGTGCCCAGGCTCTGGCAGGCGCCGCTGGTCGCCGTCTCCGTCGGCAACGCCGTGCTGTTCTGGGTCTTCGTGCAGGCGCTGTTCCACGACGATTTCGCGCTGCGCCCCCTGCACGTCGCAGCCTGGGTCGCGGTCGCCGCGCTGGCGGCGTTCAACTGCGCGGTCGTGGCCGGCAGCGCCTCGGTGCTCGCGCCGATCAGCATGGGTTTGCAGCGCGCCGTGCCGCTGGTGTTCGCGGTGCTTGCCGCGCTGGCCGCGGCCTCGCACTGGCGGGAAGACCTGGTGGAGCGGCGCCGCAGGCTGCGCGTCTTCATCGTGGTGACCGGCATCGGCTACAGCCTGGGGATGCTGGCGGTCCGGCTGGCTTCGCCGCATGGCCGACTCTCGGGGTTGTCGGCCACGGCGGACGTGGCAATGTTGCTCGCGATCGTGGCGGTGGTGGCCTGGCGGATGGTGCGGTTGGCGGGTCGGACCTGTTCCCCGCGGCGGGCGTGCCGGCTGCGATGCCCGTGGCCGTTCTTGAAGACGCGCGGCCGCCCGAAGCGCTCCCAAGCCCGGACCCCGAGCCCGATCCGGCCGAAGACCGCCTCGCCGAATCCTTGCAGCACGCCATGGCCGTCGACCGCGCCTATCGCAGCGAAGACCTGAGCATCGCCAGCCTCGCCACGCGGCTGTCGGCGCCTGAATACCGGCTGCGGCGGCTCATCAACCAGCGCCTGGGGCACCGCAACTTCAACGCCTTCGTCAACGGTTTCCGGCTGGCCGAGGCCATGGCCGCGCTGGCCGATCCGGGCAAGCGCGACCTGCCCGTCCTCACCATCGCGCTCACGGCAGGCTTCCAGTCCATCGGCCCGTTCAACCGCGCGTTCAAGACCGCCACCGGGCTCACGCCCACCGAATTCCGCAGGGAAAAGCTGGCCGAATCCTGAAATCGGCCAGCCGAAAACCGCGCTTGCAGCTTTCGGCAAGACGCGGCGGGCATGCCGCGGCATCGTCCGGGCCGCCGAGGGCAATGGGCCTTCGATGACACAAGGAGTCCGGTCGATGCGACGTCTGTTTTTCTTCCTTGCGGCCACGGTGCTGGCGCTGCTTTCCGGGCTGGCCCAGGCCGCGATGGGCCTGGCCGAGATTGCCGGCCTGGTCGGCGACGGGCCGGTCACGGTGTTCTACCCGTCCAGCGGCGAGGTCCAGCCAGTCCGGCGCGGCCGCTTCATGCTGGACGTGGCGGCACAGGGCGCGCCCATTCGCGGCAACGGCCGGCTGATCGTGGTCTCGCACGGCTCGGGCGGCGCGCCATGGGTGCATGCGGACCTGGCACGCACCCTGGTGGAAGCCGGCTTCATCGTGGCGATGCCCGAACACAGGGCCGACAACTACAAGGACGACAGCAATCCGGGCCCCGACAGCTGGACGATGCGGCCGGCCGAGGTGTCGCGCGCCATCGACGCGGTGGGGCGCGATGCGCGCTTCGCGCCGCTGCTCCAGCTCGACAAGATCGGGATGTACGGCATGTCGGCCGGCGGCCACACCGCGCTGAGCCTGGCGGGCGGACGCTGGTCGCCGGCCGCGTTCAGGCAGCATTGCGAGGCTGACCTGGAAAGCGACTTCCAGACGTGCGTCGGCCTGATCACACGGCTGACCGGGAGTGGGTTGGACAGCATCCGGAAATGGGCCGCGCTGCTCGTGATCCGCCACCGCTTCGCCGACGCCACGCCGCGCGAGTACCAGGACCCGCGCATCGCCGCCATCGTGGCGGGCGTACCCGGCTCGGCCGATTTCGACATGGCCTCGCTCGCCACGCCGCGCGTGCCGCTGGGGCTGATCACCGCACAGCAGGACCGCTGGCTGGTGCCGCGCTATCACAGCGACCGCGTGCTCGCGGCTTGCCTGCCGCGCTGCGAGTTGATTGCCGATCTGCCCACCGGCGGCCATGGCGCGCTGCTCTCGCCGCTGCCGCCGGGGCTCACCGGGCTGATCGGCGACATGCTCAACGATCCGCCGGGGTTCGACCGCGCAGCACTGCTGCCGGAGGTGAACCGCAAGACGACCGCCTTCTTCAGCACGCATCTGCTGCCTTGAGCCGGCAGCGCCGCACCAACGCATCACCCTGCGTTCCGGACGACGGACACGTCCCACAAGCGAGAGCGAAAGCCCCGCACACGGCGACATGGTGCGAAGTGGTCACGGTAGCGACCGAACTGGCCCCAAGCCGGTTCTGGTCAATGACCATTCAAACGAAAGGAAAAGTCACCTATGAAGCAGCAACAACACAAATCCCTTTTCGTCGGCGCCTTGCTCGCAGGCCTTCTTGCCATGAGCGGCTTCGCACAGGCACAAGGCGTGGGGGTCGGTGTGGGCGTGAATGCCGACGTCAGCACATCGGGCAGCGCGAACGCGCCTCAACGCCAAGGCGCCGCGGGCGCCGGTGCACGCACCGATGCGGCCGCGCAGACGCGGGCCGAGGGAAGTGCCGGCAGCGGTGCCGCCCCGGGGGGCGGCGTGCAACCGGTCGAAGTCCCCGGCAAGGCCGCAGGCGGGCTGGGCAATACCCTGGGCGGCGTGGTCGGCGGCGCAACGGGTGCGGTCGGCGGTGCCACCGGCGCAGTCGGCGGTGCGACCAGCGCAGTGGGCGGCGCCACGAATGCCGTCAGCGGCGCGGCCGGCAACGTGACCGGCGCGACCAATGTCGTGGGTGACGCGGTGGGCGGCGCGACCGGCGCCGCGGGCTCGGCCGGCAGTGCGCTGAAGGCGCCGGCCGTGGGCGCCAAGGCCAGCGGCAAGGCCAAGGGATCCGGCGCGGTCGACGTCAAGAAATAAGCACTTCGCTCAGGGAAAGAAGCCCGCGGTGCGCCTGCGCCGCGGGCTTTTTTTAGTTTGCTTCCAGCCTGAACAGGCTGGTCACTTCCACGTCGAGCACCATCAGCTCGCGCTGGTTGAAGAGCCGCCAGCGCCAGCGCAGGATGCCGAGCGTGTGCCGTTTTTCGGAGCGCCGCGCCTCGATGACGTCGGCCACGAGCCGCAGGGCATCGCCGGGCCGCACGGGGTGGGGCCAGCGCACATGCTCGAGCCCCGGCGACGCAAAAGACTCCGAGCCCCTGAGCGCGGCATCGACCACGAGCCGCATCGCGATCGAGCAGGTGTGCCAGCCGCTCGCGATCAGCCCGCCGAATGCGCTGTCTGCCGCGGCCACTGCATCGGTGTGGAACCACTGCGGGTCGTAGGCCTGCGCGAACCCGATGAGCTCCGCTTCGGAGACGACATAGGGACCGGCCTCGATGACCTGGCCGGGGTGGAAGTCGGCGAACTTCATTCGCCGCAGCTTAGTATGTTTCCAGGTGCAAACGGCCTTCGCGCTTCAACGCGGCGCCGACGGTGTCCCAGTCGAGCCCCGCTTCCTTCGCCACGTCGCGCAGGGCCAGCACCACGCCCTCTTCCATGCTCTTGAGTCCGCACACGTAGAAGTGGCTGCTGCCGTCTTTCAGCAGCGCGGCCAGGTCGGCGGCGCGCTCGCGCATCAGGTCCTGCACGTAGCGCTTGGGGCTTCCCGGCGTGCGCGAGAACGCGAGGTTGATGTCGATGAAGTCCTTGGGCAGCGACTGCAGCGGGCCGAAGTACGGCAGCTCCTGCTGGGTGCGCGCGCCGAAGAACAGCATCAGCTTGCCGCCTTCGAACTTGCCGCTCTTGCGCAGGCGCCGGCGCCATTCGGTCATGGCGCGCATCGGCGCGCTGCCGGTGCCGGTGCAGATCATCACGATGTGCGACCTGGGGTGGTTCGGCATCAGGAACGAGGAACCGAAAGGTCCCACCACCTGCACCGTGTCGCCCACCTTCAGGTCGCAGACGTAGTTCGAGCACACGCCGCGCACCGGGTCGCCCTGGTGATCCTCGGTCACGCGCTTCACGGTGAGCGACACGTTGTTGTAGCCGGGCCGCTCGCCGTTGCGCGGGCTGGCCACCGAGTACTGGCGCGCATGGTGGCGTTTGCCGATGGCGTCGACGCCCGGCGGCACGATGCCGATCGACTGGCCTTCGAGCACCGGGAACGGCACCATGCCGAAGTCGAGCACGATGTGGTGGGTCTCGCTGTCGAAGCCCGCCTCGGTGCAGTTGAAGTTGCCCACCACGGTGGCGGTGGTCGGCGCCTTGGGCGCAAACAGGTTGGTGTAGGCGTGCGCGGCCGACCAGGGCGGCACGCTGGCGCCGTACTGCGCGGAGTTGAAGGCGGGCTCGACGGACTCGACCGCGGCCTGGGCCTGGGCTTGCGCCTGGGTCTGCGCGGGCACGGCAGCGGCCGCGTCGCCGGCCGCTTCGGCGGAAACGCCGGCGGCTTCCAGCTCTTCGGGCGACAGCTCGGCGGGCAGCGATTCCCAGGTGAGCTGCTCCTCGATCGTGTAGGCACGCACCAGGGGCATGGTGCGCCAGTTGTCGATCGAGCCCGTGGGGCACGGCGAGATGCAGGCCATGCAGCCATTGCAGACGTCGGCCCGCACGACGTAGTTGTTGTCGTCGTGCGTGATCGCGTTGACGGGGCAGGTGGCCTCGCAGGTGTTGCAGCGAATGCAGATCTCGGGGTCGATCAGGTGCTGCTTGATGACCCCGGCTTCAACGGCCATGTCCATGTTGTTCTCCTAGAGCCCTCCCCTTTCGGGGGAGGGTTGGGTGGGGGCGAGCGGCGCTTGTCGTGGTCGCGCTGCTGAGCCCCCATCCCAGCCTTCCCCGGAAGGGGAAGGAGCAATACCAATACCAATCAGCCGAAACGCACGTATTCGAAATCGACCGGCTGGCGGTTGATGCCCATCACCGGCGGCGAGATCCAGCCTGCGAACTTGCCCGGCTCGACCACGCGGCCCATCAACGATGCCACGAAAGCGAAGTCTTCGGCGCTCGGCAGCCATTCATTGCGCTTGGCGGCCCATTCGATCTCGTTCACCACGCGGCCGTCCGGCGACATCTTGATGCCGGCGAGCGCGCCGATCTGGCGGTTGAAGGCCTTGTGCGGCACGGCCAGCCGGGTCGGGATGCCGGCCTTCTCGAGCACCTTGTTCCAGCGGCCGACGCCAGCCATCGAGTCCTTGATGAAGTCGTCGCGCAGCACTTCGTTGAGCGCGTTGAGCATCGGCACGTCCTTTTCGACCAACTGGCCGTCCTTCACCTCGAGCACCTTGTAGGTCTGGCCCTTGAGCACGTGGTCATCGGTGCGCTTGCCCTCTTCATAGCGGCCCTTCAGGCCCGAGCTGTAGAAGATGGCGGCGTTGCTCGACTGGTCGGCGCCGAACAGGTCGATGGTCACGCTGTAGTGGAAGTTCAGGTAGCGCTGGATGGTGGGGAGATCGATGGCGCCGGCGGCGCGCACCTTCTGCGGGTCGTCGGTCTTAAGTTCGTTCATCACCTGCGCGGTGCGCGCCAGGACGCGCGAGACACCGCTTTCGCCCACGAACATGTGGTGCGCTTCCTCGGTCAGCATGAACTTCGTGGTGCGCGCGAGCGGATCGAACGCGCTCTCGGCCAGCGCAGCCAGCTGGAACTTGCCGTCGCGGTCGGTGAAGTAGGTGAACATGAAGAACGCCAGCCAGTCGGGCGTCTTCTCGTTGAAGGCGCCCAGGATGCGCGGGTTGTCCACGTCGCCCGAGGTGCGCTGCAAGAGCGCCTCGGCTTCCTCGCGGCCGTCGCGGCCGAAGTGCTTGTGCAGCAGGTAGACCATCGCCCACAGGTGGCGGCCTTCCTCGACGTTGATCTGGAACAGGTTGCGCAGGTCATACATCGACGGCGCGGTCAGACCCAGGTGGCGCTGCTGCTCGACCGAGGCGGGCTCGGTGTCGCCCTGCGTCACGATGATGCGGCGCAGGTTGGCGCGGTGTTCGCCGGGCACGTCCTGCCAGGCCTTCTCGCCCTTGTGGTCGCCGAAGTGGACCTCGCGGTTGGCGTCGCCCGGGTTCAGGAAGATGCCCCAGCGGTAGTCGCGCATCTTCACGTGGCCGAACTGGGCCCAGCCCTGCGGATCGACGCTCACGGCCGTGCGCAGGTAGACCTCGTGGTTGGTCGAGCCCTCCGGGCCCACGTCGTCCCACCAGTTGATGAAGTTCGGCTGCCAGCCTTCGAGCGCGCGCTGCAGCGTGCGGTCTTCGCCGAGGTTGACGTTGTTGGGAATCTTCTCGCTGTAGTTGATCGTGCTCATCGCTGTTCCTTGGGTTGTACGGACTGCGGGTTCTTCAAACGCGGTTCAAATCGAAGCCGGCTTTCTGGCCGGTGCCGTAGACCTTCAGCGCGCCCTTCTCGCCGACGGCGTTGGGGCGGTTGAAGATCCAGTTCTGCCAGGCGGTGAGCCGGCCGAAGATGCGGGTGGCCATGTTCTCCTTGCTTGCGAAGCGCAGGTTGGCTTCGAGGCCGGTGAGCGCGTCGGGCGACATGGCGGCGCGCTCCTCGATGGCGATGCGGATCTCGTCTTCCCAGTCGATGTCGTCGGGCGCGGCGGTGACGAGGCCGAGCTTGAGCGCCTCGTCGGCGTCGAGCGGCTTGCCGGCTGCCGCGCGGGCGGCCTCCAGCGGCGCGGCTTCTTCGTAGAAGCGGCGTTGCAGGCGGCTCTGGTCGTTCACCATCGGGAAGAAACCGAAGTTGAATTCGTTGAGCACGAGCTTCGGCGCGCGCTCGGCATCGTCGGGCAGCGCGAGCATGTAGCTGCGGTCGGCGGCGAAGGCCACTTCGGCCAGCGTGCCGGCGAAGCACGAACCCGCTTCGACCAGCGCGAACAGGCTGCGCGACGACACGTCCAGGCGCGCCAGCGTGCGGCGCAGCGCGCCGATGGTTTCGCGCACCAGCCAGTGGTCCTTGTGGGCGAGCATCACGGCGTCCGATGCGAGCACGGCGGCCGCGTCGCCCTCGGTCTTGAGCAGCCAGGTGCCGATGTCGAGCTCGTTGGTGCGCAGGTTGAGGATGGCGTCGTCGAGTTCGCGGCACATCGCGAGCGGCCACCAGGCGGCGCCCGCGGCTTCGATGGCGGCGATGTCGGCCGGCTGCTTGCCCGTGGGCGCCTTGATGGTGATGGCGGCGGTGCGCTTGCTGCGGTCGATCTGGATGTCGACGTGCGAATAGCTGATGCCGTCGGCGCTGTCGGTGCGCTCGAGGCGGGTCAGCGCCACGCCCTTGCCGCTGGCCGGGCGATCGCTCGCGGCGGCGAGCTGCGAAGCGCGGTCCTGCACGGCGGCAGCGAACTGCGCGGGCTTGGCCACGGCATCGACCAGGCGCCAGTCGACCGCGCGCTGGCCGCGCACGCCTTCGACGCTGGTGCAGAAGATGTCGGCGAGGTCATGGCGCACGTGGCGCTTGTCGGTCACGCGGGTCAGGCCGCCGGTGCCGGGCAGCACGCCGAGCAGCGGCACTTCGGGCAGCGACACGGCCGAGGAGCGGTCGTCCACCAGCAGGATTTCGTCGCAGGCCAGCGCCAGTTCGTAGCCGCCGCCGGCGCAGGCGCCGTTCACGGCCGCGATGAACTTCAGGCCCGAGTGCTTCGACGAATCCTCGATGCCGTTGCGCGTCTCGTTGGTGAACTTGCAGAAGTTCACCTTCCACGCATGGCTCGACACGCCGAGCATGAAGATGTTGGCGCCCGAGCAGAAGATGCGGTCCTTGCCGCTGGTGACGATCACGCTGCGCACTTCGGGGTGCTCGAAGCGCACGCGGTTGAGCGCGTCGTTCAGCTCGATGTCCACGCCCAGGTCGTAGCTGTTGAGCTTGAGCTTGTAGCCGGGGCGGATGCCGCCGTCTTCCGCGATGTCGAGCACCAGGCGCGCCACCGGGCCGTCGAAGCTGAGCTTCCAATGCCTGTATTGCGCGGGTTCGATGCGGTAGTCGACGCGCGGGGGCGCCTGAAGGGTCGTGGTCTCGGTCATACGGAAGTCTCCTGTGTGGGGCAGATGCAAACCGGAAGAATAATGCAGCCTCTGGTTCCGATGACATGCATCATGCTGCATGTGAACAGGCAAGTCAATGCCTGAATCTCTTTTTTTCAAAACCTCAGTTCAGACGTTCAGGCCGATGGATTGACGTGCCATGGCGCGCAGCGCCTGGAAGCTCTGCGCCAGGGTCTTGCCACTGGTGTCCACCGAGAGATCGGCCTTCGAATAGAAGGCGGCGCGGCCGTTCAGGATGCGCCGCAGGTCTTCCATGGCCTCCTTGCTGGCCGCCATCGGACGGGTGTCGCCCTGCGCGGCCACGCGGCCCATGTGCTCCTCGGGCGCGGCCTGCAGCCACACGGTGGTGCAGTGCGCGAGCAGCTCGTTGAAGGTGGCGGGGTCGGACACGATGCCGCCCGGCGTGGCAATGACCACCTCGCTGTAGATCTGGATGGTTTCCTCGAGGGCGCGGCGCTCGTAGCGGCGGTAGGCGTTGGTGCCATAGAGGTCGTGGATCTCGCGCACGCTGCAGCCCGCGAGCGTTTCGATCTCGCGGCTCAGCTCGATGAAGGGCACTTCGAGGTCTTCGGCCAGCATCTGGCCGAGCGTCGACTTGCCCGCGCCGCGCAGGCCCACGAGGGCGATGCGGCGGTGCCGGGCCGGGTCGACCGAGGCCGTGCCCAGCAGCTCGCCCAGCGCCACGCGCACGCGGCGCAGGTCGGCCTCGCTGCGGTTTTCGAGCAGCTCGCGGATCAACAGCCACTCGGGCGAGCTGGTGGTCACGTCGCCGACCAGCTCGGCCAGCGAGCAGTGCAGCGCGCCGGCCACCTGCTGCAGCACCAGGATCGACGCGTTGCCGATGCCGTATTCGAGGTTGGCGAGGTGCCGCTCCGACACGTCCGCCGAAATGGCCACCGCCTTGCGCGTGAGGCCGCGCTGCGCGCGCAGGTTGCGCACGCGCTCGCCCAATGCCGCCAGCAAGGGGTTCCTGGCGGCCTCCACGGCCGGCGCTGCTGCGTTGGCGGCGCGGTGGCCACCGGGCGCGGTGGCCAGCACCGCGTCTACGTGCTCGTTCATGCAAGTCCTCGTTCTTGGCCGGGATTGTGCGCGCTCAGGGTAAACACCATATATGCACTATATTGCTTGACACTCATTGTCTCGATGCTTATTGTTCGGCCACACGCAAGATACTGCACGCACAGCGATCCTGCAAGGTAGTTCAAAAGTTTGCTCCGGCAGCCACCTGCCAGCCAGCCTCCAAAAAGGAAGCCCGCCAATGTCCAGCAAGGAAGCATTTCACCAGTTGATCGCCGGCCTGACGGCCGAAATCGCCGGCCGGCCGCTCGACGAACAGCTCGACCAGTGGCTGAACGCCGCGCACGGCGCGGGCAGCGCCAGCTTCGAACGGCTGCGCCAGGCCTGTATCGGCGGCGTCGCCGAAGGCTGGCTGTGCGAGCGCGAGGGCGGCGGCATCCGGTACGGCCGCGTGTTCAAGGCCGAGGACGCGCTGCACCGCTTCTCGGTCGACGTGGTCGACATGCAGGACATCGCCGGCCCGCACCACACGCATCCGAACGGCGAGATCGACCTGATCATGCCGGCGGACGGCAGCGCCGATGCCACCTTCGACGGACGGCCCGCGGGCTGGTGCGTCTACGGGCCCGGCACCGCGCACCGCCCGACCGTGGCACAAGGCCGCGCACTCGTTCTCTATCTCTTGCCCGAAGGGCAGATCAGGTTCACCCCATGACCGAACTCCTCCCCAACCACGTCGCCGGCCGCTGGCAAGGCGGATCTGGCGCCGGCACGCCTCTTTTCGATCCGGTGCTGGGCACCGAGCTCGTGCGCGTCGACGCCACCGGCCTCGACCTGCCCGCGGCCTTTGCCTTTGCGCGCGAACAGGGCGGCCACGCGCTGCGCGCCCTCAGCTACCGCCAGCGTGCCGGGCTGCTCGGCGCCGTCGTGAAGGTGCTGCAGGCGAACCGCGATGCCTATTACGAGATCGCCACCGCGAACTCCGGCACGGTGAAGAACGACTCGGCCGTCGACATCGACGGCGCGATCTTCACGCTGGGCCAGTACGCGAAGTGGGGCGACACGCTCGGCGACGTGCGCGCGCTGCGCGACGGCGACGCGGCCAGGCTCGGCAAGGAGCCGGTGTTCCAGTCGCAGCATCTGCAGGTGCCGACGCAGGGCGTGGCCCTCTTCATCAACGCCTTCAATTTCCCGTCGTGGGGCCTGTGGGAAAAAGCCGCGCCGGCGCTGCTCTCCGGCGTGCCGGTGATCGTGAAGCCCGCCACGGCCACCGCCTGGCTCACGCAGCGCATGGTGCGCGACGTGGTCGACGCGGGCGTGCTGCCCGCGGGTGCGCTCTCGGTCGTCTGCGGCAGCTCGGCGGGCTTGATGGATGCGCTGCAGCCCTTCGACGTGGTCTCCTTCACCGGTTCCGCCGAGACGGCGGCGCTGATCCGCTCGCACCCGGCCGTGGCCGAACGCTCGGTGCGCGTGAACATCGAGGCCGACAGCCTCAACAGCGCCCTGCTGCTGCCCGGCGCCGCGGCCGGGAGCGAAGCCTTCAACCTGCTGGTGCGCGAAGTGGTGCGCGAGATGACGGTGAAGTCGGGCCAGAAGTGCACCGCCATCCGCCGCATCCTGGTGCCGGCCGAGGTGTACGACGCCGCGGCCGAAGCCATCGGCGCGAAGCTCATGGGTGTGACGGTGGGCAATCCGCGCAACGAGAGCGTACGCATGGGTTCGCTCGTGAGCCGCGCGCAGCTGAATGCAGTGAGCGAGGGCTTGGAAGCACTGTCCGCGCAGACCACCGTACTGTACGACGGCCGCAACACGCCGCTGATCGATGCCGAACCGGCCGTGGCCGCCTGCATCGGCCCGGTGCTGCTGGGCGCGCGCGATGCCGATGCGGCGCAGCGCGTGCACGACGTCGAGGTGTTCGGGCCCGTTGCCACGCTGCTGCCGTATCGCGATCTTGCGCACGGCATCGCGCTGGCGCATCGCGGCCAGGGTTCGCTGGTGACTTCGCTCTACGGCAGCGACGATGCCGCGCTGGCGCAGGCCGCGCTCGCCGTCGCGCCGAGCCACGGCCGCGTGCACGTGATCACGCCCGAGGTCGCGCAGGCCCACACCGGCCACGGCAACGTGATGCCGATGTCGATGCACGGCGGTCCGGGCCGCGCGGGCGGCGGCAGCGAGCTCGGCGGACTGCGCGCGCTCGACTTCTATCACCGCCGCAGCGCGGTGCAGGCGAGCCCCGGCGTGCTCGCCCACCTCGGCCTCTAGAGAAGAGAAATGCACAGGCCCCACGGAGACACACGATGAGCCCACCCGCACGATTCAATTTCGCCGAACACCTGTTCGCCCTCAACCGCGGCCGCGCCGACCGCGCCGCCTACATCGACGACCGCGGCACGCTGAGCTACGGCCAGCTCGAAGACCGCGCGCGCCGCCTGGCCGCCGCGCTCAAGGCCGCCGGGGTGCGGCGCGAAGAGCGCGTGCTGCTGCTGATGCTCGACTGCAGCGACTGGCCCGTGAGCTTTCTCGGTTGTCTCTATGCAGGCATCGTGCCGGTGGCCGTCAACACGCTGCTCACGCCCGAGGACTACGCCTACATGCTCGAACACAGCCGCGCGCAGGCCGCGCTGGTGTCGGGCGCGCTGCTGCCCACGCTGCAGGAGGCAATGGGCCGCGGCACGCATGAAGTACACACGCTGATCGTCTCGCAGCCCGCGGGCGCGCTGCCCGAGGGCGCGCAGGAATTCGATGCCGCGCTCGCCGCCGCCCCCCCGATGGCAGCGCCCGCAGCCACGGCCTCCGACGACCCCGGGTTCTGGCTGTATTCCTCCGGCTCCACCGGCAAGCCCAAGGGCACGGTCCACACGCATGCCAACCTGTGGTGGACGGCCGAGCTCTACGGCAAGCCGGTGCTCGGGCTGACCGAGAACGACGTGTGCTTCTCGGCCGCCAAGATGTACTTCGCGTACGGCCTGGGCAATGCCCTGACCTTTCCGCTGTCGGTCGGCGCCACGGTGGTGCTGATGGCCGAACGGCCCACGCCCGACGCCACCTTCCGCCGCTGGGTGGAGCACAAGCCCACCGTCTTCTTCGGCGCGCCCACCGGCTTTGCCGGCATGCTCGCCTCGCCGAAGCTGCCGGCGCGCGAGCAGGTGGCGCTGCGCATGTGCTCTTCCGCCGGCGAGGCCCTGCCCGGCGAGATCGCACAGCGCTTCAAGGCGCACTTCGGCTGCGAGATCATCGACGGCATCGGCTCCACCGAGATGCTGCACATCTTCATCTCCAACCGCCCCGGTGACGTGCGCTACGGCACCACGGGCCGGCCGGTGGAAGGCTACGAGGTCGAGCTGCGCGGCGAGGACGGCCGCCCGGTGCCCGACGGCGAAGTGGGCGACCTCTACATCCGCGGCCCGAGTTCGGCGCTGATGTACTGGTGCAACCGCGAAAAGTCGCGCGAGACCTTCCAGGGCGGCTGGACCAAGAGCGGCGACAAGTACACGCGCGACGCCGACGGCTACTACACCTATGCCGGGCGCAGCGACGACATGCTGAAGGTCAGCGGCATCTACGTGTCGCCGTTCGAGGTGGAAGCCACGCTGATGCAGCACCCCGCGGTGCTCGAGGCCGCGGTGATCGGCAAGGAAGACGCGGACGGGCTGACCAAGACCAAGGCCTTCGTCGTGCTGAAGGACGGCCAGTCGGTCAGCGACGAGGAGCTGAAGGCTTTCGTGAAGGAGCGGCTCGCGCCGTACAAGTACCCGCGCTTTTTGGAGTTCGTGCAGGAGCTGCCGAAGACGGCGACGGGGAAGATCCAGCGCTTCCGTTTGCGCGAGCGGGAAAAGCAGGCATGACGCGCGCCCTGTCTTTCTCCCTCCCCTCCCGGGGGAGGGCTGGGGCGGGGGCATCGGCGTTTGCATACGCACAGCCCCTGCCAGCGCCGCGAGCCCCCATCCCGGCCATCCCCCGGCGGGGGAAGGAGCAACAGCCATGACTCCCGAGTTCGCAACGATCAACTGGCGCGGCCGCCCCGTGCGCATCGAATGCCAATGGATCGCCCCCGAGCGCACCGATGCCCCGCTCGTCGTCTTCCTCCACGAAGGCCTCGGCTCGATCGCCATGTGGAAGGACTTCCCTGCGCAAGTCTGCGACGCCGCCAACGCCCGCGGCATCGTGTTTTCTCGTCCCGGCTACGGCCGCTCGACGCCGCGCGCCGACGACGAGATCTGGGACGTCGACTTCATGCACCGGCAGGCGCACGAGGTGCTGCCCGCCCTCTTCAGCGCCCTGAAGCTCGACGATGAAAAGCCCTGGCTCTTCGGCCACAGCGACGGCGGCTCGATCTCGCTGCTTTACGCCTCGCGCTTCCCGGACCGCGTCAACGGCCTCGTGGTGCTCGCGCCGCACATCTTCGTGGAAGACGTGACCGTCGCGAACATCGAACAGGCCCGCACCGCCTACCTCTCGACCGACCTGCCGAAGAAGCTCGGCCGCTACCACGACAGCGCCGACTCGGCCTTCTGGGGCTGGAACCGCATCTGGCTGCACCCGCCTTTTCGCGAATGGAACATCGAGGCCGGGCTCGACACCATCCGCTGCCCGGTGCTCGCCATCCAGGGCATCGACGACGAGTACGGCACGCTCGCGCAGATCCGCGGCATCGCGGCGCGCGTCAGGGGATGCGAGCTGCTCGAAATCCCGGAATGCGGGCATTCCCCGCATCGCGATCAGCCGGATCGTGTCATCGTCGCGGCCACCGCTTTCATCACCAAAAACAGGAGACAGACACCATGACCATCCGCACCGCCCGCCTGGCCCTCACCGCGATCGCCTTCGCCGCCCTGGCCACCGCCGCCGGCGCCCAGGGCACCGGCAAACTCAAGGTCGGCCTGATGCTGCCCTACAGCGGCACCTACACCGCCCTGGGCGTCGCCATCGAGAACGGCTTCAAGCTCTACGTCGACGAACACGGCGGCAAGCTCGCCGGCCGCGAGATCGAATACTTCAAGGTCGACGACGAGTCCGACCCGGCCAAGGCGACCGACAACGTCAACAAGCTCATCAAGCGCGACAACGTCGACGTGATCGTGGGCACCGTGCACTCCGGCGTCGCCATGGCCATGGCCAAGGCCGCGAAGGAAAGCGGCACCGTGCTGATCGTGCCGAATGCCGGTGCCGACGCGGTCACGGGCCCGATGTGCGCGCCCAACATCTTCCGCAGTTCGTTCAGCAACTGGCAGCCGGCCTACGCCATGGGCGAAGTCGCCGCCAAGCAGCAGGGCAAGAAGAAGGCGATGACCATCACCTGGAAGTACGCGGCCGGCGACGAGTCGGTCAACGGCTTCAAGGAAGGCTTCGAGAAGAACGGCGGCAAGGTCGACAAGCAGCTCACGCTGCCCTTCCCCAACGTGGAATTCCAGGCGCTGCTGACCGAGATCGCGGCGGCCAAGCCCGACGCGGTGTATGCCTTCTTCGCGGGCGGCGGCGCGGTGAAGTTCGTCAAGGACTACCAGGCCGCTGGCCTCAACAAGACGATTCCGCTCTACGGCCCGGGCTTTCTGACCGACGGCACCTTGGACGCGCAGGGCGAAGCCGCGCAAGGCATGTTGACCACGCTGCACTATGCCGACGGCCTGAACACGGCGCGCGACAACGCCTTCCGCGTCGGCTACGCCAAGGCCTTCAAGCTGCAGCCCGACGTGTATGCCGTGCAGGGCTACGATGCGGCGCAGATGCTGGGCGTGGGCCTGGCCGCCACCAAGGGCGACATCGGCAAGAAGGCCGAATTCACGGCCGCCATCGAGAAGGCCAAGATCGACAGCCCGCGCGGCACGTTCACCATGAGCAAGTCGCACAACCCGGTGCAGGACATCTACCTGCGCAAGGTGGAAGGCAAGGAGAACAAGCTGGTGAGCATCGCGATCAAGGGCCTGACGGACCCGGCCCGTGGATGCAAGATGTAGCCCACCCCCGTCCCTCGCTCACGGCGTGTAGCTCGACTCCCCCCTCGAGGGGGCGACACCGGCGGACCGGCAAAGCCGGATCCGCGGTGTCTCACGAACAATCGCAGGCGCCTGGCGCCTGCTCCTTTCACGGTCTAACCGGGATGATCTCAACGTGGATTTCGGCACCTTCCTTGTCCAGTGCCTGAACTCGGTTCAGTACGGACTTCTTCTGTTCCTGGTGGCCTCGGGGCTCACGCTGATCTTCGGGATCATGGGCGTGATCAACCTTGCGCACGGCAGCTTCTACATGATCGGCGCGTACATGGCGTTCGCGCTCGCGCCGCTGTTCGGCGACCAGTTCCTGCTGATGCTGGTGGCCGGCGTGGTGCTGGCGGCGATCTTCGGCTACCTGCTCGAATGGGCCTTCTTCAGCTACCTCTACCAGCGCGACCACCTGCAGCAGGTGCTGATGACCTACGGGCTCATCCTGGTGTTCGAGGAGCTGCGCTCCATCCTCGTGGGCAACGACGTGCATGGCGTGAAGGTGCCGGCCTGGCTCGACGGCAGCTTCGCGCTCGGCAACGTCATGAGCTATCCGTGGTACCGGCTCTTCGCTTCGGCCGCCTGCATCGTGCTCGCGGTGGCGCTGTACTGGGTGGTCAACCGCACGCGGCTGGGCATGATGATCCGCGCCGGCGCGAGCAACCGCGACATGGTGCGAGGCCTCGGCATCGACGTGAAGCGGCTCTACCGCATCGTGTTCGCGGCCGGCGTGGCGCTCGCGGCGCTGGCCGGGATGATCGCGGCGCCGATGTCCTCGGTGTATCCGAACATGGGCGCGAGCGTGCTCATCATCTGCTTCGTGCTGGTGGTGATCGGCGGCATCGGCTCGATCACGGGCGCCCTCGTGGCCTCGCTGCTGGTGGGCTTCGTCGACACCTTCGGCAAGGTGTTCTTCGCGGACCTGAGCGGCATCGGCATCTACCTGCTGATGGCCATCGTGCTGATCTGGAAGCCCGAAGGGCTGATGGGGAGGCGGCCATGACGCAGGTCCACACTTCCTCCATGCGGCGCGGCGCGTTTCTCGTGCCGGTGATCTGCGCCATTGCCATCGGCGTGCTGGGCCCGCTCATGGGCAACTACGTCTCGGACTTCGTCGTCAAGGTGATGATCCTGTCGATCTTCGCGCTGAGCCTCGAACTGCTCGTCGGCATGACGGGGCTCGTGAGCCTGGGCCATGCGGCGTTCTACGGCATCGGCGCCTACGTCACGGTGCTGGCTTCCGGCAGCGAAGGCGGCAACCTCGCGCTGCTGCTGCCGCTGGCCATGGGCGCGGCGGCGCTCTATGCATTGTTCGTGGGCGCCCTGAGCCTGCGCACGCGCGGCGTGTACTTCATCATGGTGACGCTGGCCTTCGCGCAGATGGCCTTCTTCGTGTTCCACGACACCAAGGTCGGCGGCGGCAGCGACGGCATCTACATGTACGTGCGGCCCGCCATCGGCAAGCTCGACATGGAAAACCGCATGGTGCTGTTCTACGTGGTGCTCGCATCGCTGGTGTTCACCTACGGGCTGCTGGCGCTGGTGCGCCGCTCGCGCTTCGGCGCGGCGCTCGCGGGCATCCGCGTGAACGAGCAGCGCATGCGCGCGGCAGGATTCCCGGTGTACGGCTACAAGCTCGCGGCCTTCGTGCTGGCGGGTGCGCTGGCCGGGCTCGCGGGCTTTCTGCTGGCCTCGCGCGACGGCGTGGTCAACCCCGAGCTGATGGCCTGGCACAATTCGGGCGAGGTGCTGCTGATGGTGATCCTCGGCGGTCTCGGCCACCTGCGCGGTGCGGTCATCGGCGCCATTGCGTTCACGCTGCTGAAGGAAATCTTCTCGACGCACGCCGTGATGGGGCCGTTGGCGGACCACTGGCAGCTGACCCTGGGCATTGCGATCATCGTGTTCGTGGCGTGGCTGCCCAAGGGGCTGATCGGCTTGGCAAAGCGGCTCTCGCCGAAGGGGGCTGCATGACAACTGCACTGCTTTCCGTCGAAGGGCTGACGCGCCGCTTCGGCGGCCTCACCGCCGTCAACGCCATCACGCTCGACCTGCACGTCGGCGAAGTCCATGCGGTGATCGGCACCAACGGCGCGGGCAAGTCGACGCTGATCAACATGCTCTCGGGCGAGATCGAAGCCTCCGAAGGCCGCATTGCGCTCGACGGCATCGACATCACGCGGCGCGCGCAGTGGCGCCGTGCCCGCGCGGGCGTGGGCCGCAGCTACCAGCGCACGACCATCTTCCCGGAGTTCAGCGTGCACGAGAACTGCCGCCTCGCGGCACAGGCCGCCACGGCGCGACCCTGGACGGTGTGGCAGTCGTCCGAGCGCTGCGCGGCCAGCAATGCGGCGGCCGATGCGGCCCTCGAAGCCGCGGGCCTCTCGAACGAAGCCCTGCGCATCGCCGGCACGCTGAGCCACGGCGCGCAGCGCCAACTCGAAGTGGCGATGTGCCTTGCCACCAAGCCCCGCGTGCTGCTGCTCGACGAGCCGCTCGCGGGCATGGGCGCCGAGGAAACCGACCGCATGCTCACCCTGCTCGCGCGGCTGAAGGCCACGCATGCGATCCTGCTGGTGGAGCACGACATGGATGCGGTGTTCCGCATTGCCGACCGCATCACGGTGATGGTGAACGGCACGGTCATCGCCACCGGCGACCCTCGGTCGATCCGCGAGAACCCGGAAGTCCGCACCGCCTACCTCGGAGAAGACCACTGACATGCTCGTCGTCCGCGATCTCAACACCTACTACGGCAGCAGCCACATCCTGCGCGGCGTGCATGCCGGCATTCCGGCCGCCACCTCGGTCGGCCTGCTCGGGCGCAACGGCATGGGCAAGACCACGCTGATCCGCAGCATGATGGGCTACGTGCGCCCGGCCTCGGGCGAGGTGCAGGTCGATGGCCGCACCGTCACCGGCTGGCCGCCCGAGAAGATGGCGCGTCTCGGCATCGGCTACGTGCCCGAGGGCCGCGGCATCTTCCCGAACCTCTCGGTGCGCGAGAACCTCGTGATGAGCGAGCGCGCGGGCATTGACGGCCGGCGCGCCTGGACCTTCGACCGCGTGATGGCCACCTTTCCGCGCCTGGCCGAACGGCTGTCGCACGGCGGCCAGCAGCTCTCGGGCGGCGAGCAGCAGATGCTCTCGATCGGCCGCGCGCTGATGACCAATCCGCGCCTCCTGATCCTCGACGAGGCCACCGAGGGCCTGGCACCGCTGATCGTGGCCGAGATCTGGCGCGTGATCGGCGAGATCCGCGCCACCGGCATCGCCACGCTGATCGTGGACCGCGACTACCGCAAGGTGCTCGCGCACACCGACCTGGCGGTGGTGATGGAGAAGGGGCAGATCGTGCGGCACGGCGCGTCGGCCGATCTGTTGGCGCAGCCGCAGGCGCTGGAGGAATTGCTGGGGGTGTGACGGGCGGCTCACTCCCGCTGTGAGGGGGAGTAACACGTCCGTTCCACCGGGTTTCACCTCTTACCCGCGGCGATGCGGCAGCCGAATGATGTGCGGCTGCACGCCCCATGAATCCCCGGCAGGGCCGTGCGCCACCGCGAGGTTGAGCATGACTTCCCTGCAATCGCGTCACATCGACAACGTCTATTCGATCGCCACCGGCACGGCGCTGGCCGACCCGGCGGCGAGCCTGGTCCACAAGTCTTGGGCGCGCTGCGTGCGCGAGCATGGGCTCGACCCGACGAGGCCCAGCCCCGCGCGCATCCTGCCGGCACAGGAGGTGCGGGCGCACCAGCAGCAGCTGGAGCATTTCCTGCGCGCGGCGCGTGCCGGCATGGAGGACATCTACCGCCGCGTGGCGGACCTCGGCTACATGGTGCTGCTGACCGACGCCGAAGGCATCACGGTCGACTACATCGGCAACCCGGCCTGGGACGACCAGCTCCGCAAGGCCGGCCTCTACCTGGGCGCCGACTGGAACGAGGCCCACGCGGGCACTTGCGGCGTGGGCACCTGCCTGGTCGAACGCCAGCCGATGACCTGCCACCAGACCGAGCACTTCGATGCCACGCACATCGCGCTGACCTGCACGACGGCGCCGCTGTTCGACCACAGCGGCAAGCTCACGGCAATTCTCGACGTGTCGGCGCTGCGCTCGCCCGAGGCCAGGGAGAGCCAGCACCTCGTGCGGCACCTGGTGTCGATCTATGCGCGGATGATCGAGGACGCCGATTTCCTGCGCAGCTTCCGCGGCCACTGGATCCTGCGGCTGGGCACGGCCTACGGGCTGGTCGACGTGGCGGGCGAGGTGATGCTGGCCTTCGACGAAGGCGGCACGGTGGTCGGCGCCAACGGCGGTGCACGGCAGGCCTTGGCCGGAAACCCGCTGGGCCGCGAGGTATCGCAGCTGCTGCACATGCCGATGGACGCGATCTGGCGCATCGGCAACGGCGGCGCATCGGCCATGCCCTTCGCACACACGGTGCTGCTGCCGGGCGGCGGCGAATACCACGCCTCGCTGCTGGCGCCGCGCGTGCGCCGGGCGGCAGCGCCCGCAGCTGCCGCATCGGGCAATGCCCGTCCCTGCGATCGCCTGCCGCCACTCGAGCGCATCGCCGGCAACGACCCGGCCATGCAGAAGCTTCTCGCGCAGGCACGCCGTCTGGTGGACCGCGGCATTCATGTGCTGGTCGAAGGCGAAACCGGCAGCGGCAAGGAAGTGCTGGCGCGCGCATTGCACGGCGCGAGCAGCCGTGCGGCGATGCCCTTCGTGGCGGTGAACTGCGCCGCCATTCCCGATTCGCTGATCGAGAGCGAACTCTTCGGCTACACGCCCGGCAGTTTCACCGGCGGCCGTGCCAAGGGCATGAAAGGGCTGATCGCGCAGGCCGACCACGGCACGCTGTTCCTCGACGAAATCGGCGACATGCCGATGGCGCTGCAGACGCGGCTTTTGCGCGTGCTGTCCGAAGGCGAGGTGCTGCCGCTGGGAGCGGAATCGCCGCAGCGCGTGGACATCGCGGTGGTGGCGGCCACGCACCGGCACCTGCCGGAACTGGTGGCCGCAGGGCGCTTCCGCGAAGACCTGTACTACCGCCTGTGCGGCGCGGTGCTGAAGCTGCCGCCGCTGCGCGCGCGGGGCGACCGGCGCTACCTGATCGAGGCCATGTTCAACGAGGAAGCCGCGGCGATGCGCTCTTCCACCGCGCGGCTGTCCGACGCGGCACTGCAGCGGCTGCTGGCGCACGCGTGGCCCGGCAACCTGCGCGAGCTGCGCAACGTGCTGCGACTGGCGCTCGCGCTGTGCGCGGACGGCACGGTGAGCGCGGAGATCTCCAGCTTCCCGCCCCCTCGATGCCGCGGCGGCGGTGCCGCCGCCCGTCGCTCGCGCCGAGGCCGGCGATGGCCGCGACCTTGCGAGCGCGGACGAACTGCGCGCCTTGCTCCAGCGCCATCGCTGGCACGTGGCGCGTGCGGCAGCCGAACTTGGCGTGTGCCGCGCCACCGTGTACCGGCACATGAAGCGGCACGGCATCGCACCGCCACAGCGGATGTGAGCCGGGCCCTCGCTGCGACAGATGTCGCACCGGTGTCGCATGCGACAGGCGACAGCCCGGGGCGTGCGACAAAACCGCTGCCAAGTCATTGATTCCCCGTCGCGCGCAGCACGGCACGAAAGCTGCGCAACGAATGCCGCGTGCGCCTTGCCGCGCCGCGCCTTCATCCAACGCACGGAGACATTCAATGACAGACCCGACCACAGCCCCCACCCGGGCCGCCGCCACCTGGCTCGCCGACTTTGCCGCCGCCCTCGCGCGCGGCGACGTCGACGCGGCCGTCTCGCTGTTCGAGGCCGACAGCTACTGGCGCGACCTCGTCGCCTTCACCTGGAACATCCGCACGCAGGAAGGCCCCGGGGCCATTCGCGCGATGCTGCAGGCGCGGCTGGCCGACACGCAGCCCACGGCCTTCGCGCTGGAGGGCGAGGCGACCGAGGCCGACGGCGTGGTCGATGCCTGGTTCACCTTCGAGACCCGCGTCGCGCGCGGCCGCGGCCATGTGCGCCTGCGCAGCGGCAAGGCCTGGACGCTGCTCACCACCATGACCGAGCTCAAGGGCTTCGAGGAAAAGACGGGCGACAACCGCGTCAAGGGCGCGGAGCACGGCGTGCACAAGGGCCGCAAGAACTGGCTCGAGAAGCGCCGCGACGAAGAGGCCGCGCTCGGCTACACCGAGCAGCCCGAGGTGGTGGTCATCGGCGGCGGCCAGGGCGGCATCGCGCTCGGCGCGCGGCTGCGCCGGCTGGGCGTGCCGACCATCATCGTGGAGCGCAATGCGAAGGCCGGCGACTCCTGGCGCAAGCGCTACAAGTCGCTGTGCCTGCACGACCCGGTCTGGTACGACCACCTGCCCTACATGCCCTTCCCGGACGACTGGCCGGTGTTCGCCCCCAAGGACAAGATCGGCGACTGGCTGGAGATGTACACGAAGATCATGGAGCTCAACTACTGGAGCTCCACCCATGCGAAGAAGGCCCGCTTCGACGAGGCCACGCAGCGCTGGGAAGTGACGGTGGAGCGCGAAGGCAAGCCGGTGGTGCTGCGGCCGAAGCAGCTGGTGTTCGCGCTCGGCGTCTCGGGTTACCCGAACGTGCCGAAGGTGGCAGGCGCCGAGAGCTTCCTGGGCGACCAGCACCACTCGAGCCAGCACCCCGGGCCCGAGGCCTATGCCGGCAAGAAGTGCGTGGTGCTGGGCTCGAACAACTCGGCGCACGACATCTGCGCGGCACTGTGGGAGCACGGCGCGGACGTCACGATGATCCAGCGCTCGTCCACGCACATCGCGCCTTCGCAGTCGCTGATGGAACTGGCACTGGGCGGGCTCTACTCCGAGCAGGCGGTGAAGAACGGCATCGACCACCACAAGGGCGACCTGATCTTCGCCTCGGTGCCCTACAGGATCATGCACACCTTCCACATCCCGGTGTACGAGGAGATGAAGAAGCGCGATGCCGACCTGTACGCGCGGCTGGAGAAGGCGGGCTTCCTGCTGGACTTCGGCGTCGACGGCTCCGGGCTCTTCATGAAATACCTGCGGCGCGGCTCGGGCTACTACATCGACGTGGGTGCCTCCGAGCTGGTGGCCAACGGCAGCATCCACCTCAAGAGCGGCGTGAACATCGAGCGGGTGAACGAGCGCTCGGTGACATTGACCGACGGCACCGAGCTGCCGGCCGACCTGCTGGTGTACGCCACCGGCTACGGCTCCATGAACGGCTGGCTGGCCGACCTGATCTCGCCCGAGATCGCCGACAAGGTCGGCAAGTGCTGGGGCCTGGGCTCCGACACGCCGAAGGACCCGGGTCCCTGGGAGGGCGAGCTGCGCAACATGTGGAAGCCCACGCAGGTCGACAACCTCTGGTTCCATGGCGGCAACCTGCACCAGTCGCGCCACTACTCGCAGTTCCTGGCGCTGCAGCTGAAGGCGCGGATGGAAGGGATCGACACGCCGGTGTACGAGCGCGCGCCGTCGTACCACACGCGCTGAGCCGCCCTGCCCCTCTCTTTCGAAGAGAGGGTCACTCCTGGATGAAGCGGCGCAAGCCTTCCAGATCGATCACGGTGATCCCCCCGTACTCGATCCGCAGGAATCCCGCTTCCTTCAGCCGGTTCAGTGCCGCATTGCAGCGCTGGCGCGACACGCCGGAAAGATTGGCGATCTCCTCCTGCGAAGTCTGCAGATGCAGCTCGCTGCCCGGATACAGCCACGGATGGAACAGCCCCGCGAGCGCACGGGCCACCTGGCTGTCGGCGTCGAGCAGCCGGTGCGCCGCGTAGTTGCCCATGAACCAGTGCAGCCGCTCGTTGAGCTGCTGCAGCAGGAAATGATCGAAGCCGCGCTGCGTGCGGTGCAGCCACTCGAAAGTCTCCAGCGGCAATTGGGCCACGCGGCTGGGCCGCAGCGCGATGACGTCGGCCGAGCGCGGGGCGCCGCGCAGCAGCGTGCCTTCGCCGAACCAGCTGCCGACCGACAGACCGCCGAAGGTGACCGAGCGGCCGTCGCTCGAGGTGATCGACCACTTGAGCAAGCCTTCGAGCGTGCCGTACCAGTGCAGCGGCGTATCGCCGCGCCGGCACAGCGCGGCGCCGGCCGCGACTTCGACCTCGCGGATTTCGTCGAGCACGCGCTCGCGCGCCGCTTCGTCGAGCGGCGGAAACCAGGCCGAGCGCTGAAGCAGCTGCGCAACCGTCAGCGATGCCGCCTTGATGGCCGGCTTCGTCGTGGACATGAAAAGAAAGCTCCTGATGGCGTGGAAATGGGGCCGCGCCGCGTAAACCCTGACTCCAAATGTCGTCGCAATGACTGAGTGTGCCCGCGCCGCCAAAAATAATAGCGCGCCCCTCATGAAAGAAGACACCCCAGGAGACCCGGAGCATGTCGTCGAAGCGCAAAGTGATCGTGACCATCGCCCCCACCGGCGGCATGGCGCACAAGTCGCAGAACCCCCACCTTCCCACCCAGCCCGACGAGATCGCGGCCGACGTGCTGCGCTGCTGGAACGCCGGCGCGAGCGTGGCCGCCATCCATGCGCGCCGCCCCGACGACGGTGCGACCTGCGACGCGGACGTGTACCGCGACATCAACAGCCGAATCCGCAATGCCGGCTGCGACATCGTCATCAACAACTCCACCGGCGGCGGCGTCCACGGCGACATGGTGAAGCCGCTGGCCGGCGATCGTTGGGAGATCGCCTGGGAAGAACGCATCAAGGGCATGGACGCGGGCGCCGAAATGTGCACGCTCGACGCGACCACGCTGAACCTGAGCTTCGAGGGCAGGCAGATCCTGATGGACACGCCCATCACCAAAGGCCGCGAGCTCGCCGCCGGCATGAAGGCGCGCGGCATCAAGCCCGAGTGGGAGGTGTTCAGCCCCACGCACATCCTGCAGGACACGGCCACGCTGATCGAGGAGGGCCATGACGACGAGCCCTACTTCATCAACCTGGTGATGAACGTGCACCGCAACTTCCAGAACGCGATGCCGTATTCGCCGCGCTTCCTGCAGATGATGGTCGACACATTGCCCCGCGGCAGCATCTTCGGCGTGAGCGGCATCGGCACCTCGCAACTGGAGGCCAACGTGGCCGCGCTGCTGCTGGGCGGCCATGCGCGCGTGGGGCTCGAAGACAACCTCTACTTCCGCCATGGCGAGCTGGCCACCAACGTGCAGCTCACCGAACGCATCGTGCGCGTCATCCATGAGCTCGACATGGAAGTGGCCACGCCGGCCGAAGCAAGGCAGATGATGGGGCTGCCCCGCAGGGGCGGCCCGCGTCCCGAATTCGCGCCGCGCTGAAGCGGCCGTTCAACCCGCCAGAAACGCCACCAGAAGACAGGAGACATCCCATGAACACCCGCCGCCACTTCCTCCACACCCTGGGCGCAGCCACTGCGCTGGGCGCCCTCTCGCCGCTGGCCGCACTGGCCCAGGCGCTCGAGCAGGTCAAGATCTACTACGGCTTCCCGGCCGGCAGCGCCGGCGACAGCGTGGCGCGCCGCGTGGGCGAAAAGCTCGCGGGCTCGGCCTATTGCCGCAACGCGGCCGTGGTCGAAAACAAGCCGGGCGCCGGCGGCCGCATCGCGCTGGAAACCCTCAAGAGCGCGCCGGCCGACGGCAGCGTGCTTGCGCTCTCGCCCTTCTCCTGCACCTCGATCTATCCGCACATCTACAGCAAGCTCAGCTACGACCCGGGCAAGGACTTCGTGCCGGTGTCGATTGCCGCCGTCATGCACCACGGCCTCGCGGTCGGCCCGCTGGTGCCGCCCGAGGTGCGCACGGTGAAGGACTTCCTCGCCTGGGCCAAGGCCAACCCGAACCAGGCCAGCTACGGCTCGCCGGCGGCCGGCTCGACGCCGCACTTCATCGGCGCGCTGCTGGGCCTCCACAACGGGGTCGATCTCAAGCACGTGCCCTACCGCGGCTCCATTCCCGGCGTGACCGACGTGGTGGGCGGCCAGATCGCCGCCATGGTCACGCCCAGCGGCGACTTCATTCCCAACCACAAGGCCGGCAAGCTGCGGCTGCTTGCCACCTCGGGCAAGGCGCGCTCGCCCTTTTCGCCGGAGGTGCCGACCTTTGCCGAACAGGGCTTCGCCGAGCTGACCACCGAGGAATGGTTCGGCTTCTACGCACCGGCCAGGACGCCGGCCAGCGTGGTGGCCACGGCCAATGCCGCGATCAACGCGGCCATCAAGGAAAAGGTGGTGACGGACAGCCTGGCCGTGGTCGGCCTGATCGCCCAGGGCTCCACCGCCGAGGAGATGGCGCGCTCGCAGCGGGCCGAGGCCGAACGCTGGGGCCCGCTGGTCAAGAAGATCGGCTTCACGGCCGACTCCTGAGGCGATGCAGATGGAACCGATTGCCACGACACGCGTCGCGGTGGTTGCCACCGGCGTCATCGGCGCCAGCTGGGCCGCCTTCTTCCTCGCGCGCGGCCTCGACGTGGAGGCCACCGACCCCTCGCCCGATGCCGAGGCGCGGCTGCGCGCGGCCGTGGCCGCGCACTGGCCCACGCTCGAACGCTTCGGCCTGGCCATCGGCGCCTCGGCCGGGCGGCTGCGCTTTCACGCGCGGCTCGAAGACGCGGTGGCGCAAGCCGACTTCGTCCAGGAGAGCGGCCCCGAGCGGCTGGATTTCAAGATCGACCTGTTCCGGCGCATGGACGAGGCCGCGCCGGCCCACGCGATCCTGGCGTCGAGCTCTTCGGGGCTTGCGATCAGCGCGGTACAGGCCGAATGCCGGCACCCGGAACGCGTGGTGCTGGGCCATCCCTTCAACCCGCCGCACCTGATCCCGCTGGTGGAGGTGGTCGGCGGCGAGCGCACCTCGGACCAGACCATCGAGCGCACGATGGCCTTCTATGCCGCCATCGGCAAGCGGCCGATCCACGTGAAGCGCGAGGTCAAGGGCCACATCGCGAACCGGCTGCAGGCCGCGCTCTGGCGCGAGGCCTTCCACCTGGTCGATGAAGGCGTGGCGAGCGTGGCCGACATCGACACCGCCATTGCGCACGGCCCCGGCCTGCGCTGGGCGGTGATGGGGCCGTTCATGAACCTGCATCTTTCGGGCGGCGCGGGCGGCATCGAACACGTGCTCGCGCACCTGGGCGGGCCGATCGAGGACTGGTGGAGGGACCTGGGCGCGCCGACGATGACGGAAGAACTCAAGCAGAAGGTGGCCGAGGGCGTGGCCGAGGAACTGGGCGCGCGGCGCGTGGCCGACCTCGAGGCCGCGCGCGACATCCTGCTGTTAGACCTGATTCGCGCCAAAGCCGACACCGGCAGACTCGATTGAAATGAAAGACGACGACTTCCTCCTCGACGAAAGCCAGATCGCCCCGCCGCGCACCGTGCGCATCGACTTCGACGACGGCTCCTTCGCGCTGCGTTCGCCGATGGCGCTCAAGCCGTACGCGCGCTGCATCGGCGAATGGCTGGAGCGCTGGGCGCGCGAGACGCCCGAGGCGCTGGCCTTCGCGGAACGCGACGACAGCGGGGAAGGCTGGCGCAAGCTCGACTACCGCGCGCTGCGCCAGGCCGTGGGCGCGGTGGCGCAGGCCCTGCTCGACCTGGAGCTGCCGGCCGACAAGCCGATCGTGATCCTCTCGGACAACGCGATCGACCACGCGGTGCTGATGCTCGCGACCATGCACATCGGGCGCGCCGCATGCTCGCTGTCGAGCGCGTATTCGCGCATGGCCAAGGACCCGTCGCGGCTGCACGGCATGCTGCAGGCGCTGCAGCCGGCATTGATCTATGCCTCGGACGCCAAGGTGTACGGCGGCGCGCTCGCGGGCTGCGGCGTCGAGGCCGTGGCGGTGTTCAGCCGCAACGCCGATGCACATGCCGGCGCCCTGCCCTTCGCGCAACTGCTGCAGGCCAGCGAGACACCGGCCGTGATGCAGGCCTACGAAGCCATCCTGCCCGACATCCACGCCAAGTACCTGCTGACCTCGGGCTCCACCGGCAAGCCCAAGGTGGTGATCAACACGCACCGCATGCTCTGCGCCAACCAGCAGATGATGGCGCAGACCTGGCGCTTCCTCGCGCAGGAGAGCCCGGTGCTGGTCGACTGGCTGCCCTGGAGCCACACCTTCGGCGGCAACCACAACCTGCACATGGTGCTCGCCCATGGCGGTGCGCTCTACATCGACGAAGGCCGGCCCGCGCCGGGGCTCATCGAAAAGACCGTGCGCAACCTGCGCGAGGTGAAGCCCACGCTGCTGTTCAACGTGCCGCGCGGCTTCGACATGCTGCTGCCTTTTCTCGAAGCCGACGATGCGCTCGCACGCGAAGTGCTGTCGCGGCTGCGGCTGGCCTTCTATGCGGCCGCGGCGCTGGCGCCCTCGACGTGGCAGCGGCTCGAAGCCGTGGCGCAGCGCGTGCGGCCCGAGCGCCCGCTGTGGCTCACCACCTCATGGGGCGCCACCGAGACTTCACCGGCCATCACCTCGGCCCACTGGAAGCTCGACGGCGCGGGCTGCATCGGCGCACCGCTGCCGGGGCTCGAACTCAAGTTCGTGCCCAACGGCCAGAAGCTCGAGATGCGCGTCAAGGGCGTCTCGGTGTTCCCTGGCTATCGCCATGCGCCGCGCGAAACGGCGGAAGCTTTCGACGAAGAAGGCTACTACCGCATCGGCGATGCCGGCTTTCTTGCAAACCCCGCCGAACCCTCGCAGGGCGTGATCTTCAACGGCCGCGTGGCCGAGGACTTCAAGCTCTCGAGCGGCACCTGGGTCTCGGTGGGCACGCTGCGCGTGAGGCTGGTCTCGATGCTGGCGCCGCACGTGCAGGACGTGGTGCTCACGGGCCATGACCGCGACGAGATCGGCATGCTGGTGTTTGCCAGCCCGCAGGCCGCTTCGCTCGCACCGCAGACACTGGCCGGGCGGATCGCCGAGGTGCTGCGCACGCTGCGGGGCGAAGGCGCGGGTTCCTCGCAATGCCCGACGCGCGCGCTGGTGCTCGCCGAACCACCGAACCTCGACGCGGGCGAGATCACCGACAAGGGCTACATCAACCAGCGCGCGGTGCTGACGCGCCGCGCGGCCGAGGTGGCGCGGCTGCATGCCGGCGCGGATCACGACCTGCAGATCATCCGCCTGCGCGACTGATCGGCTCCATCGGGCCCACGGCCTCAGGAAGGCTGCTCGAACAGCGCCAGCAGCATGTTCTTGAGCCACTGGTGCAAGGCCGAGGTCTCGTGCCGCTGGTGCCAGAACAGCTCGATGATGCGCGGCGGGGCCTCGAGCGGCACGGGCATCCGGCGCAGCCCGGCCAGGCGCGCGGGCTCGAAGCGCCCGGACCACGGCAGCACCGCGATCAGGTCGGAACGGCGCACCACCTCATAGGCCGCGTGGTAGTGGTTCACCGTGGCGACCAGGTTGCGCTGCAATCCGCGGCTGTGCAGGAAGAGGTCGTAGGTCGGCATGGTCTTGCCGACCAGGCTCACGTCGACATGGCGCGCGGCCAGGAATTTCTTCAGCGGGATCTTGTCCGCGCGTGCCAGCGGATGTCCGGTGCGCAGCACGCAGACGAAGTCGGGCGACCACAGCGCCCTCGACTTGAGGAACGCCGGCCGCTGCACTTCCTCGTTGTAGACGCTGATCGCGAAGTCGGCCTTGTTGTCCGCCAGCACCTTGTCGAAGTCGACCAGCGTGTTGGGTATGGCATGGATCTGCATCGACGGCGCGGCCTTGCTCAGCTTGGCGGCCAGCCGGGGCACGACGATGCTCGACACGTAGTCCGACATCGCGATGCTGAGGCTGGCGGTGCTGCGCAGGGCGTCGAAGCGCTCCACGTCCAGCGTGCCGCGGATCGCATGCAGCGACTGCGAAAGCGGCTCCCACAGGTCGATGGCGCGCCGCGTGGGGTTGACGCCCGCGCCGCTGCGCACGAACAGCGGATCGTCGAAGGTCTCGCGCAGGCGGCGCAGCGCGTTGCTGACCGTGGGCTGGGTGAGCGACAGCTTGCGGGCGGCGCGCGTGACGTTGCCTTCGGTCATGAGGGCCTCGAACACCTTCAGCAGGTTGAGATCGGCGGAGCGGTAGTTCATTCAGTCAGCCGTTCTTTCATTCACGGTGTCTATAAACACAATTGCCAGTATAAATTTGCCGTTATATCCCGTCGATCCTACGATCGGGCGCGTCGTCCATGCCGCGTTCTTGAACCGTCGTCGAGGGAAACCACATGACCATGCTGTCGGCTCGCATCGAGCGCCTGCCCTTCTCCGGCTTTCACCGCCGGCTGCTCATGATGGGAGGGCTGGGCTACACCTTCGATGCAATGGATGCCGCGGTCATCGCCTTCGTGCTGCCGGTGCTGCGCACCGACTGGGGCCTGAGCAGCGTGCAGATCGGCGTGCTGGCCAGCGCGAACTTCATCGGCTTCTTCTTCGGCGCGCTGGCAGCCGGCGCCTGCGGCGACCTGATCGGCCGGCGCAAGGTGATGATGTCGGCGCTGGCGATCTACTGCGTGGCGTCGCTCTTCAGCGGCATGGTCAACGACTGGACGCTCTTTCTCGCGCTGCGCATCGTGGCGGGCTTCGGCGCCGGGGCCGAGAGCGCGATCATCGCGCCCTACCTGTCGGAGTTCGTGGCACGCCGCTACCGCGGCACCTTCACGGGCGCGCTGGCGGGCTTCTTCTCGTTCGGCTTCGTGGCCGCGGCCCTGCTGGGCTACTTCATCGTGCCGGCGCATCCGCAGGGCTGGCGCATCGTCATCTTCATCACGGCGCTGCCCGTGGTGCTGCTGCTGTGGTGGCGCCGGGCGCTGCCGGAATCGCCGCGCTGGCTGGAAAGCCAGGGGCGGCTGGGCGAGGCGGACGCGATCATGGATGCGATGGAAGCCGACCACGTGCAAAGCGGCCACGCCCTCCCGGTGCTGAACGCCCAGGACGTGGCCGCGCCGCCGCCCAGCATGAGCCGGGGCAAGCTGCTGAAGAACTACGCGACACTGGTGTCCGGCAAGCTCGTCCGCATCAGCAGCATGACCTGGCTGATGTGGCTGTCGATCACCTTCAGCTACTACTCGTTCTTCACCTGGATCCCGAGCCTGCTGATCCAGAACGGCATGACGATCACCAAGAGCTTCGGCTACTCGCTGGTGATCTACATCGCGCAGATTCCGGGCTACTTTTCGGCCGCATGGCTCAACGAGCGCATCGGCCGCCAGGCCACCATCGTGAGCTACATGCTGCTGGGCGGCGCCTCGGCGCTGGGGCTGGCGTTCACCCACAGCGACGGGCAGATCATGCTGGCCGGCGTGCTGCTTTCGTTCTTCATGAACGGCACCTACGCGGGCGTCTACGCCTACACGCCCGAGGTGTTCCCGACCCAGGTGCGCGCCACCGGCTCCGGCCTGGCGTCGGCCATCGGCCGCATCGGCGGCATCACCGCGCCGATCCTGGTCGGCTTCGTCTATCCGTCGCTGGGCTTCGCGGGCGTGTTCGGCATGACGACGGCGGTGCTGCTGCTGGGCGCGGCGGCCGTCACCTTCATGGGCATTCCCACGCGCGGCCGCTCGCTCGAAGACATTGCCGCGAGCGAACTTTCCTGAAACATCCCCCATGTTGCCAAGCTCCATCACCGAATCACTCTGCGCCGTGGCGCAGGCCCACGCCGGCACGCAGCAGCCGCAAGCCACCTTCGACGCGCTCGACAAGGCGGTGGCCGCGACCATCGGCCATCGGCTGTTCACCATTCTTGTTCACCACCGCGCAGAGCGCGAGTCCGAGCGCGTGTACACCAACATGCGCGAGGCCTACCCCGTGGGCGGGCGCAAGCCGATCACCGATTCGCCCTGGATGCAGCAGGTGATGCAGCGCGGCCTGCCCTACATCGGCCGCAATGCCGACGACCTGCGCGACGTGTTCTACGACCACGAGCTCATCGTGTCGCTGGGCTGCCGCAGCGTGCTGAACATCCCGCTGCGCTGGCGGGGCGAGACGCTGGGCACGCTCAACATGCTGCACGAGGAAAACTGGTACGGCACCCGGCACATCGAACTCGCGCGCCTGTTCGCGCAGCTGGCGGTGCCGGCCGTGATGGCCCCGGGCACCAAGGAGTCCATGGCATGACGAACACGGTACTTTTCAGGAACGCCCACCTGCTCGACCCGCTGCGCGGCGAGCTGCTGGAAGGCCACGACGTGCTGGTCGAGCAAGGCGTGGTGCGCGAAGTCTCCGACAAGCCGCTGCAGAGCAAGGCGGCGCGGGTCATCGACGTGAAGGGCAAGACGCTGATGCCCGGCCTGATCGACCTGCACGTGCATGTGATCGCGGTGGAACTCAACCTCGCGCGGCAGGTGCACATGCCGAACGTGCTCGTCACGCTGCGCAGCGTGCCGATGCTGCGCGGCATGCTGCGCCGCGGGTTCACCACGGTGCGCGATGCGGGCGGCACGGGCTTCGCATTCAAGCAGGCGGTGGAAGCCGGCCTGGCCCAGGGGCCGCGCCTGTTCGTCTCGGGGCGTGCGCTGAGCCAGACCGGCGGGCATGGCGACATGCGCGCGCGCTCCGATTTTCTCGACCCCGGCGCGAGCTGCCCGACCTGCGTGCGCGTCGGCGCACTGGCACGCGTGGTCGATGGCGTCGACGCGGTGCGCAGGGCCGTGCGCGAAGAACTGCAGATGGGCGCGGACCAGATCAAGATCATGGCCTCCGGCGGCGTGGCCTCGCCGACCGACCCGGTGGGCGCCTTCGGCTACAGCGAGGACGAGATCCGCGCCATCGTGCAGGAGGCCGAGGCGCGCGGCACCTACGTGCTGGCGCACGCCTACACCGCGGCAGCCATTGCGCGGGCCGTGCGCTGCGGCGTGCGCACCATCGAGCACGGCAACCTGGTGGATGCGCCCACGGCGGCGCTGATGGCGCAGAGCGGCGCCTACGTGGTGCCGACGCTGGTCACCTACGACGCGCTGGCCAACGAGGGCGAGCGCTTCGGCCTGCCGAAGGAGAGCGTGGCCAAGGTGGCCGACGTGCGCGAGGCCGGCCTGCGCTCGCTCGAGATCTACAAGGCGGCGGGCGTGAAGATGGGCTTCGGCTCCGACCTGCTGGGCGAGTCGCAGCGGCTGCAGAGCGACGAGTTCCGCCTGCGCGCCGAGGTGCTGTCGCCAGCCGAGGCCATTGCCAGCGCCACCGTGGTCGGTGCCGAGGTGCTGGGCATGCCCGACCGCCTGGGCCGGCTGGTGCCGGGCGCATTGGCAGACATCCTGGTCGTCGACGGCAACCCGCTGCGCGACGTGTCCTGCCTGCTCGGGCAGGGCGAGCGCATTCCGCTGGTCATGAAGGAAGGGGCGATCCAGTTCAGCGAACTGGAATGAGGCCCTTCAGCGCGGTACGCAGCGCCTTCGCGAAGCGCGGGTCGGCCATGGCACCGACGTTGAAGCGCGACCAGCGCGAGACCTGCGTCGAATCGACGCTGAAGATGCGGCCCGGCGCCATCACGATCTTGCGCGGCAGCAGTTCCTTCGCCAACACCAGCGAGTCGGCCACGCCGGGAAGCGCGGCCCAGACATAGAGCGACTGCGGGGTGCGCGCGAAGACCTCCGCATCGACCGAATCGAACAGCTGCAACGCCTTGCGCGTGGCCGCGCCGAGGCGGTTCTGCAGACGGTTCAGGTGCCGCTGGTAGTGGCCTTCGCTCAGGATCACGTCGACCGTGCGCTCGCTGTACTCCGAGCTGCTCACGTGGATCAGCGCCTTCAGGTCCGCGAGGTCGCTCGCGAGATCGGCCCCGCAGGCGATGAAGCCCACGCGCAGCGCCGCCGAGAACGACTTCGAGAAGCTGCCGATGTAGATGGTGCGCTCCAGCTGGTCGAGCGCCGAGAGGCGCGGCAGGGCCGTGGGCTTGAAGTCGGCCAGCGGGTCGTTCTCGACGATCATCAGGTCGTACTTCTGCGCGAGCTGCAGCACGCGGAAGGCCTTGGCCGGCGAGATGTCGGAGCCCGTGGGGTTGTGGGCGAGCGACTGCGTGAAGAAGAGGCGCGGGCGCTCGGCGATGAGCAGTCGCTCCAGCACGTCGAGATCGGGCCCGTCGGCCAGCCGCGGCACGGCCAGCATCTGCACGCCCGCGAGCTTGAGCTTTCCGAACAGCGGGTAGTAGCCCGGGTCGTCCACGAGCACCTTGCCGCCGGGCGGCACGAAATAGCGGATGACGATGTCCATCGCCTCGTTGGCGCCGTGCGTGAGCACGATCTGCCGCGGCTCGGCGCCGATGCCGAAGTCCGCCAGCTTGCGCACGAGGTGGTCGCGCAGCGGCGCATAGCCGAAGCGGCTGCCGTAGCGGAACAGCGCGCCGAGCCCGGTGCGGACCACCTTGGGGTGGTACTTGTCGAGCCGCACGTCGGCCAGCCATTCGACCGGCGGGAAGCCGTCGCCCACCGCCACCGCGTCGGGCTGCGTCTTGAGCTGCTCGCGCATGAGCCACACGATGTCCATGGCGCGGCCGAGGCTGCCCGCGTCTTCCTCGGGCGGCTTGGGCGTCGACTGCGCGAGCACGAAATAGCCCGAACCGCGCCGCGGCTCGACGAGCCCGCGCGACACCAGCAGCTCGAACGCGGCCACCACGGTGTTCTTGGCGTAGCCGTGCAGCAGCGCGAGCTCGCGAAGCGACGGCAGCTTGTCGCCGGCCTTGTAGGCGCCGCTCGCGATCTGGCGCGCGAGGGTGTCGGCAAGCGAATCGGCGATCGTGGTCATGGGCTGCGACTGTGACACAGCAGGCCCCCGCGGCGAACCACTGTCCGCACTGTCCCGCCAAACTGTGCCTTCCGCGGCCGGTACAGCCGGCCTAAATTGCCTGCTCCCGAATTCATCTTCCGAAGAGACAAGCAACGATGGTCGCCGATTCCCGCATTCCCAACTTCCGCGCGCTCACGCCCGCGCAGCGATTCGCCCACATCGCGCAGGCCGCCTCGCTCACCGACGACGAAGTGGCGCTGCTCGCCCAACCCGGTGCGCTGAGCGTGGACCGCGCCAACGGCATGGTCGAGAACGTGATCGGCACCTTCGAGCTGCCGCTGGGCGTGGCCGGCAACTTCACCGTGAACGGGCGCGACTACCTCGTACCGATGGCTGTCGAAGAGCCGTCGGTGGTGGCGGCCGCTTCCTTCATGGCCAAGCTGGCCCGCGAAGGCGGCGGCTTCGAGGCCTCGAGCACCGGGCCGCTGATGCGGGCGCAAGTGCAGGTGATCGGCATCGCCGACCCGCATGGCGCGCGGCTCGCGCTGCTGCGTGCACGCGACCAGATCCTGGCCGTGGCGAACAGCCGGGACAAGGTGCTGATCGGCCTGGGCGGCGGCTGCCGCGACATCGAGGTGCATGTGTTCGGCGACACGCCGCGCGGCGCGATGGTGGTGATGCACCTGATCGTCGACGTGCGCGACGCGATGGGCGCGAATACCGTCAATACGATGGCCGAGGCGGTGTCGCCACTGGTCGAGAAGCTCACGGGCGGCACGGTGCGCCTGCGCATCCTGTCGAACCTGGCGGACCTGCGGCTGGCGCGTGCGCGCGTGCGGCTCGCCCCCGCGGTGCTGGCCACGCGCGAGCGCAGCGGCGAGGAAGTGGTCGAGGGCGTGATCGACGCCTACACCTTCGCAGCCATCGACCCCTACCGCGCGGCAACGCACAACAAGGGCATCATGAACGGCGTCGATCCGGTGATCGTCGCGACCGGCAACGACTGGCGTGCGGTGGAGGCCGGCGCGCATGCCTATGCATGCCGCAGCGGGCGCTACAGCTCGCTGACCACCTGGGAGAAGGACCGGGCGGGCGCATTGGTCGGCACCATCGAGATGCCGATGCCGGTGGGGCTCGTCGGCGGCGCGACGAAGACGCACCCGCTCGCGCGGCTCGCACTGAAGATCCTCGACGTGAAGTCTGCACAGGAACTTGGCGAGGTTGCCGTGGCCGTGGGCCTCGCGCAGAACCTCGGCGCGCTGCGCGCGCTCGCCACCGAAGGCATCCAGCGCGGCCACATGGCGCTGCATGCCCGCAACATCGCGCTCGTCGCGGGTGCCACCGGCGACGAGATCGACAGCATCGCCAGGCAGATGGCCGCAGAGCACGACGTGCGCACCGACCGCGCCGTGGCGTTGCTCGAAGCGCTGCGCAAGAGCTAAGCAAGCAAGAAAGGCCATGCGGGAGAGCCCCGCACGACGGACCGCGGCCGATACCGCGGCGGCCGCACGGCGGCCGTCACATAACCACAAACGGAGACACTCGAAAAATGAATGCAGACAGTGCAACGCGCGCCAGATGGCGGCTGGTGGAGATATGGGGCGACACGGCCGACCTGGGCCATCTCGGATGGTCGATCGTCATCGGTGTCGCGGTGAGCCTCGCGGGTTATCTCGTGGCCAGCCGCGTGCTCGCGAGCGCCGTGAGCACACCCGAGCTGGCACGCGCCTACGCCATGCTCGCCGGCCTCGGCGGCTGCGTGGTGTCGGGCCTGATCTGCGCGAAGCTCTTCACGCCGAAGCGCGAAGTGGTCGAGGGCACCGAGGCCGATCCGCGCTGGCGCGAAGAAGTGCTGGCCGAACTGGCCGGCGAGCACGGCGACCTGGGCTCGATGGACGACCTGCCGCCGGCCGTGGTGCGCGAGATGAAGGAGCTGGAGATCTATGACCTGTTCGCGTCGTACAAGCCCCGCTCCAGGAATGCCGAAGGAGCCGCACCGTGATCGACGCCGCACTCCTCGACCAGATCCTCGTCGCCACCGGCATGGGCCTGGTGGGCGCCATCGTGTTCGCGGCCATCGGCCTCGTCTCGGGCACCGACGAGACCACCACGCTCGCGCCGCTCACCCTGCTGGTGGTGCTGCTCGGCGTGCCGCCCGAAGGCGTGTTCACCTTCTTCCTCGCAGCGGCCGTGGCCAAGCACATGACGCATGCAGTGCCCACCGCACTGCTGGGCATTCCGGGCGACACCATGGCCACGCCGCTGCTGCAGGACGCGAACGTGCTGCGCAACCTGGGCGTGCCGCACATCGCGCTGCGCAAGATGGTGTCGGGCGCGATCATCGCGGCCTTCCTCGCGGTGCCGCTGGCCGTGCTGTTCGCGGTGCTGCTGGCGCCCTATGGCGCGGCCATCACCAAGGCGGCGCCCTGGATCTTCGTGGTGGCGGCCGTGGCCATTGCGTATTTTTCGAGCGGACGCTGGGCCTCGGTGGCCACGCTGGTGCCGTTCGTGATGGTGATCGTGGCGCTGCAGGCGCTCACCGGCAAGTACGGCGTGAAACTCAGCATCAGCTACTTCCTGGGCATCGCGATCGGACCGCTGGTGGCCGATCTGTTCTCGGTGATCTCTCCCGCGGCCCGTGCGCGCATGAAGCGCGACAAGGTCCGTACCTTCTCGCTCGCTCCGGACGTGAAGGGCTGGTCGGGCTACTTCCCGAACCCGTTCAAGGTGCTCGACCGCGGCCAGCTGAAGTGGACCTTCGCGACCGCCGCGATCTCCAGCGCCACCTTCGTGTTCAGCCCGGTCGCGATGACGGTGGTGCTGGGCGAACTGGTGGGCTCGCGCATCAAGCACGCCTACCACCGTCTCACCACCACGCTGGCCGCGCGCAACGGCGTGACCGAGGCCACCTACATTGCCGAGGCATTGATCCCGCTGATCGCGATCGGCCTGCCGCTGAGCCCCGTGGCGGCCGGGCCGGCGGCGCCGCTCTTCAATGCGCCGCCGGTGTTCACCATCGACACGGCCACCGGCCAGACACACAACCTGCACAACCTGCTGAACCACTGGGAGTTCCTGGGCTACGGCATGCTGGCCGTGGTGCTCGCGGCGCTGGTGGCCTATCCGTTCACGATGAATTTCGCGCGCCGCGCGGCGCTCTTCGTCTCGCGCAAGGTGAGCCACGAGGCCATCATCGCGACCTTCGTCGGCCTGATCGTGGTGATCAGCGTATGGGAAGGGCAGCTGCTCGGCCTGCTGGTGATCCTCACGATGGGCCTGCTCGGCGGCCTGCTGTCGCGCGCCATCGGCTTCAACACCGGCGTGCAGTTCATGGGTTACTACACGGCGGTGCTGACGGTGCCAGCCGTCGTCAAGGCCTTCGGCTGACGCCTCTCGAGATGCGCAGCAGCGCGGCTTCAACGGGCGTCAGCCGCAGGCCCCGCCGGCACCTCAAGGAGAAACCGACGGGCCCTTGCGAGCCCCCGGCGCCGCCTTCTTCCCGGGCTCTTCGGTGCCGAATAGCTTTTCTATCTGCTGCCCCGCACGGGCGCCGATGGCCGTGCCCACGCCCGGCAGCAGCGCGGTGCCGACCGCCGCGCCGGCCAGCGCGCCACCCGTCAGCGACACCTCGGGCTCGCTCATCGTCCCGCCGATCTTGAGCGGCATGCCCACCACGCCGTCGACCAGGTCGACCGCCATCTCGCCGTCCAGCTTGCGGTTGAAGAGCCGCAGGTGGCCGCTGGCCGTGAGCATGCCCGAGCGCGCCTTGAGCCCGGTGTAGCGCATCACGACGCCGTCGTCGGTGCCCTGCGTTTCGAGGGTGCCCGTGAGTTCGTCCAGCGGCGTGGTGCCGCCGCGGCTGATGCCCGCGGTGGTCACGGCCTTGGCCAGGTCCAGCCGCGTGAGCATGGCGGGCTGGACCGAGAAGGCGGTGCGGGTGCGCAGGTTGCGCATCAGTGCGCCCAGCTCGCCCGCCTCGGCCACCAGCGTGGATTGGCCCGAGAACCTGCCGGCCACGGCGCTGCGCCGGCCGAAGGCCTGCACCAGGCCCTCGACGTCCACCTGCCGGGGCTCGAGTTCGGCCGACACGCGCAGCAGGTCGTTCGGCATGGCCTCGAACCAGGTCACGCCGTTCGCCGTTCCGCCGCCCACGTCGATGCGGGTGCGCCACCGGTCCTGTCCGGCGACGCGGTCCAGGCGCAGCCGGGCGGGCGGCGATGCGCCGGCGCGCTCGATGCGCAACTGGCGCGGACGCCAGCCGGCATCGAAGGTGATTTCGCCGTCGTAGGCCAGCGCAATGTCGCGCCGGTCGATCCAGCTCAGGTCGCGCCAGCGCAGCTTTTCGAGCGGAACCGGCGCCAGCGTCCAGGGCACGGGCAACACGACGATGTGGGCGCCCTCCTTCGGCTTGGGGCCCTTGCCGCGGAACGCGCGCACCGACTCGCGCGGCAGCACCAGGCTTTCGATCTCGACTTCGTCGATGGCGATGACCCGTCGCAGCAGCTCCCGCAGCTTGAGCTGGACCGTGATGCGGCGCAGCGTGACGGGGCGCGGCTGATCGGTGGCCACGTCGGACAGCACCAGCACGGGGCTGGGCCACAGCGTCCAGTGCGCGCCGCCGATCTTCAGGCCGACGCCGAGGCGCTTTTCGAAGCTGTCGGCAATCCGCGCGGCCACTTCCTCGTCGCTGGGCAGGCGGGCGCTCACCACCCACACCAGCGCGCCGATGCCAAACAGCAAGACCGCGGCAATGCCGATGAGCCAGCGTCGGACGGGGTGCTTCATCGGACCAACTTAGCACGCAAAGGCGACTGCCGTTGTCAGCCACCGTCGCTATAGTTTCCAAAACCCTGCACCGGAGAAACCGAATGCGTATCTGGAAAAAAGACATCTCTGTCGAGGAACTGACCCGCAACCACATCGGCACCGCCGTGTCCACGCTGGGGATGGAATTCCTGGAGGTGGGCGACGACTTCATCCGCGCCCGCGTGCCGGTGGACGAACGCACCCGCCAGCCCTACGGCATCCTGCACGGCGGCGTGTCGGTGGTGCTGGCCGAGACGCTGGGCTCCTGCGGCGCGCACTACTCGGCCCCCGAGGGCGACCGGGCCGTAGGCCTGGACATCAACGCCAACCACATCCGCTCCGCCACGAGCGGCTGGGTCACGGGCACCGCGCGGCCGGTGCACCGCGGGCGCACCACGCAGGTGTGGCAGATCGACATGACCAACGACGCGGGCGATTTGACCTGCGTCTCACGCATCACAATGGCGGTGCTGCCGCCGCGCTAGCGAAGAAGAAAACCCGCCCGGCACGCGGGCGGCAGCGGGCCGAGAGAAGCCCCCCAGGAACATAACTACCGAGGAGATAACCACTCATGAGCAACCTGTTCAGCTGGCGCGAAGTCGCCGCCACCGAGGGCAGCGTGGTCGCACCCGACGAACGCCTGCCCTGGCTGCAGACCGGCGCGATGGGCGTGCAGCACGTGATCGCGATGTTCGGCGCCACGGTGCTGGCGCCCATCCTGATGGGCTTCAATCCCAACATCGCCATCCTGATGAGCGGCATCGGCACGCTGATCTTCTTCCTGGTGACGGGCGGCAAGGTGCCCAGCTACCTGGGCTCGAGCTTCGCGTTCATCGGCGTGGTGATCGCGGCCAGCGGCTATGCGGGCAAGGGGCCCAACGCCAACATCGCGGTGGCGCTGGGCGGCATCGTGGCCTGCGGGGTGGTCTACATCCTGATCGGCGCCCTCGTGCAGGCCATCGGCACCGGCTGGATCGAGCGCTTCATGCCGCCGGTGGTCACGGGCGCGGTGGTGGCGGTGATCGGGCTCAACCTGGCGGGCGTGCCGATCAAGAACATGGCGGCCAGCAATTTCGATTCGTGGATGCAGGCCGTCACCTTCCTCTGCGTGGGGCTGGTGGCGGTGTTCACGCGCGGCATGCTGCAGCGGCTCCTGATCCTGGTCGGGCTGATCCTGGCCACGCTGGTCTATGCGGCGCTGACCAACGGCATGGGCCTTGGCAAGCCGGTGGACCTGAGCGGCATCGCCAACGCGGCCTGGTTCGGCCTGCCGACCTTCACCGCGCCGGTGTTCACGGCCAATGCCATGCTGCTGATCGCGCCCGTGGCCATCATCCTGGTGGCCGAGAACCTCGGCCACCTGAAGGCGGTCACGGCCATGACCGGCCGCAACCTCGACCCCTACATCGGCCGCGCCTTCATCGGCGACGGCATCGCCACCGTGGTGAGCGGTGCCTCGGGCGGCACGGGCGTGACCACCTATGCCGAGAACATCGGCGTGATGGCGGCCACGCGCATCTACTCGACGGCGGTGTTCGTGGTGGCCGCGCTCATCGCGCTGGTGCTGGGCTTCAGCCCCAAGTTCGGCGCGCTGATCCAGGCCATTCCGCTGCCGGTGATGGGCGGCGTGAGCATCGTGGTGTTCGGGCTCATCGCCATTGCGGGCGCCAAGATCTGGGTCGACAACAAGGTCGACTTCTCGCAGAACAAGAACCTGATCGTGGCCGCCATCACGCTGATCATCGGTACCGGCGACTTCACGCTGAAGTTCGGCGACTTCGCCCTCGGCGGCATCGGAACCGCCACTTTCGGCGCGATCATTCTTTACGCACTGCTCGGCAGATCGCGCAACGCCTGAGCCTTTTAAAAGTGAAACCTCGTGCAATAAATGTTCTGCGGGGCAATTGAAGCGGGGGCCGGTCACTGGCCGGAAGCCCGCGCCCGTTAGACTTCAACGCTTTTCGCACCGACGTTTTCCAATGGCCGATGTCTCCGCCGCGCGCACCAAGGCGGTTTTCGAATTCAAGAGCGCCACGCTGCCGCTGATCGCAGTGATCCTCAAGACGGCCGATCTGGCCGTGCTGGCCGAGGCCCTCGACGCGCAGCTGGCCGATTCGCCTGATTTCTTCGAGCAGGAGCCGGTGGTCATCGACCTCTCGCAACTGCAGCCGGACGAAGAGGGCGGCGAGGAACCCGCCGAGCTCGACTTTGCGGCGCTGCGCGGCCTGCTGGCGCGCCACCAGACGCAGCCGATTGCGGTGCGCGGGGGTAACAACGCCCAGAATGCCGCGGCGCGCGCCGCCGGCCTGTCGCTCACGGCCATGCCGGTGGCGCCCGCGCCGCGCTCCCCAACGCCGCCGGCCGCGTCGCCGGCGCCCGCCAGCGAAGCACCGCAGATCGTGCGCGAAGTGCCGGTGCCGGCCAACGGCACCCTGCTGATCGACAAGCCGCTGCGTTCGGGCCAGCAGGTCTACGCCCGCGGCGGCGACGTGGTGGTGACCGCGGTGGTGAGCTTCGGCGCCGAGGTCATTGCCGACGGCAACGTGCACGTCTACGCGCCGCTGCGGGGCAAGGCCATTGCCGGCGCGCGCGGCAACACCGAGGCGCGCATCTTCTCGACCTGCATGGAAGCGCAGCTCGTGGCCATCGCGGGCATCTATCGCACCAACGAAGTGCCGCTGCCCGACCCGGTGCTCGGCAAGCCGGCCCAGATACGCCTGGACGGCAAGAAGCTGGTGATCGACGCGATTCCCTGACGGGCCGCGCCGCATCCGACAACCAACAACCGAATCGAAACAAGAAGGAATGGCCATGGCCAAAATTGTGGTGGTGACCTCAGGCAAGGGCGGCGTCGGCAAGACCACGACGAGCGCCAGCTTCGCGTCGGGCCTCGCGCTCGCGGGCAAGAAGACGGCGGTGATCGACTTCGACGTGGGCCTGCGCAACCTCGACCTCATCATGGGCTGCGAACGCCGCGTGGTGTACGACCTGATCAACGTGATCCAGGGCGAGGCCAACCTGAGCCAGGCGCTCATCAAGGACAAGCAGTGCGACAACCTGTTCGTGCTCGCGGCCTCGCAGACGCGCGACAAGGAAGCGCTCACGCAGGAAGGCGTGGAAAAGGTGCTGACCGACCTGGCCGCCATGGACTTCGACTACATCGTCTGCGATTCGCCCGCCGGCATCGAGACCGGCGCAATGATGGCCATGCACTTTGCCGACGAAGCGCTCGTGGTGACCAACCCCGAGGTATCCTCGGTGCGCGACTCCGACCGCATCCTGGGCATGCTGAGCAGCAAGACCAAGCGGGCGAAGGAAGGCGGCGACCCCATCAAGGAGCACCTGCTGATCACCCGCTACAACCCCAACCGCGTGGCCGGCGGCCAGATGCTCTCGCTGGAAGACATCCAGGACATCCTGCGCATCAAGCTGATCGGCGTCATTCCCGAATCGGAAAGCGTGCTGCAGGCGTCCAACCAGGGCGTGCCCGCCATCCACGACAAGGAAAGCGACGTGGCCAAGGCCTACAGCGACGTGGTGGCGCGCTTCCTGGGCGAAGACAAGCCCATGCGCTTCGTCGACGCCGAAAAGCCGGGCTTCTTCAAGCGAATTTTCGGAGGCAAGTAGGCCATGTCCTTTTTCTCGTTCCTGCTCGGCGAAAAGAAGAAGACGGCCAGCGTCGCCAAGGAGCGGCTGCAGATCATCCTCGCGCACGAGCGCTCCAGCCTCAGCGGCAAGAAACGCCCCGACTACCTGCCCGACCTGCAGCGCGAGCTGATGGCGGTGATCTCCAAATACGTGAAGATCAATGCCGACGACATCAAGGTTCACCTGGAAAAGCAGGACGACCTCGAAGTGCTCGACATCAAGATCGAGCTGCCCGACCCGGCACCCTCGCCGGCGCGCTGAAGAAAGAACGCGCGGCGGGCGGCGATGTCCGCCCGAGCGCTCGCCTGCCGCTCAGGATTGCGCCAGGAAGCGCGTCACCTGCCGGACCACGTCCTCCTCCTTGAGGATGCGGCGGTGCCCCAGTCCCTGCGTGGCCACCAGCTGCGCCCCTTCGATGGCATCGCGGTAGGCCTCGGCATCCGCAAAACGGTTCACGCGGTCGTCGCGGTCATGCACGATCAGCGTCGGCTGCGCGATGCGCGGACCGACGGCCGCCGGCTCGAGCTGCGCCATCAGGATGCCTTCGCGCGCCTCGAACAGCCGCTGCATGGCCAGGCGCGTCGCCTCGCTGAGACCGAAGGTGTGCGCGAAGTAGCGCGTGTATTCGCGCGGCGACGCGGGCGGCGCAAGCAGCACCAGCCGTTCGGCGCCAAGGCCCTGCGCGGCCGCCAGAGCGAGCCCGTTGGCGCCCAGCGAATGGGCGACCACCGCGCGCAGCGCATGGCCGTCGGCCGCCAGCCTTGCAACGACATACGCAATGGCGCGGGCGAACTGCGGCGAATTGCTCATCGTGCCCGCGCTGCGGCCATGGGCCGGCAGCTCGAGCAGCACGGGCCGCAGGCCCGCATGGGCCGCCGCCTGCGCCAGCGCCAGCATCTGCCCCGCATGCCCGCCCCAGCCGTGCACCAGCAGCACGACAGGCGCCGATTCCGCACCTGAGTCCTGCGCGGCGAGGTGATAGATGCCGACGCCGGCGTTCTCGAAGGCCCAGCCTTCGCGCCGCCAGCCGGTGCCGGGCCCCTGGCCGCGGTAGAGCCACTTGGGCGGCAGCGGCGTGCCGAACACGCGGTAGGCAGCGCGCACGCCCAGCGCGGGCCAGAGCCGCTGCGAGGCGGTCAGGCCGAAGCGCAATGCGCGCATCAGGCGGCCCGGGCGGTAGTAGTTCGACTGGGCGGCATGTGCGGCCGCGGAGGTGGTGGTGCTCGTCATGCAATGGGCTCCTGCGTTCTTCATTCAGTACCAGACCCAGTCCTCGTTGCTGCGCGGCAGGCTGCGCAGCGCATCGCGGACCGCTTCGGCGCCGATGGCGCCCACGTAGACGACAAGACAGAGGACGATGATCAGCATGGTGCTTCTCCTTTTTTATCGCACAGTCGTGCGAAATTGGGGCAAAGAAAGACGTATGAAACTTGGCCCGGCCGTGGCTCAGGCGCGGTAGCTGGAAAGAAGCCGCTGCCAGGTCTGCGTGGCGCGATCCGCGGCTTGGGGGTCGCGCAGGAAGCGCGCGTCGTGCAGCAGGCCCATGACGAGGCCGTTGATTTCGCTGACCACCTGCGCGGCATCGGTGTCGGGCCGGAGCTCGCCGGCGTCCACGGCCTGGAGCACCGTGCGGCGCAGCGCGGCGCGCCAGCGCGTGATTTCGTCGAACAGCAGGTCGCGCAACTCGCCTTCGCGGTCGTCGTATTCGAAGGCGCCCGCCATGTAGATGCAGCCGGTTTCGGCCTCGACGTCGCGGGTGCGGGCGATCCAGCGCCCGACGATGTCGTTGAGCCGCGCAAGGCCCTTGGGCTTTTGCATGGCCGGCACGAACACGTCGGCCAGGAAGCGGCGGCCGTATTCCTCGATCACCGCCTTCTGCAGCGCCTCGCGCGAACCCACGCGCGAGAACACGCCGCTCTTGGAGAGCGCCAGGCGGCTGGCCACGGCCTGCAGCGTGATGGCCTCCAGGCCTTCGGCCAGGGCGAGATCCATCGCCGCGCCGACGATGGCGGTGCGGGTGAGTTCGCTTTTCTGGGTCTTGGCGTCCATGCGAACAACTTTAGCACAGTCGTGCGAAATTGCAAATTCGCCCGCAGCCGCGGCGGCAGATGGCCGGTACAGATGATTTGCTCATGTGGAACCAACAAACGCATCGTTCCCCGCATAAGCACTTCTGCCGAGAATCGCCGCTCGGCCCGCTCCGGGCCTTTCTTTTTCTCTCCGATCTTCCTCCGCGCCAGATGAACTTCCAACAACTGCGCTCGGTACGCGAGGCCGTTCGTTGCGGCTTCAACCTGACCGAGGTCGCCCATGCCCTTCATACCTCCCAGCCGGGCGTGAGCCGGCAGATCCGCGAGCTGGAGGAAGAGCTCGGCATCGAACTCTTCGTGCGTGCCGGCAAGCGGCTCACCGGGCTCACCGAGCCGGGCGGCCACGTGCTGCCGATCATCGAGCGCATGCTGATGGAGAGCAGCAACCTGCGGCATGCCGGCCAGGAGTTCGTGGCGCAGCAGAGCGGCCTGCTCTCGGTGGCGGCCACGCATTCGCAGGCGCGCTATGCGATGCCGGTGGCGGTGCAGGAATTCCGCGCGCAGTTTCCCAACGTGAAGCTGCATCTGCACCAGGGCTCGCCCAAGCAGATCGCGCAGATGCTGATCGACGGCGAAGCCGACGTGGGCATCGCAACGGAGGCGCTGGGCGACTATCCCCAGCTGGTGGCCCTGCCCTGCTACCGCTGGACGCATTCGGTCATCGTGCCTCCGGGCCATGCACTGCTGGATGCGCCGCTGACGCTCGAGGCGCTCACGCGCCATCCGCTGATCACCTACGACACCGGCTTCACCGGGCGCTCGCGCATCGACGAGGCCTTTGCACAGCGCGGGCTCGCGCCCAACATCGTGCTGGCCGCGATGGACGCCGACGTGATCAAGACCTACGTGCAGCTGGGCATGGGCGTGGGCATCGTGGCCGGCGTGGCGTACGAGACGGAGCGCGACACGCAGCTGCGCGCGCTCGATGCGGGCCGGCTCTTCGGCATCAACATGACCAAGCTCGCGGTGCGGCGCGGCAACTATCTGCGCAAGTACGTCCATGCCTTCATCGAGTCATTCGCACCCACGTTGACGCGGGCAGTGGTCGAAAAGGCTCTGGGCGATGAAGCGAAGGGATCGCACTGCGAAATCTAGGCCTCGCGCAACCTATTCAACGCTTGCCGCAACAGGTTTGAAAAAGATGCGTGCGGCTTTACACAGCGGGCGTACATTCGGACTAATTCCTTGGCTTCCCGGAACGGATCAGCAATGGCATCGACCCCGCAGCAGCAACAGAAAACAAAGGCCGCCCTGAAGGCCGCCGATGCCGCCGAACGGCGCGAGCGGCTGAGACGGGCGCTTCCCGCCACGGTGGAACTGCTGCAGAGCCGCCAGGCGGATCGCATCGACGACAGCGACATCGACGCCTACGTGAGCCTGAACTGGCTCGAATGGCACGGCGGCGGCTTGCGGCTCACCATCACCGGACGCAATGTCTGCGCCCAGTCACTGCCCACCGTGGCCGCCTGAGAGGCTCGCTCCTTTCTTCAAAAACAAAAAGACCGCCGCAGGAAGCCTGCGGCGGTCTTGATGAAGCCTGGCGTGCGCTACGGCCTGCGCGCAAGGCTCTTTACTGGCTGCCCACGATGATCTGGGCGATCACGCCGGTGGCAATGGCCGCGAGCACATAGTCGCCACCCACGCCCACCCACTGGTAGCCGCGCGGCGGCTGCTGCAGGCGATAGGCGCGCCAGTCGTTCACCACGTAGTTGCGGCCACGGTACTCGCTGGGCACGCGTCCGCCGCGACGCCACTCTGCGTGAGGTTGGGGGTAGCCGGCGCGGTCGAACTGGCGGCCCGGCCGATAGTCCTGGCGACCGGCGCGGTCGCCGCGGCGGTTGTCATGCCGGTCGAAGCGGCGGTCCTGCTGTTCGTAGCGGCCGTTGCCTTGATCGTTGCCGCGGTCATGGCCGCGATCGTGGCCTCGGTCCTGTGCGAAGGCGCTTCCCGCTGCCATGCACATCGCGAGCGCCGCAGCAGCGACGGCCATGCTCTTTGAATTGATGATCATCTGGAACTCCTTCGTGTTGATGACGAGTCCATTGTCAGCGGCGCTTGTGTCTGCCTTGCGCCCATCAGGTCGCGGTCAGGTGAAATCAGGTAAGTGCTGGTATCGGGGCGGCGCGTTGTCCTTCAAGCCGGTTTTCGCGGAACTGATTTGCGCCGGGCCCGGGGCTCTGGCGACAATGGGCCTGCAAACCATCAGGCGCGGAGGCGCCATCCATCAACATGCGTGACAAGATCATTGGTGCCATCGGCATCGTGTGGGGCGGGGGCATGCTCCTGAGGTGGCTCATGTCGGGCCCGCCTGCTGGAATCGGCGGCTATCAAGGCGGCCAGACCGCCGGCGCTCTCCTGGGCGCCGTCATGCTGGTTGCGGGCCTGTACCGCTTCTTCAAGCGTTCCGATTGAGCGAAGGCGCAAGCAGGCGACTCCTGGACTGCGCTTAAGCTCGCACGCAGCATGAAGCGACGACACCTCCTCCACCTGCTGGCCGGCATGCCCGCAGCCGCCATCCTGTCCGCCTGCGGCAAGCGCAAGTCTTCCGCCGCCGCACTGAAACCCGATGCCCGCGTGCTCGCACTGGGCGACAGCCTGACCTTCGGCTACGGCGCGCCGCCCGAAGCCGCCTGGCCCGTGAAACTGGGCGAGCTCACCGGCTGGCAGATCGAGAACGCGGGCCTCAATGGCGACACCTCGGCCGGCGCGCTGGAGCGCCTGCCGCCGCTGCTGGCCGCCGGCAGCTACGACGCGGTCCTGATCGGCATCGGTGGCAACGACATGCTGCGCGGCGTGTCGCCAGCGGCCACGCGCGAGAACCTCGCGGCCCTTGTCAGCCAGGCGCGCGCGCACACGCCCTACGTGGCGCTGCTGGCCACGCCCTCGCCCGACGCGATGCGCGCAGCCGTCGGTTCGCTGAGCGATGCGCTGTTCTACGAGGAGGTCGCGAAGACGGGGCAGGCGCTGCTCGTGCCCAATGTGTATTCGAGCGTGCTGTCGGACGCATCGCTGCGCTCCGACCGCATCCATGCCAATGCCGAGGGCTATGCGCGCGTTGCGCAGCAGCTCGCCGACCAGCTCAAGGCCGCAGGCTGGCGCTGACGGCAAGGCTCAGGCGGCCTGCAGCAGGTCGACGTAGGCGCCCTGCACCAACTGGTCGGATGCAATGCCCAGCTGCGCCATGAGCGCATGCGCTTCGGCCGTGCCAACCTCGGCAGGCTCGCCTTCTTTCAGCACCACCTCGAGTTCGAGGAATTCGCCCAGGCCTTCCACGCGGTCGAGGTGCACGCGCGTGCGGCCCACGATGAAGAGCCGGCGCTGCTTGCGCACGCGGCCAGCCTGGCCCCAGGCGAGCGTGAGCGATTCGCGCAAGGTGTCGGGCGTGGTGGTGGGCGAGATCAGGTAGAACGATTCCTTCGGGCCGCTGCTGTTGGCGCGGCGATAGAAGATCAGCTCGGCGCGGTCGGGCGCGAAGGTGCGCAGCTTGAGGCGATCGGCGCCGTTTTCGCAGCGGAAGAAAGTGTCGTCCTGTGCGATTTCGACAGGGCCTGAATCGGCGAGCTTCGCGGCGATGAGTGCCACGCGTTCCACGCTGTCGATACGGGCCTTGATCTCTATGTTTCTTGCCATTTCGGGTGGTCGATGTGTTCCGGGCTTTTGTCTTTGTTCGGGGCGCGTGCACAGGCCACCGGGTACTCCCCTCCGCGAATGTCCCCCGTCGGCGGGAGCGCGCCCTGAACAAAGCGAGCCACGCAAGACGCCGAGATCAAGGCGCGTTACCCTGCGGCCCCACAGGCGGCGGCGCAGTACGCCCGCTGGAACCGGGCGCCAGCTTGCGTCCGAAGGACTCCCCCACCCTGCGCACCGGCCGGCTGGCTTTTTCCGAAACGTTGTTGACGCCGCGCCGCGTCGCGTTCTCGGCGCGGTCGATGCCGCGGCCGGCGGCGTTGGTGCCGCGCTGCACGCTGTTCACGACCTTGCTGCCCTGCGGCGGTGGCTTGAGCGTGTGTGCGGGCTGCGCCTTGGGCGGATTGTCGGCGCTCTGCGCGTGGACGGCGGCGGCGGACAGCAGCAGGAACACGGCGCCGCACGCGGCCTGCGTGAATGCATGGGCAAATGTCTTCTTTGTCATGATGGGCTTCCTTCTTCGTCGATGGGCTCGGCTGCATCCGCCGCCGCCGCGCGCGCCATGCGTTCGCTCTTCCAGTAGACGTCGTCGCCGCCGTTCATCCGGTTGAGCACGCGCGCGAGCACGAAGAGCAGATCGCTGAGCCGGTTGAGATACTGGCGCAGTGCGTCGTTGAGCTCGGCCGTTGCGCCGAGCGCGACCACGGCACGTTCGGCCCGCCGCGCCACCGTGCGGCACACGTGCGCGAGCGAGGCCGCGCGCGTGCCCGCGGGCAGGATGAATTCGGCCAGGCGCGGCAAGGCGGCGTTGTGCTCGGCCAGCGCGTTGTCGAGCTGCAGCAGTGCCTCGGCCTTGAGCAGCGTGTAGCCCGGCATCGAAAGCTCGCCGCCCAGGTTGAAGAGCTGGTGCTGCACGTCGACCAGCAGCTCGCGCACGGGCTCCGGCATGGGCTCGCAGAGCAGCAGGCCGATCTGCGAGTTGAGCTCGTCCACGTCGCCCATTGCGTGCACGCGCAGGTGGTCCTTCGGCACGCGGGTGTTGTCGCCGAGGCCGGTGGTGCCGTCGTCACCGGTGCGGGTGGCGATCTGCGAGAGTCGGTTGCCCATGGGAGCTCCTGGTTTATGCGGCGATGGCTGCCTTCGACGCGTCGATCTTGCCGGCCAGCCATTGCAGGCCCGCAAGATGCTGCTGGTCGTGGCTGCAGAGGTAGTGGACAAGGCTGCGCATCGTGAGCGGTCCATACCCTTCGAACACGGCCGTGCGCGCAAGTTGCACGTCCGTCAGGTTCGAGATGATTTCCATGGTTCGGGCGCGCGCGATGCGAAATTCAGCCAGCACCTTTGTCGCGTCGGCCATGCCATAGGCGCGCGCGATGGCAAGCGCCTCGCTGTCGATCGAGGCCAGCGTCGGGCGGCCTTCTTCCAGCGTGCGGCGAAGGCGGACGTGGTAGCCGTCGACCTCGATGTCGCGCACATGGCAGAGCTGCTCGATGGCCGTGAAGGCCTCGCTGGGAACGCCTTCCCACGAAGGCGGCGCCCAATGCCGGAACGCGTCGGGAATGGCCGCGTAGTGGGCTTCGAGCTGCGAAGGGAATGCGGCGAGCGCAGCGAGGGTCGTAGGGTTCATGGCTTTTTCCGAAGCGCATTATGGTGCTCGCTCCGTAAAATGACCGAACAGAGCCCCCGCCCCCCTTTCACCCCAGGAGACGCCCGATGAACGCCCCGACCCAAACCTCGCACCTGATGCCGGAGCTTCATCTGCGCGATGTGCCCGACAGCCTGATCGAGGGTTTGAAAGCGCGCTTCGGCGGCAACTGTTCCACGGCCATGGCCGTGCGCACGCAGCATGGCCGCGACGAGTCCTCGTTCGATGCGCCGCCCCCTTCGGCCGTGGTGTTTGCCGAAAGCACGCAGGACGTGGCCGATGCGGTGAAGCTCGCGAGCGAGCACAGCGTGCCGGTCATTCCCTTCGGTGTCGGCTCGTCGCTCGAAGGCCACCTGCTGGCGGTGCAAGGCGGTATCAGCATCGACGTATCCCGCATGAACAAGGTGCTGTCGGTCAATGCCGACGACCTCACGGTCACGGTGCAGCCCGGCGTCACGCGCAAGCAGCTCAACGATGAAATCAAGAGCACGGGCCTGTTCTTCCCCATCGACCCCGGTGCGGACGCCTCCATCGGCGGCATGACCGCCACGCGCGCGAGCGGCACGAACGCCGTGCGCTACGGCACCATGCGCGAGAACGTGCTGGCGCTCGAAGTGGTCACGGCCGGCGGCGACGTCATCCGCACCGGCACGCGCGCGAAGAAGTCGTCCGCCGGCTACGACCTCACGCGGCTCATGGTCGGCAGCGAAGGCACGCTCGGCGTGGTCACCGAAGTCACACTGCGCATCTATCCGCTGCCCGAGGCAGTGTCCGCCGCGATCTGCTCGTTCCCGAGCATCGAGGCCGCGGTGCGCACCACCATCGAGACCATCCAGCTCGGCGTGCCGATCGCGCGCGTGGAACTGATCGACGTGAACACGGTGCGCATGGTCAACGCCCACGCCAAGCTGAACCTGCGAGAGGAACCGATGCTGCTGATGGAATTCCACGGCTCGCCCGCGGGCGTGAAGGAGCAGGCCGAGACGGTGCAGGAGCTCGCGAGCGGCCACGGCGGCAATGCCTTCGAATGGGCCAGCACGCCGGAAGAACGCACGCGCCTGTGGACCGCACGGCACAACGCCTATTTCGCGGCCGTGCAGTCGCGCCCCGGTTGCCGCGTGATCTCGACCGACACCTGCGTGCCCATTTCGCGCCTGGCCGACTGCCTGCTCGACTCCGTCGCCGAGGCCGATGCCAGCGGCATCCCCTACTTCCTGGTCGGCCACGTGGGCGACGGCAATTTCCACTTCGGCTATCTGCTCGACCCGAACATTCCCGAAGAGCGCGTGAAGGCCGAGGAGCTGAACCACTCGCTCGTGAGCCGCGCACTGGCGCTCGAAGGCACCTGCACCGGCGAGCACGGCGTGGGGCTGCACAAGATGGACTTCCTGGTGACCGAGGCGGGCGTGGGTGCGATCGACATGATGCGCACGATCAAGCGCGCGCTGGACCCGAAGAACATCATGAACCCCGGAAAGATCTTCGCGCTCTGATCCCTTCGGAAGCGCCCATGAAAAAGCCCGGCGGCTCGCAAGAGCCCCGGGCTTTTTTGTCGGTGGCCGCGCGCCTTGCTTACCTGCGGCGGCGTGCGGGCGCCGGCTGCTCGGCCGGCACGTAGGTCTGCGATGGTGCAGCGCCGCCATCCACGCCCAGGCGGCCGCCGCCACCGAGGCCCTGGCCGCGCACCGTCTGCGCCTTGTAGCTGCGCAGCGAACGGACCATCTGGTTGAAGGCATCCATGAACGCCGCGGCAATCACCTTGCCTTGCGCCGTGTTGGTGTAGCCGCCGAGGCCGCCACCGCCACTCCGGCCGGCCAGGGCACCGAAGGCGCCGAAATCGGTCTTGGAGGCGCTGCCTTCCGAAGCCGCGACCTGCACACCCGAGCGGTTGTCGATGAGCGTCAGGAGCGCGCTGGCTTCCTTGGTCTGCATGTTGCCGCCGATGGCCGCCAGGGCGCGGCCGCGGCCGCCGCCCACCAGGCCGCCCAGCGCACCGCCAATGCCGCCGGCATCGCTGTTGCTGAACACGATCTCGGGCGAAAGGCCGTAGTCGGAAGCCACCATCTGGCCGCGCCCGAAATTGCTGCCGCCGCGCATTTCGCCCGACTGCATGAGCGCGCGCTCGCGCGTCATGGCATTCATGCCGGCCGCGCCGCGCTCGACCACCACGAAGCAGTTCGACTGCTGCACCAGGAGGCGCAGCAGGTTGGCCGTGGGCGGCAGGCGGTATTCGCCGGTGAGGATGGTGTACCAGCCGGAATTCACGTTCTCGATCAGCGAAACGGTACCGAGCGGCGATTCGCAGCGCTCGAGCTGGCTGCTTTCGCCTGCGGTGGCGGAACCCGCCGCACTGCCGGTGGCCATGGTCTTGGCCGACTGACTGCCCATCTGCATGTCGGTGGTCGCGCAGCCGGCCAGCAGCAGCAGCGCGCCCACGGCCACGGCCGTAGCCGGAAACTTTGTCGTGAACTTCATGGAGAACTCCCCCTCGTCAGGATCTGGTGTTGAAACGTCAGCGGCGAGGATACGCGTAAAAGATTGCAAGAATCAATCACGCGAATGTCCGACTGGACGCCCCCGCGCCTAGGCCGTTCGGCGGATGCGCTCGATCAGCCCGTTGAGCGCCTCGATGGAGCCGAAGTGAATCGCCAGCTCACCGCTCTCCTCCACCTTGCCGCCGCGCTTGCTGCGCTTCTTGATGCGGACTTCGACCTCGGCGGTCAGCAGGTCGGCCAGTTCCTCTTCCACGCGCTGCAGATCGCGCGACTTCTCGCCGTCGTTGCTGCGGCGCGACGGCGTGAGGGTGAATTCGGCCGCCAGCCGTTTCACCAGCGCTTCAGCTTCGCGCACCGACATCTTCTTGGCCGCGATCTGGTTGGCGGCGGTGATCTGCGTGCCGCGGTCGAGCGAGAGCAGCGCGCGGGCATGGCCCATGTCGATGTCGCCCGCCATCAGCATCTGCTGCGCCGGCTCGGCCAGGTTCAGCAGGCGCAACAGGTTGCTCGCCGCGCTGCGCGACCGCCCCACGGCTTGCGCAGCGGCTTCGTGAGTGAGCCCAAACTCTGAGACCAGGCGTTGCAGGCCTTGGGCTTCTTCGAGCGGGTTGAGGTCTTCGCGCTGGATGTTTTCGATCAGCGACATGGCCGCCGCGGCCTCGTTGGGCACGTCGCGCACCAGCACCGGCACGCGGTCGAGGCCCGCGAGCCTGGCGGCGCGGAAGCGGCGTTCACCGGCGATGATTTCGAATTCGGCGTTCTTGGTCTCGGCCGATTCCGCATCGAGCCGGCGCACCAGGATCGGCTGCATGATGCCCTGCACCTTGATGCTTTCGGCGAGCTCGTACAGTGCGCCTTCGTCCATGCGGGTGCGCGGCTGGTAAACGCCGGCCACCATCTGGTCGAGCATCAGCGTGGTCGGGTTCTGCGCGGCCGCGCCCTCGTGCGTTCCTGCGTTGTCGGCGGCCGGCGCGGCCGTCGGGCCGAGCAGCGCTTCGAGGCCGCGCCCCAGGCCCTTGGGTTTCTTGGTCGCCATCAGTGCTTGTCTTTCGAGATTTCGTTCAATAGTTTCCGGCCCTCGGGCCAGTCGCCCAGTCCGGATTCGGCATTCAGATGGCCGCCCGGGCCGGCGTCGACGAAGCGCACGCCCCAGTCGGCCGCCAGCTGCCGCGAGCGCGCGGCGTCGCAATAGGGATCGTCATTGGCGGCAACCAGTACCGCAGGAAACGGCAGCGGCTGCCGCACGATGGGCGCCCAGCCTGGGATGAGCTGGCGCAGATCGTCGCGCTCCAGGTCGCCGGGCGCGACCAGCAGCGCGCCGCGCACCCTGTGCGTGTTGCGCGAATGCGCGGCCCAGGCCGCAACGAGGATGCAGCCCAGGCTGTGGGCCGCAAAGACGACCGGGCCGGGCGCGGCGAGCACTTCTTCCTCGAGCCGCGCGGACCAGTCGCCACGCAGGGGGCGCATCCATTCGTGCTGCTCGACGCGGTGGTCGCCATAAGCGGACTCCCAGCGGGTTTGCCAATGGCCGGGGCCGCTGTTCTGCCAGCCCGGCAGCAAGAGGATGCGGGAAGAAATTGTCATCTGCGACGAACTTGATGGCGCTTGCCCATGGTGGACCGCGTCAGAGGCTTTTTTCGCTGGTGGAATCGGGAGCAGCCGCCGGTGCCAGCACGTCCTCCGGAATGGCCAGGTTGGGCGCCCCGGGGGCGACAGACGCAATGGGAGGCGCAACCGCACCCGCTGCAAAAGCGCTGGCGGGCGGCAGCTTCTCGACCAGTTCCCTGGCAAAGGCAATGAAGGCCTGGCTGCCACGGGCGGCCGGATCGAACACCACGCCCGGCAAACCATAGCTGGGCGCTTCGGCCAGCCGCACGTTGCGCGGAATCACGGTGTCGAACACCTTGTCGCCGAAGTGGGACTTGAGCTGCTCGCTGACCTGCTGCTGCAGCGTGATGCGCGGATCGAACATCACGCGCAGCAGGCCGATGATCTGCAGGTTCTTGTTGAGATTGGCATGCACCTGCTTGATGGTGTTGACCAGGTCGGTGAGCCCCTCGAGCGCGAAGTACTCGCACTGCATCGGCACGATCACGCCATGGGCGGCACACAGGCCGTTGAGCGTCAGCAGGCTCAGGCTCGGCGGGCAGTCGATCAGCACGAAGTCGTACTCGGCGCCCACCGCCGCCAGCGCCGTGCGCAGGCGCTTTTCGCGGCGATCGAGTGCCACCATTTCGACTTCGGCACCGGCCAGCTCGCGGTTGGCGCCCAGGACGTCGTAGCCGCAGCCGCCCTCCACCAGCTTGTCGGCCTTGACGCGTGCCTCGGCCACGGAAGCAGACTCGAGCAGCACGTCGTACACCGTGAGCTCCAGCTGACGCTTGTCGATGCCCGAACCCATGGTTGCATTGCCCTGGGGATCGAGGTCGATCATCAGCACCCGCTGGCCGACCTTGGCCAGCCCTGCGGCGAGGTTGACGGTGGTGGTGGTCTTGCCGACGCCGCCCTTTTGGTTGGCAATACAGAAAATCTTGGCCATGTTCGGATCAGCGGGAAATGGCGAGCTTGACGCCGAAGGCAATCAGGAAGACGCCCGCGAGCTTTTCGAGCGTGCCCGAAATGCGCGGGTTGGCGCGAATGCGCTCGGCCAGAAAGTGCGTGAGCAGCGTCGAAGTCAGGCCGTAAAGGAAGGTCAGCACGGCAATCGTCACGGCCATGGCGCCGAACGTGACCAGGCCCTGGTGGCGTGCCGGGTCGACGAACAGCGGGAAGAAGGCCATGTAGAACACGATGGCCTTGGGGTTCAGCAGGGTGATGGCGAGGGTTTGGCGCAGGAAATGGCTGGGGCGAATGTTGAGGATCGGTGCCGCGCCGGGCTTGGCCAGCAGCATCTTGGCACCCAGCCATGCGAGGTAGGCGGCGCCCAGCCATTGCACCGCCTTGAATGCGGCCGGATACGCCGCCAGCACGGCCGCCACGCCCGCCACCGCCGCCCACATCAGGAACTGGTCGCCGATGATCACGCCCAACGTAGCTGCCAGCCCGCCACGGATTCCGCCTTTGCTGGTCGAAGTGATCAACGCCAGGTTGCCCGGACCGGGAATCAGGAGAAAGAGGACGATGGCGGCGACGAATGCGCCGTAGTCAGCAATGCCGAACATGGGATTTGCCTCGAGAAAGAGAGCCAGGGGGGAGGCGTCGAGTCTAAGCGAGGCCGGCCCGGCGGGGACCATCCGGCATCGGCTTTCACCGATGCGGCGGCTTCTTTTTTGGCGATTCAGGCCGCTTCTTGGCGCGCCCAGACGATGCAGCGCTCGGCGTCCAGGCCCGGAACGGTCAATTGTTCCACGTGAAACACTGCGATACCTTGGGGCAAGGCAGCAAGTTCATCGGCGGGCACTTTCCCCTTCATGGCCAGCCAGACACCGCCCGGCGCGAGCAGATGCTTGGATCCGTTGAAGAAATCAGGCAGCGAGGCAAAGGCTCGGGAGCTGATGACTTCATAGCTGCCCGTCAGCGATTCGACACGTGCGTGCAGGCCGCGCAGGTTGGGCAATTCGAGCTCGGCAGCCACCTGTTGGACAAAGGCTGCCTTCTTGGCGACGGCATCGAGGCAGCTCACCTCGAGATCCGGCCGCATGACGGCAATCACCACGCCGGGCAGGCCGCCCCCGGAACCGACGTCGAGCAGCTTGCCCTTCCCTGCCCATTCGCGCTGCAGCGGTGCCACGGCCGCCAGGCTGTCGAGCAGATGGTGCGTCAGCACGCTGGCCGGATCGCGCAGCGCCGTGAGGTTGTAGACCTTGTTCCACTTGAGCATCAGCGTGCCGTAGGCCAGCAACTGTTCCGCTTGTTGATCGGACAAGGCCGTGCCCAAGGCTGCCGCGCCCTGGCGCAGCGTGTCGATGGGCGCGCTCATTGGGCGGGCTGCGATTCTGCGGCGGCTTCCGTGGCGGCGTCGCGGTTGAATGCCTTGTGGCCGCCTTTTCGCAAATGGATCATCAGCAGGGAAATTGCGGCGGGCGTGACGCCCGAAATGCGCGACGCCAGGCCCAGCGTTTCAGGCCGGTGCTTGTCGAGCTTCTGCCGGACCTCGAAACTCAGCGCCTTGACCTGGCTGTAGTCGAAATCGGCCGGAAGGCGCAGGTTCTCGAAATGCGCAGCGCGCTCCACTTCGTCGTGCTGGCGCTCGATGTAGCCCGAGTACTTGGCCGAGATTTCGATCTGCTCGATCTCGGTTTCACTGAGCGCGGCCCCTGCGCTGTACTTTCCGCCGTCCAGCGACATCAGCGTCTGGTAGTTCACATCGGGCCGGCGCAAGAGGTCGGCCAGGTTGTATTCGTGCTCGATGGCCTTGCCGAGCACGCGCTCGGATTCGGACGCCGGCAGGTTGCGCGGGTTCACCCAGATCGACTTGAGGCGTTCTGTTTCACGTGAAACAGTGTCGCGCTTGCGGCTGAAGGCATCCCAGCGCGCATCGTCCACCAAGCCCAGCTTGCGCCCTGCTTCGGTCAGACGCATGTCGGCGTTGTCCTCGCGCAGCTGCAGCCGGAATTCGGCGCGGCTGGTGAACATGCGGTACGGCTCGGTCACGCCCTTGGTGATCAGGTCATCGACCAGCACGCCCAGATAAGCCTCATCCCGGCGCGGCAGCCACGCTTCTTCGCCACGGCATTGGAGCGCGGCATTGATGCCGGCAAACAGGCCTTGGGCCGCAGCTTCTTCATAGCCGGTGGTGCCGTTGATCTGTCCGGCAAAGAACAGGCCCTTGATCGAACGGGTCTCGAAGCTGCTCTTGAGTTCGCGCGGATCGAAGTAGTCGTATTCGATGGCGTAGCCCGGCCGCAGGATGTGGGCGTTCTCCAGCCCGGGCATCGAGCGCACGAGCTGGTACTGGATGTCGAACGGCAGGCTGGTCGAGATTCCGTTGGGGTAGTACTCGTTGGTCGTCAGGCCTTCAGGCTCGAGGAAGATCTGGTGGCTTTCCTTGTCGGCAAAGCGGTTGATCTTGTCTTCCACGCTCGGGCAGTAGCGCGGGCCGACGCCATCGATCTTGCCCGTGAACATCGGGCTGCGGTCGAAGCCCGAGCGGATGATCTCGTGCGTGCGCGCATTGGTATGGGTGATCCAGCACGGCATCTGCTGCGGATGCATGTCGACCCGGCCCATGAAGCTGAACACGGGCATCGGCCCCGCCCCGCCCGGCATGCCGTCGCCCGGTTGTTCGGTGCACTTCGAAAAATCGATGCTCCGGCCGTCGAGGCGCGGGGGCGTGCCGGTCTTCAGCCGCCCCTGCGGCAGCTTCAGTTCCTTGAGCCGCGCCGACAGGCTGATGGCCGGCGGATCACCCGCGCGTCCGGCCTGGTAGTTGTCGAGGCCGACATGGATGCGGCCATCGAGAAAAGTCCCGGCGGTGAGCACCACGGTGCGCGCGCGAAAGGCGATGCCGACTTGCGTGACGGCGCCGACCACGCGATCGCCCTCCACCATCAGGTCATCGACCGCTTGCTGGAACAGGCTGAGGTTCGGCTGGTTTTCCAGGCGATGGCGGATCGCCGCCTTGTACAGCACACGGTCGGCCTGCGCACGGGTCGCACGCACGGCCGGCCCCTTGCTCGAATTGAGAATGCGAAACTGGATGCCTGCTTCATCCGTGGCAATGGCCATCGCACCACCGAGCGCATCGACCTCTTTCACGAGGTGGCCCTTGCCGATGCCGCCGATCGACGGGTTGCAGCTCATCTGTCCCAGCGTCTCGATGTTGTGGGAGAGCAGCAGCGTCTTGGCGCCCATTCGGGCAGCCGCGAGCGCGGCCTCGGTGCCGGCATGGCCACCGCCGACGACGATCACATCGAATTCTTCGGGATACAGCATGAAAGAGGGGGCGCACTGACGCGTGCGCTGCGCAAAGGGGGCACCAATTTTAATCGGGGGTGCCCTTTTGCGCCCAGAATGGGGGCAACGTGGTTAATGGCATAAAAACCACGCAAATCCTTTGCCCACCACAGATAGTTTGCTATATATTTTATAGCAAACTATCTGTGGCAATCACGGGTCTCGGCCCGCCGCGGCCGCCAACTCCACCACGGGCACGGGCTTTTCGATGCACTTCGTAGCGCAGTTCCGCCTCGATGCGGGAGAGGTGCATGCGCGCCTCAGACACGCCGCCGGCGCGAGCGGTGTTCAGGAAGCTGCCAGTGCGACTGCGTGACGAGCAGCACCCGCACCACGCGATGCGCCGGGGTCTGCAGCAGCAGGCCGAGCGGGCGGGCGCGTGGCCAGCGCAGTACCAGGCGCTGCATCAATCGATCGCCTTTTTTACTGCGCCGACCCCCAGTGCCGCCAGCACCACGAACAGCACCGCCAGCACCAGGAACAGGCCGAACAGCAGCTTGGCAATACCCGCCGCGCCCGCGGCCACGCCACCAAAGCCCAGCAGGCCGGCCACCAATGAAATCACCGCAAAGATAACTGCGTATTTCAACATCTGAAAACTCCTTGCAGCGGGCCCTGCCCACCGTGCGGAGGAGCTTAGAAACCCGCCGGGGCCGTCCCGATAGTCAGCCCGCGCGAGCGGCCGTAGGACAAACGCGCGGCGCACAAACCCGCTAGCATCCCTCCGTCCATGGATCGATTCCCGCTATCCATATCCCTACATCTGGAGATTTCTTCGCATGAAGCTGTATTACTCGCCCGGTGCCTGTTCCCTTTCGCCCCACATCGCGCTGCATGAGGCAGGCATTGCCTTCGAGCCCGTGCTGGCCAGCACCAAGAGCCACAAGCTGCAGGACGGCACCGACTACTACGGCATCAACCCGCTGGGCTACGTGCCCATGCTCGAGCTCGACGACGGCACCCGCCTGCGCGAAGGCCCGGCCATCGTGCAATACATCGCCGACATGGCACCCACCAAGAACCTGGCGCCAGCCGCCGGCACGCTGCAGCGCTATCGCCTGCAGGAGTGGCTGACCTTCATTGGCACCGAGATGCACAAGGGCTACAGCCCGCTGTTCAACCCGAACATGCCCGAAGAAGCCAAGACCATCTTCAAGGACAAGCTCAAGTCGCGCTACCAATGGCTCGACGGCCAGCTCGCCGAGAAGCAATACCTGATGGGCGATCAGTTCAGCGTGGCGGACGGCTACCTGTTCACCGTCACCAACTGGACCAAGCCCACGGGCGTCGACATCTCGGACTTGCCCAACGTCCAGGCCTGGCACGCGCGCGTGGCCGCCCGCCCCGCCGTTCAGGACGCGATGAAGGCCGAAGGCCTGCTGAAGTAAGAAGAAGCCGGCACAAGCTCGCAAGAGCCGCAAGGCCGTCCGTCCCGGCCCCGGAAAAACCCGGACTGCTTCAGCCACAAGCCGCATGCCGCGGCTTTTTTTTCGGGTCACGCTACGGTCGAACCCCAGACTCCGAAGCGAAGGACCCGACGATGGCCGAAACCCCTGCCCTTCATCAAGAACTGCGTGAGGAGATGCGCGGGCCCGTGCTGTGGCTCACCATCGACCGCGAGGAACGCCGCAACGCCATCAGCGCCGGCGTGCTTTCGGCGCTGTCGGCGGCGCTGCAACGTGCCGACACCGACCGCGCCGTGCGCGCGGTGGTCATCACCGGCGCGGGCACGCGCGCCTTCTGCGCCGGTGCAGACCTGCAAAGCGGCAGCTCGTTCAGGTTCGACCATGCCGAGCCGTACCAGGCCTTTGCCAACCTTCTTCGCCAGGCGCGGCAATTGACCGTGCCCCTGGTCGCGCGCGTCAACGGCGCCTGCATGGCGGGCGGCATGGGCATCCTGGGCATGTGCGACATGGCGGTGGCCGGCAGCCAGGCCGTGTTCGGCCTGCCCGAAGTCAAGGTCGGCCTCTTTCCCGCGCAGGTGCTCAGTGTGCTCGGCAACCTGCTGCCGCGCCGCGTGCTGGCCCAGATGTGCCTCACCGGCGAGCCCATCACCGCCGCGCAGGCGCTCGAACATGGGCTCGTGAATCGCGTGAGCGAGGACGTCGACGAAAGCGTCGACTGGCTGCTCGGCCGCATGCTCGACAAGTCGCCCGCCGCCATTCGCCGCGGCCTGTACACGATGAAGAAGATCGAGGCCATGGCCTTCGAGGAATCGATGGCCTTCACCGAAAGCCAGATCGGCCTTTTTGCGCTGACGGAGGATGCGGCCGAAGGCCAGCTCGCCTTCCGCGAAAAGCGCAGGCCGCAATGGAGCGGCCGATGAACGCCCACAGCAGCAGCAACAACCACAACGAACGCATCGTGCGCATCGGCGGCGCCTCGGGCTTCTGGGGCGACAGCAGCGTCGGCGCGCCGCAGCTCGTGGCCAGCGGGCAGATCGACTATCTGGTGTTCGACTACCTGGCCGAACTCACGATGTCGATCCTCGCAGGAGCGCGGCTCAAGAAGCCGGAGCTCGGCTACGCCACCGACTTCGTCTCCGTCGCGATGAAGGCGGTGCTCGAGGACGTCGTGCAGCAAGGCATCCGCGTGGTGAGCAATGCGGGCGGCGTCAATCCGCAGGGCTGCGCCGATGCGCTGGCCGCGCTCGCGGCCGAGCAGGGCATCGCACTGAAGATCGCGGTGGTCAGCGGCGACGACGTCTCGGCGCTGCTGCCGCAGCTGCGGCAGCAGCAGCCCCCTGTGCGCGAACTGCAGAGCGGCGCGCCGCTGCCCGAGCGCGTGCTCACGGCCAATGCATATCTCGGCGCACGGCCGATCCAGGCCGCGCTCGATGCGGGCGCGCAGGTGGTCATCACCGGCCGCTGCGTCGACTCGGCCGTGACGCTCGGCGTGCTGATGCACGAGTTCGGCTGGCAGCCCGGCGACCACGACCTGCTCGCGGCCGGCAGCCTCGCGGGCCACATCATCGAATGCGGCTGCCAGGCCACCGGCGGCCTGCACACCGACTGGGACACCGTGCCCGACTGGCCCAACATCGGCTATCCCATCGTCGAGTGCAGCGCCGATGGCCGCTTCGTCGTCACCAAGCCCGCGGGCACCGGCGGCAAGGTCACGCCGGCCGTGGTGGGCGAGCAGATGCTGTACGAGATCGGCGATCCCTCGGCCTACCTGCTGCCCGACGTGGTGGCCGACTTCACGCAGGTGCGCATCGAGCAGGCCGGCGAGCACCGCGTGCGCGTGCACGGCGCGCGGGGCCGCGCCCCCACCGCGAGCTACAAGGTCTGCGCCACCTATGCAGAGGGGTTCAAGACCGCGGCGCAGCTCACCATCGTCGGCTTCGATGCCGTGGCCAAGGCCAGGCGCACCGGCGAGGCGATCCTCGCGCGCACCCGCACGCTGTTCGCCCGGCAAGGCTTCGAGTCCTACAGCGGCACGCAACTCGAGGTGCTCGGCGCCGAGTCCTGCTACGGCCCGCACGCGCAGGCCCTGCAGACGCGCGAGGCCGTGCTGCGGCTCGCGGTCACGCATCCGCGCAAGGAGGCGCTGGAACTCTTCGCGCGCGAAGTGGCGCCGGCCGGCACCTCGTGGGCGCCGGGCACCACGGGCGCGGGCGGGCGCCCCTCGGTCTCGCCGTCGATCCGGCAGTACGCCTTCCTGCTCGACAAGTCGAAGGTCGAGGCGCGCGTGAGCCTCGACGGGCAGTGCATCGAGATGCCGCGCGACGCCGTGGTTGCGGCGGTTGCCGACGCGCCTTCGCCACGGCATGCAGCCGGCGATGCGAATGCCGCGGCATCCGCCGCTGCCGATGCCATCGAGGTGCCGCTCATCCGCCTGGCCTGGGCCCGCAGCGGCGACAAGGGCGACACCTCGAACGTCGGCGTCATCGCACGCCACCCTGCCCTGCTGCCGCTGCTGCGCGAGCAGCTCACCGAAGCGCGCGTGGCCGAATGGCTCGCGCACCTCGTCGAAGGGACTGTCACGCGCTACGAAGTGCCGGGCATCGGCGCCTTCAACTTCGTCTGCGAGCAGGCGCTCGGCGGCGGCGGCATGGCGTCGCTGCGCAACGATCCGCTCGGCAAGGGCATGGGGCAGATCCTGCTCGCGATGCCCATGCGCGTGGGCGCGGCACTGCTCGCGCTTGCAGAGGCGGGGCCAAAGCCGCTCGACACGCCGCCCTGAACGCCTAGCAGCAAACGGACAACCGTGCGACAGCAGGTTTGCCCGCGCAGGTTTAGCCTCGCGGCCCCTGTCCCACTCTTTACGTTCCCGCCATGCCCTCTCTCTTCGATCCCGTACAGGCCGGTGACCTGCGCCTCGCCAACCGCATCGTGATGGCGCCGCTCACGCGCAATCGCTCGCCCAACGCGATTCCCCAGGACATTGCCGCCACCTACTACGCGCAGCGCGCCACCGCCGGCCTGCTCATCACCGAAGCCACCGCCATCAGCCACCAGGGCCAGGGCTATGCCGACGTGCCGGGCCTCTACGGCACCGAACAGCTCGATGCCTGGAAGCGCGTGACCGATGCGGTGCATGCCAAGGGCGGCAAGATCGTGGTGCAGCTCTGGCACGTGGGCCGCGTCTCGCACACCGAACTGCAACCCGACGGCGGCAAGCCCGTCGCGCCCTCGGCCATCACCGCCAGGACCAAGACCGTGCTCATCAAGGACGGCATACCGACTTTCGTCGAGACCTCCGAGCCGCGCGCACTCGACGCCGAAGAACTGCCCGGCATCGTCCATGCCTATGCGGCCGCCGCGCGCAACGCGGTGGAAACCGCCGGCTTCGACGGCGTGGAACTCCACGGCGCCAACGGCTACCTGCTCGACCAGTTCCTGAAGGACGGCAGCAACAAGCGCACCGACGACTACGGCGGCAGCATCGAGAACCGCGCCCGCCTGCTGCTGGAAGCCACGCGCGCCGTGGTCGACGCGGTCGGCGGCGGCAGGACCGGCATCCGCCTGTCGCCCGTCACGCCGGCCAACGACGTGCACGACTCCGATCCGCAGCCGCTCTTCACCTACGTGGTGAAGCAGCTCGCCCCGCTCGGCCTGGCCTACATCCACATCATCGAAGGCGCCACTGGCGGCCCGCGCGAGATCGAGGACCGTCCCTTCGACTACGAGGCGCTCAAGGCCGCCTACCGCCAGGCCGGCGGCAGGGGCGCATGGATGGTCAACAACGGCTACGACAAGCCGCTGGCGGACGAAGCCGTCAAGGAAGGCGACGACCTCGTCGCCTTCGGCAAGCCCTTCATCGCCAACCCCGACCTGGTGCGCCGCCTGCGCGAGAACGCACCGCTCAACGCCGTGGACAAGGCCACGATGTACGGCGGCGGCATCAAGGGCTACACGGACTACCCGGCGCTGGACTGAATCCGCGCAGGCCTTTCGCGGCTACGACATCCCGCACTTCGGCCTCACGCCGCCGCCGGGCGAATCTCCGCAAAGGCCACGCTCACCCGCAGCCCCCTGGGCTCGGCCGCATCGAGCCGCAGCTCGGCGCCCAGCAGTTCCGCATAGCGCGCCACGATCGACAGGCCCAGGCCCGAGCCCTGCCCCAGCTTCTGGCCCGCGGGGCCTTGCGCCCACCGCTGCATCAGGTCGCGCTGCGCTTCCAGCGGAATGCCGGGGCCGTCGTCGATCACGCTCAAGGTGCGGCCCGCCAGCTCGACGGTGATGGTGCGCCCGCCGTAGCGCAGCGCGTTGTCGATCAGGTTGTCGAGAATGCCTTCGACCAGCGCTTCGTTCGCAAGCACCGTCACGCGCTCGTCGAGGCCGCGCGCGCCCAGGTCGACGCCGTGCGCGTCGGCGCGGGCCAGGTGCCGCAGCACCGTCTGCTCGGCCAGCATGTCGAGCCGCACCGGTTCGCGCGCGAGGCCGGTGCGCGCCTCGTCGGCCAGCGCGAGCGCCAGCAGCTGGTCGATGAGATGGCTCGCGCGGGCCTGGCGTTCCGCCACGCGCGCGAGCTGCTCGCGCCACACGGTGGAGTCGTGCTGCGCAAGCCCGTATTCGGCCAGTGCGCGGATGCCCGCCAGCGGCGTGCGCAGCTCATGCGCCACGTTGCCCACGAACTCGCGCTGCGCACGCACGCTGTGGTTCAGCCGGTCGAACAGCGCATTGACCGCATTGCCCAGGCGCTGCACTTCGCGCGAGGTGCGGACCACCGCGACCGGAGAGAGGTCGTACACGTCGCGGCGGTCCAGCGCCTGCTGGAGCTCGCCGAGCGGGCGCAGGTCGCTTCGAATGCCATGCCACAGCCACACGGCCAGCAAAATCAGCAGCAGCACCTGCGGTGCCAGCGCATAGCCGAGCAGCCGCTGCACCAGCGCCGCGCGGCTCAGCGTGGTCTGCGCAATCACCACCCGGTAGGGCATCAGCTGGCCGGGCTCGGTGACGGGCTCGAGCACCACCGCGCGCAGGACCTTGCCTTCGTAGTCCACGTCCGAAAAACGATAGTGCGCACCTGCCGCCGGCAGCGGTGCATTCAGGCCCCCCTGCCCCGAGATCAGCGTGCCGTCGAGCCGCTGCACCGCAAAGTAGATCTTGTCGACCTGGTCGAACAGCACCGTGGCCACCTCGCGCGGCGTGAGCAGCAGCTCGATGCCGCGCTCGCCCGCCTGCACGTTGGCAGACAGCGCATAGGCATCGTCGAGCATGGCGCGGTCGAAGGCCTGCTCGGAGAAATAGTTGGCGATGACCAGCGCAATCACCGCACCCACCATCCACGTGAGTGCCAGCGGCACCAGCACATTGCGCAGCACGCGCCGCGTGAGCGAAGGCGCGGCCTTCGATGTCCCGGGTGCGGCCGGTTGCGTGCGGCTCACACTTCGGCTTCGAGCAGGTAGCCGATGCCGCGCAGCGTGCGGATGCCCGCGCCCGAACCGGCCAGCTTCTTGCGCAACCGGGAGATGAAGGCCTCCAGCGCGTTGTCGCCCAGCGATTCGTCGAAGCTGGAGAGCTTGTCGGACAGCGCCCGCTTGCTCACCGTTCGGCCCGGCGGGCTCATCAGTTCCCACAGCACCTCGAACTCGCGCGCGGGCAGGTCGAGCGGCCCGCTCGCGGTGGAAAAACGGCGCGCCTTGCGGTCGAGCTTGAGCTGGCCCAGCAGCACGATGTCTTCGGTGCCCTTGGCCCGCCGCACCAGCGCGCGCAGCCGCGCCTCGACCTCGGCCAGGTCGAAGGGCTTGCCAAGGTAGTCGTCGGCGCCGGCATCGAGGCCCGCGATGCGCTCCTCGGTGCGGCCGCGCGCCGTCAGCACCAGCACCGGCGTGCGGTCGCCGCGGGCACGCGCCTGGCGCAGGGCGTTGAGGCCGCTTGCCAATCCGCTGGTCGGGCTTGCCGTGGCCGGCAGGTTCAGGTCGAGCAGCACCGCATCGAAAGGCTGCACGCGCCAGAGGTGGTCGGCGTCCTCGACGTTGGTCGACACGTCGACCCGATGGCCGGCATCCGCAAGGCTGCGCAGCATCACGTCGCGCAACACGGCATCGTCTTCGACAAGCAGGATTCGCATGGTGTGTGTGGTGGGTTGAAGGTGCCTATTCTTGCGCGAAGGAGGGTCAGCGGCCGGTCAGCACACCCCGGCGATAAACGCGCCATGAGCATACGACAGCAACCTGCGGCACGGGCCTCTTTCCAGCCCTCTGCAACAACGCGATGAGCGCCCGCGATCCCTCCGATCTCCTGAGCGTGGTGCACCCCGCGGTGCGGCGCACGGCCGTCGTGCTGCTGCATGGTTTATGCAGCACACCTGACGAGCTCCTGACCGTGCAGTCGGCATTGCGCGCCAGCGGGTACTCGGTGCATCCGATGCGTGTCGACGGCTACTCCTTCGATGCCGCCGCACCGGTGCAGCAGGCCCTGCCGTACGAGTGCTGGATCGACGCCATCGAGGCGCAGGTCAAGCTGCTGCGCACGCAGCATGACCGTGTGATGCTGGTGGGCATCTCGGCCGGATCGTCGCTGGCGCTCGGCGCAGCCATCCGCTGCGGCAGCGGCGTCGATGCGCTGGTGCTGATGTCGACCACGCTGCGCTTCGACGGCTGGGCCGTGCCGCGAACGCAGGTGCTGCTGCCGCTGGCCTTCTACACGCCGCTCGGGAGGTTCTGGCAATACCGCGAACGCCCGCCCTACGGCGTGAAGAACGAACGCGTGCGCGCCTGGATCGAGCGCGAGCTGCGCCACCGCAAGGTGTCGAGCGCCGGCAGCGCAGTGATCGGCGTGGGCCACCTGCGCGAGCACGACCGGCTGATCCGCCATGTGAGGCGCAATCTCCATCGCGTGCAATGCGACAGCGTGCTCGCGCTGCATGCACGCGAGGACGAGGTGGCCAGTGTGGCCAATCTCGGCCTCCTTGCGCGCGGCCTTCGCTGCAGGACGTTCCGCAGCGTGGTGCTGGCCAACAGCTACCACATGATCACGATCGACAACGACCGCCACCAGGTGGTGCGCGAAACGTCCGCCTTCGCCGATGCCGTGGCCCATGGCACGCCCGACGCCATCGACGCCTTGTCCGCGCGCTCCCTTGCCGCCTGAAAGAAAGCACGCCATGCCCTCTTCTTCTTTCTCTGCTTCGCCCGTCTTCAACAGCATCGCCGCCATCCTGGTGAACCAGTTCGACGTGGCGCGCGACATCATTGCGCCCGATGCGGCCCTGTCCGAGCTCGGCCTCGATTCGCTTGCGCTGATGGAATTCGTGTTCGCGGTGGAAGACGCCTTCCATCTTCGCCTTCCCGAAGACCGGCTCGATCCGCGCGAGGCGGGCATCACGCTCGGCCGCCTGTGCGAGGCGATCGAGACCCAGATCGACTGCAAGCTCGATTCGCCGATGGCTGCGCAGGCGTGAACAGCGCCCGCGTGCACGTCGCGGGCATCGGGTTCGTCACGCCGCTGGGCTGCACCGTCGAGTCGTTCGACGATGCGCTCTTCAACGGGCATTCCGCGGTGCGCGCGCGAACCCTCGAGATCGAAGGCCTGGATCCGATCGAGCTTGCCGTGGCCGCCTGCGATTTCGATGCGGCCGCCGTGCGCAGCAACTCGCGCCTGCCGCTCGATCGAGGCACCGCCATGGCGCTCGCGGCCGCGCGCGATGCCGCCGCGCAGGCCGGGCTCGGGGCGGGCAGCGTCGACCCAGAGCGCCTCGGCATCTTCTGGGGCAGCGGGCTGGCGGGGGCCGGGACCTTCGACGACACCACGCGCGCACTCTATGGCGAAAAGCGCCGCATGCGGCCGACGACCGTGCTCACCGTGATGCCGAACGCCGCGGTGGCGGAGCTCGCCCTGCAGTTCGGCGCACAGGGCGCGGCCATTGCGTACGCCTGCGCCTGCGCCTCCTCGGCCGTGGCCATCGGCGAGGCGATGCGCGCCATCCGGGGCGGCTGGCTCGACGCGGCCATCGTCGGCGGCCACGATGCCATGCTCACGCCGGGCGTGATGGCCAGCTGGCATGCAATGCGCGTGACGGCGCCGCCTCCGCCCGATGCGCCCGGCAGCGCCTGCCGGCCGTTCTCGAGCGATCGCGCGGGCTTCGCGCTGGGCGAAGGCGCCGCCGCGCTGGTGCTCGAATCGGAAGCGCATGCCAACGCGCGAGGCACCGTTCGTGCCTCTTCGCTCATTCTTGCGGGCTATGCCACCAACTGCGACGCCACGCACATCACCAACCCCGACACCGCCGGCCAGGTGCGCGCCATGCGCGCCGCGCTGCGCGACGCGGGCATCGAGGCGGCTCAGATCGGCCACATCAATGCGCACGGCACCGCGACGATCGCGGGCGACGCCGCCGAGGCCGCCTCCATCCGCGAGGTGTTCGGCAATACCACGCCCGTGAGCGCCACCAAGGCCATCCATGGCCATGTGCTGGGGGGCGGCGGCGCCATCGAGCTGGTGGGGGCGCTGCGAACGCTGGCGCAAGGGATGCTTCCGCCCACCGCCAACCTGCGGGTGCCCGATGCGGCCTTCGACCTCGACCTGGTACACGGCGAAGCGCGCGAAGCCGGGAGCCTGCGCTACGTGCTTTCCAATTCGTTCGCGTTCGGCGGCACCAACGCCGTGCTGATCGCGGGCCGCTGAAGAACGAAACACCTGCGGGACTGGGTATGCTGGCGCCTTCTTCGCATCCGCAGAAAACCCGTCATCCATGCGCAGGCTCGCCACACCCCAGGACCTCGAAGCGGTCTTCTCCATCTACATGCACGAGAGCGTGGTGCCCTTCCTGGGCTACGACCCGATGCCGCTCGATGAATTCCGCGCCATCTACAAGGAGCTGGTCGACAGCCGCAGCTTCTACGTCTACGAAGTCGATGGCCGCGTCGCGGGTTTCTACCGCGCGACACGCTATCCCGGCCGCGTGCGGCACGTGGCCTGCTTTGGCACGCTCGCGGTCGATCCGTCGCTGCATGGCAAGGGCATCGCGCAGGCGATGGTGAGCGATGCCATTGCCCGGCTCAAGGCCGACGGCGTCAAGCGCATCGAGCTCTATGCCGAAAGCGACAACGCGCCGGGGTTGCGCTTCTACGAGAAGCTGGGCTTCGAGTACGAAGGCACCCTGCGCAAGTTCTACAAGCGGGCCGGCGAGGCCGACTACGTCGACGACCACCTGCTGGCGCTGCTGATCGACTGAGATCGGCCAGGGCTCATGGCTTCCAGCGCCGCAGCAGCAGCGCGTTGGCCATCACGCTGACGCTCGACAACGCCATGGCCGCACCCGCCACCACCGGGCTCAGCAGCCCGAAGGCGGCCAGCGGAATGCCGGCCACGTTGTAGGCAAAGGCCCAGAACAGGTTCTGCCGGATCTTGGCCACCGTGCGCGCCGAGAGCTCGAGCGCCTCGGCCACAAGCGCCAGGTCGCCGCGCATCAGCGTGATGCCCGCCGCTTCCATCGCAACGTCGGTGCCGCCGCCCGAAGGTGCCATGGCAATGCCCACGTCGGCCGCGGCCAGCGCGGGTGCATCGTTGACACCGTCGCCGATCATCGCGACCACCTGGCCGTTCTTCCTCAAGGCGCTGACCTGCGCCGCCTTGTCGGCGGGCAGCACATCGGCGCGCACGTCCTCGGCGGCAATGCCGAGCCGCGCCGCCATGGCCTGCGCGGCGCGCAGGTTGTCGCCCGAGATCATCACCACGCGCAGGCCGCGCGCATGCAACGCGCGAATGGCTTGCGCGGCCTCTGGCTTGGGCTCGTCGGCAAAGGCCAGCAGCGCCTGCACCCGGGCGGCCCCCACCGCATCGAAGCGCAGCAGCGCCGACACCGTGGCGCCCTGGGCCTGCAGGCGCTCGACCTGCGCGGCGTCGGGCACGGCGCCGAGCTCCGCGCACCAGCGCAGGCTGGCAATGGCCCAGGATTCGCCCTTCACCTCGCCGCGCACGCCACGTCCCGGCATCGCCTGCATCGCACTCAATGGCGGCGCCTGCACGCCGCGCTGTGCGGCCGCTGCCATCACGGCACGCGCCAGCGGATGCTCGCTGCCGCCTTGCAGGCTCGCGGCCGTGGCGAGCAATCCGGCTTCATCGCCGCTGCCTGCCACCGGCACCAGCGCCGTGAGCACCGGACGGCCCAGCGTCAGCGTGCCGGTCTTGTCGAAGGCCACGGTGCCGACACGGTGCGCAAGCTCCAGCGCACGCGCATCCTTGATGAGAATGCCGCGACGCGCCGCCACGCCGGTACCGGCCATGATTGCGACCGGCGTCGCGAGACCCAGCGCGCAGGGGCAGGCAATGACCAGCACGGCCACCGCGTGGATCATGGCGACCTCGATGCCGGCGCCCGCAAGCAGCCAGCCCGCCAGCGTCGCCAGCGCAATCGCCAGCACCACCGGCACGAACACGGCCGCGACCTGGTCCACCAGCCGCTGGATCGGCGCCTTGGCCGCCTGTGCGTCCTCGACCAGGCGGATGATGCGCGCCAGCACGCTCTCGGCGCCGACCGCGCTCACCTCGACGACCATGCGGCCGTCGCCGTTGACCGCGCCGCCCGTCAGTGCGTTGCCCGGCCCCTTCGGCACCGGCAACGGCTCGCCCGTGAGCATCGATTCGTCGACCTCGGACTGCCCTTCGATCACGCGTGCGTCGGCGGGCACGCGTTCGCCCGGCCGCACCGCCAGCCGGTCGCCGACCATCACCTCGGCCAGCGGTACGTCGCTTTCGCCGCGCGGCCCCACCAGGTGCGCGGTCTCGGGCCGCAGCTGCTGCAGCGCGCGGATGGCCGAGGTGGCCTGCCGCTTGGCGCGCGCCTCCAGCCACTTGCCCAGCAGCACCAGCGTGATCACCACGGCCGAGGCCTCGAAATACAGATGCTGCACGCCGCCGTGCCCCGCGTGCGCGCCCGTGGCCGCGCGCCACCAGAGCCAGAGCGACAAGCCGAACGCCGCGCTGGTACCGAGCGCCACCAGCAGATCCATGTTGCCGGTACCTGCCTTCGCGGCATGCCAGCCCGCGCGGTAGAAGCGCGCGCCGAGCCAGAACTGCACCGGCGCCGCCAGCAGCAGCTGCAGCCAGGCCGGCAGCATCCAGTCCTGGCCAAAGGGCTGGCCGAGCATCGGTGCCAGCAGCGGTATCGACAGCAGGAGCCCGATGCCTACAGGCCCGAACCCGTGCCAGGGCGACAGCGCTGCGGCCTCGTCGGCCGCGCTGCTTGCCGCACGCGGCTCGTAGCCTGCGGCGCGCACGGCGCGGCGCAGCCGGGCATCCATGGCTTCGCCGCCGGCGGCCGTCACCACGCGCGCCGATTCCGTGGCGAGGTTCACGCTGACATCCTGCACGCCCGGCACGTTCTTGAGCGCGCGCTCCACGCGCATCACGCAAGAGGCGCAGGTCATGCCGCCGACGGAAAGATCCAGGGTGCTCATCGGATGGAGTGGGTTTTGCAGCAGATTTTCCATGCCCCGAGGCTAAAGTCTCACATCATGGCAAGGTCAAGCCCAAAGACGCAGTGTCCCTGCACTGGACATTGACATCATGAGAAGGTTCAAACTGGCGCCTCGCTTCATTCAATTTCATTTCATTCAACAGGAGCAAAGACGATGAGCCAGAAATTCCAGGTCTCGGGCATGAGCTGCGGCCACTGCGTGAGCGCGGTGCAGAACGCAGTACAGACGGTGGATCCCGAAGCGCAGGTGACGGTGGACCTTGAAACCGGCCATGTCGATGTGCTGAGCGCGCAGCCTCGCCAGGACATCGTCGCCGCAATCGAGAACGCCGGCTACAAGGTCCAATGAGCGGCTTCGGCACTGTCTCCATCGGCGAGGCCGCACGGCTCTCGGGTGTCTCGGCGCGCATGGTGCGGCATTACGAAGGCCTGGGCCTGCTGCCCGCGGTGGCGCGCACCGAAAGCGGCTACCGCCAATATGGCGATGCCGACATCCACACGCTGCGCTTCATCAAGCGCTCGCGCGACCTCGGTTTCTCGATGGAGGAAATTGCCGAGCTCGTGGGCTTGTGGAACAACCGCCGGCGTGCGAGTTCGAGCGTGAAGCGCATTGCACAAAAGCACCTGGGCGAACTGGAGCAGCGCATTGCCGACATGCAGTCGATGCGCAGCACGCTGGCGCACCTGGTGCACTGCTGCCACGGGGACGCGCGCCCCGACTGCCCCATCCTCGACGACTTGGCGAAATAGCCGAAAAAGGATCAGGCCCCTCTGACCAGCGACAGCACTTTTCCGGCGTCCAGGGTGCGGGCCTTTTCCTGGATGGCCGGCAGGTACTGGGTCTGCAGGCTCTTGCCCTCCTGCACCACGCCCGAGAACGTCTCCTTGAGCATCTGCGCCGAGAGGGTGCGGCCGCCGGCGTAGTAGCGCTTGGCCACATGCCCCAGCGCGTAGGTCGAGGCGAAGCTCATGCCCGAGCTCACCGCCTGGTTGCCGAGGCCGCGCAGCAAACCTCCACCCACCTTGCCGAGCAGGCCGCCGAGCAGCTTGCGCCCGGCCTGTTCCAGGTACTGCGAAGTCAGGCCGACGCCGAGCGTGGCCAGGAAATCCTTCACGTGGCCGCTGTCGAGCTCGTAGCCGTAGGCCTTGCCGATGCGATAGACCAGTTTCATCTGCAGCGGAATGATCGCCATGGTCGACAGCGTTTCAGGCAGCAGTTCGAGCGCGCCATTGAGGATGGATGCGTTGAGGATCGACTTGTCGAGTTCCGCGCTGTCGGGCGATTGCGCAGCAGCGGCGGGTGCCACGGCCGCGGCCGCGCCGGTGGCCGCCATCGGAACCGCCGCCGCAATGTCTTCCGCCTGCTGCGAGAACTGCGCCGCCGAGGCATCGAGCCCGAGCGAGGTGCGCACGTCCGCCAGGAACATGCGCTCGGCATCGGACTGCGTGCCGTCCGCATCGCACACGCACACCGCCATCTCGTAGGCCAGCTGCTTGGATTCCGTGCTCTTCAGCTCGCCGGCGACCGAAGCCAGCGAGACGCGCTTCATCAGGACGTCTTGGTAGAGCGTGGGCAGGTTCACGCCGTCGGCCTGCGAAAGCCCCTCGGCAATGCGCTTGATCTCGGCACGTTCGCGCTCGTGCTTCTCGCCGTCGACGAAGGCGGCCAGGAGGCTGAGGGTCACGATGGACCGGGTTTCGGAAGGTGTCACGTTCGGATTTCCACTGGTTGAGGGACAAAGTTCGTTCGGCATGCGGCTCAAAGGTTCCACCGCGGGTTCTCCCCACAAAGCTTGGGCAACTCTGTGGATAACACTCGCACTTCCTTGTAAGAGAAAGCTAAGTCATTGATCTGAAAGACAAATCTACAGTCTGCCCAAATATGAGGCAATGAATTTCTCGTGCCGAAAAACGCCTTTGGCAGATTTTCCGGACCGTGTCAAAGGACAACTCTGGGGAGATTTCCGGCACAAGCAGGGCGTTATCCACAGGGCGGACGCTTCCCGCGATGTTGTTCCTTTTGGCGCGACAGCACGGAAGCGCAGCTGCGCACAGTGACGCGGGTGTGACAAGTCCATGTCACGCAAGGGAAAAAGTGCCCTGTCCACAGACCGGCGCTGCCCTTATCTACTACTACTAATTTGAATAAGAGAAATAAGAAATAGAAACGGGGACAGCGCCGCGCCCGAAAAAAAAGCCGCGAACGGCCGCGCCGTGTCCGCAGCGCCACGCACGAAAACCAGCCTCGCCGATCGGCGCCCGCTCGCTAACATCCGGGGATGAGTTTCAAACCGCGGATCCTGATCGCCGAAGACGAATCGGGCATTGCCGACACGCTCCAGTACGTCCTGAAGAGCGATGGCTTCACGCCGGTCTGGTGCGCCACGGCCGAGGACGCCATCGCGCAGTTCGCACAGGAGCCGCCGGCGCTCGCGATCCTGGACGTGGGACTGCCCGATCTCAACGGGTTCGAGCTGTTCAAGCGGCTGCGAGCGCTGAACCAGTCGCAGGGCGGCGCCGAGGTGCCGATGCTGTTTCTCACGGCCAGGAGCGACGAGATCGACCGCGTGGTGGGACTGGAACTCGGTGCCGACGACTACATCGCCAAGCCCTTTTCTCCGCGCGAACTGGTGGCGCGGGTGCGCACCATCCTCCGGCGCAGTGCACGAGCGGCCCCTGGAGCGCCCGCAGCGCCGGGCAACGGGGTACCCCATCAAATTCCGGGCGCGGCGCCTCCAGCGGCCGCCCAGCCCCCCGCAATGCCGTTTGCACTGGACAACGAGCGCATGCAGATCCGCTACTACGGACGCCTGCTCGAGCTGTCGCGCTACGAATACGGGCTGCTGCGGCTGCTGGTGCAGCGCCCGGGACGCGTCTTCACGCGCGACGAACTGCTGCAAATGGTCTGGGACGACGCGAGCGACAGCTTCGACCGCACGGTCGATGCGCACGTGAAGACGCTGCGCGCCAAGCTCAAGGCCGTGGCGCCCGACGTGGAGCCGATCCGCACGCTGCGCGGCACCGGCTATGCACTGAACGAAGAATTGCCCCAGACGCCGTGAGCCGGCGCACGCGGATATTCATTGGGATCCTGCTGATCTACACGGCGGGCATCGCGTTCCTGCTTTACCGCGTGGTGTCGGACATCGATCCGCGCTACCGCGAATCGGCCGAGGAATCGCTGGTCGAGACTTCGCAGCTCCTGGCCAGCCTGGTCGAGCAGGACGTGATCGCGGGCGCCATCAACACCGCGCGGCTCGAGCCGCTGTTCCGCACGGTCTATGCGCGCGAGTTCTCCGCGCAGATCTACAACCTGCACAAGAACCGCGTCGAGCTGCGCGTGTACGTCACCGACCGCAGCGGCCGCGTGATGTTCGACTCGCTCGGCAGGCACCTGGGCGCCGACTACTCGCAGTGGAGCGACGTGAGCCGCACGCTCGCCGGCCTGTACGGCGCGCGCACCTCGCGCGACGTTGACGGCGACCCGCGCACCTCGGTGATGTACGTGGGCGCGCCGATCCGGTGGAACAACGAGATCGTCGGCATGGTCAGCGTCGGCAAGCCGGTGCAGAGCTTCGGCCAGTTCGTCGAAGACGCGCGCGCCCGCACGCTGTGGGTGGGCGTGGGCTCGGGGCTGGCGCTGCTGCTGCTGGCGGTGATCGTCTCGGTCTGGCTGGTGCGGCCCTTCGGGCTGATCTCGGACTACTGGGCCTGGGTGCGCGCGCAGCGCACGCTGAGCTTTTCGCGTATGGCGCGGCGCGCGGTGGATGCGGTGCGCACCGGCTTCAGCGAAATGCGCGACGCGCTGACCGGCCGCAACTACGTGGCCGACTACGTGCAGACCTTCACCCACGAGGTGAAGAGCCCGCTCTCGGCCATCCGCGGCGCGGCCGAGCTGCTGCAGGAGCCGTCGATGCCGCATGCGGAGCGCGAGCGCTTCCTGAAGAACATCGAACGCGAGACGCAGCGCATCCAGGAAATCGTCGACCGCATGATGGAGCTCACCGCACTGGAAACACGCCACGGGCTCGACCGCACGGAGCCGGTGGCGCTGGCTTCGCTGATCGAGGACATCGCCATCAGCGTGCAGCCTGCGGCGGCCAAGCGCAACATCAGCGTGCGCGTGAACATCCGCGCCGAGGCCCGCACCGAGGGCGATCCGTTCCTGCTGCGGCGTGCCATCAGCAACCTGCTCGACAACGCCATCGATTTTTCACCGCAGGGCAGCGAGGTGCTGCTGACGCTGGAGACCACCTCGAAGCTGGCGCGCGTGAGCGTGCGCGACCACGGCCCGGGCATTCCGGATTACGCTCAGGAAAAGGTCTTCCAGAAGTTCTATTCGCTGGCGCGGCCGCACAGCCGGAAGAAGAGCACCGGGCTCGGGCTGGCCTTCGTGAAGGAGATTGCCGCGCTGCACCGCGGGCGCATCGAGCTCGGCAATGCGGCGCGAGGCGGCGCGGTGGCCACGCTCACGCTGCCGCTCCTGTCACATCACTGAACGGGTCACTGGCCGGTGAGCGCCGCGTAGGCCTTGCGCGTTCCGGGGCTCACGGCGCCGAGCAACTGCTCGTACGAGGTCTTGTGCCGCGCCAGCATGCGCGCCGACGCCACCGTCTTCGACTTGCAGAACCAGTGGCAGGTGTGCTGCATCAGGAACAGCTCGGCCGACATGGTGAAGGCCTTGGCCTTCGGCGTGCGGCCCGATTCGTTGCGCATCACGTCGGCAATGCCGCGCGCGTGGATGGCCAGCGCTTCGCGCAGATCGAAGGTGGCGGCCGGAAACAGCCGGTGCGCGAACGGAATGGCCACGGGCAGCTTGCTCACGCGCGCATCCGCCGCGTCGACGCGCGCAAACTCGGCGGCAAAGCTGTCGAACTGGGCCGAGAGCTTTTCCTCGGTGGAGTCGAGCAGGCTCCAGATCTGCTGGCGCCGCGCGGCGTCGTCCTCGCCCAGGCAGCGCAGGTAGCCCTCGGTGAGCGTTTCCATCAATCTTTCGATCTGGTATCTGCCGAGATGGCTGCCAAGCAGCGCGATGCGATGGCGCTGGTCCCTGGACTTGAGGATGTAGGCGCCGACGACGATCAACGTCGCCAGGGTAAGAATTTCCATGGGAAGAAGCGTGGGAAGGTGAAGCGGGAAAGGCCGCACCGAGTGTAGAGACTCGGTACGGCTCCTTTCTGCCATGCCTCAGCGGAAGAACTCGAGGATGCGGTTGCGCTCTTCCGGCTGTGGCGGCGGGCCCAGCGGCACGCCCGTGAGTTCTTCCGCCGGCGCTGGCGGCGCCTCGCTCTCCACACCCAGGCTCGCCACGCTGTGGCCCGGCGTGAAGTCGTCGAAGTACCACTCGCCATCGATGTTGACGACGCCCGGCGGCTCCGGAATCTTGCTCACCGGCACGCCCTTCAGCGCCGCCTGCATGTAGCCGATCCAGATCGGCAGGCTCAGGCTGCCGCCGGTTTCGCCGCGCACCCCGAGCTGGCGCGGCGTGTCGTAGCCGATCCATGCAATGCCCACCGTCGTGGGCTGGAAGCCCGCGAACCAGGTGTCGAAGGAGTCGTTGGTGGTGCCGGTCTTGCCGAACAGGTCGTCGCGCTTGAGCGCCTGGTAGGCGCGCGCGGCGGTGCCGCCCTTCACCACGCTCTGCAGCAGCGAATCCATGATGAAGGCGTTGCGCTCGGGAATGGCGCGGCGGGTTTCGTCGAGCGCCGGCGGTTCGGTTTCGAGCAGCACCTTGTCGCGCAGGTCGGTGATGCGCGTGACGAGATACGGATTGACCTTGTAGCCGCCATTGGCGAACACCGAGTAGGCGGTGGCCATCTGCATCGGCGTGACGGAGCCCGCGCCGAGCGCCATCGGCAGGTAGGCCGGATGCTTGTCCTTGTCGAAGCCGAACTTGGTGATCCACTCTTGCGCATACGGCGCGCCGATGGACTGCAGCAGGCGCACGGTCACCAGGTTCTTCGACTTCATCAACGCGGTGCGCAGCGGCATCGGTCCTTCGAAGCCGCCGTCGAAGTTCTTCGGTTCCCAGGGCTGGCCGCCCGGGGTGCCCGGCTCGAAGTACAGCGGCGCATCGTTGACGATGGTGGCCGGCGTGAAGCCCTTCTCGAGCGCGGCCGAATAGATGAAGGGCTTGAAGCTCGAACCCGGCTGGCGCCAGGCCTGCGTGACGTGGTTGAACTTGTTCTTGCCGAAGTCGAAGCCGCCCACCAGCGACTTGATGGCGCCGGTGCGCGGATCCATGCCGATGAAGGCGCCCTCCACTTCGGGCAGCTGGGTGATTTCCCAGGTGTTCTTCGGCGTCCTGGCCACGCGGATCACCGCGCCGCGGCGGATCTTGATGTGGGGCGGCGCCTTCGCCGCGAGCCCCGACTGCGCGGGCCTGAGGCCCTCGCCGGTGATCTGCACGGTCTCGCCGTTCGCACGCACCGCGTTGATTTCCTTGCTGTTGGCCTCCAGCACCACGGCGGCCATCACGTCGCCGTTGTCGGGGTGCTCGGCCAGCGCGTCGTCCACCGCCTCGTCGGCTTCCTTTTGATCGGCCGGCAGATCGACGAAACGTTCAGGCCCGCGATAGGGCTGGCGCCGCTCGTAGTCCATGATGCCCTTGCGCAGCGACCTGTAGGCCGCTGCCTGGTCGGCCGCGACCAGCGAGGTGTAGACCTTCATGCCGCTGGTGTAGATGCTGTCGCCGTACTGCGCGTACATCATCTGGCGCACCGTCTCGGCCACGTATTCCGCATGCAGCCGGTCCGGGTCGGCCGCATCGCGCAGGTGCAGTTCTTCCTTCTTGGCCTCGGCCGCCTGCTCGGCGGTGATGAAGCCGGTTTCCTGCATGCGGTCGATCACGTAGAGCTGGCGTGCGCGTGCGCGCCGCGGGTTGGACACGGGGTTGTTCGCGCCCGGCGCCTTGGGCAGGCCGGCCAGCATGGCGGCTTCGGCCAGCGTGACGCTGTGCAGCGGCTTGCCGAAATACGCCTCGGATGCAGCGGCAAAACCATAGGCGCGATTGCCCAGGTAGATCTGGTTCAGGTAGATCTCCAGGATCTGGTCCTTGGTGAGCTGCTGCTCGAGCCGCAGGGCCAGCAGGATCTCGTAGGCCTTGCGGCTCAGCGTGCGTTCGGAGCTCAGATAGACGTTGCGCGCCACCTGCATCGTGATGGTCGATGCACCCTGCTTGCGGCCGCCCTTCAGGCTGGCCACGGCCGCGCGCGCGAAGCCCTTGTAGTCGACGCCGCCATGGTCATAGAAGCGCGCGTCTTCCACGGCAAGCACGGCGTCCTTCATGACCTTGGGAATGCTGGCAAAGGGCGTGAGCGTGCGGCGCTCCTCGCCGAACTCGCCGATGAGCGTGCCTTCGACCGAATACACGCGCAGGGGCAGCTTGGGCCGGTAGTCGGCGAGCTCGGAAATATCGGGCAGCCGGGGATAGATGGCGGCCACCGCAACGACGGCGGCAACCAGCAGCACCAGCGCGCCGGAGCCTGCCGCGATGGCGCTCCACCGTGCCACGCGCCGCAGCTGCATCGAACGCTGCGAACGCGCCGGTTCGGCGGAAGGAGAAGAATCGTCCATGGAGGTCACTGGCAATAGGTAAGGAAAAAAACAGTCCGTAGCGTCGGTTACACGGACGCGGCCGCTTCAGGTAAGACCGGCTCGGGCGCTCGGGGGTTCCCGGTCGACAGCGCATACCAGTCGACCTTGCGCGTGGCGAGCATCAGCACCGTCAGCATGCCGAACGTCAGCAGGGCGCCGAGCAGCAGGGCATTGCTTTCCGATGCCAGCAGGCCGTAGAGCGCGCCATAGAGTACCGCGACATAGGCCCCGAAGCCCGCGCCGCGTCTCCAGCTTTGCAATACCGCGCTGAAATAGATGCCGAGCAGCAGCACGCTCGCACCGGCCGCGCTGGCATAGGCCAGCCAGAAAGCCAGCTTCTCGGACAAGGCCAGCAGCAGCAGGAAAAACAGCGCGATCGAGAGGCCGACCAGCCCGTATTGGACCGGATGCATGCGCTGCCTGCGGAAAAGCTCGAACATGAAGGCCGCCATGATCACCAGGCCGATGAAGAGCGCGCCGTACTTGCCGGCGCGCGTGCTCATCGAATACACGTTGACCGGCTGCGCGAGCGACACGTCGAAGGTCTGCAGCGGGCCGAGGTTGCGTTGCGCGCGGCTGGTTGCAACCACGGCTGCCGCCGTGGCGGCATCGGCGACATCGCCGCGGCCCGACAGTCCGGCGCGCACCTGCTCGCGCGCGGAGGTCACGAGCGACGACACGCGCCAGTGCGCATCGAAGCCCTGCGGCGTCACTTCGCGCTGCGTGGCGAGAAAGCGGCCGCCGAAACTCGGATGCGCCCAGGGCGAGCTCAGGTGGGCGGTGGTCTCCTCGGCAATCGGCACCATCGAGAGCGTGTCCTGCCCGACGAGGCCGAGCTTCATCTCGAAGGGCAGCGGCGCCTTCGCCTCCCATGCGGCGAGCGCGGCGCCGGTGAGCGGTGCGTGGATGCCATCGGCCAGCGAGGCGTCGTCCGCCAGGCCGGGCACGCGCTGCCTGAAACGCAAAGCTTCGCCGTTCATCGCGATCGAAGGCGAACCGTCGAGCCCGCGCAGGTCGCTCACGCCGACGACGACGAAAGGTGCCTTGAACTCGATGCGGGAATCGGTTTCGCTGTGCGCCACGGACTTGGGATCGAAGGCCGCGAAGCCGCCGCCGAGCGTGGCATTGAGCGTATAGAACGGAATCCTGAAGATGCCCCGATAGCGCTCGTGCGGCGCCATCGAGCCCTCGATGTGCAGCTTGTCGGGAAATACCACGTGGGTCATTTCCTTGCTGCGGGCCTCCTGGCTGATCACCTTTCCTTGTGCATTGCGCAGCGGCTCCATCCAGTGCTCCACATAGGGCACCAGCAGCAGCGGGCCCACCACGGTCTGGGCGCCGGCGTAGGTGGCGGCGAGTTCCTCGGCCGCCTCGCGCTGGCTGTGGCCGCGCTCGCGGTTGATCGAATTGATCTCGGCCAGCGGAATGCACAGCAAGAGCGTGAGCATCAGCAGCCCGGCCACCTTGACCAGCATCGAACCCTGCAAGGCCTTCAACAACTGAAACATGTTCTTTTCTCCTCATCGATAGCGAAGCCGCGATGCTCGCTGCCCAACCCGAAGCTCGTGTGAAGCGCAGCCGTCGGCGGACTTCACACAGGCTTCACACAACGCTGCATCCGGTGGCCGGACTTCAAGCAGCCTTCCAATTTCCTTCTCGCGCGGTGCCGACAGTTGCGGCTGTGCAAGTTCGCACGGACACCAACACCCACACCGCCATGGATGCCCACACTTCCACCCGTCCCGGCCGCTGGCTCTGGCTCGCCACCGTGAGCCTGGCCACGGCGGGCTTCGTCGCGCTCAGCCTCAACCCCGTGCATGCCCAGGAAGCACCCGGCCCGCGGCTGAAGACCGAGAGCCCGTATTTCTTCGTGAAGAGCGACGATCCCTCGGTCGACCGCTTGCCGCTCAAGGCCACCGAGGTGGCGGTGAAGATCTCGGGCGTCATTGCCGACGTGACCGTCACGCAGACCTACCGCAACGAAGGCCAGCGCGCCATCGAGGCGAAGTATGTTTTTCCGGGCTCGACCAAGGCCGCGGTCAGCGGCCTCAACGTGCGCCTGGCCGATCGCCTGATCACCGCGCAGATCCGTGAGAAGCAGCAGGCGCAGATCGAATACGACACCGCCAAGAAGGAAGGCAAGACCGCCGCGCTGCTCGAGCAGCACCTGCCCAACGTGTTCCAGATGAACGTCGCCAACATCCTGCCGGGCGACGACGTGAAGGTGGAGCTGCGCTATACCGAACTGCTGGTGCCTCAGTCGGGCAACTACGCGTTCGTGTTTCCCACCGTGGTGGGCCCGCGCTACAACAGCCCGCAGTCGGAGAACGCCCAGGCCAAGTGGGTGGCGCAGCCCACGCTGCGCGCGGGCGTGGCGCCCAACACCGGCTTCAGGCTCAAGGCCAGCATCGACACGCCCATGGGGCTGAAGGAGGTGCGCTCGTCGTCCCACACCATCGAGGTGAAGAAGAGCGATGAAGACCGGCACGCCGACGTCGTGCTCGCGGCCGACGGCCGCCCCGCCGACAACCGCGACTTCGTGCTCGACTACCGCCTCGCCGGCGAAAAGATCGAATCGGGCCTGATGCTCTACAAGGGCCAGAACACCGATGGAAGCGCAGAGAACTTCTTTCTCGCGATGGTCGAGCCGCCCAAGGCCGTGGCCGCCAGCGCCATTTCGCCGCGCGACTACATCTTCGTGGTCGACATCTCGGGGTCGATGCACGGCTTTCCGCTCGACACCGCCAAGACGGTGCTCGAACGCCTGATCGGCGGCCTCAGGCCGAGCGACACCTTCAACGTGCTGCTGTTCTCGGGCAGCAACAAGATGCTCTCGCCCAGGTCGGTGCCGGCCACGCGCGCCAACATCGAGCAGGCGCTGGCCACCATCCAGAACTACGGCGGCAGCGGCAGCACCGAGCTGATTCCCGCGCTCAAGCGCGTCTACGCCGAGCCGAAGGAAGAGAAGGTGTCGCGCACCGTGGTGCTGGTGACGGACGGCTACGTGAGCGTCGAGCGCGAGGCTTTCGAACTGGTGCGCAAGAACCTTTCGAAGGCCAATGTGTTCGCCTTCGGCATCGGCTCGTCGGTGAACCGCAGCCTGATGGAAGGCATTGCGCGCGCCGGCATGGGCGAGCCCTTCATCATCACCGACCCGATCCAGGCGCCAGAACAGGCCGCGCGCTTCCGCCGCATGGTGGAGTCGCCCGTGCTCACCAATGTGAAGGTCACTTTCGGCGGGCTGGACGTGTACGACGTGGAGCCGCAGGCGCTGCCCGACGTGCTGGGCGAACGCCCGGTGATCGTGTTCGGCAAGTGGCGCGCGGACGCCGAAGGCAAAGCCAAGGGCCGCGTCATCGTGGAAGGCCAGGGCGCCAACGGCCCGTACCGCCAGGAACTGCGCATCGACCCGCAGCTGCGCCAGGACACCGCTGCGCTGCGCACGCTGTGGGCACGCCACCGCATCCAGAGCCTGAGCGACCAGGAGACGCTCGAGGGCGGCGGCGCCTTCAAGGAGCGCATCACCGAGCTCGGCCTGAAGTACAGCCTGCTGACCCAGTACACCAGCTTCATCGCCGTGGACAAGGTGGTGCGCAACCCCGCGCCGCAGAACAGCGTGGACGTGAACCAGCCGCTGCCGCTGCCGCAGGGCGTGAGCGAGCTCGCACTCGGTGCCGAGGTGCCGAGCACGCCGGAGCCCGAGACGCTGGGCGCCATTGCCGTGGTGCTGTCGATGCTCGCGATGCTGCGCCGCCGCGCGCGCCGCAACGATCCGCGCCGCTTCACGGCCTGAGCGCGAGGGAAGGAAAAGAAAATGTCACTGGCCGCACTCGCCCATCGCCATCCGCGCATCGTGGATTGGGGCATCCACATCGACCGCACACCGGCCGCCGGCTGGCTCGCACTGCAATTCGCCGCGCTCGCGCCGACCTGGGCCTGGATGGTCCGGCGCCTGCGCGATGGCTCCGACGATCCGCTGGGCCCGTTGGCGCTGGCCGCCCTGGCCGCGCTGGCATGGCACTGCCGGCGCGAACTGCGGGCCGCGCCGCAGCTGGGCTGGCTGGCACTGGCGGGCGCCGGCACCGTGCTGGCGACCTTGCTGCGCACCGGGCTGGGCGGCGCCCTGCCTGCGCTGCCGCCGCTTGCGGCGGGCCTGGTGGCCGTGCTGGCGCTGGCGTGCGGCCTGCTGGCCTTCCTGCCGCGGCGTGTGGCCGCGCTGCCGGTGGCCGGCCTGGCGGTGCTCGCCCTGCCGCTGCTGTCGTCGCTGCAGTTCTATGCGGGCTATCCGCTGCGCGTGGTCACGGCCGAGGCGAGCCGCTGGCTGCTGGCGCCGGGCTTCAGCGTGGCGCGCGAGGGCAGCAGCCTGGTGGTCGATGGCCGGCTGGTGATCGTCGACGCGCCGTGCTCGGGCGTGCAGATGGTGTGGCTCGGCTACTTCACGGCCTGCGCCGTTGCGCTCTGGGCCCGCCGCAGCGATCGGGGCTTCCTGCGCCGGCTGCCGATGGTCGGCCTGCTGGTGCTGGGCGGCAACATCCTGCGCAACAGCGTGCTGATTGCGTTCGAGGGCGCAGGCCATCCGCTCGCACCCTGGGCGCACAACCTGCTCGGGCTGCTGGTGCTGGCCGCCGTGTGCGGCGGCATCGCCCGCCTGATGGTGCCGGCGCGCACCCTGTCCGCGTTCGCCGACCAGCCGATTCCGGGCCTGATCACCGCGCAAGGAGGCCGCCATGTCGACACGGTTCTTTGAAGCCCTGTTTGCCAACCATTTCATCAACCGCATCGGCCACAAGACGGCCTTTGCGCTCGCAATGCTGCTGTGCATGCTGTGGTCGACCGCGGCAGCGCTGCGCGCGCCGCCGCCGCCGCTGGCGGCAGCAGCCTCGCACGAATGGCCCAGCCAGTGGGACGGCGTTCCACTGCGGCCGCTGGCGCTCGGCGACGTCGAGCAGCGCTTTGCCGATCGCTTTCCGGGCGTCATCGGACGCATGACCGACGGCACGCAGACGATCGTGATGCGCGCGGTGAACGCGCCCACGCGCATGCTGCATCCGGCCGCCGACTGCTATCGCGCGCTGGGTTTTCGCATCGAACAGGCGCGCCTCGAACGCGACGCGCAGGAACGCCTGTGGCGCTGTTTTGTTGCGCAACGGCACAGCACGCAAAAGATCCGCGTTTGCGAGCGCATAGTCGATGCCGAAGGCACGGCTTTCACCGACACTTCAGCCTGGTACTGGGCGGCGGCCAGTGGACGGTCCAACGGTCCGTGGCAGGCCGTGACGGTGGCAAGGCCGATGTGATGAGAGTTTTGTGAAACAGTTTCTGCGATTCGTGATCTACGGGCTGCTGGCCCTTGTCGTGACGACGTGTGTTGCTATCTTCTTGATAGTGAAACTGGTGCTTGCGCCGGCGGCGGGCGAATGGAGCACCACGGTCGAGGCCGGCCCGCTGCGCATTGCGGTGGGCGTGCCGACGGCAGTGCGCCTGGCCACGTCCTCCTGGCTCGCGCCGCGGCTCGACGGACATTCGTACGACACCCGGTTCGGCATCGTGCACTTCGCATGGAAGGAAGCGGCAGGCTTGCTCGAATTGCGCTGCGCGCCCTGCAGCGCCGAGGTTGCGGCGCTCGGCACGCAACCGATCGTGTTCGAGGGCCTGGTCGCCACCGTGAAGCGGGACGGCAACACGCTGGCCGGCACCATCGACGCCACGCCTCGCAGCGCCGATGCCGCCGCCATGCTCCAGGGCCAATGGGAAGGACACCTGCCGCCCAAGGGCAAGGGCCTGCAGCTCAGCGCCGACATCAAGGACGCGCCGATTGCCCGCTGGTATGCGGTGCTCGCGCCCAACCTGCCCGAACTGCAGCGTGCCCGCATCGGCGGCACGCTGGCGCTGCGTGGGCAGGTCGCGCTGCCCGAGGCCACGTTTGCGGTGCATCCCACCATCAGCCAGTTCACCGTCGAGGGGCTGGGCACCGAAGCCATGCTCGGCGCGCGCACCAGTTGCGGCGCACCCTCGAGGCTGGCCAACGACAGCTGGCTGGCGCGCGCCGTCATCGCGGCCGAAGACCAGCGCTTCTTCACCCACGCCGGCTACGACCTGGCGGAGATCGTCGCCTCGATCGACAACAACCAGAAGGAAGGCCTGCCCAAGCGAGGCGGCAGCACGCTGACGCAGCAGCTCGCCAAGATGCTGGTGACCGGCAGCGACCGCACGGCAGAACGCAAGCTGCGCGAACTGCTCTACGCGGTCGAAATGGAACAGACCCTGGGCAAGGCGCGCATCCTGCAGCTCTACCTGGACAACGCGCCGTGGGGCGGCAACCTGTGCGGTGCCGAAGCCGCCGCCCGGCGCTACTTCAAGCGTTCCGCGCGCAGCCTGGAACCCGCGCAGGCGGTCTGGCTTGCGTCCATGCTGCACAAGCCGCAGGCGGTGCTCGAGCAATGGCGGCGCGACGGGCAGATCGACCCGGACCGCACCAAGTGGGTCGCCGAGAGCGTGCGCGGCATCAGCCGCAACCAGCGCGAGGCGCTGCTCAAGAGCGTGGCGGCCGCCAGATTCACCGCACCGGAGGCTGTCCCATGAACGAAGTCGAAGCCATCGAGCGCGCCACCGTGGCCGCCGTCTCGCCCCTTGCCGTCGAAGAGCTCGACGGCTGGCTGCTCCCCTTCGACGACGGCACCGTCAAGCGCGCCAGGTCGGCCGTTCCGCTGCACCGCAACCCGGTCGACGGCGCCACGATCGACCGCATCGAGGACCGCTACGACAGCCGCCAGTTCGTGCCCGCGTTCCGCCTGGCCGACGTGCCCTGCTTCGTGGCGCTGCAGTCCGAACTGGAGCAGCGGCACTATGTCGGGGACTCGCCGACCTGCGTGCAGATCGGCTCCGCGAGGCGCATGCGCGAGGTGGCGCCGCCCGGCGCCGTGCCGGCCGACGTCGACCTTGCGCCCGACGACGCCTGGGCCACCCTGTTCCTCGGCGAGGGCTTCGATCCCGTGGATGGCGCCCATCGCGTGCGCGCGCTGTCGCGCGCCCAGGGCTCGCTCTATGCCAGCGTGCGCGAGGGCCGCCGAACCGTGGCGGCAGGCGCCATGGCCTTCGGCCAAGGATGGGCCAGCGTGCACGGCATGCGAACCGAGCAGTCGCAGCGCGGCCGGGGCCTGGCCGGACGCGTGCTGGCGGGCCTCGCGCAGGCTGCGCTCGAGCGCGGCTTCGAGCAGGTGTTCCTGCAGGTCGACGCGCAGAACATGGCGGCCCATGCGCTCTACCGGCGCGCCGGTTTTTCGACGCAGTGGCAGTACCGCTACTGGCAGCGCCAGCAGTGGCCGCGTTGAGGGGGCGCTGAGGCGCCGAGGCAGATCCTGCAACCCCCCACGGGTGGCGCGGTCGGGCCGTTAGTGCCACCATGGCTGCATGACGAATGCAAATCATCACGCCAACCACCCGACCGATCCCGTGGCCACGCCGCGTGGCATCGACCACATCGTGGCCGGTGTTTCCACCAGCGATGGCGATGGCGTCAAACTCACCCGCGTGCTGCAGCAGCCGCTGCAAAAAAGGCTCGATCCCTACCTGATGCTCGACGCCTTCGGCAGCGACAACCCGGGCGACTACATCGGCGGCTTTCCCAATCATCCACACCGCGGCTTCGAAACCGTGACCTACATGATCGCGGGCCGCATGCGGCACCGCGACAGCGCAGGCCACGAAGGGCTGCTGCAGAACGGCGGCGTGCAATGGATGACGGCCGGCCGCGGGCTCGTCCACAGCGAACTGCCCGAGCAGGAGGACGGCCTGATGGAAGGCTTTCAGCTCTGGCTCAACCTGCCGGCCAAGGACAAGATGCGCGAGCCCTGGTATCGCGACATCCAGAACGAGGAAATCCCGGAATACACCACCGCGGCGGGCGTGCACGTGCGCGTGATCGCGGGCGCGAGCCACGGCATCGAGGGCGCGGTGCGGCGCGAGCACACCGAGCCGCTGTACCTCGACATCACCCTGCCGCCCGGCGCCGAATTCGCCCAGCCCCTGCCCGACGACCACAACGTGCTGGTGTATGCGTTCCGCGAATCGGTGTGGATTGCGGGCAGCGAGGTGCCGACGCGCCGCATGGCCATTCTTGCGAACGACCCCGGCAGCGACGGCGTGGTGCTGCGCGCGGGGGCCACCAACCACAGCCCGGCGCGCGCATTGCTGATTGCCGGCAAGCCGCTGCACGAGCCGATCGCGCAGTACGGCCCTTTCGTGATGAACACGCAGGAGCAGGTGAAGCAGGCCGTGCAAGACTTCCAGAGCGGCAAGTTCGGCGGTTGATGTAGTCGCAGGCCTACCGAAAATCGGCATCGCCCGCAGGTCACGGGCGCACGCATGGGGCATAGATTGGCCGCCATGCCCCACCGCACGATCAAAGCCCCCGAAGTCCGCAAGGGACAGGCGTCCGAAACGCTCAAGCGCGACCAGTTCCACGAGCGCTTCATGCAATCCTTCCAGGATCCCGCCTTCCAGGCCGAGAAAGATGCGCTGCAGCGCATCGAGCTCATCGCATGGGAGGCCTACCAGGAAGGCCGCAAGGCGCCCGTCACGCGCAAGGCCGGCCCCGGCCATGCCGATCCCGACTACGAACTTTCCGTCGACTGGCTCGAAGCCAGGGCGCGCATCGACGCGGCGCAGGCCGCCTGGGGCAGCCCGCAAACGAGGTCGCGCGTGCTGCTGGTCAACGGCTCGCCCCGCAACGACGGCACCTGCCCGGGCGAAGTCTCCAAGACGTGGCGGCTGGTGCAGCTCGCGCGCGAAGTGCTCGATGGCTGCGGCATCGACGTCGACGTGCTCGACCTGAGCCTGCTCGCCTCCGAATACGGGCGCCACATCCATCCCTGCAAGGGCTGCGTGTCCACCGCCATGCCCCTGTGCCACTGGCCCTGCAGCTGCTATCCCAACCATGCGATGCGCCAGACCGGCGACTGGATGAACGAGATCTACGAGCGCTGGGTTGCCGCGCACGGCGTGATCGTGTTCACGCCCACGCATTGGTACCAGTCGGCCAGCCCGCTCAAGCTCATGGCCGACCGGCTGGTGTGCGCCGACGGCGGCAACCCCGACCCCACCAGCACCCACGGCAAGAAGCCCGACGAAGCCAAGGCCCTCGAACTCGAGGGCTGGGGCTATCCCAAGCACCTGGCGGGACGGGTCTACGGCGTGGTGGTGCACGGCGACGTGGCCGGTGCCGAGAGCCTGCGGCGCAACCTGTCGGACTGGCTCGACTGGATGGGCCTGGTCGATGCAGGCGCGCAGGCCCGGCTCGACCGCTACATCGGCTACTACGAGCCCTACGCCACCAGCCACGACAGCCTCGATGCCGACGCAGACGTGCAGGAGGAAGTGCGCAACGTGGCCCGTGCCGTGGCACTGGCCGTCGGCGAGCTGCGCTCGGGCAAGCTGCAGCCGCCCGACCGCGGACTGAAGCCGCCAAGGCCCAAATAAGCCACGGCGCGGGCGGCGAAAAAGGTCCGCGCGTTCATGATTCTTTACGCACGCTCACTTCCGGCTCACCTGGGGGATACAGAGGTCTTCCACACTTCGTCTCACCTGCTGCCCATTGGTGGCGGGCTTCTTCGAAAGGAAGCACTTCTCATGATCTCTCTTCGCCAACGCATCGTCTGGGCCAGCCTTGTGGGGTCGGCCGCCCTCGCCTCTTCGGGCGCCTTTGCACAGGCCCCGGCCGCACCCGGCACTTCTTCTTCCACGCCCCCTGCCGCCGTTGCACAGGCCGAAGGCAGCGCACCCAAGGCGCAGCACAGGCGCATGGACCCGGCCCAGCGCATGGAGCGCATGCAGGAACACCGCGCCAAGCGTCTTGCCGCGCTGAAGGAAAAGCTCAAGCTGAACGCCGCACAGGAAGGCGCGTGGACCACCTTCACTGCGGCCAGCCAGCCGCCTGCCGGGGCCCGTCCGCAGCGCATGGACCGCGCGGAATTCGCCAAGCTCACCACGCCCGAGCGCCTGGAGCGCATGCAGGCCCGCCAGGCCGAGCGCAGCGCAAGGTTCGCCAAGCGCGCCGAGGCCACCAAGGCCTTCTATGCCGCACTGACGCCCGAACAGCAGAAGACCTTCGATGCGGAAACGGTGCATGCCGGCATGCATGGCCACCGTCATGGTCACGGGGGCCATGGCGGCGAGCATAGGGCAGCGCCCGCCAAGAGCTGACCTGCAGACAGGGCGCCCGAGCCGGCGCACGATGAAAAGCCCGCGATGCCCCGAGCACCGCGGGCTTTTTTCGTACACCGGCGCTTATTGAGGCGTACCGGTCTTTTCGGTCGGATTCGTGGGCACGTCCGGCCGCTCGCCCGGCTGGCCGAACTGGGGCTTGGTCTTGCGGGCCAGCTGGCTCACCTCGGCGCGCGACATTTCGCCGGTGGGCCGCGGCATGGCGTTCGGCTGCCCATTCACGGTGGTGCTGGCCTCGCCCTTGGGCACCAGGTTGTTGGTGTTGTTGCGATTGTGGGCGCGCGCCTCGGCCTTCACGGCTTCGCGCGAAACCGGCATGCTCGCATCGGGGCGCTGCGGCGGGTTGGGCACGCCGGCGGGTGTCTGCGTGCTGGCCTGGCCGCCCACGGCCGGGTCCGGCTGGGCGGGTATCGACGTGGCTTGCGCCATGGCGGCACCGGCCGCGGCCATCAGGCCGGCCAGCACCGTGGCGTGGAGGATTGCGTGCTTCATGGTGTGTTCCTTTAAAAAATGATGAAAAAGACCGGCTTGTTTCTGCGGCCTGAAAAATCACCGTAGGAGGCCCCGGATGCGGGCCGTGTCGGGGTGCGGCAGGCCTGCCTGTAGGAGCCGGCCGTCCCGTCGCGACAGGCGGTGAAGAAGGTGGCGCGTTCCTACAGGCGCGACGGGCGCGGCAACGTACAACCTCAAGACCGATGCCTTCCTCCCCGATTCCACTTGCCGCCGCGGCGCCGACCTCGCTCAAGGTCATGACGGTGAACACCCACAAGGGCTTTACCGCGCTCAACCGCAAGTTCATCCTGCCGGAGTTGCGGGACGCCGTGCGCACGGTGGGGGCCGACGTGGTGTTCCTGCAGGAAGTGCTCGGCACCCATTCGCGCCATTCGCGCAAGGTCAACAACTGGCCCGAGGCGCCGCACTACGAATTCCTCGCCGACACCATGTGGCCGCAGTTCGCCTACGGCCGCAACGCCGTGTATCCGAGGGGCCATCACGGCAACGCGGTGCTGTCCAAGTTTCCGATCGTGCATTTCCGCAACCACGACGTGTCGGTGGCCGGGCCCGAAAAGCGCGGCCTGCTGCATTGCGTGCTGCGCCTGCCGGGCCGCACGGTGGACGTCCATGCGATCTGCGCCCACCTGGGCCTGGCCGAGGCGCACCGGCAGCAGCAGCTGGAGCTGCTGCTGCACATCGTGCGCGACGAGGTGCCGGCCGATGCGCCGCTGATCGTTGCGGGCGACTTCAACGACTGGCGCGGCCGTGCCCACCAGGTGCTGGAAGAAGGCGCCGCGCTGCGCGAGGTTTTCGTGCATGCGAACGGCGCAGCCGCCAAGACCTTTCCGGCGCGCTTTCCGCTGCTGTCGCTCGACCGCATCTATGTTCGCAACGCGGGCGTGCACGCGCCTGTGGTGCTGCCGCGCAAGCCCTGGTCGCATCTGTCGGACCACGCGCCGCTGGTTGCGAACATCGACCTTTGAAGCGGACCACGCCCATGACCTGCGGTGAACGCCATGGATAACGTCGGCCGATGGGTGGGCGGCAACCGCGTGGCGCTGCTCGAGAACGGCGAGGAGTTCTTCACGCGCGTGTTCGACGCCATTCGCCAGGCGCAGCGCGAAGTCATCATCGAAACCTTCATCCTGTTCGAGGACAAGGTGGGCCTTGCGCTGCACGCCGCCATGCGTTCGGCGGCCCAGCGCGGCGTGAAGATCGACCTGATGGTCGACGGCTTCGGCTCGCCGGATCTGTCGCGCGAATTCATCGGAGGGTTGAGCGCCGTGGGCGTGAGGGTGCGGATGTTCGATCCGGGTCAGCGCATCCTCGGCCAGCGGCTGAACGTGTTCCGCCGGATGCACCGCAAGATCGTGGTGGTCGATGGAGAGCTCGCGTTCGTGGGCGGCATCAATTATTCGGCCGACCACCTGCTGGACTTCGGGCCCAAGGCCAAGCAGGACTACGCGGTGGAACTGCACGGACCTGTCGTGGCGCAGATCCACCAGTTCGTGCTGCGCGCCATTGCGCTCGGCGACAAGGGGCCGCGCTGGTTTCGCCGCCGGCTCAAGCAGGCACCGCCCCCCGACCGGGGGCCCGTCGGCGATGCGCAGGCCGTGCTCATCACACGCGACAACCGCCGCCACACCGGTGACATCGAACGCGAGTACCTCGCCGCGATCCGCGCCGCACGCAAGCGCATCGTGATTGCCAACGCGTATTTCTTTCCCGGCTACAGGCTCATCAAGGAGCTGCGCCGTGCCGCCCGGCGCGGCGTGGATGTGCGGCTCATCCTGCAAGGCGAGCCCGACATGCCGATCGTCAAGACGGCCGCGACCATGCTCTACCACCACCTGCTGCGTGCGGGCGTGCGCATCTACGAATACTGCGACCGCCCGCTGCATGCCAAGGTCGCGCTGATGGACGACGTGTGGACCACGGTCGGCTCGAGCAATCTCGATCCGCTGAGCCTGTCGCTGAACCTGGAGGCCAACGTGTTCGCGCGCGACAGGGCCTTCAACCAGCTGCTGTGGGAACGCATGGACACGCTCATGTGCAAGAGCTGCCAGCAGATCGGCGCGGCTGACCTGGAAAACGGATGGAGCGGCTGGCGGCTGGTGCGCAGCTTCTTCATCTTCCACTTTCTGCGCTGGTATCCGTCATGGCTGGGCTGGCTGCCGCGGCAGGTGCCGCGCCTCACCCCGGCCGAGGCCACCGAGCTTGCCGAGAAGCGCGAAAAGCGCGAGGGCGCCGGCGACAACGGGGCCGCGCCGACGGAAGCGGCATGAGCACCTGTCCAAGGCAGCGTCAAGAAGGAGGTTGCCTTATGAGCGCAGCGCCGGGCCGCCCCAAGCGAGCTCGCACCGCAGCGCGAAGCACGGAGGTTATCCAGTGAAAACCCGCACCGCGAGGCTCGCGCACCGGCGCTGGTGGCCCTGGCTGCGCCGCATCGCGGTCTGGGCTTTCTTCGGCCTGGTTGCCTGGCTTCTCGTGAACCAGGCACGCGCCATCGACTGGCAGGAGGTGTTCGATGCCATGCGCGCGCTGCCCGCGGCCACGCTGTGGCTGGCCGGCGCGCTGGCCGCCGGCAGCTTTGCGACCTACAGCACCTACGATCTGCTGGGCCGCCATCTCACGCACCACCCGCTTGGCGCCCGCACCGTCATGGGCGTGACCTTCATCAGCTACGCCTTCAACCTCAATCTCGGTTCTCTGGTGGGCGGCGTGGCGTTCCGCTACCGGCTCTATTCGCGCCTGGGCCTTCCCAACGGCACCATCACGCGCGTGCTCGGCTTCAGCATGCTGACCAACTGGCTCGGCTACCTGGTGGTGGCGGGTGCGGCCTTCTGCTTCTGGCCGCTGGTGCTGCCGGCCGAATGGAAGATCGGCAACGGTGGCCTGCGCATCCTGGGCGCGGTGCTGCTGCTGCTGGCCACGGCCTATTTCGTGCTGTGCGCCTTTGCCAGCGGGCACGTCTTCCGGCTGCGCCACTATCCGTTCAAGGTGCCGTCCCTTCGGATGGCTTTGCTCCAGCTGGCCATGTCGTGCCTGAACTGGGCGCTGATCGGCGGCGTGATCTGGGTCCTGCTGCAGGGCGCGGTGGCCTATCACGCCGTGCTCGCGGTGCTGCTGGTGGCCGCAGTGGCGGGCGTGGTCACTCACGTGCCGGCAGGCCTGGGCGTGCTCGAGGCGGTGTTCCTTGCCCTGCTTTCGCACGAGGTGGCGCAAGGCCGGCTGCTGGGTGCGCTGCTGGTCTACCGGGGGCTCTACTACCTGTTGCCGCTGGGTGTGGCCACGGTGGCCTATTTCGTCACTGAACTGCGCGCGCGGCGCTGGCGGCACGCCACGTCGCCGAAGCCCTAGAAGTGGTCGGTGTAGCGCACCCGGACGAAGTTTTCGCCCGGGTTGGGCTTCTTGATGCCCGCATTCGAAAAATGCTGCAGCCGCAGTGTCAGGTCGTGCTTGCCGTTCTCGCCGAAACTGCGTCCGACGCCCAGCACTTCGGTGAACTGGAACGCGGTGCTGAAGGTGCGGTCGGGTGTCCTGTAGATGTGGTCCATCACCGTGCCACCGACGCCGCCTTCGGCAAACCACGGCGAACTGCCGCCGTCGAAGCGGTAGCGCCAGGTGTAGATCGCGCCGATCTGCGTGTAGTTGCGCGAGCCGCTGCCCAGGGCCGGCGCATGCCATTGGCTCGCGAACAGATCCCAGTAGGAAGTGAGCGCGCCTTCATGCACCGGCTGGCGCGGCGACCACGGCAGTGTCACGCCCACGGTGGCCGAATCGGTGCCGCCCTTGTCGCCATGCGGTGCATGGCCGCCCTCGAGATAAAAGCCGCGTGCGCTGTCTTCGAACGCATGAGCCGGTGCACCCAGCAGGCCAAGAACGCCTGCGAACACGGCGGCCCCGAGGGACGCGGACCTGTGTGTTTTCATGATGTGGTTGTTGTCTGCAAATAATGAAAGAAAGGAAATAATGACTTTCTGCCGTGGTCCGCGCCCTCGGCCGCGGCTGTTGCCACGTCGAAAAGTAGGACTTGTTCAACAAAATTGCAGAGTCGATTTTGTTGCGGCGCAGCAATTCCTGCAGCTCGGGCCTATAGTGGTGTTCATCCGTCCTCATACATCGCGCCCATGCCGTCCTTCACCTCTGTCGCCCGCCTGTCCAACCCACTGATGCTGTGGGTGGACGTGGCCCTCAAGACCCAGGAGATGCTGCTGTCCTCCGGGTCTGTCATCCAGATGCGCACCGAGCGCATGGCCAAGGCGGGGCTCGCGCCCAGCGCGGCCGATCTCGCGGAATTTCAGCTCATGGGCGATGAAAAACTTGCCGCTGCAGGCGAATCGGGGGCCGCCATGGTCAGGCAATGGCACAGCAGCCATGTCTCGCTGGCGAGCCGCGCGCTGCAGCAATGGCTTCTGAGCGCCGGGGCCTTTCTGTCGATGGCCGGCAGCGTCACCCCCGCGCAGGCCGCGGAGCGCAGCGATGCCTTCGTCCAGGCCACGGCCCGGGCGGCGGGCACGGCCAGCCGGCTTTCGGGCGCGGCAGTGCGCATTGCACGCGAAGGGCTGAAGCCGATCCACGCCGCCGCCACCTCGAACGCCCGGCGGCTGGCCGAGCTGCGCGACTGACCGGGCGGGCGCGTCAGCCGCGCGCCACGACCAGGGTCAGCAGCGTGATTTCGGACGGCGCACCAAAACGCTTCGGCGGACCCCAATAACCCGTGCCGCGGCTCACGTAGACCCACATGTCGTGCAGCCGGTGCAGGCCGGCGGTGAAGGGCTGCTGCATCGGCACGAACAGGTTCCACGGAAAGAACTGGCCGCCATGCGTGTGGCCCGACAGCTGCAGCTGGTAGCCGGCCTGGGCCGCCAAGGTTGCGCTGCGCGGCTGGTGCGCAAGCAGCACCCGCGTGTGCACCAGCGGCGGCGCGTCGAACAGCGCCAGGTGCGGGTCGCTTGCGTGCGCGGCATCGAAATGGCCGGCGGTGAAATCGGTCACGCCCGCCAGCACCAGCTGGCTTTCGAACAGCTCTTCGTCGTTCTGCGCGCCGCGCACGTTGCGCGTCTGCAGCACCACATGCTCGTTGAGCAGCACCTTCAGGCCCAGCCTGCGCAGTTCGTCGATCCAGGCGTGCGCACCGGCGTAGTACTCGTGATTGCCCGTGACGACGAAAGTCCCGTGGCGCGCGCGCAGGCCGGCCAGCGGCGCAATGTGCTCGCGCAGCTCGGCCACGCTGCCGTCCACCAGGTCGCCGGTGATCGCGATGGCGTCGGCGCCGAGCCGGTTCACCGCATCGACGATGCGCTGGATGTAGGCGCTCCTGATCGTCGGGCCGACGTGGATGTCGCTGAGCTGCGCGATCGTGAAACCCTCGAGCGCCGCGGGCAGGTCGTGGATCGGAACCTCCACGCGCTTCACGTCCGCCGTGCGGCGGGCATTGAGAAAACCCACCATCGACACCAGCGTGGCCAGCACCAGCACGGCCATTGCGCTCCATGGCAGCACGGCATGCCAGGGCACGGCGGCGCCGGACAGCACGCTCGCGAGCCAGGCGAGCAGCAGGCCCGCATCGCGCAGCAGCGTCGACACGAACAGCGAGGAGAACCAGCCCATGCTGATGAGGCCCGTCCATTGGAGCAATTCGCCCACCGAGGCGCCGCGCTCCCCGCCGCGCGAGACAAAGGGCAGCGGGATCGTGAGGGCCGAGATGGCGAGTGCGGCCAGGGCCAGCGGCCAGGCCGGAGTGAGCATGGCCAGCGCGGGCAGCAGGCGCAGCGCGATGTAGGCATGCAGGAGCGCGGTGAGCACGCTCAGGGAACGTATCGGCATGGGGGCAATGGGAACGGGCGTTGCCCGGGATACGGCATCTGCAAGGCGCATGCCGCGCATTCAAGGCGGCCTGCGATCGCCGGTTCGCTATTTTTTCTATAGCGCTGGGCTTCCGGATAGCGGGCGCCGCGAGCGACACGGACTGGAAAGCCGGAGGCCCCAGCGGCCCTTCTCCAGACGGTGACTCTCAGCCTACTGCACCGTGCGCGTGCCGGCGGACGCCATATCGGTGCCCGCCGGCCACAGGAATGCCGCCCGCGCGGGCGCTCCCGGCATGACCTGCAGCGTTTGTTTGAGCGTGTTTCCGCGCAAGCGAGCCTCCACTTCATAGGTGCCGGGGTCGAGCCGCGCCACCATGAACGGACCGGCCGACTCCACGTTGTCGAGCAGCACGGCGCCATGGCTGTCGCGCACGGTCACGCGGACGTCGGATGCGAACTCGGCGCCCTTGTGATCCTTGATCGCGAATTCGAAGGTGGCGGGCCAGCGCGGCGCCACCGTCTCCATCAGCTTGGCTTCATCGCTGCCGATGCCGCCGCTCATGTATTCGATGCCGTGCGTCATGAGGATCGGCGGATTGAACGCCGCATGCGCCGAAGAGGAAAGCGCCGCGAGAAGAACGGCGCCGCACAGCATGGCGGCCGCCAGGGGCCGCGCATGCGATGAAATCCGGGTGGTCATGGTCTGAGTCCTTTCTTGCTTGTCTGCGTGGCCGGAGAGACGCCACGGCGCCACTGTGCGGCGCGCGGCTTAGACAAGGCTTAACGGGAAGGACCAGACCAGGCCGAGGCCGGGGAAAGAAAGGGAAGCTCAGCGCGCCGCGGACGTCTGCGCGAGCGCTTGCGGCATCGGCGGCAGCACCGAGGCCATGTCGAAGTTCGACGGCCACATGAACACGGCCCGGGCCGGCACGCCTGCAATCACCGTCAGCGTCTGCGTGATCGTGAGGCCGCCGAGCGTGACGTTCACGTCGTAGGCGCCCGGATCCAGCCGCGCGAGCATGTAGGGGCCCTGCGACTGCGCCTCCATCACGGGGCGGCCCGTGTACTTTTCGCGCACCTGGACCGCGGCGCGCAACGGGAAATTGCCGCGCTGCGCGCTGTCGTTGATGCCGAACTCGATGGTGGCCGCCCAGCGCGGCGACACCATCTGCATGAAGGCGGCCTCGGCCTTGTTCGTGCCACCGCACATGTATTCGACGCCCTGCGCCATCTGGATGGGCGGGTTCGAGAACGCATGGGCCGATGTCATCGCCCCGAAGAATGCTGCTGTGCCGCCCAGTACCAATGCAGCCATCGGCTGCCGCAGACGCATAAGGTTCATTGCTTCGATGTCCTCGATCATGGGGAGACGTGAAATCCGTCGAGGATTTTGCTTAGCAAGAGTCGGGCTAGATATAGCGTTTACGAGGAACGATCCTCGCGGACGTGTTGAACGCTATTGTTTTAATAGCTGATGACAAATGTGTGACGGGCGTTCACGCCCTTTCTGCAGCACCTCCCTATGAAAACCCTGAGAGGCAGCGCTGTGGGCCCGATTCGACGCGGCGCACGTCATCGGCGCCTACAGCGGTGCACCGCATCGCTGGTTATGAAGAAAGTTCGTACAGAAAAGGAGCTTTCCAATGACCATCGAATCCAGGATCGAAGCAATCAGGAAGATGGACGCCCGCCGCCCGGGTTTTCCGGGCGAGCATCTCGCCGTGCTGGGCACGGGTCTCCTGCTCCTGCTGACCGCGGGGCGAAGCCGCTCGCTGGGACGCCGCCTGCTGGCGGGCGCCGCCGGCGGTGCGCTGGTCGGCCGCGCGGCGAGCGGAACCGGCGGGTTGGCGCGCGTCGCGCGGATGATGCAGGGCGGCAGCAAGCGCGGCGTTCGCGTGCACCGGTCGATCTGAACCTCAGGCCGATCGGCCGGCCAGGCGCCGAAGCGGGGGATACTCGACCTTCATGAATCCCGACCATCGCGACCCGCTGCACGACAGCCGCAACGCGATGACGGAATGGGAGCGCAGCTTGCGCCCGACGCGGGAGCGCCATTGGGCGACGTGGATCGCGCTGTCGGCTTTGCTCTTGTTCGGACTCTATCGCGGCGCCGAATGGCTGTTGGCGCAGCGTGCTGAGCGGCCAGGCAGCGTGGAATCAGCGCTGCCGCCTGCGCCAGGCTCGGCCGCGGAGCGACGTCGCCCCATCCCATCGCCTCCGGCAAATCTCCCGGCCAGCCCTTCAGCGGCGCCAGCTGCTCTCGAAGTCAGCAAATGCACGAGCGCAGCGGGCAAGACCGCTTATTCGGACGGGCCCTGCCCCGCAGGTTCGACCGCCACGACCGTTCGCCTCGACCGCAACCAGAATCTGGCGGATGGAATGAGCGCCGAGGCGCGCGAAGCATCGAATCGGAGCAGCGCTGCACTTGCGGCGCAGCAGCAGTCCTACGAGCGCCAGGTCGCTCGCAACGCCGTGGGCGACACACGAGCCGATTGCGATGCGCTCGATGCCCAGGTCAAGGGGCTCGACACCATGGCGCGGCAGCCGCAGGGCGCGGCCATGCAGGACTGGCTGCGCAGCGAAAGGCAGCAGGCCCGGGACCGGCGGTTCCGCCTGGGCTGCCGCTGATCATCTCGATCAAACGTCGATATTCGCCGCCCGCAACGCGTTCTGCTCGATGAACTCGCGGCGCGGTTCGACCTCGTCGCCCATCAGCATCGTGAACACGCGGTCGGCTTCGATGGCGTCGTCGATCTGCACGCGCAGCAGGCGGCGCACGGTCGGGTCCATGGTGGTTTCCCACAGCTGCGCGGGGTTCATTTCGCCCAGGCCCTTGTAGCGCTGGCGCGAAGTGGCGTTCTCGGCCTGGCCGATGAGCCACTTCATCGCGACGCGGAAGTCGGCCACCTTTTCTTCCTTGGCGCGTTCGCCTTCGCCGCGGCGGACGATGGCACCCTCGCTGCTCAAGAGGTTGCGGAAGGTGTTGGCCGCTTCGGAGAGCGCGGCGTAGTCGGCGCCGTGCACGAAGTCCTGCGTGAGCACGCTGCTCTTGATGTTGCCGTGGTGGCGGCGGCTGATGCGCAGCAACGGCTTGTCGGTGCGGGCGTCGAATTCGCTGCTCACTTCGGCCGGCACGCCGGTGGTGTTGAGCTCGCGCAGCTTGGCCTGCAGCGCCACGGCCGAGGCTTCGGCCGCGGGTGTGGTGTCGAGGTCGAGCGCCACGCCGTCGGCAATGGCGCGCAGGGCTTCCGCATCCATGAAGTTGCGCAGCCGCGCGATCACGGCTTCGGCCAGCTGGTGCTTGCGCGCCAGCTCGGCCAGGGTGTCGCCGCTCAAGGTGGTCGAGTTGGGACCGCCGGTCTCGATGCTCGCGTCCTTCAACGCCACCTTGAGCAGGAAGGCGTCCAGCGCGGGGCCGTCCTTCAGGTATTGCTCTTCCTTGCCGACCTTCACCTTGTAGAGCGGCGGCTGCGCGATGTAGATGTGGCCGCGCTCGACCAGCTCCGGCATCTGCCGGTAGAAGAAGGTGAGCAGCAGCGTGCGGATGTGGGCGCCGTCGACGTCGGCGTCGGTCATGATGATGATGCGGTGGTAGCGCAGCTTGGCGACGTTGAAGTCGTCCGCCCCGCCGCCCGCGCTGGTGGCGCCGGCGCGGCCGATGCCGGTGCCCAGAGCGGTGATCATCGTGAGAATTTCGTTGCTGGTGAGCAGCTTCTCGTAGCGCGCCTTTTCCACGTTCAGGATCTTGCCGCGCAGCGGCAGGATGGCCTGGAACTTCCGGTCGCGGCCCTGCTTGGCGGAGCCGCCGGCGGAGTCGCCCTCCACCAGGTAGACCTCGCACAGCGCCGGATCTTTTTCCTGGCAGTCGGCCAGCTTGCCGGGCAGGCCCATGCCGTCGAGCACGCCCTTGCGGCGCGTCATTTCGCGGGCCTTGCGCGCGGCTTCGCGGGCGCGTGCGGCCTCGACGATCTTGCCGCAGATGATCTTGGCGTCGTTCGGGCGTTCCTGCAGGTAGTCGGTGAGCAGCTTGCCGACGATGTCTTCCACCGGCGCGCGCACTTCGCTGGACACCAGCTTGTCCTTGGTCTGGCTCGAGAACTTGGGCTCGGGCACCTTCACGCTCAGCACGCAGCACAGGCCTTCGCGCATGTCGTCGCCGGTGACTTCGACCTTGGCTTTCTTGGCGAACTCGTTCTCTTCGATGTACTTGTTGATGACGCGGGTCATCGCGGCGCGCAGGCCCGTGAGGTGGGTGCCGCCGTCACGCTGGGGAATGTTGTTGGTGAAACAGAGGACTTGCTCGTTGTAGCCGCTGTTCCATTGCATGGCGACTTCGACGCCGATGTGCGTGCCCGGGATACCGCCGTAGGTGTCGGCCGGGCGCTCGCCTTCGGCGTAGAACGAGTTCGGGTGCAGGACGGTCTTGCCCTTGTTGATGAACTCCACGAAGCCGCGCACGCCGCCGGCGCCGGAGAAGTCGTCTTCCTTGCCGGTGCGCTCGTCCTTCAGGCGGATGCGCACGCCGTTGTTCAGGAAGCTCAGTTCGCGCAGACGCTTGCTGAGGATCTCGTAGTGGAAGTCCGAGTTCTCCTTGAAGATCTGGGTGTCGGGCAGAAAGTGCACCTCGGTGCCGCGCTTGTCGGTGTCGCCGATGATCTTCATGGGCGACACCTCGAAGCCGTTCACGGTTTCGAGCAGGCGGTTCTGCACGAAGCCGCGGCTGAACTCGAGTTCGTGGATCTTGCCTTCGCGGCGCACCACAAGGCGCAGCATCACGCTCAGCGCGTTCACGCAGCTCACGCCCACGCCGTGCAGGCCGCCCGAGACCTTGTAGCTGTTCTGGTTGAACTTGCCGCCTGCGTGCAGCTCGGTGAGCGCAATTTCGGCTGCCGAACGCTTGGGCTCGTGCTTGTCGTCCATCTTCACGCCGGTCGGGATGCCGCGGCCGTTGTCGGTGACGGAAATCGAGTTGTCGGTGTGGATGGTGACGACGATGTCGTCGCAGTGGCCGGCCAGCGCTTCGTCGATGGAGTTGTCGACCACCTCGAACACCAGATGGTGCAGGCCCGTGCCGTCGGAGGTGTCGCCGATGTACATGCCGGGGCGCTTGCGCACCGCCTCGAGCCCTTCGAGGATCGTGATCGAGCCTTCGCCGTAGCTGGTGTCGGCGGGCGTGATCTCGATCGGCACCGCACTCTCGATCTCGGGCGTGTAGACCGGCTCGGTGTGGGGTACTTCGGGCTTGCTTTCTTCTGCACTCATTCGGATATTCCTCTATCTCTCACGGCATTCACGGGATTTCTCGGGCTCTGGGAGCCTGTTTTTCCTGCCTCTTGAAAGCGCAAACCCGCGGAGGACCGCGGGCTGTCTGCGCAAGGCGCTGTGTTTTCTGTCTTCTAGATTCGCATCGGCATCACGACATATTTGAAGGATGCGTTCTCGGGGATGGTCAGCAACGCCGAGCTGTTGGAGTCGGCCAGGTCCAGCTTGACCATGTCCTGGTCCATGTTCGACAGCGCGTCGATCAGGTAGGTGACGTTGAAGCCGATCTCGATGGCGTCGCCGCCGTAGTCGATGTCGAGTTCGTCTTGCGCCTCTTCCTGTTCGGCGTTGTTCGATGCGATGCGCAGCGTGCCGGGCTCGATGTTCAGGCGCACGCCCTTGAACTTCTCGCTGGTCAGGATGGCGGTGCGCTGCAGGCTGGCCAGCAGCGGCGCGCGGCCCAGCGTGACGCTGTTCTTGTGGTTCTTGGGAATCACGCGGTTGTAGTCGGGGAACTTGCCCTCGACCAGCTTGGTGACGAACTCCATGCCGCCGAAGCTGAACTTGGCCTGGTTGTTCGCAAACTGCATCTCGATGGCGCCTTCGGCGTCCGACAGCAGGCGCTGCATCTCGAGCACGGTCTTGCGCGGAAGAATGACTTCCTGGCGCGGCACTTCGACGTCGAGCGTGGCCGACGAGAACGCCAGGCGGTGGCCGTCGGTGGCCACCAGGCTCAGCTGCTTGCCTTCGGCCACGAACAGGATGCCGTTCAGGTAGTAGCGGATGTCGTGCACGGCCATGGCGAACGAAACCTGCGAGAGCAGGTCCTTCAGCGTCTTTTGCGGCACGCTGAACACGGGGCCGAAGTTGGCGGCTTCCTGCACCAGCGGAAAGTCCTCGGCCGGCAGCGACTGCAGCGTGAAGCGGCTCTTGCCGCCCTTGAGCACCAGCTTGCTGGCGCTCGATTCGAGGCTCACGGTCTGGTCGGCCGGCATGGTGCGCAGGATGTCGATCAGCTTGCGCGCGCCGATGGTGGTGGTGAAGTTGCCCTCATCGCCGCCGAGCTCGGCCGTGGTGCGGATCTGGATCTCGAGGTCGCTGGTGGTCAGCTGCAGCTGGCCGCCGGTCTTGCGGATCAGCACGTTGGCCAGGATCGGCAGCGTATGGCGCCGTTCCACGATGCCTGCCACCGATTGCAGCGCGGCGAGGACCTTGTCTTGGGTAGCCTTCAAAACGATCATGTCTTCTTCCTCTTCTCTTATCTCTTTGAATCCGCCAGTGAGACGCCATTCTCCGCTGTTGCGAGGGGCATTCCTGATGACATCCGGGATCAGCCCTTGAGCGTCTGCTCGAGGACGTGCAGCTGCTGGTTGAGTTCGGTGAGCTGCTGGCGCTCGCCCGAGATCTTGCGCACCGCGTGGAGCACGGTGGTGTGGTCGCGCCCGCCGAACAGCTCGCCGATTTCCGGCAGGCTTTTCTGCGTGAGCTCCTTGGCCAGGTACATCGCGATCTGCCGCGGCCGCGCAATGCTGGCCGGGCGTTTCTTGCTGTACATGTCGGCGACCTTGATCTTGTAGTAGTCGGCCACCGTCTTCTGGATATTTTCGACCGAGATCTGCCGATTCTGGATCGACAGCAGGTCGCGCAGCGCCTCGCGCGCCAGGGCGATGGAGATTTCCTTCTGGTTGAAGCGCGAGTAGGCCAGGATCTTGCGCAGCGCCCCTTCGAGCTCGCGCACGTTGGAGCGCACGTTCTTGGCGACGAAGAAGGCCACTTCCTCGGGCATCTCGGCCGATTCGGCGCGCGCCTTGTTGATCAGGATGGCCACGCGCATCTCGAGCTCGGGCGGCTCGATGGCCACCGTCAGGCCCGAATCGAAGCGCGACACCAGGCGCTCGTGGATGTCCGCCAGGCCCTTCGGATAAGTGTCGCTGGTCATCACGATGTGCGACTTCTTGGCCAGCAGGGCCTCGAACGCATTGAAGAATTCTTCCTGCGTGCGGTCCTTGTTGGCGAAGAACTGCACATCGTCGATCAAGAGCAGATCGAGCGAGTGGTAGCGCTCCTTGAACTCATCGAAAGTCTTGCGCTGATAGGCCTTGACCACATCCGAGACGAACTGCTCGGCGTGGATGTAGAGAACTTTGGAATCCGGACGGTCGGCCAAGAGCCGGTTGCCCACCGCGTGCATCAGGTGGGTCTTGCCCAGGCCGACGCCGCCGTAGATGAACAGCGGGTTGTACAGGTGGCCCGGCATGCCGGCCACGTGCATGGCGGCGGCGCGCGCCATGCGGTTGGCCGTGCCCTCCACCAGGGTGTCGAAAGTGAGGCCAGAATTCAGCCGGTTCTTGAAGCCGGCGTTGGCGGACTCCTCGCCCGGACCGGCCACGTCCCGCGGCACGTCGGTTTCGGCCAGCACGGCAACAGGGGTAGAGCGCACGGGTGCTTCTCGCGGAGCAAGTGCTAACTCAACAGCAACCGGCTGGCCGTACATCTTCTCGGCCATGGCGGCAATCTTGCCGGCGTACTGGGCCCGGATCCAGTCGAGCTTGAAGCGGTTGGCAACGAACACCGTCATGCGCGAAAGGTCGTCCGCGACCTGCGCTGTCAGGGGCTTGATCCAGGTGTTGAACTGCTGCTCCGACAGCTCCTGCGCGAGTTGGTCGACGCAGGCTTGCCAGAGGCTTTCGCCGATGCCGTCAGTGGACATGGGCGCTTGAAAAAATGGTGAGACCCTCGGGCATTTTTTGGTATATGTATTGTGGATATTCTCTGCTGAAGGCGCTCGGCATTCTAACTTGTCAAAACCT